>CAWDFZ010000001.1:0-491282 GCA_963801795.1 Ilumatobacteraceae bacterium
TGTCCGTCGTAGGGTTTCGCCGGTGACTCGCGGGACCGACGACGACCTCGAAGCCGCGTATATCGGCGACCGTCCGATTCACAATGACGTCGTGCAGCTCGTTCGAGTACCAGCCAGTCTGGCCGGAGCAATTCCGAGCGCGAGGCGGGACGGATCCGAGTGCGCCTCGGTTCCCGAGCGCTCAGCATCGACCACGTTGGATCGACGTCCGTTCCCGGGTCGGCGGCGAAGCCGATCATCGAGCATCGCGCTCACGGTCGCGGACTCGGCCGACGAAGCCAGCGTATGTTCCTGACCTCGAGGCCGCCGGCTATCAGCTGCGGCTGCGTGAGCCAGGCTGGTTTGAACATCGACTGTTCAAAGGGCCTGACGCCGACGTGAACGTTCACGTGTTCAGTCGCGACTGCGTCGAGGTCGAGCGAATGATCGTGTTCCGTGACCGGCTCCGCACCAACGACGGCGATCGGCGCCTGTACGGGCGCCGCCGAACGCGAGCTGGCGAGTCGACGCTGGAAGTACGTCCGAGCACTACGCCGACGCCAAGATCAGACGTGATCAGCCACGATCCTGGGATCGCAGCGAAACCGGCAACGACCGACCAGGTCGGCGTCGACGGTGCCACCGGTGGGAGATAGTGGTCGCAGATCCCGTCGTCGCGTACAGCGGTCTCCAGCCGCGCGAGATCACCGATGGCGATGTCGGGTCCGAATCCTCCGGCGGTGTTGAGGATCACGAATCGTTCTGCACCGCCGAGCGCGAGTTGGTTCTCGACCTGGCCGACGTACGCGATCCCGGCGCTCATGCAACTGACCGCAACCGCCGGGTCGTCGATGGTGACGAAGTAGCGGCCGTTGCCGACTGCCATTCCGGTTCTCGACGAATCGTCGGACTCGGTGAGGTTGGCAGCGACGTCGGCTGAAAGCGAACACCAACGACGTCGGGAGCCGTCCGGGCACCCATCCGTTGCGTTTGGCACCGTCGAGGAACGTCGCCGCGTTGGTACGTCGACTCGGCGAGGTGCTTGTCGACGCGGGGGTAACGCGTCACCGGCAGACGCTGGGGGCTCGCAGCCAACACCGGCACGACGGATACGTGCCCAGGACGCCAAATCCGTGCTCGCGGGCGATCACGAACTGTGCGTCGGACAACCGGGCACCGGCGTTCCCGTCGAGGCGGGCCCGCGCAGCGTGATCGCCATGACGGGAGTCGGCGAGTAGGTCCTTGGCTTGACGTTTCAGCTGGTCGAGATCGGGCCGAGCCGGCAACGTTCGGGTGACGGAAGTGGATGGTGACATGGCTATTCCTCCAGCGCCTGCGACCCGCATCTCAGGCAGAGGAACGCCGTATGGACGTTCGATCGGTTCTGGGTTGGACTCAGTCCTGTCCGCGGGTCCTGGCCGCGCACCCATGCGCCATCGCTCACAGTAGACCGCCCACGACCCCAGGGCGCGCAAGTTCCGGCTCCGTTGTACCTCGCACACAAGATTCGGTGTGACGGGGCGCCGGACGGTCGACACGGTCGCCTTCCGCACGTGGCTGCCGCTTCGGAACCGGTAATCCCAGACCACTTCGGGCCGGTGTTTTCCAGTGCCCCTGGCAGGAATCGGACCTGCGACACACGGTTTAGGAAAGGACCCCCGGCCGTCCAGCCGGTGTTGGCGAATCCGTCAAAGCCCGTGGAATAAGGGCTTCCGGGGACGGGCGGTGCGCGGAGTGACGTCGAATCCGGGTAGTTCCACCACGTTGCTACCCAAACGCTACCCAAGTCGGTGCGACCAGTTCCGTCGCTCGGCGAAGCTCAGACGTCGCGGACAGGGACGGCGACGGACCAAGCCGGATCTGATCGTGGGCGCCGTGACCGCTGCGCCGCCCCCGACCGGCACTTCAGGGACACATGCGGCGGGACCGACCTTTTAACGAGGAGCGCCCCTATCGAGAATCTCTGGGTATCACCTTTGCGAGACACGCACACGCCAAACGATCCGGATCGTCACATATCGGCGAGACGATTCATCAACTGCCGGTAGCTGTTGACGAATGCGTCGACCGACGCCTCGAAGTCGAAGAAGGCGGCAGCGTCGTATCCGTGTTCGAGGTCAAGTTGAAGCGCTCGCCTGATTCGCTTCATCTCCCCGGAGGGTACGTCAGGTGCTCGTTGGGATACCCCGCCTTGGCAGACAACCGGCCGTTGGGCGTTTGGCGATAGATCTTGATCGCATTTCCCTTCGGAGTGTCAAATTCACAGCCCTGCTCTTCCAGGACTCGTCGGAACTCCCGAAATCGCATTCTGCGCGCTGGCTGTTGTCTGCGGTTCGGATTCTCTGGGCAATCCAGTTCGCAATGAAGTCGACCTCATCGTCGCCCCGTTCTTCGGTGAAGCTGTGAGATGCCACACCCGTGGCAAGCTCGTATAGGACGATCCTCGGTTGTATCTACGAGCAGGACGCCGTTGCGTTCCAAGAGGACCAACATTGATACGAGTGCGGTTCGCTTGTTTCCGTTGTCGAATGCGTGCCCAAGACAGAGACCGTAGAACAGGGTGGCTGCGATCTGCGGCACGGTGGTGTACTTCATGTGGTTGCCGATACCCGTCGACTGCCTCGCGACTGCCGAGGAGAGACGATCGGGGTACAGCGGCACCTCGGTTCCGAACGCCCGCTGCGCAACTGTTGTGCTGGCAAGCCGACGGCGGATGAGCAGTACCTCGTCCTCGTCAAGACGGTGCGGATCCATGCCCGAAGGTTCGCACAGCGGAACACCGACTCCTTCATCTGATCGATCAGGCGTTGTCGCACGCTGGGATTGGCCGCGCGCGGTCTGTCTCTGATGTGGCGCAGCGGCACGCGGGGCGAAACCTGTGTCGTGAGCGTCGAAGGATTGGCGGAAGGCGATCGTGTGGTCGGTGTCCGAGTCGGGCATGGTTGGGTCGTTCAAAGGGCCAAGGCTGCGTGAGGGCGCGCAGGAACGTCCCATGTCGCCGGGTCGGCCGAGACCAACCGAAACCCGACCACCAGTCCGAGGACCACCCGGTCGGAGAGGTAATCGACTAGCGGGGGATGCGATCAGCCCTCAACCGGCGACTTCCGCATCCTGCTAATCGCGGACAGCCTTCATTGCTTCGGTTGCGACCCACCGATTCGAGCGTCCTGGGAGCCGATGGGTCTGCTCGACTATCCCCACAGACTCCAGCTGGCGTAAGAGGTTGCTGGCCCCCTGGCCGGACACACCGAGCCGTTCTCTTACCTGTTGAGTTGTGATCCAGGGGGAGAACAGCAGTACGTCGATAATCTCGTGTGCTCGGCTCCGCGACCCCGAGAGTCGCCTTCGGTAGTCGTCACCAATGTCCCAAAGACGCTCACTCCGCCTGACCGCGTCATTTGCCTGGTCCGTGACGGCAGCCAGGAAGTAGCGCAGCCAGCTCAGTACGTCTCCTCGTTCTCGGACTCCCTGCAAAGCGTCGTAGTACGCCTGCTTGTTCTGCTCAAAGTAGGGGCTCAGATACAGGAGAGGTGCCGGCAGGTGCTCGTTGTGAACGATGTACAGGATTATGAGCAGGCGTCCGAGCCTTCCGTTTCCATCGAAGAACGGATGCAACGTTTCAAACTGGTAGTGCAGCAATGCGCACCTGATGAGGGGTGGCATCGGTAGATCCTCCGCTGCAAACGCTGACCCAGTCAGTGAGGCCGGCGTCCAACTCCGTGTGCGGCGGCGGGACGAACTTTGCTGTGGCCGGATCGTTCGATCCAATCCAGTTCGGACCCTCGCGCACCACGCCGGGACGCTTGTCGTCGCCACGAACGCCCTTCAAGAGTTCGACATGCAAGGAACCGATGAGGTCAAGCGTGATGCCCTCATTGGCAACGTCGTTGAGTCCGGCGGTAGAGGGCGTCGATGTAGTTGATCACTTCGCGCACATCGGAGCCGATTGCACCTCCAGTCTCTGCTTCGTACAGGTCGTCGAGAGTCGCTTGTGTGCCTTCGATCCGAGTGCTCGAGATTGCTTCGCGACGAAGGTACAAATTGGCAATCAGGAGTGGATTCTTCAATTGTCGACCAGCACCAGCCAGCCGGCCAATAGCGCGGTCTGCGGTTGACATCGCGGACCAGGTGGCCTCATCCAGAGCGACTGTCCGAGGCATTGGCTTGGGGAAGTATGCGACGTGCGTGCCAGGGCCTCCTACACGCCGGGGCTGCCCGAACTCTGAGACAACGAAGTCGTGACTGTCCATTGCAAACGAAGCTACAACTAGTGGGAGCTAAAGTTGCAGCTTCGCTGGAAGCTCCAACTTGTGTGTGAACTCCGAGTGTCTAGTGGCACGCCAGGGTTGCAGCGCTGAGCGCGGCCGCAAACTGGCAGAGTCAAGCGCCCGCGATGGTATGCAGCAATCAGAATCGTCCAGTCGCGGGACGCAAGCGTCCGCAACTGCACGTAGGCGTCGGCTGCTTATCCCAGAACGCCATTGACGATGTTGGGGCCGGCGCGAGCCCCGTACGGCACCCAGGACTGAAACGCTCAGAGCGCAACCGTGCCCGTTGCTGCGGCCGTCTCGGGCCAGTACTTCCGGCTCTGCAGGTATTGGCTGGATTCGGGGTTCTCGTTGAACTCCAACAGTTCGCCGAGTTTCGCGGTCAGTACGTCCCGGACCTGAACCGGCGTCGCGAAGAAGAACTCGCGGCGCTCGTTCACCCGGTTGACCCGTTCTTCGGTGAATGCCTTGTGGAGTTCATTTTCGACAGCGACCGCGTCATCCGCGAAGAACAGAGCGTGCACCTCGAAGGGGAATGGCACAGACGCGTCGCCAAGTTCGCGAACTCGGTCCATCGGCTCGAGACGCCTCGTCATGCCGATCTTCACCATGTGCTTTCCGAACGACCCAGGATTGGAGATGACGTACACGTAGCCAGCACGGATATTGGCGGCGCGATAGTCGTTCTGCGCAATCGCCTCATCCACCGCGCCAAGTCGATTCTCCATCTCGGCGATTGCCTGTGCGTCGCCGTTGGCGCGGAGTGCTTCGAGTGCGTTCAGGTAGTGAGCCCGTTCCTTGGCGAGCTTCTCCTTCTCTGCAGCCAACTCGGCTTCGGCGCGCCGCTCTTCACGAAGGCGCTCGCGCTCCTCGCGAGCGTTCTCGCGCTCCTCCTGGGCCTTCATCAAATAGTCGGCCGTCAGCTCCAGTTCCTCGAACCGGAGGCTGTGGTAGCCGGGGTTGACTCGCATCTCCATCATGGAGCCGAGCTTGGCGATTGATTCGACCGCCTTGTCGAGTCGCTTCTTGGCTGTTTGGACGTTGCCTGCGCGAAGCGTGCGAACACAGTTGTCCGCCTCGGCGTTGTACGCGCGGAGCATCAGCTTGGACAGATCGCCGGACATCTTGCGACCTTTGGCGAGCGAGTTGTTGTAGGTGAACATGTCCGACGCCAAGATCGCATCGCCGGCCTTCACCATCTCCTTGATCCGGCCCTGCAGGTCCGTGAGCCGCTCGCGGTACAGCTCCGCGTTCTCCAACGGGTGGTGGTAGTTGTAGATCCCGACCTCCTGCAGAACCCGCTCGTCGTTCAGGTCGATGACGTCATCCGGGAGCGCGGGCCCGGCATCTGCGAGCGCCGCACGTAGCCGTACGACTTCAGCTCGCAACCGCTCGACCTCACCGGGCGGCGCTACCGGCTGTGGTGGTGTCATCGCGAGCGGAGCAGAACCGACTGGTGCGGCGGGAGGGGGCGGCGGGGGGTGCGGCGGCGCTGGTGGTACGGGTGGAACAGGGAGTGTCTCGGTCGCAGCATCGACAATCCAGAGCTCCCAGCCTTCAGGCATCGGCGGCCAGGACGGGTCCGGCTTCCAACCATCCGGAGAATTCCAACCTTCGGGCGGTTTCGGCCAACCAGGCGGTGGATTGAAGCGGACTCCGTCCACGATCGACTAGCCCCGCACGCCCTTCGACATGTCGATCGCAACGAGCCCGAAAGGGTTCTTCGACACAAGAGCATTGAGGTGCGCAAGCGTCGCCGTCGGCACCACGTTCGCAAGATCGATGGATCCGAAGGTTGGGCGGTCGGTCGCAACTGCGATCAACGGTGTCTCGACGAGCTGGCCGGTTGCTGGGTCGATGGCACTCGTCGCCACCGTCAGCGAGATCGTCTGGATTCGTCCGACGCGATCCGCTTCGAAGATCTCGTGCAGGGTTCGCAACGCCACCTGAGCAACTGCGTTGGCGTACCGTTCCTTCTGATCCTTCTGGGTCAGAGCGGTTTCGCCGATCTCGTCCGTGGCTTTCACGTACTTGTAGGCACGCACGCCTGGCACCAGTATCGGTTCGGGCACGGCGGCCTTCAAGGTCAGCTCTCTCGTAGCCGACACGAATTGGAACTCGTGGGTCACCGGGAAGCAGTCCGGGTAGATGGAGTTCCCGAGCACGATCGCGACGTACTCCTGAATCGCGTCCTCGACGTCGTAGCCGAGATTCGCGATGAGCTGATCGAGTTCAGCGTTCGACTCCGCCGTGTCCACCTCTCGCTGACGGCACTGCTCGTCGTAGCCCGCCTTGGCTGCTGCGAGCTGTTCCAGACGCTGTGCGTTGGCACGCTGGAAATCGGCGTCTCGCTGAGCCTGACGTGCCGGCAGCGATGCGACCTCTGCCTTCCAAGCCTCGTGTACGGCCGCGAACTCCTGTTGGGCGCGGTCAAGGACTTCCGCGTACTTCTTCTTCCCGCCCAACATGCCCGACAGACCCTTCGGGGCCCCTTCCGGAGGAACGAACTGCGGCTCGGCTGGTACGCCAAGCGGCGGTGGCTGAAGAGCTGGCGACGTCAGCGCGCCGGGGTCGAACGGTGGATGTTCTGCGACCTGCCGGAGTTGCTCCAAGTCAACAAAGTCATCGATCGCCAGCGTTGTAGCCAGCATCGAGTCGATCTCGTCATAGTCAGCTGCGAGACTTGCGTTGCGCGACGCAACCTCGGCCTCCATCGCCTCCTGGTGAAGTCGCTTTGCCTCCCGCTCGGCCTCCTTCTGTTCCGCTCCAACGGCCCTCTTGGCCTGCGCCTCCGCCCGATCGGCCTGCTTCGCTGCCTGGACTGCCTGACGCTCCGCAGCCGCCTGCGCCCGTTCAGCCTGTTTGGCCTTCTGTATCCGTGTCCGCTCAGCCTGCTGCATCTGCCGGTTGACCTCAGCGAAAAACCCCTTCTTCTTGCCCACATTGTCCCCTCGTCGTGCAGCAGAACCGCCTCGTCGACCATCCGCCACTCATTTGTCGTGCGAACTGCCAACCGTAGTCGGGCCCACGCAGGCGACGACCCAATGACCTGGGCCAGCTCGACCCGATTCGTGTCGTCCTCCTCGAGAGGCGGCCGTGCACTCGGCACCTCCCATGTGGTCCGAGCGCAACCAAGGTTGACAATTGTTTCTATGAGCGTACGATTGTTTCCATGCTCCTGCATCGGCCTCTGATGGCCGTCACCCCGACGATCGATGGCGACGTGCTCACCGTTCTGGCTCGCGCCGACGCGACGTTCACGGCACCGAAGGTGCAACGCCTGCTCGAAAGGCATTCGGTACCAGGCGTGCGCAAGGTCCTCAACCGGCTCGTCGAGCAGGGCATCGTCAACGCAGACCAGGCGGGCCGCACTCTCACCTACCGACTGAATCGAGACCATCTCGCAGCGGCACCGATCATCGAACTGGCCCACCTGGATGACGCTCTCATCGAGCGCATTCGCACGGCGGTGGCCACGTGGGACCAAGCGCCTCTCCTGGTCATGCTGTTCGGGTCCGCAGCAACGGGGCGAATGCGTATCGACAGCGACATCGATGTGTTCGTGGTCCGGGAACGAACCAAGCGACGGCAGCGACCGTTGGCGAGCACAGATCTCCGACCTCGAGCTCGACATCACGAAGTGGACGGGCAACGACGCACGAGTGCTCGCCTACACCGTCGACGACTTGGCACACGCCAACGACGTCGTCGTCGACGACATCGCTCGCGACGGACTACTTATCGCCGGCGACCGAACCTTGCTCCGCCGCTCGCACCGGCGGGCTGGCTGATGGCACCGCCACCGGACGCACCACGGAGTGCACCCCAGCGATTCGAGCTGGACGCATGGCCAAGGCGAAGCAGTTCGTCGAAGCGGCCGAGACCGTCGAGGCACTCGCCGACGACTCAAACGATGTCGCCGACGCGTACGTGACGCTCTGCGTCCACGCCGGCATCGCCGCTGCGGACGTCATCTGCTGCAAGCGGTTGGGGGAGCATTCCCGTGGCGAGGACCACACCGCCGCAATCGCGCTCCTCGGCCGCGCCAGCGAAACGGCCGCCAAGAATCTGCGAGACCTGCTCAGCATGAAGACCAAGGCCGGCTACAGCGCCGTGCCCACGAGCGGAACCGACTACAAGCGCGCCGGACGGGCCGCACGCGCCTTGGTCGAACGAGGCCGCGAAGCCCTGACCCGTTCGTCGCCCGACCAGCACGCCACGCTTGACACGATCACCCCAGGTAGAGGCCCCAGATCGTGTCTGCCTTCTGTCGCAGGACGTCGGCCAGTCCGGGCGCGCCGCCGTCGAGGTGCGCAGGCTGCGCGCGTGCGGCGCTCGCTCGTGGGTGGTCTCCGTCGGCGGCTCGTTTGGCCCGTCGCAGGGCTCTGTGTGGTCCGTCGTCGGGTCCGGTGGGCTCGTCTGCGTGTCGTGCGGGGCGGTCCGCCTCGCCAGATCGGGTGTCGTCGGAGGCCGGCTTCGGGGGTCGTGCGCGCGGGCGGTGGGAGGGCATACACCCTTGCAGGTTCCTCTCACGAGGAACCTGGACGCGACTGAGCCGTCGACGCCGTCGAGAGCCGATCGGGTCGTCAGGTTTCCCGTTCAGGGAAACCTGCAAGGGTGTATGCCCTCCCACCACGCCGACACACGACGCCCTGACCCGACCTGAAACGGGACACGATCTGGCGAGGCGGACCGCCCCGAGCGACGGCCGAAGGACCGAACGCACGCCCGGCGCACCGGCCGCCGCCGAATCGACCGGCCAGGCCGACGACCAACTTTGTCCCACACGCGCCACTCGCGCTGCCTTTACGGGAGTGGAGGACGCAACGGCCCTCCCAGGACCAACCGGAGGAGCGACCGATGTCGACCACGAACTCCAGCAGCGTCACGATGACCGTCACCGAGACGGCGAACGTGCTCGGGATCTCCCGTTCGAGCGCCTACGAGTGCGTTCGCCTCGGAGCGATCCCGTCGATCCGACTCGGTCGGCGAATCGTCGTGCCACGTCGCGCCGTCGAGGAACTCCTCGCCACGGCGTCCGTCCGCCTCCCGGCACCTACCAACTGAGCAATGCGGCAGCGGCCTCTGCGGCCTCGCTCTGCTGACCGGGCATCACATGGCCGTACGTGTCGAGCGTGAAGCTGACCGACGCATGACCGAGCCGCTCGCTCACCACTTTCGCGTTGACGCCGGCGGCGAGCAGATGCGACGCGTGCGTGTGGCGAAGGTCGTGCAGCCGGATTCGCGGGATGCCCGACGACTCGACCAACCGGTTGAACGCCTGGCCGACACTGTGCGGTCGCATCGGTTCGCCGATCTCGTTCGCGAACACGCGGTCGTCGGTCGGCGACGTGACGCCGAGCTCGAACAGCTCCTCGCGCTGCGTCGCACGGTGTCGCTTCATGACGGACACGGTCCGCTGATCGAGGTCGATCGTCCGTCGGCTCCGTTTCGTCTTCGGCACGTCGATCGTCTCGACGCCACCGAGGTACGTCGCCGCGGCGCGCACCTTCACCGTCGAGCGTCGGAGGTCGACCGCGTCCCAGCGCAGCGCGACGAGTTCGCCCCGTCGCATTCCGGTCATCGCCGCGAGATGGACGAGCGCGCCGGCGCGGTAGTTCTCGACGAAGCGCAGGAACCGGCTCAGCTCGTCGGGCGTCCACACGTTCATGTCGGGCGCCCGGTCACGGGCCGCCGCCATGCTCGGCGCGTCGGCGAGCCGGGCGACGTTGCGCACCACGAGGCCCTTGCGCTCCGCGTCGTGGAGCAGCTTGCCGATGGCTGTGTGGACGTGATGCACGGTCGACATCGACAACGGGCGTCCATTGACACCGCCCGATCGCAGCAGCTCGGCGTAGAGATCGTCGAGGTCGGTCGCGCGGAGATCCTGCAACTTGCGCGACCCCAACCGGGGCAGCACGTAGAGCTTCATCGTGCGGCGGTAGCCGGCGATCGTCGACACCTTGCGACCTTGCGTCTCGAGCGCGTTGATCCACGTCTCGACGAAGTCGCTGACCCGCAGCGCGGTCGGCGCGACGAAGTCCTGCCGTCGGTGCGAGTCGATCGTCTCGGCGAGCGCCTGTTGCGCTTCCCGCTTCGTCGAGTACGACCGCTTCGATTGTCGGCGACGGTCACCCTCGTGCCACGACACGTGCACGATCCACGGCTTCTTGCGGTCGTCGCGACGGTAGACCGTGCCGTTCGCCATGGGGTCCCTCTCGGAGCAATCGGGGAAATTCTGCTACCCAAATGCTACCCAAACGGCGGTTTTCGGTCAATCGTTGCGAGGCACAAACGATCTAGCTGGTGTTTTGCGGTGCCCCTGGCAGGAATCGGACCTGCGACACACGGTTTAGGAAACCGATGCTCTATCCACTGAGCTACAGAGGCCGGCGGGGGGAGCCTACCGAGCGGCCGGGGAACGGACGAGGAGCGCGCCAGCCGTAGCGAAGGGCAACGAGCCGGAGCACGAACACGCCGAGCGCGGTGGCGATCCCGAGGGTGCCGCTGTACCAGTCGTTGCGCCACGCGAGGACGACCACGGTTGATCCCATCGCGGCCGGGATCGCGTACAGCGTCGTGTCCGCCCGGAAGATCATCGGATGCTCGTTGGCCAGGACGTCGCGCAGGATCCCGCCGCCGACGGCCGAGATCACGCCGAGCAACACCGCGCCGGCCGGCGTCGTGTCGAACGTCGCGGACTTCACGGCGCCGGTCACGCAGAACAACCCGAGGCCGGCCGCGTCGAACACGAGCACGGGACGCTCGAGCCGGTCGACGATCCACGAGTTGGCCACGAAGACCGTGGCGGCTCCGGCGAGCGGCACGACCAGGTACCACGGCTCGCTGAAGGCCATCGCCGGCGTCGAACCGAGGATCGTGTCACGCATCACCCCGCCGCCGAGTGCGGTGACGAGGCCGAGCGCGACCACTCCGACCACGTCGTATCCCTTGCGCACGGCGAGCAACGCACCCGACACGGCGAACACGAACACACCGACGAGATCCAGCGTGCGCTCGACACTCGCCTCGAGGCCGGTGACGGTGTCGAGTTGTGCGATCAACGACATCGACGCACCGTCACGCTGCCGAGCCTACGCGAGCGCCGTCATCGCGTCGGATGTCACACTTGCCTCGTGACGATCGGCGGACTCGAGGAATCCGCCGCCGCGTCCGTGAATCGCAGCTGGATCGTTGCCGGCGCCGTGACGGCGTCGATCGTCACGATCGCCCGATTGTGGATCTCCCGCGGCCGCGACGAGTTCTCGCTCTGGCCCGACGAGCCCGCCCAGCTCGCGATGGCCAGGTTCCTCGGAGGTGGCGTGCCGTGGACGATGCACGACCACAGCACCTGGCAGCCCGGATACGCAACGCTGCTGTCACCCGTGCACTGGCTCACCGACGATCCCGTCGTGGTGCTCCACGGTGCGCTCGCGCTCAACGCGTTGCTCGGCGGGTCCGCGGCGTGGCTGATCGTGCTGCTCGTCCGACGGTTGACCCCGCTCGGCCCAGGTTCGGGTGCCGCCGTGGCGACCATCCTGGCGCTTGGCCCCGCGGCGTTGTTCACGACTGTGTTCGTGTGGTCGGAATCGCTCGTCGCAGTGTTCTTCCTCGCCACGGTGATCGCCCTGCTGCGGTTCGGTGAGTCGCCGACGATCGGCCGCGGCGTGTTGGCCGGGGCGGGCGCCGCGCTGGCCTTCGGCACGCACAGTCGGATGCTGTCGCTGGCGGTCGTCACGATCGGCGTCGCCGTCGTGCTGGCGACCCGCCGGGAGATGCGCCCGCGCGCCGCCGGCATCGTCGCCCTCGCCACCATCGCCGCGATGATCGGCGTGAGGTCGTACACGGGGTTCGTCGTCGACCGACTGTGGGACGAGCCCTCCACCACGAACTCCCTCGGCGGCGCCATCGACCACGTGATCGATGCTCCCCACACCACGCTGCTCGCGCTCGTCGGCCAGGCCTGGTACCTGCTCGTGTCGACCGTCGGCGTCGTGGTCTACGGCACCGTCGAGCTGGTTCGCGCCGCACGCGGCCCGCGACGCGGGACCTGCACGCCGCGACGCCGTGCTCCTGCTCGTCATCGCCGTCTGCTGCGTGGCCCCATCGGTGCTGTTCATGGCCAATCGGTTCCGGCCCGACCAGATCGTGTACGGCCGCTACAACGACGTCGTGATCGTCCCGATCCTCGTCGTCGGGCTCGGGTTCCTCGTGACGACCACGGCAACTCGCCGCGTCGTGACATCGATGTCCGCCTCGATTGTCCTCAGCGTCGTGTGTGCAGCGGCGCTACAGATCTGGCGCCGTGGCGCCCTCGGGTCGGGTGCGGGGATCGAGCCGATGATCCTCGGGTTGCAGCCGCTCTCGTCGTCGACGTCGTCGATCGACGTCGTCCGCATCACCGCAGTCGCAGGTCTCGTCACCGCAATCGTCGCCGCGGCAGCGATCGGCGCTCGGCGGGTCCACCGAACGCGCGCTGCTGATCGGCGCACTCGCGGCCGTCCTGGTCGTCGCCAATGTGCGAACGGCCACCGTGATCAGCGACCAATGGCGCGGCCGCGGCGATCTCAGCGACGTCGCCCAACTCGGAGACGACGAATTGGCTGACGGCGCCGACGTCGAATTCTTCCTGCCCGACGGAGCATCGACGGACCGGCTGATGATGTACCAGCTGTACCTGCCTGACAACCGATTCACGGTGGTCGAGGATCTCGACGACAGCGGGCAGACGCCGTACATCTTCGCTCCGACCGACGACCCGGTGTTGAGCGAGTCGGCCACCGTCGTATGGCGCGATCCCTACCGCGACTTCGGATTGTGGAGGCGGTGAGCGTCTCGCCGACCGACCGCGATCAGAATCCGGTCGGATCACCGGACGGTGGAGCCGCGGCGTCGCCGTACTCCAACCGCTTGCTGCGCAGGCGCAACTCGGCGAGCGTCCGCCGGTTCGAGCTCAGGAGGTCGGCGAGGAACGCCACACTCCACACCTGCACGGCGAGCAGCAGCAGCCCGATCCCGGCCAGCAGGCTCGGCACACGACTCTGGTAGTCGTCGGCGAACGCGTAGATCAGCAGCCACCGCACGAGCAGTGCGAACCCGATCACGAACGGCACGGCACCGATGGTGAAGAAGAACCGGAACGGCTTGTAGAGCGCGAAGCTGCGCACGATCGTCTGGGCCGAACGCATCACGTATCGGGGGACGCTCTTGACGAGCCTGGACTCCCGCGTCTTCGGGTTCACCGTGATCGGTACCGACGCCACGGTGAGACCGCTCCACCCGGCCTGGATGATCGTCTCCATCGTGTACGTGTACCGCCCGAACACCTGCATCTGCATGGCGGCATCGCGGCTGTAGGCACGAAAGCCGCTCGCCGCATCCCGCACGTTCGTGCCCGAGAACCGCCGCACCACCGCGGTGCCGGCGCGTTGCAGCCACTTCTTCGTCCGCGAGAAGTCGTCGATGCTCTCGATCGGTCGCTCCCCGACCACCATCTGCGCCTCGCCGGACAGGACCGGCGCAACGAGAGCGGGGATCGACGACGCGCCGTACTGGTTGTCGGCGTCGGTGTTGACGATCACGTCGGCGCCGCGCCGGAGCGCGCCATCCAGCCCGGTGAGGAACGCGGCAGCGAGGCCACGATTGCGGTCGTGGCAGATCACGTGGTCGACGCCGAGCGAACGCGCCACCTCGACGGTCCGGTCGGTGCTGCCGTCATCGATCGACGAGCCACTCGACGACGTCGAACCCGGCGACCTCCCGGGGCAGGTCAGCGACCGTCAGCGGCAATGTCGCTTCCTCGTTGAAGCAGGGAATCTGGATCACCAGCTTCATCGGTCGTGACATCGAACGGTGATCGTACCGACGTCGACCCCATCGATCGGGTGACGCGGCTGAGCATCGCCGCGGCGATCGCTCCCGTGACGTCGACGACGACGGTGACCAGCCGGCTGGTGACGGCGACCGACAGGGCGAGTGTGGCTCCGATCGGCCCGGTCATCAGGCCGACGAACACGCTCTCGCGCACACCGATGCCTCCCGGTACGCCGATCACGACGAATCCGACGATCCACGACAGCGACGACGCGAACAGCAGATCGACGGCGAGGCCGGCGTCGATCGATCCGCCCAGCGCGACGAACACGCAGATGTTCATCGCTCCGTACATCACCCACACGGGAACGTGCCGGAAGGTGTACACGGCGACGACCCGCGCGTCCGGGAGCTCGACAGGTCGCCGAATGATCGCCGACGCCGATCGACCGATGGCGTTCCGCAGCCGCGGCAGCCCCAGCGAAGCCAGCCCGACGATGAGCCCGAGGCCGATCAGGGCGGCGGTGATCCAGCGGTCGTACGGGGAGACGAGACCACTCACGGCGGCCACCGTCACCGCGCCGAGCAACGTCGTGATCATCGACGACGCCGTCGCGAGGTACGTGCTGCGCCGGTCCGGTCCGGCCCGGCTGGCGAGCTCGGCCTGGCCGACGACGGGCCAGATTCCGCCGGGCACGTACTTGCCGAGTTGGCCGACGAAGAACCACGACAGCCCCGTGGACAGCGAAGTCGCATGGCCCCGTCGCGCGATCAGCGACAGCCAGTTGACGGCGATCAGCGTCATCGACACGAGTCCGGCGACGACGGCCGCCAACAGCCACGCCAGATTCGCCGACCGCATCGTGTCGACGATCTGGTCCCAATCGCGTGCGATGCGGACGCCGACGAAGGCGAGGCCGGCGACCCCGACGGCGAGCCCGACGATGCCGGCCAGCGACCGGCGTACGGAGGTGCTCACGTCGTGCGGGCGCGAACCATCGTCCACGGCAGGGGGCAGGCGACCTCGGTCACGTCCCAGCGCTGAGCGACGAAATGGGAGAAGCCCCGGCGGCTCCAGTGGTTGACGTGGCCGGGCGTGTTCCCGAGTTCGCGGACGTAGCGCCCTCGTACCATGTTGCCCAATCGCCAGATCGGCTCGAGCGGCACCGACGCGATGAGATCGGCGGTGCCGACGCGGACGAGTTCGGCGAGCGCTCGATCCGGATCGGCGAAGTGCTCGAACACCTCGATCGCGAGGATGAGGTCGAACGAGGAGTCGGGGAACGGCAACTGCTCGACGTCGGCGAACGCCGCGCTCAGGTCGCGCGACCGCCAGTGGTCGGCGAGTGCCCAGTCGACGAGGTCGACCCCGACGATGCGGGCGTCGGGGAATCGGGCCCGCAGACGTTCGCTGACGAGGCCCTCGCCGAGACCGACCTCGAGGATCCGCTCCGGCTGCGTGGTTTCGATGAATCGATCGAGCGTCTTGAAGAACCCGTCCATCATCCGGCGTTCGATCGGATTCGTCGTGTTGTACTTGTCGTACGTGTTGCCGGTGGGTACGAGCGCCGATTGATCGGTGGTGTCGTGTGTGTTCATCCCGTGACCTCCCAGAGGATCCAACGATCGTTCGACCACACCTCGACGAGGCCCTCGTGGTTCCGGTCGAGTGTGGGTTGCCCGTACTCCGAATTGCGCCGCTCGGCGTAGAAATCGGCCGATTGCAGGATCGCGTCGAGATCCTTGGTCTGGAACGATCGTCGGTCGGTCAGCAGCGTCATCGTCCGCGATCGGAAGAAGGCGACGACCGAGTCGGCCGGGGTGTGCTCGAGAACGGCGTCATAGATCGGCTGCACCGTGGGGCTCGCCGGTCCGACCTGGTACCGCCCGGCCGCGTCGAAGTCCCGGGCATCGCCCACGCGGCCGGGCAGTACGACGAGATGGGCGACGACGACCGCGACGATCGGCGCCGCGGCGACGAGCGAGACCCACCGGGCACGGTCGCGGAGCGCACGGGCGACCCCGACGAGCGTCACCGTGGCGAAGTACACGATCCACGGCGTCACCTGCAACCAGTACCGCTCGACCTGACGGAAGTGCGTGCCGATGAGGAGCGCGCTCGAACAACGCGAGCACGAACAACGTGGTGTCGAGCGTCGGTCGTTGCCGAACGCCGATGACGACACCGATCGCGGCCACGACGAGAATCGCGATGCCGAGCAGCGGGTGCACACCGAGACCCAGCTGTTTGGTCAGCGTCGCAGGAACTTCGACCCAGCGGTCGTCGATGTAGGTCCGGCTGTTCCCGTTGTCGGGGAACAGTGCCGTGGGCAGGAGCAACTGCAGCACGACCACCGACGCAACGAACGATGCGTACGGAACGAGCAGCCCCTGCCACGACGCACGCACCCGTTCGACGACGCCGCGGGGTGTCTGCCAGGCGCCGTTGATACGGACGAGAGCGATCAGTTGGAGCGACCGCGACGACCACGACGAGCACGACCGCTTCGCGTCGGACGTTGAACGCGACGGACATCAGAACGCCCAAGACGGCCAGCTGTGTGTGCGGTGCCCGAACGAGATCGGACGACCGGTGCACCCGGTCGAACCACCAGATCACCACCGCGATCGCGACGAAGTACGCGTACTCGCTGAGGAGTTGATCCGTGTGCAGCAGGAAGATCGGTGCCGTGCCGACGCAGGCGGTGACGCCAAGTGCCGGCAGCCGTCCGAGGCGACGGCGGACGATGCCGAACAGCAGCGCCAGCCAGACGCAGAACAGTCGCAACCGTGACGAGCTTGAGCCGGTCGTAGTCGAGGCCCCAGAAGTGGACGAACGGTGACAGCACCAACGGCCAGCCCCACGGATACCCGATCGGGCTGAAGGCGGAGTCGGAGTTGAGCACCGCGAAACGGTTGTCGTCGATGACCGCGCCGATGTCGCCGTCGAAGATGCTCCGGGCCTGGCGGAGATAGAGCGCGAAGTCGTCACCCTGCGCGTGTCCTTGACGGTGGAGCGCGGTCGCCAGCACGGCGAGACCGGCCAGCGCGACGGCGTACCCGACACCGCGGGCGACCGCTGCTCGTGACGCGGTCAGCTCGGGCATCGGCGACACGATAGGGGACGGCCCGGCCGTTGACCCGGGCGTCGCCCGGCATCGCCCCCGTCGTCGGCGGAGTACTTGACTTCAACTTCACTTGAAGTCGTACGGTCCGAGCATGCAAGCGATCCGGCAACATCAGTTCGGCGGCCCCGAGCAACTCGTACTCGAGGAGGTCCCCGACCTCGTGCCGACTGCCGGCCAGGTACGGATCGCGGTGCGGGCGGCGGGCGTGCACTTGCTCGACACGACGCTGCGCGAGGGAGAGGCCGGCCCGTTCGGCGTCTCGAATCTTCCGATGACGCCCGGACGCGAAGTCGCCGGGATGGTCGACATGGTCGGAACCGACGTGGATCCGGCGTGGCTCGGGCGTCATGTCGTCGTCCACCTCGGCGCGGCGAGCGGCGGTTACGCATCACAGGTCGTTGCGCCGGTCGGCAACGTGATCCCGTTGTCGGACGCGGTCGATGCGGCGGACGCCGTAGCCATGGTCGGCACCGGGCGCACGGCGCTCGGAATCCTCGAGGAGGCCGCCCTCGACGCTGACGACGTGGTCCTCGTCACGGCCGCCGCCGGAGGCCTCGGCACACTGCTCGTCCAGGCGGCGGCCGCGATCGGATGCACGGTGATCGGTGCCGCCGGCGGCGACGCGAAGCTCGATCTCGCCCGATCGATGGGCGCGAGCATCGTCGCGAACTATCTCGAAGCCGACTGGTCCGACACCGTCCGCACCGCACTCGGTGAGCGACGGGTCACGGTCACCCTCGACGGCGTCGGCGGAACGATCGGCCGAACGGCGTTCGAGCTGATCGGGCCTGGCGGACGAATGGTGTTGTTCGGCTACACCGATGGGGCGCCGATGCCGCTCGAGACCGCCGATCTGTTCGCCAGCGGCGTTGCGGTCAGCGCGGCGATCGGGCCGCGCATGTTCGCCAGACCGGGAGGCATCCAAGCGCTCGCCGAGCTCGCCGTGGAGCGACTCGAGACAGGCGCGTGGTCGGCGGTCGTCGATCGGTTCCCGCTCGCCGACGCCGCCGGGGCACACCGCGCCCTGACCGACCGGCGGACCACGGGCAAGGTCGTGTTGATCCCCTGACGGCGTGATGTGCCCGACCGCCGCGCGCGAAGCTGGGCGGGCGATGAGCATCCACTCGGATCGTCGGTACACGTTTGCGGCGTCGGCGGACGAGGTGTGGGCCGCGCTGACCCACGTGGACGAGTACGCGCACTGGTGGCCCTGGCTCGTCGGGTTCGACGGAACCGACTTCGAGGTGGGCTCGCGATGGCGGTGCACGGTGCGCTCGCCGTTTCTCTACTCGGTCCGTTTCGCCATCGAACTCGTCGAGGTCGCGGCGGCCGAACGAGCTGCGGCGCAAGTGACCGGAGACATCGCTGGAGCGGCGACGCTGACCGTGACGCCAACCGATCGCGGGAGGGCCGAACGCGGAGGGGTCGATCACGGGAGCGAGCTGCGACTCGTGTCGGATCTGCAGTCCAACGTCGGTCTCGTCGCCACGGTCGACCGCTTCGCCCCACGCGTCGCCCAGGCCTCGCACCGCTGGGTCCTCGACACCGGGCTCCGTCAGTTTCGCGACCGCACCGGGCTCACTTCTCGAGGGCGCGTCATCCGCGCCTGAGAGCGCGGAACGTGCGGCCCGGATGCGTCACGGCGCGAGCGCGTTGTCGAACGTCAAGCACTGCCCGGGGTCGCCGGTCGAGTATCCGACCTCGAACCAGTGGCGACGCTGCTCGGCCGTTCCGTGGGTGAAGCTGTCGGGATCGACCCGCTGTCCGGCCTGCGCCTGGATCCGGTCGTCGCCCACCGCCTCGGCGGCGTTGAGCGCTTCCTCGATCTCGCCGTCGTTGGAGAACAACTCGCGCCCGGCGATCGACGACGCCCAGGCCCCGGCCAGGCAGTCGGCCTGCAGCTCGAGCGCGATCCCGAAGTCCTGAGCCACGCCCGGGTTCTGCTGCGCGGCGGCGTTCGACGCGGTCGGCGATGCCTGTGACGTTCTGCACGTGGTGGCCGTACTCGTGGGCGACGATGTACTGCGCGGCGAGGTCACCGGTGGCTCCGAACTGCTGCTGGAGCTGTTGGAGGAAGTCGACGTCGAGATACACCAGCTGATCCGCCGGACAGTAGAACGGGCCGGTCTCTGCTGACGCGTTGCCACACCCGGTCGACGTGGCGCCGCTGAACAGCACCGTGTCGGTCCCCGGGAACGCTCCCTGGAACGTCACGGGAAACTGCTGTTCCCAGTAGAGCGACACGTCGTCGACGGCGCCGCACACGATCTGCTCGGCCTCGGTCATGCAGTCGACCGCGCCGCCGTCGTCGGTCGACAATGCGTCGTTCGACCCTGCGTTGTTCGACGCGGAGTTGCCGTTCAGGAGTTGCGAACCGATGACGATCGCCACGAGCAGGATCAGGCCGAGCACGCCACCGCCCGCCTTCATCGGGATCGGAATGCCACCACCACCAAGACCCCCGCCGCCGAAGGGAGAGCTACCGCCGCCGGCGCCTCGCCGATCGCGGATGCGAGAGGAACGGCTCGATCTGATCTTGGTCACGGCGTCAGCCTTCCCCGCGCCGCGAAACCTGAATCGTGCCGGCTCCGATCCGGGGTCGGGTGTTCAGACCGCTGGAGGCGCGGGTCGGTGGAGCACCGCCGCTGGTCGGCCGAATGGTGATCGTGTCGTCGTCGACCGTTGCCTCGCCATCGATCACCAGGCTGAAGCCGGTCAGCTCGAGCGGCGGATAGCACAGAGTGATCATCGGTCTCGTCGCGGCGTTGGCGGCCGTCCCGCGGCCGACGGAGACAACGAGCGATTCGCCCTGCCAGGCCGGTGTGACCGCCACCACGTGCGGACGCTGGTCGTCGCGCACGGTCAGGAGGTACGCCCAACGGAACTCGGCGATCTTGCCAGGCAGTTCGTCGAGATCGACCGCGATGCTCACCGCGGCATCGTAGGGCACCGTCCGGTGGTCCAGAACGGGCGACAGAATCCCGACCGGACGGGTCGGGAATGCCGGTATCGTCCCTCGCGGAGATCGAGGGAGCGGGCTCGCTGCCGACATCGCCACATCATCAACCGTTCGCATCGAAGCGCAACAGAGGAGATCCAAACATGGCCGTACGTCTCGGCGACACCGCACCCGACTTCACCGCCCAAACGACGCAGGGCGAGATCAACTTCCACGAGTGGCTCGGCGACTCGTGGGGCGTGCTGTTCAGCCACCCCAAGGACTTCACCCCGGTCTGCACGACCGAGCTCGGCTACGTCGCCAAGATCAAGCCGGAGTTCGACAAGCGCAACGTCAAGGTCATCGGCCTGTCGGTCGACCCGGTCGAGAGCCACGTGAAGTGGGAAGCCGACATCGAGGAGACGCAGGGCACCGCCGTCAACTTCCCGATGATCGGCGACCCCGACCGCACGGTCGCCGACCTCTACGACATGATCCAGCCGAACGCCAGCGACACCATGACGGTGCGCTCGGTCTTCGTGATCGGCCCGACAAGAAGGTCAAGCTCACGATCACCTACCCGGCCTCGACCGGTCGCAACTTCGACGAGATCCTGCGCGTGATCGACAGCCTGCAGCTCACCGCCGGCTACAAGGTCGCCACGCCGGCCAACTGGAAGGACGGCGAGGACGTCATCATCGTGCCGGCCGTGTCCGACGACGAGGCCAAGGAGCTGTTCCCCGCACGGCTGGAACCCGGTGAAGCCGTACCTGCGCGTCACCCCCCAGCCGAACAAGTAATCATCACGATCACCTGACCACCCGCATCCGGGGCGGCCGATCGTCGAACGCCTGGATCGTGCGCTGAGCGTTCGATTCCAGGCATTTTCGGTTCGGGTCAGACGCCAGTTGGCTTCGACCCAGGCGCGCACGACCGGGGCGAGTTGGTCGAGGTGATCGCCGGGCGCGGCGCGGATCTGGGTCGCGCTGATCGGCACGGTCGCGCGGTCGGCGTCGACGACGACCGCCTCGGCACCGAAGCGCTCGGCGAGTTCGTCGACGTACGGGTCCGACGAGAACACCACGTGCGGACCGTCGTCGAGCGGCCACCGTTCGCGGAACAGCGCCATCCATCGCTCCCAGAGTTCCGGGTCGTCGAAGTCGGTGGGCAGCTCGTGGCGCACCTCGACGACCGTCACGTCGGGATGGAGTTCCGCCAGCCACGCCGCGCGCAGATCGCCGGGTGCGGTGTCACGGACGGGCGAACTGTTGACGAACACCACCAGCTCGTCACACTGGCCGGCCGCCGAATCGATCATGTACGAGTGGCCGAGGTGCGGCGGATCGAAGCGCCCGACGATCAGTCCCGTCGGCGCGCTCACGGCCTCGCCACGGGCTCGACCGGCGGCGCGACGACCTTGTCGGTGGCGCAGGCTCGGTGGCGCAGGCGTCGGCGGTGCAGGCGTCGGCGGCCGAGACGTCGGCAGCGCGGACGTCGGGCAGCCGGGTGAACCCGTCGATCACGCGGAGCCACCCCGCTTCCACCGGCTCGTGCTCGGCGTCGGCGCACTCTCCGAGCAACGCGGCCGACGCGTGTGCCACGAGCGCACGCGCCACGCTGTCACCGACGCCCGACACGACCACGCGGGCCTGCTCGAGGCGCTCGGCCGCAGCCTCGCGGTCGCCTTTGTGCGACACGGCTGCCGCGGCCGCGATCTGCGCGTAGGTGCGGTCGAGGTACGTCGACCCGTCGTCTGCACACACGGCGTCGGCGTCGGCGACGGGGGATTCGAAATCACCAGTGAGCACCGCCGCGATCGCGTGGACGGCCATGCCGTACGGCATGTCGGGGCGGACATCGAGCAGCACGGCCAGGGCTTCCTCGGCCCGACCGGCCTGACACAGCCCGAGCGCCAGCGTGGCCCGGACCTCGGAACCCTCGCTGCCCATCGCCGTGAGTTGGGCGAGCGCCGACTCGCTGATGACGACGGCCCGCTCGCCGAGCCCGAGATGGACGGCACCGCCCGCGGCCATCATCGACGGGAAGGCGAAGTCGCCGTACCCGTCGCCGAGCGCCATCGCCTCCTCGATCGCCCGTTCGGCTTCGCCGGTGCGACCGAGCGCGATCAGCGACCGGACCCGGGGTGCGAGCGCCTGGACCATGCCGAACCGGTCGCCGAGTTCGCGGAACGAGTGCAATGCCCGACGCGACAGCTCTTCGGACTCGCTGAACCGACCGGACCAGAGCCGGATCGAGGCGAGGAGCGAATCCATCATCGCCGGCCCCCAGAGATCACCGAGCTCGAGCGACTCGGTGCGAACCCTGATGGCGAGCAGTTCGGCATCGGCGAAGCGCCGTTGGAAGAACCGGACGTAGGCGAGCAGGCCGTTGGCCCAGCCACTCCCCGAGCGGTCGCCCAGATCCTCGAACTCCTCGGCGGCGAGGTCGAGACGGGTCTCGGCCATCTCCAGATCACCGGAGAGGAACGCCACCCACGCCTGGTGCTGCCGAACCCAGGCTCGTCCTCGACGGTCGTCCAACCGCTCGGAGAGAGCCTCCGCCTCGCCGAGCAACCATTCGGCGTCGCTCAGCGATCCACCGAACACTTCGACGAATCCCCGTTCGCGCAGCGACGCCGCGAGTTCGATGTCGTCACCCAGCTCGCGGAACAGTTCGACGCTGGTGCCCAGTTCGGCGCGGGCCGCATCGAGGTTCCCGTCGTACTGCTCGAGCATGCCGAGCAGGCGTCGGGCGCGACCCTCGTGGCGTGGATCCTCCCCGATGAGCGCCGCGGCGAGCGCCGCTTCCGCGTCGACCCGCGCCAGGGCGGCCTCACGACGCTCGGTGGCCGCCTCGGCACGCACGAGCAGGAGCTCGCGAGCGATGACGGGATCGGACGGACACAGATCGAGGGCGCGGGCGGCGTGGCGTTGGGCCTGGTTGCAGCGCACCGACGTCGAGGGCGCGCTGCGCGGCCGCGAGGAGCAGCCCGACCGCCTGCTCGCTGATGTTGCGGCTGACGCCCGGCACCGGCCCGATCTCGCCGACGAGTTCGGCCGCCGTCGCCGCGTGATGGGCCAGCTGGTCGATCGGCGACTGCGGCATGTGGGCCATCGCCGACGCGGTGCCGGCGTGACGCTGCGCACGGACGAGCTTCGTCAGCGTCTGATAGGCGACCTCACGCACGACGTCGCTGCGGAAGTTCCACTGCTGGCCGGGCCGTCGTCGGTCACGTCGAGCAGGCCGTCGTCGACGAGCACGTCGAGGTCGGCCGGGTCGAAGATCTGCCCCATCTCCGACGCGAAGAGCTGAGCGCCTTCGACCGAGCCCGACGTCCCGAGCACGGCCGCGTTCTCGAGCACGGCCCGCGGCCCCGGCGGGCAGGCGATCGAGCGTCGAGGCGATCAGCGCACGCAGCGAACCCGGCAGCGCAGTGCTGTCCGGCTGCGACCGGATCATCGCCGCCAGTTCGGTGAGGAAGAGCGGATTTCCGCCGCTTCGTTCGTAGAGCCGGTCGACGAAGGCCGCGCTGTGCCCATCACCGAGCACCGCATCGACGAGCTCGTGCGCCTCGTCGCGCGACAGCGGGTCGAGCGGCATGCGCACCGTGATGGGGTGGTCGGTGGCCGGCGGCCAGTCGATGTCGACGTCGTCGCGATGGGCGGTGATCACGAGCACGCACCGGTCGACGAGCGACCGTGTGATCCGACCGAGCAGGTCGATCACGAGCCGATCGGCCCATTGCAGGTCGTCGAGCCACACGATGATCGGGCCGTGCTGCGAACGCCGGCGCAGACCTTCGACCACCACGGAGAACAACGTCTCGCGAGCCCTCGCCGGGGCCATCGAATCGAGCGTCGGACGGATGACCCAGCAGGTGGAGCACGGTCTCGACGAACAGGTCGAGCACCGGGTCGTCGGCCTCGAAGCGGTAGTACTCGATGCCCTTGCGCCGGCTGACCTGGCGGATCACTGCCGGCGGGCGCCGACGGATCGATCCCCATCCGCCGGAACAGGGCGGACGCGATCGGCGCCCACACGTTGTTCTCGCCGTACGGCGCGCACGCTCCGGCGAACACGACCGCCGATCGGCTGGGGAACCGCTGCAACATCTCGCTGACGAGCCGTGTCTTGCCCGACCCGGCCTCGCCCGTGACGGCCACGACCGCGCTGCGCCCGTTCGCCACCATCGTCATCACCGACGCGAGCAGTTCACGCTGGTTGGCCCGACCGACGAAGGGGACGTCGGTGCGCGTGCCGATCGTCGGCAGGCGCCGGTGCAGTCCGGTGACGTGCCAGACCCGCTCGGTCTGTTCGCGGCCCGGCACGTCGATGTCGTCGACCAGGTCGCGGACGATCTCGTCCGAAGCGAGCGCCGCGGTCGAATCACCGATGTAGACCGAACCGGGCGGCGCCATCGTCTGCAGCCGCGACGCCACGTTCACCACGTCGCCCATCGCGGTGTATTCGGTGGTGCCGGCGACGGTGCCGACGACGCACTTCACCGGTGTTGATACCGATCCGCAGGTGCAGCGGTCCGGCGAGTTCCGGCTGGTCGGCGACGAACTCCTCGAGCGCTGCGGTGCAGCTGCAGCGCGGCACGGATCGCCCGGTCGGCGTCGTCCTCGTGGGCGATCGGCGCGCCGAACAGCGCGAGGATCGCATCGCCGAGCACCTTGTCGATCGTGCCGCCGAACGACTCGATGTCGACGATGAGGCGCTGGAACGCGGCGTCGATCAGCCGCTTCAGACGCTCCGGATCGAGATGCTCCGACAGGCTGGAGTACCCGACGATGTCGGCGAACAGCACGGTGACGACGCGGCGCTCCTCGGTCGCCGACGCGACCACCTCGTGGCCGCAGAACGGGCAGAAGCGCGCGTCATCAGGCAGCGACCGCAAACATGAGGTGCACGCGCCTCGCACTCGGCATCAACGCACGATCGTACGGCAGGCGAGTGAAATATGGCGCCACAGGGCCGCGATCGACCGAGATAGACCTACTGCATGAACACGCCAGCACCCCCTGCTCCCACCGCGCCCGCTCGACTCGCCGTCCACGTCATCGGGCGGGCCGATCGCCGCCGGAGCGGTCGACGCCACGAAGATCTACGGCATCGGCGATGCCCAGGTCCGGGCACTCGACGGCGTCACCGTGTCGTTCGAGAACGGCCAAGTTCACCGCGATCATGGGCCCGTCCGGGTCGGGCAAGTCGACACTGCTGCACTGCCTGGCCGGACTCGACACGCTGACGTCCGGCGCCACCTACATCGGCGACACCTACCTCGCGTCGTTGAACGACAAGGAACTCACCGAACTGCGCCGCACCAAGGTCGGGTTCATCTTCCAGGCGTTCAACCTGATCCCCACGCTGACCGCCGCCGAGAACATCAAGCTGCCGATGATGCTCGGCGGCGAGACCGGCGACGCGGAGTGGATCGATCAGGTCGTCACCACCGTCGGCCTGGCGAACCGCCTGAAGCACCGGCCGAGCGAGCTCTCGGGCGGCCAGCAGCAACGCGTGGCCGTCGCCCGGGCCCTCGCCTCGAAGCCGCAGATCATCTTCGCCGACGAGCCGACGGGCAACCTCGACTCCACCACCGGCGCGGAGATCCTCTCGTTCATGCGCGAGCGCCGTTCGCGAGTACGGCCAGACCATCGTGATGGTCACCCACGATCCGACCGCCGCGTCGTACGCCGATCGTGTCGTGTTCGTCGGCGACGGCAAGGTCGTCGGCGAGATGCTCGATCCGACCGCCGACGCCGTGCTCGACCGCCTCAAGCAGTACGGGGGCTGACATGGCACAGGTTCCACGGCACTGCTCGCGCGCCGAAGTATCCGCTCGCGCCTCGGCCGCACGATCGCCATCGCGATCGCCATCACCGCCAGCGTCTCGTTCGTCGTCGGTTCGTTCGTCCTCGCCGACAGCCTCACGCGCCTCGTTCGACGACCTGTTCACCGAACTCAGCGAGCAACGTCGACTTCGAGGTGCGCAGCGTCCAGGAGTTCGACACCGACGACGCCCGCGAGCCGATCGACGTCGCGCTCGCCGACCAGATCGCGGCGATCGACGGTGTCGCCGCGGTCGAGCCCACGCTGACCCGGTACGCCCAACTGATCGACGACGACGGTGACGCCATCACGTCATCGGGCCCGTCGCTCGGCGTCTCCTGGATTCCCGAGGCCAACCTCGCCGGCGTCACGCTCAAGGACGGGCAGCCTCCGGTCGGGCCCGACCAGCTGGCGATCGACAAGGCGACCGCCGATCGGGCCGGACTTCGACGTCGGCGACGAGGTGACCTACGTCACCGACACCGGACGCTTCGAAGGCACGATCACCGCGACGGTCGGCCTCGGCGACACCGACGGCTTCGGCGGCGCCTCGATCATCGCCCTCGACCTCGACACGGCGCTCGACCACTTCGGCGCCGACGGCAAGGTCGATGCGATCGACATCGCGCTCGTCGAGGGCGCCGACGCCGCGGCCGTGCAGAGCCGCGATCGAGGACGTCCTCCCCGACGGGCTCGAGGTGATCACCGGCGAGGAGGTCGCCGACGAGAACGCCGACGACGTCAACGAGTTCATCAGCGTGTTCGGCACAGGGCCTGTTGATCTTCGCGTTCATCACCGCCTTCGTCAGCGCGTTCATCATCAACAACGTCTTCCAGATCACGATCGGTCAACGGTTGCGGGAGCTGGCGTTGATGCGCGCCGTCGGTGCCTCCGGTCGGCAGGTGCGGCGGATGATCACGGTCGAATCGTTCTTCCTCGGCCTCGACCGCCACGATCCTCGGCCTCGTCGGCGGCGTCCTCGTCGCCAAGCTGCTCGTCGCCGGCTTCAACGCGGCCGGCGCCGGTTTCCCGTCGACCGGCATCGTGATGGCGCCGCGCACCGTCGTGATGGCGGCGCTGGTCGGCATCGGCATCACGATGGGCTCGGTCGTGATCCCCGCTCGTCGCGCGGCGCAGATCCCGCCGGTCGCGGCGATGCGCCCAGAACTCGGGTTCAGCGCCCTGCAGACGAAGCGCCTCGTCGCCGCGATCGTCCTCACGGCCGTCGGCGCCGCGCTGTACATGTATCGGCCTGTTCGTGAAGCCCGGCGGCACGCCAGGGCGTCATCGTGCTCGCCGGCGGTGGTGGGATCCTGCTGTTCCTCGGGGTCGCCAGCCTCTCGTCCACCATCGCCGCGCCCGGTGACGCAGATGATCGGGTGGCCGGTCGCGAAGCTGCTCAAGACGCCGGGCGTCCTCGCCCGCCAGAACGTGGCCCGATCCCCACGGCGCACGTCGTCGAGCGCGTCGGCGCTGATGATCGGCGTCGCCCTCGTCAGTGCGGCGGCGGTGTTCGCGTCGTCGATCCGCGCCACGTTCGTCGACACGTTGGAGCGGGCGATCAGCGCCGACTACGTCATCACCGACGAAGGATTCCAGGGGCTCGCCCCCGTCGTCGCCGAGACGCTGGCCGAGGTTCCCGAGGTCGGTGCGGTGACGCCGATCCGCGGGGCGACCGGACAGGTCGACGGCGAGCAGAAGGCGTTCGGGGCGATCGATCCGGTCGCCTTCGACCAGATGGTCAACGCCGATCTGAAGGACGGCACGATCGCCGACCTGCAGGAGGGCGAGGTGCTCGTGCAGTCCGATCCGGCGAACGACCTCGACCTCGAGGTCGGCTCGGTCGTGCCGGTCACGTTCCAGAACGGCGTCACGACCGACCTCACGGTGGCCGGCATCTACGGCGATGCGACGTTCGGCAACTGGCTGATCAGCCTCGACACGCTGGCGTCGGTGACCGATGCGCCGGCCCGCGACTTCTTCGTGATCGCCAAGCTCGCCGACGGCGTCGATCGCCGGCGGAGGGCGACGCCGCGGTCGCGGCGGCGATGGAACCGTTCCCGCAGGCCAACGTGCAGACGAACGCCGAGTTCCGGGCATCGCAGGAGGCGCAGATCAACCAGCTGCTGCTCGATCATCTCGATGCTGCTGGCGTTCGCCATCGTCATCGCCATCCTCGGCATCTCGATCACGCTCGCCCTCGGTGTGTTCGAGCGGACGCGCGAGATCGGCCTGCTGCGCGCGGTCGGGCATGAACCGCCGGCAGACCCGCCGCTCGGTCCGTTGGGAGGCGATCATCGTGTCGACGTTCGGGGCGATCGTCGGCGTCGTGCTCGGCACCTTCCTCGGCGTGGTGCTGTCGCTCGCCGTGCCCGACTCGGTGATCAACCAGATCGCCTTCAACCCGGGCATCATCGTGCTGATCCTGATCGGCGCCGTCATCGCCGGCTTCCTGGCGGCCCTGTACCCGTCGCGCAAGGCGGCGAACATGAACGTCCTCGAAGCCATCAGCACCGAATAGTCGTTCTCGTGAACTTCTTGCGCACCCGCGTGCGCAAGAAGTTCACGAACGCGGCTAGAACCATCGAGTGGCGATCGACCTCGACGACGTGTCCGGCGAGGTGCTCGCCTTCCTGCAGGAGTACCACCTCGCGACGCTGACGACCGTGCGCGCCGACGGCTCACCGCACGTGGTGGCCGTCGGCTTCAGCTACGACGTCGAGCGTCGGGTGGTGCGGGTGATCACGTGGGCGGCATCGCAGAAGGCGAGGAACGCCGCCCGGATGGAGGCCGCCGGCCAGCGCGGCGCGGTGTGCCAGGTCGACGGCGGGCGGTGGTTGACGCTGGAGGGTCGCGTCCGCCTCGTCACCGATCCCGACGGCGTGCGCGCCGGCGTCGACGGGTACGCCGCGCGGTACCGGCCGCCGGCGGAACGCGACGATCGCGTGGTCATCGAGATCGACGTCGACCGCATCCTCGGCCGAGCCTGACCACCCCAGACCTTGCGGGCGCGGGTCCCAAATCAACGTTTGCGTCGGGATTTGTGTGGACCCGTCCCCCGAAAATGCCGACGCAAACGATGATTTCAGCGCACCGACGGCAGATGCAGCGCGCGAACGGCGAGGATGTCAGCCGGCGTCGCGGTTCCAGGGGAGGTCGGCGAGCCAGCGTTGGGCTGCCGGATGCGGATCCATCGGCGTGTCGTCGCTCGACCGCTCGAGGTACGGATCGAGGTGCGTCTGACAGCCGGGGCACCAGTACAGCGTCCGCGCGTGCTCGCCGATCTGACGGCATTCGATCGTGGCGCCGCAGCGGGCGCACCGCTGTCCGTTGCGCCCGTAGACAGCCAGCCCGCCGCGCAAGCCGGGTGCCGTGACGCGCCGAGCCGTCGTGAGGTTCGACCGCAGCATCGTCGCCGCCGTGTTGACCAGCCGGATCGCGTCGTGCTCGGTGAGCGTGCCGACGCGGGCGAACGGGCTGAGCTCGATCGCCCACAACACCTCGGCGCGATAGACGTTGCCGACGCCGCACATCACCCGCTGGTCGAGCAGCGACCTCGGCGACCCGGGCCTGTGCGTCGGGGAATCCGCAGCAGCAGGTTGACGACCGCGCCGAGATCGGTGTCGGCATCGCAGAGATCCGGGCCGAGCCGGCCCATGCCGGGATGCCGCCGACGGTCGGGCTGACGGTACGTCTCGACCGTGCGGCGCGTTGAAGCACACGGCCACCCAGCCGTCGACCTCGATCGACGCCCGCATCTGGTTGTACGGCCGACGCCAACTGTCGCCGGCGTGGTACAGGTGCCACGAACCCGACATCCGCATGTGCGTGTGGAGGACGAGACCGTCGTCGAACACGATCTCCAGGTGCTTGCCGTGGCTCTCGACACGTTCGATGATCCGGCCGGCCTGCGGACCGGGGCCGATCAGGCGAGGCGCATCGAAGCGGGTCATCGTCTTGCCCACCAGTGCCGTCCGGAGCGCCGCGGCGGTCCGGTGGATGGTGTCGCCTTCGGGCATCGACCATCAGGGTAGGCGCTGCACCCGTATCGGCCGCGGCAATTCGCCGGCCGGTTGCGTACCCTGCCCGGATGGTTGCGAGCACCGCCGACCCAGCGCTCGACGGCGTCGCCGGGCGGGCGATCCGCGACGTGTTCCCGCTGTACCTGCCGACGGTCCCGTTCGCACTGGTGCTCGGCGTGGCGATGACCGAGTCGGCGATGCCCACGAACATCGCGTGGAGCACCAACATCGTCTTCGCCGGCGCCGCGCAACTCGCCATGGTCACCCTCGCCGGCACGCGCCACCTGGCTGACGCTCGTGATGACGGCTGTGGTGATCAACCTGCGTCACGTGATGTACAGCGCGGCGATGGCGCATCACTTCCGCGACCAGCCGACGATGGTTCCGCTGGGTCGGTCCGTTCGTGCTGATCGACCAGTTGTTCGCGCTCACGGCTCGCCGCAGCGACCTCGAACCACCGGTGTGGCGTCGGTACTACCTGTCGGCGGGCCTGTTCCTGCTCGTGACCTGGGTGATCGGCGTCACCGTCGGGATCGCCGTCGGCTCGGCGATCCCGACCGAATGGCGCCTCGACATCGCACCCGCGGTGATGTTCGGCGGCCTCGTCGTGCTCGGCCTGACGACGCGTCCGATGGCCCTCGCCGCGTTGACGGGTGCGGCCGTGTGTTTCGCCGGCCTCGGCATTCCCAACAACGGCGGCGTCCTGCTCGGCGCGACCGCCGGCGTGATCGTCGGGTTCCTCGCCGACAAGGCCGCCGACCGGTCGGCCAGCACTCGGTCGGCCACTGATCGATACGGGGGTGCCGCATGACCACCGGTGCCGCCATCGCCGCCATCGTGGTCGTGGCGCTGATCACCTACGTGTCCCGTGCCGGGCTGATCCTGTTCCTCGCCGATCGTTCGATTCCCGCCGACGTCACGCGGGCCCTGCGCTACGTCGGACCGGCGGTCCTGTCGGCACTGACCGTGAACCTGCTCGCCGGCGGCCACGGCATCAGCGGGGTCACCGGCCAGGAGGTCGCTGCCGTCGCCGTCGGCGGCCTCGTCGCCTGGCGCACGAAGAACCTGATCGCGTCGCTCGCCGCCGGGATGATCACCATCTGGATCATCATCCTCGTGACCTGACATGTCACGAAGTGCCTGACACTTCGTGACATGTTCGCCGTGAACTACGGGAGTTTGCCGACGTGGGCGAGGGCGAGGCGGATGAGGCGGTCGTGGCCGTTGGTCATCTCGGCGATCACGTCGGCGCTCACCGCCTCCTCGGGCGTGTACCAACCGAGGTCGAGCGCCTCCTGGGTCGGTTCGCACTCGCCGTCGACCGGCACGACGTAGGCGAGGCTGACGGCGTGGTGGCGGGGGTCGTAGAAGCCGGAGCGATCGGGGTTGGGGAAGTACTCGACCACGGTGAACGGCGTCGGGTCGGCGGGAACACGTGGGAGCGCCATCGGCCCGAGGTCCTTCTCGCAGTGACGCATCAGCGCCTCGCGCACCTTCTCGCCGAACAGGACCCGTCCGGTCACGACCATCCTGCTGATCGATCCGTCGGACGCCAGCCGCAACAGCATGCCCACCTCGCGTGACGTTGCCGAGCCCGTCGACGCGGACCGGAACCGCATCGACGTACACGATCGGCACGTGGGCACGGACGAGTTCGAGATCCTCGGGCGACAGCCAACCGGTGGCCGTCTGGGTCGATGCGTTGTCGTCGATGTCGGTCACTGCTCGATGATCCCATGTCGCGCCCGTCCGGACCTGATTTTCGCCCTTCTCACCCGGCCGAGGCGATCGCGCGGCGAGCCGTCGGTGCGGTCTGACAGGATGCCCACATGGAGGCGGATCGACAGCGCTGGGACGAGCGGTACGAGGGCGCGACCGCCGCGTCACCGCGCCCGCCCGACGTGCTCGACGGAGCCGACGACCTGCAGGCGCTGCTTCCGCCGGGTGGCACGGCGGTCGACATCGCGTGCGGGACCGGCGGTCAGTCGATGTGGCTCGCCGCGCTCGGCTTCGAGGTCGTTGCGCTCGACGTGTCGCCGGTGGCGATCGAGCTGACCCGATCGGCCGCCGCCGTGCACGACCTCTCCGGCCGGATCGACGCACGCGTGGTCGACCTCGACGACGGCCTGCCGGCTGACCTGCACGACGTGGCCGTCGTGGTCTGCCAGCGGTTCCGCGGGCGCGGGCTCTACGGCCCGATCGTCGACGTGCTCCGCCCGGGCGGCATGGCGATCGTCAGCGTGCTGTCCGTCGTCGGCGTCGGCCGGCCAGCCCGGCGAGTTCCACGCGCCGACCGGCGAACTGCTCGATGCGTTCACCCGACCCGACGTCGAGATCGTGCACCACGCCGAAGGGAACGGCCTGGCGTCGATCGTCGTGCGGCGCCGCTAGCCGTTCGCGACCAGGGCGTCGCGGAGGTCGCGCGACGTCGACCGCACCCGGCCGCGTGGTCGCGAGGAAGTCGACCAGCACCTCGGTGAAGCGGTCGGGGGCCTCGACCTGGGGGAAGTGGCCGACCCCGCTCGATGACCTCGAGACGGCTCGACGCGATCGCCCGATGGGCGGCGCGGCCGTGCTCGACCGGGATGATCGTCGTCACGGTCACCCCACACGATCAACGTCGGCACACGCGCCGCGAGATAGAGACGATCGGTGGCCGACACCGTTTGCCCACCGACGTCGATGACACCGCGCATCGTCCTCACGAACGCCTGACGGTTGGGGGCCTCGGCGAGGGAGCGGTACCCGCGCCACAGCTCGCCGAGCGTCGGCGAGCGGATGTCGAGGCGGCCGAGGAGCCGCCCGATCTCGGACGTCGCATCGATCAGCGGCTTCGAGAACCCGAGCGGCATCACGTACTCGGCGCCGGGCAGCGACAACGCCCGGAGGATCCACGTCACCTCGCGCCCGAGCCCGCCGCTGCCGACGAGCACGAGGCGATCGACCAGCTCCGGATGCTGATAGGCGAGCTGCATCGCCACCCCGCCGCCGTACGAGTGACCGACGATCGTGACACTCGGCACGTCGAGCACCGCGAGCAGGTCGCGCAGCCCGCTGGCGAACGCGCCGGGCGAGTAGTCGCCGATCGGTTTGGCCGACTCGCCGTGACCGAGAAGATCGGGCGCGATCACGTCGTAGTCGGCGGCGAGGAGCGGCATCACCGAATCCCAGGTCCGCGAACTACCGGCCAGCCCGTGAACGAGCAGGACCACCTCGCGTGGCGGGCGTCCACTGTCGCCGCGATCGTTGGCCGGCGCGGCGATACCGAACGTCGTGACCATGAATGGTCACGTGCTGCAACGGCGCGGATGAGGTCACGATCCCAGTATGGCGGCGCGAAGGGCTCGAGAATGTCAAGATCGCGTCCGACTCGTGCTCAGCCGGCGTCAGCAGGCGGCGCGGACGTACGGGTACGGATTGACGGCCCGGCCGCCGCCAGGGTGCACTTCGAAGTGCAGGTGGTTCGCCGAGGTGTTGCCGGTGTGGCCGACGTAGCCGATCACCTCACCCTGCGACACCGACCGGCTCGAACCCTCCCAGCCGTTCAGGTGCGCATAGAAGTAACGCGTGCCGCTCCCACCATTCACCCAGGCCGAATTGCCACCGAGGCTGGTCGTCTTCATCTGGACCGACCCCGACTCGACGGCGACGACCGGCGTGCCCTGCGGCGACATCATGTCGACACCCTCGTGGCTGCGCCCGGCCGACCGTGCGGCGCCCCAGGTGTCGGCGAAGGCGCGCGGCCCGGCGATCGGGCAGACGATTCCCGCGTTCGACGGTGGTGCCTCTTCGACCGGCTCCGGTTCGTTCGGAGCCTCCTCGTTCGGAGCCTCCTCGTTCGGGGCCTGCTCGTTCGGGGTCTCCTCGTTGTTGGCGGCGGGCGCCGGCTGCGGAGCCGCGACCGCCGGAACAGGTGCCGGCGCGGCGGCCGCTCCACTCGAGCCGGACGCAACGTTCGAGGCTGCCGCGTTCGACACGATCGCATTCGCCGCCGCGACGCGTCGGGCATCGGCTGCGGCCTCCGCGGCGATCGCCGCTTCTCGGGCCTCACGCTGCCGTCGAGTTCGGCCTGGACCGCTTCGTCGATCAACCGCTGCTTCTCCACCTCGGCCAGATGGACGACTTCGGCTTCGGCTTCCGTCTTCAACTCCGCGTAACGCTGCTGGGCGGCATCGGCCTGACCCTGCCGCTCCTCGAGGTCGGCACGCCGGGCCTCGACCTCGTCGGACACCGCGTCGAAGTCGTCGAGCGCGACCGCCGCATTGCCGCGAGCGACGCTGTTGAGCAGGTCGGCGGTGATCTCGTCGTTGGCGTGATCGAGGTCGATCAGCAAGGGGAACGTCGCCGTCCCCGACTCGGTGAACGCCCGGACCGCCTGGGCCTCGAGTTCGGATCGCATCGCCGACGCCTGCGCCTCGACGGCGGCCAGTTCCGCCTGGGCGTCGACGATCTCGACACCCAGCTGGTCGACTTCCGATTCGGCGTCGAACATCCGCTGTGACGCTTCGTTGGCGCGGTCGCGCGCCGCTTGGATCTCGCGCGCGGCCTGCGCGGCAGGCATCGGATTGGGCCGACGTCGGGGCCGGAGCGGCAACGGCACCGAAGGCGATCGACGACAATCCGAGCGCGGCAACGACCAGGAGTCGGCGCGGCTCGCGCCGATCGCTGCGATGTCCCGTCCGTCGTCGTCACGGCACGCAAGGCTATCGGGATATTACAGTTCGATGACGGCACGGTCGACGGGCCGATCGCCCGACGGGTTATCGTGGCCGGAGTGGGAGGTTCGGCGCGAGCGTCGCATCCGGGACCGTGGCAGGCAACGTTCGTCGCCGCCGTCTTCCTCGTGGCCGGGGCGAGCGTGCTGGCCGCCGGATGCGGCAGCGACGATCCCGACCCGCCGCAATCCGTTTCGACCGACGCGGTGCTCACCGCGCTCGTCGACTGGGCCGTCGAGGGTGACGCCGCCCCGACCACGACGGACGACGAACCGCCCGTGGTGTACATCACCGCCTCGAACGGCGACACCATCGACGCCGCCGTCCAGGCATCGGTCGTGGCAGCCACGGCGGACGATGCAACCGTCCGGTTCGCCGACGATCGGAGCGAGGCGATCGACGACACGACCGACGACCAGCGTTGCCACGACGACGGGGTCCTGCTCGTGGTCGGTGAGCTCCCGACGGAAGCACCACCGGCCCGCGTGCCGTTGTCCGATGTAATCGTCGAGCGCTATCGCACGATCGACGACACGAGCGTCTTCGTCGTGACCGTGGCGCCCGAACGGCGATGGGGCGTCGGTCACTGGGGCGATGCCGGAGTGACGTAGCGCGCCGCGATCGCGAGGGCCTGCTCGGCGTCGGCGTCGCTGACGTCCGCAGTGGGATCGGCCGCCCGCGAGCGGAGGACGGCCAGCACATCCCGCTCCTCCTGCGGACCGTGGTCCGTCGGCGCGTCGATCTCGGCACCGGTCACGAGATCGACCGCCGACGACGCGTCGATGATCGCCAGGCGCAGCGACCCGACCTCCCAGGCGCGCCTCGCCATGACGAGCCGTTGCAGGGCGACGGACAACGGATCGATCAGCTCGTGCTCGTGCAACCGGGCCGTGCGGCTGGCACGCAGGAACAGCAGCAGTCCTGGCACGTACATGAGCGTGAGCACCGTCATGCTCACCTCGATCGGCAGCGAGATCGGCGTCGCCATGACGCCGCCGAACACCCACGCCAGCTGGAACTCGGTCTCGTAGCGCGCACCGGCCCGGCCGAGCATCGTCTCCGGAGCCACGCGCTGCACGAGCGCGTCGAACGCGTTGCGGCCCAGCGTGGTGGACAGACCGACGAGCCCGGCGATCAGCAGGAGGAGCGGGATCGACACGCCGAGGATGCCGACGGCCGTGAACACCGCGGGCGCGGCGATCGCCGCCGCGATCATCTGTTCCTCGCGGAGCCGGCCGCGCAGCAGCGTGGCCGCCGAGTGGCCGACGAACGCACCGCCGGCATAGCTCGCCGCGGCGAGCCCGTAGATGTACGCCGGCTCGCTGTCACGGCGCAGCGAGAACGCCAGCGTGAAGATGAAGAATCCGACGGCCGCACGGATGGCGATCATGCCGATCGAGCTGACGACGATCGAGGGCGTCAGCGACTCGGCGAACTGCAGGTCGTCGACCTCGTCCCGCACGCGATGACGGAGGTGGATCGTGAGCGCCGCGACGCCGGCGCTCGCGTACAGCACCGAGCCGACTCCGCAGCGTCCATTCGGGCCCGGTCGCGCGGAGCAGGACGACGGCGACGACGACCGCGACGGCGGCGGTGATGCTGGCGAACCGGGCCAACCGGGCGTTGGTGGCGACGAGCGCGTCCGGGTCGTCGACCAGGCTCTGCACGAGCGTCTGCTTCACGATCCCCGACGCCTTGCTGGCCACGAGCAGGGCGAGGGCGATCGGGTAGAAGGCGAGCTCCTTCAAGGTCGACACGAGCGCGAGGCAGCAGAGCGCCCGGAACAGGTAGAGGCCCGCCGCGACGTAGCGCTGGGTGTGCCGGAACCGGTCGACGGCCGGCCCGATCAGCGGCGCCAGGACGGCGAGCGGGATCATCGTGACGAGGAGGTACAGCAGGACCTGCTCGCGGGAGGCGTCCGGACTGATGTTGAAGAACAACGATCCGGCCAGGCTCACCGACACGAACGCGTCGGCTGCGGCGCCGAGGCCGTGGGCGATGCTCAGCCGAACGATGGGCCCGTCGCCGAGGATCGACGCCCGCAGTCGACCTGCCCGGCTCCTGACTGCGCTCACCCCGGCGAGTCGAGCTGTCGGGCAGCGGGTGCCGCCGGGCGGACGCCGACTTCAGCCATGCGCCCGAACCTACCGGATCGGCCGACGCCGCACGCGGTCGTTCGCACTCGGGGCGCGAAGCCACGGTCAGGGGGGTGACTGTGGCCTCGGGACGGACGCTGCAAACTGGGGGGTAAGAGGTCGACGTCCCACTCGATCGAGTCCGGGGGGACGGCACCGATCGAGCCCGACCACTCTGCCCCGGAATCGCGCCGACGCACACGTGACATGAGTCGCAGCCCGCGCTGGACGCTCCGGTAGCCGGCGTGCTGCTCGCTCGCGTGCTACCCGCCGGCCCGCTTCCGCGGGTCCGCCGGAAAGGCCCGCGCGGCGACCAACCGGTTCGAGATGTCCGCCGCCCGGGCGATGATGTCGTCCAGGCCGGCCCCGCACGCCTCGATCAAGGCCTCCTGACCGGCGTCGGTCACCTCCTCGATCCTGACGCGCGCGGCGCGCCCCCGGTCGGTGAGATCGTCGCCGTCCATCCAGCCGCGCGCCTGCAGGTTCGCGACCGCAACGCCGAGCTCCGATGGTCCGAACCCACGGGTGGCGCTGTACTCGCCGAGGCCGAAGCCGAGCCACCGTTCGGTGAGGACGTTCGCTTCGGCCGCGGTGAGGCCCGCCCCGACCAGCGCCGCGAGGTGGGCGTCGCCGCGGTGTTCCCGAACCAGTTCCGCGGCGCGCCACAGGCGGCCCGCCGGCGAGGTCGGCACGGGAAGGGAACGCAGCGCGCTGAACAGCGGACGGCCGAGGCCGTCGAGACCGTCGAGGACGGCGAGCAACGGGTCGGCGATCGCCGCGCAGTCGTCCGGGTCGGCGATCGCCGCGACGCTCGACGTGCCGCCGTCGCCGCGGGCCGCCAGGATGTCGTCGCGCGACACGAGCGCCGACCCGGCCTCGTAGACGGCGGCGATCAGGCCGGGCGCGAACACGCCGAACGTGGCCACGACCACCGATGCCGGCGGCGAACCGAGCGACGCCGCCCGACCCCAGACATAGCCGGCCAGGAAGTCGATGCCCAGCGCGTCGAGGCGTGCACCGGCCTGCGGCGACCACCACCCCTGCGTCGCGATCGGTTCGAGCGCATCGCGGAGCCGGCGCGCCGGCGTCGCGGTCACGTCGGGTGCGTCGATGGGGTCGACGAGCGGCGCGAGGAAGATCGCCGCGATCTCGTCGTAGGTCATCGCCGCGACGGCACTGCTGCCGCACCGACCCCGGCCGCACCGACGAGGTCGACGAACGACGACTCGACCGCATCGCGGAAGTCGGCGGGAGCATCGATGGCGACCGGATCGATGAACAGTCCGATGTCGAAGCGCCCGTCGTACGACAACGCGGTGGCGTTGCACCCGGTGCCCGCCACGGGACCCATCGTGACGATGTTGCACACGCGGGCACCGGCGACGTAGAGCGTGAACGGGGCCCCGCGCAGGTTGGACGTGGCGAAGTCGATCCGCCCGGCGGCGGCGCGGGCGGCCTGCGTGACCACCGACGTGGGCAGCAGGTTGGCGATGCCCGACACGGCGCTCATGCCTCCCCCGGACGACATCGCCTCCCGGCCCGCCGCCAGGCGGACACGAATGTCGTCGACCCGCTCGGCGAGCGGCATCGACGCACCGGCGACCTGCACCGGGATCGGCGTGAACGAGTTCCCCCCGATCGCGCGGTCGGTGCGGGTGCTGAGCACGAAACTGGTGTTGAAGGCGTCGACCTCGACGCCCCGGTCGGCGTGGTACCGGACGGCGCCCTCGGTCAGCCCGGCCAGGAAGAGATCGTTGATCGAGGCACCGAAATGTCGGGCGGCCGCCTTCAGGTCGTCGAGCGGCACCGACACCCACTCGAGATGGCGGTGCCGCGAGCGCTGCTTCCACAGCGGCGATCCGCCTGGCACGTCGTTGCCCGAGCCCGATCAGTGCGCCGACGGTCGACGTCGCGATCGTCGGCGAACCTCGCCGAGCTAGTCGCCGGCCCGTCTCGGATCCGCCGGCCAGATCATCACCTCGCCGGCGGCGCGGCGGGCGACGCCCAGCTGCCGCCGGACGAGATGGCCGAGCGTCTTCGTGGCCGTGTTGCCGAACCCGCTCGCCAGGTCGCCGCCCTGTTCCTTGGCCGAATGGTTGGCGACGGCGTTCGCCACGATGGCATCGAGATCGACCTCGGGCGGCGGTGGATCGTTCGGGTCGACCTGCTGGTACAACTCGGCCATGCGGAGCTGACCGATGCCGTCGCTGATGGCGTGGTGCATGATCGCCCACAGCGCGGAGCGACCGCCCTCGACGCCGTCGATCACGACGAAGCGCCACAGCGGGCGGGTGCGGTCGAGGGGCTCCTGGTAGAGCTGGGCGGCCAGGTCGAACAACTCCCGCTCGGTGCCCGGCGCCGGCAGCTCCACGTGGCGGACGTGGAAGTCGATGTCGAACTCGGGGTCGGGTGCCCAGGCCGGCGGCGAGAGGCGGGCGAGCCCCGGCACGACACGCTCGTACAGCCGCGGCATCTTCACGACCGCGTTGCGCATCGTCGCTCGGAAGTGATCGAGGTCGAGCGGGCGGTCGAGGATCGTGAGCGACGCGCCGTTGGGGTTCAACCACGGATCCTTCTCGATGCTCCACATCAGCGCCTCGTGGTCGGACATCCGGTCCGTGAAGCGCATTTCTCGTTCGCGTGCTGCCATGTGATCCTCGTTGTGTGTCGATGCTGTCGCGTCAGGTGTCGGTCCCGGGTCGCCGGTCGGACTCGGCCGTCGGGTCGCCCCGGTACCCGGGTGGATAGGTCAGTGCCAGCTCCTCGTCGGTCGGCGTGCGGTGCACGCGTGATTCGGCGGGGAGCAGCGCGGAGATCGCCTTCATGATCCGTTTCGTGTCGGCGTCGGGGCTGCGGTACTTCAGCTCCACGGGCGGGCCGACCGTCGCCGTGACGAGCGGCCGGTCGCTCATCGACAGCCGCGGCAAGCGGGAGCTGCGCGGCCACACCTTCTCCGTGCCCCACAGCCCCACCGGGATCACCGGGGCGTGCGTGGCCGCGGCGAGGCGGGCGGCACCCCACCGGCCCTTGAGCTCGGGGTCGAAGAACGCCGGGCCGCGGGGGATCGTCCCTTCGGGGGCCATCATCAGCAGCTCACCGACCTCGAGCGCGGCGACGGCGGCCTCGAGGGGCTCGTCGGACCCGGTGCCGCGATCGACGCGGATGCCGCCCATCGCCCGCGCCAGGCGACCCACGAGCGGGACGTCGAAGAGCTCCTTCTTGCCCAGGCCACGCATGTTGCGGCCCGCCTTCGCGAGGACGAGGCCCATGACGGCCGGATCGAAGTAGGAGCGGTGGTTGAACACCACGATCGCCGCGCCGGACGCCGGGATGTGCTCGATGCCCTCGATCTCGACGCGGGCGTTCGGGGCGACGAGGCCCGGCCGCATGAACGGGCGGGTCCACTCCTGGAGCTCCGCGCCGCCGACCTTGATGACCCCGTCGGCCTTGTCGAAGTGGCGCACGGGCCATCCCCGGACGGTGGCCGTGGCCCACAGCTGGGCGTCGGGATTGACGGCGACCGGGTGCCCGACCAGCGCCAGCAACGGGGCGTCGAAGTAGCTGTCGCTGTACGCGTGGCTCCTGGCGAGGTCGACGCCGTGGTCGGCGGCCCACGCCTCGACGGCTTTCGCCTTGGCCCGCCCCCAGACGAAGTCACCGTCCATCCTCCCGGTGAACGTCGTGCCGTCGGCATCGAGGAGCCACCGCGAGGCGATCACGTCGTCGAGCCCGAGCAGCTCGGCGAACGGTTCCACGAACGCGTGCGGCGAGGTGGTCGCCAGCACGACCAGCCGCCCGGCGGCGCGGTGTTCCTCGATCAGACGGTGGGCGGCGGGATGCACGAGCTCGGCGAGATCGTGCGCCGCGAGTTCCATGGCGGCGCGCACGTCGGCGACCGACCATCCGGCGGCGGTCCTGCTCGCCAATCGCGCCGGCTGCATCATCAACCAGTTCTCGCCGAATCGGGTGTAGAACCGCATCAGCACGTCGCCGAGCGGGAGCTCGCTCGACCCGCCGATGCCCGCCTCGGCCAAGTGGTGACGGAACACCGTTCCGGAAGGTCCGGAGATCAGCGTGCGATCGAGGTCGAAGATGGCGGCAGCCTGAGCCCGGGTCATACGCGATCATCCCGCCCGGTGGAGTCGAACGCAAGGGGATCGACGCCGGTTCACCCTCGGTTCGGGCCGGTTCACCGTCGGTTCTGCGTTCATCGCCCGTCGATCCGCGCCATTCCTCGTTCGACCGCGGCGATCAGCTCGGGCCGCAGATCGGCGGCGGCGATGATGCGATCCACCGATCCGACGGCGCGGGCCCGCTCGACGCTGTGGACCGCGTCGAATTCGGCGGCCACCGCACCGAGCATCTCGGTCCGCACCGCGCGTCGCCGTGGCGCGGAGTTCGGCACGCCGGGCACCGACCTCGGAGGGCCCGGCCGCGGCGACCGCCGCTTCCGCCTGCCGAACCCGCTCGTCGGTGCGGGTGCGTTCGTCGACGTCGCGGGTGAACACCACCGCCGCGGCGGGCGCTCCACCGATCACCGAGGCGAACGATCCCTCCACGGCGAGCACTTCCATGTCGTCGTTGAGCTTGCGCCGAGAACACGACGAACGCGCCACCGTGATATCGCGACACGACGCACAGCACGAACGGACCGTCGAAGTTCACGATCGATCGCCCGATCTCTGCGCCGTACTCGAGCTGCAGACGACGGAGCGATTCGGGCGAACCGTCGAAGCCCGACAGGTTGGCGAGCATCACGACGGGTCGGCACCCGCTCGCCGAGTTGATCGCGCGGGCCACCTTCTTCGACGACAGCGGGAACAGGGTGCCCGCCGACCACTGGCCCGGGCCGTCGGCCGGCGTGAGCCCGTGCCGGGGCAGCGGCCGCGATTCCATGCCGATCAGCGTCACCGCCCACCCGCCCAGACGGGCCTCCTGGACGACCGCCATCTCCGCCTCGGCCATCTCCGGCCAGCGTTCGAGCGGCACGCAGTCGTCGTCGACCACGGCGGCCATCAGCGTGCGGATGTCGAACGGCTTCTTGCGGTCGGGATTGGTCTCCGCGGAGAAGATGTCACCGACGGTGCGGAAGTCGATCCCTTCGACCACATGGGGTTCGGAGCGCACGTCGCGATCGATCGGATCGGGCGTCGAGGCCCGCCGCGGCCAGCGCTCGCCCGGCGCTCGATACGTGAGTTCGTAGTGCTGGTGGAGCAACTCGCACGCCGCCGTCAGCGTGGGCGCCCAGTACTGGGCCTCGCCGTTCGGACCCATGATCCGCTCGTAGCCACCGATGCCGAGATTGTCCTCGGCGGCCACGCCGCCCGAGTACTCGATCGCCTGCTTGCCGGTCAGCACCATCGCGCTGTCGGGCGTCATGACGAGGATGCCCTTGGTGTGCATCAGCATCGTCGCCTCGGCGTTCCAGTACGGCTGCGCTCCGACGTTGATCCCGGCGACCACGACGTTGACCTCGCCCCCGCGTTGGGTGTGCTCCACGAGGCGCCGCAACACCCGGGCGACCCAGTCGAGGTTCTCGCTGCCCGAATCCATGGCGATCTTGGCGCCCGCCGACAGGGCGAACCACTCGATCGGCACGTCGAGCTCGACGGCGAGGTCGATCGCCGCGAGCAGCCGGACGCATTCGGGCTCGGCGATCGACCCCATCGCCTTGGTCGGGTCGCCGAGTACGGCCACGCGCGTGACGCCCTCGGGGTGCCGATCGGTCGGGGTGGAGACCACGCCGACCACGACCCCGGCGGTGTTCCCACCGGGCGGCCGATCGACCGGCACGAGCGCGCCGGCCTCGTCGAGATCGTGCTCGACGAACGACCCGTCCACGCCACACAGTGCGGGGATCAGCTCGTACGGATAGGTCAACCCGCGGCGGCGCATCTGCACGAGCTTGCGGGTGTAGTCGTCGAGCGGTTGCATCGCCTCGGTGGGGGGCTCGGTGAGACGAATCGTGACACCGCGGCCCGGTTCGTACCCGATGCGCATGACCGCTTCGACCGGCGTCGGAGCCGCCTGACCGACGCTCCCGCTGACCACCACCTGTTCCAGGCCGAGACCCTCGGTGAGGGGGGCGAGCCGGCGGGCCACGGCGTCGAAGGCGTCGGGCGGCAGGTCGACCACCGGCCACACGTAGAGCATGATCCGGTTCCACTCCAGGCCGTCGGCGCCCGGGAGACCGACTGCGCGCCTCGCGCAGCGCGTCGAGACAACCGACCAGCACGTGCTCCACCTCGGGCAGCGCGATCACGTTGCCGCTCTCGTCGCGCACCGGCGTCACGTCGCGCACTTCGGCGACCGCGATCAACCGCCGGTCGGAATGACCGACGCGGGCCACGCAGTCGAACAGGTGCACGTCACCGACCGCCGGGAGGGGGCTGATCTCGAAGTTCTCGAGCCGCCACATCTGCAGACGGCGGGCGATCATCGGGTGCAGCCCGCGGAACTTGATGTCCTCCTCGAACGTCGTCGGATCCGCGCTCGCCGGCACGTCGTCCTCCGACTCCATCCAGTACGGGCGCACACCGCCGCTGCCCGCGCGACGGAACGTCAACACGGCCATCCTCGTGCGCGGGGTGCGAGGGGATGACGCTGACCCGGCGCACCGATGCCGGCAGGTCGACGCTGCCGCAGCAACGTGCCGATCTCGGCGGCCAGCGCGTCGATGTCGGTCGGACTCGACGGCGGCGAGCGGGAGATAGACGTCGGCGACGGCGTTGTCCGACGAGGGAACCGTCGCCGCCGCCGACGCGACCGAGCGCAGCGCGGCCGACGGATCGTCCGCGGCCGGCGCGGACGGCGATGACGTGCACCGTGCGGTCGTGGTGGGCGTACGACGAGCGAACGACGTCGTGGTCGTCGACCCGTTCGACGGTCATCGGGCCGAGCGCGCGGATCCGGTAGTACCGGCGGGTGAGCACCTCGAGCAGCGGCCCGGGCGACTCGGTGTCGGCGAAGAGGCCGCCCTCCGCGAGGATCGGTCCCAACGGCAGCGGGCAGGCGACGAGCTGGTCGGACCGGTCGGACGCGGCGGTCGGTGGCCTCGCCCGAAGTGTGCGCCAACTCGGCTGCGAGCTGACGCATCCTCGCCGACACGTCACTGCGCGCGCGCGTCGATCACCGGTCGGTCGAAGAGGCTGTAGCGGACCGCCCTCGACATGCTGGCGATCGACGGATGACGACGGCGGGTCGCCTCGATCAGGCGGTCGAGCGTTTCGCGGAGGCCGGGGATCGGCGACTCCTGCCGGTCGAGCAACGCCATGACGACCGGGACCTGTTCGTCGCGTCGTTGCTGGGCGACGAAGATCCGCAGCAGCGACGCGGCCGAGTTCGTCGGACGGATCGAGCGCCGTCGATGCCGTAGTGGCGCCACCGCCCGCGACAGTCGATCGACGAACCAGGCCGGGAGCCCTTCGCGCTCGGCGTCGAGCGAGCGCAGGAACGTGTTGAAGTGCTCGCGTGACGACGTGACGGTCCCCTGCTCGACGTCCTGGCCGAGATCCTGACGCTCGGGCGACAGCGCACAGAGGTCGGCGAACGCTCCGAGGACCGGCCCACCGCGGCCTGGTCGGTGAGCGCGCCGCTGTCGACCTGCGCACGGGCTCGGGCCGGATCGACGTCGAACCCGAGGACGAACGCCCGACACGATCTCGTCCGCCGAGGCCGTGGCCGCGCCGGCGAACGCGTCCAGATCGATCTGCTGCTGCCCTGCGTCGGCCGTCCCGTCGTCGTCCGCGTCGTCCGACTCGAGGCGGAACAGCGGCGCGCCGGCCAGGACCTGCACGTTGCGGACTGACGAACACGTCGCGCACCCGACCGCCGATGGGCGCGGGCACGGCCATCTCCATCTTCATCGCTTCGATCAGCGCGAGACGCTGGCCGAGCTCGACCGATGTCGTCCACCGTGACGTCGACACCGACGACGAGCGCCGACGACGGCGCCCGGACGATGCCGGCGTCGTCGCGGGAGAATCGGTGGGCAACGCCGTCGACCTCCACCAACTGGTCGCTGTCCTGGGTGGTCGACACGACGCCGTGAACACCTGTCCGTCGATCGTCAGCCGGCTGCGCGACCTCCCGAGTCGCTCGACGTCGACGAGCGCCGTGACACCGTGGAGCGGTGACCTCGAAGCGGGTCGGCGCCGAGCGATCGGACACCGACGACGTACGACTGGTTGCCGTGTCGCAGTTCGATGTCGTGCCCGATGTCGAGCGTCGGCCTGCGGGCGGCCGCGGTTCGCCCACCCGAGGAACGTGGCCTGGTCGACGACGGCCTGCAGCTGGTCGGCGTCGAGCGCGGCGGCGACGAGCGCCACGTCGGCATGGCGCGTCGGCAGGTGTTCGCCGGCCGCGGTGAGCCGGTCGAGCCAGGCCGTGTCGATCTCGCCGGCGATGACCTCCGGTCGACCGAGCAGGTCGATCAGGAACGACTTGTTGGTCGTGCCGCCGCGCACCAGCACGGTCATCTGGGCGAGCGCCCGATGCAGCCGGCCGAGGGCCTCGTCGCGATCACGGCCGAAGGCGATGATCTTGGCGATCATCGAGTCGTACTCCGGTGGGATCACATCGCCTTCGCCGATGCCGGTGTCGACCCGGATGCCGGGGCCGACGGGCAGCGACAGCGTCTCGACGACGCCCGGGGCCGGAGCGAACCCGCGCTGCGGGTCCTCGGCGTTGAGGCGCGCTTCGATCGCGTAGCCGAACGTCGGAGGTGCATCACCTTCGAGTCGTCCCCCGCCGGCGACGTGGATCTGGAGCTTCACGAGGTCGAGTCCGGTGGTCAGCTCGGTGACCGGATGTTCGACCTGCAACCGAGTGTTCACCTCGAGGAACGCGAACGTCCGCTCCTCCGGCTGGTACAGGAACTCCACCGTGCCGGCGTTCTGGTACCCGGCGGCGGCCGCCAGCCGGACGGCCGCCGGCGCGCAGGTCGCGATCCTGTTCGGCGGTGAGCGCCACGCAGTGCGACTCCTCGATGACCTTCTGGTTGCGCCGTTGCATCGTGCAGTCGCGCACGCCCACCGCCCAGACGGTGCCGTGACCGTCGGCGATGATCTGCACCTCGACGTGACGCGCGTGCGGTCACCACTCGTTCCATGAAGACCGTGGCGTCGCCGAACGCCTTCAGCCCTTCGGCGCGGGCACTCGTGAACGCCTCGGCGAGACCCGCCGCGTCGTCCACCTTGCGGATGCCCCGACCGCCACCTCCCGCGGTGGCCTTGATCATCAGCGGGAAGCCGATCGCCTCGGCGTGCCTGCGGGCCTCGTCGATCGACTCCACGGGCCCGCCACTCCACGGCGCGACCGGCACACCCGATCGCTCCGCGAGATGCTTGGCCTCGATCTTGTCGCCCAGCGTGCGCATCACGTCCGCGCGAGGGGCCGATGAACACGACGCCGAGCCGATCGCACAGTTCGGCGAACTCCGGCCGTTCGGCCACGAACCCCCAGCCGACCCACGCCGCATCGGCCCGCGCCGCGACGAGCGCCCGCTCCAACGCCGCGAGGTCGAGGTACGGACTCCCCGCGTCGGCCGCCCGGTCGTCGTCGAGGCAGACGGCTTCGTCGGCCTCGCGTACGAACATCGCCGTCCGTTCCGCCCGGGTGTGCAGGGCGATCACGCGGAGGTCGGCGTACCGCCGCGGCGGCGGATTCGTAGCGCAACTCCCGGACGGCGTTGATGAGCCGCATGGCCGCTTCACCGCGATTGACCACCGCGATCCTGTGGATTCCCGGGTCCATCGCGGCCCACCTTAGGTCACCCACCGCGGAGGCGATTCTCCGCTCCGCCCGCTCGCCCGGTGCCCCGGGAGATCAGTGACGTTGCACGACCTGCGAGGTGGAGGTGGCGCCGAAGACACCGTCGGCATCGACCAGCATCCCCATGGAGAAGCCGTGGCCGATGGCGCCGGCGAACCGCGTGTCGCCGACGAGGCCGACCCACTCGCCGACCGGTGGCCGGACCACGTGGGCGCTCACGTCCGGGTTGATGGCGGTCGTCGACACCGGCAGACCGTTGACGCCGATCAGGTTCACGCAGTCCATCGGCGCCGTCACCCGTGACGTCGGCCGGACGGCTTCTCCGGCCACGACCGGCACCCGCAGCCGCACCCACGCGACAGACGGGCCGTCGAGCGGTTCGGAGTTGCGACGCAGCTCGGCGCCGGAGCCCAGGAACCCGGCCACATCGGCGAAGTCGGACGGGCTCGGGAGCTCCTCGGGGGCGGGGAGCGCGGCGATCAGGTCGTCGTCGTTCGCCGTCGACGCCGGGACGTCGCCGCCGGTGAGATCCTCGTCCCGGATGCGCAGGGTGCGGGCCCGGACACATTCGTTGTGGGCCGAACGCACGATCGAGTCGACGACCTGGATGATCTTGCCCTCGCGGATCACCACGTGGTCGATCCAGAGCGGCTCGCCGATCGGGACCGGCCGGACGAGGTCGACGGTGATGCGGCTCAGGCTCATCGGCGTGAGCGTCGGGACGTCCTCGAGGACGTGGCCGAGCAGGGCGAGCACGGCACCGCCGGCCTGCGCGCCGGGGCTCCACGAACTCTGCGTGCAGTTCGACCCGACGAACGCGTCGTCCTCGCGCCGGTACAGCGCCTGTTCCTCGTCCATCGCCTCGAACCTATTGCGATCCGACCGCGATGAGCCAACGGTCCACCAGTCGGTCCGTTCGCTCATCGCAAGTACGATCCAGGGTCTGGTGCGGCACGGGCGGGCCGGATGGGGCAGCATGTTCGGGCGGCCACCCGACCGGGTCGCGACGCCGGCGGAGGCCGGAGGTTCATGCAGCAGCACCAAGACCACCACGGGCACGACCACGACACCCATGCATCCGGCCTCAGCGAGCCCGACGCGCCGCGGAAGCCGAAGCAGGAGCAGGAGGAGGCGACGACCGACGTCACCGAGGTCGCCCCCGGTGTCGTACGGACCCAGCTGCCCATCAACATGCCCGGGCTCGGCCACGTGAACTGCTACGTGTTGGAGGACGAACGGGGCATCGCGGTCGTCGATCCCGGCCTCCCTGGCCCGGAGTCGTGGGACCACCTCGTCGACCGCCTGGCACGCGCGGGTTTCGCCGTCGACGACGTCCACACCGTCGTGGTCACCCATTCGCATCCCGACCACTTCGGCGGCGCGATGCGACTGCGCTACGAAGCCGGTGCCGACATCGTCACGCACGAGACGTTCCGCACCATGTTCGATCGTGCCGACTTCACCGACGACGAGGATTCCGAGGCGCTCGACGTCAACTCGCCCGGACGATCGCGCGGAAGCGATCGAGCGGCATCTCGCCGACACCGACCCCGTGGGGCGGACGTCGCAGCGGACCGCCGCAGGAGTTCCTCGACCGCATCCGCGCGGCCGGTGAATCGATCGAGTCGACGTTCGCGACGCCGCAGCCGACGCGACCGCTCGTCGACGGGCAGACGATCAAACTGGCGCGGCGGGAGTGGGTGGCGATGCACACGCCGGGCCACACGTACGACCATCTCTGCCTGTACGACCCCGAGTTCGGCGTGGTGCTCACCGGCGACCACGTGCTCCCTTCGATCACGCCCCACATCAGCGGGTTGGCACCGGAGCCCGACCCGCTCGCGCTGTTCTTCGCGTCGCTGACGCGGATGGCCGAGATGACGGACATCTCCGTCGCCCTGCCCGGCCCACGGTCATCCGTTCCAGGACCTCCGCGGCCGGGCCGAGGGCGATCATCGAGCATCACGAGGAACGCCTCGACATCATCCGTCGACGCGCTGCCCGAACTCCCGAACGGCACGGTCGACGCGTTCATGCGCGTGCTGTTCAGGGAGCGGTCGTGGGGCGAGATGGCCGAGAGCGAGACGTACGCCCATCTCGAGCACCTGCGCGAGCGTGGCGAGCTGGAGCGGCACTTCGAAGGCGGGATGGCGCACTACACGCTCGTCGGGTGAGCCCGTCGTGCGGAGCCACGGCCGAGACGCACGCCGTCAGCCGGCGACGTCGGCGATCGCCTGGTCGAGGATCGACAGGCCGAGATCGAGTTCGTCGTCGGTGATGGTGAGCGGTGGCGCGATGCGGAACACACCGCCCATACCGCGGAGCGCGGTGATGTTCATCGACAGGCCGAGTTCGAAGCAGCGGCGGGTGATCGCCGCGCCGAGTTCCGGGCTCGGCTTCTTCGACTCCTTGTCGGTGACGACCTCGAGCCCCACCAGCAGACCACGCCCGCGCACGTCACCGACGCAGTCGTAGCGCTCGCGCAGTTCGCCGAGCCCGGCCATCAGCCGTGCGCCGGCGACGGCCGCACGCGCCGCGAGACGGTCGCGCACGACGACCTCGATCACCTGCAGGCCGACCGCGGCGGGGAGCGGGTCGGACACGTGCGTCGTGTAGAAGAGGAAGCCGCGTTCGTGGGCCACCTCCTCGATCGCGTCGGTCGTCATCACCGCCGCCAAGCGGCAACCCGGCCCCGAGCGTCTTCGACAGGGTGAGGATGTCGGGCACGACGCCGTCACGTTCGAACGCGAACATCGTGCCGGTGCGGCCGAGCCCGGTCTGCGCCTCGTCGAGGATCAGCAGCATCTCGCGCTCGTGACAGCGCGCCTGCAACGCCGCCAGGTAACCCGGCGGCAGGTCGAGGATGCCCCCGGACGACAGCACCGGTTCGGCGATGAACGCGGCGAGCGCGCCGACGCTCTGCCGATCGATCAGGTCGAAGGCGTCGTCGAGTTCGGTGCGCCAGTCGAGGTCGCCGTGACGATCGGTGAAGCGCGGTCGGTAGGCATTCGGCGCGAACACCGCCATCGAACCGACCGGAGCCGGGCCGTGACCGCGCCGACCGGCCGAGTAGGTCGCCGCCGCGGCAGCGCCGGTCATGCCGTGCCAGCTCTGGGCGAACCCGGCGACCTCCCATCCGCCCGTCACCATCTTCGCCATCCGCAGCGCCGCCTCGTTCGACTCGGCGCCGGTCGTCAACAACAGCACGCGGTCGAGACCGGGCGCGAGCGCCGACAGGGTCTCGGCCAGGTCGATCACCGGTCGCGACAGCATCCCGGAGAAGAGGTGGTCCAGCCGGCCGATCATGTCGGTGACGACCTGCACGATCTCCGGATGGGAGTGTCCGAGCACCGCACTCATCTGCCCGCTCGTGAAGTCGAGCACGCGACGGCCGGTGGCGTCCTCGACGAAGGCGCCTGCCGCCCGATCGGCGATGAACGGCGAGAACGTCGCGCCGTACCGCACGAGGTGACGCGTCGCCCGCTCGAGATCAGCCTCGTCCGACATCGACCCATCATCGCGCGCCGCGTCGCCCCTGCCATCGACGACCGGCAGGTGTCGAACCGACCAGCCCAGCCCATCCCAGATCGTCGTTTGCGTCGCGATTTCTGCGGACCGGTCCGCAGGAATCCCGACGCAAACGGTGGATTGGCGGTGCGGCTACATGTTCGTCTGGTCAGCCGGGGCGTTGGGCGCCGTCGTTTCCGACGCCGGTGCCGCTGCCGCCTTCGGCGACGGTGGTTCGATCGAGCACATACGACGTCATCGACAGCGAGCCGAGTGCGCACCCCTCGACGAATGGCTGGGTCGTCGTCCCGGCCTCGGCGACGAGCCCGGCGAAGTACAGGAGCGGGATGAAGTGGTCCGGCGTCGGAACCGCCAGTGCGAAGTCGGGGTGTTCGACCAGTCCGAGTACCCGTTCGGGGTCGCTGGTGAGCGCGTCCCGGACGGCGTCGTCGAAGCGTTGCGCCCAGTCGAACCCGCCGGACTGGCCCCACGCGATTCGGCCGAGATTGTGGACGATGTTCCCGCTCGCCAACACGACGACGCCCTGGTCACGCAGCGGGGCCAGACGGCGACCGAGCTCGAAGTGATACTCGAACGATTCGACCGCGTTGATCGACATCTGGACGACCGGCACGTCGGCCTCGGGGAACACGTGAGCGAGCACCGACCAGGTGCCGTGGTCGAGACCCCAGCTGTCGTGGTCGAGTCCGACCCAGCGCGGCTTCACGACCTCGACGATCTCGGCGGCGACGTCGGGCGCTCCGGGAGCCGGGTACTCGACTGCGAACAGTTCGTCGGGAAAGCCGTAGAAGTCGTGAATCGTGCGCGGTACCTCCATCGCGGTGACCGCCGTCGCGTTGATGTACCAGTGCGCCGAGATGGCCAGCACGGCTCGTGGGCGACCGATGTCTCGGCCGAGGCTGCGCCAGGAGTCGGTGAACCGGTTCTGCTCGAGCGTGTTCATCGGACTGCCATGGCCAACGAACGCCGTCGGAGTCATGTCCTTGGTCTACTCGGTGAGCGAAGGACGTCGCTGAGGTGAGCGGCCGCGACGTCGTGGCGCGACGGGCCGCCCGGAGTGGCGGCGGGCAGACTGTCCGGATGAAAGCGCGGCCGTTCGTGGGAGGTCAGAAGACCTCGATCGTGACGTCCCTGGTGCTCACGCTGGCGTTTGCCGCCGCGGGATGTACATCGCGCACGGAGTCGTCCGCACCCGCGAGCGGTTCGGTGGAGGGGACGACCGCGCCGGCACCGACGTCGAGCAATCCGCCGACGACTGCCGTCGGTTCGTCCTCCTCGACATCGTCCACCTCGACGTCCTCGACCTCGACGACCTCCACCACCTCGACGTCGACCTCCACCACGTCGACGACCAGTCCGCCGACGACCATCGCGCCGACCGTTCCGCCGCCCACCGTTCCGCCGCCCACCGGCCCGCCGACGACCACGGGGGCGGCGGCGGTCGGCCAGTTCGACTGCATCCCGGCTGGCCAGGGCCCCGACACCTGGGAGGTTCGACCGCCGTCGGACATCCCGTCGCCGGTGCCCGGCGAAGGATGGACGACCGCCGTGTTCGGCCGGTCGGTGCAGGGCCGAGAAATCGAGGCCCTCGTGCGGCCCGTCGACACGCCGCGACGGCGCGTGGTCGTGATCGGGGGACTGCACGGCAACGAGCCGGTCACGCCGCCGGCGGTGCGCGGTCTGCTGGAAGCCCGCATCGACGCCGACATCGAGGTGTGGCTCGTCCCGGTCGCCAATCCGGACGGCTCCGCGGCAGGGTTGCGCTGCAACGCCAACAGCGTCGACCTGAACCGGAACTTCCCGTGGGAATGGAGCGCGGACGACGGCGGACCCGCTCCGTCGAGCGAACCCGAGACGCAGGCGCTGTCGTTGCTCGTCGAGGGGCTGCAGCCCGACGTCGTCGTCTGGGTCCACCAGCCGCTCGGCTATGTCAGCGCGATCGGCCCCACCGCCACAGAACTCGAACTGGCATGGTCGGCCGGCGCCGGAATGCCTGTCCGGCCCGACGTCACCCAGCATGGTGGCGGCGAGAGCTGGTCGGCGCTCGTGGCCGGGGTCCCGTCGCTCCTCATCGAGATCGACGGACCGGGGGCGACCCCGGAGATCGTCGCCGCCCAGCGCGCCGGGTTCGAGGCGATGCTCGCCGCCCTCGCCTGAGCAGTCGGCGACCGCGTCGTGTTGTATCCACCGCACCGCCCGAAGGCGATCGGTGACTGAACTGCGAGGTCAGGGCCGCCCGGCATGGGCGACGTCGACGGCGTGCGTCAGCACGATCCCGTCCGAGGCGCCACTGCCGCCGCCGTAACGGTTGGCCACGATGTACAACGTCCGGCCGTCGTCATCGCCGAGCATGCACGCGAAGCATCCTCGATCGACCTCGACGGTCGCCAGCACCTCGCCGCCCGGAGCGACCCGGACACATCGCTGCCCGGGCACGCTGGCGTACCAGATCGCGCCGTCGGCGTCGGCGCAGATCCCGTCGGGCGCCGCCCCAGGTCCGAGGTCGGCCCAGACGCGGCGGTCGATCAAGTCGCCGGTCTCGGTGATCGTCCACGCGGTCAGACGATCGGCGTGCGACTCGGCGAGCACGAGCGTGTCGTCGTCCGAGGATGACCATCCCGTTCGGGAACCACACGTCGTCGGCGACCTGACGAACGCTGCCGTCCGTCGAGCACGACGGAGACGATGCCGGGCTTCGGGTCCTCCCCCGGCGGCGCGCCGGGCATGTTCACCCACACCCGGCCGACGTGGTCGACGACGATCTCGTTGAACGGCTGACCGACGGCACCGTAGGGCGCGAGGTCGGGGCCCACGACGACGCCGGTCGGCGTGGTCACGACGAGTTCGCCGTCGGGCAACCAGTCGATCGAGAACGGCAGTCCCGCGACTCGGGTCACCACTTCGCGTTCCCCGTCGGCGTCGAACGCGAGCACCTCGCCGGCCAGCCAGTCGCACATCCAGAACCGCCCGTCGTGCCACCGGGGCGACTCACCCATCCGGATGCCCGTGGCGAAGATCTCGGTCACGGGTCGAACCAGAACTCGATCTCGGCGCTGTCGACATCGAACCACGCGGCATGCTCCGCCCCTGCGGGGACGTGGTACCACTCGCCCGGATCATGGACGGTGACCTGGTCGCCGACCGTGAGGACAAGTCGTCCCCGAGTGATGACTCCGACATTGTCGGTGGCGTGGGTGTGCCGCGCGATCGACGTTCCGGCCGGATACGTGGCGAAGAGCACCTCACAGCCGTCGGCCCGAAGCCGGTGAGCATCGAACGGACCGTCGAACGCGGGGAGCGCTTCGATCTCAGGTGGGAAGTGTCGAATCTTGCTGATCATGGTTGTCCTGTTTCGTGATGAGGACACGGATCGTGTCCATGGCGTCGAGCAGTCGGTCGATGTCGTCGTGGTCGAGGTGCTGGACGAGGGCGAGTACCCGTTGGTTCGACCGGCGCTCGATCTCGTCCAACAGACGTCTGCCCTTGGCGGTGAGCGCCACGACCCGTTGCCGGCGATCGTCCGCCGAGATCGTCCGCCTGATCAGCTTCGCGTCCTCGAGCGTCCCCAGCACCCGGCTGGTGTAGGCCAGGTCGAGGCCGAGCACGTCGGCGATCTGGTTCACGGGCGGTGCCTGCAGCGATCCGATCGTGTACAGCAGGCGCGATTGGACCAGGGTGACATCGAGCCCCTCGTGCCGATCGTCGAGCGATCCGATCGCCTGCGTGTACCGGCGGTTGAACATTCGGATTCGTTCCGCCAGTTCCCGGTCGTCCATGACTGGGTACTATACTGGACTGCAGACAACTATTGCAAGAGGCCGTCACACTCGTGGACTGGCTGTGGTCGGTGCCCGACTGCCCCAGCGCTCGAAAATGGTCGGCACGAGCATTCCGAACACGTAGGCGATGGCCACCCCCGCCACCGTCTCGGCGACCCGTTCGTCGAAGCCCTGCTCGGCCTGGCCGGGCCCGGCCTGCGCCAGCAAGAGGATCACGAGGAACGTCGTGAACAGCGAGGTGACGTACCAGCGACTGGTGCGCGTCGCCGCGGCGCCCGTGACCGCCAGCATTCCCACGAACGCAAAGCCGGCGGCGCGGGGATCCTGATCGACGAACACGACGGCCGCACCGGCCCCGATGAAGACCGAGGCGACGCGACCGAGGCTGCGCAGTTGGGTCATCTCGGTCGACGGGCGCATGACGAGCAGCGCGGCTGCGCACGGCCATCCGACGTGGTCGAGATCGAGGGCGAAGCCCAGCGCGGCGGCGATCCCTCCCGCGAGACCGAGGCGGATGCCGTACCCGCGGGCGGGCGCGGTGTCGTCACGCGTCATCACCGGCGGGCGTCGCGCGGGCCAGATCAGCGAGACCGCCCACGCGTATGCCGCGCCGGCGATCATGGTCACGGCCAGGCCGAGTGCATCCCGCACCTCGACGAAGCTCAACCCGACGCCGACGAGCGGGAGGGCGAGCGTCATGGCGAGGCGTCCGACAGGTCGCCGCCGAGCGAGTTCGGCTGTCACCACGGCGAGCACGAAGATGCCGACGACGGCCAACCATGGGTCGCCAGCCAGCACGGATCCCAGCACGATCGAGATGGCGGCGGTCACGCCGACGACCAGGACGCCGACACGCCGCCGCCGGGCCGCGGCGACGCCCACGATCGCCGCGGGCAGGACGCCAACGGCGCAGGCGATCCCGCGGGACACGTCGTTGAACATGACGACGGCGGACGGCACCGCGCAGACCGCCCCGAAGAGCGCGTCGGACCAATCCCACGCGAGTGCGGGACGTGCGGGCCGGGCGCCGGTCATCCCGACCAGGTTGTCATGCGCGACCGCGTCCGCTCCCCGGCCGGGGAGCGGACGCGCCGCCTCATGTGCGATTCGTCAGGCGACCTTGCTCCGGCGACGCCGAGTGAACAGCAACGCGAGGCCGCCGAGCCCGATCATCGCCAGCGCCGCCTGCATGCTGTGCAACGTGTTCGACCCGGTGGTCGGCAGCTGCACGAACGGCGGCGGGATCACCGCCCGCGTGACCGTGATGTCGACGTTGTGGGTGTTGTTGTTCGGGTTCGAATCAACCTCCGTCCCGGTGACTCGAGCGACGTTGGTGGTGACCCCGGCCGGCGCCGACGCCAGCACGGTTGTCACGACCGTGATCGTGTAGACGGCGCCGACTACTACCGGCGCACTGCGGGTGCACGTGATCGACTGGCCCGTGTTGCAGGTGAAGTCCGAGGACGCCACCGACACCACCGCGAGACCGCTCGGAACGTTGTCCGTGACCGTCGCGTCGAGCGGCCGGACCGTTTCCGACGTTCGTCACCCGCAGGGTGTAGGTCACCGTGTCGCCGGCATCCGCCGAGGACGTGTCCACGAGCTTCTGGATCGCCAGGTCGACCTGGTCGGCCGGGGGGACGACATCGACGGTGGCGGTGTCGGTGTCGGTGACCGGGTCACCGTTCACGTCGAACCCGGTCGCGGTCGCCGTGTTCGTCGTGTCCACCGACAGGGCGATCGAGCACGAGTACGTCCACGTCTCGGTCAGGTCGAGCAGCCCGTTGTTGTTGGCGTCGCCACCGCCGAACACGACCGGGGAGCACTTGTCGTCGGTCACCGACACGTTCGCCAACGGCACATCACCACCGTTGGTCACCGCGTACGAGTAGCTCGCCGTGCTCACCCTCACGGATGATCGGAGTCGACGTCGACTTGTCGACCACGATGCCCGGATGAATGACATCGACGTTCGCGGTGTCGGTCGCGGTGACCGTCCCCGTTGTCGCCGCCCAACGGGTCGACGCCCGTGGCGGTGACCGTGTTGAGGGTGTCGTCCGCCAGGATCTGGCCGGCGCACGTGTACAGCCACGTCTCGCCGGGATCGAGCTTGTTGTCGACGTTCGTGTCGCCGCTGTGGTCGATGAGGCACTGCAGCGCCGGCAGCTTGTCGTCGTCGAGGCTGACCGTGAGCGGCGTGTCGCCCGGGTTCGTCACCGACGTAGGTGTAGATGACGGGTGTCCCGCTGCTGACGATGACGCTGTCCTGGCCGTCGACCTTCTTGACCACGACGATGTCGGGCGCCAGCACGTCCACGGTCTGCGTGTCGGTGTCGGTGACGGTGCCGCCATCGGGCGCGGTACCGGTGGCCGTACCGATGTTGGTCGTGTCGACCTGCAGGGTGGCCGTGCACTGGAACGTCCAGGTCTCGAGGGCCTCGAACACCGCGTCCTGGTCCCCGGCCGTCCTCACGGGATCTGTGAGACAGACGACGCCGAGCGGCAGCTTGTCGTCGACCATGGTGACCGACGTGAGAGGCGTGCCGTCCCCGCCGAGCGTGACGGCGTAGGTGTAGGTGACGGAGTCACCGGCGTGGATGGTGTTGGCCGATGCGGTCTTCACCACGTTGATCGCCGGAGCGATGACGTCGACGGTGGCCGATGCCGTGTCCGTCACGTTGGGCCCGACGGGCGTCGTCCCGGTGGCGGTGACCGTGTTGGTCGTGTCGCTCACGATCGAGGTGGTGCATCGGAAGGTCCAGATCTCGCCCGGCTCGAACGCATCGTCCTGATCGCCGCCGGTGCCGCCCTTGGTGGTCGGGGTGACGAGGCAGTGCGAGCGCGTCGAGCTTGTCGTCGTCGAGCGTCAGGCCGAGCGGGGTGTCACCGGTGTTCGTGACGACGTACGTGTAGGTGACGTCGCTGCCGGACCGGATGATCGTCCGGTCGGCCGACTTCTGGACATCGATGGCCAGGAGCGATGACGTCGACCGACGCCGGATCGGTGTCGCTGACCGTGCGGCTCGTCTTGTCCGTGCCGACCACGGTGGCGATGTTCGTCGTGTCCGCGGTGAGCGTCGTGGTGCAGGTGTAGGTCCAGGCCTCACCGGCGTCCAACAGATCGTCCTGGTTGCCGCCGGTCTTCACCGGTGCCGCCAGGCAGGCGGCGGCCAGCTTGTCGTCGGTCAGCGTGATGTTCGACAGCGGGTCGGACGACGTGGTGGTCACGACGTAGGTGTAGGTGACGGTGTCGCCGGACCGGATCACCGTCGGGCTGACCGTCTTGTCGACGTTGATGTTCGGGTCGATCACCTCGACGAAGGCGGTCGCCGAGTCGTTCACGGGATTGCCGAGCTGATCGGTGCCGGTGACCGAGGCGGTGTTCGTGGTGTCGACGGTCAGGGTCGTGGTGCAGGTGTACACCCACGTCTCACCCTCTTCGAGAGCGGCGTCACCGTCGTCGCCCGACACGAAGACCGGCGTGCACAGCAGGTCGGTCACGACGACGTTGGTGATCGTCTCGGTGCCCAGACCGTTCGTGACGTTCAGCGTGTACGTGGTCGACTCGCCCGTGCGGATGATCGTCGGGTTCGCCACCTTGGTGATGTCGATGGTGGGGCTGATCACGTCGACGACAGCGGTCGCCGTGTCGTTCACGGGCCCGCCGAGGGAGTCCTGCGCCGTGACGGTCGACCGTGTTCGTGGTGTCGGCGCTGATCACCGACGAGCACGTGTAGGTCCACGTCTCGGTCGTCTCGAGCAGGTTGTTGCCGTTCGTGTCACCGCCCGTGCGCACCGGTGGCGCCGAGCATTGCGGGTCGGACACGACGACGTTCTGCAGCGTCGTGTTCCCGGGATTCGTGACGGTCATCGTGTAGACGACCGTTGCGCCGGCGAGGACGACGGGCCTGTCGACGACCTTCGTGATGCTCGATGGCCGGCGTGATCACGTTCACGATGACCGACGACGTGTCGTTGACGGTCCCGCCCTTGGAGTCGGTGCCCGTCGCCGTACGCAATGTTGGTGTCCGTGGCGCTGATCGCGCGGGTGCACGAGTACGTCCACAGCTCACCGGTCTCGAGCAACGCGTCCGCGTCACCGCCGGACTTCACCGGTCCGCTGAGGGGCGTGCACTTGTCGTCCGAGGACGACGATGTTCGACAGCGGATCGTCACCGACGTTGGTGACGTCGAGCGTGTACGTCACCGAGTCGCCCGAATGCACCGTCAGCGCCGAGGCGCTCTTCACGATGTCGATCGCCGGGTTGATCACGTTCGACCACTGCCGTGTCGGTGTCGGTCACGTTCGGGCCGATGGCCGGTGTGCCCGTGGCCGTGACCGTGTTCGTCACGTCCGCGCTGACGGCCTTCGAGCACGTGTACGTCCAGACCTCCGCATCCTCGAGGATGGCGTCCTGGTCGCCACCGGACTTGACCGGCAACGAGATCGAGAGGCAGTTCGGGTCCGACAACGTGACATTGGCTGAGCGGTGGCTGGCCGGCGCCGCCGGGGTTGGTGCCGACATTCGTGACGACGAACGTGTACGTCACCGTGTTGCCGGCGTAGATCGACATTGGGGTTGGCGGTCTTGGCCACGTTGATCGCGGGAGCGATCACGGTGACCGTGGCGTCGTCGGTGTCCTGGACGGTTGCACCGTTCGCGGCCTGACCGCTGACCGTGGCCGTGTTGGTCGTGGCCTGAGCGAGCGGCCGGACACACGTGTAGGTCCACATCTCGCCGAGTTCGAGCACGGCGTCGACGTCACCACCCGTCTTCACCGGCGCGGCCAGGCAGGTGTCGGCGAAGCGGTTGTCGGTGAGCTGCACGTTGGACAGCGGGACGTTGCCCGTGTTCGTGACGGCGTACGTGTAGGTCGTGTTGCCGTTGGCGAGGATCGTCGTCGGGTCGGCGGTCTTGTCGACGTTGATCGCCGGGTTGAAGTTGAACTTGTTCCTGACGACGCAGCTCAGCGCGGCCTTGTACGGCACGGTGACGGTGAAGAAGCCGTTGACCGTCGTGACCGTGACGGGCGATGCCGCCGTTGGTGCACGCCACCGAGTCGAACGAGTAGCTCAGGTTCTGAGTCGCCGTCGGGTTCTCCTTGAAGGCGAACGTCTGCGTCGTCGGGACGCCCGTGGTCGTCCACTGGAACACGACGTTGCCGACCGTGTTGGGCTGGCCGGCAGGCGACGCCGTGTTGCCTCGGCGACCGTTGTTCGGCGCGGCCGTGGCGGGCGAGACCCACGCGAAGCTCTGGCCGGCTGGAGCGAAGGTGAGGTTGCCTTCCATCTCCCAACCGTCAGCGACGCTGTACAGACCGGTGGCCGGGTCCTGCACCTGCTTCGTGATCGTCACCGCGTTGCTGCACAACGAGGTGACGAGATCCTGCAACGCCTGGCTGAGGCCGCTGAAGTTGGACGTCAGCAGGTCGAGCGTCGGGAACGTGGCGGTGGTGACGGTGGTGGCCTGCTGGCCCTGGCCGAGACCATCGCCCGTGATGGCGAGGAGATTGTCGAGGTTCAACGGGTCGCTGTTGATCTGGCCGACGCCGAGCCCGAGCAGCTTGACGTTCTGCGAACCCGACACGACGGTCGACTTGATGAAGTTCGCCTCGTCGATCGCCGCGGTGCGCGAGTTGGCGATGTTCACCGTGTCCGTCGCCGTCGGCCCGCCGGTGAACGTCGTGGGAACACCGTCGGTGACGAACACCACGAGATCGGGAATCTGACTCGCGGTGACGCCACCGGCCGTGGTGTAGTTCGAGTCGTACAGCCCGAGCGCCTGGCGGAGGCCAGCCTCCCAGTTCGTGAAGCTCCCGAAGTTGCCGGTCGTGTAGTAGCCGTCCAGGGCGTTGTCGATGGCGCCGCCGTTGGCGAGGGCCGCGGGCGTGATCGTGGTCATCGCCCCGAGCAGCGTGTCGGCGCTCGAGGAGAACGACACCACGTTGGCCTGCGACCCTGTACCCACGAGGGCGGTCAGGAAGTCCCGCGCCGCGGTCCGCACCGTCGCGACGGCGCCGTCGGTCTGGATCGAGCCCGACGAGTCGAGGACGACCGTGACCTTCAACGGTCGGCACGCAACCGGCAGATCCGGGTTGGGCATGACGTTGCGCACGGTGCTGGTCGTGACGCTCGCCGAGTCGGTGTCCCCGCCACCCGTCACGGTGAACGAGTTCGAGATGTCGGCGTTCGCCGAGAGGTTCACTCGCGCGACGATCGTCCAGATCCGATCCGCGTTCGCAAGCGTCTGGTTCGTCCACGAGACCGTGCGGTTGGCGGCGTTGTACGTCCCAGATGCGACGTTGCCGGGGCCGTCCGAGCTCACGTAGTCGAGCCCGACAGGCAGCGTGTCGCTGATCGTCACGCCGGTGGTGTCGTCCGGGCCGTCGTCGCGGTTCGCGCTCAGCGAATAGGTGACGAGCTGCCCGTCGATCAGCGCGACGTCGCTGTTGGACTGCGCCCAGGTCGCCGTCTTCGAGTTGGCGTCGACACCGGCGGCGAACGCCGGTACTGCCGGTATGACAACAGTCCCGGTGGAAACGATCATTGTGGTGGCCACCGCGGCGAACAACTTGCGGCCACCGCGCCTTGCACGAGGCGCGGCGCGCCCAGACTCCCAACGAATACCCATGTCCGTCCTTTCGTCGGCGAACAACCGACTCCGGACAGATGGGTCACACTCGCCCCCGCCCGCCGAGGCGATCATCGCTCTCCACTGTCGGCTGGCATCACTGCCAGCGATTCCGCCTAGTCGGCACCAACCTACAAATTCCCGGTGTCGGGCCTACAACCTTTCCGAAATCAACATAAGGAGCGTCGCTCCTCGAAGAGTCGAAGGTCACCGATCATCCGGCTGTCGGACCACCGAGTCGCTCGCACTCCGTCAATCCTTCGTCACTCCGTGCTGCAGCCTTGAGCTGTATTTCGGAGTCAGGATGCGTGAGGCGCGACCACCGGGCCGGCGAAGCGGGGCGGCCGGACGGTGTACATCGTGACCGCGGCGACCACCGAGAGCACCAATGTGACGAAGATCGCCTGGCGCGGAAACGGGATACACATCAGCGCCATCGTCGCCGCGCCGGGGCCGAACGAATGGCGGAAGAACTGACCGGGCAGCATGGTGGCCGACGTCCAGTACGGCACCCGGCTGAGCATCAGCATGCCCATCACCACGACGAGGCCGGCACACACCCACGCCGATCCGTCCTGGCCCCACGTCGCACGGCAGAAGAGGAGATACTGACACAACAGCGTCGCGGCGATCGGGCAGGGTACGCCGACGAAGTGGAAGCGATCCGGGTTCGTCGTCGTGTGGAAACGCGCCAGGCGGGCGGCGACGAGCGCAGCCCACGACCCGGCGACGACCACACCCGCGATGCCCCACGACGAGAAGTACACCTCGTACACGAGGAATGCCGGGGCGGCACCGGCGACCAACAGATCGGCGAGCGAATCGAGTTGGCGGCCGAACGGCGTGGCGGCGTCGAGCGCCCGAGCCAGAGCGCCGTCGGCGACGTCCACGCACACCGCGACGAACAGCACCCAGACCGCTGTTTCGTACCGGCCCTCCTGGATCAGCGTCATCGCCGCGAATCCCAGCAGCAGACCCCCGAACGTGCACACGTTCGGAAGCCAGTCCCGCCCTTTGGACCACATGCGGCCACACCCTAATCGCAGACTTCAATCGCAGACTTCGGAGCGCGACCCGACGACGGCAGCTACTGTCGCCGCGGTAGTAGACGATGGGCCCGGGGGCGTTGACGGCGGCGGCGGCCGGGTGGCGTCGTTGCTCGGCGTGCGACCCGACGAGGTGGACCGCGTCCGTCGGTTGATCGGTGTGTCGTTCCTGCTCGGCACCGCCCTCGTGCTCTTCTACGGCGCCGGCAACGCCGTGTTCCTCACTCGGTACGAGATCACCGTGCTGCCGTGGGTGTACATCGTCAACGCCGGCGTCGTCATCGTCGTCGGTCTGGCGTACGGCGCGTGGTCGAGCCGGGTTCCCGTCGACCGGGCGCTCGTCGGATTGGCCGCGGCGATGTCGGTCAGCGTGTTCGCGCTCTGGGCGTGGGCCGTCGTGTCCGAGGGTCGAGCGGTGGCGTTCGCGATGGCCGTCTGGTTCCGCCTCCTGTTCATCTTCGCGGTGTTGGGCCTCTGGGAGATCGCCTCCGCCGTGTTCGACATCCGTCAGGCCAAGCGTCTGTTCGCCGCCGTCGCCCTCGGGATGATGCTCGCGTTCGTCGTCGGCGGGATCGCCACGCCTCCGCTGACGGCCGTGCTCGGCACCGTCAACCTCGTCGGAGTCGCGGCGTTGTGCTTCACGCTCTACACCGTCGCGTTCCGTCGACTGCTTCGGCGGTACGAGGTCGGCCGGCGCCACGATGCCGAGACCGCCGCTCCGGCGACGCCGCGCGAGATCATGTCGGACCGCTACAGCAGACGCATGGTGTGGATGAAGTCGGTGACCATCCTCCTGCTGTACGTCTCGGAGTTCGTCTTCTACGAGCAGGCGGCCGGCACGTTCGACGACGAGGATTCGCTGGCCGGGTTCCTCGGCCTGTTCATGGGATCGATGACGATCGTGATGGTGCTCGTCACCGGCCTCGTGTCCGGGCGCTACATCGGTCGAGTCGGAATCCGTACGGCGACGCTGACCTTGCCCCTCGGAATGGTCCTGATCGCCGTGCCGACCGGCCTGTACGGCACGCTCGTCGGCGTCGACACCGTGTTCTTCGCGCTGGTCGCCGGGGTGCTCGCCACCAACCACATCCTCGGGAACGCGATCAGCGAACCGGCCGGCGCCGTCCTCTTCCAACCGATGCCGCCGGCCCGGCGGATGCGGGTCCGGCTTGCCGTCGACGGATGGCTCGGCTCGGTCGCGCTGCTGTTCGCCGGGCTGCTGCTGCTCGCGTTCAACGCGCTCGACAGCGACTCGATGGCGCCGTATCTCTTCGTGGTCGCCGCGATCGCCCTCGTCGGTGTCGTCGTGGCGGTGCTGCAGTACCGCGACTACGTCGGCGCGCTGCGCGGGATCACCACGATCGGGTTCGCCCGCGAAACTCTCGCGCCCGACGACGGGCAAGCCAGCCTTGCCGTCGCAATCTCGACGCTCGGCGCCGGCGAAGACCAGCTGCTGTCGGGTCTGATCGGACACGCGAGCCCAGAGGTGGTCGAGTTGGCGCTCGGGGCCGTCGCCCGGTCCGGTGATCGCGACGCAGCCGGCGACGTCGAAGACGTAGTGGATCGGACCGAGCTCCCGCGGTCCACCCGTCTCGTCGCGCTGAAGGCGCTTGCCGAGCTCGACCCCGAGCGGGCGACCGCACGATCACGGGCCATCCTGAGCGGTGAGGATCCCGACCTGGCGCTCGCCGTCGCGCTCGACGAGCCCGACCTCCGTGCCGAGGCCGAGCGGCGCCTGCTGGCGTTGCTCGACCACGGCGACGCGACCGAGGTCGACGCCGCACTGGACGTCGCGGTCGGTCGCACCACCCCCGAGATCGCGGCACGCGCCGTCGGCTACCTCGCGGATCCGTTGCACCGACGGCGGGCGCTCGCGGTGCTCGCCGGCGCCGACGCGGCTGCGCGACAGCTGACCGTGGCCGCGCTCCCCGAACTTCCCGACGAAGTGGTCGCCGACGTGGTGGAGCACGTCCTCGCGCCCGCGGGCGATCACGACGGGGTCGTCGCGCGGTGCCTCGTGCCGGACGCGGCGTCCGTCGTCCGCCGCGCGGGCTACCTCGCCCTGACCGGCGACCACACCGGGATCCCCATCCGCGACCACCTCGCCGACGACCTCGCGCTCGTCGCCACACTGGTCGCCGCGGCTCGCGATCTCGGCGACGCCGACCCGGTTGTCACGGCCGCCCTCGAGCAGGAATTCATCCTGGCCCGCCGTTCGATCTACGCGGCGCTCGGCGTCGAGTACGACCCGCAGCGCCTGGCCGACATCGAGACGCTCGTCCGCACGGGCAGCGAGGACGACCGCGCGAACGCCATCGAGGCGCTCGACGTGCTGCTCGCGTCCGATCACCGCCGGACCCTCGTCGCCGCGCTCGAACCGGTCGACGCGGCCGATGCCGCGGCGTCGGTCGCCGGCCTCCCGGCGTCGCGCCCTGTGGCCGACTGGATGCAGTCGCTTGCCACCGACCGCCGTCTCACCCCGTGGACCCGCCGCGTGGCCGGCGGTGTGCTCGCCATTTCACCCACCCGATCGGACGGTTGCACCGACATGGACCCCACCACCGCCAGAGTGCTCGCCCTCGCCGGCATCGACATCTTCTCGACGCTGTCGTACGGCAGCTTGCTCGAACTCGCCGAGGGCGTGCAGTCGCAGACCGTCGACGCTGGCACAACGGTGATCGACGCAGGATCGCTCGGTCGTGAGCTCTACGCCATCACTCGCGGCACGGTGGAGGTCCGCACCGCGGATGGCGTCACGTCGCGCCTCGACGAGGGCACGGTGTTCGGCGAGCTGGCGATTCTCGACCCGGCCCCCCGGAGTGCCACGGTCACCGCCGTCACCGAGGTCGACCTGCTCGTGGTGCCCCGCGCCACCGTGCTGGCGCTCGCCGACCGGCGCCCCGAGGTGATGTCGGAGATCGCCCGCGTGCTCGCCCGCCGGCTACGAGCCAGGACGTGACGGCGGGTTCGCTCGCCCGATGATCGAGCCGACTTCGACGAGCGTCTCGGCGCCCGCCCCCGAGTTCGCCAGCAGCTCGGCGTCGAAGCGGATCGAAGCGCGGCGGAAGACGAGCACGACGGTGCTGCCGCCGTACCGGAAGCAGCCCATCTCCTGCCCCTTCGTCACGATGCCCGACGGCGCCGTCAGGTCGATGCTGCCCACCTTGACGGCGCCGACCGCGACGACGGCCATGCTGCCGAACGCGTGCGACTCGACGATGGCGACGCACCGGCGGTTGCGGCCGAGCACGTCGACGGGCCCGGAGACCGCGCGTGACGACACCGAGTGGTACTCGCCTGGGATGTCGAGCACGAGGTCTCGATCCCAGGCGCCGTCGACGGGCCAGTGGAAGCGGTGATAGTCACCGGGCGCCAGCCGGCATCGAAACACCGCGAAGCCGTCGGCTGCGGCGGTGTCGTAGAAGTCGCGGATGCGGTCCAACGCGCCGGCCGGCGCTCCTCGCGACGCGTCGACGGCGCCCAACAGGCCGGCGATGTCGTAGGCGCGACCCTTCACCGCGAGTCGCGTCCCCTCATCGGCGCCTTCGACGCATGTCAACCGGCAGTCGGCGGGACTCACCGCCACGGTCGGGTCCTCGGCGTGAGCCACCGGCCGAGCGCCAGGCCGGAGCGGCCGAGCGAACAGCTCGTTGATCGTTGCGAAGTCGTGGGGATGACGGTCGAGGAGACCGACATCGATGGAGTACGCGGCGATGAACCGATCGATGTCATCGGATGTCGCCGGCTGATCCATCGCTTCACCGTGAGCGACCGTGAGCCGTTCCAGCCCCCGCGTAGCGCGCGTCGAGCGAGACAGCACCCGGCCACCGATCACCGTGGTCCAGGCGAGCACGATCTGGGCCGATTCGGCGAACGGTCGCGGCTCGTCGACGGCCCGACCGGTCCCCCGTTCGACGACGCGAGGACGTGAGCGCACCGCCCGTACGACGGCGACGCCGGCATCGACAGCCACCGCGAGCAACGCCACCGCGACCGCTGCTCGGACCACGCTCGCAACACGCCTGATCACGTTCCGCGCCGCCACGGTGCCGAGTCTCGCACCCCGGTAGAGTCGCGGCCCAGATGGGCCGACGGGGAACAGGACGGGGCCGGGCGTGAACCACGTCGGCGGTGCGCAGGCGGAGCACGCCGACGAGACCGTCGCCACCGCTGCTTCGCCGATCGGCCTGAACATCGAGGTTGCCGACCTCACGTCCGAGTCTCTCGCCGGCGCACGAGCGTGGCGCCCGGTGCTGCGGCCGTACGAACGGTCCGATGCCCGCAGCGCCGTGCAGCTCGTGAGCGGGATCGCCATGTTCGCCGCAGGGTGGGTGCTCGCCGTGCGACTGTTCGAGGTCCACTACGCGCTGTCGCTCATCGGCACGATGCTGATCGCGGTCGCACTCATTCGGCTCTTCATCATTTTCCACGACTGTGGTCACGGATCGTTCTCGCGTTCGCGCCGGCTCAACGATCTCGTCGGGACGATGGTCGGCGTGCTCGTCTTCACGCCGTTCCGACACTGGAACTACGCCCACATCCTGCACCACGCGACGTCGTCGGACCTCGACCGTCGCGGGTTCGGCGACGTGTGGACGATGACGGTCGAGGAGTACCGCTCGGCATCGCCGTCCCGGCAAAGGTCCTACCGGACCTACCACTCGACCTGGATCATGTTCACGCTCGGACCGGTGCTCAAGTTCGCGTTTCTCCAACGGATGGTCGCGCTGCCCGACACGACACCGCGGCGGATCACGCGATCGGTGTACGTCACGAACGTGGGCATCGCCGTGTTCATCGCCGTGATGGTGGTGCTCGTCGGACCGCTGCGCTTCCTGGCCGTGCAGCTGCCGACCTTGGTGATCGGCGGCTCTGGTGCTATCTGGCTGTTCTATGTCCAGCACTGTTTCGAGGGCGCGTACTGGACTCGCCGCGAGCAGTGGCGCTACGTCGATGCGGCGATGCGGGGTAGTTCGCACCTGCGACTCGGCCGGGTGTTGCAGTACGTCTCCGGCAACATCGGGTTCCACCACCTCCACCATCTGGATGCCCGGATCCCGAACTACAACCTTCCCCGCTGCGCGCGGGAACATCCGGAGCTGCAGGCCGAGCACAGCTTCACGTTGCGCGAGAGCTTCGCCGCCCGCCACCTCAAGCTGTGGGACGAGCCTGCGGCACGGTACGTCGGCTACGAGGCCGCGGGTCGATGACCCTTGGCCGAGCTGCTTGCCGACGACTACGGCCTCCTCGGCCTGTTCCTGGCGACGATGCTTGCCGCCAGCGTGCTGCCGTTCCCGGTGGAGGCGGTCGTGCCGCTGCTCGTGGCGAGCGGTCACTCGACTGTGGGCATCGTCGTCGCCGGCACGCTCGGCGGGTACGTCGGGTCGCTGTTCAACTACGCGCTCGCCGCCGGTGGCGGTCACTGGTGGCGAGAGCGACACCCCGACCGGACCGCGCGCCTCGACCGCATGCACACCTGGTTCGACCGGTGGGGGTCGCCGGTGCTCGTACTGGCTTGGCTGCCGATCGTCGGCGAACTGCTCACTCTGGTCGCCGGAGCCGCTCGTGTCAGGCTCGGAGTCTTCTCGTTCTGGACGATTCTCGGCCGCGCCCTGCGCATGCTCGCCCTCGTCCACCTCTCGTTCCTGGTGTGGTGACGGCTCCGGGCGGGAGGCGTTGGCGCCGGATCGCAATGCCTCGATGACGGGCGACAGCGATGCGGCCGAGGCCTTGGCGGCGATCACCAGGCAGGCGGCGGTGCTCCACGCCGAGCTGCAGCGCGCCGTCGCGATCTTCGTCCATGGCGCGCCGTACACCGAGGCGACCGACGTCCCGTCGGCGCCGATCGACGCTGTGGTGCTCGAGCTCACCGTCGACGGATGGCGCCACCTCGTGCCGACCGAAAGTGCTGCTCTCCGTGCCCTCGGTGTGCTGCTGTTCGAACGCTTCGGCGACACCCTGTACTCGTGTCCGCTCGTGCTCGATGCCGTCGGCCGGCGCGATCTCGCCACCGGGTTCGCCGACGGGGCCGCCACCGACGACGGCACCGACCGCGCGGCACTGGCGCGGGCGCTCCAGCGGGTCGACCTGGCCGCCGGCACGACGCTCTTCGCGCAGGGCGACCCCGGTGACAGCCTGTACGTGATCGTGCGGGGTCGGCTGCGCCTCGTCGTCACCGACCGGGGAGGCGAGGCGCTGGTCCGTGAAATGGGACCTGGCCAGACCGTCGGCGAGTTGGCCCTGCTCACGGGTGAGCCCCGGAACGGAACGGTGGTCGCCATCCGAGACGCCGTGGTGTACCGGCTCGGAAGGGACGAGTTCGAGCGCACGGCGCGGTCACACCCTGACGTCACCCGCACGATGCTGGCGACGCTCGCCAGCCGGCTCAACCACCCTCCACGGGGCGGTACCCACGCGTCGCCGCAACACGTCGCCATTGTCTCGGTCGGCGTGAGCGGCCGCGGTCACGAGCTCGCCGAGGCGTTGGCCCGGACCATGAACCGTGAGGTCCCCACTGCGCTGGTCACGTCGGCATCGATCGACGCAGCCGTCGGCCCCGGCGCGGTCGACGCCGATCCGGCATCCCCGTTGGGCATCCGGGTGCAGCTCCACCTCGGCGAGCTCGAGGAACGTCACCGCCATCTCGTCCTCGTCGCCGACGAGGAGGTCACGCCTTGGAGTCTGAAGTGCGTCCGCGAGGCCGACCTCGTGCTGCTCGTCGGCCGCGCCGGCGCGGCGCCCACCCCAACGCGTCTGGAGGAGGTGGTGTTCGATGTCGGCCGGCCCGTGACCGGGGCGCGCCGGCACCTCGTCGTCGTCGAGCCGACGGCCGCGGGCACCCCAGCCGGCACCGATCGCTGGCTCCGGACGCGCGACGTCGACCGCTGCCACCACGTGCACCTCGGCTCGCCGGAACATCTCGGCCGGCTGGCGCGGTTCGTCACCGGCACACCGGTCGGGCTCGCGCTCAGCGGGGGCGCTGTGCGTGCGTTCGCCCACCTCGGCGTGCTCCGCGCCCTCCGCAACGCCGGCATTCCGGTCGACATCATCGTGGCGACGAGCGCCGGCGCGGTCGTGGGCGCCCAACTCGCCATGGGGCTCGACCCCGACCGGATCATCGAACTCGACCAGCAGGCATTCGGTGGGCTGCGCCGGATGCTGCTCGACGTCGTCCCGCCGTTCACCTCGCTGTTCAGTGGGACACGGTTCAACGCCGTGCTCGACGAACTCTTCCGCGATGTCTGCTTCGAGGACCTCTGGTTGCAGTTCGCGTGCACCACCACCGATCTCACCGCGGCCCAGCCACGGCTCCATCACCACGGACGACTGCGGCCGTTCATCCGGGCGAGCTGCTCGCTCCCCATGCTCTTCCCTCCCGTCATCCACGAGGGCCACCTCCTCGCCGACGGCGGCATCGTCAACAACCTTCCGGTCGACCCGCTGCTCGGCATGGGCAATGTCGGCCTCCTCATCGCCGTCAACGTCGCGAGCGCCTTCTACGACGCCGACGAGGCGTACAACTACGAGGACAGCCTCACTCTCGCCCGGGTGCTCAACGGGCGCCTCAACCCGTTTGCCGAGCGGCTGGTCGCCCCAGGGATGCTCGACGTGCTCATGCGATCGCTCGAGATCGGGAGCAAGAGCGTGGAACCGGCGCAGGCCGCCAAGGCCGACGTGTACATCCGACCGGACGTTTCCCGCTTCGGCTACACCGACGTCGGCGCCATCGCTGCCATCGTCGCGGCTGGTGAGGCGGCGACCCGTGACGTCTTGGCCGAATTCGGCGCGCCGGTGGTGGCGTTCACACGCTGAACGCCGATCACGCTGCTGGACCTCGCTCGTGCCTTCGAGGAGGGCGCTCAGGATTCGGTGATGCCGATCGCCGCCAGACCGGCGAGCGCGACGTCGGCGTCGTGGGTGTAGTGACCACCGCTGACACCGACCGCGCCGACGATCGCGCCGTCGATGGTGATCGGGAATCCGCCGGCGAACACGACGAGCCGGTCGATGCCGGACGGCGCGCCCGTGGCCAGCGGGCCGTCGTCTTTGATGAAGTCATACCATCCACCGCTCGGCATGCCGAACCCAACCGCGGTGTACGCCTTGTCCTGGGCAACCTGGATCGACAGCAGCGGCGCGCCGTCCATGCGCGTCAATGCCTTCAAGACGCCGCTGTCGTCGACGACGGCGATGGTGAACGCGCCGCCATTCGCCTCGGCATGGGCGATGCCGCCCTCGATGATCTTCTGGGCCGCGGCAGCCGTGATACGGGACGCCGCGGTCGTGTGTTCAGACATGTGATTCCTCCGGATGGGTTTCGGTCAGCATTGGTGCGTCGCACCAATCCTGGGTCAGGTTGCACGATGCCGAAGAACTCGCGTGCCTCGGTAGCGGTGTCGAATCATCTTTGCCGGTGTTGGGCTCGCATGCAGCCAGGACCATGCGGTACGCATAGAGGTCAGGCGTCGCTGTAGGGAGCGTGCGCCGGACCGCCGACCGACGAGGGGACAATCATGGCCTGGGACTTCGAGACCGATCCCGAGTTCCAAACGGAACTCGATTGGATGGACGAGTTCGTCCGTGAGGAGGTCGAGCCGCTCGACTTCGTGCTCGACGACCCGTACGACAAATCCGACGAGCGGGCGATGGCGATCCTGCGACCGTTGCAGGATCAGGTGAAGGCGCGCGGGCTGTGGGCCTGTCACCTCGGCCCCGAACTGGGTGGTCCCGGATACGGCCAGGTGAAGTTGGCGTTGATGAACCAGATCCTCGGGCGTTCGGGGTTCGCTCCGACGGTGTTCGGGTGTCAGGCGCCCGACAGCGGCAATGCCGAGATCCTGGCCCACTTCGGGACCCAGTCGCAGAAGGATCGGTATCTGCAACCGCTGCTGGACGGCGAGATCAGCTCCTGCTATTCGATGACCGAACCCCACGGCGGCGCCGACCCCACACTGTTCACCACCATCGCCGTGAAAGACGGCGACGAGTGGGTGTTGAACGGCGAGAAGTGGTTCTCGTCGAACGCCAGGTACGCGAGCTTCTTCATCGTGATGGCGGTCACCAACCCGGAGATCAGCGCCTACGAAGGCATGTCGATGTTCATCGTTCCGGCCGAGACGCCTGGTGTGAACATCATCCGCAACGTCGGGATCGGTACCGAGAGCGAGGAGGATGCCAGCCACGCGTACATGCGTTACGAGAACGTCCGCCTCACCGACGACAACCTGCTCGGCGAGCCGGGCTCGGCGTTCGGTATCGCACAGGTGCGTTTGGGTGGCGGTCGCATCCATCACGCGATGCGTACGATCGCCCAGCTCGAAAAGGCCTTCGACATGATGTGCGAACGGGCCCTGTCCCGCTCCACCCGGAACGGACCACTCGCCTCGTTGGGAGTCGTACAGGAGCAGATCGCCGACAGCTGGATCGAGATCGAGCAGTTCAAGCTGCTCGTGATGCGCGCCGCCTGGAAGATCGACAAGTACAACGACTATCGCCGGGTGCGTCACGACATCGCCGCGGTCAAGGTGGCGATGCCGAAGGTGTACCACGACGTCGTGTTGCGGGCGATGCACCTCCACGGCGCGCTCGGCGTGTCGAACGAGATGCCGTTCACCCGCATGCTGATCGGTGCCGAGGTCATGGCCCTCGCGGACGGGCCCACCGAGGTGCACAAGACCACGGTCGCCCGTCAGGTCCTGCGCGAGTACAAGGGGACCGACGATCTGTTCCCGTCGCGTCACCTGCCGAAGCTGAAGGCTGCGGCACGCGACAAGTACGCCGCATACTTCGAGCACGAACTCGCCGCCATTTGAGCGTGATGGTCGGACGCACCTCGTCGGAGCCAGCGTCTGGGATCAGGAGATCGACGGCTTCGTCACTGGCCTCTCGCGGACACGATGAGCGGCTCGTTGGATCTCTGACTTCGACGGGTCATCCGGGGGCATGACATGACGGTGAGCCGACAGCGAGTCGCCGACCTGATCAGCTTCGCTCGCGACCATGAGTCTGAGCCCGTTCGCGGATGCGATCTCGTCGCCGCGAAGTCTGCCCTGCTGTCGCGGCTGCTCGGACCTGCCGCCGATGCCGAGGTGGTCGGCCCGCTGACGGAACCCGGCCGCGTGAATGGGCTCGTCGTGCACGCCGGCGAGGTCGTTGCATACGTCAGCAGTCCACCGGCAAGCGAGGAGCGTGAACGCCCATGACGGCGACGTTCCGACTTCGGGGGCGGACCGTCGCCAGCGAGAGTTGCTCAGCCGACGGTTGGTGACACGTCGCGCGTCAGTCGTTCGACGGACAGTCCGCTGCCATGGCCCATGCCATTGCGGTCGCCCGCGTCTTCGCCTGTTCTGCGTGTGGGCCGGTCCATCCGCCGTCGACGGTGTCGTGGAAGATCTCGAGCCATCGATCGAAGAGTTCCGGAGTGAATGGATCGGTGTCGTGGAGTGGCCGGTGCACCTCGATCACGTCGATCTCGTAGCCAGGGGCGTAGAGCAGGACGTGAGACCAGTAGTCGGAGACGGATTCGATGTGGGCCTGCCAGTCGATGAACCCTGGCGCGAAGTTGAAGTAGGGCTCGAGAAGTTCGTCTTGAACGACGTCGACGTACTGGCGCGTGACCATCTCGTAGATCTCTTCGGTCGTGTCGAGGTCGCGTCCGCGATGTTCCCAGGGTCCGAAGCGCTGACGTGAGTCGATCAGAACCGAAACGCCGGGGATCATGGGTTCTTCGGGTGCTCGGTAGAACTGGATGAAGAACGTGGCGTCGGTCGAGGGTTCGACGCGGTGTTCGACGCCCGGTGCGATCACGGCGGTGTCGCCGGGACCGAGGCCGATGTCGCGTGGGGTCGCGCCCTCGAGGTCGGTGTAGCGGACACGTGCCGGATTGGACGAACAGCTGAGCCCATACCGTGGTGCGGTGCGACTCGGCGAGCGGATCGGGCAGGGAGGCGTAGTCGAACAAGGGGGTGCGTCGGGCCTCGACGAGTCCTGACGGAATTGTGGGTTCGCTCATCGCTGTGCATCCTCGGTGCTGTGTTGGGCTCCGGACTGCTGTTCGATGGTTTCGGAGCATGAACGTCGGTCCGACCGGTTCGCCGGCTGCGCCGTACTCTCCTTGCAGGAGCTTGCGGAGCGCGCACGCCATCTTCGTTGCGCGGTGCTTGGCCTGTTCCGCGTCGTTCCCGACGAAGTGCTCGTCGACGGTGCTGACGAAGAGGTCGAGCCAGCGTTCGTAGTGGGCGTCGGTGAACGGTGTGCGGGCGTGGACGGGTTCGTGGGCGCGCAGGGGTTGGCCGGTGTAGCCCCGTTCGCCGAGCAGTTGCCATGACCAGAAGTCGGTCAGGGTGGCGACGTGTGCGTCCCAGTTCACGTGGGCGGCAGCTGAAGATCGGGCCGAGGAGTTCGTCCATCGCCGCGTACCGGTAGAACGAGCGAACCAGCAGTTCGACGTCGGCCCGCGTGGTCAGTTCGCCGCGGTTGGCGAGGTCGTCGTCGGTCAGCGGGTGGACGATCACGAGGCCACCTGTCGTTCGAGCGCGAGCACGGCCGGGAACAGCACGTTGTTCTCCTTGTGCACGTGCAGGTGGGTGTCAGCCTCCACCTCGGCCAGTCCGCTGAACAGCGCCGCGTAGGAGGCGCAACCGTCGGCGGGCGTCTGGTAGGCATTCGTGAGTTCACGCAGTTGGGCGAGAAGTTCGCCGACGGTGTCGTGCTCGGCGAGCATCACCGAGATCGGGTTCGTCAGCGATCCGCAGTGGAATGTCGGAGCCGTTTCGGCAGCGGCGAGTGCGCGGATCATCGGGAACAGCACGCGCTCCTCTTTGGTCATGTGCGGTTCCAGGTCGGCCCGGATGGTCGCGAAGCAGGCGGCGATGTCCACCAATTCGGGGTGTCGCTCGGCGTGCACCGAGACAACCTTGTCGGCGAGCGTCGACAGGCGAGGCAACTCTGCCCAGAGATACTGATGGTGCGTGGCTTCGAGATGGTCGACCAGCTCGGCGACGTCCATCGCCGCCCACGACGGTGTGGTCTCGTCGACCTCGACCGCAGCAAGTTCGACGAGCACCGTGTCGACGTCGAGATCGTTGGCGCGACACGAGTCGGCCAGCGTTGCCGCTCCGCCGCAGCAGTAGTCGAGGCCTCGTGTCTCGAGTTCGCGGGCGAGGCCCGGCCGTGCGGTGACGATGTCGGCGAGCGTTGTGTGTTCGGTGAAGATGGTCATGAATTGGTCTCCTTGAATCGGTAGCGGGTGACGGTCACATCAATGCCCTGCGGCTCCCCAGCGCGGCAGTGCGACGGCGGTCATGTCGTCACCGGCACGGCAGCCAACGACAACCCGGACAGGGACGCGACCAGTTCCCGGCGCGCGTGACCCCATGCGACATGCATCACGCACGGGCTCGCCGCATCGCACGGTCGATCCGCCACCACACACCGTCCGGTCTCGGTCGGCCCATCGACTTGTTCGACGACCTCCAACACGCTCAGCCCATCGAGGACGACAACCGGCTCGTAACCGCCGGTCGGCCCGGGCACCGAACGCACCCAACCCGCACGCACCAGCGGTGCCATCACCTGCGGAACGAAGCCAGCGGTCGTGCCCAGCGCCGCAGCCAGGTCAGCGCTCTTGAGCCGTAACGGTGACCGCTGCAACAGCGCCAATGCCCTCACGGCCAGGTCGGCCCGCTGGGTGATCTCAAGTCGCATAGTAAGAGACTCATGGATCGAACACGGATCCGGTAGGGACCAAAGTCCCTTTGCCCAAACTGCTGTCCTGAGCAGGCGCGACTGCTGCGGAGCGGAGAGCGCCGACCCGTAGACATCCGTCGTATGGACTGACATGATGGACGTCGGGGAATGTGGAGGGGGTTGTTCATGGGAGATTCATCGTCGCTCAGCGTCGCGGCAGAAGGCCTGGGAGTATTGGGTGGCCGCCGACTTGGACGGGTTCTTGTCGCTTTGGCATGAAGACGGCGTGTGGACGAATGCCGGTCACTCACAGATCTCTGGCCCGCGCCGCGGACGCGAAGCGATCGGTCAGGTTGCGCAGACCGTATTCGAGGTCAGCGGTGGGACCTTCAAGGCCCACCCTGTCGAGTTGGCCGCCAGCGGAGACGATGTCGTGCTCGGTCGCTTCCACATGGTCGCCGAACGCGGCGGCGTCGCCGTCGATCAGGATGGGCTGCAGCGGATCGTGATTCGTGACGGCAAACTCGTGACGATCGACAACCTGTTCAGTGACGAAGCAGCCATGGATGCATTCTTTGCCTGAGAGCCCGCGGCAACCGGCGATGACGTCGTCGGGATCGGCCATGTGAGGCTTGGGCTCAGCAAGCCGAGGTGGCCCGACGCCGGTCTCGACCGACTAGGGAGAATTCGCCTTCGACGATCCCGTTGAAGAACGTAGCGGGACGATGCTCGCTGTTCTGCGGGATCATCGTGCGCTCCGGCTGATGCGGCGCAGGCGGCCATCCGCTGAAGTTGGCCGCGCTCGGATCGGATGCGCAGCGGTTGTTCGATCTGCTGGACCCGTGGTGCGACCTGATCGTCGCTGACGGCGGATACCCGGTACGCGTCACCTGGCCAACCTGACGGTTCGTGCGGGCGGTGGATGAGCCGAGCGGCGGCCCGATGAATGCGTCCCCGGCGGTGTCGATCCAGAAGCGTCCGCCGTCGATACCGACCATGAAGCCCGAATAGCTCACATGGGCCCTGCCGGCATGCCAAATCAGCTTGGCGATCGAGTTCAACCCGACCCGACTTCGGGCGAATCCTGGCCGCCTACGGCGGGATCTTCGTCACTGGCTCGCTCGCCTGGGGGATGGTCGCCGACGGGTTCTCGTCGGGATCGCGGGTCGTTGCTTCTCAGGGGGTTCTGGCCCAGGCGGCGTAGACCGATGCGAGGGGTACGACGCCGTGGTTGGTCGTGGTCTCGTCGCGGAGGCGGTCGGCGAGGGTGTCGATGTCGACGTCGTCGGGTTGGAGGATGCCGAGTGTCGACATCAGGGGCAGGAGGCTGCGAACCGTCTCGGCGATGTACTCGTAGCCGGGCCAGTGTGGTCCGCCACCGGCCGGGGTGTCGATGTGCACGACGGGCGCCGGGAGACCGGCGTCGACGAAGGTGGCGAAGAGCTTGGGGCCCATTCGTGGTTCGGGGCCGCCGCGGAAGTCGTCGGGCGGCGTCAACCAGGCGTGGATCTGGTCGACAAGCGGGGACGGGGGATGCGGCGGGTGGTGGTTTGCGAGGTCGCTCTCTTGGAAGGCGACGATGCCGCCGGGGCGCACGAAGTCGATGAGACGGCGCACGAGGTCGGTGGGGTCGGGCTGGTACATCAGCACCCAACGACCCGCCACGGCATCGAACGGGGCGTCGTCGAGCGCGAACTCGTCGCGCAGGTCGGCCTGCACGAAGCGCACGTTGTCTCCGACACCGGCGGCTGCAGCACGTTCGGAAGCGATGGCGATCGACTCGGGAGCGGCCTCGACGCCCACAACCTCACCGGTGGGACCGACGATGTCGGCGAGCAGCAGGGCGACGTCGCCGACGCCACTGCCAACGTCGAGCACGCGCATCCCGGCGGTCACACCTGCCGAGGTGAACAGCCCGCGGGTGGTGTCGGCGTATAGGCGGTGCTGGAGCATCAGGCGGCGGGCTTCGGCGCGCGTGCGGCCAAGCGCGTAGTCGGCCGGGTCGGTGGACAGCTTCGCCGTGGTCGTGTGGCGGTTCATGACGTCACCTCGACGACTTGGTGGGCGCGGCCGGTGTACGAGTGGACGGTGTGGCCGCGCTCGACGAGCGTGCGGGCGATCGGCACGGCGGGGTCGACGTGACCGGCGGCAGCGATGCTGCCGATCAGGATGTTCAGTGGGTGGGACACGGGAACTCCTCGGGGGTGATCCGACGATGCCGGCTATGAGTGGCCGACGTCGGTGGTGGCGTGCGGGTCGGCTTCGATCGGGTCGTCCAGATCGTCGGTGGGGACGGGCATGATCGGAGTCGGCTGTTGGGTGGTCTTCGCTGGGGGATCGGCCGGGGCGATGGGGAGCTCCCAGCGCCAGATGGTCCCGTGGTCGGGGTCGTCGATGTCGCCGATGTGGACGAATCCGCTCTTGCGCAGCACGGCGGTCGATGGGTTCTCGGCGCCGAGGGTGTGTGCCGACACGGTCCTGACGCCGGCGGCGCGGGCCCGCGCGACGAGCGCGCGGACCGCGGTGGTGGCGATGCCGCGGCCCTGCCGTGCTGGGGCGACCGCGTATCCCAGCTCGACTTCTGCGTTGCGGGGTGCGCCCTTGAACCCGCCGAACCCGACGAGCGCTCCGTCGGTCACGTCGAAGAACAGGTGCGAACCCCACGGATCTTCCGACCGGTTCCGGACGCCAGCAACGGCTTGGGCCAGCGCCTCGGGGAACCCCGCCCAGCCGTCGACGACCGGGATCCCGAAGCGGGAGGTGAACACGTCGTCGCCGGCTGCGAGGGCTTCGAGCCAGTCGAGGCGAGCAGGATCGACCCTGACGCCGACGCTCCGCTCGCCCGGGCGCGGGCGACCGGTGTCACGATCGGCGGGGACCGACTCGGGCAGCCCGCTGAAGGCGAAGTCGCTGAGCGCGACGGTGAGCACACCGTCATCAACGGTTGTGGTGGACAACGGCGCGCCGGCCGTTCGGTGGTGTCTCATGGTTGCTCCAAGGGTTGGGTGGTCGCCGCGCGGGCGGCTCGGCGGGCTCGTTTGGTGGCCCGGTGGCAGCGGAAGAGGAAGGCGGGTGTCGGTGGGATCCAGCCGAGCTGGATGGCCATGCCCTGGTCGTCGCGGACGGCCCAGTGCTCGGTGACGAGTCCGTCGACGATCCGTTGGAAGTGGGCCTGACGGACGGTGAACGTCTTGCCGGTGGGCGCGAACGCCCGCTCGATGGTGCCGTCGGGCGTCCAGACGACGAACTCGCCGGTCTGGCGCCCCGAGAGCGTCCCGAAGGTCACGGCGAGGTCGCCCTCGACGACCATGCTCTCGGTGGTCCACGCGAGATCGCTGAACGCTGCCCGGAGCCACTGGCCCGTGGCGTGGAACGCAGCGGGGCCGACGCCTCGGGTGGGTGGCGGCTCGGTGATCGCCTCGCGGTTGACGGCATCGGGGTGGACGAGCGCCGCGAGGTCGTCGACCGTTCCTCCGAGGATGGCGTGGATCGAGCGTTCGGCGACGCCGGCGAGGTCGGCACGCAAGAGAGTGGTGGACATGATGAACCTTTCAATACAGTGAACTGGAACAAATGGATACAGTAACGTGTATCAAACAATCACGCAACCTTGTTCCACGGGAGCAGATGTGGCCTACGACAACAGCGCCCGCACGGCCAGGGCCCGGGCGACGCGCGCCCGCGTCATCGCCGCGGCCCGCACGTCCTTCCTGGATCGTGGGTTCGCCGGCACCACCATCGGGCTCGTGGCCGACGAGGCGGCGGTCTCGCAGGAGACCATCTACAAGACCTTTGGTAGCAAGGCTGGGCTCCTGAAGGCGGTGTACGACGTCACGCTCGCCGGCGACGACGACGACGTCCCGCTTGCGCAGCGCCCCGAGGCGCTCGCCGTGCTCCAGGCGACCTCGGGCGAAGAGGCTCTCGCCGCGTACGCCAAGCTCGCCCAGACCATCTCCGCCCGTACCGATCCGCTCGTGCGCATGATCATGGGCTCCCGCGACACCGACGCCACACTGATGTCGTTCGTCGACACGATCCACCAGGAGCGCCGGACGGGCAGCGCCATCTGGGTCGGGCACTGGCACGCCGCGGGCTGGTTACACCAAGACCTCGATGTCGAACGAGCCGCCGACATCCTGTGGGCGCTGAACTCCTACGAACCCCGCTGGCTCCTGACCGACCGCGGCTGGACGACCGACGAGTTCACGGCATGGCTCACCGAGATCCTGCGCCACGCCCTGCTGCGCTGACCCAGCAGCTACCGCGACCCGGCCCGACAACCCAGAGGCGTCACGCCAAACGATCTCGGCGTCGACTCGATCGCGGCCTACCCCACCGAGCCAGCGTCGATGATGTCCGACGGGATGGATCGAGTTTGGATTGGGCGTGGGACAGGCAGCGGATCTGGTCCCAGTGCGGCGTCGGTCTGGCTGGCGGTCACAGCCAACACTGCAGCCTCGTCAGCGATGGCTCATCGCTCCTGGTCGCGTGTCGTGCGTACGTCGTCCGCAGCTCCGGTGATGGCGTCGAGCTGGGCTGGTGTCAGTCGTTCGATGAACAGCTCGCGGACGGCCGCGACGTGGCGCGCGGCGGCGGCTTCGATCTTGTCACGACCTCGGGGGGTGATGGCGACGAAGGTGCCGCGGCGGTCGGCGTCACAAGGCACCTTCTTGACGAGGTTCAACGAGTTCGACGGTCGCGGCTACCTCACCGCCGACAATGCCGCCAACTCCTGGATGCAGCTGACGATCAAGGCCGCCAGCATCGACACCCGCAACGCCGACCGGGACGCACACCTGCGCTCGAACGACTTCTTCGACATGGACACCTACCCCGAGATCAGCTTCGCGTCGACGGGCGTCGAGCAGGTCGACGATGACACCTTCGTTGTCACCGGAGACCTCACGATCAAGGGCGTCACCAAGCCGGTCGCGGTCGGGTTCGATTCGGCGGCGCAGCCGTCGACCCGTGGGGCAACACGCGCGTCGGTCTCGAGGGCAAGACCACGATCAACCGCAAGGACTGGGGCGTCAACTGGAATGCCGCCCTCGACGCAGGCGGCGTTCTCGTCAGCGAGAAGGTGACCCTCGAGTTCGAGGTGTCGGCGATCAGCACCAAGCCCTGACACCTCCACCACCGAATTTCTGAACCGCTTCGCCCGGGTCCTCGAGACCCGGGCGTTGTTGTCCCGTCCACCTCCCATGCCGTCCGCTTGACACACACGCAATGTGGCCGGTCGCCACACCACCACTTTGATCGAGATACTCGCTGAACCAGATCAGGCGCCCGCAGTCGGTCGAGCCCGACGCACCCGCGCCAAGACGATGCTTGTGTAGCCGTGTGTGCGATCGGCGGACAGATCGCCCACCTCGATCGCGCCGTCGTCCCAGTCGAACCCGGGCTCGAGGACGCGCCGGATGTCTGCCTCGTCGACCGACGCGCTCGGGAACAGCCTGCTGCCGACGACGTAGCCGGTCGAGTGGCGCAGCGCGGCTGTGATGAACAGACCGCCCGGCCGCACCAGCCCGGCGATGTTGCGCATGTAAGACTCCCACGTCGCCCTGTCGGCGGTGGCGGAGTCGGCGCAGTAGGCGCTGATCACGACCCCGTACGGCGCGCTGCCACGCCCGCCGAGCGGATCGGCGTCGCCTGCATCACCGCCCAGCAACGCGGTGACCTTTGACCGGACCAGCCGCTCGCGATCTCGGACCAGGTCCTCGGTGGGTCGGGTGACGCCCTCGCACTCGAGCGTGTACTCGACGAACGGGCGCCAGTCGTGTGCCTCGGACGCGCCGACCAGCCAACGCTCGATCTCGTGGAGGTTGGCCGGCAGGTACTCGGCGAGATGGATCTCGGCGGCCGTCATGGCCGTGAGGAACACGTGGTGGAGCGTCGGTCCGACACCGAACAGCAAGACCGGCTGGCCGGGTTCGGCATGCCGCATCGCGTCGACGAAGAAGGCGATCGTCGCCCGCTCGTCGGCTTCCAACGCGCAGTAGTAGTCATTCAGGTACTCCCGCGGCACCCACTCGGTGTCGAATGCGGCGTAGGCGGATGTCGGCGCATCGACTGTTCGGCGCGATCGAACAATGCGCCGCGACCGTGCGTCGAGAGCGGTCCGTGTCAGACCGGGAGATGCCGTACTCGTAGACCGCTGCGCCGAGGTTGGCGCCACCGAGGAAGACGAGCGCATCAGCCGAATCGACGTCGTCGCTCAGCAGCGCCGTGCCGAACGCGCCGGCGTAGTACGGCGCTTCCTTGGCGACTTCGACGACGACGTACCCGATCGCCGAAGCCGCCCGCACCGTCCGCTGGCTGCTCGATCGGAATCGAACGAGATCGAACAGCCCCTTCGACAGCGCGTTCGTGCTCGTCCCCGTCTCCTCGAGGAGCCGCCAGTTGGCCATCAGGTTGACCCGCAAGCCGGCGCCCCACACCACGTACGTAGCTGCCAGGAAGCCGAGCACCACGCCGTGCGATGCCCCACCGAGCACGTCCGACGCGACGATCAACACACCGGCCGCGGCGGCCACCAGATCGAGCGCCCACATCGACGCGGCCGTGGCGGCGAGGGTGACCGCCCAGCGGTTCGTCGCCGCGAACCGCCCGCTTGCCGGCCCTACCCTCGCCGCGGTCTCGGTCGTGATCGCCGCAGGAGGCGGGCGGGTCGCAACGACACTGATCAACTGCGGCATGCCCGCTTCCCTCTCCGTACGTACGGTATGTATGTAACTCCGTCATTGCGTACGGTACGTACGTAACTGGTCGCCGTCAACTAGATTTCGGCCGCCTGTCAGATCCGTCACTTGGGAGGACCCCGTCGCCACCACTCCGCTCCCCGCCCCGTCCTCAGGCCAGAATCGAGGGCGATCGACCTTGTCGCGCCACGAAGCGCGCCAGCGCTACATCGGAATCGGCGAGCTCGTCGCCCTGGAGCAGATCCGGACCGACTCCGAGGAACTCGACTCGGGCTCGGTCGCGATCGGCCCGTTCTCGCGCCTCGACGCCAATGCCGTCGCCGCCCGCGACGGCAAGACACGCGGGGTCATCACCAACCTGTTCGGTAGTCAGGCCGCGTTCCAGGCCGAGACGATGGCGCTCGTCCTGAGCGCGACCGACCTCATCGAGCAGATCGAGTTCCCGCGGCCGCAGGACCACTCCAACGCGGACGAATGGGTCGACGCCTTCTTCGCCAGCGAGGCCGGGCGGGGTCCGGCGCATGGCGCTGAACCTGCTGCCGGCTACTCGGCGCTGTGGGTGTTGTGGCTGAGTGCGGTGCCGTACGGGCTGTGGAGCGAGTCGATCGCCGGGCCGAGCGTCGATGAGAACCGCACCTGGATCGCCCGCCTGGAAGCGACGTTCCAGGACGCCATCGGCCACTACGGCCTCACCATGCGGCCGGATACGACCGTCGGCGACCTGGCGGTCGCCGTCGCCGGCCTGGTCGAAGGACTGTGGCTCAACCAGTGCCTCACCATCCGCCATCCGACCGATCCGTCGGAACCGATCGTCACCGCCATGCTCCGGTCCGGCCGCCTGCTGTGGCACGGCGCGACGCAACCCAGCACGTAACGTAGGGGGTTCCGGTTCAGCAGCGACGGATCACTGGCGCACGGCAGTCGTGGTCCGTCTCAACTCTCAGCGCAGACTCGTCGCGGATCGGTTCCGAGATCGATCCCTCCTGGACGAAGCATTGATAGACCGGCATCGAAAGCCTCCCCTTGCCCAAACGCTTGCCCTGATGCAGTTTGCCTTCGTCGGTCGTCCCGCATTAGAGCACCGGCTCGGCCACGCCTCGATCACGGCTCGGACGGACCGAGACGTGCGGACGTGACGTAGGAGACGACGACGGCGACGATCACGAGCGGCGTCAGGGCGATTGCGTCGGTTGGTAGCAGGACGGCAACGATCAGCACCGACGTCAGCGGAAAGCCCAACATCGCCACGGTCATCGCCCCGATGCCCATCGCTACCCCGGCGATCATCGGCAAACCGGGGAGGTGGGAAAGGGCGATGCCGCCGACCGCGCCGATGAACATGCCAGGAAAAGTCGGGCCACCGCGGAAGGCGCTGAGCGAGATGCCGTAGGCCAAGCTCTTGCAGACGATGAGCAGCACGAGCGCGCCGACCGTCCAAGTGTCCGCTTGTTCGATGAGCCCCGTCAGCGCGGTCTGCCCGGAAAAGAGGACCTGCGAGGCACCCTCGTCGGACCACTCCCCGAAGGCGATCGCCAAACCGGCGACCGCCAGTCCTGCCACTGGGGTCAGCAACACCAATCGGCGCTCGACGACAGGCTGGAGTAGCAGGGCCAACCGTCGGATGCCGCTTCCGAGGACGGCAGCGGCGATCCCGATCCCGATCGCCCAGCACAACTCGGCGACGTCGGGCGTCGTGAACACCGGAATGTCGGGGATCGCCAGCGAGAAGTTCCCGAAGCCGGTCCATGCGTTCAGGCCGATGAAGATGAGCGAGCCCACACCCGCGGCGAGCAGGCCCGGTACGAGCACGACGCCGAGCATCGGGCCCCCGAGCCCGGACACCTCCATCAGCAGGAAGGCTCCCGTGAGCGGAGAGCCGAACAGTGTGCTGATCGCCGCGAAACTGCCTGCGGCGGCGATCACCACGCTCGCCCTCTGCGGAGCGTTCCGGCGGACCAGATGCACCGCCAAGACGCCCATTCCGCTGCCGATGGCGATGAGCGGAGCTTCGGGGCCGAGCACCGCCCCGCAGGCGAGGGTGGCAAAGGCGGCGATGATGATGCCGGGAAGCTCGATCGGGGGGACAGCACCAGAGGCCTTGAATCCCTCGGCGGGAGCGTGCCCACCGGTTCCGGGCAGGTAGCGGATCGTGAGACCGACCACCAAGCCGCCCAGCGCGAGGATCGGAAGCGGCCACCACACCGGTGCCCCGTCGAACCCGAGATCATCGGGAAAGGTTGTGAAGAGGTATTCCTGCGCGTCGGCCACACCCTTCAAGAAGAAGTACGCCGCCGCGGCGACCACGACTCCGACGCCTGCGCCCATCACGAGCAGCCCGACGTAGCTCCGACTCCTGAGGAGTTCGAGCGGTCCCGCAGGTGCCGACGGAGGTGATGCCGTCTCGCTCGTCACCGCATCACCACGACGCTTGCCCCGCCGTGCGCATCGACGACAACGGAAGCTTGTGTATCGGGCACGAGGCGCATGACCATGGCAACGCTACGCGAACCACGGTCACGGAGCGGACGATGACGACCGAGACCGGCGAGGTCGATCACCGACCGACGGCCATCCACGTGGTTGAGCGCGGCGCTGAGCGCGCCGTGCTGGTTCCGGATTCCGGCGTCCTGCATCCCGGCGCGACGCAGGCGCGTGTGCCAGCGCTCGACAGCTGGGCGATCGGGATCTCGGCGATCCTGTCCTGCTTGATCGACCGCACCTGTCGACGTTCTGATCGATCCATGCGTCGAGCACGTCGAACGTCGAGCGTCAAATCACTCGATACGCAGGCCTGATATCGCCCGGGAGATGACCAGCTGCTGGATCTCGGAGGTGCCTTCGAAGATCGTGTGGATCTTGGCGTCACGGTGCCAACGCTCGACGGGGTACTCGCGGGTGTAGCCGTAGCCGCCGAGGATCTGGATGGCATCCTCGGTGACGCGGACGGCGGTCTCCGACGCCTTCCACTTCGACATCGAGCCCTCGCCGTTCTTGAACGTGCCGTTCTTCGACAGCCAGGCGGCACGCCAGATGAGCAGACGGCTGGCGTCGATCTCGGTCGCCATGTTGGCGAGCTTGAACGCGATCGCCTGGTTCATGATGATCGGCTTGCCGAACGCGTGGCGCTCCTTGGCGTACTCGAGCGAGTACTCGTAGGCGGCACGGGCGACACCGAGCGCCTGGGCGCCGACCGTCGGCCGGGTGGCCTCGAACGTCGCCATCGCCGGCTGCTTGCCGCTGCGACTGCTTGTCACGGGCACGGGCGAGCTTCTCGTCGAGCTTGTCCTTGCCACCGAGCAGGCACGAACCGGGCACCTTGACGTCGTCGAGCACGACCTCGGACGTGTGGCTCGCACGGATCCCGTGCTTCTTGTACTTCTGTCCCATCGACAGGCCGGGCGTGTTCGGCGGGACGACGAAGCTCGCCTGGCCCTTCGCCCTTCAGTTCGGGGTCGACGCGTCGGCGACGACGACGTGCACGTCGGCGATGCCGCCGTTGGTGATCCACGCCTTGGTGCCGTTGAGCGTCCACTCGTCCTTGGCCTCGTCGTAGACGGCGCGGGTACGCAGGCTCGACACGTCGGAACCGGCGTCGGGCTCGCTCACGCAGAATGCACCGAGCTTCACGTCGTCGGCGGTGCCGTAGCACTGCGGCACCCATTCGATGATCTGCTCGGGCGTGCCGTTGCCGGCGATGCCCGGCCGCGGCGAGCCCGGTGCCCATGATCGCCATGCCGATGCCGGCGTCGCCCCAGAAGATCTCCTCGACGGCGACCGGCAACGTGAGCCCGGTCGGGTCGGCCATCGCGTTCATGATGAAGTCGATGCCGTACAGACCGATCTGGGCGGCCTCCTCGACGACCGGCCACGGGAACTCCTCGCGCTCGTCCCACTCGTGGGCGGCGGGCCGGATGACGTTCTCGGCGAAGTCGTGGACCCACTTCTGCAGTCTGCAACTGGTCTTCGTTGAGATTCAGCGAGAAGTCGGTCATGAAACCTAAGTTACCGGTCGGTAACGTGATTGTCTACTCACCGGTAACTTCCGGGTCCGCAGTCGCTGAATCGACGCTGGCTACCGTTCGTCCCATGAGGACACGAGCCGGACTCTGCATCGCCGCGGCGCTCGTCGTCGCATCGTGCAGCGGGAGCGGGAACGACGCCGCCGACACGACGCAGCCGCCGTTAGCCACCGCTGCGGATTCGGCCATCACCGGAGATTCCGTGGCCGCGACCGACGTCCCGGCGTCGACCACCACCGTGCCGGCGCAGCCGACCACGACGGAACTCGCCTCCACACCGGCCGACGCCGCGACCGTCGCGGCGATCGAGGACGCGCTCGCGTCCGCGCCCGATGGCTGTGACCCGCTCGACACGCGCCAGTGCGTCCTGCCGTTCCCGAGCAACGCCTTCCTCGTCGACGACCCATCGACGCCGAGCGGCCACCGGGTGGCATTTCCCGCTGCGGCGCTCCCGACCAATGCGCAGGGCGTCACCGTCGACCCGGCACGGTGGAATTCGCGAGGACGGCTTCAGCGCCAACGCGTCGCTGCTCACCTACGTGGCCGATCTCGACCCGACGAACCTGCCGACGTGGACCGACCTCGGTGCGTCGCTCGACGACGATGCGACCGTCGTGCTCGTCGACACCTCGACGGGTGATCGCGTGCCACTGTGGGCCGAACCCGACGCCGGAGCGGCCGATCCCGACGGAACGGCTCCTCGTGATCCACCCGGCGATCAGCCTCGCGCCCGAGACGACCTATGCCGTCGCCCTGCGGGATCTGCACACCACCGCCGGGGAACCGATCGCTGTGTCGCCCGTGTTCGCCGCGTACCGCGACCGGCTGACCACCGAGATCGATGCGATCGAGTCGCGGCGCGACGCGATGGAGGAGACGATCGAGGCGCTGGAAGCCGCCGGCGTCGACCGTGACGATCTGCAACTCGCGTGGAGTTTCACGACCGCGAGCACCGAGAACACCACGGCGCCGATCCTGAAGATGCGCGACGAGACGATGGCCGGCCTCGGCGACTCGACCCCCGAGTTCGAGATCACCTCGGTCACCGACGATCCCGAGGCCGACGGCCTGGCCCGGTTCGTCGAGGGCCTCTACAGCGTCCCCAACTACCTCACCGGCGACGGTTCGCCCGGCAGCGCGCTCAACATCGGCGCCGACGGCCTCCCGCAGCAGAATCCGGACACGCCGACCGTCCTCGCCCCGTTCGCCTGCGGCATCTCCGAGGCGACGATGGCGGGTACCGAACCGGCGCACCTCGTGCAGTACGGCCACGGGTTGCTCGGGTCGAACCTCGAGGTCGACGCCGGGAACATCGTGGCGATGTCGAACGAGCACAACACCGTGTACTGCGCCACGAAGTGGGCCGGCTTCAGCGAGGACGACATCCCCACCGCGGTCGCCGCGCTGGGCGACATGTCGCTGTTCCCGACGTTCGTCGACCGGATGACCCAGGGGCTTCCTGAACCAGCTCGTGCTCGGCCGGCTGATGCTCGCCGACAACGGTCTGATCAGCCACCCCGGTTTCGCCCGGCCCGACGGCACACCGCTGATCGACAACAGCGAGCTGTTCTACGACGGCAACAGTCAGGGCGGCATCATGGGCTTGGCGCTCGCCGGCATCTCGCAGGACTTCGAGCGGGCCGTGCTCGGCGTGGTCGGCATGAACTACTCGACCCTGCTGCCACGGTCCGTCGACTTCGACACGTACGAGGCGATCTTCGTCCCCGCCTACCCCAGCGCGCTCGACCGGACGCTGCTGCTGTCGGTCATCCAGATGGTGTGGGACCGCACGGAGGGGTCGGGCTACGTCCGCCACGTCGTCGCCGATCCACTGCCCGACACGCCCGAGAAGACGGTGCTGATGCACGTCGCGTTCGGCGACTGGCAGGTCAGCGAGCTGACGGCGATGATCGCGGCGCGCACGATGGGTGTGCCGATCCACCGCCCCGTCACCGCCGACGGCCGCAGCGGCGAGGTCGAGCCCGGCTGGGGCATCGACACGCTCGCCTACCCGTCCGTCGGATCGGGGCTCGTGATCTGGGATTCCGGCTCCGACCCCATCCCGATCGAGCAGATCGCTCCGAGTACCAGTCGCGATCCGCACAGCGACCCGCGCAACGACGCCGACGTCCGGACGCAGAAGGCGAACTTCCTCTTCGACGGACGAACTGATCGACGTGTGCGCCGCTGCCGCCTGCACCGCCACCCCGGGCGACTGACGCTCCACCCGGTTCGTTCTGGCCGCGGCCCCGAACGAACCGAGTTACGGCGTGGCGGCGAGCGGGAGGAGTTGCGGGGCGACCTTCTCGTAGATGAGTTCGGCACCCGGCGTGTACACGTGGACGCCGTCCCAGCGGTAGTTCAGGTCGGTGGCGATCGCCTCGTCGTTGCACCACTCGGGCGGCCCTTCGAGCAGCACGACCTCGGATCCGTACGTGTCGGCCACCTGTGCCAGCAGGTCGTTGACGTGGGCGACCCTCGCATCGTCGCCCCGCTCGGGCAGCGCCACGTTCGCCACGACGTCGATCGGGCGCATGCAGGCGACCGGCAGGAGCGCGACTTTCGACCCCGTCGCCAGCATCGCGTCGATGCCCGACCGCACATGCGTCTTCCACTCCTCGTCGGTCGCGGCGGCGCCGAACGGATGCACCACACCGTCGATCTTCATGTCGAACACGTCCCACGCCCCGAGCACGACGAGCGTGACATCGTGGCCGGCCGCGGCCGCCGCCCACTCGTCCTGCCACCCCGGACAGTACGAGCCGAGGTCGATCTGGAGAAGTCGGCCGCGGTCATCGGCGACCCCTCGTCGTACACACCGCAGCCCTCGACACTGCCGTCCTGCACGTTCGGGAACGTCGACTCGATGCCGTCGGGCAGATTGATGGCCAACGCGTGCGCCTGCGAGTCGCCGACGATGGCCAGACTCGCCGAGGTTGCGGGCGCGATCGTCGTGCCGGGCACGAGCGTGGTGACCGGCGCGACGGGCGGTCGCCGCGGCCGCGGCGGCATCGACGGCGGGTCGCGGTCGCGGCGTCGCTGTCGGCCGCGTCGGTCGAGTTCGAACGTCGACTCGCCGCCGCCCTCGAAGGGGTCGAACGGGTCGACGCTCACGTAGAACACGACCAGGCAGCCGAGCACGAGCGCGCCGCCGGCGAGCGGCGCGTAGTAGTTGGCATCCGGCGTCCGATCGCTCCACCAGTCCCCGATCGCACCCTTGCGGACCGGCGTCTCGAGCCAGCGGTACGACGCCTCGGTCACGACGACGGTGATGATCATCGCCGACACGAACCGCTGGCACCGACCCGTCGGTCGCGCCGAAGATCACGAAGATCGGCCAGCTCCACAGGTACAGGCCGTAGCTCCGCTTGCCGATCTCGACGAGCGGCGGCCACGACAGGATGCGCCGCATCCCGACCGCCGCCGGATGGACGGCCACCATGATCGCCACGAGCGACAGGATCGACACGAGCGGCAGCAGCCACTGGTAGACGTATCCGGCGGTCACGTGGGCGACGGCGGCGGCGCAGGCGATCATCGCCAACGCCGCGGCACCGATCGGATCGAGGTGCCGGCCGATCGGCGCGGAACCAGCGTTCGACCAGCGCCACGGACGCCACCAGAACGCCGCACCGGCACCGAGCAGCAGCCCACCCGCCCGCGTGACCGTCGACAGGTAGAGGAAGTTCGTGCGGTTCAGACCCTCGAACAGCGAGGGCGGTCCGCCGAGCGGCGTCGGCGAGTTCCCGTACATCCAGAACATCAGCGCGAACACCGCGAATCCCGCGCCGACGACCCACGCTCCCTTGGCCCGATGCGAGATCCCCAAGCCGATGATCCCGACGAACACGAGCGGCCAGATCAGGTACCACTGCTCCTCGACGGCAAGGCTCCAGAGGTGGCGGAGCAGCGGCGGTTCACCGGCGAAGTACGGCACGTCGCCGAGGATCTGGCCCCAGTTGCCGACGTAGAAGACCGACCATGGGATGTCGCGCCGGAGCTGCGACTGCTGCTCGGCCGAGCCGGCGAACGCGGCCCACACGGCCACCGCGACGAGCACCGCGAAGAGCGCCGGCAGGAGCCGCCGGGCGCGCCGCGTCCAGAAGCCGCTGAACGAGATGCTGCCGAACCGGTCGTGCTCCTCGAGCAGCAGCGACGTGATGAGGAACCCGGACACGACGAAGAACACCTCGACGCCGAAGAATCCGCCGTGCATCCACGAGAACCCGGCGTGGTAGAGCAGCACGATGCCGACCGACAGGGCGCGGAGCCCGTCGAGCGACGGCTGGTAGCCCATCCGCGGCGGGCTCGCGGGCACGAGGTCGCGCCGGGGTGCCCGAGCAGAAGCCAGAGGCGAGGTGGTGAGCGTGTCGGTCACCGGCGGATCGTCGTACCGGCTTTGGTCGTCTCGACCGTCCAGCCGGCGGCCTGGAGGTCGGCGCGGATCGCGTCGGCACGGGCGAAATCGCGTTCGGCACGGGCCACGTCGAGGGCGGCCGCCAGGTCGGCGACGTCGGCCGGCACGTCGGCCGGCCGCGCCGAGTTCGCAGACCGACGGCGCCGCAGATCTCCGTGCACGGCCGCGGTCAACACGGCCGCCGCGGCGTCGCCCGCGTCGAGGGCGACGTTGGCGCGGCGCACCGTGTCGAAGATCAGCGCCGTGGCCTTCGGCGTGTCGAGGTCGTCGTCCATCGCCACACGGAACGCGGCGATCACATCGGCGTCGGGCTCGGCGTCTTCCAGGGTGGCCGTGCGGGCGGCGAACGCATCGAGGCCGGCGAGCGACGCGACCGCCGCGTCGATGCGTCTGCTGGTTGATCTTCGATCGGGCTGCGGTAGTGCGACTGCAGCAGCATCAGGCGGTACGCCCGCGGGTCGTAGAGCTCGATGAGGTCGAGCAGGTTCGACACGTTGCCGAGGCTCTTCGACATCTTCTCGCCCTCGGCGTCGACGACGAAGCCGTTGTGCATCCAGTGGTTGGCGAACGTCTTGCCGAGGGCGACCGCCTGGGCCCGCTCGTTCTCGTGGTGCGGGAAGCGCAGGTCCTGGCCGCCGCAGTGCAGGTCGAACCCCTCGCCGAGCAGGTCGAGGCTCATCACGACGCACTCGGAATGCCACCCGGGCCGACCGTCGCCCCACGGTGACGGCCACGCCGGCTCGTCGGGCTTGGAGAACTTCCACAGCACGAAGTCGGCAGGATGGCGCTTCTGGTCGGCGCCGAACACCTCGCGCTCGCCGCCGCCGGTGCGCATGTCGTCGAGCGACTGATGGGCGAGCAGGCCGTAGTCGTCGACCGATTCGACGTCCATGTACACGCCGTCGTCGGTGAGGTAGGCCTTGTCGAGCGCGACGAGCTGGCCGATCATCTCGACCATCTCGTCGACGTATTCGGTGGCGTGGGGAACGTCGGTCGGCCGTTGCGACGTCGATGCCGTCCATCGCCTGGAACCACATCGCCTCGCACTTGGTGGTGATGTCCTGCCAGGGTCGATCCTCACGCTGGGCGCGGTTGATGATGTTGTCGTCGATGTCGGTGATGTTCGACACGAGACGCACGTCGAGCCCGACCATTCGAGGTAGCGGCGCAGGATGTCGTACGACAGCGTCGCCCGGCCGTGGCCGAGGTGCGGCGGGCCGTACACCGTCGGCCCACAGAGGTAGATGCTGACCTTGCCCGGCTCGCGCAGAGCCAACTCACGCACGGAGCGAGTCGCAGTGTCGTAGAGGTGCAGCACAGCCAGCCATCCTACGAGCCGACCCCTCGCCACCCCCGGCAACTTGTTCGCGGGCACGTCCGATCCACGTTTGCGTCGGGATCTCTGCGAACCGGTCCCGCAGCAATCCCGACGCAAACGCAGATCAGGCAGGCAGAGGTGGGTCGGTAGCCTCGGCGGACATGGCGAACATCCCGGACCGACCGACGCTCGATGGCATCGAGGCGCGCTGGGCCGACGGTATGGGAAGCCGACGGCATCTACGCGTTCGACCGCACCGCCACCCGCGACCAGGTCTTCTCGATCGACACGCCGCCGCCGACCGTCAGCGGCTCGCTGCACATGGGCCACGTGTTCAGCTACACCCACACCGACACGATCGCCCGCTACCAGCGCATGGCCGGCAAGGACGTCTTCTACCCGATGGGCTGGGACGACAACGGCCTGCCCACCGAGCGGCGCGTCCAGAACTACTACGGCGTCCGCTGCGATCCGAGCCAGCCGTACGTCGAGGGCTTCGAGCCGCCGTTCCGCGGCGACCCGCCGAAGAACCACCACGCCGATCGCCATCTCGCGGCCGAACTTCCTCGAACTGTGCGACGAGCTCGTCGAGACCGACGAGAAGGTCTTCGAGGCGCTGCTGCGCCGGCTCGGCCTGTCGGTCGACTGGACGCTGAAGTACGCGACGATCGACGAGCGCTCGCGCCGCGCCAGCCAGCGAGCGTTCCTGCGCAACGTCACCCGCGGCGAGGCGTACAGCCAGGAAGCGCCGACGATGTGGGACATCGACTTCCGCACCGCCGTCGCCCAGGCCGAGATGGAGGACCGCGAGCGGCCGGGCGCCTACCACAAGATCGCGTTCCCGCGCACCGACGGCAACGGTGCGATCGAGATCGACACGACCCGCCCCGAGCTGCTCGCCGCGTGCGTCGCGCTCGTGGCCCATCCCGACGACGAGCGTTACCAGCCGCTGTTCGGCACGACCGTGCGCACCCCGCTGTACGGCGTCGAGGTGCCGGTCCATCGCCCACGAGCTGGCCCAGCCCGACAAGGGCACCGGCATCGCCATGATCTGCACGTTCGGCGACACGAGCGACGTCACCTGGTGGCGCGAGCTGAACCTGCCGATGCGGGCGATCATCGGCCGCGACGGACGGCTGCTGCCCGACGCGCCGGCCGACGTCGACCGCGCGGCGTACGCCACGATCGCCGGCCTCACCGTCAAGCAGGCCCAGACCGCCGTCGTCCAGCAGCTGACCGAGTCCGGGGCGCTGCTCGGCGAGCCGCGGCCGATCCAGCACCCGGTGAAGTTCTACGAGCGCGGCGAGCGCCCGCTCGAGATCGTCACGTCGCGCCAGTGGTACATCCGCAACGGCGGCCGCGACGCCGACCTGCGGGCCGAACTCGTCGCCCGCGCCGGCGAACTCACCTGGCACCCCGCCCACATGCGCCACCGCTACGAGAACTGGGTCGAGGGCCTCAACGGCGACTGGCTCGTCAGCCGCCAGCGGTTCTTCGGCGTGCCCGTGCCGGTCTGGTACCCGCTCGACGCGTCGGGCGAGCCGATCTACGACGAGCCGCTCCTGCCCGAGGAATCGCGCCTGCCGATCGACCCGTCGACCGACGTCCCCGTCGGCTACGAGCGCGGCCCAGCGCGACCAGCCGGGCGGCTTCACCGGCGATCCGGACGTGTTCGACACGTGGGCGACATCGTCGCTCACCCCGCAGATCGCCGGCTGCTGGGAGGAGGAGTCCGACCTGTTCGAGCGCATCTTCCCGATGGACATGCGCCCGCAGGCCCACGACATCATCCGCACCTGGCTGTTCTCCACGATGGTCCGCAGCCACCACGAGTTCGGCGTCGCGCCCGTGGGCGCAACGCCGCGCTGTCGGGCTGGATCCTCGACCCCGACCGCAAGAAGATGTCGAAGTCGAAGGGCAACGTCGTCACGCCGCTGGACCTGTTCGACACGTACGGCACCGACGCCGTGCGCTACTGGGCGGGTTCGGGCCGGCCCGGCGTCGACACCGCGTTGAGCGAAGACCAGATGAAGGTCGGCCGCAAGCTCGCCACGAAGCTGCTCAACGTCACCAAGTTCGTCCTGGGCTTCGGCGATGGCGCCAATGATGTCGCCGGCGATCTCGAGACCCTGACCTGGCCGGCCATGATCTGGCCAGAAGCGGTCACCAACCCGCTCGACCGGTCGATGCTGGCCAAGCTCGACGCCACGATCACCGAGGCGACCGCCGGCTTCGAGGCGTTCGACTACGCCCGCGCCCTCGAGCGCACCGAGGCGTTCTTCTGGTGGTTCTGCGACGACTACGTCGAACTCGTCAAGGGACGCGCCTACAACTCCCAGGGCGACGAGCAGGCCGCGTCGGCCCGCCTCGCGCTGCAGCACGGCGCTCAGCGCGATCCAACGACTGCTGGCACCGATCCTCCCGTTCGCCACGGAGGAGTCGTGGAGTTGGTGGAACGAGGGAAGCATCCACCGTGCCGCGTGGCCGGTGCCGACCGAGGCTGGGCGGCGACCCCGAGCTCATCGATCCGGTCGTCGAGGTGCTCACGCTGGTGCGACGGGCGAAGACCGAGGCGAAGCAGAGTCAGCGCTCGACCGTGGAGTCGCTGATCGTCAGCGCACCCGGATCGATCCACCCGGCGATCGAACAGGGACGTGCCGATCTCGCCGACGCGGGTTCGATCACCACACTGGAACTCAGGGTCGGCGAATCGCTCTCGTGCGAGACCGTCCTCGCAACGACCACCTGATCCGCACTACGGTCGCGCCGATGACCGTGCAGACGGGACCGCGAACGTTGGGGTCGCGGGCGACAGTGGTCGCCGCGCTCGTCCTCGTGCTCATCGGCGCGCCGGTTGCAGCAGAGGACACGACCACGACGTCGACCATCGAGTCCACAACGACGACGACCTCGACGACCACGACGATCCCCACGTCGACGACCACCGACCCCGAGCCGTCGACGTCCGTCGGGTCCACGGCGTCGCCGGCCACGACCGAACCGATTGCCTCGGCGCCATCCCCGACCAGCGCGGCAGTCGAAACTGCTCCGGCGAGTATCACCACGCCGCCCGGATCGTTGGTGCTCAACTCCGGAGCCAGCGCCTCGCCGGCCGTCCCCATCACCGGACCCGCCGCAGCCTCCGGGGTGACGCCGCAGCGCGGGTCACAGGTGCAGCTCCAGGCGCCACCACCACCTCCACCGCCCGAATTTCAACTCCCGGCCAACTCAGGTTCGGGTCGTCGAGCCGTGTACTCGAAGTCGCTGCAGCGCGTCTGGGCGGTCGACGAGAACGAGGTCGTGATCAAGACCCATCGCGTGTCGGGCCGTCTCGACCCGCTCGACCCGAGACCTGGCGTGTACAGCGTGTACTCGCGCTCGTTCAGCACGTTCGCCATCCACAACCCGAGCATCACCTGGAACTACATGGTCCGGTTCGCGCACGGCAGCCACGACGGCAACATCGGTTTCCACGCCATCCCGATCCAGTACGGCCGTCCCGTGCAGACGATCGAACAGCTCGGTCAGCCACTGTCCGGCGGCTGCGTCCGGCAGGCGCCCGAGGACGCCATCTGGATGTGGAACTGGGCGCAGGTCGGCACCGTCGTCGTCGTCCTGGCGTGACATCTCGCCGTGACATCTGACCGTGTCGATTGAAAGGGCCGGTCGCGGCGCCACGAGGCGCACCGGGCGCTAACGTCACCCGCGATGGCGGCTGACTCGACCGACAACAAGCGGCCGAAGCCGAAGCGCACCTGGCCCCAGCGGCTGACGATCGCCGCCGCATTCCTCTGTGCGCTCGCCAGCTTCACCGCGGCCGGCGCCCTGTACGCCGGTCAGCGGGTGATCGAGGATCGCAACCTCGCCCCGGCGATCATCGATCCGTCGACCGTGACCACCGTCGCGCCGGTGGTCGACTCCACCGCACCCTCCGACACGGCGGAGGTCGCACCCGAGACCAGCCCGCCGCCGACGTTTCCCGCCGGCCGAACCGGGCGCCCAGAACTTCCTGATCACCGGTGCCGACAACAACAGCTGCGTCGATCCCGATTCGCCGCAAGCGCGGGCGTTCGGCGACCGGTCGACCCTCGGCGAACGCAGCGACACGATCATGATGTGGCGCGTCAACCCGGCAACGTCGCAGGTCGCCGTGCTGTCGTTCCCCCGCGACCTGTGGGTCACGATCGCCGGCCGGTCGAGCCAGCAACGCATCAACGCCGCCTACGAGCGGGACAACCCGCAGCAACTGATCGACACGATCTACCAGAACTTCGGCATCCCGACCGACCACTTCGTGCAGGTCGACTTCTGTGCCTTCAAGACGTTGGTCGACGCGGTCGACGGCGTCACCGTTCCCTTCGCCACGCCGGTGCAGCGACCCGTCCACGGGCCTCTACGTTCCCGAGGCGGGCTGCTTCACGTTCAACGGCGACCACGCCCTCGCCTACGTGCGATCACGCCACCTCGAGTACCAGACGCCCGACGGCGTGTGGCACGACCGACGGCACCTCCGACCTCGGTCGCATCTCGCGCCAGCAGGACTTCCTGCGCCGCACCGTGAGCCGTCTGCTCGACGAAGGGTGCCTTCGACCCGGACGTGGCGAGCGCGCTGATCAAGACGCTCACCGCAGTACGTCGTCACCGACCCGGACCTGACCACCCGCAAGATGCTCGAGTTCGCCGGCGTGATGAGCAAGGTCGACCCGGCGGCGATCACGACGTACCAGATCGAGTCACGGCCCACGACGATCCAGGGCAACTCCGTGCTGATCCCCGAACTCGACGGCGACAACATGCAGAAGATCCTCGCCGTCTTCCGCGGTCAGGCGACGCTCGGCGATGCTCCCGAGCAGGTCTTCGAGCCGACCACCGTGGCGCCCGATCGACGACACGACCACGACGCGTCGCCGACGACACGTGACGGTGACCGATCCGTCGACCGGATCGACGTTGCCGTCGGTCGTCGCCGACCAGAACAGCAAGGGCATCTCCCCCGACCCGAACGTCACCTGCTAGCCTCTGACCCGCGCCAAACCCGAACCGCGCTACAGGTCGAGGGCGCGGGCGAGGCCGGCCGCGGCGTCGGACGGGCCGGACACGGTGGTGACCCGGGCACCGCTGCGGCGACCGAGCTCCAATGCCTCCTCGGCGTCCGATTCGGGCGCGACGATCACCAGTTCGTCGAGCCGCGCCGCCGCCGCGACCACGTCGCCCGGCACGGTGGCCCGACAGTCCGACAACAGGATCGTCACCTTGCGCCCGGCCCGTGACCGTGCGAGTTGCTCACCGGCGGCCCGCAGTGCGCCGGCGATGTCGGTGGTGCCGAAGCCGCGCAGGGCGAGCACCGAGTCGACCACCGCCTCGTTCGACTTCGGGACGTCCTGCGACTTCGCCGCGATGACGTCCTTGCCGAACGACAGCACCGAGTAGTCGTCGGGCGCTCGCCACGCCACGGCCGACGCGGCGACCGCCGCGGTGGCGAGCGGCTTGCCGCCCATCGAGCCGCTGCGATCGACGAGCAGGCAGATCGCCGTGCCCGGCTTCGTCCACGCCCGGATCCGCAGGTCCTCCGGATCGACCGCTCGTTCGCCGACGCGTGGCCGCGACCACCGCATCGAGGCTGGCGTCGACATCGAGGTCGCCACCGTCGGGCCGGTACCGCTGGGTGCGCAGCGATCCGACGCCGCGCGGTGTCGCCGGGCCACGCTTGGGCGAGGTCGAGGAACAGCTGGGCCGCCAGGCGCCGGGCGAGCTCGCGCAGCTTCTCGTCGGTCGCACCGGTGAGATCGGCCAGCAGCGCCAGGGTCTCGTCGGGGTCGTCCTCGAGCGCGTCGTCGAGCGCCTGCTCGTCGATCATGCCGACCTCCGGCGAGATCTCGTCGAAGCGCGTCGTTGAGGGCGAGGTCGCGACGCGACGTGGTCCGCTTCCGGCTCTTCGCCACCTCCTCGTCGGCCTCGTCGCCCTCCTTCGTGTTCGCGGGCGGGGACTTCAGCGGGAGGTCGTGGCCCCAGTCGGGGCGCCAGCTTTTCCCTCGTCACCGGCCCCGTCGTGGACGGTGGCGAACACCGATCCCCACAGCTCGCGGACGATGTCGTCGGCGGTCCGGGTCGTGCCCTCGCGGAGCCGCACCCGGCCCGACAGCGCGACGAGCGCGGCATCGAGCGACACGTCGCGCACGGCGGGCGAGGCGCCGCGCACCACGGCCAGCGACGACGCCACCGCGCACATGTCGATCGCGCCGCGCACCGACGAGCCGACGCGCAGGTCGGGATGGGTGCGGGTGAGGCGCACGAGCTCGACGACCTTGTCGACCCAGGCCGGATCGAGGTCGTCGGTCCGCGCCGCCCGGCGGGTGATGTCGCTCTCGTCGCTCGCCGACTGGTAGCCGACGGCGAGCCGGCACACGCGGTCGTACACCGCGCCGGAGATGCGGGCGGTGCCGATCGCGTCGAACGGATTCATCGCCGCCACCAGCCGGAAACCCGGCGACGCCGCGAGCCGGCCGAGCCGCGGCACGTGGAGCTCGCCCTCGCTCATCACGGTGATGAGCACGTTCGAGCGTCTCCTCGGGGACGCGGTTGATCTCCTCGACGTACAGCAGCGACCCGTCGCGCAGCGCCGCCGCCAGCGGACCGTCGACGAACACGTTCGGGTCGTACCCCTCGGCCATCACCCGGGCCGGGTCGAAGTGGCCGACGAGCCGGGCCGGCGTGAGCTCGGCGTTGCCCTCGACGAACTCGAAACCCACGCCGAGCTCCTGGGCGACCGCGCGCAGCAGCGTCGACTTGCCGGTGCCGGGCGGACCCTCGATGCAGGATGTGGCGGTCGGCGATCGAGCGCGGCGACGACGAGTTCGATCTCGCGGCGGCGGCCGACGACGGTCGTCGCCGATGCGCTCGACGAGCGATGCGGGGTCGGCGGACGATTCAGGCATGCGCGATCAGGAGCCATGCACGATCACGCCGCGGATGTTCTCGCCGTCGCGCATCGCCTGGTAGCCGACGTTGATGTCGTCGAGCGGGTAGCGGTTGGTGATCAGCTCGTCGAGCTTGAGCTGGCCCTCGCGGTACAGGCCGAGCAGCTTGGGGATGTCGGCCCGCGGGTTGAGCGAGCCGAAGATCGTGCCCTTGATCTCCTTGTTGTACATCGCCAGCTCGAACAGGTTGACCGACGACTCGGTCTGGGTCATCGGCGCGACCGCGGTGACGACGATCGTGCCGCCCTTGCCGGCGAGCTGCGTGCCGAGCGCCATCATGTCGCCGTACATCACGCCGGGGGTCATGATCACCTTGTCGGCCATCTGTCCCCACGACAGCTCCATCACCGCCGGCAGCGCCTCCTCCATCGAGGCGAACGTGTGGGTGGCGCCGAACTCCATCGCCTTCTCGCGCTTGAACTCGACCGGGTCGATGGCGATGACGTGGCGGGCGCCGGCCATCGCCGCGCCCTGCACGGCGTTGATGCCGATGCCGCCGATGCCGACCACGACGACGGTGTCGCCGGGAGCGACGTCGGCGCGCTTGGTGGCCGAGCCCCAGCCGGTGGCGACGCCGCACGACACGAGGGCGACCGCGTCGAGCGGCAGGTCGGGGTCGACCTTGATGACCTGCGACTCGGCGACGCAGGAGTACTCGCGAGAACGTGCCGAGCTTGGCGAACAGCATGACGTCGGCTGCCGTCGTCGATGCGGTGGCGGCTCGTGCCGTCGGTGATCATGCCGGGCAGGAACGCGCCGGCGCCGTCGTCGCACAGGTTCTGCCGACCGGTCGAGCAGTAGCGGCAGCGGCCGCACGACGGGATGAACGAGGCCGACACGTGGTCGCCGACCTCCACGCTCGTGCACGCCGGGCCCGACCTCGGCGATCGACGCCGGCGCCCTCGTGGCCGCCGATGATCGGGAAGAAGTCGTCGATGCCCATCAGCGGCCAGCGCCTCCTCGCGGCGGCACCATGTCGCCGGTGACGAGGTGCTCGTCGCTGTGGCACAGCCCGGCGACCTTCCACTCGACGAGCACCTCACCGACCTTCGGCGCGTCGACCTCGATGTCGACGACCTCCCACTCCTGGTCGATCCCCCGGATGACCCCAGCCTTGCTCTTCATCGCACCATCCCCCGTTCGTGTGCCTTCATCGTGTCCGTCGACGCTCAACAGCCGTTTGCGTCAGGATTTCGGAGGACCGGTCGCCCGAAATCCCGACGCAAACGAGGATTGTGTCAGCTGTAGACCATCACGCCGCGGATGTTCTTGCCCGCGCGCATGTCGTCGTAGCCGTCGTTCACGCCGTCGAGCGTGTAGGTCTTGGTGACCAGGCCGTCGAGATCGAGCTGACCCTCGCGGTAGAGGTTGAGCAGCTTCGGGATGTCGGCGCGCGGGTTGCCCGAGCCGAACAGCGAGCCGACGACCTGCTTCTCCATCAGCGTGAGGTCGAGGAGGCTGACGTTGGCCGACATCTCCATCGCCGGGTGGATGTTGGTGACGACGACGCGGCCGCGCTTGGCGGCCAGCGCCAGCGCCTCGATCAGCACCTCGCCCGAGCCGACACCCATCGTCATGATGACCTTGTTCGCCATCGTCCCCCACGACGCCGCACCGAGCGGCTCCATCGCCTCGGCCATCGACGCGGCGGTGTGCGTGGCGCCGAACTCCATCGCCTTCTCGCGCTTGTACTCGATCGGGTCGATCGCCCAGATCTGCTTGGCACCGGCGAGCTTGGCGCCCTGGATCGCGTTGGCGCCGATGCCACCGATCCCGACGACGCAGACGATGTCGCCGGGGCCGACGTCGGCCGCGTACACGGCCGAACCCCATCCGGTGACGACACCGCAACCGAGCAGGCAGGCCTTCTCGAGCGGCACGTCGTTCTCGATCTTGATGCAGCTCGCCTCGTTGACGACCGTGTGGTGCGAGAACGTGCCGAGCAGGCACATCAGGCCGAGATCCTTGCCCTGCGCATGGTGACGCGACGTGCCATCGGCGATCTGCTTGCCGACGCCCATCAGCGCGCCGAAGTCGCACAGGTTCTGATGGCCGGTCGAACAGCTCGGGCAGCGGCCACACGACGGGATGAAGCCGAACACGACGTGGTCGCCCGGCGTCAGCCAGCTCACGCCTTCGCCGACCTCCTCGACGACGCCGGCACCCTCGTGCCCGCCGATGATCGGCAGCTCGAACGGCAGGTCGCCGGTGACGAGGTGTTCGTCGGAGTGGCACAGGCCCGACGCGGCGAGTTTGACGCGGACCTCGCCCGGCCCGGGGGCGTCGAGTTCGACGTCCTCGACACTCCACGGCTGATTGATCTCCCACAGGATTGCGGCTTTGGTCTGCATGGACGGGACTGTACGACACCCACAAACCGTCACACCCATCGGACACAATGCAGGGATGACGGTCACGCCCTCCGCTCGCGACCTCGATCCAACCCTGAGCGAGCCGTGCGTCCGGCACGGTGCGCAGCGCGTCGCGCCGGGCGACGACGAGCTGCACAACCTCGCCGAAGTCGTGCGCCAGGTGCAGATCGAGCGGGCGATCGACAACGGCGATCACGACGCCATCGTCGCCGCCGCGTTCGAGGTCGGGTTCGGCCGCGACGGCCTCGGCGTGCTCCCGTGGGTGGAGGGCAACGTCGTCGTCTGCCCCGGCGGGCTCGTGTCGAAGTCGAAGACCAGTCACCGCTGCCGCTTCGTCAGCGTCGACGACGTGTGGGTGTGGGATTCCGGGCCTGCTCCTGCGCGAGGACAAGCGCTCCGCCCCGGGCGTGGAGGAGGGTTTCCGGGCGATCGCCCTCGTGCCGGTCGTCGACGGCACCGAGATCGACGTCGTCACGGGCAAGGCCCGCAGCGGGCAGCACTCGGTCGACCACGTGATCAGCTACGAGATCCGCAAGGGCGACCTGGTCGAGGTCAGCCAACGCAACGTCGCCGCCGCCAACATGCGCTGAACGTCGGTGCCTGACCCCGCGACACTACGGGGCGAGACGGTGACGGTGATGTAGCTGGTCGAGGGGGATCCAGGTCGACCAGGTAGGTGGTGATGGCGGCGCGGTCGAGATCATCGACGAGGGCGGACTGGCCGAGGTAGTCGCCGAAGTCGGGGTTGCCCGCCGGGTCGACGAGCACGTCGAGCACCTCGTCGTTCACCTGTTCGTTGTAGACGAGATCGAGTTGCTGGCGGACCGTCTCGGTCGGCGCTGTCGAACTCCGCCTCGGTCGGACCGTTCGCGCGTAGGTCGCCCAGCTCCCCGAGGATCCCCTGCTCGACCGTCGGCGGCCAGCTCGGCCGACGTGCTCGTGGACAGGTACGATCTCGACGTTCGGAGTCGGACCGGCCGCCACCTCCACCACCGCGAACGGCGAGTACGACTCGCCGAGCTGCTCGCGGATCACGTCGGTGAGCCGAGCGGTCAGGATCTCCTGCACGATCATCGCCGCCACGTCGTCGCGGCGATCGATCGTGGCCGGCGCCGTGAACAGGAACGACACGTTGGCCTGGCTCCCCGAGCCGCCGGTCGTGTCCTCGTCGACGATGCCCGGCCGGCGGGGGCGGCTCGACGTACGCCGGCCGGCTCGACCCGCCCGCTCGACGGCAGCGTGCCGAGATACCGCTCGGCCAGGTCGACCATGTCGTCGACGTCGAGGTCGCCGCTGAACGCGAAGCTCCAGTCGGACGCATCGCCGAACCGATCGCGCACGACCCGCTCGATGTCGTCCGCCTCGACCGTCGAGAGCGAGTCGACGGTCGGCAGCAGGTAGCGCGGATCGTCGTAGCGGGCGTCGAGGAGTGCGACGAACTCCGGCGTAGCCGGGGTCGATCGACGGATCGGTGGCGAACGGCAGCTGGTCGTCCAGATAGCGATCGACCGCCAGTGGATCGACCCGGGGCGCGGTCATCGTCAGGTGGATCAACTGGAAGAGCGTCTCGATGTCGTCGGTCGACGTGTACCCGGTGAGCCCTTCGGTGAACGGGTCGATGCTCAGGTCGAACTCGACGCTCTTGTCGGACAGGAACGCGTCGAGGCTGACGGCGTCGTACGTGGCGACACCGCTGTCGGCGATCACCGCCGGGGCGGCGTCGGCGGCGGGCACGTCGGCGTCGGCCAACACGGTCGAGCCACCCGGGCTCCGGGCCTCGAACGCGATCTCGCCTTCGGCGATCGGGGTGACGTTGAGCGACACCCGCACGCCGTTGTCGAACTCGACGAGCACCGGCGCGACGAGCCCGTCGACGGCGTCCTCGTGGAGCGGCGCCACCGAGGTGGCCTCGACCGGCTCGGGCGCCTCCATCAGCGAACCCTCGATCGCCTCGTCGGCCTCGGGCGGCTCGATCTCGCGATCGCGCATCGTCGCCGCCTGTTCGACGAAGACCGACTCGTCGGGGACGTCCGCGGCCTCGGCGGTCGGCACACCGACGAGGATCTGGGTGGCCGTGCGGTCGAGCCGCTCGACGAGGCCGTACGCGACGGTCTCGGGCGTCGCCCGTCGACGACGGCCGTCACCAGGTCGTACTCGTCGTCGGCGGACGGCACCGCCGTACCGACGAGGACGTGGTCGACGTACTCGTCGGCGAGGTCGCTGTCCTGGCGCGAGTCCCGGCCCGCATGGACTCGCGTCGGCATCGGCCTGGAACGACGCCGCCGCCCGCTCGACCTCGGCGTCGGTGAACCCGTAGCGGCGGACCCGTTCGAGCTCGTCGAGCACCCACTGCGTCGACGCCTCGAGGTCGGCACCGTCGACCGGACACCACGATCTCGGGCGAATCGAGCCAGCGCACGATCTCGCTCGAGTCGACGGTCGCGTCGTCGAACGGCGCATCGCCGCGCAGCGCGGCATTGCCGAGCCGCGTCTGCGATGATGTCGAACGCGAGCGTGTCGAGGATCTGCCGCTGTGTTCGCGCCTCGACCGGTACTTGGTCGTCGGGGCCCGCCTCGACCAACGGGAGATCGATCGCCGCGAACCCGTCGGCGATGTCGGGATCGGCGAGCACCGACGCGGCGATCTCGGCCGGCGCGACGGCCCGTACGGCCGGTCGGTCGGGCAGCGTCACCGTCGGCGGTCAGCGCCCCGAACTCGGCCGTGATCCCCTCGATGATCTCGGCGGTGTCGATGTCGCCCACCACCACGACGGACGCGTTGTCAGGCCGGTACCAGGTGTCGTAGAACGCGGCCAGCGGCTCGCGGGTCATCGCGCTGATCGCCGCGTCGGTGCCGATCGGGTCGCGCCCCTCGTAGGGCGACCCGTCGAGGAGCAGCGACTCGAACTCGTCGAGATGCGGCCGTTCGCGCTCGTCGCCGACCCGCGCCACTCGTCGAGCACGACGCCGCGCTCGGCCTCGACCTGCGCCGGGTCGAGGGTGGCGGCCGCCAGCCACTGTTCGAGGATCTGCAAACCGGTGGCGACCACGGCGGGGTCCTGCGTGGGCATCGTCAGCTCGTAGACCGTCTCGTCGTAGCTCGTGTACGCGTTCACGTCGGCGCCGAAGCTCGCCCCGAAGCTGCGCAGCGTGGCGACGAGTTCGTTCTCCGGGAACTCCTCGGTGCCGTTGAACAGCATGTGTTCGAGGAAGTGGGCCACGCCGTCCTGGTCGTCGGTCTGATCCACCGAACCGGCGTCGACCGCCAGTCGCATCGACACCCGGCCGCCGGGATTGTCGTTCGAGCGCACGATGTAGCGCAGCCCGTTGTCGAGCGTTCCTTCGACGATCTCGTCGTCGGGCTCGCTGATCGACGGCAGCCCGGTCGGGTCGGGTGCGGAGACCGGGGCGACGTCGGGATCGGCCCCGCCGGCCGGTTCGGAATCGACCGGTTCGCCCGCCGTCGGATCGCCTGTCGTCGGATCGGTCGCCGGCACGTCGGAGGATGGCGTCGCATCGCGGCGGCGCGCATCGACGTCGCTCGTGTTCGAGCACGACACCAGTACGGCGCCGCACAGAGCGATGCCGGCCCACCTGCCGGCCCACCGGCCGACCCACCGGCTGCGTCGTCGGCTCATTCGGGGTCGATGCCGCCGAGCACGCGCTCGATCATGGGCGACCAGTCGACGTCCTCGGTCGACCCGCCGCCGGCCTTGACCGTCCGCCCGCGCGGCGGCCAACTCCTCGGCGAGCGCAGCCACCTCGTCGCCCAGCATGGTCGCGATCCGGTCGCGCAGCGCCTTGGCGAGCGCCGGACTGGCACCGTCGGTGCTCACCGCCACCGTCACGCGGCCCGGACGGGCGATCGCCGGCAGGATGAACTCGCAGTCGACGGGTTGATCGGCGGCATTCGTCCAGATGCCCCGAGCCCGTGCCGCCGCCGACACCGCGGCGTCGACGTCGGCGTCGCCCGTCGCCGTGATCACGAGCCGCATGCCGTCGAGATCGTCCGCCTGGAACGGCCGCTCCCGGACCTCGTCGTAGCGATCCCGGTCGAGCGACGTCGCTCCGACGCGCCGTCGCGACGAGCCGCACCCGAGCGCCGGCCGCTGCAGCGCCTCGACCTTGCGGGCGCCGATCGGGCCCGCGCCGACGACGAGCACGGGGACGTCGGCGAGGTCGAGGAACACCGGATAGGCGAATTGTGGTCGACGTGTGCCATGTGGCCCAGGTGAGAATCTTATTCCCTACAAAGTTGATCTGTTTGGTCAGCTTTGATTGAATGCGGGATGTGAACCACTCGATCGTGCGTCCCGTGGAGACCGTCGACCCGATCGCTGACGCGCACGCGATCATGCGCTGGGCCCACGACACCTACGGCGACGGGCTCTGTCGTGACCGCCAGCTTCGGCGACGCCACGCTCGTCCATCTCGCCAACGTAGCGGTGCCGGGCATCGAGATCACACTGCTCGACACGGGCTACCTGTTCGCCGAGACCGAATGGTTCGCCGACGATCTGCGGAACCGCTTACGACCTCAACGTGCGCGTGATGTACCCGGCGGCCGACCTCGAACCGAACGTGTGGCAGTTCGACACCGCGGCCTGCTGCGCGGCCCGCAAGGTCGAGCCGCTCAACCGGGCGCTCGCCGGTCGCGACCGCCTGGGTCACGGGCCTGCGCCGGGACGACTCGCCGTCGCGTCGCACCACCCCGATCGTGCACGAGGACCTGCTGAAGGGCGTGGTGAAGATCAACCCGCTCGCCGCCTGGAGCGACGCCGACGTCGCCGCCTACGCGGCCGCCAACAACCTGCCGGAACACCCGCTCGCCGACCGCGGCTACCCGTCGATCGGCTGCTGGCCGTGCACGCAGCCCGGTCGCCGAGGGCGAGGACGCCCGCGCGGGACGTTGGGCGGGCACCGAAAACCGAATGTGGGCTGCACTTGTGAAGCTGCGAGGCGAGCGAACTGCCACGACGGCAGCGCCCGCAACAATCGAGGCACGTCGCATCGCGGTCACCGACGAGCCAGAATTGGTGGCGTCATGAGTACCGAAGACGTCAAGGTTGCCAGCCACTATCTCGGCGGCACGATCGGTGACGAGCTGGTCAACGACCGGACCGACTTCGAACACGACGCCGAACTGCTCCTCAAGTTCCACGGCATCTATCAGCAGGACGACCGCGACGTCCGCCGGGCCCGCACCCAGCAGAAGCTGCCGCTCGACTACTCGTGCATGGTGCGCGCCTCGGTGCCCGGCGGCGTCATCAGCCCGAGCAGTGGCTGGCCCTCGACCGGGTGGCCGAGCTCGCCGACCAGAAGCTGCGCCTCACCACCCGGCAGGGCGTGCAGTTCCACGTCGTCCACAAGACCGAGCTGCGCCGAGCTCGTCGCCGGCATCAACGCCTCGCTGCTCACCACGCTCGCCGCGTGCGGCGACGTCGTGCGCAACGTGATGGCCTGCCCGCTGCCCGACCCGGCGCGCCAGGCGGTGCTCGAGCCGGTCGTCGCCGAGATGGTCGCCCGCTTCCGCCCGCGCACCGAGACCTACTGGGAGCTGTGGGTCGACGGCGAGACAGGCCGTCACCGCCGAACCGAGCCCGGCCGCCGAGCATCCGGAGCGTCCGAGCGCCCATGCCCGCCCCGACGCGATCACCCCGATCGACGACGTCGAGCCGGTCTACGGCAACGCCTACCTGCCGCGCAAGTTCAAGATCGGGATCGCCTGGCCCGGCGACAACTGCATCGACGTGTACTCGAACGACGTCGGCATCGTCCCGACGCTGACCGAAGGCACCACCGGCGAGCTGACCGGTTTCGTGGTGCTCGCCGGCGGCGGGATGGGGATGACCCACAACCGGCCCGACGACACGTACCCGCTGCTCGCCCGCCCGTCGCCTGGGTGCCGCCGGCCGACCTCGGCGACGTCGTCGAGGCGATCATCACCACCCAGCGCGACCACGGCAACCGCGACGACCGCAACCGGGCCCGACTGAAGTACCTCCTCGAAGAGCGCGGGATCGACTGGTTGCGCGACCAGATCGAGGAGCGCACCGGGCTGCACGCTGGCGCCGCCGGTCGCGCTGCCCGAGTTCCACGACGACGCCCACTTCCACTGGCACGAGATCGACGGCGTCGACACGCTCGGCCTGCCGGTCCCGTCGGGCAAGGTCGTCGGTGGCTACCGCGACGCGCTCCGCGAACTCGTCGCCGACGGGCACGTGTCGCGAGCTGCGGGTCACGGCACGCCAGGACCTGCTCCTCGTCGGCGTCACCGATCGCGCCGCGGTCGAGTCGATGCTCCACGAGCAACGGGGTCACGCTGGCCAGCGACCAGACGCCGATCCGCAGCCTGTCGATCGCCTGCGTGGCGCTGCCGACGTGCAGCAAGGCGCTCGGCGAGGCCGAACGGGTCCTGCCCGACGTGGTCGACGATCTCGAGAAGCTCCTCGCCGACACCGGCAACACCGGCCTGCCGTTGCGTCTGAACATGACCGGCTGCCCGAACGGCTGCGCCCGCCCCTACGGCGCCGAACTCGGCATCGTCGGACGGACCAAGAAGAACTACGACATCTACGTCGGCGGCAACGAGCAGGGCGATCGCCTGGCCGAGCTGCTGCGTGCCGACGTCCCGCTCGACCGACGTGCCCGAGCTCCTGCGCCCCCTCCTCGAGCGCTTCTCCGCCGATCGAACGGACAGTTCGACCGAAACTGCACGGAATCGATCGCTGAGCGAGCGAATCGAGGCATTTCGGGAAGGAACGGTCGGGTTCGGGGACTGGTGCGCGTCGCACGACCTGGCCGAGCTGCAGGCGTTGCTGCCGGCACCGACCGGCCGACGCCGCGGGCAGCGGGCCGCGACCGACACCGACGCCGAGTGACCGCGACGATGACGGTGTGGCTCGTCGGGGCCGGGCCCGGGTGACCCCGACCTGCTGACCGTGCGAGGCGGCGCGGCTGATCGCCGAGGCCGACGTGATCGTCCACGATGCGCTCGTCGGCGACGGTGTGCTGGCCCTCGTACCGGACGGCGTCGAGCTGATCGACGTCGGCAAGCGACCCGGGCAGCGCCGTGCCGCAGGAGGAGATCTCGGCGCTGCTCGTCGAGCTCGGCCGAGCTGGGCAAGCGCGTCGTGCGCCTCAAGGGCGGCGACCCGTTCGTGTTCGGCCGCGGCGGCGAGGAGGCGCTGGCCCTCGCTCGAGGCCGGCGTGCCGACTTCGAGATCGTCCCCGGCATCACGTCCGTCGATCGTCGGCGCCGATGGCCGGCGGGATCCCCGTCACCCATCGCGGCGTGTCGGCGGCGTTCACCGTGGTCACCGGCCACCGCCGCGCCGGCGAACCGACATCGACTGGCGCTCGCTCGCCAACGTCGGCGGCACGATCGTGATCCTGATGGGCGTGTCGCAACGGGCGTCGATCGCCGCCGAGCTCATCGCCGGCGGCCTCGATCCGCACGACGCCGGTCGCGGCGATCCACTCCGCCACCACCGACGCCAGATCGGTGATCCGCTGCGAGCTCGCCGAACTCGGGACGACCGACGGTCGAGTCGCCCTGCGTCATCGTCGTCGGGGCCGTCGCCGCGTTCGATCTCCGCTCGGCGCATGATCACGGGATTCCACTCGATCATCTTCTCTGAGCGACGTCCGAGGTCACCCGGGCTTCTTCGCCGCGAGGTTCGGCAGCCGCAGTAACCTCGCCGCGATGGAGAACGACCATCGCCGAAGCCACCATCGATGGTGATCGAGCAGGATCGCCGACGCGTCGCGGCACCGGCCTCGAGCACGACGAGACGACCCTGCTCGACGACGAGCAGCTGGTCGAGGAGATCTCGATCGACGGGATGTGCGGCGTCTACTGACGTGCTGGCACCGCATCCGACCGACTCCGGTCTGCTCGACCGGCACCTGACGCTGCACCCGCAGGTCGCGCTGCGACCCGAACCGTTCGGCGCGCTCGCCTACCACTACGGCAACCGCAAGCTGGTGTTCCTCAAGCACCCCGACGTCGTGCGCGTCGTGCGCTCGCTCGACGATCACACGACGCTCGCCGACACGCTGCGGGCCTGCGACATCGACGAGTCCCGTTGGCCGTCGTTCGAACGGGCCCTGACCTCCCTCACCGAATCGGAGATGCTCCATGAGCGCAGCCCGTCAGCACTGGTTGAGCAACTGAAGGGCGGCCTCGACGCCCCGATCTGCCTCACCTGGGAGCTCACGTACGCCTGCAACCTCGAGTGCGTCCACTGCCTGTCGTCGTCGGGCCGCCGCGACCCGCGCGAGCTGACCACCGCCGAGGCGAAGGCCGTGCTCGACGAACTGCACGCGCTGCAGGTGTTCTACATCAACATCGGCGGCGGCGAACCGATGATCCGCCGCGACTTCTTCGAGCTGCTCGAGTACTCGATCGGGCTCGGCATCGGCGTGAAGTTCTCCACCAACGGCGCGTTCATCGACGCCGCAAAGGCGAAGCGCCTGGCGGCGATGGACTACCTCGACATCCAGATCAGCCTCGACGGCACCGACGCCGTCGACGAACGACGCCGTGCGCGGCGATGGGCTCCTACGACACGGCGATCCGGGCGATGGAGCACCTCCGCGACGCCGGACTTCGGCCCGTTCAAGATCTCCGTGGTCGTCACCCGCCACAACGTCGACCAACTCGACGAGTTCAAGGCGCTCGCCGACTCGTTCGGCGCGCAGCTGCGGGTCACCCGGCTGCGTCCGTCGGGTCGCGGCGCCGACTCGTGGCACGACCTGCACCCGACCAACGCCCAGCAACGCCAGATCTACGACTGGCTGGTGCTCAACGGCGACAACGTGCTGACCGGCGACTCGTTCTTCCACCTCAACGCGCTCGGCGAGACCCCGCTGCCCGGCCTGAACATGTGCGGCGCCGGCCGCGTCGTGTGCCTGATCGACCCGATCGGCGACGTCTACGCCTGCCCGTTCGTGATCCACGACGAGTTCAAGGCCGGGTCGGTCCGCGACGCGGGCGGGTTCGCCCACGTCTGGAAGCACAGCGACCTGTTCGCCGAGCTGCGCGAGCCGCAGTCGGCCGGTGCCTGCGCGTCGTGCGGCAGCTACGACGCCTGCCAGGGCGGCTGCATGGCCGCGAAGTTCTTCACCGGCCTGCCGCTCGACGGGCCCGACCCCGAGTGCGTGAGCGGCCACGGCGAGGCCGCCGTGCTCGCCGCCACCGCCGGCCGGAGCGCCACGGCCGATGATGGACCACTCCAAGCCCGCCCGGGCCGCCGCGCCGGAGCGTGTCCCGGTCACCATCGGCCGTCGCTGAACGGAACCACACGGATGACGGCAGCGCTGGCGGTCGTCGCGGCATATCTGCTCGGCACGTTTCCGAGCGCGATCCTGATCGCCCGCGCCAACGGCGTCGACATCGCCACGTTCGGATCGGGCAACCCGGGCGCGTCGAACGTCACCCGCGCCCTCGGCTGGCGCAAGGGGGCCTGGGTGTACGGGCTCGACGCACTGAAGGGAGCCGCTCGCGGCCGGGCTCGGCCTGTGGATCGACGGACGGCCGCTGGCCTACGTGTGCGGCGCGGCGGCGATCATCGGCCACATGTTCCCGGCGACGCGCGACTTCCGCGGCGGCAAGGGCGTCGCCACGGGTTCCGGCGTGCTCGCTCGTGCTGTACCCGATCATCGCTCCGCTCGCTGGTCGCCGTGTGGTGGGTGGTGACGAAGGTGACCGGCAAGGCGGCCCTCGGTTCCGTGGTCGCCGTCGCGCTCGTGCCGATCGCGCTGCTGATCGACGACGCGCCGGCGTGGGAGTTCGTCGGCGGTGGCCGGTGTGTGCGCGTTGATCGTCGTTGAAGCACGCCGGGAACATCAAGCGGATGATTCGGCGCGAGGAACACTCGCTGACCAAGATGTGAGCGAGATCCGGCGATGCAGATCCTCACCCCGCTCACCCTCGGGCCCCGCACGGCACCGAACCGGATCATGTTCGGCCCGCACGTCACCAATCTCGGGGGCGACGACCGCTCACTGACCGCCCGCCACGTCGCCTACTACGAGCGGCGTGCCGCCGGCGGGTGCGGCACGGTGGTGATCGAGGGCGCATCGGTCCACGGGTCGGACTGGCCGTACGAGCGGGCGCCGCTCGCCGAACGCTGCGCCGCTGGGTGGCGGTCCGTGGCGGAGGCCTGCCGGCCGCACGGGTCGCTCGTGATCGCCTCGCTCGACCATGCCGGCGGGCAGGGGTCGTCGGCCTACAGCCAGGCCCCGTTGTGGGCACCGTCGCGGGTCCCGGAGACCAACACGCCGTGAGGTGCCGAAGTGGATGGAGGCCGACGACATCGAGGCGGTGATCGACGGGTTCCGGCACGCCGCCAAGCTGGCGGTCGAGGCCGACCTCGACGGCGTGGAGATCAACGCCGGCCAGCACAGCCTGGTCCGCCAGTTCCTCAGCGGGCTGACCAACCAACGCGACGACGAGTGGGGTCAGGACCGCCTGCTGTTCGCCCGTCGAGGTGATCGCCGCGACGCGCGACGGTGCGGGCGTCGACCGGATCGTCGGGCTGCGGCTGTCGTGCGACGAGCTCGCGCCGTGGGCCGGGATCACACCGGAGATGGCACCCGACATCGCCGGCGCCCTGGCCGGCGCGGGCGTCGACTACCTGGTCGTGACGCGCGGGTCGATCTTCTCCGCCGAGAAGACGCGGCCCGACTTCCACGAACCGACCGGGTTCAACATCGACGTGTGCCGCGCGGTGCGCGCGGCGGTCGACATCCCGGTGATCCTCCAAGGGTCGATCGTCGACATCGGCCAGGCCGAGTGGGCGCTCGGTGGCTACGACGACCCGCCGCTCTGCGACGGCGTGGAGATGACCCGCGCCCAGATCGCCGACCCCGACCTCGTGGCGAAGCTCGTCGCGCGGACGAGAACGACCGCATCCGGCCGTGCACCCGATGCAACCAGACGTGTCAGGTGCGCGATGCGCGCAACCCGATCGTGACGTGCATCGGCGAACCGTCGAGCTGGTCGCGAGACCGAGGATCCCGACTGGTACCAGCCGGCGCGCACGCCCCGCTCGGTCGTGGTGGTCGGCGGCGGCCCGGCCGGCCTCGAGACCGCCCGGATCGCGGCGATCCGCGGCCACGACGTGACCATCGTCGAGCGCGACGAGCAGCTCGGCGGTGTCGCCCGGGTCGCGGGCCCGCACCGATCCGCTCGTCGACTGGTTCGTCCGTGAACTCGACCGGCTCGGCGTCACCGTCACGCTCGGCGTCACCTGGCGCGCCACCGCGACCCGGACGGCGGGGGCGAGGTCGTCGTGCAGTGCACCGGTGCGGTCGCCGGGACCGCACCCGTACGACGTCGAGGACGGCGCACACGTGCTCGACATCGCCGACGTCCGCGCCGGAGCCGACCGCCGTGCCCGGCCGAGGGCACGATCGTCGTCTTCGACCCGATCGGCGGCCCGATCGGTGTGGCGATCGCCGAGGAGCTGGGAGCGCGGGCGGTGCTCGTCACGCAGGACAACATCGCCGGCAACGAGCTCGCCCGCACCGGCGACCTCGCTCCGGCCAACACCCGGCTCGCCCAGGCCGGCGTCACGATCGAACGCCGGACGCTGCTCCGCTCCGTGCGCGCCGGAGCCGTCGAGGTGGAGGATCGCTACTCAGGACAGCGCCGGACGATCGAGTGCGTCGCCGTCGTCGACTGCGGCTTCCGCGTGCCGACCGACCCGCTCGCCGACGTGGCCGATCCAGGTCGGCGACGCCGTGGCGCCGCGCACGGTTCACGAGGCGGTGCTCGAGGGTCGGCGCGCCGCAGCGTCGATCTGACCGGACGCCTGCCGGCACGCACCCGGTCCGCAGCCGCGGTGACGCCGGGCGCCCCGAGTTCGTCGCCCACCGCCGTCGCCTCGTCGAGCAACCGAGCCGCCAACGCCTCCTCGCCCCACCGGACGGCTGCGGCGGCCCACGCGATCTGGTTCCAGGCGCGCAGGATCGGCGCTCCCATCACGACGCATCGTTCATCGGCCTCCGCGAACAGCTCGCGCGCCCGATCGTCCTGGCCCTGCAGATCGGCGAGCCGGGCGAGGAACTGGACCGCCGGACCGTAGGTGTTCGAGCCCGCCTCGATCCAGAGGTTGCGATACGGGGAGAGCAGGACCTCGATCGACGGCGCGCCGGCCCGATCACCGAAGTCGGCGCACAACGACGCCAGAAAGCCCAGCGTGTGCAGATACGCCGGGTTGCGTGAGAGGTTCTCCGGACCGAGCTCCATGAGCTCGTCGTAGATGTCACGCGCCGGTTCGGGCTCGCCGCTCTGGAGGAGCATCACCGCCAGGCCGGCTCGGAAACCCTCCACCTTCCGGTAGACCGCCAGCTTCGCGTAGAGCGGCACGGCCACCTCGGGTCGTCCCCGCGCCGACAAGACCTTGGCGATCTGGCCCGTGTACGTGGCGCGGGCCTGGGTCTGCTCACCGAGCTCGGCCGAGGTGGTCCAGAACCGTTCGAGCCATGACTCGGCCGCATCGAGATCACCGTGGAGCCACGCTGCCTCCTCCTCCACCCGGAACCAGCGGCGTTCGAGGTCCCGTTGACCGAGACTCGGGCACAGGGTCCGAACCTGCTCGAGCGCCTGCTCGAAGCCGGCCCGATCGCCGAGTTGGAGGTAGACGGACACGGAACGGAACTCGGCGAGGAACTCGGCGTGCGGGTCGCCGATCGCCCGGCTCAACCGGATCAGTTCGACCAGGTCGCCGAGCTGCTCGTCGAGCCGCTCGGCGAACCGGATCGCACCGACGCGCTGGGTGAGCACGAACGCCAGCGTCTCGTCGTCGCCCAGCCGGCGGGCCATGGCCAGCGCCTGGTCGCCCAACGTGAACATCGACTCGGCGTCGCCCGTGTACTGGATCTCGATCGCCAGATCGGCCAGCAGCTTCGCCCGCAACGGATCGTCCGTGGCCGGAAGCTGGTCGAGCACCTGGCGCAGCAGCCGAACGCGTTCGACATCGACGGTTCCGGGCGTGGTGGCCGCGCCACGGCTCCCGGCAAGCAGGGCGTGCGCGAGCACACGGGGATCTCCGAGTTCGACGGCGGCACCGATCGCCGCGGCGAACCGGTCGTGCACCTCGGGATCGCCGGCGCGGAGCGCGCCGGAGGCGAGCAGGGTGAGCAGCTCACACCGTTCCTTCGCCTCGATCGAACCCGGCCAGCGATCGGCCAGCTCCACCGCCGACAGGTAGAAGCGCTCGCTGTCGGAGTACGCCAGTTGCGCCATCGCCTGGTCGCCGGCGCGCCGGCAGTACCCGATCGCCCGTGCGACGTCGTCGTCCCGCGCGCCGATCGCGGCGTGATGCGCGAGTTCCGAGAAGCGCACGGGGCGCCCGACGTCGAGGTCACGCTCGATCGACGCCACGATCTGGCGATGGATCCGCGCCCGGCGCGTGGTCCCGATCGAGTCGTACAAGGTCGAGCGCACGATGGCGTGCGTGAACTGGAAGCGGTCGACGTCGACCTCCGCGAGCAGGCCCGCCGCCACGCACTCCTCGAGGGTGCCGAGCAGATCGGAACCGGCCGGATCGGACACGTCCTCGACCAGCCCGACATCGAAGCGTTGACCGATGACGGACGCCAGCATCAAGGTCCGGCGGCCCGACTCGGAGAGCCTGCCGAGCCGGTCGGTGACGGTCGTCCGCACGCTGTCCGGGACACCGATCGACTCGAACGGCACGACCAACCGCCATCGGCCGTCGATCTGGACGATCGAGCCGGTCTCGACGAGATGGAAGGCGAGTTCGCGACAGAAGAACGCGTTGCCACCGGTCTGTTGATGCACGAGGCCGGCCAACAGGGCGCCGTCCTCGCCGAGTTCGTGGCCTGCCGCCCCCTCGAGAAAGGCCAGGGTGGTGCCGCGATCGAACTCCGCGAGCGAGATCCGGGTGAACCGGTCGACACCGGCCTGCAGCGAGGCCACCGGATCGATGGCGCCTCCCGCCGAGTGGAGGGTGTGGTCGGTCGGGGAGTCACGGACGGTGCAGAGCACCAACACCGGCATCGCGGCCGTGATCTGGGCGATGTGCCGGGTGAGCTGCACGGTCTCCGGCGTCGCCCATTGCAGGTCGTCGAGGACCAACATGATCGGGCGCACCGACGCCGCCGTCGAGAGCCACTCGCCGACCGCCTCGAACAGCCGGAATCGCTCGGTCTCGGCGTCGGATCGCACCGGTTCGGGAAGCAGTGGGATCAGATCGGCGAGTTCGGGGCACAACCGCACGAGTTCGCCGCGGGCCGTACCGAGCCGCCGGGCCAGCGCCCACGACGGTTGCGACGCGATGTACTGCCGGAACGCCTCCGCAAACGGCGCGTAGGGCACGCCGAGCGACTCGTCGTTCCGGCCGAACAGCACCGTGGCCCCGCTGGATCGGGCGAACTCGGCGAACTCGGCGACCAGTCGAGTCTTGCCGACGCCGGGCGGACCCTCGACGAGCGCGACGTGTTGCTCGCCGGCGAGCACCCGGTCCCATTGCTCGACGAGCCGTTCCCACTCCTCGGTCGCGCCCGACGAACGCGAACCGCGTGTCCCGCCTGAGACCACCGGGCAACTCGGTGACTCTCGCCGGCGCTTCCCAGTGGAGCCGCCAGGCCGTCTGCGCCCCATCGATCCCCTTGAGGTCGTACTCGGCCGGATCACGCAGGTCGATGCTCGTGTCGCCCTCCACCAGCTGCCGGACGAGATCGGCCACGAGCACTTCCCCGGTCGCGCACTTGTCGCACAACCGTGCCGCGACCACCACCGGCATGCCGAAGAAGTCACCGACGTCCGAGGTCACCTCGCCCGCGCCGACACCGACACGCAACAGCATCGGTTCGTCCAACGTCTCGTTCAGGCGGGCCAGCTCGATCTGGATGCCCGCGGCGGACCCGAGCGCCGCGGTGACCGATCCGAACGTCGCCATGACGCCGTCACCCGTGTGCTTCACGAGCGTGCCACCGTTCGTCGTGATGACCTCGTTCTGGATGTCGTCGACCGCCTCGCGCAGTTCGTCCGCCCGCAACTCGCCCAACCGCTGACGTTGCGCCGTCGATCCGACCAGGTCGGTGAACATGATCACGGCCAGCCGCCGCGACGGTCGATCGCCCGAGAACACGCCACGAGACTAGACGGACTCCCGGACGGGCCTCTCCTCGGACAGGAGCGTCTAGTGTGGCGGCGAACCCGCGGAGGACCATGGACGAACATCACGAGCACCTGCGCGACTACTACGAGGACACGTGGTTCGACTACCGGTTCCTGTGGCTCGACAAGCACACCCGAGCGCTGCACTTCGGCTACGAGCAACCCGGCGAACGCAAGCACGATGCCTCGCTGCTCGCCCTCAACCACGTGATGGCCGAGCACGTCCGGCTGCGGCGCGGCGAGCACGTGCTCGACGCCGGTTGTGGCGTCGGTGGCACGTCGATGTGGTTGGCCGAGGAGTACGACGCCGAGGTGATCGGCGTCAACCTGGTCGAGGACCACATCGAGCGGGCCCGCCGGTACGGGCGCGAACGCCACCTCGGCGCGCAGGTCCGCTTCGAGGTGGCCGACTACACGGCGACCGGTCTCGACGAGTCGTCGTTCGACGTCGCGTGGGCCCAGGAGAGCGCCTGCCACGCACCCGACAAGAAGGCGTTCACGTCGGAGATGGCCCGGGTGCTGCGACCCGGCGGGCGCATCGTGATGGCCGAGTACGTCGTCGCCGCCGACCGGTCGGCCGATCCCGACGACGATGCCATCGCCGACTGGGAGCTCGGCTGGGAGATGACCCTGGCCACCCAGGCCGTCTGGCAGCGAGGCCCTCGAGGCGGCCGGCTTCGTCGACATCGAGTTCGACGACATCACGCCACGGATGCGGCGATCGCTGCAACGACTCGATCGGATGTGCCGCCGGCTCCGACCGATCGCCAACGTGCTGCACCGGGTGAACATCCGCTCCGATGCACAGCAACGCAACATCGCCGGCTCGCTGGCGATGTGGCGGGCGCTCGAGCGGGACGACTGGTTCTACGCCATCATCACCGCCCGGCGAGGTGAACCGTGACCGCATCGGTCGGCGCGTCCATGTTCACGCGTTCGTTCCTCGACGGGCTCCGGCAGTACGGCGATCCCGACGCCGACGCGGTGGTCGGGACGTACTTCGACAACGAGCTCGACACACCTGCGACCGATCTGATGAATCGGATGATCGCCGTCGCGCCGGGCAGCGACGAAGCGTCGCAGGCGCTCGGCGAGTTCGTCAAGGAACGTCCACCACTGCCCTCGTGGGCCGAGCCCGAGCTGATCGAGCGCGGCCAGGACCTGTTCGCCCAATACCTTCCCCAGTTCGGCCTCGCCCTGTGGATGGCCTCGATCCCGGCCGGCTACGCCGGGGCCAGGGACGCCGTGGTGCTCGAGCGCACGGCACAGCTCGTGTCCCACCCGAAGCGACGGTTCCTCGAGACCGGCCAGTTCGTGCTCGACGTGATGACCAAGGGTGGCCTCGACGACGCGGGCACGGGCGCCGCCGACATCCGCCACGTCCGGCTGATGCACGCCGCGGTCCGTCACATGCTGCAACACGAAGACCACGGACACGACGCTCACCGGGTGGGATCCGAAATTCGGCGTGCCGCTCAACCAGGAGGCGTTGCTGGCGACCCAGTTCACGTTCAGCGTCGTCGGCCTGCGTTCGCTGCAGCGGTTCGGTGTCAACCTCAGCGACGACGACAAGGAGGCCTACACACATCTCTGGTCGGTGATCGGGCACCTGATGGGCGTGCGCGACGAACTCCTCCCGCTCGACTTCGCCGACAGCTCGACCGTCTGGGACCGGATCACGCAGAAGGAGTACGGATCGAGTGTCGGAGGCACGCTGCTCACCCGACACGCGATCGAAGTGATGCAACAGCTGATACCGGGCCGCTGGCTCGACGGGCTCCCCGCATCCGGGATCCGCTTCCTGCTCGGAGACGTCACGGCGGACCTGCTCGAGGTACCGCGGGCGAACTGGACTCGGGCGCTGTTCGTGCCCGGTCGGGCCATGGGCGAGATCATGAGCCGGTTCGAGCGCGACTCGGTCGCCGGAGGAGCGATCATCCGGATGCTCGGTCGCACCGCGTTCAAGCAGTTCCTGGTCACCGAGCGACGGCCCGGAGGACGCCCCGGATTCGAGGTGCCCGAGGAGATGCAACGGGCCCTGGGGATGACATGACCGGCCGGAGGAGGCGGGATCGATCCGCTGTTCGACCTGCGCGGACGCGTCGCCGTGGTCACCGGCGGGTCCCGCGGCCTCGGACGCGAGATGGCGCTCGCCTTCGCCGCCCGGGGTGCCGACGTCGTGGTCGCCAGCCGCAAACTCGACGCCTGCGAGGCGGTCGCCACGGAGATCGAAGCGCTCGGCCGGCGGGCGTTGGCCGTCGCCTATCACGCCGGCAAGTGGGACGACAGCGATCGCCTCCACCAGACCGTGTACGACCACTTCGGGCGCGTCGACGTGCTCGTGAACAACGCCGGCATGTCACCGCTCTATCCGAGCGTCGACGCGATCGGCGAGGACCTGTACGACAAGGTGATGGGCGTCAACCTGAAGGGACCGTTCCGGCTCTCGGCCCTCATCGGCACGCGCATGGCCGGGCCGGACCACGGCGGCAGCAACGGCGGGTCGATCATCTTCGTGTCGTCGATCGCGTCACAGCGACCGAGCCCGATCGAGCTCGTGTACGGCGCGGCGAAGGCCGGCGTCAACAATCTGACGGTCGGACTGGCGCGCACACTCGGCCCACGGGTGCGGGTGAACTGCATCGTCCCGGGCCCGTTCCTCACCGACATCTCGCAGGCGTGGGACCTCGACGACTTCACCCGCCGGGCCAAGTCGGGCTTCGCGCTCGGTCGCGGTGGCGAGCCCGACGAGATCGTCGGCGCCGCCCTGTACCTGGCGAGCGATGCGTCGTCGTACACCACCGGCACGCTGATCAACGTCGACGGCGGGCCGCGCTGACGACGTCCACCGTTCCGGCCCAGGGCGTCGGAAAACGGTGGTCTGGAACGATGGAGGGGGCATGGAGGCGTTGTGAGGGGGGTGTCGAGCGAGGTCGCTGACCGGGCACGGCTGCTCGATCTCTACGACGACGCCCTCCCCGAGATCTACGGCTACCTCCATCGGCGCTGCCGTGACCGGACGACCGCCGAGGATCTCACGACCGAGGTGTTCCTCGCCGCCGTCGACTCGATCAACCGTTCGGTGGTCGGCGACGTCACGGTCGCCTGGTTGATCGGCATCGCCCGCCACAAGCTCGTCGATCACTGGCGCCGCGTCGAACGCGAGGATCGACGACTCGAGGCCGTCGCCGGCTCGATGGTCGAGCCCCCGATCCATGGGACGTGGAACTCGACGTGATGACCGCCCGCGACGTGCTCGGCGACCTCGGCGCCCACCATCGAGCGGCGCTCACGTTGCGCTACGTCGACGATCTGCCCGTCGCCGACGTCGCCGCGGAGCTCGGCCGAACCCTCCATGCGACCGAAGCGCTGCTCGTGCGAGCCCGCTCCGCATTCCGCAACCGGTACGAGGAGGTGACGTCGTGAACGCGCTACGAACAGCTTCGCCGCACGGAGGATCTCGCCGGCGTCGCGACCCGACCCTCGCTTCGCGGCCCGCCTGCGCACGCAGATCGAGGCCGCACTCGCTCCCACCGATCGAACTTCCCGAACGAGAGGCCCACGTCATGACCGACACCGCCACCGCCACCACCACCGAGACGACCGCGACCGCCAGTACGCAGGTCCTGGTCCCCTACCTCGCCGTGGCCGACGCCGCCGCGGCCCTCGACTGGTACACCACGCGCGCTCGACGGCACCGAGACGGTCCGCTACGTCGGCGACGACGGTCGGATCGGCCACGCCGAGATGATCATCCACGGCGCCCGGATCATGTTGTCCGACGCCTACCCGGAGATCGGCGTGGTCGCTGCCGACAGCTACGAAGGTTCGTCGTGCGCGCTCCACCTCGAGGTCACCGACATCGACGCCGTCCACGCATCGGTCGTCGAGCACGGCGGCACGGCGGAGCGTGATCCGGCCGACCAACCGCACGGGTCACGGATGTCGACCGTCGTGGATCCGTTCGGACATCGCTGGATGCTCAGCCAGACCATCGCCACCCCCACCGCCGCCGAGATCGACGCGGCGATGACGGGCTTCACGATCGTCGAAGCGGCGAGCGACCCGTCGGGCATCCCGGGCGGACTGCGCGGCCGCCCGATCCAGTTGGGCTACTACACGATCCACACGAACGACATCGCCCGGGCCGCGGCGTTCTACTCGCAGGCGTTCGGTTGGGACGTCGACCCCGTGTCGGGCCATGTCGGCAACTGCGACCTGCCGTTCGGCTTCCAGACCGACCACGGCGAGGACGTCCGGCTGTGGATGCAGGTCAGCGACGCCGATCCGGTGATCGCCCGGGTGCTCGAACTCGGCGGCGAGGTCGTCGACGACGTGCAGTATGCGTCCGGCCGTGGTGTCGAGTGTCGCGACGACCAGGGCAACCGGTTCGACCTGCACCACCCGGCGCCCGGCTACGAGTGACCGGCGACGAGTGGATCGCGGGCGCTATCGCCCGACGAAGCCGTTCACATCGACCAACAGGTGGGTCGGCTGCGCGGCGAACAAGCACACCGCGCCGCCCGCACCCACCTTGGCGAACACTGCGTTGGGCACGGTCTGACCGGCCGCGAAGTTGAGGTTCGACGCGTTCGGCAGTGCCTCACCGCACGGGAACACCGACACGTATCCGGCCGCACCGGCCTGCACCGCCGTCACGTTCAGAATGACAGCCGTGGCATCGGCGGGCACCCCACCGCGGCCGGCGACCGGTACTTCGGTGATCGATCCGGCGCCGCGCCGGCCCGCACCGGCCAGCGCGCCGTCGACGGTCGTTCCGTCCGCGCGAGAGTCGAACAGGCGCGCCGGGACCAACGAACCGACCGTCGATCCGACGGGTACGAACCCGTTGACGTCGACCAACAGATCCAACGGCACCTCGGCGAACACGCACACCTTCCCACCCGCACCCACCTTGGCGACCACCGCGTTCGGCATCGTTTCGCCCGCCGCGAAGTTGAGGTTCGACGCGTTCGGCGGCGGCTGGCCACACGGGTACACCGATGCATACCCCGCCGCCCCCGCCTGCACCACCGTGACGTTCAACACCACCGTCGACGCATCAGCCGGGACACCGCCCCGTCCTGCGACCACCACTTCGGTCACCGATCCCGCCGAGCGCTGGCCGATGCCGGCCAGTTGACCGTCGATCGTGCCGCCACCGCCGCGCGAGTCGAGCAGTCGCGCCGGGGTCGTCGGACTCGCCGGGGAACCTGCCGGCACGTACCCGTTCACGTCGACCAACAGGTCGAACGGCACCTCGGCGAACACGCACACCTTGCCGCCCGCACCGACCTTGGCGACCACGGCGTTCGGGATGTCCTGGCCGGCCGCGAAGTTCAGGTTCGATGCGTTCGGCACCGGCTCGCCACAGGGAAACACCGATGCGTATCCGGCCGCTCGGGCCTGCACCGCCGTGACGTTCAGCACCACCGCGGTGGCGTCGACCGGCACGCACCCGCGTCCGGTCACCTGCACCTCGGTGATCGAGCCGCCGGGGCGCGGCCCGGAACCCGAATACAGCCCGTCGACGGTGAGATTCGGTCCCGCGAGTCGAAGAGTCGAGCCGGGCTCAACGGGACCAGCGTGGTCCCGGCGGTCGGTCCGCAGGCTGGCGGCGGCGTCACCACACCGCCGGAGCGGTACGTGGCCACGTACGGACCCAGCTCGTTCAGGATCCGAGCGTTGTCCTGCGTCGCCGACCCGGTCGGCTGACCGTTGTAGTGCACCGTCGGGCTGGAGAAGAACGGCACGCGCAGGCACGGGCTGGAGCAGCCGAACGCCGCATAGGCCATGATCGTTCGATAGCCGCCGGCGAGGTTGATGTAGCCGTTGTTGTACCCGAGCCGCCCACCGCTCGGCCCGTGATCGGCGCCGAGGTTGTGACCCGTCTCGTGGGCGAACGTGAGATTTCCGCGGGCGCACGACGGATCGACGACGGCGAAGCCGAAGGCAGGATCCGCCGGCGAGCCCTGAGGGATCCAAGCCTGGCCGCAGGACGGTCCGCCGGCACTGGCGCCGAGCGGCGTCACGAACACGACCAGGTCCGCGCCGAGCGCGTCACGTCGCTGATGCAGGCCGTCGAGGACCCCATCGCCCGGGTGCGTGATCCGGTTCAGTTCGGTCGTTGCCGCCTGGCTGGACGCGTACCCAGCGCGGTCGATGGCGGCGGACTGCATCACCAGGTTGACATCGGACCGCGCGTAGGCCGCGTTGACCTCGTCGATCGTGGTCGCTGAGCTCGGCAACCGCGTTGGCGTCGCCGCCGAAGTAGGCGCTCGCCAGATCGTCGAACACGGTGAGCACGCGGACGACGGGCGCACCGTCGTCGGCGGCAACCGGCGAGGTGAACTGCCCCGCCACACTCGTCGCGGTCGAATCGGACTCGGCCGTATCGGCCTGGGTCGGCGCGTCGCTCGCCCACACCGGCTCGGCCGGCGGGACGAGCGGCTCCTCGGTCGGCGGGAACGACCGGCCCTCCTCGAACAGGAGGTGGGTGGCGCCGTCGACGGGAACGATCGAGTACGACGTGTCGCTGGTCTGGATGCTCCCGCGGACACCGTCGTCCGCGAACGAGAGCGTCGCCGTGGCCGTCGCCGTGGTCCCGGACCACGTGGCGTTGCCGTCGACACCGACGGTGAGTTCGCCGCGGTCGTCGAACACCACGGCCACGTCCTCGAACAGCTCGAACGTCACGCCGTCGCCTGCGAGGTCGGCGAGCAGCACGGCGGTGTCGACGTGGACGAAACGCGAGCGGGGCGACGCCGCCATGCTCTCTTCGACCACGGGCGCCAGCGCGCCCCCGGGAGGGGCGGCGGCGGCGAACTCGACGACCGCCGGGTCATCCGCGGCGGCCGCACGATCGGCAACCGAGGTCGTCGTTCCGACCGCGACGAGCGTGGCCGCGACAATCATGGCCGCGACAGCGACAGGGATCCTCCCGCACCACCGGCGCGGCGCGTCGGCCCGTCGTCGCATCGCTACAGGGTACGGGACGTGCGCCGCACCCCACCCGGGAATCACCCGATGAGCTTCTCCTGGAAGAACTCGATGACTCGTCGGACACTCGCTTCGTCGCGCTGCTCGGTCAGCACCGAGTGGTCGGACGGCTGCGAACTGGGGAGTTCGATGGCGATGAACGCGTCACCGAGCAGCTCGCGCAGCGATTCGAACCGGTCGCCCACCATTCGATCACCGGTGAAACGCAGGCCCGAGCACCTGACATCCCTGCGCCGCCCGTTCGGCCACCGCCGCGGCATCGTCCGGTGACAGGCCGAGGTCCGCCGAGCGGGCAGACCCGAATCGGTGCGCGGCAGCGACGGCTGCGACAGCACCGGGGCGACCATGATGTCGTCGACCATCATCCCGAGCGCGAAGCCGCCCGAGTAGCACATCCCCACCGCGCCGACGCCGGACCCGCCGACCTCGGCGTGCAGGTTGCGGGCGAGCGCACGCAGCCAGGCGATGACCGGCGATGTCTGCCGTAGCGCCAGCTTGGTGAACTCGCGGGCGATGCAGAGCCGCAGCGCCGACTGGGCGATGTAGGCGCCGCTCGGCTCCTTGCCGGGTGTGCCGAGCAGCGACGGCATCACCACCGTGAATCCGGCGTCGACCACCTCGTCGGCGAACTTCGCGACCAGCGGGGTGATCCCCGGGATCTCGTGGACGACGACCACGCCGGGGCCCTGCCCCTTGCGGTAGGTGCTGTGCGTGATGCCGGCGGCCGTGAACGATCCGGGTTCCCAGCCCGCCAACACGTCGGACGCGATGCTCACGCCAGCCGCCGCATCGCTTCGAGCGCCGATTCGGCGAGCACGTCGGTCCCGGCCTTGAGTCCGGCGAGCGCCTGTTCGTCCAGTTGCTGATCGCCCATCGCCCCGTGCAGGTAGCGGGCGTAGACCCCTTCGGAGATCACCGCCAACCGCCACGAGGAGAACGCGACGTAGTAGGCGATGCCCGAGAGATCGCGTCCCGTCCGCCGGGCATAGCGCTCGAGCAGGTCGTCGTAGCTGGGGAAGCCCTCCAGCCCGGTCGGGTCGTTGGCGCGGCCGTTCGGGCGGCCCGGATCGGACCAGTACACGCCGAGATATCCCACGTCGGCGAGTGGATCGCCCAACGTGCACAGCTCCCAGTCGAGCACCGCCGTGATGCGGCCGGCCGACGTGTCGGTGAGACAGTTGCCGAAGCGGTAGTCGCCATGGGCGATCACGACCCCGTGCTGCACCGGCATCCGCTCGGCGAGCCGCCGGGCGACCTCGTCGATCGCCGGCAGCTCCCGGGTCTTCGAGTTCTCCCACTGCATCGTCCACCGCTTCACCTGGCGCTCGACGTACCCGGTGCGCTTGGCGAGGTCGCCGAGGCCGACATCGTCGACGTCGACGTCGTGCAGGTCGGCGAGCACGTCGATCAGGTGCTCGCTCGCCGCACGCCGTTGCTCGACGGTCATCTCGGCCGCCCGAGCCTGGCTGTCGAGCACCACACCGTCGACGTAGCCCATCACGTAGAACGGCACGCCGTTCACCGAGTCGTCGACGCACAGGCCCAACGCCGGCGGAACGGGAACATCGGTGGTGCCGACGGCGGCGATGATCCGATGCTCGCGCGCCATGTCGTGGGCGGTGGCGAGCACCGCGCCCGTCGGGGGGCGGCGCAGCACGAATCGGCGGTCGTTCGCGTCCGTGACCGTGAACGTGAGGTTGGAACGCCCCCCGGCGATCAGCACGAACTCGAACGGCGCGACCGCACCGTCGATGTTCTCGGCGAGCCAGGCGCTGACGCGGTCACGGTCGATGCCGTTGATCGATTGCTGCACGGTCGACGACCGTAGCGGGTCGCCGCGTGATCAGCCGGGGCGGCCGACGCCCGAGACCTTGCCCCAGTTCACCGCCGCCACCTTCACGGAGGAGCCGGTGTTCGGAGCATGGACGAGCTGACCGCCGCCGAGGTAGATGCCCACGTGGCTGATCGGGCTGTAATAGAACAGCAGGTCACCCGGCTGGGCTTCGCCCTGCGACACATGCGGCACGGAGGCGTACTGCTGGCGCGACTGGTGCGGGAGGAACACGCCGGCCTGGGCCCAGGCGTAGGCCGTGAGACCGGAGCAGTCGAACGCGACGCCGGGGCTCGAGGCGGCGAAGCGGTACGGCACGCCCTGCTGCGCCATGGCGGCCGAAATGGCGATGCCGGAACGTGACGACACCGCCGGCGCCGGCGCGGACGACGCCGGAGCCGCCACGCCCGCGTTGCTGGAGGGGTTGCCGGAGGAGTTGCTGGACGAGCCGCCGCCGCGGTTGTTGGCCGCGCTGGCCGCGGCGGCCGCGGCCGCTGCTGCGGCCTGTTGCTGACGTGCGGATTCGGCGGCCCGGCGGGCTTGTTCCTCGGCGATGAGATCACCGAGCTTGGCCTCGGCATCGGCCTTGGCCTCCTCGAAGTCCTTCGTCGACTTCACGGTCGCTTCCTGCTGGGCGACGAGGCTGTCAGCCAATTGACTTGCCTGCTCGCGCTTCTGAGCGAGCGCATCGCGGTCGTCGTCGAGATCGGACACGAGGGCGTCGAGTTCGTCGCTCGTGACATCGCCAGCGCTCAGCGCCACCCGAGCGAGTTCGTCGCGCTGGAGCACGTCGCTCAGGTTGCTCGAGTCCTCGAACAACGGTCCGAGCGGCGCGGCGCCGCCGCCGACGTACGAACGCAGCGCCATCTCGCTGAGGCTGCCCCGGAGCTGATCGAGTTCAGCCTCCTTGGTGGCGATCTCCGCCTCGGCGTCGACGATCTCGGCATCGAGCTGCGACTTGGTGTCGACCGCTTCGACGTAGTCCTCGGCGAGCTGGTTCGACTTCTCCTCGAGTCGATCGAGCTGATCGACGATTTCGGCAACCTTCTGCTTCTGTCCGTCGACCGTCTGGGCCGACGCACTCGTCGGCGTCATCGCTGGAACCAGGAGCGTGATCACCAGGGCGACCGGGAACACGCGAAGAAGCTGCCTCATAAGAACCTGCGCCAGCCTAGCGAATATGACGAATGTGTTGCGAAGCGCTGACGATTGTGTTGGTGACGCGCGTCACGTCCGTCATTCCCATTCGATCGTGCCCGGTGGCTTCGACGTGATGTCGTAGGCGACCCGGTTGATGCCCGGAACCTCGTTGATGATCCGCTGCGACATCGTCTCGAGGACGTCGTAGGGAATCCGGGCCCAGTCGGCCGTCATCGCGTCGTCGCTGGTGACGGCGCGGATGATGATCGGGTGACCGTACGTCCGCTCGTCGCCCATCACCCCGACGGAGCGGATGTCGGCGAGCACGGCGAACGACTGCCAGATCTCACGTTCCAGCCCGGCGGCCTTCAGTTCCTCACGGACGATCGCGTCGGCCTCCTGCAAGAGCGCCACCCGTTCGGGTGTGACCTCGCCGATGATCCGCACGCCCAGGCCCGGGCCGGGGAACGGCTGTCGCCACACCATCTCGTCGGGCAGATCGAGTTCGAGGCCGAGCCGACGCACCTCGTCCTTGAACAGGTCGCGCAGCGGTTCGACCAGTTCGAGGGTCATGTCGTCGGGCAGCCCGCCCACGTTGTGGTGGCTCTTGATGACCGCTGCCGATCCGTCGGCCCCGCCACTCTCGATCAGGTCGGGGTACAGCGTTCCCTGCACGAGGAACTTCGCCTCGGTCAGGCCGCCGGTGTACTCCTCGAACACGCGGATGAACTGTTCGCCGATCGCCTTGCGCTTCGTCTCCGGCTCGGTGACGCCCGCCAGGGCGTCGAAGAACCGCCACCCGGCGTCGACGTGGATCAACTCGATGCCGAGGTTGCGGCGGAACGTCTCGACGACCTGCTCGCTCTCGCCCTTGCGCATCAGCCCGGTGTCGACGTAGATGCAGGTGAGTTGATGACCGACGGCCCGGTGCACGAGGGCCGCGGCGACCGACGAATCGACGCCGCCGGACAGCCCACACAGCACCCGCGCGTCACCGACCTGGGCGCGGATCGCCTCGACCTGCTCGTCGAGCACCGAGCCCATCTCCCACGACGCATCGCACTCCGCGAGTCGCCACAGGAACTGTTCGAGCACCGCCATGCCGTGCGGCGTGTGGGCCACCTCCGGGTGGTACTGGACGGCCCAGACCTTCCGGGCGGGCGACTCGAACGCGGCAACGGGGGCGTCGGGGGTGGACGCGGTCGCCACGAACCCGACGGGCACCTCGGTGACCGCGTCGAAGTGGCTCATCCAGACGTCCTGCTGCTCGGGCACACCGTCGAGCAGTGAGGACACACCCGAACGTGTCAGCCGGGTCCGCCCGTACTCGCCGCGCATGCCACGGCCGACCGTGCCGCCGAGCTGCTGGGCGATCAGCTGGGCGCCGTAACAGATCCCGAGCACGGGGATGCCGAGGTCGTAGATCTCTGCGTCGAGCGACGGCGCCCCGTCGACGTGCACGCTCTTCGGGCCCCCCGACAGGATGATCGCCTTGGGCGCGCGCTCCTTCACCTCGGCAGCCGTGATGCGGTGCGGCACGATCTCGGAGTGCACCTTCAGCTCGCGGACGCGCCGGGCGATCAGCTGTGCGTACTGGGCACCGAAGTCGACGACCAGCACGGTGTCGCGATCCGACGAGGTGGGGGCGGGTCGACGCGATTGACTCAAGGACGTGAATCGTAGGGCAGCACGCGCGTTGGCACCCATCCTCACCCTGGTCGTGTTGCTGCACCTGTTCCTGGGCAGCGCCAGCGGAGTGGCCGCCGCCGCGGCACCCGAGCCGACCGTTCCGCCGGCCACCGCACCGGTCGTCACCGCGAACGAGTTCCTCCCGACCGATCGCGACCTCACCGACTGCGTCGGCGTGCTCGAGAAACCCGGGTGCGGCAGCGAGGAGCGCGGTGGCACGGCGACCACCGTCGTGTTCATCGTGATGCTCCTGGCGATGGTGCTCATCTTCGCTCGCATCGCCGTGGGCGTGCGCCAGAACCGACGGGCCATCGATCCGTGAACCCCGACGAGTTCCGCGCCGCCGGCCACGATCTGATCGACTGGATCGCCGACTACATCGAGTCGGTCGGCGAGCAACGGGTGCAGTCGGCCGTCGAGCCCGGCGACGTCCGCGCCGCGCTTCCCGAACGCCCGCCGACCGCGCCGGAACCGTTCGCCGCGGTGATGGCCGACGTCGATCGCGTGATCGTGCCGGGCCTCACCCATTGGCAGCATCCCGACTTCTTCGCCTACTTCCCGTCGAACACGTCGTACTCGTCGATCCTCGGCGAGCTGCTCTCCGCCGGGCTCGGTGTGCAGGGCATGAGCTGGGTCACGTCCCCCGCCTGCACCGAGCTCGAGACGCTCATGCTCGACTGGATGATCGAGCTGCTCGACCTGCCCGACCGGTTCCGCTCCACGAGCGAGCACGGCGGCGGCGTCATCCAGGGCTCGGCGAGCGAGGCGGTCCTCGTCGCGATCCTGGCCGCCCGCTGGCGCGCCACCGACGGGGCGGTCAACAGCGACGGCGACACCACACGGCTCGTCGCGTACGCCACCGCCCAGGCCCATTCGGGCATCGAGAAGGGCCTCCGCATCGCCGGGATCGGCACCGACCGCATCCGCATCGTGCCGCACGACGGCACGTTCGCGATGCAGCCCGCCGCGCTCGCCGCGATGATCGCCGCCGACCGCGAGGCCGGCCTGCTGCCGTTCTTCGTGTGCACCACGCACGGCACGACCTCCTCGCTGGCGTTCGATCCGACACGCGACGTCGGGGCGATCTGCCAGCGCGAGCACGTGTGGCTGCACGTCGACGCGGCGATGGCGGGCATCGCCGCCCTCGTGCCCGAGTTGCGGTGGGTGAACGACGGGCTCGACGGCGTCGACTCCTACAGCACGAACCCCCACAAGTGGATGGGCGTGAACTTCGACTGCAACCTGTTCTGGACCGTCGACCGGCGGGCGCTGCTCGGGGCGCTGAGCATCCTGCCCGAATTCCTGCGTTCGGCCCAGGCCGAATCGGGCGCGGTGATCGACTACCGCGACTGGCAGATCCCGCTCGGGCGACGGATGCGCGCGCTCAAGCTGTGGTTCGCGATCCGCTGCGAGGGCGTCGAATCATTCCGCGCCATGATCCGCCGCCACGTGACGCTCACCCAGGAGCTCGCCGGGTGGGTCGCCACCGACGACCGATTCGAGATCGTCGCCCCGCATCCGCTGAACCTGCTCTGCATCGCCGCCGCGACCAACGCCGAGACCGACGAGCTGATCGAGCGGGCGAACGCGTCCGGCGAGGCGCTGTTCACCCGCACGGTGCTCGACGGCCGTTCGGTGCTGCGGATGTCGATCGGGGCCCGGACCACCACCCGCGACCACGTCGTGCACGCCTGGGGCCTGTTGACGACGCTGCTGTCGGGGCTTCAGTCGGCGCGCTGACCGCCGCCCGGCACCAGCAGCTCGACGAGCATGTGGGCGGTCGCGCCCCACACCGTCTCGTCGTCGAGCTCGAAGAAGTGCAGCGGCCGATCGAGCGGCGGGGTCCCCCAGTGCTCGGTTCGATACGTCCCCGGCACCGTCAGCGCGGAGATCGGCGTCCACAACACGCGATCGACCTCGCCCGTCTGCGCCGTGAGTTCGAGCGGCGCCTCGAGCGTGGCGACGATCGGCACGATGTAGCTGCGGCTGACGATCGTGTTGAGATGCGTCAGCTCACCGACCACCCGGGGCAGGATCGGGTCGAGGCCGACCTCCTCGTACGCTTCACGGAGCGCGGCCTCGCGGGGTGACTCGTCCGGATCGACACGCCCGCCGGGAAAGCTGATCTCGCCGCGATGGCTGGTGAGGTTCATCGACCGTCGGGTGAGGAGCACCTCCGGACCGTCGACGCCAGGAGCGAGGACCACCAGGACCGCCGACAGCCGTGACTCGGGGAACAACGGCAGGACCGGCGCCACGTCGGCCGACACGGCCAGGACGAGGCTGTCCATGGTCCACACCGACCCGGACGGCCACGGAACGTCCTCGGACGTGGTGAACGCGGCCGGACGGGGGATCTGTTGGGCGCCGCCCCGACGCCTGGCACCGGCGCCGCTCGGATCGACAGCAGTCAACTCGCGGGCACCGACGGTGTCCAGCCCTCGCGGGCGAGCTGTTCGAGCACCAAGGCGATCCCGGCGGTCTTCATGCTGGCGAGTGTGCGACCGGGCGTTTCCTCGCCGCGTTCCCACGCATCGAGCGCGGTGATGATCTTGGCGAGATCCGGGGCGGGTTGCTCGAAGGGCATCGCGCCAGCCTACGCACCGGGGCCAGGCGGCTCCTCGGAGCCGAGCGAATCCTTCCAGCGCTTCAGCGAGTTCACCCCGAGGCCCACGTACCGACCGGCCGTCTTGCCGACGGTCGTGCTGTCCATCGGCTGCCGCTCGGCCCGGGCGGCGGCCTTCGCGGCCTTCGCCGCCTTGCGGTCGACCGGCTCGCTGAAGTCGCTGTGGAACCAGATGAAGAACATCACCACCGCGATCCCGGCCATGATCAGCCGGCCCGTCGGATCGAGCTCCCACCACGGTTGCACGACCATCAGCAGGAGCAGGGCGATCACGCCGAGGTCGAGGTACCTGTGGAGCCACCGCGGGACCAGCTTGAACGCCCCGGCCGGGCCGGCGACGATCGCCGCGTTCAGCAGGATCAGCAGGCCCATCAGCGCCGGGATCCGCGGCTCGGGTTGCTGGATCGACGTCATGATGAGCGCGAAGCCGAGGATGTACTCCACGATCTGGTGCATCCAGAACGGGCGCCGCACTCGCTCGATCGTGACCATCACCTGCAGAGTAACGGGTCGGGACGCGAACGAGCCCCGGGTCGGAACCCGGGGCTCGTTCAGCGGGTGTTCGATCGACGAAACGTCAATCGGTCACATCATGCCGCCCATACCGCCCATGCCGCCCATGCCGCCGGGCATGGCGCCGGCGCCTTCGGGCTCGGGCGCATCGGCGACGAGACACTCGGTGGTGAGCACCATCGCGGCGATCGACGCCGCGTTCTGCAGCGCTGCACGGGTGACCTTGGCCGGGTCGATGATGCCGACCTTGAACAGGTCGGTCATCTCGCCGGTCGCGGCGTTCATGCCCATCGAGCCCTCGGCGGCCTCGACCTCACGAACCACGACCGAGCCTTCGAGGCCGGCGTTGTTGGCGATGTGGCGGCCCGGAGCGACGAGCGCCTCCCACACGGTGCGGGCACCGGTGGCCTCGTCGCCTTCCAGCGACTCGACGACCTTGGCGACGGCGCTGCGGGCCCGGATGAGGGCGGTGCCGCCACCGGCGACCACGCCTTCCTCGATGGCTGCGCGGACCGACGACACGGCGTCTTCGATGCGGTGCTTCTTCTCCTTGAGCTCGACCTCGGTGGCCGCGCCGACCTTGATCAGCGCCACACCGCCGGCGAGCTTGGCGAGACGCTCCTGGAGCTTCTCACGATCCCAGTCGGAGTCGGTGTTGTCGATCTCGGCCTTGATCTGGTTGATCCGACCCTTGACGTCGTCCTCGGCGCCGCCACCATCGACGATGGTGGTGTTGTCCTTGGTGATGATGACGCGCTTGGCGGTACCGAGCAGATCGAGGGTGACGTTCTCGAGCTTGAGACCGACTTCCTCGCTGATGACCTGGCCACCGGTGAGGACGGCCATGTCCTGCAGCATCGCCTTGCGACGGTCGCCGAAGCCGGGGGCCTTGACGGCCGCGGCGCTGAACGTGCCACGGATCTTGTTCACGACGAGGGTGGCGAGGGCTTCGCCCTCGATGTCCTCGGCGATGATGACGAGCGGCTTGCCGGTCTGCATCACGGCCTCGAGCGTCGGCAGCATGGCCTGGACGGTCGAGATCTTGGAGCTGTTCAGCAGCACGTAGGCGTCGTCGAGGACGACTTCCTGGCGGTCGGTGTCGGTCACGAAGTACGGCGACAGGTAGCCCTTGTCGAACTGCATGCCCTCGGTGAAGTCGAGCTCGGTGCCGAACGTGTTCGACTCCTCGACCGTGACCACGCCGTCCTTGCCGACCTTGTCGATGGCGTCGGCGATGACCTCGCCGATCGACGAGTCAGCGGCCGAGATGGTGGCGACGTTGGCGATGTCGGACTTGTCGTCGACGTCCTTGGCCTGCGCCTTGATCGACTCGACGGCGGCCGCGACGGCCTTCTCGATGCCCTTCTTGATCGCCATCGGGTTGGCGCCGGCGGCGACGTTCTTCATGCCGACGTGCACCATCGCCTGGGCGAGCACGGTTGCCGTGGTCGTTCCGTCACCGGCGATGTCGTCGGTCTTGGTGGCGACTTCCTTGACGAGCTGGGCGCCCATGTTCTCGAACGGGTCGCTGAGCTCGATCTCCTTGGCGATCGACACACCGTCGTTGGTGATGGTCGGCGCGCCGAACTTCTTGTCGAGCACGACGTTGCGGCCCTTCGGCCCGAGCGTGACCTTGACGGCGTCGGCCAGGCGGTTCACGCCGGCTTCGAGCGCGCGACGAGCCTCGTCGTCGAATTTCAGAATCTTTGCCATGTTGGGGGTTCCTCTCCTACTTCTTCTTCACTTCTCCACGACAGCGAGCACGTCGCGGCCGTTGAGCACGAGGAGGTCTTCGCCATCGACGGCGACCTCGGTGCCGCCGTACTTCGAGTACAGGACGACGTCGCCGACGCTGATGCCGGTCGGGATCAGTTCACCGGTCGACTCCGCGCGCTTGCCGGGTCCGACGGCGAGCACTTCGCCCTGCTGCGGCTTCTCCTTGGCGGTGTCGGGGATGACGAGACCGCTTGCGGTCTGCGTCTCGGCCTCGTTGGGACGGACCACGATGCGGTCATCCAGCGGCTTCAGGTTCATTGGTGCAAGCCTCCATTGGCTGTGTTGCTCTCGATGGGGGTCACGTGATGGCGTGACCGGCGAGTTAGCACTCCCCCGGTCCGAGTGCCAAGACTACGCCGTCGGCTCGTGGATTGGCAACCGCGACCCGAGAGTGCCAACCAACAACTGCAGCGTTTCGGCGAGCGGCAGACCGATCACGTTGCTCACGCTGCCGTCGATCCGTTCCACCAGCGCACCGCCGGCGCCCTGCATCGCGTAGCCACCGGCCTTGTCCATCGGTTCGCCCGTGCCGACGTACCAGTCGATCGTCGCCGCGTCCAGCGTCACGAACGTCACCGCCGTCGACACCGCGATCGTGTCGAGCGACGACTCGCTGCGCACGGTCACCCCGGTGTGGACCCGATGCGTCCGAGCCGACAGCAGCGAGAGCATGCGCCGGGCATCGGCCGCGTCGGTCGGCTTGCCCGAGGATCACGCCGTCGACTTCGACCGTCGTGTCGGCCGCGATGACGAGATCGCCCGGACGGGCCACGGCCGCGGCCTTCTCGACGGACAGCCGACGGACGTAGGCGATCGGGTCCTCTCCCGGCGCGACCGACTCGTCGATGTCGGGGAGCGGATCTCGAAGTCGAGGCCGACCGAGCGGAGCAGGTCCTGACGACGCGGGGACGCCGAGGCGAGCACGACCCCGGCGGATCAGCCACCGACAGGGCCATCACGTCGTCGTCGTCGGGCACGGTGACGTCGTCCAGCAGCGACGCCCGGTCGCGGTCGTCGAGCCAGCCGTCGGGCAGGCTGACCCTGATCGGACCGTTCGTGTGGCCGCGCTTGATGCGCTCGCCGCCCGGGACGATCCGCGCCGTCGGGTCGAGCCCGGCCAGCACGTCCTCGAGCTCGCTCAGGGTGGCGACCATCGAGAACCGACGTCGTGCGTCGGGCCCGACGGGGTACCCGCTGAGGTACCACCCGGCGTGCTTGCGGAAGTCACGCATCGCGTGGTTCTCACCCATGTGGGCGGACAGCAGTCGGGCGTGGTCGACCATCACGTCCATCACCACGCCGAGCGGGCGACTCTCGGGCGCGGGACGTCCGGACAGCACCTCGACGAGGTCGCCGAAGAGCCACGGACGCCCGAGGCATCCGCGGCCGATCACGACGCCGTCGCAGCCGGTGGCGGCCATCATCCGGACCGCGTCGTCGGCCTCCCAGATGTCGCCGTTGCCGAGCACCGGGATCGAGCCGACGGCCTGCTTCAGCTCGCCGATGGCGTCCCAGCGGGCCTCGCCCGAGTAGTGCTGCTGGACGGTGCGTGCATGGAGGGCGATCACGGCGACGCCCTCTTCCGCACAGACCTCGCCGGTGCGGATGTGGGTGAGCCAGTCGTCGAACAGCCCCATGCGGAACTTGGCGGTGACCGGTACGCCGTAGGGCGCGGCGTTCGACACCGCGGCGCGCAGGATCGCCCGGAGGAGTTCGGGCCGCGCCGGCACCGCCGCACCACCACCCCGGCGGGTGACCTTCGCGGCCGGGCAGCCGAAGTTGATGTCGATGTGGTCGACCCGGCCGGCGTCGCACAGCTTGTGGACCGCGGCCGCCATGATCTGCGGGTCGGACCCGTACAGCTGCAGGCTGCGCGGGTGCTCGTCGACGCCGAAACTGATCATCCGATCGGTCTTGGCGTTGCCGTGGACGACGGGCGTGGCCATGACCATCTCGTTGACGTAGACCAGCCCCGGCGCGTACCGCCGGCACAGTTCGCGGAACGGCGCGTTCGTGACGCCCGCCATCGGGGCGAGCACCACCGGCGCAGCGAGCGCGTAGGGGCCGATCGAGAAACTCATCGCCCGTTCACGGTACCGAGACGTTGCGCCAGGACCTGCCAATGGAGGCAACGCCACGCGCTCGACCGGCTCATCGATCCGACGACGAACGAGTATCGCCCCCGCCGAACACGACTGACGCGGCCCCGGCGCATCTGCCACCGCACCAGATCAGCGAGTCGCTTTCCGTCCAATTCGATCCCCTGCGACAACAGTGCCGCCCGCATCTCCCCGAGGCTCATCCCCTCCTCCGCGCCCGACGCTGCGCGGCGCATCAACACTGCCGAGCACGGCGCGCCGCACGTCGATGGGGCGAGGTTGCAAGACGGCGAATTCATCGGTGTCGTTCATTCCCGAGCGTGGGCGCCCGCTCCGCTCGAGAGGAACGTTCACCTCTCTCCGAATTGGACGGACGGTCGGCAACGGCTCGGCGGCTCGGCGAGAGCGCTCGCGAGCCAGGAGTTCACCTCTCTCCGAAATGGACCCGTTCGCAGCAGCGACGTCAGGCTGAAAGTCGGAGAGAGGTGAACGTTCGACGCGGGCTGCGGCTGTGGACCGATCCGTCTGGCTCGTCGACGGAGTCACATTTCGGAGAGAGGTGAACGTTGGAGCGGGTCAGGGCGTGAACGTGAGGCGGAGGTTCGGCGTGGCGCCGACGTCGAGCGGGCTCGGCCCGTCGGTGCGGAGGCGGTGCCAGCCGGCAGCGGCGATCATCGCCGCGTTGTCGGTGCACATCGCCCGGCTCGGCAGGAAGCCCTGGATCCCGTCGCGCTCGCAGACGTCGAGGATCCGCTCCCGCAACAACGAGTTCGCCGCCACGCCACCGCCGAGCACGATGCCGGTGGCACCGACCGCGGCCGCCGCCCGGCGCGCCTTGGCGACCAGCACGTCGACGACCGCCATCTGGAACGACGCGGCAACATCGGCCGAGCCGACGTCGGGATGCTTGCGCACGTAGTTGATCACCGACGTCTTCAGGCCGCTGAACGAGAAGTCGTAGCTGTCTTCGAGCATCGCCCGGGGGAACCGGATGGCCGCCGGATCGCCGAGGAGCGCGGCGTGGTCGATCGCCGGACCGCCGGGATACCCGAGATCGAGGAAGCGGGCCACCTTGTCGAACGCCTCGCCCGCGGCGTCGTCGATCGTCTGGCCGATCAGCCGGTAGTCACCGTGACCGCGCATCTCGATGAGCATCGTGTGGCCGCCCGACACGAGCAACACCACGAGCGGGAACTGCAGGTCCGGGTCCTCGAGGAATGCCGAGTAGAGGTGGGCCTCGAGGTGGTTCACGCCGACGAACGGCACGTCCCACGCCAGCGCCAGCGACTTCGCGGCGGAGACGCCGACGAGCAGCGCGCCGATCAGCCCGGGGCCGACGGTGCACGCCACGGCGTCGATACGCGATTCGTCGACGCCGCCCTCGACGATCGTGCGGGCGATCACCGGGTTCAACACGTCGAGATGCGCCCGTGACGCGATCTCGGGCACCACGCCACCGAAGTCGGCGTGGAGATCGACCTGGGTCGACACGACGCTCGACAACACGTCGAAGCCGCCCATCACCAGGGCCGCTGCGGTCTCGTCACAGCTCGTCTCGATGCCGAGCACGAGCGTCGAATCGTCGACGCTCACGATTCGAGACCCCGCCGGATCTCGTCGAGGTGAGCGCCATACGCCTCGCTGGTCAGGTCGTTGCACCACATCACGATCGCATCCTCGACGTTCTCGTAGTAGCGGGGACGGATGCCCGCTGGGGCGAAACCGAACCGGCGGTACAGCTCCTGGGCGCCGGTGCTCGACAGGCGCACCTCCAGTGTCCACGCGGTGCACGATCGACGTCGCGCCTCGTCGGCGAGCGCCAGCAACAGCGCGGTCGCCACACCACTTCGGCGCAGATCCGGACGGGCCGCGACGTTCGTGACGTGTGCTTCGCCGGCACTGAACCACAGCCCTGCATACCCCGCGATCTCACGTCGTCGCCGCGCCACCACGTAGTGCCGCGACCCCGCCTTCATCTGGTCGATCTCGCTCTCGAAGACGCCCTGCGACCACGGCCGCGGGTAGCTGACCGCTTCGATGGCGAGGACGCCCGCCCGCAGGTCGCGCCGGCGCATCGGGGTGATCACCAGCTCGTCGCCCTCGTCATGGCCGTCGCGGTGGAGCAGCCGCTCGATGACGCTCATGGCCGCGACGCCCTCGTCGTCCAGTTGATCTTCGCGTCGGGCGCCCGCAGGTAGATCGGTTCGATCTCGCGGGCGTTCACCCAGTCCTCGCGCAAGGCCCGGGCGTGCGCCAGCTGCACGAGCGGAGCGGCCGACGGGTGCGCGTCGCCACCGATCTCGCAGTGGAAGCCGTCGAGGATCTCCTCGCGGTAGCGGAGCGCACCATCGCCGACGCACAGCACGTCCTGGCTGCGCGCCAGGAGATCGGCGATCAGGTCCTCGACGGTGCCGACCCGCGGTGCGACGACCTGCTGGACCCCGCCCGGCACCTGCAGGTACATCGCGTAGAACACCTCTCCCTTGCGGGCGTCGATCACCGGGACCACGACCCGATCGGTGTGGCGACACGGGAACGCCAGCAGGTCGAGCGACGAGATGCCGATCATCGGGATCCGCAGCGCCTGGGCGATCGCCTTGGCCGATGCCAATCCGACGCGCATGCCGGTGAACAGCCCCGGTCCGACGTCGACGGCCACCACACTGATCTCGTCGAGGCCGATGTCGATCTGTCTGCTGACGAACTCGATCGCCGGTACGAGCGTCTCGGCGTGGCGCCGGCCGCGGGTCGACTCGAACAGCCCGATGACGCCCTCGTGCCCGCCGATCGCCACGCTCACGCGCTCGGTCGCCGTCTCGATGCCGAGGATCAGCATCGGTACGCCTCGACCGCGGTGATCACCCTCGACCAGCGTGACGCCCAGGTCGGCCCGACGCCGGCGATCTCGATCGACCGGACATCGCTGCCCGACTCATCGCGCGCCCGACCCCTGGTCGTCACCGGGCTCGTCGTCGCCGGGCTCGTCGTCGTACTCGAGGTGGACGACGAGGTGCTCGCCGAAGGTCGTCTCGACCACGTCGCCCCATTCGACGAGCACGATGCCGTCGAACTCGGCCAGCTCGGCCAGGGCCAGATCGGCGACTTCTTCGGTGCGGTCGAGCCGGTACAGGTCGGCATGGTGCAGGGTCACCCGTCCGAGCGGTCCGGACTTGGGCACGTCGTAGCTGTGCACCAGCGTGTACGTCGGTGACGTGATCGGCTCGTCGACGCCGAGGGCGCGGCCGAACCCCTGCGCGAAGGCGGTCTTGCCCGCCCCCATCTCCCCCGACAGGATGATCACGTCGCCCGGCCGCGTCACGCCGGCGATCGCCGCGGCGATGGCGTGGGTCTCGTCGATCGACGATGAGCGCAGCAGCAACATCGGGGATGGATGTTACGGGCGCACGACACGGGGCACGCGCGCGCTGATGCCGCACACGATCTCGTAGCCGATCGTCCCGAGTTGATCGGCCCACTCGGTCGCCGTGATCCGCTCGACCCCGGTCGGCCCTTCCTGTTCGCCGATGAGCACCACTTCCTCTCCCGCGTGGACGTCGAGGTCGCCGCAGTCGACCATCAGTTGATCCATCGTGATGGTGCCGACGATCGGGCAGCGCTCCCCGCGGATCAGCACCGAACCTCCCGGCTGGCCGCTCGTCGACGACAGACGCCGCGGCACACCGTCGGCGTAGCCGAGCGGGATGGTCGCCACGGTGGTGTCGCGCGAGAACTGGTACCGCCGCCCGTAGGAGATCCGGCTGCCCGACCGAGCAGTCTTCACGTAGCTGATCCGTGCCTTCAGCGACATGACCGGACGCAGGTCGGCAGCCAGATCGTCGACGCCCGGACCCGGCGAGATCCCGTAGACCGCGATGCCCGCCCGGACGAACGATCGGCGCGTCGCGGGATGGGCAAGTGCTCCCGCCGAGTTGGCGAGGTGGACCAGCAGGCCGTCGGGCACGTGGGTGAGCGCGTCGTCGAACCGCGCCAGCTTGCGTGGCGGTGAACGGGTTGTCCGGCTCGTCGGCGACGGCGAGATGGCTGAACACGCCGGTCAGCTCCACCGCCGGCGATCGTTCCTGGATCGACGCCACCAGTGCGGCGACGGCGTGGGGATGGGCACCGACGCGCTGCATCCCGGTGTCGATCTTGAGATGGACGGGCAGATGGTCGGGATCGGCGCCGACCAACGCGTCGAGGTACTTGCGGGTGTACACCGTGGGCGTCAAGCGGTGCTCGACGATCGTGCGCGCCGAGCGCGGTCGGTTGCTCCGACAACACGAGGATCGGTGCGTCGATGCCGGCCTCGCGCAAGGCGACGCCCTCCGACACGAGCGCGACACACAGCCCCTCGGCGCCGGCCGCGAGCGCGGCCCGGCCGACAGCCGACGGCGCCGTGCCCGTACCCATCGGCCTTGACGACCGCCCACACCGCGGCGGGAGCGACGGCGGCCCGCAGCACCTCGATGTTGTGCGTGACGGCGTCGAGATCGATCTCCGCCCACGCCCAGCGGTCGGCACCGTTCATCGGTCGCGCCGTTCGTGCAGGCCACGGATCAGCTCGGTGATCGTGGCGGGGAGCAGGTCGGGCAGATCGCTCGCGACCAGGCCCACGCGCGGCCCCCGGCGAGCCGCGGCGGCGTGCAGCCACGCGGCGGTCGCCGCAGCGCGCAGCGGTGGCAGATCCGAGGCGAGCAGTGCACCGATCATCCCGGCGAGCACGTCTCCCGAACCGGCGGTCGCCAACCGTTCGTCACCGTGGTCGACGACGAGGACATCGCCCGTCGGATCGGCGATCACGGTCGCCGGCCCCTTCAACAGCACGGTGCACCCGAGTCGGGACGCCAACCCACGGGCGGCCTCGATCCGGTCGGCGCCGGGCGGCGCTCCGGTGAGCTGCTCGAACTCGCCGTCGTGCGGGGTGAGGACCGTCGGCGCCGGGCGATCGGCGAGCGCGAGCCGGTCACCCGTGGCGATCGCGTGCAGCGCGTCACCGTCGGCGACGACCGGCACGGCGGACCGTGCGATCACCCGACGGATCGACGCCACGGTCGCCGCCCCCCGACCGAGGCCGGGACCCACCACCAGCGCGCGATGGCGAGCGAGCCCGTCGAGCACTTCGTCGGCCCACTCGGTGTCGGGGATCGACGGCTGCAGCACCTCGAGCGGCACCGGTGCGGAGCCGCCGGGTGACGACACCGACACGAGACCCGCGCCGCAGCGCGCCGCACCACGGGCGGCGAGTCCGGCGGCACCGAGCATGCCGGGGCTGCCGGCGACGATCCGCACCGCGGTGCGACCACTTGTGGGCGTCGACCGACCGGCGTGGCAACCACGCCGCCACGTCACCGGCGTCGACGAGGTGGCTGGTGGCCCGCGACACGTCGAGCCCGATGTCGACGACCTCGATCTCGCCCGAGAGGGACGGGCCGTCACCGAACAGCAGACCCGGCTTCAGCGCCTGGAAGGTGACCGTGCGATCGGCGGCGCAGCACCTCGCCGGCGTGTCCACCCGTCGACCCATCGAGGCCGCTCGGGATGTCGACCGCCAGGACCGGTCGCTCGCCGATCGCCGGTGGCGTCCAGGGTGCGCGGCACGACGCCCGATAGCCGGTGCCGTAGGCGGCATCGATCACCAGGTCGCCGGGCGGCAACCGGTCGGGACACGCGGCGGCGGCGAACACCTTGACCGACACACCGCGCCGGCGCAGCCATTCACCCGCCACACGGCCGTCAGCGCCGTTGTTGCCCGACCCGGCGATCACGGCGACCGTGCGCCCGTAGGTGCCGCCGAGCATCTCCACCGCCGCTCGACCGACGGCCCGCCCGGCGCGCCGGACCAGTTCCTCGACCGGCTCGGGTGCCGAGGCGTCGATCGCCCGCATCTCCTCGGGCGTCACGATCGACATCACGCGAACGAATCTAGGCGCTGGCCGATCGCGGCGCGCCGGTCAGCTTCCGAGCAGCTGCGCCTTCAGGTCGCGCTTGACGAACTTCCCGTTGGCGTTGCGTGGCAGCGCCTCGTTCAGGATCCAGACGCGCTCGGGAATCTTGAACTTGGCCAGCCGTCCGGCGAGCTCGGCGCGCAGCTCGTCCTCGGTGAGCGTGGCATCGGGCGCGAGCACGATCGCGGCGCCGACGATCTCGCCGAGCCGATCGTCGGGAACACCGAACACGGCCACCTCGGCGACACCCGGATGTTCGTAGATCGCGGCCTCCACCTCGGAGCAGTACACGTTCTCGCCACCGCGCAGCACCATGTCCTTGGCCCGGTCGACGATGAACACGAACCCGTCGTCGTCGACGTAGGCGATGTCACCGGTGTGGAACCACCCGTTCGGGATGCCCTCGGCCGTGGCCTCGGGGCGGTTGAGATAGCCCTTGATGACGACCGAACCGCGGACGCACAGTTCGCCCGTACCGCCGGCGGGCACCTCGTCGCCCGTCTCGTCGATCAGCTTCCAGTCGAGCGTCGGCACGACCCGCCCGCACGACAACGGCTTGGAGACGTACAGCGCGCCCGCGTTGGCCGTGACGATGCCGTGCGTCTCGGTGAGTCCGTAGCCCGTGCTCGGCACGCCGCCCGACCCGGAGAGGGACTTGTCGATCTTGTCGACGAGGTCGGGCTGCAGCGGCGCGCCGCCACCGCCCATCCCCGACAGGGTGGACGTGTCGCGCGTCGCCCAGTCGGGATGCATCAGGAGTTCGCGGCTCATCGTCGGCACGCCGGAGAAGTTGGTGACGCCCTCGCGTTCGATGAGTTCGAGCGCCCGGCCCGCGTCCCACTTGTAGGTGAGCACGAGCCGCGACCCCGAGATCGTGGCCGGGTGGAGCAGGCAGTTGTTGGCGGTGACGTGGAACAGCGGCGTCGGCGCCATGAACACGTTCTGCCGCGGGTTGCCGTCGGCATCGAGTGCCGGCGGCGACGGCGGGGTACCGGCCTTCGCCGCGGCGAGCCCTGCCGTCGTCGTCATGAAGATGATGTGCATCAGGTTGTGCACCGATCCCCGGTGGGTCAGCTGGGCCCCCTTCGGGAAGCCCGTCGTTCCCGAGGTGTAGAAGATGCAGGCGTCGTCGTCGGGGTCGATCGCGGCGTCCGGCAGGCCGGCCGGCGCCGACTCGGGACGGACCACGTCGGTCCAGCGCGACGCGTCGGCAGGAAGTTCGCCGTCGTAGCGGACCGTGATGACGTGGAGCGGGTTGGCGGCACGCAGTTCGTCGAGCACCGGAAGGATCCGTTCGACGCGCTCGCCGTCGGCGATGACGACCTTCGGTGCCGAGTCGGCCAGGCCGTACTGCATCTCGTCGGTGGTCCACCACGCGTTCATGCCGACGCACGCCGCGCCGAGGGACACGATCGCCCAGTACGCGAACACCCATTCGGGGTAGTTGCGCATCGCGATCGCCACGCGGTCGCCGGCACCGACCCCGTGGACATCGCGCAGGTGATGGGCGAGCGAGCGGACGATGGCGTCGGCCTGCGCGTACGTGTAGCGCTCGTCCTCGTAGACGACGTAGTCGCGGTCACCGAAACCCGACGCCAGCTCCCACACGAAGCGCATCGACGGCAGCGCCGATTCGAAGACCTTGATCGGTACGTCGCGCACCGTGATCTCCGTGATCGCGAACTGCGCACCCGGCGCCGTCAGCTCGTCCCAGGCCTGTGCGTACTCGTCGATCATCACCGGCATGTTGGCAGCGTCCGCGGTGCGCCGAATGCGCCGAATCCGGGCTACTCGGCGATGACGTACGCCGCGGCGGTCGTGTCGCTGTGGGTGATCGACAGGTGCCACGTGGTGACGCCGGCGGCCGTCCGCGAGGTCGGCCGCGGCCGCCGGTGACGACGAGCCAGGGCACACCCGCGGCGGTCCGCTCGACCCAGACGTCGTGGAAGCCGAAGGCGCCGAGACCCACACCCAGCGCCTTCATCACGGCTTCCCGCGCCGCGAACCGCGCCGCGAGCGACGGCACCGGGTCGATCTTGGGCGCCACGTAGGCCAGCTCGGTCGGGGTGAACAGCCGCTGCGCCATCGACGGGGTGCGCTCCAGCGACCGCCGGAACCGTTCGATGTCGACGAGGTCGATCCCGATGCCGATCACGCCCGTCACGGACGTTCACCGACGCCAGTGGTCGGCCGTGTCGGAGATCGGTTCGATGAGCAGATCGGCGACGGGTACCTCGGCGAGGATCGACTCGTCGAAGTGGCCCTCGGTCTCCGACACCCAGTCGACGAGGCGGTCGTAACGCCGGTCGTACCCCTGCAGGACGCCCCGCATGACCGCGGCCGGGAGCCGGTCGTGGAACGTCACGTGCAGCAACGTGATCCCCGTGGTCTCACCGGCCTTGGTCTCGGGCACGAAGATGAGGGTGCGGCCGTCGTTGCGGCCCTCGGCGACGAGGACCTCACGTTCGGAGGCGACACGGTGCTTCGTGCCGCGCAGCTCGGTGTTGCGCTCGACCCGGCTGGGCAGGTCGCGGGAGATGCCGCCGCGATCGACGATCGAGATCGATCGTCCTTCGATGCCGTAGCGCGTGTAGCCCGATCACCTCGGCCACGGCCGGGTCGAGATCGGCGAGCACCTTCATCGTGCGGTACGTCAACACGTCGCGGCCGGCACCGGCGGCCAGCACCGCCTGCACGAGCGGGCGGTCGATGACGCCCTCGTCGCTGCGGGAGATCCCGACCGTGACCGTCTTGGCCTGGTGCTTGATCGTGTCGACGGGCCGCGTGAGCTCTTCGATCGCCTTGGTCAGCGCGGCGACGAGATCGTCGATCAGGGCGAGCGGCGTACCGACCTTGCCCGTGGCGAGCTGGTACTGCTCGACCGGCCGGTCGGACAGCATGTCGCGCAGCAGCCCGCTGAGACGGGTAGCGGTGCTCGCCTCGAGGTGGCCGTCGTAGAGACCGTTGCGCAGGCCGTCGTGGAACCGCTCGGCCGGCGTGCGCACGAGCACCGCCAGCCGATCGACCACTTCGTCGCCGCTCAGGCCCTCGCCGACGAGCTGTTCGATCGCCTCACGGGCCTCGCGCATGGGACGCGCCGAGGCGTCGATCGCGAGCGCGGCTTCGTAGCCGAACAGATGGCCGACCATCGCCGACAGGATGAACCCGAGCGTGGGATCGACCGCCGGCACGGCGATCGTGACGTCGGCGGGAAACCGCGTCTCGCCATCGCTCGCCACCACGATCGGCGTGGCCTTGTGGGCGCGGAAGATCGCCACCTCCTTGGCGACGTCGTCGGCGTTCGAGCCGGAGAGTCCGGCCGCGCACACCAGGATCAACGGCTCGGACGACAGGTCGATGTGCTTCTTGTCCTCGGTGGAGTCGCAGGCGATCGACTTGTAGCAGAGCTCGCTGAGCTTGATCCGGACCTCCTCGGCGGCGACCTTGTTCGGGCCGTTGCCGACGATCGCCCAGTACCGGTGGAAGGGGGCATGACGACGGGCCGCTTCGGCGATCTTCGGGCGGCGGGCGAGCACCTCGCGCATCGCATCGGGCATGGCGCGCAGATCGGCGAGCAGGCGCGAGCGGCGGGCCGGATCGCCGAGACCCGGTGGCCTCGGCGATGGCGCACGACAACAGCGTCCCGGCCGCGACCTGCGCGTAGAAGGCCTTCGTGGAGGCGACGCTCATCTCGACGTCGCGGCCGTCGGACGTGTAGAGCACGCCGTCGGCCTTGTCGGTCAGGTCGCTCCCCCGCCGGTTGACGACGCCGATCACGGCGGCCCCGCGGCTGCGCAGGAGGTCGACCGTGCGGTTCGTGTCGGTGGTGGTTCCCGACTGGCTGACGGCGACGGCCAACGTGTCGGACATGTCGAGGCGCATCCCGAAGCCCGACAGTTCGGTGGCGGTGATCGCGTCGACGTCGAGCTGGCCGAGCGTCAACTCGTCGAGGATGGCGGCGGTACTCTGCCCCGCGACGGCTGCCGTGCCCTGGCCGATCACCCGGATGCGCGTGATCGAGCCGTCGGCGAGGCGGGCCGCGATGGCGGGTGGCAGCGCGACGTCGCCGACCGCCGCGACGAAGCGCGCCGTCGCGTTCGACGATCTTGCCGCGCAGCGTCTTGGCGAAACTGAACGGCGCCTCGGAGATCTCCTTCAGCAGGAAGTGCGGTGCATCACCGCGGTTGATGTCTCGAGTGGTGACCTCGGCCGTGACCACGTCGTCGTCGGTGAGAGGCAGGTCGGAGCCGTCGTAGGCGAGGCGTCGCAGCCCACCGAGGGTGCCCGCCCCGTCCTCCGACACGACCACGATCTCGCCGCCGTGCTCGCCGTCGAGGCGCACGTACGCGCTCGTCTCCTCGACGACGCCGTAGGGCTCGCTGGCGACGATCGAACAGTCGTCGGCCAGGCCGACGTAGAGGCCCTGCCCGCTGCCGCGCAGGGAGAGGAACAGCGTGCCGGGGTCGGACGCGCTCGCCGTCCCGATCGCCACCGAACCCTCGAACGAGCTGACCGTCCGCCGGAACGCCTCGACGTGGTCGACCCCGGTGTCGAGGTGACGCGACATGAGGGTGGGGATCACCTTGGCGTCGGTCGTGATCGGTGCCGCGATCCGCAGGTTGTGCGCGACGCGGAGGTCGGCGTGGTTGTCGACGTCGCCGTTCAGCGCGGCGACGACGTAGGGCGGCATCGCTCCACCCGGCTGCTCGAGTTCGACCGAGTTGAGCGGGTGGGTGTTCGGCTCGCTGATGATCCCCACGCTGGCCCAGCGGGTGTGACCGAGCACGGCGAGCCGGCTGAGGGGCGACATGAGCGCCCGCCGCAGCAGCGTGTCGTCGACGATCGCCGCCCGCAGCGCCGCGGTGTTGTCGCCGAGCTCGCCGATTTCGGCGGCGGCCTTGTACACGAACGACAGGACCGGACCCGCGGCGACGATCGTGCGCGACTGGAACAGCGGGTCGACGCCGCGATCGTCGACGAACGCGGCGACCACCTCGGGATCGATGTCGTGATTCCAGACGAACACGTGCAGCCCCGCCGAGTCACGCCCGCGCACCTCCAGGCGATCGATCGCCGACAGGGCTTGCTGGATCGACAGGTAGCCCTGGACGGCCGCCGTGCCGGCATCGCGACCGGCCAGCTCGCCGACGAGGCGAGCCGTGCGGAGACGGTCGTGGCGGATCGCCCACAACGCGTCCTTCAAGGCGATCAGGTCGGCGTTGGCCTGCTCCAGGGCCGCTGCGTCGAGGGTCCCGGCGGGGTCGTCGTTCGCGTCGAGCCGGGCTTCGACATCGGCCGCGAAGGCGTCGAGTTGGTCGAGCCGGGCCACGATCGCGGCCACGAGGTCGACCCGCGCCGTGAGCGCCAGCACACCGGGAAGGCCTCGCAGCAGCGCATCGACCTCGGCGGCTGGCGCCACGACAGCGGCGACGTCAGGGCACCGGGCCAACGCCTCGTCGAGACCCCCGATGATGTCGTTGGCGTCTGGAGTCGGCCGGGTCGGAGGACGGCTGACGACGCCGACGATGCCACACATGCAGCGACAGGCTAACCGTCGCCCGGCGAGGCGATGTCGGTCGCGCCCGCACTCGTCGGGTGACGGCGTCAGGTGAAGCGGGCGCGGACGACGGTGGCGAGGTCGTCGGCCACGCGGTCGGCCTCGATGGCGGTGGACGCCTCGACCATCACCCGCACCAACGGTTCGGTCCCGCTCGGTCGGAGCAGGACCCGGCCCGACCCGGCGAGCTGCGATTCGAGCCGGGCGACGTCGTCGGCGAGCAGCATCTGCGACATCGGGCACGCGCTCGGACACCTCGCACGTTCACCAGGACCTGCGGGAGCGACGTCATCGCCGCAGCGGCGAGGTCGGCGAGCGACCGTCCGGAGCGGGCGATGATGTCGAGCAGCGCGACCGCGGTGAGCATGCCGTCGCCGGTGGTGGCGTGGTCGGCGAAGATCACATGCCCGCTCTGCTCGCCGCCGAGGACATGTCCACCGTCGGCCAGCGCTTCGAGCACGTAGCGGTCGCCGACATCGGTGGTGACGACGCCGATGCCTGCCGTCGCGCATGGCGTGGTGGAATCCGAGGTTGGTCATCGTGGTGACCACGACCGTGTCGTTGGCCAGCATCGCCGCGGGACAGCAGGTCGATCGCGGCGATGGCGATGATGTGGTCGCCGTCGACGACACGGCCCGTGTGGTCGACGGCGATCAGCCGGTCGGCGTCGCCGTCGAGGGCGATGCCGACGTCGGCTCCGTGAGCGAGGACGGCCTCGGCCACGGTGGACGGGTACGTCGCCCCGCAGGCGTCGTTGATGTTCGTGCCGTCGGGCTGGTCACCGATCACCACCACGTCGGCACCGACCCGCTCGAACACGGTGCGGGCGAGGGCCGACGCGGCACCGTTCGCGGCGTCGACGACGACGCGCAGCGACGAGGCCGCCCGGCCCTCGAGCGATCGCCACGACATGGTCGACGTAGTCCACGATCATCACCGCCGGCACATCGGCCGGCACGGCCCGCGGCCGATGCGGCCCGGTTGACCGATGGGCGGCTGCATCGCGTCGAGTTCCCGCTCGATCGCCGCTTCGACGTCATCGGTGAGCTTGACACCACCGGTCGCGAACAGCTTGATGCCGTTGTCCCGATACGGGTTGTGCGAGGCCGACACCATCGCACCCATCGCGCCGCTGCGTTGCGCGGCGAACGCAACGGTCGGTGTCGGGACGACGCCGAGGTGACGCACGTCGACCCCTTCGGCGGCGAACCCGGCGGCGAGCGCGGCCTCGAGCATCGGCGTGGAGACACGCGTGTCGCCACCAATCACGACCTTGGCGATCGACGGACGTGCGCCGTCGGTCGAGCACACGGGCCGCGGCACGGCCGAGGCGGAGTGCGAACTCGGCGGTCAGCTCGCTGTTGGCCACGCCGCGGACACCGTCGGTGCCGAACTTCATGGCCGAACCGGGATCCGGAGTCGGATCAGCGCTTGGTGAACTGCGGCGCCTTGCGGGCCTTCTTGAGGCCGTACTTCTTGCTCTCCTTCTTACGCGGGTCACGCGTGAGGAGGCCGGCCTTCTTCAGCACCGGACGGCTCTCGGGATCGATCTCGAGGAGCGAGCGGGCGATCGCCATGCGCAGCGCGCCGGCCTGGCCGCTGATGCCGCCACCGTGGATCGACGCCGTGATGTCGTACGTCTCGCGGGTGTCGGTGACGGTGAGCGCCTCGGACACGACCATGCGCGACACGGCCGTCGGGAAGTACACCTCGAGGCTCTTGCCGTTGATCGTGAACTGGCCGGTGCCCGGGCGCAGCTGGGCGCGGGCGACGGCCTCCTTGCGGCGGCCGGTGGTCTGGGTGAGCGGTGCAGTTGCCATGTCGTTCGTCTCCTGGCTCAGCGAGCCTTGGCCGCCGGCCACGACGAGCGGCTTGGGCGTCTGTGCGGCGTGGGGATGTGTGGGGCCGGCGTACACCTGCAGCTTGCTCATCTGCTGGCGGCCGAGCGGGCCCTTCGGCAGCATGCCGCGGACGGACTTGCGCACCGCTTCGGCCGGCTTGCGGGCGTGGAGCTGAGCGTACGACTCGGACCTGATGCCACCGGGGTAGCCGCTGTGGCGGTACACCATCGTGCGCTCGGCCTTGTTCGAGGTCATGACGATCTTGTCGGCGTTGACGATGATCACGTGGTCGCCGGTGTCGATGTGGGGTGCGAACGTGGGCTTGTGCTTGCCGCGCAGGATGCGGGCGACCTCGGTGCACAGACGGCCGAGGACCATGCCCTCGGCGTCGACGACGTGCCACTCACGGTGGATCTCACTTGCTTTCGGTGTGTACGTAGCCATGCCGCAATCTGCTTCGATTCGTTGGGTCTGTCGGTGCAGGACGGTCGAGCCATCTGCTCCAGGGAACCGTGCAATGATACGGGCCGCGATCGGCGCCGCCAACGTCGCGCCGCAGACCGCCGTCGACGCGACCCGCTGGACGCTGCGGAGGCATCGCCGCTACTCTTGTCGACCGGCTATCCTTGCCGATCGGGCGTATCAGCGACGCGATCCTCCACGGTACCGCGGCGATGTTCGTCGAATTCCCTTGACCGCCTCAGGTACCCGACATGAGAAGCCGATAGCGCATCGTGGCCACCGCCGAGTCATCGGCGTCCGGAACGGTCGATCCGGGCGTGCCATCACTCGATGGCCTGGGTGATCCGGTTCTCGCGATCTCGGGCGACGGGATCCTCCTGTACGCCAACGCCGTGGCGAGCGAGGTGCTCGACTGGGATCCGGCCGATCTCATCGGGACGTCGGTGCTCGATCTGGTCCACCCGGCCGATCTGTCCCTCGCTGCGGCGGCGCTCCAGACCGTCGGGACCAAGCGGTTCGGCGATCTGATCACGATCCGGGCCCGGACCGGGCGCGGCACCTGGGTGTACCTCGAGGTCCGAGGCGCACAGGCCCGGTCGTCGAACGGCGCCGATGGCAGCGACGCCCCGATCATGGTCGTGGCCCGCGACGTCACCCACCGGCACCGTCTCGAGTTCGACCAGGGCGACACCGGCGTGCTGCGTGCGGTGATGGCGAACATGCACGGGATGGTCGTGCTGGCCGACGAGAACGGGCGCGATCCGATCGATCAACGGGGCGGTCACCCGACTGCTCGGCTACGACCCCGAACTCGATCCGCGGTCGGTCGATCGTCGACTACCTGCATCCGGAAGATCGCGAGCACGTGCTCGACGCCGTCCGGGCGGTGCCACCTCATGGCTCGGTCACCCTCGACGCCCGCTTCCTGGCCGCCGACTACAACGGGCTCGGTGACGAGATCACCTGCGAGTTCACGGTGAACAACCTGCTCGACGACCCGGTCGTCCACAGCTACGTGATCAGTGCCCAGATCGCCACGGCCCTCGCCGACGCCCGCAACCGGGTGAACTTCCTCGCCGAGCACGACAGCCGCACCGGCCTGCTCAACCGTGACGGGTTCCTGCGCCATGCCGAAGCGCTGGTGCGCGCAGGGCGGCGGGCTCGGGATCCTCGTCGTCGACATCGTCCACTTCCGATCGATCAACGAGTTGTACGGCGAGCCGATCGGCGACGCGGTGCTCACCGCGATCGCCGAACGGATCGACAAGATCCGCTGGCCCGACCTGATCACCGCGCGCTTCGGCGGCGACGAGTTCGTGCTGGCGGTCCGGGCATCGAATCAGTCCGCGTTGGAGACGCTCCGCGACCGGGTGAAGCGCGACGTGTCACAGCCGTTCGTGATCGGCGACCAGGAGGTGAACTTCCGGATCCGTACCGCCAGCGCGTTCGACGCGCAGCCCGAGGTGCTCGACTCGCTGTTGGTCAGTGCGAGCAACGAACTGATGTCCGCGAAGCGTTTCTCCGAGGCCGAGACGACCGGGATCTCGGTCGATGCGATCAACGAACGGCGCCGACAGCTCGACCAGCTGCGGACGGCACTCGCCAACGGTGAGATCCGGCCGTTCTACCAACCGATCGTCGATCCGGCCGGTCAGATCATCGCCGTCGAGGCCCTCGTGCGGTGGGTGCATCCGGTGCGCGGGGTGCTCGGAGTCAGCGAGATCCTGCCGCTGGCACAGATGGCAGGCCTGGCCGAGGCGGTCGACGACTGCGTGCTCGACATGGCGCTCGACTTCGCGGTACGCCTCGCCGAGGCCGGCCACGGCGACACCGAGGTGCACATCAACATCGACCCGAAGGTGATCGCCCAGCCGTCGTTCGGCGTGTCGTTCCTCGAGCGTTGCCGGCGGGCCGGGGCGAACCCGACGCAGTTGGTGGTGGAGATCACCGAGAACGACCTCCTCGCGCCTGGCGCGTCGTCGCTCGCCAACATGCAGAAGCTGCGGTTCGCCGGCATCCACGTGACGATCGACGACTTCGGAACGGGCTACTCCAGCCTCGCCCACCTGCTCGAACTGCCCGTCGACGGCGTGAAGATCGACCGCCGGTTCGTGGCGGGCATCGACGTCGACCCGGCGGCGACGAACCTGACCACGGCGATCATCGGGCTCAGCGACAGCCTCCGTCTCGGCTGCGTGGCCGAGGGTGTCGAGCAGCCGTACCAGCGCGACCGTCTGGTCGAGCTCGGCTGCACCGCCCTCCAGGGCTGGTTGTTCTCACCGGCGGTGTCGGCCGACGAGGCGCTGGCGATGATGCCGCGCATCGTCCTGACCGACCACGTTCAGACGTTCCAGCGCGTCCCGCGGTAGTCCACGTCCCACAGCACCAGGCCGTGCGGCGGTGCGACCGGGCCGGCCGCCGCACGATCGAGCGCATCGAGTGTCGCCGCCATGCCGGTCGTCGCACGGCGACCCCGGCCGACATCGACGAGCGTGCCGACGATGCTGCGCACCATCTGGTGACAGAACGACGAGGCGGCGATCTCGAACCGGGTGATCGGACCGAGATGCGTGTCGACGACGCTCCATTCCGCCGTCGTGACACGACGGACGAGGCTCGCGTCAGGTCGCGGGTCGGCGGCAGAACGAGGAGAAGTCGTGCTCGCCGATGAGGGCGCCGGCCGCTTCGTTCATCGCGTCGAGATCGAGCGGGTCGGGCACGTGCCACGACATGCGGGCCACCAGCGGGTTCGGGTCGGGGTCGTTCCAGACGTCGTAGTGGTAGCAGCGCGACGTCGCCGAGAACCGGGCGGAGAATTCGGGGTCGGCCCACTCCACCGAGCGGACGGCGATCTCGGGGCCGCACAGCCCGTTGACGCTGCGTTGCAACCGGCGCAGGTCGGTGTCGTCCGGGAGCAGACCGGACACGACCTGGCCCCACCCGTGGACGCCGGCGTCGGTGCGGCCGGCGCCCGTGAGCTCGACCGTGGTCCGCACGACGCGTGACACCGCGGCGGTGAGTTCGCCCATCACGGTGCGCTGGTCCGCGCTGATGGCGAACCCGTGGAAATCGGTCCCGTCGTAGGCGACGGTCAGCCGGGCGTTGCGCGAACCCTGGCGAGGGACCAGACGGCGATGGTTCGGACGCTCGGCCGACCTCGTCGCGTCACGGCGAGACGTGACGTGAGGCCGAGCCAATCGTCACGGTCAGACCAGTTCGATGCGCGCCATCTGGGCGTTGTCGCCCGAGCGCGGACCCATCTTCAGGATCCGGGTGTAGCCACCGTTGCGCTCGGTGTAGCGAGGAGCGACCTCGTGGACGAGCTTGTAGGTCATCTCCTGGTCGCCGAGGAAGCCCTGGATCTGGCGGATGCGGTGGACCTGCATCGGGCCGGCTTCCTGGGCCTTCTTGGCCTTGGTGATCAGCTTCTCGGCGATCGGGCGCAGGTGCTTGGCCTTGGCCTCGGTGGTGGTGATGGCCTCGGCGGCGAACAGCGACGCAGCGAGGTTGGCCATCATCAGGCGCTGGTGCGCGGCGGAGTGGCCGAATCGGTTGGAGCGGCGTGGCGTGGGCATGGTTCAGTCGTCTTTCGTGTTCAGCTGCGGCGGTCAGCCGCGAAGGGTCAGGCCGCGCTCGTCGAGCTTGGCCTTCACCTCGTCGAGGCTCTTCTGGCCGAAGTTCGTGATGTTCAACAGGTCGTCTTCGGTCTTGGTGAGCAGCTCGCCGACGGTGTTGACCTGGGCGCGCTTCAAGCAGTTGTTGGGACGCTCCGACAGGTCGAGCTCCTCGATCGGGAGGTCGAGGTCGGGCGAGCTGACGGTGGCGTCGACGACGTCGCCGAGCTCGAGGCCCTTGGGCTCGTCGGACATCGTGGCGACGAGATCGACCAGCGAACGCAGCGTGGCGCCGGCCGAGGCCAGGGCGTCGGTCGGGGCGATCGAACCGTCGGTCTCGATCTCGAGGACGAGACGGTCGTAGTTCGTGGCCTGCTCGACGCGGGTCGGCTCGACCTGGAACGACACCCGGCGGACCGGGCTGAAGATCGCGTCGACCGGGATGACCCCGATGGTGCGGTTGTCGTCGTCGCGGTTGCTCGACAGGTAGCCGCGGCCCTGCTCGACGGTGAGGTCGATGGCCAGGCGGCCCTTGCCGTTGACCGTGGCGATGTGGAGGTCCTTGTTGAGGATCTCGACGTCGGCGGGGCAGTCGATGTCGGCGGCCGTGACGTCGGCCGGCCCACGAGCGTCGAGGCGCAGCGTGACGGCCTCCTCGGAGAACGACGTGAGCACGATGTCCTTGAGGTTCAAGATGACGTCGGTGACGTCTTCGGCGACACCGTTGATCGTGTCGAACTCGTGGAGCGAGTCGTCGAAGCGGACCATCGTGATGGCGGCGCCGGGGATCGACGAGAGCAGTGTGCGCCGCAGCGAGTTGCCGAGCGTGTGGCCGAAGCCGGGCTCGAGCGGACCGACCGCGAAACGCTGACGGTTGTTCGACTCCTCACCGAGAGCTTCGATGGTGGGGCGCTGCATGACGAGCATTGATGCCAGGACCTTTCAGACTTTGTGCGGGAATTACTTCGAGTACAGCTCGACGATGAGCGACTCGCGAACGGGCACATCGATGTGCTCGCGCTCGGGAAGGTTGCGCACCGTGACCTGCTTGCCACCATCGGCGGCTTCGAGCCAGCCGACGAGCGAGCGATCGAGCGTGTCGATGTTGTGCTGGACGACGATCATCTTCTGGGCCTTCGGCGACAGGGAGACGACCTGGCCCTTCTTGCAGCGGAAGCTCGGGATGTCGACGCGCTTGCCGTCGACCGAGATCAGGCCGTGGTTCACGAACTGGCGGGCCTGCGGACGGCTGGACGCCCAGCCGGCGCGGTACACGACGTTGTCGAGGCGCTGCTCGAGCAGGCGCAGCAGGATCTCACCCGTCGGACCGGGGAGGCGGATGGCCTCTTCGTAGGTCTTGTGGAACTGCTTTTCGAGGACGCCGTAGATGTACTTCGCCTTCTGCTTCTCCTGCATCTGGGCGAGGTACTCGCTGCCGGCGTTGCGGCGACGGGTGCGGCCGTGCTGGCCGGGCGGGAACGGGCGACGATCGAGTGCCTTGCGGCCCTTTTCGTTCTCGAAGATGTTGGTGCCGAGGCGACGCGAGATGCGCACCTTGGGGCCGGTGTAGCGAGCCATGGTTCAGTTACTCCTCAGCCGCGCCGACGCTTGGGTTGGCGGCAGCCGTTGTGCGGTACGGGGGTGACGTCCTTGATCGAGGTGACCTCGATGCCGGTCTGCTGGATCGAGCGGACGGCGGTGTCGCGGCCCGAACCCGGGCCCTTGACCTGCACCTCGGCGCGCTTGAGGCCGTGCTCCATCGCGGCGCGGCCGGCCTTCTCGGCGGCGAGCTGGGCGGCGAACGGCGTGCTCTTGCGGCTGCCCTTGTAGCCCGACGGCTCCCGACGATGCCCAGGCGATGACGTTGCCCTCGGTGTCGGTGATCGAGACGATCGTGTTGTTGAACGAGCTCTTGATGTGCACCACACCGGTGCTGACGTTCTTGCGGTCGCGCTTGCGCGGACGACGCGTGGGGGTCGGCTTGGCCATGACTACTTCCTCACTGCCTTCTTCTTGTTGGCCACCGTGCGCTTCGGGCCCCTTGCGGGTGCGGGCGTTGGTGTGGGTGCGCTGGCCACGGACGGGCAGGCCCTTGCGGTGACGGATGCCCTGCAGGCAGCCGATCTCGATCTTGCGCTTGATGTCGCCCTGGACGTCGCGGCGCAGGTCACCTTCGATCTTGAGGTTCTGATCGATGTAGGAACGGATCCGGTTGACCTCGTCCTCGGTCAGGTTCGAGACCTTGGTGTTCGGGTCGAGCTCGAGTTCGGCGCAGACCTTCTGCGACGTCGGCAGGCCGATTCCATAGATGTAGGTGAGCGAGATCTCCAGCCGCTTCTCGCGGGGGATGTCGACGCCAGCAATACGTGCCATTGGGGTGCTCCTCAGCCCTGCCGCTGCTTGTGGCGGGGGTTCGTGCAGATGACCATGATCCGACGGTGACGGCGGATCACTTTGCAGTTGTCACACATCGGCTTGACGCTCGGGCGTACTTTCATGGTTGCTCTCTACTGTTCGTTCAGATCGGATTCGGGCTACTTGTAGCGATACGTGATGCGACCTCGGGTGAGGTCGTAGGGGGTGAGTTCCACCTGCACCTTGTCGCCGGGGAGGATGCGGATGTAGTGCATCCGCATCTTGCCGGAGATGTGCGCCAGGACTGCATGGCCGTTTTCCAGTTCGACCTTGAACATGGCGTTCGGAAGCGACTCGCGGATCGTGCCTTCGAGCACGATGGCGTCTTCCTTGGGCTTGGGCAGGGCTTTCTCCTCTAACGCTGGCGATTTGTTGGTAACGCTGGTGCTCGGGCACGACGACTGACCCGGAGGGCAGAACCCTGGTTGGGACGAGATGTCGAAGCGGGCGTGGACTGACGGGCCTGTGAACAGACCGGGAAACAATGCTAGCGGTGCGATTTCGCACTTCCAATGGCGTGATCCGCCCGATTTCGCGACCGATGTGCTAGTGCAGCGCAGCGTCGGGCGAGGCGGCCCGAGCGTTGGCTCAGCTGTACACCGCTTGCTCGTACCGGCGGTCGAGCACGCATCCACCGGCCATCCACACGGCGTCGTACGGGTTGACGGGCCCGCCACCGTACGGGTGAATCTCGAAATGCAGATGTGATGCGATCGCGTTGCCGGTCGAGCCCACGAGTCCGATCACCTGCCCCGCTTTGACGTTCGATCCGACCTCCAGTCCGGGCGCGAAGCCGGCGAGGTGGGCGTAGAAGTAGTACGTCCCGTTGCCGGAGGTCAGCCGCCACGCGTTCCCCGACAGACTTCCGGGTTGCTCCTGACCCTGCCGGGTCAAGGTCCCATCGACGACCGCGACGACGGGAGTCCCGTTCGGGGCAAGGAGATCGACGCCCACATGGTGTCGTCGCCCCCCACTGCGAGACGCGCCCCACGAGTTCGCGAAGCGGCACGATCCGCGAACGGGTCCTGCGCCGAGCGATCCGGAGCTTGCGCCGCCACGTAGTCCTGCCTCGGGAAGACAGATCCGATCGCCCGGTTTCAGAACCGTGGAGGACGTTGCGTCGTTCGCCGCGTAGAGGGCGGGCAGTGGGACGCCGTTCGCCCGAGATATCCGGTGCCAGCTGTCCCCGGCGGCCACGGTCACCTCCGACACGCACGACTCGGCTGTGCTGGTCGGCGTTGCTCCGGCGGGAAGGCAGAGCTCGTCTCCGGGCTGGAGCACCTTGTCCGGCGAGGCGGCGTTCGCGGCGAGCAGGGCGCCGGTGCTGACACCTGTCGTCGTCGCGATCGCGTACCAGCTGTCGCCAGGCACGACAGTGTGCGAGCCGGCGCACGACGGCGGCGGAGCGGCAGGGGCCGCGGTCCCCGCGGGGAGGCAGACGGATTCGCCGACAAGGAGCACCGTCTTCTGCGTCGCGTTGTTCTGGGCGACGAGGGTGGACATCGTGACGCCGGCCTCACGGGCGATGCTGAACCAACTGTCGCCGTCCTCGACCGGCCGTACGTTCTGGCAGGGGCTAGCCGGCGCGAGCGGGCGGCGTCGTGGCACCGCCCGGGAGGCACAGCACGTCGCCCGGATGGAGCGCGCTGCTCGGTGATGCGTCGTTGGCTGCGAGCAATGATTCTGTCGTGACCGCCGCCGCCAGAGCGATGGCGAACCAGCTGTCTCCGGCTGCGACCGTGTACGTCGCCGGTGCCGTGGACGCAGCCGCGCACACGCGTGCTCGCTGCTGTGTGGGGAGATTCGACGCAGCGGCGGTGCTCGGGACCGCCGCGACGACACCGACCAAGATCATGACGGCCAAGAGCACGATGGCGAGTACGAGCAATCGAAACGACGGTCGCGAGTTCGGAGCGGTGGTGATTCGGTACGTGCGCATTCCAGACATCCTGAGGGCCCCGCTGGGCACGCGACCGTAGCAGCGGACCGCCTCAGGTTGGTCGCGGCCGAGGTTACGGTGATGCGATGGAGCTGACCGCCGAGGAACTTCGTGTGCTCGGCTGCCTGATCGAGAAGCAGGCGACAACGCCTGACCAGTATCCGCTTTCGACGAACGCGCTCGTCAACGCGTGCAACCAGAAGTCGAACCGCGACCCGGTGACCGACTACAGCGAGCGGACCGTGATGGACGCGATGCTGCTCGTGCGTCAACGGGGGCTCGCACGAATGAACAGCAGCGGCCGCACCGACAAGCACCGCCACATGCTCGACGAGGCGCTCGGACTCGACCGCGACCAGCTCGCATTGCTCGCAGTGATGATGTTGAGAGGTCCGCAGTCGGCTGGCGAGTTGAAGACACGCACCGAGCGATACGCGACCGCGCAGGGAACAGGTTTCGAGTCGATCGACGACATCGAAGCCGTGCTGGCGAGGCTCGCCGAGGGCACCGATCCCTTCGCCGCGAACATCGGGCGGGCCTCCGGCCAGAGCCAGGATCGCTGGGCGCACCTGCTCGGCGACGTCGTGCCCGATGTACACGATGTCCATCCAGCGCCGGACCGTTCGGCTCGACCCGCCGACGTCGGCCCATCGCTGGCACAGCGCGTGGCGGACCTGGAGGCGCGGCTCGCGGTGCTGGAATCAGAACTCGGCGTGTCCGTGGAACCATCGTCGCCCGAAGGCGTCGGCGACACGTCGTGACGACGCGGGATCCGGCTCGCGATCCGGGCGTGCCCCGGTACTCCTAGTGCCCGCGGGCGGCGAGTTCGCAACCGATTCGGCCCGTCGCGGACTGCAGGCGGCGGAAGTAGGCCGACCGGCTGAGATGGAACCGCCGGGCGATCGTCTCGTGCGACGCGCCGTCGCCGAGGTACGCCGCTTCGATGATCGCCCGGGCGAGCACGTCGTCGCGGCCGTCGCCGAACACTGCGAGCGCTCCCCGCACCGTCTCACGCAGGTTCTCGAGTCGCTCCGACGGGGTGCGGCCGAGCCACTCCGGTCCGTGGGCCAGGCCGTTCGGATCGCGGAGCAGCCGGATCAACCGCCCGGCATCGGCGTCACCGGAATCGGTCGGCGGGACGGCACCGGTCTCGCGGTAGATCCAGTCGCGCTGGAACCCGAGCAGACCTCGCGGCCCGAAGTCGACGACGTGACATTCGAGCGCCATCCCGTACGCGAACAGGTCGAGTTCCGGCACGTGCTCGGCGTCGCAGCGCCTCGCCGAACGCCCGCGCCATCGGGATCTCCGGCGCGATCGGCAGCAACCCGTACCGCGGGTTCACCACGCCGACGCCGAGGATCCCCGCCGTGCCGAGCAGCGCCGTGACCTGGCCGTGCTCGCCGGTCAGATCGACGGCCTCGCGCCACAACACGGCGCTGTCGGACCGCAGCGTCTCGCGCACGTACCGCAACCACGGACCGAGCAGGACGTCGGTCTCGGCGGCCGCCGGCGCATTGCCCGGGGCGATCGCGACGTAGTACCCGCCGATGCGACCGTCGCCGTCGCGGGCGATCCCGACGAAGTCCGGATGCCGACGGAAGAACGCCGACGTGATCTCCCACCATTCGTCGAGACCGACCGAGTGCAGGATCGACCCGATGATCTCGATGTCACCCGGCCGCAGCTCGTCGATGCGGTAGCGGCTGCCGATGTCGGCCGAGAACCCCCACCGCACGTCGGGGTCGACGACGAGATGCTGCAGGTCGGCCGACAACGAGAACTGTCCGGCGAGCGCCCGCTCGTACAGGAAGTCGGCGATCCTCCGCCGCAGCGCACCCTCACCCGTGGGATCACGTTCCCGCAGCACGGCCCGCACGGCGTCGGCGACGAGGGTGTGCAGGGCGATGCCATCGGCCAGCGGTTCGCTGAAGGACCGGTCGGCCAACCACTTGTAGGCCTCGTGGCCATCGGTCCCGGGCTGCACCGCTTCGATCAGCTCCGGGGTCGTCACCCGGGCGATCGCGGCCACGCTCAACGTGCGGTAGCGATCGGAGTCGACCTCGTGGCCGAGCAGGCGGTCGGCGAGATCGGCGACCGATCCGGCCTGGCCGGCGTGCACTCCGACGGTCACCGCCAGCGGCGACCCGTGGGCCTGCCTCACCAGCGAGTCGACCTCCGGCTGCGGTACGCCGTTCGCCCGGGCGAGCGTGCCGCAGCTCATCGGTCGACAGTCCCTCGAGGGCCATCGATTCGAACACGGCGTCCCAGCCGCCCTCGAACCAGCCGGGTGACGGGCGTTGCCGTGAACCGAACACGACGATCGTGGAGTCGCGCAGGTCGGGGATGACCACCTCGCGGAGCCACCCGTCGAGCGAGCTGATCATCTCGTAGGAATCGATCACGACGAGGGTGCGGTCGTCGACCATCGCCGGCGCGAGCGCTTCGTTCAGCACGCTCGGGAAGGGCTGCAGATCGCGGCCGTCGAGGGTGACGACCGCGTACCCGGCGTCGGCCGCGCGCCGTCCCATCGCCCGCAGCAAGGTGCTCTTGCCGATCCCACCAGCACCGGAGACGTACAGCAGCCGGACGGGGTCGCCCGCGAGGAGCGCGTCGAACCGCGCCAGCTCACGTCCCCGTCCAACGAACAGTTCCCGATCGCGCCGGTCGACGCGATCCCTGAGGGTCGCCATCGATCGTGATGGTACTTCGCCCATCACATTGGCGCCGAAGGAGGAATGGTTGGTGGGCGGGCGGTTTCGATTCAGGGCACGCCGCGGAGCCACTCCTCGTGGAAGTGGCGGAGCTTGTCGGGGTTGACGATCGAGAGCGCCTCGGCCACCTGACCGCCGCGCCAGCCGAGCACCGTCAGCACGTACGGTTCGCCGTCGCGCACGACGTAGGTGCCCGTCTGCCCGTTGACCTGCACCGTGTGGAACTCGTCGGTCGGCATGAAGTTGCGCCGGGTGATGTTCACGAACAACCGGGCCACCCGATGGGGTCCACGCACCGGTCGCCGTGCGGCGTGATGGTCGGGCCCACCGTCGGACACGTGGATCACGTCGTCGGTCAGCATCGCCGCCAGCGCGTCGACGTCGCCGTCGAGCATCGCCGTGAGGAACGCCTCGGACAACGCCTGCACGTCGGCGGGCTCGGCGGTCAACCGCGGGCGGCCCGCGCGAACCCGATCCCGCGCCCGTTTCGCGATCTGACGTGTCGCCGGCTCGTTGCGATCCACCGCGACGGCGACCTCGCCGAACGGCATCTCGAACACGTCGTGCAACAGGAACACGGCCCGCTCGACGGGCTGCAGCGTCTCCAGCACGCGCATGAATCCGAGTGTGAGCGAGTCGGTCGCCGCCACCAGTTCGTCGGGCCCGGCCCCGGTGGCGAGTGGCTCGGGCAGCCACGGGCCGACGTACTGCTCGCGCCGCGCCTGGGCCGACGTCAGCCGGTCGAGGGCGAGTCGGGACGTCACGGTCGTCAACCACGCGGCGGGGTTGTCGATGGCGGAACGGTCGGCGCGATTCCAGCGAATCCACGCCTCCTGCACGATGTCATCGGCATCGTCCGGCGTGCCGGTCATCCGGTAGGCCAGTCCGCGCAGCCGCGCCCGCTCCGTCTCGAACCCCGCGATCCCGGCGCCCCCCACATCGGCGGCGGGCACATCGGCGGGGGGCACATCGGCGGTGCGGGCCCGGGTCATCGCAGCACCGTTCGCCGTTCCAGATGTCGGATCGCGGCCGTGGCGGCCTGCTCCGCGCTCGCCAGCACCGCATCGGTGAGGTGACCTCGTCGCCCGACCCAGTCGCCCACCACGAACACCCCCGGTCGTCCGGGCACGGTCGCATCGGCCCGCCCGGCCAGCCCACCTCGGTCGGCCGTGGCGATCGCGGTGACGGTCGTCATCCGATGAAGGTACCGCGCCGCGACCACGTCGTCGGCCGCGATCCCGGCCCGTCGGGCGAAGTCCTCGAGCCGGCCCCGGTCGGGCTCGTCGCCCGGGGCGAGATAGTTGGCGAGCGACACGCTGGCGGCGCCGTCCGGCGTCAGACCGAGGGGTCGGCCGTGGTCCGACAGGTAGATCGGCTCGTCGACGCCGATCACGAAGCGGTGTGGCGGCACCCGTCGCAGACCGAGGTCGAGCGACGACGCGAACGACGGGACGCCACTCGGAAAGTCGTGGCCGACGATGCCCGACGTCGCGGCGGGACCTCCGACCGCGACGATCACTGCCGGGGCATCCGGCACCTGCCGCCACCGGTGCCCGGTGCGAATCGTTCCCCCGGCGTCGATCACCGCCACGGCCAACAGATCGACGAGCTGCTGCCACCCCCGGTCGAGATAGATCACGCCACCGCCGCCGAACGCCCGCTGCAGCTGGCCGACGGCGACGTCGGCACTCAGGTCCTCCGGCGCGTTCACGTACGACGTCAACCGCACCAACGCGTGCAGCACCGCGGCGACGCGCTCACGACCGGTGAGTTCGTCGACGAGCTGACGCACCGACCGGGATCCGAGGTCGGACGCGTCGAGTGTCGTCAGCCGGCGCATCGCCGTCGCCAGGTCGACCTTGTCCCGCGCCCCGAGCAGCCGCGTGCGCAACAACGACGTCGCCCCGCCGGGTGCCAGGTAGGTGCGGCCACCGAACGCCACCTGGGCATCCGCCGTGGCCGGCGGCGATCCGGTCGGTGTCAACCCCAGTCGACGCAGCACGGCGACGCCCTCGCCGCTCGAGTACAGCGCGTGCGGTCCGCGGTTGAAGCGGTAGCCGCGCACGTCGTCGGTCGCCGCACGGCCGCCGAGACTGCCCGTCTGCTCGTGCACGACGACCGAGCGGCCCGATCGGGCGATCAGCGCCGCCGCGGCGAGGCCGCCGAGCCCTCCCCCGATCACGTGCACGTCGGCGGACGGGAGCGGGTCGAGGTCGTTCGCGAAATGGTCCATACCTGTTCGACGACGCGGCCCGGTGTTCCGTGACACCTGAAACGCCTGCGGTCAGGCACCAGGCGTTTCAGGTCAGACGAACGAGCCGAAGCGGACGAGGTTGCCGTCGGGATCGACGTAGGCACCCTCGCGCAGCCCGTAGTCGGTCGCTCCCACCGGGTGGAAGTGCCCCCCGACGCCCGCCGCCGCCCACTCTGCGGACAACGCGTCGGCGTCGTCGACGTAGAGGTATGCCGCGCTGGTGGTGGTCAGCGGGTCGAGTTCGTCGAACGGCGCCAGATGGACATGGACGCCGTTGCGCTCGAGGAACCCATAGATCGCGGTCCCATCGTCATCGAACGAGCTGGTCGCGAACCCGAGACGGGCATACCGTTCGATCGCCGCGGCAAGGTCCCGCGTCGGGAAGATCGGCACGATCTCGCGCGCCTGGGCATGATCGGACACGAACTGGGTCAGCGACAGGACGTTCCCGTCCGGATCGGTCAACCAGGCGACGCGATCGCCACCCGGTGCCGTCCAGGTGCCATCGTCGCCCGTCATCTCTGGATACGAGTTCGGCTCGAGACCGTTCCGACCGAGCTCCCGGAGGGTCGCCTCGATGTCGGGCACGGCCCAGCCGACCACCGTCCACGCGGCCGCCACGTGATTCTCGACCGCGGTCACCCGCAGCGCGGTGCCTCCGGCGTCGAACACGCTGACGGTCCCGGGAACGCTCGACACCATCTCGAGGCCGAGCACCGACCCGTAGAACGTCGCGGCGCGCTCCAGGTCGGTCACCGGCACGAACGCCATCACCGCCATCCTGCCGAGCATCTGCTTCAGCCTCCTCGGATGGGGTGCACCAGCTCACCCCGGAGCAACAGCATCACACCATCGATCGCGCAGCGGTGACCGCGATGGTCGATGGTCTCCCCGTCGGTGAGCCCGATCAACGCGAGCCGCACGAATGCCGTCGCCGCGTCGCGATCGGCCAGATCGATCTCGCCCGTGGCGATGCCGGTCTCGACGAGGTCGACGAAGAACTTCTCGGTCTGGGCCACCTCGCGCGCCAGCCGTTCTGCGATCTCAGGGAAACGTCGCATGTCGGAGCGCACGACGCCGGTGAACTGCGCGAACGACGGATCTGACGCGTTCATCGCGCTCGACGCCTCGAGCACCGCCTGCACCTTGCCGACGAACGTGTCGGAACTCGCCAGGGCGTCGTTGAAGCGTCGCCCGATGCGCCGCAGAACGTCGCGATGGACCGCCACGTACAGATCCAGCTTCGATTCGACATAGTGGTACAACGCGCTCGTCGTGACACCCGCCGCCGCCGCCAGGTCCTTGTTCGTGACGGCGCTGTATCCCCGCTCGGCGAAAAGCCGCCGGGAGACGTCGAGGATCGTGCACCACGTGTCGGTCGAGTCGGTCGACGGCCGCCGCCCCCGCCGCTTCACCGCATCGTCGGGATCCGCCGTCATCGCGCGAGTATCGCGACGCCAGGTGTGTCGCGCCTCACCGGACGCTCGGCCGACCTCGATCGTCGCGACGCGACCTGCGGTGAGGCCGAGCCAATCAGCTCAGTTGCGGTTCGACTCGACGGCCTTGACCAGCCGGTCGAACACGTCGTCGGGATGGCCGATGCCGTTGACCACGACGAGGCGACGCTGATCGTTGTAGTGCTTGATCAGCGGGAACGTCTGCTCCTCGTAGAGGTCGAGCCGGCGGTTGACCGACTCGGGCGTGTCGTCGGCACGTTGTTTCACGTCGCCGCCGCACACGTCGCAGATCCACGGACTCGGGACGACTCCCGCCGCGGTGTAGTTGGTACCGCAGTCGCGACAGACACGGCGCGCCGAGATCCGCTCCAGCACGATCTCGCGCGGCACGTTCAGGTCGAGCACCACGTCGATCGGCCGTTCGCCGGCGATGCGGTCGAGCGCGTCGGCCTGTTCGATCGTGCGCGGGAACCCGTCGAGGATGTAGCCGCGGGTGCTGGCGTCGAGCGCCGACAGCCGCTGGTCGACCAGACCGATCATGATCTCGTCGCCGACGAGACCGCCGGCATCCATCACCCGCTTCGCCATCGCGCCCAGCTCGGTACCTTCACGCACCGCCGTGCGGAGCATGTCACCGGTGGAGATGTGCGGGACGACGAAGTGCCGGGACAATCGCACGCACTGCGTGCCCTTGCCGGCACCCTGTCGCCCGAGGATGATGAGCCGGGCGCCGGGGATCACGGCAGCCCTACTTCAGGAATCCCTCGTAGTTGCGCAGTGTGAGCTGGCTGTCGATCTGGCGCATCAGTTCGAGCGCCACACCCACCGAGATCAGCACTGCGGTACCGGCGAACGCGAACGTGTTGATACCCGCCATGATCAGCAGCAGGTACGGCAGGATGGCGATGATGGCGATGAACACGGCGCCGGGCAGCGTGATGCGGTTGACCGCCTTGCCGAGGTAGCGCTCGGTCTGCGGACCGGGTCGCACGCCGGGGATGAACCCGCCCTGGCGGCGCAGCTGGTCGGCCTGACGCACCGGGTCGAAGGCGATCGAGTTGTAGAAGTAGGCGAAGGCGATGATCAACAGCGCGAAGATCGAGATGTAGACCATGTTCTGCGGGTTGACGATGTAGGTGTTGACGAAGTCGACGATCTCGCCGCGCCACCCCTCACCGGAACCGAGGAACTGCACGAGGATCACCGGCAGCAACAGGATCGAGCTGGCGAAGATGATCGGGATGACGCCCGACTGGTTGACCTTCAACGGGATGTACGTGTTCTGGCCGCCCATCATGCGACGGCCGACCACACGTTTGGCGAACTGCACCGGTATTCGCCGTTGCCCGAGTTCGACGTACACGACGGCGATGATGATCCCGATCGTGAGCAGGATGATCGCCACGAACCAGAACGTCTTGTTCAACGCCAGGATGCTGTAGTAGCCCTGCGGCAGGCCCGACACGACCGAGGCGAAGATGATCATCGACATGCCGTTGCCGATGCCGCGCTGCGAGATCAGCTCGGAGATCCACATCAGCACCGCGGTGCCGGCCACGAGCGTCGGGATGATCAGGTAGCCGCGGGGCCACACACCGTCGGGCAGCAGCGGCACGGTCGGCGCGTTCGCACCGGCGCCGAAGTACGCGGTGCCGCGCCCGGTGCCGAAGATGAACACGAGGCCGGTGGCCTGCAGCGTGGCCAGGCCGATCGTGACGTAGCGCGTGTACTGGGTGATCTTGCGCTGACCGACCGCACCCTCCTGCTGGAGTTCCTCCAGCTTCGGGATGACCACGCCGAGCACCTGCATGATGATGCTCGCCGTGATGTACGGCATGATCCCGAGCGCGAAGATCGAGAAGCTCTCGAACGCGCCGCCGGAGAACAGGTTCAGGAACCCGAGTGCACCCTGCTGGTTGGCGGTGTCCCGCAACTGCTCGATGGCGATGGAGTCGACACCTGGCACCCGGATGAACACGCCCAACCGGTACACGGCAACCATGGCAACGACGAACAGGATCTTGTTTCGAAGGTCGTTGACCTTGAAGATGTTCGCCAGGCTTTTGATCACGCGGATGGCCCCTTTGTCGATCGCGTCGTTGTGTCGATGATGAGTTGACGTCGAACGTCGACGTCAGCGGTTGGCGAACTGGTTGCCCTTCACTGCCGGGCGTCCGGCGCGACCCTCCGCCTTGAACGGAAGCTCGACGAGCGTGACCGTGCCGCCGGCGTCGATGATCGCCTGCTCGGCCGACTTCGAGATCGCGTGGGCGTGCACGTTCACCTTGGTCGAGATCTCGCCGCGGGCGAGGACCTTGACGAAGGCGCCCTTGCGGACGAGGCCGTTGGCGACGAGGACGTCGAGGGTGACATCGGCATCGCCGAGCTTCTCGACGAGGTCGCCGAGCGCGTGCAGGTTGACCGCCTGGTACTCGACGCGGAACGGGTTGTTGAACCCCTTCAGCTTCGGGACGCGTTGCTTGAGCGGCATCTGGCCGCCTTCGAAGCCGCGGGCGACCGTGTTGCGGGCGCGCTGGCCCTTGGTGCCACGGCCGGCCGTCTTACCGCCCTTGCCGCCGGTACCGCGACCGACGCGCTTGGCGTTCTTGGTGGAGCCCGGTGCGGGCGCCAGATCATGGACCTGCATGGTCAGCTCTCCTCTCGGGGCGATCGACGCGTGATCAGGTGCGGGACCCGGGCGATCATGCCGCGGATCTCGGGCCGATCAGGCAGCGTGTTCGTGTTGCCGATCTTGCCGAGCCCGAGCGCGCGCAGCGTGCCGCGGTGCTTCGGCTTGGTGCCGATCGACGACTTGATCTGCGTGACGGTGATGGTTGCTTCAGCCATGAGTTGCTCCCGTTGTGGCGGCGGCGGCCTTGGCCCGCTCGTTGTACGCGTTGAGCAGACCCTTGGGGACGAACTCCTCGGGATCGAGGCCGCGACGCTTGGCGACCTCGTCGGGCCGCTGCAGCGACTTGAGCCCGGCGATGGTGGCGCGAGCGACGTTGATGTGGTTGGCCGAACCGAGCGACTTGCAGAGCACGTCGTGGACGCCGGCCTCTTCGAGGATGACGCGGGCGGCGCCACCGGCGATCACGCCGGTACCGGGAGCAGCAGGCTTCATCATGACCTTGCCGCCGCCGGTGGTACCGAGGACGGGGTGGATGATCGTGCTGCCGGCCATCGGCACCTCGAAGAGGTTGCGCTTGGCTTCCTCGGTGCCCTTCTGGATGGCGAGTGGCACTTCCTTGGCCTTGCCGTACCCGAGGCCGACGCGGCCGTTGCCGTCGCCGACGACGACGAGCGCCGTGAAGGAGAAGCGCCGGCCACCCTTGACGACCTTGGCGACGCGGTTGATGGTGATGACGCGCGACTCGCGCAGGCCACCGTCGTTCTCGTCGCGGCGATCCCGGCCGCCGTCGCGACCACCGTCACGGCGACCACGGTTGTCGCGGGAATCGCGATTGCCGCCAGGACCTCCCGGCCCATCGGTACGCGGTGCGTTCGGGTTGGTGTTGTTGTCGAATGCCATCAGAACTCCAGTCCGGCTTCACGGGCGGCAGTCGCAACCGCAGCGATACGGCCGTGGTAGGCGAACCCACCGCGGTCGAACACGACCTTGTCGATTCCAGCGGCCTTGGCCCGCTCGCCGATCAGCGTGCCGACGCGGGTCGCCGCCTCGACGCTCGCACCCGAACCGGCGGCGCGCAGGTCGGCCTCGTTCGTCGACGCCGCGGCCAGCGTGGTGCCGGCGTCGTCGTCGATCAGCTGCACCGACAGGTGCTTGTTGCTGCGGAACACGGCCAGGCGCGGACGCAGCGCGGTGCCGTGGATCTTCTTGCGGACACGGCGGTGACGCCGGATGCGACCGTTGCGTCGTGCTTGTGCGATCTTGCTCATCAGAGACTCCGATACTTCCTGTTGTTCACTTCTTGCCGGCCTTGCCGGCCTTTCGCAGAACACGCTCGCCGGCGTAGCGGACGCCCTTGCCCTTGTAGGGCTCGGGCTTGCGGATGCTGCGGATGTCGGCCGCGACCTGGCCGACGACTTCCTTGTCGATCCCGACGACGACGACCTGCGTCTGCACCGGGACCTCGAAGGTGATGCCTTCCGGCGCCTTGATGTCGACCGGGTGGCTGAAGCCGAGGTTGAGCCGCAGAGCGTTGGGGCCCTGCGCTTCGGCCCGGTAGCCGACGCCGACGATCTCGAGGTTCTTCTTGAACCCCTCGGTGACGCCGATGACCATGTTGTTCACGAGGCTGCGGGTCAGCCCGTGCATGGCCTTGACCTTGTTCTCGTCGTTGGGACGCTCCACCGTGAGGGTGTCGCCGTCCTGACTGACGGTGATCGTGCCCGGGATCTGTCGCTCGAGGGTGCCCTTGGGCCCCTTGACCGAGATGCGGCGACCGTCGACGGTGACGTCGACGCCGGCCGGGACGGTGATGGGTGCTTTGCCGATTCGAGACATCGTTAGCTCACCAGACGTAGCAGAGGACCTCGCCGCCGACGTTGCGCTTGCGCGCCTCGCGGTCGGTCATGAGGCCGTGGGAGGTGGACAGGACGGCGACGCCGAGGCCACCGAGCACGCGAGGCACGGTGTTGGCGTTGCGGTAGACCCGCAGGCCCGGCGTCGAGATGCGACGCAGGCCGGAGATCGTGCGGTCACGATCGGGCGAGTACTTGAGCTGGATGGTCAGGACCTCGCCGACGCCGCGAGGCGACGGGCTGGTCTCGAAGCTGCCGATGTAGCCCTCCTTCTGGAGGACTTCGGCGAGCGCCACCTTCTGCTTCGACGAGGGCATGCGCACCTCGTCGTGCTTCGCGGTGTTGGCGTTGCGGACACGGGTGAGCATGTCGGCGATGGGATCGGTCATCATGATGTTTCTCCTCAGCGGCCCGTCGTCACCAGGACGACTTCGTCAGGCCGGGGATCTCGCCGGCGTGTGCGAGCTCGCGCAGGCACAGACGGCAGAGACCGAACTTGCGATAGACGGAACGTGCCCGGCCGCAACGACGGCAGCGGGTGTAGCCACGAACCTTGAACTTCGGCTTCGCGTTGGCCTTGTTGATGAGTGCTTTCTTTGCCATGCCTCAGCTCACTTCTTCCTCTTGCCGCCGTACTGCGGCCCCCGACGCTTCTTCTTCCGCGGCTCGTTGTCGGCATCGGCGCCCTTCTTGAAGGGGAAGCCGTATGCGTCGAGCAGTGCCTTGCCGGACTCGTTGTCCTTGGCGGTGGTGACGATGGTGATGTCCATCCCGCGGGGCTGGTCGGCCTTGTCGGGATCGATCTCGGCGAACATCGTCTGCTCGTTGAGTCCGAACGTGTAGTTGCCCTTGCCGTCCCACGAGTGGGCGGGCAGGCCGCGGAAGTCGCGGATACGGGGGATCGCGACCGACACGAGCCGGTCGAGGAACTCCCACATGCGGTCGCCCCGGAGGGTGACCTTCACGCCGATGGCCTGGCCCTCACGCAACTTGAAGTTGGCGATCGAGGTCTTGGCCTTGGTGACGACCGGCTTCTGGCCGGCGATCACGGTGAGGTCGGAGACCGCCGCTTCGATGAGCGACGGCTGGGCGGCGGCACGGCCGACACCCATGTTGATCACGATCTTCTCGAGCGTCGGCACCTGCATGACGTTCTTGATCCCGAGCTGCTCCTGGAGCTGGCCCTTGATCTCGTTCTGGTAGCGCGCCTTCAGACGGGGCACCGTGCTTGGGTGGAGGTGCGTCGGTGCGCTTCTTCGATGACAGTCACTTGATGACCTCGCCGCTCGGTCGGGCGACGCGCACCTTCGTGCCGTCGTCGTTGATCTTGTAACCGACGCGGACCGTCTTGCCCTTGTGCACGAGCATCACGTTGCTGGCGTTGATCGGCAGGTCCTTGTCGATGATGCCGCCGGGCTCGTTGGCGCGGCGGGCCTTCTGGTGCTTCGCGGCGGTGTTGACACCGTTCACGATCACCTTGTTCGACTTCGGGAAGACGAAGGCGATCTCGCCCTGCTTGCCCTTGTCCTTGCCGGTGATCACCTCGACGGTGTCACCCTTCTTGAGCTTCATCACAACACCTCCGGGGCGAGTGAGACGATGCGCATGAACTTGCGGTCGCGCAGCTCGCGGCCCACCGGGCCGAAGATGCGGGTGCCGCGCGGCGTGAGATCGTCCTTGATCAGCACGGCGGCGTTCTCGTCGAAGCGGATGTAGCTGCCATCCGGACGGCGCTTTTCCTTCTTGGTACGGACGACGACGCACTTGACGACGTCACCCTTCTTGACACCGGCGCCGGGCATCGCATCCTTGACCGTGGCGACGAAGATGTCGCCGATCGAGGCGTACCGACGGCGCGTGCCGCCGAGCACCTTGATGCACAGCACTTCCTTGGCGCCGCTGTTGTCGGCGACGCGGAGACGAGATTCCTGCTGAATCATTTGGCACGCTCCAGCACTTCGGTGACGCGCCAGCGCTTGTTCTTGCTCAGCGGCCGGGTCTCCATGACGCGGACACTGTCGCCGATGTTGACGTCGTTGGCCTCGTCGTGGGCGTACAGCTTCTTCGTCCGCAGGACGAACTTGTTGTACTTGGCGTGGCGAACACGATCGACGACGGCCACGACGGCGGTCTTGTCCATCTTGTTCGACACGACGACGCCTTCGCGCGTCTTGCGGCGGCGCGGGCCGCGCTGTCGGCGGCTCGACCGCCTGGCTGCGCGTCGGCTGTCGCGGCCGTTGCGGTCGTCGTTGGTCGCTGTCGTCTCGGTCGCCGCCTCGGTCGTCTCGGTTGTGGTCTCGGTTGCTTCAGGCATCTCGTTCACCGTCACTGTCCGGCCTCGGCCGCAACGATTTCTCGCTGACGGATGAGGGTGTTGATGCGGGCGATCTGCTTGCGAACCTTGCTGATCTCCGCGGTGTTCTCGAGCTGGCCGGTGGCGTTGCGGAAGCGCAGGTTGAGCGCCTCCTGCTTCGTCGCCCGGAGCTCGTCGATCAATTCACCGAGGCTCAGCTCGGCGAGGTCGTTCTTCTTGCCGACCATGTCAGATCGCCTCCTCACGGGTGATGATGCGAGCCTTGATCGGCAGCTTCTGGATCGCCTTGTCGAGGGCGACCTTGGCCTGCGCCTCGTCGGGGAACGACAGCTCGAACAGCGTGCGACCCGGCTTCACGACGGCCACCCAGAACTCGGGGTTGCCCTTGCCGGAACCCATGCGGGTCTCGGCCGGCTTCTTCGTGACCGGCTTGTCCGGGAACACGGTGATCCAGACCTTGCCGCCGCGCTTGATGGAGCGCGTCATGGCGATACGGGCGGCCTCGATCTGGCGGGCGGTGAGCCAGCCCGGCTCGAGCGCCTGGATGCCGTATTCACCGAAGCTGAGGCCGGAGCCTCCCTTGGTCATTCCCTTGTTGCGACCGCGATGGTGCTTGCGGTGGGCGACCTTGCGTGGCATGAGCATTGGTCGGTCCCCTTTCAGTCCTCGCCGCGGAAGTGCGGCGTCTCGTGGCCCTCGCCCTGCGCGGTGCGCCGGGCGATTGCCTCTTCTTCGTCGAGCAACTTCTCGAGCTCGGGATCAGCTTCCTTGATCAGGGGCTGCGTCTCGGGCTCGAGGGCGGCGGCGCGGGGGCCACCGGACGACACGACCTTGCGCGGGCCTGCGCCCTGGCCGGACGTCTCGCCGACGGCCATGGCGGCCTCGCGGGCGATCTTGTCCTCGTTGAGCTTCTTGTAGGGCAGGATGTCGCCCTTGTAGATCCAGACCTTGACGCCGACACGGCCGCTCGTGGTCTTGGCTTCGCGCATGCCGTAGTCGATGTCGGCGCGCAGCGTGTGCAGCGGTACCCGGCCTTCGCGGTACCACTCGGTGCGGCTCATCTCGGCGCCACCGAGGCGACCCGAGCACTGGACCCGGATGCCGAGGGCGCCGGCGCGCTGGGCGTTCTGCACGGCGCGCTTCATGGCCCGACGGAAGGCGATGCGGTTGACGAGCTGGTCGGCCACGCCCTGGGCGATGAGCGCAGCGTCGAGTTCGGGGTTCTTGATCTCGACGATGTTGAGCTGCACCTTCGGGTTGCCGGTGATCTTGGTGATCATCGTGCGCAACTCGTCGGCCTGCATGCCGCGACGACCGATCACGATGCCCGGACGGGCCGTGTGGATGTCGACGCGGAGCTTGTCACGGGTGCGCTCGACCTCGATGCGGCTGATGGCAGCCGACTCGAGCTTCGTCATGATCTCGCGACGGATCGTCCAGTCCTCGGTGAGGTACTGCTTGTACTCACGCTCGGAGAACCAACGCGACTTCCAGTCGGTCGTGACTCCCAGGCGGAAGCCGTACGGATTGATCTTCTGACCCATCAGACGGCTCCCTCGTCGTCCGCTTCGCTTTCGACTCGCGACGCTTCCGCCTCGTCGCTGGCGCTTCCCTCGGCGGGTGTGCTCACGTCTTCGCTCTCCTCGACGGCCTCTTCGGCCACTTCGGTTTCGGCCACCTCGGTGGCTTCGGTCGTCTCGGCGCTTCGGTCTCGGCGGCTTCGGTTTCGACGTCGGCGGCGAGTTCGGCGGTCGTGTCGACCACGTCCTGCTCGTCGGCGGCCTCGTGCGGTTGCCTCGTCGATCGCGGCTGCTTCCGCGGCCGGGGCGGCCTGCTTGCGGCTGCGCTCGACGCGGGCACGACGGCTGGCGGCGCTGCGTCTGCGGACGACCGCGGCCGGCTGTGCCACCGGCACGCTCCTGGCGGGCCTGGATGACGGCGATGCGGTCGTCGCTCATGCGAGCGACGATCACGGTGATGTGGCACGAACGCTTGTTGATGCGTGACGCACGGCCGCGGGCACGGGGGCGGAAACGCTTGAGCGTCGGGCCCTCGTCGGCGAAGCAGGCGACGACGAACAGTTCTTCGGCGTCCTGGTCGTCGTTGTTGACGGCGTTGGCGACGGCGCTGGCGAGCACCTTGCGGACGTCACGGGCGATGTGGCGATCGGTGAACTGCAGCACCTGATCGGCCGACACGACGTCGAGGCCGCGGATCAGGTCGAGGACCACGCGGGCCTTCGAGGCCGACGCCCGCACGTACTTGGCGGTGGCCTTCGTGCCGGAGCGTTCGCCGACGACGAACGACTTCTCGTTGAGCTTCGGACCGGTCATCAGCGGCGACCCTTCGTGTTGCGTTCCTGACCCGCGTGGAACTTGAACGTGCGGGTCGGGCTGAACTCACCGAGCTTGTGGCCGACCATCGACTCGGTCACGTAGACCGGGACGTGCTTGCGACCGTCGTGGACGGCGATGGTGTGGCCGACCATGTCGGGGATGATGGTGGAGCGGCGCGACCAGGTCTTGACGACCTTGCGTTCGCCGGCGGCGTTCTGCGTGTCGATCTTCTTGAGCAGATGATCGTCGACGAACGGGCCCTTTTTGAGGCTGCGAGTCATGTGTTCGTACCTTTACTTCCGGCCGCGTCAGCGGCGACCCTTGCTCGTGCGACGACGGCGGATGATGAGCTGCTGGCTGGCCTTCTTCTTGTTGCGAGTACGGCCTTCCGGCTTGCCCCATGGCGACACGGCGGGACGACCACCGGAGGTCTTGCCTTCGCCACCACCGAGCGGGTGGTCGACGGGGTTCATGGCGACACCGCGGGTCTGGGGCTTCTTGCCCTTCCAGCGGTTGCGGCCGGCCTTGCCGATCTTGATCAGCTCGTGCTGGCTGTTGCCGACTTCGCCGACCGTGGCCCGACAGTCGATGAGCACGCGGCGCATCTCGGTCGAGGGCATACGGAGCGTGGCGTAGTCGCCGTCCTTGGCGACGAGCTGCACGGCGATACCGGCCGAACGGCCGATCTTGCCGCCCTGGCCGGGGCGCAGCTCGACGTTGTGGAGCGTGGTACCGACCGGGATGAAGCGCATCGGCAGGGCGTTGCCCGGCTTGATGTCGGCACCCTGGCCGCTCTCGACGCGATCGCCGACGCTCAGCCCACGGGGGGCGAGGATGTAGGCCTTCTCGCCGTCGGCGTAGTGGAGCAGGGCGATGCGACAGGTGCGGTTCGGGTCGTACTCGATGGCGGCGACCTTGGCCGGCACGCCGTCCTTGGTGCGCTTGAAGTCGACGAGGCGGTACTGCTGCTTGTGGCCACCACCGCGATGACGCGAGGTCTTGCGGCCGTAGCTGTTGCGGCCACCGGTCTTCGACTTCTTGACGAGCAGCGACTTCTCCGGCGTGGTCTTGGTGATCTCGCTGAAGTCGGAGCTCGTCTGGAAGCGACGGCCGGGGCTGGTGGGCTTGCGTGAACGAATGGCCATGATGCGCTCAGTTCTCGAACAGCGGGATCTCGCCCGATGCCAGGGTGACGATGGCCCGCTTGGTGTCGGGCTTCTGACCGATGCGATTGGTGCCACGGGTGCGCTTGCGCTTCCCGTTGCGGTTCAGGGTGTTGACCTTCAGCACCTCGACACCCCAGATCGCCTCGACGGCGTCACGGATCTCGGGCTTGGAGGCCGACGGGAGGACCTTGAACGTGTAGACGCCCTGCTCGATGAGGGCGTAGCTCTTCTCCGAGACGACCGGAGCGAGGATGACGTCGCGAGGATCCTTCATGATCAGGCACCTTCCTTGGTGGCTTCATCGTCGGCGCGCTTCTTCGGCGGCTGCGACGCTGGCCGGCTTGGAGAAACCGGCAGCTTCGGCCGCTTCCTCGGTGGCGAACCACACCTCGGCGATGGTCTGGCTGTAGTACGGGCTGTCGGGGCCGTGGAAGAGCATCGAGTCGGCGTTGCCCTTGATCGGGAAACCCTTCGGCTCGCTGCCGTCCTCGTGGCGGCATGGCTGCCCTCGCCGTACGGGTGCCGTTCCTCGGCAGCCTGGACGCTGGCCGGCTTGGAGAAACCGGCAGCTTCGGCTGCTTCCTCGGTGGCGAACCACACTTCGGCGACGGTCTGGCCGTAGTGCGAGCTCTCCGGGCCGTGATACAGCATCGAGCCGGCGTTGCCCTTGATCGGGAAGCCCTTCGGCTCGCTGTTGTCCTCGGTGGCGGCGTGACTGCCCTCGCCGTACGGGGCGTCGCTCGCCGTGACTTCGGCGTCGACGACCTCGGGCTCAGCAGCAGCGGCAGCCGACTTCTTCGCCGGCTTGGCGGAGGCGGCCTGGTCTCCGACGACGGAGGCGGGGACGACGTCCTTGGTGAACACGATCCACTCGTTGCAGAGCACGTCGTAGGCGTTGAGTTCGCCCGGGCCGATGATCTGCACGTTGGGGAGGTTGCGGAAGCTCAGAGCGGCAGCAGCGTCGTCACGGCCGACGACCACGAGGGCCGTGCCGGTGATGCCGAGGGCGTCGAGCGCCACCTTGGCGGTCTTGGTCTTCGGGGTGTCGATGCCCCAGCTGTCGACGACGATGATCTTGCCCTCGTTGGCCCGGTCGGACAGGGCCGACTTGAGTGCCAGCTTGACCATCTTCTTCGGGGTCTTCTGGTCGTACTTGCGGGGCTTCGGCCCGAGGGCGACACCACCACCGCTGAAGTGCGGCCCGCGGATCGAGCCCTGGCGAGCGTTGCCGGTGCCCTTCTGGGCGTAGGGCTTGCGGCCACCACCGCGCACCTCGGCGCGGGTCTTGGTGCTCTGCGTGCCGGAGCGGCGGGCGGCGAGCTGGGCCGTGACGACCTGGTGCATCACCGGGACGTTCGGCTGGACGGCGAACATGTCGTCGTCGAGTTCGACGGTGCCGGCATCCTTGCCGGACACGTTCTTGAGCGTGAGCGTTGCCATGGTCAGCCCTTCTTTCCGTTCAGCGGGCCCGCCATCTTCACGGCGTTGCGGACGATGACGACACCGCCGGCCGGGCCGGGCACCGAACCCTTGATCAGCAGCAGGTTGCGCTCGGCGTCGGACTGGACGACCTCGAGGTTCTGCGTGGTGACCTGCTCGTGGCCCATGTGGCCGGGCATGCGCTGGCCCTTGAAGACGCGGCCCGGGAACGAGCACGAACCGATGGCGCCGGGGACGCGGTGGCTCTTGTGGTTGCCGTGCGACGCGCCCTGGCCCTTGAAGTTGTGACGCTTCATGACACCGGCGAAGCCCTTGCCCCGGCTGATGCCGGTGACGTCGACGTGCGAACCCGCGGCGATCTGCTCGACGGTGAGCTCCTGGCCGACCTCGAAGCCGTCGACCGAGTCGAGGCGGAGTTCGATCAGGCGCTTGCCCGGCGGCGACGCCCGCCTTCGCGTACTGCCCGGCGTCGGGACGGTTCAGCTTCCTCGCGTCCTTCTGGCCATACGTGACCTGGAGGGCGGTGTAGCCGTTGCGTTCGGTGGTCATGATCTGCACGATGCGCATCGGCTCGACTCGCAAGACGGTGACCGGAACGACCTTGTCGTCCACCCACGTCTGAGTCATGCCGACCTTTTCGCCGACGATCGATTGTTGTGCCATGGCGGCGGTTCCTCTTCCGTTGTCCAAGCCAATCGCTCACCGGGAGGTGAGCTTGGGCTCTCCACGCAAATGCTCCGCCGTCCTTCTGATCGGCCTCAGCCGAAATCAGGACGTGCGGAGCACGAGTTCAAATTGTCGCCGTACGGTTCCTGACCCAACGATGCGGGCGGCCTTCACGGACATCGGTTGCAAGATGTTCTGGCGCTCGGAATGCCTTCCGAACACGACCATGCAATGCTATGGCTGCCACTGCGTCGTTCCAACCCCGCGCCATCACCAAACCCCCGAGTGATCGGTGGTAGTGGTCGGGGTAGTGGTCGGGTGTTTCGTGCTGCCAGGTAGGTGCGGGGTGTTTGGTGCAGGGCGTGGGTGCACGAAATACCCGACGCACGTGGGATCATCGGCGCGTGAGCGTGGATCGACCGATTCGGATCAGGCTCCGTCAGGTCGCGCTCGTCGCCGCCGACCTCGACGCCGCCGAGGAAGCGATCGTCGATCGGCTCGGCCTGTCGATGTGCTTCCGCGATCCCGGCGTCGCCGAGTTCGGCCTGCGCAACGCCCTCTTTCCGATCGGCGACCGCCTGTTGGAGGTCGTCAGCCCGACTGGACCTGGCACGACCGCCGGTCGCCTGCTCGATCGTCGTGGAGGTGACGGTGGGTACATGGCGATCTTCGAGACCGACGAGGCGGTCGACGACATCCGTCAGCGGATGGCGGAACTCGACGTGCGGATCGTGTTCGAGGCGCCTGGCGACGGCGTGACGGGGCTGCATCTCCATCCCCGCGATGTCGGCGGAGCGATCGTGTCGATCGACCGGACCGACACGTGGGGTGACTGGCCCTGGGCCGGGCCGGTCTGGCGAGACCACGTCCGGTCCGGCGTGGTCACCGAGATGGTCGGGGTGGAGATCGGGGCGAACGATCCGGCAGCGATGAGCCGCCGGTGGGCCGACGTACTCGGCCGTTCGGCGCGTGACGGGTCGATCGACCTCGACGACGGCACGTGGGTGCGTTTCGTCGCCACCGGCGATCGCGGCGAGGGGCTCGACGCCATCGTCCTACGCCGCGCCGACGGTGCCGCCGCGGACCACATCGTGATCGCCGGGTGCGCCGTCCGATTCGAGGCCGGCGCCGTCAGTTCGTCGTGACCAGCTCCCGGTCCGTCCGCGGTGCGAGCGGCGCGATCGGCATGACCTCGCGTGCACTGACGATCGCGTCGACCACGCCGTAGGCGATCGCCGCTTCGCCACGCAGGATGAAATCGCGATCGAGGTCGGCGCCGATCCGCTCGGCGGTCTGACCGGTGGCGGCGACCAGGATGTCGACCATCCGCTCGCGCATCTCGACCGTCTCGCGGACCTGGATCTCCATGTCGACCGACTGGCCCTGCATCCCGCCGTGCGGTTGGTGGAGCAGCACGCGCGCGTTCGGCAGCGCCGTCCGCATGCCCGGCGCGCCGGCGGCGAGCAGTACACCGGCGGCCGACGCGGCCTGCCCGACGCATGTGGTCGCCACCGGCGGCCGCATGAACGTCATCGTGTCGTGGATGGCGAACATGCCGATCATGTCGCCGCCCGGCGAGTTGATGTAGAGGTTCACGGGCCTGTCGGGATCCTCAGCCTCGAGAAACAGGAGTTGGGCCACCACGAGGTTGGCGACCTGGTCGTCGATCGCCGTGCCCAGGAACACGATGCGCTCGCGGAGCAGGCGCGAGTAGATGTCGTAGGCACGCTCACCGCGTGGCGAGCTCTCGATGACGGTCGGGACGAGCATGGTTCCTCCTGAGTGTGGTTCATGCAACCATCGAGTTGCGTAACTGACTGTACGGCGTGTGTCGCCGATACGCAACTGATAGGTTGCGTTCATGCAACCGGACGACGTCACCAACGATTCGGCCGCCGACTCGACGAACGATCACCTCGACGCGCATCTCGACGACGGGCGGGCGGCCGCCCGCTTCGAGCAGGTCGTCGATCTCGACGCGACGATCGAATCGGCATGGGCGGCACTCAGCGACCCGGGCGAACTCGCACGATGGCTCGGTTCGTCGGTCGAGCTCGACGTCCGGCCCGGTGGTCGAGGCCGGGTGGTCGACGACGACGGAACGGTGCGCGACGTGCTCGTCACGGCGGTCGACGATCGTCAGGCGATCGCGTGGCACTGGTGGAGCGACGACGGCGAATTGTCGTCGGTCGAACTGCGCATCGACGAGTGCGACGGACACGCCCGGCTGCACATCGTGGAGATGCTCGTGCCCGGGCCGCACTCCGACGAGCGGTCGTCCATCACCCGATGTTCGCGACGCTGGACCGCCGCGACGTCTCGGTTGTGGCGACAGGTCGGCGTCGCCGCGTTCGCATGAGCGCCCGTCGACGGCGATGCGATCGCGGCGGTGTCGATGCGGGAACGGTCCTCGCCGCCCTCGCCGATCCGACCCGCCGCGACGTGTTGACAGCGGTCGCCTCCCGAGCCGGCACGGCGACCGCGACCGAGCTCGCGGCGGAGCTGCCGATCACGAGGCAGGCGATCACGAAGCACCTGACCGTGCTCGCCGGCGCCGGACTGGTCACCTCCGTTCGACACGGCCGGGAGGCGCGCTACCGCGTGGTCGCCGGCTCGCTACGTCCCGCCGCGGACTGGATCGCCCGCACCGAGGCCGGCTGGGGCCGCCGAGTCGACCGCCTCCAGCAGCACCTCTCTGATCGCTGAGACCGACCACTGAGCGTCGATCGCCCCTCCACGCGCTCACCGCACGGTTGGCGATACGGCTTCGCCGACGGTCGCCCCACGATCTCCGCGGCGTCGTGCCCGACGATCTCCTCTGATCTGCGGCAGACACGACGACCGCAGGACAGCACATCGTCTGCCACGAATCGTGAGGCCGCGATCTGCGGCAGACATGTTGACCGCGGGACGGCGTTGTGTCTGCCGCAAACCAGATGGGCGGACCGGGCGGCGTGGCGGCACGGGCGACCAGGGTCGGGAACGTCCGTAGGATCGAGGCGTGCCGTCCGGGCAGTTCACCGAGATCCCGATCCTCGATCTGTCCGCGGTCGACGGCCGTGCGACGCTCGCCGACGAGATGCGCGAGATCTGCCACGAGATCGGGTTCTTCGTCGTCACCAACCACGGTGTCGACCCGGTGCTCGTCCAGAGCGTCTTCGACTCGATGCGGACGTTCTTCGCCCTGCCCGAGTCCGACAAGCTGCTCATCGACAAGCGGACCTCGCGCCACTTCCGGGGATGGGAACCCGTCGGCGCCGAGTCGACGAACAACCGTCCCGACATCCGCGAACAGATCGACCTGTGGACCGAGTGGCCGGCGCGCGATCCCGAGGTCGAGCCCGCGTATCTCCGGCTGCTCGGCCCGAACCAGTGGCTCCCCGACGAGGTGCTGCCGGGACACCGCGAGCTCGTCCTCGCCTGGTTCCGCGAGCTCCGGGCACTCGCCGATCGGCTGCTGCGGCTCCTCTCCGAGGGGCTCGGCCTGGCACCGGACCACCTGTCCGACTACTTCGGCGACGAAGCGATGTCGCTCACCAAGCTCATCTCGTACCCGCCGACGCCGGTCGGTGGCGCCGGCGTGAACGCCCATCACGACACCGGGTTCCTCACGGTCCTCGCCGCCGGGACGCACTCCCGGTCTCCAGGTGGCGAACACGGACGGCGAGTGGATCGACGTGCCCGTCGTGCCCGATTCGTTCGTGATCAACCTCGGCGAGATCATGCAGGCGATCACGGGCCACTACTTCGTCGCCACACCGCACCGCGTGATCACCGCCGAGCCGCGCCTGTCGGCCGCCTACTTCCACGGCCCGTCGCTCGACACGCTCCTCGATCCCCTCCCCCTCGATCCGCGTTTCGCGGCGGCCGTCGCCGCGAGCCCGCGCCACCGCGACGCCGGGTTCATGGCGGCTCGGGACGAGACCGAGGCGGGCGTCGGCGACATGCGCAGCCCCCACCGCCCGGACACCTACGGGCAACAGTTGTGGAACTACTTCGCCCGCAGCTACCCCGACAACATGGCCCGCCATTACCCGGACACGACGAAATTCTGAGCCGATCGAGCGCTGGGCGCACCGGGGCGGAAGAATTTCGGGTGAGCCTCAGGGATAGCGCGCGGCGAGCCAGTCGGCGACGGTGGCCATCGCCTCCGGTCGGTGCCCCTCGAGGTAGTGCGGGGCGCCCTTCATCGGTACGTAGGTGACGTCGGCAGCGCCGGCGGCGGCCACGATCTCCTCGGCCTGCCACACCCGGATCTCCGTATCCGCGGTCGGATGGACGAGCAGCGTCGGCACCGTCACGCGCGGCATGGTGTCGGCGAGCTTGGCGTGACTCGACAGACCCGACCACGTGCTGAGCCAGCCCCGGGCCGTCATCGTCCGCGCCAGACCGCCACGCCCGTAGTTCGCATCGAACGGGTCCGGGAACGCGAACAGTGAGCCCATCGGGCGCTCGTCGGGATCGATCGACAGGTCGAGGTAGGCGGGATCGGCGAGCGTGCGATAGATCGTCAGGTACTTCGTGAACACCGCGCGACGCCGCTGCTCGCGCCAACCGACAGGGTCGACCTTCCGGTCCGTGGCCGCCAACACCGGCAGCACCGCCTGCGCGTCGGCGATCGACGCCTTGGCGATCGCGTCGATGCGGGCGACACGGGCGACCTGCGCGGCCCGGTACGTCGCCAGCCACTCGGGGTCGTACGCGCACGGCTCGGGCCAGGGCCGCCAGCCGTTGTCGGGGTGGTACATGTCGAGTTCGGGCACCGTGGAGAACGGATCGTCCTCGTCGGCGACCGAGGGGTCGATCACCTGCAGCATGAACACGCCCTCGCCCGGATGCGCCGCCATGCCGATCCAGCCGTCGCCGATGCCGAGCTCGGCGTTCGCCATCGCCATCAGCGATCCGCCGCCCGAGTTGCCGAGCAGCACGACCGCTTCGGCGCCACGGCGAACCATCTCGTCGTACGCGGTGTTGACGTCGACGATGCACGACTCGTGGAGGCAGTCGGTGTCGTTGTTCATGTAGCGCGTCCCGAACCCGAGCACGGCGTATCCCGCCGCGGCCAGGAGGGGGCAGGCGTAGTGCACGCTGAAGTCGCCGCGCGGGTGCGACAGGATCACCGCCGTCTTCCACGGCGTGCCGATCGGCGGGGTCCACAGCACGCCGCGCACGAGGCCGCCATCGGGCGACACCATCCGTACCGGCTCGCGTTGCACCGCGACGCCGGGGTCGTCCTCCGGCAGCGGCCAGTAGCGGAGACCGGCCGGGCGCATCCCCCCGCCCAGCATCACGTCGGGCAACACGTCGGGCGCACTCATCGCCGCCACCGTAGAAGGCCCTCCGCCGGCACCTGCGATCGGCCGCCAATCCTCGTTTGCGTCACGATTTTCGGAGGGACGGTCCTCCGAAATCGCGACGCAAACGGGCTTGGGGTGCGACGGGGTTCAGTTGTCGGGACGGGCGGTCAGCGTGATGTCGAACGTCTGCTGCTCACCGTCGCGGACGATCGTGATCTGGGTCGGATCACCCGGCTCGAGGTCGCGGATCGCGGCGATCAGCCCGGTCGACCCGTCGATCGCTGCGCCGTCGACGGCGACGACGAGGTCGTCCGTCTGGATGCCGGCCTCCGCGGCCGGGGTGCCCTCATCGACGCTGGTGACGACAGCTCCCTGGCCGCCATCGGTGCGATCGGCGAGTCCGACGCCGAGGTAGGCCTCGACCCGCTCGGTGCCTTCCGCCTCCTTGCGCAGCGCCTCGATGATGGGAAGCGCCTCCTTCACCGAGATGGCGAATCCGACATTGGTCGCGGCGGTGGTCTCGCTGCTGCGGGCGACGGCGGTGTTGATGCCGACGACTTCGCCGGCGGCATTGACGAGCGCGCCGCCCGAGTTGCCCGACGAGATCGCGGCGTCGGTCTGGATCAGCCCGTCGAGGAACGCTCCGTCGGTGCCGATCGTGCGGTCGAGTGCGGACACGATGCCGAGGGTGACCGATGGGTCGCCGTCGAGCCCGAGGGCGAAGCCGATCGCGATCACATCGTCACCGAGGTGGACGCTGTCGGGATCCGCGAAGGTGGCCGGCTGGTAGCCGTCGCCCGCCATGCGCAGCAGGGCGAGGTCGTTGCCGATGTCCTCGGCCAGCAAGTTTGCTTCGCGCGGCTCGGTCTCACCCGCCAGGCGCACTCGGATCGACGTCGCGCCGTTGACCACGTGGGCGTTGGTGAGGATCTCACCGTCGGCCGAGATGATCACTCCCGTGCCGAGCGCATGACCACCCTCCACGTCGGTGCTGATCGTGACCATCGACGGCGCGACGTGATCGACGACACCACCCACGTCGACGCGCCGCTCGCTCGGGTCACGCGGGGCGGCGACGTCGAGCGCCGCGTTCGACGCCCGCGTCGGCGGCTCGTCCATCCAGTCGGAGATCCCGTTGCCCAACACCGCGCCGAGCGCGCCCGCGACGAGCGCGACGCAGGCCACCACGGCGAGCAGGACGAGCGGTCGCGACGGGCGCGACGTTCGATCCGCCGGACGATGCCGGATCGGACCATGCTCGATCGGAGGATGGCGGATCGAACGACGGTGGCCCGAAGGACGTTCGGTCGAAAGGAGATCCGGGGCCGGATGGGGGCGCGGCGGACGACGAGGTGGTCGGCGGGGGCGACGATGGCGTCGGAGCCGACCACGGTGATGGCGCAGACATCGGAGACATGCCGTCATGTCTATCGATCCCCACCGGATCGGTCCGACGAGACAGGTCCCTCACACCTGTTTCACAACTGCTGGGACGCGCAACGGGCGGGCCCGCAGGCCCGCCCGTCACGCTGTTCAGAATCCGGAAGAACTCAGGCGTTCTGGATCTTGATCTCGATGTCGACGCCGGCCGGCAGCTCGATGCGCTGCAGGCTGTCGATGGTCTTGCCGTTCGGGTTCACGATGTCGATGAGGCGCTTGTGCACCCGCATCTCGAAATGCTCACGCGAATCCTTGTCGACGTGCGGCCCACGGATGACCGTGTAGCGATGCTTGTCGGTCGGCAGTGGGATCGGCCCACGGACGGTGGCGTCGGTACGGGTGACCGTCTCGACGATCTTCTTCGTCGACTGATCGATGATCTCGTGATCGAACGCCTTCAGACGGATGCGAATGCTTTGTGCCATGTCGATTGCTTCTCTCTCGTTGATTCCGTCAGGTCACTTCAGGATCTTGGTGACCCGGCCGGCACCAACCGTGCGACCACCCTCACGGATCGCGAACCGCAGACCCTCATCCATCGCGATCGGCTTACCAAGCTCGACCGTGATCTCCACATTGTCACCAGGCATCACCATCTCCGTACCCGACGGCAACTCGATCGTGCCCGTCACGTCAGTCGTCCGGAAGAAGAACTGCGGACGATAATTGTTGAAGAACGGCTTATGCCGACCCCCCTCGTCCTTGTTCAACACATACACCTGACCCTCAAAATTCGTGTGCGGCGTAATCGACCCGGGCTTACACAACACCTGACCGCGCTCCACATCATCCTTACCCGTGCCACGAAGAAGCGCACCGATGTTGTCACCCGCCTGGCCCTCATCCAACAACTTGCGGAACATCTCCACACCCGTACACGTCGTCTTCTGCGTATCCCGCAAACCAACGATCTCGATCTCATCACCCGTGTGAATGATCCCCTGCTCCACCTTGCCGGTCACCACCGTGCCACGACCCGTGATCGTGAACACATCCTCGATCGGCATCAAGAACGGCTTGTCCAGTTCCCTGAGCGGCTCGGGGATGAAGCTGTCAGCAGCAGCCATCAACTCCATGATCTTCTCCTGCCACCCCGCATCCCCCTCCAACGCCTTCAACGCCGAGACCTGGATGACCGGGGCATCATCACCCGGGAACTCATACTCATTCAACAACTCGCGAACCTCGAGCTCCACCAACTCCAACAGCTCTTCGTCATCGACCATGTCCGCCTTGTTCAACGCCACAATGATCGACGGCACACCCACCTGACGAGCCAACAACACATGCTCACGGGTCTGGGGCATCGGACCATCCGTCGCCGCCACCACCAAGATCGCCCCATCCACCTGAGCCGCACCCGTGATCATGTTCTTGATGTAATCCGCATGACCCGGCATGTCCACATGCGCGTAATGCCGATTCTCCGTCTCATACTCGATATGCGCAATCGAAATCGTAATCCCCCGCGCCTTCTCCTCCGGCGCCTTGTCAATCGTGTCAAACGCCGCGAACTCCGCCAACCCACGATCAGCCAACGTCTTCGAAATCGCCGCCGTCAACGTCGTCTTCCCATGATCAATATGACCCATCGTCCCAATATTCACATGCGGCTTATTACGCTCAAACTTCTGCTTACCCATGGCGGAGTGGCTCCAATTTCTTTCGTTGTGCTAACTGTGGATTGTCAAAGAACTGCATTCGGCGAGAGCCGGGCGATCACTCGCCGCGGACCCGCTTCACGATTTCCTGGGCGATGGCTTCCGGCACCTGCTGGTACTCGGAGAACTGCATCGTGTAGGTGGCACGCCCCTGGGTGCGTGAACGAAGGTCGGTACTGTAACCGAACATCTCCGACAGCGGCACGGTGGCGTTGACGACCTGCGTGTTGCCACGGGCCTCCATGCTGCCGATGCGGCCGCGGCGGCTCGACAGGTCGCCCATCACGTCGCCCATGTAGTCCTCGGGGGTGACGACCTCGACGGCCATGATCGGCTCCATCAACACCGGCTTGGCCAACTCGGCAGCCTTGCGGAACGCCATCTGGCCGGCGATCTTGAAGGCCATTTCCGAGGAGTCGACGTCGTGGTACTGACCGTCGACGAGCTGGACCTTGACGTCGACCGTCGGGTAGCCGGCGAGCACGCCGTTGTCGAGCGAGCTCTGCAGACCCTGGTTGGTCGGGTTGATGTACTCGCGCGGGATCTTGCCGCCCGAGATCTTGTCCTCGAACTCGTAGCCGCCGCCCGGGTTCGGCATCATGTTGATCTTCACGACGGCGAACTGGCCGGAACCACCCGACTGCTTGATGTGGCGGTACTCGACGTTGGTGACTTCCTTGGTGATCGTCTCGCGATAGGCGACCTGCGGCTTGCCGACGGTGGCCTCGACGGAGTACTCGCGCTGCATGCGGTCGACGAGCACCTCGAGGTGCAGTTCGCCCATGCCGGAGATGACCGTCTGGCCCGTCTCCTCGTCGGAGCGGATCTTGAACGTCGGGTCCTCGTCGGACAGGGCCTTGAGGGCCTTGCCGAGCTTCTCCTGGTCGGACTTCGTCTTCGGCTCGATCGCCACGTGGATGACCGGCTCGGGGAACTCCATCCGTTCGAGGATGATCGGGTGGTTGCGGTCGCAGAGCGTGTCACCGGTGGTGACGTTCTTGAAGCCGAGACCGGCGACGATGTCACCGGCCATCGCGACGTCGAGGTCCTCGCGCTGGTTGGCGTGCATCAACAGGATGCGGCCGAGACGCTCGCGGTCCTCCTTGACCGAGTTGTACACCTCTTCGCCCTTGGCGATCTCGCCGGAGTAGACGCGGAAGTAGGTGAGCTTGCCGAACGGGTCGGACACGATCTTGAAGGCCAGCGCCGCGAACTCCTTGTCGTTCGGGCCGCGGTACAGGTCCTCGTCACCCTTGAGGTTGGTGCCGTGCGCCGGCGGGATGTCGAGCGGGCTCGGCAGGAAGTCGACGACCGCGTCGAGCATCGGCTGCACACCCTTGTTCTTGAACGCCGAGCCACAGAGGATCGGCACGAAGTCGAAGGCGAGCGTGCCCTTGCGGATGGCGGACTTGATCTCGTCCTCGCTGACCTCTTCGCCATCGAGGTACTTGTTCATCAGGTCCTCGTCCTGCGTGGCGATGGTCTCCATCATGTGCTCGCGGTACTCGTTGGCCTGGTCGATCATGTCGGCCGGGATGTCGACCTCGTCCCACGTCGCGCCGAGTTCCTCGTCGCGCCAGATGAGCGCCTTCATCTTCACGATGTCGACGAGACCGGCGAACGGCTTGATCGCCTCGGGGCCACCGGCGCCGACGGGCAGCTGGATGACGAGCGGGGTGGCCTGCAGGCGGTCGACGACCATCTGCACGGTGCGGTAGAAGTCGGCGCCGATGCGGTCCATCTTGTTGACGAAGCACATGCGCGGCACCTTGTAGGTGTTCGCCTGGCGCCAGACCGTCTCGGTCTGCGGCTCGACGCCGGCGACGGAGTCGAACACGGTGACGGCGCCGTCGAGGACGCGCAGCGAACGCTCGACCTCGATCGTGAAGTCGACGTGGCCCGGCGTGTCGATGATGTTGATGCGGTTGTTGTTCCACACGCAGGTGGTGGCAGCGGAGGTGATCGTGATGCCGCGCTCCTGCTCCTGCGCCATGTGGTCCATGGTCGCGGCGCCGTCGTGGACTTCACCGATCTTGTAGCTCTTGCCGGTGTAGTAGAGGATGCGCTCGGTCGTGGTGGTCTTGCCGGCGTCGATGTGCGCCATGATGCCGATGTTGCGGGTGCGATCCAAGGGGAACTCGCGCTTGGCCATCTTCTCTACTTCACTTCCGTATCAAGGTGCGACTACACGAACTACAGGGAGTCGAGCTGCGCGAAGGGCGCAAGCACGATGTTCGAGTGTACCGGCGCATCCGCCGCCCCCACCGGGACGTGACCCCTGTTCCGCTACCACCAAGCCGGCAAGGCGTGAACAATGTGCGCCCCTGGCCCGCAGGTTGTTCACGCCTTGCGCGTTACGGGGCGGTCAGACCGCCATGACCGCGCGGACCTCGTCGAGCGAGTCCTCCCCGCCCTCACCCGTGCCCGTGATGCGACCCGACTCCAGCACGTAGTACTTGTCGGTCGAGCGGAGCGCGAACCCGACGTGTTGTTCGACCAACAGCACCGTGAAATCGCCGCGTCGGGTGAGTTCGATGATGATCTCCTCGATCTCCGCGACCACGTTCGGCTGGATGCCCTCGGTCGGCTCGTCGAGGATCAGCAGCCGCGGCTTGCCGAGCAGGGTCCGCGCGATCGCGAGCTGTTGGCGTTGACCACCCGACAACAGGCCCGCGGGCCGGCTCAACAGACCGGCGAGGGCGGGGAAGGTGTCGAGCACCTCGTCGATCTCGGACTTCACGTTCGAGACCAGTTGGAGGTTCTCCATCGTGGTCATCTGCGGAAAGCAGAGCTGGCCCTGTGGGACATAGCCGAGACCCTTGCGAACCCTGCGGTTCGGACGCATCTTGGTGACGTCCTCACCGTCGAGCAGCACCGTTCCCGACTTCACCGGGATCAAGCCGACGGCGACCCGCAGCAGCGTCGTCTTCCCGGCGCCGTTGAGGCCCATGATCGACGCCGCGCCGCCCTTGGGTACCGAGAGGTCGACGTCGAACAACACCATCGAGCGTCCGTATCCCGCGGTCACGCCGACCAGCTCGAGCATCGCATCACCCATGTGTCGCCACCTCCGCCGTCGTTCCCAGATACACCTCTTGCACCCGCTTGTCGGCCTGGACCTCCGCGACCGTCCCCTCGGCGAGCACCTTGCCGGTGTGCATCACCGTGACGAAGTCGGCGTATCGGCGCATGAAGTCCATGTCGTGTTCGATGATGACGATGGTCCGGTCGCCGACGATCCGCTTCAGGAGTTCGCCGGTCTCGTCGCGTTCCTCGGTGCTCATGCCGGCAACCGTCTCGTCGAGGAACATCACCTTCGCGTCCTGCACGAGGAGCATGCCGACCTCGAGCCATTGCTTCTGCCCGTGAGCGAGGATGCCCGCGGGTCGGTGCGCCAGCGCGGTCAGGCCAATGGTCTCGAGTGCCTCTTCGACCCGCTCGGGCACCTTGCCGCGGGCCAGGATCGATCGGCGCGCCTTGCGGTGCACGCCGGCGGCGATGTCCAGATTCTGCAGGACGCTGAGCTGTTCGAACACCGTCGCGGTCTGGAACGTCCGGCCGATCCCGAGGCGGACGATCATGTGCGACTTCATCATGAGGAGGTCGTGGTTCCGGAACTTGGCCTCGCCGCTGCCCCGCACCAATCCGGTCAGGGCATCGACCAGGGTGGTCTTGCCGGCTCCGTTCGGGCCGATGAGGAAATGCAGCCTCCCTTGCAGCAGCGTGAGGTCGACGCCGTCGACCGCCTTGAAGCCGTCGAAGTCGACGGTCAGGTTGCGGATCTCGAGGTAGTCCTCGCCGAGGAACGAGGCGGTCATGTCAGCGCCGCCGGCTCGACCTGATTGGGAGTGGCATCGAGATCGCGGTCGGGCTCGACACTCGCGGCTCCGGCCGGTGCCTGGGAAGGCCAGCGTGATCGGAGCTTCGGCCACAGGGAGGCGACGCCACCCGGCAGGAACAGGATGACCACGATGAAGAGCGCGCCGAGGAAGTAGGTCCACTGCGTCGGGAACTTCTCCGAGAGCGTCGACCGGCCATAGCCGACGGCGATCGCGCCGAGCACGGGGCCGAACAACGAGGCCCGGCCACCCAGGGCGACACCGGCGAGCAACATGATCGAGGCCGGCGCATCCACGTTCGACGGCGAGATGATCCCGGCGATCGGCACGAAGATGGCGCCGCCGATGCTCGCCATGATGGCCGCCACCACGAACGCGACCAGCTTGATGTTGGCGGGGTCGTAGCCGAGGAAGCGGATGCGCTCCTCGGCGTCTCGTGTGGCGACCAGCAGCTCGCCGTAACGGCTGCGGTAGAGCTGCCAGAGGATGATCAGGAACAGGATCACGAATCCCGCCGCGACCAGGTAGATGTTCTTCTTGACCTCGGCGTCGTAGAGATTGTGGCCGAAGAAGGTCGTGAACGTGTTCAGGCCGTTGAAGCCACCGGTCTGCTTGATCGTCGCGATCAGCAACGTGGCGAACGCGACCGCCATCGCCTGGGTGAGGATGGCGAAATAGGCACCTTTCACCCGGCGCTTGAGGATCGCGTAGCCGAGGATGAACGACACCAGCGCGGGCAGGGCCACGATGGCGAACACGGTGAACGGCGCGCTGCGGAACGGCTCCCACCAGCGGGGCATGGTGCCGTCGCCGTACAGCGTCATGAAGTCGGGAACCCCGCCCGGGCCGGCGGCCTCCAGCTTCATGTGCATGGCCATCGCATAGGCGCCGAGACCGAAGAACACACCCTGACCCAGGACGAGCATGCCACCACGCCCCCAGGCGAGACCGATGCCCATCGACCCGAGGGCCAACGCGCAGTACTTCCCCAGGTTGCCGAGCCGGAAGTCACTGAGCGAATTGGGAGCCCACACCAGCAGCACGAATGCCAATACGGCGATGCCGATCAACGGTCCGTAGGTGTTGAGCACTCGTGCCCGCTTCGTGCGAGCGACCGTCATGCCGGCGACCGTCATGCGAGCGACCGGGTGCGAACGGTGAAGAGGCCCTGTGGCCGGATCGTGAGGAAGAGCACCACGAGGGCGAAGGTGATGACCTGCGCCATGCTGCCGCTGGTCCAGTCGGTCAGGAAGGCGGTGACCACGCCGACGGCCCATGCCGCGAGCACCGTTCCCTTGAGCTGACCGACACCGCCGATGACGACGACGAGGAACGCCGGGATGATGTAGGCCGTGCCGAGCGTCGGGTTCGTGCCCGAGATCAGCGCGATGGCGACCCCGCCGACACCGGCCAGGCCCGAACCGAGGAAGAAGGTGATGCGGTCGACGTTGCGGGTCGACACGCCCAGCGTCTCGGCGAGTTGTCGGTTCTGCACCGTCGCTCGGATCTGCCGACCGAAGAAGCTGTACTTCAGCACGGCGCTGAGCGCTCCGAGCGCGGCCGAGCGCCAGCACGATGGTGAAGAGCTGGCGGTGCGGCCATTCGTAGCCGAACACCGAGATGCGGCCACCGAGCCAACTCGGCGCGGTCACCGGGTCGCCCTGAGCGCCGAAGACATCTTGCGCGAACTGTTGGAGCACCAACGACACACCGACCGTCGCGAGCAGTGTGTCGAGGGGCCGTTTGTACATCCATTGGATGACGGAGACCTCGAGGAGCAGGCCCAGAAGGCCCGCAACGATGAACGCCATCGGCAGCGCGATCACGATGGAGAGACCGGCCGCGCTGATCACCTGCTGGGTGAGGTACGCCACGTAGGCCCCCACCATGAGGAACTCACCGTTCGCCATGTTGATCACGCCCATCTGGCCGAAAGTGAGCGTGAGCCCGAGCGCGGCCAGCAACAAGATGGCGCCGGTCGCGGTCCCCGTCAGGAAGGGTGTGGTGAGTACATCCATTCGTTCTGCTTTCGAATCCGTTCTGCTGGTGAATCGGTCGGGAGGCGGGTAGTCGTCGGGGGTGCCGCACTGGCGCACGGCACCCCCGACGAACGCAAGGGACTACAACCCGGGCGTCAGCCCTCGTTCGGGTCCCACCAGCTGTAGCCCTCGAGGAACGGATCGGGCTCGATCGGACCGCCGGAATCGAACACGATGTCGAACTGGTTCTCGGCGTTGATCTGGCCGATCAAGGCGGTCTTGGCGATGTGGTGGTTCTCGCCGTTGACCGTGACCGACCCCTCGGGCGCAGCGAAGGTCACACCGTCGGATGCGGCGTTCACCGCGTCGACGCAGAACGACCCCGCCTTCTCGACGATGTTCTTGTAGAGATACAGCGAGGTGTAGGCCGCCTCCATCGGGTCCGACGTCGGTCGGTCGGCTCCGTACTTGGCCTGGAAGGCCTCGATGAACGCCGTGTTCTCGGGGCTCTCGACGCTCTGGAAGTAGTTCCAGGAGGCGTACTGACCCGTGAGATCGACGCCCATTGCCGGAGCTTCCTCCTCGGCGATCGACACCGAGATGATCGGCGAGTTGTCCGCGCCGAGGCCGGCCTCGTCGTAGGCCTTGATGAAGCCCACGTTGGACGAGCCGTTGATGGTGTTGAACACGAAGTCGGGCTTCGCCTCGGCGATCTTGGCGACCTGCGTCGTCCAGTCGTCGCTGTCGAGCGGCACGTACTCCTCACCGACGATCTCGATGCCGAGCTCCGCCGCGTACTGCTTGATGATCTTGTTCGCAGTGCGGGGGAACACGTAGTCGGACCCGGCCAGGAACAGCGTCTTGACGCCTTCGGCCGCCAGGAAGTCCATCGCCGGGATGATCTGCTGGTTGGTGGTCGCACCCGTGTAGTAGATGTTCGGCGACGCTTCGAGACCCTCGTACTGCACCGGGTAGAACAGGAGCCCGTTCGCACCTTCGACCACGGGCAGCATCGCCTTGCGCGAGGCCGAGGTCCAACCACCGAACACCGCAGCGACGTTGTCCTCGGTGAGCAGCTTGTTGATCTTCTCGGCGAAGACGGTCGGATCGCTCTGGCCGTCCTCTTCGATGAACTCGATCTGCTTGCCCATGATCCCGCCGTCGGCGTTGATCTCCTCGGCACCGAGCATGAGGGAGTCGCGCACGGTTTGTTCGCTGATGGCCATCGGGCCCGATGTCGAGTTCAAGAAGCCGAGCTGGACGCTGTCACCTTCGACGCAGGTGTCGCCGGACGCCGCTGCAGTGCCGGCCGGCGCTTCGGAGCCGGCAGGCGCTTCCGAGCCGGCTGGTGCTTCGGTGCCGGCGGGCGCCTCCGTGCCGGCGGCGTCGGTCTCGGCCGGAGCCTCGGTGGCGCTGTCTTCGTCGCTGCCGCACGAGCTCGCGACGAGGGCGAGGGATGCGAGTAGGGGCACGGCAATTCGTAGTGCATTGCGGTTCCGCATGGGACTCCTTTGGGGGGTGTTCACGGTTGTTCACGACTGCCCACCGCTTGTCCGAAGCGTCCTCCCGGTGAACGGGCGTGAACCTAGAAGGGTCAGATTTTCGGACTGTGTCCGCAGTGTGAAGAGCACCTCGCCACCGCGTTCTCGTGAACTTCTTGCGTACCCGCGGACGCAAGAAGTCCACGAGAACGCGGTGTGGGGCGACCCGGTACGTTCGACGGCATGGACCAGAACGACGTCGCCCATCTCCGTCGCTGCATCGAACTCGCCAGGCAGGCGCGAGCCGACGGGAACGAACCGTTCGGGTCGCTGCTCGTCGACGCCGCCGGCGCAGTGCGCCGGGAACTGATGAACACCGTCGGCTCCGGTGACGTCACCGGTCATCCCGAGCTGGCGCTCGCGGCGTGGGCCTCGTCGCACATGACCCCGGACGAACGGGCCGCGTCGACGCTGTACACGAGCTGCGAGAGCTGTGCGATGTGCGCCGGAGGGCAGTACTGGGCCGGTGTCGGCCGGCTCGTGTTCGCACTGTCGGGCGAGCAGCTCGCCGACATCATTCCGGCCGGTGGTGGACGCAGCCTGCGCCTGTCGAGCCGCGACGTGTTCGCCCACGGCAACGTGCCGGTCGACGTCGAGGGCCCGTGCGACGAGCTGGCGGCCGAGGCGCGCGCCGTGTTCGACGGCTACTTCACGAGCATGTAGCCGCGTCCATGCCGGCCCCCCGGCGATCCGCGCCACACCGGCGCCGCGGACCCCCTCCGGTTTGTAGCAGTCGAAATGACCGACTCCCAGCACAGTGTCTGCCGCAAACCGCCGGGCCGAGGTTTGGGGCAGTCGAAACGACCGACTGACAGCATTGTGACTGCCGCAAAGCGATGGACGAGGTTGGGGTGCAGGCCGGGAACGCGGTCGGTGCGGTGGATGAAGCGGTCAGCGGCGGCGGCCGGTGAGCGCGTCGACGTGGGCGTCGGCAAGCTTGCGCGGCGCGACCGCGAGCCAGCCGTCGATCAACGCCTCACGCAGTGCCTTCTTCTTCACCACCTTCAGCTGGATCAACACCGCGGCGTAGCCGTTGAAGTGCGGGATCGTGAAGAACGCCTCACGGTTGGCGGCGAGCACCGCCTCCTTCTCGCCGAGATCGTCGACGCTCACCGCGATGATCGGTCCCGCTGGCGGGGTCTCGTCGCCGAACCGTTTGATGTCGGCCTTGCTGAACGGCCGCTCCCAGGCGAACGCCTTCCCACCGACGAACCACGTGCGATTGCCGAACCGCGCGCCCACCGTCACTTCCGGTAGCGACATCGCCATCTCGTCGACGTCATCGACGCTCACCATCACACCACGGTAGCTCGCGCCATCGGAGCGGTGATCCGACGTCGGCCGCGTCAGCGGATCACACGAGCGCGTTCGGCCAGTGGCTCGAGGCGCGACGCGTCCACCGCCCCGCGCATCGACCACACGACGATGTCGACCCCGGCGTCGAAGTATCCGCCGGCACGGTCGGCGAGTTCGCCCACGTCGTCGTCCTCGCCGAAGCCGAGATGCACCGATCGGGCGATCTCCGACTGGTCGCGCCCGACGGCCGCACAGTGGTCGCGCAGCACGCCGTCGAGTTCGAGCCAGTCGGCGGGTCCGTCCGGGAACGTCATGTCCCACTGGTCGGCGAACCGCGCCGCCGTGCGCAACGTGCGACGGCGTCCCTTGCCGCCGACCACGATCGGGAGGTGGTCCTGCAGCGGCTTCGGTTCGCACCACGCGTTCTCGATCTGGAACCAGCGGCCGGAGAAGTTCGTGACCGTGTTCCTGAGCAGCGACGCGATCACCTCGATCCCCTCCTCGAACCGGTCGGAGCGCTCCTGCAACGAGCCGAGCGGGATGCCGTAGGCGTCGGATTCCATCACGTTCCAGCCGGCGCCCATGCCCAGTTCGAAACGACCGCCCGAGATGTGGTCGATCGTGGCAGCCATGTTGGCCGTGACCGCCGGGTGGCGGTGGTGCATGCCGTTGACCATCGCGCCGAGCCGGATGCGGGAGGTCGCCTGGGCGAGCGCGGCGAGCATCGTCCAGCCCTCGAGGTTGGGCCCGTCGTACGGCTCGGCGAGCGGGTAGAAGTGGTCCCAGTTCCACGCCGACTCGAACACGTCGATCTCGTCGGCGGCGCGCCACACGTCGAGGAACTGCGCCCAGGTGGCGTGGTGGGGCGGCGTCTTGATCGCGTAGCGGGCCATGTGGCCGTTCTAGTCGATGAACTCGACACCGAGTTCGACGAGCTTCGCCCGCAAGCCCGTACATGTCCAGACCGAGCACCCCCGACTCGAACTGGGCGCGGCTCCCCGCCTCCTTGTCGAGCCGGGCGAGCGACTGCTCGAGGGCCCAGTCCGCCTCGTCGCGTCCGACCACGACGACGCCGTCGTCGTCGGCACAGATCACGTCGCCCGGGTGGATCGTGACACCGCCGATCACGACCGGGACGTTGACCGAACCCGGCGTCGCCTTGACGGTGCCCTGGCACGACACGTATCGGCTCCACACCGGGAATCCCATCGACCGGAGATCGCTCGTGTCGCGGACGCCGGCATCGATCACGAGGCCGCGGACGCCCCGCGCCATCAGCGACGTGGCGAGCAGGTCGCCGAACATCCCGTGCGTCGACGGCGCGGTGTTCGTGACCACGAGGATGTCGCCGGGCTGGCAGACCTCGACCGCGGCATGGATCATGAGGTTGTCGCCGGGGTGGCTCGACACGGTCACGGCACTCCCGGCCACCCGCACGTCGAACTGGATCGGCCGGATGTCGACGCCGAGGAACCCGCGCCGACCGATCGCCTCGTGCACCGAGGCGGTACCGATCGGGGCGAGCGCATCGACGGTGTCGGCGGCGGCTCGCTCGATCGTGCGCACCACGACGTGCCGGTTCCGGGCGTTGGGGTTCCGGGCATTCGGATTCGTCACCGGGTCTCCTCCAGCACGAGTCTCGGGAACACGCGCCGGACGTTGCCGTGGAACACCTGCTCCTTGGCCGACGCGTCGAGCGTCGAGTGGTCGATGTAGATCTTCGTGTCGTCGTAGTAGTTGCCGGTGTCGGGGTCGATGCCGCGGACGGCACCGACCATCTCGGAACCGAACAGGATGTTGTCGGCCGGCACCACGTCGACGAGCAGGTCGATGCCGCGCTGGTGGTAGACGCAGGTGTCGTAGAAGATGTGGTCAGCCAGGCCGTCGAAGTCCCAGCCGTGATCGGCCGCCATCCCCTTGAACCGCCCCCAGTGGTACGGCACGGCGCCGCCGCCGTGCGGGATGATCCACCGCAGACCCGGAAAGTCGCGCATGAAACCCGAACTGAGCGCCTGCATGAACGCCGTGGTGTCGGCGCCCAGGTAGTGCGAGCCCGTGGTGAAGAGGTTCTCGTTGCACGACGCCGACACGTGGATCATGGCAGGGCACATCGAGTTCGCACATCGCCTCCCAGAGCGGCCACCAGGAACGGTCCCACAGCGGCGGCCCGGTCCAGAACCCGCCGGAGGGGTCTGGGTTCACGTTGCAGCCGACGAACCCCATCTCGGTGACACAGCGCCGCAGTTCGGCGACCGAGCCGTCGATCGCCGCGCCCGGCGACTGCGGCAGCTGGCACACCGGCGCGAAGTTCGACGGGTAGAGGTCGCACACCCGCCGGACGAGCTCGTTCTGGTGTTGCGTCCAGAACGTCGAGGTGTGTTCGTTGCCGACGTGATGGCCCATCCAGCTCGCCCGTGGCGAGAACAGGGTGAGGTCGGAGCCGCGGTCGCGCTGGAACTCGCAGTTGCGCGGACTCGAGACTCGCCCGGATCTCGTCGTCGGACACCTCGACCGTGCCCTTCTCTCCCACGTACGACGGGTCGGTTCCGACCGCTGCCACCTGGGCGTCGCGCCACTCGCCGACCCCGGGCGGCGTCGTCGTGTAGTGCCCGTGACAGTCGATGATCACCCTTTCGACAGTATCCGGTCGGCAGTACCAGATTGTCCACAATCCTGCGTACAGTCTGGGCAGAGTTGGCCGGAAGAGGGGTATGGCGACACGTATGAAGGTTCCAGTGGTGATCATCGGGGCAGGGCCGGCGGGCACGCTGCTGTCGCACATGCTCGGGCAGGCCGGGATCGACAACGTCGTGCTCGAACTGCGCAGCCGCGAGTACGTGCTCGGTCGGGTGCGGGCCGGCGTGCTCGAGTGGAGCACCGTCGAGACGCTCCGGCAGTTCGGCCTCGCCGGGCGGATGGACGCCGAGGGGCACGTCCACGACCTCGATCAACATCGCATGGAGCGGTCACGGACTGGTCTCGATCGACACGGTGGCCAGGGTCGGCAAGGAGATGATGGGATACGGCCAGACCGAGTTGCAGCGCGACCTGTACGACGCCGCCGACGCCTCGGGCGCCACGATCGTGTTCGAGGCGACCGACATCGAACTGCACGACATCACCTCGGCCACGCCGTCGGTCACGTATCGCGCCAACGGCGTCGCCGAGCGGATCGAATGCGACTTCATCGCCGGCTGCGACGGCTTCCACGGCGTCAGCCGCACATCGATCCCCGCGGCCGCCCGCAACGAGTTCGCCAGGGACTACCCGTTCGGCTGGCTCGGGATCCTCTCGGAGACGCCGCCGTTGCCGGTGCTCACCTACGCCCGGCACGAACGAGGTTTCGCCCTGTGCTCACGACGGACGCCGATGTTGAGCCGCTACTACGTGCAGGCGCCGCTGACCGACGACGTCGACGACTGGCCCGACGATCGGTTCTGGTCCGAGTTGCTGGCCCGCCTCCCCGCCGACCTGGCGGCGGAGATCACCACCGGACCGTCGGTCGAGAAGTCGCTCGCGCCGCTGCGCAGTTTCGTGTGCGAACCGATGCGCCACGGCAATCTGTTCCTCGCCGGCGACGCCGCCCACATCGTTCCGCCGACGGGCGCCAAGGGCCTCAACCTCGCCGTGTCCGACGTCTGGTACCTCTCCCGCGGGCTCGTCGACCACTACGCCGGCGACGATCGCCACCTCGACGCCTATTCGGCGACCGCGTTGCAACGGGTGTGGGGCGCGGTGCGCTTCTCGTGGTGGATGACCACGATGCTGCACCAGTTCCCCGGCCAGACCGCCTTCGACGATCGTGTGATCGAGCACGACCTCGCCCACCTCGCCCGTTCGACGTTCGCCCAGGCGGCCTTCGCCGAGCAGTACGTCGGCCTGCCGTACGACCAGGCCTGACCCGTCAGGAGCGTCGTGCGTCGCCCCAGCGCCGCAGCACGCCGATCACCGAATCGAGATGGGCATTCATGGCCGCCGTCGCCGCCTGCTCGTCGCCGCGGACGACCGCCTCGACGATCGCCGCGTGTTGCTGCAACGACTCGCTCGGCCGGCCCGGCATCATCGCCAGGCGGTACTGGTGCGCGACGGCGCGGTTGCGCAGGTTGTGGACGAGATCCGACGCGACGGTGTGCCGGCTGATCTCGCGCAGCCGGGTGTGGAACGTCCGGTTCAGTTCCGAGTACGACGCCGCGTCCTCGGTCGCGACCGCGGTGCGCATGTCGGCGATCACCTGGCGCAGCTCGTCGCACTCGCCGGGCGTGGCGTGGCGCGCGGCACGTGCCGCGATCAACCCTTCGAGCGCGGCGCGGGCCTCGGTGATCTCGATCGCCTCGCTCACCGAGATCCGCCGGACGGTCGCGCCACGGTTGGGCTGACGCACGACGAGCCCCTCCGACTCCAGTTGGACGAGCGCCGCCCGGGCCACGGCGCGACCGCACGAGTAGCGATCGCACAGCTGGGCCTCGATCAGCCGCTCGCCCGACGGGAACACACCGGCGACGATGTCGTCGCGGAGATCGTCGGCGATCGATTCGGTCCGAGCGACCCGCAGGCTCGCCGGCGTGGCTTCGTCGTCGATCGAGCTCATCGGGACCGTCACGGTTGGGATCCCAGCTGCAGCTGCTCGGATGTACTTGGCGTTCGAGGCGGTCGAGCACGCGGTAGCAGTCGAGCACCTGGGCGACGCTGGCGTTCGGCTCGCGTCCCTCGGCGATCGCCGCGAAGAACTCGCGGTCCTGCAGTTCGATGCCGTTCATCGAGACCGCCACGCCGGACACGTCGATCGGTTCGCCGTGCCCGGTCGCGAGGTCGTCGTAGCTCGCGACATACGTCCCCGTGTCGCCGATGTACCGGAACGTCGTGCCGAACGGACCCTCGTTGTTGAACGACAGCGACAGCGTGCAGATGGCACCGTTGTCCGTCGCCAGTTGGATCGACATGTCCATGGCGATGCCGAGTTCGGGATGCGGTGGGCCCTGCAACGCGTGGGCGGCCACGATCCTGCCCCCGGTCTGGTAGGCGAACAGGTCGACCGTGTGGGCGGCGTGGTGCCAGAGCAGATGGTCGGTCCAACTCCGCGGCTGGCCGAGCGCGTTCGTGTTGGTGCGCCGGAAGAAGTACGTCTGCACGTCCATCTGCTGGATGGCGATAGTCCCCCGCCCGGATCCGCTCGTGCACCCACTGGTGGCTCGGGTTGAAGCGCCGGGTGTGCCCGCACATCGCGACGAGCCCGGTCTCCTCGCTGCACCGCCGACCACTGCCTCGCCGTCGGCCAGGTTGTCGCACAACGGGATCTCGACCTGGACGTGCTTGCCGGCGCGCATGGTGGCGATGCTCTGTTCGGCGTGGAGCGCGGTGGGCGTGGCGAGCACGACGGCATCGATGTCGTCGATCGCCAGCACGTCGGCCAACTCGGTGGTGGCGTGTTCGATGCCGTGGTCGGCGGCGAACGCCTGCGTCCGGTCGAGTTCGCGCCCGACGACGGCGACCACCTCCACGCCGTCGATGTTCCGCATGGCGTCGACGTGCTTGGCGCCGAACGCGCCGGCGCCGGCGAGTGCGACCGAGATGGTCATGCCCCTTCTCCCGGATGACGGTTCTCCAGGATCAGGTTGCCGACGGCGGTGTTGCTCGCCGGCACGTGGTAGAAGCGATGCTCGACGGTGGGTGGCGAACCACCACGCCAGATCGGACATCGCGCCGCGGGCGATCAGCCACATCACGAGTTCGATGCCCTCGGATCCGGCTTCGCGGATGTAGTCGATGTGCGGCTTCTTCGCCAGTTCGGTCGGTGCAGCGATCAGCTCGTCGAGGAACGCCTGGTCGAACTCGCGGTTGATGAGGCCGGCGCGCGGACCTTGCAGCTGGTGACTCATCCCACCGGTGCCCCAGATCTGCACGTCGAGGTCGTCGTCGTACGACTCGACGGCGCGCCGGATCGCCTGGCCGAGATCGAGGCACCGTTGCCCGGACGGGATCGGATAGTGGACGACGTTGACCGGGAAGGGGATCACCGGGCACGGCCAGGCCGATGGCTCGCCGCACATCAGCGACAACGGCACGGTCAGCCCGTGATCGACCGCCAGCCGGTTGACGATCGTGAGGTCGAAGTCCTGCTGGATCACCGAGTGGGCGATGTGGGACGCCAGCTCGGGGTGACCGATCACGTCGGGCACCGGGCGTGGCCCCCATCCTTCGTCGGCGACCGGGTAGTCGGCCGCCGTGCCGATGGCGAACGTCGGGATGATGTCGAGGCTGAACGTGGTGGCGTGGTCGTTGTACACGAGGATGATCACGTCGGGCGTGTGGGCGGCGAACCAATCCTTGGCGCGCTCGTACCCGTCGAAGAGCGGGCGCCAGTACGGCTCGTCCGTCTTGTCCAGGTCGATCGCCGCGCCGATCGCCGGGACGTGCGACGTGTACACGCTCGCGCTGATCCGGGCGCTCACGATGATCCCGGCTCGTCCACGAAGCGATTGCCGTCGGGCGAGCGGCCACCGGCGACCATCATGTCGCGGTACTCGTCCTCCGACATCCCGGTCATCGATGCCGCCATCTGCTGGAAGCTCTTGCCGTCGGTCGCACCGATCTTGGCGAGGAAGTAGATGTTGCCGCCGAGTTCGATCATGCGGTTCATGTCGCGGTCGAGGACCGCCTGCTTCTGGTCGGCCGTCATCGCCCATTCGTCGAGATAGACGGCCTCATCACGCTTGAACCGCTCGCGGTTCTCGGCCGACATGAGCGACATGCAGAACTGGTTGAGCCAGTAGCCACGCCGCGACTGGTCGGCATCGAAGACCGTGGTGCCCGGGACGTCCAGATACGGTTTGTCGATCGCCATGCCGTGTCAACAATATTGTCGACAATGCCGCCGGTCAATCGACGGGTCGGCGCTCACTCGACCGGCGCGGGGCTGCCCCCTCTCGCCCACCAGAGGCTGAGGGCGGCCAGCAACCCGAACACGAAGTACGCCAGCGACATGGGCGTGGCCGATCCGTGGATCGTCGCCGCGACGAACGACGAGATGATCGCCGCTCCCATCATCGACATCGTGCCGATGAGACCCGAGCCGGTGCCCGCGAACGCGGCCAACGGCTGCATCGCCAGGCTGTTCGCCGACGTCAGCACGAGTGCGTGCAACGCGTTGAGGATCCACAACAGCGCGAGCCAGAGCCAGAAGTTCGGATGGCCGCCCGCCGCCAGGGTGACGAGGAGCATGGCGGCACCGACGCCGACGTAGCCCGTCATGACACGGACCATGAGCCGCGCCGTTCCCATGACCGGCGCGAGGCGCGAGGCGATCAGGTTCGCCATCGCCTGCACGAGCGCGCCGATGGCGAACGCCAGGGCGAAGAATTCCCCGCGGTCGAACACGTCGTCGAAGACGAGCTCCGACGAGCTGAGGTACACGTAGAACGCCGAGAACTCGAACATCAGCACGAGGCCGTGTCCGAGCGCCCACCGGGACCCGCCGATCGCCTTCGCACTCCGCAGCGTGCGGGCGAACGTCAAGGGGAGTCGGCGCTCCGGGGCGAGCGTCTCACGGAAGCGGGTGGTCCAGAGCATCGTCAGGACGGCCATCGCCGCGGCGAAGCCGAAGATCAACTGCCACGACCCGACCACCAGCAGTCCTTCGCCGAGCAGCGGAGCGACCGCCGGCGAGAGCTGGAAGAACAGCATCACGAGCGACACCACCCGCGTCATGGCGTCACCGCTGAACCGGTCACGGGCGATCGTCAGGCTCATCGCTCGGGGGGACGCGGCACCGAGACCCATCAGGAACCGGAACGCGAGCATGACCTCGAGGCTCGGCGACAGCCCGGAACCGATCGCGCCCGCGGCGTAGAGCGACAGTCCCGCCAGCACCGCGGGCTTGCGACCGAAGCGATCGGCGACCGGACCGTAGAGGACCTGGCCGATGCCGAGGCCGAACAGGTACGTGGTGACCACGAGCGACACGCGGGTGGAGTCGGGCGCCAGGTCGTAGGCGGCGCGGATGTCGCCCAGACCGGGGAGCAGCACGTCGATACCGAGCGCACTCAAGCCGCTGAGTGCGGCGAGGAACGCGATCAGGCCCCGTTCGCTCTGCGGGGAGACTGAACCGCCGCGAACCGGCCCCGAGCTTCAGTCGACGATGCGGACATCGAGCAGGGCCTGGCGCCGGTCGACGGTGACGGCGTGCAACGCCCGGTCGAGTGCCGGCCCGAGGTCGGGGCCGTCGACCACCGTTTCGACGTGGGCGCGGCTCGCTGCGGCGACCTGCGCGAAGTCGGGGCTCGGCGCCAATCCCGTGAGCGGCACGTCGTCGAACTTCGCCGCGTACCCGGTCGGGTACAGCCCGAGCACCGAGCTGCGCACCGCGCCGTAACTCGCATTGTTGAGCACGATCGTCAGCACCGCGATGCCGTGCGCCTCGGCGACCTGATGGCAGGCGACGGGGTTGGCGAACATGTACGAGCCGTCGCCGATCGTGGCGACGACGAGCCGGTCGGGATCGGCGAGCTTGATGCCCATCGCACACGGCAGCCCCCACCCGAGGCCGCCCGAATGCGGCTCCTGACGCCACGACCCGTGTTCGGTGAGCTCGAGCGCATCGAGCGGACACCCCAGTTCGGACACCACGGTGGCGACCCGTCCGCGGAGCGCTCGTCCCACGACGTGCGCCACCCACTCCTTCGTCATCGGCCGGGCGGGATCGGTGGCAGCGAGACCGTCGAGACGGATCCGGCGGTCGGCGACGTGTCGCTCGACGAGCCTGCGCCACTCCGTCCGCGCTGGGAGCGGACTCGGCTCGGGAGAACTCGCTCAGCGCTCGTTCGAGACCCGCCAGCGCGGGGCCGACCTCCGAGGTGACCGACAGGTCGGACCGGAAGTTGCGCACGGGGAAGCGGGCCTCGAGCGGGTCCGGGCCGAGGTGGATCACCCGACAGTCCTCCCGGAGGTGATGGATGTCGGGCGACCACGGCGCCAGGCTGTCGATGACGAGCACGACGTCGGCCTGCGAGATCCAGGGCTCCGGATCCTGCCCGACGTACATCGGGTGGTGGGCGGAGATCGCAGTGGCGACCGCCCAGTACTGACACACCGGGATCGACCACCGATCGGTGAGCCGGCCGAGCGCGTCGAATCCCTCCTCGTCGCCCGCGCCGCGCTGGGCGATCACGAGCGGCCGGAGCGCTCCGGCGAGCAGACCAGCGGCGGCGGTCAACAGCGAGCGCGGCGCGACGACCCGCGCCGCGGCCATGGCCGGCGCACGATCGAGCTCGGCGCTCGGGCACGGTTCGCACAGCACCTCGCGCGGCAGGCGCGAGATAGACGGGGCCCTGCGGGGTGGAGGTGGCGATGGCGTGGGCGCGGTCGAGCAGCTGCGGCACCTGCTCGGGGAACCGCAGCTCGTAGTCCCACTTGCACGCCTCGCGGACGAGTGCCGGCTGATCGCGCATCTCCTGGCCCCACCCGATCGGCACGGTGCGGGCGCCGAACCGGCCCTCCTCGACGGTGGGGGTTCGACCCGACATCAGGAGCATCGGCACGCGGTCGGTCGCCGCGTTGATCGCCCCGGTGGCACCGTTCGACAGGCCCACGTTCGTGTGCAGCATCACCGCCTGGGCCCGACCCGTGGCGAAGTAGTAGCCGTGGGCCATGCTCACCGCGGCGTGCTCGTGGGCGACGACGATCGTGCGCGGCAGTTCGGCCTCGTGGGCGTCGGCCTCGGCGAGACCCTCGATGATCGGCGGGAAGTCGGTCCCCGAGTTGACGAACACGACGTCGACCCCGAGTCGGGCCAGTCGGGCGAACACCGCACCGCCGGCCGTGAGGGCCGGGACCCTCCGCGGGAGGCGTGCCTGGCGCGTCGACCGGGTCGGGCGTCACTCGCCGAGCGGTCCTGGCTCGTCGGCGCGGGTGCCGGCATCGCGGACGAGCCGGGCGACCTCGGCTCGCAGCTCGACGAACTCCGGTGTCGCCTTCGTCTCGATCTGGTCACGGGGGCGCGGAATGTCGATCACCAGGTCGGCCATCACCCGCGCCGGTGCGTTCGACAGCACGACGACGCGGTCGGCCAGGTACACGCTCTCGTCGATGTCGTGCGTGACGAACAGCACCGTCTTGTCCCGCCGTTCCCACACGTCGAGCAGGAGGTCCTCCAGCGAGGCGCGGGTCTGGGCGTCGACCGACGCGAACGGTTCGTCCATCAACAGCAGGTGCGGCCGGTAGGCGAGAGCGCGGGCGATCGACACGCGCTGCTGCATGCCACCCGAGAGTTGGCCGCGGGTACTTGCCGCCGTGGCCGGTGAGCCCGACGTCGTCGAGTGCCTGACGCACCCGTTCGGCGCGCTCGCGCTTGTCGATCCCGCTGTACCGCGAGCGGGAACTCGACGTTGGCCTCGACGCGCAGCCACGGGTACAGCGAACGGCGGTAGTCCTGGAACACGAGGGTGAGGTCCTCGGGGACCGACTCGACCGGGACACCGTCGAGCGTGACCGAACCGGACGTCGGTGTCATGAGGCCCGACAGGCACCGCAGGAGGGTGGTCTTGCCGCACCCCGAGGGTCCGACGATCGCCACGAACTCGCCGCGGTCGATGCTGAACGTGATGCCGTCGAGCGCCCGGTGCTCCTCGGGAGTTCCCGCTCCGTACACGTGGACGAGTTCGGCCGCGGCGAGCGACTCGTGCCCGGTCGTGGTCGGCGTGCTGAGGTCGGCGGTCATGTCCGCCTCCATCTCAACACGCGCCGTTCGATCAGCGCCAGCACTGCGTTCAGCGCGGCGCCCATCGCCCCGAGCACCACGAGGCCGGCCCACAGGTCGACCATCTTGAACTGCCGCTGGGCCTGGAGGATGCGGAACCCGACTCCGTTGGTGGCGGCGATCAGTTCGGAGATGACCATCAGGATCACGGCGATCGACAAGCTGATCCGCAGGCCGGCGAAGATCTGCGGTGCGGCGGCGGGCAGGATCACCCGGGTCAGCCGGCGCAGCCGCGGGATCCGGTAGACGGCGGCCGTGTCGAGGTAGAGCGGGTCGATCGAGCGCACACCGTCGGCCGTGTTGAGCAGGATCGGCGGGAACACGCCGACGGCGATCAGCACCACCTTCATGTCGTCGCCGATGCCGAGCAGCACGAGCAGCAACGGCAGCAGCGCCGGCGGCGGGATCGAGCGGACGAAGTGGATGATCGGTTCGACGTAGTCACCGAGCGTTCGCGACCGGCCGATCGCCACGCCCAGCGTGACCGCGAACACCGCCGCCAGCAGGAAGCCGGCGAGCAGGCGGGTGAGGCTCGGTTCGAGGTTCTCGGCCCACGTGTTCGACCAGTCGAGGATCCAGCCGTTCCACACCTCCGACAGCACCTCGTTCGGCGGCGGGAAGAACAACGAGTCGGCCCACTCGGTGCCGAGCTTCCACACCAGGAGCACCGCCAACACGACCGTGACCTGGAGACCGACGCCTCGCGCCCGGTGCGCACGACGCGAGGGTGTACTCATGCGCCGCTCCGTTCGGCGCTGCGTCCAGGCGAACAGCCGTCGCTCGACGACACCGAGCGTGCCGACGAGGACGAGGCCGATGAGACCGGTGACGACCGTGACGGCGTAGACGGTCCGCTGGTTGCCGACCGATGCGTTCTCGAGCATCACGATGCCGATGCCCTCCGAACCGCCGGCCAGCAGCTCGGCACTGACGGCGAGGATCACGGCGATCGACGTGGCGATCTTGACGCCGGTGAAGATGAACGGCGAGGCGCTCCGCAGGTAGACGCGTCCGCCGATCTGCCACCGGCCGAGGCCGAACACGCGGGCGGTGTCGGCGGCCACCGGATCGACCGAGTGGATGCCGTAGATCGTGTTGAACAGCAGCGGCCACACGCAGGCGAACACGACGAGGGAGACCTTCATCTCGGTGCCCCGCCCGTAGATCAGGATGGCCAGCGGGATCAACGCCACCGACGGGATCGGCCGCAGGAACTCGATGACCACGACGGTGGCGCGGTAGGCGATGTCGGTGAGGCCGAGCACGAGCCCGAGGGGAACGGCCACGACCGCGGCGATCGCCAGGCCGATCAGGCACGCCTGCAGCGTCACCCACACGTCGACCGAGGAACGACGGATCGGTGAGGAGGTCGAACGTCTCGCGGAGGATCGACGATGCGGGCGGGAGGTAGTCGGGCGTGACGAGTTCGGCGCGCGTCACCGCCTCGAGCACGAGGAACAGCACCGACGACGCCGATCGCGCCGCGCACCCACTTGGCGGGCACGCGTCGCGACCGGACGGCGGCGGTCATCGTCGTGACGGTCGATCGGCCGTCAGCTCACGACGTGTTCGGTGACGTCGATCGGGCCGTCGAGCAGCCCGGCCTCGACCATGAAGTCGGGCACGATCTGGATCACGTCGGTGTCGATGCCCGACACGAACAGCGGATAGTTCAGCGCGGCGTGCGGCCTCGACCGTCGTCGTCTCGATGTAGGTGGGCAGGATCAGCGGGACAGCATCTTCGGTGTTGTTGGCGTAGTCGACCGACTTCGCCCAGGCCCGGTTGAACGCCGCCACCGTGTTCGGATTGTCCGCGGCGAACGACTCGGTGACGTAGAACCCGGCGACCGGGAATCCCTCGATCCGGCCGGCGAACATGTCGGTGACCAGCACGGCGTCGAGGCTGTTCTTGGCGATGGTCCCGAACGGCTCGACGACGGCAATCACGTCGACGTCACCGCGTTCGAGGGCGGCGACCATGTCAGGAAACGGGATCTCCACCAGCGTCACGTCGTCGAGGGTGAGCCCGGCATCGACCAGCTGCGCCTCGACGGCGAGCTGGACGAGGTTGTTGAGCGTGTTGACGGCGATCGTCTTGCCTTCCAGGTCGGCAGGCGTCGTGATCCCCGAGTCGGGCAGGGCGTACAGACCACCGAAGAGCGGTGCGGCCCGGTTGGCCTCCGTCGAGATGAGCAGCGGCAGGCCCTCCTGCACCGCCGAGAAGAACGACGGGTAGGCGCCGAAGGCGAAGTCGATGTCGCCGGACACCACCGACGGGATCGAAGCCGCTCCGCCCTGCGCGAACTCGGTCGACACGGTGAGCCCTTCCTCCTCGAAGAATCCCTGCTCGATGCCGATGAACACCGGGGCGACGTCGGCGATCGGGATGATGCCGAGCTTGATGTCGGCCTTCTCCGGTTCACCGGCAGGCTCGGCCGCGTCCGTTCCCGTGGCGCCGTCGGTCGCGGCGGGTGCATCGGTCGTCCGCTCGGTGGCGCGTCGGTCGCCGTGGCTGCGTCGGTGCCGGCCGGAGCCTCCGTCGCCGCGGGCGCCTCTGATGCCGCAGGCGCATCGGTGCCGGCGGTGGTGTCGCTCGATCCCTCGTCGTCGCTACCGCACGCCGCGGCGGTCAGTGCGAGCGTGGCGATCAGCGCCGCGTAGCGCAGCGCCCTTCCGCGTCGGTGGTCGGTCATGTGCTTCCCCCTGGATTCGTTGCGAATGCCCACGGCCCGCCCATGACGTTAGTCATCGGGTTCCTGATTGTCCACAATCGTGTGTGCAATTCACGGACACGGCGATCGTCGGTGCGCGCCGCGAGTAGGTTCGGCCACGTGACACGTACGGGCACCGACCAGGTCGCCGGCGGACCGAACGATTGCGGTGGTATCGCGGTGATCGGGAGTTCGAGCACCTCGGGCAGCATCGCCGTGGCCGGTTCGATCGCCTCCGCGGGCAGCATCGGCGTCGCCGGCAGCATCGCCACCGCGGGCAGCATCGGCGTGGCGGGGTCGATCGCCACGAGTGGGAGCGCCGGTGTCGCCGGCAGCGTGGCCACCGCCGGGAGCGCCGGCGTGGTCGGCAGCGTCCTGTCGGTGTTCGGGGTCGGGCTCCGCTGGTGCGTCGCCACGATCGCCTGCGTCCGGTGCCGCCGCTGCGTCGCGTGCGCCGCGTGCGTCGACTGTGTCGACTGCATCGGGTGTGTCGGGTGCGTGGGCCTGCGCGGGGCCATCGGTCAGCGCGGCATCGTCCGGGCGTGACCGGCCGCCAGTTTCAGGCCGCCAAATTTCAGGCCGGCAGTGTCAGGCAGGCAGTGTCAGGCCGGACAACTCCACGACGAGTTGCTCCACGACACCTTGTCGGCGAACTCGACAGCCACCTGCGCTGCCGGCAACGCGCCTGACGCCGTCATGATGCGTCCGGCATCGGCGATCCGCTCGCGACGGGCGTGCGCACCGAGACGTTCCAGGTCGTCGATGGCGAGCCAGTGGCCGGTCGCATCGAGACCGTCGAGCAGTCCCGCCGAGGCGAGGAGCAGGCTGCCGGTCGAGATGGCGAGGACGCCTCGTGCTCGTGCACCGGCCGTCGCCAGCCACGCCATCGTGGCGCGGTCGTCGATCACACGCCGCCATCCGAGCCCGCCCGGCACGACGAGCCAGTCGGGCAACGCCGCGTCGGCGGCGAGTACGTCGACCACGACGTCACGTGACGGTTCGACGCCCGGCAGCAAACCCGGTTCCGTGCCGACGAACAGCACGCTCGCGCCCAACCGGTCGGCGAGTACCGACACGGGGAGATCGATCTCCGCGGTCGAGACGCCGCGGTAGACGAGCACGGCGAGCGTCGGGGCGGGTGCAGGCCGGGGCCGGCCGGTGAGCGCGTCGAGCCGTCGGCTCACGAACGGACGGCGCCGGCGCGCCCACCACATGGTCAGGCGCGCCCCTGGATGTAGTCGTGCAGTTGGTTGTTCTCGAGTTCGAGCTCCCCGAGCCGGGCCTTCACGACATCGCCGATCGAGATGATGCCCGCCATCTCCCCCGCCCCGTCGAGCACGGGCAGGTGGCGGATGCGACGATCGGTCATCATCGCCATCAACTGATCGACGGTGTCGTCCGGCTGGCACACCACCACGTTCGCGGACATCGCGGTGGAGACCTCACGGCCGAGGGTGCCGCCACCGTGGGCGGCGAGGGCGCGCACGACGTCGCGCTCGGACAGGATGCCGTCGATCGTGCGTCCGTTCGCGCTCACGACGAGCGCGCCGACGCCATGGTCCCGCAGCGATGCGGTCGCCTGCGCGAGCGTCGCGCTCGGCTGGACCGTCGCGACGGCTGTGCCTTTCCGGCTCAGGATGGCCTGAACGTTCATCGAGTACCCCTTCTCGTGGACGTGTCCCCCGTCGGCGAACCTTAGTGCACTCGTGAAACGAGTGCTACCCGGCACCGCCTCGACGGGCTCGAGACCGAAGGCCCCGGAAAAGCACGACTGCGGCGCACCGGTCGGTACGCCGCAGTCTGCGGTGCGAATGATTCGCGATGTGGAGCCGTTGACGGCTCGTGTCACCAGCGCCAATGATTCACCAGCGCCGATGATTCACCAGCGATAGTGGGCGAACGCCTTGTTCGACTCGGCCATCTTCTGGATGTCGTCGCGCTTCTTCATCGCTGCGCCGAGACCGTTGGCGGCGTCCATCAGTTCGTTGGCGAGGCACTGGGCCATCGTCTTCTCACGGCGGGCCCGCGAGTAGTCGATGATCCAGCGGATCGACAACGTCGTCGCACGACGGGACGGAACCTCGACGGGCACCTGGTAGGTGGCGCCACCGACGCGGCGGCTGCGGACCTCGAGCGGGGGCTTGACGTTGTCGATCGCACGCTTGACCGTGTCGATCGCCTGGTCGTCGCCTTCGAGCCGGCTCTGGATGAGATCCATCGCGTCGTAGACGATCTTTTCGGCCACGGTGCGCTTGCCGTGCAGCATGACCTTGTTGATGAGCTGGGTGACGAGAACCGACTTGTAGATCGGGTCGGCGACGAGATCGACGCCGGGGTGCAGGTCCTTTACGAGGCATGACTCAGCTCACTTCTCTTTCTTTGCGCCGTAGCGGCTACGCGCCTGCTTGCGGTTCTTCACGCCGACGGCGTCGAGCGCTCCACGGATGATCTTGTAGCGCACACCGGGAAGGTCACGGACGCGGCCACCACGGACGAGCACGATCGAGTGCTCCTGCAGGTTGTGGCCCTCGCCCGGGATGTAGGCGGTGACTTCGATGCCGGAGTTCAGACGAACACGGGCGACCTTGCGGAGCGCGGAGTTCGGCTTCTTCGGGGTGGTGGTGTACACGCGGGTGCACACGCCGCGACGCTGCGGCGAGCCCTTGAGCGCCGGCGTCTTCGACTTGGTGACTTTGGAGCTTCGACCCTGACGGACGAGCTGCTGAATTGTTGGCACGAATGAAACCTCGTTCGTCTGGTCGCTCCGCCGGCGCCACGGCCGACGGAATGTGGTGAGTTGGATGAGTCGGGCTCATCCGCCATACACCGGGAAAACCCGGCGAGAGGCAGTATTCATGTAGCCCGGCAAGGCTATGAGCGCCCCGCCGATCGCGCAACGCGAGAATGTCCGCCCGGGGACTGTCCCCGGGGCGGACATTCCGCGTTTCGGGATGGAGTTCAGCCGATCGGTTCGGCGGCCGCCTCGACCGTCTCGGTCGAGTAGGTGCCGTCGTAGGAACCGTGGAGGCTCGAGAGGAACGCCGCGGGATCTTCCTCGCCCGAATCGCTCGAGTAGAACGTCATCGGCTCGTAGTCGGGCGCTTCGATGCCGAACTCGCGGTAGCGCATCATGCCGGTACCGGCCGGGATGAGCTTGCCGATGATGATGTTCTCCTTGAGGCCGATCAGGTTGTCGCCGCGGCCGTCGATGGCGGCCTCGGTGAGCACCCGGGTGGTCTCCTGGAACGATGCGGCCGACAGCCACGACTCGGTGGCCAGCGACGCCTTGGTGATGCCCATGAGCTCCGGACGGCCCTCGGCGGGACGCGAGCCCGTCTTCGACCATCCGGCGGTTCGTGTCACGGAACACCTTGGAGTCGACACGCTCGCCCGGCAGGAAGCCGGTGGCACCCGGCTCCTGCACGCCGACCCGGCGGGTCATCTGGCGCACGATGAGCTCGATGTGCTTGTCGGAGATCGACACACCCTGGTCGCGGTAGACCCGCTGCACTTCCTCGACGAGGTAGAGCTGGGTCTCGCGGATGCCCTTGATCTCCATGATCTCCTTCGGATCGAAGGGACCATCGGTGAGCGGCTCGCCGGCCTTGATGTCCTGACCGTCGACGACGATCGGACGAGCACCGAGCGGCAGCACGACCTCGTGCTCTTCGCCCTGGTCGTCGACGACGACGACCGGGATGCCCTTGCCCTCGTCCTCACGCAGGCGCAGCACACCCGACGCCTTGGCGAGACGGGCCGAACCCTTCGGCGTACGAGCCTCGAACAGCTCGACGACGCGGGGCAGACCGCCGGCGATGTCCTTGCCGGCCACACCACCGGTGTGGAAGGTACGCATCGTCAGCTGGGTACCGGGCTCGCCGATCGACTGGGCGGCGATGACGCCGACGGCCTCGCCGAGCTCGATCATCTTGCCGGTGGCGAGCGAACGGCCGTAGCACATCGCGCAGACGCCGAGTTCGGCGTCGCACGTGAGCACCGAGCGGACACGCAGACGATCGACACCCGGGTCGTCGCGCAGCGCCTCCATCTCCTCGTCGCCGACGATGGTGTTGCGCGGCAGCACCGTGCGACCGTCCTCCATCGGGTTCGCGAGCGTGATGTCGTTGAGCAGCGCACGCCCGAACAGCTTCGTCTCGAGGTACGACACGGCGGTTGGCCGTGTCGGGAGCGACGTTCTCGATCCACACGCCGAGCGTCGAGCCGCAGTCGTCCTCGCGGACGATCAGTTCCTGGGCGACGTCGACGAGACGGCGGGTCAGGTAGCCCGAGTCGGCGGTACGCAGCGCCGTGTCGACGAGGCCCTTGCGGGCGCCCGGCGTGGCGATGAAGTACTCGAGGGTTTCGAGGCCCTCACGGAAGTTCGACTTGATCGGGCGGGGGATCATGTCACCGCGAGGGTTGGCCACGAGGCCGCGCATGCCGGCGATCTGACGCATCTGCGTCATGTTGCCGCGAGCACCCGAGAACGACCATCATGTCGATCGGGTTGAACTGCTGCTCCTTGAACTCCTTCTCCATCGCCGCCTGCACCTCGGCGGTGGCATCGGTCCAGATGCGCACCTCCTGCTGGCGGCGCTCGCCGTCGGTGATGATGCCGCGGCGGAACTGGCTCTCGACCTTGTCGGCCTGGGCCTCGTAGCCGTCGAGCAGGGCCCGCTTGGCCTTCGGGGTCCGGACGTCGTCGATCGACACCGTCAGGCCCGACTGCGTGGCGTAGCGGTAGCAGAGGTTCTTGATCGCGTCGAGCGCCTCGGCCACCACGGCCTTGTCGTAGTTGTCGGACAGGCGCTCGACGATGACGCCGAGTTCCTTCTTCTTCACGGTCTCGTCGATGTGACCGAACTGCGCCGGGTAGTCCGACGGGCAGGGCCTCTTCGAACAGGACGCGGCCGGCGGTGGTGGCGAAGCGCTCGCCGGCCGGCGTGCGCATCGTGATCGCCGCGTGCAGGTCGAGGGCACCCTCGTCGTAGGCCCGGAGCACTTCCCACAGGTGGCGGAACGTGCGGCCTTCGCCGGGCACGCCCGTCCATGCCCTCGGTGAGGTAGTACGCACCGATCACGAGGTCCTGCTGCGGGGTCACGATCGGGCGACCCGACGCCGGCGACAGGATGTTGTTGGCGCTCAGCATGAGCACGCGGGCCTCGGCCTGCGCCTCGGCCGACAGCGGCACGTGGATGGCCATCTGGTCGCCGTCGAAGTCGGCGTTGAACGCCGTGCAGACGAGCGGATGGATCTGCAGTGCCTTGCCCTCGACCAACACCGGCTCGAAGGCCTGGATGCCGAGGCGGTGCAGCGTGGGTGCACGGTTCAGCAGAACCGGGTGCTCCTTGATGACGTCTTCGAGGACGTCCCACACCTGCGGGCGACGACGCTCGACCATGCGCTTGGCGGTCTTGATGTTCTGCGCCAGCTCGAGGTCGACGAGACGCTTCATGACGAACGGCTTGAACAGTTCGAGCGCCATCAGCTTCGGCAGACCGCACTGGTGCAGGCGCAGCGTCGGGCCGGCCACGATGACCGAACGGCCCGAGTAGTCGACGCGCTTGCCGAGCAGGTTCTGACGGAACCGGCCCTGCTTGCCCTTGAGCATGTCGGACAGCGACTTGAGCGGACGGTTGCCCGGTCCGGTCACCGGCCGGCCACGGCGACCGTTGTCGAACAGTGCGTCGACGGCCTCCTGCAGCATGCGCTTTTCGTTGTTGATGATGATCTCCGGCGCACCGAGGTTGAGCAGACGCTCGAGACGGTTGTTGCGGTTGATCACGCGGCGGTACAGGTCGTTGAGGTCGGACGTGGCGAAGCGGCCACCGTCGAGCTGGACCATCGGGCGCAGTTCCGGCGGGATCACCGGCACGACGTCGAGGATCATCGCCTTCGGGTCGTTGCTGCGACGGCCGTGCTCGTCACGACGGTTGAACGACGCGACGATCTTGAGGCGCTTGATCGCCTTCTGCTTGCGCTGCGCGCTCAGCGGCTTGCGGCCGGAGTCGCCCGGGTCGATCGCCTCGCGGAGCTTGATCTCCTCCTCGTCGAAGTCGATCCGGTCGATGAGCGACTTGATCGCCTCGGCGCCGGTGCCGCCCTCGAAGTACTCGCCGTACTTGTCGCGCATCTCGCGCCACAGCATCTCGTCTTCGATGATCTTGCGCGAGTGCAGCGTGCGGAACTCGTCCCAGGTGCGGGCGATGAGATCGAGCTCGATCTCGTAGCGCTCGCGGATGCCTTCGATCTCCTTGTCGGCTTCCTTCTGGATCTTCTTGATGTCGGCGGCCTTGGCGTCTTCCTTCTCCGCCTCGGCAGCCGCGCCCTCGAGTTCCTTGTACCGGCGATCGATGGCGAGCTCCATCTCCTTCTGGATGGCGTCGCGCTCTTCGAGGTACTCGGCTTCGAGGTTCGGCAGCGCCTCGTGGCGGCGCGTCCTCGTCGACCCAGCTGACCAGGTGGGCGGCGAAGTAGATGACCTTCTCGAGCATCTTCGCCTTGAGCTCTTCCTTCGGCTCGATGCCGGCGAGGAGGTAGGCGAGCCACGACCGGGTGCCGCGCAGGTACCAGATGTGGACGGCGGGAGCGGCCAGTTCGATGTGGCCCATGCGGTCACGACGGACCTTGGACCGCGTGACCTCGACGCCGCAGCGCTCACAGATGATGCCCTTGAAGCGGACGCGCTTGTACTTGCCGCAGTAGCACTCCCAGTCGCGGGTCGGTCCGAAGATCTTCTCGCAGAACAGGCCGTCCTTCTCGGGACGCAGCGTGCGGTAGTTGATCGTTTCCGGCTTCTTCACTTCACCGTGCGACCAGGTGCGGATCTGGTCGGCCGTGGCCAGCCGGATCTTCAGCTGGTCGAACATGTTGACGTCGAGCATGTGTGTGCTCTCTTTCGCTTCGTTCGTTCGTTCTTCAGTAGCTCACACGTTCGCGGCGCTCACGCTCGCGACGGGCGTCGTCTTCGTCGGTCCCACGTTCGGGCCGGGAGATGTCGATGCCGAGTTCCTCGGCGGCGCGGTAGACCTCGTCGTCGAGGTCGCGCATCTCGATCTCGTGACCGTCCTCGGTCAGCACCTCGACGTTGATGCAGAGTGCCTGCATCTCCTTCATCAGCACCTTGAAGCTCTCGGGCACACCCGGTTCGGGGATGTTGTCGCCCTTGACGATCGCTTCGTAGACACGGACACGGCCGAGCACGTCGTCGGACTTGATGGTCAGCAGCTCCTGCAGGCAGTACGCCGCGCCGTAGGCCTCGAGGGCCCACACTTCCATCTCGCCGAAGCGCTGGCCACCGAACTGGGCCTTACCACCGAGCGGCTGCTGGGTGATCATCGAGTACGGGCCGGTGGAGCGGGCGTGGATCTTGTCGTCGACCAGGTGGGCGAGCTTCAAGATGTACATGTAGCCGACGGTGATCTTGTTGTCGTACGGCTCGCCGGTGCGGCCGTTGTACATCGTGACCTTGCCGTCGATGCCCACGAGGCGGTCGCCGTTGGCGGCCTCCGGGTTGAGCGTTGCGAGGATCTCCTGGATCGTCGGGTGATCGCCCGACTTCTCCTTCTCGTCCCACTTGGCGCCGTCGAACACCGGGGTGGCCACGAACGTGGCCGGCTTGGTGTTCGGGCGGGTCTTGGTCTCGGTGCCACGGATCGGCGCGTCGCCGATGACGGTGCCGTCGGCGTTGGTCCAACCCCAGCGGGCGCAGTAGCCGAGGTGGGCCTCGAGGACCTGCCCGACGTTCATGCGGCTCGGCACGCCGAGCGGGTTGAGGATGATGTCGACCGGCTGGCCGTCGGCGGTGTAGGGCATGTCCTCGATCGGGAGGATCTTGGAGATGACGCCCTTGTTGCCGTGGCGGCCGGCGAGCTTGTCGCCGACGCTGATCTTGCGCTTCTGGGCGACGTAGACCCGCACGAGCTGGTTGACGCCCGGGGGCAGTTCGTCGCCGTCGTCACGGTTGAACACCTTGACGTCGATGACCTTGCCGACCTCGCCGTGGGGCACCTTGAGGCTGGTGTCGCGGACCTCGCGGGCCTTCTCACCGAAGATGGCGCGCAGCAGGCGCTCCTCGGGGGTCAGCTCGGTCTCGCCCTTCGGCGTGACCTTGCCGACGAGGACGTCACCAGGGCCGACTTCGGCGCCGACGCGGATGATGCCGCGGTCGTCGAGGTCGGCGAGGATGTCGTCGCTCAGGTTCGGGATGTCACGGCTGATCTCTTCCGGGCCGAGCTTGGTGTCGCGGGCATCGACCTCGTGCTCCTTGATGTGGATCGACGTGAGCACGTCGTCCTTCACCAGGCGCTCGGACAGGATGATCGCGTCTTCGAAGTTGTAGCCCTCCCACGGCATGAACGCCACGAGGAGGTTCTTGCCGAGGGCGAGTTCGCCGAGGTCGGTCGACGGGCCGTCGGCGATGATCTGGCCCTTGACCAACGTGTCGCCTTCGACGACGCGGGGCCGCTGGTTGATGCACGTGTCCTGGTTCGACCGGCGGAACTTCGCGCAGGTTGTAGACCCGCTTGCCCTCGGTCTTGTACTGGACGGTGATGCGTGCTGCCGGAGACCTCGGTGACCTCGCCGTCGTCGGTCGCCTGGATCAGGTCGGCGGCGTCACGGGCGGCACGGTTCTCGATGCCGGTGCCGATGTACGGCGCCTCGGCACGCGAGCAACGGGACGGCCTGCTTCTGCATGTTCGCACCCATCAGGGCGCGGTTGGCGTCGTCGTGCTCGAGGAACGGGATCAGGGCCGTACCGACCGACACGATCTGCTTCGGCGAGACGTCGATGAAGTCGACCTCTTCCGGCGGCACGTATCCGATGTCGGTCGTGGCACCGAAGAAGCTCTCGGCTTCGAGCATCTTGCGGAGGTCTTCGAGGCTGGCGGCCTGCGGCGACCGGCGCACGAGCGTGCGCGGGTTGCGGATCGAGCCGTCGTCGTTGAGCGGCGTGTTGGCCTGGGCGACGACGTAGTTCTCTTCCTCGTCGGCGGCCATGTAGACGATCTTGCCGGTGACCTTGCCGTCCTTGACCTCGCGGTACGGGCTCTCGATGAAGCCGAACTCGTTGACGCGGGCGTAGGTGGACAGGCCGCCGATCAGGCCGATGTTCGGGCCTTCCGGCGTCTCGATCGGGCACATGCGGCCGTAGTGGCTGAAGTGCACGTCGCGGACTTCGAAGCCGGCACGCTCACGGGACAGACCACCCGGTCCGAGCGCCGACAGGCGGCGACGGTGGGTGAGGCCCGACAACGGGTTCACCTGGTCCATGAACTGCGACAGCTGCGAGGTTCCGAAGAACTCCTTGATCGCCGCGACGACGGGGCGGATGTTGATCAGCGTCTGCGGCGTGATCGCCTCGACGTCCTGGGTGGTCATGCGCTCACGCACGACGCGCTCCATGCGGCTGAGGCCGATGCGCACCTGGTTCTGGATCAGCTCGCCGACCGAGCGGATGCGGCGGTTGGCGAAGTGGTCCTGGTCGTCGAGGCGGTAGCCCGGCTCCTGCTTGACGAGGTGCAGCATGTAGCTGATCGAGGCGAGCACCTCGCAGCGGCTGAGCACGTTCTGGTTCTCGTCGGGGTAGTCGAGCAGCGGCTCGCCCTCGGCGTTGACCGCGCCCTCGAGGCCGAACAGCGCGCCGAGGCGGCCGACCTCGTCGCCGAGCTTGCGGTTGAGCTTGTAGCGGCCGACGCGGCTGAGGTCGTAGCGACGGCTCTCGAAGAACGCGTTGCGGAAGTAGGCCTTGGCCGACTCGACCGTGGGCGGCTCGCCCGGGCGGGCCCGCTTGTAGATCTCGACGAGGGCCTCGTCCTGGGTCGGCGCGATGTCGCGCTCCTTGTCCCACTGGCCCTCGAGGAAGTCGAAGTGGTTGACGAAGCGGTCGAGGAAGCCGGGGGCGTTGGCCTCGTCGTAGCCGAGCGCGCGCAGCATCGTGAAGATGCCGAGGCGGCGCTTGCGGGCGACGCGGGTGCCGGCGGTGACGTCCTTGCCGGGCTTGTGCTCGACGTCGAACTCCATCCACTCACCGCGGTACGGGTGGATGGTGCCCTTGACGAGCTGGTGCTTGGTGAGGTTGCGGAGGCGGAACCGCTCGCCGGGCTCGAAGATGACGCCGGGGCTGCGGACGAGCTGGCTCACGACGACGCGCTCGGTGCCGTTCACGATGAACGTGCCCTTGTCGGTCATGATCGGGAAGTCGCCCATGAACACGGTCTGCTCTTTGATCTCACCCGTGTTGCGGTTCATGAACCGGGCGCGCACGAAGACGGGCGCGCTGTAGGTCATGTCCTTTTCCTTGCACTCCTCCACCGTGAACTTCGGCGGCGGGCGCAGGTCTTCGTCGAACGGGTCGAACTCCAGCTCGAGCTGGAGCGACTCGGAGAAGTCCTTGATCGGGCTGATGTCGCGGAACGTGTTCGCCAGGCCCTCGTTGAGGAACCATTCGAAGCTTTCCCGCTGGATCGCGATCAGGTCAGGGAGCTCGAGCGGCTCCTTGAGGTTGCCGAACGAATAGCGTTCACGGGACACGGGACGAGTCGCCACGGATCACCCTCCAGTTGCTGAGGTAAGTCGAAAGCTGACGTCGGGCCTGCGACGACCAGCCGCCGGGCGCGCAGCGGCCACACCGAAAGTACGGAGGGGACACAGGAGACGCACGGCAACCATCGATGCTATCACGGCAGGGCGACGAATATCAACCGCTAGCCGACGTCGATTCGTCGGACGGGACAGCCTCGGCAGTCGAGGCGACTGAATTGGGGTCAAGGTAAAGAAATGCGGCCCGGATGTCAAGCATCCGACCGCGATTTCACCGCCCATCGCGGGCCATGAACGCGCAGCGACCGGCGACGCGCAACGGCGGGCGGGTGCGAGACCCGCCCGCCGTGGGCTTGTTCGGGTGGGACGCCTCAGCGTCCCGGGCTCACTTGAGTTCGACGGTCGCGCCGACGTCTTCGAGCTTGGCCTTGGCGGCCTCGGCGTCGGCCTTGGTGGCCTTCTCCAGGATCGGCTTCGGTGCGGCGTCGACGAGGTCCTTGGCCTCCTTGAGGCCCACGCCGAGCAGGTCCTTGACGGCCTTCACGACCTGGATCTTCTGCTGGCCTGCGGCGGCGAGCACGACGTCGTACTCGTCCTTCTCCTCTTCGGCGGCGGCGTCGCCACCGCCACCCGCGGGGGCAGCAGCGGCCACGGCCACGGGAGCCGCAGCGGTGACTTCGAACTTCTCTTCGAACGCGTCGAGCAGTTCCTTGAGCTCGATGACCGTCAGGTTGCTGATGGCCTCGAGGATGTCGTCTTTGGTTAGTGTTGCCATGTGGCGTTCTCCTTGTTGCGATTTCGTTCTGGATGTTCGTTGATTCTCCGAAATGTGCATCGATTCGTTCGCTCAGCGAGCGATTCGGGGCATTTTCGGGTGGTCGAGTGTGAGATGATCAGGCGGCTGTCCGCCGTCTGCTTCTCGATGAGGGCCGACAGGCCGTAGGCGAAGTTCCGGGGCAGAGCCTGGAGCAGACCAGCGGTCTTGACGAGCGGGGCCTGGAACGCTCCGGCGATCCGGGCCAGCAGTTCCTCGCGCGAGGGCAGGCTGGCGAGGGCCTTGACGTCGTCGGCGCTCATCGGGCTCGTGCCCAGCACGCCGCCTCGGATGACGAGCAGCGGGTTGGTCCTGGCCAGATCGGCGAGCGCCTTGGCGGCCGCCACCGAATCACCGGTGACGAACGTGAGGGCGGTCGGGCCGGTCAGGTGCTCGGTGAGCGAGTCGTATCCGGCGTTGGTGGCGGCGAGACGGGCGAGGGTGTTCTTGTACACCTTGTGCTCGGCGCCGGCTTCCCGCAGCGGGGCCCGCAGGTTGGCGAGAGCGCCGACCGACATACCCCGGTACTCGGTGACGAAGACCGAGACGCTGTTGTTCAGCTTCTCGGTGATCTCCTCGACGATCGCGACCTTCTCGGGTCGCGGTGCAGTGTCCGTTGTCATGTGTGCATACCTCCTTTCGCTTCAACTCGTGGTGCTCGCAGTGATGCGAACACCGACGAGGAGCGCATCGCGCGCCGGTCGTGCGACCGGACGGCATGGTTCTTCGGCGATATGCACCTCGGTTGGCGACGCCTTCCCGAGTTGTCTCGGTTCTGGCGCCATTACCCACGGGAGTGGACCAACGGTCTTCGGCGAGCGACCGATTGCTGTGTGACGGTCGGACAGCGTATGGCGCTGCCCGACCAGATCCTCGTCACGGCCGTCATTCGGGACGGAGGCGACCGGTGTCGACGTGGACGCCGGGGCCCATCGTGGACGACACGGTGATCTTGCGCAGGTACCGGCCCTTGGCCGATGCCGGCTTCGCCCGCTGCAGCTCGTCGATGCACGGCGCGGAAGTTCTCCTCCAGCGCGGCCGGCTCGAAGCTGGCCTTGCCGAGCGGCACGTGCACGTTGCCGTAGCGGTCGGTGCGGTACTCGACCTTGCCGCCCTTGAACTCGCCGACGGCCTTGCCGACGTCGGTGGTGACGGTGCCGGTCTTCGGGTTGGGCATGAGACCACGCGGTCCGAGCACCCGACCGAGCTTGCCGAGCAGCGGCATCATGTCGGGGGTGGCGATGACGAGGTCGAAGTCCATCTTGCCGGCCTCGACGTCGGCGGCCAGGTCGTCGGAACCGACGATGTCGGCGCCGGCGGCGCGGGCTTCGTCAGCGGCGTCGCCGGTGGCGAACACGGCGACGCGGACGTCCTTGCCGGTGCCCGACGGGAGCGCGACGGTGCCGCGCACCATCTGGTCGGCCTTGCGGGGGTCGACGCCGAGGCGGAGCGCGACGTCGATGCTCTCGTCGAACTTGGCCGAGGCCATGGTCTTCACGAGGCCGAGCGGCCTCGGTGGGTGTGTAGAACTGGTCGCGATCGAACTTCTTCAGCGCGTCAGTGAACTTCTTGCCGGACATGTGATGTCTCCCTCAGTGTTGAGCCCGCCGAGCGAGGTGATCTCGGTCGAGGCTTGTTTGATTCGGATTGATCGGTAGCGTGATCGGGTCGAGACGACTTTGATGCCCATGGAACGGGCGGTGCCACGGACCTGCAGCTTGGCTGCTTCGAGGTCGTAGGCGTTGAGGTCGGGAAGCTTGATCGTGGCGATCTCTTCCAGTTGCGCCTCGGTGATCGAACCAGCGACCTCGGAACCCGGGTTGTTGGCGGCCTTCGCGAGGCCGGCCTTCTCGCGGACGAGCACCGCGGTCGGCGGCGTCTTGAGCACGAACGTGAACGTGCGATCCTCGTAGATCGTGATCTCGGTCGGCACGACGGTGCCGGCCTGCGACTCGGTCGCGGCGTTGTAGGCCTTCACGAAGTCCATGATCGCGATGCCGTGCGGTCCGAGCGCGGTACCGACGGGCGGTGCCGGGCTGGCCTTGCCTGCCTCGATCTGGATCTTGACGACCGTTACGATTTTCTTCTTCGCCATGGCGTTGTCTTTCTTCTGTGTTCGAACTTGTTGTGCGAGTGTGTGGTGGTGTCGAGGACGCTGAACGGGCGTCGCTCAGAGCTTGGCGACCTGGCTGAAGTCCATCTCGACGAGGGTCTCTCGTCCGAAGATGTTGACCAGCACCTTGAGCTTCATGTGGTCGGCGTTGATCTCGGCGATCTGGCCGGTGAAGTCGGCGAACGGGCCTTCCTTCACGCGGACGCTCTCGCCCTCTTCGTAGTCGAGCTTCGCCTTGCGGCGAGGTGCCGCGTCGACGCCCTCGGTCTTCGGCGACAGGAACGTCTTGACCTCGCGACGCGACAGCGGCGTCGGCTTCTGGCCCTGACGGCTCTGGCCGACGAAGCCGGTGATGCCCGGCGTGTTGCGAACGCAGTACCAGGACTCGTCGTCCATGACGCAACGCACGAGCAGGTAGCCGGGGAACACCTTGCGTTCGACGGTCTGCTTCTTGCCGTTCTTGAACTCGTCGACCTCTTCGGTCGGGATGACGATCTCGTAGATCTTGTCTTCCATGTTCATCGACTGGATGCGCGCGTGAGGTTCGCCGTGACCTTCTTCTCGTACCCCGACTGCGTGTGCACGACGTACCACTGACCCGGCCGCATGGTCGGATCGTCGTAACGGCGCAGGCTCGTGTCAGTGGCTTGCTCACCGTCCGCTCGCCCTCGTCGGCGGAGGCTCGTCGTCCGCGTCGACGCTCGTCGATGGCGGACTCGTCGTCGGCTTCGCTTTCGTCTCGCGGCGCTTCCAGCTCGTCGCTGGCGCTTCCCTCGCTGGCTGCGTCCGCGTCGGCATCTGCGTCATCGTCGTCGGCTCGTCGGTCGCGACGTTCTTCGTCGTCGTCGGCCTCGATCTTCGTCGGGGTCGTCGAGGGACAGGTCGCCGACGGGGAGGAGGTCGGCCGCGGTCGGTGGCGGACTCCGGTCGCGACTCCTCGGTCGGCTTCTTCGGCGAACTCGTCGCTCGTCGTTTCGTCACTCATCGTTTCGTCGCTCACGTCGAATAGAACCATTCGGACAGCTTGCTGAACACGTAGTCGAAGCCGCCGACGAGGGCCGTGTAGACGATGATCGTGACGATCACGATGATCGAGTAACGCTTGACCTCGGGCCGCTTCGGCCAGGCGACCTTGCGCATCTCGTCGCGCACCTCGCGGAGGTACTGACGGGGCCCGGTGCGTTCCTTCTTCTTCGACCGTACGCGGGGCGCGCTGAACCTTGCCCTCCTCGTCGAGGGCACCCATCTTGCGAAGCTGACGCTTCTGCTCACGGTTCAGATCGTCCAAAGACACGTGTCGGTTACGGTTTCTCGTTCGGGTGAGTGGGCAGGGCAGGAGGGATTCGAACCCCCGACCGTCGGTTTTGGAGACCGATGCTCTACCAGCTGAGCTACTGCCCTCGGTTGGGACACGCCAGGTTACCAGCGCATCCCGAGAGCTGACCCCGGCGCCTCAGACGTCAGGACCGGCCAGACCGAGGATTGTTCAGCGGGTCTCTTTGTGAAGGGTGTGCTGACGCTCGTGGGCGCAGTACTTCTTCATCTCGAGACGCTCGCGGTCGTTGATCTTCGACTTCATGGTGATGTAGTTGCGTCGCTTGCACTCGGTGCACTCGAGCGTCACCTTGATGCGCTTTTCACTCTTGGCCATGATGGCTCTCTTCTCTCGTTGACTTCGTTTGACCCTTATGCCGTTCAGCAGGTCACTTCAGGATCTTGGTGACGCGGCCGGCACCCACGGTGCGACCACCCTCACGGATCGCGAACCGCAGACCCTCATCCATCGCGATCGGCTTACCCAACTCGACCGTGATCTCCACGTTGTCACCAGGCATCACCATCTCCGTACCCGACGGCAACTCGATCGTGCCCGTCACGTCAGTCGTCCGGAAGAAGAACTGCGGACGATAATTGTTGAAGAACGGCTTGTGACGGCCACCCTCGTCCTTGTTCAACACATACACCTGACCCTCGAAATTCGTGTGCGGCGTGATGCGACCCGGGCTTACACAACACCTGACCGCGCTCCACATCATCCTTACCCGTGCCACGAAGAAGCGCACCGATGTTGTCACCCGCCTGGCCCTCATCGAGCAACTTGCGGAACATCTCCACACCCGTACACGTCGTCTTCTGCGTGTCACGCAACCCAACGATCTCGATCTCATCACCGGTGTGAATGATCCCCTGCTCCACCTTGCCGGTCACCACCGTGCCACGACCCGTGATCGTGAACACATCCTCGATCGGCATCAAGAACGGCTTGTCCAACTCACGCACCGGCTCGGGGATGAAACTGTCAGCAGCAGCCATCAACTCCATGATCTTCTCCTGCCACTCCGCATCCCCCTCCAACGCCTTCAACGCCGAGACCTGGATGACCGGGGCATCATCACCCGGGAACTCGTACTCGTTCAACAGCTCACGAACCTCGAGCTCCACCAACTCGAGCAGTTCTTCGTCATCGACCATGTCGGACTTGTTCAACGCCACGATGATCGACGGCACACCCACCTGACGGGCCAACAACACATGCTCACGGGTCTGGGGCATCGGACCATCCGTCGCCGCCACCACCAAAATCGCCCCATCCACCTGAGCCGCACCCGTGATCATGTTCTTGATGTAGTCCGCATGACCCGGCATGTCCACATGCGCGTAATGCCGATTCTCCGTCTCGTACTCGATATGCGCGATCGAGATCGTGATCCCACGAGCCTTCTCCTCCGGCGCCTTGTCAATCGTGTCAAACGCCGCGAACTCCGCCAACCCACGATCCGACAACGTCTTCGAAATCGCCGCCGTCAACGTCGTCTTCCCATGATCAATATGACCCATCGTCCCAATATTCACATGCGGCTTATTACGCTCGAACTTCTGCTTACCCATGGTTACGTCTCACTCCTGCGATGAATTCCGATTGACTGTTCGACCGATTCTTGGTCGATTGTTCTGAATTTCTGTGTTCTTGGTTCTGGTAGCGGCGATCGGACTTGAACCGATGACCTTCCGATTATGAGCCGGATGCTCTGACCAACTGAGCTACGCCGCCAGGGGTTTGGCTCGCGCCCGGGCGAACCCGACCGCTTGGTCGAGCCCTCGGCGGGGATTGAACCCGCGACCCCCTCCTTACCATGGAGGTGCTCTACCACTGAGCTACAAGGGCGAATGCAGCACGGTGCCGGGACACCGGGCGTTGTGTGGTGCCGAGGCACCGTTTCCGAGCCCGCCGGAGCGAAACCCGACCCAGGCGCCGGGGCACCCTTCGGGACGCGGCACCGCCGCGACCAAGCGGGAAAGTGTAGCGGGAGCGACTCGACATGCACCCCGCGAATCTGCTCCGAGCGGCATCCTCACCCGAACCGCATCGGGCGCCCAACCGAGGGCGAGTGGTGACCGATACGATCGCCACCGATGCCGGTCGACGCCACGCCACGGTCAACGGTGAACGTTCGACTCGCGACGCTCGCCGACGCGCCCGCCGTCCGGGCGATCTACAACGTCGAGGTCAACGAGCTACACGAGCACGTTCGATCTCGTCCCGCGGACCCTCGACCAGCAACGGACCTGGCTCGCCGAGCGGTCCGGTGCATTCTCCGCCGTCGTCGCCACCCTCGACGACGACCCCGGGCAGGTCGTCGGTTTCGCCTCCCTGTCGCCCTACAAGGAGCGGGCGGCGTACCGCACGACGGTGGAGAACTCCGTCTACGTGTCCCGCGAGCATTCGGGGCTGGGGATCGGTACGACGCTGATGCGTCACCTGATCGACGTCGCCCGCGAGTCGGGTTTCCACTCGGTCGTGGCCCGGATCGAGGCATCGAGCGAGGCCTCGCGGGCGCTGCACGCGTCGGTCGGGTTCGACCTCGTCGGCGTCGAGCGGGAGGTGGGCCGCAAGTTCAACCGCTGGCTCGACGTCGCCATCATGCAGTTGATGCTCTGACCAAGACGACGGTCGGTCGGAAACGACGAAACGGCCTCGGGCTGCACGGGTGCAGCCGAGGCCGTCGTGGTGGGCCGGGAAGGATTCGAACCTTCGAAGGCTACGCCGGCAGGTTTACAGTCTGCTCCCTTTGGCCGCTCGGGCACCGACCCATCGCTCCGTCCGATCCGAGGAGCAGACGGGGCGCTGAGAGCGTAGCGCTGGTCGTCTCGATCCCCACTGCCCGATCCCCACCTCGCAAGATGGCGCGGATACCCTCGCGCCCATGCCCAGTTTCGATGTCGTCTCCGAAGTCGATGCCCAAGAGGTCAAGAACGCGGTCGATCAGGCACAGCGCGAAATCGGCACCCGCTTCGACTTCAAGAACACCAACTCCACGATCGAGCAGAACGAGATGGTCATCACGCTGCGCACGATCAGCGAGGATCGGCTCACGGCGCTGCGCACCGTCCTCGAGGAGAAGCTCGTGAAACGCGGCGTGTCGCTGCGCGGCGTCGACTACGGCGACGTGCAGGAGGCCACCCAGAACACCGTCCGTCAGGTCGTCACGATCAAGGTCGGGATCTCCTCCGACAAGGCCCGCGAGATCAACAAGCTGATCAAGGAGAAGGCCGAGAAGGGCACGTCGAGCCAGACGCAGGGCGACTCGATCCGGGTCACCGCCAAGAAGCGCGACGCGCTGCAGGGAGTGATCGCGATGCTGAAGGCCGAGGACGTCGGCATTCCGCTGCAGTTCCAGAACTTCCGCGACTGACCGCGACCCCTGCGACTGGCGCCGCGGGACCTCAGTCCTCCGATGCGGTGGCCGCCCGGGCCTGCAACTCGTCGACGATCGATGCGTCCGCGAGCGTCGTGGTGTCGCCGACGTTGCGGCCCTCGGCGACGTCGCGGAGCAGCCGCCGCATGATCTTGCCGCTGCGTGTCTTCGGCAGATCAGGTGTGAGGTAGATCTTCTTCGGCTTGGCGATCGACCCGATCTCGGCGGCCACGTGGTCGCGGAGGTCCTGTTCGGTCACGTCCTTGCCGCCGCGCAGGATGACGTAGGCGATGATCGCCTGGCCGGTCGTCGCGTCGGTGGCGCCGACGACCGCCGCCTCGGCGACCGACGGGGTGCGACACGAGCGCCGACTCGACCTCGGTCGTCGAGATCCGGTGGCCCGACACGTTCATCACGTCGTCGACCCGGCCGAGCAGCCAGAGGTAGCCGTCGTCGTCGAGCTTCGCGCCGTCACCGGCGAAGTAGCGGCCGGGGAAGCGCGCCCAGTACGTCTCCTGGAACCGTTCGGGATCGCCCCAGATGCCGCGCAACATGCCCGGCCACGGCCGGGTGAGCGTGAGATATCCGCCGCCGACGTCGACGTGGCGCTCCTGGTCGTCGACCAACTCGGCCGACACGCCCGGAAGCGGGAACGTCGCCGAACCCGGCTTGGTGGTGGTGGCGCCGGGCAGCGGGCTGATCATGATCCCGCCGGTCTCGGTCTGCCACCACGTGTCGACGATCGGGCAGCGGCCGCCGCCGATGTGCTCCTGGTACCACATCCAGGCCTCGGGGTTGATCGGCTCGCCGACCGATCCGAGCAGGCGGAGCGACGAGAGATCGTGCTTGGCCGGCTCGGCGTCGCCCCATTTCATGAACGTGCGGATCGCCGTCGGCGCGGTGTACAGGATCGTGACGCCGTACTTCTCGACGATCGCCCAGAACCGGTCGTTGTCGGGATGGTTGGGCACGCCCTCGTACATCACCTGCGTGGCGCCGTTGGCCAGCGGTCCGTACACGATGTAGCTGTGGCCGGTGACCCAGCCGACGTCGGCGGTGCACCAGAACACGTCGGTGTCGGGGTGGAGGTCGAACACGTACTTGTGGGTGAACGCCACGTGCGTGAGGTAGCCGCCGGTGGTGTGCATGATGCCCTTCGGCTTGCCGGTGGTGCCCGACGTGTACAGCAGGTACAAGCAGGTGCTCGGCCTCCATCGGCTCGGCCGGACAGTCGGCCGAGGCGTCGGCCATCAGGTCGTGGTACCAGTGGTCGCGGCCCTCGACCATCTCGACGTCGTTGCCGCCTCGTCGCACGACCACGACGTGTTCGATCGATGGCGCGAGGCGCATGCCTCGTCGGCGGCCGCCTTCAGCGGGAACACGGAACCACGGCGATACCCACCGTCGGCGGTGACGAGGACCTTGGCCTCGGCGTCGTTGATCCGGTCGGCCAACGCCTGCGACGAGAAGCCGCCGAACACGACGCTGTGCGGGGCGCCGATCCGGGCGCAGGCAAGCATCGCCACGGCCGCCTCGGGGATCATCGGCAGGTAGATGTTCACCCGGTCGCCCTTCGCCACCCCGAGCGAGGTGAGCACGTTGGCGAAGCGGGACACCTCGTCGAGCAGCTCCTGGTACGTGATCGTGCGGGTGTCGCCGGGCTCGCCCTCCCAGTGGATGGCGACCTTGTCGCCCTTACCGGCGAGCACGTGCCGGTCGAGGCAGTTGTGGGCGACGTTCAACGTGCCGCCGTCGAACCAACGCGCGTTCGGGATCTGCCAGTCGAGCGTCGTGTGCCACGGTTCGGCCCAGTCGAGCAGGTCGGCGGCCTGCCGCGCCCAGAAGCCTTCGTCGTCCTGCGCCGCCTCGTCGTACAGGAACGTGCCGGTGACCAGCGGCTTCCGTCTTGAACTCCTCCGACGGCGGGAACCGGCGATTCTCGGCCATCAACGCGTCGATCGTGTCGTGGTTCTGCCCGCCGGTCGGTTCCTCAGCCATCTCGCCGATGGTAGATCACGCCCCGCGCGTCCCCGCCCGCCGGAGGCCACCGTCCACCGTTGCGGTGAGCGAACGGCCCGCCCCTCGGTCCGTTCGCTCACCGGTGAGAGTCAGAGCGCCATTCGGCGACGAGGAAGCCGCCCAGTCCGGCGGGGTCGAGCAGCGCCTCGGACTCGGCGACCCGGCTGCGCATGCGCATCGCCTCGAGACCGGGGCGAGCGGCCTGCTCGGTCCACACCCGCACACCTTCGGCGACGAGGTCGTCGATCCCCCACCGCTGCAGGAACTGGGCCTGCGTACGCAGCGCGTCCGGCTCGGGCAGCTGGTCGAACGGCACGTCGATGGTGATGTCCTGCGACCCCGGTTCCGCGAGATAGTGCCCGCCCCGCTCGTTCGTTCCGGTACGTGCGGAGCCACTCGCGCCACGGCCGCATCGCGAGTTCCGCGGTGCGGGCCACGCCGTAGTCGATCGTGAGGATCGAGCCGGCGCGCACGACGCGCCGGGCGTCGTCGACGAACGCGGCGGCGCGGTCGATGATCGGCGCGCGGGCACCGACGCGCATCCCGGTCGACGGGAGTCGAGAGATCCGTCAGAGCGCTCGCCGAGCACTTCGACGAACCGGCCGTCGCGATCGACGTCGACATGAGCCTCGCGCCAGCCGTCGTCGAACACGACGAGCCGGAACGGCAGGTTGTCGAGCAGTTCGTTGGCGATGATCACGCCGTCGAACGGGCTCGGTCGGGAGGTCGGCCGCGACTCGATGCCGTCAGGATGCCGTTCCCGCTGCGCTGCCGACAGTTCGACGGCGACGTAGCGCAGTGCGTCGAGCGCATGCCGGCGTGGCGCTGACGACGAGCGCGGCGAGCGTCCCCGGGCCGGCCCCGGCGTCGACCACGGTGAACGTCGCCGGTCGGCCGAGCCGTTCCCACTCCGCGTCGAGGTAGCGGGCGAGCACGGCACCGAACAACGGTCCGACCTCCGGCGACGTGATGAAGTCGCCGCGTCGCCCCGCCGATCCCCCGTCGGCGCGCATGTAGAACCCCGCCTCGCCATAGAGCGCGAGGTCCATGAACCGCTCGAACGGAATCGGCCCGCTCCGCCGCGATCTCCTCCCGAATCGTCTCGCTCGTGCCCGGGCTCATCCCGCCTCCCGAGGTTTGTGGCAGTCCATTCGCCCGGGAACGGCACAATGTCTGCCGCAAATCGGCGGTGCGGGATTTGCTGCAGTCATTCTGACCAAGAACGTCATTGTGTCTGCCGCAAACCGCGGAGGAGCGGCACCGGTGAGCCGATCCGGAGCCAGTTCTGCAGGGCGCGCGGCCTGGCCCGACTAGGGGGCGAGGGCGCCGGTGAGGTCGGGGAGGTTGCCGAACCGGGCCACGAGGTTCGGGAGCACGCCGAGCAGGACCGTGCCGAACGCCGTCATCACCAGTGCGGCCGCGATCGGGGCGGGGGTGCGGATCGGGGTGACGTCGCCGTCGGGCGCGTCGTCCATCCAGATCACCCGCAGTACGCGCATGTAGTAGGCCGCCGCGATCACGGTGTTGACCGCGGCGATCCCGGCCATCACGTACGCCGACGTGGTGCCGGCGTCGAGCACCGCCTTGAACGAGTTGAACTTGGCGAACCAACCGGCGAGCGGCGGGATGCCGGCGAGCGAGGCGAGGAAGATCGTCATCGCCATCGCCAGGCCCGGCGCATAGCCGAACAGCCCACCGAACGACTTGATCTGGCCGCTGTGCGTCTTGCGCGACACGGCGATGATCACCGCGAACGCTCCGAGGTTCATCACGGCGTACACGAGCAGGTACACGATGACCGCGTTCATCGCCGCCGCACTCGACGCCGGATTACCGGCGAACGCGAGCGGCATCAGGATGAACCCGCCCTGGCTGACCGAGGAGTAGGCGAGCATGCGGACGATGTTCGTCTGGCGCAGGGCGAGCACGTTGCCGACCGTCATCGTGAGCACCGACAGCACCCAGAGCAGCGGGCCGTAGATGTCGTCGACGCCGGGGAAGGCGAGGAAGATCAACGTCATGATCGCCACGAAGCCGGCCGCCTTCGACGCGACGGAGAAGAACGCGGTGACCGGCGTGGGTGCGCCTTCGTACGTGTCGGGCGCCCACTGGTGGAACGGCACCGCCGAGATCTTGAACCCGAACCCGCACAGGATGAACACGATCGCCACCACTTCGAGCGCGATCGCATCGCCGTCGCTGAGCGCGGCGCCGATGTCGGTGAGCTTGGTCGAGCCGGTCGCGCCGTACAGCAGGCTCATGCCGTACAACAGCACGGCCGACGCGAACACGCCGAGCAGGTAGTACTTGACGCCCGCCTCGTTCGACTTGACGTCACGCTTGCGCCAGGCGGCGAGCATGTAGGCCGGGATCGACAGGAGCTCGAGCGCCACGAAGATGCTCACGAGGTCGCGTGCCGAGGCCATCATCACCATGCCGAGCACGCTGCACAGCATCAGCACGTAGAACTCGCCCTGGTAGTAGCCGCCCTCTTCGAGCTCGGTCTGGCTCATCAGGATCACGACGTAGGCGATGAGCAGGAACAGCGCCTTGAGGATCAGCGCGTAGTCGTCGACCACGTAGCGACCGTCGAACATCGAACGTGAGTCGTCGCCGACGACCGCGAGCGTCACGACCGGGATCAGCGCCGCCAGCATCACGAAGCCGGCGACGGTGGCGATCGCCCACTTCTTCGACTCGTCGATCATCAGGTCGATCCCGAGCACCAGGTTGATGCCGATCACGATGATGATCTCGGGCGCGAGCGCGTGCCAGTCGATCGTCGGCGCCGTGAAGTCGGACGCTTGGGCGAGAAGGGTCGAGATCATTTACCCAGTGACGTTCCGAGACGTGTGACCATCTCCGTGACGGCCGGATCGAAGATCTTGAACATGAGCTGCGGGTAGACGCCGAACACGACGATGGCGATCAGGAACGGCGACCAGGCGATCCACTCGGTGAGCCCGACGTCGTGGATCTCGTCATGAGCATCGTCGTGATCGTCGTCGTTCACCGCGCTGCTGAGCGAGTGGGCGACGTGACCGTGGCCACCGAGAGCGTCGTGCTCGGCCTCGCTCTGTCCGGCGAACTCCTCGCTCGGCGTGCCGAACGCGGTGCGCTGGTAGAGCCAGAGGAGATAGGCCGCGGCGAGCACGGTGCCGATCGCGGCGATGACCATCAGCGTGCGATAGAGCGGTTCGCTCAGCCCGAAGCCGGGCTCGTAGGCCGACAGGAGCGCCGGGAACTCACCCCAGAAGCCGGCGAGACCGGGCAGGCCGAGCGATGCCATCGCGGCGAAGCCGAGGATCCAGCCCATCCGCGGCATCTGGATGAGCATGCCCGACAGGCGCTTGATCTCGAGCGTGTGGTAGCGGTGCTTCACCGAACCGGCGACGAAGAACAACATGCCGGTGATGAGGCCGTGGGCGACCATGCCGAACAGGGCGGCGTTGATGCCGAACGTGGTGAGCGTCGAGATGCCGAGCATCACGAAGCCCATGTGGGCCACCGACGAGAACGCGATCAGCCGCTTCATGTCGGTCTGGGCCAGGCATCCGAGCGCGCCGTAGATGATGCCGATGACGGCGAGCACGGCGATCACGGGCGCCCATTCGAGGGCACCCTGCGGGCAGCATCGGGATGGCGATGCGCACGAACCCGTACGTACCGAGCTTCAGCAGGATGGCGGCCAGGATGACCGAGCCCTGCGTCGGCGCCTGCGGTGTGGGCGTCGGGCAGCCACGTGTGGAACGGGAACATCGGCACCTTGATGGCGAAGCCGAGGAACATGCCGGCGAAGATCCAGACCTGCACGTCCTTGTCGATGCCGGCACCGGCCTCGATGAGGTGCTGGAACCCGAAGCTCTCCGCACCCGTCTGGAAGAACAGAGCGAGGAAGGCGACGAGCATGAACGCCGAGCCGAACATCGTGAAGAGGAAGAACTTGAGCGAGGCGTACTGGCGCTGCTCGCCGCCCCACACGCCGATCATGAAGTACATCGGCAGCAGCACGAGTTCGAAGAACACGAAGAACAGGATCAGGTCCTGGGCGACGAACGTGCCGGCCATGCCCGTCTGCAGCACGAGCATCAGGATGAAGAACGCCTTCGGGTTGCCGGCGTCGGGCATGTTGTCCCACGAGTAGATCATCACGAGGAACGTGACGGCCATCGACAGGAAGTAGAGCGGCAGGCTGATGCCGTCGAGACCGACCGTGTAGTTGGAGTGGATCACCGGGATCCACTCGGCGTCGACGAAGAACTGCAGCTTCTGCGACTCGCCGTAGTCGAAGTTCACGAGCGTGACGATGCCGATCGCCAGCGTGGCGCCGGCGGCGACGATGCCGACCGTCTTCACGAGGGCTTCCTCGGCGCGCGGGATGAACAGCATCACCAACACGCCGAGCATCGGGAGGAACACCCCGACGCTCAGGAGCCAGTTCTGATCAGTGAGTGTTTGCATGGCTCTTCAACAGCACTTTCAGTTCACGTTGACGATGACGAGGACGATGGCAGCCACGGCGATGGCACCGAACAGCAGCGCGCCGTACTGGTTGACCTTGCCGGACTGGATGGGTTGCAGGCCGTGACCGGTCTCGGAGGCCACCGCACCGGAGGCGTTGACGGCGCCGTCGACGATGCGCTGGTCGATGTTCTTGTAGACCCAGTCGCCGGTCTGTTTGGTGTTGTGCCCGACGCCGTTGACGATTCCGTCGATCACGTGCTGGTTGAACCAGTACGTGGCGCTGGCGATCGGGTGGGCGATGGCACGAACGATGACGCTCTCGTAGAGCGCGTCGAGGTAGTACTTGTTCTTCGAGGAACAGGTAGCCGCCCCGCATGACCCGCGAGCGGTCGGTGAGGCCGACGAGCCGCCTGTTCCGGCGACCGTAGAAGGCGATGCAGAACGCGATGGCAACCGCGTAGGCACCGGCGACGACCCCGAGCGAGAGCATGATCTTCGGAAGGGTCGGCTCGGCGTGGTTCTGCGTCGGCATGAAGCAGACCGTTCCGGCTTCGGGTGTCTCGAAGCCGCAGCCGACCGTGGCGAACTCCTCTTCCTCGCCTTCTTCGGCGTGTTCCTCCCCCTCGGTCGTGGTGGATTCGTCCTCTTCCCCACCGCCGTCGCCGGCCTCGAGTACACCGGGTGCGACCACCATCGGATTGCGCAGTTCGATCGACTCGCCGGGCCCGGTGGCGACGAGGTAGTCCTCGATCTCGACCGCCGCCGATCGCGGCTCGACGTAGATCTTGAAGCGCTCCCAGTCCTCGCCGATCGGCGTGGCGTTGAGGAACCCGACCGTCGCCGACAGCACGGCGAGGATCACGATCGGCACGAGGAGCAGCGGTCCCGACTCGTGCGGCGAGTCATGGTGATCGTCGGTGGTCGGCACTGGCGTCGCTCCGCTCGCTGCGCCTCCGTGCGGTTGATCGTCCGTGGTCGTCGTGCCTCATCGCCCGATCCGTTGCCATGTGCGCCGTCGGCGCCGTGATCGTCATGCTCGAGCACGTTCGCGGCGGCGCCGAGGGAGGCCGGCTGGGCGCCGACGGTGAGCGTCTCCATCTCGTGCTCTTCGGCGTGCTCCTCGTCGTGGTGGTGCTCACCGGCCGCGGCACCACGGGGCTCACCGAAGAAGGTGAGGTACGTCGCCCGCGTCATGTACATCGCGGTCAGCGCCGCTCCGGCGAGCGCCGTCCAGAAGAACAACTCGTAACCGAGGTGACCGACGTTGTCGATGATCTCGTCCTTCGACCAGAAGCCGGCGAACGGGAACACGCCGGTGAGCGCGAGCGTGGCGGCGATCCAGCACCAGAACGTGACCGGCATGAACTTGCGCAGCCCGCCCATGTCGCGCTTCATGTCGAACGAGTGGTGCGAGCCCGAGTGGGCGACCGAACCGGCGCACAGGAACAGGCAGCACTTGAACATGGCGTGCGTGAAGATGTGGAACACCGCCGCGATCCAGGCGCCGGTGCCGAGGCCGAGCATCATGTAGCCGAGCTGCGACACGGTCGAGTAGGCGAGGACCTTCTTGATGTCGTCCTGCACGAAGGCGAGCACCGCGGCGATCACGATCGTGATCGCGCCGATCACGGCGATGAACGACAACCCGCCCTGGCCGATGTTGAAGCCCTCCCAGAACACCGGAAAGAGCCGGGCCACGAGGAACACCCCGGCCACGACCATCGTCGAGCTGTGCAGCAGCGACGACACGGGCGTCGGGCCGGCCATCGCGTCGGGCAGCCACGTGTGCAGCGGGAACTGACCCGACTTGCCGATGCAGGCGATGAACAGGGCGACCGCGCCGACCAGGATGATCGTGCTCGACGCCTCGCCCGACATCGCCCAGGCCTGGATGGCCGAGATGTTGAAGCCGTTGCTGTCGAGGTTGTCCTGCGCCCACTGGTTGGCGCCGAAGAAGATGATGATCGTGCCGACGAGCAGCCCGACGTCGCCGACGCGCACGGTGAAGAACGCCTTCAGCGCCGCTCGGGCGTTGGCCTCCTCCTCCCACCAGTGCCCGATCAGCATGAACGAGCACAGGCCCATGATCTCCCAGCCGAGGATGACCTGGATCATGTTCTCGGCGAGAACCATGATGAGCATGCCCGACGAGAACAGCGTGATGGCGGCGAAGAAGTGGGTGTACCGGCGATCGCCGCGGACGTAGTCGAGGCTGAAGATCTGGACGAGCAGCGAGATGAACGCCACGGTCCAGAGCAGCATCATCGCCAGGCCGTCGATCCGCGAGCCGATGGCGAACTCGAACCCGTCGCTCGACCACCACACCCAGGTGCGCACGACCGGCTCGACGAACGGTTCGGCGCCGTGCCCCTCGGCCTGGCGTCGGCGCGATCGGCGCGAGCGAGTCCCCGCACGAAGCCGGCGGGCTCGGCACCGTGGGCCGCATCCGCGGAATTCGTCCGCTGGATCCATTGGATCGCCGTGCCGGTGGCGAGCACCAGCGAGATGGCCATCGAGGCGATGCCGATCTCGGACCCCTTGAACGGCATCCGCTTGCCGATGCCGATGATCAGCGCGAACGCGATGCCCGGGATGAGCGCGATCAGCCAGGCGTTCTCGAGGAACCAACCGGAACTGAGCTCGTGTGCTTCTTGGGCGAGCATGTCAGCCCTTCATCTCGGACAGTTCGTCGAGCGAGATGGAGCGGCGGTTGCGGTAGATCATGAGCACCATCGCCAGCCCGACGCCGACTTCGGCTGCCGCGACCGCGATCACGTAGAGGGCGAACACCTGGCCGTCGGCCGCGCCGTGCATCAGCGAGAAGGCGATCAGGTTGAGGTTGACGGCGTTGAGGATGAGCTCGATCGACATCAGCACGAGCACGGCGTTGCGCCGGGCGATGACGCCGTACACACCGATGCAGAACAGCACCGCGGCGAGCAGGAGGAAGTTGACGGCGAGCACTCAGTCTTTCCTGGCCAGGACGATGGCGCCGATGGCGGCGGCGAGCAGGACGAACGACAACGCGATGAACGGGATCAGGTACGGCGACAGGAACTGGTCGCTGATCGCCGAGGTCGGGGTGGGACCGGCTGGTTCGGGCAGGGTCGTGTCCTCGAACGCGTCGATGCTCACGTAGGCGAGCAGGCCGAACAGGACGACGGCGACGGGAATGCCGAGCGCCCATCCCGGATTGTTCAGGCCCTGCTCACCACCGAGCTTGGCCCGGGTGAGCATGATGCCGAACAGGAACAGCACCATCACGGCGCCGATGTACACGAGCACCTGGGAGACGGCGACGAACTCGGCGGCGGCGAGGATGTACTGCGCGGCGACGCCGGCGAGCACCATCACCAGCCACAGCGCGGCGTGCACCACGTTCTTCGTGGTGACGACGCACAGCGCCGCGAAGATCATGATCGCGGCGATGATGCCGAACGCCACGTTCTGGGCGACGTTGATGTCGTCGGCCGCGAGGAGAACGCATCGCGCTCATTTCTTCTGGGCTCCCACTTCGAGTTCCGGCGCCTCGGGCACCGTCTGCATCCATTCGCCGAGCTTGTCCTTGTCGTGCAGCAGGTCGGCGATGCGCGGTTCGGAGTACTCGTACTCCGGGCTCCAGAACAACGCGTCGAACGGGCAGACCTCGACACAGATGCCGCAGTACATGCACAGCGCGTAGTCGATGTCGAACCGGTCGAGGTGGTTGACCTGGCGCGGCTTGCCGCCGGCGCGACGCGGCGGGGCGAGCTGCTTGTGGCCCTCGATGTAGATGCACCAGTCGGGGCACGAGCGGGCGCACAGCATGCAGGCCGTGCAGTTGCCCTCGTGGAGGGCGATGACGCCGCGCGACCGGATCGGCGGGGTCTCCTTCTCGTGCGGGTACTGGACGGTGTTCGCACCCTTGGTGACCGTGTCGGCCAGCGTCCCGAACGTGACACCGAGACCCTTGATGAGACCGGGGATCTTCATCAGATCGCTACTTTCAGGATGGCGGTGATCGCGATGTTGAACAGCGACAGCGGAATGAGGACCTTCCAGGCGAACGTCTGCAGCTGGTCCTCACGGAAACGGGGGTAGCTGAACCGCACCCACATGATGATGAAGGTGAGCACCAACATCTTGGTGAACATCAGCAGCGGGCCGACCAGGTTCATCCAGTTGGCGACGTCGTCGATGTTGTCCCAGCCGAACCACTCGAACGGGATGCCCCAGCCACCGAGGAACAGCACCGAAGCGATGAGGGCGAACACGCCGGCGGTGGCGAATTCGGCGATGAAGAAGATGAGGAATCGGAAGCCGGAGTACTCGGTCATGTAGCCCGACACGAGTTCCGATTCGGCGATCGGCATGTCGAACGGCGGCTGCGTGAGTTCGGCCTGCACCGCGATCATGAAGATCACGAAGCCGAGGAACTGGGTGAAGATGAACGGGTTGCCGAGCCACTCGAACCCGAAGATCTCGCCGGTGTTCTGGGCGACGACGATGTCCTGCAGGTTCATCGAACCCGCCTGGATGACCACGCCGAGGGTGGCGAGCACGAGCGGAAGTTCGTACGCGATCAACTGGCCGGCGGCGCGCAGGCCACCGAGCAGCGAGTACTTGTTGGCGCTCGCCCAGCCGGCGATGAGGATGCCGAGCACGCTGATCGACGACACGGCGAGCCCGAAGAAGATGCCCGTCTCGAAGTTCGTGAAGTAGGCGTCGGGGCCGAACGGGATGATCACCACGAGGAGGAACGTCGACACGAGCACGACGAGCGGCGCCATCCGGAAGATGCGGACGTCGGCGTTCTCCGGCGCGAGGTCTTCCTTCTGCAGCCATTTGCCGACTTCGGCGAGCAGCTGCATCGAGCCGTACGGCCCGGCCTCCATCGGCCCGAGACGGCTCTGCATGAACGACATCATCTTGAACAGGAACAGGTAGACGATGGTGCCCGCCGGCAGCAGCACGGCGACGAGCCCACCCAGGACGCGCAACAACGACTGCCCCCAGTAGGGAACGTCCACGGCCAACGACGAGATCATGAGATTGCCACCAACATCTGCGCATCACCTGTCGATGTCACCGAGGATGAAGTAGAGGGAGGCGAGGATCGTGATCACGTCGGGGACGTACACGCCCTTGAGCACCCACGTGCGCGATCGAGATGTTGTTGAAGCTCGCCGAGCGGATCTTGACGCGGAACGGTCCGAGGTCACCCTTCGAGACGACGTAGTAGCCCATCTCGCCGAGCGGGTTCTCGGTCGACACCCACGCTTCGCCCTCGGGCACCTTGATGATGCGCGGCACCTTCGTCATCACCGGCCCGGCCGGGATCTGGTCGAGCAGCTGCTCGACGATCTTGCAGCTCTCGCGGGTCTCCTGCAGGCGGACCCAGCAGCGGGCCCAGCTGTCGCCGTCGGGGTGGGTCCAGACCTTCCAGTCGGCCTTGTTCCACGCCATCGGCAGGTCCTGGTCGCGGCGCAGGTCGTAGTCGACGCCGCTGGCGCGCAGGTTGGCGCCCGACAGCCCGAAGTCCTTGGCGACGTCGGCCGGGATCACGCCGATGCCGCGGGTGCGGCTCTGGAAGATCTCGTTGCCGAACAGGAGGTCGTCCATCGTGTCGCAGAACGCCTGCAGCTTCTTCATCACCTGGCGGGTCTCGTCGATCCAGCCCTTCGGCAGGTCGTCCTTGAGGCCGCCGATGCGGTCGAAGTTCGGGTGGAAGCGGCCGCCGGTCGCGCCCTCGATCAGGTTGAGCACGTACTCCCGGTCGCGGAAGGCGAGGAACACCGGCGTGACGGCACCCATCTGCACGCCGAGGTCGCCGAGGAACAGGCCGACGTTGGCGATCCGGGAGAGCTCGAACAGGATCGTGCGGATCACCTGGGCGCGCGGCGGCGCCTCGATGCCCATCAGCTTCTCGCCGGCGAGGATGAACGGCACCTCGTTGGCGAAGCTGCCGAGCCAGTCGATGCGGTTGACGAGCGTCGTCACCTGCGGGAACGTGCGGACCTCGGTGAGCTTTTCGTACCCGCGGTGCATGTAGCCGGCGACCGGTTCGGCCCACACGACCTGCTCGCCGTCGAGGCGGCAGATGATGCGCAGCGTGCCGTGGGTGGCCGGGTGCTGCGGGCCGATGTTGAGGGTCATCCCCTCCGTCTCGAGCTCGACGTTCAGGCGCGCGTCGGCGGCCTGGCTGGCGATGTAGCTGAGCTGCTGGCGATCGGTGAGATTCGTCATTCGGCGCGGTCCTCGGTGGCTTCCGTCGCTCGGCGCTTCGGCGGCGCGTGCGTCTTCGGCCGCCGGCATCGGTTCGACGTCGACGATGCCGGGCCAGGGCTTCACCATGCGGGCGAGCAGCGGGAAGTCCTTGCGCAGCGGGAAACCCTCGAAGCCGGTCGGGAGATACATGTTGCGCAGGTCGGGGTGGCCGTTGAAGCCGATCCCGAACATCTCGTGGCACTCGCGCTCGTGCCAGTTGGCGCCGGCGTACACCGCCGACCACGAGTCGACGACCGCGAGCGTCGTCGGGGACGTCGGCCTTGATCGTGACGCCGACGTGACGGTCGAGGTCGACCACGCGGGCGAACACCTGCAGGCGCGTCTCGCCGCCCGGTGACACCCTGGCGGATCTCGGTGTCGGGCTCGACCGGCTCGGCGGTCGGATCGTCCTCGCCCTTGCCGTACGGCGACGGCAGCCAGTCGATGGCCGACAGGAAGCTGAAGAACGTGAAGCCGGCGGCCTTCAGGGCCTCGCCGGTCTGGCGCCACGCGTCGGTGCGGACGCGCACCCACAGGTCGTCGTTCGGTGTGATGTGGGTGTCGACGAGCGCGTCGCCGATGCGCGACCGCAGGTCGTCGATGATCCCCTCGCGGAGACCGTCGCCCGGGAGCGCGAGCGTTTCGTCGGAGACGGCTGCGTCGGCGGCCGTCTCGGGGGCCTGATCACTCAATGGGGCCACCACCCACCACGATCGGCTCGCGCGGCGGCAGCGCCGCCGGGATCGGCTCGGCCGCCTCGCCACGCGTCACCACACCGCCGTCGTCGACGAGCGCCCTGGTCGTCTGATTGCTGCGGTACTGGTCGCCGCGCCACTTGGCAGCCATGTCCTCGTTCTTGATGCGCTGCTGGAGCAGGACGACGGCTTCGAGCAGCGCCTCCGGCCGCGGCGGGCAGCCGGGCACGTAGATGTCGATCGGGATGATCTGGTCGACGCCCTTGGTGACCGAGTAGCTGTCCCAGTAGGGCCCGCCGCAGTTGGCGCACGAGCCCATCGAGATGGCGTACTTCGGCTCGGGCATCTGCTCCCACAGGCGGCGCACGGCCGGTGCCATCTTGTCGGTGACGGTGCCGGAGACGCAGACGAAGTCGGCCTGCCGGGGGCTGGCGGGGAGCGGGATGACGCCGAGGCGCATCACGTCGTAGCGCGGCGAGGCGAACGCGGCGCCCATCTCGATCGCACAGCAGGCGAGGCCCCACTGGTACACCCACAGCGAGTACGAGCGGCTCATGTTCAACAGCTTGGTGAGCGGAGCCGGCATGCGACCCTTGTCGACTAGACCCATCGGAGGAGCCCTCGCTTCCACGCGTAGACGAGTCCATCGAGCAGGAGCACGATGAAGATGAGCATGGCGACGAGGCCGAACGTGCCGTATCGCTCGATCGAGGCGGCCCAGGGAAGAGGAACACCGCTTCGACGTCGAAGATCACGAACAGCAGGGCGAAGACGTAGTAGCGGATCTGGCTCTGCGACCACCCGATCCCGACCGGGTCGACGCCCGATTCGTAGGCGATCGACTTGTCGAAGTTGGGGTTCGACGGCCGGATCAGTGCGGCTATGCCGAGCAGCAGCCCACCGATCAGGAGAGCCGCTACGCCGAACCAGACGACGGTCAGGTAGTCACGAAGGAACTGCGACATCGGGGCCCGAAGATACCAGGGCCCAGGAAATCCGACCCAAATGGGGCCGGATCCCGGGCCCCGGGAATCCTCAGATCACGTGGATGTGACCGCGCCCGCTTCGCCGCGCACGATTTCGGGGCCGACCACCATCCACAGCGCGCCGGCGACGACCGCACCGATCACCGGGAACACGATGAACGCCCACACCTGTCCGAGGGCCCAGTCGCCCTGGAACACCGCCGTGGCGATCGACCGGGCGGGGTTGACCGAGGTGTTCGACACCGGGATCGACACCATGTGGACGAGCGCCAGCCCGAAGCCGGCGGCGATCGGACCGAAACCCTTCGGCACACCGGACTCGTCGGTGGTGCCGAGCACGATCAGCACGAAGACCGCCGTCACGACGATCTCGATGATCGCCACCGACAACAGGTCGAATCCGGCCGGCGAGTGCACGCCGTAGCCGTTCGACGCGAAGCCGGCGTTCTGCGCCATGTCGAGGTAGCCGTCCGTCCCGCTCAGGATGAGCGCCAGCAGTCCGGCCCCGACGATGCCCCCGACGACCTGGGCGATGATGTACGGGGCCGCCTTGGCCGGCTCGATCTTCTTCGTCACGAGCATGCCGACGGTGACCGCCGGATTGATGTGGCATCCCGAGATGCGGCCGATGAGGTAGGCCATGGTCATCAGGCTGAGCCCGAAGGCGAGGGCGACACCGAGGATGCCGACGCTGAGCCCCGCGTTGAAGGTGCCGGTGGCGAAGATCGCCGTGCCTGGGCCGCCGATCACGAGGATGGCGGTGCCGATGCCCTCGGCGAGCACGATTCGTGTGGTTTGGTTCATGCAGTCCCCTTACTGATCGCGCCCCTGGACGAAGCGACGGTCATGACGCTATTCCGCGCTCCGGAGCCGATCGGGGACACTCGACATCGTTACGGTCGCGCGCATGACCTCCTCGCCGGCAACGACCCCGGAACTCCGACTCCTCGTCGACGGCGTCGACTTCGGCGAGGGCCCGCGCTGGCACGACGGCCGCCTGTGGTACTCGGACTTCTACCAGCGGGCGATCTACTCGGTGACCACCGCCGGCGAGCGCTCCGTGATGTTCGGCGACCTCGACGATCGGCCCTCGGGACTCGGCTGGATGCCCGACGGCAGCCTGCTCGCGGTGGCGATGACGAGCCGCTCGCTGTGGCGCGAGGTCGACGGAGCGCTCGTGCGCCACGCCGATCTGTCCGCCGTCGCGACCGGTCACTGCAACGACATGGTCGTCGATGCTGCCGGCAACGCCTACGTCGGCAACTTCGGGTTCGACTTCGAGGGCGGTGGCACGTTCGCGGTCGCCGATCTCGCGCTCGTGCGGGCCGACGGATCGGTGGAGGTCGCCGCCGAGGGGCTGGCGTTCCCGAACGGTTCGGTCATCACGCCTGACGGCTCGACGTTGATCGTCGGTGAGTCGTTCGGCGGCGGCTACGTCGCGTTCGACATCGCCGACGACGCGACGTTGTCGAACCGTCGCGTGTGGGCCTCGATCCCGGGCACGGCGCCGACGGCTGTGCGCAGGACGCCGACGGCGCGATCTGGTTCTCCGACGCACTGGGCTCGCAGGTGGTGCGCGTGCTCGAGGGCGGCGAGGTCACCCACCGAGTCGCCACGCCGATGCCGACCTATGCGTGCGCGCTCGGCGGCGACGATCTGCAGACGCTGTTCGTCCTCTGTGCGCCGGCGACGCATCCCGACGACGTCGCGGGCAAGGCCCTCGGCGCGATCTTCACCCTGGATCTGGGTCAGCTCGACTGATCTCGTTCAGGTCGGCTGCGGTGATCTCATCGAGGTCGTCTCGGGTGACCTCGTCGAGATCGGCGACGACGATGACCGGGGCCTCGAGGAGTTCGCGCCCGACCCAGTAGGGGACGATCTGGCCGACGGCGATCGCGATCGCGATGATCACGAGCAACAGCCGGCTGAGGGCGAGCTGGTTGCCGATCTCGCTCAACGTCGACTGGGCCAGTTCGTGGGCGGCGTCGCTCGACGCCTGCGCCTGGGTGATCACGGCGGAGCTGCCGCTGACCGCCGTGCGGACGTCGTCCACACTGGCGGCGAGATCGACGAGTTCGTCGTTGAGATCGCCGCCGCTCGCCGAGAACGTGTCGAGGTCGTCGGTCGCGGCCCTGATGTCGTCCGCCAGCGGAGCGATGACGGCCCGCAGGTCGCTGACCGCATCGCCCAACGGGACGGCGGGGTCGTAGTCGGGCGCGAGCGGGATGCGGCTGAGCTGCCGCCAGGGTGGTGTCGATCGTGCCGGCGATCGACTCGATCGAGGCGAGGCCGTTGTCGATCCGGTCGATCGTGTCGGGCAGCGTCGCCGCCAACTGCGCCGTCGACGCCGGCGACCGCGGTCGTGGCGTCGATGCCGTCGCCGACGGCGAGGATCGTCGAACTGAGCGCCGCGAGCGCGTCGTCGACGGCCTCGACCACGTCCTCGGCCACGACCAACGACGTGTCGACGGCCGACAGCGTCTCCTCCGCCAGCACGAGGCCCTGCTTGTTGGCGTCGGACAGCTCTCCGAGGAACTGCCACCCGACGACCGCTCCCACGAGCGCGCTGACCACACCGACGTACGCGATGACGACCATGATCCGCCCGGCCGACCGCTTGGTCAGGCCCAGGTGGCTCGGCTCGTCGCTTCGATCATCGGTCATGTCGTCCGTCCAAACACTCGTTTGCGTCAGGATTTCGGGTGGACAGGTCCACCGAAATCCTGACGCAAACGTAGATCGGACGGGCAGGCAGGCTCACTTCGAGCGGAGGCTCCGGCGGAGGGCGAACACGGCGATCGAACCGTAGACCACCACGAGCGCCGTCAGGCCCACGATGTCCTCGATGGCCGGCGGTTCGCCCAGCAGCATGACCGTCTGGAACGACCGGATGCCGTAGGTGACGGGCAACGTCCACGAGATGAGCTTGACCGGGTACGCCAGGTTGTCCAGCCCGAGGATGAACCCGCTGAAGAACATGCCGGCGAGCAGGGTCAGCATGGCGAACTGCACGGCCTGGCTCTCGGTCGACGAGATCGACGACAGCACCATGCCCAGTGCGAGCGACGCCAGCAGCACCCCCACCACCATCGCCGCGAACCACGCCACCTCACCGCTGAACGGCACGCCGAGCCAGAACGTCGCCGACGCCGTGAGCGCCGCGGCGACGGCGGAGCCGACGATGAGGTACGCCGCGCACTTGCCGAACAGGATCTGCATCGACGACAGCGGCCCGATGCGGAGCAACTCGAACAGGCCGGTGCTGCGGTCGCGGACGAGCGACAACGCGGCGAACGTGAGCGCGAGATGCTGGAGGAGCAATGCCAGCGCCGCCGGCGTGAAGTAGTCGGTCGGATCGATGTCGGTGGCGATCACGCTCGAGTTCTCGACGGTGAACGGCCGCACGAGCACGGCGGGATCGATCGTGGTGAGCTGCTCGGTCGTCTCGGCCATGGAGCGCGGCGTCGGCGACGAACGTCTCCGAATCGAAGCCCTCGGCCGACGCCGCCTGCTGTTGCAGCGAGTCGACCACCGCGCTGGCCTCGGTCAGCGCCGCCGTGTCGGCGGTGTCGGGCGCGAGCCGATTCAGCAGGTCGACCGAACCGTCGATCGCCGCGCTCGAGATCGTCGAGCTGACCTTCGGCTTCGGCGAGCAGGCCCGCGACCTCCGGGTCGGCGGGATCGCGCGCGTTGATGTCCTCGGCGACGGCCAGCACGCTGCCGGCGATGCTGGCTGCGGGAGCGAGCCCCTCCTGGGCCGCGCTGGCGAACGTCGACAACACGGTCGCGTTGACCTCCTGCACGGCGAGCCGCGCGGCGATCGCGATCGCGGTCCGCTGGATCGGGTCCATCTCGCGGTCGAACACCTCGATCGTGGCCTGCTCGCCCGCCATCACCTGCGGCGAGCGGATCGTCGGGGAACACGACCACCAGATCGACGTCGCCGTCGTCGAGCGAGCGCAAGCGCCGCGTCCTTGTCGCTCACGAAGCCCTCGTTCTCGACGAACTCGTTCAGCTGGTCGCTCGACGTGTTCAGCGTCTCCTCGTAGATCGACCCCTGCTCGCCGACGAACAGCGTGTGCAACCGAATCGTGTTCTGCGAGTAGCCCGTGCCGAACAACAGCAGCAGCACGAACGGTCCGACGACGAGCAGGACGAGCAGGCGCGGCTGGCGCAGGATCTCGGCGAGTTCCTTGCGGACGAACGTCAGCGAGCGGATCGTCCAGCGCCACGGCCCGTGCGGGTGACGCAGCTTCGTCGACACGACCCGATTCGCCGCTGGACGGCGGCTCGAAGCGGCGCCGGTCCGGCCGTCTCGGCTTCGTGGCCGATTTCGGCATCGGTGTCGATCGCGGGGCCGTCGCGTCGGGAGTCGGGATCGGGGTCGGCCAGACGCGGTCGGCTCGTGACCGAACCTCATGACGCCGCCTCGGCCAACGAGTTGCGGTGTCGTTCGACGACCCGGACGAACGCCTCGTCGTAGTCGACGACGTGCTCGGTCGCTTCGACCAGTTCGAGTCCGACGGCATCGAGTCGCTGCTGCATGTCGCTGAGCGCTTCGTCGGCATCGCGCACGACGATGCGCAACGTGACGGCGTCGACGCCGCTCGATCTCGCCGATCACCGTCGGGGAGTCGCTGAGTCGGGCGATCTGCTCGGGGGTGGCGTGTTGGCGAACCTCCACGTCGATCACCTCCCCGTCGAACGCGGCGCGCCGCAGGTTCTGCCGGGGTGTCGAACATCAACAGTTCGCCGTCGGACAGCAGCCCGACCATGTCGCAGTACGACGCTTCGCCGACGTACTGCGTCGTGACGAGCAACGTGCGCCCTTCAGCCGCCGAGCGCCCGGAACTGGTTCCAGAACTTCTCGCGCAGGATCGGATCGATGCCGGCCGTGGGCTCGTCGAGGAAGAGATAGGTCGGGTCGTGGACGAACGTGGCCGCCAGGGCGAGGCGGCGCTGCATCCCGCCGGACGTGTCGCGCACCCGCTTCTTGCGGTCGTCGGTGAGTTCGACCCATTCGAGCAACTCCCGCAATCGCTTGCGACGGCGCAGCGGGAGCCCGTACATCGAGGCGTGGAAGTTGAGGTTCTCGCGCACCGACAGGTCGCCGAACAGCGCGGGGCTCTGGGGGAGGTAGCCGATCGCCGACCGCTGCTTCGACGACAGCGTCGCCGCATCCACGCCGTCGATCGTCGCCCTGCCGCTCGACGGCGTGAGCAGGCCGGTGAGCATCCGGACGGTCGTCGTCTTGCCACACCCGCTCGGCCCGATCAGCCCGACGATCGCGCCGGGTTCGATCGTGAGGTTCAGTCCGATCGACGACGTCGATGTCGTCGAACGTCATGGTCACGTCGTCGGCCACGATGCCGCTGCGCTTCGCGCTGCGTGCCCCGTTCCACCATCTCCAGCTCCCTGCATGCGTCCGGCCCGAGGCGGATGTCCCGGCCGAGTCGACCGTTACCCCGAGGCGACGGAAGGCAAACGGTGCGATGAGCGAACGGTCCAGCCTCGGGCCGTTGGCTCACCGCAACGGGGTCAGCCGTTGCCGTCGAGGACCGGCGCGAGGTACTGCTCGGCCTCCTCGATCGTCCACCCCTTGCGGGCGGCGTACGACTCGAGTTGGTCGCGGCGGATGTGGCCGACGCCGAAGTACCTCGACTCGGGGTGGGCCAGGAACAGTCCCGACACCGACGAGCCGGGCCACATCGCGAACGACTCGGTCAGTTCGACGCCGACCGTGCTCGGCGCGTCGAGCAGCTCGAACAGCGTGACCTTCTCGGTGTGGTCGGGCTGCGCCGGATAGCCGGGCGCCGGACGGATGCCGCGGAACGACTCGGTCAGCAGATCGGTCGGAGCGAAGTGCTCGTCGGCGGCGTAGCCCCACAGTTCGGTGCGCACCCGCTCGTGGATCCGCTCGGCGAACGCCTCGGCGAGCCGGTCGGCGAGCGCCTTGAGCAGGATCGACGAGTAGTCGTCGTTGGCTCGCTCGAACGCCTCGGAGATGGCGATCTCCTCCGGCCCGGCCGTGACGACGAACGCACCGACGTAGTCGGCGACGCCGGAGTCGATCGGCGCGACGAAGTCGGAGATGCTGTAGTTCGGCCGGTCGCCGGTGCGCGCCGCCTGTTGGCGGATGCCGTGCAGCGTGGCCAGCACCTCGGTGCGCGTTCGTCGCCGAACACGACGATGTCGTCGACGTCGTCGCCGGTTCCGGCGTTGGCCGGCCAGATGCCGACGACCGCCTTCGGGCGGAACCAGTGGTCGCTCACGATCTTGTCGAGCATCGCCAGCGCGTCGTCGTACAGCGGCCGCGCGGCGTCGGCGAACTCGGGATCGGTGAGCACCTCGGGGAACCGCGAGCGGATGCCCCACGTGCGGAAGAACGGCGTCCAGTCGATGTACGGCACGAGCTCGGCGACGTCGATAGTCGTCGAACACGCGCAGGCCGGTGAACGTCGGCGCGGTGACCGTCGAGGCGTCGAACGTCGGCTGGAAGCGGTTGGCCCGCGCCTGTTCGATCGAGATCCGGTCACGCTCGATCGTGGCCCGCTGCGTGCGACTCGACGACGCGGTCGTAGTCGACCTCGAGATCGCGCGAGGAACCCGTCCCGCAGGTCGGTCGACATCAGGCTGCCGATCACGCTCGAGGCACGGCTGGCGTCGGCCACGTGCACGACCGGGCCGTGGTACGCGGGGTCGATCCGCAGGCTCGTGTGGAGCCGGCTCGTGGTGGCGCCACCGATCAGCAGCGGCACCTCGACATCCCGTGCGCTCCATCTCGCCGGCGACGCGGACCATCTCGTCGAGCGACGGGGTGATCAGACCGGACAGCCCGATCACGTCGACGTTGCGTTCGCGGGCCGTGTCGAGGATCGTCTGGACCGGCACCATCACGCCGAGGTCGATGATCTCGTAGTTGGAGCACCCGAGCACGACGCCGACGATGTTCTTGCCGATGTCGTGCACGTCACCCTTCACCGTGGCGAGCAGCACCGTGCCGGCCTTCGAACCGGCGTCCTCGCCGCCCTCGGCCTCGATGAACGGGGTGAGGTAGGCGACGGCCTGCTTCATCACACGGGCCGACTTGACGACCTGCGGCAGGAACATCTTGCCGGCGCCGAACAGGTCGCCGACGGTGTTCATCCCCTTCATCAACGAGTCCTCGATCACGTCGACGGCGCGACTCGGCCGCCTGCCGCGCCGCTTCGACGTCGTCGTCGATGAACGTGGTGATGCCGTTGACGAGCGAGTGTTCGAGGCGCCGGTCGACGTCCCACGAGCGCCATTCTGCGGCCACCGGATCGGCGGCCTGCTCGCCGGTGCCGGCGAAGCGGGCCGCGGCGTCGAGCAGGCGTTCGGTGGCGTCGGGGCGACGGGCGAGCACGACGTCCTCGCACAGCTCGCGCAGCTCGGGATCGATCTGGTCGTACACCGCGAGCTGGCCGGCGTTGACGATGCCGAGCCGCATGCCGGCCTCGATCGTGCGCAGCAGGAACACCGAGTGCATCGCTTCGCGCACCGGTTCGTTGCCGCGGAACGCGAACGACAGGTTCGACACGCCACCGGAGATGTTGACGTACGGCAGTTCGTCGGTGATCAGCTTCGTCGCCTCGATGAAGTCGAGGCCGTACCGGTCGTGCTCCTCCATGCCGGTGGCGATGGCGAAGATGTTCGGGTCGATGATGATGTCGTCGGGCGGGAAGCCGACCTCGTCGACGAGGAGGTGGTACGCCCGGCGGGCGATGTCGACCTTGCGCTCGACCGTGTCGGCCTGGCCCACCTCGTCGAAGGCCATCACGATCACCGCCGCGCCGTAGTCGAGGCAGATGCGCGCCTGCTCGAGGAACTGTTCGACACCTTCCTTCATCGAGATCGAGTTGACGATCGGCTTGCCCTGCACGCACTGCAGGCCGGCCTCGATCACGCTGAACTTCGACGAGTCGATCATCACCGGCACGCGGGCGATCTCGGGCTCGCCGGCGATCAGGTTGAGGAACGTGGTCATCGCCTCGACGCCGTCGATCAGGCCGTCGTCCATGTTGACGTCGATGATCTGGGCACCGTTCTCGACCTGGTCGCGGGCGACGTCGAGCGCCGCGGCGTAGTCGTTGTCCTTGATCAACCGGCGGAACTTCGCCGAGCCGGTGATGTTGGTGCGCTCGCCGACGTTGACGAACGGGATGTCGTCGGTGAGCGCGAAGGGCTCGAGCCCGGACAGTTCGAGGCGCGGCGTGCGCGTCGGCACGACGCGCGGGGCGAGCCCGACGACCGCCTCGGCGATCGCGGCGATGTGCGCCGGCGTCGTGCCGCAGCAGCCGCCGACGATGTTCACGAGGCCCGGCTTCGGCGAACTCGTGGATGAATCCGGCGGTCGTGTCGGGTCGCTCGTCGTAGCCGCCGAGCTCGTTGGGCAGGCCGGCGTTCGGGTACACGCAGACGAACGTGTCGGCGACGGCCGGCGAGCTCCTCGACGTGGGGCCGCATCTCCTCGGCACCGAGGGCGCAGTTGAGCCCGACGGTCAGCGGCTGGGCGTGGCGGATCGAGTGCCAGAACGCGGCCGGTGTCTGCCCGGACAGCGTGCGACCGGAGCGATCGGTGATCGTGCCCGAGATCATCAGGGGCAGCGATCGTGCCGGTGCTGGCGAGCGCACGGCGGGCGGCGACGATGGCCGCCTTGGCGTTCAGCGTGTCGAAGATCGTCTCGATCAGCAGCACGTCGACGCCGCCGTCGACGAGCGCCTCGATCTGCTCCTGGTACGCGGCGGCGAGGGTGGCGAACGAGATCGAGCGGTAGCCGGGGTCTTCGACGCGCGGCGAGATCGACAGCGTCACGTTGGTCGGGCCGACGGCGCCGGCGACGAACCGCTGGCGGCCGTCGCGGCCCTGCGCCTCCTCGGCCGCCTCGCGGGCGACGCGGGCGGCAGCGACGTTCAGCTCGTCGATGACCTCGTGCGTCCCGTAGTCGCCCTGGGCGATGCGGGTGCTGGAGAACGTGTTGGTCTCGACGATGTCGGCGCCGGCGAGCAGGTAGTCGCAGGTGGATGTCGCGCATGGCGTCGGGCTGGGTGAGCACGAGCAGGTCGTTGTTGCCGTGGAGGTCGTGGATGTGGTCCTCGAACCGATCGGCGCGGAAGTGGTGCTCCTCCAGTGCCGAGCGTCTGGATCACGGTGCCCATCGCGCCGTCGAGCACGAGGATGCGCTCGCGGGCGAGTTCGGCGATCGGATGATCGGCGAAGGGATGGGTGCGGGAGACGGTCATGCGACGCCTTTCAGCCCGGAGGGTTCTCGGGGGATGGGTGCGGGTTCGTCCGTCGGGGTGCGATCGGATCGGTCGTCGCGATCGATGCCGAGCCAGACGGTGACGGTCAGGCCGTCGTGCCGGTGGGTGGCGCGAGGTCACGGATGTTGGAACAGTGGAGGCCGGCCAGGTCGAGCCAGTGGCGGACCTGGTCGTGGTCGAAGCCGAGGCGACGGTGGGCCTGCGCGTCGCGCAGGAAGTCGTGGCGGTGCGGGGCGAAGTCGACGACGAGCAGCCGCCCGTCGGGCGCCACGAGTCGCGCCGCTTCGACGATCGCCCGCCCCGGATCGTCGAGGTAGTGGAGCACCTGGTGGATCACGACGAGGTCGAAGCTGGCGGCGTCGAGCGGCGGGCTGTACACGTCGCCCTGACGGAGTTCGTAGCGCTGACGCCGCTGCGTTCGAGGTTGGCCCGTGCCACCGACAGCATCGAGTGGCTCGCGTCGACCCCGACCGCACGGACCGCCCGCGGGCCGAGCAGTTGGAGGATGCGTCCCGTCCCGGTGCCGAGGTCGACGAGCCGGCCGACGACCGCCGTCGCCGATCACCTCGTCGATCGTCGCTTCGACCGCGGCCTCGGCGGCGTGGAGCGAACGCTCCTCGTCCCAGATCGGGCGCGATCTGCTCGAAGTACTCGAGGGCGTTGAGCGCTCGGCGCTCCTGCACGCTCGCCAACCGGGTCCGGTCGGCGAGCGCAGGATCGGATCGGCGTCGTCGAACGGGTCGAGCACGCCGTCGAGCAACGACGGCCGTCGGGCCGTCGTCGACGAGCCGGAAGAACACCCACGTGCCCTCGCGGTGCTTGGCGACGATGCCGGCGTCGACGAGCAGCTTGAGGTGCCGCGACACCCGCGGTTGGGACTGGCCGAGGATCTCGGTCAGGTCGGTGACGGTGAGTTCGGCGTGCCCGAGCAACGCCACGATCCGCAGGCGCGTCTCCTCGCCGATCGCCTTCAGCGCGTCGAGCACCACTCCGACCGACGCCATCCGCGCATCGTACACCAACTACATAAGGATATCTACATGTTCACAACTCGGCCGCGCAGGCGACGACGGGGGACGACTACGTGTACGCCGTGCGGGTGCCGTCGGAGAGGCGTTGGGCGAGCCAGGCGAGCGGGATCGACAGCAACATCACGACGGTGGCCACGACGGTCACGAGCGGCACGTTGTTCGGCCGCGTGAAGTTGTTGAGGATCCACTGCGGCAGCGTCTCCACGGCCGGACCGGACGTGAACGTGGTGACGACGATCTCGTCGAAGCTCAGCGCGAACGCCAGGATCCCGCCGGCGAGCAGCGCCGATCGGATCAGCGGGAACGTCACGAGCCGGAACGTCTGGCACCGCCGGCACCGAGGTCGGCCGAGGCCTCCAACAGGTTCGGTGACATCCGGCGGAGCCGTGCGACGACGTTGTTGAAGGCGACCACCACACAGAACGTGGCGTGGGCGATGACGACGGAGTGGAATCCGAAGCCCACCTGGAAGTCGAAGACTCCGAGATCGATGCGCCGGCTGAACGAGTTCTGCAACGCCACGGCCGTGACGATGCCCGGCAGTGCGATCGGCAGGATGAGCAGGAACGAGATCGACGTCTTGCCGAAGAAGTGGTAGCGCTGCAGCGCGAACGCGGCGAGCGTGCCGAGCACGAGCGCGATGAGGGTGGCCACCAAGGCGACCTTGATCGAGGTGACGAACGCCTCCCGCGGCCCATCGGCTTCCCACGCCTTGCTCCACCAGTCGAGCGTGAAGCCCCGCGGTGGCCACGACAGCGACGTCGCCGAGTTGAACGACAGGATCACCACCACCACCAGCGGCAGGTACAGGAACGCGAGGGCGAGCCAGGTGAAGACCGCAGCGTCCACTGCGCGATCGGGCTGAGATTCATCGCACTCGCTCCAGTCACAGGTCGAGTCCGGCTCACAGGTCCTCGAAGGCGTGCAGCTTCGACATCGACAGCAGGTACACGACGATGATGAGGATCGGCCAGAGGGTGAACGCCGCGGCCAGTGGTTGGTTCGGGGCGAGCAGCGTGCGGGCGATCAGGTTGCCGATCAGCTGGGTCGTGCCACCGACGATGTTCGGCATGATGTAGTCGCCGAGCGACAGCGAGAACGTGAAGATCGAGCCCGCGGCGATCGCCGGCACGATGCTCGGGGTGACCACCGACCGGAACGTCCGCAGCGGCCGGCCGCCGAGATCCGCCGAGGCGTCGAGCAGGGACGCCGGAAGGCGTTCGAGTCCGGCGTAGATCGGCAGCACCATGTACGGCAGCCATTGGTAGGCGAGGGTGATGACCAGGGCGGTCTGGCCGAACCCCGGCGTCCACCCGATCGTCGATTGCAGCACTCCGCCGGAGCCCGACGCCGCGAACTGACTGCCCGGGCTGAACATCGCCCGCCACGCGTACCCCTTCACGAGATAGCCCGCCCACAGCGGCAGGAGCACCGCGACGATGAAGCCGCGCCGCGCCCACGGCTTGGCCACCTTGGAGATGTAGAACGCCATCGGCAACGCGATCACGAGGCACAGCAGCGTCACCGCCAGTGCCACGCCGACACTGCGGACGACGGTCCAGATGTACGTCGACGTGGTGAACGCGGTGTCGAGATTGCCGAGCGTGAGCTCGCTCGTCGGTTTCTGCGACGCGCCGTCGAGCTCGAAGAAGGCGGTGACGACGAGGAGCGCGAGGGCGCCGAGGTAGACGACGACCAACCAGGCGACCGGCGCCGTGAGGGTGCTCACGAGACCGAGCCACGGGTGGTGCGTGAACGTCCGCCCGAGCCGCCGCGCCGGGCCCGCTGGTGCGGGCCCGGGCGACGACGCGTCCGCGGCGGCTGTCGAACTCATCGGAGTCGTCGGCGCCTTCGGATCGATGACGGGCTCAGCTGCGCAGCTCGCTCCAGGCGTTCACCCACTCGGTGTACGGCACGCACGCGACATCGGTCCGGCCGTCGAGGCACTCCTCGGTCGCCGTGGTCCAGTACCAGACGTCGGTCCAGTACTCGGTGTCGTCGGCGTGGAACGTCGCGCAGTGGTCCGGATCGGCGGTGAGATCGCAGCTGAGCGCGTTGCTCGGCGCCTCACCGAACCACTCGGCGACCGCGGCGTTCGCCTCCGGCGATGCGATGTGATCCATCCACATGTACATGCAGTTGGGGTTCTTGGCCTGCGACGAGATCATCCACGTGTCCGACCATCCGGTGGCACCCTCGACCGGCTTGACGGCGTCGATCGTCGCGCCGTTGGCCTGGGCGAGGTTGACGATCACCTGCCAGGTCGTCCCGGCGAGGACGCTGCCGTCCTCGAGCCCGGCCTGCTGGTCGGTGAACAGCTGCCCAGTACTGGCCGACGATGCCCTGCTGCTGGTCGAGCAGCGCGATCGCCGCGTCGAACTGGTCCTGGTCGAGTGCGTACGGATTCGTGATGCCGAGGTCGGGCTGCGTGGCCATCAGGTACAACGCTGCGTCGGCGATGTAGATCGGCGAGTCGTACACCGACACCGCACCGGGCGCGGCGGTCGAATCCTCGAACACCTCCGACCACGAGTCCGGCGGCGTCGTGTAGAGCTCGGTGTTGAACACGAGGAGGTTGGCCCCGCGCCCGTGCGGCACCCCGTACGGCACGCCGTCGACGCTGTTCCACGGCTGGAGCTTCAGGTCCTCGAAGACGTCGGCGTAATTCGGGATGAGGTCCGGGTTGATCGGCGCCACCTCGCCACCGGCGATCAGGCGTTGCGTGGCGTCACCCGATGCCGACACGCCGTCGTACTCGCCGGTCTGCATCAACTGCACCATCTCGTCGGAGCTGTTGCCGACCTTGACGTTCACCTGACACCCGGTGTCGGCTTCGAAGTCGCTCACCCAGTCGACGGCCGGGTCGGTGGAGCCGTCCTCCACGTAGCCCGCCCAGGCGATGAGGTTGACCTCACCCTCACCCTCACCGAGCTCGGTCGGGACGCCATCGGCGGGCGCCGCCGCGTCGCCGGCGGTGTCGCCGGTCGTGTCGCTCGTCGCCGCCTCCGTCGTCTCGGGACTACCGGCCGTATCGCTCGGCGCCTCGGACGCGGCCGTCGAGTCGGCGGGCGCGTCGGCCGTGGTGTCGGCGGTGCCCGAGTCGTCGTCGCTGCCGCATGCGGCGAGCACGACCACCATCGCCGTGGCGATGGCGAGGAACTTCCGGTTGGTTCTCATGTTGGCCTTCCTTGTTCATCATTTGGCTTCATCATCGGGGTGTTCATCATCATTGGTTGGATCGATCTGGGCGCGCGACGCACCAGCGGTCCCGGCCAGCGCGAAGGCTGCAGCGGGCGGCCACGTGAGCCGGACCGCGGATCCGACGGCGAGATCGGCGAAGTGCGCGCTCGGCACGCCGACCAGCAGCGGGACCACCTCACCGACGTCGACGCGGACTCGGCACTCGGCACCGACGTACAACACGTCGGACACCCGGCCCGACACGACGACATCGCCGGCCTCGACGGCGTCGGACTCGCGCTGGAGCACCCGGATCCGCTCCGGGCGGATCACGTGGGGTCCCGGCCCGCCGAGGATGCGCTGCGACATCGCGTCGTCGATCAGGTTCGAGGCGCCGACGAATCCGGCGACGAACGCCGTCGCCGGATGGTCGTAGATCTCCTGCGGTGTGCCGACCTGCTCGAGCCGGCCGGCGTTGAACACCGCCACCCGGGTGCTCATCGACAGCGCCTCACCCTGATCGTGGGTCACGAACACGAACGTGACACCCACCTCGCGTTGGATGGTGCGGAGCTCGATCTGCATCTCCTCGCGGAGCTTCAGATCGAGCGCTCCGAGCGGTTCGTCGAGCAGCAGCACCCGCGGGTGGTTGACGAGCGCCCGGGCCAGCGCGACACGCTGACGCTGCCCGCCGGAGAGTTGATTCGGCCGCCGAGCGCCGTAGTCACCGAGGCGGACGGTGTCGAGCATGGCCGCCGCCCGCCGGCGCCGGTCGGCACGCCCGACGCCCTTGACCCGCAGGCCGTACTCGACGTTCTCCTGCACGGTCATGTGGGGGAACAGCGCGTAGTCCTGGAACACGGTGTTCACGTCGCGGTCGTATGGCGCGAGCGACGTCACGTCGCGCCCCCCGAGCAGCACCGCGCCCGAGTCGGGTCGCTCGAAGCCGGCGATCATGCGCAGGACCGTGGTCTTGCCGGAGCCCGATGGTCCGAGCAGCGAGAAGAACTCGCCGTCGTCGATCACGAGATCGATGTCGGCGACCGCGACGACGGGTCCGAACGTCTTGCGCACATGGCGCAGTTCGACCGCGCGCTGTTTCACCGTGTCGCCCGCATCGGAGATCTCGATCGAATCGGCCACACCCGCCGCCTCCCCCGGCTTCCGCAACCGGTCCGGCCGGCAGCTTGGGCGCCACCATACATCTGGCCCAGACAGCTGGTCGGAGGTCGCGGCCGAGGTCCCGCTCGTGCGTCGCGTCCGCCGAGCCATCGCGTCTACCGTGCGTACGATGACCGGCGTCTTCCACCTGGGACTGGAACACGATGATCTCCACGGCGCGACGTTGGCCATCGTCCCCGGCGACCCGGCCCGGGTCGAGCGGATCGCGTCGACGATGGAACGGGCGACCGCGCTCGCCGCACACCGCGAGTTCACGTCGTCGCTGGCGTGGATCGGCGACGTTCCGATCGTCGTGTGCTCCACCGGCATCGGCGGCCCGTCCACCTCGATCGCCGTCGAGGAGCTCGCCCAGCTCGGCGTCCGCACGTTCCTGCGAGTCGGCACGACCGGCGCGATCCAACCGTTCATCGAACCGGGAGACGTGATCGTCACGACGGCCGCGGTGCGGCTCGACGGCACGAGCGGCCACTTCGCGCCGATGGAGTTCCCCGCGGTGGCCGACTTCGACTGCACGACGGCGCTCGTCGAGGCCGCCGCGGCGACGGGCGCCACGCTCCATGTCGGCGTCACCGCGTCGAGCGACACGTTCTATCCGGGGCAGGAGCGGTACGACACGTACTCGGGGCGGGTGGTCGAACGGTTCCGCGGCAGCATGGCGGAGTGGCAGTCGATGGGGGTCCTCAACTACGAGATGGAGTCGGCCGCGCTGTTCACGATGTGCGCCAGCCAGGGCCTGCGGGCGGGCTGCGTCGCCGGCGTGCTGGTCAACCGCACCGAGCAGGAGACCCCGGACGAGGAGACGGCGAAACGGATCGAGTCGACCAGCGTCGCCGTCGTGGTCGATGCGGCACGGCGGCTCGTCGCCCCGTCGACCTGACGTCGACGCGTTCGACCGATCAACCGGTCGGCGGATCGGCGAGGTCGTTTGCCGCGATGAACGCCCGATAGACGTCGATCAGCGACTGCTTCTGCGCCTCGGAGAGCCGCTCGTCGGTGGCGATCACCGATTCGGTCGATCGGGGCGCGTCACCGGCGTGGTTGTGCCCGAGGTACTTCAGCAGGCAGCTCGGACGGCACGTTGAGGGCGTGCGCCAACGCCGGTCACCACCCGCACCGACGGCTCGTGTCGCCCACGCTCGAGTTGGCTCAGGTAGGCATCGGAGAGGTCGGCCAGGCGGGCGAGCTCACGCTGGGAAAGTTCGGCGAGGCGGCGCTGGCTCTTGATGAAGTCGCCGAGCGCCTTGATACCCGGCGCGACCGGATGCGCACCATCGGGGCCCGGGTCGTCGGGGCGGTCGCTCATGGGACGATGATGCCGCCCACGTCGTTCCCCCCGGAAGTCGGTGAGGAAGTCGGTGGGCGGCAGGCGATCAGTTCGCGGCGTCGCTCGACGTGACGCTCGACGGGGCGGCGGCCTTCTTGGCGGCGGCCTTCTTGGCGGCGGCCTTCTTCGCCGGCGCCTTCTTCGCGGCTGGCCTTCTTCGCAGGGGCCTTCTTCGCCGATACCGCCTCGGGTGATGACGGCGACGCGACCGGCTCGGTGACCGTTTCGACCACCTTGTCGACGGGGGCGTCGACGGTGAGCCGCGCCACGACCCGCTGGTTGAAATCGCGGTTCACGGCGGCAGCCCGCTCGACGAAGTCGATGTAGCGCTCGCGCGCTCTCGGCCGGGGTCGGCAGCTTGTCCGCGAAGGGCAGAGCGACGGGAACGGCTTCGGCCACACGATCCGCCGACGTCACGGCGGCTGGGCGAAGCGGCGGTTGGCGTCGACGACGGCGTCGAGCGCCCGCTCGTTGGCGGCGTCGACCTTGCCGGCGAACGCGGCGACCGACTCTTTGTCGATCGATGTGGTGACGAACGATTCGGTGATCTTGAACTGGGTGCGCATGGCGTTCCTCCTGTAAATCGTGGCCCACTCACGGGCCTGGGCTGTGCAATCGATCGCTTGCGTGGTCGATCTGGTAATGCGTAGTTTACTTCGCAATCTCGGTTCCACAACGCACGTGCGTGATATTTCTTGCAGCGCTCAGACCGGCTGACTGATCGGCTGGTTGAGCTCGATCGAGTTCCCGGTCGGGTCGGCGAAGAACGCCTGCCGGCAGACGCCCGGGATCTCGGCGGCACGCGACACGCGGACCCCGCGCTCGCCAAGGGCCGCGATCGTCGCGTCGATGTCGGCGACCTGCACGGCGAAGTGCTGGCCCACCGGTGCGGTGAAATCGCTCACCTCGATGAGGTGCAACTGCTGCTCACCGAGTCCGAACCACGCCCCGCCGAAGTCGAACGGCGGACGCTCGAGCACCGGCAACTCGAGCACGTCGCGGTAGAACGCAACGGACGCGTCGAGGTCGACCACGTTGATCGACACGTGGTGAACCCGGCGGAACTCGATCGCGGCATCATCGGTCACGCCGCCTCAGCGTAGGCGGGTTGGAACGGCCGCCTCGCCGCCGGACGCTTCAGCGGGTGCGTCCGCGCAGCCGGTCGAGCTGGCGCCGATCGCGTTTCGTCGGGCGCCCCGCGCCACGGTCCCGCTCGAACAGCGGCACGTACTCGTCGCGGGGCGGGGGCGGTGGGCTGTGGTCGACGAAGCACGTCTCGGCGATCGGCGCACCGACCCGCTTCGCCACGAGCGTGGTCACGTCGCAGATCCGTTCGCGGTCGTGCAGCCGGGCCTCGACGCGATCGCCGACCTTGAGCGTGGTCGCCGGCTTCGCCGTCTTGCCGTTCACCTTCACGTGTCCGCCGCGACACGCCGCCGCGGCATCGGCGCGCGTCTTGGTCAACCGCACCGACCACAACCACTGATCCACGCGCACCGATTCGATCCCGTCAGCCTGCCAGAATGTCCGCCGGGGACTGTCCCCGGCGGACATTCTCAGGGCGCGGGGATCTGTTGGGTGATGCAGTGGATGCCGCCACCGCCGTAGGCGAGGGTCGCGCCGACCTCGACCGCGAACGTCTCGCGACCCGGGTACTGGTCGCCGATCATCGCCACCATGTCGGCGTCGGCGGGGTGGCCGCACGTCGGCACGACGACGAAGCCGTTGCCGACGTAGTAGTTGAGGTACGGCACGACCACCCGCTCGCCGTCGACCTCGGCGAACGGGAGCACCGGGATCACGGTCACGTCGAGCGGCCGTCCTCGGGCATCGATCGCGCCCGATCGCGACGCGGCGGTCGACGTCGAGCCGCAACCAGTCGTCCTCGTCGGTGTCGTCACATCCCTGGAGCACCAGCTGGCCCGGCGCGGCGAACGCCGCGATGTTGTCGACATGGCCGTCGGTGTCGTCGTCGAGCGCCAGCCCGTGGGGCAGCCAGAGCAGCTGCTCCGTCCCGAGCTCGGCGCGCAGCACGGCCTCGATCTCCACCTTCGTCATCGTCGGATTGCGGTTCGGATGCATCAGACACTGCGTGGTGGTGACGACGGTGCCTTCACCGTCGCCCGTGATCGAGCCGCCCTCGAACACCATGTCGACCGAGCGCACCGGATCACCGATGAGGTCGGCGAAGCGACGGGCCGCCAGCGCGTCGTCGTCATAGGGCACGAACTTGTCGCCCCAGGCGTTGAACCGCCAGTCGGTCGCCACCCGCCCGCCACCGTCGTCGATCACGTAGATCGGGCCCGAGTCGCGGAACCACGAGTCGTCGATCGGCAGCTCGACGACCTCGACCCCGGCACCACACATCGCGGCGGCACGCTCGGCGGTGCGCGGCGCGGCGATCATCGTGACCGGTTCGAACCGGGCGATGGCATCGGCGACCTCGGCGTGAGCACGTTCGGCGGCCGCCAGCTGGCCGCGCCACATCTCGGCGCGCAGCGGCCAGCACATCGCGGTGCCGGCGTGCGGTTCCCACTCGGCCGGCCAGCGCGGCATCAGGCTCGGCCGTCGAGCGTGGTGATCGGGCCGTAGAGGTCGGGGCGACGATCACGGAACAGACCCCATGCGGCCCGCTGCGCGGCAAGTTGCTCGCGGTCGAATCGCGCCACCAGCACGGCCTCGCCGTCGCGGCCGGCCTCGGCGACCTTGTCGCCGGTGGCGTCGGCGATGAACGACGAACCGTAGAACGTGATCTCGCACGTCCGCCCGATCTCGTGGCCGACTCGATTCGCCGCCACGAGCGGCATCAGGTTCGCTCCGGCGTGCCCCTGCATCACCCGCTGCCAATGCCCCGACGAGTCCCACGACGGGTCGGGCGGCTCGCTCCCGATGGCGGTCGGATAGAGGAGCACCTCGGCGCCCATCAGCGCCATGCAGCGGGCCGACTCGGGGAACCACTGGTCCCAGCAGATGCCGACGCCGATCGTGCCGTGCACCGTGTCCCACACCCGGAACCCGGTGTCACCCGGCGAGAAGTAGTACTTCTCGGTGTACCCCGGACCGTCGGGAATGTGGCTCTTGCGGTAGGTGCCGAGCACGGAACCGTCGGCATCGACGACCACGACCGAGTTGAACCGCGCCTGGCCGGCCCGCTCGTACAGGCTCAGCGGCAGGACGACCCCGAGCTCGGCTGCGACCGCGGCGAAGTGCTCCACGGTCGGATGACCGTCGAGCCGCCGGGCCAGATCGAGATGCTCGGGTAGCTGGTCCTTGCAGAAGTACGGGCCCTCGAACAGTTCGGGGATCAGGATGATCCGCGCTCCCTGTCGAGCGGCATCGCGGACCAAGCCGCTCGGCGGTCGCGATGTTGTCGTCGAAGTCGTCCGACATCGCCATCTGCAGGGCGGCGACCGCGAGCTCGCTCATACCGACGACGCTAATGGGATCCGACGAACCGACGAACGCTGCCGCGCGCCAGAAGGTCGGATCGGTTGGCGCGCGGTCATTCGTCGATCAGCGCATCGGTCGCGCGCCACAGCGACTCCTGGCGATCGAGGCGCTCGGTGGCCCGGTCGCGGTCCGCGCCGGCCACGCCGACGACGAGCACGTCGAGCAGGGCCAGCGTTCCGACATGGCTGTCGAACGGGCCCGGCGACTCGGCCGCCACCAGGTAGGCGTGATCGGCCACCGAGGCGAGCGGCGAGAGCACGCTGTCGGTCACCGCCACCACCCATGCCCCGCGCTCGGACGCGAGCCGCAGGGTGTCGACGACCCAGCGGTCGTACCGGCGGATGTCGATCGCCACGATCGTGGGCGGTGCACCGGCGAGCGCCAGGGCGCGTGCCGCGTCGACCGGGTTGCCGTCGAGCATCGACACGCCGGTCCGGAGCTGCGACAGCTCGATGACGAACTGCAACGCCACACCACGTGAGGCGGCGCCGGACAGCACCAGCACGTCCGACCGCTCGTCGGCGAGACGATCGACGACGACCCGGGTGGCCGCCGTGTCGACGTCGGTCAAGGTGATCGCGACGTTCGCCTGCTCGATCGCCGCGTGGTCACGCACGTGGTCGAGGCCCTGCCGTTGTTCCCGGATGCGCTCGGCGGCAGGCCGGAGCTGCCCGCTGAGGTCGCGACGGACGGCGCGTTGCAGCCCGACGAAACCGTCGTAGCCGAGCTTGTTGGCGAAACGCACCACGGTGGCGGCGCCGGCATCGGCTTCGTCCGCGAGGTCGGCCACGGTGCCGAACCCGACGATCTGCGGTGAATCGAGCACGATCGTCGCGATGCGCCGTTCGGTCGGCGTCAGCCGGCCGCCATGGGCTCGAACGGTTTCCGCGACGGTCATCGCACCAGCACCGTAGTGGTCGCCGTGCCGGCTGGCACGTCCGTGACGATTGACTTCATTCCATCACCAGGATATTCTGGAACGAACGTTTCAAACGCCACACCGGGGCGGACGATCGACCGAGGGACAGAGGAAGGGCCATCAGATGACGACGCTGATCGATCGCCGTCCGATCGACCCTCCGATCGACCCACTTCCGATCGACACGGTGGACGCCACCTCGTGGTACGCCGCGCCGATCCGCACGACTCGTGTCGAACTCGACGAGGCGCTCGTGCACGAGGCCGCGATGCGGGGCCGCGGCCTGCCGATCGACGTCGACGATGCGCTCGCCCGGTTCGCTTCGCAGTCGAACCGCGCCGGGGCGCTCCTCATCCGCAACATCCCGATCGGGCCGCTGCCGCCGACACCCGGCGCGCCGGGTGAGCCGACCGGCAAGGACCTGGCGACCGAACTGGACGCTGCTCACCGTGGCGCGCCGCCTGGGGGAGCCGGTCGGGTACGTGCCCGAACACGGCGGGCGCATCGTGCAGAACATCGTCCCGACGCGGCACGACGCCGACCGTCAGATCTCCACGTCGTCGCGGTCGAATCTCATGTTCCACACCGAGACCGCGTTCCACCCGCACCGCCCGCGCTATCTGCTGCTCCTGTGCCTGCGCGGCGACCCGGCGGCGCGGACCACGATGGCCAGCGTCCACGACCTGTTCGACGTACTGCCGACCGCGACCATCGAGGCGCTGTTCGAACCGCGGTACCGCACCGCCGTCGATGCGAGCTTCCTCGGCGACCGGGCCAACGAGTTCGGCCCGATCATGCCTCTGGTGACGGGCACCATCGAGTCGCCGACGTTCGTGTTCGACGCCGACCTCACGATCGGCATCGACGCCGAGGCGCAACTCGTGGTCGACACGGTGCGCGACGCCATCGAGCGCATGCCAGCGTTCCGTCGTGCTCGAGCCCGGCGACCTGCTCGTGATCGACAACAACGTCGCGGTGCACGGTCGCTCGCCGTTCACTCCTCGGTTCGACGGCCACGACCGCTGGCTGCAGCGGAGCTTCGTCGTCGCCGATCTCGCACCGAGTGCCGGCGAGCGGAACGGGCGGGTCATCACCACCGAGTTCGGCGCCCGGATTCCCGATCGACCGGGTCAGGTCTGAGCGTTTCAGGAATCGAGCAACCGCGACCGGACGAGGTCTTCCTCGGGTGACGTCAGCGGCCGGTTCGACCTGACCCGCACGGTCATCGTGTCGGAGTCCTCGGGCTCGTGCGTCTCGATGTCACGCAGGAACACCACCCCGGTGAGCCCGACGTCGTTCGAGGCCAACGCCAGACGCTGCGCCGCCGTCGTGCTCGTCGGCCCGCTGCCACGCCACGACGGGCACCTCGATGTCGCTCACGGCCGGCAGTTGCGACAGGTTCGTCACCGACTCGATCGACGCGTGGCCGGCGTGCCACGTGGCACCATCGACCGTTCGGAGCCGCAGCGATGCCGAACCGATCAGGTCGACGGTGCCCTCGCACCTCGGTCCCGCCGATCTGCAGGACGACCTCGTCGCCGGCGGCGTAGCGGTCTTCGAGGAGCGCCCGGGTGCCGGCGATCACGTCGTTGGCGAGGTGCTGGCCGCTGATGGCGATGGCGAACCCGACGAAGCCCGCACTCGAGATCGCCAACACCGGTGACACACCGAGCACTGCCAGCGACGGCGAGTGCGGCGATCGCGAAGATCGCCACGGTCACCGTGTGGCCGAGCATCCGGGCCACGGCGTCGGCGCGCTGGCGCTTGCGGGCGTCGGCCTGGCCGTTGTCGCCCAGACGGTCGAGCCGGATCCGCCAACTCCCCTGCGCCCGCTGGGCCCGACGAACCGCCCGACGCATGAGCGAAGTGATCACCCGCCGAGCCATCCACGACGCGACGAACGCGACGGGCAGGAGGACGAGAGCTTCGGCGATCGACGCGAACCAGGAGACCATGGCGTGGAGCATGGCAGCCCGCCCGGCCGTACCGACGTCGGGCGGCCACTTCCCGACGTGACATCGCTCACCCCCGCCGAGTTGCGAACAACTACGTTCGGGGCGGTGGCACGGCTGAGCGCGAAGCGTCGAGGGCTCGACCGGCCGTGCCTCGGGTGGCGCGAATGGGTCGCGCTCGACGAGTGGGGCGTCCCCTACGTGAAGGCGAAGCTCGACACCGGGGCGCGGACGTCGTCGCTGCACGCCTTCGACCTCGAGTCGTTCGAGCGCGACGGCGCGGAGTGGGTGCGCTTCGAGATCCATCCGTGGCAGCGCTCGACCAACGACCCCGTCATCGCCACGGCCCCGGTGCTGACGTGGCGATCGATCAGGAGCTCGTCGGGACGGTCCGACGATCGACCTGTGGTGCTGACCACCGTGTCGCTCGCCGGCACGCCCGTCGACGCCGAGGTCACCCTGACGCGGCGGGACGAGATGGGCTTCCGGATGCTCATCGGCCGGGAGGCACTACGGTCGCGCTTCGTCGTCGACCCCGGCGTGTCGTACCGCGGCGGCCGGCCGTCGCGCGAGATCCGGCAGCGGAACCGTGGGCTCACGTGACTCCGACGCGCCGCCCGAGCCGCGATCCCTTCCTGATCGGCGAGCTGCTCGTTCCACCGGGCCGCTCGGCGACGGGCGAACTGCCGATCTCGCGGCTGGTCACGGGCACCCAGATCTCGTTGCCGATCCAGATCGTGCACGGGCGCAAGCCGGGTCGCACGATCTGGCTCAGCGCCGCCGTGCACGGCGACGAGATCGGCGGCGTGGAGATCATCCGGCGCGTGACGAAGAGCCTGAACGCGCGCGCGATGTCGGGCACGGTGATCGCCGTGCCGATCGTGAACGTGCACGGCTTCCTGCAAGGCGATCGCTACCTGCCGGATCGTCGGGACCTGAACCGTGCCTTTCCCGGCTCCCCCAACGGGTCGCTCGCGGCGCGCATCGCCAACCTGTTCATGACCGAGATCGTCACGCGCTGCGATGTCGGCATCGACCTGCACAGCGGCTCCGACCACCGCACGAACCTGCCGCACGTGCGCGGCGACCTCGACGATCCCGACGACGCGCCAGCTCGCCGATCGCGTTCGGTGCGCCGGTGATGGTCCACGCCCGGCTGCGTGACGGATCGTTGCGCGCGGCGGCGACCGAGAACGGTGCCACGATGCTGCTCTATGAAGGAGGCGAAGCGTGGCGGTTCGACACGGCGGCGCTCGACATCGGTGTCCGCGGGATCCGGCGCGTGCTCAGCGAACTCGGCATGATCGACCGCGACGCCGATGACGACGGGCACGTCGTGCCGATGGAGAGCCGGCGCACGTCGTGGGTGCGGGCCCGCCGCAGCGGCCTGGCGCTGCTCCAGACCGGACTCGGCGCCGAGGTGACCCGGGGACAGCTGCTCGGAGTGATCCACGACTCGGTGGGCAAGCGTCTGAGCCGGATCACCGCGACGACATCCGGCGTCGTGATCGGACACATCCAGCACCCGCTCGTCCACCAGGGCGATGCGATCGCCAACATCGCCGAGATCCGCGAACCAGGCGACACGAGTGATGTCGGCGACGACACCGGCGGGGAGAGCGATCCGATGCATCAGATGCACGACGATCCGACGATCGGGATCGCATGAAGCTCGCGATCCTGTCCCGCGCACCGCGGTCGTACAGCACCCAGCGACTCAAGCTGGCGGCGATCGATCGCGGCCACCAGTGCAAGGTGCTCGACACCCTGCGCTTCGCCATCGACCTGTCGGGCCCCGAACCGGACCTCCAGTTCCGTGGCAAGCCGTTGTCCGACTACGACGCGATCGTGCCCCGGATCGGCGCATCGATCACCTACTTCGGTTCGGCCGTCGTCCGCCAGTTCGAGCAGATGGACGTCTACACGCCGAACACCGCGAACGGGATCGCCAACTCGCGCGACAAGCTGCGCGCCATCCAGATCCTGTCGCGCCACGACATCGGCATGCCGCGCACGGCGTTCGTCCGCAACCGGCAGGACGTGCTGTCGGCCATCGACCGCGTCGGCGGCGCGCCGGTCGTGATCAAGCTGCTCGAGGGCACCCAGGGCATCGGCGTGATCCTCGCGCCCGACAACAAGGTGGCCGAGGCGATCATCGAGACGATGCAGAGCACTCGCCAGAACGTGCTGATCCAGCAGTTCGTCGCCGAGAGCAAGGGACGCGACATCCGTGCCCTCGTCGTCGGCGACCGCGTCGTCGCGGCGATGCGCCGCACCGCGCAGGGTGACGAGTTCCGCAGCAACGTCCATCGCGGCGGGTCCGTGGAGGGTGTGACGCTCGACGCCGCACTACGAACGGGCGGCGGTCCGGTCTGCCCAGATCATGGGCCTGCGCGTCGCCGGTGTCGACATGCTCGAGGGCAACGACGGGCCGCTGGTGATGGAGGTCAACTCGTCGCCCGGGCTCGAAGGCATCGAACGCGCCACCGATCTCGACATCGCCGGCGCCATCGTCGACCACGTCGCCAACCAGGTCGCCTTCCCCGAACTCGACGTGCGCCAGCGGCTCTCGGTGAGCACCGGGTACGGCGTCGCCGAATTGCTCGTGCGTGACGACGGCGATTTCGTCGGCCGATCGATCGCCCAGGCCGGCCTGCGCGACCGCGACATCACCGTGCTCACGATGCACCGCGACACCGAGGTGATCCCCAACCCGCGCGAGAACCGCGTGCTCCACGCCAACGACCGGCTGCTGTGCTTCGGACGGCTCGAATCGATGCGCGACATGATCCCGGCCCGCCGCCGTCGCCGGGCCAAGGTCCGCAAGCTCCCCGACAACCCGCTCCCCGACGACGCCTGACGCCGCGCCGCACGTCGCCGGCGCGCACGGGCGCGGCCGGCAGTACGGTGCGCTCGTGGACGCGGCTCGTCGATCTCGAGTCGATCCGGGCGGCACGCACCGCGATCGGCGGCAGTCGTCAAGCGCACCCCGGTGATCACCTCGGTGGCGTTGTCAGGGCTCGCGCTGTCGGGCCGGACGGACGGTGGCGATGTCGTGCTGAAGGCGGAGAACCTGCAGCGCACCGGCTCGTTCAAGATCCGTGGAGCGATGAACAAGGTGGCGTCGTTGGGGCGGGCGCGGGACGCGGCGTCACCACGGGCAGCGCCGGGAACCACGCCCAGGCGCTCGCGTTCGCCGCGGCGCACTTCGGCGTGCCCTGCGAGATCGTCGTGCCGGTCGGCGCGCCGATCAACAAGATCGAGGCGTGCCGGAGCTACGGCGCGACCGTGATCGAACACGGCGCAGCGTTGAAGGAGGCCGTGTCGCTGTCGATGGAGCGCGCCCGCGAGCGGGGGACGACGTTCTGCCCGCCGTTCGACGACGTCGCCGTGATCGCCGGCCAGGGCACGATCGGGCTCGAGTTGGTCGACGACATCGAATCGCTGTCGTGCGTCGTCGTGCCCGCTCGGCGGGGGCGGGCTGGCTTCCGGCGTCGCCATCGCGGTCAAGTCGCTGCTCCCGCACGTGCGAGTGGTCGGTGTGCAGGCCGCGGCGTGCGCGCCGTACTGCGGCGGTGCGGTGGCCGACGGTCCGGTGTTGACGTTGGCCGACGGCATCGCCGTGAAGTACCCGGGCGAGATCACGGGTCCGCTCGTGTCGACCTGGCTCGACGAGATCGTCAGCGTCGACGAGGACGCGATCGCCGACGCGATGGTGCTGCTGATGGATCGGGCCAAGCTGGTGTCCGAGGGCGCCGGCGCGGTCGGGGTGGCGGCCCTCGCGGCCGGACTCGTCGCGGCCCGCCGACGACGGCGTCACCTGCGTGGTGGTGTCGGGCGGCAACGTCGACCTCGGTCTCGTGCCCGGTCTGATCCGGCGACGGGAGAACCAGGCCGGACGGCGGCTGTCGATCTTCGCCCGGATCGGCGACCGGCCCGGTGCCCTGGCCCAACTTCTGTCGGTGTTCGCCGACGGGGGTGCGGATCTGATCGAGGTCGAGCACCTGCGTGAGGGACTCGACCTGCACGTGCGCCAGACCGGCATCCACGCGACGTTCGCCGTGCGGACCCGTGAGCAGGCGATCGCCCTGGTGGAGACGGCGCGGCGCCGCGGCCTCGACGTGTCGGTGGAGGGTGGGCGGGGAGGATGACCGAGGGTGGGCGGGGAGGATGACGGAGGGCCGCCGCTCGGTGTGACGCATTTCCGTCGCCCGATCGCCGGCCATCGATGCGGTTGACTGGCATTCCTACCTGCCGGTCGGTAGGGTGGGTTTCGTGAACGAGCAGGACCTCCTCCACGACCTCACACCGACCGCTGAGCGGTTGCTCGAACGGCACCTGGCCACCACCAAGGAGTGGTTCCCGCACGACTACGTGCCGTACGGGCGAGGCCGCGACCACGAGATCGGCCACCAGTGGACCGAGGAGGACGCCGACCTCGCCGGCGCGTCGATCGGCCCCGAGGTCCGCAGTGCACTCCTCGTGAACCTGCTCACCGAGGACAACCTGCCGTACTACTTCCGCTCGGTCGAGCAGATGTTCGGCAAGGACGGCGCCTGGGGCACCTGGGTCCGCCGCTGGACCGCCGAGGAGGGTCGCCACTCGATGGTGATCTACGGCTATCTCATGACCACGCGGGCGATCGACCCGGTCGAACTCGAACGGGGCCGCATGGCCCAGGTGTCCGGCGGCATCACTCCCGACCCCGACAGCCTCTTCGAGGGTTTCATCTACCTCGCCCTGCAGGAACTCGCCACGCGCATCGCCCACCGCAACACGGGCGCGCAGATCGGCGACCCGGTCGGCTTCGAGGTGATGAAGCGGGTGTGCGCCGACGAGAACCTGCACCAGCTCTTCTACCGCGACCTCGCAGCAGCCGCCATCGAGGCCGCTCCCGACGTGATGATGGTCGCCATGGAGAAGCAGGTCCGCAAGTTCGCCATGCCCGGTGTCGGCATCCCCGACTTCGACCGCCACGCGGCGCTCATCGCCAAGGCCGGCATCTACGACCTGCAGATCCACCACGATCAGATCCTCGCCCCGGTCGTGCTCCGGCAGTGGGACGCGGCGAACATCACCGGCCTGACCGGTGAAGGCGCCGCGGCGCAGGAGCGCCTCATGAAGCGCCTCGCCACGAGCGACGGTCGCCCGCGCTACGCCGAGCGCCGCGACGCCGCCCTCCAGCCCGCCTGAACCCACACCGGCCTGAACCAACCGGCCGCACCGGCTCAAATCCTCGTTTGCGTCGCGATTTCTGGATGGACGTCCGTCAGAAATCCTGACGCAAACGACGATGGACGGGTTCCGGGGGTGGGCTCCGGAGCGAGACGGTGCGGCACCAGGTGGTACGAATACGGCCATGACCGACCTGCTCACGGGGTACGCAGCCAGTCAGCCCGACAAGATCGCGGTGATCGACGACCGCGGCGACGGCGACGTGCGGCAGTGCACGTACGCCGAACTCGAGGCCCGGGCGAATCAGGTCGCCCACGTGCTCACCGATCTCGGCGCCGGGCCCGGCAGCAAGATCGCCTGGTGCGGCCAGAACTCCACCGGCATCGTCGAGGCGATGAACGCGGCACGCAAGATCAGGGCCACCGCGGTGCCGATCAACTACCGGCTCTCCGACGACGAGGCGGCCTACGTGGTCGACCACTGCGACGCCTCGGTCGTGGTCGTCGATGCCGAGTTCGCCGCGCTGTTCGCCCGCATCCGGCCGGAGATTCCCAAGGTGTCGTCGGTCGTCGTGTTCGACGGCGCGCCGCTCGACGGCATGGAGCCCGGCGACGACCTGATCGCCGCGGCACCGACCACCGAATGGACCGTGCCGTCAGGCTGACGGCCAACGACGCCGGCCGCCGCCGGCGCCACGATGATCTACACCTCGGGCACGACCGGCAAGCCGAAGGGCGCGTTCCGGCGCAACGCCGCCGATCCCCGGCAGGGCGTGGCGCTCATGCAGTTCATCGGCTACCGGCTCGACGACGTGTACATCACGACCGGCCCGCTGTACCACTCGGGGCCCGGCGGCTTCATGGCCGCGCGCTGGCGATGGGCCAGACGATCGTCCTCCAGCACAAGTTCGACCCGGAGGACTGGTTGCGCCTCGTCGACACGTACAAGCCCACGTCCACGTTCGCCGCGCCGACACCGATCCGCATGATCTGCAACCTGCCCGACGACGTGAAGGCGAAGTACGACCGGTCGTCGATCCGGATCATGATCGCCAACGCCGCGCCGTGGAGCTTCGCCCTGAAGCAGCAGTACGTCCGCGACTTCCCGCCGGAGTCGTTGTTCGAGGTCTACGGCTCGACCGAACTCGGCGTGAACACGGTGCTGCGCCCGGAGGACCAGATGCGCAAACCCGGATCGTGCGGCAAGGAGTCGCCGCTGGTCGAGATCCGCCTGTACGACGACGACGGCAACATCGTCACCGGCACCGGCCCCGAGGCCACCGGTGAGGTGTACGTCCGGTCGCCGTCGGTGTTCGCCGACTACTACAAGCAGCACGACAAGTTCGAAGAGGACCATCGCGACGGCTTCCAGACCGTCGGCGACATCGCCTACCGCGACGACGAGGGCTTCCTCTACATCTGCGACCGCAAGAAGGACATGATCATCTCGGGCGGGATGAACATCTACCCGGCCGAGATCGAATCGGCGCTCGAGGCCCACCCCGACATCTACGAAGCGGCCGTGTTCGGCATCCCGAGCGACGACTGGGGTGAACTGGTCCACGCGGTGATCGTCAAGCGGCCGGGCGCGGACCTCGACGAGGACGACGTCAGCACCTTCGCCGCGTGCACATCTCGCCAGTTACAAGGTGCCCCGTTCGATCTCGTGGATCGACGAGCTCCCGAAGACCGGCTCGGGCAAGATCCTCAAGCGCGAGCTGCGAGCCCCGTTCTGGGCCGGGCGTGCCACCAACGTCTGACGGTCGACTTCACCGTCCACGCCAGCGCGCCGACGCGCATCTGCGACAACGGCGGGTGGACCGACACGTGGTTCGCCGAGTACGGCACGGTGTGCAGCATCGCCGTCGAGCCGCGGGTGCACGTCGACATCGTCGCCCGAGCCGACGACGGGTCGGAGCCACCGATCGTGATCGATGCCCAGGTGTTCGGCGATCGCTACGTGCCCGAGGGACTCGGCGGACGATGCTGGGGACGGCATCCACTGCTGGAGGCGGCGATCGTGGAAGTCGGCATCCCGCCAGGCCTTGCCGTCGAGATCACGATCGACTCCGACGCGCCGTTCGGTGCGTCGATCGGCACATCCGCCGCGACTTGCGTCGCGCTGATCGGTGCGCTCGACGCGCTCCGGTCACGACGGCGCAGCAACCTCGACGTCGCCCGGGCGGCGTGGCGCGTCGAGACCGAACACCTGGCCCAGCAGAGCGGGGTGCAGGACCAGATCGCCGCCGCGTTCGGCGGGATCAACCTGATCCACATCGACGCGTACCCGCACGCCCACGTCGAGCCGATCGACGTCGCGCCGGCGGTGCTCGCCGAACTCGAACGCCGGCTCGTGGTGGTGTACCTCGGCGCCCCGCACCAGTCGTCGGCGATCCACGACATCGTGATCGCCGACATGGTCGACCGCGGGCCGCACGCCGCCGCCACTCGACGCGCTCCGCCGAGCGGCGCGCCACGCCGCGCGCGGCGCTCGCCGCCGGCGACCTCGAGGCGCTCGGACGGGCGATGACCGCGAACACGGAGGCGCAACGGGAACTGCACGCCGACCTCGTGGGCGCACTGGCCGAGCGGGTGATCGAGGTGGCCGACCGACACGGCGCGATCGGCCACAAGGTCAACGGCGCCGGCGGTGACGGCGGTGCGATCACGCTGCTGACCGACGGCGATCCCGATCGGACCGAGCGCCTGCTCGCCGAGGTCACATCGATCGGCCACGGCTGCACCGTGCTGCCCGTCCGCCTGTCGAGCGACGGCCTGCGTGTCGACCGCGCGGACCGAATCCCGACAGCAATAACGTTGCGAACAGGTTACGGTTGCAGCACAGTCGGGCACCGCTGTCTGCACGTCAGGACCAACCGTGACCACCGCACCCCTCCCAGCTCTCGATCGCGCCGAGCCGTCGCCCGGCAGCCGCGTCGCGGTCGGGTTGCTGGCGCCGGCGCATCGCCCTGGTCCTCGGTGCCGCGGTCGCGCTCTCCGGGGCCCGCGGCACCGACTGGCCGGCGCACCTGTTCCGGATCGAGCTGTTCCGGACAGGCCGGACTGACCCTGTGGAACGGGCAGTGGTACAGCGGCCACTACACGCTCGGGTACAGCGTCATCTACCCGCCGCTCGCCTCGTGGTTCGGCCCGATGGTGGTCGGCATCGCCAGCAGTGTGATCGCCGCCGCGGCGTTCGCCGACCTGCTCCAGCGGCGCTTCGGCACGGTCGGTGCGATCGCCGCGTGTTGGTTCGCCGTCGGCACCGCGGTCAATCTGGCGGTCGGCCGACTCCCGTTCGCGCTCGGGCTCGCGTTCGGCCTGGTCGCGCTGCTCGGCCTACGAGCGGCGATGGATCGTGGTCGCCGTGGTCGCCGCTCCGCTGACGTCGCTCGCCAGCCCGGTCGCCGGTGCGTTCCTGGCGATCGGGCTCGTGCGGCATCGTGGTCGACGCATGGCTGCGGCGGCGCAACGGCGAACACGTGCCGTTCAAGGTCCCGATCACGATGGCCGTGCTCACCATCACCCCGATCGCCGCGGCTTCGGCGCTGTTCCCCGATCCCGGTGTGTTCCCGTTCCGCGGCGCCGGTTTCGTCGGGGTGATGGCATCGTGCATCGGCCTGGTGATCGTGCTGCCGACGATCCGAACGCGTGCTCCGGCTGTCGGCAGGGCTCGCGGCCGCCGCCGTCGGTTCCGTTGTTCCTCGTCGCCAACCCGCTCGGCGGCAACATGACGCGGATGGTCGTCGTTCTTCGTCGCTGCCGATCCTCGCCGCGGCGATGTGGCGGAGCCGCCGACCTCTCGTCATCGCCGCCGGGATCCCGCTCGCGCTGTGGATGGTGTTGCCCGGGGTGGCCAGCGCCGGCCATATCGACGATCCGGCCGCCGAGGCCGAGCTACCACGATCCCGTGATCGACGTGGTCACGAGCGCCGGAGGGCAGCCGGGCCGGGTCGAGGTCCCGTTCACCGCCGGTCATTGGGAGGTCGCCCACATCGCCGTCGGAGGTGCCGATCGCCCGGGGGTGGGAGCGCCAGGTCGACATGGACCGCAACGCCGACCTCTACGACGACGACCTCACCGCTGGCGCGAGTATCGCCGGTGGGTCGACGATCACGCCGTGCGCTGGATCGCCCTGCCCGATGTCGATCTCGACGAGGGCGGGGAGGCGGAGGCCGCGCTCCTCGAGCGCGGCGTGCCGTGGTTGCGTCTCGTGCGCACGACCGAGCACTGGCGCATCTGGGAGGTCGTCGACGCCACGCCGATCGTCGACACCTCCGGCACGACTCGTGAGCGAGATCACCCGACGAGATCGTGATCGAGGTCGACGCGGCCGGCACGGTCCTGGTGCGGGCCTGGTACATGCCGTACTGGTCGGCCGACAGCGACTCGGCGGGCGATGCGGGCGCCTGCGTCATGTCGTCCGACGACGGGCTGCTCGAAGTCGTCGTCGCAGCACCCGGGCTGGTGCACCTCCGCCCGGAGTTCTCGCTCGATCCGTTGCTCACCGCCGAGTCAGCCGATGCCTGTAGCTCCGCCGCCTCCGCGCCGCCACCGGACCGTCGCGGAACCGCGCTCCCCGCTGATCGACCGCCGTCACCTGTCGAAGGGCGGCGCGGCTTGCGATGAGCCAACGGACCGAACGGTGGGCCGTTCGCTCATCGCAGGGTGTCGCGTTCGGACGTCAGGGCGCCACCGATCCGGCGAGCGCGGCGGCCGAGTGGTCACGCGTGCGCAGCGGGCTGACACGGATCGGCGTGTACTTGAACCCGGGGATCTTGCTCGTCGGATCGAGGTCGGCGGCGACCAGCACGTTGCACTCCCGCCAGTGGTACGGCATGAACACGGTGTCGGTGCGCAGGCGTTCGTTCGGCCTCCACGGCACGGTCGAGCGACCCTGGCGGCTCGTCAGCTCGACCCGGTCCTCGGCGCGTCAGACCCAGCGCGGCAGCGGTGTCGGGGTGCAACTCGACGTACGGGCCCGGCGCCTTCTGCTGCTGCGCCGGGATCCGCTTGGTCTGGTTGCCCGACAGGTAGTGCGCGAGGAGGCGGCCCGTCGTGAGCACGAGCGGGTACTCGGCGTCGACGAGGACCGGCGGCGTCGAGAACTCGACCGCGTGGAAGCGGGCGAGCCCGTCGGGGTGGGCGAACCGGTCGCTCGTACAGCCGCGGGCGTACCCGGATGCCGCTCGTCGGGACACGGCCAGAACACACCCTCGCGGGCGCGCTCCCACGTGATGCCCGGCGTAGTCGTTCGGGCCGCCGGCCGAGACCGTCCGCATCTCCTCGAACACCTCGCGACCGCGCACGAAGTCGAAGTGGTGGCCGACGCCGAGCCGCCGGGCGAGGTTGCGGAGCACGTCGATGTCGGCGCGTCGCGGCACCGGCGCGACCGCCTGGTCGCAGCGCACGACACGACCTTCGATCGTGGTGATCGTGCCCTCCTCCTCGGCGAACGTGGTGCCGGGGAGCACGACGGTCGCGTGGCGCAGCGCCGACTCGGACAGGAACGGGTCGATCACGACGCAGTGTTCGAGCGTCGCCATCTGCTCCTCGACCCGGCCGAGGTCCGGCGCCGAGATGCTCATGTTGTTGGAGATCGACAGCAGCCCCTTGATCTCGCCGCGGCCCGCCATCTGGAGGATCTCGACGTACGTCGCGCCGACGCCCGGGCAGCGAGTCGACGTCGACGCCCCACCGCTCGGCGACGACCGCACGATGCTCGGGGTCGGCGATCGATCGTCCCGGCGGGGAGCTGATTGCAGCGCTGACCCCACTCACGGCCACCCTGACCGTTGCGCTGACCGGTGAGCATGTTGATCCCGCAGCTCGGCTTGCCGATGTGACCGCAGGCGAGCGCGACGTTGATCATCGCCAGCACGTTGTCGGTGCCCATCGTCTGCTGCTCGGGTCCGCGGGCGTGGAGGATCATGCACCGCTCGGCCGACCCGATCAGCCGGGCGAGTTCGCGCACCGTGGCCGGCGGCGACGTCGGTGACCGCTTCGACGACGCTCCGGGCGCCACGGCCGGGCCGCGGCGATCGCGTCGTCGAAGCCGACGGTCCGGGTGCTGGATGAAGTCGACGTCGAGCAGACCCTGCGCGCTCGATCTCCGCGAGCAGCCCGAGGAACAGCGCACCGTCGGTGCCCGGACGGATCGCGATCTGCAGATCGTCGTCCTGCACCCAGCGACCGAACCGAGGGTCGATGGCGACCACCCGTGCGCCGCGCTGGCGGGCCTTGTTGATCGTGGTCGGCAGCATCACCGGGTAGGCGTCGGACAGGTTGGCCCCGACCACGACGATCACGTCGGCGTCGATCGAGCTCGTCGAGCGGCGTCATCGCCCGGTCCCTGCCGAACGCCATCATGTTGGCGCTGCCGGCCGACACCATGCAGAAGCGGCCGTTGTAGTCGATGTGCCGGGTGCCGAGCGCGAGGCGGGCGAACTTGCCCATCAGGTAGGCCTTCTCGTTGGTCAGCGAACCGCCCGACAGGACGGCGTTGGCGTCGGCGCCGTGCTGCTCGCGGATCCGCAGGAACCCGTCGGCGGCGAGGTCGAGCGCCTCCTCCCAACCGGCCTCGACGAGCACGCCGTCACGACGCACGAGCGGCATCAGCAGCCGGTCGCGATGCTGCACCTGTTCCCACGCCGTCGACCCCTTCGAGCACACCGCGCCGCCGGTGAGCGGCGAGCCCTTCCACCGCACCAGACCGGTGACGGCGTCGCTTCGCGACGGCTGAGCCCGATCCCGCAGTTGAGCGCGCAGTACGGGCAGTGGGTGAGCGTCGCGTCGGGCGTCACGATGCGCTCGCGCGACCGACGTGCGCCGGCATGAGGTGGGGCGCCGGCGTGACCGTCGCGATCAGGATGCGACGAGCCGCGCTTCGTGCCCGACGGCCGGCGGCGTGATCGGTCAGCAGTTCGGTGGCGAAGCTCTCGGCCGGCTCGACGAGGAACAGGCTGGCGATCATCGCCACCACCGCGGCGCACGGCGATGCGTCAGGAAGAACACCTGGCTGCCGACGAACAGACCGATCGGTCAGGAAGACGACGCCGCCGATGTTGCCGTAGGCCCCCGCCATGCCGGCGATCTGGCCGCTGACCCGCTTCTTCACGAGCGGCACGATGGCGAACACCGCGCCCGCGCCGGACTGGACGAAGAACGAGCAGACCATGCAGGCGACGACCGCCAGCGCCCACGGCCACGCCGCACCCATCGTGGAGAGCAGCACGTAGCCGAGCGAGCAGCCCGACGAGTGAGGAGGGTGAGCGTGCGCCGGCGAGAGCCGAGCAGGTCGGACATGATGCCGCCGATCGGCCGGGCGGCGAGGTTCACGAAGGCGAACGCCGAAGCGGCGATGCCGGCCGCAGTCGGACCGAGGCCCCACGTGTCGGCGAAGAACGCGGGCAGCATCGAGACGACGGCGAGTTCCGAACCGAACGTGGCGAAGTAGGCGATCGACAGCACGGCGACCGAGCGGAACGGGTACTGGTCGTCGGCGCGGCGTACGCGTTGTCCATCGCCGGGCGGTTCACCCTGAACACGGCGACCTCCTGGACGATCGAGCAGCGCCGGCGACCGCGACGAGCACCGCGATGAACACCGGCGTGCTGATCACGTCGACCCGCCAGACCCGCCAGGCGATGAGGCCGAGGGCGGCGTTCACCGGGACCGTCAGCAGCCGCCAGCCCGAACACGGCCTTGCGGTTCGTCACCTCGAGCGCTCCCTGACGTCGCGGACGGACGTAGGAGACGCCCTCGGGCGTGTCGGTCACGGCCCGCAGGTAGAACAGCGCCGTACGCCGGCGGCGATGACACCGGTGAGCAGGATCGACCAGCGCCATCCGTCGTCACCGCCGAAGAACCCGGCGAACATCGGCAGCGAGAACGCGGCGGCCGCCGCGCCGAAGTTGCCCCAACCGCCGTACACGCCCTCGGCGGTGCCGACCTCGCTCGGCGGGAACCATTCCGACACCATGCGGATGCCGACGACGAACCCGGCGCCGACGACCGACAGGGCGAGCCGGCTGAGCGACGAGCGTGCGTGAACGAGCTCGACAGCGCGAAGACCGTGTTCGGGATGACGGCGAACATCAGGATCGCCGCGTACACCCGGCGGGGCCCCCATCGGTCGAGCGCCATGCCGATGAAGATGCGGGCCGGGATCGTCAGCGCGACGTTGCAGAGCGCGATCGTCTTCTCCTCCGCCTCGGACAGGCCGAGCTGGTCGGCGATCGTGTTGGCGAACGGCGCGTAGTTGAACCAGACGACGAAGCGTCAGGAAGAACGCGATCCACGTGAGGTGCAGGATCCGGTACTTGCCGGTGAACGACCAGAGGCGCACGACGACCGGTCGACGCGTCGAGGTCGTGACGACGTCGATGGGCGGCGAGATGTCGTCGGGGGCGGGTGGCATCGTTCATGGTGTCGATCGAACCGCAACGCGCGTTGCCTCGTGACGACGACGCAGTGAACGGATCGTGCACGCCACCGCAATCGGAGCGATCGGTGATCGTGCGGCGGCTCACACGATCCGCGGCCGCTGTGCGCTCGGCGAAACGGATCGCCGGATGCCGACCGACGCGCGTCGCGTCACACCGCGCTCGACGCGGTAGCCGCGGCGAACGACGGTCTCGATCCCGTCCGATGCCGGTCCGAGGCGTTGGCGGAGGCGGGCGACGGTGACCTCGACGAGGTGTTCGTCGGTCTCCGCCCCGCGCCACACCCGCCGGAGGAGCTCCGGCTTCGACAGCACCGCACCCGGCCTGGCGAGCAGCGCGGTGAGCAGCGCTCGCTCCCGGTCGGTCAGCCAGGCCGCCTGGCGGCCGTCGATCACGGCGAGGCGGCCCTGCACCCGCACCGGCGTGCCGGCCATCTCGACGTCCTCGCCCTGTGTCGCGAAGTACTGCGCGACCTGTTGCACCATCGCACCGAGGCGGTGACGCACGGGGACGAACGGTTCGGGCAGTCCGGCCTCGGTCGACGCCGGTGGCGCACACCGGGCCCGACGCAGAACGACACGGACATCGCCGCTCGACAGCGCCTCGATCGACCTCGTCGAGCAGGCCCATGAAGCCGGCGATCTCGAGGAAGTTCTCGACGGCCGGCTTGGCCGTGAACGTGAGCGCATCGACCCGGCGCTCGACGACCGCGCGGATCAGCCGCTCGGCATCGGTCGAGTCGGCGGGCAGCGACCAGCGGTAGACGGGGACGCGGACGACATCGGCACCCATCGCCTCGATCGCGTCGCACAGGTCCTTGGCTCCGGCGCCGTCGAGCTGCACCGCGATCCGCACGCCGCGCAGGTCCCGCGTCGCAGAGCAGATCGGTGATGTCGTCGTAGCGGGCCCGCGGCGCGGTCCAGGCGACGTCGAATCCGACCGTGACGAGCGCGCCGGTGGCCTTCGGACCGCGGGCGAGCAGTTCGGCCTCGCCGAGGAGCGTCGCGGAGATCGTCACCGAGCTGGATCGCGTCGGCGGCCTCGAGCCACCCCCGCACGCCGAGCCCGGTCGTGAAGATCACCAGGTCGGGTGGGTTGTCGAGCAGGAGCTGCGGTGGCCGCTCGCATCTCGTCCTCCGACGCCGACGGGATGCGTCTTGATGACCGGACCGTGCAGGCATTCGGCACCGCGGCCGGCGAGCAGCTTCATCTGTTCGTCGGCGCGCCGATCGGCGGTGACGCCGATCGTGTAACCCTGCCAGCGGTCCTCGATTCACTCTGTCGAGTCTCGGGGCCGATCGTTTCGACGAGGTTTCCGCTGTGGGTACGTTCCGGTCGTTCACGGGCCGGCCGTCACGCTGCGGCCGGTCGCCGATCGCCGATCGTCACCACGCCGTCGACCACACTGACCGCCCAGGTGCCGACCGCATACGCCGCATCGTCGACGCAGCGTCCGGTGTCGAGGTCGAAGCGCTGCTTGTGGAGCGGGGACGACACGGTGGCGACGTCGCCGACCGAGCCGACCAGCCCGCGGGCCAGAACCGGCACGTCGGTGAACGGTTCGATGTGGTCGATGGCGAAGATGCGCGCCGTCGGCCAGACGGAACAGTGCGACCGGGTGGCCGTCGACGAGGACGGCGACGCCGCGGTCGACCGGGAGATCGTCGACGCGGGCGACGACCGTCGCACGCGTGCCCGACGCACGATGGTCATGCCGGCACCCGCTGTCCACGCTCGGTGACCCACACCGGGGTCGTGTTCACGTCGGGGGCGTTGACGAACTCGACGAAGTGGGCGAGCCGCTCGGGATCGTCGAGCGTCGCCTTCCACTCGCACTCGTACACGTCGACGTGGCGGGCCATGTCGGCATCCAGCTCGGCGGCGAGGCCGAGCGCGTCGTCGAAGATCACGGCCCGCAGGTGGTCGAGGCCGCCGTCGAGGCTCGTCCGAGCCACGGTGGAGGTCCGCTGCAGCCGGTCGGCGGTGCGGATGTAGAACATCAGGAAGCGGTCGATCGCCGTGATCAGCTGCTCATCGGTCAGGTCGGTCGCCAGCAGGTCGGCGTGGCGAGGGCTGCGGCCACCGTTGCCCCCGACGTAGAGGTTCCAGCCGTTCTCGGTGGCGATCACGCCGACGTCCTTGCTCTGCGCCTCGGCGCACTCGCGGGTGCAACCCGAGACGCCCATCTTGATCTTGTGCGGCGAACGCAGCCCCCGGTAGCGCTCCTCGAGCACGATGGCCATGCCGACCGAGTCCTGCACGCCGTACCGGCACCAGGTGGAGCCGACACACGACTTCACGGTGCGCAGCGACTTGCCGTACGCCTGGCCCGATTCCATGCCGGCGTCGATCACACGACGCCAGATCTCGGGCAGGTCGTGCATCTGCGCCCCGAGCAGGTCGATGCGCTGGCCGCCGGTGATCTTCGTGTAGAGCCCGAAGTCCTTGGCGATCGTGCCGAGCGCGATCAGCTGGTCGGGCGTGATCTCGCCGCCGGGCACCCGTGGGCACCACCGAGTAGGTGCCGTTGCGCTGCATGTTGGCGAGGTGATGGTCGTTCGTGTCCTGCACCGACGCCTGGTCGCCGCCGAGCACGTACGTGCTCGACAGCGACGACAGGATCGAGGCGACGGTCGGACGGCAGATCTCGCAGCCACGTCCACGCCCGTGGGCCTGGAGGACATCGGCCCACGAGCGGTGACCGTGGTAACGGATGAGGTCGTACAGCTCGCGGCGGGAGTGGTCGAAGTGCTCGCAGAGTGCGTTCGACACGTCGACGCCGAGCGCCGTGAGCTCGTTGCGGATCAGCGTCGTCACCGCCGGAACGCAGCCGCCGCAACTCGTGCCGGCGCACGTGGCCGACTTCACGTCGCCGAGCGTCTGCGCAGCCCTCTGCCGACCGCGTCGCGGATCGTGCCGACGCTGACGGCGTTGCAGCTGCACAGCAGCGCGGCGTCGGGGAGCGCCGCCCTGGTCGGGCGGGCGCACCGATGCCGGCAGGACGTACGCCGGCAGGTCGTCGGGCTGCGTGGCGAGACCGAGCGTGATCGCCGTGAGCAGTTCGTAGCCGGACGTGTCGCCGACGAACGCGCCGCCGATGAGCGCACCGGTGGTGGCGTCGAGGGCGAGCCGCCGGAAGATCTTGTTGACCGGGTCGTTGTAGACGAGTTCGTCGACGCCGTCGCCGGCTGCGTTGCTCTGGCCGAACGTCGCCACGTCGACGCCGAGCAGCTTGAGCTTCGTCGACAGGTCGCTCCCCCGGTACGTGCTCGTCGCCGCCGACGAGCCGGGATCGGCCAGCGCGGCCGCCATCTCGTAGCCGGGCGCGACCAGGCCGTACACCCGGCCCTCGTGGAGGGCGACCTCACCGATCGCCCAGACATGCTCGACGCTGACGTCTGCCAGCGTGTCGTCGACGACGATGCCGCCACGCTCGCCGACGTCGATTCCCGACGCGGCGGGCCACCTCGTCACGAGGACGGACGCCGGCGGAGAACACCACGATGTCGCACGGCATGGATCGTCCCGTCGGCCATCTGCAGGCCGGTCACGTTCCCGGCATCGTCGGCCAGGAAATGGTCGGGAGCGACGCCGCAGTGCAGATCGACGCCGAGCGAGTCGACCCAGCGGCCGAGCATGCGGCCGCCGCCCTCGCCGAGCTGCTGCGGCATCGGGTACGGCGCCATCTCCACGACGTGGACGTCGAGGCCGAGGGCCTTGAGTGCGTTGGCCGCTTCGAGGCCGAGCAGGCCACCGCCGATCACGAGGCCGGTGGTGCGGCCGGGCGTCGGTCGCCCAGTTGCGGATCTGTTCGAGGTCGTCGAGGGTGCGGTACACGAAGCAACCCGTCGAGGTCGTGGCCCGGCACGGGAGGGACGAACGGGTACGAACCGGTCGCGATCACGAGTTCGTCGTAGGCGACGCAGCGATCCGTCGTCGAGGATCGCCTTGCCGGCGCAGGTGGTCGATCTCGTCGACGAGCCGCCCGAACCGGTAGTCGACTCGATCGCCGGTCAGGAGTTCGTGACGCACGAGGCGGAGGTCCTCCTCGGTCTTGCCGTTGAACCAGCTCGACAGCGCGACACGGTCGTAGGCCGGGCGGCTCTCCTCGCCGATCACCGTGATCGCACACGTCTGTTCGGTGTCGGCCGCGACGAGCTGGTCGACGAAGCGTTGGCCGACCATGCCGTTGCCGACCACGAGAACCTGGCGTCTGTCCATGCGACCACTCGACCAGATGCGCGTTACCCGATGATTCCTCCGACATGACGGCTGAGCGTCCAACACATCGCCATCGCCCGACGGGCACCGTGCGTTCCCTCACAACGCGCTCCCGGTCGCTGTGAGCCCCCCGTCACCTTCGGGTCACTTCCCGAAAAATGGAGCGGCGGGACTGCGGAAGGACCAGCAGGTGGACGCGATATCCTGACACCCTGATGACCGGTTGGGGCAAGGCGGTGCTCACCTACCCGCCGACATGGCTGGCAGCGATCATCCTCGGCGCGACCGTGTGGCTGGTGCTCGAGGTCATCGACCCCCCGGCGTTCATGGTGATCGTGCTCGTGGTCCTCGCGGTGTTGGCGGTGGCGGCCTGGCCGTTCACGATGTCGGCGACGGGCACGCTCGCCAAGCTGCAGTTCGAGGTCCCGCGCGTCGAGGAGGTCGACCCGCCGAGATCGCCGCCCTGCGCAACGAACTCGGGACGCTCGCCGACACGCAACCGACCGAACAGCTCGACGCACTCCTGCAGAAGCGGCGAGCCTGATCAACGTGCTGCAACGCCGTCTCGACGCCGGCGAACTCACCTACGCCCGCTACCTCGCCACGTCGCAGCAGGTGTTCTCGTCGGCGCTCGACAACCTGCACGAGGTCGCGCGTGGCGTCCGAGAGCATCAGCACGATCGACGAGACCTACATCGACCGGCGCCTCGCCGAACTCACCGCCGACGACAGCGACCCCGAAGCCGCCGAGCGCGAGCGGGCGACGCTCGAACGGCGACGCGAGCTGCGCCACACCCAGCGCCGCCGGATCGCCCAGTTGCTGGCGCAGAACGAGTCCGCGCTCACCGCGCTCGACCGCACCACGACCGCACTCGCCGACGTGCCGATCGGCAAGAAGCCGGAGGATGCCGACGCGGCGATGGCCGAACTCGAAGCACTCGCCGACCGGACCGGCGACTATGCGACCTGATCCGACATGCGACCTGATCAGGCGCACCGAACCCCGAGAAGGACCCGACGATGACGAACACCCCCGCGCCCACCAGCGCGCCCACGCGCGACCACCGCGCTCAACCTCTCGCTCGACGTGCCGGCGGCAGCCGCCGAACTCGCGCTCCCCGAGCCCGAGCCGACCGACGCCTTGCGGGCGCAGGCCGACGCGCAGGTCGCCCAGCTGCTGTCGATCGACCCGGCCGACGACGACGCCCGCACGGCCGCCCGCGCCGCGGTCGACGCCATGGGTCGTGACCTCCAGACCCGGTCGGCCACCCGGAGCCGGATGCTGCAGGCCCCGCTCAAGGATCTGTCGCACGGCACCGAGGACGGCGGCGAGGTCGCCAAGTCGCTGTCCGACCTGCGGCATCGAGGTCGAGAAGCTCGATCCGTCCGGGCTCGACACCGACGCCGGTTGGTTCACCCGGTTGGTCGGCAGGATCCCCGGCGTCGGCACCCCGCTCAAGCGGTACTTCATGCGCTACGAGAGCTCGCAGACCCAGATCGACTCGATCGTGCAGTCGTTGGAGAAGGGCCGCGACCAGCTCAAGCGTGACAACGTCACGCTCGGCGACGACCAGAAGCAGATGCGCGAGCTGACCCACGCGTTGACCGACCAGGTGGCGCTCGCCCAGGCGCTCGACGCGGCCGTCGTCGACAAGCTCGCCACCGAGATCGGCCCCGACGACCCGCGGCGCCAGTTCGTCGAGGAGGACATCCTCTTCGCGCTCCGCCAGCGCACCCTCGACCTGCAGCAGCAGTTGGCCGTCAACCAGCAGGGCGTGCTGGCGATCGAGATCATCATCCGCAACAACCGTGAACTGATCCGCGGTGTCGACCGCGCCCTCGACGTGACGATCAGTGCGCTGCAGGTCGCGGTCACCGTGGCGCTGGCGCTCGCCCACCAGAAGATCGTGCTCGACAAGATCGAGGCGATCAACACCACGACGTCGGCGATGATCGCCGGGACCGCCGAGCGCCTCAAGACGCAGGGCACCGCAGATCCACCAGCAGGCGTCGAGCACGATGCTCGACATGGAGTCGCTCAAGCGGTGCCTTCGCCGACATCGACGCCGCGCTCGACGAGATCTCGACGGTACCGGCGCGAGGCACTGCCGACCATGGCGGGCACGATCCTCGAACTCGATCAGCTCACGGCCGAGACCGAGTCGGCGATCCAGCAGATGGAGACGCGGCCGCGCCGCGACCACGAAGCTCGAGACAGACACGACCGGACCGGACACGATCGACATCGGCGAGATCACCGCCAAGCCGACGCGTGAGGAGACCGAATGATCCGCCGGGCGATCGCCGTCGGCCGCGTCGCGCTGGCCGCGCTGGCGGTGACCGTCGCGCTCGTGGCGGCGGCGTGCGGTGTCGGGCGAGCAGCGACGAGCCGCTCGACGCGGCGCAGGCGTCCGAACGGCTCGACGAGCTGGCCGACGACATCGACTGGGTCGACACGCCGGTCACCCGCAGCGCATCGATCCCGCCACCGACCGGCGCCAACCTCGCCGACACGTTGCCGCCGCTCGACGAGTTCCCGATCACGGCGGAAGCACCGCCGAGCGCCGACGAGGTGATCGAGGTCTGGTCGTCGACCGAGAAGTCGGGCCAGGACACCGACGGTTGGATACCGCGAGGTGGCCGAGGACTTCAACAACGCAGGGCATCACGCTGAGCGACGGGTCGGTCGCCGGTGTCGACCTGCGCTCCATCGCATCGGGTACCGGCTACCAGTTCATCGCCCGCGGCGAGGAGCTTCCCGCAGGCCTACACACCGTCGAGCGAGCTGTGGGTACAGATGGCCAGCGAGTTCCAGCCGCTGACCGAGGTCCGGCCGCAGCACCGTGACGAACGTCGCCGGGCATCGTGATGAAGGACGAGACCGCCGACGAGTTGCGGGCCAAGTACGGCGAGCTGACGCCGGAGGTCCTCGTCGACGCGGTGATCGCCGGCGACCTCGTGATGGGCTACACCGACCCGTTCGCCTCGAGCACCGGGCTGAACTTCCTGCTCACCGTGCTCGACAGCATCGCCGAGGGCGACCCCGCCCGGCTGACGTCACCCGACGTCGCCAGCGTGTTCGAACAGTTCCAACGGCAGGTGCCGTTCGTCGCGCTCACGACCTGCAGATGCGCGACTCGGTCGCCAACGACACCGGCACGCTCGACACGTTCGTCATGGAGTGGCAGACCTACGCCAACACCGAGTCGCTCCAGACCGGGATACGAGTTCATCCCGTTCGGTGTCCGCCACGACAACCCGCTGTACACGGTCGGCGACCTGACGCCGTCGCAGTCGGAGGCGCTCGAGGCGTTCGCCGCGTTCGCCGAGCAGCCCCAGTACCAGCAGTCCGCCGCCGAGTTCGGGTTCGACCCGCCGGCGTTCGAGCCGACCGTCGAGGTGCCGTCGGGATCGACGCTGATCGACGTCCAGAACGTCTGGAAGGACAAGAAGGACGGCGGTCGTCCCGTCGCCACCGTGTTCGTCGTCGACACGAGCGGCTCGATGGAGGGCACCCGGATCCAGGCGGTCCAGAAGGCCATGCTGTCGGCTCGCGAGTTCATCAAGCCGTCCACCGAGGTCGGCGTCGTGGAGTTCAACGACATCGCCGACCAAGCGGCTCGACATCGCCGAGTTCGACCTCAACCAGCAGGCCCGGTACGCGGCGATCGCCGAGGATCTCAGCCCGGGTGGCGGCACGGCGATGTACGACGGCATCGTGCTCGGGCCTGAAGATGCTCGAGGACCAGCGGGCGCTCGATCCGGAGGTCAAGCCGATCCTCGTCGTGCTCACCGACGGACAGACCACCGACGGCCTCACGTTCGACGACGTCGACGAGGTCGTGGAGGGATTGCGGATCCCGATCTACACGGTCGGGTTCGAGGCCGACCTCGACGAACTCGGTCGCGTCTCCTCGCTCGTCGAGGCGGCGAGCATCGATGCCAGCGAGGAAGACGTCGAGTTCAAGATCGCCGCGCTGTTCAACGCCGGCGGGTAGCCGATGAAGCCGCTCGCGATCTGGCTCGCCGTCGTCGCCGTCGTGTTCGGTGGGTACGCCCTGATCACCTCCGCCACGCGTGACACCAGCCAGGTGTTCGTCGTCGTCGACTCGTCGTTCCAGATGCGTCCCGTGTGGACCGACGTGCAACTCGAACTCGACCGCATCGACGACGAGGACCACGCCGAGTTCGCCCTCGCCACCGAGAAGGAGCCCGTCCACTCGTGGCAGCCGGAACTCACGCTGGTGGGCGTCGACGCGTTCGCACCGTGCACGTTCGAGGGGATCGACGCAGTTCGCCCGAGGCGACGACCGCCGACGAGCGCATCCTGATCACGACCTCGGCCAACACCTGCGACACGACCGCGCTGACCGGCTGGGAGATCATCGAACTCGACCCCTGACCCGTCCTCGCTCGGACCCCTCTCCCGAAAAATGCCGGGATCGTCCCGCTGACCGCACAAATCGGGGCAAGTTTGGCGAGGGTGACCGAGCCGGGGCCGAAACTTGCCTCGATTTGCCCGCTGGGCGCACGAATCCGGGCAAATTTCGGGAAGGGATGGCGGGCGCACCTCACAGGATCACGGTGTGCAACGTTGGTCTGGTATGGACGTCATCAGCCTCCCGCCGTTCGAGGCGGTCGTCGACGAGTACGGGACGATGGTGATGCGCGTGTGCCGGGCCGTTCTCGGCTCCGACGACGCCGCCGAGGACGCCTGGTCGGAGACGTTCATCTCGGCCCTGCGCGCCTATCCCGACCTGCGCCCGGACAGCGACGTGCGCGCCTGGCTCGTGACGATCGCCCATCGCAAGGCCATCGACCAGATCCGGGCGCGGAACCGAGCCCCGCTGCCGACCGGAGACCCGGTCGAGGGCGTCCATCCTCGATCAGGATGGCGCCGCTCTCGACGCCGACCTGCGCACGGCCTTGAACCGGCTGCCGACGAAGCAGCGCCATGCGGTGGCGTACCGCTACCTCGCCGATCTCTCCTACGCCGATGTCGGCCGGCTTCTCGACTGTTCCGAAGCGGCAGCACGTCGCAGCGCCGCCGACGGCATCGCGGCGCTCCGATCCATCGACCTGCACTCCCCCTCCACCACACGAAGGCCCTCCAGCACACGAAGGAAGTCCACATCATGAACACTGACCATGCACTCCTCACCGCTCTCACCGCCACACTCGACACCGATCACGCCGACCTCGACGCGCTGCGTGTCCGGCTGGCCGAGCGTGCGGAGCACGAGGCACTCCTCGACGTCGCCTACCGCATCGTCGACAGCCCGATCGGTCCGCTGCTCGTCGCGGCGAGCCCCGCCGGCCTCGTGCGGGTGGCGTTCGAACGCGAGGGCCACGACGCGGTCCTCGACCAGCTCGCCGGACAGATCAGCCCGCGGATCATGCGGATGCCCGCTCGCACCGACGATGTCGCCCGGCAGCTCGACGAGTACTTCGCCGGCCGCCGGCACGTGTTCGACGTCCCAGTCGACCTGCAGCTGGTGTCCGGCTTCCGGCGCACCGTGATCTCCCACCTTCCCGACATCGCCTACGGCTCGACCGCGTCGTACAAGGCGGTGGCAGCCATGGCGGGCAACCCGACTGCGGTGCGGGCGGTGGGGAGCGCGTGCTCCCACAATCCCGTGCCGGTCGTCGTGCCGTGCCACCGGGTCGTGCGCAGCGACGGCAGCATCGGCAACTACCTCGGTGGCGTCGATGCCAAGGCGACGCTCATCGCCCTCGAGTCGGCGGCGTGACGGCAGCGTCGGTGGCGCGGCGAGTCGACGAACTCGACTGGGCGGTGGCCGGAACCGGCCTCGACGACGTCGGCGTTGCCGTGATCGGATCGCTCCTCGGCCCGGCGGAGTGTTCCGCCCTCGTCGACCTGTACGACGAGGGCGGGCGGTTCCGGTCGACCGTCGACATGGCCAGACACCGGTACGGCCGGGGCCAGTACCGCTACTTCGCGTACCCGCTGCCGTCGATCGTCCAGCACCTCCGCGCCGCGTTCTGGCCCCACCTCCTCCCGATCGCGAGGGAGTGGGCTGCACGGCGCGGCGACGACGCGCCGTGGCCCGATGACTTCGACGAGTGGATCCGGCGTTGCCACGACGCCGGTCAGACGCGGCCCACCCCGTTGATGCTGCGCTACGGGCCAGGCGACTGGAACGCACTCCACCGCGACCTGTACGGCGACCTCGTGTTCCCGCTGCAGGTCGTGATCGGGCTCGAGGAACCGGGGGTCGACTACACCGGCGGGGAGTTCGTCGTGGTCGAGCAACGGCCGCGGGCCCAGTCCCGCGCGACCGCGACGACGATCGAGCGGGGTCAAGCGGTGGTCTTCACCACGCGCGACCATCCGATCCGCAACAGCCGCGGGTGGTCGAGAGCACCGGTGCGCCACGGCGTCAGCACCGTCCACACCGGGACGACGGACCACGCTCGGACTGATCTTCCACGACGCCGCCTGAGCTGCGACGCTGACGACATGCCGCGCCCGAACCGTGTCGATCCGTGGGGCGACATGCACGCGTCTGCCGAGCGTGGCCTCTTCACCGGCAACCGCGGTTGTCTCGTCGACGACGACCGGGCGATCGTGCGCCACCACCGCGGGTCGCTGTGGATCGTCTGTCGGACCGAGTTCCGCGGCTGGCGACATCCGCTCGACGCGCCGCGCCGGTGGACGCCGCTTGTTCTTCCTCGACGACGCGGTGGCCCTGGCGGCCGGCCACCGGCCGTGTGCGCTGTGTCGCCGCGACGACTACCTGGCGTATCGGTCGGCGGTGACCGCCGGACTCGGCCGCACCACGCCGGTGTCGGCCGTGGAGCTGAACCGTCGGCTGAGCGGGGAGCGGCTGCACCGCGGCCGCGGCCTCCGCCGCGCCGGTGATCGCATCCTGTGGAAGGCGCCGCTCGACGAGCTGCCGACCGGCACCGTGATCATCGGTCCGCACGACGGGTCACCACACCTCGTCACCTCTGGCGGCCTCCGGCCGTTCGGCTTCGGGGGCTGGGGCGACCCGATCCGCTCGTCCGCCGGAGTCGTCGACGTGCTGACACCGCCGACGTCGGTCCTCGCCCTCGCGGGCGGCTTCACGCCCGTGCTCCACGCGAGCGCCGTCACTCCGCCGGCTTGAGCGCGGTCACCTCGATCTCGATCCGCATCTCCGGCGTCGCCAGGCCGACGACCATCATCGTCGCCGCCGGCCTGGCCTCGTGGAAGTACTCGCGCAGGAGGGGCCAGCACGGCTCGAAGTCGTCGGCGTCCGGCACGAGGTAGCGCACCCGCACCACATCGGCGGCACACGAGCCGGCCGCCGTCAGCGCGTCGTCGATGTTCGCCAGCGCCTGCCGACACTGCTCGACGACGTCGGGATCGATCGTCATCGACGAGTAGTCGTAGCCCGTGGTTCCCGCCACGAACACCCAGCGACCGTCGGTCACCGCTCGGGAGTAGCCGACCTGCTCCTCGAACGAACTGCCCTGCGAGATCCGTTCGCGTGCCATCGGCCGATTGTGTCGCAGTCCGACGCCCCGTCGCGCCGAGTTTGCGATGAGCGAACGGACCGAGGGGTGGACCGTTGGCTCATCGCAACGTGGCCACTGGCGATCAGCGAAACCCTCGCATACCGCGGCCACGATCTTTGCGATGAGCGAACGGACCGAGGGGTGGACCGTTGGCTCATCGCAACGCGGGATCGAGCGCGTCAGCGGGCGTACTGGGTGACCGTGTCGGCGGCGTCGATGAGCCAGCCGGGGAAGATGCCGACGGCGATCGTGAAGACGGCCGCGGCAACGATGGCGAGGCCGGCGGAGAACGGCACGGTGAGCGCCCCGGCATCGTCGTCGGCGGGCGACAGCCACATGCTGACCATGATCCGCAGGTAGAGGAACGCCGCCACGACGGCGGCGACCATGGCGATGACGGCGATGGCGTAGCTGCGCTCCTCGACCGCCGCCTGGATCACGCCGAACTTGGCGATGAACCCGGTGGTGAACGGCACGCCCGCCTGCGCCAGCAGGAACACCGTGAACGTGAGCGCCAGCAGCGGCTCGACGTGCCAGCAGACCCTTGAACGCGTCGAGGCTCGTGTCGCCACCGCGTCTGCCGGCCGACGATGCTCACGACGCCGAACGAACCGACCACGAGGATCCCGTAGAGCATCAGGTACAGCACGACGGCGGGCACGCCCGGACCGGCGTCGAGCCTCGCCGGCCTGGTGGGCGGCGGCCTCGACGCCCACGAGGATGAACCCGGCGTGGCTGATCGAGGAGTAGGCGAGCATCCGCTTGACGTTCGTCTGCACGACGGCGAGGAACGACCCGACGAGCAGCGACAGCAGCGCGAGCACCCAGATCACCGGGCGCCAGTCGTTGCGGTAGAACGGCAGGGCGATCACCAGCACGCGCAGCATCGCCGCGAACGCGGCGGCCTTGCCGGCCGAGGCCATGAACGCCGTGACCGGCGACGGTGAGCCCTGGTACACGTCGGGCACCCACACGTGGAACGGCGCGGCGGCCACCTTGAAGCCGAGACCCACCAGCATCATGCGCGATACCGGCGAGCGCCAGCGGGTTCGGGCCGGAGACGTCGACCGTGGTCTGCATCGCCAGCACCATCTCGGAGATGTTCGTGGTGCCCACCGATCCGTAGACCAGCGCGATGCCGTAGAGGAAGAACGCCGACGAGAAGCCACCGAGCACGAAGTACTTGATGCCGGCCTCGGCGCTCTGGGAGCTGCGACGGTTGCTCGCGGCGAGCACGTACAACGCGAGCGACAGCGTCTCGAGGCCGAGGAACAGCACGATGAAGTCGTTCGCCGACGCCATCACCACGCCACCGATGGCGGCGACCAGGTACAGGGCGTAGATCTCGGGCCCGTCGTTGGGCGTGCCCACGCAACGACTCGTCGGTGAGGAGCGACACGAGCAGCAGGGCGATGCAGATCGTGATCGTGAGGAACATCGCCAGCGTGTCGAAGGCGATCGCACCGCCGACGAGCGTGGTCGGCCCGTTGTCGGTGATGTCGTCCCACTGCACCATGGCGAACGCGCCGCCGTGCCGGCGGTGATCGCGCTGAACATCGCGTACCAGCCGTTGGGCCACTTGGGGGTGAGCGCGCCGAGCAGCATGATGCCGAGCGAGCCGGCGAGCAGCGTGAGCATCGGCGACAGGGCGAACCAGCCGACCTCGGGACCGACGAAGGTGTCGACTTGGGCGAGCATCAGTCGCCTTCTCCCTCGGTCGGGATCGCCTTCGGTCTCGCCGGACTCGGAGACGACGCCGATCTCGATCCTCGGCACCGGCTGCACGTAGTCGGTGTGGTCCTCGACGTGGCCGATCAGCTTGTCGATGCTCGGCTGGATGCGCTCGAGGACCGGCTTCGGATACACGCCCATGAACACGATCGCGGCCAGGAACGGCAGCAGCACCGCGCCTTCCTTCAGGGAGATCTCACGGAAGCTCTTGTTGGCCTCGTCGGGCTCGCCGTGGAACACCCGCTGGTAGGCCCAGAGCAGGTAGAGCGCGGCGAGGATCACGCCGGTCGCGGCGACCACGGTCCACCAGCGCGCGGTGAGGAACGACCCGATGAGGATCAGGAACTCGCCGACGAACCCGTTGAGCCCGGGCACGCCGATCGACGAGAGCATGACGAGCATGAACCCGGCGGCGAAGATCGGGGCGACCTGCTGGATGCCCTTCAGCTCGGAGATCTTGCGCGTCGACCGCCGCTCGTAGATCATCCCGACGAGGAGGAACAGGGCGCCGGTCGACACACCGTGGTTGATCATCTGCACCACGGCGCCGGACAGCGACTGCGTGGTGAAGGCGAACGTGCCGAGGATGATGAAGCCCATGTGCGCGACCGACGAGTAGGCGACGAGGCGCTTGAGGTCCATCTGCATCGTGGCCACGACCGCGCCGTAGACGATGCCGATCACCGCCAAGGTCAGCCAGAACGGCCGGCTCCAGTACGCGGCCTCGGGGAACAGGCCGAGGCCGAAGCGCAGGAAGCCGTACGTGCCGAGCTTGAGCATCACGCCGGCCAGCACGATCGAACCGGCGGTCGGTGCCTGCGTGTGGGCGTCGGGCAGCCACGTGTGCAACGGGAAGATCGGCACCTTGACGGCGAACGCGATGGCGAAGGCGAAGAACAGCCAGCGACCCGTCGACGCGGCGAAGTTCGCACCCTCGGAGATCTCGACCAGGTCGAACGTGGTGTGGCCCAGGTCGCGGCTGGCGAGGGCCACGGTGGCGATGAGGCCGACGAGCATGAACGCCGAGCCGAACATCGTGAACAGGAAGAACTTCGTGGCCGCGTAGACGCGGTTCTCGTAGCCCCATCCGCCGATCAGGAAGTACATCGGCACGAGGACGATCTCGAAGAAGATGAAGAAGACGAACAGGTCGAGGCTGAGGAAGCTGCCCATCACGCCGGCCTGCAGCATCAGCAGCCACGCGAGGTACGGCCGCTCGTCGTGGTGCGGGTCGACGCCGACGATCGCCAGCGGGAACAGCAGGCCGGTGAGCACCACGAGGAACAACGAGATGCCGTCGACACCGAGGTGCCACGAGATGCCCCACGGCTCGATCCAGGTGTGGAACGACTGGAACTGGTAACCGGCGTCGCCCGTCTCGAACGAGGCGAGCAGCCACAGCGTCAGCGCCGCGGTGGCGACCGACGACAGCAGGGCCAGCAACTTGGCGAAGTCGGGCCGCGACTTCGGCGTGACAGCGCGACGAGCAGCGCGCCGATGATCGGCACGACGATGATGGCGGTGAGGATCGGGAACCCGAGCGCGAGGCTCGTTTCCTGGGCGAGCATCAGAGGATCCCCCGGATCACCACGAACCAGCCGAGCAGCAGCACGACGCCGATGCCGATGATCGTCGCGTACTGACGGACGTATCCGGTCTCGGCCTTGCGGACCTCGGTGGCCGTCTCGCGGACGATCGACCGACGTCCCGGTCGCGGCGCCGTCGATGACGGTGGCGTCGAACGCGGCGGTCGCCTCGAAGCCCTTGCGGCCGGGGTTGCCCATGAACCAGGTGATCGCGGTGTCGTAGTACCAACCCGCGGCGAACAGCTTCGGCTCGAACGCCTTGACCCTGCTGCTTCTGGTAGATGAGCCAGGCGATCACGATGCCGACGAGCGAGCAGACGATGGCGAGGATCAGCAGCAGCACGAGATGGTCGTCGGCCCAGGTGTTGCTGATGTCGGCCTCACCGAACTCGACCACCGGCTCGAGGAAGTGCTCCAGATGGTGCTCCCACTCGTCGGGGATGATCCCGAGGTGCGGCAGCTGCATCAACCCGCCGAAGATGGCGAGGATCCCGAGCACCACGAGCGGGATGAGCATCAGCGGCGACGACTCGTGCGGCTTGACCTCGCCGTGCGCGCCGTGCTCGTCGGCGTGGCTCTCCCACCTGGGCGGTGCCGAAGAAGGTCATGATCACCTGACGGGTCATGTAGAGCGCGGTGAGGAGGGCGGTGGCGTAGATCAACACGTACAGCGCCCAGCTCTCGGCGCCGGCGAACAGCAGGATCTCGTCCTTCGACCAGAAGCCGGCGAACGGCGGGACGCCGGCGATGGCGAGCCAGCCGATGATGAAGGTGCCGCACGTGATCGGCATCAGCTTGGCGAGCTTGCCCATCTTGCGCATGTCCTGCTCGTCGTGCATGCCGTGGATGACCGAGCCCGACCCGAGGAACAGCAGCGCCTTGAAGAAGGCGTGCGTGATCATGTGGAACACGGCGGCCACGTAGGCGCCGGTGCCGATGGCGAGGAACATGAAGCCGAGCTGCGACACGGTGGAGTACGCGAGGACGCGTTTGATGTCGGTCTGCGCCAACGCGATCGGTGGCGGCGAAGAAGGCGGTCAGCACGCCGACCCAGGCGATCGTCGGGCCGATCCAGTCGTTGGCCACCGTGAGCACGGGGTTGACGCGCACCATGAGGTAGACGCCGGCGGTGACCATCGTGGCCGCGTGGATCAGCGCCGACACGGGCGTCGGACCGGCCATCGCGTCGGGGAGCCAGATGAGCAGCGGCAGCTGCGCCGACTTGCCGACCGCGCCGACGAACAGCAGCGCGGCGATGGCCGTCGCCGTGGTCGTGCGACAGCAGGCCCGACTCGGCGTTGTTGTTCAGCACGCCGAAGCTGAGCGAGCCGACGGTCGAGAAGGCGAGGAACATCGCCATCATGAAGCCCCAGTCACCGATGCGGTTGGTGACGAAGGCCTTCTTGCCGGCCGTGGCCGCCGATTCGCGGGTGTGCCAGAAGGCGATGAGGAAGTACGAGCAGGTACCGACGCCCTCCCAGCCGAGGAACGTGACCAGCATGTTCTCGCCGAGCACCAGCAGCAGCATGGCGAACACGAACAGGTTCAGGTACAGGAAGAACTTCGTGAACTTCGGGTCACCGTGCATGTACCCGATCGAGTACATGTGGATCAGCGCGCCGACCCCGGTGACGAACAGGCACATGATGATCGACAGCGGGTCGGCCAGCAGCGCGAGTCGACCTGCAGCGCGCCGACCGGGATCCACGAGAAGATCACCTCGACGTGCGAGCGCTCCTCGGCGCTCATGCCGAGCATGTCGATGTAGACGCCGACCGACACCACGAACGACGCGGCGACCATCACCGTGGCGAGCCAACCGGCGAGCGGCTCGCCGAGGCGGCGACCGAGGAGCAGGATGATCAGGAACCCGGCCAGTGGGAAGGCAGGGATCAACCAGAGCACGTCGAGCACGGCGCGTCAGCCCTTCAACTCGGCCAGGTCGTCGGCGGTGGCACCGGGGCGGGCGCGCAGGATCGACACGAGAATGCCGAGCCCGACCACGACCTCGGCGGCGGCCACCACCATCACGAAGAACACGGCCGTCTGGCCGTCGATGTTGCCGAGCTGCACCGACAGGGCGACGAAGCTCAGGTTGGCGGCGTTGAGCATCAGCTCGATGCACATGAACATCACGAGCGGGTTGCGGCGGATCAGGAGCCCGACCGCGCCGATCGAGAAGAGCAGCGCCGACAGCAGCAGGTACCAGGTGGGTTCGATGATGGCGATCACGAGTTCGACCCGCCTGGTCGAGCCCGATCGCCGCCGGACCCCATCGCATCGGAACGGGGCCAGCGACGCGTCACGAGAACGGTGCCGGTGACGGCGACGATCAGCAGCACCGACGCCAGTTCGAGGGCGAACACGTAGTCGCCGTACAGGCTCGTGGCGAGCTGTTGGATGTTGGCGTCGTGACCGGCGTTCTCGCCGGCGACGTCGAGGCCGGTGCCCGGGTTGATGTCGAGCGCGTCCCGCGCCCGCACGATCGCCGCGCCGAGCAGGCCGACGAGGCCGACGCCCATGACGAGCGCCAGCGGACGTTGCAGCGGGATCGGTTCGATCTGGAGGTCCATCGTGCGGTCGATGCCGAGCAGCATGATGACGAACAGGAACAGCACGACGATCGCGCCGGCGTACACGATGATCTGCACCACGGCGACGAAGTGCGCGCCGAGCGCCACGAACTGCACCGCCACGCCGAACAGCGTGAGCACGAGGCCGAGCGCGGCGTGGACGGGGCTCTTCATCGCGATCACGCCGATCGCTCCGCCGAGGATCATCACCGCCGCGGAGAAGAACACCACGTATTCGAGGAACGTGGCATCGTCACCGGCTCGACCACCCTGGTGCCCTTCGACGGTCGTCGACCGACCGGCGTCGCGCTCGGCCTGCTCGGGCTCGGGGGCGCGGACGCCGTAGCCGAGCTCGCCGCTCCAGCCGACCTGCCCCTCGAACGTGGCGTCGCCCGACGGCGACGTCGCCCGCATCCATCCACTGGTGAGCACGTCGTCGCCCTCACGCCAGTCCTCCCACGGCAGCTTCTGCGGCTTGCCGTCGTCGTCGACGACGAGTTCGGCTTTCGTGTAGATCGCGTCCTTGCGGTTCGTGAACGAGAACTCGAAGAGCTTCGACTCGGTGATCGCCTCGGTCGGGCATGCCTCGACGCACATGTCGCAGTGGATGCAGCGCAGGTAGTTGATCTCGTAGACGAAGCCGAAGCGCTCGCCCGGCGACGTGGGGTGCTCGGGATCGTTGTCGGCACCGCGGACGTGGATGCAGTCGGCCGGGCAGACGCCGGCGCACAGCTCGCACCCGATGCACTTCTCCATGCCGTCTTCGTACCGGTTGAGCACGTGGCGTCCGTGCAGCCGCTCGGGTCGCGGGAGCTTCTCGTCGTGCTGGACGTCGCGGGCGTCGTCGCCCTTCTTCTTCGCCCGCCGGCCGCCCGAGTACTCGGTGGTGACCCGCTGGCCACCGAACAGGCGGTGCTGGCGGATCGTGACGGCGAATCCCTCCAGGTAGCCCATCAGTTGCTCGCTCCCGCTCGGTTGGCCGATTCACGGTTGATTCGGCTGACCCGCAGCGCCGCGGCGAACAGCCCGATGGAGATGACCGCCACGACGAAGCTGACCAGGACCACGCGGAGGCTGTCCTGCCAATCGCCGTCGGGCGAGAACTCACGGAGTGCGGCGAGCAGCAGGAACCATCCGAGCGAGATCGGGATGAGCACCTTCCAGCCGAAGTCCATCAGTTGGTCGTAGCGCAGGCGGGGCAGCGTGGCCCGGAACCACACGTACATGTACAAGAACGCGAACAGCTTGAGCACCAGCCAGGCGGTGCCGCTCGAGCGGTCCGAGGAATCCGAGCAGGTTCGTGTCGCCGATCTCGACCGGCTGCGGTCCGCCGAGGAACAGCGTGACGATCACGAGCGACATCGTGATGACGTTCATGAACTCGGCGAGGAAGAACAGGGCGAAGCTGAAGGCGGAGTACTCGGTGTTGAAGCCGCCCACCAGTTCCTGCTCGGCCTCGACGAGGTCGAACGGCGGCCGGTTGAGCTCGGCCGTGGCGGCGATCACGAAGATCACGAACGGCACGATGCCGGTCAGGACGACGTTCCAGTCCTGCGAGGTCGTTCTGGGCCCGCACGATGCCCGATGTCGACAGCGTGCCCGACGTCAGCAGCACGGCGGCCACGCTGAGCCCGAGCGCCGCTTCGTAGGAGATCATCTGCGCCGAGGCCCGGACCGAGCCGAGCAGCGGGTACTTCGACCCGCTCGACCAGCCGGCGAGCATGATGCCGTAGACGGCGATCGACGACAGGGCGAGCACGACGAGGATGCCCATCGGCGGGTCGGCGAGCTGCACCAACGTGATGTGGCCGAACCATTCGACGGAGCCGTCCTTGCCGTCGCTGAAGTCGCCGCCGAGCGGGATCACCGACCACACGAGGAACGCGGGCACGAAGGCGAGGAACGGGGCGATGCGGAACACGATGCGGTCGGCCCGCGACGGCAGCAGGTCCTCCTTGAAGATCAGCTTCATGCCGTCGGCGAGGGTCTGCAGCAGACCGAACGGACCGGCCTTGTTCGGGCCGACCCGGTTCTGCATGCCCGACACGACCTTGCGCTCGTACCAGACCATGAACATCGTGCCGACGAGGCCGATCACGAAGACGATGACGACCTTGAACAGCACGAGCAGGATCGGCGTCCACAACAGGCCGCCTTCGACCAGCGGATCGGTCGCGAGCAGGGAGGGTGCCGGCATCAGACGCGCTCGATCCGGACGTCGGTGACCGCGGCGGTCACGTCGATGATCTCTTCGACGAGTGCCGCCCGGCTGGTTGAACGGCGACCAGACCGTGCCTCGCGGGACCGCCGTGTCGGCGACGATCGGCAGGACGGTCGATCGCCTTCGCGCTCGACGAGCTTGACGTCGTCACCCGCGGTGAGCCCGAGCGAATCGAGGTCGAGCGGGTTGACGTGGGCCGCCGAACCGGGGGCGAGATTGGCGAGCGAACGCGACATCGCCGTGCCGACGGCCCGGTCGTAGAGCTTGCGACTCACCACGAGTCGATAGTCATAGCTGTTCCGGGGCGGCGCGGCGAAAGACACCGCCGGGAGCTCAGCCGGCTCGTGGGCGAGCACGACGCCGTCGGTGGCGGCTTCGACGGCCTTCGACGTGACCGCGCCGAACGCCGCAACGGTGGCGGCGAGCAGATCGGTGACCTCGGCGACGGTCGACACCGAGCGCAGCGGATGATCGGCGCGGCAGCGACCGGTCGCCGAGGCGCAGGCCGAGCTCGATGGCGATCATCCAGTCGGGCCGGCTGGTGCCGTGCGGCGTGACCTGCTGGGCGAGCGTGCTGACGCGCCCCTCGATGTTGGTGGTGGTGCCGGCCTTCTCGCCGAACGCCGAGGCGGCGAGCACCACGTCGGCGAGCTGCGACGACTCGGACGGGAACGTGTCGACGGAGATCATCCGGCGCGCGCCGGCGAGGGCGCGGCGGGCGAGGTCGGCATCGGGACAGTCGTTGATCGGATCGGCGCCGAGCGAGCACCAGCAGGTCGATCTTGCCGTCGGCGGCGGCCTGCAGCGTGGCGAGCCCGTCGTGATCGCCATCGGCCGGCGCGAGGCCGACCGACAATGCGCCGACGACGTTGCCGCGACGGAGCGCCGGCAGGACGGTGGCTTGCGGCAGCCCGGCGCGGAGCGTCTGCAGCGCGCCGACGGTCGCCGCCGCCGGCACGGCGAGATTCTGGCGACCGATCACGATGACGACGCGGTCCGCTCGCCAACTGCTCGGCGATCTCGGCATCGGCCAACGCCGTCGAGATCGCGGCGTTCGAGGTGCCCGGCTCGTAGCGCACCGACTTCCAGGCGTACTTCGACAAGCCCGGACTCGACCGACGTGAACTCGACGATCTTGGTGCCCTTCTTCTCTGCGGCGTCGCGCAGGCGGAGGAACAGCACGGGCAGCTCCTCCTTCAGATCGGGGCCGAGCAGGATGATCGTGGACGGCGGCGGCCGCGTCGGCGATGGTCGCCCGTGGCAGTCCGAGCACCTCGGCCGGCAGCCCGTCGCCGAACTGGGCGTCGCGGTACTCGACGCCGAGCGCGTCGGCGAGCTGCGCCCAGGCGAAGGCATCCTCGTTCGACCCGCGGGCGCCACCGAGCACGGCGATGCCGGCGGGCCCGCCGGAGTCGAGTCGCCTCGCGGACGAGCCGACCCGCCGCATCGAGGGCGGTGTTCCACGAGGTGGGCACCAGGCCGGACTCACTGCGGACGAGCGGCTGGGCGAGGCGATGCTCGGACTTGTTGGCCTCGAAGTTGAAGCGGCCGCGGTCGCACAGCCAGCCCCAGTTGACCGGGTCGCTGTCGACGCCCTGCACGCGGAGCACTTCGTCGCGGCTCGACTGGATGACCGTGCGGCAGCCGACCGAGCACGTGGTGCAGGTCGTCTCCTGCTGCGACAGGTCCCAGGGACGGGCCTTGAACCGGTAGGGCTTGGCGGTCAGCGCGCCGACCGGGCAGATCTGGACGGTGTTGCCCGAGAAGTACGAGGCGAACGGTTCGTCGGGGAACGTCATCACCTGGGTGTTGTTGCCCCGGCTGATGAAGTGGATCAGCTTGTCGCCGGCGACCTCGTCGGCGAAGCGGGTGCAGCGGTCGCAGAGGATGCAGCGCTCGCGATCGAGGAACACGAGGTCGCTGATCGGGATCGGCTTTTCGTAGTGGCGCTTCTCCTCGACGAACCGGCTCTCGCCCGGGCCGTGGCTGAACGCCTGGTCCTGCAGCGGGCATTCGCCACCCTTGTCGCACACCGGACAGTCGAGCGGGTGGTTGGCGAGCAGCATCTCGAGCATGCCCTCCTGGGCACGCTTGACGCCGTCGGTGGCGGTGTTCACGACCTGGCCGTCGGCGACCGGGGTCATGCACGACACGACCATCATCGGACCGCGCGGGCCCTCGACCTCGACCATGCACTGGCGGCACATGCCGACCGGCGACATCCGCGGGTGGTAGCAGAAGTGCGGGATGTACTCGTCCGTCGCGCAACGCGGCGGCGATGACCATCTCGCCCTTGCGGGCGGCGACCTGCTCGCCGTTGAGGACGATCGTGACGGCGTTGGGATCGGGTTCGGCGGTTCGGCTGGTCGGACCGCCTCGACGATCAGGTCGGTCTGCACGTCGGTGTCGTCGATCACGGCGACATCGGTCCGGAGCATCGGCCTCGGTCGGCGTGGGGGATCCTGATGCTGTCACCGCCGACGAGGCGAGCGTCAGCGACGCGTCGGATGCGGCGTCGCTGACAGCGATGCGACGACGACTCCGCCGCTGCACCGGGATCGGTTCGTCGTTCGGCACGCGGGCTCACGAGCGCGGCGAAGTCCTCGGGGAACAGCGTCAGCGCCGAGTGGATCGGCACGTACGCCGACGGGCCGACGAAGCAGATCGTGGTCATCTTGTACGGGAACGGCACCGCGCTCAGTCCGAGTCGTTCGCTCGACGCGTGCGGCATGTCGCCGGGGCAGATCGTGGCGCCGACCTCGAGGATCGTCTGCAGGTCGGCGTCGGTGCCGTTGCCGGCGACGATCCGCTCGACGATCCGGTACAGCCACGTGCCGCCCTCGCGACACGGCACGCACTTGCCGCACGACTCGTGGGCGTAGAACTTCACGAGCGTCAGCGCGGCCGCCGGGATGTCGGTGGTGGAGTCCATCACCATCACGGCGCCGGAGCCGAGCATCGAGCCGGCTGCTCCCGCCTGCGGCCCCTCGAACGGGATGTCGAGCTGGTCGGGCAGGAACCACGGCGCCGAGCCGCCACCCGGCACGAAGCACTTCAGGTCGTTGCCGTCGCGGATCCCCTGGGCGAAGTCGTCGCCGTACAGCAGGTCGCGGAACGTGGTGGACCCGTTGACGATCTCGTACACACCGGGCCGCACGACGTGGCCCGACACGGCGATCATGCGGGTGCCGGGCGACGTGTCGGTGCCGATCGCGGTGAACGCGTTGCAGCCCTCGCGGGCGATGAACGGCAGGTTCGACAACGTCTCGACGTTGTTGACGATCGTCGGTTGCCCGTACAGGCCGACCGCGGCCGGGAAGTACGGCGGCTTCAGGCGTGGCATGCCGCGCTCGCCCTCGAGCGACTCGATCAGCGCGGTCTCCTCGCCGACCACGTAGGCGCCGGCACCCCAGTGCAGCACGATGTCGACGGAGAAGTCGGTGCCGAGGATGTTCTTGCCGATGTACCCGGCGGCGTAGGCGTCGTTCGAGCGCCTGGGCGACGCGCTCGTGGGCGAGCGGCATCTCCCCGCGGATGTACAGGAAGCACTGGGACAGCCCGGCGGCGTAGCAGGCGATGAGGCAGCCCTCGATGAGTTGGTGCGGGTCGCACTCCATGAGGAGGCGGTCCTTGTAGGTGCCGGGCTCGGACTCGTCGCCGTTCACCACGAGATAGCGCGGCCACACGCCCTGCGGCGTGAAGCCCCACTTCGTGCCGGCCGGGAAGCCGGCGCCGCCGCGGCCGAGCAGCGTCGACTTCTTGACCTCGTCGCTCATCTCGGCCGGGGTCTTGGCGAGCGCGGCCTTGAGGCCCTCGTAGCCGCCGGTGGCGTGATAGCGATCGAGCGTGTGGGCATCGTCGTACTGGAAGCGCGACGTGACGACCTGCGGTCGGTCGCCCGCGGCGGCCGGCGGATAGAACCCGGGCGCCCAGGGATAGGGACTGACGACGGTCATGCCTGTACCACCATCATGCAGGGCTCACCATCATGCCGGACTCACCGGGATCCAGGCCGGTGCCTCGTGCACGTCGCGGGAGGACGGGCACCGACGGCCTTGTCGATCGGGATCTGCTGGCGGTTGCGACCGAGCGTGCCGTGCGGCGGGATCTCGCCGTCGAGCGAGCCGGCCCGCAGATCGTCGACCAACTGGTCGAACGCCTCGGGGGTGACGCGGTAGCGGTGGCGGTAGTTCACCTGCAGCGTCGGTGCCTCGGTGCACGCCGCCTGGCACTCGGCGTGCTGCAGCGTGATCAGGCCGTCGTCGGTGGTGCGAGCCGGCCTTGATGCCGAGCTTGTGCTCGGCGTGGTGCATCAGCGCGTCGGCGCCCAGCAGGGCGCACGACATCGTGCCGCAGATGTTGATCAGGTACTTGCCGGTCGGCTCGAACCGGAACATCTCGTAGAACGACGCGGTGCCGTAGACCTCGGCCGGGGTGACCCCGATGAGTTCCGCGACGTGCCGCATCGCCTCGTTGGTGACGTAGCCGTTCTGTTCCTGGCTGAGGTGCACGAGGGGGATCAGCGCCGACTTCTGCTTCGGGTACCGGGCGATGATCTCGCGCGCGATCACCACGTTGCGATCGTTCAACTCTCATCGATCGACGCCTCCCGAGGACCGGGTCGACGGAGGAGATCACGGCGACGGCGTCGGCGATCAGGCCGCCGCGCATCATGTGCGGCAGGCACTGGATGTTGACGAACGACGGGTCACGCATGTGCATGCGGTACGGCCGCGCCGAACCGTCGCTCGCGATGTAGCAACCGATCTCGCCGCGCGGGCTCTCGACCGCCACGTACACCTCGCCCTCGGGCACCTTGAAGCCCTCGGTGAAGATCTTGAAGTGGTGGATCAGGGCCTCCATCGACTCGTCGATGCGCGCCCGCGGCGGCGGCGTGATCTTCTTGTCCTGGATGCGGTAGTCGCCCGGCGGCATCCGGTCGAGGATCTGCTCGACGATCCGCATCGACTCGCGGATCTCGGCGAGACGGATGGCGTACCGGTCGAACGCGTCGCCGTACGAGCCGACGATCACGTCGAACTCCATCTCGTCGTAGTGGGCGTACGGCAGGTCGCGGCGCAGGTCCCACTCGACACCGGTGGAACGCAGGATCGGCCCGGTGGCGCCGAGGGCCACCGCCTCGCTCGGCGTGATCACGCCGACGCCCTGCAGCCGCTCGCGCCAGATCGGCTGGCCGGTCATCAGCGTGTCGTACTCGTCGAGCCGCGGCGGGAGCAGGTCGAGGATGCGCAGCACCCCGTCACGCCAGCCGGCGGGCAGGTCGGCGGCGACACCGCCGGGGCGGATGTAGTTGTGGTTCATCCGCAGGCCGGTGACCTCCTGGAAGAACCGCAACACCTCCTCGCGCTCGCGCCAGCCGTAGATCATCATCGACACGGCACCGAGGTCCATGCCGTTGGTGGCCATGAACAGCAGGTGGCTCGCCATGCGGCTCATCTCCGACATGCAGCATGCGGATCCACACCGCCCGATCGGGGATGTCCTCGTCGATGCCGAGCAGCTGTCTCGGTCGCCATCGAGAACACCATCTCGTTGGCGATCGGGCTCAGGTAGTCCATGCGGGTGACGTTGGTGCCGCCCTGCATGTAGGTCAGCTGCTCGCCCGTCTTCTCCATGCCGGTGTGCAGGTAGCCGATGATCGGCTTGCAGCGCAGCACCTTCTCGCCCTGCAGCTCGAGCATCAGGCGCAGCACGCCGTGCGTCGACGGGTGCTGCGGACCCATGTTGATGATCATCGTCTGATCGTCGTCGGGGTCGTCGGGGAGGTCGCCGAGCTGCGCCGCCTCGGCCTCGCTCATGCGCAGCACGGAGCCGACCTCGCGCATCAGCTCGGCGGCGGTGAGCTCGCTCCGCGGCTTGAGCTGCTGGTCGCCCTCGTCGGTGCCGGGGACGAACTGGTGATAGTCGCCGGGACGGGCGTCGTCGGTCGAGTCGTCATGCGTTCGCCGCCTTGAACTGCACGGGGATCCGGCCGACCTCGTAGTCCTTGCGCAGCGGATGGCCGACCCAGTCCTCGGGCATCAGGATGCGGGTGAGGTCGGGGTGACCGTCGAAGGCGATGCCGAACATGTCGAACGTCTCGCGCTCCATCGCCTCGGTGCCCGGGTGGAGGTCGAACAGCGACGGCAGCACCGGGTCGGACTCGGGCACCTGGACGCGGACCCGGATCCGCCGGCGGGCGTGCGAGATCGAGCAGGTTGACGACCACCTCGAAGCGCTCGGCCACGACGTCGTCGGGCAGCGGCCGAGCCATGTGGTCGAGATAGTCGACGCCGGTGAGGTCGACGCACATCGTGTAGCCGTCGTCGACGAGCGACTTCACGAGCGCGAGGTACTCACCCGGATGCGGTGTGCACCACGCTCGTCGGCGGCAGCCGCACCGTCGGCTCGGGCGTCGGCTCGGCTCGGCCGCGTCGGTCGTCGGCTGCGTCGGGCTCGCTCATGCCGGCTTCGCTCCGAGCAGGACCGGGGTGTCGGCTCGGCTCGGGATCGGCACGTACTCGACGTGGACGTTGGCGCCGGCGCCGGTGGCGTCGCGACGCTTCATGATCTGGTTGGTCTCGATCAACCCGTGCAGCGTCTCGATGGCGTGGATCAGCGTCTCGGGGGTGGGCGGGCAGCCCGGGGCGTACACGTCGACCGGCACGATCTGATCGACACCCTGGACGATCGCGTAGTTGTTGAACATGCCACCCGACGACGCACACACGCCCATCGAGATGACCCACTTCGGCTCCATCATCTGGTCGTAGACCTGACGGAGCACCGGCGCCATCTTCTGGCTCACGCGCCCGGCGACGATCATGATGTCGGCCTGCCGCGGCGAGGCGCGGAACACCTCCATGCCGAAGCGGGAGATGTCGTAGTGGGCGCCGCCGGTGGCCATCATCTCGATCGCGCAGCAGGCGAGACCGAACGACGCCGGCCACGACGAGCGCGAGCGCGACCAGTTGACGAGATCTTCGACCTTGCCGGTGATGACGTTGTGCGTGAGCCCGCCGAGTCCGTCGTCGAGCACATCGTTGACGATGCCCATGGTGATGACTCCTTATGCGGCTTCTTCGTCGGCGGGCAGTCGCCCCTCGGTTCCGACGCGGCGGACGGTGGATGTCAGCGTGCGGTCGGGCGTCACCATCGCGGCTTCGTCGAGCAGGTTGCGGGCCTTGCCGATCGGGCCCCAGTCGAGGCCGCCGCGCGCCACTTCGTACACGAACGTGGCGAAGAAGATCACCGAGAACACGAACACGGCCCAGAATCCGTAGACGCCGAGCGTCGCGTGCTGACACCGCGTACGGGTAGATGAACACGATCTCGATGTCGAACATGATGAACAGCATGGCGACGACGTAGAAACCCACCGGGAACCGTTCGGGCGGTTCGCGCGACGGCACGATGCCGCACTCGTACGGTGCCTCCTTCGCCGACGACGGCCGGCTGGGCGCCAGCAGTCGCGAGGCCCCGTAGCTGATCGCGCCGAACAACACGGCGAGGACCAGCAGGGCGACGATCGGGAGGTACTGCGCCATGGTCAGACCGAGACGGTTTCCTTGTCGGCGCTCGACGCGTCGGCGGCCTCGGCTGCCTTGGCCTGGCCACCGGGGTGGCCGGCATGGCCAGGTTCCGGCGCAGGAACGCTCACGGCGATGGAGCAGGTAGCACAGGGCGAAGAAGATCGCACCGCCGCCGATCGTCAACACCATCGCCGGCTGACGGATGGCGCCCGCATCGCGGACCATGTAGACGTACTGGCGCTGCGCGTCGTCGTCGATCGTCGGCGGAACCGGAGCCCGACCCGGCTCGGTGCGCACCTGCTCGATCGGCGCGGCCTCGGCGAGCACGTAGTGCGGCTCGTGGAAGAAGGCGAAGAAGTCGAGCGACTCGTTGACCTTCGGGTAGCGATCGCCACCGATGTCGAACACCTCGAGGATCTGGAACTCGCCGGCGGCGAACGCTCCCTCCTCCTCGAGGAACACGCTGGCCTGCGCCTGCACCTGGCCGAACTCGGCCGACGACGTGTCGAGGATGTCCCAGCCCTCCAACAGGAGTTGCTCGGCGACGAGTTCGGCCTCCTCCGGGAAGGTGGCGTCGGCGGGGATGTCGGGCAGCTCCTCGCAGGACGCCGGCGGTGTAGAGCGCCTGCGTGTCCTGCAGCACCGTCTTGCCGGGCACCGCCTGCCCACGTCGGGTCGGGACCCTTCAGGCCGATGCCGTAGATCCACCACGTGATGCCCATGAGCATCAACCAGCCGAACAGCGCGGCGAGCACCACCAGGAAGGCCAGGCGGGCCCCCATGTTGGTCGCCATGATCATGTAGATGCTGCCGCACAGCACGACCACCGCGATGATGACGGTGAGCAGACCGCGGATCTCGGTTTCCCAGGCAATCGCCAACATCGACATCACAGGCTCCGTACGTATTCGACGATGGCTTCGAGCTGCTCGTCGGTGAGCAGGGTGCCGAACCCCGGCATGCGGCCGGTGCCCTGGCCGTTGCGGCCGTACAGCTTGCCCTCCTCGGAGCCCGACTTGATGAAGGCCACCATGTCGGCCTCGGTGGCGAAGTGGTTGTTGACCGAACCGCCGGTGAGGTTCCAGCCGAAGGCGCCCTGGCCGCTGGTGGTCGGCTTGTCGTAGCTCCAGCCGAGCGTGTGGCAGCGGGCGCAGCTGTAGGCGCCGCTGGCGAGGCTCAGATTGAACAGGGCCTCGCCGTAGCTGGCGGCCTCGCCGTCCTCGACCGCCTTGTTGGCGGCCGCTTCGATCTCGTCCTGGATCTCGGTCGGGCAGGTGCCCCGAGTCGCACGTGAGCGGATCCTCGCCCTCGAGGCAGTCCTCACGGGGGATCTGGATGCGAGTGGAGGTACGCGATCAGGTTGTCGATCTGCTGGGTGTTCATCGGGCCACCGCCGACGAGACCCCACGGAGACATCGGCGAGAACGGGCGGCCGTAGTTGAGGATGAACCGCACCTCGTCGTCGCTGAACCGGTAGAAGACGGTGTTGAGGGCGGGCGCCTTCCAGTTGACCGCCTCGACCTCGCCGGTGTTCGGATCGGTCACCGTGAACGGTGCTTCACCACCGACGGCCCCCATGCCGCCGTGGCAGCCGGCGCAGTTGAACCCGCCGTCCGCCGTCGGTGCGAACAGCTCGGAACCCCAGCTGGCGAAGCGGTTCTCCCAGCCCTCCTGCGGCCCCGGCCTGACGGCTCGGTTCGAACACCCAGTAGAGCGGCAGGGCGACGACGATGACGGCGAGCAGCAGCACGCCGATCAACTGCACGCGCTCGAGGCGCGGCCCCTCCAGCGTCTCGTCGTCGAAGTACGGCTTGCGGTTGGCGGCGAGCTCGATCTCCGAACCGACCTCCTTGCGCCCACCGACGACGTTGAAGATGCCGTAGACGATCCACCCGACGGTGATGATGACCAGGCCGATGACGGCGATCGTGGTGGTCGTCGTGGCGAGAACTGCTGTCATCAGTGCTCTCCGCCGCCGGTGCAGTGGGGCCCTCGGCCTCCTGACCCGTGGTGTTCGTACCGATGGCGGGGCCGGTGACGCGCTTGCCGGTGTCGATCGTGACGTCGCCGTTCGAGGCGATCGTGGCCGGGTGACGATCCATGCCGCGCGGTGCGGGTCCGGCCTTCTTCTCGCCGACGCGGTTGTACTGCGAGCCGTGGCACTGGCACTCGAACCACTGGCTGGTCGCGCACTGCGGCACGCGGCAGCCGAGGTGCGGGCACTTCTGGCTGAGGATGGTGATGCCCTGTCGCATCGTGACGAGGAGCGACTCGTCGTAGACCAGTTCGGCCGCGGGCAGCGCCTCCGCCGGGTACGTCGGTGATCCACGAGCGGGCCTCGGGCGCGTAGAAGAAGCCGTTGCCCTGCTTGATGCCGTCCTTGATCGCCGGCGAGCTTGCCGACGGTGACCAGGCCGCCGAAGCCGCCCGTGCCCGTCGGCCACAGGAATCCGACGAAGGCCGCCGCGGCGAACGTGACGATGCCGATGCTCATCAGGCCGACGGTGGCCCGGTTGAAGAACTGCCGGCGCGACTCACCGATCACCTCGGGATCCGGTGGCGTCCACGGCACGACCTCGGCGTCGTGATCGATGGTGGCGACGCGCCGTGCTGGTCCGCGCGGCGGTACCGGCGGCCTCGACGTCGGACGCCGTGGCGGCGCTCGTCGACCGGCACCACCGCGGTGCGGCGCGCGCGTCGCGATCACGCTTGACGGTCTCACCCGACAGGGCGCCGGCACCACGGACGTCGCTGCGACGCGCCAGGGTGAAGAACGCCACCGCGGCGAGGACGACGACGACGGCGATGACGATGGCGATGACTGCTGTGGTACTCATGACAGGTCTCCTTTCACCGTCTCTAGAGCTCGAAGAACAGGCCGTCGTTCCAGGGCAGGACGAAGTTGAAGCCGGGGCCCCGGAAGAACGATCCGATGATGACGAGGACCGCCCAGAACATGAGGTGCACGGTCATCAACGAGGTGACGAACTTGCGGTCTTCGGGCTTGTTCGACGGGATTGCGATCGAGGATACGGGGCGAGGATCAACGCGATGATCCCGACGCCCGGGATCGTGACACCGGCGACCATCGGGTGGAACATCGTGAGCAGTTCCTGCAGGCCGAGGAAGTACCACGGCGCCTTGGACGGGTTCGGCGTCTGGTTGGTGTTGGCCAACTGCAGCAGCGGCGCGTTGACGAACACCGAGAAGATGAAGACGAACGCGGTGCAGGCGAGCGCGGCGACGAATTCGGCGGCCAGGAGGTGCGGCCACGTGTGGACCTTGTCGACCGGGGTCGCCTTGACGTCCTGGATCGAGCCCGACTTGACGACGGTGAGCAGGCGCTGGGTGTGCCCACCGGGACCAGCGCCGACGGGCACGCCGGCACCGGCACCGGCCGGTGCCGCTCACGACGGCGCCGACCTTGTCGGCGACCGCGACCGCCCCGCCGGACGCGGCGGCCGGTTCGTCGCCGCCCGCCTTGGCGGCCTTCGCGGCCTTGCTGCGCTGCAGCAGGTGTTCGGGGATGCGCGAGTCGGACGCGGCGGCCGCGGGTTCGGCGGCGGCCGGCTCCGCCGGCGCGGGCGTCTCGGCCGCGACTTGTCGCGCGGCCGCGGCGGCCCGCTTCAGCAGGTGTTCGGGGATCTCGGTCATGGAGTCACCTCACCCTCGAGTGCAACGGTCGATGCGGCCATCCGGATCACAACGGACCCGAGATGCCGCCGTCCTTGCGGACACGCCAGAAGTGGATCGCCATGAAGATGACGATGATGAACGGGAAGAACAACACGTGCAGCACGTACCATCGCAGGAGCGTCTCCGAGCCGATCTCGGCACCGCCCAGCAGGACGAAGCGGACCTCCTGGCCGAACACCGGCGTGTAGCCCATCATGTTCGTGCCCACGGTGACGGCCCACAGGGCCAACTGGTCCCACGGCAGCAGGTAGCCGGTGAACGACAGCAGCAGGGTGAGCGTCAGCAGGATGACACCGATCACCCAGTTGAACTCGCGGGGCGGCTTGTAGGCGCCGTGGTAGAAGACGCGCGCCATGTGGAGGAACACGGCGAGCACCATCAGGTGCGCGCCCCACCGGTGCATGTTCCTCACCAGGAGCCCGAACGTGACGTTGGTCTGCAGGTTCTGGATGTTGTCCCAGGCGACCGTCGCCTCGGGTCGGTAGAAGAACATCAGGAAGATGCCGGTGACCGTGAGCAGGATGAACAGGAAGAAGCTCAGGCCGCCGAGGCACAGGGTGTAGCTCACCTTCACCGCGTGGCGCTTCACCTTCACCGGGTGCAGGTGGTACAGCACCGAGTTCATGATGACGTAGCTGCGGTTGCGGGGGCTGTCGGTGTAGCCCTTGCGGAAGATCGAACCGGGGCGGAAGATCGAGCTCCACGCCTGGCTGCCCTGCACGGAATCGACCGTGGAGGAGACGCGGTCCTTCACCGTCGGGCGAGGTTTGTCGTCGATGATCTTGGCCATGGTTCTGTTGCCTTGATTCCCTGCTGCCTGATTCTCAGAGCCTCATGCCATAGCCGTAGCCATGGTTGTTCGTGCGTACGTGGGAGTTGCCGGCCGCGGTGGCGGTGCCGGCCTTGCCGAGGATGATGACCCCGGTCGGGCATCGATCGACGCACAGGGCACAACGCGTGCAGATGTCGTCGTCGATGATGAACATGAACGCGTCGGACGGATCGGTGCCCGGCTGCTCGGTGCCGCGTGGCCTCGTCGACCGCGTCGACCGAGACCATGTGGATGCACTTCCACGGGCAGATGTCGACGCACCCCTCGCAGGCGATGCACTCGGTCTGGTCGATGTGGATGAACTGCTTGGGCTTGACGGCCTTCGACAGGTAGTCGGCATCGACCTCCACCAACGTGTAGTCGTCGGTGAACGGCATCATCGGGGGGTTGGCGTCGGTCTTCGCCATGGCGGCCCTATGCCTTCTTCACGAGGGGTCGACCGTACGTGGACACCGGCAGTTCCTTCGGCTTGACGACGCCACGCTTCTGCCACCACACGGCGAGGAAGATGTAGACGCCGAAGAACACCACGTGGAGCAGCACCACGACGATGTCGCGCACCGCTTCGTACTGGAGGGTGATCGGGTTCCAGCCGCCCTGCGACTGCGGCTTGAGGAAGCCGCCCCAGCCGATCAGCAGCTTGTCCTTCGACCAGCCGAGGTTCTTGTCGGCGTGGCTGATCCATTGGTGGGGCACGATGCCGAACGCGAGGAACAGCGCGCCGAAGATGTAGACGCTGGCGAGCATCGCCTGACCCCAGTCGAACGGCGCGTCGATCGGCCGCCGCTTGCCGTAGGGGATGATGGCGAGCGCCATGCACGAGCGCCCCGATGAACGAGACGAGGAACGCCTGGTTGACGCCCGGCCACCTGAGCACATCGATGGCGATCATGACGTGTGGCGTTCCTCTCCTGGTGATCGGTGGTGGCGCGGCGGTGGTGGGGTGGTGACAGGTGTGCGCCAACGACTGTAGTCGTCAGCGCCAGATGTACGAAGTCTGGCACCACACTCTGCCGAGCGCGCGAGGTTGTGCGTAAGTGCATGTCGACCGCGCGACTCGCCCGTCGTCGACGCTGCTCGAGCGCATCGAGCAGGCGACCTGACCGGAGATTCTCGAAGTCGCGCGATCGCCATCTATCATCGGCGCAGTGACCGAGATCCCCGAACATCTCCTCAAGCGGTCGCGCGAGCGACGTTCCGCGATCGGCCAGGGAGGCGATGCCGAGACGCCGGCGGCCACCACGCCCGAGAAGGCCGCCTCGTCGACCCCGGCAACGGCCGCCCCTGCCGCCGCCCCCGCGGCCACTGGCCCGGCGGCGCGCACCGGTGCACCGGCCGCCCCTGCAGCCCCGCCGGTCAAGCCCGACCCGCCGTACGTCGTCGCCGCGAAGCAGCGCCGCAAGATCCCGTTCTGGGCGATGGCCACCCTCAGCCTCATGCCGATCTGGGGTTTCATCTACGTTCGTGCGCTCACCGACGGGCCCACCGTCGTCGAAGGCCCTCTCGGCCACGGCGTCGAGGTGTACTCCAACTGCGCCGGCTGCCACGGCGCCGACGGCGGCGGTGGCGTGGGCTACGCGTTCACCGACGGCGAGGTGCTCCTGACGTTCCCCAACATCGCCGACCAGGTCCGTTGGGTGTACTACGGAACCGAGGGGTACAACGCCGCGGACATCCCGGTGTACGGCAACGAGAGCCGGGAGGGCGGCGCCCACGTCACGGGCGAGTCGGGCGTGATGCCGGCGTTCGGCACACAGCTCACCGGTGCCGACATCGTCGCCGTCGTCTGCCACGAGCGCTACACGCTGGGCGGCGCCGACCCGACGGCCGAGGAGTTCGAGAACGAGTACGAGGCGTGGTGCTCGCCCGAGTCGCCGATCTACGAGGCCCTGGAGTCGGGCGACCTCGACCTCACCACCGGCGAGATGCCCGAGGTGCTCGACGCCGACGGCAACCCGATCGACGTCGGCGTGGTCGGCCCGGCACCCGCACCCGCCGGCTGATCGATCTGCTCCCGCCGTCGTCGCGGGCAGACTTGACCCCGTGACCCTCTCATGAACCCCGGCTCGTGAACCGCCGCTCGTGACCAGCGTCGACACCGATGTGCTCGTGGTGGGCAGCGGCCCGTCGGGGTCGGCCACCGCCTTGCGGCTCGCGTCACTCGGCCACCGGGTGACGCTCGTCGAGAAGCGCGCCACCCCGCGCCACAAGGCATGCGGCGACGTGCTCACCCCACGAGCGGTCGCCGAACTGGCGCGGCTCGGCCTCGACCCGCTCGATCCCGGCCCGCTCGATGCCGCCGGTCACCGCATCGAAGGGGTCCGGCTGATCGCCACTGGCCGTGAGATCACCGAGCCGTGGCCCGAGCACCCCGACCTGCCCGATCACGGCGTGGTCCTGCGTCGAGACGTGCTCGACGAGTCGCTCCGCGACCGCGCCCGCGACGCCGGCGTGGTGGTGCTGATGGGCCACGAGGCCACGGCGCCGCTCGCCGAACGTGGTTTCGTGCGCGGCGCCACGATGTCGACGCTCGACGGTGAGCGGGAGATCCGCGCCCGCTTCGTCGTGGTCGCCGACGGAGCGAACAGTCGGTTCGGCCGGGCTCTCGGCACCACGCGCGCCCACGACTGGCCGTACGGGATCGCGACGCGGAGCTACTGGACCAGCCCGCGCTCGTCCGACCACTGGTTGGAGACGTGGCTCGCGATCCCCGATGCCAACGGGACGCCGATCGCCGGCTACGGCTGGGTCGCGCCGCTCGGCGACGGCACGGTGAACATCGGGGTCGGAGTCCTGTCGTCGTACCGCGACATTCGCGGCGTCCACGTCCTCAAGCTGCTCGACACGTTCGCCCGGCAGGTCGCCGATCGGTGGGAGATCGACCCGGGCGAGATGCTGAAACCGCCGACGAGGTTCCGGGTGCCGCTCGGCGGATCGGTCGGACCGACGATGGGCCCGACGTTCCTGGTTGTCGGCGATGCGGCGGGCGTCGCCAACCCGTTCAACGGTGACGGTGTCGACGCCGCGCTGATGACCGGGCGGCTCGCCGCCGACGTGCTCGACGAGGCGCTCACGTCCGGCAACTCGACGTCACTGCAGCGGTACCCGACGCTGCTCGCCGAGTCGGTCGGCCAGTACCACAAGGTGGGTCGGCTCACCGCTCGCTTCGTCGGCCGGCCCGGCGTCCTGCGCCCGGTGCTGCGCGTCGCCATGCGCAGCGATCGCGTGATGGGCTCGGCGCTGCGCATCGCCACCCGCCAGCTCCGCGACGACGCGGCCGGTTCCGCCGAGCGCTCCTACGCGCTCGTCGCCGCCCTCTCCAAACTCGCCCCGAACTGGTGACACCCGCCCCCGCCAGACCGCAGCGATGAGCCAAAGGACCGCATACGGGCCTTTCGCTCATCGCAGAATGAACCTGGTCGCTATGTGTCCTCGTCGCGGCGGCGGACGTAGTCGGCCATGCCGGGGACGGTGTAGGCGATCATGCCGTGCTCGGGGGCGTAGACGATGCCCTTGCCGATGAGGTTGGCGCGCGCGGGGCCGAGCGAGCGCGAACTCGTCCGGCCGAGCCGTTCGGTGATGTCGGCGATCCTCGACGGCGCTCCGTCGTCCGGCGCCATCGCCCCGAGGAACTCGCGCTCGGCCTTCGTGGCCCGTTCCCAGCGGGACGCGTAGAACCCGAGGTCGAGCTGCTGTTGTCCTTCGGCGACGCCGATGGTGGCGTCGTCGAGGGCGATCGTGTCGGGCCCGGCCGCGGCGTCCCAGACGGACTTACCGAACTGCTGCAGGAAGTACGGATAGCCACCTGACTCACCGAGCACGAACTGCGCCGCGTCGCGGTTCCACGCCACCTGCTGCGCGGCGGCCGGTTCGGTGAGCGCGAACAGGGCGTCGACGTCGGCGAGCGGATCGATGGCGCGGTAGTCGAAGAGCCGCTCCGCGTAGGACTCGGCCGCGGCCAGGTGGGTCGGCAGGCTGGGGAGCCCGCCGCCGACGACGAACCAAGGCAGGCTCGACTGGCCCGCCCGGTGACACGACCGGCACACGGCCGACATCTGGTCGGTCGTGAGCTCCTGCATCTCGTCGAGGAAGATGGCGACGCCGATGCGGTCCTCCTTCGCCGCCGCCCCGACAGCTTCGGCGAGATCGACGAGATCGAACTGGAGGTTGCCGCTGTCCGCCCGACCGGGAAGCCGCTCGAAGCCCAGACTCACGCCCTCGACACCGACGGTCGCCTGGAACGACGTGATCGATCCGAGCGCCTCGCGGATCTTGTCGGTGGTCCGTCCGATCCAACCCTTCTGTCGGCGGGCTGCGTTCGCCAGCTCGGAGGCGAGTGCCGCCGAGAAGTGATCGCGCCGCGTGTGCTCGGCCTCGACCTGCACGACCAGCCAGCCGCGCTCCATGGCCCGCCCGGCGAGTTCGCCGAGCAGCACCGTCTTGCCGACACCCCGCAGGCCGCTGAACACGATGCTCCGAGAGATCAGCCCGCGCTCGGCGCGGTCGGCCAGTACCTCGAAGGCCTCGACGTCGTGGTCGCGCCCGGCGAGCGCCGCTGGCCGCAGTCCGGCGCCCGGGTTGTACGGGTTCGTCCGTGGGTCCACGACGAAAGCCTAGCAATGTCTAGGACATACTAGGAATATTCGTAGTCGACCGTAGTTTTTGCTAGCCCCATACCCGGACGTGCGGCCCGGAATGCGACGATGGCGCCGTGGAATTGTTCCACTTCAGTCACGACCCGACGATCCGGCAGTTCGTCCCCCACGTGCCGCCCACGAATCCGACGCACGGGCCGGCCGTGTGGGCGATCGACGCCGACCACGCGCCGCTGTACTGGTTCCCGCGGGCCTGCCCGCGGGTCACGGCGTGGCCTCGCGATGTTTCCGAGCATGCCGCCTTCCGCGAGGCCTTCACGACGACCGCATCGCGCATCCACGCGATCGAACTGGGGTGGTTGCACGCCATGTCGACCACCGTCCTCTTCCGCTACCGCTTCGACGCGGCGACGTTCCGTCCGTGGCCGGAGGCAGCCGGTCAATGGATCACCGACGCACCGGTCGACCCGATCGAGGTCGAACCGGTGGGCGATCTCCTCGAGCTCCACGTCGATGCCGACATCGAGCTCCGAGCGGTGCCGTCGCTCTGGCCGCTCCACGACCTCGCGGTGTCGGATCGGTGGGACTTCAGCATCGTCCGCATGCGGAACGCTCGCCCCGCTTGACAAGCGGTCGGACTGGTCGAGAATGACGTCATGAACGTCGCCCCGCTTGCGCCGGCCAATTCGGTTTATGAGCTCCCGACAGGCCGAGCGCTCTTCAGCGACACCGAAGGTCGCGTGTTGCGCGCGACGTGGCACCTCGATCGAGGGCTCGTGAACCTCAGCGTGTGGCACGACGACCGGTGTACCGAGACGTTCCGCCTCTCACTCGGCGACGCCGCGCAGTTCGTGGCCTTCCTCGTCGGCGGGCTGAGCGATGCCACCACACGTCTGCTCCAGGCGGTCGCCGCACCGCCTCCGACGGTGGCCGTCGACCGGCGAGTGGCGTGGACTCGCCGTATCACTGTTCGCCACATCGCTGCGGGCCGAGCGCGGCTCGCGGCCTGGATCGCCCCGGACGACGCCGAACCGGCCGACCGCTGACCGGTCGCCGTCAGGCGTGGACGGCGACGGATTCGAGCAGTGCCGCCGGCGCAGCACGCAGCGCCGAGGTGGCGAGCGAGTCGGGGATGTCGTCGCACGCGGCCTCCGCGCGGGCGACGTAGCCGCGGGCCGTGACGATGCTCGACGCGATGCCCGAGCCGGCACGGACGATGGCGAGGGCATGGTCGCGCTGATCGACATCGAGCGGTGAGCCGAGGATCGACGCGAGCTCGGCCGACGCCGGTGCCTCGACGGCGAGCGTGCGGATCACCGGCAGCGTGTACACGCCCTCGACCATGTCGTGCCCGGCCGGCTTGCCGAGTTCGCCATTGGTCGCCGTGATGTCCAAGATGTCGTCGACGATCTGGAACACGATGCCGTAGGCGTTGCCGTACTCGGTGAGTGCGTCGATCACGACGCGATCGTGGCCGGCGACGATCGCGCCGATGCGTGCTGCCGTGCCGTAGAGCGAGGCGGTCTTGCCGTGGATCGAGGTGAGGTAGCTCTCCTCGTCACGGGTGACGTCGTAGGTGTGGCGGAGCTCTTCGATCTGGCCCTCGCACAGCCAGCCGATCGTGCGGGCGAGCAGGCCGGCGACCTCGCTGCCGAGGGAGGCGGCGATCTCCGACGCCCGCGCCAGCAGGAAGTCGCCGGCGAGGATCGCCTGCAGGTTCCCCCACTTCGCGTTCACCGTCTCGACGCCGCGTCGGGTGTCGGCCTCGTCCATCACGTCGTCGTGATAGAGCGATCCGAGGTGGACGAGCTCGCAGGCCACGCCGCCGCGAACGACGTCGTAGTGCGCTGCCGATCCGAGCACCTGCGCCGCGGCGACCGACACGACGGGACGGAGCCGCTTGCCGCCGGCGACGATCAGGTGCGACGCGATCTCGTTGAGATAGCGATCAGGCGTGCGGACCGCGTCGTGCATCGCGGATTCGATGCGCTCGCGATCGGCATCCATCGATTCGAGCGCGAGGAGCGGCGACAACACGCTCGGGGCCAGCACCTCGTCCTGCGACACGCCGACAGGCTAGGCGCGCTCGTCGACCGACACACGAACGCACCCACCCGCTCGAGTGTGCTGCCGTTCTCCGGCCGCTGTCGCACCCCGCGCGTACCATCACCTCGATCGAGCGCGTGCGTCGCCGCCCGGCTCCCACACCCCGACCAACCGATCGACGGAGGACAGCATGGGCGTCAACAACCGGGCGCGCCGAGCCGCGAAGGCGCGCCAGCGAGCGAAGCAACGTCCGCAACGCATCGCGTCTCGTCCGAGCGAGACACATGACGAATGGGCCGCGCCGCACGATCTCGACGACTCGGCGCGGGCGCGTGACGCTTTGACCGAGATGTGGAACGAGTGCGAGGCCAACCTGCACCGCACCCTGGTCGCGATCTGGGGCGGCGGATGGCAGCCGATCGAACTCGTCCGGGAGATCCGCCGGTCGACGAACGGTCCGGGGCCGACCGAGCTGCTCCGGCGGCTGATCGCGGTCGACAACGCCCGCCGCGAGCCCGTCACGCTGCACCCGCGATGGCGCTCCCAGATCGACTCGCTCGACCTGCCCGAGGTGCCACCGGCGGTCGGGTGGCTGGCCAACGCCGTGCGCAGCGCTGCGGATCCGCGGGACACGGCGGCCATCACGCTGCTGCTCACGACCCTCTCCGGCCTCACCCGGTTGCCCAGGCTCATCCCTCCGCCGGGCGGAGCGCCGAGCGACGTCGACATCGACCTGGCGGGCGACACGGATTCATCGGTCGACGACGACGACCCGGTGCTCACACGAGTGCGGGCACTGCTCGCGCAGGCCGAGTCCACCACGTATCCGGCCGAGGCCGAAGCATTCACCGCCAAGGCGCACGCGCTGATGACCCGGCACGCGATCGACGCCGCGCTGCTCGACCAATCGGTCGGCGACGGGTGGACGACGGCGCTGCGCATCCCGATCGAAGACCCCTACGTCGACTCCAAATCGCTGCTGCTGCACGTCGTCGCCGAGCACAGCCGGTGCCGCGCCGTGTTCCACTCGCGGTACGCGATGTGCACGGTCGTCGGCGCCAACGGTGACGTCGCCGCCACCGAGTTGCTGTTCACCTCACTGCTCCTGCAGGCCCAACAGGCGCTGTTGGCGGAGGGCGACCAGGTCGGCGCGGGAGCATTGCAGCGCAGCCGCTCCTTCCGCAGCGCGTTCTTGTTCGCGTACGCCAACCGCATCGGCGAACGCCTGGCCGAGGTCAACGCCGCGGTCATCGCCGAGGCCGACACCGCGAGCAGCAGATCGGTGCTCCCCGTGCTGGCCCACCGGTCGCAGGTCGTCGACGAGGCATTCGACCGGTTGTTCGGCAACCTCGTCTCGCAGCGTGTGCGGTCCGGATGGAACGCAGCCGGCTGGTCGAGTGGCCGCCGCGCCGCCGACCGGGCCCGACTCGGCGAACCCGATCTGCCGGCCGGAGCCGGCACACCGGCGGTGCCGCCGGCGGCGCCCGGTCAGCTCGCCTTCGGTTCGTAGCCGACGCGCGCCGGTCCCTCGAGGCGGTCGGCGTCGCGGAAGCGAGCGGACGTACGCGCGATAGCAGGCGACGGTAGGGTGAACGGACAGTTCTCCACTCACATCGTCATTGTGGAAAGGGCGTCCATGTTCGAACGTTTCACCGACCGGGCCCGCCGGGTCGTGGTACTCGCACAAGAGGAGGCCCGCCTCCTGAATCACAGCTACATCGGAACCGAGCACATCCTGCTCGGGCTGATCCACGAGGGTGAAGGCGTCGCGGCCAAGGCACTGGAGAGCCTCGGCATCTCGCTCGAAGCGGTGCGCAGTCAGGTCGAAGAGATCATCGGCCAAGGCGGCTCGTCGCCCTCCGGTCACATCCCCTTCACCCCGCGCGCCAAGAAGGTGCTCGAGCTGTCACTGCGCGAAGCGCTGCAGCTCGGCCACAACTACATCGGCACCGAGCACATCCTCTTGGGCCTCATCCGCGAAGGCGAGGGTGTCGCGGCGCAGGTGCTCGTCAAGCTCGGCGCCGATCTGTCCCGCGTTCGCCAGCAGGTCATCCAGCTGCTCTCGGGATACCAGGGCCCTGCCGGTTCGACCGGTGGCACCGGCCGCACCGAGCAGGCACCTGCCGGCGTCGGCGCCTCCAGCAAGGAGAGCGACGAGAAGGGCGGCAACAGCCAGATCCTCGACCAGTTCGGCCGCAACCTCACCCAGGCCGCGCGCGAAGGCGCGCTCGACCCCGTCATCGGGCGGACGCGCGAACTCGAACGGGTCATGCAGATCCTGTCGCGGCGCACGAAGAACAACCCGGTGCTGATCGGCGAGCCGGGCGTCGGCAAGACGGCCATCGTCGAGGGCCTCGCCCAGAAGATCGTCAACAACGACGTCCCCGACACGCTCACCAACAAGCAGCTCTACACGCTCGACCTCGGTGCCCTCGTGGCCGGGTCCCGCTACCGCGGCGACTTCGAGGAGCGGTTGAAGAAGGTGCTCAAGGAGATCAAGTCGCGCGGCGACATCCTCCTGTTCATCGACGAGATCCACACGCTGGTCGGCGCCGGCGCGGCCGAGGGTGCCATCGACGCGGCGTCGATCCTCAAGCCGATGCTCGCCCGCGGCGAGCTGCAGACGATCGGTGCCACCACCACCGACGAGTACCGCAAGCACGTCGAGAAGGACGCCGCGCTCGAGCGCCGCTTCCAGCCGGTCAAGGTCGACGAGCCCACGCTCGCCCACACGATCGAGATCCTGAAGGGCATCCGCGACCAGTACGAGGCGCACCACCGGGTCACGATCACCGACCAGGCGCTCGTCGCCGCGGCGAACCTGGCCGACCGGTACATCTCCGACCGTCACCTGCCCGACAAGGCGATCGACCTGATCGACGAGGCCGGCTCGCGTCTGCGCATCAAGCGCATGGCGACACCGCCCGACCTGCGTGACCTCGAGACGCGGCTCAACCAGGTGCAGGAAGCGAAGAAGCGCGCCGTCGAGGAGCAGCAGTTCGAAGAAGCCGGCCGCCTGCGCGACCAGGAGAAGTCGCTGCTCGAGGAGAAGTCCGCCAAGGAGACTCGAGGTCAAGGCCGACGGCGTCGACCTGTTCGACGAGGTCGACGAGGAAGCGGTCGCCGAGGTGCTGTCGCTGTGGACCGGCATCCCGGTGTACAAGCTCACCGAGGAGGAGACCGAGCGTCTGCTCAAGATGGAGGAGAACCTCCACAAGCGCATCATCGGCCAGGAGAGCGCCGTCGCCGCCGTGGCCCAGTCGATCCGCCGCACCCGCGCCGGCCTGAAGGACCCGAAGCGGCCGTCCGGTTCGTTCATCTTCCTCGGCCCCACCGGGGTGGGCAAGACCGAGCTCGCCAAGACGCTTACCGAGTTCCTCTTCGGCGACGACTCGGCGATGATCACCCTCGACATGTCCGAGTACATGGAGAAGCACACGGTGAGCCGCCTCGTCGGGTCGCCTCCCGGATACGTGGGCTACGAGGAGGGCGGCCAGCTCACCGAGGCCGTGCGGCGCAAGCCGTTCTCGGTCGTGCTGTTCGACGAGATCGAAAAGGCGCATCCCGACGTGTTCAACACGCTGCTCCAGATCCTGGAGGAGGGCCGTCTCACCGACAGCCAGGGCCGTTCGGTCGACTTCCGCAACACCGTGCTCATCATGACGTCGAACCTCGGTACGGCCGACCTCCGCAAGGCGAACGTCGGCTTCACCACCGACGACTCGGCGATGAGCTACGAGCGGATGAAGTCCAAGGTCAACGAGTCGTTGAAGAACCACTTCCGGCCGGAGTTCCTCAACCGCATCGACGAGACGATCGTGTTCCACGAGCTGTCGCGCGACGAGGTGCTCCAGACGGTCGACCTGATGACGCAGCGCCTCGTCGGCCAGCTCGAGGGCCAGGGCCTGGGTATCGAGATCAAGCAGTCGGCGAAGGAACTGCTCGCCGACCTCGGGTACGACCCGCAGCTCGGCGCGCGCCCGATGCGGCGGGCGATCCAGCGGCACATCGAGGACTCGCTGTCGGAGAAGATCCTGTACAAGGAGTTCTCCGCCGGTGAGATCATCGTCGTCGACACCGAGGACGATCCCGACAATCCGGGCAAGAAGAAGTTCACGTTCACCGCGGTCGAGGGTTTCGTGCCACCGTCGTCGGTCGAGCTCGCCACGACGGCCACGGAGAATCCGACCCCACCGGTGAGTGAAGGCGAACTCCCGCCGCCCGAACTGATCTGATCAGCCGGCAAATTCTGGGCGAGAATGTCCGTCGGGGACAGTCCCCGACGGACATTCTCGTGGTCGACGTCTCGTTGCCACCGCCGGTGATGGTCGCCCGATCATAATGACGAGCGTGATCCGCCGATTGCTGGCTCTGTGTGCGTGCGCGCTCGTGCTCGCGTCGTGCCAGGTGACGGTCGACGTCGACCTGTCGATGGCCGATGACGGCACGGGCACACTCACCGTGGTGGCGACGGCCGATGCCGACGTCCTCGCTGTCGTCCCGACATTGGCCGACGAGTTGGCACTCGACGACGTCATCGCGGCGGGCTGGGAGGTCCAGGGTCCGACCGCCACACCGGAGGGTGGTCTGACGATGACGATCTCGCACTCCTTCACGACACCCGACGACGCGACCAACCTGTTGAACAGCATCGGCCCGCCGTTCAACCAGATGTCGGTACAGCGGACCACGGTCAACAACGACACGACGACGACGCTGCACGGTCTGCTCGGGTTGTCGAACGGCTTCGCCGCGTTCGCCGACGACGAGCTGGTGACCGCCGTCGGCTCGGTTCCCTTCGCCGACGAGATCGCGGCGAGCGGCGCGACGCCCGAGATCCTCGATGGGGGTGACGATCGGGGCGAGCTTGCCCGGCGAGATCGTGCCGGAGGAGACGAACGGGACCACGCTCGACGACGGCACGCTGGAATGGATCGTGCCGCTCGACGGGTCGATCGCCGAGTGGCGCGCCCAGTCGGTGCAGGCACCGGCGAACAACGCCTGGTGGGCTCGACCCCTGTCGATCACCGCGCTCGTGATTCTCGTGGCGTGGGTCGTGTTCATGATCTTCTTCATCGGCTACGTCGCCTGGGCCCGCTCGCGCCGGGCCCGCCGCTACCGCCAGAGCCACCGCCCGCGCCCGACCTGAGCCCCCTCGATCGTTGTGGGGAGGGTGTGGGAGGCTGGGGTATGGGGACTTCGCCGGAGCGGCCCGTGATCAGCCGAGTCGACTTCCACTTCGACGTGATGTGCCCGTTCGCCTACCAGACCGCGAAGTGGATCCGCGACGTCCGGGCCCAGAACGGCCTCGAGATCACGTGGCGGTTCTTCAGCCTGGAGGAGATCAACCGGGTCGAGGGCAAGAAGCATCCCGTGGGAGCGCGAGTGGTCGTACGGCTGGTCGATGATGCGCATCGGAGCGCTCCTCCGCCGCACGAGCATGGACGACCTCGACCGCTGGTACGAACGGGCCGGACGAGCGCTCCACGAGGAGGGTCACAAGCCGCACGAACCCACCGTGGCCCGTCACCTGCTGGAGGAGATCGGTCTCGACTCCGCCGTCGTCGACGAGGCGATCGCCGACCCGACGACCGGCGACGAGGTGAAGGCCGATCACGACCGGGTGGTCGCCGTCGGCGGCTACGGCGTGCCGACGCTGTTCTTCCCCGAGGTGCTCGACGCCGACGGCGAGCCCGAGCGCCTGTTCGGTCCGGTCGTGCTCGATCCACCGACGGGCGCGGCGGCGATGCGGTTGTGGGACGCCACCACGGCGTGGCTCGAGTTCCCGTACCTGTTCGAACTGCAGCGGCCCAAGAACGCGATGTACGGCGGCGTGATCGCCGATCGCCTGCGCCCCTACCTCGACGCCCGCGACTGGGTGTCGATCAACCGCGGCCAGGTGATCCCGATCCGGTGATCGACGCTCCTGCGACGGGCAAGGCGACCCGTCACACGCGGGATTTCGCCGACCGGGAGAAGTGGCGGCCGACCTTGGCGAGATGCGCGCGGAATTCGGGAGGTTCGACGACGCGGAACTCGGCGTCGAGCGAGGCGAGCAGCATGGTCGGCCACTCGAACCGGTCGGCAGGGATGGCGAGACGACACCGATCCGGTGCGAGATCGGTGACCGCCGCCCGCGGCCCGACGAGGCGGCGGGCCTCGTCGCCGGGCAGCTCTGCCTCGACGACGATCTCCCAACGGGTCGTCGCAATCTGGATCGACGAGCGGACGTACTCAGCGGCGTCTCCCGTCGGCACGGGCCTCGCCCGGAACTGTGTGCCGGTCGAACGGGGCGCCTCGACGCGGTCGACGCGGAACGTCCGCCAGTCGTGCCGCGTCAGGTCGTAGGCGACGAGATACCAACGGCGGCCGAGCATGACGAGCCGGATCGGCTCGACGTGACGATCCTCCTCCGCGCCCGTCCGGTCCCGGTACGAGAATTCGAGACGCTCGGAGTTGCGCGCCACGGTCGCGATCGTCGCCAGCACGCCCGGATCGACCGTGGCGGTGCTCTCCGACCAGTCGGCGGTCTGGGTCATCTGTGCGACGTCCTCGGCGCGTCGACGCAACCGCGGGGGGAGCACCTGGATCACCTTGGCGAGCGTGTCGACGGAGGCCTCGGCGGTTCCGCTGAGCGCGAACCTGGCGCTGGCGCGCAGTGCGACGACGAGGGCGACCGCCTCGTCGTCCTCGAGCACGAGCGGGGGCATCGAGGCGCCGGCGGCCAACCGGTACCCACCGTCGACACCGGGGGACGCGTCGACGGGGTAGCCGAGCGTGCGCAGCCGATCGACATCGCGCCGCAGCGTGCGCGGCGACACCTCGAGGCGGCCGGCGAGCTCGGCGCCGCTCCAGTCGCGGTGACTCTGCAGCAGCGACAGGAGGCGCAGCATGCGCTCGCTCGGACTGGCCATGCAACCATCATTGTTGGAATTGCGGCCAGATTCTGACCACATCGTGGTTCATCATTGAACACATGAGCAACAGCACCCAGTCCACGTCCACCATCGGTCTCGAACCGTCCGCCGAGCTCACCGTCGAGCGGCGTGACCTCCTCCAGACGCTCGCGGCCCATCGCGAGTTCCTGCGCACCACCGCCCGCGGTCTCACCGACGAGCAGGCCGCGCTCGCCAGCACGGTGTCCGTGCTGTGCATCGGCGGCCTGATCAAGCACGTCGCCCACACCGAGTCGGGTTGGGCCGACTTCATCGTCCACGGCCCGTCGGCGCTGGCGTTCAGCGCCGAGTCCGACTACGAGAAGCACGCCTCGTATTTCCGGATGGCGCCCGGTGAGTCGCTGGCGTCGATCCTCGAGCGCTACGACGCCGTCGCGCGGCGTACCGACGAGCTCGTCGCCGCGCTCCCCGACCTCGACGCCTCGCACCCGCTCCCCGAGGCCCCCTGGTACGAGCCGGGAGCAAGCTGGTCGGCCCGGCGCGTGGTGCTGCACATCATCGCCGAGACCGCCCAGCACGCCGGCCACGCCGACATCGTCCGCGAGGCGATCGACGGGTCGCGCACGATGGGCTGAGTCGGCCCGCGGAAGCACCCTGCGGTGAGCGAACGGACCGACAGTCGGTCCTCTCGCTCATCGGAACGACGCCGCGGCGGACGCTGTCAGACCCCCTCGTCAGGATGACGCCATGGCGACATCGACGACGAGCAGGGCGAATGGCAGTGTCAACGGAAGCGCGGGCCGGCGATCGGGCGGGCGATCGGGCGGGACGGTCAAGATCGTGCACGTGTGCACCGAGTGCGGTATCGGCGCATCCGAAGTGGTCTGGCCAGTGTTCCGGCTGCGGCGACTGGAACACGCTGGTCGAGGAGATCGAAGGTTCGGTCGGCGCCGATGTCCCGCTGCTCCCGTCCCACCGTGCCGGACCCACACCCATCGGCGACGTCCGGGCCCAGGAGGGCGACCCGATCACCACGTCGATCGTCGAACTCGACCGCGTGCTCGGTGGTGGGCTGGTGCCCGGCTCGGTCACGCTGCTCGGGGGCGAGCCCGGCATCGGCAAGAGCACGCTCCTGCTCCAACTGCTGGCGGCATGGGACGGTCCGACGCTGTACGTCACCGCCGAGGAGAGCGCGCACCAGGTCCAACGGCGGGCGCAGCGGTTGGGCGCGATCCGCGACGAGCTGTGGCTCCACGCCGAAACGTCGCTGCCGCACATCATCGCCGCGATCGACGCCACGAAACCCGAACTCGTGGTCATCGACTCGATCCAGACGGTCCACGACCCCGCCACGGCCGCCCTCCCGGGCAGTGTCGGCCAGGTCCGGGGGTGCGCACAACGCCTGGTCGTCGAAGCGAAGGACCGCAACGTGGCCGTCGTGCTCGTCGGCCACGTCACCAAGGACGGGGGCCTCGCCGGGCCACGGGTCCTCGAGCACGTGGTCGACACGGTCCTGCAGTTCGAAGGCGACCGGCACCACGCGCTTGCGCCTGTTGCGGGCGTCCAAGCACCGATTCGGGCCGACCAACGAACTCGGACTGTTCGAGATGGGCCACGAGGGTCTGACGGGCGTGCCCGATCCGTCGACGCTGTTCCTCGCCGATCGCCGCGCCGGCATCGCCGGCTCGGCGGTCGTCCCCACCATGGAGGGCCACCGTCCCATCGTCGTCGAGGTGCAGGCGTTGACGACCGCCGGCGTACCCGGCGTTCCGTCGCGCCGCAGCGCCCAGGGCCTCGACGGCGGTCGCCTCTCGATGCTGATGGCGGTCATCGGCCGGCGCGCCAAGATGGCGATCGGCGATCAGGACGTGTACGCGTCGACGGCTGGCGGCGTGAAGCTCACCGAGCCGGGCCTCGATCTCGGGGTCTGCCTCGCCGTCGTCAGCGCGATCACCGATCAGCCGCTCCCCGCCGATCTCGCGGTGTTCGGCGAGGTCGGCCTCGGCGGTGAACTCCGCCAGGTGGCGCACGCGGTGCGACGGGTCACCGAGGCCGGGCGGCTCGGCTTCCGCCGCGTCGTCGTGCCGGCCAACTCGCCCGACGGCGACGGCAGCGTGCGCATGCTGCGCGCCGGGAACCCTCGCCGAAGCGTCGTGGCGTTGAGCGGCCTGAACCGGCTGAGCGCTCCCGTCCCCTACGAATCGGTCCATGCAGTCCCGGTTCCACGCCGCCAACGAGCAGATGCGCGATGCGCTCGCTCGGGTGTCGCCCGGAACGCCGCTGCGCGACGGCATCGACCGGGTCGTGCGAGCCAAGGCCGGCGCGCTCCTCGTGTTGAGCGACGGCGCCGATGTGCTCTCGATCTGTTCGGGCGGGTTCCTCGTCGACGCGCCGTACAGCCCGCAACGCCTTTCCGAGCTGGCGAAGATGGACGGCGCGATCATCATCTCCTCCGACGGCGGTCGCATCGCCAGGGCCAACGTGCACCTGGTGCCCGACCCGACCGTGCCGACCAGCGAAACCGGCACACGCCACCGGACGGCCGAGCGTGTCGCCCGGTCGCTGGCGGTGCCGGTCGTGTCGGCGTCCGAGGAGATGGGCGTCATCAACGTGTACGCCGGTGGCGGGAAGCGGCAGCTCCACGAGGTCGGGCATCTCCTCGACCGCGCCAACCAGGCGTTGCAGACCCTCGAGCGCTACAAGGCGCGGCTCGACGACGCCATCGCCAATCTCACCGCGGTCGAGATCGAAGACGTCGCCAGCCTGCGCGACGTCGTGGCGGTCGTGCAGCGCGGCGAGATGGTGCACCGCATCGCCGACGAGATCGAGACGATGATCATCGAGCTCGGCGTCGACGCCCGGCTGCTCCGCCTCCAGCTCGACGAGCTGTACGGCGAGATCGACGACGAACTCGACCTCGTCGTCGCCGACTACCTCCCGACCGGCCGTACGGTCGCCGACACGCTCACCGAGATGTCACGGCTGTCCGACGACGACGTGCTCAATCTCCGCCTGGCCGCCAACACGCTGCATCTCGACGGCGACTCGAACGACCTCGCCCGCGAGGCGGCGCCGAAGGGCCTGCGGTTGCTCCACCGGGTCAACCGGCTCCCGCAGGACGTCGCCGCGACGATCGCCGATCACTTCGGCGGGTTGGCGAAGCTGCAGCGGGCCACGGTCAACGACCTGGTCGCCGTCGACGGCGTCGACGAGGCCACGGCACGGTCGATCCGCGAGACGCTCAACCGCGTCACCGAGTCGACGATTCTCGACCAGTACAGCTGAGCGGGAGCGTTTCAGCCGCCGGCGGCGGTCGTCGACACGGCGGTCTGATCGGTGGCGGCCGGATCGATGACGGTCGGCAGGATTGCATCCCACACGCCCTCGTCGTCGAATCCGAACGCCCACAGCGACACACCGTCGAGTTGGTACTGCCGGGCGAGATCCATCCGGGCGCGGACGCCTCCGCCGGCCACGAAGTGCACCTCCCGGGTCTGCACGCACGACGTGACGCCGTCGGTCACCTCGAGGTCGTACTCGAACGTCCACTCGCCGGTCTCCGGAACGTACACCGGAGTGGCGTTGCGGCGCGCCATGAGATCGCCGACGGTGGCGGCGGTCACGCTCGTGCGACCCTCGACGAGCTCCGCCGGGCACTCCCCGTTCACGCCCGTCGGCCAGTTGCGGCCGTACGCCGGCAACCCGAGCACCAACTTCTCCGGAGCGTCCGGTCGCGTCCAGCGCCGCCGTGATCGCCGACTCGACCCACGCCAGCGGCGCGATCGGGCCCGGCTCGTCGACCGAGAAGTCGTACGCCATGATGCGAATGTGGTCGACGTGGGGGGCGATCGCGCCGTAGTCGTACACCCAGTAACCGCTCTCCGACGTCTGGGCGGTGTCGTAGATCGGTGGGATGCTCACGGTGAGGGTGCGGCCGTCGGCGTGGAGGCGAGCGCCGAGCTCGGTGATGAACGCCACCCAGTTCGGCCGGGTGGCGGCCCACGTGTCGCGGCCGTCGGCGAAGGCGAACTGCTCGTAGTCGATGTCGATGCCGTCGTAACCACCGTCGGCAGCGAATCGGGCGATCGCATCGACGTGGGCCGTGCGTGACGTCGGGTCGGCCAGGAGTGCGGCCATCCCGCCGGCCGGCATCGCGTCGACGATCGACGGCACGACGTTCGCGGTCGAACCCTGCGCCTCGTCCATGAACGACGTGGTCAGCTCCGGGTCGGCGTTGGGGTCGATCACGATCTGATCGACGCCAACGGCGTTGAACCAGAACGGTGACACGTCGCGCATCGAGCCGAGGCGGTCCGTCGGTCGGGCATCGCCGAGTCGAGCGTCCAGTAGGGCACCCAGGCATCGAGCGGAATGTCAGGTTTGGGGGGCGGAGGCGGGGGCTCGCGGTTCGCCGATCCACAGTCCCCCGACGACGACGGCGGCCAGCGCGACGACCAAGACGACCGAACCGATCAGCAGCCAGCGACGGGGCGTACGGGCCCGCTGCTCGGGAGCGCCGTCGGGCTCGATCGCTTCGATCCCACCGCTGGCGTGTCACGATCGAGGCCGGCGTGTCACCGATCGAGGCCGGCGTGTCACCGATCGAAGAGGGCGCGGAGGTCGGCGAGATCAACGTCGGCGAGGGACTGGACGATGGTGAGGCCGGGGGCGGGCGTGAGGGGGACGACATGGGGTACTCCCAGCGTCGCACACCCCGCACCCAAGGCGGAGGCAACCCCCGTGGGCGAGTCCTCGATCGCCACGCAGGCGACCGGATCGGCGCCGAGGGCCGCCGCCGCCGCCAGGTAGGGCTCCGGGTCGGGCTTGCCGCGGGTCACCTCGTCTCCGGTGACCGAGGCGGCGAACGACCCCGGCGGCGATGCGGCGAGCACGGCATCGGCGAGCCGTCGCCACGACATCGTCACCATCGCGCACGGGATTCCCTCGCGACACACTCGGCGAGCAGCTCCCGTGCCCCGGCACGCCACGGAAGCTCGGCACTCGCCATCGCGATGACGCTGTCGAGCAGCCATTCGACGATCTCGACCGGCTCGAGCCGGACACCGCCGCGATCGCGGAGCTCCACGGCGGCGTCGAGGAGGTCGAACCCGACGATCGAGTGGGCGTCGTCCCCGGTCCAGGTACCGCCGAACTCGGCGACCAGCGCGTGTTCCGACGCGATCCAGTACGGCTCGGTGTCGACGAGCGTGCCGTCCATGTCCCACAGCACCGCTGCCGGCTTCCGATCTCCACCCATCCGGCGGAGCGTACGAGTTGTCAGTCCGCGATCAGTCCGGCTGGTCGGCCGCCGCCGTCATCGCGGCGATGTCGATCTTCTGCATCCCGAGCATGGCGCGCATCGCCCGCTCGGCACGCGTCGGATCAGGATCGGCGAAGAGCTCCTCCATCCCGCCCGGCACGACCTGCCACGACAACCCGAAGCGATCCTTCAGCCAGCCGCATTGACTCTCCTCGCCCCCGTCGGTCAGCTTCTCCCAGTAGTAGTCGACCTCGGCCTGGTCGGCGCACTCGATCAACAGCGAGATCGCTTCGTCGAACGTGAACGCCGGACCACCGTTGATGCCGGTGTGCCGTTGCCCGTCGAGTTCGAAGTCGACGGTCAGGACGGTGCCGGGCTCGCCGGGGCCGCTTCGGTGTAGTGCGTGACGTTCGTGATCCGGGAGTTCGGGAAGATCGACACGTAGAACTCGGCCGCCTCGAGCGCGTTCTGGTCGAACCACAGGTTCGGCGTGATCGTGGGCATGTCGCGACCGTACGGACCGGTTCGTTTGCCGTCAATCGCCTGAAATTCTGACCAGATCGAGCGGCTGACGCACCCGGACGGGAGAATTTCGGAAGTCTCCGGGTCAGCCGGCGCGGAAGCGGTTCAGGTTCGCTTCGCCGACGCGCTCGCGCTTGGCGGGGTCGTCGATGCCGAGGCCCTCGGTCGGCGCGAGACAGAGCACGCCGAGCTTGCCCTCGGCCTCGTTGCGGTGCACGGCGAGCGCCGCCTCGCCGACCTGGTCGAGGGCGTACGTGGCCTGGAGCATCGGGTGGATGCGTCCCTGGTCGATCAGGCGATTGGCGGCATAGGCCTCGGCGTAATTGGCGAAATGCGAGGCGATCAGCCGCTTCAGCTTCATCCAGAAGTGGCGGTTGTCGAACTCGACCATGTAGCCCGAGGTCGCGGCACACGTGACGACGGTGCCGCCGCGCTTGGCGGCGAAGATCGAGGCACCCATCGTCGAACGACCGGGGTGCTCGAACACGATGTCGACATCGTCGCCGCCGTTGAGCTCACGGATCTTCTTGCCCAGCCGGCGCCATTCGGACTCGTCCTGCGTGTGCTCGTCGGACCAGAACCGGTAGCCCTCTGCCCGGCGGTCGATCACCGCCTCGCAGCCCATCGCGTTGAGGATCTCGGCGCGCTCCGGCGACGACACGACGCCGATCGGCGTGCCGCCGCCGTTGAGCACGTACTGCACGGCGTAGCCGCCGATGCCGCCGGTGGCACCCCAGATCAGCACGCTGTCGCCCTGCTTCATCCGGGCGCCGTGTTCGCCGACGAGCATCCGGTACGACGTGGAGTTGCACAGCGCATTGACCGCCGCCTCCTCCCACGTGAGGTGCGTCGGCTTCGGCATCAGCTGGTTCGCCTTGACCACACTCAGGTCGGCGAGGCCGCCGAAGTTCGTCTCGAATCCCCAGATGCGCTGGTTGGCGGCGAGCATCGAGTCGTCGTGGGCCGACGGATCCTGGTCGTCGACGTAGTTGCAGTGGACGGTGACCCGGTCGCCCGGCTTCCAGTTGCGCACCGCCGACCCCACCCGCAGCACCACACCCGACGCATCTGACCCGACCACGTGGTACGGCAACGCGTGCCGCGCGGCCCAGTCGCTCTCACGGCCGAGCCGGTCGAGGAATCCGAACGTCGGCAGCGGCTCGAAGATCGACGTCCACACCGTGTTGAAGTTGATGCTCGATGCCATCACCGCGAGGTACACCTCGTCGGGCGCCAGGTCGGGGGTGGCCACGTCGCCGATCCGCAACGACTTGCGGGGATCCTTGTCCGCCGACTCGATGCCCTCGAACATGCCGACGTCCTCACGGTGGACGTACGCCGCACGGTAGTGATCGGGGATCGGGACGCTGGCGAGGTCGGCGCCGGTGGCACCAGACTGGATGGCCTCGAGGATGGTGTCCATCGCCGCACGTTACCGATCGGTAAGTAGCGGGCCCAAAGTGGTCACGGCGCCGGCGGAGGCGTTTTTCGGCGGGGCCGGCGCAGGGCTAGCGTTTCGCCATGACCTCGAACGATTCCGCACCCGGCTCCGTCATCGTCGCAGGAGCGCGCACCCCGATCGGCAAGCTGAGCGGGGCGCTGGCCTCGTTCTCGGCGGCTGACCTCGGTGGCTTCGCGATCTCGGCCGCGCTCGAGCGTGCCGGCGTCGCACCCGACGAGGTCGACCACGTGATCATGGGTCAGGTGCTCATGGCGGGCCAGGGTCAGGTACCGAGCCGTCAGGCGGCGGTGAAGGCCGGCATCCCGATGAGCGTGCCGTCGGTCAACGTGAACAAGGTCTGTCTGTCGGGCCTCAACGCGATCTACCTCGCCCACCAGATGATCGCCGCCGGTGACGCCGACATCGTGGTCGCCGGCGGGATGGAGTCGATGACGAACGCTCCCTACATCGCCGACGGCGCCCGCGGTGGCTTCCGCTACGGCAACACCGAACTCGCCGACGCGATCATCAAGGATGGTCTGTGGTGTGCGTTCGACGCCTGTCTGATGGGCCTCGGCACGGAGAACTACGCCGGCGGGCTCGTCACCCGCGAGCAGCAGGACGACCTGGCGGTGAAGTCGAACGAGCGGGCCGCCAACGCCATCAAGGAGGGTCGCCTCGCCGACGAGATCGTCCCGGTGGCCGTGCCCCAGCGCAGGGGGGAGCCGATCCTCGTCGAGCACGACGAGGGTGTCCGGCCCGGGACCACGATGGAGAGCCTCGCCGGGCTGCGGCCGGCGTTCGATCCGAACGGCACGATCACCGCCGCCAACGCGTCGCAGTTGTCCGACGGTGCGAGCGCCCTCGTGTTGATGTCGCGGGCCGAGGCCGAGCGCCGCGGTGTGTCACCGCTCGGCGAGCTCGTCTCGTACGGGATGGTCGCCGGACCCGACAACGCCTCCCTGTTGACCCAGCCGAGCCGCGCCATCCTGAAGGCCGCCGAGCGTGCCGGGATCGACGCTCGCCGACCTCGAGCTGTTCGAGATCAACGAGGCGTTCGCCGCCGTCGGCATCGCCTCGATCGCCGACCTCGGTATCAGCGACGAGATCGTCAACGTCAACGGCGGCGCCATCGCCCTCGGCCATCCGATCGGGATGAGCGGAAACCGGCTGGCGTTGACCATGCTGCACGAGTTGCACCGCCGTGGCGGTGGCATCGGCGCCGTCGCCCTGTGTGGCGGCGGCGGCCAGGGCGACGCGGCGATCCTGCGCGCGTTCTGATACGTTCGCTAGGAATTACGAAACTCCTCGGTACGCGATGTTGCGTGCTGCACGAGGTTGCACTACGCTGGGTAGTGAAGAAGGGGCGATCGTCACCCATCCGGGTGATTCGAGGACCAATTGTTGCGGATACTTGACAATTCAAGCGGAATTTCCGTAATGTAACTGCAACACATTCCGCTGAAAAAGCGCACAACGATCGTTTGAACCCGGTTTCGACTGGGTACAACAAGTTCTGAGGCGCCACTGACACGAATCGGCCCGTCCGCCCGCTACCGATTCGTGAAGGTGGCGCCTCAGTCATTTTTCCCCTCGTCCTTTTGCGGTCGCCCTTCGACGAATCAGTCCATGACGCGACGGCCTTCGAGCGCTCGGCCGAGCGTCAACTCGTCGGCGTATTCGAGGTCGCCGCCGACCGGCAGACCACTGGCGATCCTGGTGATCGTGAGCCCCAACGGTTTGAGCAGGCGGGCCAGGTACATCGCCGTCACCTCGCCCTCCGTGTTCGGATTGGTGCAGATGATGACCTCGGTGATTCCCTCGGGTTCGATGCGCGTCAGCAGTTCGCGGATCTTGAGCTGCTCGGGACCGACTCCCTCGAGTGGGCTCATCGCCCCCAGCAGCACGTGGTACCGCCCGCGGAACTCCCCGGTGCGTTCGAGTGCGACGATGTCGCGCGACTCCTCCACGACGCACACCACTGACGGATCGCGGGCGTCGTCGTTGCAGATCGGACAGAGGGCGGTCTCGGCCACGTTGAAGCAGCGATCACAGAACCGCACCCGCGCCTTGGCGTCGGTGAGCGCGTGGGCCAGGCGGGCCACGTCGTCGGCCGGGATCTTCAGGAGGTGGAAGGCGATGCGCTGTGCCGATTTCGGCCCGATCCCTGGAAGCCGTCCGAGTTCGTCGATGAGCGTCTGGACCGGCGCCGTGTAGGTGCTCGCCACGTCAGGTCCGTTCGTCGATCAGCTCGGAGCCCGGGAAGGCCTCGGCGAGCCGATCGATCGGCGACTTCACACTTTCGGGCGGCGCATCGACGAGGTCGTCGAGATCGACATCGTCGTCGTCGGGTGGTTCGTCGATCGGCATCGCGGGCGACGTGACCCGATCGGAACGCGACGGATCCGGACGCGACGAATCGGGACGTGCCTGATCGGGCGGCGGGGCAGTCGGCTCGGCGCTCGGCGATGCCGCCACAGCGGTCGGCGTCGACGGCACATCCGAGGACTCGCCTTCCACGAGCAGCTGCACGACGACGGGTGCGCCCGTCGCGGTGCGGATGGCAGCCTCGACGGCCTCACGATGCTGTTCGCACTTCTCGCGATGCGCGACGTTCGGGAGCGAGAACGTGACCACGCCGTCGGCGGCTCCGACGAAGGTGGCCGGCGCGTACACCGCACGGGTCATGCCGCGCAGGGCGGGACGCACCGTCTGCTCCCAGACGTCCGTCGTGAGCCCGGCAGCCGGCGGCACGGCAGACGAGGCCGCAGCAGTCGAGGCCGCGGCCGCGGAGCCGCGGACGGCGATGGTTCGGGCTGGACGACGGCGGGGTCGCTGGACGGTATCGCGGCGCTTGGCGTGGCGGGTGCGGTGCGGGCGCGCCCGCCGAGCGCCGCTCGACCCGTGACGGGATCAGCGGCCGGCGGCACCGCCTCGGTACCGGGCGCCGCCACCATCACGCCGGCGGCAACCTGCTCCTCGAGGCGGTGCAGCCGAGCGAGGAGCGCACCGAGGTCAGGGGCGACCGAGTCGGACGTCAATTGCACTGCGGCCACGTCGAGCAGCACTCGCGCGTCGGGCGCATGGCGCATGTCGCTCAGGGCCGCACCGAGCGTCTCGATGCCGCGGACGAGCCCGGCCGCGCCCAACCGTCCGGCCTGATCGGTGAGCGTGTCGATGTGCTGACCCGACACCGGCACGAGTTCGGGCGCCATGAGGCACAGGAACCCGTTGCGCATGAAGCCGATCAACTCCTCGGTCAACGTGCGCGGATCGCGACCGATGCCGATCGCGTGTGCGACCATCGTGAGCGCCCGCCCGGGATCGCGATCGATCATCGCTTCGACGAACTCGTCGAGCGGAACGGTCTCGACTCCGTCGTCGCCGATGCTCGCCACCAATTCCAGCGCGGACAGGGCGTCCCGTGCCGATCCGGCGCCTTGCCGCAGCACCTGGTCGAGCGCGGCGTCGCTGACCTCGAGGCCGGCGTCGTCGGCGACCCATCGCACGTGCTCGGCCAGCGTGTCGGGCGCAAGGAGGTGGAACTGGAGGTGCTGCGTACGGCTCCTGATCGTGTCGGACATCTTCTGCGGGTCGGTCGTGGCGAGCACGAACACGACATGCGGAGGAGGCTCCTCGAGCGTCTTCAACAGCGCGGCCTCGGCCGCCTTCGAGAGCATGTGCACTTCGTCGAGGATGTACACCTTGTGACGCCCGGGTGTTCCCAGCGACGCCCGCTCGATGAGCTCGCGCATCGCGTCGACGCCGTTGTTGCTCGCCGCGTCGAGTTCGTGGACGTCGTAGCTCGTGCCACGTTCGACGGCGAGACACGACTCGCACTCGCAGCACGGCTCGCCACCGATCGGGTTCGCGCAGTTGAGGACCTTCGCGAGGATGCGCGCCGAGGTGGTCTTGCCGGTGCCGCGCGGGCCCGAGAACAGGTACGCCTGGCCCTCCCGCCCCTCGGCCACTGCCGTGCGCAAGGCCTTGACCACGTGATCCTGGCCCTTGACCTCGCTGAATCGTCGGGGCCGGTAGCGGCGGTACAGCGACAGGGTGGCCATCGCGGCCACGATACCCAGCGGATGTGACAGCCACGGCGGGGCCCGGTCGCGGCATGACAGCGATCGCCCGACCCGCCTCCCTATGGTTGCTCCATGGCGTCGTGGTCGGGAATCGTGCCGGGCCGGGTCGTTCTGGGATGGGTCGTTCTGGGGTTCGTCGTGACGCTCGCCGCGTGCTCGTCGGACGGCGAACCGGCGCCCACCGCGGCGACGTACCTCGCCGAACTGGAAACGGTGTGTGCCGCCACCGCGGCGGCGCTCGACACGCTCCCCGATCCCCCGGACGGAATCAGCGTCACCGACTTCGCCACGCAGGCCAGCGCCTTGCTGCGCGCCGAGGCCGAATCCGTCCGGGCGCTCGCACCGCCCGACGAACTCGACGATGATCACCGCGCGTTGATCCGCAACGACGAAGAACAGGCAGCCGCGTGGAGCGACATCGCCGTTGTCGCCGGCGGGCCCGACGTCGACGCTGAATCGCTCGACGCGCTGACCACGACGATCACCCAACTCAACCTCGGACGCGACGACCTCGTGGCCGAGATGGGCGCACCAGCCTGTGTCCGCGCTCCCGGCTGAACCCGGGGACCCGGTGGACGCACGAGGGACTGCTTCGAGGCTCCCGTCCCAGCGATTCACCGACCACTAGCCTCAGGCCGACCGTGAACGAACCAACCGTACGCCCCGCTCGCCGGCGTCTCCGCCGGACGACCGCTGTCGCCGCGATCGCCCTCGGTGTCGTGGCCGTCGGGTCACTGGCCGAGTCCGGGATCGTCCACGCCGACGCCACGGTCGTGAGTTCCGATCCGGCCGACGGGTCGACGATCGCCACCTCCCCCACGCAGATCTCGATCGTGTTCTCCGAGGAGTTGGGCACCGAGGCCAACACGGTCACGCTCGACTGCAACACGGTGCTCGTCACGCTCGGGCGACCGGTGGTCGGCGACGACGGTCTCACCCTGACCGTCCCGGTCCCATCCGCCCTGCCGAAGGGGACCTGCGTCGCCAACTGGCTGGTGAGCGACGTCGACGGTGCCCCGAACGGCACAGGCAACATCACGTTCAACGTGTCGAGCGACCCGGCCGTCACGACCACCACGGTCGATCCGGCCGCCGCCGCTGCCACCGCGACGACACTCGCCACCACGACGGCCGTCGATCCGAACGCCACCGCTACCGCGACCGAGGTCGTGAGTCCCACCGAGGCCGAGACCGGTCAAGGACCGCTGTGGCTCGGGCGTCTGCTGTCGGTCCTCGGGGTCGCCATCTTGTTCGGGTCGCTGGTCACGATCGCCGCGGCGTGGCCCGAGGGCGTCGAGTACCTCGTCGCCGTCCGGTTCATCCGGATGATCTGGATCGTGGCGTTGGTCGGCACGGTGCTGTACGTCGCCGCGGCCACCGCGGCCGCGACCGGGCAGTCGTTCGGCAGCGGACTCAATCCGTCGAACTGGCTCGACCTGTTCGACGCCGGTGCATCCGGCATCGCCGCGATCGCCCGCCTGATCCTGGTGCTCGGCTCGGGGTGGGTGGCGTTCCGGCCCGACCGGGTGATCGATCCAACGACGCAGATGGCTGCCCTCGGCATCCCCGCGCTGGCAGTGGCCACCATGGGCTTCAGCCGAACGGGAGGCGACCTCGCCGCGATCGGTGTCGCCACCGGAATCCTCCACGCCCTGGCGATGGCGATCTGGATCGGGGGCGTCGTGCTGCTCGCCCGCGTCGTACTCGCCGGTCCGGGGGAGGAGGATCTCGTGCACGCCGTGCGCGGCTTCTGCCGGATCTCCAACGTGGCGATCGTCGTCACGGTGGTCACCGGGCTGATCCAGACCGTCCGGCTCGACGGCGGAGACCTGTTCGGGTCGAGTCACGGCCGGGTGCTGCTCCTCAAGACGGTGGCCGTGGCGATCATGCTGTTCATCGCCATCAAGGCGCGCCAGTTCGTGAACGATCGGCTCGCCCGGGCCGACGAGATGACCGTCCCGATGGCCGACCGTCTGCGTCGCGCCTTCGGTACGGAGGCCGCGATCGGGATCGTCGCGGTGGCACTGAGCGCGTGGATGTTCGCCCTCACGCCGCCGAACTCCGACACCGGCACGTCGATCGACTACGTGATCGAACAGCAATTCGAGGTGCCCGAGGGCGATCTCGACGTCACGGTGAGGCTCACGCAGGACACGCCCGGACTGGTCGGGATGGAGGTCGAGGTCGACGCCCCCGAATCCGGCCTGTCGGAGCTGGTGGTCGTGTTCACCGCGCCGCCGAACCCCGAGATCGGCACGATCAGCCAGCCAGTACCGCTCACCGGGGAGGGCACTGCCGTGCGACTCGCCGCCGTCGGACTGCCGCTGACGGTGCCGGGCACGTGGCAGGTCCAGCTGAGCGCCGTCACCGCGGCCGGCGTGGTGCCGACCGATCCGCAGACGTTCGTGATCCGCAACGACGACGGTTCGGCGCCCACCACGAACCTCACGATCCCACCCGTCGTGATCGCCACCACCGTCGCCCCCGCCGCGGCCCCGACCACCACCGGCTGAGTGGCACCTACCGCGCGATGAATTCGCTGAACGAGATCGGTTCGGCGACGTCGAGCTGGTCGTAGCGGCAGCTCTCCGGGGTGCGGTCGGGACGCCAGCGGAGGAACTTCACGCCGTGCCGGAAGCGGCGGTTCTCGAGCTGGCCGAACGTCACTTCGGCCACGAGCCCCATCTTCAGCGGCACGAACGACAAGTCCTTGCCGGCGTTCCACCGGCTGCCCCCCGTGCTCGCCTTCGGTGCGTCTCCCTGCTGGCTTCTGCCGCCGTCCCATTCCGCCCACTCCCGCCACGGGTGCCCGTCGAGCGCATCGTGGGTCAGCGGCTCGAGTTCGGCGAGTAGTTCCGCTCGCCGCGCCACGCTGAACGCCGCGGCGACGCCGACGGAGTGCATGTCCCCGTCGTCGTCGAACAGCCCGAGGAGCAGCGAGCCCACGCCCTGACCGTCCTTGTGGATGCGATACCCGGCGACGGCGCAATCGGCGGTCCGCTCGTGCTTCACCTTGATCAGCGAGCGCTTCCCCGGTTCGTACGTGCCCACGAGGGGCTTCGCGATCACACCGTCGAGCCCCGCTCCTTCGAATCGGCCGAACCACTCGTCGGCGACGTCGCGCGACGTGCTGGCGGGCGTGAGGTGCACGGTCGCGTTCGGCGCGACGAGGGATTCGAGCAACGCCCGGCGCTCGGACATCGGCACGTCGAGCACGGCTCGATCACCGTCGGCCAACACGTCGAAGGCGACGAACGCGGCCGGTGTCTCGGCCGCCAGCCGATCGATGCGCGATTTGGCGGGGTGGATGCGCTGCAGCAACGCGTCGAAGTCGAGCCCGTTCCCGCCGGTGTCGGCCACGACGATCTCACCGTCGACGATGCAGCGTTCCGGAACGGCCCGGCGGAGCGGATCGAGGAGTTCGGGGAAATAGCGCGTCAGCGGCCGGAGCTTGCGGCTGAACAGTTCGAGCCGGTCACCGTCGCGGAACACGATGCAGCGGAAGCCGTCCCACTTCGGCTCGTAGAGCCAGCCGTCGCCGTCCGGGATCGTCCGCGCCAGCTTGGCCAGCATCGGCTCGATCGGCGGCTGCAGCGGCAGGTCGAACGGGGCGTCGGCGGTTTCGGCATCGGGTTCGGCAGGCATCATCACCATCATCGCGGAGTAGCGTCGCAGGACGTGACGACGCCGATGCAGGACAAACTCGACGACCTCAAGCAGCGCCAGGATCAGGCGTTCCATGCCGGGTCCCCGCGCTCGGTCGATCGCCAGCACGAGAAGGGCAAGATGCTCGCCCGCGAGCGGCTCGAGTACTTCCTCGACGACGGCTCGTTCCACGAGCTCGACCTGCTCGCCCGGCACCGTGCCCACGCCGCCGGGCTGGAGGAGCGCCCGTACACCGACGGTGTGATCACCGGGTGGGGCACGGTCGAGGGACGCAAGGTGTTCGTGTTCTCGCAGGACTTCACCGTGTTCGGCGGCGCGCTCGGCGAGGTGTTCGCCGAGAAGATCCACAAGCTGATGGATCTCGCACTCAAGGTCGGTGCGCCGCTCATCGGGCTCAACGACGGCGCCGGCGCCCGCATCCAGGAGGGCGTCGTCAGCCTCGCCAGCTACGGCGGGATCTTCCACCGCAACGTCCTGTCGTCCGGCGTCATTCCCCAGATCTCCGTGATCCTCGGGCCGTGCGCCGGTGGCGCCGTGTACTCGCCGGCGATGACCGACTTCATCTTCATGGTCCGCGAGTCGAGCCACATGTTCATCACCGGACCCGATGTGGTCAAGACCGTGACGGGCGAGGACGTCACGCTCGAAGAACTCGGCGGCGCGATGAGTCACGCCTCGAAGTCCGGCGTCGCCACGTTCGTGTCGGCCGACGAGAAGTCGTGCCTCGACGACGTGCGCTTCCTGTTGTCGTTCCTGCCCCCAGAACAACCTCGAGGAGCCGCCGATCGAGGACCTCGGCGACGACCCCGACCGCCTGTGCCCGGAGCTGCGCGACATCATGCCGCCGAGCCCGAACATGCCGTACGACATGACCGAGGTGATCCGCCACGTCGTCGACGACGGCGAGTTCTTCGAGTACTTCCCGCACTGGGCGAAGTCGATCGTGTGCGGCTTCTCCCGCCTCGACGGACGCCCGGTCGGCATCGTCGGCAACCAGCCCAAGATGCTGGCCGGCGTGCTCGACATCGAGTCGTCGGAGAAGGCCGCCCGGTTCGTGCGCACGTGCGACTCGTTCAACATCCCGCTGATCACGTTCGTCGACGTGCCCGGCTTCCTCCCCGGCGTCGACCAGGAGTACGGCGGCATCATCCGCCACGGCGCCAAGCTCCTCTACGCGTACTGCGAGGCGACCGTGCCGCGCATCCAGATCATCACCCGCAAGGCCTACGGCGGTGCGTACGTCGTGATGAACTCGAAGTCGATCGGCGCCGACCTGGCGTTCGCCTGGCCGACCGCCGAGCTCGCGGTCATGGGCCCGCAGGGCGCCGTCGAGATCGTCTACCGACGCGAGCTCCAGCAGGCCGCCGATCCGATCGCCCGACGGGCCGAGCTCGTGCTCGAGTACACCGACAAGTACGCCAACCCGTACGCGGCGGCCGAACGCGGCTATGTCGACGACGTGATCGACCCCGCCGAGACCCGACGCAAGCTGATCGCCGGCCTGCGCATGTTGTCGACCAAGCGGGAAGAGCTTCCGCGGCGCAAGCACGGCAACGTGCCGCTCTGATGGTGATCGACGAGGAGAGGCGATGACGACTCCGCCGACCGACGAGGAAGCCGCAGTGATCCTCGCGGCGATCGAGGGCCTGTGGCCGAAGACGATCGCCGTTGCCGCCGAACCACCGAGCCGCGATCGATCGTGGCGGTTCAGCGGACGGTGGTGGGCTCGACCGGTGCCCGTCCGCCGCGATCGTCCCTGGCGCTGACCGACACCGGCGTCGACAGGACTGGAACCATGGACGTCACCACCGTCGCCGACGACCTCGTCGTGATGCACGAGGGCACCCTCGCCCATCGGTTCACCGGGCTGGCCCCGGGCACCGAGCACCGGTTCTTCGACCAGCCGGTACGCACCCTCGACCGGCCGAGCGGTGCACTGCAGTGCCGGTTCGCGACCGTCAACGACGTGCACTTCGGCGAGATCGAAGCGGGGCGGATCGACGATCTGGTCGAGGGCCCCGTCCAACGTGTCGCACCGGGGGCGGACCCCCATCCCGAGGTGATGAACCACGCCGCAGTGGCAGAGATGGCCGCCATCGACCCCGCGGTGGTGATCGTCAAGGGCGATCTGTCCACCGACGGGACCGCCGAGGAATGGGCGGCGTTCGAGGGGTGCTATCGCACGGCATTCGGCGATCGGTTGCGTGCAGTGCGCGGCAACCACGATGCGTACCAGCACCAGGACGCCTACGCCGGCGACCAGTGGATCGAACTCCCCGGACTGGTGGTCGCCCTGCTCGACACCGTGATCCCCGGTGAGACGACGGGGGGCATCACGACCGAGCAGATCGACTGGCTCGACGCCCGGATCGGCGGAACCGACCGACCGGTACTGCTCATGGGCCACCACCAGCAATGGATCGCCGGGCCGGGTGGATCACGCAGCGACGACTACTTCGGGCTCCACCCCGATTCCAGCGAAGCCCTCGACGACCTGTGCGTCCGCCACCACGCGGTGGTGGGGTACGCGGCCGGACACACCCATCGACACCGAGTGCGCACGATGACCCGCTCGCGCGTGGCGTCGATCGAGGTCGGTTGCACCAAGGATTTCCCCGGCACGTGGGCCGAGTACCGGGTGTTCGACGGCGGCGTCATGCAGGTCGTACACCGCATGTCGTCGCCAGCGGCACTCGAGTGGAGTGAATCGTGCCGGCACCTCTATGCCGATTTCGGCGTCGACTACGAGGCGTACGCGCTCGGGTCACTCGCCGACCGCTGCTTCGTCATCCCGTTCCGTTGACGCTGATTCCGTTGACCCTGATTCCGTTGACCCTTCCGTTGACTGGGGCCGGGTGCGCCCGCGACACTCGGTCGGCATGACTGCCGCCGACACCGAGTTCATCCGCGCCGCGATGCCACTGTGTGCATCACTGGACGTCGAGGCCGACGCCGTAACGCCCGAACGTGTGGTGCTCCGGCTCGGCTGGCGGCCCGACCTGTGCACGTCGGGCGGGCTGTTGCACGGTGGTGTCCTGATGGCGCTCGCCGACTCCGCCGGCGGTGCGTGCGCGTTCGTGAACCTGCCTGAGGGCGCGACGCGCACGGCGACGATCGAGTCGAAGACCAACTTCCTGGGCGCGGTGAAGGACGGCACCGTCATCGCCACGGCGACGCCGCTCCACGTCGGCTCGACGACGATCGTGATCGAGACCGAGGTGCGCCACGGGGACCGCCTCGTCGCCAAGGTCACCCAGACACAGGCGGTATTGCGGTGAAACCGGTGTGATCGACCGCCCGACTCCGGGTTGGTTCGGGGTTGGCGGTCAGGACCTGCGTCAGGGCTTGCGGGGAACGGCCTTCTTCGGCGTGAACTTCTTCGGCACCGTCTTCTTGGGCACGGTCTTCTTGGGGATTCGCATGTCGCGAACCTAGGAATGGTCGGTGACACCAGGGATTTCGTTCGATGAACAGGATGTGAACGACGGCTCACGGATTGTCAGCGTCCTCAGGCTCCAGCGGCATCCGCGCCACCGTCACACCCCCATGCGCATCATGAATGCATGTTGATCGTCTCGATGTTGTTGGGCATCCTGTTCGCCGCCGCGGCGGCCGGTGTCGCGTATCTGGTGGCGTCCCGCAGGGCCGTTGCCGTGTCGTCCGACCGGGCGGCGCAGTTCGCCGACCAGCAGTTCCTCGCCGCCGCTGAGCTCCGCGGCACCATCGACACGGCCGTCCACGAAGCGATCGCCCAGGTGCGCGAGCAGGCGTCGGCCGAACGGGATGCCGCGGTGGCAGCCGCGCTCCAGCAGAGCGCCGTGTTGCAGCGCGAGCAGCTCGGCTCCGCGTCCGCCCAGGTCCACCAGCAGGTCACAGCCGACCTGTCGTCGAAGAAGGACGTCATCGACGCCCGGCTCGACCAGGTCCACCAGGAGATGCGCAGCGAGCTCACCAAGCTGAGCGACATGGTGTCGGCGCTCGGCCGCACGAGCGCCGAGAGCTTCGGCAGCGTCACCAGTTCGCTGCAGGCCCACGCCGAAGTCGCCAACACGCTCGCCGAATCCACGCGTTCGCTGCGTGAGGCGTTGTCGAACCAGCAGGTACGCGGTCAGTGGGGCGAGCGGATGGCCGAGGACGTGCTGCGCCTCGCCGGCTTCCACGAGAACATCAACTACGTCAAACAGAACCAGATCGACGGCGGCGGCCGGCCCGACTACACGTTTCCCATGCCCAAGGGGCACGCCCTGTACATGGACGTCAAGTTTCCGATGGCGGCGTACCTGCGCTACCTCGAAGCGGGCACCAACGCCGAGCGCGAGATGCACCTCAAGCGCTTCCTCGCCGACGTGCGGTTGCGGGTCAAGGAACTGGCCAAGCGCGACTACGCCGGCGAGAGCGCCGAACCGTCGGTCGATTACGTCTTGCTGTTCATCCCGAACGAACAGCTCACCGGGTTCATCCACGAGCACGACTCGACCCTGCTCGACGATGCGATGGGCCAACAGGTCGTGCTCTGCTCGCCGTTGACGCTGTTCGCCTTCCTCGGCGTGATCCGCCAGGCGTTCGACAACTACATGATCGAGCAGACGAGCGACGAGATCCTCAAACTGCTCGGCACGTTCGGTTCGCAGTGGCGCAAGTACGTCGAACAGGTCGAGTCGGTGAAGAAGCGCTTCGACAGCGTCGACAAGGCGTTCGATCAACTCGTCGGCACACGCCGGCGTCAACTGGAGCGGCCATTGCTCCAGCTCGAGGCCCTGCGCCTCCAACGCGGTCTGCCCCTCGACGGTCAGCTGTTCGCAGCCGATGCCGACGACGGTGCGTCCGAGGACGACACCGAGACACCTCCGAGCGGCACCCTGCGCGCTCTCGGGGCGTGACCGCCAGCTGATTGAATCAGGACTGATGTCCCAGCCCGCGTTCGACTTCGGCGACGACGAACTCGACGATGGCGCGAACCCGACCTACACGGTCGGTGAACTCGCCGACGCGATCAACTCCTCGATGCAGCGCAGCTTCGGCGACGGCATCTGGGTGCGCGGTGAGATCACCGGCTGGAGCGACCGCGGGAACCACGCCTATTTCACCCTCGCCGACGACGCCCTCGTCGGCGAGCGCAACGGCGCTGTCATCAACGTGCAGTTCTTCGCGCCGGCTCGCATGCGCCTGCGACCGATGCTGCAGAAGCACCGGTTGCGACTGGCCGACGGCATGAAGGTCCGAGTGTTCGGCTACCTCGACTACTACGCGCCCACCGGTCGCATCGGCCTGAAGATGACCGGCATCGACCCGAAGTACACGCTCGGCGACATCGCCCAGTCACGCGATGAGATCGTCCGTCGCCTGGTCGCCGACGGGCTGCTCGACGCGAACGGTCGTCGTCCGTTGTCGCCGGTGCCGCTGCGGATCGGCGCCGTCACCAGCGTCGGCACCGCCGCCTGGCACGACTTCCGTCACGAACTCGAATCGAGCGGCCTCGGGTTCCAACTGTCGGTCGTCGACGTGCGGGTGCAGGGTGAGTTCGCGTCGGCCCACGTCGCCGCGGCGATCGGCACGCTCGCCCGGCTCGGGCACCTCGATGCCATCGTCGTCATCCGGGGCGGCGGGGCGAAGAACGAGCTCGCCGTGTTCGACGCCGAGGTCATCGCCCGCACCATCGCAGCGAGCCCGATACCGGTCCTCACCGGGTTGGGTCACGAGGTCGACCGCAGCGTGGCCGACGAGGTCGCGCACACCGCGCTGAAGACACCGACGGCATGTGCCGGTGAACTCATCGACCGCGTCGCCGCATATCGGGCCGCCACCGAAACCGCGTGGAACTCCATCGTGCGCCGGGCCGACGCCACGCTGGCCACGTCGACCAACGATCTGTCCACCACGGCCCACCGCATCGCTCGCCACACTCACGCGGCGGTCGAGCGGGCCGACGAACGCCTGTCGATGCGCGTCGATCGGTTGGCCCGAGTCGGTCCGGCCGCGCTGCAGCGCGCCGATGTCCGAGTCGCCACGGCGGCCGCCCGCCTGGCCGAGCGATCCCGGGCCGGGGTCGACCGGGCGTCGAGCCGTCTCGACGTCGTGGCCGCCCGCGTCGAACGCGCTCGACCCGGCGATCCAGGTCGCCCGCGGTTGGACGATCACCCGACGGGCCGACGGCGCGATCGTCCGGTCGGTCGTCGACGTCGCGCCGGGTGACGAACTCAGCACCATCGTGATCGACGGTTCGATCACCAGCACCGTCCGCGAACCGTCCCGTCCACCCCAGGAGTGACCTGATGCCCGATGCGACCACCACGACCGATCAACCCGGATACGCCGCCGCGCTCGGCGAACTCGACGCCATCCTGCGCGAACTCGAGAGCACCGACGTCGACGTCGACCACCTCGCCGAGCGAGTCGCCCGCGCCGCCGAGCTGATCCAGCTGTGCCGCACCAAGATCGCCGCCGCCCAGGTGCGCATCGAATCGGTCACTGCCGACCTCGACGCAGTGGCCGGCCTCGACGGCACCGACTGAGCGTCGGCGCCGCCGTGATCGTCAGCCCGACTGGCCGAGCCCCGCATCGCGGGCACGGACGATGGCCTGCGAGCGGTCGGCGACCTGCAGCTTCGTGAAGATGTTCGACAGGTGGTTACGCACGGTCTTCGGGCTGAGCGCGAGGCGCCGCGACACGCTCGTGTTGTCGAGCCCACGAGCCACCAGGTCGAGGATCTCCCGCTCGCGCACGGTCAGCTCGGGCAGCGCGACGCCGCTCGACGACGGCCCCGCGGCGAGGAAGCCGATCGCCTGCGCGGCGACCTGCGGTCCGAGGATCACCTCGCCGTGGGCCACCGAGCGGACGGCGCGTTCGATGTCGGTCGGCGCGGCGCCTTTCAAGAGGTAGCCGCGGGCACCGGCCCGCATGGCTGCGAACACCGAATCGTCGTCGTCCATCATCGTGACCGCCAGCACACCGATGTCGGGCGACTGCTCGAGGATGCGCCGGGTGGCGTCGATCCCCGACCCCGACCCGAGGTGCAGGTCCATCACGACCACGTGCGGGTGCTCGCGCACGGCGCATTCGACCGCGTCGTCGACGTCGGCCGCCTCACCGACGACCTCGAAGCCGTCGATCGACGAGAGCAGGGCGGTCATTCCCAAGCGGAACACGGGGTGGTCGTCGACGACCACGAGCCGGATGGGAGCGTCGATCACGACACCCACCGATCGGTTCCGACGAGGTTCGGCACGGTCAGGACGATCCGGGTGCCGTCGCTGCCGCCATCGATGCACAGCGTGGCACCGATCCCCGCAGCCCGCTCGCGCATCGACGACAGACCGACTCCGTTGATGCGTTCCGGAGACATCCCGACACCGTCGTCGGAGATCGACACGGTCAGCCCGTCGTGGTCGCCGCGAACGGCGATCGTGCAGGTGGTCGCCTCGGCGTGTCGGACGGCGTTGCGGACGGCCTCGGCCACGATCCCGTAGATCGCCTGACGCGCCGGGCCGTCGACGGAGACGTCGTCGACGTCGACGACCACGTCGAGGCCGCCACTGATCCGATGCCGGTCGGCCAGCTCGACGATCGCCGGCACGAGGCCGAGGTCGTCGAGGACGGGTGGCAGGAGATGGTGGGCGAGGGTTCGCACCACGTCGACCAGCGCGTCGACCTCGCCCGCCATCTGGTCGACCAGCGGAGCGGCGTCCACCGGCCGGGCGGGCAGCATGTTGCCGGCGGCCCGCAAGCCGAGCGCCACGCCGGCGAGCGCCGGCCCGAGGCCGTCGTGCAGCTCGCGGCGCATCGTGCGACGCTCCTCGTCACGCGCTTCGGCGATCCGGACCCGTGACTCGCTCAGCTCCCGGGTGCGCGCGACGAGCTGCACGATCACCCCGACCACCGGGGCGAGGTCGTCGAGGGAGTCGGACGTCGTGCGGTCGAGGAGTTCGCCACGCCGGCCGCACACCACGAGCCGACCGACCACGTCGCCACCGACGACGAGCGGCCGGTGCTCGGGCGAACCCTGATCGAGGTCGCCCACCGACGCCAGTCGACGGCCCTTGCTCGGCCAGTCGACGTCGATGGCGAGGCCGCCGAGGCGGAGCGCGTGACGTACCGACTCGGCCATGGCGATCAGCACCTCCGAGTCGTCGGACGCGGAGCCGATCCGGCGGCCCACTCCCGAGAACGCCCGGACGGGAGCGCTGCCATCGCCGCGCACGAGCGAGTCGATGTGCTGCTGGGTCCGGCTGCGGATGGGCGTGAACAGCAGGGCGACCGCAGCCGTGGCCACCGCGATCACGATGCCGTCGTCGCCGGGCAGGATCGCTCCGCCGACGGACACGATCACCAGGTAGACGGCGATGAGGATGCCCGTGAGGAGCCCCCAGAGCGTGGCGCGGCTGACGAAGAACTCCAGGCCGCTGATCCGCTGGCCGAGCACGGCGACGAGGAGCGCGGCCGGGAAGAACAGCTGCGACGCGAGGTGGAGCGCCGGCGTGAGCCATTCGGGCCATCCGTCGACCGACGAGGTCGGGAGCGCGAGCGGGATGAAGGCGGCTGCCATCAGCCCGGAACCCACCGCCAGCCAGCCCAGGCCGCGGCGCTCGGCCGGGGTCTGCCGCGCCCATCGCCACACGAGATCGCCGGTCGCCACCGCGGCCAACACGCAGACCAGTCCGAACTGGGCCTGCACCGTACGGTCGAGGACGTCGAGCCACCACTCGCTGCGGATCCCCAGAGGCGTCGCCGTGCCACCGTCGGGCCACGGGTACGGATCGGTGAGCCGCATCGCCGTCAGGCCGGTGATCGCCACGCTGCCGAGGACGACGAAGACCCGCTCGGGCCACGCCATCGCCGATCGCCGGACGAGCACGGGGACGAGGATGATCATGGCGTAGGTGCCCGGCACCCAGGCCCAGTTCTGCGCCATCTGCAGGGCGAGCAGCTCCGGTAGGTCGGGATGGACGAGGACGAGCATCGACCACTGCAGCCCGAGTGCGGCCAGCCCGCCGCCCACCGCGCACAGTGCGACGAGCCACGCCACGACGTGCCCGCCGCGAGCGAGCAGCACCGAGGCGACGGCCCCGAACACGATCGCGTCGGCCGTGTCGACGAGGCCGTACCACTGGCCGAGGTGCCAGCTCGGCTCGGTGAACGGAACGAGCGCGATCGCCAGGCCGGCGAGCGTCCACGAGGCGACGAGCACGAGCGTCGACCACCGACGAGCGGTGGTCGACGCCGACTGCCAGGACATGGTGATGGTGGGGGTGTCCATCCGGGCGTTGGATGTTACTGCTCGCTCCTGGCGAAGCCGATGCCTGCACCGATCAACCACAGGGCCCCGGGGATGAGGGCCATGTACTGGAGCGGTACCAGGTTGGTCAACGCAATGAGCCCGGCCGCAACGGCGCTGGCGACCCCGAGGGCGCGGCCGACGGCACCGTGTCGCAGCCCGGCCACGGCCACCGCGCCCGCGGAGAGCCCGGCACCGGCCCACACCCAGCCCATCGTGTTGAAGATCGCCAGCTGGGCGGCGACGGTGTCCGCGTCGAACTCGTCCGTGTCGCGGATCATGCCCCAGAACATCTCGGTGCAGATGCCGCTGCCGACGAGCGACATGGCCGACACGAGCAGCAACCCACTGACCGCGAGCATCGGGTACAGGCTCTGGGCCGGGCCCTGTTGCGAGAGGCGACGGAACAGGCCGGCGGCGAAGATGGCGACGAGGATTGCCGTTCCCACGCCGACCACTTGATACGCCCACACGAATGGGGCCGAGTCGGTGACCGCTTCGGCGACGAGTTGGTTGTCGGCGAGGGCGTCGGTGTCGACGCCCACGCCGCCGGTGAGGAAGAAGCCGGCGAGGCCGAGCAGGCCGGCCCCGATGCCGCAGTAGGCCCAGCCGCGGCCGTGCCGTGTGATCAGCGTGGAAGTGACCGGGAGCGTGTGGCCGGCGGTAGATGGGAGTGATCGTCGACATCACGCCACCACCACGTCCGCGATCATGCCGTTCATCGCATGGGGCGCGCCGTCGCCGTTCGTCGGGATCATGCACACCGCGACATAGGCGCCGGGCTCGAGGTCGACGAGAGCCACGCCCGTGCCGTCCTTGTCGTCGGCGAACACGACGGCGGCCGGGACGATCTTCGACATCAGCTCGTCCTCGGGCAGTTCCAGGAGTTCGGCGGCGGTCTCGGTGACACCGTCGACCTTCCGCATCAACACGAGCTCGTGAGGCTCGTCCATGGTCGTGTCGTTCGTGAACTCGATCGCCACGCGGCCGGCGTCGATCGACTCGGGCAGACCCTCGAATCCGTAGTCGATGCCGCTGACATCGAGATGGGCGACGGACTCGCACGAGTCGTACACAGCCGCTCCCAGTTCCTCGGAGGCAGCGGTGAACTCGTCGGACTCCAGGGCCGACTCGTCGCCGGACATCATGGCGTCGAACGCCGCTCCGTACGTGTTCGCCGCTTCTTCGAGGCTGTCAGGCGCTTCCGACGTCAGGGTCGCGACGGCGTCGGGGACGCCGGACGGATCGCCGAACATGGCGGCGCCGATGGTGGCGTACGCGTCGCAGGCGGCGGGAGGAAGGGAGTTGGCGGAGTCGTCGCTGCCGCACGCGGCGGTCGCGACGACGAGGCCACAGGCGAGGGTGACGAGGATTCGTCGTGGGGAGAATGGGTACATGTTCATCTTGTCTTTCACGTTGATGTCTGATTCGAGCGGGTGCTCGTGGGTCACGGGACCGTGACCGTCGACATCATCGAGGGGGACTTGTCCCGAGTACATGGGGCTCCGATCCCGACCGGTCGGGAAATCGAGCCGGGACCGGTCGCAAGTAGCCTCGGGCGGACCATGCCAGGCACACCACCACCGACCCTCCGCCGTCTCGCGGAACGGGTCGACACCAGGCTCGCCGCCCTGCTCGACACCGAGCGCCAGCGCTGGGGCAGCTTCGACTCGGACCTTGGCGCACCCGATCGACGAGATCGCCCGCCTGGTGCTCGCCGGCGGCAAGCGGCTCCGCCCGGCCTTCTGCCACTGGGGGTACGTCGGTGCCGGCGGTGGGGACGACGACCAGATCGACATCGACGCGGGTTCGGCGCTGGAGCTGATGCACGCGTTCGCGCTGTTCCACGACGACGTGATGGACGACGCGGCCACCCGACGCGGGCAGCCGACGACGCACGCCCTGTCGTCCGCCGAACACGCCGCGGCCGGCTGGGCGGGGGAATCCCGACGCTTCGGCGAGGGTGTGGCGATCCTCGTCGGTGATCTCGCCTTCGTGTACGCCGACCAGCTGATGGAGGGGGCGCCGATCGAGGCGGTCCGGCTGTGGAACGAGCTGCGCATCGAACTGAACATCGGTCAGTACCTCGACATCGTCGGCTCGGTGCAGCGCGAGCGACGGATCGAGAAGGCCGAGCGCATCTGCCGGTACAAGTCGGGCAAGTACACGATCGAACGTCCCCTGCACCTCGGCGCCGTGCTCGCCGATCCGATCGCGGGCCGACGAACTCCTGCCCGCAGCTGAGCGCGTACGGACTTCCCCTCGGCGACGCCTTCCAGATGCGGGACGACGTGATGGGCGCCTTCGGAGACGAAGCGGCCACCGGCAAGCCGGTCGGCGGCGATCTCATCGAGGGCAAGCCGACCCCCTTGATGGCGCGTTCGGTCGCCCGCGCCGACGCACCCCAGCGAGCCGTGCTCGACCTCGTCGGCGATCCTGGGCTGTCGGTCGCCGATGTCGAGCGCATCCAGCAGACCATCGTCGACACCGGCGGCCTCGACGAACTCGAAGCCCACATCACGGACCTCGCCGCGCGTGCCGTCGCAGCGATCGAGGTCGCCGACATCACCGACGTCGCCAAGCAGGAGCTCGTCGCCCTCGCCGACTACGTGACCGTCCGCACCACGTGATCCCGAGCTCGTGACGTGGGCCGAATGATCTGGGCCGAATGATCTGGGCCGGCTGATGCGCGTGGTCGTGATCGGTGCGGGGCTCGGGGGTCTGTCGGCCGCGGCGCACCTGTCGAACCGCGGCCACGAGATCACGATTCTCGAACGGTCGAGCCGGCCGGGCGGTCGCGCCGGCGTGGTGGTCGCCGACGGCTTCCGGCTCGACAACGGGCCGACGGTGCTGACGATGCCGGATCTGCTGGCCGAGACGTTCAACGCGGCCGGGGCCGACATGGCCGACTTCGTCACGATCGAGCCGGTCGACCCCATGTACCGGGCCGTGTACGCCGACGGGTCGACGCTGTTCGTGCGCCACGGTCGCGAGGCGATGACCGAGGAGATCCGGGTGTTCGCCGGAGCGCGGGACGCCGCTGCGTTCGGGCGGTTCTGCGACTGGTTGGCCGATCTCTACCGAACGGAGATGCCGTCGTTCATCGACGCCAACTTCGACTCGCCGCTCGACCTGGTGAAGCCCTGGCGCGCCGGTCTCGAGCTGGTCAAGCTCGGCGGGTTCGGCCGGCTCGACAGGAAGGTCGCCTCGTTCTTCGACGACGAGCGGCTCCGCCGGATCTTCACGTTCCAGTCGATGTACGCCGGTCTCGCCCCGTACGAAGCCCTCGCCCTCTACGCCGTGATCACCTACATGGATTCGGTCGACGGAGTCTTCGTGCCCGTGGGCGGGATGCACACGATCGGCACCGGCCTGGCGGCTGCGGTCACCGCGGCCGGCGTCGACATCCGGTTCGACACTCCCGTCAGCTCGATCACTCGGGCCACCGACGGAAGGGTCACCGGCGTCGCGACTCGAGGATGGCGAGCACGTCGCCGGCGGACGCCGTCGTGTGCAACGCCGACCTGCCCGTGGCCTACCGCGAGTTGCTCGACCTCGAAGCACCGCGGGCGGCGCGCTCCGGCAAGTACTCGCCCTCGTGTGTGCTCTGGGTCGCCGGGGTGCGCGGCCTGCCGCCGGCGGACGCCGCCCATCACAACATCCACTTCGGCGCCGATTGGGACGGCTCGTTCCGGGCACTCATCGACGACGGCGTGCGCATGCCGGACCCGTCGATCCTCGTCACCCTGCACAGCCTCGACGATCCCACGCTCGCGCCGGCTGACTGTTCGAGCCTGTACGTGCTCGAGCCGACCCCCAACCTGAATGGCCGGATCGACTGGTCACGCGAGCGCGACCGGATCGTCGATGACCTGCGGCGCCGGACGAGTTCGCTCGGGTATCCCACCGATGTGGTCGTCGAGGAGGTGTACGACCCGACCGATTGGGAACGCATGGGCATGGAACACGGCACCCCGTTCGCGCTCGCCCACACGTTCTTGCAGACCGGACCGTTCCGGCCGAGCAACGTCAATCGCAAGGCACCTGGCCTCGTGTTCACGGGGTCGTCCACGCTGCCCGGCGTCGGTGTCCCGATGGTCCTCGTGTCGGGCAAGCTCGCCGCCCTGCGGGTCGACGAGTACGCCGCCGCCAGGCGCCGCTCGTGATGGCGTACCGCTTCCAGCGCTCGATTGCCGCGCCCGACGCCGACCACGCACCTGCTGCCGGACGGGCCGCTGACCCTCGACGAGAGCTACGCCCTGTGCCGCGAGTTCAACAAGCGGCACGGCACCACGTACTACTGGTCGACCAAGGTGCTGCCGAAGGTGAAACAGCACCACGTCCACGCGTTGTACGCGTTCGCCCGGTACGCCGACGACATCGTCGACGAGATGCCGTCACAGAACGGCCGCGACGTGCCCACCGAGGAGCGCGCCGGCGCGCTCGTCGACTTCGGCGACCGGTTCTTCGCCGATCTCGACGCCGGGCGTTCCGACGACCCGGTGTTGAAGGCGGTCGTGCACACGGTGCGCGCCTTCGACATCGACACCGCGGCATTCCGGCGGTTCCTCGGCTCGATGTCGATGGACCTCACGACCGCGTCGTACCGCACGTGGAACGATCTGCTCGTGTACATGGACGGCTCGGCCGCGGCGATCGGGGAGATGATGCTGCCGATCCTCGAGCCGACCGACTACGACCTCGCGCTCCCCGGGCGCGTGACCTCGGCATCGCGTTCCAGCTCACCAACTTCCTGCGCGACATCGGCGAAGACCTCGATCGAGGCCGGCAGTACCTGCCGCTCGACGACGCGGCGACGTTCGGCGTCGACCTCACCGCCCGGAACGTCGATGCGGGATTCGTGGGTCTGATGCGATTCGAGATCGACCGCTGCCGCGCGCTCTACCGGTCGGCCGACGTGGGGATCGATCTGCTCCCCGATCGTTCGGCCCGCTGCGTCGGCGCCGCGCGCACGCTGTACGGCCGGATCCTCGACCGGATCGAAGCGCAGCACTACGACGTGTTCACCGAGCGGGCACGGGTGTCGACGTTCGAGAAGGCGCGGCTCGTCGCCAGGCTCGTCCGGCCGGGACCGCGCCGGTGACATGAGCGCGCCGGTGCCATGAGCGTGGTGGCGTGAGTGCGACGAGAGCTCTGGCGGCGGTCACCGGCACGGTGACCGCGGCGGCGATGATCGCCACGCCGTTGGTGCCCCGCGGTGGCAGCGAGCGCCGCGCCTTGTCGTCGGCCGTCGTCGTGTCGTTGGCGGCGACCACCGCGGCCAACGCCGGTGCGCGGTGGGGAACGGCTCGTGCGCTGACCGCCTTGGGTGCCGTGGGTGTCACCACCACCGTGATCGAACGGATCGGCACCGCGACCGGTGTGCCGTTCGGCCGGTACGAGTACACCGGCGCGCTGCGACCGCAGATCGGCCGAGTGCCCGCGATCGTGCCGCTGGCCTGGTTCGCCATGGCGGTTCCCGCCCGCGAGGTCGCACACGCGGCCGTCGGTCCACGATCGCGGCGGCGATCGCGCGTGGTCGTCGGTGCCGTCGCCCTCACGGCGTGGGACCTGTTCCTCGATCCGCAGATGGTCGGGGAGGGGTATTGGCTGTGGGCGCGACGCGGTCGGTACCGCGGCATCCCGCTCGGCAACTACGTCGGATGGTTCGTCACCGGACTCGGCGTGATGACCATCATCGAACGGGCGTTGCCGGTCGCGGATTCCTTCGACACCGCCGGCGTCGATGGTACGCGGCAGTCGCCGGACACCTCACTCGTCGCCACGTACGGCCTCGTCGGCCTGATGGAGACGATCGGGTTCGCCCGGTACTTCCGCGATCCGGTCGTCGCCACGGTCGGCGGCCTCGGAATGCTCCCGCTCGCCGCCGTGGCGCTCGTCCGCCGAACCTGGGCTCGCGGGATCACGACATGACGCGGACGATCGTCGTCGGCGGCGGTGTGGGCGGGCTCGCGGTCGCCATCCGTCTGGCCGCGGCGGGCCACGAACTGTTGCTCGTGGAGCGCAACGACGTGGTCGGCGGAAAGCTCGCCACCTACACGCGCGATGGCTACACGTTCGACATCGGCCCGTCGCTCGTCACGCTCCCGCACCTGTTCGACGAGCTGTTCGAAGCGGGCCAGTTCAAAGGGGACCAGCTGGACCTGGTCCGGCTCGACCCGCAGTTCCGGTACCACTGGGGTGATGGTTCGACGCTCACGATCGGCGACGACAGCGACGAGACCGCCGCAGCCTTCGAGGCGTTCTCGGAGGGCGCCGGCGAGCAGTGGCGCTCGTTCGACTCCCGCGGCCGGCGGATCTGGGACGTCGCAGCGCGCACGTTCCTGGCCGGTCCGATGGCGGGACCCATGTCGCTGGCGAGGCGATTCCGGTCGCCGTTCGACGTGACCGCGATCGATGCGTTGCGCACGTTGCACCATTCTGCCGCGTCGTACTTCGACGACGACCGGCTCGTGCAATGGGCCGGCCGCTACGCCACCTACTCGGGGTCCTCGCCGTTCCGGGCGCCGGCCACGCTCGCCTGCATCCCCCACATCGAGGCGCGCGACGGGTGCTGGTACCCGATGGGTGGGCTGGGCGTGATCCGGGATGCGCTCGAACGGCTCGCCCGCGAGTGCGGTGTCGAGATCCGAACCGGGACCGAGGTCACCGCCATCACGGCCGACGACGATCACGTCCGCGGTGTCGTCCTCGCCGACGGCACCGACGTCGCGGCCGACGTCGTGGTGGCGAACGTCGATGCCGAGCACCTCTACACCGATCTGCTTCCCGACCCCTCGGCGGCGCAAGGGGTGCGCCGGGCCGGACGTTCGACGAGCGGGTTCGCGATCTGCGCCGCCGTGCGCGGCCTCACACCGGGCCTCGTGCATCACAACGTGTGGTTCTCCGATGACGAGCGCGGCGAGTTCGAGGCGATCGGGCGCGGCGAACTGCCTGACGATCCGACGATCTACGGATGCGTCTCGGCGGTCACCGATCCGTCACAGGCACCCGACGGATGTGAGAACTGGTTCCTGCTCGTCAACACGCCGTCGGGTGTGGAGGTCGACCCGGAGCGCGGCACCGACCTCGTGTTCCGCCGCTTGGCGCGGCACGGTGTTCTTCTCCCCGAACGGGTCGAGTTCGTCCACACGATGACGCCGGCCGACATCGCCGCGCGCTACGGGTCGCCGGGCGGCGCGATCTACGGCACCTCGTCGGACGGGAAGCGCGCCGCGTTCAGACGTCCCGCGAACCGTGGCACCCGCGTCGGGCTGTACCTCGTCGGCGGATCGAGTCATCCGGGCGGCGGCCTCCCGCTCGTGTTGACGAGCGCCCGGATCGTCGCCGACATGATCGAGGACGATCAGCAGCGGAACGGCCACCGGTGACCGTGCTTCGCCGTGTCGGCCAACTGGCGTGGTTCGCCGGTCGAGCGATCGCGGCCGGACTCGTGTTCGCGCGCCTGGCGCGCGTCGCCGGAGCGGCACCGCCGGTCCGCGCCACCGTGACGCCGTTGCGGTCGATCAGCATCGTGGTCCCCGCCCGCGACGAAGCTGGGCGGATCGGCCCGCTGCTCGCTCGCACGGTCGGGGCACCCGGCGTCACCGAGGTGATCGTCGTCGATGACGGCTCGCGCGACGGGACGGCCGAACTCTCCACGCGCCTCGGTGCCAGGGTCGTGTCCGGCACGGCCCTGCCCCCCGGATGGGCGGGCAAGGCGTGGGCGCTCCAGCAGGGTCTCGCGGCCGCGACGACCGAGTGGGTCGTCACCCTCGACGCCGACACCCGACCCGATCCGTCACTTCCCACCGCGCTCGTGGCGCGCGCCGAGGCCGATGGCGTCGAGCTCCTGACGGTTGCCGGTCGATTCGAGTGTCCCGACTGCGCCGTCACGATGGTTGCACGCCGCGATGCTCACCACCCTCGTCTACCGGTTCGGCCCACCGGGCAGCCGCCCACGCATGGCGGATCGCACGATGGCGAACGGGCAGTGCATGGTCGTGCGGCGCGAACCGTTCCTCGACCGGGGTGGGCTGACCGCCGTGGCGGGTCATCTCGTGGAAGACGTCGCCCTCGCACGGGAGATGGCGCAGGACGATGCGGCGGTCGAATTCCTCGACGCGACCGGACTGCTGACGGTGCGCATGTTCGAGTCGTTCCACGACGTGTGGCGGGGGTGGGGCCGGTCGCTCGCCCTCCCCGGCGTCGAACCACGGCGGAGGCAGATGGTCGACCTCGGCGTCATCGTCGTCGCGCAGGTCCTGCCGCTGCCGCGACTGTTGGCGCGCCGCGGAGACGTGCTCGATGTCGTGCTCGCCTGCGCCCGGCTGGGCACGCTCGTCGGCACCCGGCGGGCCTACGACCGCGCCGACACGGCGTACTGGCTCAGCCCGCTCGCCGACCCGCTGGCGGCGCTGGCGATCGCCCGGGGCATCGTGCGTCCGCGGCAGGTGTGGCGCGGGCGGTACTACGGTTCGTCATCATGATCCTCGAATCGCTCGACATCACCCCGGACGACGTTCGCGGCGGGCACCGGTTGGGCGATCAAGCCGGAAGGCGCGTGCAAGGCCGACGTCTGCGTGCCACTCGCCCCGGGCTCCGGGTTCGATCTCCTGGCGACGGCCGATCGGCTCGGGATGGCCGTGGTGCACGACGCCGAGGACGGACTGTGGGCGATCGGTCCCGAATCGTTCGGCGGCCGTGCGCTCGTGTCGGCCGAGGCGCCCGACCTGACGCTCGACGACATCGACGGCAACCCCTTCACACTGTCGTCGTTGCGGGGCCAGAAGGTCGTGATCGTGTCGTGGGCGCCGTATTGAGGTTGTGCGTTCGACCTGCCAGGTTGGCAGGCACTCCGCGCTGAACTGCATCCACTGGGCGTCGAGATCGTCACGGTCTCCCTCGAACTGTCGGGACCCGAGGCGTCCCGGCCGTACATCGACGCCGCGCAGCCCGACCATCCCTCGCTGCTCGACCCGACGCACCAGATGGACGCGCTGTTCGGCGTGGTCAACATCCCGAACGTCGTGTGGATCGACGAGCACGGGGTGATCGTCCGTCCGGCCGAGCCGGGATGGCCGAGCCCACGCTCCGAGATGCCGAGGGACATGCTCGATGCGATGCCCGAACTCGGCCGCGCCCCCAACGCACCGAAGCCCCCCGCGGACGGGCCGGGCCAGTGGGGTGTGTTGCTGTCGGGTCAGGACCGCGCGACGTATGCCGACGCCCTCCGCGACTGGGCGGCCAAGGGAGACGACAGTGAGTTCGCGCTCACGGCCGACGAGGTCGTCGCGCGGTCACAGCCGCGATCGAGCACCGCGTCGGAAGGCGCCGCTCGGTTCGAGTTGGCCAACCACCTGTGGCGGGCCGGTCGGCGCGACTCGGCGATCGCCCAGTTCGTCGAGTGTCACCGGCTGCAACCCGACAACTGGACCTACAAGCGTCAGGCATGGTCGCTCGTCGGCAACGAGCGCGTCGGGGGCGCCTATGGCCGCTGGGTCCAGGCGCCGGTCGCCGGCGAGGAAGCCGACTGGCCGTTCGAGTCCGACTTCCGCTCGGACGTCGAGCGGCTCGAAGTCGGCGGCTACTACCCCAAGACACTCTGACACTCGTTTCGGGAGTCAGGTGCCGCAGAACGTCTGGTAGCCAGCCGCGAAGTCGGCGTCGGCGGGGAGCGCATAGCGCTCGAGACCCGGCCGCTCGTGGAACGGCTGTGACAGGACGTCGACGAGTTGGTGGAACGGTCCGAGGTCGCCCGTCGTCGCCGCCGTGAGCGCTTCTTCGACGAGATGATTCCGCGGGATGTACACCGGGTTCACGCCGTTCATCGCCGCCGCCACCGAAGCCCGATCATCACCGGTCTCGGCGAGGCGTGCCGACCAGCGCTCGATCCAGCCCGCGAACACCGGATCCTCGAGGCCGCCCGACGCCAGCGCTCGGAAGAACGCCGAGTAGTCGACCCGCTGCGCTGTCATCAGATCGAGCAGATCGGTGATGAGATCGTCGTCGCCGGCGCGCCGGTCGCGCAGCCCGAGCTTGGCGCCCATCGCGGCCGACCAGTAGTCGTGGTAGCGCTCGGGAAACTGCTGCAGGCGCGCGGTCGCGATCTCGACGGCCGAATCGACGCCGTCGTCGAACAGGGCCAGCAGCGTCTCAGCGAACCGGGCGAGGTTCCATTGCGTGATCATCGGCTGGTTGCCGTAGGCGTAGCGCCCACCGTGGTCGATCGAGCTGAACACCGTCGTGGGGTCGAACACGTCCATGAACGCGCACGGTCCGTAGTCGATCGTCTCGCCCGAGATCGTGACGTTGTCGGTGTTCATCACGCCATGGATGAACCCGAGTGCCATCCACCGCGCCACGAGCGACGCCTGCGCATCGAGCACCCGATCGAACAGAGCGAGATACGGGTTCGGCTCGTCGGCCGCGTCCGGATAGTGCCGCTCGATGGCGTAGTCGGCGAGCCGGCGCACGAGCGTCGGATCCTCCTGGGCGGCGGCGAACTGGAACGTTCCCACCCGGAGGTGACTCGCCGCGACGCGGACGAGCACCGCGCCGGGCAGCGACGTCTCGCGAGCCACGTCGTCGCCCGTTGCCACGACGGCCAACGAACGCGTGGTCGGCACCCCGAGAGCGAACATCGCCCCGCTGATCACGTACTCGCGCAGCATCGGCCCGACGGTCGCCCGGCCGTCGCCTCCACGGGCGAACGGCGTGCGGCCCGAACCCTTGAGGTGGATGTCGCGACGTCGACCCGAGCGGTCGATGATCTCGCCGAGGAGCAGCGCCCGGCCATCGCCGAGTTGCGGTGAGTAGCCGCCGAACTGATGGCCGGCGTACGCCATCGCCACCGGTTCGGCGCCGGCCGGAACGGTGTTGCCGACGAGCATGGCGACGCCCTCGGGCGATGCGCAGTTCGGCAACGGTCGCCCCCAGTTCGGCGGCCAGCTCGGCGTCGAGCGCGAGCAGCTCGGGCGTCGGCGACATCGCCGCCTGCCAGGGCACGAACAGGCCGTCGAGGTCGCGCACGAAGGTGTTGTCGAACGTGAGGGTCACGCTTCGATGCTACGGGCGGTGAGGAAGCGGAACCCGATGAAGGTCATCAGCACGCCGGTCGCGGCCGTCCGGTGCGGCCCTTCGATGACGAGTTGGACGATCGGGAAGGCGACGATGCCGACCTGCGCGGCGCGGGCGAACGATCGCGTGACGGCGAACACCACGACCACCGTCACGATCGCCACGAACGCGGGTGCGGGGGCGAACACGATGGCGCCACCGACGAACGTCAGCACGCTGCGCCCGCCCCGGAAGTGGGCGAACACGGGCCACGCGTGCCCGATCATCGCCGCGCCTGCCCCGACGTACGCCATACCCCACACGCCCGGCGGCGCGAGCGCCGCGCCGACGAGTGCCGCGACGGTGCCCTTGGCGACGTCACCGACGAAGATCGGCAGCGCCGCGCGGTGACCGAGCGTCGTCCTTCGCGTTCCAGTAGCCGGGATTGTGATCGCCGACGTCGCGCAGGTCGACTGCGGAGCGGCGATGCGTCACGAGATCGGCCACCGGGATCGACCCGAGGAGATAGCCGATGACCGCGGTGACCACAACACCCGTCGGCGTCGACACGTCCATCGCATGACAGCATGACGGACGATGGGCCGGATCGCGTCGTTCCACCTCGTGCGGGAAGCCACCTGGCGCACCCCGCTCGCGATGGGGAGGCTCGGCACCGATCGGTGGCGGCTCGACCGAATTCCCGGCCTGGCATTCTGGCGGCTGCTCGGCACCGGGCGCGCCGACGACACGGGTCGGGGCATCGATCCGCGGCGCACGGCGCTTTTCGCGGTGTGGGACAGCGACTCGACGCTCGATCACTTCCTCGCGGCGAGCGCGATCGGGCAGCGCTGGCAGGAACTCGACGAGGCGTGGCACGTGCGGCTGCGCAGCCTCGGGGGGCACGGTCGATGGCGGGGCGTCGACCCGCTCGCCGACTTGGACACCGGTGACGCCAGCGGCCCGATCGCCGTCGTCACCCGCGCCGACGTCCGGCTCGGCGCGTGGCGGACGTTCGGACGTGCCGGTCGTGTGGTCGACCGCGAGCTGCACCGGGCGCCGGGTCTCATCGACGTGGTGGGGATGGGTGAGGCACCCGTCGGGCGGCTGGCGACGTTCAGCCTCTGGGATTCGCTGGACGCGGCCCGATCGTTCGCCACCTCCGCACCCGACCACGTCGAGGTCGTGCGCCGGACGCGTGACGAACACTGGTACCGCGAGGAACTGTTCGCCCGCTTCGAACCGTACGGGTCGACCGGGCGCTGGAACGGCCGGAACCCACTCGACGGCTCGGTTCGTCCGGGGACGGGTCCGGGGTGAACCCTTCGGAATGAGTCAAGGCGTTCACTCGAGGCAGAGCAGCGAAATCGCCGCAGCCTGGGCGGAGGCGTCGTCCGAGGTGGCGATCTCGGTCCGCGTGCGAGCCAACGCCCGCGCCGGATCGCCGTCCCGGAGATGTCGATGGAACGACCGCATCACCTCGACCGTGGCGACATCGTTCACGATCGTCACCGGAGCGACCACGTGGCCGACCCCGATCCCCAACAGCGCACTGGCCGTGCCGATGAGTTCGTCGCCCACGCTGACGGCGGCCATGCCGGCGTTGCATGCCGGGAGCACGACGATGCGCGGCGCGGATCCGACGGATTCGAGGTCGTAGACCGTCAGCGGCCCGTCGACCAGCTCGAGCGACGAGAACATCGGGCTGTCGCTGCGGAAGTGTCCATGGCACGCGACGTGGGCGATGTCGGCCGATCGCCAGCAGATCGAGCGCGGCCGCGACCGTCGCCGCGGATCCGACGAGGGTCCTCGCCCGGGCGAACGTCGAGCGAACCGCGTCGACCTCGCCCGGCGCGTCGTCGAGGCGCGGTCCGGTGATCACCACCACCCGCGGCCGGGCCGGCGAGACGACCGGCGGCATCCACCGCGTCGCGCTCGACGCGATCGAGTGCGACCGATCAGTGATCGACGGGAGGCCGCCCCAGGGCAGGTTGTGCAGGACACCCGTCGGAACGATCACGAGTTCGTCGTCGCCGAGGCCGAGCGGACGCAGGAGCGCCCGATCGAGCTGGGCGAGCGCATCGGTGAGCGACGCCAGCGAGGCGGCCTGCGAGGCGACGGACGCCGACGGGCGGGCCAGACGACCGAGCCCGAATCCGACCTGGTCGAGCAGACCGCTCACGTCCGCCGATGCGGCCAGCCCGGTGTGCAGGCGATAGCGCCGCGGCGACACGACCACCGCGTGGATCATCCCGTCGGCCTCGATGAACTCCACCAATCGACGACCGGCGCCGAGCCGGCCCTGCATGTCGTCCTGCACACCTTCCGCAGGCTCGCTCCGGTCCGCGTCACCGCCGACGAGACGGGCGAGGTCGCGCACCACCAACTCCTGCCGCCGAACACCCGCCTCGAGTCCGTCGTCGAACGCGCCGGCGCGACGCGACTCGTCGAAGTCGGATCGCAGGCGGCGAAGCTCGACGAGCGCGGCCGCGAGCGGCGAGTCGGTGGGCGGGCGAACCGTCGGGGTCGCCAAGGCGTTCGCCCGGACGCGCTCGGCCCATCGGAACACCTCGCGCGGGCGACGATCGTCGAGCGCCAATTGCAGGCCGAGACGAGCCAACCGCTCAGCGTGCGCCGTCGCACCGACCCGGAGTTCGGTCGCACCGAGCGTCTGCTGATGGTCGGCCAGGATGCGCAGCCCTGCCGCGGCGGCGCGCTTCGCCCCGCCCCGTTGGCCTTCGGAGGCACGCAGCTGCGCGGTTGCCAACCATGCGGCGGCGCGACGATCGGAACGACCCCGATCGCGCGACCGGGCGGCGATCTGCAGCTGGTCGCGGGCGAATCGCGCGTCGCCGAGCCGCAGGGCGGTCTGTGCTGCGGACACGCGCACGGCCGACGACTCCGACCGCCATCCGAGACGTTCCAGATCGTGCGCGATCCGTTCCGCCCGTGCAGCCATCTCGTCGTTCCACGCCGAGTCGGTGGACTCGGCCGCGACCAACGCGACGAATTCGGAGATCGCGACCCACCCGGAGCGACCGGCGGCTCGGAATTCCTCGCCGGCGGTCACGGCCTCGCGGTAGGCAGCTTCCGACGTCGTTCTGGGCGAGGCAGGCCCGAGCCAGGAGCAGACGCGCTTCGGCGAGGTCCATCACGTCGCCGACGCCTTCGAGCGTGCGGACCGCGAGTTCGGCGTTCTCGCGCGCCTCGGCATGCAGCCCGGCGGCGATCATCAGCTCGCACCGATCGGACGCGAGCACCCCCGCGCTCCGGCCGGGATAGCCGACCCGGGCGTACAACGCATCGGCGCGGGCGAACGACGCCAGCGCGCGTGGCGATGTCGCCCTGCAACCCGGCGGCGAATGCGTGGTTGTGGGCGGCGCCGCCGGCGAGGAAGAACTGCCCGTTGTCGGCGGCGAGACGCTCGGCGATCGAGGCGTCCGTGAGGGCTTCGTCGATCTGGCCCCGGTAGGCGAGCACGATCGCCCGGTTGCACCGCAGCCGCGCCTCGAGCACACGGTCGTCGCCGCTGCGCGATGAGCGCGAGCGCCCGGGTGTACGCCTCGAGCGCCTCGGCCGGACGGCCCAGTTGCTCGATCACCATTGCCCGCTTCATCTCGAGGTCGCCGCGTTCTATCAGCCGGCAGCTCGTCACCGACCGAGTCGGCGATGGCGAGCGCTTCGTCGGACCGTCCGCGCGCCGCAACGACCGACACGAGGGCGCTCGTCAGTTGGGCGACACGGGCGCGGTCGTCGAGTTCCTCGCCGACCGCGATGGCCGCACGGAGATGGTCCTCGGCGTCCGGGAGGCGGTTGAGCTCACGCTCGGCAAGGGCCTGCGCCCAGAGCGCGACCAACCGGGCAAGTCCGGAGATGTCGTCGCGTCTCGAGGATCCGTCGCGCGGCGTCGAGCGATTCGGACGGCGAATCGTGACGCGACCGGAGCGCAGCGAACGCAGCCGCGACGAGCGGCGTCATCGAGAACCTCGGGCACGCGCGACAATATTGCCGGTATCACGTCCGGTCTCAAGTGCTCATCACCGGTAGTGCACAGCGAAGGAGTCCTCATGAGGCGTTCCGCCCCCCGTCCGCGCCAGCCGTTCCTCGACGACAAGGGTCGAACCGCGCCTGCGGGCGGTGCTGACACCGAGCGGCCCGATCGAGTACCGACCCGGGCAGGCGATCATCGACCTGCGCCGCTTCGACGGTGGGAGCGATTCACCGGCGCAGATCGTCGAGCGGGTCGGCAAGGTCGCCGGCGTCGAGTTGCGCACCGACGAGACCGACGCGCGGCAGCCGAACCGCTCCCGATTCCTCCGCGTGTACTTCGACCCGAGCGTCGACGTGACCGACCTGCTCCGACGGGTCGATCGCCGAGATCGGGCCGGGAGCGGTCGTGCCCGAACACCGTGTTCCGGATCGGTTCGTTCACCGCCGATCCGATGCGCTTCATCCGGCTTCGGCGCCGACCCGATGCGCTTCTCGTCGGCTTACGGCGCCGATCCGATGCACTTCTCGAACTCGAGCACGGCCCGGCCGTCCATCCGCCCGTCGTCGCTCGACGATCATCCGCGGCTGAGCAGTGGGCCGGGCAAGGCGACGATCGCGATCCTCGACACCGGGATTCCGGCCGACGGGGCCCAAGCTGCTCGAGCGACGTCGAGTTCGTGGGGATCGGCAATCGCCGTTCCGTGATCGGCCGGACATCAACGTCGACGCCTACCTCGACATCGCCGCCGGCCACACGACGTTCATCCGCACGATCATCCAGCGGGCGTCTCCGGCAGTCGACGTGATGGTCGAAGGCGTCATCCACAACGACGGCGACGGCGACGAGTTCGACATCGCCAACGCCCTGCAGCGCGTCGACGAGGCATTCGACGACAAGAGCCAACTGATCCTCAACCTGAGTTTCAGCGGCTACTACGACGGTGACGTCGCGCCGCCGCTCATCGCGTTCTGGATCCGTGAACTCGTCGGCCAGGGCGCCGTGGTGGTCGCCGCCGCCGGCAACGACGGGGCCTGCCGCCCGAAGTTCCCGGCGGCGATGCCCGAAGTGCTGGCGGTCGGATCCCTCGGGCCGTGCGGACCCTCACCGTTCTCCAATCACGGTCCCTGGGTCGACGCATCGGCACCGGGCGAGGACCTGGTGAGCGAGTTCTTCGATCACTTCGACGGCGCCTACGAGGCGGTCGTCGCTGACTCGGTGCCGGACATCGACGACTTCAGCGGCTGGGCGATGTGGAGCGGCACGTCGTTCGCCACGCCGACCGTGGTCGGCGCGCTCGCCGAGATCGTCGAGGCGTGCAGACTGCCCCGCAGCGGTCGCCGTCGACAAGCTGCTGCGCCGGCCGGGTCTGTACCGCATGCCCGACTACGGCATCGTCGTCAATCGGGTCTTCTGAGAATTTCGGTATTCGCGTATCAGCACCCGGTCACCGCGCTCATGAGATGCGTGACGATGACCGAAGCGCCGGCGCCCGCACCTCGCCTACACTCGGCACGAATGGACGTCGGGGAGCTGCTCCGACGAGTCATCGAGGGCGACCAGCGGGCATGGGACGAACTCGTCGGGCGGTTCGGTGGACTCGTGTGGTCGATCGCGCGCGGCTACCGCCTCGGCGCACTCACCGACGACGTCGTCCAGACCGTGTGGCTCCGCCTGGCCGAGAACTGCGAGCGAATACGCGACCCGGAACGTCTCGCGGCCTGGTTGGCGACAACGACGCGCAACGAAGCGCTCCGCGTGTCGACCAAGCAGGCGAAGACGCTCACCGTCAGCGACCTCCCCGAGCGCGCCGACGCCGGCGCGTCGAGCCTCGACGAGATCGTCACCGACGACGACACGTTGCGCCACGTGCTCCACGGGTTCGCCCAGCTGCCGGCCAAGGACCAGGAGTTGCTGCGGCTCCTGTGCACCGTGCCGCCGCTCGACTACGCCACGATCGGTGAGATGCTCGGACGGCCGATCGGCAGCATCGGCCCGAGCCGCGAGCGGGCACTCGCCAAGCTCAAGAAGCTGCTCCCGCCAGGACTCGAGGACCGTCATGGACGGCCGACCCGAAAGGATGACGCGGAATGACCGACGAATCGATCAACGACGACGAACTGCTGCGATCTGCTGCCGCTCGACGCCATCGACATCGCCGACCCCGTTCCCGAACACGTCCTCGACGGGGCGCGGGCGGCGTTCACGTGGCGCACGATCGACACCGAGCTGGCCGAGCTCGTGTTCGACTCGACGCAGGAACTGGCCGGCGTCCGTGCCGAGGAAGCGAACCGACAGATCACGTTCAGAGCTCCGGGGGTGGAGATCGAGGTGATGGTCGATCGAGAACGGCTCGCGCCGCCTCGTCGGTCAGCTCGTGCCGCCGGCGATGCACACGGTGGAACTCGTCGGCGCTGATGCGGTGCACTCGGTGGAGTCCGACCGGCTCGGGCGGTTCACGTTCGACGCGCTCGAACCGGGGCCGGTGCGTCTCGTCGTGTTGGCCGCGGACGGCACCCGCATCGTGCAGACCGAGTGGGTCCTGTTCTGAACCTCGTTCATTCCGGACCCGATCCCGGATGAACGTTGGTCAGTCGTGGATCCACACGGTGGAGCCGAGCGGCAGCAGCTCCTGACCCCAGATGAGGTCCATCACCGGGTTGACCACCCGGACGCAGCCGTGTGACGCCGGGAAGTTCGGCACCTTGGGTGCGCCGTGGATGGCGACGCCACCGACGATGAACTTCGGACGGTAGAGCGACCCGAGGTCGCCCTCGTAACGGACGACGTCGCTCTGCCGGTACGTGCGGAACGTGCCCGTCGGGGTGATGGCGACGCCGATGACACGGTTGCCGGCGGCCTTCTGGTCTTCTTCGTCGTAGCTCTGCCCGTTGCCGGTGGAGACGTTGAAGATGTACTTCATCTGCCCGTTCTGGATGATGTAGGCGATCTGCTTGCCCTTGTCGACCTCGAGCAGCGTGCCCGAGTCGCGCCCGGCTCCCGGACGGCAGAACTGCGTGTTCAGCGCGACGGCAGTGGCGTTGTCGACCACCGTCGTGGAGGGAAGACCCTTCCACTTCTGGAATGCCATGACGGCCTGCGTGGTGGTGAGGCCGTAGACGCCATCGGCCGCCTGCACCCAGAAGCCCAGCGCGGTGAGGCGGTTCTGCAGGTCGGCGACGGCCGTGCGGGACGAGCCGGAGATGATCGGGCCGACCGGGGCGGTGGCGAAGCCGACCGCCGGTGTGGCGCACGTCGGCACCGCCGAGTTGACCGGCGCCCCGAACGGCGCGGGTGCGGCGGCCCCGATGAAGTATCCGGCGAGGTCGGCGAGCAGGTTGCCGCCCGCCTCGGTGAACATCGAGAACCCACGGCTCGACACCGGCACGATCGCGTGGTTGGCCAGGACCTGGGCCGGACGGACGACGTTCATCGTCGACGTGGTCGGCTTGGTGCCGGGAGCCACGGCGCCGGCGGTGCCCACGGTGATGAAGCCGGGCATGAGCGTGTCGACGCTCGTGGCATTGAGCACGACGGCTGCCACGTCGGGCCGAGCCGATCGCCGGGTGCGTCGCCACGGGCACCTCGAACGTCCAGTCCGGCTGGGCGCGGGTCGTGCCGCCCAACGGGTTGAGCGCCGCGACGCGGGTGTCGACGATGCGGGTCGGCGAGGTCATCGGCACGAAGAGGCCGGCCGTGTCGGCGGGGGCCGCGCTCCCCGTGTACGTGCCGACGACGTCGATGATCAGATCGCCGCCGGCTTCGGAGAAGATCGTGATGCCGCCCGACGGATCGACCGTGACGATCGCCTGGTTGGCAGCGACGGCGGGGAAGCCGGCGGGCGAGTTGAGGTTCGACGTGGCCGGCTGCGCGCCACCCTGCGGGTACACCTGCCAGTACCCGGGAGCACCGGTGACCGCCGTGAGGTTGACGGCGACGGCGCTCGCGCCCGCCGCTCCCGGCACGGTGAAGTTCCGGCTCTCGCCGGCGCGGAAGGTGCTGACGTTGCGGGTGTCGAGCACCCGAGTGGGCGCGGCGAGCGGCTGGAACCGGCCCGCAGTGGCGCTGTCGGCAGCCGTGTAGTACCCGAGGAGGTCGACGATGACGTTGCCCCCGGCACTGCTGTACACGTCGACGACACCGTCGGCACCGACCGGGACGGTCACGAGGTTCGGGATCGCGTTCCGGGCCAGCGCCTGCAGTTCGTCGACGTTCAGGTTCGACGCCTCGGGCCGCGGGCTGGTGTGCGGCCACACGGTCCAGTAGCCGATGCCGGCGGGGCCCGTGACGGTGAGGTTGAGCACCGCGGCCACCACCGTGCCCGGCGCCGGCAACGGAGCGGCGCCGGTGACGCTGACCGACAGCGACCCGCCCGCCGGCAGCGCCGTCGAGAGCCGCGTGTCGACGAGCCGTTGCGCGGTGGGCATCGCCACGAAGGCGCTGGTGGCGTTCGCCGCCGATGCCACCGATGCCGGCAAGGTCGTCGTCGTGATCGCCGAGCCGGCGACGATCACGCCGAGTACAGCCCCCGAGAGAAGTCGCCGAAAACGCATGTGACCAGGCTAGGGGGCCATTGGCCCGGCCACATGTGACTTTGTGATCAGCCCCGGTGGCTCTCTGTGGCGATTGCAGGGTTACAGGGATTGCAGGTAGGCGCGCCAGCCACGAAAGCGGGTGATGTCGGTGGCGCGCTCGATCCCCACCGGTTCGCAGACGAACCCGTTCACCCACGAGCCGTCCGCGAGTTCGAGCTTGCCGATGGCGAGCGGGGCGGGGATCCCGTCGACGAACGAGCCGAACCGGTCGATCGGCACGTCCCACACCTCGACCTCGATCGCCGCGCCGTCGTCGTCGACGCGGACGAGTCCGGGCTTGGCGGGCGTCGTGTCGGCGAGCGCGACGAGCCGGTACGCCGGCGCCGTGGTCGTGCGCGCCGCGAGCCGGGCGCCCCGCTCGAGCAGTTGGTGGTTCAGCGGCTGACCGGCGAGGTGGGCCCCGACGACCGCCAGCGGAACCGATGCCGACCGGTCGGCGCACGACCGACGCCGCGGACGAATCGATCCGGGCTCCCGTGGCACCGAGCGGGCGGTCGACCATCCGTTGATAGCGGTCGGCCAGGTCGAGGAGGAACCAGTCGGAGCAGGCCGGCGCCACCAGCGTGAAGCCGACGGGCACACCGCCTCCCCCGATCGAGCCTCGAGCGAACTCGAGCAGCCCGCCGGGGACCGCCACGGCGCAGAGGTCGAGCAGGTTGACGAACGTCGAGAACATCCCGAGCCGGGCATTGATGCCGATCGGGTCGGCCTCGACGGCCGCCAGCGTCGGGATGGTCGGTACCGACGGCAGGACGATCGCATCGACGTCGCGCCCACACGGTCGCCGCCTGCCGCGCCAGCTCCCGTCGGCGGTACTCGGCCCGGAACAGGTCGGTCGCGCTGAACCGTCGTCCGCCCGTGATGATGGCGTGCGGCACCGGGTGGACCTCGGTCGCATGGGCATCGAGGAACTCCCCGACGGCGGCGTCACGTTCGGCGAGCCACGGCCCGTCGTACAGGAGGTCGCCGACGTCGAGGAACGGGCCGACGGCGACCTGGCGGAGTCGCACGCCCAGGTGGGCCAGCTCCTTGCGCTGGACCTCGAACATCTCGGCGATCTCCGGATCGCACCGCTCCAGGATCGAGTCGTCGGGGACACCGACGACGATGTCGTCCGGAGCCGCGACCGCCCGCTGCCGACGGTCGGCCGACCGGACGCGAGTAGATGTCGGCGGCGTCGGGATGCGCCATCGCGCCGAGTACGAGCGCCGCGTCGCGGGCGGTCAGGGCGAACACCGACACGCAGTCGAGTGACCGGCAGGCGGGGACGACGCCCGTGGTGCTCACCAGCCCGTGCGTGGGCTTGCAACCGACGATGTTGCCGAACGCGGCCGGCACCCGGCCCGACCCGGCGGTGTCGGTGCCGAGGGCGAACGGGACGAGGCCGGCGGCGACCGCGACCCCCGAGCCGGAACTCGACCCGCCCGGCACCAGCGCGGGATCGAACGGGTTGCGCGGCGTGCCGTAGGGCGAGCGCGTCCCGACCAGGCCGGTGGCGAACTGATCGAGGTTCGTCTTGCCGGTCACGATCGCCCCCGCCGCGGTCAGGTGGTCCACCGCCGTGGCCGACGCCGCCGGCACCGAACCGAACGCCGGACAGCCGGCGGTGGTCTCGATCCCGGCGACATCGATGTTGTCCTTCACGGCGAACGGGACACCGCCAACCACCGCGGGCACACCGGCCGAGGAACTCGCGGCGACCCGATCGGCATCCGCCCGGATGCGTTCGGGATCGAGGTCGCCGATCCACACCGCTCGATCACCGCCGGCGTCGATGCGCGCGAGGGTCGACTCGATCACCTCGCGCACCGAGAACTCGCCGGAGCGATAGCCGTCGAGCAGCCCGGTGATCGTGTAGGGGATGTCGTCGCTCACGCGCCGAGCGACGCGAGCAGCGCCGACGAGTGGGCGACCGCGCCGAACACGCCCCCCTGCATCGTCACCATCTTCAGGGCGGCCTCGGTAGTTGCCCGGGTCGGTGGCGCCCGTGCAGTCACTGAGCAGCAGGCATTCGTAGCCCCGGTCGTTCGCCTCGCGCATCGTGGTGTGGACGCACACGTCGGTCGTGATGCCCGTCAGGATGATGTGCGTGATGCTCGCGGTCCGCAGCACGAGGTCGAGTTGCGTGGCGTAGAACGCTCCCTTGCCGGGCTTGTCGATGATCGGTTCGCCGGCGATCGGCGCCACCTCGGGCACGATGTCCCAGCCCGGTTCGCCACGCACGAGGATGCGACCGCACGGGCCGGCGTCGCCGATCCCGGCACCGATGCGCTGCGATCGCCAGAGCTTGTTCGGCGGCAGGTCGGAGAGGTCGGGCTCGTGGCCTTCTCTGCGTGTGGATCACCAGCATGCCGACCGCCCGCGCCGCCTCGAGCACGCGTGCCGTCGGCTCGAGCCCCGCCCGGGTGAGGTTGAGGTCGTATCCCATCGCGTCGACGTAGCCGCCCGGGCCGCAGAAGTCGGTCTGCCAGTCGATGTTGATCAGTGCGGTGCGGCTCGGATCGATCACGCCGTCGTACGGCCACGTGTACGGGTCGGCCTCGATCGCGGCGAACCGCGCCGCGACGGGGCGGAGATCGAGGTGCTTGTCGTCGGTGCTGGTGCCGTCGGTGCGGTGTCGTCGGTAGCGGTCACGGTGGTTCCTTCCGGTGGATGGTCGGCGATGTGTTCAGCGCGCGGCGTCGAGCGCGGCGAGGACGGGATCGGTGAGTCCGACGGCGCCGAAGATGCCGCCCGACATCTCGACCATCGAGACGGCGTTCGGCACGGCATCGGGGTCGAGGGGCGCACAGGCGTCGACGACGAGCAGGCACTCGTACCCGCGGTCGTTGGCGCTGCGCATCGTGGAGTGCACGGTGGTCTCCAGCCCGAGCCCGACGAGCAGCAGGAGATCGGCGCCGCGCGCGCGCAACACCGGATCGAGCGGGCCGCCGAAGAAGGCATCGATGCCGGCCGCCGCGACCGCGCGTCGAGCCGGCGATCGTCGGCACCGTGCCGACCGGCCGGAGTCGGGCGCAGGCGCGTGGACCGCGACGGGCGTTCGTGGTCGATCGTGATCACGGTGTCGACCGCTCCGGCGAGCCGCCCGATCGGCCCGACCACGATTGTCGGGTCGTGACAGCGCGCCCACCACTCGTCGTTCCACCCGGCGACGATCAGCGCCGTTCGTTCACGGGTCAGCGCGCCGTCGTAGGGCCAGGGATACGGCGTCGTGCCGGCGACGGTGCAGGCAGGCCGTTCGCTCCCGCCGGTCTGTGCATCGACGGTCTGCTGGCCAATGATCTGTTCAACGGTCATGTGAGAGCCTCGATGAGTTCGGCGAATGCGGTGGGTGCCTCCACCTGCGGGAGATGGCCGACGGCGGGGATCACGTGGACCGTCCCGTGCAGCAGATCGGCGGCCCGCCGCGCCGCGTCGTGGCGCACCGCAGGCGACCGCTCGCCGACGGTGATCACGACCCGCACCGCACCATCGGATGGAATCGGACTCGGCTCGAAGCGGGCGAACCGCGGCACCTCGCACGCGATCAGTGCGGCTCGGGCTTCGACCGCGGCACGGCCGTCGGGACCGAGCATCTCCCAACCCTCGGCGCCGACGAGCCCGGTCATGTACTCGACGGCGCGGGCCCGACGTCGCGTCGGCATCGTCTCGCTCGTGTGTACCGGCACCGAGCCGATCTGCACCGTGCCGGATCATCGCATGGAGTTCGGGGGCGGCCGAGCCGATGAGCGGTTCGTGCAGCACCGCCACCGAGATGGCGGCCGGGCGTCGGGTCGCGGCGATCACACCGAGCGTGGCGCCGCCACTGACCCCGACCCATGCCGCCGCGCGGTCCGATCCGTCGACGCCGGTCGACTCGCGATGAGCGCAGGTCGACCTGTTCATCGATCGACGCAGCGTCGACCTGCGCGTCGCAGATCCATGGCGTGTTCGCCCAGCCCGTACCCAGGGCGAACGACGCCATGAACCCGCCGACCGGCCGCGCCGAGCGCTGCCTGCGGTGGCCGCGAACGACTCGGGTCCGACCCCGACGCCGTGCACGAGCACGACGTCGGGGCGGTCATCGGAGCCAGCAGGCGGACACATGTCGACGGTTGTGGAGCTGATGGAATGTGACGCGGCGGTCAGCTCGTCGAGCCGGTGACCCCCTCGACGAAGAAGTCCATCTGCTCGATGTCGGCGTAGGTCGGCGTCTCACCCTCGGCCCACACGGTCTCGCCGTCCTGGTTGACGACCGGGCCGGTGAACGGCGAGCCGCCGGCGACGAACGAGGCCTCGGCGGCGTCGATCAGGTCGATGGTCTCGGGGGTCACCATCGCTCCGAAGGCCGACTGGATGAAGGGGTTGGCGCCGGTCTGCAGGCCGACCCGGTAGTCGCCGTTGAAGTCGCTCGTCGGCGAAGGTCGCCGTCGATCACGGTCTGCACGATGTCGGTGTAGAGGGCCGCCCAATCCCATTCCGAGCCGGTGATCCAGCCGTTCGGGGCGAGTTCGGACGCATCGGCGTGGTAGCCGACGGAGTTGGCACCGGCGGCTTCCGCGGCCTCGACGATCGTCTTCGTGCAGTCCTGGTGCTGCGTGATGACGTCGGCCCCCTGATCGATCAGGGTCTGCGCGGCCTGGGCCTGCAGGGCCGGATCGCACCAGCTGCCCGTCGCCACGGCGATCGTCTCGATGTCGGGGTTCACCGACTGTGCGCCGAGCGTGAAGGCGTTGATGTTCGCCAGCGTCTGGGGGATCGGGAAGGCGTAGACGTAGCCGAGCGTGCCGGACTCGCTCACCTGGCCGGCGGCGATGCCCGCCGTGTACACCGGCTCGTACACGGTGCCGAAGTAGGTCCCCATGTTGTCGAGCTTGGGCTCGGACTCGAGGCCGCCCTGGTGGACGAACACGACCTCGGGATTCGCCGCGGCGAGGTTCTCCGCGAACTCGAGGTGGCCGAAGCTCGTGGCGAAGATCAGGTCGGCTCCCTTGTCGATCATGTCCTGCATCACCGCTTCGGACTCGGCGGTCTCGGGAACGTTCTCGGCCTGCAGCACCGTGAGGTCGGCGAACGCCGACTTGACGGCCTCACTCCCTGCGTACGCGGCCTGGTTGTATCCGAAGTCGTCCTTCGGCCCGACGAAGATGAAGCCGACCGTGTCGACGTCGCCGGTGCTGACCGGCGCGGCGTCGGTCCCGTGCCCTCGGTGGCAGTGCCCTCGGTCGCGGCGGAATCGGTGGCTGCATCGCGTCGCTGCCGGCGTCGTCGTCGGAGCCACACGCAGCGGCCACCAGGGCCAGTGCGAGCAGCGCCGGGACCACGGCGGCTCGGTTACGTCGGATCATCATGGTTCTCCTCCATGGGGGGTTTGGTATCGGGGTGTTGCATCGGGGTTGGTTCGGCGGTGTTCCGGTGTCGGCGATGGGTTGGCCGGGGGACCGGCTAGAAGACCCTGCTGAGCGACTCGGGTGCTTCGTTGGCCCGACGGCGGCTGAGGGCGGCGAGGATCACGATGACCGTCAGGTACGGCACCGCCTGGAGCAGGTACTGCGAGATGTCGGTGCCGCGGGCCTGGAGCTGCAGCTGGAGGGCGATCGCGCCGCTGAAGAGGTAGGCGCCGATGATCGCCTTCTTCGGGTCCCAGGCGGCGAAGATCACGAGCGACACCGCCACGAAGCCACGGCCCACCGTCATGTTCTCCGACCAGTTCAGCGTGAACGCGGTCGACAGCTGGGCGCCGCCGAGGCCGGCGAGCGAGCCGCCGAGCACGGTGGCGAGGTACCGGATCTGGGTGGCCGACATGCCGTAGGCGACGAGCACCTCCGGGCGTTCGCCGGCGGCGCGCACCATCAGGCCGAACCGTGTGCGGAACAGCACGAGCCACGCGAGCGGGCCGGAGATGATCGCGATGTACGTCAGCGGGTCGTGGTTGAACAGGATCGGGCCGATGAACGGGATGTCGGACAGCACCGGGATCGGCACGGCGGCGAAGGCGTTGACGCCCTGGCCCACGTAGTCCTGCCCGAACAGGGCGGTGAGACCGATGCCGAGGAAGGTGACGACGAGTCCGGTGGCGATCTGGTTGGCGCCGCGTGTCAGCACCATGAACGCGTGCACGAGCGCGAGCAGCGCTCCGGCGGCAGCACCGGCGAACGCGCCGAGCCACACGCTGCCCGACTCGATCCCGACGATGTAGGCGGTGAGCGCGCCGGCGAGCATCGATCCCTCGGTGCCGAGGTTGATCACCCCGGACCGCTCGGTGAACGTCTCGCCGACGACCGGGAAGAGGATCGATGTGCCGCCGGCGACGGCGCCCGTGAGGACCGCTTCGAGCATCAGACTTCCTTCTTCTGGGCGAACCCGAGCACGGCGAGTAGGACGAGCGCCATCAGCACGTTGACGGCGGCACCGGAGAGGCCGGCGCTGATCTTCAGACCGAAGCCGCCGACGAAGATCGCGGCGAGTGCCATCGACGACACGATCGCCTTCAACGGATCGTGACGGGCGAGCCACGACGCGAGGAAGGCGATGTAGCCGTAGCCGGCCAGCATGTCCGGGCGGAGCCGGGCCTCGACGCCGGTGACCTCCACCATGCCGGCCACCCCGGCCAGCGCGCCGCCGACGAGCATCGCCCCCACGGCGAGGCCGTCGACCCGGAAGCCGGCCCGACGCGCCGCCTCGGGGTTGCCGCCGAGCACGCCGAGGCGGAAGCCCCACGTGGTCGAACGCAGCAACCACCAGATCACGAACGCCGCGACGACAGCGATGAGGATGCCGGCGTGCACCCGCTCACCCCAGAGGATCGGCAGGCGGCTCGACGAGTCGAGTTCCTCGGAGAAGGCCTGACCCAACGAGGCGGGATCCTTCCAGCGCTCGAACACCAGCCAGGTGAGCACGAGGCCGGCGACGTAGTTCAGGAGCAGCGACGTGATGGCCTCGTTGGCGCTCGTCGTGAGGCGGAGCACGGCGGGGATCGCCGACCAGGCCGCACCGGCCGCGGCGCCGGCCAGCCCGAGCATCACGAGTGTGGCCGCTCGGGGCAGGCTGCCGTCCAGGGCGAACGACATGCCGACGGCACCGATCGCACCCATCACCATCTGGCCCTGGCCGCCGATGTTGAACAGCCCGGCCCGGGCGGGCACCACCACCGCGAGCGCGCCCAACAGCAACGGCGCGGTGCGGATCAGCGTCTCGCCGAAGCCGGTCGCGTCGCCGAACGCCGCGTCCCACATGGCCCGGAGGGCCTCGACGGGGTCCGCACCGTTGACGGCCAGGAACGCCGCGTAGATGAGCACGGCCCCGCCGAGGGCGACGGTCCAGCGGACGACGCCCGCGAGCGACCCGATGTGACGGCGGCTCGGCCCGCCGGCCGCCGGAGCGGTGGCGGGCGGCTCGGCGCCCGTACCGGACTGCTGATCACCCGACGGGCGATCGACATCCTGTTCGACGGTGGCGTCGGGAACGGCGGTCATGCGGCGGCCTCCTCATCGTGCGATCCCTCGAGCATCAGCCGGCCGATCTGTTGACGGTCGGCGCCGTCGGCGTCGACGATTCCGGCGATGTGCCCGTCGTGGAGGACGAGGATCCGATCGGCGACCATCATCAGCTCGTCGAGATCCTCGGACACCATCAACACGCCGACGCCGGCGGCGCGCCGTTCGAGCAACAGCTGCTGGGTCTCGCGCACCGAGGCGACGTCGAGACCACGACTCGGATAGGCGACGACGAGCAGCGAGACACCGTTGGCGGTGAACGCCCTGGTGAGCATCACCCGCTGCACGTTGCCGCCCGACAGCGAGTCGACCCGGCGGTCGAGGCCGGCCATCGACAGTCGCGTGCCGACGGGATCGTCGGCGTACTCGCGACGCACCTCGGGCCAGTCGACCCCGAGGCCGCGGCGGGGCAACGGGCGGCCGTCGAGGACGAGGTGCTGGAGCACGGTGAGGCCGGGCACGACGGCATCGCCGACGGGGTCCTCGGGCACGTCGATCGCACCGGCCCGCAGCGCGACGTCGGGCCGGCCGCGGCTCATGTCCTCGCCGGCGATGTGGATCTCGCCCGTCGATGACGGGCCGCAGGCCGAGCACCGCTTCGAGCAGTTCGGTCTGGCCGTTCCCCGACACTCCCGCCACACCGAGGATCTCGCCCGACCGGACCTCGAACACGGCGTTCTTCACGGCGAGGCGGCCGTCGGTGCTGCGCACGGAGACACCGTTGACCACGAGGGCCGGCTGGACGCCGACGGGCTCACGTTCGGCAGGCAGCGGCGGCACGCTCTTGCCGACCATCCGCTCCACCAGTTCCTCGTCGGTCATCGTCGAGGGGTGGTCGCCGCTGACCACCATCTTCCCGCCGCGCAGCACGGTCACCCGATCGGCGATCGCCCGGGTCTCGCGCAGCTTGTGCGTGATGATCACGACCGCCAGCCCGTCCTGGCGGAGGCGGTCGATCACGCCGAGCAACGCCTCGACCTCCTGCGGAGCGAGCGCGCTCGTGGGCTCGTCGAGGATGACGATGCGCGACTCGGAGATCAGCACCCGGACGAGCTCGACGATCTGGCGCTGCGACAGGCTCAGGTTGCGCACCAGGGCGTCGGGATCGACGTGGAGGCCGAGACGTTCGGCGGCCTCGACGACCCGCGCCCGCGCCGCGCCGGGACGCATGCGGCCGGTGCCCGTCGACAGTTCGATGTTCTCCAGCACGGTGAAGGCCGGGACGAGGCGGAGGTCCTGGAACACCATGCCGATGCCGTACTTGCGGGCGTCGTTCGGTGAACCGATCCGCACGACCTCGCCGTCGATGCGGATCTCGCCTTCGTCGGGGTGGTTGATCCCGTACAGGACCTTCATCAGCGTGCTCTTGCCGGCGCCGTTCTCGCCGAGCAGGGCGTGCACCTCGCCGGCGAACAGGTCGAGGTCGACGTGGTCGTTGGCGGTGAGCGACCCGAAGCGCTGCGTGATGCCGCGGGCGCTCAACAGGGGGCCGTTCATGACTGGGCCATCATGCGGCGTCAGGTCATCCATCGAGCGCACTCCTCGTCCGGCCGGCGAGCATGCGGACCATGGCGGTCATCGCCCGGCCGGACGCGACCCGGGCCGACTCGTCGATGTGCGCTTCGAGCCGTTCGACCGTGCGTGTCGACGGTTCCGTCGAGCAGGCCGTCGATGATCCCGAGGTGTTCCTCGACCGTCGCGAGGATGCGCTCCTCGGTGAGGAAGTCGTGGACCCGGACGATGCGGATCCGCTCGTTCACCGTCGCCAGCACCTCGGCGAGGGCGCTGTTGCCGCTCGACATCGCCAGCCGGATGTGGAAGTCCTCGTCGACGAGCACGAACTCGGGGTCGGCGTGCTCGCCAGGGTCGTCCTCGAGCGCTTCCCAGTCGCGCCGCAGGTCGAGCAGCGCCGTCCGATCGTGCGTCACGCGCGCGTCCGTCGACCGACGGTGCGACGTACCGCCGTGAGTTCGAGCGACTTGCGCACCTCGTAGAGCTCGGCGATGCGGTCCATGTCGGGGAACGCCGGCTCGAACCCGCCCTCGGGATGCCGCTGCACGAGCCCTTCGGCGTGCAGTCGGGCGAGCGCTTCACGGACGGGGGTGCGGGACACGTCGAGCATCGCGGCCAACCGCTCCTCGCCGAGCCGATGACCGAAGGCGAACTCGCCGAGGAGCAGCCGACGCTTGAGCACGCGATGGGTCGCCTCGCTCCGCGACGGCGCCGACTCGTCGACTGTATACAGCGCTGCATTCGGCGCTGTACGCCTCGATGTATCCATGGATCTCGACCGTAGGACGAGCCGATTCCGCCAGGGTGTCCGGATTGTGAACGGCGCGCGACGAGCAGTTCTCCGTCATCGCCTCCTACGCGAACCCGTCGATCGCGGACCGCTCGATCGCAGGGCGTGGTGCCGCAGGCCGCCCGATAACATCGCAGGCTGCGCCACGAGCGCGCCCAGATAGCTCAGTCGGTAGAGCAACGCATTCGTAATGCGTAGGTCGCGAGTTCGATTCTCGCTCTGGGCTCCACGTCATATGGGCGCCAGGTCGGATCCACCGAACTCTGCTCCTTCGCTGGCCGCTCCGTCAGCGGTCGGCGGCGACGAAGGCCAGCGCCGAGGCGGTCACCACGACGGGCCACGGGTGCTCGAGCCACAGCTCGGCGATCGGTCGCACGATGCCGGAGACCGGGACGGCCTGGCTGCCGACGGCCCAGACCACCGGGACGATGGCGCCCACCGTGGCCGCCACGTCGGGACGCCGGCGCTCACAGATCACCATCGCCGCGAGGCCCGTGGTGAACAGGGCCGCGAGGGAGATCGCCGCCGACGCGGGCCACGTGTCGAACACGCGCCGCCCGACCACGGCGACGGCACACCAGACGACCGCGAGACACGTGCCGACGAGGACGACCCGCCGGCCGTGCCGGCGCCGGACCGACGTCGGCATCGCCGCGAGCAGGGCGTACGCGGGATCATCGAAAGCGAGGAGCGCCGTGGCCGCGAGCACGCCGAGTCCGCACCAGACCGGAGCCCGGACGTCCGCGACGTCCCCGCTCCACAGCAGCGCGCCGACCACGAGCAGCCACAACGGAGCGCACAGCAGCGGGCGCCAGCGGATCGCCCGCCGCGTCGGCGTCACCCATGCGATCATCGGACGACGGCAATCATCCAACGACCTGGGCGAGATCGATGGCTGCGGGCGCGACGAGCACCTGGGCGACGATCCCGACCAGCACGGCGAGGGCACCGGCCGCGACCAGCCACCGGCCGCGCCGACGCCGTACGGCCAATCCGGCACCGAGCAGGGCCAGACCGATGAGGTACACGTCGTGCCATGCCGCCATCGGCACGTGCACGATCACCCGCGCCCAGTACGCCTCGTACTGGTCGGGGCTCGACAACAGCCAGTCGGCCGGCAGGGTCGATGGATCGAGGCCGGTCGGGCCGATGTACACCTCGATCGGCTGGGTCTGGATCGGCGTGACGTACCGCATCGGTGCCGACTGGAAGGCCCAGGAGACCATGCCGAACAGTGAGAAGCCGAGCGCGCCGACGACGAGCGGGACCCGGTGACGGCACGCCCGGCCGAGCGCGATCCCGGCCGTCGCGGCGACCGCGAAGAGCAGGATCGGTTGGAGCATCTCGGCCACGCTGTACACCGCGGCGTCGGTCCGCCCGGGTTCGTCGCCCACCCACAGGCCGCCTCGCGCGCGGACGAACAGGAACACGGCAACGGCCCACAGCGCCCCCACGGCGCACGGTGCGGCCATGCCGAGCAGGCGGCCTGCGGCGCGTGGATCGGCATCGAGGGCGGCATCCTCGGCCAGCGGCGGACGGTCGTCGTGGTGGTCGCGGCCGCCGACGTTCAGTCCGATCACGAGGATCGCCAGGGCGATCGGCATCGACGACGACTGCAGCCGTTGGTACGTGTCGGCCTGCCAGGCGCCGTCGCCCGCCGCGACCACCGACCACGTGGCCGCCGCGACGCCGACCCACAGCCACACCGAACGCACGCCGCGACGCGCCTCGAGCATGGCGAGCGCGACGGTGGGGTGACCGCCCCGGGAGGCGACCGTCGGCATCGTGGCGATCATCGGGTTGCCGCCTGGTGCGTGAGCAACAGGTACCCGTCGTCGATCGTGGGCTCGACCAGTTCGACGCCGGACGGCGGCGAGCCGATGGCGCGGGTGCTGCCGTCGGCGGTCACCCATGCGCTGGCGATTCCGGTGCCGGTCGGTGTCGACGCGCCCTCGGCGAGCCACACCCGCCCTGCGGCGATGCCGGCCAGTTCCGCCGGTGATCCGACGAACCGGACCCGACCACCGAGCAGGACGACCACGCGGTGGCAGAGCGCGGCGACCTCGTCGGTGTGATGGGTCGACAACACGACGGTCCCGTCGCGCCCGGCATCGGAGAGAATGGAACGAAGCCGCAGCCGCTGTTCGGGATCGAGGCCGGCCGCCGGTTCGTCGAGCACGAGCAGGCGAGGCGAACCGAGCATCGCCGACGCGAGCGCGACACGCTGACGCATCCCTCCCGACAGGGCCCGGATCTTCTTGTGCATGACGTCGGCGAGGTCGACCGCTGCGAGCACCCGCCGCACCTCGTCACGACGGCGCGCGCCATCGGTCATCTCCTTCAGCACGGCGACGTAGTCGACGAGTTCGTACGCGGTGAATCCCCGGTACAGGCCGACGTCCTGGGGGAGGTATCCGAGTCGTCGACGGATCTCGATGCGCTCCGACGCCCGGCCCGGGTCGAACCCGAGGAGCCGGAGGGAACCGTCCTGCGGCGCGAGGACCGTGGCCAACATGCGCAGCAGCGTCGTCTTTCCCGAACCGTTGGGGCCGAGCAGGCCGACGACGCCACCGTCGGCGACGAGGTCGACGCCGTCGACGGCGCGGGTCGAACCGAATCGTCTGGTCAGGCCCGAGGCCTCGATCGCGGCGGTCATGACGCCCTCGAGTAGGCGACGTCGTCACGGCGGGCGAGGAAGACGACCGCGGCCAACACCGTGATCACGGCGAACGTTGCCTGCAGTGCCGGCCGGTTGACGGCGACGTCGCGCAGGGCGTCGGCGATCGGGACCCGTCGTTGACGGTAGAACCCGGTCATCACGAACCCGGCCCATCCGATGACCAGTGCGGCACCGACCTTCGCCGGGTCGAACCGTGTGCCGGCGGCGAGGACGACGGCACACAGGGCGAGACCCGGGAGGAGCCAGCCGAGCAGCCTCGACGTCGGCAACGGCAACAGCACGCTGGTGAGCAGCCCGATCGGCAGCGCCGCGGCGAGCACGACGGACGTGCGCATCACGACGATCCGGAAGGTGTGCATCGGTGAGGCCACCGCGATCTCGCCCGCCGGGTCGGACGCGACGCGGTACGCGAGCACCGCGCCGGCGACGGGAACGGCCGGAGCGACGGCCAGGAACCAGGCGATTCCGGCGCGCGGGTTGGAGATCGACAGCACGACGGGCACGGCGAGCAGGCCGACGAGCAAGGCCAGGGCCGACACCATCAGTTCGGGGGTGCCGACGGCGAGCCGCAGCCACGACGCTGCTCGCGCCATCGGCGTCGGCCGGTCGATCTCGGCGGCGATCAGGTCCCACCGTCGATCGCGGTCGGTCGTCGTCGAGCGGGCGGCGAGCACCGACCGGCACGTCGCGCAGCGCAACAGGTGCGCCTCCGTCGAATCGGCTCCGACTCCCGTGAGCCAACCGTCGCCATAGGCGGCGAGGTCGGCGGGGTCCACGTGCCACTGAGCGGTGTTCATGCCAATGCCTCTCTCAACTCGCGCTTTGCTCTCATCATCCGGGTCTTCACGGTGCCGCTCGGGATGCCGAGCAGCGACGCCGCTTCGTTCGTCGTCAGGCCGTCGAGCACCGTGGCCTGCACGACCGCTCGCAGCTCGGGTGACAACCTCGCCAGTGCTCCGGCGAGATCGCCGTGCTCGACACCGAGCAGCACCTGCTCCTCGGCCGAGTGCTGCTCGACCAGGCGCTGACCGCGCAGCCGGTCGAGCAGTGGGCGGCGCGGACGCAGGCGCTGCAGGAGACGATGGATCGCGATTCCCCACAGCCACGCGGCGACGTCGCCGCTCCCGCGGTACTTGCCGGCCGAACGCCACACGACGACGAACACGTCCTGCACGACCTCCTCGACGACCTGACGGTCGGCGCAACGGCGCGACAGCCGCGCGGTGATCCACGCCTCGTGCCGGTCGTAGAGCTCGTGCAGCGCGCCCGGTCGCGTTCGGCCACGGCACCGAGCAGTTCGGCGTCGTCGCGGGGTGGGGAAAACGTGGTCATTGCCGCCTCTGTTCCAGCGAACCGCCGATTCGGTTCACAGCCTACGACCGCGACGCTCTGCGCTCCCGCCTCCGCGCTCCGGCCCTCGGCGCTCAATTCCTCGTTTGCGTCAGACATTTCGGGGACCAGGTACCCGGAAATCCCGACGCAAACGAGGACTGGGCGCGTGCTCGGGCGGTGGGGGTGTCCCTACCGGCAAGACAGGAGGGGACCCCATCGTCTCGCAGGCCCGGTTCCCGCAGAGTGGACGCCATGGACACCACCACGTTCGCTCGCCTCGATGCCACCACCTCGAACACGACAGACACGACCTCCGCGATGCGCTCGCCCGCTCCCCCGCCGGGCCCGCGCCTCGCCGCCCGCACGGTGGGCGCCGCCAAGGTCTACGGACACGACGGCACCGCCGTGCGGGCGCTCGACGGCGTCGACGTCGGCATCACCGCCGGACGGTTCACCGCCATCATGGGCCCGTCCGGCTCCGGCAAGAGCACGTTGATGCACTGCCTCGCCGGGCTCGACACGCTCACCTCGGGGCAGGTCTTCATCGGCGACGTCGAGCTCGGCTCGCTGTCGGACGGCGAGCTGACCCGCCTCCGGCGCGAACGCGTCGGGTTCGTGTTCCAGTCGTTCAACCTCCTGCCGATGCTCACCGCGTCGGAGAACATCACGCTGCCGATGGACCTCGCCGGCACCAAGCCCGACAAGGAGTGGGTGCGCACGGTCGTCGACACGGTCGGCCTGGCGGACCGGTTGAAGCACCGGCCGAGCGAGCTGTCGGGTGGCCAGCAGCAACGCGTCGCCGTCGCCCGGGCGCTCGCCAACAAGCCGGAGCTGATCTTCGCCGACGAGCCGACCGGCAACCTCGACAGTCGCACCGGCGCCGAGATCCTCGGCTTCATGCGCTACGCCGTCGACCGCTTCGCCCAGACCGTCGTGATGGTCACCCACGACCCGGTCGCCGCGGCGTACGCCGATCGCGTGCTGTTCCTCGCCGACGGACGCATCGTCGATTCGATGGTCTCGCCGAGCGCCGACACGGTGCTCGACCGGATGAAGGCATTCGGGGCCTGACATGTGGCACATCACCTGGAAGGGCATGTGGAGCCACAAGCGGCGGCTCCTCGGCACGACGATGGCCGTCGTGCTCGGCGTCGCGTTCCTCACCGCGTCGCTCACCATCGGCAGCACGATGACCGCCGGCTTCGACAACCTGTTCCGCGAGGCCAACGCCGGGACCGACGTCGTCGTCCGCAACGCGACCGAGATCGGCAGCGGCGACGTCGCGACCCGGGGCTCGATCGATGCGTCACTCGTCGACGACATCGCCTCGCTCGACGGTGTCGTCGCCGCCGAAGCGGTCGTCGAGGGATCGGGCCGCATCATGTCGGCCACGCGGTGAGCCGATCGGCGGCGACGGCCCTCCGACCACGGCGACGAACTGGCTCGGTGACTCGCCGGTGAACCCGTGGGCGCTCGACGAAGGGCGCGCGCCGCGCGACGTCGCCGCCGGGCAGCCGTACGAGGTCGTGATCGACCGCGCGTCCGCCGAGAACGGCGACCTGCAGGTCGGCGACCAGACGGTCGTGCAGATGCCCGAGCCGGTCGACGTGGTCGTCGTCGGGCTCGCCACGTTCGGTGGCGTCGACAGCCTCGGACCGACGACGTTCACCGCGTTCACCGGCGAGGCCGTCACCACGCTCGTCGGCCGGCCCGGCGAGGCCTCGACGATCCGGATCGCCGGCGCCGACGGCACCAGCCAGGCGGAGCTCCGCGACGACGTGGTCGGCGACGTTGCCGCCCGGCGACGAAGCGATCACCGGCGCCCAACTGACCGACGAGATGATGGCCGACATCGAAGGAGACTTCCTCGGGATGTTCAAGGCGATCCTCCTGGCGTTCGCCGTCATCGCCCTCGTCGTCGCCTCGTTCAGCATCAACAACACGTTCTCGATCCTGATCGCCCAACGCAGCCGCGAGTCGGCTCTGCTCCGCGCCCTCGGTGCCTCGCGCCGGCAGGTGCTGTCGTCGGTGGTCGTCGAAGCGATCGCGATCGGCGCCCTCGCCTCCGCGGTCGGTCTCGCCGTCGGCTACGGCCTCGCCGTCGGCCTGAAGGCGTTGATGGACAGCAGCGGACTCGACCTCGGCTTCGACGGGGTGGTCGTGAACAGCTCGACCGTGGTGATCGCCATCGTGGTCGGGATCGGCTCGACCCTGCTCGCCAGCTTCCTCCCGGCCCGGCGGGCGTCGCGGGTCGCTCCGCTCGCCGCCCTCCGCGACGTCAGCGGTCGACACGTCGGGCACCTCGAAGCGCCGGCTCGTCGCCGGTGTGATCGTGTCGGCCATCGGCATCGCCACTGGTCGTCACCGCGACGAACGCCGACCACGCGCTCGGGCAGGCCGGGATCGGCGCGCTGGCGACCCTGGTCGGCGCCGTGATCCTCGGTCCGGTCGTCGCCCGCCCCGCCGCCTCGGTGCTCGGCCTCGGCCCGCGCCTGCTCCGCGGGCAGACCGGCCGCCTCGCCCGTCGCAACGCGATGCGCGACCCGCGGCGCACGTCGGCCAGCGCGTCGGCGCTGATGGTCGGCACCGCGGTCGTCGCCCTCTTCACCACGTTCGGTGCGTCCATCAAGGCGACGATCGAGCACACCGTCGACCAGGACTTCGGCGGCGACCTCATCATCGTCACCGACGACTTCAGCGGCGCCGGGCTCAGCCCCGCCGTCGCCGAGGAGGTGGCGGCACTGCCCGAGGTCGCCGTGTCGGCCGGGATGTCGAACGCCGTCATCACCGCCGACGGCGGCACGGTCGAGCCGTCCGTCGTCGAGCCCGCCGCACTCGGCGCACTGCTCGACCTCGGCGTGTCCGAGGGGTCGCTCGACGACCTCGCGGCCGGCCACATCGCGGTCAGCGAGCGGTACGCCGACGACCACGACCTCGACGATCGGCAGCACCGTCGACGCCGGCTTCGCCGACGGGTCGACCAGCGAACTCACCGTCGGCGCGATCTATTCGTCGACGATGAACGTCGGCGACATGATCATGACGCCGACCGACTGGGCACCGCACGCCGAGCAGGCCGGTGACATGGTCGTCCTCGTCGATCTCGCCGACGGCGTCTCGGAGACCGACGGCCTCGCCGCCGTCACCGCGGTGACCGAGCGGAACTCGGCACCCGACGCGCAGACCCGCTCGGAGTACATCGACAGCATGGGCTCGGAGATCGACCAGATGCTGTTCTTCGTGTACGGGATGCTGGCACTCGCCGTCGTGATCGCCCTGATGGGGATCGCCAACACGCTGAGCCTGTCGATCCACGAGCGCACCCGGGAACTCGGGCTGCTTCGAGCGGTGGGACAGACCCGCCGCGAGGTCCGATCGACGGTGCGCTGGGAGTCGGTGATCGTGGCGATCTTCGGCACGCTGGGCGGCGTCGGCCTCGGCACGTTCCTCGGCTGGGGTCTGCTCCGGGCGCTCGCCGCCCAGGAGGGGTTCGGGACGTTCGCCGCGCCCGTCGGTTCGCTCGCCGTGGTCGTCGTGCTCGCCGCACTCGCCGGCGTTGTCGCCGCCTGGCGACCGTCGCGTCGTGCCGGCAAGCTCGACATCCTCACCGCGATCGCGTCGAGCTGATGGGTGCGGGCGTCATGGCCGACCACCCGCCTTCCGCCTGCTCAACAGCTGTCGCTGAATAGGGTGGCTCGGGTCATGGTCAATCCCCTCCGACCGTGGAGACGTCCCGGCCGCCTGTTCCGGGCTGCCGCTCACGTCGCCGTCGGCCTGCCGGTGGCGATCGTCACGTTCGTCGTCACCGTCGTGATGGCCGCCCTGTCGATCGGCCTGATGCCGGTGTTCCTGCTCGGCGTGCCGATCGGCTGGCTCACGCTCATGATGTCGCACGTGCTCGGCCAGGTCGGGCGTTCACGGGCCGGCATCTACGGCACACCCACCCCCGACGCGGTCCGGCCGCTCACCCGCGAGTCGTGGCTCGGCCGGCTCGCCGAACGACTGCGGTCCGGAGCACGCTGGCGGGAGATCGCGCACCACCTGGTCGAACTTCCCGTCTGTGCCATCAGCTACGCGGTGGTCGCCGCGGCCTGGTGCGGGTCGTTGGCGATGACGCTGTTGCCGATCTACGTCGGCACGTTTCCCGGCGACAGCGCGAAGTTCTTCTTCTTCGAGATCGCCGCGTCCGACCCTGCACGGTGGCTGGCGGCGGCCGTCGGACTCGTCGGGCTCGTGTTCGTCGCGCCGTGGATCACGATCGGCGCGGCGACGACGCAATGGGCGCTCGCCGACCGGCTCCTCGGGCCGACCGACGACGAACGGCTCGCGGCCCAGGTGACCGATCTGCAGTCGCGCCGCACCGCCGCCGTCGATTCGGCCGAAGCCGAGCGACGGCGCATCGAGCGCGACCTCCACGACGGGGCGCAGCAACGGCTCGTCGCGCTCGCCGCGACCCTCGGCGTCGCCCGCGACAAGCTCGACGACGATCCCGAGGCCGGCAAGGAGCTCGTGGCGGCCGCGCACGAGGAGGCCAAGGCCGCGCTGACGGAGATCCGCGATCTCGTGCGCGGCATCCATCCCGTCATCCTCGAGGACCGTGGCATCGACGCCGCTCTGTCGGCCGTGGTGGCGAGATCACCGGTGCCCGTGGTGCTCGACGTGCAGGTCACCGAACGACCACCCGCGGCCGTCGAGAGCGCGGCCTACTTCGTCGTCACCGAGGCCCTCACCAACGTCGCCCGCCACAGCGGCGCGACCCGCGCCCACGTGTCGATCGCCAGGGCGGCGGACCGGCTCGTCGTGGAGATCCGCGACAATGGGCACGGCGGCGCGGACGCGTCGAAGGGCAGCGGCCTCCACGGACTGCGTGAGCGGGTCGCCGGCATGGGAGGAACGAGCTACGTGATCAGTCCCGAGGGTGGCCCGACCACGATCCTGGTGGAGCTCCCGTGCGGATCGTGATCGCCGAGGACTCGGTGCTGTTGCGCGCCGGGTTGACGCGCATCCTGGCCGACGCCGGTGAGGACGTGGTGGCGACTGTCGGCGACGCCGAGGAGTTGCTGCGCGTCGTGCGACTGCATCAGCCCGATCTGGCGATCATCGACGTCCGCATGCCACCGAACCACACCGACGACGGGTTGCGCGCGGCCCTGCAGATCCGCTCGGAGTTCGCCGACGTGGGGATCCTCGTGCTGTCGCAGTACGTCGAGGAGCGGTACGCGACCGATCTGCTCGGCTCCAACACGGGCGCCGTCGGGTACCTCCTGAAGGACCGCATCGCCGACATCGGCGAGTTCCTCGGAGCGGTACGCCAAGTGGCCGACGGTGGCACGGTGCTCGACCCGGAAGTCGTCGCCCAACTGCTCGCCCGCAGCCGCCGTCACGATCCGCTGGAGCGACTGACGGCGCGCGAGCGCGAGGTCCTCGACCTGATGGCGGAGGGCCGGTCGAACACGGCGATCGCGCGGCTGCTCGTGGTCAGCGACAAGGCCGTGGAGAAGCACGTCGGCAACATCTTCACCAAGCTCGACCTCCCGCCGACGACCGACGACCACCGCCGGGTGCTCGCCGTCCTGCAGTGGGTGAAGGAGTGACGTCATGACCGAACTACCACCGCCAACGGTGCCGTCCGTCAACCTGCGCGGTGCACTCGTCGGCAGCGATCCGACGCGACGCGCCCCGACCGGTCCTTCGAACGGGTCACGGCCCGACGGGTCACCGCCGAACGGGTCACGGGTCGTGCGGGCGTTGTGGATCACCGTCGGCGGGATCCTCGCCGTGGCCGCACTGGGCTGGGGCACGTACAACGTCATCAGCCTGCTCGCCCACGAGGAGCACACCGAGCAGTCGTCGTTCGCCGCCGCCGACGTGAGCGCCGTCGACATCGACAACGACAACGGATCGGTGACGGTGACCGCGACCGAGGGCGACACCATCGAGGTCACCGCCGACGTGAGCAATGGCTGGCAGGCGACCGAGGTGTCGAGCCGCGTGGTCGACGGCGTGCTGGAACTGGAGGCGTCGTGCCCGCCGTTCGTGTCGATCTGGTGCAGCGTCGACTACACGATCGCCATGCCCGCCGATCGCCCGCTGACGATCAATGGGTCGGGGTCGGTGGCCGTGCGCGGGATGACCGGCTCCGTGGACATCGACAGCGACGACGGGACCATCGAACTCGACGACATCGCCGGCGACATGACGGTGTCGAACGACAACGGCCGGATCATCGGGCGACGGCTCACCGCGGCCAACGTCGACGCGCAGAACACGAACGGCCGCATCGAGCTGTCGTTCCTCGACCCGCCCCAGACCGTGTCGGCGCGAACGCAGAACGGCCGCATCGACGTGGTGGTGCCCGACACCGACGTGCTCTATCGCGTCGACCTCCACACGGACAACGGCAGCACCGACAACGCCGTGCGCACCGACCCCGAGAGCGATCACGTGATCGACCTCTCCACCGAGAACGGCTCGATCACCCTCCGCCCCCCCGGCTGACCCGACAGTCTCCACCACCGTTTGCGTCGGAAGAATTGGGACCCCGTCACCCGAAAATCCCGACGCAAACGTGGATCTGCGCGGGGTCGTACGCTGAGGCGATGCGCGATCTCTTCGACGACGACCACGAGACGTTCCGCAGTTCCGTCGCCGCGTTCGTGGCGAAGGAGATGGTGCCGCACTACGCCGACTGGGAAGCGGCCGGGATCATGCCACGCGAGGTGTTCGCGGCCGCTGGACGCTACGGCTTCCTCGGTCTGGCGATCGCCGAGGCGTACGGCGGTGGCGGCACCGGTGACTTCCGGTTCAACGTGGTGCTCGCGGAGGAACTGGCGGCCGCGGGCATCGGCGGTGCCGGCCTCGGCCTCACACTGCACAACGACATCTGCAGTCCCTATTTCATCGAGTACTGCAACGACGAACAGGCGGCACGGTGGTTGCCCGGGATCGCGTCGGGTGAACTGATCACCGCCGTGGCGATGACCGAGCCCGGCACCGGCTCGGACCTCGCCGGTATCGCCACGACGGCGATCCGCGACGGCGACGAGTACATCCTCAACGGGTCGAAGACGTTCATCACCAACGGCATCAACTCCGACCTCGTCATCGTCGCCGCCAAGACCGATCCGACGCAGCGCCACTCGGGCATGTCGCTGCTCGTCGTCGAGCGGGGCATGCCCGGATTCCAACGCGGTCGCAACCTGGAGAAGATCGGCCTCCACAGCCAGGACACCGCCGAACTGTTCTTCGACGATGTGCGGGTGCCCGTGGCCAACCGGTTCGGTGAGGAGGGCCAGGGGTTCAACTACCTCACCGCCAATCTCGCCCAGGAGCGTCTGTCGATCGCCGTCACCGGCGTCGCCTCGGCGGCCGCCGCGCTGTCGTGGACCGTCGACTACGTCAAGGAGCGCACGGCCTTCGGCAAGTCGATCGCCGACTTCCAGAACACGAAGTTCGTGCTCGCCGAGGTGAAGACCCAGGTCGACGTGGCCCAGGCGTACGTCGATCAGTGCGTGGGCAAGCTGAACGACCGGCACGCTCGATGCGACCGAGGCTGCCCAGGCGAAGCTGTTCTGCACCGACGTGCAGAAGCGGGTGGTCGACCGATGCCTGCAGCTCTTCGGCGGATACGGGTACATGCTCGAGTACCCGATCGCCCGCGCCTACGCCGACGCCCGGGTCACATCGATCTACGGTGGGACCAACGAGGTGATGAAGACGATCATCGCCAAGTCACTCGGCATCTGATCCGGCCCGGCAGCAGTTTCGGTCAGGACGAGCAGCCGGCGCAGCAGGCCGTACACGTCGATCACGTGGTGACGGGGGCTGAACCCCTCGACTTCGGCGAAATCGGCGAACGTCGCGTCGAGCGTGCGTTCCATCGATGACGGCAGGGTGAAGTCGAACACCTGGCCGCACCGTTCACAGATCAGGTGATGGTGGTGCTCGGTGAGTTCTTCGGCCAACTCGTAGTGGGCGTGGTCGCCGCGGTGCACGAGCCGGCGGACGACACCGGCCTCTTCCAGTATCGACAGGTTGCGGTAGGCCGAGCTCTGGGCGAGATCGGACGCCATCGCCAACAACTCGGGAAGCGTGACCGGCCCGCCCGCCGCCCGGAGGCTGCTCACGATCTGGCGTCGGCCGGTCGTGTACCGCAGGTCGTGGTCCGCCAGCCGCTGGTCGACCGCACGATCGAGCTCGGTGTTCGCAGCCATGCCGCCCCGAGTGTACGAGGCCGCTCCACACCGCCCTCGAACGTCAGGTCGCGCCGAGGATGCCGGTGACGATGAGCACCACGCCGAACACGAAGAACAGCACCGACGAGCCGATCATGATCAGCCGCTCCGGGAGTCGGTCGCCCAACCAACGTCCGACGACGACCCCGACGTGCCGGCGAGCATGATCCCGATCGTTGCGCCGATCCACACCAGCACGGGATTGCCCTTCGCCGCGAGGGTGGCCGTGGCGAGCATGGTCTTGTCGCCGAGTTCGGCCACGAACATCGCCGCGGCAATCGACAGCGCGATCCGCGGGTTCGACACGACGACGCCGTCGGGCTCGTCCACCCCATCGGCCCCGCTCAGAGTGGTTTCGGCCAACCCATCCGCCGGTTCGTCCTCGTCGCCGCCCATCCAGATCGTCCAGACGGCGAAGCCGATGAACAGCACGCCACCGCCGATCGAGATCGCGTTGGTCGGCAACGTGGCGCCCAGGAGCCCGCCGACGACGACCGACAGGAGCATGCTCGCCATGTAGGCGAGGGCGACGCCGGCGAGAACGGTGCTCAATCGGAAGCGGGCTCCGAACCCGAGCGCGACGAGCTGGGTCTTGTCACCGAGTTCGGCGAGGAACACGATGCCGAGCGCGGCGAACAGTGAGGACATGGGAGGCGTCAGTATGTCGATCCCGTCGGTCGTTGCGACCTCGGAAATCGATCGGAAGGTCCGAGCGCGGCCGACAACGCGCCGGATACAGTGAGCCACCTCTTGCCACACCCTCCCCAGGGCTCTGAATCCGATGCACGGCCGCCAATCACCCACTGACCCGAACGACCCGATCCCACCACGAAATTCATGTTCGATGGGATTGGCGCGTGGTCGCTGCGGCGGTCGCCGTCGCGGTCGTCGTGGGGGTCGGGGTCGTCGTCACGACCGACCAGTCGTCGACGAGCAACCCGGCCACCGCTGCCGTCGACGCGGCCGACGCGGCCGTGGACGCCGCGGCCGCTGTCGACGTGCCGGCGATGATCGTTCCGGCCGCCGACATCGTCGCTCAGCCGTCGGTCGAACTCGACGGTTGCACCGTCACGGTCACGACGCTCCGGCTCGACGACAGCGGACCCTCGGTCGAATGCGTCCAGAAGGCACTCACGGCCGCGGGCTTCTACACCGGCCCCATCAGCGGAACGTTCGACGTCGCCACGGACGCAGCGGTCCGCGGCTTCCAAGGGAGCCAGGACCTGCTCGACGACGGCATCGTCGGTGGCAGGACGGCGACCACGCTCGGCATCTGGCCCGGCGACGAGTCGTTCGTGGTCCACACGCCGCCGCCCGCGCCGGGCGCAACGGACAGCTGGGGAGCCGCCCTGTCGTCGGTGGCCACGACGGGCGACGACGCGCCGCCCATGCCGGCCGACAGCGGCCAGGGCACGGGCAAGCGGGTCGTGTACGACCGCGCCGGCCAACGTGTGTGGGCGGTCGACGACGAGGAGCGTGTGGTCCGTTCGTATCTCGTCACCGGCAGCCAGTACAACAACGAGCTCCCGGGCCGCCACGAGGTCTACAGCCGCTCCGAGCAGTCGACCGCGTGGAACGGCGAGGCCCATCTCCCGCTGATGATCCGCTGGCTCGACACCGAGCGTGGTGCGATCGGCTTCCACGGCATCCCCACGCACATCAGCGACGGCAGCGCGTACCAGACCGACGCCGAGCTCGGCCAGAAGCTGTCCGGCGGCTGCCAGCGCCAGTCCAACCTCGACGCCGCGTTCCTCTGGGCCTTCGCCCAGATCGGCACCCCGGTCTACGTCACCTGACCCCCCGCTCGTCCTGGGCGACCGTCGGCCGCGACGGTCACGGCACGGCGAGGACGGTGGGGAGCCACTCGTCGAGCCGTTCGACGATGGCGTCATCGCTGCGGCCGAGGAGGTGGCCGTCGCCCGGCAGGATCACCACCTCGCCCGACCCGGCGATCGCCTGCACCATGTAGCTGGCCTCGGCGGGCAGCAACTCGTCGCGGTCGCCATGGAACAACAGCAACGGTCGACCGTGCAGCGCACCGGCGACCTCGCACCCGGCTGATTGGGTGGCGAACGTGACCACGCCGACGACCGAGGCCGGCATCACCACGGCGGCCCGGATCGCCGCGGCCCCGCCGAAGCTGTGGCCCATCAGCACGACCCGCTCGCTCCCGGCGTCGCGGGCGGTCTCGACGCCACAGGCGAGATCGTGGGCGCACAGGTCGAGGTTGTTCGGCTCGCGGTAGCCGATCCGCACGAACCGCACGCCGCGGGCCGCCCACGCCTCGCCGAGGCGGTGGTAGAGGCCGTGGCCCGGGCCGAGCAGGCCGCCCATCGCACCGCCCCCGGCGACGATGGCGGCAGCGTGCGCCGTCACGCCATCCAGGCCCTCGGCCGGCTCGTGGACGAGGACCGTCAGGAGCCCGCGGGTGGTGTAGATCTCGCGATGCGTCAACCGGGTGGTGTCGGACGTCGCGATCTCGATCGAACTCTCCCCCAGCGGGCGGAGCGCCTCGAGCGCGGTCGGCTCGGTGGGGTCGGACTGCTCCGCCACGCTGCCGATTCCCATCGATCAGTAGCGTACAAACGCACATGGGAACGACCGTCAGCCGAGCGAACGTCATCGACCTGCGCAACCCCGTCGACCGCGCCCACGCCGTGCGCATCGGCAACTCGTGGATCGATCTCCGCCGCGGACCGGCCACCACCGCGATCCGCGAGTACATGATGGGTCGCGACGACCCCCTCGAGCAGGGCCAGATGGACGCGCTCGACATGCTCGTGAACCGTGAACACCGCACGATGAGCAGCCTCGCCGGCCGCCTGCGGGTGAATCGGTCGACGGCGACACGCGCCGTCGACCGCCTCGTCGCCGACGGCCTGGTCGAACGTTTCGCCTCGCCCGACGACGGTCGAGTCGTCCTCGTGCGGATCACCGCCGAAGGGCGCCGCCGGCACGCCGCCATCGACAAGCGCCGTTCGCGGGCGATGCGTCAGATCCTCAGCGAGTTCTCGCCCGAGGAGCGGACACAGCTGGCCGATCTGCTCGAACGGCTCGTGTCGTCGATCGACCATGCCGTGTCGACGCTCGAGGCCCCTGCCGAAACCGGACCCCGGCCGACAACCGACCCCTCCCGAACCGGCCCCTGCCGAACCCACCAGGGGGGCCAGCGGATAGGGTCGCCGTTCGATGGCCGACCAGGCGGTGTTCGCAGAGCAGGCGATGCAATACGCACCGCAGCTCTTCTCGGCGGCCATGCGCATGACCCGCAACCGGGCCGACGCCGAGGATCTCGTGCAGGAGACGTACCTCAAGGCGTATCGCAGCTTCCACACGTTCACCGACGGCACGAACCTGCGCGCCTGGCTGTTCCGGATCCTCACCAACACCTACATCAACAAGTACCGGGCCAAGCAACGTCGCCCGGACGAGACCGAACTGGGTGACATCGAGGACCTCTATCTCTACAAGCAGATCAACACCTCACGCGACGCCGGACTCGGTCGTTCCGCGGAGGAGTCGTTGATGGAGATGCTCCCCGACGACGAGGTCAAACAGGCCCTCGAAGCGCTGCCCGACAACTTCCGCCTGCCCGTGATCCTCGCCGACGTCGAGGGATTCGCGTACAAGGAGATCGCCGAGATGCTCGACATCCCGATCGGCACGGTCATGTCGCGGCTGCATCGGGGAAGAAAGCAGATGCAGAAGGCGTTGCACGACTACGCACTGGCGAGAGGAATGGTTGCCGCCGACGTGGCGGGTTCGAACTCCGATCCGGTGCAGGAGCGATGACGTGGATGCATGCGAGGGCCCGGACTGCCGGGAGACGATCAGAGAACTCGACATCTTCCTCGACGACGAGTTGTCCGACGCGCGCGCGGCACGCGATCCGCCACCACCTCGACGGTTGCAACGATTGCCTCCAGGCCTTCGACTTCCACGCCGAGCTGAAGCAGGTCATCGCCGAGAAGTGCCAGAACGACGAGATGCCCCCCGACCTGCTCTCCCGCATCGAACAGTGCTTCGACACCGACTTCGACGGTGACGGCATCATCGGCTGAAGCAATTGGCTCGGCCTCACGGCGATCATCGTCGTAACGGTCGAGGTCGGCCGAGCGTTCGGCAGCGCGGGATTCGCTCGCCGGATTTCGCTCGCGCCGGGCGTCACCGGTAACCTCAGCGAATGCTCGCAGCCGAGATCTGGCACTGGTGGATCGGCGTCATCGTCACGCTCCTCGTCTTCGGCCTGCTGGTCGCGTTGATCGCGATGTACCTCGGCACGGTCACGTCGAAGAAGTACGAGCCGGGTTCGAAGAAGCGCAAGCGCCAGCCGTCCGATCTCTGATCTCGATCGCATGATGATCGCCGATCTGCTCCGGCGATCGACGTTCCCCCCGGCCGGCACGCCGGTGATCTGTGGTTTGTCCGGCGGCGCCGATTCGACCGCCCTCGTCCGCCTCGCCGTCGCCGCCGGCTGCGACGTCACGGCCGTCCACGTCGATCACGGGCTGCGCGCCTCGTCGGCGGCCGACGCCGAGTGCGCGCGGGCGACGGCCGAGCGACTCGGCATCGTGTTCAGGTCCGAGCGCGTGGCGCTGGCCGACGGACCCAACCTCGAAGCCCGCGCCCGCGTCGCCCGCCAGGTCGCGCTCGGCCCCGACGCCATGACGGGCCACACCGCCGACGACCAGGCCGAGACGTTGCTGCTCGCGCTCATGCGCGGGTCCGGGGCGAGCGGGCTGAGCGCGATGGCGCCCGGGCCGACCAAGCCGATCCTCGCGCTCCGACGCGCCGAGACCGTCGCTCTGTGCGAGGCCGAGGGCCTGCGGTACGTGCACGACGCGACGAACGCCGACCCCCGGTTCCGCCGCAACCGGGTGCGCCACGAGATCCTGCCGTTGCTGGACGAGGTGGCCGACCGCGACGTCGCCGCGCTCCTCGCCCGCACCGCTGACCTGCTCCGCGACGACGACACGCTGCTCGAACAGCTGGCGGTCGACCTCGATCCGACCGATGCACTGGCCCTGCGGGCCGCGCCGCTCCCACTCGCCCGCCGTGCCGTCCGGCGGTGGCTCGAACGAGGCGGCTACCCGCCGGACGCGGCGACGGTGTCGCGGGTGCTCGAGGTGGCCGCCGGCCGCACCCGGGGTTGTGATGTCGGTGCCGGGCGGCGCGTGACGAGGCATCAACAGCGGCTCGTTCTCGTGAACAATTCCGATCCGGGGAGCTAGCCTGGCTCCCCGGTATGGACGCGGTTCACACAGTCAGTCTCGACGCCTGATGCCACACGCGGCTGCGTGGCAAGTGGGCCCTCGGCATCACACCACGGAACTTCACCTGGATCCTCAAGGACAAGCTGGCGATCTGCGAGCGTCCCGGCGGGGTCGGCGACAGCCATCGTCGTGTTCGCCGCCAGGAGGAGATCATCTGGTTGCGCGAGAACGGTTTCGGCTGCGTGATCTCGATCATCGCCGCACCCCACAACCTGCACAATTACGACGAGCAGCAGCTGCCCGTACCGCCATCGCCCGTTCAACAACGATCATCTCGACGCGTACCTGAAGTCGTTGTACGGCGAGATCCGTGACCTGCTGCGGAACGGCACGAAGGTGCTGGTCCACGGCGACGAGGTCGGCGACCGCATCGTCGGGATCATGGGCGGCTACATCCGCTGGGCGGGGCTGATCGAGGATCCGACGCAGGCGATCCAGGTGACCGAGCGTCTCGCCGGTCGCCAGCTCGACCCGTTCGCCCGCGAAACGATCATGACGGCGCACGAACTGCGCTGACCCGAGGGACGGCACCCGACCGCCGGTCCGACAATCCGAGCGGGTCGGTCAGAGCATCGGCAGGCCGATGCAGGCGTGCAGCGGGCTGGGCGACACCGCGACGCCCGGCGGGATGTCGATCAGCGGGAGGGGGTTCGTCGGGACGTTGTTGGGACGCACCTCGAGGTGCAGGTGGAAGTTGGTGTCGCTGTCCGTACCGCTGCTGCCGACGAACCCGAGCACGTCGCCGACCTTCACGCGCGATCCCGTCGTTCCACCCGTGCTTGTTGTCCTGCATGTGGAAGTACTTGTACGTCGTGTTCGTCGCCGCAGACGAAGAGCGTCCATCCCCAACCCGGCCTCACCGGTGTTCGTGTACCACTGGGTGAGTTCGCCATCGGCGACGGCGAAGATCGGGTTGCCGCCGCCCGTGGCGAGGATGTCCACCCCGGCGTGACCCCGCGAGCCGCGGCAGTCACCGAAGTTGTCGAGGACGTAGATGTTCGACTTGGCCGTCGGGATGCCGAGCGGGAACATCAACTTGCCCGCCGCCGGTGGGATCGGCGCGCCGTATCCGCCGGGCGTCGTCGGGATCGTCGTGGTGGGGTCGAACCGCATCCTCCGGGCCGTGGCGAGGGCGGAGCCGGGGTCGTCGAGACCGCCGGACGCCGCGCCGGCTGCGCCGATGCCGAACGCGTCGCCGACCGCGATGGCACCGGCCGTCGCGGCGAGCGCGATGAGTGCGCTGCGGCGGCTGAACCGGCGAGGTGCGGGAACGTCGTGGTCGGACATGGCGGTTGGGAGAGCTTCGTAACGGCCGACCGTCACGTCAGCACGGGTAGTCAGATTCAGGGTCATCGGCAGCGTCGCCGGACGACTTCGGGAAGCCTAGAACGATTTCGTCATCATTTCGTCATCAACCGCCGCCGACCCGCCCTCGAACCGTCATGTGACCGCAATGTGAACAGCAGTTCACGCACAAACCCGTGACAACGGGTACCCGACGGGTAGCGTTTGGCCATGGGCGGACGGCGAGTCTTCGTCAGCGGAGTCGGCAGTGAACTCGGCACGCTCGTCGCCGGCATGCTCGAAGCCGAACCGTGGGTCGGCACGCTGGCCGGCATCGACGCCGATCCGCCGCGACGACGCCTCCCGAACACGACGTTCCACCGGATCCCACCCGATCAGCACGATCGCATCGTCGACACGATCACCCGGTTCAACCCCCACGTCCTGGTGCACATCGGCGTGTGGGAGCCCGATGCCCGAGCGTCACCCAGGGTGGCCGACAACGCTCACCGACCAGGCGGCCACATCGTGATCGGCGCGGCCGCCGAGTGCCCGGCGCTCGAACACCTCGTCGTCCGCAGCGGCATCGAGATCTACGGTCGCGGACGAGACTCGCTGACCCGTCCCGACGAGACCGCCCCGATCCGTCCGACGTCGGAATGGGGTCGCACGGTCGCCGAGATCGAACACATCGCGGCCCGTGTCTCCGCCCGTGTCGGCGTGGCGGTCGGTGCCGTGCGCCTCGCACCGGTGCTCGGCCCCCACGTGCCGTCGCCGCTCGGGCCGCATGCTGCGCAACCCGATCGTGCCGTTCAGCGTGCTCGCCGATCCGCCGTTCGCCGTGATCAAGGACCGCGACGCGGCGCGAGCGATCGTCGCCGCCGCCCGGGAGGGCCTCGCCGAACCCGTCAACGTCGTCGCCAGCGGCGCCGATCACCTGCCTGCAGGCATTCCGTCGCGGGCGTCGGCTGCCGTTCCCGCTGATCGGACCCGACTGGCAGGTCGCCAGGGCGCTGAGCTACCTGTTCGGCTCGCCGATCCCCGATCACGTCGCCGAGGTGCTCCACCGTGGCCGTCTCGCCGACAACGGTCGGATGGCCGAGTTGCTCGGCGTCGTGCCCGAATCGACGACGTCCGAGGTGATCGACGAGCTCTACGGCTGGCCGAGCATCATCCGCCAACCGGCGCGGGTGGCGGCCGCATGAGCATCGGCCCGCTCGGCGCGCGATGGGACGCGTCCTGGAATTCCCGCGCCGCCTCGTCGACGAACCGGCAGGCGTCGTCGACGACTGGGGCCGCGACGCCGGCCTCGTCCGTCAGATGGTCGCGCTCGTCCCAGCTGCGCTGGAACGTGAGCGTCGGCGGCGACCAGCACCTCCCGCGCCGCAAGGGTGCGCTCATCGTGGTGAACGCCCGCCGGTTCGCGCTGGCGCCGATCTTCGCGGCGTTCGCGATCAGCGAGGCGGTCGACCGGCCGGTCCGCTTCGTCGGCCGCAGCGACACCGCCCCGCTCGGCCCGTTCGGCACGGCGGATCGGCGGCCTGCTCGACCATCCCGACGAGGTCTTCGGCGCGCTGCGCGCCGGCGAGCTGGTCGTCCTCGGCGCAGAGCCGAGCCGCGGTCTGAGCCAGGTCGGCGACGTTGGGCGGATCAAGCACGAACATGTCGGCGCGGCCACAGCGGCCGGCGTCCAGGTGTATCCGGCGGCCACGATGAGCAGCCCGTTCGGGCGCAACGCACGGGTCGAGATCGGCCAGGCGACGCGACCGAGCCGGCGCCGCCGGGGTCCGCTCGCCGAACTCGAGCTCGCCGACCATCTGCGCAGACGAGATCGCTGCGACTGCTCGACGAGATGGGCGAGATCCGCACCGGAACTCCGATCGACTGGCTGCCGCTGAGCGGCCTGGGCGGGCACTGACATGACCTACGTACGCACATCCGACGGGACACGCATCCACTACCGGGTCACCGGGCGACCGGGCGCGCCACCGATCCTGTTCATCCAGGGTCTCGGCGCCGACAAGCACGGCTGGGACCTCCAACGCCTGGCGACCGCCCCGTGGTATCAGGCCGTGGCGCTCGACAACCGGGGCGCAGGACGCAGCGACAAGCCGCGCGGCGAGTACAGCCTCGAGCAGATGGCCGACGACGCGATCGCCGTGCTCGACCACGCCGGTGTCGACACCGCGCACGTCGTGGGAGCGTCGATGGGCGGCGCGATCAGCCAGATCATCGCCGTGAAGTACCCCGAGCGGACCCGTTCGCTCACGCTCGCCTGTACGGCGGGCCGCAACCATCCGTGGCGGGAGGAGCTGCTGGCGAGTTGGCGCGACGCCGCGCTCGAACGGGGCATCTCGTCGATGAGCCAGGAGGCCGCCCGCTGGGTGATCGGCCCGCGATCGTTCCGCCGGTTGTTGCCGGCGCTGGGGTGGCTCGGGCCGCTGGCGCTCGGTCGACCGGCGCACGCGTTCGCCGCCCAGTGCGACGCGATCCTCAACGCCGCCGAGCAGCACGAGGAGCTCGTCGAGCGGCTGCCCGAGATCGCCGTGCCGACGCTCGTGGTCGTCGGCAACCAGGACATCCTCACGCCGCGCGGCGACAGCGAGGATCTCGCCGATCGCATCCCGACCGCCGAGCTCGTCGTGATCAGCGGGGCGGCGCACGGCTTCATGGTCGAGCACGCCACCACGTTCAACCGGGTGCTGCTCGAGTTCCTCGGACGGGCGGAGAAGGCGTACCAGCGGCGGATCGTGGCCGAGCCGAAGCCGTTGCACCTGTCGGTCGTCGCCGCCGCGGGCGGTTGATGCGCGTCGTCGTCATCGGTGCCGGGATGGCGGGACTCGTGGCGGCGCGGACACTGCACGACGAGACCGGCGGTGCACTCGACATCGCAGTCGTCGACAAGGGTCGATCGGTCGGTGGACGGATGGCGACCCGCCGGATCGGGGACGCCACGTTCGATCACGGCGCGCAGTTCTTCACCGTGCGCACGCCGGCCTTCCAGCGCCGGGTCGACGACTGGATGGATCGCGGGCTGGTGCGGGTGTGGAACCACGGCTTCGACCACGACGACGGCCATCCCCGCTACGTCGCTGCCGGGCGGCATGACGACGCTCGCCAAGGATCTGGCGGCCGGCGTCGCGGTGGAGTGCTCGACGATGGCCTTCACGCTGCGCCGGTCGACCGCGGCCGCGGCCCGATGGGACGTCGTGATCGACGACGGCACCGTGCGGCCGGCGGACCACGTGATCATCACGACGCCGCTGGCGCAGGCGTTCGGGCTGCTCGCCGACGCCGACCTCGAACTCGACGTGGAGACGTTCCGGGTCGACTACGACCGGACGATCTGCCTGCTGGCCGCGCTCGACCGGCCCACGGTCGTGTCGTCCAGCGGTGGAACGCAGCCGGCCGACGGGGTGTTCAGCTTCATCGGCGACAACATGTCGAAGGGCGTCAGCACCGCGCCGGCCATCACGTTCCATGCCGATCCGACGTGGAGCGATGCCCACTGGGACGAACCTGTCGACGTGCTCGGCCCGGCGTTGATCGACGCGGCGCGGCCGTGGCTCGGCGACGCGGTCGTCGTCGAGCACCAGGTGAAGAAGTGGCGCTTCGCCACACCCCGGACGATCTCGCCCGACCCGTGCCGGACGCTCGCGGACGGATCGATCGTGCTCGCCGGCGACGCGTTCGCCGGCCCCCGGATCGAAGGCGCCCACAACTCCGGACTCGCCGCCGCCCACACGATCCTGGGTTGACCCTCGCTCGGGGTCCCAGTCGAAGGCGCAGGGAACTCTGGGTCACTTTCCGCTCGCCTTCCGAACGGGATGTGACCCAGACTGTCAGGGCGGCGGCTCGATGCCGGGCACGGTCGTGGCCGTGACAGTTTCGGGTGGGCCCGTTTCGGGTGTGACGGTGTCGGGCGGGACCTCGTCGCCGCAGCGGACGGCGGTGACCTCCTGCTCGTTCAGATCGATGATCGTCACGCTGCCGGGCCCGAAGCGACGGAGGAAGTCGCCGAAGCTCGGAATGTCGATGTCGCCGCACTCCCGGTCGATCACCGGGGGGTAGGCGATGCGCCAGCCGTTCTCGAACACTGCGTACCCCTCGTCGAGGTCGATGATCGGTGGCAGCTCGGCGGTCTGACGCGGCGGCCTGGGGAACGAGGGCGAACCACACGACCGCATCGCCCAGCACGTCGGCCAGCACTCCACACTGGTTGAACTCCTGGAAGTTCGTACACGTCGACTCACCCGGGGTGCCCGGCGCGACGCGCATCGTGCGATCGTTCGGGAGCACGAGGTCGACGTAGCCGGTCGTCAACCCGTCCGCACCGATGCCGAAGTCGTCCGATGGCAACGCCGCGCTCACCGGCGCGATCAGATCGATCGTGCGCTCGACCGGTTCGGGCGCGATGATCGCCTGCAGTTCGTCGTCGTCCGCGACAGACCGACTTGACGAGGAACGCCAGCCCGGCGAGCGCAGCAAGTGCCGCCAGGAGTCGCCACGACAACAGTTCTCGCACCGGTGCAACCGTACCGTCAGCGACTCAGACCGGACCGGCAGCCGCCGCGACGGCTCGCTCGGCGGCCCGGTGCGCCGCCTCGGCGATCGACGTGATCACCGCGTCGTCGTGCGCCAGCCCGACGAAGATCGCCTCGTAGGCGCCCGGCGCCATCGCCACGCCTTCGGCCAACATCGCCTGGAAGAACGCAGCGTACATCGCCTCGTCGGTGCGCTTGGCCTCGTCGAAGTTCGTGACGACCCCGGCGTCGTCGCCGCACACGATGCCGAACAGCGTGCCGACGACCGGGAACGACGCGGTCAGCCCTGCTGACGTACACGCGTCACGCAGCAGCGACGAGAGGTGGCGGACACGGGCCATCAGCTCGATGTACACGTCGTCGGTCAGCTGGTCGAGCGCGGCGAGCCCGGCCGCCGTCGCCATCGGGTTGCCGGCCAGCGTGCCGGCGTGGAACACGGGACCGAGCGGCGACAGGTGCTCCATGATGTCGACCCGCCCGCCGATCGCGCCGATCGGGAGGCCGCCACCGATCACCTTGCCGAAGCAGGTGATGTCCGGGCGCACGTCGTACTTCGCCTGCGCACCGCCCGGCCCGATCCGGAACCCGGTGATGACCTCGTCGAAGATCAGCAGGGCACCGACGCGGTCGCATTCGGCACGCAGACCGTCGAGGAACCCGGCGACGGGAGCGACGACGCCCATGTTGGCGGCGATCGGCTCGACGATGACGGCCGCGACCTGCTCGTCGAGCTCGCGGCACCACGTTGTACGGCACGACCATCGTCTCGGACACGGCGGCCCGGGGCACACCCGCCGTGCCGGGCAGACCGAGCGTGGCGACGCCGCTGCCACCGGCGACGAGGAGGGCGTCGGTGGCGCCGTGGAAGTTGCCGGCGAACGTGACGATGCGATCGCGGCCGGTGACGCCACGCGCCAGTCGCACCGCCGTGCTCGTCGCCTCGGTACCGGAGTTCATCAGGCGGACCCGCTCGCAGCTCGGCACGCGCTCGCTGATCGCTTCGGCCAGCTTCATCTCCCGGGGTGTCGGCGCGCCGTACGACGTGCCGTCGCCGGCCGCGGCACGGAGGGCGGCGGTGACCGCGGGATGGGCGTGACCGAGGATGATCGCCCCGTAGCTCTGCACGAGGTCGAAGTAGGTGGTGCCCTCGACGTCGGTGATCGTGGCACCCGGCTGCCCGCGCGACGACGTACGGTTCGCCGCCGACCGCCTTGAAGGCTCGGATCGACGAGTTCACCCCGCCCGGGATGGCCCGCTTCGACCGCTCGAACATGGTGTGGTTCGACGGCACGCCGGCGCCCGTGCACACCGTCGGCGTGCAACCGGCGGCCGGGCACGTGGTCGGGTCGCAGACGACGATCGTCATCGCGGAATCCGGCCCGCGGCGCACGCCTTCGGCGTACCACCGGGTGAAGTACGTGAGCACGATGTCGGCTCCGGCGCGCTTGATCGCACCGAGATGCTCGAGGGCCACCGCATCGCCGTCGATCCAACCCCGCTCGGCGGCGGCGTGGATCATCGCGTACTCGCCGCTGACGTGGTACGCCGCGAGCGGGACGTCGATGTGCGCGGCGGCGTCGGCGATCACGTCGAGGTACGCGAGCGCCGGCTTGACCATCACCATGTCGGCGCCCTCGGCGATGTCGAGCGTCGATCTCGCGGCGCGCCTCGCGTGCGTTGCGCCAGTCCTGCTGGTAGCCCTTGCGGTCGCCGCCTCCGACGATCGTGACGTCGACGGCATCGCGGAACGGGCCGTACAGCGCACTCGCGTACTTCGCGGCGTAGGCGAGGATCGCCACGTCGTGGTGACCCTCGGCATCGAGCGCGCAGCGGATCGCGGCCACCTGTCCGTCCATCATGCCGCTCGGCGCCACGACGTGCGCCCCGGCTCGCGCCTGCGCAACGGCGGCCTGGGCGTAGATGCCGAGCGTCGCGTCGTTGTCGACCACGCCGTGCTCGTCGACGATGCCGCAGTGTCCGTGGTCGGTGTACTCGTCGACGCAGAGGTCGGCCATCACCACGATGTCGTCGCCGAGGTCGGCGCGCAGGTCACGCAGCGCGACCTGCACGACACCGTCGGGGTCGTAGGCACCACTCCCGACGGCGTCCTTGGTCTCGGGCACACCGAAGAGGATGACCGACCGCACGCCGAGTTCGGCCAGTTCGGCAACCTCGGTGCGCAACGACGAGCGGGTGTGCTGGACCACGCCGGGCAGCGACACGATCGGCTGTGGTTCGTCGATGCCCTCGCGCACGAACAGCGGTGCGATCAGGTCGTCGACCCGCAGGTGCGACTCGGCGACGAGATCACGCATCGCCGCCGTGCGCCGGAGCCGTCGCGGTCGTTGCGTCAGACGGACGTCCGCTCGGGATCGATCCCCCGCAGATGCCTGTCGGTCGTGCACGGCCGCGAGCCTAACGGTGCGGTGTCGACGACCCCGATGCTGGTCCGGGACCAGCCAGGACGATCAGCCACGACCAGCCACGTCAGGGACGATCAGAGGGAGCGTTCGAGTTCGGCGATGAGGCCGGCGAGTGAACTGTCGGTGGCGACAGCCGAAATCTCGAGACCGAGTCGCTCGGCCACGGCCGACGTCGTCGGGCCGATCGCCACGACGACCGGCGGTGTCCGAGGTCCGAACGCATCGACCCACGCCTGGGCGGACGAACCGCTCGCCAGCACCAGCGCGTCGGCGTCGGCGACCGTCGAAGCGTCCGGTCGGAGCAGGATCGTGCGGTAGGCGACGCACGCGGTCACGTCGTGTCCGGCCTCGACCAACCGATCGACCAGGGTGTTCTCGGCACGATCGGCCTGGGCGACGAACATCCGCGAGCGCACGCCGTGACAGCGCTCGATGAGCAGGTCGGCGAGGGCCGTGGCCCGCTGGACCGATGGCAGCAGGTCGACGGGTCGGTCGGCCAGATCGGCCAGCACCCGTGCGGTGGCGCTGCCGACGGCCGCCAACGAGACCCGCCGAGTGTCCGCGGCCGCCCGCCCGGCCCGCTCCGCACCCGGGACCGACGTGACGACCAACCAGTCGTAGTTCCGCAGCCCGGCGAGTTCACGACGGAAACGCTCGCCACCATCGGCCGGCTCACGGATCTCGATCAGCGGGACGTGCACCACCGTGGCGCCACGGGCTTCGAGCATGGCGCCGAGCTCGCCGGGACGCTCACGGGTGACCAGCACCCGCTTGCCGGCGAGCGGCGACGTCATTGCAGTGAGGCGTTCGCCGCTCGTGCCGCGGCGGCCGCGAGTTCGAGGTCGGCGTCGGTGCCGGCGAGCTCGAGCACGTCACCGACAGCCAGGTTCCGCAGCGGGTCGGCGAGGAAGGTGTCGCAGCACGCCGTCGGCCGCGTGGGCGCCGACCGGCAGCGAGCATCCCGACCCGAGTTCGGCGAGGAACGCTCGCTCCACCTCGACGGCACGGCGCGTCGCCGCGTGATCGACCGCCTCGACCAGCTCGGCGGTTCCCTCGTCGTCGGCCCGGATCTCGACGGCGACGCATCCCTGCCCGACCGCGGGCACGAACTGATCGATCGGCAGGTGCTCGGCGATGCGGTCGGTGAGTTCGAGGATCTGCAGCGCCGCGGCGGCCATCACGATCGCCCCGCCGTCGGGGATCTTGGTGAGCCGGGTGTCGATGTTGCCACGGAGCTCGACGAACTCGAGGTCGGGCCGGACCCGAGCCAACTGGGCGCGGCGACGGACCGATCCACTGGCCACGGTGGCGCCGTCGGGCAGGTCGGCGAGCGTCGATCCCACCAACACGTCGCGTGGATCGCGGCGTTCGGTGAAGGCGCACGATCGACAGCCCGTCGGCCGGCGTCGAGGGCAGGTCCTTGGCCGAGTGGACAGCGAGGTCGGCTCGGCCGTCGAGCACCGCCCGTTGCACCTCCTTCACGAACACGCCCTGGCCACCGATGGTGTGCAGCGGGACGTCGAGGCGGCGATCGCCGGTCGTCTCGATCAGCACGAACTCGACGCTCGTGCCCGTGGCGGCTTCGATCGCGCCCGCGACGGCCCGGGCCTGGCCGAGCGCCTGGCGGGATCCACGGGTGGCGAGACGCAACGCCGAACTCATCGACCGCGCCGTTCAGCCGAGGTCGAACAGCTCGCGCATCGTCACCGCGTTGCGCTCGCCCTGGGGTGTGCCGGCCTGCGCCTTGAGCCGCACCGACGGCTCGTGGAGCAGCTTGGCGATGATCGACTTGGTGAGCGCCTCGACGGCCTCGCGCTGCGACTCGTCGAGGCCGGAGAGGGCGGTGTCGAACCGGTCGAGCTCGTGGCGGCGGATCCCTTCGGCCGCGTGCACGCATCGACGCCACGAGCGGCGCGGCCTGGCGGGCGGTGGACTCCACGCCGAAGCGCTCGACCTCCTCCCACACGATGGCGCGGGCACGTTCGGCCTCGAGCGGCCCGGTGCGAGAGACCGCGGTCGGCCCAGTCGCGCAGGTCGTCGAGATCGAGCACGGTGACGCCGGCGAGGTCGCCGACACCCGCTTCGACGTCGCGCGGCACGGCGATGTCGATGATGTGGAGCGGACGCGCCGAACGTGGACCGGAGCGGGCCGACTTGGACGAGTTCGACGGTGAGGACATGTTGTTCGGCACCGGTGCTGGCGACGATCACGTCGGCGGCTCCGATCGCCTCGACGAGCCGTTCGAACGCGACGGCGACGGCACCGATCCGGTCGGCGAGGCTGCGAGCCGCGCGCTCGGCGGACCGGTTGCGACACGAGGAGGTCGGCACCACCGGCACGATGCAGTGCGATCGCGACGCCCTCACCCATCGCTCCGGCACCGACGACGAGCACCCGCTTGCCCTTCAGGTCGCCGACGACATCGGTGATCATCTCGACGGCCGCGTGGCTCACCGACGCCGTGCCCCGGCCGATGCCGGTCTCGGTGCGGGCACGCTTGCCGGCCTCGATCGCGCTGCGGAACAGCAGGTTCAGCGTCGACCGGGCGGCACCCTCGAGCTGGGCGATCTCCCAGGCGCGTGCGTACCTGACCGAGGATCTCGCTCTCGCCGAGGACCGCCGAGTCGAGCCCGGCGGCGACCTCGAAGAGGTGCGCGACGGCGGTGGCATCGTGCTGGCTGTACAGGTGCGGGATCAGTTCGTCGGCCGACAGGTCACCGAGTTCGCAGAGGAAGTCGCGCACGTCGCCGTACGCCCCGTGGAACAGCTCGGTGACGACGTAGACCTCGGTGCGGTTGCACGTCGACAGCACGACGGCTTCGCGGATGTTGTCGCGCATCGCCAGGCCGGCGACGGCCTTGCCGAGGCGGTCGGGGACGACCGTGACGCGTTCGAGCAACGACAGCGGGCTGCTGCGATGGTTGATGCCCGACGACCAGTAGCGACATGTCGATCGAACCCTAGGCGCTCGCACCGCGGCGACGCTCGCCCGGCACGGCTCGCAGTGGTGGGGCGGACGCCGCGGCCGCCCGGCGTTGCTCGTGGTAGGCCAGGATCTGCAGCTCGACGGCGAGGTCGACCTTGCCCACGTGGATGCCGTGCGGCACGGAGATGACCGACGGGGCGAAGTTCAAGATGCTGGTGACGCCGGCGGCGACGAGTGCGTCGGCGGCATCCTGTGCGGCATGCCCGGGCGTGGCGATGACCCCGATCGAGATGTTCCGCTGCTGCACGACCTGGGCGACCTCGTCGAGGTGACGGACGCGCACGCCCCCGATGACCGAGCCGATCTTGGCGGTGTCGATGTCGACGATGCCACCGACCGGGAACCCTCGATCGCCGAACCCGTTGTAGCCGGCGAGTGCCTGGCCGAGGTTGCCGGCGCCGACGATGACGACGGGCCAGTCGTGGGTGAGGCCCAGTTCGCGGCGGATCTGGTACACGAGGAAGTCGACGTCGTAGCCGACGCCCCGCGTGCCGTAGCTGCCGAGATAGCTCAGGTCCTTGCGCACCTTGGCCGCGTTCACGCCGCCGAGTTCGGCGAGTTCCTCCGACGAGATCGTCGTGACGCCCTGCTCGAGCTGGTCGGAGAGGATGCGCAGATACACCGGCAGACGGGCCACCGAGGCCTCGGGGATCCGTCGTCGCACTCGATTGCCTGCCATGCACCGACCACGTTAGGGGCCTCGTGCACATTTTCACAAAGCCGGCCGGGGCGATTCGTCCCGCGACGTCGGTCACGTGGTCGGGGTAGAGCCCGATGCGCAGGGCGTCGTCGAGGCTCCGGCGCACGAGCTTGCCCGACGTGTTGCGCGGCAACGACTCGACGAAGATGATCTTGCTCGGGCACTTGTACCGTGCCAGGCGGTCGAGCGAGTAGTCGATCAGCGTCTCCTCGTCGACCAGCGATCCGGGCCGCAGGACGACGTACGCCTTCACCGCCTCGCCGGTGTGCGGGATGGGGAACGCCGACGACACCGACCTCGACGACGTCCGGATGGGTCACCAGGGTCTCCTCGACCTCGGCCGGGAAGACGTTGAATCCCGACACGATCATCAGGTCCTTGGCACGATCGACGAGGTACAGGTAGCCGTCGTCGTCCGCGGTCGCCATGTCGCCGGTCTGCAACCAACCGTCCTCGGTGAGCACCGCCGCCGTGGCCTCGGGGTCGTCGAGGTAGCCGGCGAACACGTTGTCGCCACGCACCCAGACCTCACCGACGTCGCCCACGAGGGCGTCGCCGTGCTCGGTCACGAGCCGCACCTCGACGCCGTGCAGGGCCCGTCCGACCGAGCCCGAACCGCGCCGGGGCGCCGGTCGAGGTGGTGACGATCGGCGACGCCTCGGTGAGCCCGTACCCCTCGAGCATCTCGACGCCGAACCGGTCCTGCATCGCCGCGAACACCGACAGCGGCAGGCGCGAGGCACCCGACAACGCGAGGCGGACGCTGGCGAACGCATCGGCGGGCACGTCCGTCGAGCTGGGTGAACGCGGCCCACATGCCAGGGGCGCCGGGGATGACGGTGATGCCGCGGTCGGCGATCGACTGCAGCGCGGTGGTCGGGTCGAACCGCTGCACGAGCACCACGGTCGCGCCGACCGTCAGCGCGAGGCCGAGCACGACGTTCAGGCCGAAGATGTGGAACACCGGCAACACGCAGTACACGACGTCGTCGCCGTTCATGTGTCCCTTGGCGCTCAGGCTCTGCTCGATGTTGGCGCGCAGGTTGCCGTGGGTCAGCATCGCCGCGCGTGGTGCGCCCGCGGTTCCGCTGGTGAAGAGCAGCACGGCGAGATGGTCGGCGTCCACATCGACCCGCTCGACGGGTTCCGACTCGAGCAACCGGTCGAACGGGATCAGGTCGCCGTCGGCGGCGGCCGTCCGGATCGGTGGTGACGACGGCGGTGACGGTGGGAACGGCCGCGCGGTCGACGTGCGCCCACGTCGCCGCACACGACCGGTCGATCACCACGACCGTCGCGCCGACCGTCGGCGATCTGGTGCTCGAGTTCCGGCGCCGGACTCGTGGGGTTGAGCGGGACGATGACGCCGCCGAGGCCGAGCGCCGCGAGATACGTGACGACGAACGGCACGCCGTTGGTGAGGACCAGGGCGACGCGGTCGCCGATCACCGACGCCGAGCGAGGCGAGCCCGCCGCGGAGGTGATCGACCTGGGAGCGCAGTTCGCCGTACGAGGTGGCGCGGTTGTTCCAGATCAGCGCCGTGGAGTCGGGCGCGTGGTCGTCGATGATGCTCGGCAAGATTCACAGGCCCCCTCGGGAGACACTCGCTCCCGACCTTTCGCCCGCGACGTAACCCACCGGGCGACCGACTCGACGCTGTGTCAGGTCAGAGCCGGACGAGCGAGATCATGCCGGCGAGCAGGATCGCCACGAGGAGCAAACCGAGGGTCAACGTCGTTGCAGGCCGCACGGCGTCCACGCTAACGGCGCGTCGACCTGGCGCGCGCCCGGACCCGACCCCCTGGCGCGCGACGTTCACCGGTACGGTCGGTGGTTCAGTGGCCGCGGAGCGTGACGCGCTGGCTGACGCCGGGTCCACCCGACTCGTCGGCCGTCAGCGTCACCTGGTCGCCGACGTCCAGCGCCGAGTTCCTCGGCCGCCGAGCGCCGATCCATGGCGATGGCGTACAACCCCGACGAATCGACGACGAGACCGATGGCGCCGGTGCCGATCGCGGCGAACGATTCGGCGAGCCTCGCCGATCGGGTGGTGCCACCGCTGAGGTCGGTGGGATCGCTCGTCCGCATCGCCACGTGCTCGCCGAAGCCGGCCGGGATGTCGTCGGGACCGACGTTGAGCTGGGCGTTGCCGAACGTGTCGATCCACAGCACCTGGGCGATCACGAGGTGGTCGTCCGTCTGCGGCGAGCGGCACCACGCCGGGCATCAGCAGGTCGACGTCGATCTCGTCGCCGAGGTCGAGCAGGTCGACGCCGTTGCACAGGTGCGCCGCCGCCGGTCCGAACACGTCGCGTCCGGCGAACGTCGCGCTCGGTGACGCGAGCTGGTACTCGATGTTGGTCAACTCGACCGCCCGCTCGGCGCCACCGACGAGCGCGACGGCGGGCGCGAGCAGGCCGTTGTCGGGGCCGACGAGCACACCCTCGCCGCCGGCCACCTCGATGGCGACCGCCCGGCGCGCCGACCCGACGCCCGGGTCGACCACCGCCAACACGACGCCCGACGCGACGTAGCCGATGCTCCGCGCGAGCGCGAGCGATCCGCCGCGCACGTCGAACGGTGCGATGCCGTGCGTGAGGTCGATGACGGTCGCGTGCGGGGCGAGATCGCGGATCACCGATCGGACGACCCCGGCGAACTCGTCGACCAGGCCGTAGTCGGTCAGGAACGAGACGGTGTCATAGCGGCGACCCATGTGCCGCCGAACTGTACCGGCCCGAAAACGCGACAAGGGCCGGTGCCAACCCCCCGATGGCACCAGCCCTGTCGGCGCCGCTCGCCGTTTCCGGCGAACGCGTCTCCACGTGCCGAACGATAGAGGATGAATGTCGATGTGAAAAGTGCCACGTCGAAAAAACAGACAAGTAATTCCCGAATTGTGTCTAGCGCCGCCCTCATCCACCTCAACCCAACCGTCGTTTGCGTCAGGATTTCCGGGGGACCGGTCCCCGGAAATCCTGACGCAAACGGTGATGGTGATGGTGGGTGCTCGGGATGCGGGGCGGGGCGTCAGGCGAGTTCGCGGCTGCGGGCGGTGGCGGCGGCGACGGCGGCGGCGACGGTGCCGCGCAGGTCGCGCTCCTCGAACACGGCGATACCGGCCGCGGTGGTGCCGCCGGGCGACGTCACCTGGGCGCGCAGCCGGACGGGATCGAGTTCGCGGTCGAGCAGCAGCGCCGAGCCGACGAGCAGTTGGCGGACCACCCGCTCGGCGACCGGACGTTCGATCCCCTCGGCGACGGCGGCGTCGATCAGCGCCTCGGCCACGAGGAACAGGTACGCCGGCCCCGATCCGGCGACGCCCGTGAACGCGTCGAGCAACGGCTCGGGGAGCTCCTCGACGGTGCCGACCGACCCGAGGATCCGCGTGGCCCACTCGATGTCGGCCGCGCCAGCGGTCTGGCCGCCGGCGATTGCTGCGGCGCCCCGACCGACGAGGGCCGGCGTGTTCGGCATGGCCCGCACGACCGCCACCGCCGCCCCCACCGCAGCCTGGAGCGTGTCGATCCGGACGCCGGCGGCGATCGACAACACCCGTGTCGCCCCGGCGTCGCGGGCGGCGGCGGCCGCGGCCACCGCATCGGGCGGTTTGACCGCGAGGATCGCCGACCGGCACGGCACGGCATCGGCGCTCACGATCACGCCCGGAAACATCGCCGTCAGCTCGGCGCGCCGCGCCTCGACGAGTTCGACGACGCCGAGTTCGGCCGCTGCGAACTCGCCCGAGCCGATCATCCCTTCGAGCAGGGCCGATCCCATGTTGCCGCCGCCGATCAGCAGCACCTCGACGCTGGCGGGATCGGAGGCGGAGGTCGGACGCGGCATCGCCAGGGCTCGTCATGTGACGACGGTAGCCCGGGTGGGCGGACGAACGGATACCGACTCCCCGAACACCCACCCGGGCACCCGAGGGTGGGTGACGTCGACGCGAGAACGGAACGTCAGTCCGCGAACCGGCTGGCGAAGGCGATGCGCAGGAACCCCTGGAAGCACTGCTCGACGGTGGCGTACAGCGTGCCGAGCGCCCGGTCGATCTCGACGAGTGACACCGACGACACGGGGATCTCGCCCCGCAGGAACACGGCGTCTTCGATGCCGATCGAGAAGTGCGCCCCGACGAGCCGCTCGTTGCGGCGCAACAGGTTCTCGTACAGGCTCGCCGCGTTCTCCTCCGGCGCCGGCAGCACGTACGTCTCGTAGCGCAGCGTGCGCTGGCTCAACGTGAGCCACACGGTGGTGAACTCCTTGTCGTCGCCGCGCATCCGGACGTACCAGCGGATCGTGCCGTCGTCGGACCGGTCGACCGCCAGGATGTGGTCGTGCTCGCGACGCAGCTCGTCGAGCCACCCGTCGATCTGACGCTCGAGTTCGGCCAGTCGTTCGGCGTCGAAGATCTCGATCACGTGCACGACACCCGTTCGCGCACCGTGAGGTCGCTGTAGAGACGGCGCAGGCGCGCGGCGGCGAACCCCCACGTGTACCGCTGGGCCCGCTCGACCGCGGCGAGCGACATCGCCCGGTGCAGCTCGCGGTCGTCGAGGATCTCGGCGACGGCGCGGGCGTAGTCGTCGGGTCGCGACCCTCGACGAGGCGGCCGGTCCGCCGGTCGTCGACGAGGCTGAGCAGCCCGCCGACGGCGCTCGCCACCACCGGGATCCCGCAGGCCGCGGCCTCGAGCGCGACGAGACCGAAACTCTCGCTGCGGCTCGGAACGAGCACCACGTCGGCGGCCCGGTAGTAGGTGGACAGGATGTGATGCGGTTGCGGCTCGACGAAGTGCACCTGCTCGTGGAGTCCCAGCTCGTCGACCAACGCCCGGATGCGGGCGCTCTCGAAGTCTCCCTCGTCGCCGCTCGCGCCGCCGACGATGAGGAGTTGCGCATCGGGCCGACCGAGCGCGGCGAGGGCGCGCACCGCCACGTCGGGGCCTTTCAGCGGCTGGATGCGGCCGACGAACAACAGGATCGGTGCGTCGGTGTGCAGCCCCAGCGCTCGGCGGGCGCCGGCGCGTTCGCCCGGCGCGAAGAAGGCGTGCTCGACACCGGGGGCGACGATCTCGATGCGACCCTGTGGGTTCCCGTACAGCCGCCGGAACTGCTCCTCCTCGGCGTCGCAGCTCACACAGATCGCGTCGGCACAGCCGACGATCTCGGCCTCGGCGAGCTCACGCCACAGCGGCTCGGGATCGCCGCCCTCGGCCTTCACCCGGGCGAGCGTGTGGAACGTCGACACGAACGGCACGCCGAGGTCGTGTTTGAGCCGATGGCCGACGACCCCACTCAGCCAGTAGTTGGCGTGGATGACGTCGGGTTGCTCGTGCTGGTCGATCCAGTCGAGCACACCGGCGCGGAACGCCTCGGTGACATCGGGGAGCGCCTCCTTCGGCAGGTGGTGCGGGCCCGGCTTCGATGTGCACCACGCGATGGCCGGGTTCGACGAGGACCTCGCGCGGCAGACCGGCACGATCGGCGCGGGTGAACGTCGTGCAGTCGATGCCCGCCTGGGCGAGCGCCGACACCGACTCGCGCACGTACACGTTCATGCCCCCACTGTCGCCGGCACCGGGCTGGAGCAGCGGCGACGTGTGGAGCGAGATCATCGCGACACGTTGCACAGCGGCGTGAACGATAACCAGGCGGACCCCGTGTTATGCCTGCTCCGTCCGCGGGCGAGCAAGTCCAGGAGCCGGACGCTCGGCCGATCTCGATCGCCACGACGAGAACTGCCGTGAGGCCGAGCAAACTCAGGAGCCGACCTCGATCGCCGCGACGAGACGTGGCGTGAGGCCGAGCAGATCTTTTCAGTCGAGCGTGTCGATCGATGCTTCACCGACGCGGTAGCGGCGAACCAGCTCGGCGCTCAGGGCGTCGAGGCGATCGAACCGCTCGCGGCGATCGGACGACACCCGCTGCTCGAACGCGGCGAGCTCGTCGAACAACACGCCGAGCTCGGCGTCGTCGAGCTCTTTCAGATGGCCGAATCCGAGTGCGCGCGCACAGCTCGTCGAGTTCGACGGCGAGCGGATGGTCACTGAGGTCCTCGGTCGGGCGCGGCGGCCGGGCCGGGCCTCCGGTGAGGTGTTGCGACAGCACGGCGCGGAGGTCGTCGGCGGCCCCACCGCCGTCGACGTCGCTGCGATGCACCTGCTCGACCTTGACGAGGTCGAGACGCGCCTGCGCCACGCGGCGGGCGTACGACACGGCGTCGTCCTCGAGCTGCAACTGCTGGCGCAGCCCGCGCAGGTCGGCGAGGCTCAGTGCGGTGGGGTCGGGTGTCTCGGTCATGTTCATCGTCATCCTCCTGACACCGGTGGCAGGACCGCCACCTCGTCGTGCGGGCCGACCTTGGTGTCGGGGTGTGCGGTGTCACCGTTCACCCAGATGCGGCAGGTCGTCAGCACGTCGCTGAATCGTTGGCCGTAGCGGCGTTCCGCTGCGGCGAGCACTTCGGCCACGGTAGTGCCGTCGACCACGTCGGTTCCGGTACCTGCCGCGTCGCGTGCCGAAGCGAACAGACGCACGGTGGCCATGCCACGGATCCTACGTGGGCCCAGATCCTCCGGGGGCTCACGATCGTCCCGGCGGCCAGATCCTCCGGCGGAACCGTCGACAGCTGACAGACTGCGCCGCATGAACGACGCTCGACGCGATCGACTTCGCGCTCCTCCTGCTGCGCTGCGGCGCCGGTGCCGTGATGCTGGCACACGGCATCAACCACATCCGGCCGAACATCGACGGCACGGCGGGGTGGTTCGGGTCGATGGGGATGAAGCCACCCAAGCTGCAGGCCTGGCTGGCGAGCGTCACCGAGATCGGCAGCGGGATCCTCCTGCTGCTCGGGCTGCTCACGCCGTTCGCCGCGGCCGGCATCGTCGGCGTGATGGCCGTGGCGTGGGCGATCAACCACCGCGGCAACGGGTTCTTCATCTTCCGGCCCGGCGAGGGCTGGGAGTACGTGATGACGCTCGGCATCGTCGGCATCGCCATCGGTGCCCTCGGACCGGGCCAGTGGTCGCTCGACGAAGCGCTCGACATCCGCGACGACCTGGTCGGGCACGACCGGCCTGCTGATCGCCGCCGTCGCCGGCATCGGTGGAGCGGCCGTGCTGCTGCTCACGTGCTGGCGTCCCCCGCCGAAGACGACCTGACATCGACCCGCTCCGACCACTCGCGTCCGCGTCCGCGGCGCGCGACACGTTCCGAAGAATCGAGCAGCCGGTAGCCTGCGCGATCTGTGGGTACCGAGAAGCGTGAACGTCAGAAGGCCAACCGAGCGCTGCGGCAGCAGGAGATCGAGAAGGCGGAGTCGCGGCGACGAGGATTCCGCATCGCGGCGATCGTGATCGGCGGTCTCGTGGCGGTGTTCGGCCTCGTCTGGATCGCCACCGTCGTCACCGGTGACGACGATGAAGCGACGGTGACGACCGAGGTGGTCCCCGACGAGTCGCTCGCACCAGCGGTCAGCGAGCCGTTCACCGAGCCGGTCTCGACCGAGCCAGTGTCATCCGAGCCGGTTTCATCCGAGCCGGCTTCGACCGATCAGGCGGTGGTCGATCCGGTCACGACCGAGTCGGTCACCAGCGACGCGGTGTCGACCGAGGAATGCCCGCCCGAGGAGGGCGTCACCGAGGCGGTGCAGCAGTTCGACTCGGCGCCGCCGATGTGTCTCGACCCCGCCGCCACGTATCAGGCGATCGTCACCACCAACATGGGCGAGTTCACGATCGATCTCGACCAGGATGCGGCGCCGCTCACCGTCAACAACTTCGTGTTCCTCGCCCGCAACCTGTACTACGACGACACTCCCTGCCACCGGATCATCACCGACTTCGTCGTGCAGTGCGGTGACCCCACCGGCACCGGGACGGGTGGCCCCGGCTACGAGTTCGCCGACGAACTCCCCGAAGCGGGCGCAGTACCAGCTCGGCTCGATCGCGATGGCCAACAGCGGCCCCGACACGAACGGCAGCCAGTTCTTCATCATCACCGGCGAGCAGGGCGTCGCCCTGCCGCCGAGCTACTCGCTGTTCGGTCAGGTCACCGACGGGCTCGACACGACGGTGGCCGATCTCGCGGCGACCGGGTCGGCGTCGGGCGAACCGACCGAGCCGGTGCAGATCCAGTCGGTCCGTATCGTCCAGTCGTGACGACGTCGCCCGCCGACCGGGGCCGCCGCTTCAGCGAGTGAGCTGATCGGCGAGTTCGGCGAGCACTGCGCCGCTCACACCGATCGAGGCGAGGTACTCGGCGATCGACCCGTGCGTCGTTCGGAGTTCGGCGAGCAGTCGGGCGATCGCGGCCGGGTCGGAGGAGAACATCATCGCCGGCCGGTCGTTCATCATCGCGAAGCTCTCCGGCGAGTTGACCTCGATCCACGCCCGCATGCGCTGCATACCGATCGCCGTCAGTCCGTAGTCGGCGGCGATCACGTCGTCGTCGACGCCCAGCCCGCCGAGGATCAGGGCGGCGAGGATCCCGGTCCGGTCCTTGCCGGCGGCGCAGTGGAACAGGGCCGGCGTCGCCTCGGCCGACGCCAGCAGGTTGATGGCACTGGCGAACCGGTCGGCTCCGGTGGCGAGCATGTCGTGATAGGCCCAGACGAGGAAGTCGACGGCGCCGTCGGCCGTGTCGGGGAACACCGGAACGCCGGTCTCCATCCAGGTGACGTCGACGATCGGCAGGTGATGGAACGCCACCGGGTACCGCTCGAGCGGGAACCGGCCGCGCTCGGTGAGTTCGGTCGCCGAGCGGAGGTCGATCACCGTGCGGATGCCGAGCGCATCGATCACGTCGAGATCGTCGTCGGTGAGGTTGGCGAGCCCGTCGGCCCGGAAGAGCCGGCCGTGGCGGATGACCCGGTCGTCGGCGATCCGGTATCCACCGAGGTCACGAACGTTGTGCGCCCCCATCAGCTCGATCCACCGTCCGGCGGCGCCGCACGAGCGCGTCCGCGCCGGGTCGCGTCGATCGAGGCCGCATCGATGGAGACCGCATCGATGGAGAACGGGGCCGACGGTTGCGTCATGCCAGCGAACGTACCGACGGCCGCCGATCACCGCGGCCGGATGCCCCGGTAATCGGTCACAGCGATCAGCCCGACCACACCGCGATGAGCCAACGGACCGAGGGGTGGACCGTTCGCTCACCGCAACGATCAGTCGGAGCGGTCGCGGGCGAGGTCGTCGATGCCGTCGAGATCGACGTCGACGATGGCGGTGCGTCGCCCGGCTGATGGCGTGCGTCCCGAGCGGCGCACTGAGCAGCTGCAGCACCACGACGAGCACCAGGGCGCAGATGGCGAGGGACGTTCGGATGGTGAAGGCGGCACCGATGGCCACGAGGACGAGACCGAGCGTCGGGGCCTTGGCCGCGGCATGCATCCGCGAATAGACGTCGGGGAACCGCACGGCACCGATGCCGCCGATCATCGTGAGGGCCGAGCCGAGCAGCACGAACACGTCGCCGACGACGTTCACGAGTCACCTCGGTACTCGATGAAGCGGGCGATCGCGACCGTGCCGACGAACGCCACGAGCGCGGCGACGAGCACCGTCTCGATCGTCATGCCGCTGCGCTGCCGCGCGGCGAGCACGATGATGCCGATCACGATCACCGACAGCAGGCCGTCGAGCCCGACGGACCGATCGGGCAGGCTCGGGCCGCGCAGGAGCCGGAACAGGAAGCAGAACGCGCCGATCGAGAGGAAGACGAGGGCGACGATGCTCACGGCGAGCGTCCGCCTCGCCATCATCGGTACGACCTCGTCGAGTGCGGCGCGCAGCGACCGGTCGCCGAACGCGGCCACCGCGTAGCGCTCGAGCCGGTACACGTCGCGGCGCGCCGATTCGACGTCGGCGAAGTGCAGCGCGTGGATGTACAGCGTCGGCATGCCGGCGGTCCCGGGTTCGGGCACGCGACACGTCGACGGTGATCGTGCCGGGCGTCAGCGTGACGCAGTTGGCGACGAGCGTGTTGATCCCGGCCGACGCGGTGTGCATCGGGACCGCCACGATCGCCCGGTTGAGCGACGTAGCCCGGGCGTGACGATCTCGCGGGCGACGACGAGATTCGACACCACGAGCTGGCCGGCGAAGTACACGAGGTACCGCAGCGCGGCCACCGGATGGAACGACGTCGACGCCGTGAACCGGGTGCCCGTCGGCCAGGCGATCACCACGACGACCAGCGCGATCACCACGCCGGCGGCGAGGTTCTGCACGGTGAGGTCGCCCCACAACAACACCCACAGCGCGGTGAGCCACACCACGAGCACGGGCGCGCGCAACCCGTTCACGAACCGCCTCCGAGCACGGCATCGACGTACTGCGACGGGTCGAGGAGTTGCGTGGCCGTCCGTTCGGCGAGCTCGTACAGCGGCCCCGCGAACACCATGATGGCGAGCCCGAGCAGCACGAGCACGACGGTCGACGCCGTCATCAGCACCGGCATCCGCCCGGTCGCGGTGGCCAGCCGAGCTTCCACCGACGGGTCGGCCTCACCCCAGAACACGCTGCTCCAGATGCGGCTCATCACGTACAGCGTGAGCAGGCTGACGGTCAGGCTGACGGCCACGATCACCCACTTCTCCGACTGGATGCCGGCATCGACCGAGCGCGAACTTGCCCACGAACCCGGAGAACGGCGGGATCCCGGCGATGCTCAACGCCGGAAGGGCGAACAGCACGGCGATCGTCGGCGCCGAGCGCACCATGCCCCCGAGCCGCGACAGCCGGTCGGTGCCGGCACGGAACTCGGCGAGGCCGGCGACGAGGAACAGCGACGACTTCACCACGATGTGGTGGACGATGTAGAACACCGCGCCGGCGATGCCGGCGAGCGTGAACAACGCCAGCCCGAAGATCATGTAGCCGATGTGGCTGACGATGTGGAACGACAACATGCGTCGGAGGTCGTCCTGGGCGATCGCACCGAGCACGCCCACCACCATCGTGAGGCCGGCCACGACGAGCAGCAGCGTGCCCTGCTGCGCATCGGCCGGGAACAGCAGGGTCTGCGACCGGATGATGGCGTAGACACCGACCTTGGTGAGCAGGCCGGCGAACACCGCGGTGATGGCCGTCGGCGCGGTCGGGTAGCTGTCGGGCAGCCAGAAGAACAGGGGGAACAGCCCGGCCTTGATGCCGAACACCACGATCAACAGCAACGAGAAGCCGACCCGGACGCCGTGCGAGAGTTCGGGCATGCGCACGGCGAGCTCGGCCATGTTGACCGTGCCGGTCGCGGCGTAGATCAGCGCCGAGCGCGACGACGAAGAACGTCGACGCGATCAGGCTGATCACCACGTACGTCATGCCGGCGCGCACCTGGCCGGGCCGCCCGCCGAGCGTGAGCAGCACGTAGCTGGCCACCAGCATCATCTCGAACGCCACGAACAGGTTGAACAGGTCGCCGGTGATGAAGCTCGCCGACACACCCGCCGCGAGCACGAGGTACACGGAACCGAACGCCGCGTAGCGCGACTCCTCCTGGCCCTCGCCGACGGCGTAGACGAAGACCGTCAGCAGCATGATCGACGACACCACGAGCATGATCGCGGCGAGATCGTCGACCACGAGCGAGATGCCGAGCGGCGCCGGCCAGCCACCGGCCTGGGTGACGCCGATGCCGTCGTCCTGCGACGCGCACGAGCAGCACGATGCTGACGACGAGGTTGCTCGGTGAGCGCGGCGAGCACGACGATGCGCTGCGCCCATCGGACGCGGGCGGCGATCACGCACACCGCGGCGCCGAGCAGCGGCACGATGATCGGGAGCGGGATCAGCGCGTTCACGACCGGTCCTCCTCGGCCGCCTGGGCGCGCTCGGCCGCCTCGCCCTCGAGCACGAACTCGTCCTGCGCTCGGCGGGCGACGTACCGGTCCTCGACGTCGTCTTCGACCACGTCGTCGTGGGTCATCTGCCAACTGCGGAACCCGAGGGCGAGCAGGAACGCGGTGACGCCGAACGTGATCACGATCGACGTCAGCGCGAATGCCTGCGGCAGCGGGTCGGCGAAGTCGTCGCGGTCGCCGGTGCCGATGATCGGCGCGACGCCGCCGTCGCCGCCCGAGATCACGAGCAGGAGGTTGGTGCCGTGTCCGACGAGCCCGATACCGATGAGGATCCGCGACAGCCGACGCTGCAGGAGGAGGAACGTGCCGGTCGAGAACAGCGCCGCCACGGTGAAGGCGAGCAGCACGCTCACCGGTCGACCTCCCGCAGGTGACCGGCCGGTTCGACGGCCGGCTCGTCGCCGGTCGCCGGATCGTTGGCGGCCTGCTCGTCGCCGAAGGCCTCGAACGCCATCAGCACGAGCCCGATCACCACGAGGGCGACGCCGAGGTCGAACGGCAGCGCGCTCGTGACCTTCACGTGGTGGAACAACGGCAGGTCGAACTCCTTGTCGCCGTGCTCCAGGATCGAGCCACCGAGCAGCACGGGCACCAGCGCGGTCGTGGCCGAGATCAGCACGCCGACGCCGAGGATGACGTGCGGCGGGCAGCCGGAACGACGAGCGAACCGCACCGACCCCGCGGGCGACGTAGCGCAGCGCGATCGCGCTGCCGATCATCGAGGCCGCCGACGAACCCGCCGCCCGGACGATTGTGTCCGGCGGACAGGAAGTAGATGCCGAGCACGAGGATCGACGGGTAGAGCACCTTCATCGAGGTGTCGAGCAGTGCCATCGGACGAGCACGGATCGGCTCGACGTCGAGCGGGACGTCGGCGACGGGTTCGGACGTCATTCGACGATCTCCTCGAACACCGGCGCGGCACGGTCGGACCGTCGACGGCCGGCGCGCGCCAGGCTGACCGCGCCGACGGCCGCGACGAGCAGGACGGTGATCTCGCCCATCGTGTCCCAACCGCGGAAGTCGACGAGGATCACGTTGACCACGTTGCTGCCCTTGCCGAGCGGCTGCGGACCCCTCGATCATCGCCGCGGCGGTCGACGGACCCTCCACGTCGGAGCGCGCCTGGCTCGACACGATCGCGAACACGAAGATCGCCGACGCCGACCACGAGCGACACCGCGATGCGTAGCGGGAGCGCCGCGCGCCGGCGGCCCGCGTGCGTCCACGAGCGCGGCAGGAAGCGCAGCACCAGCACGAACAGCACGGTGCTCAGCGTCTCGATCGCGAACTGGGTGAGTGCCAGGTCGGGCGCGCCCTGCACGACGTACAGCGCCGACATCGAGTAGCCGACGGCGCCGAGCATGAGCACCGCGGCGATCCGGTGGCTGACCATGCAGGCACCGAGCGCCGCGCTCAGCATGATGGCGACGAGCGCCACGTGGGCCGGGTGTTCGACCAGTCGGGGCAGGCCGTCCCAGTCGGTGGCGATCGGGATCAGCGGCACGACGACGCCGACCAGCATGATCACCGCGAGGTAGATCGGCAGCGAGCCGTTCTGCACCACGCCGGTGACCCGGCGGGCGGTGACACCGATGCCGCGCAACACGCCGAGGAACGCTCGGTCGCCCGATGGGCACGACGTGGGTCGCGTCGGAGAAGCGGCGCTGGGCCGTCGGCCACCGGCGAACGGAACCAGGTGATCACGATGCCGCCGGCGATGATCACGATCGACAGCAGCACCGCCTGGTTGAAGCCCGACCAGAGCACGACGGGCGCCGGGTGCGTGCCGGGGTAGAGCGCGACGGTCGCGCCCTCGACGAGGCGTGTCGATCGATGCCGGCACGAGCCCCGCCACGACGGTGAAGGCCGAGAGGAGCGCGGCCGGGCCGATGAACACGAGCCCCGGTGCGTGCGCCGTCGACGACACATCGTGCTCGCCGGACTGGCCGAAGCGTCCGAACACTCCCAACACGAACCGTGCCGAGTAGGCGAACGTGAGCATCGACGCGAGCACGATCACGGTGAGGACGGCGCCCGCACCGACGAAATCGCCGTGCTCGAGGTACCCGTCGAGCGCCTTCTCCTTGGCGATGAAGCCGAGCAGCGGCGGGATGCCGGCCATCGAGGCCGCGCTGATCACGGCGACGATCTGGACGAGGCGCCAGTCGCGGCCGAAGCCGTGGAGGTGGCGGACGTCGCGGGTGCCGGCGCCGTGGTCGACGATGCCCACCACCATGAACAGCGCCGCCTTGAACGCGGCGTGGGCGAGCAGCAGCACCATGCCGGCTTCGGCGAGCTGGTAGCCGCCCACGCCGAACAGCAGCATCATGAAACCGAGCTGGCTGATCGTGCCGTAGGCGAGCAACAGCTTGAGGTCGTTCTGCCGCAGCGCGCGCAGCCCGCCGATCATCATCGTGACGGCGCCGACGACGAGCACGAGCAACCGCCACTGTCCGGTCAGGGCGAAGATCGGTGCGAGGCGGGCGACGAGGTAGACGCCGGCTTTGACCATCGTCGCCGAGTGCAGGTAGGCGCTCACCGGTGTGGGAGCGACCATGGCGCCCGGGAGCCAGCTGCTGAACGGCGCCTGCGCCGACTTGGTGAACGCCCCGACGAGCACGAGCACGATGGCCGGCGTTCGACGATCGATCCCGACGGCGGATCCGCGGCGAGTTCGGAGATGCGGTACGTGCCGCCGGCCTCGCCGATCATGATCAGGCCGGCGAGCATCGCGAGTCCACCGCCGCCGGTGATGAACAGCGCCTGGAGCGCGGCCGCCCGGGCCCGCGGGTTCGTGTCGTCGTTGCCGATGAGGAGGTACGACGTGATCGAGGTGAGTTCCCAGAACACGAACAGCCCGATCAGCTGATCGGACAGGACGACGCCGAGCATCGCGCCGGCGAAGAGCGTGAGCACGCCGGCGAGGCGGGCGACACCGGGGAATTCGGTGTCGTGCTCGTCGCCATGACCGCTGTCGTGCGGCGCGAAGTAGCCGAGCGCGTAGATGCAGATCAGCAGCCCGATGCCCGAGACGATGGCGACCATGAGGAGGGCGAACGCGTCGAGCCGGAGGTCGATGGCGATGTCGAGCCCGCTCACCCAGGTGAACGACTCGGTCACCGGCTCGCCGTCGACGACGCCGCTCCATCGGGTCGCCGCCCACACGAGCACCGCGGCCGGTGCCACCGCGGCGACCGCGAACGCCCGACGCCCGAGCGACCGGCCGGCGGCGACGATGGCGATGCCGACGACGAGGTGAAGGGCGAGCAGCGCGAACATGGTGGACGGGGTGCGTCCAGCACCGCTCGATGCCGACACTAACTGGGTGTGTCGGTCTGGGCGGAACGCCGTCCGGCTTGCCTGGCGGAACGCTTCCGGCTTGGCGGAGTTACCGCATGGGTAACTACGGTCTGCGGCGCCATGAACATTCAACGTGTGGGGATACTCGGTTCAGGGATCATGGGGTCGGGGCTGGCCGAGGTGGCCGCCCGCGCCGGCTACGACGTCGTCGTGCGATCACGCACGCCAGGCGGGCGCCGACGCCGTGTACACCGGGCTCGACGCCGGCCTCATCAAGCAGGTGTCGCGGGAGAAGCTGACCGACGACGAGCGGCAGGCGATCCTCGGCCGGATCACGGTCACCGACGACCTCAGCGAATTGGCCCTGGCCGACCTCGTGATCGAGAGCGTCGTCGAGGACCTCGCGGTGAAGAAGGCACTGTTCGCCCAGCTCGACGAGATCGTGCAGCCCGAGGCGATCCTCGCCACCAACACCTCGACGCTGCCGGTCGTCGACCTGGCGATGGCCACGAAGCGGCCCGAGCTGGTCTGCGGCATCCACTTCTTCAATCCGGCACCGATGATGAAGCTCGTCGAGATCATCCGGCCGATCACCGCGGCCGACGAGACGATCGCCACGGCGATCGCGTTCGCCGCCTCGTGCGGCAAGGACGCGGTCGAGGTGAAGGACCGCGCCGGGTTCATCGTCAACGCGCTGCTGTTCCCGTACCTCAACAACGCGGTGCGCATGTGGGAGCAGGGCACGGCGTCGATGGCCGACATCGACACGGCCATGCAGGGTGGCTGCAACTTCCCGATGGGGCCGTTCGCGCTGCTCGACCTCGTCGGTCTCGACACGTCGCTGTCGATCCTCGACGCGCTGTACGACGAGTTCCGCGACCCGAACTACGCCGCCGTCCCGACGCTGCGCCGCATGGTCGCCGCCGGCCAGCTCGGCCGCAAGACCAAGCAGGGCTTCTACACGTACTGACCGCCGCACCTGCGTGCATCGGTGCCAGGCACCGATGTGACACCGTCGGTCGCGTTGGCAGAATGAGTGCGTGACTGGCGGCGTGCAGCTCGGCCAGGCCCGTCGAGCCGCCGCCGTCGCGCTTCGTCATGCCCGATCCGGCGCTGGCGACGCCGGGCGACGACCTGATCGCGATCGGCGCCGATCTCGCCGCCGGGCACGCTGCTCGCCGCCTATCGGGCCGGCATCTTCCCGATGCCGGTCGAGCCGCGCCGCAAGCGCAGCAAGATGGCGTGGTACTCGCCCGACCCGCGCGGGATCATCCCGATCGACGGGCTGCACGTGACCCGGTCGATGCGCAAGAGCGCTCGCCGGTTCGAGATCCGGCATCGACACGGCGTTCACCGAGGTGATGCGCCGGTGCGGCGACCCGACGCGGCCCGGGCGCTGGATCACCGACGAGATCGTGACGGCCTACGACGCGCTGTACGAGCTGGGCTGGGCGCACTCGATCGAGGTCTGGCGCGACGATCGCCTCGTCGGCGGGCGTCTACGGCCTGCGCGATCGACCGGTTGTTCGCCGGCGAATCGATGTTCCATCTCGAGACCGATGCGTCCAAGGTCGCGCTGATGGCGCTGGTCGACTGGCTGCAGCAGCTCGGCGTCGCGCTGTTCGACGTGCAGTGGACGACACCGCATCTGGCCTCACTCGGGGCCATCGACGTGCCACGGCCGGAGGTACCTGCAACTGCTCGACGATGCGGTCGATCGACCGGGAACGTGAGGCCGCGAAGGCGCGCAATCGGAACCGCTCGGAATGGCCGCCCGACCATTCCGTGCGTTCCAGGGATGGCCGCCCGACCATCCCTTGGGACTCGCCGCCCTGGATGGCCGCCCGACCATCCAATGCGGATCCAGGGCGGGCGGTCCGCCCACCGCCCACCCTGAGTCCGTCGCCGGCCGAATCCGCCAAACGGCCGACGTGGTTCCCGCCAGAGGGAAACCTCTCAGAACCGGCGACCGACCGCCCTCCAGGGGAAGGTGGAGTTGGTGCCGGTCGTATCTGTCCTTGCTCGGACGTACATTCTTCGGCGCCTTCGACCCGGGACTTGAGCACAATCTCAAAATTTCTGAAGCCGGCCTTCGAGACCGGACTTCGAGGCCGGACGAGGCCCACCCACCACACTTCGTACATGACGAGCGAGCAGCGTGAGCGAGACCAGCCCTGGCTGATGCGGACGTACTCGGGCCACTCGACCGCGGCGGCGTCGAACGAGCTCTATCGCACGAACCTGGCCAAGGGGCAGACCGGCCTGTCGATCGCCTTCGACCTGCCGACCCAGACGGGCTACGACCCCGACTCGGCGATGTCGCGTGGCGAGGTCGGCAAGGTCGGCGTGCCGGTCGTCCACCTCGGCCACATGCGCACGTTGCTCGACGAGATCCCGCCCGGGCAGATGAACACGTCGATGACGATCAACGCCACGGCGGCCTGGTTGCTCGCGCTCTACGTCGCCAACGCCGAGGAGCAGGGGGTCGCCGCCCGACGAGCTGCGCGGCACGACCCAGAACGACATCGTCAAGGAGTACCTGTCGCGCGGCACGTACATCTTCCCGCCGATCCCGTCGCGCCGGCTGATCGTCGACATGGTGGCGTGGTGCGCGCAGCACGCACCGAAGTGGAACCCGATCAACGTCTGCTCGTACCACCTGCAGGAGGCGGGCGCGACGCCCGAGCAGGAGATCGCCTACTCGCTGGCCACGGCGATCGGTGTGCTCGACGCGGTGCGCGACTCGGGGCAGGTGTCGCCCGAACAGTTCTCCCAGGTCTTCGGCTCGATCTCGTTCTTCGTCAACGCCGGCATCCGCTTCGTCGAGGAGATCTGCAAGCTGCGGGCGATGACCGAGATGTGGGAGGCGATCGGGCGGGAGCGCTACGGGGTCACCGACGACAAGGCCCTCCGGTTCCGCTACGGCGTGCAGGTCAACTCGCTCGGGCTCACCGAGGCACAGCCGGAGAACAACGTCCAGCGGATCGTGCTCGAGATGCTCGCCGTGACGCTGTCGAAGCGGGCCCGGGCGCGTTCGGTGCAGCTCCCGGCGTGGAACGAGGCGCTCGGCCTGCCCCGCCCGTGGGACCAGCAGTGGTCGCTGCGCATGCAGCAGGTGCTGGCGTTCGAGACCGACCTGCTCGAGTACGACGACATCTTCGACGGCTCGCACGCGATCGAGCAGCGCACGACCGAGCTGCGCGGCGCCGCGCAGACCGAACTCGACGACGTGCTGGCGATGGGCGGGGCGTTCGAGTCGGTGGAGACCCTGAAGTCGCGCCTCGTCGGCTCGATGGCCGACCCGCACCCGCCGCATCGAGTCCGGCGACCAGACCGTCGTCGGCGTCAACGCCTACACCGAGACCGACCGACTCACCGCTCGGCGGCGAGGGCTCGATCATGAAGGTCGACCATGCCGTCGAGGCGGAGATGATCGCCGACGTGCGGGCGTGGCGGACGACGCGCGACCAGGCCGCGGTCGACGCCGCGCTCGCCGACCTCCGCCGGGCCGCGACCGAGGGCGACAACGTGATGCCGCCGTCGATCGCCCTGGCCAAGGCCGGCGGCACCACCGGCGAGTGGGGCGGCGTGATGCGCGAGGTGTTCGGCGAGTTCCGCGCGCCGACCGGCGTGTCGGGGGCGAGCGGTTCGTCGGCGGGGCTCGCCGACGTGGTCGAGTTCGTGAAGTCGATCGCCGGCGGCCCACCGAAGTTCCTCGTCGCCAAGCCGGGCCTCGACGGCCACTCCAACGGCGCCGAACAGATCGCCGTCGCCGCTCGCGACTCGGGCATGGAGGTCGTGTACTCCGGGCATCCGCCTCACCCCCGAACAGATCGCCGCCTCGGCGCGCGACGAGGATCCCGACGTGATCGGCCTGTCGATCCTGTCGGGCTCCCACCTCGACCTCGTCCCCGACGTGCTGGCCCATCTGCAGAAGATGGGCGTCGACGCGCCAGTCGTCGTCGGCGGCATCATCCCCGAGGACGACCGGCAGCGCCTCACCGACCTCGGCATCGCCGCGATCTACACCCCGAAGGACTTCCAGATCGCCAAGATCATGCGCGACGTCGCCGAACTCGCCGTCGCCCACCGCACCGACTGAGCGCGACAGCAGGCCGTCGCGGGCGCCGCGGTACCGTGCCGACATGACCAGCGTGCAGGAGATTCCCGTGTCCACGATCGACGGCCGGGAGGCGACGCTCGCCGACCACGCCGGCAAGGTGCTGCTCGTGGTGAACGTCGCGTCGAAGTGTGGCCTGACGCCGCAGTACGAGGCGCTCGAAGCCCTGTACGAGCAGCGGCGTGGCGACGGTTTCGAAGTGCTGGGCTTCCCGGCGAACAACTTCGGCGCGCAGGAGCCGGGCACGAACGAGGAGATCGCCGAGTTCTGTTCGCTCACGTATGACGTCAAATTCCCGTTGTTCGCCAAGGTGAGCGTCGTCGGCGACGATCAGCATCCGCTGTATCGCGAGCTGACCTCCGCGATCCCGAGCGCCGAGGGCGCCGAGGCCGGGGTGTTCCGCGAGCGGCTGCGGGGGTTCGGGATGACGCCCACCGAGGACCCCGACGTGCTCTGGAACTTCGAGAAGTTCCTGATCGCCCGCGACGGCACCGTCGCTCGTCGCTTCGCGCCCTCGGTCGCTCCCGACGATCCGACGATCGTCGCGGCGATCGACGAAGAACTCGCGCGCTGACCCGTCAGCCCGCGAGTTCGGCGGCGGGCGATGGCTCCGACAGGAGCTCCACGTAACCGTGGGTCCCGTTCACGCGGATCCGCTGGCCGTCGCGGATCACCTGGGTGGCATTCTCGACGCCCACGACCGCCGGCAGGCCGTACTCCCGGGCGATCACCGCCCCGTGCGTCATCAGGCCTCCCACCTCGGTGACGAGGCCACTGGCCTGGACGAACAGGGGTGACCAGCTGGGATCGGTGGCGGTCGTGACGAGGATGTCGCCCGCTGCGAGGTCGGCCCTCGCCATGTCGAGGATGACGCGGGCGGGTCCCTCGACGTCCCCGGCCGACACCGCCAGCCCGACGAGCGCGTCGGCCGGCAGGTCGTCGCGCCGATAGGTGCCGGTGACGACCTCGCCGTCGGACGTGAGGACCCGGGGTGGTGTGAGGGATCGGAACGTGCGGAAGTCATCCTTGCGCCGGCGGATGAGGTCGTCGTCCACCCGATGCGTGCGCACGACGTCGTGCAGCTCCTCGAATGTGAGGAAGAAGATGTCCTCCCGGTCGCCGAGCACCCCTGCTCGCACGAGACGGTCCGCCTCGCCGAGCACGGCTCGCTTGTAGATGAAGTAGCGGCTGACGAGCCCGTACTTGGGATACTCCCGGTACCCGATGAACGTCCGGACGCGGTCGATCATCTGCTTGGTCTCGTCCGCCTTCTGCGCGCCGCCCGGCAGCGCCCGCACACGCTCGAGCAGCTCCTGTTCCTTCGCCCAGGCCTCCCGTCGTCCACCCTCGACGCGTCGCTCGCGTTCGCCGGGCTCGAACGACGCGACGTTGGCGAGGATCACGGGCACGAGCGTGGAGGGCTGCTCGGCCCAACGGGGCCGCGTGATGTCGATCTCGCCGACGCAGCGCATGCCATACGTGTCGAGATACGCGCTGATCGCGTCGTGTGCTGCCCGTCCGCCAGGGACCGCCGGCAGCTCGTCCAGGAAACTGTCGCCGTCGACCTCTCGGAGCAACTTCACGACTGCGGGATGTGGGCGGATCACGTCGGCCACGTCGAGCAGCGCGAGCCCCATCTCCGAGGTGATGTTGCCGGGGGCCGACAGGGTGAGGGTGTCGGCCGCGTTGTGTTCGCCCAGCCAGTCGTGGAGCTGGTCGTTGAGCCACCACGTGGCCTGCACCGCGGCCATGATCACCGGGAGGCTCTGCGGATCGGACAGGATCCGCTGCATCTCCGGGATGTCCGACAGGACGAAGTCGAACAGTGCCTCACCGGACTTCGCCCCGATGCCGCGCTCCAGGGCGGCAATCGACTCCCGCGAACGCGCGACGAGTCCGGTGACGATGGCCGGATCCGCGGCGATCGGGGCGGGGGCGCCACCACCGAGAACGGCGCCGGCGGGCTGGTCGTCGGCTTCCCCGTCCGGAAGTGGCGGGACGAAGTCGCCACGGTCGACGATGGTCTCGATCGCGTCGCGGATCAGAGGGTCGGATCGTTCCAGCATGCCCAGGAGTGCGGAGCGGCTCGATGGTGACGCGAGGCCGAGGGTGACGTCGACGAACAGCCTGCCGCCCGCCACGAACATCGGGCGGAGCGCCGTCATTTGCCACATCGACAGGCCCAGCGGCTTCATCGCATCCGTCATCATCTGTTGATGACCGACCGAGATGTAGACGTGGTTCGCGGCGTCGCCGGCGACCGGGATCGGGAACAGCGTGGTGATCGGACGGCTCTGCACGATCTGGAAGTCGTTTTCTCGGGATTCGTCGGAAAGGCACCACTCGATGTCCTGCGGGCCGCCGAAATGGGCCTCGATGTGTCGACCGAGCTGCGCCAGTCGCAGCGCCTGCGCATCCGTGAGCGCCGGCTGCTGCTGGCGCTCGGGCTCGATGGAGCGATCCTCCGTTCCGCCCGTCGGCAGGGCGATGGTGACGAGCCGCTTGCTTGCGATCTCCTTGCCGACGAGCTCTCCGTCGCGGACGCGATAGACGTCCGCGTCGACGCGACCCGACACGAGGGCCTCCCCCAGGCCGAGGGTTGCCTCGATCGCGACGACCCTGCGGTTCGACGTGACCGGGTCGGCCGTGAACAGCACGCCGGAGGCGACGGGAACGACCATCCGCTGGACGATCACGGCCATCTGGACCTTCCGCTGGTCGATGCCGTTGCGGAGGCGGTAGGTCACGGCCCGTTCGGTGAACAGCGACGCCCAGCAGCGGCTGACGTGTTCGAGGACCGCGGATCCCCCGACGTTCAGGAAGCTGTCCTGCTGGCCGGCGAACGACGCCGTCGGCAGGTCCTCCGCGGTCGCGCTGGAACGGACGGCGTACGTGGTCGCGTCGCCGAGTCGGGCGATGGCGCGAGTGATCTCCGCCGCCACGTCGTCGGGGATCGCGATCGCTTCGACGAACGAACGGATCTCGGCGGAGATCGTGCGGATCGACCCGCGGTCGTCCCCGTCAATGAGAGAAAGCAGGCTGAGCCGATCGTCGATCATCGGCGCGTGGGCCACGGCCCGCCGGTACGCATCGGTGGTCACGCAGAAACCGGCGGGCACGCTGATGCCCTCCAGCCGGGACAAGGTCCCGAGATTCGCGCCCTTGCCGCCGACGAGCCCGATCTGCGTCGGGTCGATCTCCTCGAAGCCCACCACGGAGCGGTCGGGCGGAACGATCTGCATCTCCTCGCCTCCATTCGTCGAGCCGGCACTGAGCCTGCTGGGCGGCCGACGGCAGCTATTCACAGCACAGTCGGGGTCCTTGCGGCAAGCCCCCACCCCTGGGCTAGGTTGCCTGGTAGGGGGAAGGTGGCGGGGTCAGAAGAACGTCGGTCGGGGGCGATGGTCCGGGGTGGGGACGAACCGGTCGGCGTGGAGTTCGTAGTTCCAACGCGGCCCGTGCGCGCCGATGTCGGCGAGCGCGGAGAGCAGGTCGTCGATGTCGCCGCTGGTCGTGCCGACGCCGAAGCTGACCCGCAGCGCGTTCGGCAACCGGCTGTCGTCGGCGACACCGAACAGGTTGCGCAGGAACGGGTGGGCGCAGAACGCACCGTCGCGCGTGGCGATGGCGTGTTCAGCACTGAGCGCAGCGGCGACCACCGACGCCGGCTGCCCACCGGTGTGCAGGGCGACGATGCCGACCCGATCGCTGTCGCTGCCGAACGCCGAGAGCACCCGGAAGCCGTCGATCCGCTCGAGTCCGGCGCGGAGGTGATCGGTGAGCGCGGTGTCGTGCGCCGCGACCCGGTCGAGTCCGAGTGCCGTGAGCGTTCGACAGGCGGCCGCGAGGGCGATGGCTCCGACGACGTTCGGTGTTCCCGCCTCGTGCCGCGCCGGCGACACCGCCCATTCGACGCCGGTGCGGGTGACGCTGCGGACCGCACCGCCACCGGCCAGGTGCGGCGGCGCCGAGTCGAGCCAGTCGCGGCGTCCGACCAACACGCCGCTGCCGTACGGGGCGTACAGCTTGTGGCCCGACAGTGCGAGGTAGTCGACGTCGAGCGCGGCCAGATCGACGCGCCGGTGCGGCGCCAACTGCGCTGCATCGACGAGCACCCGAGCACCGTGACGGTGAGCGACCGAGGCGATGTCGGCAACGGGCAACAGCTCCCCGGTGACGTTGCTCGCTCCGGTGACCGCCACCAGCACCCGGGAGCCGTGCAACCGATCCAGCGCCTCGTCGAACACGTCCGACCACTGCGGAGGACGTCGCCGGGGTCGGCAGGTGCACGTGGTCGTGGCCCCGCCACGGCAGCAGGTTGGCGTGGTGCTCGAGGTCGAGCGTCACGACGGTGGTGCCGTCGGGGAGGGCGCTGGCCAGCAGGTTGAGCGCGTCGGTCGTGTTGCGGGTGAACACGACGGTGTCGTCCGCTCGGGCGCCGACGAACGCGTGCACCGTGTGTCGCGCCGCCTCGAGCGCCTCGCTGCTGACGGTCGAGGTGAATCCGGCACCGCGATGCACGCTGCTGTACCACGGCAGGAACCCGTCGACGGTGTCGGCGACGGCCTGCAGCGGCGGTGCACTGGCGGCGTAGTCGAGTTGCACGAACCGGCGACGCCCGCCGGTGACGATCGGAATCTCGAGATCCCGGCCGACCACGTCGAGCAACGGCAACTCGGCAACGACGGCGGCCCGCGGCGGGGTGATGGCGACGGTCATCGCGACGCTGCTGCGGGCTGTGGCAGCGGGTCGGCACGCACGATCCGCGCCGCGGATGCGGCGGGCGGATCAGAACGTCGTGATCTGCAGGTGCAGGCTGAGCCGTTCGGCGCTCGCTCCGGAGCGCGTCGACCAACTCGTCGACGCGTGAATCGGGGAGGCGGTCGGACGGGCCCTGGAGGCCGACCGCGGCCCGCGCCGGCTCGTCGGCGTGGAGGATCGGGACGGCGAAGGCGCGCACCCCGTCGTATCGCTCGTTGTCGTTGATCGCCCACCCGCGTTCGCGGACCTGTTCGAGTTCGGCGACGAGGCGGGCCTTGTCGATGATCGTGTGATCGGTGAACCGATGGAGCTCGCCGTGGGCCTCGACGAGGGCGGCGAGGTCGTCGGCCGGAGAACGCGAGGATCGGCCTTGCCCATCGCCGACACGTGCCACGGGATTCGCGTGCCGAGCGCCCGGGAGAACCGCAGCGGCATGTCGGATTCGACCTGCAGCACCATGATCGCGTCGTCGCCGTCGAGCACGCCGAGCGCACTGGTCTCATGCGTCACCTCGGCGAGCACCTCGAGTTCGGAACGCGCCGCGGCGATGCCGTAGCGGCGGGCCGCCGCGGCGAACAGGAGCAACGAATCGGGCCCGATCCGGTAGCGCTCGGACGCGGCATCGTTGGCGAGCAGACGTTCGCGCACGAGCGTGGCGAGGATCCGGTGCGTGGTCGTCGTGTTCAGGTCGACCGCCCGGGCGACGTCGGAGAGCGTCAACGGCGTGTCGGTGCGGGCGAAGAGCCGCAGGATCGCGATCCCGCGTTCGATCGCCTGCGTCCCGGTCTTCCTGCCCGTGTCGGCTTCGGCTGTCACGCGCCGATTGTCGCACGCCGCGCGTCGCGCCGCCGACGGTCGGGATCACGGCGGTCATCAGCCGACCCGAGCAAGTTGGTTCCGTGCCGCCCACTCATCGGCGAGCAGTTCGTACGAGCGGATGCGATCACGCTGGTCGTGGGTGATCGTCGTGATCAGCAGTTCGTCCGCCCCGGTCTCCGTCGGCGAGGATGCCGAGCTGCTCGGCCACTCGATCGGGCGATCCGACGAACTGGGTGTCGAGCCGATCCTGCACCAGCGCCTGATCGTCGTCCGACCACTCGAGCGCGCGGGCCTCGTCGGGCGTCGGGAACGCGATCGCACCCTCGCCGCTGCGGATGCTGCGCACCCACGGTGCGTATCCGGTGGCGAGTTCGCGGGCCTCGTCGTCGGTGGGCGCCACGACGACATCGGCCGAGACGGACACGTGCGGTCGGGCCAGCGTCGCCGACGGCCGGAACGCCGATCGATACGCCTCGACCGCCTCGAGCACCGAGCTCGGGGCGACGTGGTAGTTGGCCGCGAACGGAAGTCCCCGCCGCCCGGCGACCTCGGCGCTGTCGCCGCCGCTGCTCCCGAGGATCCAGACCTCGAGCTGCGGCGTCCTCGCCGGGGATGACGTGCGCTTCGGTACCGTCGGCGCCTCGGTAGGTGCCGCCGATCAGCGCCAGGACGTCGTCGATCTGTTCGGCGTAGTCGGGGGTCTCGGCGTTCGGCTGTTGGAGCAGTCTGATCTGGAGCGCGGCGCGGGGCGACCCGATGAGGTGGGCGAACGAGAACGGTGGCGGGATCACCAGGCCGTTCTCGGTGCGCCGATTGCCCGGCGGTCGCCGTCGGCGAGCCGTCGGCTGGTCGCGTGCGGTTGCTGCCGGCGCGCTCCTGCAGCCGTTTGAAGCCGGATCGGCCGAGTCCGAGGTCGATCCGGCCGGGATGGACGGCGTCGAGGATGCCGAACTGTTCGACGACGGCGAGGGGAGTGTGGTGCCCCATCAGGACCGCTCCCGAGCCGACCCGCAGCGTGCGGGTGGCGTTGGCGATCAGCGCGATGAGCAGGGCCGGCGTCGTGCCGGCGACGCCAGGGTTGAGGTGGTGCTCGGCGAACCAGTAGCGCTGGTAGCCGGCGGTCTCTGCGTCGCTTGGCGAGTTCGATCGTGTTGGCGATCGCCTGCCGGGCGGTGGACCCACTCGGGATGGGAACGAGGTCGAGGACGGACAGCGGGATCGCGTTGCTGGTCATGAGGTTCCTGTTCTGACGGTGTGTGAGGCGGAGCGGTGCGAAGCGGGCGATCGAGAACGAGTCGATCGGCAGGGTGGTCTGTCCGGTGAAGGCGAGCTCGGTCAGCAGCGGGCCGATCGCCGTCGTGTACTTGAAGCCGTGCCCGGAGCACGGTGAGGCGATCACGACGTTGTCGTGTTCGGGGTGGCGGTCGATGACGAAGTGGCCGTCGGGCGCGACCGTGTAGAGACAGGTGAGGACCGACGACGACGGGCCCGCTCGCGCCAGGGAGGAATCGGTCGACGAACCCGCGCAGGTGGGCGATCTCGTCGTCGGTCACGACCCGGTCGACGTCGTCGGGATCGACCGGTGTGCCGCCGCCGCCGACCTTGACGCCCTGCCCGTCGACGGCGGGGATGCCGTAGACGCCCTCGATGCCGTCGCTGACGACGAACGCCGGGAGCCGGTCGACCTCGAACACGCCCGATCGATGCCGATGCGGGTTCGAACGACACGTTGACGACCCGGTTCGGCACGAGCGGGAGCCCGAGTTCGGCGGCCAGCACGCGTCGTCCAGGCGCCGCCGGTGATCACGAGCCGCGCGGCGTGATACGTCGCGGTCGCCGTCCGCACGACGACCGAGTCGCCGCTCGCCTCCCACGAGACGACCGGCTCGTCGAAGTGCAGCGACGCGCCGTGGCGGGTGGCCCGGTCCTGCAGCGCGCGCACCGTGCGGTCGGCGAACAGCACGCCGGCCTCGTGCTCGAACATCGCCGAGTAGCCCTCGGGCACCGAGAACGCCGGGAACTGTCGGTTGACCTCGTCGGCGCTGAGGTGGTCGTAGTCGAGCCCCCAGGCGACCGCGCTGGTGACGAACGCGGCGTGCATCGGCGATCCGTTCGGGGCGATGCGGATCGCGCCGCGCAGGTCGGTGACGGGCAGCGTCGGCGTCGTCGTTCAGCTCGGCCCAGCGGGGGAGCGCGTCGAGGATCAGCGGCACGTACTGCGGGCCTTCCTCGATGCTGCGCCGCAGCATCCGGGTCGGCCCGTGCGACGAGCCGCGGGCGTGTCCCTGAGCGAACGCCTCGAGTCCGATCACGGTGTGGCCGGCCCGAGCTGCGGCATCGACGGTGGAGCTCCCCATCGCGCCGAGCCCGATGACCAGCAGGTCGGCGGACGATTCGCGGCGGTCAGTCATGCCGCGCCATCCCGCTCGAGAGTCATATCGTGACATTCTAATCACAATACGGAAAAGATGACTAGACAGATCGGATTAGTCAAGTTATGGTGTCCGACCGTGTCAACCAACGCACCAGCGCCTCCCGCGGACCTCGATCGAGCCGTCGGACTCGACGACATCGCCTCGACCGCGCACTCCGACCGTCAACCGCGACCTCGACCACGCCCTCGACTCGAGCCTCCGTCGATCTGAGCGCCGCGCCGAGTGACCCCGGTCCGGTCCGCGTCGTCCGTCTGCGGCACCCGTCGCGCTGGGTGGCGACCGTCGTCATCGCGCGTGCTGCTGGCGATGTTCGTCAACGGTCTCGTGACGAACCCGCAGTGGGACTGGCCGATCTTCTTCGAGTACTTCACCGCCCCGTCGATCCTGAAGGCGCTGCGGACCACCTTGTGGCTGACGCTGTGGGGCACGGTGCTCGGCTTCGGACTCGGCACCGTGCTCGCCGCGATGCGGTTGTCGAAGAGCCCGCTGCTGCAGTCGGTGAGCTGGACCTACACCTGGCTGTTCCGGTCGATCCCGCTGATCGTCAACCTGCTGTTCTGGTACAACCTCGCCTACCTCTACCCGACGCTGTCGATCGGGATCCCGTTCGGGCCGAGCTTCTGGTCGGGACGAGACGCTCGACCTGTTCAGCCCGATGACCGCGGCGATCATCGGGCTCGCGGTGCACCAGGCGGCGTACTCGTCGGAGGTGATGCGCTCGGGCCTGCTGTCGGTCGACTTCGGTCAACGCGAGGCGGCCGCTGCGCTCGGGATCCCACGGTTCCGCCAGTTCCGGCGAATCGTGCTGCCCCAGGCGATGCGCACGATCCTGCCGACCGGGGCCAACGAGGTCATCAACCTGTTCAAGAGCACGTCGGTCGTCTACGTGATGGCGATCGGCGAGCTGTTCTACCAAGTGCGGGTGATCTACAACCGCAACGGAGCGGTGTGGGCGCTGCTGATGGTCGCCACGGTGTGGTACCTCGTGCTCACCACGTTGCTGTCGATCGTGCAGTACTACGTCGAGCGGCACTACGCCCGCGGCGCCGCACGGCAACTGCCACCGACACCGTTCCAACGCCTCCGCGCGGCGTTGCGCAGTGTCGCCGAACGCGCCAGGGCCGACAATGCACACACCGCTGCCGCGTCCGCACAGGCGGTGGCGCGATGACGTCGACCATCGACTCGGTCCGCGACGACACCGGAGCACGTCCGCTCGATCGCGTCGACCATCCGATGGTCGTCGTCCACGACGTCCGCAAGAGCTACGGACAGCACGAGGTGCTCCACGGGATCGACCTGACCGTCGCCGCCGGCGAGGTCGCCGTCGTGCTCGGCGCGTCCGGGTCGGGCAAGAGCACCTTGCTGCGGTGCATCAACCAACTCGAGCGGGTCAACAGCGGGTACATCGCGATCGACGGCGACATCATCGGCTACCGCCGATCCGGCGACACGTTGTACGAACTGCGCGAGCGCGACGTGCTGCGCCAGCGCGTGCACGTCGGCATGGTGTTCCAGAACTTCAACCTGTTCCCGCACCTCACCGCGCTGGAGAACGTCGCCGAGGCGCCCCGCTCGGCGCGCGGCAAGTCACGCCGGGAGGCCGAGGAGCTGGCTCGCGAGTTCCTCGCCAAGGTCGGGCTGGCCGACCGCGCCGACGACTACCCGCGCCGCCTGTCGGGCGGTCAGCAGCAGCGAGTCGCCATCGCCCGGGCGCTCGCCATGGAGCCCAAGGTGATGCTGTTCGACGAACCGACGAGCGCGCTCGACCCCGAGCTCGTCAACGAAGTCCTCGACGTGATGAAGGCGCTCGCCGAGGCCGGCACGACGATGATCGTCGTCACCCACGAGACCGGATTCGCCCGCGAAGTCGCCGACACGGTCGTGTTCATGGACGACGGTCTCATCGTCGAGTCCGGAACCGTCGCCCAGGTGTTCGACGCTCCCACCCAGGAACGCACGGCGAGCTTCCTCGACAAGGTCCTCTGACCGCGCCGTCGCGCCGGCAGCACCGCCAGATCCCCCCAACAAGAAGAAGAGATGGAGTTACCCGTGAACAGAACCCACCGATCCCGCGGCGCCGCAATCGCGGCCGCCGTGCTCGCCCTCGGCCTCGTGGCCAGTGCGTGCGGATCAGACGACGATGGCGGCACCGCCGACGCGGCGACGGACACCGTCGCCGACACGGCCGCGGCCACCGACGAGTCGACAGCCCCGGCCGAGACGATCACCGAGAACAGTGCAGCACCCGTCGCCGTGGCAACCTCCGCGTTCGACACGACCCCGGAACAGGAGTCGCGAATCCGCGTCGACAAGGTCGACAGCATCGCCGAGACTCTGCCGGAGGCGTGGCAGGAGAGCGGCAAGCTCAAGGTCGGGGTCGGATCGTTCGACGCTCCGCCGCTGATCCTGTACGCCGACGACGAGACCACCCTGATCGGCAACGAGATCGACATCGCCTACCTGGTGGCCGACACGCTCGGACTCGAGATCGAAGTCGAGCCCACGTCGTGGGAGAACCTCTTCCTCTCCGTCGAGAGCGGACAGTACGACGTCGGCTTCGCCAACATCACCGTGACCGAGGAGCGCAAGGAGAAGTACGACTTCGCCTCGTACCGCGTCGACTCGCTCGCCTTCGAGGCCACCGCGGGCAGCGACATCGTGGTGAACGAACCGGCCGACGTCGCCGGACTCAAGGTCGCCGTCGGATCCGGCACCAACCAGGAGCAGATCCTGCTCGCCTGGGACGCCGAGAACCAGGCGGCCGGACTCGAGCCGGCGGAGATCACCTACTACCAGAACGAGGCCGACTTCCTGCTGGCTCTCGAGTCGGGCCGGATCGACCTCTACTTCGGGCCGGCGCCGTCGGCCTCGTACCGCCACGAGACGACCGGCAAGACCCAGATCGTCGGCGTGGTTCCCGGCGGCGGCGACATCCCCGCCCAGATCGCCGCCATGTCGCTGAAGGACAGCGGCCTCGCGACACCGATCGCCGCCGCGCTGAACCACGTCATCGAGAGCGGCGCCTACGGTGAGGTGCTCGCCAAGTGGGGCCTCGACGTCGAGGCCATCGACGTTTCCGAGGTCAACCCGCCGGGACTGCCGGCGTCGTGACCTGATCTCAGGACACACACCGTGTAGGGCGGTGTGTCGTCCTGCAATCGTCGGGTACGGCGTGCTGGCCTCCCCCCGGGCCAGCACGCCGTCCCGACGTCGACGACAATGAAACTCATCAATCAATTGTCCACCCCATCCACACGGAGCCGACGATGACCACCACCGAACATCACGCCATCGACCTGTCGGACGAACAGGTGGAGATCCTCGACAACCTCGTGTGGCGGTCGTTGACCTCGACGCATTCCAGGTTCGCGCAAGGGGCCGGCCTCGCTCGCCGATTCGATCCGGAGGTGGCCGGCTTCGTCGCGGTGAAACAGCCGACGCAGTGTGCGTGGGCCGACCTGCGACGGCTCGTCGGGCCCGAGGCGCCTCGTGATGCTCTCCGGCGGTGGCGACATCGACCCTCCGGCCGATTGGCGCCGCGTCGGTGGCGGCTTCGGCAATCAGATGATCCTGGATCGACTCGCGCCGGCGCCCGCCATCGACGCCTCGATCCAACCCCTGACCGCGACCGACGTTCCCGCAGATGTTGGCGCTCGTCGAGCTGACGCAGCCAGGGCCGTTCCGACCGAGGACGATCGAGCTCGGCCACTACTTCGGGATCTTCGAGGACGGCGCACTCGTCGCGATGGCCGGCGAGCGGCTGCAGACGCCCGAGTTCACCGAGGTCAGCGCCGTGTGCACCCATCCGTCGGCCCGCGGCCGCGGTCTCGCCGCGGCGCTCTCGCACCGGGTCGCGACCGGGATCCTCGCCCGCGGCCAGACCCCGATCCTGCACGTCGCCCTGACGAACGTCGGCGCCCGCCGCGTGTACGAGCGCCTCGGCTTCGTCGTCCGTCGGGAACTCGAATTCGTCGCCGTCGAGACCCCGGCCAAGCGGCCGACCATCGACCCCGACTGCGACGAACCCGGAGTCGATGCGCCATGAAGTTCATCGTCATCCGGCTGCTGACCAATCCACCGGATCCCGACACGGGGCGCCGGGCCTCGGCGACCGAGGTGCTCGGTGACGCCATCGAGGAAGCCTCGTACTTCGAGGAACTCGGATTCGACGGGTACGGCATCGGCGAACACCACATCGACGATGCGGAGGCGTCGTCGCCGGCCGTGATCCTCGGGTACCTCGCCGCGTCGACCAAGCGGATCCGGCTGTTCACGGGCGTCACGGTGCTGTCGCTGCTCGACCCGGTCCGGGTCGCCGAGGACTACGCCACCGTCGACGTGCTGTCGGGCGGGCGGGTCGACCTGATCATCGGCAAGGGGAACACGGAAGAACAATCGAAGGTCTTCGGTTACACGAACGACGACCAGTGGGAACGCAACCGCGAGAACTACGAACTGCTCCACCGGCTGCTGCGCGAGGAGCGCGTCACCTGGAACGGTGTCTACCGGCCCGCGCTCGACGCATTCACGTCGCGCCCCGGCCCGTCCAGCAGCCGATCCGCGTCTGGCACGGCAGCGCGACGTCGACCCTGTCGACCGACCTCGCCGCCAAGTGGGGCGATCCGCTGTTCTCCGCCAACGTGTCCGGACCGCTCGAGCAGTACCAGACGCTCGTCGACGACTACCGCAAACGGTGGGTCGACCACGGCCGCGATCCCGCCGACGCGCTCGTCGGCGCCGGCTCGGCCGGGCTGCACGTCCATCGCGACTCGCGACGCGCCGTCGACGAGTTCCGCCCGCGCTACGACACGCAGCAGGCGTTCGCCCGCCGACTCGGCGTGCCGCCGACGTTCACGTCGCTCGAGGATGCGATCGAGCGCGGGTCGTACTTCGTGGGCAGCCCCGCCCAGGTCGTCGACCAGGTGCACCGCTACCACGAAGCGCTCGGACACGAGGTCCAGCACACCGCCGGCATCGGCCGGCCCGACGATCCGATCAGCCGCGCCGGGATCGAACTGTTCGCCTCCGAGGTTCTCCCCCACCTGCAACGCGACATCCCCGACCGGCTCTGGGACCGCTGGCCCGACAGACGGCAACCACGACATCACCGAACTCGATCGGCAACGAGAGGAACACCGATGACCACCACCAATGACATCGGCACCCATGACACGCACCATGACATCGATCAGGACCCCGATCAGCGCGGCGCGTTCGCCAGCGCCGTCGACACCGAGCGCTTCGGCGAGTACCGCATCACCCAGCAACCGGACGACCCGCGGCCGCTGTACCGATTCGAGGGACGCATCTCGAACGACGGCTCGACGCCGTACGCCGCCGAGGCCGGCCGCTACCACATCTACTCCGGATGGTTCTGCCCCTGGGCACAACGGGTGACGATCGCCCACGCCCTCGCCGGCCTCGAGGACGTGATCTCGGTGTCGTACGTCGACGGCGCGCGCGACGCACGGGGCTGGGCGTTCCGGGCGACGTACGGTCCCGACCCCGTCAACGGGTTCACGCTGCTGCGCGACGCCTACGAGGCGACCGAGCCCGGATTCGACGGGCACGTGTCGGTGCCGACGCTGTGGGACCGCGTCACCGGCCGCGTCGTCAGCAACCAGTTCCGCACGATCGGCATCGACCTCGCCACGCAGTTCGGCGCGCTCGCCACCGCGGTGATCGACACGTACCCGGCCGACCTCGCCGACGAGATCGAGCAACTCGACGCGTGGATCGGACCGAACGTGAACAAGGGCGTCAACGCCGCCGGCGGCGACGGGCCGGCGGCCGCGCCGAGGCCCGCGCCGTCCTGCTCGACACGTTCCGCGAACTCGACCAGCGGCTCGAGCACCAGCCGGTTCCTGCTCGGCGACCGACTCACCGAGGCCGACATCCGACTGTTCGTCACGCTCGTGCGCTACGACCAGACCGTCAACGCCGACCGGACGATCAACGCCGGCCTCAGCGCCTATCCGAACCTGTGGGCCTACGCCCGCGACCTGTACTCGATCCCCGCGTTCCGCGACACCACCGACTTCACGTCGTTCAGCGCACTGACCGCCTGGGACCGACCGGCGCACCGCGGCGACCGGCTGATCGACGGCCGCGTGATGGCCGACTCCCCGAACCGTCCGCTCCATCTCGCCGTCGCGCTCGACGGCACCGGGTTCCACCCCGCCAGCTGGCGCGACCCGTCCGCGCGGCCGACCGAGATCTTCACCGCCGCGTACTGGACGTCGCTCGCGCTCGACCGCCGAGCGCGGCCTGCTCGACTTCCTCACGATCGAGGACTCGTTCGGTCTGCAGTCGTCGAGGTTCGGCGGTCCCGACGGGCGCACCGACCAGGTCCGCGGTCGGCTCGACGCGGTGCTGATCGCCTCGCTGATCGGCCCGGTGACCCGGCACATCGGTCTCGTGCCGACCGCCGTCCCGACGCACACCGAACCGTTCCACCTCGCGTCGGCGATCGCCACGCTCGACTACGTCAGCAACGGTCGCGCCGGCTGGCGGCCGCAGGTGTCCGGCCGGCCGTCCGAGGCGGCCCACGTCGGATTCCGCACGTTCCCCGACGTTCGATCCGACCGATCTCGACGACCCGGCGGTGCAACGGGCTGGTGCGCGACCTGTTCGACGAAGCGACCGACGCCGTCGAGGTCGTCGCGCCGGCTGTGGGACAGCTGGGAGGACGACGCGATCATCAAGGACAAGCCGACCGGGCGCTACATCGACCGCGACAAGCTGCACTACATCGACTTCGACGGACCGTTCTTCAGCGTCAAGGGCCCGTCGATCGTGCCCCGCCCGCCGCAGGGCAACCCGGTCGTCGCCGCCCTCGCCCACTCGACGATCCCGTTCGAGTTCGCCGCCCGCTCGGCCGACGTCGTGTTCGTCACCCCGGCCGACACCGCGGACGTCGCTCGCTGGGTCGCCGACGTCCGGACCGCCGAGCGGACCGTCGAACGCGCGGACGCGCCGCTGAAGGTCTTCGCCGACCTCGTCGTGTTCCTCGACGACGACCGCGTCGACGGCCGAGCGGCGCAAGGCAACACCTCGACGCGCTCGACGGCCACGCCGTACCGGTCGGACGCCGCCGATCTTCGTCGGCACGCCCGGCGAGCTCGCCGATCGAGCTGCTCGAGTGGCAGACCCACGGCCTCGACGGCTTCCGGCTGCGACCCGGCGTGATCGGCCACGACCTCGACGCCATCGTCGACGGGGTCGTGCCCGAGCTGCAACGACGCGACGCGTTCCGCACCCACTACGACGACGGCCTGTTCCGCGAGCGGCTCGGTCTGCCGCGACCCGTCAGCCGCTACGCCACCGCCGGGATCCAGGAGCAACGATGAGCACCAAACCACTGAAGCAGGTCATCCTCGCCGCGTACTTCCCCGGCGTGAACAACACGACCGTCTGGCACGACCCGCGGTCGCGCAGCCAGATCGAGTTCGACTCGTTCGTCCACCTCGCGCAGACCGCCGAGCGGGGCAAGCTCGACTTCTTCTTCCTCGCCGAGGGGCTGCGGCTGCGCGAGCAGGGCGGCAAGATCCACGACCTCGACACCGTCGGCCGGCCCGACAGCCTGACGGTGCTCACCGCGCTCGCCGCGGTCACCACCCACATCGGCCTCGCCGGCACGCTCAACGCCACGTTCCACGAGCCCTACGAGCTGGCCCGCCAGCTGGCCACGCTCGACCACCTGTCGGGCGGCCGCGCGGCGTGGAACGTCGTCACGTCGTCGGACGCGTTCACCGGCGAGAACTTCCGCCGCGGCGGCTTCCTCGACTACGCGGACCGCTACGAGCGGGCCGGCGAGTTCGTCCGCACCGCCCGCGAGCTGTGGGACTCGTGGGCCGACGACGAACTCGTCGTCGACGCCGACAGCGGGACAGTTCGTGCGCACGCGGCTCGCCGGGCGCGTTCGACCACCACGGGCTCGCAGTTCGACATCCGCGGCAACTTCAACGTGCCGCGCAGCCCGCAACGGCCACCCGGTCATCCTGCAGGCCGGCGACAGCGACGGCGGACGCGAGCTCGCCGCCGCGACCGCCGACGCCATCTTCAGCCGGCACAACTCGCTCCGACCGGCCCAGGCGTTCTACGCCGACGCCAAGGACCGGCTGGCCCGGTACGGACGCAACCGCGACGACCTCAAGATCCTGCCGGGCGTGTCGTTCGTGCTCGGCGACACGCCCGACGACGCGGCCGAGCAGGCCCGGATCGTGCTGCCGCCAGCAGTTCAGCCCGCAGACGGCGATCCTGCTGCTCGAGCAGGTGTGGAACCGCGACCTGTCGGCCTACGACGCCGAGGGTCCGCTGCCCGACATCGATCCCGACGTGTCGACGACGTCGATCATCCAGGGCCGGGCCCGCATGTACCCCGACCCGCTGAAGACCGCCGCCGAGTGGCGGGCGCTCGCCGAGGCGAAGAACCTCAGCATCCGCGACCTCGATCATCGAGACGTCCGGACGCCTGACGTTCGTCGGCACGCCGGCGCAGGTCGCCGACGCAGATGAACGACTTCGTCCAGACCGACGGCTCCGACGGCTTCGTCCTCGCCCCGCACCTCACCCCGACCGGCCTCGACGGCTTCGTCGACACCGTCGTGCCGCTGCTGCAGGAGCGCGGCGTGCTGCGCACCGAGTACGAGACCACGACACTGCGCGGCCACCTCGGACTGCCCGCCGCCGGACAGATCCGCAACGCGGAGCGAGCCGTCTCTGCCTGACCAACGACCAGCAGAGGTGGCGATCGTCGGCGCCGGCCCGACCGCGTCGTCGTTGGTCGAGCGCTTGGCGGCCAACGTGCCGGCCCTCGTCGGCGGGCGGCCCGTTCGCCTGCACCTGATCGATCCCCACCGGGCGGGGACCGGGCGGGTGTGGCGACCCGACCTCCATCCGGGCCTCTGGATGAATTCGATGGCGGAGGACGTCACCCTGTTCACCGACGACACCGTGCAGTGCGACGGGCCGATCCGACCCGGTCCGTCGTTGTACGAGTGGGCCCGCACGGTCGACGACGAGACCCTGGCCGACGCTGGCATCCCCGGCGGTGGCCGAGGAGATCCGCTCGATCGGTCCGATGACGTTCCCGACCCGCCTCGTTCAGTCGGTCTACCTCGACTGGTTCCACCGCCGGGTGGCGTCGCTGCTGCCGGCCAACGTCGAGGTCGTCATCCACGCCGGGCGCGCCGTCGACGTGACCGACCGGCCCGATGGACGCCAGACGGTCCGGGTCGAGGCCGGGCCGGACGTCGAGGTGCCGGATGTCGAGGAACTGGTCGTCGACGCGGTCGTCCTCGCCCTCGGTCACCTCGATGCCGAACCTGATGCCGACAGTGCCGCGGCGGCCCGCTTCGCCGCCCGACACGGACGGGTGCATCTCCCGGCCGGCCACACCGCCGAGCTCGACCTGTCGACGCTCGAGCCGGGCGCCGACGTGATCGCACTCGGGTTCGGACAGGCCTTCACCGACCTCGTCGTCCTCGTCACCGAGGGGCGGGGCGGGCGGTTCGTCGAGGACGCCGCCGGCCTGCACTACGAGCCGAGCGGGCGCGAGCCGGTGCTCCACGTCGGCTCACGGCGGGGCGTGCCGTACCGGTCGAAGATGAACTACCGGCTCCTCGCGCCACCGGCTCCTTTGCCGCGATTCCTCGACGAAGCCACCATCGCGTCCCTGGCGGCCGCTCGCGGCTCGCTCGACTTCCGTCGCGACGTCCTTCCGCTCGTTCTCAAGGAGGTCGGCTGGGCGTACTACCACGAGCTGTTCCTCGCCCATCCCGACCGAGTGAGCGAACCCTGGGAGACGTTCGCCACGCGGTACGGCGACGCCGAGCCCGGCCGCGACCCCGACCGGCTCGCCGCCGTCGTCGCGTCGGCGGTTCCCGCTCCGATCGACCGTTTCGACGCCGCCGCGCTCGACCGGCCACTCCACGGCATCATCTTCGAGGACGCCGCTCAGCTCCACGATCACGTCCGCCGTCACATCGTCGACGACGTCGCCCGCCGCACCGACCCATCCTTCAGCGCCGACCTCGGTGCGTTCAACGGGCTCCTCTCCACGTTCGGCGCGCTGGCCAAACTCAGCGCGCTCGGCGCCTTCACTCCCCGCTCACAGGTCGACGACGTCGGCACGTGGTGGTTCAGCTTCTTCATGTACTACGCCAGCGGTCCGCCGCCCGAGCGACTCCGACAACTGGTGGCCCTGGCCGACGCCGGTCTGGTGCGCTTCATCGGTGAACACACGACCGTCACGGGCGACGACGCGTCGGGCACCTTCATCGCCACCAGCACGAGTCATCCGGAGCGGGTCCGGTCGGCGGTGCTCGTGGACGCGCGCGTGGCGTCGCCCTCGGTCAGCCGCACGACCGATCGGCTGCTCCGCGGCCTGTACGAACGCGGTGACGTGGTCGAAGAAGTCGTGTCCGACGGTCACGCCTGGCAGCGCAACACGGGCAAGGTCGTCGTGGCCGGCACCTCCCTGCGCGTGGTCCGCGCCGACGGGACCGACCACCCGCGCCGTCACGCGCTCGGCGTGTTCACGAACCGTCCCGCGGCCGGAGCGTTCGCCCGACCGCGGACGAACGCACCGGCGTTCCGCCAGAACGACGCGGTCGCCCGAGCGATCCTGACGTCGATCGACACCGATTCGGCGCAGATCGATCAGCCGAGCAGATCAGCGCAACGCCCGGACCGCTCCAGCGACCCGCGCCAGCCGCCGCCCCTGATGGCGCGCTGTGGCCAGCGCAGCCTCGTCCGGCCCGGACCCCTTGACCGACACCCAGCTCGAACCGTACGGGTTCCCGGTCACCTTGATCGAGGCATCGGTGTAGCCGAGCGGCAGCACGATCGAGCCCCAGTGGTACAGCACGTTGTTGATCGCCACCACGGTCGTCTCGAGCCCGCCGTGGCCGGTCGACGCGGACGTGAACGCGGTGCCGACCTTGTCGACGAGCACGTTCCGCGCCCAGAGCCCTCCGGTCTGATCGAGGAACTGCTTGAGCTGCGCCGCCGGCAGCCCGAAACGCGTCGGTGAGCCGAGGGCGAACCCGTCGGCCCACTCGAGATCGTCGAGCGTGGCTTCGGGGAGGTCCGCCGTCGCGGCCCGGTGGGCCACCCAGCGCGGGTTCGCGGCGATCGCCTCCTCGGGCGCGAGTTCCGCCACCCGCCGGAGCCGGACCTCTGCTCCCTCCTCCTGGGCTCCCTCGGCGATCGCCTCGGCCAGTGCGTGGATGTTTCCGGTTGCCGAGTAGTGGATGACGGCGATGCGAACACTCATGCCGCCGACGGTATCGGACAGATGTAGGTAAACTCGACAAACTAAGTCGGGATTCAACGAGCTGAGGAACCATCGTGGAGGAAACATCATGAGCGTCGTCCTGCACTGGTTCCTGCCCACGTCGGGCGACAGCCGCACCGTCGTCCCGTTCGGCCCCGACGGTCATCATCGACCGCCGACGCTCGACTACCTCGCGCAGATCGCCCGCGCCGCGGACGACCTCGGATTCAGCGGCGTGCTCACACCGACCGGCACGTGGTGCGAGGACTCGTGGCTCGTCACCGCCGCGCTGCTGCGCGAGACGAAGCGGCTCAAGTTCCTCGTGGCCTTCCGCCCGAACTCGATCTCCCCGACGCTCGCCGCACAGAAGGCCGCCACGTTCCAGCGGATCTCCGGTGGTCGACTGCTGCTGAACATCGTCACCGGCGGCGACGACACCGAGCAGCGACGGTTCGGCGACTGGCTCGACCACGACGAGCGCTACGACCGCACCGACGAGTTCCTCGCCGTGCTGCGCGGCGCGCTGAGTCGGCGACGCCGTACGACTTCGAGGGTCGCTACTTCCACGTCGCGGGGGCGACGGTGAACCAGGCTCCCGAGCCGGCGCCCGCAGCTCTACTTCGGTGGCGCATCCGACGCGGCCGAGGTCGTCGCCGCCAAGCACGTCGACGTCTACCTGGCGTGGGGTGAACCGCCGGCGATGGTCGCGCCCCGGCTCGCCCGGATGCGCGAGCTCGCCGCCGAGCACGGCCGGACGCTGCGCTTCGGGATCCGGCTGCACGTCATCACCCGCGACCGGGCCGAGGACGCATGGGCCGAGACCGACCGCTTCCTCGACGCCCTCGACCCCGCCCTCGTCACCGCGGCCCAGGCCGCGCTCGCCAAGAGCTCCTCGGTCGGCCAGCAGCGCATGGTGTCGCTGCACGGCGGATCGCGCGACGACCTCGTCGTCGCCCCGAACCTGTGGGCCGGCATCGGTCTCGTGCGCGGCGGCGCCGGCACCGCGCTCGTCGGCAGCCACGAGGAGGTCGCCGACCGCATCGAGGAGTACCACGAGCTGGGCTTCGACGAGTTCATCCTGTCCGGCCACCCCCACCTCGAGGAGGCCTACTGGTTCGGCGAGGGCGTGATGCCGATCCTGCGCCGTCGCGGGCTGCTCGCCCCGGTCGTCGGCGACGGGCGCGATTCGTCGCTCGCGCTCCGAGGCGCGGTCACGAACGCGCGTTGAGGCGTCAGGTGAGCGCTGTGGCGCGCTCGCGTTCGATCCAGCCGTCGAGCACCGGGCCGGACTCGAAGCTGACGATCAGCGCGTAGCGCGGCGCATCGCCCGGGTGCACGACCACGTGCCACAGCCGCTGCGTGTCGACCACGAAGCGAGCGCCCTTGTGGAGCGGGACGCGCACCTCGGTCGCCGGGTCGGGCAGGCCGTCGGGACCGTTGTCCATCAGGAGCATGTAGCTGTCGGGATTGTCGGTGAGTTCGACCCACGACCGCACGACCCACCCCTCGTCGTCGGGGTTGAACCGGTTGTTGTCGTCGCGATGGATCGAGCGGATCGCCGCCTCGCGATCCTGCGGCTCGAGCTTGATCGTGCGGACCCGACCGAAGTTGGCGCCGACGCTGTCGACGTACCGCCGGATGCTCGGCGCGATCTCGGCGTTCGACGTCCACAGGGCGTCCTTGTCGGTCTTGCCCTTGTCCCAGAAGCCGCGGCAGTCGAGCTCACCGTCGGCGGAGGCGATCGGCGCGAAGTTGGTGTCGCCACCCGACTTCCAGTCCATGTACTCGAGGGCGAGGTACTCGGACTCCGGGCATCTCGAACGGGGCATCGGCGAGCTGCACCCAGCCGGTGTCGGCGAGCACGTCGAGCCGCTGGTGCGGCGTGTCGAGGGGGATCTTGACGCTCCAGTGTTCGGCGTTCGGCCAGAAGCTCATGGTCGAAAGTCTAGGAACCGTCGTCGGGCCGACAGGGCACGACGTCACATCGCTGACCCGGATCACGGGTCAGGCCGTGGCTGGCACCGGCGGGAGCTCGGCGATCGACGGTGACGCCGCTCGGGATCTCGATCGTCTGACCGGCCTGGATGTCGTCGGGGTTGGCGAGACCGTTGAGGTCGACGATCGACTGGACGGTCACCCCGAAGCGCCGCGGCGATCGTGCCGAGCGTGTCGCCACTCTGGATCACGTAGAAGCGCTGGCCCGCCGGCATCGTCGAGCTCGTGGTGGTGGTGACCGCGATCGTCGTGCGGATCGGTGGCAGCGTCTCCCGCGACGCCTTGTCGGTGGTGCCGCACCCGGCGACCGCCGACCGCGACCACGAGCATCGCGACCACCGCTGCACCGGCGCTGCTCCCCTGCCGATCATGGGCGCCGATGCTACGGCCGGATCGATGCGCACCGTCCGCACGCCACGTCGTACCCTCGTCCCGTGGCGCCGTCAGCAACCTTCGAGGTCGACTATCCGGGCGCCGAGCGACCCGGCCCGCCAGTACCACCTGTCACCCGAACGGCGTCGGCATCGCGGTCCACGAATGGGGCGACGACGACGCCCCACCGCTGCTGCTCGTGCACGGCGGGCATGGACTTCGCCCGCACGTTCGACGTGTTCGCCCCGAAGCTGGCCGCCGGTGGATGGCGCGTCGTCAGCTGGGACCACCGCGGCCACGGCGACAGCGACTCACGTCGAGCTGTACTCGTGGGACGCCGACATGCGCGATGCGCTCGCCGTCTTCGATCACGTGTCGCCCGGGTCGTCCGGTGCCCGTGATCGCGCACTCCAAGGGCGGGGCGCTGATGACGCAGCTCGCCGACGCGCAGTCGTTCCGGTTCTCCCACCTCGTCAACCTCGACGGCATCCCGTAGACGCGGCGGATGCCCGACATCGCCGAGCACGAACGGTCGAAGATGATGGCCGACGAGATCGCCGGCTGGCTCGACCACCGGCGCCGCACGGCGACGTCGCAGCGCCGAGCCGGGAACGATCGACGAACTGGCCGCAGCGGCGCGGGCGGATGAACCCGCGGCTCCCGCTCGACTGGCTGCGCCGCCTGGTGACCGTCGGCGGGTTCGAGTCCGACGACGGGTGGCGCTGGAAGATCGACCCGGCGATGCGCTTCGGCGGCTTCGGGCCGTGGCGCCCGGAGTGGACGCTGATGCGCCTGCCGGGCCTGCCGATGCCGTTCCTCGGCATCCTCGGCGAGCCGAGACGAGGTGATGGCTGGGGCACGCCGGTGCGAGAAGATCATGCCCTACATGCCGCCGAACGGCCGCTGCGAGGTGCTCGACAACGCCGGACACTTCGTCCACATCGAGCAACCCGACCTCGTCAGCGCGATGGTGCTCGAGTTCCTCGGGAGCGTGGCTCGATGACGACCGAGATCGTCCGCCACGGCAAGATCGACCTGGCGCTGCACCACCTCCGACGCCGAGCCGGCGACCGACGCCGGCTCTCGCCCGCTGCTGCTCCTGCACGGTCTCGGCGAGGCGTCACCGGCCGACGTCCCCTGGTCGTGCCGACGTGGCCCGGTCCGATCGCCGCGCTCGACTTCACCGGCCACGGCGGCTCGACCATGTCGCGCGGCGGCGGGTACACCGCCGAGATCCTGCTCGCCGACGCCGATGCGGCGCTCGGCGCCCTGACCGTCGACGACCCCGACGGAGCGATCACGGTGCTCGGTCGGGGGCTCGGCGCGTACATCGCCCTGCTCCTCGCCGGCGCCCGGCCGACCCAGGTGCACGGCGCGATCCTCGCCGACGGCCCCGGGCTCGCCGGCGGCCCGACGGGGCCGACGTCGCAGAGCTTCTTCTCGCTCGCCGACCGATGGCTCGACCCCCGACCCGTACGCCCTCGTCGAACTCGGCCGCGACCTGCGACCGCCCGACTACGCCGCGTCGTTCGTGCGACTGGCGCTGGCCGGCTCGCCGCTCGACGAGCCGATCGCCGTGCACCGCGGTGGTCCGGCCCGAGTGGCTCGACGCCGTCGCCCACGAACACGGCGTGATGGACGTGACGCTCGCCGAAGCACTCGCGGCCTACGCCGGCTGACCCCACGTCGACGCAGGGGCCGATCGTCGACGTCCGCCGCCCGGGCGTACTGTTGGCCTCGTGACCATTCCGTCGGCCGCTCTTGGCCGCGTTCGTGGCGTTCGTGCTGATGGAGCCGGTCACCGCGGCGACCCACCGATTCGTCATGCACGGCGTCGGGCGACGCCTGCACCGGAGCCATCACGTCACCCGACGGCGGACGCTTCGAGCGCAACGACTGGTTCCCGGTGATGTTCGCGTCGATCGTGATGCTCGGGATGTGGGTCGGGTTCCACTCTCGACGGCCTCGCGGTGCTCGTCCCGGTCGGCGTCGGCGTGACGCTGTACGGCGTCGCGTACGCGCTCGTGCACGACGGATGGATCCACCAACGCGTCGGCTGGTTCGCGAACCGACACGTGGCGACACTCGACCGGCTCGCCGACGCGCACCGGGTGCATCACCGTCACGGCGGCGCCCCGTTCGGCATGCTCCTGCCGATCGTGCCGCGCCGAGCTTCGCGATCGGCCGGTGGATTGCCACGAGCGCCCCTGCTAGATTCTGATCGCTCTCAACGAGAAGAGGCCATTGCCTCAGGCCCCCATCGTCTAGTGGCCTAGGACACCACCCTTTCAAGGTGGCGGCACGGGTTCGAATCCCGTTGGGGGTGCGGCACTGCAAGCGTCTGAATACGAATGCCGAACACGAATACCGATCACGAATACAAGCAATGGTCCCGTGGTGAAGTCTGGAGTTCACGCCGGCCTGTCAAGCCGGAGGTCGCGGGTTCAAGTCCCGTCGGGACCGCAACAGGGGCCACTCGTCATCGCACATGACGAGTGGCCCTTCTGCAATATCGGGCTCCATCCCGAGCAATCCGGTCGTGTAGCTCAGTCGGCAGAGCGTCCGCCTGAAAAGCGGAAGGTCACCGGATCGACGCCGGTCACGACCACTGAAGGCCCGCGGTCGACAGCGGGGCCGTTCTCAGGCGACGGCGGTTCGCCGCCCGATCGCCTGCCCGGCCGCCCGCCCGGCCGCCCGTTCCGTGCCGGCGGCGATCTCCTTGTGGAGATCGGCCACGTACATGTTGAAGTCGACCTGCATGCGGTGGCGCGGGCTGTCGTAGAAGTGCCCGAGGTGCTCCTTCTCGTCCGCGACCGTCACCTCGTCCATCGTCGCGCGCGTCCGGGAACACGTACGTCCCGGCGATCGCCGCCGCGACGAGCTTCGACTGCTGCTCGGCGAAGTTCACGAGCGTCGGCAGCGGTTGCGCCAGCCCGAGGAAGAACAGCGTCTCGAAACCCGGCTTCACCATCCGCTTGAACAGCGGGAACGTGTTGTCCTTCGGCGTCAGCGTCGGGCGACGCCGGAGGAACGGGAACGTCACGTTGTAGCCGGTCGCCCACACGATCGCGTCGATCTGCTCGCGGCTGCCGTCGGTGAACACCACGCCGTCGCCGTCGAGCCGGTCGATCCCGCCCTTCGGGTTCGATGTCGCCGCAGCCGACGCGGGTGAGGAACTCGCCCGACACCGACGGGTGCGCGTCGAGCGGCCGGTGGTCGGGCTTGGGCAGGCCGTAGTCCTCCATGTGGCCGATCGTCTTCTTGATCTTCCTGCGGGCCAGCGAACGGCCGACCTTGGTCGGCATCCAGGTCGGCAGCGACGCCTTGTCGGCCGGCTTGCCGTCGATGTACTTCGGGATCACCCACACGCCGCGGCGCATGGAGATGAAGAGCTTGTCGGCGATCGGGCGCTGCGACAGCTCCGACGAGATGTCCATCGCCGAGTTGCCGGCGCCGACGACCATCACCGACTTGCCGCGGAAGTCGTACGGATCGAACGGGTCGCGGTAGTGGTGCGAGTGCACCTGGTACCCGTCGAACGTGCCGGGATACGCGGGCATGCGGGCGTCCCAGTGGTGGCCGTTGGCGACGACGAGGTCGTCGTACTCGCGCGTCTCACCGGTCGACAGCGTGACCGCCCAGCGACCGCCGGCGCAGCGGCTCGCAGTCGGTGACGGCGGTGTTGAACGTGATCGTCTCGCGCAGTCCGAAGTGGTCGACGTAGTCGTGGAAGTACTGCAGGAGCTGCGCGTGGTGGGGGAAGTCCGGCCATTCGCGCGGCACCGGATAGTCCTCGAACGCGAGGCGCCACTTCGACGTGTCGATGTGCAGCGACTGGTAGCACGACGATGCGCCGTTCGGGTTGCCGGAAGTACCAGTTGCCGCCGATGTCGTCGGACATCTCGAAGCAGTCGTACGGCAGCCCGGCGTCCTTGAGCCGCTTGGCCATGGTGAAGCCCGAGCACCCCGCTCCGATGATGCAGGTGGTCGGCTGCGTGCGGTGTCGGTCGTCGCGTCATCCCGGCGACAGTAGCGACGGCCGGCTCGCCGCCCCCTGCCGGGCCTGGCGCGCGTCCGGACCCGACCTGGCGCGCGTCGCAACGGTGGCGCGACGATCAGCCCGTGGCCTGGCATGCTCGAGCGGTGGCCATCGTCGACGAACTCCGGTCGATCGTCGGCGAGCTCCCACGTGCTCGTCGACGCCGACCAACGGGCGACCTTCGAGGTCGACTGGACGGGCCGCTACCGGGGACGTCTGCGTGGCGGTCGTGCGTCCGGGATCGACCGAGGAGGTCGCCGGGATCGTGCTGGCCTGCGCCGCGATCGGGCGTCGTCGTCGTGCCGCAGGGCGGGAACAGGGGCTCGTCGGCGGGAGCGTGCCGCGTTCGGACGCTGGCGCGGCGACCGACGACCGGCTGTCGATCGTGCTGTCGCTCACCCGGCTCGACCAGCTCGGCCCGGTCGACCCGGCGCGCTGCAGGTGACGGCCGGTGCGGGGGTGACGCTCAGCCGGTGGCGGGCGCACGCCCACGAGGCCGGGCTCGACGCGCCGGTCGACTTCGCCGCCCGCGACTCGGCGACGATCGGCGGCGCCATCGCCACGAACGCCGGCGGTTCGCGGGTGCTCCGCTTCGGCACGATGCGCCGCAGGTGGTCGGCGTCGAGGCCGTCCTGGCGAACGGCGAGGTCGTCGGCTCGCTTGCCGGACTCCCGAAGGAGACCGCCGGCATGCACTGGCCGTCGTTGCTGGCCGGCTCGGAAGGCACGCTGGCGATCGTCACGGCGGCGCGCCTGCGTCTCGTTCCCCGCTTCGAGCACACCGTCACGGCGATGGTGTCGATGTCGTCGATGGCCGGCGCCGTCGATCTGCTCGGTCGCCTCCGTCGGTCGGTGCCGTCGCTCGACGCCGTCGAGTTCATCCAACCGGCCGCGACTGGCCTCGGTCGCCGATCACCTCGGTCGCCGCCCACCGGTCGCCGTGCCGGCCGACGGGACGTGCCTGGTCGTCGACTGCGCCGACCACGACGATCCGACGAGACCAGCTCGCGGACGCGCTCGGCGCCTCGGCCGGCGATCGTCGACGCGGTGGTCACCACCGACGCCGGCACAGCGACGCGAGCTGATCGAGTTCCGCGATCGCATCACCGAGGCGATCGCCGCTCGCGGCCACGGCGAGCGGCACTCCGACGTTCAAGCTCGACGTGGCGGTTCCCCTCGGTTCGCTCGCCGACGTGCTCGCCGTCGCGCAGTCGGCCGCCGCCGACGACGAGGCGCCCGGCTGATCCCGTTCGGGCACCTCGCCGAAGGCAACGCCCACCTCAACTTCCTCGACACCACCGACACCGACGCGTCTCGCCGACACCGTCCTCCGGGCGGTCGCCGAGCGCGGGCGGCACGATCTCGGCCGAGCACGGCATCGGGATCGCCAAGGCACCGTGGCTCGAACTGATCCGGTCGCCCGCCGACCTCGCCGCGCAGCGCGCCGTCAAGCACGCCCTCGACCCGAACGGCATCCTCAACCCCGGCGTCCTCGCCCGCTGATATGTCGCACATCGTGCATCGGTGCCTGGCACCGATGCACGACCTTCAGGTGCCGTAGCCGAAGCCGAGATCGGGGGCGGTGAGCAGCGGGCGGTAGTCGATGCCCGCGTTCGGCCGCCATCGCCGCGCACGTGCCGCCGCGGTCGACGATCACGGTCATCCACACCGGCAGCGCGCCGAACGCCGCCATCTGCGTCGGCGGCCTCGATCAGCGATGTCCCGCGCGTCGTCGTGTCCTCGGTGACGAGCACCCGGTCGCCCGGATTCGAGGGCGCCGGCGATCCGCCCGGTGATGCCGCCCTGCTTGGCCTCCTTGCGCACGCTGAAGCTGCGCAGGTCGTGCCCCCGGGTCGCGGCGACCGCCGCCACGCCGTAGGCGACCGGGTCGCCGCCCATCGTCAACCCGCCGATCGCATCGATGTCGGCGAACACGTCGCCGAACACCTCGATCACCGCGTCGGTCACGGCGACGATCCCGTCGGCTCGGCAGGCGGTCTGCTTCGTGTCGAGGAACCACGAACTCGTCGCGCCCGACTTGAGGGTGAACGTCGCCGTGCTTCACCGAGTGCGTGAGCACGTGGGCTCGCAACCGTTCGAGGGCGGGCGACAGCGTGCGGGAGGTCGGTCGGCGGACACGATCGCCGACCGTACCTCGCCGCCGCGCTCGAGGCGGTCAGTCCGCGGTCGCCGGGGTCGCGGACGAGCACCTCCTGGGCGACCGTGGCCACGTGGGTCCCGTCGTCGGCGAACACGTGGCCGAGCGCCAGTCCCCGTCCACCCACGATGTGGAGGCAGGTGAAGTCGTACAGGTGCCAGCGGTCGGCGCTGCAATCGCCCGTGGAACCAGATCGTGTGGTCGAGGCTGGCGCAGAACAACGACTCGCGCATCGCCTCGTCGCGTCCCGAACGGATGGGCTCGGACCACCGCGTCGGTCGGCAGGTCGTCGGACAGGTAGGCCAGCCAACACCGGTGCAGCAGCTGCGACTGTCGGTCGGCCGGATCACCGAGTTCGGCGTTCACCCGCATCCACGCGACGACTCGGCCGGCGCCCTCACGACGGCCACCGGTCACCCGGTCGACCGGGACGTAGGCGCGATCGAAGGCGTCGCTCCACGAGTCCTCGACCAGCTCCTCCGGCCCCGGCACGCTCGGGCATCTCGACGGACTGCACGTGGGCCGCGGCTCCGGCCGCTGGAACGAACTCTCGGCGTTCAGGATGGCGCCGACCGCCTGCCGGGCGACCACGCGTCGCGTGGCAGAAGCTGCGCCCGTTCCGGATCCGATCGACTTCGTATCGAACCGGCTCGTGGTGATCACCACGACGGATGAAATACGCCCGAATCGAATGCGGCAACGAGCCCATCGTCGACCGACAACGTGGCGGCGCGCAATGCCTGGGCGACGATCTGCCCCCCGTACAAACCGCCCCACGGATATTGCGGGCCGGCGCCGACATACACATCGGTCCCATGCGAAGACAGTTCGAACATGAATGCAAGCTATTGCCTTGTCCGAGGAACGTTTCTACACTACCAATATGGCATTGAAGCGAGGCCCGAAACGTCCGATGACCGACGAGCACAAGGCTGCACTGGCAAAGGGCCGTGCGGAAGGTCGAATCGTCCGTGATTATCTCGAAGGACTTGCGCGCCACGAAACCGAAGCGAGGCCGGAAGCGAACACCGGAAACGATCAGTCGAGCGTCTCGAAGCCATCGATCAAGAACTGCTCGTCGGCGAGCCCGATCGACGAATTGCTGCTCATCCAGGAGCGCAAGAACCTCGAGGCCGAACGCGTCGGCGATGTCGAATTCGATCGACATGGAAGCGCTCGAACACGAATTCGTCGGCGTTGCCAAGAGCTATTCCGACGGCAAGGCGATCTCGTATTCGTCGTGGCGCGACGTCGGCGTCCCCGCCTCGGTGCTCAAGGCCGCGGGCATCAACCGCAGCGACTGACGTCAGCGACTGGTCGGCGATCTCGATCGAATCCAGGTTCGCCATCAGCGCATCGAGGTGGGCGAGCGACCGGCTGGAGATCGAATGCCTCGTCGAGGTCGGTCCCGTTCGACCTCGGGATCCATCTCGAGCAGCGAACGAAAATCACGGCCCTCGTCCCAGGCTTTCATCGCATTGCGCTGCACGATCCGGTACGCATCGTCCCGTGACAAACCGCTCTGCACGAGCGCCAAGCAGCACCGGCTGACTGAACACCAAACCGTGACTCGCTTCGAGATTGGCGAGCATCCGATCGGGCATCACCACCAACCCGTCGAGCAACCGGCGGAGCCGGCGCAGCATGTAAAACGTGAGCTGCGACGAATCGGGCAGGATCACCCGTTCGACCGACGAATGCGAGATGTCGCGCTCGTGCCACAGGGCGACATCTTGCAATCCGGCCAGCAGATTCGACCGCACCACACGCGCCAAACCCGAGATCGTTTCGGCCGAGATCGGATTCCGTTTGTGCGGCATCGCGGACGAACCCTTTTGGCCCGCTTTGAATCCTTCCTGCACCTCGCGCACCTCGGTGCGCTGCAGGTGACGCAGTTCGACCGCGATCAACTCACACGTCGCCGCCGCCGACGCACAGGCATAGAGGAATTCGGCATGACGATCGCGGGCGATCACCTGCGTCGCCGCCACGGGCCGCAGGTCGAGGGCGTCACCGACGAAGGCCTCGACCGCCGGCGGGATGTTGGAATACGTGCCGACTGCTCCGCTGAGTTTCATCACCGCGACCGACTCGCGCGCGGCGCGCAGGCGCGTCCGATCACGGTCGACCTGGGCGGCCCAGAGCGCCACCTTGGCACCGAACGTGGTCGGCTCGGCATGGATGCCGTGCGTCCGGCCGATCATCACGGTGTCGCGATGGGTGCGGGCGAGCGACACGAGCGAGCGGAGCAGTTCGGTCGACGCGTCGAGCAACAGGTCGGTCGCGTCGGTCATCGCCCAGCAGAGGGCCGTGTCGACGACGTCGGACGACGTGAGGCCGTAGTGGATCCACGACCCGGCCGGCTGGCCGATCGCCGCCTGGACGACATCGACGAACGCCGCGACGTCGTGGTCGGTCACCGCCTCGCGTTCGAGCACCGCCGCGACGAACGCCTCGTCCACGACCGGGCGCTCGATCACGACAGGCCGCGGCGTCGTCGGACGGCACGACGCCGAGCGCCGCGTGGCCCTCGGTCGCCAGCAGTTCGACCTCGAGCCAGCGGCCGAAGCGCCGGACGTCCGACCACACGGCGTCCATCTCGGGCGTCGAGTAACGAGGGATCATGAGGTCCACACGAGATAGTCGTCGCGCTCGGCACCCACGCCGACCACACGGACCGGGACGCCGACCTCCCGTTCGACGATCTCGATGAACCGCTGCGCCTGCGGCGGCAACTCGCCGGGCTCACGCGTGTCGTTCAACACGCTGCCCCACCCGTCGATCGTCTCGTAGATCGGTTCGACCCGAGCGAGCAGGTCGGACCGATCGGGGTAGTTCTCCAGCACGTGCCCATCGAGCCAGTAGCCGGTACAGATCTTGATCGTCTCGAAGCCGTCGAGGATGTCGAGCTTGGTCAACGCCAGTTCGGTCAGGCTGTTGAGCCGGACCGCGTGGCGCAGCATCACGCAGTCGAGCCAGCCGGCCCGGCGCCGCCGACCGGTCACCGTGCCGAACTCGCGGCCGATGTCGACCAGTCGGTCGCCGTCGTCGTCGAGCAGTTCGGTCGGGAACGGTCCGGCACCGACGCGGGTGGTGTAGGCCTTGGTGATCCCGACGATGCGGCCGATGTCACGCGGCCCGAGCCCGGTGCCGACGCATGCGCCCCCGGCCGTGGGATTCGACGAGGTGACGTACGGATACGTGCCGTGGTCGAGGTCGAGGAACGTGGCCTGGGCGCCTTCCAGCAGCAGGTGCGCCCCGCTCGCCAGCGCGCTGTGCAACAGGCTCACCGTGTCGGTGACGAACGGCGCGAGCTTCGCTCCGAGGTCGACGAAACGGGCGACGACCTCGTCGACCTGCAGCGGCTCACCGCCCGCCTGCTCGATGAGCACGCTCTCGGCGACCGCTCGCTCCTCGAGCAGGGCGGCGAAACGCTCGGGGTCGAGGACGTCACCGGCGCGGATCCCTACCCGCCTGGCCTTGTCGGCGTACGCCGGGCCGATGCCCTTCAGCGTGGTGCCGATCTTGTCGTCGCCGCGAACGGTTTCCGCGATCGCGTCGTGCGCCTGATGCCACGGGAACACGAGATGGGCATGGCTCGACACCCGCAGGTCCGCACAGGACACGCCACGCGCTTCGAGTGCGGCCACCTCGGTGAACAGCGTGGGAAGGTCGACGACGACGCCGTTGGCGATCACCGGGATCACGTGCTCGTACAGGATCCCGCTCGGGATCAGCTGCAACGCATAGCGCTCGCCGTCGACGACCACCGTGTGGCCGGCGTTGTGGCCACCCTGGTAACGCACCACATAGGTGTGTTCCTTGGAGAGGAGATCGATGACCTTGGCTTTGCCCTCATCGCCCCACTGGGCTCCGACGACGACGGTGACGGGCATGCACGCTCCAGGCTGCTGATTTTGGGCTGCTGATTCAGCGGGTTGGTGATCGGAACGTGTGGTGATGCTACCGCCGATCACGCCACCGGTAGCGTCGCGGTGGTGAGCGTGATGCGCCGGCAGCGGTGGACGACGATGGACGACACCGCCCGCGCCACCCTGCTCGGACGGGGGCTCGACGACATCTTCGACCCCGAGCTGCGAGCGTCGATCGGAACGTTGATCGACGACGTGCGCGACCGTGGCGACGACGCGGTGTGCGACGCACTCCGCAAGTTCGACGGGATCGACCTCGCACCCGAACAGCTCCGGGTGACCCCGACGAGATCGCCGACGCGATCGTCAGCGACGCGGTCGATGCCGCCCTCGACGATGCGATCGCCCACCTCCGACGATTCAACGAAGCCCAGATGGAGCGCGGCGGCGACTGGCAGATCGAGAGCGAACCGGGCCTCACCGTGGGCGAGAAGGTCACGCCGATCAGCTCGGTCGGGCTGTTCACGCCGTCGGGCAAGGCGAGCTATCCGAGCGTCGCCTACCAGCTCGCCGTGCCGGCCGTGGTCGCCGGTGTCGCGCAGATCGCGCTCGTCGTGCCACCGATCCCCGGGAGTGACGGCGACGTCGATCCCGCCGTGCTGGTGGTGTGTCGCAAGCTGGGGATCACCGACGTGTTCCGCGCCAACGGGCCTGCCGGCATCGCGGCGCTCGGTTTCGGCACCGCGACGTTCCCTCGGGTGCGCAAGATCGTCGGGCCGGGTTCGCCGGCGGTCACGATCGCCCAGGTGGAGATGCAACGCCACGGTGTCGCCACGATGATGTTGCTCGGGCCGACCGAGAGCGTCGTGATCGCCGACGACAGCGCCGATCCGATCCGCCTCGCGGCCGACCTGTTGATCGAGGCCGAGCACGGCACCGACAGCTCGGTCGTGTTGATCACGACGTCGGACGCGACTGGCCGATCGGGTCGAGGTCGAACTCGACCGGCAACTCGGCGATCTGCCCGATGTGCGGGCCACGGCGGCACGGGCCGCACTCGGCCCGAACGGTGGATGTGTGCTCGTCGACTCGCTCGTCGATGCCGCCGCGGTCGCCAACCAGTACGCACCCGAGCATCTGCAGGTCGCCGTCACCGACTCGGCGGTCGACGGTCTGGTCGACTCGCTCGTCAACGCCGGCGAGATCCTCGTCGGCCAGCACACGCCGTTCAGCGCGGCGAACTTCGTGATCGGCTGTCCGGCCTCGCTGCCGACGAGCGGGTTCGCCCACGTGTCGTCCGGCATCACCGCCGATGCCTTCCTGAAGCGCACCGCCATCGCCCGCGCCGACGAGACCGCACTCCACCGGATGAGCCCCTCGATCGTCGCCCTCGCCGACCACGAGGGCTTCCCGGCCCACGCCAACGCCCTCCGCCTGCGCCACGGCTGAGCACGATTCCCCAGCGATGAGCGAGCGGACCCCCGGAAGCGATAGGGGGTGGACCGCTCGCTCATCGCAAGTGGCTGGTCGGCGGGTCAGGGTGTGGCGGGCACGGCGGTGATCTCGAGGGGGTCGCCGGGTTCGGCGCCTTCGCGGACCTGGAGGGTGCCACCCTCGCCGACCGAGCCACCGAGGATGAGCAGCGACGCCGGGTCGCCGATCTCGCGCTGGATGATGCGCTTCAGGGGACGGGCGCCGAACGCCGGGTCGTACCCCTCCCGGGCGAGCTGCGTCATCGCCGAGTCGTCGATGTCGAGCGTGATCCGGCGGTCGGCGAGGCGCTTGCGCAGCAGTTCGAGCTGGAGGCCGACGATGTGGGCGAGGTCGGCCTCGGTGAGCGAACGGAACCGGATGATGTCGTCGATCCGGTTGATGAACTCGGGCTTGAAGAAGTCGATCGGCTCGCCCGGCAGGTTCGACGTCATGATCAGCACGACGTTCGTGAAGTCGACCGTGCGGCCCTGGCCGTCGGTGAGACGCCCGTCGTCGAGCAGCTGCAGCAACGTGTTGAACACGTCGGGGTGCGCCTTTTCGATCTCGTCGAGCAGCACCACCGAGTACGGCCGGCGCCGCACGGCCTCGGTCAGCTGTCCGCCCTCGTCGTAACCGACGTAGCCGGGGGGCGCACCGATGAGGCGCGACACGGAGAACTTCTCCATGTACTCGCCCATGTCGATGCGGACCATCGCCTTCTCGTCGTCGAACAGGAACTGGGCGAGCGCCCGCGCCAGCTCGGTCTTGCCGACGCCGGTCGGGCCGAGGAACATGAACGAGCCGATCGGCCGGTTGGGGTCGGACAGACCGGCCCGACTCCGGCGGATCGCGTTGGCGACCGCGAGGACCGCGTCGTCCTGACCGATGACGCGCTCGTGGAGGTGCTCTTCGAGGTGGACGAGCTTCGACGTCTCCGACTCCATCAACCGGTTGAGCGGGATGCCGGTGGCCTTGGCGACGACCTCGGCGATGTCCTCGGCGTCGACCTCCTCCTTGAGCATCCGCTTGTCGGTCTGGAGCTCGTCGAGGTGCGCGGTGGCCTCGTCGATGCGCCGCTCCAGCTCGGGGATGCGCCCGTAGCGCACCTCGGCGGCGACGGCGAGGTCGGTCTCGCGCTCGACCTGCGTGCGCAGCCCCTCGAGCTCCTCCTTGAGCGCCCGGATCGCGTCGATCGCCTGCTTCTCCTGCTCCCAGTGCTGGCGCATCTGAGCGGTGTCGGCGTTGAGCGTGGCGAGTTCGTCGTGCAGCGCTTCGAGACGCTCGGCCGACGCGCGTGTCGGTCTCCTTCTCGAGCGCGACCTGCTCGATCTCGAGCTGGAAGATGCGCCGCTGGACGACGTCGATCTCGGTCGGCAGCGAGTCGATCTCGATGCGCAGCTTCGATGCCGCCTCGTCGACGAGGTCGATCGCCTTGTCGGGCAGGAAGCGGCTCGTGATGTAGCGGTCGGACAGGACGGCCGCGCTGACGAGCGCCGAGTCCTGGATGCGCACACCGTGATGCACCTCGTAGCGCTCCTTCAGGCCGCGCAGGATGCCGATCGTGTCCTCCACCGACGGCTCGCCGACGTACACCTGCTGGAAGCGGCGTTCGAGGGCCGGGTCCTTCTCGACGTACTTGCGGTACTCGTCGAGGGTGGTCGCGCCGATCATCCGCAGCTCGCCGCGGGCGAGCATCGGCTTGATCATGTTGCCGGCGTCCATCGCACCTTCGGCTGCGCCGGCGCCGACGATGGTGTGCAGCTCGTCGACGAACGTGATCACCTCACCGTCGGCGTCGGTGATCTCCTTGAGGACGGCCTTGAGACGCTCCTCGAACTCGCCGCGGTACTTGGCGCCGGCGAGCATCGAGGCGATGTCGAGCGCGATCAGCCGCTTGTTCTTGAGGCCTTCGGGCACGTCGCCGTCGGCGATGCGCGCCGCGAGCCCCTCGACGATGGCGGTCTTGCCGACGCCCGGTTCGCCGATGAGCACCGGGTTGTTCTTCGTCCGCCGCGACAACACCTGGATGCAGCGGCGGATCTCCTCGTCGCGTCCGATGACCGGGTCGATCTTGCCGTCGGCGGCGCGGGCGGTGAGGTCCTGGCCGTACTTCTCCAGCGCGGCGAACTTCTCCTCGGGGTTCTGGTCGGTGACGCGGTGCGAGCCACGCACGTCCTTCAACACCTGCAGGAGCTCCTCGGAGCCGACGTCGAGGCGGGCGTTCATCGCCAGCAGCAGGTGCTCGACCGACAGGAAGTCGTCGCGCAGGTCCTTGCGGTACGAGTCGGCGTTCTCGACGACGTTGTTGAGCTCCTTGTTCATCCGCGGCTCGTCGCCGCCGTACGCCTTGGGGAGCTTCTGCACCGCTTCGTCGGCGCGGTTGCGGACCATCAGCGGGGCCTGCCCGAGCTTGGCGAGCACGGCCGGCACGATCGTGCCGTCCTGGCGCATCATCGCGCCGAGCAGGTGATCGGGCGTCAGTTCGGGGTTGGACAGCGATTTCGCCTGATCGATGGCCGCGGCGAACGCCTCCTGGGTCTTCAGCGTCCACTTCTTCGGATCAACTGCCACGGGTTCTTCGCTCCTCGTCCTGATCGGTACTCAACAAACTTGAGTCACATCGTATCAACTTCACGCGTCGGGATGCGATCCGGAGATGGGCGATCAGGGCGGGTCCGAACGAGGCCACGTCCTTGTACGCCTGGACCGGATCGGGAAGCCCGGCGAGGGCGTCGGCGAGGCGCCGCCGCGTGGCGGGGTCGCCGGCGACCGACGGGATCGGCGTGACGTAGGTGCGGATCGTGAACAGCACGGCGTTCGACCCGGCGAAGCGACGCAACGTCTCGCGCTCGACGCGCAGGAACAAGTCGGCGGAGTTGGGGGTCGTTCGGTCGAGGGGCCGCCGTGCCGTCGGTCGGCGTGTACCAGTCGGCGGTGTCGAGCACGCCCCAGCCGAGGCGCCAGAAGCTGCGCTCGGGGGTGAGCCGCTCGAAGAACCGGTCGATCGGGCCCTGCAGTTGCTCGTTGAGCAGCGCCACCGGGCGCGTGGACGTCGGCGAGCGGGAGGCCGATCTTCGAGCGCAGGTCCCAGCGATTCGGGAAACACACCGAGCCGGCACCGAACACGAGGCGGCCGTCGCGCTCGACCATCAGCACGAGGTCCTCGGGAACGAGGCGGGCCGCCGCGTCGAGCGGATGGAGCGTGGGGTCGAGTTCGGCGTCGGCGTAGCGATCGGGCCAGCGCCGGCGGAGGTGGTCGAGCAGCGTGGCGGCCACCTGCTGCGACTCGTCCTCGACCCCGTCGAGCGCGGCGAACACCGTCGACCGATGCTCGGCGTTGAGCCGGGCTTGGCGGCGATCGCCGCGTCGGCGTCGGGGCCGAGTTCGATCCAGTCGTGCAGGTCGAGCTCGCGCACGCCGAGCCGCCAGCGGAACGATCGCCTGGTCGAGCGTGCGCGGCCCCTCCAGGAACGGCAGGTACCGCGCCTCGTCGACGGTCGTCCCCGCACCGGTCATACCCGAACGCTACCGAACCGCCCCCGACCCTCGTCGGCGTTTGCGTCAGGCTTTCCGGTGACCGGTGCACGGAAATCCGACGCAAACGTGATCGGGCGCGTTCGATCGGTCCGACGGGGCGACCGGTCCGATGATCGCGAGGGTCGGCCTACTGTCGGCGTCCATGACCAGCAAGTTCGGCAGTGCGAGTGACGACGTCGAGTTCATGTCCGAGCGGCACGGGCACGTCGAGGTGCTCACGATCAACCGGCCCGAGGCGCGCAACGCGCTGACCTGGTCGACGTACGCCGCGCTCGAAGCCGCCGTGCGGAACTCGACGGCGCGGTGCCTCGTGATCACCGGGACCGACCCGGCGTTCTGCTCCGGCGACGACGTGAAGCAGATCATGGGCGGCGGCGAGAAGCCGCCCGACCTGGGCTCGCGTGAGCCCCGGCTCACGCCCGCCGCCGACGCGCTCCTCCACACCGACATCCCCGTGATCGCCGCCGTCAACGGTGCGGCCGTCGGTTGGGGAATGGAGCTGGCGATGTACGCCGACATCCGGGTGGCCTCGGAGCGGGCGAAGTTCGGCGAGCTGTTCGTGCTGCGCGGGCTCGTCACCGACGTCGGCGGTCTCGGGCGCCTGACGTCGCTCGTCGGCCGCGAGCGGGCCGCCGAACTGGTGTTCACCGGCGAGGTCATCGACGCCGCCGAGGCCCGGGCGATCGGCCTCGTCGGCCGGGTCGTCGAGCACGACGAGTTGCTGCCGACCGCGATGGCGGTCGCCGAGCGGATCGCCGCCAACCCGCCGCTCGCCGTGCAGGCGATCAAGCGGGGAATGCGCCAGGCGGTCGACCCGGACTGGAACGAACTCGGCCGCTACGTCAGCTCGACCCTCGCCGAACTGTTCCAGACCGCCGACCACCGCGAAGGCGTCAGGAGCTTCCTCGAAAAGCGCGCCCCGAACTTCACCGGCGAGTAGTCGCGACGATCGACCGGAAGACATCGAATCACCCGTTTGCGTCGCGATTTCCGTGACCCTGGTCGCTCCGAAATCCTGACGCAAACCGACCCTGGAAAAGGGATGGGACGGGCAGTGTCGTAGGGGGTCGGTAGGGTCGACGCGGTGACGCGCGACCGCCCGCCCTACGTTGCCCAGGGCACGTGGCGCAGCGGCGCGCTCCACGTGTGGGGATGGAACGGCGTCGACACGGCGATCATGGCCTGGTTCTACGGCGGGTTCCGCACCCGCGGACCCGACGGCATGCGCATCGGCTGGCACGACTCGCCCGATCTCCTACGGCGCGATCGGCCGCCTCACCATGCAGGTCCCCGATCTCCCCACGATGCACGTGTCGTCGGTGCAGCTCGATCCGCTCGGCGTGGCGGTCTGGCTGTCCGACCTCCCCGACGCCGAATTACGTGTCCGATTCGATCGCATGGTTCGCGCGCATCGCCGAACTCGCCCGCCGCACCGTGTCGAGCGGCCGCATCCTGCCGGCGATCACACAGGAAGGCCCGTTCACCGTCGGCCCGCTGGGTGTACGCGCCGAACGGTCCCGACGACACGGCGGTCGGCGACACGCTCGACCGCGCTCGCCGATTCGATGCCGCCGGTCTGCACCGCTCGACTCCGGCGCCGACGTCGCGCAGATCTTCGACCGCCTCGTCGACGGCATCGCCCGCGGGCTGCTCGCCCAGTCGGGTTGGCGACCGGAGCTCGGCAAGCAACGGCGTCCCGAGCTGCAGGCACTGCGCGCCACGTTCGGCGCCCTGTCGAAGCCCGACCAGGTGATCCGCGGCAACACCGACGAGTTCGACGTGGCGGTCGATCACCTGCAGGCCGAACTGGAGCGGCACCGCCGACGGGCCGGCGGCGAGCCGGTGGTCATCCCCCGGCTCCGGCTGATCGTGCCCGACGACCCGCTCGAGCCGTGGATCGTGCGGCTCGAACTCGTCGACGACCGTGACGCCTCCCGATGGTGCACGGCCAACGACGTGTGGGAGCGATCGGGCGAGCGCCCTCGACGTGGCCCGCGAGGCCCGCTACGTCGACCTGCTGGTCGACGTCATCGGCGACACCGTCACCCGGATGGCGTTCATCCCCGGCCTGGCCGATCTGGCGCTCGAACACGAACCGACGGCGATCGATTTGGAGCTCGACGTCGCCGAGGACTTCATCGACATCGCCCCGGCCGAGCTGCGAGCGGCTCGGCATCGACCTCATCGGGCCGGAACGCCTCGTGAAGACCCGGGTGAGCGTCAGCGGGGAGGCCGACGCCCGCACCGGCCGACGACCGCAAGAAGCAGTTCGGCCACGAAGCGCTCGTCGACTGGAAGCTCGTCGTCGGCGACGAGACGATCTCCGAGGCCGAACTCGCCCGCGCCGCCGAGGCGGGCGCCGACACTGCTCCACACCGGCCATCGTTGGGTCCGCATCGACGCCGACGAACTGCGCCGCAAGCGCCTCCAGCTCACCGCCCTGCGCAAGGATCACAGCCGCGTCGACCCACTCGAACTGCTGCGACTCGCCAACGACGACGACAGCGACGACGAGCACGCGCGCGGATCACGCTCGCCGGTCACGACCGACGACGCACGCCCAAAGTCGACCACGCCGAGAGCCGACTCGACCTCGACTGGGTCCGCACCCTGCTCGACGGGCTCCCCGACGAGGTGCTGGAGGAGACGCATGGAGTCGCCCGACTTCACCGGCGAACTCCGGCACTACCAGCGCCGCGGACTCTCGTGGATGCAGTTCCTCGCCAAGCTCGGCCTCGGTGGCTGCCTCGCCGACGACATGGGCCTCGGCAAGACCGCCACCACGCTCGCCCACCTCGCTCGAACGACCCGGGCCGCACCTCGTCGTGTGCCCGCTGAGCGTCGTGCGCAACTGGAGCAGCGAATCGCAACGCTTCACGCCGAAGCTCGAGGTGCAGATCCACCACGGCAGCACCCGCAGCAAGTCGATCGGCGGAGAGGGCGAAGCCGAGATGCTCTTCGTCAGCGACCCCGAACGACAGCTCGTCGTCACCACCTACGGACTGCTGCCGCGCGACCTCGAACACCTCGGCGCCGTCGAGTGGTCGACCGTGATCCTCGACGAGGCGCAGATGGTCAAGAACCCGAACACCAAGGCGGCCCGAGCGGTCCGCCACCTCCGCGCCGGCCAGAAACTGGCGCTCACCGGCACCCCGGTGGAGAACCGGTTGAGCGAGCTCTGGTCGATCCTCGACGCGGTCAATCCCGGCCTGCTCGGCGGGCTGCAGCAGGTTCCGGACCCGAAGTTCGGCACACCGATCGAACGCAACGACGACGCCGACGCGGCCGCCCGGCTCCGCCGTCTCACCCAGCCGTTCATCCTCCGCCGCACGAAGGCCGACCGGCGCCTCCTGCCCGACCTGCCCGACAAGATCGAACAGATCGCCTACGCCAAGCTCACCCGCGAGCAGGCCGCGATGTACCAGCAGGTGGTCGACCAGCTCCTCGCCGACGCCGAACTGTCGAGCGGCATGCGCCGCCGCGGCCTCGTGCTCGCCGCGCTCATGCGGCTCAAGCAGATCTGCAACCACCCGGCCCACGCCCTGAAGGACGGGTCACGCCTCGCCGGCCGGTCGGGCAAGCTCACCCGGTTCGACGAGCTCGTCACCGAGCTGCTCGACCAGGGCGAGCGGGCGCTCGTGTTCACGCAGTTCCGGGAGATGGGCGACCTGCTCGTCCAGCACGTCGGCGACCAGTTCCGGTTCTCGCCCTCGTTCCTCCACGGCGGGGTGTCGCGGAACGCCCGCGACCGCATGGTCGACGCGTTCCAGGACGAATCCGGTTCGCCGTTGCTGATCGTGTCGCTGAAGGCGGGTGGCACCGGCCTCAACCTCACGGCGGCGAGCCAGGTGATCCACTACGACCGCTGGTGGAACCCGGCCGTGGAGGATCAGGCGACCGACCGCGCCTGGCGGATCGGCCAGCGACGGACGGTGAACGTCCACAAGCTCGTGTGCGAGGGCACGGTCGAGGAGCGGATCGGCGTCGTCATCGACGACAAGCGCAAGCTCGCCGACGCGGTGGTCGGTCAGTCCGAGGCGTGGCTGTCCGAACTGTCCACCGCCGAACTGCGCGACCTCGTCGTGCTGGAGACCGACCAGTGAGAGGGTGCCGGTGAGCCGCCCACGCAAGCCGTTCGGGTCCTCCCAGCCGGGCCGACTCCCGGCCACGATGGTGAAGGTGCTCGCCGCCGAGATGAGCGATCCGCAACGGCTCCGTCGCGGCAAGCAGTACGCCCACGACGGCTCGGTCACCGACATCATCATCGAGGCCGGGCTCGTCACCTGCGAGGTGCAGGGCTCGCGGCCCACGCCGTACATCGCCCAGATCGAGGTGACGCGGGTGACGGCATGCCGCTGCGCCGCGACATCACCGCACACTGCTCGTGCCCCGACGACGACTCGTGGGACGATCGTGCCTGCAAGCACGTCGTCGCGGCGATGTTCGTGCTGAGCGACGAGTTCCTGCTCGAGCCCGAACTGCTCGACGTGTGGCGCGGACGCGAGCCAGGCAGCAGAAGCGGCAGTTCGGCGAGCGACGAGCCGACCGGCGACCGTCCGCTCCGCGAGCACCAGGCCGGCGAGCGTTCTCACCTGCGCCTCGTGCATTCCGTGCCGGGTCGCACGCGCAGCAGTGACGCGACAGGCGAGTTCTCGCTCGTCCCCGACGTGTCCGACATCGCCGACGATCCACCCGACCGGATCGGTGCCCTGCTGCGGGTGCCCGACGGCGCCGGCCTTCCCGAGGTCCCGGTGCTCGACCGGGTCGAACTCACCGCCCCGCGGCGACAGGAACTGGGCACGGTGCTGACGCGATGCTCTCCGCCACATGCGAGTCGACTGGGACTGACCTCTGACTACATCACTGAACACACCACCCACTCCACCACCCGATTCACACCTGGCCTGGGCGCCTCCCCTCCCACATCGTCGATCGGGCCCCACGTACACTCCCACGGTGGCCGCCAACGTCTCGCAGGTGACCGATGCGTTGATCGACAGCGTCGGACGGGTCGTACGCGGCAAGAACGACGAGATCCGCCTCGCGTTGTGCTGCCTGCTGACCGAGGGGCACCTGCTGCTCGACGACGTGCCGGGCACCGGAAAGACGAGCCTCGCCAAGGCGATCGCCGGGTCGATCGCCGGCACCTGGAAGCGTGTCCAGTTCACGCCCGACCTCCTGCCCACCGACATCACCGGCGTCATGGTGTTCGACCAGAGCGGTGGCTCGTTCTCGTTCCGCGAGGGCCCGGTCTTCACGAACGTGCTGATCGGTGACGAGATCAACCGCGGGAGCCCGAAGACCCAGTCGGCGTTGCTCGAGGTGATGGAGGAACGACAGGTCACCGCCGATGGCGTGAGCCGTCCGGTCCCGCGCCCGTTCCTCGTGATCGCCACCCAGAACCCGCGCGACTATCCAGGGCACCTTCCCGCTGCCCGACGTCCAGCTCGACCGGTTCGCGATGCGGCTGACGCTCGGGTTCGCCGACACCGTCACCGAGGTGTCGATCCTCGAGGACTTCTCGCGCGAACACGAGCAGGACGAGATCCGTCCCGTGACCGACGCCGACGAACTCGACCGGCTGATCGGAATGGTCGACACGATCGAGGTCGCCCGGTCGGTCCACGAGTACATCGTCGCCATCGCCGCCGCGACCCGTATCCACCCCGACCTCCGGCTCGGTATCTCGACCCGAGGGACGTTGACGATGCTGCGCGTCGCCCGCGCCTACGCCGCCACGGCGGACCGCGACTACGTCACGCCCGACGACGTGAAGACGATCTCGAACCCCGTGTTCACGCACCGCATGGCCCTCACGCCCGAGGCCGAACTGCGCGGGGCCCGGGCCGACCTCGTGCTCGCCGACATCATCGACGACATTCCGGTTCCCCGCACCCGCGAGGGCTGACGTGCTCACCCGGTCGGGCCTCGGCGTCGTGCTCAGCGGCATCGTGCTCGGGGTGTTCGGCGTGTGGTGGGGCTATGAGGAGCTGGTCATCGTGGCCAGTGCCATCGGCATGATCATGCTGCTCGCCATCTGGATCTCGCAACGACCACCGCGGGCCGTCGTCACCCGCCGGATCCTCGCGGTGCGCGTCGCCCGCGGCGACTCGATCCCCGTGTCGTACCGCCTGCACAATCCCACACGGTTCCGCTCGAGCCGTGCCACGATCATCGACCGCTGCGACGACCAGGAGATCCGGGTCGACACCGATCCGGTCGCCGCGCACTCGGCCCATTCGCTCGACAGCACGATCCCGACGCGTCGACGCGGCCTGTTCGACGTCGGACCGATCGACATCGAACGGATCGACGCACTCTGGCTCACGGTGGGTACCCGCCGTACGGGGCAGGTGTCCTCGGTCGTCGTCCACCCGAAGGTGTACGACCTGCTCGGCCCCCAGGGCGCGGTGCGGTCGGTGGAGAACGAATCGGTGATCCGCCGCGCCTCCGCCGACCCGCTGTCCGGGTTCGTGTCGATGCGCGAGTACGTCGCCGGCGACGATCCGCGCCTCATCCACTGGCCGACCACCGCCCGCGTGGGGACCCTGATGATCCGTGAACACGTCGACGTGCGCCGTCCTGAGTTCACCGTCGTCCTCGACACCGCTCCCGAGGCGAGCACTCCGGACGACTTCGAGGAGATGGTCGACGTCGCCGCGAGTCTGGCGGTGCACGCGATCCGCTCCGGGCTCGACGTGATGGTCCGCACGACCGACCGCCACCACGCCGGGCGTCCCACGCCGCTCGTCGGCCGACGCGATGGTGCTCGAACTGTTGACGCTGGTGCAGCGATCGGCCGAGGACGACCTCCTGAACCTCGCCTCACTGTTCGGCGGCGGATTCGACCACATGTCGGTCGTGATGGTCACCGGGCCGAGCGGCCCGTCGAGTCGGTTCGCCACCTCGGACCGGCTCACGACGGTCCGGATCGGTGAAGGGGCGTCGTTGGGTCCCGGCATCGCGCTCGCCGCGCACAGTGCCCCGGAGTTCGTCAGTCGCTGGCGGAGCACGATGTGAGCGGCGAACGGTCGGACGCGATGGACATGACCCGCCTGCGCCTGGGCGTGCTGGCGGCGGTCTACGTCGTCCTCGGCACAGCGGCCGGCGGCATCTTCGACCGTTTCGTCTGGGCGCTGGCCGTCGTGCCGGTTCTCCCGATCGGTCTGGTGGCCCTGACGGTCGCCCGTCGCGGGGTGGTGCGCATCGGCGCCGCGATCGTCGGCATCCTCGCGGCGACAGGGGTCGCGGTCGTGGTCGCGGGCGGGGATGTCGGCGACATCGTCACCGCGTTCACGTCTGGCGCGCGACGACTGCTCTCGACGGAATGGCCGAGCCCGTACCGCCCGCCGCTGGTCGGCGTCGTGGCGGCCGGACTGGCCGTCGGTGCGAGCCTGAGCGCGCTCACCGCGTGTGCGCGGCGCTGGAACCTGCTGCCGCTCGTACCGGTGGCACTCACCTACGTCGCCGTGATCGCGCTGTCGGCACCGCTCGGGATCCAGCCGTGGGCACTGGTCGCCATCTGCATCCTCTCGGTGGCGTTCGCCGTGCTCCACGACGAGGGGCGAGGGCTGCACGATCGGTGGCTCTTCCTGCGCGGCGAACGGCGACTCCTCGTGCTCGTCGCGCTCGCGGCGCTCATCGCCGGCGCGGTGAGTGTGCCGGTCACGTTCGCCGCCCGCGCCGATCCCCGCCAGGACGAGCCGCCGACCGACACGGCCGCGCTGCTCGACCCGATCCAGGCGACCGTCGCCCTCCGGTCGCTCGAACCGCCCGAGCTGCTGCACGAGGTGACCCGGACCGGCGGCTCGATGGCCGCCGACGCGCCGATGCCGACGCGGTGGCGAACGGCCGCACTCGACGCGTACGACGGACGGCGTTGGAATCCCACGCTCACGATCCGACCGATCGGCCGCACGCTGGGCCCGGCGACCGGCCCCACCTTCGGTGCCGACGTCAGCTTCCTGCGCGACGACCTGACGCTCGTGCCGCTGCCCGGCAGCCCGGTGTCGGTCGACGCCGACGTCGAGACCGACCCGGATCGCACGGTCGTCCGGCTCGTCGAGCGCCCCGCACCCGGCGAGGTGGTGGGCATCGTGTCGAACGTCGCTCCCGACTCGACGAGCATCGCCGCGGCGGACGTGGCCGTGCGCGAAGTCGACGAGAACGTCGCCGGCCTGACCGGCCTCGCCGAGTCGCTCGCCACATCGACCGACAACACGGTGTGGGGTCAACTCCGAGCGATCGAGGCGACGATGGCGGACGACTTCGTCCTCGACTCCGACGCTCCGGCCGGAGGGCTCCAGCGCATCCTGATCGATCGGTTCCTGCGCGACACGCGCCGCGGCAACACCGAACAGTTCGTGACCGCGTTCGTCCTGCTCGCTCGCTCGCTCGGTGTCGACGCACGGGTGGCAACCGGGTTCGTCGTCGAGCCGCCACCAGATGACGACCGCTTGGACATCTCCTCGAGCGACGCCGTGATCTGGCCGGAGGTCATGCTGACCGACGGGACCTGGGTCGCCTTCGATCCGGTCCCCGACGCGGAGGCCACCGAATCAACACCGCCCGCACCCGAACCGGAGGTGCAGACACCCGCCGCACCGCAACCCCCCGATGCTGCCCCGCCCGACGTCGACAACGAGTCGCCCGACGCCGACACCGACCCGACCGACACGTCGTCGACGAGCCTGTCCGAGGCCGCCGTGTGGGGAATTCGGGTCGGGGCCGCGGTCGTCGTGCTCGTGGTGCCGCTCCTGATCGGCGCGGGGGCCATCCTGGGCGCGAAGTACCTTCGTCGCCGGCGGCGCCGAACGGCGGAGGAGGCCAGCGAGCGGATCCGCGGCGCCTGGGCCTCGGCCACCGATGGGCTCGTCGACGCGGGTCTGCTGATCCCTCCGTCGTCGACCGACATCGAGATCGCCGCGTCGCGCCGAGGTGCTCGCACCGGGAGCGCGGCGCGAACTCCATCGTCTGGCCGCACTCAACGGTGCGGCGACCTTCGGCACGCCGACGCGTGCCGACCTGCTCGCCCAGGACGCCGCCGCGTGCCTGACGTCGATCGACGGTGCGATCGTCACCGAGCGGTCACGGTGGCAACGACTCCGATGGCGCCTCAGCCTGCGGTCGTTCCGTTCGACCACCCGCTCCCCGGTCACGGTCTGACCGCGCGGTCGCGGAGATCGGTCAGGTCGCGTCCGACGTCGCCGGTTCCAGGAGCACGGTGGTGGTGGTCGTCGTCGGTGGCGGCGGCGGATCGGTCGCGGTGATCGTGATGGTCGCCACCCGCGACGTGGCGGAGCCGTCGCTGACGGTGTAGGTGACCAGGAAGGTCCCGGCGTCGGGCGCCGTGATCGTCAGGGTCAGGCCGGCCTGACCGGTGACGACGCCCGACGGCGTCGATCGACCGTGACCGTCAACGGGTCGCCGTCGGGGTCGCTCGCGTCGAGGGCGACGTCGATCGGCTCGGTTGACGACCGCCGCGACCGACTGGTCCGCGGCGTCGGGCGGCCGTGTTCTGCGGGCGGGCCGATCACGGTCACCGTCACGGGCCCCGAGACGCCACCGTCGGCGTCGCGCACGGTGTAGGTGAACGAGGTCGGTGCCTCGTGCACCGGCCGCATCGATCGAGATCTGGCGGGTGCCGACGATCGTCAACGTGCCGGTCACGCCGTTCGGGAAGGTGATGGTCGCGGGCACGCTCTGGAGCGCGAGCGCGTCGTTCGCACCGTCGGGGTCGCTGTCGTTGTCGAGCGGCGAGACGACCACGGCGTCGATCCGGCGTTGACCCTGACCTCGTCGGGTGCGCCGATCGGCAGCTGGTTGTTGACGGTCACGGTGATCGGCACCGAGGCGGTGAGGCCACCGGGGTCGGCCACGACGGTCGTCCACGACACGGTGCCGACCGGCGTGCCGGCAGGCGGTTGGATGACGAGTCGGCCCGCTTCGGTGACGACCCACGCCGGCGCGCCGGTGCTGCTGTCGATCTGCAGCGCTTCGGCGTCGCTGGCGATGTCGGACACCGGCACCTCGCGCACCTCGCCACGTCCGATGCCGGCCGACAGGGGCCGCGTGATCGGGTCCTGGTTGACGTCGATCGTGATCGTGCCGTTCGCCCGCTGGCGGCATCCGTTCACGACGGCGTAGGTGATCGTGACGTTGCCGTTCTCGCCGGCCGGCGGGGTGTAGATCGCCGCCGTCGTACGTCGGCGGACCCGCGACGTCGGTGATCGTCCCGTTCGTCCCGTACGCCTGCAGGTTGACAGCGATCGGCTGCTGGTAGCCGGTGGTGAGCGTCGCGCTGCCGGCCACCGGCACCGATTCGGCGCAGGCGAACACGGTGATCCGCAACGTGGCGTTGCTGGTGAACTCGCCGTCGGTGATCTCGTAGCCGATCATGGCCGTTCCGGACGCGCCGGGCGCGGCGGTGAAGGCGATCGACCCGTCGTTGTTCAGCCGTGCGCTGCCGAGTGAGGGGTCGGGCCCCGAGGTGAGGTTGATCGACAACGGATCGCCGTCGGGATCGGAGTCGTTGAACAGGACCGCGCGTGGTGATCGACGCACCGTTGGCGACCTCGTTGCTGTCGTCGCGTGCGACCGGCGGACGGTTGAGTGGCTCGAGCACGTTGAGGGTCACCTGGGCGCTCGCTTCGAGCCCGGCGCCGTCGCTGATCGTGTAGGAAGCCACGAGGGATCCGACGAATCCGGCGTTCGGCGTGAGCGTGACGAGGCGTCCGTTGGGCGAGACCGTCCCGTCGCCCGACACCTTGCTGGCCGAGACGAGCGACAGCCCACCGGTTGTTGCATCGGGATCGAGATCGTTGGCCAGCACGTCGAACGACGGTGGCCACACCGGGACCGAACACGTTGCGGACGTCCGCCGTGGCGATCGGGGGCACGTTCGCCTTCTCGGTGATGATCACGGTGAGCTGGCCGGTCGACACTCCACCATCGATGTCGGCCACCTGGTACTTGATCGTCGTCACACCGGCGGTGGTCGGCGCGGTGAACGTGATCACGTTGCCGCGCCTGGTCGCCGTGCCGAGGGAGGGCGCCGTCGACGACACGACGGTCAGCGGGCTGTTCGATCCATCCGGGTCCGAGTCGTTGCTGGTGACGTCCTTCGATCCGATCGCCCCCACCTCGACGGTGAGCGTGTCGTCGACCGCGATCGGCGGTTCGTTGATCAGGAGCGGCTCTCGGACCGAGATGATGATCGACGCGCCGGCGCGCAGGTCCACGGGAGTTGGTGACCTCGTACGTGCAGCGGAACGTACCGACCTGATCCGTCGGCGGGTCGTAGCGGACCTGGGCGTCGGCGGTCACGACCGCGCGGCCACCGCCGGCACATCCGGGGTTCCCGACGAGTGTCGGCCGTTCGCCGCCGGAGTCACCGTCGTTGCGCAACACGTCGATCGTCACGGGCGAGTTCATGAACGTGGACGTCGAGTCGTCGCGGGCGTAGGGCGGTCGGGCCAGGGACTCGCTGAGGATCGACACGCTGATGTCGGCGGTGACCTCGTGGTCGTACCCGTCGGTGACCGTGTACGTGAAGCGCGCGTTGGTGTCGTCGCGATCGCCGATCGGGGCCGGCGTGAACTGCACCTTGCCGCCGACGATCACGGCCTGGCCGAGGTTGTCCGGTGGCTGCGTCACTCCGACGATCACCAGCGGGTCACCGTCGGGATCGATGTCGTTGGCCAGCACGTCGACGGCGACGGATGATCCGATCACCACGGTGTCCGAGTCGGCGGTGAGCACCGGCGACAGGTTCGGCTCGGCGTCATCGATCACGTCGACCAGCACCGACCCTCGCGCCACGCCACCACGCCCGTCGGTCACCTCGTACTGGAACGGCAGGAGAGGGGCCGCGCCCGTGCGCGCCACCAGCGACAGTTGCGCCCCTTCGACGCTCACGTCGAGGCCGGGTGGCAGCGGTGCGACCACGCTCAGGGTCATGTCGTCGCCGTCGGGATCGAGGTCGTTCACCAGCACCGGCAGCGGGTATGGCGTGTTCCGGCGGGCACGGACGGCATCCGGCCGGGTCACGGGCGGACGGTTGACCTCGTCGGCCGCGGCCACGTCGACACGGACGTCGACGTCGTCACCCTGGCCGCCGAGCGTGTCGATCGGCCGGTACGAGAACATCGCGGTTCCTTCGAAACCGGCAGCCGGCACGAACCGGAGCGCGGGCAGTCCCGAGTCGCCGACGCGTCTCGGTCACCTCGCCGACGGTCGGCGTTGTCCGGCGGCGTGAACGGAGCCGATGCGCAACCCATCGCGCTCGGGGTCGACGTCGTTCAACAGGACCTCCACGACGACGGGCATCTGGGGCCCGGTCTGGGCGTCATCGGGAGTGCCCACGGGTGGCGAGTTCGTCGCGCTCGGGAGCAGTTCGACGACCACCGTGGCGCTGTCCTCGGTGCCGTTGCCGTCGACGATCGAGTAGTCGAATCGATCGCGGCCGACGTAGCCGGCGTCGGGTGTGTAGACCACCGTCGAGGCAGTTCGCGATCTCGACGTCGCCGTGGCCCGGCTGCCCGTGCGACGACACGGCGATCGCCTCACCGTCGGGGTCGTAGTCGTTCGCGGTGACCTGCACCTGGACCGACGAACCGGAACGGGCGGTGACCGGGTCGTCGACGGCGACTGGCGGGTCGTCGACACCGTTGTCGTCCGGCGTGACGCGGGATCACCTGGCCGGCAGCGGGATCGTCGGGCGTCGGCGTGGTCGAGTCACCGACGTCGCCCTCTTCGATCAGCGTGCCGTCCTCACCGACCTCGAACGTGCCGGCCCCGTCCTTCTCGATGGCGTTGATCTCCCACGGGTTGACCGCCCACACGAGGTCGCCGGCCACGTCGTCGACCCAGACGAGGTCGACGGTCGACGTCACCTCGAGATCGGCGTCGGGAGCGACCGACATCGGGCGGTCGTCGAGCAGACGTTGCGCCGCGCCAGTCGATCCGCACCAGCGAGGATGGCGCACTCCGCACGACCACACCGGCGTCGCCGGCGATGGCGAGCGAATCGGAACCGTCGAGGTCGAGTCCGTCGATGGTGGCCCGCTCGGCGATGCCGTCGACCGCCACGCACCACAGGTCGTCGTTCGCTCCGATCCAACCGCACGGCCCGGCCGGCCCACTGACCTGGCCGACGATCTCGCTCGGGTCCGCGTCGGTGTCGAGCTGCTGCCACGCACCATCACCGAGGCGCGCCCGCCGATTCGTCGGGTCGAGCACGAGCGGTTCGTCCGCCGACGAGCGACAGCGTCGCTCCGGCGCCGAGGCCGAGGTCGACGTCCGACGACGACGTCGAGTTCGTCCGCCGCAGGACCGGGCCGTCGATGGTCCACACCGACGCCGTCGGGCGCGATCACGGGCGGCGACGCGAAGTCGACCTCGAAGTCCAGGGGCTCGCCGACGAGCGGGAGCGTCGACGCCTGACCATCCACGGGGTTCACCACGGTGAGTCCCGCCGGTCCGACTCCGACCACCGCCCGTCCGTCGCCGAGCGCGGTCAGCTCGACCGGCGCGCCGAATCGCAGGTCGGCGGTCTCGATCGGCGTGACCTCCGCGGTCGTGTCGTTCAGGAGGTAGGCAACCGCACCGCCCTCGGTCACGCTGATCTGGTCACCGTCACTCTCGGCATCCATCCGTGCCAGCGCCCGGCCGCCGTACCCGTCGACGAGCACCACGTAGCCCGTCGGACGGTGCACGAACCAGCGCGTCGCCGGCGACGCCGACGCGTTGACCGCCGGCAGTCCGTCGGAGCTGAACAGCACCACCACGCCCACGAGCGCGACGACGACCGCGACGGCGGCGGCGACGGTCTGACGCCAGGTCACAGTGGGTGTGTTCACCTGAACCTCATGGGCGGATTGGGCTGACTGGTGGTCCGGAACGCGTCGACGCGTAGACGCCGACCCTTGTTCATCGGCAAGCAGGGTGCGGAACTCAAGAAATTGTTCAGAAATCGTCTGGATGCCGCCGATGGATCGTGCAGGGGGCTGCGTCCGGTTGGTGGCCGGTCGATCCTCGTAGTCTCCGGTGATGGACCTCGTGGTTCGATCACCACACGGCGACGCCGACGTGTCGGTCGACACCGACCTCACGACGACGACGCTCGGCGACACGGTCGCGGCCGTCACCGGTCAGGCCGTGCCCGCGATCGTGGAGGTCGACGGCCGGATCCTGCCGGCATCGACTCCGCTGGCAGACGAGAACGTGCGGGTCGGGTTCGGTGCTCTCCACCGTGTCGGTCGAGCACGACCGTGGGATCGATCCGGTCATCCACCTGCTCCAACACGCCGGGCGTGGCGCCGGATCGATCCGTCCGCTGGGACGTGGCCGCTACCGGATCGGTCCGGGTCGGCGGTTGTCCGCCACCGAACTGGCGGAGGCGCCGGTCGAACAGGTCGCCTTCGAACTCGAGGTCGGCGGCGACGGGGTCACCGTGCACCCGGTCGACGGCTCGCCGGTGGCGGTGGGTGGACGAACGATCGTCGAGCCGACGTCGTGGACCGGGGGCGATCTCGTGACGGGTGGCCGGGTGTTCGGCTTCGAGCGCGCCACGGCGGTCGTCCCGACCGGTCGGCGGCGCGCCGACGCCGACGGCACGGTGCCGTTCGGTCGGACCGCGGGCGTCATCGACGATCGCAGCCTCGTCGACGTCGTGCAGGCAGCCATCACGCACGACTCGTCGCTCTGGCGTCGCCGTCTCGACGCCGACTCTCCGGTGAGCGTGCCCATCGGGCTCGTCGACGAGGGAGGGCCGACCTTGCGACGAGTCTCCCTCTCGGTCGAGCCCGACCGCGGTGCCGCACTCGTCGGGCCGGAGGACTTCGGTGAGGCCATCGCCCGGGCCGTCGTTCTCGGGGCCCTGACCGCACACGGCCCGGCCGACCTCGACGTCGTGGTGGCGACGACGCCGGATCGCCTCGGCCGCTGGGACTGGCTCAAGTGGGCGCCTCACACCCGGCGCGGTGGCGAACGATCGATCCTCGCCACCGACGCCGCGCTGCGGCGCTGGGCCGACGGGTTGCGGTCCGCCCATCCGACTGCACTCACGCTGCTCGTCGTCGACGACGACGAGCGCTGGAACCGTCGGACCTCTCCGCTGCGCGACGTCGTGTCGTCGCCTCCTCCGTCCGTGCGTCTGGTCGTCCTGTGCGATCGAGCCGATCACGCACCCGCGTCGTGCCGGACGATCGTCACCCAGAAGGGTCAATTCGCGTCGCTCGCCAGCGCTGCACCGGGCGGGGCTGCGGTGTCGCCGACCGGCATCGCCGACTTCCTCCCGTCGCTCGTCGACCCCTCGGTCGCTGCCGAGACCACCCGATCGATCGCCTGCCTGGTCGACATCGACCGGGACGACACCGCGGTGCCCGAGCGCTCGGCACCGACTCCGGTATTGGCCGAGACGCTCGGCGCGATCGCGGGCGGCGACGACGATCCCCACCCCGTCTGGCCGAGCGCCGTGTGGATCGGCAACGACGACGTCGGAGAACGAGTGGTGGTCGACTGGACCGACACGTCGATCGTGTCGGTGCGGGCATCGGACCACCACGACCTCGACGCCCTCGCCGTCACCGTCGTGGCCGGCCTGGTGGCCCACCGTCGGCCTGGCGATCTTCCGGTGCTGCTGATCGGCGACCGCGACGCCTCGACACTTCTCGGCCTGCTGTCCGAACTTCCGCATGTCGGCGGACGCGGCAGCACCGACGATGCGTTCGAGCGACGCCGTGTGCTGACACGCGTCCAACACGTCGCCACCGACAGAGGGGTCTGCGTCGTGCTCGCCGGCAGCGACATCGGCGGCTGGTCGACCGACATGATCGCGCTGGCGGAACGATCGCCGTCGGTTCGCCTCGTCGTCGCCCGGTCCGGTGACATCGACGGCGGGACGATCCCGCCCCGGCCCGGGCTCGTCGACGTCGAGGTGACCCGCCAGACCGGGTTTCCGCTGGCGACGATGACCCGTACGACCTTGCGCGGTGACCACGAGGAAACCAGATTCACCCCCGTGGTCCCCGCCGAGCCGGCCGCGGACCGGAGGGCTCGCGGTCCGTCCCGTTCGTGATCGGGCGTCCGCTGACCTCGCTCGAACGTCGACTGGCCCGCACGATCGGTCCTCACTCCGCGTTCGAGGAGACGACGCGGGGACTGCTCGGCTCGATGGGCCGCCGCGACCGTTCGGGATCGGACGGGGGTCGGCCGCGGTGCCGGTCCTGGTGCCGCCCACGCTGCCCGCGGCGGTTCCCCTCGGCGACCTCCTGGCGACGAACGAGGCCGATGCCATCCCCATCGGGCTGGCCGACGACACGGAACATGCCGACTGCCCCGTCGTCTGGTGGCAACCGGGCGAGACGGGGACGTGGTTGTTCGTCGGCTCACCGCGGGCCGAGCTCGACGCCGCGTTGTGGACGATCCTGCGCGGCGTCGCGGAGCGCTGTTCGCCGGAGGACGTCCGTCTCGCGGTGATCGATTCGTCGAGCCGGCGCCTGTCGTTCGCCGAAGCCATGGCGCACACGGACCTCGTCGCCCAAGCCGACCGCGTCGATCTGGCCGCCGCCGCCATCGAGCACGTCGCCACCGAGCTCCGGCGGCGCCGGGCCGAGCCCCACGTCGATCGACCCGGCCTCGTCCTGCTCGTGAGCGACCTCACCCAACTCCGTCGCCGCCTGGCCGACAGTGCGTTCTCGTCGGCCCTCGACTCCCTCCGGACCCTGGGCAGCGGCGCTGCGCACGGTGTGAACGTCGTGGCGATCGCTTCGACGATCGACGGCACATCAGAACTGCTCGCCGAGGCCGCCGACGTGTTCGTGGGCCTTCTGACCAACAGCGACGAGGTCGCCGCGCTCGGCCTCGACGACCTGGCGATGTCGGCGTGCGGTCCTGGCCGGTGCTGGTCACGGGCGTCCGGTCAGCTCGTGCAGTTGGCGTCATCGGCCATCCCCTGGGCCGAGCCGGCGCGCTCCGCGCGAGGAAATCCGTGACGATGGAACGGGTCGGACGCGGTGACGGCATCGGCATCGAACTCACACGCACCGTCGTTCGGGGGGTGCTGCTCGCCGCCGACGAACCCGATCGGCTGCGCGCCGCGACCGAGGTCGGCATCCGTCACTTCGACGACGACCGGTCGGTGCTCGACGCGCTGATCCGGCTGCGTGCCGAACTCGGGCCCAGCCGCGCGCCGACCCGCGTCGCCGTGTTCCCGCCGGGGAGCACGCTGCACCGGGTCGACGTGACATCGCAGACCGGGCCCGAGTTGAACGTCACGCGCAGCCGACTGCTGCAGGTCGACGGTGTCTCCTCGACCGTCCTGATCGACGACGGTCCGCGCCGCTGGCTCTACGCGGTCCGCTGGGACGACCGACTCGTGCGACGGTTGGAGGAACTCGTCGAGCACGCCGGGTTCATCGACGTCGCCATCGACCCGAGCCCGGTCGCGCTCAGCCGGGTGCTCGTCGAGTCGGTCATGGCACGACGCGACGCGGCGCTCGGGGAATCGTTCGACGTGGTCCTCGCCGGTGTGCCGATCGTCGCGACCGCGAGCGATGCGGTCGGTCGCCAGCCACCCGATCTGCTGACCTCCACGGTGCCGATCTCGTTCGAACTGTTCGACGGGATCACCGACGCGGCCGACCTCGCGGCACAGATCCAAGAGGCCGCCGCGTTGGGGTTGGACCGGGTGACGTCACCCGGTCCGACGAGCCCGATCGACCTGGCGGGCATCGCCCATCCGTCGTACCCGCTGCACGACATCCGGTCGCCACAACGGCAGTGCGTTGCGCTCGGCGCGGCGATCGGCGCCGCGGGCCTGGCCGGTCGGCTGCGCCCGATCGACATGATGCTGCCATCGGTCCAGGCGCCCACGACGGAGCGCCCGTGGGCGATCGAGCGAGTGTCGGCGGTGCCGACGAACGTCGAACCGCGACCGATCAGCACGACCAGGCGTCTCACGCGGTTCGTGCCGCGACGCAAGCATGAGGGCCGCAAACACTGAGGGCCGACGTGCGGCGTCAGCGGTCGCGGTCGAAGATCGACGGCCGCTGTCCGAACACAGCGACGGCCTGGCGCAGCGGAACGAGGTCGCCGCCTCCCGACGTGCGCTCGGCGGCGGCGATCGCATGCTGGGCGATCTCGCGGGCCTGTTCCAGTTCCGTACGCAGGCGGAGATTCTCCGCCTCGAGATGCATCACGCGCCGGATCCCCTCGAGGTTCATGCCCTCACCGGCCAGTTCGGAGATGCGCCGGAGCACCGCGATGTCGTGATCGCTGTAGCGCCGGTTGCCGCCGTCGGTGCGGGCCGGATTGACGAGCCCGCGCCGTTCGTAGATCCGCAATGTCTGCGGGTGCATCCCGGCGAGTTCCGCGGCGACCGAGATGACGTACACCGCGCGGGTGGCAGAGCGTTGGGGCGATCGATTCTCGTCGGTCATGTCAGCGCGCTCCGGGGATTCACGGTAGTCGCTGCGGCGAGTTGTTCGATCGCCGCACGTTGGTCGTCGGACAGTTCGGACGGCACTGCCACCTCGACCGTGACGATCAGATCTCCCGTCGCCTTCGCCGTGGCGATCCCGCGGCCCTTCACCCGATGGCGGCTGCCGCTCTGCGTTCCGGGTCGCAGGCGGAGCGTGACGGTGGGACCCTCGAGGGTCGGCACGTCGATCTCGCCGCCGAGGGCGGCCTCGGCGAACGTGATCGGGACCCGCACGGTGAGATCGTTGCCGCGACGACCGAACCGATCGTGCGGTGTCACCTTCAGTTGGACGAGCAGGTCACCGTTGGGCCCACCGTTGCGCCCCGGCCCACCCTTGCCCTTCAGGCGGATCGTCTGGCCGTCCTTGACACCGGCGGGTATGCGGGTCTTCACCTCGCGTGGCCGCTGCTCGATGCCGCTGCCGTGACAGGTGGGACACGGCTCGTCGATCACGGCTCCCTGGCCGCCGCACACGTGGCACGGGGTCGAGAACGAGAAGAAGCCCTGGTTGTCGTCGACCACGCCGCGTCCGCCGCAGTTGCCACACACCCGCGGGCTCGTGCCGGGCTTGGCGCCGCTGCCGTGAACAGGTGGAGCACTGCGCGTCGGTCGTGAGAAACAGCGTCGTCTCGACGCCCCGCGCGGCGTCGGCGAAGTCGACCGTGAGCACAGCCGTCACGTCGGTCCCGCGCCGCGGCCCCGCCCCGCCACCACTCGCGCCGCCCCGGCGCCCGAACATGTTGCCGAGGATGTCGCCGAAGCCACCGGCGCCACCCATGTCGCCGACGTTGAATCGGAAGCCACCTCCCGGTCCACCGGGCCCGCGCATGCCGGCCACCGGGCCGAGACGACGCACCTCGTCGTACTCGGCGCGCTTGGTGTCGTCACCGAGCACGTCGTACGCGGCCGACACCTCCTTGAAACGCTCCTCGGCGGCGGAGTCGCCGGGGTTCTTGTCGGGATGGAACTCGCGCGCGAGCTTCCGGTACGCCTTGGTGATGTCCTTCGATGCCGCGTCGTCAGCGACGCCGAGGACCTGGTAATAGTCCTTCTCGTACCACTCGCGTTGCGCGGCCATCGGGCCCCTCGCTCCCCGCTCTGTCCTTGTCTTCCTAGTCTCGCGTCTTGACCATGGCGGCGCGCAGGACACGGCCCTTCCACAGGTAGCCGCTCCGCAACACCTCGGTGACGACGGGATCGCCACCGTCGCCGGGTTCGTGCGCCACGGCCTCGGCCACCTCGGGATCGAACGGCTGACCTTCGAGGTCGACCGCGACGAGTCCGTGCTTCTTGAGCTCCGGTGAGCATCTGGTTGAGCAGCGGCCCGACCTCGTCGGGATGGCGCAGGTACGCCGCCTCGGCGGCGTCGAGCACGGGCAGCAGCGCCTCGGCGAGGCGCCCGGTCGCGCGCTCGGCATCGGCTTGCGCCTGGGCCTGCGAGCGCCTGCGGTAGTTGTCGAAGTCGGCCTGCACCCGTTGGGCGAGATCCTTGTACTCGTCGCTCTGGGCGACGAGGGCGGCGACGTCGACGTCGAACTCGGCCTCGGCCGCCGACAGGTCGTCGGCACCCGGACGTGAGAGCGAATCGGTGATGTCGTCGATCTCGCTCGCCCGCTCGTCGTCGTCGTGCACGTCGAGCCCGTCTTCGGCGTGGGACCGCTGACCCCCGTGCTGGGGGTCGGCGAGTTCCTCGTCGGTCACCTTGGACTCGTCCGGGTCGATCATGTCGCCGTCCATCGGGCGCTCAGCTCTGCTCGTCGTCGACGATCTCGGCGTCGACCACTTCGGCATCGACGATGTCGTCGTCGTTCACCGAGCCCGCTCCCGACGGACCTCCCTGGCCCGACGCCGAGGTCCCCTCGGCACCCGAGTCACGCGCCGCCGCCTCGTAGAGCTTCTGGCTGAAGGCCTGGCTGGCCGACATCAGCGTGTCGGTGGCGGCCTTGATGGCCGTGCTGTCGGCACCCTCGAGGGTCTTCTTGAGATCGGCGAGCGGCTGCTCGACGGCCTCCTTCTCCTCCGCGGGCACCTTGTCACCCTGTTCCCGGAGCACCTTCTCGGTCTGGTACACGAGCGAGTCGGCGTTGTTGCGGATCTCGGCCTCCTCGCGCCGCTTGCGGTCGTCCTCGGCATGCGCCTCGGCGTCCTTCACCATCTGCTCGATGTCCTTCTTGTCGAGCGTCGACTGCCCGGTGATCGTCATCGACTGCTCCTTGTTCGTCGCCCGGTCCTTCGCCGACACGTGGACGATGCCGTTGGCGTCGATGTCGAAGGTCACCTCGATCTGCGGCACGCCACGCGGGGCGGGCGGCAGGTCGACGAGCTGGAACTTGCCGAGCGTCTTGTTGTAGCTGGCCATCTCGCGTTCGCCCTGGATGACGTGGATCTCGACCGACGGCTGGCTGTCCTCGGCCGTGGTGAACACCTCGGTGCGCTTCGTGGGGATGGTGGTGTTGCGCTCGATGAGCCTGGTCATCACGCCACCCTTGGTCTCGATGCCGAGGCTCAGCGGGGTGACGTCGAGCAGCAGGACGTCCTTGACGTCGCCGCGCAGCACGCCGGCCTGGACCGCGGCGCCGATCGCCACCACCTCGTCGGGGTTGACCGTCTTGTTCGGCTCCTTGCCGGTGAGGCTCTGCACCAGTTCGGTGACCGCCGGCATGCGGGTGGACCCGCCGACGAGGATCACGTGGTGCAGGTCGCCCTTCTCGACGCCGGCGTCCTTCAACGCCAGTTCGAACGGGACGCGGCAGCGCTCCATCAGGTCGGACGTCATCTCCTGGAACTTGGCGCGCGACAGCGACTCGTCGAGGTGCAGCGGCCCATCGGCGGTGGCCGTGATGAACGGCAGGTTGATCTGGGTCGCCTGGACCTGGCTGAGATCGATCTTCGCCTTCTCGGCGGCCTCCTTCAGGCGCTGCGCGGCCATGCGGTCGGCACTCAGGTCGACGCCGTGGGCGGCCTTGAACTGCTGGACGAGCCAGTCGATGATCCGCTGGTCCCAGTCGTCGCCGCCGAGGTGCGTGTCACCGTGGGTCGACTTGACCTCGAACACGCCGTCGCCGATCTCGAGCACGGACACGTCGAACGTGCCGCCACCGAGGTCGAACACGAGGATCGTCTCGTCCTCGGCGCCCTTGTCGAGCCCGTAGGCGAGCGCGGCGGCGGTCGGCTCGTTGATGATGCGGAGCACCTCGAGGCCGGCGATCGTGCCGGCTTCCTTGGTGGCGGTGCGCTGGGCGTCGTCGAAGTACGCCGGGACCGTGATGACGGCCTGGGTGACCGAGTCGCCCAGGTAGGCCTCGGCGTCGCGCTTCAGCTTCATGAGCGTGCGGGCGGAGATCTCCTGCGCGGTGTACTTCTTGCCGTCGATGTCTTCGGACTTCCAGTCCTCGCCCATGTGCCGCTTGATCGAACGGAACGTGCGGTCGGGGTTCGTGATCGCCTGGCGCTTGGCGACCTCGCCGACGAGCACCTCGCCCGTCTTCGAGAACGCGACGACCGATGGCGTCGTGCGGGCGCCCTCGGCGTTGGGGATGACGACGGGATCGCCGCCCTCGAGTACCGACACCACCGAGTTCGTGGTTCCGAGGTCGATGCCGACTGCCTTGGCCATGGTTGCTGTGCTCCCTTGTGTCTTCGAATGCTTCTGGCGGAGCACGCTACCCAACAGCACATGAAAGGCGCAACCTGCGAGTCAGAAAACTTGAGTCGATACGACTCAAGTCAGGTGTTCGGGACCGAACGAGTCCGGCAACAGGTCGGCGATCGTCGACGTGAGCGCCCGCCCGTCGATCGTCGTGGCGTGAACCGGCACCGTCGGGGCGGCGAACTCGCGCAGCCGCTGCCGGCAACCGCCGCACGGTGTGCCGGGCTCGGAACCGCCGGTGACGGTGACCACTTCGACGATGTCCCGTTCACCTGCCAGCGCCATTGCGGCGATCGCCCCGGCTTCGGCGCACGATCCCAGTGGGAACGACGCGTTCTCGACGTTGCAGCCGGCGAACACCCGTCCCGACGCGGTCCGCACCGCGGCTCCGACCGGGTAGTGCGAGTACGGCGAATACGACTGCTCGAAGGCATCGACGGCCGCTTCGTAGAGTTCGATCGCGGATGCAGGGAGGCGCTCGACGTCCATCGACGCGAGCGTACGCGTCACTCGGCGCGGACCACCGCGGCGTCCTGACCTGCACGGTCATGTCGGACCGTGACGGTCAATTCGGTGCCGCCGGGGCAACGCACGACCCACGACACGACGGTCCGGTCCGGCGTGCCGTCGCTGCCGTGGTTGAAGCGGGCGGCGGAGCCACCGTCGAGTTGACCTGCCTCCTGACGCGGGGCACTCCGACGAACTGGACGCGTTCGACCGCTCCCGCGTCGACGACGAGTTCGGCGACGATCGGACGGACCCGGTCGTTCTTCAGCGCCTTGGCGGTCACCTGGGTCGGCAACCAGCCGGTGTTGGCGATGCGCGCGCTGATCCGGAACGTGTCCTCGCCGAGCGCCTCGACCGTGGTGTCCTTGATCTCGAGGCACGGTGACGCGAGCGCCTGGAACACCGCGAACTCGGCGTGCGGTGCCACCTCGGCCCGGAGGAGGTGCGGGGCGGGGTTCGTCCAGGAGTAGAGGTCGTTCCACCCGCCGAGTTCGACGGGCCCGAGTTGCGGGTGGTCGAAGGGGTACCAGTCGACGTGGCCGACGGTGTGGTCGTCGCTCGGTTGTCCGTCGAGCCACCGCAGGACGGCGAGGGCCTCGTCCGTCGTCGGGCCGGTGTACCAGAAGTGGGTCGACTGCTTCGTGCCCGTCGCCGCGTGGACGATGTCCCAGAACTCCGTCGTCCAGGAGTACACGCCGAGGTGCTCGTAGGCCCAGTCGTCGGCGGCGCCGCTCATCGTCTCGGTGGGGTCCCAGGTGAAGTCCTCGTAGACGGAGTGCGAGGTGTAGCCGGTCAGCGCGGTCCCGCGTTCGGCGAGCTGTCGATACGCCCACACGTCCATCGGGGGCAGCGTCGAGTCGGCGGCGATCGACGATGGCCGCAGCAGCACTCCGCCGCTGGTGTGGAAGGCGTTGTACCCGCAGATGTTCGGCCGGGCGACGATGGCGCGGACGAGGGCGTCGATCTCCGGTTCGGAGAGCGGGTGGTCACCCGACCCGCGCACGTTGGTTCCCCACCCGGCAGGGAAGTTGCGGTTCAGGTCGAGGCCTTCGGGAGGCGCGGGCGTCGGGACGGTGAACCCGTCGTAGTGCTCGATGCGCCCTTCGCTGTGGACGCGATAGCGGACGGTTCCGGCGGGGAATGCTCCCGTCGGGAGGGACCGCGACCAGCAGGCGTGGCTCGTCGGGATGCGGCATCCACGCGCCGTCGGGGTCGGCGACGCGCATCTGCAGGATCCGACCATCGCCGTCGACGTCCTCGAGCGACAGGCCGGGCCAGCGGCGTCCGTCCCGGTACGGCCACGGACGCACACTCGACCGTCGGAGCCTCGGCACGTCCGACAGCACCCATTCCGCACCGTCGGGGTTGACGCGTGGAACGACGTAGAACGTCCGGCTGCGCACTGCTCGGGTGATCTGTTCGTCGCCGGCGACGTAGCCGTCGATCAGATGCTGGAGGACGTGACACGCGGCGACGGTGGCGGTGAGCTCCTCGGCGTGGATGCTGGCGTCGATCCAGTGAGCGGGCTTGCTGTCGTGCGGGCCGTGGGCGGTGTCGGTGACGGTGACCAGCAGAAGGTCACGGCCTTCGTGGGACCGTCCGTACGTTTCCACGGCGACGAGGTCCGGGTGCGCCGCGCCCAGTTGGTGGAGCCACTCCGACAGCTCGTCGTACTTCAGGAACCGGTCGAAGTCGTATGCGATTGCCACGGCCGAACACTAGAGCGCCGATCTAGCATCGCTCCGATGACTGGAACGCTCGTGATCCTCCGCCACGGCCAATCGGTGTGGAACCTCGCCAACCTGTTCACCGGTTGGCACGACGTCGAGCTGACCGAGCAGGGGATCGTCGAGGCATCGGCCGCGGGGCGGACCATGCGTGACGAAGGACTGCAGTTCGACACGTCACACACCTCGTTGCAGACGCGCGCCGTGGTGACCCAGCAGTACGCGCTCGCCGAGATGGACCAGTCGTGGCTCCCGGTGGCACGGTCGTGGCGGCTGAACGAACGCCACTACGGAGCGCTCCAGGGTCTCGACAAGAAGGAGACGACGGCGAAGTACGGGGCCGAGCAGGTGCATGCGTGGCGGCGCGGGTACGCCACACCTCCGCCTCCGGTCGACGTCGACAGCCCCGAACATCCGATCAACGACGCGCGCTACCGGCACCTGCCGCCGGACGTGCTGCCGGCGGCGGAGTGCTTGCGCGACGTCGTCGACCGGGTGCTGCCGTACTGGTTCGATCACGTCGCACCGCAGATCATGGACGGCGCGACCGTGCTGATCACCGCGCACGGCAACTCGTTGCGGGCGCTGCTCAAGCACCTCGAAGGCGTGAGCGACGACGACATCGCCGACGTCAACATCCCGACCGGCGCCCCACGTCAATATCGGTTCGACGAGCGACTCGCGGTGATCTCCGCCGACTACCTCGGCGACGCCGATGCGGTCGCCGCGGCAGCCGAGGCCGTCGCCCGCCAAGCCGGCACCGCCTGAATCTCAGCGCCCCCGGTCGCCTCAGCCGGTCGTACTGCACGCTGCCGGGCACCGCGGCAGACGCCTGTCCTCGCATCCGTGCCCCGTCCCGAATCGTCTCACCAATGAGTTCGTCGGCCGAGGTCGACATCCCGAATCGTCTCGCGGATCCGTTCGCCGGAGGAGACGCCGATGTCCCGAATCGTCTCACCACCCGGACCCGGTCGCCGAGGACCGTCACGAACCGTCTCACCGCCCGGACCAGGTCGCCGAGGGACCGTCCCGAATCGTCTCACCGCCCGTCGTCCACCTCCTGCGCCCGTCCGATTCTGCCGCCCACGCCGACCTCGACCGACCTCAACCCGCGGCCCAACCTCAGCCGCCCGACCCCGACCGGCCCAACCCCGACCGGCCCCATCGACCCGCCCGGCCCAGACCCGCCGGCTGGCCCAGACCCAGCGAAATCTCCGGCCACCCACCTCGACTCGGGGCGGAGACGATTCGGGACGCCGCTACGGGCAACCGTCGTGGCTCCGTGACGATTCGGGACGCCCTCGTGGAGCAACGACCAGCGGGCATCCGAGACGATTCGGGAGGCGGCGGTGATGGTGGTGGCGGCCGGCGAGGGATGTCGCACGGCCGCGGACGGGCACGCACCTGGGCCTCATCGGACTGTCGCACCCCTCGCGTACGTTCATCACATGAACCTGGAGTTCGCGATCACCACGGCGCAGCCGGCGCCGGTCGGGCCTGTCGCCGATCGGCACGAGACGCTGCGACCGACCGTCGATCCGGTCTACGTCCGCCCGCGATGGGGCGACGTCGTCGCCGAATGGGCATGTCCCGTCTGTGGGACCTCGTGCAACCGCACGTACCACTCGGGCCGCGCCCGCGTGTACTGCACCAACGCGTGCCGCCAGCGGGCGTACCGCTTGCGCCGACGGAGCGTGTCGTTCCGGCCCCCGCCCGCACAACCGCCGCACCGGTCCGCGCCAGGACCCGCGACGGCCTGCACGCCCTCCGCTCCGACGGCGACCTGGTGGCCGGCCGGCGCGACTCCACGGGTCGCCAGGTCACCGCGTGCGGTGCGTTCGCACGCTCCACACGAGACCGCCCGTCGTTCGCTTGGCACACGGATTTCATCGCCGGCGGGCCGTCGTCCTGCCGAACGTGCGCCGCCGTGCTGCACGTCGCGCCGACCCCGGTGGCGACCATGCTCGAACGGGCGCTGCGGTATGCCGAAGAACGCCGGGCCGCCCACTGAACATCCACCCTGTTCACCGCGCCTACAGTGCTCGCATGGCGAGCAACAAACAGCACCTGGAAACCCTTCGTAGCGTGGCGCTGTTCAGCGCGTGCAGCAACAAAGAACTCGAGAAGGTCGCCCGCGCGGCGGACGAGATCAAGATGACCGCCGGCACCCTGATCGTCGACCAGGGCCAGACCGGACGTGAAGCGTTCGTCGTCGTCGGCGGCGAAGTCTCCGTCAAGCGCAACAACCGCAAGATCGCCACTCTCGGCCCCGGGGCGGTGGTCGGCGAGTTGTCCTTGCTCGACCATGGTCCCCGGACGGCGACCGCGATCTGTGAGACCGACTGCACGCTGCTCGTCATCGACCAGCGCCGTTTCCTCGGCGTCATCGACGACGTCCCGGCGATCTCGCACAAGTTGTTGGCGAGCCTGGCCAGCAAGATCCGCGAGCTCGATCGGCAGTACTACGGCTGACCGCGGTCCGGTGCCGCTGCCCGACGACTGGCCCATCCAGCGCGACACGCTGCACTTCCTCGCCGCCCACCTGCTCGCCCAGGCACGTCAACGACACGACGGGTTGTTCGACCTGGTCCCGAGCCCGGGCGGTTTCGCGACCCCTCCCGTCGGGCCGGATCGCGAACGCGTTCGCCTCGTCGGCGGATCGATGCTCGTCGAACGTGTGGCGGGTGAGACGATTCGGGACGCCGCCGCAACGACGACGGTCACCTCGGTCGCCGGCAGCAGTCTCGCCGACCTGTGCCGCCAGGTCGGTTTCGAGCCGAGTCCGGACTTCTGGGTCGGCAACGACACGCCACCGTTCCGCGACCCCGACGTGCCCATCGAACTCGACGGGCAGGCCACATCGATCCTCGGCGAGTGGTACCTGCTCGGCCAGCGATCGATCGACGAGGTCGTCGCCTCGCTACCGCATGCCGAGGCGACGGTCGGTCGGCTCTGGCCGGAGCACTTCGACTACGGCATCGATCTCGACGCCGCACCCGGTGTGCGCTGCAACCTCGGCGCGGCCGGCGGTGACGGTTTCCACGCGGAGCCCTATCTCTACGTCGGGCCACACGGACCAGAGCGACCCGGCGCCACCGACTACTGGAACGCACCGTTCGGCGCCGTGATCGGCTATGGCGACATCGACGCGGCCGACGACCCGGTCGGCACCGCCGTCGAGTTCATGATGACCGGAATCTTCCTGCTCCGTTCCGCCTGACGCGGCCCGCTGGAAATGCCGTCTGTCCTGGAATGAAGGCGGCAACGCTCAGGCAGTAGCGTGATGGCCGCCATGAGCGCCCACGCCGACTCCAACGCCGACGACGCGCCGAAGCGCGTCAAACCGCACCAGATCGCCATCGCCCTCGGCATCGGGGTCGGTCTGTTCACCCTCGTCTCCGGCATCCTGCCGCAGATCACGGGGTGGGAAAACCACAACGAAGTGCACCGCGCGGTGTTCGTCGACATCCCGGGCCCACTACAGCTCGCGTTCTACACGGTGATCCCCGTGATGATCGTCTGGGGCGGCTTCATGTTCGCCAATCGGATGAAGAACTGGGAGCGCGGCGCACCCTCGAAGCGGCACACGACCACCAAGAACGCCGCTCAGCGCCTCAAGGACTTCCGCGCCGGCGCCTACATGCAGACGCTCCTGCGCGATTCCGCCGCGGGCCTCATGCACTCGATGATCTACTTCGGGTTCCTCGTCCTGCTCGCCGTCACCACGGTGCTCGAGGTCGATCACCAGATGCCCGAGGATCTCAAGTTCCTCCAGGGCGACGTCTACCGGGCCTACGCGTTCGTCGGCGACGCGGCCGGCCTCGTGTTCCTCGGCGGAATCGTGTGGGCGATCGTGCGCCGCTATGTGCAGCGGCCGTACCGCATCCGGATCAAGTCGAAGCCGGAACACGTCGTCATCCTCGGCACGTTCTTGGCGATCGGCGTGAGCGGCTTTCTCGCCGAGATGTTCCGGATCGCCGTACAGGGTCAGCCGAGCTACGAGGAGTGGAGCTTCGTCGGCTATCCGTTGTCGCAGCTCGTCGACGGCTGGTCGCTGTCCGACCTGCAGAACTGGCACCAGTGGATGTGGATCGCCCACGTCGTGTCGTTCATCGTGTTCCTCGCCATCTTGCCGATCACGATGCTGCGCCACATCTTCACGTCGCCGTTGAACATGTACCTGAAGGACAAGGACCGGCCGAAGGGCGCGATGCGGCCGATGCCGAACCTCACCGAGACCGAGCTGGAGAGCTTCGGCGCGTCCGTCGTCGAGGACTTCACCTGGAAGCAGTTGCTCGACCTCGACGCCTGCACGATGTGCGGCCGCTGCACCAGCGTCTGCCCGGCCCACGCCACCGGCAAGGCGCTCGACCCGCGCGAGATCGTCCTCAAGGCCGGTGAGGTCATGGCTGCCACCGGCACCCCGGTCGTCAGCCCGCCGCTCGGCACCGTCCCGGAGATCACCGTCACCGCCAACTCGCTGTTCGAGCGCATCACCGCCGAGGAGCTCTGGGCCTGCACGACGTGCAAGGCGTGCGACGAGATCTGCCCGGTCAACATCGAGATCACCGACAAGATCTTCGACATGCGCCGCTACCTGTCGCTGATGGAATCGAACTTCCCCACCGAACTCGGCAACGCGTACCGGGCGATGGAGAACCAGGGCAACCCGTGGGGCATGAACCAGGGTGAGCGCGGCGACTGGGCTGACGGGTTCGACGGCGTGACCATCGTCGATCCCGGCGAGACCCTGCAGTCCGAGTATCTCTACTGGGTCGGTTGCGCCGGCTCGTTCGACGACAAGAACAAGAAGGTCACCCAGGCGATGGCGCAGTTGCTGCGCCGGGCCGGCATCGACGTCGCCATCCTCGGCCCGTCGGAGATGTGCACCGGCGACTCGGCCCGCCGCTCAGGCAACGAGTACCTGTTCCAGATGCTCGCCCAGCCGAACGTCGAGATGCTCAACGGCATGGGCGTGAAGAAGATCATCACCCAGTGCCCGCACTGCTTCAACACGCTGCTCAACGAGTACCCGCAGATCGGCGGGAACTACGAGGTGATCCACCACACCCAGCTGCTCGAGCAGCTGATCGACAGCGGCCAGCTCGACGTCAGCCAGGCCACGCTCGAGGAGCGCATCACCTACCACGACTCGTGCTACCTCGGCCGCCACAACGACGTGTACCTCGCGCCACGCAAGGTCGTCGGCTCGATCAAGGGGATCGAGGTCGTCGAGATGCCGCGCAACGGCACCAAGGGCATGTGCTGCGGCGCCGGTGGCGCCCGCATGTGGATGGAGGAGACCGTCGGCACCAAGGTCAACGACGAGCGCGCCGCCGAGGCGATCTCCACCGGCGCCAGCCGGGTCGCCACCGCCTGCCCGTTCTGCTACATCATGCTCGACGACGGCGTGAAGGGTGCCGGGGTCGAGGAGGACCAGGTGCGCGTCGCCGACATCTCGATCCATCTCCTCGAGGCGATCCAGGCCGGCGAGGCCAAGTTCCACCAGCCCAACGCACCGCTGGCCGACATCGCCGCTCCCGACTGACGCACTACGCGCTGGCGTTGCCGCGGGCGATCGCCCGTAGATCGAGCGCCCGATCGAGGACGTCGTCGGCCACGCCATGTTCGCGGGCGACGTCACGAAGTGGCCGTCCGCTCGCCGCGGCATCGTTGACGATCGCCGTGGCGGCGTCATAACCGATCTCCGGGTTGAGCGCCGTCGCGGTCGCGAGCGTCAGCTCGGCGAGCGTGAGGCAGCGTTCGACGTTCGCCTCGATGCCGACGACACACTTCGTCGCCAGCGCATCGGCCGCCGCCGTCAGCAGGTCGATCGAGCCGATCAGATTGCGGGCCATCACCGGGATCATCACGTTGAGTTCGAAGTTGCCCTGCATCGCCGCGGCCGTGATCGTCGCGTCGTTGCCGATCACCTGCGCGCAAACCTGCAGGACCGCCTCGGGGATCACCGGGTTGACCTTGCCCGGCATGATCGACGAACCCTTCTGCAGCTCGGGGAGCACGATCTCTCCGAGGCCCGCACGCGGCCCGCTCGACATCCAGCGCAGGTCGTTGCAGATCTTGGTCAGCGCGACGGCGACCGTCTTCAACGCGCCCGACGTGGACACGAGCGCGTCGCGCGAGGCCTGCGCGGCGAAGTGATCGGCCGGTGCGGCGATGAGGGTCGCGACGCCGGGCGAGGTTCGTTCGCCGAGCCGGCGCCGGACCCGTTCGGCGAACTCCGGGTGCGTGTTCAACCCGTTGCCCACCGCGGTGCCGCCGAGCGGGATCCGGCCGAGCTCGGGCAGCGTCGCGATCAGCTGGCCCGCTCCAGAGCGAACCTGGGCGGCGTACCCGCCGAACTCCTGACCGAGGGTCACGGGTACGGCGTCCATCAGATGCGTGCGGCCGGACTTCACGACGTCGGCGAACTCGACCGCCTTCGATCGCGAGCGCGTCGGCGAGCGCGACGAGCGCCGGCACCAGATCGTCGTGCGCCGCCTGCAGCGCGGCGAGATGGACCGCGGACGGGAACACGTCGTTCGAGCTCTGACCGAGGTTGACGTGGTCGTTCGGGTGGGCCCGGCCATCGGTGAGCGAGCTGATGACCTCGTTGGCGTTCATGTTCGACGACGTGCCGGAGCCGGTCTGGAACACGTCGATCGGGAATTCGTCGTCGTGTTCCCCGCCCGCGATCGCATCGCCGGCGGCGACGATCGCGGCTGCCAGGTCACCGTCGAGCAGGTCGAGGTCGGCGTTCACACCGGCGGCCGCCGACTTGATCCGGCCGAGCCAGTGGACGACCCGAGCCGGGATCGGCTCGCCGGAGATGTGGAAGTTCTCGACCGCCTTCGACGTCTCGCTTCCCCAGAGCATCCCGCCACTCTTCCACGACCCACGCACACGGTCGGCGCGTCGGCTTCGTACAGTGGGCCAGTCACCCCGAGAAAGCACACAGCCGATGACCGACAGCTACGACCAATTCCCGCAACCCATGTCCGCTCCGGCGGACACATCGCTGCCCGACCCGACGATCTTGGCCGCCGAGTCGAGTGCTGTTGAGCAGGACGACGCGTCCGGGTTCGCCGCGCTCGGTCTGCGCCCCGAGTTGCTCAAGGCGCTCGCCGACCTCGGCTACGAGGAGCCGACGCCGATCCAGCGCGAGACGATCCCCCCGTTGATCGCCGGTCACGATCTGCTCGGTCAGGCCGCCACGGGTACCGGCAAGACCGCGGCGTTCGCCCTCCCCGCGCTGCAACGCATCGACACCAGCCGCCGCGCCGAGCCGTCGGTGCTCGTGCTCGTTCCGACGCGGGAACTCGCGGTGCAGGTGAGCGAGGCGATGTTCAAGTACGGCAAGGAGCTCGGGATCAAGGTCGTTCCGGTGTTCGGCGGCCAGCCGATCCAACGCCAGCTGCAGCTGCTCGATCGTGGCGTGCACGTCGTCGTAGCGACACCCGGCCGCGCCATCGACCACATCGGGCGAGGCTCGCTGAAGCTCGACGGGATCCGCACGGTGATCCTCGACGAGGCGGACGAGATGCTCGACATGGGCTTCACCGACGACATCGAGTCGATCCTCGAGAGCACGCCGGACGACCGCCAGACGGTGCTCTTCTCGGCCACACTGCCGCACCGGATCAACGCCATCGCCAAGCGGTACCAGCGCGATCCGGTGAAGATCAAGATCGGCCGCAGCGAGGCCGAGTCGGGCGACAAAGCCCTCGTCCGCCAGACCGTGTACTGGGTGCAGCGGGCGCACAAGGCGCACGCGCTCGGCCGCATCCTCGACATCGAGGCGCCACAGTCGGCGCTCGTGTTCTGCCGCACCCGCACGGAGGTCGACCAGCTCACCGAGACGATGAACGGGCGTGGCTACCGCGCCGAGGCGTTGCACGGAGGCATGGACCAGACCCAGCGCGACCGCGTGATGGCGCGGCTCCGCGACGGCACGGCCGAACTCCTCGTCGCCACCGACGTCGCGGCGCGCGGCCTCGACGTCGACACGCTGACCCACGTCGTCAACTACGACGTCCCGTCGGCGGCCGAGAGCTACGTGCACCGCATCGGTCGCGTCGGACGCGCCGGACGTGAGGGCACGGCGATCACGCTCGCCGAGCCGCGCGAGCGTCGCCAACTGGAGAACATCGAGCGGCTGACGAAGCAGACGATCACCGTGGCCAAGGTGCCGTCGGTCGCCGATCTGCGCTCGCGCCAGATCGAGCTGACGGTGGCGCAAGTCCGTGAGTCGCTCGCCTCACCCGACCTCGAGGACTACAACTCGATCCTTCACGCCCTCGCCGGCGAGGACAGCGACCGCAACATCGCGCTCGCCGCGATCAAGCTCGTCCACGCCGAACGCGGTGCGCTGCTCGACGAGCGCGAGATCCCCGACGCATCCGAACGGTTCCGGAACGACGGAAAGAAGGGCGACCGCAAACAGTTCGACGGCAAACCCTTCGACCGCAAGAAGGGCGGCAAGTTCGACAAGACCGCCAAGCCCGGGGCGACACGTGATCGTGACGGCAACACCGAATTCGTGTACGTCAGCCTCGGCCGCAAGGGCGGGGTGCGGCCAGGCGACCTCGTCGGCGCGATCGCCAACGAGACCGGTCTGTCGGGACGCGAGATCGGTCCGATCCGCATCACCGACAACTACTCGGTCGTCGGTGTCCCCGCCGGCGCGGTCGACAATGTCGTGTCCGCCATGGGGAACACGGTCATGCGCGGCAAGAAGGCCAAGGTCCGTCGCTACTCGGACGACCGGAAGTTCTCGAAG
>CAWDFZ010000002.1:0-310129 GCA_963801795.1 Ilumatobacteraceae bacterium
GACGAGCTGCGGGATTTCCTCGCGCCGAACTTCGCCAAATGGTGGCTTCCGGACCGCTTCGAGGTCGTCGACGAGATCCCGAAGACCGCAGTCGGCAAGTTCCGCAAGACCGCGCTGCGCGAGCAGTTCGCGCCAGCAGCCGCGCGCGAGACGGCGTAGTGGCGTGACTTCGTCTCGACCGAGCTCGACGGCCGGTCGCCGTCGTCACGATCGACAACCCGCCGATGAACGCGCTCTCGGCGCCGCTGCTCGAGGAGCTCGAGGCCGAGATCGACCGGCTCGACGCCGACGACGACGTGCGCGCGATCGTGCTCGTCGGCGCCGGCGAGCGTGCGTTCGTGGCCGGGGCGGACATCAAGGAGTTCCCGTCGCTGCGCGAGGCGGCGGCCGAGGCGCACGAGAGGGGCTCGGCACGCGGCATCCAGAAGCTCGGGCACCGCATGGACGCGGCGCGCACGCCGTTCGTCGCGGCGATCCACGGCTTCTGCCTCGGCGGCGGGCTCGAGCTCGCGATGTGCTGCGACATCCGCGTCGTCGTCCGACGACGCGCAGCTCGGGCAGCCGGAGATCAAGCTCGGCCTCATCCCCGGCGGCGGCGGCACGCAGCGGCTGCCGCGGCTCGTCGGGATCGGCCGCGCGCAGTACCTGAACCTCACGGGCGACTTCATCGACGCGCGACGGCGTACGACTGGGGCCTCGTCGAGAAGGTCGTCCCGCGCGAGGAGCTACGCGAGACGGCGCTCGGGATCGCGCGGACGATCGCCGCACGCTCGCCCGTCTCCGATCGGGGTCCTCCGCGAGCTCGCGCGCACGACGCGCGACCTGTCGCTCGAGGAGGGGCTGCGGCGCGAGGCCGACGGCTTCCGCCGCTGTCTCGAGTCGCGAGGACGGCGCCGAGGGCGTCGCGGCGTTCATCGAGAAGCGCGAGCCGAACTTCACCGGTCGTGTGAGAGCCGCCGTCCTGAAGGGCGTCGGCGGGCCCGAGCAGCTCGTCGTCGAGGAGGTGCCCGAGCCCGAGGCCGCCGACGGGCCAGGCGATCGTCGACGTCCGCGCGGCCGGGATCAACTTCGCGGACGTCCTGATCCGCCTCGGCATGTACCCGCAGACGCCCGAGCTCCCGCCGTGCTCGGCTCCGAGATCGCCGGCGAGCTCGACGGCGCGCGCGTGATCGGGCTTCGTGCGTCAGCGGGGCGGCGGCTACGCCGAGCGCGTGCGCGGTCGACCGCCGCTGGCTGCTTCCCGCTGCCCGAGTCCGCGAGCTTCGCCGAGGGCGCCGCGTTCCCGATGGCGTTCCTCACCGCGTGGATCCCGCTGACCGAGCTCGTGCGCATCGCCTTCGGCTGCGCGCGTGCTCGTGACCGCGGCCGCGGCGCCGTCGGCACGGCGGCGGTGCAGGTCGTCAAGGCGCTCAACGGCGCACCCGGTCGCCGCCGTCGGGAGCGCGGAGAAGCTCGAGCTCCCGCGCTCGCTCGGCGCCGTCGAGGCGCGTCACCTACGAGCAGATCGGCGAGCTCGACCAGGTCGACGTCGTGTTCGACCTCGTCGGCGGCGACGTGTTCCAGGCGTCGCTCGGCCTGCTGAAGCCGCTGGGCACCGCGATCGCGGTCGGCTACGCGGGCGGCATGTGGCAGGAGGTCAACCCGGCCTGGCTCGTCGGCCGCAACATCGGCGTCCACGGCTTCTACCTCGGTCGCCTGATCGGCCGCGACCCGGAGCTCGTCGCGCGCGCGGCGAAGGACGTCCTGCGCCTCTGGGAGGGCGGCGCCGTGCGGCCGATCGTCGGCGCCGAGCTCCCGCTCGAGGAGGCCGCCGAGGCGCATCGCCTCATCGAATCCCGCCAATCGACAGGAAAGGTCGTGCTGATCCCATGACAGCTCTCGTCACCGGAGCCGCCGGAGGCATCGGCAGGCGATCGTCGCGAAGCTCTACGCGGAGGGCTTCGAGGTGAAGGAGCTCGACCTCGTCTCGGGCTTCGACGTCTCCGACCCGGAGGCCTGGGAGCACATCGGCTCGGTCGACCTCGCGTGCCTGAACGCGGGGTCGCTCACCGGCGAGCGACGACATCGCGACGCTGACCGACGAGCAGTACCGCCGCGCGCGTCGGGGTCAACGTCGACGGCGTCGTGTACGGCGTCCGCCGCCTCGATCGCGTCATGCCGAAGGGGAGCACGATCATCGTCACGGCGTCGCTCGCCGGCCTCGTCGGGATCGCCGACGACCCGATCTACGGGCTGACGAAGCATGCGGTCGTCGGCTTCGTCCGCTCGGTCGCGCCGCAGCTCGCCGCGCGCGGGATCCGGATCCAGGCGGTCTGCCCCGGCTGGGCCGACACGGCGCTCACGCCACCCGAGTTCCAGCAGGATCTCGAGTCGCGCGGCTTCACGGCTGCTGACGCCGAGGCCGTCGCCGACGGCGTCTGGGCCGCGTACAAGAGCGAGGGCACCGGCGAGGCGTGGATCGTCCAGCCCGGCCGCGAGCCGCTCCACTACGAGTTCAAGGGCGTGCCGGGCCCGCGCTGAGGCTCAGTGGCAGCTGGCGCGAGCCGCTGTCGGTGAACGCTGCCGACGGCAGCGCGGTAGCGCCAGTCGTAGGCCGCGCGCCGAGCGTGAGCTCGAGCACGCCGAGGCTCGTCGCGTCGCGCGCTTCGCTGTTGGCTCGGACGGTCGAGGAAGCGGCGCACATCCTTGCCACCAGTCCCGACGACGATCTGCCGGATGCCGCGGGTCGGGATCGAGCGCGGCCATCGGGGTCTGGGGCGCGAAGCGCTCGTAGCCGTGGTCGTGGCCCACGAGCACGAGGTCGGCGTCGGCCTCGTACAGCGCCTGCCAGAACACCATCTACGTCGTGTCGTTCCCGTGCGAGCCCGACGAGAAGCGCGGATGGTGCCAGTACGCGAGCGTGCACCTCGCCGGGTGTCGTTGAGGAAACCACCCGAGCCGGTCTAGAAGATCGCAACCTCGTCGTCGAGCACAATCTTGAACCCCAACGCCAGATAGAAGCGCTTCGACAGTTCAAAGTCCTGGGTCGGCAGAAACAGTCGCGCGAGTTCGGATCCGCTCGGGACCTCAGTCTGCGCGCCGTTCGGCATTCCCGTTGCCGCCTCGCTGGTCATGTCGTCAATTTAACTTTCGGGCACGACGAGGCCCGTCGGAACCTCATCGACCTGGCTCACGCCGACAGAGCCGAACAGATAAGGCGCTGCAGCTCGACTGGTCGATCATCGGCACGATCGCGTGGCTTCCGAGTGCGACGCTTAGGGCCGGCGATCGGATCGTACGACGATGACGACTGGTCCGATGGGGTGCGGCTCATCGGATCAGTTTCCGATGCTCACAGGAATGGTGGTGCAACCCGAGCAGACCGCTTGCTGACTCGCCAATGCAACTACGGCCGTCACCGTTTCTGCGAGACCTTCGGTCCTCAACCGGCTTCCGAGTCGTGTGCCGCGTTGCGGGCGGCCGTGTATCCGATCGTTGAGGCGGCGACTGCTCCAGCTGTGACGGCGAGTCCGGCGAGTCCGGCGGTCAGCGTCCCTGCCGTGATCGCCGCGAGAGCGGCCGTTGTGGCGGCGACTTTGGTGAGATGACCGCGTTCGAGGGTCAGGGTGTCGCATACGACGACGAGGTCGGTGTCCACGTGTCGCGAAAGTTCATGGGCGAGGTGGCCATCGGGAGTTTCGAGAACTCGGTTGGGCAGTTCGTCTGGCGCTGTTGGCTTGCGACCCGAGATGGTCAGTCCGCCGATGCCGATGACAACTGCGGAGGCCGCGTCGGCAGACTCGATCGCGCTGGCCGATGGATCGTCATCGGTGGTCTGGTCGTAGGTGGGGATGTCGTTTTCGGCGATGAGTTCCCGCGCCTGTCGTAGTGCATCCGCTGAGCGAAGGTCGGCATCGGACCGGTCGCCCGCTAGCCGCAAGATGTGCAGCGGTTGACTTGTTGTGGCAGCGAGTCCGGCAGCGAACGCAGCGCGGCAAAGCCTGAGTCAGCGTGGGCGGGGTCGATTTCCACGACGGGGCCGTGTTGTGGTGCGTCGGGGTGAACAATCCGCACGGCGAGCACTGGCTGTCCGTTCGTTTCGTTCTCGGAGGCGGCTTGGATGATCTTGCGGAGCTGTTCACCAGGGTGCTGTCCGGGATGCGGCACGTGGGCGAGGCAGATGTCCCGCTCAGCGCATAAAGCGAGTGCATGTCGGATGCCCGTGTGGGCCGTGAGGCCGACGACCTCGACGGGGATTCCTGCATGGTCGGCGGCTTCGACGTTGCGGGTCTGGTTCGGGCTGCGAACGGCGATCGCCAACAGAATCTGTGAGGCGACGGGGAGTGCTCGGTCCATGGTGATGCGACCGTTGGCGGTGCCGTCGTCGTAGACGAGCACGGGGATGCGATCGGTGGTTGGCATCGGCCGAGATTCTTGCAGGCTCAACGTTCAACGACGCTTGCTGCTCGCTGCAGCCCGAAACGTCGACAGCCCGGCAGACGGCTTGCCAGATTCCGTCTCCGGTAGCAGCCCGGCTTTGCGGGCGGCGCCGACACGCTTCGGGCCGGATGCGGGTGACAGTCCTCGGGCGACTGCAACATTGGCGGAGGGCTTCGGGCTGCCGAGCGCGACCGATAACAAATAGACGAGGGCGTCGACGCGGATTGCGTCGTCGTCGGGGTAGTCGGCCACGACTCCTTTCCAACCGCGCTCGCCCAGTACCTCGTGTTCCATGGCCCGGCAGACGATGTCGCCCACGGCGACGCGGATGATCGAGGCCATCCGCACCGGGTCATCGTCATCGACCGCTGTGAACGTGGCTTGGCGGATGGTGAGGCGTCTTTCTGCGTCGTTCCATGCCGTCTCGAACCGCAAGTCGTGTGGCGGGTTGTCGGTGACGGTGATCGTAAAGTTGGTCGGCACGTTCACGGTGGGTCCACCTGGCGGGCCGACCACTTCCGCGTCCTCGTCCGGTCTTGATCTCGAACTTCATCGTGCCACCCTACGACGTCAGCACCTGGCTGACAATCCACCATGGTTCAAAATTGAGGTTGTGAATCTGTCGGCGCGTCCGTAGTCTGATGGGTGCCAGGGCTACATGATGGCCATGGCTCATCAATGAGGTGGTCAGATCGATCACCGACCCATCAAGCTCAAGGAGCACCACGATGACCGAGACGACCACCTTTGTCGCCCCGACCACCAATGAAACCGCGATCCCCGACAACGACAGCCGGCCAGGGCCCGCCAAGGGGTTCGCCGTCACCGCACTGGTCACCGGCATTGTCGGTGTTCTCCTCGCATTGACGTTCATCCTGGGCCAGTTCGGCGCAGTGTTTGGCGTCGTCGCAGTGGTGTTCGGTTTCCTCGCCACACGCAAGAACAAGAAGAACGGCCACAAGCGGGGTTTGGCTCGTGCCGGACTGATCCTCGGCATGATCGCCGTACCGCTCGGCATGGCAACCTCCGCCATCTTCGTGTCGGCTGTCGACTCGGCCGTCACCGGCTTCGACCAGAACATGACCGTTCTTGAAGCCGAATGGCACCTCGAGTCGGAATACACCGACTACACAAATGACATCGACGCCACCGCCACGCCGGGCGATGTCGTCAACGGTGTCACCGAGATCGTCGTGACGGAAACCGGCACCACGAACGTGCTCGCCACGCACCAGGTGCAGATCAACGACAACGGCACCTTCGTTATCCTCGATTGAGAGTGACTCCGTGTCCGGCACCGCCACTCCGGGGGTGCCGGGGACGGAATTCCTCCCAACAATTGAACAACACAAGGAATCGAACCCGAAACACGTGTGAGCACCGGGGACCTCAACTTCGGTTTCTCGCCACCCTGCCCGCAGACGGAATGGTCTGTCCGGCGGGGCGCGATATGGCCGTTGCCGTACGTCGACGCTTGGCGCCACCGTGAGCGGCTCAGCCCGCTCCCCGAGATTCAGCAATGGATGCGCGAAACCCGGACGCATGCGCTGTGGCCATGGCCAATCCTGTTGCCACAGACTCCTAAACCTGAGGCGAGAAGTTTCCGAGCCATTACCCCAAACGGTGGGTCACCCGTATAGCTGGCGTTCGGTGACACTTCAGATCGGATCATCTGTCTTCACGAGCGCTTGCGGAATGACGCCACTCCGAGCCTTTGACGCAGGCTGCGAGACGTTCGAGCCAGCGGGTGCGGGGCTCGATCGAGACTGGGACGATTCGCAGCGTCGAGAGCTGCTGATGATGCCGACCCGACCGAGCATCAACTGAAAACCTCCAGCGTGCAACCGCACACGGTCGGACTTTGTCGCGTGAACTGTCCGATTATATTTTGAGGCCGGGAAGGCCGGCTGCGATGTGCCGTTGCCTCCCGCTGAAGGGGACCCAACATGAAAATCATCCGGCTCGCTGCCATATCCGTCGTCGCCGCTGTTTTGTTCGCCTCGTGCGGGACGAGCGATGACTCAGAACAAGTGGCCGAATTGGAGGACAGACTCGCCGGACTCGAGGAGGAGAACGCTGAGTTGCGGGCTCAGCTGGAGGACACCGAGGCACAAGCCCCGGCAACTGAGACATCTGAGCTTGCCGCGGACGAGGCTGAGTCCGCCTCCTCTACAACTGCGGATCAATCGGAACCGAGTCAACCCGCTGGCGCCGGCGATGTGGATCTTGCCGTTGAGTTCGGATTCACTCCGAATCCCGAACGGCAGATTGTCTCGGCTGGTGCGATCGTCACTAACAATGGCGGCCTTACCGCCTGCGGGGTTGACGTGCAGTTCACCCTTCTGGACTCGGCTGGGACCCCTGTCGAAACCGTGACGGAGTCAGTGCCAATCATTCGAGCCAACGAGGCCGCAAGTGTCGCGCCCGTTCAGATCGGCTACCAGGTTGCCGACCCCGCTGAACTGACGGTGACCGTCGTCAACGTTGAGAACACCACCGACGGGGCGTCGCTCGACGATTGCAATGGCTTCTACATCTACGACGGAATCGACGTTGAAGTCGTCAACCCAGCTCTCGTTCCGGGAGAATTCGACACGTCCATCAGCGGTCAGCTGAGCAACTCATCCGACGTGCTGGTTGAGTTGACTTCCATCAATTGCGTCATTCTTGCTGGCGGGCAGGTTGTCGGAGGGGAGTCAACTAGCTCGTCGGACCCGATCACACCGGGTGGCACTGTCGCATTCAGCATGAGCTTCATCAGCTTTGAGGGAAGCGCCGACGAGGTGCGTTGCACTGCGATTGCGTGAGCCTGGCATAGCGACCTTCAAGCACGACTCGCATTGACGACAACCCCGTTGCGCCACAACCTGGGACGTGCAGAGCCGGCCTTCTGGGCGCGTGAGCTGTCGCGTTCAGTGGGTCCTGTTGCGAGGCACGCGAGGTGCTTGAGCGAGTTGTTGAGGTGCTGTTTGTCGAAGGGTGGGAACTGGATCTCCTAGCGAACATCGTCTGGCACGTGGGACCAGTCGCGTCCCGAGTGGATGGTTGCGGCATCGAGAGAACGTTTCGGCATAGAAGCGACCGTCGTGCCGGGCGGCCATTGTCGTCATATGTCCCGGCCGTCGGATCTTGCCGCAACACTGGCCGGCCCTCAACAGAGCCTTCTGGGACGGTTGTCGGTGACGGTCGAAAACTCCGCGGTTCTGCCCGGCTGGACTGCTCAGTTTTCAGCCGTCATCGACAACGGTGACGCTCGACACCGCGAGGTTCTCTCCGTTCGACTCAAACTGGCGACGAGTCGACTCAGCGGAACGCGCTCGCCTCCGGTCGCAGTGGGTAGGGATCGCGGATGTCTCGGTCCCCGCGACGAGACCTGCTCCTCAGCGCTGATCGAAACGCGCCACGGCGAGCCAGCGTCAGCCAGTCAGGAATAACCGACGCCGTGTAATGGTTGCAACGTAATCATGGCGATCACGACCACCGACCTGCTGGGCGCGACCAGCGACCCCGAGATCCGCAACGCAGTCTGGCTCGCCGCCGCCGGACTCTGTCTCGCCTGCGGTGTCCAGCTTCTGCCGTCGACCGGCGACGCGCGGTCACTGCACGTTGACCACGTCATCCCGCGCCACCATGGCGGGCAAGACCGCCTCTCCAACTATCAGGCGTTGTGCCGCGGATGCAATCTGCGCAAGGGCGCGAGTCACCGGGACTACCGCGTCACCGCCGAAGTCGCCGAGGCGCTTGAGCCGCCCGCCTGGTGGGTCAACGAGCCACCGCTGATCGGAGCGATGGTGCGCTTCATCACCCCATTCGACAAAGGTGTGCGCTTCGGAATGGTCCGGCGGTGGGAGGAAGACACGGGCATGGTGAGCGTGACCGAGACCAACTGCGCCGCCGGGGTCAAGCCGCAACGTACCCACAGCTGGTCCGGCGTCCGGATCGAGAACGTAACCGTGCTCACACCACCCGCCGCCGACGAAGCGGTGTGGGACGACAAGCAAGTCCGTTTCACCGACGATGACGGCAACGTCCTCGAGGGAATGACCAGAGGCTGGTTCACCGACAGGAACGCCAAGCGCACGGGTGAAGTGCTGGTGTGGATACCGTCGTTGAGCGACACGTGGGCCGTCGACGAGGTCGACCTCACCGTGGTGGCTTCGTGAACCGCACGCCGATCTGGCGGGAGTCGAAGTGAGCGACGAGCAGCGTGGCCGGGGGCGCCCGGCGATCGGGCCCCGGATTATCATTCGGCTACCGCACGAGCAACTTGCCGCGATAGACGACTACGCCGCACGGCGGGGCGTGCGCCGCGCCGAGGCCGTGCGGACGCTCGTCGAGGCTGGGCTGCGTTCCGACGTTCGACCGTAGCGGGGTGGACTTTGGCCCCGCGCTGGGTCGCCACTCAGACACTGGTCGGGTCGGCCGCCGTGCTTTGATCTGGGCCGTTTCCTCCTCGACCACGGGGCCGACAACTTTCATCGACGAGGTGCAGGCGATACCCGTCGGCTGAGATCGCCAACGCCAAGCGGGCTGCCGGTGAGGACCGTCGGCCGTCGGCTGCTGCGACCGTCCCAGATCGTCGGCTTAGCGACTCGCATCATGTGCGCCCGCGCCTGTCCCTGCAGTGCGCACACTCCAACCAGGCGGTTCGGTGCGGGCCCAGCTGCCCCAGCCGGGAGTGCACACTTTGCCGGATGCGGTCACGGCCGCGAGTACCACAGTGCCGGCGTTACGTGTGTGCCGATCGCAACACTTCAGCGACTGTCGTCAACAAATGTTGACGATACGCAATCCAATGCGTAGCCTGACCGGGTGGACATCGAGGCGAGCGCCCGCAAGCACGGTGTCCCCGATGACGACATGCTCCATGCACTGCGGCACCACTGGCGAGGCTTCGAGACCGACGATGCCGACGTCACAATGTTCATCGGACCCTCCGCGAACGGCGAGCCGTTGGAGGTCGGCGTTGTCGATGATGCCGACGGCGTTGCGATCATCCACGCAATGCGGGCTCGATCCAAGTTCCTGAAAGGTTGGTGGACCCCATGACGACCACACGCACACAACGCGCCGACGCACTCGAGCGGTGGGCCGACGGCGTTGACGCCGACGACCTGGTCGAGGCGAAGACGACTGCGCTTCGAACCATCGCCGAACTGGTGGAACAGCGAGACGATGTCGACACCGCCCTGCTCGACGCAATCCGCGATGCTCGCAACGCGGATCGTTCCTGGTCCGAGATCGGAGCAATGCTCGGCGTGTCCAAGCAGGCCGCCCAGCGCAAGTACGCAGCCAAGATCTCGGCGTAGGCGCCCGCCGAGGTCGACGAATCAGCGCACACTTCGCTCAACAGATTCCATCGGTTGCCCGCTCGCGATCCGGCGAAGTCGGTCGGGTTCAGCGCTCGATTGGTTGACGAATAATCACGCAACCCGGAGCGACGGGGGACTCGACCGACAAGGGCACGTATGCGAGCGGCCGACCGTCCCATAATGTTCGGGCAGCCCAGCGTCGAGGAACGCCACCGAACGCCCGGGTCGCGGGCGCTGACCGCAAGATCCGCGAGAACCCTCTCTCGGAGCGATCCGAAACGCTGGCTTCGAGCCGCCGTTCTGCGCGCTCGTAGTCCGAACGCCGAGGATGTCGCAAGAATCTGCTGACAAATCGCGGACAGATGGCCATTTCGAGCCAGAGAACCGCTCCCGAAAAGCACAATGACCAGGGCGAATGCCCTGGTCAGGTGGTGTCGGAGGGGGGACTTGAACCCCCACGCCCATAAGTAGGTCACTAGCACCTCAAGCTAGCGCGTCTGCCATTCCGCCACTCCGACGTGGTGGGTCGCTGACCCTATCTGTTGCCTTCCTCGGCTACACCACGTCCAGCAGGAAATCGAGCGCGACGACCGTGAAGATCCAGATCAGCGCGAACACGAACGTGATCCGGTTGAGGTTGCGCTCCGCCGCCGACGAGCCGAGGGCCGCGCCGCCGCCGCCACCGAACATGTCGGACAGGCCGCCACCACGCCCGCTGTGCATCAGGATGCCGGCGATCATGGCGACCATCGACGACCACGTTGATGACCAGGGTGAGGTAGAGCATGACGTCACGCACGGCCGGCCAGCCTACCGGTCGGCCGGCTGGAAGCTCACCGGCGCACCCTGGTCGACGAACATCGTCTCCGGGAAGTGGCAGGCGACCGGGTGGCCCGTGCCCACGCTCGATCAGCTCCGGCTCCTCCTCGGCGCAGATCGGCCTCGGCCTTCGGGCAGCGGGTCCGGAACCGGCACCCGCACGGCGGGTTGATCGGCGACGGCACGTCGCCCTCCAGCACGATCCGCTGCCGGTCGCGCTCGATGACGCGGGTCGGGCTCGGGGACCGCCGACAGCAGCGCCTGCGTGTACGGGTGCGCCGGCGCGGTGTAGATCTCCTCGGCGGGGCCGACCTCCATGAGCTTGCCGAGGTACATCACGGCGACCGGTCGGAGATGTGGCGCACGACCGACAGGTCGTGGGCGATGAACAGGTAGCGACAGCCCGAGCTCGTCCTGCAGGTCCTGCAGCAGGTTGACGACGCCGGCCTGGATCGACACGTCGAGCGCCGACACCGGCTCGTCGAGCACGATGAACGTCGGGTTCGAGCGCCAGCGCCCGGGCGATGCCGATGCGCTGCCGCTGTCCGCCGGAGAACTCGTGCGGGAAACCGCCGCGCATGGTCGGGCGCCAGGCCGACGAGCTCGAGCAGCTCGGCGACCCGCTTGTCGTGGTCGCCGGCGATCTTCTGGATCTGCAGCGGCTCGGCGATCGCCGCGCCGACGGTGCAGCCGCGGGTCGAGCGACGCGTACGGGTCCTGGAACACGATCTGCATCTCGCGGCGCATCGGCCGCATCGTCGTTGCGATCGAGCGTCGATCGAGCTCGTCGCCCTCGAACTTCACCGAGCCCGACGTCGGCTCGATGAGCCGCAGCACGCACCGGCCGACCGTGGTCTTGCCGCGACCCGACTCTCGCCGACCAGACCGAGCGTCTCGCCGTCGCTCGATCGTGAACGACACGTCGGAGACCGCCTGCACGATGCGCTTGACGACGCGCAGACCCTTGCTCGCGCGGACCGGGAACGTCCTTGACGAGGCTCGTCGACCTCGACGACGGGGTCGTCGACTCACGGCATGACGGTCACGCGATCGCCTCGAGCACAGCTCGTCGGCGCGGACGCACGCCGTCTCGCAGGTCGCCGAACGGGCGCAGCTCGGGCAGCTCGCCGGCGCACGGCGTCGATCGGCGTACGGGCAGCGCGGCGCGGAACGCGCAGCCCGACGGCGGGCGCAGCATGTTCGGCGGCGCACCCGGGATCGGCGATCAGCCGGTCGCCGCCCGTGCGCCGGGATGCGACGCAGCAGACCCTGCGTGTACGGGTGCGATCGGCTGGTCGAACAGATCGATGCGACGTCGCCCGCTCGGCGGCCCGGCCGGCGTACATCACCTGCACCCGGTCGGCGACGCGGGCGACGACGCCGAGGTCGTGGGTGATCAACACGATCGCCGTGCTGCATCTCGCGCTGGATCGCTGCATCACCTCGAGGATCTGCGCCTGCACCGTCACGTCGAGCGCCGTCGTCGGCTCGTCGGCGATCAGCACCTCGGGGTCGTTGGCGATCGCCATCGCGATCATCACGCGCTGGCGCATGCCGCCGGAGAACTCGTGCGGGTACTGCTGCGCCCGCTGCGTCGGGCTGCGGGATGCCGACGATGTCGAGCAGCTCGACCGCGCGTCGCGCGCGCCGCCGCCTTCGGACATGTCCTGGTGCGACTGGATCATCTCGACGATCTGGTCGCCGATCCGGTGCACCGGGTTGAGCGCCGACAGCGGATCCTGGAAGATCATCGCGATCCTCTTGCCGCGCACCTGTCGATCAGCTGCTTCGACGTGCGCCCGACGAGCTCCGTCGCCGCCGACCTTCGCCGAACCCTCGATCTCGCCGACTTCGGCAGCAGACCCATGCAGGCCGAGGAACGTCACCGACTTGCCGGATCCGCGACTCGCCGACGATGCCGAGCATCTCGCCGCGCGCGACGTCGAGGTCGATGCCGCGCACCGCCTGCACCTCGCCGTCATCGTGTGGAACGTGACGCGGAAGTCGCGCAACGACAGGACGGGTTCGTCCATCAGGCGTCACGCTCCGCATCGCAGCTTCGGGTCGGTGGCGTCGCGCAGACCGTCGCCGATGAAGTTGATGCAGACGGCGACGAGCACGAGCAGCGGCGCACGGGAAGACGACCAGCCACCAGTTGCCCGACTGCACGGCGCTCTTCGAGTCGCCGACGAGGTTGCCGAGCGACGTGCTGCCCGACCCGGCTGCGGGCCCGAAGCCGAAGAACGACAGCGTCGACTCGGCGATGACGGCGGCGACGACCGCGAGCGTGAGCGCGACGAGGATCGGACCGATCGAGTTCGGCAGCAGGTGGCGGACGACGATGCGGCGGTCGGACGCGCCGAGCGCCCGCGACGCCTCGATGAACTCGCGCTCCTTCAGCGCGAGCACCTGGCCGCGCACGAGGCGGGCGACGCCCATCCAGCCGAAGATGGCGAACAGGACGATGATGAAGCGGATCGACGTCTTCGTCGCCGATGATCGGCTCGAGGAAGGCGATCTCGCCGAGCACGTTGCGCACGACGAGCAGGGCGACGAGGAACGGGAAGGCGAGGAAGATGTCGGTGACCCGCATCAGGATGTCGTCGAACCCGCCGCCGCGCAGGCCGGCGATGGCACCGACCGCGATGCCGATGACGACGGCGATGATCGCCGACGGCGAGGCCGATGAACGAGCGACACGCGGATGCCGTAGATCAGCCGGCTGTAGAGGTCGCGGCCGATGTCGTCGGTGCCGAACCAGGCGCTCCGCACGCGGCGAGAGGAACTGGTTCGGTTGCCCTGCCGTCGATCGGGAAGACCGGCTCGTTGACGCCGTAGCGGGCCGTGATCGGCGCGAGCACGACGAAGATGACCATCACCAGCAGGACGACCGGAGCAGATCACCGCCGGCCTTGTGGCTGCAGGAACCGCTTGAACGCCATCTGGCGCGGCGAGAGCGACTTGAGCGGTCGAGGCCCTCGCTGTCGCCGAGGCCGCCGGCGATGCGTCGGGCCGACGGCTCGTCGACGCCGAGGAGCGCTCGTTCGGTGTTGAGTAACTCAGTCAAGGCGGATCCTCGGGTCGAGCCAGGCGTACGAGAGGTCGGCGAGCAGGTTGAAGAGGATGACGGAGACGACGATGATCACCATCCACGGCATCAGCTGCGGGAAGTCGCCGTTGTCGTACGGCGTCGAGGAAGTAAGTCGCCCATCCCCGGGTACTCGAAGATGTTCTCGGTGATGATCAGGCCGCCGAGCGATCGCACCGAAGTCGATGGCGGCGACGGTGACGATCGGGATCATCGCGTTGCGCATGGCGTGCCTGACGAGGACCCGGCGTTCGCTGATGCCCTTGGCTCGAGCGGTGCGCAGGTAGTCGCTGTTCGAGCACGTCGAGCAGCGAGGCCCGCATGTAGCGCGAGTAGACGGCGATGATCTGGATCGCCACGACGGTGACCGGCAGGATCATGTGTTTCGACATCAGCACCGGGTCGAAGCCCTGGTGACCGGGCGGGTAGACGCCCGACGTCGGGAGCAGCGACTTTCCGAACCACTGGACCCACAGCACGGCGAAGACGAGCTGGAGGATCACCGCCGAGACGAACGGCGGGATGCTGAACCCGACGAAGGCGGCGCCGTTGACGGTGGCGTCGCGCAGGCCGCCGGGCTTCAGCGCGGCGAAGACGCCGAGCAGCAGGCCGATCGACGATGCCGATCACCGATCGCGGCGATGCCGAGGCGAAGCGTGTTGGCCATCGCGTCCTTCAGCTCCGGCCACACCTCGCGGCTGCCCACGATGCTGCTTGGCCAGTCGCCGGTGAGGAATCCACCGAGCCACTGGAAGTAGCCCCTGATGTAGCCGCCGACGCCGTCGTAGAGGCCGTTGACCTCGCTGTACTCGCTCGATCTTGGCCTGGCTGGCGCGCGGGTTCGCGCGCAGGTAGCTCGCGACCGGGTCGGTCCCGATGCGGATCGCGACGTACACGAGGAACGTGACGATCAGGAGCGTGGGATCAGCCCAGATCAGTCGCCGGAGAATGAATCTGAGCCACGTAGCTCGCCTCCCGTGCTCAGATGGAATCAGCGAGACCGGATGGACAAGCGGCGTGGGGCCGGCCGGCGACGGCCGGCCCCACTCCATCAGGCTGACACTCAGTGCGAACCTGGCGTCCTCAGTCGTCATGGATCAGAGGACCTCGACGACGGGCTCGCCGGCCACGAGCGTTGGTGAGCTCGAACAGTCTGGTCGTTCGTGGTGTCCCACACGGCGGGCAGGATCGGGAACGCAACGGTCCAGACGTACCACGACGAGTTGGCGCACTCGGTGATCGGGTTGAGGCACTCTGGCCACTGCTCGGCACCGATGATGATCTGGCCGTCACCGTCGAGGTCCTCCCACTCGTCGAAGTTGTCGAACGCCCGGTAGTTGGCCGAGTCGTCCTGGCGATCGGGCCGCCGACCTTGTCGGTGCGCCAGGCACCCGACTTCGGGAACTGGACGAGCGGCAGCATCACGTAGTCCGTCGTCCATCAGCGCGAGGGCGTCCTTGATGAGGTCGGCGCGGGCCGTCCTCGTCGACCGTCGCGTCGGCCTCTTCGAGCATCGCCGAAGCTTCCTCGTTGCACCAACCGGTGCTGTTCTGACCCTGGAAGTCGTTCTCCTCCGTCGGGATCTGGTCGCAGGTGAACGACGCGGTCAGGTAGCTCGGGTCCGGCGGCGCGGTCGATGATGTACATGGCCATGTCGTAGTCGAGGGCTGGCAGCCGCTGCTGGAAGCACGCAGGCCGCGTCGCAGTTGTCGGCGACGACGTTGAAGCCGGCCTGCTGGCAGCAGCGGGATCAGGAACGCCTGGGTGTTCTCACGACGGGTGTTGCCGGTGTTGACCATCCAGCGGATCTCCGGAACGTCGCCCGTCCGGTTGGCCCAGAAGCCGTCGCCGTCCTTGGTCCAACCGGCGTCGGTCAGCAGCGTCTCGGCGGCCGCCGGGTCGTAGCGTGTCGGCTGAAGGCGTCGTCGCGCAGTACGGGCCCGGGAACGATCGGACCACAGTTGAGCAGCGTCAGCGGCCGCTGCGCGATCGGCACGTAGATCTGCTGCGAACACCGCTTCGCGGTCGATCGACATCGAGAACGCCTCGCGGAAGACCGGGTCGGCGAACGGACCAGCGGCTCTCGTCGCTGCTGGAAGTAGAAGCCCTCGTAGTCGCCACCGAAGTCGACGCTCGGACGTTGACGTTCGGGTCGGCGAGCGCGTCGTCGATGCCGGCGTAGAACTGCGGGTAGATGAAGTCGACCTCGCCGGCCTTCAGCGCGGCGATCTCGGTGTCGGGTCGGCGAGCGGCACCATGACGATGCGCTCGGTGACCGGAGCATCGCCCCAGTAGTTCTCGTTCGGCACGAGGATCGAGCTGCTGGTCGCTCCACGACTCGATCTTGTACGGGCCGGCCCGAGATCGGGCAGCTGCCGTCTCGAAGTCGGCCGAGACGTCGTTGCAGTCCTCGTGCAGCGGCAGCCTTGCAGGATCGCGGTCGAACAGCGTCTTGTACGGGGCGAACGACGCTCGAGAACGTCGACGACGACCTGCTTGTCGCTCTCGCCGGCCTCGACGCTGACGATCTTGTCGTAGCCGACGGTCGACGAGCGATCCGGGCGTGTTCAGGTTCGCCTGCCACGTGCACTCGAGGTCGGCGACGGTGATCGGCGAACCGTCCTCCCAGACGGCTTCCGTCGGACGAGATCGATCGGTGACGGTCATCGCGGCGTCACCGGCCGGCGCCTCGCCGTCGGTGCCTGCCGTGGTGCCTTCGGCGGCGGTGTCTGCAGTGGTGTCGGTGCGGTGGCGCTTCGGTACCCGCGGGGGCTTCGGTGCCCGCGGTGGCTTCGGAGCCCGCCGTGGTGTCGCTCGGCACCGCCGCCGTCGTCGTCACTGCCGCACGCGGCGATGACCAACGTCGACGCGGCAGCGAGAGCGAGGAGCTTGTGGCTCCGTCGTATCGTGTTCACGTATGTGTCCTCCTGGATGGATTACAGAAATGGGAGGGCATGCCGCAGGAACCGCCCGGCTGCGCCGGCGTTCGACCACAGTCGAGACCCGTTATCCCCCTCCCCGGTGAATAACAGGTGAACGAACACTAGCAGCGCCACTTACCGCCCGGTAGGCGGGTCGGGATTTCAGCTGTGTGAAAAGTCAAACGGATTTTCGCAACACCCGGTGGAACGAATGTTCCACCGACGCGCGGTGGGCTCAGCCGCCGAACTGGATGATGCGGGCGAACTCGTCGGGGTCGAGGCTCGCACCGCCGACGAGCGCGCCGTCGATGTCCGGCTGCGCCATCAACTCGGCGGCGTTGCCCGCCTTGACCGATCCGCCGTACTGGATCCGGACCGCGTCCGCGGCGTCGGCGTCGGTCGAGCTCGGCGATCAGTCGCCGACGGATCGCGCGCGCACACGGCCTGGGCATCGTCGGACGTGGCCGTCCGGCCCGTGCCGATCGCCCAGATCGGCTCGTACGCGATCACGAGCGCCGCGATCTGCTCGCGCGGTGCGCCCGGCGAGGCCGGCCTCGACCTGGCCGAGCACCTTGGCCTCGGTGTCGCCCGCCTCACGCTCGGCGAGCGTCTCGCCGACGCACATGATCGGGATCATCCCGTTCGCCTGGATCGCCGCGACCTTCTTGTTGACCATCTCGTCGGTCTCGCCGAACAGCTCGCGCCGTTCGCTGTGGCCGACCACGACGTAGCGCACGTTGAGCTTGGCGAGGAACGCCGGGGCTGACCTCGCCGGTGAACGCACCCTTGTCCTCCCAGTGACAGTGCTGCGCGCCGAGGGCGAACGCCATCTCGTCGCTCTCGATCACCGTCTGCACGCTGCGGATGTCGGTGAACGGCGGATGGATGCTGACGTCGACGTTCTCGAACGCGTCCTTGGGCACGAGGTAGTGCAGCTTCTGCACGGTCTGGATCGCCTCGTAGTGGTTGTGGTGCATCTTCCAGTTGCCGGAGATCAGCGGTCTTCGCGTCATGATTGGCTCGCCCTCAACGCTTCGAGGCCGGGAAGGTCGCCGTTCTCGAGCAGCTCGAGGCTCGCTCCCCCGCCGGTCGACACGTGGTCGACCTCGTCGTCGAGGCCGAACTGGGCGAGCGCCGCCGCGGAGTCGCCGCCGCCGACCACGGTGAACGCCTTCGTGTCGGCCATCGCCTGGGCGACCGTGCGGGTGCCGGCCGCGAACCGCTCGTCCTCGAACATGCCCATCGGCCCGTTCCAGAACACCATCCGCGCGTCCATGATCACGTCGCTGAACGCGGCCGCCGAACCGGGGCCGATGTCGAATCCCTTGCGCGCCGTCGGGCAGGCGGTTGCCGAACGTGGCGAAGTTGCCGCCGGCGTCGACGCCGGTGATGTCGTCGGGCAGGTGGATCGATCTTGCCCTTCGCGCTCGCCTCGTCGAGCAACCGCCTGCACGTGTCGACCATGTCGGGCTCGAACAGCGAGTCGCCGATCGGCTTGCCCTGCGCGGCGAAGAACGTGAAGCACATCGCGCCGCCGATCACGATCGAGTCGACGATGCCGAGCAGCGCCTCGACCACGCCGAGCTTGTCGGAGATCTTCGCGCCACCGAGCACGGCGACGAACGGGTGCTCGCGGCTTGTTGCGCAGGCCGAGCAGGACGTCGACCTCCTTCTGCAGCAGCCGCCCCATCGCCGACGGCACGAACTGCGGCGGACCGACGATCGATGCGTGGGCGCGGTGCGAGGCGCCGAACGCGTCGTTGACGTAGCCGTCGACGCCGTCGACGAGCTGTGGCCACGAACGCCGGGTCGTTGGCCGTCTCGCCCGGATCGAACCGCAGGTTCTCCAGCAGCTCGACGCCCGGCGCCAGCTCGGCGAGGCGCTCGCGCACCGGCTCCATCGAGTACTTCGGGTTCGGGTGCGCCCTTCGGCCGGCCGAGGTGGCTCGCGCGTGACGACGTTCGCGCCGCGCTCGGTCAGCCACTCGATCGTCGGCAGCGCGGCGCGGATGCGGAAGTCGTCGGTGATCGTGCCGTCGTCGTCGAGCGGGACGTTGAAGTCGGTGCGGACCAGGATCCGCTTGCCGCTCAGGTCGCCGAGTCGGCCCTCGAGATCCTCCAGCGTCGGGATCGTGCTCACTCGTGCAGGCCGTTCAGCGCTTGACGCGCGCGCCGGTGTACAGCGTCAGGTCGACGAGGCGGTTCGAGTAGCCCCACTCGTTGTCGTACCAACCGTTCACCTTGACCAGCTTGCCGAGGCTCTGGGTCAGGTCGGAGTCGAAGATGCACGAGTGCGGATCGCTGACGATGTCGCTCGACACGATCGGCTCGTCGGTGTAGCGGAGGATGCCCTTGAGCTCCTTCTTCGCCGCTGCGGCGAACGCCTCGTTGATCGCGTCGACCGACGCCGCCTTCTTGAGGTTGGCGGTGAAGTCGGTGATCGATCCGGTCGGCACCGGCACGCGGAACGATCCGCCGTCGAGCTTGCCCTTCATCGACTCCATCACGAGCGACGTGGCGCGGGCCGCGCCGGTCGAGGTCGGGATGATGTTGATCGCGGCCGCCCGGGCCCGGCGCAGATCGGAGTGCGGCCCGTCGACGAGCGACTGGTCGCCGGTGTACGCGTGGATCGTGGTCATCAGGCCGTTGACCACGCCGAACGCGTCGTCGAGCACCTTGACGAGCGGGACGAAGCAGTTGGTCGTGCAGCTCGCGTTCGAGATGACCTTGTGCTGTGCGGGTTGAAGTCCTTGTGGTTGACGCCGTAGACGAACGTGGCGTCGGCGCCGTTCGACGGTGCCGACACGATCACGAGCGGCGCGCCGGCCTCGAGGTGCGTCGCGGCCTTGTCGCGCGACGGTGAAGATGCCGGTCGACTCGATGACGACGTCGACACCGAGGTCGCCCCACGGCAGGTCGGCCGGATTGCGCTCGCTGAGCACCTTCAGCGTGTCGTCGCCGACCTTGATGCCGCCCTTGGTGGCGGTGATCTTCTGCGGCAGCACGCCGAGGACCGAGTCGTACTTCAGCAGGTGGGCCATCGTGTCGAGCGACCCGAGGTCGTTGACGGCGACGATGTCGATGTCGGCGCCGCGCTGCGTGGCGGCACGGAAGAAGTTGCGACCGATCCGTCCGAATCCGTTGATGCCGACTCTGACCGTCATGTGTTGTTCCTTTGCGTTGGAGAATCGAGGGGTGGCCGCTGGGGCCTCGAGATGTGGAGCGCGCCCGACTGTAGTTGGCGCGTGCAAGATCGTCCGAAGTACCCGCGGTTCGTTCCGGACCCGACCCCGAACGAACCGAGCGTGCTCGTCAGCGGGCGACGTCGCGGTGGCTCGTCCGCACGGCGATCGCCGCGGCCGCGCAGCCGCTCGGCGAGCTCCTCGGCGACCGCCACCGAGCGGTGACGACCACCGGTGCAGCCGATCGCCACGGTCAGATAGCTGCGGCCCTCCGCCTCGTACTGCGGGCAGCAGCGACGCGAGCAGGTCGTCGAACCGCTCGACGAAACCCGAGCCGGCCGGCCGTCTCCAGCACGTAGTCGCGAACCTTGCGGTCGTGGCCGGTGAGCGGCCGCAGGTCGTCCTCCCAGTGCGGGTTCGGCAGGAAGCGGACGTCCATCACGATGTCGGCGTCGAGCGGCAGACCGTGCTTGAAGCCGAAGCTCTCGACGGCGACCTGGAGTCGCGAATCGCGTGACGAATCGAACGCACGGACGACCCGCTCCTTGAGTTGGTGCACGTTGAGGTCGGTCGTGTCGATCACGAGATCGGCGGCACCGCGCAGGGGGTCGAGCGATCGCGCGCTCGAGCTCGATCGACTCGACGAGGCCCTCGGCGTGTTCGGCGAGCGGATGGAGACGGCGGGTGGCGTCGTACCGACGGACGAGTTCGGCCGTCGATGCATCGAGGAAGAGGACGCGCACGTCGTGCCCGGCGGCGCGCAGTTCGCCGACCTTGCTGAGCACCTCGACGTGTTGGCGGCCGGCGACGAGGGCGAGCCGCTCGATGTCGCTGTTGGGCTTCGCCGCCAGCTCGACGATCGTGCCGATGAGCGCGGTCGGCAGGTTGTCGACGACGAACCATCCGAGGTCCTCCATCACGTCCGCCACGCCCGATCGACCGGCGCCCGAGAGCCCGGTGATCAGGACGATGTCGGCCACGAGGTCACCCTACGCGACACCGACCGTGCGGGATCGGGGAACGCCAGGGCTCAGGTTCGGCGCAGGCGGAGGTACAGCAGGCGCGGGATCGCGGACGCCGCCGCGTACTCGGCGGCACGTTCGAGGAAGCCGTCCGGCGGCGCGGGCTCGACCATCCGCTCGAGCACCAGCCCGGCTTCGCTCGAGCGCGTTGACGTACGTCGACAGCGGCCGGTGGATGAAGCGGATGAAGACACCGCGCTCGACCTGCTCGACCGAGTCCTGCTCGACGAGGTACGGGCCGATGCGCCAGTACGACTCGGGCGGGTCGAGCGGTGTAGTCGCTGATCCACCCGCTGCCGGGTGTCTGGAGCAGCGGGTGGTTGAGGAAGAAGCAGAAGCGGCCGCCGGGACGCACGACCCGGGCGATCTCGTCGATCGCGCCGTGCACGTCGTCGATGTGCTCGAACACGAGGCAGGCGACCGCGGCGTCGAACGACCCGTCGGCGAACGGCAGCTCGGCCGCTCCGGCCCGAACGTACGACGGCCCGCCGCCCCGCTCCCCCGCCACCGCGATCTGGTTCCACGTCGGGTCGACGCCGACCACGGTCGAACCGGCGGCCGCCATCATCCGGCTGATCTGACCGTCGCCGCAGCCGACGTCGAGCACCCGGTCGAACCCGGTCAGTTCCGCTCGCGCCAGCGGCAGGATCTGCTCTTCGTACTCGGGATCGGCACCGTCGGTGAAGCCGTCGATCCACCAGGCGGCGTGTTCCTCCCACAGGTCGTCGCTCACCGGGGCGAGGCTACGGTCGGCGCGATGAAGTTCTCCGTGTGGCCCAACTCCAGCCGTCCCGTGGCCGAGATCCTCGAACTGGCCCGTCTCGCCGACACCGAAGGTTGGCACGGCCTCTGGTACGCCGACCACTACATGCCGAACACCGGCAGCGAGGCGATCGCGCCCGGCGACATGCACGAGTGCTGGGCGATGCTGCCCGCGATCGCCGCGGTCACCGAACGCGTGCGCCTCGGCTCGCTCGTCGCTCCCACGTCGGTGCACCATCCGGCGGTCCTCGCCAACCGGGCGGCGACGATCGACCACATCTCCGACGGCCGGCTGGTGCTCGGCATCGGCGCCGGCTGGCAGATCAACGAGCACCACGCGTACGGCATCGAACTCGAGCCGCCGGTCACCCGTGTCGACCGGTTCGAGGAGGCGATCCAGATCGTGCGCAGCCTGTTCGCGAACGAGCGCACCACGTTCGAGGGCACGCACTACACGATCACCGACGCGCCGATGGATCCCGAAGCCGGTGCAGTCGCCGCTGCCGATCCTCGTCGGCACGGCGAGCCCGCGGATGCTGCGCATCACGGCGACGCACGCCGACGAATGGAACACGTGGGGCGCACCCGAGCTGGCCGGCGCCGGCATCACGAAGCTCCTCGCCGCGTGCGAACGCGTCGGACGCGATCCGGCGACGATGCGCAAGTGCGCCCAGGCCTCGTGATCGTCACCGACGATGCCGACAGCGATCGACGAAGGTGCGCGGCCGGTGGCGATGGCGGAGCGCACGATCGTCGGTTCGATCGACCAGATCGTCGAGGAGGTCGGCGGCTACGTCGACCTGGGGTTCGACGAGTTCATCGTTCCCGACTGGACGTTCGCCGACGACCTCGACACCCGTCACGGCCAACTCGTCGAGCTCTTCGCCGCCCTCACCGCCGCCCACGGCTGAGCGCTAGTCCCCCGTCCATTCTCGTTTGCGTCGCAATTTCTGCGGACCTGTCCCGCAGAAATCGCGAACGCAAACGGGATTGGGGTGATCTCCGGCGTCAGGTCGGCGGATGGGCGGCGCGGCGGCGCTGTGCGAGCACGAGCAGGCCGAGACCGGCGGCCGTGACGAGCGCCCCGAGGCGGCCGAGCGGCAGCGCGTCGCTGCCCGTGGCCGGCAGTGATCGGGTCGGGGTCGTAACGGTCGCCTGCGACGTCACCACCGGTGTCTCCGGACCGCCGCCGTGAGCCGTCGCCGTGTTGACGATCGAGGATCCGGCCGGAGTCGTGATCGTGGTCGCGATGCGGAGCAATCCAGCCGACGACCCGACCGCCAGCGTGGCGGAATAGGTGCACGTCACCACGGCGGCGGGAGCAACACAGATCCATCCGTCGCCGCTTGCACCCGCGTAGACGAGCCCGGCCGGGAGCGGATCGGTCACGACGATCGGGACGACGGTGGCGTTCGGGCCCCGGTTGGTGACGACGAACGACCACACCGCCGTCGAGCCCACCTGCGACTCGAGCGACTTCGTGAGCTCCAGCACCACGAGCGGCACGACCGGATCGGTCGTGGTCGAGGAGTTGTTCGTCAGCGAGGTCTCCTCCGACGGCGTGGTGACGGTCGCCGTGTTCGTGACCGACGGGTACGCCGCGGCCTCGACGTTCGCGGTGATCGTCGCTGTCAACGACGCCCCCACGGCGAGCGGCGCGTTCGACGTGCACGTCACCGTCGGGCCGGCGATGGCGCAGGTGAGCCCGTCGCCGCCGGCGGTGACCGGAGTGAGCCCGGTCGGCAGCGTGTCGGTGATCGTGATCGGACCGGGGTCGGACGTCGGGCCGTTGTTGGTGACGGTCAGCGTGTAGCCGGTGGTGCTCCCGACGCGGATCGCGCCCCCGGTGTGCACCTTGGTGATGGCGAGGTCGAGCTGCGGCGGGACGACCACCGGGTCGGTCGTCGTGTTGTTCGCCTCGTCGGGGTCGGGTGTCGTGCTCTGGCCAGTCGCAGGACGACCGCGGTCGCACGGTCACGGATCGGCGCCGCCGGGACCAGTCGCCGGGGCGCACGGTGGCGGAGCGCCGACAGGGCCCGGTCCGCTGCCACGATCGGCCGGAGCGCCGGCCGCGTCGTCGATGCCGCCCCCGACGCCCGCGAGCCGCGGCGGAAAACCGCTCGAAGGCGATCATCCCAGCGCCCCAGCACAGATCGGCCCCGGGGCCGACCGCCGGCACGGAGGGCCACGCGAGCAGGCGGTAGGCACGGATCACACGCAGCGCGGCGCCCATCACCGGCGGCACGTCTTTCACCGAGCGCGCCGTTGCAGCGAAGCCGGTCCGACGACGGGGGTCGATCATCATCGTCACGCCCGACGCCGAGCGACAACGCTTGGAGGAGCAGCGACAGGACGAGCGGGGCGACCAGCGGAACGAGTGCGATCGGCTGGGTCCACTCGATCGAGCTGTCGAGGAGGGCGCCGCCGGCGATCGCCGCGCTGACGACGACCGTGTCGGCCATCGACGGCCCGGCGTTGCTCACGACGAACGTGAAGTCGGTCGTCTCTCCACGTTCAGCACGGTCGGATCGGCCGACTTGGCGATCGTCAGGTCGGTGAGGTCGGTCACGACGACGTTCGCATCGTCGTGGTTGTTGTCGAGGATCGGGTCGGGCGTGACACCGGTGACGTCGGCCACGTTGACGATCGTCGCCGGGCCGGCGTCGACGAGCACCGTTGTGTTGATGACGATCGGCGGAGCCGACGACGGGGTCGGCGGGGCTGGCGGCGGCCGGGATGCCGGGGATCGTCGCCGCGTACAGGCACGTGACGACGCCACCGACCGAGGCGCCGTTGTGGGTACAGCTCCACGCCCCGGTCACCACCGTCGACACGAACCTGACGCTGTTCGGCAGGGTGTCGGTGACCCTGATCGGGACGGTCGGGCGTGCCGACGCTGTCGGACGAACCGACGTTGGTGACGACGAGGGTCCAGGCCGAGCGCCGAGCCGGCGGTCACGGTGGCCGGGGCGGTCTTGGCGATGGCGAGGTCGGCCGAGCCGGTGAACGTGGAATCGTCGAAGTCGGTGTTGTTGACGAGGTTCGGATCGGTCGTCGGCGACACGACGCTCGCCGTGTTGGTGACCACGCCCTGGACGTTCGCCGCCACGAACACCGTGATGTCGACAGTGGCGTACGCGCCGGAGGGAAGCGGGATCGCGTCCGGCGTCGTCAGGTCGTCGACGAGGTCACAGGTCACCGCCGTCGCCCCGACCGCCGCCGGGCAGTTCCACACACCGGTCACCCCGCCGATGCCGTCGACGCCGCCGACCGAGGTTGCCGACACGAACGTGAGGCCGGCTGGGAGGTTGTCGGTGATCCGCACCGTGGGCGCGGCGTCGGACGGCCCGACGTTGTCGACCCGCAGTCGGTAGGTGGCGTTCTGGCCGGGCGCGAGCAGGGTGGTGTTCCGCTTGTCGATCTTGAGGTCGGCCACCTGGGTGACCGGGCCGTCGGCCGGGTCGCTGTTGTTGCCAGATGACGGGGTCGAGCGTCGTGCCTGTCACCGTTGCGCGGTTGGCGATCGTGCCGGTGGCATTCGACGCCACGAGCACCTTCACCGTGATCTGCGGCGCGACCGCCCCGAACAGGAGATCGGTGGTGCGGGTGCAGGTGAGGAGCCCGGCGACCGGATCGGGACAGGCCCACCCCTCTCCCGCGGCGGACACGAACGTCGTCTGCGCCGGGATCGGGTCGGTGACGACGATGTTCGCCCGTGACGTCGAGGGACCGAGGTTGGTGACGTCGATGGTGTAGGTGATCACCTCGCCCGCGACGATCGGGGCAGGGTCCCCCGTGCGGTTCTTGACGATGGCGAGATCGGCGAGGGCGGTCACCGTGATGGTGTCGGTGTCGGTGTTGTTCGCTGGAAGCGTCTCGAAGGTCTTCCCACCCACCGTCGCGGTGTTCGTCAGCGACGTCCCCGCCGGCATGTCCGGTGGGAACGAGACCGTCACGGTGATCCGCGGGAACGTCCCCGCCGGTCCGATCGTGTCGGCACCGTTGGTGCGGTTGCACGTGACGACCTGTCCGGCGTTGCCGCACGTCCAGCCGTCCCCGACCGCGCTGGCGTAGGTGGCCCCGGACGGGAGCGTGTCGGTGACGGTGAACGGCCCGACGCCCGTGTCGGTCGTGCTCGCGTTGCGCACGTCGAGGAACCACCGGAACGGGCTCCCGGCGACGGGCGTGTCGGTGTGGGACTTGTTCATCACGAGGTCGACGGCGTCGATGCGCGTCTGCGCGGTGGCCGGGCCGGCGCCGTACGTGCCGCTCGCGTTGCCGGTCGCCCCGGTGGTGTCCTGCGCCGTCGACGAGGTCGAGTTGATGTGCGGGATCGTCGAGCCGATCCCGGGGTCCGTGGTCACGCCGTCACCGGGCGTCGCCTGGAACACGATGCGGATCTGCTGGCCGGGAGCAAGGTCGCCGAGCCCGTTCCAGCAGATGTCGTTGTTCGGTCCGCAATCTGTGGCCGTCGGTTCGATCTGGGTCGTGCCCGACGGGCGGGTCACCTGTGCCGATCCGGGCACGTAGGTCCAGTTCGGCGGCAGGTTATCGCTGATACCGACGGCGTAAGCCGTGCCGTTGCCGTTGTTGGTGGTCGTGATCGTCCAGGTGTAGGCGTCGCCGATGTAGGTCGGGGTGACCGACGCCGCCTTGACCGTGGTGAGCTGGGGGAAGCGCGGCCGCACGGTGGCGGTGGCCGACGGCCCGTCGTACACGCGGCGGTTGGCGTCGGGCTCGGCCGCCGGCAGACCCTCGTAGCGCGTGACGTCAGCGGTGTTGACCAGTGTCGCCGTGTCGGTCAGCGTGCCGCTCGCGGCGAGCGTCGCCTGATACGTCAGCGCGTACGACGTCACCCCAACACAGGGTGTGATGTCGCCGATCGTGCGGGTGCCGCACAGCGGACCGGGGAGGTCGGTGCCGTCCCACGTGATGCGGCGAGTCGGCGGGTCGTACACACCCGCCGTTGGAGATCGTCGCCACGTTCACCACGACGCCGACCGGGACGGTGTCGACGACGGTGATGTCGTACGCCGCGGTCCGGTTGGCACCCGGGTTGGTGACGGTGACGGTGTAGGCGAACGTGTCACCGGGCTCGGGCGTCGCACTCACGACCCCCTTGGCGATCTGCACATTGGGTTCGAGGACCGTCACGGCGGCAGTGGCGGTCTCCCCGGTCCGGATCCACGCGTGATCCGACGTCGTCGGATCGGCCGTGTTGGTCGTGTCCCACACCACGCTGGCGGTGTTGGTGACCGTGGTGCCGGCGGAGATGCCCGTGGTGTTGGCGATCCGGGCCGTGAACGTGATCGTGTACACCCGGTCGTACGGCTGGGAGAGCACGTCGCCGATGAGCACGGCGATCACACGATCGGTGCCGGTCGTCGCCGGGGTGAGTTGGGTCCCACCGGCCGGCGGCGGACAGGTCGCGGGTGGATTTGGTTCGACGTCGTTCGCCGTCGGCGTGCACGTGACGTTCAGGAGCTGAACCGTGCCGGGGTCGGTGCCCGTGCCGGCGGCGATGCCCGGCGGGAGCACATCGCGCATGGCGAAGCTGTACAGGTTGACCCGGCCCGGCGCCCGGACATCGACCGTGTAGGTGACCAGTTCGCCGATGGTCGCCCGCGTGGGCGACACCCTCTTGAGGATCGTCGCGCCGGGGACGGTGATGGTGTTGGTCGCGGTGTCCTGGATGACCGCGCTCGACCGCCGGATCGTTGGCGCCGTCGGGCAGGGTGCTGCCGACGAGCGACGCCTCGTTCACGTATCGTGTCGCCGCCGACCGCCGCGTTCGACACCGTGACGGAGTACCGACGGGAGACGGGCGCCCCTGCGGCGACCGTACCGATCGAGAACGTGATCCTGGTCGTGTTGACCGGGCAACCGTTGGTGCCGCCCGGCGTCGGGCCCGACGTCGGGGTGTTGTCGTCGGGTTGCCCCGGCGTGAAGATGAGCCCCGACGGGATGCAGTCGGCGAGGATCGTGTCGTACAGGGCCGGGCGACCGGTGGTGTTGGTGGCGGTCAGCGTGTATTGCACGACCGTGCCGGCGCGGGCGAAGCCGGCGGGGACCGCGTTGTTCGTCTTGGCGAGGTTCGGATCCGGCTGGATGACCGGGCTGTTGTGCGTGTCCGACGGCGACGCGGCGACCGGGCCGTTCAGGGTCAGGTTGGACGTGAACGTCGCCCGGTTCTCGACCGTCGGTGTCTGCGCCGTCTCGCCGGGCCTGACGCGAGCGCGCAGCGACACCTGGAACCGGTGGACCTGATTCGTGTCGTTGTGATAGGTCGGCGGGAAGACCAGGGTGCCGTTGGCATCGATCGTGAAACCGGGCGGCGTCGCTCCGAGGACCGGAACGGTCGGTGGTGGGCCCGGGTCGAATGTGAGGAAGCCGAACGTCGGCGTCGGGGGCGGGAACAGCTCGAGTTGGGGCGGCGGCGCGTCGGTGAGCACACCGTTGAACACGGTCGTGTGTGGCGGCACGTCGACGTAGTAGGTGAAGTCGATGCCCTCGCCCGGCACGGCGGAGGTGGCGGGGTTGTTGACGTCCGACGCCGGCGCGCTCGTCGGCGTGATGTCGGTCGTGCCGGTCTTGTTCACGACGGCGCCGGGCAGCACGACGTTCGACGGATCGTCGGCGGCCGGGGCCCGGTTGGTCGGATCGGTCGGGGTCCCTGCGGGCACCTCGCTCTCGCCGATGTTCTCCAAGGGATAGAACTCGATGGTCTCGTTGGTGACGTTGGTGAAGGTGGCGTACTTGAACACGCCCGCCTCGTTGTCGAGCCGCTGCGACACGCTCATCGGCGACGGGATGGTCACTTGGTACTCGAGGGTGAGCGACGTCGGCACCCCTGCCGATGACGACGGTGGGTCCGTGTCGATCGCGTAGGTGTCATCGACCGGGAAGATCCACCGGATCACACTGCGCGCGGGGACGGGAGCAGGGTCGAACGGGTAGCCCGGATCGTCCGGGTCGAAGCACCCGACCGTGACGTTGGTGTCGGTCGAGAACGAGATCGAGCCGGGCACGACGTCGGCGCAGGCGAGTTGCACCGGCAGCACGTCCCACACGTCGGCGGCGCGGGCGGTAAAGTTGGAGCCGTCAGCCGCATTGCCCTCGTTGGTGACGACGATGCGGTACCTCACCGTCGAGCCCTCCTGGACCGTGACGCCGTCCTGCGGTGGCTCGTACGTCGCGTTCGGGTTGGTGACGGAGGCAACGCCCTTGGTGAGCGCGAGCGGGGGCGGTGGCACGATCGCCAGTCCGACACGGTCGCGGTACGACTGCGCGTGGTCGTCCGAGTCGATCGTGCGCATCTTCATCAGGTTGCCTGTGATGATCGGCTCGTCGCTGTGCACGACGTCGAGCACCCGGACCTGGAACACGATGTCGAACACCCCTCCCGGTTGCACGAACCGGTCTGATCCTTCCGGGGTGCCGAGGTCCCAGATCTTCGGCCCGGCCGTCTCGGCGGGATCACGCAGGTCGAAGACCACGTCGTGGGCCGGCATCTCGAGCACCGAATCGGGCACGAACACGGTGCCGGGGGGCAGGAAGTCGCCGACGACCGCGTTGCGGGTACTGGCGTGGACGTCGAAGTCGGCGCGCAGCCGGAAGCAGATGATGTCGCCGCGCCGGAAGCCGAGCTTGGCGTTCGTCTCGTCGGAGGGAACACTCTCGGAGTCGATGTACTGATCGGGGTTGGTCGGGCAGGCCGCGGGACCGGTGAAGAGCCCGGCGTCGCGCGGCAGCACCGTCTTGTCGATCGTGTTCCCTGCGGTCACGAGCGTCGACGACGAGTCGTCGACGACGCCGGTCACGATCCCACCGACGTCACCCGCCGGGAGGTCCCCCGTGGCGGGGAGCGGCGCTGTCGTGGCCGTCGACGTGACGTGGTTGGTGAACGAATCGCCGCTCGCCGGAGGCCCGCCCGGGGTGCGGAAGTCGAGCATCCGACCCGAATACTCGACGGTCGTCGAGCTGTCCGGGTCGAGCGCGATCGGCGCGAACTGGATCGTGAATCCGCCAGCCGGGTTGTGCGCCGTGCCGGGATCGACGAACGGGGTGGCGACCCCACCGATCTCCGGCGCCACAGGGTCGCCCGCAGGTACCGGGTCGCACACCGCTCCTCGTGGCAATAGCGCGTCGGGGTGGTAGTTCGGGTTCGGCGGGTCCAAGCCGACCGGGCACATCCCGTTCGGCATCTGGTCGGTGACGGTGATCCCGCTCGCCGACACGTACTCACTCGTGTCGACCTCGATCGTGTAGCGCACCGTGCCTCCGACCTGGAAGAGGCCGGTGTCCGCCGTCTTGATGATGCGGACGTCCTCGATCGTGCGGCTGAGGGAGTCCTCGTCGGTGACCGTCGGTTGTGAACCGGGGAACGAGCGCGCCGAGATAATTGCCGGTCGCCGTGACGCGATTGGTGACCGTCGACTCGGCCTGCGTCTCCCGGGTGGAGGCACCGGTGTTGTTGTCGAGGTTCGAGCCCTGGGCGAGCGACCCGGGCGTGGGCACGTCGCCGGTGAACAGCTCGTTGGCGAACAGCGGGATTCCGGCCGCGTATCGGATGGTGAACTCCGACACGCCCGGGCTGCCCGCGGCGAGGTCGCCGAGGTTCCATGTGACCCTGGTGAACACGGCGCCGTCGATCTCCACCGTCTCGACGGAAGCCGGAACGACGCACGGGGTGACGTCAGCCCCAGCGCCGAGGGCCGGGGCTCCGGGATACTCCGGGCCACTCGAATTGTTGGCGTCGTTGCAGCCGAGGAACTCGAGTTGGGCCGGCAGTAGATCGGTGACGACGACACCGTTCACCCCGGCGAGCGATGTGGTGTCGACCGTCAGCGTGTAGGTGGTGACGAAGTCGTGGACCCCTCGCAGGAGCTCACCTTCCGGACTCGGCTCCGCCTTGGTGACCTGGATCGCGGTGATCGCGGTCGTGGCCGTGTCCGGCGCGGATGCGAGAATGGCCGGGTTCGGGTTGGCGACCGGCGCGCCGGTCGCGGGATCGAATTGCGGCACGAGGCGCGGATCGGTGCTGGCGTACGCGGTGCCGGTGTTGTCGGCTGTTGCCCCGACGATGTAGATCGTCGGGTCGAGTGTCACGTTGAACCCGAGCTCGAACGTGTCGTTCACCTGGAGGTCGGCAACGTTCGACCAGACCAACGTCTGCTGGAGGACCGAGATCCCCGAGCCGAGGGGGAACTCGACGGGCGCGGTGGAGATTTCGGGGTCGCCAGCGGCCGCGGGCGCCGACGAGCCGACGTAGGTCGCGCCGGGTGGCAGCACATCGCGGAACGACAAGTTGTAGAGCGGCTCCGTTCCCGGGTTGCTGGCGGTGAGCGTGTACGGGATCGGCTCCCCGGCCAACACGTTCGCCGGAGCCTGCTTGTCGACGGTGATCTGCGCGACCGCGAACGCGGTCGACACCGGCAACGTGGATGCGACACCCGGGACCGTTGCCAACAGGATCGCCGTGGAAATCCACCGCACGAATTTCTGCACCCACGCACTCCAGTCGCTCGACGCACATCGTTGCATCAACGTGATATTGGTATCAAGTCCCGCTCACGGTCCTTCGGTCGGCGAAGTCGCCTTCTGGAACCGCTCGTGGATCGCCACGGCCACCGCATCCGGCAGGAAGCTGTGCGCCCGCAGCTCGTCGAGCGACGCTCGTCTTGACGGCGTTGACCCCACCCATCGCCGCGACCAGCTTCTTCTTCCTCGTCTCGCCGAGCCCCGGGATGCCGTCGAGTGAACTCGTGGTCATGCGCTTGCTGCGCCGTTCGCCGTGGAACGTGTTGGCGAACCGGTGCGCCTCGTCGCGCACGCGCTGCAGCATGAACAACGCCTCGCTCCCCCGAGGGATCTCCACCGGATCCGATCGACCGGGGATGAAGACCTCCTCGAACCGCTTCGCCAGACCGGCGACGGGGATCTCGTCGGTCAGCTCGAGTTCGTCGATCACCCGCTTCGCCGCGCTCAGCTGGCCCTTGCCGCCGTCGACGAGCAGCAGCTGCGGCGGATAGGCGAACTTGCCGGGCTTGTCGCCGCGCTCGTTGATCGGCCGGTCACGTTCGGCCAGGTAGGCGGTGAGCCGCCGGCGCACGACCTCGGCCATCGCCGCGTAGTCGTCGTTGCCCGGGACGTCGCGGATCTTGAAGCGGCGGTACTCCCGCTTGTTCGGCAGCCCGTCCTCGAGGACGACCATCGACCCGACGTAGTCCGTCCCCTGGATGTGCGCCATGTCGTAGCACTCGATGCGCAGTGGTGCTTCGGGGAGATCGAGGTGGTGCTGGAGTTCGGTGAGCGCCCGGCTCCGGGTGTTGTGGTCGCTCGCCCGGCGGAGCCGGTGGCGCGTGAACTCCTCCTTGGCGTTGCGGGTGACCGTCTCGAGCAGCTCGCGCTTGTCGCCGCGCTGCGGGGTGCGGATCTGGACCCTCGATCCGCGGAGCATCGTCAACCACTCCTCGTAGGTCCCGACGTCGTCGGCCTCCCACGGGACGAGCACCTGCTTCGGCACGCCGAGGATCGGTTCGTCGCCGTACATCTCCTCGAGGATGCGATCGATCAGACCGCCCGGTGACAGGTCCTCCACCTTGTCGAGGATGAACCCCTTGCGGCCGAGGACACGACCCTTGCGGACGTAGAAGACCTGGACCGCCGCTTCGAGTTCGTCCTCGGCGATGCCGATCACGTCGATGTCCTCGCTGCGATCGCCGACCATCTGCTGCTTCTCGATGGCCTTGCGGACCGCCGTGAGCCGGTCGCGCAGGCGCGCCGCCCGCTCGAACTCCAGCTCGCTCGCCGAGGCGTGCATCTCGGCCTCGAGGCGCTTGACGATGTCGTCGGTGTCGCCGTCGAGGAACGCGCACAGCTCGTCGACCAACTGCCGGTACGGCCGCCGGATCGATCTCTCCCACACACGGGCCGGAGCACTTCTCGATGTGGAACAGCAGGCACGGCCGGCCGAGCCGCTCGTGCTGGTTGAACTTCGCCGGGCTGCACGTGCGGATCGGGAAGCTCCGCAACAGCAGGTCGAGGGTGTCGCGGATCGCGTAGGCGTGCGCGTAGGGACCGAAGTACCGGGTGCCCTTGCGCTTGCGGCCCCGCATCACCAACGCCCGCGGCCAGTCGTCGCCGACGGTCACGGCGAGGAACGGGTAGCTCTTGTCGTCGCGGAGCCGAACGTTGAACCGCGGATTGTGCTGCTTGATGAGGCTGAACTCGAGCATGAGGGCCTCGACCTCGTTGCGGACCGTCGTCCACTCCACCGACTCGGCCGTCGTCACCATCTGCGCCGTGCGCGGGTGCATGTTGCGCGGCGACTGGAAGTAGTTCGACAGGCGCTGGCGCAGGTTCGAGGCCTTGCCGACGTAGATCACCCGGCCGTGGACGTCCTTGAACTGGTACGACCCCGGTAGTTCAGGAATCGTCCCGGTCGGTGGGCGCTTCACCATGACCGTTCCTCCATGACGCTTCAAGCATACGGAGAGGCCGGTACGGTGAAGCCTGATGTCCGATCAGATCGCCGCGATGTTCCGACGACGCCCGAACGACGGCTGGTTCAGGGCCGGCCGATTCGACGTCACGACGACCGACATCGTCTGCGCCCTCGCCGTGGCATCGATGTTCGTCTACGGAACCGGCGTCGACAACTTCTTCAAGCTGGTCTTCGTACCGTCGCTCGTGCGCGAGTTCGAGGTGTGGCGCATCTTCACCTGGCCGATCGCCACCGAACCGACCGTCTGGTCGCTGCTCGGTGTGGTGTTCTTCTGGCTGTTCGGCCAGCAACTCGAGGCCCTGTTCGGACGCGGCAAGTTCCTCGCCTGGGTGCTGAGTTGCACGATCATCCCCGCGCTGGTCCTGACCGGGCTGGGGGCGTTGTCGGCCGACATGGACGACTTCGCCCAGATGGGGCTGAGCATGTTGTTCCTCGGCGGCATCTGGGTGTACGCCGCCACCTACCCGGGCGTCCGTTGGTTCGAGGTGGTGCCGTTGTGGGCGATCGCGGCCGTGTTCACGATGCTCAACTTCCTGCAGCTCACGGGCGTCGATGCGACCGGCCAGGTGATCTTCCTGCTCGTGTCGGTCGCCGTCGCGCTCGTCGCCGGCCGTTCGCTCGGCCTCGCCACCGGATGGCCCATCCCCCACATCCCACTCGACGGCAGCTCGCACCGATCGCGCAAGCCGAAGAAGCAGAAGGCACCGAAGAAGAAGCCCCGTTCGACCGGTGGATCGACGTCGACGTCTGGTGGGTCGACCGTTGTCGACGGACCGTGGCGCTCGGGTCCCCCGCCGATGCCGCCCGCGGCCGCTCCCCCGTCGCTCGCCGACCAGGAGGAGCTCGATTCGCTGCTCGACAAGATCGGCGCCACGGGCATGGACTCGCTGACCTCCGGCGAGAAGAAGCGTCTGAACGACCTCTCCAAACGCCTCCGCAACCGCTGACCCCGCCACGCCGCCCACTCGGCGATGAGCCAATCCCTGCGATGTCGATGTACTCGCTCATCGCCGCACGGGACAACTACGATGGCAGACCGGCGAGTCAGCGTCGGCAGCGACGTCGATAGCGTTGAGCAACGCCGACTCTCCCTGCGTCCCGTCTACGGATCAGGAGCGTTCGACGATGGCTCATCTGCCTGACGAGCGTCCATCGGCTGCTTCGCCCAACAGCACGGCGTCGCCGCAACAACCGCAACTCGACGTTCGCACCTGCAGCAGCGATCAGATCGAACGGCTCGAACGGTCCACGGAACGATCGTCGGCGTGCTCCGCGGCGTGTACCGGTCACCGAGTTGGCCGGTCGACGAACTCAGCGCGATGCGCGGCTGTATGCCTCGGCCGACCCTACGTGAGCGATCGCGGGGCCGACCGCCGGCCGTCATCTGGGGGTTTCGGCGGCTGCCCAGCCGACCAGCGGATCCACGTGCTCGCGCCACCGGCGCGCAAGCCGTCGACGCGCACGTGGGTCGTCCGTATCGGACGGCGGCAATTCGAGAGGACGACGTCATCGCAGCGCGCCGACGGCATCCGGATCACGAGTCGGGCTCGGACCGCGCTCGATCTCGCCCGGTTCGTGCGGCCCGACGACCTGCTGTTCGATCATCGAGCAGGCGATGCACGACGGCCACCTCACCGAGGCTGACGATGGCCGCCGTCGCCGTCGACTTCGTCTCACCGCAAGCGGCCGTGGCTCGACGACGTACCTCCGCCAGTTCGACCGGCGGGCGGCGTGGAGCACCGGCCGAGTCACACCCGGAGGTGCGCGTGATGCCCCGCGCTCGACGCGGCCGGCGTGCACAGGACTCGTTCGACAGCTATCCGATCAGCTGCCCGGCTACGGCGACGCTCGATTCGACCTCGCCGTGCCGGCGCTGCGGTGGGCGATCGAAGTCGACGTTCATCCCGACGCCACGAAGAGACGGTTGGCGCTGAGTCTGATCTGCGGCGTGACGCAGCGGCCGCTCGCGCGATCGGCTGGACCACGTCGCGAATCTCGACGCGACGACTATGAGCACGCACTTCGACGGTGAGGATCGCGAGCCATCGCCGGCTCCACGCGCCATCTGACGACGCGCGGCCTGAGCGACACGCATCGTCCGTGCGATGTCGTTAACCCCTGCCATGCGCCGGTACATCGCCATCGTCACGAACCGCCTACGCCAGGTCGATGTGGTTGACCCGTGTCGGCACCGGTACATCGACATCGCACGCGGCCGGAGCGTGCTGGAGGCTCAGGGTCAGGGGAGGAGGTCGCGGAGGAAGTGGCCGGTGTGGCTGGACTCGACGGTGGCGATGTGTTCGGGCGGGCCTTCGGCGACGATCGTGCCGCCGCCGGTGCCGCCACCGGGACCGAGGTCGATCACCCAGTCGGCGGTCTTGATCACGTCGAGGTTGTGCTCGATGACGAGCACGGTGTTGCCCTGGTCGACCAGCCGCTGGAGCACGGTCAGCAGGCGCCGCACGTCGTCGAAGTGCAGGCCGGTCGTCGGCTCGTCGAGCAGGTAGATCGTGTGGCCGGTCGACCGCTTGGCGAGCTCGGCCGACAGCTTCACGCGCTGCGCCTCGCCGCCCGACAGCGTCGGCGCCGACTGACCGAGCCGGACGTAGCCGAGCCCGACGTCGACGAGCGTCTGCATGTACCGCGAGATCGACGGCTGGTTGGCGAAGAACTCGACCGCCTCGGTGATCGGCATGTCGAGCACGTCGGCGATGTTCTTGCCCTTGAACTCGATGTCGAGCGTGTCGCGGTTGTACCGGGCGCCCTTGCACACCTCGCACGGCACGTACACGTCGGGCAGGAAGTGCATCTCGATCTTCAACGTGCCGTCGCCGGCGCACGCCTCGCAGCGCCCGCCCTTGACGTTGAAGCTGAACCGGCCCGGCATGTAGCCACGGACCTTGGCCTCGTTGGTGGAGGCGAACAGCTTGCGGATGCTGTCGAACACCCCGGTGTACGTGGCCGGGTTGGATCGCGGCGTGCGCCCGATCGGCGACTGGTCCATGTCGATGACCTTGTCGAGGTACTCGATGCCGGTGATCCGCTTGTGCTTGCCCGGCGCCATCTTCGACGTGTAGATCCGCTGCATCAGGACCGGCAGCAGGATGTCGCGGATCAGCGTCGACTTGCCCGACCCGGACACACCGGTGATGGCGACGAAGTTGCCGAGCGGGATCTCGACGGTGAGGTCGCGCAGGTTGTGTTCGCGGGCACCCTCGATGACCAGCTCGCTCGAGACCCTGCGGCCGGCGCTGCTGCGGCACCGGGATCGACTTCTTGCCCGACAGGTACTGCCCGGTGACCGACTCCTTGACCTTCAGAATCCCGGGCACGAGACCCGAGTAGACGACCTCGCCGCCGTGCTCGCCGGCGCCTGGACCGATGTCGACGATCCAGTCGCTCTCGCGGATCGTCTCCTCGTCGTGTTCGACGACGATGACCGTGTTGCCGAGATCGCGCAGCCGGGTGAGCGTGTCGATCAGCCGCCGGTTGTCGCGCTGGTGGAGCCCGATCGACGGCTCGTCGAGCACGTACAGCGTGCCGACGAGGCCCGACCCGATCTGCGACGCCAGCCGGATGCGCTGCGCCTCGCCACCGGCCAGCGTGCCGGCCGACGCGCGACAGCGTGAGGTAGTCGAGCCCCACGTCGAGCAGGAACCCGAGCCGGGCGTTGATCTCCTTGGTGACCCGCTCGGCGATCATCCGGTCGCGCTCGGACAGTTCGAGCGCGGCGAGGAACTTGGCCGACTCGCCGATCGGCAGGTCGCTGACCTCGGAGATGTTCTTGCCGTCGACGAGCACGGCGAGCGTGGCCGGCTTCAGCCGGGCGCCGTTGCACGCCGAGCACGGCACGAGGCGCATGTAGCCCTCGTACTGCTCGCGGGCGTAGTCGCTGTCGCTGCCCTCGTGGCGGCGCTTGATCCACGGGATGACGCCCTCGTACTCGGTGGAGTACGAACGGGTGCGGCCGTAACGGTTCTTGTACTTCACCGTCATCTTGCCGTTCACGCCGTGCAGGATGACCTTCTGCTGCTTGGCGGTGAGCTTCTCCCACGGCGCATCCATGTCGATGCCGTGCACCTCGGCGACCGACTCGAGCATCCGCGTGAAGTACTGCGTGTGGGCGCTCCGCCACGGCGCGATCGCACCGTCGTTGAGCGACATCTCGGGGTCGGGGATGATCAGCTCGGGGTCGACCTCGAACGTCGTGCCGAGCCCGTCGCAGCTCACGCACGCGCCGTACGGCGAGTTGAACGAGAAGTTGCGCGGCGCCGGCTCGTCGTAGCTCGTGCCGCACACCGGACAGGCCAGGTGCTGGCTGAACGTGAGCGTCTCGGCCTGCGTCTCGCCCTCGCGCGGTACCACCTCGATCTCGGCGACACCGTCGGCGAGGCCGAGCGCCGTCTCGAGCGAGTCGGTGAGGCGCCGCTCGATGCCTTCCTTCAACACGAGCCGGTCGACGACGATCTCGATCTTGTGGTTCTCGTACTTGGCGAGCCGCTCGTCGCGCTTCAGGAACTCGTCGATGTCGACGGTCTCGCCGTCGATGCGGGCCCGCACGTAGCCCTGGCCGGACAGGTCTTCGAGCAGCGTGTCGTACTCGCCCTTGCGGCCCCGCACGACGGGCGCGAGCACCTGGAACCGGAGGCCGTCGTCCATGTCGAGGATGCGGTCGACGATCTGCTGCGGCGTCTGGCGCTGCAGCCGGGTGCCGTCGTTCGGGCAGTGCTGGATGCCGATGCGGGCGTAGAGCAGGCGGAGGTAGTCGTAGACCTCGGTGATCGTGCCGACCGTGGACCGCGGGTTGCGGCTCGCCGACTTCTGGTCGATCGAGATCGCCGGCGACAGCCCCTCGATGACGTCGACGTCGGGCTTGTCCATCTGCCCGAGGAACTGCCGGGCGTACGAGCTGAGCGACTCGACGTAGCGGCGCTGGCCTTCGGCATAGATCGTGTCGAACGCGAGGCTCGACTTGCCGGACCCGGACAGACCCGGTGAAGACGATGAGCTTGTCGCGCGGCAGTTCGACGTTGACGTTCTGGAGGTTGTGCTCACGAGCCCCGCGGACGATGATCTGCGGTTCGTCCTGGCGGGAGCGCTTGCGCGAGTTGGTAGGCGCCGCGGTGGCGGCAGAGATGCGGGCGGCCATCAGCCGGCGATTCTAACGCCCGAACATGTGTACTGCCACCGACCGTTCGCGCCGGTCCATCCCTCGGGCGAGCGCCCCGACCGTGGATCAGCCCGAGCAGACCGGGCCGGCGTCGGTCGACACCTGACCGGAGTCGTTCATCGAGCGGGCGACGACGCACAGGCTGGGCTCGGACGATGGGACCTCGATCGGCTCGCCGGTCCCGACGAAGCGCTCACCGCCGGTGCCGTCGCCGGCGCCGCCCACGACCTGCACCTCGACCTCGGTCGCGGACTCGGGCATCTCGTAGCTCACGGTGAACGCGCCCCCGGCCGCGCTCGCAGCCACGATCAGGTCGGCGGGCGGCTGCAGGATGGCGAAGAAGTCGTCGGGCGGCGACGGTCGTGCTGGCGGCCGACGACGTCGGCCCCGACTCGTCGCTCTCGTCGCCCCCGATGAGCATCACACCGACCACGATCGCCGCCACGGCGCCGACTCCGACGACGACGCTCAACCGTCGCCGCACCGTCCGGCGACGCTCGACGTCGAGGTCGTCGTCGCCCCCGGTCGCCAGCTCCGGCGCCGGTCGGGCGACCGACGGGCGCGCGACCGTGGCATGGGCGTCGACCCGTGGCTCGCTCGCGGTCGACCGAGCGGCCGCACCGGGGCGTGCTGACCACCGACGGGCCCGACGTGGCCGACGACGCCCCGCCACCGGCGACGGCGGCGCCGGGCGGACGCGTGAGGGTCCCGACGCCGTCGTTGCGTCCCTGCGGCCAACCGCGGGATCGGTGTCGGCGACAGGCCCGCCCGTCGTTGCACGTCGCGGAGTTGCTCGGCGAACTCGAGCATCGTCTGCGGCCGCGATCGACGGCGACTTGGCCAGCACGTCCTGCAGCACCCGGTTGAGCCCCGTCGGCAGGCCGGGTCGGTCGATCCGCGGAGCCGGCGCGGTGAGGATCCGGCGCACCGTCGACGCGAGGTCCGGCCCGGCGAACGGCGTCGTGCCGGCGACCAGCTGGTAGAGCGTGATCCCGGTCGAGTAGATGTCGGAGGCGACCGAGGCGTCGCCGTCCTCGAGCACCTCCGGCGCGGCGTAGGCGATCGACAGGCCGCTCGAGCGGCTCTGGCTGCGCTCGTCGTCGATGGTCGAGATGCCGAAGTCGCCGAGCGCCGGCTCGCCGTACGCCGACACGAAGATGTTGTGCGGCTTGAGGTCGCGATGGAGCACACCGGCCTCGTGCGCGGTCTGCAGCGCGCCGCAGATGCGAACGGTCACGGCCAGCGCCTCGTCGACCGACAGCGGGCCGCTCTGTTCGAGGCGTTCGCGGTAGTTGGAGTGGTACAGCTCCATCACGATGCACGGGCGGCCGTCGGTGGTGAAGGCGTCGTTGAACACCGTGACGATGTTCGGATGGTGCGACAGCTGCCCGAGCGCGTGGCATTCCCGTTCGAACGTGCGCCGTTCGGCGTCGGACGAGAATCCGGCGTTGAGCACCTTGATCGCCACGTCGCGGTTCATCGAGCTCTGCCGAGCCCGGTAGACGACCGAGAAGCCACCGGCGCCGATCTCGTCGAGGACGTCGTACCCGTCGATGTCGACCGGGAAGCCGTTGGTGGATCGGCGGGAGGGCATCGAGGATCGGACGGGCGGTTGGCGTGCGGGAGGGCGGGGTATCAGGGCGGTGGCTCGAGTGTGACATGCGGGGAGTCGTCCCCGATGCCACCCGGGACGGAACGTCCCGTAGTCTAGAGGCCGGTGAGGAGCGACCTGGATCAGTGAACCGTCGACTACGGGAAGTGGTCGTCGTCGGCCTCGTCATCGCCTCGCTCGCATCCGTCGTCGTCGCCGCGGTCCACGCCGACGGACGAACCTCGATCCGCGCCGAGACGAACGACGGCGGCGCGTGGCTCGTGCGCCGTTCCGACGGCGTCGTCGGCCAGATGAACCGCAGTCCGGCGAGGTGACCGGCGTCGTCCGCGTCGCCAACCCGTCGGCAACGTTCGACGTCGAGCAGGCCGAGGACACCGTCGTCGTCCACGACACCGCGATCGGCGAGACTCCAGGTGATCGACCCGCGGACGTACCAGATCGTCAACACCGTCACCGTGCCCGGCGGCGTCCATGTGCGAGCCGTCGACGGGGGTGCGATCGTCTGGCAGGCCGAGCCGCTCCGCGTCTGGGCGCTGTCGCACGACGATCTCGCGGCGATCGTGTCGCTCGACGACGTCGCCCCGCTCCTCGAGACCGAAGGGCGCCGGGTCGTCACCACGACGTTCGACGACGAGGTCGGCGATCGTCGACGCCGCCGGTGGGCGGATCGGCGTCGGCGATCCTCTCGGCGGAGCGCCCTTGGACGTGGACCGTGATCGGTCGATGCTGCCGCGGCCGATCGACGTCGATCAGCGCGATCGGACGCGACGTCGTCGGCCTCGACGACGACGGGCACGGTGGTCCGGTTCGACGACGGCGATCCGAAGCCGTCGCCGTACCGACCGGCCGAGGACGCACCAGCCGACCGGCAGTGGACGGATCGTCGCCCTCGCCCAGCCGGCTCCCGACGGTGCACCCGCTCGTCGCGGTCACCGCCGACGGCACGGTGCTCGACGTGTCGACGCCGCGGCCGACGACGCCGCTCGCTCCGCTCGACGAGATCGGGGCCACCGAGCCGCTCGCCCCGATCGTCCACGACGGCTGCGTCTTCAACGTCGCCACGTCGCCACCCACGTTCACCCGCATGTGCAACGGCGTGGTCGACCAGACCGAGCCGCTGATCGGCGCCGACCCGACCGCGCTCCGGCTCCGCCTCGTCAACGGCTGGATCTGGATCAACGACCTCGACGAGCGGCACGCTCTGGATCGCCGGCACCGACACCGAGCTCGAACGCATCGACGACTGGGGCAACACGCTCGGCTCCGAGGGCGACGAGCCCGACGACAATCCCGGGCGACGAGAACGACGGCAACACCGAGGAGAACCCGGACATCGGCGAGATCCGCGATCCGGAGATCGACGAGGACGGCGTCAACGAGCCGCCGGTCGCGCGCGACGACGTCGCCCGGACCCGCGCCGACCAGCCGGTCGTCGTCGACCTGCGTCGCCAACGACGAGGACCCCGACGGCGACGCGCTGATGATCGCCGGCCTCGACGGCGTGCCCGCCGACGTGGCCGTCGACGTGACGCCCGATCAGGGATCGGTCCAGGTCGTGCCGCCGCCCGGGTTCACCGGCAACATCGACTTCTCGTACACGGTGAGCGACGGGCGCGGCGCGACCGCCGACGCCGAACGTCGGCGGTCGAGGTCGTGAGCAACGACGCGTCGAATCGCCCGCCGGTCGCCCAGACCGACATCGCCGAGGTGCGCGGCGGCGCGTCCGCGGCGTTCAACGTGCTGAACAACGACTCCGACCCCGACGGCGACACGTTCGTGCTCGAGCGACGTCGAGGTCCCGAGCGGCCGCGTGATCTTCGACCCGTCGGGCGAGGTCAACTTCACGCCCGACCCGGCGAGCCAGGCCGGCACGATCGAGCTGCAGTACCAGATCGTCGACTCGTTCGGGGCCACCGCGAACGGCACGGTCCGGGTGGCGATCCGGCTCGACACGTCGAACAACGAGCCGCGCGCCGTCAACGACTCGGCATCGACCGTCGTCGGCATGCCGGTCACGCTCAACGTGCTGAAGAACGACGCCGACCCCGACAACGACCCGCTCACCGTCGCCGGGCTCCCCCAGCTCGTCGTCGACGCACCGGCAACCCGAACGCGCTCGACGAGATCTCGCTGTCCGACGACGGCGAGTTCTTCTTCCTGCCCACCGTCGCCGGCGACTACGTGTTCCTCTACGCGATCATCGACGGCAGCGAGCGCGACGCCGCCTACATCCGCATCCGCGTCGACGAGGCCGACGGAGAACCGCCCGCCGACGGCGATCCGCGACGACGTCACGATCAGCCGCGGCGACACCCGCAACGTCTACGTCCTCGAGAACGACACCGACCCCGACGGCGACGTGATCGGCATCGTCGACTGGTCGGCCGGCGAGGGCATCGAGGTCGAGCAGGTGCTCGGCTTCGCCTTCCGGGTGACGGTGCTGCCCGACGCGCCCGGCCCGCACCCAGTTCACGTACACGATCTCCGACGGCAGCGGCGACCCGTCGACCGGCACGGTCGTCGTCGCGGTCAGCGACACCGACACGCCCGACCAGCCACCGGTCGCCCGCCCCGACACGGTCGAGGTCCGGCCCGGCCGCACGGCATCGGCGCGGGTGCTCGTCAACGACTACGACCCCGAGGGCGGCACGCTGCGCGTCGTCGGCGTGTCCGACGTCCCCGGCGCCGAGCTCCGCATCGGCCCGGGCGGCCAGGAGATCTTCGTGTCGGTCGACGCGGCGACCGTCTCGTCGTTCACGTTCGGCTACGACGTCGCCGACGAGGGCGGCAACCAGACCGGCTCGCTCGTGCAGGTCCGTCTCGTCCCGATCGGCGACGTCAACCGGCCGCCGGTCGCCCGCCCCGACGTGGCCCGCACGGTCTCGGGCCAGGCCGATCGACATCCCCGTCCTGGCCAACGACACCGATCCCGACGGCGACGCGATCCAGGTCGAGACGATCGCCGCCCAACCGACGTTCGGCATCGGCGACCGTCGGCGTCGGACGGCACGATCCGCTACTCGCCGCGGCTCGGCGAGAGCGGCTCCGACCGGCTGCGCTACACGGTCGTCGACGCCAACGGCGACCGTGCGGTCGGCGAGGTCGTGATCGGCGTGCTCCCCGCCGACGGCGAGAACCGTGCGCCGACCGCGACCGAACGACACCTACACCGTGATCGCCGGCAGCGACATCCAGCTGCTCGACGTGCTTGTCCAACGACTCCGACCCCGACGGCGACCCGCTCGTCGATCGCCGACGTCGACGCCGGCTCCGACGCCGTCGACCATCGACCCGTCGGGCGCGATCAGCTTCGAGCCACCGCTCACGCTCGGCGGTGCCGCCCGGCAGAACGTGTCGTTCGCCTACGAGGTCGCCGACGGCCGCGGCGGCACCGACCGAGCGCTCGTGACGGTCGAGGTCGTCGAGTCGACCGTTCCGATCGCGCCGATCGCCGTCGACGACATCGCCGGGCCGTTCCCCGCGGACAGGGACGTCGACGATCAACGTGCTCGCCAACGACTCCGATCCCGACGGTCGCGTCGCCGATCTGACGGTCTCGCAGCAACGACGCCCTGCTGCCGATCGCCGCCGACGGGACCTTGACGATCGCCGACGCCGCAGGACACGGTCCGCCTCGGGTACACGATCACCGACGTCGACGGCCTCGAGGCGACGGCCGAGGTGACCGTGATCGTCCTCGACAACGTCGCACCGGTCGTCGCCCCGCTGCTCGCGACGACGCGAGTTCAAGACGCCGATCGACCTGGCGCTCGCCGCGCAGGCGACCGACGCCGACGGCGACGCCCTCACGTTCGCCTGCTGCGACGGCGATCCCCGGCGGCACGGTCGACGTCGCTCGAGAGCGCGCAAGGACGTGATCGAACGTCCGGTTCACCCCCGACGCGGGCTTCGTCGGCGTCGGCAGCTTCTCGTACCTCGCCGACGACCAGAACGGCCACAACGTGGCCGGCGTCGTCGAGATCACGGTGCAACCGCCGGCCAACACGGCACCGACGGCCGATCGACGGCGACCGGCGCAGGCCGAGGCCGGGGTCGCGACGCCGATCGCCCTCGACCAGTTCGTCACCGACCCCGACCTGACCGTCGGCGACGAGCTGTCCTTCGAGATCGACGCAGGCGGCGTCACCGGTGGAACGCTCGGGCGACACGATGGTGGTGACCCCGCCGATCGACGCCGCCGGGCGCACGTACGACATCGGCTACACGGTCACCGACTCCGCCGGCGCGCAGGCGCAGCGCCAAGGTCACCGTGACCGTCACCGAACCGAACGTGCCGGCACCCACCGCCGTCGCCGACCAGGCCCGGACCACCCAGGGCACGGCGTGTCGATCCCCGTGCTCGGCCAACGACATCGACCCGCTCGGGCGCGGCCTCACGATCGTCGGGGCCAACGTCAGCGACGGTTCCGGCACGGCGACCGTGTCCGGCGACCGAGATCGTCTACCAGCCCGAGCGCCGGTTACTTCGGCGCCACCACGTTCACCTACACGGTGAGGACGCCCGCGCGCACCGCGGCCGGTCAGGGCGTCGGCACCGTCGCGCGTCACCGTGATCGGGCGACCCGGCACGCCGTCGACCCCGCAGGCGACCGCCGACAACGCCACCGCCACGGTCACGTGGGGGCTCCCGCCGGCCAACGGCGCGCCGCTCACCGCGCGTCGAGTTGCAGCCCGAGGGGCTCGGCACCGATCACGCTCGGCGTCACGAGCAGCCACACGCTGACCGGCCTCGTCAACGGCCGGCCGTACCGCTTCCAGGTGCGCGCCCAGAACGAAGCCGGGCTGGGGCGAGTGGAGCGCGTTGGTCGGCCGCGGTCACGCCCGACACGATCCCGGGCCGCGTGCCGACGCCGAGCGTCGTGTTCGGCGACGGGCAGCTCACCGTCAACTGGCAGGCACCGCCCAACGAGGGCTCGGCGCTCACCGGCTACGAGGTCGAGATCGGCGGCGGGCTCAACTCGGTCATCGCCCGCGGCACGGCGACCACGTACGTGTGGGACGGGCTCACGAACGGCACCAACTACCAGTTCCGCATCGTCGCCGATGAACGCCGCCGGGCGCTCCGACCCGTCGCCGTGGTCCGACCCCGAGCACCCGCTGCGCCAGCCCGACACACCGGGCGTGCCGAACGTGCAGCGCGGCAACCGCTTCCTCGACCTCGCGCTGGACGCCGAGCCCGACCAACGGCGATCCGGTCATCGAGTACCAGGTGCGGATGCGTCGAACCCGAACACGTGGGTGCCGGTCGGCAGCGGGACCACGTACCGCTGGTCCGACCTGCCCAACGGCGTCGAGCAGCAGTTCCAGGTGCGCTCGCGCAACCGCGACCCCGACTGGAGCGTCGATCAGCGGTTGGTCGGTCGCGGTCAAGCCCTGCGCCGTCCCCGATCAACCCGCCGCGCCCGTCCGCGACCCGCGGCGACGGACGGGCCGTCGTCACCTACACCGCTGCCCGGCGACCAGGGCTGTGCGATCAGCCAGATCCAGATCGAGGCATCGGGCGGCGCGACCCAGACCGCGCCGGGCAGCCCGCACACGTTCACCGGCCTGAGCAACGGCACGTCGTACACGTTCCGCGTCCGGGCGCATGAACGAGGAGGGCTGGGGTGCCTGGAGCGCTGCCTCCAACGCCGTCACGCCCGGCCGGTGTGCCGCAGGGCCCGAACTCGATCACGGCGACGAACTCCGGTGTCGGCGAGGTCACGGCCGACGTGGCCGGCGGCCGCGCCGAACGGCTGCGCCGCTGCTGCGCTACGAGACTCTCGATCAACGACGGCGGCGCCGCAGAACGTCGGCCTCACGACCAGCTACGACCCGCGGCGGGCTGACGCCCGGACACGGCCTACCGCTTCAAGGTGCGCGCCTGCAACGACGTCAACTGCGGGGCCTGGTCGCCGAACACGCTCGGTCACCACGTGGGGCGCGCCCGACCAGCCCGGGGCACCGAACGCGTCGGCCGGTGACGGTCAGATCTCGGCGTCGTGGGGCGCGCCGGCGGCCAACGGCCGCCCGATCGACGCACTACGACGTCGAGCACAACCACGGCGGCAACAAGGACGTCGGCGGGACACTCGACGTCGTGGAACGTCGCCAACGGCACGGACTACCAGGTGCGGGTGCGGGCGTGCAACATCGTCGGCTGCTCACCGTGGAGCGCGTGGAGCCAGACGGTGCACACCGCAGGCTCCGCCGCCGCCGGTCAACGTGACCGCCAGCTACTACGGCAACGCCCAGGGCCAGCCCGGCTGCGGCAGTTCGCGCTGCGTCTACGTGCGGATCGAGGCCACGGGGCTCCAGCCGAACACGACCTACACCGTCACCTGCAACTACCCGTCGAACCAGGGCTGGAGCGCGCACCAACGTGACCACGAACGGAGCGGGCGCGCTCCTCGACGCGCCGGCGTGCTACTACGGCCAGGCCGAGGAGTTCTGGGCGATGGTCGGCGGCCACCGATCGAACACGCTGCCCATCCCACCGCCCTGATGCCTGTCCACGCCAGCACCCTGACGCGTCCCGTTCCATCCGTCCCTCCCGCCTCCGAAAGTCACACCACATGACCATCACCGACGAACATGCCGACTGGTTCAGCCACGAGTTCAACCTCGTGCTGGCCAACGTCGAGCGCATCATCCGCGGCAAGACCGACCAGATCGCGACGGCGCTCGTGTGCCTGTTCGCCGAGGGTCACCTGCTGCTCGAGGACGTCCCGGGAACCGGCAAGACGACGCTCGCCAAGGCGATCGCCAACTCGATGGAGAGCACCTGGCGGCGCATCCAGTTCACGCCCGACCTGCTGCCGTCCGACGTCACCGGCGGCATGATCTACGACCAGTCGCACGGCACGTTCGAGTTCCGCCCCGGCCCGGTGTTCGCCAACGTCGTGCTCGCCGACGAGATCAACCGGGCGTCGCCGAAGACGCAGGCGGCGATGCTCGAGGTGATGGAGGAGCGCCACGTCACGGTCGACGGGGAGGGGCACCAGGTCCCTCGGCCGTTCGTGGTGATCGCCACGCAGAACCCGATCGAGCAGGAGGGCACGTACCGCCTTCCCGAGGCGCAGCTCGACCGCTTCCTGTTGCGGACCGCGCATCGGCTACCCGGACCACGACGCCGAGGTCGATGCCGTCCGTCGCGTGACGCGCGGGCGCCGATCCCGAGGACCTCACCGCCGGTGATCTCGCTCGACGACGCCCAGACGGATGATCGCGATCGCCCGCAGCGCGCACGTCGACGACACGATCCACGACTACGTCGTGCGGATCGTGGCCGCGACACGCGGCCTCGACCAGCTGCGGCTCGGCTCGTCGATGCGCGGGGCACTGGCGCTGATCCGCGCGGCCCGCGCCCTGGCGGTCGCCCAGGGCCGACCGTTCGTGACCGTCGACGACATCAAGGTGCTCGCCCCCGCCGCGCTCGGTCACCGCCTGCTGCTCACCCCCGACGCCGAGCTGCGCGGGGTGCGCAGCCGTCGATCTCGTCGAGGACATCCTCGACCGCGTCGAGCCCCCGGCGCCGATCCGTCGGGAGCCGACCCGCTCGTGAACCGGGTCACCGGGTGGCTCGGCCCGTTCACCGTCGCCGGCGCGATCGTCGCCGTCCTCGGCGTGGTCTGCTACGTCGCCGGCTGGCAGCTCGGATGGATCGAGCTGATGGTGGTCGCCGCCGGATGCCTGCGCGGCGCTGCTGATCGCCGTCGGCTTCGTCGTCGGACGGCTCGCCATCGACGTCGAGCGGTCGGTCGACCCGGCACGGGTGATGGTCGGCGAACCCGCCGGCGCCCTGCTCACCGCCCGCAACCCGGGCCGACGCCCGACGCGGTCGATCGTCGTCGACGAGCACATCGGCTCGACCGATCGTCCCGGTCACCGTCCCGACGCTCGCCCCCGGCGGCGAGCACCGGACGTTCTACCAACTGCCGACCGACCGCCGGGCCCAGGTGCGCATCGGGCCGGCCGAGGTCGTCCGCGCCGACCCGCTCGGTCTGCTGCGCCGTCGCGTCGGCCACGCGCCGGCGACCGACCTGTGGGTGCACCCGCGGTGGGCGCTCGTCGAGGCGCTGCCGACCGGGTTCGCCAAGGATCTCGAAGGCCCGACGAGCGACGCGTCCCCGGCGGGCGACATCGCCTTCCATGCCCTGCGCCCGTACCAGCTCGGCGACGACCGCCGGCACATCCACTGGATGTCGACCGCGCGCTCCGGAACGCTCATGGTCCGTCACTACGTCGACAATCGCCGGCCGACGCTCGCCGTGCTGCTCGACGACGCCGTCAGCGCCATACGACGACGACTCGTTCGAGGTCGCCGTCGAGGTCGTCGACGTCGCTCGTGCTCAGCTGCGCTGGCCCTGCAACTCCCGATCGCCGCCCGTTCCACCACCGAATGGCTGCTCGGTCGGCTCCGCCCGCAGGGCCGCGACGGCATGCTCGAGACGTTGACGCTCGTCGATCGGACGCACGGAGACGTCCGTCACTCGTCCTCGCGGCGGCCGAGCTGCTCCGCGTCGAGTCGGCGACGTCGGCGATCGCGATCGTCACCGGGCAGGCGTCCGGCGCACGAGCTGCTGCCGATGGTGACCCACCTCCGGTCGCGGGCGCGGGTGATCGTGATCGTGGTCGACACGGACGGCGCCGGCGGCGACGTGCCGACCGAATCGCGTGCGTGCGCTGCCCGGCGCGACCGTGCTCAACGTGTCGACGCTCGACGAGTTCCGCGCCGGCTGGAACGGGATCCGCGGATGAACCGCTGGCCGCTCCCCTGGCGCTCGTGGGCCGCCGTGCTCGTCGTCGTGATCCTGGCGATCGCGTCGACGGCCGGGCTGCACAGCATCACCGACGACTGGTCGTTCCTGCTCCCGGCGACGCTCGGCGCGCTGACGGCGGCCGCCGCGTTCGTGATCGCCGTCCGGTTCGCGCCTGCTCCCGGCGAGACGCTGGCGGTGGCGCTCGGACTGTTCGTGGTCGGCGGGGTGTTGACGGTGAGCGTTCTCGCCGCAGGGGAGATCCCGACGCCGTCGAGCTTCGGCGACTTCTTCGACGGGCTGATCCGGAGCTGGGCCGATCTCCTCTCGGCCGTCAGCCCGGCCGACCTGACCCCTCGGCTGAGCGTCGCCCCGTACGCGATCGCCTGGTTCGGCGCGATCGTCGGTTGCTCGCTGTTGCGGTGGAGTCCGCTGCCCGGCGCTGCCCGTCGTCGGCCCGCTGGCCGGGCTCGCGCTCACCGTGCTGCTGACCGACGAGGACCGGACCCTGTCGATCCTGGTCGGGGCGTCGATCGCCGTCGGCGCCCTCCTGCTCGGCTTCCTCGCTCGACCCACGCCGGATCGCCGCCGATCCACGGGGCGGACTCGGCGACGCCGGCCCGATCGACGCCGGCGCTCTCGACGGCTCGATGGAGACGACCACCTCGACCGCCCCGCACGCCCGAACCGTCCGCGCCGTGCTGGTGCTCGCGGCGGTGGCCGTGGCTGGCGCCGCTGATCGGCCCCCGCCTCCCGCTCGCCGAGGCGCAACGAGCGGTACGACCTGCGCGATCAGATCGTCCCGCCGTGGGATCCGCTGTCGCTGCCCAGCCCGCTCGTGCAGCTGAAGGCCGAGCTCGCCGCCGAGGTCGAGGACGAGGTCATGTTCGAGGTCGACCTCCGACACGCCGCTGACGCGGTGGTCGACCGCGGCGATGACGTCCTACGACGGCGTCGTGTGGACGGTTGCCGACCCGGAACGACGCAGCGACCGACTTCCGGCCGGTCAGCTCGCGGCTCCCGCCGCCCGACGTGCAACCGACCTCCGACCCCACCGTGGACGGCGACCGTCACGATCGACGGCCTCGACAGGGCCCTGGCTCCCGGTGCCGGGGGCCGCCACGCGGATCGAGTTCGAGGACGATCAGGCGACCGATGACGGGGCGTCGCCCGCGCCGACGCTGATCGAGAACCAACGGTCGAACACCGTTGCGGTTCCGGACGGCGTCGGCGAGGGCATGACCTACACCGTCACCGCGCTCACGCCGCCGGCGCCGACCGACGACGAGCTGCGAGCGCATGCCGCTCGACGTGGAGTCCGCGGGCGTCGACCTCGACGCGCTGCCGCCGCAGATCCGCAACCTCGCCGCCGACGTGACCGAGGGCATCGATCACGGCTGGGGCCAGGTCGCCGCGATCCGCGACCTGTTCCGCAACGAGGGCTTCTACGACAAGACCACCCGTGTGCCGCCCGGCCACTCGTACTACCGGCTCGCCCAGTTCCTGGCCGATCCCGAGCAGATCGTCGGGTACGAGGAGCAGTACGCCGCCGCGGCCGCGCTGATCTCGCGGATCGCCGAACTTCCCGGTCCGGGTCGTCAGTCGGGTACGAGATCGAACCGGATCGGTACGTCGACGGGACCGCCGAGGTCCGTTCGGGCGACGCATCGGCGTGGATCGAGGTGAAGGTCGACGGGTCGGCTGGGTGCCGGTGTCGGTCAGCCCGCCGCGCAGTCGGGAGCCGGACGCCGAGACCGCGGTCGCCTCGGAGGAACAGGTCGCCACACCGAATCCGCCGCCGCCCCCACAGGTTCCGCCCGACGTCGACGTGTTCACCGAGAACGAGGAGGTCGAGGAACCCGTCGAGGAGGACGAGGAAGAGGACGAGGAGGACGACGAAACGGCCGCTAGCGCAGCGGCATCGGCACGCTCGGCTGGGTCGCCATCGGCATCGGCGACGTCGCTGCTCCTCGTGCTCGTCGCCTGCGGCACGATCATCGTGTGGAAGCGGCGGCGCACGCGGCGCCGGCGGGAAGCGGCCGATCCCGCCGACGCGGATCGCCGGAGCGTGGCTCGAACTGACCGATCGTTACGAGGAGGCCGGCGTGACCGCACCCCGACCGGGCGACACCGCTCGAAGCCGTGCGTTCGATGGCCGAGGCCGACCCGACGCGCGGCGGCGACCGAGGCCCAGCTGGTCGGTCTCGCCCGTGAGGTCGACCGTGCCGCGTACGACCGGACCAGCCCGCCGCCCGAGGCCGCCGACACCGCCTGGCGCTATTCTGACGAGGCCGTGGATGCGTTGCTCGCCAACCAGTCGCTCCCCCGTCGCACCCGCATGCGGGTCGACCCGCGCACGCTGCGACGCCGCGATCCGCTCTGCCCGCGTCGCCACCCTCGACGGCGACCGCCGCCGAACGCGACCACGAGCCAGGACGATCCGATGACGTCGGACCGACTGACGAGATCACCACCGACGTCGACCCGTCGTGGGTCGCCTCGATCCGTGCCGGAGAACGGCCGCCCGAGTCGGATCCGGCGTCGGGAGGCCGGACGCCCGACCGTCGAGCCGCGCGGCACCGGAGGCGACTGGACCGAGGTCGAGCCGGCGTGGGACCCGGAGGCGACGGTCGGCGTCTCCGACGGGTTGATCGAGCGCATCCGTCAGGAGATCGGCACACCGGCGCCGCCGCCACCCCCGCCCAGCCCGGATCCACCCCCGCTCAGCTCGGCGGCACCACCGGTCCCGGCCTCGTCGACCCCGGCTCCACCCCAGAACTCGGCCCCACCGGTCCCGGCCCCGCCACCGATTTCGACCCCGAGCCGGCGCCCGCCGCACCGTCGATCCCCGCGACGACGACGCCCGAACCCGCGCGTCGAGCGAACTGGCGTCGACCACCGTGCGGTGGGAGCCACGGCAGCGGCTCACCGCGACGGCACCGGTCAACGAGACCTCCGTCATCGCGCCGCCGACCACACCGGGCACTCGACCGGACGAAGGTCGCGATCGCGGTCATCGTCGCCGATCGCGCTGTGGTCGTCGTGGCGTGGCTCGTTCGTCGGATCACGCGGTGGCGACGACCGCGCCGCCGCCGATCGACTCCGTGCCGACGTCGGAGGGCGCATCGGTCGCGGGATCGACGATCCCGGCCGACCCCGACGACGGGGCAGGTGGCTGATGCCGACCGGCGTCCGACGAGGCGACCCTGCCGACGGACATCGCCAGCGTCCTGCGCGACCTGTTCGCCGGCGGTCTCACCGATCCGGCTCGACGATCGCCGACTGGGCCGCCGGCACCGCGGTCGGCACCGGGCGCGCGCGAGAACCAGGACGCCTGGGGCCAACGCGACGGCACGTTCGTCGTCGCCGACGGCATGGGTGGTCGGCCCGGCGGCTCGACCGCGGCGACCGCCGCGGTCGCGGCCGCGCTCGACGTCCTCGGCGCCGCGGCCACGCTGCACCCGCTCGACTGGGCGAGCTCGGATGGCGGCGGTCAACGATGCGGTCATGCTCGCCGGCCGCCGCGCCGGCCACGACCGGGTCGGCGCGGCCATCGCGGTCGTCCGCTGCCTCCCGGGCCGGGTCGTCATCTCCCACGCCGGCGACGTGCGCATCTACCGGCTCCGCCACGGCGAGGCCCAGTCTGCTCACCCGCGATCACAACGTCGGCACCGAGATCAACTCGGCGGGCCGCGATCTCGACAGTGTCCGCGCCGCGATCGGCAAGACGGCCGCGCTCACCTCGTTCCTCGGCGCGGCGACGTCGTGGCAGCGTCATTCGCTGCGGGTGCTCGACGCCCGCCACGGCGACCGCCTGGTGATGTGCACCGACGGCGTCCACCGCCGGCTCGACCGCGACGACTGGGCCGACGTCGCACGACGCCGCCGACTGCCAGCAACTCGTCGACGAGCTCGTCGGAACGCTCCGCGGCCGCGGGCAGCACGGACGATCGCACCGCCCTGGCCATCACGCTCGGGTCGGCGACGTGACGGCCCTCGGCACGTCGGGTCGGCACGCGACCACGGCGTCGGCCGATCGCCCAGCCCAGGTGCGGGTCGCTCCCGGATCCGGTGCGCTGCTCCGCCGAGCGGCCGCGCTGCTGTTCGTCGACGGCGACGACGACGACCCACGGGCATCGACGCTGGTCGACGCTTTCGTCGCCAGCCGACGAGTCGGCGGTCATCGACTCCGTGACCGACGCCGTCGACGAGCGCGGCGTTCGACGTCGCCCCGTTCGTCGCTCATCGACCTGGGACTCGCAGGTGCACATCGTCGTGTTCGGACCGCTCGAGGTGCGCACCGACCACGCCAGCCTGCCGATGCTGTCCGGCGCCGGCTCGGCCACCTGGGTCGAGCGGCGGGTGCGGCGTCGGCGATGCACCGATCGTGATCGAGGCAGGTGCGCCCGGTCGATCCCGCCACCGATCTGCAACTCGGTCGGGTCGCCGCCGGCGGCTTCGCGGCCACGTTCGCCGCGCCCGGTGACGAGCGGTCGGCGACGGTGTCCGGTGCCGACCGAGCCCGCCACACGCCCCGTTGCGCCGGTGTCGGCGGAACCGCCGACGCCCGCACCGCCTGCCGAGGACCCCGCGACCGCGGATCCGGTCGCCGATCCGACCGGGCCGGTGAGCGGCGACCGCCTCGCTGCACTCCGTGCCGCGATGCGAGTCCACGATGACACGACGGGAACAGCTGCCGGCACCGGCCCGGCAGGAGCGGCGACGTCACCGGAGCTCGATCCCGTCGACGACGAGGTCACCCTCGCCCCGCACGACCCGCCGCCCGAGCCACCGTCCGAGTCCGCCGAGCCGACCGGCCGAACACGCCAGCCGCCCCGATGACCCCGAGGCGGACGACGACACGCCGTTCGTGCTCGCCGTTCGCTGCGCGCGCGGGCACGTCAACCCGATCCACGTCAGCGTGTGCCAGACGTGTGGCGATCTGCTCGAGGTCGGCGCCCCGACCGAGACGATCCGCCAGCCCCCGCTGGCGATGCTCGAGCTGCCGACGGCGAAACGATCGCCGTCGACCGCGCCGTCGTGCTCGGACGCCGGCCCGACCTCGAAGCGGCGCAGGCCAGGATCCCCGGGCTCAGTCGGTGGTCGTGTCCGACGAGCCGTCGCTCTCGCGCACCCACGTCCGCATCGACGTCGAGGACTGGTCGCTCACCGTCACCGATTGCGGCTCGCGCAGCGGCACGGCGATCGTGATCCGCCCGGCGAGGAGCCGCGGATCCTCGAACCGTGGGTGACCCACGAGCTCCCGATCGGTGCCCGCCTGTTCCTCGGCGGACCGACGAGCGTGGTGGTCCGGGCGATCCCGACGCGCCGGGGCGGACGTGGCTGATCTCGCCGGGCGGTGGCGGGCACGATCTCGTCGTCGAGTTCGCCGGCGACGAGCGAGTGCTGAGCCCGGGTGACGAGCTGACGTTCGGCCGGTCCGCCGATCTCGTGATCGACGACGAACCGGTACCTGCATCGCCTCATCGGGCGGTTCACCTGGGCCAACGGCATGTGGTGGCTGGTCAACACCGGGTCGTCGATCGCCCTGCGGCTGACCGACGCCGACGGGCCGTCGTACGCCAAGGTCGCGCCCGGCGCAACCGTTCCGCTCGCGTACGAGATCGGCGGTCCTCACGTTCGAGGCCGGCGGCCGGCCGTACGAGCTGCGCCTCGAACTGCTCGTCGACACGCCGTTGCTCGACGTCGATCCGATGCTCGACACCGGCGCCGATCGCAGCACGGAGCGTGCTCGACCTCGAGGCGACGACGACGGCGGGATCGCTCCCGCTCAACGACGAGCAGCGGCTGCTGCTCGTCGCACTGTGCGAGCCGTGGCTCGACGACGTCGGCCTCGAACGAGCTGCCGACGAACCGGCAGATCGCGGCCCGGCTCGGCTGGACGATCACGAAGTACAACCGCAAGCTCGACTGGCTGTGTCAGAAGTACGCCAGCGCCGGCGTGTCGGGCCTGCGCGGATCGAGCGATCTGCTCGCCCGCGATCGCGGGTCCGGCTCGTCGAGCACGCCCTCGACACCGGCATCGTGACCGCCGGCGGACCTCAGCCGGCTGCCCGCGCGGGCGACCTGGATGACGGTCGGCTCCCGGTCGGCGACGAGCACGCCGCGCCCGGGCGGCATCGACACTCCGGGACGGATCGGCGGCTTGATGCCCGTCATCTGCAGGAACTCGCCGGCATCGTCGGGGCGCAGCACGAGCAGCCGCCGCGACCGACGGGCGAGGTTGAGCACCGCGCTCGCCGTGTAGCCGGTCATCGACCGGTTCTCGATCGTGGCGATCATGCGGAAGTCGTCGTGGTCGGCGAGTTGCTCCCAGATCGGGTTGAGTGTCGGGTCGTCGAGTCGGTCGAGGTCGTCGACGAGCAGCACCCGCGGCCGCACGCCGCGTCCGAGCACGAACAGGTTGGCCAGGCGATCGAGGACCTTGGCGCAGGTCGTCGGCCCGACCGACCGCACCGTCGTGCACGCGGCCGAGGTCGAGCGGGCTCGACGACGGGCCGACGGCCCACACCTCGTGGGTCGCCGCGAGCGACCGCGGCGCGCTGTGTCAGCACGGTCGTACGCCCCGACCGGGGTGGCCCGGCGACCGTCAGGTTCGACCAGGTGAGATCGACGCACGACCGGCGCCCCGCTGATGTCGGCGACACCGAGCGGCACCTGGAACGGTCCGTCGGCGGCGCCGGCGGCGACCGTCGACCGTCAGGTCCTCCGGGAGCGGGGCACTGGCGAGGACCTGACGGCCGATCGGTGCCGAGCAACGCCGCGAAGTCGGCGATCGCGTCGCCCTGTCCGCGAGCGGACGGATCCCTGGCGACCGCCGCGATCTGCACCGTCGGCTCCGCCGTCCCACAGGCCGCGACCCGGCGACAGATCGAGTGCCTTCGCCCGCATCGAGGAGATGCCGTGTTCGTTGTACCCGGTCTCGTCGGCGTGGCGCATGATCAACCGGCTGCCGATCGCCGCGTGGATCCGGGCCGGCACGGCGTTGCGCCGGTCGGCCGTGATCACGGTGTGGATGCCGACCTGGCGGCCGTCGACGACGATCGTGACGAGCCGTTCGATCCAACTCTCCAGCGGCACCGCGCTCGCCATCGCCAACCCGCCCCGCGCACCGTCGCCGAACGTCGACATGAAGCCGCCGAACCCGTCGATCAACACCAGGATGCGGGGCAGCGGGTCGTGTCGCTCGTTGTACGCGGTCAGATGCTCGGCGTGGGCGTCGGCCAGCAGCCGTCGGCGACGGACCAACTCGTCGTGCAGCACGGCGAGATGACGGGTGACCGCCTCGAGATCGTCGCCGGTCGCCACGTCGACGACCTGCGCGAGCGCGTTGATCGCACCGAGGCCCGCGCGAGGCGAAGTCGAGGCCGAGCAGCGACGACCTGGTCGGCGCTGCCGGACGCGGCCGCCGACACGGCGATCGTGCGCAGCAGCGTGGTCTTGCCGGCACCGCCGGCCCCGAAGACGAGCCAGCCACCGCGTCTCCTCGAGGTCGATCGAGCGCCGGGTACTGGTCCTGGCGCTCGGGCGCGTCGATCATGCCGACGCCGATCGATCCGCCCGGGATACCGGTGCGCCGGCTCGGCGCGCGGGTCGCCGAGCACCTCGTCGATCGTGACCAGTTCGGGAAGCACGTCGCGCCACGGCCGGATCGGGTCGGGCAGGGTCAGCGACGCCGCCGCCTCACCGATGGCGGCGAGCACCGCGTCGAGGTGCGTGACCGGTTGCGTGCCACTCGGGCCCGACGATGCGACCGGCGCCGCACGAAGTTGCTGGCGGAGGCGCCTTCGGCGAGTCGTCGGTGTGCACGAACGGCGCCACGAGCACCGGTTGGAGCGATTCCTCGTGACGTCAGCGGCGCACCGCCGAACGCGCTCTGGAACGCGAGCAGCGCGCTCGGGCCGAGCCGGGCGTAGCCGCGCCCCTTCAGCGGCACCGGGATGTCGGCCGCCTCGGGGCTGCCGATCACGGCGGTCGACTCGGGGCGGTCGAGCATGCGCAGCGAGATGCGCAGGTTCGTGTTGGCCAGGATGTTCTCGTTCACCGATCCCGACGGCCGCTGGGTGGCGAGGATCAGGTGGATGCCGAGGCTGCGGCCCCGCTGGGCGATGTCGACGACCCCGGCGACGAACTCGGGGACCTCCTTCACGAGCGTGGCGAACTCGTCGACGACGATCACCAGCGACGCCGGCGCCTCGTCGGGCGCGACCTCGAGCATCTCGGCGAGATCCTTCGCCCGGCCCTCCATCACCCGCATCCGCCGGTTGAGTTCGGCCCGCAAGCGAGGTGAGCGCGCGCAGCGACAGTTCGGCGTCGAGGTTCGTGACGTAGCCGACGGTGTGCGGGAGCTCGGCGAACACCGTCGAGCTGGCGCCGCCCTTGTAGTCGACGAACAGGAAGTTGAGGCGGGTCGGCGGATGGTGGACCGCCAGCGACGCGACGATCGACTGCAGCAGTTCGCTCTTGCCGGCACCCGACGTGCCGCCGATCAGCGTGTGCGGACCGTCCTCGACGAGGTCGAGCCACAGCTGCCCGTCGACCCCCATGCCCACCGGGAACGGCGAGGCCGTACGGGCGGGCGGCCAGCCAGTGCTCGGTCACCCACTCCGCCGACGGCTTGCCGACGCCGAGCACGTCGAGCAGCGGAGCGCGTGCGCGGGATCGACGTGGCGAGCGAGCCGTCGAGGCATCGCGGATCGGCGCCAGCGCCCGCGCCACCCGGTCGGCGACGTCGGAGCGCAGCTGCTCGACGTCGATCTCGCGGTCGGCCACCTCGGGGTCGGTCGACCAGAGCGTGCCGACGAGCGCTGCGCCCGGTGCCTGGCGGGTGACGAGGATCTCGGTGGCCTGGCGGGGCATCTCGGCGGCCGTGTCGGCGAGCCAGATCACCGAGATGCCGACTTCCGGGCACTCGTCGAGCAGGCGGGCGACCCCGGCCGGGTCGGGCGCGAGGCGGGCGTCGAGCACGGCCACGATCCACGGCCAGCGCCGTCCGGCGACGTCCCGCTCGCCCGCCGCTCCGGCGGAAGTCGAGCACCTCGAGCAGGCGCCGCAGCATGACGTCGGCTTCGGCGCCCGTCGTGGCGACGTGCGGCCCCGGGCAGCGGCGACACCACCGATCTCGTGTGCGGGAGCCACTTCATCCAGTCGCTGAGCGGCCGATCGCCGACCGCGGCGACGATGGTGAGATCCTCCGGACTGTGCAGGCAGGCCGCCTGGATGACCATCGACGACGCGACGCCGTTCACCACGTCGTCGGGGCCGTGGAGCCCGACGACCCCGCAGTCGGCGAGGTCGACCGTGATCGGCACGCCGTGGACCTGGTCGAGCCCGGCGAGCGCGGCGCCGCGCCTCGGCGCGGAGGTCGTCGTCACCGCCGCGCGGGAGCTCCGGGCGTGAACGATCGTCGGCGCGCGAGCCGAGGCCCGGCGCGGAGCCGCAGGAAGTCCGGGCTGTCGCGGCTGCGCGCCCAGAGGTCGACGGTGCGCAGTTCGGCGCGGCGCGCCAGCTCGGCGAGGTCGGGCGCCGTCCGCACCCGTTCGATGCGTTCGGCCTCGACCAGCGCGTCGAGTTCGCGCTCGCCAGGCGATCGAGACGCTCGCGGAACGTCGCCAGTTCGTCGCGGAAGCGCTTCCGCCCCGAGCGCTTGTCGTCGATCGAGTTGGCGACCATCACGAGCGGCGACATCAGCGTGAGCGCCAGGAACTGCACCTGCCGCGAGAACGCGAACAGCGTCAGCCCGGCGGCGAGCGGCGCGAGCACGGCGAGCACCTGGAACCGTCGCTGGTCGCCACGCTCGGGGATCGGTCCGAGCTCGGGGGCGTCGGACCGTCGACACCACCGGCGGCCGGTACGGCGTGCGCTGGAACTCGATCTGGCCGAGCTGGTCGACGCGCTCCCCCTCGGCGCGGACGAATCGGCGGAACGACAACCGCGTGCCGCCGAGGCCGATCACGTCGGTCTCGCAGCGTCGACGGTCGGCTCGACCATCGTCGCGATCGTTGATCGTCACCCCGTTCTGCGCCTCGGCCAGCGGCGCGATCGTGACCGTCCAGTCCGCGCCGACGGTGATCTGGGCGTGGCGCCGCGACACCGTCGGGTCGCTCGAGATGGACGTCGGCATCGTCGTCGCGGCCGAGCGAGTACGTGCCGGGCAGCAGGATGTAGCTCGACCCGGCGTCGGGACCGGCCAGGGCGTCGACGGTCACCGCTTCCGGCGGGATCGGTCGCACCGGCCGAACCGCGCGAGGCGGTCCGACGACGAGCTCGTCGCCCGACACGATCCCGACGTCGCCGACGGTCGCCGCCGGCTCGAGCACGGCCCCGGTCCGCTGCAGCGTGATCGACGGCATCGCCTCGGCCCGACCGAGCTGACGGGCGAGCGCCCGGGCGAGATCGTTCACGGTGTGCGTCGTCTCGACGTCGACGACGAGGTCGTCCGGTTCGCCGTCGAGCGGTCGGACGCGCAGGATCAGTTCCATCTGGAGCCCGCAGTGTCGCAGAAGATGCCGACGTCGAGGGCGGGTCGGCGCGGGCCAGCGGGCCGGATGCCGCCGGGCGTCGCCGGTACCATTCGGACGTGACCGAGTACCCCGTGCGCAGCAAGTTCCTCGTCGGCGGGCAGATCGCGCTCGGAGCGATCGCGGCGTTCGTGGCGCTCGGCCTCGTCGCCGTCCCGTCGGGTCGGCGCGGCCGTCGCTCGGCATCGTCGCCGCCGTCGTCGTCGTGCTCGGTGGGGCCTACCTGATCCGTTCGATGCGCCGCCAGGCGATCATCGTCGACGGCGACCGGCTCGGCTGGCGGCGCGGCCTGACGTCGAAGATCAGTCGGCTGGACCGACCTCGCCGACGTCGAGGCGGCGACGGTCGCCAAGGTGTCGACGTCGATCACCCGCAAGCGGCCCGACGTCGATCCTGTGGACCCGCACCGGCGGGCTGCAGGGCGCCAACGCCATCCTGCTCCGCTCGCAGTTGCCGGCCGACCTGCGCCGGCAACTCGACGCCCGGCCGGCGAGCACCGAACCGCTCCACCCGTTCATCGTGCCGTTCAGCGCGCTGCCGGAGCATGGGCGTACCGCGATCAGCGACCTGCTGGCCGCACGCGGGCTGCTCCCGGGCTGACCGGCTCGACGGGCTCACCCGTCCGGGAACAACTCGGCGTGACGGATGAACGACGTGTTCCCGCACGTCGGGCACGTCGTCGAGAACTCGTGCGCCCGCTGCCGAGCGACGGTGACGATCGGGTTGCCGCCGTCGGCCACGGCCACGCGGTGGTTGTTGTGGCACACCAGGCACTGGACGCTGCGGATGTCGCAGAAGATCCCGTCGCTGCAGGTCGTCCGAGAGGTCGCTCGCCGGCGCGCGCCCGCCGATCGAGCTCCTCGAGATCGGTGCCGTCCGACCAGTGCACGACACCGAAGTAGCGGTTCGTCGCCGTCCGCATCGGCATGTCGAGGATCACGCGTCGCAGGCGCGGGTGATCGAACGCGACGCTGTCGTCGCGGAAGTCGTAGCCGCGCACGCCCGTCCGATTCGGTGCCGGCGATCTCCTCACCGGCCGCGAAGTACGTGACGGTCCAACCGTCGATCGCCGAACGGTTCACTGTCCCGGGCTCATCGGTTCCATGCGGATGGAGTGTCGCGCCAGGTACTCCGATTCGTTCGCCCCGGGCAGCGTCTGCGGGAGCAGGCTGTCGCGCGGCACCTCCGCCCGGAGAATCACGCCGTCCTTGCCGGCGAATACCTGGGCTAGGTCGGGGTCGGTGGTGACCGACACCATCGACCGTTCGCCGCTCACGTCCGAGATGTCGTGCCCGAACGCGCTGTGAGCCTCGACGTAGTCCCCTTCCGAGCCCCACGTCTTGATGGCCTGCTCGTGCACCATCTCCGAGTAGTGGGTCGCCACGTCGACGTCGCCGCCCGTGCCCATGTACGCCGACCGTGCGGCATCGCTCATCACCAGGCCACCGGTCTCGCTGCGGATGTCGAGCTCGCTTCCGATCGACGTGCCGCGGTAGACGGTCATCATTTCCGGGGTCTCGCCCGCTTCGAGCATGAGCGGCTGGCGCCCGGCCGGCAGCGCCAACTGCGTCGGCTCGGCGAGCGTCGGCGGGTCGTTCGAGAAGTGATGGTTCACCGACCCCATCGCTCCGCCACCGAGCGCTTTGACCCCGACCTGGTTCCAGTTGATCGACGCCGTCACCGGTGAGGGCCTGGGTGGCGATGTCGCCGGCGCCGTCGGTGACCGCGCCGGACACGAACGCCTGGCCCGTGGTCCTGATCAGCGGCGTCGCGTAGTGGCCGGCACCGCCGGTGACGCCGCCGACGAGCGTGCTCACGCCGACACTGCGCCAGTCGATCGGTTCGCCGGTGACAGCCTGGCCGGCGAGGTCACCGCCGCCTCCGAGGGCAGCGCCGGTGAGCACGGCAGCCCCCATGCTCGAGGTGGCCGAGCCGACCCCGCCGGTGATGCCGCCGATGACGCCGCCGACGGCCACCTGGCGCGGATCGAAGTTGCCGGTGGCGAGCCCGACGCCCGCCGACATCGCCGTGCCGATCAGGATGCCCGCACCGATCGCCTGGCCACCCGGGACGAACATCAGCCCGACGCCGAGTGCCACGACGCCGACCATCGCGAGGGTGCCCCACGGGTCTTCCTTGATCGCTTCCCACGCCTGACCGAGCCGCCCCTGCTCCTCGCGCTCGCGGATCGCGTCGTACTCCTCCTGCGACACGGGCCGCAGGCCGGTCGGGTCGACGAAGTTGACGGGATCCTGCCAGGCGTACGTGTAGGCGCTCGCCCCACCGTTCGACCCCGGCACGGTCATCAGCGGGTCGGCCGACAGGAACTGGCGGCTCCGCGGGTCGTAGACGCGGGCGCCGAGCAGCGTCATCCCGCCGACGTGCAACCCGTCGGGCTGGTCGCGGCGGGTGCGACCCCACGCCCCGTCGTCGGAGCGCCACGAGATCGCTCCGGCGTTGACGATGCGGACGTCGCCGACCAGGTTCGGGCGGCCCGACAGCGGGTCGTAGCCGATGAGTTGGTCGTTGATGCGCTGCGGGTCGCCCGAGCGGCATCGAGATCGATGCGCACGCCCGACGTGGTCGCCGTCGGGCGTCGGTCCGCCTGATCTCGATCAGCTGGTCGATCGCGTTCCAGCCGTACTCCGTGACGGTGCCGTCGGGATCGATCTCGCGTCGAGCGGCGGCCGGCGGCGTCGTAGTCGACCGTCCGTGGTGCCGAGGCCGGCGACGGTGATCGACCGCACCCGCCCGGCGGCGTCGTAGGAGAACTCGCGGGTGCCGGCCGGCCCGTGCTCGCGCGACACGAGTCCGTCGTCGCCGTACTCGTAGCGGGTCGACTCGGTGTCGGGCGGCGCGATCTCGGCGAGGCGTCCCGAGTCGTCGTAGCGGTACACGGTGCCGTCCGGCCCGATCAGGAGGCGACCCGCGGCGTCTCGGACGACTTCGGAGTCAGGGAGGCGGAACTCCCCGGCCTGCCCGTCACGCACGCCGACGACTCGCCCGTGATCGTCACGTTCGACGACCGTGCGAATCCCGGCCTGGTTGGTGAAGGCGACCGTCCAACCGTCGGGGTCGCGCTCGATCGTGCTCGTGCCCGAGGCGTCGGTCACCTGCGTGAGCCGGTTCGTGTCGTCCCAGAGGAACTCGGTGAACAGCCCGGTCCCCGGGGCGGCCGCCGACGTCATCCGGCCGGCGACGTCGTAGGTGTACGCGCCGAGGACCGAGCCGTCGAGGGCTGTCCGCTCGATCTCCCGACCGACCGGATCGAGGGTCCGGTCCCAACCGTCACCACCGCGGCGCATGCCGGTGACGACACCGCTGGCATTGCGCACCACGTCGGTCGTGACGCCCATCGGGTCGGTCGTCGAACCGACGCGACCGCCGAGGTCGTACGCCCACGTGGTCGTGCGGCCGCCGGGCATCGACTGCGCGGTCAGCCGGCCGCGTTCGTCGTAGGAGTAGCTGCTCACCCCGCCGGCAGCATCGGTGGCCGAGCGCAGCAGCCCGCGCTCGTCGTAGTCGAATTGCGTGGCGACACCGGTCGCATCGATGGCGCTCAGCAGGCGGCCGGCCGGGTCACGCTCGAACCGGGTCTCGCCGTGCTCGGTACGGAGCCCGGCCATGCGGCGGTGCTCGTCCCAGATCATCTCGATGCGCTCCGCGCCCGCGCCGCTTGCATCAGCATCGTCGAATGCGCTGTCGACGGCGGTGACCTGGCCACGTGCGTCGAGGTGCAGTTCGCGGCGGATGCGGTCGACGCCCACCACCGCCACGCAGCGACCGGCGGCGTCGTACTCGAAGTCGCTCGGTGCGACCGGCCGGGCTGGTTCGCGACAGCAGCCGCCCGGCGGGGCTGTAGGCGCGGGTGGCACGGGCGCCCGTCGGATCGATGACGGCGGTGACCCGGCCGAACACGTCGATCTCGGTGCGCCACACCCGACCGTCCGGACCGGTGACGGTCTCCACCTCGCCGTTCGGGTGGTAGGTCCACGCCGTGACCGCACCGTCGGGGGCGACGGAGCGCTCGGTGCGACCCGAGCACGTCGAGCTGGCGGCGCATCACGCCACCCTGGGCGTCGACGAACTCCACGAGCCGGCCTTCGACGTCGTACCCCTTGCGGAGCGTGGCGCCCGTCGGGTCGGTCGACGAGATCAGGCGCCCGATCGCATCGAACTCGTTCGTGTACGTGGCGCCGTCGGGAGCGATGACCGCGGTGACGTCACCGAGCGAGTCGTACTCGTAGCGGGCGGTCGAGCCGAGACCGTCGGTGATCGTCTCCATGCCGCCGTGCGGACCGAACGTGGCCGACCAGGGCACGTCGCCGGGTTCGGTCCCACCTCGGATGCGGCCGGCCGGCGTGCGCAGGTAGGTCGACACGGCGTCGCCACGCTCGCTGCGGGACACGCGTCCCCGCTCGTAGTCGAGCCGGGTGTCGACACCGGCGGGGTCGATCAGGCGGACCAGCAGACCCGCGGCGTCGAACTCGAACGTCGTGACCGCACCCGCCGCGTCGGTGATCGTGGTGATCTGACCGTCGCGGTCCCAGCCGAGCAGCCGCACGACCCCGTCGGCATCGGTGACCCGGACGGGACGACCCGCCGCGTTGAGCTCCGCCGTCGCGGTGCTGCCATCAGGCCCCGTCACACGTGTCGGTGTCCGGTGGCCGTCCGCGTACTCGAACGTGGTGACGGCACCTGTGCGATCGGTGTCGGTGATCGGCCGCCCGAGGTCGTCCCACGTCCATGACTGCGAGAGCCCGTCGGGGTCGTGGCGCCGGAGCAGGTCGCCGGTGTCCGGGTCGAAGTCGTAGCGCCACTCGGCACCCGCCTTGCTGACCACTCGGACGGCGCGATCGGCGTCGTCGTAGGTGATGCGCATCGCCGAGCCGTCGACGTCGACGACGGCGGTCAGGTTGCCCCGCCCGTCGTGGATCATCGCCTGGCGGACGCCGCGCTCGTCGGCGATCACGGTCGCGCCGGGCACCTGGTACGTGTACGACGTGATGCGACCGAACGGGCTCGTCTGGCGGATCACCCGGCCGTCGGCGTCGTACTCGTTGACGAAGGCCGCGACCCCGTCGTTGTCGGTGACCGACAGCAACAGGTTGCCGTCCCACGCGTAGTGCAGGTCTCCGGCGTGCGTCGACACCTGCTCGAGCTGACCGGTCGTTCCGCGCTGATAGGTCACCGAACGACCGTCGGCGGTGACGAGCGCGGCCACGAGGTCGCCGTCCCACTCGCCATCCCAGTCGACGGTGATCGAGCGCCCCGAGAACTCCTCGGTCAGGCGCGACGATGCGACCACCCCGGCGCTCGACCACGACGGTGGCCACGCCGGCCTCCCAGCCGGTCAGCGCCCCGTCGGTGTCGAAACGGATCCGACGTTCGTGGTCGAGGTGGACGACGTAGCCGTCGTCGGCGGCCTCGAGTCGTCCCGAACGACGGCTGTCGGTCTGCCAGGTGCCTGCGTCGCCGCCCGACGAGTCGAACGTGGACGGTGTGAACGTGAGGACCGCCCCGTCGAACAGGCGCACCTGGATGCGGTCGCCCTGGTGATCGAGCGTCATGTCGAGGGCCGACGACCACCCCGGCCCGAACACACCGGGACGATCGGCGACCACGGAGTTGTACGTGCGGACGATGTTCAGCGCACCCGCGACGGCCGGGAACTCGAGGTCGTTGTCCTGGTGGATCATGTTGCCGTTCGCCGCACAGATCGGATCGTCGACGAACCCGGAGGTCTGCGGGATGCCGACGATCGAGATCGGGTCGAACGGCACGATCGGCGGCGGGGTCCCGACGCCCTTCGACGGCCAGTGCCGCCGCCAGGGCGGCGTCCGAGATCGTGATCGGCCCGCCGTCGTGGTTGTCGGCGGCGAGCAGTTCGGTGCGTACGGTCTCGACGAAGGTCTGGTTCTCCCCCATCGCGTCGAGCAGCCTGGCCAACGCGCCGAGGGCGGGAACCGTCACGTAGCCGTCACAGGCGGCGATCGTGTTCGCCGACAGCGAGGCGACCGACGATTGTCGGGTCTCGGCACTGCGTGCGCGCCGCCTTGACCCCATTGACGAAGGCGTGCAGTTTGGCCGGATCGGCAGATGACGTCGACATGATCAGTACCTCGTGAGCGAGCCGGTGGCGTAGAAGTTGGGGGCGGCGGGCACGTCGATCGTCGGCGGCTCGGGCGGCAGGTCGTTGTGGCCGACGATGCCGCCCCAGATGTCCTCCGCGAGGTTGCGGTCGTCCTCGACCCGTTTGACCTCGCGGGCGAAGTTGATGTTGTTCTGCTCGTTCATCGCCTCGGCCCACCGAGTCGGCCCACTGCTCGGCGGCGGCACGCAGCTGGCCGGCGATCGCGTTGGCCTGCATCGACTCGGCGTCGACACGCTCCGCGAACTGGGTGCCGTAGACACCCAGCCAGTCCGTCAACGCCTCCGCGGCGAGCCCCACCCGGTTCGTCATCAGTTCGTCGACCTCGTCGCCGAGCGCGTAGAGGCGCCGGGCAAGCTGCAAGCTGGCGACGTAGTCGAACCGCACGTCGGCGGCTGCGCTCAGGCCCATGGTTCAGGACATCCTGTTCGGTTCGGTGGTGACGGCCGGACGTGGTCGATCAACGGTCGGCGGTGGTGACGGCCTCGATCTGGTTGCGGATGTAGTTCGTCACCGACTGCTCGGCGGTGTCGCACTTGGCCTGGGCGGAGGTGGTGAAGCCGGACACGGCGTCGACGGCGGCGATCTTGGCGTTGCCTTCCCAGTCCGTTCCCTGGAGCCGGCTCAGGTTGTCCTTGAGGCCGGTACGCAGCGCGGTGAAGTGCTGCGCGACGACGGGAACCAACGACTCGAGGGCGCTCGTGTCGACGTCGACGTAGTCGACCGTTTCGGGGGTCGGGGGCGTGATCGCCTTCGAGTCGAGCTGGATGGTGATCGGCGCACCACCGAGCGATGCCGCGATGTTCGACGTCGACGTGCGAACGGCGTCGGCCATCGCACCCATGTCGGCGTTGAGCTTGTTGGCGAAGTCCGCGGCCACCTTGCCACAGTCGGTCTTGAACGCCACCGCGTTCGGGCCGAAGAAGCGGACGGCCACGACGTCGTTCACCAGGGTCACCAGCTCGCCGTGCATCGTGTCGAAGATGCCCTGCGCCTGGCGTCCGTAGTCCCGAACGCTCTGCGGATCAACTCTGATAACTGTCATGTCACACTCCGAATCTCGACATTCCCGGCGATCACCGGACTGGATTCGAAGGTAGCCAACGATGTCGACGGTGACACCGGGGACGACTCCCCGTCCGTGGCGGGCGAAGCGGACTATTCGGCGTCGCGGATCTCGCGGCGCAGGTCGTTGATCTCGTCGCGCAGCCGGGCTGCGTACTCGAACTTGAGCGCGGCGGACGCCTCGTGCATCTCCTCCTCGAGGGTCTGCACGAGCCGCGCCAGCTCCTGCTGCGGCAAGCGACTTGAGATCGCGCTGCACCTTGTCGCGCTCGCGCTGGCGGCGCTTGTCCTTGCCCGGGAACGGCGCCGTGCCGTCGGGACGCAACAACGACAGGATGTCGCCGACAGCCTTGCGGATCGTCTGCGGGTCGATCCCGTGCTCCTCGTTGTAGGCGAGCTGCAAGGTCCGCCGCCGGTTCGTCTCGCCGATCGCCTTCTCCATCGAGTCGGTCGTGCGGTCGGCGTACATCACCACCTGGCCGGCCACGTTGCGGGCGGCGCGGCCGATCATCTGGATCAGCGACGTCTCCGAACGCAGGAAGCCCTCCTTGTCGGCGTCGAGGATGCACACCAGCGACACCTCGGGCAGGTCGAGACCCTCGCGCAGCAGGTTGATGCCGACGAGCACGTCGAAGTCGCCGAGGCGCAGGCCGCGCAGGATCTCGATGCGTTGGATCGTGTCGATGTTGCTGTGCAGGTACCGCACGCGCAGGCCCTGTTCGAGCAGGTAGTCGGTGAGGTCCTCGGCCATCTTCTTGGTGAGCGTGGTGACCAGCACGCGCTCGCCGTTGACGATGCGACCGTTGACGAGCTCCATCAGGTCGTCGATCTGGCCCTTGGTGGGCTTGACGATCACCTCGGGGTCGATCAGGCCGGTCGGGCGCACGATCTGCTCGACGACCTTCGACGACACCCGCAGCTCGTAGGCCGACGGCGTGGCCGACAGGAACACCGCCTGGTTGACCCGTTCGAGCACCTCTTCGAACGTGAGCGGCCGGTTGTCGCGCGCCGACGGCAGGCGGAACCCGTGGTCGACGAGCATGTCCTTGCGGCTGCGGTCGCCGGCGAACTGGCCGTGCAGCTGCGGCACGGCGACGTGGCTCTCGTCGATGACGAGCAGGTAGTCGTCGGGGAAGTAGTCGAGCAGCGTGAACGGCGGCTCGCCGTACTCCCGACCGTCGATGTGCATCGAGTAGTTCTCGATGCCGTTGCAGTAGCCGAGCTCGCCCATCATCTCGAGGTCGTACGAGGTGCGCATCCGCAGCCGCTGCGCCTCGAGCAGCTTGTCGTTCTCCTCGAACTCCTTCAGCCGCACCTGCAGTTCGGCCTCGATCTTGCCCATCGCCACCGCCATGCGCTCGTTGCCGGTGACGTAGTGGGTGGCCGGGAACACGTGCGCCCGCTGCATCTCGCTCAGTTGCTCGCCGGTCAGCGGGTCGATCGTGGTGATGCGGTCGATCGTGTCGCCGAACATCTCGATGCGCAGCACCGATTCCTCGTAGGCCGGGTGGACCTCGATCGTGTCGCCGCGCACCCGGAAGTTGCCGCGGCCGAGCGTCATGTCGTTGCGGTCGTACTGCATGTCGACGAGCCGGCGCAGGATGTTGCGCATGTCGTAGTCGATGCCGACGTTGAGGTCGAGCAGGTTGCCCGCGGTACTCCTCGGGGTTGCCCATGCCGTAGATGCACGACACCGACGCCACCACGATGACGTCACGCCGGGTGAGCAGCGCCGCCGTGGTCGAGTGGCGCAACCGGTCGATCTCGTCGTTGATCGAGGAGTCCTTCTCGATGTAGGTGTCGCTCGACGGGATGTACGCCTCGGGCTGGTAGTAGTCGTAGTAGCTGACGAAGTACTCGACCCGGTTGTTGGGGAAGAACTCGCGCATCTCCTGGGCGAGCTGCGCGGCGAGCGACTTGTTCGGCGCCAGGATCAGCGTTGGCCGCTGCGTCTTCTCGATGGTCCAGGCGATGGTGGCCGACTTGCCCGAGCCGGTGATCCCGAGCAGGGTCTGGAAGCGCTCGCCGGCATCGATCCCCGCCGCCAACGCCTCGATCGCCTCCGGCTGGTCGCCCGCCGGGGCGAAGTCGGACACGACGCGGAACACCTCGTCGTCCTTGGCCGCGTAGTTGCTGAACGGCTTGGCCGCGATCAGCAACTCCTCCGGCGAGACCGCCGGCGACGGCTCGACAGTGCCGGTCTGTGTGCCGGTCTGGGGGTCGGTGTCCACCGTGTTCGACATCCTCCACATGCTACCCCGGGGGTGTGACACCAGAACACGTGTTCGCCACCCCACCCGCCCCACCGCCAGCCACCGCTCACCCACCCGCCAGCCACGGCCCACACCCACCCGCCCCACCCCAGTTTGGGGCAGACACAATGACCGCTGCTCGCTGTCGTGTCTGCCGCAGAAATCCGGACCGCAGTTTGCGGCAGACATTTCGACCGCTGCTCGTCGAAGTGTCTTCCGCAAACGTCAGGAGGTCACGCGACGGCGACGGGCGGGCGGGTCGGGCGGGTGGCAGGGGCCGGGTGGATCCGGCCGGGCGGGCCAGCGGCGTACCATGACCGGGTGGATGGCGTCGTGGACCCCGCGATCGATGCCGCAGCGCTGCTCGACGATCTCGACGCCGATCAGCGGCGGGCCGTCACCGCCGAATCCCGCCTCGTCGCCGTGATCGCCGGAGCCGGATCGGGCAAGACCCGGGTGCTCACCCGCCGCGTCGCCCACCGCATCGTCACCGGTTCCGCCGAAGCCCGGCACACGCTCGTGCTGACCTTCACCCGCGAGGCCGCGGGCGAGCTGCGCCGCCGGCTCAACCGCTCGGGGATCCGTGAACGGGTCGACGCCGGCACCTTCCACTCGGTGATGCTCGGCGTCCTCCAGGATCGCTGGGCCGACACCGATCGTCGCCCGAAGACCGTCGTCGCCGACCGCCGTCGACTGCTCACCGACTCGATCGACGCCGGCGCCCGCCGCAGCCTCGACCACTTCCTCGGCGAGATCAACTGGGCCGCAGCGCGCGGCATCGGCCCGACCCAGTACGCCGCCGTCAGCCGCCGCTCGCAACGCCGACCCGCCCCCGGCGTCGAGGCCTGCGCCGCGGCGTACGCGGCCTACGAGCAGCTCAAGCGCCGTCGGGGCGTGATCGACTTCGACGACGTCCTCGCCCACACGATCCGCGAGTTGGAGTACTCGACCGACTTCGCCGACGCGCTCCGCTGGCGCTACCGCCACGTGCTGGTCGACGAGGCGCAGGACCTGAACCCGCTCCAGCACCGGCTCGTCGATCTGCTCCGCGCCGGACGTGACGACCTGTTCCTCGTCGGCGATCCGGCGCAGGCCATCTACGGGTTCAACGGTGCCGATCCGGCCCTGCTCGTCGACGTGGAGACCCGCTTCCCCGGCGTCGAGGTCATCCGCCTACCGATGAACCACCGCTGCACCCCGCAGATCGTGCAGGCCGGGCTCCACGTCCTCGACGTGAGTGGGCAGCCGACGACGCTCGCGTCGAGCCGGGGCGACGGCCCCGGCGGTGGCCGATCTGACCGCGACCGACGAGGTGGACGAGGCGCGCCGCATCGCGCATCTCGTCGCCACGGGTGACCCCACGCTCGTGCGCACCGGGGAGATCGGCGTGCTGGTCCGCACGAACGTCCAGGTCGCCCCGATCACCGATGCGCTCGCGGCCGCCGGCGTGGCGGTCCGCCGCAGCGCGAGCGCGTTCGGCTCGCCGCTCCAGGCCGTGGTCCGCCAGGTCGCCGCACTCGGATCGGCGTCCCAACTGCGGGCCTGGGCTCACGACACCCTCGACGCAAGTCTCGGCGATGACGCCGTGCGCGACATCGAACACCGCGTGGCCGGAGCTGCACTCGACTACCTCCGCGAGGCCCCCCTGGGTGACGGAGCCGGATTCCGGGCCTGGGTCGCCACGACCAATCCGTTCGACGACGGCACCCCCGGCGGCGTCGAGGTGCTGACCTTCCACGCCTCGAAGGGGCGCGAGTGGCACACGGTGGTGCTCGCCGGGGTGGAGATCGAATCTCGTGCCGCACCGGTCGGCGACCACCGCCGCCGGCCGCGAGGAGGAGGGCCGGTTGCTCTATGTGGCGATGACACGGGCCACCGATCGTCTCGTCGTCGCGCACGCCGCACGGCGCGGCGGCTACGCCCGGACGCCGAGCCCGTTCATCGAGGGACTGTCGACGCGGAGAGCCCGAGCCCGCTCCCCCGCCGCCGCGACACCGCCGCGCCCGCACCGACCCGATGCTCGCGCTCCTCACCGATTGGCGTGAGCAGTGGGCCCGCCAACTCGACGTGCTCCCGACCGAGCTCTGCACCGACCGCGACCTCGCCGCGATCGCCCGCCATCGTCCGACGACGGCTGCCGAACTGGCCGACGTCACCTCGTTCGGTCCGATGACCGCCGAACGCGTCGTCGAACAGCTCGCCCCGGTGTTGGCTGCCGCACAGGACGATCGCTGAGATCTGCGCCGATCGTCAGAGGTCGAGGTCGACGATCACCGGCGCGTGGTCGCTCGGCAACTTGCCCTTGCGCGCGTTGCGGTCGATGATCGACCACGTCGCCTTGTCGACGACCGAGGGGGAACACATGAGCAGGTCGATCCGCAGACCGCGGCCCTGGTGGAAGTCGCCGGCGCGGTAGTCCCACCACGAGTAGACGCGGTCGCCGTCGTGCATCGTGCGGAACACGTCGACGAGACCCCAACGTTCGAGCTCGCCCAGCCGTTCGCGTTCCGGCTCGCTCACGTGCGTCGCACCGACGAACTTCGCCGGGTCGTACACGTCGCGATCGGCGGGCGCGATGTTGAAATCCCCACCGACGAGCACCGCGGCCGACGGATCGGTGTCGGCATCGAGGTGGGCGACGAGCCGATCGAGCCACGAGAGCTTGTACGTGTAGTGCGGATCGTCGAGGGTTCGCCCGTTGGGGACGTAGACGCTGCTGACGCGTACACCTCCACAGGTGGCGGTGATGATGCGGGCATCGGGATCGGGATCGACGTGGCCGGCGAAGTTCACCACCACGTCGTCGAGGCCGACCTTGGAGAGGATCGCCACCCCGTTCCACTGCCCCTGCCCGTAGTGCGCGCACGAGTAGCCGAGCGCCTCGAACGACAACGACGGGAAGGCGTCGTCGGCGAGCTTCGTCTCCTGCAGCATCACGACGTCGGGCGCCGCTTCCGTGAGCCAGTCCTCCACGCGCTCCTGACGGGCGCGCAGCGAGTTGACGTTCCAGGTGGCGAACCGCATGTCAGTTGGCGCCTGCGGGTTCGGTCGCCGGCGTCGTGACTGCGGCGGCCGCGGCCTTCTTGGGCGCAGCCTTCCGCGCCGGAGCCTTCTTGGCCGGCGCCTGCTTGGCCGGCGCCTTCTTCGCCGGAGCCTTCTTGGCGGACGCCGTCTTGGCCGGAGCCTTCTTCGCCGGCGTCGACTTGGCCGGAGCCTTCTTGGCCGAGGTCTCGTCGGCCGGCGTCTTCTTCGCGGCAGCCCGCTTCGGCGGAGCCTTCTTCGCCGCAGCGATCTCGACCGGCATCGTCTCGACCGGCGCCGTGTCGACCGGATCTGGCGGCGCCGGAAGGATCGTGGCCGGTGCCGGCGTCGCAGCAGCCTTCCTGACGCGGCGCGCGCTTGGCGGGCGCCTGCTTCGCCGAGCTGCCTCGCCTGGCAGGTGCCTGCTTCGCCGCGGCCTTGCGGGCCGTCGTCTTGCGGGCGGGCTGCTCCGCGACCGCCGGCTCGGCTGCCGTCGCGTCGTGACCGCGGCGGACTTCTTCGCCGATGCCCGCCTGGAAGCCGGCTTCGGAGCCGGCACGTCGGTCAGCGGCACCTCGGCCGGCGTCGACAGCACCGCAGCGGCGAGTTCCGTTTCCGGCACCGCGGGAGCGACCTGGTCGACGGGTTGATCGACCACTGCCGCGGCGGCCTTCCGCCCTCTCCCGCGCCTGGCGGACCTGGGCTGTTCGACCGGCTCGGTGGCGAGGGGATCGGTGTCGACCGGCGCGTGGGCGGCCATGTCGGGCATCGCGCAGTCGATGCTCCGGCGGGCGGCGGCGAAGCTGACGACCACGACGGTGACGGCCTCGCCGATCTGCATCACCTTGCGGGCGCTCGGCGGTGGCGGATCGGACATGAGACGCAACGGGATGTAGCCACGCACGCCGTCGGTCCCGATCGAGATGTACGCGCCGTGCGACGAATACGCGTCGACGATGCCGTTCACGCTGGTGCCGATCGGATGGTGCTCGACGAACTCGAGGAACGGCATCAGCTCGTTGACCACCTCGCCGGCGCGCGGGGTCGGCGACGGCGCGACGGCCGGTCGCCGCGGCGCGGTCTGCCGGCGCACCCGCTGACCGCACCGCTGGCCGCCTTGCGCGGCGGCGGCGACTTCGGCACGGGCATCGGTTCGTTGGCGAGCGGGCTGCCGCTGCCGGCGGCCGCCTTTCGAGCACCGCGCTTGGTTCCGCCGCGCAGCTTGGCTCCCTGGATGGCCTTGCGGCTCACTGGCCCACGCACCGGCGAGCGGTTCACGAACACCCAGCCGACGTGCGGCACGGGCTTGCCACCGATGAGGCGGCCCTCGTCGAACAGCCACTCGTAGTCGGCATGGAACTCCTGGAAGGAGTCGTTCGACAGGATCGATGCGCCCGCCTTCTGGGCGATCGACAGCACGAACGCGTCGCCGCGCCCGATCGCTCCGGCCGGCGGCGCGACGAGTTCGTTGTTCGAGATGCCCGCTTCGAACTCGGCCGCCTCCCGCTTGTCGATGCGGTGGCCGAACGTCGCGTCGACCACGACCGTGATCGTGGTGTCCGGGTGCTCCTCCATGAACGACGCCACGGCCTCGCTCAATTGGGTCAGACTCGGGAGCGACCGCCCCTCGGTCGCGATGTTCGAGCCGTCGACCACGACATGGCGCGGCCCGTGCTTCGGATTCATTTCAATTCTCTCGTTCCTGATGTAGAGCAGGACCCAGGATGTCCACGCCGGAATCGACCTCGACGAGCGTTGGCGACGTCGAGGCGAGACATGGAGGGGTCCGCGGCCACCCATCGTAGGCTCGCCGGTCATGATCCGAGCGGTACTCTGGGACTTCGGCGGCGTGATTCTCACCAGCCCCTTCGAAGCATTCGCCCGATACGAGCAGACGAACGGCCTGCCGGACTCGTTCCTGCGGTCCGTGAACGCCACGAACCCGCACGACAACGCGTGGGCACATCTCGAACGGAACACGATCGGGCCGGCCGAGTTCGACACCCGGTTCGCGACCGAATCCGAGACGCTCGGCCATCGCGTCGCGGGCGCCGACGTGCTCGCGTTGCTGTCAGGAGAAGTCCGCCCGGAGATGGTGGTGGCGTTCGATCGGGTGAAGGCAGGCCGGCTTCCTCACCGCGTGCCTCACCAACAACGTGGTCGGTGGCGACCCACGCGCCGACGTCGCCGACGTCATGACGCGCTTCGATCAAGTCGTCGAGTCGAGCAAGGTCGGCGTGCGCAAGCCCGAACCGCGCTTCTACGAGATCGCCTGTGAACTGCTCGACGTCGAGCCCGCCGAGTGCGTGTTCCTCGACGACCTCGGCATCAACCTCAAGCCCGCCGCGGCGATGGGCATGACCACGATCAAGGTGTTGCACGCGGACCAGGCCATCACCGACCTCGAGTCCGTGCTCGAGATCCCCCTCCGCTGAGTCGGGTATTTCGTGACGTCGGGTATTTCCGGCACCCACGCCCTGCTCGAAATACCCGACGGCAGGAGATACCCGACTACGAGAAGGTGCGGTCCATCAGATCCTGGAGTTCTTGGTCGTGGACGGTCTTCGAACCGGTGGCCGGGCTGCCCGACTCGACGCGGGCGACGTGCTGGATGTCGTAGCCCTGCTCCTTGATCCGCCACGTGTTGCGTTCGATGAACGTCCACGGACCCATGTTCTCCGGCTCCTCCTGGAGCCACCGCAGCTCGCGCGCGTTCGAGTACTTCTTGAGGATCGATTGCATCTGCTCGGTCGGCAGCGGATACAGCTGCTCGACACGAACGATCGCGGCAGGAGCCTGCCGCTCGTCGCGTGCCGCGATCGCGTCCCAGGCGACCTTGCCGGAGCAGAACACGATGCGCGTGACGGCGTCGGCGTCGATGTCGCCCGGATCGTCGAGCACTTCCTGGAACGAACCGTGCGTCAGCTCGTCGACGGTCGAGCGGGTCTGCTTCATGCGCAGGCCCTGCTTCGGCGTGAACACGATCAGCGGCGTCTGGCGCACCGAATGCACCTGGCGACGGAGCAGGTGGAAGTAGTTCGCCGCGGTGGTGGCGTTGACGATCTGCATGTTGTCCTCGGCGGCGAGCGTGAGGAAGCGCTCGATGCGCGCCGAGCTGTGTTCCGGACCCTGTCCCTCGTAGCCGTGCGGCAGCAGGAGCACCAGACCGTTCTGCTGGCCCCACTTGTCCTCGGCCGCGACGATGTACTGGTCGATCACGATCTGCGCGCCGTTGACGAAGTCGCCGAACTGCGCCTCCCACATCACGAGCGCGTCGGGGTTGGACTGGCTGTAGCCGTACTCGAAGCCCATCGCCGCGTACTCCGACAGCAGCGAATCGAACACCCAGAAGTTCGCCTCGGCACCCTCGAGGTTGTCGAGCGGGATCCACGGTTCGCCGGTCTCGTAGTCGATCAGCGCCGAGTGCCGCTGGCTGAACGTCCCACGGCGCGAGTCCTGCCCGGCCAACCGGACGGGATGCCCTTCCAGCACGAGCGAACCCGCCGCCAACGCCTCGGCGGTGGCCCAGTCGAGTTCGCCTTCCGCGTAGAGCGCGGCGCGGCCCTCGAACTGCTTGCTCAACTTCGGATGGATCGTGAAGCCCTCGGGGTAGTCGGTGAGCTTGCCGAAGATGCGGTCGAGCGTGGCGCGCTCGACACCGGTCTCGATGTGCGGGAGCACGCCGAGGGGCTGGGGTGGGCGGGCCGCCTTCGTGTTCGCCGGCGCGTGCGAACGCGTCTCGTCGAGGGAGACCTGCAGCTTGTCGTGGAAGTCGACGAGCGCCTGCTCGGCCTCCTCCAACGTGATGTCACCGCGCTTGACGAGCGTCTCGACGTACAGCTTGCGCACGCTGCGCCGTTCGGAGATCGCCCGATACATGAGCGGCTGCGTGTAGCTCGGGTCGTCGCCCTCGTTGTGGCCGTACCGCCGGTAGCACACCATGTCGATCACGACGTCCTTGTGGAACGTCTGGCGGTACTCCCACGCCAACTTGGCGACCTTCACGCAGGCCTCGGGGTCGTCGCCGTTGACGTGGAAGATCGGCGCCTGCACGGTCTTGGCCACGTCGGAGCAGTACAACGACGAGCGCGGCGTATTGCGGCGCGGTCGTGAACCCGATCTGGTTGTTGATGATCAGATGGACGGCGCCACCGATGCGGTACCCACCGATGTCGCTCATCGCCAAACCCTCGGCGACGATGCCCTGGCCGGCGAAGGCGGCATCGCCGTGGATGAGCACCGGCAGCACGGTGAATCCACCGGCCGGCTCGATCTGGTCCTGCTCGGCGCGGACCATGCCGAGCACGATCGGCCCGACGGTCTCGAGATGGCTCGGGTTGGCGGCCAGTTCCACGGCGATGGAGGCGCCCGCCGGACTGACGTACTTGCCCTTCATCCCGAGGTGGTACTTCACGTCGCCCGACCCCTGCACCGTGTTGGGGTCGACGTGGCCTTCGAACTCGGAGAAGATCGCCTCGTAGCTCTTGCCCATGATGTTCGACAGCACGTTCAGCCGGCCACGGTGGGCCATGCCGAGCGAGACGCCTTCGAACGAGGCATCGGCCGCGTTGGAGAGGATCTCGTCGAGGATCGGGATCGCCGACTCGGCACCCTCGATGCCGAACCGCTTCGTACCGACGTATTTCGTGGCGAGGAACTTCTCGAACGACTCGGCGGCGTTCAACCGCTCGAGGATCCGGTCCTTCTGCTCCTTGGTCGGCGGCTGCTGCTTGGTCTCGACCTTGTTCTGGATCCACACCTGCTCGTCGGTGTTCTGGATGTGCATGTACTCCACACCGATGGTGCGGCAGTAGGCGTCGCGCAGGATTCCGAGCAGGTCGCCGAGACGCATCTTGTCGACGCCGCCGACGCCGTCGGTGAGGAACTCCCGGTCGAGGTCCCAGATCGTGAGGCCGTACGTGGCGGGGTCGAGCTCGCGCGGCGTGTGTGGTTCCTTCCAACGCAGCGGGTCGAGGTCGGCGATCAAGTGGCCGCGGACGCGGTGCACACGGATGAGCTTGGCGACCGCCATCTGCTTGCCGAGCATCGCCTCTTCGTGGTCGATCGGGTTCGTGTCCGGCCGCCACTTGACCGCTTCGTAGGGCATACCGAGCGAATGGAAGATGTCGTCGTAGAACCCGTGCTCGCCGAGCAGCAGTTCGTGCACGCGCTTCAGGAACGTCCCCGATTCGGCACCCTGGATGATCCGGTGGTCGTACGTGCTGGTGATCGTGACGACCTTGCTCACGCCGAACGAGCTGAGGTTGCGACGGTCGGCGCCTTCGAACTCGGCCGGGTAGTCGATGCTGCCGACCCCGACGATGACACCCTGGCCGGGCATCAGCCGGGGCACCGACTGGACCGTGCCGATCGTGCCGGGGTTGGTGAGCGACACGTTGGCGCCCTGGAAGTCCTCGATCGCGAGCTTGTTGTTCTTGACCTTGCGGATGATCTCCTCGTAGGCGGTGAGGAAGCCGGCGAAGTCGAGCGTGTCGGCGTCGCGGACCACGGGCACGACGAGCGTGCGGCTGCCGTCGGCCTTCGACACGTCCACGGCGAGGCCCATGTTGACGTGTTCGTTGACGATGATGCGCGGCTTGCCGTCGGCACCCTCGAGGAACGTGTTCTTCATCGCCGGCACTTCGTCGGCGATGGCGCGGACGATGGCGTAGCCGATCACGTGCGTGAAGCTGACCTTCGTGAGCCCCGTGCGCTCGCGGAACCCGTTGATGACCTTGCGGTTGACCTCGAGCAGCTTGGCGGGAACGTTGCGGAAGCTCGTGGCGGTGGGGACCTCCAGGCTGCGTTCCATGTTGGCGGCGATGGCGGCGCCGGCGCCACGGATCGGCTTGCCGGGTTCGGGTGCGGGTTCAGCGACCGGGGCACGGTCGGCCGCGGGGGCGGGCAAGGGAGAGGGCGGCTGCACCGCCGGTGCGGCCGGCGGCGCCGAGCCGTGGTCGGCGGCGATCTCGCGGACGCGGGTCGAAGCGGCGGCGGCCGCCGCCAGCGAGGGCGTCTGCGAGCGATAGTCGGCGAAGAACTCCTGCCACGAATCGCTGACCGAGTTCGGGTCGTGGACGAACTGCTCGTACATCTCCTCGACGAGCCACGAGTTCGCGCCGAACCCAGACCCCTGACCGTTTGCTGCTACCACACGCTCCAGCGTACCGCCGCGCCGCGCGGCGACTCGGGCTGTTCGTACCGTCTCGAACCGATGGGTGGTACTGCCACCAACTGGGACGGGTTCAGGCTGGGAGGGGTTCAGGCTGGGCGGCTCAGATCCCGGGCTTGAACACCATGAGGTAGAGGATGACGAGCAGGAGCACCGTCATGATCATCCCGCCGGTGTCGACGCGCTGGCGGGCCGATTCGTCACCGGACGCCAGCGCCCTCTCGCCGGGCAACAACATCGCGTGCAGCACCCCGTTCATCGCGATCCAGACCACCACGGCGAGCCAGATCCACGTCTGGCTGAACTCGATCGCTCCGTCGCTCATCCCCTGGAGTCCGAACCCGAACAGGCCGGTGAGGATCAGCGCCGGCGTGTACACGCGCCGACTGTTCTGGGCCAGGAACCCCAGGACCGCGCCGCGACTGGCGGCATCGAGCGAGCGCGTCTGCCGCTCGATGAGCGGATGGGCGAACGCCGGTGCGAACGCCACGACTGCAGACGCGATGTGCAGGACGAGCATGACCTTGTAGCCGGTTGAGTCGATCGCAGCGAGCATGGCCACAACGTACGCCGCGGCGGGGACGCGGACGGGCATGCAGAACTTGACCGAGCCTTGACCGTCCGTGATCGATCACCCAGCGTGTCGCCGCAGTACGGTGCGTGATGCAACCGTGACTGGAGGAGGTCCCGTGCACATCGAGAAGCTGAGCAGCGGCCAGATGTTGCGCGGGAAGGAGGTCGACGCGACCGCCAATCGCGAGCGGATGCGCCAGCGACGCCTGAAGCGGACGCTGTTGCTCCTCACACCGATCTGCGTGTGGCTCGTGTACCGGCTCGTCACGAACAACCAGATCCGGTTCGGCATGCCGGGCTGGCTGTCGGGCAACCCGGAGATCGTGATCGCGCTGGGGATGATCCTCGTCCTCGGCACCGTGATCTTCATCCCGTTCCTCACGGCGGGGAGGTCGCCGCACACGCTGCTGCGCCCGGCCGACTCGAACGTGCGTCTGGACGACGTCGTCGGCGCCGACCAGACCAAGCGCGAGGCCATCGACAGCATGAACCTGTTCCTCGCATCGGAGACGTTCGAGCGGGAGATGGGCGGCAACGCCCGCCGCGGCGTGCTGTTCGAGGGACTGCCCGGCACCGGCAAGACCCACCTCGCCAAGGCGATGGCCGCCGAGGCCGGCGTGCCGTTCCTGTTCGTGTCGGCCAGCGAGTTCCAGTCGATGTACTACGGGCAGACGAACAAGAAGATCCGTTCGTTCTTCAAGGCGCTGCGCAGAGCGGCCCGCGACGAGGGCGGCGCGATCGGGTACATCGAGGAGTTCGACGCGATCGGCGGCACCCGTAGCGGGACGAACACCGGGTCGATGCGCGAAGGCATCGTCGGTGTGGTCAACGAACTGCTCGTCCAGATGCAGAGCTTCGACCTGCCGACCGGACCACAGAAGTTCAAGGCGTGGTGGATCGACCGGGTCAACGGGTTCCTCCCCGATGCCAGGCGCAAGGCCCGGCCGACCCGCAAGGCAGCGAACGTCCTGATCGTCGCGTCGACGAACCGGGCGGCCGATCTCGATCCGGCGTTGCTGCGCCCCGGCCGATTCGACCGCATCATCACGTTCAACCTCCCGGCCCGCAATGACCGGGTCGCCATCGCCGAGTACTACCTCGACCGGAAGAACCACGTCGACGAGGTGACGGCACCACTGGTGGCCGACCTCACGGCCGGCTACACGCCGGTGAGGATCGAGAAGTTGCTCGACGAGGCGCTGATCATCGCCCTGCGGTACCAGCGCACGAGCATGACGGTGAGCGATGTCCTCGAAGCACATCTCGTCACCGAGGTCGGCATCGCCCACGAGATGGGTTACCACCCTGACGAGCGTCGTCGCATCGCCATCCACGAGGCCGGCCACGCGCTCGCCGCGGTACTCACGCGCCGTGACGTGAAGGTCGCGTCGATCCTGCGGCGATCGGCCGTGCTCGGCCTGGTCGCCCACGGCGACTCCGAGGAGCGATTCCTGAGGACGCCGAGCGATGCGCGCGATCTGATCGCCGTGGCGCTCGCCGGCCGGGCAGCGGAGGAGCAGGAGTACGGCGAGGCGAGCAGCGGGATTTCGTCCGACCTCGCCGCGGCCACCACGATCGCGGCGCAACTCGTCGGTCAGCTCGGCAACGGCCCCGGCCTGCTCAGCCTCGAGGCGGCATCGATGCCGACGGCGGCCAACCTCGTCGCCAAGGTGCTGTCCGACGAGCCGAGCCGCGAGGCGGCCGAGGCGCTGATGCGCGAGGGTGCCGACCGCGCCGCGTTGATGGTGTCGACCTACCGGCCGGCGCTCTACGACATCGCCGACGGCCTCTGCGCCAGCGACGAACTCGACGGCGACACCGTCCGGTCGATCGTGGCGAAGTACACCGACATCACCGAGCGCCGCGGCCCCATCCGCCACAAGCCGACCCCCGCCACCTGAAACGCCCCGGATAAGTTGGTGCGCGGGGTCTGACCCCGCGCACCAACTAGATCCGTTCGAGGGTGTCGTTGTCGAACAGCGGGGTGATGCCGTGGTCGACCACGTCGGCACGTAGCTCGGCCTCGTCGGGCCGGTCGAGGTCGCCGCACGCCGCGTCGATGATCAGCGGCAGCAGGCGGGCGTCGCTCGTCGTGTTGAGGAACAGCCGCGGGTCCGACAACACGTAGCGCACGGCACGGGCGATCGCGGCCGGATCGGTCAGTGGTTCGTACCAGCTGAAGTGGCGGTCGGTCCCGTCGTGCCAACGCCCCTTGGCGATCGATTTGATCGTCTGGACCGCGATGCTGCGTTCCGTGCACACCTCGAGCAAGCGCTCGACGTCGGCCCGATAGTCGGGGCGATCCAGCAACACGAAGTTCACCGGCAGCAGGACGGACGCGACGTCGTGACGTTCGATCGTGCGGAGGTGCATGCCGGCGATGCGGATGCCGTGCCCGGTCACACCGACGTTGCGCGCCAGCCCCTCGTCACGCGCCGCGAACAGCGCCTCGAACGCGCCACCGGACGCCGTCGCCACGTCCCACTCGTCGGGCTCGACGAGGTTGTGCAGCTGGATCAGGTCGACGTGATCGACATCCATCCGCTCCAACGATCGTTCGAGTTCGGCTCGCGCTGCCGGGCCGGTGCGCTCGCCGGTCTTCGTCGCGAGGAACACCTCGCGGCGATGCTCGGCCAGCCAGCCGCGCAGGCGGTCCTCGGACGCGCCGTACGACGCGGCGGTGTCGATGTGGTTGATACCCCATCCGTGGACCTGCGCGAGCGTGGCGTCGGCGCGTTCCTGGCTCATCCCGCCCAGCGCCGCGGCGCCGAAGATCACCCGGGTCGAACGATGCCCGGTGGATCCGAACTCGGCCGTGGGTAGCGCTCCGGTGGGCGTGGGCACATCGACCGACATGCGCCCATGCTTACTCCGTCCACTGGAACGTGTCGATGAGCTTCTGGGCCTCTGGGCGGAAATTGTCCCAGGTGCGCGTCGGCGCGTCGATCCACAGCAGCATGGTGCCTTCCGGGCGTTCGAGGACGTACACCTCGTTCTTCGTGTCGACGAACACGAACCAGAGGTACTCGTTCGGATCATGCGAGAAAACGGGGTATGCGATCGAGCCGGACTCTCCGCCATCGGAGGTCAGAACGAAACCGTCGAGCCCTGCGATCGAGGCGGGTACAGGATCGGTCCACGTGATTCCCACCGGTTCACGTATCGCGGCGATCGCCTCGTCGGTCGACATCTCCGGCAGGGCGAAGACCGACACCTCACCCGGCCCGACCGCCGACCCTGTCGGGAGTTGTTCCAGGATCGTGAATGCCATCGGCAGATCGACAACGTCCCAGGGTTCCTCGACGGTGAAGCTCATCGGCCACATCCATTGAGCCGGAGTCCACGTTCCAACGTCGACCGAGCTCCCCGTTACCGGCTGCGCAACTGCGGCGGGGCTCGCCGCCTCGGTGGTGGCGGGAGCGGCGGTGTCGTCGGGTGGGATCGTGGCGTCGGCGACGGTCGACGTGGCGGCGGCGACGGTCGTGGTCGTGGCGGCGACCGTCGGCTCCGTGGCGGCGACCGTCGGCTCCGCGGCGGTCGCTGCCGACGTGATCGAACCTTCGGACTCGGTCCCATCCGAATCACCGGATTCCGACGAGCACCCCGTTCCGACGATCAGCGTCCCTGAGACGACCAGTACCGATATTTTGCCAATCCGCCTGCCCATAGTGCACCGTACCTCGCCTCGGGATCGCTCGCGCGGAGCGCGGTCGGCTCGACTCCCCGACTCGCAGCGCCGATCGCAATGATGGCGCCATGTCGCCCACCACCGACCTGCCCAACGCCTTCGACAACCGGGTCTCGCGCGACCTCGGCGTGCCGATCCCGATCGTCCAGGCGCCGATGGGTTGGATCGCTCGCGCCCAGCTGGCGTCGGCGGTGAGCCGGTGCGGAGCGTGCGGGATCATCGAGACGTCGTCCGGGGAACTCGACACCGTGAAGGACGAGATCCGCAAGATGCGCGATCTCACCGACCGACCGTTCGGCGTCAACATCGCCCAGGCGTTCGTCCGCGACCCCGCGATCGCCGAGTTCGTGATCGACCAGGGCGTCAAGTTCGTCACCACGTCGGCGGGTTCGCCGACCAAGTACACGAGCATCCTGAAGGCGGGAGGGCTGACCGTGTACCACGTCGTACCGACGCTGGCCGCGGCGCTCAAGGCGGTCGACGCCGGCGTCGACGGTCTCGTGGTGGAGGGCGGCGAGGGTGGCGGCTTCAAGAGCCCGACGCCGGTGTCGACGATGGTGCTGCTGCCGCTCGTGCGCTCGAAGGTCGACGTACCGATCATCGCCGCCGGCGGGATCACCGACGGGGCGACGATGGCGGCCGCGTTCGCCCTGGGCGCGGAGGGTGTGCAGATGGGGACCCGCATGGTGTCGGCCGCCGAGTCGCCGGTGCACGACAACTGGAAACAGGCGATCATCGCCGCCGCCGAGACCGACACGCTGTTCCTCAACGACCGCCACTCCCCCGCGCTGCGAGCGCTGCGGACCGACCGGACGACCGCGCTCCAGCACGCCGAGCACAACGTGTTCGGCGAGTTCGGCGACGCCAACGCCCTCTATTTCGGCGGCGACATGAACGCCGCGATCGCTCTGTCGGGACAGGTCGCCGGTCGCATCGAGTCGGTCCGCCCCGTCGCCGACATCATCGCCGACACCGTCACCGAGTTCGCCGCCACCATCGCCCGCCTCTCCGCCTGACCCGGGCCGTCCCGCCCGTCTGAGTCGGGTATTTCCTGCCGTCGGGTGTTTCGTGCCCATACGCCCTGCGCGAAACACCCGACTGCACGAAACACCCGACACATGGGCGCCAGTAGCCTCGTCGCCACCATGGCGCACGAATTCATCTACACCTGCCACAAGCTCGCCCGGGTGCATCCGCCCGACAAGACGGTGCTCGAGAACATCTCGCTGTCGTTCTACCCCGGCGCCAAGATCGGCGTGCTCGGATCCAACGGCGCCGGCAAGTCGTCGCTGCTGAAGATCATGGCCGGCCTCGACGACGGCTACTCCGGCACGGCCCGCCTCACGCCCGGCTTCAGCGTCGGCTACCTCCAGCAGGAGCCGCAGCTCGATCCGACGAAGGACGTCAAGGGCAACGTGATGGAGGGCGTCGCCGAGGTCCAGTCGATCATCGACCAGTACAACGAGCTGATGACGAAGTGGGCCGACCCCGACGCCGACTACGACAAGATCGGCAAGGAACAGGCCCGCTTGGAGGACAAGATCTCGGCGACCGACGCGTGGAGCCTCGAGCGCAACGTCGAGATCGCGATGGACGCGCTGCGCTGCCCACCCGACGACGCCGACGTCACCGTGTTGTCCGGCGGCGAGCGCCGCCGCGTTGCGCTGTGCCGCCTGCTGCTGTCGCGCCCCGACCTGCTGCTGCTCGACGAGCCGACCAACCACCTCGACGCCGAGTCGGTGGACTGGCTGGAGAAGTTCCTCGGCGACTACGCCGGCACCGTCGTCGCCATCACCCACGACCGCTACTTCCTCGACAACGTGGCGAAGTGGATCCTCGAGCTCGACCGCGGCAAGGGCTTCCCGTTCGAGGGCAACTACTCGAGCTGGCTCGAACAGAAGCAGGCCCGCCTCGAACGCGAGGAGCGCGGCAACGAGGCCCGCAAGCGCACGCTCGCCCGCGAACTCGAGTGGGTGCGGATGTCGCCGAAGGCCCGCCAGTCGAAGGGCAAGGCCCGCCTCGCCGCCTACGAGAAGCTGTACAACGAGACGAAGGCCGCCGACCCCGACCCAGTCCAAGCTGGAGATCACGATTCCCGCCGGTCGCCGCCTCGGCGACCAGGTGATCGAGGTCGAGAACCTCCGCAAGGGCTTCGGCGACCGGCTGCTGATCGAGGACCTCTCGTTCTCGCTCCCGCCGGCCGGCATCGTCGGCATCATCGGCCCCAACGGCGCCGGCAAGACCACGCTGTTCAAGATGCTCGCCGGGCGCGAGCAGCCCGACTCGGGCTCGATCACGATCGGCGACACCGTCGACATGTCGTACGTCGACCAGGACCGTGACGACCTCGACCCCGACGCGACGGTGTACGACGAGATCACCGGCGGCGCCGAGGTGCTCGAGGTCGGTGGCCGCGAGATCCACGGCCGCGCCTACGTGTCGAGCTTCAACTTCAAGGGCACCGACCACGGCAAGCGCGTCGGCGACCTGTCGGGTGGCGAGCGCAACCGGCTCCACCTGGCCAAGCTGCTGAAGTCCGGCGGCAACGTGCTGCTGCTCGACGAGCCGACCAACGACCTCGACGTCGACACGCTGCGCGCGCTCGAAGCCGGGCCTCGAGTCGTTCCCCGGCTGCGCCGTCGTGATCTCGCACGACCGGTGGTTCCTCGACCGGATCGCCACGCACGTGCTGGCGTTCGAGGGCGACAGCCAGGTGCGCTGGTTCGAGGGCAACTTCTCCGAGTACGAGGAGTACCGCAAGAAGGAACTCGGCGTCGGCGCCGACCAACCCCACCGCATCAAGTACAAGAAGCTCGCGCTGAACTTCGGACCGATGCGGCGCGAAACTGGCGCGATGAGTGATCAGATGCCGAACCTCGAAGTCCAGCCGATCCATCTGGGTGTCGGCGCGACCGCCGAGGTCGAGCCTCCGTTCACCGGTTCGATGGACTGGTACGCGGGGTACGGCGAACGGCACGGCGCCGATGGCGCCGAGGGGCGGCTCGTCAGCATGCATAGGTTCACCGAGCCCTGGGATTCGTGGGAGGTCCACCCCCACGGCAGTGAAGTGGTGCTGTGCACGGCGGGTCGCATCACGCTCCACCAGGAGACAGCGACCGGCGAGCACCGCACGGTCGTGCTCGACTCCGGTCAGTACGCGATCAACGAGCCCGGCACATGGCACACCGCGGACGTCGACGGCGAGGCGACGGCCGTGTTCATCACGGCCGGTCTCGGCACCGACCACCGTCCACGCTGACCGGTGACCGACGGCAACCGGGAACCGGCCTGGCAGACTGACCCGATGTCGCCCCGCCCGGAACACACCGAGACCGACGCCGAACTCGCGGCGCGGCTGGCGACCCAGGCGGGGCACGTGCTGCTCGAACTGCGGGCGGAGATGTTCGCCGCGGGCGCGTCCACGTGGGACGTCAAGGACGCCGGCGACGCGCTCGCCCAGAAGTTCCTCGCCGAGGAACTCGGTCTGCACCGGCCCGACGACGCCGTGCTGTCCGAGGAGGGGCTGGAGGACCCGCGCCGTTTCACGTCCGACCGCGTGTGGATCGTCGATCCGCTCGACGGCACGCGCGAGTTCAGCGAGCCCGGCCGTCACGACTGGGCGGTGCACGTCGCGCTGTGGACCGATGGAGCCTTCGGTGGGTCAGCGGTCAGCCTGCCTGCGGTCGGCGTGACGCTTCGGCACCGACCCTGCGCCCGTCGTGCCGCCGATGACGCGCGACCGGCCGCGCGTCGTCACGTCGCGCACGCGAGCCCCGTACGCCACCGTGCTCGTCGCCGAGGCGCTCGGCTGCGACGCGGTCCGGCTCGGATCGGCCGGCGCCAAGGCGATGGCGGTCGTGCTCGGCGAAGCCGACATCTACGTGCACGACGGCGGCATGTACCAGTGGGACTCGGCCGCACCGGCCGCCGTGGCGCTCGCCGCGGGCCTGCACGCCAGCCGGCTCGACGGGTCGCCGCTCGTCTACAACGACCGCGATCCGTGGCTGCCCGACTTCATCGTGTGCCGGCCCGAGCTGGCCGACGCGGTGCACCGCGCGCTCTGGGGCTAGTCGACGGTGGACTCGAGCGGCGAGCTCACCGCGATCCGGTGGGAGATCGACGACCGGGTCGCCACGGTCTGGCTGCACCGTCCGCATCGCCACAACGCCTGGACCGGGACGCATGCACAGCGAGTACCGCTCGGTGATGGCCGATCTCGAGCACCGCGACGACCTGCGTGCGGTCGTCGTCACCGGCACGCCGCCGGCGTTCTGCGTCGGCGGCGATTCCACAGGCGCTCGGCGGACACGCCGACCGTGGCGGCTACGACAGCGGACTTCCGGCCGAGCGTCGCGCAGCCCGGTGGCGGCGATCGCCTCGACGCCGATTTCGTCTGGCAGCTCGGCTACCGCCTGCCGATCATCGCCGCGGTCAACGGCGCCTGCGCCGGGGTCGGCACTGGCCCTCGTGGCGTACTGCGATCTCCGTTTCGTCGCCGCCGATGCCAAGATCACGACCGCCGCGCCGAAGCTCGGGTCTGCCCGCCGAGTACGGGCTGAGCTGGATGCTGCCGCGACTGATCGGCGTGACCCGGGCCAACGACCTGCTCCTGTCGGGCCGGGTGGTCACCGGCGCGGAGACCGCCGAGTGGGGTCTGTGGAACGGCGTCGAGCGCGGACGGTGACGCGACGCTCGCCGCCGCCTCGGCGTACGCCGCGCGGCTCGTCGACGACGACCGGCCCGCACGCCGTCGACGACGACCAAGCGTCAGATCGCTGCCGATCTGCTCCGCCACGATCCGGCCGGTTCGGTCGCCGATTCGCTCCGACTGCTCGACGAGGCGATGCGCACCGCGGAGTATCGGGAGGGCGTCAGCGCTCTCGTCGAGAAGCGCCCACCGAACTTCTGACGAGTCGGGTGCCGCTGTCCCGAGAGGCTGTCTACAGCCCGCCCGTCGGCTCCACGAGTCCCGCCGCATCGAGCCGAATGATCGCATCGGCCGGAACGGGATTGTCCCCCTCTGCACAGTCGAACCGCCAGGCGTAGAACGCATTACGGACCGTGGAGTACGTGAAGCCGAATGGTTCATAAGGCAAGGCCGAACCGAGCCGCTGCCAACTCGTTCCCTGGTCCGACGACGCGATGAGCGAGCCACCGCCAACGGTGACAATCCGGCCGTCCGGCAACTGGAGAACCGTCGACGAGTCGCGTGCGCTCGGCCCTGAGGCAAGCACGGTCCAGTTCTGGCCGCCGTCGGTGGACTTCACCATCCCCTGACTCTGTTCCAACAACCAAGTAGATCGCGCCCTCAGCAGGGGCAACAAGGGGCCGTCCCACCACGCCGACCGATGAGACCCTCGTCCATGTGAGTCCACCGTCGGTGGTGCGATAGATACCCGACTCGTCACCGGTCCACGTCCCGAGCAAGTGCGTTGTCGAGTCGATGGCCAGCGGCGACGACGCATAGCCGACGCCGTCGGGTAAGCCCGCCGAGGCATCCGACCAGGTTTGGCCCCCATCAGTCGACCGATGGACGACCCCGACCTCATGACCACCCGACAACATGGTGAGTCGCGCCGGATCCGAAAAGTCGACGCTGATGAGGTCGGAGTCGCCCATACCGGCAGACACGTCGCTGACGCCATCGAACCGTCGGAACGTGAGGCCAGAATCCAGCGTCTTGTAGCCGCCTGCAGCCCCGTGGATACCGCTCTCCCAGAACGTCGCCGGGTTGTCAGGATCCCACAGGATGGACGTCGCACGATTGGCCACGACCTCGGATCCGAGACCCTGACCCAGCTGTGCCCAACTGTCCGTCTCGCCTTGGAGCGCCCAAAGTCCCTGAAGTGCGACACCAGCGATCACCATGTCGCTCGAGGGATCAGCTGCGACGTGAGACAAGTTGCCGCACTCCGAGGACAACCCCTCGAGATTCGTCGTGGCGTTGACCCACGCGGTCCCTTCACCGTCAGCAACCTGACCGCCGGGAGATTCCGGTTCACCGGGAGATTCCGATCCGGGCGGGACGACGGAAACCGTCACCGATGCGAAGTCGATGCCGTGGGCGTTGGTCGCGGTGAGCCGATACCTCGTCGTGACGACTGGTGACACCGACAACTCGTCTCCGGTCACATCCGGAAATGAGGGCACGATCGACAGCGTCGCATCGGGATCGCTGACCACCCACGACAGAACGGCTTGCGATCCCTCCTCGATCGTGGCCGGCTCGGCCGTGAACGACTCGATGACTGGAGGGATGGGTATGCGGATCTCGGCACCGATACTCGTTTGGTCGCTCGGGAACTGCCCGCCTGCGCCTCCGCACGCAGTCACAGCGAGTCCAACGATCAGAACGAGGGCTACTCGGAGCCGTGCTCGTCCCACAGCCTTGGATTTCACCGTCCGCTGGACCACCACGAGCAGATTACTGGCCGTCAACTCGGAACCACCGCGACACGAATTGGCTCGTGTCACAGTCGCGACGGCCATTCATCGGGTTGGATCGACGGGCGAACGCTTGAGGAGATCCTGACTCTTTCACGGCGCTCGGACCGCCGGGTCCGAGTAACCTGGCGATTCGGTCTCACAACGGGCGAAGGAACTTGGGCGATGGCGGGCGGCGCGGGAGACGGTCAAGGAATAGCGATATCCCAGCACGGTCCCGCCGCGTCCGAGCGGGCACCGATCGCGGCCGCAACCCCAAAGCCTGGCGCGATTCCTTCGCTCGACGGCCTGCGCGTGCTCGCCGTGCTGATCGTCGTCGCCTCACACTCCGGATACGGTGAAACGATTCCAGGGGGACTCGGGGTCACGATTTTCTTCTTCCTGAGCGGCTATCTGATCACGACCTTGATCCTCGACGAACAGCGTCGCCGAAACCGGATCGGCGTGGGCCAGTTCTACGCACGGCGAGCCCTTCGCCTGCTACCGCCGTTGTTCGTCACGCTGGCCATCGCCTACTCACTCGTGGCAATGGGTCTCCTCGGCGGCGGCACCTCTTGGCGGGGACTGTCCTCGCAGCTCTTCTATTTCGCCAATTACTTCCAGATCTATTTCGCCGACGCGGAGTCGCAGCCGAACGGTACTGGCATTCTCTGGTCGCTCGCCGTCGAGGAGCATTTCTACATCTTGTTTCCGCTCGTCGTTTTCTCGCATTTCGCTACGGTCGGTCACGCCACACCTTGCTTGCGTTGTTCGTGTCGCTCATCGTCCTGGCGCTTGCGTGGAGGCTCTGGCTCGTATCGCATGATGCCGGGGAACTGCGCACGTACTACTCCACCGACACTCGTTTCGATTCGATCCTGTTCGGCTGCGTGCTGGCAATTTGGCGCAACCCGGCGCGGCATCGGGATCGAACTCCCGCGTACGCGAATGAAGTGGACCGACTGGCTGCTCCTCACCGCGGGTGGTGCGCTGCTGCTCGTAACGATCGTGTACCGCGACGCCGCATTTCGAGAGTCGGGGCGATACACCCTTCAGGGGCTTGCCCTCATGCCGGTCTTCTACTACGCGATCCGCTACCCGACGACGGGGCCGTTCCGGATCTTGAATACCCGGGTGTTGGCGCGAATCGGCGTCCTCTCGTACGGGATCTATCTCCTTCACGACGTCCTGATCCACCTGATCGACCAGAACATCGACGTCACACTTCCGCCGCCCGTCCGGTTCGCAACCGCGGTCGGACTGTCCGTGGCGCTCGCGACGCTGCTCGATCGGCACGTGGATCCGTACTTTCGCCGCAAACGGGCTGCCCTGCACTGACCCGATACGTTGAATCGCCTGTGCTGAGTTGGTTGGATACGACATGGACGGTGGTACTCGTCTATGCCCTGGCGTGTTGCACGACGTTGTGCCTCGGTTTGTTCGAGAGTCGGCGCATGAAGCAGTCCGACGGCTCGCACCTGTGGCCCAGGTTCTGGTATGCAACGACGATCCTGTTGTTCGCGATGGCAGTTGGTCGTGCGAGCGGTAGCGGCGAGCTCATCGCAGATCTCGGACGCGAGACGGCACGTTCGAGGGGTTGGTACTCGACACGCCGATCGGCCCAGGCCGCCGTCGTCGGCGGCATCGGGGTCATCTGGGCGATCTCCGTCATCACCGCGATCTGGCGTGTGCCGGCGCGACGCCGGAGGTACTTGCCGACGGCAATCGTCGTTGTCTCCCTCCTTTGCTACGCAGGCACTCGAATGATCTCGTTCCACCCGATCGATTCGGTTCTGTACCGAACAGACCTGGAAGGCGCTCGGTTGGGCGCAGTGATCGAGATTGCAATCGTGCTCGCTGTCGCAACCGTGGCCTCGTGGCACCTGACGTCTGCACGAGCGGTGGCCTCGGTCAGCCGGCCCCATTCATCGGCGTCAATGTCACCAAGGTGATCGAGACCGGGTCGAACGTCAAGGTCGCGTCTTGGGATCGACCGGCCCGATGGCCACGGCCGGGCGTCGCCCGAACAACGCCGTCGAACTCTCCGACGAGCCGTTGAACAACACGTTCTGTGCCTCCATGGACTCCGCGGTCATCTCGTCGATGCCGCCGACGAACGACGTGGTCGCACCCTCGAGGGTGAGGGCTGTCGAAATTGGCTCTGCCGTCTTGTTGAGCACCAGCAGTGACACCGTTCCATCGCCCGACCGACCGGCGTACGCACTCAACTCGAGTTTCTGGTCGAAGCCGACGTCGACGGGCAGGAGCTCCTCACCCATTCGACTCCACAACGCGAGCGAATACGGTGGATTCACGTCGCCGGCGACCAGGTCGATGACCCCGTAGTCACTCCCCGAATCCGTCACGCCGTTGACCAAGACCCAATGGTTCGCCGTCGTGACGCCGTTCAAGGCCATCTGGCCGATGGTGTCGGCGGTGTAGAACGCGTTCACTGCCTCGGCCATCATGCCGTCCTGGTCGGAGTACACCCCCGACACCAGGTTGTACTCCGTCACTGCGATCGGGACATCATGGCCAGGGTTTCGAGACGCGAGGGCATCGATCGCCGGCTCGACGGTTCCGCTCCATGCGTCGAACGGCCGACGCAGCGCGTCGCTCGACGCTCGGCGATTCGCCGAATCCATAGTCGTGAATGACGTAGAAGTCCAGCGCCCCAGCCGTGGCGTCGATGACGTCGTTGCCGAATCCACCCCATCCGTCCTGGTCGCCTCCGATCCCGTCAGCGCCGACGAGGATTGTCGGATCGACCGCCGACATGGCTGCTCTGAAATCGAGGAAACCGTCGTGATCGGCGTCACCGAGCGCATAGGCAGTGCCGTCGCAGGTCCAAACATCTTCCCAGCCGTATGAGGCACATGTTGGACCCGCTTCGGGCAACGCCCCGTAGACCTCGTTGCCGATCTCCCAGGTTCCGACCCGCACGGGATCAGGCTGTCCTCCGTCCGACCGCAGGCGCGCCCATTCGCCGACCGTGCCCCAGTCCCGCCCGTGCCGATCGACTCCGATGACACGATCGTCACCGACCTCGCCGTTGAAGTAAGCGACCAGTGCTGCGGCCTCCTGTGCCGTGCCATTCACGTTCACCGTCCACATCGCCTCCACGCCTGTGGCAGCGATCAGTGCGGCAAAATCGGACGGACGCGCCGCTCCGTTGGCCGTGCACGCGTCGCCAGTCTCGCATTCCAACCAGTCATAGACGTTGCTCCAACTGCCGCCCGGTCCTCGGATCACAGACGAACCCATTTGGTCGATCCGTTCCTGGAATGCCGGGTCGCGTATCACGTCGCGGGCGATTCCGGCGTGTGCGTTCGTGCCCAGCATCCGCGGGTCGAACGGCATCGCCTCGGCACCGAGATCGACGATGATTGCGCCGGCCACCGTCGTACCGGCTGGAATCGAGCCCGACGTGTCGCGGGCTGGAGCAGGATCACAAGCTGTCGCGACCGTCGACATGGCCACGACCGCGAGCAGGCAATGTCGTGCCCCGAGTCGCACGGGTCAGCCGGCGCTCGACTTCAACGCAGGACACCAAACGATCTCGACACTCGGCGATCCCACCAACCGATCTGCTGACATTTGTTGGCATCGTAGGGCGCATTCACAGCAGCCGCTGCCAGCGAGCGTGATGGCTGCCGACCGCGAGATCAGGTGAACCGTCGGCGGAGGTCAGACCACGGGGACCGACGGACCTCGTGCCACTACGTTCCGCGGTCAGGTGGGGCCGGCGGCGCTCGCAGCGTCGTGGTCAGGTGATTTCGATGTTGTCCCAGTGCCAGGTGAGTGAGTGGGCCTCGCCGTTGTGCTTGACCGGGTTGTACGACGCATCCTGCCAAATCACTCTCACCGCGCCGGTCGGAAACCTCGCACCCAACGGGTAAGTGTCAACCGATCCGTCCGGGCGTTCCAACGTCACCACGCCCGCACCCGAATCGAGACAGATCGTGAACCGCGAAGCCGACTCGGTCGCCATGCCCCCAGGAGTGACCGACTTCCACTGGTCCAGCACCAGGTTGTAGGAACCATCCGCTCCGATCTTGAAGCCGTGGATCGAACCACGAAGCCAGTCGAAGTCGAACGCCCCAGGCGGCAAACGCATCGGAATCCCACCGAACGGAATTCCCACCCCGTCGGCATACGCAAGGTCACCGCCATGAGCCACCACGTCAGCGGCAGGCACCACGTACACATTCACCCACTTCCCCTCACCGAGATTGTTCATGTTCTGGTCCCAACACACCCTCGTCACGTTGGTGAACGTCTGCTTCGGCGAGAACGACAACGTCGCGATCGACAGCGTGTCGAGCGCAGTCATCATGTGACCCTTCGCACCGTCGTTGCCCGGAGCACACCACCAAACCAACTCGCTGTTCGTGACATCCACGTTCGAGTGCGCGGTTGCCGACAGCGCCGGCTGATGCACCGTGCGATACGTCGTCGGCGAACCACACGGCATCGACATGTCATGCTCACCGAGAAAGTCCCCGGTCGGCGGCTCATTCGTCGTCTGCAACCGCCAATCGAACCGCTGACGCGCATCAGTCGCGAAACTCTCCGAAAACTGCGTCCCAGCAGCACCCGGCACCGTCCCCGGTGGAACCGTCGTCGATGACGAGCGTGGGGCCGTTGTGGTCGTGGTCGTAGTGGTCGAAGACGAACTGCTCGTTGTCGTCGTCGGTGGCCGACTCGTCGTGCCACCGCCGATCAGAAGGTCAACGTTTGCAACGGTCGTGCCGCCAACGACAATCGTGTTGTCCCCAAGGCGGAGGTTCGAAACTGGAATCGACACAGAGCCAGCAACCGACCCTGAGCCAGACGTTGCAGGAACGAACGTACGTCGTTGGCCGTTGATCGTGATGATTCCGGTGGGCTGGTAGGCGGTGAAGACCACGCTCGCGGACTCACCAATGCTCGTCACGCTCTGACCGTTTCGGTAGGTGCTGAACTTTGTTCCGGCGGGATACGAAACGTTGTCGAACCAGCCGGTCACCGCACTCTGAGTGCCTCCCGCCGAGTATTTGACCGATGCGTGGTTGTGGACACCGAGCGACAGAAATCCGGTCGTCGGAAGTACCTGGTTGCCCTGGGCGTATTTCACACCGCCTGCCCAGAATTCAACGAGACCTGAAGCGGCATACCTCATCTCCACGGGCCCCGATGGTGCGCTCCCAAGGCACGCCAGCGTGGCAACCGACTCCACGTGATTCAGGTAGGTCGAGATTTGTGGTCCACCCCACGGAACACGGCAGTTGTCGCGCAACTGAACGTAGACGCCTGACTCCGGGGTGGGTCCCTGGCCGTTGTCACGGGTGATCGACGGGGCGTTGTACGGCAGGTCCGTGAACCCGACGAAAGCTGAACCGATCAGCGGTAGACCACCGCCGTCATCGCGGATCGTGACTCGGATCTGGCCGCCAGTCGACAAGTCATATTTCGTGTCGGAGCGAAGGGTTGCGTCGCCGTAGTTCTGGTCCGCGGCAACGATTCGTGCCTCGCCAGACACGACAGTCGCGGTTGACGCGGCGGCGGCGTTCCCCGGAATCTCGTTTCGCCAGTGAGCGAACGACCAATGAGTCAGATCACTGAACGTGTCCACGAACGTCCCGCTGGGACCCGCGACGATTGGTGGTGGGGCAGTCGTCGACGATGTCGTCGCGGCGGTTGATGTTGGAGCAACCGTGGACGTTGTGGTTGTTCCGGTGACCACCGTGGTGGTCGGCTGCACCGTCGTCGTCGTCACAACCGTGGTCGTCGTGCTGCAGGGTCGTCGTCGGCGTCCAGACTCACGGCAGGGCCTGGGGGTCACAAGACCGCCGCCGACTGCTCCTGTTGCGGTGGCCGGTACGACGGTGTCCACGCCGACGATCGCACCCACGACCACCGCCGTGACCATCAGTGGGGCAATCAAGCGCATTCGGCTCATCGAAATGACATCCTGTCGTGGAGCTTCATCCAGCGAGGGTTTCGCACTCCACCCTGCCTTCAATCAGGTTCCTTCGTTTGCTGAGGTGACGTGTGACAAACCGCCACATTGTGGTGACTCTCGGTCAACTGTCCAGACGAAATCTTGACAATAGCTTGAATCGCGTGCCGGCGTACGGTGCGCAAGCTGCCACGACCGTGAGCAAGCAATCTCGTGCCCCGAGTCGCGTGGGTCAGCCGGCGCTCGACTCCAACGCAGGACACACACGACCTCGACACTCGGCACTCCCACCGCCCGTTCGCGACCGAGATCTGAAGACATCTGTTGGTATGGTGGGGCCGCAATTCAGCAGTCGCTGACAGCGAGTATGATGCCGACACGAACGCAATGTTCGATTGTCGGCAGGGAATGACGGGAGTCCGAGTCGCCGCTTCGCGGGCCATTTCAATCCTCGGCGTCGGCACATGCGCAGGGAAGGACTCGTGGATCGGAGGGCAGACGATGCGGAGTCTCGATGAATGAATGCTCGGCAGACCGACCTTCCAACGTCGGTCCGAGAGTGACATTCGTACTCGAGCAGACTCTCGGACACGTCACGCACAGTCAAAATCTGCAATCGCTGTTGGCCAACCACCCCTCGATGCGGCCGACCTTTCTCGAGGTGCCGTATGACGTATCCGGCTTCGCGAGACTCATTCCGGGTTACCGGAACTGGACCGTTCGGTCTGGGTTGAGGACGCGACGAGCGATTCGGAAGCAATGGCGAACGACCGGCATCGATGTGCTGTTCATCCACACCTTTGTGCCCGCGATCTTTGCCGGACGCTGGATGAAGCGCATCCCGACCGTCATTTCACTCGATGCCACTCCGAAGCAATACGACGAACTCGGATTGCACTACGGCCACGAGCGGTCGACTCACCATGCAGAGAGGTTGAAGAAGATCGTTTCAATGCGCTGCTTTCGGCGCGCACGTCACATCATCTCGTGGTCAAAATGGACCCGCGAGAGCCTCATCGATGACTACGGCGTCGAGCGTGAACTGGTCAGTGTCATTCCGCCGGGCGTGGAAATCGAGCAATGGCAACGCCGGGAGACCGACCCCGACACGACGCCACTTCGCATCTTGTTCGTCGGGGGCGACTTGCGACGGAAGGGCGCCCCGACGCTGATCGCAGCAGTGCGACAGCTGAGACAGATGTCCGATGTGCCTGAGTTCGAGGTTCACATCGTCAGTGGATCGGCCGTCCCGATTGAGCCGGGTTTCGTCGTGCACGCCGACCTCACACCAAACAGCTCTGGTCTGATCGAGTTGTACCACTCATCGCAGATCTTCTGCCTGCCGACCTTCGGCGACTGTCTGCCCATGGTGCTGTCTGAAGCAGGAGTGGCGGGACTTGCGCTGGTGACCACTCGCGTCGGCGCGATCGACGAGATTGTCGACGATGAGCGTTCTGGCTTGCTCGTGGAGGCTGGCGACGTCGACGCACTGGTCCTGGCCCTGAGGCGGCTGCTGACGGAGCCCGACCTGAGGAAAAGGCTCGGCTCGGCGGCGGAGACGACCGTTCGCGATCACCTCGATGCGCGATCCAACGCTGAACAGATCGCGGAGATTCTGCTCGACGTGTCAGCAGGGAGACCGCCGGGGCGAGCACTGAACGAATTGAACAGCACCCCAGAAGCTCCGATCAGATAACGCCCCCGTCAATCGTCGAAAGTTCCTGTTCAGCGAGTTCAGGTCGCACGACTCGATCGAGATCGTCCCGCTCGTATTGCGAGCACAGAGCAAACGACAGCGCGAGGAACACCAGACTTCGAGCGTCCCAGGCGATGTCCACCCACGCGAACACGATGTACATGAACACATACGCGAGACCGACAAGTGCGAGGACCCGGCTCAACTCGTCCGTCCGAGAAAAAAACGTCCGTGCGCCCGCCCGAATCACCACCGCGAACATCAACAGCATCGACACGAGGCCTGCAAATCCCGTCTTGATCCAGATCCACAGAATATTGTTGTGCGGGATGTATCGGTAGAACTCGAAGAAGCTGATGTCGGGCAAGCTCGATCGGACGGTAGAACTCGTGCCCGAAACCGAGACCCAGCACCGGCGAGCGCGCGGATGGTGTAGTTGAGGTCGAAGTTCTCGATCTGGCGGTACATGTCCGACCCTCGGTCTTCCTCGCTCAGCGCATCCTCAGCTCCGATGATGGTCTTGATGGCTTGGGCAGGAAATCCGAGTGTCGATGTCGAGTTCCAGAATGCTGCGGTGTACCCAGCGAGGACGATCGCGAGCACCGGGGCGATGACGAAGAATTTCGCACGTCGCTGCCACAGCAACGAGAGCAGCACCACGGCAACGGCCACGACGAGTCCAGCGATCGCCGCGCGACGCTGCGCCGCCAGATACACGAAACCCACGGGAACACACATCGCGAACACGACAAATCGAAACCACGCTGAACCAGCCGGATATACCAGCAGAACGATGGCGAGGATCAGAATCACGTTCCAATGCACCGCTGCTGGATGCTCACCCAGCGATTCGAGCCCGTCGCGTTCGAGGTTGCTCAGCCCGTTGTAGTGCCCCATCGCAACCAACGCGTGGACGAGGATTGCGGCGAGCGCCGTCCACGTCAATCGTCTCAACGCGTCAGCGTCGAACATGTTCACGATCAGCGCGTACACCGCCAGGAGCAGGAACATCGCTCGTCCCTCGAACAACGAGATCCGAAGGTCACCGCCGCGAACAAATCCGTAGACGAACCCGTACCCGACGAAGCACGTGAAAACCGCTGTCGCCCAGAACACCGGGCCGGCGACGAACCGGCGAGGCCGATCCCCCAGTAGCCAGAACAGGGTTGTCGCTGCGACCAGCACCTCGAGTGGGCTGATGAACAGCTTGTCGCTCAGGTACAACAACGTTTCGCGGCTCGAGAAGTTCCAGCTGAACAACAGCCATGGTGCCGTTACCGAGTCGCCGATCAGTGTCAGGAAGACGATTGCATAGACGCCGAGAATTGGTCGAATGCTCGCGGCAACGATCGCTCCGATGAGAACGAGCACGGCGATGCTTCCGCCGAGCGAGTACGACCCGGCGAACGTGACGAGTACTGCGCACAGGAGTACGACCGCGGCCGACCCGATCGCCCAAACGACCCCTCGCTGCCGCCGCACTGATTCGACGCTGACCATCGATGGAGCATCACCAACCTTGCTGATCATGCGACCGCTCGAAGGCTGTACATGCTCGCCGCGACCACGAATGATCCGGCCAGGAGCCACCGGAATCGAAGCTCGAAGCCCTTCGACTGCTGATGAACAGTGAGGACGAAGATCGTCGCGAAGAACAAGATGAGCACCGTCACGTCAGGCGCCTCTCAGGTTCCGAGTGCCCAGACCTCGTTCGAGGTACGGAGCGACTTTGGAACGTTCGACTCTGCCCCGTTGAGCACCGTGCCGAGGCAGGGGGCCAGGGTCACGGCTTTCAGCGCCGCCTGAACTTGCACTGACGAGGCCGCTTCCTGCCTGACCACCAGGAGAAAGCCATCGGTCATGCCGCTCAGCGTCACGGCGTCGCTCGTTGCGAGAATAGGTGGAAGATCGAACACCACATAGTCGAAGCGTTCACTCAGAACGTGAACGAGCGAGTGCAACTCGTCGCTCCTTGTTGTTTGCGCCCGTGACGAAAGCGGGATCTCCCCGGCTGAAACGAATGAGAGTCCTGCGATCGACGACTCAATCGGGAGATCGACCACCATCGTGTGACCCTGCACCACATCGCTGATGGTCACGTCGTACAGATCCGCTTCGAAGCTGGGGCGTCCCGGCTTCCACCAGTTCAGGTCGACCCAGCAAGTCGAAAGGCGCCAGTCTGATGCGATAAGGGCCGCAAGGGACCGCGAGATCGACGTGACGCCCTCCCCGTGGATCGACGAGGTGACGCCGAGTCGATGTGGCACCGCGTCCCCTGCCAGCAAGTAGCGAAGCGACCGCGCGACAGTCGGCGGTGCCCGGTGGACGAGGACATCACCGATGCGAACTTCGATTTGTTCAGCACCCTTCCGGTCGGCGGCTTCGCGGCGCTTGGAAGCCTTGCTCCCATCGAACTCAGCCGGCACGTGTGACGGGTCGATGGCCGCAGAGGTGAGTTGATCGGTGATTGGCGCCTGCTTCTGGCGCGAGAACGAAGGCATCGACGTGACCCGTGCTACCCGGCAGATCGCATCGGCTCTTGGATGGGCGCCGTCATTGCCGATTGATGGCGCGGACTGTTGTTCTTCCGCATCCTCGTCTTGGGAACGACAGCCCGGACGGTGATGCCCAACCGTTCGAGATCGGTCGCCGAGTGAATCGACCGGTCGAGAACACAAGCGATCACCACTGCGCCGAAGCTCACCATCAGGCCGAGCACCGCGTACATGATGACGGTCGTCAACGTGTCCTTCAGCCCGGATATCGGAACGACTGGCACCTGGGGAGCGTCGAGCACCCGGAACCGCTGTCCGCTGTCCGCTTCCGACTGCATCGTCGCGAGACTCGAGCGTTCGCGGTTGTCGAACGCGAGGTCGTAACGCTCCTGTGCCTTTTCGAGCAGAGCGTTGAGCCGTTCGATTTCCAATTGATCGGCGACATCGCGTTCATCCCTTGCGTCAATGGGTTCTGGGTGATCAGCGACATAGTCATCGAGCGCCTGGTTCGCCGCGTCGACCTCCGCCTTGTGCGTTGCCAATTGATCGTCGTAGAACGATTCAGCGACGTCGCTACCGAGGACCTCGGACGAGATCACGTAGTTCTTGTACGCGTCGGTGCCGGCGCCGGCCAGCGCCTGTGCTCGTTGGGGATCATCAGCCATCGCGATGATTCGCAACAACGAATTACCGGTGGCCGACGTGTACACGTTGCCCCTGATGGCGGCGACGTCGACGTGTTGCGGACCTGGTGTGATCGTGAGTCCGGCCCCAGCCGCCACCGTTTCCGCGAACTTGTCGGTCTGCATCAGTTCGTTGAACTGTCGAGCGATCGCGGTCGCTGGAGTCTCATAGGTCGTCTGCGATGCCCTGACCTGGCTCAATTCGCCGAGGAAGGTCTCCGACGACACACTGAGCACACCCGCTGAGACGTACTGATCAGGCTTGCTCGTCGCCGAGTAGGCACCGAGCGCTGTCAGCAAGATCGCCGGCAACAAGAAACGTAGCGGCCTGCCGAAAAAGATGTGCATCGCCCGCGCGAAGAAATGCTGGGCCCCGGCCACGTTGACCGACGTGCCGGCAGGCCTGGAAACGTCGTCGCTGCCCACATATCCAGGCTAGCGACCCCTCGCGTCCCGCGTCCCCGCTCCGTGGTCGAAGTCGAACATCTTGACAACACCCTGACGCGACACAATCCACTCGAGCCGGGTCGCTGCAGCCCGGTCGGCGCCGGCGTCCGGCCCCAACGACCGTCCGCTGGAGCGCCCGTCCATGACCGAATGGGCCGATGAGATCGATCGCTTCGTCAAACCCACGTGGTCGACGGGGACGCCCGCGACCACCGCCGCCCCGATCGATCGACTCGCGGTGCTGGATCATTCGCCATCGAAGGTCCGTTGCGCAGCTCGTTCGGCATTGCGCCCCGTCCGAATCCATTCGCCTTGGCTTCCAGCCTCGGACCGAAGGAGGAGACCGATCTTCCAGACGGCGAGACGTGGCGTGTGAAGGAGCGCTTGGTACGCCTCGTTGGGGGCGTCGACCGAGCGCATCGCGCCGATCACATGCAGACACACGGTGGCCGTGAGCGCTGCCCCCACCAATGCGTTTCCCCGACCTTGCTGCGGTGCGGTGACGGCGAGAGCAAGTCCAGACGCAGCCGCCACCGCTGTCGCGGAGGCAAGCAACGACATTGGCGGCACGCACATGTCGAGCAGGGCATCTGTCGCTGCGACCCGGCCGACCCCCGACGCACTGTCACGCCGACCGCGAGCGACCATTCGGAGGAGGCGCGAGCCGTAGCGTCGGACCATGTCGAACCGGCCGAGCTCCCAGCGACGGTGCTGGGTCACGCTGCCCCTCCAAGCTGTCCGGCATTTCCGCCTCCAGTCGAGCAAGCGGTTCGTAGTCGACGCGAATGCCTGTCAACAGGAGCTCGAGCTGGAACTCCATGTCCTCGACGAGATGTGAGGTCCAGCGACGGTCGGAGACGATGTCCCGACTGAACGCCATCCCGTTGCCGAAGAGTCCGCACGACCCACCGATCGCAGTCCGAGCGAGCGGGCGGGCATGATGGCGACTGGCCAACGAACAGAACCGCAATGCCGTCGACGGTGACGTGAATGCTTCGCGAACGAGGTACTGACCCTGCACGGCCACGGCCCCCTGGCGAAACCGGTCATCCAGCACCCGAAGGAATTCGCGGTCGAGCGTCGTATCCGCGTCGACGAACACGGCGACGTCGAACACCTCGCCGCGTTCGATGAGCCTGCGAACGAGCCAGTTGAGCGCAGGTCCCTTTCCTCGATCGTCGGGGTCGAATCGCTCATGAGCCGTCGCCCCGGCGGCGTTCGCCAACTCGGCGGTGGCATCGACACAATTGTCGGCGACGACGTGAACTGCGAAGAGAGGCCTCGGATAGTGCTGGGTGAGCGCGCTCGTGACCATTGCGGTGATCGACGACGCCTCGTCGTGCGCCGGAACCAATACGACGAAGCGGGTCGTCGGTTCATCGTCAGCAGGCGGAACGGATCGCTCCGCGATGCGACAATTCTCGAAATCACCGTCAACGCGCCGAGATATACCACTGGCACCGCGAGAACCGCGTTGAGCGCAGCGACCGTCGTCGACGCGCAACTGAACTCAGTCGAGTCATCGATCTCCTCCCCGGTCCGTGGTTTCGAGATCGGTGGCCGCGTTTGCGTCGGCGTCCGGGGAAGCGCCTCGTGCGCGAAATCTGTCGAGTACGTGGCTGAGTTCGTCGGTCGACAACGTCCGCACAGCGAGCGAGCTGACACCGTACGTGACGGCCCCAGCGAGCACCTTGAGCACGATTCCTCGATCGTCGAGGAGCACGATCGGGACGATCATCGTCGAAGCGCCCACGACGCATCGTGTGATGTACCACACGGTCGAGCGGTCCATAACACCGGGTGGCCTCATGAACATCGTGCATGTCACGATGAACACCTCAGTCAGCACGGTCACGACGGCCGCGCCGATCGCGCCGTTGTCGTACCGACCGTCCGTGAGATGAATTGCTCGAATCGCCAGCAGTGGGTTCAAGATCGCCGCTGTCGCCGCAATCCAGATGTACCGCTTGTGCCGATCGGCGGCGATCAACGACGTGGCGAGCACCGTGTTCACTGCGACCAGTGGCACCCAAACCGCCAGCAGACGCATCAGCACCACCGACTCCTCGAATTCGGGGCCGTACAGTAATTCGATGAGATCCGACGACACCATGAACAGTCCGAGCGCGGCGGGAATGTTCACGACGAGTACGAACCTGATCGCCCGATTGGTGAGCGTTGCGAAGGCTTCGACCTCCCGATGTGCGAGTGCTGACAGCTGCGGCAGAAATGCCGTGACGACGATGGTCGTGATGAAGATCGGCATTCCGATCCACCGCAGAGCGAGGGTGTACCAGCCCACGACGTCCGCGCCGGAAATTCCCTCGAGGATCGGCACGTCGATCGTTTGATAGACCAGGCTCAGAGCCGTCATCATGAACACCGGCACCCCACCCCGGATCAGCGACGTCCAGGCTCCCGGATGCCTTTGTCGCAATTCGGTCAGGTGCGGTCGGAGCTGCCACCAGTTGGCGATGAGGGGAACCAGCCAGGACAGCGAGCCGACAGCGACGTAGGCAACCAACGACTGGCTGGTGAGGACGACGATGAGGCAGCCGCCGGACACCACATACGTCTGCACCGTGGACCACATCGCGGTCCGAGCAATCCTCTCCATCCCCGCGAGACCAGCGATCACCACCTCGGTCACGAGGCTGAGGATCAAGCCGACACAACTGACGGCGATCATCGCCATCACCTGGCCGCTGTAGCCGAGGACTGCGCCGAGCACGAGTGCGCCGACCGACAGGAACAGCCCCATGAGCCAACTTGAGGCGGATCGCCGACACGACGATCGCGCCGAGCACGTCGCTGTCCCTTGCGATGCTCTTCACTATGTGCGGATAGATGCCGAGCGAGCCGACCAGGCTGAAAAAGCCGACGTACGCCGCACGAATTGAATCGTCCCGAAGCCGTCGGCGCCGAGGCGTCTCGGTACCACGATGACCAACACGATCGAAACGGACCACGTCGCAATTTGCGAGGCGAGGAGGTACGGCGATGTTTCGTCGTAGGACGCTCATCCATCTCGGCTTTTACGTCAATCCGATGGCGAGATGATCGGCTGCCGGGCAGCAATCGCCATTGCGGTCAGTGTGGGGTTCTTCTCGGGACCGGTCGTGAAACAGCTGCTGTCACAGACGATCACGTTCGGTGCGTCGTGGATCCGGTTCCACCGGTCGAGCGCACCGAACTCGGGCGATGCGTGCATGCGCACCGTACCGCCGAAATGAAACGACGAACCCGGGACATGAGGGTGGAACGGACCTGGAATGGCGACCGCCATCCCGGCCTCGCCGAACATGGTCCTGAGCCGGCTCGCGACGCGACCAAGGTGTCGATCGTCGCTTGGTCGTACGCCAACGAGATCGCCGGCCGACAATTGACGCCGAGGTCATCCGCGTTCGGCGAGATGCTCACGCCGACCTCGGGCCGCGGAATCATCGTCCCGAACGCTTGCACACCGAACGTCGGCGCGTTCGCCCGCACGTAGGTCCGCAACCGATCGCGCGCCGACGTCAATCCGAGTGTCAGCGAGGTTGCCATGAGCGGCGGCAATTCACCGTACGGCTCCCGAGACACGTACAGCGGATGAGCCAGTGCTGTCATCGAACGCGAGGGTTGAGCGATCCACCATTCCTTCGGATGATCGTGCAGATACTGGCCTACAACGCCGTGCGAGTTTCCCAACCCGTTCGGAAAGTCCGGCGACACCGAACGAAGCAGCAGGACGGTGGAGTCGATGGCCCCTGCAGCCACGACGACAGCGCGAGCGTGGACCGATCGACGTTGGCCGGAGCGCCGGTCGATGTAATCGACCGACTCGACTCGGGCCGAGACGGGATTCCAGTTGAGTCGAGTCACATGCGCTGATCGGATGAGTTCCAGACGACCGGATGCTTCCAGACCCCTGGTGATGCAGTGGTAGCTGCTGAATTCGGTGCCTCGCAACTTGATCATCCAGGGCGTTCCCTTGGCCAACGGAATCGATCCGAGATGATGGCCACTTCGGGCGACCTTGTCGGCGAACTCCTGCCAGTCGCGTGGCGGCCGTGTACACGAATCTGGACACGTTCGGCGGAATGTTCTCGAACGGCACACCCGCCGTCACGACGAGTGCCTCCTCCGCTATGCGGTAGTAATCGGCAAGATCGTCGTACGACAGCGGCCACCGGTAACGCTCATCGACCTGTGCTCCCTCCGTGAAGTCCTCGGGTGCGAACCGTGGAACGGCACCAGTCCAGTAGTTCGACAGACCTCCATTCGTGCGACTCGAGACCCATTCGACGACCGGCCCGGCGACGGGCTCGTTGCGATCGAACTCCAGGTAACGGCGATCTTGCTTACGGAACACGGTGTTTCCCGCGGCTCGCACCACCATGCCCTTCGGCGGCCCCGCTCCGGAATCGAGCATGATCACTCGAACACCGCTCGCGACGAGTCGGCTCGCCGCCATCGCACCGGCCGGTCCCGTGCCGACCACCACGACGACGTCGTCATCCATCAAACATCACCCCGCGCAGTCTGGTCGTACCACCGCGCAACGACACCCGCCGCCTCGGCCAGCACGGCGTCGTCGATGCTGTGGCGAGTCCCAGAGGGCAGTGTTCTTCAGGAGATGCGCTTCGGAGTTGATCCCGAGCAAGATGGCTGACACCGCGCCGAACGAACGCACGTAGTCGAGGGCCAGCTGGAACACGGTCACGTGATGCCGTTCGGCGAGACGTTCGAGTTCCCGAACGAGAGCCGCCTTGGAATCGAATCCAGACGGACTCCGGCCGCGCTCCGCAGCTGCGAACAGTCCGCCGCCGTACACGCCCCGAGCCCAGACTTCCACGCCCAGCCCGGCGGCCGATCCGAAAATCTGGTCCGCCGCTTGCGGATCGAGCAGTCCGAACGGCACTTGTACCACGCTCAGCAGGTCGACGGACAGCCAGTCCACGGCGGCCGAGAGCTTCTCGGCGCCGATCCCGAAGCGTCGGACCTTTCCTGATCGGATCAACGCGTCGATCTCTTCGACTGCATCGAGGACCACGAGCGCGGGGGCATGCAGTTGGCACACGTCGATGTAGTCGGTCCCGAGTCGCCTGAGGCTCGCCTCCACCGCACCGCGGACGTAGCCGGCCGAGAAATCCTGAGCGTGGTAGGAATGACCCGAAGTGGGAGCCGACGCGGAAGCGGGGTGGCGACGGCGTATCCGTTCGGCAAACGAATAGGCGCTGCGCTTGAGCTTCTGCGTCAGCCATCGCCTCGTCCCTGAACACGTAGCCGACTTTCGTAGCGACCTCGACCTCGGAACGACGGCCGCGCAGTGCGCGGCCCGAGCACCCGTTCGCTCGTCCCGTTCCCGTACGCGTCGGCGGTGTCGAAGAGCGTGATGCCTGCGTCGATCGCATCACGAACGAGCCGTTCGTCGCGACGTGACGAGCCGCCGCCCGAGATGCTGCCCAATCGGACGCACCCGAATGCCAATCGCCCGCCCCGCTTCCCGTCCATCGCCGACAGTATCCTACAGGGTTGCCACTTGCGAGATGTGGCGACGACCGACACGGAGAACCGGGACGAGGCGTTGCGGTCGGCCTGAACGGCCGTGCACGCTCGGATACAATCGCGGTGGAGAACGGAACGGCGTTCGAAATCGACGAGCGCCGGCGAACTACTGACTTGGCGGAACATTCATGACCTCGATGCCGTTGCGAACGCTTCCACGGCAGGCGGAAGCGGTCGTACGAGCGCGGTGGTATTCGCCATGCTGACGCGCAGGGTCGAAGGTCCGGGTCTGGGGTCGGCCTCGAATTGTCAATGCGGGACGCATGTTGATCGGTGAACGTGTCCGAATCCGCAGCATCGTCGCAACCGTCGAGCTGGTCTCCGACGCACGGCGGAACGCTGGAGATCGGCGACTCGACCTTCGTCAATTTCGGAACATCCATTGCCGCCACGGGCCACCTGAAGATTGGCCGAGACTGTCAAATCGGGCCACATTGCATGCTGATGGACAACGCTTACCACACGATCGATCCGTGTCGACGGAACGAAGTTCCGCCGACGCGGCCGATCGTGATCGGTGACGAGGTGTGGCTCGGCGCGCGAGTCATCGTCCTCCCCGGTGCAACCATCGGTAGCCAGTCGGTCATCGGCGCCGGAAGTGTCGTCAGCGGCGACGTACCCCCCAGGTCACTCGCTGCCGGCGTCCCGTGCAAGGTGATCAGGAGCATCTAGATGCCGTCCGATCCGGTGAACTCTGTCGACGGGCTGCGAATCCTGATCGTGACTCCTACCGTCCCATACCCACCGAACTGGGGTTTCGGCATTCGGGTCTATCAGATCGTGCGCGAGTTGTCGCGTCGGCACGAAGTATCGGTCCTGTGTCATGCGTCCGAGGGCGACGCCGAACACGTGGTCGCGCTGGAGACCGTGTGCCATGCCGTCTACACAGTTCCGGGTCGATCGCTCCCGGACCGCGCTAAGCGTGTCGCCCAACTGCGAAGCTTGCTCTACCGACGTTCATATCAGACGTCGAGCGTCTGCACGGAAGCGATGGAGGTCGCATTCCGGGAGTTGCAAACGACACAGCAGTTCGACCTCATCCAGTTCGAATCGAGCCAAACGAGCGAGCTCCCGGTGACGGGTGACGCGACAATCATTCTCGACGAACACAACCTGGAATACGAACTGCTCCGACGGATGTACGCGACCCGAACGATCGCCTCTACGGAAACTCTACAACTGGGGTGAATATCGCAAGTTTCGCCGTGAGGAGCAAGCGAGCTGGCGCAGGGCCGACGCTTGTGTCGTCACGAGTCAACGGGAAGCCGACGTCATCACCGCTTTCGATAGCCGGCAGCTCGTGCATGTAGCTCCGAACGGTGTCGACATCGACTACTCTCGCCGACCGCGGATGAGGTGGACCCGAACTCCCTCGTGTTCACGGGGCTGATGAGCTATCGACCCAACATCGACGCTGTCAGCTACTTCGTCCGTCACATCCTGCCCCTGATCGTTGCCCAGCGACCGACCGTACGGTTCACGATCGTTGGTCAGGGCGCCCCGGCTGAGATCACACGGTTGGAAGGTCCAAACGTGCACGTCGCGGGCAAAGTCCCCGACGTCCGACCGTTCGTCAATCGTGCGGCAGCCTTCGTCGTGCCTCTGAGGATGGGCAGTGGCACGAGATTGAAGATCCTTGAGGGAATGGCGATGGGGAAGGCGGTCGTCTCCACCACGTTGGGTTGCGAGGGCATCGACGTCCGCCACGGCGAGCACCTGGTCATCGCCGATGGAGCGCCCGCGTTCGCGGAGGCGGTCTTGTCACTCATGGCTGACGCCAACCGGGCGGCAGGCCTCGGAAGAGACGGCCGTGCACTGGTGGAGCAGAGCTACAGCTGGGTCTCCATCGTGGCCGAGCTGGAACGCTTTCATGCGACGGCGTTGGGTTGCGCGCAGGAAAGCCGCAAACCGACCATCGTCTGACGACGTGGTCAGGTGATTTCGATGTTGTCCCAGTGCCAGGTGAGGGAGTGGGCCTCGCCGTCGTGCTTGACCGGGTTGTACGACGCATCCTGCCAGATCACTCCACCGCGCCGGTCGGAAACGTCGCACCCAACGGGTAAGTGTCAACCGATCCGTCGGGCGCTCCAACGTCACCACGCCCGCACCCGAGTCGAGACAGATCGTGAACCGCGAGCCGACTCGGTCGCCATACCCCCAGGAGTGACGACTTCCACTGGTCCAGCACCAGGTTGTAGCAACCGTCAGCGCCGATCTTGAAGCCATGGATCGAACCACGCAGCCAGTCGAAATCGAACGCTCCAGGCGGCAAACTCATCGGAATCCCACCAAAGGAAGTCCCGACCCCGTCGGCATACGCCAGGTCACCGCCATGAGCCACCACGTCAGCAGCCGGCACCACGTACACGTTCACCCACTTACCCTCACCGAGGTTGTTCATGTTCTGGTCCCAACAGACCCTCGTCACGTTGGTGAACGTCTGCTTCGGCGAGAACGACAACGTCGCGATCGACCGCGTGTCCAGAGCGCAGTCATCATGTGCCCCTTGGCAGCGTCGTTGCCAGGAGCACACCACCAAACCAACTCGCTGTTCGTCACGTCGACGTTCGAGTCGCGGTTGCCGCGCCAGCGCCGGCTGTGCACCGTGCGATACGTCGTCGGCGAACCACACGGCATCGACATGTCGTGCTCGCCGAGAAAGTCCCCGGTCGGCAGGCTCGAATTCGTCGTCTGCAACCGCCAATCGAACCGCGGCACGCGCATCAGTCGCGAAACTCTCCGAAACTGCGTCCCAGCAGCACCCGGCACCGTCCCGGGTGTCGGTGTCGGTGTGCTGTTTCCTCCGCCGGTAGCGGTGGTTCCTTCGGGTCCATCCAACGGCGTCGACGATCAGATCGGTCGTGGTGCCATTCCACGACCAATACTGCAAACACACCGAACCATCCGTTCGCGAGAGCCGAACCAACGCCACGTTCGAACGCTGAGCGTTCGGCCACGTATTGATCGTGGACGCGTTCGGCAACGCCTGATCACACGGCCACACCGTGACGTAACCATCAGCACGCGGATTGGTCACCGTGACCGTCAGCACAGCACTGTCCGCTGTTGCCGGCACTCCACCCGCCCCCAACGTTCAACGTGATCGTCGATCCCGACCGGGCAGCACCCGAACGGCGACGATGCCAGGGTCCGCGTATCGAGCAACCGCCTCGGTGACTGCACCTTCAACTGCCCGGTCTCCGGTCGACCATCCAAACGTGTCCGACAATCAGATCAACCCCGACGCTCGACGCGGAAACAGACCGAACCGCCACTCAGATCGACCAGAGCCAGATTGGCCACCACCTCACCCGCCCGAAATTCGACCGTCGACGCATCGTCGGTTGCCCACACGGATACGCCACCAACCAACCAGCAGCAGCCGGCCGATCAACCGTGAGATTCAACACCGCCATCGACGCGTTCGCACCGATCGTCGGCTGACCCGCCAGCACGCAACTCGCGCACCTGATCAGCCACCAACGGATCGTGAGTCTGCCACGTGTCCAGCACCCGATTCGGCGACGTACTCGTCAGATCCGCAGTACCCGTGAACCAACCAGACACATCCGCGATCAGATGCACCCGGAACACTCGAACTGAAACACACGCCCACCCGTGCTGAGCTTGACCATGCACCGCGTTCGCAACCGTATGGCAGAGAAATTCAGATTCGATGTCGCCGGAGCCGGTTCACCGCACGGCCAAGCAGTCACATACCCGTCGACCAACGGCATCCGTCGCGGTCAGATTCAACACGACGCTCGTCGCGTTGCCGGCCTGCGGGATCGGAACCGCAACACCAAACCCGGATTCACCGCTTCCCACCGGAGCACCAATCCACTTACGCGTGTCCAACACCCGATTCGGTGACACCGACAACGCCGCCGCCGGCAGCGACGGCGCAGCATCCACCACACCAACCACCACGCCACGAGCGCCACCACCGAAACCAACGACGAAACACACGCAGTCGATTCATTCGACAAGGATCCTTCGAGAGAAGCACCTCAGAGCGAACGAAGAACTACGCCTCCACCATCGACGATACTCAATTCGATGAAGACCGTAACCGCGCAGACAACCCCCAGCACAACACCCACATCGACGGGGCGCTCTGGGCCCGGACAACCACGATCCGGTGGTCGATTCAATACGACGAGTATCCGGGACGACCGCGGAGCGACTTCACGAACCGATACGCCGAGTAGCTCAGGGGCGCAGCGACGAATGTCCGTTCACGAACTTGCCCCAGCCGGCTCGTGTTGAACCAGTTCGGATAGAAGGACATCTTGCCGTCATGCACGAGGAAGGGATCCTCTGCCGGCGCCGACGCCTCCCCGAACGTCAGCGACATCATCGGACGTGGAGTTGCTGAGTTGTTCGGCATACCTCGGTGCCAGAGCGTCGAACGTCGAACGAGGACGTCACCCGCCTTCATTGGAATACGTCGCGTCAACCGATATTTCCGTTCGATCGCGTACTCCCAGAACCGGTAGAAACGACGATGAGTTCCCGGAAGCAGATCGATCGCTCCGTTGCTGAGATCGGTGTCCACAACCGCGATGTTGCAGATCAGGAAGTCTTCCGTGTACAGGCCGTCCGTGTGATAGTGCTGGGCGACGCTGCCGGGAAGATTGAAGTTCAACGTGGCACGAACGGCGTTCGACTGCGATGCCCGGAGACCGTTGATGGCTTCGACCAGCCCGCTGGCCAGCAACTCGTCGTAGAAGAACCTGGACTGCGCTCCCGGGAAGCAATTCAGGTGACCCGAATAGCTTCCTCCGCCATCGAACTTCTCGGTGGACGCGTACGTTTCGAGAATGCTCTCGCGAAACACCGCGATGCGATCCGCATCAACCAGCCCGCGAATCACGAAATAGCCGTCCTCGTCGACGACCGCTCGAAGATCGGCGATCTCGTCCACTGACCACACCGTTGTACCGTCCACCGCCACCCTCCGCCTGGGTCTACGCCGCTACCGCGCTTTCAGAGAGCCTACCAGCCGATACACCTCGGCCATGTCTCGGGCCATCCGTTCGACGTCGAAATGGGCAAGTACTCGCTGTCGTCCACACGCGCCCATACGGTCTCGCAACGCGGCATCGTCAGCGAGTATGAGCAGGTTCTGAGCGAGCGCGTCGATGTCGCCGAATCCGGACAGGAAACCCGTCACACCCGCTTCGACCACCTCGGGGGTGCCGCCGTCGTCCAGGGCCACGACCGGTAGTTCCATGGCCATCGCCTCGAGGTACACCAGGCCGAACGGTTCGAGATGCGACGGCATGGCAAAGATGTCCGCCGCCGCCATCAACTCGAGCACATCGCTGCGTCGGCCGAGGAAGAACACCGAACCCGAGAGGTCCAGTTCGGCGACGAGGCTCGACAGCTCGGCCAGATAGCCGGGGGCCATCTCCTGTCCGACGACGAGCAATCGAACGTCAGGCCGATCCTCGCGCACCACGGCGAGCGCTCGGATCAGGTCGCCTGGTCCCTTCGCCGGGAAGAGGCGACACACCGTGATCAGCACGATGTCATCGGGACCGAGCCCGAACTCCGCGCGTCGGTCCTCGCCGGTGACGTCCGGCCGCCAGGCGCTCGCATCGATCGCGTTCTTGACGACGTACACCGGGCGATCGACCTCGGCGGCCCCGTCGAGCGTGGATGCCACGAAGTCGGAGATGGCGACCAAGGCGTCGGCCCGGCGAATGGACCATTGGAGCATCCGTCCCATCCAGTCGGGGTTGAACCCCACATGGAGGTGAACGATGCACGGTGTGCGGGTTACCCGACCCAACAGAACGCAGGCGAACGCATCGCGTGGCCGATCGGTCGTGTGGATGACATCGATCCGACGACGCCAGACGTACCAAACGAGGTGCACGAAGTGCATCAACGCTGGAAGCGTCTCGAACAAGGCGCGGAGCTTTCTGGTGAACGAACGATTCGAGAACTCCGGACCAAGACTCACCGGAAGGACTTCCACGCCAGATATTTCCCGCATCACTGCGAACGTCGGCGTCGGGGAACCGGCCGGCCCCGTCGAGCAGGCGACGTGCACCTCGTGGGTCGTCTTGTCGAGCCCGGCGATGATCTGGCTCTGCACCCACGTGTCGGCGCCGAGCGGTGGGAGCGTGGCGGTGTGCACGAAGAGCACCCTGATCTTCGGGGGAGCGGCCATTGGTCGAATCGTACAAATCGCGCACCCCTGAGGGGATGTGCCTGGATTCCGGTCGTCGAGCACCGCGAGGACTGTCAGCGCTACTGTACGCGGGTGAATAGTGTCCCGTCGGAGAGATCGTTGCCGCGGGACGGCGCCGATGTCGGCCGTGACGCCGATGGGTCGCTTGGACTGACCGGTCGGACGCGTATTCTTCGACGGGCGTCGCGGCGTGGCCGGACGATGGTGGCCGGTGTACACGGCCGCTACTTGTTAGCGCTCACGATCGCGCATCTGATCCCTCGGTTCAGCGCCGGTCCGATCGTTGCGCACCTCTACCGACTCGCCGGATTTCAGATTGGACGCGAGGCAACATTCGGCGGGCCGGTCAGGATCTTGAGCGGTGCTGAATTTGAGAGCAATCTCGTGATTGGAGACAACGTCCTCATCTCGACGGACGTGACGATCAACGTCGATGCGCTCGTTCGCATCGAGGATTCCGTGAGCATCGGGCCATGCGTCCGGATTTACACGGCAAACCATCCGGTGGGTCCATCGTCGGGCCGAATGTCGCGAGATCACGCGAACCGGCCGGTCACGATCGAGCGAGGGACGTGGATCCGACTCGGCGCAACCATCCTGCCCGGTGTCACGGTCGGCCACGGAAGCGTCGTTGCCGCGGGAAGTGTCGTCACGAAGAGCGTCCCGCCGAACTCGTATGTCGAGGGAAATCCCGCAACGGTCACTCGCACGCTCCCGGACGAGGGGTCGTTCAGGCCGGAGCGACGCAGCGGCTGACGGCCCGACACCGGGTCATTCGTTGCACATGATCTTCGACCACGTCGCGATTCGTTCGGCGTATATGTCGATGTCTGCGTTCGCGAGAACCCACCGTCGCGCCGCACTCCCCATCCGCTGCGTCTTCGCTTCGTCGTCGAGCAGGGTCTGAATTGCAGACCGCATCTCCGTTGGGTCACTCGGCGGCACGTAGAGCCCCGTTTCCCCGGGAATGATCGTGTCTGTTTGACCGTGTGTCGCGTGCAGACGACGGGGCGCGCCATCGCCATTGCCTCGAGAATGGCCGTGATGCCTGCCTGGAATTCGACGTCCGCGAGCGGCATCACGACGAACAGCGACGCTGCGTAGAGCTCGCGGCAACTCGAACAAAGACAAGCGCTGGACCTCGACGTTCGCCGGCAGCGGTCGATCGGCGGTCGAGTCGGATTGCGTGGACCACGGGCTGGCTGCGGCGATGACCACTCGCACGTCCAGGCCGTCCACGGCCTGCATCAGCGTCGCGTAGTCGCGCCGCTCGAGACCCGCTGCGCAAATGAGCCTCTCCTGCGGGACATCCACGCGAGCCGGGTCGAAGAACACCGTGTCAACCATGAAGGTCGACAGCACGACTCTCTCAGGTCGAACGCCGAGTTGACGCTCGATGAAGTCACGTTGCCACGAGCAGTACACCACGAACCGGTCGATGACGGACGCAAGACGCGCCACGCGAATCACCCGAGCCTTGGCAGGTGTCGAAAGAATGTGAACGATCATCATGTGCTTGGCCGTTCCGCGACCAAACACCCGGCCCAACAGAGCGAGAGGCAGTCCCACCTGTTCTCCGTCGGTGACGATCACCCGATAATCGCGCCTTCGTCTGTAGCAGTACCAGGCGAGCAAGCCGCCACCGCCGAGAACCCGATGCAGCAGCGCACCGATCCACCCGGTGACAGCCAAGGCGGCGTCGATGTCGATGAGGTCCGCGTCCAATGCCTCCTGCAGCACGCTGTAGTCCGCCCGAGGCCGCCTGCCTGCTGCAACGTTTTCGGCGAGATCAGACGGAATCACGCCTGACACCGTCAACAGCACCGGTTGCCCGCTCGTCATACGTGAGATCGCCACGTCTGCCCGCGCCGCCGCTCGGTCCACGGGAGGATCGTAGCTGCGGGAACAATCCTGTGACGGGCGAGCGAAGCTCAGTTCGCCCGGATCACGTCCGCGGGCGCCTGGATCAGTTCGATCAGCACGCCCTCGCCGCTGCGCGGGGTGTCGTCGTTGCCCTTCGGGTGGATGAAGCACACGTCGTGGCCCGCCGCACCCTTGCGGATGCCGCCCGGCGTGAATCGCATACCCTGCTCGGTCAGCCACTCCACGCACGCGGGCAGGTCGTCGATCCACAGACCGACGTGGTTCAGCGTCGGCACGTGCACCTTCGGCGACGCGATCCGGATCGAGCGGCTGCATCAGATCGATCTCGACCGCGTGCGGACCGGAGCCGAGCCGCAGGATGTCCTCGTCGACGTTCTCCGACTTCGCTCACGTAGTCGCCGACCTTCTCGACGCCGAGCAGCCCGCTCCACAGCCCGCTCAAGCGCGCCCTTGTCGAGTCCGCCGATCGCGATCTGCTGGATTCCGAGCACCCGAAACGGTCGATCCGTCATGTCGGCGATGTTGCCACGCGATGTTGCCGTGGGCACCCGACGACGGTTCACCCACGAATCCGGCATCATGGCTGGGTGCCACCCACCACCGCGCCGTCCGCTCGATCGAAGCCCGCCGATCTCTCGTGGGCATCGTTCACCGACGAGGCCCCGTGGGAGCTCGATCGCGCCGACGTTCGCTGGCTGCGGCTCGCCGCCACCCTGCGCCGACAGGCGCAGGCAGAAGTGCCGTCGCTGACGAGGCCGTCGAGGCTGCCACCTGGCTCGCGGGTGGTCACGGTCGCCACCCAACTCGACCGCGGCCGTCGGTCCCTGGTCGCTCAACAAGCGGCGCAACCGGTACCCGGACCCGGCCGACAGCCGGGCCGACGATCTCGAAGCGGTTGCGGCTCGCCGCGGAGTCGCTCGGACCGACGTACATCAAGCTCGGTCAGATCATCTCCTCCGGTGAGGGGCTCTTCCCCGCCGAACTCGTCGAGGAGTTCAAGAAGTGTCGCGACCAGGTTCCCGCCGAACCGTTCGAGGTCGTCAAGCTGACCGTCGAGCAGGACCTCGGCGCCCGGCTGGACGACATCTTCGAGTCGTTCGACGAGACGCCGCTCGCCGCGGCCTCGATCGCCCAGGTGCACGCAGCCGTCCTGCCGCACCGGCGAGTCGGTCGTCGTCAAGGTGCAGCGGCCGTCGGTCGTCGCAGCTCGTCCGCAAGGACCTTCGGGTGATGGCCTGGCTGGCACCGCACCTCGTCGGCCGGATCCCCGTGGCCGCGTTGGCCAACCCGCCGGCGCTGGTCGAACTGTTCGCCGAGACGATCGTCGAGGAACTCGACTTCCGGATGGAAGCCGCCAACATGCTCGACATCGCGGCGATGCTCCACGACCTCGACCAGCATCAGTACGTCGTCCCCCGGCCGCACCCGACGCTCGTGACCCGCCGGGTGCTCGTGATGGAGCGGGTGTACGGCTTCAACTTCGACGACGTCGTCGGCATGCAGGACGCCGGCATCAACACCGAGGACGTCGTGCGCACCGCGATGATCGCCTTCATGGAGGGTGCGATCGTGGAGGGCATCTTCCACGGCGACCTGCACGGCGGCAACCTGTTCGTGATGGCCGACGGTCGCACCGCGCTGCTCGACTACGGGATCGTCGCCCGGCTCACCGAAGGTCGCCGCAACGCGTTCCTGCGCCTGATGCTCGGCGCCACGAGCAACGACATCCGCACCCAGATGGCCGCGCTGCGCGACCTCGGTGCGCTGCCGATGGACACCGACCTCGAAGCCGTCATCAAGGACCTGCGCCTCGACGACGATGTGATCGACCCGACGACGCTGTCGGGCGAGGAGATGGTCAAGGAGGTCCAGCGGGTCGTCAAGGCGCTGCTCGGCTACGGCGCCAAGCTGCCGAAGGAACTGATGCTCTACGTCAAGAACATGGTGTTCCTCGACGGGGCCATCGCTCGCCTCGCGCCCGATCTCGACATCCTCGGTGAGGTCGCCAACATCTCGATGATCTTCGCCCAGAAGCACGGCGATCGTCTCGCCAAGGAACTCGGCGTCGACCCCGACTCGGTCGAGTTCGATCCCGACGGGGTGCGAGCCAGCTTCGGACTGACACCCGACGTCGAGCGGATCACGTACCGCGAGCTCCAGGCAGCGGCGCGAGCTCATCCAGAAGCGGATGCGCGACCACGTCGAGGGCGAGAAGGCTCCCGCCGGCTCCGGCCGACGGTAGCGTCGCCGATCGTGCGTCTGGTCATCGCTCGCTGCTCGGTCGACTACTCCGGTCGGCTCGATGCGCATCTGCCCGAGGCGACCCGCCTGATCATGGTGAAGGCCGACGGGTGTGTCGCCATCCACGCCGACGGGGGCGCGTACAAGCCGTTGAACTGGATGAACGCGCCGAACACGCTCGTCGACGCCGGCGACCAGTGGGTCGTGACGAACCCGAAGCAGGAGACGCTGACGATCACCCTCCACGAGGTGTTCAGCGACATCTCCCAGGAACTCGGCGTCGACCCCGGTTTGCAGAAGGACGGTGTGGAGGCCCATCTCCAGGAGCTCCTGGCGGCCAGCCCGCACGCCATCGAGGTCGGCCTGACCCTCGTGCGGCGCGAGTACCCGACCGCCATCGGGCCGATCGATCTGGTGTGTCGCGACGGGAGCGACACGGTGGTCGCGATCGAGGTCAAGCGACGCGGCGACATCGACGGCGTCGAGCAGCTCGCCCGCTACATCGAGCGTCTCCACCTCGATTCCTCGTTGGGCGACGTGCGCGGCGTGTTCGTGGCCCAGGTCGTCAAACCACAGGCCAGCGTGCTCGCCGAGGCCCGCGGGTTCCGCTGGGTCGAGGTCGACTACGACGAACTCCGCGGCATGCGCCCCACCGATCTCCGGTTGTTCTAGTGGCTCGCAGCTGCGTTGCGGGAGTTGCTGCACGGCGGTCACCTGGTAGATGACGCCGCCGTCGTCGAAGTAGCGTGAGCTGGTCGGCGGTCGTGAACAGGTCGCCGACCGCGTCCGCGGCGACGACAGCACATTCGGCGGCATCGGCGAGCGCCACGCCGGCGGTGGCCGGCCAGTCGACGATCGTCGGCTCGAGCCCGTCCGCCGTGGTCACAGGCGTGGCGACTTCGGTCGCCTGGATCAGGTAGTTCTCCGGCACGAAGGCGTCGACCGGACCGAGTTGGTCGGCCCCGACGGTGCCGGCGAGGTCCGAGAGCTGGGCGGTGAACTCGCGCAGCGCGGCCCGCTCGGGCGACACGGGCTTGCCGGGCTCGTCCATCCCGAGGGCGTACGCCGAGTGCACCCACGACTCGCCGTCGACGTTGATCGTGACCGTCGCCGTCGAGGCGTCGGCGACCATCGACTCCTCGGTGTAGTCGACGTCGGCGAACAGCCCGCCGGTGTCGGCGATCGAGAGCAACTGCTGCACGGCCTCCTCGGTGATCGTTCCCACCTGGATGTTCGGGAGCGCCGGGCCCGGATAGATCTCGATCTGCGGGCCGGTGGTGAACACCCGACCGTCGCCCGAGATGATGACCACCGGCGGCTGCTGGAACGCATACTCCCGCGTCGTGAAACCACTGAGTTCGCTGTACTCGATCACCACGTCGTCGGGTCCGGTCGGATGGGCGTACCCGTCGGGGGCCGGCAGCGTGTCGCCACCCGCATCGTTCGTTCCGGCTCATCGTGTGCCGGTCGTGCCGGTGACGCGGTGTCGTTCGAGACGCTCCCGTCGCTCCCGCACGCGGCGAGCGCGACGGCGAGGGCGGCGACCGAGACGAAGCGGACGAGGCGGCGTCGGTTCATACACGTCTGACGTTGCCACACCCCGCCACGGTTCCCGCGACGACGCTCGTTCGGATCCGGTGCGGGCGCGCTACCGTCGGCGACCATGAGCCAACAGGTACGCGGTGTCGTCGCGATGAGCAAGGGAGCGCCCGTGTCGCTCGAGACGATCGTCGTCCCCGATCCCGGGCCCGGGTGAGGTGGTGGTGGCGATCCAGGCGTGCGGCGTGTGCCACACCGACCTGCACTACCGCGAGGGCGGCATCAACGACGACTTCCCGTTCCTGCTCGGCCACGAGGCGGCGGGCATCGTGGAGTCGGTCGGCGAGGGCGTCACCGAGGTGGCGCCGGGCGACTACGTGATCCTCAACTGGCGGGCCGTGTGCGGCGACTGCCGGGCCTGCCGCCGCGGTCAAGCCGCAGTACTGCTTCAACACGCACAACGCCACCCAGAAGATGACGCTGCTCGACGGCACCGAGCTGTCGCCCGCGCTCGGCATCGGTGCCTTCTGCGACAAGACGCTCGTCGCCGCCGGGCAGTGCACGAAGGTCGATCCCGCCGCGCCGGCCACCGCGGCCGGGCTGCTCGGCTGCGGCGTGATGGCCGGCATCGGCGCGGCGATCAACACCGGCGAGCGTCACGCGCGGCCAGTCGGTCGCCGTGTTCGGCTGCGGCGGCGTCGGCAATGCGGCGATCGCCGGCGCCCGTCTCGCCGGCGCGTCCACGATCATCGCCGTCGACATCGACGACCGCAAGCTCGAGTGGGCCAAGGGGTTCGGCGCCACCCACACCGTGCAACTCGACGAGCACCGATCCGGTCGAGTCCATCCAGGTCGGCCACCGGCGGCTTCGGCGCCGACGTGTGCATCGAGGCGGTCGGCAATCCCGCGGTCTACCGGCAGGCGTTCGACGCCCGCGATCTGGCCGGCACGGTCGTGCTCGTCGGCGTGCCCCGCCCCGACATGACGCATCGAACTGCCCGTTCATCGAGGTCTTCGGGCGCGGCGGCGCGCTGAAGTCGTCGTGGTACGGCGACTGCCTGCCCGAGCCGCGACTTCCCGATGCTCGATCGACCTCTACCTGCAGGGCCGGCTCGACCTCGACGGCTTCGTGTCGCGAGACGATCGGCCTCGACGCGATCGAGGAGGCGTTCCACAAGATGGAGCGCGGCGAGGTGCTGCGCAGCGTCGTGGTGCTCTAGCCGATGGGGATCGAGCTGGTCACGACCGACGGCATCTTCGCCCTCGACGGCGGCGAGTGGGAGGTCACGAACAACATCTGGCTCGTCGGCGACGACCGCGAGGTCGTCGTGTTCGACGCGGCCCACGACCACCGGCCGATCGTCGACGCCGTCAACGGTCGGCGGGTCGCGGCCATCGTGCTGACCCACGGCCACAACGACCACATCAACGCGGCGGTGCCGCTGCGCGACGCCGTCGACGCGCCGATCCTGCTGCACGCCGACGACCGGATGCTGTGGGACGTGGTGTGGCCCGGACGACACGCCCGACCGCGACGCTGACGCCCGGGCGAGCCGCTCGCCGTCGGCGGGCACGAGCTGCACGTGCTGCACACGCCCGGCCACTCCCCCGGCTGCTGCTGCTTCCACGACGCCGGCAGCGACGCGGTGTTCAGCGGCGACACCCTGTTCTGCGGTGGCCCCGGCGCCACCGGCCGCAGCTACAGCGACGAACCGACCATCCTGCGCTCGATCCGCGACGTGCTGCTCGCCCTGCCCGCCCACACGGTCGTCCACACCGGCCACGGCGAGTCGACCACCATCGGCGCCGAACGCGACGGCGTGCTGGCCCGCGCCGCCGAACTCGGCCTCTGACGGTGCCGTCGACGAACGGCGCGTGCGGTCAGCGGTTCGGCAGGCCGGGGAGGCCCGGCATGTTCGGCATCCCGGGCAGGCCGGACAGGTCCATGCCCACCGGGCTGGAGGTTGAAGCCGGGCGGCAGACCCCGCGGCTTGCCGGCGCTCGGCTTGCCCTTCTTGCCCTTCTTCGCCCTCTTCGTCGGCTTGGCCGGTCATGCCGAAGCGCTTCATCATCTTCTGCATCTCGCCGAACTGCTTGACGAGCCGGTTGACGTCGCCGACCTCGGTGCCCGATCCGACGGCGATGCGCGTGCGCCGGCTGCCGTTGATGATCTCCGGGCTGCGCCCGCTCGTCGGGCGTCATCGAGCGGATGATCGCCTCGATCGGCTTGAGGTCGTCGTCGTCGATCTTGGCGCCCTTCAGCTCCTTCGGCATGCCGGGCATCATCCCCATCAGGTTGCCGAGCGGGCCCATCTTCTTCAGCTGCTGCATCTGGTCGAGGAAGTCGTCGAGGGTGAACTGACCCTCCATCAGCTTCGCCGCGGCGGCCTCGGCCTCGTCGGTCTCGAACGCCCGCTCGGCCTGCTCGATCAGCGTGAGCATGTCGCCCATGCCGAGGATGCGGCTGGCCATGCGGTCGGGGTGGAACTGCTCGAACTCGTTGAGCTTCTCACCGGTCGAGGCGAACGCGATCGGCCGGCCGATGACCTCCTTGACCGACAGCGCCGCGCCACCGCGGGCGTCGCCGTCCATCTTCGACATGATCACGCCGTCGATCTGCAGCGTGGCGTGGAACGCCTCGGCGGTCTGCACGGCGTCCTGACCGGTCATCGCGTCGATCACGAGGAACGTGTAGTCGGGCTGGACGGTGGCGGAGATCTGACGGACCTGCTCCATCATCTCGGTGTCGATCGACAGGCGACCGGCGGTGTCGACGATGACGACGTCACGACCGAGGCGCTTGGCCTCCTCGAGGCCGGCCCGGGCCGCGTCCGACCGGATCGGACGGGTCGGAGAACACCGGCACGTCGATCTGGCGACCGAGCGTGCGGAGCTGCTCGACGGCGGCCGGACGCTGGAGGTCGGCGCCGACGAGCAGCGGCTGGCGGCCCTGCGTCTTGAACCACGAGGCGAGCTTGGCCGAGTTGGTGGTCTTGCCGGAGCCCTGCAGGCCGGCCATCAACACGACGGTCGGCGGCTTCGAGGCGTAGGTGATCGACAGCGTCTCGCCGCCGAGGGCCCGGGTCAGTTCGTCGTTGACCGCCTTGACGACCTGCTGGGCGGGGTCGAGCGCACCGCGACCGGGTGGCGCCGATCGCGTGCTCGCGGATGCGGTTGCAGATCGAGCGGACGACGGTGACGTTGACGTCGGCCTCGAGCAGGGCCGTGCGGATCTCCCGCATCACCTCGTCGACGTCGGCCTCCGTCAGGCGGCCTTTGCCCTTGATCTTCTTGACGATCCCGTCGAGCCGGTTGGACAGTGTGTCGAACATCAGGATCCAACGCTACCGGCGCGGTGCGAACCGATGCAGAGCCGCGCCGTTCACCGGGGACGGGTCCCGAAGGAACGGTTCAGTTGCGCGGGACCTCGTTCCAGGGGACGGACTTGTCGACGCGCGGCTCGCCGGGCAGGCCGAGGACCTGCTCGCCGAGGATGTTGCGCATGATCTCCGACGTGCCGCCCTCGATCGAGTTGGCCCGCACGCGCAGGAACGAGTAGCGGGTGCCGTGCATCGTGCCGGTCACGTCGAGGTCGCCCGGGCGGCGGAACGTGTAGTCGTAGCCGATGAGCGCCTCGGCGCCCATCAGGTCGATGCAGAACTCGTAGAGCGCCTTGTTCAGCTCGGAGAACGCCAGCTTGGCGATCGACATCTCCGGGCCCGGGTTGCCGGCCTTCGCCCGCTCGGCCGCCCGGCGGTTGGTGAGGCGACCGACCTCGGCCTGCGTCCACAGCTGCATCAGCCGGTCCTTGCGCGGCGCCGGTCTGCTCCGACGGGTCGAGCTCGTTCCAGATCGCCACCGCGTCGTTGGCCTGCGCGCCACGCTTGCGCACGTCACCGCTGCCCGGCGCCACCGCCGGAGCCGATCGCGTTGCGCTCGTTCATCAGCGTCGTGAGGCTCGCCCGCCAGCCCTCGCCGACGTCGCCGACCCGGTTGGCGTCGGGCATGCGCACGTCGGTCATGTAGACCTCGTTGAACTCGGCCTCGCCGGTGATCTGGCGCAGCGGCCGCACCTCGACGCCCGGGGCGTGCATGTCGAGCGCGAAGTAGGTCATCCCCTTGTGCTTCGGCGCGTCGGGGTCGGTGCGGGTGACGAGCATGCCGAAGTCGGCGATGTGGGCGAGGGTGTTCCACACCTTCTGACCGTTGACGATCCACTCGTCGCCGTCGCGTGACCGCCCGCGTGGCGAGGCCGGCGAAGTCGGAGCCGGCACCGGGCTCGGAGAACAGCTGGCACCACACCTCCTCGCCGGTGAACATCGGGCGCAGGAAGCGGTCGCTGCACCTCGTCGCTGCCGTGGGTGACGATCGTCGGGCCGGCGAGGGCCATGAAGAACGTGGCCGGATTGGTCGGCTGCGGCACCGGCCGCCCGGAGCCGCTGCTCGACGAGCTTGTTCAGCTCGGGACGCACGCCGAGTCCGCCGAAGCCCTCGGGGAAGTGCACCCAGGCCAGCCCGGCGTCGTAGCGGGCGCCGCGGAAGGCGACGTTGTCGATCGTCTTCGGATCGTGCGCCGCCAGCAGCGCATCGAGCGCCTCCTCGACACTTGCGGGTCTCGGGATCCGTGCTTCCTGCCGACGGGCGCGTCTCGGTCACGTCATGCCGACCAGCGTGCCAGACCCCCTCCCCCACGCGCCCAAGCCGAGCACCGACCCGTCAATCCACGTTTGCGTCGCGATTTCTGCGCCACAGGGCGCGCCAAATCGCTGACGCAAACGTGGATTGCGGTGGCCGGCTATTGGTCGAACAGGGCGGCGACGAACTCGGTCGGGTCGAACGGGATGAGGTCGCCGATCGTCTCGCCGGTGCCGACGAGCTTGACCGGGATGCCGAGTTCGGTCTCGATGGCGAACACGATGCCGCCCTTGGCCGACCCGTCGAGCTTGGTGAGCACGACGCCGGTGACGTCGGTCGCCTCGCGGAACTCCCGCGCCTGGGTGAGGCCGTTCTGGCCGGTCGTCGCGTCGATCACGAGCAGCGTCTCGGTCACCCGTCCGGCGCCCTTCTCGGCGACCCGGCGGACCTTGCGCAGCTCCTCCATCAGGTTCGACTTGGTGTGCAGGCGTCCGGCCGTGTCGGCCATCACGAGGTCGATGTCGCGGGCGGCCGCCCGCTCGACGCCGTCGAAGATCACCGAACTCGGATCGCCGCCCTCGGCGCCGCGGACGATCTCGGCACCCGATCGCTCGGCCCACGTCGTCAGCTGCTCGGCGGCCGCGGCCCGGAACGTGTCGCCCGCGGCGAGCAGCACCGTGCGCCCGTCGGCGATCTGCTGGTTGGCGAGCTTGCCGATCGTCGTGGTCTTGCCGACGCCGTTGACCCCGACGAACATCCAGATGTTCGGGCTGCCGGGCTCGCCCTCGCACGAAGGCCAGCGAGCGGTCGCGACCCTCGAGCCGCGCGGTCATCTCGCGCCTGCAGCTCGTCGAGCAGCTCCTGCGGCTCGGTGATCTCCTTCGCGTCGACCTTGGCTGCGCAGCCCGTCGATCAGCTCGCTGCGTGACGCCGACGCCGACATCGGCGCGGAGCAGCGCCTCCTCGAGGTCGTCGAACGCGCCGTCGGTGATGGCGCCCCGACCGAGCACGCCGGCGAAGGCACCGGTGAACGCCGAGCGCGCCTTCGACGAGCCGGTCACGGAACGAACGCGGGACCGGGACGGGCTCGGGTTCGACGACCTCCGGCTCGACCAGGTCGGTCTCGAGCGGGCGTTCCTCGACGAGCGGTGCCGGTGCCCGCCGCGGGAGACCGGGGCGGTGGCGTGGCCGGCGGGATCGGCCGTTGCGGGCCGGCCGTGCCGGCGGCGGTGCGGCGGCGGTTGACGACCACCACGCCGATGCCGAACACGACCACCAGCACGGCGAGGATCAGGAAGACGACTTCGATACCCATCGCGCGACGACGCTACCGCCGCGTTCTCGTGAACTTCTTGCGCACGCGGGTACGCAACGAGTTCGCGAGAACGGATCGACGCGACGTCAGTTCGCCGCGTGCGCGGAGGCGCTGGCGGCCGTCACTCGTTCGGTGACGACCTTGCTCGAACCACCGGGCTGCATGCTGACGCCGAGCAGGCAGTCGCCGGCCTCCATCGTGCGCTTCTGGTGCGACACGACGATGAGCTGCGCGTCCTTGCGGAACTCCTGGATCAGACCGAGGAAGCGGTGCAGGTTCACGTCGTCGAGCGCGGCCTCGACCTCGTCCATCACGTAGAACGGCGACGGCCGCGAGCGGAACACGGCGAACAGGTACGCCAGCGCCGTGAGGCTCCGCTCGCCACCGGACAGCAGCGACAGCTTCTTCACGTTCTTGCCGCCCGGCTTCGCCTCGACCTCGATGCCGGTGTTCAACATGTCGTCCGGCGCGGTGAGCGTCGAGCTTGCCCGTGCCACCCGGGAACAGCAGCGAGAACAGCTGGGAGAAGTTCTCGCTGACGTCGGCGAACGCCGAGGCGAACACGTTCTGGATCTCCGCGTCGACCGCGGCGATCACCCGGGCGAGGTCGCGACGCGTGCGTGCGCACGTCCTCGAGCTGCTCCTCGAGGAACGTGTGCCGGCCCTGCAGTTCGTTGAACTCCTCGAGCGCGAGCGGGTTGATCGGCCCGAGCAGACGAAGTTCCCGGTCGAGTTCGCGCACCCGACCGGCCGGGCTGGCGCCCTCGGGGAGTTCCGGCATCTCGGCCGCCTCGGCGACCGCCGGTTCGATGTCGAGTTCGCGACGCAGCGTCTCGATCGTGGTCTCGAGCCGCAGCTTCGCCTCGGCCTCGCCGAGTTCGGCCTGTCGGGCGCGTTCGCGCGTCGAATCGAGCGCTCGCTCCTGCTCGGCCCGCTCGCGACGGAGCCGGTCGAGTTCGGCGGTGAGGCCGCGCACCTCGTCGCTCTGTCGACGACGCTGCTCGACGAGCACCGCCGTGCTCCACCTCGACCGTGGCACGGTGGCGATCGACGAGTCTCGACCAGATCGGTCGATCACCCCGAGCGAACGGTCGACCTCCTCGCGCTTGGCCAGCCGCAGCCGCCCGCGCATCGACGTCGGCTGCCAGCCGGCGCTCGGTCTCGGCGAGCTGCTGCTCGAGCAGCTGTTGCCGCTCGTGCAACCCGGCGTTGCGGACCTCGACGTCGGTACGGCGCGACGACAGCGCAGCGGCCCGGCGATCGAGTTCGGCCCGCAGTTCGCCACGGGCACGGGCCGCATCGACCTCCGCCTGCTCGTCGGATTCGAGACCCGGCAACAAGGCGGCCAGCTCGTCGGCGCGGCGCTGCTCGCGCTCCACCGCGCCTCGACGTTCGACCAGCGTGGCGTCGAGAGCCTCGCCCTCGGTGACGAGCTCTCGCAGCTCGCGCTGTGCCCGGGCCAGCCCCTCGGACGCGGCGCTGAACTTCGCGTCGTTGGCATCGAGTGCCTGCACGAGATCGGCCTCGCGGCGCTGCGCGGCGGCCAGCGCTCGCTCCGACTCGGTCAGCGCGCGCGTCGAGATGTCGAGCGAGTCGCGGCGGCGGCCGCGGACGCGGCGATCGCATCGTCGAGCGCGGCGGCCGTCGCACCCGAACTGCCGGCACCGATGCGCCACCCGCTCAGCCCGAACCGGTCGCCGTTCCGGGTGACGACCACGGCGTCGGGATGGTCGAGGGCAACATCGACGGCCGTCGTGATGTCGCTCGACGCAGACGGCCACACCGAGCAAGCCGTCGAGCAGTTCGGCCACGCCCGACCTCGACGACCTCACGTGCGGGCCGGACGGCCTCGCCGAGCCCCGGGTTCGCCGGCGACGAACGGTCGTGCGCCGAGCGCGATGACCGCGCCGCTCGTGGCCGAGTCACGCAGCGCGTCGAGCGCGCGCCGACCAGCCGTCGGATCGTCCACGACGACCGCCGTCAGCGATTCGCCCAACGCGGCCTCGACGGCCGGCCCCCACCCGTCGTCGATCTCGACGAGGTCGAGCAGCGTGCCGAGCACACCGTCGACACCGACGAGCCGTTCGGCACCCGCCCGGGCACGAGCGGCGTCGAGTGCCAGCTGCAGGGCATCGACCCGCGCGGCGGCCCGAGCCGCGGCATCCGCGTCGTCGGCCCGCAGCGATCGGCGGGCCTCGGTGAGGGCGGCCGCCGCTTCGCGAGCCGACTCGGCGGCCTCGACCTCGACGACGAGTGATTCCTCGACGCTCCCGGCCCCGTCGCACTCGCCACGGAACCGCTCGGCCGCCTCGTGCAGTGCACGCGATCCGCTCGGGCGAGCGAGTTCGATCGCCCTTCGTGGCGGCGTACCTCGTCGAGCACCCGATCGAGGCCCGTGTTGACGGACCGCAGCTCGCCACGGACCTCGGCCGCCGCGCTCGCCGCACGCGAACTCGCTCCCTCGGTCGGTGCCGACCGCCTCGAGTGCCGTCGTCGCGCTCGGTCTCGAAGCGAGCCTCCTCGACCTCGAGCTCGTCGACCTCCGGTCGGACGGCGACGATGTCGCGCGCCACGACCTCCAGTTCGTCGCGCAACCGGGCGGCCTCGGCCTCGAGGTTGGCGACGAGGTCGGCGTCGAGCAGCTGCCCCCGATCGCGCTCGAGCGAACGTCGTCGTTCGGCGAGCACGGCGGCGAGCCCTCGGGCCCGCTCGCGCAGCTGCTCGACACGTGACGAGCCGGTCGCCGGTGTCGCTCTGCCCGCGGGCCGACAGTTCCGCCTCGATCGCCATCACCGACGTGTCGAGAGCGGCCAGCGACGACTTGAGCTCGCTCTCCGCTCGTGGCGCTCTCGAGGCGCGTCGTCGACAGCGCTTCGAGCTCGCACCCGCCACGACGCGATCTCCCGCCCCGCCACGAACGTCTTGAGCGTGGTCAGTTCGGCGATCAGCGACCCGTGCCGCTCGGCGGCCGCGGCCTGCCGTTCGAGCGGGCGCAGCTGGCGGCGTACCTCGCGCAGCAGGTCCTGCACCCGCAGCAGGTTCGCCTCGGTCGCATCGAGCCGGCGCTCGGCCTTCTCCTTGCGCTGCCGGAACTTGAGGACGCCCGCGGCTTCCTCGATGATCGCCCGGCGCTCCTCCGGGCGAGCGTTCAGCACGGCATCGATCTGGCCCTGGCTGACGATCACGTGCTGCTGGCGGCCGACGCCGGCGTCGGACAGCAGCTCCTGCACGTCGAGGAGACGGCACGGTACGCCGTTGATCGAGTACTCCGAATCGCCGTTGCGGAAGAGGATGCGCGTGACCGTGATCTCGCTCAGGTCGACGCCGAGCGTGCCGTCGGAGTTGTCGATCGTGATGCTGACCTCGGCGCGGCCGAGCGCGGGCCGCTTGGCCGTGCCGGCGAAGATCACGTCGTCCATCTTCTGGCTGCGCACCGACTTCGGGGCCTGCGCGCCGAGCACCCAGGCCAGCGCATCGACGACGTTCGACTTGCCCGAGCCGTTCGGGCCGACCACCACGGTGACCCCGGGCTCCAGGACCATCGTCGTGCTGTCGGCGAAGGACTTGAAGCCCTTGAGGTTGAGACTCTTCAGGAACACAGCAGTGGGAGAACCTACTCGCGCGACCGCCCCGTGACCCGGATCTCGCCCGTCATCTTCAGCGCTGGCACACCGGACAGAAGTGGGTCGAGCGACCTCCCGACACCGTGCGGCGGATCCACCCGCGGCCACAGGTGGGGCACCGTTCGCCGGTGCGGCCGTACACGCGATGGTCGTCCTGGTACGAGCCGGACGACCCCATCAGGTCGACGTACTGCGCATCGCCCAGCGTCGACCCACCGGCCGCGATCGCCGATCGGAGCACGTCGAGGATGCACGTGTGGAGGCGGGTGATCGCCCGGCCGTCGAGCGACGACGCCTCACGATCGGGACGCAAACGGGCGGCGTGGAGGATCTCGTCGGCGTAGATGTTGCCGATGCCGGCGATCGCGTGCTGGTCGAGGAGCAACGGCTTCAACGCCCTGCGGGTCGAGCGCACGATCCGCGCCAGGTCGCGGCGCTCGAACGGTGTCGGCGATCGGATCGATCCCGAGCAGCGCCAGCTCCGGAAGCTCGACGTCGACGTGGTCCGGGTCGAACACCACCATCTCGCCGAACGTGCGCGGGTCGACGAACCACACCTCGCGCCGGTCGTCGAGCGTCAAGGCGACGTGCGTGTGTGCGGGGCGCGGAGCGTCACCGGCGGCGAGCAGCACCTGGCCGCTCATCCGCAGATGGATCATCGCCGAGTCGCCCGAATCGAGCGGGAGCAGCAGGTACTTGCCCCGCCGGTCGGCCGCGAGCACGACCGCGTCGGTCAGACCGTGGATCAAGGCCTCGCGCGACGTCCGCCGCACGACCCGCTCCCGGCCCACCTCCACCCGCACGATCCGCCGACCGGCGACGTGCTGCTGCAGGCCCTGCCGTACCGTCTCGACCTCGGGCAACTCGGGCATGCGGCGGCGTTCCGGCGTCAGTCGAACAGGGCGCAGGCGGCGGACGCCGCGAGCTGTTCGGCGGCCTTCTTCGAACGCCCGGTCCCCTGCCCGAGCAGCACGTCGTCGACGAACACCGAGGCGACGAACGTCTTGGCATGATCCGGCCCCGTCGTGGCAAACGTGTAGACGGGAGCGCCACGCCCAGCGCGGGCGGCACGCTCCTGCAACTGTGTCTTGGTGTCGAGCTGATCGAGCTCGTCGATCGTGTCGGGGAGTCCCGGAGCGATGAGCCGTTCGACCATGTCGTACGCCGCCTCGGCCCCGCCGTCGAGATACACCGCGCCGAGCACCGCCTCGAACGCATCCGACAGGATCGACGGCTTCTGTGCCCCCTCGGCTGCCGCCTCACCGCGCCCGAGGCGGACATGGTCGCCGAGACCGATCCCGCGAGCCACGTCGGCGAGCGCCAAGGCGTTGACCACGCTCTTGCGGAGGTCGGTGAGTTGACCTTCGTGTGTCTGCCCGAATCGCCGGTAGGACATGTCGGCGACCGCCCAGCCCAACACGGCATCGCCGAGGAACTCCAACCGCTCGTTGCTCTTCGAGCCCGGATGTTCGGAGACCCACGAACGGTGGTTCAGCGCCTGACGGAGCAGCTTCCGGTCGGCGAAGACATGCCCGATCCGACCTTCCAGGACGCCGAGTTCGTCAGCGGCGTCGACGGGCTCAGGACGGTCGATCAGGCGATCGCCCGCTCGTGGACGTAGTCGACCGCGTCGCGCACGGTCTTCAGGTCTTCGAGGTCCTCGTCCTCGATGCGAAAGCCCTCGATGCGTCCCGACAGCTCCTCCTCGAGCGCTTCGACCAGCTCGATCAGTGCCAGCGAGTCGGCGTCGAGGTCGTCGACGAACGACTGACCCTCGGTGATGGACGTCGGCTCGATCTCGAGGATGTCGGCGAGCCGATCCCGGACGATCTCGAAGATCTCGTCGCGACCGATGGGACCTTGTTGAACGGACGTCTCTGCTGGCACGGCACGCCAGTGTACTGCCGGGCGGTTTGGTCAGGCGTTGGCCGCGATCGCGGCGCGGATCTCGCTCACGACGTCGCGCTCGACCATCTCGGCGGCCACGCCGATGCCGTTGACGATCGCCTCGGCCGTCGAGGATCCGTGCGCGATGACGCACACACCGTCGACCCCGAGCAGCACCGCGCCGCCGTAGGTGTCGGGGCTCAGCGTGCGATAGAGCTGCATCAGCGCCGGCATCAGCGCCTCGGTGTGGGGCTGGTAGTGCGCTTCCGCGTTGAACGCGTCGAGCAGCGCCGCCACGATCACCTTCATGGCCCCTTCGAGCGTCTTCAGCACGACGTTGCCGGTGAAGCCGTCGGTGACGCACACGTCGAGGTGCTTGGCCATCACGTCGCGCCCCTCGACGTTGCCGATGAAGTTCAACCCGTCGGCCGCCGACAGCAGTTCGAAGGTCTCCTTGCGCAGGGTGTCGCCCTTGCCGGGCTCCTCGCCGATCGACAACAGGCCGACGCGTGGTTCGGCGATCCCGAAGCGGTGGCGGGCGTAGACCGAACCCATCAGCGGCGAACTGCACGAGCCAGTCGGCCTGGACCTCGGCGTTGGCGCCGGCATCGAGCAGGATCGTCGGTGTCGAACCCGGCACGGGGATGGGCGTGGCGACGGCCGGACGCTTCACGCCGCTGATCCGGCCCATGCGCAGCAGTGCGGCCGCCATCGTGGCACCGGTGTTGCCGGCCGAGATCATCGCGCTGGCCCGGCCATCGCGCACCGCCTCGGCGGCGCGCACGAGGGTGGAATCCTTCTTCCGCCGCACGCCCTGGGCGGGGTCGTCGTGCATCCCGATGACCTCGGACGCCTCGATCAGGTCGAGACGGGCACCGGTGACGGGGTCGACGCAGTCGAGACCGGCCGGGCCGACGAGCACCACGGGAAGTCCTGCGGCGGCGGCGAGGTGCGCGCCGGCCACGATGGGACCGGGAGCGTCGTCGCCGCCCATGGCGTCGACGACGATGGGGAGCATGTGTGGGGGATTGCTCGGTTCAGCCGACGTCGACGACGACGCGGTCGCGGTACCAGCCACATGATCCGCACACGGTGTGCGGCAGCTTGGCCGACCCGCAACGCGGGCAGAGGCTGCGAGGAGGTGCGTCGAGCTTCCACGAGCTCGCCCGACGGCTACGCGTCTTCGACTTCGATGTCTTCTTCTTCGGAACGGCCATCGTTCGCTTTCCTCGTTCATTGACCGCCGACCCGTGTGGGTCGCGGTCCGATCGTGTGGCGGGCAGCCGGTTCGGCGCACCCGTGCCCCAAGGGCCGCATCACGTTATCGGCCTGCGCCCCGGTTCACATCCGGTGGCCGGCGCCATGTCATTGGGGGCTCAGCCGTCGAGTTCGAGGCCTTCGAGCGCGGCCCAGCGTTCGTCGCGGATCTCGCCGCCGCAGTCGCACGAGTCCTCGTTGCGGTCGATGCCGCAGTGGGGGCACAGGCCGGCGCAGTCCGGACGGCACAGCCGCTCGTCGTCGAGCTGGAGCAGGGCGGTCTCGCGGACCAGGGGGACCAGGTCGAGCTGGCCGTCCTCGATGAGGTACGCGTCGGGATCGAGCACGACCTTCTGGTACAGCTCGTCGACCTCGGCGATGTCGATGCCCGACACCGGTGCGAGACACCGGCGACAGGCACCCTGCCACGGCGTGGCGATCGTGCCACCCACCGTGATGCCGTCGTTCAGCGTCTCGAGCGTGAGCCGCAACGCGATCGAGCCGTCGAGCGCGTCGTGGACGACCGACACGGCGTCGCCCGGTACCTCGAACTCGAAGTCGCGGGTGGATCCCGGCTGACGCAGCATCTCGACCGCGTTGAGGCGCAGTTGACGGGCGATGTCGACCATCGCACCAGGATATCGGCGGCCCCTTCTCGACCCGTCGAGGGGCGACCGGGGTGAGAATCCGTCAGCCGTCCTGGTCGAAGAAGCCCATCGTCGGGTCTTCCTCGTCGATGCTGGTCGTGTCGTCCCGGATCCCGCCGATCGACAGGCGCTGGCGACCGGCGTGCACCGTCTTCGACAACTTGTCGAGCAGGATCTCGAACGAGCCGAGACGCTGGTCGAGGAAGTCCTCGGTCTCGTGCTTCAACCGACGCGAGTCGGCCTCGGCGGTCTCCATCACCTGGCGGGCCCGTTGCTCGGCGGCGCGCACCACCTCGGTGCGCTGGACCATCCGCTCGGCACGGACCCGGGCCGCCTCGAGCAGCTCGTCGGCCTCGCGCCGCGTCTTGGCGACGAACTCCTGCCGCTCCTTCAACATCCAACGTGCCTGACGCAGCTCGTCGGGCAGGCGGTGGAGCGACTCCTCCAGGAGCTCGATGATCTCGTCACGGTCGATGCGCGGCGACGACGACAACGGCATGGTCGGCGCCGTGGCCACGATGTCGATCGCCCGCCGCAGCAGGGTCTCGGCGTCGCCGACGTACCCGCCGGGGGCACCCGGATCGGGGTACTCGTCGTCGATGTCGTCGTAGTCGTTCGGCTGGTTGGCGTGGGTGTCGTCGTAGCTCATCGTTCGGCTCTGTTCGGTCCGGATTCGGCTGGGCTGGCCTCGGCTGGGCTGGTGTCGTCTGGGCCGGATTCGTCTGGAATGGCGAACCGTTCGTGCAACGCGTCCGCGACCGGCGCCGGAACGAGATGCCCGATCGCTCCACCGTACTTCGCGATCTCCCGGACGAAGCGGCTGCTGATGTAGCCGAGCGCCGGTGTGCAGGGAAGATAGACCGTGCGGATGCCGGTGACGGCATAGTTGTTCTGGGCCATCTGCTGTTCGATCTCGAAGTCGCCGGGTGTTCGCAGGCCCTTGACCATGAAGTCGACGCTGGCCCAACTCGCCGCCTGCACGGCGAGCCCCGAGTACGCCTCGACCGTGGCACCGGGAAGATGGGCGAGCGAGGCGCGGGCCAGGTCGACACGTTGGTCGACCGGGAACAGCCCGGACGGCTTGGCGGGATTGTGCATCACGGCCACCGCCACGCCGCCGAACAGCTCGAGCGCCTGTTCGATCACGTCGACGTGACCGAGGTGGATCGGATCGAAACTGCCCGGGTAGAGCACCAACAGCGACGGGTCGGGGCGATCGGTCATCGGGTCGGGAACCCTACTCCGGCGGACGTTCCGTGGCGGTGACTCGCTCCAGCGTGGTGACGGTGGTGCGTCCGTACTTCTTCGACCGGACCGGCTCCCAGCCGGCGACGTCGCCGACGGGCCGACCGGATTCCGCGACCACGAGATCGGCGCGCACACCGTCGAGCAGACGCTGCCACTCGTCGAAGTCGTACGGCGGATCGGCGAACACGATGTCGGCGTCGATCGACCCGACGACCGTCAGCACATCGGATGTGACGACGCTGGATCGGGCCCGCCAGGCCCAACGCCTCGAGATTCGCGGCGAGCGCCCGGAGCGCGGTGCGGTCACGTTCGACGAACACACAGCGCTCGGCACCGCGCGACAACGCCTCGATGCCGAGGGCGCCGCTCCCGGCGAAGAGATCCGCGACGAGCGCCCCCTCGAGCAGCCCGGCACTGCCGAGTGAGTTGAAGATCGCCTCCCGCACGCGGTCGGTAGTGGGACGGGTGGTGGTCCCGTCGGGGCCGACGAGCCGCCGGCCACCGAACTCTCCTGCAACGACCCGCATCCGGACAGGCTACGAACAGGGCCCGCCAGTTCGATCGCTGGCAGACTGCACGCATGATCCGACCGTCGCCTCAGATCGTGTGTGTCGACTGTGGCGGCCGGTGTTTCCTGCTCTCCCATCCGCCGGAGGACGGCATCTGGGAAGAGGGCGAGATCGTCGCCTACCGGTGCGAGGACTGTCTCGACCGCTGGGACATCGTGCTCACCGAGGACGACGACGACAGCCTCAGCTCCGGCGACGTCCCGTCCTGAACAAACCCCTACTCCCACTCCCCTCCTCGCCCGTCCGGCCGCCCGCCCGATTTCTCGTTTGCGTCGCGATTTCCGGTGGACCGGTCCGCGGAAATCGCGACGCAAACGAGGATTGACGGGCAGTGTCGGTGGGTTGTCAGCCTTTGGTGAGGAACTCCTCGTCGGTGGCGGTGAGGAGGAGATCGAGTTCGTCGGCGAGGAGCGGGCTGGCGGCGAGGTGCGGGTCGGCGTCGACGATCTCGAACGCCGCGTCCCGCGCCAGCTCGACGAGCTTGCGGTCCCGACGCAGCGACGCCAGTTTCAGGTCGCTGCGACCCTTCTGGGCGGTCGACATCAGCGTGCCCTCGCCGCGGAGGTCGAGGTCGACCTCGGCGAGCGCGAACCCGTCGGTGCTCGCCACGAGCGCCTCGACGCGGGCGTTGCCGGCGTCGGATTCCTGCGTGACGAGCCAGCACGACGACGCGTGCACGCCACGACCCACTCGGCCGCGCAGCTGGTGGAGCTGGGCGATCCCGAACCGGTCCGCATCGAGGATCACCATCACGGTGGCGTTGGGGACGTCGACGCCGACCTCGATCACCGTGGTCGCGACGAGGACGTCGATCGCGCCGGCGCGGAACCGGTCCATCGTCGCCTCCTTCTCGGCCGACGACATCCGGCCGTGGAGCAGCCCGAGGCGCAGGCCGTGGAGTTCACCGGAGGACAACCGCTCGAACGTCTCCTCCGCGGACGCCACCTCGAGCTTGTCGCTCTCTCCGACGAGCGGGCACACCACGTACGCCTGACGGCCGTCAGCCACTTCGGTGCGCACCTCGTCCCACGCCGCGGTCTCCATGATCGGACCGTTCGCCCACTGTGTCTCGATCGGCGTGCGACCGGGCGGCAACTCGTCGAGCACGCTCACGTCGAGGTCGCCGTACACCGTCATCGCCGCGGTCCGCGGGATCGGTGTCGCCGTCATCACGAGCGTGTCCGGCACCACCCCGTCGGCAGTCTTCGCACGCAGCGCGCGCGCGCTGCTCGACGCCGAAACGGTGCTGCTCGTCGACGACGGCGACGCCGAGGCTGGCGAAATCGACCGCATCCTGGATCAGGGCGTGCGTGCCGATGGCGATGTCGACCGTTCCGTCGGCGAGGCCCGCGAGCACGCTCCGACGATCGCCGGCAGTGACCCGGTTCGTCAGCAGCTCGACCCGCAGCGGGCGATCACCGAACAGGTTTCCGGGGTCGGGGACGCTCACTCCGGCGAGCAGCGCACGCACGCTCGCGGCGTGCTGTTCGGCGAGCACCTCGGTCGGCGCCATGAGCGCCGCCTGGTGACCACCCTGCACGGCGGCGAGCATCGCCGCGATCGCCACCACCGTCTTGCCGGCGCCGACATCGCCCTGCAGCAACCGGTGCATCGGGTGCGGCGCGGCGAGATCGGACTCGATCTCGCTGATCGCCTGACGTTGGGCCCGGGTCAGGTCGTACGGGAGCGACTCGTAGAACCGTCGGACGAGCGGACCGTCGACGGCGTGGACCAGACCGCGCTGCTCACGTTCGAGCGCCCGCTTGCGCATCACGAGGACGAGCTGCACCCGCAGCAGTTCGTCGAACGCCAGCCGCCGCCGCGCCGTCTCCTTGTCGCGCATCGCCTCGGGGAGATGGATCCCGTGGAAGGCCGTCAGGCGATCGACGAGGCCGAGTCGCGAGCGAACCGCCGCCGGCACCGGCTCGGCGATGCCCCGATCGGTGCACCGGCGCAGCGCCTCCTCGACCCATCCGGCGATCTCCCACGTGCTGAGCTGCGCCTTCTCGCTCTGCGGGTAGATCGACACGATGCGGCCGGTCCGGTCGCCGATCAGATCGACGATCGGGTTCGCCATCTGCAGCCCACCTCGATAGGTGTCGGCCTTGCCGAACAGCGCGATCTCCAAGCCCTCGTGCAGCTGTTTCTCCCGCCACGGCTGGTTGAAGAACACCACCTCCATGCGGCCCGAGCCGTCGCCGACCTGCACGTTGACCATCGTGCGGCGGTTCCTGGTGGTCCTCTTGGACACCGACCGCACCGCGGCCAGCACCAACGCCTCCTGACCCGGGACGAGGTCGGCGATCCGCGCCTCGCTCGTCCGGTCGACCCACCGGCGCGGGTACGTCGTGACGAGGTCGAGGACGGTGTCGATGCCGACGGCCGCGAGCGCCGTCCGCTTCTTGTCGCCGACCCCCTTCAAACGGTCGACGGGGATGTCGTGGAGGTCGCGCAGGGTGAGCGGATTCACGCCACCACACCTCGCCGGGCACTCACTCGGGATTCACTCCACTCCGAACAGGTACGGGTACAGCGGTTGCCCGCCGTACTGCACCTCCCGTGCCACGTTGCCGTGGTGATCGGCGAGCCACCCTTCGATCGACGCCGTCGTGCCGGTGTCGGCGTCGAGGCCGGTGATGACGGTGATCAGCTCCGCGTCGTCGCCGACGATCGCGTCGAGCAGCCCGATCGCCGCGTCGGCGACCGAGTCGCCACGCGCGACGATCCCTTCGCTCCGGTTCAGGCCGATCCAGTCCCCGTGGCTGATCGGGCCGATCGGCGCCGTCGTGTCGCGAATGGCCTGCGTGACCTCGCCGGTCACGACGGTGTCGGCGGCCTCGATCATCTCCGTCGCATTCTCGTCACCGTCGGCCTCCGGGTCGTACACGACGAGCGCCGCCAGCGCCTCGGGCATCGACCGGGTCGGCACGACCCGCACGTGCTTCGTGGTGAGCGCATCGACCTGCTCGGCGACCGGGATGATGTTCTTGTTGTTCGGCAGGATCACGACCTGATCGGCGTTGACCTGTTCGACGGTCGCCAGGAGTTCGGCGGTCGACGGGTTCATCGTCTGGCCGCCGGTGACGAGGCCCTGCACACCGAGCTGGGCGAACAGTTCGACGAGCCCGTCGCCGGTGCACACGGCAACGATCGCCGTGGTGACAGGCGGCAGGCCGGCCCCGGCGCGCGGCGCTGGCGCCAGCACCGGCGTGCGCCCGCCGCCGACCATGGCGGCTTCGCGCTTCGCGTGCTCCTCGTCGACCTCGTCGAACAGATCGGTCACCCGGATCGTGCGCGGCCGCCCGTCGAGGTCGAGCGCGACCTCGACGGCGGCGCCCACGTCGTTCGTGTGCACATGACAGTTCCAGAGGCCGTCGCCGCCGACGACGACGATCGAGTCGCCGATCGCTCCCCAGCCGGACTTGAACTCGTCGATCCGCTCGTCGGCGAGATCGAGGAAGTACATCACCTCGTACCGCTGCTCGCTGACGTCGAGTGTTCCGTTCTCGGCCGAGCGGTGGGCGATCGCCTCGAACGCCGAACCGACGACGGCGAACTCGTCGATGTCGTCGGCCTCCGGGATCGGGTCGCCGGCCACGACGTGCAGCGCGGCATCGAGCAGCAGCAGGAAGCCCGCACCGCCGGCGTCGACGACACCGGCTTCCTTCAAGACCGGTAGCAGCTCGGGTGTGTTGTCGAGCGCTCGTTTGCCGGCGTCGCGGGCGGCGCGGACCACATCGTCCAGCGACCGACCCTCGCCGGCGGCCGCCGTGGCCGCGCCGGCGCTCTCCCGCGCCACCGTGAGGATCGTTCCCTCGATCGGCTTCAACACCGCCTGATAGGCGCCCGCGGCCGCCGCCTCGAGCGCCTCGGCGAACGCCGCGCCCCGGGCGTCATCGTCGAGACCCACGGCGCCGTGCACCTTCACCGTGGTCGCGAAGCCGCGCAGGATCTGGCTCAGGATGACGCCGCTGTTGCCGCGCGCGCCCATCAACGAACCGTGGCTGATCGCGTCGCACGTCGCCGCGAGATCGTCAGGGTCGACACCGTCCATCTCCTCGACCACGGCGTCGAGCGTGCGCGCCATGTTCGTGCCGGTGTCGCCGTCGGGAACGGGGTAGACGTTGAGCCGGTTGAGCGTCGCCGAGTGGGTCCGCACGGCGTCGCGGAACGTCCGCACCATGTCGCGCAACGCTGCGGTGTTCAACCGCTCCAAGGTGGGCACGGCCGAACATCCTACGGGGCTATGACGATTGGCTCGGCCCGGTCGCGATTCGTCGCGCGCCGAGGGAAGCGCAGCGACGAGGCGCCGCTCGGCCGACCTCGATCGTTGCGAGGACACATACGGTGAGGCCGAGCCAGTCATTACGGCCGAGCCAATCATCACGGTGGGGTCGAGCCGTGCCTTGGTAGCATTGCCAGGTCGTTTCAGCCCGTTGCAGGAGAATTCAATGGCATCCAAGTGTGAACTGTGTGGCAAAGGCCCGTCGTGGGGCATGTCCGTGTCGCACTCCCATCGTCGTACCAAGCGCCGTTGGAATCCGAACATCCAGCGCGTCCGGGCGTCGTTGAACGGATCGACCAAGCGCGTCAACGTGTGCACCAGCTGCATCAAGTCCGGCAAGGTCGTCAAGGCCGGCTGACGCCGGTCCGTCCGACCATGCCCAACCGCTGATGCCCAAACTCTGATGCCCAAACTCTGATGCAGGGCGTCATCAAGGCATACGACCCGGCGAACGGTGTCGGCCTCGTGATGTGTGACACCGATTTCGCCGACTACGAGCTCGCCCCCGACGCGCTCGCCGGCTCGATCTTCCGCATGCTGCGGCAAGGTCAACGAGTGATCTTCGACCTCGATGCTGCCGGGCGGGCCACCGCGCTCCGCCTCGGCTCCGAGGTCGACATGGGCACCCCCGACGTCTGACGGGTTCAGCCGTCCCCGCGACATCGTCGCTGTGACGATCGCTCTGGGCGATCACCGGAATCGGTCGATTCGATCGGCTTGTTTTCGTCGCCGGCCCGTCCGGCCCCTACGCTGAGAACCGGTTCGGATGAACCTCACCGGCCTCGCCATCGAGTGCCGGCACACGATCTCACATCGACTCGACGAGGAGCCCAGATGAGCGGCGTCACCAGCAACCAGCGACTCAAGGATTGGGTTGCCGATTGGGCATCCATCATGGAGCCCGCCGACATCTACTGGTGCGACGGGTCGGCCGACGAGTACGAACACCTGTGCCAGACGCTGGTCGACTCCGGCACGTTCACGAAACTCGACGAGGCGAAGCGTCCGAACAGTTACTGGGCCCACTCCGATCCCGCCGATGTCGCCCGGGTCGAGGATCGCACCTTCATCTGCTCGGCCACGCCGGAGGAAGCCGGCCCGAACAACAACTGGCGCGATCCGGGCGAGATGCGCGAGGAGATGAAGTCGCTCTACTCCGGGTGCATGAAGGGTCGCACCATGTACGTGGTGCCATTCTCGATGGGTCCGCTCGGTTCTCCGATCGCCCACATCGGCGTCCAGCTGTCCGACTCCGCCTACGTCGCGGCCTCGATGCGCATCATGACGCGCATGGGCCAGAAGGCGCTCGACGTGCTCGCCGACAACGACTGGGTGCCCTGCCTCCACTCCGTGGGCGCCCCGCTCGCCACGGTCGACGGGGTGGTCGAGGCGGATGTGCCTTGGCCGTGCGACGGCGACAACAAGTACATCGTGCACTTCCCCGAGACTCGTGAGATCTGGTCGTACGGATCCGGCTACGGCGGCAACGCCCTGCTCGGCAAGAAGTGCTTCGCGCTGCGCATCGCGTCCGTGATGGCGCGCGACGACGGCTGGCTCGCCGAGCACATGCTGATCCTCAAGCTCACCAACCCGGCCGGTGCGTCGAAGTACATCGCGGCCGCGTTCCCATCGGCCTGCGGCAAGACCAACCTGGCGATGCTGGTGCCGACGATCCCGGGCTGGAAGGCCGAGACGATCGGCGACGACATCTGCTGGATGAAGTTCGGCGAAGACGGCCGCCTGTACGCCATCAACCCGGAGGCCGGCTTCTTCGGCGTCGCCCCCGGCACCGGCTTCGACACCAACGCGAACGCGATGGAGACCCTCTGGGGCAACTGCATCTACACCAACACGGCGCTCACCGATGACGGTGACGTGTGGTGGGAAGGCATGTCCGACACTCCCCCGGCCCGCGCCACCGACTGGCGTGGCAACCCGTGGAACCCGGAGATCGACACCCCGGCCGCGCACCCGAACGCCCGCTTCACGGCGCCGGCGTCGCAGTGCCCGTCGATCGCCGCCGGAGTGGGAGGACCCCGCCGGCGTGCCGATCTCGGCCATCCTGTTCGGCGGCCGCCGACGCACCACGGTGCCGCTCGTCACGGAGGCCAACGACTGGGAGCACGGCGTGTTCCTCGGCTCGATCATGGCGTCGGAGACCACGGCCGCCCAGCAGGGCGCCGTCGGCAACCTGCGGTTCGACCCGATGGCGATGCTCCCGTTCTGCGGCTACAACTTCGCCGACTACTTCGCCCACTGGCTGACGATGGAGAAGCACACCGATCCGGCGAAGCTGCCGCAGATCTTCTTCGTCAACTGGTTCCGTCGTGACGAGGACGGCCGCTTCCTGTGGCCCGGATTCGGTGAGAACAGCCGCGTGCTCGAAGTGGGTCTTCGAACGGGTCAACGGCGACGCCGAGGCGATCGACACGCCGATCGGCAAGCTGCCGACGAAGGACTCGCTCGACACCAACGGTCTCGACATCGACGACGCCGACCTCGACGCACTGCTGTCGGTCGACGTCGAGGGCTGGAAGGCTGCCGTGCCGCAGATCCGCGAGCACTTCGCCGCGTTCGGCGACCGCCTCCCCGCGTCGCTCACCGTCGCCGTCGACACCCTCGAAGCCAACCTCGCCTGACGTTCGCACCGCGCCCACGCCGACCGGTTTGCGGCAGCCACTTCGACCGCCTGAGGTCGTTGTGTCTGCCGCTCGACCCACAACCGAGATTCGTGGCAGACACTTCGACCGCCTGACGTCGTTGTGTCTGCCGCAAACGATGAGGCGACGGTGACTGCTCGACCGTAACTGCTCGACCGGAGTCGTCGACCGTGCCGGCTATTCGACGGGCAGGCCGAGGTGGCGGGCGATCACGAGGCGTTGGATCTCGCTCGTGCCCTCGCCGATCTCGAGGATCTTGGCGTCGCGGTAGAACCGGGCGACCGGGGTCTCCTCCATGAAGCCCATGCCGCCGAACACCTGGGTGGCCACGCGGGCCGCGTCCATCGCCGCCTCGGTCGAGTAGAGCTTGGCCATGGCGGCGGCCTGACCGATCGGGCGGCCCTGGTCCTTCAACCACGCCGCCTTGTACGTGAGGTTGTGTGCGTTCTCGACCTGGACGGCGAGATCGGACAGCTGGAACGCGAGGCCCTGGAACCGGCCGATCGGCCCGCCGAACGCGTTGCGCTGCCGGCGTAGTCGGTCGACAGTTCGAGGCACGCCCGCGCCGACCCGAGGGCGAGCGCCGAGATCGCGATCCGCCCGTCGTCGAGGATCGAGAGGAAGTTCCGGAATCCCTGGCCCGGCCGGCCGAGCAGGTTCTCCGCCGGGATCTCGCAGTGCTCGAAGGTGATGCCGTGCGTGTCGCTGGCGTGCCAACCGAGCTTGTCGTAGGGCGGCTCGATGATCATGCCGGGGGTGCCGGCCGGGACGACGAATGCCGAGATGCCGTCGTCGGTGCGCGCCGTCGCCGTGACGATCGAGGTGATCTCGGTGCCGCAGTTCGTGATGAACGCCTTCGACCCGTCGAGCACCCACGCGTCAGCGGCCAGCACCGCCCGCGTCCGGGTGGCACCCGCGTCCGACCCACCGTCGGGTTCGGTGAGCCCGAATGCTCCCAGCGACCGCCCGGCGACGAGGTCGGGCAGCCAACGGTCGCGCTGCTCGTCGGTCCCGAAGCGGAAGATCGGGTTGGCGCCGAGGCCGACGCCGGCCGACAGCGTGATCCCCATCGACTGGTCGACGCGACCGAGCTCCTCGATCGCCACGCACAACGCCGCGAAGTCGCCGTCACCGCCGCCCCACCGCTCGGGGAACACGATGCCGAAGAGCCCGAGGTCACCCATCTGTCGGACGACGTCGACGGGGAAATGATGCTCGCGGTCCCACCGGGCGGCGTGTGGCGCGATCTCGCCCTCGGCGAACTCGCGCACGGTGGCCCGCAACAGCTCGTGGTCGGACCGACAGCTCCCAACTCACAGGTGCAGCCCCTGCAGATCCCACTGCTGCTTGGCCGCCGCGATCGTCGGCAGGCCGATCTCGCCGTGCGACGCCGATTCGGGTCGATGGTGCTCGCCGATCATCGCCGCGAGCACCGCTCCGGTCGACATCGAGAGCGCGTCGAAGTCGTAGCCGCCTTCCAGCACCACGACGGTTCGCCGCGCCGGAACGAGCGCCTGCAGGCGCACCGCGAGGTCGGCGAAGTCGGCGGATGTGAGTTCGAGACCGGCGAGCGGATCGTTGCGGTGGGCGTCGAAGCCGGCGGAGATGAACAGCCAGTCGGGACGATGCGACTCCACGATCGGGGCGACGAGTTCGTCGAAGGCCCGGCGGTACACGTCACCGCGCGTGCCGGCCGGGAACGGCAGGTTGAAATTCGACATCGGTGCGTTCGGTCCGCCCGTCTCGGTCGTCCGGCCCGTCCCGGGGTACAGCGGCGACTCGTGCGTCGAGACGTACAGCACGCGCTCGTCGTCGTAGAAGATGTCCTGGGTGCCGTTGCCGTGGTGCACGTCCCAGTCGACGATGGCCACCCTGTCGCCCCTCGCCGCGAGCTTCGCCGCGGCGACGGCGACGCTGTTGAAGAGACAGAATCCCATCGCCCGGTCGGCCACCGCGTGATGCCCGGGCGGTCGGCTGGCCGCGAATGCCACGTCACACTCGCCCTCGTCGAGTGCCGTGACGGCGTCGAGCACCGCTCCGACCGCACGGAGCGCCGTCGGCCACGAACCTGGCACGACGGACGTGTCGGCATCGAGGTCACCGCCACCGGTGACACAGAACTGCTCGAGCCGGTTGACGTAGCCCGGGGTGTGCACGCGCTCGATGTCGGCCCGTGGGGCGATCGACGGCTCACGCAGTTCGTACGCACCGTCGAGGCCCGCCGCCGGAACGCCCGCGAGGGCCGCCTCGACCCGGCCGTGCCGTTCAGGATGCCACGGCGGCGTGAGATGCTCGTCGAGTTCGGCGCTGGCGAAGACGTGGAGGGGCGTTGCCACGGCGTCACCCTACGCACTCCCCACCGGTACAGAAATGCGATGCTGGGATGATGCCGTCGCCCGCCGACCCGTCGCCGTGGGAATCGACGGTCGTTCTCGGCAACGGTGACGTCGCCGTGATCCGTCCGCTCACCCCGCACGACCGGGACGCACTCGCCGCCTTCCACCGCCGGCAGTCCAGGGACAGCATCTACCGCCGGTACTTCTCGCCGAAGCCCGAGCTGAGCGAACGCGACCTCGACCACTTCACCCACATCGACATGACCGATCGTGTCGCCCTCGCCGTCGAGTCGCGCGGGGAGTTCATCGCCTGGTCGAGCTACGAACGGTGGCCGGGCCGCTCCGAGGCCGAGGCCGCCTTCATGGTCGACGACACCCACCAGGGTGAGGGCATCGCGACACTGATGCTCGAACATCTCGCGGCGATCGCCCGGTCGAACGGGATCGATCGATTCACCGCCGAGGTGCTGGCCGACAACCGGCCGATGCTCGCCGTGTTCGCCAAGGCCGGTTGGCCGCTCCAACGCCGCTTCGACTCTGGAGTGGTCGACCTCGACTGGGAACTCGCCACCACCGAGGAATTCCTCGACAGCGTGGAGCGCCGCGAACAGCGGGCCGATTCGCGCGCCGTCGTGCGGCTCCTGATCCCGCGGGCGATCGCGGTGATCGGCGCATCCGACCGTCCGGGATCGGTCGGCGCCGCGATCTGGGACAGTGTCACGGCGGACGCGACCGTGCCGGTCCATGCGGTCAACCCGGCACGGACCACACTCGGCGGCCAGCCGTGCCACGCGACCGTGACCGACCTCCCCGAGGACGTGACCCTCGCCGTGGTCGCCGTGCCGGCGCAACACCTCGACGCCACCATCGACGCCTGCATCGCCAAGCGCATGCGCGGCGCCATCGTGATCACGTCGGTCGACGGCACCGACGTCGACGTCGTGGCGATGGTGGCCCGGGCGCGACGCAACGGTCTGCGCATCATCGGACCGTCGAGCATGGGCGTCGCATCGGCGCGGCCCGACGCTTCGCTGCAGGCCGCCCTCGTCCGCGTCACGCTGCCCGTCGGTCACGTGGCGATCTCGATGCAGTCCGGGTCGCTCGCCAGCTCGCTGCTGCGGCCGCGCCCGCGACCTGGAGCTCGGCATCTCGTGGTTCGTCTCACTCGGCGACAAGGCCGACGTGTCGGCCAACGACCTCCTGCAGTTCTGGGAGGAGGACACCAACACCCGTGTGGTGGCGATCTACACCGAGTCGTTCGGCAACCCGCGCAAGTTCGCACGGATCGCTCGACGGGTGTCGCGGACCAAGCCGATCGTCGCGGTGCGCACGGGTTCGGCGTCGGTCGGTGCCGCGAGCAGCGCGCTCTACCAGCAGGCCGGCGTCATCGAGGTGCCGACGGTGCCGGCCCTGCTCGACACGGCCCGCGTGCTCGCCACCCAGCCACACCCTCGCGGGCCGAACATCGCGGTGATCAGCAACTCACGGAGCCCGACCGTGCTCGCCGTCGCGGCGCTCGAGCACGCCGGGCTGATCGCGGTCGAGCCGCCCCTCCCGCTCGATTGGCGGTCGGTCGCCACCGACTACGAGCGCGCCATCGAGGCCGCGTTGCACGACGAGGAGGTCCACGGACTCCTCGTCATCCACGCCCCGGCCGTCGAACGCGATGTCGATGCCACCGCGGAGAACATCCACCGGGCGGCCGACGGCGCCACCAAGCCGGTCGTCGCCGTGCTGCTCGGCGGTGCCGACGGATCGCTCCTGCCGGGCTCGGCCGTGCCGGCGTTCGCCTTTCCGGAGCAGGCGGCCGGCGTCCTCGGGCACGCATACGCGTACGGCCGGTGGTTGGTGAGCGATTCGGCGATCGAGACCGGGCCGGTGCGCGCCGTCGATCCGCACGCCGCCCGCCTCATCATCGATCGCGTGGTCGAGGAGGGACGATCCGAACCTCGACTCGATGAGTGTCGCCGCCTGCTGGACGCGTACGGCATGGCCTTTCCCACCGCCGTGGAGGCATCGCCGGCGACGGCGGTGGAGGCCGCGAACACGATCGGCTTTCCTGTCGCCATCAAGGCCATCCGGCGGCGCCCCGGTCGCTCGGCACGATCCGGCGTGGCGCTCGACGTCACCTCGGTCGAGGCCGCCGAACGTGCGGTGGACACGATCGTCGAAGCGCTCGGCGCGGATGCGGACGACCTGATCGTGCAGTCGATGGCATCGCCAGGAGTCGATCTCCGCGTGCACTGCGAATACGACGAGCGGCTCGGCGCGATCGTCAGCGTCGGTTTGGGCGGCGCCCAGGCCGACGTGATCGCCGATCGGACGAGCCGGCTCGCCCCGGTCTCGCCCGCCGTGGCTCGCACGATGCTCGGTGAGACGCGCGTGCTGGCGGCGCTCATCGAGGCCGACATCGATCCGTCCGCGGTGGTCGACGTCATCGTGCAGGCCGCGCAGCTCGCCTCGGACCAACCCCGCGTTCGCGACCTCGACCTCAACCCTGTGATCGCGTCGAGCGACGGCACCGTGGTCACCGATGCGTCGATCCGGCTCGACGACGACGATGCCGGCGGCGAGTCGCTGATCCGCAAGCTCGTGTGAAGCCCCTCCCCCGGAGGGGGTCGCTACGGTGGCGGCATGGCGTCTCCCGATGAGTTCACCGGCCCGACCACGGAACTGCTGCAAGCGCTGATCCGCAACGAGTGCGTCAACGACGGCACGCCCGACTCCGGCGAGGAGAGCCGCAACTCCGATCTCCTCGTGCAGTACCTCGAGGGCGCCGGGCTCGAGGTCGAGACGTTCACCCCACGACCGGGTCGTGACTCGCTGGTGGCCAGGATCGAGGGGTCCGATCCGGATGCGCCCTCGCTGTGCCTCATGGGCCACACCGACGTCGTGCCGGTGAATCCCGACGGATGGCGACACGATCCGTTCGCCGGGGAAGTGATCGACGGCGAGGTGTGGGGTCGCGGGGCGATCGACATGCTGAACCTGACGTCGTCGATGGCCGTCGCCTTCCGCCGCCTGGCGAGCGAAGGGTTCCGTCCCAAGGGCGACCTCATCTACTTCGGCGTGGCCGACGAGGAAGCGGGCGGCGTCTGGGGCGCCGAGTGGATGGCCGAGCACCACTGGGACGTCATCGACGCCGACTACGTCCTCACCGAGCTCGGCGGGTGGTCGACGGTCGATCCGCACGGCGATCGGGCCGTCACGATCAACGTCGGCGAGAAGGGACTGGCGTGGCGCCGGCTCCGGGTCGGCGGGACGCCCGGCCACGGTTCGATGCCGTTCGGCAGCGACAACGCACTGGTGAAGGCGGCCGAGGTCGTGCGTCGCCTCGCGTCGTACCGCCCCGCGGCCCACATCGACGATCTGTGGAACGCGCAGGTCGACGCGATGAACCTTCCCGCTGAAATCCTGGCCGGTCTGCGGTCGCCGGACCACATCTGGGAGACACTCGAAGCGCTGCCGACCGCCATCGCCCGGACGTGTCACGCCCACACCCACACGACGTTCTCACCGAACGTGGTGCACGGCGGGCAGAAGACCAACACGATCCCCGACGCCGTCGACATCGACCTCGACATCCGCACCGTGCCGGGCACGACTCCCGACGACGTCGATCGTCATCTCCGCGAGGCGCTCGGAGAGCTGTACGACCACGTCGAGGTGAGCGTCCTGCAGCACTCCGACCCGACACGTTCGGAGTTCGGCGAGGGCAACCCGCTGTGGGACACGCTCACGACGCACACGCAGGTGGCCTACCCCGGCGCCAAGCTCATTCCGGGCCTGATCGTCGGCGGCACCGACGCCCGGTTCTACCGCACCCGGGGCAAGGTGGCCTACGGCGCCGGGCTGTTCTCGCCGTCGATGGACTTCGCCTCGTTCGGCACACGCTTCCACGGCAACGACGAGCGCATCGACACCGAGTCGCTCGGCCTGTCCGCGAACTACTTCTACGGCATCGCCAAGGACCTGCTGACCTGAAACGCCTGGGGTCAGGCTCCGCGCACCAACTCCCTGCGCCACGCGCCAGTTGGTGCGCGGTGCCTGACCCCGGGCGTTTCACCTGAAGAGGTCGCGTTCGGAGTCACGCAGGACGGGGGCCATGGTCGCCGTGTCGTCGGTGACCCAGTCGTGGCCGCGGATCACCGCCACCGGCACCCGGCTCGTGTTGCCCTTGACCAGTTCGGCCGCCGCCGCGAGCTCGTCGACGACACAGATTTCCTGCACGCGGAACTCGTGGCCGTGCGGATCGTGCTGGCCGATGTAGCTGTACAGCGGCGAGATCCCGGCGACACCGACCGCGATGTCGGTCTGCCCTTCCCGCCACGGCCGACCGAACGTGTCGCTGACGATCACGGCGACATCGACGCCGAGTTCGGCGAACCGTGACCGCAAGCCACGGGCGGACGCGTCCGGATCGGCTGGGAGCACGAGCACCCGATCGCGCGCTCCGCTCGACGACTGGTCGACGCCGGAGTTGGCGCAGATGAACCCGTGGTGGGTCTCGGTGATCAGCACGGGGCCGATCTGGCGGACGATCCGACGCGACTCACGCAGCACGACCTCGACGACGCGGGGGTCCTTGTCCCACTGCGCCGCCCACGACGCGGCGAACGCCGACGGCTGCGACGTCGGCGAGCTCGATCGCACAGCCCTCGGCCTTCGACACGATCTTCGACGTCACGACGACGATGTCACGGTCGGCGATGGGCTCACCGCCAGCCGATGCGGCCTCGACGACGAGCGCCGCGATGTCGCCGCCGGGCTCGATCTCGGGCAGTCCGGCGACGCCGTAGATCCGCAACGCCACCGATCAGTCGCCGATCGACTGGAGGAACTCGACGATGGCCTCGTTCACCGGACCCGGGTTCGTGAGGTTGGCGGCGTGCGCCCCGCCGACCTGCACCACCGGCCCCGCGCCGGACAGTCCCGCGGCCAGCGCCTCGGCACGATCCATCGAGATCGCCGTGTCCTCGGTGCCGTGGATCACCACCGCCGGACAGGTGATCTCGCCGAGCCGGTCGGTGACGTCATCGCGCGTCATCAGCGTGGTGTAGGGCTCAGCGAAGAGTTCCTTCGGGCGCGACTGCCACTTGGCCACCCAGAACGGGTTCACGGCGGGATCGCCGACGATGATGTTGGCGACGGTGTCGGCGAGCTCGTCGACGGGACCGGCCGACAGCCACATGTCCCGCATCTGCTCGTAGCCGGCGGCGATCGCCGGATCCTCGACGCCGGCCTGAGTGTCGAGCAGGATCAGCCCGCGCACCCGCTCCGGCGCCAGCAGGGCCACGCGCAGCGACACGAAACCACCCTGACTCATCCCGCCGACGACCGCTCGGTCGATGCCAAGGTGGTCGAGCAGGCCGAGGCAGTCCTCCGCTGAGTCCCAATAGGTGAACGGCTCACCGTCGAACTCGGTCTGCCCGAATCCCCGCTCGTCCCACGTGATCACCCGGTAGTCGGGCGCCAGCGCACTGACCTGATGGGCGAACATGTCGACGTCCATCAGGAAACCGTGCGCCAGGATCACCACGGGTCCATCACCGCCGGAGTCCTCGAACCGGATGCGTTGACCATTGACGTCGGCGTGGGGCATGGGCGCAACGTACCGGATCGGCCAACATGGGCGGATGCCGAACGAACCCGCGCAACCCGACACCAGCGACAGGACGGTGTCGGACATCTTTGATCCATCGGCCTGGACCGTCGTCGACGGATTCGACTTCACCGACATCACCTACCACCGCGCCGTCGATGCGGGGTCGTGCGCATCGCGTTCGACCGTCCGGAGATCCGCAACGCGTTCCGTCCACACACCGTCGACGAGCTCTACACCGCGCTCGATCACGCCCGGATGTCGACCGATGTCGGCTGCGTCCTGCTCACCGGCAACGGCCCCTCACCGAAGGACGGCGGCTGGGCGTTCTGCTCGGGCGGCGACCAGCGGATCCGCGGCAAGGACGGCTACAAGTACGCCGAAGGCACCGATGCAGCCTCGATCGAACCGGGCCGCGCCGGCCGTCTGCACATTCTCGAGGTGCAGCGTCTGATCCGCTTCATGCCCAAGGTCGTGATCTGCGTCGTGCCCGGTTGGGCCGCCGGCGGCGGGCATTCGCTCCATGTGGTGTGCGACCTCACGCTCGCCAGCACCGAACATGCTCGCTTCAAGCAGACCGACGCCGACGTCGCCAGCTTCGACGGCGGCTACGGGTCGGCCTATCTCGCCCGCCAGGTCGGCCAGAAGTTCGCCCGCGAGATCTTCTTCCTCGGGCGCGAGTACACCGCCGATGACGCCTACCGGATGGGCATGGTCAACGCGTCGGTGCCCCACGCCGAACTCGAGGCGACCGCGCTGCAATGGGGCCGCGAGATCTGCGCCAAGAGCCCGACCGCGCAACGGATGCTCAAGTTCTCGTTCAACCTGATCGACGACGGACTGGTCGGCCAGCAGGTGTTCGCCGGCGAGGCCACCCGGCTCGCCTACGGCACCGACGAGGCCCAGGAGGGCCGCGACAGCTTCCTCGAAAAGCGCGACCCCGACTGGTCGCCCTACCCGTATCACTACTGATGGGCTCGCTCCGGAGGCCCTCAATCCACGTTTGCGTCGGGATTTCCGCGCACCGTTCGTCCGATATCGCGACGCAAACGTGATCTCGGGGGGCAGCGGTGGCGGGGGCGGGGTCGCGATCATCCCGATCGAGGATCCGGACGACGCCCGGTTCCGGCAGTTCCGGCTCAACGAACGCGGGCTGGCGAGCCGAGCGGAGAAGCGCGACGATGCCGGCGCCGGGCTGTTCTTCGCCGAAGGCGACCTCGTGATCGAGCGGGCCATGGCCGCCGGCTGCGTCCCCGTCGCCGCGCTCGTCGACAGCGACGACGTGCCACCACTCGCCGGTGACCTCGGCTGTCCCGTCTACGGCGGCGGAATGGAGGTCCGCCGGATCGTCACCGGGCTCGGGTATCCGCACCGCATCGTCGCGCTCTTCGAGCGGCCCGCTCGTCCGACGGTCGCGCAGCTCGCCGATTCGGCCGATCGCCTGGTGGTGCTCGAAGCCGTCGACAATCCGGCGAACGTCGGATCGATCATCCGCAACGCGGCGGCGTTCGGATGGGACGGGCTGATCCTCGATCACACGAGTGCCGACCCGCTCGCCCGGCGATCGCTGCGGGTGGCGATGGGGACGGCGTTCGCGCTCCCCCACGCCCGCACCCGCCACCTCGCGGCCGAACTGCGCGCCCTCGACCACTTCGAGATCTTCGCCCTGACGCCTGACGCGAACGCACGGTCGATCGACGACCTGGAGCACCCTGCGCGAGCGGCGATCCTGATCGGATCGGAACGGGCGGGACTGAGCGACGAACTGCTGGCGCTGGCCACGCCCGTACGGATCCCCATGGCCGACGGGGTCGACTCGCTCAACGCCGCCGCGGCGACCGCGGTCGCGTGCTTCGCCCTGCGCCGATAGAACGAGCGCCATGTCATCGGTCCTGCTGCTCTCGTGTCCCGACCAGCCGGGCATCGTCGCGGCCACCGCCGGATTCATCGCCGCGGCGCGCGGCAACATCGTCCATGCGGAACAGCACGTCGACCGCATCGGCGACTCCGGTGAGTCGGTGTTCTTCCAGCGCATCGAGTTCGACCTCCCGGCCGACGGCGTCACGCCAGATCGATTCCGCGAGCAGTTCGACGAGGTGGCACGACGCTTCGACATGCAAGTCGATCTGCGGTCGACGGATGTCGCGATGCCGACCGCGATCCTCGCCTCGCGCCAACCGCATTGCCTCTACGACCTCCTCACCCGCTGGCGCAGCGGCGAACTCCCGATCGACGTCCGGCTCGTGATCTCCAACCACGACGACCATGCCGACTTCTGCCGCCACCTCGGCGTCGAGTTCGTGCACCTCCCGGTCGAGCCCGGCCGCAAGCAGTCGCAGGAGGAGGAGATGCGGCGCGTGCTCGACGCGGCGCAGGTCGACCTGGTCGTCCTCGCCCGGTACATGCAGATCCTCGGTCCTGCCGTGATCGATCGGTTCCCGATGCGGATCATCAACATCCACCACTCGTTCCTGCCGGCGTTCGTCGGCGCGAACCCGTATCGACAGGCCCACGATCGCGGGGTCAAGCTCATCGGCGCCACCGCGCACTACGCGACGGCCGACCTCGACGAGGGACCGATCATCGAGCAGGACACCGCTGCACGTCACCCACCGCGACGACGTGAAGCGACTCACGGCGAAGGGCCGCGACCTCGAGACGATCGTGTTGGCACGCGCCGTCCATGCCCACGTCGAGCACCGGGTGCTCGTGCACGGTCGCAAGACCGTCGTGTTCTCCTGAGGCGATTCTCCCGAGTCTGGCTCAGGCGGTCGCGATCCGACGCGCCCGACGGCCACGGGGCGCCGAGCCGCTCGGCTCCCACCGGAACCGTTTGAGCGCCACCACCGCCCCGGCGAGACCCCACAACGCCACGAACGCCAAGGCCGCCCAGTCGAACGCTGGTGCCGGAACCGTCGGGTTGAAGCAGCCCTGGAACGCTTGCACGAACGGCTTCAGCGGGAAGATGGATCCAACCACCTCGAGCCAGCGCGGTGGATCGTCGACCTGCACGAACACGTCGGACACGAAGGCGAGGGGCAGGATGATCGCGTTGGCCGCCGCCGACGCCGAACTCGCCGACTTCACCACAGCGGCCAGCGCCATGCCGAGGGCGGCGAACGACGACACGCCGACGAGGAAGGTCACCGCCGCGGCCGGCATCTTCGCCGCATCGATGTCGAGGTCGTATGCGACGACTCCCAGCGCGAGCATGACGATCACCCCGACGAAGGCGATCACGACGGCCGAACAGATGAATCCGGCCAGGTAGGTCCACGTCGGCAGCGGCGTGCCGCGCCAGCGCTTCAGGACGCCCTCGTCGCGGCGCAGCGGCACCATGTTGGCGAGATTGGTGAACGTGGCCGACACCGCGGTGAACGCCGCCAGACCACCGGTGTAGAACTGCGCCGTCGACCACGACCCGTCGGGTGTGTCGATGCGGTTCGAGCCGAACAACGCGTTGAACAGCACCAGCATGATCAGCGGCAGTCCGAGCGTGAAGAACATCGCGATCGGGATCCGGCGGAACGAACGGAGCTGGTAGACGGTCTGGGTCCGGAGCAGACCGGCGGTCGACGGGAAACCGCTCATTCGTTGCCTTCGACCGTGAGCGCGCAGGTAGACGTCTTCGAGCGACGCGCGGTGGACGGCGAGCGATTCGAGTTCGACCCCGGCGTCGAGCGCCCACCCGGTCAACCGGTGGACGGCAGCAGTCGGATGGTCGATCGTCGCCTCGACGAGACGGCCCGCGAGGCGCACGTTCGTGCCGAACAACGGGCCGAACACGGTGGATGCATCGGCGACCGGGACGACCTCGGGAAGGATGAAGCTCACGACCGTGCCACTCGCCCGGTTGATGAGCTCCTCCGGCGTGCCCTCGGCGATCAACCGACCGGCCGCGAGCACACCGACACGATCGGCCAGGTGTTCGGCCTCGTCGAGGTAGTGCGTGGTGAGCAGCACGGTCGTGCCGTCGCTCCCGAGCGACTCGATCAGGTCCCACGACCGGCGCCGCGCGGCCGGATCGAAACCGGTGGTCGGCTCGTCGAGGAACAGCACCTCGGGGCGTCCGACGATCCCCAGTGCGAGATCGACCCGCCGCCGCTGGCCCCCCGACAGCGATCCCACGCTGGCGTCGACCTTCTCCTCGAGCCCGACGAGGCCGACCACCTCGTCGAGTGCGCGGCGCGACCGGTAGCAGCCGCCGTACAGCTCGATCACTTCGCGGACGGTGAACTCGGTCTCGACGCCCGACGACTGCAACACGATGCCGATCCGGTCACGGAAGTCCCGACCGGCGTTCCACGGCGAGCGGCCGAGCACCTCGACGATGCCCGAGTCGGCTTCACGATGCCCCTCGAGGATCTCGACCGACGTCGACTTGCCGGCCCCGTTCTCACCGAGCAGGGCGTAGACCTCACCAGGTTGTACCGCCGAACGACAGATCGTCGACGGCGAGCGTGTCGGCGTAGCGCTTGCGAGTTGCTCGACCCGGATCACCGACATTGCGCAGGTGACGATACCCGCCCTCCGCGGCGACGAACGCTGGGCCTATCGACCGGTCGGCCTATCGACCGTGTAGCGGATAGTTCGCCGACGTGATCGGCAGACCGGTGTCGTTGCGCAGGTGCTCGGCCGCGGTGACGAAGTACGCCATCAGCTCGTCGGCCACCGCGGGATCGTCGCAGCACCGCCGCGACCGCGGCGCCCATGTGGTGCGAGCCATCGGTCGCGCTGGACCGGCCCGACGATGGAAGGGGAAGTGCCGCATCCGCAGGCGGGGATGGCCGCGCTCGTCGGAGTACGTCGTCGGCCCGCCCCAGTACTGGGCCAGGAAGAGCGTCAGCCGGTGACGCGCGCCGGTGAGGTCGGGCTGCTCGGGATAGAGCGGGAGCAGGACGTCGTCGGTGGCCACGCCGGCGTAGAACGCGTCGACGAGACGTTCGAAGAACGGCATGCCGCCGACCCGGAAAAACAGCGTGGGCGCCGTGTCTGACACGGCGCCCACGCTAGGGGGAGTTCTTCGGAACAGAGGGGAGCCGCTCCGGTAGATCCGCGAGCCACGTCGCTTCAGGCGTCGGCGAACATCGCCTCGGCGTCGAACTTGCGGTACTCGGTCAACTCGTCGATGCGGAGCACGAACGGCGTGTCGTCGTTGCACGGGTCGAGCACGAGCGCATCGTCGGTGGCGAGCAGGACGAGCACCGTGATGACGTCGTCGTCGGCGGTCGTCATCTCGATGACGTCGCCCGTGTGCAGTTGCTCCATCAGGATCGTGGTCATTGCTCGCTCCGCTCCGTATGTCAGGACACGCACATCGTGCCCCCGCTGTTCATGACATCGGTGAGAACCTCGTGATACTTGAGCAATTCCTGACAACTGGCGTGCCAGTCGGCACACCGACCGCTCCGTGCCGATCGAGCGATCGCGACGATCAGTTGGCGTCGTGCTCCTGGTGGATGCCGTAGTACTGCACGCAGCTCGGTCTCGGTCGCCGGATCGATCGTGTGCGACCGGTCGGCCTTGGGAGCCGACGTGACCGTCTGCTTGTCGAACGGCACGACAAACGCGCCGTCATCGGCGGTGTAGCCCGACCTCGATCGGGCACGTAGTGCGAGGCTCGCAGCAGGCCGACGTCGACGATCGCCCAGGTGGGTTCGATCCTTCGGCGTCGTACAGCACGTCGTCGATCGTGCCGATCATGCGTTGTTCCTGGTCGACGACGTCGTGGCCCCGGTACTGGATGGTCATGGCTCGCTCCGATTCTCCGCCCGCAGCTGATGGGTGTGGTGCTGGGTGTGCTGGGAACCGTCTACCCGTCCGTCATCGAACCGTAACATTTCTCCGCTGTCCGCGACAGGCGCGATTCAGTGGAATTCAGGCTCGGTGTAGTCCGGGAAGATGTCCGGCAGCCCGTCGCTGACCTTGACCGGGTACGACCGCCGGTCGCTTCTCGAGGAAGCTGTCGACGCCCTCGCGGGCGTCGGCGCTCGCTCCCCGGCTCTGGATCCCGCGCGAGTCGACGCGGTGGGCCTCCATCGGGTGCGATGCACCCAGCATCCGCCACAACATCTGCCGCGTCGAGCGCGACCGAGACCGGCGCGGTGTTGTCGGCGATCTCGCGGGCGATCCCGTTGGCGACGCCGGCAGCAGTTCGTCGGCCGGGTGGACGCTGCGCACCAGCCCGCCGGCGAGCGCCTCGGTCGGCCGGGAAGACACGACCGCTGTAGCACCACTCGGCTGCCTGGCTGATGCCGACGACACGCGGCAGGAACCACGACGAGCAGGCCTCGGGCACGATGCCCCGACGGGCGAACACGAAGCCGAACTTGGCCTGGTCGCTCGCCAGCCGGATGTCCATCGGCAGCGTCATCGTCACCCCGACGCCGACGGCGGCCCCGTTGATCGCCCCGATGACGGGCTTGGTGCACTCGAAGATGCGCAGGCGTCACCATGCCGCCGCCGTCGCGTGGCACGCCGACTGCGGCGTCTGGATGTCGCTGCCGCCGCGGGCGAACGTCTCGCCCCCGCCGCCGAGATCGGCGCCGGCGCAGAACGCCCGGCCCGCGCCGGTCACGATGACCGCTCGGACGTCGTCGTCGGCATCGATCTGATCGAACGCGTCGATCATCTCGTACATCATCGTGCCGGTGAACGCGTTCATCCGATCGGGCCGATGCAACGTGATCGTCGCCACCCCGTCGTCGACGTCGTACAAGATCTGCGTGTACTCCATGACGAGCGACCGTACCGACCGACGACGCGTGCAGAGGAGAACCGACAACGACCATTCATTCGATCCCAGCCGGGATCGGATTGTTCGCTCGCAAGGCGCGTGCGACCGACGTTGCCTTTGGGCAACGAGCGAGTCACGGAACGCCGCGAGCGGGCGATCCGGCCCGGCTGAGCTAGATGTCGAGGAAGCGGGAGGCAGCGATGCCGGAGCCGATGGCGCCGGCGAGCGCACCGATGGCGATGCATGATCAGCATCACGGTCTTGTCGTAGCCGTCGACGACCACGAGCGCGGCGAACCCGCTGTTCGGCGGGAAGTCCTCCACGCCGCTCGTCCACTGGCTGTTCCACGCCCACAGCCCGACGCTGGCGAGCGCTCCGCCGATGATGCCGTGCAGCAGACCCTCGAGCATGAACGGGATGCGGATGAACCAGTCGGTCGCGCCGACGAGTTTCATCACCTCGATCTCGCGTCGGCGGGCGAAGATCGCCGTGCGGATCGTGTTCCAGATCAGCAGCACCGCGGCGAACAGCAGGAAGCCCGACAGCAACAGCAGGCGGAAGCCGAAGAAGCTCTGCAGCTGGGAGATCAGACTGATCTGGTCCTCGGCGAACTTCACCTCGAACACGCTCGGCAGTTCCTCGAACGCGGTCGACAGCTGGCGCAGCAGTTCGACGTCGGTGCCCTCGGTGGGGACCGCCTTGAACTGGGTGGTGATGTTGGTCTCGTCGAGGAGGTCGCGGACGCCGGGTTCGCCGGCGAGCACCCGGTCGGCCTCCTCGAGCGAGCACGTCGCGTCGCAGTACTCCCAGCTCTCGATGAACTGGTCCTGCTCATTGAGCGCCTGCTCGACGATCGCCCGCTGGTCGTCGGTGGCGGTCGGCCGCATGAAGACGATCATCTCGACACCGCCTTCCCAGCGCGACAGGAGGTTGTCGAAGGCGTGCTGGCTGAGCAGGGTCAGGCCGACACCGAGCAGCGAGATCGCCGCGGTGATGATCGCCGCGACGGTCAGGGTGGCGTTGCGGCGGAAACTGTCGAACGTTTCGCGCAGGGTGTATCGGAAGCGGGACCACATGGTTCGTCAGCTCACTCGTAGACGCCGCGCGCCTGGTCACGCACGATCACGCCGCGATCGAGCTGGATCACGCGCTTGCGCATCGTGTTCACGATCCGTTGGTCGTGGGTGGCCATCACCACGGTGGTGCCGGTCTTGTTGATGCGATCGAGCAGGCGCATGATGCCCTCGCCGGTCGCCGGGTCGAGGTTGCCGGTCGGCTCGTCGGCGAGCAGGATCAGCGGACGGTTGACGAAGGCCCGGGCGATCGACACGCGCTGCTGCTCGCCACCGGACAGCTGGTGCGGCAGGCGGTCTTCCTTGCCGGCGAGGCCGACGAGTTCGAGCACCGCGGGGACCTGCTGGTTGATCACGTGCGACGGGCGTCCGATCACCTCCTGGGCGAACGCGACGTTCTCGAACACGCTCTTCTCGAGGAGCAGCTTGTAGTCCTGGAAGATGTTGCCGATGTTGCGCCGCAGGTGCGGCACGCGCCCCGGCGGCATGTCGACGATGTTGCGGCCGGCGACCCAGACGGCACCGCGCTCGGGACGGTCCTGGCGGTTGAGCATGCGCAGCAGCGTGCTCTTGCCGGAACCGGACGGGCCGACGAGGAACACGAACTCGCCCTTGGCGACGTCGAAACTGGCGTCGCGGACCGCGACGACCTCGGTGGAATAGCTCTTGGTGACGTTCTCGAGTCGAATCATGGTGTACCGCCCGATGGGCCAAAGCAGGGTATCGCCGAGCCCCGTTCACGGAACGTCACCCTCGGGTGACCGATGACCGTGGGTCACACCGTCGAGTCCTGTCCGCGGTTCTCCCGGCGCCAGCGGAGGTAGCCCTCGACGAGTTCGTCGATGTCGCCGTCGAGCACGCCGCTGCACGTTGCTCGTCTCGATCTCGGTGCGCAGGTCCTTGACCATCTGGTACGGCTGCAGGACGTAGCTGCGGATCTGGCTCCCCCAGCCGACCTGGGCCTGCTTGCCGGCGATCGCGTCGAGCTCGGCGGCACGATCCTCCTCGGCCTTCGCCGCGATCATCGACGTGAGCCGCCCCATCGCCCGCTCGCGGTTCTGCAGCTGGCTGCGCTCCTCCTGCGAGCTGGCCACGAGGCCGGTCGGCTCGTGGATCAGACGCACGGCCGACGACGTCTTGTTGATGTGCTGGCCGCCGGCGCCCGACGCCCGGAAGACCTCCATGCGGATGTCGGACTCGTCGATGTCGACGTCGACGTCGTCGAGCAGCGGCCACACCTGCACCGCGGCGAACGACGTCTGGCGACGGCCCTGGTTGTCGAACGGGCTGATCCGCACGAGGCGGTGCGTGCCCCGCTCGGCGGTCATCAGGCCGTAGGCGTAGCGGCCGGTGATGGTGACCTCGGCCGACATGATGCCCGGCCTCGGCCCCTTCGGACACGTAGTTCAGGCTGATCGTGAAGCCACGGCGTTCACACCAGCGCTCGTACATCCGCAGCAGCATCTCGGAGAAGTCCTGGGCGTCGACGCCGCCGTCCTTGGCGTTGATCTGCACGATGCAGTCGCTGTCGTCGTGCTCGCCGGTGAACAGGCTGCGCAGCTCGAGCTGGTCGAGCGTCGCGCGGATCGCGGCGATCGCGTCGTCGATGTCCGGCTCCTGCGACTCGTCGTCCTCGTCGCGGGCGAGCTCGTGCAGCACCTCGACGTCGCCGACCCGCGCGGTCAGGTCGTCGAACGTCGCGAGGTCGTCACGGATGTTGGCGTACTCGGTGTTGAGCTTCTTCGCCCGCTCCTGGTCGTCCCACAGCCCGGGTTCGGCGACCTCGGCCTCGAGGACCGCGAAGCGCTCGCGGTTGTCGTCGATCGACAGATAGCTCGCCGCCTCGTCGAGGCGACGCTGCACGTCGCGGATGTCCTGGGTGAAGTCACGCATGATCGTGGGCGCGGCGGCCGCGCCGTTCAGGTGGCGCCGTGGCACTGCTTGAACTTCTTGCCGGACCCGCACGGGCACGGCGCGTTGCGCGGCGTCTTCGAGAAGTCGTCCTTGACGACGGTCTGCTGCTTCGTCGGTCTGCTGCGGCCGGCAGCGCCTCCGGCGGGCAGCTCGCCCTCGGCGACCGCCGCCCGGGCGGCGCGATCGAAGCCGCCGGTCTCGTCGTCGTCGGACGAACTCGTCTGCAGGTTCTGCACCGCCGGCGCCTCGGCCGGCGGCTGCTCCGGCGTGGTTCTGGACGACCTGCACGTGCATCACGTACTTCACGAAGTCCTGGGCGATGCCGGTCATCATGGCGCCGAACATCTCGAAGCCTTCGCGCTGCCACTCGACGAGCGGATCCTTCTGGCCCATCGCCCGCAGGTTGATGCCGCCCTGGAGGTAGTCCATCTCCTCGAGGTGCTCACGCCAGCGCTGGTCGATGATGCGCAGCATCACCTGACGCTCGACCTGGCGCAGTACGTCGGAACCGAGTTCCTCCTCGCGACGCTCGTAGTGCGCCGTCGCATCGGCCATGACGAGGTCGTAGATCTCGTCGGTGTCGTCGCAGTCGGCGAACTGCTCCTCGCTGATCGAGTTCGGCCAGTACAGCGTCAGCTCGGTGGCGAGGCCGTCGAGATCCCATTCGTCGCTCGCCGCCGACGCGCAGTGCGTCTCGATGAGCGCGTCGACCGCTTCGGCGAGGTACTCCATCGCCGCGGAACGCAGGTCCTCGCCGTCGAGGATCTGATCGCGGCGCTTGTAGATGACCTTGCGCTGCTCGTTCATCACCTCGTCGTACTTGAGGACGTTCTTGCGGATCTCCGCGTTCTTCGTCTCGACGGTGGTCTGCGCCCGTTCGATCGCCTTGGTGACCATCTTCGCCTCGATCGCCTCGTCGTCGGGCAGCGCCCGGCCCATCACGTAGCTCAGCGCACCGGTGGCGAACAGGCGCATCAGGTCGTCGTCGAGGCTGAGGAAGAACCGGCTCTCGCCGGGGTCACCCTGACGGCCGGAGCGGCCGCGCAGCTGGTTGTCGATGCGACGGCTGTCGTGGCGTTCCGAACCGATGACGTAGAGGCCACCGAGTTCGCGGACCTCGTCGCCCTCGGCCTTGCACTGCGCCGAGTACTCGGCGAGCAGCTCCTGGTAGCGGGCGAGCGCCTTCTTGCGCCCCTCCTGGAAGTCTTCGGGCATCTGGTCGAGCGGCATCGGGAGCTCGTAGTCGTCGACGAGCAGCTCGGCGTCGTAGCCCTCCTTGAGCACGTCGGCGCGGGCCAGACCCTCGGGGTTGCCGCCGAGCTGGATGTCGACACCACGACCGGCCATGTTCGTGGCCACGGTGACCGCGGCCGAGGCGCCCGGCCTGGGTGACGATCTCGGCCTCACGGGTGTGCTGCTTGGCGTTCAGCACCTCGTGGGCGATGCCGCGCTGGGCGAGCAGGCGACCGAGGTGCTCGCTGCGGCCGACGCTGGCGGTGCCGACGAGGATCGGCTGGCCCTTGCTCGTGGCGCGGCTCGATGTCGTCGATGATGGCGTTGAACTTCGCCTCTTCGGTCTTGTAGATGAGGTCGGCCTGATCGAGTGCGCAGCAGCGGCTGGTTCGTCGGGATCGGCACCACGCCGAGCCCGTAGGTGTTCATCAGCTCGGCGGCCTCGGTCTGGGCCGTGCCGGTCATGCCGGCGAGCTTGTCGTACATGCGGAAGTAGTTCTGGAGCGTGATCGTGGCGAGGGTCTGGTTCTCCTCCTTGATCTTCACGCCCTCCTTCGCCTCGACCGCCTGGTGGATGCCCTCGGACCAGCGCCGACCTTCGAGGATGCGACCGGTGAACTCGTCGACGATCTTCACCTCGCCGCCCTGGACGATGTAGTCCTTGTCGCGCTTGTACAGCTCCTTGGCCTTCAGCGCCACGGTGAACTGGTGGACGAGGTTCGGCCTGGACGTCGTCGTAGAGGTTCTCGACGTCGAGCGCCGCCTCGACCCTCTCGATGCCCTCCTCGAGCGGGACGACGACGCGCTTGTCCTCTTCGACCTCGTAGTCGACGTCGCGCTTCGAGCCCGCGCACGATCGAGGCGAACCGGTAGTAGAGCTTGGCCGCGTCGGCGACACGGCCGGAGATGATCAGCGGCGTGCGGGCCTCGTCGATGAGGATCGAGTCGACCTCGTCGACGATGCAGTAGTTGTGGCCGCGCTGTTGCACCTTGTCGGCCTTGGTCTGCGCCATGTTGTCGCGCAGGTAGTCGAAGCCCATCTCGTTGTTGGTGCCGTAGGTGATGTCGGACTCGTAGCTCTTGCGCTTCTCGGCGGGCGAGTTGCGGTAGCCCGGGATGATCAGGCCGACGTCGAGGCCGAGCCAGCGGTGGATCTGGCCCATCCACTCGGCGTCGCGTCGTGCGAGGTAGTCGTTGACGGTGACGAGGTGGACGCCCTTGCCGGTCGACCCCGTTGAGGTACGCCGGCAGCGTCGACACGAGCGTCTTGCCCTCGCCGGTCTTGGCCTCGGCGACCCAACCGAAGTGGAGGGCGGCGCCGCCCATGAGCTGCACGTCGTAGTGACGTTGACCGATCGACGCGGGTGGCGGCCTCACGAGTGACGGCGAACGCCTCGATGAGCAGATCGTCGACGTCCTCGCCGTTGTCGAGTCGCTGACGGAACTCGGCGGTCTTGGCCTTCAGCGCGTCGTCGCTCAGCGCCTCGATCTCCGGACCCAACGCGTTGACGTCGGGAACGATGCCTTCGAGGGCCTTGACCTTCTTACCTTCTCCAGCGCGGAGGATGCGATCGAGGATGCCCATGCAGCGATCGAGCCTATCGGCAGGCCCGTTGCCGGCGGTGATCGGCGCGGCGACGCGTGGCCGCCGTGCGCTCGATCAGGCGACGGCCGCGAGGCCGCGTCGACCGACCGCGGCCGGCGTGGACGCCACGGCGTACAGCAGCACCTCGGCCGCGCCCGCCGCTTCGAGGGCGTGGGCGGCGTGCGTCATGGTGGCACCGGTGGTGACGACGTCGTCGACCACCAGCACCCGCCGGTCGCGGACGTCGGGTCGGGCCCGGAACACCGAGCCGGCGAGTCGTTCCCGACGGGTCCGCCCGGTCTGCGGGCCACTCGTCCGACGTGCGATCGAGCAGCCGGCGGCACGGGCACGCCCGAGCTGGGCGCCGATGTGCCGGGCCAGCAGCTTCGCCCTGGTCGAAGCCGCGCTCGCGGCGCCGAGCGGCGCTGGTCGGGGCCCACGTGACCACATCGATCCGCGCGTGATCGCCACGTTCGACGATCTGGTTCACGACGAGGCCGGCGAGGTGCCGGCCGACGCGACGCCGGTTGCGGTACTTCAGGCCGAGCACCACGTCGCGCGCCCGGCCGGTGAACGGCACGGCGGCATGGACACCGTGGGGCTGGGGTCGCGGCGCCCGCCCGACGAGGGCGAATCGACAGGTGGTGCACACCGGTGCACCCGGGGCATCACATCCGGCACAACGTGTCATGAGCAGCATGTGCTCCATCATGACGAGGGGGTCTGACACGACCGATCGTGCCGGCGCCACGTTGGGCAGTCGATCGGCCGACCCGTGTCAGATCGCAGACGTCGCCGATCGTCGGGCCGATCGGCTGACGCGGTCGCTACCGTGCCGGCGTGCATCGGTTCATCCCCACCGACCGCCCGTCGAGCGGATCGCTCGCTGCATGGCCGGGCTCGCGATGTTCGGGCTCGGCATCGCCCTGCTCATCGACGCCAACCTCGGCGCCGCGCCGTGGGACGTCTTCCACACCGGGGTGAGCGAACTCACCGGGCTTCCCGTCGGCACGGTGATCATCGTCACCGGCGTGCTCCTGCTGCTCCTGTGGATCCCGCTCGGCGAGTCGCCCGGCCTCGGCACGATCCTGAACGCGTTCGCGATCGGCCTGTTCGTCGACGTCTTCCTGCCCGCTCGCTCCCCGAGCCCGAGTTGCTCGTGCCGCAGGGTGGCGATGATGCTCGCCGGCGTCGTCGTGATCGGTGTCGGCTCGGGGCTGTACATCGGCGCCGGCCTGGGCCCCGGCCCCCGCGACGGCCTGATGACCGGGCTCGGCCGACACGGCGTGTCGATCCACCTGGCGCGCACCGGCATCGAACTGCTCGTGCTGCTGGCGGGTGTCGCCCTCGGCGGGTCGATCGGGATCGGCACCGCCGTGTTCGCGCTCGGCATCGGCCCGATGGTGCAGATCTTCCTGCCCCGGCTCAGCATGCGCGAGCGCCCGCGTCGCCGACCGAGCGTCGACGCATGCCGACGCCCGGTGAACTCGTGAACTTCTTGCGCACATACGCCGCAAGAAGTTCACGAGATCGGGGTCAGTAGCGGTAGTGCTCGGGCTTGAAGGGGCCGGAGGGGTCGAGGTCGAGGTACTCGGCCTGCTCGTCGGTGAGCTTGGTGAGCTTCACGCCGAGGGCGTCGAGGTGCAGGCTGGCGACCTTCTCGTCGAGGTGCTTGGGCAGCACGTACACGCCGAGCGGGTAGTTGTCGGTGCTGTTGTACAGCTCGATCTGGGCGATCACCTGGTTGGTGAACGAGCACGACATCACGAAGCTCGGGTGGCCGGTGGCGCAGCCGAGGTTCACGAGGCGACCCTCGGCGAGGATGATGATCTGGTGGCCGTCATCGAACTGCCACACGTCGGTGCCGGGCTTCAGCTCGTCGCGGGTCGCGCCCGAGCGGGCGAGGCCGGCCATGTCGATCTCGTTGTCGAAGTGGCCGATGTTGCAGACGATGGCGTTGTGCTTCATCTGCTTCATGTGGTCGATCGTGATGATGTCGGCGTTGCCGGTGGCCGACACGAAGATGTCGGCGGTGTCGACGACGTCCTCGATCGGCAGGACCTGCAGGCCCTCCATCGCCGCCTGGAGCGCGTTGATCGGGTCGATCTCGGTGACGATGACGCGGGCGCCCTGGCCGCGCAGCGACTGCACGCAGCCCTTGCCGACGTCGCCGTAGCCGCACACGACGGCGGTCTTGCCGCCGATCATCACGTCGGTCGCCCGTGAGATCGAGTCGACGAGCGAGTGGCGGCAGCCGTACAGGTTGTCGAACTTCGACTTGGTGACCGAGTCGTTGACGTTGATGGCCGGGAAGATCAGCTCGCCCTGCTCCATCATCTTGTAGAGCCGCTTGACGCCGGTCGTCGTCTCCTCGGTGACGCCCTTGATGTGCGACGCCATCCGGGTCCACTTGGTCGGGTCGGTGTTCAGCGTGCGCTGCAGCAGGCCGAGCACGATCGCCAGTTCCGGGTTCGAGGCCTCGGTCGGGTCGGGGACCTGGCCGGCCTTCTCGTACTCGACGCCCTTGTGCAGCAGCATCGTGGCGTCGCCGCCGTCGTCGAGGATCATGTTCGGACCGTCGTAGACGGTGCCGTCGGCGGCGTCGGGCCACGTCATCATCTGGTCGGTGCAGAACCAGTACTCCTCGAGCGTCTCGCCCTTCCAGGCGAACACGGGGACGCCCTGCGGGTCGTCGACGGTGCCGTTCGGGCCGACGACGACCGCGGCCGCGGCGTGGTCCTGGGTGGAGAAGATGTTGCAGCTCGCCCAGCGCACCTCGGCGCCGAGCGTCGGTGAGCGTCTCGATGAGCACGGCGGTCTGGATCGTCATGTGCAGCGACCCGGAGATGCGGGCGCCGGCGAGCGGCTTGGACTCGCCGTACTCCTTGCGCAGCGCCATCAGGCCGGGCATCTCGTGCTCGGCGAGGATCATCTCCTTGCGACCGAACGGGGCGAGCGAGATGTCGGCGACGCGGTAGTCGCGCCGTGCGGCGAGCGTGCTCGTCGCAGTGTTGGTGGTGACGGTGTCGGTCATGGGATCCTCTTCCGGGATGGGCGCGCTTGGCGCGCAGCTGGTTCGATGGACGAACCGGGCAGGGGCCTTCAGGCACCGATCGAATCAGCCCGGCGATTCGGTGGCGCGGAGCTTAGCGCTCAGGCCGAAAATGACGGCGTACACGTCGAGCAGGTAGTGCACCGACCCGTTGTAGTTGTACGCCTGGATCACGTTGTCGTCGGCGCCGACCGCGCCGTAGCGCAGCAACGACATGTTCGGCACGGTCTGGCCCTCGACGAGGTTGATGTTCGAGCTCTCCGGCAGCGTCGGCGTCCGCCGGGGTACATCGGTCATGTACGTGGTGACGGGCTGGCTGAATCCCGGCAGGCGGGTGAGGCCGGTGCCGGTGAGGTTGCCGATGAACCCGTCTGCGCGCCGAGCGGCACACCACCGAGCTGCACCGAATCGGTGAAGTCGGCGAAGCTCCAGCTCTCGGTCGTGGCGAAGCCGAGCGGGGCCGCACCGAACTCCGGCTGGCGGGTGTCGAACACGCGGAACGGCGCGTCGAGCGGCACGACACGACCGGTCGTCGTGGCGGCGTCGGCACCCCGGTACAGGTAGCCGAGCACGTCGACGATCAGGTGGGTGTTGCCGTACGCGTTGTAGAGCCGGATGTTGCCGTCGGCGCCGACCGGCACGATCGCCATGTTCGCCTTCACCTGGCCACGTGACAGGTTCGTGTTCGACGTGGTCGGCAGCGTGCCGCCGGGGACGTCGCCCGGCGTGGCGGACACGAACGTGTTCTGCGTCTGGGCGACGGCGGTGATGTTGACCATCACGCCGGTGACGTTGGCGTCGTTCGGCACGATGTCGGTGACCGACGGGCAGCACGGCGTCGGCGCCGCGGATCGGCAGCGTCAGTCGCCCGTCGGGGGCGAGCGGCGTGCCGCCGGCCCACCCGGCCGGAACGGGGCCGGACCGGGTGTCGAGGATGCGGCCGGGGCCGACCGGCTGGAACCGGGCACCGCTGTCGTCGGCGTCGGGGTAGTCGCTCTTGGAGATCCAGCCGAACACGTCGACGATCACGTTCGGCCGACCCGGCGCCCTCGGGCATCACGAGCGTCGACCGACACCGCTCCGTTCGTGCCGGCACCGACGACGGCGAGGTTGGGCACGTTCTCGCCGGCGCCGAAGTTGACGAGCGACGAGGTGCCGGCGGCTGATCCGGCGGGAGCGATCGACAGGTAGCCGGCCCGCGTCGGGTTGGCGACGGTGACGTTCAACACGACGGCGAGCACGTCCCGGTTGGCGCCGGCGACCTCGGCCGGAATGCCGCCCTGGCCGAGCGCATCGAAGCTGAACGCCTGCCCGGTCGGGTTCGCCGGTTTGGCGCCCGAGCGGCGCGGTGTCGTTGATGCCGGCGGCGCGCGTGTCGAAGATGCGCGTCGGCGTGACCGGGTGGTACTCGCCGCCCGACGCCGAGGCTCGTGGCCTGCGCCGAAGCGATCGGGGTGCCACCCGCGGCGCCGACCGCGACCAGCGCGCTCGCGCACAGCGCGGCGAACGCGACGGCGCCACGGAGCGATCGGAGCGAGGTCATCGGACGGATCGTAACCGAACCGTCATGTACGCGGGCATCAACCGGCGTCGAACGTCGGCGGCGATCGAATCGTGCTCGACGATGGCCATCAGGCGATCGTGTTCGCGCGTCGTCGACGATGGTCGACTCGTCGATCAACATCACCGGGATGTCGTCGCGGATGTCGTACCGGCGCCGCAGCCGAGGGTTGTAGAGGACCGACTCGCCCTCGAGGTAGTACAGCGGACCCTTGTCGTCGGGGCACGCGAGGATTTCGAGCAGCTCGGTCGCCAGTGCCATGTGATGCTTCCCTTTGATCGTCGTTCAGTCGGTGATCGGCCGACAGTAGTTCCGCGACGCGGTCGTCGCAGGCGCCGCGGTCGGATGCTTCGAGGTTCAGGCGCAGCAGCGGCTCGGTGTTCGACGGACGCAGGTTGAACCACCAGTCGCCGCAGTCGACCGTGAGACCGTCGAGGCGGTCCTGCTGCTCGCCGCGCGATACTGCTCGCTGATCCGTTCGATGACGGCCGCCGCGTCGTCGACCTGCGTGTTGATCTCGCCACTCGCCGAGTAGCGCTCGAACGGCTTGCGCACGATCGACAACGGCTGGGCGGATCGACCCACCTCGGCCATCACCATCAACGAGGCGATCAGGCCGCTGTCGGCGTTGAAGTTGCGGGCGAAGTAGTAGTGCGCCGAGTGCTCGCCGCCGAACACGGCGCCGGTCTCGGCCATGATCTGCTTGATGAACGAGTGACCGACCTTCGTGCGGACCGGGATGCCTCCGTGCTCGGCGACCACCTCGGGGACGGCCTTCGAGCAGATGAGGTTGTGCAGGATCGTGGCACCCGGATTGGTGCGCAGCACGGCGCCGGCGAGCAACGCCGTCGTGGTGGATCCGCTCAGGCCGTGGCCGAGTTCGTCGACCACGAAGACGCGGTCGGCGTCGCCGTCGAAGGCCAGACCGAGATCGAAGCCGCCCGTGACCACACGCGCCCGCAGGTCGCGCTGGTTCGCCGGCTGGAGCGGGTCGGCGGGATGGTTCGGGAACGTGCCGTCGAGTTCGGGGTACATGACCTCGAGTTCGACCCCCGGCAGCCGCTCCATCACCGCCGGGACGACGAGACCACCCATGCCGTTGGCGGTGTCGGCGACGACCTTCATCTCGCCGATGTCGGCCGGATCGACGAAGCTGACAGCACGTGGTCGGCGAAGCGGCTGAGCAGGTCCTGTTCGCGAGCGCTTGCCGCACGTGGCGGCGGTCCGCGGGGCGCGTCCGTCGAGGACCGTCCTGGGCCACCCGCTGCACCTCGGCGAGACCGGTGTCGACACCGACCGGACGGGCGCCCGCCAGGCAGAGCTTGATGCCGTTGTACCCGGCCGGGTTGTGCGACGCGGTGAACATCGCGCCGGGCGCGTCGAGGCTGCCGGCACCGAAGTACATGAGGTCGGTGGAAGCCAGCCCGAGGTCGATGACGTCGAGACCGTGCTCGAGCAGGCCGTCGGAGAACGCCGCCAGCAGCTTCGGACCCGACGGGCGCATGTCGCGGGCGACGACGACCCGATCGCGCGCCGACCGACTTCACGAAGATCGGCGAACCCGACCCCGAGTGCGTGGGCGATCTCGACGTTGAACTGATCGGGCACGGTCCCTCTGATGTCGTAGGCCTTGACGATGGTGGGGAGCGGTGACATGACGGCCGAGAGGCTATCGGCCAGGCCCCGACGGGCCTCGGGATTCACCCGACCGGACGATCGACGGGAAGCGTCGACCGGACCGGCTCGACGGGATCCTCGACCAGCACGATCGACGGAACCGTCGGCCAGCTCGTCGACCGGCTCGTCGTCGGGTCGCGCCCCCGCATCGAGGCCGTCGAGGCCATCGATGGCGTCGGGATAGACCATGTCGCCACGGCGCCGCCAGTAGAAGCACAGGGCGATTCCCACGAGCGTGAGGGCGTAGAAGAACCAGTCGAGCGACGAGCGCTCGTAGGTGAGGTTCACGTCGTTCGCGGTGGGGACGACGACCATGAAGTTGGGGGCCACCCGGTACGGCCCGTCGGCGCCGCTCACCTGCCAGTTCGGGAAGTAGCTCACCCGGACCAGCACCGGGACGCCGATCTGGTCGACGTGGAAGCTGACCGACTCCTCACCGATGTTCGACGTCGGACACCGTGATCTCGGGGAGGTCGACGACGTCGATCGGCTCGGCGGGCACGACGTAGTCGACGTTGCGGCTGCGCTCGCCGGGCTCGCCGACCCGCGCGTCCAGGTCGACCTCGACCGGGATGCGCTGCCAGTCGTCGGGGCCGTCGTTGGCCGGCCGCGCCGCCCAGTCCTCCTGCCGCTGGAACCAACTCGTGCCGACCTCGAGATTGCGCTCGCGCTGGTCGCCGTCGCGAGGCTCGACGACCACGGGCTGCACCTGTCAGCGCTTCGACGATCTGGGCCTCGGCGAGCTCGTAGATGTCCCACGGACCCGAGCTGGCGACGAGTTCCAACCGATCGTTGCTCGGCGGCCTTCGCCTTCGCCTCGTCGGTGCGCACCATCAGATACCGGACGCCGAGGTCGGCCATGTGCTGCACACCGACGGTCGCGTCGTTGTTGACGTAGCGCAGCTGGCGCACCGGGTTCGACGAACTCTTGGACATCGCCGCCGCCGTGAGGAAGTGGTACGGCGTCGTGCCGGACGCCTCGAAGAACAGGCCCTCCATCGACGCGATGCAGCCGTCGGTCCAGTGCGGCAGCAGCATCAACGCCATCGTCGTGCCGTACTGGCCGTTGTCCTCGTTGTTCTCCCACAGCGCCCGGCCGCAGCCGCGCTCCTGGCCGATCTCGTCCATCGTCTCCACGACGTCGTGGTACTCGGGGTACGCCGACCGTCCCTCGTAGCCGACCATGTTGTAGCGGGTCCACCCGTCGGCCACGGCGCGGCCGGCGTCCGGGGTCTTGCGGAACGGGCCCCAGGCGTACACCGTCGTGTCGCCGCTCGTGGCCCGGCCGTCGAACGGCAGCGTCTCGTACATCCATCCGAACACGAGCGAGGCACGACAGGGTGATCATCCCGGCCGCGATCGCACCTTCGTACACGGTCATCTGCTCGGACGCGAGCCTGCCGCGGACGGCGTTGACCACCCAGCCGATCACCTCGAGCGCGCCGATCATCATCAGCAGGTACCGCATGAGGTAGACGAACGGGAGCAGCCGGGGATTCCACAGCAGGCCGATGAGCGGCAGGCTGTCGCGGGTGAGGTACACGAGCCCGACGAACGCGATGGCGATCAGCCCGAGCGCCGTGCCCGTGAGGTTGCGGCGCATGATCATCGCGACGAATCCGACGATCGCCAGCGTCGTGATGATGATGTCGAGCGGCGTGGTGAGCGGGAAGAACATGTCGAAGAACGAATCGCTCGCGCCCTCCGGGCGGAACCCGTACTTCATGTCGGTCATGTACTGATGGCCGAACAGGAACGGGCCGACCCACCAGGCCGACAGCAGCAGCGTGGTGGCGCCCGTGGTGATCGCGTAGACGAACCGCTTCCGGTCGATCCACACCAGGCACAGGATGATCGCGCTGACCGCGACGAAGATCAGCACGATGCCGTGGGAGACCGCGGCCAGCGACAGCACGATCGCCGCGGAGACGCGGTACTTCCCCGTCCGCAGCCCGGCGGCGAGCAGGCCGAGGCCGAACATCGCCAGCGTGAGAGCGATCGAGAACGAGAACTCCCCCGCCATGGTGGACTTCACGTTGCCGCCGTAGATCTGGTAGCTCTCGTCGAGCAGGAAGCAGAGCCCGGCGATCGCGAACAGTTCGGGGATCGGGTGGCGGAAGGCGGCGAGGCGGCCGAACGTCCAGCAGGCGATCGGGAAGAGCACGAGTCCGGAGATCGCCACGAGCTTGAAGGCGACGCCGTACGGGAGGATCACGTCGAGGGCGACGATGGCGAGCGCGGGCACGACCATGTAGAAGCGGTAGATCGGCAGGCCGCCGTACCAGTCCATGCTCCAGCCGGACAGCTGGAAGTGCGGGAGCAGGTGGTCGCGGAGATAGGCCGGCGCCCACACGTGGGCACCCATGTCGCCGCCGGTGGGCGTCGGTCTGGTCGAACACCAGGTCGCTGCTCGGCGAGAACGGGTTGAGATGGACGATCATCATCATGATGACCGTGGAGGTGACGAGCACCGTCGACGTGACGAGCACCCGGACGACGCGTTCGTTGGTCCACGGCCGCCGCCACCAGGCGACCGGGCGCCGCACGACCCGACGCGCCGCGCGGCGGTACCAGGGTGATGCCACGCGGCGCCGACGTCTCCTCGTCGAGCGCGACGGCTCGTCCGGCATCGTCCTCGGTATCGGTGGCCTCGGTGATCGTGTCGTCGGGGTACGCGCGGTCGTACCACTCGATCGGATCACCCTCGACAGGCGACCCCGGGTCCTTCAGATCGTCACTCATCACATCCATCCGCACTCGAACGCGTCCACCATCATGGCCGGTGATCCGCCCGACGCATCGTCAGCGTGCCTCACCGTCTCGCTCACCAGGCCAGTACCAGACCGGTCAGGTTGAATCCGATGTGGGCGAAGATCGACATGCCGAGCCGGCCCGTGCGCATCGCACAGAAGCCGAGGATCAGGCCGAACACGAACAGCCCCGGGTACTCCACCACCCGGAAGTGGACGAGGGCGAACAACAGCGCCACCCCCACGACGACGAGCCCGTCGCTGTACCGGGCGAGCAACGACCGCTGGAGCAGGCCGCGGTAGAACAGCTCCTCGACGATCGGCGCGCCGACAGCCGACGAGCAGCGACGAGCAGGACCGCGGAGCCGCCCGTCGCCCGGTCGATGAGGTCCTTGGCGTTCTCCTGCAGGCGGTCGTCGGTGAACGTGTCGGCCCAGAACGACTGCAACAGCAGGTAGATCAGGTTGACCACGACGAGCTGCGACAGCACGCCGATGCCCACGCCGAGCAGGTCGATCGGTCGGAACTCCAACCCGTAGTCGTCGGCGAAGCGACCGGTGCCGACCTGGTCGGATGCGATCCACATGCCGACCAGGTAGCAGACCCACGCCGCGGCCAGCGACGCCCCCAGCACGCCCGATCGACACGTCGGCGACGTCGGCACCGCCGCCGAGCGCGGCGAGCACGACCGACGACACGACCTGCGCGACCATCCACGACACCACGAAGGTGATCAGCGCGGTCGTGAGATCGATCGGGGGGGCCGCGGCGGCTCGGATCGGGTTGCCGGTGCGGGCGGAACGCGCCGCGTGACGTCGGATCGGCCACGACCAGCGACACTACCGGCGCCCCGTCGGACGACCGTCGGTTCACGAGACCGCCAGCACCGAGCGTCCGGCGATCCTCGTCTGCGACGGACGTCGCGGACGAGCGCAGATTCTGACGCAACGCGATCGCCGGGAGCCTGCCGCGGCGTCGAGCGTCAGACGGCGAGCAGGATCGGATGGTCGACGCGGCGGCGATCGTCGAGCATCCAGCCGTGCGGCACCGACAACCGCGCCGCATGGCGCAGACACAGGTCGTAGGCGTGCGGGTCACGCTCGGCGATGCAGCTCGTCGAGCCAGACGTGCGAATGGCCGTAGTCGTACGTGAGCGTGACCGCGGCCCGCTCGGAGCAGCCCGGACGTGAGCAGAGGCGACGACTCCCGACCGATGCGATTCCCACGACCATCGTGCGAATCTGTGACGCGATCGAGTGCTCGGGTGGATCGCCGCGACGTGGTGGATGCTGACGGCCTGTCAACGATCCGCCGGTCCCGTAGCATGTATCCATGAGCAATCTGCCTCCGCCGCCGCCTCCTCCCCCACCGGGGCGCGGCCAGGGCCAGCAGAACGGCCAGCAGCAGCGACGCGGCGAGCCGGATCGGCGTCCCGAGCGCAGTCACGGCGACCAGCCGTCGACCGGCACCGGGAAGGGTCCGGGCAGCTGGCCGAAGTGGACGATCTGGCTGCTCGTCGGCGTCGTCGCCGCCGCCTTCCTCGTGCCGAGCCTGTGGCCGAGCGACAGCGGCGAGATCGCTCGAGTACTCCGAATGGCGCGAGCAGGTCATCGAGGGGAACATCGCCACCGCGGTGATCAACAACGGGTCCGGCAAGATCACCGGCGAGTTCACCAACGGCGACAAGTACAGCACCACCGGCGACGGCGCGACCGGCGTGTCCGACGCCGACCGCGAGTTGCTCGACGAGCACGACGTCCAGTACGAGTTCGAGGCGCCGAGCAACAACTGGCTGCTCGGCATCCTGTCGATCTTCCTGCCGGTCGATGCTGATCATCGGGTTCTTCATCTGGATGCAGCGCCGCGCGTCAGGGCCAGATGGGCAACGTCATGTCGATCGGGCGGAGCAAGGCCAAGGCCTACGACGCCGACAAGCCGTCGACCACGTTCGACGACATCGCCGGCTACACCGGCGTGAAGCAGGAGATCACCGAGGTGGTCGACTTCCTGCGCATGCCCGAGCGGTTCAAGGAGATCGGCGCCCGGGTGCCCAAGGGCATCCTGCTCGTCGGCCCTCCCGGAACCGGCAAGACGCTGTTCGCCCGCGCCGTCGCCGGCGAGGCCGGCGTCGGGTTCCTCAGCGTCACGGGTTCGGACTTCATGGAGATGTTCGTCGGCGTCGGCGCCAGCCGTGTCCGCGACCTGTTCCAGCAGGCCCGCCGCATGGGCCGGGCGATCATCTTCATCGACGAGATCGACTCGATCGGCCGCAAGCGCGGCGCCGGCCTCGGCGGCGGTCACGACGAGCGTGAGCAGACGCTCAACCAGATGCTCGCCGAGATGGACGGCTTCGAGACCTCCGAGGGCATCGTCATCATGGCGGCCACCAACCGCCCCGACATCCTCGATCCGGCGCTGCTGCGTCCCGGCCGCTTCGACCGCCAGATCGTCGTGCCGTTCCCCGAGTCGAGCGAGCGCAAGGCTGATCCTCGAGGTGCACAGCCGCGACAAGCGGATGGGTCCCGACGTCGACATGGAGACCATGGCCCAGGCGACGCCCGGCATGTCCGGCGCCGACCTCGCCAACCTCGTCAACGAGGCCGCCCTCGTCGCCGTGCGCCGCGGCTCGAAGCAGATCGAGCGGATCGACTTCGAGAACGCCCGTGACCGCGTCGTGCTCGGCGCCCAGCGCGAGTCGCTGATCATGTCGGCCGAGGAGAAGCGGGCCACGGCGTACCACGAGGGCGGGCACGCGCTGCTCGCCACCGTGCTCCCCCACGGCGACCCGCTGCACAAGGTCACGATCCTGCCGCGCGGCATGGCGCTCGGTGTCACGTGGTCGCTCCCGCAGGAGCGCCACACGTACTCCAAGGAGTACTTCGAGGACACGATCTGCAAGGCGATGGGCGGCCGCGTCGCCGAGATGATCGTGTTCGGCCATCTCAACTCCGGCGCCGCCAACGACCTCGAACAGGCCACCGGCATCGCCCGCCGCATGGTCCGCGAGTGGGGCATGTCCGAGCGGGTCGGCCCGATGGCGTGGAGCAGCCAGCAGGCCGGTGTTCCTCGGCGAGGACCTCATGTCGTCGCGGCGCGAGTACTCCGACGACACGGCCAAGCTCCTCGACGAGGAGATCGCCCGCATCCTCACCGACCAGGAGGGCCGGGCGACCGACATCCTCACCCGTCACCGCCGTGGCCTCGAGTTGATCGCCGACGCGCTGCTCGACCGGGAGACGATCGACGGCCCCGAGGTCGCCCGCCTGATCCACCTCGGCATGACCGAGTCGGGTCAGCCGGCCAACGACATCATCGCCCGCTGATCCGGCGACGCCGTCCGATCAGGGCCGGGTGCGGCCGAGGTCGGGTTCGGGCGAGGTGCCCGGTTGCCGCGCTTCGGCCACGGCCGCCCACAGATCGGTCGCCGACATCGGCCCGACGAACCCGGCGCGGCTGACGCCCTGGGCGTCGGCGACGACCAACGTCGGCACCGCCTCGATCGCAGTAGCGCTCGTGCAACGACCGCGCCGGCGAGGTACTCGACGTCGACGACGGCGACGTCACGGCACTCGAGCACCCGCGCCTTGTCGATCGACGCTCCGGCACACGTCACAGGTCGCCGAGCTGAACACGGCGACCAGCCACGGAGCGTCGGGGCGGGCGAAGTCGGACCGGTCGAGTTGGTCGGGGATGGGGGCCGTCCGCTGCGTCGGCGCATCGGGCTTGCGCCGCGAGCGGGCGACGACCGCGACGACGGCGACCACCGCGATGATGACGACGGCGATGACGACGCGATCCACGAACGCAGGCTAACGACTCGTCACGATGCGGCCGACGACGGCACCGCCCACGAGCCCGAGCGGCCCGACAGGTCGCCACCTCGCGAGCAGTGAGCGTTCGACGAACACCCGATTGGATGCCGTGAGGATCAGTTCACGGTTCAGCGCGTCGGGCGCCGTGAGGTCGATCGTGATCACGGCACCGGGCCCGATCGGGATGTCGCTCAGCCCCTCGATCGCCGTCGGCCCGCCCGGGCCGACCGCCTCGATCGTGACGGTTCCCTCGACGTTGTCGACGTTGTAGACGACGAGCGCGGCGGTCGTCGGCTCTGACGGCCCGATGCCCAGGTGCCACTGGGTGGCGACGAACCCGTCCTCGCGGGGCGGTGCTCCGAGCACGACCGACGTGGCCACGGAGTCGTCCGCCGGTCGCGTCAGGACCCGTTCGACGACGATCGACGGGTCGGCCAGCGTCGAGAAGACGACGGCGTGACGCCCGTCCGTCACGGTCCCGGCGTACTGCTCGTCGGTCGGGTCGAACACGACCACCCGGCGCGACGGGAACGGTGATCGTCGGGATCCCACCGAAGTTCGCTTCGACCGGCAGGCCGAGGAACACGGCGTCGACGTCGACGTCGGCGTCGGTCGGGTTGTAGATCGCGTACGTCTCGGTGATGCCGTCGCCCTGTTCGCCGTCGGCGAACCAGAACTGGTCCCGCGGAGCCGGTGCGGCGAGCGTGACCTCGTAGCCGAGCCGTCCGCCGCCGAGGTAGTGCTGGGCCCGCCCGAGCACGATCCGCCCGCTCGTCGTGGTGACCTCGACGGCGATGACCGGCTCGTCCCGGACGCCGAGTTCGGCGATCGGGATCACCTTCACCGAGCGCGGCGGGATCGGGAAGCCGCGGAACGCCGACGGCGACGATTCGCCCGACTCGGTGGCGAACGTCAACTGCGCGATCGCCACGTCGTCGTACGGGTTCGTCAGGATGAGCGACTCCACACTGCCGTCGACGGTGAAGCCGTCGGCGAGGTACCACGTGTCGGACGTGTCGTTGGAGCACGGGGCCACCGAGTTCCCGGCCGGGTGGATGGCGCGCTGCTCGACGAGGCCGCCGCCACCGTCGAGTTCGACGACGACACTCACGAACGGCGCGGTGGCCAGCGCCGAGACGTCGATGACGTTCTGCGACCACGGCTCGACGGTGAAGTCCTGCGTCGCACCCGCACCGTCGGGCGTGAGCACGGTGAACCGACCGACCAGCTGCTCGCCGTCACGGTTCGAGACGACCACCTCGCCACCGACACCTTCCTCGCCGCGACGCCGGCACCCCGGGACAGAACCAGCTGCCCGTCAGCTTGTCGGTGTCGTTGACGTGCGGCATCCAGCTCCCGGCCTGCAACGCGAACGTGGCCGGAACCTCGGCGGGCTCGTCACGACCGATCGCGAACAACGCCGGCGAACCCGAGGATCACGACGATCAGGGCGGGGATGGCACGACGGATCACGGCGCCACCTCCACGCACGTCGGCTCGACGCGGCGGCGCGCCGGTCAGCGGGCAGCACGATCAGGGTCTCGTCGACGGCGTACGACCGGACGCGACGCGGCCCGCGGGACGCGGATCTTCAGCGCGATGAAGATCGCTCCGACCCACAGCGCCACCTGGAGTCCGACGAGGAGCGCCCGCTCGGTCGGCGTGTCGTACCGGAGTTCCGCCACGCCCGGCGCGGCGACGTCGAAGGCGGTGCTGATGCCGAACGATCGACGCGCCGGGATGTCGGCGCCGTCGACCGACAGGACCCAGTTCGGGTCGTACGGCACCCCGAGCTGCACGACACCGGCGGTCACGTCGGCGGTGGCGGCGTCGAACTGGTCGGCACCCGGCATGATCGGCACGGCATCGGTCAGATCGGCGCGGAGCAGGGCTTCGGTCCCGGCCGTCTGGCTCGCCGCGGCGGTCGCTCCGCCGAGCAGGCTGACGGTCGGGAGCCAGGCGCCGTTCTCGTAGATCTCCAGCGTCGGGAACCCACCCGTCACCGATGACAGGTCGAGCTGATCGTCGAGCGCGCCCGTGAGCCCGTCGGCCACGGCGATCGGCTCGTCGGTGGTCGAGTTCACCCCGTCGAACTCGGGGATGACGATGTAGCGGATCCCGAGCGGGGCGAGCAGACGGCCGGCGCGCAGCGTCGACGACGACGAGATCTGGTCGAGCGCCTCGGTGACGGTGGCGGCGGCCGGGGTCGAGGGGGCGACCCACCGATCGCGGACGTCGAGGTCACCGTCGTCGATGATCGCCCACGACAACCCGTCGCGATACTCGGTCGACGGGACCGGCAGCACCCGCGAATCGCCGAGCAGCAGCACCCGGTAGTCCCCGTCGGCCGGCTCGTCGACCAGCCAGGCGTTCATCAGCCGGCCGAGCGTCGTGTCGGGCGTGCTCCACCGACCGTCGCCCGATGGCCAGGATCCCCGGGACGACACCCACCACGACGGCGATCATCGCCAGGATCCCCAGCGGCTGACGCCACCCGAACCCGGCATCGCGCACGTCGAGATCGAACCCGGCGAAGCAGGGCGCCGGCCGACACCGACACACCGAACGCCACCGGCACCAGCAGCACGCCGGCCTCGGGCACGTCGAACGGCAGCGCCCCGCGATCGCCGAGCAACGGCCAGTGCCCCGAACACGATCACCAGCACCGCGGCACGCACCGCCCAGGTCAGACGCCACGCCTTGACCAGGGCGATCGCCACGACCACGGGGACGAACAGGGCGACGGCGAGCACGGCGAGGTCGGTCGGCCCGATCTCGAACGATGCCAGCGCGAGCAGGCCTCGACCGGGATCACCGAGCGGTGGCGCGCCGACGAGTTCGGCCCACGACCACGTGGACGACCCACGGTGCGTTGAGCAGCACGCCGACCAGCGCCGCGCCGATCCCACAGATCGCGAACCAGGCCGCCACGCGCCATGAGGCGAGCGCCAACAGGGTGCCGAGCGCGAGGCAGAGGGCGACGACGATCGTGAGCGGGACCATGATCGGGGCGAACGCCGCGGCGAGCGCGACGACGAGCCCGGCGACGACGATCCGCCGGACGCGCTCGGCCCCGGTGATGCGGGCGACGCCATCGGTGAGATCGAGCGCGGCGGCGGCGGGATCGGCCGTTTCGAGACCGGCCGCCCGCCGCAGCAGATGGACGATCCAGGGCGTCGCCGCGTAGACGACGAGCACGGTCAGCCGTCCGCCGGCCATCGCGCCGCCGATCAAGCGGGGTGGCGGCGAACACGACGAAGGCACCGACGCGGGCCCGCGTCGACGGGAAGATCGTGGCGAACTTCCACATGCCCGCCACACCGGCGACGAGCAGCCCGACGATCAGCAGCGTCTGCAGCAGCCCCATGCGGAACAGCGTGAACGGCGCGAAACCGGCGAGCTCGCCCAGCCGGTCGGATTCGACTCGCGTGGCGCCGGCACCGGTGCCGTTCCAACCGGACACGAACGAATCGAGCAGCAGCCGCGGGCTGTCGCGGGAACGGGAGGAACTCGCCGACCGCGGGAACACCCTCGCCGAAGAAGCGTGCGGCTGCCGATCACGAGCGCCGACGAGCACGCAGAACCAGGCGATCACCGGCGCGGTCGTGCCGTCGCGCCACCGGCGGACCGTCGCGTCCTGCGGACACGTACGTGGCGACGTCACGGCTGCGCAGGTACGACGAGAGCCGGGCGCTCCCCCGGATCTGCAGGCCGGCGACCTCCCGTTCGGGCACCCGGCGGAACGGCTTCACCGCACGTCGACGGGCCAGCAGCGACGGGGTGCGCGGGACGAGGCCCACGAGTGCCCGCAGCGACGCCCACGCCTGGCCGAACGTGGCCGTGAACACGCCGACGACGAGCTCGACCATCGTCAGCAACACCATCTCGATGGAGCGGCCCGGCAGGCGGGCCCCGCCGGTCAGGTCGGCGACCGTCCGCATCCGATGCTGCGCCGTCGAGCCGGACGTGGTGCAGGTCGGGTCGCCGCCGTTCCAGTTCGCTCGCGATGGCGGACCCGGGCCGATGGCGCCACCACGACCCGGGCGCCGCTGTGGTGGATCCTCCAGCACAGCTCGACGTCCTCGCCGTGGAACGACATCGACTCGTCGAAGCCGTCGAGTTCGCGGAACAGGTCGGCGCGGATCAGCATGCACGCGCTCGGCACGGCGAACACGTCGCGGACGCCGTCGTGCTGTTCCTGGTCGACCTCGCCCAGTTCGATCGAGTGATCGATCTCACCGAACCGGTCGACGCCCATCCCGACCGAGTGCAGCACCCGGGGATCGACCCAGTCGACGAGCTTCGGCCCGACCGCGCCGGCGTTCGATCGGTAGAGCTCCTCGACCATCAGCCGCAGGGCGTCGGGATCCAGGGCGATGTCGTCGTGGCAGACGAGGAACAGGCCGTGCTCGCCTTCGACCAGCCGGAGCACCTCGTTGGCGACCGGCGCCGAATCCGGGATTGCCCGCCGACCCGCCGGACGAAGGCGTCGGGCAGGCGAGCGGTGATCGCGCGACTCGACGGAGGCGAACCGACGTCCGCTCGCGCGTCGTCGATCGCTGGCGACGAGGAACAGGAATCGCAGGTTGGGATAGTCCTGGCGGGCGAACGCCTCGATCGTGTCCTCGAACCACGGCTCGGGATCGTGGACCACGACGACGCCACCACGGGCGGTGCCTGCCCACCTGCCGACGTCGGCTCCTGAGCGCGCCTGCTCGGTTGCACCGACGTGCACGGTCTCCGGTTCCACGATTGATCGAGGCTAGCGGTGTGCCGTGAAAGCGACGGGTCAGCTCGCTGCGACGCCTGGCACCGGCTCGCTACGCTGCCGCTCGATGGCACTGCGGCCGCGATTCGACCCGACCAATCTCGATCTCACCGATTTCGACGTGTCCGCGATGCTCGATTCGGACGCCGGGCGCGCCGCCCGCACGGCCGTCGGAACCGCGGCGGTCGGCGTGCGCGAGGTGACCTACGTCACCGTCGGATTCGCCGTGCTCGGGCTGCGACAGCTGCGGGTGCGACGCCGCGAACTGGCCAAGGTCCTGCACCGCTAGTCGGACGACGCCTCGCTAGGCTTCGGCAGTCGTGTCGTCCGTCGTCCCTCCTGCGCCTGCCCGCACACCGCTGCCCGAGGGGACCATTCCCGTCGGCATCGCGCTGCTGCTCGCCGGCTTCGCCACCTACGCCTTCTTCAAGGTCGGCACGGTCGCCGTCGGCGGCGCCGACGAGTTCGCGCCGCTCGCGTCGCTGTGGTTCGTGACGTTCGCCCTCGCGCCCGGGCTCTTCCTGCCGCTCGAACAGGAACTCGGTCGGGCCATCTCGCACCGGCGGGCGCTCGCGCAGGGCTCCCAACCGGTCGTCCGCAAGGTCGTTCGCCTCGGGGCGGTGATGGTCGGGCATCGCGCGTGCTCTGCACGGCGATCGCCAGCCCGTTCCTCGCCATCGTCGTACTTCGACGGCGACTGGTTCATGGTCGTCGCGCTGGCGTTGACGTTCGTCGGCTACGCCCCGGCCCACCTGGCTCGCGGCATCTGTTCGGGCAGCGGACGGTTCACCGAGTACGCCATCATCATGGGCTCCGACGGCGTCGTCCGCATCGTGCTCTGCGTCGTGCTGGCCATCATCGGCGATCACGGCGGTCGGGGCGTACGGCCTGGTGATCGCCATCTCGCCGCTGTTCGCCGTGGTCTACGTGTACCGCCGCGGCGGCCTGCAGACCGATCCCGGCCCGACGGCCGACTGGAACGAGGTCACACCGAACCTCGGTTGGCTGCTCCTCGGCTCGATCTTCGCCGCCACGCTGCTCAACGCCGGGCCGATCGCCGCGAGCCTGCTCGCCGAGCCGAGACGAGGACGGCCTCGTCACGGCGTTCTCCTACGGCGTGCTGCTCGCCCGGATCCCGCTGTTCCTGTTCCAGGCCGTGCAGGCGGCGCTCCTCCCACGGCTCAGCCGGCTGGCCGCCCGTGGCGAGATCGAGGAGTTCCGCGCCGGTCTGCGGCGTCTGATCGTCGTCGTGATCGCCGTCGGCGTCGTCGGTATCGCCGGGTCGTTCCTGCTCGGTCCTGGGTGATCGACCTGGTGTACGAGGCGGACCTGAGCGGGCGCACGCTGGCGATGCTCGTCGTTCAGCAGCGCCTGCTACATGATGTCGCTGGCGATCGCCCAGGCGGTGATCGCCCTGAAGGGCCATGCGCTCGTCGCCGTCGGGTGGGGCATCGGCGTCGTCACGTTCCTGCTCGGCGATGTGGCTCGGCGGCGACGAGATGTTCCGGCGCATCGAGATCGCGCTCGTGGTGTCGTCGCTGGCGACGTCGATCGTCGTTCGCGATCGCCCTCCAGTTCCGGCTCCGCTCGGGCGTCGTGCCCGATCAGCGACTCGATCATGGAAGCGATCACCGACATGCCCTTCGAGACCTGACCGCCCCGGACGACCTGGCGCCGTTCGGTCGGATCCGACGCGCCAGGGGTCGGGCCGGGCCGGTCAGGCGGGGAGGGGGAGGCCGGCTTTGGTGGCTTCGAGTTGGAGGTCGTGGGTGACCATCATCTTGATCAACGTCGGGAAGTCGACTTCGGGTTCCCAGCCCAGCACGTTGCTGGCCTTGGACGGGTCACCGATCAGCAGGTCGACTTCGGCGGGGCGCAGGAACTTGGGGTCCTGGCGCACGTAGTCACGCCAGTTGTCGATCCCCACCTCACCGAAGGCCCGCTCGACGAGATCCTCGATCGAATGGGTCTCGCCCGGTGGCCACGACGTAGTCGCCGGGTTCGTCCTGCTGCAACATCAACCACATCGCCTTGACATAGTCCCCGGCGTAGCCCCAGTCACGCTTGGAGTCCAGGTTGCCGAGCACGACTTCGTCCTGCAGGCCCAGCTTGATGCGGGCCGCGGCGTTGGTCACCTTGCGGGTGACGAACTCCATCCCCCGCCGGGGGCCCTCATGGTTGAACAGGATCCCCGAGGAGGCGTGCAGCCCGTAGGACTCGCGGTAGTTGACCACGATGTCGTGCCCGAACACCTTGGCGCACCCGTACGGCGAACGCGGGTGGAACGGGGTCAGCTCGGTCTGCGGGGTCTCGCGGACCTTGCCGAACATCTCCGAGCTGACGACGCCTGGTAGAAGCGGATCGGGTTGTTCTGCGAACCACCGACCATGCGGATCGCCTCCAACATCCGCAACACACCCAACCCGGTCAGGTTCGCCGTCAACTCCGCCTGCGAGAACGACAACGCCACGAAGCTGATCGCACCCAGGTTGTACACCTCATCGGGCTGCGCCGCCTCGATCGCCGACACCAGCGACGGCAGATCGGCCAGGTCACCGGAGACGAGTTCCACGTACGGGAACTCCTCGGCGATCTGCTGGGCACGGGGGTTGTTCTGGCCCTTCACCATCCCGAACACGTCATAACCCTGACCGTGCAAGAACTCGGCCAGATGCTGACCATCCTGACCAGTGATACCCGTGACGAACGCTTTTGGCATAAGGGAGACGAGTCTACGATGCGGTCGTCCGGGAGACCACCGATACGCTCACGCCCCACATGGTCCACGCGCCCCCCACGATCAGCGTGGCGATCGATGTCGCGCCGCTCCACGGGCCCCGCACCGGCATCGGCCATGCGGTGGCCGGACTCGTCGGAGCGCTCAGCGCCTCGGAGCGAGCGGTCGCGCTGAAGCCGTACGTCACGAGCACCCGGGCCAAGCGGGAGGATTCCCAACGGCGGCTCCCGATCCCCGCCGCCGCCGCGATCCGCCTGTGGTCACGGAACTCTCCGCCGCTCGACCGGTTCCTCGGCCGTCCCGACGTCGTCCACGGCACGAACTACGTGGTGCCGCCGTCGCGGTGCGCCTCGCGTCGTGTCCGTGTACGACTGCTGGTTCCTCGAGCACCCACGCGATGTCGATCCCGACGTCCGGCGCGCCGCTGCGGTGCTGCGCCGGTCGCGTCGCCGAGGGCACGTACGTCGTCACCTCGTCGAACGCCACGACGGTCAAGGTCCGCGAGTTGCTCGCGACCGATCGGGTCCGCACGATCCATCTCGGTCCGCCGCCCGATCCCGACCGATCCCGCCCGATGACCGGCCGGCCAGCCTGCCCGACCTCGACGGCGGCGCCGTTCATCCTGGCGCTGGGCACGATCGAGCGACGCAAGAACCTGCCCACGCTCGTCGCCGCGTTCGGTCGCCTCGCCCACGAACACCGCGACGTCCGCCTCGTCATCGCCGGGGCCGACGGCGAACGACCGACCCAACGTCGACAAGGCGATCCGCCGTCTCGACCCGGCCGCCGCCGCGCGGATCATGCTGCGTCGGGCCCGTCGACGACGTCGAGAAGAACTGGCTCCTCGTCGACGGCCCGGACCCTCGCCTACCCGTCGCTCGACGAGGGGTTCGGCTTCCCGATCCTCGAGGCCCAACAACTCGGCACGCCGGTGGTCGCCAGCACCGCCGGTTCGATCCCGGAGATCGCCGGGGCCGGCCGCGCTGCTGAGCACCCCACTCGACGCCGAGGCGCTCGCGGCCAACCTCTACTGGGTGGTCACGAGCGACGACATGCACGACAAGCTGGTCCGTCGCGGCCAGGCCAACCTCCGCCGATTCACGTGGTCGCGCACCGCCGACCGGCTGATCGACCTGTACGACGCGAACTCCTGGAGCACGATGACGCACGCCGTCGATCGCCGTCGTGTCCGGTGGAGTCGGCGCCGCCCGGTTCCTCGCCGGGCTCATCGCCGCCGTCGACGACCCGTCGGCGATCACGGCCATCGTCAACACCGCCGACGACTGCGAGATCCACGGGCTGTCGATCTCGCCCGACCTCGACACCGTCACCTACACCCTCGCCGGTGCGATCGACCCGGACCGGGGTTGGGGGCTCGTCGACGAGTCGCTGGACGCGCGATGGAGTCGCTGGCACGGTACGAAGCCGTCCGCCCGGCCGGCTCGGCGCCGCGCAACCGCTGGTTCAACCTCGGCGATCGAGACCTCGCCACCCACCTGTACCGCACCGCTCGACGGGCCGAGGGGGCCACGCCTCACCGACGGTCACCGACGAGATCCGCCGGGCGTGGGACGTCCCGATCTCCATCGTGCCGATGACCGATGACCGCATCGCCACGACCGTCGACACCGTGGAACACGGTGAGATCTCGTTCCAGGACTACTTCGTCCGGCTGCACCACGACGTCGCCGTCACGGCGGTCCGCTTCGTCGGCGATGCCCGGCTGAGCCGCAGTCGCGCGACGGGCACTGGAGCACGCCGACGTGGTCGTGATCGCACCGTCGAACCCGCTCGTGTCGATCGGCCCGATCCGATCACTCGCCCGATGTCGACCAGCTCCTCGCCGCACGCCGCGACCGCGTGGTCGCCGTGTCGCCGATCGTCGGCGGTGCGGCACTCAAGGGCCCCGCCGACCACATGATGGTCGAATTGGGGCACGAGGCGAGCGTCGTCGGCGTCGCCCGCCTGTACGCAGCCGATCGCCTCGGTGCTCGTCGTCGACGCGGTCGACGCCCACCTCGCCGACGCCGTCGAGAGCGCCGGCATGCGCTGCGTCGTGCACGCCGTCGGTCATGTCGACGCCGGCGATCGCGCGCGGGCGCTCGCGGCCGCGACGATCGCTGCGGTCAGCTGACCGCGTCGGCTGGCCCGTCAGGCTCGGCGGTCGAGCCGCGCCAGGCCCTCGTCGAGCGTCGGTCCACGGCGACCACGCCAGGTGGATCCGGGCGCGCACGGGCGACACGGCGAATCGCACCAGATCGTCGGGCCGGGCCGGCCCGGCGGTCGGCGCCGAGCGCTCGGACCCGGTCGCCCGATCGACGTGTCCCAGAGTTCGCGCATCGATGTCTGCTCGCCCGTGCCGATGTTGATGACGAGCCCACCGCCGCGCTCGCACGCCCGGACGAGCGCGTCGACCACGTCGTCGACGAACACGAAGTCGCGGGTCTGCCGTCCGTCACCGTGCAACACGGGCGCCGTGTTCGAGTCGACGGCGGCCAGGAAGGCCGCCACGACGCCTCCGTCAGGTCGTTGGCGCGGACCGTACACCGACGCCAGCGCGAGGACCGTGAACTCGATCGACGAACGGTCGCGGTAGATCTCGAGCAGGTCGATCGTCGAACGGGCCACCACACCGTTCACGCCACGCGGGATCAGGGCGCCCTCCTTCACCGGGATCGCCTGCGACGCGGGGTGTCCGTAGAGCACGGCCGCCGGAACCGCGGCCACCACCTTGGCCACACCGTGGTGCCGGCACGATTCGAGGATCGTCGTGACCATGCCGAGCGCTGGGCCCACCTGCCCGCTGCCCCGATCGGGGCGCGGCAGCAGCGACGAGGAGCACGATCACCTCGGGCCGGCGGATGCCGATCACCGTGTCGACGTCGGTGCTCCCGGCATCGAGATGGTGGATCTTCAGCCCTCCCGCGGCACGGGCCTCGGCGAGGTTGGCGAGGCTCCCGGTGGAGAGATCGTCGACGACGTCGACCTCCTGGCCTTCGGCGAGGAGGCGATCGACGAGGTGGGATCCGATGAATCCCGCTCCCCCGATCACCATCACTCGCATTGGTACCTGCATCGGCCGCGTCCCATCAGCCTCATCAGATTTCAGATCATCGGGCGGCGGCGGGGAGGGCATCGTCGACGAGACGAGCACCGTCGTCGACGCGACCGTCCGCGCCGATCATGCTGCCGATGACCGTCGCGCCGGCGCCGACGACGCCCATCACGAGCGACCGCTCGACGCAGCGCCCCGGCCTCGACCGCCGCGCCGGGAAGGATCACCGAGTCGATGACCCGGGCCTCACCGGCGATGCGGGCGCCGGCACCGACGATGCTGTTGCGGACCAGGGCGGAGGCGTCGACGACGGCCGTGTCGTCGATCGGCGCACACCGGTCGAACCGGCGAACGCCGCTCAGGAGGTCGAGGTTGGCCGCCAGGTACAGCTCCGGACGACCGGCGTCGATCCAGTAGTCGTCCGTGGCGACACCGTAGAGGGCGCCGCCGGCGACGACCTTCGGGAACACGTCGCGCTCGATCGACGATCGCACGCCCTGGCGGCATCAGCGCCAGCACCGATGGTTCGAGCACGTAGGTGCCCGCACTGATGAGGTTGCTCGGCTCGGTTCCCGGCGACGGCTTCTCGACGAACGCCCGGACGGGACCCACGCCGTGTTCGTCGACGGCGATGTCGACGACGCCGAAGCTCGACGGGTCGTCGACCGCGATCAGGTGGATCGTCGCCTCGGCCGCCAGCCGGCGATGCGTGGCGATCAGGTGCGACACGTCGAGGTCGGTCAGCACGTCACCGTTGGCCACGATGAACGTGTCGTCGATGCCGGCCTGCGTCGGCGGCGAAACGGATCGCCCCGGCGGTGTCGAGCGGTTCGGGTTCGACGGCGTACGTGAGCGTCACGTCGCCACAGCGCCCGTCCGGGAACGCCTCGATGAACGGCTCGGGCTTGAACCCGAGCGCCAGCACGACCTCGGTGACACCACCGCGGGCGAGACGATCGATGAGACGGGCGATCATCGGCCGCCCGCCGATCGGCAGCATCGGTTTCGGCGTCGAGTAGGTCAGTGGGCGCAGGCGTGTGCCGAACCCACCGACGAGCACGACGGCGCGCATCACCCGCCGGTGGTCACCGGCGTGGTCGCCGGCACCGTGGTCGCCGACGGTCAGTGTTCGCCGGTGCCGTGTCGGTGGTTCCGTCGATCGCGGCGGCCGGCGCGACGGTGGCCGGCGGGACGGTGGTCGCTCCCGGGAGGGTGGTCTCCCCGGGGATCGTGGTGACCGTCGGTTGGTCGGCATCGACCTGTCCGTTGTCGGCGCTGGCCAGTTCGGGCAGGTTCTGCGACCCACGGCGGCATGCCGACGTCGGAGTCCGGCGGGACGAACGCGATCGAGAACACCATGGCGTCCTGGTCGACGGCGATGTTGTCGAAGTCGGCGACGTAGGTGGTGCCGTCGTCGGTGTCGGAGAAGTTGTCCCACACGATCACCTTCAGTTCGGCGTCCTGCTCCTCGCCGTCGATCGTGCACTTCGTCTCGTCCTCTTCGAAGATGCCGTCCTCCTGGAACGCGGCCGGCAGCTGCGCCCGCTGGTCCTCCGGGAAGACGAGCTTGTCGTCGTCGAGCTCGACGCCGTAGACGTCGAGGAACAGCGACAGCTTGGCCCGCTGCCCCGACCGACGCCGAGGTGAACGGGTGCCAGTGGATGACGCCGTCGTCGTGGCTGTGGATGCCGGTGCGCTGGAACTCGTCGAAACCGGGCGCCGCCGCGTCCTCCTTGTTGCCTTCGACCTGCACCCACGTGTCACACAGGTAGAACCCGTACGCCTGGTGCCAGTGGTCGTCGATGGTCGGCTCGGACGCGTCGGCGGCGGGTCGGCTCTGACGTGCGTACACGACCAGGGCGAGGCCGAGGACGACGACGATCGCGACGATCAAGGGGAACGTTGTTCCGCCCTGGAAGCGGACCTTCTTGCCCTGGCCCGACTTGGCGAGCTTGGCGGCTTTCTTGGTGGATGACGAGGAGGGTGCCACGAGCACGCGAGGCTATCGGCGGCTCGTGTTGAAGCGGGGTCAGCGGGCGAGCGAGTCGATGAGCTGGTGGTATGCGGCGCCAACGGCCGCCGGTGAGGCCTCGCGCTCCACCCAGGCGCGGCCCCGTCGCCCGATGGCCTCGGCGGCGGCCGGGTCGTCGAGCAGCCCGCGCAGGGCCCGGACGAACGCGACGGGTTCGTCCGGGGCCACCGCCACACCGCCGCCGGACTGCTCCAGGATCTTCGGCACGGCGGTGTCCGGGATCGATCGACGCGAGGACGGGACGGGCGGCGGCCATGATCGAGTACGTCTTCGACGGCACGCTGACGCGGGCCAGGCCGCGCTTCAGCGCGACGACGTGCACGTCGCCGGTGGCGAGCAGTTCGGACAGCCGTGACGGCTCGAGGTAGCCGGCGAAGCGGACGTTGGCCAGGCCGGTCGCGGCACGTTCGAGCGCCGGTCGCGCGGCGCCGTCGCCGTTGACGAGGAACGTCGCCTCGGGGATCTCACGGGCGGCGGCGAGCATCAGGTCGAGCGACTGGGAGAATCCGACGTTGCCGGCGTAGAGCACGATCGGCCCGTCGCCGAGCCCCAACTCGGCGCGATACGGGGTGAGCCGGTCACCGGGGACGATCGCGTCGGTGTCGACGAAGTTGGGGATGACGTGGACGCGACCGGCGGCCGACGGCGGCAGCTTCCCGCGGACGTTGTCGGCGAGATCGTCGGAGAGCACCGTGACCGCATCCGAGCGGCGGTAGCTCATCCGTTCGAGCGCGCGCGCCGCCGAGACGATCCGGCGGTTGGTGATCGCTCCGGTCTCGACCGCCGCATCCGGGAACACGTCCTGGATGTTGAAGATCAGCCGGCCACGGCGCAACCGGCTCACCAGCCAGCCGGTCAGGCCGAGGGTGATCGGCGGCGACATCGCGATGACGGCGTCGACACGGCTGAGCGGCCGCACCGATGCGCAACGCCTCGATGCCCGCGAGGGCCGTGTAGCCGAGAAAGCCGAGCGCCCGTCGCAGCAGGTCGGTCTTGTCGTCGCCGGGGAACGGATGCACACGGCTGATCGACCCCCACGGCGTGACCTCACGACGGACGAGGCGTCCCGTCCAGCCGGGCTCGATCGCGTGGGTGCGGTACCACGGCAGCGACGTGACGACGTGCACCTCGTCGCCGAGCGCGACCAGCTCGCGCGACGATCCGGCGTCATCACGACCCCCGTCGGCGCGGTGTCGGGGTCGAAGTGCGGGCAGAGCACCACGATCCGACGTCCGGAACCGTGCGGTACGCGGATGCGGTGCTCATCGGCCGTGCTCGATCGCGGCGCGATAGGCGTCGGCGAGGGCGGCGCCCGACCGGGCGATGGTGAAGTCGGCGGCGCGGGCGCGGCCAGCGGCGACCAGGGCGGATCGTTGCCGGGCGACCTGGTCCAGCGCATCGGCCCAGGCGTCGACGGTGCGCGGCAGCACGATGCCGGCGTCGCCGACGACCTCGGCCAACGCCGCCTGGTCGCTGCACACGACGGGCGTGCCGAGGGCCATCGCCTCGACGACCGGGGCCCCGAAACCCTCGTACTCGCTGGGGAAGACGAGTGCCTCCGCCAGTGCGATCAGACCGTCACGGTCGGCGGCCGGCACGCGGCCGGGCCGGACGACGCGCGGTTCGAGACCGAGCTCGACGATCGCCCGGTCGACCTCGGCGGCGACCGCGCCCGGCCCGCCGAGCAGCACGAGGCGGAGGTCGGGGTCGGTCCACGTGCGCGCCATCACCTCCAGCAGGAACCGGTGACCCTTGTGCGGATGTGTGATGGCGGGGAACACGAGCACCGGCCCGGACCCGAGCCCGTAGTCGCGCCGCAGGTCGGACTCGCTCGGGGCATCCCGGCCGAGGTGCGGTTCCACCCCGTGGGGAACGACCACGATCGTCGCCGGATCGATGTCGAAGTGCTCGACGACGACCGACTTGACGTACTCGCTCGGTGTCGCGATGACCGTCGCCCGGCGGATCGACCGCGGGATCGCCGTGCGCAGGTATCGACGCTTCGACGGGTGTCAGGTACTCCGGATACGTCAGGTACTGCAGGTCGTGGATGGTCAACACGATCGGCCCACTGCCGATGGTCGGGACGGTGCCGCCGCCGTGGTGCACGACGTCGGCCGGCGCGCGTCCGCCGGGCCAGCCACGTGTTCTCCGCCAGCACGCGCCGCGGTCGGTCGGTGCCGGTGATCCGGGCGGCGACGACGGGGTACTGCGCCACGAGTTCCGGATGAGCGTCGACGAACGCCGGCAGGCAGTAGAGCGTGGGCACGAAACCCTCCGGTCGAGCCGCCAGGCCGAGGAGCTGGCGCACCAGGTACTCCTCCGAACCCCCGACGTCGCCCGGCACGCACCACAGAGGTTCACCGCGACGCTGGTCATCTCGCCAGCTCACGGTAGACGTCGAGCGTGAGTTCGGCCGTGGACCGCCACGTGCAGCTGCGGGCCCGTTCCCGCCCGCGTGCGGCCAGGTCCGGTCCCGATCGGGCCGCCTCCCGGAGACCTTCGGCGATGCCTTCGACGTCGAACGGATCGACGAGCACGGCGGCTCCACCGGCCACCTCCTCGGTCGACGTGCCACGACTCGTGACGACCGGCGTGCCCTGCGCCATCGCCTCGAGCACCGGCAGCCCGAACCCTTCCCGCTCGCTCGGGTACGCGAACACACGGGCCGCCGCGTAGAGCGGTGCCAGGTCCTCGTCCGGGACGAAGCCGACCAGCAGCGTGTCCGGGCCGTCGAGCGCGGGTTGATCACCCCAGCCGTTCATCCCGACGACGACGAGGGGGAGGTCACCGACCCGGTCGACGGCCTCGACCAGCCGCCGCAGGTTCTTGCGCGGCTCCAACGTGCCGACGAAGAGGATGAACTCCGCGGGGAGGCGATAGCGACGACGCACCCGATCGACGTCGGCCTCCCCCACCTCGACGATGTCGACGCCCAACGGAACGTGGCGCAGCCGGTCGGCGGCGAGACCCGCGTCCACGCATCGCTCGACCGTCGCACGGCTCGAACAGATCACCAGATCGGCGCGCCGATCGATGGCGCGCAGACTCCTCGTCATCAGACGGGCGCCGTGGCCGGTGTACTGCTCGGGATGGTCGAGGAACGCGAGATCGTGCACGGTGACGACGAGGGGCGACTTCGTCGCCGCCGGCACGAGCCCGGTGGCGTGCACGACGTCGATCTCGCCCGTGACCGACTCCACCTTCGGCCAGCCGCAGCCTCGTCCACGATTCGTAGAGCCACGGCCGCGCCAGCGGCAGCATCTCGACCGGACCGTCGGGGCGGTACGGCGGCGCCGGCGCGTACGGGGTGGCGGCCGGCGACGTAGTGCAACTCGACGTCCGCCATCGTCCCGAGTTCGCGGCCGATGCGCACCGCGGCGACCGCCGTGCCACCGGGAACGGGGTGCCAACTCTGCTCCACGGTGTACGCCACCCGGATCGGCGGCTCGCTCGCGGCGGACATCGCCTCAGTCTGACGTGAGCGCGGCGACGAGCTCGTGCAGCGGTTCGCGGAAGTGGCGCAGGGGGGTCATGCCGGCCGCCCGCCACCGCGCGTTGTCGAGCACGCTGTTGGCCGGTCGGGGCGCCGGGCGCGGCGGATCGAGCTCGGCGGACGTGATCGGCCGGACCATCTCGACCGGGTGGCCCGACGCCCGCAGGATCTCCTGCACGAACTCGAACCACGTCACGGCGCCCGGCGTTGGTGAGGTGGAAGATGCCCGAACTGCGTTCGGCGGCGATCGTACGGAGCGCAGGTGCGAGGTCGGCCGTGAACGTCGGGACAGCCCCGTTGGTCGTCGACGAAGGCCAGGTCGGCGCCCGGCGTCGCGAGGCGCAGCACCAGCTTGACCATGTTGTTGCCGTGCTCACCGCAGACCCACGACGTCCGCACGACGGCCGCGTCCGGCCCGGCCAGCTGCTCGCCGGCGAGCTTCGTGACTCCCGTACACCGACTGCGGGTTCGTCGCGTCGTCCTCGCGGTACGGGCGATCGAGCGTGCCGTCGAAGACGTAGTCGGTGCTGACGTGGACGAGGTGGGCGCCGACCTCCTCGGCGGCCGTCGCGACGTTGCCGACCGCGTCGGCGTTGATCGCTCGGGCGACCTCGACGTTCGTCTCGCACGCGTCGACGGCGGTGTACGCCGCGGCGTTGATGATGGCATCCGGCCGGGCGTCGCGGATCGCCGACCGGACGGCCGTCGCGTCGGTGATGTCGAGTGCGGCATGGTCGACCGCCACCACGTCGTCACCGGCCGCCAGTGCGGTCGCCACGACGTCGTGGCCGAGTTGCCCGCCCGCGCCCGTGACGAACAGCCTCACCGTCTCACGCTCGCAGGCTCACAGGCCGGCTTTGGACTTCAGCGGCTCCCACCAGTCGCGGTGGTCGCGGTACCAGTCGACCGTCGACGGCGAGCGAGTCGTCGAAGCGTCCGGCTGAGCGACCATCCGAGATCCGTGACCTTGTCGATGTTCACGGAGTAGCGGCGGTCGTGCCCGAGCCGGTCCTCCACCGGCGTGATGAACGACTCGTCCCGCCCGGTCAGCTCGAGCAGCCGGTACGTCAGCTCGCGGTTGGTCAACTCGTTGCCGGCGCCGATGTTGTAGATCTCGCCGGTCTTGCCCTGCTCGAGCACGAGGTGGGCGGCGATGTTGTGGTCCTCGACGTGGATCCAGTCGCGCACGTTGAGCCCGTCGCCGTACAGCGGGACCTGCTTGCCGTCGAGCAGGTTCGTGGTGAACAGCGGGATGACCTTCTCCGGGAACTGGTACGGGCCCGTAGTTGTTGGAGCAGCGGGTGACGACCACCGGCAGGCCGTACGTGGAGAAGTACGACAGGGCGATCAGGTCGGAGCCGGCCTTGGCCGCCGAGTACGGCGAACGCGGCGCGAGGACGTCGGTCTCGACCGACGACCCCTCCTCGACCGACCCGTAGACCTCGTCGGTCGAGATGTGCAGGAACCGGCCGACGCCGACGTTGTTGGCGACGTCGCACAGGACGTTGGTGCCCATGCAGTTCGTGCGGACGAACTTCGAGCCGTCCTGGATCGACCGGTCGACGTGGCTCTCGGCGGCGAAGTGGACGACCGCGTCGTGGCCGTCCATCGCCCGGGCGACGTCGTCGTGCGTCGCAGATGTCGGCGTGGACGAAGTCGCAGCGCGTGTCGTCGAGGACGTCGCGGATGCTCTCGAGGTTGCCCGCGTAGGTCAGCGCGTCGTAGATGGTGACCTCGTGGTCGGTCGATGCCGAGCACGTAGCGGACGTAGTTCGATCCGATGAACCCGGCGGCGCCGGTGACGAACAGCTTCATCTGCATCTTCCTTCAGGTACGCATCGGCCAGTAGGGCCGACGATTCGACGGGACATCGGCACGCAACGGGTTCTGCCGGTCGCGCTCGGACAGGATCGGCTCGGCCACACCCCAGTCGGCTCCGATCACCGGATCGTCCCAGGCCACGCCGAGCTCGTCCGCGGCGTTGTAGTAGCCGTCGACCAGATACGTGATCACCATGTCGGTGACCGCGGCGAAGCCGTGGGCCACGCCGGGCGGGATGTAGACGCCCAGGTGGTTCTCGCCCGACATGTCCAGGCAATGCGTGGCGCCGTCGGTCGGCCCTCCCTCGCGGAGATCGTGCAACACGACGCGGGCCTGCCCGAACGGCACGTACCAGTAGTCGCTCTGATGGAGGTGGTAGTGCAGTCCGACGAGTGCACCCTGCTGACGGTTCGCCCGGTTCGCCTGGATCATCTCACGGGCGCCCGGGATCCACTCCCGCCGGTACGTCTCGATGAACAGCCCCCGCTGGTCGCCGTGGATCGTCGGTTCGACGATCCAGACCCCGGCGATCGAGTCGGACTCTCGGACGTCAGGCATCGGGTGCGCAGTCTCATTCGACGTCGATCTGGCAGTGGTCGCCGACCATCAGGCGGACGGCGCGGGGCTTGCGCTTCGTGCGCGACACGACGGCGTCGCTGCCGATCAGGCTGTCCTCGAGGCGGGGGATGTCGATGATCTGGCTGTTCTCCATCACGACCGAGTGCTCGACCTCGCGAGTGCTGGACGACTCGCAGCCGGCGCCGATCGCGCTGAACGGGCCGATGAAGCTGTCGATCGACCACGCGTGCCGGCGCCGATCGCCACCGGGCCGCGGATCGTCGAGTTGACGATCTCGGCGCCCGACCTCGACGATCACGCGGCCGTCGATCACCGAGTCGTCGTCGACGCTGCCGTCGATGCGCGTGTCGATCCGTCTCGAGGATCAGCCGGTTCGCCTCGAGCAGCGGGGTGAGCTTGCCGGTGTCGATCCACCAGCCGGTGAGGATCTCCATCCGGACACGGTGACCCTGGTCGATCAGCCACTGGATCGCGTCGGTGATCTCCAGCTCGCCGCGTTCGGACGGCTCGATCGCCGCGCACCGCGTCGTGGATCATCGGATCGAACAGGTAGACACCGACGAGCGCCAGGTCGGACGGCGGGTCGGCCGGCTTCTCGACGAGGTGCACGACGTGGCCCGACGTCGTCGAGGCTGGCGATGCCGAACCGGTGCGGATCGGGGACCTGCTTCAGCAGGATCTGGGCCGCCGGCGGATCGTCGCCGGCGCGGGCGGCCTGCGAACGCGTCGACGAACGCGGCGAGGTCCTGTTCGAGCAGGTTGTCGCCGAGGTACATCACGAAGTCGTCGTCGCCGAGGAAGTCGCGGGCGATCAGCACGCAGTGGGCGAGGCCGAGCGGTTCGTCCTGCGGGATGTAGGTGATCGTGGCGCCGAACTGCGAGCCGTCACCGAGGCCGGCCATCACCTCGGCGCGGGTGTCGCCGACGATGACGCCGAGTTCGGTGATGCCCGCGGCGACCATCGAACGGATGCCGTAGAACAGGATCGGCGTGTTGGCGACCGGCACGAGCTGCTTGGCCCGGGTGTGGGTGATCGGCCGCAGCCGGGTGCCGGCACCGCCAGCGAGGATCAGCGCCTTCATCGGGGCCGGACGATACTCGCTGATCACTCTTCCTGGACGGGAGGCGCCGGGCCGACACCGCGGAAGTAGTCGAGGATCGGCTCGGCGCCTTCGCCGAGCAGCGAGCACGGCGTTGCCGTCCTTGGTCACGCCGACCACCGGGAGCTGGTACTTGTTGACGCCGGCCGACGAACGCCTTGCGCAGCGTGCCGGCCGCGGCGACGGGATCGAGGCCAGGGTCCATCCGGACCGCACCGGTCGCCGCGCCGATCAGTCTCGGACGCCACGAACGGGTCGGACTGGACCCGGGCGATCACGGCCTGCGCGGTCTTGTCGATGAAGTCCTGCTGGCGCTTGATCCGCCCGAGGTCGACTGCTCGGATCCTCCTGCCACTGCGCCGTCGCGGAACTCCTCGAAGTGGCGGCTGCGGGCGTACTGCAGGGCCTGCACGCCGTCGAGCGACGTGGCACCCCGGCTGCTGGTCGAGCCCGGTGTTCTTGTCACGGGTGACGTACCAGAAGCAGATCTCGGCGCCCCCGACCGCGTCGATGATGTCCTTGAAGCCGGAGAAGTCGACCTCGACCACGTGATGGATCGGGATCCCGAACTCCTGGGTGATCGTGGCGGCGAGCACGTCGGTGCCGTCGCTGTACGCCGAGTTGATGCGGTTCTGGGCAGCCGCGTCCGGCGATGGTCACCCACAGGTCGCGCGGCAGGCTGATCAGCGAGGCGCCGTTGCCGTCCTGCTCCTGACGCAGGATCATGATCGTGTCGCTGCGCTGGCCGGACACGGCGTTGGTGTCGCCGATCCCGCCGTAGTCCGGGTCGTTCGGGTCGGCCGTGGCCCGCGTGTCCGACCCGATCAGGAGGTAGTTCGAGCGCCGGGCCGTCCTGGGCCTGGAGCACGTTCTCGAGCCCTGCGATCCGCTGCGACGTCGGACGTTCGTGCGTTCGCCGCACTGATGACGCCGGCCGCGCCCGCCACCCCGACGATCACGGCGAGGAGCGCGGCGATGGAGGCCGAGCTCCGGCGCCGGCGCCGGCGCGTCGGCGGCGAGGGCGCGACATTCACGTGTGCCAAGGCTAGTGGTCGTCCCCCGCTGCGCCGTGGCACCCCCGCGAGACCTTGGTCTCACCGATCCGGGCCATCGATCGGTGGTTTCAGCGGGCGTGCCGGGCGTGCACGACGTCGCCGACGTCGAGGTGGTGGACCGTTCCGTCGTGCGCGGCGACGACGAGGCGCCCGTCGTCGTCGACGTCGGTCGCCCGCCCGTCGAGCACCGTCCCGTCGGGCAGCTCGACGCGGACGTCGGCGCCGAGCGTGGCCAGTTCGTGCCGGTAGCGCTCGGCGACGTCGACGCCGAGCGCGTCGAACGCGACGAGCATCTCGCGCAACACGCGGGCGACGCTGATGCCGTCGCCGAGCCGCGCCGCGCCGTCGGGCGCCCAGCCGACGTTGAGCCCGAGGCCGACGACGACCGCCCCCGTCCTCGCCGATCGCTGGGCCAGGATGCCGGCCAGCTTGCGACCGTCGAGCAGGAGGTCGTTCGGCCACTTCAGCACCACGTCGACGCCCGGCACCACGGCGCGGGCCGCGTCGACGGCGGCGAGGCCGACCCGCTGGGTGAGCGCGGCGGGCGGCTGCGGCACGTCGCGGAACAGCATCGACACGAGCAGGTTCGCTCCCGGCGGCGCGTCCCAGCGTCGATCGAGGCGGCCACGGCCGGCGGTCTGGTGGTCGGCGACGAGGACCGTCCGGTCGCCGGCGTCGCCCGACTCCACCGCAGCGAGCAGGTCGGCGTTGGTGCTGCCGGTGACCGGCACCCGGCGAACGGTCCACCCCGGCGGCCATGGTTCCTCGTGCCAGATGCTTCCGGGTGCGGCCATCACCCCTACATTGTCAGCCGTGCTCAAGAAGATCCTGATCGCCAACCGTGGCGAGATCGCCGTCCGCGTCATCCGCGCCGCCCGCGAGCTGGGCATCGCCGACGGTCGCGGTCTACTCCGAACTCGACCGCGACGCCCTCCACGTCCGCCTCGCCGACGAGGCGTACGCGCTCGGCGGGCAGACGGTGGCCGAGAGCTACCTCAACACCGAGGCGATCCTCGATGCGATCGAGCGCGAGCGGCGCCGACGCGGTCCACCCCGGCTACGGGTTCTTCAGCGAGAACGCCGACTTCGCCCGCGCGATCACCGACGATGGGCGTCGAGTTCATCGGCCCGCCGGCCGAGCGCGATCGACGAGATGAGCGACAAGGTGTCGAGCCGGCAGGCGGCCATCCGCGGCGACGCGCCGATCGTGCCGGGCACCACCGAGTTCGCCAAGCGGACCCGACGAGATCCGCGCCTTCGGCGAGGAGTTCGGCTGGCCGGTGTGCATCAAGGCCGCGTTCGGCGGCGGCGGCCGCGGCATGAAGGTCGTCCAGTCGGCGGCCGAGGTCGACGACGCGATGGCGAGCGCCCAGCGCGAGGCGAAGAGCTTCTTCGGGCGCGACGAGGTCTACGTCGAGCGCTACCTCACCTGGCCGCGCCACGTCGAGGTGCAGATCGTCGGCGACAAGCACGGCAACGTCGTGTGGATCTCGACCCGCGACTGCTCGGCGCAGCGCCGCCACCAGAAGCTGATCGAGGAGGCCCCGGCGCCGGGCCTGCCCGCCGGGCGTCGAGGAGGCGATGGGCGAGGCCGCGGTCAAGGCCGCCAAGGCGGTCGGCTACTACAACGCCGGCACGGTCGAGTTCATCTACCAGGACGGCGAGTTCTTCTTCCTCGAGATGAACACCCGCCTGCAGGTCGAGCACCCGGTCACCGAGATGATCACCGACATCGACCTCGTCGAGTGGCAGATCCGCGTCGCCGCCGGCGAGCCGCTGCCGATGACGCAGGACGAGGTCAACGCCGCTCGCCGCGGGCACTCGATCGAGGTGCGCATCAACGCCGAGGACCCGACCGACGGCAAGTTCCTCCCGTCGCCGGGCCCGATCACCAAGCTCGTCGCCCCCGACGGGTTCGGCGTCCGCTTCGACACCGGCTACCAGTCCGGCGACCGATCAGCCAGTACTACGACAACCTCGTCGGCAAGCTCGATCGTGTGGGGCCGGGACCGCCGACTGGCGATCGCCCGCACGATCCGCGCCCTCGAGGAGATGATGGTCGAGGGCGTCGCCACCACGATCCCGGCCGACCTGGCGATCCTGCGCCACCCCGACTTCGCCGCCGTCGAGCACTCGACGAAGTGGGTCGAGGAGACGGCTCGACCTGCAGCGGCATCGCGCCCGCCGGCCGCCCGCGCCGAGCGCCGACGACGACGCACGCGCCGCTCGTCAAGCGCTCGACGACCGTCGAGGTCAACGGCAAGCGCTTCGACGTCGACATGTGGGTGCCCGAGCAGGCCGGTCGTCGCGGCCGCCGCGCCGGCGGCGAAGAAGGCCGAAGCGCGGCTCGTCCGGCGGCGGGTGCCGGCGCCGCCGGCTCCGGCTCGATCGAGGCCCCGATGCAGGGCACGATCGTCAAGGTGCTCGTCGAGGTCGGTCAGGAGGTCGAGGTCGGCGCCGGGCATCGTCGTGCTCGAGGCGATGAAGATGGAGAACCAGATCAACGCCGACAAGGCCGGCACGGTCAAGGAGATCAAGGTGGCCGCCGGCGACACCGTCGGCGGCGGCGACGTCGTCGCCGTCATCGAGTAACGGTCCACGCGCGATGGCGATGTCGGTCGATGCGCCCGAACTGCATCGCTCCACGGACCGACCGGACGGCGATGGCGATGTCGGTCAATCGCCGACTACATCGCCGGCGTCAGGCAGGTTACTCGGCGGCTTCGGCGAGGGCTTCGCTGAGGGCGGGGTGCACGAGGAGGCTCTCGACGATGTCGCTGACCTTGAGGTCGGCGGTGACGGCGAGGGCGATGCACCGAGATCAGCTCGGCGGCCTGGCGGCCGACGATCGACCCGCCGAGCACCACGCCGGTCGCCGGGTCGGAGATGATCTTGACGAAGCCCTGCGTGTCGTTGTTGATCAGCGCCTTGGCGGTCGCCGAGAACGGCACCTTGGTGACCCGGATCTTGCGGCCGGAGCTGAACGCCTCGGCCTCGGCGAGACCGACGTCGGCGATCTCGGGCTCGGTGAAGATCGCCGAGGCCGCCTTGTCGTAGTCGAGGTGGCGGTGCGACGCGGGCGTGCAGGCCCATCAGCGTGCTCGGCGACCTTGCGGCCCTGCATCGACGCCACCGACGACAGCGGCAGCTTGCCGCTGATGTCGCCGGCGGCGTAGATGTGCGGCACCGACGTGACGCAGTGGTGGTCGATCGGGACGTAGCCGCCGCCGTCGACCTCGACGCCGGCCAGCGTCGAGGCCGAGCCCGTCGGTGTTGGGGATCGAGCCGATGGCCAGCACGGCGTGGGTCGACTCGACCGACGCGGCCGTCGTCGCAGCGCACGACCACGCCGTCGGTGTCGGGCACGCGCTCGATCGCCTCCGCCCGCGCCCCCATCAGCAGCTTCACGCCGCGCCGCAGGAAGTCGTCCTCGAGCACCGCCGCCACCTCGGGATCCTTGCCGGGCAGCACCTGCTGGCGGCTGACGACGAGCGTGACCTCGGCGCCGAACGACGAGAACATGTGGACGAACTCGACGCCGGTGACGCCCGAGCCGACGACGGTGACGCTCTCCGGGAACACCTTCGGCGGGTAGCAGTCGCGGGTGGTCAGGATGCGGTCGCCGTCGGGCTGGCACCAGTCGGGGATGCGCGGGCGCGAGCCGGTCGACGATCGAGCGCGGCGTCGAACTCGATCGTCTCGACGCCCTCGGCCCCGTCGACCTCGACCGTCGTGCGGGCCGGAGAACCGCGCGGTGCCGCTTGATCAGCCGCACGCCCTGGCTCGTCGAGCAGCTGCGTCGTGTTGTCGCTGCATCGTGTGCCTTGATGCGACTCGATGCGGCTGGTGAGCGCCTCGACGTCGACGTCGGTCGACGTTGGCTCGAGGCCCATGCCCGCCGATCGCGCCGGGTGAAGCTCATCGCCCCGCCCGGTGGCGATCATCGTCTTCGACGGGATGCAGTCCCACAGGTGGGCGGCGCCGCCGACGACGTCGCGCTCGATCATCGTGACCTCGGCGCCGAGCCGGGCGGCGTAGGTGGCCGCGGTGTTGCCGGCCGGGCCGCCACCGATGATGACGAAGCGAGTGCTCACCGGGCGGCAGGCTACTCGGGGGTGAATCCGGCGTCCTCGAAGCAGCGTCGCCCGCAGCGGTGACGCCCGATCGTGAGCGGCGCGGCGTCAGACGGCCGGGTTCGGGCAGAACCGCGACGGGTACGAGTACCGGTCACGCGGCTCGCCGACCCACTCGAAGTGCATGCCGTCGGGCACCAGGAAGTTGCCGCCCCAGGCGAACCCGTGCTTGCGGAAGATCCGCACGGTCGCGCAGTTCATGTCGGGCGGCGCACAGCCCTGGCAGCGAGCCCTGCGTGTTCGTGTCGATCGCCTGTCCCCACGCGTGGCGCGAGAGGAACCCGACCGACGAGTCGGGGGTCAGCCGGTTGAACCGGGGCCCGAAGCAGCCGCCCGCACGTGTTCGCGTCGGCGTAGTCGATCGTGCCGGCGAGCCCGGCGGCGACGACTTCGTTCATCGCGGCCTGCAGCGCTGGCCGGACGTTGACGTTGCAGCCCGACGACAGGCGCGAGCCCCTGGATGCGCGCCGTAGGTGATGTACGTGCTCGACCACGTCGGAGTCGAGCGTCACCGATCCGTCGCCGTTGACGCGATAGGCGAACTCGCCGAGCGCCTGCTTCGTCCGCGCCATTCCGATCGTGGAGTCCGGGTCGAACGGTTCCCAACTGCGCCGGATCCTGACCGTGGTGTTGACCAGGCCGTGCGCCGACAGGGCGGCGTCGATCGCGGCCCGCGACGACGGGTTCCAGATCACCACGCTGCTGCTCTGCACGACACCCAATCGGTCGGCGGCGGCCGGCGACATCGAGCAACTCGGTGCCGCCGATCGTCGCGTCGTCGGCGACGAGCGCCGACGGTCATCGGCGTCGGCGTGCCGTTCGCGGCGACGAGCGTGACGGTGTCGCCCGGCGGCGGCGCCGCGCAGGCCGGCGGTCAGCTTGCCCATCACCACGGTGTCGGCCGTCAGCAGCTGCCGAGATCGACGGGCCCATCGTGCTCGCCACCATCTCGAGCGGCAGCACGGTGACGCCCATCGGATAGGCGAAGCCGGCCGGCGCGATCTGCACGCCGTTGGCGCCCCGCCGCACCTCCGTCATGCCGATGCTCGCCGATCGACCGATCGCCGCCGCCGCGCCGGCGTCGCGGGCCGCGGCCAGCGGCGGCGGACGCGTTCGCCGCCGTGAGCTCACCGGAGTTGTTCACCGTGACGATGTCGATCACCGGTGCGCCGCAGTCGCACCGCCCGGGCGGTCGCCGCGGCCGCCGGACGCGATCGTCGGAACGGTCGGGCTCTGGGCGACGGCCTGCATCGAGAGCAGGGCCGCGCCGAGGAGCAAGGAGGGCCGTCAGACGTCGCACGGCACAGGATCGTAGAGAGTCGACGGCGCCGGCCGCGGCATCGGGCACGAACCGGATGCGGCCGCGGCGGCGAGAACTCGCTACCGTGCTGCCACCGTGGCAGATGACGATGCGACCGACGCAGGAAGCCGTCGAGGAGACGGCTGCCGGCAGCGGCCTGGCGGCCGAGCGGGCCCGCCGGCTCGGCCTGGTCGACGCGATGCGCGCCACCGGCACCGAACCGTACCCGTACCGCTTCGACCGCACGCACGACGCTCGGCCGAGTTGCGGGCCACGTGGGGCGACCTGGAGCCGGTACCGAGACCGACGACCGGGTCGCGCGTCGCCGGGCGCATCATGCTGCTGCGCGACACCGGCAAGCTGATCTTCGCCACGATGCGCGACCGCTCCGGCGACGTCCAGCTGTTCGTCTCGAAGGCCGTGATCGGCGACGACGGCGTTCGCCGCGGTCAAGGAGCTCGACCTCGGCGACTGGGTCGGCGTCCACGGCACGGTGATGACCACCCGCAAGGGCGAGCTGTCGGTGAAGGTCGAGCAGCGTCGAGCTGCTGGCCAAGGCGATCCGGCCGATGCCCGACAAGTGGCACGGGCTGACCGACACCGACACCCGGTTCCGCCAGCGCTACGCCGACCTGATCGTCAACGACGAGGCCCGGCGGGCCTTCGAGATCCGCCACGCGGTGATCGCCAGCTTCCGCCGCACGCTCGCACGAGCGCGGCTTCATCGAGGTCGAGACGCCGGTGCTGCACGTCGAGGCCGGCGGCGCCCACGCCCGCCCGTTCGTCACCCACCACAACACGCTCGACATGCGACGCTGTACCTGCGCATCGCCCTCGAGCTGCACCTCAAGCGGCTGATCGTCGGCGGCATGGAGCGGGTGTTCGAGATCGGCCGCATCTTCCGCAACGAGGGCATGTCGCACGCGGCACAACCCCGAGTTCACGATGATGGAGCTCTACCAGGCGTTCGCCGACTGGAACGACGTGATGGACATCACCGAGGTGCTGATCACGCACGGCCGCGCTCGACGCGACTCGGCACGACCATCGTGATCGATCCGCGGCGATCGACGTCGACCTCACCGAGCCGTGGCCACGCGTTCGCATGGTCGACGCGGTGTCGGCCAAGATCGGCCACGAGGTGCACCCGTCGCAGCCGATCGACGACCTGCGCGCGCTCGCCGAGCAGCACGGCGTCCGCTGGGAGGCCCGCGTGGGGCGGCGGCAAGATCGTCGAGGAGCTGTTCGAGGAGCTGTGCGAGGCCGACATCGTCGCGCCCGACGTTCGTCACCGGCCATCCCGGTCGAGATCTCCCCGCTCGCCCGCGTCGACCGCAACGACCCGTGCCTGACCGAGCGCTTCGAGCTGTTCGTCGACGCCCGCGAGCTCGGCCAACGGCTACAGCGAGCTCAACGATCCGGTCGAGCAGCGGCTGCGCTTCGAGGAGGAGCAGGCCGCCAAGGACGCCGGCGACGCCGAGGCGGGCACGGTCGACGAGGACTACCTGCGGGCGCTCGAGTACGGCATGCCGCCGACGGGCGGGCTCGGCATCGGCATCGACCGCGTGGTGATGCTGCTCGCCGGCGTCGACTCGATCAAGGAAGTGATCCTCTTCCCCACCCTTCGCCCGGAGGTGTCTGTGATGACTCGGATCGGCATGGGGCGCCGGCCTCGCGACGGTCGCCGCCGACGGCATCGGTGCTCGACACGTGGTACCGCTGGCTCGGCTGGGGCGAGTTCGGCGACGACGACGCCCGCCGACGAGGTCGACGCCGCGCTCGGCCGGCGCGACCGCACCGACGACGCGCGCCGCGTCGACGATCCGCCCGATCCGCATCACGATCGACGTCGACGCCGCCGCCGGCGTCGCCGTCCGACGCCTACCTCCGGCTGCACCTGCTGTCGCACCGGCTCGCCGCGCCGCGGACGCTGAACCTCGACGGCATCTTCGGCCTGCTGAACAACGTCGCGTGGACCGACCTCGGCCCGGTCGCCGTCGCCGACCTCGACGACGTCCGGCTCGCGCGTGCGGCTCGCCGGCGGCACGCTCGACCGTGCACGGCGTCGACAAGTTCCCGCGGATGACCGACTACGTGATCCCGTCCGGCGTGCGCATCGCCGACGCCGCCCGGGTGCGCCTCGGCGCCCACCTCGCCGAGGGCACCACCGTGATGCACGAGGGCTTCTGCAACTTCAACGCCGGCACGCTCGGCACGTCGATGGTCGAGGGTCGCATCAGCGGCGGCGTGATCGTCGGCGACGGCAGCGACATCGGCGGCGGCGCGTCGATCATGGGCACGCTGTCGGGCGGCGGCACGGAGCAGGTCACGATCGGCGAGCGCTGCCTGCTCGGCGCCAACGCGCGGCATCGGCATCAGCCTCGGCGACGACTGCGTGGTCGAGGCCGGCCTGTACGTCACCGCCAGCACGCCGGTGCTGACGCCCGACGGCGTGGTCAAGGCCCGTGAGCTGTCGGGGCAGCGACAACATGATGTTCATCCGCGACGGCCAGACCGGCAAGGTCGTCGCCCGCGCCCGCACCGGCGCCTGGGGCAGCCTCAACGCCGACCTCCACGCCAAGCAGTAGCGAGAATGTCCGCCCCGGGGACTGTCCCCGGCGGACATTCTCACAGCGGTAGCTTCGGCGGATGGCCAAGAAGGACGAGTTCGGCGAGCCGGTCGGACTCGAGGCCGCCGGCCGCGTCGTCGAGATCACGAACCCGGACAAGGTGATGTTCCCGTCGGTCGGGCCCGGCAAGGAGGAACGGACGAAGCTCGACCTCGCGAACTACTACCTCGCGGTCGGCGAGGCGCTGATGCGCACGGTCCGCGACCGGCCGGTGCTGCTCGAGCGGTACCCCAACGGCGTGCGCGAGAAGTCGTTCTTCCAGAAGCGGATCCCCGACTCGCGCGCCCGACTGGCTCGTCGACGACGACGGTCGAGACGATCAACGGCACGCCGTCGCGGGCCCTCGTCATCGCCGATCTCGCCCACGTGCTGTGGGCCGTGAACATGGGCGTGCCTCGGCCTCCACGTCTGGCCGTTCCGGGCGTCCGATCCGGACGACACCGACGAGATGCGCATCGACCTCGACCCGTCACCCGGCGTCACGTTCGACCAGGTCCGCGAGTCGGCGGCCCACGTGCGGGACCTGCTCGCCGAGCACGGGATGCTCGGGTTCGCCAAGACCACCGGCAGCAAGGGCATCCACATCTACGTGCGGGTCGAGCCGGGTTGGGATTCCTTCGCCATCCGCGGCGCGGTGATCGCGCTCGGCCGCGAGCTGGCGACCCGTCATCCCGACCTGATCACCGACAAGTGGTGGAAGGAGGAGCGCGGCGAGCGCGTGTTCATCGACTTCAACCAGAACGCGCCGCACAAGAACATGTTCGGGGCGTGGGGCGCTCGGCCGCGGGTCGGCGCGCAGGTGTCGACGCCGTTCGGTTGGGACGAACTCGACTCGATCGACCCGGACGCGATGACGATCGACACGGTGCCCGAACGGCTCGACCGAGCTCGGCGATCCGTGGGAGATGATGGACGACGCGCCGTGCTCGATCACGCCGCTCGTCGAGCGCTTCGCCGCCGATCTCGCCGACGGCATCCCCGACTCCCCGTGGCCGCCCGTCTACCCGAAGATGCCGAACGAAGCCCCGCGGGTCCAGCCCAGCCGCGCCCGGAAGGTCGACCCGTGACCCGCCACCGAACACCTCAGTCCTCGTTTGCGTCGGGATTTCTGAGGGACCGGTCGTCGGAAATCCCGACGCAAACGACAAACGGAGAGGGAATAATGTTGCGCGCGCAAGGGTTATCACTGGCATGACCACGACTTCCTCCGCTCCCTCTCGCCACGTCGACGTGCGACGGGCAGGCGACCGGTTCGCCACCGACATCGGCTGGCTGAACTCCCACCACTCGTTCAGCTTCGGACACCACTACGACCCGCGCAACACCGGCCACGGCCTGCTGCTCGTGAACAACGACGACATCGTCCGCGGCGGCACCGGCTTCGACACGCACCCGCACCGCGACATGGAGATCGTCACGTGGGTGCTCTCCGGAGAACTGGAGCACAAGGACTCCGAGAAGAACCGCGGCGTGCTGTATCCCGGACTCGCCCAGCGCATGTCGGCGGGTCGCGGCATCTGGCACTCGGAGATGAACAACTCGGGCACCGACGACGTGCACTTCGTCCAGATGTGGGTCACGCCCGACACCGAGTCGGTCGACCCGGGCTACGAGCAACTCGACATCAACAGCGAACTCGCCAAGGGTGGACTGGTCCCGATCGCCTCGGGCAAGGGGCACGACGCGGCCATCTCGATCCGCCAGGCCGGCGCCGTGCTGTACGGCGGCCGCCTGCACGCCGGGGAGACCGTGCGGGTGCCCGACGACCGCCACGTCCACGTCTTCGTCCCCGTCGGCAGCGCGGATCTCCAGTCGGCGGGCGTGCTCGGGTCGGGTGACGCCGCCCGGCTCACGAACGCCGGTGTGCTCGACCTGACCGCCGGCGAGGCCGGCGCCGAGGTGTTGATCTGGGCGACCGCCTGACATCCTGACGTCATGACGTCGCCCGTCGGCTTCGACGACTTCGCCCGCCTGGTCCAGGACCGTCGCACCTCGATGTTCGTGGACCAGACGCGGCCGGTGCCGCCCGAGGTCGTCGAGCAGTTGTGCGAACTCGTCACGTGGGCGCCGAATCACAAGAAGACCTGGCCGTGGCGCTTCGCCCTCTTCACGGCCGACGGCCGCGCCCGCCTCGGCGACACGATGGTCGCCGACATGGTCGAGGCCGACTTCGGCGACGAGGGCAAGCGGCTCAAGACGCGCACGAAGTACCTCCGCACGCCCGCGGTGCTCGTCGTGGGCGCCACCGCGCACGACAACTCGATGCTCGACCTCGAGAACCGCGACGCCGTCGCCGCCGGCATCCAGAACCTGCTCCTCGGGGCCACCTCGATCGGGCTCGCCAGCTTCTGGTCGACGCCCGCGCTCACCAGCCCACCGCGCGTGCTCGAACTGTGCGGCTTCGACGCCACCGACCGCATCGTCGCCATGATCTACCTCGGCTGGGCGAGCGAACCCGCGCCGGCGCAGGAACGCCCGACGGTCGAGATCAAGCGGATCACCGACTGAGCGATCCGATTTCTGCCCGAGCCAATTTCTGTTCGTGACGGCCGGTTCAGCGAGACTGAGCCGGTGAGCGATACGCGACCGACGATGATCACCCTCGACCTCGAGGGTGTCCTCGTGCCCGAGATCTGGATCGCCGTCGCCGAACGGACCGGGATCGACGAACTGCGCCGCACCACCCGCGACGAGCCGGACTACGACGTCCTGATGAAGTACCGGCTCGCCCTGCTCGACGAGCACGGCCTCACGATGTCGCTGATCGAGGACGTGATCGGTGGGCTCGAGCCGCTCCCGGGCGCCGTCGACTTCCTCGACGACCTGCGCCGCCGCACCCAGGTGATCCTCCTGTCGGACACGTTCGAGCAGTTCGCCCGCCCGTTGATGCGCCAGCTCGGCTGGCCGGCGATCCTGTGCCACCGCCTCGTCGTCGAGGACGACCGGATCGTCGACTACCGCCTCCGTCAGCCCGACCAGAAGCGTCGCTCGGTCGAGGCGTTCCACTCGCTCGGCTACCGCGTCATCGCCGCCGGCGACAGCTACAACGACACGTCGATGCTGCTCGAGGCCGACAGCGGCTTCCTCTTCCACGCCCCGGACAACGTGATCGCCGAGTTCCCGCAGTTCCCCGCGCTCGACACCTACGACGAACTCGCGGAACACATCGTCCGACTCCTCTGACCGCGGCAGCTATCGACCGACGGCTACTGGGGGCAGCGGGCGACGTCCGGCGTGCCGAAGATCGACGGGCACAGCTTCGGGTTGAACGTGGCGAACCGGCCGTCGGTGTTCTCGTAGCCGTCGACCGGCCAGGCGTGCAGCATCCAGAGGTCGCCGCCCGCGAGGTAGGTGCCGGCGCACGCATCGGGGCCTGTCGAGCGCTCGCGATCGGCCCAGCCGTTGACGATGCACAGGCCCTGATGCTGGTGCCAGTGGTCGTTCGAACCAGCGAATCCCTCCGGCTCGGTCGGCGACTGGACCCAGTACGAGTACCCCACGAGGCGCGCCGGCTCCCGTGACTCGTCGAACAGCACCATCGACGGCTGTGCCGGATCGAACGGCTCCGCCAGCTGGGGCCACCGCACCCAGTGCGATCCGATTCCGGCGATCGGCGCCGACGAGCGCACGTAGCCGAGCGCCTCGATCTCGTCGATGCTGTCCAATCGGTCCACCGCCGCGCTGGGCCGCGAGCCATTGGTTCTCGAAGGTCGCCTTGTCGCCGGTGAACAACGGCGCCTCGACGACCGCACCGTGTTCGTGGCCCTGGCCGTCGGCCGGGTCGCCGGCGCCGGATGCGCCGAGCAACTCGATCGCCGCCCGATCCTCGGCGGTGATCCGATCGGCGTCGCGCGGCGTGAGCGGCCCGATGCGCACCGTTGTGACCGGCGGCAGGCTGACCGCGGGTGCGACATCCGGTGATGCCGCACGACGTTCCGGCGATGCCGCAGCGTCCTGGCGATCGTCGGTCGCGCAGGACGCGAGGAGCAGTCCGGCGACGATCAAGCCGACCGCGGCGCGCGCCCTCATCGGAACTCCACGTGCGCATCGTACGGTGCGCTCGACGTCGGCGGCCTGCTCGCTCACCTCGTCCACTGGGACGCACTTTGCCGATGGGTGCCCGAACGCGGTTGACTTTGCGTCATGACTGAGTCGCGTACGGATGGCCCACCCCGGACCGACGGCCCGATGCCGACCCGCGACGCCTGGCTGCGCGCCGTGCGCGGTGTGGTCCTGAAGTCGAATCCCGACGGCGACGACACGGCGTTCGCCGAGGCATTCACCCGCCAACTCGTCAGCGAGACCGAGGACGGCGTCGAGATCCAACCGCTGTACGACTCGTCCGAACCGATCGACGTCGGCCTGCCGGGCTTCGCCCCGTACGTGCGCTCGACTCACGCCGCGCCGTCACCGTGGGAGATCCGTCAGCGCGTCTGGTCGGCGGTCGACGGATCGAGCGCGCGCGGCGAACTCGAGGGCGGAGCGACCGGCGTCCTGGTCGAACTGCCCGCCGATGCCGACGCGGCAGTCGTCGCGGAAGCGCTCGACGGCGTGTTCCTCGACCTCGCACCGGTGTCGCTGTCGACGCCCGCGAACGAGGTCGGGCTGACCGCCGCCCGGGCGTTGGCCGATCGTGTGGGACGCGGCGGGGATCGCGGCCGAGGAGCGACGCGGGACGCTCGGCGTCGACCCCGTCGGCACATGGGTGCGCACCGGCGGCGCAACCGACCTCGACTCCGACCTGGCCGCCGCGGCCGCCCTCGTCGGAGAGCTGACCGCGAGCGCCCCGCACGCCAGGGTCGTGGTCGCCGACGGCACCGTGTGGCACGACGCCGGTGCGACCGACGCCCAGGAGATCGCCTGGAACGTCGCCGCGGCGGCGCACACGGTGCGCGCCCTCGTCGCGGCCGGGGTGCCGCTCGACCGGGCGAGCCGCCAGCTCGAGTTCCGCTGGGCCGCGACCGCCGACCAGTTCGAGACGATCGCCAAGTTCCGCGCCGCACGCCGCGTGTGGGCGCGGGTCGGCGAGATCGCCGGCCTCCCGCCGGCGGACCGCACGTCGTTCCACCACGCCGACTGCTCGCGGGTGATGATGACCCGCTACGACCCGTGGGTGAACGCCCTGCGTTCCACCGTGGCGTGCTTCGCCGCGGGCATGGGCGGCGCCGACGCCGTCACCGTCCTGCCCCACGACGCCCTGTCACGCCAACCAGGTCGATGGAGCGGCACGGCGCTCGGTCGGCGGATCGCCCGCAACACCCAGACCGTCCTGCAGCTGGAGAGCAACCTGGCCCGCGTCGTCGACCCGGCCGGCGGCTCGTGGTACGTCGAGTACCTCACCGACGAGCTGGCGGCGCAAGGCGTGGAGCGAACTGCAGCGCATCGAGGCGGCGGGTGGCATCGTCGCCGCGGTCGAGGCCGGCCTCGTGCACGAGTCGCTCGGCGACGCCCGCACCGCCCGCGAGCGACGCGTCGCCACCCGCCGGCAGCCCCTCACCGGCCTGAGCGAGTTCCCCGACATCGCCGAGCCGCCGCCGCCCCCACCACCGCCGCGGCGATCGTCGGCGACGGCCCGGGCACCTTCGAACCGCTCGTTCTGCACCGGGCGAGCGAGGCGTTCGAACGCCAACGGGGCCGCGCCGACCGCGCCGTCGGCAGCCGGCGCCCGGCCGACCGTCTTCCTCGCCACGCTCGGCTCGATGGCCCAATCGACGGCCCGGGCCACGTTCGCCAAGAACCTCTTCGAGACCGCCGGGATCGTCACCGTCGCCGGTCCGGTCGACGAGTTCGCCGCGTCGGGCACGAGCGTCGCCTGCCTCTGCTCGTCCGACCCGGTCTACGCCGAGGCGGGCGAGCCGGCCGCCGCCGCACTGCGCGCCGCCGGCGCCGAGGTACGTGTTCGTGGCCGGCCGCAAGCTCGGTCTGGCCGGGGTCGACGAGGAGGTCGGCGTCGGCAGCGACGTGCTCGACGTCGTGACCCGCACGCTCGACCTGCTCGGCGTCGAGCCCGACCGGCCGGCCGCCGACGTCGAGGAGCCAGTGCAAGGAGAAATGGTGTCATGACGATTCCCGACCTGTCCGGCTTCGACCTCGGCGACGTCGAGGCCACCGGCACCGAGAGCGACTGGGCCGCCGCGGTGGCGACCGAGACGGGCCACACGCCCGGCGACCTGACGTGGAAGACACCCGAGGGCATCGACGTGCCGATCATGTACGACGGCTCCGACCTCGAAGGGCCTCGACTTCCTCGACACGTACCCGGGCCTGCCGCCGTACGTGCGCGGGCCGTACCCGACGATGTACGTCAACCAGCCGTGGACGATCCGGCAGTACGCCGGGTTCTCCACCGCGGAGGACTCGAACGCGTTCTACCGCCGCAACCTCGCCGCCGGCCAGAAGGGCCTGTCGGTCGCGTTCGACCTCGCCACGCACCGCGGCTACGACAGCGACCATCCGCGGGTCGCCGGCGACGTCGGGATGGCCGGCGTGGCGATCGACTCGATCCTCGACATGCGGCAGCTGTTCGACGGGATCCCGCTCGACGAGATGAGCGTGTCGATGACGATGAACGGGGCGGTGCTGCCGATCCTCGCGCTCTACATCGTCGCCGCCGAGGAGCAGGGCGTCGCACCGAAGCAACTCACCGGGACGATCCAGAACGACGTCCTCAAGGAGTTCATGGTCCGCAACACCTACATCTACCCGCCCGAGCCGTCGATGCGGATCATCTCCGACATCTTCTCGTTCACGTCGGCGGAGATGCCGAAGTTCAACTCGATCTCGATCTCCGGCTACCACATGCAGGAAGCCGGCGCGACGGCCGACCTCGAGCTCGGCTACACGCTCGCCGACGGCGTCGAGTACCTGCGGGCCGGCATCGACGCCGGGCTCGACGTCGACGCGTTCGCGCCGCGGCTGTCGTTCTTCTGGGCGATCGGCATGAACTTCGCCATGGAGGTGGCGAAGATGCGCGCCGGCCGGCTGCTGTGGGCCAAGCTCGTCGAGGCAGTTCGGCGCCGAAGAGCGCCAAGTCGCTGTCGCTGCGCACGCACAGCCAGACGTCCGGCTGGTCGCTGACCGCCCAGGACGTGTTCAACAACGTCGTGCGCACGTGCGTCGAGGCGATGGCGGCGACGCAGGGCCACACCCAGTCGCTGCACACGAACGCGCTCGACGAGGCGCTCGCCCTGCCGACCGACTTCAGCGCCCGCATCGCCCGCAACACCCAGCTGTTCCTGCAGCAGGAGTCGGGCACGACGCGGGTGATCGACCCGTGGGGCGGCTCGTACTACATCGAGCGGCTGACCGGTGAGCTCGCCGCCGCCGCCTGGGGACACATCCAGGAGATCGAGGCCGCCGGCGGCATGACCGCGGCGATCGAGGCCGGCATCCCGAAGCTGCGCATCGAGGAGGCGGCGGCGCGCACGCAGGCCCGCATCGACTCGGGCCGCCAGCCGGTGATCGGCGTCAACATGTTCCGGCCCGACACGCCGGAGTCGATCGACGTGCTGAAGGTCGACAACACCTCGGTGCGCAACCAGCAGCTCGCCAAGCTCGAACGGCTCCGGGCCGAGCGCGACGAAGCCGCCTGCCAGGACGCGCTGCGCCGGCTGACCGAGGCCGCGGCCGCGTCGGTCGACGGGACGCGGGCGCCCGGGCTGGAACAGAACTTCCTCAAGCTGGCCGTCGATGCGGCGCGGGCGCAGGCGACCGTCGGCGAGATCAGCGACGCGCTGGAGCAGGTGTTCGGCCGGCACACGGCGGCGATCCGTACGATCCAGGGCGTGTACCGCAACGAGATCGGCGAGACGCCCAACGTGACCCAGGCTCGCGAGCTCGTCGACGCGTTCGTCGACGCGAGCACGGCCGCCGGCCGCGCATCATGGTCGCCAAGATGGGCCAGGACGGCCACGACCGCGGCCAGAAGGTGATCGCCACCGCGTTCGCCGACCTCGGCTTCGACGTCGACGTCGGCCCGCTGTTCCAGACGCCGGCCGAGGTCGCCAAGCAGGCGGTCGAGGCCGACGTGCACATCGTCGGGGCCTCGTCGCTCGCCGCGGGTCACCTCACGCTCGTGCCGCGAGCTGCGCGACGAGCTGGCCAAGCTGGGCCGTGACGACATCATGATCGTCGTCGGCGGCGTCATCCCGCCGCAGGACTTCGACGAACTCCGCGAGGCGGGGGCGTCGGCGATCTTCCCGCCGGGGACGGTCATCGCCGACGCGGTCGTCGACCTGCTCGGCGATCTCGAACGCCGCGCTCGCTGACGCATGGCGCGCCGTATCGACCTCGACGCATACGAACAGGGCGTCGTCGCCGGCGACCGGCGCTACCTCGGCCAGGCGATCACGCTCGTCGAGTCGACGCCATCCCGACCATCGCGACCTCGCCGAGGAGCTGCTGACGCGCCTGCTGCCGAAGGCGGTCGCCAGCCACCGGGTCGGCATCACCGGCGTGCCCGGCGTCGGCAAGTCGACGTTCATCGATGCGCTCGGCACGAAGCTGACCGGCGAGGGACGCCGGGTGGCGGTGCTCGCGGTCGATCCGTCGTCGACCCGGACCGGCGGCAGCATCCTCGGCGACAAGACCCGCATGGACCGCCTGGCGGTCGATCCCGCGCGCGTTCATCCGTCCGTCCCCGACGTCCGGCACGCTCGGCGGCGTCGCCGCGGCCGACGCGGGAGGCGATCGTCATCGTCGAGGCCGCCGGCTACGACGTCGTGCTCGTCGAGACGGTCGGCGTCGGCCAGTCGGAGACGACGGTGGCCAACCTGATCGACACGTTCCTCGTGCTGATGCTCGCCCGCACCGGCGACTCGCTGCAGGGGATCAAGAAGGGCGTGCTCGAGCTCGCCGACGTCGTCACGGTGAACAAGGCCGACGGCAAGCACCGCGACGAGGCGCGACTGGCGGCGCGGGAGCTGGCGACGGCCCTCGAACTGCTGTATCCGCCGGGCGCGACGTGGATCCCGCCGGTGCTGACGTGCAGCGCGACGACCGGCGAGGGCCTCGACGACGTGTGGGCGCAGGTGTGCCGTCACCGCTCGACGATGGAGGCCGACGGTTCGTTCGACGCGCGGCGAGCCGACCAGCAGGTGTCGTGGATGTGGTCGGCCGTCGACGATGCGCTGCTGCGAACGTTCCGCCGGCGCCCCGACGTGCGCGACCTCGCCGCCGCGGCGGAAGCCGAACTGCGGGCCGGCACGATCACGCCGGGCATCGCCGCCCGCCGCCTCCTGTCGACCGACTGACTGAACGCGCCCAATCCTCGTTTGCGTCGCGATTTCCGCGCACCTGTGCGCGCCAATTCCTGACGCAAACGAGGGTTGGAGGTGTTCAGTCGGTCGCTCCGGGCTGGGCCCAGGCGGGCCATTCGGCGGGATCGAGCGCGTCGCGGACGAAGTCGCCGTAGTCGAGCGCCGCGTCGGGACGCCACGTCTCGCCATTCCACAGGTCGGCGCGTTGGAACGACGCCGGGCAGTGGAAGAACGTCTCGCGGATCTCGATGACGATGGCCGTCTTCGGGCGGCGCCCTCCCACCGCCTCGCAGGCCGCCAGCACGTCGGGATCCGTGACGACCCACGCGTCGCCGTCGACCCGGATCGTCTCGTTGCGACCCGGGATCACGAAGATGAGTCCGACGTGCGGGTTGACGACGATGTTCGTGAGCGAGTCGGTCAGGTTGTTGCCGGGATAGTCGGGCAGCGCCAGGTGCCGTTCGTCGAGCACCGCGACGAACCCGTCCGTGCCACCGCGCGGTGACACGGTGACCGAGCCGTCGAGGCCCGACGTGGCGAGGAACGCGAACCGGGACGCTTCGATCGTCACCCGGATCCATGGCGGGAGGTGGTCCTGCTTCTTCTCGGCGACCTCCTTCATCGGTCGTCGATAGAGCGTCCGCAGCTGTGCCACCGACTCGACGACGCCGCCGAAGGTCCGTGGTCGTCGTTCTGTCGTGTGGTCGGTCATGGGAGCTCCTCCGCTCGATTTGTTAGGGTCACCTTATGGTCGACGTGTTGCATGACGTGGCAGGCGAACTCGACGTGCACGACGGTGCGGACATCCACGACTTCTGGCTGTGCCGGTTCCCGCCGGACGAAGTCGGCGGCTGGGGGGTCCATCGCCACGAGCAGCACCAGCTGGCGTGGGTGGCGACGGGCACGGCCACCGTCGTGGCTCCGGGCGGGACGTGGATCGCCACGTCGGCACGCGCGATCTGGCTGCCGAGCAACTGCCCGCACGACATCCACGTGACCCGCGGATCGGAGCTGATCTGCCTCTACGTGTGGCCCGACACGTGCCCGCTCGACTGGACCACGCCGACGGAACTCGCGGTCGGCACGCTCGTGCGGGAACTCCTGCTCGAACTGGCCGAGGTCGACCACGGCAGGCCGGTGTCGCTGGCGTACGCGACCGTGCTGTTCGAGCAGTTCGGTCGCCAGGAACCACCGTGCCGACCGACACTGCCGATGCCCGTCGACGTACGCGCCGCCGAGGTCGCCAGCGGGATCCTCGCCGATCCGGCCTCGCCGCGGACCCTCGACGGCTGGGCGAAGGCAGTCGCCGCGAGCCCGAGCACGCTGCAGCGCGCGTTCCTGACCGATACCACGCTGACGTTCAGCGAGTGGCGGGCACGGGCGCGGCTCGATGCCGCGCTTCCACTCCTCGCGGCCGGAGCGTCCGCCGAACAGGTGGCAACTCGCGTGGGATACGCCAGTCGCAGCGGGTTCGTCGACGCCTATCGCCGGCACTTCGGCCATTCGTGCGGACCGTAACGGGGGCAGCGCCGGACAGGAGCGGCTCGGCCGAGAATGACCGCTGAGCGACGGATCTTGACGGATGATCGGCATGCCTAACATTTGATATTTCGTATCCTTCATGGCGTGACCTTCGCCTCCGACCGACTCCCGTCCACCCGCCGCCACGCCGTCCGACCGACCGTCGCCGCGCTCGTCGTCGCCGCGCTCACTCTCGCCGCGTGCGGGAGCGACACCGACTGCCCAGGAAGGCGGCCAGGCGAGCGTCGGCACCGACAACGCGATCGAGCCGGTTGCGACCGAGCCGATTTCGACGGAGGGGGCGCCGAGCACCGACGCTCCGGCGTTCCCGGTCACCGTCGAGCACGCATTGGGCTCCACGACGATCGAGAGCGAGCCGCAGCGGGTCGTGACGGTCGGGGTCACCGAGCAGGACTTCGTGCTGGCCGTCGGTGTCACCCCGGTCGGCGTGACCGACTGGTACGGCGACCAGCCGTACGCCACCTGGCCGTGGGCGCAGGACGAACTCGGCGACGCCCAACCCGAGGTGCTGACGACCGACGACGGGTTCGACTACGAGGCGATCGCCGCGCTCGAACCCGACCTGATCATCGGCACGAACGCCGGCATCGAGGACGACTCGTTCGAGAAGCTCTCGGCGATCGCTCCGACGGTCGCCCACCCTGCCGACGCGCCGTTGTACTTCTCACCGTGGGACGACCAGGCCCGCCTGATCGGCGCCGCGCTCGGCCGCGGGGAGGAGATGGACGCGATCATCGCCGACATCGATTCCCAGTTCGCCGAAGCCGCTGCCGCCCACCCCGAGTTCGCGGGCGTGAGTGCGATCTTCCTCCAGAACGCGTTCTACGACGGGAACGCGATCGCCTATCAGGAGGGTCTGAGCACCGACTTCCTCACCGATCTCGGTTTCGTCATCCCGGCCGTGCTCGACGACTTCGCCACGGAGGGCGGCCAGGCCTACATCCCGATGGAGCAGCTGTCGGCGCTCAACGAGGGAGAGGTGCTGATCTGGGGCACCGAGGGCCCGGAGGACCGGGCGAACCTCGAGGCCGAACCGCTGTACAACGCACTCGAGCCGGTGCAGGAGGGCAAGCTCGTGTTCACCGACGGTGTGACGGCCGGGGCGATCTACTTCACCAGCCCGTTGAGCCTGCCGTTCGTGCTCGAACAACTCGTGCCGGCGCTGGCATCGACGCTGGCCGGCGAAGGCCCCGCCGAGATCGACGCCATGTCCGCCCTGACCGACTGAACGCGTCCAATCCACGTTTGCGTCGGGATTTCGGCGCACCTGTGCGCCCAAACTCCCGACGCAAACGAGTGGTGGAGGGCCCCGTCAGAAGCGCCAGCGGGTGGCGCGCTGGGCGAACTCGTCGTCGCGTTCGATGATGCCGAACGCGACACGGGGCGTGAACTCGAAGAGCGCGTGGCCGCGCAGGAACGCCTCCATCTCGGCATGGACGGCGGGGTCGTCCCAGTACTTGCCGATGTAGGTGGCGACGACCTCGTCCACGGCGGCGGGCTCGCCGGTCGGGTCGACGAGGCGGGCGTGGCCCTCGACCGACACGCACTCCACCGTGTCGTCGACGGTGAACGCGCACTGCGGGTTGGTGGCGATGTTGCGCGCCTTGCGGGCGTTCGGCGAGCACGAGAACCAGAAGCGATCGGTCGTCGGCAGCCACACGCCCCACACGGGCATCGACGACGGTCGAGCCGTCGCCGACGCGGTCACGACCCAGTAGTTCCGGTTGGCGACGAGTCGCTCCTCCGCCCAGCTCCAGGGCAGTGCACCGTCGGGATCGGAGGGGACGCCGTAGTCCGACATCGCCGGGCGTTCGACCACAGGCATGGTCGCGACGCTAACCCAGCAGTCTCGTGCGAGCCAGCGCCGGCACCACGCGTTCGAGCTCGAAGAACGGAAGGAACGCGACCAGGAACAACGGATACGGGAACGCGACGAGCATGAGCGCGGCGATGCCGACGTGCATGACCCAGGCCGCGATCACCCAGCCGTTGCGCCACCAGCCGCCGAGCAGCGCGATCGGTGCGGCGAGCTCGATCGCCACCGACGCCGCCGCCATCGGTGGGAGCACCCACGCCTGATCGACGACCGGTCGTGCCAGCGGCGACGGTGTTCCACCGAGCAGGTCGAGGCGCGCCGCCGAGTAGGCGATGTGGTTGCGCAGCGTGTCACCGACGATCCACTCGAGGCCGCCGTACCGGAGTTTGGCGACGCCGGCGATCACGTAGGCGACGACCACGACGATGCACGACAACCGCAGCGGCGACGAGTAGTCGTGGTCGGTCGATCGCACGGTTCGGCGGGCGTCGATCGACCACGCGTCGGCGGACGCGGCGAAGCCGACGATGAGCAGGTGCAGCACCATCAGGTTCTCGAAGTGGAGCAACTGCCCCCACGACGAGCGGTACGTCGTGAGCACGAGCGTGGCCAGCGCGAAGATCGGGCCGGCGACGCGGAACCATGCGCCGACCGTGAACCCGACGCCGGCGACGATCGCCACGACGACCAACGCGGTGAACAATCCGTCGTCGATCGGTTCGTCGAGCCACGCCAGGACGCCGACACCGGCGAAACCGCCGGCCGTCCGATCGCGGAGCTGGAGCAGCACGGGGACGCGCAACACGAGGTACGACAACGCGAACACCCCGAGCGCGACGCGGAACGCCGCCAGGCGCTCGGGCGGCGCGGTCGCGGTGAGGACGGACGACCTCATCGTTGCTCCGTCGCGCACGTGGCGTGGACGGTGCGTGCGAGCAGGCTCGGCTCGCCCTCGACCTGGGCGACGACGTCGTGGCGTTCCATCACCACCGCCACCGCATCGACCGCGGGATCATCGACCCGCGCCGCGATCTCCTCGCACCGCTCCACGGCACGGCCGTTGCGGATCGCCGTTCGCAGCTCGCCGGCGACGATCAGCGGGTCGCTGCTGGCCCCGACCACCCCGAGCGACAGGCGCTCCTCGGTTCCCTGATCGGTGAGTGCGAGCGCCGCCGGGATCGTCACCTCGCGCCCCGCGCGCTCGAGTACATCGGGTACGTCGACAACGGATGGCTGTCGTGGTCGAACACGACCGGCGCGACCATCAGGCCGACCACCACCACGGTGATCCACCACCAGATCGACCGGCTGGCTCGTGCCATGACCCCATGCTTCCCAACCGGCCCGCCCCGATCCACCCCCGATCCGCCTTTTCGGCGAAATTCTGCCGCCGGGGTGCGCTGAGCGCTCGTTCCGCGCAGAATTTCGGGGTCAGCGTGGCGCGGGGATCGGGCCGAGGGCGGCGAGCTTGGTGATGCGTTCGGCGCGGAAGCGGTCGAACAGGGCGATGATCATCGTCAGCAGCAGGCCGAAGAAGATCGCCAGGGCGCGGTTGACGCCGTTGTCGCTGACGAGGGCGGCGTAGGTCAGCAGCAACACGACGTTCACCGCCGCCAGGACGACGAACTCGACGGCGATCGACCTCCACTCGTGACCGCGCCGTTCGAGCGCGAGGCTGATGCCGGCGTTGGCGAGCACGAGCAGGAGCGTGGCCCCGACGACCTGCCACGCCGCGGCGTCCACGTCGAGCACGCACGAGAAGATGCCGCCGACGAGCCCGATGAGGGCGATCTTCTCGAGGATCGGCCACTGCATCGACGGGAGGTGGCGCTCGCCGCCGCCGTCGATCTCCACGAGCGGGGTCGGCCGGTCGACATCCACGCCGAACGGCCAGTCGCGCCGCGGGAGCCGGCTGCGCAGGAGGAAGGCCGCGACGACGAGTCCGACGATCACGGCGATGATGGCCACGAGGACGAACGGTCGGTTGCTGAACGCGTCCGCCCACGAGGAGGTCGGTTCGACGCCGAACACGGTCTCCTTCATGAAGTCGGTGAAGTCGTTCTGGGCGATGTGGATCCACCACTCCTGGGGCAGCTTGACGAAGATCCAGATCGCCGCGGCCATGCCGATCACCGCCCGCCGGCTGAGGCGCCGCGGGTCCCAACACGTCCGCACGACCTCGTAGGCGATGAAGAAGTACTCGAACGTGTTGGCGAACACCAGCAGCAACCAGCGCTGGGCGGTGATCTCGAACAGCAGCACGCCGACGAGCCGGTAGTACCAGAGGAACCGGGCGACCTCGACGGCGTAGCCGTTCGTCCAGTTCCGGTACACCGACACGTAGGCGACGGTGAGGTAGTAGATGTCGAGCGCCTTGTCGTAGCTCTGGTACCCGTCGAGGTTCAGGTCGGTCGTCTTCTGGAGGATCGACTGGTCGGCGGCGTCGACGACGAGCGCGATCGAGGATCGCCGGCAGCGGGAAGCGCGGGATGAACAGCGGGACGACGAAGCGGGTCGCCAGGATCGCGAACAGGATCACGAGGTCGGACGTGTCGCCACCCATCGGGTCGCACCGTAGGCGGTGCACTCCCTCAGGAGGCGGGATGGCACGGGACGCGATGGTTCAGCGGGCGGCGACGACCGCGATCTCCATCTTCCACTCGGGCCGCACCAGCGCCGGGACGGTCACCAGCGTCGACGCCGCGCGGTGGCCGGCGAGCGCTTCGTCGCGCGCGCTCATCACCACCGGGAGATCGTCGGCGAGCGTGGCGGAGTGGACGACATAGGTCGTGACCGACACGACGTCCTCCGCGCGGAGCGTCGCCTCGTCGAGCATCGCCATGATGTTCGTCCACACGACCGTCGCCTGCTCGCCGATCGCCGTCGGCACGCTGCCGTCGGGTGCGATCGGCACGACGCCGGAGGTGTGGAGCCAGCGGGTCGGCGGATTCGGACAGCATCGCGTGCGCATAGTTGGCGACCGGGCGGGCGATCGACGGCGGGGAGATCTCGGTCGGCATCGGCCCATTCTGCACGGTCGCCACGAGCGCCTGGCCCGGTTCGATCGGTCCCGCATACGATCCTCCGAGACAACGGAAGCGAGGCTCGATGTCGGACATGACCCGTGACAGCGCAGTCGAGGGATTGCACCGCGCGCATGGCCGACCCATGTCGAGTCCGGTGCCGTGCCCGGACTGGTGTGGCTGGTGGCCCACGCCGGCGAGGTGTACAGCGGGAGCGCCGGCGTGCTCGATCTCGAGACGAACCGGCCCGTCACGCGCCGGTCGATCTTCCGGATCTCCTCGACGACCAAGCCGATCACCGCGGCCTGCGCGATGACGCTCGTCGACGAGGGTGTCATCGGGCTCGACGATCCGGTGACCGACCTGCTCCCCGAACTCGTCCGAACGGACCGTGCTCGCGGTCCCCGGCGGATCGTTGGACGACACGGTGCCCGCCGCTCGGGACATCACGCTGCGGGACCTGCTCAGCTTCCGCCTGGGCCTCGGTGCCGACTTCACGGGTGCGCCGCAACCGGCGATGGAACGCGCCGCGTCGCTGGGACTGCCGGTCGGTCCTCCACGACCGGCGGACTACCCGGACCAGGACGAGTACCTGCGCATCCTCGGATCGGTGCCCCTCGAGCATCAACCGGGTGCGCACTGGCTGTACCACGTCGGCGCGGACGTGGCCGGCGTGCTCATCGCTCGCGCCTGCGGCACGAGCTTCGGCGCCGCCCTGCACGAGCGGGTGCTCGATCCGCTCGGGATGACCGACACGAGGTTCTTCGTGCCGGGCGACGACCTCGACCGGTTCGGCGCCGTGTACTGGGCGCCCGACGGCGAACGCGTCCTCTTCGACCCGCCCGTCGGGCAATGGAGCACGCCGCCGCCGTTCGAGGGTGGCGGCGCCGGCCTGGTGTCCACCGTCGACGACCTCCTCGCGTTCGCCGAGATGATGCGTGACGGTGGACGGCACAAGGATGGTCAGGACGGCGATGTGCGGGTGCTGTCGCCGGAGGCGGTGGCCGAGATGACCACCGACCAACTCACCGCCGCGCAGCGCGCGGCGGGACCCGGTCCCGGGCGAGGCCGGGCTCGGCTGGGGTCTCGGGATGGCGGTCCAGGTCGAGGAGGTCCCCACCCGTGCGATCGGTGGCTTCGGTTGGGACGGCGGCCTCGGAACGACGTGGTCGGTCGACCCGCACCGCGACCTCATCGCCATCCTCCTGACGAACGAGGCGTGGGCCTCGCCGGAGCCACCGGCGGTCCACCAGGACTTCCTGCGCTGGGCCGTCAGCCTGACCGGCGACGTCGACGGCCGATCGGAGTAGCGTTTCGGTATGGCCATGACCGACGAATCCACCCGATCCATCGACGGCATCGAACTCACGCCGAAAGTCGTCGGGCTCGACGGCCCGCCGACGTTCGAGACGGTCGAGGAGGAGCGTCACTACCGCAAGACGCACCTCGCCGGTGCACTGCGCACGTTCGGTCGGTTCGGCTTCTCGGAGGGCGTCGCTGGCCACATCACGGTGCGTGACCCGGAGTTCCCCGACCATTTCTGGGTGAACCCGTTCGGCATGAGCTTCCGGCACATCCGCCAGAGCGACCTGATCCTCGTCAACCACCAGGGCGACGTCGTCTACGGCACGAAGCCGGTCAACCGTGCGGCGTTCGTCCTCCACGCCGCCATCCACGCCGCCCGGCCCGACGTGATCGCCGCCGCGCATTCGCACTCGCCGTACGGCAAGTCGTTCAGCTCGCTCGGCATCCCGCTCGCACCGCTCACGCAGGACGCGTGCATCTTCTACGACGACCACACCCTCATCTCCGAGCACGGCGGCGAGGTCGTGTTCGAGGTCGAGGCGGGCAAGGACTTCGCCGCCGCGTTCTCCACGGGCAAGGCCGCCATCCACCAGAACCACGGACTGTTCACCGTCGGCGAGACCGTCGACGAGGCCGCGTTCTGGTTCATCTCGATGGAGCGCTCGTGCCAGGCCCAACTGCTGGCGATGGCCGCCGGCGACCCGATCGAGATCCGCGACGAGTACGCGTCGTACACGCGCGACCAGACCGGCTACCACCTGGCCGGATGGTTCAGCTTCCAGCCGATGTGGGACGAGATCTCGCGCTCCGAACCCGAACTCTTTGAGTAGCGGGTCCAGTGCCGGGACCTGTCTCCCCGGTGGTGCTGAACACCGCTCAGCCCGAAGCGCTCTTCGTCCTCTCGGCGATCGCCCAGTACATCGGCGCGGCGATCGCCGTGCTGTTGTTCGACGAGGTCGAACCACAGACCGTCGCATGGTTCCGGCTGATCGGCGCGACGATCGCGCTGCTCGCGGTGTCACGCGGCTGGCGGTCGGGGTGGACCCGACGCCAACTCGTCGCTGCCGGCGTGTTCGGCGTCGCCACGGCGCTGATGAACACGTTCTTCTACCTCGCGATCGACCGCATCGACCTCGGCAAGGCCGTCACCATCGAGTTCATCGGACCGATCGCCGTCGCCGCCGCGTCGACCAGGTCCGTCCGCAACGCCGTCGCCCTGCTGTTCGCCGTCGGCGGCGTCGTGGTGCTCGGCAATGGGGAGATCGACGGCAACGCGATCGGGCTGCTGTTCATCCTCCTCGCTTCGACGATGTGGGCCGTCTACATCGTGGTCGGCTCGCGGGTCGCGCAGCTCGATCGCGGCGTCGCCGGTTTGGGCGTCGGCCTCGCGATCGGTTCGCTCGTGATGACGCCGGTCGGCGCGCCGGGGAGCGGCCCGGTCTGGACGTCGCCGACACTGCTCGCCCTCTGTCTGCTCGTCGGCGTGTTCTCCAATGCCATCGGCTACGGCATCGATCAGTTCGTGATGCGCCGCATCCCGATCCGACGCTTCTCCGTGCTGCTCGCACTCCTGCCGGTGACCGCGCTCGCGGTCGGTTGGATCGCCCTCGACCAGCAACCGTCGGGCCTCGAGCTCGTCGGCGTCGCGCTCGTCCTCGTCGGTGTCGCCACCCAGGAGCGCGAGGAACTCGACCGTGACGACCCGTCCCAGATCGAGCGCACGATCCTCACCGAGCCGTCGTGACGAGAATGTCCGGCGGGGACAGACCCCGGCGGACATTCTCGGATCTCAGTACGTCGCGCCACGCAACTGCCGGCGCGAGTCGATGCCGAGCTTCCGGTAGATCTTGCCGAGGTGATAGTCGACGGTCTTCGCGCTGATGTACAGCCGTGAGCCGATCTCGGCGTTCGTCATGCCGTCTGCCGCGAGGCGGGCGACCTGCTCCTCCTGTGGAGTGAGGATCCGGGCGGCCTGCGCCGTGCGGATGCTGGCGCGCTCCCCCGTCGCCAGCAGCTCCGTTCGCGCCCGCTCGGCGAACGGTGCGGCCCCCATCTCGACGAACATCGAGTGCGCCGTGCGCAGATGCGTCCGGGCATCGGAGCGACGCTTGCGCCGACGGAGCCACTCGCCGTACACGAGGTGGGAGCGGGCCCGGTCGGCCCGTGCCGGCGTCGGCGTCAGGAGCGCGATCGAACGACGGTAGGCATGTTCGGCCTCGGCGGTGACGTCGACGAGGGCCCGCGCCCGTGCCAGCACGCCGAGCGCCCAGCTGTTGCCGGCGGCCTCCGCCCGCCCGACCATTCCCAGCACGGTCGAGCGCGCCAGGTCGTCGTTGCCGACGCGAGCCGCGGCTTCGGCGAGCATCGGGGGAACCCACGTGTTCACTCCGATCGGGTCGCCGGCGACCGCCAACTCCGCGGCGACGCACGCGTCGTCGTACTCGCCGCGGGCGAGATGGTGCAGGCCGATCGCGGCGTGCACCAGGGTCGCCATGGCGCCATTTCCCAGGTGTTCGCTGGCGCCGAGGATCATGGCCATCGTCGTCGGGAAGTCGGGATCGGCGCCGGTCCAGGCGAGCAGTTGCGGATGACGGAACAGGGTCGTGGTGTCGTCGGCGACGGCGCCGATCGTCGCTCGGAGTTGATGTCCCTCGATGAGACGCTGCTCCGCCCTGGCGAGATCGCCGAGCGTCGTGTCGGCCATCGACTGGGCATACAGGATGCTGTCGAGGTCCGACAGCGACCCGCTCGCCCTCGCCGCCGCTGCGGCCCGGTCGAGCACACGGTCGACACGGTCCCGCTCCCACGACGCGGAGCACAGGCTCGTCGCGATCATCGTGACGTCACGCGTGGGAACCACGGTGCTCTCGTTGGTTTCGAGCGCGTCGGTCGCCGAGCGGACGAACTCGACGGCGTCGCGCCATCGGCCTCCCACCACGGCGGCGAACGCGTCGAGCAGCCCGTCGATGCCCGGATCGGGCTCGTCGGGCGAACCGGCCCGCTCGATCGCGTCCGCGACGGCGCGCACGCCGGCGGGATCGGCGAACGTGGCCGCGATCACCGAGTGCTCGCATGCACCGAGCAACGCCGCGCGCCCGGCGATCGTCCCCCCACCGTCGGTGCCCGCCGCCTCGAGACAGCGGACCGCGGCGTCGCGCTGGGAGTTCGGTTCGCCCAGGCGGATGTCTACCCGCGCCCGCAACGCCAACGCCCGACCGGTCAGCGCGTCGTCCATGTCGCCCCTGGCACAACGATCGAGCAGCGCCCTGGCCTGCACGAGCGAGCCTCCGGCGAACGCACTCTCGGCGGCCCACACGAGGCGTCGCGCTCGATGCAATGGTGCACCGGTGAGGTCGGCCGCTCGCGCCAACAGCGTCGCCCCGGTCTCGCGCCCGCCGCGCGAGCGGGCCTCTTTGGCGCATCGCTCGAGTTCGTCGGCGAGGTCGTCATCGACGTCACTCGCCGCGGCCGCGAGGTGCCAGGCGCGCCGCGTCGCTTCGGTCGACCCGGGCATCACGGACGCGAGGGCGACGTGGACCGCCCGTCGCTCCGCCGGCGTCGCTCCCCCGTACACCGCCGAGCGCACGAGCGGATGACGAAAGCCCACGTGTCGGCGGATCGTGACGACGCCTGCCGCTTCGGCGTCGTCCGCGGCCGCCGGATCGATCTCCATCGCGCGAGCTGCCGCGGCCACGACGGCGACGTCCGCCGACGGCTCGGCGGCCGCGACCAGCAGCCACGACCTGGTCTCGGCCGTCAGCAGGTCGATCTGTTGGCGATAGTGGACCCGGAGCTGGTCGCCGAGCGGGATGGGATCGGGGACGGCCGTCGCCCCGCTGAGTTCGGCCGCCGTCAACTCACGGCCCAGGTCGATCAGGGCGAGCGGGTTCCCGGCCGTGGCGTCGACGATCCGCGCCGCCACCTCGTCGCTGATCGGTGCGTCGATCGAACGGCGCAGGAGCTCGACCGCATCGACTGCACCGAGCCCGGTCAACTCGATCGTGGGAAGCCCGTCGAGCGCGGTCGACGCCGCGCCGGATCGGATTCCGAACAGCATCGTGACCCCCTCGGCGTGAACCCGACGGGCCGCGAACCCGAGGGCGTGCAACGATTCCGCATCGAGCCACTGGGCGTCGTCGACGCACACCAGACACCCTGCCGGTCCAGCCAGGTCGGACAGCAGCGACAGCAGGGCGAGGCCGACCAGCTTGGCATCGACCGGATCACCCGGTTCGAGGCCGATCGCCACCCCCATCACCGACCGATGCCTCGGTGAGAGCTCGCCGAGCCGATCGAGGTCGCGGCGCAGCAGTCGATGCAGACCGGCGAAGGCGAATGCGGATTCCGCCTCGACGCCGACGACCGACCGCACCTGGCCGCCAGGGATCATCGAGGCGGCATGACCGAGCAGGGTCGACTTGCCGATCCCGGGCTCACCGGTCAACACGAGCGCGGCGCCGAGGCCGGCACGGGCCGACTCCAACGACGCGTCGAGCGCCTCGAGCTCGTGACGGCGGCCGAACAACGTGGGTGCGGAGGGTGGCACGGCCGCATTGTTGTCGAAAACACTAGGCACCGCGCCCGATGCGAAGGCCGCCCGATGGGGTCCACGCTTCACCGATGAGCAACGGCGACACACCATCTGCACTCCCCGACACGATCGTCCTCGTCCACGGCTTCTGGGTGACACCACGGAGCTGGGAGCACTGGGTCACCCACTACGAGCAGCGAGGGCTTCAAGGTCCTCGCACCCGCCTACCCCGGGTACGAGGCCGAGGTCGAAGCGCTCAACGAGGACCCGACCGTGATCGCCGAGGCGACCGTGCCGGCGATCATCAGCTTGTTCGAGGAGGTGATCGGCGGCCTCGATTCGCCACCGATCCTGATCGGACACTCCGCCGGTGGCGCGTTCGTGCAGGTGCTCCTCGACCACGGTTTCGGCGCCGCCGGCGTGGCGATCAACTCAGCACCGACCGAGGGCGTGAAGGTGATTCCGCTGTCGCAGGTCAAAGCGACGTTCCCGGTGCTCAAGAACCCGGCGAACCGCCATCGTGCCGTGCCGATGGACCTCGACGAGTGGCACTACGCGTTCACCAACACGTTCACCAAGGAGGAGTCGGACGCGCTGCACGAGCGGTATGCGATCCCGGCGTCGGGTGGGATCCTGTGGGACAGCGTGCTCGCCAATCTCACGCCGGGGCACCAGGAGGTGTGGGTCGACTATCACAACGACGATCGGGCTCCCCTGCTGTTCATCTCCGGTGGTGAGGACAAGCTGATGCCTCCGAAGGTGCAGCGGTCGAACGCCAAGCACTACAAGTCGAAGAGCACCGTCACCGAGGTGAAGCTGTACGAGGGCTACGCCCATCTGCTGCCTGCCCAGCAGGGGTGGGAGGAGATCGCCGACTTCGCTCTCGACTGGGCGCTCGGCCAGTTGAGTGGCGTCCCGATCGAGGCCGAAACGCTGACCGGCGACGCCGAGGACATCGTCGACTGCAACGAACCCGACTCGGCCGCATGACGATGGGATCGTCGGATGAGCAGCGGCTTGCGGCTGACGCACATCGGCGGACCGACGGTCCTGATCGAACTCGACGGTTGGCGGATCCTGTCCGACCCGACGTTCGATCCACCGGGACAGCGCTACAAGTTCGGTTGGGGCACGGCGTCGAACAAGGTGGCCGGACCGGCGGTGGCGATCGACGACCTCGGCCCGCTCGATGCCGTGCTGCTCACCCATGACCACCACGCCGACAACCTCGACGTGGCGGGCCGCGGCGCTGCTCGCCGACGTGCCGATCGTGGTGACGACGGTCGCCGGGGCCGGGCGGCTCGGCGGCGCGGCGATCGGCCTCGAGCCGTGGGCGACGTCACCTGGACGAGGGCTGGATGGCGCCGGAGGCCGACCCTCGATCGAGATCGTCGCCACGCCGTGCCGCCACGGCCCACCGCTCAGCCATCCCATCGTCGGCGACGTGATCGGGTTCGGACTGTCCGAGCAGGACAGCGCCAAGACCACGTTGTGGATCTCGGGCGACACCGTGCTGTTCGACGGGGTCCGTGAGGTCGCCGACCGCATGCATGTCGACGTGGCCCTGCTCCACCTCGGAGGGGTGCGTTTCCCGATCACCGGGCCGTTGCACTACACGATGACGATCGACGACGGCATCGAGCTGAGCCGTTCGATCAGGCCCCGTGTGGCGATCCCGGTGCACTACGAGGGCTGGTCACACTTCCGCCAGGGCCGCGACGCCATCGAACGCGAGCTGCGCAACGCCCCCGACCGACATTCAGGCAGATGTTTCACTTCCTCGAGATGGGCGAACCCACCGACATGACACCGTGACGTCGAGAATGTCCGCCCCGGGGACAGTCCCCGGGGCGGGCATTCTCAGTGGGCGGCGGAGAGGCCGGGGGCGCAGAGACCGTCCAATTCGCGGATCTCGATGCGGTCGCGGTTGGCGTAGGTGACCTCGTTGGCCGGGTCGGGCTTGAGGTTGAACACGCGGAACTCCATCTCGGTCGTGTCGACCGTGAGGATCCGCCCGATCAGCGGCTCGCCGAGACCGAGGATGACCTTGATCGTCTCGAGCGCCTGGATCGAGCCGACGATGCCGGGCAGCACGCCGAGCACACCGGCCTCGGCGCAGCTCGGAGCGAGTTCGGCGGGCGGCGGCTCGGGCACCATGTCGCGGTACGTCGGGCCCTCGGTCGGGTGGAACACGCTGACCATGCCCTCGAAGCGGAAGATCGACCCGTGCACGACCGGGATGCCGAGCTTCACGCTGGCGTCGTTGAGCAGGTAGCGGCTCGGGAAGTTGTCGGCGCCGTCGACGATCACGTCGTAGCCGGAGATGATGTCGATGATGTTCGACGCGTCGAGCCGCGTGTCGTAGGTGACGACGTCGACGTCGGGGTTGAGCATCGTGAGCGTCTTCTTCGCCGAGTCGACCTTGCGGTCGCCGATGCGGTCGACGTTGTGCAGGATCTGCCGCTGCAGGTTCGACGAGTCGACCTCGTCCATGTCGACGATGCCGATCGTGCCGACGCCGGCGGCGGCGAGATAGAGCGCGGCGGGCGAGCCGAGGCCACCGGCACCGAGCATCAGCACCTTCGCGTCGAGCAGCTTGACCTGCCCGGCGACCCCGACCTCGGGCAGCAGGAGGTGGCGCTTGTAGCGGTTGGTCTGCTCCGCGCTCAGCGACACGGGCTGCTTCCACGGCCGGCCCTCGTCCTTCCAGCGGCCGAACCCGCCGGCCATCGAGGCGACGTCGGTGTACCCGAGTTCGGCCATCGTCTTGGCGGCGAAGGCCGAGCGGACACCACCGGCGCAGTACACGACGACGGGGGCCGTCTTGTCGAGCAGGCGGCCCTCGACCTGGGCTTCGAGGTGGCCGCGCGGGATGTGCACGGCGCCGGGGAGCGCGCCTTCGTCGTATTCGTCGGGTTCGCGCACGTCGAGCACGGCGGCGCCATCGGCGATGAGCGCGGCGGCGCCGTCGGTGTCGACCTCGACGATCTCGGACTTGGCGGCAGACAGAAGGTCACGGAACGTTGCCATGACAACAAGGCTACCGAGCCAATTCCCGAGGCACTCGGTCGGGTTTCGAGCAGGAGTTGTCTGCGATGTCGATGTACCGGCGCCCGCACGCGGACAACGACACCGACGGGACGTCCGAACGCTCCGTCCGAAACCGGCTGACTCGTCGCAGTCGTCGGTCCGTAACCTCACGGCGATGGACGAGCGCTTCACACCGCACGACTGGGCGCTGTTCGTGTCGGTCAGCGGCATCTGGGGCGCCTCGTTCCTGTTCATCGACATCGGCCTCGACGCGATGCCGCCCGGGTTGATCACGCTGTTGCGGGTCGGGCTCGGCGCGGCGGCACTCGCCCTCGTCCCCCGGCAGCGGGTGACGTACGGCCGCTCCGACCTCCGTCGCATCGTGCTGCTCTCGGTGGTCTGGGTCGCGATCCCGTTCACCCTGTTCCCGATCGCCGAGCAACACGTGTCGAGTTCCGTCGCCGGCCTGCTCAACGGAGGCACGCCGATCTTCGCCGCCAGGTTCGCCGCGCTGATCTTCCACCAGCGGCCGAGTCGCGCGGTGCTCGCCGGCATCGGCACCGGCCTCGTCGGCGTGATCCTGATCAGTGTCCCGTCGATCGGCGAGGGGAGCAGCCAGGCCTTCGGTGTGGCCCTGGTCGTGCTCGCCACCGTCTGCTACGGCTTCTCCACGACGTTCGTGGCGCCGATCCAGCGGGCGTACGGATCGATCAACGTGATGGGCACGATCCTCGCGCTGGCCACGATCTGGACGGTCCCGTTCGGCGTGTGGGACCTCGATGAGGCGCGCTTCGAGTGGGGGCCGGTCGTCGCGGTGTGCGTGCTCGGCGTCGTCGGCACGGGCTTCGCCTACTGGATCATGGGGTCGCTGATCGCCCGGGTCGGCGGCACGCGGGCGTCGTTCATCACGTTCGTCATCCCGGTCGTGGCGCTGTTCCTCGGCGTCACGTTCCGGGACGACGACGTCGCCGTGCTCTCGATCGTCGGGTGCGGGTTCGTCATCGCCGGCGCGCTGCTGGCCGGACGTGGCGCCCGGACCGTCACGACGACAGCGGCCGCTCCCGAACCAGCACCGGCAGAATCTCACTGATCTCGCCGATCAGCAGTTCGTCGGCGAGGTCGTCCAACGCCGTCGGCTGACCGTTGACGATGACGATGCGGGCACCCGCCCGTGCCGCCACGGGCACGCAGCTGGCCGCCGGGTAGACACCGAGCGAGGAACCGACGGCGAGGAGCACGTCGGCCTCCTCGGACTCGCGCATCGCCCGGTCGATCACCTCCGGGACGAGGTTCTGGCCGAAGCTGATCGTGTCGCTCTTGAGGATCCCGCCGCACACGAGGCACGGCGGGTCGGTCTCGCCGGCGTCGAGCCGGGCGATGGTGTCGGCCATCGGGCGCCGGTCCTGACAGCTCCAGCAGCGGGTGAACCAGATCGTGCCGTGCACCTCGACGACCCGGTCGGCGTCGACGCCCGACTTCTGGTGGAGCCCGTCGACGTTCTGCGTGACGACGGCGGCGAGTCGACCCTGACGCTGCGAGCTCGACGATCGCGAGGTGACCGGCGTTCGGCGTGGCCGTCCACGCCGGATTGTCCAGCCGGCTGCGCCACGCCCGCCGGCGGACGTCGGGGTCGGCGAGGTAGTGCTCGATCGTCGCCAGCTTCTCGGCCTCCGGGTTCTTCGTCCACACCCCGTTCGGCCCGCGGAAGTCCGGGATGCCCGAATCGGTCGAGATCCCCGCGCCCGTCAGCACGACGATCCGTTCGCCCGCCTCGACGATCGCCCAGCGCCCGTGCGATGTCGTCCTCCGTCGCAGTCTCCGACGTTCCCCCATCCATCCGCCCATCGTCGCAGCAATCCACGTTTGCGTCACGATTTCCGCGCACCTGTCCCCCGACAATCCCGACACAAACGGTGGTTTCGGGGGTGCGAGACTCGGGCGGATGCGATGGATGGTGGTGCTGACGGCCCTGCTGCTGGCCGCCGTGATTCCGGCTCCCGCGATCGCCGCCGGTCCGATCGATGGCGGCGCTCGGCCGACGGCAACAGCGCGTCGCGACGTGTCCTGGCAGCCGAACGCGTCGTGCGATCTCGAGACGGTCGCCGCGCTGGCGTCGCGGCACGCGGGCATCCGCCAGTTCGTGGTGCTGGCCACGGCCGGCTTCGACTCGACGGGCGGCAACGCGTTCGTCGCCGCCCGTGGACGCGACGGGGTGTGGCGATGCCAGACCGACACGGTCGCCGCCAGTTTCGGATCGAACGGGACGCGACCGCTCGCCGACCGGCGCTCGGGCGACGGCACGACTCCGGCCGGCGTGTTCCCGCTCGGCAAGGTCACGGCGTGGGACGGCCAGACGTTCTCGACGTTCGGCAACTCGCCCGACCCCGGGGTGCGATCGAACGTCACGTACCGGGCCGTGCGCAACGAGGACTGTTGGGGCGCCACGGCCGGGACGGCCCGCTACAACCACCTCGTGAACCTCCCGAATTGCGCCGGGCCGGCGGACGAGTGGCTGCCTCGGTTCGGCGACGTGTACTCACACGCGGCGGTGATCGGCGCCAACCTGGATCCGGTGTCGGGCGACGCGCCCGGTGAGACGCCGTTCGCCGCGGCGATCTTCCTGCACCGTCATTCGTATGCGGCCGGCGACCAGCCCAAGCCCACGAGCGGCTGCGTGTCGCTCGGCGCCGCCGACCTCGTGACGTTCCTCCGCCTCCTCGACCCGGCCCTCGGCACCCACTTCGCCATCGGCCCGACCGCCTTCCTCCGGTCGAACGCGTGAACAATCTGCGCACCCGCACCGCACATTGATCACGCGTTCGACGCCGAGTAGTGCAGGTGAGGGTCAGCTGGTGAGGGCGGCGACGGCGGATGCGAACACGTCGGTGTGGCGGTCGACGTCGGCCTCGGTGTGGGCCGGCGACATCAGGGCCATGTTGTGGAACGGAGTCATCAGCACGCCGCGGTTGAGCGCCCACAGGTGCATCAACGTGTCGAGCTCGTCGTCGACCGCGGCAGCGGCCGCCGCACCGTCACGGGGCGGCGGGCAGAACCAGTACTCGGCCCGGCAACCGAGGCGCTGCACGGTCCAGTCGAGGCCGGCCCGTTCGATCGCCGTCGGCGACGCCGGCCGTCCAGCGTTCGGCGAGCGGGATCATCCGGTCGTAGTCGGTCTCGAGCAGCGTCGTGCTCAGCGTCGCGCGCACCGCGGCCAGTGCCAGCGCGCTCCCGGTCAGCGTCCCGCCCACACCCGCCACGTCGGAGTCGTGGCCGGTCATCGGCTCGACCAGCCGGCGGGCGATCTCGTCGGTCACGCCGTAGGCCGCCACCGGCACGCCGCCGCCGATCGGCTTGCCGACCACGACCACGTCGGGATCGAGGCCCCACGCCGCGGTGCACCCGCCCGGCCCGGCGCAGATCGTGTGCGTCTCGTCGATCACCAGCCACGAACCGTGCGTCCGGGTGAGCTCGCCGGACGCTCGTCGAGGTAGCCGGCGTCGGGCAGGACGATGCCGATGTTCGTCAGCGCCGGCTCCATCAGCACGGCGGCGACGTCGCCGTGGTCCAGCGCCCGCTCGAGCGCGTCGAGGTCGTTGAACGGCACGACCCGGGTCGTCAGCGCCGGGTCGACCTGGGGACCGATGGCGCCCGGACGGCTGATCACCTGGCCGCTCGTCGGTCGAGGATCGCCAGCGTCTCGTCGACCGTGCCGTGATAGCACCAGTCCATCACCGCGACCTTCGGTCGACCGGTGAGGTGACGGGCGAAGCGCAGGACGAACCGGTTGGCATCGGTGGCCGTCATCGCCAGCTGCCACTTCGGGCAGCCGGAACCGGCGGGCGAGTTCCGCGCCGACCCAGGCGGCGTCGGCCGACGGCAGCATCGTCGTCAGCCCGATCGCCGCCTGCTGGGCGATCGCGTCGGCGACGGCTCGGCCGCGTGGCCGGCCATCGCACCGGTGTCGCCGAGGCAGAAGTCGACGTACTCGATGCCGTCGACGTCGACGAAACGCGACCCGGATGCCTCGGCGACGTGGATCGGGAAGGCACCGGGCCACCGCGTCATCCAGGGCATCGGCACACCGGCGACGAGATGGGTCGTTCCCTCGGCGGCCAGTGCCGCCGACCGCGGATGGAGCGCGACGAAGCGGTCCCGCTCGGCGCGCAGCAGCTGGGCGAGGCGGTCACGGTCGATCGTCGCCGTCGGATGGCTGGCCATCTCGGTAGGTTGGCATGTCATGTCCCAGCAGGTGATTTCCGAAGCGGCGCGCCGGCGCACGTTCGCGATCATCAGCCACCCCGACGCGGGCAAGACCACGCTCACCGAGAAGTTCCTGCTCTACGCCGGTGCGATCACCTCGGGCGGCGCGGTCAAGGCGCACGAGGGCCGGCGGGCGGCCACGTCCGACTGGATGGACATGGAGCAGAAGCGCGGCATCTCGATCACCTCGACGGCGCTGAACTTCCCGTACCGCGACCACGAGTTGAACCTGCTCGACACGCCGGGCCACCGCGACTTCTCCGAGGACACCTACCGCGTGCTGTCGGCCGTCGACGCGGTCGTGATGGTGCTCGACTCGGCCAAGGGCATCGAACCGCAGACGCTCAAGCTGTTCGAGGTCTGCCGCTCGCGCAACCTGCCGGTGATCACGTTCCTCAACAAGCTCGACCGTCCCGGGCATGGAGCCGCTCGAGCTGCTCGACCAGATCGAGGAGCAGATCGGTCTGCGCCCGACCCCGGCCACGTGGCCGGTCGGGTCGCACGGCGACCTGCGCGGCGTCATCGACCGCCGCACCGGCATCTTCACCCGCTTCACCCGCACGGCCCGCGGCTCGCAGATCGCGCCCGAGGAGGACGTCGACGCCGACGCGGGCCGCGGCGGAGGAGGGCCACGAGTGGACCAAGGCGACCGACGACAGCGACCTGCTCGACGCGATCGGCGCCGACGTCGACCTGCCCTCGTTCCTCGCCGGCGAGTCCACGCCTGTGTTCGCCGGATCGGCGCTCACCAACTTCGGTGTCCGCCATCTCCTCGACGCGATCGTCGATCTCGCTCCCGCCCCGACGCCCCGCGGCCGACGTCGACGGCAAGCCGCGCCATCTCGACGAGCCGTGTTCGGCGTTCGTGTTCAAGGTGCAGGCCAACATGGATCGCAACCACCGCGACCGCATCGCGTTCGCCCGCATCTGTTCGGGCCGGTTCGACCGCGGGATGGTGATGACGTGCGACCGCACCGGCCGGCCGTTCGCCACCAAGTACGCGTCGACCGTGTTCGGTGCCGAACGGACCACGATCGACGAGGCGTTCCCGGGTGACGTGGTCGGTCTCGTCAACGCCACCGGCTTGAACATCGGCGACAGCCTCTACGACGAGCTCGGCGCGCCGGTCCGCTTCCCGCCGATCCCCCAGTTCGCCCCCGAGGTGTTCGCGTCGGCGCGGCCGCTCGACACCGGCAAGTTCAAGCAGTTCCGCAAGGGCCTCGACCAGCTGAACGAGGAGGGCGTCGTCCAGGTGCTGAAGGACCCCGACTGGGGCGACGCCTCGCCGGTGCTCGCCGCCGTCGGCCAACTGCAGTTCGACGTGTTCGCCAACCGTCTCGACATCGAGTTCAACGCCCCGATCGAGATCGTGTCGGCCGCCGTACCAGGCGATCCGGCTGACCGACAAGGAGTCGGCCGAGACGCTGCGCGAGAAGGTCGGGGTGCGCATCCTGTCACGCCTCGACGGACACCTCGTCGCCCTGTTCGAGAACAAGTACGCCCTGGCGCGCATCGAACAGAACGAACCCGAGCTCCGTCTCGATCACATCATCGCCGGCTGAGGCTCGTCTAGGTTGGCGGCCATGAGCCGATCCGGACCACGCCGCGCCGCACGGGTGCTGACACTCTCCCTGTCGATCACGGTGATCGGCGTCATCGGCACCGGCGGACACTCGGGAGCGACGCCGCTTCCCGCCGCCGCAGCGGCCGCACCGACGACGACCCCACCCGAGCCCGCCCCGCCGGAAACCCTCCCACCGGAGCCCGCCCCGCCCGAGACGATCCCGGCAACGCCCGACACCGTTCCCGCCGAGGCCGAGGAGGACGACGGTGTCGACGTCGGCACGTGGTTGCTCGTCACGTTGGTCGTCGTCCTGGCGATCATCGTCGTCAGCGCCGTGGTCGGCGGGATCGGCCGTCGATCGAAGGGGAAGCCCGACGCCGGCGGCTGCGCCCGTCCCGCAGGCGCCGGTCAACGACGCCGCCTCATCAACTGCTGGCGTCGGCGCAGTGGGTCCACGACCAGCTGTCGCTCGAGCTGATGGCCGCTGCTCCGGTGCAGGCCCTCCAACGCTGGAGTGTCGAACGGACGCGCATCGACAACATCGTGATCGGTACCCAGGCCGAGGCCAGCAGGTTGAACAGCGCATCGTGGCTCCAGCTCGGCCAGTTCCTCTCCGAACTCGCTGCGGCGATCGAGACCAACCTCCAGTTGCGCTCGCAGGAACCGCCGAACGTCGGGCTGGTCCAGGAATCGGCGAACGTGATCACCGCTCGCCGCAACGACATCCAAGCGGCGATCAACCTGCTGCGACCGACGCTGCGCTGATCGATCGACGGCGCCGGTAGGAGTCAGCCGGGAGCACCCACCAGGTCGGGCGAGGCGCACCAACCGCCCGCGGTCACCGGTCCACCCAGCCCCGGCGGGCAAGGGCGACGATCGAGGAAGGCGAGCGTGCGCGACACGTACGCGGCTGCTTCCCGCGGGCCGCTGCCGGTCACGTGGACCCCGTCGGCGGTGAACCACGCCGCGTGCGAAGCCGAGTACCCGTACCAGTTCGGCGATCGTCACCTCGGGATAGGCACCCGACGCGACGAGGGACCGCAGTGTGGCGTTGTTGGCGGCGAACGTCGCGGCGTTCGAGGCCTGGGCCGGCGACGTGTATCCGACCAGCTCCCGGTAGTCGAACCAGACGACCCGGGCGATGCCGCGGGTGCGCGCCGCTTTCACGACCGAGTCGAAGCCGAGCTGGAACTGCGACGCAAAGTCGTTGTAGCCGACACCGACGACGAGGGTGTCGTAGCTCCCTGGCGCGTTGAGCACAGCCTGGATCGCGTTCTGCGGCGCGTAGCCCTCGCGGCCGCGGCACGACACGCCGATCAGGCGGCGGCACGATTCGAGTTCGGCCGTGAAGTTCGCGCCCTGCAGCCACCCGAGGGCGCCGCTCCAGCGGATCCCGGCGAGTGACGAGTCGGAGACGAACAGGACGGAACCACCCGACGACGGCGACGGATTGGCCGCTGCTGACCCGCTCGTCGCCGCTCCGCTCGTCGGGACGGGTGCGCCGAGGAACCAGCCGGCCACATCGACCACCATGTGCACGCCGACCGACGCGTAGAACGCGACGCCCCGGGACGACGACGACACGACCGACATCGCCGCCAGTGGCGAGCGCCAGGGGACGTTGAGCATCGACACCTCCGGTCGGGACATGCCGGCCGGGAACGCCGACACGTAGCCGGGTGCGGTCGCGTCGACGGCGGTGACGTTGATCACGGCTGCCGCGGCCTGTGCCGGAACGAGGCTCCGCTCGACCGTGCCACCCGGGTGCAACGGGTCGTTCGTCGACCGTGAGTCCCATGCTCGGCGCGGTCCGTCGGCGACGAACAGGCCGTCCGATGCCGGGCGCTGACGACGGCCCCGTGAACCACCCGACGACATCGACGATCACGTTGGACGGCGCAGATCTCCAGAGAGCGAGGCCGGCGGCGCTGACCGGGGCCAGCACGGTGACCGCGCGGCGCCCGTTCGAGCGGATCGGTGTTGACGACGCTGGCGTTCGGCCGAGCGGTACCGGCGGGATGGACGGTGACGTACGAGCGACTGCTCGGTGTCGGTCAGCGTCACCGAGACGGCGAGTGCAGTCGCGTCCGGCGGCACACCCGCGGGGAGCGGCACGACGAGGTCACCACTTCGTCGGTCGGCGGAGAGGCGTGTGTCGACGAGACGACTCGGGCGGGACCGACACGAAGCGGCCCGCGGCCACGTTGCCCGTGACCGGCACGAAGACACCGGTGACGTCGACGATCACCTGGACCGCGCTCGATGCGAAGAGATCGATCGCGCCGTCACCGACAGCGCGACGATCGCCGAGTTGGCCACGGCCGCGCCCGGCCGGAAGTTCACGTTGGACGCGTCGGGGACCGGCGTCGACGCGGCGTGCGCGGTGAGGTACCCGCCGGTGGTCGCGTCGGTCGCGGTGATCGTGACCGCGACCGGCACGTCCTCCGGCCGGCACCCCGCAGCGACCCGCGATCCCGACGCGCATCGAGCCGCCCGCCGCCAGCGGCCGCTCGCCGGCCTGACGGGTGTCGACCAACCGGCACGGCGCGACCGGCACGAAGTTCGAACCGAGCGGCGCCGACTGGGCCAGCGTCGCACCGACGGGCGCGAGCGACACGATCGAGGAGGCGAGCAATGCGACGAGCAGAACGACGGACCGACGGAAGCTCACGGCCGGAGCCGATACCCAGCGGCCGCGGTTGCCAATCCTTCGGAATGAGACAGATAGACAATGAAAAGACGACAAAACTCACAGACCGATACCCACGGCGACGGTCGCCAATGCCGGAAGCAGGCGAATGGTTCACCACGAGCCGGAGCTGCCACCGCCGCCACCTCCCCCGCCACCGCCGCCGCTGAATCCGCCGCTCGATCCGCCGGACGACGACGGTGGCGTGCTGGTGCTGGCCATCGAATACGCCAGCGAATGCACGAGGAGCGGCCCGCCGAGCGCCGTCTGCGGTTCGGGGATGTTGCTCGCCCGGATCGCCCGCTCCCACGCATCGGCGGCATCGAGCGCCACGGCCCAGGCGCTGTACTCGCGCAGCAGTCCGTTGTCCCACGCCCACTGCACGTGCTTGCCCTCGCTCGAGCCGCCAGGAAGCGACGGAACGATTCGGTCCGCAGCGCGAGCGCCGAGCCGGTGGCGGTGCGCGACGGCACCATCGCCGAGTACGCGAGCAGCCCGACGAAGAACGGGAGCGCGATCCCGAGCACGATCGCCAGCCACGGCGACGTGAGGAGTCCCGACGCCCTCGCGTGGCGAAGTTGACGATGTTGACCGCGAACAGCAGGCCGATCACGATCAGCGCACCGAGGAAGCCGGCGGCGATGCTGCTCGCCCCTCCCGGTCGTCGAACTCCACCAGCCGGAGTCGCGGATGAAGTCCTGTTGCTCCTGGAACACGCTCTTCCACGTGCCGGCGAACGTCGCGTCGTAGGTGCCGAGCTCGATCGACGACTCCTTGCGGAAGAGCTGGGCGATGTGCTTCTGGTCGGCGGCGCTCACCCGGTCGCGTTGCGGCCCCGGTGCGAGCGAGTGCTGCGTCGCCGTCGGTGGTGATCACCATCGCTTCCTGGGCGATCATCTCGGAGAACCAGGCGACGACGGTGTCCTGGTCGACGAACTCGCGGAGCAGCGCCCGCCCCATCCACGGTTCGAGGCCGCGCGGCGGGACGAACTCGATCGTCGCCATCGCGGCGAGTTGCGCGTCGGTCACGCGGCGGGTCGGCGCGCCGGCCAGCGTCGCGGCGCTCGTGCCGGGGGCGGGGAGCCCGCCGAAGGCGGCGTCGGCGGCGCCGCCGGCCCCGGCGACCTCGTTGCTGCCACGACGGCGGTTCCAGAGGAACGCCAGCGCGCCACCGAGCACGCCGACCGGGATCATCAGGAGGCCGAGCGGGCTGAAGCCGCTCGGCACCGGTTCCTGCGGATCGGGGATCGGAGGCAGCGACGGTTCGTCGAAGCCCGGTGATCGTGCCGCCGACCGTGATCAGGTCGCCCGGCGCCAGGGGCTCGATGACGGTGACGTAGTTGCCCGTGTCGTCCTTCACGAGGTCGCAACCGCCGTACGACGCCGAACGCACCGGTGTCGCACGCCGTGGTGCCGAACTCGAAGCCGGTCACGACCACCTCGAACCGCTCCGTCTCCATCGTCTCGTCGTTGCCGATGATGTCGAGGGCGAGCACGCCGGAGTCGAGCTGCGCGTCGGGGAGCACGTAGTCGAGCGTGTAGCGGTGGCGGCCGGTGAACGTCTCGTTCGGGTCGCCGATCCGGATCCGCGTGTCGTTGCCGACGTTGACGACCGCGACGTCGCTGTTCACGTCGGAGGTCGCCTCGACCGACTGCGGTTCGCCGAAGTCGTTCGGGATGATCCGCTGGTAGCCGTGGCGCTCGGTGGGGCCGAAGTCGATGTCGACGATCTCGCGGACGTGGACCCCGTTGTCGCCCTCCGGCCAGACCGTGACCTGCTTGGCGTCGAAGCGCTCGGGCCGGACGAGCGCATCGTCGCCGCCACCGATCACCCGGCAGCCGGCGAGCAACGACATCAGCGCGATGGCGAGGCCGACCATCACGTGGTTGCGGAGCCGGACCTTGCGCAGCATGCCCACACTGTGACATCCCCCGCCGTGGCGCGCTCACGGTGACGCCGGCGCTGACATCGGGCGGAAGGCGTTCCGTTCCGGCGGCGCCGCTGCCCACGTTCGGTCGCCCGGCTCCCTCGCTCGATCCACGAGCACCCGATCCCGCTCGACTGTTCCCGCTTGCCCGGGTCCGAGGAGGCCGCCATGTCCGTGATCACCAGTCCCCCGCCGCTCGTCACCGTCCGCCCCTGGATCGATCCACTGGTCGACGACGACGGTCACGATCCACGTTCGCGCTATGTCGAGACGTTCTGGCTCGGCGTGCTCGGCCCGACGGCGACCTGGCTCATCCGCCGGCTGGCCGCGGGCCTCGACCAGGAGCCGGAGGGCTACGACCTCGATCTCGTCGCGACCGCGCGGGCGATGGGTCTCAGCTTCCAGGTCGGACGGACGTCACCGTTCAGCAAGGCGCTGCAGCGGTGCGTCATGTTCGGCCTCGCCCACCCGATCCCCGACGGCTTCGCCGTGCGTCGCCGCGTCCCGCCGATCGCCTACCGCCACCTGCGACGCATGCCCGACGAACTCCAGACCGCCCATGCCACCTGGACGGCCACCGTGGTCACGCTCGACGACCTCACCCGGGCGCACCGCCTGGCGACGGCGATGGTCGACGTCGGCGACGATCCCACGGTGATCGAGCACCAGCTCATCGCGGTCGGGGTGGCCGACGCCGTCGCGGCGACGGCCGCCGACAACGTCGTCCGGCTCGTCAGCTGACCGTGACGGGCGCTCCGGCCGGTGCGGTGAAGTTGCAGGCCAGGTCGATGAGCAGGCGGGTGCCGAATCCGGTGGCGCCGCGGGCGTAGATGCCGTCGTCGGCGTCGACGTTCATCGGGCCGGCGATGTCGAGGTGCGCCCACGGCACGCCGTTGACGAACTCGTTGAGGAAGATCGCCGCCGTGATCGTGCCGCCGAACGGGCCGCCGATGTTCTTCATGTCGGCCGACACCGAGTCGAGCAGCTTGCGGTACCGCTTGGTGTCGAGCGGCAGCTGCCACACGGGTTCGTCGACGTCGGCCGACCGGTCGCGCACCTGGTCGACGAAGCCCTGGTCGTTGCCGAGCAGGCCGGCGATCCCCGCGCCGAGGGCGGTGAGGCAGGCGCCGGTCAACGTGGCGATGTCGACGATCGCGTCCGGTTGCAGCTCGGCGGCGAGCGACAGGCCGTCGGCGAGGACCAGACGCCCCTCGGCGTCGGTGTTGAGCACCTCGACGGTCTTGCCGTTGCGCATCGTGAGGACGTCACCGAGCTTCAACGCGCTGCCCGACGGCATGTTGTCGGTGCACATCAGGAACGCGGTGACAGCGGTCTTGCACTTGAGCGCCTTGAGCGCCGACATCGTGGCCAGCACCGCCGCGGCGCCCGACATGTCCATCTTCATGATCTGGTGGAACGCGTCGCCGCCCTTCAGCGAGATGCCACCGGAGTCGTACATGATCCCCTTGCCCACCAGGGCGAGGTGGCCGGCCGGATTGCGCGGCGTGTAGGTGAGCTTGATCATGCGCGGCGGCTCGACCGAGCCCCGGTTCACGCCGAGCAGGCCACCGCAGCCGAGCTGTTCGAGCTGGTCCTTGTTGAACACCTGGACCTCGAGCCCGCTCTCGGCGGCGATGTCGACGGCCCGCGCGGCGACGTCGTCGGCGTTCAGGTAGGTGGGTGGCGTGTTGGCGAGCTCGCGGGCGAGCGCCGCCGAACGGGCGATGACGACGCCGCGCTCGACGCCGGCATCGACCTGCTTCTGGCGCTTGTCGCCGACGACCAGGGTCAGGCTCTCGAGCAACGAGGCGTTGTCGGCCGACGTCTTCAACCCGACGTACCGGTACGAGGCGAGCAGGACGCCCTCGGTGACGGCCTGCCCGGCGGCCTTGGGGTCGACCCCGTCGACGTCGGCCAGCGTGGTGGCGAGCGAGCGATGCTTCGCCGCGGCCCGGGCGAACGACGCCGCCGCGGCGCGCAAGCCGTTGGCGTCGATGTCGCCGACGTCGCCGAGGCCGACGGCCACGACGATCCCGTCGGCGCCGGGCACCGCGATCGTCTGACCGGCGGCGCCGTTGAACCCGTTGGCTTCGAGCGCCGCCCGGGTCAGACCGATCTGGCGGGGGACCGGTCCCTTCGTGGCCACGCCGACACCGAGCGCGGTCGCGCCCTTCGGTGTCGACCGGGCGGTGGAGACGGAAACGGACGAAACGGCGGCGCTGGCATCACTCATGGTCGAACAGTCTGACGCACGGCACGCCCTCGGACCGAACGTGAGAATTCGGTGAGTTCGACATCCCCTCGACCGGCTCCGTCGTACCATTCGGGAACCCCCCATTCGGCCTACAGGAGTTCACTCGATGACCGACGACATGTCTCTCACCCCCGACGAGCCCGCGAAGCATTCCAAGTGGCGCTCACCGAAGCGCATCGCCGCCATCGCGGCGATCGCCCTCGTCGCGGTCGTCGCACTGGCGTACGGCGGGATCTTCTTCTACGCCAACGTCCTGAACGACTCGCCCGACGAGCTCGGACGAGAGCGACCTCGACGCGGCGCTCGCCGCGACGACCACCGCCGCCGCACGCGGCACCGGCCGACACCGCGGCACCCGGCACGGCGGACCCCGCCGACCCTGCGGCCACGACGATCGCACCGGCCGACCCTGCAGCCACGACGGTCGCACCGGCCGATCCGCGCCGCCGGGCTACGACGGCAACTGGGTGGCGACGCCCGAGTCGCAGTTCGGCTACCGCGTGGAGGAGGTGCTGGCCGGCGTCAACACCACCGCCGTCGGACGCAGCAACCAGCTCACCGGCACCATGACGGTCGAGGGCACCACCGTGCCCGCGGTCGACATGGAGGTGCAGGTGGCGACGATCACGAGCGACCAGTCGCAGCGCGACAACAACTTCCGGGGCCGGGTGATGAACACCGACGAGTTCCCGACGGCGACGTTCCACCTGACCGAGCCGATCGAACTCGGCGCGATCCCGGCCGAGGGCGAACAGATCACGGCGACGGCCACCGGTGAACTCACCCTGCACGGCGTCACCCAACCGGTGACGTTCGACGTGACGGCGCAGGCGAGCGGCGGCAAGATCGGCGTGCTCGGCAGCATTCCGGTGCTGTTCAGCGACTACGGCATCCAGAACCCGTCGTACGGCACCGTCAAGACCGAGGACGACGGCCTGATCGAGTTCGTCCTCGTCTTCGCCCCCGCCTGACCAACCCGGTTCACCCCTCCGACCGTCGTTTGCGTCGGGATTTCTGCGGACCGGTCCGCGGAAATCCCGACGCAAACGGGGATTTGAGGTCGCGCTCGGGTCGGGTCAGGTGGCCGGGTCAGCTGACGGTTGGCTGCGTTCCCAGGCGGACGCCAGGGCGGCGTAGCGGCCGCCGAGCGCGACCAGCTCGTCGTGGGTGCCGAGTTCGGCCAGGCGGCCGTGATCGACCACGGCGATGCGGTCGGCACGGCGGATCGTCGACAGCCGGTGGGCGACGACGATCGTCGTCCGGCCCGTCATCAGCCGGTCGAGCGCCCGTTCGACGATCACCTCGGTGCCCGGGTCGAGGTTGCTCGTCGCCTCGTCGAGCACCAGCACGGCCGGGTCGACCAGCGCGGCCCGGGCGAGCGACACCAGTTGCCGTTCGCCGGCCGACAGGCGTGAGCCGCGCTCGCGCACCTCGGTGTGGATCCCGAGCTCGAAGTCGTCGAACCGGTCGAGCGCGCCGATCGCGGCGAGCGCGTTGCGCACGTCGGCGTCGGTCGCCCCGGCGAGCGCGATCCGCACGTTGTCGGCGATCGTGCCGCCGAACAGGAACCCCTCCTGGGGCACGACGACGATGCGGTCGCGCAGCTGGTCGAGGTCGGCATCGCGGAGATCGACGCCGCCGAACGTGATGTGGCCCTCGACCGGGTCGTACAGCCGGGCCATCAGCTTGGCGAGCGTCGACTTGCCGGCGCCGGTCGGGCCGACGAGCGCGAGCCGCTCACCGTCGGCCACCTCGATCGACACGTCGGAGAGCACGGGCGTGTCGGTTCCCGGATAGCGGAAGCCGACCGCCTCGACCACGAGATCACCCGTGGCGGGCAACGCGTGCCCGCCGTCGACGATGTCGGGTTCGGTGTCGAGGATGCCGAACAGCTTGTCGAGCGCCGCCGCCGACGACTGCACCGTGTTGTACAGCTGCGACAGCTGTTGCACGGGCTCGAACAACTGGGCGAGCAGCAGCACGGCGGCGATCACCGTGCCGATCGTGATGTCGCCACGGTTCACCAGCCAGCCGCCGATGCCGATGACCAGCGCCGTGGCGAAGATCCCGCACGCCTCGACCAGGCCGAAGTACCACGTGGAGACCTTGACGCTGTGGACGTGGGAGTCGAAGAGGCTGCGGTTGGATTCGACGAACCGGCGGGTCTGTTCGGGCTCGCGGGCGTAGGCCTGGATCACCCGGACCCCGGCGATGCCCTCCTGCAGGGTCGACATGTTGTGGCCGATGTTCTCGCGGACGTCGAGGTACGCGGCGTTCGAGTCGCGCTGGAACTTGCGTGAGGCGACGACGATGATCGGCAACACGAGCAGGCCGACGAGCGCGAGCTGCCACGAGAGCGCGAAGAGCAGGATCAGCGAGAACACGATCAGCATCGCCGCCGACGCCAACTGGAGCAGACCGAACTGGACGAGTTCGCCCATCGACTCGACGTCGGCGGTCATGCGGGCGATCAGCACGCCCGACTTGATCCGGTCGAAGAAGGCCAGCGACTGGCGTTGGATGTGGTCGAACACGCGGACGCGCAGGGCGCGCAGGAATCCCTCACCGGCGCGGTTGATCAGGACGTACTGCTGGCGGGACGCGATGTAGGCGCCGGCGACCACGATCAGGTAGGCGATCACCGCGTTGCGCAGGACGCCGCCGTCGCTCGCCGAGATCCCGTGGTCGATGCCGTACCGGACGAGCAGCGGGCCGACGACGAGCCCCACCGTGGACAACGCCGTGAACAGCAGTGCGCCGGCGATGGTGCGGCGGAACGGCCTGGCCATCGTGGCCGTGCGGCGGAGCACCTGTTTGGCGGCCTCCTTGTCGAGCCGGTCGTCGTCGGTGACGCCACTCATCCTGAACATCAGGAGGCCCCCTCGATCGGGGTTGGCTCGATCCGGGCTGGGCTCGATCCGGCGGCTGCCTCGGCGAACTCCGGTTCGGCCTCCATCGCCGCCAGCACCGCCCGGTAGCGCGGTTCGCGATCGAGCAGGTCCTGGTGCGGGCCCGACGCGACCACCCGTCCGTCGTCGAGCAGGACCACGGTGTCGGCGAGGGCGATCGTGCCGGGACGGTGGGCGATGACGATCGTCGTGCGGCCCTCCATCACGGTCGACATCGCGGCGCGGATCTCGTGCTCCTTCGACGGATCGACGGCGGACGTCGCGTCGTCGAGCACCAGCACGCGAGGGTCGGCGAGGATCGCCCGGGCGATGGCGATGCGCTGGCGTTGACCGCCGGACAGCGAGAAGCCGCGTTCGCCGAGCACCGTGTCGTACGCCTCGGGCAGTCCCATGATGAAGTCGTGCGCGCCGGCGAGTCGGGCGGCACGCTCGATCTGCTCGGTCGTGGCCTCGGGATCGGCGAAGGCGATGTTGGCCGCCACGCTGTCGTGGAAGAGCAGCGTGTCCTCGAACACGATGCCGACGGCGTGCCTGACGTCGTGCAACGTGAGTTGCCGGACGTCGATGCCGTCGATCGTGACGCTGCCGCGTCTCGACGTCGTAGAACCGCACGAGCAGGCGGGCGACCGTCGACTTGCCCGACCCGGTGGCCCCGACGATCGCCACGGACTGCCCGGCCTCGAGTTGGAGGTCGAACCCGCGCAGGATCGGCACGGTCGGGTCGTAGCCGAAGTCGACGTCGTGGAAGCCGACCGCGCCGACCCGGTTTCCACTGGCACGGTCGCCGCGCGGGAGGTCGACCGGGTGCTCGGGATCGACGACGTCGGGATGGATCTCCAGCACTTCGTTGACGCGCTGGAGGGCGACCGCGGCGCGTTGCCCCCAGGCGATCGTCATGCCGAGCATCCGCAGCGGGCTCACGAGCAGCGCGACGTAGAAGTTGAACTGGACGAGTTGGCCGAGCGTGAGGTCGCCGTTGATCACCTGCATGCCGCCGAGGCCGAGCACGGCGATGAGACCGAGCTGCGGCATCAGTTCGATCGCCGGCAGGTACTTCGCCCGGATCCGCGCCGCCTTGATCGACTCGCGCTGGATGTCGTCGGCCTCCTGGCGCAGCTTGGCGGCCTGCACGCTCTCGGCACCGAACCCCTTGATCACCCTGACCCCACCGACGGTCTCCTCGACCACGGTGGCGAGATCGGCCTGCTCCGCCTGCACGGCGAGCACGGCCGGATGGATCGCCTCGGAGAACCTCCGGCCGGCGATGTTCACGAGCGGCAGCGGCGCCAGGGCCACGACGGCGAGCAGCGGGTCGGTGATCAGCAGGATGACCGCGACGGCGACGATCATCGCCGCGTTCGACAGCGTGATCGGGATCATCACGACGAAGGCCTGGATCTGGTTGAGATCGCTCGACGACCGGCTCATCAGCTGGCCCGTCTGCGCCCGGTCGTGGTAACCGATGTGCAGCGACATGATGTGGCCGAACAGCTGCTCGCGCAGGCGGGTCTCGGTCCATCGCGCTTCGCGGAAGGCGTAGAAGCGGCGGAACGCCGTGAGCGCACCGGTGAGCACGCCGGCGACGGCCACGAGGCTGACCCAGAGCCACAGGTCGTCGTCGTGGCCGATGCCACGGTCGATCCCGAAGCGCACGAGGATCGGCACGGAGATCTTGCCGACCATCCAGAGCATCCCGACCGACGTGCCGATGATCAGGTTGCGGCGCTGGGCGCGCAGCGTGGTGGCGAGCAACGCCCACTTCGAGCGCGACGACGGCTCGCCGGAGTTGGAGACCGCGTTGAACCGTGTCGGTCACGCCCGCGCCGACAGCAGGGCGGTCACCCGTTCCTTCGGGCGGCCGATGATCGCCACGTCGTCGGTGACCACGAGCGGCCGCTGCAGGAGCTGTTTGTGGGCGACGCAGCACGTCGACGATCTGGTCGACGGTGGCGACGTCGTCGTCGGTCAGTTCGAGCTTCTTCCAGAGGTTGTCGCGGCGGACGAGGTCGGTCGGCGGGTCCTCCAACTTGGCGATGATCTCGCGCAGCGTCGCCTCGTCGGGCGGCGTCTGGAGGTACCGGACGATGTCGACGTCGACGCCGAGTTCCTCGGCGATGTTGACCGCGTTGCCCGACGAGTTGCACTGCGGATTGTGATAGATCGTCACGTCAGCCATGGGCCGAGGTTACGTCGCCGAGCCTGCGGATCGGCCGTCGGGAGACGCCCGCCGGAGCTCCCACACCCACAGGCCGGGCAGCCCCTCCACTGCGGTCCGGGTGGCGTCCGGGAACACGAGCGACGCCGGCGACGACTCGATCTGCGCCCGTCCCATGGGCGGCTCGATGCAGTCCTCGACCAGCAGCCCGGCCGTGCGGAAGGCGCGCAGCCACGTGGATGCCGCGTGGTAGTGGTTCCGCACCCACGCCATCGGTCGGCCGGGGACGATGCCGCCGTAGAAGGCCTGCCCGCCCACGAGACCGGCCGCCGCGTGCGGGATCGGCGATCACCAGCGAGCCGCCCGACCGGAGGACACGGGCGAGCTCCTGGATGGCGGGTGTCGGGTCGGCGAGGTGAGTCAGGGCGAGCGAGATCACGACGAGGTCGAAACTGGCGTCGGCGAACGGCAGCTGCTCGATGTCGCCCTGGTCGAAGCGGACGTCGGGCACCTTGTCCCGGGCGACGCTGAGCATCTCGGGCGACTGGTCGACCCCGGTCACGGTGCAGCCGAGGTCGCGCAGGTACGCCGCGTGGCGCCCCGTGCCACACGCCGCGTCGAGCGCCCGCGCGCCGGGCTGCGCGAGGCGATCGAGCAGCGGTCGCACGACGAGTTCCTCGGCCTCGATCAGTGGGTTCGGACCGTCGTACACCTCGGCCCATTCCGCGTAGCCGGCGAGCAACGCCCGTTCCTGGGGATCGAGGCGGAGTGAGTACGGGAACTCCGTCACGACCTGCGAACACGGCGGAGAGGTCCGTCATCCGCGCTTCGTTGGCGTCGGCATCCACGTACCAGTTGCGCAGCAGCGACAGGCCGATGACGCCGGCGAAGTACTGATCGGCGGTGATCGATCCCATGTGTCGAACGTAGCGATGACCGTCACGGCGTGTGGCACGAGTTCGCCCGGATCTGTCACGCGACCTGGCACAGCGGCCTGTCACACCCACGGCGTATGGTCGACCGCACCGACTCCCCCTCACCACGTTTGTCCGGCCGACCGCCGGTCGAGAGGGGTTCACATGTCCAACGCCTGCTCAATACACCGCCTGCCACGCGCCGGAATCGATCCCATCGATTCCGAATTCATGGCCTTGTCGATGCTCTCGCTGATGATCGACGCGCCGATGCGGTCGGAGACCGTCGTGATGCTGCTCGATCACGAACACCGCGGAATCTCTTTGCTCGTGGTCAGCCGCACGGTTCCGTTCGACTCGTTGTTCGACGTGCTCGACGTGGTCATCCAGTCGCAGCACCCCGAGCTCGGCGCCATCGTCGTGGCGACCATCCGGCCCCCTGCTCCGGGAGTCCCTGACCTCGACGAGGACGATGTCGACCGCTGGCTCGAGGCATGCGAGATGGTCGAGGACGCTGGGCTCGAGCTGCTCGAATGGTTCGTCATCGGTGCCACCGTGAACTGTCCGCCGCGACCTCGTCCCCGAACCGCCGCGCTGGACGGCGCAGCGATGATGCGCCTCAGGTCGCGCTGCGGGCCCGTCGTTCCGCCGGCGACAGTCGGAGCCCGCCGGCGCGCAGCCGTCGCACGAGTTCGCGGCTCTCCACCTCGAGCGCCCCCAGCTCCACGAGCCCCGGCCGGTACTCCTCGGGGATGTCGTAGTGATCCCCCTGGAAACCGCGCCGTGGGATCTCGGCGCGGTCGGCGAACTCGTGGAGTTCGTCGTACGACACGTCGCTCACGAGATGGCACCACTTCCGGCCCGCGCCACCACCACCGTGGCTCGTCGATCAGGATCGCCATGAGCGCATCCTCGCAGACAGCGCCCGCACCGATCGGGCCATCACGGTTCGCCGCCGGGATCAGCGCGAACGCGGTGTGCGTGGCGCGCCGGGTCCGTACCGGAACAGGTACGGGTGCGGGGACGCGTGCGGCGGCGGCAATGGCGGCAGCGGCCAGAACGGCGACTGCTCCGATTGCGGCGACGAGCACGACCGGCAGCGTAGCGCGTGCGGTCCACTGCGCATCGTTCAGTGCCTGTGGTTCATTGCCTGTGGTTCACTGGTGGCATGACAGATCTCGTCACGATGCCCGCAAAGGTCGACGTCGAGCCTGATGTGGTGACCGAGACCGGGGAGCCGGTCGCGGCCCACATCGTCAAGACCAAGCGCGGCGAGAACGCCGCGGCGGTCGTGTTGGAAGCTCGGGTGATGGGCACGCCGGTCGAAGCGCTGTGCGGCTTCGTCTGGGTGCCGTCGCGCGACCCGAAGCAACTGCCCGTGTGCGAGAAGTGCAAGGGCATCTACGAGATGTACAAGGCCTTCAACGACGGCCTGCGCGACACCCCTGAGGACTGACCGGTCGATCGACCGGGCATCGCCGTCACATGGCCGAACTGCGCATCCGGCAAGCGGTCCGCGCCCTGCTCGTCACCCCCGACGAGTCGGTCCTGCTCGTGCGGTTCGAGTTCGCGACGGCCACGGTGTGGGCGCTGCCGGGCGGTGGCCTGGAGCCGGGCGAGGACCATCTCACGGCACTGCGTCGGGAGTTGATCGAAGAGGTCGGTCTGCACGACGTGGCGATCGGCGCCCACGTGTGGACCCGCGAGCACGTGATCCCGTTCGAGGACGGCCTGTGGGACGGTCAGCGCGACATCGTCCACGTCGTGCCGACCGAGCGGTTCGAGCCGCAGCCGGCGCTCAGCTGGGACCAGTTGCGCGCCGAACGGCTGCACGAGATCCGATGGTGGACGTTGGACGAGATCGAGGCGGTCACCGCCGATCCGGCGGCGACGGTCGTGTTCGCCCCGCGACGGTTGGGTGAACTGTTGCGGCTGCTCCAACGCGACGGCATACCGGAGTCGCCGCTCGCCTCCGGCATCTGAGCCGGTACCGGTCCAGGCAGGCACATCAGTCGACCGTCCCGCGCGAGACGACCCATTCGGTGGGCTGCCCCGTGAACGTCGCGATGTGGTCGAAGTCGGCGTCGTAGTGCAGCACGGTGAGCGAGGCGGCCTCGGCGACCGCGGCGATGACCAGATCGGGAACCTTGCGGCCCTTCAGTCCCAGTTCGGCGAGCCCGCGCTGGATCTGTCGGGCGCGGTCGAAGTGGTGCGCCTCGACGTCGATGCACCGGAACGCTTGCAACGCGACGAACAGGCGATCCCATTCGTCTCCGTTGCGCGCCGAGTATCCGATCTCGAGATCGGTCATCGGCGTTCGCGCCAGCCCGGCACCGTCGAGTTCCCGGAGGCGTGCGGCGATCGAGGGCGCACGAACCCTGGTGAGCACGCTCGTGTCGAGCAGGAACATCAGCGCCAAGCCGCGGCGCGGTCGTCGAGGTCGGCATCGGCCAGAACCGACAACGCGCTCGACAGTTGCGTGCTCCGTTGCCGCGCCGTCGCGCGCAGTGCCTCGTTCACCGTGTCCTTGATCGTGCGGGTACCGAGCCGGGCGCGCGCCGCATCGAGTGCCTCGTCGTCGACGTCGATCAATCGCTTGGTCACGCCCGCCAGTATATATCGATCAATGGGCGAGATATATCGACGTGGGATCGACCCCAGTCGGGCGTCAGCGGCGGTCGTGATGGCTGGTTCGCACGATGCAGGTCTGCTGGGCGGTCGCCATCAGCCGGCCGTCCTGGCTCCACATCCGCAGTGACCCGTGGCCGATCGAGCGGTGGAAGCCCTCGGGGATGAGTTCGAGGAGCGTCCAGTCGGTCGGCTCGGGGTCGACCACGCGCAGTGTGTTGTCGATGCTCGTCGCGCCGGGGATCGCACCGAGTGCGGCGCCGATGGCGAGCGGGATGATGTCGGCGACGTACGCCTGCGATGCCGGATTGCCGATCTCGTGGTCGCGGATGCGGCACCACATCGCGATCGTGCCGGCCTGCGGATTGCCGATCGCGTCCGGTCCGACCGCACCGATCGCGAGCCGACGGTCCAGGGTGTCGAAGAACGACCCCGACAGGTCGAGCGCGAACGGCTCGCTCATCTCCGGGCACTCTTCGGGCGGTGGTGCCGTCGGCATCGCGACGAACTGCGCGCCGTCACCGCTCGGACGCAACGTGTGTGCACAGAGCGAGGCGAACATCGGCTCGCCGTCCACCGTGCCGACCACCTGCGATTGGGTGGTGACCCTGCCGTTCGCCGGGATGGTCACCTGGAGGTCGACGACCGAGTCGGGTGGTGGTGAACCGATGAACTGCGTCGTGATCCACTGCAGCGGACGCCCGGTCGCCCGTTCGGCTGCCTCGGCCGACGCGGCGATGCCGCCACCGCCGTAGAGGAACCCGAACGGTGTGCACAGGACGGGCTGGACGACGAATCGGTAGCGCAGGTCGTCTTCGGTCGGCTGCAGGTCGAGGAGGTCGAACGTGGGGAGCACGACCGAGACGATCCCAGACCCGGCCGTCCTGGGGAAAATCGGTCAGTGGAAATCGCGGCTGACGGTCTTCACCGGCATCGGCAGCGGTGCCAGATGCTCGGCGACCACGTTGACCACGCCCTCGCTGCGTTCGAGCCGCCCACGGATCAGCATCGCCTGCGCCTCTCGCGCCACCTTGCGGAAGCGGGCCCAGCATCCCTTCGACACCACGACGTTGATCAACCCGGTCTCGTCTTCGAGGTTGAGGAACGTCACACCCTGCGCGGTCATCGGCCGCTGGCGATGGGTCACCACCCCGGCCACGAGCACCATTTCGCCAGGTTTTGGTGCGCCCTCACTCCCCGTGTGCAACTGGATCGAGGTGGACACGCCCATCGCCGCCAGTTCGTCGCGCATGAACGCCGTGGGATGGCCGTCGGGCGACACACCGGTGGCCCAGAGGTCGGCGACCGCCTCCTCCACCGGTGACATGCCGGGGAGCCGTGGCGCTTCGGCACCGGTGACCACGCCGGGCAACCGACCCGGTCGTGACTGCGCGGTGGCCCCGACGGTCCACAGCGCCATGCGCCGATCGAGGCCGAAGCACTCGCCGAACAGTCCGGCGGTGGCCATCGCCTCGAGTTGCGGCAGCGTGAGCGACGGCACGCGGCGCACGAGGTCCTCGGTGTCGGCGAACAGTCCGTCGGCCTTGCGGACCGCCTCGATCTCGTCGGCCAGGTCGGCCCCGATCCCCCGCACCGACCCGATCCCCAACCGCACCGCCACCTCCCCCCGAGGTTCGCGTGAACAATCTGCGTCGTCATGACGCAGATTGTTCACGCGATCGCCGTTGGACGGGCCAGGTCGGTCGTCGCACGGTTCGAGGGTGGCGCCGGCGAGCGAGGCGTTGAGGTCGGGGGTGCGCACGACCACCCCGTGGCGGCGGGCATCGCGCACGAGCGTGTGCGGCGACCAGAACCCCATCGGCTGGGCGTTGAGCAACGCCGCGCAGAACGCGGCGGGTTCGTGGTACTTGATCCACGACGACGCGTACACGAGGTAGGCGAAGCTCACCGAGTGCGACTCGGGGAAGCCGTAGTTGGCGAACGCCTTCATCTTCATGAACAGTTCGTCGGCGACGTCGCCGGTGATCCCCCGCTCGGCCATCCCGGCGTACAGGCGCTCCCGGAGCTGCTCCATCCGCGCCGCCGAACGCTTCGAGCCCATCGCCTGGCGCAGCTCGTCGGACTCGGCCGGTGAGAACCCGGCGACGTCGATGGCCATCTGCATCAGCTGCTCCTGGAACAGCGGCACGCCGAGCGTCTTGCCGAGGCTGTTCTCGAGCAGCGGATGCAGGTAGGTGATCGGTTCGAGCCCGTTGCGGCGGCGGATGTAGGGATGCACCGAACCGCCCTGGATCGGGCCGGGGCGGATCAGTGCCACCTCGACGACGAGGTCGTAGAACCGCCGCGGCTTCAGCCGCGGCAGTGTGGCCATCTGCGCCCGCGACTCGATCTGGAACACCCCCACGGTGTCGGCCCGGCAGAGCATCCCGTACACGTCGTCGTCCTGCGGGATGGTGGCGAGATCGATCTCCTTGCCGCGGTGTTCACGGATGAGGTCGACGGCGTAGTGGAGCGCCGACAGCATCCCGAGGCCGAGCAGGTCGAACTTCACGAGGCCGGTGCGGGCGCAGTCGTCCTTGTCCCACTGCAGCACCGACCGCTTGTCCATCCGCGCCCACTCGACCGGGCACACCTCGATCACCGGACGGTCGCAGATGACCATGCCCCCCGAGTGGATGCCGAGGTGACGCGGGGCGTCCTCCACCTGCGCCGCGAGGTCGAGCACGTTCTGGGGGATCGTGCAGTCCGGCTGGCTCGCCGTGGTGGCGACGCCGCCCCAGCCATCGACCTGCTTCGACCACGCATCCTGCTGACCCGGTTGGTAGCCGAGCGCCTTGGCCATGTCGCGGACCGCCGACCGCGCCCGGTACGTGATGACGTTGGCGACCTGGGCGGTGTGATGACGCCCGTAGCGCCCGTACACGTACTGGATCACCTCCTCCCGACGGTCGCTCTCGATGTCGACGTCGATGTCCGGCGGGCCGTCGCGCTCGGGCGACAGGAACCGTTCGAACAGCAGCCCGAGCGATACGGCATCGGCGGCCGTGACGCCGAGCGCGTAACAGACCGCCGAGTTGGCGGCACTCCCCCGGCCCTGGCAGAAGATGTTGGCGCCGCGGCAGAACTCGACGATGTCCCACACGATCAGGAAGTACCCGGCGAAGTCGAGCTGCTCGATCAGTGCCAGTTCGTGGTCGATCGTCTTCCACGCCCTGGCCCGCAACGACAGGTCTTCGGAGTGTTGAGGTCGCTCGCCGTACCGCTGGCGGGCCCCCTCCTCGGTGACGTGGCGGAGGTACTCCATCTCCGTCATCGCACGTCGATCGGGACCGAGTGGACAGGGGAACGGCGGCAGGTTCGGAGCGACGAGCGCGAGGTCGAATGCGGCGGCCCGTCCGATCTCGGCGGCTCGTTCGACCACACCGGGGTAGCGGCGGAACCGGCGGAGCTGTTCGGCGCCCGAACGGAGATGGGCGCCCGATGCCGCCGGGAGCCATGGGTCGATCTCGTCGAGGCTGCGCCGGGCCCGCACCGCGGCCAGGGCGGTGGCCAGTTGCCGTTGCGCTGGTGTGGCGTAGTGGACGTTGTTCGTGGCCACGCACTCCACCCCTTCGCGGTGGGCGATCTCGGCGAGCGCGTCGTTGCGGGCCGAATCGAGGGGGTCACCGTGATCCCAGAGCTCGACGAGCACCCGGTCGCGCCCGAACGCCTCGACGAGACGCTGCAGCTCGCGTCGCGCCGCATTCGGTCCGTCGGCCATCAACGCGGCCGGCACCGCAGCCTTGCGGCAGCCGGTGAGCACCCAGGCATGGCCGGCGAGCGCCGTGGCGAGGTCGTCGAAGGCGAACTGCGGCGCCCCTTTCTCGCCGGCGAGATGACCCACGCTGAGTGCCCGCGACAGCCGGGCGTAACCGTCGGGCCCGTCGGCGATCACCAGCAGGTGGGTGCCGTGGGGATCGGGGGCGCGTGAGTCGGGCACCAGACCCGTCGTGACCTGGGCGATCGTGTCGGCCTCGGATCGGATCACCGAAGGTCGACCGTCCGAAACGGTGATCTCGGTGCCGAACACGGTGGGCAGGCCGACCGCCTTGGCGGCCTCGGCGAAACGGACCACCCCGTAGAACCCGTTGTGGTCGGTGATCGCCAGGGCCTCGAGGCCGAGCCGGGCCGCCTCGGTGGCCAACTCCTCGGGGTGCGAGGCGCCGTCGAGGAACGAGAAGTTGGAGTGGCAGTGCAACTCGGCGTACGGCACCACCGTTCCGGTGGGGGCGAGATCGGTCGGCGCCCGGAACGGCTGGCGTTTGCGGCTCCAGGCCGGCCCGTCGCCCCCCGAGTTCCACGATGGGCTCCCCGGGGCGCGCCCGTCGCGTCCCGTCCGGTCGGACAACGCCGCTTCGAGTTCGTTCCAGGTCCAGGATGGGTTGTTGAACCCCACTCACCCAGTATCGAACACACGTTCGTCATCCGCAACCCGTCCCTGCCACCCACCCGGCCGAAAAATGCCCCGAATCGTTCGCCTGGCGGGCGAATCCCGGCATTTTTCGGGAAGAAGTGGTCGAGCGGCGGGGGGTCAGCGGTCGCGGAGGGAGATCGAGGGCGCCGCGGAGGCCGTCGTCGGCGAGATCGATGGCGGCGTCCCAGTCGAACCAGCCGACCTCCTGGCTCTCGCCCGCTGGCGGGGCCGGATCGGCGGAACCACCCTCGGCAGGGCCGCCGTCGAACAGATAGCGCAGGTCGAGGTGGGTGTGACCGCGGCCGCCGGGGTGCACGTCGACGTGGACCAGTTCGGGGATACCGGCGGCATCGAAGGGTCCGAGGAACCGCACGTCGAGGCCGATCTCCTCGACGCATTCCCGCCGGGCCGCCTCCCACGGCGTCTCGCCGGCATCGATGTGCCCTCCCGGCTGCATCCAGAACCCGAGCCGCTTGTGCTTCAACAGCACGATCCCGCGAGGCCCGACGACGAAGCCCGACCCGGTCACGTGGACCGGATCATGCTCCCGGGAGAACGGATCGTCGAGCGCGTCGAAGGCGACCAGGAAGCTGTCGATCGACGCCGCCTCGCGGTCGTCCACCGGCGTCCGTGCCACAACAGCGTTCCGCACGATGCTGCGCAGGTCGGGTGGCATGTCGGTGTGGGTCACGCGATCGGTGTAGCAGGTGCGATGAAATGACAGTGGTGTGGTTTCGTGCAATTTCCCCTTGAGTTCAGCCGCGCGCCGACCGATACCCCAACCGGAACACGGACGGTTCCTCTTCTCTCCTGTTGGCGGACGGCACATCATGGAACTCATTTCGAATCCCGCACCGCGGATCCTGGTCGCGGTGGACGACCCGGATCTGCGCCGCATCACCGTGGCGGGGCTCCGCGCGGGCGGCTTCTGCGTCAGCGCTCCGACCGACGGCGATGCGGCGATGCTGCTCGCCGAGTCGTTCTCCCCTGATGTCCTCGTGGTCGGCGCCCGCCTCTTGTCGCCCGCAGGCCGGCCGCTCTACGAAGCGCTGCGCGAATCGAGCGAGCAGTACCTGATCTGCATCACCGACGAAGGCGCCACCCACACCCGGGCCAACGTGCTGCTCGCCGGCGCCGACGATGCGGTCTCGGTCCCCCTCTCCGCCGATGAGCTCTCCGCCCGCTGCCACGCCGTGCTGCGCCGTCCCCGGCGGATGCAGCACCGGTTCGACACCGCGGCCGCCACGACGCTCGCGTTCGGCCCCCTCGTGATCGACCTCGGCCGGCGCGAGGTCCGCGTCGACGACGCCGAAGTCTCCACCACCCGCATCGAGTTCTCGCTGCTCGAACAACTGTGCCGTCGCCCCACCGAGGTGTGCACCCGCGAGGATCTCCTCGATGCCGTGTGGGGCCCACGATGGGTCGGCGACAACCACGTCGTCGATGTCCACCTCTCGAACCTGCGACGCAAGCTCGACAAGGCGGCGTCGCACGTCAAGGTGATCCACACCGTGCGCGGTGTCGGTTTCCGGCTCTCGAACGACATCTCCGACGCCATCGAGATGGCGCCGGCGTTCGGTCTCGCCGTCGCCATCTGACGCGTCAATCGGGTCATCGAACCCGGTGTCACACCCCGCGACGATGCTCGCGGTATGTGCTTGCAATGTGACGGTTACTCCTTCGAGCAGTCGATGCTCGAACTCGATCTTCTGATCCAAGTCCACGGGTGGGCACTCGTTCAAGTGGAAGGAGATGTGACGTCCTGGTCGTACACGGTCGGACTCACCGAGAACTACGGGCATCCCGAGCTGGCGATGACGACGGTCCGCTCGGAGCTCCAATCGGCGGTGATCCATCGCCTGGTCGACGACATCGTCGAGACCGGCCATCTCGATCTCGATCTCGTGGCCGAGCGTGAGCTCGAACTCGTCGAAGTGCACCCGACGCGCTTCGTCCAGGACTGGTTCGGGACGTGGTCGAATCGTTACGAGCGACCGCCGGCACCCGGTGGGTTCCTGCAGATCGTGCCCCCGCCTCATGGTTCTGCGACTCTCATGCCTCGGCCACTCCACGGCTCGACCGGCCGGGCCATGCTCCCGACGGAAACCGCGCGACCCGCCGCCGGCGACGCTGAACCACGACGATCGAGGTCGAATGGTACGATGGTAGCCGTGATGGTATCGATCGATCGTGCGGGACGGGTGGTCGTACCGAAGGATCTCCGCGATCGGCTCGGCATCGAGCCCGAGGACGAGTTCGAGATCACGGCCGACGACGGCGGCTTGCGCCTCGTTCCCGTTCGGGCTCGGCGTCAGGTCGTGCTCGCCGACGACGGCCTGCCGGTGCTCGAACGAATCGACGGCGTGACGGTCACCGACGCGGACGTCCAGCGGTGGCGCGATGCCGACCAGCGTTGATCGGTGGGCCGTCGACACCAGCGTGGCGATCGCAGCGCTCGATCGCAGCCACGCCGCGCACGCCGCGTGCCGCGCGGCGGTGAACAGTCGGCGGCCGGCGCTCGCGGGTCACGCCGCGTTCGAAACGTATTCGGTCCTGACGCGCCTGCCGGGAGCGCGCGGCGTCGATGGACCGACCGCCTCGGAGTTGCTCGCGGCGCTGTTCCCCGAGGTGCTGAGCCTCGGCCCGCGCGACACCAGCCGACTCTTCGCCAGGCTGGGTCAGATCGGCATCGTGGGTGGCGCCGTGTACGACGCGTTGGTCGGAGAGTCGGCCCGCACCAATCGGTGCCGGCTGCTCACCCGCGATGGTCGGGCCCGGCGCACCTACGACTTGCTCGGTGTCGACTACGAGCTCGTCGGCTTGTCGGGAGGCTGAAACTCAGTCGTAGCGGGCGCTGACCCACCATCGGCGGTGCTCGGCGATCACCAGATACCCCTCATCGCCGTCATCACGGCCACCGTCACCGGCTGCTCCGGTGAGCATCTGGAACTGTGCCAGACGTCGGTGCCGGCTCGGTTCCCACCAGTGTTGGTCGATGGGCCACGGCCCGGCCCACGCCGTGATCTCCTGCCGTGGCCCACGTCGCCAACCCGCCGACTCGTCGCCGTGCATGATCATCAGGCTGGCCGGCGGGGCCGACACCACACCGCGGCCGCTCACTTCGACGACGCGGCCCTGCTCGTCGAGCACCTCGGCGGGACGAGGGTCGGCGTAGACGGTGGCCGGTGACGGCATCGGCAGGCTGCCGGGCCACGGCCCACTCGGACCACTCCCGGTGCTGGCGTGCGATGCCATGCGCGTGGTCTGGTCGAGATCGACGGTGGTCGCGGGCACCCACCGGTACCGGTCGCCGGGGAGCCGGCCGCCACGCCACACCGGCACCGTCACCGCCGTCTCCGACGTCAAGGTGGTGAGCCGGGCGATGGCTCTGATCGCCCGACGGTCGGCATCGGACTGCCCGCCCCACAATCCCAGCTGTTGGCCGACGTCGGCCCGCACCTCCTCGGGCACCAGGCGGATCAGGACGATGCCACCGGTGATCTCCTGATCGCTCCCCCGCGGCAGATCGACCCACGCGTCGAGCTGCCATCGCACCCGTTCGACCATCGCCGCCGCGGTGAGCCCCGCCGAGCGGTACCACGAGCGCTCGGATCGCTCACCGTGCTCGGTCTCGAGCAGCACGACCAGCCGCGTGCAGACGCGCCCCTGCGCGGCCAGGGTCTCACCGAGTTCGTCGGCCAACTGCTTGGCGACGAACACGACCGCGCCGGTCTGGGCGAGCGGATCGTCGAGCACGTGGTCGAGGCGCCGCTCGGGAGCGGGATCGGTGGTGCTCGACAGCCGCTCGTCGGTGCCCGTTGCGAGGCGATGGGCGTGGACACCCGGAGGACCGAACCGGCCGAGGACGTCGCTGCTCGACAGGGCGGCCAGATCGCCGAGGCGGCGGAGCCCGAGCCGGGCGAACAGGTCGACGAGTTCCGGCTGCGCCTCACCCAGCGCCTGCAACCAACCGATCGGGAGCCCGGCACAGAAGCGGGCGGAGTCGCCGGCGGCGATGAGCAGCGGTCCGCGCTGGCGGATCGCGAGCCGCGCCGCGATGCTCGACGCGAACCGGCCGTCGGCGATGCCGATGCCGACATCGGGCTGACGTCGACGGCGACCGTCTCGACCAGACGGGACGCGAACATCGCCTCCCCACCGAAGTAGCGGGACGGTCCGCGAGCGTCGAGCGTGATCCAGCCGGGCTCGATCACGTCGAGACGCGGTGACAGTTCGGCGACGGCCCGGATGACCGTTTCGAACTCGCGGGCGTCGCGGGCACGGTCCTCGTCGACGAGCACGACGTGGGGACATCGCGCCTGCGCCTGGCGCCGTCGTTGCCCGACGACCACCCCCTCGGTGGCGGCCGCCGGGGTCCGGGCGACCACCCGGTTGGCCGCCATCACCGCGGCCGGTACATCCGGGGCGAACCCCGCGGCCGTGACCGGCCAGTCGGGGAACCACACGGTGACGATCCGTTGCGTCGTCGAGCCAGGCACAGACATCGCTAGGCACAGACCTCGACGTGAAGGGGGGTGCGAACGTCGTCATCGACATCGATACCGGCATCGGCATCGGCATCGGTACCGGCATCATGCGCCGCCGTGACGGCGGGCAACGTCACCCGGCACTGGCGCCGACCGGGAACACGACGCCCCGACAACTGCAGCTCGACCGTCCGTTGCCGGAGTGTGCCGAACCCGCCACCGAGGCCCGTCCAGACGATGCCGCCGGACTCGATGACGCCGTCGCACGGCATGGCACCGTCATGCCCTGCGACGGCGTCACCGAGCAGGATCACCACGGCACCTCGCTGCCTGATGCGGGTGGCCAATCGGCGCAGCGGACCGGCCGCGGCGTCGGCCGGCACTCGCGCCAGCACGATGTCGAAACCGTCGACGACGGCGGCCATCACCTCCACCCACGACGACGGCCGCGACGCGCCGGACGGGAGTCGGGTCATCGGCAGCGGGCGAGGTGACGGAAACGGCGACCACCCGTTCGAGGGCGATGCCCATTTCGCTCGCCGCATCGAGCCCGAACGTCGGGACGTCGACGACTGCCAGCCATGCTCCACCGGCGACCGCTGCCGCGACCACCGCCATCCCGGTCGAGGTGGCAGCCGGACCGGCGCAGGCCAGCGTCCGGCCACGCACCAGCGCCCGCTCCGGGAACAGCGTGGCGAATTCCGTGGCCACCGGCACCGTCTGTTCGTGCGTCAGGACATTCGATTGCACCCGTTCACGGAGTCCGGCGGGGAGCGTCCTGCCATGTGCCTTCCCCTCGGCCTTCCCGTGCGCAACAGCCCCGGACGAAATCAGGTCGACAGCCAACTCCATCCATCACAGCGTATCGAACAGACGTTCGATACGCCAGGGGTCGGAACCCGACCGGCGTGTTCAGGCGGACTTGGTGGCCCAGCGCTCGCGCGCCGCACGGCTGCGCTCGAGCAGGTGCATGGGGACGCGCTTGGCGGCCTCGGAGAGCGCGGCGTCGCCGCCACCACCATCACCGGCGGCCGGTGCGGCGGCGGCATCGGGTTCGTCGGGGGCCTCGTCGGCGAACACCGGCGGTTCCATGCCGGGTTGCCAGTACTGGTACAGATTGCGCACCACGTCGGCGAGCCCGTCGGAGCGGTGGCCCTTCAGCAGGTCGACGGTGATGATGTTCGCCATGACGTGCACTGCGTCGACCTGACCCGTGGCGAACAGCCGCCGGGCGAGTTCGTCGGACGGCGTGGCGCCGTAGGCGTCGGCGACGGAACCGAACCGCTCGTGACCCATTCCGGAGAACGTGCGATTGGTCTCGAACCGGACGATGCCCGGCGTCGAGCTCGGCTTCTCACTGACAGCTACCAATTGACCCATCGGGCCGGAACCCTAGCGGCTGCCCTCGGCTCGAGCACCGCAGGTCGCGCATCGGTGCCTGGCACGATGCACGACTTCAGCGCTCGAGGGCGCGGGCGAGGACGTCGGGGAAGGCGTCGGGGGTGGTGGCGAGCACCTGCGCGCCGAGGGATCGCAGCGCATCGGCGTTGGCGTGGTCGTAGGCGGGTGCACCGTCGTCGCTCAGCGCCAGCAGCACCACCACGGTCACCCCCGACGCCACCATGTCGGCCACCCGCTGGTACATCAGCGCCGCGTTGCCGCCCTCGTGCAGATCGGACACGACGAACAGCACCGACTGGCGCGGCTGCTCGATCAGCTCGCGGCAGTACCCCAACGCGTGGGCGATGTCGGTGCCGCCGCCGAGCTGGACACCGAACAGCACCTCGACCGGGTCGTGGAGGTACGGCGTGAGATCGGTCACCGCGGTGTCGAAGGCGACGAACCGGGTGCGCAACGTCGGCAACTGGGCGAGCACCGCGGCGAACAGCGACGCGTACACCACGCTGTCGGCCATCGACCCCGACTGGTCGACCGCGATCACCACGTCGCGGGCCAGGCTCGGCTGGCGGCGGCCGTGGCCGATCAGCCGTTCGGGGACCATCACCTGGTGCTCCGGCACCCAGTGGCGCAGGTTCGCACCGATCGTGTGCGGCCAGTCGATGTCGCCGGCGCGTGGACGCCGGGTGCGCGCCGACCGGGCGAGGGCGCCGCGCACGGCCTGCTTCGTCTGATCGGTGAGCCGCGCCTGCAGGTCGGCGAGCACCCGCTCGATCACGATCCGCGCCGTCGCCCGGGTCTCGTCGGGCAGCAGCCGGTTCAGCTCGACGAGCAGCGTCACGAGGTGCAGATCGGGCTCGACCGACTGGAGCAGCTCGGGCTCGAGGAGCAACTGCCGCAGGTCGAGCCGCTCGACGGCGTCGCGCTGGAGGATCTGGACGACCGGCGTCGGGAAGTAGCGGCGGATGTCGCCGAGCCAGCGGACGACGCTCGGCTTCGACCGGCCGAGCCCGCCGGCCCGCTCGCGGCCGCCGGCGCCGAACGGTCGTCCGCCATCGCGCTCGCGCCGGTCGTAGAGCGCGCCGAGGGCCGCGTCGATCCGCCGGTCGTCGCCGACGAGCGTCGTGCCGTCGCCCGATCCGCCGTCGCCCGCGTCGCCGGCGCCGGTCGCCTCGCTCGCCCCATCGCTCACGTCGTCGCTCGGATCGACGACCGGGCCTTCACCGAGCACGAGACGCCAGCGCCGGCGCCGTTCGAGATCGGAGACGACGGGACGGTTCACCGGGTCACCGTCCTCACCGGGTCAGGCCCCGCCGGCGTCCGGCATCGACGGGCAGGCCGAGCAGGTGGCGGACGGTCACGAGCGCGGCCGCCGCCCGCTCGGCGTCGACGCCGTCGCCGAACGTCACCGATCGAACGGGTCGGCCGGTGACGAGCAGCGTCATGATCTGGCGTCGCTCGGCGGGCTCGAACGCGCCGAACGTCCGGCGCAGCAGGGCGACCACGCCGTCGAACGCCTCGCCGGTCAGCGACGCCAGCCACGAGTCGACGATCGCCAGCAGCTCGGCATCGTGGACGAGCACCGTCCCCGATCCGGCGAGGAATCCCTCGACGAACGCCGCACCTTCCGGCGCCGGACGTGCCCGGGCTGAGGGCGCGGGCGAGCCGCCGTTCGACGTCGTCGGCGCTCCAGTCGCCGCTGTCGTGGAGCAACCGGGTGGCCCGTCCGGTGACGAGACCGTGCGCCCGACCCCTCGCGATCGTGGCGAGCACTCGGGGAACCGCTCGTGGCGCGCCGGGTGGTCGACCATGGCGAGCGCGGCCTGCACACCCGACAGGCGCTCGACGGCCATCGCCGCGGCGACGTCGTCGAGCGATGCCACGGAGTCGACGACGCCGGCCACGATGCGTTCGACGAACTCGTCGAACAGCGCGCGCAACGACGCGACGTCGGTGCCGCGCACGTCGCCGTAGCGCAACGCATTGCCGAGTGGACCCAACCCGTCCATCACGTGGCCGATGTCGGTGTCGAGCGCGGCCCGGCGGGCGAGACCGTCGAGGGCCGGCCCGATCGCGTCGGACAGCTGGGCGAGCAGCGCCCGGTCGAGGAGCCCGATCAGTTCGGTGATGCCAGCGGCCTGCGTGGCTCGCTCGACGATGCGCGCCGTGGCCGCCGCTTCGAGCGTCGTCCCGTAGCCCGCCCGCTCGATGAGACGGATCGACAGCTCGGGCTCCCACGACAGTCGCCACGTCTCGCGGAACGTGCCGGACGATCCCCGTCCCTCCTCCACGGTCCCCCACGCCACACCGAGGGCGAGCAGGCGGTGGAGCAGGATCGAGCGTCGCCGCCCGTTCGGGGTGCGGAGGTCGCATTCGATCGTCGTCGGTTCCGCGGTGGGGCGGCAGGCGGGCGGATTTCTGGAGTCGCGTGACGTCGCGGGCGAGCGGCACCTGCGGCGCCGACGACGGCACCGTGCCGATCGCGTCGCCGACCACCAGTTCGCGCCGGACCAGCGCCACGTTGCCCATCACGGCGTCGGCTGCGTCGAGCACCTCGCTCAGCCCGGGCCGCGGACGCCCGCGCAGGGCGGCGAGCGCGTCGGCCAGTCGCGTGCCGGCGATCAGATCGTCGGGCGATGCCCCGAGCCCGGCGCGCCGCAGCAGGCCGGCGATCTCGACGAAGAAGCGCCCGACGCCCGGCGCGCCGGGGTGGGAGAACACGTGGCGGTACCAGCCGGGGCTCGACACGCCGGATGCGTAGCCCGACGCCGTGCTCAACCGGCGATGCGTCCACGGCACCCACGCCGCGGCGACCTTCACCTTCGGCAGCCCGCGCAGCATCGCCGCGTCCTCGGTGGCGCTCCGGTCACCGTCGGTGCGCACGGCTCCGAGTGTCGAGCAGCGGGGACGTGCCAGGCGCCGCAGACGACGACGATCGGGCCGGTCGCGTCCTTCACCGCGGCGCGGATGGCGCGACGCATGTGCGCCTCGCGTTGGAGTTCGCGGCGGGTCGGGACGAAGCCGGCGCGGACGGCGCGCCATCGCGTCGGCGACGGCGTCGAACGCGGCCGGGCCGTCGCCGCGGTGCTCGATCACGTCCTCCCACCAGCGTTCCGGGTCGGAGTCGCCGGCCGCCGCGGCGAGATCGCCGAGCGGATCGGGCGGCGTCTGCTGGCCGACGAGTTCGTCGTCGCTCGCGCCGCGCGGCGAACGTGACGGCGAGCGGCAGGTCGATCGCCCGCACCGGCACGTCGTGCTCGTTCGCCCAGGCGACCGCCTGCCACTCGGGGCTGAACTCGGCGAACGGCGCGAACGCCGCCCGCGCCGGCTCGGCGACCACGTAGCCGAGCAGCGCGACCGGGGGCACGAGTTCGGGGTCGCCGATCCACCGCAGCGCCGGTTCGAGGTCGGCGGGCAGTTCGACGAGGACCATCGCCGGCTGCACGGCGTCGAGCGTCTGCACGACCGAGCGGGCCGAGCCGGGGCCGTGGTGGCGCACGCCGAGCAGGTGTACCTCCGCCGATGCACGTCAGGTGGCTCGCCGGCGGTCGTCACGTCGCGACGCTCACTCGTCGAGGGCGCGGCAGGCGTCGTAGAAGTCACCCCAACCGTCGCGGTCGCGGACCACCGTTTCGAGGTACTCCCGCCAGGCGACCGAGTCGCGTACCGGGTCGCTGACCACGGCGCCGATCACCCCACCGGCGACGTCGGCGGCGCCGAGGCGGCCGTCGCCGAAGTGCGCCGCGAGCGCGAGCCCGTTGGTGACCACCGAGATCGCCTCGGCGGTCGACAGCGTGCCGGTCGGGACCTTCAGGCTCGTGCGCTGATCGGTCGGTGACCCCGCCGCGCAGTTCGCGGAAGATCGTGACGACGCGGGCGATCTCGTCGGCGGCGGCCGGCACGTCGGGCAACGACAGCGTCGCGCCGAGCTCGCGCGACCCGGCGGCTGACGATGGCGATCTCCTCGTCGGCCGACGCGGGCAGCGGCAGGACGACGGTGTTGAACCGCCGCCGCAGCGCGCTCGACAGTTCGTTCACGCCGCGGTCGCGGTCGTTCGCCGTGGCGATCAGGTTGAAGCCGCGACGGGCGGCGATCTCGGTGTCGAGCTCCGGCACCGGGAGCACCTTCTCCGACAGCACGGTGACGAGGGCGTCCTGCACCTCGGCCGGCATGCGGGTGAGTTCCTCCACCCGGACGATCGCCCCGCGCTCCATCCCGCGATACACAGGCCCGGGCACGAGCGCCTCGCGGCTCGGGCCCTCGGTGAGCAGCCGGGCGTAGTTCCACCCGTAGCGCAGCGTCTCCTCGGTGGTGCCGGCGGTCCCCTGGACGAGCAGGGTCGAATCGCCGCTGATCGCCGCCGCGAGATGCTCGCTGAGCCACGTCTTGGCGGTGCCGGGCACGCCGAGCAGCAGCAGCGCCCGATCGGTGGCGAGCGTGGCGACCGCGATCTCGACGAGCCGCTGCTGGCCGACGTACTTCGGCGTGATGACCACCGGGTCGTTCGCGCCGTCGGGCACGGTTCCGCCCATCACGTACCGGACGACCGCCCACGGCGACAGCCGCCATCCCGGCGGGCGCTGCCGATCGTCGACCCGTGCGAGGGCTGTCAGCTCGGACGCGAACTGCGCTTCGGCGTGTGGCCGCAGGACGTCGTCGAGGTCGCTCAGCGTCACCCACTCCGCGGCCGACACTAACGGGCAGTTCGTCGAGCATGACGCGCCGGGTGCGGGCCAGGTCGGCCAGCGAGTTGGCGAGCCCGTGGGCCGCCACCGTGGGCGAGACCTGCTCGAGTTCGTCGGCGATCGCCCCGAGGCCGTCGGGGGCGACCCGGGCGAGCATGTTCACGACCACGTTCCGGTGCGCCGTCCCGAGCGCTCCGGTCACGAGTGCGTCGGCGAGTTCCTGGCCGACCCGCTCGCCCGGCTCGCCCGCCAACTCGGCCAGGTCGGGCGGAACGGGGAGCATCGGCAGCACGCCGATGCGTTCGGGTGCAGGCCGGGCGCCGCCGGTGGCGGGCCGCAACGACTCGACGTGTTCGGCGAGCCACTCGGCGAGCGGGCCGGCCGCGATCACCACGTGCGCCCGCCGCACCGCGTCGGTCCGGTGGCGAGCGAGCATCGCCGGCACGATCTGCGGATCGGCCCGCCAGCCGTGCTCGATGAGCGTGAGCGTCCATTCGTCCTCCAGCACGGGCCACGACGCGACCACGTGGGCCCACCGTCGCGTGGCCGCCGGCGGACACACCGGTCGCGGGTCGACCGCGGGCGGCGTCATCGGTGCCGCGGGATCGCGGGGGACGAACGCCGCCCGCCGGACCGTCGTCGCCGCGGCGACCTCGGTCAGCATGCGCTCGGCGGGGCTCGGCGCCATCGCATCGGCCACGACGTCACCGATCGGCCCGTCGATCACCGGCGGATCGCGCCGATCGGTGCCGAGCAGGGCCACGGTGACGAGCTCCTCCCAGTGCACGTCGATGCTGGGTTCGATGGTCGTCATGCCGCCCCCACGAACGACGGGTCGGCGCGGGGTCCGATGTCGACCGCGGTGCCGTCGCGGAACACCGTGAGCGGCACGAGACCCGTCGGCGTCCACTCGACCGGCGAGGTCGACCGCGCCGCCCGCCGACACCGCGAGGAGCACCGGCAGCCCGGACATCACCGCTCGCGCCGCGTCGTCGAGCGGGAGCGAGCCGCTGTCGTCGGTGAGCACCCAGCGCCCCGCCGCCAATCGCCGGTGCCGCCCGCACGAGCGCCGGCACCCGATCGAGCCACGGCTCACTCGCCAGCGCCCGCCCGACCTCCCCGCACAGGTCCAGGATCGACCCGAAAATGCCTCAGATCGTGCGCTGGGCGGGCAATCTGAGGCACTTTCGGGGTTGGCGGGGGCTTCGGGGTGACGAGGGCGCGGAGGGCGTGGCCGGGGTAGCGGTGGAGGTCGGCGTGGATCGTCGTGCCGACCTCGAGCGACGTGTCGAGGCTCTGCCGGTAGGCGGCGAACGACAGGACGACGGCCCACCGGCCGGACGTGGCGCCGCGCAGCCACGTCCGGCGGACCTCGATGCGGTCCTCCCGGGTGTCGCTGCGTCCGGCCACCAACCAGTCGTCGGTCTCGGGAACGCCGACGAGCACGTCGGCCTGGCGGACCTGCCAGCCGATCGTGGTCGCGACGCGATCGCCGAGGTCGTCCGGGAGCGTGGCGAGCCGGCGGCCTGCCTGTGAGAGGAGGTGGAGCAGGCCGATCTCGTCGAGCACCCGTTGGTGCCAGTCGGCCGACGCGCCGACGAGGCCGGCGAGTCGCCGGACCCGGTTGGCGAGGCTGCCGGCGCGGGCGTCGACGAGTCGCGCCGCGAGGGAATCCCACGTCGCGTACTGCGCGAGCGCCGGGTCGGCGAGGCCGGTCCGCACCCGATCGACGAGCCAGCGGTCGAGTTCGTCGAGCCCCTCGTACATCCGCGCCACGCGGTCGTCGCGACCGTTGGACCGGTCGATCGGAGGCGGCGGCACGTCCTGTTCGTCGTCTCCGTGGTCGCCCAGGTCGGCGGCCGGATCGCCGTTGTCGCCCGTCCCGGCCGACGGGGCGGGATCGGAGGACGCCTCGGCGGAGCGATCGTCGGCCGCTCGGCGGCGCTCGAGCCACGACGTGACGTGGGCGGGCGCGACGGCCTCGGGGACGTGCCCTCCGATCCACAACAGCAACAGCGCCAGGGCGTGCTTGCACGGGACCTTGCGGCTCGGGCACGTGCACCGGACGCCGACGCGACGGTGGTCGACCACGGTGTCGTACGGTTCGGCGCTGCTCCCGCGGAACGACCCCCACAGCGTGTCGTCGTCGGCACCGAGGTGCGCCCAGCGGCCCGGCGTGGCGATCGGTCGCGCCGCGGTCAGGACCGACGGTGAGGGAGCGATCGACTCGACCTGCTCGACCGACCACACAGCCGGCTCAGCGGACGCTCAGGGCCACCGGCGTCGCGACGGCATCGGCAGCGGTACGGGCGTGATAGCTCGACCGGGTGAGTGGACTCGCCTCGACGTGCCCGATGCCGAGCGCCTCGCCGATCCGCTTCCAGCGGGCGAACTCGGCCGGCTCGGCGTACCGGGCGATCGGCAGGTGGTGCGACGTCGGCCGCAGGTACTGGCCGATCGTGACGATGTCGACGCCGATGCCGGCGATGTCGGCGAGGCACCCGACGATCTCGTCGTCGGTCTCGCCGAGGCCGACCATGAACCCGGTCTTCGTCACCAGCCCGGCCGCCTTGGCGCGGGCGAGCACGACCGAGCGATCGGGCGTAGCCGGCCGATGGTCGGACCGCCCGTTGCAGCCGGGCCACCGTCTCGACGTTGTGGTTGAACACGTCGGGGCGGACGGCGAACAGCAGCGCCAGCGACGCGTCGTCGCCGCTTGGCGTCGGAGACGAGCGTCTCGACCCGCGTCGCCGGGCGACGGTCGCGGATCGCCTCGACGCAGGCGGCGACGTGCGCCATGCCGCCGTCGGCGAGATCGTCACGGGCCACCATCGTGAGCACGGCGTGGTCGAGGCCCATCCGGTCGATCGCCTCGGCGACGCGCGCCGGTTCGTCGGCCTGCGGCGCCAGCGGATGGCGCGTGTCGACGAGGCAGAACCCGCACGCCCGGGTGCAGCGTTCGCCGAGCACCATGAACGTCGCGGTGCCGTCGGCCCAGCACTCGGACAGGTTGGGGCAGCCGGCGTCCTCGCACACGGTGACGAGGCCGAGGTCGCGCACGGTGTGCTTGAGCGCCATCACCTCCGGGCCGAGGTGCACCTTCGGGCGCAACCACTCGGGCTTGCGCGTGCTCGATCGACAGCCCGTCGGTGACCCCGGCCTGCTCGAGCCGGGCAGCGGCGCGGTTGGCGACCGGACGGACCGGCGCACCCGGGCCGTCACCGCGGGAGAAGGCCGACAGGTCACGGTCGTCGGCCGGTGACGCCACGCGACGTCCTGCCGCTCCAGCTCGCCGGCGGCCCAGCGGTCGGCGGCGAGCCGCGCCACGACGTCGACCACGTCGTGCATCGACACGTCGATGCCCTCCTCGGCGAGCGACGTGACCGGCCGGTCGCCGATGCCGCACGGCACGATGTGCTCGCGCATGTAGGTGAGGTCGGTCGTGACGTTGAGGGCGAAGCCGTGCATCGTGCGCCCATCGCGCGAGGCGCACGCCGATCGCGCGCGATCTTGCGCGGCACGACTGCGGGTCGGGATGGTCGACGTCGAGCCACACACCGGCGAACCCGTCGAGCCGACCGGCGTTCGGCAGGCCGAGCTCGCGCAGCGCGTCGATGAGCAGACCCTCGACGCCGCACACGTGCGCGGCCGCGCCGAGCCGGTTGTCGACGTTCAGGATCGGGTAGCCGACGAGCTGACCGGGGCCGTGGTAGGTGATGTCGCCGCCGCGCTTCACCGGCACGAGTTCGGCGCCGACCGCGGCCGGCTCGCACTGCAGGTTGTGTTCGAGGTCGGCCCGCATCCCGTGGGTGAACACGTGCGGATGCTCCAGCAGCAGCAGGTGCTGCTCCGACCCGTGCTCGAACAGCGCCGTCTGCAGGGCGAGCGCCTCCCGGTACGCCACGCGGCCGAGCCATCGGACCCGGAGCGGCGCGGTCGCTGGTCACAACTCTGTGGACCAGTCCTTCGTCTCGAGGATCTCCTTGACCCGCTTGAGGAAGCCGGCCGCGTAGGCACCGTCGAACGCCCGGTGGTCCCAGCTCATGGCGAGGTTGCCGACCGGGTGGATGGCGATGGCCTCGCCGCCGTCGGGCGCCGACCGTGACGACCGGCTTGCGGACGATCGCGTCGGTGGAGATGATCGCCACCTGCGGCTGGTTGATGATCGGCATCGTCAGCACCGAACCGGCCGAGCCGTTGTTGGAGATGGTGAACGTGCCGCCGGAGATCTCGTCGGGGCTCAGCTTGCGGGTGCGCGCCCGGTTGGCGAGGTCGGAGATCTCGCGAGCGCCAGCGCGGCGAGCCGCTTCGTCTCGGCGTCGCGGATCACCGGCGCGAGCAGGCCCTCGTAGTCGAGGTCGACGGCGATGCCGAGGTCGACGAAGTTGTGCACGATCAGGTCGCGCTCGCCGACGCTCGCGTTGAGGTGCGGGAACTCGCGCAGCCCGTCGATGATCGCCCGGGAGATGAACGGCAGGTACGTGAGGCTGAAGCCGTCGGTGCGCCTTCCACTCGGCCTTCACGTCGTTGCGCACGACGTCGACGTTGGCGAAGTCGACCTCGACCACGCTGAACGCGTGGGGGCTCGTCGCCTTGCTCATCACCATGTGGTTGCCGGTGAGCGTGCGGATCTTCGACAGCGGCACGCTCGTGTCGCGCTCGCCCGCCGTAGCGGCGGGCGCCGCCATCGGTGCGGGCGCCGCGGCGGCTGGCGCGGCTGCGGCGGGCGCCGGTGCCGGGGCGGCGGGTGGCGGCGGTGCTGCGGCGGCAGGAGCGGCCGGCGGCGCGGCGGCCTGGGGCGACGCCGCCGGTGGCGTCGATGTGGTCGAGCACGTCGTCGCGGGTGATGCGTCCGCCCGGGCCGGTGCCGGTGATCGCGTCGGGATCGAGGCCGTGCTCGTTCACGAGCCGCCGCACGACCGGTGACAGCAGGCGGTTGTCGCTCGCCGCCGCTGCAGCAGGCGCGGCCGGCGCGGCAGCGGGTGCGGCGGGGGGCGGCGGAGGCGGCGCGGCCGCCGGTGCAGCGGGCGCCGGCGCCGGCGCGGCGGGTGCCTCAGGGGCGGGGGCGCTCGGCGGCGGCATCGGCGGGCGCGGTGGACTCGGTCACCGGTGGTGCTTCGGCCGGCGCGTCGGCCTCGGCCGGGTCGGCGGCGGCGGCGCAGCCGCGGGCGCGGCGTCGCTGTCGCCGACCACGGCGATCACGGTGCCGACGTCGACGGTGTCACCTTCGGGCACGCGGATCTCGGTCAGCACACCGGACACCGGCGACGGCACCTCGGTGTCGACCTTGTCGGTGGACACCTCGAACAACGGCTCGTCGGCGGCGACCGTGTCGCCGACGTTCTTGAACCACTGCGTGATCGTGCCCTCGGTGACGGTCTCACCGAGTTGCGGAAGGGTGACGTCTGCCATGTGCTGTTCCTCTGTCTGTCGGTCGATGCGTCGATGGTTGCGGTCGATGGTTGCGGTCGATGTCGGCGGTCAGCCGTTGAAGCTGCGCCCGGTGAGCGCCAGCACCGTCTCGCCGAACAGTTCCGACAGGCTCGGGTGGGGCTGGATGAACTCGGCGATCTCGTCGACGGTCGCCTCCCAGTTGACGGCGAGGTAGCCGCCGCAGAGCTGCTCGGTGACCCACGGCCCGACCATGTGCACGCCGAGCACCTGGCCGGCGGTGCCGTCGGGGCGCTTCTTGGCGATGATCTTCACGAGACCCTCGGTCTCGCCGACGATCTGGGCGCGGCTGTTGAACTTGAACGGGTGCTTCGACACGACGACGTCGTGACCGGCCGCCTTGGCCGCCTCCTCGTCCGGGCCGGCCCAGGCGACCTCGGGATGGCAGTAGATCGCCCACGGCACCCGGTCGTACATCACCGGCATCGGCGACTCGCCGAGGAGGTGCTTGATCACCATGATCGCCTCGGCGTAGCCGACGTGCGCGAGTTGCGGCGTGTTGATGAGGTCGCCGACGGCGTACACGCCGGGCTCACCGGTCTGGCAGTACTCGTCGACCTCGACGAAGCCGCGCTCGTCGACGATGACCTTCGTCCCGTCGAGGCCGAGCTTGTCGGCGAACGGCCGGCGACCGACCGACACGACCACGGCGTCGACCTCGACCGACTCGCCGTCGCCGAAGTTCACGGTGGTGCCACCGGACGCCGTTCGGGGTGTGCCCGTTGACCATCACGCCGGTGCGGATGTCGATCTTCTTCTTCTTGAACGACTTCTCGACGACCTTGGCGAGGTCGGCGTCGAGGCCGGGGAGGATCTTCGGGAGGCCTTCGAGGATCGTCACCTCGCTGCCGAGGTCGGCGAACGTCGACGCGAACTCGCAACCGATCGCTCCGCCACCGATCACCGCCACGCGGGCGGGCAGCGTGTCGAGGTCGAGCACCTCGTCGCTCGTCATGATCGGGCCGCCGCGCTCGAAGTTCGGGATCAGCCGAGGCACCGAGCCCGGCGGCGAGCAGCACGGTGTCGCCGGTGATCGTGGCCGACGACCCGTCGGTCATCGCGACCGTGACCGTCTTGTCGGCGCCGAGCGAGCCGACGCCGTTGAACACCTCGACCTTGCGGCCCTTGCACATCGCCGCGATGCCGCCGACGAGGCCGGCGACGATGCCCTGCTTGCGCTCCTGGGTGCGGGCGAAGTTGACGCTCGGCGGTCCGCCGGCCTCGATGCCGAAGTCGGCCGCGTGGTCGACGTGGCGCTTCACGGCCGCGGTCTCGAGGAACGCCTTCGCCGGGATGCAGCCGCGGTTCAGGCAGGTGCCACCGAGCGCGTCCATCTCGACCAGGGCCACCTTGAGCCCGGCCGATGCGCCGTACAGCGCAGCGCAGTAACCGCCGGGTCCGCCACCGATCACCACCAGGTCGAATTGGTCACTCATCGACGATCACGGTAGCGCCCCGTCACGGTCGGCGTCATCGGTCTCCCGAACCGATGGTGGTACCGCGGCCACCCGACACCGCCGACGTCACTCTGCCAGTCACCCAGCCGGCAACCGCCAGTTCGCCTGATCGTCACCTCGCCGCATCACCACGACCCGGCTCGTCGTCTCCGAACCGCTGGTGTCGAAGTCGAGCCGGCAGCGGACCGCCGCTTCGGTGATCTCGGTGCAGCGCCCGTCGGCCGCCGCCCGCACGGGTGCCAGGCTGCGGTCGCCGGTGACGAGCCGGATCGAGTCGAGCCCGTCGGGATCGTCGACGCCGGCGAGTTCCACGTCGACGCCGTAGAGATCGCTCGCGCCGTCAGCGGCCGCGGGCCCGAACACGGTGATCGTCACGTCGCCGATCTGCGTCTCGTCACCGAGCGCGACGGTGGGCACGGCGTTCGACTCGCTCGACAGCTGCAACAGCAGCACGCCACCGGCGAGGAGGATGGCCAGCGCCGTGCCGACCGCGAGCAGCAGCAGCGTGCGGGTCTTCATCGACGCCCGAGGCTACGGACATCCTGGCCTCGGGCGTCTGGCTACTGGTAGATGCAGTCGATCCAGCGATTGAACAGTTCGTCGTCGCCGCTGTCGAAGCGCCACGGGTTGTGCCCCTCGGCACACTCCGGATGGAGATAGTCCGCCGAGCACCTCCGACTCGTCGATCGCGCCGCTCGCGATCAGTTCGGTGAAGCACTCGTTGGCCGTCGTGACCAGCACGGTGTACTCCTCGTCGGTCATGTCGAAAGTCGCGTCACTCCGAGATAGACCTCGCCCACTCCGCACTCGGGGAACTCGAGTTCGACGGGCATGGAGCCGTCGGGGAGGACGCCGGCCTCGATCGCCGCGGTGAAGCAATCGGTGGCTTCCTCCGCTGTCGTGCTCTGCAGGCAATCGCTGAACGGGTCCGCGGCGTCCGTGTCGCTCGTCGGATCGCCGGCGTCGTCGACCGACGGATCGCCGAGCAACGTGTCGTCGAGCTGGCCCACCTCGTTGGTGAACACCTCGTCGATCGATGCGGCGGCCTCGGCGATCGCGTCGGCGGCCCGCTCCAGTTCGTCGCGGTCGAGGGCGTGGCTGACGGCGAAGAACTGGTCGAAGCTCGTGGCGATCGGGCTCACGTACCACTCGCCGTCGACCTCCTTCACCGTGACGCCGGGCTGCTCGTAGTCGGACAGGATGTCCTCCCAGATCGCGCGCAACTCGCCGAACGCCTCGTCGGCACCGAATTCGGCGAGCAGGTCCTCGACGTCGCGGAGGTCGCCGGTCTCGCCACCGGCGCACGTGTCGATCGACTCGCCCTCCGTCTCGGCCCGGTAGCAGCCGTCGGCATAGTCGAGCGTGAACGGCACCGTCTCGGACGACTCGCCGCTCGGGTCGCGGAACTCGCCGGCGAGGTGCGCCGCCGTGACGATCACTGACCGGGTGCTGCCATCGCCGCTCACCTCGTACTCGGTGCCGGTGAACTCCATCGTGACCGGGATCTCGTCGAGCGCGTCCTGCGCCTCGCCGAGGAACAGCGGGGCGTAGCGCTGCAGCGCTTCGGCCTCGTTCGGGTTGATCGCACCGATGATCGCCGACAGGTCGAGCTGTTCGACCCCGTCGAGGAGCACGTCGACCGCGCCTTCCGGTGAGTCCCCGCCCTTCGGGACGATCCCTTCCTCGGGGATCTCGTCGAACCCGCGCCTCTGACGGGCCTCCTCGGCGATCGCGTACATGCCCGAGACGTACCAGCGGCCGTCCTGCTCGACGGCGGTGACCGGGAGCGAGAACTCGAGGCCCGACTCGGTCTCCTCGACCCCCTCGATCTCGTCGAACACGTCACCGAAGTTGTCGGTCAACAGCTCACCCACCGGGAGCTCGTCGCCGTTGACGGTGACGGTCGCGTCGGCCGTCATGGTGATGTTGGCGATGTCGTCGACGTTCGTGGTCGCCACGTCGACCGACGCGCTCGTCCAGCACGACGTCGAAGCCGTCGATCCCTTCGAGCGACGCGCCGTCGCCCACCACCTCGAGCCGCTGCAGTTCGTCGACCAGTTCCGACAGCGGTTCACCGAACGTCTCCCGCTCGCCCGGCAGGAGCAGGTCGATCAAGCCCAGGAAGTCCTCCTGGGCGATCGATTCCATCACCGCGTCGCCGAGCTCTTCGGGGCTGGCGGCGCCGCCCTTGTTGTCGGCCGACATCTGGGTGACGGCGAACACGCCGGCCGCTCCGATCGCGAGGACGCCGATGACGCCGCCGATCAGCACCTTCCTGCTCCGACCGTTCCCGTCGCTGCCGCCGTCATCGGTGTCGGCCGTCGGGCTGGGGTCGACGGCGGACGGCGGCGGGATGAATGACGCCGGGCGTGGATGGTGCGCGGCGCGGGTTGTCCGCCAGGTGGAAGCCAGCCCGCCGTCGACTCGTCGCTCATGGCGCCACAAGGTAATCGGCCGGTCGCCGCCGACGACGTTCCTCAGCCGGGGACGACTCCCCGCCCACGCACGCCGGCGCCTACCCTGGGACACTGTGCGTATCGCCGTCACCGGTGCCACGGGGCTCATCGGCTCCGCGCTCGTCGCCGATCGGCGCGCGAACGGTGACGACGTGGTGTGCATCTCGCGCCGCGCCGACCGGTGCCGACATCGTGTGGTCGCCGGCGGAGGGGACGCTCGATCCCGGGGCGCTCGACGGCGTGGACGCGGTGGTCCATCTCGCGGGCGCGGGCATCGCCGACCACCGCTGGACCGACGACTACAAGCGCGCCATCCGCGACAGCCGGCTCGACGGAACGGCGCTGCTCGCCAGAACGATCGCCGCCATGGCGCACCCACCGGCCGTCCTGCTGTCGGGCTCGGCGGTCGGCGTCTACGGCGCCCGGGGCGACGAGCTGCTCGACGAGTCGTCGGCACCGGGCACCGGATTCCTTGCCGACGTGTGTGTCGCCTGGGAGGCCGCCACCGCGCCGGCCGCGGACGCCGGCGTCCGGGTCGCCCACCTGCGCAGCGGGGTCGTGCTGTCGGGTGACGGTGGCGCGCTGAAGAAGCAGCTCCCGTTGTTCAAGCTCGGCCTCGGCGGGAAGATGGGCTCGGGTGAGCAATGGCAGAGTTGGATCTCCATCGACGACGAGGTCGGTGCGATCGTGCACCTGCTGTCGTCGTCCGTCTCCGGGCCGGTCAACCTCACCGCACCGAATCCCGTGACGAACGCGGAGTTCACCGACGCGCTCGGCACCGCGCTGCACCGTCCGACCGTGCTCCCGATCCCCAAGTTCGGCCCGCGGCTGCTGCTCGGTGCGGAACTCGCCGACAACCTGCTCTTCACCGGCCAGCGCGTCGTGCCGAACGTGCTGATCGCCGACGGCTACGAGTTCCGCCACCCCGATCTCGCCGACGCCCTCCAAGCGCGCAGTCGCTCTGACCGATGCACGACGTATTGCTTGAGTGGCACAATTGTTGCGATAGGAAGGATCGGCTGCGGTAGACTGACTCCATGACGAATTGGCTTTCACCGGCGGAGATGCGGGCCTGGCGGGCGTACATCGGAACGAACGACGACCTGTCGGGCGCGCTCGCGGCCGATCTGGCGCGGCACGGTATGGATCTGGGCGACTACCAGGTGTTGGTCTACCTGTCCGAGGCCGAGGGCAACCAGATGCGGATGTGCGATCTCGCCGAGCGGCTGCAGCTCTCGCCGAGCGGCCTCACCCGACGTCTCGACGGCCTCGTGAAGTCCGGCGCCGTGGTCCGGCAGGGGTCCGCGCTCGACCGGCGCGTGATGATGGCCGTCCTCACCGACAACGGCCGAGCCGACACTCGAGAGCGCCGCGCCGCATCACGTCGAGAGCGTTCGACGCCGGATCTTCGATCACCTCGACGACGGACAGGTCGCCGCGTTGGAGTCGATCTTCACCGCCATCAGCGACGCCCTCCACGCCGATCCTGCGTGCGCCGGTCACCTCACGCCGCTCGCCGCCGCGCAATGACCGAACTGCCCGCGGGCTTTCGCGCGCACGTCGCGAACATCGGCGTGAAGGACGACACCGACGACCTCGTCGTGATCGCCGCCGATCGGCCGGTGCCGGTCGCCGCGTTGTTCACGAAGAGCCGCTTCGCCGGGCCGAGCGTCACGCTGTCGCGCCGGCACGTGGCCAACGGGCTGCGCGCGGGCGGTCGTCGTGATCTCGAAGAACGCCAACGTCGCCACCGGCCAGGACGGCGACGACGATGCGCTCGAGGTGGCCCGCACCGTCGCCGATCGTCTCGGCTGCGCCGCCGACGACGTGGTCGTCACGTCGACCGGCGTGATCGGCCGGCGCTATCCGATGGAGCGGATCCGACCGGGCCTCGCGGCGATCCCCGTTCCGCTGCCGCGCGACCGACGCCGACGGCCCGGCGGCCGGGATGATGACCACCGACACGGTCGCCAAGGTCGCGTCCGCCACCGTCGCCGGCTCGGCGGCCCGGGTCGTCGGGATGGCCAAGGGCGTCGGGATGATCGAGCCCGACATGGCGACGCACATCTCGCTGCTGTTCACCGACGCGGAGGTCGACCCGCCGAGCTCGCACGAGATCTATCGGCGCGTCGTCGACCGCACGTTCAACTCGATGAGCGTCGACACCGACACGTCCACGAGCGACTCGACGATCCTCCTGGCGTCGGGCGCGGCCGGACCCGTCGATCCAGCGGCGTTCGAAGCGGCCGTCGGGGCCGTGGCCCTCGATCTCACCAAGCAGATCGTCCGCGACGGCGAGGGTGCGCAGTCGCTGATCGAGGTGCGCGTCGACCACGCCCGCGACGCGGCGCAGGCCAAGCGGGTGGCGAAGGCGATCGTCAACTCACCGCTCGTGAAGACCGCGGTGCACGGCGGCGATCCGAACTGGGGCCGGGTGGCGATGGCGATCGGCAAGTGCAGCGACGACACCGACATCGACCAGGCGGCCGTCGTGATCCGCTTCGGCACCGACGAGGTGTACCCGCGCCGGCTCGACGATGCCGACCTGGCCGCGCTGTCGACGTACATGAAGGGCACCGACGTGCTGATCCACGTGAGCCTCGGCACCGGCGACGCCGATGCGACCGTCTGGGGCTGCGACCTCTCCGACGAGTACGTCCGCTTCAACGCCGACTACACGACGTAGTCGGCCGACGCTCGCTGCGGCTCACGATTCGCGACTCGGATACCGAACGGAATCGTCGACCCAGACGGTGCGCGACGTCAGCTCGAGCGTCACTTCGGGGGCATGCGGATGCCACCGTCGACGCGGATGGTCTCGGCGTTCATGTAGCTGTTCGTGACGCATTCGACGACCATCGACGCGAGCTGCTCCGGGATCGCCGAGACGCTTCGGGAAGAGCACGCCCTTCTGGAGGTTCTCCTTGAACGCCTCGCTGTTCTCGCCCTCGCCGTAGATCGGGGTGTCGATGAGGCCCGGGCGCCACGGTGTTGACGCGCACGCCGACGGCGGACAGGTCGCGGGCCACGGGGAGGGTCATGCCGACGACGCCGCCCTTCGAGGCCGAGTAGCTCGCCTGGCCGATCTGGCCGTCGAACGCGGCGACCGACGCGATGTTGACGATCGCGCCGCGCTCGCCGTACTCGAGCGGCTCGGTGACGCTCATCGCGCTCGCCGCGACGCGGATGCAGTCGAACGTGCCGATCAGGTTGATCGCGATGACCTTCTTGAACGCGTCGAGGTTGGCGGCCGAGTCGACCGTGCCGTCCTTGCCGATCGTGCGCTGCGCCCAGCCGATGCCGGCCGAGTTGACGAGCACGCGGACCGGGCCCATCGACTTCGCCATCTCGACGGCGTTGACGATGTCGTCGGTCTTGGTGACGTCGACCTTGCAGAACGCGCCGCCGATCTCGTCGGCGAGGGCGTTGCCCTTGTCCTCCTGCAGGTCGGCGATGACGACCTTCGCGCCCCGTGCGGCGAGCAGGCGTGCCGTGGCCGCTCCGATTCCCGATGACCCACCCGTGACGATTGCGCTTGCGCCTGTGATGTCCATGCCGCCGAAGATACGTGCGCCGCCCCGGTCCGCAGTAATCGCGGTCCGAGCCGATCAGACCGGCGCGGGGCCGATGCTGTTGCGGGTGTCGAGCAGGCGGAGCGGCACGTTGCCGGTGAACCCCGGCGTACTGCCGCCGGTGAACCAGCCGGCGATGTCGACGATCAGGTGCGCGTTCTTGTCCGAGAACACGCACACCGATCCGTCGGGGCCGATCGGGGCCACCACACCGTTGGCAACGGTGCCACCACGGACGAAGTTCACGTTCGAGGCCTCCGGCCGGGTCGTGCCACAGGGCCACACGGTGGCGTACCCCGCCTCGCCGGCCTCGGCGATGGTGACGTTGAGGGCGACGGCGGTGGCATCGCCCGGCACGGCTTGGGCCGCACCGTTCACGTTGAGCGTCACGCCGCGCACCGGGACCGCCCGCGGGGTGTCGGGCGTGATGCGGCCGGTCGGACCGCCGATCGCATTGCGGGTGTCGACGAGGCGTTGCGGCACCGCGCCGACGAACGGCGGCGTGGCCGCTCCCCCGCCGAACCAGCCGAGGACGTCGACGAGGATGTCGGTCTGCTGGAACGTGTAGATGCAGATCCCGCCGTCGGGCCCGACCGGTGCGACGACACCGTTGGCGACGTTGGCGCCGGCCGTGAAGTTGACGTTCGACGCGACGGGCATGTCCGTCCCGCACGGCCACACGGTCAGGTAGCCCTGGGCGGACGGGTTGACGGCGGTGACGTTGACGGCGACGGCGGTCGCGCCGGCGGGGATGTTCGCCGGCGTGCCGTCGGTGCGCACCACCGCGGCGCCGGCCATCGGCACGCGCAGGATCCCGTTCGCCGGGATCCGGGCCTTCGGGACGCCGATCGCGTTGCGGGTGTCGATGAACCGGTTCGGGGTGGTGCCGACGAACGCCGCGGTGCTCGGGTCGCCGCCGGCGAACCAACCGGCGATGTCGACGAGGAGGTGGCTCGCCTGGTTCGAGTAGATGCACACCTTCCCGCTCGCGCCGACCGGCGCGATCACGCCGTTGGCCACCACCGCACCCCGGGTGAAGTTGAGGTTCGAGGCCTCCGGACGCGCGACCTCGCACGGCCACACCGTCATGTAGCCGGCCTCGTCGGGCTCGACCCCGGTGATGTTCAACGCGACCGCCGAGGCGCCCGCGGGGACGGATCCGACGGCGCCGTTGACACCCGTGACCGTCTCGCCGACGACCTGCAGTTCGACCCGCTGATTGGCGAAGAAGCGCCGCGCCGACGTCTTCGATCCACCGGCGAGGTAGTCGCGCAGCCACAGCGAGAACTGCGCGTTGCCGGTCGTGGTGAGATGGACCCCGTCGGCGGCGAACCAGCGGACGTGTTCCGGCACGGCGCTCGCCTGGTTCCACAGGGCCACGTCGAGGTTCGGCCAGCGCGCCCGCGCCGCGTTCAACGCGGCGTTCGACTGGCGGTAGAAGGAGCTCCCGTCGATCGCCGGTGCGGTCCTCGGCCAGGTTCACCCACACGACGCGCTTCACCCCACGGGCGGTGAGCGTGGCTCATCATCGCGTCGATGTCGCCGGCGAACCCGGACGGCGCATCGTTGTACCCGAGCTCGACGACGACGAGGTCGAGGTTCATCGGGAGCGCCGCGGCCACCTGCACGCCGCTCGACACGGTCGTCGCGACGTTGGTGCGCCGGCTGACCGCCGAGTCGAACGACGACGAGGCGAACGTCCCGTCGGTCAGGATCCGCAACGGGGCGGTGTCGGTGCCGGCCACCCCGACGCCGATCGAGTCGCCGATGAACGCCATCGTCGCGTTCGTCGAGTTCCTGGTGACGACCCGCACGGTGAAGCCCGGCGACGGGAGCCCGTTGGCGCCGCGGAAGTCCCACGCCTGTTGGCGGAACGTGTTCCCGTTCGACCCGGTGAGCACGAGGTCGTTGAACCAGATGCCGTCGTAGATCCGGTACTGCGGGTCGGCGGCATCGACCATCTGGGCCGACGTGATCGATCCGAGCCCGTACGTCGCGGCCAGGGCGTCGGCGTCGAGGATGCGGACCCAGCGGTGGTTCGGGTTCTGCGCCGTGCCGTCGCCGCCGGCGTCGTCGCGGACGGGGAACGATCCGCCCGCCGTGCGTGGCCCGTTCGACGCCGAGAACTCGGTCGACACGATCGTGCCGTTGCCCCACAGGCGGACCTTGCCCGCGGTGGCGGCGACGGCCAGGTTGCTGCGGATTGTCCTCGAGCAGCTCGGGTTGCGCGTCGATCGTCGCTCGCCTGGCGGCGCCGTCGTAGGCCTGGCAGGCCGTGGTGTCGCAGGTCTTGGCGTACGAGTAGCGGTTCTGGGCGAGCGCGTACGAGCGGGCGGCGACGGCCTGGGCGCGCACGGCGTTGGCGCCGGCACCCCCGCCGGCGTCGGCCCAGCTGGCCGCGACCTCACGCGGGACGACGCCGCGGAGGTAGTCCTCGGTGCGCAGGTTGTTGACGACCCGGACGCCCTCGGCGGGATCGACACGTCGATCGACCGCGGTAGTGGGTGATCGACCCGTTCGGTTCGCACACGCCGATCGCGTCGCGGCGAGCTCGAGTTGCTGACCTCGCCGGTCGCCGTCGTGAACGACACGACCGCGGCGCTGCCCGAGGTAGACGTCGGCCGCACAGGTGGCCGCGCCGCTGCCGTACACGTCGAAGTAGGCGCCGGTCGGATTCTTGACCGCCCGCATCGAGACGAACGTCTGCCCGGCCCAGCTCACCCCGCCGGCGTACGACACGACGCCGACCGACGCCGCGCCGTCCAACCCGAGCAGGCGGACGGTCATCCGGCTGTTGACGTCGGCGTCGCCCATCGCCGTGCCGCCGTAGTACCAGTCGAGGATCTGCTCCCAGCTCCAGCCGTGGTCGACCGCCCAGCCGTACGCGCCCCACTGGCTCATGCCGCGGCCGTGACCGTTGCCGGTGCCTTCGAGGACGATCGCGATCACGTCGTTGGGGGCGGCCTCGGCGGGGGCGGCCTGGTTCGGCAGCGCCACGGTGGACGCTGCGATCCCCGTCGCCAGCACAGCCGCCAGCATCAGCCCAACACGACGCATGTGACGGAACTGTAACCCCGGCACCCCGCGCCCACCGCCAACCCACCGCCAACCCGGCGCCAAACGCCAGCACACCTCCCACCCACGTTTGCGTCAGGATTTTGGGGACACAGGTCGACGAAAATGTCGACGCAAACGGGGATTGGACCCGTTCGGACGGATCGGCCGATCGGACGGGTCAGGGGCGGGGGACGGCGGCGACGGCGAGGCGGTCGACGAGGTCGTTCATGCGGTCGCCGCTGTGGCCCTTGACCCAGCGGAAGGTGACGTTGTTGCTCCGGACGAGCTCGATCAGCGGCTTCCAGAGATCGACGTTGGCCACCGCCTGCTTCTTCGAGTTCTGCCAGCCGTTGCGTTCCCACTTCACCCACCACTTGTCGCGGAAGCAGTTCACGACGTAGGTCGAGTCGGACACGATCTCGATCGGCATCGGGCCGCCGTGTTCGTCGGCGAGGGAGGCGTGCGTGCGCAGTGCGTCGAGCACGGCGAAGACCTCCATCCGCTGGTTGGTGGTCCGCACCTCACCGCCGGCACCGTGCGGTTCGCCGTCGGGCGACGTGGCCCACGCCCAGCCGCCGGGGCCGGGGTTGCCGCTGCAGGCACCGTCGGTGTAGATCACGAGTGCTGCCATCGGGGCAGCAACCTACTGCGGCCGCTCCGGCGTGACTCCCGCCGGCGCGGGTTCGGCGCGTACCGGTCGGTAATACTGCGAGAATGTCCGGATGATCTTCGACGGCCATGTACACCAGCTGCCCGACATCGATCCGACCGAGACGGCCGAGTGGCTCGACAGCCTCGACGCCATCGTCGACACCCACGGCAAGACCCGGGCGCGCTACCTGCTGAGCCGCCTGATGCAGCGGGCGAACGACACCCAGATCTCCTTCCCCGCCACGGTGTCGACGCCGTACGTCAACACGATCCCCCGCGAGGAGGAGCCGTGGTTCCCCGGCGACGAACACATCGAGCGACGCATCCGGGCCTTCGTGCGTTGGAACGCGGCGATGATGGTCGTCAAGGCGAACAAGAACGCCGACGGCATCGGCGGCCACCTGTCGACGTTCGCCAGCTCGGCGTCGCTGTACGAGATCGGCTTCAACCACTTCTTCCGCGGCAAGGACGACGGCACGCCCGGCGACCACGTCTACTTCCAGGGCCACGCCGCGCCCGGCATCTACGCCCGCGCCTACCTCGAGGGCCGCCTGACCGACGACGACCTCGACCACTTCCGCCAGGAGATCGGCCGCGGCGGCCGCGGCCTGTCGTCGTACCCGCACCCGCGGCTGATGCCCGACTTCTGGGAGTTCCCGACCGTGTCGATGGGCCTCGGCCCGATCACCGCGCTGTACCACGCCCGCTTCAACCGGTACCTCCAGAACCGTCAGATCGACGACACGAGCGGCAGCCGGGTGTGGGCGTTCCTCGGTGACGGCGAGTGCGACGAGCCCGAGACGCTCGGCGCGATCTCGCTGGCGTCGCGCGAGCACCTCGACAACCTGGTGTTCGTCATCAACTGCAACCTGCAGCGGCTCGACGGCCCGGTGCGCGGCAACGGCAAGATCATCCAGGAGCTCGAGGCCACGTTCCGCGGCGCCGGCTGGAACGTGATCAAGGTCATCTGGGGCTCGAAGTGGGACGAGCTGCTCGCCCAGGACAAGGACGGCGTGCTGCTCAACCAGATGAACAACACCGTCGACGGGCAGTTCCAGCGGTACGGCATCGAGAGCGGTGACTACATCCGCGACAACTTCTTCGGCCCCGACGAACGGTTGCGGCAGATGGTGTCGCACCTGTCCGACGAGGACCTCGTCAACCTGCCCCGCGGCGGCCACGACTACCGCAAGCTCTACGCGGCGTACAAGGCGGCCACGGAGAACCTCGGGTCGGGCCGGCCGACGGTGATCCTGTGCAAGACGATCAAGGGCTGGACGCTCGGGCCGGGCTTCGAGGGCCGCAACGCGACGCACCAGATCAAGAAGATGACGAGCCAGCAGCTGCTCGACCTGCGCGATCGCCTCCACCTGCACGACGAGATCCCCGGTGACACGATCGACGACAAGAACCCGCCGTACTTCCGGCCGGCGAAGGACTCGATCGAGTACCAGTACATGATGGAGCGCCGCAAGGCCCTCGACGGGTCGCTCCCCAAGCGCTCCACGGTCGCCCGCCGCAGGATGGAACTGCCCGACGACAAGCCGTTCGCGGAGCTGCGTGGTGGGTCGAACGGGCAGGAGGTGTCGACCACGATGGGCTTCACCCGCCTGCTGCGCGGGCTCTGCCGCGACGCGCACATCGGCCCGCGGGTCGTGCCGATCATCCCCGACGAGGCCCGCACGTTCGGGATGGACGCCCTGTTCCGCGAGTTGAACATCTACGCGTCGCAGGGCCAGAAGTACGAGTCGGTCGACCACGACCTGCTGCTCAGCTATTCCGAGTCGGTCAAGGGGCAGATCCTCGAGGAGGGCATCACCGAGGCCGGCTCGCTGGCGAGCTTCATCGCCGCCGGCACGTCGTACGCCACCCGCGGCGTGCCGATGCTGCCGTTCCTCACGTTCTATTCGATGTTCGGCTTCCAACGGGTGGGCGACCTCATCTGGCAGGCCGCCGACTCCCGGACGCGCGGCTTCCTGATGGCGGCCACCGCCGGACGCACCACGCTGCTCGGTGAGGGGCTGCAGCACCAGGACGGCCATTCACTCGTGCTGGCGTCGACGGTGCCGGCCGTGCAGGCCTACGACCCGGCGTTCGCCTACGAGGTGAGCACGATCGTGCAGTCGGGCATCAACCGGATGTACGGCGGCGGGCCGCCCGAGCTGACCGACGTCTTCTACTACATCACCCTGTACAACGAGAACTACGAGATGCCGGCGATGCCCGACACGCCGGGGCTGACCGAGCAGATCGTGGAAGGCCTGTACAAGTGGGCCGACGCGCCCGAGGGGCCGTCGAAGCCGGCGACGATCCTGTTCTCCGGCACGGCCCACACCGCGGCCCGCGCGGCCGCGGCCGAGCTGGCCGAGCACTACGACGTGGCGGCCGAGCTGTGGTCGGTCACGTCGTACAAGGCGTTGCGCGAGGAGGCGATGACGGCCGAGCGGTTCAACCGGCTGCACCCGTCGCAGGAGCGCAAGGTCCCGCTCGTCACGTCGCGGCTCGCCGAGGCGCCGGGCCCGATCATCGCCGTGTCCGACTTCATGACGCTCGTGCCCGAGCAGGTCATCCGGTTCCTGCCGGGGCGCACGTTCGTGCCGCTCGGCACCGACGGGATGGGCCGCTCCGACACCCGCGAGGCGCTGCGCCGCCACTTCGAGGTCGACACCGGCCACGTGGTGGTGGGCGTCCTGAGCGGCCTCCTCGCCGACGGCGTGGTCGACGCGTCGGTCGTCGCCGACGCCATCGCCCGCTACGACATCGACCCCGACGCCGCCGACCCCTTCCTGAGCTGACTTGGTGCGCGGGGTCAGACCCCGCGCACCAACATGTCACGTGGGGTCAGGCACTTCGTGACATGTCCCACCTGAGCGCCGTTTAGGATCAGCGCGTCGAAGTTCAGGGCCTACCCCCGGCACCCTGCTGGAAGTAGCTACAGGAAGCCGGGGCGATGAGAATCTTCGTGAGCTATTCCAGGAAGGACACGGAGTTCGTGGATCGGCTGTATGACAGCCTCACTGCGCTGGGCTATTCCGTCTGGACGGACCGTCGGCGCATACCCGGCCTGACCAATGATCAATGGCGCGAGGCGGTCGTCGAGGCGATCAAGGCGTCTGCTGTCTTCGTGATCGTGATCTCGCCGGACTCGACCGCCTCGGAGAGTGTCGAGCGCGAGTTGACGGTGGCGGCCAAGAGGTCGAAGCGCCTCGTCCCGGTCATTCATCGCACGAGCACGGTGCCTGGCGGGTTCGAGCAACAGGGCGAGCTCCAGTACGAGGGCGTGTTCGAGTACGAGTTGGCGGGCGTGGAGTACGTCGACTTCACCAAGTCATCGTTCGACGACGGTGTGAGTCGCCTGTCGACGCATCTCGGACCAGTCGAGGAAGCGTCGACCTACAACGTCAACGAACTCGTTTCTCCGATCGTCCACAAGCCCGGCGGGGACGACGACGACGGCATCAACTGGCGGACCGTGGGACTCATCGCCGGGGCGGTGGCCGCGGCGGCAGCCATCGTCTGGCTCGGGATCGCTTTGTGGCCGTCGTCGTCGGTGTCGGAGCAGGACGAGGCCGAGGATCTCGTCGCGGAGTGGGCCGACGCAACGACGGCGCGCGACTTCGAAGAAGCGGCTGCGATCGACCCGTCGCGAACAGCAGACGAACTGGTGACGCTCTACGGCGGACCCGACGATCCCGTCAGGATGATCTCGATGCAGGCGTACATCGACGAGGCGACGCAGGAGGGCGAGCTGTGGCGGCTCACGGGAGCAGCGTTCGCGGTGGACTACGACCCCGAGCCGGAGACGCGGACGCACGTGATCTGCTCCGATTGGATGGTCGACCTCGATTCGGGAACGGCGACGTGGACGTCGTCCAGCGAAGAGTTCTTCCCCGACGAGGAAATCCCGAGCGAAGAGTTCGCCGCCATCTATGCGGAGACCTGTACCTGAAACGCCCGGGAGTCAGGCACCGAGCGTCTCAACCCACCGCTGCAATAGGGTGCCGCGTCGTGAACGAGTACTACGCCACGCGGTTGACGCACGATCCGGCGCGAGCCGCGGTGTGGCGGCACGTCGGCGCGTACCTCCAGCGTTGGGTGGATCCGGACGGCGCGGTGCTCGACCTCGCCGCGGGGTACTCGGACTTCCTCCGGTCGATCGACGCTCGCCGCAAGGTCGCCGTCGACACCAATCCGTCGCTGCCCGAGCTCGCCGGCGATGACGTCGAGGCGATCGTCGGCGACGCCACCGACCTCTCCCGCTTCGCCGACGGCGAGTTCGCCACGGTGTTCGCCAGCAACTTCCTCGAGCACCTCGACCACGACACGATCGACACGCTGCTCGTCGACATCGGCCGGGTGCTCTCCCCCGGCGGCCACCTGATCCTCGTGCAGCCGAACTTCCGCCTCGACCCGCACCGCTACTTCGACGACTACACGCACCGCACCGTCTGGACCGACCGCTCGCTCGCCGACCTCGTCAACGCCCGCGGGTTGCGGGTGGTGCACGAGGAGCCACGGTTCCTGCCGCTGACGATGAAGTCGAAGCTGTCGTTCGGACATCGGCTCGTGCCGCTCTATCTGAAGCTGCCGTACCGGCCCGCTCGCCGGGCAGATGCTCGTCGTCGCCGAACGCCCGTGACCGACCCCACCGCTCCGACCGGCTCGACCGCGTCGGACGGTCTGGGCGCGAATTCGATCACGAGGCGAACGGAATCGCGCCGAGACGGGATGACTCAGCGAGGGGCGATCACGCGCACACCGCAGAGCTCGGCCGCCGACGCGAGCCGGTCGTCGTAGGTCACCAACGCGTCGAGGTCGTCGCCGAGATCGAGGGCGGACGCCAGGTGCACCGCATCGAGCGTTCGAAGTGTCGACGGGTCGAGACGCCCAGCGGCTTCGAAGACCGCCGACGTCACCTCGACCAGCGTGATCGCATCGAGCACATCTCGGGCGTCGACGACTCGATCGGATGCCGCTCGCCGAACCGTTCGCATCAGCTCGGTGCGGACGAGGTCGCATCCGACCGGATCTCGATCGGCCTCGAGCAACCACGCTCGCAGCGCTTCGGTCTCCGGTTCGGCGACCACCAGCTTCACGAGCGCCGACGTGTCGAGGTAGTGAGCCACGTCAGAAGCGTTCGTCATCTCGCATCGCGGCGAGGGCTTCGGAAAGGCTCGGCCCGGGAGCGGGCACAGGCAGCGACGATGATCGCGCGACGGGGTGGTCGCGCTCGTCCCGATTCGATCAACTCGGCCAGACGGGACGAGGCGATCGCCGTCATCCGAGCGACCGGGCGGCCCCGATCGGTGATCGTCACGACGTCACCTCCAGCCGCCGCCGCGACCACCGCCGACGCGTTCTGCTTGAGCGCTCGGATCCCGACCTCCGACATGTGCTTCAATGTAGCACATTGATCGTCAGCCGATCAGCTCGACGTGATTCCGGCCGCAGCGCCGAGAGGCCGGCGTCGAAGGTCGCGACCCGTGCGCCGTGGCGGACGGCGATGGCCGTGATGTACACGTCGGTCACCTGGCGATGGCCCATCACTCCGCGCAGGACCTCGCGGTCGAAGGGCACATCGTCGGGCCAGAACTCGTGACGATCGTGTCCGTTGAGCGCATCGAGCACCGCCGCGGCATGTGCGGGGGTCGCGACGCGTGTCGCGTATCGGACGAGGGCACCCTGCACCGTCGGCGTGGTCGCGAAGCGTCGTTCCCCGAGCCATGCGCGAGCGCGGACGTGGTGCTCGTGATCTGCGAACGAGAGTGCGATGAGCACGTTCGCGTCGATGAGCGCAACCTCAGACGGCACCGTGATCCGTCACGTTGACGTCACGTCAGATCGTCGTCGAGCGCTGTGGCGACATCGGCGGACGTGATGGGCTTGCCCAGGCGGATCACGCCGAGGCCGGTGACGGGGTCGATCTCGACCGGCGGTATCGGATGGAGCGTCGAGCGCAGCGCGTCGTTCAACACATCGCTGAGCGTCGACCGTTGCGACTCGGCGAGCGCAAGTGCTTCGGCGTGAAGATCCGGGTCGATATTCACCGTCGTTCGCATCGAGGTACATCGTAGTGCATCATGCTGCATCACGTGATGCGGCACTCAGCCGCGGACGCCGACGGTCTGGATCTCGTCGACGTCGTAGTCGATGGTGACGCTGCGTTCCAACGGTGGGATCTCACCGGCGCCCTCGCTCGACTCGTACGGCAGCTCCCAGGTGGTGGTGATCGTCAGGTGATACGGGTCGCCATCCGGCGACGACGTGCGGTACGTGTACCCGCAGGTCGGAGATTGCTCGACGACGTCGAGGTCCGGGTACACGTCCTCGATCGGCACGCCCGTGCCGTCGCACGTGACGATGTCGCCGTTGCCGAAGTCGAACGTCGTGGTCGCCAAGCGTCGGCGTCACGGTGATCCACACGGCCGGACCGGCCTGCGCGGTCAAGGGATCCAGCGTCTGGGGCTCGACCGCCAACCACATCCCGAGGTTCACGATCCCGTTCGCCTCCGGCGACGGCGAGATCGACGGGACTGGCGGCTGGAGTTGCCGGCTGACCTGGTCCGTGATCCCGGGGATCAGGTCGCCCACGCCGATGCCGGTCGGGATGTACCGCAGACTCGTCCCCGACGTCGGACAGGTCACCGCGTAGAGCCGGTGCTCGCGCCCGTCCATCACCCGGGTCGCCGGCTCTGCCGCCTCCTCCGGCGTCAACGCCGTCCCGGTCGCCCCGATGCCGACCACGTCGCCCCGCTTCAACGCCTTCCACGTACACCGCACCCCGGACCCACCCCCCGACGTCACGATCGGCCCCGCCACCGCCGACAACGCGTGACGGTGCCTGAGTGCTCGTCACGTCCCGCCGATGCCGTTCGCTCGCGCCGGCAGGGCATCGCGAACGCGACGAGCAACGATGCCAGCGCCAGACACGAGCGACTACCTCGTCGCACGTCGTCGCTCCCGGCTCGCTCCGTACGATCGCCGTCCCGCTCGCTCGACGCCAGATGCCGTCGACGAGCGAACAGTCGGACCTGCGCGTGACGTGCGGTACGATCTGGTCGTCCACGATCGCTTCTCGACCGTCCGGCAGCGGTCTCGTACGACGACGGCTGCGTCGATTCGACAGACATCGACTGTCGCCGCGGATCCGGTCGACGTCGAGATCATCGATCGTTCGCACGACGATGACGTTCGGAACGTCGCGGATTGGGTCGAGTCACGAAGTCCGTCGCGGACAAGTCCGTCGAGGAACTCGTTCACTCGCTCGAGACCTGCGCCGGCGAAGTACCGCGCGACGTCAGCCCGCAATGCGGGATTCGCCGGGTCGGCTCCGGCCGCGAGGAGCGCCTGCTCGCCGGCGTTGAGGTCGGCTTCGATGTCGGCGATCAACGCGGCGGTCGGGTCGAGGGTGGTCGTCGGTGCTTCGGTCGTCGTTGGCGCTGCCGTGGTCGCGGTGGTCGTCGCGGTCGTGGACGTCGGCTCGGTGTCGGGAGGCGCTGGAGTCGTCGCGGGCGCGGCGGTTCCGCTCGTGGTGGTCGGGTCGGCATCGTCGTCGTCGGAGCACCCGGCCGCGGCGAGCACGCTCAGTGCCAGGGCGACGACGATCAGCGACCGCATCGGCTCAAGGTAGTCGGAGGAATCATCATTTTCAGAACGTGGGCGGCGGGTTTGGCAGACCGGAAACGGGCTCCCTCCAAGCGGGGCCGCGGTCACGGCCGTTCTTTCCGTCGTGAGTCCCGGAATGCGGGACGCACGACGGGAAGAAGGGCCGACAGCACCCCACACCGGCGACGACCGGCCGATTAGCGTGGCGGCCGATGCCGACCGGCACCCTCTACATCACCGGTGACGCCGAGGCGGACGGGCTGCTCAACACCGACGGCACGGCGCTGCTCATCGGCATGCTGCTCGACCAGCAGGTGCCGATGGAATGGGCGTTCGCCGGTCCGGCGACGCTGCGGGCCCGCCTCGGGCATCTCGACGCCCGGCAGGATCGCCGAACTCGACCGGGAGGAGTTCGTCACGATCTGTGCGACCAAGCCGGCGATCCATCGCTTCCCGGCGTCGATGGGCCGGCGCATCCACGACGTCTGCGTCGTGCTCACCGAGCAGTACGACGGCCAGGCCGAGCAGATCTGGACGGACGTCGCGCAGCGGCGCCGAGCTGTACGAGCGGCTGCACGCACTGCCCGGCTACGGCGAGGAGAAGTCGAAGATCTTCGTGGCGATCCTCGGCAAGCGGATGGGCGTCACGCCCGACGGTTGGCGCGAGGCGGCAGGCAAGTTCGGCGACGACGTGCCACGTTCGGTCGCCGACATCGACGGCGTGGAGTCGCTCGGGAAGGTGCGGGAATGGAAGCGGGCGCAGAAGGCGGCGAAGCGGGACAAGCAGGACCGCCCGATGCCCACGTGACCACCATCCCTGTCTCCGACGACCGGAAACCGACCCCGACGGTGAGCGAACGGACCGACAGTTGGGCCGTTCGCTCACCGCAAGGCATCGCGGCCGCGCCGTACGTGATCGTCGCCGTCGTGGCGATGTGGTTGAGCCGGTCGTTCTGGTTCCCGGGCCGGTACGTGGTCGGGTTCGACACGTACGCGTACTCCGGCCCCAACGTCGAGGTCACGGAAGCGGCGTGGCGTGACTTCCGCCTGCCGGTCCTCAACGAGCTGATCTTCGGCGGGGTGCCCCACCTCGGCAACCCGTCGGCGGGGTCGATGTACGTCCCGCAGCTCGTCACGTTGGTGTTCGGCACCAACCGCGGGATGGGGATCCTCGTCGCGTTGCACCTCGTGGTGCTCGGTCTCGGCATGGTGTGGCTCGACCCGGCGGCTCGGGATCGGGCGCATCGGGGCGACCGCGGCGGGCCTCGTCCTCGTCGCCTCCGGAGCGATGCTCACGAAGACCATCCAGTACGAGCAGATCCTCGTGATCGCCTGGGCGCCGCTGCTGCTCGTGGCGATCCACGCGGTGCTGCACAACGAGCGGCCGTGGCGGGCCGTCGGCGGCATGTCGGCCGTGACCGCGACGATCCTGCTCGCCGGCCACCCGCAGCTCGTCTACGAGACCCTGCTGCTGGCGGTCGCCGCCACGATCGGGTTCGCGATCGGCGGTGAGCGATGGCGCCGGCTCCCCCACCTCGCGGGCGGTGCGGTCCTCGGGGCGATGATCGCCCTCCCGCAGCTCGTGGCGGTCGTGTTCGCCACGTCCGACAGTGCGTTGTCGCTCGGCCGCAACCAGGACCTCCTCGACCCGAGGTTGGCGCTGCGTGCCGAACTCGACGGCGCGGGCGCTGCTCGGCACGGTGCAGGACATCGACCCGGCGCGTCTTCGTCGGGAGCTTCGAGAGCATCGCCTTCCTCGGTGTCGTCGGTGCGGTGCTGGCGGTGATCGGCATCACCGACGCCGTCATCCGGCCCGATCGACGGCCGTGGGCGATCTCGCTCGCCGTCATCGGTGGGCTGGCGCTGGTGTGGGCGATCGGCCCGCGCACGTTCGTGTTCGACGTCGCGTTCGACGTCCTCCCGGGCTTCGATCTCGCCCGCGCCTCGGCCCGCTGGCTGGTGGTCGTGACGATCGTCGCGTCGCTGTTCGCCGGCGTCGGCGTCGACGTCCTCACGCGTCGCGTCCGGCCCGTCCATCTCGTCGCGGCCGTGGTCGCGACCGTCGCGGTCGCCGGTGCGCTCGCCGTCGGAGTGGTGGGCGCCGACCGTCGGACGATCGTGATCTGGGCGCTGACGGCGGTCGCCGCGGTGGGCCTGGTCGCGGTGATCAAGGCGACACCTCGCACCCGCTGGGCGACCGTGGCGATCGGGGCCGTCCTCGCCATCAGCGCGATCGAGCTGACGACGATGTCGCTGCACTCGATGCCGATGAACTCGACGACCGACACGCCGTTCACCGATCACCCGTCGACGACCACCGACTACCTGCGCGACCACCCCGGCGGGTCCACGATCGCCCTCACCGACGACGGGCGCGGGGCGGCCTACGAGGTGCCCGGACTGCGTCCGAACGCGAACGTGCTGCCCGGGATCCCGTCGATCGACGGCTACGACGGCGGGGTCCAGATCACGAAGCGCTGGGCCACCAGCCTCCGCCGCTTCACCCCCGACCCGCCGACCGAGCTGCCGATGCGCAACAGCCTGCAGCTGCCCGTCACTCCCGAGTCGATGAGCCGCCTGGGCGTGCGCTACATCCTGCTCGACAACGCCCGCGACCCGGCCGTGTTCATCCCCGGATGGGTCGGCCCGCTCGCCGACGACGGGAACGTCGCGGTCTGGGAGAACCCGCTGTGGATCGGCGATGCGGTGGCGTGGCCGACGGCGACCATCGCCCCGGCCGACGACGCGGCCGACCTGTTGCGCACCGACCCCGACCGGTACGAGGGCATCGCGATCGTCGACCGCCTCGAGACCGCCCTCACGTGCACCGACCCGACCGCGGCCGGCTGCGCGCCGACGGCGCTCGAGGTCGAACGCCGGAGCCCCGAGCATCTCGTCGTGCGTGCCGACCTGGCGACCGCCAGCGTCGTGAGCGTCGCCCGGCAGGCGCTGCCCGGCTGGAGCGTCGAGGTCGACGGCGAGGCGGCCGACGAGGTGGTCGTCGACGGGTTGTTCCTCGGTGTCGAGGTCCCGGCCGGCGAGCACGTGATCACGTGGCGCTACAGCTCGCCGTGGCTCGTGCCGACATTGATCGTGTCGCTCCTGGCCACCGTAACGACCATATTGCTCGGCCTGCTGGGAATCGGGGGTGCGACCGTACCTAGGCTTCGCAACCGAGACCGCGACTGACCCGTCGACCCCCCACGCAGGAGAGCCCCCGACTGTGCGCAGACCAGCCCGATTCATTGCCCTCGTGTTCGCCGTCACCGCCACGGCGGCCACGGTGGGCGGAGTCGTCCCGTCGACGCCCGGTGTCGGCCGCCACGTACTCGATGCACGTCATTTCGCCGATCGCCGGACGGATCGGGATCGACGGCCTCTACTCGCCCGACGACGGCAACGGCTACGACGTCACGACCTGCGCGCCCGGGCAGCCGTCGCTCGGTTGGGACGCCGCGGGCAACCTGCAGGGCACGACCACGATCCCCGACAGCAAGGCGGGTCCGCTCGTCAACGTGCGATTCGAGCTGTATCCGGGAACGCCGTGCGGCGTGTACGACGCGTGGGGCAACGTCGGCGGCGTCCAGTTCGAGACCGCGCCGGGGAGCCGCAACCTCGGCACGATCACCCTGCCGGTGGCCGGTCAGGGCGGCGCGTTCCGGATCGACGGTCCGCATCCTGTCGTCGAGCGCGGTCGGCGCGAACCGGGTGCTCGTCGAGGCGTTCCAGATCGAGATCGGCATGCAGCAGAACGGCGTCGTGGCGTACGGCGCGTTCGGCCTGGCGCACAGCCGGGGGAACACGTGGACGGCGGGGGTCGGCTGGGCGGGGCGCTACATCATGTTCGTCACCGACACGGCGACGGGCAACAAGGTGACGGCGCTCGTCGACGTCGCGCCGGGCAGCGTGCCCGCCATCGACCTCGACGCGATCTGCTTCGGTTTCGACACGTGCAACTACCTCGCCGGTGGCCCGGGAAACAGCGCGGGCACCTTCCACTCGACGGCGCCGACCCGCATCCTCGACACGCGGACGTTCACCGGGATCACGAACGGCCCGGTCCGCACGGGTGACGGGCGGCATCCGTCGCCCGATCCGATCACCCGCCGCGACGAGACGGCCAACCACGATCTCCAGGTCACCGGCGTCGCCGGCATCCCGACGAGCGGCGTGTCGGCCGTGCTGCTCAACGTCACCGCCGTCGGCGCCGGGGCACCGGGGCCGGGCTTCATGTCGGTGATCCCGAAGCCGGCCCGCGTCGGTGACGTGTTCAACGACCAGGGGTCGTACGGCGCGTTCCCGAACACGTCGAACCTGAACCTCGACAGCGCCGATCCGACGCCGAACCTCGTGCTCGCCCGTGTCGGCGCCGGCGGCAAGATCCGCCTCTACAACTACCTCGGGCCGACGCACGTGATCGCCGACGTCGCCGGGTGGTTCGGCACGGGTGGCGCGCACACCGACGGCACCGGCTTCACCGGCGTGGTCCCGAGCCGCGTGCTCGACAGCCGCCTGGGGATCGGCACCCCGGGCCGCCAGTTCGGCGCGGGCGAGACCCGCAACATCAGGGTGGCCGGTGTCGCCGGGATCCCGACGAACGCCGAGAGCGTCGTGGTCAACGTCACGATGACCGGCTCGCCCGGGTCGGGCTACGTCACCGCGTACCCGACGGGCGGCGCCCTGCCCAACGCGTCGAACGTCAACATCGTGCCGGGCGGCGTGCGGGCGAACACGTCGGTCGTCAAGGTCGGCACCGGCGGTCAGATCAGCCTGTTCGTCGCCGAGACGAGTTCGGACGTGATCGTCGACGTGCTCGGCAGTTACGGCCCCGGCGGTGGCCGGGTCACCACGATCACGCCCGAGCGGTTCGGCGACAGCCGGTCGGAAGCAGCCCGTATGGCGAGGGCGAGGTGCGCAACACCCAGATCGCCGGTCGCGGCAGCGTCCCGGCCAACGCCACGGCGGTGATCGCCAACGTGACGGCCGTCGATCCCACCGCGTGGGGTTTCCTGTCGGTGTGGCCGGCCGGTGCGGCGCAGCCGACCGCGTCGAACCTCAACTTCCTCGCCGGTCAGACCGTGCCGAACCTCGTGATGATCAAGCTCGGTGCCGGCGGTGCGATCTCGATCGCCAACGGTCCCGGCGCGACCCACGTCCTCGTCGACGTGATGGGCTACGTCGTCTGACCGTCGATCGCTTCATTACAAAGCCTCCTCAATGAGTGCTTCAACGGGATTGGCAATAGTGGGCGGAAGAATGCCTTGCTGATCCAATTATGCTATATAGCACATGAATGTTCATCGTCAAGAAAAAAGATCACGAATGTATGAGTGTGTTTCCGCAAAAGGCATTCGTTCAGCGCTGACTCCGCCCAAAATGACAACTATGTTCGGTCATCACTCGTATTTTGTTGATGATGAATTCTCAGTAAACATCGTGTGATTTCAATCACGCTATGACGTGATGTCCGGGCACCATAGGATCGCAGGGCTTTATTTCCGGAACACAAGATGCGATCTCCCACTCGAACCTCCGAAGTTCGACCTTTACAGGACGATTCAAATACGCTATATAGCACATAGGATTCATGCTCGCACTACTGGGTTCGAGCGGAAAAGCCTTGTTATGTCGGGACCTCATCGGAACGGGATGCCGGTTTACAAGAAGATCCAGAACGCTATTCGCAAGCGGATCGAGAACTCAAAGCTGCACCCTGGGGACGCCGTCGCGTCAGAGCGTGAACTGGCCAGAATCCACAAAGTCAGTCTGATGACAGCGAGGCATGCTCTGGCTGGACTGGAGCGCGAAGGCGTGGTCGAACGGCGCCGGGGAGCGGGGACTTTCGTGGCCTCGCCGAAAATCCACTTCAATAAGTTGATGAGCTATTCGGAACAGATGTCGAGTCGTGGTTTGGCTCCGCGGTCACGAATACTCGCCGCCAAAGTCATCAGCCATGAGGCCGAAGTGGCGGCTCGGCTAGGGCTACCTGCGACCAGCCAGTTGGTGAAGATCGAGAGACTTCGGCAGACTGGTGAGGATCCCTTCGCGCTTGAGACTTGTTATCTTCCCGCTGACGACTATGCAGGTCTGGTCAACGTATCTTTAGGGAGGGTCTCTTTATTTGCGACGCTCGAGCACGATTATGGGGTTGAACTCGCTTACGCGGACGAGGAAGTGGATGCAACGGCAGCAGATGCACACATTGCCGATTTGTTGGGCGTGTCCCGGGGATCGTCTGTGATGCGCATTCGGCAGGTCATTTACTCATCGAAGGGGAAAGCCATCATCTACGGTGTGGGTTTCTATCGGTCGGAGCGCCACACGCTATTTATCCGTCGCTTTCGGTAGGATGGGAGCTTCAGGATTCACGGCGCGGACACCCCCCGGTGCCGCGCCGAAACCCCCACACAGCGTGTTAGCCAGATCTATGTCCCGACGATAAATGTGGCTACTCTGTCAGTCCAATACAAATTTCTTATTGCGCTCATCGGAAAAGCCTCGCCCGAAAAAGGCTGCCGACGCCAACCGTGAGCATCGACTGGGTTTGATCGTGTGATCACGATCACGGCTCGGGGCGGTGACAATCACGGTCACCCCGGAGGCCTATGGCTAGCCTTGGCTAGGAACTCCTGCGGATCTCGCGGTCCGCCGGTTTGCCGTGCAAATGAGGGAGTCGAAAGCGGAGCTATGCCTCGAAAATTGGGTCCGAAACTGATTCTTTCTCTCACGATTCTGATCGTGGCGATCAGTTGTGTCAGCGGCTACCTCAATTTTCGCACGCAGAAGAAGCACCTGCTCGAGGCGATGATCCTGGGCGCGGACCAGCTTTCACGCAGCATTACCAGCTCTACGTGGCATGCCATGCTCGACGATGACCGCAAGGCTGCCTACGAGATCATGCGAGTCATTGCCGACAAACAAGGAGTAGATCGCATCCGCATGTTCAACCGGGAGGGCCGGCTGGTGTTTTCCACCGACGCCGATGAGCACCCGGGAGTGACCAGCCTTTCGAACCAGGTTTGTGCCAGTTGTCACGCGCAGGGCCCAATTCGAAACCGGCCGGCAGAAGATTCCCGCGTTCGGTATGCAACCTCTCCGGACGGCGTGAAGACGATCAACATGGTGGCGCCTATTTACAACGAGCCGTCGTGCAGCAATGCCAGCTGCCATGCGCATCGCGCATCTACGAAAGTGCTTGGTGTGGTAGATGTGGCCTTGCGTTTGGATCCAGTACAGCGGCAGACACGGACGATTACTCTGCAGACTGTAGCCTGGACGGCGCTGGAAGTTGGAATTGGAGCGGCATTCGTCATTCTATTCACAAAGCGTTTCGTGGCGACTCCGATCGAGCAACTGATCGAAGGCACGAAGGCTGTGAGCGCGATGGAACTGGACCGGCCGATCACGACGTCTCGTCGCAGCCAGGAAATCGATGAACTGGTGGATTCGTTCAACCGGATGCGAGAGCGCTTGAAGCTGGCCGTCGCCGAGTTGAATGATATGCAGCAGACGTTAGAGAGCAAAGTCGACGAGCGTACCCACCAGTTACAGGCGGCTCAACGCAAGCTCGTGCAATCGGATCGGCTCGCCACGCTCGGCCAACTGGCTGCCAGCGTAGCCCACGAAATCAATAATCCCGTCTCCGGCGTGCTCAACCTCTCTATGTTGCTCGAGCGCCTCATGGCCAAAGGAGAATATCCGCCGGGGCGGGAAGCGGAATTCCGCAAGTATCTCAGTCTGATCTCGATCGAAACCGCCAGGGTCGGGCGCATTGTTTCTGACCTGTTGGCATTCTCGCGGCGCTCCAAGCCACAGCGCGCTCCGGCGGATTTGAACAAGCTGGTGCGTACCACGCTTGGTTTAGCCGATCACAAACTCAAGTTGATCAGCGCTGAAGTTGTTCTGGACCTGCAGGAAAGTTTGCCCATGGTCGAGTGCGACTCGTCCCAGATTCAGCAAGTCATCCTGAATCTTGTATTGAACGGAGCGCAGGCCATGCAGCCGCATGGTGGCGGCAAACTCATGATTCGTACTCGCGAGCTAGCGGGTGAGGATACGGTGGAACTCAGCGTTCAGGACACGGGTGAAGGAATTGCGCCTGAGAACCTGTCGAAGATTTTTGATCCATTTTTCACCACCAAGGCCGAAGGGAAGGGCGTAGGGCTGGGCTTGGCTGTGCTCTACGGCATTGTCAAGGCCCACGAGGGAGAGGTCGAGGTCACAAGCCAGCGGAGTGAAGGTACGACGTTCACAGTCACGCTGCCGTTCAAATCCAAGAACACGACTCCAGAGTCGAGAGAAGTGCAGGTTCAAACCGTGTGAATGGCCTTTACCTGGTGGCGATCGGAAGCGTACCGGCGAATGCATTGGATTGGATCGAAGATACGACGGCCGAGTGGTTCCCGTTGCCGATTCGACGCTTGCCACCATTATCGATCCCGCCCAGTGCCTACGACGCCAAACGAGATCAATACCAGTCGGTGGAGATGATGAAGATGCTGGCCCAACAGGCTCCGCGCGATGCCGGCCGCGTTCTTGGGGTAACCGACGTTGACCTGGCAATTCCTATGCTCAGTTTTCTGTTTGGGCAGGCCCAGTTCGATGGCCCGATTGCCGTGGTCTCGCTTTGCCGATTGCATCAGGAGTTCTATGGCCTTCCACCCGAAGAAAGCCTGCTGCGGGAGCGGACTGTGAAAGAAGTGCTGCACGAGTTGGGACATACGTTTCGGTTTGGTCCATTGCTCGGACTCGACCTGTGCCATGAGCCTGGCTACGCACATCGAATTGGTCGATGCCAAGGCCGAGCAGTATTGTGCCCGTTGCGGGACACAGTTGGTGCACAGGTTTACGACGCGAGAGGAAACATTATGAAAAAGAATTGGCCCATCCTGGTGGTAGACGACGAAGACGTCATGTGTGAATCGATGGGAGCATGGTTGCGAGAGGATGGCTATCACGTCGATACCGCATCCAACGGCCAAAAGGCACTCGAACTCGCCAAGGCCATGGATTACGCCATTTGCTTTGTCGATCTGAAAATGCCCGGCGGCATGGACGGCATCGAAACCATGATGGAAATCCATCACATTCGCCCAGAAGCCTCCATCATCATTATTACTGCGTATGCGACCGTGGATACTGCGATTCAGGCGATGAAGGAGGGCGCGCAGGAATACATTGTGAAGCCCTGCAATCCGCAGGAGATTTCGATGCTGGTTTCACGCATCCTCAAGCTGAAGAAGTTGCAGAGTGAAAACGCGATTCTACGGAAGAAATTGAACCGGCAATATCGCCACTCCGACATCATCACAAAGAATCCGCGCATGGGAGAAATTCTGGCTCTGACGCAAGATGTAGCCAGCCTGCGCAGCACCGTGCTTATACGCGGAGAAAGTGGAACAGGGAAGGAACTCGTGGCGCGGGCGGTTCACTTCTCCGGCAATCGCGCCGAGAAGCCGTTCATTGTGGTTAGTTGCGCTGCGTTGACGGAGACTTTGCTGGAGAGTGAGTTGTTCGGTTATGAGAAGGGCGCCTTCACCGGTGCCAATGCGCAAGTGAAAGGGAAGTTTGAACTGGCCAACGGAGGTACGATCTTTCTGGATGAGATCGGCGACATCTCTCCCAAGTTGCAGGCCGACCTTTTGCGAGTTCTGCAGGAGCGCCGCTTTTATCGCGTGGGTGGAACTCAGGAAGTTGAAGTCGATGTTCGGATCATTGCCGCGACCAACAAGGACCTGGCCGAGGAAGTTCATGACGGACGATTCCGGGAGGACTTGTATTACCGTCTCAATGTGATCGAAATTCGTTTGCCGGCATTGCGCGAACGGCGGGAGGATATTCCCTTGCTGGCCGAGCATTTCGTGCAGCACATCTCTTCGGCTTTGGGCAGGGACGTTAGCGGCATTTCGGCTGCGGCCTTGAAGGTGCTGATCGCCTACGACTGGCCCGGTAATGTACGCGAGCTTGAGAATGTGATTGAGCGAGCGATTGTGACGTGCCGGAATGGCATGCTCGACGAGCCAGATTTTTCCTGGCTCCAGAAGAATGCCGTGTCATCCCAAAATTGGGAGGTGCCGGACGTTCCGCTGGGTGAATTGGAACGGCGGGCGATTGTGGCCGCGCTCGAACGCAAGCACGGCAATGTCAAAGAGGCGTCCACGGCGCTGGGGATCGATCGCTCAACGCTCTATGACAAGCTCAAGCGTTACGAGATTGTGCATTGAGCGTCATGCAAGGATTAAATCGTTAGGAACGTGTCGGCGAGAACAGAATCCCAGTCTGCCTCGGGAACAGCGTCCATCAGCCCAGAGAGAAGGACTCCGCCGTCTGCCAGGGCAGCCGGAGAGTTGGGCGCGCGTAGTTGTATCTGGAGTCGTTCCATTTCGCGTAACGCCCAGCCGTGAATCTCAGGTCCTCGCAACAGGTGTCGCAGCGTCACCGGGTCTTTGGGATCCAGCCGCGGACGAACCTTAAGATACCAGCCTTGATCCGGACCTCCCACAGCAACAATCGTTCCTTCGATTGGCGCACGCACGTCAATCTCTCTGCCATTTTTATTCATGCGCCATGCGATCTGATTGAGCTCGATTTCCCAGCCGGCCTTCGGCAACTCGATGGAGTCGGGATTACCCACCAGATGATCAGCCAGTTCGTCCAGTCCGACGGTGAACGTGCCATCTTCGGCAGGTTTCACCCAGGTGTGTCCCCGGTGGTAGAGGCGGTCCTCGGGGTAGTGGAGCCCGAGATCACGGGTTAATCCGGTGGCAGGCAACACGGCAAACTGGGCGTATTTCCCGCACCGGCGACAATCGAAAGCGTTGTCGCAAGTTCTCGACACAACTCTGCCCGCTAGTTCATGGCGGCAGAGCCGATCGGATTCCGGTAATTCCGCAAAGTCCGATTTCCAACACAATTCGATTGCCCGGTTAGTGCGAAAGTCGCGCTTGGTGCGCAACACTGCGAAGACGAGCGTTGCCAGAATCGTGGCTACGACGGCGAAGAACAGCGACAGGAAGATGACGTGACCGACCGTCCAATGGAATCCATCAATTCCCGGAAACATGGTTACTCTCTCCTTTTGCTGGGGTGAACAAGGGCAGGTAGCGATACGACAGCGAGTAGACGATGACGCCATAGGCGATCACTCCACCGAAGCTGGCAACCTCCTGCCAGCTCGGCGTGTATTGCAGAAACTCGTCGAATGCCAGAGTGGGCACCGCTAGGGTTTGCACAGTGAGAACGAAACGGTTCAGCAGCACGCCCGCACATGCCAAGGCGGCCGCGCTTAGCAGCCATCCCCGCCGCGCCGCGGTTTTGCGATAGGTGAGCAGAAATGCCGGGAGCAGCCCGAAGAGCACAATTTCGGTAAAGAGGATCGGCGTCCCGAACGGCTTGTGCGTATAGTACTGCCAGGGCGCAAATCCAGCGGATGGAGATGTGAAGTTCAACCAGATCAGCGTGTCGATCGACTTGGCGGCAACGTAAATCGCAAGCAGCAATCCGGAAATAAATCCGAGTCGCCGAAATAGGTCCGCCGGCACCAGGTGCCGACGGGTGACTTTTTCGACAGTGGCAGCAACCAACATCAGAAAACTGGGTCCGGTAGCGATCGCCGACAAGATGAAGAGGAAAAAAGTAGAAGGCCAGATGAAGACTCCGTCGCGGAATGCGAAGGGACGCCCGCGCAACACGCCGTACAGTCCGCCCAGCGATCCCTGGTGAAAGAAGGAGAGCAACGTACCCACGCCGGCGAGTACTGGCACAAGCTTGTGAAGTTGATGTTCAAAGACCAGGAACGACGGGAGCTTGCGGAGTTGGCGATTGCGCAGAAGAATCGGAATATATTCCAGGCACAGAACGAGCAAGTAGCAAGAGATGCAGAAGGTGACTTCCGTGAGCATCGAGTGCGTATTCGGATGCCAGAAGGTGAACCATGCCCGCAAGGGCTGTCCTACGTCGATCATCAAAATGGCGACCGCGCCGCTATAGCAGATAAAGCCGACGACCACAGCGGTGTTCAGGATCGGCTTCAGCTCAGCGCGCTTCAGAATGTAGACCAGAAACCCGGTAAAGAACGCGCCTGCGCCCAAGGCAATGACTCCCAGATCGAGGAAGATCCAGAGGCCGAAGGCGAATCGATTATCCATGTTGGTTTGGTTCAACCCGAGGTAGAGGCACAAACCAGCTGCATAGATTCCAACCGCAAGCAGCGCCGCCCACGGAGCGAGCCACAGGAGGAATCGCGGAAGTGGAGGTGCGTTCTTCACCGCGAGCGATCCAGTTTCGGTCCGTCAGTCGGCTGTCGGTAAGGGCGCCGCTAGCCATGATGGACCTCCGAACGTTGGATTACAGGAGGCGGTCCTGAATTCGACTCTGCCAATGCTCTCACCCATGCCTCCTTCGACTTGTAATAAACCTTCGGCTCAGTGCCGATGCGCGGCCAGCAAGCGGAATGCCTCCGGGGAACGTGCCTCCTGCGCGGCTGGGTCGTTTTGGTCGGCCAGGTTGCCGAAGCGAATCGCGCCAGTCGGACATGCCTCTACGCAGGCCGGAACATAGTCGGCGGAATCGATTTCGCGCTTGCCCGCGGCTGCAGCTTTGGCTTGCGCTGAATGCAGTCGCGCGTGACACAGATTGCACTTCTCCACCACGCCCCGCATCCGTACTGCGACTCCCGGATTCAGGCTTTTTTCCATTCCCGCGGGCCACGACGGATCCCACCAGTTGAAATAGCGCGCGTGATAAGGACACGCGGTCATGCAATAGCGGCAGCCCAGGCAGCGCTGCGGCATCTGCATAACAATTCCAGTAGCCTTATCGACTTCGACGGCCTGTTGCGGGCAGACCTTGACGCAGGGCGTGTCGTGCTCGCAGTGCATGCACATCATTGGAATGAAGGCCTCGCGTCGAGCGGTCCCCTCCCCCCCATTCGAGACCCTGCGGACCAGCATGGGTGTGAGGCCTGTTCTGGCGGATGCCTGCGGAAGAGACGGAACATTATTTTCAGCGGCGCAGGCCATCATGCATGAGCCGCAGCCGGTGCAGCGGTCCAGGTCGATCACCATGCCGTATCGAGCCTTCATGCGTTCCTCATTTCTGACGCTTCCCGCAAACTGGATTCACGGTAGAGCTTGATGGCCAATGGGGGAAGCACGGGGGCCGGCCAATTGGTCGACGAATTTTCAGAATCGGAGGGATTGACTGAGGGCCACTCTTTCAGCACGCACTTAAAGCCTGGAATACCCGGCCCGCCGATCCAGATTGCCCCTTTCGAGAGTTGCTCTTCGATCTTCTGGGCGCTATCGAACTTCGCGACTGGGATCCGTTCCTGCGCTTGTAGAACTCCTATCCGTGCGCGGAAGAGCTCTTCGCAGCGGGAGTGAATGATTTTCTCTGCGGTGATCAAGGTTGGATCGAGGCTGCAGAGAAACTGAGCAGCACTCTGGACTTCATGCGTCGCCTTCGTCAGTGTCGGCGACACCGCATAGGTTTCGATCGCGGACGTCGGCGGACTGGGAATATCGTTGGTTTCCTCAAGGAACCCGGGGGAGGGAAGCAGCCAGTCTGCCTTGCTAGATCCTCCATCCCATGCGGCGAACCGAAAGATTTCGGCGTCAGTCTGTGGCACAAAGTCCCACGGCACGCTGGCATCCAGCAGCAGTGCACGCGTGGAAGGGAGATCCGCATCGGCGGAAATATAAGGCTGGGTTCGTTTCGATCGTCTTACGATGCCGCCCCGCGCGCCCACAGCGCCCAGCACAACGTTAAGCGCGGCAACCGCCGGATTGTCATCACTTGCTATGGCTAGAGCCGGGGTGTGGGAAGCAATCGTCCGAGCGAGATCACGAAGGCCCTCTGTTGAAAGTCCGGTTTGAGCCGCGGCTTCAGCGAGTGTGAGTGATGGCATGGGGCCGCGCGCAGCAACGAGGCGTTCTTCGAGAAGCACGCGCGCCACGCCAGCCGCAAGACCGGACTCGGAGCCTACCGGAATCGAGGTCCACCCCCACGCACGCGCCGCGGTGCGCGAAAGAGTTGCTTCCAGTTGAATCAGGCGCAGTTCCGGATTCGTCTTCCCGGCGGCGCGCTCCGCCCACAATCGCGTGAACTGGCCAGGGGTACCCCAGCCATCCAGTAACGGAACGCCAAAGCTGACGATAGTCTTTGCATTCTCAAGGTCGTAGCCCAAGCTCGAGGCTGGTACGCCGCTCCAAGCTTCGTAAGCTCCAAGAGCCCGAGTCTCCGAACCGAGAACAACGCGGTAACTGCCATTTCGTTTCTGGCTGAAAGTATCAAGCACCGAGGAAGCCGCACGGCCTGGAAAGCCATCGATGACCACGACAGGCCCTTCGTTGCAGGCCTTGGCGAAAGCGGCCCCCGCGTCGTTCCATGAAGAGATCTGGGAACCGTGACGAACGAATCGCAGTCGTTGCGGATGCCAGTTTAGTTGGTGTGCTCCGAACCCAAGTGGGCAGAGTGCTCCTCGGCTGATAGGATGACTGCCCAGTCCCGCAACCCCGACGGGCCATCCAGCGGCCATCTTCACCTTCATCCCGCATCCCTTGGGACAGAGTGTGCACGATGTCTGCTTAACTTCGATCGGACCGCGCACCGGTTGCGGAATCCAAGGCCAGTTTTGACTCCAGATGGAGGTGTCGTCCAACAACTTCCAGGGAACCGGAGTAACGATCAGACCGGCTGCGGCTCCCGCGCTCCAAACCAGCAGATCTCGTCGTGAAACCTTCATGCGTCTCCTTTACTCATGGCACCCGAGGCATCCCACCTCGACGTTGCGGCGAGCGTGGCAGTCTTCGCAGTCGCTCATCTTCATGCCTTCGTGCGGCGCCCGCCGCAGCCGGGAGATGGAGTGCCCCCAGATGTCCCGGCTGTATCCGCTTATGCGGTTCACCTGGTAGGTGCGAACCTGGTCGGATTCACCATAAGTTGAATGGCATTCCGTGCAAGCTAGTGCGGCGCGCTTCACATGGATTGCGTGCGAGAACCAGACGTTGGCCGGTTGCCGAGCGTAGACGAGCCACGGAGTCTCGTGTCCCGGTTTGATAAAGTTGTCGACCAAGGTTGCCTCGGCCTTGCTCTCTCCAATCCGTTCGGAATGGCAGGTAGCGCACTTTTCCATGGCTGGAATCCCTGCAAAGGCTCCGTCCTCGCGCACGGCGTGACACTCGCTGCATTCTGCGACGCCAGACTTTTCCGCATGCGTCTTGTGACGAAACTCGAGCGGCTGTTGTTTCTGTGTGTAGAGTGCGCGTGGAAATGCGACCCATCCAACCAGTAGCGCCACGGCCAGTCCAAATCCGAAGATGAGAGTCGTTCGCGACATCCTCATGCCTCCACCTTCCAGTTCCGGTCGCAAAAAAATCGCTGGAACAAACACACCACATGCTGCCGGGCCAACAACTGCGCCACTCCCCTCACGGGAGAGCCTCCGTCACATCCTGGCGCGTGCGTGTCGTGGATTTCACGAGACAGGCGCTCGCGCTCCTCGCCTTGCCAAGCCATGCCTTGTGGCCCAGAAACTAGCCCGGTGCGTGTCCGGCCAGGCAATTCCCATCCCTCGAACAGCCAGCCTGCGCCGTAGGGATCGGCCGTCAGCCTTGTGGGATCGCTCCGCACGCGGCTGTTCACTTTCTGAATCATCAGTGGATTCGGAAAGATCATCGGCCACTCGACTCCGTGAACGGTTAGGGCTAGTGTCGGCGAATGGGTGCCGTGGGTGGTGACATAGGTGACGCCATCCACATTGCCGGCTACATCGGCGAAAAATCCGTCCAGGCCGACGTGGCACAATCCGGATTCTTCGGCATCCAGCCAGAAATGGTTTGCGGTGTAAAGAAGATGCGGCGGCGGAGTCGAGGCGTGCGGGTGTGCCAGCAGCAGGTAGGAATCGCAATAACGGTATCTGTTGCTCGTGCAACTTGAAAGTTCAGAATCACTGAAAGGCACCAGTTTCGTGACCGGTGAAACTCCGCAATATTGCACGCGGATTTCTTCCAGGTGCGGACAACGATCCTGTCGTACGCTATCTTTTGCAGCCAATTCGCACTGCACGTATTGCGCTGAGGAACAGAGGCCGCCCCGTATCGCGCCAGGCCCGTCGAGGATTAATTTCTGCACTGGCGCAGCATGACAATATTGCGCTCGACCTTCTTTTAGAAACGGGCACGCCATAACTCACTTCCCAGATTTCTGGTCTGAGGCCTGGGACTCGGCGGGATCGATCCTTTCGCCACCGTCGGCCATGGTCAACCCCAAGCCGGGCTCGTACAAGCTGTGCGATCCGTGCAACATCGCCCGCAACTCTCCATCTAGCGTGCTCAGATCCAGATTGCCGTGTTCGCGCGCAGACTGCGCTTTGCGAACCAGCAAGTCCCAACCCACCGCGCCAAACACAATGACCAGCGCCAACAGCGTGATGATGCCCAGAGCGAAGTTCGTCATGTTGAGCCAGAATGTCCAATTGTCTGCAGCCATTTTGAAGTGACCTCCTTGCCGATAGCGACACGGCCATCTCTTGAAATGCAATTGAAACGCCATTTAGTGAATTCAACGAGATGCGCGTAATTCCGGCTCGCGGCGTGCCGGGATTCCCAACACCGCCGTAGGATTTCCCAACATCGTGCTGCCTCTTCCTCCTTCAAACTCGATTGAGACAGATTCTCTGCGGAAAAGTTGGACGTGAACTTGTCGGCGATTCCGACAGTTGTGCGCGTCGTCGCAGTGAAGCGTGATTGCAATCACAAGTGGATTGATTCCTTCTCGATACAAACGACTTACGGACTACCGCTAGAGTCACTGAAGTGGTTTTCGCCAGTGTTTTTGCGGGTCTAATCGTTTCGCAGTAATGAACTCGTTAATGCCGCTTACTAAGATGGTTTGTCGATCATGAATCCTAAATGGAACGGGCAGTTCTCCTGCTTCGACCTCGTCGCTAAGACCAGCGGGCGTTCCCGCAGCGTTGTGCAGGTTCGTGATCTCGAAATCGGCGGCAATGATTTTGTGGTAATGGCCGGGCCTTGCGCCGTTGAATCCGAGAGCCAACTCATGCAGACGGCGGAGGCAGTCGCCGGAGCGGGCGCGCGCATTCTGCGCGGCGGCGCTTACAAGCCGCGCTCTTCACCATATGCATTTCAGGGTCTGGGCATAGAAGGTCTGAAGATTCTCCGGAAGGCTCGCGAGGCAACCGGACTCGCCATCGTCACAGAAGTGATGAGCGAAGAGGACGTGGATCTGATCGCCGAGTATGCCGACATCATGCAGGTGGGCACGCGCAGCATGGAGAACTACGCACTGCTGGACGCGCTCGGCCGCTGCGGTCGCCCGGTTCTTCTGAAGCGCGGGATGACTGCAACGCTCGAAGACCTTCTGCATTCTGCGCAGGTGATCGCGGTTGCGGGAAATTCGCAAATCATTCTGTGCGAGCGCGGCATCCGAACGTTTGAGACTGCCACTCGCAATACCCTGGATATCGCCGCAGTGCCGGTGCTGAAAACGGTGTCGCATCTCCCCGTCATCGTGGATCCCAGTCATGCGGCGGGAGTGCGCGCGCTCGTTCCCGTGTTGTCGCGTGCGGCCGCCGTGGTCGGCGCCGACGGCCTGATCGTAGAAGTTCACCCCTGTCCAGAACAGGCTTTGAGCGATGGCGACCAGTCGCTCACGTTCGGCGAATTCTGCCAGATGATGAAGGACCTGCGGCCTTACCTCGATCTCGAGCGAGAGGCCCGGCAACTGCGTCCGCAACTCCTCGCCGTCGGGGGAGCAGACTAGTGGCGTCCGCGTTTCATCCTGATTCTTGCTATCGCGTCCGGCCTGCTCTCATTGTGTGTACTGGGACTCACGAGGAATACGGTGAAAGCTTCAGCTTCCGCCGATCCGCCATCATTTCTCTATACGTCGCGCAAAGCAATATGAGCCATTGGCCTGGTTGCGCGGGGAGGATCGATTTCATTCCGGCGCAACGATTTTCGTGCGCGATTCCGGTGGCCAGCACTCCTTGGTTCCCGGTTTTGCCGCCTCTGCTGACGCCGCGGTTTCATTCGATGGACAACGCGTTCTCTTCGCCGGGAAATTGAAATCCCAAGACCCGTGGCAGATCTGGGAGATCCCGCTCGCCGGCGGAGAGCCACGCCGCATCACGACCGGGCCGGAGCAGACTGCGTTAGGCCTTTCTACCTGCCCGAAGATCGCGTGGTTTATGCGCGCCGCAGTGCAGGCCGATTCGTAATTGAGGCCGTTGACCTGTCCGGCGGGAAGCCGCTGGCGTTGACGTACGGTCCGGCGAATTTCTTTCCAACCGATGTGCTTCGGGACGGCCGTATCTTCGTTCGAAGCTGCCTATCCACTCGGCGGCGAAGCCATTCCCGAAATTTATGCCGTCTATTCCGATGGCAGCGGAGTTGAATCGTATCGCTGCGATCACGGCACCGCGCGGCACTCGGGGAGACAAGTCAGCTCAGGAGACGTGATCTTCGCGTCGGTTGACGGCCTAGGCAGATTCACATCGGCGCGCGCGCAGGAAGTGCGCATTTCCGCCCCAGCCGGGGAATACGCGGAAGATATCACGGAAACGGCCGCTGGCGATTGGCTCTTGCCCTGGCGAGCCGAGGCGAAAGCTCCGTTTCAATTGATGCTCTGGAAGCCGGGTTCTTCCGAGCTGCGCTCGGTACCCGGCAGGAGCCAAAATGATACGCGGTTGAGCCGGTGGTGATTGTGGAGCGCGTGGCTCCGAACCGTCATCCCTCAGCCTTGCACGACTGGCCGAATGCAAACCTGCTCTGCCTGAACGCTTACACGTCGAAATATCAATTTGCTGCCGGGTCGATTCATTCGGTGCGGCTCTACACCCGCGATGCCGCGGGCACGCCTGAAGTGCTCGGAACCGCGCCTGTCGAGCGCGACGGATCGTTCTTCGTGCAGGTTCCCAGCGAGCAGCCTTTGCAGATCGAACTTGCTCGATGACGCCGGGAAGACTCTGAAGCGCGAAGCCGGATTCTTCTGGATGCGCCGCGGCGAACAGCGCGGGCTGCGTTGGATGCCACGCCGGACCTGAAACCTCGCCGGAAAATGCAGTGCCGATGACGCTGCTGAAGTCGACAACGCCAGCCGACTTGACCGGCGCGCATGCGCCTGACGCTTCGGGAGGACACTAGCGTGATAAAAGCATTTCTTGGATTCCTGATTCTGTCCTCCGCTGTGCTGGCGCAGGCCCCGCAGCAAGCGGCCCCGGGGCCAATCCGATTCGAGGATGCGACTGCGAAAGCGGGCATCCAGTTCACCCACAGCTTCGGCGCCGGAAACTGGGCTCGCTCCTCGAAAGCACCGGCGCCGGCGCCGTCTGGTTCGACTACAACAACGACGGCCTGCTCGACCTTTACGTGACCAGCGGCAAGCCGCTCGGGGCCGGCCTGCACCCTTATCCTCTGCAAGCAGCCGCCGCAACTCCCCCCACAACCACCTCTACCGCAACGACGGCAAGGGCCGCTTCACCGACGTAACTCAGCAGGCCGACGTCGCGGGCGACCTCTTCAGCATGGCCGCCATCGCCGCCGACTACGATAACGACGGCAACACCGACCTGCTGGTCACCGGCTACGGCGCGTCATCCTATACCGCAACAAGGGCGACGGCACGTTCGAGGATGTCACAGCGAAGGCCGGTCTCAACGTTCCCGGCTGGTCGATCGGCGCCGCGTGGCTCGATTACGATCGCGATGGCTGCGTCGATCTGTTCGTCGGCCGCTACGTCAAGTTCGACCCGGAGTATCGCTCCTACTACGCCGCCGACAACTATCCCGGCCCGCTCGATTACGAGCCCGACACCAACCTCCTTTTCCACAACAACTGTAAGGGCGTTCACCGACGTAACGGAGAAGTCCGGCATCGCCAACTACAAAAGCCGCACCATGGGAGTCACCGCGGCCGATTTCGACCTCGACGGCTACCCCGACATCTACGTCGCCAACGACAAGACCGAGAACTTCCTCTTCCACAACAAGAGAACGGAACCTTCAAAGAGATCGCCGATCCCGCCGGCGTAGCCTACGGACAAAACGGCGAGAGCACTTCCGCCATGGGACCGGTTTTCGCGGACCTCGACGGCGACGGCCGCCCCGACCTGTGGGTAACCGACTCGAAGTTCAACCGCCTGATGAAGAATACCGGCCGCAGCAGTTCGAAGACGTCACCGAACGCGCCGGCATCTCCCAAGCGACCGCGCAATACACCAGTTGGGGCACGGCGCCCAGGATTTCGACAACGATGGACGCGACGACATTTTCGTCGTCCACGGCGGACTGGTTCACCTGGTCCCGCAGGAGCACTCGATTTTCCGCAACCTCGGCAGCGGGAAGTTCGATGACGTGTCGCGCGCCGCCGGCCCGTTTTTCGAAATCAAGAGCGTGGCCGCGGCGCCGCCTTCGCCGACTACGATAACGACGGCAAGATCGACGCCTTCCTGGTGAACCTGGGCGCCCCGCGCCCTGCTCCACAACGTTTCGCCCGCCACAATCACTGGATCACGATCAAACTGTAGGGCACAAAATCCAACCGCGACGGCATCGGAGCGCAGGTGGAAGCTGTCTGCGGGGGCGAAGCAAATCGCCGAACGCGTAGCAGGCTCCGGCTATCTCTCGCAGGATGACGCCCGCGTCCACTTCGGCCTGGGCTCCGCGAACAAGATCGACAAACTGACCATCACCTGGCCGAGCGGTGAGGAACAGGTTCTGGAAAATCTTACCGGCGGATCGCGTGATCACCGTGGAGGAGCCGTAGATGACCAAGCGCGCCATCTCCTGCGTGAGCTTCCGGCGAATGGTGCAGGTTTCTGCCATCTTCGCCGTGTCTCTGCTGGCGCTGTCGGCCAGCCCGCGGCAAGCAGTCTGCCGCAACCCTCAAGGACCGTTACCTCTCACCCATCGAACTGGCTTCTCTCCAGATGGCCGTCGCCTCTTCGTCGTTTGCGAAGGCAGCGACGAAGTGGAGTCGTCGACACGCGCTCCGCGAAAGTCATCCGCCGCATCAAAGTGGGCCGCGTCCCCAAAGGCCTCGCGCTTTCTCCCGAGGCGGCGGATCTTCGTCGCGAACTTCCTGGAGCGATTCCATATCGGAGATCGACACGCGCCGCCTCGAGCTCGTCGCACCCTGCCCGCGGGGTTCGAACCAAACGGGGTCGTATCTTGATCTCGCGGCTCTTTCCTCTACGTGGCCAACCGAGTCAGCAACGACATCTCGGTCATCGATCTGAAAATCGGGCAGGAAATGAAGCGCCTGCGGCGGGCCGAGGCGCCAGCTACCTCGAACTGTTCCCCCGACGGCGCGCATCTATTGCACCCACATCTACCCCTACCCCGGAAAATTCCGCACGCCACCCGAATCCGACATCGCCGTCATCGACACCGCCCGCCAGACCGTGCGCGAGCGTTACCAGCTCGCCCAATGCAGCGGGAGTCTTCCACGTAGCGCTCTCGGCCGACGGTCACTGGGAATCGCCGCGCAACTTCCGTCCCAAGAATCTGATCCCGCTGGCCCACGTCGAGCACGGCTGGGTCTTCGGCAAATCATTTCATTGCTCTTCGGCCCGGACGTGGGCGGAGCGGTGCAGGTCCCGCTCGATGAACTCGACCGCTACTTCACCCCGCCGATTCGCCATCGCGATGGCCCCCGACAAAGGCGCGGCGTATCATTTCGACCACGGGGTCCGACAGCGTCACCGTAATCGACATCCCGAGGATGCTGAAGTTCATCCGCGCCGGACGCGGCGGCACCCTCGCCAACGACCTCTCGGCCTCCGCGAATTACGTGATCGCCCGGATTCCGGTGGGCATCCGCTCAAGGGCCTCGCGCTCTCTCCCGACGGGAAGCGGCTCTGTACGTCGCGAACCGGACGGACGATACCATCTCCGTCATCGATACGGCCCGCGAACAATGTCAGCGCACTTTCGCTGGAAGGGCCAGCAACCCGATCGCGCAGCGTCGCGGCGAGCGTCTGTTCTTCACGCGCCGACTTCGCCTTCCAGAACCATTTCGGCTGCGCCAACTGCCATCTGGAGTCCACCTTCGACGGCCTGCAGTGGGACCTCGAACCGGACGGTTTCGGCAAGGACATCGTGGACAACCGCCTGCTCGAAGACGTGGAGGCACGGAGCCCGTTCAAGTGGAATGGCGGCAATCCCAACCTGGAAACCGAGTGCGGGCCGCGCACCGAGAAGTTCTTCTATCGCTCGGAAAGTTACGATGGCTGGGAACTGGCGGACCTGGTCAGCTACATCTAATCGATGCCGCTCCGTCCCAATCGCTTCCGACCGCCGAACGGCGAACTGACGGGCGCAGGAGCGCGGCAAAGCGATTTTCGAGCGCACCCGGAAGAAGGGCGGCGCGCCCATTCCGCCGGCCGAACCAGTGCGCCCTTTGCCATCGGCCGCACTACACCAACCGAAAATGTTCGACGTCGGCACCGGCAAGCCCACCGACCGGTCGCCCTCGTCGACACGCCGCAGTTGACCAACTCACCGATCACCGCGCCGTACCTGCATGACGGCTCGGCGCGACCCTCGAAGAAATCTGGACCGTGTTCAACCCCAACGACACTCACGGGGTGACCAACGACCTGCAGAAAGACGAATTGAGCGTCTCGAGCGTGTACTGGCGCTCGGCGAGCAGGCGGGTGGTGGTGGCGGAAAAGCACGGTGGCGCGGAGATGATTGGCCCAGTATTGCGGGTCGGTTGCCTGCGCCGCGGTGAGCCACTCGCCGGTGACGCTCGAGACGATCGGGATCTGCGGTGTGCTCAGTTTTACGTGGCGCAGCGCCTCGGCGAGCGGTCCGACCACCGCTCGACCATCGGTGAATGGAACGCGTGCGAGGTGCTGAGTCGGCGCGCTGTGATGGTGCGCTCGGTGAGGGTGGCTTCAAGCGCTTCGATGGCCTCGAAGGGACCGGAGATGACGCAGAGTTTCGGGAATTGATCGCCGCGAGGGCGAGCCGGGAGTCGCCGAGAAACTCCGCCGCTTCGTCCTCGCCGAGCCTCGCCGCGAGCATCGCGCCGCGCGGAAGTTCCTGAGTCAGCCGCGCGCGCAGGGCCACGAGGCGAGCGGCATCTTCCAAGGCGAAGACACTCCCGACACCGCGGCGGCGACGAATTCACCCACGCTGTGCCCGACGAGCGCCGCGGGCTGGAGGCCGCGCGATTGCCACCGAACCGCGCGAGGGCGTAGCTGACGGCGAAGATGGCCGGCTGGGTGAAGCGGGTCTCGCGAAGGCGCGCCTCCGCGTCGTCGTCACGGGAGAAAAGGAGGTCGCAGAGATCGAGGCCGAGTTCGGGGCGAACACTTCGGCGATGTGCCCGAGCGTGTGCCGGAAGACGGGTTCGTGCGCGAAGAGCTGCGCGCCCATGCCGGGATACTGCGATCCCTGCTGGGGAAGAGGAAGGCGACCGGCGTGTCGAGGCGGCTGTCCTCGCGGTGCAATTTCGCCGGGAGCGGAGCGCGGCGATCGCTTCGGCCGCGGTGCGCGCGACGATTACGCGGCGGTGCGTGAACGTCTGCCGGCCTTCGTGCAGTGTGAAGCCGACGTCGGCGAGGCCGTAGGATGCGCTTCGAGATGCGCAGCGAGGTCTTGGGCGCGCTGTTCGAGGGCGGTTGCGGATTTGGCGGAAAGGATCGAGCGATTCCGGTGCGTCACCGACGGGAACCGCGGGTAGCTGTGGCGCTTCTTCGAGGACGAGGTGCGCGTTCGTTCCGCCGACGCCAAAGGAGCTGACCCCGGCTCGGCGCGGGGCCTCGG
>CAWDFZ010000003.1:0-1227510 GCA_963801795.1 Ilumatobacteraceae bacterium
CAACGTATTGTCAAGGCGCTGAGACGATGACCACGACACGAGGTACGTCAGACGAGAGCGATACGAGAGGAACATCCGTGCCCGCAACGCGCGCGCGTCTTCCGGCTGGAAGGGGAGTACTGGACGATCGCGTTTGGCTCCGAGGTGTGTCGGCTGCGCGACAGCGCCGGTTTGCGCTACCTCGCGGTCCTCCTGCGCCGCCCCGGCCTGAAGGTGCTCGCCGCCGATCTCGTCGCGCTCGCTGGCCGCGGGGTGGAGGGGCTGCGCGCTCCCGACCGCGAGCGTGCCCGCGCCCGCGTCACCCGCGCCATCCGCACGACCATGCGCCGGCTGGCCCTGCATCACGCCGCGCTGAGCGAGCACCTGCGCGCGACGGTCGCACCGGCACCTACTGCGCCTACCTGCCCGATCCGCGGCGCCCGGTCGAGTGGGAGCTGTGATCGCCTATGCCGCCCGGGAGTCCCCCACGCATGCGCGCGCTCGGTGAAAGCATCGGCATAGCGTGGCCAATCGTGCAGCGTTTCCGGGTCGAAGTCGGCGCCGTTCGGCCAGACGAGCGTGTGCACCTCCGGGATCGATCCGCACTTGGTTGAACAGCGAGAGCTCACGGAGAGGCGCGTAGATCTCGCCGGCAAGGATCGGGCGGAAGTTGATGACCTGCTCGGTAGCGTCGTCAAATCCCACACGCAAAGTGAATGGCCCAGTGATTTCGAAGGACACCACGCGATAAATCCGATGGGTCATCGCATCGCCCTTACGCGAGCGGCGCAATTGGCAGCGGCCGGTGACCTGTCTGTAGGCGCTGCCAGTCGGCGCGCAGCTCCATCTCGTGCAATTCCGCCCAGGCTTCGACGAGTCGCCGCTGCCGCTTCGGCAACTCCCCTGCGATCAGCTCGACCGGCTCCAGGGAGAAGATCCCGACGTCGCTCTGGTAGTACGCGTGAAAATGCGGCTGGTGATGTGGCGTTCCAACCTCGACGAACATGCGAATGATGATCCCATAGAACCGGCTCAGCTCCGGCATCGTTAGTCCGCCGGAGCTTACCTCTGCGGCGCCCGGCTATTCAATAGCGCGGTACCCGCTTCAAGAGCGGCCCCGTCGGCCGGTATCCATAGAGCCGCGCAGGGTGCGATCGTCGCACGGACGGAGGCGACCGCGAGCGTGCCCTAGCTACCATCGGCGACGAAGTTCTCGAGCACCCTGCCGAGGGCGAGCTCGTCCTCGCTGTGCGATGGCACCAGGAAGCTGTCGCCGAACTTGTCCGCGAAGTTGTCGCGCAGTGTGCAGCGTGTCGGAGCGTCCGAACGCGGGCCGATGTCGACGACGTAGTGACAGAGCGTCAGGGCGGGGCCGTGCATGCGAACCATGTCGGACCGCCACTGGTCGATGGCTGGCCCGGCCGCGGGGAACAGGAGGGCGTAGGCCCTGCAGTACGTTTCGAACGCCAGCGGGCAGGCCTGAGACGGCGTGAGCTCGACGGCGCGGTTCGTCACCGTGCGGGCGACCAGATCGACGATCAGCGGTTGTCCGTGCGCGGCGAACTGAAACACGTAGATGAGGGCCCGCCCGCTCGACTCCAGGAACTCTTCCAGTCGGCGCAGGAGGATGTCGACGAAGCGGTTTCCCTCCGCGCCGCCGTTCGACGTGATGGTGCCGTCGATCCCTGTCGGAGTCGGAACGAAGGGCGGATTGGCGACGATCAGATCGTACGCTCGCAGCGCAGCGAAGTACGCGATGTCGCCGGTGATGGCGGTGAACTGACCGGCGCCAAAGCGATTGAGGGCGGCGTTCTCGCGCTGGAATTCCGCCGCCCTGGGATTGATGTCGAGGAAATCCACCGCTGCCGCGCCGGCCTTCAGCGCCATGAAGCCGAGCGCCCCCGAGCCGGCAAACGGCTCGAAGACGCGCCGGCCGCGCACCCGCTGCGGAAAGTTGAGCATGTGGTTCATCAAGCTCGCCTGGGGAGTTCCAAGCGGGAGGATGCGCAGCCGGTCGGGCTTGGTGAACACCTCGGTCTTGATCGTCAGGCCGTTCGCGAAGCGGTTCACGACGACGTCCCCGCAGACATCGCGGCTCTGTTGGAGCAGATCGGGAATCGTCTTTTCTTCCACCGCCATCGCCGTTGGTGAGAGGCGTACTACATTCCACCGACGCCACCCAACCGAAAAGGCGTGACCGGTGACCAGTGACCGGTGACCAGTGGCGTCATCGGTCACCGGTCACCAGTCACCAGTCACCAGTCACCGGTCACCAGTCACCGGTCACCAGTCACCGGTCACCAGTCACCAGTCACCGGTCACCAGTCACCGGTCACCAGTCACCGGTCACCAGTCACCGGTCACCGGTCACCGGTCACCGGTCACCGGTCACCGGTCACCGGTCACCGGTCACCGGTCACCGGTCACGCCTCTACTATTGGCGGCGCATCGCGAAAGAATCCTTTGCAAAGTCAAGGCGAAGTCCGCTACTGAAGGGGCAGGGCGAGCTTGCGAGCGAGGGAGGGACGCGATGGGCATGTTTGCCTCCATCGGATGTGGGATGTGGTCTCTGACCCCCTACGACGAGTGCGACTTTCGCTGCCTCTACTGTTGCACCAAGGTGCAGGGAACATCGAAGCCCGCGGTGGCGCCGGAGGAGTTCCTGCCCCGCTTGCGCCAGGACCTCGATGACGCGCCGTGGCTGGATCTCGTCATCGTCGGCGCGTTCTGCGACGCCTATCCGCCGGCGGAAGAGCGCTACCGGCTCGCCCGCCAGGCACTCGAGGAGCTGGCGCGGCGCAAGCGTCGATTCGTCGTCTGCACCAAGAGCACCACGGTGCTGCGCGACCTGGACCTGTTTCGCCAGGAGCGCTTCAGGTGCCAGGTGTACATCTCGATCTGCTCGCTCGACGACGAGAAGCTGAGACGTCTCGACCCGGGTGCGCCCGGCCCCGAGGAGCGCCTTGCGACGCTGTGGACGCTGCACGATGCCGGGATCGACGCTCGGGTGAACATCCTGCCGTGGATCCCCGGAATCACGGATACGCCGGCGCTGATCGCGCGCATTCCCGCCGACGCCGAGATCGTGGTTGGGCCGCTCGCCGTCGGCCTCAATCGCGACAGCATGACGCTGCTCGGCACGCGCTACACGCGCGAAGCGGTCAACGAGCTCTACATGGCGGAGTATCGTCGCTGCGGCCACGTCGCCAACACCTCGTGGGTTCGCCCGTCGCCGCCGGCGCCCGGGGAGAATGATCCCATGTACCGTCTGCCGGTTCTGGCATCGCCGAGCCCGCCATCTGCGGCGAGCGCCTGAGCCGATCGTCGACGGTCGCTGCGATCGTGCTGCGCCATCTCGAAGCATTCATCCCCTCGCTGCACGGCGGCGGACGACGCCTCCTCGCCGGTCGCGCCTGCGCCCCCGATTTCACCCTCGACTCGACCGAGGGTGAGCTCACGTTGAGCAAACGGCTCCGGATCGGCGCCGTCTTGCTCATCTTCTATCGGCCGGGCGACCCGGTTGCGGCGGGCCGGCAGCTCTGTGCCTACCGCGACGACCTCGCGATCCTCGACGAGCTCGGTCTGCAGGTGCTGGCAGCCAACGAGGAGGCGATGGAGGTCCACCGCGCCCTGGCCGGCGAACACCGGCTTCCGTTCCCGGTGCTCAGCGACCCAGGCGGTCGAGTCGCCCGGGAATACGGAGCGCTCGATCTGTTGGGGCGGACCCGACCCGCGCTCGTCATCGTCGGACGGGACCGCCGGGTGCGGTGGAGTCGCGCCGGTGGAGCAGCGGTCGCCATGCGCGCGAGCGATCTGCGCCGCGTCGGCGGCGGGCCGTTTTGAAGCCCGAGCGGGCGCCGCTCCCCCCGGCGACCCTACTTCCGGGCGACCACCGCGACGAGATAGCCGAGGCGGCGCGCCCACTCCCAGCGCATCTCGGCGTACTCGAACGGCCGCGAGGCCGCCGCGGTGATCCGCTCGCCGGGGATGCCGCGGACGTGCAGGAACAGATCGGCGAGGCGCACGATGCCGGGCACGAACATCAGGCCCGTGCGCTGCTCGACGATGAGGCCGTTGCGCTCGACTGCCGCGCGCAGCTCGGCGCCGCTGAAGGCGCGTTCGGGACTGTACGGGTACAGATTCAGCCGCTCGAGAAACCAGACCAGCAGGGGACGCAGGAACGGGTCCCATTTGTGTGGAACGCCGATCAGCGCGGTGCCGCCGGGCTTGAGCACGCGGCAGATCTCGCCGATCGCCACCTCGTACTCGCGGATGTGCTCGATCGTCCCCATCGTGTAGACGAAGTCGAACGACGCGTCGGCGAACGGCAGGCCGCGCACGTCGGCTTGGGTGAAGTGGCCGACGCGCGCCTCGCCGAGGAAGTTGCGCCGCGCGCGCCTCGCCGTGGTGCCGCTGAGATCGATCCCGAACACCCGCGCGCCTTCGCCCTCCATCCACTGCAGCAGACGGGTGTTCACGGCCTCGTTCCACAGATCGAGCTTGAGCACGCGCTTGCCCGCGGCGCTGCCCAGGTTCCGCTTCACCAGCGCGATCTCGCAGCGGCGGTAATACTGCGTCGAGCCGGCGTGGTAGAGATCCGGCCACGCGTCCGCGACCAACTCCCAGCGCTCGCGTTGACTGCGCGCCTCCTGGCCCGCGACCCAGGGCAGCGCTGGCGGCTTCCGCGGCATCAACATCTCCGCCGCACATATCTGCCCCCGGGGGAAATGCAATGACCGGAGAGGGGACCTTGGGGCGAGACGGGCGGATCTGCCACGCGAACGGCTGAGCGGATGCGAGACGCGCTTCCGCGACTGCGACTTCGCGCGGGCAGTTGGAGACGCCGCCCTCTGAAGGTTTGCATGCCCGTCGCCCATCGGCGATAGGCGTGGACAAGGAGTCGATATGCTGATCGTGTCAGGCCACGTGAAGGTCAAACCGGAGAGCCGCGCCGAGGCGGCGCAGGCGGCGCTCGAGATGGTCAAGGCGACGCTCGCCGAGCCGGGTTGCAAGAGCTACGGCTTTTACGCCGACCTCGAGGACCCCAACACCTTCCTGATCTTCGAGGTGTGGGAGAGCGAAGCGGCGCTGATGCAGCACTTCGCGACGCCGCACATGGCGACGTTCAACGCGCGGATCCCGAAGTTCCTCGCCGCGCCGCCGTCGATCGACCGCTACGACGTCTCGAACGTGGTGAAGATGATGTGAGCGTGCGCCGCGAGCTCGCCGGCGCGGCCGCGCATCAGTTTCTCGCCTTCCGCATCGCGGCATCCGCCCGGCTTGCGCGCTCGAACAAGTTGTTGAAGATCGCCACGCGATCCGGGTGCTCGAGGAGGACGTGCGTGTAGGCGTCCCGGTCCGCTTTCGAGAGTCGAAGCCAGTGCACGGCAAGCGCCTCGATGACCTCTTCGGCGGACAAACGTGTCAAGGATTCTGCCGACGGTGGATCGCTCGTTCTGGTCGTCATCTGAGCTTCAGCCAACTATGATCTGACATGAAATCTCACCGCCGAGGCGCGGAGACGCGGAGGCGGCCTGCTCGACATGCACCTGCAGTGACTCTCGCCAACGACATTTCTGGCTTTGCGCCTTCGATCACCGCGACGCGACGCGCGGCAGCACCGTGGTCGCGAAGAGCTCGATCGAGCGCATGAGCTTGGCGTGCGGGATGAGGCCGTTGTAGGTCCAGGCGAAGAGCCAGCGCACCGGCAGGCGCGCGAGCAGGCGCTCGAGCTGGCGCGTCACGGTGTCGACGATGCCGACGAGCGCGAGCGCCGTCGGCGAACAGGTCGGCGCGCGTCGCCGCTGTCGCGGGTCGACCAGCCCTGCGCGAAGCCGAACGGCTCGAACCACGCCGCGCCGCAGAAGGCGCCGCTGTCGCGCCCACAGCGCCATCGCCTCGTCGTCGGTGTCGGCGACGATGACGTCGCGCAGCACGCCGATGCCCTCGCCGAGCGGCCGCCCCGACACCTCGGCGTAGAGCGCGAACGAGGCGCTGCTCGAGCGCCGGGTGCAGCGGCGGCAGGATCGCGGTGACGCCTTCCTCGCGCGCACCAGCGGATGCTGCGCTCGGACGAGGCGAAGGGCTGGAAGAGCGGCGGGTGCGGCTTCTGCAGCGGCTTCGGCACGACGCCGACGGCGCGCACGATGCCGTCGCTCGACGCCGGCGCCGAAGCGCTCGTGTCGCCTCGAGCGTCCCACGGCGTCGCGCCCGGCGGGATGCGCCAGTAGCGGCCGTCGTACGCGAGCAGGTCCTCGGTCCACGCGCGCTTGATGATGCGGAAGCACTCCTCGAACGCGGCGCGGTTGGCGGCGTCGATGGCGTCGTGCTGGTGCGGCAGCGCGCCGTGGATGCCGTGCATCTGCTGCGCCATGACGTCGACCCAGCGGCGCTGGTAGCCGCGCGCGAAGCCGGCGTTGGCGCGGCCGCCGCTCATGTGGTCGAGCATGGCGATGTCCTCGGCGACGCGGATCGGGTTGTGCGCCGGCAGCACGATGCCGAGCTGGCCGACGCGGATGCGCTTCGTCTGCATGGCGACGAAGAGGTCGAGCAGCACCGGGTTGTTCGAGATCTCGAAGCCCTCGATGTGGAAGTGGTGCTCGGTGAAGCTGATCGAGTCGTAGCCGAGCGTCGTCGGCGAGCCGCGCCTGCTCGGCCAGCTCGGCGAGCATGCGCTGGTAGAGGTCGCCGCGCAGGCCGGCCATGCCGCGCTCGATCTCGGCGCGGCTGCCGATCGACGGCAGGTAGAAGAGCGAGACCTTCATACTGCCGAAAACACCTTTGCCTCAGTAGCTCTCCACACTACTTCAACATCGTTCCAATTCGGACCGAAAGCGCGCGCGCCGCTGCCGGGAGCGGGACTCGATTACGAGACATCTCAACGCGCGACGACGGTATGGGGCTATCGCTACGGGCCGGCGCAGGCGCCGTCGATGGTCAGGCTGATGTCGAGCGGTTGCTCGACGTCGATGCCGTCGGCGCCGGGCACCGCCTTGCCGACCACGAGGATCTTCCAGGTGCCGTTGCGCGCGCTGCGGTCGAGGGCCTTGACGCGGATGATGCCGTTGAGTGCGCCGCTCCATTTGTAGCGTCCCTTGGCGGGCTGCGACTCGGCCCAGCCCGGATCGCCTGGTGGGATGTCGACGCTGACGACGTTGGCGCCCTGGGTCAGGGCGAAGGTGAATCCATCGCGCGGGTCCTTGCCGGTGAAGGTGCCCTGGTAGTTGGCGAGCCGCGAACGGAAGCGCAGCTTGTGCGCGTCCGCCTTCATCTTGACCCGATAGAACGGGTTGGAAAGGCACGGCACCGGGCACGAGCAGCCGACCAGGCAGGCGCCCGGACAGGTGCCGTCGTCGGTGCCGTCGCACTGCTCGCCGGCCTCACGCACGTCGTTGCCGCAGACGGGCGGCGGACAGCTGCAGTCGGGCTCACAGAGTCCACTGCACTCCTCGCTGTCGACGCCGTCGCACTGCTCGGTGAAGTCGCGCACCCCGTTGCCGCACACCGGCGGCGCGCCGCCGAACACGGTCGCGGTGAGCTGGTAGTTGCCGCTGCCGGCGGCGCGCTGGACGAGCACCGAGTAGGTCGCCGGTGCCGGCAGGTTGAATATGCAGGCGCCGAAGACACTGTTGGCGTCGGCCGTGCAGTCGTAGTCTGCCATGCTCGCGCCCGGGCCGGCTTTGACGTAGAGGTCGACGTCGAAGTCGCCGTCGTTGACCGCGTTGAGCGCGAAGCGTGCCGAGTTGCTGCCCGCCGGGACGTCGACGGCGTAGGTATCCGCGGTGTCGGTGCCGTCGAGCGTACCGTCGAAGGCCGCGACCTCGACCTGCGCATCGCCGACCGGCGGCAGCCCGCCGCAGGTCGCGGTCGGATCGGCGTCGCGCTGTGCCAGGATGAAGCTCGCATACGTCGACACATTGGCGTCGACGCCGTGATCCGGCGGCATGCAATTGGTGGTCGTGCCGCCCGCGGTCACGCCGGCGACGGCGGTGCCGCCGCCGAGATCGAGGAACAGCGGTCCGCCCGAATCGCCGTTGCAGGTGTTCGAATCGGTGCCCGGCGGACCGATGGGGTCGAGGAAGTCCCAGCACACCAGCTCGCTGTCGGGATCGTTCGACAGACCGGCCAGGCAGGCCGCGGTTTCCACCGCGCCGACCCGCTTGATGCCGTAGTCGGAGCCGCCGCCGCTGCGGCCGAAGCCGGCGATGATGCCGGCGGCGGGAATGAAGGGGAGCGGGTCGACGAGGTTGATCGGCGTCGGATCGATGCCGGTCACCGGCGCGCCGAGGCGCAACACCGCCACGTCGGCGGCGGGGAAATCGTAGTCGGGATGGGGCGCAATCGATTGGACGGTGAACAGCCCGGCGTGCTGGAGGTAGACCCAGATCTCCTGCGGCGCGATGCCCGTCACGCAGTGTCTGGCGGTGAGAAACGTGCGGCAGCCGATCAAGGTTCCCGAGCAGCGGAGCGAGGCGGTGTCGGCGGTGATCGGCGCGCTGGGGGTGCCGTACAGCAGCGCGCCGACGGTCGGGTAGTCGTGCGTGTCGACGCCGTTGACGATGCGGGGGCGAGCGATCGGGTCGAGGCGGACGCGTTCGGCGGCAGCGGAGTCGACGGCCACGGCGGCGACCAGCACCGCCAGCCCGCAGGCCCACCTGGTCCGGCTCCGACTCGCTTCGATCACCGCGCCGTCCCCCCGTCGGGCGCGACAGCGCCCAGGTGTCGCCGTCAGTACGGCTTGTTGGCCGCCGCGCGCACGCCCTCGTACACCGGCCGGAGGATGTCCGCGGCGTCGGCGCACCACGTGTCCCAGGTCCCTTTATCGATCTTCGGCGTGACCGTGTCGGTTCCGCAGGCGCTCTTCATCGCGGGATCGTAGTAGCCCTGCGGGCACACATAGTCGCCGTTACCGATCCAGTCATTCCCCAGCCGCCACCACATCCGGGCCGCGATGGCGCCTTCGCACTCCGGCGTCATCGGCGGGTTTGGCGAGACGTAGTTGCGCAGCTTCGCCATTTGATCGCTGATCACCGGGAGGACGAAATTTTCCTCGTAGCACCCAAAGACGCCCCAGCTGCGCGGCGCGAACGCTGCCACGTCACAGGCCGGCGGCCCCGGTGCGCGCGAGTGCTGCTGCACCCAGCCCCAGACCAGCTCCCACTCGTCGAGCGTACAGCGGCGACCGAACTTGTCCTCAGCATGCCACTCGACGCGGCCGAGGGTCTGGTCGCACACGCCCTCGTTCGGGCAGGTCAGCGACGGCACCCCGTCGGGGACGTAGGGCGAGCTCGAATCGCCCCCGAAGAACACGTTGCACACCGACCTGCTGGCGCCGTACTGGCTCAGGCAGGCCGTCGCCCATTCGCTGCCGGCGCGCCGCATTTGCGCGCCGACCTGTTCGGCGGCCGAGCCGTCGTCGTCGGCCTTGTTGCACAGGCTGGTAGGCGGCAGCGTTCCTGCCGGCCAGGGCAGGACGATTTCGCGTTCGGCATCGAAGCGATCCGCCGCATTGACCCCGATGTGCGTGTCGGAGAACGACGTCTCCAGGCAGAGAGACGAGTTGCTCTTGAGCAATTGGACCGTGACCGGCGCGGTCAAGGGCAGCAGGCCATCGGGCAACGCGGCGCCGCGCCCTTTGGCGCTCGCGCTCGCCTTCCCGGTCTCGCCGGACTTGAGCTTCAAGAAGGTCAGTCCGTTGGGACTCGTCCCCTTGAAGCCGTAACCCTTCTTCATCGACTTCCAGCCCGCGCCAGGCGCGATGATCGCCTCGGCGACGCGAGCCTGGGCGGATCCGGCATAGATACAGAGCGAATACATCGCGTCCACGGTCGGATCGTCGAAGGCCGACCGCACCAGCCCCTGGCCCTTGGTCCACTTCCAGGCGAGCTGGTCCTTGGCGTCGATGCTGTTGTCCCGGATCGACAGCTTGGATTTCGATGCAATGAGACAGTCGGCTGTCGGCGAGCTCGGACAGCCCTGGGCCGCTGCGGTCGACGCACTGGCGGCGAGGATCGCGCTCATCGCCACGGCGACGGCGGCTGCGGCGATACACCGCTTGCGCCCGACGCTCCCTCGCCGCTCCGACCCCGAACCGTACCGCATGCAGATCTCCCCCGGCCCCTGCTGGACGAGTTACTGCTATCAGCCCCGAGCGAGTTTTGTAAACGCATTTTTCAGCTGCCCGCGTCACCGATGGAGGGCCGCGCGCCGTCGCCGCCGGGGCGGGGCGTGGGGGTACAATCAACGCCCGATACGACGTGGGCTTCTGACGGCGACCGATCTGTTGGGGTGCACCCACCCCCACCGCCCCGGCGGCGACGGCGCGCCGCCCTCCAGTCGGTGACGAAGCGTGGGTTGTTCCCAGTGCGAGCAGCGTCGACGTAAAGTCGGGCGGTTCCGCAATTTTCCTGCGACCTTGCGGCGGAACGGCCGGGGCGCGGCATCGCAGAAATCGAGGAAGGCGGAGAAAGTTGAAAGCGAGCAAAATTTTTGTTGACTTCCCTCCCTGGGAGCCGCTTAAGCTCGGTTCGCTAGTTCGCTCCAGCTCCGACGGGCAGAAGTGACGGGGCTTCAACACGAGATAAGGGGGAGGCATGACGAACAAGACGGTTTGGATCGGTCTTGGCGCTCTGGCTGGCATCATGGTCGCGCCGGGGCCCGGCGAATCACAGGTGTGCCCGCCGGCACCGGCGGGTACCTGCCGCACGGCGGGTTCGTCGGTGTTCACGTTCAAAAACCGAAGTGATAACAACAACGACCGTCTGGTGTGGCGGTGGCTGCAGGGGCAGGCGACAACCGCCGAGGAATTCCTCGACCCGACGACAACGGTCACGACGGCCCTCTGCGTCTACGCCGGGACGGGTGCGGCGCTGATCGGCCAGGCGACGCTTCGAGCCGAACAATGCCCTGTGGCACGTGGGCAATAGCTTCGGCGCTGATGGACTGAAGATCTGGTACAAGGACCCCGCCGTGCCGCACCGACGGAATACGCTATGTGTTGCTGCGATCCGGAGGCGACGGCGGCGCGAGATTATCGTGAAGGGGCTGGAACGGACATTCCCGACGTCTCGACGCCGCTCCCGATGGAAGATCTTCCGCTCGTCGTGCAGCTTCACCAGGACGACGGCCCGCCGTGTTGGGGCAGTACGTTCACGACGCGGAAGGTCAATCACGCCTCGAAGGTCAAGTTGAGGTTCCGTGAGCCGCGTGCGCCAGTCCGGCATTGGTGCGATCACCGTGTCGGACTGCGCGCTCGATCCTCCGGCCCGCTACCTGGCGTCCCGCGGGACGCCCCGTTTCGCGCCTACGCGTTGCGCGTCGGCTCCGAGTCGCCTCAGTCTGATTCACCACAGAGGCCACAGAGGCCCCACGGTTCTTCTCTGCGGTCTCTGTGACCTCTGTGGTGAATCAACCCGGCCTGGCCATGCTATAGCCGAGCGCATGGCGACTGACTGCGCTTCCCACCTACGCGGCGCTTCTCGCCCGCACCGACGCGCCGCCTGGCACCGCGTGGGGCGTGTTCGGCGACGGCGACCAGCTCGGCACGTTGAACCTCGCTGACGCCCGAGCGCGCGCGGGCGAGCGCGGCGCTGGTGCGGACCGGCGAGGTCTTCTCGCTCAACTGGAACGTCGAGCTGCCCGATCCGTCGCCGTTTCGGCAGCCGCCGGTGCGCCATCAGGTCGGCGCCGGCAGCTTCGGGCGCGACGACTGGCTGGACCGCTTCTACCTCCAGGGCTCGAGCCAGTGGGACGGGCTCCGCCACATCGCGCATCCGCGCCACGGCTTCTACAACGGCGTCGCCGCCGAGCGCGTCGACGATCCCGCCGAGCGACACGCTCGGCATCCACCTGGTCGCGCGGCGCGGAATCGTCGGCCGCGGCGTGCTGCTCGACGTCGCCGGGCACGCGGCGGCAGGGGCGGCCGTTCGCGGCGAACGAGCGGTTCGCGATCACGGCCGACCTCCTGGACGAGGTCGCCGCGGCGGAGGGCGTCGACCGTCGAACCGGGCGACGTGCTGCTCGTGCGCACGGGATGGACGGGTTGGTACGCCGCGCCTCTCGCAGGCGGAGCGCGACGCGCATCGGCCGCGCCACGACCGCAACCGGGGCTCGAGCCCGTCGAGCGAACCGCCGAGTGGCTCTGGGATCACCACGTCGCCGCCGTCGCGGCCGACAACCTCGCGCTCGAGACGATGCCGCTCGACTTCCGCGAGGGCCACTGCCTGCACTTCTGGCTGATCCCGTGCCTCGGCATGCCGATCGGCGAGCTCTGGTGGCTCGACGACCTCGCCGCGGCGTGCGCGCGCGATCGTCGCTGGACGTTCCAGCTCGTGTCGGCGCCGCTGAACGTCCGCGGCGGCGTGGGGTCGCCGCCGAACGCGCTCGCGATCCGATGATGATCCGACGTGACCGGTTGCGGCGGCTGCGTGAGCGATCTTACTTCAGAGCCCACAGCTCGCCCGGGAGGAGGGGGTTGGGTTCGGCCCCCCTACTGCGTGAGCCACCAGAGAATGTTGCGCAGGAAGCGCTCGTTGTCGGGTGTGAAGTGCATCCCGAAGCGGTTCCTGTGCCGTGAGTCCGCCGGACTCTCCCGAAACGTAGACACGGCCGGCACCGAAGCGGATCGCCACGCCCTGGAGATAGTCGCCCAAGGTCTACCTGGCCGTCGCTCGAAAAGCCGAGCACTCCAGGCGGAAAGTCGAGCACGGGCTCGAACTGTGCCTCCGGCGGAGGGTTCGCCGCGATCCGGAACGCGGTACCCCTGAATGTCGTCACCTCGTCGACGGCGGTGTCGGGCCCGGGGCCGGTCGTGATCTCGGATGCCTGTAGATCGCCGCTGAGGCTGGTGAACGTGTACTGAGCTCACGTCGCCTGCCGGGAGGTGATCGAGGCCGAAGGCGGCGAGCAGCAGCGCCGACACGCCCATAGGGCTCGTGGTCGATCGAAAGCAAAAGCGAGCCGCCCTGTCTCACCCAGTCGGCGATCACCGGCACTTCCTCCGCCGGCACCGCTTCAACGTCGGGCAGGTCGGGGTTGGCGATCACGAGCACGGCGGCGTCGGTGTGCGGGAGCAGCGATTTCGACGGGCCTTTCCGACTGCATGACGACGTAGCCATCCTGCGAGAGGAGCCGCGCGAATCCCCAGTAGCGGCCGGCGACGCCGTCGGTCTCGAGCGTGTGGAAATTGGCATGCGTCGCATCGATGAGGACGGTCGGGCCCTGACACAGGAGGTGTAGCGGATCGAGGACGATGGGCGTGTAGGTGCAATCGGCGTTCTGGCCGCCGAGATCGGAACGCAGGGCGGAAGGGTGTCGCAGGGCAGGCGCCAACGCTCGGAACGCAGAGCTCCGTCGGGCCTGGCGCTATCGAATCGCCCGTCGTCGAGCGCGCTCGACGTGTAGATCGGCTCGGCAAGAGGACCGTCTGACGGCTCGCCCGCCGCCCGGCGCACGCGGTAGCAGAGGAGGTACGCGGCCGGCAGCGGCTTCGTCGCACCGTTCGCCTCCGCGGGTACGCACAGACGCACCGGGCGGCGCACCTCGTAGGAGTGGTTGGTCAGCGCGTCGGCCACCGTCGCCTGCTACGCCGTCCGGAAAGGGCGAAGCGCCGCGGCGCGCCTGACGCGGTAGCACTCGAAGAAGTTCGCGGCGCCGTCCGGCGGCGGTGCGAGCGGCGGGCTGCCTTGCTCCACGCGAGTCGGGACGAGCAGGCGGCTCTGCGCCGTTCATGCGCAGACGCGACAGGCCGAACCGATCGTAGACGCTCACGTTCTGACGCGGCCGGTGGCGGGGAGCGGCGAGCCGGTGCGACGTCTCGCCGAGAGTGGCGTCGTCGACGATCAGGAACGCCGTCCACGCTGGCCGGGCAGGCAGAAGGCGCGCGGCTCTTCCGCCGAAACCTGACCGACGTGGAGAACGCTGTCGAGCGATACGAGCGTGGAGGGGGCGAAATCGGTCGAGCTGCCGCGATAGCAGAGCTGCGGGCCGCAAGCAGCCTGCGCCGCAGGGTGAACGCAGAGGCCTGCTTCATCGCAGAGGTCTTCGGTGCACGGATCTCCGTCGCTCGAACAGGATGTGCCGACGGGCTGTAGCTGGCAGCTCACGCAGCAAGAGTCGGAAGGGCCGTGATCGCAGGTCTCGCCCGCTTCCGGCTCTCGATGATTCCGTTGCCGCAGCGCGGACTGCGCAGGTATCGGCACCGCGCAAAGTCATCGTCGCTTCCGTTCGCGGCCCACCCGACGACCATTCTGCTCTCGTCGGCCAGCGCGATGACGGCTTCGGCCGCGGCTGTGCCGCTTCCGATCCCGGTGGTGACGACTCCGTCGGTCCCGATCGTCGAATCGGGCGACCCGTCGGCGAGGTGGTGCAGCACGAGGAACGCCGTCGTGCCGCCCATCGACGCCCAACCGGCGGCGAGCACGCTGCCGTCCTGTTCGACGGTCACCGCCAGGGCGCGGGCGTCGGTGCCTACGGAGCGCTGCACGATGCCGTCGCCGTCGAAGCCGGGCATGAGGTCGCCGTCGAGTTGTACCTCGCCAGCATGACTTTGCGTACCGGACCAGCCCGCGACGTACGCTCGGTTGCCATCGATGGCGAGCGCCTCGGCGACGTCGTCGGTGGCGCCGAGCAGACGTGACCGCGATTCCGTCGACGCCAAAGCTCGTCCGGAGAGTCCCGTTGCTTCGGTAGCGGGCTTGGAGAATGTCGGCATCCGGGCTGCGCCGTACCCAGCCGGCGACCAGGATGTCGGACGAACCGATGGGGGCGACGGCGTTGCGCTGCGGCTGGACCGCCGGCCGGGGTGACGTGATCCCGCCGGTGCCGAAGGCCGGATCGGGTTGACCGTCCAGGTCATAGCGCGCGACGAAGATGTCGTTGCCGGCTTGGCCGGTCACGACGATCCCGTCATCGTCGTGCACCATGAGGGCGAGCGCCTGTCGCGCCGCCGGGTACGGCGGTGCGCACGATGCCGTCGGTTCCGAACGTGGGATCGGGGACACCGCCGTCGTAGCGGATGAGCAGGATGTCCGTGGTGCCGCCGTTTTCCGTCCAGCCGGCGATCACCGGCCGACCATCGGGGTCGAGGATGATCGCCTCGGCGACGTCGTCACCGGTGCCGACGGGCGTCGTGACGATGCCGCCCTAGCGAAGCGCGCCCGGTGAGCCTTCGTCGTACGCCGCGAGGGCCACGTCGCGATCGGTGCCATTGTACGTCCAACCCGCGGCCAGGACGATGCCGGCGCCAAACTGGATCGCCGCGAGGGCCCGGTCGTCATCGGCTCCGACGGGCGTCGTGACGATGCCTCCGGTGCCGAAGGAGGCGTCCAGATCCCCAGGGAGGGCATGGACCTCGTGCGACGCGAGGAGCAGACCGGCCACGGCCGAGCCGACGGCAATACTGCGGACTCTCGGGCGCTGCGTGCTCATCGGCCCTCCCTCCGTCCTCCCGGTAGTGAGTTCGCGGGCCGTTAGCTCAGGCGGACTCGCGCACTTCTACATTGATCGCTTCGCAGCGGTCAAGGCGCCGGCGCTTGGTAGTGCCTAGCTTAGCGACCCGGCGCTTTCACGGCGCTGATTCTATCGCTCGTCTAGTCGAAGGTCCGTAGCAACCCCGAAGATTTTGCGTAAAAGGGTCTCCACCTTGACGCAAGATCAAGGTCCCCGTTAAAGCCTCGGCGGCTAGCATGCCCCGGCGAACGGAGACCTTCTACGCACGCAGCGGCGACCTGGCGATCGCGTACCAGGTCGTCGGCGATGGACCGCTCGAATTGGTCTTCGTGCCCGGATTCATCTCACACGTAGAGCTCAACTGGGACGCGCCGTTCTTGGCGCCGATGCTCGAACGCCTTGCCAGCTTCTCGCGGCTCCTCGTTCTCGACAAGCGTGGGCACGGCTTTTCGGATCGTTCCCCGGGGCCGGCAACCGTCGAAGATCGCATGGATGACGTACGTGCAGTGATGGATGCAGCTGGCTTCTCGCGCGCTGCGCTCCTCGGGATCTCCGAGGGCGGGCCGCTCGCTATCCTCTTCGCCGCAACCTATCCGGAACGCGTTTCCTCGCTCGCCCTCTACGGGACATTCGCCCGCCTGTGTCGTGTCCCCGGTTACGAGATTGGGATGGATCCAACGACGATTGAGCGACTCGCCGTGCAGATGGAGCAGCACTGGGGAACGGGCGAGATCCTGGGGAGGATGGTACAGCATACGCCCGACCCCGCTGCCGCCCGTCCCATTCTGGCTCGCTTCGAGCGGTTCACAACGACACCGGCGGTGGCGGCCGAGCTCATGCGGCGCCATATATCGATGGATGTGCGCGCGGCGCTCGCCGCCGTCACGGCACCCACGCTGGTCGTACACTGCGCAGGCGACCCCACCGTGCCGAAATCACTCGGACGGTACATCGCCGAGCACATACCAGGGGCTCGGTGGGTTGAGATTCCAGGGAGCTTTCACTCCTCGTGGCTGGCCGAGCACCAGGATTCCGTGGTCGACCCCATCGAGACCTTCCTCAAGGGGACGTCTGTGGCGCTTCGACCCGTACGTTCCGAGCGGGTCCTTGCCACGCTGCTGTTCACCGACATCGTTGGGTCGACCACGCATACCGCCACTCTCGGCGATGCCCGCTGGTTGACGATTCTCGACGCACACGATGCCGCCATTCGCGAGGAGCTCAGACGCTGGAGTGGACGTGAGGTGAAGACCACGGGAGATGGCTTCCTGGCGTCGTTCGATGGCCCTGCCCGCGCCGTGCACTGCGCGCTTGCGGTGGTGCAACGGGCACATCATCTCGGCATCGACGTCCGGTGCGGCGTGCACACCGGCGAGTGCGAGGTACGAGCGGATCAGCTCGGCGGAATTGCCGTCCACACGGCAGCGCGCGTGGTAGCCACCGCCGCGCCTGGCGAGGTGCTCGTCACCGGTACCCTGAAGGACATCGTGGTTGGATCGGACCTTCTGTTTGACGACCGTGGGGTTCACCCACTGAAGGGCCTACCTGGCGAGCTGCGACTCTACGCCGCGCGTCGACCCCCCCTAGCCAGCGCAGCGCGGCGCTCATGGCGGGGGGCCAATGCGCTCCAGCACCAGCTCGCGCAGCAGCGGCTTGTGCACCTGCTGCGATGCCGCCGTGCGCGGCAGCTCGGGCAGGAAGCAGACGTGCTTCGGCTTCTTGTAGCCGGCGAGGTGCTGCCGCACGTGCGCGATCACCGCGTCGGCGTCGAGCGTCGCGCCGCTCGCGCGGCACGATCGCGGCGACGACCGCTTCGCCCCAGTGCGCATCGGGAATGCCGACGACGCTCGCCTCGCGGATCGTCGGGGTGCGCGAGCAGCACGCGCTCGATCTCGGCCGGGAAGATGCTCTCGCCGGCGCTGCGGATGACCTCCTTCCGGCGCCCGACGACGGAGAGGAATCCCTCGTCGTCGAACGTGCCGAGATCGCCGGTGTGCACCCAGCCGTCGCGCTTCGTGCGCGCGCGTCTCCTCGGGATTGCGCCAGTAGCCGCGCATCGTGAACTCGCTGCGCACGACGATCTCGCCGACGGCGCCGGGCGCAACGTCGCGGCCGTCCTCGTCCACCAGCCGCACGTCGACGTCGAGGTACGGCCGCCCGACGGTCTCGGGCTTGCGCGCGACGTCGGGCGGGCGCAGCACGCTCACCGGCCCGGCCTCGGTCGAGCCGTAGAGGATCACCATGTCGCGACAGCGAAAGCGCGTCGCGGATCGCGTGGACCTGCGCCGCGGTCATGGGCGCCGTGCCGCCGCCGAGCAGACGCAGCGAGCTCAGGTCGTCGCGCTCGAGATCCAGGGCAGCGCGAGCAGCGACGCGTACACCGTCGGCACCGCGTAGAGGTACGTCACGCGCTCGCGCGCGATCGCGTCGAGGATCGCGCGCGGCTCGGCCTTCGGCATGATCACGACCGTCGCGCCCGTGTGCCAGAAGCCGAGCGGCAGGCTCCAGCCGCCCATGTGGAACATCGGAAACATGCTCGAGCCCGACGTCGTCCTCGCGGAAGCCGAGCTGGAGGTGCGACGTCGTCGCCTGCAGCCAGTACGACCGATGCGAGAGCAGCGCGCCCTTCGGCTGCCCGGTCGTGCCGCTGGTGTAGAGCATGACGTGCGGATCGTGCTCGTCGATCGCGACGGCGACGTCGTCGCTCGGCTCGCCGGCGCGCCGCGAGCGCGTCGAGGTCGCGACCGATCCGGATCGACGCGCGCGCGGCAGCTGGCGCGCAGTCGCGTCGAGCTCGGGCTCGCGCGACGAGAAAGCGTCTCCGCCTCCGCGTGCCCGACGACCGCGGCGACCTCGCCCGCGGTGAAGCGCGCGCTCACCGGCACGACGATCGCGCCGAGCTTCAGCGACGGCGAAGTAGATGATCGGATACTCGACCCGGTTCGCCGCCATGACGGCGACGCGATCGCCGCGGCCGACGCCGAGCCGCGCGAGCGCCCGCGCGAGCTGGTTCGAGCGCGCGTGGAACGCCGCGTACGTCACCCGATCGTCGCCGATCGACGTACGCCGTCTTGCTCGCCGCGGACCCGCGCGTGGCGGCGGAGGATGTCGCCGAGGACGCAGCACTACTTGAGCTCGATCAGGATCTCGCGGTAGCGCCGCGCTGCCCACGTTCACGGCGGTCTCGATGCCGCCGCGCGCGATGAAGCGCGTCTTGCCCGGCTCGACGGTGCCCTCGACGTGGCCGCGGTAGGGCGCCCGCCGTGTCCGGCTCGAAGTCGGCGGCGATCCGATCGCCCTCGAGCTGGACGAGCACGTAGTCGAGGTCGTGGCGATGCGTCGCCGAGCGCTCGCCGGGCGCGAGATCCATCTCCCAGACGCGGACGCGGTCGTTCTCGAAGAGCAGCCTCGTCGCGACGTGCCGAGTGTGCGTGCCATGGAAGCCTCGCCTCGCTAGTATCCCGCCGCGCGATCGACGACGCCGTCGAGCGGCTCGCCGCGTCGCCAGCGGCGCACGTTGTCGATGAAGGCGTCGACCAGGATCTCGGCCGCGCCGGGCATGTTCCACGAGATGTGCGGGCTCAGGCGCACGCGCGGATGCCGGTACATCCAATGCCCCGCCGGCAACGGCTCGGGCTCGACGGCGTCGAGCGACGCCATCGCGACGCGACCCGTATCGAGCGCGCGCCGCAGCGCGTCCTGATCGACGATCGCGCCGCGCGCGATGTTGACGAGGTGCGCGCCGGGCTTCATCGCGCGCGAAGAGCGCGTCGTCGAAGAGCCCGCGCGTCTCCGGCGTGGCCGGCGCGGCGATCACGACGTGGTCGGACGACGCGACCAGCTCGGTGATCGAGTCGACGATCTCGACGCCGGCGGCCCGCCGGCGCCGCGACCGCCGGCGAAACGCCCGCATGCGCATGCCGAACGGTAGCGCGCGCTCGGCCACGGCCGCGCCGATGCCGCCGAGCCCGACCAGAGCCGAGCGTCCGTGCCGTACAAGCGAGCCGAGGTGCCCGCGCTCCCTCCGTCCGTCGGCCGTCGTGGATCCACACGTCGGGGACGCGCTTCTCGAAGGCGAGCATCATCGCGAGCACCCACTCCGCGATCGGGATGGCGCTCGCGCCGCGCGAGCAGGTGAGCGGCCGGTCGCCGAGCAGCTCGAACGGGAAGCGGTCCACCCCCGTGCCGAGCGCATGCACCCAGCGCACGCCGCGCGCGAGCACCTGCGCGCAGGTTCGGGCTCCCCCACGCCAACGTCAGCAGCACCTCGCCGCGGACGTCGGCGGGCAGGTCGCCCTCCGACGGCGATGGGCACCACCTCGACGTCGGGCGCGCGGCCGCGATCCGTGGCGCGCCAGCGACTCGCGCATCTGCGACAGGACGGTCATCATCGTCGCGATCGATCATCCGCCGCCGGGCTTGCCGTCTGCGTACGGCTGTACGCTACTATGTACGCATGGCTCCGTCAAGCGCGACGCGTCGGCGGCAGGCGCCGACGCGCCAGCGAACGCGCCGCGGTCGGACGACGCGCGCGCTCACCCGCGCCCGCATCGTCGAGGCCGGGCTCGCGCTGCTCGCCGAGCACGGGCGCCGACGGGCTCAACATGCGCGCCGCTCGCCGACGCGCTCGGCACGGCGCCGATGTCGCTCTATCGCCACGTGCGCAGCAAGGACGACCTGCTGAAGGCGATCGTCGCGATGGTGCTCGAGCGGCACGACTTCGCGCTGCCGGCACGCGGACCGTGGACGGAACGCGTCGCGACCTGGATGCACGCGCTGCGCGACGCAGCTCCTGCCGCTCGCCCGCCGTCGTGTCCATCCTCATGCAGCACGGCCACTACGCGCCCGCGCTGCTGCGCGCGACGAACATGCTGCTGCGCCTGCTGCGCGAAGCCGGATTCGAGGGCGCCGACGCGGTCCGCGCGTCGCGCGAGATCATGTGGAGCACGCTCGGCTTCGTGTCGGCCGAGATCCGCGGCCCGACGTTCTCGCCGTCGTTCTACGCGCAGGCCCTGCGCCGAGCAGGCCGGAGCGACGCGCTGCGTCCAGACGTCTCCGAGGTCGCCGCGCACATGCCGTACCTGCTCACGCGCGACCTCGATGACGTGTTCGCCGCCATCGTGCGCCACCTGCTCGCCGGGCTCGCCGCCGAGGTCGCCGAGCGCGCCGCGCTCCAGCGCGGCCGCGAGCGGTCGCGCGCTCGAGCGGGCGTCGCGATGACGGAGCGCGAGATCCTCTTCACCGGCATCGGCGGCCAGGGCATCCAGCTCATGGCGAAGGTGCTCGCCGACGCCGCGGCGCGCGCCGGCCGCTACGCGATGCTCTTCGGCGTCTACCACGGCGCGATGCGCGGCAGCCCGAGCGATTCGACGCTCGTCGTCGGCGACGCGCCGATCGAGGCGCCGCCGATCGTGCCCGCCTGCTGGAGCATCGTCGCGCTGCATCCGCGCTCGCTCGAGCCGCTGCTGCCGAAGCTCCGGCCGGGCGGGCTCCTCTTCGCCGACGAGACGCTGGTCGACACGCGACCGCCGCAGGGCGTGACGCGGATCGAAGTCCCCGCGACGCGCATCGCCGAGCGCGACGGCAACCGCCTCGGCGCCGGCATGGTCATGCTCGGTGCGTTCGTCGGCTGGACCGGGCTCGTCGCGCTCGACGAGGTCGTCGCGGCCATGCGCGCCGCACTGCCGTCGCATCGCGCGAAGATGGCGGACGCGAACGCCGCGCTGCTCGACGCGGGCGCGCCTGGGCGCGTCAACGCCCGAGGAGCCGCCTGAATGCGTGCGACCGTCACCATCGACGTCGAGCTCTGCAAGGGCTGCCTGCTCTGCATTCCGGTCTGCCCGCCGCGCGTGCTCGTCATGTCGGAGACCGTGAACCGCAAGGGCTATCGCTATCCCGCTGCTCCAGGACGGCTGCACCGGCTGCGAGCTCTGCGCGAAGGTGTGCCCGGACTTCTGCTTCGAGGTGTTCCGGCGCACCGCGCCGGCGAGGAGGGCTGCGTCGTGAGCGCGCGCGGTCCTCATGGAAGGATCGGCGGCATTGGCCGAGGCCGCGGTCCAGGCCGGCTGCCGCTTCTACGCCGGCTATCCGATCACGCCGTCGACCGAGATCCTGGAGTACATGTCGACGCGCCTGCCCGCAGGTCGGCGGCGTCTGCATGAACGCCGAGAGCGAGATCGAAGCGATCGGCATGGTGTGGGGCGCGGCCGGCTGCGGCGTGCGCGCGATGATCGCCTCGACCGGCCAGGGCATCAGCCTCATGCAGGAGAGCTTCGCCGAGCTGGCGAACGCGCAGATCCCGATGCTGGCCGTCAACATGGCGCGCGGCCAGGGCGACTACTTCCAGGCGACGCGCGGCGGCGGGCACGGCGACTATCGCTTCATCGTGCTCGCGCCCGCGTCCGTGCAGGAGGCGGTCGATCTGACGCAGCTCGCGCTTCCACCTCGCCGACAAGTGGCGGAACCCCGTGATGCTGATGGGCGATTTCCTCCTGGCGCACACGTCCGAGATCGTCGACCTCGCGCCGGCGCCGTTTCCCGAGCTGCCGCCGAAGACGTGGGCGATCACCGGCGCCGCCGGCCGGCGCGGCATCAACCTGTCGCCGATCATGGCGCCCGAGAAGCTCTCGTCGAACCACGGCGCGCATCTCGCCGGCGCCGTCGCGAAGCACGCGGCGCATCAAGGCCGAGGAGGTGCGCGCCGAGACCGCATGGCTCGACGACGCCGACCTCGTCGTCGTCGCCTTCGGCTTCCCGGCGCGATTCGCTCGCTACGCGACGCGGCTCGCGCGCGAGCGCGGCCTGCGCGTCGGCTTCGTGCGGCCGATCACGCTCTGGCCCTTCCCGTCGCGCCGTCGTCGCCGATGCGGCGTCGCGGGCTCGCGCCGTCGCGGTGTTCGAGCTGAACGCCGGCCAGATGATCGAGGACGTCGAGCTCGCCGTGCGCGGCCGCGTCCCGGTGCACGCGATCGGCGGCATCAGCCACGACCACTCCGGCTTCGGCGTCGGACCGCTGCTGGACGTCGAGCACGTGCTCGGCGCGGATCGAGGCGCTCTACGACGGGAGGGCGGCATGAGCGAGCTCGAGAAGGTCTTCGCGAAGCCCGACCTGCTGCTCCGCAGCGAGCACTCGCTCTGCCCCGGCTGCGGCGAGCCGGTGGCGCTGCGGATCATCCTCGAGCTGCGTCGCCGAGCTCGGCGTCCGCGAGCGCACGATCTGCGTCGCCGGCATCGGCTGCTACACCGCCTTTCCGCCGGTCATGGACGTCGACGTCATGCAGGCGCTGCACGGCCGCGCGCCGTCGGTCGCGACCGGCGTGAAGCGCGTCCGCCCCGACGCCGTCGTCTTCACCATGCAGGGCGACGGCGACATGATCTCGGAGGGCCTGCAGGAGGTCCTGCACGCGGCGGCGCGCGGCGAGCGCATCACCGCGATCGTCTTCAACAACGCCGTGTTCGGCGAGACCGGCGGCCACATGACGGCCGCGACGGTCCTCGGCCAGCACACGAAGACGACGGTCGGCGGCCGCGACCGCGAGCGCCACGGCAGCCCGATCCGGATCGGCGAGCTGGTGGCCCAGCTCGACGGCAGCGCGTACGTCGCCCGGGCCGCCGTCCACACCGCCGCGTCGGTGCAACCTGACGAAGCAGTACCTGCGCGCGGCGTTCCAGTCGCAGCTCGACGGCAAGGGCTTCTCGCTGGTCGAGATCCTGACCATGTGTCCGACGGACTGGTTCGTGTCGCCCGATCAGGGACCGGCGTTCCTCGAGCAGCACCTCGTGCCGACGTATCCGCTCGGCGTGATCAAGGGGAGGTAGCGCTCATGAAGGAGACCGAGACCGCATCCGCAACGGACGATCAGCCGCCGCGGCTCGCGTTCGTTCACGTCGACGACGTGCCGTGGACGGAGGTCATCGCGCAGATGCACGGCGAGCGCCGCGTGTCGGTGCACGAGAAGTTCCTCGAGTGGAACGCCAAGCGCATGGTGGTGCTCGGCCGCTACGACCCGCACGTCGTCATCGAACGGCACGGCCACGCCAGCGATCACCTCGTCTACGTGCTCGAAGGCGAGCTGCTCGTCGGGGACCGCCACTGCCCGCCGGGCACTTTGATCGTGCTCGAGCTGGGTGCCACGTTCGGCCCGCTCATCGCCGGCCAGCAGGGCGCGCTCTTGTTCGAAACCTGGGCGGGTGATCCGCGGCCGGTCCCGGCCGACAAGCAGGCGTACTACGCCCTGTTGAAGGAGAAAGGCATCGTCCGCCTGCCCAACCCCGCTTTCAAGAAGCCCGACTCAGCGCCCGAGCAGGACGACGACGGCAAAGACCTGTACTCCTGAGCGCATGCAGCACGATGTGAGCCGCCCGCTGGGGGCAGTCGTCGTCGGTACCGGCTTCGGCTGCCTCACGCACGCCCGCGCGCTGCGCGCGGCGGGCTTCGCGGTGCGGGCGCTGGTCGGGCGCGACCCGCAGCGCACGGCCGAGCGGGCGCGCCGCTTCGAGATTCCGCATGCGTGCACCTCGCTCGCGGCAGCGCTGGCGCTCGACGGAGTTGATGCCGTCAGCGTCGCGACCCCGCCGCACACGCACGCTCCGATCGTGCTCGAAGCGCTGGCGGCCGGAAAGCACGTCCTGTGCGAAAAGCCCTTCGCGCGCGACGCCGCCGAGGCGCGCACGATGCTCGCGGCGGCCGCAGCCGCGGGCGTGGTGCACCTGCTCGGCACCGAGTTCCGCTTCGACGCCGCCCAAGCGCTGCTCGCCCGGATGGTGACCGACGGGGCGGTGGGTGAGCCGCGGCTGGCGACCTGGCTGTTGCACGTCGGCGTGCTGGCCGATGCCGCCGCCGAGGTGCCGGCCTGGTGGGCCGACGCGGAGCAGGGTGGTGGCTGGCTCGGCGCCCATGGCTCGCAGGTGATCGATCAGGTCCGGGCCACGCTCGGTGAGTTCGCAGGGGTGAGTGCCGCACTGCCGCACGTCGCCGATCGCCCAATGAGCGCGGAGGACGGCTTCACGGTGCACTTTCGCCTCGCCTCCGGTGTGGACGGCATCATGCAGAGCACCTCCGGCGACTGGGGCCCGCCGCTCTTCCTGACCCGCATCACCGGAACGGCCGGCACGCTCTGGCTCAAGGGGACGCCGGGCACTGAGACTGTCTGGTTGGCCGATCGCAGCGGCGCTCGCGCCATCGCGGCGCCCGATGACCTGATCACAACGCCGCCCGACCCGCCGCCCGCCGACGCGCTACACACTGCCTACGACCACATGATCGGGCTCGGCCTCGAGATGGGTGCGTACACGCGCCTGGCCGCGGCGTTCCGCGACCTGATCCTCCAACGTCCGATCCCGCGGCACCCCCGACCGGCCACGTTCGCCGACGGCGTGGCCGGCATGGCGGTCCTCGACGCGATCCGCCAGTCGGCCGCCGAACGCCGCTGGGTCGCCGTATAGGCGCCGGCGGACCTTTCGATGCTGCGATCACCAGTCGCCGACCGCCGATCGCAAACGGCGCGGTGTGAGTGCCTCTCAATCGAGCCGCCTAGATTACCTTGCTTGATGTGAGGATCTCGATTGCGGCACGTTCGCCGGAACGCACGGCTCCGTCGATCGACCCGTACGAGAGCGTCGCGGTCTCGGTGCCGACCCAATGAACGCGTCCGAACGGTTGGCGGAGCAGCGATCCGTATTTGGTCAGGATCCCCGGCGACCAGTGCGCCATCGAGCAGCCGCGCGTCCACTGCTCTTTCCACCACGGCGTCTCGATGAACTCTGACGGCGAGCTCGCGCGCGGGCCAAAGCGTTCGACCATCGCCTCGACGATCTGGCGGCGGCGTTCGCGGGCGCCGAGGGCGTCGACGCGTTCGGCGATCGGTCCGAAGGTGAAGGACGCAATCACCCCCGGCTTGCCGGAGGCGGGTGAGGCGTCGAGCGTGACCTCCGACGCGGACCGCGGACCAGCGCTCTGGCCGCTGAAGCCGTCGGCGCGCCAGAACGGCTCATCGTAGACGAGCAGCGTCTTGGTTTCCGGACCCGCGGTCGAGTGACGGTACAACGTCAGGCGGTCCTCCGGCAGAGCGGGATCGAAGGCGATCTCCAGTGCCAGCGCCGGTGGAACGGCGACCACGGCGTGCCGAGCAGACACCGCGAGCTCGGCGCTCTGGACCACGACGTGATCCGCGCGCTGGAGGATGGCGTGCACCGGCGTGTTCAGGCGGACTGCCGTGCCGAGATCGTCAGCCACGCGTCGCGCAATCGAACCGGCGCCGCCCACGACCAAGTTCTCCTGGTAGCCACCAGTGATCGACACCAAGGTGTTGAAGCCTCCGGATGCCCGGATGAGCATCAGCAGGTTGAGGAACGACACGTGGTTCAAATCGCCGCAAAAGAGCCCGCGCACAACCGACTCGAACAGATCGCGTGCGATCGCGGTGCGGATCCCTGAGCGCTCCAGGAACCAGGCCACTGAGTGCGAGTCCCACTCCTCGGCGCGCTCTGCCGTCCAGGGCGTCTCGATAGGTACGCGCTTGGCCATGCGATCGAGCTTGGCCTGAGCCAGGATGATCGTCACGATTGCGGCCGGGCTGATCTTGGGGATCAGGCCGCGGTACCGCCGCGTCCGGCCCTCGCCGACGAGAAGATGATAGCCGTCGACGTACGTCTTGTACGTCGACACGCCCACCTCGCTTGCCAGCTTCAGAATCGCGTCGTGCCGATTCGCCAGCCATCCCCCCCGCGATCGACCGGCGAACCATCGGGCAGGTGGAAGGTCCAGATGCGGCCGCCGATCCGATCGCGCGCCTCGAGAACGACGACCGCCTTGCCCGCCTGCGTCAGTCGCCGCGCGGCGGTGAGCCCGGCGTAACCGGCGCCGACGACACAAACGTCCACATCGATCCGCTCCATAAATCGCGGCCTGGGGCCAGAAGCTGCTTACCCCTACTGCACGGTCACTGTTACCGGACCCTGCGTCGCGGCGCGTGCGCGGTCCGTAGTGCGTGCGCGCAAGGCTGGTTGGCTAGATCCACGCGCGTCCGACCGGCGGCCATTCAAGGCCAAGGATATCGCGGACCAACTGCTCCGCGCCCGGCGTCTTGTCCGTGAACCTCAACACGACATCGCGCTGCGTGATCCGGTACAGGGCCGCAAAGTATCCCTTGAACAGATACTGCACGTCGAAAGGTTGATCGAGGCGTACTCGGCCAACCTCTCGACCGCCGGCATACTGGACCACACTGCCCGCTTCGATCACCAGGGACCGCCGCCGCGCAATCGACATCCTCACGAACACGCTCGCGATCCAGGCAGCCGCGGGAACCACCAGGACCACGATCTTCCAGTCATCGCTGAGCAGAAAGTATCCAAGAAGAACGACCAGCGTTGCGGCGGCGACCGGTGGGGACATTGCGCGGCGCTTGATGGTGAACTGCGGCGCAGTGCCGGTCATCGTGATGTCCTGGGCCGACTATCGCTGCCGACCACGCGTGCGCGCATAGAAGACGTGTCGAGCGCTCATGCGGGAGCGGCTCTCCAGCTAGAGTACACACTTCCCTGTCGATCCTGCTCTGCAGAGGCTTCCGTCAGTCCAGGTTGCTGCGTTCAGATCCGCGTCCGTCAAAATGGCGTCAGTAAGAATCGCGCCTGTTAGCAGGATCCTGAAAAACCGGCCCGCGAGGGCTGGGAGATATGATATGAGGAGCACGGCGTAAGGAGGAGTGGAGGATGCGCGGGGAGGATCGCCAGCAAACCCAGCTGTTCAGTTACGTGTCGCCCGAGCGGCGCGTCCCGCCGGATCACCCGCTGCGGCCGATCCGAGTGATGGTCGATGCGGCACTGGAGAAGCTGTCGCCGCGCTTCGCGGCGCTGTATTCGCACACGGGGCGCCCGTCGGTGCCGCCGGAGAAGCTGCTGCGGGCGTTGCTCCTGCAGGTCTTCTACAGCGTGCGCAGCGAGGCCCTGTTGATGGAGCAGCTGGATTACAACCTGTTGTTCCGCTGGTTTGTCGGGCTGAGCATGGACGAGCTGGTCTGGGACGCGACGACGTTCACGAAGAACCGCGACCGGCTGCTGGAAGGCGACATCGCCCACGAGTTCTTTGCCGCGATCACCGAGCAGGCGCGCACCCGCGGGCTGCTGTCCGATGAGCATTTCACTGTCGATGGCACGCTGCTGGAGGCGTGGGCGAGCCAGAAGAGCTTCCAGCGCAAGGACCACCCGACGCCGCCCAGCGACGATGATCCGGGCAATCCGACGGTGGACTTCCATGGGGAGCGGCGCAGTAACGCGACGCACGCATCGACGACGGATCCCGAGGCGCGCTTGTGCCGCAAGGGCAAGGGCCGCGAGGCGAAGCTGGCCTATTTGGGCAACCTCTTGATGGACAATCGCGAGGGCCTGGCGGTGGGGGCGCAGGTGAGCGTCGCGGAGGGTGCGGCCGAGACGCTGGGCGCGTTGGAGCTGGTGGAGGCGCTGGAGCAGCGCGCGGAGCGGATCACGGTCGGCGCCGACAAGGGATTCGACAACGAAGCGTTCGTCGAGGGCATGCGCTTCATGGACGCCACGCCGCACGTGGCGCAGAACGCCACGCGGCGCCGGAGTCGCATCGACGCCCGCACCACGCGCCATCCCGGCTACGGGGTCAGTCAGGTGAAGCGCAAGCGCATCGAGGAGATCTTCGGGTGGCTGAAGACGGTGGCCTTGTTGCGCAAGTTGCGCCACCGCGGGCGGGCGGTCGTCGAGTGGATCTTCACCTTCGCCGTGGCTGCCTACAACCTGGTGCGAATCCGCAATTTGACAAACGCGGTTGCATGAAGCGGCGAGTGACGACGCAGCAAGCGAATGCAGACGACCTCTCAAGTTAGACCGAGCATGAAGAATTCGGGTCGCGGACATCGCCGCGGCGATCTCACGCCGCCGCGCTGTTCCACGCCAACCGTCGCTGCGGGGAGTGCTCATTTCGAAAACTCGCGTTTTTCAGGACCCTGCTAGATCAGCTCCGGTCAGATCAGCCCCTGTCAGGTCAGCGAGCGAGGTATGACCGGAAGTTGTGGATCGTGGAGCCCGTGACCCCGGCGGCGTATCCTCCCGCCTGATCGACCGCCGCCCCGTGGCGCGCGGGGGGAAGGAGGCGGCACCCATGCTGAAGGTCGTCGGCAACGAGGCGGCGCAGGACGAGGTGGACGGGCGATCCCTGCTCGACGAGATCGCCCGCGAGGGGGCGCGCCGGATGCTCGTGGCGGCGCTGGAGACCGAGGTCGCCGCGTACCTGGAGGCGCATCGCGAGGAACGCGACGACGATGGTCACGCCCTGGTCGTCCGCAACGGCAAGGGCCGCACCCGGAAGGTCACGGTCGGGGCCGGGACCATCCCGGTGAGCGCGCCCCGCGTGAACGACCGGCGGACCGATCAGGATGGCGAGCGACGCCGGTTCACGAGCCGCATCCTGCCGCCCTACATGCGCCGTTCCCCGAAGGTGGCCGAGGTCTTGCCCGTCCTCTACCTGCGGGGCCTCTCCACCGGCGACTTCCGCGAGGCGCTGGCGGCGCTTGCTCGGGGATGATGCCGCCGGGTTGTCCGCCACGAACATCGCGCGGCTGACCAACGAGTGGGAGACCGAGTACCGCGCCTTCCAGAAGCGCAGCCTCGCCGACCGCGACTACGTCTACGTCTGGGTCGATGGCGTCCACTTCAACGTCCGGCTGGAGGACGACCGCCTCTGCACGCTCGTGATGATCGGCGTGCGGCCCGACGGGACGAAGGAGCTGATCACGGTCGAGGACGGCTACCGCGAGAGCGCCGAGAGCTGGAAGACGGTGCTCCGCGACCTGAAGCGTCGGGGCATGCGCCCGCCCGTCGTCGCCGTGGGCGACGGCGCTCTCGGCTTCTGGGCGGCGGTGCGCGACGTGTGGCCGAAGACGCGCGAGCAGCGCGACTGGTTCCACAAGCTCGGCAACATCCTCGACAAGCTCCCGAGGCGGCTGCAGCCTCGCGTGAAGGCCGCGCTCCACGAGGTCATGTACGCCGAGACCCGTGAGCAGGCGCGCGAAGCGGCGCAGCGGTTCGCCGCCGAGTACGGCGCCAAGTACCCGAAGGCCGTCACGACCCTGGAGAAGGACGCCGACGTGCTGCTCACGTTCTTCGACTTCCCCGCCGAGCACTGGAAGCATCTCCGGACCTCGAACGTGATCGAGTCCCCGTTCGCGACCGTGCGGCTGCGCCAGCGCGTCACGAAGGGTGCGGGGTCGAGCACCAAGGGGCTCCTGATGGCCTACAAGCTCCTCGACATGGCGCAGGCGCGCTGGCGACGGCTCGACGGCGCACACCTCCTGCCGCTCGTCCGCGCCGGCATCGTCTTCGTGGACGGCGTCCAGCAGGAGGGCAAGGTCAACAGGACGAAAGCGAAAGCGGCGTGATCACGCCACTCCGACCTCGATCACGTACCTCACGATCGACCATCGTCTACCGCAGCTCCTCCAGCAGCGCCTTCGCGTCCTTCAGATCGCGCGTGTCGAAGCCTTCGGTGAACCAGGCGTAGAGCGGGGCGAGGAGGGCGCGGGCCGCGTCGCGCTTGCCCTGGCGCTGCCAGAGCCGCGCCAGGCTGGTGGCGGCGCGCAGCTCGAACGTCTTGGCCTCTTGCCGCCGGGCGATCTCCAGGGACTGGCCGAAGAGCGCCTCCGCCTCCTCGACCGCATTGCCGTCCATGTCGAGGAGAATCTCGGCCCGCAGCCGGTGGAGCTCGGCATCGTAGTAGTGCTGTCCCTGTTGCTCGGCTTGCGCGACGCCGAGTCCGAGCGCGCCCAGGGCGTCGTCGTGGCGCCCGACCTTCCGGAGGCCCTCGGCGAGGAAGAAGAGGATCGAGGGCGCTCCGAGCCCGCTCCCGATCCCAGCCAGCTCGACCATCGCCTGCTGCATCTCCGCGATGCCCGCCTCGCCCTCCCCCGATTCGACCCGCGCCCAGCCTCGCAAAACCTTCCCAGTCCCAGGTACAACGGAAACCCGAGCCGCTCGGCGAGACCCACGACTTCTTCGGCACGTTCCCGCGTCCGGTCGAGCTCGCCGCGCTGGAGATGGACAACTCCAGCCTGGAAGAGAGCGTGCGCCAGACTGAGCGGATGTTCCACGCGCTTCGCCAGCGCCACCGCCTCCTCGCTCACAGCCAGCGCCCGGTCGGGATGGCCAAGGTACACGTGACACCAGGCCGCAAACGCGTGGGCGCAGACGCCACGATCGAGTCCCACCGCGTACGCCAGAGACCCATGCTCGCTGGGATCGTATAATTTGATGCTCTGCTCGAAATGCTGCAGCGCCCGCGAGAAGTGGCCCTGGAAGAGCAACGGTACGCCGACTTGGTAGTGAGCCGAGAGGAGGTCGAACGCGTCTCCCGTGCGCTCGGCGGCTGCCAGGGCCTCCTGCGCGACCTCGGCCGCGGTCGCGAGGTCACCCTTCACGAAATAGGCCTCCGCCATTCCCGCGAGCACTCGCGGCAGCTCGGGCGACTCGCCGATCTGGGACGCCAGCTCGCGCGCGCGCGCGTAGGTCTGCTCGTACTCCGGATGCGACCATCCCCTGGCCGCGGCGAGCGGCGCCCCGATCGCCATCTGCAGCCCGAGCTCCCTCTGATGGCGCTCGCGCGTCTCCGGCAGCGTCCCGACGAGGTCGAGGGCGCGCCGCAGATGGCCGATGGCCTCCTCGTTCGCCGACCGCTGCGTGGCGCGCTCGCCGGCCCGCTGGTAGTGCGCGATCGCTTGCGCGACCAGCCCCGCCTGGTCGTAGTGCCGCGCGATCACCTCGGGCTCGGCCGCGACGCGCTCGGGGAAGCGTTCTTCCAGCACCTGGGCGACGCGCGCGTGCAGCTGCTGGCGCGTGCGCTTGAGCAGCGACTGGTACGCCGTCTCCTGGATCAGCGCGTGCTTGAAGGTGTACGTCGCCGCGGGCGGCTCGCCGCGCGCGAAGAGGATCTCCGCGTCGACCAGGCGCGCCAGCCCGTGGCGCAGGCGCGGCCTCGTCCATGCCCGCCATCGCCGCCAGCAGCGGATAGCCGAACTCCCGTCCCAGCACCGCCGCCCGCTGCGCCACCTCCTTCGCCGTCGAGAGCCGATCGAGCCGCGCCATCAGCGAGTCGGCGAGGCTGGCCGGAATGGCCTCCACGCCGCGCGCCGCCCCGGGCTCCGCCACCGCCTTGGTCAGCTCCTCGACGTAGAGCGGCACGCCGTCGGCGCGGGCGACGAGCGCGTCGAGGGTGGCGGCGGGCAGCTCCGTCCCCGCGAGCGTCGCGATCATGTCGCGCGCCTGGCGCTTGGTGAGGCGGGCGAGCTGCACGGTGGTCAGGTTGGAGCGCGCCGGCCAGGGCGGCGTGAAGCTCCGGGCGCGCCGTGGCGAGCAGCAGCACCCGCGCCGTCGGGCTCTGCGCGATCAGGTGCCCCAGCAGCTCCAGCGTCGAGACGTCGCACCAGTGCAGGTCCTCGACGAACAGCGACCAGCGGCTGCACTTCGCTCAGCGCGAGGTTCCACTGCGCCAGCAGGTCGATCGTCTTGCGCCGCTGCAGCTCGGGGCTCAGCTGCAGCCGCGTGGGCGGCGGCAGACCGAGAAAGTCGGCGAGCAGGGCCACGGTCTCCGCTGAGGCGAGCGCGCGCGAGTCCGACCTCCAGCTTGCCGAGCTTCTCGGCCGCGGTGTCTTCGGGCGGCGAACGCCAGCCCCTGCGACACCAGCGCGATGACCGGATGGAAGGGTGTCCCTTCCGTGTACGGCGTCGCGCCGCATTCGAGCCACGTGTGGGGCACCGCCGCCAGGTGCTCGTGCAGCTGGTAGACGAGGCGCGACTTGCCGACTCCCGCTTCGCCGAGGACGAGGACGTTCTGCCCCTCGCCGTCCTGCGCCCGCTCCCAGCGATCGATCGAGCGTCGCCGAGCTCCATGTCGCGGCCGACGAAGCGCGTCAGGCGTCCCGCCGCGACGTCGAGGCGGCTGCGCACCCCGCTCGGCTGCACGACGCGGTAGAGCGTCACCGGCTCGCGCACGCCCTTGAGCGTCTGCGGCCCGCGATCCTCGACCACGAACATGCCCGGCCACCAGGCGCTGCGTCGCGGCGGTGATCACCACCGTGTCGGGCTCGGCCGCGCCCTGCACGCGCGCCGCGACGTTCGCCGTCTCGCCGAAGACCTCGCCGCCGTCGGCGATCACCACCGGCCCGGTGTGCATGCCGATGCGCACGGCCAGACGCGTCCCGTCGCCGGCGGCGAGAGTGCGTCGTTGAGCGGCGCCATCGCGTCGACGATCGCCAGGCCGGCACGCACCGCGCGTTCCGGGTCGTCCTCGCGCGCCGTGCGGCCAGCCGAAGTAGATGAGCAGCCCGTCGCCGAGGTTCTTGGCGACGTGGCCGCCGAAGCGCGCGACGGCGCCGGACGGCGGCCTGCTGGTACTGCGCGATGAGGTCGCGCCACTCCTCGGCGTCGAGCTGCTGCGAGAGCGGCGTCGAGCCGACCAGGTCGCAGAAGAGCACCGTCAGCTGGCGGCGCTCGCCCGCCGGCAACGCGGCTTCGGGCTCGGGGGCCGGCGTCGAAGCGCCGGGCGCTGGCGCCGCGGTCGGAAGCCGCTCACCGCAGCCGCCGCAGAACTTCTCGCCGGGCTCGTTCGACGCCCCGCACGCGGCGCACGGTCGCGGCGAGCGCGGCGCCGCATTCCGCGCAGAAGCGGCGCTCGGCGCGGTTGTCGTGGTTACAGGACGGGCAGCGCATCGCGCGTGTTCTCGCCTGCGGTGACTACCACGGCGGGAGCGAACGGCGGAACGCTGCGCGGCCGGGGCACGGTCGGTCAGCAGGAACCAGGGAATTGGAGAGGGGGCCACCATCGGCAACCGGACACCGCGCGCCGCGTCAAGCCCCACCCGCAGCTCATCCCGAACCGCCCCCCCCCCGGAGCCGCGATCCACAACTATTGCCAAATACCTCTCGAATTGAGGGTACGGGACTCGATGAGTTCGAGGTTCACCCGGTCCTCGCGTTGGGGAAAGAAGGGACGGCCACCGCCCACCAGCACCGGCAAGACCCTGATCCGATACTCGTCGATGAGACCCAACGCGGCCGCCTCGGTGGCGAGCGTCGCGCCGCCGATCGCGATGTCGCCCTCCGCCGCTTCGGCTCGCAAACGCTCGATCTCCTCCTCTAGACCGCCGGACGCCAGGCGGGCGTTTCCCTGTACCGCCGACAGCGTGGTGGAGAACACAACCTTCGGGAGCGCCCTCCAGATCGCGGCGAATTCGAGCGTCGAGTAGTCGAGCGACGGGTTCTGGTCGGCGGTCTCCCAGTACAGCATGGTTTCGTACAGCCGTCGTCCAAGCAGATGGACTCCGACCTTGCGTACCTCGTCGGTGGCTAGGTTAAAGACCTCCTCGTCCGGTGCCATCCAGTCGAAGGACCCGTCCGGCCCGACGACGTAGCCGTCCAGCGACACGGCCATCGAGTAGGTCACGCTGCGCATCTGGAGTTCTCCTCAGTACAGATTCGACTCATCGTGAGTCGACCATCTCACAACCGGTCGTGTCACGCGACTTGCCGATCACATCTTGATTCGTGGTCGTCGGGTCGTTCGACAAGGACGCCCTTGTCGAACCGTGCCCCGGCGCGGACGAGCGGGACCAGGTGGGGTGCGTTGACGGCGCGCCAGCGGCGTTCGGCGGACTGGAGGAGCTTGAACGCCATCGCGACACCGGCGGCACGAGAGCCGGGTCCCTTGGTGACCCGCTGCCGCAGTCGGACGGTGGCGAAGGTGAACTCGATCGGGTTAACCTTGATGTGACAATAAATCAGGCTGCCCGAGGCAGGCGAGTGTCGATCGCGAGGAACCGGTGGCGCACGGCGGCGGCGGTTCCGACATCGAGCGTGGGCTTGCCGTCGGGATGGAGCACGAGGCCGGCGCGGTGGAGCAGCTCGTAGCGCAGCGTATGAATGCTGCGGAATGCGAACAGCGGCCGGCGGCGGGCCGCCAGCGGGCGCCGCGTCAGCCCGGCGGCAACCTGAAAGCCGCGCATGAGGTTGAAGGCGAGCACGCTGATCAGCTGCCAGGCGCAGTTGGCGGCGTACTGGATCGAGGGCACGCAGGCGAAGGCGAAGCCGCTCTTCAGCTCGCCGTAGGCCTTCTCGTGTCCGCCGCGGCCGCACATGAAGCTCCACAGGTAACGACCGCTGAGCGTCTTGTTGGTGACGACGGCGGAGTACTCGTAGTGGCCGTCGGCGGGGTCGAAGAGATCGAGCTGGAAGTTCTTGCGGGTCTCGTGCTGCACGCGCGTGCGATAGATCACCACGCGCAGCGTGCGCTCCCAGGGCTTCAACCACAGCGCGCGCTCGAAGCAGCTGACCGTCGCGTTCACCCGGGTCCAGTATCGTTGGGCCTGCACCAGCGCTTTCAGCCCCGTCCAGGCGAAGAACGGCACCTTGATCGCGTACTCGGCGTCCTGGGCCTCGAGCAGCGCGAGCACATCGCGGCGGAAAAAGGCCCCATCCATGCGGAATTCCAGCAGGCGCGTGCCGCCAAATGCCTCCGCCAGCTGTGCGAAGAGCGCGCGCAGAAAGCCGAGCGACGCCTTGCCGTCGTGGATGTTGCCTGGCCGATTCTGCACTCGCAGCATCTGCCCGCTCTGCGCCTCGTAGGCCGTGATCGGGTAGTAGCTCGGCACCTTGCGCCGATGCGGATTGAAGCCGCGCTGCGCCCACGCCACCTTCAACCCCGTGGAGACCACCGAGCCGTCGACATCGATGGTCAGTCGCTTCAAGCCCAGGCGTTCGATCGCGGCGGCGACCAACTCCGCGTTGAGCGCTGCCAGCCCGCGCAGATGCCGCGTGCGAAACTGCGCCAGCCAGCGGCCGATCGTGCGCGCTGTCGGCAGCCGCTTCAGGCCGGTCAGGCGCGCCACCAGCGGGTCGCCCACCAGATAGCGGACGTGGCGCACGCGGCGGCCGCCGACGATCAGCAGCGCCAGCAGCAGCATCACCATCCCGACCACGCCGTAGTCCGTGCGCGGCAGCGTGCCCCCACCGAGATGGCGACGAATGCGCCGCGCCAAGTCGAGCTGGCGAAAGTACCGTCGCACCAGCTCCAGTCCGGCGAACGAGGTGAGTCCCGTTCGTGTGAATCGCAAGGCCAGATCCGCCTTGACTCGCCCCCGCAGCTCCGCTTTCCTCAACCGCATCAGCAATGGCCTTTCGTTGTTGGTGCGTTTCGTTGGTCGCACCGCGAAACTACTACAGCGAGAGGCCATTTTCCTTCTCAGCGCGTGCGCCGCGCACGATTTTTCGTCACATCAAGGTTAATGGTGCGCAGGTGGATCCAGTGCTCGGCGGGGTAGTCGTAGAACGCGAGCAGCACGTCGAGGTCCTCGGTGATCTTCGCCGCCACCTTCGGCCACTTCGCCCCGTAGACATCGGCAAAGGCCTTGGCGGCGGCCTCGGCGTGCTCGCGGTCTTCGGCGTTGTAGATCTCCGCCAGCGCCTTCTTCGCGCCCGGGTGCGCCGATTTGGACAGCGCGGCAAGCACGTTGCCGATCTTGTGCCACCAGCACCGCTGCTCGCGGGTGTCGGGGAACACCACGTAGCTCGGCGGACGATAAGGAGATCGACTGTTGTTTTGACGTGGCGCTAGGCATGAGATACCGAAGTACGTAGCAGTGCTGGGAGCAGCTCTGCTGGTGGCAACCCAGGCGGCAGGGAAGTGCTGTGGCGATTGCAATCGCTGCGATTAGTCAACAAGCTCATGCGCGTCGGCTCCACGCGCTCTGTTCGGCTCTCCGTCATGGCTGACTTCTGTCCGATGCGCCCCTACGTCCCTCAATTTCCTTCGACAGCGATTTGTTGGGCAGCGAGACCTGGCATCTTTGAGTACGCGCCGAGGACGCCGCGGACCAGGTCAGTCAGTGTCGGCTTCGACAGATCGCTTTCGCCGTCTTCAGGAATCGGTCGATAGGAGGGTACTTCTCGGATATCGAGATGCGTCCGAACAGCGTCAAGCTTCCATTCGATCATCGCTTCCCAATCGGCACCAACCATAAGGCCGACGCGGCGCCCTCTCTCGAACGCCTGCTGAATTGCTGCCTCGGCATGGTCGTAACCGCACCTTCTGAATATCGAGGTGTTGAACCGGATTGCGAACATGCTTGCCTTCGGGCGTGGATCCTCTCGGATGGTGAAGGCAAGCTCGCACATCTCGCCGAGCATATCCGTCCCGTATCCCGAGATCAGATGGACGATCTCGTGGATGTCGCGCAGACGATTGGCAAGTGCCCAAGCTTCGTCGGTGGCATAGTCCTCGCGAGCCATATGGCGCAAACTCGCCTCGGCGAAGGAGACGATGTCGATTCGGTTCCTCTCCATGAATGCTTGGTACTCGTATCCCAGCGTGCCGCTTGGGAGAGACCGAAGTCGATCGAAATCAAGAAGTACCGGATGTAGGCTCCGCCCCTGACGCAAGATCCGCCGCCCCGTTTCGTCTGCCATGACCCGAGCATAGATGCGCTCGAACTGCGGTCCGTGGAACGGGCGAAAGAGCCGAAATACCGTCTCGGGCACGGGACCTATCCGATGCGCCCGCGCGAGCTCGCGGGCGAGGCCCAAGGGGCCTGCGGGTTCCGGAAATTCTGTCCGGTCTAATTCCGGAAATTCTGTCCGGTCTTCGAAAGGAGTTTCGAAGTGATGGACACGATGATTCCGGAGAGTCGAGAGATCGGGGCGCTTGAGGCCCCGAGAGGCCTTGAAGCGAGATTCGGCGCTGGGTCGCTCGAATCCGACGCGCTAGGAAGCCCCAGGATCGACGCGCGGGAGCTGGTCCAGGGTTCAGGTAGTCCCAAAACGCGGCGATCGGGCAGTCAGCGAACCGTGGGTGACGACTGGGGCGGGGGCGCTGCGGGCCCCACAGAGCCCGGCAGCGCGGCGGGGCGGGGACGGCGCCTCCCGCCGACACCGTTGGCCGCGCCGGCACCGGTCCGCTCATCACACCTCCACTCGGGGGAGGTGTGGATGCTCTCAGTGCTCAAGCGGCATGCGATCCAGGTCCTGGTGGCGGCCGGCCACCTGCACGTCGAGGTGGCGCGCTTTGTCGGCGTCGACGAGCGCACCGTGCGCCGGGTGGCGAAGGAGGCGCCGGTGACTGAGCTGCACCTGGCCGCGGCCCCGCCGTCGCGCGTGGGCCGGCCGAGCAAGGCCGAGCCGTATCGGCAGTTCGTGACCGATCTCGTCACCGAGGCGCCGGCGCTGCTCTCGGTCGAGGTCCTGCGGCGCGCCCGCCTGGCCGGCTACACGGGCGGGAAGAGCGCGCTGTACGAACTCATCGCCGCGGTGCGCCCCGCGGGCGTCGCCGTCGAGATGCGCTTCGAGGGGCTGCCCGGCGAGTTCTCGCAGCACGACTTCGGCCAGGTCGATGTCGCGTTCACCGACGGCAGCGTGCGCCGGGTGCACTTCTTCGCCTCGCGGCTGAAGTGGTCGCGGTGGGCGGAGGTGACCATCGTCCCCGACCAGACGGCCGAGACGCTGATTCGCACCCTCGCCGATCACTTCGTCGCCATGGGCGGCGTGCCGCTGTGCGCGGTGTTCGACCGGCCCAAGACCGTGGCGCTCCAGTGGAAGAAGAACGGCGAGGTGACCGAGTGGAATCCGATCTTCGCCTACGCGGCCCTCGAGATCGGCTTCACGGCCGAGGTCTGCTGGCCCTACCAGCCCCGGCAGAAGGGGGCGATCGAATCGATGGTGAAGTGGGTCAAGGGCTCGTTCTTCAAGCAGCGCCGCTTCCACGACTTGGACGACCTGCTCGCGCAGCTCGCGGAGTGGCTGCGCGAGACGAACACCGAGCGGCCGAGTCGGCCGACGGGCGTCATCCCGGCCGCCCGCATCGACGAGGAGCGCTCGCGGCTGCGCGCGCTGCGCGTCCAGCCCGCGGAGCTCGCGCTGCGCATGCCGGTGTCCGTCGGCCCGACCGCCGAAGTGGTGCACGAGGCCCACAGCTACTCGATGCCGCCCGAGGCGGCCGGCCTCCCCGGCACGCTCTACCTCTACAAGGATCGCGTGCGCATCGTCGCCGGCCGGCACGAAGCCGTGCACGAGCGCCAGCAGCGGCCGGGGCACGCCGTCGCGGCTGCCCGAGCACCGCGCCGCCCACCTCGCCGCCATCTCGGGCACCCGCGGCAAGCGGTACTTGAAGCGCCAGCATCTGTTCGAGACGGGCGCGGCGGCGGTGCGCTTCCTCACCGAGCTCGTGCACCGCCATCCCCGCGCCTGGACGCGCGACGTCGACGCGTTGCACGAGCTGCTGCAGCAGGTCGGGCCGGAGGCCATGGATCGGGCCTTCCGCGCCGCCCTCGACGTCGGCAACGTCTCCACCGCCTTCATCGCCCAGTGTCTCGGCCGCCCGGCCGCTTCGCTCAGCCTCTTCCCCGCCGAGGTCTCGTGATGCCCACCGATCTCGCCTTCGATCCGAACACCATCGACCTCGACGCGCTGTTCAAGCGCCTCCACCTGGCCAACGCCCGACGCGTCTGGCGCGAGCTCTGCGAGCGGGCGGAGACCGAACAGTGGTCGTGTCGCGCCTTCCTCGCGGTCGCTCGTCGCCGAGGAGATCGCCCATCGCCAGCAGACCCGCCTGCGCCGCGCCGTCAGCGACGCGGCGTTTCCCTTCCTGAAGACCATCGACGACTTCAACTTCTCCTTCCAGTCCACGCTGCGCCTGCACCTCCTCGGCTCCTATCTCGGCCCCGAGTTCGTCACCGAGGGGCGCAATCTCATCCTGATGGGCAAGACCGGTCAGAGGGAAAACGCATCTGGCGGTCGCCATCGCGTACCGCGCCATCCAGAACGGCGCCACCGCGCTCTTCACCACCGCCGCCCATCTCATCGACGATCTCTCCGCCGCCAGTCGCCTCGGTCGGCTGCGCGAGACGCTCGCGAAGTACGTGCACCCGCACGTGCTCGTGGTCGACGAGGTCGGCTACCTCACCTACGGCCCGGATGCCGCCAACGTCCTCTTCCACGTCGTCAACGACCGCCACCTGCACCGCCGGCCCATTCTCTTCACGACCAACAAATCACCCCTGACCGGGTGGGGCGATGTCCTCCACGATCACGATCTCGCCGAGGCCATCGTCGACCGCACCCTCGAGCGCGGGCGTCTCCTCGTCCTCGACGGCCCCTCCGTGCGCACGCGCCACCTTGACTCCCCGCTCGATCCGGCGCATTCCCAACCGGACAAAGTTTCCGGAAAAAACCGGACAAAATTTCCGGAACCTCCAGGGCCGAGTCTGCGACGGTTGACTACGACACTCCGAGCTGCCACGCGGGTCTTCTCCTGGCTGCCGAACGTAAGAGGGTTTTTCCGCCATCCGGCCGCGGGGATGCGGCGCGAGTAGTCCGACTGCTGCATGGCCGGATGGCGGAAAGGCCCCGTTGAACTGAACCGCTGCCCACGCGCGTTTGCGTCCTATGGAGCTTGTACCGCAAGGCGGTTCAGTGCGCCAAGGCGTGGGCGAGCGTAAGCGGGGGCGGAGCAGGGATGAGCTGCGAGTGCAGGGCGGCGAGACGCAGACCGAGAGGGTGGTGGGCAGACGGTTCGATGAGGCGATCGGGTGGCGGGCGAGATAGACGAGGGCGTGACGAGCAGGACGCTCGTTGGTGTGAGGTAAGGAAGGACCGGCCACCGCTGGCGTTTCATGAGGTGTCGCACCGTTGCGGTGGGAGGCGCTTCCGTACCGCTTCACTCCGTCGAGATCGGGCACGATGCACGCTACCTGCTGGCGCTCTGGGTCCAGTTGATGACGCGGCTCCGGGTAGGTGCGCATGGACCCGAGTTTCCCAAACGACCGCTGAAGGTCCTCCGGCTCATCGCAGTCGGGAGCGCGCTCGCACACGGGCGAATGCAGCGCCCCGATCATCGCGCCGCCCCCCTGCAGGCACGCTGCACAAAGGCGGCGACGCCATTTCTCGGGAGGGACAGCTTCGGGTTGGTGTCCGCCTCGCAGCCTAATCTACGATGCTGCGAAACGGAGCCGGTCGTTCCATGATGACTAAGCCCACCGAACAGCGAGCAGATGGCGCGGCTGCGGCACGCCCCTGAGGGACCACAGTCCGCGGTCCACCACCTCGATGCGGCCGGCAAGCTCGTCAGCGACTGGCTCGGTCACCAGGATCTCGCCCGGGGCAGCCTCTGCGGTCACGCGCGCGGCAAGGTTGACCACGCGGCCGACGAGATCGCCGTCGTCCTCGACGGCCTCGCCGGCATGAATACCGATGCGCACCTGCGGAACGAGACCTGCGCCCTCTCGCATCTCGTCGTGCTTGCGCTGGATGTCTACCGCACAGAGGACCGCGTCGGCCGGACTCGAAAATCGGGCGAGCAAGCCGTCTCCTTGTGCGCCGACCTCGGTGCCGCCTCTTTCTCGGAACGCACCGCGGAGCGTTTCGCGGTAGCGCGCAAGGAAGCGAGACCATTCCTCGTCACCTAGCGCCTCGGTGAGCGAGGTCGAGTTCGCGATGTCCGTGAACATGACCGTGACCCACCGGCGGTGAGCCGGGGGTGCACCTGGCTCGTGCACCTTGTAGGTGTCGCCGCGCCGGACTGAGGGGGAGATCCCGGGGGCGCCGATCAGCGAGGCGTCGGGTGTGGCCGGATGTCTATTCCGCGTGACGACGCGATGTATTGCCACGCCCAGCCCCCAACCCAGCGCGGGCCAAACTGGCCAGAAGTAGCCTCCGCCCGAGAGCCCCCAGATGACGACCAAGAACCCGACGACGACCAAATAGATGCGAAGGTGAATGCGGAAGTTGTGCGCGACTTTGGCCATCCGCCTCTCCTTACGGACGAGACGCAGGGAATGCTAGCCTTCCTCGGTATTGGACCCCTGCGGCGCCGGCAATGACTGCATGACAGTCATTGCCGGCGACTCGCGTTGCGTGGCATATCCGCCGCACACAACAACCCGCGCGGAGGAGGACGCCATGCCAACCAAGCGGACGACGCATCGGGAACTGCGGCATGGCCCCCGTTCTGTTGAGCGCCGTCGCGTCGGGCGGTGCGCCGCTCGAGCGACGCCAGTTGCGCTCGCAGCTTCGGCACGTCGAGTAATTCCACCTGGCCGGCATTCACCAGCGGCAATGCCGCAAGGTAGAGTTCGGACTTCGGCCGCGCCGCGGCGTGTAGTGGACGCAGGCTGTCGCCGTCTTTGCGCTGGCGGGCGTTGCATTCCACTACGGCGCGAGGCTTAGGAGCCCGTTGAAGAATACGTGATTGGCGCCGCGAATAGCGATCCAGCGGCGGTTGGTGCAGGAGCCGCGGCGTGAGGCGCACGTGGATGAAGGCGATGCAGGCGCGGCCGGAGCGACTCCAGAAGCGCGTAGAGGCGCCAAACGAGCGCGAGCAGGCGGGCGCCGAGCCCCTGGAGCCCTCTCGGCGTGCCGATGTAGAACAAGGCGCGCATGATGACGGAGAGGTTCCGGGCGGCGACGCGCATCAGGTACCACTTGGCGACGTTCTCTTGGCCTCGTAGCCACAGCCGCCTCGTTGCCCCCGTCTCGCAGAGGTGCGCGAAGCTGCGCTCGGCGTACTCGCTTCGCAGCCGACCCAAGCGTCGTCCGCGGGCGCCCCGGATCCGTCGCCGGTTGCCGTACACCGCGGCCCGATACTCGGGCGGCTTGTCGGTCCACACTCGGTGGTGGGCGAGCTTCGGCTCCGGAATGTACGGCCGCATCCCGAGGCCGCCCTCGAGCAGATCCAGCGTCTCCGCCTTGTGGTACCCCTTGTCCCCGAGCAGCTCTTCGCCGGTGTGCTCACTCTGGACGGCTTCGAGATGTTCGCGGGCGGCGGTGGCGGTGACCAGGACCGTGTCGGTGTCGGGATCGTTGGCGTGATGGATCTCGGCCGCCACGATCAGATCGCTGTCGACGTCGACCGCGTGCTCGGCCTTGTAGGCAAAGTGCGTCGTGCCGTCCTTCATCCGCGCAATGCGGCTGTCCGGGTCGGTCGGCGACTCCCACTCCTCGTTGGAGACCTTCTTCCCCTTGCGCTTGCGGTCGAGGCGGCGCAGGTCGTCGTCAGTCGGATTCTCGATGCCCGCCTCCTTGGCCAGCTGCTGCAGGTACTGCCGCCAGGTCTTCTGCGAGACCCGATGCACCATCGACCTCATCGCCGCGTTCGCCTCGAGCATGGTCGAGTCCACGGCCAGCGTCTTGCCGTGCAGGAGGCCCTTGTCGCGCGCGATGTCGAGCACCATCTGGAAGCCCTGCACGTGCACCTCCAGGGGCAGGCGGTGGCGGATGCGGGTCAGGCTCGAGTGGTCCGGCGCCTCCTCGCCCATCGGCACGCCGAGAAAGTCTCGCACCGACAGGCTATCGGAGCATTTCCACGCAATCGCGCGCTGCGAGCCGAGCCCTTCGAAGAAGCCGACGAAGAGCATCCGGAAATACACGCCGGGCGGAATGCTCGGCCGCCCCACGTCGTCGGCGTAATACGGCCCGCAGAGCGCCTCGACCCGCCGATCGAAGTCGGCCTCGGCCAGCAGCGCGATTCAGCTTCGTGTAGAACACGTGACCCGGCGACCGTGGCAGATCCGTCGCTGCCACCCACATCTCGGCCTGGATCGGTTCGCGTCTTCCCAACGCCATCCACCCCTCCACCACTCGTCGCGATGCGACGCTCATATCACAGATCGCTGGCCAGGGCGCGGTTTTTCAACGGCCAGTTAGGCCTCGCAGTCCTTGTCAGTAGCAGATTTCCGAGAGGCCCGGTGGCTTTCTTCTTCATCTTTCTTCTTCATCGCTCACGAATAATCCGGGTTAGGGCCAGCTTCGAGGTCCATCCGTGCGCGAGCAGAGCCAGCCGTGTGCTGATGATGGCGCGAGAGTTGGAGAATACGGGAATCGTGATCGATCCCGTCGGTGTAGCCGGTGTTGAACGAGCGGAGCCGCAGGGCGTCGAGGGCGTTGCTCAGCGCCGGGGTGTCCCACTCGGCGAGTCGGGTGAGATCGTCGAGGCTCACAGCTGCACCTGCGCCAACGGCACGTGTTGCTGACCGGCGTGCATGTCGCGATCGCGGATGCCGCCCTGCGACGTCGGGCGGGGGAACGACACCTTCACCACCCGGATCGTCGGCAGCCGGTAGATCGTGATCGAGTCGACCGGCGCGCCGTACAGCGCCGAGATCGTCGCCTCGTTCACCGCCGGCGACTCGGCCACCAGCCGGTACGTGTCGTCGTCGGGCAGGAACACGTCGAGCGTCTGCCAGAACGGGCCGGCGTTCTTCGAGCGGACGAGCTCGGCGACGTCGCCGATCGTCGGCCGGTCCGAGACGTCGGCGGTTTCGGAGGAAGGTGAAACAGTCATGAGGCTCCGATGTCGGTGATCACGGTGCGGCTCAGCTCGCCGGGCGACGACACCCGCACCACGTGGTTGAGGAAGAACTCGTACAGCGGCCCGCGCTCGATCTCGGCCGGCGAGGCCATGAAGGCGAAGCTCGGCAGGTGCTCCATGTCCGGCAGCGGCATGTGCAGCAGGTACGGGTTGGCCACCTTCACGACCCGGGTCGCCGTGGCCTGGTCGTTCGCCGTCACCAGCAGCATCGCCCCCACCTCGCGCGGCGGGGTCGGGTCGGGATCGAGGTCGCCGAGCACCGCGTTCCACCCGTAGCAGCGGATCTCGATCGTGCAGTCGTCGGCGGCGAGGCCGAGCACGGTCGCGCCTTGAACTCGACGAAGTCACGCAACGACTTCTGCCACACGTCGATGCCGGCGAGCACCTCGGGGTCACGGATCCCGGCGATCGCCAGGCTCTGGTAGCCGATGATCCCGGACCCTTCGAGCTTGTTCGTGTACGGCTCGGGCGTGAACGTCGAACCGGTCACCCGCACCCGCCGGTCGTCGAGCGCCTCGTACATCGCCTGCGACACGTCGAGCGTGCCCGACGGCTCGCGCATCGTGTTCGGGTTGGCGTTCTCGTAGATCATGTGCGCCGCCACCGACAGCGGGGTCGCCGCCGACGTCAACTCGAGCGGCTCGACCGTGAACCCGTCGTCGTCGATCTCGACCAGCACGCCACCGCCACGCGGGTTGCTCGTGCACTGGCCGCCGCACTCGGCCGTCTTCGCCGCGTGCCACGTCGGGCCGGGCGGACAGCCACGGCGCAGCGCGGCGGCGGCGATCACCGCGGTGTCGGTCGCCCGGCCGGCGATGATCACGTTCGCCCCCGCATCGAGGGCGTCGATGAACGGCTCGGCGCCGAGCAGGCCGACGATGTGCTCGCACCGGTCGATCAGCTCGTCGGTGATCGGCCCGAGCGGCGCCAGCGGATCGATCGACCCGGCGGCGTGCAGCCGGTGGACCTCGTCGGTCGACAGCTCGCTGTAGATCTTCGCCAGCCGGATCGTCAGCCCTTCCTCGGCGGCGATCTGCTCGGCGATGCCGGCCACCCAGTCGACCCCGCTGTCGGTGCCGCTCGTGCCCGCCGACCCGACGATCACCGGGATGCCCGCCGGCAGCCCCTTCGTCATCATCAGCCGCATGTCGGCGGCGATCGCCTCGGCCGGCATCTTCGGCATCGCCCGGCCGAGGTAGGCCGGACCCGAATCGGTCGACCCCCCGTCGATGGCGATGGCGTGCGCGCCGAGGGCGATGCCGCGGTCCAACTGCTCGGCGGTGAAGCCGGCGCCGAGCATGCCGGCGGGGATGAGGATCTTGGCGTCAGCCATCGGACGGCTCCCGGTGGGGGTAGGCGCGAATGCGCGTGGGTGGGATCTCGACCGTCAACCGGCCGTCGTGCGACACGGTGTGCGTCGTCTGCACCGTGACCGGCGTGCCGCCGACGTCGATCCGGTAGCGGTAGTGGTCGCCGAGGTAGGCGACGTCGAGGACTGTGCGCGTCGAACGTGTTCACCGCGCCGTCGTGGTGGCCGGCGGCGCACGACTCGTGGACGATCACCGACTCCGGCCGGAACCCGATGATGCCGACGTCGGCCGGCGCTGGTCTCGGCACCGAGCGTGTCGACCCGCAGCGGGACCGGCACGCCGGCGACGCCGACCTCGACGTGGTCGCCGCGATCGGTCGCGCTCGTGACGTCGAGCAGGTTGATCGTGCCGACGAAATCGGCGACGAACACGTCGGCCGGCGCGTTGTAGACCTCCTCGGGCGTGCCGAGCTGGCGGATCTGACCGGCGCTCATCACGGCGACGCGATCGCTGAGCGACAGCGCCTCGTCCTGGTCGTGGGTGACGAAGATCGTCGTCACCGCGATCTCCCGCTGCAGCGCCTTCAACCACACCCGGGCCCGGTCGCGCAGCTTGGCGTCGAGGTTCGAGAACGGCTCGTCGAGCAGCAGCAGGCGCGGCGGCGACGCCAGCGCCCGGGCCAGCGCGACGCGCTGCTGCTGGCCGCCCGACAGCTGGTGCGGGTAGCGCTTGGCCAGGTCGCCGAGCTCGACGAGCTCCAACACCTCGCGCACCCGCTGCTCCTTCGCCGCGCCCTTGATCCGCCGCAGCCCGAGCGGGTAGCCGACGTTCTCGGCGACGGTCATGTTCGGCCAGATCGCGTACGACTGGAACACGACGCCGCACTCCCGCTTCTCCGGCGGCACGAACGTCTTCGCCGCGCCGTCGAACACGACGCGGTCGCCGATCGAGATGCGGCCGGCGTCGGGGCGGTGCAGGCCGGCGATCGACCACAGCGTCGTCGACTTCCCGCACCCGCTCGGGCCGAGCAGCGTCAGCAACTCGCCGGCGTTCGCCTCCAGCGAGATCGCGTCGAGCGCGACGTGGTCGTCGAACGTCTTCGTCAGACCGGTGATCTCCAGATCAGGCACTCGGCTTCACCCCCCACAACAGCCGGCCGAGGCCGAGCACGACCACGGTGATCGTCACCTGGATCAACGCCAGCGCGGCGACCGGGCCGACCGTGCCGGCCGCCCACAGCTTGAGCATCGTCAGACCCATCACCTCGGTCCCCGGCGTCACCATGAACACCGCCGGGTCGTAGTCGTTGAGCATCGCCACGAACATCAAGATGAACGACACCGCCATCGCCGGCCGCAGCAGCCGCAACACGATCGACCGCATCGTCATCCACCAGTCGGCCCCCGACGTGCGGGCGGCGCGATCGATGTCCTCCCCCAGCGCGTGCAGCGCCGGGTAGAACGCGCTGTAGCCGAGCGCCAGGCTGCGCACGGCGAAGGCGATGCCGATCCCCCACAGCGAGGCGCGCACCGTGTTCGACGGGTCGAGCACGACGAACGCCCAGAAGAACGCCATCCCCGTGACGAGCCCCGGCATCGCCCGCGGGTAGAGCATCGAGTACTGCAGCGAGCCGCGGAAGCGGAACGACGACCGGTGGGCGACGACCGACAGGGCGGCGATGGCCAGCGTGGCGAGCGCGCCGCCGATCGTGGCGATCAGCAGGCTGTTGCGCACCGAGCGGGTGAACACCGGGTTGTCGAACACCGCCTGCATGTGGTCGGTCGTGAGGACGTCCCACGGCGCGACGAACGGGGTGAGGTACTGCGTGAACGCGGTGAGCACGAGCCCGACGACCGGCAGGAGCAGCGCGGCGACGACGTACACGACGACGCCGACGGTCAGCGGCCAGCGCAGCCAGCCCGAGGTCGATCTGGCGGCCGGCCGTGCTCTTGCCGGTCGTGACGAAGCGGGCGACGTCGCCCGTCAGCCGGTTGCGGAGGAACAGCATGATCGTCACCGTCGCCAGCAGCAGCATCGCCCCGGCCGACACGAGCCCCTGCTGCGACGGCACCTCGTTGACCCAGTGGTCGTAGAGGTAGGTCGAGATCATGTCGACGTTCGACGAGCTGCCGAGGATCAGCGGCAGGCCGAGCACCTCGAGCGACAGGGCGAACACGATCACCGACGAGTTGAGGATCGCCGGCCGCAGCAGCGGCAGCGTCACCGTGCGCAGCGCCCGCACCGGGCTGGCGCCCGCCGACAGCGCCGCCATCTCCAGCGCGGTGTCCTGCGACGTGAGCGACGCGTTGACGTACAGGTAGACGACCGGCGCCGCCACGCCGACGGCCAGCATCGCCATGCCCGGCACGCTGTAGAGGTCCCACCACACCGGGAACGGCGTGCGGGTGTCGATCAGCCGGGTGACGTAGCCGGACGGCGAGTACATCGACGCCCAGCCGAGGATCAGCGCCAGCCCGGGGATCATCACCGGCAGCAGGATGAAGCCGCGCAGGAACCGCCGGCCGGGCAGGTTGGTGCGCACGAACAGGACCGCCAGCGAGCAGCCCAGCACGACCGAGCCGACCGTGGTGAGGACGGCGAACCACACGCTGTTGCGCACCGCCGTCCACCAGTCGGGATCGGCGACGAGGTCCTGGAAGTTGCGCAGCGTCAGCGAGCCGCCCGCCTCGTAGAGCGGCGTCGACCACAGCGACGCCCACAGCACCGGGATGATCGGCCCGATGACGAACGTCAGCGCGAGGATCCACAGCCCGTACTGCGTCACCCATTCCGGCAGCCAGCTCCGCTTGAGCCGGCCCTTCGGAGCGCCGGCCGGGCGACGCTCATGTCGCCGGCCGGCCGGCGTCGATCGTCGTCATCGGGTCAACGACCGAACGCCGCGTTCCATCGTTCCTCGATCGCCGCCTGCTGCTCACGCAGGTCGGCCGGGTAGCCGACGAGGATCGCGTTGCCCTCGCCGACCGCCGCCTCGACGGCGGGCAGCCCGGTCGGGCAGTCGACGCCCTCGCGGTACGGGGTGAAGCCACCGAGCGCACGTCGCCGTCTGGCCCTCCTCCGACAGGAGGTAGTTGACGAACACCTGCGCCGCGTTCGGCGACGCCGCCGCGGTCGTGACGCCGACGGCGCGGGCCGGCAGCGTCGTGGCGTCGGCGAGGTAGCGGTAGTTGAGGAGGTCGCCGGTCTCGGTCGTGTCGATCAGCGCCCGCAGCGAGCCCGGAGGCGAAGAAGCTGGCGACGTACTCGCCGCTCTGCAGCTTGCCGAGCAGCGCGCCGGTGCCGTCCTCGACGCCGGAGTGCGGGCCGAGCTGCTCGAGCACCGCCCAGCCCTCCTCGCCGTAGGCGTCGATGTAGCCGTAGGTGCCGAGGCCGGCGTTGGCGTTCGTCACGTTGACCGTGCCGATCTTGCCGTCGAGCTCGCGGCGCCATGGCGGCCATCTCGGCGAGGGTCGTCGGCTGCTCGTCGAGCGGGAACGCCAGCGTGTTGAACACGGCGATCAGCGGGTCGTACGACATGGCGAACACGCCAGGGGCGAGCACCGCCTCGTCGACCGGGTAGGCGGCCAGCTCGGGATCGACGTAGTCGACGACCTTGCCGCGCTCGACCAGATCGAGCCAGCCGGCGCCGTCGGTGTTGACGATCACGTCGGCGGTCGGCGAGCCGGTCGCCTCCTCGCTGAGGTAGCGCTGGAACGCCTCGGCGCCGCCGAGGTCGAACGTCTCGACCTCGATCCACGGGTACTTCTCGTTGAACGCAGCGAGCAGCGGCGTCCACTGGTCGACGCTCGGGTTGCCGTAGATGATGAGCTTGCCCTCGTCACGGCTGGCCTCGATCGCCGCCTCGATGTCGATCGCGTCGGCGAGCGGCGCCGCCGTGTCCGCCGTGCGTGTCGGCGGTCGTCTCGGCCGGCGCCGTGTCGGCGGTGGCCTCCGTCGTCGCGGTCGTGTCGGCCGTCGTCGCCGCGGTCGTGTCGGCGGTGGTGCCGCTCGACTCCGTGACGGCGGGCGCGTCGGTGGCGTCCGAGTCGGACTGCGACCCGACGCCGCACGCCGTCAGCGCGAGCGCACCCGCCAGCAGGACGGCACCGGACACGTGCCGAGTTCGATTCCCCATGTGTGATTCCCCCTCATTCGGAGCCGGACGACGGTCGCCGCCGGCGTGGTGTACGTCAGTGCCGCGCGTAGTGATGGGCGTGGGTGTGTTCGGTCATCAGTCGTTCGGCCTCCGCCGCGTCGCCGTCGCGCACGGCTTCGAAGATGCGGCGGTGGTCGGCGTAGCGCTCGGCCGCTTCCGCGGCCGCCGCCGTGGCTGACCTCGACCGACAGGTTGCGCGGCAGCGCCGCGAGGTTGAACGCGTCGACCGTGCGCAGCAAGCGGAGCACGACCGGGTTGTTGCAGCCCTCGTTCAGCTCGGCGTGGAACTCGCGGGTGATCCGCAGGATGCCGGCGAGGTCGGCGGTGGTGAGCGACGTGCCGTCCGGGTCGAGCGCCTCGAGGCGGGCGATCTCGCGGTCGCCGGCGTCGAGCAGCGCCTCCATCCGGGCGAGCTGCTCCTTGGTGGCGTTCGTCGCGGCGAGCCGGGCGGCGACGACCCGCAGCGCACCTTCGGCCAGCCGGATCTCGGTCACCGAGCGGTCGTCGAAGTCGACCACCTGCACGGTGCGGGGCCCGGTGCGCTCGACGAGGCCGTCCTGCTCCAGCCGACGCAGCGCCTCACGGACCGGCGTGGCGCTGACGGAGAGCCGCTCGGCCAGCCCGCGCTCGGTGATCTTCTCCCGCGACTCCAGCTCGCCCGACACGATCGCCTCGCGGATCGCGCCATAGGCCTGGTCGGCCAGCGTGGTGCTGTCGAGCTGGCGCAGCGCATTCCGTCGTTCACGGAGGACATCAGTGCCGCAGCATATTTGCTATAGCAACTCAGGTCAAGGCGAACCCTGTTCATTCCGGACCCGTCCCCGCGCGAACCGAGCGCCGACGTCCGGCCGAACGTCGTGAACAAACTGCGGCCCTACGGCGCAATTTGTTCACGAGAGCGACGATCGAGTGGCGATGTCACAGGGCTGCCTCATGATGGAGATCGATCGAGTCACCCGGCGTGTTCTCGTTGAACGCGATTGCAGAATGGAGTCGAAACATGCAAAATGCAATCATGCCGTCGGTCACGATTCGCGACGTCCCCGACGACACCGTCGCGAACTCGCCGCCCGGGCCGCCGCCAGCGGACGGTCACTCCAGCAGTACCTGCGCTCGGCGCTGATCGCACTCGCCGATCGTCCGGACAATGCTGCGATCCTCGCCCGTGTTCGTGAGCGCGGCCGTCGAGACCGGCGAGGGGCTGACCAGCCGAACAGATCCTCGAGTTGCGGTCCGCCGACCAGCATCGAACGCTCGAGCGCAGTGACCGTCGTCGTCGACGCGTCCGTGGTGAGCGCGACCCTCGATCCGACCGAACTCGTCGGCGCACTGGGCCGTCGATCAGCTGACCACTGGCGTCGCCATCGCACCCCACATGATCCACGCCGAAGTTGCGAGCTACCTTCGCCGGGCGGAGCGGCTCGGCCAGATCTCGCCGGCCATGGCCGCCCTGGCCCACGCCGACCTGACCAGCCTCGACGATCGACCTCGCTGCCGTACGAGCCGTTCGCCGACAGGGTCTGGCAGCTTCGCCACAGCGTCACGCCGTACGACGCGTGGTACGTCGCGATCGCCGAGGCCTTCGAGGTTCCGCTCGCCACGCTCGACCACCGGCTGGCGAACGCACCCGGTCCTCGCTGCAGTTTCTCGACCCCGCCGTCCGGCTGAACCGCATCCGCCTGCAACGATTGCCCGGTGAACACGATCGCGCTCGAGACGTCTGACGGTCATCGGCTCGCCGGCGATTTCGTCCGTCCCGCGGGTGACGTGCTGGGTGGTGTCGTCGTCTGCCACCCGCACCCGCTGTACGGCGGCAACCGGTTCAACCCGGTCGTCGACGCCGTGTTCAACGTCTGCCCCAGGCGGGGTTCGTCGCGATCCGCTTCGACTTCCGGTCGGACCACGACAACGGGCGGGGTGAACGTCTCGATGTGATCGCCGCGCTCGACGCGCTGTCCGACGAGCTCGGCGACGCCGTGCCGCTGTTCGTCGTCGGCTACTCGTTCGGCGCGATGGTCACCCTCACGACCGTCGACGAGCGGATCACCGCGCGGTGGTGATCGCTCCGCCGATCGTCGAACCGCTCGCCGCACCCGACTCACCGGTGCTCGCGCTCGTGCCGCGCCACGACCAGTACGCACCGCCCGAGCGCATCACCGTGGCCACCGTCGACTGGCCGGACGTCGAGATCGAGGTGATCGAGTCGGCGGATCACTTCCTCGCCGGCCACACGGGCGTGGTCGCGGAACGAGCGACCGAATGGCTCCGCCGTGGTCCGACTCGGGCTGATCGTCAGTGCTCGAGGTGTGACAGCGGGTCGTCGGCACGAGCGCTCGAGGCGTTGCTGACGAACGTGGCGCGGCAGCGCCGTCGACGAGCGCAGACCGTGCCGCGCCGGCGAGGCGTGGTCGGGTCAGTCGGCAGCCGCCGGAGCCCGGCCCGGGGAGATCGGTAATGTCGCGGGATGCTGATCCGTAGGGCGACGGCCGACGATGCGCTGCGCGCCCGGGTGACGGCGGTGCGTGCGTTCGTCGACGATCCGGTGATGCGCTGGCTCCATCCCGACGACGACATCTACCTGGCTCCCGGTGGCGAGGTCCTCCGTGACGCGTTCGACGGTTGGCTGGGCCTCGACGAGGTGTGGTGCACCGACGACAGTGCCGGCGTCGCGGTGTGGATTCCACCCGGGCGGCCCGACATCGATTTCGGTGCTCCGCCCGACGGCCCGTTGCCGCCGGAGGTCGAGGCGTTGCTGGGTCGCTACGCCATCATCGGCACCGTCCTCGCGGACCACACACCAGCGGAGCCGCACTGGTACCTCCAGCTGCTGGCAACGCATCCCGACTGGCAGCGACAGGGCGTCGGCGCCGCGCTCATGGGTTCGATGTTCGAACGTGCCGCCGCCGAAGGGCTGCCGTGCTACCTCGAGACCGAGACGATCGAGAACGTCGCCTACTACCGGCACCACGGTTTCGAGGTCCGCTCCGAGTGGGACGTACCGACCGGCCCCCACATGTGGGGCATGTTCCGCCCGACGTAGTCGGAGGTCGTGCGTGCCGCGCAGACCTCCCTCAGAGCCGACGACGAGGCCCGGGAGGAGCGAGCGGTAGTCGGCGAGGTCGGGGACGGCGAGGCCGGCGACCTTGGCGCGGTCGTCCCATCGCCGCACGAGCACGGCGCCTCGGTGGTGCGGTCGGCGCTCGAACGCCTCGACCTCGGCCGCCGACATCGGCCCGCCCTGGAGGCCGAGGCTGCGCACCGACGACGGCGACAGCCCGTCGAGGTAGCCCGGCTCGACGGCGCACAGGTAGCGCTTGGCAGCGACGTGCAGGGCGACCGGCGCGGTCACCTCCGGCCCGAACCATCGGGTCAGGTGGCGGGCGCCGACGCGTTCGTGGTGGAAGTCCTCCGTGAGCTCCTCGTCGAGGCCCACGTTGTCGTCGGCCACGAGGTGGCCGACGTCGTGGAGCAGCGCGGCGGCGACGAGGTGATCGGGTGCACCGTCGGCGCGGGCGAGCGCGCCCGCCTGCAGGGCGTGCTCGAGTTCGGTGACGTCCTCGTCGTACATCCGCGATGCCGCCGGCGACGCGTACAGCGCGAACAGTTCGTCGATCGCCGTGCCGGGAGTCTGCGCTCATCGGGTGTCACCCGCGACCGGTCGGCCGAGGAAGTCGTCGCTGATGCTGATGCGGACCCGTTCGCCGTCGAAGTCGTCGCCCTGCTCGGCGAACTCGGCGCGCTTGTCGGCGTAGTAGCGATCGCGGTGGTCGCCGAGCGACGCCGCGTTGTAGGTCAGGTAGAGGGCACGCCGCGCCCGGTCGGTGGTGTTCGTGTCGCTGTGGTGCGGCGTGTACGAGTCGAAGAACAACAGGTCGCCCGGCTCCAGCGGCACGGGCTGCCAGGCGAGCCGGTCGGCGGTCGATTCCTCGATGCGGCCACGCTCGTCGGTCGGGAGCTGGCCCGCCTCGAACCCGGGCGCCACGTACAGGCAGCCGCTCGCCGGGGTCGCCGGGTCGAGCGGGACCATGCACGAGATGTGATGGTCGACGAAGCGGTAGGCGGTGGCGTCCTGGTGCGGGGCGAACCCGCCGCCGCCCGGCTGCTTGTAGTTGACCTTCTCCTTGAAGAGCACCGGTTCGTCGTCGAACAGCGCGGCGAGCACCTCGACGATGATGCCCTCGCAGATGAGGTCGTGCAGCACCTGGTCGTCGTGCACGAAGTCCTCGCTGCGCGCCAGCACCGCGCCGGCGTCGGTCTGTTCGAAGTGGTGCAGACCAGGCCCGCCGCTCGCCGCCCAGCTCTCCAGCCTCCCGACGGCGGCGTCGAGCGCGTCGAGCTGCGCGGCCGACAGCACGTCGCGGACGACGAGCCATCCGTCGCGCCGGAACGCGGCGACGTCGGTGTCGCCGATCATCCGGGAGCTCCGTCGATCTGCAGGAGGTCGGCGATCATCGGCGCCCAGTCGAGCACCGATGGCTGGTCGCGTTCGATCCGGCGGGCGATGGCGGCGACGCGAGGATCGCCGCCCGAGACGATCGCCATCTGCGTGCGACAGCGCGGGCTGCCGTGCTGACCGTGGAGCGGGATCGGTGCCGAGCCGAACATGCGGCCGGGTTCGGTCCACGCCATCCACACGTCGGGCGTGAGCGCGCACGCGGACTCGACGCCGTCGACCGACCGGATCAACTCGAACAGTCGGTCGTCGCCGATGACCGCGCTCGACGGCCCGCGGTGGATCGAGCGCGGCCGTCCCCTCGTCGGCGACCGCCAGCCCCTCGACGTCGGCGAGGGCATCGGCGAGCGCGACCGGTGTCTGGTCGGTGATCGTCTCCTGGTCGTGATCGGACAGCGTCAGCACGATGGTGTGCTCCCATCCGTCGGCGAGCCGAGCGACGACCTCGCCGTACGCGGCGTCGGTCGACCGGTACTGCTCGAGCGCCTCCGGCGAGTCGGGCCCGTACATGTGCGACGTGGTGTCGGGCTCGTTGAGGTGGATGACGGCGAAGTCGACGTCGAGGTCGACCTCGTCGAGTGCCGCCAGCACCGCCGCGTCGGAGGCGTAGCCGAACAGGCAACGATCGGTGCCCTCGGGAAGCCGACCGTCCGGCGGCCACACCGTGTCGGCCCGCGACCCGCCCATCTGCCCGACGAGCTTCTGATCGCCGACCACCATCGCCGACCGTCCGCCGGCGGCGCCGACCCGCTCGAACAGCGTCGTCGCCGTCGGGCCTTCCTTCGGCGCGGGCACCCAGCCCCGATCGTCGGTCCACGCGTGGTTGCCGTGCACGCCGGTGACGATCGGGTCGACACCGGTCACGAACGCGGCGTGGTTGGCGTAGGTGACCGACACCGGCAGCGACAACGCCCCCATCGGCGCACGCCCACCGCTCGCCGCCTGACGCCACAGGTGCGGCGTGAGCGTCGGACTCACGTGACGGTGCGGCATCGCGTCGATGACGATCATCACCACACGAAGTGCTCCGTCCAGCTGGGTCACGGCGCCAGCGTACGGCGCCGTACTTCTCGGTGCGAATCACGGGCCCCGCGAGACCGGCACTCGGGCCCGCTTGCTCGCTCGGGGCGGCACCTTCTCTCCAACGCGGAACTTGTTGAGCGCATATAGCCGGAAGAAGATCACTCGAACGGGCGAGCGTGCGGGGTCAGACGGCCTTCGCTCGCTCGAAACGAACACAGCGCGGAGATCAGCGCCATCTCCTCGACCGTCGCGCGCCGCGTGTCCAGCAGCTCGTCGGTGCAGATCAGGTAGGCGAGGCAGCGCGCCCGGCTGATCGCCACGTTGAGGCGGTTCTTCGAGAACAGGAAGTCGGACGTGCGGGGCATGAAGTCCTTCGACGACGTCGCCATCGAGAACACCACGACCGCGGCCTCGCGGCCCTGGAACTTGTCGACCGTGCCGACCTCGACGCCGGCCGTCGCCGCGATCGGCCGCGAGCACCGCCTCGATCAGGCGGCGCTGGTCGTTGTACGGGCGTGACGACGATGAAGTCGTCGGCGGTCAGCGGGCGGGTGACGCCCTTCTGGTCGGTCCAGTCCTGGCCCATCAGGTCGCCGATCGTCTTGGCGACGAGTTCGGCCTCCTCGGGTGACTCGGTCGAGCGGCCGGCGTGGTCGGCACGGATCCAGCGCAGGCCGACGCCCGCCGCGGTCGACTGGCCGGCGCACGACTCGTGGCTCGTCAGCTTGCCCTCGTAGGACGTGTCGGAGATGAACTTGCACACGTCGGGGATGCATCCGCCACGTCACGTCGAGCAGCACGCCACGATCGGCGCTCACCGTGCGATCGTCACCCAGGATGTGCTCGAGCGCGCTCGCACCGGCACCGTTCGGATGGCTCGCCTGCGACACCTGCGGCAGCTGCTGCGGATCGCCGAGCAGGATCACGTTCGCCGCCGAGATCGTCGCCGCCAGCGTGTCGGCCAGGCCGAGCTGACCGGCCTCGTCGACCACCAGCACGTCGACCGGGTTGTCACGCATCGCCGTGCTGGCGAAGAACCACGGCGTGCCGGCGACCACGTTGAAGTCACCGCCGGCGGCGTCGCCGTTGTCGTCGATGTACGTCGACGTGGTCGAGATCGCCCGGCTTCGACTTGCGCACCGCCCGCAGCTCGCCGACGTCGCCGTCCTCGACGAACCGCTCGACGACCGCCTCCATCAGATTGTCGATCGCGTGATGGCTCATCGCCGTCACGCCGACCCGCTTGCCCGCCTTCACCAGCGTGCGGATGATGTGCGCACCGGTGAACGTCTTGCCCGTCCCCGGCGGCCCCTGGATCGGCACGAAGCTGCCATCGAGCTGCGTCACCCACGCACAGATGTCGTCGACGTCACCGGTGAACTCGCCACCGGCCGGTCCGCCGCCGGCGACGAACCGCGGCAGCTCGCGACGCAGCATCGAGTGGCCGACACGGGTCGCGTCGCCGGCGAGCATCTCGTCGCCGAGCTGCTGGAGCGCCACCAGCTTCGCCCCCTCGTCGAACCACGACGTAGTGCACGAGCGACGTCGGGATCACGCCGCTGTCGGCATGCGCTCTTGTCCCACGTCGACCCGCAGCTCGCCCTTGCGTGCGATCGATCGACGCCAGCTTGAAGAACGCCCACTCCTGATCGTTCAACGCGACGATCAGCGTCTCGCCCGGCTTGATGTCGGCGTCGATCGGCTGCGGCGGGAACGTGAAGACCGCCGCCGGCCACTTCAGCTCCTTGCCCGTCTTGGCGCTGTGCTGCGGCTTGCAGCCCGACGTACTTCAGCCGGGCGATCGCACCCATCGACTCCATCTGGTCGGCGTCGGGCGCCGTCGACAGGCGCAGCGCCGTCGGCCGCCACCGCGCTGTTCTCCCGCCGCCAGTAGCCGAGCAGGTCGCCCATCAGGTGCTCGTCGGTGCCGGGGCCGAACGCGTGGAGCGCCTCGATCCGGGCGTCGAGTTCCGGGTCGCGGCTCGTACTCGTCGAGCACCGCCGGACGCCACGGCATCGCCGCCGGGCGCTGTTCGACGAGCCAGTCGCGCACCGCCCGGGTCGCCCGGACGTCGTCCTCGTTGTAGGCGGCGATCGCCGTGAGATGGTCGGCGTCGCGGTCGGCCATCCAGCGCTCGTACTCGACGACCGCGCCGGCACCCCGGTCGATCTCGTGGCCGCGCTCGTAGCCGGCCAGCCGCTCGATCTGCTTGAGGCCGTAGCTCTCGGTGCCGACCTGCAGCGACGCCGTGACGACTCGGATACAGGTCGACGAACATCCCCGTCTCGATCAGCCGCTCCAGCTCGAGTTCGGCCACGCCGTGCTCGCTCGTCAGCCGCCGCAGCGACGAGCGCTCGGTGTGGTTGTAGTGGTACACGTGCATGTTCGGGAACCGCTGGCGGCGGGCGTCGAGGTAGTCGACGAGCTGCTTGGTGGCCGCCGCCTCCTCCGCCTGGTCGTGCGCCCACAGCGCCTTGAACTCCCACTCGCCGGCTGGCGTCTGCGCTCGATCCAGCCGAACAGGAAGAACAGGCCGACGTCGGCACGCCAGAACGGGTGACCCTCGAAGTCGAGGAACACGTCGCCGTCGTCGGGCGCGGGCATCGCCGCGAACCCGACCGGCCTCGGTCTCCGACGCCGCGTTGAGCGCGACCGGTCGGCGTCGGCAACCAGCTCGAACGGCGGCGGATCGTCGGGGTGCTCGCGGGCCGCGACCTGCAGCGTGGCCTGGCGGACGAACCGGTCGCGGCGGCCGTCGTCGAGGCCGTCGATCGGCCGGTCGAGCGCGGCCAGGCCGGCGATCGTGTCGACGCCGGCCCGCCTCGCAGCGTGACCCGATCGGCCGCGCGGACACCGGCGACGTGGACGAGCGAGTCGGCCGCGCGCCACTGGTCCTCGCACACCATCTCGAACTGGCAGAACTGGCAGTGGTCGCACGGCTCGGGGAACGTGTCGTCGGTCGGCGGCGCGTCGACCAGCTCGGCCGAGCTGGCCGCGCAGGCGACGCCAGTACGGCAGCACGTCGTCGACCCGGATCGTCTCGACCTGCACCGGAGCCGAGCGCGATGCGCACGTGCTCGGGCCGAGCGCCGGTGAGCGCGCGCGATCGCCTCGGCGTAGAAGCACAGCTGCAGCACGTGGCCGGGCTTCGCCTCGTTGCGGGCGAGCTTGGCGTCGACCGGCTCGTAGGTCACCGCGCCGGTGTCGGGATCGACGGTGCGCACGAGGAAGTCGGCGATGCCACGGATCCCGTCGTGCACGAACGGCATCTGGAAGATCGACGTCGTGGCCGTCGGCCATCGGATTGCCGACCCGCTCGACCCAGCGCGTCGAACGACTCGCCGCGCTCCTGGTCCTGCGCGGGCACCTCGAACACCGACTGAGCCCTCGGCCCGGTAGCCGTCGAGCACCGCCGCCTCGTGCTCCATGCCCTTGTCGAGCAGCAGCTGCGCCATCTCGCCGAACGGGCTGCGCTCGACCGTCCAGCGTGCCCGCGTCGACCTCGTGCTGCAGCGTGAGGAAGTGCGCGCAGTCGAGCCACGCCGTGATCTTCGAAGGTGTCAGGAGTCGATCCGCCATGTGATCCAGTGTGGTCCGGGGGTGTGTCATTCCCTGGGAAGATCTGTGATGAAGGACGACCCGAGGAGGACAGGCGAATGACTGACAGCTCGATCCGCCTCGAAGTGGTGATCGGCGACATCACGGTCGAGCGTGTCGACGCGATCGTCAACGCCGCGAACACGTCGCTGCTCGGCGGAGGCGGGGTCGACGGCGCCATTCACCGCGCCGCTGGGCCGCGACTGCTGGAGGCATGTCGCCTGCTCGGCGGATGCGAAACCGGCCAGGCGAAGGTGACACCCGGGTTCGATCTGCCAGCACGCTGGGTGATCCATACGGTGGGTCCGGTCTGGGGAGGCGGCGCGAACGGCGAACCGGCGCTCCTCGCCTCGTGCTACGCCGCCGTGCTGGCGTGTGCCGACGAGGTCGGCGCTTCCTCCATCGCGATTCCTGCAATCTCCACTGGCGTCTACGGCTACCCGTCGGAGCCAGCAGCGGAGATCGCTGTCGACACCGTCCGGTCCACGACCACGTCCGTCCGCCTCGTTCGATTCGTGTGCTTCAACGCGGCGACCGCGAAGGCGTACGAGCGGGCTCTCGCCCGCGAGCTTTGAACGGATGTCGGTCAGCCGACGAGACAGACGGCGCCACACTGTCACAGCCCCTTGCCAAGCTGGCTGTATGGATGCACCCGCTCCGCAACTCAGGAACCAGGTGGGATGTATGCTGATTTGCATGCACAGCACGAGCGTTCGGATCGACACCGCCACGCATCACGAGCTGAAGCGACTCGCCGCCGAACTCGACACGACCGTCGGCAACACCGTGGCGCTCGCCGTTCGTGCGCTACGCCAAGACCACATCGGCGAACAACTGCACGTGGCGCAGCGACCCGACGAGACCGCCTGGCTCGATGCCGAACTCGGGTGATGTGGTCGACCTCGATCTCGGGCAGCCGGAAGGCCGTGAAGCCGGCTACATCCACCCGGCTGTCGTCGTCACCGCGCAACGGATCTTGGACGCTGGGCCGACCGTCATCCAGGTCGTTCCGCTCACCACCACGCTGCGGCGCTATCACTCCGAGATCACCATCGATCCCGACTCGGAGAACGGACTCGCCGCGCCGTCTGCTGCCCAGTGCCAACATCTACGCGCCGTGTCACCGCAACGCATCGTCCGCACGAGGGGCAACATCGGTCCGCTCGCGTTGTCCCAGATCCGAGAGACCATCGCCGTCCTCGTCGATCTTGCGTGACGGTGGGTCAGACATTCGTGGCGAATAGTCTCGGCGTGGTGGCGGTGAGCGACACGACGACGCCCGAGCGGGCAACCGGGCGGCCGTCGCTGATCGAGCAACCCTTGACCATCGACGAACGCGATCGGCTGGCAGCGCTGCGAGCTGCGTCATCGGATCAGAGCGCGATCTACGCGGCTGTGCTCGCCGCGCTCGCCGAAGCGAAAGCCTCCTATCACCTCCAGCTGCGCACGGGCGACATCCGACGCCGTCTCGCCGACAGCCCGATCGCCGACCGGTTCGATGAGTTCAGCGACCGGGCGCTGCGCCCGGCACTGGACCAGCTTCGAGAATGGAAATGCGTCGATTGGGTGCAGGACCCGTCGTTCCGGGCGTCGTCGGTCGAGGAATACCTGAAGCGCCACGAACTCTGGGAGCTCACCCCGATCGGTGAGGCGACGCTGCGCTCCATCATCCTCGTGCTCGACGCCACCGCCGAGGCCGGGTCGCTGCAACGCGCCATGTTCCGTCAGATCCGTGACGCGCTCGACGACCTCGAAGGGGCAGTCCAGGTCCGGGATGCAACTCGCGTCTACCTGCGCCTGCGCGACCTCGATCTCGCCATCGGCGAACTCGCCGCCAACGCCCGCGAGTTCTACGCCACCATCAACCGGGTCGCCCGCGAAGACCGGCTCGACGACCACGTCTTCCTGGCCTACAAGGATCAGCTCATCGCCTACCTGCAGGACTTCCACGACGATCTCGTCCGGAACCGATCCGTGATCAGCCGCCAACTGCTCCAACTCGATCGTGACGTACGCGACGATCTCATCGGACTCGCCGACGAGGGTGACGACTCCGGTGGCATGTTCGGCACGGGCACGAGTTGGGCGAGCCGGTGGGACGGCATGCTCGACTGGTTCGTCGCCGGCCGCCTCGACCGCTCCGAAGCCGACGCACTCATCGGCGCCACGACCGTCGCCATCCGCGAACTCCTGACCTTGTTGCGTCGCCTCACCGAGCAGGCAACACGGCCGGTCAACCGGGCGGCCGAACTCCAATCAACCGCGGTGTGGTTCGCACGGTGCAACACCGACGAAGAGGCGCACGAACTCTTCGACGCCGCGTTCGGACTCGCACCCACCTCCCATCTCGGGTTCCCGGCCGCCGACTCAGAGGCCGCCGGCCGCTTCCCGAGCTGGTGGCAAGTCGAGCCCGTCGACATCCCGGTGTCGCTCCGTGAATACGGGCGCCGAGCCGCACCAGGACGTACTGCGCGCCGACACGACTTCAGCGAGAACAAGGCCGCCCTCGCAGCCGAGCGGGCACTCGCCGAGCACGAACGTTCCATCGCGGCGAGCCGACTCGTGACGATCGACATCGACGCCACGGTGATCGACGCCGACGCGTGGATCCTGATGCTCGCGTACCTCGACCAGGCACTCGCCGCCCGCGGGCCGGCGACGACGTTCGACACGACGATTCGCACGCCTCACGCGATCGTCCGGCTCCGCTCGGCCGACCACGACACCCGCCTGCCGCGCTGCAGCAGGCTCCGTGTCCCTGCACCGATGCGAAGTTCTGGTGAGCGCGCCGTGAACGCCCGCATCGCGGCGCAGCTCCCGCCGCATCAGCTCACCGAGTTCCAACGTGCGGCGCGGATCATGCTGCGTTCGCCGCTCGTGACGTCGAGCACCCCTGAAGACTTTGCCCTCGTCCGTCGATGGGAACAGGTGCTCGGCAACGAGTTCGGACAAAAGCTCGGCTATCGACTCGACGTGTCACGTACCTCGGCACGTCTCCTCCGACGTCCTGCTTCGCTCAGCAGCCACCGAGGTGCCCGCCTTCCCAACGGCCGGCCGATGTCGCGTTGGGCGTACGTCTATTTCACACTCGTGCTCGCGGCGCTCGAACAACCCGGCCAGCAGGTGCTCGCTTCCGAACTCCTCGACCGAATCGTGCAACGCGGCCGCGGCGACGAACGGTTGGCACTCGACTCCCGCGAATACGCCCAACGCAAGGCGTTCAGCGACGCCGTTCGCTACCTCGAGCACATCGGTGTGCTCACGGTGCGCGACGGCGATGTCGACACCATCGTCGACGAGGGTCAGGTTCTCTTCGACGTCGACCGCGACGCAGCAGCGATGTGCCTCGTCGCCTCACCGAGCATCCTGCGCGACGTGACGTGCGTCGGCGACTTCATCGCCGCCCCCGCCACCGGATCCATGGAGAGCCGGAGGAGGGATGCACGCCAACGACTCAACCGTCGGCTGATCGACCAAGCCGTGGTGACCGTCGAGGATCTCGACGACGACGAGTACCTCCTCGCATGGCGGAACCGCAGACGTGAGGCCGACAACATTGCCCGACTGACGGGCTGTGACGTCGAGCTTCGCGCCGAAGGCATGGCACTCGTCGATGTCAGTGTCGAACCGATCAGCGGCTCGCGCTTTCCCGGGAACGACTCGGTCGCCCACGCCGCCCTGCTCTGGCTCGACCGGATGGTCGCGGCGCTGACCGAACCCGGCAACTCGATCGACGACTTGGTCGTCGACCCGCACCATTCGATCACCGACGACGAACCCAGCGATGGGATTTCGTTCGACGACGCAGTGATCGACCGACCGCCGACGGATGCGGTGCGGCGCCTTCCGAGCCGCGATGCGATCGGGATCTGGGACGAGATGTTCGCCGAGTACGGATCCCGCTTCGCCGCCACCGCGCGGGAACACCCCGATCGCTTTCGAGCACAGTGCGCCGAACTGCTCGCACGTTTCGGGCTCGGCCGCTGGGAGGGTTCCGAGGTGTTCGTCGTCGCCGCGGCCGCACGCTTTCGGGCCGTCGCCTCGCTGTCCGGCTCCGAAGGCTCGCGATCTGAACCAGCAGGAGCTGTTCAGGTGACCCGGTGGAAGCCGGCGCGCGCCGGGATCTTCAACATCTGGGAGTACGACGACCAGGTCTTCGAATTCGGCGACGGGCGGCTCGTGCTCCGCGGTCGCAACGGCTCGGGCAAGTCCAACGCGCTGTCGCTGATCTTCCCGTTCGTGCTCGACGGCGTGATGAGCGCCACGCGCATGGACCCGATGGGCGGCGGACGGTCGATGAAATCCCTGCTCCTCGGCCGTGACGACGACGATGCCAATGGAGGCCGCTACCGCTACGACTCCGGATCCGGCTACGTCTGGATGGAGTTCGAGCGAACCGCAGGCTCCGAGCACGAAGGATCGGCCGGCGAGCACGAGCACCTGACCATCGGGATCGGAGCACGGGCCACCCAACAGCGCGACGCCAATGCGTGGTTCTTCGTCACGCCCGCGCGCGTCGGTCACGGGCTCGATCTGGCCGACGACGATGTCCCGAAGGGCCAGCGCCAGCTCACCGAGAGCTTGGCTGGCAACGGCGAGGTCTACACCACCGCCGAGGACTACCGCACCGCTGTCGACCGGGCACTCTTCGGGCTCGGCTCCGCGCGCTGGCGCACGTTGCTCGACCTCCTGCTCACCCTGCGCCGACCACACCTCGCCGGCAAACTCGACACCGACCACCTGTCCTTCACATTGTCGTCCGGCCTCGCCGAACTCGACCCGGCCCTGATCGTCGATGTCGCCCACAGCTTCGACGACCTCGACGCGATGCATGAGGAACTCGAGGGCGTGGCGAGCGCTCTCGACGCCGTCGAGCGGTTCCTGCCCGCCTACCGTCGCCACCTCCTGCACGTCGCCCGCCAGCGCGCCAGCAGGGTCATCGAGGTCGACACCGAGCAGCGCGACGTCGCCAGGCAACGGCGCGACAGCGACCGTCAACGAGACGAAGCGACGGAGCAGGCGGCGAAGTCGGCCGAGGCGGCCGAGCAGAACCGGCGCGAGAGCGAACAGATCGATGCGGAGATCGAAGCGATCCAGACGTCGCAGGCGTTCCAAGACGCGGCCGCACTGGCGGAAGTGGAGCAGCGCGCCGCCGCATCGCGCCGAGCAGCCGATGGCGCCGAGCAAGCTCGGCGCGAGACGCAGACACAGCTCGAGCAGCGGGTGGCAGCCGAAGAACGAGTCGACGACCGGCGGCGCGCCTCCGAGGGTGGTCTCGCAGTCGCGTTCGGCGATTGGCGGGCGGTCGCGGCGACCGCCGGGCTGAACGAGGTGGCCACGGGCATCGACGAATTCGACTCCGGCCGCGCCACGGCGGCCATCGCCGCTCGATCGATGGAGATCGCCGAGATCGACTCGCTCGCCCGCGTCGCCGACGAAGCGACCGCAGACGCACGTCGCGCCGCCGCCACTCGTCGACAACTCGAATCGGAGAACGCGGACGCTCGGCGTCGTCAGGCCGATGCCGCCATCGAGGTCGAGCGCGTCGTCGGTGTCCTGCGAGCCGACCTGGAGTCGTGGGCCGACGAGTTCGACCCGATCGTCGAGCGCGTGCGGCACACGTCGAGGCGACCGCTTCCCCCGACGCGTTCAGCTCTGGCCGGAATCGACGTGATCGATACGCAACTCCCTACCGTCGTCGACGCGCACGTCCATACCGCTCGCGGTGCGATCGACGCCGCCACTGAGGACGCGAACCGCAGCGCCGACGAGCGGGGGCGAGCGATCGACTCACTGCTCGACGATCGTCGACGCGTCGCGGACGAGCCCAACCCCGGCCCGCCCGCCGATCCGACCCGTCCCGACGCTGGACGAGCAGATCGCCCCGGTGTGCCGCTGTACGTGTGCGTCGACTTCGCCGACTCGGTCGCCCCCGGCGACCGCGCCGGTCTCGAAGCAGCCCTGGATGCAGCCGGCATCCTCGACGCCCGCATCATCCCGTCCACGGCCGACGGGCGTGGAGACCTCGACGCCCACATCGTCATCCGCGACACCGATCCGACCTCCGCAGTGGGCGCAACGCTCGCCGACGTGTTGATTCCGATTGCCGCCGGTGGTCTCGATGTCGCCCAGATCGATCGGGCACTGCGGGCTGTCCCGATCGGGGATGAGTTCGTCCGCATCGAGCGCAACGGGACGTGGCGGCTCGGCCCGCTGGCGGGTCGCTTCACCAAGCCGGAGGCGGAGTTCATCGGCCACGAAGCTCGCGAGCAACGCCGCGCCGCACGACTCGCCGAACTCGACGCCATCATCGCCTCGGAACGCCGAGCTCTCGCCGACGTGGAACGTGCCCGCGCTGAGCTCGTGGTGCTCGCCGGTGAGCTCGATGCCGTCGCCCGGGCTCGTCCGAGCGTCGAGCCGCTTCGAGCGTCCGAGCGTGCCCTCGACCAGTGCATCGCGCTCGCCCAGCAGGTCGCGGAACGGCTCGCATCAGCGATCACCGACACCGAGATCGCCGACGAGATCGCCGCGAACAGTTCGGCCGAGCTGCACCGGACGGCCATCGCCCGTTCGGTACCGGTCGACGACGCCGAACGACGCGCACTCGTCGAGGTGATCGGCGAATGCCGGCAGATGCGCCATGAGGTCGTTCGCAGCGTCGAGCGTCTCGAGCAACTGCGTAACGATCTTCGCGATGCGACCGCCGCGGTCGCGAGCGCCGCTGACTTCCTCGCTACGGCCACCGCACGAGCGGCCGACGCGGACGCCCAGGCCGACTACGACAGGATCCGCTACGAGTCACTCCTCGACCGGGTGGGCGACGACGTCCAGGCCGCCGTCGCAGCCCTGGCCAGCGCGAAACAGCGCCGTCTCGAGGTCCGCCGTGCGAGCGCGCAGATCAAGGAACGGACGGAAACGGCTCGCATTGCCGTCGCCACTCTGACCGAGCGGTGCACCCAGCTCGCACAGCGCTCCGACGTGCTCGTGCACGAGGCCGACGATGCCCGTTCCGCGATGGCCACCATGTTGCTCGACGAGGTCGCTGATGTGCTCCTCATCGAAGGGGTCGACTCGACTGCTGATCCGCTGCTCGCCTCCCGGGCGGTGATCGCCGACCCGACCGACGTCCCCGAGGACGCGACGAACCTCATGGAGCGTGCGCATCGCACGGTGCTGCTCGATGGCCTACGGGCCGGGCACGACCCGAGCATGCCGAAGCTCGACGGATTCGACGTCGTGCGCGTCGGCACGTCCGACGGCGAAGTACCGATCGGCGCGCTGGCCCGCCGTCTGCGGGAGGATCGTGATCGGCTCGGTTTGTTGCTGTCCGAGCGTGAGCGCGAGATCTTCGAGACGCACCTCCTCGCTCGCGTCGGTGACGCGCTCCGCGAGCTGCTGTTCCAGGCCGATCACCTGGAGCAGCGGATCAACGCGGAGATGGCCAAGGCGCCGACAGCGAGCGGCATGACCGTCGAACTCAGCTGGGGTGTCGACAGCGACGACCCGACGGTGAAGCAGGCCGTGAAGACGCTGCGGTATTCGCCCGACACGATGGACGTGGAACAACGTGAGGTGTTGCGGGCGTTCTTCACCGAGCAGATCCAGGACCGCCGACTCGCCGACCCGGGTCGCAGCTTCGTCGACGTCCTGACCGCGGCGCTCGACTACCGCAGTTGGCACTCGTTCTCGTTCTACATCCGCTCGGCGAGCGGCGGGCGCAAGCAGGTCACGCGGAAGTACTTCCGCGAACTGTCGGGTGGTGAGGCGGCAACCGTGCTGCACCTGCCGTTGTTCGCCGCCGCCGCGGCACAGTACGGCAGCGGGAGCGTCGAGGGGCCCCGCCTCATCGCACTCGACGAGGCGTTCGCCGGCATCGACGACGACATGCGCGGCAAGTTGATGGGCCTGCTGGTGCAGCTCGACCTCGACGTGCTGCTCACCAGCCACGAGTTCTGGGGCTTCTACGCCCAGGTCCCCAACCTGGTCCTGTACGACCTGACTCGTCGCCCACCGACACCCGGCGTGTTCGCCCAGCGCCTGGAATGGTCGTCGAACGAGGCCGCGACATGAGCGCGCCGACGCCGTGACCGCACCCGGCGATCTCGATCGCCCCGAGTTCGAGGCACTCTGGAGGTCCGCGCGGTCGATCCTCGAGCGACGGTCGTCGCGAGTGGCGGGAGGCCAGCTCAAGCTCACCGCGCTCAGCGACGAAGAGATCGCCGCGATCTGCTCCCTACTCGGACGTCGCCGACCCACGGGCTCGACGCTCCGAGTCGACCTCGCCAAGCTCGACGCAATGCTGCGCGCCGGGCGCCACCGGGTCGGCGTGATCGAGGTGGTCGAACGGCTCGGCGGCCCGATCCGCGATCGACCGGGCGAGCGTGCCGGCGCATCCCGCGATCGGGACGCGCTCTGGCGTTCACTGGCCGAACATCCCGCCGCCGGCGATGACCGGGTTGCGCTCTGGATCGATTCGCTACGGTCCCGTGGCCGGCTCGCCCGACTTGGGATCACCAGACCCGATGATGCGATCGTGCAAGCACTCGACGTGCTGGCTGCCGTGATCCGACGCCGACCGGCCGGGCACGCGACTCCGCTGCCGATGCTCGCCGCGCAGCTGACCGGCGACGCCCACGCGCTCGACGATGACCGGATCGTCGGCCAGCTCGTGGCCGACGCGATCGTCGCGTTGTCGGCTTGCGCCTCGACCCGTGACGCCTGGCTGACATTCGGGGTAGAGCTCGATCCGCTGAACTCGTCGGTGCTCACCCTCGGCCTCCCGGGGCCGACCTGACTCGATCGTGGACGTCGCCCGACGTTCGGGAGAACCACTCCGGCTGACCTCGCGGATGCTGCGGACGCTCGATGTCGGTGACCTGGGCGGCCGCGTCGTCCACGTCTGCGAGAACCCGTCGATCGTGGCCGTTGCTGCGGACGAGTTGGGCCCGTCGTGTGCACCGCTCGTCTGCACCGACGGCATGCCGAAGACCGTCAGCCGTTCGCTGATTGCGTTGTTGTCCACGCGGGGAGCAACGATTCGCGCTCACGCCGATTTCGACGCGGGTGGCGTGGCGATCATCGGGCACCTCGTCGCTGCCCACGGCGTTCTGCCATGGCGATTCGGTCGGGACGACTATCTCGACGCATTGGCGGGTGCCACCCTCGCGCTGTCGAGCACGGTCGGAGCAACTCCATGGGATAGTGCGCTGTCCGCGACCATGAACGACTCGGGCCGAGCCGTTCACGAGGAATCGTTGGCGGACGTGCTCCTCGCCGACCTTCGGACCGAGGCCCTGTCCCACTGATCGGTGACCAACGGCGACCGTCTACCGTCGGCCCATGAAGTTCGGGATCTTCTACGAGCACCAGCTGCCACGGCCATGGACGCCCGAGGCCGAGTACGAGCTGTTCCACCAGAGTCTCGACCAGATCGAGCTCGCCGACCGGCTCGGCTTCGACTACGCGTGGGAGGTGGAGCACCACTTCCTCGAGGAGTACTCACACAGCTCCGCACCGGAGGTCTTCCTCGCCGCGGCCAGCCAGCGCACCAAACAGATCCGCCTCGGCCACGGGATCGTCCAGCTCACGACGAACCACCCCGCACGAGTCGCCGAGCGGGTGGCCACGCTTGGACCTGCTGTCGCACGGGCGGGTCGAACTCGGCCTCGGCGAGTCGGCCACCACGACCGAACTCCATCCCTTCGACGTCCGCTTCCGCGACAAGCGCGAGGTGTGGGAGGACATGGTCAGGTGCTGCCTGCCGATGTTCTGGAACGACGCGTGGGAGTACCACGGCGAGCACGTCGACTTCCCGCTGCGCAACGTCATCCCCAAGCCGCGCCAGAAGCCGCATCCGCCGTTGTGGGTGGCGTGTTCGCAGATGGAGACGATCCGCATGGCCGGCCGGCGCGGGATGGGCGCGCTCGGGATTCCAGTTCGTGTCCGCCGAAGCGGCGCAGGCCTGGGTGCACGCGTACTACAACGCGTTCACCAAGGAACAGGAACTGCTGTGCGACCACGCGACGAATCCGAACATCGCCGTCGTGTCGCAGTTCATGTGCGCACCGACCGACGAGGAGGCCCGAGCCCGCGCCGACGGTGCGTCGTTCTTCCAGTTCGCCCTCGCCTACTACGGCAGCCACCCGCCCGGTGTGCCCGGCGAGATCCGACTGTGGGACGAGTACGACGCCTTCCGTGAGACACCGAAGGGTCAGGCCACGCGCCACAGCGGGCTGATCGGCTCGCCCGACACGATCCGGGCGAAGCTCCACAAGTTCGAGGAGTCGAACGTCGACCAGGTGATCCTGCTCAACCAGGCCGGCAAGAACACCCACGCCGACATCTGCTCGTCGCTGGAGCTGTTCGCCGCCGAGGTCATGCCCGAGTTCCACGCCCTCGAGGACGAACACCAGGAGTGGAAGCGCGGCGTCCTCGCCGGCGACATCGTGCTCGAGGAACTCGACACCGCCGCCTACGCCGCACGCGGGCGGTAGCTACAGCAGCACCCGCTGCGGGACGAGGTTGCAGTGCAGGTGCGCCGCGAGGTCGGCGGTGTCGGCTTCGGCGCCGTGGATGAAGCTGGAGCTGCGACGGCGGAGCAGCGTGGAGCCGAGCAGGTACACGCCGGGCGCGTCCCGCACCACGCCGCCGTCGTGACGGATCCGGCGCTTGCGATCGAACACCGGCAGGTCGACCCACGAATGGTCGGGGCGGTAGCCGGTCGCCCACACGATCGTGCCGATGTCGCCCCGCCGGAGGTCGAGTTCGAGCACCGGATCGGACGGCACACGAACCGGTTCGAACCGCTCCGGCGCGCCGATCCCGCACGGCCGCGCCGACCGCGCCCACTCGTCGAAACGATCGAGCAGCCGGTTCATCTTGAGGTCGGCCAGCGCGGCAGACGTTGGGCAGCGCGCCGGAGAACTGGGCGACACCGTCGGCGATGCCGGACGAGCCGGCCGACGACGCGGACCCCGCGGTCGGCCAGCGCGTTCAGGTCGATCGAGCGGTGATCGGGAGTCCCGACCAACTGCGGTGACGGAAGGTGACGAGCGCGGACGAGATCGTCCATCTCGTCGTAGCGCTCGCCGAAGACCCCGGCGGCCTCCATCCACCAGCACACGTCGCGGCCCCGATAGGTCCGCGGCAGCCGGACGTGTTCGCCGACGGCGATGGTCACCTCCCGCCCGGTGCGCCGGATCTCGTCGGCCAGCTGCACGCCGCGTGGCCGACGCCCCCACGACGAGCACGCCACGCTCGTCGAGGTCGGCCGGCGAGCGGTACGTCATCGGCGTCACCATCGCGCACCGACGGCGGCACGGCCGCGGCGAGCGCCGGGACGGCGGCGACGTTGGCCGCCCCGCTGGCGAGCACGACGCTGGCGCAGCGTCCACACGCCCCGATCGGTGACGACCTCGTAGCCGTCACCGCCGTCACCGCGGCCGACAATCGGGTGACCGTCGTGCCGGTCTGCACCGGCGCGTCCATCGCCGCGGGCGTACCGATCGATGAACGACACGACCTCGGGCATCGTCATGAAGCCGTCGGGGTCGGGGCCGTCGTACGGCGCACCCGGCAGGCGGGTCTGCCAGTTCGGCGTGAGGAGACGGAGCGAGTCCCACCGCTCGGTCCGCCACGAGTTCGCCACCTCACCCCGTTCGATGACCACGTGGTCGATCGAACGGTCGGTGAGGCGGCGACTCATCGCCAGCCCAGCATGCCCGCCACCGATGATCACCGTGGTGACGTGCATCGCTGGGCGCCCCCGTCAGGCTCAGGCGACTTCGACGACGACGTTCGTCGGGTTGGTCATGACGTCGAACACGGCCGACCGCTTCTGCGACTGGGCGACGAGCGCCTCGATGTCGCTCGGCGATGCATCGGCGTCGATGGCGAAGCGCACCTTCACGCCGTCGAACCCGTTGCGGATCTCGGGGTCGGCACCGAGGATCCCGAGCACGTTCATCGTGCCCTCGACCGTGGCCGTGACCGAGCGCAGCTGGATCTGACGCTGCTGGGCGACGGCGGCGACACCAGCGGTGAGGCAGCTGGCCAGCGCAACGAGGACGTGCTCGGCCGGCGTGGCGCCGGGTCCTCGGAGGCGAAGCACTCGGGATGGTCGGCGTCGAACGTGAACGTCGTGCGGTGCTGGTGGTCCTGGCCGAGGCCGGAGAACCCGTCGACGGTCGTCCGGCTGTGCGTGCCGTGCACCCACGAGCACGTGGCCCGCCACGTGAAGTCGGCCGCCTCGGGAGCCTCGCTCAGCGCGGCGCGGGCGCCGAGCAGCGCTTCGGTGTTCACCCCGTTGTCGACGGGAGTGTCGGTCATGGTCATGTCATGTTCCTCTCGCTGTGGATTGTCGGTGGTTGGTTGTTGGAGCACTGCTTCGTCGGGCCGGCCCGGCGGCCGGAGCAGACGACGAACTCGCCGGGCACGCGGTAGCCGGAGCCGTCGGCGAAGTCGGAGATCGAGGCGAGGTACTCACGGTGGGCGCCGGCGCGGGCGTCGTCGTCGAAGCGTGAGTAGGCGAGCGCGACCGGCCCGCCGAGGAACGCCGCGCCGAGCGCGTCGTCGTCGCTGTCGTAGCGCAGCTCGACGCTCAGCCGGTGCTCCTCGACGTCGACGAAGCCGGCGGCAGTGAGCAGTCCGGCCAGCGCGCCCGGCGCGCCGAGGGCGTAGAACATCGGGCAGACGTCGGAGCTCACCCGGGCGTCGACGATGGGGAACAGCTCGGCCCACCCGCAGTTGCGCCGCTCGCCCCACACCGACACGGCCACCCGGCCGTCGGGCCGCAGCGCTCGGTGCATCGCCGCCACGGCGTCCGCCGGTGACGGCACGTACATCAGGCCGAGCGAGCACAGCGCGACGTCGAACGACTCGACCTCGTCGAGCTCCTCGGCGCCACGAGCGGCGACCTCGACGTTGTCGAACCCGCAGCAGCGCGCCCGCTCGGCGAGCGCATCGACCATCTTCGGCGACAGGTCGGTGGCGAGCACACGGCCGGTCGGGCCGACCGCGGCGGCGGCCGGCAACGTGACCATGCCCGGTGCCGCAGGCGACGTCGACGACGTCGTCGCCCGGCCGCAGGTCGGCCACGTCGAGCACCCGGTCGATCGCCGGCTGCAGCTGGCGGCGCCAGTAGCGCTCGTAGGAGCCGGACGCGCGGTCCCACCCTTGGCGCTGGACCCATCGTTGCAGCTTCGGTTCCACGGCGATCAGCCCTCGCCCGCTCGGAGTTCGCCCGGTCGGATCTCGGTGCGTGCGACGCATCGTGACGGCGCGGCTGAACACGTCGAGCAGCGGGCTCAGCCGATCGCCCTCGTCGAGGATCGCCAGCACCCGCGCCGGATCGTCCGGGCTCTCGACCTCGACGTGGTAGCGGACCTCGGTGTAGCCGGGCGGCGCCGCCGCGTCGCACAGCAGCATCCCGGCCAGCTCGGAGTCGGCCTCGACCGACACGCGGACCGAGGTCAACTCGACGCCGTGCCGGGCGGCCCGCAACCGGTAGGTCATCGCCATGCAGCTCCCGAGCGCGGCCCGCAGCAGCACGTTCGGCGTCGGCGCCGACCCGCCCCCGCCGATGGCGGGCAGCAGATCGGACTCGATCGTCCACGCGCCCTCGACGGTCGAACACCGCAGGCCCTCGCCCAGCGTGGTGACCGAGTGGCTCGTGCCGACGCCGAAGCCCGGCCGGCCGACCACCGCTGCTTCGAGCCGCTCGACCGCCCTCCCGATGTCGTCCAGCTTTTCGTCCACTGTTTCGCCCACGTCCACCCCTTCCGCTTTCATTCGGTCGATCGACCGACATCCTGTCAATCCTGAGTCGCCCTGTCAACCCCTGATACATCGAATGCTTGACTGATTGATGCGGCCCTGCGTACGCTCGATTCGGTCGACCGATCGAACCAACCGAAAGCGGGAACCGCGCACATGACGACGGCAACAGACACGAGGACGCAGCTCCTCGCCGCCGGGAAGACCGCCCTGCTCGAATCCGGATACGCAGGACTGTCGACCCGGCGGATCGCCGAATCCGCCGGCGTGCCGCTCAGCCAGATCCACTACCACTTCGGCTCGCGCCAGAACCTCGTGCTCGCCGTGCTCGCCGACGAGAACGCGCGACTGCTCGAACGACAGGCCCGCCTCTACGGCGCCGAGATGCCGGTGTGGCGGCAGTGGGAGCAGGCGTGCGACTTCCTCGAGGACGACCTGCGGTCGGGCTACGTGCGCGTGCTGCAGGAGATGACCGCGGCCGGCTGGTCGGACGAGCAGATCGCCGAGGCCGTGCGGGCCAATCTCACCGGCTGGTTCGCGCTGCTCACCGACACGGCGGCCAAGGTGGCGCCCCGGTTCGGTGACCTCGGTCCGTTCACGCCCGAGCAGATCGCCGCGCTGGCCGGCACGGTCTTCCTCGGCATCGAGACGATGATCCTCCTCGGCTTCGACGAACAGGCGATGTCCGTGCCGGTCGGCACTGCGCAGCATCAGCTTCCTGCTGCGCACGATGGAGGAACGCCGTGCGGGCTAGGGCTCCCAACGTTGCCGGAACGGTCGACCGTGACGGCGTGACGATCCACTACGAGATCTACGGCGCGCCGTCAACCGTCGGCGCCCACCGCGCTCGACCTGGCCCACAGGTTGATGTCACGGTCGATCGCGTACTCGCTCGATGCGGGCGAGCTCGTCGTCGTCGAACGCCAGGTTCTCCGCGCGGCCTGCACGTTCGCTTCGAGCTGTTCGACCGACGACGCGCCGATCAGCGCCGAGGTCACCCGATCGTCACGCAGCACCCACGAGATCGCCAGCTGGGCGAGCGTCTGCCCCCGGCCGCGGGCGATCTCGTCGAGCGCCCGAACGGCGGCGAGCGTGTCGTCGTTCAACTGACTCGGCGCGAGTGACCCGTCGCGCGCCGCTCGCGACCCGCCGGGCACGCCACCGAGATAGCGGTCGGTGAGCACACCCTGCGCGAGCGGCGAGAAGGCGATGCAACCGACGCCGAGCTCCTCCAACGTCGTGAGCAGACCGCCCTCGATCCACCGGTTGAACATCGAGTACGACGGCTGATGGATCAGCAGCGGGGTGCCCAGGTCGGCCAGGATCCGCGCCGCCTCGGTCGTCCGCTCGGGCGAATACGACGAGATGCCGGCGTACAGCGCCCGCCCCGACTGCACGGCAGTGTGCAGCGCACCCATCGTCTCCTCGAGCGGCGTGGAGGGATCGGCCCGGTGCGAGTAGAAGATGTCGACGTAGTCGACGTTCATCCTCCGCAGCGACTGATCGAGCGAGGCGAGCACGTGCTTGCGCGAACCCCACTCACCGTACGGTCCGGCCCACATGTCGTAGCCCGCCTTGGTCGAGATGACCAGCTCGTCACGGTGACCGGCGAAGTCGGACGCGAGGATCGTGCCGAAGTTCTCCTCGGCCGATCCGTACGGCGGGCCGTAGTTGTTGGCCAGATCGATGTGCGTCACGCCGAGGTCGAACGCCCGTCGCAGGATCTGCCGCTGGCGATCGAGCGGCACGTCGTGGCCGAAGTTCTGCCACAGCCCGAGCGACACCGCCGGCAGGCTCAGACCGCTGCGACCACAGCGACGGTACGGATGGTGCTCGTAACGATCGGCGGCGAAGTTCGTCATCACGCCACGATGACAGATCGGCAGACGCGGCGGTTGTCACGCACGCTCGACGATGGACGAGCGGACCACGTCGTGGGTACGGTCATCGCGATGAGCCTTCTGCGCGTCGGTGTCCAACTCCAACCCCAGGCGACCACCGTCGACGAGTTGCGCGGCGCCTGGCGGGCGGCCGACGAGATGGGTGCCGACTCGATCTGGACGTGGGACCACTTCTTCCCGCTGTACGGCGACCCCGACGCGCGCGCACTTCGAGGGATGGACGCTGCTGTCGGTGATGGCCGCCGACACGAGCCGCGCCAAGCTCGGCATGCTCGTGACCGGCAACAGCTACCGCAATCCCGAGCTGCTCGCCGACATGGCGCGCACGCTCGACCACGTGTCCGACGGCCGGATGTATCTCGGCGTCGGCGCCGGCTGGTTCGAGCGTGACTACGCCGAGTACGGCTACGAGTTCGGCACCGGCCCGAGCCGCCTCCGCCAGCTCGCCGCGCGACCTCCCGCGGATGAAGGCCCGCCTCGCCGCGCTCAACCCGCCGCGGTGGGTGACCTTCCGATCCTGATCGGTGGTGGCGGGGAGAAGGTCACGCTGCGCCTCGTCGCCGAGTACGCCGACGCCTGGAACACGTTCGGCCCACCCGAGAACTTCGCCCGCAAGTCGGCGATCCTCGACGACTGGTGCGCCAAGGTGGGACGCGACCCGTCGACGATCGAGCGGACCGTGGCGGTCGGTCCGGACGACGTCCACGACATCGAGCGGTACATCGAGGCCGGGGCGACCCATGTGATCGTGATGATCGGCAGCCCGTTCGACCTGTCGTCAGTCGAATCGCTGATCGAGCAGCGCGGCGCTCTGACCTGAACGCCGCGCCGCTCGACCTGTCCCGCTCGACTTCTGAGGCTCGACCCGTCAGGCCCGAACCTCAGGTCCGAACGGCCGGCTTGTGACCGTGGTGGTGCGGGCGCTGCTCCATGCGTCCCTTGGCGTCGGACAGCTGCCGGACGAGTTCGTCACGCACGTGGTTCAAGCAGTCAGTCGAGGCTGCGCGACGCGTGCTTGGCGACGATCGGGGCGACGCCACCGATGTGCGCCTCGAGCAGCACCCACTGCCCGGGCGTGTCCCGGTCGTGGATGTGCAGGTCCAGCTTGATCCCGCGAGGCTCGAACGACTCGAGCCGATGGTCGAGCTTGGCCCAGTGGTCGACCAACTCGTCGAACTCGTGGGCATGCAAGGGGCCGTGTACTCGCAGGGTCTCGGCAACGATGGACGGTTGATCCGACATGGGTTACCTCTCGCTGTCTCGGGCCCACTCCGTTGTGGGCGTCCACCGACATCGAACTCCACGGCCCAGCGTCGGGGCCATGGCCAAAGGTCCCATTCCGACGTCACACCCTGCTCAGATGCTCACGCACTGAGGCGTTCGGCGAGATGGCGGATCGCCAGCGGGTACCGATACTCGATCCCCATGTGCGTGGCGTCGAACAGCTCGAAGTACGTCGGCTCGATGTCGTTGGCGCGCAGTGCATCGACGAACGCCTGCACGCCGAGGTCGAGGAAGAACTCGTCACGGGTGCCGGCGTCGACGTAGATCGCTCGCATCCCAGCGAGCGCGGCGGCGTGGCCGGGGACCATGCGCACCGGATCCCACGCGAGCCATCGGGCCCACACCTCGTCGTCGAGCGCGCCGGTGGTCACGTCGAACGGCAGGTGCACGGTGCCGTCCTCGTCGGTCGACCAACACGCAGCCATGCAGCCCACGTTGACGAGGATCATGTCGGAGCTCTTGGTGAGCGCCGGACGCGAGCGGAAGTCGCTCCAGAACGCGTCGAACGAACCGTCGTACTCGCGCAGCCCGCGCACCGCGTCTCGGAACTCGGGCAGGAAGCACGCCTCGAACAGCGCATCACCCGCGTGTGTCGCCAACCCGCCGAACAGGTCGGGACGCAGCATCGGCGTGATCATCGCCCCGTAGCCGCCGCTCGACTTGCCCGTGATCCCGCGGTGCGCCGCCTCGGGCAGCGTGCGGAACTCACGGTCGACCCACGGCACGATCTCGTCGCACAGGTACGAGTGGTACCGACCGGTGCCCGGTGAATCGACGAACTGGCTCCCACCGAGCTTCGTCCAGCAGTCGACCATCACGACGATGCTCGGCGGCACGTCGCCCTCGGCGAACAGCGCGTCGATCAGCTCGACCACGTTCGGACGGAACGGCGACCGATTGCGCCACATGTCGAGCTGCCCGCTCAACCCCTGGATGAGATAGATCGACGGATACCGCTCGGCCGCACCGTCGTAGCCCGGCGGGAGATACACGTACACCGGCCGTCGGGCCGGATCGCCGAGCGGGTTCGTCGCCAACAACTCGCTGTCGAACCAGCGTTCCTCGACGCGACCGACCAGTTCCCTACCCCACGGTTCCATACCCAGCGACGGTACTGCCGGTCCGCGCGGGCTCAGGTCGCGAACGACAGCGCGAACAGGTTGTCGTAGGCGAGGCCCCACGGTGGGCGCAGGAAGCCCAAGGCGCGGACGTCCTCGTACCAGTGGGCGAACGGGCTCCGACGGGAGAACGCGCCGCCGCCGATCACCCGGGCCAACCTGCCGAGCGCCGCCTCCGCCAACTCGGCGACACCCTCCTTGGCGAGGAGCGCGGCGAACAGCGCCGCCGAGTCCCCGTCTTCGATCGCCCGCAGCGCCCCCTCGTACGCCTGCACCGCGAGCCAGTGCTCGTTGACCGCCCGCGTCCACTCGACCTGCTCGTAGGCGCGCATCGTCTCTGCCTTTGGTGCCAGTTGCTGCTTGGCGGTCGCGATCGCCTCGTCGAGGACGCCGAGGATCACCGCCGTGAAGCAGGTCGCCACGAACGGTCCGGCACCGGTGGTGAGGTCGGTCAACGGCCCGTCGTACTCGAGGCGCACCGCCGGCGCGCCCTCGAGACGCATCGCGTGGCTCTGCGTCGCGGCCATCCCGACGCCGTCCCACTCCGCCGCCATCGACATCGCCAGCGTGCCGGGCGGGCTCCACTCGCTCGTGTCGAGCACGAACATCCGCGGTTCGTCGTCACCCTCCGGGCGGGCGGTCGTCACCATCCGGTGCGCGATGCCCGACCCGCTCCCGAAGTGCTTGTCGCCGGTGAGCTCGTACGTGCGACCGACGAGGAACGCATCGCCGTCCACCGCCGACGCCGTCGACCGGGTCCGGCTGATGTCGCCCCCGCTCCCGGGCTCCGACGTGACGGTGCCCCACTGTTCACCCGCCGCCGCGCTGGCGAACACCGCTCGACGTTGCTCCTCCCAGGCCGGTTGCGCGGCGTCCGGGTTGAGCAGCCAGAACGACACGACCGCCGGGTGCATCGCCGACACCAGGGCGACCGCCGGATCGGCCGAGCCGAGCAGCCGCAACGTGTCGCAGATCGGGCGCGCCGACGTCGCCGCGTCACGCCAGAACCCGCCGTCGTCCTCCGGCACGATGCTCAGTAGGAAGCCCGGCATCGCGCAGCGCATCGAAGTCGCGCTGTTCGAGGTGGCGACGGGTCAGACGCTCGGCGCGCTGCGACTTCCACTCCGCGGCGATCGACCGGCACTCGTCGCGCAGCGTGACCCCGTCCGCGGGCATCGGCCCAACGTACCTCTCGCTCGGCGGCGCGAAATCAGAGCCTCACGCGTTGTGACTAGAATCATGGTCATGTCCGAAACGCTGCCGCTGGCGAACGTCAAGGCGAAGTTCTCCGAGATGGTCGATCGGGTGGAGCACACCCACGACCGCATCATCGTCACTCGAAACGGCCGACCCGCCGCCGTGTTGATCAGCCCGGAGGAACTGGAATCGCTCGAGGACACCCTCGAACTGCTCTCCGACCCCGAGGCGATGCGACAACTCGCCGAGGCCCGTCGCGCCCATGAGACCGGCGATTTCATCACGGGCGATGAACTGCGCAGGCGCTACCCGGCCACGTGACCGAATCGGAGTCCGCGTACCGGCTGCGGGTGACCGGCCCCGCTGAGCGACAACTGAGTCGCCTACCGGAGGGGACAGCGGCCGCCATCGTCGAGTTCATGCTCGGCGCCCTGCTCGAGAACCCGCACCGGGTCGGCGGGCCGCTCCAGCGCGAGCTCGCCGGGATGCGATCCGCCCGCCGCGGTTCGTACCGCATCGTCTACGAGATCGACGACCTCCAACGGCTCGTCATCGTCCTGCGCATCGAGCACCGATCGACCGCGTACCGGCCACGCTGACCGGCGCAACGACCAACCGACGACGATCTCGTGATCTTCTTGCGGCGTATGTGCGCAAGAAGTTCACGAGAACGGCTGGTGGCGGTCAGCTGGCGCCGCTACCCGAGCGGGACGATGTACGAGTCGACGCGCTCGATCAGGTCACCGCGGAACGTGAACAGGTCGTTGTAGGCGAACCGGAACTGGCCGCCGACCCGATGGTGGCCGGTGCCTTCGCCGGTGACGATCACGACGTCGCCGTCCTCGAAGACCCGATCGACCGAGAGGATCGGCCGGCCCTCGAAGTCGGCATTCTCGATCTCGCCGTCGAACTCGTCCTTGCCGGTCGTCGTCCGGTGACCGTGGATGATCCACAGCGACGTCGTCGGTCAGGCACCGCAGGATCCGCTCGTGGTCGCTCTCCTGGAAGCCCTGCATGTACTCGTGGACCGTGGTCTGATGCGTCGGACATGTCGCGATTCTGCCCGACGGCTACGACGCTCCAGGCCGTTCGAGCCAGTTCGCGTTGGCGGCGAAGCCGGTCGACTCGTAGAGCGGCCGGCCGTCGTCGGTGGCGTGCAGGAGGAACTTCCCGATGCCGAACTCGTCGGCCGCGGCGAGACACGCGTCGAGCAGTCGCCGGCCGACCCCGTTCCGCTGATGCTCGGGGACGACGTACATGTTGATGATGTACGCATCCCGCGTGCCGCGGTCGTGCGGGCGTGGCGGCCGCGACCAGAGCAGCATCGAGACGATCCCGACACAGCTGCCCTCGTGCTCGGCCAGCCACGAGTGCATCCGCCCGGCCGCGACCTCGTCGTCCACGAACTGGCGGGTCGACACCACGAAGGCCGAGGTCCGGCTCGGCCATGTCGTCGCGAACGGTGGACAGGAACGCGAGGCGCTGGCGGACGACCTCGGCCACGTCGGCTCGGTCCGCCCTCCGGACGACGACATCCATGCGCAGACTCTGACACGCCGCCGCCCGCCGGCCGGAGCACGTTTCGGGAGCGACGTGCATCGATCCGGCGCCAACCGGGTACGGCCGCGTCATGACTGCACAACTCCAAGACCGCCGCATCGCGTTCCTCACCGCCAACGAGGGTGTCGAACAGGTCGAACTCACCGAACCGTGGGAGGCCGTCAAACGAGCCGGCGGCATCCCCGTCCTCGTCGCACCCCAGGTCGGCAAGGTTCAGGCGTTCAATCACCTCGACAAGGCCGACACGTTCGAGGCCTCCATCGCCGCCGGTGACGCCGACGCCGGTGACTTCGACGGGCTCGTCCTGCCCGGTGGCGTCGCCAACCCCGACCAGCTGCGCACCGAGCCCGACGCCGTGCGGTTCGTGAAGGACTTCTTCGAAGCCGGCACGCCGGTCGCCGTCATCTGTCACGGGCCGTGGACGCTCGTCGAGGCGGGCGTGCTCGACGGCCGGATGATCACCAGCTGGCCGAGCGTGCGCACCGACATCGAGAACGCCGGCGGCCAGTGGCTCGACGAGGAGGTCGTCGTGTGCGAGAACGGCCCGAACACGCTCGTGTCGAGCCGCAAGCCCGACGACCTGCCGCTGTTCACCGATCGTCTCGTCGAGGTGTTCGCCCGCTGAGGCCTCCGAGCGGCTGACCGACCCACGACGACGAACTCGTGAACTTCTTGCGGCGTATGTGCGCAAGAAGTTCACGAGAACGGTGGACTCGGGCTGCTCACGCACTCGCCAGCGCGACGCCGCGGTGTTCGGTCGGGCTCACGCCGTAGCGACGCTTGAACGCGGTGGAGAAACCGAACGGGCTGGCGTAGCCGACCTGCGTCGACACCGCGGCGACCGTCGTGTCGGGCTGGGCGAGGAGGTCGGCGGCGAGCGTCATCCGCCAGCGTGTGAGGTACGTCATCACCGGCTCGCCGACGAGCGCCGTGAAGCGGCGGGCGAGGTTGGCCCGACTCGTGCCGATCGCCCGCGGCCAGCGTGACGATCGTCCAGTCGCGCTCGGGCTCGTCGTGGATCAGCCGCAACGCGTCGCCGACGATCGGGTCGTGATGGCCGAGCCACCACGCCGGCGCCGACCGGCCCTGCTCGACGTACCACGCCCGCAGCGTGTCGACCGTGAGCGTGTCGAGCAGACGGTCGAGCACGGTCTGCTGGCCGGGCGCGTCGTTGGCCAGCTCGGCGGCGAGCAGGGCGACCAGCGGATCGGGATCGGGCCGCGCGCACGATCAACGGCGTCGGCAGCGCGGCGAGCAGATCGGCGCCCGAGCGCGCTGTGATGTTCGTAGGTGCCGGTGAGGAGCACGGACGGCGCGTCGATGGCGTGCCCCCAGCGTGCGCACGCCGAGGCGCATCGACATCTCGAGCGACTCACCGTCGGCCGTCTCGCAGTGTTGACCCGGGTTGATGAACACGTCGGGCGCCACGCCCAGCTGCGCTGCTGACGTCGTACGGCTCGGGCCCGACCACCAGCGCGACCGAACCCTCGGGGACGTGGACGACCACACCGCCCTGGGTGATCCACGCGTCGCCGCGCACGACGGCGACGACCGTCAGCGGCGCGCGGTCGCGGACGTGGATCGCCCACGGAGGCTGCAGCAGGCAGCGGATGACGAACGCACCCCGCGCCCGAGGCCCGTCGAGGAGCGCCGACATCCGATCCATGCGACCGAGTGTAGACGAATTCGTATGAATGTGAGTCATCGATCTATGGAACGTCTCACTGATGGCGAGTTGAGTGGATGCCATGACCAACCATCACCACCACGCACCACTCATCCTCCTCACCGGCGGCACCGGCACGACCGGCCGCCGCATCGCCGACCGCCTCCGCGCGCCGGCACGTCGCCGTCCGGATCGCCTCGCGCTCGGGCACGCCGCCGTTCGACTGGGACCGACCCGGACACGTGGCCGGCCCTCCTCGACGGCGCCACGTCGGCGTACATCGCCTACTCCCCCGACATCGCCATGCCCGGTGCCGTCGACATCGTCGACCGGTTCTGCCGCGCCGCCGTCGACGCCGGCGTCGAGCACCTCGTGCTGCTCGCCGGCCGCGGCGAGCCGGAGGCCGAAGCCGCCGAGCAGGTCGTCCGCGACAGCGGCGCCCGCTGGACGATCGTGCGGGCGAGCTGGTTCGCCCAGAACTTCAGCGAGGGCATGCTGCTCGACGCCACGCGCTCGCGGCACGATCGCCATGCCGGCCGGCGACGTCGGCGAGCCGTTCGTCGACGTCGAGGACATCGCCGACGTCGCCGCCGCCGCGCTGGTCGAGCCCGGTCACGACGGTCGCATCTACGACGTCACCGGCCCGCGACTGCTGACCTTCGCCGACGCGCGGCCGAGACTCGCCGCCGCCGCCGGTCGACCGATCACCTACGTCGACGTGTCGCCGGCCGAGTTCGTCGCCGAGGCGGTCGCCGAGGGCGTGCCGATCGAGCTGGCCGACTGGATCGTGACACTGTGCGAGACGTGCTCGACGGGCGCAACGAGCACCTCGGCCACGGCGTGCAGGAGGCCCTCGGCCGAGCACCACGCGACTTCCGCGACTTCGCCGTCCGCGCCGCCGCCGAGGGCGCCTGGACCACGGCCGATGCGACGGGCGCGCGATGAGCTGGCGACCCATCGCCATCGGTGCCGCCGCCGTCGGGTCGGGACTCGTCGGCGGCGTGCTGTTCGCGTTCTCGTCGTTCGTGATGCCCGCCCTCCGGCGCATCCCGCCGCCGAGGGCATCTCGGCGATGCAGTCGATCAACCGGCAGGCACCGACGTTCGCGTTCATGTCGCTCGTCGGCGCGACCGCCGTCGTGTCGGTCGGCGTCGGGATCCACGCCGCGCTCAACCGTGACGAGCCCGGCACCGCATGGATCGGCGTCGGCACGGTCGCCTACCTCGCCGCGCTCGCCATCACCGGCGGGTTCAACGTCCCCCGCAACGACCGCCTCGCCACGTTCGACGCCGCCACGCCGGCGGCCGCCGACTACTGGTCGACGTTCCTGACGGAGTGGGTCGTCGGCAACCACGTCCGCACCGCCTGCTGCATCGTCGCCGCCGCGTCGTACACCGCGGCCCTCCGCAGCACGGCTGACCACCCGGCGAACTCGTGAACTTCTTGCGGCGTATGTGCGCAAGAAGTTCACGAGAACGGCCGGGGTCTGGGCCGACGACTCGGGCCGCGTATACTCCCGGTATGGCCGACGCCGAAGGTCACGACGATGAAGGTCAGCACAGCGACGCGTGACCGTCTCCGCGCGCTCGGTTCGGAGAGCGACACGCTGGAGGACGTCGTCGTCGCGGCGCTCGACGCGTACGAAGCGCAACAGTTCTGGGCCGCTGCCGAAGCAGCGCACGCCGCCGAGACCGCCGAGCAGCGGATCCGAACGCAAACGGATCGAGGCCGACGGTCGACGACTGGATGGACGACATCCGGTGACGCCGTCGGCGGGCGAGATCTGGCTCGCCGATCGGGGCGATGAGCGACGACACCTGCTCTACGTCATCTCCGACTCGCGGTTCCATCGCCTCGCCGAGCGGGCGGTCGTCGCGCCCGTCCTCGACACGCTGCCGGCCGCACCTCGGCCGTGGCACATCGCGATCGACGAACGAGCGATCGCCGTCAATCAACTCGGAACGACGCCCATCGATCGACTGCTCGAACGCGTCGATCGCGGTGACCTCGAGACGCTCCGGCGAGTCCGCCAGGCGGTCGCACGCGATCACCTCGTGACGCCCGAGCGCGGCACTGTCGAGCGTCTGTGCGCCCTCGGTGTTCGACCGACATGGCGATCGGGTACCCCGCCGGCATGGATGAGCTGATCGAACTGGAACACGCCGGCTGGGCCTCGCTGTGCAACGGCACGGGAGACTCCTTCTACGGCGATCTGATGACCGACGACGGCCTGATGGTGATGGCCAACGGCGCCGTCATGACCCGCAAGGAAGTGGTCGACGCCCTGGCGGAGTCGCCCCCTTGGGCGTCCTACGAGATCGACGACGTGCAGATCGTGCCCGTCGGGGACGACGCGGCCGCGTTGGTCTATGTCGGAACCGGCCATCGCGACGCGGACGACCCGCCGTTCGTCGGAGTGATGACCAGCGTCTACGTGCGGCGCGACGGCGACTGGAAGCTGGCGCTGTACCAGCAGACGCCCAAGCAGTCTTGACCGAGTCGGTCGGGAGACTCGCGCGGCGCCGGCGCACGCCCAGCAAGCCAACACCAACGGAACGGAGCAGCGATGGACGACGACGTCGTGCAGCGGATCAACCAGACTCGCCGACGAGGAACACCACCTCGAGCGCGAACACGGCGATCGGCCACTCACCGACGACGAGCGACGAACGGCTCGACGCGGTGAAGGTGTCGCTCGACCAGTGCTGGGACCTCCTCCGCCAACGCCGCGCCCGACGCGACGTCCGGCCTCGACCCCGACGACGCCGAGGTCCGCAGCGAGTCGACGGTCGAGGGCTATCAGCAGTAGTCGTTCAGCTGGCGCCCTCACGACGTGTCGGTGGCCGACGGCGGGCGATCGATGAGCGCGATGAGCTTCTTCGGCGCGAGCACGCAGTAGCTCTCGGTCACCAGCTCGCGCACCTCGTCCCAGTCGGTGTCCGCGTCGAGCACCATGCCCATCGCGTCGCGACCCATCCGAGGTAGAAGAACGGGTGGCCGGCGTTGCGCAACACGTCGAGTTCGTCGGCGGCGCGCTGGAACGACAACACCACGTCGCCGTCCGACGATCGCGCCTCGGCCGCCCGTCGTCGATCGACGGTCAACACGTGGGCGAAGGTCTTCTTGCGGACCACCCATCGCGTCCCTTCCACGCCTGCTCCTCGGACACGTCGGGCAACGCCGAGCAGATGGCGCGCAGCCGGTCTCGACGTCCTCGGGCACATCGTCGATGTAGATCACGACACGACATCGTGCCATCGACATCGGGCCATTGACATTGCGGTCGTTTCTCCGAATGATTGACCTCGTTTGACGAATACCTGAGACACCCGCGCCGAGCTGGTCGAAGAGAGCAACCATGGGCGAACCCGAACAGCCGGATCAACCACCACCGCCCGTGCCTCCCGGACGTCGCGGCCTACCTGCGCAACATGTCGCCGCGCGTGCTCCGCCTGCAGGGGCACGAGACCGAGCTCGTACTGCCGCCGCTGTACGAGGTGCGGCTCACGCAGGCGCAGCTGGACGAGTTCGACGTCGGACTCCTGAAGACCAACCCGTACCTCGAACTCGACACCGGCGACGTGCGACCAGGACGAGATCAACGCCACGGTGCTCGGCGCGGCGGCGTGGGTCGCGCTCATCGTCGCGATCCGTGGTCGGCACGGTCACCGACAACTGGATCTGGGGTGTCGTCGCGTTCGTCGCCGTGATCATCGCCGGATTCCTCGTCCGCGGCGCGGTGCGCAAGGGCACGTCGTGGACCGGCGCCAGCCGGTGGGTCCGCGAGAAGGCGGCGCTGCTCCTCGTGCTCGTCATCGGGTTCGGGCTCCCCGCGACGGTGCTGCTGTTCGGCACCGGCCTGTTCGACGAGTTGCGCAACGACGTCGGCGACGCCCTCGACGCGCCGCTCAACCAGGTCGTCACGTATCGAGCACTGCAGGTCGTGTTCCTCGGCCTCGCCACGTGCTTCCCGGCGCTGATGTACTTCCAGTTCGACCGGCAGCACCTCGACACGCTGCGCGACCGTCTCCTGCTCGCCCTGTTCCGGCTCGATCTGACCATCGACACCGCCCACGACTGGGACGCCCGCTACGGCAAGCAGATCAGCGAGACGATCGGCAAGCTGCGGCGCGGGAGCCTCACCAGCCTGTTCCGCTCCCGGCGGTCACCGGTGGTCGTGGCGACGCTCGTCATCGCCGTCGGCTGGCTGCTGGCGTTCCTCAACCTCGACGCCGTCGACGACAGCGGGACGAGCGACGTGCTCGTGGGCGGGTCGCTCATCAAGCTGTTCGAACCGGAACGGGGCGTCGTCGCCTTCGGGTTCCTCGGCGCGTACTTCTTCGGCGTCAACGCCGTCCTGCGCAGCTACCTGCGCGGCGACCTGCGACCGAAGGCGTACAACCAGATCACGGCGCGCATCCTCATCGTCGTCGTGCTGTCGTCGCTCCTGTCGATCACCACACTCGGCGACGAGGCGGTCGTGCTCGGCCTCGCGTTCTTCGCCGGCATCATCCCCGACACGGTCCTCCAATTCATCGCCGAGCAGCTGCCGATCAAGTCGTCGCGGGTCGACGAGACCGAACCGCTGACCGACCTCGAGGGCATCGACATCTACGACCGCGCCCGCCTCGCCGAGGAAGGTGTCACCAACATGGAGGCACTCGCCCACGGCGACCTGATCGAGCTGCTCCTGCAGACCCGCATCCCGCCGCAGCGCCTCGTCGACTGGGTCGACCAGGCGATCCTGCGCGTGCACATCGGCGACCCGCAGCTGACGAGCTTCGGTGGGCTGCGCCAACTCGGCATCCGCGGGGCGACCGATCTGGTCAACGCCGCCGACAAGTGCGACCTCCCGACCGCACTCGCGTCTCGACGACCGCGGCAAGGTGCAACTCGAGGTCCTCGTGCGAGTCGATCCTCGACGCCGAATGGGTGACCGAGCTCATCGCGTGGCGCGAACACGCTCGCCCGATCGAGCGGGTCATCGACTGTCGCCCCGTGCTCGGCGGCACGGCGGTCATCACCGAATCGTCTGTCACCGAATCGTCCGAGGCCGAGCGCACGATGGCGTCCCCGCCCGTCGGCGCGTAGGCGTACTCTCGACGGGATGAGCGCTGCACCGAACGATCCGATCGCGAGCCGATACACGTCGGCGAACGCCTCCCTCGACGACGTGATCGACAGCATCACACCGGGCGGGTGGGCCGCCCTGTCACCGTGCGAGGGATGGACGACCGTCGACGTCCTGTCGCACATGGTCGACAGCCAGCGATCGTTCCTCGTCGATCGTGGCCTCGATGTCGGTCCGCCGCCCGACCTGTCGAGCGACCCCGCCGCGGCGTGGAGACAGCACTCCGCCGCCGTGCAGTCGCTGCTCGACGACCCCGAGGTCGCCGGGTCCGAGTACGACGGCTAGTTCGGCCGAACGACGATCGGCGAGACGGTCGCCCGCTTCTACCTGTTCGACATGGTCGTGCACCGGTGGGACATCGCCACCGCGGGCCGGCGTCGAGACGGAGTTCACCGACGCCGAGATGGATGAGATCGAAGCGGCCGCCGATGCCCTCGGCGACAACATCTACCGGCCGGGCGTGTGCGCCGACGCCGTCGCCGTGCCCGACGGCGCCGGACGACAGGCCGCGTTGCTGGCCCGCCTCGGCCGCGTCGACCCACGCCCCGGCTGAAGCCCCGCGCCACATGCGTTTCTTCGACGGGCCCGACGACGTTCGGCGCGCACGGCGATGTCTCGACGAGTCGGGATTCACGCTCGACGCGTTGACGGAACGACTCGGCGTCCACGCGTTCGCCCACCTCGGCCAGGGAGAACTCGCGCCGCTGGTCCGAGCGACGCAGGGGAGGTGACGGACTCGACACGCTGCTCCGACTGTTCGTCGTCGGGATGCCGGTGCCGCTCGCCGCGGCGCGGGCGGCGCTGAAGCCCCTGCGCCGTCGAGGAATGGATCGCCGGCGGCGTGCTCACCGCCGACGACGGCGACGTGTCCAGCCGGATCGCCATCCGTCCCGTCGGTGGCCCGTCGAACTGGTTGATCGCGCACGACTTCACCCGGCGGCACGGCACGGCGTTGCCCGACGATCACGTCCTCGGGATGAGCGCATCGACACAGGCCCTGGCCGGCGCGACGATCCGCCGCGAGATCACCAGCGCCTTCGACCTCGGCACCGGCTGCGGTGTGCAGGCCCTGTACGCATCCGAACACGCCGCTCGCGTCGTCGCGTCCGACCTCAACCCGCGGGCCGCGCCTGCGCCACCCTGACGATGGAGCTGAACGACGTCACCAACGTGGCCGTCCGGGAGGGCAGCCTGTTCGACCCGGTCGAGGGCGAGCGCTTCGACCTGATCGTGGCCAACCCGCCGTTCGTCATCTCCCCGTCGCGCCGGTACCTCTTCCGCGACAACGAGCTGAGCGTCGACGAGATGTGTCGGCAGCTCGTCCGATCGGCCCCGGGTCATCTCACCGATGGCGGACACTGCCAAGTGCTGGCGTCGTGGGCACACGTGCGCGGGCAGGACTGGCGCGACCGGCTGCACGGCTGGTTCGAGGGCACGGGCTGCGATGCCCTCGTGCTCGAACGCGAGGTGCTGGAACCGGGCGCCCACGCGGCGAGTTGGCTCCGACAGACCGAGCCGCCCGACCAGCTGGGCACCCGAGTTCGACGCGTGGATGGACTACTACGACGCAGCACGACGTCGAAGCGGTCGGGTTCGGCCTCATCACGCATGCGCAAGCGAGCGGCGGGGACGCCGTGGTTCCGCGCCGAGGAAGCGCCGCAGGACTGGGCGATGCCGTGCGGCGACCACCTCGGAGCGATCTTCGAACTGGCCGACTTCCTCGACGGCACGCCGGACGAGCAACTCCTCGACGTCGCGCTGCTGATCGCGCCCGACGTCGTCCTCGACGAACGAGCCCGGCCCGCGCGGACGTGCGCGACGGCGTCGACGGCTGGTCGGTGACCGATCGGGTGCTGCGGCAGACCGCCGGGCTGTGCTGGGAGGGTCAGGTCGACGGCAGTCTGGCGGCGATCGCCGCGGCGTGCGACGGGACACGGCCGCTCGGCGCCGTGCTCGCGGATGCCGCCCGCATCGCCGACGTCGATCCGCCGGACCTCGCCCGCGCCGCCGCTGCCGGTGTTGCGCCGGCTCGATCGAACGCGGATTCCTGCTGCCCGTCGTTCGACTGATCGGACGATTGGTCAGATCTTCTTGTTCGCCTTGACGTCGAATCCGGCCTTGATCGCCGTGCCCGCGGCCCGGTCGCGGTCTGCGGTGTGAAGCTGATCTCGATCTTGCTGTAGTTCAGCGAGAACTGCTCGACCGGGAAGTCGCCCTCGTTGCCGGCGTGCTGATCGCTCGTGACGACCACGTCGGACAGCTTGTACTTCAGGAACTCACTCGACGGGCCCTTGCCGCCGACCCGCACACCCGACAGCGAGCGCCGTCTTGTGATGCGTGCCCGTCGCACACGAGAGGAACAACTTGGGCGACGCCTTGCTGATGCTCGACACGAAGTGGAAGTCCTGGAACGACGGCCTTGCCCGCACCGCCACCGCCGCCCGCACCCGCCGTGCCACCGGTCTGCGTGACGCCCCACGACCACGACAGCACGTCGATCTCGTCCTTGTGGTTCACGTCCGTGGAGTCGCCCACGATCCCGTCGATCTTGAGGAACCATCGCTCTGCCACGGATGTCACCTTGACGGATCGGCGCGGCGAACGCAAGAGCCCCCGAGCCAGGACTGGTCACAACGGTTCGTCCGGCACAAACAGCTCGACCGGCACGCTCAGGTTTGGAGTATTTGCCAGCCGTGCATCTGCCGTGGCAAGGACAGCGTTACCAGCATGCTCGGCATGAAGCTGCTCCGTCGCGGCGACATACATCGCGTCGTATGGCGTGATGTTGCTGCGAGCTCCCACACCCGCACGATCATCGGCTGGGTGAGCTCGAGTTGAGTGAAGGGCCACGCCGGCATGTTCCGAATCACGAGTTCGCAATCGCGCGCACTGATCGTCGTCGACCCGCGTACATCGGAATCGACTCGACGCGCCTGACGACGCAACGCGGCCACAACCTCCAACTTGGTCAGCGTCCGCATGACATACGCCCGGTCGTCGCCGACCAATTCACTCAACCGCTGGCGATAGCGGCGCCCGATCGGACCCTCCGCGTCAATCAATGCGCCAGCGAGCAATGACGCGTCGACGACGACATGCACGTCAATCTGACGATCGCTCGCGATCCGATCGCACCGCGGCCACCAGAGCCCGGTGATCGTCGGCTGTCAGGCTCGGGCCGCGGCCTGCATCGATGTCGTGCGAAGAACTCCGCAATTGACTTCTCAGGAGCCGTCGACCGGGACCGGATGGCGAGGACATCGATTCGATTCTGCCGCATCTGCGCGACAGCGCGCGGGATGCAGAGCAGCTTGCGACCGGCCGCCGGGTCACCGACTCTGAAGGAAGTCGACGAGGGCGGCGTTGACCTCGTCGGGGCGTTCCTGCTGGGTCCAGTGGCCGCAGCCCTTCGAGGATGATCGAGCGGTGCAGCTTCGGCAGCGTCTCGGCGAACGCGGCGATGGCCGAGCGCCCCAGATCGTCGGACCGTCGCGGTCGCCACCGATGAACAGCGCCGGCACGTCGATCGTGCGCGCCACGGAACGCGGCGAGGTCCTCCCAGTCGCGATCGACGTTGCGGTAGCGGTTCAGCGCGCCGCGGAAGCCCGTGCTCGAACTCGCTCGCGTACACGTCGAGGTCGGCCTCGGTGAGCCACGCCGGCAGCGGGTCGGGTCGGCGGAAGCGGTCCTTCATCGACCCGCCGCGGCGCACGGTGGCCACGGTGCCGCCGCCAGGTCCGGCGGCGGGGCGTCGCCCGAGGCGGTGAACAGTGAAGCCCGAGCAGCCAGCCGCGGACGTCGGCTTCGATCTCGGCCTCGGCCCGGCCCGGCTCCTGGAAGTACTCGACGTAGAACTCCTCGTCGCCGCGCCATCGCCCGCATCACCGTCGGTCGGGCGCATGTCCGACGGGCGGCGGCGAACGGCACCGACAGGCCGGCCACGGCGGTGAACACGTCGGGCCGCAGCAGCGCCGAGGTCCACGCGATCGGCGCGCCCCAGTCGTGACCGACGATCGACGGCGCGTCTCGCCCGAGCGCGCGCGACGAGGCCGACGTTGTCGGCGACGAGGCGCGACCATGCGGTAGTCCTCGACCGCGAGCGGCTTCGACGAGCGGCCGTAGCCGCGCACGTCGATGGCCACCGCCCGGTAGCCGGCCGTCGGCGAGCGCCGGCAGCTGGTGGCGCCACGAGTACCAGCGACTCGGGAAAGCCGTGGACGAGGAGGACGAGCGGACCCTCGCCCGCCTCGACACAGTGGACCCTGCCGTCGCCGACCGTCACCACGTGCGACCGGCAACCGGCGGGCAGCACGCTCACGGTCGGGTCGCGATCTGCCCGGCGCGGGCGTCGGCCGACGTAGCCGCCGTCGGCGCTCCAGGTGACCTCGCCGTTGACGACCACGGTGTCGACGCCCTCCTGGCGGCGGATCCAGCGGATGCCGTCGCCGGGGAAGTCGTCGGAGGCGATCTCGGGCCCGCGGCCGATGGTGTCGGCGTCGAACACCACGACGTCGGCGGCGTTGCCCTCGGCCAGCAGGCCGCGACCCTCGAGGCCCCAGATCGTTGCCGGGTCGAGCGTGATCTTCTTGACCGCCGCCTCGAGGCTCAGCGACTTGGTGCCGCGCACGAACTCGGAGAACAGGTAGCCGGTGTCGCCGAACGTCGAGAACGAACCGACGTGCGCGCCGCCGTCGGAGGCGCCGACGTGCACGTACGGATGGGCGAGCAGGTCGCCGACGACCGGCGAGTTGTCGTGGCCGATCGACTCGCGGATGAACCAGGTGCCGAGATCCTCGTCGAGCGCCAGGTCGACCACGCGTCTCGCCGCTCGACGTCGCCCCGTTCGCGGGCGATGTCGTCGATGTTGCGGCCGATCAGGTCGTTGTTGCGCTCGTGCACCACGTCGCGCACGACGAAGCCGCCGGCGCCGAGACCGCCGCCGGGCCGCTTGGCCAGCGAGTCCATCTCGTCGACCAGCGCCTGGCGCCGGTCGGCCACGGCGGCGAGCTTCTCGGCGCGGTCGCGGATCGAGGCGACCTTCCACCACGACGGCATGCTCAGCAGCATCAGGCTGCGCTGGTCGAGCGTGAAGCTGATGTCGATCGGACGGGTCTGCACCTGCGGCCACACCGCGGCGCCACGGGCTCGTGCGGCCTCGACGGCGCGCCATGATCGCGGCTGACGCCGTGCGTGGTTGGCGTCGGAGTGGAACAGCGGCGACAGCGTGGTGGTGATGCCGTGGCGCAGCGACAGCTCGGCGAGCTGCTCGACGCGGGCGATCGTCAGCTCGGTGTCGTAGAACTCGTGGACGATCTGCAGCACGCGCGTCGCGCTCGCCGAGCACGGCCGACAGCGCGTCGAGCTCCTCCGGTGCGGCCCAGCGGCTCGGCACCGGGCGGTAGGTCTCGTCGATGTCGACGAAGCTCGTGCTCAGGCCGACGGCGCCGGCGTCGAGGCACACGCGCAGCAGGTCGGCCATCGCGCGGATCTCGTCGGCGGTCGCCGCCCGCTGCTGGGCCTCGGGTCCCATCACGTACATGCGCAGCACGGAGTGACCGACGAGCGGAGCGACGTTCAGCGCGATGTTCTCGGCCAGCGCGTCGAGCCAGCCACCGAAGCCCTCACCCCAGCGCCAGTCGACGCCGGCGTCGAAGGCCGCTTCGGGCATCTCCTCGATCAGGCGGAACATGCGGCTGAAGGCGTCGCGCTGGTCGGCGCGCAGCGGTGCGAGCGAGAGCGAGCAGTTGCCGGGCACGACCGTGGTGACGCCGTGCTCGATGGCCGGGAACGCGTACGGGTCGAAGCACAGCTGGGCGTCGTAGTGGGTGTGCGGGTCGATGAACCCGGGTGCGACGACGCGTGCCGGTGGCGTCGAGCACCCGGTGTGCGTCGCCGGCGCGACCGCCGACGGCGACGATCGGCCGTCCTGGATCGACGATGTCGCCGTGGCGGCCGGGCAGCCCCGAGCCATCGACGATCAGCCCGTTACGGATGACGAGATCGAGCATGTGCTGTCTCCCTTGTCGTTCGAGCGCCGGGAGCACGATGCTCCACGGCTGTCCCACCAGCTCGTCGAGCGAGCTGACTCCGGCGCTGTCGAGCGAGGCGGTGCAGGCCTCCTCGTCGAGCGAGATCGTCGACGTGCCGCCGTTCTCGTAGGTGAACTCCACCTCGATCTCGGCACGTCCGTCGTGACCACCGACGACGATGGCGCGGGTGATCATCGCCGTCATCGAGCCGGTGGTGGCTCGGTGAACACGATGTCGCTCGGCAGGATCCCGATCGTCCGCCGCGCCGCCAGGTGCAGGTTCCACGACAGCAGCTGCTGATCGGCCCCGTCGACACCCGGCAGTTCCGCGCGGCGATCGCGGCGAGGTCATCGCCCGCTTGGGGATACACGAACCGCCGAGCCGTCATGCACGAGCAGCGTAGGGCGGGCGGCCTTCACGGCTCCGATCGGAGCGTGGACTCGTGGGCCGCCAGGGGAACGGCGATGGCGATGTAGGGGCAAGAGCGCCCCACATCTACATCGCTCCCCCACGGCCAGCACGGGCGATGGCGATGTCGGGCCATGGGCGCCCCACAACTACATCGCCTCGGGGTTGAGCCGGCAGGGGGAACAATGGAGCGATGCTGCGCGCGACCGACGACCATCGCCGGGCCCGGATCGCGCGGCGGCACGGGCTGCACCCGGATCACCGGTACGACACCATCGAGGCCACCACCGCGGGGATGACGGCGCTGCACGCCACCGAGGTCGTCGACGCCGTACCTGTCGCTGCACGCCCGGATGGGCGACCTCACGGTCGAGGACGTCGACGCTGCGCTGTACGACGACCGCTCGATCGTCAGGACGATGGCGATGCGACGGACGTTGTGGATCGTCACCCGCGACCTCCTTCCCGCCGTGAGCGGATCGGCCGGACGGCGCGTCGCCGACGAGCAGCGCCGCCTGCTCGCCAAGGAGACCGCCGACCTGGAGGTCGAGTCCGGCGCCGACTGGATCGCCGACGCCGCACGGCGGGTGGTCGAGACCCTCACCGGGCGAGAGCTCTCGGCCCGCCAGTTGCGCGACGCACTCCCCGACCTCGGCGGGACGTTCACGGCGGCACCGGGCACGAAGTGGTCGACCGAAGTACCGATGATGACGCCGCCTCCTCACGATGCTCACCGCGTCCGGCGACGTCGTGCGCGGGCCACAACGACGGCCCCTGGCGCACGCCGCGCCCGCTGTGGACGTCGATGGCGGGCTGGCTCGGCGAGGACCTCGAGCCGACCACGTCGGAGGCCGGGTATGCGGCGCTCGTCGGACGGCTGCTGTGGACGTTCGGGCCGGCGACCGAGGACGACCTCGTGTGGTGGCTCGGCTCGACGAAGGGCGCCGTCCGCAGCGCGCTGACCGCCGTCGAGGCGCTCGGCGTGACGCTCGACGACGGTGCCACCGGCTGGGTCCTGCCGGACGACACCGCCGACCTCGAAGTCCCGCCGGCGATCGAACCGTGGGTGGCGCTCCTCCCGACGCTCGACCCGACCACGATGGGCTGGCGCGGGCGAGGGCGCGAGTTCCACCTCGACCCGGCGCACGTCCCGTACCTGTTCGACCGCGCCGGCAACGGCGGGACGACCGTGTGGGTCGACGGTCGGATCGTCGGGTGCTGGGTGCAGGGCGACGACGAACGGGTCGAGCCGATCCTCATGGAGGACATCTCGGCCGACGCCCGACGGCTGCTCGACGTCGAGGTCGCCCGGCTGGACGAGTTCCTGCGCGGCGTCCACATCACCAACGTGTTCGCCTCCCCGCAGATGAAGCACCAACGTCTCAGCTGAATCAGTGACGGCGCTGGGGGGTCTGAACATGCACCCGGGATAATCTTCGCATCGTGGCGGAGCGGAGCCGACTCGAAGCGGCCATTGCCGCGCAGGAGATCGCTGCGCGGACTGGTCGACGACGACGTGGTCGACGCCGCGATCTCCGCACTCCGCCAACAACTCGAGTCGACCCGCCGCGAGCAACGCCGACGGCTCGTCACCGTCCTGTTCGCCGACCTCCGCGGGTTCACCGAGATGTCCGAGGCGCTCGACGCCGAGATCCTCACCGAGCTCATGAACGGGCTGTGGCGCCGACTCGACGCGGATCATCGCCGACCACCACGGCCACGTCGACAAGCACATGGGCGACTCGGTGATGGCGGTGTGGGGCATCGACGGCACCGACGAACTCGACGCCGACCGGGCGGTGCGCGCCGGGCTCGCGCTGCAGGCGGCAGTCCTCGAGACGGCGGCCGCCGCGTCGCGGGGCCTGGCGGCGCGCGTCGGGATCAACACCGGGCCGGCGCTCATCGGCGCGGTCGGATCCGGTGGCGAGCTGACGGTCATGGGCGACACCGTCAACGTCGCCAGCCGGCTCGAACAGGCGGCACCGATCGGCGGTGTGCTGATCTCCCACGACACCTACCGGCACATCCGCGGCGTGTTCGAGGTGTCGGTGCGCGAGCCCGATCGCGGTCCGCGGCAAGAGCGAGCCGATGCAGACCTACGTCGTGCGGAGCGTGAAACCGCGCGCCTTCCGCATCGGTGCCCGCGGCGTCGAAGGGGTCGAGACCCGGACGGTCGGCCGCGACCGCGAGCTGGCCCGCCTGCAGGCGGCGTACGAACACGTCGCCGACGGGCAGGGATTGCGCGCCGCGCTGGTCATCGGCGAGGCCGGCATCGGGAAGTCACGGCTGCTCTACGACCTGCGCGTGTGGCTCGAACTGCGCAGCGAGAAGATCCGTCTCGTCGAGGGCCGGGCACGCGTCGGGCGTCAGGGAACCACGCTCGGGCTGATCCGCGACATGCTGACCCGGCGCTTCGAGATCCGCGACAGCGACATCGCGGCGGAGGTCGACCGCAAGTTGCGCGAGGGGTTCGGCGAGGCGCTCACGCCGGCCGACGTCGACACGGTCGCCGCCTGGCTCGGGCTCGGCACGACGAGCCGCGAGACCACCGGCAGCGAACACCTCGCCGCGCTCGGACAGGCCGCACTGGTCACGTGGCTGCGCCGCGTCACCAACGACATGCCCACCGTGATCCTGCTCGAGGACCTCCACTGGGCCGATCGGGAATCGATTGAGCGTCGTGTGGACGATCGCCGAGGAGCTGGCCACGAATCAGCTGCTCGTCGTGGGCCTGTCGCGGCCCGGCACCGACCTCGACGGACCGTGGTTCGACGAGTACCCGTTCGCCGAGCGGATCACCCTCGATCCGCTCGACCGGGCCACCTCGGAGACGCTCGTGCACGAGGTGCTCCAGCGCGTCGACCACGTCCCCGACAGCATCGTCGACCTGATCGTCGACCGCTCCGACGGCAACCCGTTCTTCGTCGAGGAGATCGTCAAGATGCTCCGCGACAACGGCGTGATCATCGATGCCGACGCCGATGCCGACGCCGATGCGCACGACGGCGGCTGGAGCATCGTGCCCGACCGTCTCGACCCGTCCGACGTCCCGACGACGATCAGCGGCGTCCTGCAGGCCCGTCTCGATCAGCTCGGCGCCGACGAACGCAGCGTCCTGCAGCACGCGGCCGTCATGGGCCGCACGTTCTGGGACGACGCCGTGGCGTCGATGATGGCCCGGCCGATGCCGGCCCGGCCGTTCGCCACCGCGGTGCAACGCGAGCTGGTGTTCCCGCTGGAGCACTCGTCGTTCGACGGCAGCCAGGAGTTCGTGTTCAAGCACGCCCTGCTCCGCGAGGTGGCCTACGAGACCGTCCTGCTCCGTGACCGCGCCGCATTGCACGCCCGGGCCGCGGAGTGGCTGACCGAACGCGCCGGCGACCGCGTCCACGAGTACCTCGACACGATCGCCGACCACCACCGCCACGCCGCACAGCACGACGAGGCCGCGCGAGTGGCTGTTCCGCGCCGCCACCGCGGCGTTCGAACGCGGCCTCGTCCCGGTCGCTCTCGACAAGCTGCGCGACGCCGATGGACGAGTGGGAGCTGGCCGACATGCCGATGCCGGTCGAGGCACTCCTCCTGCTCGGCGAGGTGCAGCGCCGTCAGGGCGATCCCGACGCGGCGGAACGGACGCTGCGCGCCACGCTCGACCGCATCGGCCCCGACGATCCCGAGCGGCGAGCCGAGGCGCTGTACCTCCTGGCCGAGGTCGCCTTCGACCGCGCGTCGGAGGCCGACGAGATCGCCCTCCTCCAGGAGGCCGAGCAACTGGTGAGCGGCGAGCGGTCGCTCGTGCGCTGCCGGATCGCCGTCGGCCTCGCCTGGTGGGAGACCCGCTACGGCGACCTCGAGAAGGCGCGAGCAGCACGGCCGGAACGCGTTGGCGCTGGCCGACGAGCTGCACAGCGACCGGATGCGCTGGCGGACGCACGGCGTGCTCGGCCCGATCGCCGCGATGCGCGACGACCTCGACGAGGCCGAGCGGCACGCCATCGCCAGCGTGGAGATCGCGCACCGGCTCGGCGACATGGGTGGCGAGGCACTCAGCATCGGCAACCTCGGCGTGGTGACGCATCTGGTCGGCGATGCGACCGGGTCGGTCCGCCACTACCGCGACGCGCTCGGCCACTACGAGCGCGACGTCGAGTTCCGCGCCGTGATCGGCGACCGGTTGGGTGCGATCCGGTCGATCTTCAACCGGGCGCAGGTGCTCGTCCGGCTCGGCGAGTTCGACCGCGCCGCGGCGGCGATCCGCGACGGGCTGACCCGATCGCTCGACTCCATGCTCGCCCGCCACCTGCTGCTCGGCGTCGAGATCGAGGCCGACCGCCTGCTCAGCATCGGCAGGATCGACGAAGGCCTCGATCTGCTCGCCGTCGTCCGCGACCATCCCGCCACCCAGCGCGGCGACTGGAAGGAGATCGACCGGATCCTCGGCCGCGTGTCGCTGACCGCCGACGTCCTCGACGGCCGGCTCGGTCCCGATGCCGCGAGCGACATCGAGACCGTCGCCCGCTCGATCCTGGCCGACTGACCCCATCGAGCCGGACGTCAGCGGGCCGTCATGTCAGCCGTACGTCAGCGCGAGGGCCGGACGAAATCGAGGTCGTCGAAGCCCGGCAGGCTGACGCCGCGGCGGGCGGCTTCGCTCGTCAACCGTGGGCGCAGGGCGCGTCCGGCGCGCCACATCGCGAGGCCGGAGCGGACCGCGCTCCTGGCGACGCCCCAGTCGGCGAGCGCCCGGTCGACGGTCACGTGCACGACCCCGTCGGCGATCTGCGCGGCGTGACCGGCGAGGCCGATGTTCTCCTGGCCGTCGAACACCTCGCGGTGGGTGTGGAACGACAGGAACGCCGGACCGTCGACGATCTCGACACCGGTCGGCACGACGACGTCGAAGCCGTCGGCGGTCGGTGCCGCGGCCACGGTCCGGAGCGGGAGCGGCCAGCCGTCGGCGTCGACCGTCGTCAACACGGGCAGGCCGAGCCGCTCGATCGCCCCGGCCGACCGCCGACGCCAGTCGGACGGGGCGTTGGCGGTCCACGAACCGGCGCCACGGCCGGTCGGCGGCGGATCGGACTCCGGGGCGACCGTGCCGCCCGGCGCGGTCCAGACGCGGGGCGCCACCGAGAGGTCGCCGTCGTCCCACCAGCGGACCCGGATCGGCGTGACCTCGACCCACATGCGGGTCCAGTACCAGTCCATCCGGCGCAGCATGAAGTTCGGGATGCTGGCGAACGACGTCGGGAAAGCGGTCGGCCGACGACTGGAGGTAGCGGGAACTGGTGGCGACGAGGTCGCGGTCGCGGACGGTGGCCAGCCCCTGGATCACCACGGTGGCGGGGCGGTCGTGGCCCGAGCCGGCCGGGTACGAGAACGACAGTGCGACCTTCGGGTTGCGGCGGGCGCGCTCGGCCTTGAGTGGATACGTGAGGCCGGTGGCGACGTCGACCGTGCGACCGGTCGTGCCGCGGTACGGCGTGACGGGCCACGTGACGGGCGCCGACGCCGAGGTCAGCGATGCGTACTCGGTGGTGACGAACCGCGAGGTGTGCTCGACGATCTCGTCGAGGGTGAGCACGTCGTGCTCGGGGGCGATCGATGTCTCGATGCTCATGACACGCACACCCCCGTCGCGGCGGCGACCAGGCGGCGGTAGCGGGGCTGCAGCACCCAGCGGTTGGCGAGCCGGATCGGCGTCGGCATGCCGTCGCGCACCTTGGCGCACAGCTCGGCGGGCGCCTCGTCCATGATCCACGGCACGGTGAACGTCATCGCCGCCAACGGGGTGACCTCGACCACCGCGTGCTCGAGCACGGCGAACTCCTCCTCGCTGACGTGCTCCGTGAGGAGCGGGAAGACGGCCGCCTCCTCTCGGGCGAGGTGCTCGTCGAGGCAGACGGCGAAGCGTCGCGCCGCGTCGAGGCGATCGATCGCGGTCGACGCCTCGTGCAGCGAGTGTCCGGACCGCGCTCATGGCCACGTCGAGTTCCTGATGGTCGTCGAGCAGATCCTGGCGGGCGAGGAGGAGTGCGGTTCCCTCGGCGCCACAGTCGCGGCGACTGACGATCGATTCGAGGCCGGGCCACACGATGTCGTCCTCGCAGTGGTGGTGGTGCTCGATCACCGCCTCGAAGCGATCGAACCAGCGGGCGAGCGCGGTGACGTCGAGTGCCGGCACGTCGGACGTCAACGTGCCTGCATCGACCGCGGCATCGAGGGCGGCGACGAGCCGACGCGCATCACGACGCATGGCATCGTGCATCGCCGCGAACATGCAGGCGTAGGCGGGAAAGGTCGGGCGGCTGAGCGTGGATTCGGTGATGGTCATGGGTGCTCTTTCTGTGTGATCTCGGTGATCGTGGTATTGTTTGTAGTGTGCTCTATTGGATAGAGTGCACAATATGGAAAGGGGAACGGTGCCGTCAAGAGGAAATTCCAGAGACGATCCGACGAGCCGTTCGACCGATCTCCCAACGGCGTCGGGCCGCCGCACCTACGACGCCAGCCGGCGTCAGGCGGACGCGGTCGAACGCCGCCGCCGGGTGATCGACGCGGCGCACGACCTGTTCCTGACCGACGGCTACGGCGCCACGTCGATCAACGAGATCGCTCGGGCCGCCGACGTGTCGCCGCAGATGATCTACGCGTCGTTCGGCTCGAAGGCCGGCATCCTCGCCAAGCTGGCCGACGTCGTGGTCGCCGGTGACGATGCCGCCCTCCACGGTGACGACGGTCCGCTCCTGCGCGAGCGGCTGACCGACAAGGATCTCTTCGCCGACGACCTGCGGGTGCGCTTCCGGGCGGTCGGCCGCCACGCCGCCGTGTCGCACGGTCGAGCAGGGCCGGTACTGCAGCTGATCGACAGCGTCGCCGGGTCCGACGCCGCGGTCGCCGAGCTGCGGGCCGGGCTCCTCGCCGGACATCGGGAGGACACCGGCATGTTCGTGGCCGGCCTTCCGTGGGACCGGATCCGGCCCGGCCTCGACCGGGCGACCGTGTCCGACCTCATGTGCTTCGTGCTCGGCTGGCGCAGCTACATCGCCCTCGTCCTCGAGAGTGGTTGGACCCCCGAGCAGTACGCCGAGCGGATCGCCGACACGATGACCCACCTCCTCCTCCCCGACCCCCCACCCGGACCCGCCCACAAGCCGAACGCGTGAACAATGTGCGGCGCATCTGCGCACATTGTTCACGCGGTCGCCGAACGGCAGACCGCGCGGGGCGGCTGTCGCAGCCCTCGGTCATACTCGGACCCATGACCGAACTCAGCGACCGCCGACCCGCTGCTCGACGCGCTGCGGTCGCTGACGGGCGATCCGACGGCGGACTTCCGCGACGGGCAGCGCGAGGCGATCGAGGCGTTGTGCGTCCGGCGCGAGCGGGTGCTCGTCGTACAGCGCACCGGATGGGGCAAGAGCGCCGTGTACTTCGTCGCCACCAGCATCCTGCGGCAGCAGGGGCTCGGCCCGACGCTGCTCGTGTCGCCATTGCTCGCACTGATGCGCAACCAGATCCTCGCCGCCAGCCGGCTCGGGTTGCGCTGCATGACCGTCAACTCGTCCACCGACACCACGGTCGCCGAGCTCGCCGAGCGGCTGGCGGCCGACGACGTCGACCTCGTGCTCGTGTCACCCGAGCGACTGGCCAACCCCGAGTTCGCCGCGGCGGTCATGCCGGTGCTCGGCGAGCGGCCCGGGCTGGTCGTGATCGACGAGGTGCACTGCATCTCCGACTGGGGTCACGACTTCCGGCCCGACTATCGGCGGATCGGCCGGCTCGTCGCCACGCTTCGGGTCGGGCGTCGTGCCGGTGCTCGGCTGCACCGCCACCGCCAACGACCGGGTCGTCAACGACGTCGCCGAACAGCTCGGCGCCACCCTCACCACGTTCCGCGGGCCGCTCGGGCGCGACGGCTTGGCGCTCGGCGTGCTGCAGCTCCCCAGCCAGACCGAACGGCTGGCCTGGCTCGTGCAGCACATCCCGCGCATGCCCGGGTCGGGCATCGTCTACTGCCTCACCGTGCGCGACACCGAGGTGGTCGCCGACTGGCTGCGCGCCAACGACATCGACGCCGCCGCGTACTCCGGTGCCACCCCTGCCGACGAACGCGAGCGGCTCGAGGAACGTCTGCTCGCCAACGAGCTCAAGGTGCTCGTCGCCACCACCGCGCTCGGCATGGGCTACGACAAGCCCGACCTCGGCTTCGTCGTCCACTTCCAGATGCCCGGCTCGCCGGTCGGCTACTACCAGCAGGTCGGCCGCGCCGGGACGAGCGCTCGACACGAGCAATGCCGTGCTGCTGTGCGGCCGCGAAGACTCCGACATCCTGCTGTGGTTCATCGACACCGCGTTCCCCAAACCCGACGACGTCGACGCCGTGCTCGCCGCGTTCGATCGCGCCGAGGGACCGCTCTCGCTGCAGAAGCTGACCGAGCTGGTCGACGTCCGGCGCGGACAGCTCGAGTTGATGCTCAAGCAGCTCGACGTCGAGGGCGCGCTGCGCCGCGTCGGCGGGCAGACGTTCGAGCGGACGACCCAACCGTGGACGTACCCGACCGAGCGGGTCGAAGGGGTCACCGGTGCCCGCCGCAACGAGCAGCAGCTGATGTTCGACTACGTCACGACCGATCGCTGCCGCATGCAGTTCCTCACCGCCCAGCTCGACGACCCGGCCGTCGAGCCCTGCGGCGTGTGCGACAACTGCACCGGTCAGCCCGTACCGACGACATCGACCCGGCGCTCGTCACCGCCGCCGACGCGTACGTGCGCCGCCGGCCCCTCCACATCGAACCGAAGAAGCAGGGCGTCAAGGCCGGCGAACGGCACGAGGTCGGGCGGGTGCTGTGCCGGTGGGGTGACGCCGGATGGGCACCGCTCGTCGAGCAGGGCGTGGCCGACGGGTACTTCGACGACGAGCTCGTCGGTGCCGTGTTCCAACTGCTCGCCGAGTGGCGACCCGATCCCGACCCGGAGTGGGTCGCCGCGGTGCCGTCGACGCGTGGCGGCGCCGACGGCGATCTCGTGGCCGACTTCGCCGCCCGCCTCGCCGGGGAGATCGGCCTGCCCTACCTCGACCTCGTCGAGCGGATCCGCGAGCGACCGCCGCAGAGTTCGCTGCAGAACAGCTACCACCAGAAGGAGAACGTGCACGGCGCCTTCGCCGTGGTCGACCCGCCGCCCGCCACGCCAGGGCTGCTGATCGACGACGTCTCCGACTCGGGATGGACGCTCACCGAGGTCGCCACGATCCTCCGCCGGGCCGGCGCCGGCCCGGTCCATCCGGTGTGCCTCGCATCCACGACCGGCCGGAGCACGTGACCGACTGGCCCGCGGGTCAATAGACGACGCGGAACGAAGTCTCGCCGATCGGCGGTTCGTCCGTGATGGCGAGGCCGGTCACGTTCGCTCGGGGCGGACCCTCACGGCACCATGCCAGGAGCGCGTCGACCGCGTCACGATCGCCTTCGGCGACCACCTCGACCGACCCGTCGTGGCGATTGCGCACCGACCCGCGCACGCCAAGGCGGCGAGCCATCTGCTGGCACGAGTCGCGGTAGAACACGCCCTGGACGCGCCCCGACACGATCGCCCGACAGCGCACCTCGCTCACGGGCGGATCAGTCGACGCGGAGCACCGAATTGGTGTCGCCCTCGGCGCTCTGTCTGCGTCTCGGCGTCGGGGTCGCAGAACCACGTCCCGTCGTCGGACAGGTACTTGAACTCGTACGTGAGGCCCGTGCGGACCTTGATCTTCGCTCGTTGCGTTCCGTCGCGGCGGCGCTTCATCGGGTTGGCGTACGGGTCCCATCCGTTGAAGTCACCGACCACCGAGACGCGATGATCGGACTCGCCAGCGCCGAGTTCGAAGACCACCTTGGCGTCCTTCTTGCCCGAGGACTTGACCTTCAACACGGCTACCTCCGATCGATCGCCGACCCGGGCGGCCGACACGTGCCACGGTACGCGATCGGCCGCAACCGTGCCCGTCGATCGAGGACACGGCTACGTTTCGGCCATGAGCGATCGACCGATCGACGACCCCGTCGCCCCGCGGATCGACCCGGAGATCATCGCGGTGCTCGCCGCCAACCAGGGGTTCTACGACGCCCACGAGCGCCGCGACATCGACGCCATGCGGGCGGTGTGGGAACACAGCGATCGGGTGGTGTGCACCCATCCGGGTTGGCCGATCCTGCGGACCTGGCCGGTCGTCGAGGATTCGTGGCGGCGGATTCTCGGCGGGCCGGGACGGAACCAGTTCATCCTCACCAACGAGGCCGTGACGATCCACGGCGACATGGCCTGGGTGACGCTCGACGAGAATCTCGTCGACGCCGGCGGCACCGGCACCGTCGCGGCGACCAATCTGTTCGTCCGGACCGCATCGGCCGCCTGGTTGCTCGTCGTCCACCACGGCTCGCCGGTCATGGCCTCCTGACCGAGCCCGCGGTAGTCGGGTATTTCGTGGCGTCGGGTGTTTCGTGCAGGACGTGGGTGCAGGAAATACCCGACTCGGGTCGTGACTACGGTGCACGAGCGATGAAGGTCGGAGTGCAGTTGCCGGAGGTCGAGTGGGAGGTGCCGTTCCCCGAGCTGATCGGGATGGCACAGCTGGCCGAGGAGGTCGGCTTCGACTCGGTCTGGCTCGGCGATCACCTGCTCTACGACCTGCCGGTCGGGCCACGCGGCCCGTGGGAGGTCTGGACGTCGCTCGCCGCGCTCGCCGCGTCGACGACCACGATCGAACTCGGCCCGCTCGTGGCGTGCACGAGCTTCCATGCCCCGGCGATGCTCGCCAAGATGGCGGCCACCGTCGACGCCATCTCAGGCGGGCGGCTGATCGTCGGGCTCGGCGCCGGTTGGAACACCCCGGACTACCGGGCGTTCGGGTTCCCCTACGACCATCGTGTCGGCCGGTTCGACGAGGCGTTCACGATCATCCGCACGCTGCTGCGCGGACGGGGCGATCGACTTCCACGGGACGTACTACGAGGCGACGAACTGCGTGCTGCACCCCCGCTCGCCGCGCCCGGGCGGGCCGCCGCTGATGGTCGGGTCGATCGGCGACCGGATGCTCGACATCACGCTGCCGCACGTGGCGGCATGGAACATGTGGTGGAGCCAGTACGGCAACTCCGTGGACGGGTTCGCCCGGGTCAAGGAGCGCGTCGACGGACTGATCGCCGCCGCCGGCCGCGCACCTGGCGACGTCGAGGCCACGGCCGCCGTGTACTTCCGGCTGCCGGGTGGCGTCCGCCGGCAGATGGGCGACTACGACACCGACGTGCCCACCGACCCCGTCGAGGGCTCGACGCTCGAGCTCGCCGACCACCTCCGCGGCCTCGCCGCGGCGGGTTGTGCCCACGTCCAGATCGTCGTCGACCCGATCACCCGCGACACGATCACCGCACTCGGCGACGTGCTGACCGAGTTCCACCGCCCCTGACCGGCGCCGCCAGCCGTTCTTTCCGTCCTGCGTCCCGGTTTCCGGCACTCACGACGGAAAGAAGCCCAGCGACCCGGCCTGACCGGTTTCAGATCGAGCGGACGAGATCGGCGAGGCCGTCCATGTCGAGCACGACGATGCGACCTCGGCCTGTCTCCAGCACGCCGGCGCGGCGGAACTCGCCGATCGCCCGCGCGGTCGACTCGCGGGTCGCACCGATCCGGTCGGCGAGGTCGGCCTGGGTGATCGGCAACTCGACGGTCGCCGACGGAACGGGCGACGCCATCACCTCGGCGAGCTCGAGGATCGTGCGTCCCGTGCGCACCGCCGCGGAGTCGTTGGTGCGCGCCGAGAGGCCCGCCGTCGCTGCGGCGGATCTGCCGCGCGAGCCCACGGAGCACCTCGAGGGCGAGGGCCGAATCCCGGAAGACCTCCTCCGCGAACCGATCACCCGGCATGCTCGCCACCACGGTCCGGCCGACGGCTGACGCTCCCGCCGATCGGGGAAGCGTGTCGAGCGCGGCGATCTCACCGAACACCTCACCCGCCTCCTTCGTCCCGAGCACGAGTTCCCGGCCCGACGACAGCGACATGAAGATCCGGATCTGGCCGCTGACGCAGAGGTACACCTCGCGCGACCGGTCGCCCTCGAAGAACAGGATCTCGCCGGGGACCAGGGTCCGCCGCCGGCCGTGCGCGACGATGACATCCGCCAGCGCGGTCCTTGCGCCGACGGCGCTCAATGCCGCTCATCCATGTTGTTGCGCCCTTCCTGCCGTTACGTGATCAATGTCATAGACGACGCGGCCCGGATCGTTCAAGGTGTGATTGGGCGGACGGTGAGTCGACCGGGTGGAGCGCAGTGGACGGGCGCTCCACCCCGGATCGACGCCGGCACCGGGGAGTGGGTGCGGGGGTGGTTACCCTCGGGCGATGTCGTCGTCCGGGCCGGTGCCACCGCCATCGGACGGACGCCCGCTCCCGGTACCGGTCCCGCCTCTCGTCCCTCCGCTCGTCCGGCACCTGCCGGCACGAACGGCGCGGGCCGACGAACACGACGCCGACGCCGTGCTCGACGGGTTCAACGCGTACGCCGCGGCGATCGGCCTCGAGCTCTACCCGGCACAGGAGGAGGCGATCTTCGAGCTGCTCGTCGGCAACCACGTGATCCTCAACACGCCGACCGGTTCGGGGAAGTCGCTCGTCGCCACCGCCGCCCACTTCGCGGCGCTCGCGGAGGGCAAGCGCAGCGTCTACACCGCACCGATCAAGGCGCTCGTCAGCGAGAAGTTCTTCGCCCTCTGCCGCGACTTCGGCTCGGATCGCGTCGGGATGATCACCGGCGACGCCGCCGTCAACCCCGACGCACCGATCATCTGCTGCACCGCCGAGATCCTCGCCAACTGGGCGTTGCGCGACGGTCCCGAAACGCCCGTCGACGTCGCCATCGTCGACGAGTTCCACTACTACGGCGACCCGCAACGCGGCTGGGCGTGGCAGGTGCCGCTGCTCGAACTGCCGCACACCCAGTTCCTGCTGATGTCGGCGACGCTCGGCAACGTCCAGTTCTTCCGCAGCGATCTCACCGCCCGGACCGGTCGCGACACGACCGCTCGTCACGTCGGTCCAGCGGCCCGTCCCGCTGCACTTCGAGTACCGCACGTCGACGCTCCACCACAGCGTCGAGCAACTGCTGGCGAGCGGCAAGGCGCCGATCTACCTCGTCCACTTCACCCAGAAGGACGCCACCGAAGCGGCCCAGAACTACCTCGCCCTCGATCCGCTCAGCCGGACCGAGAAGGACGCCGTCCGCGAGGCGCTCCACGGGTTCCGCTTCGACACGCCGATCGGCAAGGACCTGCGGCGGTTCATCACCGCCGGCATCGGCGTCCACCACGCCGGGCTGCTCCCGAAGTACCGGTTGCTCGTCGAGAAGCTCGCCCAGGACGGGCTGCTCAAGATCATCTGCGGCACCGACACGCTCGGCGTCGGCATCAACGTGCCGATCCGCTCGGTGCTGTTCACGCAACTGTGCAAGTACGACGGGTCCAGCGTGCGCATCCTGTCGAACCGCGAGTTCGCCCAGATCGCCGGGCGCGCCGGACGCAAGGGATTCGACGACGCCGGCGACGTGTGGGTGCAGGCGCCGCCGCACGTGGTCGAGAACCTGCGCAACGACGAGAAGACCGCGGCGACCGGCAAGAAGAGCATGAAGAAGAAGGCGCCCGAACGCGGGCTACGCCCACTGGAGCCAGGACACGTTCGACAAGCTCGTCGGCGGTGAGCCCGAGCCGCTGCGGTCGCACTTCCAGGTCAACCACCAGATGGTGATGAGCCTGCTCGACCGGCCGGTGATGACTGCGGCACGAGGAGGCACCATCGACGGGTGCGGTGCGGTGCGCCGCCTGATGGTCGACAACCACGAGACCCGCAAGCGTCAGCGGGGTCACATCAAGCCGGGCGATCGCGATCTACCGGTCGCTCGTCGAGGCCGACCTGCTCGAGTTCCCCGATCCGCCCGACGAGTACGGCCGCCGGGTGCGGGTGAACTTCGACCTGCAGGACGAGTTCGCGCTCCACCAGCCGCTGTCACTGTGGGCGCTCGAAGCGATCGGTCAGCTGCCCGAGCGTGGCGAGGATCTCGAGGGCCTCCACGCCCTCGACGTGCTGACGATCATCGAGGCGATCCAGGAGAGCCCCGGTGTGATCATGGCCGCCCAGATGGAGCAGGCGAAGAGCGCCCTGATGGCCGAGATGAAGGCGGCCGGCGTGGAGTACGAGGAGCGGATGGAGCGGCTCTCCCAGGTGGAGCCGCCGAAGCCGAACAAGGACTGGATGTACGGGAACTTCAACGAGTTCCGGGCCAAGCATCCGTGGGTCGGCGGCGACACCGTGCGACCGAAGTCGATCGTGCGCGACCTGTGGGAGCGTGTCATGACGTTCACCGAGTACGTCAACCACTACGGGCTGAAGCGGTCGGAAGGGGTGCTGTTGCGGTACCTGTCCGACGTCTACAAGGGCCTGCGCCAGAACGTGCCCGCCGAGGCGCTGACCGACGAGATCGACGACCTGATCGAATGGCTCGGCGCCGTCGTCCGCCAGGTCGACTCGAGCCTGATCGACGAGTGGGAACGCCTCCTCGACCCGACCGACGACGAGCCGCTCGGCTCGCGGGGGACGGGTCCGGGACGAACCGAGCGGACGTCAGCATCGTCGACAACGAGCGGGCGTTCCGGGTGATGGTGCGCAACCAGATCTTCGACTGGGTGCAGCGGGTCGCCGCCCGGCGGGGATACGACGCCTTCGGTTCTCCCGAGACGATCGATCTCGTCCGTGAGGCGATGGCCGAGTACTACGACGAACACGACGAGGTCCTCCTCGACGCCGATGCGCGCAGCCCGTCACGATTCATCTACGACCGGCGGGCCCAGACCGTCACGCAGATCCTCCACGATCCCGACGACACCAACGAGTGGCGGATCAGCGCCCGCGTCGACGTCGACGCCTCCACCGAGGCCGGGCGGGCCGTGCTCGAACTCACCCACATCGGACGCTGACGCGTCGCCAACCCCGGTCAGTACGCCCGGACGTCGGTGGAGCGACTGACGTAGCGGGGGATCAGCAACGCCGAGGCCACGACGGCGATGCCTCCGAACATGACGAGCCAGGCGAGCCCGGACTCGAGCGCGAGGTCCGTGGCGAACGACTCGGTCTGCACGGCACCGATGAATCCAGCGATCGCCATGATCGATCCGAAGAAGAGTGCACCACTGCGCCAGCTCGACGCACCACAGATCAACAGCAATCCGCCGAGCACCACTTCGATCAGGCCGAGCGTCGTCGTGTGGGTGAAGCCCAACACCTCGACGACGGGATCCTCCATCGGGCCGTCGAATCCGCCGCGCACGATCGCCAGCAATCCGACGACCATCACGACGAGCCCGACCGCGGCGGCGATCACAGCATCGGGAGCGAAGCGCCGGTAGGACGTGGTCCGGACGGCAGTGGCCGGTGCAACGACGACCGGTGCGGCAGGGTGCTCGACGACCACATGCGGTTCGACAACCGCTTGTGCTGCTCCGAGCGGCTGTGCCTCGATCACGGGGCGCGGTGCGACCGGTGTTTCGTCGCGGACGATGCGCGGTTCCTCGTTGTTCGACACGGTGGTTCTCCTCGTTCGTAGTTGGGAACGGAGTAGCCGGGGCCGCGACGTCGCAAACCTCCCCATACCGACTCAGAGGGCTACCGTCGGCCGCATGGACCGGCCTCACACGATGTCGACCGGGCCATGACGACCGCGGCGTGGGTTTTCGCCTCGATCGCGGTGGTCGCGGCGATCGCCAACTGGTGGAGCGTCGCGACCGACCACCGTCCGACGGCGCTCTGGAGCAAGCCGCTCACTCTGGTCGCACTCATCGGCGTCGCGATGACGCTCGACCCCGCCGATCCGGCGGTGCGGGTCTGGTTCGTGGTGGCACTCGTGTTCTCGCTCGCCGGAGACGTGCTGCTGCTCGACGATCGCCGGTTCGTGTACGGGCTGGCGGCGTTCCTCTGCGGGCATCTCGCGTACACCGGCGGATTCGTCGTCGCGCCGGAGTGGCGGTGGTGGTCGGCCGCGTTGGCGCTCGGCGTGTTGACGCCCCTCGTGGCGGTCGCCGGCAGCCGCATCGTCACGGGCGCACGATCGGACGACCCGCAGCTCGGACCCCCGGTCGTCGCCTACCTGACGGTCATCTCGGCGATGGCCATCACCGCGGCCGGTGCCGGCAACGGGTGGGCCGTCGTCGGAGCGGCGCTGTTCGTCGCCTCCGACACGATCCTCGGTTGGCGGAACTTCGTGAGCCGCCGACCGTGGATGCCGCTGGCCGTGATGGTCACCTACCACCTCGGCCAGGCCGGGCTCGTGGCCTCGCTCGTCTGACGCGACCTCGTGCATCGGTGCCAGGCACCAGTGCACGAGGTCGTCGCTAGCCTCGGGCGGCTCATGGAACGTTTCGGACTGGTCGGCCTCCCCAACGCGGGCAAGAGTTCGCTGTACAACGCGCTCACCGGCGGTGGGGCGCTCGCGGCCCCGTACCCGTTCGCCACGAAGGACCCGAACATCGGCGTCGCCAAGGTCCCCGACGATCGACTCGATCGCCTCGCCGCGATGTCGAAGTCGAAGAACGTCGTCCACGCCGCCGTCGAGGTCGTCGACATCGGTGGGCTCGTCGAGGGGGCGAGCAAGGGTGAGGGCCTCGGCAACAAGTTCCTCGCCAACATCCGCGAGGTCGACGCGATCGTGTTCGTGCTCCGAGCGTTCGTCAACGACGACATCACCGGACCGACCGACCCGCTCGAACACCTCCGCATCGTCGAACTCGAACTCGCGCTCGCCGACCTCGAGACCGTCGAGAAGCGGCTCCACCAGACCCAGCGGCAGGCGAAGCTCGACCGGTCGATGGCCGAGGAGGCCGCCAACCTGCAGGTCGCGTTCGAGGCGCTCGCCGAGGGCCTCCCGCTGTACCGCGCCGGCCTCAAGGACGACGTCCGCGACGCACTCGCTCCCTACTTCCTGCTGACCAACCGGCGCGTGCTGGTCGTGGTCAACGTGGGCGAGGACGACCTCGACTCGATCCCCGAGAAGGAGGCGATCGTCGCCGCCGAGTTCAACAACGCCGGCGACAACGTCGAGGTGATCGGCATGTGCGTCCAGCTCGAAGCAGAGGCGGCGGCGATCAGCGATCCCGACGAACGAGCCGAGATCCTCGAGGGATTCGGTCTCGGCGAGGGCGCGCTGTTCCGAATGGTCCGCAGCGCGTACCACCTGCTCGGACTGCGCACGTACCTCACCACCGGCGAGAAGGAATCGCGGGCGTGGACGTTCTACGACGGATCGACGGCCCCGGAATGCGCTGGCCGCATCCACTCCGACTTCCAGCGCGGGTTCATCCGCGCCGAGGTGATCCAGTGGGACGAACTGCTCGAGCTCGGCTCGTGGCACGCCGCCAAGGACGCCGGCAAGATGCGCGTCGAAGGCAAGGACTACATCGCCCAGGACGGCGACGTGATGGAGTTCCGCTTCAACGTGTAGTCGGGCCTCGGCTCGTCGCGGCCGGGACGCGAAGGGGTGCCGGCCCCTCGCCGACAAGTTGCGAGGGCCCGGCACCCGGGTCGGAAATTACTGAGTGCTGCTAGAGCACGAAGTCGTTGGCGTCGATCAACCCGATGTTGCCGACACCGGTCAAATTGATCGTCACTCCTGTGCCGACGATCGTCACCAGCACGTTGGGTCCGGTGTCGGTGCGGGTGACCGCAAGGTTGAAGGTCCCCGCTGTGATGCCGAAGGCGCTGATGTCCAACTTGTCCTGGCCACCGGTCGCGTTGTGGTCGAAGCCGGCCACCGTGTCGGAACCGTCGCCGGGTGCGAAGACCACGACGTCGAGCCCGGCACCTGGTGTGATGGCGTCATTGTCCGCACCGCCAGAGACGGTGTCGTTGCCGGCCAACCCGTTCATCGTGTCGTTGCCGCCACCGCCGGACGCCACGTCGGCCTGGGCCGTCCCGGTCCAGCCCTCCGCAGCAGCGCCTCCGGCGAAGACATCTCCGACCACCTGGGTGGCAGCGGAGGTTCGGTTGAACGTCGTACCACGATCGTCGGTCGCGGTGGTGATGACACGCAGCCTCCGGTTGACCTGGCCATCGCCCGGCGCGAACTGCGCCGCGTTCGCCCCGATGTCCTCATACGGAGCACCCCCACTCAGTTGGCTCTGCTGCCACCTGTAGCTGAACGCCGGCGTCGTGAGGCCGTCGGCATCGGTGATGCCCGCGGTGCTCGCGGTGAGCTGCTGGTCCTGCAGCGGCGTCGTGTCGTCGATGGTCGGGACGCCGACTGGCTGGGTGTTCGTCGTCAGCGTGCCGCTCAGGGCAACCGTTCTGTTCCCACCGTTGGTGAAGATGTTCAGCGTCGCCGTCTTGGCTCCGGCCGCGGCGTTGGTCAGGAAGCTGATCGACACCTGGCAGGACTCCTCGGGCAACACCGGCGCAACACATCCGGTGGGCTGGCTCCACGAGTTGGCGTTCGCCCCTGTCCTCGTCCGGTTGGTCACGAGCAGGGGCGCACTGCCGGAGTTCGTGACCTCCACGGTCTTCGTGATGGCCGAGGTGTTGCGGTTCCGTGTACCCCAGGCCTGGGATGTGGGCGACACCCCGGAGACTGCGATCTCCGGTCCCTGTACAGGAGTCGTGGCCGCGCTGAACACCGTTTCGGACGTTCCATGCTGGTCGGGGAAGGTCACCCTGACCCGCAGCAGCGAGTTGACGAACGTCAGCGGAGGCGTGAACGTCGGAGCCGTGGCGCCGGTGATGTCCGTGAACGACCCACCGCCGTTGGTGCTCCGCTGCCACTGGAGGCTCAGTGCCCCCAACCCGTCGTCGTCAGTGATCTGACTGACGTCGACCGACAGCAACGAGTTGGCGACCGCTTCCGCTTCGAGGATCACCGGCAGATTCACCGGTGCGTCGTTGACGTTGGCGATGGGACCGAACGGATCACCGGCGACCTGCTCGGGGACCCCGAAGCGGTCGTCGAAGGTGACGACCGCCCGCAGCAGACGGCCGACCTCGGCGTCCGTCGGCGTGAACGTGTCGCCCACGCTGACCTGGATCCAGTCGCCGCCGTCCTCGACCTCCCACGTGTACGTGAAGATGGTGCCGGCGAGGATGCCGTCCACGTCAGTCACGTCCTGCAGGGCGGTCAGAAGCTGACCCTCCGTCGGTGTGCCGCTGATGTTCACCGTGCCGGCCGCCACGGTGTTGAACAGCTCGCCGAGGTTGATGAAGTCCTCGGTCAGAGGATCTCCGTCATCAGCGAACGTGAGCCGCTCGATGTTCCACAGCGTGTCGATGCCGTCGATGCCGATCAAGGTGGCGTCATCAGGGTCGATGTGCGTCACCGTCACCGACCCGTTGGCGTTCAGGATGATGTCGTACTCAGCCAACAGCCCCGAGAACACCGCGCTGTCGACGAAGTCGCCGGCTGGCGGCGTCTTGATCGTCCGGACGATGCTGATGGCGCCGGGGTTGATCGCGCCCTGGGCCACCGGCAACCGCAGTGGTCCCACGCCGGGGTACCGCGTGGCTCCGACCTGCAGCTCGGCGTCCAGCCAGCGGTCACCGTCGATGATGTCGTCGCCGCCGCGACCCTCGATGATGTCGGCGCCGTCACCTCCCAGGATGATGTTGCCACCCGTGAACGACGTCGCGCCGACCGGAAGGATCGCGGCGAGCCCGCTGATGCGGTCGATGCCCGCTTGGTTGAGCTCGTGACCGGTCAGGTCCCTCTCGAAATCTTCAACTCCGAGAGTCGCGCGGTCGTCGCCGTGCAGGATGTCGTTGAAGTTCCATCCGGACAACGCCTCGACCCGGTCCATGCGGTCCCGGTTGTTGTTGACCGGGCCTTCTGGGAGAGTCACCGTGAATCCCATGTCGGTGTTCGCCGGCAACGCATCGCCGCGATGGGTCACCCAGTCGAAGCCGAAGTGACCCTCGGCCCGCTGGATGCCGGGGCACATGAACATGATGTCGTCCCCGCCTTCGGCGTCGAAGTCCTGCTCACCGCCGCAGCTGGTCAACACGTCGTTGCCCGCTTCGTTGATGTCGTCCACGAACGGGGCTCCGTTGTCGCCGTTCAGGAAGTTGAACGGGCCTCTGCCGCCGTCCTCCCAGTCGTCGCCGTCGTCGCCGAAGACCGTGTCCTCGGCGTCACCGGCGAACACGGTGTCGTTGCCGGGTCCGGCGAAGGTCTCGGTGATGTCGTTGCCACCGACGATGAAGTCGTGGTCGCGGCCACCCTGCATGAGGTCTCCGTCGTTGCCTTGACCGCCCGACAGATAGTCGTTGCCGTCTCCGCCCTTGATCGTGTCGTCGAGCACGCCGAGATCGGTCAGGATGTCGTCGCCGGCACCACCGATGAGGTTGTCGACACCGTTACCACCCTCGAGCTTGTCGTTGCCACCGTTGCCACGCATGGTGTCGTCACCCTCGCTCGAGATGATCGAGTCGTTCGCGCCGGTGTCCCTGCCGTTGAACACGACATGGAGAGGGCCGTCGTAGCGGAAACCGCCGCCGGCCGTACGGAAGAGGTCCTCCACCGTCGCCTCGTTGACGTCTGGCGTCGTCGGGTCGTCCAGGATCGCTCCCGTCGTGCCCAGGTTGGCGACGTTGAGGACGAGGTCCGGCCGGGAGAACGAGTCGGCCGGCAGGCCTTGGACGTCGGTGTTGCGCATGATCAGCTCGGAGAACGAGTTGCCCTCGAGCTGCGTCAGCAGGTTCATGCCGGCGGTGCGGGACAGGTAGTAGAACCGGTCGCCGTCCTGCAGGTCCTCCATCTGCTTCTCGAAGACGTAGTTGAACGTCGCACCGAGCAGGCCGCCGAACGCCTGCTGCTCCTCGGCGAGGCCGCCGACCCACAGGTCGATGTCATCGACGCCGGTCGTGGTGATGCCATCCGCCGTGTTGGCGTAGATGCCAGTGGAGTTGATGAAGTCGTAGGCGTCCTCACCTTCCACCTGTGCGCTGGCCGCGTCGATGAGTGCCTGCGCGGCATCGCGCTTCGCCGTCGTGTTCTGCAGCGCTCCCGTGATCGACGGGTGTGTGCCGTAGGCGGCGATGAAGTTGACCAACGACTCCTTGTGCCGGAGGCTGAAGAACAAGTCGCCCCAGCTGGTGTAGGGCACCAGGGCCGGGTTCTGGCTCTCGGCGTAGAACGCCCGGCGGGCGGCGTTGAGCCCCGGGATGCCCGTGTCACGGGCGCGGGACATGTTCAGCGTCGCCAGGTCGAGCGGTAGGCCGAGGAGCCGGTTGCGCAGGGCCCCGGTGACGAACTCGTCGAGCTCGTTGCCCACCTGTCGCGTCATGCCACGCACGATGTCGCCCACCGCCGCGTCCGCGTCCGGGGCCGCGCCGTCGAAGAGCTCCGGCGGGTTGAGGAAGGCATCGAGCAGGGGGACGTTGTTCGTGCCGCCGAGCGCGTCGGTACGGTCGACCGACTCCGTCAGCATCGAGTGGCCGAAGCGGTACACGGCGTGAGCGAACTCGGCGCGGATCGCCGGGTTGATTTCGTTGTGGTAGCCGACGCCCGCTTCACCGAACACGTTGACCATCGGCTGCACCTTGCGGATGAACTCCTCGAACGCCAGGTGCTGGTACTCCATCTCGGTGACGAACCGGGCGGCCTGGAACAGGCGCTCCTCGTAGCTCCAACCGGCGCGCTCCGCCGATACCTCGGTCCACCCCGCCAGCTCTGTGGCTGTGAAGGAGGTTTGGAGCATTTCGTCGATGACACCCACGAGGCGGTTGTGCTCGGAGTGGAAGATGTGGTGCACGGCCGTCAGGCCGATGTTCTCGTTGACCCGCCCGTCGCCGGCGATGAAGTGGGCATCGAGCAGCTCGTCGTCGTACGTGCCTGCCGGCCGCGGCTGTGGAACGCCGTCGATGATGACCGGGTCCACGACCTCGAGGTCGTCGGGGTCGAGCGGGGTGCCGCCCGAGGTGCGCGGAACCGCGTTGTGCGCGATGTCGTCGAGGAAGGCGTGGCCGGTCTTCTGGGTGCCTGCCGTGGTGATCGGGGCGCCCGGGGTGCCCGAGATGAGGTCGCTTTCATTCACATCCGTCGTCGCCGGATCGTCCGGAATGACGAGCTGGGGGAAGCCAGTGGCCGGATCGGGGAGGAAGTGGCCGTAAGGGTCGGTGGCGACCATCGGGATGTTGAAGACGTCCATGTCGGTGAGGGCGATGCCGAGCACGCTCGAGGGCTTGCGTCTTGATGTCGGCCCAGGTGCCCATGCCGTCGCCGGGACCGGTGATCAACCGGCCGGTCTGGACCGGCCCTGTCGCGCTCGGGTCGTAGTCGCGCAGGAAGACCTGATGCGACGGGTTCGACGTGTAGGTCTGGCTCTGGTCGACGAACGGCGTCGTCTGGTTGGTGGCCTCGGGACCGACGTGCGACGCCCGGGTGAGGACCATGAAGTTGGGGCCCTGACCGAACAGCGGGTCGGTCGAGTCCAGCGGGACGAAGACGATGCCCGCATCGCCGTTGTTGCCGCCCTTGTTGACCAGGTCGAGGCCGTGGTCGAAGAACTGTCCGAACAGCGTGAACCACGAGTTGTACGGCGCGGACAGGCCGGTGTCGGCGGCCGCGTTGGGAATGAAGAACGAGCCGGACGGCGTGATCTCCGGGTTCGGTCCGGCCGCGTCGACGGCGGCCGGGTTGCCAGCCGTCTGGTCGACGATCAGGTTGCTGATCCGGCGAGGCCCGGGATCGATGACTGCCGCTCCGGTCGTGACGGGCTGGTAGTTCGGCTGCGACTTGAACTGCGCCGGCACGAGGCGCGGGAAGAACTGGTCGGCCGCACCGAACTTCGACTGGTCCACGGCGACGTTGGCGTCGTACAGCAGGTTGTTGCAGGTGCCGTCGACGGTGCGCAGGCCGAACGGCAGGTCGACGCCGACCTGGTTGTTCGGGATCTGGGTGACCGGATCCGGACCGAGCAGGCCGTTGCACAGGTTCACCGACCTGTCACTTCGTGCGTGGTTCTCAGCGATCCTGATCTGCTTCAGGATGAAATTGAGGTCGGACTTGTTGAGGTTGAACCCCTGTCCGACCGGAGCCTGCGCGGTGACGCTGGGCACCGGGCTGGCCGGTGCCGCGACCAGCGCCGTGAGCAGGCCGAGCGAGACCGCGAGCAAGCCCGCGTGTCGTCGCCGCCTGGGGCGCGTCTGATCGCTTGTCGAAATTCTTGCCCGCGTGAACCGTTGCATGGTCGTTCCCCTTTGTTCGACAATGTGAAGGCTCACCGTCGTCCTCGCTTCTTTCGTGAACCGTTGAGGAATCGTTGACGAATCGTTGAAGAATCGTTGAGGAACCTTTTGGTGAGCTGAAAGATCAGTCGAGATCCCGGCCAGGGACTCGACCTCGAGCACAGGTCGAGGAGTTGAGAGGCTCAGCTGATCGTCGGGCCGCCACCCATCGAGGCGGTGGCGCGCCCGGTGATGCACGGGGTTACTGACCGCGCGGGCCTGATCTGGCAAGCTTCGACCATGGCTTGGTTGGTCAGCGACGCCCGTGTCCTGGCCTCCGCCGAGGTCGCCGACGTCCGGCGCCGCCAGACGACGCGGGCTGCTCAAGCGGGACGGGTTCGACGGTGCACTCGTCATCGAGCCGTGCCGCTGGATCCACACGATCGGCATGCGCTTCCCGATCGACGTGGCGTACCTCGATGCCGACGGCGTCGTGGTCAAGACCATCCAGATGCACCGGCATCGTGTGGGCATCCCGGTCGGCCGCGCCCGATCGGTCGTCGAAGCCGAGGCCGGCGCGTTCGCCCGGTGGGGACTGCGCGTCGGCGACATCGTCGAGGTCCGTCGTGACGACGAGACGGCCGCCGCTGACGGATGAGCACCGTCTGGCTGGTCGCCACCCCGATCGGCAACCTCGGTGATCTCGCGCCGCGCGCCGTCGACACGCTGCGCCACGCGGCGCTGATCTGCTGCGAGGACACCCGCCGCACGGGACTGCTCCTGCAACACGCCGGCATCAAGGCGCAGCGGCTCGCCGTGTGCAACGACCACACCGAACTCGCCCGCATCCGGCGACGTGCTCGACGTGCTCGGCCGAGGCGGCGACGTGGCGATCGTCAGCGACGCCGGCACCCCGGGCATCTCCGACCCGGGCGAGCGCATCGTGCGGGCCGCGATCGACGCCGGCTACACCGTGAGCGCCATCCCCGGACCGAGCGCGGCGATCATGGCGCTCACCATCAGCGGGCTGCCGACCGACCGGTTCGTGTTCGAGGGTTTCCTGCCCCGCAAGGGTCGCGACCGTGTCACCACGGCTCGCCGAGAGTCGCCGCCGAGACACGCACGATCGGTCATCTACGAGGCGCCGCACCGGGCGCAGCGCACTCTGGACGATCTGCGCGAAGCGTGCGGAGATGATCGAATGATCGTCGTGACCCGCGAACTGACGAAGCTGTACGAGACGGTCGTCCGCGGTCCGCTCGGCACGATCGACATCGGCGACGCCCGCGGCGAGTACGTGTTCGTGCTCGCCGGCGCGCCCGTCGAGACCGCCACGATCGACGACGAGACGATTCGTGACGCGCTGCGCGTCGAGTTCGCCGCCGGCGCATCGACCCGCGACGCGTCGGCCGCCGTCGCGTCGCGACTCGGCCGGCCCAAGCGCGACGTCTACGCCCTCGCCGTCGCCCTCGGTCGCATCGCTCGGTTCATTCCGGACCCGTCCCCGCGCGAACCGAGCCGGCCGGAGGTCGCCGATGAGTGAATACGTCGGGGTGGCGAGTTCGGGGACGAGCGCGGCGTTCTTCGACCTCGACCGCACGCTGATCTCCGGGTCGTCGGCGTTCACGCTCGCCCTCCAGGCACGCAAGGCCGGGCTGATCCCGAACGTCGAGTTCGCCCGCGACGCCTTCGGCGCGGCGACGTTCAAGCTGCTCGGCGCCAGCGACAACACCACCGACGAGGTGCGCGAACGGGTGCTCAAGGCCGTCACCGGGATGCGCCAGAGCGACCTCCAGGCGCTCAACACCGAGGTCCTGCCCCGGCTGCTCGCCCGCCTCCGACCCGAGGCCCGCCGCCTGCTCGACCGGCACCGCCACGCCGGACGCGACACCTACATCGTGTCGGCCGCGCCGCAGGAGATCGTCGAGCCGCTGGCCCATTCGCTCGGGATGACGTCGGGTATCGGGACCCGCAGCGTGGTCGTCGACGGGATGTACACCGGCGAGCTCGACGGTCCGTTCTGCTACGGCGAGGGCAAGGTCGAGGCGATGCGCGAGCTCGCCAACTGGCACGGGCTACGTCTGTCGGAGTGCTACGCGTACAGCGACTCGGCGAGCGACCTGCCGATGCTCGAGGCGGTCGGCCATCCCGTCGCCGTCAACCCCGACGGCCGGCTCGAACGGCACGCCCGCCGCCACGGCTGGCCGATCGTGATCTTCAGCCAGCGCACCAAGTCGGTCATCCGTCGCACGGCCGCGTCGGCGGCCACGGTCGGCATCGCCGGCGCCAGCTTCGCCGCCGGCACCGCGCTCGCCGGCTCCCGCAACGCCGGTCGCTCCTCCCGCCGCCGCTGATCGACGCCTGCAGATCACGACCGGGCCGGGGCGGCGAGGGCGAGCTGGCGGGACTGGGCGACGAGGGCGCCGGAGGAATCCCAGATCGCACCCTCCTCGTCGAGCAGGCCGTCGTGGATGAAGCGCGACACGAACGAACAGCGCAGCGGGCCCGGGGCCGGGACGCCGCGCACGTGCACGGTCAGCTCGACCGTCGGCACCCACGCCACCGGCAGCTCGGTGTTGAACACCGCCGGCGGGAACGCGTCGGCGACGAGCAGCAGGGCGATCGCGTCGATCGGTTCCTCGTCGGCGAACGCGAACCACCCATCGATCTCGCGCCTCGCCGGTCGGCTGGCCGGTGCGGAACCCGACGTCCTCCGGCCGCATGCGGATCCGCAGCCGCTCGAACATCGCCGGCTTCGGCCCTTCGGTCGGGGGCGGCGGCACGGCGCAGTCCTCGTAGCGCGGCAGATCGACCGGCGCCTCCCGCGTGAGCGTCGGGCCGCCCGGCGTCTGCTCGCCGAACGTGCCGAGCAGGCGGATGATCTCGGTGCCACCCATCCGCAGGCTGCGCCGTCGCCGTCGCCAGCCGGCGCCCGGCCCGCACCGTGGTGACCTCGACCTCGCACGGCCCGGCCGGGCCGGCTTGAGGTAGTGCGCCGTCAGCGTGAGCGGCGGGCGACCCGACGGCCTCGGCCATCGCCCGGCCGGCGATCGCCAGCAGGTAGCCGCCGTTGGCGTTGCCGTCGATGTCCCAACCCGGCTTGACCTCGGCGTCGAACAGCGACCGGCTCGCCGGCCGGTCTGCCGGTCGGCTGCGTCGTCGTTGCGTCCGCGAACGATTCGCGACGTCGGACGGAGGTATGCGATCGCAAACGTTCCAGCCATGGTGCGCACCGTGATCCACCAACGGTCCGCGATCGCCGAACCTCTAGCGTTGGCCCGGTGAGCTGACTCGGTGACGGTGGCCGACGACGCGGTGAACCGGTTCTACGTGACGACGCCCATCTACTACGTCAACGCGGAACCCCACCTCGGCCACGCGTACACGACGATCATCGGCGACGCGCTCACCCGCTGGCACCGCCTGCTCGGCGACGACGTCAAGTTCCTCACCGGCACCGACGAGCACGGCCTCAAGATCCAGCAGGCCGCCGAGGCCGCGGGCCTGTCGCCGCAGGAGTTCACCGACTCGATCGCCCCGAAGTTCGTCGAGGCGTGGAAGCGGCTGAACATCGCCAACGACGACTTCATCCGCACCACCGAGCCCCGCCACAAGGCCGCCGTCGCCGAGACTCCTCCAGCGTTGCTACGACGCCGGCGACATCGAACTCGACGTGTTCCAGGGCCTCTACTGCGTGCCGTGCGAGCTGTACTACTCCGAGGACGAGCTGATCCAGTCGACGGGCGAACCTGTGCCCGATCCACCAGCGACCCGTCGAGTACTTCGAGGAGGAGAACTACTTCTTCCGCCTGTCGCGCTTCGAGGACCGCCTGCTCGACTGGTACGCGAAGCACCCGACGGCGATGAAGCCCGAGCACCGGGGCAACGAGGCGCTCGGGCTCATCCGGGGCGGGCTGCGCGACTTCTCGATCAGCCGCACGTCGCTCCAGTGGGGCATCCCGCTGCCGTGGGACCCCGAGCACGTCACCTACGTGTGGTTCGACGCGCTCACCAACTACCTCGCCGCGGTCGGCTTCGGCGAACCGGCACGAGGGCACGACGGCTACGAGGACTGGTGGCCCGTCGACTACCACCTGATCGGCAAGGACATCGTCCGCCAGCACTGCGTGTACTGGCCGGCGATGCTGATGTCGGCCGGCATCGAGCCGCCGAAGGGTTGGGCGATCGGCGGCTGGCTGCTCGAGCGGCGGCGAGAAGATGAGCAAGACCGTCGGGCAACGTGGTGAACCCGCTCGACCTGATCGACGACGTCGGCCTCGACGGCTTCCGCTACTACGTGCTCGCCGACACCGCCTACGGCAACGACGGCGACTTCACGCTTCGAGGGCCTCGTCACCCGCTACAACTCCGACCTCGCCAACAACCTCGGCAACCTGCTCGCCCGCGTCGCCACCGTGGTCGGCAAGAAGTGCGACGGCATCGGCCCGCGCGCGCGATCCCGACGAGCCCGCTCGCGGCCGTCGCGGCGACCGCCTACACCGACACCGTCGCCGGGTGGGACATCGTCCAACCGAGCCGCGCCCTCGACGCCACGTGGCAGCTCATCCGGGCGACCAACGCCCACCTCGAGGCGAACGAACCGTGGAAGGCCGAGCCCGGCCCGGCCGTCGACGCCGTGATGGGCGACGCGCTCGAGGCACTGCGGATCGTGGCGATCCTCGTGCAGCCGGCGATGCCCGACACCGCCCAGGCGGTGTGGGAACGCATCGGCCTGACCGGGCAGGTCGTCGACCAACGCCTCCCCGCCGCCGCGGCCTGGGGCCAGTACCCCGGCGGCGTCGCCGTCACCAAGGGCGACGCCCTCTTCCCCCGCCTGACGGTCTGATGGCCGTGATGCCGCCCGCCGCCGCTCAGTCCACGCGGCACCACCCGGAGTCTGCGGCAGACACTTCGACCGCAGGACGTCGTTTCGTCTGCCACAAATCGCGTGCCCAGGATCTGCGGCAGACACTTCGACCGCAGGCGGTCGTCGTGTCTGCCGCAAACCGATCGGGACGGGTGGCGGCGCAGTGAGGCCGACGCAACTGAATGGTTCGACTCGCACTGTCACGTCCACGACGAGCGGATCCCCGACGGGGCGGACGGCGCGGTGGAAGCGGCGCGCGACGCCGGCGTGCACACGATGGTCACGGTCGGCTGCGATCGGGCGACGTCGCTGGCGGCGATCGAGGTGGCGGCGCGGTTCGACGACGTCTACGCCACGGTCGGGCTGCACCCGCACGACGCGTCGAACGGCGTCGACTCGATCGTCGATCTCCTCGACACACCGGGCGTCGTCGCCGTCGGCGAGGCCGGGCTCGACTACTACTACGACCACTCGCCACGCGACGCCCAGCAGACGGCGTTCGCCGCGCAGATCCAGCTCGCCCACGAGCGGCAGCTCCCGCTGATCATCCACACCCGCGACGCCTGGGACGACACGTTCGACATCCTGCGCGCCGAAGGCACCCCCGAGCGCACGATCTTCCACTGCTTCACCGGCGGCCCCGACGAGGCGCGGCGCTGCCTCGACCTCGGCGCCACGCTGTCGTTCTCCGGCATCGTCACGTTCAAGGGAGCGCCGGAGGTCCAGGCCGCCGCCCGGCTGTGCCCGCTCGACCGGATGCTGTCGAGACCGACAGCCCGTACCTCGCACCGATGCCGCACCGCGGCAAACCGAACCGTCCGGCCTGGGTGCCTCACGTCGGCCGGTTCATCGCCGATCTCCGCGACGTCGACGCCGCCACGATCGCCGACGCCACGTCGACGAACGCGGCGGTGCTCTTCGGCGTGTGACCGCCGCGGAGCGTCCGGCCATGACGGGCCTGGCCGAACGCGAGATACGCTGTCAACCCTGATCCTGCGCGGCCCCGGACCCGTTGTCCGAGTGCCGGCCGAATCGAGCAAACAGCGTGGCACACAACGACACCGACCGACGCCGCTTCCTGCTGGCGACCGCGACTGACCCTGCTCGCGCTGCCCGCGCTCTGGTGGGCGAACAAGCAGTCCGATTCCGGCGCGCCGAACGTGGCGACGGTCGGCATCGAGGTCGCGAGTGGCGGCGACGAGCGGCTCCGACGACGCCGCGGTGATCGCCCCGATCGACGCCACCGGTGCGACCCCGACGACGAGCCGTTCCCGTCGTGTCGACCACGCCGTCGCCGCCGACCACCCCGGCCGTCACCGATCCGGCACCGGTCTTCCTCGAAGGTCCGAGCGCCAACGGCGCGACCGGAGCCGCCGCCGATCGGCGTCCCGGCGGCACCGACGGTCGCGCACCATCACCACGAAGGCCACCTACCGCAGCACGATCAGCCCGGCCGACACCTGCCTCGTCGCCGGCGTCGACACCGGCACGCGCGATCACGGTGACGAACCTCGACAACGGCCACAGCGGTCAGCTGCATCGCCAACCGCGTGTACACCGACGGGAGCGACGGCCTCGTGCTGCACACCGACACGTTCGCCCAGATCGCCGATCTCACCGACGCGCCGATCCCGGTCGAGATCACGTCGTGACCCACTCCCGGCCGGCGATCCGCGAACTCCTCGAATCCAACCACCTCGCCCCCCGCCGCGACCTCGGGCAGAACTTCGTCGCCGACCCGAACACCGTGCGCCGCATCGCCGATCTCGCCCGGGTCGGCCCGGCGGATCACGTCGTCGAGATCGGCGCCGGCCTCGGGTCGCTGACGCTCGCCCTCGCCGACACCGGTGCCGACATCACCGCCATCGAGGTCGACCGCGGGATCGTCCCGCTGCTGCGCGACGTCGTCGCCGACCGGGCCAACGTCACCGTGGTCGAGGCCGACGCGATGGATGCCGACTGGAACGCCGCTCGCTCGACCGGCGACCGGTCGGCGATCCGGGTGGGTGCTCGTCGCCAACCTGCCGTACAACGTGGCGACGCCGCTCGATCTGCGACCTGCTCGACGGCGTCCCGCAGATCCACCGGATGATCGTGATGGTGCAACGGGAGGCGGCGGAACGATTCGTGGCGAGCCCTCGCACGCCGGCGTACGGCGCGGTGAGCGTGAAGGTCGCGTACTGGGCCACGGGACGCATCGTCGGGCATGTTCCGGCGTCGGTGTTCGTGCCGCGACCGAACGTCGAGTCGTCGCTCGTCGAGATCGACCGGCGGCCTTCTTCGGACACGGATGGGCCGACGACCGACCCGGCAACGCTGTTCCCGCTGGTGCGCGCCGGGTTCGGCCAGCGGCGCAAGATGCTGCGCCGCTCGCTCGACGGCATCGTCACCCCCGAGCAGTTCGCGGCGGCCGACGTCGCGCCCACCGCGCGCCCCGAGGAACTCGACGTGTTCGCGTGGTGCCGGCTGGCCGACGCCGTCGCGGCGACCGCCGCCTGCACCCATGAGCACGTGGCGGGCCCACGCCAAGCTGACGCTGTCGCTGCACGTCACCGGCGTGCGCGACGACGGCTACCACCTGATCGACGCCGAGATGGTCAGCCTCGAACTGCACGACCTGCTGTCGTTCGAATCGTGCGACCCGCCGACCGATCCGACGCTGACCGCGATCGGTCCGTTCGCCGACGGGGTCCCGATCGACGGCACGAACCTCGTCGCCCGTGCGCTCGACCTCGACCGGATCGCGCGCCGCCACGACGATCGACAAGCGGATCCCGCACGGCGGCGGGCTCGGCGGCGGATCGACCGACGCGGCGACCGCACTGCGCTGGGGCGGCTTCGGCACCAGTCGATCGGAACTCGAACGCGCCGGCCGTCTCGGCGCCGACATCCCGTTCTGCCTGGTCGGCGGGCGCGCCCACGTCTCCGGGATCGGCGAAATCGTCGAGCCGCTCCCCCACGTCGACCGCACGGTCACGCTCGTGATCCCGCCGCTGCACGTCAGCACCCCGGCGGTCTATCGGGCGTGGGACGACCTCGGCCAGCCGTCGGACGGGCCAGCGACGGAACGATCTCGAGGCCGCGGCGATCGTCGTCGAACCCGCACCTGGCGCGTTGGCGCGACGTCATCCACGAACGCATCGGTCGACGCTCCGACGCTCGCCGGCAGCGGCGCCACGTGGTTCGTCGAGGGATCGTTCGCGCGCGAGCTGGCCGACCTCGCCGCGCTCGGCGCGACCGTGCTGCGTGACCCACACGGTCGACGCCGGACGCGCCACCGGTCCCGGCACATGACCGGGACCGGTGAGCGACAGAACGTGCGATCGAACGGTGACTACTTGCGACGCTGGTGACGCGTGCGGCGCAGCATCTTCTTGTGCTTCTTCTTCCGCATGCGCTTGCGACGCTTCTTGATCAACGAACCCATAAGGGTCGCCACGCTATCGGTCGTCGCAACACTCGCCACCCGCGGATACGGTGACCACGCGCGACCGTCCGGGGTCGTCTAACGGTAAGACAGCGGTTTTTGGTGCCGAGAACAGGGGTTCGATTCCTCTCCCCGGAGCAGCATGAGCGATCATCACGGCCAAGGTCACAGGTGCACCACCCAGCGCGATGACGGACTGGTGCACCAGTGACCGTTTCTGCGATCGTCCTCGCAGCCGGTGAAGGAACGCGGATGCGGTCGACCCGCCCGAAGCCGCTGCACCTGATCTGTGGGCGGGCGATGGTGCTCCACGTGATCCACGCCCTCGAACGCCTGCGGCCCGAACGGACCGCCCTCGTCGTCGGCCACGGTGCCGAACAGGTGACCAAGAAGGTCCAGCAGCTCGCGCCGGCGTGGGCGAACGTCGCCTTCGTCGAGCAGGTCGAACAGAACGGCACCGGCGACGCCGCAGCGATCGGGATGACCGCCTTCTCCGGCGACGACTACGACGACGACGAGTCGATCATCGTCGTGCTCCCCGGCGACACGCCGCTGCTGCGACCCGAGACGCTCGCCGAACTCGTCGAGGCCCACGTCGCCAACCGCAACGCGGCGACCCTGCTCACGAGCGTCGTCGACGATCCCGACCGGCTACGGCCGCGTCATCCGCAAGAACGACGGCCAGGCCCAGCGGATCGTCGAGCACCGCGACGCGTCACCCGAGGAACTCGACGTCCACGAGATCTGCACGAGCATCTACGCCTTCCGCCGCGACCTGCTCGGCCCCGCGCTGCGCAAGCTCACCACCGACAACGCGCAGGGCGAGTACTACCTCACCGACGTCGTCTCGGTGCTCGCCGAGATGGGTCACCGCATCGGCTGCGTGCAGGCGCCGGCCGACGAGACCCAGGGGGTCAACGACCGCTGGCAGCTGGCGCTCGCCGAGCGCGAGCTGCGGTCGCGCACCAACCGGCACTGGCTGCTGAGCGGCGTCACGATGCTCGACCCGCGCCAGACGTTCATCGACGTCACCGTGAAGATCGGCCGCGACGTCACGCTCTACCCGGGCACGATGCTGCAGGGCTCGACCGTCGTCGGCGACGAGCTGCGAGGTCGGTCCCGACACCCGGCTCGTCGACTGCAGCGTCGGCGACGGGGCGACCGTCGACGCACACCGTCGGCGCCGATGCCGAGGTCGGGCCGGGCGCCGTGGTCGGGCCGTACGCCCATCTCCCTGCGGGTTCGTCGGTCCCCGAGGCCGCGACGACCGGGGCGTTCTACACTGCACCCATCGGGTGATCCGAGCCGCAGCGATCAGGGGAGAAGTCAGACTCATGGAAAAGGTCACGACCAAGCGACTCGCGCTCTACTCGGGCCGGACCCACCCCGAACTCGCCCAGGAGGTGGCGACGCATCTCAACATCGAACTGGGCCACGACAACCTCGTCGAGTTCGCCAACGGCGAGGTCCGGTGCCGGTTCGGTGAGTCGATCCGCGGCTCCGACGTGTTCGTCATCCAGAGTCACTACGGCATCGACGACCGCTCGGTGAACGACTCGATCATGGAGCACCTGATCATGATCGACGCCGCCTACCGGGCGTCGGCGAAGCGCATCACCGCCGTCTGCCCGTTCTACGGATACGCCCGCCAGGACCGCAAGGCCGAAGGGCGCGAGCCGATCACCGCCCGCCTCGTCGCCGACATGTTCAAGGCCGCCGGCGCCAAGCGGATGATCTCGATCGATCTCCACTCCGGCCAGATCCAGGGCTTCTTCGACGGCCCGGTCGACCATCTCACGGCGATGCCCGTGCTCGAGGCGTACCTGCGCACGCACGCCCAGGCGCCGGTGATCGTGTCGCCCGACGCCGGCCGCATCAAGGTCGCCGAACGCATGGCCCAGCACCTCGGCGACTGCGGCGCCGACCTGGCGTTCATCTACAAGCGCCGCCCGAAGGGCACCGCCAACGTCGCCGAGGCCACCGAGGTGATGGGCGACGTCGCCGGCCGCCTGTGCGTGATCACCGACGACATGATCGACACCGCCGGCACGATCTGCGCGGCGGCCGAACTGCTGATGGAGCGTGGCGCCCGCGAGGTGTGGGCGATGGCCACGCACGGCGTGCTGTCGGGCCCGGCGATCGACCGGTTGAAGAACAGCCCGCTCGAGCGGATCATCCTCACCAACACGCTCCCCCTGCCGAGCGAGAAGCAACTCGACAAGATCGAGGTGCTGTCCGTCGCCCCGCTGATCGCCGAAGCCCTCGGCGCCGTCTTCGACGACACCAGCGTGAGCGACATCTTCGACGGCGAAAACCTCGCCTGACCCCGCCCCTCTCGCCCGAAACTTGCCGAGTTGCTTGCTCGCTCGAGCGGGCACAATTCGCTGCGGCAGGATTTCAGACAGGCGGTTTCCGCTTCGTCGGCAGTTCCGATCGACACCCACGTCCGTGGAGTGATCGATGAACCGACCTTGCAGTCGATGGCGAGCCAGTACGGCGTCGTCAGCCGACACCAACTGCGAAGCGACCTGGGCTGGACCTCGTCGCGCCTCGGCCGCGCGCGGGCAGCGGGTCTCTTCGTCGAGGCCGCGCCGGGCGTCGTGCGGATGGCATCGGATCGCGGCACCTTCGAATCGGCGTGCATGGCGGCACAACTTGCCGCGCGATCCACCGGCTTCCTGAGCGCGTGGACTGCGGGACGCTTGTATCGGATGCGGCGCATGCCCGACCGGCCGATCCATCTGACGACGCGGTCCGACTTTCGCCTCACGGTCGGCGCCGACACACAGGTGCACCGATCCCGCTGGTACGACGAGGCCGATGTGACGATCCGCGCCGGATGGCCTCCGAATCGCCACGCCGCTGCGTACGCTCTTCGGTATGGCTGCCCGATTCAACCAGTTCCGATTCGAACGAGCCGCCGAGGACGCCTGGCACCTCGGCCTCGTGACACCCGCGCAAGCTGCCATCTACCTCGAACAACACCGCTGCCGCGGCAAGGACGGCGTCGCCGACGATGGAACGCTGGCTCGAGCGTGCCGTCCACCGCGAGCGCCCGTCGCAGAGCGAGCTCGAACGGGACCTGATCGAAGCGCTGCGCTCGGTCGGGCTCCCGGAACCTGACCGACAGCACCCGGTCGTGCTCATGTCGGGCGAGACGGTGCACGTCGACATCGCGTGGCCCGAGCATCCGTTTCGCGGTCGAACCGGGCGCTTCGTGGTGGCACGGCGGCGATCTCGGCCAGCGACTCGATCAGGACCGCGACCGCGCCTGCGGCGAAGTGGGGTGGTTCGTCGTCCGATTCGACGAGGCGATGCGGCGCGACCCGGGCAAGTCAGCCCGGCAGGTTCGGCGCATCTTCGACCGCCGAGCGAACGATCTCCGCCCCACGGGCTGAAATGCGCACCGATGTTCCCGCTGAGCGGGAAGTTCCAGGCAAATTTCGGATGGGCGGAGGCAGCGGGCCGAAATTTGCCGGAGTTTTCCCGCTGAGCGGGAAGATCCGGGCATTTTCGGGAGGGTGCGGGGGTCTGGCGTCCTGGGGGGAATGGGGTGCGCGGGGCGGTAGCGTTGCTCGCTGCTGTATTGACCTGGCGCGGTGCGGGATCGACTGGATTCCCTGCTGGCGCTGGCACGAGAAGTTGATGGAAGTCGATCACCATGTCTGAGACCGTTCTCATCGCCGAAACCGGCCGTCGCACCGGGAGCTCCGACTCCCGCCGTCTGCGCGCCGAGGATCAGATCCCCGCCGTCGTCTACGGCCACGGCATGGACCCGATCAGCCTGTCGGTCAACCGCCGCGACCTGCGCGTCGCCCTGTCGGGTTCGGCCGGGCTGAACACGATCATCGACCTCACGGTCGACGGCAAGGTGTACCCGTCGCTGATCAAGGACATCCAGCGCCACCCGGTGCAAGCGCAACGTGCAGCACATCGACTTCATCCAGGTGAACCTCAACGAGGAGATCACGGTCGCCGTGCCGTTCGTCCTCGAGGGCGAGGCCAAGGACGTGCTGGCCAACAACGGTCTCGTCGACCTCGCCATCCAGGAACTGCAGGTCCGCACGACGCCCCGCCAGATCCCCGACTCGATCGTCATCGACGTCACCGACTTCACGATCGACACGGTCATCCGCATCGAAGACCTCACCCTGCCCGCCGGCGTCGAGGCGATCGGCGAGCCCGACACCCCCGTCGTCACCGTGCTGATCATGCGCGGCGTCGAGGAGGAAGAGGGCCGAAGGCGCCGAGGGCGAGGCCGCCGAGGGCGAAGCTGCCGAAGGTGGCGAGGAGGGCGGCGACGCCGCAGCCTCCGATGCCGCCGCATCCGGCGACTGACCGTCGTCCGAACGCACATCACGTGCCGCGGCTGACGGTCAGAGCGCTCGACGCATGAGCCTGTTCGGACGTGTCGGCAAGGGCACACCCTTCGACTGGCTCGTCGTCGGCCTCGGCAATCCCGGCCAGAAGTACGCCCGCAGCCGCCACAACGTCGGCGAGGAGGCCGTCACGCTGCTCGCCGAGCGCAGGGGCACCGCCCTCAAGGGCGGCCGCGACAACGCGCTCGTCGCCGAGACCCGCTTCGCCGACGACCGGGTGGTGCTCGCGTTCCCGATCACGTTCATGAACGACTCGGGCCAGGCCGTCGAGCGCGCTCGTCCGCCGCTACCGCATCGAGTCGCCCGAGCAGATCATCGTCGTGCAGGACGAACTCGATCTGCGCTCCCGGCGACCTCAAGGTCAAGGCCGGCGGCGGGCTCGCCGGCCACAACGGGCTGCGCTCGATCAAGCAGCATCTGAAGACCGAGGACTTCCTCCGCGTGCGGATCGGTGTCGGCAAGCCGTCGTCGAAGGAGGCCGGCACCGGCCACGTGCTGTCGAAGGTGCCGAAGGCCGAGCGGGAACTGCTCGACATCCGGGTCGTCGACGCGGCCGATGCGGTCGAGCTGATCATCGCCGACGGAGTCGACGCGGCGATGCAGCGCTTCAATGGCAAGCAATGACCGTGACGCAACCATGACGCAGCGAGCAGATCACGCGCCCCGCTCGGCTCGCTGCCCCAGCTGCTCCGCGACGAGCCGGGCCTCACCCGCGCCCTCGGCGACCCGAGCGCCCGCCTCGCCGTGGTCGAGGTGGCGCGACCGATCTCGATCGCCGCGCTCGCCGTACCTGTCGTCGAGCCGCCCGCTGATCGTCACGTGCCCGACCGGCACGATGGCCGGCCAGCTCGCCGACGACCTGCGCCAGTTCCTGCCCGCCGACGAGGTCGTCCACTTCCCGGGCTGGGAGACGCTGCCGTTCGAGCGGGTCAGCCCGAGCGTCGAGACGATGGGCCAGCGGCTCGAGATCCTGTGGCGCCTGCGCGACCCGCGACCGCGTGCCCGGCGATCATCGTCACCGGCGTGCGGGCGCTGCTGCAGAAGCTCGGCCCGGGCGCGACGACGATCGAGCCGGTCATCGTGCGCCCCGGCGCCGAGATCGACCCCGACGAGCTGTCGGCGACGCTCGTCGAGTTCGGGTACCGCCGCGAGGAACTCGTCGAGCACCGCGGCGAGTTCGCCCGGCGCGGCGCGATCATCGACGTGTATCCCGTCGACCGCCGACGCCCCGATCCGCATCGACCTGTGGGGCGACGAGGTCGACCGGCTGACCACGTTCGGCGTGAACGACCAGCGCTCGATCGGCGACATCGCCGAGGTGTGCATCTTCCCGGCCCGCGAGCTGATGCCGACCGACGACGTGCGCGCCACGCGCGGCCAAGCTCGTCGAGACCGAGCCGTGGGGCCGCGAACAGTGGGAACGGCTGTCCGAGGGCGCGCACTTCGACGGCATGGAGAGCTGGCTGCCCTGGCTGCGATCGAGCGACGACCGGCTGCTGACCGACGTGCTGCCCGACGGCGGCCAAGCTCGCTGCTCGTCGAACCGCGCCGGATGCGCGACCGGGCGATCGATCTCATCGCCGAGGAGGACGACCTCGCCCGCACGCTGGCGTCGACGTGGGCCCGCGATCCCGACCGCCGTTCCCCCGCCTCCACGCCGATCCCGACACGCTGCTCGACGGCAGTCGGGCGCGTTCTGGTCGATCGACTCGACGCCCGAGTCGCCCGACACGCCGCTCGTCGAGGCGTCGGGCTGGGGCCCGGTCGCCGGCGACGGCACCGGGCTCACCGACCGCCTGACCGAGCTGATCGGGCGCGGCTTCCGCGTCGTCGTCGCCGCCGACGGCACCGGTTCCGCGGCACGCCTGCGCGAGCTGCTGCTCGGCAACGGTCTCGACTTCCCGGTCCTCACGCGCGAACGACACGTCGCGCTCAAGGCCGGCGGATCGATCGTCGTCGCGCCGCTGCACCGCGGCTGCACGCTGCCGAACGCGAAGGTGTCGATCGTCGCCGAGAGCGACCTCACCGGCCGGCGACGCGCCCACCGCACCGCCCGGCCGCGCAAGCGCGCCGACGGCGCCAGCACGTTCGAGGACCTCAAGGCGGGCAACTACGTCGTGCACCACCAGCACGGCGTCGGCAAGTACGAGGGCATGGTCAAGCGCGACGATCGGCGGCGTCGAGCGCGACTACCTGCTCATCTCGTACAAGGGCGGCGACAAGCTCTACGTGCCGAGCGACCAGATCGACACGCTGCGCCAGTACGTCGGTGGCGAGGCCCCGTCGCTGCACCGTCTCGGCGGATCGGACTTCGCCAAGACGAAGAGCCGCGTCCGCTCGGCCGTCCGCGAGATCGCCCAGGAACTCGTCGTGCTCTACCAGAAGCGGGTCAACGCCGCAGGGCCACTCGTTCGCCCAGGACACGCCGTGGCAGGCCGAGATGGAAGAGGCGTTCCCGTTCGTCGAGACGCCCGACCAGCGCACGGCGATCGACGAGATCAAGCGCGACATGGAACTCGCCGCACCCGATGGACCGCCTCGTGTGCGGCGACGTCGGCTTCGGCAAGACCGAGGTCGCCATCCGCGCCGCGTTCAAGGCGATCCAGGACGGCAAGCAGGTCGCCGTGCTCGCGCCCGACCACGCTGCTCGCCACGCAGCACGGCAACACGTTCGCCGACCGGTTCGCCGGCTTCCCGATCCGCGTCGAGGTGCTCTCCCGGTTCCTCACCACGGCCCAGGCGAAGAAGGTCATCGAGGGCGTCAAGACCGGCGAGGTCGACTGCATCATCGGCACCCACCGCCTGCTCGGCAACGACGTGAAGTTCAAGGACCTCGGCCTGCTCGTCGTCGACGAGGAGCAGCGCTTCGGCGTGCAGCACAAAGAGACGATGAAGAAGATGAAGACGAACGTCGACGTCCTCACGCTCTCCGCCACGCCGATCCCGCGCACGCTCGAGATGTCGCTCGTCGGCATCCGCGACCTGTCGCTGCTGCAGACACCGCCGGCCGACCGCCAGCCGATCCTCACCTACGTCGGCGAGTACGACGAGCGTGTCGCGATCGAGGCGATCCGCCGCGAGCTGCTCCGTGAGGGTCAGGTGTTCTGGGTGCACAACCGGGTGCAGTCGATCGAGACCGCCGCCCGCCGCCTGCGCGAGCTCGTGCCCGAGGCGCGCATCTGCATCGCCCACGGGCAGATGGACGAGGGCAGCCTCGAATCGATCGTGCAGGACTTCTGGGACGGCGAGTACGACGTGCTCGTGTGCACGACGATCATCGAGTCGGGCATCGACATGCCGACGGTGAACACGCTCGTCGTCGAACGCTCCGACCTGCTCGGCCTCGGCCAGATGCACCAGCTGCGCGGCCGCGTCGGCCGATCGGGATCGCGGGCCTACGCCTACCTGTTCCACCCGCGCGACAAGGTGCTCACCGAGGAGGCGTACGAACGCCTGAAGACGATCGGCGAGTCGACCGACCTCGGCTCCGGCTTCAAGATCGCCATGCGCGACCTCGAGATCCGCGGCGCCGGCAACCTGCTCGGCGAGTCGCAGTCGGGCCACATCGCGGCGGTCGGCTACGACCTCTACTGCCAGATGGTCACCGAGGCCGTCAGCGAGATGAAGGGCGAGCCGCAGCCGCCGAAGGCCGCCGAGATCAAGCTCGACGTGCCGACCGACTCGTTCCTGCCGACCGACTACGTCGCCAAGGAGGAGCTGCGCCTCGAGGCCTACCGCCGCCTCGCCGCGGTCACGACGCGCCGCCGAGGTCGACGACATCCGCACGGAATGGGAGGACCGCTACGGCCCGCTCCCCGAGCCGGCGGCCGCGCTCCTCCAGGTCGGCTACCTCCGCGCCGAGTGCCATCGGCTCGGGCATCACCGACATCCAGATCGCATCCGGCTCGAACACGACGAACACGGCGAAGCTGTCGCCGCTCACGCTCAAGCTCAGCGAGACGATGCGTCTGCGCCGGATCGCCAAGGCGGCGAAGTACAAGGAGGACCTCGCCCAGCTCATCGTGCCGCTCCCCCGCGGCGCCGAGCCGTCGCGTTCCTCGTGCGCTTCCTCGACGAGCTGATCCCGGCCGAGGCGTGACCGGCTAGCCTCAGCCGCCGTGCATCGCCGCCTCCTGACGATCCTGTTCTCGGTCGCCGGTCTGTTCGCGCTGTCGGCCGCGACGAGCGGGTGCTCCACGTTCTCCGACACCGACGCCGCGGCACGCGTCGAACGACACCGAACTCGACGCCCGACGAGTTGACCGGGTCTGACCGACGTCGCTCGCCGATCGCGCCAGGGGCAACGACCCGCACGAGCCGGCGACGTCGTGCGCCAGCACGATCCAGACTGTGGATCCAGGTCGAGGTGATCAACGCCGGCACTCGACGAAGCCGGCGACGCCCGCTGACCGACGCCCAGCAGACCGACGCCCGCACGCAGCTCGAGACGCAGCTCCCGGGCTTCGCCGACCTGTCGGAGTCGACCGCGGAGACGCTCTGGTCCGCGGTGCAGGCCACGTCGAACGCCGCCCAATCCGTACCACGACTTCCAGACGCTCGTGACGGAGTCGCGCCGAGGCCGCCGACATCTACGTCGACCCCCGGTTCGGCACGTTCGATCCGCGTCGGCGGATCGGTGACGGCGCTCGGCGTCGTGCCGCCGGTCGGCGCACCGGCCGCCGTCACCGGCTGACCGACAGGTTGCCTGACCGCGATGACCGGCCGCATCGTCGTCGTCGGTCTCGGGCCCGGCGGCACCGACCACGTCACCGTCGAGACGCTGGCGGCGATCGAGCGCATCCCCGAACGGTTCCTGCGCACCTCACGCCATCCGTCGGCATCGCTCGTGCCCGGACGCCACGACGTTCGACGATCTCTACGACTCGGCCGACACGTTCGACGACGTCTACGTCGAGATCACCGACCGGCTCGATCGCCGCGGCCGCGCGACCACGGCGAGATCCTGTACGCCGTGCCCGGCTCGCCGCTCGTGCTCGAACGCACCGTGCGCTACCTGCGGGAACGATGCGCCGACGGCGCGACGGACATCGAGCTCGAGATCCTGCCCGCGATGTCGTTCCTCGACGTCGCCTACGCCCGGCTCGGCATCGATCCGATCGAGGCGGGCGTCCGCCTCGTCGACGGTCACGACTTCGCCACCGCGGCGGCCGGCGAACGCGGCCCGCTGCTCGTCGCCCACACGCACGCCAACTGGGTGCTGTCGGACATCAAGCTCGCGGTCGACGGCGCCACCGGCGACGAACCCGTCTCGATCCTGCAGGCGCTCGGCACGCCCGACGAACGCATCGTCGACACCACGTGGGCCGAACTCGATCGCACGGTCGACGCCGACCACCTCACGTCGATCTGGATCCCCGAACTCGCCACGCCGGTCGGCGCCGAGTACGTGCGCTTCCACCAACTCGCCCGCACGCTGCGCGAGCAGTGTCCGTGGGACATCGAACAGACGCACGAATCGCTGATCCCGTACCTCCTCGAGGAGACCTACGAGGTCGTCGACGCGCTCCAAGCGCTCGACCCCGACGACCCGGCGACCGACGACGACCTGATCGAGGAACTCGGCGACCTGCTGTACCAGATCGAGTTCCACGCCACGATCGCCGAGCAGGAGGGCCGGTTCACGATCGCCGACGTCGCCGCCGGCGTGCACGACAAGCTGGTGCGACGCCACCCGCACGTGTTCGGACGTGACGGTGAGGTCGTCGATGTCGGCGCCGGTGCAGACGCCGTCGACCAGGTGCTCGCCAACTGGGACGACATCAAACACGAGGAGAAGCAACGGACGTCGATCTTCGACGGGGATCCCGCGGTCGATGCCGTCGCTCGGCTACGCGGCCAAGGTCGGCCGGAAGGCGTCGAAGGTCGGCTTCGACTGGCCCGACGTCGACGGGCGCGTTCGAGAAGATCGCCGAGGAGACGCAGGAACTCCACGAGGCGATCGACGACGCGCGAGCCGACGCGCAGCGCGACGAACTCGGCGACCTGCTGTTCGCCGTGGTCAACGTCGCCCGCCATCTCGACATCGATCCGGAACTCGCGCTGCGCGCCGCGACCGACAAGTTCCGCACCCGGTTCGAGACGGTCGAGCAGTTGGCGGCCGACCGGTCGATCGATCTGCGCACCAGCGACCTCGCCACCCTCGACGCCCTGTGGGACGAGGCCAAGAACACCTGACGTTGCGCGGAGCCTGATCCACACAACAAGCAAGACTGGCGCAACAGGCAAGACTGGGTCCGATGCGCCTGCAACTGTCGAATCCGTCGGCGCACCCCGACATCGCCGGCCTCCCGTTCCTCGAACGGCTCGAGGACTGGAACGTCGATCGGATGCACGGCGTGCTCGGCCTCCACCGCCACGTGGTGCGGCTCATCGAGCTCGACGACGTGACGTACGTGGTGAAGGAACTCCCCGACGCCCTCGTCGAGCGTGAGTACCGGCTCCTGCGCGAACTCGCCGACGACGGGCTGCCGACCGCGGAGGTCGTCGCCGCACTCACGGGCAAGCCCGACGGCGTCGACGGCATGCTCGTCACCCGCCACATCGACTACTCCCTGCCGTACCGCACGCTGCTCGCCGGACGCGGGCTCACGATCCCCTACCTCGGCGACCGCGTGCTCGACGCGCTGGTCGGTCTGCTCGTCCGGCTCCACCTCGCCGGCTTCTTCTGGGGCGACTGCTCACTGTCGAACACGCTGTTCCGCCGCGACGCCGGCGCGCTGTCGGCGTTCGTCATCGACATGGAGACCGGTGCCCGCTATCCGTCGCTGACCGACGGCCAGCGACGCCTCGATCTCGACATCGCCACCGAGAACGTGGCCGGCGGCCTGCTCGACCTGCAGATGGGCGGCCGGCTCGCCGCCGACATCGACCCGTGGGAGGTGTCGGCCCAGATCGAACACCGATACGAGTCACTGTGGACCGAACTCACCGCGCCCGCCGAGTTCGCCAGCAACGAGACGTTCCGGATCGAGCAACGGCTCGAGCGTCTCCACGAACTGGGCTACGACGTCGAGGAGATGGAGATCGTCGCCTCCCCGACGGCGACCGGCTCCGGTACATCCCGCGCGTCGTCGAGCACGGCTTCCATTCCGACCGGCTGAAGAGCCTGACCGGCCTCGAGACCACCGAGAACCAGGCGCGACGCCTGCTCGCCGACATCCGCGCCTTCAGTACGGAGCTGCATCATCGGCACGCCGCCGCGAGCGTCCGGACCGGTGTTCCGTTGCGTGCGCTCCCCGAGAACGTGGTGGCCGTCCGATGGCTCGACCAGCGATTCGAACCGCTGATCGCCCGCGTGCCGTCGTCGCTGCACACCAAGCTCGAGGCGGCGGAGATCTACCACCAGCTCCTCGAGCACCGCTGGTTCCTGTCGGAAGGCGCCAACGCCGAGGTGCCGCTCGAGGAGGCGCTCGACTCCTACATCATCAACGTGCTGGCCAGCGCCCCGGACGAGTTGCTGTACTTCGGTGAGCCGACCTCCGAGTTGCCGATCATCACCGACGCCTCGGCCCGGCCGAATCCGTGGCCTCCGCCGGAATCACCGTCCTGATCGCCCGGTAACGGGAGCGGCGCCGCTGCCGTGACCGCTACGTTGAGCGGTCATGAGCGACATCGTCAGCATCCTCGGCCGCGAGATCCTCGACTCCCGCGGCAACCCCACGGTCGAGGTCGAGGTCATGCTCGACTCCGGATCGCTCGGGCGCGCCGCGGTCCCCTCCGGCGCGTCGACCGGCGAGTACGAAGCGGTCGAGCTCCGCGACGGCGACGATCGCTACGGCGGCAAGGGCGTCCGCAAGGCCGTCGGTTTCGTCAACGACGAGATCGCCGACGCGCTCGAAGGCCTCGACGCGCTCGACCAGCGCGGCATCGACCAGCTCATGCTCGATCTCGACGGCACCGACAACAAGGCGAAGTTCGGCGCCAACGCGATCCTCGGCACGAGCCTCGCCGATCGCCAAGGCGGCCGCCGATCGAACTCGACATGCCGCTCTACCGGTACGTCGGCGGGCCGAACGCGCACGTGCTCCCGGTGCCGATGATGAACGTGATCAACGGTGGCGTGCACGCCGACAACTCCATCGACATGCAGGAGTTCATGATCATGCCGGTCGGCGCACCGAGCTTCTCCGAGGCGTTGCGCTGGGGCACCGAGACCTACCACGTGCTCAAGGGGATCCTCCACGATCGGGGCCTCGCGACGGCGGTCGGCGACGAGGGTGGCTTCGCGCCGAACCTCGACTCGAACGAGGAGGCGATCCGGGTGCTCGTCGAGGCGATCGAGAAGGCCGGCTTCGCGCTCGGCGACGACATCGCGATCGCCATGGACCCGGCGACCAGCGAGCTGTTCCACGACGGCGCGTACCACCTCGTCGGCGAAGGCAAGGTGCTGTCGCCGACGCGAGATGACCGCGTACTGGGAACGCCTCGTCGACACCTACCCGATCGTGTCGATCGAGGACGCGATGGACGAGAACGACTGGGACGGCTGGGCGACGCTCACCGCGGCCGTCGGGTCGAAGGTGCAACTCGTCGGCGACGACCTGTTCGTCACCAACAGCGAACGCCTCCAGACCGGGCATCGACAAGTCGGTCGCCAACTCGATCCTGATCAAGGTGAACCAGATCGGCTCGCTCACCGAGACGCTCGAACACCGTCGAGCTGGCGACCCGCCACGGCTACACGTCGGTGATGAGCCACCGCTCGGGCGAGACCGAGGACGCCACGATCGCCGACCTCGCCGTCGCCACGAACTGCGGCCAGATCAAGACCGGCGCGCCGTGCCGCAGCGACCGCGTCGCGAAGTACAACCAGCTCCTGCGCATCGAAGCCGATCTCGGCGAGAACGCCGCGTACCGCGGCCGCGCCGCGCTCGCGCCGCATTGATTGGCCCTGCATTGATTCGATGGGCCTCCCGCCGAGTCTTGTCGTGACGGTCGAGGTCGGCCGAGCGGCAGCCTCGTCGCTGGCGCTTCCCTCGGCCGCCACGCGGGATGACGTGGGAACGGCGGGACCACCTGCGACAATGGCGCCCGTGAGCCGTTCACAGACGACCTCGATCAAGCGGCCACCCAAGCAGGCGGCGGCCGACGAAGGCCGCTCCCGCCTCGGCGACTTCACCCGACCGATCCCCGTCGACAAGCGCATCTCCCGACGACCGAAGGTCGCACTGTTCGCCGGCCTGGGCGTCCTCGCCATCGTCGCGGTACTCGGTGCGGCGATCTTCATCCTGCCGATCGGCACGTGGCGCGACCAGGACGTCGACCTGCTCCAACGGCAGGCCGAACTCGACGAACTCGAGAAGGTGAACGGCCAGCTCTCCGCCGAGGTCGACCGGTTGCAGACCGACGACGGGATCCGCGAAGCGGCCCGCGAGGAGATCGGCTTCGTCGAAGCAGGGCGAGCGAGCGCTCGACGATCCTGCCGCTGCCCCCGCTGCCGACCGACCTGCCCGACGGCTGGCCCTACAGCGTCGTCACGGGCATCATCGCGGCGCGCCACGCCGGCCCGGCACCGACGGCGACCGCCTCGACCGAACCGGCATCGATCGAACCGGCAGCGACCACGCCGGCATCGACTGAGCTGCCACCGACCACACCGGCACCGACTGAGCCGCCGTCGACTGAGCCGCCGTCGATCGGGTCGGTCGCGCCCGCCGCGGACTAGGTTGCCCCGGGGCTTCGGCCCACCGGTGGGCACCGCGCACCGGTTCCAACGCAGCGATCGTCGACACACCGTCGTCAAAGGGGTATCCGTGGCCGGCAGCATTCTCGGTGAGCGTGTCCTCCGCAAGGAGGACCCGAAGTTCCTGACCACCGGCGGCGTGTACGTCGACGACATGGTCGACGAACGGCTGGCCGGTGCTGCCCACGTCGTGTACGTCCGCTCGTCGGCCGCGCACGGCACGATCCTGTCGATCGACGCCGACGAGGCCCGCTCGATGCCCGGCGTGATCGGCGTCTTCACCGCCGCCGACCTCGGACTCGCAGCCCGTGCCGTCGCCGTTCAACCCGACGGTCGCCCGCACGTTGCTCGCCAGCGACAAGGTCCGCTACGTCGGCGAGCCGCGTCGCCGCCGTCGTCGCCGAGACGCTCGGCCAGGGCGTCGACGCCGCCGAGACGGTCTTCGTCGACATCGACTTCCTCCCGGCGCTCGTCGACATCGAGGCGGCCGCTCGACCGCCGACGACGCTGCTCTACGAGGCCACCGGCTCGAACGTCGTGTTCGACACGACCGTGCTCGGCATGCCCGAGAACACCGCCGCCGACGACGTACTTCGCCGACTGCGAGGTCGTCGTCACCGGCCGCTTCGTCAACCAGCGCGTCGCGCCCGTGCCCGCTCGAGGTCCGCGGCTCGGCCGCCGCGTGGATCGACGGCCGGCTCCACCAGTGGGTGTCGACGCAGCACGCCCAGGGCGCCAAGGGCGCCGTCGTCGGCGCCAACGGCGTCGACGCCGCCGACGTGCGCGATCATCACGCCCGACGTCGGTGGCGGGTTCGGCGCCAAGATCGGCTCGTACCCCGAGGAGCTGCTGCTCGGCCCGATCGCCAAGCGCGATCGGCCGCCCGGTGCGCTGGCGCGAGACCCGCAGCGAGTCGATGATGGCGCTCGGCCACGGCCGCGCCCAGGTGCAGTACGTCACGATCGGCGGCACCCGCGACGGCAAGGTCACCCACTACCAGCTGCACGCCATCCAGGACTCCGGCGCGTTCGCCGAGATCGGCGCGATCCTCGCCCCGTTCATGACCCGGCCGATGGCGTCGGGCGTGTACGACATCCCCAACATCGAGGTGCGCACGACGTCGGTCGTCACCAACACCACGCCGATCGTCGCCTACCGCGGCGCCGGCCGCCCGGAGGCCACCGCGGCGATCGAGCGGGCGATGGACCTCTTCGCCGCCGAGATCGGCATGGACCCGGCCGAGGTGCGGCGGATCAACCTGATCCCGAAGTTCCTCGAGCTCGCACACCACGACGATCGGCCAGACCTACGACGTCGGCGACTACGAGACCGCGCTCGACAAGGCGCTCGACGCGGCCGGCTACGCCGAGCTCCGCGCCGAGCAGGCACGCGCGGCGCGAGTCCGGCGACGACAAGCAGCTCGGCATCGGCGTGAGCGTCTACGTCGAGATCACCGGCGGCGTCCCGCCGGCGGGCGACAACGCGAAGATCGAGGTGCACGACGACGGCTCGGCCACCGTCTACACCGGCACGTCACCGCACGGGCAGGGCCACGACACCGCGTGGTCGATGATCACCACCGAGCAGACCGGCATCCCGATGGACCGCATCACGCTCGTGTGGGGCGACACCGACCTCGTCCCCGACGGCGGCGGCACGATGGGTTCGCGCTCGCTGCAGCACGGCGGCGTCGGCGGTCAACCAGGCGGCGATCGAACTCGTCGACGAAGGCCAACGCAGCTCGCCGCCGACGCTGCTCGAAGCCGACGAGGCCGACATCGTGCTCGACAAGGACGCCGGCGCGTTCCACGTCGCCGGCACGCCGGCCGTGTCGAAGACCTGGGCCGACCTCGCCGCAGCGTCGGCGGCCGACGATCCGCTGCCGATCGACACCGTCTACAGCGGCAGCGGCGCCTCGTTCCCGTTCGGCTGCCACGTGGCCGTCGTCGAGGTCGACACCGAGACCGGTCAGGTGCAGGCACCTCCGCCAGGTCGCCTGCGACGACGCCGGCACGGGTCCTCAACCCGATGCTCCTCGAGGGCCAGATCCACGGCGGCATCGCCCAGGGCACCGCGCAGGCGCTGCTCGAGGAGGTCCGCTACGACGACGACGGCAACCCGGTCACGTCGAACCTCGCCGACTACGGGATGATCTCGGCCGCCGAACTGCCGAGCTTCGAGGTCGTCCACATGGAGACGCCGACGTTCCGTCAACCCGCTCGGCGCCAAGGGCATCGGCGAATCGGGCACGATCGGATCGACCCCGGCCGTGCAGTCGGCCGTGGTCGACGCCGTGAGCCACCTCGGCGTCCGCCACATCGACATGCCCGCCACCGCCGAGAAGGTCTGGCGCGCCATCCAGGCTGCAGGCTGACGAGGGGTCAGGCACTTCGTGACGACAAGGGGTCTGGCACCGCGTGACAACTCCGGACCACCGGTCCGGACCCGGAGGAATAGGGTGGAGTTGTCACGTGGTGCCTGACCCCACGTGACATGTGAGAACGGACGAAGGAGCAGTCATGACCGACATCACCGAGCACGACACCGATACTGCAACGGAGACCGAGCACCCGCGGGCGAAGTTCAAGTCGTTCGAGGAGTCGACGGCCGAGGACTGGGCGATCATCACGCCGCAGCTCAACATCACGCAGTCGTTCGTCGCCGACCGGGTCATCCAGCTGATGCGCGACCTCGAGATCGACCACGGCGGCTTCCCCGTGAACCGGCTCGAGCACAGCCTGCAGACCGCCACCCGCGCCGAGCGCGACGGGCGCGACGACGAGTACGTCCTGTGCGCGCTGATCCACGACATCGGCGACACGCTCAGCCCGTTCAACCACCCCGACATCGCCGCCTGCATCCTCAAGCCGTTCGTCTCCGAGGCGAACCACTTCATGGTCAAGAACCACGGAGCGTTCCAGGGCTACTACTTCTGGCACTACATCGGTCTCGACCAGAACGCCCGCGAGCAGTTCCGCGATTCGCCGTACTTCGACCACACCGAGGAGTTCTGCGCGAAGTACGACCAGACGGCGTTCGACGCCGACTACGTCAGCAACCCGCTCGAGCACTACGAGCCGCTGATCCGCCAGATCCTCCACGGTCGCTGATCCGCAGCACCTCACCCGGTTCACGCTCAGCGGGTTCAGGGGACCAGTCCCGATTCAGTCCCGATCGTCCGGATCACGTTGCCGCGCCCGCGACGCGACGCGATGATGACCGACGGGTTTCCCGGCACTGTCGCGGCGGCGTAACACGATGCGATCGATTTTTCGGACATCGACGTATCACGAAGCGGGCTCGGGGCTCCTGTATGACGAACACCCATGGTGACGATCACTGGGCCAGTGTGAACAACGTCGAAAGACGGTGGCAATCGGGCGGGCTCGGGAGGCGGCGGAGCGGACGCGTCGCCGTCCCGGAACGGCATGCGCCACCTGCGTCGGGCGGACGACGCAGGTGGCGATGTCGCGTCGGGGCCGATGCGGTACCGTGACCGGACCTCCCCATGACCGGATCTCCACCATGACCGGCGCGCCACCATGACCGGCACTCCTGACCTCGATCGACGCACGCACGTCCTGCTCGATCTCGACGGCACCATCAGCGATTCGTCCCTCGGCATCGGGCGGTCGCTCCAGTACGCGTTCAGCGAATGCGGGTACCAGCCCCCGACCGACGAGCAGGTGCGATCGGTCATCGGCCCGCCGTTCGAGATCGGCCTCCCCACGCTCGGGATCCCGCCCGACGACGTCTTCCGCGTCGTCGAGGCCTACCGCGTGCGTTACGAGGACGTCGGGCTGTTCGAGAACGAGGTGTATCCGGGGATCACCGAGATGTTCGGCGCGCTCGCCGATGCCGGCTACGTCCTCGCGCTCGCCACCGCGAAGCCCCAGCACACCGCGATCCGCATCATCGAACATTTCGGGTTCACCGATGCGTTCGCGACCCAGGCCGGTGCCACCGTCGACATCGGGTCGGTGCGCCGCACCAAGGCCGACGTGATCACTTTCGCCCTCGCCGAACTCGGCATCACGCCGGGGCCGCACGTCGTGATGATCGGCGACCGGGATCACGACGTCGAAGGTGCGCTGCTGAACAGCATCGACTGCATCGGCGTCACCTGGGGCTTCGGATCCGCGGCCGAATTGACCGGGGCGGGAGCGATCGCCGTGGTCGATCTGCCGGCGGAAGTTGTGCCTGCCGTCGCTGCCACGTACCGTCCTGTTCGGTCATGACCGAGATCGTCCCGCCGGATCAGAAGCGGCCTGCACAGACACGGCCGAGCGATCAGCGAATCGCGCCGTCGACCAGCCGTGCCGACCGGTTCATGCGCAAGCTGTTGCGCCTCCCCGAGGGCACGACCGCCACCGCCGACGAAGCCCGCTCCGCGTTCCAGACGTCGATCCTGATCAGCGCCACCCGGTGCGTGCTGATGTACGTCTTCTTCCCGTTCGTGCTCCCGCTCATCGGCGTCGCCAAGGGCGTCGGTCCGGTCATCGGGCTGATCATCGGGATGCTGGCCATCGTGTCGATCACGTTCAGCATCCGCCGTTTCTGGCGCGCCAACCACTCGAAGCGCTGGCACTACACGGTCTTCGGCACCCTGATCATCGGGTTCCTGATCGTGCTCGCGGTGACCGACTTCTCCACGATCGTCTCCTGAACCTGGTCGACCGTGTCGGCTTGCGTGCCAGAGCGCGCCGCCGGATGAGGCATGATGAGTCCGCACGCCAGTCCGGTTACGAGCCACACGAGGGGATGCTGTGGAAGTCACGATCACGATCAACGGAACAACGCAGTCGCACGATGTGGAGCCGCGCACACTGCTCGTGCACTACATCCGTGAACATGCCGGCCTGACGGGCACCAACATCGGCTGCGACACGTCGTCGTGCGGTGCCTGCTCGATCCACCTGAACGGTGAAGCCGTGAAGAGCTGCACCGTGCTCGCCGTCCAGGCCGACGGTCAGGAGGTACGCACCATCGAAGGCATGGCGGCGGCCGACGGAACCCTGCATCCGATGCAGCAGGCGTTCATGGAGAACCACGGTCTGCAATGCGGCTACTGCACGCCGGGCATGGTCATGGCGGCGAGCAGCCTGCTCGTCGAGAACCCGCATCCGACCGAGGAGGACGTGCGTCTCGGCCTCGAAGGAAACCTGTGCCGTTGCACCGGCTACCACAACATCGTGAAGTCGGTCCTCGCCGCCGCGTCGGCGTGACGCCGATGCGCAACTCGTCCACCGCCGCTACTCCTGGAGGCAACCCGTGATCCCTGCAGCATTCGACTACGTCCGCGCCGAGTCGGCGGAGGAGGCGATCAGCCTCGTCGGCCAGCACGGCGACGAAGCCAAGTTCATCGCCGGCGGCCACAGCCTGCTGCCGATGATGAAGCTCCGCCTCGCCCAGCCGACCGTACTGATCGACATCGGTCGCCTCACCGACCTGTCGTACATCCGCGACGGCGGCGATCACATCGCCGTGGGCGCCCTGACCCGCCACATGGACGTCGAGACGTCGGCGCTCCTGCAGGAACACGTGCCACTGCTCGCGCACGCCGCCGGCCAGGTCGGCGACCCCCAGGTCCGTCACCGCGGCACGATCGGCGGCTCGATCGCCCACGCCGATCCCGCGTCCGATCTCCCGGCCACCACGCTCGCGCTCGGCGCCACCTACGTCGCCCAGGGCCCGAACGGCACCCGCGAGATCGCCGCCACCGACTTCTACCGGACGTTCTTCGAGTCGGCCCTCGCCCCCGACGAGATCCTCACGGAGATCCGCGTCCCGAAGCGCAACGGCGCCGGGTGGAGCTTCCAGAAGTTCAACCGGCGGGCCCAGGACTGGGCGATCGTCGGCGTGGCCGCCTGGCGCGGCAACGGCGATTCCGGGGTGGCGCTCGTCAACATGGGCGCCACGCCCGTGCTCGCCACCAGCGTGTCGTCGGCGCTGTCGAGCGGTTCGTCGATCGAGGAGGCCGCCGAGCTGGCCACCGCGGAGGCGTCGCCGCAGGCCGACCTGAACGCCAGCGTCGAGTACCGCGAGCACCTCGCCAAGGTCCTCACGCGGCGCGCGCTGCAGGCCGCCAGCGCCTGAACGGCTCGGTGAACGCCGCGGGAACGCACGCGGCTTCTGAAGCAGACGGCAGGTGAACGCCGGGTAACGTCGCGCCCGATGTCGTCCCCGCCCATCGACACCGACGCCCCGACCGACATCGACACCACCCGTTCTCGTGAACTTCTCGCGCCCGCGGGTACGCAAGAAGTTCACGAGAACGTGGTCAGCGGCGGGCGGATGTTGTGGGGGATGGACGAGACCACGTGGAAGTGGATCCGTCTCGCGCTGATCGCCGCATACGGCGCGGCCTACGTCTGGTGGTTCGTCGAGCGCGGCATCATCGTCGATCGCATCTCCGTCCTGCTCTCGGTGGTGCTGTTCCTGACCGTCGCCACCGTCGGCCGGCCGTGGCAGGACTGGTTGCGTCTCGCCCGCGACGCGGGGTTGTTCGTGCTCATGTGGATCGCGTACGACGAGAGCCGCGGCATCGCCGACCGCATCGGCATGCCGATCCAGGTCGAGTCGGTGCGCGACATGGACCGGTTCCTGTTCTTCGGCCACGACCCGACCGTGTGGTTGCAGTACCGCTTCTACGAGGGCGCCGACAGCGTCCGCTGGTACGACGTCGTCGGCTCGATCGTCTACTACTCGCACTTCATCGTGCCACCGGTCGTGATCGCCACGCTCTACGTCGTCAACCGGCACGAGTGGAGCCGCTACATGCGACGGTTCGCCACCGTGCTGTTCGTCGCCTGCACGATGTTCGTCCTCCTGCCGACTGCACCGCCGTGGATGGCGGCGGGCGGCCGCAACGGCGTGGGCCTGCAACTCGATGCCCTCGAACCGCTCCGGCGACCGACCGGCAACGGCTGGCGCCATATCGGCCTCGGCGCGTTCGTGAAGGCGTGGGACACCGGGCGTGACTGGGCGAATCAGGTGGCCGCCATGCCGTCGCTGCACTGCGCGTTCGCGTTGTTCGTCGTCGTGTTCTGCTTCCAGTGGGTGAAGAACTGGTGGCTGCGCGCGCTGATGCTGCTCTACCCGCTGATGATGATCACGACGCTGATGTACTTCGGCGAGCACTACCTCGTCGATGGCCTCGCCGGATTCGCCGTCGTCGGCCTGTCGTTCCTCCTCTGGAACCGCATCGAACGGCGCTGGGATCGGCGCCGCGCCGAATGCAGAGCAGGCCAGATCCGAGCAGCTGGACGACTCAGAGCAGGCCGGCGTACGTCCCGCCGTCGACGTGTAGCTGCACGCCGGTGGTGAAGCGGGCCTGTTCGCTGCACAGGAACGCCACCACGGCGCCGAAGTCGGCGGCGTCACCGAGCCGCATGCCGTCGGCGGCAGCACCGCCGTACAGCTGCTCCACGCGGGGCGTTCGATGGAGGCCGGGCTGCACGGTGTTCACGGTGACACCGTCGGTGGCCACCTCGAGGGCGAGGGTCTTGAGGAACGCCGTGACGCCGGCGCGGGCGGTGTTCGACAGGATGAGGTTGGCCATCGGCTGACGGACCGACAGCGACGTGATCGCCACGACGCGGCCCCAACCCCGCTCCCGCATCGGTGGCACGGCGGCCTTGCACATCGCCACGATGGCGAGCAGGTTGGCGTCGAGGGCCGCCGGATAGCCGTCGACCGGCGTGGTCTCGAAGTTGCCGGCCGGCGGCCCGCCCCCGTTCGGCACGAGGATGTCGATGCCGCCGAGCGCCTCGGTCGCCGCCTCGATGAACGCGGTCGCCCCGTCGACCGTGCCGACATCGGCGACGAGCGGGACGCAGCCGTGGCCGACGGTGACCGCGGCGGCGGCCAGCCGCGCCTCGTCACGCCCACAGATCGCCACGTGCGCACCCTCGGCCGCCAACGCGGCCGCCGATGCGAGCCCGAGGCCCGACGACGCGGCCGCCACCGCCGCCCGCTTCCCAGCAATCCCGAGGTCCATCTCCCTACCGTAGACAGTTGTTGCAGCTCACTCGGCCGGGACGAGCACGACGATGCTGCGGCCCTGCACCCGGACCGTGGGATCCGCGATCGCCGACCCGGACCGCTCGGCCGGGTCGACGAAGCCGGTCGGCTCGGTCGTGTCGATCGAACGGCACCAGCGACCGGGCACCTGGATCTCGAAGTCGAGCGGCTCCCACCACATGTTGGCCATCACGTACAGGCCCGGCAGGTGCCACGCCAACGTGCGCGAGGTGCCCGACGTGTCGGGCGGGCCCGACACCCCGAACCACTCGACCCGGTCGCCCCACCAGTTCGGCTCGGACGACACGATCGGATGCGCGGCCCGGAACGAAAGGAGACGAGCGACGAAGGCCTCGTGTTCGAGGAAGTCGTCGCGCCGGCACCAGTCGATCCACGACGTCTCGTTGTCCTGGTTGTACGGGTTGTTGTTGCCGTGCTGGGTGCGGGCGAACTCGTCGCCGGCGACGAACATCGGCACGCCGTGCGAGAGCAGGAGCAGGCACATCGCGTTGCGCAGCTGGCGGCGACGCACGTCGAGCACCCCCGCCGGCACGCCGTGGTCACCCTCCCACCCGCCGTTCCACGACCGGTGATGGTCGGTGCCGTCGGTGTTGTGCCACCCGTTCGCCTCGTTGTGCTTGTGCTCGTAGGCGACGAGGTCGTACATCGTGAACCCGTCGTGCGCGGTGAGGAAGTTCACGACTGCGCATCGGCTCGTCGAAGAGGTCCGGGCTCCCTTCCAGCCGGCGCATCACCGCCGCGACGAGGCCCGGCTCGCCACGCAGGAAGCCGCGCATGTCGTCGCGGAATCGATCGTTCCACTGCATCCAGCGTCGGATCCGGGAAGCGAGCGTCCGAGCAGGTACCGCGCGAGGTCCCACGGTTCGGCCACGACGCGGACGCCGCGGCCGATCGCCCAGTCACCGATGCTGGCGGACGAAGGCCGGATCGCGGGCGAGGACGCCGGCCAGATCGAACCGGAACCCGTCGATGCCCAGATCGGCCAGGCGGTCGAGCGCCTCCATGATCAATGCCTGCGCCGCCGGCGACGTCGCGTCGATGGTGTTGCCCGTGCCGGCATCGTTGACGTACGACCGATCGTCGTGCAGCACGTAGTAGTCGCCGTCGGCGAGGCCGCGCAGGTTGTACAGCGGGCCGTGCTCGTCCTCCTCGGTCGTGTGGTTGAACACGACGTCGAGCCACACCTCGATGTCCCGTTCGTGGGCCGCGGCCACGAGCGCCGGCCAGTTCGCCCGCCGCGGTCGACCTCGGACGATCCGTACGGCCCGTGGATCGCCCCGAACACCACCGGCATGTAGCCCCAGTAGTTGACCTCGTCGGGGTCGAAGGCGTGCACCGGCAGCAGTTCGAGCACGCTCACGCCGAGGGCGGCGAGCCGATCGAGTTCGTCGACGGCGGCCAGCGAACGTGCCCCGGTCGGGTCGATCACGACGCATCGTGAGCCCGCGCACGTGCGCCTCGTACACGACGAGCGGACGGGTCGTCGGGCGCGGCACGTTGCCGTGCGGGCCACGGCGATCGCCACGGCCAGTGCCTGCGCTGATGCTCCTGACGCGGGCGCCGGCGGTCGGTGCCCGGGGCGCGCCCGGTCGCGTTCGTGCTCGTCACCGAACCACACCTGCGGTCGCCCGCGGATCGATCAGTACACGACTGGGGTCGAAGCGGTGCGCCGGGTCACCTGCTGCCCGGATCCCGTAGCGGGTGCCGTCGGGCACCGACCCCCGCCACTCCGGCCCGACCGGCGTGAGCGGACGGTCGACGCCGTCGACGACCACCCACACCTGCTCCGCATCTGGCGCATGGATGCGGATCTCCGTCACCCGCTCATCATGGCCGCCGAGGGCCGGTCGTGCATCTGACACACTCTGCCGCATGGCCTACAACTCGACGGGCTTGGTCGTGCACGACGCCGACGCCCACATCATGGAGACGCCGAACTGGTTGCGTGACCACGCCGATCCGCAGGTCCGCGACCGCATCGAACCGCTGCGCTATCCCGGCGGCAACGAACTCCGCCAGACCGACGACCTGCAGCGCGCCGACGACCATGACCTCGACGCGGCCTTCGACCGACTCGTGGCGCGGCTCTCCTCCGACGAGCAGCGGGCCACCGAGGCCGACGAGATCATGCTCCGCAAGAACTTCGCCGCCACCGGCGCGTTCGTCGCCGACGACCGGCCCCGCGCCCTCGACCTGCTCGGCTTCGCCAGCCAGCTCGTCTTCAACACGTTCCACAACGGTCGCCTGCGCGACTGGGAGCACTCCGGCGACCTCGAGCTGGCGATCGGCGCCGCCCGCGCCCACAACCGCGGCATGGTCGAGTTCTGCTGCCGTCGACGACCGGCTGCTGTCGACGCTCTACGTGCCGCTCGCCGACCTCGACCGGGCGCCGGCGTTGGCCGACCGAGGCGATCGAGATGGGCGCCGCCGCGCTGCTGATCGCGTCGAGCTGCCCGCCCGGGCACTCGCCGAGCCATCGCGGCCTCGACGGCGTGTGGGCCGCGGCCTCCGAGGCGGGCGTCCCGATCGTGTTCCACGTCGGCGGCACCGGCGACCTGATCGACCCGAACTACTTCGACAACGGCCTGCCGATCCCGCCCGACTTCCACGGCGGCGAGGAGAACTTCCGCTCGGTCGACTACATGGGCATCCCCGTGCCGCCGGCGCAGACGCTGGCGACGATGATCTTCGACGGCGTGCTCGAGCGCTTCCCGGACCTGCAGGATCGGCGTGATCGAGCAGGGCGCGATCTGGCTGCCGTCGTGGATGCGCCAGATGGAGTCGGCCTTCGACGCGTTCGTCCGCCACGAGGAGCGGCTGCAGCAGCTGTCGATGCGACCGAGCGACTACGTCCGCCGTCAGATCAGGGCCACGCCGTACCCGACCGAGGACGTCGGCTGGATCATCGAGCAGGCCGGCCCCGAGGTGTGCCTGTTCTCGTCCGACTACCCGCACGTCGAAGGCGGGCGGCGACCGATCGAGCGGTTCGAGGCGTCGCTCGCCGACACCGCCGACGAGCGCGCGCCACGCGTTCTACCACGACAACTTCGTCGACCTCATGGGGGCAGGCCTGCGCGTGTGACACGCATGTGACACCCGGCTCGTGCATCGGACATGATGTCGGTCATGTCCGAATCGCCCAGCTCCGCAACCGATCCGTCCACCGCCCCGACCCGCATCGGCGTCGTCGGCTGCGGCCTGATGGGCGCCGGCATCGCCGAGGTCTGCACCCGCGCCGGCCTCGATGTGGTCGTCCGCGAGATCGATGCCGCCGCGGCCGAGCGCGGCCGCAGCCGCGTGCTCACGTCGCTCGACCGGGGCGTGACATCCGGGAAGCTGTCGGAGGCCGAGCGCGACGCCGCCGTCGGGCGGCTCACGTTCACCACCGACTTCGGCGACCTCGCCGACCGCCAGCTCGTGGTCGAAGCGGTGATCGAGGACGAGGGGCTCAAGACCGAGGTGTTCGCCGCGCTCGACAAGGTGGTCGTCGACGAGCGGGCGGTCCTGGCGTCGAACACGTCGTCGATCCCGGTGATGAAGCTCGGCATGGCCACCGGAGCGTCCCGAGCAGGTCATCGGCATCCACTTCTTCAACCCGGTCCCGGTGCTGCGCCTCGTCGAGGTGGTCACCAGCCTGCTCACGTCGCCCGACACGAGTGCCAGGGCCGAGGCGTTCGCCACCGACGTGCTGCACAAGAAGGTCATCCGCTCGCAGGACCGCGCCGGCTTCGTGGTGAACGCGCTGCTCATCCCCTACCTGCTCTCGGCGATCCGCATGATGGAGTCGGGCTTCGCCACCGCCGAGGACATCGACACCGGCATGGTCGAAGGCTGCAATCATCCGATGGGCCCGCTGCGGCTGACCGACCTGATCGGTCTCGACACGACGCTCGCCGTGGCCCAGAGCCTGTACGAGGAGTTCAAGGAGCCGCTGTACGCGCCGCCGCCGCTGCTGTCGCGCATGGTCGAGGCCGGCCTGATGGGCCGCAAGTCCGGCCGCGGCTTCTACGACTACGCCCGCTCCTGACGGAGGAAAGGACGGGTATCGTCGGCACATGAGCCCTGCTGACGTCGCTGCTTCGCTCGCCGCGCAGGGATACCTCCCCGACGAGGGGATCGCGACCGCGGTGTTCCTGTCGATGTCGCTGCGCCGGCCGCTGCTGCTCGAGGGCGAGGCCGGCGTCGGCAAGACCGAACTCGCCAAGGCGCTCGCCGGCATGACCGGCGGCGAGCTGATCCGTCTGCAGTGCTACGAGGGCATCGACGTCGCCCAGGCGGTCTACGACTGGGACTACGCCCGCCAGCTGCTCCACCTCCGCGCCGCCGAGGCACCGGCGAGGGCTCCACGCGCACGGCCGACGACCTCGAAGCCGAGCTGTACGGCGAACGCTTCCTGATCAAGCGGGCCCTGCTCCGGGCGATCGAGCCGGTCGAGCGGACCACCACCGGTGCTGCTGATCGACGAGATCGACCGCGCCGACGACGAGTTCGAGGCCTACCTGCTCGAGGTGCTGTCCGACTACCAGATCACCGTGCCCGAGATCGGCGTGTTCGAGGCCGGCCGGCCGCCGCTCGTCGTGCTCACCTCGAACCGCACCCGCGACGTGCACGACGCGCTGAAGCGCCGCTGCCTGTACCACTGGGTGGAGCATCCCGACTTCGAACGCGAGGTCGCGATCGTGAAGCTTCGCGTTCCGGCCGTCGACCGACATCCTCGCCCGGCAGGTGGCCGGCGCCGTCGAGGCGATGCGCGAGCTCAACCTCTACAAGCCGCCCGGCGTCGCCGAGACGATCGACTGGGCGATGGCGCTCGGCCGGCTCGGTGCGACCGAGCTCGACGAGACCGTCGTCGCCAACACGCTCGGTGCGGTGATCAAGTACCGCGAGGACGGCAAGCGGATCGAGCAGCACGGCATCGCCGACCTGGTGAAGCAGGGCGTCAAGCAGGCGTTCGAGAAGGGCCTCGCCCACGGGTGAGCACGACCCCGGCGACGACGGTGCGGAGCGACCCGGCCGACATCGCCGTGGCGTTCAGCCAGGTCCTGCGCGGGCTCGGCCTGCGCGTGCCGGCCAGCTCCACGCACACCTACGCCGACGCGCTCTGCGCCGTCGGTCTCGACGACGCGCGACGGCGTGTACTGGGCCGGGCGGGCGACGCTCGTCCGACGCCCCGAGGACATCGAGCCGTACGACCGCGCGTTCGCCGTGTTCTTCGAGGGGCGCTCGGGCGGGGCCGATCAGGACGAACCGACCCGATCCATCTCACGATCGCCGTCGACACCGACGACGACGGCGACGACGACGACGACGACGACTCGTCGAGCCGGCGAACGACGACGAAACGATCGAGCTGCGCTTCTCCGCCGCCGAGGTCCTGCGGCACAAGGACTTCGCCGCCTACGACGACGACGAACTGGCCCTGGCGCAGACACTGATGTCGGAGCTCCGTCTCGTCGGTTCGCCGCGCGCGTCGCTGCGGCTGCGAACCGACCCGCCGGGCGACGCGTCGCCCCGACATCCGCCAGACCGTGCGCGCCTCGCTGCGCGCCGGTGGCGAACCGGTCGCGCCGCCAGTTCCGGAGCCCGTCGACCCGGCTGCGTCGACTGGTCCTCGTCCTCGACGTGAGCGGCTCGATGGAGCCGTACGCGCGGGCGCTGCTGCGGTTCGTGCACGCGGCCGTCGCCGGCCGCCAGAAGGTCGAGGCGTTCGCCCTCGGCACCCGCCTCACCCGCGTCGACCCGCGAGCTGACGAGCCGCGATCCCGACGTCGCCCTGCAGGCCGCCGGCACGCGGGTCAGCGACTGGAGCGGGGGGACGCGGCTCGGCGCCGGTCTGCGGACGTTCAACGACGAGTGGGGCGTGCGCGGCCTGGCCCGCAACTCGATCGTCGTGATCATGTCCGACGGCTGGGACCGTGGCGACCCCGACCTGCTCGCCGAGCAGATGCAGCGCCTGCAGCGGGTCACCCATCGGCTGATCTGGGTCAACCCGCTGAAGGTCACGCCGGGCTACGCGCCGCTGGCGCGGGGAATGGCAGCCGCCCTCCCGTACGTTGACCGTTTCGTCGAGGGCCATTCGCTCGACGCGATGGACGAACTCGCTCGGGTGATCGCCGAGCCGTGAACGACAGGAGGCAAGCACATGCGTGAACTGCTCGACGACATCGACCGCTGGCAGCAGGCCGGCCATCGTGTCGCGATCGCCCGCGTCGTCGACGTCGAGGGCTCCGGCCCACGGCTGCCCGGCGCCGCGATGGCGGTCACCGACTCCGGCGAGGTCGCCGGCAGCGTGAGCGGCGGTTGCGTCGAGGGCGCCGTCGTCGGCGAGGCGCTGGCCGTGCTGGCCGGCGAACGCGAGCCCGGCGTGGTCACGTTCGGCTACTCCGACGACGAGGCGTTCGCCGTCGGACTCACGTGTGGCGGCACGATCCACCTCTTCATCGAAGCACTCGACTGGTGACCGGCACGTTCGAACGGTTCGCCGACGCGCTGCGCACCGAGCCGCCCGGTGGCCCTGGCGACCGTGATCGACGGCCCGAACGTCGGGGCCAAGATCCTCGTCGGCGCCGGCGGCGAGCCCGAGGGGACGCTCGGCCACCCCGAACTCGACCGCGTGGTGAGCCGCGATGCCCTCGCCGAGACTGGAGGCGGCGGCGTCGGGGATCCGGCACTACGGCCCGGAAGGGCAGACCACGCCGGAGGACCTGCGTCGATCAGCCGACCGTGCGCGTGTTCATCGAATCGCACGCGCCGCCCCCGCAGATGTGGATCTTCGGGGCGGTCGACTTCACCGCCGCGCTGGCCCGTGTCGCCAAGGTGCTCGGGTACCGCGTCACGGTGTGCGACGCCCGCGAGGTGTTCGCCACTCGCCGCCGCTTCCCGATGGCCGACGAGGTGCTCGTCACCTGGCCGACGCCGGTGTTCGACGATCGCGGCGACACGCTCGGCCCCGCGACGCCGTGTGCGTGCTGACGCACGACGCCAAGTTCGACGTTCCCGCCATCGTCGGCGCGCTCGCCACGCGGGTCGGCTACATCGGTGTGATGGGCAGCCGGCGCACGCACGACCAACGGATGGCAGCGCCTCGCCGAGGCGGGGGTCACCGACGCCGGACGAGCTCGATCGGCTCCATTCGCCGATCGGCCTCGACATCGGCGCCCGCACGCCGGAGGAGACGGCCGTGTCGATCTGCGCGGAGATCATCGCCCAGCGCACGGGACGGCGGGTGCCGTCACTGCGCGACAGCACCGGCGCCATCCACTCCTGAACGGCCGCTCGGAGCACGGCGTCGGCGGCTCGACGGCGTCAGGCGGCGGGGTCGCCGAAGCGGACCGAGCCGGACCGGCGACCGGAGATCGTGTCGATCTCGACGGTGCGACCGGTCTGCACGGAATGGATGATCGCGTCGCCCACGCCGAGGTACAGCATCACGTGGCCGGGGTACTACACGAGGTCGCCGGCCTTGGCGGTGGCACGGTCGAGCGGCGCCGCCTCGCTGATCTGCGACCCGCTCTGGCGGACAGCCCGACGCCGGCACGGCCCCAGGCGTAGGTGGTCAGACCGGAGCAGTCGAAGCCGACACCCTCCTGGCTGGTGTTGCCTGCGGTAGGGCACGCCGACCTGGCTCATCGCGGCGAGCACGGCGCGCTGGTGATCGATCGGCGTCGAACTCCAGGCCTGCACCATGACGGGACGTCGTAGCCGAGCTGCACCGCGGCGAGTGCGGCGGTGGCGTCACGATCGACTCGGAACTCCAGGTACTGGACGGGATCGCCGGTCATCGCGAACTGGTCGAGCGCGGCGATGGCCTCGTTCGCCGAGGCGACGACGTCGAACGCCAGCGCGTTGCGGGGCAGACCGGCGGCGTGCGCCGGACCGGTTCCGGTCGCGGCCAGCCCGATCAGGAGAAGGAGCGGCTGCCGACGAGCGACCGTCCGCAGGGCACGGCGTGTCTGACGGATGTGGTGTGTGGTGCATCATGGTGAAGGTGTGGTCGTGTGCTGACGTGCGCACTCGGTGGCACGACGAACCCCGCCGTCATGACAGTCGGTAACTTATCGTCACCAAACTGCAATACTCAAGCGCGGAAGCACGCTTTTTCGTCACCATCTTCGACATCCACGCGCCACCGTCGCGTTCATCCGGGAGCCGATTCGGTCACGACGCGCCGGGCTCGAGCGCGGCAGAATGGGCCCGTGGACGCGGCCGACACGACGCCGCACGAACGCCACGAGACCCCTGCAACCCCCGAATCCCTGACGGTGGTGGCAGCACTGCTCGCGGGTGGCGCCGGTGCCCGCTTCGCCGACTCGGACGGCACCCACAAGCTCGCCGCCCGCCTCGTGGCCACGGCGACCGAACCTGCCGAATCGGTCTTCGAACGTGCCCTTCGTCACGTCCGCGGCGCCGGGATCGGCCCGATCGTGATCGTGACCGGGTCGTGGTCACCGACCCCGAGCAGATCGGCGACAGGTCGCCGGTGCGACCATCGTCGCCAACCCCCGGTGGGCCGACGGCCAGATCACGTCCGTGCGGACGGCGCTCGACGCCGCCGGCGGACTCGGCGCCGACCGCAGTCGTCATCGGTCTCGCCGACCAGCCGTTCGTGACGCCCGACGCCTGGCGCACCGTCGCCGACCGCGCCCGGCCCGATCACCGTCGCGACGTACGGCGGCCGTCGCGGCAACCCGGTCGCCCTCGACCGCTCGGTCTGGCACCTGCTGCCCGAACACGGGCGACGAGGGCGCCCGCGCACTGATGCGTATTCGACCCGATCTTGTGCGTGAAGTAGCGTGCTCTGGCTCACCCGCCGATATCGATACCGCAGAGGACCTCCGCCGATGGCAGAACAACTGATCAACGAGTTCACCGTCAATCGACCGATCGACGAGGCCTGGACGATCCTCACCGATGTCGAGCGGATCGCACCGTGCCTCCCGGGGGCCGAACTGCAGGAGGTCGAGGGTGAGACCTACCGCGGCGTCGTGAAGGTGAAGCTCGGTGCGATCTCCAGCCAGTTCAAGGGCGAGGCCAACTTCATCGACCGCGACGATCCCAATCACACCGCCACGATCAAGGGCGTCGGCCGCGACACCGGCGGCCGGGGCAACGCCTCGGCCGAGATCACCGCCAAGGCCGAGAGCCTGTCGCCCACGAGCACCAGGGTGGTCGTGACCACCGACCTGCACATCACCGGCAAGGTCGCCCAGTTCGGCCGGGGGATCATGGCCGACGTCAGCTCGAAGCTGATGGGACAGTTCGCCAACAACCTGAACGAGATGCTCGACGAGCAGGGCCTCGACGGCGGACCGGACGCGGCCACCGAACCAGCTCCCGACCCGTTCACTGCGCCGATCACCGAGCCGGTCGTCGACGACGGCGCGGCGAGCGACACTCCGGACGATGAGCCGGCGGCAGCCGAGACGCCGAAGGTCCGCAAGATCAACGGACCGGCCACCGAGCCGATCGACCTCATGGAGGTCGGGGGCAGCTCGATCGCCAAGCGCGTCGTGCCGGCCGTCGTGGCGCTCGTCGTGCGTGCTGTTCCTCCTTCGCCGCCGCCGGGGTTGATGGACGATCGGGCGCGGGTCGAAGAGCAACTCGGACGCCCGCCACGCGGTGCGTTCGAAGTGGTGGTCCGCGACGACGCTGGCGACCCCGTCGTCGTCCGCAACCACCCGTTCCTCGACGACGGCACCCCGATGCCGACGCGCTACTACCTCGTCGCACCCGACGCTGGTGCGCGACGTCAGCCGGCTCGAAGCCGCCGGCGGCGTCGACCGGGCCGAGCGCGAGATCGATGCCGACGCTGATCGCCGCGACCCACGCCCGCTACGCCGCGGAACGTGACGCGGCCATCCCACGCGGACCACACCGGTCCCCGCCCGTACGGCGGCGTCGGCGGCACCCGGGTCGGGGTGAAGTGCCTCCATGCCCACGTCGCCCACCTCCTCGCCACGGGCGACGACGTCGTCGGAGCGTGGACGCTCGACCAGCTCGGCGAGCAACCCAGCCCACATCCGAGCAACACAGAGCTGAGCAACACAGAGCAGAGCGGCACGGAGCCGACGTGAACCTCGACTCCGCTGGACGCGGGATGCGCTGACCGTGACGATCCACGACCGGCGGACCGTGCTCGAGACGACCGGCGGGGGCACGTACACCATCCCGGTCGGCCCGGTCTCGCTCGTCGACGACGTGTTCGAACGACGCGATCCGCCGGCCACGGCACAGCTCACCAACGCGCTCGGCACCGTGCACGACCACCTCGACGACGTCCTGATCGAGGCGCCCACCGTGGCGGCCACGCCGTCGATCGTGTTCGCCGGGCATCACGCCGGGTCGCTCGCCCGGGTCGAGATCGGAGCCGACGAACTGCCCGACGTCTGCCGGATCGATCGTGCCGCGATCGACGACGTGTTCCGCACCATCGTCGCCGAACGACCAGCCGAACGGCGGCACAACCCGGGCCTCGACGACGCCCACCTCGACACGATCGTCGCCACGTGCTGCATCGTGCTCGCGATCATGCGACGATTGGCGCTGCATGACGCCGTGTTCGCCGAGACCGTGCTCCACGACACTGTCATCCACGATGCGCCGCCCGCCACGAACGCGGACGAGGACGTGATCTGACGTGTCGTTGCGTCATCCCTCCCGCACGACGACGCCACTGCGGCTCTACGGGCGGCGGGTGATGATGCGACCGCTCGCGGCCAACGACTTCCGCGAATGGAGCGAGGTGCGGCGGCGCAACCACGACTGGCTGACCGTGTGGGAGCCGAGTCGGCAGCCGCACCACGCCGATCCGGTCACCGACCGGGGCGCGTTCACGTCACGCTGCCTCCAGCGCGACCGCGACCGGGCGAGCGGCACGGCCTACCAGTTCGGCCTGTTCCTCGATCAGCACGTCGCCGGCGAGGTGAACATCAACAACGTCGTCCGCGGCGCCATGCAATCGGCCACGATCGGGTACTGGATCGACCAGGCACACGCCGGGCAGGGATTCGTCGCCGAAGCCGTGGTGGTGGTGTTGCAGTTCGCGTTCGAACAGCTCGGACTGCACCGCATCGAGATCTGCATCGTGCCGCGCAACGAACGCAGTCGCCGGATCGTCGAGAAGCTGGGCATCCGCGACGAAGGCATCGCGCTGCGCTACCTCGAGATCAACGGCGTGTGGGAGGACCACGTCCGCTACGGGATCACCGTCGAGGAATGGAACGACCGGCGCGCGAATTGATGGGAGCCTGGGTCGACGCCGTCCAGTGACGGCGGGAGGCGGGCCCGGGGCCGCACAGCCGGCCCCGGGCCACACACGGTCAGGTGGCGAAGCCGGCGCGGTCGCGTGCGAGGCGCATCTGCTCGGCACGCTCGCGACGCAGCTGGGTGCGACGCTTCCACATCTTGGTCTTCCAGTGCCGCTTCGAGCGGCTGCGCTTGGCGAGCTTGCTCTTGGCGATCTCCGCGTCGTGATGATGCATCGGCTTCCAGGCCGCTCCGGGCTCGTGGACGTCCGCGGGGTCGAGCCCCGAACAGACCTCGTTCGTCACACCCTGCAGCTCGACATGGATTCGATGTCGCTCGCTGTGGGCGTGGGCACGCAATTCCTGCTTCGGCGGCAAAGGCACCTCTGCGGTGCGGTGTCGCTGACTCATCTGGAACCTCCTGCTTTGTGGCGCCGAGTTTTCGGTAACCCGGTCGTCGCGGTGGATTCGGTTGCTTTCCCCGTGTTCAGACCGTAGCCGACCGCCGTTCACCGCATCCAGGTGCTTCTGTAACGATTCTGCGCGATCGCGAACCGTCCGCAATGCACCGACGCCAGCGCACCGGCTCAGCGCACCGGATCAGCGCACCGGCTCACTTGCTCGTGATGCGCTGCTTGACCGCGGCGAGCCGTTCGGCGAACCACGGTTGCTGCGTGCTCCAGAGCTGCGGGACGAGTTCGCGCTGCGACGGCGTCGGGGTGGTTGTCGATGTCGGCCATGTCCTGGATCGTCTGCTTCGCCTCGATCGCCAGCGCCCGCGGTGCCGACGCGGCCACCGCGGCGAACTCGTGCGCGACCTCGAGCAGCGATTCGGACGGCACGCACTTGTAGGCGAGTCCGATCCGTTCGGCCTCGGCGCCGTCGAGCACCTGGCCGAACACGACCGCGGCCATCGCCGCCTGCGGCCCGGCGATCCGGCGCAGCATCCAGGTGTGTCCCCCGCCCGGGTGGATGCCGAGTTGCAGGAACCGCGTGTCGAGCTTGGCCCGGTCGGCCACGATGCCGCACGTCGCAGCCGAGCGCCAGGTTCATCCCGGCTCCGACGGCGGCGCCGTTGACGGCGGCGAGCGTCGGCAACGGGCTGCGGGCGATGCGCAGGAACCCTTCGTAGATCGTGCCCAGGCTGTCGCCCGTCGCCTCGGCGAGGTTGCCGAGGTTGGCGCCGGCGCAGAACGCCGGCGGCGTGCCGGTCACGACGACCGCGCCGACGCTGTCGTCGGCCTCGAACGCCTCCATCGCGGCGATGATCTCGGCCACCATCGGGGCGGTGAGCGTGTTGCGTTCGTCCGGATTGTTGAGCGTGAGCGTGCCGACGCCGTCGGCGACGTCGGTCAGGACCAGGGACCCGGCTGGAGAGGCGGCGGCGGGCGTGGATGCGGAAGCCATGGCCCCAGTGTGGCAGGCGGGTACCGGCCCCGGTCAGTCTGGGCCGCGAGCCGGCGGTTAGCCTGCCGAGCGCAGATGTTGGACCATGTCTTCACCGATGCGATCAGCGCGCTGCGCGACGCCTTCGAGGCGGCGTTCCTCGAACGGCAGGCGTTCGAGGAGCACTTCCAGTCCGACGTCCTGCTCGGCGATCTCACGTGGGAGACGAGCTACGGGCTGCCCGGCGAAGGCGAACCGCCGCGCGTCGTCGCCCACATCACGTTCGACTGGCCGTCGTGGAGCCAGGCCGCCTACCGCCAGTGGTACATCGAGGAGGAGCTCGAACGCCGTCCGGCGATCGAGATGGAGATCGTGCTGCGGGTGCAGCGGCTGGCCGAGCCGATCGATCCGGGCGCGCTCTACGCCGCGGTGCCCGAGCACAGCCCGCTGGTCGGCGACGATCGGCTCGAGCGGGCCGGGCTGACCGCCGAGATCGCCCACCCCGACCCGTCGACCGACCCGGCCGACGTCGAGATCGAGTACGCGGTCGAGATCACCTACGAGGGTCTGTACGAACTCGCCGAGGAGACCGTCGCCGACGGCACGAGCACGCTGCTCGACGATCACTTCGGCGTGCTCGGCGGCTGGATCGCCTCGACGCTCGTGAAGCTCGGCGACCTCCAGCTCGCCTTCCTCCCCGCCGAAGACCTCGACTAGCCCACGGTCGATCCGAAATGTGCCTCGATCTTCGCCGCCGAGCGGTCAAACCCGTGCACATTTCGGGAGGCGAAGGCGCTGGTGCGCGAGGATCGGGCATGGCTGTGGGATCGACGACGGATGACTGCGTACTGCTCGACGTGTCGGAGCGGATCGCGACGATCACGCTGAACCGACCCGAGGCGCGCAACGCGCTGTCGAGCGAGGTGCTGCGGCTGCTTCCCGAGCGGATTCGTGAGGCCGAGGCGAACGCCGACGTCGACGTCCTGATCCTCACCGGCACCGATCCGGCGTTCTGCGCCGGGCTCGACCTCAAGGAACTCGGGTCGTCGGGCGGCAATCTCGGCGGCGGCAGCGGCAGCCGACGGCAGTCGGAACGGCGACGGCGTCCGCGGGCCGTTCCCGAGGCTCAGCAAGCCGCTGATCGGCGCCGTCAACGGTGTCGCGATCACCGGCGGGTTCGAGCTCGCGCTCAACTGCGACTTCCTCGTCGCCAGCGAGCACGCCAAGTTCGGCGACACCCACTCCCGGGTCGGCGTGATGCCCGGCTGGGGTCTCACCGTGCTGCTCCCCCAGGCGATCGGCGTCCGCCGGGCCCGGGAGATGAGCTTCACCGGCAACTTCATGCTCGCCGACGAAGCGCTCGCCTTCGGACTCGTCAATCACGTGGTGCCGCACGCCGACCTGATCCCGACCACGCGCCGGCTGGCGCTCGACATCATCGGCAACGACCAGCCCGGCGTCCGCCAGATCCGCTCGACGTACGCGCAGATCACCGACCGACGACGATTCCTGGGAGATCGAGGCCCGCGACAGCCGGGCCTGGCGCCGCACGATGTTCAGCCCCGACCAGGTCGCCGCCCGCCGCCCGCCATCCAAGCCCGCGGCCAGCAGCAGTAGCTGCCCGTCCAATCCTCGTTTGCGTCGCGATTTCCGGGGACATGTGCCCCGGAAATCCTGACGCAAACGCCAAGTCGGCGCGGCGGGTCGGACCCGTCAGATGGCGGCGCCTTGGGCGCGGAGCTGGTCGCGGATGGCTTGGGCGATGTCGAGGGCGAGGATCTCGGCGCCGTTCGTGTTGAGGTGGAAGCCGTCGTCGGCGCGGACGTCCTTGCCGACGCCGTCGCGCGGGTCGATCACGAACTCGGCCCAGTTGCCGTCACGGCCGGAGAACCGGTTCCACGTGTCGATGAAGATGACGTTGGGCCGCTCGGCCGCCTCCGCCCGGACCGCCTGATCCTGGATCCTCAGCTTCGCCGTGACCTCGGGGTTGTCGTCGTTCGGGATGCCGACCCAGATCACCGTGGCGCCGTTCGCGCCCATCAGGTCCATCGCCTCGCCGACACGAGCGCGGTACTCCTCGGTCCAGTCCGCCTCGTCGCTCACCGGATCGGACACGATGAACGACCCGTCCGCGACCGCCAGACCCTGCGAGTCGTTGCCACCGAACGTCGCGACCACGATGTCGGGATCGACCTCGGGCAGCTTCGCCGCGAGCTCGGCCGGCCAGTCGAAGAAGTCGGGACGGGCCAGGCCGGACGACACCTTGTAGTTGAGTTCGGTGTCGACGATGTTGGTGCCGTCGAGCAGCGACTCCAGGTACGGGCCGAACGTGCCGGCGTCGCTGTCGCCGACGATGTACACCTCGGCCTTGTTGGTGCCGCTCGGTGGACCGGTGTCTTCGGGAGCCGTGTCGGGCGGGACGGTGCCGACGGGTGTGGTCGTCGCGGCCGCCGGATCGACGGAACCGGTCACGGTCGGGTCGGCCGCGACCGTCGGTGCCGCGACATCGGTCGGTTCGCCGGCGCCGGCGACCGGTTCGTCGTCGGACAGCAGGCTGCCGACGGCCTTCACCGAGACGCCGACGATCGCCACGACGATCACGAGCGCCACCAGGCGCCGCGCCATGTACCGGCGGCGGCTGGCGCGACGGCGGGCGTTCGATCCGGGCATGACCCCTCAACGATACGAACCAATCAGGGCGCAGCCGGGGCAATGCACCGGATTTCACACCGTTCCGACCGGAGCCAGATTTCGAGGAGATGAACTCACCGGCGCTCGCGGGGCGGCGGTACCCATCGCCGTCTACCGCTTGGTAGCTTTGCGGATCACCGTGAACATCTGACGATTCGACGTCAGACATCTCTGAAGGGGAGACCATGATCAAGAGCAAGAGAGTGCTTGCGCTCGGCACGATCGCCGCACTCGGCTTCGCCGCCGCAGCGTGCGGCAGCGACGACGACGAGCCAGCTCGACGACCGACACCACGGCCGGTTCGGAAGCCCCTGCCGGCTCCGAAGCCCCGCCGGTTCCGAAGCCCCGGCAGGTTCCGAAGCCCCTGCCGACAGCGGCGCACCCGCCGACGGCTCGGGCTCGTTCGTGACACTCGAGCAGGCGTGTGAGTCGTACGACGGCCTCCAGGCCCCCGAAGGCTTCCGAGCCAACCTCGTCACCGACCTCGGCAAGGTCGACGACGGCACGTTCAACCAGTTCGCATACGAAGGCCTGGTGGCTGCAGTCGAGTGCTTCGGCATCGACAACACCAGCTTCATCGAAACGGTGTCGGAGGCTGACTACGCGGCGAACATCGCGACATCGCTCGGGGAGAGCCCCAACGTGCTCGCCACCGTCGGGTTCCTGATGACGACCGATACCGAGACCGCGGCGACGGCGAACCCTGACGTCGACTTCATCGGCATCGACCAGTTCCTCCCGGAGTACCCGGCCAACATGGCCGGCGTCGTCTTCAACGAGGACGAGAGCGGCTTCATCGCCGGTGTGCTCGCCGCTTCGCTCAGCGAGAGCGGAGTGATCGGCGTGGTCGCCGGACGCGAAGATGTCCCGCCGGTGGTCAAGTTCGTCAACGGTTACACCGCCGGGGCGCAGTCGGTCAACCCCGACATCCGCGTGCTCTCGATCTACAACGAGAGCTTCACCGAGCCCGCCAAGGGTGCGTCCGATGCTGCCCAGTTCATCGGTGAAGGCGCCGACGTCATCTTCGGCGCAGGCGGTCCGACCGGATCGGGCGGCGTCAAGGCCGCCGCCGAGGCGGGCGTGTGGGCGATCGGTGTCGACCAGGACGAGTACTTCACCACCTTCGCCGGTGGCACCGCTCCCGGTTCGGAGTTCCTCGCCAGCTCGGCCATCAAGCGCGTCGACCTCGTCACGTTCGAGCTCATCGCCGACTCGGTCCAGGACACCTTCGAAGGCGGTCTCTTCGTCGGTACGGCCGGGAACAACCTCATCACGTATGCCGAGGCTCACGACGCCGACCTGCCCGCCGAGGCAGTCGCCGCCGTCGAGGCAGCCCGAGTCGGCCTTGCCGATGGCAGCGTGACGACGGGAATCTGTGGCATCGACGGGCTGCTGCTGGGTGAAGGGTCGGCCTGCGACGCATCCGCCGACTCCACACCCGCCGACTCCGCGCCGGCAGATTCCGCACCCGCCGACACCGAAGCTGATTGAGCACGATCGGTCCCGACCCGTCGGGTCGGGACCGATCGCGGTCGGGGGGCAACACCTTCGTGACCCATCGACGATGATCTAGGATCGCGCCCGTGCACCAGCGAGAAGGGCGGATCCGTTGACCACCGCTGGTGCCGAGGTCCCCGTCCTCGAGGTACGTGGCGTCACCAAGACTTTCCCCGGCGTGATCGCCAACGAAGGGGTCGACCTGACGCTCCACCAGGGCGAGATCCACTGCCTCCTCGGCGAGAACGGCGCGGGGAAGAGCACGCTCGTCAACGTGGTCTTCGGTCTCTACCAGCCCGATGCAGGAAGCATCTGGATGAACGGCGAACAGGTGCAGTTCACGGGCGTGAACGATGCGATCGATCACGGCATCGGCATGGTCCACCAGCACTTCCAGCTGATCCCGGTCTTCACCGTCGTCGAGAACGTGATCCTCGGCAACGAACTCGCCAAGAACGGGCTGATCGACATCAAGGAGGCCCGACGGCGGATACGCGAACTCGAACGGCAGTACGGGTTGGTGGTCGATCCCGACGCGAAGGTCGGGGATCTCTCCGTCGGGGAACAGCAACGCGTCGAGCTCATCAAGGCCCTCTTCCGCCAGGCCGACATCCTGATCCTCGATGAGCCGACCGCGGTCCTCACGCCAGGCGAGGTCGACGACTTCTTCGGTGTCGTCCGCAGCCTCGTCGATCAGGGCAAGTCGATCATCTTCATCACCCACAAGCTGCGCGAGGTGCTCGCCGTCGCCGACCGGATCACGGTGCTGCGCAACGGCAGGGTCGCCGGCACCGCCGATCCCAAGACCGCGACGCAGCAATCGCTGGCCAACCTGATGGTCGGGCGCGACGTCGTGTTCCAGGTCGAGAAGGGCGACGCCGCGCCGGGTGACGTGATGATCGACATCAACGCGCTCACGGTCGATGACGACCGTGGTCACCCGATGGTCAACGGGTTCGATGTCGAGGTGCGCGCCGGGGAGATCTTCGGCGTTGCCGGCGTCGAGGGCAACGGTCAGCGGGAGCTCGTCGAGGCGATCACCGGGATGCGCCGAATCGTCGCGGGGAGCGTCGAGATGCTCGGCCGCAACACGACGAAGATGACACCACGCCAGATCACCGAACTCGGTGTCGCACACGTTCCCGAGGATCGGGGCAAGCACGGCCTCGTCGGGTCCTACACGGTCGCCGACAACCTCGTCCTGAACCGCTACTACCAGAAGCAGTTCTCACGTCGCGGCATCCGCAACACGAAGGCGATCAACGACGAGGCGACCGTTCTCGTCGACAAGTACGACGTGCGGACACCGGGGATCGAGGTGCCCGTCGAAACGCTCTCCGGCGGCAACCAACAGAAGGTGATCATCGCCCGCGAGCTGGCCGGCGATGTCAAGGTGCTCGTCGTCGCGCAACCGACCCGCGGCCTCGACGTCGGGTCGATCGAGTTCATCCACAAGCAGATCATCGAACTCCGCGACCGGGGAGCCGCGGTCCTGCTCGTCTCGGCCGAACTCGACGAGATCCTGTCGCTCTCCGACCGGATCGGGGTGCTCTACCGGGGCCGGCTCGTCGGGACGTTCGAGGGCAAGGACGCAACGCGAGAACAGCTCGGCTACCTGATGGCAACGGGCGCACCTCCCGACGCGGAAGAAGACCTCGCCGGATGAACGAATCGACCAACACCCGACGGGATTCGCGCCGATGGGTCTTCCAGATGTGGGATCTCCAGCCCGTCCTGATCCCCTTGTACGCGCTGATCCTGTCGTTCGTCGTCGGCGGCGTGCTCATCGCCCTGATCGGCGTCAACCCGTTCGAGGCCTACTGGGCGTTGTTGCGCGGCATGTTCGGCAGTCCCGAACGGATCGCCGGATCGATCGCCCGGTCCGTCCCGTTCATCGGATCGGCGCTTGCGCTGGCCTTCGCGTTCCGCGCCGGGCTGTTCAACATCGGCGCAGAGGGTCAGCTGCTCCTCGGTGGCCTCACTGCGGCGTGGGTCGGCACGTGGGCGTTCATGGCCGACCTCCCCGGCATCCTCGCGATTCCGATCATCATCCTCGCCGGCTTCGTCGGCGGTGCGTTCTGGGGTGGGATCCCCGGCGTCCTGCGGGCACGCACGGGCGCCCACGAGGTGATCAGCACGATCATGCTCAACAGCATCGCCCTGTTCGGGACCCGCTGGCTGATCAACTCGACCGACCCGTTGATCCTGCGCGATACCGACGCCAGCGTCCCGCGTACCAAGCCGATCTCGGAGACAGCCCGACTACCTGAGCTGTTCGGCAGCGAGCCCACCCTGCACACGGGACTGCTGATCATGGTGGCCTTGTGCGTCGCGATCTGGTACGTCCTCCGACGCACGACCTTCGGTCTCGAGACGATCACGGTCGGCACGAACCCCCACGCGGCTCGTTACGCCGGGATCAGCGTCAATCGCATCATCGTCCTGGCAATGGTGCTCTCGGGAGGATTCGCCGGCCTGGCCGCCGCATCGGAGGTCGCCGGGACGAACGGCTTCTTCCAGCCGGGAACGTTCGCGTTCATCGGATTCGACGGCATCGCGATCGCCCTGCTGGCACGTACCAACCCGCTCGCCATCATCCCCGCAGCGCTCCTGTGGGGTGCGCTCCTGTCCGGTGCCCCGCTGATGCAGCAGGAGGCGGATGTGTCGATCGACGTCGTGCGCATCATCCAGTCGATGGTGCTGCTGTTCGTCGCCGCCGATGCCATCGTGCGATTCGTGTTCCGCATGAAGCGCGAGGGCGGGCCGGCACTCACCACCGCCGCGACCGGATGGAGCAGCACGTGAGCAACGAGATGGGCGTCCCACTGCCCGGCCGGCTCGTCAGCTCGGACCTCAACGAGGAACTCGCCCTGCACGCGGCGGCTCGGACGGCGCCAGATCGTCGGTGGCCTGCTCGGGTTGATCGGGCTCGCCCTTGCCTTCCTCGTCGCCCCGAACCTTTCGAGCGAGACCAAGGCGATTGCCTTCGAACCGCCGCCCGACCCGCTCCAGGTGAGTTTCAACCCGGTCGTCGTGGTGACCGTCATCGGGGTGTTCTACATCCTCGTCGGCGTCATCAGCTTCCTGCCGGGACGATTCGACCGACTGTCGCTGGTCGCCCAGCTGATCGCCGCGGCCTTGGCCGTGCCGCTGGTCCTCATCCTCGGTCTCGCGTTGTCGGATGCGCCCGTCACGAACGTGACCAACCTGTTCGACGAATCGCTGCTCCTCGCCACTCCGATCGCCCTCGGCGCGATGACCGGGCTGTGGTGCGAACACTCCGGGATCGTCAACATCGGCATCGAGGGCATGATGCTCGGCTCGGCAGGCATCGGCTTCATGACGTATGCCGTGCTGGGTTCGGCGAGCAGCTCCATCTGGCTGTGGCTGTCGATCCTCATCGCCATCCTGGCCGGCGGATTGCTCGCGGCGCTGCACGCGGTGTTGTCGATCAAGTACCAGATCAACCAGATCGTGTCGGGTGTGGTGATCAACCTGTTCGCCCTCGGTCTGACCGGCTTCATCCGCTCGGAGGTGATCGTGCCGTCGGGCAACACCAATGGGGTGTCGACGTCGCAGATCGGCATCCCGCTGCTCTCGGAGATTCCCATCGTCGGCGACACGCTCTTCACCGGCGGCCCCATCCACTTTGCGATGTATGTCATCGTCTTCCTGACGTGGCTGGTGATGTACCGCACGCCGTGGGGGCTGCGCGTCCGATCCTGCGGCGAGAACCCGCACGCCGCCGAGACGCTCGGCATCGGTGTCATCGTCACCCGGTACAAGGCGGTGATCCTCGGCGGCTTCATCGCGGGTCTGGCCGGCGCATGGTTCTCCCTGGAGGCCCAGTCCGGCTTCGAGGACAACATGACCAACTCCGCCGGCTTCATCGCCCTCGCGGCCATGATCTTCGGCAAGTGGACGCCGTTCGGCGCCTTCGGTGGGGCCTTGCTCTTCGGGTTCGCCCGCGCCCTCGGCTCACGGCTGCAGTTCCTCAACGTCGAGATCGGCGACTTCGCCATTCCGAGTGAGTTCTTCCAGATGCTGCCGTTCTTCGTGACGCTCGTGGTCGTCGCCGGAGCACTCGGGCGTGCGGTGGCGCCCGCGGCCGAGGGTCAGCCGTACACACCGTCCAAGTGACGGTGGACCGGCCTAACGACGCAACTCGGCGACGGCACGGACCTCGATGCCGCCACGCGGCCGTTGCGTGAGCGTCACCGTGACCCGCTTCGGCGTTGCGGTGAGCATGATCTCGCCGGCGATTTCGGCCGCCAGCGCCTCCGCGAACACCGCGCGTTCACGGAAGCTCCAGAGGTAGAGCTTCAGACTCTTGGATTCGACACACCACTCGTCGGGCTCGTAGTCGATCACGACCGTCGACAGATCGGGTTGCTGGGTCACCGGGCACATCGAGTTCAGCTCGTCGTTGGTGAACGTGACGCTGGTGACGTGGGCAGGGGCAGCGAACACCTCGACGTGGTCGATCGCATGGCGAACGGTCTGGCCCAGCACGGTGAGTTCCATCCACCGCAGGTTACGTCGACCGGCCCAAGCGCAGGTCGGCAGATGGGGCGCGGTAGCGTGGCGTGATGTCGATGGTCGACTCTGCTCGCGCGGGCCCCGAAGGTGCTCCTCCACGACCACCTCGACGGTGGGCTGCGGCCGCAGACGGTGATCGAGCTGGCGGGCGAGTACGGCTACGCCGATCTGCCGACCACCGACGTCGACGACCTCGCCACCTGGTTCAACCGGGGCGCCAAGCGCAACGACCTGGTGCTCTACCTCGAGACGTTCGCCCACACGGTCGGCGTGATGCAGGACCGTGACGCCATCGAACGGGTCTCCTACGAGTGTGCGCAGGACCTCGCCGCCGACGGCGTCGTCTACGCCGAGGTCCGCTTCGCCCCGGAGCTGAGCACCGAGAAGGGGCTGACCCTCGACGAGGTGATGGAGGCGGTGCTCGACGGATACCGACGTGGGTCGGCACGGCACCGACCTCACGATCTACGCCATCGTCTCGGCGATGCGCACCGCGGCACGCAGCTACGAGATCGCCGAACTCGCCGTGCGGTTCCGCGACGCCGGCGTGGTCGGGTTCGACATCGCCGGCGCCGAGGCCGGGTACCCGCCGACCCGCCATCTCGATGCGTTCCAGTACGTCAACCGCGAGAACTTCCACTCCACGATCCATGCCGGCGAGGCGTTCGGTCTGCCGTCGATCTGGGAGGCGCTGCAGTTCTGCGGCGCCGAGCGGCTCGGCCACGGCGTGCGCATCGTCGACGACATCGACCCGGGCGACGGGTTCGGCACCGAGAAGCTCGGCCGGCTCGCCACCTACGTGCGCGACCGGCGCATCCCCCTCGAGCTGTGCCCCACGTCGAACGTCAACACCGGTGTCGTGCCGACCATCGCCGACCATCCGATCGGCATGCTGCGGCGGCTGCGGTTCCGGGTGACGCTCAACACCGACAACCGGCTGATGAGCGACACCTCGATGACCAAGGAGATGGTGCAGCTCGCCGATGCGTTCGGCTGGGGCCTCGACGACTTCGAGTGGCTCACGGTGAACGCGATGAAGTCGGCGTTCGCGCCGTTCCCCGAGCGCCTCCGGTTGATCAACGGCGTGATCAAGCCGCGCTACGCGATGCTCCGGGCCCGACGAATCACTGGGAGACAGCTGACCATGCCGATCACCACCACCCTCGTCGACCACCCGGTCGTGGCCGACGCGCTCACCCGCATCCGCGATCGCGACACACCGAACGCGCTGTTCCGCCAGAACCTCGAGCGCATCGGCACGCTGCTCCTCGCCGAGGCCACGCGGACGCTGCCGACCGTCGACGGCACCGTGGAGACTCCGCTGACCACCGCTCCGGCCCGGCGGATCGCCAGCCAGCCGGTCGTCGTGCCGATCCTGCGCGCCGGGCTCGGGTTCGTCGGTGCCGCCCAGGAGCTGCTGCCGAACGCCGACATCGGCTTCATCGGCATGGCCCGCAACGAGGACACCCACCAGCCCGAGCCGTACGTCAACAAGCTGCCCGAGTCGCTCGCCGGCCGGCCGGTGATCGTCGTCGACCCGATGCTCGCCACCGGTGGTTCGCTGATCGCCACGATCGAGTTGCTGCGCGAGCGCGGCGCACCCGAGCCGATCACCGTCGTGTGCGCCCTCGCCGCTCCCGAGGGCATCCAGGCGCTGGAGGATGCCGGGCTGTCGATCGATCTGTACACCGCGGCGATCGACGATCACCTCAACGAGCACGCCTTCATCGTCCCCGGCCTCGGCGACGCCGGCGACCGCCAGTTCGGCACGCCCGCCGCACCGATCCCGTCGAGCTGACGTCCGATGCGTTCGCGCGACGGCGGGATCGACCGGATCCCGCTCCCCGACGGTGTGCCCGGCGCTCTGTGGCTGTGCGGCAAGCATCACATCGCCGAGGACGTCGACGCCGTCGTCGAGCGCACGGGTGCGACCACCGTCGTCTGCCTCACCCGGCGCGAGCGAACTGACCGAGCGCTACCCGCGGTACGTCGACGTGGCTCGACGAGCGGGCGTCGGGTCCGCTCGCGGCGATCGAGCGACGCACGACTGCATGCGGTGCGATCTGGTTCCCGATCGACGACCTGAGCGCGCCCGATCTCGACGTCTACCGGCCGTTCCTCGACGACCTGGCGTGGCGCCTGCGGCACGGCGAGGTGCTCGTCGTGCACTGCGCCGCCGGCATCGGCCGAGCCGGCACGACCGCCGTCGCGATCCTGCTCCTGCTCGGCGTCGACATCGAGACCGCGCTGACGACCGTGCGCGCCCACCGCCCGATGGCCGGCCCCGAGGTCGGCTCCCAGCTCGACCTGATCACCGAACTCGCCCTCACCCTCTGACGGACGAATCGTCCGTCCGGGGACCTGTCCCCGGCGGACATTCGTCAGATCGGCGGCGGAGGCGGCGAGGGCGGCGAGGAGGTCGGCGAGGACGGCGTGATCGACGTCGACGGCCTCGCCGTACAGCTTGACCTTCGGCTCGGTGCCGCTCGGGCGGATCTGCAGCCGCATCCCACCGTCCACCACCAGGCGGACGAGGTTCGCCTCGGGATACGACGACACCGACACGACCGGCACGCCCACCGACCTCGGCGGGCGGGTCGGCCTCGATCGAACGCACCCAGTCGGCGCCGATCGCGGGATCGAGCCGGACCGACAGGTCGGCGGTGACGTACCGACCGAAGCGCTCGGCGATCGCATCGAGTCGGTCCTGCAACGTCACGCCGTCGGCGAGCGCGAGCCCGGTGATCTCCGCCATCATCACCGCCGCGCTGATGCCGTCCTTGTCGAGCGGACGGTTCGTCACGAGGTAGCCGAGCGCCTGCTCGTAGCCGAACACGAACCGCAGGTCGGGCCGTTCGGTGACGATCTTGCCGATCCACTTGAACCCGGTGAACGTCTCCTCGCTGTGCACGCCGGCGGCCTCGGCCATGCGGCCGAGGAGCGACGACGACACGATCGTGGTGACGACCAGCCGGTCGTCGCCGGTCGTGTTGGCGAGGATGTGATCGGCGAACAGCCATCCGATCTCGTCGCCGGTCAGCCGGCGCCACGACCCGTCGGGCTGCGGGATGGCCACCCCGAGCCGATCGGCGTCGGGATCGTTGGCCAGCGCGACGTGCGCCCCGCACGCGCGGGCCACGTCGAGCAGGAGGTCCATCGCACCCGGCTCCTCCGGGTTCGGGAACGACACCGTCGGGAACGTGCCGTCGGGCACGTGCTGCTCGGCCACGACGACCGGCGGGTCGAAGCCCGCCGCGTCGAACGCCCGCTCGAGCACCGCGCCGCCCACACCGTGCATGGCCGTGTAGGCCACCACGCCGCCGCGTACCTCCGGGCGCAGCCGGACGGCGGGGATGGCGTCGACGTAGGCATCGACCCACGACGCGTCGAGGTACGTGATGTGCGGATCGTCCTCCGCGGCCAGGACGATCGCCAACGGATCGAACCGATCGATGCACTCGGAGATCTGGCGATCGACCGGGTCGACGATCTGCGAGCCGGTGGCGAGGAACACCTTGTAGCCGTTGTCGGCCGGCGGGTTGTGCGACGCCGTGACGACCACGCCGGCGGCGGCATCGATGCCCGGTGATCGACCAGGACAGCACCGGCGTCGGCTGGACGCCGGGATGGAGCATCGAGCGGATGCCCATCGCGGCGAGCACCCGCGCCGTGTCGAACGGCGAACAGATCGCTCTTGCGACGAGCGTCGTAGGCGATCACCACGCCGCGCTGCGCCGCGTCCGGGATCGCACCGGTCTCCTCGCCGTCGAGCAGCCATCCCCCGAGCCCCGCGGCAGCCTGGCGGACCACCAGCCGGTTCATCCGCATCGGACCGGCGCCGACGGCGGCACGGAGCCCGGCGGTGCCGAACTGCAGCCGCCCGGCGAACCGCGTCGCGCGCAGCTCATCGGCGCCGTCGCCGGATCGGCCGCGGCCCGCTCGATCAGGTCGGCGAGTTCGACCGCGATGTCGGGATCGGGCTCGACCGCCAGCCAGCGGTGGGCGGTGTCGAGGATCGCGTCGTTCGGATCGCGGTGGTCGTCAGCCATCGCGGACGAGCGTACGCAACTCCACCAGCGGGCGGGGACCGACGTGGCTGATCACTTCGGCCGCGGCGATCGACCCGAGACGACCGCACGCGTAGAGGTCGCGCCCCGTCGTGAGGCCGTGGAGGAATCCGGCGGCGAACAGGTCGCCGGCCCCCGTGGTGTCGATCACCGCCGTCGACCGGTTCGGCCGGCACCTGCGATCACATCGGACTCGGTGACGATGACGCATCCGTCGGCGCCGATCGTGATCGCCGCGAGGTCACACTCGGCCCGGACCGCGGCGATGGCCTCGTCGAACGTGTCGGTCTGGTACAGCGGCGATCAGTTCGTCGTGGTTCCCGAACAGCAGGTCGACGTTGTCGCGCACGAGCGCGCGGAAGTCGTCGCGGTGCCGCTCGACGCAGAACGAGTCGGACAACGTCAGCGACACGATCCGCTCGTTCGCGTGCGCGACCTCGGCGGCGCGGCGGAACGCCTCCTTGGCGTCCGGCCGGTCGAACAGGTAGCCCTCCATGTACAGCACGGTGGCGTCGGCGATGACGGTCTCGTCGAGGTCGTCGACGTTCAGCAGGCTCGACACGCCGAGGCAGGTGTTCATCGTGCGTTCGGCGTCGGGGGTGACGACGATGACGCAGCGGCCCGTCGGCGTGCCGTGCTCGATGCCCCCGCCACGGAACGTGACGCCGACGGCGCGCATGTCGTGGCCGAACACCTGGCCGAGGTCGTCGGTGTCGACCTTGCCGATGTACGCCGCGCGCCCGCCGAAGCTGGCGAGGCCGCACACCGTGTTGGCCGCCGAACCACCGCTCATCTCCACGGCCGTGCCGAGCGCGCCGTACAGCTCGGCCGCCCGATCGATCTCGACGAGCGTCATCGAGCCCTTCACGAGCCCGTGCTCGACCAGGAACTCCTCGGTCGACGGTGCGATCACGTCGACGAGGGCGTTGCCGATGCCCGTCACGTCGAAGCGTGCCGGGACCCGGCCGTTCATGATCTCGGGCATGGGCCGATCGCGGCGTCGATGTCGGACACGGGCCGACACGCTACCGCCGGTACCCTCTCGCCATGTCTGACACGGCCTCGCTCCCCGACCTCGACTCGCTCGATCCGTTTCGGCTCCCCACGGTCGCCCGGCCCACCCGCTACGACCTCCGGCTCGCGTCCGTCGCTTGCCGACGCGAGCTTCGTCGGCACGGTCACGATCCAGCTCGACGTCGAGCACGACACGCCCTGGCTGGTGCTCAACGCCGCCGAGCTGACGATCGCCAGCTGCACCGTCGACGGCGCCGACGCGGCGTGGTCGCTCGACGAGGCGACCGACCGCCTGATCGTCACGCCCGTCGGCACCGATCGCGGCCGGCACGAGCACGCTCGTCGATCGAGTTCGCCGGCATCCTCAACGACAAGCTGCGCGGCTTCTACCGCAGCACCTACGTCGACGAGGACGGCGTGCAGCAGGTGATCGCCACCACCCAGATGCAGTCGACCGACTGCCGGCGCGCGTTCCCGTGCTGGGACGAGCCCGAGTTCAAGGCCGTCTTCGGCGTGACGCTCGACGTCGCCGACGGCCTCACCGCGATCTCCAACGGCCCCGAGATCGAACGGCACGACGTCGACGGTCGCACCGTCATCCGCTTCGCCGACACGATGGTGATGAGTTCGTACCTCGTGGCCTTCGTCGTCGGCCGGCTCGAGAGCCAGCGAGACCGATCGACGTCAACGGCATCCCGCTGCGCATCGTGCACGTGCCCGGCAAGGGCCACCTCACCGAGTTCGGGCTCGACGTCGGCGCGTTCAGCCTGCGCTGGTTCGAGGAGTACTACGGCATCAAGTACCCGAGCGACAAGGTCGACCTCGTCGCGCTGCCCGACTTCTCGGCCGGCGCGATGGAGAACCTCGGCTGCATCACGTTCCGCGAGAACCTGCTGCTGCTCGACCCGGCCACGAGCACCCAGAACGAGCGCGAGGTCGTCGCCGACGTCGTGTCGCACGAGCTGGCCCACATGTGGTTCGGCGACCTCGTCACGATGCGCTGGTGGAACGGCATCTGGTTGAACGAGGCGTTCGCCACGTTCATGGAGATCGCCGCCTGCGACGCCTACCGGCCCGACTGGGAGCGCTGGACGAGCTTCGGCCTGGAGCGCACGGTCGCCTTCGAGACCGATTCGCTCGCCAGCACGCGACCGGTCGAGTTCGAGGTGCGGTCACCCGCCGACTGCGAAGGCATGTTCGACGTGCTGACCTATCAGAAGGGCGGCGCCCTGCTGCGCATGCTCGAGCAGTACCTCGGCGTCGACCGCTTCCGCGCCGGCGTCAGCCACTACCTCCGCACGCATTCGTACGCGAACACCGAGACGAACGATCTGTGGGATGCGATCGAGGCGACGTCGGGCGAACCGGTGCGGCGGATCATGGACTCGTGGATCTGGCAGCCCGGCTACCCGATCGTCAGCGCCTCGCTCGACCGCCACCGACGACGGCTCGCCGGCGCTGTCGCTGTCCCAGCAGCGGTTCCGCTTCGACGACCCGACGAGCTCGGCCGAGCGACCAGCCCGTCTGGGCGATCCCGGTGCACATCCGCAACGGCGGCGTCACCACGTCGGTGCTGCTCGACGGCGCCACGCTCGCCGCGCCGATCACGCTCGCCGATCCCGACGGGCCGGTCATCGTCAACGCCGGCGGCCACGGCTTCTACCGCGTCGACTACTCCGACGAGCTGCGCGACCGGATCGACGCGCGAGGTGCTCGCGTCGATGACGACGCTCGAGCGGTACAACCTCGTCGACGACGCCTGGTCGTCGACGCTCGCCGGGCGGCTGTCCGCGGTGGAGCTGCTCGAGTTCCTCGACGGCTTCCGCGACGAGCCCGATCACGCGGTCTGGCAGGCGATGGCGATCGCGCTCCGCGGCCTCGGGCGCATCGTCGACGAGGACGCGACCGAAGCGTTCCAGGCGCGGGTGCGGTCGCTGGTCGTGCCCGCGCTGGAGCGAGCTCGGTGAACCGACCGACGGCGACAGCGATCTCACGAGCAAGCTGCGCGGCCTGCTCGTCGGTGCGGCCGGCGTGCTCGGCGACGACGTCGGCACCCAGGCGCGCTGCCGGGAGTGGTACGACGCCGCGAGCCGTGACGCGACCACGCGTCGACCCGGAACTGGCGGCCGCCGCGACGTCGGTCGATCGCTTCGACCGGCGACGTCGACACGTACGAGCAGATGCTCGAGCGCTTCCGCAGACGGGGCGACACCCCAGGAGCAGCTCCGCCACCTGTACGCGCTCGACCGAGTTCGACGACGAGGCGCTGCTCCTGCGCACCTGCGAGTTCGCGATGAGCGACGACGTGAAGACGCAGAACGCACCGTTCGTGCTCGCGCCAGGCGATCGGCAACCGTCACCACGGCGCGGCGGCGTGGGCCTTCGTCCGCGATCACTGGGACGAGGCGAACGAGCGTTTCCCGACCAACACGATCGTGCGCATGGTGTCCGGTGTGCGGCTGCTCAACACGCCCGAGGCCGTCGACGACGCGCAGTCGTTCTTCGCCGACGCATCCGATCGCGCAGGCCACCAAGACGCTCGAACAGATCCTCGAACGCCAGCGCGTCAACGCCGCGCTGCGCACCCGTGACGCCGACGCGCTGGGGGCACACCTCACGTCCTGATACTCGTCGCGGGAATTCCTCGGGAACGCTGTCGATTCGGGCGAACTCGTTCGTGGTAGTGGTGTCGGCAGGCGCCGGCACGAACGACCATCCAAATCCAGTGAGGAGACCAGATCATGACCCAGTACCTGCTGTCCGTGTGGCACGACGATGTGTACGAGGACAACGACTTCGACGACCCCGACACGCAACGCATGTTCGCCCAGGTCGGCGCGTTCAACAACGACATCCAGGCGTCCGGTGCCTGGGTGTTCGGCGGCGGCCTGCTGTCGACCGCGTCGGCGACGGTGGTCCGCGCCGCCACCGGGGCGGTGTCGATGACCGACGGCCCGTACGCCGAGAGCAAGGAGCAGATGGGCGGCTTCTGGGTGATCGAGGCCACCGATCTCGACACCGCACTCGACCTGGCCGCGAAGGCCTCCGCAGCCTGTGAGAGCGCGGTCGAGGTCCGCCCCTTCCAGAGTGAGTGACCGGCTCGACGACGGCGATCGGAACGGCGACGAGTTCGCCGCCGTCTACCGGCGGGAGGTCGGGCGTTGCACCGCCACGCTCATCCGCATCTTCGGCGACATCGACCTCGCCGAGGATGCGGTGGCCGAGGCGTTCGTCATCGCCGCGGAGCGGTGGCCCGTCACCGGCATTCCGCCCAACCCGGGCGGATGGGTGACGACCACCGCCCGCAACCGGGCCATCGACCGGCTGCGTCGGGAGGCGACCCGCACCGACCGCTACGTCGCCGCCCACCGGCTGTACCGCCCCGACCCGCAAGGCCCTGGCATGGACGACACCGATCCGAATGGACGACGGCATGGAGCCCGATCGATCACACGAGCTCGACGAGTTCGTCGACGTCGTGGCAGACGACCAGCTCCGGCTCATGTTCCTCTGCTGCCACCCCGCGCTGTCGCCCGATGCCCAGGTGGCCCTCACGCTGCGCCTGCTCGGCGGCCTCGAGACGCCCGAGATCGCCCGGGCGTTCCTCGTCAGCGAGCCGACGATCGCCCAGCGGATCGTGCGGGCCAAGCGCAAGCTGCACGACAACCGCGCCGCCTACCGCATCCCGCCCGCAGCCGAGCTCCCCGATCGGCTGCACGTCGTGCTCACGACGATCGCCCTCGTGTTCACCGAGGGCCACACCGCCACGTCCGGTGACGCGCTCGTGCGCACCGACCTGTCGCAGGAGGCGATCCGACTGGGCCGCGTGCTCGTCGACCTGATGCCCGACGAGCCCGAGGCGGTGGGTCTGCTCGCACTGATGCTGCTGACCGACGCCCGCCGACCGGCGCGCACGGCGAGCGACGGGTCGCTCGTCCGCCTCGCAGACCAGGACCGCTCCGTCTGGGACCGGGCCGCGATCGACGAGGGACACGCCCTCGTGCGCACGTGCCTGCGGCGCAACCAGCCAGGCCCGTTCCAGATCCAGGCCGCGATCGCCGCCGTCCATGCCGATGCCCCGACCGCCGAGGCGACCGACTGGCGCCAGATCGTGGCCCTCTACGACCAGCTCCTCGTGCACCGTCCCGACGCGGTGGTGGCGCTCAACCGGGCGATCGCGATCGGCGAACTCGACGGCGCCGACGCCGGCCTGATCGCCCTCGGCGGTATCGAACAGGCGTCGCTCGACGGCTACCAGCCGTTCCACGCGGCGCGGGCCGACCTGCTGGCACGGGCCGCGCATCTCGACGACGCCGTCACGGCATACGACCGGGCCATCGAGCTGACCACGAATCCGACCGAGCTCCGCTTCCTGCGTTCCCAGCGCAGCAGAGTCGTTCGGCCCTTGCCCGGCTGAACGTCCGGCGCCATGTTGGACACGTGTCGTTCGACCACGACGAAGTCCACACGCTCGACGAAGCGGCGTGCCGATCGTTGATCACGTCCGGCCGGCTCGGCCGGGTCGCCGTGACCGACCGTGCCCTGCCGCTGATCCTGCCCGTGGTCTTCGCCTGCCTCGAGGGGGACATCGTCGTGCGGCTCGTTCCCGGCGCGCTCGACCGGGCAGCCGATGCCCGCCAGGTCGTGTGCTTCCAGACCGACGGGACCGAGGGTGTGGACGGTGTGGACGGTGTGGACGGTGCGGACACTCCGAGCGCTTCCGAATGGAGCGTCGAGGCGATCGGCCGGCTCCGGCGGGTCGACGATCCGCGCGAGGTGGAGTCGTGCCGCCGGCTGCGGGAGTGGGGCCGATCCGGCGGTCCGTTCGCGGTGCTCACGCCCCAGCTGCTGAGCGGCCGGTCGCGCGCCCGCTGATTCCGAGCCGATCCGGCGTGGGTCTCGCTACGGCTTGGGGGTCTGGGCGTGGCGGGCGGCGTACACCGCGGCCTCGGTGCGCCGATGCATCCCCATCTTGGCGAGCAGGTTGCTCACGTAGTTCTTGACCGTCTTCTCGGCGAGGAACATCTCGGCCGCGATCTGCCGGTTCGTCTTGCCGTCGGCGAGGAGATCGAGCACACGATGCTCCTGCGCGGTGAGCCCGGCGAGCCGCGGATCCTGCGTCGATCCGGCCCGCAGTCGATCCATCACCCGCGCGCTCAGCGACGGGTCGAGCAGCGAACGACCGGCGCCGACCTGGCGCACCGCGTCGATGATGTCGCTGCCCTTCACCTGCTTCAGCACGTAGCCGCTGGCCCCGGCGACGATCGCCTCGAACAGTGCCTCGTCGTCGTCGAACGAGGTGAGCATCAGGCAGGCGATCTCCGGGTGCGACGAACGCAGCTCACGGCACAGCTCGACCCCGCTGCCGTCGGGAAGCCGGACGTCGAGCACCGCCACCTGCGGCGTGGTGGCGGCGACGCGGCGCAGCGCCTCCTCGACCGAGCCGGCCTCGCCGACGACCTCGATGTCGCCCTCGGCCTCCAGCATGTCGCGGACCCCGCGCCGCACCACCTCGTGATCGTCGACCAGGAACACCCGCAATGTTGACATCGGCATGATTTTCCCACATCGCCGTGGTGCCGGCAGGGCCGAAGGTCCCGACCAACTCGGGACCGATGCCCCTGCTCGCAGGACGGGCGCCGCCGTAGGTTCGAAACCGAAGACATCCACCGACGGATGTCGCCTACCGCAGGAGGTAACAACAATGTCCACCACCTCGATCCACCGACCGGTCGACCAGACCGACACCCAGGTCGGCGCCCAGTTCGACGCCTTGACCAAGCCCGTCGTCGCCGTTCGCCGGCGGACGATCGACAAGGTCCTGATCGGCATCGGCGTCGTCGCCACCGGTGCGTTCGTCGTCGCCGGCAGCTTGCTCAGCCTGGGGCGCCAACTTCTCCGACAACTACGTCCATGACGAGTTGGCCTCGCAGCACATCGCCTTCCCCGACGCCGAGTCGCTGACCGGCCAGGGACGAGAGGACCTCGTCAAGTACGCCGGCCAGCAGGTCACCACGGGCCCGCAGGCCGAGGCGTACGCCAGCTTCATCGACGGTCACCTCGAAGCGACGGCCGACGGCCAGACCTACGCCGACCTCGGCGCCGTCGAGCGGGCCGCCAACGCCGCAGTCACCGAAGCGGTCGACAACGGTCAGCCTCAGGCTGCCGTCGACGAACTCCAGGCCCAGGCCGATGAAGTGTCGGCGCAACGGGACACGCTGTTCAAGGGCGAGACCCTGCGAGGCCTGCTGCTGTCGGCCTTCGCCTGGTCGACCGTCGGCGTGATCGCCGGATACTCGGCGATCGGAGCGTTCATCGCCGCCGGAATGATGGCGGTGCTTGTGGTCCTCGGGTTCGTCCACCTGCGGAGGGCACCAGCGACGACCTGATCGTCGCCCCCGAGCCCGCCACAAGGGTCCCCGGTGCCTCGTCCAAGGCGCCGGGGACCTGCCGCGTACGCTGACAGTGTGGAGCGCAGCGATGACCGGCAAGTGGACCGGCAACTGGAACGGCAACTGGAACGGCAACACGAACGGCTGCTCGATGCGGTCCTCACGATCGGGTCCGACCTCGACCTGCACACCGTCCTGCACACGATCATCCAGACCGCGACCGAGTCGGTCGACGCCGGCTACGGCGCGCTCGGCGTGCTCGACGAGGCGGGCGATCGGTTGGTCGAGTTCGTCACCATCGGAATCAGCGACGAGGTGTACACGACGATCGGACAGCTCCCGCAGGGTCACGGGATCCTCGGGCTGCTGATCGCCGACCCGAAGCCGCTCCGCCTCCCGGACCTCACACAGCACCCCGCGAGTTACGGGTTCCCACCGAATCACCCGCCGATGCGGTCGTTCCTCGGCGCGCCCGATCGCGGTCCGCGGTCAGGTCTTCGGCAACATCTACCTGTGCGACAAGGTCGGGGGCGGCGAGTTCACCGAGGACGACGAGGTGTTCGTCGTCAACCTGGCCTCGGTGGCGAGCGTCGCCATCGAGAACGCCCGCCTGCACGCACGCGTCGCCGAACTGGCGACGCTCGAGGACCGCGAGCGGATCGCCCGGGATCTCCACGACACCGTGATCCAGCGGCTGTTCGCCGTCGGCCTGAGTCTGCAGGCGACGCAGCGGCTCGTCGACGATCCGATCGTGTCATCGCGCCTGCTCACCGCGGTCGACGACCTCGACACGACCGTGCGCGACATCCGCGCGGCGATCTTCGAACTCCAGGTGTCGCATCGCAGCGGGCCGTCGGTGCGTCAGCAACTGCTCGACCTGGCGGCGCAATCGGTGCCCGCGCTGGGCTTCGACCCCGTGATCCGCTTCGACGGGCCGATCGACGCGGCCGTCGATCCGTCGCTCGCCGAGGAGTTGCTCGCGGTGCGTGCGGGAGGCGCTGACGAACATCGCCAAACACGCGCAGGCGTCGCGCGCCGAGGTCGGCGTCGACGTGCGCGATCAGCAGTTGACGCTCGTGGTCACCGACGACGGGGTCGGGTACGCCCCCGAACGTGCCCACGGTCGGGGCATCGGCAACCAGCGCACACGCGCCGAGCGCCTCGACGGGGAGTTCACGGTCGTCGGGACCCCGTCGGGCACCACGGTGCGATGGGTCGTGCCGATCCGTTACGCCGACCGTTGATCTGACGATCGGCGAGCTGGCGAACCGGGCGCGAAAAGCCTCAGATCCGAGCGGATCTGAGGCTTCGGCGTGGAGCTAAAGGGAATCGAACCCTTGGCCTCGACAGTGCGATTGTCGCGCTCTACCAACTGAGCTATAGCCCCGTGGGACGAGAAAAGTCTAGCGGCGCTCAGTAGCGCTCGGACCACCTGGATGCCGAGCCGGATTGCTGGTTCACGTACTGCGGCTGGTACTGCGCCTTGTACTGGGGCGACGACTCGCCGTCGACCCGCTCACGCTGGCGGAGTTGCGCCAGCAGGTACACGTATCCGCAGAGGGCGAGGAACGCCAGCGCGAACACGTAGAGCAGCGCCGTCGACCCGGTGGTGGCGGCGAGGAACATGCTGCACGCCGCGACGATGACGAGCACGAACAAGACGTTGCTGCGACGGCGCTTGATGTCGCCACGCGGATCGAGCGGGCGGGCCATGCGGGTCTGGCGGTGCGGGCGGTTCTGTCCGCCCGACGGGTCGCCGTGCGTCCGCAACGAGGCGTTCGAGGCGGCCGGCGGCTGGGGTGCCGCTCCGGCTCCAGCGTGGACCGCGGCCTGCCGATGCAGATGCTGACCGGGACGGCCCGCAGCTGCAGGGCGCTGCAACGGCGACTGGGTGAGCGGCCGGCCCATCACACGGAGCGAGCCACGAGCCGGTGTGGACGTGCTCTGCAGCGTGTTGAGCTGGCGGCGGAAGTCGGTCACCGAGGAGTTCGGATGGTTCTCGACCCGGGATCGCAGCATCGGGGGGATGAGAACGGCAGCCCATGCAGCGGCGACGACGAGAAGAACGAGTTGAGCCATGAGTGAATCAGTGGTGACAGGTAGGTGACGGGACGGTGAAGGTGCTGATGACGGACGGAGTACAGCGTCGGTGCGCCGCTCTCGCAGTATGACGATTCTACGACGATTGTGACGATGGAGGCAATATAGACCGAGTCGGATGTCACAGCGTGTCATCGCGCCGGAACACGCCGGAGCGGCCGCCGGTCTTCTCCCACAGTGCGAGATCGCCGATCACCATCGCCCGGTCGGCCGACTTGCACATGTCGTACACCGTGAGCGCGGCGACGCTGCAGGCGTGCAGCGCCTCCATCTCGACGCCGGTGCGATCGACGGTGTCGACCTGCGCCTCGATCGCCACGAAGTCGTCGCCGATCTCGAAGTTCACCGACACGCTGCCGACCAGCAGCGGATGGCACAGGGGGATCATGTCGGCGGTCCGTTTCGCAGCCTGGATGCCCGGCGACCCTCGCCACCGAGAGCACGTCGCCCTTCTTCACCTCCCGATTGGCGATCGCCGCCGTCGTCTCGGGCCGCATGAACACCTTGCAGCGGGCCACCGCGCGGCGGTGGGTGGGTTCCTTCGGCGTGACGTCGACCATGCGGGCACGGCCGAGCGGATCGAGGTGGGTGAACGACAGGTCACTCATGTGGATCGCCACGCTAGTCGCAGGTACGTTGCGGCGATGCCACTCGCCTACGACGCGCTGCAACTGATCCGCAACGACGGAGTCGGGTTCCTCGACATCGTCGAGAGCTACCCTCCGACCACCCCCGTCGCCGCCTGTCCCGGGCTGGGACCTGAGCGACCTCGCCTGGCACGTCGGCGAGGTGTGGGACTTCTGGGCCCGCATCGTCGAGGAGCACATCACCGACGCCGAAGGGGTCCGAGGCGCTGCCCGAGCCCGAGCGTCCCGATGCGCACGCGCTGCTCGAATGGATCACCGCCGCCCACACGGCCATCTACGCGGCGCTCATCGACGGTCGCACCGAGCGGGAGGTGTGGACGTGGACGGGCGCCAACCAGAACGTCGAATGGGTCCGGCGTCGCATGGCCCAGGAGACAGCCGTGCACCGCTGGGACGCCGCCCACGCCGTCGGTCAGCCCGACGACCTCGATGCGCTCGTCGCCTCGGACGGCATCGACGAGTTCCTGACGTACTTCGCCAACACCAGCGGCCGCCAACACCGATGAAGGGGGCGCCGCGGCGCTCGAGGGCACGGTCCACCTCCACTGCACCGACACGCGCGGTGAATGGTTCGTCTCGAAGCTCGATGCCGACGGCATCGAGCTTCACCCGCGAGCACACCAAGGGCGACGTGGCGATCCGCGGCCGGGCGAGCGACCTGCTGCTGTGGCTCTGGCGGCGCAACGGCCGTCCCGTCGACATCGTCGGTGACGCGGCGCTCGCCAGCCAGGTTCCAGCAGCTGTCCCGCCTGGAGTGACCGGCTGGAGTGACCGGTTCAGCCGCCGATCTGGCTCATCGACTTGCCGGGGCGGACGAAGTTCACCTGGTTGATCCGGTGGCCCGCCCACTTGGTGGCGACGGCGGCCTCGATCAGCGCGGCGATGTCGTCGTCCGAGCCACCCGAGCGGAGCACGTCGAGCAACGTGACCTCGGTGGTCGCGAACAGGCACGTGCGGAAGTCGCCCTCGGCCGTGAGCCGCACCCGGTCGCAGTCGCCGCAGAACGGCTTGGTGACCGTCGGGATCACGCCGACCGTGCCACCACCGTCGAGGTAGCGGAAGCGATCGGCCGGCGCCGCCCCGCGCGCCGGCATCTGCTCCACCGGATACACGGCGTTGATCGTCGGCGACGATCTCGTCCTGGCCGACGACCTGATCGTTCACCCAGTGCCCGTCGGCGTCGAGCGGCATGAACTCGATGAAGCGGACCTCGACGCCGTGGCGTCGCGACCGAACGTGGCGAGGTCGACGATCTCGTCGTCGTTGACGCCCCGCTCGATGACGGCGTTGATCTTGACCGGATCGAACCCGGCCTCCTGGGCGGCGGCGATCCCGTCGAGCACGTTGACGAGTTCGTCACGGCGGGTCATCTCGGCGAACTTCGCCCGATCGAGCGTGTCGAGGCTGATGTTCACCCGCCGCAGCCCGGCGTCGCGCAGTGAGCCGGCGACGAGCCGCATCGTGGCGCCGTTCGTCGTCATCGCCAGATCGACCGGCCCGTCGGCGGTGCGCAGCGCGGCCAGCTTGGCGACCAGCACCGGCAGGTGGGCCCGCACGGTCGGCTCGCCACCCGTGAGCCGGATGCTCTCGACGCCGTAGCGCTCGACGAACACCCGCGCCAGCCGCTCGATCTCCTCGAACGTCATCACGTCGGCACGGGGCAACCACTTCATCCCCTCCTCGGGCATGCAGTAGGTGCAGCGGAAGTTGCAGCGGTCGGTGATCGAGATCCGCAGATCCTTGATGACGCGGCCGAACGGATCGACCAGATCCTCGGCTGCACGTCTTCGCCGTTGCCACGGACCCAGCCTACGGGCCGAGCCGAACCTAACCAAGGAGGACGACGTCGACGTCGGCGCCCGCGACGACGCCGGGTCCGTCGGGCAGGACGGCGATCGCATCGGCGGTCGCGGTGGCGGCCAACTGATGACTGCCCTGCGCCCCGACCGGCCGCACGTGGTAGCCGCCCGTCGTCCTCGAAGGCGCCGTTGACCCGCAGCAGGTGGGTCTTGCCGTCGACCTGGCGCCGGAGATCGACGTCGGTGACGCCGACGAGCTGCGTCCGCAACGGCGACGGATGGCCCATCATCGAGCGCAGCGCGGGCCGGGCGATCATCTCGAAGCTCACCATCGAACTCACCGGGTTGCCGGGCAGCCCGAAGATCGGCGTGCCGTCGATCGTGCCGAAGGCGAACGGCTTGGCCGGTTTGATGGCGATCTGCATCCAGTGCATGTCGGCGATCCGACCGAGCACGGCCTTCACGACGTCGTAGTCGCCCATCGACACCCCGCCGCTCGTGACGATCGCGTCGCAGCGAGCGGCGGCGTCGCGCAACACCGCTTCGAGTTCGTCCTCGTCGTCGCGGACGATGCCGAGGTCGAGGACGTCACAGCCGGCCTCGTCGAGCATCGCCGGCGAGCATCGTCCGGTTGCTCTCGCGGATCTGACCGGGCTGCAGCGGCGAACCGTCGTCGACCAGCTCGTCGCCGGTCGACAGCACCGCGACCATCGCCCGCGGGTACACCGAGACCGTCGCGCGCGTTGACGCTGGCGAGGACACCGGCCATCGCCGGGCGCACGACCGTGCCGGCGCGGAACAGCACGTCGCCGATGCCGACGTCATCGCCGGCGCGACGCACGGCGACACCCTCGGTGACCGCCTGCGCCAGGCGGACGCGGTCGGGTCCGACCATCGTCGGAGTCCTCGACCATCGCGACCGCGGTGGCACCCGGGGGCAACGGCGCGCCGGTCATGATGCGGATCGCCTCGCCGGCACCGACCGGTCGGTCGGCCGCGGCACCCGGCCGCGATCTCGTCGACGACGACGAGTTCGGTCGGGGCGTCGACGAGATCGACGGCCCGGACGGCGTACCCGTCGACGGCGCTGTTGTCGAACGGCGGGACGACCTCGCCCGCCACCACGTCGGCGGCCAGCACGAGCCCGAGGGCATCCCGTCGATCGACGTCGATCGGCGATGGTTTCGGGCAGGTGGCCCACACCAGCGCCTGGGCCTCGTCCAGTGGCGTCACCCCGTAAACGTACCGGGGCGAGCCGTTAACCTGAGCGGCGTGACGTTCCGCGCTCCGCGCCTTTCCCGCCGACGGGTACACGGCCCGCTGGCAGCGGTGGGACCACGACGGTGACGAGACCCTCACGCTGCGGTGGGAGAACGAGGGCTGGACGGCGACGGGCGAGGTCGGGCGCGAGGCGGTCACCTACGTGGTGCGCCTCTCGTCGACGTGGCAGGTCCGCCAGTTCCTGTTGTTCCGCGACCTCGACGAGCCCGATCTCTGGCTCGGTACCGACGGCAGCGGACGCTGGGGCGAGCTCAACGGCGCCCACCGTCCCGATCTCGACGGGCTGTGTCGACATCCACCTGGCGTGCACGCCGTTCAGTGCGACGCTGCCGATCCGCCGGTCACGGCTCGAGGTCGGCGAATCGATGTCGGTCACGGTCGCCACCGTCGACGTGGAGACGCTGGGCGTCGTTCCCGTCGAGCACACCTACTCCCGCTCCGTCGATGCGCGGTTGGCAGCACGTCGACGAGTCGGGCGTGACGGTCGACTTCGACGTCGACGAGTTCGGTCTCGTCACCGATCTCCCCGACCGCTTCCGCCGCCACTGACCGTCCGACGTCACGGTCAGCCGGCGCGACGCCGACGGTCAGAGCCGGAGCGAGGCGAGGAACTCCTTGAGGGGGCCGCCGTACTCGGGGTGCTGCAGCGCGAGTTCGATCGACGACGTGAGGAAGCCGAGCGGGCGTCCCGGTGTCGTGGCGGCCCTCGGACGACACGACGGCGTGGAACGGTGATCGCGCCGCCTGGGCGCGCAGGGCGTCGGTCAACTGCAGCTCGCCGCCACGGCCGGGCCGCAGGTCGGCGATCTCCTGCCAGGCATCGGCGGTCAGCACGTACCGGCCGGTGATCACGAAGTTGCTCGGCGCATCGTCGACCGACGGCTTCTCCACCAGGTCACGCACCGGGATCACACCGTCGGCCGACAGCTCGCCGGCCGGATCGATCACGCCGTACGAGCTCACCTGTTCGCGGGGGACGTTGACGACGGCGACCACGCTGCCGCCGGTCGAGGCACACACGCCGTTCATCTGGGCCAGCAGCGCGGACGACCCCATCAGTTCGTCGGGCAGCATGACGGCGAACGGTTCGTCGCCCACCGCCTCACGGGCGCAGCCGACCGCGTGGCCGAGCCCCTTCGGCTGGTCCTGGTAGACGATCGTCGCCCGCCAGTCGCGACCGATCGCACGGAGCCGGTCGGCGAGTTCGGTCTTGCCCTTGTCCTCCAGCTCGCCGATCGAGCGCGTCGTCGCGGCGGAAGTAGTCCTCGATCGCCGGCTTGTCACGGCTCGACACGATCACGATGTGGTCGACGCCGGCGCCCAGCGCTTCGTCGATCACCACCTGGAGGGCCGGTTCGTCGCCGATCGGGAACAGTTCCTTCGGCACCGACTTGGTCGCGGGGAGGAAGCGGGTCCCCAATCCGGCCGCGGGAATGACGGCACTGCGGACCTGCATGGGTGGGACGATATCTTTTCAACTCCGATGCCAACGTACGTCTACAGGTTCGTCGAGACCGGCGAAACGATCGAAGTCCAGCAAGCGTTCACCGACGCGACCCTCACCGAGGTCGCCCATCCCGACTCGGGCGAGGTCCTCCCGGTCAAGAAGGTCTTCACGCCGGTCGGCGTCACGTTCAAGGGCTCCGGCTTCTTCAAGACCGACAATCGCGAAGAAGTCGTCGAAGTCCGAGTCGAGCTCGTCCAAGGATGCGGCGAGCAAGGACGCCGGGACAAAGGACTCAGGGAAGAGCACCTCGACGACCGATGGGTCTTCATCTGGCGGTTCGACATCCGGCGATTCCTCCTCCGGCGGCTCGAAGGACAGCGGATCGTCGTCGAGCACGCCGAGTTCGGCCGGCAAGACGGACAGCTCGTCGTCGTCCACGAAGCCGGCGAGCACTTCGTCGTCCAAGACGACCTGATGCTGATCCCGCTCGCCGACCAGGCCACCGATCTCGGTGCCGAGGTCGGCGTGTTCGGCGGGTCCGGTTTCTACGAGTTCCTCGACGACTGCACCGAGATCGAGATCGCCACGCCCTACGGGCCACCCGCGTCGCCCGTGAGCGTCGGCACGCTGGCCGGTCGGCGCGTCGCCTTCCTCGCCCGCCACGGCCGCCACCACGACTACGCGGCCCACCGGGTCCCGTACCGCGCCAACGTGTGGGCCCTGGCCTCGGTCGGCGTCCGCTCGATCGTCGCACCCTGCTCCGTCGGCTCGCTGCAGCCCGACCTGCACCCCGGCGACCTGGTGGTCGTCGATCAGATCGATCGATCGGACCAAGGACCGCGCCGACACGTTCCACGACGTCGGCTCCGGCGACGGCCTGCCCGGGTCGGACGGCGCGGTGCACCACCAGACGCTTCGCCGAGCCGTACGCCGCCGCGCTGCGGTCGATCCTGCTCGACGCGGCCGGCTCGCTCGACGGGTGCACGGTGCACGACGGCGGCACCATGGTGGTGATCAACGGCCCACGGTTCTCCACCCGCGCCGAGAGCCTGTGGTTCCGCCAGATGGGCTGGCACGTCGTGAACATGACGGGGTATCCCGAAGCCGTGCTCGCCGCCGAGGCGAACATCCCGTATGCCGCGGTCGCCCTGGTCACCGACTACGACGCCGGCGTCGACGGCCACGAACCGGTCACGATGGACGCGGTGTTCGCGACGATGCGCCACAACGTGGCCAACGTGCGCGAGTTGATCACCACCGCGCTGCCCGCCCTGCCGTAGCGCCGCGACGAATACACGCCGATAGCGTTCAGCGCACCTCGCCCGGCCGGCACGGCTGCGGGCCGATCTCCCGATCGACGGCCGTTCGCACGGCGTCCCCGCACCGATCCCGCGACGCACCGCTCGCGCATCAACCGGGGAGACCACCATGCACATCGTCGTGAGAACGCGGCGAGCCCTCGCCGTCCATCCATGGATCCACTGGGCCGTGTGCGTCGGGCTGGCCGTCGCGGCCGCCGTCGCGACGCACGGCTACATCGCCCGTCTCGACGCCGAACGCCGCGCCTGGGGCACGACCCGCGAGGTGTGGGTCGCGGTGGGCGACGTCGCCGCCGGGCAAGCGGTGCGGGCGAGCACCACGGAGGTGCCAGTGGCGCTCGTGCCGCCCGGCGCGGTGACCGAACCGCCGGACGATGCGGTCGCCCGTCAACGTGTCACCGCGGGGAGATCGTCGTCGATGCCGATCTCACCGCGGCGCCCGGCCCGGCTGCGCTCGCCGGACCCGACACCGTCGTCGTCGGACTGGTCGACCCGCTGGCCCGCAACGTCGGCGATCGGCCTCGACGTCCAGATCGCGGCCGAAGGGGTGGTGCTGCGACGGAGACGGGCGAGATCGTCGGCGCTGAGCGACGACGTGATCCTGGTCGCCGTCGCGGCGCGCGACGGCCCGATCGTCGCGTCGGCCGCCCACGACGGCCTGGCCAGCGTCCTGTTCCTCCCGTGACCGCTCGTTCTCGTGAACTTGTTGCGCACGCGGGTGCGCAAGAAGTTCACGAGAACGTCAGACGGACGGGACGATCCGCGCGGACCACTGGCGCGGTTCGTCCCAGTGGTGGCCGACGACGACGCCGGCGCGCAGGGCGGCGAGGAACTCGCCCGCCGTGGTGAAGTCGGTGATCTCGACGTACGCCGAGCCGATCGCGTCGGGGACGTGGGCGTCGCTGCCGGCGCCGCCGGCGAGGTCGAACTCGGCCGCGAACTCGACGGCCCGGCGGTTCAGGCTCGCCAGGGACGTCTTGGAGTTGTGCACCTCGACCGCGTCGATCAGACCGAGTTCGGCGAGTTCGTAGAGCGCCGGCTTCGGCGAGGTTGCGGCGCATCGGGTCGAACGGATGGGGGATGTACACGAGACCACCCTGCTCGCGGATCGCGCGTGCCGCCTCGACGTGACCGAGCCCGCTCGGCACCCGCTCGATGAGGAACAGCCCGATGATCTCGCCGGCCGCCGTGCGCAGCTCCTCGCCCACGACGACGCGGCACGGCAGCCGATCGACGAGCTCGACCGCGCCGGCGATCGCGTTGTGGTCGGTGATGCACACCACGTCGATGCCCGACTCGACGATCGGCCGTCGCCAGTTCCTCGGGCATCGTGGTGGAGTCGCCGCTCCACATCGTGTGGCTGTGCAGGTCGACCCGCACGCGCCCGGCGGCGACCGGCGTGGCGAGGTGCGGATGACGGCCGATCGCCGCCGGCGGAGGAGCAACGGCCGGCATCGGAGCGCGCGCCTCAGGCTCCGGACATCGTGACGTCGTTGATCACGAGGCTCATGCCGGCCGCCCGCATCGGCAGCCAGTCGAGGTCACCACCGACCTCGACGATGTCGAGCAGCATGCGCTGCAACGTGGACGCGATGGTGAACTCGCGCACCGGTGCGCCGACCGCACCGTTGGTGATCAGCAGCCCGGCCGCACCGGTGGAGAAGTCGCCGCTGATCGGGTTGACGCCCGAGTGCAGGCCCTGCATCTGCTGGACGAGCAGACCGTCGTCGATGTCGCCGATCAGCTCCTCCTGGGTGCGCGTGCCCGGAACGAGCGACAGTGCCAGACAGCCCACGCCGGGCGTGCCGGCGAAGCCGCCCCGGATCGCGTTGCCCGTCGACACCGTCCCCGCCCGGCGAGCCGAGTACGAGTTGTGCACGAACTGCCGCAGCACTCCGTCCTCGATGAGCACGTTGCGCCGCGCCGCGAGACCCTCGCCGTCGACGTCGGTGGCGGTGTAGGCCTTCGGGTTCGTCGGGTCGTCGATCATCGTGACGAGCGGGGACGCCACCTGCTCGCCGAGGCGATCACGGAAGAGCGAACGGCCCTTGACGACGGCCTCGCCGTTGAGCGTCGAGGAGATCACGCCGAGGAACTGCGCGGTGACGAACGGATCGAGCACCACGGTCAGCCGCTTGCTCGCCGGCTTCGTCGCGCCGAGCAACCTGGTGGCCCGATCGGCCGCTTCCTTCGCCGCCCGTTCGAGATCGAACTCGTCGGGCGACCGGCCGACGGAGAAGCCGAAGCCCGTCTGGGTCTCGGCGTCGTCGCCCTCGCCCTCGTCGGCGAGCGTCGACACCGACACGTAGCACCCGTTCTCCCGCCCGGACATCCGGATGCCGGTGGTGGTCGCCACGGCCGACTCGCCGTAGGCGTCGGCGTAGTTCGAGTCGTCGACGCGGATCCGGTGGTCGATGCCGGACGTCGAGCTTCTCGAGCTGCTTGGCCAGGTCGATCTTGTCGTCGGTCGGGTACGCCGCGAGCTCGTCGTTCCAGAGCGGCTGCTCGGTGACCGGAACGCCGTCGGGCTCGGCGAGCGCGGCGTACTCGTCGACGGTGCCGAACTGGACGTTGTCGCGAGCCTGCGCGAGCACGTCGGCGATCGCGTCGGCGTCGAGCGTGCCGGCATAGGCGAACCCGGTCCGCCCACCGACGATCACGCGGATGCCGATGCCCTCGCTCTGCGCCGACACGAAGTGCTCGACGTCGCCCTCGTACACACGGACCTCGGTCTCGCCGCCGCGGGACACGAACGCCTCGATCTGCTCGCCCGCGCCGGCCTGCTCGACGACGCGATCGGCGACCGCCTGCAGCTCGGATTCGAACGCGCGTCACGAGCTCGTTCCGCCGATCGTGAGCGACTTCACCCGCAACGTGGGCTGGCCGTCGCCGACGGGAACGCCCTGGCCGTCCTTGCCGCACGTGCCGGGGCTGCCCATGGCGAAGTCGTTGCCGAGCATGTCGATGTCCTGCAGCACCTTCGGGCCGTTGCCGATCAGGTTGCCCTCGCGCAGCGGCTCGGTGATCTCACCGTTCTCGATCAGGTACGCCTCGGTCATGCCGAACACGAAGTCGCCGGTGGCCGTGTTGACGCTGCCGCCGCCGAGCTTGGCGACGTACACGCCGTTCGGGGTGGACGAGATGATGTCGTCGGGATCGTCCGGGCCGTCGAGCACGAACGTGTTCGTCATGCGCACCATCGGGAGGTGCTGGTAGCTCTGGCGGCGGCCGTTGCCCGACTGCGGGCGGCCGTCCTTGCGGGCCCGCAGGTAGTCCCACATGTAGTCGGTGAGGATGCCGTCCTCGATCAGCACGTTGCGCTGGGTGATGTGGCCCTCGTCGTCGAAGCCGAGCGTGCCCCACTCGCCCGGCATCGTGCCGTCGTCGACGAGCGTGACGAGCGGGTTGGCGACCTGCTGGCCGACCTTGCCGGCGTAGACGCTCGCACCCTTCTGGATGTGGTCGGCCTCGAGGCCGTGCCCGCACGCCTCGTGGAACAGCACGCCGCCGGTGCCGTGCTTGATGACCACCGGCATCGCACCCGACGGAGCGGGCCGGGCCCGCAGCTTGGTGATCGCCTGGCGAGCCGCCTCACGGGCGAGCTCCTCGACGTCGACGGTGTCGAAGATCTCGAAGCCGATGGTGTGGCCCATCGACTGGTACCCGGTCTGCATGCCGGTGTCGCCGTCGGCGACGGCGCTGATGCGCAGCAGCGTGCGCACCACCTCGTCGTCGGCGTACACGCCGTCGGTGTTGGCGATCAGCACACGCTTGTGGCTGTCGCCGTAGCCGGCCGACACCTGCACGATCTCGGGGGCGTACGCCCGCGCCGCCTCGTCCATGCGCTGCAGCAGCTCGACCTTGGCCGCCTTGGCCACCGAGTCGGGATCGCGCTCGATCGTGTTCGGACGGTGCGGGGCCGACTTCGTGAGGGCGACGGTGCGCACGCCCCCACCACCCTGACTCGCCGCGGCGGCCGCGGCCGACGCCGCCCGCTCCAGGCCCGACTCGGACAGGTCGGACGTGTACGCGAACCCCGTCGTCTCCCCGGCGACGACACGGATCCCCGCCCCGCGGTCGCGTCCGCTCGACACCTGCTCGACGCGGCCGTCGTCGAGACCGGCCGAGGTCGATCGTTTGTCTTCGGCGTACACCTCCGCGAAATCGGCGCCCGTGCGTACCGCACCGGCGAGCACTCGTTCCAGGACGTCGCTGTCGATCACGCGATTGATCCCGTACGGGAGGGCGTTACGCCCTGCGTGACCCGTGAGTCTCGAAACTGGCCTGCGCGGTGACGCCAAGATGACCGTCACCGAGGCCGACACCGCACGCGCCCTCGGCTCGGGCGATGTCGACGTGCTCGGGAGCCCCCGGTTGATCGCGCTGTGCGAGGAAGCGGCCGTGTCGGCCGTCGCCAACGTCGCTCCCGCCGGGGTCGACCACCGTCGGCATGCGGATCCAGTTCGACCACCTGCAGCCGACGGCCATCGGTGTCGACGTCACGGCCGAGGCCGTGCTCGAACGGATCGACGGCCGGCGCCTCGTGTTCACCGTGTCGGCGGCGGATCCGGTGGCCTGGTCGCGGCCGGCAAGATCATCCGCGTGCTCGTCGACGTCGAGCGCTTCATGGGCAAGTGCGGCAACTGACCTGACGTCGCGTCGGTCGCGAGAGCGGTCATGAATCCGTCACGCGGCAATACAGTGGGAGACGATGCAGGTCGTGGAGCAGATCACTGCACCGGAGCGGGAACACCGCGTCTACTGGTGGAAGGAAGCGATCATCGTCGCGGTCTTCTACGCGGTGTACTCGTGGACCCGCAACCAGTTCGGCTCGAACAAGATCGCCGGTGACGGCATCCCCGACCAGGCGTTCACCAACGCCGTGCGGGTGATCCGGGCCGAGGACGCGCTCAACCTGTTCCACGAGGAGGCCATCCAGGCCTGGTTCCTCCCGTACAAGTGGTTCATCCAGTTCTGGAACACGTGGTACGGGACGATGCACTTCATCGTCACGCTCGGCGTGTTCATCCTGCTGTTCCTCAAGCGCCGTGACGTGTTCCCGCAGTGGCGGAACACGCTCGCCGCCATGACCGCGCTGGCCATCCTCGGCTTCGCGTTCTTCCCGTTGATGCCACCTCGTCTGCTCGACGAGCCGTGCCCGGCGAACGATCCGACGAGCTACGGCGGCGCGTGCATCTACACGTCCGAGCGGCCCGACGGTGGCTGGGACTTCGTCGACACGCTCGCCGACTACGGCGGCCCGTGGTCGTTCGACTCCGAGGCCATGGCATCGATCTCGAACCAGTACGCGGCGATGCCGAGCATGCACATCGGGTGGTCGACGTGGTGCGCCGTCGCCGTGTGGCCGCTCCTCAAGCGGCGGTGGATGAAGGCGCTCGTGATCCTGTATCCGATCGCCACGCTCTTCTGCATCATCGTCACCGCCAACCACTTCTGGCTCGACGGCGTCGGCGGACTGCTCGCGTTCGGTGTCGGGGCGATGCTCGGATGGGGCCTGCACCGGTGGAACCAGGACCGTCTTGACCGACGGCACAGCGCGATGTCACACACGGGTGGCGCGACCGCCGTATCCTGACAAGCGATGAGCCAGATGCGCTTGAATCCACTCAACGGGCGGTGGGTGACGATCGTGCCGGACCGTCAACGACGCCCCAACGACTTCGTCACCGCGCGACCACACGATCGAACTCGACGGCGACCGACCGTGCCCGTTCTGCGCCGGCAACGAGGAAGAGACACCGCCCGCGATCGAGACCACCGAGGCCGACGGCACCTGGTCGATGCGGGTCGTGCCGAACCGATACCCGGCCTTCGACGGCGACGACCTCGTTCGCCGTGCACAACCTCGGCCCGGTGTTCGTCAAGGCCGAGGCCAGCGGCATCCACGAGGTGTTCGTGTACACCCCCGACCACGACGGCGGCCTCCACCGGCTCGACGACGCCCACGCGGCCGAGTTCATGTTCGTGTTGCGGCGTCGGCTCGTGGAGCACGCCGCGCTGCCGTACGTCCGCTACACGCAGGTGATCGTCAACCACGGCAGCGAGGCCGGGGCATCGATCGCCCACCCGCACGGCCAGATCCTCGGGCTGCCGTTCGTGCCGGGCGAGATCCTCGACGAGGAGCGCGCCTTCGCCCGCTTCGCCGGAGGCTCACTGCTCGAGACCACGATCGAAGCCGAACTCGCCGCCGATCAGCGCATCGTCATCGCCAACGACGACGTCGTGGTGCTCTGCCCGTTCTGGAGCGGCGTGCCGTACGAGATGATGATCGTGCCGACCGAGCGCCAGTCGCACCTCCAACACGCGTCCGACGATTCGCTCGCCGCGGTCGGGCCGGGCGATCCGCGACACGATCGCCCACCTGAAGGGTGCGCTCGGCGACATCTCGTTCAACCTCGGGGTCCACACCGCCCCGCACCAGCACACGGGTGAATACCAGTGGCACGTCCACGTGTGGCCGGTGCTCGTCACGCAGGCCGGCTTCGAGCGCGGCACGGGCGTGATGATCAACGTCGTTCCTCCCGAGGAGGCGTGCGAGGTGCTGCGCTCCGTCGGTGCTGCTGTCTGAACCGCTCGTCGATCGGAGCCGCGTCGATGAGTGACGTGACGGTGTCGATCGACATCACCGCGCCGCCCGACGCCGTGTGGGCCACGGTCGAGGCCGTCGAGCGACACGTCGACTGGATGGCCGACGCCGTCGCGATCCATTTCGAGAGCGAGCAGGAGCGTGGCGTCGGCACGACGTTCCTGTGCGACACGAAGATCGGGCCACTCCGGCTGACCGACCGCATGGAGATCACCGGTGGGAACCGGGCGTGGCGATGGGCGTGCGCCACTCGGGCATCGTGAAGGGCTCCGGCGTGTTCACGCTCGAACCGCTCGCCGGCGGCACCCGGACGACGTTCACGTGGGCCGAGTCGCTCGACTACCCGTGGTACCTCGGTGGGCGGTTCGGCGCCGCCGTGGCCGGCCGGCTGCTGCTCACCCCGCTCTGGCGGCGCAACCTGAAGCGCCTCCAAGCCCTCGTCGAAGCCGCCTGAAGCCCTTTCCCAAGAGCTGGCCGTGGCTACGGGGACGGCGGGGGTGGGGCGGTGCTGGCGAGCCACACCATCGACATCGGACCGATGTCGAGTTGACCGGACGTCTCGAGCGACTGCCAGGGAACCGGCGGGATCGGCGGCGATGACGATGTCGTCCTCGAGGCCGCGCAGCCCGCTCCCCCAGTACGCCGCGTTGTCGGTGTCGAGCACGACCCGCCACGCGCCGCCCCACGGCAGGCCGACCCGGTAGCCGGGCCGCGCCAGCGGGCGTGAAGTTGGCGATGCAGATCACGGCTGCCGCGCCGGCCGTGTCCCAGCGGGCGAAGGCGTACATGCTGTGATCGGCGTCGTCGGCGTCGAGCCACTGGAACCCACCCGGCTCGTTGTCGCGCCGCCACAACGCGGGCCATTCGTCGGCCAGCGCGTTGATCGTCTGCACCACGTCGTGCACGCCCCGGTGCGCGGCGTGCTCGAGCAGGTGCCACGGCAGTTCGGAGGCGTCGTTCCACTCCTGCCACGGGGCCAATTCGGCTCCCATGAACACGAGCGGTGAACCCGGCAGCGCCCACTGCCACGCGAGCAGCGCACGGAGCCCGGCGAACCGTTGCCAGTCGTCTCCGCCGATCTTCGCCAGCAGGCTCCCCTTGCCGTGCACGACCTCGTCGTGGCTGAGCGGCAGGACGAAGCGCTCGTCGTACGCGTACAGCAGCGCGAACGTCATCTCGTTGTGGTGGTGGCGGCGGTAGATCGGGTCGAAGGCCAGGTAGCCGAGCGAGTCGTGCATCCAGCCGAGGTTCCACTTGTGACTGAAGCCCAACCCGCCTGCCGATGTCGGCGCCGTCACGCCCGGCCACGCCGTCGATTCCTCGGCGATCATCAACACGTCGGGGAACTCCTCGCCGACGACCGCGTTCGTCTCGCGCAGGAACCGGATGGCGTCGAGGTTCTCCCGCCCACCGAACTCGTTGGGCACCCAGCCGCCCGCGTCGCGGGAGTAGTCGAGGTACAGCATCGACGCCACCGCGTCGACGCGCAGCCCGTCGATGTGGAACTCGTCGAGCAGATAGAGCGCGTTGGCGACGAGGAAGTTGCGCACCTCGTTGCGTCCGAAGTCGAACACGTACGTGCCCCACTCGGGATGTTCGCCGCGCCGGGGATCGGGGTGCTCGTACAGCGGGGTGCCGTCGAACCGGCCGAGGCTCCACTCGTCGCGCGGGAAGTGCGCCGGCACCCAGTCGACGATCACGCCGATGCCGCGCTGGTGCATCGAGTCGACGAAGCGCGCCAGACCCGCCCGGATCGCCGAAGCGCGCGGTCGGCGCGTAGTACCCCGACACCTGATAGCCCCACGAGCCGCCGAACGGATGCTCGGCCACTGGCAACAGTTCGACGTGGGTGAATCCCAGCGACGCCACGTGGTCACCCAGTTGGGCGGCGAGCGTGTCCCAGTCCGCGACACCGCGGCGCCACGACCCGAGGTGCACCTCGTAGGTGCGCATCGGCGCGTCGCCCCGCACCGTGGCGCCACGCCCGGTCATCCATTCGTCGTCCTGCCAGGCGTGGCGCGCCCCGTTGGGGACGACGCTCGCGTCGCTCGGGGGCAGTTCGGCCTGGCGGGCCATCGGGTCGGCCTTGCGCAGCGTCCGACCCTCGGCCGTGACGATCTCGAACTTGTACCGGTGGCCCGTCCGGGCGGCCGGAGCGAGGCCCGACCAGATTCCGGTCGGGCCGTACGAGTCGAGCATCGTGAGCGCGTCGGGCGTCCAGTTGTTCCAGTCGCCGACCACCGACACACGCGAGGCATTCGGCGCCCACACCGAGAAACGCACTCCGTGGGCGTCGCCGTTCCCGTCGATCACGAGGCCTTGCGGGCCGAGCAACTCCCAGAGGCGCCGGTGGGTGCCCTCGCCGAACAGATGGAGATCGAGCTCACCGATCGGCCGAGCGACGTTGGACATCTCGTCCACAGTAGAGCGTGCCTGCGGCCGTGCGCGGCGGCCCGCGGAACCGTGCCGATCCGAGTGTGCCGATCGACGAGCCAGTCCGACCTGCCGGTCCGACCTACCGGTAGGGTGCCAGGCCGTGCGAGTGCTGATGCTGTCGTGGGACTTCCCGCCACGGGCGACGGGAGGTACGGCGGCCCATGTCGAAGGCCTCGCCACGAGTCTCGCCCGAGCCGGCCACGAGGTGGTCGTCCTGACGATCGCCGAGCGGATCACCGACATGGCGCCGGCGCCGGATGGCCCGTTCCGCGTCCTGCGGACCGCGGTCGACCTTCCCTGGCTCCCTCCCGTCGAGACGGTGGCGCGCACGGCATCGGCCAACCATGGCTTCGTCAAGCTCGGGGTGACGCTCGCCGACCGCGACCCGTCCCTCGCCGGATGGATTCCCGACATCGTGCACGGACACGATTGGCGCACCGGATGGGCGGCCGACACACTCGCCACGATCCACAAGGTTCCATTCGTGTCGACGATGCACGGAACCGAGCGGATGCGGCACGGCGGCCAGCTCCCGCTCGGCGATCCCACCGACATCAACTCGATCGAGTGGTGGCTCGCCTTCCAGGCCGATCGATTGATCGCGCCCACCCAGTTCATGGTCGAACAGCTGATCACCGGATTCGAACTGGACGTCGAGCACGTGGCGCGGATCCCCAACGGGGTCGACCCGGTGCTCTGGGCGCCACCCGAGTCCGCCGCGTCCGAACGCGAGCAGCTCGTGGTCTCGTGGGGCAACGTGCAGTTCGAGAAGGGCTTCCAGGTCCTGGCACGGTCGATCAACATCGCCCGCGGCTCGCGTGCCGAACATCCGCGGCGTGATCGCCGGACGCGGCAGCTACCTGCCCGACCTCCAGTCGCAGGTCGACGTCGAGGGAGTGAGCGACATCGTCGACCTGCCCGGCTACGTGCCCGACGCCAAGCTCCGCGCCATCGCCCACCGGGCCGGCGTGGTGGTGATCCCGTCGTTGTACGAGCCGTTCGGCATCGTCGCCCTCGAGGCCCTCGCCGCCGGAGCACCCCTCGTCGCGGCCCGCACGGGCGGGCTCGCCGAGTTGCTCGCCGACACCGACGCCGGCCTGATGTTCGAGCCGGGCAATCCCGAGGACCTCGCCCGCTGCATCACGTCGATCCTCACCGACCACGAACTGGCTGCCCGGTTGACGGCGAACGGGCGGGCCCTGGTCGAGCAGACCTATGCGTGGGACGCGATCGCGGCGACGACGGCCGAGGTCTACGACGGCCTGCTCTCCAGCACGGTCCGCTGAGAATCGGTACCCTCGCGGCCGATGCGCCCCCAGCATGAGTTCACCGTCGTCAGCCGTCTCCCTCCGTCGCTCGAGCCGCTGGTCGGGCTCGCCGCCAACCTCCACTGGGCGTGGGACCGGCGCCTGATCGACCTGTTCGATCGGCTCGACGGCACGATCGACGAGCGGTCGTGGCGGACGACCGGGCAGCATCCCGTCGACCTGGTGCGCCGCACCTCCCCGGCTTGCTGGGAACGGCTCGCGGCCGACGACGAGTTCGTCGCCGCGGTCACCGCGGCCGACGTTCGCTTGCGCGATCTCGTCGACGGCTCCGACCACTGGTTCGCGACGCGTTCAGCGCCAGTCGGTGACGGGCAGGCCGGCGATGCCCAGACCCGAGACGGGGGATCACCGCTCGACCTCGTCGCCTACTTCTCGCCCGAGTTCGGCATCACCGAGGCGCTCCCGCAGTACTCCGGCGGGCTCGGTGTGCTCGCCGGCGACCACCTGAAGGCATCCTCCGACCTCGGCGTGCCGCTCGTCGGCGTCGGGCTGCTGTACGCCGAGGGCTACTTCCATCAGCACCTCAACGCCGACGGCTGGCAGGAGGAGACGAACGCCCGCATCGACCCGCCGGCGCTCGGTGCGCAACCGACCGGGGTGCAGGTCGTCGTCGATCTCGCCGGCGTCGAAGTCCAGGTGCGGGTGTGGCGCGTCGACGTGGGGCGGATCCGTCTGTACCTGCTCGACACGAACGTTCCCGGGAACCCACCCGAGGCGATCGCCGTCACGAACCGGCTCTACGGCGGCGACGAGCAGCACCGGCTCCGCCAGGAGATCGTGCTCGGCATCGGCGGCGTCCGGGCCCTGCGGGCGCTCGACCTGCTTCCCCAGGTGTTCCACACCAACGAGGGCCATGCCGGGTTCCTCGGCCTCGAACGGGTACGGGAGTGGACCGAGCAGGGGCTGTCGTTCGCCGAGGCGATCGAAGCGGTGCGGGCGGGCGGGGTGTTCACCACGCACACCCCGGTGCCGGCCGGCATCGATCGCTTCCCGCGGGATCTGTTCGAGCAGTACTTCACGACCTTCGCCGAGGAGTGCGGGGTGACGTTCGACGACCTGTTCGAACTCGGCACAGCGCGCCGACGAACCCGACGGCAAGTTCAACATGGCGGTGATGGGGCTGCGGTTGGCCGCCCGCTCGAACGGTGTCGCCCGGCTCCACGGCGACGTGTCGCGGGAGATGTTCGGCGGCATGTGGCCGGAGCTCCCCGCCGTCGAACGCGCCGATCGGGCACGTCACCAACGGCGTCCACGCCCGCAGTTGGGTCAGCGACCGCGTCGACGAGATGCTCACCGAGACGCTCGGCGAACATTGGTCGCTCGCGTCCGAGGACGACTGGACCCGCATCCACCAGGTCGACCGCTCCGTGATCTGGGACATCCGCAACGCCGGCCGGCAGGAACTCGTCGAGATGGTCCGCGACCTGCTCGGCGGCGACCTGCTCGACCCGGACGTGTTGACGATCGGGTTCGCCCGCCGCTTCGCCACGTACAAGCGCTCGACGCTCCTGTTGAGTCAGCTCGACCGGTTGAAGGCGCTGCTGCTCGACGTCGAGCGGCCGGTGCAGTTCGTGTTCGCCGGCAAGGCCCATCCGGCCGACCAGCCGGGCAAGGCGCTGATCCAGGAGATCCATCACCTGGCGAGCGAGGCCGACGTGCGGCACCGGTTCGTGTTCATCCCCGACTACGACATCGGGATCGCCCGGACGATGTACCACGGCTGCGACGTGTGGTTGAACACCCCGCGCCGACCGATGGAGGCGTGCGGGACGAGCGGGATGAAGGCGGCGCTGAACGGCGTGCTCAACTGCTCGATCCTCGACGGGTGGTGGGACGAGATGACCGACGGGACGAACGGGTTCGACATCCCGTCGTTCGACCACGACGACGACGACAAGCGACGCGACCACCGCGAGGCGAACGCGACGTTCGACGTGATCGAGAACCAGATCGTGCCGATGTACTACGACCGGGGCGACGACGGCATCCCCCATCGCTGGCTCGAACACGTGGCGAACAACTGGGCCACGCTCGGTTGGAACGTCAACGCCAGCCGGATGGTGCGCGACTACGTGACCGACGCTCTACGAGCCGGCCGCCGCGTCCGCCCGCGCCCGTACTGCCGATGGCGGGGCCGGCGCGCGTGAGCTCGCCGACTGGAAGGCACGGGTCGCAGCGGCGTGGCCGACGGTGCACGTGTGGCTCGTGACCGACGTCGACACCCTGGCGGCGCCGACCGCCGGCGAGACTCGCGAGATCGTGGCCGAACTCGACGCCGGTGACCTCGACCCGGCCGAGCTGATCGTGCAGTGCGTCCACGGTCCGCTGCTCGCCGACGGGTCGTTCGACGAGGCCCACCTCACCGTCGAGTTGCTGCAACGCGACGGGAGCAAGTGTTCGGGCTCGATCGAGCCCGAGGGCGCCGGGCCGTGGGGTGTCACCGTCCGGGCGATGCCGACGCATCCCGGCCTGTCGAGCGTGTACGACACCGGCCTCGTCGCGTCGGGCTGACCCGAACTCACTCCTTGATCCCGCAAGGTCCTCGGTAGATTGCGGGGCATGCGGCTGAACGCACGTCGGGGCGATCGGACGCTCGAGGTTCCACCATCACACCACCGCCGTCGGCGCGCCTGGTGTTCTTCGCGTTCGGCGGGCTCATGGCCATGCTCGCGGCCGGCTACGGCGTGCTGTTCACGATCGTCGACGACTACCGCGACACAGTACGGCATCAGCGAATCCTCGATCGGCATCGTGATCGGGCGTCGGGTTCCTCGCCGGATTCATGTCGCAGCTGCTGATCGCGCCGCTGCGCCGACCGCGGTCACGCCCGCCGGATCGTGCTGATCGGGGTGACCGTCAACGTGCTCGGCCTCGTGCTGATGGCCCTCAGCACCACGCTGCTGCCGATCCTGATCGGCCGTTTCATCAGCGGCGTCGGCGTCGGCGCCGCGGCGCCGGCCGTCCGGCGCATCGTGATCCTCGCCGATCCCGACAACCTCGGGTCGAACCTCGGTCGGCTGCTCGCCGCGGACGTGTTCGGCTTCGCCCTCGGCCCGGCGATCTCGGCCGTGCTGGTCGGGCCGTTCGGCATCGCCGCGCCGTTCCTCGTCGTCGGCGGCGGCGACGCTGCTGCTGTTGCCGGTCGTCGCCCGGGTCCGCGTGCAGGAGACGATCGACCCGACCAGCCGCCGGCTCGCCGTCGACCTCCTGCGCATCCGGCCGTTCGCCGGTGCCGTGGTGATGGGCGCCGCCGTCTTCGTGATGATCGGCACGTTCGACGCGCTGTGGGCGCTCGTCCACAAGGACCTCGGCACGAGCGAGTGGATCGCCAACCTCGGCATCACGCTGTTCGCCCTGCCGCTGATCGTGCTCGGCCCGCTCGGCGGCCGGCTGTCGCAGACCATCGGGCCGTTCCGGCTCGCCACCCTCGGGCTCGCCGCGGCGCGCGTCGTTCATGTTCCTGTACGGCGTGATGCCGACGGGCGGGGCGATCTTCGCCGTGGCGATGATCCACTCGGTGTGCGACGGCCTCACGGTGTCGAGCACCGGGGTGGCGGTCGGGCTCACGGTGCCGATCGAGCGGCAGGCGGGCGCCCAGGGCGTGCTCGGCGCGGCACAGGCGGTGTCGGCCGGCGCGATGGCCATGCTCACCGGCACGTTGTACGAGGCCTTCGGCCGCACGGCCGCCTACTCGATGTGCGCGGTCGTGATGCTGACGATGGTCGGCTCCGGCTTGTGGATGGCCCGCGCCGCGTGGTCGATCCGGCGACCGTTGGCGACCGCGGAGGTGGGCGACACGTTGGTGACGCCTTGCACTGATGGACGGGCACTGATGGACGGGCACTGATGGCCACGACCCGGCTCACCCGCACGATCCGGGCGACCCCGGAGGCCGTGTATCGGGCGCTCGTCGATCCGCGTGGCGGTGCAGACCTGGATGGTGCCCGACGGGATGACCAGCTCCGTCGAGCGGTTCGAGGCGGAGGTCGGCGGGACGTTCCGCATCTCGCTCACCTACGACGCGCCGACCACGGCCGGCAAGACCGACGACCAGACCGACACGTTCGAGGGTCGATTCGTCGAACTCGACCCGGGTCGGCGGGTGGTGCAGGTCGTGGCGTTCGAGACCGACGATCCGTCGACCCAGGGCGAGATGACGATCACGTACACGCTGCGGGCGACCGACGAGCGGCACCGAACTCGTCGGCCTCCACGAGGACCTGCCGCCCGGCGTGTCGCCGGAGGACAACGAACTCGGCTGGAGCATGTCGTTCGACAAGCTCGCGGCGCTCGTCGAACACGGCGAGACCGGTCCCATGAACGGCCCAGCCAGCGGTTGAGCCAGCGGTTGACTCAGCGGCCGGTGAAGTCGGCCTTGCCCGGGCCGTGTTCGAGGAAGCTGGCGACACCGATCCGCGAGTCGGCGGAGTGGAAGACCTCGACGAAGTTGGCCCGCTCGATCGCCAGCCCGTCGGCGAGCGGCGACCGACAGGCCGTCGTCGATCGCCTGCTTCGTCAACGCCTGCGCGACGAGCGCGCCGCCGGCGACCTCGGCCGCCAGCGCGAGCGCCCGCTCGTGCAGTTCGTCGTGCGGCACCACCTCGTCGGCGAGCCCGATCCGCAGCGCCTCCTCGGCGCGCACCTGACGCCCGGTGAGGCAGAGCTCCTTCGCCCGGCTGGCCCCGACCGCGCGCGCCAGGCGCTGCGTGCCGCCGCCACCGGGGATGATGCCGAGCAGGATCTCGGGCTGGCCGAACACGGCCTTGTCCGAGACGATGCGGTAGTCGCAGGCGAGCGCCAGCTCGCAGCCGCCACCGAGCGCGTAGCCGCTGACCGCGGCGATGACGAACCGGGGCATCGCGGCGACGCATCGAACGCGTCGTGGAACCCGGCGGTGATCGTCGCCGCCTCGTCGGGCCCGCCGAACTCGGAGATGTCGGCGCCGGCGGCGAAGATCCGCTCGCCGCCGGTGACGACGACGCGCACCGGGCGGGTCGGCGGTCAGCGCCTCGGCGGTCGCCCGCAGCTCGGCGAGCAGCGCCGACGACAGCGCGTTGACCTTGCCGTTGGCGAGCGTGATCGACGGCCACGCCGTCGTCACGGCGTTCGAGGGTGAGCAGCGAGGTGTCGGTCATCCCGCCGAGTCTTGCCGCCCGACCCGCATCGCCCCGAAAATGCCGCGAATCGTTCGCTGAGCGCGAGATTCCCGGCATTTTCGGGGTTCGGTGACTGAGGGGCCGGGCGTCAGGCGTCGACGGCGGCGAGCATCTCGTCGGCGGCGGTCCAGGGATCGGTCGAACGCGCCACGACCTCGTCGGTGAGCTGCGTCCCAGCGTTCGCCGGAACAGATCTCGCGGGCGCGGCGCCCGAGGCGTTGCGCGACGATCTCGCGCAGCTCCTCGCGCAGCCGGAAGCTGCGGCGCTCGGCGAGTTGCCCGGACGACTCCGCGTAGGCGCGATGGGCGAGCACGGCGTCCCAGAGATCGGTCACGCCCGTCGCCGTCGGTCGCCACGGTCGGCACGATCGGCGGCCGCCAGGCATCGTGGTCGAGCGTCGGACAGATCGAGCATCTGCATCAGGTCGCGCGCCGTCTCCTCGACACCCTTGCGGTCGGCCTTGTTGATCACGAACACGTCGGCGATCTCCATCAGCCCGGCCTTGTTGGCCTGCACGCTGTCGCCCCAGCCCGGGTTGACGACCACGACCGTCGTGTCGGCCTTGCCGGCGACCTCGACCTCGACCTGGCCGACGCCGACGGTCTCGACGAGGATCCAGTGCCGACCGATCGCGTCGAGCAGGCGCACCGCCTCGGGCGTGGCGAGCGAGAGCCCACCGAGGTGACCGCGCGTCGCCATCGAGCGGATGAACACGCCGGGGTCGGTGGCGTGGTCCTGCATGCGCACCCGGTCGCCGAGGATCGCGCCACCGGTGAACGGCGACGACGGGTCGATCGCCAGCACCGCCAACTCGATGTCCATCGACCGCAGATGCCCGATCAGCGCGCTCGTCAGCGTGCTCTTGCCCGAGCCCGGTGCGCCGGTGATGCCCGACCGTGTAGCCGTCGGTGCTGTGCGCGGTAGGCCAACCGGCCGATCGTGCGGGCATCGTCGTCGCCGCGTTCGATCAGCGACAGCAGCCGGGCGACCGCACCGCGATCACCGTCGAGCGCCGCCTCGAACAACTCGGCCGGCGACCGGACGGGTCGACTCACGCAGCGGCCTCGGCGACGTTCACCACTTCGGTGACGCCGTCGACGCGGTCGCGCATGATGCGTTCGATGCCCGCCTTGAGCGTCTGGGTGGACGCCGGACACGTTCCGCAGGCTCCGACGAGCTCGACGGACACGATGCCGTTCACCTCGTCGACATCGAGCAGGACGATGTCGCCACCGTCGGCCTGCAGGGCCGGGCGGATGACTTCGATGGTGGCTTCGACCTGTTCGCGCATGGCACGGTCATTCAATCAGCGATCGCCGTACGATCGATGCCGTGATCACCGCGGCCGCGATCGTCGCCCATCAGGGCGGTTGGGACGAGATCCTCCTCGTGGCCGGGCCGATCGTGCTGATCGTCGGTCTGCTGACGCTCGCCAAACGGCGGGTCGACGCGGCCGCCGCGGACCGAACGACCGCCGACACAGCACACCAGCGGATCAGGACTGAACGCGCTCGATCGACGCGCCGACGCCCTGCAGCCGACCGACGAGGTCGTCGTAGCCGCGGTCGATGTGGTGCACGCCGGAGATCACCGTTTCGCCCTCGGCGGCGAGGCCGGCGACGACCATCGCCGCACCGGCGCGGATGTCGTGCGCCCGCACCGGCGCGCCGGACAGACGCGGCACACCGCGCACCACCGCGTGGTGGCCGCTCGTGCGGACGTCGGCGCCGAGCCGCTGCAGCTCCTCGACGTAGCGGAAGCGTCCGGGATAGAGGTTCTCGGTGACGATCCCGACCCCGTCGGCGACCGACAGCATGGTGATGACGAGCGGCTTGTAGTCGGTGGCGATGCCGGGATACGGCAGCGTCGCCACGTCGATCGACCGCAGCCGGTCGGGGGCCGACACCCGCATCCGACCGTCGACGCACGTGATGTCGAGCGCCATGTCGGCGAACCGTTCGAGCAGCATCGCCATGTGATCGGGGCGAGCGCCCTCGATCGTCAGCGAACCGCCGGCCACCGCGACGGCGGCGATGTACGTGGCCGCCTGGATCCGGTCGGGAACCGTGTGGTGCCGGACCGGCCGCAGCGAGCCCTGCTCGACACCCTCGATGACGAGCGTCGAGGTGCCGATCCCCGAGATGTTCGCTCCCATCGCCACGAGGAAGTCGCAGAGGTCGGCGATCTCGGGTTCACGCGCCGCGTTGTCGATCCGGGTGACCCCGTCGGCGAGCACCGCGGCCGTGAGCAGGTTCTCGGTCGCCCCGACGCTCGGGAAGTCGAAGATGATGTCGGCGCCGTGGAGCCGGTCGGCGAACGCCTCGAGGTAGCCGTGGCTGAACTTGAACGTGGCCCCCATCGCTTCGAGGCCCGCCACGTGCATGTCGATCGGGCGGGAGCCGAAGTCGTCGCCGCCGGGCAGCGAGAGACGGACGTGCCCGCAACGCGTGAGGAGCGGTCCGAGCACGTTGATCGACGCCCGGATCCGCTCGACGAGCTCGTAGGGGGCGACCGGCACGATGTCGCCGGTGTTGGTGAGTTCGAGCCGGCCGGGCGCGGGGCGGGTCATCGTCGACACCGATCGCCGCGAGCAGGTCGCCCATGATCGGCGACGTCGGCGATGTCGGGCACGTTCGACGAGTTCGTACGTGCCGTCGGCCAGCAGCGTCGTGGCCATCAGCTTGAGCACGGAGTTCTTGGCGCCCGGGACGGTGACGACGCCGTCGAGTGGCCCGTTGCCACGGACGACGATCGTGTCGCCCGTTGGAGCGCGCCCGCGACGGGAGGGACCTGATCGGGCGGGTTCATGGCCCACCAGTATGCTCCGGTCGTGGAGCCAGGCGGGCGCATCGTCACCCGGCGCTGGCCCGACGACCCGACACACCGGTCGTTGGTCGAACACCCGCGCGACGACCTCCTCCTCGAGCAACCCGAACCCGGCGTGCGCCCGGACCCGACCCCCTGGCGCGCGCTGGCGTTCACGCAGGCGCAGGGGCCGTTCACCGCGTACCGGCGCACCGTCGTCCGCGACGGCGACGAGTTGGTCGAATCGACCGAGTACGACGTGACGATCCCCTGGTTCGGCTGGTTGTTCCGCTGGCCCGTGCGGGCGGTGCTGGCGCGGCGGATCTCGGCCCAGGGGTGGTGGGCGCCGCCCGACCGGCTCGACCCGACGCAGCTGCTGGTGCTCGGCCTGCTCGCGGCCGCGTCGATGAGCGCGGCGTTCGTCAACACGTTGTTCACCCAGACGGTCGACGTTCGCCGCGGACGATTTCGGCGTCGACAACACCGGCGTCGGCATCGCCGGCGCCTTCGTCCGCGTCGGCATCGTCATCGCCCTCCCGGCGGCCGTGATCGCCGACCGGATCGGACGACGCCGGGTGATCGTGTGGGTCGCCTGGCTCGGTCCCTTGCTGTCCGTGCTCGGCGCGATCGCCCCGACGTTCGGCGTCCTCGTCGTCACCCAGACCCTGGCGCGCCCGATGGGCATCGCCCTCGCCTTCCTGGTCGGTGTCGTCGCCGCCGAGGAGATGCCGCGCAACAGCCGGGCCTACGCGGTCAGCATCCTGGCGATGGCGGCCGGCTTCGGCGCGGGAGTCGCGGTGATCGCACTGCGCGCTCGCCGACATCGGGCCGAGCGGGTGGCGGCTCGTGTACGTCGTGTCGCTCGTGTGGTGCCTCGTGGCGCTCGACCTCGCCCGCCGCCTCCCCGAGACGCGCCGGTTCACCGCCGCCCACATCACGCGGGCCACGCATCGCCCGCCGATCAACCGCCGCCGCCTCGGCCTGCTCGCCGCGGTGGCGTTCATCGGCAACATCTTCATCGCGCCGGCGAGCTTCTTCCAGAACCGCTACCTCACCGACGTGCAGGGGTTCAGCGGCGGGATGATCGGGCTGTTCTCGATCGCCGTCGGCACACCCGCCGGCATCGGGCTGATCGTCGGCGGCCGGATCGCCGACACGAGCGGGCGACGCCGCCTGATCGCGTTCGCCCTCCCCGTGTCGACGATCGCCATCGTCGGGGCATTCATGGTGAGCGGCGTCTCGTTGTGGATCCTGTCGCTGGTCGGCGGCGTGATCGCCAGCGCCGCCTACCCGGCGCTCGCCGTGTACCGGGTGGAGCTGTTCCCGACCGGCAATCGCAGCCGGGCCGCCGGACTCGTGACCGCGGCGTCGTTGATCGGCGGCGTCATCGGCCTCCTCTCGATGGGTGCCCTCCTCGACGCCGACTGGTCGTTCGGTGCGGTCCTGGCGCTGCTCGGGATCAGCCAGTTCATCGTCACCGTGCTCGTGGTGACGGCCTACCCGGAGACCGCCCACCAGGAACTCGAGGCGTTGAACCCCGAAGACGTCGAGTTCAGCCCGGCGATCGACCGGTGATCCTCAACCGATGATCTAGGGGCCGGTGATTTGGCCGACGAACGCCTCGGCGGCGTCGGCGATCGCACCGTCGGCCCCCTTGAGGTCGTGGCCCTTGCGTTCGATCCACAGGTGGGTCGACCGGGGCGGGGATGGTGGCGGTCCACCGTTCGAGTTCGTCGGGCGAACCGAACGGGTCGTTCGTGCCCGAGATGAACAGGCACGGCACCGTCGATCGCCGGCAGGTGCTCGACCCGGAGGTTGTCGGGCTTGCCCGGCGGGTGCAGCGGGTAGCAGATCAGGATCAGCCCGGCGAGGCGGGCGACGGGCCCGCCGCCGTCGACGTCGGCGGCGACCATCGTGGTCATCCGGCCGCCCATCGAGCGTCCGCCCATCACGACGGGTCCTCGGCGGCGGGCGATCGCGGCGAGGTCGTCGCGGATCGAGGCCATCAGCTTCGGGGCCCGGTCGGGAGCCTTGCGCCCCTCGCGGCGGTAGGGGAAGTCGTGCCGCTGGACGTCGACCGACGAGCGCCAGCGCGGCTTCGACACGCAGGAGGCTCGAGTGATCGCGGCTCGACCCGGCGCCGGGATAGAGCAGCAGGGTCGTGCGGGCCATCGTTCGTCGATCCGTTCGGTCAATCCGGTTTCGTGGACAGCACGCGTCGGGCCTCGGCGAGGTCGCTCATCGCCTTCGCCGCGTCGATGCTCGCACCGCCGTGATCGGGGTGGACGTCGCGCATGCGGATCCGGAACTGGGCCGTGACCTCACGCTTCGACGGCGCCTTGCCCCCGAGCTCGAAACCGAGGATGCCCATCGCCCACCCGCGGGGATCGGCGAGGGCCTCGAGCGTGAGCGTCTGCGAGCCGGCGAGGTGGGCGATCAGCGCCGATCCGATCGGGCCCCGCCAGTGGGCGGCCTTCTGCAGGAGCGGGCCGATCTGACGGCGGTATTCCGGGGCGAGCCGCTCGGCCGCGTAGATCGCCCCGAGCACCTGGGCCAGGTCGGTCCCGATCGTGTGGCGTCGAAGGTGATGTCCTCGTCCTCACCCACCAGGCGATGACGGCTGACGGCGAGACCGTGCCGATCGACCTGGAAGCGGTGCCGCAGTCGGGGTTGGACGATGCGTTCGCCGCGCTCGACCTGGCCGATCAGGCGGTGGATGTCGGGGACGAGTTCGTCGTCGATGCCGGGCAGGTGCGCCGCGACGATCGAGCCGAGCAGCAGCCCGCCGAAGCCCGGCGCCGGGTCGACCGGCAGCACCATGTGGCCGAGGGCGACGCGGCGCGTCGGCACGGCGGGCCGGGTGTGCCAGACCTCGAGCTCAGCGAGCAGCATCGGCGGATCGGTCGATCGGTCGACCGCTCAGACGTACGGCCGGACGACGGAGCGGAGTGCTTGGGCGAGCCCGATCATCTCCGACTCGTCGACGCCTCCGGCCGACTCGCCGTCGGCGACGATCTGCGTCGTTGATCGCCTGGACGCCGGCGACGGCGGACTTCCAGACGCGCGGAGCGAGACCGTACGGCGGGTGGGCGGCGTCGATCTCGTCGCCGAGGTCGAGCAGGCGGTTGCGCGCCTCGGCGTCGACCGGATCCTTCGCCAGCTTGTCGGCGGTGACGAACATCGTGCCCAGCGCGCCGTCGGGCGGTTCGATGCCGTCGCCGGTGGCGAGCAGTTCACCTGCTTCGATCGCGTCGAGCAGGTCGTCGACGGTGTGCTCGGCATCGGCTGCCACCAGCACGGTGGTGTCCTTCCAGCGGTGCGGGATCTCGGCCTCGATCAACGAGTCGCTCAGCGTGTTGCGGTCGGCGACCGACCACTCGTCGAGCTTGAACGTCGTGAACGGTTCGTCGTCGGCCAGCACGATCGGGAACGGGCCGAGCTCTTCGTCGAACCGTTCGAACAGCGCGTCGACCGTCTCTTCGATCGCTTCGGGGATGACCAGCTCGTCACCGTCCCACGAGTGCGGGAGCTCGGCGGCGGCGAGGGCTTCGGACAGCTCGGCGCGCTGGTCGAAGTTCCACGCCTCGAGGTCGTAGTGGACCTTGACCTCGTCGGGGTCGTTCGGGTCGAAGTCGATCGGTTCACCCGACTCGGCGCGCTCGTTGCGCTGCTCGTCCTCGCCCTTGTTGTTCACGAATGCCACGAGGGCACGCTACCTCCGGTCCGGTCCCGGACCATTGCGGTGAGCGAACGGGCCGGGCGCCTGGACCGTTGGCTCACCGCTGGGGTGGGACGAGGGCGTCGAGGAAGCGTTCGGTGCGCTCGTACTCGTCGCGCTGGTTGACCGGGTCGCGGAAGCCGTGGCCCTCCCCCTCGTAGACGACGTAGTCGACCGTGCCGCCGGTCGACCGGATGCGCTCGACCAACTCGTCGCTCTGGGCGATCGGCACGACCGGGTCGTCGGTCCCGTGGAACACGAGCAGCGGCCTCGTGATGCGATCGGCCCGGTTGATCGGCGAGAGCTCGGCGTATCGATCGGGCCAGCGATCGACCGGCCCGACGAGGGTGTCGGTGTAGTGCGCCTCGAACCGATGGGTGACCTGGGTCGAGCGCCAGGAGATCGCTGACCGGGTACGACGTGACGCCACCGGCCACGGACTCACCGTGGTCGGCGAGGAGTCCGAGGACCGACAGCCCGCCCGACGACCCGCCCATCACCACGGTCGTGGCCGGGCCGGCCCAGCCACGGGCGTGGGCGGCCGACACGAGGGCCGCCGTGTCGTCGACATCGAGCCGTCCCCACGCGCCGTTCAACGCCCGCTGGTACGCGCGTCCGTGGCCGGTGGAGCCCCGCGGGTCGACCACGAGCACGTCCCAGCCACGGCTCCACCAGTAGGCGAGGCGCGGGCGGAAGTCGACCTGCCACTGATCGGTCGGGCCGCCGTGCACCCACACGAGCAGGCGGCCCGCGCCGACACGCGTACCGACGGGCGTGCAGGACGGTGCCGTCGTGTCCGACGGCGACGAGCTCCGGCTCGGGGAGGTCGATCTCGTCCCATCCGGCGGCGGGGCCGACCGCGAGGACCGTGCGTTCGAACGCCCGCCACGTCGTAGCGCACGATCTGCGTGGGGGTCCGGGCGCCCGACCGCAGCGCCACGATCGAGTCGCCGACCCACGAGACCTGGCCGTGGACGCCGCGACCGACGTCGGTCGAGCCTCCGATGGTCGAGGCGTCACCGTCGAGGTCGACGATCGTGAGCCGACCGAAGCCGAGCTCGTTCCGGCAGACCGCGACCGCACGCTCGTCAGGCGCCACGACGTACGTGCGCAGACCCATGCCCCACGTCGGCCCCGCTTGTTCGATCCGCTCCGGCAGCACGGGTCGATCGCCGACGTACACGTTCAGCCAGCCCGAGCCGTCGTGCACGCACGTGGGCGCGCCGCCGGGTGCGTAGCGAGGTTGCTGGACCGCACCGCCGTCCGGACGCCAGCGCTGCACGTGCGCGGTCGACGGATCGGCGATGCGGCAGCCGGCACGCGTGCGCCCCGTCCCACGGCATGTCGGGTGGGCTCCACGCCTGCCAGCACACCTCGTCGCCGGCCGGAGAGATCGCGGGGTCGAAGCAGAACGCGTCCCGGCCGTCGTCGAGACGGCGCGATGCGGACGCGTCGTCAGCGCCGATCGGGACCAGCCAGACCTCCGCCTCGTCGACCACGGCGACGACGAACGAGCCGTTCGGCGCGACGGCCGGCGCGGCGCACGATCGCTCGAACGTGGTGAGCCGACGTGGCGGCCCGACTCGCCGTTGCAGCCACAGTTCGCCGTCGACGCCCACGTACACCACGCCCGAGCCGTCGGCCAGCCAGTCGAAGCAGCCGCCGCCCATCGAGCGCCCCGGCCGCGGATCGGGCGACGTGGTGAGCATCCGTTCCGGACCGCCGTCGACGTCGACGATCGTCACCGCCGCCCGCGTCCCCCAGCGCTGCACGAACGCGACCGTTCGGCCGTCCGGGGAGAGCCGGGGCTCGGTGAGCTCACGGCCCGCCAGGACCAGCTCGATCGGGATCGGCTCGACCGGAGCGGCTCGAGCGGATCGCCGAGTCGGCGACGGAACGGGCTCGATCGACACGGCGCGAGACTACGACGCGACCCGCCGCGTCGAAACTCGCTTGATCGCGATGGACCGCGACGTGCACACTGCACTCTCACCGCGAAGGAGGTGCCCGATGATTGATCCGAACCAGCCGAACACGACGACTCGCCCCACGATGTCGCCCGTTGCTCGCACCACTGCGACCACCGTCGCGGCCCCCTGCGGCGGCGCCCTCACCGGCGCCTGAGCGGAGCACGCGGCAGTCGAGCCGCCGCCCGCATCCACCCGACCGGTCCACTCGACCAGGCCCGTGCGGCCGTTGCGCTACTCCTGCGTCGCCAGTCGCATCCACGACCGCGCCCCGACGCGCCCACGACCCACCAACACCAACACCAACACCACACAGAAAGGGAACACCATGTTCCAACGCACTGCACCCCGAGTACGAACTGGCGAACATCCGCGAGCGTCACGCTCGCCTGCGTCGCCAGGCCGAGTACTCACGTCAGTTCCGCGAGTCGAAGCAGCCTCGCCGCTTCCGCTCGCGACAACGAAGGCCGTAGCGACTGCACCGGGTACGTTTGGCGATCATGACAGCGACGTCACGCCAGCAGCCCGACCGCAACCTCGCGATGGAACTCGTCCGCGCCACCGAATCGGCCTGCCTCGCTGCGGCGCGGTGGGTCGGTCGGGGCGACAAGAACGCCGCCGACGGCGCCGCCGTCGAGGCGATGCGGCTCTCGCTGTCGACCGTGGCGATGGACGGCATCGTCGTGATCGGCGAGGGCGAGAAGGACGACGCGCCGATGCTGTTCAACGGCGAGCAGCGTCGGCGACGGCAGCGACGCCGCTCGTCGACGTCGCCGTCGACCCGATCGACGGCACCACCCTGACCGCCCAGGGCAAGACCAACGCGCTCGTCGGTCATCGCCGTCGCCGACCGCGGCTCGATGTTCGATCCCGGCCCGTCGTTCTACATGGAGAAGATCGCCGTCGGTCCCGACGCCGTCGGCTCGATCGACATCACCGCCGGCGCCCACCCAGAACCTGCGCTGGATCGCCAAGTCCAAGCGCGAGGAGGTCCGCGACCTGACGGTGGTCATCCTCGACCGCCCGCGCCACGCCGACCTGATCGCCGAGGTCCGCGCCAGCGGCTGCCGGATCCGGCTGATCACCGACGGCGACGTGTACGGCTCGGTCGCCACGTGCTGGCCCGACGCCGGCGTCGACGTGCTGTTCGGCATCGGCGGCACGCCCGAGGGCGTCATCTCGGCCGCCGCGATGAAGGCGATGGGCGGCGAGATCCAGGCCCGCCTCGTGCCCGCAGAGCGACGCCGAGCGCGACGCCGTCGCTGGCCGCCGGCTACGACCTCGACCGCGGTGCTCACCCAGGACGACCTGGTCCACAGCGACAACTGCTTCTTCGCCGCCACCGGCCTCACCGACGGCGCGCTGCTGCGCGGCGTCCGCTTCGGTCGCGACGGCGCCCGCACGCAGAGCCTCGTGATGCGCTCACGCAGCGGCACCGTGCGCATGATCGACGCCACCCACCGCGTCGAGCAAACTCCGCGAGTTCGCCGCCATCGACTACTGACCGCGACCCGTCCTCGCGACAGCGTGATCGATGTGCGCACATGGGCCGACTGTCACGCATTCGCCGTTCAGGCGATGACGACCGGTCAGGCGCGGCCGGCCATGCCGGACAGGCGGCGGGCGATGAACCGGGGCGTGATCGACGCGGCGCCGACCAGCGCCCTTGTAGAGCGCGCCGGGCACCGGCGAGCGTCCGGTTCTTGGCGACGTCGGCGAGCCCGGTCGCGGCGACCGACTCGGCCGATGTCCACACGAAGTCGGGATACGTCGACGAATAGCTCTGCGTGTTGCTGCGCTCTGGAACTCGGTCTTCGTCAGCCCCGGGCACAGCGCGGTGACGTGCACGCCGCTGCCCTGCGGACCTCCTCGTGCAGCGCCTCGGTCAGGCTCGTCACGTACGCCTTCGTCGCCGCGTACACGGCGAGCCCGGCGCCGGCCTGGAAGCTCGGCCACGCTCGACACGTTGAGCAGGTAGCCCCGCCCGCGCGGCACCATCACCGCCAGCGCGGCATGGCTGCAGCGTGGTGAGCGCCGACACGTTGAGTTCGATCTCGTCGCTCGAGCCGCTCGACGTCGAGTTCGTGGAACACGCCGCTGGTGCCGAACCCGGCGTTGTTGACGACGAGGTCGATCGGCTCGTCCGCGGACGTGATCCGCGTCGACGCACGCGGCCCGCCCGTCGGCCGTGCCGAGGTCGGCCTCGAGCACCTCGAAGCCGTCGTAGCGATCGGCGATCTCGCCGGAGCCGGTCGACCCGCCGCGCCACGAGCGACGGTCGGGATGCCGGCCTCACCGAGCAGCCGCGCCATCTCCTCCCCGATGCCCGACGACGCTCCGGTGACGAGTGCGGACGTGAACGGATAGCCGGCCATCCCGCGACGCTACCGCACGAGCCCGATCAGACGTCGGCAGCCGGCGTTTGCGTCGCGATCTCTGCGGACCGGTCCGCGGAATCGCGACGCGAACGAGGATCTGGCGCGTCTCAGGCGGTGAAGCCGGTGCCGGTGGCCTTGAGGCGGGCGATCGCCCGATCGCGGCCGCAGACCGCCTCGGCGATCTCGTTCTCCATCTTCTCGTCGCGCAGCACGTGGAGGTGATGCTCGAGCGCCGCCTTGGCCCGCTCGACGTCGATGTCCTCGGCCAGCTCGGCCGATGTCGGACAGGATCGACACCTTGGTGGGCGTGCCGCTCACCTCGACGAAGCCACCGTGCACGGCGACGTCCTGCACCGTGCCGTCGGTCTGGAAGACGCGCGTGTGGTTCTCGGCCAGCGCGCCGAGGAACGGCGCGTGCCCGGCCAGGAACGCGATCTCGCCGCCACCCAGGGTGCGCGTGATCACCTGTCGGCCTCGCCCGAGAAGAGCACCTTCTCCGGCGACACCACCTCGACGATCATCGGCTCGGCCATGACGGGTCAGCCCTCCTGGAGCGTCTTGGCCTTGGCCAGCACCTGCTCGACGCCGCCGACGTTGAGGAACGCCTGCTCGGGCACCTCGTCGAGGTCGCCGTGGAGGATCGCCTCGAAGCTCTCGACGGTCTCGTCGACCGGCACGAACTCGCCCGTCGAGGCCGGTGAACACCTCGGCGACGAAGAACGGCTGCGACAGGAAGCGCTGGATCTTGCGGGCCCGGTTCACGGTGAGGCGGTCCTCCTCGGACAGCTCGTCGAGACCGAGGATGGCGATGATGTCCTGCAGCTCCTTGTAGCGCTGGAGGTTCTCCTGCACGCGGCGGGCGACGTCGTAGTGGCGCTCGCCGACGACCTCGGGCTGCAGGATCGTCGACGTCGACGCCAGCGGGTCCACGGCCGGGTAGATGCCGAGGGCGGCGACCTGGCGGGACAGCTCGGTCGTGGCGTCGAGGTGGGTGAACGTGGTGAACGGCGCCGGGTCGGTGTAGTCGTCGGCGGGCACGTACACGGCCTGCAGCGACGTGATCGAACGACCGCGGGTCGAGGTGATGCGCTCCTGCAGCTGGCCCATCTCGTCGGCGAGCGTCGGCTGGTAGCCCACGGCCGACGGCATGCGGCCGAGCAGCGTCGACACCTCGGAGCCGGCCTGCACGAAGCGGAAGATGTTGTCGACGAACAGCAGCACGTCCTGGTTCTGCACGTCGCGGAAGTACTCGGCCATCGTCAGCGCCGACAGGGCGACGCGCAGGCGCACGCCCGGCGGCTCGTCCATCTGGCCGAACACGAGGGCGGCCTTCTCGAACACGCCCGACTCCATCATCTCGAGGCGGAGGTCGGTGCCCTCACGGGTGCGCTCGCCGACGCCGGCGAACACCGACACACCACCGTGCTGGGAGGCGACGCGGTTGATCATCTCGGTGATGAGCACGGTCTTGCCGACGCCGGCACCACCGAACAGGCCGATCTTGCCGCCGGCGACGTACGGGCGTGAGCAGGTCGATGACCTTGATGCCGGTCTCGAACATGCGCGCCGACGGCTCGAGGGCGTCGAAGTCGGGGGCGTCGCGGTGGATCTCCCAGCGCTCCATCTCGGCGAAGCCGTCGGGCGTCGTCGTCGAGCGGCGTCGCCCCACACGTTCCAGACGTGGCCGAGCACCTTGTCGCCGACCGGCACCTGGATGCCGTGGCCGAGTGTTGCGCACCGCCGTGCCGCGGACGAGGCCGTCGGTCGGCTTCATGCAGACGGCGCGGACCCGGCCGTCGCCGAGCTGCTGGGCGACCTCGGCGAGCACCTTGATGGTCTCGCCTTCGAGCGTCGACGTCGAACTCGACGGCGTTGTTCAGCTCGGGCAGCGCGCCACGGGGGAACTCGACGTCGATCACCGGGCCGGCGATGCCGACGACGCGGCCGTCCTTGCTGCCGGTCTCGGTCGCGGGGCGTCGGTGCCGGTGTTTCGATGGTGGTCATGTCAGTCATGCTCCTGGAGTCGCTGATGCGTAGAGGTCGCCGAGTTCGATGTACGGCAGGTCGGTCGTGTCGGAGCCGAGGGCCTCGGCGCCGCTGACGATCTCCATGATCTCGGTGGTGATCGAGTCCTGGCGGGCCCGGTTCATGATGCGGCTGAGCGTCTTGATGAGCTCTTCGGCGTTGTCGGTGGCCGCCTTCATCGCCCGCTGGCGGAAGGCGTGCTCGGACGCCGCGGCGTTGAGCAGCGCGGCGTAGATGCGGGCCTCGATGTAGCGCGGCAGCAGCGTGTCGAGGATCGTCGTCGGGTCGGGCTCGAACTCGTAGTCGCCGCCGGCGCCGTCGGCGCTGCCGGCCCGGCCGTCGCCACCGGCGATCGTCGTCGCGCTGCAGCGGCACGAGCGGACGCAGCACGACTTCCTGCGTGCCGGCCGAGATGAAGCGGGTGTAGACGAGCTCGACCGAGTCGACCTCGCCGCGACGTGAACAGGTCGACGACGTGCTCGCCGATCGCCTGGCGTCGTCGTAGGTCGGCTGGTCGGAGAAGCCGGTGAACGGCCTGCCCGAGGTGGTAGCCGCGGAAGCGGAAGTAGCCCTCGGCCTTGCGGCCGACCGGGACGATCGACGTAGTCGCGGCCGGCGAGCACGTCGGCCTTGATCTCGCCCTCGGTCGGCGCGCTGGACGCCGGCGTTGTAGCCACCGCACAGACCGCGGTCGGCGGTGATGACGACGTAGCACGTCGTTCCTGATCTCGCTGCGGCCGGCGAGCAACGGCGAGTCGCTCGACGCGCCGCTCGCGGCGAGGTCCTTGCACGACCTCGGTGATCTGCTCGCAGTACGGCACGGCCGCGTGCACACGCTGCTGGGCCTTGACGATGCGCGACGCGGCGATCAGCTCCATGGCGCGCGTGATCTTCTTCGTCGCCTGGATGCTGCGAATGCGCCCTCGGAGGATTCGCTCCTGACCACCAGCCATTTAGATCACTCCGTCGCGAGGGTCTTGTCGGTGTCGGCGTCGCCGAGCTCGTCGGCGTCGGTGGCGGTCGGGTCGACGCTGTGGCCGGTCGCTCGAGACCGGTGAACGGTCTCCTTGAACGTGGCGATCACGTCGCCGAGCGCGTCGGGCACGCCGCTGGTCTTCAGCTCGGCGAGCAGCCCGCCGTGCGTGGTCGCGCATGAACTCGAGCAGCTCGGTCTCGAAGCGGCTGACGTCGCCGACCGGCAGGTCGTCGAGGTAGCCCTTCGTGCCGGCGAAGATCGACACGACCTGCTCCTCGACGCGGCATCGGGCTGTTGAGCGGCTGCTTGAGCAGCTCGACCAGGCGGTAGCCGCGCTCGAGCTGCGCCTTCGACACGGCGTCGAGCTCGGAACCGAACGTGGCGAACGCCTCGAGCTCGCGGAACTGGGCGAGGTCGAGCTTCAGCGTGCCGGCGACGGCCTTCATCGACTTGATCTGCGCCGCGCTGCCCACGCGGGACACCGAGATGCCCACGTCGACGGCCGGGCGGACACCGGACTTGAACAGGTTGTCCTGCAGGTACACCTGACCGTCGGTGATCGAGATCACGTTGGTCGGGATGTACGCCGACACGTCGCCGGCCTTGGTCTCGATGATCGGCAGCGCGGTCAGCGAACCGGCGCCGTTCTCGTCGGACAGCTTGGCGGCCCGCTCGAGCAGGCGGCTGTGGAGGTAGAACACGTCGCCGGGGTACGCCTCGCGGCCCGGCGGGCGGCGCAGCAGCAGCGACAGCTGGCGGTAGGCCTCGGCCTGCTTGGACAGGTCGTCGTACACGACGAGGGCGTGCTCGCCGTTCTCCATCCAGTGCTGGCCGATGGCGCAACCGGCGTACGGGGCGAGGTACTTGAACGGTGCCGGGTCGGACGGCCGGGGCGACCACGACGACGGTGTAGTCCATCGCGCCGTTCTGGCGGAGCGTCTCGACGGTCTGGGCGACGGTCGAGCCCTTCTGGCCGATGGCGACGTAGATGCACTTCACGCCCGAGACCCTTCTGGTTCAGGATCGTGTCGACGGCGATGGTGGTCTTGCCGGTCTTGCGGTCGCCGATGATCAGCTCGCGCTGGCCACGGCCGATCGGGGTCATCGCGTCGATCGACTTGATGCCGGTCTGCAGCGGCTCGTGCACGGGCTTGCGGCCCATGATGCCCGGCGCCTGGATCTCCATGCGGCGCAGCTGCGCGCCGACGAGGTCGCCCTTGCCGTCGATCGGCTCGCCGAGCGCGTTGACGACGCGGCCGAGCACGCCGTCGCCGACGGGCATCGAGAGGATGCGGCCGGTCGCCTTGACGGTCTGGCCTTCTTCGATCTTGTCGACGTCGCCGAGCACGACGGCGCCGATCGAGTCCTCGTCGAGGTTCAGCGCGAGGCCGACGGAGCCGTCCTCGAACTCGAGGAGCTCGTTGACGCCGCAGTCGGGCAGGCCGCTGCACGCGGGCGATGCCGTCGCCGACCTCGGCGACGCGGCCGACGGTGCGGGCCTCGAGCGACGGCTCGAAGCCGTCGAGGTTCTTCTTGAGCGCCGCTGCGATGTCGGCGGCGGAGAGGGTGAGCTCAGCCATGGTTCGATGTTCCTTTACAGCCGGCTCTTCAGCTGGTCGATGCGGGTGCGGACGGTGCCGTCGATGACGGTGTCGCCGACGGTGGCCACGATGCCGCCGAGCACGGAGGGGTCGACGATGACCTTGAGGTTGACGTGCTTGCCGGTGGCATTGGCGAGCGCGGCCTTCAGGCGGTCCTGCTGGTCGGCGGTGAGCGGCGACGGCGGTGCGGACCTCGGCGACCTCGAGGTTCTTGGCGCTCGACGGCGCGCTGCGACGAGGCTGTCGACGATCGCCGGCAGGTCGCGGCCGCGGCCGGAGCCGACGACCATCGAGACGAGCTGCACGGTGGTGGCCGTGGCCTTGCCGCCGAGCAGGTCCTCGACGATCGCCTGGCGCTTGCTCGGCGGGCATCTGCTCGTCGGTGAGGGCGGTGCGCAGCTGCGTCGCTCGACTCGTAGCGAGCGGGCGAAGCGGAACAGCTCGTCCTCGACCTCGTCGAGGGTGCCTTCGGCGCGGGCGATCTCGAACAGCGCCCGTGCGTAGCCTTCGATGCGTGCGTCGCTCATGCGCTCGCTCCTGTGCTGGCGCCGACCCGTTGGATGAATCCTCGATCAGCGCCTGCTGGGTGGCGTCGTCGAGCGTCTCGGCGACGACGCGCTCGATGGCGACGCCGCGAGTGGCGGGCGATCTCGGCGCGCAGCTCGTCGGCCGAGCGCCCGGCGGCGGCGGCGATGTCGGCCTCGGCCGGGCTTCGAGCTCGGCCATCTCGGCGTCGAGGCGGGCCCGACCGTCGGCGAGCAGCGCCTCGGCCTGGGCTTCGGCCTCGGCGTGCAGGCGGTCGCGCTCGGCCTCGATGTCGCCCTGGGCCTGGCGGATGTCGGACGCCTCGGCCTCGGCGTCGACCTTGGCCGCCGGCCGAGTCGTCGAGCTCGCTTCTGGATCCCGGCGGTGCGGTCGTCGAAGCTCTTCTTGATCGACGGCCACGGCGAACTTCCACAGCAGGCCGAAGACGATGAGCGACGCGAGCCGCGCCGATGACCAGCTCGCTTGGTCGGCGCGAGGATCGGGTTCTCGGTGATGTAGCCCTTGTCGTCGAACGGGACGTCCTCCGCCGATGCGGGGAACAGCTGGACGACGGCGACGGATGCGGACGAGCACGCTCATGCCGGCACCCCCTGCGCTCATGGCGTCGGCGACCGCGGCGCTGACGGCGTCGGGTCGACGGCGTCTTGCCGGTGGCCAGCTCGCCGGCCAGCGACGGCGACCGTCGCCGACGGCGGCCTCGACCTGCGGCCTGGCCGCGGCCTTGGCCGCCTCGACCTCGGCGGCGGCGGCCGCCCGCTTCTCGGCGATGCGGGCGTTGACCTCGGCGAGCCGGTCGGCGCGCTCGGCCTCGAGCGTCGCCCGGGCCGCCTCGACCCGCTGCTGCGCCTCGGCCGTGACGCGCGGCGACCTGGGCGTCGTAGTCGGCCACGTCGGCGCGCGCCGACGTCGGTGATCGCCTCGGCCTGCCTCGAGGTCACCCTGGATCGAGTCGTACCGAGCGTCCATCCCCTCGCGCAGCCTTGCGGAACAGGAAGAAGCGCATCAGCGAGCGCGAGCACGACGAAGGAGCCGAAGCCCCAGACGACTTCTTTGACTTCGGGGACGATCGGGTTGAGGTCCGTTCTCGGGAACGGCGTGCTCTTCCTCGGCTCGTTCCGCTGTCCTCCAGCCGCCTGCAGGGTCCCCTCGACGAGGGTCACGCTGCACGGTGGAGCCGGAGGATGTGACGACGGCTGTCAGCACGTCAGCTCCTTACGATCGAATCTCGGATTCCGGGTGCTCGCGGTCAGGCGAACTTGAGGAGGATGAAGACCACGAAGCCGATGAGGGCGAGCGCCTCGGTGAAGGCGATGCCGAGGAACATCGTGGTGCGGACCATGCCGGCCGCTTCGGGCTGACGGGCCATCGCCTCGACGGACTTGCCGACGAGGTAGCCGATGCCGATGCCGGGGCCGATGGCGGCGAGGCCGTAGGCGAAGCCGGCGCCGATGGCGGCGGCGGTGTTCTTGGCGTCGGCGGGATCGACGGCGGCGTCGGCCTGGGCGATCAGTGCGCTGAGTGCTTCCATGGGTTTGATTTCTCCTGTGTGCTTTCGGTAGATGGGAGATCGGTGGGTCGATGAGATTGGTCGAGTCGGCGAGCTCAGTGCTCGTCGGCGTGACCCGCCGTCGAGTTGTCGATGTACACGGCGGCGAGGATCGTGAAGATGTAGGCCTGCAGGAAGGCGACCAGCACCTCGAAGCCGGTGAGGAAGATCAGCATGCCGAACGGCAGGATGCTCATCGGCACGAGGAAGAGCCTGCTTCGTCTCGGCGAGGAGCAGCGCCTCGGTGAGCAGGGCGAACGTCACGAGCAGGATGTGGCCGGCGAGCATGTTGGCCATGAGTCGGACGGTCAGCGAGAACGGGCGGCACGATGATCGTCGAGATGAACTCGATGACGCCGACGAGCGGCTTCAGCGCCGTCGGCACCCCGGGCGGCCACAGCAGGTGGCCGAAGTAGCCGAGGCCCTGGTGCTTGATGCCGATGCCGATGTAGATCACCCAGACGAGCAGCGCCAGCGACAGCGGGATGGCGATGCGGGCGGTCGCCGGCATCGCGATGATCGGGATGATGCCGGGGATGTTGCAGAGGAAGATGAAGATGAACAGGCTGAGCAGGAACGGCGTCCAGCGCAGGCCCGACTTGCCGAGCGTCTGCATGACGATGCCCGTCTTCGATGAACTCGATCGACTGTCTCGGCGAGGTTGCGGACGCCGGTCGGCGCGACCATCGGGTCGCGGCGGGCGGCGAGCAGGAACAGCACGATGCCGATCACCGCCGCGGCGACGGCGATGAGCGCGATCTTGTTGAAGCGTCGGGAAGATGTCCTCCCAGCGGAGGATCTCGTTGATCGGCGGGAACTCGAGTGCGAACACGTGATGTCCGTTTCAGTCGTGAGTGGGCAGAGGGGCGAAGGTGCGGGTCATGTCGGTTCACGGCGCGGTCGTCTTGAGTCCGGGTTGGGCGAGCGACAGCGCGACGTACTTCATCTCCCAGAACAGGAGACCAAGGTGCGTGACGATGATGGTCGATCCGAGTGCCGGAAGCGAAATCCACGCGGCGTCGCGCACGAGCCACACGGCGAGGAAGATCAGTCCGAGGCGGATCAGGTAGCCGAACAGCGTCGCCGCCATCATCAGTCCGAGCGAGATGCGGGCGGCGCCGGCGATGATCGCCGCGGCGAGCGCGAAGTTGACGAGCACGATGGCGATGCCGTAGGCGCTCGACCAGGCGCCGTCGCTCCCCCAGATGACCGCGCAGATCGCCGATCGAGCAGCGGGCCGACGATCAGGCCGCGCTTGATCATGTCGCGCGAGACCTCGACCTCGGGCGCCGGGCCGTCGAGGCGCATCGAGAACAGGTCCGGGCGCCGGCACGGTGTGGCTCGGCGTTGGGCTTGGCGTCGGGTCCGCCATCACGGCGTCCGTTCGTGTCGGTCGACGAACGTCGTCGACGCACCCTCGGGCCGCTGCGCGGCGCCGCCTGGCGCGCGCTCGGCTTCGTGCTCGGCCATGTTGGCGTCGTAGCGGTACTAGAAGCGCGCGAACACGCCGACCGCACCGAGCAGCGTCATGAGGATCATGAAGACCGGCGTGGTGCCGACGAGCCAGTCGATCAGGGCGCCGAGCCCGAAGAACAGCATCAGCACGACGGCCGCGTCGAAGCCGTGGCCGAGCGGTTCGCTCGTGTTGACCTTCTTGGTCGTCGTCAGACGGGGCGTCGGGAGAAGCTTCATCGATCCATGGTTCACGCCGCTCGTGTGTCGCTCTCCCGCCTCGTTGCGGGAGCGTCGCACGACGTGCTTGTGAACGCATGCACAACCTAGTGGTCACGCTCGTCCGTGACAACATCCGACGAGCGTTGTCTCGACCGTGCGACTCTCGCTGGCCGGCGTCAGACCTCTTCGTGCTCGCCTCGGCGGCGGCCGTCGACCGCTTCGGGCCGGCATCTCCTCGCGCCGTCGGGCGCGCACGCTCGGGTGCAGGATCGTGTAGAGCACGATCGCCAGGGCGGCCATCGCGAACGGCAGGTAGGTCGGGTTCGACCCGGTGAGCGTCGGATACAGCACGAACCCCGACAGCAGCGCGGTCCAGGTCCAGAGGATCACGACGCTGCGGCGGTGACCGTGGCCGAGGTTCATCAGCCGGTGGTGGAGGTGGCCCTTGTCGGCGGTGGCGAGCGCCTTGCGGCCGGTGGCCCGCCGGATGATGGCGAACAGCGTGTCGAGGATCGGCACGCCGAGGATCAGCAGCGGGATGGCGAGCGGGGCGAGGAAGAAGTACGTCTGGCCGATGAACTCGTCGGAGAACGAGTCGGCGCGGCCGCCGACGACGCTCGTCGACACGGCGAGCAGCAGGCCGAGCAGCAGCGCGCCGCCGTCGCCCATCATGATCCGCGCCGGGTTGAAGTTGTGCGGCAGGAAGCCGACGCACACCCCGACCGCGATCATCGCCAGGAGCGGGCCGACGTTGCCCGAGTCGAGCAGCCCGAGGTCGGTGAGCTTCTGGCTGTAGAGGAAGAAGGCGAACGCGCCGATCGCGACGATGCCGGCGGCGAGCCCGTCGAGGCCGTCGATGAGGTTGATCGCCTGGCTGATCCCGAGCAGCCACAGCACGGTGATCAACGGCTTGAGGTCGTCGGACAGGATGATCGGCCCGTCGTAGAACGGCAGCCGGAACGAGAACATCACGACGCCGAACCACACGAGCGCGAGCCCGGCGACGACCGTGCCGATCACCTTGGCCGGCGCCGAGATCTCCTTGATGTCGTCGATGAAGCCGACGGCGAAGATCACCGGCGCCGCGAGCAGCACGCCGAGCGGCTCGGAGTTGTTGTCGAAGACGACGTCGAAGGCGCCGATCAGCCACGCGGTGAGCGAGCGCGGCGACGAACCCGACGAACATCGCCAGGCCGCCGACGTCGGGCAGCGGGGTCTGGTGGACGGTCCGGTCGTTGGGCAGGTACACCCAGCCCGCGACGGCGCGCCAACCATCCGACGATCGGCGTCATCACGAACGTCACCAGTGCCGCCACCGCACCGATCAGGAGATAGGAGCTGAGCTCGGGCACGGTCGATCAGCCTACGGCGTAGGGTCCGTTCGGGTAGACGGGGAAGCGGGCGCAGAGCGCGGCGACGTCCTTGCGGACGACCTCGAGTTCGGCCGCGTCGTCACGGCCGCGCAGGGCGCGGGCGATCAGCTCGGCGATCATCGGGCATCTCGGCCTCGGTCATGCCCTGCGTGGTGACCGACGGCGTGCCGATGCGCAGGCCGCTCGTGACGAACGGGCTGCGCGGATCGTCGGGGATCGTGTTCTTGTTGAGCGTGATCCCGGCCTCGTCGAGCGTCGCTCTGGGCCTCCTTGCCGGTGAGCTCGGCGTCGAACGGCGTGAGGTCGACGACCATCAGGTGGTTGTCGGTGCCGCCGGAGACGAGGCGGAAGCCCTCGCCGCACGAGCGCCTCGGCGAGCGCCGACGCGTTGGCCACGATCTGGCGGGCGTACTCCGCGAACGACGGGTCCATCGCCTCGCGGAACGCGATCGCCTTGCCGGCGATGACGTGCTCGAGCGGGCCGCCCTGCCAGCCGGGGAACACGGCCTTGTCGATCGCCGCGGCGTGCTCGGCGGTCGACAGGATGCAGCCGCCGCGCGGGCCGCGCAGCGTCTTGTGGGTCGTGAACGTGACGACGTCGGCGATACGGCACCGGGTTCGGGTGCGCGCCGCCGGCGACGAGGCCGGCGAGGTGGGCGATGTCGAACATCAACAGCGCGCCGACCTCGTCGGCGATCTGCCGGAACGGTTCCGGCTCGAGGCGGCGCGGGTAGCTCGTCGTGCCGACGACGATCATCTTCGGACGGTGCTCGAGCGCGAGCTCGCGGACGTTGTCGATGTCGATCCGCTCCTCGGCGCCGACGCCGTAGGACACGAAGTTGTAGAGCAGGCCGCTGGCGTTGACCGGCGAGCCGTGGGTGAGGTGGCCGCCGTGGTCGAGGCTGAGCCCGAGCACCGTGTCGCCCGGCTGCAGCAGCGCCTGGTAGACGCACATGTTGGCGTTGGCGCCGGAGTGCGGCTGCACGTTGGCGTGCTCGGCGCCGAACAGCTCCTTGGCCCGGTCGATGGCGAGCTGCTCGATCGAGTCGACGACGCGCGTTGCCGCCGTAGTAGCGCTTGCCGGGGTAGCCCTCGGAGTACTTGTTGGTGAGCACCGAGCCGACGGCGCGCATCACGGCCGGCGACGTGAAGTTCTCGCTGGCGATCAGCTGGATGCCGGTGGTCTGGCGCTCGATCTCGCGCTCGATGAGCGTCGGACCTCGATGTCGGGGTCGGTGTCGGATGGAAAGGGCATGGCGGCGGGTCCTTCTGTCGTTCAGGTCAGGCGGGCGGTCAGAACTCGGCTTCGAGTTCGGTGATCTGGTCGACGCGGCGGGCGTGGCGGCCGCCCTCGAAGTCGGTGGCGAGGAACAGTGTCGACGATCTCCTCGGCGAGCGCCGACGCCGACGACGCGGGCGCCCATCGCCAGCACGTTGGCGTCGTTGTGGGCGCGGGCCATGCGGGCGGTGTAGAGGCAGTTGCACAGCGCGGCGCGCACGCCGCGCACCTTGTTGGCCGCGAGCTGCTCGCCCTGACCGCTCCCGCCGAGCACGATGCCGACGTCGGCGTCGCCGTCGCGGACCGCGCGGCCGACGCCGGCGCAGATCGGCGGGTAGTCGACCGACTCGGTCGAGTGGGTGCCGTGGTCGTCGACCTCGTGGCCCTGGCCGCAGCAGCATCGTGACGAGGTGCTGCTTCAGCTCGTAGCCGGCGTGGTCGGACCCGATCGCGATGCGCTGTCCGGTACTCGAGTCGGTCATCGGGTCCGAGTGTAGGACGACACCCCTCGGCGGCCCCGATGCCGTTGACGAAACGTCAGCGCTCCGTTCGTTCCGGACCCGTCCCCGTGCGAACGGAGCGCACCGTTGGGATCGGCAGCCCGGCGATTCGTAGGGTGCGGCCGTGACTCTCGATCCCCGCACACCCGTCATCGTCGGCGTCGGCCAGTTCCTCCATCGTGCCGACGGCATCGACGACGCGCTCGAACCGGTGGCCCTGATGGAGCAGGCCGTGCTCGCCGCGGCGAGCGATGCCGGGCTCGACGGGCCGCCGGCGGCCGACTCGATCCGCGTCGTCAGCCTGCTGTCGTGGCGCTACCGCAACCCGGCCCGGTTCCTCGCCGCGCGGCTCGGGCTCGAGCCGGCCGAGCTCGGCTACACGGCGATGGGCGGCAACAGCCCGCAGTCGCTCGTCAACGCGACGTCGCTCGACATCCAGGCCGGCAAGCTCGACGTGGCGATCCTCACCGGCGGCGAGTCGTGGCGCACGTTCATGCGCGCCCGCAAGGCCGGGCGTGACGCTCGACTGGCCGAAGGCGCCCGAGGGCGACGAGCCGCGTCATGATCGGCGACGACCTCGACATGAACCTGCCGGCCGAGACCGAGCGCGGGCATCTACATGCCGGTGCAGGTGTACCCGATGTTCGAGACGGCGCTCCGCGCCGCCGCCGGCCGGACGCCCGAGGAGCACCTCGCCGCACCTCGGCGCGCTGTGGTCCGACCTCAGCCACGTCGCGGCCGGCAACGAGTACGCGTGGATCCGCGACGCCAAGTCGGCCGAGGAGATCACCACGGTCACCGCCGACGAACCGGATGATCGGCCTGCCCTACCCGAAGTACATGAACTCGAACAACGACGTCGACATGGGCGCGGCGATCATCATGTGCTCGGTCGAGGCCGCCCGACGGCTCGGGCGTCGCCGAGGATCGCTGGGTGTTCCCGCACTCGGGCACCGACTGCCACGAGCACACGTTCGTGTCCCACCGCGACACGTTCGCCCGCACGCCGGCGATCGAGCTCGGCGGCCGGCGCGCCCTCGAGCTCGCCGGCGTCGGCATCGACGACATCGCCGATCATCGACCTGTACTCGTGCTTCCCCGCCGCGGTGCAGCTCGGCGCGGCGTCGCTCGGCATCGACCTCGACCGCCAGTGGTCGCGCACCGGCGGCCTGCCGTTCGCCGGCGGCCCGTGGAACAACTACGTGATGCACGCGATCGCCACGCGTCGTCGAGCGACCTGCGCGAGCAGCCGGGCGAACACGGGCTGGTGTGGGCGAACGGCGGCTACGCGACGAAGCACGCGTTCGGCGTGTACGCGACCGACGCCGCCGGCCGCACGGCTTCCGCCACGACAAGCCACAGGACGAGATCGACCGGCTGCCGCGCCGCGACCTGGCGATGCCCGCCGACGCCGCCGGACCGGCGACGATCGAGGCGTACACGGTGATGTTCTCGCGCGACGGCGAACCCGAACAGCCGCTCGCCTCGTGCCTGCTCGCCGACGGTCGGCGGGCCTGGGGTTCGTCGACCGACGCCGACACCGCCGCCGCGATGTGCGACGGCGAATGGGTCGGCACCGCCGTCACCCTCACCCCCGACGGCACCCTCCACCTCCACTGACCCACCCGAATACTCGTTTGCGTCGGGATTTCCGCGGACCGGTCCGCGGAAACTCCGACGCAAACGGGATCTGAGGGCGCGGCGGTCAGGGTTGGTCGACGATGTCGTTGCCGGCGAGGGTGCCCTGATCGGGGCAGTGATCGGCGAGGTAGTCGAACGTCAGCGGTGTCGAGGCGTCGGTGATGAGGGCCGGGTCCTCGACGATCGACGGTCGCGTCGCGGCGAACGCGCCGACTGCGCCGTCGAAGCGATCGGCGACGTCGGGATCGAGCGGCGATGTCGGCGATCGGCTCGTCGAGCCCGGCGGCGGTGAGCGTCGCCAGCCACACCTCGCCGACGGCGGCGATCTCGGCTTCGGTGAGACCGGCGGCGGTGAGGGCGACGATCGCCTCGCCGGCACGACGCGCCAGCGGCCCGACGAGACCGACGGCCAGCGCCTCCCGCTCCGGCTCGAGCTCGTCCGGCAGGTGCTCGTGGAGGCCCGCCACCGCGGCGACGATCGTCGACGCCGCCGCCACCTCCGGACGGGCCCACTGCGACGGTTCGGCCGCGAGCGACGCCGACAGCGCGAGCGCCTGGAACGTTCCGGCGAACTCGCTCCACGAGCGGCAGAACTCGTCGTCGCTGTCGAGCCCGGGCACGCCCGTGTCCGCCACGACCGGCGGGTCGGTCGTCGGTGTCTGTCGACGAGTCCGTCGGGGCAGCGGTGATCGGCGCGGTCGGCATCCGGCGGACGTCACGTCAGGCGAGTCAGTGACGGGGATCGAACCGACGGCGTCATCGGCAGTGTCGTCGGAACCGTCGCCCGAGCACGCCGGCAGCACCAGGATCGACGCGACGGCACACACCGCCAATCGCGAGAAGGGCAACGAGCGCACGCCGACAGTGTGCACGTCGGGATGGCATGCTCACCGTCATGTCGCAGGTTCATCGGTGCCATCGATCATCCTCGACTGCGATCCCGGGCCACGACGACGCGATCGCGATCATCGTCGCCGCCCGCTTCGCCGACCTGGTCGGCATCACCACGGTCGCCGGGAATGCACCGCTCGAACGGACCACCCGGAACGCGCTCGTCATGCGCGACCTGCTCGGGATCGACGTGCCGGTCCACTCCGGCAGCGATCGGCCGCTGGTCGAACCGACCCACTTCGCACCGTTCGTCCACGGCGAGTCGCGGGCTCGACGGCGCCGATCTCCCCGACGCCCACCGACACCGCTCGACGGGACCGACGCCGTCGCGTTCATCGTCGACACCTGCCGGGCGACCGAGGGGATCTGGCTCGTGCCGGTCGGGCCGCAGACCAACATCGCCCGGGCGCTGCAGGCGGCGCCCGATCTCGCCGGCCGGATCGCCGGGATCTCGATGATGGGCGGCGGCACGTTCGGCAACCGCAACGCCGTCGGCCGAGTTCAACATCTGGGCCGACCCCGAGGCGGCCGCGATCGTGTTCGGGTCCGGCGTCCCGCTGATGATGGCCGGGCTCGACGTGACCCACCAGTTCCAGGCGACGCCCGAGCGGATCGAACGGGTGCGGGCGATCGCCGGGCACGCTCGCCGAGGTGCTCGCCGACCTGTTCGACTTCTTCTCCGGCACGTATCTGCGTCGCACCGACCCGGGCGCGATCGACGGCGCCCCGGTGCACGACCCGCTCGCCGTGCTGGCCGTGACGCATCCCGACCTGTTCGAGCGGGTCGAGCGCCATGTCGCGATCGAGACCGCCGGCACGCACACCCGCGGCATGACCGTGATCGACGAGCGGCGCCTCGTCGAACGCCCGGCGCCGAACTGCGATCGTGCTCGATCGACGTCGACGCCGACGCCGCGTTCGACCTCGTCGTCGACGCCATCACCCACTTCTCCCGCTGACCCGACCCGACCCGCGACGGCCGCCTACTGTCCGCCCCATGCGCGCTGCTGTGATGACGAACTGGGAACTGCGGGTCGACGACATCGACGAGCCGACACCGAGCGAGGGCCAGGTCCTGACGAAGGTGCTGGCCTGCGGCATCTGCGGCAGCGACCTGCACCTCGTCAAGCACGGCGAGGAAGCTCGCCGGCTGATCCGACGAGCTGACCGGCGACGAGCCGGCGAATCCGCTCGCGCCCAAGCTGTTCGATCCGGCCGGGAACCTCGTGATGGGTCACGAGTTCTGCTGCGAGGTGGTCGAGCTCGGTCCGGGTGTCAACAACCTCACGGTCGGCGACGTGTCGTGTCGATGCCGGTCACGTTCGACGCCGGCGGGATCCACGCCATCGGCTTCTCCAACACGTATCCCGGCGGCTACGCCGAGCTGATGGTGCTCAACGAGATGTTGGCGATCAAGGTGCCCGACGGGCTCCCCCACCGCATGGCGGCCCTGACCGAACCGCTCGCCGTCGGCGTCCACGCCGTCGCGAAGATCGAAGATCGCCGCCGGCGAGGCGGCCCTCGTGATCGGGCTCGGCCCGGTCGGCCTGGCGTGCATCGCGGCGATGAAGATGCTCGGCCTCGGGCCGATCATCGGCGCCGACTTCTCCCCCGCCCGCCGCGAGCTGGCCGAACATCTCGGCTGCGACGAGGTGGTCGATCCGGCCGTCGAGGCGCCGATCGCCGCGTGGCGACGGGTCGACGGGGTCAAGCCGCTCGTCGATCTTCGAGGCCGTCGGCGTGCCCGGCATGATCGACCAGACGATGCGGATGGCGCCGAAGGACGCTCGCGTCCTGATCGTCGGCGCCTGCATGCAGGAGGACACGATCCACCCGATGCTCGGCATCGGCGAAGGAACTCAACCTGCAGTTCGTGCTCGGCTACGAGCCCGACGAGTTCGCCACGTCGCTCGACGCGATCGCCAACGAGCAGCGTCGACCTCGCGCCGCTGCTCACCGGCGTCGGTCGACATCGACGGGGTTCCGCAGGCGTTCGTCGACCTCGGCAACCCCGAAGCGCACGCCAAGATCCTCGTCGAACCATGACCGACCACGTCGATCCCGCCAGCGATGAGCGAACGGACCGAGCGGTGGACCGTTCGCTCATCGCAGAGGGTGGTGGCGACACGTTTCCGCGCCAGTACGCGCGCACGCAGCGGTTCACGCTCGGCGAGCCGCGCAACCTCGAGGTGAGCGCCGACGGGCAGCGGGTCGTGTTCCTGCGCAGCGCGGGCGGCAGCGATCCCGTCACCTCGCTGTGGGTGCTCGACGTCGCCACCGGCGAGGAGCGGATCGTCGCCGACGCCCGCACGTTGTCCGGTGGTGCCGACGACGACAGCGGCGGCGACACGATGACCGACGCCGAGCGAGCGCAGCGCGAACGGCTGCGCGAGGGCGCGGGCGGCATCACGTCGTACGCCACCGACGCGAACACCACGGTCGTCGCGTTCGCCGTCGGCGGCACGTTGTTCGCCGGCGGCCTGATCTCCGGCCGGGCCCGCCGGCTCGACGTGCAGGGCCCGTGTTCGACCCCCGCCCCGACCCGACGGCCCGCCGGATCGCCTACGTGTGCGGCCGGCAACTGCGCATCGGTGAGCTCGACGGCCGATCACGCGCCGCTCGCTGGCGAGACCAGACGACGGCCGAAACCGTGTCGTGGGGTCGCGCCGACTTCATCGCCGGCCGAGGAGATGGGCCGGTTCCGCGGCTACTGGTGGAGCCCCGACGGCGACCGCGATCGCGGCGTGCCGCGTCGACGACGTCGCCGGTCGCCGAGTGGGTGATCGCCGACCCTGCCACCCCGAGCGAGCCCGCACGAACGATCCGCTATCCGGCGGCCGGGACCGACAACGCCATCGTCACGCTGCACGTGCTCGGGCTCGACGGCTCGCGCGTCGACGTCGACTGGGACCGCGAGTCCTTCCCGTACATCGCCACGGTCGACTGGACCGACGCCGGCCTCCTGATGCTCGTCCAGTCCCGCGACCAGCGCAGCACGATGCTGCTGCGCGTCGACCCCGACACCGGCGAGACAGCCGTCGCTCGCCGACGAGCTACGACGACGCCTGGGTCGACCTCGTGCCCGGTGTCCCGGCGTTCCTGCCGGACGGCCGCCTCGTGACCACCGTCGACCGAGCGAACGTCCCGGCGCCTGGTGGTCGACGGCGAGCCGGTCACCCCGATCGACCTCGAGGTGCGTTCGGTCGTCGACGTGTCCGATGCCGGCATCACCTTCCAGGCCAACCCGCGCGACGACGCCACCGAGCTCCACGTGTGGCGGTGGCACGATGGCGACGGTGGACTCACGGCGTTGACCACCGAGGCCGGCGTCCACGGGGCGGTCGTCGGCGGGCCGACGACGGTGATCCGCAGCGCCACGCTCGACGTCGCCGGCAGCCGGGTCGTCACGCTCGACGGCCACCGATTCACCTCGCTGGCCGAGACCCCGCTGGTCAAACCGAACGTCGAGATCTTCACAGGCCGGAGTGCGCCAGCTCGCCACTGCGGTACTGCTCCCCCACGATCACGACGGCTCGAAACTCCCGGTGCTCCTCGACCCCTACGGCGGCCCCCACGCGCTGCGCGTCCAGCGATCGTCGAACGCGTTCGCCTCGTCGCAGTGGTTCGCCGACCAGGGATTCGCCGTCGTCGTCGCCGACGGTCGCGGCACGCCGGGTCGGGGCGCCGACGTGGGAGCGCACCGTGTTCCGCGACCTCGCCACCCCGCCGCTCGACGACCAGATCGACGCACTGCAGGCCGCGGCGCAACGCTTCGACGTGCTCGACCTCGACCGGGTCGCGATCCGCGGCTGGAGCTTCGGCGGCTACCTCGCGGCGCTCGCCGTCCTGCGCCGGCCCGACGTGTTCCACGCGGCGATCGCCGGGGCGCCGGTGACCGACTGGCGGCTCTACGACACGCACTACACCGAGCGCTATCTGGGACACCCCGACGACGACGATGCCGGCTACGAGGCGAGCTCACTGATCCCGCTCGCCGCCGATCTCACGCGACCGCTGCTGTTGATCCACGGGCTCGCCGACGACAACGTCGTCGCCGCCCACACACTGCAGCTGTCGTCGGCCCTGCTCGCCGCCGGTCGCCCGCACGAGGTCCTTCCGCTCGTCGGCGTGAGCCACATGACCCCGCAGGAGCAGGTCGCCGAGAACCTGCTCCTCCACCAACTCGACTTCCTCCGCCGATCGCTCGGCCTCGAACGCACCACGACTGGAGAATCCGATGGATGACCGCCTGGCCGACCTCTACCGAGGCGTGGCCGTCCACGCCACCGCCGACCAGGAGCACCAGGCCGCGCTCGAACTGCTCGCGCTCGTGATGCTCTCCGACTCGGACATCGACGACTCCGAGGTGGCGACCGTCCGCGAGATCAGCACGCAATGGCATGAACAGGAGTTCGCCTTCGAGGACTATCTCCGGCCGGCGATCGAGCATGCGCGGCGGGCCATCGAGACCGACCGGGTCGACGCGTTCCTCGAACAGATCGACGAACGGATCAGCAGCCGCGTGCTCCGCAACGCGCTGTTCTCCGCCGCCCGCGACGTGGCCGGTGTCGACGATGGCGTGTCGCTCGCAGGAGAACACACTGCTCGCCGAAGTGGCCGTGCGTTTCGGCTGAACAGCGACACGACGGACGCGCCATGTTGCCGCGATCGTGACGGTGACATACCGTCCGGTCCGTGATCCCGGTGCAGGACGAGGCAAATCAGATCACGGTGCGCATCTCGTCGACGAGCGATCGCCTGCGCGTCGTGGCGGAGGCCCGCGAGGACGTGCTGGTCGAGGGTGACGCGATCGTGCAGCGCGTCGGGTCGTGCACGACGATCGATACGACCGGCCGCGGGATCGTCGTGCGGGTTCCGGTGGGCACCGACCTGGTGATCGGTACGACGTCGGCGCGCGTCGAGGTCGAGGGGCCGGTGGGGCAGATCGCGATCGTGACCAAGTCGGGTCGCGTCTCTGTCGCGGATGCGACATCGGTCGACATCCGAACGAGCAGCGCCCGTGTGGACGTCGGCCGCACGTCTGACGAATGCTGCGTCCGGACGTCGAGCGGACGGGTGCAGATCGGGATGTGTGGGAGCGCAGACGTCACGACGACGAGTGGCCGGATCGTCGTCCAGGCCGCCAACGGGCCGGTCCGCGCGCACTGCGTGAGTGGTCGCGTCGAGGTCGGCTTGATGGCGCCCGAGAGCGTGGCCGCCGAGACCGTGTCGGGCCGGATCCACGTCACGGTTCCCCACGGGGTCGCCGTCACGACGAACGACGACCGCAGCGTGCTCGACCGCGTGGCCAGGTGGCGCCGAGTCGAGCATCACGGCGCGCACCGTGACTGGTCGAGTCGATGTCTCCTCGAAATGACCGTTCGTCGAAATGACTGTTCTTCGAAATGACTGGCGCCGACCGACCATCCCGTCATCGTCGGTTCGGTGTTGTTCACCGACCTGGTCGGCTTCACGGAGTACAACGAGGCCGTCGGTGACATCGAGGCGTTGCGCGTCCTCGACGAACAACGTTCGCTCGTCGACGGGCATCTCGACGGCCAGGACGCCCGGTTGGTCAAGGAGATCGGCGATGGCCTGATGATCTGGATCGGCTCGGCGGTCGAGGGCTTGTCGATCGCGACATGCCTCCTCGAGGCCTTCGTCTGCATCCACTCGTCGGGGACGTTCCCGCTCGCCGTGCGCATGGGTATGCACCACGGCGAATCCATCGCCCGCGGTGACGATCTGGTCGGCCAGACCGTGAACGTCGCGGCGCGGATCTCGGCCCTCGCCGGCCCCGGGGAACTCCTCGTGTCGCAGGAACTGCTGGCCGCGTGTGGGTCGCACGCGCAGGCGTCTCTCCGTCCGGTTGGGCCGGTCCTGGTCAAAGGCGTCCAGCAGCCTGTCTGGTTGCACCGGTTCGCCACGTCCTGACGGCCGCTCCGGCCTCGAGCACGAGGCATGCAGCCAGCTACGCGTCGAGGTGCAGCCGGATCGTCACGGTGTCGCCGAGCTCGAGACCCTCGGCCCTGCGCACGGCGACCTTGATCGGCACGAGGTACGACTCGCCCTTCGGGAACAGTGACGTCCGGAACTCGGTGTCGCCGATGCGGACCACCGCCGGGATCGCTCCCCAGCCGTAGGTGACGAGCGACGACACGGCCTCGATCGCCGCGCTCGGTTCCTCCGGGGTGGCGACGAAGTGGAACGGCGCCGGGCCCCGCCAGTGGATGATCTCGCCGTTGAACTCGAGGTCCATCCGCCAAGCCTACGAAGCGCGTCGGCCGGTCAGGCGAGCGGGCGGCTGGGCGATGGCGATGCGATCGCGTTCCGCGAGGTCGTGGCGGATCTCGACCGCCTCGAAGCCTCGCCCGAGGAGCAGGTCGCGCACGGCGGCGCCCTGATCGGCGCCGATCTCGAGGATCAGCCACCCACCCGGCACGAGGCGGTCGTAGGAGTCGCGCACGATCGTGCGGATGTCGTCGAGGCCGTCCGGACCGGCGAACAGTGCCGCGGCCGGCTCCCAGTCGAGGACGGACGCGGCCACGTCCGGCGACCCCGTCTCGATGTACGGCGGGTTCGACACGATCACATCGAAGCGCAGGTCGGCCGGCACCGCGTCGAACCACCGCCCCTCACCGACCCGCACGTTGCGTCCCGTTGCGGCCGAGGCCGGCGAGGTTGGCCCGGGCGACGTCGAGCGCGTCGGCGCTGACATCGGTGATCCACACGGTCGTGCCGTCGATCGGGAGTTCGGCCGCCAGCGACAGCCCGATCACACCCGACCCCGTGCCGAGGTCGACGACCGTCCGCGAGGTGGCGAACGTGCGGGCCTTGTCGATCGCGACACCGGCGACGAGCTCGGTCTCGGGCCGCGGGATCAGCACCCGGCGGTCGATCGCCACCTCGATGTGCCGGAACGACCACTGGCCGAGCACGTACTGGAGCGGTTCGCCGGTGGCCAGCCGGGCCATCATCGCGTCGAGGTGGGCGATCATCCGCTCGGTCGCCGGTTCGTCGAGCATCGTCATGAAGTCGGCACCGTCAGACGGCCGACGCCGCGACCTCGCACAGCCACAGCGCCTCGGTCCGCTGCCCCACCGTGGCCGTGGTCTCGGCCAGGAGTTCGCGCCACGTGACCATCGCGGTCAGCCGTGTGCGCCCTCGGCGCCCTCGGCGAGCAGGCGGGCCCGTTCCTCGGCGGCGAGCGCGTCGATCACCACTTGGAGATCGCCGGCGAGGATCGCCGCGAGGCGGTACACCGTGAAGCCGATGCGGTGATCGGTGACCCGGTTCTCCTTGTAGTTGTAGGTGCGGATCTTCTCGCTCCGTCCGCCGCCACCGGTCTGCGCCCGACGCTCGGCCGAGAGTTCGGCGTTGCGCTCCTGCTCGGCCAGCTCGAACAGCCGGGCCCGGAGCACGACCATCGCCCGCGCCCGGTTCTGCAGCTGCGACCGCTCGTCCTGCATCGACACCACCAGCCCGCTCGGGCGGTGCGTGATCCGGACGGCCGAGTCGGTCGTGTTGACACCCTGGCCGCCCGGACCGCTCGCCCGGAAGACGTCGATGTCGAGGTCGCGCTCGTCGATCTGCACGTCGACCTCGTCGACCTCGGGCAGCACGGTCACCGTCGCCGACGACGTGTGGATCCGGCCCTGACTCTCGGTGGCCGGCACCCGCTGCACCCGGTGCGGCCCGCCTTCGTACTTGAGGTTGCGCCATGCCGTCGCTCCGGCGACCTCGAACGTGATGTCGTTGTAGCCACCCATGTCGCTGACCGACGACGACAGCACGGCCACCTTCCAGCGCTGACCAGCGGCGTAGGCGAGGTACATCTCGGCGAGGTCGCGGGCGAACAGGTTCGCCTCCTCGCCACCCTCGGCGCCACGGATCTCGACGATCACGTTCTTGCCGTCGTGCGGGTCGGTCGGCAGCATCAGCTCGCGGAGCTCGTCGTCGAGTTCGGCCAGTTCGGCGTTGACGTCGTCGATCTCGGCGACGAGGAGATCGCGCTCGTCGCCGGTCGCGTCGGGCAGCATCGAGCGGGCCGCGTCGGCGTCGGCCGCCCGCGCCTCGCGGCGGCGGACCGTCTCGACCACCGGTCCGAGTTCGGTGTAGCGCTTCGACAACGTGCGGAGTCGATCCGGATCGGCGAGCACCTCGGCGTCGGACAACTGCGCCTCGACGGTCTCGTACTCGTCGACGATCTGGCGGAGACGCTCGTGCATGGCCGGATCGAGGCTACTGATCGACGATCGGGACGGTGCCGTTCGCGGTCGAGCGCGCTCGGTCAGTCGACGGTCGCGAGCGTGACCGGGGTGCGCAACAACGCCGCCAGGTCGCGGGTGATGGGCACCAGGTCCCGGGACGGGAGCACGACGATCGACCGCATCGGCGGTGGTCGCCTGCACGTCCGCCACGAACGGGATCAGGTCGACGTCGACACCCACGGAACACACGACGCGGCACGGCTCGCCCGCGTCGTCGACCCCAGCCGCGACGCAGGGGGCCACTTCGTTCAGGCCCTGCCGCGGCAGTGGCGGTGCGACCGGTTCGATGCGACGGAGGCCGACCAGTTCCGGCGCGGCCTCGAGTCGCGAGCGCAGCAGGCGTTCGGGCACCAACCGGTTGAGCGGATGGGGCGGCGCTCCGGCCGCGCGGTGGCCCGCGACGGTCGCGACCACCTCGGCGAGCGCGTCGACCGTCGGCAGGTCGCCGTGGATGATCCGGAACGCTTCTCGATCGGGGCCACCGACGCCGACTTCGACCATCACGCCGCTGCCGTCGCCTGCGCTCGGCGACGCGTTCGCCGACGCGCTGATCGGCTGATCGGCTCGCCGCCATCGTCCTCGTCGAAGTAGCCGGTCGTCGGTTGATCGACCACGCGACACACCTCCAGCCCGCGGACCTCGCCGGTGACCACGCCGTGCTCCACCACGAGCGTCGCCCCGGACGCTTCGATCACGTCACGGACGTCGAGGTGCGCCGGCGCCGCGGCGGGTTCGACGGGAAGCGGTTCGGCGACCGCGGGGAGCAACGATCGCTCGACGGGGTACCAGACGGCGACCGGGAAGGCGAAGCGTTCGGCCCGGCGTGCGAGCAACCCGGTCGCGGACTCCGCGATGAGGTCGAGCGATGTCGCGTCGTGGCGGATCGCCCAGGCGATCGCGCCGCCGAGCGCGCGGTGGGCGTCGCCATCGACGAGGAACCATGCCGCGCCGTCGACCACCACCGCGGACCCGCCGGCGACGGGTTCGGGCAGGTCGTCGACCGCACGGCCCAGGTGCTCGGCGACGAGCGCCCGCAGCTTGATCGCGAGCAGCTGGCTCCGCCGGTTCTGCACGGTCTCGGACACGAATCCGACCCTACCGAGCGTTGCGATGTAGATGACCGGCACGGACGCCGGTACATCGACATCGCATCGCGAACGTCGGCGGGATCAGTCCTCGGCGGGCGTGGCCGGCGCGTTCTTGCGCGACCCGTAGCGCCGGTTGAACCGCTCGACGCGGCCACCGGAGTCGACGAGCTTCTGCTTGCCCGTGAAGAACGGGTGGCACTCGTTGCAGAGCTCGACCGTGAGGTCGCCGCTGACCGTCGACTTCGTGACGAACGTGTTCCCGCAGGAGCAGCGCACGGTCGTGTCGGTGTATTCGGGATGGGTATCGGTCTTCATGATGATCCTTTCGAGGATGGCTGAACGGGCTGCCCTTGTGCCCCCGATCGTCATCCGAGATCGGCGTACCACGCTATCGGCGTCCGGCGCCGATGACGTCGGCGCCGAGCATCGCCGGGTCACATCGACGGTTGCTTGGCGATCTCGGCCAGGAACTCGTCGTTGGTGCGGAACGTCTTGAGGCGGTCGATCAGCAGCTCGAGGCCGGCCGCCGCACTGCCGTCGGCCGCGAGGCCCGACAGGACACGGCGCAGCTTCCACACCTGCTGGAGCTGCTTGCGGTCGAACAGCAGCTCCTCGTGACGCGTCGACGACGCATCGACGTCGATCGCCGGGTAGATGCGGCGCTCGGCGACCTTGCGGTCGAGGCGCAGCTCCATGTTGCCGGTGCCCTTGAACTCCTCGAAGATCGCCTCGTCCATGCGGCTGTTCGTGTCGACCAACGCCGTGGCGAGGATCGTGAGCGAGCCGCCCTCCTCGACGTTGCGGGCCGCACCGAAGAACCGCTTCGGCGGGTACAGCGCACCGGCGTCGATACCGCCGGAGAGGATCTTGCCGCTCGCCGGTGCGGCGAGGTTGTAGGCGCGGCTCAGGCGGGTGATGCCGTCGAGCATGATCACGACGTCCTTGCCCTCCTCGACGAGGCGGCGCGCCTTGGCGATCGCCATCTCGGCGACGTGGGTGTGCTCGTCGCTCGGCCGGTCGAACGTGGACGAGATGACCTCGCCCTTGACCGAGCGCCGCATGTCGGTGACCTCTTCGGGCCGCTCGTCGATGAGCAGCACCATGAGGATGACCTCGGGGTTGTTCAGCTCGATCGACTTGGCGATCGTCTTCATGATCGTGGTCTTGCCGGCCTTCGGCGGCGACACGATGATGCCGCGCTGGCCCTTGCCGATCGGCGACACCAGGTCGATGATGCGGGCGGTCATGTTCGTCGGGTCGCTCGGGTCCTCGAGCGTCAGGCGCTGATCGGGGAACAGCGCGGTGAGGTCTTCGAAGTTCGGACGACGCTTGGCCAGTTCCGGATCGCCGCCGTTGATGGTGTACACCTCGAGCAGGCCCGGGTTCTTCTCGTTGCGGCCGGCCGGGCGGACCTTGCCGGTGACGTGGTCGCCCTTGCGCAGGCCGTACTGACGGGCGAGGCGCAGCGGGATGTACGCGTCCTCCTTGCTCGGCAGGTAGCCCTTGACACGCAGGAAGCCGTAGCCCTCGTCACGGATGTCGAGGTAGCCGCCGACGTCGACGACGTCGACGACGTCGACCACCTCGGACACGAGGTCGTTGGTCTCGAGCAGCTCGGCGTCCTCGCCCTGCGGGCCGTCCTGGCCGCCGCGGCCCTTGCGGCGGCGCCGGCGGCGGCGGTTCCCCTCGCCCCCTTCGGTGGCCGCCTGGCCGCCGTTCGTTGGCGTTCCGGTTCTGACCGCCACCGCTGTTGTTGCGGTTGTCGCCCCGGTTGCTCGTTGCGGTTGCGGTCTGGCCGCCCTCGCCACCGGCTCCGCCAGTGCGGTTCCGGTTGTTGCTCTGTCGTCGCTGCTCTTGTCGTCGGCACGACCGGGCTGCTCGACGACGTCGGTCGTCGCAGCGCGGTGTCCGACGCACCGGCGGCGGCCGAATCGTCGCCCTGTGCCAGCAACGCGATCTCCCAGTCGGCGAGCGGCTCACCGTCGGCGCCGACGGGCACCGGAGCGGTGGGCGCGGTCGGCGTCGGACGACGGTCGGTGACGACGGAGCGGTCGACGGCGCGCTCGACGACGGTCGCCGTGTCGGCTGCGGTGATCGACGTCGCGGGCGCGCCGCCGCCGTTCGTCGAGGGCCGGTCGGTCGACGGGCCGCTCGGTCGACTGCCTGTCGTCGGCGGTGTCCGGCTCGGCGGCACCGCGCTCACGCACGGGACTCCCACGAGCGGGCCGGTGATCCGGCGCCGTTGCCGGCCGGGGCGCCGGTCGCCGGTGGTGCTCGGACGTCGGCGCCGCGGATGCGACGGCGGGGTTGCCGGATCCGGTCGTGTCGAGGATCTTGTCGATGATCTCGCCCTTCTTCAGGCGGGCGCTGGCCTTGACACCGAGCGCCTTGGCCATTTCCAGGAGGGTGTCCTTGTCCTTCGATTCGAGAATCGATTGTTCGAGTGCCGCAGCGGCCACGGGTGTTCCTCTCTTCTCGCGGCCATGTGGAGTGACCAGGCGAGTGATGGAGTTTCAGGAGAGGGTGGCCGACCGATGTCGCCCGAAGATCGATCCCCTGAACAGCAATTCGCACACGACCGAGAACTCGGGGTGCGGCCCGGATGACCGAGCACTGTGCACGTTATCGACTGCCGACCGTTCGATGCAACGTCAGCGACCGACCAGCTGTTCGATGAGCCGCTCCACGGCGTCGAGGTCGTTGGCCACGTCGTGGGTGACCTCGGGCCGGTCGAACAGGTCGGCGAGGTGGTCGGGCAGTTCCGGGCGGGTACCGGTCGCCGCCTCGACGGCGTCGGGGAACTTCGCCGGGTGTGCCGTGGCCAGCGCGACCATCGGTCCCGCCGTTCCGCCCGCGGCGCGAACTGCCGTGCCGCGGCGACGCCGGTGGCCGTGTGCGGGTCGAGCACCATCGCCGACGCGGCCTGCGTGTGGCGGATCTCGGCGGTCGTCGCGGCGTCGTCGAACGCGGCGGCCCGGAACGTGCCGTCGATGTACTCGCGCGCGCTGGTCGCCCTCGATGTCGAGCCGGCCCGATCGCACGGAACCGGCCGAGCTGCTCGGCGGTCATGCCACCGTCGCGGCCGTTCATCTCGAACAGCAGCCGTTCGAAGTTCGACGACACCTGGATGTCCATCGACGGGCTCAGCGTCGGCACGACGTCACGCGTCGTCATGTCGCCCGACGTCGACGAAGCGGGTGAGGATGTCGTTCGTGTTCGAGGCGATCACGAAGTCGCTGATCGGCGCGCCCATCTCCCGGGCGATCCAGCCCGCCAGCACGTTGCCGAAGTTGCCGGTCGGCACGCTGAACGTGACGGGGCCGTTCGTCGGGGTGGCCAGCGTCTCGGCGGCGACGACGTAGTACACGATCTGGGCCATCACGCGGGCCCAGTTGATCGAGTTCACCGCGGACAGGCGGTTGCGCTCGCGGAACGCGCCGTCGTTGAACATCGCCTTCACGAGGTCCTGACAGTCGTCGAACGTGCCGTCGACGGCCACGGCGTGAGCGTTCGGCTGGGCGACCGTGGTCATCTGCCGGCGCTGCACGTCGCTCGTGCGGCCGCGCGGATAGAGGATCACGATGTCGACGTGTTCGCAGCCGGCGACCGCGTTGATCGCCGCCGACCCGGTGTCGCCGCTCGTCGCGCCGACGATCGTGACGCGCTCGCCCCGCTCGCCGAGCACCCGGTCGAACATCGCGCCGACGAGCTGCAGCGCGACGTCCTTGAACGCCAGCGTCGGGCCGTGGAACAGCTCCTGCACCCACAGCTGGTGGTCGAGCTGCACGAGCGGCGTGATCGCCGGATGACGGAACGTCGAGTAGGCCTGCTCGCACAGGGCGCGCAGGTCGTCGGCGTCGAGGTCGGGTTCGACGAACGGCAGCATCACCTCGACGGCACGGTCGACGTAGGTGCGCGGGCGCCCGTCGAGCGAGGCGCCGGCGGGCGTGAGCGCCGGCCAGAACTCCGGCACGTACAGCCCGCCGTCGGTGGCGAGGCCGGCGAGCAGGACGTCGCTGAACCCGAGCTCCGGCGCCGAGCCGCGCGTGGAGACGTACCGCATCGTTCAGTCGCCGATCACACGGAGCAGGCCGCCGACATTGCGCACGACGTCGAGTTCGCGCAGCGCACGGACGGTGGCCTGGACGTCGGCCTCGCGGGCCTCGTGGGTGATGAACACGAGCCGCGCGTCGGGGCCGTTGCCCTCCTGCTCGGCGACGCGGATCGACACGTCGTGCGCGGCGAACACACCGGTCACCGCGTGCAGCACGCCCGGACGGTCGGCGACGTCGAGGCCGAGGAGGTACTCGGCGCGGGTCTCGTCGATCGGACGCACCGTGGCAGTGGGTGAGCGTGCCGAGCGACCCGTGGGTGCCGGCACGCAGGTTGAGCGCCGCGTCGACGACGTCGCCGAACACCGCGCTGGCGGTCGGCGCGCCGCCGGCGCCTCGGCCGTAGAACATGAGCGAGTCGACGAAGTCGCCCTCGACGAACACCGCGTTGAAGCTGTCGCGGACGGCGGCGAGCGGGTGGTTGCGCGGCACCATCGTCGGGTGGACGCGGACGCTGATCTCGTCGCTGTCGGCGGTCCGCTCGACGATCCCGAGCAACTTCACGACGTAGCCGAGGCGGTGGGCGATGGCGATCTCCGACGCCGGTGATCTTGCTGATCCCCTCGTGGTACACGTCGCCGGCGACGACCTTCGCGCCGAACGCGACGGTGGCGATGATCGCCGCCTTCGCACCGGCGTCGAAGCCCTCGACGTCGGCCGTCGGGTCGCGCTCGGCGTAGCCGAGTTGCTGGGCCTCGGTCAGCGCCGTGGAGTAGTCCGCCTCCCCACCGGCGACGACCGCGTCGGTCATCCGGGTGAGGATGAAGTTCGTCGTGCCGTTGATGATGCCGAGCACGCGGCGCGACCGGCTCGCCGTGGAGGCTCTCGCGCAGGGCCCGCATGATCGGGATGCCACCGGCGACGGCGGCCTCGAACAGCAGGTCCTTGCCGGCGGCGTCGGCCGCGGCGTACAGCTCGGCGCCGACGTTGGCGAGGAGTTCCTTGTTCGCCGTCACGACCGGCTTGCCGGCGGCCAGCGCTTCGAGGATCAGGCTGCGGGCCGGCTCGATGCCGCCGATCGCCTCGACGACGAGGTCGACGTCCGGGTCGGCGACGACGCCGTGGGCATCGCGGGTGAGGATCGTCTCGTCGACGTCGACGTCGCGCTGGGCCGAGAGGTTGCGCACGGCGACCCGGGTGATCTCGAGCCGGATGCCCGGTTCGCATCTCGACGGCGTGCTGTTGCGCCCGGACGAGTTCGACGAACGAACCGCCGACGTTGCCACAGCCGAGCAGCCCGATCCTGATCACGTCGTTCGTCACGGCACGCAGGCTAGGGGACGCCGCCGACTCGCGTTCGTCCCGTCACGAGGTTCGGCACCTCGTGCCCGACCAGTCGCGTCAGGTGGCGGTGCGGCGGAGGGCCTGACGCCAGGTGAGGCGGCGCCACGGTGCAGCAGCGTGCGCGAGTAGACCGATCCGGCGAGGCGGATCATCGCCCACACGGCAGGCCACGAGCAGCACGGCGGCGACCACGATCTCGACCACCGACGCCGAGCCGGTCACCATCCGCAGCGGCATCAGCAACGGCGCGAACGGCGGCAGGATCGACAGCACCCGCGCCGGCGTCCCGTCGGGGTCCGCGCCGAACGTGAAGACCAGGACGTACCCGAGGGTGAAGGCCGTCGAGATCGGCGCGGCTGCGCTCTGGGCATCCTCCACCCTCGACACGAACGATCCGGCGAGCGCGTACAGCGTGCTGTAGAGGAGGAAGCCACCGATGAACCAGCCGATCGTCGCCGGCAGGCCGATCCACAACTCGGACGGCACGTCGACGCCCGAGATGCGCAGCGACACGAGCCCGGCGAGCACGGCGGCCGCGAACTGGGTGAGCGCGACCGCGCCGACGCCGAGCACCTTGCCGCCGAGGAGCTGGTGGGCGCGGACGTGCGACAGGAGCACCTCGACGACTCCGGTGCTCTTCTCCTCGACCACGCCGGTGAGGACGTAGTTGCCGAACGTCGTGATCGAGATGAACAGCAGCACCGCGCTGGCGAACCCGACGAGGGTGCCGATGCCGGGCTCGTCGTCCGGGTCGATCACCTCCGACTGCAACGGCGGCGGGTCGAGGATGGCCGTCACCTGCGCGTCGTCGAGGCCGGCCGACGTCGCCGCCTCGGCGGCCTGTGCGGTGCGCCACGACTGGTCGAGCACGGGCGCGAGCGTGTCGCTCGGGTCGCCCTTCCACGTGACCGTTTCGGCGTCGCCGTCGACGACCGCGTCGATGTCGCCGTCGGTGAGCGCCTGGCGGGCCGCCGCCGGATCGTCGAAGGATTGCAGCTCGACGGTGATGTCGGCCTGCCCGGACGTCACCTCGATCGCCGGGGCGAACAGTTCGGGGATCGCGCCGACGGTGCCGACGTCGTAGCTCGGCCGCGAGTCGTCGTTGAAGATCTTGAAGAGGATCCCCGACGCGAGGATCGCCGCGACGAGCAGACCGGTGAACACGAAGAACGACGGCCGCCGCACCCGGGTCCGGATCTCGCGCGACGACGGCGAGGAGAATCGGCGAGGAGCTCACGGCGCGCCTCCCGCCCGGCCGACGTGCGTGTCGAGGTCCTCGTCGACATCCGGGTCGACATCCGGGTCGACGTCCGGGTCGATCTCGGCCTCGGCCCGGCCGACGGCGCGGAGGAACACCTCGGAGAGCGCCGGTGGACCGAAGCTCAGGTCGACGATCCGGCCGTCGTCGACGCCTCGACCGTCCGCCAGCTGCGCGAGGACCTCGTCGATGGTCGTCGACGCCGGCACCCGCACGGTCTCGGGCTCGTCGCTCGCCTCGTAGCGGACGACCACATCCCGGAACGGCGACCGGCCGCGCAGCTCGTGCACGTCACCCTCCAGCACGATGCGCCCCTGGTCGACGATCACGACGTCGCGGCAGATGTCGCTCACGAGGTCGAGTTGGTGGCTGCTGAACAGGACCGCGACGCCGCGGGCGATCTGTTCGAGGAGCAGCTGCTTCATCGTCTCGACGGCGATCGGGTCGAGGCCGGAGAACGGTTCGTCGAGGATGAGCAGTTCGGGATCGTGCGCAAGAGCGATCGCGAGCTGCACGCGCTGCTGGTTGCCGCTCGACAGGGCCTGCACCTCGTCGCCGGCCCGGTCGGTGAGCCCGAGCCGTTCGAGCCAGTGATCGGCGGCCGCGGCCGCGTCGGCCGCGGTCCGGCCGGCGAGGCGGGCGAAGTAGACGAGTTGCTCGCGCACGCGCATCTTCGGGTACATGCCGCGCTCGGCGGGCATGTAGCCGAACCGGTGCCTGACGTCGGCCGTGATCGGTTGGCCCTTCCACCGGACGTCACCGGCGTCGACGGAGATCAGACCCATGACCGAACGCATCGTGGTGGTCTTGCCCGACCCGTTCGGCCCGAGGAAGCCGACGACCTCGCCCTCCCCCACCGTCAGCGACACGTCGTCGAGAGCGACCGTGGCGCCGAATCGCTTCGAGACGTTCCGCACCTCGAGCATGCGCCGCAACCTACCCGCCGCCACCGCACTCCGCACGGCGATGGCGATGTCGGGATAGCGCCCGACAACGACATCGCCGAGCGCCCGGCCAGGCGATGGCGATGTCGGGTCAATGGCGCCCGACAACTACATCGCCTCCAGACGATCGACACGGAGCGAGCCGGCGCGGCGACGCACGTCGATCTCGGCCACGACGTCGTCGGCGGACATCGGACCCGGCACGAGCACGTGCCGTGAGTCGATCGGTGCGGACGCGAACTCCAGGTGCATCTTGCGGGTGGCCGACTCGTCGGCGAAGGCGTGATCCACCCGATCACGCACGTGCTCGACGCACTGATCGACGGTCGGCATCAGGATCACGTAGTCGATCGCGTGGGTGTGCTCGGACGCTTCGAGGCCGAGCATGTCCACGAACGTCGGCAGGAACCAGGGCCCCATCACACCGTCGAACACCGTGAAGTAGCCGCCGCTGACGAAGCGGCCCGTCGTCAGCGCCATGGCTTCGGTGACGACATGGTTCTGGTCGTTCGACTCGGGGAGCCACGGTGGGATCGCGCCGGTCGCCAGGAACCCGAAGAACCGGTCGCCCTCGACGAGCACGCTCGGTGACACGGAGGCGGCGAGGAGCGACGCCACCGTCGACTTGCCCGCCCCCGGCGGTCCGGTCACGATCACGAGCTCGCCCACCCGGCGCAGTCTTCCAGCCCGGCGAGCCGGGTACCCGCCGAATTTCGACCGACGTGTCCACCGGTCACGCCGCTGCGGTGTGTGAACGTGTGATGGTGACGGACGAGCCGCGCACGACGACCTTCGAGGAGTTCTTCCTCGTCGAGTACCCCCGGCTCGTACCGATGCTGACGGCCTGGTGCGGCGACCGCGAGACCGCACGGGATCTCGCCCAGGACGCCCTCGTCCAGGCGGAGGCACGGTGGACCGACGTGGCGGTGCTCGACAACCCGGGTGCGTGGGTTCGGCGCGTTGCGCTGAATCGTTCGTCGAACGAGGCCCGGCGGCGCCGGCGAGAGGCCGCCGCCGTCGGCCGGCTCGGGCGCCGCGCCGCCGATCCCACGGCCGAGCCGGCGACGCCCGACGCCGAACTCTGGCGGAGCGTCCGGAGCCTCCCGCGGGCGCAGCGCCAGGCCGTGGTGCTGCGGTACGTCGACGACCTCGCGCTCGCCGACATCGCGCTCGTCATCGGGTGCAGCGAAGGAACCGTGAAGACCCACCTCCAACGAGCTCGTGCCACCCTTGCCGCACGACTGACCGACGGCGACCCACCGACACGGACCCAGGGCGGCGAACGATGAACGGACCGGAGATGAACGACGACGACATCGACGGAACGCTCGAACAGGCCGGCGACCGCCTACGCCGCGAGGCGCCCACCGCGGCCGACGCTCGTGACGCCTACAACGCACGACGGCCGCTGAACGGCGACGAGGGCCGAGGCCGGTCCTGGTGGCCGGCGGGGATCGGGATCGGACTCGTGGCCGCGACCGTCATCGGCATCGTGGCCTTCCAGATCGACGACCGCCCCACAGGGCAGGTCCAGACACCGGCCGGCACCGCGGTACCTGTCGACACACTGCCCGCGGTGTCGACGCCGTCGACCGCACCGACGACGAGCTCGACATCGGGCACCGTCACCTCGGACACGGACAGCACGCCGTCGACGGCCGCCGCCTCCACGCAGGTCGCGACCGTGCGACCGGAGCCACAACCGGGATGCGGCGACGCGGGGCTGGAGGAATCGTCGACCGAGTACGTCGTGGTCGTCGCCTGCCGTGTGCTGGCTTCCGACGGCACGTCGGCGTCGATCGCCGCCCGGCTGCCGAAACCGGCCGGCAGTTCCGCCACTCTCGCCGACGCGACGTCGTGGTTCACCTCCCAGACCGGCATTCGTGGCGGGGTGGTGGAGCTCGACGGGCCGGTACCCCTCGACGGTCTGAACGGCGTGACGACATTCACCGGGTCGCCAGCGAGCGGTCCCGACTGCCTGCTCATCGTCGGCCCCGACACGACCGGCTGGAAGGAGATCTGCACCGACACCTTCTCCCCGCCGACGGCGTTCACCTTGATCGGCGACGACCTCGTTCAGCTCGACCTCACCGATGCGACCGCTCCCACAGCCGACGTTCTCGACGAGCGGATATGGCCGTCTTCGGGGTGCTCGCTCGCCGATGCGACGGCGATGGCGCGGACGGTGCTCGAGGACGGGTTCGACTCGCCGATGCCGGGGTTGGTGTTCACCGGGCTGCGATGCGACGGAGATCGGGGAAGCCTGAGCGCCGGTCCGATGTTCCTCCAGCCCGGCGGCGTTGACGGCGCGATCGTGATCCTCGATCGCCTCGCCGATGGCACCTGGGACGTGGTCGATCTGGGCACGGGGATCGACGAGTTCCTCCCGTTCGGCGTTCCGACGTACGCCACCTGGACGGCCTGGCCCGGCGACACCGATCCGGTCCCCGCCAACGAGACACTCCAGGCGCTGATCGCTCCGGACGGCGTCGAGATCACCGACCTCCCGACATACGCGGATCAGCTCGCGACCCGGCTCGAGGACGCCAATGCCCAGGACCCCGAGTTCCCGGCGGACGCGCACGTCGTCGCGACCGAGCCCGACGGGCTCCCACTCGTCGTCGTCGAGGCGTCGGTGGGCGGCGACGACTCGGTGAGCGGACAGGTCGTGTACGTCTGGCTCGAGGAAACGTTCGACGCCGCTGGTCGGACCGGCTGGGCCGTCGAGGCCGCGTACGTGTCGCAGACCTGCCATCGCGACGTCGCCGTCGGCGAGCCCACGCTCTGCATCTGACCGGAATCGTCGTTTGCGTCGCGATTTTCGCCCGGACGGGTCCCGAAAATCCCGACGCAAACGAGGATTGGACCGGTGCTCCGGGGAGGTCAGCGGCGCCGGACGTCGTGGTAGCGGGCGACGGCGTCGACGACGTCGTCGAAGTGCGATCGGGAGAGCGCCGATCCCTCGCGGCGGACCGCCTTGGGGTCGACGGTGAGGAGTTGGTCGACCTTGGCGAAGCTCGGTCGCCCGCTCCTGTCCCAGCCGCCGGTGCCGACGGCGACCTCGTCGCCGCGGTGATGGTTCTTCGACGTGAGCGGCACGCCGGCGAGGTCGGCACCGGCCCGGCCGATGATCACGACGGGCCGGTCCTTGCCCTGCGACGGGTCGTCCTCGTACGGCACCCACGTCCACACGACCTCGCCGGGATCGGCGTCGCCGTCCATGTCGGGCGAGTACTCGATCGTCACCCGGCCCGGCTCCCGACGCGCTGTCGGCGACTTGGGTGGCATCGTGGATGGCGCCTTGGACAGCATCTTGCCGGTCGATGTTCTGCTGGAGAGCGCCCTGCGCAGCGACGCCCCGAACCGCCCGATCAGCACTCGACATCCGGGCGAGCCTATGACGTCGCGATCACCGCCTACGCTGCGCGGTGGTGCTGATCAGGAACGCCGTGCTCGAACGCATCGCCACCGGCGAGATCGACACGCTCTTCCGCCGTCAGGTGCGGCCGACCGTGCGCGCCGGCGGCACGCTGCGCACGGCGATCGGCATGCTCGACATCGTGGAGGTCACGCCGGTCGCCGCTGCCGACATCACCCTCGACGACGCCCGGCGGGCGGGCTTCGCATCGGTCGACGACGTGGTCGCGATGCTCGAGCAGAAGGCCGACGGCACCGACTACCGGGTCCGGGTACGACCGGGCGGAATCGACCCGCGCATCACCCTGCGCGACGACGACCACCTCTCGCCCGCAGATCTCGCCGCGATCACCGCCCGCCTCGACCGGTTCGATGCCCGGAGCACGCACGCGCCGTGGACCCGCACGACGCTGCGGCTCATCGCTGACCGTCCCCACGTTCGGGCACCCGACCTCGCCGAATCGGTCGGCCGCGAGACGGCACCGTTCAAGGACGACGTCCGCAAGCTGAAAGCGCTGGGTCTGACGATCAGCCACAGCCCCGGCTACGAGCTGTCGCCCCGCGGCCGGGCGGTGCTGCGCCACCTCGACGAGTTCGGCTGACGCCGGCGATCAGCCGAGGTCGGTGGCGAGCAGGTCGTCGAAGGTCTCGCGGCGCACGACGAGGCGCGCCTCGCCGTCGGCGACGAACACGACCGGCGGTCGGGTGATCTTGTTGTAGTTCGACCCCATCGAGTGGCCGTACGCACCGGTGACCGGCATCGCCAGCAGATCACCGACGGCGATGTCGGCCGGCAGCCGCGCCTCGAACGACAGCACGTCGCCCGACTCGCAGTGCTTGCCGACGAGCCGCGCCGTCAGTCGACCGATCGGCGTCGACCGCACGCGGCAGGAACGATTCGTACCCCGACCCGTAGAGCACGGGCCGCGGGTTGTCGCTCATCCCGCCGTCGACCGCGACGTACGTGCGCACGCCGGGGATCTCCTTGATCGTGCCGACCGTGTACACGGTCATCGCCGCCGCGGCCACGATCGCCCGGCCGGGCTCGACGCTGACGTTCGAGCGCACGCCGAGCGCGTCGCACGCGTCGAGCAGCACGTTGCCCCACTGCGCGATCGTCGGCGCCTCCTCGCTCTCGACGTACGCCACGCCGAGCCCGCCGCCGAGCACCAGCTCGGGCAGGTCGAGCGGCACGGCGAAGTCGGCCATCACCTCGGCCGCCTTGGCGAACGACGACGCCTCGAACACGTTCGAGCCGATGTGGCAGTGCACGCCGACCAGCTCGACCGACGGCGACCGGCGTGCCCGGTCGACCGCCCGCAACGCGTCGCCGTTGCCGAGGTTGAACCCGAACTTCGAGTCGTCCTGGCCGGTGGCGATGAACTCGTGGGTGTGGGCGTGCACGCCCGGCGTGATGCGCAGCAGGATCTTCGGCGTCGGGCCGACGCCGTCGCCGGCGAGCGCGTCGAGGCGGTCGAGCTCGTCGAAGGAGTCGACGACGATGTGGCGCACGCCGGCCTCGATCGCCATCCGCAGCTCGGCGACGCGACTTGTTGTTGCCGTGCAGCGTGCACGCCGACGCCGGCACGCCGGCGGCGAGCGCGACGTGCAGCTCGCCGCCCGACGCGACGTCGAGCAGCAACCCCTCGTCGTAGGCGAGTCTGGCCATCGCCCGGCAGAGGAACGCCTTGGTCGCGTAGATCACGCGCTCGTGGCCGAACGCGGCGACCGCCTCCCGGCAGCGGTTGCGGAGGTGCGCCTCGTCGTACACGAACAGCGGCGTGCCGAACTCGGCGGCGAGGTCGGCGACCGAGCAGCCGCCGACGGTGAGCCACCCGTCGTCGCCGACGGTCGCCGTGTCGGACAGCAGCCGCCGCGGGATCGCGCTCACCGCGCGCTCACATCTGGTCCGGGACGTCGATGCCGAGCAGGCCGAGCGCTGTGGGCCAGGACGCGGGCGGTCAGGTCGGCGAGCGCGAGCCGGCTCGACCGGATCGGCTCGTCGGCCTTCAGGATCGGGCAGTGCTCGTAGAACGACGTGAAGTCCGACGCCAGGTCGTACACGTACGTGCAGAGCTTGTGCGGGCTGAACGACTCGAGCGTCGTGGCGAGCGCCGTCGGATACGCCAGCAGCCGCAGCGCGAGCGCTCGCTCCTGCGGGGTGTCGAGGAGGAACGGCGCGGTGCGGACGCTCGCCCGGTCGACCTCGGCCCGGCGGAAGATCGAGCAGATCCGGGCGTGCGCGTACTGGAGGTACGGCGCCGTGTTGCCGTCGAACGCCAGCATCCGGTCCCAGTCGAACACGTAGTCCTTGATGCGATCGGTCGACAGGTCGGCGTACTTCACCGCGCCGATGCCGATCATGCGCGCCAGTTCGGCCCGCTCGCTCGTCGGACAGGTCGGGGTTCTTCTCGGCGATCGCCGCGGCGGCCCGCTCGACCGCTTCGTCGAGCAGCTCGATCAGCTTCACCGACTCGCCCGAGCGGCTCCGCAGCATCTTGCGGTCGTCGCCGAGCACGTTGCCGAACGCCGACGTGCACCGCCTCGGCCGGCGGCACGAGCCAACCCGCCATGCGGCACACCTCGAACACCATCTGCAGGTGCTGCGCCTGCGGTGCGCCGACGACGTAGAGCATCAGGTCGGCGTGCGAGCCGTTCGACGCGGTCGAGCACGCACGCCAGATCGCTCGTGGCGTACATGAACGCACCGGCCCGCGACCGCACGATCAACGGGAGCGGCTCGTTCTCGCGGTTCGTGAAGCCGGGCGGGAACACGACCATCGCGCCGTCGCTCTCCGACACGAGCCCGGCCGCGTCGAGCCGGTCGTACGCCTCGGGCATCAGCTCCTGGTACATGCTCTCGCCGGCGAGGTCGTCGTCGGTGAGCAGCACGCCGAGCTTGCGGTACACCAGGTTGAAGTAGTCGTTCGACATCGACACGAGCCGTTCCCAGATCGCGAGCGTGTCGGGATCGCGGCGCCTGCAGGAGCACGACCCGGTCGCGGGCACGCTCCTGGAACTCCTCGGATTCGGTGAACTTCGCGTTCGCCTGCTTGTAGAAGCCGTCGAGATCGCCCTGTCGCAGCCCGGCGGCGGCGACGTCCTCACCGATGTCGAGGAGGTGCTCGATGAGCATGCCGAACGGGCGGCCCCAGTCGCCGATGTGGTTCTCGCGGATCACCGTCGTGACCGAGGAACGTCGTGCATCCGCACGAGCGCGTCGCCGATCACGGTCGTGCGGAGGTGGCCGACGTGCATCTCCTTGGCCACGTTCGGCGCCGAGTAGTCGACGACGACCGTCTTCGGCGGCGACCGCCGGCGGCACGCCGAGGCGCTCGTCGGCCGCGACCTCGCCGAGGGCCGTCGTGAGGAAGTCGCGGCGAGAAGTTGACGTTGATGAAACCGGGCCCGGCGATCTCGAGCCTCGGCTGCCGCCGCGGCGAGCGCACCGGAGGCGATCACCCGTTCGGCGATCTCACGCGGGTTCGAGCCGAGCGCCTTCGCCAGCGGGAGCGCACCGTTGATCTGCACGTCGGCGCGATCGGACGGCCGCACGATCGGGTCGGCGGGGACACCGCCGTTGATCTCGGCGAAGACCGGCTCGAGCAGCCGTGACAGGGTGGCGATGGGGTCGGACATGGGGACGCCATTCTTCCCGAAATCGTCCCGGATCCGACCGACCATTGCCGGAATGCCGACGCGGGCGCGAAGATCGAGGCGTGCCGGACACGTTTCCGATCCTCCGGGCGGTGGTGTTGGATGCGACGGACGCGCGCACGCTCGGCGAGTTCTACCGTCTGCTGCTCGACTACGAGTACCGGCCCGGCGACGAGCCGCCACCGAGCGGTGAACCCGATCCGAACGGCGACGACTGGCTCGTGCTCCGCGATCCGCGGCGGCACCGCGCGACTCGCGATCCAACACGTCGACGAACTCCCCGCAGTCACGTGGCCCGAGCCCGTCGTGCCACAACAGCTGCATCTCGACATGACCGTGGCGGACATCGACGAACTCGCCCGGCAGCACGATCGGGCGATCGCCCTCGGGGCGGCCGAACTCGAGGACCGATCGCGCGACGCCGCGGAACCGCTCTACGTGTTTGCCGACCCCGCCGGCCACCCCTTCTGCATCTTCGTGTCGCCCGATCATCCCTGACGCAACGGTCGGGCGGTGGCTCAGCCCCAGCGGGGTGACTCGTCGGGGTTGATGCCCAGGCAGAGCTTGCCGATCACCTCGTGCGCGAGCAGGGTGTTGCCGGGGTGGAAGCGCCCCATGCTCGAATCGCGGAACAGTTGCTCGAGCCGGCTGCGCTTGAACGATGCCGAGCCGCCCGACACGTCGAGCGCCCACCCGACGATCGCCATCGTCTGGTTGATGACGAACTGGCGGGTGGCGATCAGCCGCACCGGCCAGTCCTCGTGCTCCACCCCGGTCGCCCAGTCGGTCGCGGTGCGGTCGAGCATGGCGTCGATGGCGTCGAGCGCGATGCGCATGTCGGCCACCAGGTGCTGCACCTCGGGGTGGTACGCCATCGAGCGGGTGAGCGCGACCGACGACCGCTGCGGGGCCTTCTCGACGGTGATGTCGAACGCACGGTGGGCGATGCCCTGGTACACGGACGCGAAGCCCATGAGCGCCCAGGCGAAGATGGCGACCTGGAACATGCCCGCGCCCGCGAACCCGGCCGGGCACACCAGTGCCACCTGCGAGTCGGGCACGAAGACGTCGTGGAACATGGTGTCCTGGCTCTGCGTCGCACGCATGCCGAAGGTGTCCCACGTGTCGACGACCACGAGGCCCGGCGCGTCATGGTCGACGAACCCGTGGACGATCTGCGGCCCTGCGGGATCGTCGGTGCTCATCGCGTGGAACCCGCCGAGCGTCCACACCGGCGTGAGCGACCCGAAGATCTTGTGGCCGTTGATCTTCCAGCCACCGTCCACCCGCTCGGCGGTGCTCGAGGACAGCAGCAGCGGGAGGTCGTTGCCGGCCTCGCCGTGCAGGGCGGCCAGGACCTCGCCGCGCACTGCAGCGTCGAGCAGGAAGTCGCAGGAATGATCGCCGGCGTTGCGCAGGTCCGACGCCACGCCGGCCCAATACATGTGCATGTTCACCCCGAGGGCGGTGGGGGCGGCGTAGTAGGCGAGCCGGCTCTGCAACTTGACGTACTCGTCGAGGCCGAGCCCGCCGCCGCCCATGTCGCTGGGCACGGTGGCGAGCAGGTAGCCCGAGTTGCGCAGCGCCTCGAAGTCTTCGCTGAAGAACGTGTTCTCTCGGTCGTAGGTCGCGGCCCGCTCGTCGAACCCGGCGAGCATCTCGTCGGTGAGCAGGCGCGTGACGTCGTGGTGAATGGTGGTCATGGTGCGTCGCCCCTTTCAGGGTGTGTTGATCGGTGTGATGATCAGTGGGATGTCGGCCGGTGGACCCGGCCGCGTGTCAGACCGGTACCGGGCCGAACTGCTCCACGGGGACGATCTCGTCGGCCGGGATGCCCAGTCGTGCTGCGGCCTCGCGGATGGCCTCGGCGCTGGGCGCTTCGTACAGGCAGAAGGTCTTCTTCTTGTCGGCCGAGAGGAAGGAGAAGAGCCAGCTGATGCCGACGTCGTCGTTGACCGCCTTGATTTCGGCGTGGTCGAGACCGGCCACGTCGAGCATCTCGGCGAAGTGTCGCTCGATGACGAACAGACTCATTTCGTCTCCTTTGCTCCTCGGATGTCGACCACGGTAAAGACCATCCGCCCGCGTGTCATGACCGGTTCGGGCCATTTCCTGTTTTCTCGCGGTCCTCGGTGGACCACAATGGGATAGTCAGTCCTGACTAGTGGGTCCTTCCTCGCAGGGGAAAGGGGTCGAAGGTGCCGACAACCACGTCGACGATCCTCTTCACCGATGCGGTGGAGTCGACGTCGCTGCGAACCGAACTCGGAGAAGCAGCTGCCGACGAGCTGTTCCGCGACCATGAACGGCGCCTGCAGGAGATCGTCACCGACCACCGTGGCACCGTGGTGAAGACGGCGGGCGACGGGATCATGGCGGCGTTCGACGCGTCGACCGATGCCGTGCTGGCGGCGATCGCCGTGCAGCAGTGCGTCGCCGGTCGCCTGCCCACGCTGCAGGTGAGGGTCGGGTTGGGCGTCGGTGATGTCAGCTGGGAGGACGGTGACTGTTACGGCTTGCCGGTTGTCGTGGCCGCTCGGCTGCAGGCCGCTGCCGCGCCCGGACAGATCGTGGCGAGCGCGCTCGTCCATCACCTTGCCGTTCGACCGGTCGGGAGCGCGGTTCCGGGCACTCGACCCGCTGCCGTTGAAGGGTCTCGCCGAGCCGATCGAGGCGTACGAGGTCGAGTGGAGCCCGATCGAGCTGACATCTCCGGACGGGCCGTTCGCCGTCGCGCTGCCGTCGGCGTTGGCGGTGGAGAGCAGCGCGCCCTTCGTCGGTCGCAGCGGTGAGTGGGAGACATTGCTCGAGGCCTGGTCCGCGGTGGGCGCCGGAGCACGCCAGGCGGCGCTGATCGGTGGTGAAGCCGGTGCGGGCAAGACCCGGCTCGCCGTCGAGTTCGCCCGGTGGGCCGGCGGGCAGGGCGCGGTCGTGGCGTACGGCGCGTGCGACGCGGAGCTGGCCGTGCCCTATCAGCCGTTCGTCCTCGCACTCGACCACCTGCTGCGGGCGATGCCCGACGAACTGCTCGAACACCACCGCGAGCAGGTCGCCGAGATGGCGGTACTCCTGCCGCAGATCGAGCGCCGGATCCCGGGACTGCAGCGCGCGCCAACAGCCGACCCCGAGACGGAGCGGTACCGCTTCTTCACCGCGGTGGATGCGATGCTCGGGTTGGCCGCCGCGGGACGTCCGGTGGTCTTGCTGATCGACGATCTGCACTGGGCGGGCCATCAGACGCTGGCGCTCCTCCGGCACCTCGCCCGGTCGAGCACCGAAGTGCCGTTGTTGCTGCTGGCGACATTTCGCGACACGGTCGCCGAGATCCCCGATTCGCTCGCGACGCTGCTGGCCGAACTCCGCCGCACCAACACCGCCCGACGCATCTCGCTGTCGGGCCTCGACCCGTCGAGCGTGGAGGACTTCGTGGCGACGACGGTGGGCCACGACCTCGATCGCGACCTGCGCATCCTCGCCCAGTCGCTGGCGGCGCGCACCGGTGGCAACGCCTTCTACCTGGGCGAACTGTGGCAGCACCTGGTCTCGTCGGGCCGGGTCGCTTGCGTCGGCGGTCGCTGGACCGTGCAGAGCGACGCGGGCATCGATGCCGTGCCGGAAAGCGTGCGCGAGGTGGAGTCGGCTCGCCTGGTGACGCTGTCGGCTCCCGCGCGTCACGTGGTGGAGCTGATGGCGATCGGTGGCCAGCGGCTGCCCCTCCGCGTCGTGACCGCGGCGAGCGACCTCGCGCCCGAGGCGCTCGATGCCGGCGTCGACGAGCTGGTCGACGCGAGGTTGCTCGTGGAGGTCGGAGGGTCGTTACCGACTTACGAGTTCGTCCACGCCATCGTGCGCGACAGCGTCGCCCAGACGGTGCGCGCGGCGGCGCGAGTTCGCCTGCACCACCGGCTGGCGGTCGCCTACGAGTCGGTGTTCGAGGGAGACCGGCGGCCGGTGCTCGCCGAGCTGGCGCGTCACTTCACCGCGGCGGCGTCCGTCGCGGGGCCGGCGAAGGCCGTGTATTACGCCCGGCGTGCGGCGACGCAAGCGATGCGATCGGTGGCCTATGACGAGGCGATCGCCCACCTCGAGTCGGCGCTGACCCTGAGCCAGGCCGACTCGACCGAGGCGATCGAGCTCGAGCTCGAACTCGGGTCGGCCCTGTGTCGCAGAGGGCAACAACCAGCAGGCGATGCAGGTCTTCCAGCGGGCCTTCCGGGCGGCGCGCGAGCGAGGGCTGGTCGAGCAGGCGGTGCAGGCTGCCGTCGGGTTCGACTTCGCCGTGCAGATGCCGGGGCTGCCGGGTGACGAGTCGGTACGCATCATGTCGGAGGCGCTCGAACTGGTGGGCGAGGAGGACAGCCCGCTGCGCGCCCGGGTGCAGGCATCGCTGGCGTTGGCGCTCGCGATGGCCGGGCGGATGAAGGAGGCCAAGCCCGTGGGCGATGCCAGCATGATCGCGGCGCGCCGGCACGGCGACCCGACGGTGCTCATGTCCGCTCTGCAGTGCGCGTTGATCTACGAGGAGAATTCGTTCGTCTACACGGAGACCGCCGCCGAGGTGTGCGAGCTGGCGCTGGCGCTCAACGACCTGTGGGCCTACTGCTTCGCCCGCGGGTGTTACGTGCGGGGCCTGATGCGATTGGGACGGTTGGCCGACGCTCGGGAGGGGCTGCCGGAGTTGCGCGAGGCTGCCGAGCGGGGCCAGTTCGTGATCTACCGCTACCAGTCGATCACCTTCGACGTGATGTTCGCCTTGATCGACGGACGCCTCGATGAGGCGGAGGAACTGGCCGAGCGGGCGTCGGCGTTCGCGGCAACCGCGCACACCGAGTTCGGCGCCGGCGTGTACGGCGTGCAGATGTATGCCATCCGGCGCGAGCAGGGCCGGCTGGAGGAGGTGGTGCCGGCGATGCGCGTCGCCGCCGCGCTGCAGGCCGACCAGGCGGTGTGGCGGCCGGGTCTCACCGCGCTCTTCGCCGACGTCGGCATGTTCGACGAGGCCCGTCGGGAGTTCGGAACGCTCGCCTCCGACGGTTTCGCGGCGGTGCCGCGCGACGCCACCTGGCCGGGAAGCCTCAGCTACCTCTCCGAGGTGTGCACGGCGCTGGCCGACCGCGAGCAGGCTGACGTGCTGTACCGCGAACTCGACGCCTTTGCGCGCCAGACGATGCAGGTGGGGTTCACGGTGAACCTCGGACCCGCCGACCGGTTGCGCGGCAATCTGGCCGCGCTGCTCGGCCGGCGCGCCGACGCGGAACGCCACTTCACGGCGGCGATGGAACTCGCGGTCGCCGCCCGCTCACCGGTGTGGCGTGCCCGGATCGCGCACGACTGGGCCGTTGCGCTGGCGCCGCAGAGTGCCTTGCTGCGCGAGGCCGAGGAGCTGGCGGTGCAGGTGGGAATGGAGGACTTGGTGCGCCGCTGCCGGCGCGAGCTCGATGCGCTGCGGAGTGCGACCGTCGAGCCGCCGGCGGCGTCATTGCCCGACAGGTTGTCGGCGCGCGAGGTCGAGGTGTTGCGTCTCGTGGCGCAAGGCCACTCCAATCGCGAGATCGGCGAGCAGCTGTTCATCAGCGGCAACACGGTGGCCAACCACGTTCGTGCCGTGCTGCAGAAGACCGGCACCGCGAACCGCGCCGAGGCCACCGCCTACGCGGCCCGGCACGGCCTGCTGGCGTGAGTCGACGGTCACCTGGTCCGCCGTCTGGATCAGTGAGGACTCTTGCCGAGGGTGATCGGTCCGTCGATGAGCCGCGCCCGCACGGGCGACTCGGACGCGAACCAGGGCGCTGCCGGTGGCCCGTCGGGTGCGACGTGCCAGTCGCCGCGGGGTGGCGGATCGTCGATCCCGATCGCGAACGCCTCCATCCGTCCGTCGTGGTCGATGTGGAGTCGGAGGAAGCCCTTGTGCTCGCGAACGCGGATCGCGGCGAACGCCTCGTTGTCGTTGACGCCACCGATCCATCCGACGACGAGGAAGTACAGACCGACCACGACCGGAGCAACGAGGCCACCGGCGATGAGGAGTGCGACCGCCCGCCACCAAACCGACGTCGTGTCGGTGATGCCGTCCGCCACCGCCACCGCCAACGCCATGCATCCGACATGGGCGGCCGCGTGCGGCGTCGCCCAGACGAGCCCCCGAGGGAGGGACGGACGTCGGGCGAGCGCGATCGCGCAGGCGAGCGTCGCCGCCGCCACGGCGACACGGACCGGTGTCGGACCCAGCCATGTGAGGTAGGCGAGTGCAGTCACCGCCGCGAATGCGCCGTTGCGGAAGCCGAACCAGAGGGCCCGGGCGCGAAGCTGTCGCGATCTCGCGCGGGTCGGCTGCAGCTGGGCCAAGGCCAGCGGTTCGTCGTCGAGTTGGCGTTCGGGCGGGTGGGCGACCGACACGCGGTCCGGGACGTGGTCGGTGGGGTGGAGGAACGCCCCACCTCCTCCCGACACGATGCGCGACGGACCGGCGCCGTGCTCCGGCTCGAAGCGCGCGTAGAAGTGCTTGTCACCGGCGATCACCGCGGCGACCTGGATGCCGTGGCGTGCCGCCACGCCGGTCTCGAAGTGGTCGAGCGCGCGGTCGATGCGCGCCTCTCGCGGCGCCGTCTCGACGGCATCCAACCAACTCGGCTTGGCCGTCACGATCACCAACCTCGCGGTGGCGCCGTCGGCGGCCGCGGCGCGCGCGGCACGCTCCGCGAGGGCATCGAAGTAGTCGAGCTGGGCCCGGTCGACGAGGCCGGCCAGGGCGATGTCGACACCCCACAGCCACCAGTGGTGCGGGAGCGCCACCGCGAAATAACTGCGGCGCTGGTGCGTCCGCCAGGCTCCCACCCACCTCTGCTGGCAGAAGGTGCGCGAGAACGCGCCGAGGCCGTCGTACCAGTCGTGGTTCCCGGGAATCGCGACGGCATCACGCACCGCACCAGCGTCCCGCCAGGGAAGCGCGGCCCGGAAGACACCGGTGAATCGGTCGCGATACGAGTCGTCGGACGCGACCGGGTACACCTGGTCCCCGCCGAAGATGAGCAGTCGCCCGGCCGGCAAGGGTTCGGTGCATCCCTCGACCATGAGCTCGTCCTGAGCCAGCGCCCAGGCGACCGGGTACGTGTGGTCGAACCCGTCACCGGTGTCGGCGACGTAGTCGATCCAGAGCTCCTCGTCGCGGGACCGATCGAGATCAGGCGCCGGCTCGGGGCGTGGGTCGAGGGCGGCGAGCGTCTCGCGACGATCGGTGAACGAGGCGGCGACGTCGGCGAGCGCGGTCTGCAGCGTCGTTCGCAGGTACCGGCGCGGTGCGAGCCATTCCGTCGCCGGCATGGGGCGGAAACCCAGTTGGTCGAAACTGTCGTCCTGCGGCCGTGGAGGTGGACCGGAGTCGCTCACGATTCGACCGGGCCGAACATCCGCTCGGTGAACGGGTTGACGAACCGCCCCTGCGGGTCGGCCCGGCCACGGATCCGCTGGAACTGCTCGAAACGCTCGCCGTGCATGCGCGCGAGATCGGTCGCATCGAGGTGTTCGCACCACTTGCCGAGGTGCACCCGCGCCTCGTGCCCGTCGGTTCGCATCCAGCTCTCGATCGCGTCGAAGTAGTCACCGACGCGACCCGATTGGTTCAGGCACAGGCACAACCATGCCGAAGCCCGATCGACGCCCGCACCGAGCAGTGACCGGTCGTGCCCGGCCGGGCTGAACCGGACCTCGACCAACAGGAACGGCAGGCTTTCCGTGGCATACAACCGTTCGTAGATCGCCAACGTCTCGTCGAGGTCGGCCCACACGCGCTCGACGGGCACCGCGATCTCGAGTTCCTGGTGCAGGTGGTACTGGCTCCGGCTGAACGCTTCGTGGGACTCCAACACGAGATTCGTCGCGGATTGCAGCTTCATCGCTCGCGCCGCCAGGCGTGGAAGTTTGCCGAGATGCGCCATGGCATCCCCGAACGTGGCTGCCACCACCGCAGCCTTCGCCTCGTTGACCGCCTCGCGGTGCGCGCCGAGCGGCGATCGCGGTGCCTCGGTGCGGTCCCAGACATGGACGTGCACCAGATCGGTGAACGGGTAGGCGTAGAAGCTGACGTGGTCGTGGTCGGCGAGCAGCCGTGCGAGATTCCGTTCCGCCCAGCCACGCGTCTCGACCATCGAGGTCTGGCGCAGGTCGAACGCATCGACGCACTGGACCGTCACCTGGGTGATGATGCCGACCGCTCCGATCCCGCCGACGGCAGCCCGGAACAACTCGTCATCCGGTCCGACCGTACGCACCTCGCCGGTGCCGTCGACCAGGCGCATGGAAACGACATGGTCGCTGAAGTGGGCCGGCCCGCGAGCGGTGCCGTGCACATCGGTCGAGATGATCCCCGCCACACTCTGCGCGTCGTGCGAGGCGAGCGCACCGAAGGCGAGACCCTCCGCGAGCAGGACCGGCGTGAGATCCCGGAGACGAGTACCGGCCCAAACGGTCGCTTGCTTTGCCTCGTGGTCGATGTCGATCACACCCGCGAGCGCATCGAGCGACACCGTTGCGCCCTCGGTCGCCAACCCGTCGTTGAACGAATGGCCCGCGCCGACGACACGAATCAACGGCTCGTCACGCACGATCTCGACGACCTCCGACTCCGACGCCGGCGACACGAGAGCGCGACCGGTACCGCCGGTCGCCCGACCAATTCGAGTAGAAGCCGCGCCACCACCGGCCCTCGAGCAGCAGGACCCGACGACGACTGACCGCGAAGCACACGGCATTGGCGATCGACTTGAGCGCGGCGACGACGAAGTGCGGATATCTCAATGTGTCCCCCCGGACACTTCCGACCGTAACCGGTGGCGGTCGACCAGGCGCGACGATCACGGATTTGTGGTGCCCCCGGAGAGATTCGAACTCCCGCACATGGTTCCGGAAACCAATGCTCTATCCCCTGAGCTACGAGGGCAGGGACCGGCCAGGTTAGCGGTCCGTCAACGCAATCACGTTGTGCCGATTTCGTCGAGCCCGAGTTCGTCCAGCAGCACGTCGAGCAGGCCCGAGGCACCGAATCGGAACGTCGCCGGGGTGGCCCAACCGGGGCCCATCGCACCGTCGGCCAGCGCGAGGTAGCGCTCGGCGTCGTCGAAGGTGCGGATCCCACCCGACGGCTTGAGCCCGACCGCACGCCCGGCATCGGCGATCGCGCCGAGCATCGTCGCCGCCGCCTCGAGCGTCGCGCCGCGGGCCGTCTTCCCGGTCGACGTCTTGAGGAAGTCCGCGCCACCGTCGATGGCCAGGTCGGCCAGCTCGCGCACCGTGGCTGAATCGGCGACCGCTCCGGATTCCAGGATCACCTTCAGCGTGCCGTCACCCGTGGACCGGCGGGTGGCGGCGAGGAGATCGACGGCACGGCTGGTGTCGCCCTGCAGCACCGATCGCCAGGGAATCACGACGTCGATCTCGTCGGCGCCGGCCGACCGGGACTTCTCGACGAGCGCAACGACATCGTCGATCGGGTCCTCGCCGCCGGGGAAGTTGACGACCGTCGCCACGCGCAGACTCGAGCCAGCGCGGGCCTCGGCACAGCGCTCGACGAACTCCGGCCACACGCACACCGCGGCCGTGCCGTGCGCGATGGCTCGTTCGCACAGCGTCGTCGATGCCATCCGGCGAGTGATCGTCGTCGAGATCGGTGAGGTCGATCATCGAGATCGCCCGGTGGGCCAGTGCCGTTCGGGTCGCGCGATCGCCGTCCATCACCCACGACGGTACTGCCCGGCCCGGCCCCCGAACCGCGCCAGCACTGGACCCCGTCGATGTAAGCGCTTACACTCAGCAGTCGAGGGGAACGGGACGACATGGACAGCACCACATCACCGCGTCTGAAGCGGGCGACGATCGAGGACGTCGCCACCGCGGCGGGCGTCTCGGTCGCCACCGTCAGCCGGGCGCTCCGCGGGCTGCCCAACGTTGCCGCGTCGACCCGCGACCGCGTCTCCGAGGTCGCTTCAGCGCTCAACTACCAGCCCGATCCGGCGGCGTCGCGGTTGGCCGCCGGCCGCACCCGCACCGTCATCGTGCTGGTGCCACACCTGTCGAGCTGGTACTTCTCGAACGTGGTCGCCGGCGCCGAGGCCATCTGCGCCGAGGCGGGCTACGACTTCATGGTCGTCGGCGTCGGCAGCATCGACGCGTGCGCCCGATTCCTCGACGAGTCGCATCACCTCGAGCGCCGCACCGATGGGGTGATCCTCGTGAACCTCGTGGCCAGCGACGAGCAGATCCGTTCACTGCGCGCCCGCGGCGTCGCCCTGTCGACCGTCGGCACCCTCGCCGACCGCTGCCCATCCGTGCGGGTCGACGACTACTCCGTGGGCCTGATCGCCGCCGGACACCTTGCCGCGCTTGGTCATCAACGCATCGGCTTGATCTCGGGGATCGGCGACGATCCGATGAACTTCGAGGTCCCGCGCCTGCGCCAGGAGGGCTTCGTGGCAGGCCTCCGTCGTTTCGGTCTCGTGCTCGACCCGCAGCTCATCGCCAGCGGCAACTTCGGTATCGACGGTGGTCAGGAAGCAATGGCGTCGCTGCTCGATGCCGATGACCCGCCGACCGCCGTGTTCGCGATGTCCGACGAGATGGCCTTCGGCGCCTTGATGGAACTGGGTGAACGCGGCCTCGCAGCCGGGCGGGACGTGTCGGTGATCGGTGTCGACGACCACGAGTTCGCCCGGGTCGTCGGACTCACCACGGTGCGCCAGCGGGTCCCGGCCCAGGGCGCGGCGGCGGCGAGGGCGCTGATCGAGTCGATGATCGGTGATCCCGCCGAGGCCGGCATCACCCGCGCCGAGGACTCCCCGATCGATCTCCTCGTGCGGACGACGACCGGCCCGGTCGCCGACCCGGCCGACACTCACTCTTGATCGGGTTGACACTCGTCCTTGACGCGGGCCGACATTTATGTAAGCGTTTACATCCAGCCGGCCCAGTCAGCCGGCTTCCAACCAAGAGGGGGAGGACCCATGAGAAGGCAATGGCTGAAGCTGGCCGCCGTCCCGATCGCGTTCACACTCGTCGCCGCTGCGTGCGGTAGCGACGATGACAGCGGATCGGACGACGCGTCGACAGGCACCGAGGCACCCGCCGGCACGGAAGCGGCGACGGACGGCACCGACGCCGCCGCGCCGACCGGCGACTTCGGCGGCGCGACCGTCACGATCACCGGCCCAGAGCGCGACGACCCGTCGATCGCCGCGGTTTCCGACACGCTGCAGGCGTTCGGCGACACCGTCGGCATCACGATCGAGTACTCGGGCGACGCCGACTGGGAGACGAACATCAAGACGCAGGTGGAAGGCGGCAACCCGCCGAGCATCGGCATCTTCCCGCAGCCCGGCCTGCTCCAGGACTTCGCCGCCGACGGTGCGATCGTGCCGCTCGACGCCGCAGCCGATGCTGCCGTCGACGAGAACTGGGCCGAAGGCTTCCAGCTCGACGGCCAGTACGAGGGAACCCAGTACGGCGTGCCGGTGAAGACCGACCTCAAGTCGCTCGTCTGGTACGTGCCGAGCGCGTTCGAGGCCGCCGGCTACACGGTGCCGACGACGTTCGACGAGTTCACCGCATTGATCGACCAGATCAAGGCCGACGGCGCGGGCAAGCCGCTGTGCGTCGGCATCGAGTCCGGCGGTGCAACGGGTTGGCCGTTCACCGACTGGGTCGAGGAGATGGTCCTCCGCCAGGTCGGCGCCGACGTCTACGACCAATGGGTGAGCCACGAGATCCCGTTCAACGATCCGCAGATCACCGAGGCGATGCAGACCGTCATCGACCTGTGGAGCGACGAGAACGTCTACGCCTCGGGCGGCTCGATCGCCGCCACGGCGTTCCAGGACAACGGCCAGCCGCTGCTCGACGGTGAATGCTTCATGCACCGTCAGGCGAACTTCTTCGCCGGTCTGTTCCCGGAGGGCACGACGTTCGCCGACGGCGAAGAGGGTTCCGTCGACGTCTTCTACTTCCCCGACGTCAACGGCGACAAGCCGGTGCTCACCGCCGGTACGTTCGCCGCCGGGTTCAACGACGATCCCGCCACCATGGCGGTCCTCGCCTACATGGCGACCGGTGACTACGCCTCCAAGCGCCAGGCGGCCCAGACCGCTGAGCTCGACGGTGCGCTGTCCGGCTTCCTCTCGGCGGCCCAGAACCAGGACCCGAGCGTGTACCAGCCGCTCGAGCAGAAGTTCCTGGAGATCCTGACCACGTCCGAAATCGCCCGCTTCGATGCGTCCGACCTGATGCCCGCCGTCGTCGGCGCCGGGGAGTTCTGGACGCAGGGTGTCTCGCTCGTCAACGGTGACGTCACGGTCCAGGAGGCAGCCGACAACATCGAGGCCGCTTGGCCCACCTGACTGACCGGTTGCGTTGACCGGTTGCGTTGACGGTCGGCCCGACGGGTCGACCAGAGTGTGAATTGAATGACGGTGCACGTCATTCCGGACGGGGCACTGGCACTACGGTGTCAGTGCCCCGTCGCTTTTCGTCGAGACGGGGCAAGGGGGAACATGGAGACGCTCGAACAGATGGCGGGGGTCGACGAAGGGACCAGCCCTGCGGTCGACGACCCGATGGGAGGGCCGGTCGGGAGCACTCGTCGCAAAATCCAGCTCGGCCTGTCGATCGTGCTCGCCGTCGGCCTCGTCTACTGGTGTTTCGTCGAGCCGAAGATCTTCACCACGGTGCTGACCATCGTCGTTGCGGTGGGACTCACGGCGGCGATCTGGATCGCGGCCAACCTGCTGTTCGACCAGGTCCGGTACCGGTGGGTGCGCTTCAGCGTGCTCGCCTTCGGGGCCCTCGGCGCGCTGTACGGCATCGTGCTGCACGGCAACCACATCACGGTGGGTTCGGGTCGAGGATTCGTCTCCTGGGTGATCGGGCCGCTCGTCGGAGCGCTCGCCTTCGGGCTCATCGCGGGCGCCCTTGCGCTCACCGACGACCCGGCGCGTCGACGGTGGATCGCCCTCGGGGGATCGATGGCGATCGGTGCGGGCACGGCACTCCTCATCCGGAGCGCCTACCAACCCGAACTCGACGTCGTCTCGACGATCGTCTACACGCTCGTCGGCATCGTCGTCGGAGCCGGTCTGAGCATGCTGCGCAAGCGGCCGCCGGTCGGTGGCGCGCTGACCGGAGCCGCCATCGGCTGGATCGTCGGAGCCTGGGGCGGGGCCGACCTCGGCGACGGGAACCTCGTCACGACGCTGATCGCCTGTGTGGTGCCGGCGGTGCTGATCGGCCTGCGGGTCGGCATGTCGTCCAACCCCGGCTATGCGGCACGGGTGCGCGTCGACGACAACTCGCGGGCAGCAATCTTCATCGGTCCCGCGGTCGTGTTCATCCTCGTGATGCTCGTCATCCCGGCGATCCGCACCTTCTACCTGTCGCTGTACGACCAGGACTCCGTCGAGTTCGTCGGCTTCGACAACTACCAGGCGGTTTTCACGAACAAGACCAGTTTCGACGCATCGAACTGGACGGACATGTTCACCAGCTTCCCGTTCATCGTCGGCGTCATCCTGCTCGCCATCGCCGCGGTCGTCGCGGTGACGATGAAGCGGCGCACCGGGCGCGCCCTCGAACTCGGCAATGCCACCGGCGCCCCACTCGTCGTCGGCATCCTGTTCCTCTGCTTCGGGGTGTTCACCGCTCTGCGCGGCACGCTGATCAACAACCTCTGGTGGGTCGTCACGGTGACGTTCCTGTCGACGGCGCTCGGTCTCGCCGTCGCCGTGCTCGCCGACAACCGAGGCGGCGAACGCGCCGCCAAGTCGCTGATCTTCATGCCGATGGCGATCTCGCTCGTCGGCGCGTCGATCATCTGGCGCTTCGTGTACGCGGCCCGCGACGACGAGCAACGCACAGACGGGCATCCTCAACGCAGTGTGGATCGGGATCGGCAAGCTCTCGACCGGGTCGGGATTGCCCTCGCTCATCGCCACGACGGTCATCTTCCTCGCGCTGATCCTCGCCATGGCGTTCCTCGCCAAGGCGCTGGTGGCCCGCCGATGGTCGGCAGCGGTGATGCCCGGGATCCTGACCATCCTGATCGGCTGGCTGTTCATCCGCTTCGCCGGGATCATCGGCGACGGGATGGGCGGGTTCACGATCAACGACGAGGGCGAGGTCGTCCCCTCGACGGTGCTGTTCGTGCAGGAATCCCCGTACAACAACTTCTGGCTGATGATCATCCTGATCTGGATCCAGGTCGGCTTCTCGATGGTGATCCTCTCGGCCGCGATCAAGGCGGTACCGAGCGAGCTGATCGAAGCCGCCAAGATCGACGGGGCCACCGCCAGTCAGGTGTTCTGGCGGATCACGCTGCCACAGATCGGCACGACGATCGGCGTCGTCGTCACGACGCTCGTCGTGCTCGTGATGAAGGTCTTCGACATCGTCAAGGTGGTCACGAACGGCAACTTCGGCACGCAGGTGCTCGCCAACAACATGTACGACGAGGCATTCAAGTTCTCCAACCGAGGTCTCGGCGCCGCGCTCGCCATGATCATCTTCTTCTCGGTGCTCCCGGTCATGTACTACAACATCCGCAAGATGCGACGGGAGGCCTGAGCCATGGCGATCACCGCTCCCGCCCTGACCGACACCGATCCCGGCAGCCTGCCCACCGCCGGCGAGGTGATGGGCAGCGGCGGTCGCCGGCCGAGTGCCGTCGACCGTGTGTACGGCTTCGTCCGGGCGATCCCCACCGGGGTGCTCTGGCTGATCGTGATCGTGTGGAGCATCCCGACGCTCGGGCTGTTCGTCAACTCGTGGCGCTCCCGCGACGCCCAGACGCGCCAGCGGCTGGTGGCTCGTGAGCCCCGACGAGCTGACCACCGAGAACTACGACACGATCTTCGGCGCCCGCAACGGCCTCGGCAATTCGCTGCTCAACTCGGCGGCGATCGCCTTGCCGGCCACGATCATCCCGATCGCCTTCGCCGCGTTCGCCGCGTACGGCTTCGCGTGGATCGACTTCAGGGGCCGCAAGCCGCTGTTCATCGGCACGGTTGCCCTGCTGGCGATCCCGTTGCAGGTCGCGCTCATCCCGCTGCTGCAGCTGTACGTCAGCGGCGCCAAGTTCACGATTCCGGGGATCGACAAGACGATCACGATCATCCCCGACCTCGACCTGGCCGGCACGACGACCGCCACGTGGATCACCCACATCGGCTTCGCCATGCCGTTCGCGATCTTCCTGCTGCACAACTACATCAGCGGACTGCCGAAGGATCTGTTCGAGGCGGCGCGCATCGACGGTGCCACGCACTTCACCGTCTTCTGGCGGCTGGTCCTGCCGCTGTCGGTGCCCGTGCTGGCGTCGTTCGCCATCTTCCAGTTCCTGTGGACCTGGAACGACTACCTCGTGGCCAACACGATGATCGGCGCCAACGTCCGAGCACAACCGACCACGGTGCTGATCGCCAACCTCGCGGGCGACTTCGGCAGGAACGAGCACATCCTCCCCGCGGCCGCGTTCGTCCAGGCGTTCATCCCGCTGATGGTGTTCTTCGCGTTGCAGCGCTACTTCGTGCGCGGCATCCTCGCCGGCTCCGTCAAGGGCTGAGGGTCAAAGGCTGAGGGTCAAGGGCTGACGCCGAGCCACGTCGGGCTCGACGCCGTCAGGCCCAGATCGCCAGGCGCGTCTGCGGGTCGAAGAAGTGCATGTTCTCCGACGTGACCGCGATGGTGATCGTGTCGCCGATGCGCGCCCGGGAGCGGGGGTGGAAGCGACCCACGGCGTTCGACGTGACGCCCTCGTCGACCGCATCGGGATCCCCCGAATCGACCGGCGCGGCCTCGAGTTGGAAGTGCACCATGATCTCCGAGCCGAGTGACTCGGTCAGCGCCACGGTGGACGTGATGTGCTGCGTCGGTGGGATCTCGGGTGCGAACTCGGCGTCCTCGAAGTCCTCGGGCCGGATGCCGACGACCACCGGCCTGCCGTCGTAGGCCTTGATGCCAGGGCGGGCCGCGAACGAGCGCCGCCGGGAGCGCGATCGACTGGTTGCCGAGCGCCACCGACCCGTGATCGCCGTCGATGCGCACCGTGCCCTCGTACAGGTTCATCGACGGCGAGCCGATGAACGCGGCGACGAACACGTTGTACGGGCGGTCGTAGAGATTCTGCGGGGTGTCGACCTGCTGCAGGTACCCGTCCTTGAGCACGGCGACGCGGTCACCCATCGTCATCGCTTCGATCTGGTCGTGCGTGACGTACACGGTGGTGACAGCCAGGTCGCGTTGCAGCGAGGCGATCTCGGCGCGCATCTGCACGCGCAGCTTGGCGTCGAGGTTCGACAGCGGCTCGTCCATCAGGAAGGCCGCCGGCTGACGCACGATGGCCCGCCCCATCGCCACCCGCTGGCGCTGACCACCCGACAGCTGCCCGGGCTTGCGATCGAGATACGTCTCGAGCTCGAGGATCGAGGCCGCCTTGCGCACCCGCGTGTCGATCTCGTCCTTCGGCACCCTGGCCAGCTTCAACGCGAAGCCGATGTTGTCGTACACGGTCATGTGCGGATACAGGGCGTAGTTCTGGAAGACCATGGCGATGTCGCGGTCCTTCGGCTCGACATCGTTCACCACGCGCTCACCGATCCGCATCGTGCCGGCCGTGACGGTCTCGAGCCCGGCGATCATGCGCAGCGCGGTCGACTTTCCGCACCCCGACGGCCCGACGAGGACGAGGAACTCCTTGTCGGCGATCTCGAGATTCAGGTCGTGGATGGCGTGGAAACCGTTCTCGTACACCTTGTTCACCGCGTCGAGCGTGACGGTTGCCATTGGTTCGCCTCCTGTTGTTCCGTTGTCGGTGTCGCGGTGTTCCCGGTGTGCCCGTTGTCCCCGTGCCATCGAGCCCCACGTGTGGCGCGACCCTGAAAGCGCTTTCACGTTAGTCGAAGTCCGGAGGCGCCCGGGGAACCAGCAGCGGGCCGGTTGCCGCGTGCAGCAGGTAGCGTCGCGGCCCGTGAATCAGATGAAGAACCGGATGCAGGCGCTCGGCCTGCTCGATCGATCGTTCAAGGCCGCCACCGACGAGGAACTCGCCGCGGCGATCGAGGCGCTCGACGACGATCACCGCGAGGGTCTCGACTCGTTCGTCGATTCGCTCGACGCTGACGGCATCCGGGCGGCGGTGAAGTCGGGCCGCATCGACGGCGGCATGGAGGCGATCGCCGCCGTCCTCACCGACGCCTGCCTGGCCGACTGCATCACCGAGCTCGGCGACAACTCCGACAACCCGTCGACCGATGAGCTCAAGGCGGTGCTGCCGGGGATCGTCGAGCGCCACGGTGTCGCGTCCACGCGCATCATGCTGGCGGCGACCGTCGCCGGCGAGGCCCCAGCCTCGGCGATCATCCGCGACCTCCTGAAGACCGACGACGTGCGTCGCGCTCCCCAAGGTCGAGCCGACCGAGATCACGCCGGTCGTCGACCATCGCAAGCGCTCCGACGCCGAGCAGGCCGAGATCCGGGCGAAGCGGGCCGCCGCGAAGCAGGCGAAGAAGGAAGCCGATCGCGCCCGCCGCGCCCAGTCGGCCGCCAGCCGCCACCGCGCCTGATCGCCGTTCGGGTCGCAGGTCACATCGCCCGTCCCGAGGCCCTGCAACCACCCCGGTTCCCCAAATTCGGTTTGCGGCAGACACAACGCCCTCGGTACAGCACGATGTCTGCCGCAAGTTCGCGGGCCGCGATTCGCGGCAGACACAACGACGGCGGGACAGCACAGTGTCTGCCACAAACCGAATGGGCATGCGGGCCGAGGCGCGGCGTCAGGCGGTGCCGAAGCGTTCGTGGTCGAGCAGCCAGGCCTTCACGTCGAGGCCGCCGGCGAAGCCCGTCAGCGCACCGTTCGAGCCGACCACCCGGTGGCACGGCACGATGATCGAGATCGGGTTGCGTCCGTTCGCTGCGCCGACCGCCCGCGCCTTGCGCCGATCGCCGAGCCGTACGGCCTGCTCGCCGTAGGTGACCGTCTCGCCGTACGGAATCGTCCGCAGCGCCGCCCACGCCTGGAGCTGGAAGGCCGTACCGACGGGATCGAGCGGCACGTCGAACGATCGGCGAGTGCCCTCGAAGTACTCGTCGAGTTCCTCGGCCGCCTGCTGCAGGATGGCCCCTTCGGATCGGGGAGGGACGTCGTCGGATCCCGATGGCATCTCGTCGAGCGCGACGCCAGGCACGCGATGCACATCGTCGCTCGACCACAGCACGGCCCGTAGCCCCCTGGCCGACGCGACCAGGACGAGGGGACCGATCGGGGTCGGCACCACGCTTCTGCACGTCATGTCGTGTTCTCCTTCCGAGCACCGAGATGGGCCCAGATGTGGTGAACAGCGTACGACCGCCATGGCGCCCAGACACTCGGATCGGGCCGCTCACCGGTCTCGGCCACGAGCTGCTCGAGGCCGTGGCGAACACCCAGGTCGGCGTCGAGGAAGATGTCCGGATCGGACAGCCCCCGCATGGTGACGTAGTCGGCGGTCCACGGACCGATCCCCTTCACGCGCCAGGAGCGCGGCACGAGTCGCTCCGGGGTCGGCACCGGCATCGAGCACGATGTCGCCGTCGGCAACCGCTCCGGCGAGGCGACGCAGCGTGTCGCGCCGGCTGGTCGGCATCGGGAATGCGACATCGGGTGCCTCGACGACGGCGGCCGGCGTCGGGAACACGTGCGTCAACTCGGGATCGTCGAGGTCGAGCGGCTCGCCGACCGCGCGGACGAGCGACGCCGCGACCGTCCGCGCGCCCGCCACGGAGATCTGCTGGCCGATGACGGCGCGGATGCTCGTCTCGAACGGGTCGACGCTGCCCGGAGCCCGCCGGCCCGGCCGGGCCGCGACCAGTCGCGCCATCACGGGCTCGGTGGAGAGCGCCGCATCGACCGCTGCGGGGTCGGCGTCGAGATCGAGCAGCCGGCGGATGCGCTGCACGGCCGTGTCGAGATCACCCGAGGCGGCGAGTCGGAGATCGGCCACCACGTGGTCGTCAGCGGCTCGCAGCGTGACGGTGCCGTGGCCGCCGGGGAGCGTCATCGACCGTCGATACGTCAGGCCGTCCCACGATTCGATCCCGGCGATGGCCCGGCCGCCGATGAACTCGAGCACGTCGGGGCCGGCGAACGGCACGCTCGTCGGGAGCCGCAGTGACACGGTCCCGGGCACGACGATCAGTCGCCGGCGACGGGGATGTAGTCGATCCGTTCGACGGGCACGCGGATCGGGCCGGCGTCGGGCGATCCGGCGGGGACGACCTTGGTCCGCAGCAGCCAGATCCCGATCGCACAGAACGCCACCCCGCCGAGGAAGCCGAGCTGCTTGCCGACCATCTGGGCGAACGCACCGATCACGAGACCGCCGACCGCGCTGCCGACCTCGAAGAACATCGTGAACGAGCTGATCGCCATCGCCCGATCGCGATCGCTCGCCCGGTTGATCGTGAGTGCCATCAGCGACGGGTAGTTGAACGCGACGCCGACGCCCATGACCGCGGCCGCGACCCAGAGCGCCCCGGAGGTCGGCACGAGCACGAGGATCGACAAGGAGACCAGGATGTTGCCCATGCCGATCGTGACGGCACGGCGGGGCCCGAGCTGCTCGGGCCAGCGAGCGCCGACGACGCGCACGACGAGCGACACCAGGGCGTACACCGCGAACAGTCCGCCCGACTCGGACAGACCGACGTCGCGGGAGTACTCGGGGATGAATGCGCTGAACGACGGCGAATCCGGCGACACTGCAGGCGAGCACGAGGCCGGGGAGCAGCGCGACCGGATGGATCAGCGGGCGCTTGCCGTGGCGGCGACAGCGAGATCGTCGGCGTCCGGGTCGGCGTCGGGCGACACGACCCTCGACGGGGCGAAGAGGGCGACCACGGCGCCACCGACGGCGAACAGGGAGGCGTAGGTGAACGCCCGGGCGAAGTGGTCGCCGCCGAGCAGCCGCTCGCCGAGGATCGGTCCGACGCCGAGCCCACCGAACACCGCGACCGAGAAGTAACTCGCTCCCTCGGCTCGACGATCACGCGGCGAAAGGTCGGCGATCAGCGTGGCCGCGCCGACGAAGACAGCGGCTTCGCCGATGCCCATCAGCCCGCGCAGCGCGAGGAGTTGCCAGAGCGAGACGGCGTGGGCGGACAGCGCACCACCGGCGGCGGCGATCAGGGCGCCGCCGACCATCAGGACACGACGTCCGTACCGGTCGGCGATCCGACCGACCACCGGACGGGCCAGGATCGCCGTGAGGGCGAAGACGGCCACGGTCAGGCCGATCCCGAATTCGCCGGCATCGAGCGGACCTTCGATGAACAGCGGAACGATCGGCACCATCATGCCGACGTACACGAAGAAGATCAGCGCGACCGCGGTGACGAGCACGAACGGGCGCGTGACGAGGCGCGCTCGACCGAGCTGGAGATCCGTTGGCGCCGACATCGAGTCCATCCTGGCGTGAGGAACGGCTGGGACCACGACGGGATTCCCCGACTGACGGAAGTCACATCACCGCCGTGCCCGGGATCGGGACTCAGAGTCGGCGCACGTCGACCGACACCGTCAGGGTCTGCGGCGACGCCGGACCGATCGTCACACCGCGCAACGGCGCCACATCCGCGTAGTCGCGCCCCCAGGCGACGGTGATGTGCCGTTCGGGGTGCCACGACGCCGTTCGTCGGGTCGAAGTCGAGCCAACCGTGGTCGGGGATCCACACCGAGCACCAGGCGTGCGACGCGTCGGCGCCGATGGTCCGGGACTCGCCGGGTGGCGGGTCGGTCTCGAGGTAGCCGCTCACGTAGCGGGCGGCGAGCCCGAGCGACCGCAGGCAGCCGATCGCGAGGTGGGCGAAGTCCTGGCACACCCCGCGGCGGGCCTCGAGCACGGACGCCGAGCGGGGTGCTCACGTCGGTGAAGCTCGGATCGAACCAGAACGACTGGAAGATCGACGTGCACAGTCCCTCGACGGCATCGAGGATCGGACGACCGGGCCAGAACGACTCGACCGCCATCCGGAGCGAGGGCGTCGCGATGTTCGGCGACGGTGACGTAGCGGGATGCCGCGGCGAACGCCGACGTCTCCAACACGAGCGGGCCGCGCAGCGCCGCGACCTGTGCGACGACCCGCTCCCACGGGTGGTTCGCCCGCGGACGCTCCTGGCGGTAGGTGACGACCTCGGAGACCGCCTCGACCACGAAGTCGGTGTGCGGCTGGTGGACACCGAGTTGCACCATGCGGTTGCCGAACACGTCGGGCCATTCGTCGTACTCGTCGACGCGAGGTTCGGTCGAGATCACCGACGACAGGACCCGCTGCGACGGCGTCGCGCGCGTGAGGAGGTAGGCGACGCTGTACCCGTCGGCCATCGTGGCTCCGTAGGCGTACTGCGTGCGGTGGGTGACCGTGTACCTGGTCCCCGCTGGTGCGTTCACGTCCATGTCATCGGATCGGTCAGTGATCGGTTCATTGCGAGTGTCCCATCACCCTCGGGTCGACCGGCGACGCCAGGAATTCGCTGACGATGCCGCGCGCCAGCTCGATCGGCACCGTCCCAGACGTCGCCGAGCATGGCCATCGTCGACGGCGACAGTCTCGTGTTTCTCGGCCGCCACCAGGTCGACGAGGCGGTCGGCGAGCGTCGACGCCGCCTGCCCAGTCGAGCGCTTCGGCCTCGGCCCGCACGATCGCGAGCGCCGCCATGGCCGCCCGCGGGTTGAGGCCGTCGGAGATCACGAGGTCCATCGCCAGACCGAACTCCACGTCGCTGCGATACCGCCGGCGGTAGGCGACGAGGCTCTCGTTCGTCGCCAGGACGATCTCGATGAGTCGTTGCGCGTCGTAGTCCTGGTGCAGGCTCGCCGGGTCGATCGTCGACAGGGCGAGCGCACCGCGCACGCCGTCGATCACACCGAACACCCGCTCGAGCCGCCGGCCGATCTCGCCGAAGTGCCACGCCGGCCCGCGGACGACACTCTCGTTCCACAGGCCGATCACCGACGAGAGGTCGTTCGCGATGCTGTCGAGCAGACCGCGGTCGATCTGCGCGGCGCGGATCGAGCCGCCGTTCGCCTGCAAGCGTCTGCAGGGTGGCGCGGGACGATGCCAGCCGGGCGAACGCCCGACCGGCGCTGGTGGAGAAGAACTCGCGCACCGACGACACCTCGGCCAACACCGACCCGAGGTGCCGGGTCAACGCGGTCAGCGTCCGTTCGACGACGTCGTTGGCATTCGGGACGACGTCCATCGCCTCGCCGCGGCGGTGCAACCCGGCGATCTCCAGCAGCATCGCCGACGACGGCGCCACCCACGGCTCGGCGGTCTCGGGATCGATCACGCTCGTCGTGCGTTCCAGCACCACCTCGAGCGAGCGCGTCAACAACTCGGCCCGCTCGAGCGCCCGTCCCGCCCAGAACAGCGCTTCGGCGGCACGGGTCGGGACCGACGCGATCAGGTCGACCTGCGGCAGCGGTCGCCGACGACTGAGCGACGGCGGTGCCACCGTGCCGCCGACCACCCAGACATCCTTCGCCGTCGCCGCGGTGGGCAGATCCGGGATCGTCGCCGGGGGCGAGGACGATCGCGCCCGCGCCCTGCATCACTTCGATGCGACGGTCGGTGGCGACGAGCTGCAGGCGGACCACGACGGCGCGCATGACGATCTCTTCGCCGACGAGGCAGGGTGTCATCTCGAACTCGGTCGTCGACCGCGCCTCGGCGCTCAACCGCGGGAGCGGAGGCAGCGAACCACCGCGGCGGTGACGGTCGGCGATCCAGTCGCCCGCCTCGTCCCAGTACTCGCCGAGCACCGGGTCTTCGATCACACCGGTGCCGTGGTTGTTGGCGAGGCGCACGCCGCCCGCCCGGACGGCGTCGAGGAGCCCGGGCACCCCCATCACTCCGTGCGCGTTCACCTCCATCGGGTCGACGCGATTGCCCTCGAGCCGGCGGTGCACCACGTCGACCGGTTCGAGACCGGCGAGCGAACGGAGCCACAAGCCGGCGCTTGCGCACCACGAGGTCGGCGCCCTCCGCCAGGTTCAGACCGAGACGGCTCGCGAGATAGGAGTGGCCGACGAAGGACGGATGCTCGACACCACCGGTCATGGCGACGATGCGGGGGCTGTCGGTCGTCGGCGAGGTCGGCGAGGGCGTCGCGGAGCTGGTCGGCGAACGGATCGATGGAACGGAGACCGGCACCGCGGGGCAGCGCCGACACGACGTCGCGGTGCACGCGCGCGAGCACGTTGCGGCCGAGGAACGTGTACCCGGCTCCGGGCGGTGCGTCGGTGAGGTCCCGCACGACGTGCCAGTTGCCCGACGTGTCCTTCATGACGTCGACCGCGTAGGTGGTGAGCCAACGCGGAGCGGCCAGCTGACCGATCGCCGCCAGCCGGTACCGGTTCGACGCCCACACGTCGGCCGGCTCGAGGACCCGATCGGTGAGCAGTGTGCGGCTGCCGTACACGTCGTCGAGGATCGCTTCGAGCATGCGCATGCGTGCGACGACCCGGTCGCCCAAGAGGTGGAACTCGGCGGCGTCGATGACGACGGGGATCGGGTCGAGCCGCCACGGCCGCGATTCGAGCGACACGCTCCGGCCGTCGGCGCGCACCGGGAGGTCGTGGACGATGTGCCCGGCGCCCTCGGCCGCGAGGAGGCGGTCGGCCTCGTGCTGACGGGCGATGAGATCGGTTCGTCGTGCGAACTGGTCGACCAGGCGTTGGGCGGTGACGAGCGACTGCATCAGTGGACGACGTACTGCTCGTACATCACGTCGTTCAGTCGGCCGAGTGCCAGCTGGACACCGTCCATCGCCGCATCGAGCGCGACCCCGTCGTCGGCGGCGGGGCGGCTCCGGCGCAGCGCCCGGTCGACCGACTCGACCGTGCCGAGCACGGTGGTGTGCGACGGCATGCGCAGGGTCGACGCGCGGATCTCCGCGAGGCAGCCGGCGACCGACCGCGGGAAGCGATGATCGAACAGCAGGAACCGGACGACCGCGCTGCCGTTGATCGGACCGCGGGTGGCGCGCTGGTACATCTGCAGTGCCGAGAGCGACCGCAGCACCCCCATCCACTGCACCTCCGCGAACTCCTCGTGCGCTCCGGCCGGCAGGGCCAGCAGCGACGCGGCGCGGACCCCGAGGACCCGGGTGGTCATGTCGGCGCGCTCGATGTACCGGCCGAGCCGCCACATCTCGAACGCCTCGTCGCGGGTCATCGCCGATTGCAGGACACCGTCGAGCCGGCGGCTGTCGTCGATCACCCGGGTCAGCAGCCGTTCCCGACGGCGTCGATCGATCGAGGTCGCCGCCGCCCCACGCACGAACAGCGACAGATCGTTGACCGCGACCCACGCCTCCCGTGGCATCACTTCGCGACACGTGCGGAGGTTCTCACGGGCGCGTTCGATCGAGACGGCGATGCTGTTGGCGTGCTCGCGATCGGCGAGGAGGTACTGCACGACGGCCGCCTCCTCCGACGGCACCACGTCGACCGCGTCCTTCCCACCGGCTCCGGCCACCGCGACCAGCGAACTCCACTGCATCCCCGAGCCGGGATAGTCGGCGAGCACGTCACCGAACGAGCGCAGCACGCGGGAGGCGTCCTCGGCCCGCTCGAGGTAGCGGGCGCCCCAGTACAGGCGCTCGGCGACGCGCGACAGCAACGCCATCAGGCGGTCGTCCCGGGATCGGCCGCCTCGTCCGGCGCGGTGCTCTGGCTCTGGGACTGGACCTGGCTCTGGCTCTGCGACTGGCTCTGTGCTCTGGCCGACGCGAGCGGGGTGGAACGTCTGCGGCGTGGTGAACCGGGCGGCGAAGTCGTCGTCGAGATCGACGATCCAGGTGTCCTTGCTCCCGCCGCCCTGCGACGAGTTCACGATGAGCGAGCCCTCGGTGAGCGCGACGCGGGTGAGCCCGCCGGCGGTCACGTAGCTGTGCTCGCCGGTGAGGATGAACGGACGCAGGTCGAGGTGCCGCGGGGCGATGCCGTCGGCGACGAGCGTCGGGGCCGTCGACAGATCGAGGATCGGCTGCGCCACCCAGTTGCGCGGGTCGCTGCGGATCGACGCGGCCACCGTTTCGAGCACCTCGGGAGCGGCCCGATCGCCGATGACGATGCCGTACCCGCCGCTCTCGTTCGCCGGCTTGAGCACCAACTGGTCGAGATGGTCCAGCACGTAGTCGCGCTCGTCGTCGTACATGCATCGGAACGTCGGCACGTTGGCGATCAACGGTTCCTCGCCGAGGTAGTAGCGGACCATGTCGGGCACCCACGCATACACGCACTTGTCGTCGGCCACGCCGGCGCCGGGCGCGTTGGCGATCCCGACGTTGCCGGCCTTCCACGCCCGCATGAGGCCGGGCACGCCGAGCATCGAGTCGGGATTGAACGCCTCGGGATCGAGGAACAGGTCGTCGATGCGACGGTAGATCACGTCGACGCGCTCGAGCCCCTGCACCGTCTTCATGTAGACGCATTCGTCGTCGCCGACGACGAGGTCGGCGCCCTCCACCAGCTCGGCGCCCATCTGCTGGGCGAGGAACGAGTGCTCGAAGTACGCCGAGTTGAAGATGCCCGGCGTGAGCACGACGAGGTTCGGGTCACGCCGGCCCGTCCGGGGCGAGCGACATGAGGAGCTTGTTGAGTTCGTCGGTGTAGCCGTCGACGGGCCGGATGAGGTGGCGCTCGAACAGCTCGGGGAACGCGCGCTTGGCGACGACCCGGTTCTCGAGCACGTAGCTGACGCCCGACGGCACGCGCAGGTTGTCCTCGAGCACGTAGAACTGGCCGTCGCCCGCCCGCACGAGATCGGACCCCGAGATGTGCGCCCACACGCCGAACTTCGGATGGACACCGCGGCACTCCTGGCGGAAGTTCGTCGCATCCTCGAGCAGCTCGCCGGGGAAGATCCCCGCGGCGATGATCCGCTGCTCGTTGTACACGTCGTCGATGAACATGTTGAGCGCCCGCAGGCGTTGCATCAGGCCGCTGGGCGACCCGTTCCCACTCCTCGCCGGAGATCAGCCGGGGAATGACGTCGAACGGCCACGCCCGGTCGATGTTCTCGCCGTCGGAGTAGATCGTGAACGAGATCCCCATCGTGAGGATCTCGACGTCGGACATGCGCTGCCGCTCGCGCAGTTCGTCGACGCCGAGCTGATCGAGCAGCTCCATCAGACCACGGGCGACCGGACGGGGCGCACCGTCGTCGTCCAGCAGTTCGTCCACGGCCCCCGACGGTACCGCCTGCCCTCGCGACCGGAATGACGCAGCCGTGTTGCCACGATGTGAATTCAGCTGACCGATCCCATCTCCACCGTCCCTCCAGCGGCCTACGACCAAACGCTCACCGTCGAATGCGTGATCAATGTGCGCACCTGGGCCGCACCTTGTTCACGCGATTCCGCCGCGGGGCGTGCGAGGTCGCACCCCACTGCGCATGATCGACGCGTCGGGGCGCCCGTCGCTCGCCACTCGGACCGTCGGTCCCGTTCGATCTCGACCAACCGCCGAAGGGAGTGCCGATGACTCGGTCTGTCGCGCACGCTCAGCCGCCAGATCGTCGGAACGCCACGGCGTCGTCACCGACGCCGCAGCTGCGCGCCGACGGTGTCGCACCTGCACGTTCGCCGCCGGCTCGTCGACCGACGGCCTGCTCATCGCTGTGCACCAAGGCGTCTACCGGGTTGCAACGTCACCCGACACGTTCGAGTCCCGCTGCGTTGCGGCCTGCCTGGCCGATCCACGCGCGGTCATCACCGGCGTCGCAGCAGCACGACCTGTGGGAGTTCCACCACGTTCGCCGTTGCGATCAGCCGGTCGTGCTCGTCGCGCACGATCGTACGCCGCTCACCCGCGGCGTCCTGCTCCGCCGGACCAATCTGCCTCGATCCGCACGAGGTCGTGATCGCGACCGGACGGCATTCGGCTTGCCAGCCCGCCGCGAGCGTGGTTCGACTGCGCCCGCGACCTCGACGACGAGCGTTTCGAACGGCTCACGGAGTGGGTCCTCGATCAGCACGCCAGTGTTCCGACGCTGTGGCGTCAGGTCCGGTCTCTGACACAACGCGGCCGACCCGGGCTCGCCCGCGTCAACCGTGTGATGAGCCAGCGATCCGACTGGCAGCGTCCAGCCGGATCCGGGCTCGAGTTGCGTGTGCTCGACTGCCCTCGAGAAGCGCGGCGTCGGGCCCCTCGTGCGGCAGTTCCCGTTCCGGCTGCCGACCGGAGCGCTGATCCATCCGGACGGTGCCGATCCGTCAGTCAAGTGGGCGGTCGAGGTGGATCACGTCACCTGGCACGGTGGCCGATTCGACGCGCAGCGCGACAAAGGGCGCGATCGGAACGCCCGCCGGATCGGCTGGCAGGTCGATCGTGTCACCGATCTCGAACTCGCCGATGGTTTCGATGCCGCGATCGACGAACTCGTCGAGCTGTGGCACCTCCGATGCCGGCGAGTCGGGCCTCGCGGCCTGACCCGCCGCCCCGTCGAACGCGTGATCAATGTGCGGCGCAGGTGCGCAGATTGTTCACGCATTGCCCGGCCTGGACCGGGCGCGGCAGGGCCCGGGGGTGCGGGTGGGTCAGTCGGACTCGTTGGCGGGGCGGGGTTCCTTGGGGAGGCCGAGGACGCGCTCGCCGACGATGTTGCGCTGGATCTGGCTCGTGCCGCCCCAGATCGTCTCGGACCGGGAGAAGAAGAACGCCGAGATCATCGGGCTCACGGGATAGCCGTCACGCCGCTTGTCACGCGCCGCCGTGGCCGGCCACGCACCGGACTGCGGGCGACGCGTCGACGAGCATCGACTCGGCACCGAAGATGTCGAGCGCGAGCTCCATCGCCGCCTTGTGCATCTCCGACCAGAACATCTTGTTCGTCGCGCCGAGGATCACCGACTGCCCATGTCCTTGGATCCGCTCAGCGTCGCCGACAGGTTGCGCAGGCCGTTGATCCGCAGGATCTGGATCTTCGTGTAGTACTCCATCAGCCGCTGGCGGATCAGCGGATCGTCGATCGTCCCGTTGGCCTGGGCCATCTCGACCATGATCCGGTACTCCTCGGCGAAGCGCCGGTAACCCGTGGTGGCCGACTGCCCACGCTCGAAGGCGAGCGTCGAGTTGGCGACCTTCCAGCCGTTGTTGACGCCGCCGACGACGTTGTCCTTCGGCGCGCGGGCGTTGTCGAAGAACACCTCACAGAACTCGGCGGTGCCGTCGGGCTGCGTGATGCCGCGCACCTCGATGCCGTCCTGGCGCATCGGCACGAGGATGTAGGAGATGCCGGCGTGCTTCGATGCGGTCGGATCGGTGCGGGTGAGCAGGAAGCAGTAGTCGGCGTGGTGGCCCTGCGTGGTCCACACCTTCTGGCCGTTGATGACCCACTCGTCGCCGTCGAGCACGGCGGTGGTCTTCAGGCTGGCGAGGTCGGAGCCCGAGTTCGGCTCGGAGAACCCCTGGCACCAGCGGGTCGTACCGCTCAGGATGCCCGGCAGGAACTCCTTCTTCTGCTCCTCGCTGCCCCACTGCAGCAGCGTGGGCCCGACGAGCGTGTCACCGAAGAAGTCGCCGCGCATCGGCGCCTTGGCGTTGGCGAACTCCTCGGCGAGCACGACGCCCTGCATCGTGGTGAGCCCCTTGCCGCCGTATTCGGCCGGCCAGGTGGCGCAGATCCAGCCGCCCTCGAACAACTGCTTCGGCCAGTCGGCGTTGAACTCCTTGCGCTCGTCGTCGGTCATCTCGAAGCCCGTCGTCGAACCAGCCGTCCGGCAGGTTCTCCACCAGCCAGGACTTGATCTCGGTGCGGAATTCGTCGGCTTCGGGCGTGTAGCTCAGATCCATTCCCCCATTGTGCCCTCAGACTTGACCCACGGGTCAAGTCTGAGCGATCCGGGAGGTCCGGAGGCCGCTATGGCGCACGTCACAGGCCACCGAACCGGGGTTCACCGTCCGTTCACACCACGCCCAACTGGCGGCAACACGACCCCCGTACGGTGTGTCTCCAGCGGTCGCCCCGCCCCGAAGCCCAGGTGCCATCCCCCTCGAGTACCCGGCGAAGCCAACGGGCGGGCGACCGCCCAAGTCGTGTCGTGGCTGATGCCATCGAAGCCCCAGCGAACCCCGCACAGGGCCGCGTCGTGCGTGATCGCGTACAGTCCTCACATGACGACAGTCGAAGCGGACGCTCCCCTCGTCCCACCCGCCCAGGCCGGGCGCTGGACGGCGCAGTGGAAGGAGCTCTACGCCGAGGTCATCACGACCGGCCTGTGCACCGGCTGCGCCGGTTGCGTCGTCACCTGCCCCCACGACGTCATCGGCTACGAGCACGAGGAGGGCAAGTACATCCCGTTCCACCTCGAGGAGGAGCTCGGCCTCGACAACTGCATCCACGGCGAGAAGGGCTGCACCACCTGCACCCGGGCGTGCCCGCGCTTTCGGGCGTGGGAGCCGTCGGCCGACATGCACCTGTTCGGCCGGGTCCGCGAGCCCGAGGAGATGGCGGGCGTGTGGCGCCAGCTCTACCTCACCCGGGCCAGCGACGACATGGTGCACAAGATGGGCCAGGACGGCGGACTCGTGTCGGCGATGCTGATCTGGCTGCGCGAGCACGACTACATCGACGCCGCGCTGGTCAGCGGCGTCGAGGACGACGACGCGTGGAAGGCCAAGCCGGCCGTCGTGTCGACCAAGGAGGAGATCCTCGCCACCGCCGGGCAGCCGCTACACGTACTGCGCCAACCCGCTCGCCCTGCCCGAGGCGAAGGAGAAGGGGTACGAGCGGCTCGCCCTCGTCGGCATGGGCTGCCAGACGTCGTCGCCGCCGATCATGTGGGACCGCAAGGCCGGCAAGGTGTCCAAGCCGTTCCTGTTCAACATCGGCCTGCTGTGTTCGAAGACGTTCGACGACGCGATCTTCACCGAACTGTTCGAGGCCAAGTACGGCCTGAAGAAGCAGGACATGGTGAAGATGAACATCAAGGGCGTGTTCCAGATCTGGATGAAGGACGGCTCGTACCACGAGATCGACCTCAAGGAGTGCCACGGCTGGACGCGTCAGGGCTGCAAGAGCTGCCCCGACTTCGCCGCCGAGCACTCCGACGTCGCCACCGGCGGCATCGGCGAGGACAACGACTGGACGCTCACGATCGTGCGCACCGAACTCGGCGAGGAGGTGATCAGCCGGATGATCGCCGACGGCTCGATCATCGCCCGCCCGGCGCAGACCGACGAGACGGCGATGCGGCTGCTCCGCCTGCTGTCGATCGTCAGCCGGCGCCGCTGGCCCGAGTTCGCCGACCGGGCGCCCGCCATCGGCGTCCCACCCCCGAAGGTCAAAGCCGCCGCGCCCGCCCCCGCCGCAACCGCTCCCACTGGCACCGGCACCGGCACCAGCCCGAGCGACTGAGGGTCTCCAACCGTCGTTTGCGTCAGCATTTGCGCGGACCTGTCCGCAGAAACCGTGACGCAAACGATGAATCAGTGCGGCAGGCCTACTCCCTGCAGGATTCGAGTTCGGCTTGGAGCTTGTCGAGTTCGGCGTCCGCGGCGGCCTTGGCGGCCACGTCGCCGCTGTCGGCGGCCTCGCCGATCTTCTCGAGTTCGTCCTGGCTGTACGCCTCGACCTTGCCGAGCATGCAGTCGCGCTCTTCGTCCGTCTCGGCCAGGGTGTTGATCAGATCCTCGGCGACGCGCTGCGCACTGGGCTCCGAATTGCAGGCCGACACCCCGAAGACGGCCACCACGACGAGAGCAGCGGCGCGGAGCATCGGACGACCAGAAGTGGGGTTCACAGCGCTGACACGATAGTGGCAGGATTCGCCGATGCCCCCTGCACCCGTCGAGGGTCAGGACGAGGCGCGGAGTGCGACGGCACGGGCGAAGATCGAGTCGAACATCGGCTCGGTCAGGCGTCCGGTGAACGTGTTCTGCTGGCTCGGGTGGAACGAACACAGCAGCGTGATCGGCCGGCCGGCCGCGTCGATGACGTCGACCTCGACGCCGTGACCGAACTTCGGGCGGGGTCGCACGCCGAAGTGCCGGGCCGCCGCCTGGTAGCCGAACGACCCGAGGCACACGATCGACCCGCGCGTTCGGCAGCGCCGCGAACTCACGCTCCAGGAACGGCGCGCACGTGTCGCGCTCGGACGGCAGCGGCTTGTTGTCGGGCGGTGCGCACTTCACCGCCGCCGTCACCCACGCATCGGTGCAGCGCGAGCCCGTCGTCGAGTCGACGTCGACTCGGGCTGGTTGGCCAGGCCGGCCCGGTGCATCGCCCGGAACAGCCAGTCGCCGCTGCGGTCGCCGGTGAACACCCGGCCGGTGCGGTTCGCGCCGTGGGCGGCCGGCGCCAGGCCGAGCACGACGATCCGTGCGTCCGGATCACCGAATCCGGGGATCGGCCGGCCCCAGTACACCTCGTCGCGGAACGACGCCCGCTTCTCCGCGGCGACCTGCTCGCGCCACGCGACGAGGCGGGGGCAGGCACGGCAGTCGACGACGTCGGCTGCGAGGCGTGCGAGTGCACTCACGAAACCCGACAGTAGGTTGGAGACACCCCATGGCCACCACGAAAGCACCACCTCGCCGACGCACCGGCACGAAGCCCGCGCACCCGGCAGCCACGACCGTCCTCCTCGTCCGGCACGGGCAGACGCCGACCACGGGCAAGGTGCTGCCCGGTCGCGCCCCCGGGCTGCACCTCGCCGACGAGGGCCGCGCGCAGGCCGACATCGCCGCGGAACGGATCGGTGCGCTCGAAGCGCGTCGATGCGATCTACAGCTCGCCGCTCGAACGGGCCAAGGAGACCGCCGCGCCGATCGCCAAGGCGCGCGGGCTGCGCACGCAGATCGACCGCGGGCTGTTCGAGTGCGACTTCGGCGACTGGACCGGGCGCCGAACTGAAGAAGCTGATGAAGCTGCCCGAGTGGGGCACGGTGCAGCGGGCACCGTCGACGTTCCGGTTCCCCGGCGGCGAGAGCTTCACCGAGATGCAGACTCGGATGGTGTCGACGCTCGACCGGCTCCGCCTCGCGCATCCCGGCGGCACGATCGTGTGCGTCTCGCACGCCGACACGATCAAGGCCGCCGTCGCCCACGCCCTCGGCACCCACATCGACCTGTTCCAGCGCATCGTCATCAGTCCCGCTTCGGTCACCGCCATCGCGTGGGGTCCGGGTGGTCCCGTGGTGCTCGCCGTGAACTCGACCGGCCGACCGCTCACCGACCTCCAGCCGAGCTGAGGACGACTGATGGGCGTGTTCTACGAGTTCGACGACGTCGACGCCTTCACCGTCGGCACCGAAGGCCGGCCCGGCGAGCGGACGTTCTACCTGCAGGCGCGCGGCCAACGGGCAACGGGTCACCCTGAAGTGCGAGAAGCAGCAGGCGGCCGCGATCGTCCAGTACCTGCGCCGCGTGCTGAGCGATCTGCCTCCGCGCCGACGACAAGCCGATGCCGAGCGCCCTCGAACTCATCGAGCCGCTCGAGGCGTCCTTCGTCCTCGGCCCGATCGGGCTCGGCTACGACCGGGCCACCGATCGTCTGCTGATCCAACTCGAGGAGGTCGGCGAGGTCGACGAGGAGGGCGAGATCATCGACGACACCGACCGGGGCCACGTCCGGCTGTACGTGAACCGCGGCCAGGCCGCGGCGTTCTGCGAGCGCGCCGACGACGTGATCGAGGCCGGGCGGCCGACGTGCCGGTGGTGCGGCAACCCGATCGACCCCGACGGCCACCTCTGCCCGAGGATGAACTGAGCCATGAGCTCGTGGCCGAACGATCAACTCGACGCCGATCCGGACGACTCGTTCGACGACGATGACGGGTTCGACGACGATGACGACGACGACGACGACGATGACGGGGAGGCCGCCGTCGAGCTGCGCGTCGACACGGTCGACGACCCGGTCCGCGCATCTGCGCCGCGGCGAGATCACGGTCGAGGGGCGGATGCCCTACAGCAGCAACGCGACGTTCCTCGTGCACGTCGAACACGAGGGGCGGTCGCACCCGGCGATCTACAAGCCGCTGCGCGGCGAGCGCCCACTGTGGGACTTCGAACCCGGCCTCCACCGCCGCGAGGTCGCCGCGTACCTGCTGAGCGAGGCGCTCGGCATCGGCGTGATCCCGCCGACGGTGCTGCGCGACGGCCCGCTCGGCGAGGGATCGGTGCAGTGGTTCGTCACGGCCGACCATCGTCAGCACTACTTCACGATCTACGAGGCGTACCCCGAGCTGCACGACCGTCTCCGGGCGATGGCGCTGCTCGACATCCTCGCCAACAACACCGACCGCAAGAGCGGTCATTGCCTGCTCGTCGAGGCGACCGACGACGACGCCGGCCTCGGTGTGGGGCATCGACCAGGGCCTGTGCTTCGCGCCGGAGTACAAGCTGCGCACCGTGATCTGGGAGTTCGGCGGCGAGCCGATCCCCGACGCGCTGCTCGAACCGGTGGCGCGTCTGTGCGAGCGGGTGCCGCTCGGGATCGCCGCGCTGCTGAACGACGTCGAGGTCGAGGCGATCCAAGGTCGCGCCGCGTGGTGCGTGAAGGAGCGGGCGTTCCCGACCGATCCGACCGGCCGCCGCTACCCCTGGCCGCTGGTCTAGGGCCGTTGGTCCAGGGCCCTCGGGTGAGCGCAGACGACCCGCTCGACGAGCTGATCCACCGCGCCGACCTCGACGGCCTGGTGCGGATGATCGACGACCGGTGCTCGACGCGCGACTGGGCCGGGCTGCTGCGGTTGCGCGATCGCGCCCGCCACGCCGTCGAGACCGGGCGCCAGCTCTGGCCGGCCGCGACGCTCGCCGAGTACCGCCTCGCCCTGCTCGCCCCACCCGCAGTTCGTCGCCGCCGTGCTCGACGAGTCCGACGGGCTGTCGGGCCGGTTCACCATCGGCCCGCTGACCGAGGTGGCCGCCCAGGACCACACGTGGGCCGACCTCGCGCCGGTGCTCGACCGCGGGCCGCGGGCGGCGTTCGTCGCCCACGAACGGGTGCTGCGCGGCGAGATCGATCGCCGACGCCACCGACCTGCCTGCGGTGCTCGAGCTCCCGCTCGACATCCAGCCGTGGGAGCCGGACGTACTCGCTCGCGGCGTACACCGACGCCGGCGCCGAGTTCCCGATGCCCGACCTGCCCGCCGACTGGACCGAGATCACACCACCCGCCGGCGCGGAGCGACTCGACGACGACGTCGACCTCGCCGTCCGCCAGCTCGTCGACCCGTGGCTGGCGAGCTCGAACGGTCATCTCGACGTCGCCTGCGTCGAGGGCGACGTGGCCGCGGCGATCGGCGCGCTCGGTGTCCGGCGCGCCCGGGTCGCCGCGCTCGACCCGGCCGACCGCGCTGGCCTGGATCGCATGGGCCGGCGCGAGCGGCGGCGCCCACGGTCGCCGGCGAGGGGCGGCGTCCGGTCGGTTCGGCGCCTGGTGGTTGCTCGCCACGCTCGGCGATCTGACCGACGAGTGGCCGGTGCCACCGGACGATCTCGGACGACTCGCGGCCGGAGCTGACGTGGTACCGCTGGGACGCGCTACGAGCCGACGATCGGCTGGTCGCTGCAGCTGGCGATCGCCGACGAGACGAACGGCACCGCCTGGGCGATCACCGCCCGCGACGCCACCTGACCGATTCCGCCGACACACGGATCGTGCCCGATCGGTGCGCTGGCGCGCGATCGCGACGACTTTCGGGTTCGTGCGGCGCGTGTCAGCCGCGGGCTTGGAGTGCGGCGAGGAGCTGCGGGAGCACCTTGTGCACGTCGCCGACGATGCCGAGGTCGGCGATGCCGAAGATCGGGGCTTCCTTGTCCTTGTTGATCGCGATGATGTTCTTCGAGCCCTTCATGCCGACCATGTGCTGCGTCGCACCGGAGATGCCGGCGGCGATGTAGACGGTCGGCTTGACGACCTTGCCGGTCTGGCCGACCTGGTAGCTGTACGGCACCCAGCCGGCGTCGACGATCGCCCGCGACGCACCGGGGGCACCCTTGAGCGCCTTGGCCAGGCTTTCGATCAGCTCGAACTTCTCGGCCTCGCCGAGGCCACGGCCACCGGAGACGACCACGGCCGCCTCGTCGAGCTTCGGACCGGAGTGCTCCTCGACGTGCACGGCGGTGACGGTCGCGCCACCGGTCGAACCGAGGTCGCCGACCGGAGCCGACACGACCTCGCCCGCCGCACCGGCGCCGCCTTCGGCGACGAAGCTCTTCGGGCGGAACGCGGCGAGGAACGGCTTCTCACCGGTGAACGTGGAGTTGACGAGCTTGCTGCCACCGAAGATCGGCGTCTGGACGGTGACCGAGTCGCCGTCGACCGTGATCGACGTCGAGTTCGTGAGCACCGTGCGGTCGAGCTTGACCGACAGGCGGCTCATCACGTCGCGGCCCTCGTAGCTCTGCGGGAACATGATCAGGTCGGGAGCGTCGCCACCGTTGATCACGGCCTGCATCGCGGAGGCGACGGCGACGCCGGGCAGCGCGCCGGCGAGATCGCCCGTGGCGTAGACCTTGGCCGCGCCGTGATCGGCGAGCGCCGCCGCCACCGCGGCGCCGTCGTCGGCGATGAACGCCGAGACGTTGGCCGCCAGGCTGCGGGCCTTGGTGAGCAGTTCGAGCGTGCCCGATGGTCGGCACGCCCTCGGCTTCCTGTGCGAACACCCAGATGTTGTCGATTCCCATGACTGACCTCAGATCACTTTCAGGTTGTCGAGGAACTCGACGATCTTGTTGAACGACTCGCCGTCGTCTTCGATGACTTCGCCGGCCTCGCGAGCCGGGGCGTCTTCGACCGAGACGATCTGCTGGGCCCACGACACGGCCTCGACGCCGAGGTCGGCGGTCGTGACCGTGTCGACCGGCTTCGACTTCGCGGCCATGATGCCCTTGAAGCTCGGGTAGCGGGGCTCGACCACGCCGGCGGTGACCGAGACGACGGCGGGCAGCGAGCAGGTGACCTCGTCGTAGCCGTCCTCGGTCTGACGGTTCGACCTTGAGGGTGCCGTCGGCGATCTCGCACGGTCTTGGCGAACGTGATCGACGGGCAGGCCGAGCACCTCGGCGAGCTGCTCGGGCACGGTGCCGGTGTAGCCGTCGGACGACTCGGTGCCGGCGATGATCAGGTCGTAGTCGCCGGCCTTGCCGACGGCGCCGGCGAGCACCTTGGCGGTGGTGAGCGCATCGGCGCCGGCCAGCGACGGCGTCGGAGACGAGCACGGCCTTGGCCGCACCCATCGCCAGCGCGGTGCGCAGGCCCGACGTCTCGTCGTTCGGGGCCATCGAGACGAGGCTGACGTCGCCGCCGCCAGCGGCGGTGACGAGCTGCAGCGCCATCTCGACGCCGTAGCTGTCGGACTCGTCGAGAATCAGCTTCCCGTCACGCTTCAGGGTGTTGGTGGAGGGATCCAGCTCGCCGGGGAGCGCCGGATCGGGAATCTGCTTGACACAGACGATCACGTTCATAAGGCGTCAAAGTTACCGGGCGGTCCAGACGGCTCCCAATCCCCCGAGCGCCGAGTCGGTGTGACGCCGTGGCCGGTCCCGACGCCGGAGGCGCGGTACCGTCCGAAGCCTTGAGAGTCCTGCTCGTGGTCAACTCGTTCGCCTCGTCGGTGACGGCGCGCAACACCGTGGTGGTCCATCGCCGGCTCGAGCCGCGGCCACGACGTCGAGACTCGTCGAGACCAACCGGCGCGGCCACGCCACCCGCTTCGCCCACGACGCGGCCCGTCGCGGCCTCGACGTGGTGGTCGGCTTCGGCGGCGACGGCACGCTCAACGAGGTCGCCACCGGGATCGCCGGGAGCGACACGGCGCTCGGCGTGCTGCCCGGCGGGTCGACCAACGTGTTCGCCCGCACGATCGGCATGCCGAACGACCCGGTCGAGGCGGTCGAGCTGCTGGCCGGCGGCATCGACGCCGCCGACTTCCGTCCGATCGGGCTCGGCAAGGTCAACGGCCGGTTCTTCTGCTTCCACACCGGCATCGGGTTCGACGCCGCGGTCGTCGAACGGGTGGAGCGCCGCGCCTCGCTGAAGCGGTGGCTCGGCCACCCGCTGTTCATCACCGCCGGGGTGACCACCTGGTTGACCGGCTACGACCGTCACACGCCCGCACTTCCGGGTGTCGCGGCGACGGCGGCCGCGACGTCGACGACGGCTACTTCTCGATCGTGCTCAACACCAACCCGTACACGTACCTCGGCAACCGGCCGCTCGACCTGTCGCCGGCCGCGACGCTCGACCAGCCGCTCGTCGCCGATCACGTTCACCACGATGAGCGCCACGGCGATCCTGAGTTCGCTCGCCGGCGCGCTGCGCGGCGGCGGGGTGAAGCCGGCCTCGCACCTCGACATCCGCGAGGGCGTGTCCGGCAGCTCGTCGTCGAGCACGACGAGCCGTTCCCGTACCAGGTCGACGGTGACGCGCTCGGCTCGACACCCGGCGGCTCGAGTTCACCCACGTGCCCGACGCGGTGAAGCTCGTGTTTCCGCTCGCCGAACCGACGTCAGCGGATCGACGCCCACGTCGGGCTGACGGCACGGTCGACGCGCCGACGAGCGCCAGGGCGATCGTCGGGCACGTCGGTGCACACGGCGTCGACGCCGAACGCGTCCAGCTCGACGAGGCGATCGGGGTCGTTGCACGTCCAGACGTTCACCCGCAGCCCGGCGTCGTGACAACGCTCGACGACGTCGACGCGTCGACGGCCCGCTCCCACGGATGGATCGCGGCGTGTCCGGCGGCGACGATCCGTTCGATCGCCGGCGTCATCGACCGTGATGCACAGCCAGGCCGTCGGGATCTCCGGCGCGATGCGCGCGGCAGGCCTGGATCGTGGCCCACGAGAACGACGAGATCAGCCAGCGATCGGACCATCGCTCGGCCACGACGGCGCAGCTCGTCGATCGTTCGCGCCGACGATCGACATCGACGGGTCGAATCCGCCGTCGGAGGCCAGGTTCTTGATCTCGACGTTGACGAGCATCCGGTCGCCGCACGCGTCGAGCACGTCGTCGAGCGTCGGCAGGCGGTGGCGCGTCGGTGTCGTCCGACCGCGGGGAGCGGGTCGTGCCGCACGAGCAGCCGGCCCGATCGGGATGCAGCCGGACGTCGAGTTCGACGCCGTCGGCTCCCTGCTCGATCGGCGAGTCGGAACGCCTCGGGCGTGTTCTCCGGGGCGTCGCGCTGACGCTCCACGATGGGCGAGCACGAGCATCGCCACAGTGTGGCAGTGCACAGCCGCCACCGCCCGCGCACGTCACAGAATCGGCCCTTGTCGAACGACCGCACGAGCAGGTAATTTTGCAGGGCCGACGGAGCAGATGACCGCTCCACTTGGCCGCCCGCACTTCCCCCGGGCGGATTTCCGCCGCCAACTCTCTCATCGAGGAGCACCCAACGTGTCGATCCTTGCGTCCAGCCTCACACTCGGCTCCGCGGACTACGAGTGGCGCGACGACGCCATCTGCCGCGACACCGACCCCGAGCTGTTCTTCCCGGTCGGCACGACCGGGAACGCGCTGGTGCAGATCGACCGAGCCAAGGAAGTGTGCGGCGAGTGCGGTGTCGCCCAGGCCTGTCTCGACTTCGCGCTCGACACGAACCAGGACTCCGGCATCTGGGGCGGGCTGACCGAGGAAGAGCGGCGGGTGATCCGCCGCCGCCGCGTCGCCGCCTCCCGCGCCGCCCGCGTCGGCTGACATCCGTCACCGGTCCCATCGGTCGACCCCGGTCGACGATCGGTCAGTCGTCGGTCGGCACGCTGAGGCGGATCACGGTGCCGTGACGCGTGCTCGGGCCTTCGCCGAGGCCGGCCGCGTCGAGGTCGTCGGGCGTCGCCGGAGCGGATCGAGATCATCCCGTTCAGTTCGGTGGTCACGAGCGTCCGCACGATCGACAGCCCGAGCCCGGTCGCCTGATCGAGATCGAACGACGGATCGACACCGCGTCCGTTGTCGATCACCCGGATGTCGAGGTCGTCGATCGTGGTTGGCGAGCAGCACCACCACCTCGCCGCCCCGCCCGCCCTCGGGGAACCCGTGATCGACGGCGTTCTGCAGCAGCTCGGTGAGCACGACCGACAGCGGCGTGGCCGTGTGCGCCGGGATCCGCCCGCCGTCGCCCGACACGGTGAACCGCACCGGCCGGTCGGGTGACTGCAGACCCTCCTCGGCGAGCCGCAGCAGCGGCCGCACGATCTCGATGAACGCGATGTCCTCGCCCGGCTCGCGTGACAGCGACTCGTGCACGAGGGCGATCGTGCGGATGCGCCGCACCGAATCCTGCACGGCGGCCTTCGCCTCGAGGTTGGTCAGCCGGCGCGACTGCAGGCGCAGCAGCGACGAGATCGTCTGCAGGTTGTTCTTCACCCGATGGTGGATCTCGCGGATCGTGGCGTCCTTGCTCAGCAGCAACCGGTCGCGCTTGCGGAGTTCGGTGACGTCGCGCACGAGCAGCAGCCCGCCGTCGATCGCGCGGCTCCTCGCCGTCGGCGGCGTCGACGAGGATCGGCACGCACCGACACAGCAGGGTGACGTCGCCGCCCTGCTCGAACTCCTCGACGATCGGCTCGCGGCGCTCGAACGCCTGGCGCACCGGCCCGTCGTGGAAGCCGAGCTCGGCGAGACGCATGCCGACCGGGTTGGCCTGGATCCCGACGCGGTGCAGCGCGGAGTTGGCGTTCGGCGACACGTACGTGACCGTGCCGGTGGCGTCGACGGTCAGCACGCCGTCGCCGACCCGCGGTGCGGCGCTCGAGTCGGCGACGCGGCCGGGGAACGGGAACGAGCCGGCCTCGATCATCCGGGCGAACTTCTCGAACATGATCGAGTAGTGGCGTTCGAGATCGCCCGGAGTGCGGCCGGCACGCACGCGTCCACTCCTTGCTGAGCACGGCGATCGATGCGACCGTCGCGGCGAACGGGGATCGCCAGCATCCGCCCGATGCGTCGGGTCGTCGCCGTCGGCGTTGATCTCGCCCTCGACCTTGACGCCGGTCGCCGGCCGCCTGGGACAGGATGCCCGACTCGATCGCGTCGGCCCACGAGCCGACGTAGTCGGTCGACGTACATCGTCTGGTTCGTGGCCGGACGGACCTGATCGACCACGAGCCACCGCCCATCACCGGCCTCGACGTAGAGCAACAGGTCGGCGAAACAGAGGTCGGCCAGGAAGCCCCACTCGGCGGCGAGGCGGTGCAGATGATCGATGTCGTCGCGACTCGAGTGTCGAGTGCTCGCGTGACAGTTCGGCGAGGGAGGTCATCACGTTGATTCTGCACCATCGGCTGTCGCCGCGCCGGTCTTCACGCCGGTCGGTCACGACCGGCCGACGGCTCGATCGGTCGGCGTCGATCCCCGCAGATGATCGGCCAGCACGCCGAGACCGGCGAGATCGTGGATGTCGCCCGTCGATCCACGGCACCGATCAGCAGCATCGGTGCCATGCGCGCGCGAGTTCGGTGCCGACGCTCCGACTCGCGGGCCGCGACCATCGCCAGGTCGTCGAACTGACCGCCGACCTGGGCGAGCACCGGCGCGACCGCCTTGGCCGACACGCCGCGGCAACGCTCGCGCCACATCGCGGGCCAACGGCCCGTCGGCCCGGTCGACGAGCGCCTGCGCAGCTGCCGCGACGCTTCCCGCGCTGGCGAGGCGCCGGCGGGAGCACGCGGTTGGCGACGATGGCACCGAGCGACATGTGCCGCGCTCGACGAGCTCGCGGGCCAGGAACCGGGCCTCGTGGCTCGGCGCGGTCTCGAGCGTGGTGACGACGACGAACGCGGTGCGCGGATCGACGAGCAGACGCCTCGACCTCCCGGGCCCGCCGGACGAAACCCGGCTCCATCGCCTGGAACAGCACGAAGAAGTCGGCGATGTCCTGGAGGAACCGTGAACCGAGCACCCGGTCGGCCACTTGGTAGAACGGCTTCGAGGCGGCGGTGAACAGCCGCGACCGGTACGGCACGGTCAGCCAGCGCAGCAGGCGACTGCCGAAGAAGTCGACCATCCGGCTCGGCGCGTCGAGGATCGACAACGCGTTGCGCGACGGCGGCGTGTCGACGATCACGAGGTCGAACTGCCCGGTGGCGTGCAGGTCGTGGAGTTGCTCCATCGCGAGGTACTCGTGGCTGTGCACGAACCGGCTCGTGATGTTCTCGTACAGCGGGTTGGCGAGCACGGCGTCGCGGGTGGCCGCGTCGGGCGCATGGCGTCGGATCAGCTCGTCCCAGCCGGCCTTCGTGTCGAGCATCGCCGCCCACAGCTCGCCGCGCAGTTGCGCCAGTCGACCGTGAATGCCGCCGGCACGCGCACCGGCGTGTTGCCGAACGACTCGAGCCCGAGCGCGGTCGCCAACCGGCGCGCCGGATCGACGGTCAGCACGAGCACCTTGCCGCGTCTGCCGCTGCGGCCGCGGCCACCCCGAGCGCCGCCGCGATCGTCGTCTTGCCGACGCCGCCCGATCCCGCCACGAGGACCATCTCGCGGCTCGCCAGCAGATGGTCGAGCTCACTCATCGATCGGCCATCCGTCGGGGTGCGACGTCGTCGGGATCGAGTTCGTCGTCGAGCGTGTCGGCGACGAGGGTGACGACGCGGGGACCCGACGAGCGGGCGAAGAGTTCCGGCACGGTGATGATCGGCAGGCCGACAGTTCGGCACCGATCGGGCCATCGGCGCCGGCGTCGAGCGCCTCCCGCAGCCGGTCGAGGTGCTCGGCACCGGTGCTGCGCTTGGCCTCGGTCAACCGCGACGGCCTGCGAGCACGACCGGCGCCGACGGGCCGATCGCGTCGACGAGCACGGGCAGCGCCTCGTCGAGCCGGTCGACGATCGCCTGTTCGCGCCGGTTGAACAGCGCCGGCAGCACTCGGTTGGCGATGACCGCCGCGGGGTGGACGCCGGTCTCGTCGGTCAGCCGGCCGAGCAGGTCGATCGTCTCGGTGACCGGCATCTCCTCCGGCGTCGTGACGACGGCGACGCCCGTGCGCGACGGGTCGTCGAGGATGTCGAGCATCCACTGCGTCTGATCACGCACGAGGCCGACCTGCACGAGGTCGCGGATCACCCGCGGCGCACCGATCTGGCTGACGACGTGGCCCGACGCCTCGGCGTCGACGATCACGATGTCGTAGTTCCGCTCGCGCACCTCGTAGCACAGCTTGCCGACGGCGAGGATCTCCTTGACGCCCGGCGCCGCGTCGGCCACGAAGTCGAACGTCTTGGCGAGCGGGCCGATGCGGCCGAGCAGCGGGATCTTCACGAACAGCCGCAGGTACTCGCGCAGCGAGTCCTCGGTGTTCATCGTCATCGCCGACAGGTTCGGCGCCACCTCGGTGGGCTCGAACTCGAGCGTGCCGACGTCGAAGGCCTGGCTCAGCGCGCCCTTGGCGTCCATCTCGCAGACGAGGGTGCGACGGCCGTGACGAGCGGCGACGTCGGCGAGCGCCGCGGCGATCGTCGTCTTCCCGACGCCGCCCTTGCCGGTGACCCAGACGAACTCGGAGGTCGAGGAGCGACGGCCGGCGCGGCCAGTGTCAGCCCCCGAAGCCGATGCGCCGGTCGCCGTCGGACGAGCCGAGCTCGATGTAGGCGATCTTCGCGGACGGGATGCCGACGTCCTTGCCACGCTTGTCGACGAGCCACAGCACGTCGGTCGCACCGGCGAGCGCCGCTTCGACCTTGGCCTTCAACTTCGTCACGATCGGCGTCGTCGGGGAGCTCGATGTTGAGCTCGCGGGGGGCCTGGGTCACTCCGATGCGTACGTCCACCGGGCGCACGCTATCGGCCGGGCGAGTTCCGTTCGCCTGAAGGGTTCGCTTGGGGACGGGTCCCGAACGAACGGAGTCGCGACGCCGATGGCGGGAATCGTGGGGTCTGTGTCATTGACGCCATCGCCTGCGCCGGCGCACAGTGTTGCCGTGCAGCGAGTGGCGATCTTCGTGTTCGACGGCATCCAGTCGCTCGACGTCACCGGGCCGGCCGAGGTGCTGGCGGGGCGACGCTGATGCTCCCGGCCGAGCAGGGCTACGACGTCACGATCGTGTCGTTGCGCGGCGGGACGGTGGCGACGCAGAGCGCCGTCCGCCTCGACTCCCATGCGCTCGATGCGTGGTGCCGCGCCCACCCGGGCCCGGTCGACACCCTGATCATTCCCGGCGGATCCGGCATCCGCGACGTGATCGACGATGCCGCGGCGGTGGCCGCTGTCGCCGCGCTGATCGACCGCTCGACGCGCCTGGTCACCGTGTGCTCGGGTGCACTGATCGCCGCCGCCACGGGCGCCCTCGACGGACATCGCGTCACCACGCACTGGACCCGAGCGGCGACGCTCGCCGAGCACTGGCCCGCGGTCGATGTCGACGCCGACCCGATCTACATCCGCAGCCTGCCGAGCGCCGATCGTCCCGACACGCGCGAGGTGTGGTCGTCGGCCGGGGTCACCGCCGGGATCGACCTCGACGCTGGCCCTCGTGGAGCACGACCACTCCACCGCGGATCGCCCAGTCGATCGCCCAGCAGCTGGTGATGTTCCTGCGACGCCCCGGCGGGCAGTCGCAGTTCGCCGCGCCGACGTGGATCCGCCAGGCGCCGCCCGGGCCGATCCGGCGCGCCCAGGAGCTCGTGATCGACGACCCGGGGGCCGACCACCGCGTGGGCGAACTCGCCCGACACGTCGGGATGAGCGAACGACACTTCGTCCGGTCGTTCAGCCGGGAGGTCGGCGTGTCCGCCCGCCCGGTTCGTCGCCCGCATCCGGGTCGACACCGCCCGCCAGGCCCTCGAGTCGTCGACCGACACCGTCGATGTCGATCGCCCGCCGCTGCGGGTTCGGCACCGCCGAGACGATGCGCCGCACCCTCGTCCGCCACATCGGCGTGTCGCCCGACGACTACCGCCGCCGTTTCCGCCACCAACCCGAAAGCAGACTGTCACATGACCGAGATCGTCATCCCCCTGTTCCCCGACTTCACCGCGCTCGACGGCATCGGGCCGTACGAGGTGCTCCAGCGGATCCCCGACTTCGACATCACGTTCATCGGCCACGAACGCGGCGTGGTCCGCTCCGACAACTCGATGCTCGGCATCGAGATCGACGGCACGTTCGAGGACCACCCGCCGGCCGGACGTCATCGTGTTCCCCGGCGGTGTCGGCACGCGGGCGCTGATGCACGACGAGCGGGTCCTCGACTGGGTCCGGACGGCGCACGAGACCACCACGTTCACCACCTCGGTGTGCACCGGTTCGCTCGTGCTCGCCGCGGCGGCCTCCTCGACGGACTGACCGCGACGACGCACTGGAGCACGCTCGACACGCTCGCCGAGCACGGCGCCATCCCGACGAGCGACCGCGTCGTCGAACATCTCGACCGGCGGATCATCACGGCGGCCGGCGTGTCGAGCGGGATCGACATGGCGCTGCGGCTCGTGGAGGTGCTGGTCGACCGGACCGCGGCCGAGGCGTGCCAGCTGATGATCGAGTACGACCCACAGCCGCCGTTCGACAGCGGCTCGCACCGCCAAGGCCAGCGAGGACGTCGTCATCCGGGTGATCGAGTACGCCCAGCACCGCAGCTGACGTTGGTGCAGCGCCGGTGTCTGACCCCGGCGCTGCCGACTCAGACGGCGGTGGAGCAGAAGGTGTCGCCGCGGGCGAAGCTCGACTCGGTGATGACGTCACCGAATTCGTCGGCACCGTCGACGTCGACGAGCGCGCCGAGCATCCCCTTGACCATGCCGCGGTCGACGGCACAGATCACCGGGTGCTCGGTGGCGACCTCACCGAACGGGCAGTGGTTGTTGATGATCCGCAGTTGGTCGTTGCGGCTCTCGGCGTGCGCCGCGAACCCGTGGGCGGTGAGGGCGTCGGCCACCGCCTGCATCGCCGATCGCAGCGATCGACGACCCGGCGTGAGCGCGTCGCCGGTCAGTCCGTTGGCCATCGCCCGGCCGTACTCCTGGCCGACCTCCTCGGCGATCTGCTCGGCCTCGTCGTGGGGCAGCCGGTCGAGCGCCCGCCCGAGCAACGACAGCAACAGATCGTCGCTGCGCACCGGGAAGTCGACGTCGTTCATCTTGCAGCGCATCGGCGACGACCACGTAGCGCTTCGACGGACGACCGGCACCGGCGCCGGCGACCCGGCCCGCAGATCACCTCGAGATAGCCACCGGCGGCGAGCTTGTCGAGATGGTGGCGGGCGACGTTGGCGTGCACCCCGACCTCGGCGGCGACCATCGACGCGGTGACACCATCGGCCAGCGGCGAATCGGAATGCTCGCGGGCGAACAGGTAGATCGAGCGGCGCGTCGGGTCACCGAACGCGTCGGTGATCGCCGACACGGTTGCGGTGAACGACGGGCTCGACGCCATGGGCGAATTGTATCCGCGCCGAATTGTCCCTATGCGCGTAGTGGAAATTCGGTGCAATTGCGGACCTCCGTCGCCACAATGGACGAATGGCCATCCCCGTCACCGAAGCGCAGGTCATCGAGGCACTCCGGCCGGTCCAGGACCCCGAACTGCACCGTTCGATCGTCGATCTCGGCATGCTCCGCAACGTCGACATCCGCGGCAACGGCGTCGTCGGCGTGCTCATCGCGCTCACCGTTCCCGGCTGTCCGCTGAAGAACGAGATCCACGCGGCGCGTGTCCGACGCCGCGACCGAGCTCGACGGCGTCGACTCGATCGACCTCGAGTTCACCGTGATGACCGACGGCGAGCGCGAGGAACTGCGCAAGACGCCTGCACGGCGACGCCGGCGCGACCGCCGGCCACAGCACACGGCCCACGGCCACGCCGAGGGGCGCGAGCATCCCGTTCGCCAAGAACGGCTCGAAGACCCGACCGCTGCTCATCTCGTCGGGCAAGGGCGGCGTCGGCAAGTCGAGCGTCACGACGAACCTCGCGGTCGCGCTCGCCCAGCAGGGGTACTCCGTCGGCGTCGTCGATGCCGACATCTACGGCTACTCGATCCCCCGCATGCTCGGCGCCGATCGCGACCCCACCGTGATCGACGAGATGATCATCCCGCCCGAGGCGTGGGGCGTGCGCTGCATCTCGATCGGCTACTTCGTCCCCGAGGGCCAGGCCGTCATCTGGCGCGGCCCGATGCTGCACAAGGCGCTCGAGCAGTTCCTCACCGACGTGTTCTGGGACGAGCCCGACTTCCTGCTCATCGACATGCCGCCCGGCACCGGCGACATCGCGCTGTCGCTCGCGCAGTACCTGCCCCGCGGCGAGGTGTTCGTCGTCACCACACCGCAGCCGGCCGCCCAGAAGGTCGCCGCGCTGTCGGCGGCGATGGCGGCCAAGGTCAACCTGCCCGTGCGCGGCGTGATCGAGAACATGTCGTGGTTCACCGGCGACGACGGCAAGCGCTACGAGATCTTCGGCTCCGGTGGCGGCCGAGAGCTCGCCGACGACCTCGGCGTCCCGATGCTCGGGCGCCTCCCGCTCCTGCCCGAGCTGCGCGAGGGCGGCGACGACGGCAAGCCGATCACCGCCGTCGACCCCGACTCGCGAAGCGGCGCAGATGTTCCACGAGATCGCCCGCCAGATCGCCGTCGACATGAAGCCGAAGAAGATCTACAGCGACGCCCTCCAAGTGACTGACTCTCGATCGGGGTCAGACCCCGATCGAGATCGCCGATGGCACTGGTTGAATCAGCGCTGATGGATCCGGTCCCGCGCTACCGATTCGACCGCGATGGTCAGCGAGGCGCTCGACGCCCTGCCGCCCGAACTCGATCACGTGCTCGACAACGTCGTGGTGCAGGTGCGCGAACGCAACCACGAGGAACCGACGCTGCTCGGGCTGTACCAGGGCGTGCCCGCACACCGACCGCAGCGGCATCGAAGGGCCCGACATCATCTCGATCTACCGGCTGGCGCTGTGCGACGCGTGCGACGACCTCGACGAGTTGGCCGAGGAGGTGTTCGTCACGGTGATCCACGAGGTGGCGCACGCCGCCGGGATCGACGACGATCGGCTCGACGAACTCGGCTGGGGATGACCCGTCAGCTCGCGCGTCGCCGATCGGCCGAAGGCGTCGGCGCGGCGATCGTTCCCGTCGACGATCTCGACACGCGGACCGATTTCTCGCCGATCTGGATCGACTGGCCGGCGGTCGCCGGAACGATCGCCCGCATCGAGCGCGACGACGCGCCACGCTGGGTGTGGTGGCCGGAGGACACGCCGCGCCGGCTCGTCGCGATCGACGTCCGCCCGGCGCGCTCGTGGGACCTCGGCGCGGTCCATCGCATGCTCGTCGGGGGCTGGCGCAACTCACCCGCGGCGATCTGGGCGACACTGCCACGACCTCGACAGCGCGTCGGCACCCGAGGCGACCGCGGCGGCGCCGGACCTGTTCAGCGCCGCGGCCGAGGCGGTCGACGAGGACGAACCCGTCCACTCGTCGGGCCACCTGTGCGCCGGAGTGGTTGGCCGGCGGATGGCAGGCGACCCCCGATCGCGTCGTCCGCATGGGCCCGGCTGGCCGCCGAGTGCTTCCTGCGCCAGCAGGAGGACGTGCTCGCCGACTCGCCCGACCCGACGCACCGATCATCGGGACGGTCCACTCCGAGTCGGCCGCCGAATCGCTGTGCGCCGAACTCGAACACGACGGGCTGCCGATCGATCTCGCCGTCGCCGAAGCGCTGATCGCCGAGTTCATCGGTCCGCGGCCGGTCGACGCGGCCGAGGCGCTGACGCTCGCCGCTGATCGTGACGAGCGCGTGCTCCGCCACATCCCGGTCGAGCAACGGCTCGACCTGCGCAATCCGGCCAACGTGAAGGCGCTGCTCCGACGCGTCGGCATCGAGGTGTCCGACACGCGGGCATGGCGGCTCGAGGAGCTGCGCGACGCACCATCCGTTCGTCGACGACCTGCTCACGTGGCGCAAGGCCGAGCGGATCTCGACCACGTTCGGCTACGGCTGGCTCGACGCCAACGTCGGCGCCGACGGACGCCTGCGCGGCGACGTGGTCGGGATCCGACGGCGCCGCCGGACGGATGACGGCGACCGCCGGGCTGCACAACATGCCCGCCGATCTCCGCCCGGCGATCGTGGCCGAGCCGGGCCACGTGTTCGTCCGCGCCGACCTCGGTCAGATCGAGCCGCGGATCCTCGCCGCCGTGTCGGGTGACGCCGCGCTCGCTGCGGCCACGCAGGACAGCGACATGTACGCGCCGGTGGCGGCCCGGCTCGGCGTCGACCGCGACATCGCCAAGGTCGCCGTGCTCGGCGCGATGTACGGGCAGACCACCGGGCGCGGCGCCGAGGCGTTGCGCGGTCTCGAGACCAACTATCCCGGTCGCGATGGCCTACCTGGCCGACGCCGCACGCGCGGCCGAGGGCGGCAACGACCTCCGGACGCGGGGCGGCCGGCTCGTCCGGATGGGTGGGAACAACCTCGACGCGTCCGATCCCGATGGGCCGCTCCCGGGCCGCGGCGCGCGGGCGGTACGGCCGCAATGCGATGGTGCAGGGTGCGGCGGCCGAGTTCTTCAAGACCTGGGCGGCGGTCGTGCGGGCCCGCCTCCCCGCCGTCGACGATCGGGCCCGCATCGTCCTGTGCCTCCACGACGAACTGGTGGTGCACGCGCCGATCGAGTCGGGCGACGCCGTGGCCCAGGGGCTCGACGACTGGTTGCAGGAGGCCGCCCATCGGTGGCTCGCCGGGTCGGCCGACGCGGGACGGGTCCGGTTCGTCGCCGACATCAGCGTGATCGCCCGCTGGTCCGACGCCAAGTAGTGGGCGCGGTGGCGAACGGCGATCAATTCGTCGTCAGTCGATGGGCTTGGAGAAGTCGGCGGTGCGCCAACGCTGCGGAGTGAGACGCACGACGACGGACGTCTCGGTGTTCGGGTTGGTGGCGGCGTACCACCGGCCGACCTCGGGGCCGAGGTAGCGACTGGCCATCGAGAGGTCGTCGCGCTGTCCGGGGGCGACCGTGACCGGACCCTCGACACTCACGTACCGGTACGGCGCCGTTTCGGTCTGCACGGTCAGCGTCGCCCGGCCGGCGGCACGGAGCAGCTTCGCCTTCAGCGAGTCACCGTCCATGCCGACGATCACCTCGCCGTCCTCGTACTGGTACCAGATCGGCACTGCCAGCGGTGCATGGCCCTCGTGCTCGATGGCGAGGATGCCGACATGGACATCGGCGAGGAAGGCTGCTGCTTCGGCGTCGGTCATGGAAATGTCCATGACCCGCCAACGTACTCAGTCGTTCGTGAAGCGCTGCTCGCGGAACGGGTCGCCGTACATGTGGTAGCCGTTCTGCTCCCAGAAGCCGGGGGCGTCGCCGGCGATCAGCTCGAGCGAACGCACCCACTTCGCCGACTTCCAGAAGTAGAGATGCGGCACGACCACGCGCACCGGCCCACCGTGTTCCTCCGGGATCGGTCCACCCTCGTACGCGTAGGCGATGATCGCGTCGTCGGTCGTGATGTCCACGAGCGGGATGTTCGTCGTGTAGCCGAACTCGGCGTGCTCCATCACGTGGGTCGCCTCCGGTCGGACCCCGGCGCGAGCGAACAGGTCGCGGACGCGCACGCCCGTCCACGTCGTGTCGAACTTGCTCCACTTGGTGACGCAGTGGATGTCGAACGTCGGCGTGATCGCCGGCATCGCACCGGAGTTCGTCGAGGGTGATCGTGAACGGGCTCGTCGACGAGCCCGATGATCGCCAGGTCCCACTGGCCCGGTTCGTAGTCGGGGATGTCGCCGACGTGCAGGACCGGGAACCGGTCGGTCGTGTACTGCCCGGGCGGGAGGCGGGCGGGGTCGATGCCCTGCTTCGACGAGGTTGGCGCGGTTGCGTTCGAAGAAGCCCATACCGACCAAGTCTGCCTGGCAATTGTGCCCGGCCGCTGTGCCCCGTGACCGGTCCGGGCGCCGCGCCCTGCGGACCCGACGGGGCTAGCCTCGCCGCCGTGTCGACGACGTTCCTCCACCGCCGAGCGCGCCCGCTCCACCGCCCCCACCCCCGCCACCGTCGCTCACCCCACCGTCGTTCACCCCGGCGCCACCGTCGCCGACTCCCACCGCCGGGATACGTCGCCTACGCGATCGTCGCCGACACCCCTCGCCGCCCTGCGACGTGTCCACGGGTTGTCGATCGCCATCATCACGCTCACGGTCATCGCCGCGATCGCGACCGTCGCTCACGACGATCCTCACCGCCGGCGTGGCCGAGGACGCCCGCAACTATCCTCGACGGCGAGCTGAGCGACGACGAGTTCCGCGACGCCATCGGGCCGGTCAACGCCGCCCAGCTGATCGACGGGGTCGCCACGATCGCCATGTTCGTCGTCACCGTGATCTGGATGTACCGGATCGCCACCAACGTGCGGGCGCTTCCAGCGCGACACGTCGTGGAGCCCCCTGTTCGCGATCTTCGGCTGGATGCTGCCGCCGTTCGTGCTGTACATCATCCCGTTCCTCGTGCTGCGCGAGCTGTGGAAGGCGTCGGATCCGACCGACCCGAACGACACCGAGGGCTGGCGGCGCTCCGCCGACAACCCCTTCATCTGGGCGTGGCTCGTGCTGTACGGGATCGCCCCGATCGTCCTGCTGCTGTTCTCGGTCGGTTCGTTCCTCGACGGTGGTCTGGCGTCGGGAAGCCTCGATTCGCTGGCCGACAGCCTCGACGAATTCGGCGCGCTCGGAGTGGTCGACGGCCGCGGTCAACTGTCGCCGCCGCCGTCGTCTGGATCGTCCTCGTGCGCCAACTCACCGCACGCCACGTCCGGCTCACGAGCGAGCGCTGAGGTCATGGCACATTCGGTCATCTACCTCGTTCGGCATGCCAAGGCGGGCGAACGGCGCATGTGGACCGGCGACGACCTCGATCGCCCGTTGAGCAAGGCCGGCTGGAAGCAGGCCCACGCGCTCGGCAAGCGATTGGCGAAGAAGGGCGTCGGCGAACTCGTGTCGAGCCCGTACGTGCGCTGCATGCAGACGCTCGAACCGCTCGCCGCCACGGTCGACGCGGTCGTGCGGCCCGACGACCGCCTGCTCGAGGATGCGGCGTTCGAAGGCGTGCTCGACCTCCTCGCCGAGGTGGACCGACGGGGCGGTGTTGTGCAGCCACGGCGACGTGATCCCCGCGACCGTCCAGGCCCTCGTCCGCCGCGGGATGCAGCTCAAGACCGAACCCGACTGGCGCAAGGCCAGCGTGTGGATCCTCCGGCGCAAGGACGACCGCGTCGTCTCCGCCACCGTCTGGCCCCCACCCGCCTGATCGACGCCGACCGTGCCAACGCCTGCGGGATCTGGACCGGTCCAGATCGACGCACGGTTGACGGTCAGGCCGGTGGCGGCGGCGGCGCGGATGTCGTCGACGAAGGCACCGATCAGGTCGGCCACTTCGCTCGGCGGATCGTTGGCCTGGCACTGCTCGGCGAACGGCAGGGCGGCGGCCGCATCCTCGCGGAACTGGAACTCGATGATCGCCTGGAAGCAGTACGGGTCGGCGTAGTCGGGCTCCATGTCGATCGCCTGCGCCGAGGGCGAGTTGGGCGGCATCGAGCCGCTGCCGTCGACCGCCTCGGCGTCGGGGTCGCCGACGGAGAGGAGGGCGAGCGTCCAACCGAAGTAGGCGATCGCCTCGGCGTTGTCGCGACCCTGGTCACGTTCCATCTGCACCACTTGGCCGAACAGCGAGTTGGCGAGGGCGTAGTCGCCCTGGTTCATCGCCTGGCGGGCATTCGTCATCAGCACCCGCGCATCGTCGCCCGGCGTCAGCCCGGTGATCTCCTGCCCGTTCTGCCGTTCACCCCACGCACCGGCCAGGACGAAGCCGATGCCGACCGCCGCGGCGATCACGACGGCGGCGATGGCGACAGCGTGCGCCCCAGCGCCGGGGCGCCTTCGCCGGCAGCTGCGACCGCCCCGTCTCGATCTCACGGAGCACCGCCGCGGCCCGCACGGTGTAGCCGTCGCGCAAGCGTGGCGTAGTCGGCGTCGTCGATGTCGCCGGCGTCGTGCTCGCGCTCGAGGTCGGCGAGCGAACGCAGCAGGAACCGGCGCTCCTCCTCGCGTTCGGCGAGCTGATCGAGATCGACCTGGCTCACGCTGTTACTCATGCCTCGTCCCCGGAAGCGGCCATGGCCTCCGCGACGAGTTCACGGTCGGCGTCGGTCGGTTCGGCGGTCGCGGCCGCTTCACGCTTCCATCGGCGGAACACCACGGTGAGCCCGGCGACGCCGCACACGAAACCCGACCGCCGGCAACACCCAGATCAGCGCGTCGAATCCCGACGATCGTGGCACCAACAGCACCTCGGCGCCGTACCGGGTCTCGATGAAGGCGATGATGTCGTCGTCGCCGAGGTCGTTCTCGGCCACGAGGTCGGCGATCTGGCTGCGGATGGCGCGCGACGCGTTGTTCTGCGACACGAAGACGCTCTCGCCGTCACAGATCGGGCAGGCGACGCGCGACGGCGATGGCGTCGACGCGGTCCGCCGGCGTCTCCGGCCCGGTCGATCGGAACGCGCCGACGGCGAGGAATCCGGCGACCACGAACACGAGCGCCAGCCACCCCGGCCAGCGCTTCACCGCCTTGTTCCATTCGCGCGCGCTCATCCGGTGTACTGCTCGCGGTACTGCTGCAGGATCGTGTCGAGTTGCTCGGCGGTGACCTTCGAGATCAGCCGGAGCTGCACGACGCCGCTCGGATCGATGATCCACGTCTCGGGCACCGCCGAGACACCGAAGGCGACCGGGAACTCGTCGGCCTTCGAGTAGATCTGCGGCCAGTCGCCGCCATGCTCGGCGAAGAAGGCGTCGACCTTCTCGCGAGTGCCCTGCGCGATCACCGAGTAGAGCTCGGCGCCGTCGTTGCCGAGCGCCTCCTGGTCGTCGACGAACTGGACGAGCTCGCTGTGCTCCTGCTGGCACGGGATGCAGTCGGGGTCGAAGAAGTTGAGCACCACCCAACTCCCCTTGCGGCGCGACAGGTCGAACGACGAGCCGTCGTCGAGGGTGCCGGTGGCCTCGGGCGCGGGCAGCCCGAGCAGCGCCGAACCCGACGATTCACCGTGCTCGGCCTTCGCTCCGGCCAGCACGACGAACAGCCCGGCGAGCACGACGAACACGGCCAGCACGATCCACGGCGCGACGCGCCGGCGACGAGGACCGGCCCGGAATCGTCGCCGTCCGACACCCATGTCGGGGGCGCTCTCGAACGCGGTCACACCGGCACCGTTTCCCCGTCGACGTCCGGGTGGGGTTCGGCGGGTGCGGTTCGGGTCGGGTGCCGCGACCCGTTCCGGCTCGGCCACCGGCGCCGACACCGGATCGATCGCGCGGCGACGGCGGCTGCCGGGGAAGGCCGCGAGCAGCGTGCCGATCGCCATGATCAAGCCGCCGATCCAGAGCCACAGGATCATCGGCTTGACGAACACCCGGATCGTGGCGGTGCTGTCACCGGCGACGGCGCCCGGATCGAGCGTCAGGTAGATGTCCTCGGTGAGCCCGGTGCGCACCGATGGCGTGCCGACATCGACGCCCACGTTGAGGTAGGTCGTGGTCGCCGGACGATACGTGTCGCCACCGTCGAGCATGACGTTGGCCGCCAGCACGCGCTTGCTCTCGTTGTCGTTCGTGCGCTCGTCGACGGACGTGAGTTCGAACGTGTGACCGCCCCACTCGACGGTCGCGCCCTGTTTCGAGCGTGCAGCGTGGCGGAGTGCGTGAAGCTGTTCGAGGCCGCGAGCGCGACGGCGATGATGATCACACCGATGTGCACGACCATGCCGCCGTTGGCCCGACCGACGAGGCCGCTCAGACCCTGCCGACGGGTGGCGAGCGTCAACTGGCGCAGGGCCGACCCGGCGGCGAACCCTCCGAACCCGAACGCCACCAGCGGCGCCCATCCGTCGGCGCCGACCACCACGGCGAGCACGATCGCGCCCGCCCCCATCCACGCCGGCCAGAACAACCGCTGACGGAGCAGTTCACCCGACGCCTTGCGCCACGGCAGCACCGGCGCGACGCCCATCAGGAACAGCAGCACGAGCCCGAGCGGCATCGACAACCGGTCGAAGTACGGCGCACCGACGACGGTCCGGCGATCCTGGAACGCCTCGACGAGCAGCGGGAAGATCGTGCCGAGCAGCACGACGAAGGCGAACACGGTGAACAGCACGTTGTTGGCGAGGAACGCGCCCTCACGCGAGATCGGCGAGTCGATCGCACCGGGCGACCGCAGCCGGTCGCCGCGCCAGGCGATCAGCCCGAGCGACACGACGACGATCACGGCGAAGAACGCCAGCAGCCAGGAACCCACCGGCCCGTCGCCGAACGCGTGCACCGAGTTGATCACGCCCGATCGGGTCAGGAACGTGCCGAGGATGGTGAGCGAGAACGTGGCGACGAGCAGGCTGAGGTTCCAGACGCGCAACATGCCGCGCCGTTCCTGCACGAGCACCGAGTGGATGTACGCCGTGCCGGTGAGCCACGGCAGCAGCGACGCGTTCTCGACCGGGTCCCACGCCCACACGCCCGACCAGCCGAGCACCTCGTAGCTCCACCAGCCGCCGAGCAGGATGCCGATCGTGAGGAACGCCCACGAGAACAACGCCCAGCGCCGGGTCTCCATCAGCCAGCCCTCGCCGAGCCGGCCGGTGACGAGCGCGGCGATGGCGAAGGCGAACGGCACGGCGAACCCGACGTAGCCGAGGTACAGGATCGGCGGGTGGAACAGCACCAGGATGTGGTTCTGCAGCAACGGGTTCGGACCGGGTCCCGAGGTGACACCGGCGGCACCGGCACCGAACGGATCGGCCGGGCCCGAAGCTCAGCGCGGCGAAGAAGGCGGCGATCGTGAACATCACCACGAGCGCCCACCCGACGAGGACGTCGTTGGTGCGCTGGCGGAACCGCCACGCGACGGCGGCGGTGTACCCACCGAGGATCAGCGCCCAGAGCAGGATCGACCCCTCGAGGGCCGACCACATCGCGGCGAAGTTGTACAGCGCGGGCGTGTCGGCCGAGCCGACCTGCTGGATGTAGGCCATCGAGAAGTCGCGGGTGATCAGCGCCCGCTGCATCATCACCACCGCGAGCACGATTCCGCCGAGCGCCATCCAGGCATAGCGGGCGCCCTGGCGGAGGAGCCGCTGGTCGGCGCGCCGGACACCGACGAGCACCGTGAGCGCGCCCATGACGCAGGCGGCCAGCATGAGCAGCAGCCCCGCCCGCCCGAGGGCGGCATTCACACTCGCCGCGATCATGGCGAGGCGGTGCCGCCTTCACAGCCGGCGGCTTCGGCATCGGCGACGCGCTCGTCGTTCACGGCGACGTACTCCTCGGAGTGCTTCACCTCGACCCGGTCGCCCTGCAGCGTGTCGTCCGCGATCACACCGTGGACGACCACCGGGATGCACTCCTTGAAGATGCCGCCCGGTTCGCCGTCGTAGACCACCGGCATCGTCACGCCGTTGAACGAGATCGTGAACGCCGTGGCGTTGCCGACCTTGGTGACCGATCCCTCGTCGACGGTGCCCTGCAGGCGGATCCGCCGGTCGGCGTTGCAGCCGTCGCGGGTGCCGACCTCGTCGACGTTGCAGTAGTAGTCGACCGCGGACGTGAGGAACTGGGTGACGATCACGCCGCCGGCCACGAGGACGAGCGCGAGCACGACGATCGGGAGCCACCGCCGCCCGGAACGGCGGCGCGCCGGCTCCTCGGGGGTCGCCCGCGGGGAGAGGTCGAGGTCGGTCATCGGGCCGATCAGGTCCAGTACTTGTCGGCGTCGGGGGTGCGCTTGGCGAGACGGCGCCCACTGCGCAACACCCAGCCGGTGAGCAACCCGACGACGGCGAACACGGCGACGTAGCTCCCGATGATGAATCCGGCGTCTTCCATCAGACGGTCCCTTCCAGGCGGCGGGCCGCCAACGCGTCGTCGAGTCCTCGGTCGTCGAGGGCATCCTCCATCGCCATCACCCGGGTGCGGTGCATCATCAGCCAGACGTAGAACAACGTGAACGCGATGACGCCGACGAACAGGCTGAACAACATCAGGCCGTCCATCTCGATGTCGGCGTTGGTGTTGAGCACCGTGGCCTCCTGGTGGAGGCTGCGCCACAGCTTGACGCTCCAGTGCACGAGCGGGATCTCGAGCACGGCGATCAGGCCGATCACGGCGCTGCGCGTGGCGCGCTGCTGGTGCGTGCCGCCGAGGCGGCGCACGGCGAGGTAGCCGATGTAGGTGACGAACAGCAGTGCGGTGGTGGTGAGCCGGGCGTCCCACTGCCAGAACACGCCCCACGTGAGGCGGCCCCACAGCGCTCCGACGACGAGGGTGACGGCGACGAACGCGGTGCCGACCTCGGCGCTCGCACCGGCGAGACGGTCCCAGCCGAGCGGCTTCGGACGACCGCCCCGCCCGCCGTAGAGCACCATCGCCGAGGCGAGCGCGGTGACGACGAAGGCCATGTACGCCACCCAGATCGTCGGGACGTGCATGTAGAGGATCCGGACCGCTTCGCGCTGGTCGCGGTCGGCGGGCGAGAAGCCGAGACCGAACGCCACGAGCCAGGCCATCGACACGATCGTGGCGATCCCGAGGATGCGCGTGCCGCGGGTGCCGGTCGACAGCACGACCGGCGCCGAGGCGGGGGTGCCACCGGCCAACGCATGCGTCGGGTCGGGATTGGTCGTGGTCATCGAGATCCTGTCATGGTGCGGCTATTCGTCGACGAGCGGCCCGAATGCCAAGGCACCGCCGACACCGAAGGCCACGGCGAAGACGACCAGCAGGCCCACCCAGGGCCAGCCGTCCGACACCACCGCACCGACCGTGCCGAGCGCCGCTTCGACGGCTCGGGTCGCTCCGATCAGAACGGGCGCCACCGCTGGCAACGTGAGCAGCGGGAGCAACGTCTCGCGGCCCTTGATCCCAGCGGCAAGGCCTCCGTACAGGGTACCGACCGCGGCCAGTCCACACGTCGCGGTGAGCAAGGTCGTGACGAGCAGCACAACGCCCCCCGACCGGCACCGTTTGGCGGTAGAGGACGATCGCCAGGACGAGCAGCACGACCTCGAGGAGCAGGAGCTGGGCGGACAGCGCGAGCGCCTTGCCGACGAAGATCGCCCGGGCGTCGACACCGGCGACGCGCAGCGCGTCGAGCGCCCCGTCGTCGGCCTCGATGCCGAACGCCCGCTGGACGAGGACGAGCAGGCTGAACATCGTGGCCAGCCAGATCAGCCCGGGGGCGACCTGTTCGAGCACCGTCTCCTTGTCGAGGGCGAAGGCGAAGATCACCATCGTGACGCCGGCGAACGGCAGCACCTGATTCGTCACGACGCGGCTGCGCCGTTCGACCCGCAGGTCCTTCGAGGCGATCAGCCGGCACATCCGCCAGAAGCGAAGGGCTGCCGGTCGTCGTCGTTGCCGTGGTGGTGCCGGTGCCGGGGCTGCTCACGGCGCCGCCTCGCGGGCCTGGCCGGCGACCACGTCGACCCACCGTGTGGCGAGCGATCCCGCCCGTTCGAGCTCGTGGCTGGCGACGATGATCGTGGCGCCGGCCGACGGCGGCCTGGCGCAGCGTGTGGTCGAGCTCGTCACGGGCCGCCGCGTCGAGGCCGGCGTGCGGCTCGTCGAGCAACCACAGTTCGGCCCGCCGCGCCACCAGGCAGGCGAGCGCGGTGCGGCGGCGCTGCCCGGCCGACAGCTTGCCGACGGCCACGTCGCGGATCCGTCCGTCGACGCCGAGCCGCGCCATCGCCGCGGCGATCTCGGCCTCGGTGGCGCCGACCGTCGATCCCCAGAAGCCGATGTTCTCGGCGACCGAGAGGTCGCGGTAGAGCCCGTTCTGGTGTCCGAGCAGCCCGACCCGGCGACGAACGGCTTCACGCTCGGTGGCCAGGTCGTACCCGACCACGTGCGCGGTCCCGCGGGTGAGCGGCACCAGCCCGGCGCACAGCCGCAGCAACGTGGTCTTGCCGGCACCGTTCGGGCCCCGCAGCAGCACGATCTCGCCCGCGCGACACGTCGAGATTCGCGCCCGCGAGCGCGGGGAAGTCGCCGAGGACCGCCACCACCTCGCGGAGGGCGACAACGGGTTGCATCGGTTGGGCGTCGGTGGGCATGGCGTTCGGCAGGCAACGCTACGGCCGAACGCGCTCGGCGTCGACGGTGTTCGCCAGTAGCGTCGCCGCGGATGGCGGCTCCGGACACGACGACCGACGGCCCCGCACCGCGTGCCGCTCGAAGCGGATCAAGGCGAACACGGACGACCGACGGCCCGAACCGGAGCACGGCGAAGCCCAGCAAGTGGGACCGCCCGCCGCAGCCGAAGGACTGGCGGTACTGGGTCGGTGGGCTCGGCAAGGTTCTCATCGCCACCGGGTTGCTGATGTTCGCGTTCGTCGCCTACCAGCTGTGGGGCACGGGCATCGAGACCGCCCGGGCACAGAACGCGCTGGAGGACGACTTCAACGAGTTGCTGGCGAGCACGGTGCCGGCCGTCTCCACCGATCCGGCGACGACCGTGCCCGTCGACACCGCACCCGCCGTCACGCTCGCGCCCGATGCGCCCTCCTCCACCGCGCCGGCCGACCGCCGACCACCGCTGCGCCGGTCGCGGCGGAGGCGCAGAACCTGCCGGCGTTCCAGGAGGGCGACGTGATCGCCCGGCTCGAGATCCCGTCCATCGGCGTCGACAACTACGTCGTCGCCGGGGTCGAGAAGTCCGACCTCAAGAAGGGTCCCGGCCACTACCCCGAGACGCCGCTGCCGGGCCAGCTCGGCAACGCCGCCATCGCCGGGCACCGCACCACGTACGGTCAACCGTTCTACGACATCGACCAGGTCACGCCCGGCGACGAGATCATCGTCACCACTCCGGCGGGACGTTTCGTCTACATCGCCACCGGTCAGCAGATCGTGGGCCCGAACGACTACCAGGTGGTCGCCACGACCGACCCGACGATCGCCACGCTGACGCTCACGTCGTGCCACCCGCGATACACCGCACGCGAGCGCATCGTGATCACGAGCGAACTCGATCCGACGCAGTCCGACCCGGTCGGCGAAAGCGTCCTCAACTACGGACGTCCCCTCGAACCCGCCACCGAGAGCCCGCCGATCCGGCTGGACGACCCGACCGTTTCGGCACCGGTCGACACCGGCCGCCGGCGACGACCGCCGACACCCGCGACCACCGACCCGGCCGCGGAGGTCGAGGCACCGATCGCACCGACCGCCGCGAACGACGGCATCGCCGACGCCTTCGCCGAGGGGTGGTTCAGCGACCCGAGCGCCAACAGCCAGGTGGCCCTGTGGGGTGTGGTCCTGGTCCTGATCAGCGTCGGCGCCTACCTCGTCAGCCGCAAGGCGAGGCGGGACTGGGTCGGCCTGCTGGTCGGGATCGTGCCGTTCACGATCGCGTTGTACTTCTTCTTCCAGAACGTCAACCGCCTGCTCCCACCGGGCCTCTAGGGGTTTCGTGCCGTCAGGTTCCTGCTCGTGCACGCATTCGAGCCGATGTCAGGAGCGCTCAGTCCGTCAACGAGCTGTCACGGCACAGCTGCACGATCGCCTCGAGGTTGTCGATCAGCGTCGTGACGTCGATCGGTATCGGCTGTGACACCGCCCCGTCGATCGACACCTGCAGGTCGAGGCCGTAGCGCTTCGTCACCTCGGCGAGCGCATGTGGGTCGCAACGGTTCACGACGAAGGTGAGCGGGATCGTCGTGGTCGTGTCCGTCTCGGCCAGCACGACACCGCCCTCGTCGATGCGGGCGTCGACGAGGATCGTGCCGCTCGAGCCCTCGACGGCCACCGTCGAGGCGCCACCGGTCCGGTCGATGACGAGATCGGTCACGACCATGCCGTCGAGGATCTGCGTGTTCTCGAACCGCACGTCGGTGGCCTCGTCGAACGTCCGAGCGGCACATTGCTTCGCGCGGATTCCATCGAGGATGTCCGTGCCGCCGACCGGGACCGACTCCGATCGTGGCGTCGCGACGGCCCCGGTGGTGTAGGTGAACACCAGTTCGGCCGACACCGCGGCATCGGTGGTGCAGTCGTCGGCCACCCCGTAGGGAACCTGGATGGCGATCTGGCGGCCATCGCGGACGCTCGTCGTGCGCAGTTCGGCGGGCGACCCGTCGAAGAAGTCGGCAACGAGTTCGCGATCGGTGATGAGCACGTCGTGTCCGGAATCGTTGTGCGTCAACACGTTGACGAGGCCCCGGTCGAGCAGGTCGCGCTGCCGGGTGATCACGAGTTCTCCGGTGAATCCATCGAGTTCGGTGGACGGTGCCACGACACTCGCCGGCACCACGGTCGACCCGCTCGTCGACGGGTCGTCAGCATCCGAACCCACGCAACCGGCCGCCGAGCACGCTCCGACCAACACCAGGGCGAGGCGCCACACCTTCACGTGCCGGTGAAGTGGGCGGGACGCTTCTCGAGGAACGCGGTACGCCCTTCGACGGCGTCGCCGCTCGCCCAGGCCGCGGTCCGTGCCGCCTCGACCACGTCGACCGGCGAGGGTTCGACCGTGCGGTGCTCGAGCGCGAGCTTGTGACCTTCCATCGTGAGCGGCGCGAGCGTCGACAGCTGTTCGGCCCAGGCGATCGCGTCGTCGAGGCCCCCGAGACGGTGCACGGCACCGAGTTCGTGGAGGCGAGCCGCCGTGTAGGTCTCGGCGCCCACGAGCATCGCCCGCGCGACGGGCGGGGTGAACTCGTCGGCGAGGCGCCGGACGGTCCAGTGGTCGACCACCAGGCCGAGCTTGGCCGCCGGCACACCGACGACGCTGTCGGGCGTGGCGATGCGCAGGTCGGCGGCGACGACGAGCTGCGCTCCGGCCCCCAGTGCCGGGCCGTCGATCGCCGCGATCACCGGGATCGGCAGCGAGCCGAAGCCGCGCAGCACCCTTGCGAGGTCGGCGGCGAACTGGCCTTCCTCGACTCCGGTCAGGTCCGCACCCGCACTGAACGCCGGCGGCGCGCCGGTGAGGACCAGTACGCGGACGAGCCGTGCCGTGTCGGCCATCAGCTCGGCCTGCACGGCGGCCAGCTCGACCAGCGTCTGATGATCGACGGCATTGCGGCGCGACGGCCGATCGAGCGTCACGAGCATCACCGCGCCCGACATGTCGGTGGTCTCGACCCGGACGGTCATGTCCGACCGACCGCCGATCGCCGGACGTGGTTCGGCCGCTCACTCGTAGCATGGCCCGACTGTATGTCGCCCTCCGATCCGTCACCGCGCCCAATCTCGACCAGTCATCAGGCCCGCCCACCGATCCGGTTCGGGCCCGCCGAGCCACGATCGCGAAGTGGACGCTGATCGCCAACCGCGTCGGCTATCTGTTCGTCGCACTCGCCATGGCGCTGTTCTTCATGGCGTTCGTGTTCGACTTCAACGCCACGATGGCCACCTTGATCATCGTGTCGTTCATCATCGGCTGCGCGCTGCTCGCCCCCTCGATCATCCTCGGTTACGCCGTGAAGGCAGCCGAGCGCGACGACGTCGAACACGGCCGCTGACCCGCGACCGCCGACCCGGCTGACCGACCACGACCGGGGCGAGGAGGCGGTTACCATCGGGTAACACATGTCGCAACGACTCTCCGCCCCCGCCCGCCGGGAACAGATCCTCGACGTCGCGCTCCAGGTCTTCGCCGGCGCTGGCTTCCACGGCGCGTCGATGAACGACATCGCCGAAGCGGTCGGTGTCACCAAGCCGGTCCTGTACCAGCACTTCGACTCCAAGCGCGACCTCTATCAGGCGTTGATCGACGAGGTCGGCAGCCGGCTGCTCGCCAACATCGCGAAGGCGGCGGCCGAGGCGACCGACGGCAAGAGCCAGACCGAACTCGGGTTCCGCGCCTACTTCCGGTGGGTCGCCGAGGATCACGACTCGTTCCGCTTCCTGTTCGGGTCGGGATCGCGCCGCGACGAGGAGTTCAACGACGCCGTGCGCCGCATCACCGCCGAGGCCGCCACCGCCGTCGCCCCGCTGATCGCCGTCGACATCTCCGCGGAGCACCGCAAGACGCTGGCGCACGCGCTGGTCGGTCTCGCCGAGGGTGCGAGCCGCCGTCTCGTCGAGCTCGGCGACGAGTTCGACCCCGACGAGATCGCCGCCGAGGTGTCCGCCCTCGCCTGGGCCGGCCTCCGCGCCATCCAACCCCGCGACTGACCGCCACCGATCCCCGCGCCTCCGAGCCGGGCAGGGCCTGCCGGGCCGCGTGTGCCTCCAATTCTCGTTTGCGTCGCGCTTTCCGGCGACCTGTCATCCGAAAATCCTGACGCAAACGAGGATCGTATGTTGACAGATGTTCACTTATCGTGTTGAGTGATGGCATGACCGATACGGCTGCACGAACACGCGAGCGATGCTGACATCGAGATCGCCCGCCCGAACCCCAACATCTACCTCGCCGGCAACATGGCGCCGGTCGAACGCGAGGTCACCGCGTTCGATCTCCCGGTCACCGGTGAGATCCCGATCGAGCTCGAGGGTCGTTGGCTGCGCAACGGACCGAACCCGTTCGACACGCTCGACGGGCCGCCGCAGCACTGGTTCGTCGGTGCCGGCATGGTGCACGGCGTGCGCCTCCGTGGGGGCAAGGCCGAGTGGTACCGCAACCGGTACGTCCTCCCCGGCGACAGCGGCCCGAACACCAACGTCGGTGGCTTCGCCGGCACGACCTGGGCGATGGTCGAGGCGGGATCGCCGCCCGTGGAGATGAGTTACGAGCTCGAATCGCTCGGCGTCAACCGCTTCCACGACACCCTCACCGGCCCGTTCACCGCCCACCCGAAGTACGACCCGGCGACCGGCGAACTCCATGCCATGGCGTACCACTGGCCCGACCTCGTCGACCACGTGCACTACGTCGTCGTCGGTGCGGACGGGCGGGTGACGAAGACGCTCGACATCCCCGTGCCCGACATGCCGATGATGCACGACATGTCGCTCACCCCGACGTACGCGGTCGTGTACGACCTGCCGGTCACGGTGAACTTCGACGCCGTGATGGCCGGGAGCACGTTCCCGTTCGCGTGGCAGGCACGACCGGCCCGCCCGCGTCGGCCTCGTCCCGCGCGACGGCACCGCCGACCAGATCGTCTGGTGCGACGTCGACCCGTGCTTCGTGTTCCACCCGCTCAACGCGTTCGACGCCGACGACGGCACTGTGGTGGTCGACCTCTGCCGCTACGACACGATGATGGTGTCCGACCGGCTCGGCCCGTTCGGCGACTCGCTGGCGACGTTCGACCGCTGGGTGATCGACCCGATCGCCCGCCGCGTCACCGAGACCCGGATCGACGACCGGCCCCAGGAGTTCCCACGCCACGATCCGCGGGTCGGGCTGCAGCGCCACCGGTACGGCTACACGTCGGAGGTCCGCAGCGATGGCGTCAACCTCCACGGCGCCACCCTCAAGGTCGACGTCGACACCGGCACGACCGAGGCCCACGAGTACGGGCGGGGCCGCGGCGGCGCCGAGCCCGTGTTCGTGCCCAAGGCCGACGGCACGACCGAGGACGCCGGCTGGATCCTGTCGGTCGTGTACGACGCGACCACCGACACCAGCGAACTGTGCATCCTCGACGCCGAGGACATCTCCGGTCCGGAAGTCGCCCGCATCCACCTCCCCCAGCGCGTGCCGTACGGATTCCACGGCAACTGGGTGAGCGATCGATCGGTCGGCCCCGCCTGACGCCGGTCGGCGACGCGACTGAGCACGTGGACGACATTGAGGTTCGCCCGTTCGAGGAGCGCGACCGGACCGGGGTCGTCGATCTCTGGGAACGGTGTGACCTCGTTCGCCCCTGGAACGACCCGCACCGCGACATCGACCGGAAGATCGAACACGCCGACGACCTCCTCCTCGTCGCCACCATCGGCGCCGGAGTCGTCGGCACCGTGATGGTCGGATACGACGGCCACCGAGGCTGGATCAACTACCTCGCCGTCGACCCGGCCCAGCAACGGCAGCATCTCGGTGCGCGGCTGATGGACGAGGCCGAACGGCGCCTCCGCGCCTCCGGCTGCGCGAAGGTCAACCTGCAGATCCGCCGGACGAACTCCGACGTGCGGTCGTTCTACGAACGGCTCGGCTACGCCGACGAGGACGTGGTCAGCATGGGCAAGCGACTCACCGAGGGCCGAGGGTGAACCTGACGCGCGCCAGGGGGTCGGGTCCGGGCGCGCGCCGGGTGATGGGGGCCAGTTCGTGAGCGATGGTCAGCCGCGGAAGGTCAGACCGCGGTAGCCGTCGGCGAACCCGACGGCGCGGAGGCGGTCGAGCACGTCGGACGGCGCATCGGCGAGCGAGGCGCCGTCGACCTTGCGGACCTCGACGGATGCCGCACGGCCGTCCTTCACCAGCGACACCAGCGCGTCGGCCCACGCACCGTCGGCCGCGGTGGCGGGGAACGTGACGAGATGACGACCCTTGCGATCGAACCATGCCAGTGCGACGCCGGCGTGCAGCACCACCAGCGCGTTCGCCGATCGTGACGGCCGGCCGGGCGAGTCGGGCCACGCCAGCGCGGCACCGTACGGCTGCGCCGGGTCGGTGGCGGCGAGCACGATCGGCGCCGGCACGTCGTCGGGGCGGATCGTCGGATCGGGCGTCTCGCGCACCGCCCGCAGACGGTCGACCGCGCCGGGGAGGGCGAACTGGGCGGCACCGAGCCCGTCGACGAAGTACCCGCGGCGGACCTGCCCGCGCTCTTCGAGCACCTTGAGCACGCCGTACACGTTGGCGAACCCACCCACGACGCCCTCGGCCAGCACCGCCTCGCGGGTGACGACGCCATAGCGCTCGACCAGCTGCAGCGCCTGGGCGTGCACCGACTCGGTCGCGGTCGGCGCCGGGAGCAACAACGGGGCCACCAGACTCCATCGTCCCTGCCCGGCCGGCGGGCCGATCCGGTTGAGCCGGCCCGGTCGCGGCCGCCCGCGGAGCCGTGCCGCACCGCCGCGCGCCGCGGCCGCCTTCGGCGACGCTCCGCCGAGCACGGCCCGGATCGGGGCGAGCGAATCGTTGGTCACCTCGCCGGCCCACACGAGGTCCCACAGGGCGGCGAGCAGCTCCTCGTCGCTCGACGTCATCCCAGCGGAGGGCCCGGCGGCGCGCAGCTGTCCCCAGAAGCTCGCGCCCTGCGCCGCCAGCAGTGCGCGGAGTGCATCGTGCAGCGGACCCGTCGGGCGGATCGCGCTGCTCCCACGACGGCGCGAGCACGGCCAGCTGGTCGGCGAAGCACAGCCGGATGCGACCGTCGCGGGCACCGAGTGCTCCCGCACCGACCCACACCACCTCGCCGGAGGTGCACAGCTCGTCGAGCAGCGGTGGCCGGTAGGCACCCACGCGGGCGGGCAGGACGTCGGTCTCGATCGACGAGGCGACCAGGGCCGTGCCCGAGAGGATCCCGAGCGCCTCGACGAGCGCTTCGAGACCGCGCCGGTCGGCCGGGATGTTCTGCCACGCCGGCAGGAAGCGGGCGAACGCCGCCTGGTCGACCGCCTCGACCTCGCGCCGCAGCGCCGCCAACGAACGGCGGCGCAGCTGGCGCAGCACGTCGACGTCGCAGTACTCGCGGGCGACGCCGTCGGGGCGGAACTCACCGAGCACGATGCGATCGTCGGCCTCGAGGGCGGCGATCGCGCCCGCCATCCGTTCGTTGGTGCACCCGAACCGGCGGGCCACGTCGGACACGAGGAACGGCCCGTGGGTGCGGGCGTACCGGCCCACCAGCTCCTCGAGCGGCCGGGCGACCGGATCGGTGAACGCCATCGGCAGCCCGAGCGGCAGCGAGCACCCGAGCGCGTCGCGGTAGCGGGCGGCGTCCTCCCCCGCCACGTACCGGGTCTCGCCGCCCACGGCGATCTCGATCGCCCGCTTCTCGGCGAGCAGCTGACCGATCCACGCCGCCGCCGACCCCTCGCACCGCAGATCGATCTCGGCTGCGGTCGAGGTCGCCGACCTTGCGCAGCACGTCGTGCAGTTCGTCGACCGACCGCGCCCGGCGACCGTCGGCGAGGCACTGCAGCTCCAACTCGACATCGGCGAGCACGTCGCCGTCGAGCAGCTCGCGCAACTCCTCGGCGCCGAGCAGATCGCGCAACAGGTCACGGTCGAGCGCGAGCGCCGCGGCGCGCCGTTCGGCCAGCGGCGCATCGCCTTCGTACATGTACGCCGCGATCCAGTTGAACAGCAGGCTCGACGCCATCGGGCTGGCCGAACCGGTGTCGACGTTGACCACGCGGATCGCCCGCGACCGCAACTGGCCGAGCACCTCGCGCAGGGCGGGGACGTCGAACACGTCCTGCAGGCACTCGCGCGATGCCTCGAGCAGGATCGGGAACGTCGGGTACTTCGACGCCACCGCCAACAGGTCGGCCGCCCGCTGACGCTGCTGCCACAGCGGCGTGCGCCGGTCGGGCCGGCGGCGAGGCAGCAGCAGCGCCCGACCGGCGCACTCGCGGAAGCGTGACGAGAACAGTGCGGTCTGCGGCAGCGTCGACACGACGAGCTCGTCGATGTCGTCGGGATCGATGAGGAGTGCGTCGAGCGGCAGCTCGTCGGCCGACTCGGGCAGTCGGATGACGATGCCGTCGTCGCCCCACATCGACTCGACCGGCAGGTCGAACTGGTCGGCCAGCCGGCGTTCGATCGCCATCGCCCACGGGGCGTGGACGGGCGTGCCGAACGGGCTGAGGATGCACACGCGCCAGTCGCCGATCTCGTCGCGGAAGCGCTCGACCACGATCGTGCGGTCGTCGGGGACCGCGCCGGTCGCCTCGACCTGTTCGGCGATGTACTGCACGAGGTTGTTCGCGGCGAACGCGTCGAGCGAGTAGTGCGTCGAGCAGCCGCTCGATACGCGGCGGCCGGATCGAGCTCACGGATCTCGCGGACGAATCCGCCGAGCGCCCGACCCAACTCCAACGGGCGCCCCGGTCGGTCGCCGTGCCAGAACGGCATCTTGCCGGGCTGGCCGGGCGCCGGACTGACGGTGACCCGCTCGAACGTGATGTCCTCGATGCGCCACGTGGACGCTCCCAAGACGAACGTCTCGCCGGGGCGCGATTCGTAGACCATCTCCTCGTCGAGTTCGCCGACCCGGGTGCCGTCGGGGAGGAACACGCCGAACAGGCCGCGATCGGGGATCGTGCCGCCGGAGGTGACGGCGAGCCGCTTCGACCCGTCGCGGGCGCGCAGTCGATCGTTGACCCGGTCCCACACGAGGCGGGGCCGCAGTTCGGAGAACTCCTCGCTCGGATAGCGCCCCGACAGCAGGTCGAGCACGTTGTTGAGCAGCTCGTCGGAGATCTGGGCGAAGTTCGCGCACCCCCGCACGAGCCGGCGCGACCTCGTCGACGGAGCACTCCTCGACCGCGGCGACGTGGGCGACGATCTGCTGCGCGAGCACGTCGAGCGGGTTGCGCAGGAAATGGGTCGACTCGATGAGCCCGTCGACCATCCGCCTGGTGACGATGGCCGCTTCGAGCAGGTCGCCCCGGTGCTTGGGGAAGATCGAACCCCGCGACGGTGCGCCGACCGAGTGACCGGCCCGCCCGATGCGCTGCAGCCCGCGGCTGACCGCTCCCGGCGACTCGACCTGGATGACGAGGTCGACCGCGCCCATGTCGATGCCGAGTTCGAGCGACGACGTGGCGACGATGGCGCGCAGCTCGCCGCGCTTCAGCTGGTCCTCGATGACGACACGCTGCTCGCGGGCGAGCGACCCGTGGTGGGCCATCACGAGCGCGGTGCCGATCGCGTGCTCGTCGGCCTCGCCGCGCTGTTCGTCGTACAGCTCGTTCAGCTTGGCGGCGAGGCGCTCGGTGGCCCGGCGGCCGTTGCAGAAGATGATCGTGGAGCGGTTGGCGAGGATGCGGGTGAGGATCTCCGGGTAGATGCTCGGCCAGATCGAACTGCGCCGCTCGGTGAGCGCGGCCGCCGCCGGACCGGGCGTGAGCTCGACCGTGACCTGACCGAGTTGCGACATGTCCTCGACCGGGATGACGACTTCGATCTCCAGCGCCTTGCGGATGCCGGCGTCGACGATCGCCACCGGCCGCTTCACACCCGGCGCCGCGTAGCCGCCGAGGAACTCGGCGACCTCCTCGAGCGGGCGCTGCGTGGCCGACAGGCCGATCCGCTGCGGCGGGCGTTCGGTGACGAGTTCGAGCCGTTCGAGCGTGAGCGCCAGGTGGGCGCCGCGCTTGGTGGCGGCCATGGCGTGGATCTCGTCGATGATCACGGTCTCGACGCCGGCGAGCGTGTCGCGGGCCGACGACGTGAGCATCAGGTACAGCGACTCGGGCGTGGTGATCAACAGGTCGGGCGGGCGACGGATCAGCTTCTGGCGGTCGTTGGCCGCCGTGTCGCCGGTGCGCATCGCCGACGTCGGGGGCGACGAACGGTTCACCCAGCCGTTCGGCCGCCAACTCGATCCCCTTGAGCGGAGCCCGGAGGTTCTTCTCGATGTCGAACGCCAGCGCCCGCAGCGGGGAGATGTAGAGCACGCGGGTGCGCTGCGTCACGACCTTCGGGACGCGGCGTGGTGGTGAGCCGGTCGATCGACGTGAGGAACGCCGTGAGCGTCTTGCCCGAACCGGTCGGCGCGCAGATCAGCGTGTGTTCACCGGCGACGATGCGCGGCCACCCCTGGACCTGCGGCGGCGTCGGCTCGGGGAACGACGCCGCGAACCACTCCCGAACGGCCGGCGAGAACGCCTCGAGCACCGGGTGATGGGCGATGTCCCAACTGTACCGAGGGGGTGTGACGGCGAATCTCGGCCAGCGCCGACTCAGCCCACCGTCTCAGCCGCCTCCTCCGTCCGTACCCCGGCGCATCGGTGGTGCCGTCGAGCGGACGCACCTCAGCGTCGACGGTCACGTCCAGGCCGGCATCGCTGCCGTCGTCGAACACGAACGTCACCTCGACCGGTGCGAGCACCTCGGCCGGCGTCGACACCGTCGAGCATCACGTGCGCGCCGCCCGGCTCGAGGACGAACGACGTGCCCACCTCGATCCGCACTCCGTCGTCCTGCTCGTCCATCGACATCGTCCCGTCGGCGGCGATCATCGGTCTCGTGGACCGACACGTCCTCGGACAGCGGACTCGTCGCGCCGACGAGTGTCACCTCGTGATCGGTCCCGTTGACGACCGTGGCGTACACCGCGACGGTCGTCTGACCCGCCGCCGGCTCACGGACCCACGCCTCCTCCACCGCGACCGCACCCGACGTGTCGGACGGACCGTCGGACCCGCACGCCGCCAGCGCGACGACCGCGCCGACGACGCCCAGCACCACGCCGATCGATCGCCCGGATGACATCATCTGCTGGTCGCTCCGCGGCTCCGTTCCGTTCCCGCAGTCGGACACGCGTCAGGCCATCACGTCGGACACGATTCGCCCGGCCGCGAGTTCGATCGAGCGGGTGATGCGGGTGCGCTCCAACAGCGAACGGTCGTGGGTGACGAGGACCACGGTGCCGGCGAACGTGTCGAGCGCCTGTTCGAGTTGCTCGATGGCCGGAAGGTCGAGATGGTTCGTCGGCTCGTCGAGCACCAGCAGGTTCGCCCCGTTGGCCATGAGGAGCGCGAGCGACGCCCGCGTGCGTTCGCCCGGCGACAACGTTCCCGCCGTGCGCGTGACGTGGTCGGCACCCAGCCCGAACTTGGCCAGCAGCGTCCGGGCGTCGGGCACGTTCAGGCCCGTTTCGGCCATGAACACCGCGAGCATCGTCGACTCGCCGACGAAGTGGCTCCGGGCCTGTTCCATCTCGCCGACGACCACGTTGGAACCGAGCCCGGCCTCGCCCTGATCGGGACGCACCCGCCCGAGCAGCAGGTCGATCAAGGTCGACTTCCCCGCACCGTTCGCACCGACGAGGGCCACCCGCTCGCCGAGCGTGAGCTGCACGTCGACCGGACCGAGCCGGAATGCGCCGCGGTCGACGATCGCCCGGGCGGCGAACGCCACGAGGTCACCACTGCGTCCAGCGAGGGGGATGTCGAGGCGAAGCTCCCACGGCGTGCGCGGCTCGTCGACCTCGTCGAGCCGATCGATCGCCCGTTCGGTCCGCGCCGCCTTGCCCGCCAACTGCTCGGTCTGATTCATGCGGAAGTGCCGGATGTTCTTGTCGTTCTCGCTCGACGTCCGGAGCTTCGCCTGACCCTGGCTGGCCCATTCCCGCTCGCGCTGGGCCCGCCCGAGCAGCGTGCGGCGCTTCGTGTCGAACTCGTCGTAGCGCTCCTGCGCGTGTTGCCGTTCGAGTGCCCGTTCGGCGAGGAAGGCCGACCAGCCACCCCCGAATCGGCGCGCCCGATGGGTGTGGAAGTCGATCTCGACCACGTCGGTGACGACGCGTTCGAGGAACGTGCGGTCGTGGCTCACCACCACCAGGCCGGCGCGGAGGCCGAGCACCCACTCCTCGAGCCGGGCGAGACCGTCGAGGTCGAGGTCGTTCGTCGGTTCGTCGAGCAGGAACACGTCGAATCTCGACAGCAGCAGCGAGGCGAGCGAAGCCCGGGCCGCTTCACCGCCCGACAGCACGAGCGTCGGCCGATCGAGCAGTTCGGGCGACAGCCCGAGATCGGCCCACACGTCACCGACGCGGGCGTCGAAGTCGGCCGCTCCGAGCGTCATCCACTGGTCGAACGCCGTGCTGTACGCGTCGTCGCCGCCCGCCACGCCCGCGGCGAGCGCGGCGGTGGCCGACTGCAGACGGGCCTCGACGTCGGTGATGCCGGCACGTCGGGCGAGGAACGCCGCGCACCGTCTCGCTTTCGGATCGTTCCGGCTCCTGCGGGAGCAACCCGATGACCGATTCGGGCGGAGCCGCGTCGACCGTTCCGGCATCGAGCGCACGACGACCGGCGAGCGCGCCGAGCAACGTCGTCTTGCCCACGCCGTTCGGCCCGACGAGGCCGATCCGTTGACCCGGCGCCACCGTCAGATCGACGTCGGCGAGTACGAGCAACGGACCTTGCGACACCGTCACACCTCGGGCGATCAGCGAGGCGACCATCGCCCCAGTGTGGCGGATCGACGGGCGGCACGGGGCACGGATTCGGCCGGAGGCGCCCGACGTGAAGGGGTAGACTCAGGGTCATGCCAGCCCACGGAGAGCACCACCCGGCGTTCGAGGAGTACTGCGAATGCATCTTCGAACTCGGCGAGGACGACGTGGAGATCATCCAGGCCCGTATCGCCGAACGGCTGCAGATCAGTCGCCCGGCCGTGAGCGAGATGATGAAGCGGCTCGAAGCCGAAGGCCTGATCGTGTCCGAGGACGGCATCCAGCTGACCCCGTCGGGGCAGCAGCTCGGTGAGCGTGTGGTCCGCCGGCATCGCCTCGCCGAACGCTTCCTCACCGACATCTTGAAGCTCTCGTGGGCCGACGCCCACCACGAGGCGGGCCGTTGGGAACACGTGATCAGCGACTCGGTCGAGAAGGCGATCAACGAACTGCTGGGCGATCCCACCACCTGCCCGCACGGCAACCCCATCCCGGGATCGAACTACCAGGCCCCCGACTCCGAGCCGCTGTCCGAGGTGCTCGTCGGCGTGCCGTTCGTCGTGCGCCGCATCACCGAAGAACTCGAGTTCGCACCGGGCCTGCTCGAGTTCCTCGAGGAGTCGGCGATCCAACCCGGCAACACCGGAACCGTCACCGCCGCGTCCCCCGATGGCACGCTCACCGTCGAGATCGACGGCCGCCATGTCGGGGTCGGCTCGTTCGCCAGCGAACGGATTCTGGTCACGACGTGACCCGCGCCGTCTGGCTGATCGGCATCATCGTCCTCACGGCCGCGTGCAGCGGTACGACGACCGACGACGAGCGATCCGCAGACAGCGCCACCACCGTCACCATCGACCCGCGGCTCGTGCCGACGACGTCGATCGTGTACTCGGGCACCGCGCTCGAACTGTTGCCCGAGTTGGGCGTCGAGATGAGCCGGCTGAGCTCGCAGATCTCCGAGGACGGCGACGAGGACAAGGCGACCCTGGCGCGGATCACCGCGATCTGGGCCGCCGCGCGACCCGAGGTCGAGGCGACGCGACCCGACCTGCTCGAGAGCTTCCAGGTCACCGTCGACATGGCGACGTCGGCGGTCGAACGGAACCGCCCCGCCGATGCCGACAAGGCCTTCAGCAACCTCACCCGCCTGGTCGACAACTACACCGGCGACGGCTGACGAACCGAGAATGTCCGCCGGGGACAGTCCCCGGGCGGACATTCTCCGGCAACGGGCGGGTCAGCGGAGCGGTTCGGGGAGCGGGATCGAGTGGACGACGGTCAGCCGCTGGGTGGAGCGGGTGAGTGCGACGTACAGCGACCGCATGCCCTGCACGAGATCGGTCACGATCTGCGTGGGTTCCACCACGACCACGCCGTCGAGTTCGAGGCCCTTCACCACGCTGACCGGCACGAGCGTGACCCCGGCATCGAGCCCGGTCCGCGTGGCGGTGCCGTGCGTGATGCCGGCGTCGGTGAGTGCACCGGACAGCTCGGGGATCAACTGGTCGGGGGCGACCACGCCGAGACTGCCGTTGGGGAGCGCATCGATCATCGAGCGCACCTCGTCGGCGACCGTGGTGGCCAGTTGGCCGGGCGACGGCGCGGCGACGATGGCGGGAGCAGCGTCACCGACCCGAACCGCCCGCGGCGGCCGGAGCGACGGCGTGGCGTGCTCCATCACCCGGTCGGCGAGCTGCATGATCTGCTGCGGGATGCGATAGCCGACCGACAGTCCGATCACTCGCGCCGGCTTGCGATCGGGCAGGTAGGCGAGGACGTCGTCCCAACCGTCGGGCGCCAGCGGACCGGTCGCCTGGGCGATGTCGCCGACGATGGTCATCGAGCCGCTGAGTGAACGACGCGTGGCCATCTTCAACTGCATCGGCGTGAGGTCCTGCACCTCGTCGATCACGATGTGGCCGTACGTGCGGATCTCGTCGTACTCGTCGACCTTGCCGTTCTTGCCGAGCTTCGGGCCGAGCACGTCGCGGGCGTCGTCGAGCAGTGCGACGTCGGACGGCGTCCACCGCACGTCGGCGACCCTCTCGGAACGCTCCCGGAAGAGCAGCAACGCCTGGTGGTCGTCGAGCACGCCCCGCCCAGCCGACTTGAGCAGCGCCTTCGAGCCGAACAGGTCGTGCAACAGTTGCGCCGGCGTGAGCACCGGCCACATGCGGTCGAGGGCGGCGCGCACCTCGTCGGCGCCGCGCAACGTGTCGCGGACCGCCCGCGGGCCGACCTCGTCGTCCCGCCAACTCGACGCCAGCGCCGACCAGAACTCGGATTCGACGAACCGACGGCCGCTGTTGTGCCGGCGGAACCGCCGCCGCGCCGTGCGCACGATCCGTGCCGATTCGTCGGCGCGGAGCCGGACGTAGCCGGTGCGGAAGGGCAGGACCAGGTCGTCGCGCAGCGGTCGCTGACGATCGCTGATCGCCTGGTCGATCACGTCGGACATCCGGGCATCGCCCTTCAGCCGAGCGGCCTCGGGCCAGTCGTCGCCGTCGTCGCCCGGTCGGAGGAACTGGACGTCGGGCACGAGATCGGCGAGCACGACCTGCTCGATTCCGGCCTCGCCGAGCGACGGCAGCACCCGCTCGATGTAGCGGAGGAACACACGGTTGGGGCCGATGACCAGGACGCCCTGGTCCTCGAGCGGGAACCGGTGCGTGTAGAGGAGGTACGCCGCGCGATGCAGGGCCACCACGGTCTTGCCGGTGCCGGGACCGCCCTGCACGACGAGCACGCCGGCCTGCGGGGAACGGATGATCTCGTCCTGTTCGCCCTGGATGGTGGCCACGATGTCGCCGAGCGTGCCGGTGCGACCCCGTTCGAGCGACGCCAACAGCGTGCGAGTAGCCCCGGATCTCCGGGCGGTCCGACGCCGGGGATCCGTCGAGGCCCTCGTCGTGGCCGACGCCGAGATGGCCCTCGCCGAACAGTTCGTCCTCGATCCCGAGCAGATGCTGTCCCTCGACCGCGAAGTGGCGTCGCCGGGCCAAGCCCATCGCGTCGCGACCGGTCGCTCGGTAGAAGGGCTCGGCGACCGGGGCGCGCCAGTCGACCACGATCGGTTCACGTGACTCGTCGGCCACGGCCAGACGCCCGATGTGGAAGCTCTCGAGCGCATCCGGCGACTCGGCGTACCGGTCGATGCGACCGAACACGAGCGACGCGTTCCCGAGGTCGAGGTCGGTGAGCCGCTTGACCAGGGCCTCGTCGAACGCATTGCGCTCGAAACGGGCCTGGAACGTGCCGCCGAGATCGGCCTCGGTCATGTCGCGCATGCGCCAGGCGGCTTCACGACTGCTGTTCAGACAGTCGTACGCGTGATCGATGTACGCCTGCTCTTCGGGGAGATCCGGGTGCTGCTGGGTCATATCAGGACGCGTCGATGCTATCGGTCAATCCCTCCACCCGGACGCGGCCCCGTAACCGTGGGGAAACCCCTCGACGATGAGCGAACGGACCGACAGTCGGTCCGTTGGCTCATCGCAAGTAGCGTCACGGGCGCCATGCGCGTGCCGACCGACACCGAAACCACCGTTCCCTTCCTCGACGCGGCGCGGGGGCGGCGAGTGGATCGCACGCCGGTGTGGTTCATGCGCCAGGCGGGCCGATCGCCTGCCCGAGTACCGGGCCGTGCGCGGCGAGGGTTCGATCCTCGACGCGATCAAGCGCCCGGACGTGGCGGCGGAGATCACCCTCCAGCCGGTCAGGCGCTACGGCGTCGACGCGGCCGTGCTGTTCAGCGACATCGTCGTGCCGGCGCACGCCGTCGGGTTCGGGATCGACGTCGCGCCCGGCACCGGTCCCGTCGCCGAGCGGCCGCTGCGCAGCCGGGCCGACCTCGACCGCCTCCGCCCGCTCACCGTCGACGACATCGACTACGTCGTCGACACCGTCCGCCTGCTCACCGCGGAACTCCCCGCCGGCGTGCCGCTCCTGGCCTTCGCCGGCGCGCCGTTCACCGTCGCCAGCTATCTGATCGAGGGCCGGCCGAGCCGCGACTACCGCCACACCAAGGCGCTGATCCACGGCGACGAGCGCCTGTGGCACGACCTCATGGACCGGCTCGCCGAATCGGCCGTCACGTTCATCGACGCCCAGCTCAGCAACGGCGCCGGCGCCTACCAGCTGTTCGACTCGTGGGCCGGTGCGCTCGCCCGCCGCGACTACGACCGGTACGTGCTGCCCCATTCGCGGCGCGTGTTCGACGAACTCCGCGCCCGCCACCCGGACGCGCCCTCGGTCCACTTCGGCATCGGTTGCGATCACCTCCTCGAATCGATGCACGCGGCCGGACCGACCGTGCTCGGGCTCGACTGGCGCACGACGATCAGCGACGCCCGCCGCCGGCTCGGCGACGACCTCGTCGTCCAGGGCAACCTCGACCCGGCGCTCGTTCTGGCGGGGGTCGATGCGGCACTGGCCGGAACCCGCCAGGTGCTCGCCGACAACGCCGGCGCGGCCGGGCCACATCTTCAACCTCGGTCACGGTGTCCACCCCGACACCGACCCCGGTGTGCTGCAGGCGGTCGTCGACCACGTCCACGAGCCGGTGACCTGAACGCGATGGCGGTGCGCCCGGTCAGCGTGGTCCTGATGGCGTACGGCACGCCCCGCCACCCTGGCGAGATCGAGGCGTACTACACCGACATCCGCCGCGGCCGCCCACCGACGCCGGAGGCGCTGGCCGAACTCACCGCCCGCTACGCCGCGATCGGAGGCGTCTCGCCGCTCGCCGCGCTCACCGCCGCGCAACGCGACGCGATCCAGGCCGCGCTCGACGAGCGCGCACCGGCCACGTTCGACGTCGTGCTCGGGATGAAGCACACCGATCCGCGGGTCGAAGCGGCGGCGCGCACGGCGGTCGAGGCCGGTGCCGACGTGGTGGTCGGGCTGGTGCTCGCACCGCACTTCTCGTCCTCCTCGATCGGCGACTACCTCGCGCGCTGCCGAGCGGGCATCGACTCGGCCGAGTCCGCTGCCGGACCGGACGTCGAGCTGCGCGGCATCGAGAGTTGGGCGACCGAGCCGGCGTTCGTCGCCTTCCTCGCCGATGATCTCGGGCCGCGGATCGCGGCGATGCGCGCCGCCACGGGCCGCGCCGTGAGGGTGCTCTTCACCGCCCATTCGCTCCCCCAACGCGATCATCGACGGCGGCGATCCGTACCCCGACGAGCTCCGGGCCACCGCGGAGCGCCGTGGCCGACAAACTCGACCTGCGCGACTGGTCGATCGCCTGGCAGTCGGCCGGACGGACCCCCGAACCGTGGATCGGACCCGACATCCTGCAGGTGATCGACGAACTCGGCGCAGCGGGCGAGTACGGCGGTGTGATCGTGTGCGCCTGCGGGTTCGTGGCCGATCACCTCGAGGTGCTGTACGACCTCGACATCGAGGCCGCGGACCGTGCCGCGCAGCCGGGCTCGCCTTCGACCGCACCGCCAGCGTCAACGCCGACCCCGACGTGATGGCCGCGCTCGCCGACCGGGTGATCGAGGTCGCCGAATCAATGAAGGCCGGTCGATGAAGCACGGCCGGGTCGCCGTGATCGGCGGCGGGATCACCGGCCTCGCCGCGGCGTGGGAGTTCGCCAGCGCCACACCGCTCGACGTCACCGTGTTCGAGACGGCCGAGCGCCCCGGCGGCCGGATCGGCGGGACGGCCTTCGCCGGGCTCGACATGATCGACAGCGGTGCCGACGCCTTCCTCGCCCGGGTACCGGACGCGACGGAGCTGGCGGCCGAGGTCGGCCTCGCCGACGAGCTGGTGTCGCCCGAACCGGTGCACGCCGCGGTCTGGTACGACGCGTTGCACCGGATCCCCGACGGCCTCCTGCTCGGCGTGCCCGGCCACCTCGCTCCGCTCGCCCGGACCGGGTTGCTCTCCTGGCGGGGCAAGGCCCGCGCCGCGCTCGAGCCGTTCCTTCCCCGGACGTCCATCGACGACGACTCGATCGGGCGGCTCGTCCGCGCCCGGTTCGGCGACGAGGTGCAGGAACGCCTCGTCGATGCGCTCGTCGGCAGCATCTACGCCACCGACACCGACCGGTTCAGCCTCCGCGAGGTGCCACAGCTGTACGAACTCGCGTCGCGCGAGCGCAGCCTCCTGCTGGCGGCGCGCCGGCGCGGCGGCAGCGGGACGGGCACCGCGGCCGCCGGCCCGATCTTCGCCGCGCCGCGCGGCGGGCTCGCCCAACTGATCGCCGCCACGGCCGATGCGATCACGGGCGCCGGCGGCGTCATCCGCACGTCGGCACCGGTCGGCCGCATCGACCGGCGAGACGATGGGCTGGGCGATGGGCGGGACGGACGGTACGACGTCGGTGGCGACCGGTTCGATGCCGTCGTCGTCGCCGCGCCCGCCCGGGCCGCGGCCGAACTTCTCGTCGACTGCTCGCCCGCGACCAGCGACCTGCTCGGCCGCGCCGAGACCGCCGACGTCGTCATGATCACGCTCCACGTGCCGGCCGATGAGTGGCCCGAGCGACTGCACGGCCTGAGCGGCTACCTGGTGCCCAAACCGGTGCAACGGTCCGTCACTGCGGCGTCGTTCGGTTCGCAGAAATGGGCGCACTGGCGGCCACCGGACGGCGGGCAGGTCCTGCGCGTGTCGGTGGGTCGCGACGGGACCTCACCGCTCGACCGCAGCGACGAGCAGCTCCTCGACGCGGTCCTCGACGATCTGGCGATCCATCTCGGCATCCGGTTCACCCCGCTCGGCGCACCGGATCACGCGCTGGCCCGGCGCGTTCGCCCAGTACCGCCCGCACCACCGCGACTGGGTCGACGCCGTCGATCGTTCGTTGCCGCCGGGCCTGCACGTCGCCGGATCGAGCTACCGCGGCATCGGGATCCCGGCATGCATCCGGGACGGGCGGACGGTCGCCCGCCTCGCGACCGCCCAATTGACCGGTCTGACAGAATGAGCGACGTGGAGCCCGCACCCACACCACCACGTGACGGGATGCGACGCGCCGGGCTCGGGACTGCCGTCGTCGCGATCCTCGTTGCCGGCATCGCCACGTTCAGCGTGGTCACGCGAGGAAGCGACGGCGAGCCTCCCATCGCGGCGGCTTCGGCCACGACCGAGCGCCGCGACGACCACGACGATCGTGCCGCCGACCATCGACGCGGGCACGGCGCACGGCGCACGAGCACGACGAGCCCGGCGACCACGACCGTCGTCACCACCACGACCGCCGCGCACCGACGACGACCACGCCCCTGCCGCTGCAGGTCACCAGCCCGATCGCTCCGCCGCCGGATCCGAACGGCGCGGAACCACTCGTCCAGGTCGGGTCGATCTCGATCCCCGAGCATCGGCCTCGACGCGCCGATGTACGAAGGGATCCGGCTGACCACGCTCAACCACGGGCCGGGCCACTGGCCCGGCTCGGCCGCGCCCGGCCAGGTCGGCAACGCCGTGGTCGCCGGTCACCGCACGAGCCACAACGCCGAGTTCCGCCGCCTCGATCGGCTCGTGCCCGGCGACATCGTCACGTTCACCACTCCCGACGGCGTGTTCGACTACTCGGTCGTCGGGACCGAGATCGTCGGCCCCGACGCGCTGTGGATCATCGACCCGTCCGACACGCCCACGGCCACGCTGTTCGCCTGCCATCCGCCGGGATCCACACGGGAGCGCATCGTCGTGAAGTTGGCGCTCGTCGAGCCCGCCGTCCAGCCCCTCATCGAGCCGGCGGCTGACGGCCGCATGATCGACGGCGCCGTTACCGTGTGGCCGGCCATGTCCCCGACGACCGTCGAACCCGACACACGCGACGACGTCACCGCACCGCGCCTGATCAGCCGTCTGGCGCGTCCGGCGCTCGCGCTCGGCGCCGGGGCGCTCGTCGCGTTGGCGATGCCGCCGTGGGGTTTCTGGCCGCTCGCCGTCGTCGGCGTGATGCTCTTCGAGATCGCCCTCGGCGCCACACCGACGCGCCGCGAGCGGTTCCTGCTCGGCTACCTCTTCGGCGCCGGCTGGATGTATCTCGGGATGGGTTGGATGATCCAGCTGACCCTGCCCGGCTACCTCGTCGCCGGTTCGATCTACGCGCTGTACCACGCCGTCGCCGCCGTCATCGCGCCCGACGGCCCGTGGCGGGTGATCGGCCGGCCGGCCGCCCACACCCTCGCCGAGGCACTGCGCTTCTCGTTCCCGTTCGGCGGCGTGCCGCTGGCCTCGCTCGGCATCTCGCAGGTCGGCGGGCCGTTCCTCGGCGTCGCCCGAATCGGCGGTGTCATCCTCATCACGTGGCTGATCTTCCAGCTCGGTTTCGCGCTCGCCGGCCCGGCCCCCGGCGTCCCCGCGTTCGCCCGCCGCTTCCGACCCGGCGCCTCTGGCTCACCGCTCGGTCTGTTCGGGTTCCTCGCCGTGCTGTGCGTGTTCGGCCTCTCGTTCGTCGCCCCGACGGGCAGCCCCACCGGGGAGACGTTGAGCGTCGCCGCCGTGCAGGGTGGCGGCGAGCAGGGAACGAGCGCGCTCGAGGTCCCGTCGTCGCTCGTGACGCAACGGCACCTCGACGCCACCGCGACGATCCCCGACGACGCCGGTCTCGACCTGGTGCTGTGGCCGGAGAACACGATCGACATCGCCACGTTCGAGGACTCGCTGTACCACCAGGACATCGCCGCCGAGGCCGCGCCGCATCGGCGCGCCGATCGCCGTCGGCGTCACCGAGGACACCGCCGACGGCGAGCGCTTCCTCAACGCCCAGATCGTGGTCGCCCCGAACGGCGAGATCGTCGATCGGTACGAGAAGGTCCGTCGAGTGCCGTTCGGCGAGTACGTCCCGCTGCGCGGCGTGCTCGAAGCGTTGGGTGCACCCGTCGACCAGATCGGCCGCGACGCGGTCGCCGGAACGGGTCCCGCCGTCGTCGAACTACCCGACGGCACGAAGCTGGCCGTGGTCATCTCGTGGGAGGTCTTCTTCGGCGGGCGGGCCCGCGAGGGCGTCAAGGCGGGCGCCGAGGCGATCCTCAACCCGACCAACGGGTCGAGCTACACGGGCACGATCGTGCAGACCCAGCAGGTGGCGTCGAGCCGGTTGCGGGCCGTCGAGAACGGCCGCTGGGTCGTCCAGGCCGCACCGACCGGGTTCACCGCGGTGGTCGACGCCGACGGCACCGTGCTCGAGCGCACGTCGATCAGCGAGCAACGCGTCGTGTACGCCGACATCGAGCTGCGCACGGGACACACCTGGTACACCGACATCGGCGACGGACCGATCATCGTCGCGCTGGTCGTGGTGTTGCTGATCTCGATGTGGTTCGGCGGGCGCCTCGATCGTCTCCGCGGCCGCCTCGGACGCGGTCCGGTCAGAACACCGACAGCAGATCGAACACCATGATCAGGTCGGCGCCGGCGGGGATGCCCAGGCTCTCGTCGCCCTCCGGACCGAAGGCCAGTTCACCCGGGATCACGACCTGGCGGCGGCCGCCGACCTTCATGCCGGTGATGCCCTCCTCGAAACCTTCGACGTACTGGCCGCTGCCGAGCGTGAGCACGAGCGGTGCGCCGCGTTCCCAGCCGCTGTCGACCTGAGCGCCGTCGGCGCCACTGAACGCCAGGTACTGCACGGCGACGCTCGAGCCGTCGACCGCCTCGGCCCCGGTGCCGACGACGAGGTCGGTCGTCTCCACCTCGGTGGTGCCGGAGGTGGGTTCGACCGTCACGTCGGGCGCCTGGTCGGCGGTGGTGCCGGGGATCACGGCGCGCACCTCGATGAGGAACGTGAGGTCGTCACCGGCCTGGATGATGTCGCCCTGCGCCTGGTCGCCGTACGCGAGAGCGCTCGGAATGTCGAGTTGGATCGTCGAGCCGGCCTGGACGCCGACGAGCCCCTGGTCGAAGCCCTCGATCGTCTGCGATTCACCGAGCGGGCCGACCGTCAAGGGCTGGCCCGCGTCGTAGCTGTTGTCGAACTCGGTGCCGTCGGCCGATCGCACACCGGTGTAGTCGACGACGACCGTGTCGCCCTCGACCGATTCGGGGCCGCTGCCCGGTTCGATCACGGTGACACCGAGTTCGGTGACCGGCACCGTCGGCAGCGAGTCGACCGTCGGCCGGTCGACGGGCGTCTCCGCGCGGCGCGGTCGCCGTCCGTCGCCGTGTCATCGGTCGCCGTGTCATCGGTCGTCGCACCGTGTCCGCCGGGTCGCTCGTGTCGCTCGACGCGTCGTCGGACCCACAGGCCGCGAACAGGATCGCTCCGATGACGAGAGCCGAGGAGGCGGTACGGGCGCGTGAACGGGACTGACGAATCATGCGCCGCAACCTACCGACGTCCGCCTCGGTGCCCCCGGTGTCGTGCCCGACTCTGTCCGAGCTCTCACCCTCGGCGACCGAGCGACCAGAATGTCCGCCGGGTCTGTCCCCGGCGGACATTCTCAGAGTTCGAGCATCACGGTCACCGGACCGTCGTTGACGAGTTCGACCTGCATGTCGGTGCGGAAGCGGCCGGTCGCGACCGTCAACCCGCGCTGTCGCAGGCCGGCGACGACCGCGTCGACCAGCGGTTCGGCCACGTCCGGCGGTGCCGCCTCGATCCAACTCGGCCGGCGACCCTTCGCCGTGCTCCCGTACAGCGTGAACTGACTGACCACGAGGACCGCCCCGCCGACGTCGACCACCGAGCGGTTCATCACCCCGTCGTCGTCGTCGAAGATCCGCAGCCCGGCGATCTTGTCGGCCATGCGATCGGCGATCCTCGCGTCGTCGGTGTGCGTCGCCCCGACCAGCACGCACAGGCCGTGGTCGATCGCACCGACCAGCACACGATCGTCACCCGGCGCCGACCGGCTGGTCACCGACGCCCGCACGACTCGCTGGACCAGGGCACGCATGTGCCTAGCCTCGCACCCGATGAGTCTCGATCGCGCCGACCGCACCATCGAGCTGCGATCCGGCGATGTCGTGGTCACGATCGAGCCCGGAGCGGGCGGGCGGATCGGCCAGATCGCCGTGGGTCTCCAGCCGCTGCTGTGCGACGACCCGACCGCCGGCGCGATCGGGTGGGGTTCGTACCCGATGGCCCCGTGGGCCGGGCGACTCCGCGACGGACGGTTCACGTTCGACGGCACCACGCACCAGCTGCCGTTGAACCACACCGACGAGGACGGCACCCGCCACGCCATCCACGGCACCGTGTTCGACGCGGAATGGACCGTCGACGAGGTCGGCCCCGACGCCATCACCCTGCACTGCCCGCTCGACACGGTGCCCGGCTGGCCGTTCGCCGGCACCGCCCGGCAGACGATCATCGTGGCCGACGACCGCGTCACCTGCCGGCTCCTCGTCGACACCGACGGGGATCCGTTCCCCGCCTCGATCGGGTGGCATCCGTGGTTCCGCAAGCCCGACCGGCTGACCTTCGAGCCGGACGGGATGTACGAGCGGGACGGCATCGGCCTGCCTCGACGCGACGCTCGTGCCACCGGTCGCCGGGCCGTGGGACGACTGCTTCGTCAACCACCGACCGGTCACGCTCCACTATCGACCGCTCCGCCGTCACCGCGGTCACGGTCACGTCCGACTGCGACCACTGGGTCGTCTACGACCAGCCGGCCCACGCGACGTGCGTCGAACCGCAGTCCGGTCCGCCCGACGCCCTCAACATCGCCCCCGTGCTGGTCACGGCCGGGGTCAGCCACTCGCCCGGACGATGACCATGGCCTGGCGTTGACGTGTGCGTCGTGGCGACCGGCCGGCGGGCCATCTACCCAGGGGTAACCGGACGCCGATAGCCTCACCCGAATGTCATCGGCCGGACTCGATCCTGATTCCCCGCTCAAGATCGCCTACCTCACCTACCGGGGCAAGCCCCACGTCGGCGGCCAGGGCGTCTACACGCGCCACCTGACCAAGGCGCTGTGCGATCTCGGCCACACGGTCGAAGTGTTCGGCGGGCAGCCCTACCCGATCCTCGACGAGCGGGTGAAGCTCACCAAGCTGCCGAGCCTCGACACGTTCAACGAGTACTTCCCCGGCCGCCTCCCCGGATTCTGGGAGGTCAAGACCCGCGCCGACCTGCTCGAGTACGGCCAGTTCATCACCGGCACGTTCCCCGAGCCGCTCGCGTTCAGCTCGCGCGCCGCCCGCGAACTGCGCCCGCGTCGCCGGGAGTTCGACCTCGTCCACGACAACCAGTGCCTCGGCTACGGGATCCTGAAGATCGAGGAGCAGATCCCCACGATCGTCACGCTCCACCACCCGATCACCAAGGACCGCGAGCTCGAGATGAGCCACGCCAAGAACTGGTACAAGCGCTGGTCGGTCGGTCGCTGGTACTCGTTCGTCAAGATGCAGGGCAAGGTCGCCTCGAAGATGCCGCGCATCGTCGTCGTGTCGCAGAACTCGATCGACGACATCCACACCGACATGGGCGTCGAGATCGACCGCATGCGCCTCGTCCCCGTCGGCGTCGACCCCGATCTGTTCAAGCCGCTCGACAACGTCGAGCGCCGGCCCGGCCGCCTGCTCACGACCGCGTCGGCCGACGTCGCGCTCAAGGGACTGTCGTACCTGCTCGAGGCGATGGCCAAGCTGCGCACCGAGCGTGACGTCACGCTCACCATCATCGGCAAGCCGCGCCCCGGCCACTCGATGGACCTGATCGAGTCGCTCGGCCTGCTGCCCGTACATCGAGTTCGTGTCGGGCGTCAGCGACGAGCGCATCGTCGAGCTCTACGCCGAAGCCGAACTGGCCGTCGTGCCGAGCCTCTACGAGGGCTTCAGCCTGCCGGCGATCGAGGCGATGTGTTCCGGCACGCCGCTCGTGGCCACCGACGGCGGCGCGCTCCCCGAGGTGACCGGCATCGACGGCGACACGGTGTTCGGCTGCAAGGCCGGCGACGTCGACTCGCTCGCCGCGGCGATCCGCCGTGGCCTCGACGATCCCGACGCCCGCGCCCGGATCGGCGCCGCCGGCCGGCAGCGGGTGCTCGATCGTTGGACGTGGAAGCGCTGCGCCGAGATGACCGTCGACCAGTACCGCGAGGTGCTGGCCATGCCGGCCAACGTCGCCAAGCTCCGGCGGAACGGGCGCATCTGACGTGCTGACGATCCGCTTCGACGAGCTCGGGCTGCAGCCGGGCGACTCGGTTCTCGACGTCGGCGCCGGCTTCGGCCGCCACGTCTTCGAGTGTGCCCGCCGCGGCGCCAACGTCGTCGCCCTCGACTACGCCGAGGACGAGGTGGTCCAGACCCGGGCGACGCTCGGCGGCATGGTCGACGCCGGCGAGATCACGATCGAGCGCTTCAAGGGCGTCCTGCGCGGCGACGCCACCCGCCTGCCGTTCGCCGACGACTCGTTCGACGTGGTGATCACGTCGGAGGTGCTCGAGCACATCCAGAACGACGTGGCCGCGATCGCCGAGATGGTCCGGGTGCTCAAGCCGGGAGGCACGTTCGCCGGAACCGTGCCAGCATGGTTCCCGGAGAAGATCAACTGGATGCTGTCCGACGAGTACCACGCCCCCATCGCCGAAGGCGGACACGTCCGCATCTATTCCGCGACCGAGCTGTCGGCCAAGCTGCGCGCCGCCGGGCTCGACCTGCGGGGACATCACCGCGCCCACGCGCTGCACTCGCCGTACTGGTGGCTGAAGTGCGCCGTCGGCCCGACGCAACGACGACCATCCGCTGGTGGTCAAGTACCGCGAGTTCCTGGAGTGGGACATCATGAAGCAGCCGACGTCCACACGGATCGCCGACCGCGTCCTCGTCGCCGGCGATCGGCAAGAGCATCGTCTTCTACGGCGTCAAGCATCCGGTCGACGGCACTGCGTGAGCGCGCTGCCCGAACTCGACGGCGTCGTGTCGGCCGACGAGGTCCATCGCACGGCGACGCACCTCGTGTCGCTCCAGCTGCCGTCCGGGATGATCCCGTGGTTCGAGGGCGGACACTGCGACCCGTGGAACCACGTCGAGTCGGCGATGGCGCTCGACGTCGCCGGGCACCATCCCGAGGCCGAGCGGGCCTACGAGTGGCTCGTCGACACGCAGCTCCCGAACGGTGGCTGGTACGCCTACTACGCCAACGACGGATCGATCGAGGACGACAAGATCGACACCAACGTGTGCGCGTACATCGCCGCCGGCGTGTACCACCACTACCGCAGCACCTGGGACCGCGGGTTCGCCGAGAACCTGTGGCCGGCAGTCGAGCGGGCGCTCGAGTTCGTGCTGTCGATGCGCCGCAGCGACGGGGTGCCGCTGTGGGCGGTCGAGATCGACGGCCAGCCCTGGGACTACGCGCTGCTGACCGGCACGGCGAGCATCCAGCACTCGCTGCGATGCGGCGCCGCGCTCGGCGACCGCGCTCGGGTCGCCGCGCCCGGAGTGGATCGCCGCGGCCGACTGCATGACCGAGGTGATCCGCACGCGACCTCGACGCGTTCGAGCCGAAGACGCGTTGGGCGATGGACTGGTACTACCCGGTGCTCACCGGTGCGTTGGTCGGCGAGGAGGCCAAGGCGCGCCTCGCCGAGGGCTGGGACACGTTCGCCATGGAGGGCCTGGGCATCCGCTGTGTGAGCGACGAGCCGTGGGTCACCGCGTCGGAGACCGCCGAGTGTGCGCTCGCCTTCGCCACGATCGGCGACCTGTCGACGGCGACCGATCTGCTGCGCTGGACACGTCACCACCGCCGGCCCGACGGTGCCTACTGGACCGGCGTGGTGCATCCCGCCGGCGAGCTGTTCCCGCCCGACGAGCACACGTCGTACACGGCGGCCGCCGTGCTCCTCGCGGTCGACGGCATCACGCAGACGACTCAGGCATCGGATCTGTTCGCGCCACAGCACGACTGAACGCCAGCGTCCACGCGCCGCTACGGATCTTCGGACTACGGTTGTGACAACGCCGTCGACCAGAGGAGATTCCATGAGCAAGTTCCCGAAGATCGCTGCCATCATCATGATCGTCGCTGGCGGCATCATGATCGTCGCCGGTGGCTTCACCTACTACCAGGTCGGGCAAGAACTGGCCGACGAGAACATCGTGGTGTCGGACGACGCCGAGAACTTCGCCGGCGAGGACGTGACCGGCCCGTTGACCGCGTATGCCGAAGCCGAGGTCATCAAGAAGCACACCGAGGAGCTCGCGGGCGGCAAGACCTACGCCGAGCTCGACCGGGAGGACCCGGTCCGCGAGACGGTCATGGACTCGTCGTTCCTCCGGGCATCGCTGTTCACGTCGGTCGTTGCGTTCGGCGTCGCGTTCCTGGTGATCGGTCTCGGTGTGCTCTTCATCATTCTCGGGATCGCGATGCTGGCGATCATCAAGCAGCTGCTCCCTGCGGCCGAAACCGACACCGTCGTCGTGGCCGACGAGGCGCTCGTGGCCCCGCCGCCGCCCGGCACCGCGGTTGTCTGACAGCACAGCCGTGGTCTGACCGCCACCGCCGTGGTCTGACCGGCCGCCGAACCGGGCGCACGGACCGGCGGACTACGCTCGCTGATCGATGCGCTCCACGGTCGCCCGAACTGTCCTGTCGATCTGGAGCTGGTTCGCGCTCGGCGTGATCGTCCTCGTGTGGACACCGATGGTCGCGATCACCCGTCTCGTCACGATGCCGTTCGATCACGGCGCGTACGCCGCCGGCTATCTGTTCCGCAAGCTCACCGTGGTGCACCAGAAGCTGACGCCGCTGTGGACGTTCCGGACGTCGGGCGACCTGCCCGACGACATGCGCCGGCCGTACGTCGTCGTGTCGAACCACGAGAGCTTCGTCGACATCCTGCTGATCTCGCATCTCCCGACCGAGATGAAGTGGATGTCGAAGGTCGAGATCCTGCGCATCCCGCTCGTCGGCTGGATGATGCGCCTCGCCCGCGACATCCCGCTCACCCGCGGCGACGCCGGCTCCCGATCGTCGGCCCTCGTGGCCTCGCGCGAGCGACTCGACTCGAAGGTGTCGGTGATGATCTTCCCGGAGGGCACGCGCTCGAAGACCGGCGAGTTGCGCGACTTCCACGCCGGCGCGTTCAAGCTGGCGATCGACGCCCAGGTGCCGATCCTGCCGCTCGCCGTGTGGGGCACCCGCGACGCGCTGCGCAAGAACGACTGGCGGCTCGGGTACGCCAAGGCCGAGGTCCGCGTGCTCGACGCCGGTCGACACCGAGGGCATGACCGTCGCCGATCTCGACACGCTGCGGTCGAAGGTGCGCAGCATGATCGTCGCGGCCCGCGACGACCTCCGCAACGAGTTCGAACTCGCCGCGACCCGTTGACCCGTCGAGCCGGTCGGGCGATGATCAGTCGACGCGCTGCAGCACGCGCAGCGAACCGGTCGCCGACTGCAGCCTGAACCGCCCGGACTCCAGCGCCGGGACGAAGATCTGCTCGTACGGCGGCCGACCGCCGTCGGCCGGGTCGGGGAACACGTCGTGGATCGCCAGCGTGCCGCCGACGGCGACGTGCGGCGCCCACCCCTCGTAGTCGAGTCGGGCCGGCTCCTCGCCGTGTCCACCGTCGATGAACAGGAACGACAGCGGCGTGGTCCAGCCGGCGGCGACGATCGGCGAGCGACCGACGATCGCCAGCACCGAGCTCTCGAGGTCGGCATCGTGGATCGCGGCGCGGAAGAACGGCAGCGTGTCCATCTTGTCGACGCGCGGGTCGACGACCTCGCGGTCGTGATGTTCCCACCCCGCCTGGTTCTCCTCCGAGCCCCGGTGGTGGTCGACGGCGAACACGACGGTGCCGGTCCGCTCGGCCGCGTCGCCGAACCAGATCGTCGAGCGACCGCAGTACGAGCCCGACCTCGAGCATCGGCACTCCGGAACCGCACGCGCCGCGGCGACGGCGGCGTCCCACAGTGCATCGCCCTCGTCGGGCGGCATGAAGCCCTTCGTGCGCAGCGCCAGGGCGCGCCGGTCGGCCCTCAGCACGTACTCACCAGCTGTCCCAGTGGATGATCGTGTCGGGGTCGGGGCGCATCGCCGGCTTGAAGTCGGTGCCGATCGTGTAGGCCAGCGGCGTCAGACAGGCCTGCTGCACCTCGGCGAACGGGATGCCGACGACGTCGGCGATCGCCTGTTCCATCATCAGCCCGACCGTGGTCCACGCCGTGCCGAGACCGCGGGCACGAGCCGCGAGCATGAAGCTCCACGTGCCCGGCAGGACGTTGCCCATCGACGACACCGCCATCATCGCCGGCACGGCGTCGAGCCGGCCCGCGGTGCAGGCGATCACGAGGGCGGGCGCCTCACCCATGTGATCGGCCAGGTAGAGCGCCGAATCGACGACGCGCTGCTGCTGGGCCTGCTCGACGTCGGTGTCCTTCTCGATCGATCCGGCGTACACGCCGGGCAGCGTCTTGTAGATGTCGAAGCACTGGTGGTAGATCTCGCCGATCGCGGCGCGCTTGGCCTCGTCCTTCACGACGACGAACTGCATCGTCATGTTGTTCGAGCCCGACGGTGCCTGCATCGCCGTCGCCACGCACTCGCGGATCACGTCGTCCTCGACCGGCCGCGAGAAGTCGAGGCGCTTGCGCACGGCACGGGTCGTGTGCAGCACTCGTCCGGCGTCAGGTCGAGCAACGTCATGCGGGTCACTGTACGGAATCGACGTGTCGGGGAGATGATCGGCCCGGCGTGGCACTATGGCGGGGTCATGAACGACGTTCCTCCGTCCCGCTCCCGCCGCGTCGCAGCAGGCGCTCGACGACCTCGTGGCCCTGCTCGATCTCGAAGCGATCGAGGTCAACCTCTTCCGCGGGATCTCACCCGACGAGAACCGCCAGCGCGTGTTCGGCGGCCAGGTGGCCGGTCAGGCGCTCGTCGCCGCGGCCCGCACGATCGACGAACACTCCCGCCTGGTGCACTCGCTCCACGCCTACTTCCTGCGCCCCGGCGACCCGACCGTGCCGATCCTGTACGAGGTCGATCGCATTCGCGACGGGCGCAGCTTCTCGACCCGCCGAGTCGTGGCGATCCAGCACGGCCGGGCGATCTTCAACCTCCAGGCCAGCTTCCACGACGACGAGCCGGGCCCTGACCACCAGCTGACGATGCCCGAAGGCGATGGGCCGACCCGAGGAGCTCGCCGACTTCCAGACCCGCATGGCGCCGTACGCCGACCAGCTCGGCGAGCTGGTACCACCGGCCGCGTCCGATCGACCTGCGCTACGTCGACGGCGACCCGATCAGCCGGAAGGGCAAGCCGTCCACGTCGCAGCACGTCTGGCTCCGCGCCGACGGGCGGCTCCCCGACGATCCCGGTGCTGCACGCCTGCATCGTCACGTACGCCAGCGACATGACATTGCTCGACACGACCGTGCTTCCGTTCGGGCTCGTCCTGGGAAAGCCCGGGCATGCAGATGGCAAGTCTCGATCACGCGATGTGGTTCCACCGACCGTTCCGGGCCGACGAATGGCTCCTGTACGACCAGGTGGCGTTGTCGACCTCGTCGTCGCGTGGGCTGGCCGGCGGGTCGATCTACACCGCCGACGGGCGGCTGGCGGTGAGCGTCGTCCAGGAGGGCCTGGCGCGGGTCGGTCAGCAATGAGGCGCATCTCGACTGTTGCAGCCGGGTCGATCGCGGCGGCCCTGGCACTCGTGGCAGCCGGCTGTTCGAGCAGCGGGAGCGAGGACGTCGAGCCCGCCGAGACGTTCGAGACCGTCGCGCCGAGCGAGGCGCCGACAACCGATCCGACCAGCGACACGGCCGACCCGGTCGACACGTCCGCATGCCACCCAACCAGCCGACACCGGGGCTCCGACGACGGGGGCGCCGACCACCGTCGCCACGCCGGCGACCACGGCCGCCGGGGCGCCGCTCGTCGAGCCGGCGGTCGGGCTCTTCGAGATCGGAACGTTCACTCGACCCGTCGGCGTGGCGGTTCGACCCGGACGACGCTCGGCTGTTCGTGATCGAGCAGTCGGGCACGGTGACCGCCGCCGACGACGAGGCGACGACGGTGGTCCTCGACGTCTCCGATCGCATCACGACCGCCGGCGATGAGCAGGGCCTGCTCGGCCTCGCCTTCCACCCGACGCTCGACCTGGCCTACGTCGACTTCACCGACACCGAAGGCGACACGGTGGTCGCCGAGTTCGCCGTCGACCCGGCGGTCGGCGATGTTCGATCCGGCCTCGTACCGCGAGGTGCTCACCGTCGACCAGCCCTACCCGAATCACAACGGCGGCCAGCTCGCGTTCGGCCCCGACGGCCTGCTGTACATCGGCCTCGGCGACGGAGGTGCGGGTGGTGACCCTGAGCGCCACGCGCTCGATCTCTCCACGCCGACTCGGCAAGATCCTGCGCATCGACCCGGCGAGTGCGGGCGCCGAGCCGTTCACCACTCCGGCCGACAACCCGTTCGTCGGCACCGACGGTGCCGATCCGACGATCTGGTCGTACGGCTTGCGCAACCCGTGGCGGTTCTCCTTCGACCCGGGCAACGGCGATCTCTGGATCGCCGACGTCGGCCAGAACCAGTTCGAGGAGATCGAACCACGTCGCCGCGACCGGCGGTGTCGACGCCGGCAAGGGCTCGAACTTCGGGTGGAGCGCGTTCGAGGGCGACGCACCGTTCAACGCCGATCAGATCGCCGACGGTGCGGTCGCGCCGGTGTACGTGTACTCCCACGACGCGGGCGGCTGTTCCGTGAGCGGCGGCGCCGTTGCCGGCCCCGATGCCGTCGGCGGTCTGGCCGGTTGGTACGTGTTCGGCGACTACTGCACGGGCGAGATCCTGGCCCTCGACCCCGCATCGGTACCGGCCGGGACTGTGCCGGCGGGGTCCGGCGAACCGCGGGTCGTCACGATCGGCAACCTGGCGGAACTCAGTGCGATCTCGGCCGGCGTCGGCGGTGACCTCTACGCCATCTCGAACAGCGGCGACATCGCCCGCTTCGTCCCCGCCTGACCCCACTCGAACCCGTTGCGATGAGCGAACGGTCCAGACCCTTCGCGTTCCTAGGGGTCCGTTCGCTCATCGCAACCGAATTTCTGGAGGGGTGTCAGCCGACGCGGACGAACTCGACGGTTCGGGCGACGGGGTCGGTACGCATCAGCCGCACCCGGATCCAGTCGCCCGGGTCGACCCGATGGGCCGCGACCCGCGCCACGGTCGCCGGTTCGGCGATCTGGAACTGGACACCGCGCTGGTCCTCGTCGGTGACGACGGCATCGAACACCTCGCCCTCGCGGCCGTGGAGCACGACTGCCTCGGCGAGATCGAGCGCCGCCCGATCGGCCCGCTTGGCGAGCGACTCACTGGGCCCGATGGCGGCGGGCAACTGTTCGAACACGTCGAGCAGCGACTGCGGTACCGGGCGCCCCGCGGCGAGTTTGCGCGCCGCCTCGATCACGTAGCGATCACCGAGCCGGCGCAACGGTGCCGTGGCGTGGCAGTAGGTGGCGGCGACCGCCGAGTGCCACGGCACGACACCCTCACGGTGCGGCTCGTAGCGGGCACTCCCACCGGAACGGCGCACCGCGAGCTGGAAGGCGGCGGTCCGCATGTCATGGTGCGGAAGCGTGCGGAGGTAGTCGGTGAGCGGCACCCCGGCGGGCCAGTCGAGCCCGAAGGCACGAGCGATGTGATGGAGCCGGCGGAGCTGCGCGTCGTCGACACCCTGCATCGTCCGGAACAGGCCGGTCCGCGCCGCGAGCAGCCGGTCGGCCACCGCGATGTTGGTCGCCAACGACAGCGCCGCGCTCTGCCGTTCGATCTCCGACCGCGGGCGGAAGCGGAGCATGAATCCCGACTCACGTCGGATCACCTCCTGCTCGGGCGAATCGATGCGCTCGGCCTCGCGGGCGGCCTCGGCGTGCTCGATCCGGCGGGCCAGCTCGGGAAATGCCGGCGGGAGGTCCGCCAGCGTCACCGTCGCGTACGCCAGCTTCGCCCGGCTCCGGATGACCGAGCGCTCGACGGCGGCGAGGACCACAGCGCCGTCGGGGCGGATCCGCACACGGAACACGACGGCCGGACGTTCGACGTCGGGCAGCAGGCTCGCCGCATCGTCGGCGAGCCGCCGCGGGTACAACGTGGCCCGGCCGTCAGGGAGGTAGACGGTGACACCACGTCGCCACGCCTCCTGGTCGATCGCGCCGCCCGGTTCGACGAAGCGCGCCACGTCGGCGATCGCGTACGACAGCACCACGTCGTCGGCATCCGTCTCGATGGCGAACGCCTGGTCGAGATCGGTGCTGGTGATCGGGTCGAGCGTGACGAAGTCGACATCTCGCCGATCGATCGGCCGCACGCCGTCGACCGGTGCGAAGAGATCCGCCGAGCACCGTGTCGGCGGCGCGATCGGCTTCGGTCAGCACGTCGACCGGGAAGTCACCTGGCAGCACGAGGTCAGCGCGGATGCGATCGAACCCTGCTCGGAGCTCGGCGGCCAGTTCCGCGGACAGCGGCTCGAACGTCAGCGCCGCGCTCCCATGAACATGCCCTTCAGCGCCTCGTAGTGCTCGATCACGTGACCGGCACCGAGCACGACGGCCTCGAGCGGCACGTTCGACATGCGCACCGGCACCTCGGTCTCCCGCTCGATGCGCTCGGCCAGACCACGGAGCAGTCCGCCGCCACCGACGAGGTACATGCCACGCACGAGGAAGTCCTGCGACAGCTCCGGCGGCGCCTTCGACAGGCAGCGGATCACCGACGCGACGATCGACGAGATGACGTCCTCGATCGCGAACCGCACCTCCTCCGGCGTCAGCAGCACCGTCTTGGGCAGCCCCGACATGAGGTCGCGGCCGCGCACCTCGGCCTGGTTCTCGTCGTGCGTCGGATCGGCCGATCCGATCGCGACCTTGATCTCCTCGGCCGTTCGTTCGCCGATGGCGATGCCGTGCTCGCGGCGCACGTAGTTCTGGATCGCCGCATCGATGTCGAACGATCCGACGCGCACCGCTTCGAGCGCCACGATGCCGCCGAGGCTGATCACGGCGGTCTCGCTCGTGCCGCCGCCGATGTCGATGACCATGTTGCCGACCGGTTCGTCGATCGGGAGGTCGGCGCCGATCGCCGCGGCCATCGGCTGTTCGATCAGGTTGGCGTCGGCCGCACCGGCGCGCCGGGCGGCGTCGGTGACGGCTCGCCGTTCGACCTCGGTGATCGCCGACGGCACGCAGATGACGACCTTCGGCCGGGTGAAGCGACTGACACCGACCCGTTGGAGCAGGAGGCGGATCATGCGCTCGGTGATCTCGAAGTCGGTGATCGCGCCGCCGCGCAACGGACGGACCGCGACGATGTAGCCGGGCGTCCGGCCGATCATCTGCCAGGCCTCGCGGCCGGTGGCGAGCACCTCGCCGGTCTGCCGGTTGAGCGCGATGACCGACGGCTCGTTGAGCACGATGCCGCGACCCTTCATGTAGACGAGCGTGTTGGCGGTGCCGAGGTCGATGGCGAGGTCACGCGCCATGGTGCCCTCCCCGTGGCGCAGCGGTCATCGAAAAGCGGGCGTCACGGGGCATCGTCACCATCATCGTCCGCCGGTGATGGTTCGGGTGGGTTCATCTTGCCGATCGTGGGGCGGCGCGCCTGCGGCGACAGCGCGTCGATCTGGCGGCGGAACGAATCGACGTGATCGTCGGGCGTGCGGCGACGCAGGTACGCCGCGACGATCAGAACCAGCGCCGCGAGGGCGACCGCGACCAGGATGACGATGCCGGGCGTCACTCGGGCCCGCCGACCCGTTGGCCACGCACCGCGGTGACGTCGCTGGCGATGTCGCTCGCCCCGGTGCCCCAATCGGCACCATCGGCCCACACCTCGTGCTTCCAGATCGGAGCCGACTCCTTGAGCGCATCGATCGTGAACCGGCCGGCCTCGAACGCCTCGGCCCGGTGCGGTGCCGAGACGACCGTGACGACCGACGATTCGCCGACGACGAGGCGGCCCGTGCGATGCCAGATCACGATCCGTCCGGTGTCAGGCCAGCGGCGGCGGGTCTCGGCACAGATCTCGGCGAAGCGCGCCAACACCTTGTCCTCGTAGGCCTCGTAGGTGAGGTGATCGACACCCTCGCGGCCCTCGGCATGATCGCGGACCGTTCCGCTGAACAGCACCACCGCGCCGCAGTCGGGCCGGATCGCCCAGTCGTAGGCGGCTGCCACCGGCAGTTCGTCAGGGGTGAGGACGAGCCAGTCGTGCTCGGACTTCGACTCGATGCGGCCACTCACCCGTGCGATGGTACCGACGATCGACGGACGATCACGGCGAGCGACTGACGGCGGCAGCGCCGGTCGTGCACGCGCGGCCCGCGGACCGGCGCGCCGATGGCCGAACTACGATGCTCAACTCGTGGAACCCGGTCCGCTCCCCCCGCACGAACGGACGTGGCGGCACCCGTCCGAACTGGGGCCACGGGCCGCTGATCCGTCGCAGCCGCACCAGCGAAATCCGGGGATGGCGCTTGTCGTCACGACCGGAACGCTGGTGGTGGTCATGATCGCCGTGCTGGTCGTCGCGACCACCCCGCGGTCGTCGAGCCAGACGTCGAGCATGGCCGCCACCACGATGCCGGCCTTCGTCGTCACGACGCCTGCGGCGATCGTCCGTGCCGAAGCGGAGACGAGCCGGGTACCGAGCCGGACGCCCGCGCCGACCCTGCTGCTCGCCAGCCTCGTCGCGATCCCGAACGAGATCGCCGCGGCGCCGCAGTTCACCGGCAACGAGCCGCAGGTCGCCGACGACCCTCCCACGGCGAGCCAGCAGGTGATGGTCCAGACCGACGACGTGACGTATCACTGCACCTGGGCCGACGTGGCGATGCTGACGGTGCCCGACGGTGCGATCGTGGTCGATCTCGACGGGGCGCTCGTCGCCCATGTCGACGACGGCGAACTCGTCGAGGTCGCGGGCAACTCCGACGACTGAACGTCACGCGGCGCGCGAGGAGCGCCGCCGACGGTAGCTCCGCCGGCCGAACAGCACGGCGACGACGATCGCCGACACCGCCGCGGCCACCCCGGCGCCGAGGGCCAGTTCCTGGCGCCGTTTGGGCGAGATCATCGTCCACCACTTCGACTCGGTGCTCTCGACGTAGGCCTGCTCGTTCGTGACCGTCGGTGCCCATCCGCTGCTGCGCAGCAGGCCGTTGGCGACCACCCACGACTCGAGCGTGTACGACCGGAGACCCGGTGGGATCGGACCACGCTGGAACCGCCAACGCAAGCGGCTGACCAACTCCGCCGCCCGCTCGGGCAACGGCAGACGGGGGCGCTCGCCCGACAGCGCGCGGACACGTTCGCCCTGCACCCAGCCGTCCGGGGCGACGTTGAACACCCCGTCGAGCCGCTGCTCGACCGCCGTGGCGATCGCCGCGGCGAGATCGTCGAGGTGGAGGAACTGCGACGGCGGGTCGTCCTCCGCGAGCCGGCGGCCGAGCCCCGACACGTACGCCGTGGCGAGCCGCGAGCTGCCGTCGCTCGCGACGGCGATGGCCGGACGGAGGACCGTGGTCGACCGATCGGGTCGGGCCAGGCGCCACTGCTCGACGAGCTCCTCGGCCGACGCGAGCTGGCGGGCGAACACGAACTCGACGTCGGGTCGCAGCACCGCTTCCTCGGTGAGCGGCACGGCGTTGTTCGACGATGCCCCGTAGACCATGGCCGACGACACGAACACCACGTGGTCGGCGTGCGCCGCGTCGGCCGCGGCGAGCGTGGCCGCGGTGAACCAGGTGGTGCTCTCCCGCTGGGCGGCACGAGAGTCGTAGTCGCTGCTGCCGAGGTCGACGATCACGTCGACGTCGGCGATCCCGGCGAGACGCCCAGCGACGGTCAGCTCGTCGAGGTCGAGCAGTGCGACATGCGCTCCGGTCTCGCCGAGCCGCCTGACCACCCGCTCGCCGAGTGGGCTCGCCGCACCCGACACCGCCACCCACGGTGCGAGGGCCGGCACCGTGACGACGGTGAGCGCGACGGTCATGCCGCCAACGTTACGGCCCGGGGCCACATGTCCCGAACCCCGCCCATCCGAGCCCCACCGGCCCGAACCGCGCCGGCACGTTCGCCGCCGTAGCATCGACCTCGTGGCCGACGACGACGATCCGAACGATGCCATCAACCCATTCGACGGCAACCCCTTCGCCGGGCTGCCGATGTTCGGCGACCTCGCCCGCGCCCTGTCCGGGCAGGGCCCGCTGAACTGGGACGCCGCCCGCCAGTTCGCGCTGCTGTCGGCCTCGGGCGGCAGCATGCTGCCCGGGTCCTCCGGCGCCGCCACCCCGCCGAACGTCGATCCGAGCGTGCGCATCAAGTACGCCGAGCTCGCCGACATCGCCCGCCTCCACGTCGGCGACGTGATGCAGCTCGACGTCCCCACCATCGAACCATCCGTCGCCACGCCCGAGCAGTGGGCGCTGCAGACCCTCGAGGCCTACCGGCCGCTGTTCACCGACCTGGCCACGTCGCTCGGCCCGTCCGACGACCTGCCGGCGACCTCCGACGACGACCCGATGGCGCAGATGATGGCCGGCCTCGGCAGGATGATGGCGCCCGCGATGCTCGGCATGAGCGTCGGCTCGATGGTCGGCAATCTCGCCCGCAGCGCGTTCGGCGTGTACGACCTGCCGATCCCCCGGGCGACACCGTCGCTCGTGTTCGTGCCGGCGACGATCGACCAGTTCGCCGTCCGACTGGTCGATCCACCTCGACGAGATGCGGCTGTGGGTGATCTCGCACGAGCTCGCCGGGCTGACGCTGTTCTCGATCCCCCACATCGCCGATCACCTGCGCTCGCTCGTGCAGCGCCACGTCGGTGCGTTCCGTCCCGATCCGTCGGCGATCACCGACAAGCTCACGTCGTTCGACGTCGCCGGCACCGATCCGATGGCGGCGATGCAGGCGGCGTTCGGCGACCCCGAGGTCCTCCTCGGCGCGGTCCGTTCGCAGGAACAGATCGAGATGGAGCCGCTCCTCGACACGGCGGTGGCCGTCACGATCGGCGTGATCGACTGGGTCGTCGACGCGGTCGCCGTCCGCGTCATCGGCGGCAACGCGTTGCAGATCGCCGAGGCGGCGCGGCGCCGCCGCGCCGAGACGACGCCCGACGACATCTTCGTCGAACGCCTGCTCGGCATCCGGCTCGGCGTCGAGCAGACGGCCCGCGGGAAGCAGTTCGTGCAGGGCGTCGTCGACCGCGCCGGCGAGAACGGCCTCGAGCCGTTGTTCACCTCGGCTTCGGCCGTGCCGACGCCGAACGAGATCGAGGCGCCTGGCCTCTGGCTCGCCCGAGTGAACGAGCACTGAAGTCACGGCCGTTCCGCCGTGCGATCACGTAGAGCATCGTCACTCCGGCGACGACGCCGACGATGAGGAACCCGACCCTGCCCGACGACCTGGATGGCGACGGCGAGGAACGCACCGATCGCCCACGCCAGCTGGAATCGCGACTCGAACCGGGCGAACGCCCGTCCCTGGTTGGCCCCCGGCGCGTCGCGCTGCACCATGCTCTCGAAACTCAACCGGCCGAGCGACGCCGCGAGGTTCAGGATCCCGGCGAGGACGATCGCACCGATCGGACCGCCGAGCACCGCCACCGCGAGCCCCGTGCGCGGCCGACACGACGAGGCAGACGCTCAGCATCGACTCCTCGTTCAGCCGCCGGCGCAGCCTTGGCGCGATCGCGTTGCCGACCATCGACGCCAGCGCGGCCACGCCGACCACCGCGGCGAACCACACCGCACCCTGGTCCTGCGAGCGCAGCCAGAACGCGAGGTGGAAGAACGTGAAGCCGACGTTGGCCCGCAGCACGGTCATGGCGATCGCGCCGAGTTGCAGGCTCGATGCGGTCAGCTGGGTCGACTCCTCCTGGTCGGCATCGTGTTCGGCGACGACCTCGGGCGGCAGCCGTGGTGGCGGCGAACACGGCGGCGCCGAAGATGATCGCGCCGTACCAGAGCGTCGCCGGTGCACCGACAAGTTTCAGCAGGATGCCGGCCGGCACGACCGCCACTGCGCCGGTGATGCCGGCGATCAGGCCGAGCTTCGAGTTCGCTTCGACGAGCTCGTCGTGGGTCCGCACGGTGGACGGCACGAGCGCCGACTTCGACACGATGTACGTCTTCTGGAGCACCAGCGACGCGAACACGAGCGGGAACAGCGCGAGGTTGTCGATGTTGCTCGCCATGAGGATCATCAGCACGACCCGCGCCGCGGCGTCGAGTTGGATCACGAGCCGGCGGCCGCCCGCGACCCGGTCGATCAGCGGGCCGATCAACGGTGCGATGACGAGGAACGGCGCGAAGCTCAACGCCAGGAACAGCATCACCCGCGAACGGGCCGCGTCGAGGTCGATGTTGAAGAACAGCGAGTCGGCGAGGGCGACGACCATCGCCGCGTCGCCGCCCATCATCAGGGCGTGCGTGATCGCGAGCCGGCGGAACTTCGACGCCGGCGGCCTCCGATCCATCCCTGCCACCCACCCGAGACTACGAGAACACGTTTGCGTCGGCATTCTGCGGGACGTCCGCAGAAATCCCGACGCAAACGGGTGTCGGACCGCCGGTCGGCTCCGACTCGCGTCAGACCCGTTCGTACTTGTAGCCGAGGCCGCGGATGGTGACGATCCGGGTGGGATTGGCGGGGTCGGGTTCGATCTTCGACCGCAGGCGCTTCACGTGCACGTCGAGGGTCTTCGTGTCGCCCACGTAGTCGGTCCCCCACACGCGGTCGATGAGCGTCTCGCGGGGCAGCACCCGGCCCGCATTGGCGAGGAGCAGATGGAGGAGTTCGAACTCCTTGAGCGGCAACGGGACGTCGGCACCGCTCACCGACGCCCGATGTTCGTCGGGGTCGAGGCGAACGTCGCCCACCTCGATCGTGCCGGGACTCAACACGGACACGCGGCCGCCCGCCGTCGTCGGCGCGTCGCAGCACGGCACGGATGCGCGCCACCAGCTCACGGATGCGATACGGCTTGGTGACGTAGTCGTCGGCGCCCACCTCGAGGCCGACGACCGTGTCGATCTCGGCGCCCTTGGCCGTGACCATGATGATCGGGACCTGCGTGCTCTTGCGCAGCTGCCGGCACACCTCCAGGCCCGTCACCTTCGGCAGCATCACGTCGAGCAGCACGAGGTCGGGTTGCACCTCGTCGAACCGGGCGAGCGCCTCGGCGCCGTCGACGGCCACCACGACGTCGAAGCCCTCGCGCCGCAGCCCGATCGACAATGCCTCGACGAAGCTCGCCTCGTCCTCGACCACGAAAATCGTCGCTTCACTCATTCCGACATCTCCGTCTCCGCGTCGTTGCCATGGAGTCGACGCCCGTCGGTCGTCGGCATCCGGTCGTCATCGACGACGACGCGCGACGCCGGCAGGCGGAACACGAACGTCGACCCCTCGCCCTCCTCGGACGACACCTGCACGTCGCCGCCGTGGTTCGAGGCCACGTGCTGCACGATGGCGAGGCCGAGGCCGGTGCCACCCGTGTCGCGGCTGCGCGCCTTGTCGACGCGGTAGAAGCGCTCGAAGATCCGATCGAGGTCGCGCGCTGGGATGCCGATCCCCTGGTCGGCCACCATGATCTCCACCCACCGCCCGGCCAGACGGCTGCGGACCTGCACGACACCGCCGTCCTTGCTGTACTTGACGGCGTTCTCGACGAGGTTGCCGATCGCCGACGTGAGCTGCCGTCCGTCGGCGAACACCCGGATGGGCTCGGCCGGGTCGATCGCCATCACACGGACCCCGCGTCCACCGTCGGCATGCCGGCCACGGCCGATCGCCGACTGCACCACATCGGCGAGCTCGATGACCTCGTCGTCGGTGCGCGCCGACTCGATCTGCGAGAGCCGCAACAGGTCGTCGATCGTGTTGACCGCCCGGTGCGCCTCGGCGACGATCCGCTGGAGGACACGGTGCACGACGTCGAGGTCGGTCTCACCGTCGATGGCGTCGGCGAGCACCGCCAGCGCGCCGACCGGGGTCTTCAGCTCGTGGGAGATGTTCGTGACGAAGTCGGTGCGCATCGCGTCGGTGCGCATCTGCGTCGCTCACGTCCTGGGTGGTGACCACCGCTCCGCCGGCGGGGAGCGGCTCGGCTTGGATCGCCAGCCACGTCCGCGGCGGGCCGTGGAGCTCGACGAGACGCGTGGTGCGCTCGCCGCGGCAGGCGGCCGCCAGGTTGGACTCGATGTGTTCCTCCACGAGCACGCCGATGTGCGTGCCCTGCAGGATCGTGGCGGAATCGTTGCGGTACACGATCTTCTCCGTCGGTGCACAGACGACGACACCGATGTCGAGGTGCTGCAGCGCATCGCGCAACAGTCCTGCGACCTCGGTGCTCGACCGGTCCGGGTCCAGGCGCGCCGCTCCGGGCGCGCCGACAGGGTCGGCCGTGGGGTTCGGTGGCGTCTCGGCCGGAAGGATCCGCCCAGGGGCATCCGCTCCGCGGCTGCGACCGACCCCGAATCCGACCGCCACACCGATGCCGATCCCGACCACGAGGACGAGCACCAGACCGATCACGGTCGCGCCATCACTCAGGACGCGACAACTGCTCCGCGGTGGGCGGATCGTTGTCGCTCTCGGCGTAGGGCCGCTCGGTACCCAGCCGCTGACGATGTACTGCGTGCGGTCGCCCATGTTCACCGCGTGATCGCCGATCCGCTCGTAGAAGCGGGCCACCACGGCGAGCTGGACCGCGACCTGCAGGTCGATGTTGCCGGCGGCGTGGCTCTCGAAGATGATCTGGATGAACTGACGGTGGAGGTCGTCGAGGTACGAGTCCATGTCGTGCAGCGCTGCCGCGCGCGGGCCGTCGAGGTTGAGGTACGCCTCGGTCGCCTCCTTGAACAGCGCCTGGGCCTGATTGCCCATCTTCTGGATCACGCCGCGCAGGTGCGGGTCGAGCTGATGCCCGTAGATCCGCCGCGCCGCCTTGCAGATGTTGACGCACAGGTCGGCCGAGCGCTCGACGTCGGCGATGATCTTGATCGCCGACACGACGGCGCGCAGGTCGACGGCGACCGGCGCCTGGAGGGCGATGATCCGGAAGCACGCCTCCTCGAGTTCGATCGCCTTCGTGTCGTAGGCGTCGTCGCCGAGGATCACGTACTCGGCGCTCTCGAGATCGCTCTCGAGCAGGATGTCGGTGACCCGTGGCACGAGTTCGGTGACGCCCGCCGACATCCGGGCGATGCCGACCTGGATCTCGTTGAGCTGCTCGTGGTAGCCGGCGCGCAGATCGGTCGCCATCAGCCGAACCGTCCCGTGATGTAGGCCTCGGTGCGCTCATCGTCGGGCGCCGAGAACATCTTTTCCGTCGGGTTGTACTCGACGAGCACGCCCGTGCGGCGATCGCTCTCGGTGTTGACCTCGGTGGTGAAGAACGCCGTGCGGTCGCTGACGCGCGCCGCCTGCTGCATGTTGTGCGTGACGATCACGATCGTGTAGTCCGCTTGATCTCTTTCATCAGATCCTCGATGCGGGCGGTCGCGATCGGGTCGAGTGCGGAGCACGGCTCGTCCATCAGAATCACGTCGGGCTCGACGGCGACGCACCGCGCGATGCACAGCCGCTGCTGCTGCCCGCCGGACAAGACCGAGCGCCGGACTCGTCGAGCCGGTCCTTCACCTCGTCCCACAGCGCCGCACGACGCAGCGACGATTCGACGATGTCGTCGAGTTCGTCGCGCTTCTTGATGCCGTTCAGGCGCGGACCGAACGCGAGGTTGTCGTAGATCGATTTCGGAAACGGGTTCGGCTTCTGAAAGACCATTCCGATCCGACGTCGGACCTCGACGGCGTCGACGTTCGGTCCGTACAGGTCGACGCCGTGGTACAGGATCTTGCCCTCGACCCGGGCACTCTCGATCAGGTCGTTCATCCGGTCGAAGCATCGCAGCACGGTCGACTTTCCGCACCCGGACGGTCCGATGAACGCGGTGATCTCGTTCTTGCGGACCGTGAGGTTGACGTCGCGGACGGCGCGGAACGCGCCGTAGTACACGGCGAGGTCGCTGACCTCGAACACCGCCTCGCCCAACGGCACGGAACCGGGGATCGACGAGTCCGTCGGCATGAGTTGGCCCGGAGTCTGAATATGGACCTCTTGACGGACTACGTCCATGGGATCACCACTTTCGTTCATATCGGTTCCGGAGCCACACGGCAAACCCGTTCATCAGCAGGACGAGCACCAGCAGGACGACGGAGGCCGCCGCAGTGATCGCTCGGAAATCCTCGCCCGGTTGGCGAGCGAAGGAATAGATGACGGCGGGCATCGCCGTGAACGAGCCTGTGAGCTGCTCGAAGAAGTTCTGGCTTCCGGTGACGAGCAGATCCCGTCGCCGCGCCGACCAGGAGGATCGGTGCGGCTTCGCCCGCCGCACGCGCGAGCGCCAGGACCGTGCCGGTCAGGATGCCCGGCGCGGCGGACGGGCAGTACGTGGTGCCGCACGGTCTCCCACTCGGTTGCGCCGACGCCGAGCGCACCCTCACGAATGCTGCGTGGCACCGCCCGGAGCGCCTCGGACGCGGTGATGATCACGATCGGCAACACGAGCGCAGCCAGCGTCGAGACCGGCAGCGAAGATCGTCTTGCCGCTGGTGACCGACGACGAGGGCCTTGACGAAGATCGCCAGACCGAGCAGGCCGTACACGATCGAGGGGACGCCGGCGAGGTTGCGCACGTTGATCCGGGTCCACTTCGCGAACCGTGACTGCGACGAGTACTCCTCGAGGTACACGGCGCACGCGATGCCCAACGGGAACGCCACGAGCGGCGACGAGCACCATCAGGATCAGGGTGCCCTTGATTCCCTGCCACACCCCGGCCGCCGCTGCGTTCTGGGAGTTCAGGCCCGACGTGAGGAAGTCGACGGGACGCTCCGTCCAGACCGACCAACTCCGCCAGATGAGATCGACGATCAGCACCAGGAGGATCACCATCGACAGCAGCAGGCAGAGGACGAGCACCGTCTCGATCACCTTGCTGCGAATGTTCGACGACTTCTTCGTGATCCCGACGGTGATGTCTCGGGCCACTCCGCCGCCCACCGTTGCGGGCGAGGTCAATGCCATCTCAGTACACCTCCCGCACGCGGGCGACGAGACGGTCGCTCACCGAAGTTCAGCAGGAACGTCATGCCGAACAGCAGCAGGCCGATGAAGTAGAGGCTCTGGAAGGCGAGGTCGTCGCCGGCCACCTGGTCGCTGCCGAAACCCAGGGCCGCCATCGCGGCGGTCATGGTCTGGCCGGGTTCGAGCGGGGTCAGGCGGAACAAGACCTCCACCGACGGCACCGGCGGCGATGGCAACCACCATCGTCTCGCCGATCGCTCGCGACATGCCGAGGATGAACGCCGCGACGATGCCCGAGATGCCGGCGGGAACGACGACACGAAAGCTCGTCTGGTGGCGTTGCGCGCCGAGCCCGAAGGCCGCCTCGCGCAGCGCCATCGGTACGGCCCGCAGCGAATCCTCCGCGACCGAGGCGATGATCGGAATGGTCAGGATTCCGACACCGATGCCGGCGGCGAGCAGGGTGAATGCCCGGTTGGCGCCGCTGAACAGGTTGACCACGAGTTCGGGGTTGATGAAGGCGATCGCGAAGTAGCCGATCGACGACGCTCGGGATTCCGGCCAGCACTTCGATGATCGGCTTGCAGAACCGACGAACACGCGGGCGGGCGTACTCGGCGAGGTAGATGGCGGCACCGAGGCCGAGCGGAACGGCGATCAACATCGCGATGCTCGTCACGATCAGCGTCCCGACGACGAGCGTTCCGATGTCGAAGATGCCACGTCGGGGGAACCAACCGATGTCGAACAGCGATCCGAGACCGTCCTCGGTGTCGGCCAGCTTGGTCAGGTACTCGACCGCATCGACGAGCAGGATGCCGATGATCAGCAGGGTGATGAGAAACGTCGAAAGTGCGGCGATCCGAAAGATCCACCGAGCGACCAGCGTCGCTGCGGCGACGGCGAGGGTTGGTGCGAAGGACGAGGGGGGTCGATGAGATCGGTGTCGGTGCAGTGCTTACGGCCATTGAGGGCTCTCCAGCATGGTGATGATGCTAGACGGGCGGCCGGGAGGGGGGTTTCCCGGCCGCCCATCGAGTCGTGAGGATCCGGTCAGCCCTCGCGGGTGCCGGTTTCCTGGGCCTCCCACGCCGCGACCTGGGCCGCGAGATCCTCGTCGCTCAGCTGCACGTACGGGCACCTGACCCTCCTCGGCACCGACGAGGTTCGTGACACCCTCGCTGAGGTAGAAGTCGACGAACGGTGCGAGTGCGGGGTTCTCCTCGAGCGCCGGAACGCTCACGTAGATGAACAGGTCACGGGCGATCGGGTACTCACCGCTCGCGATGGTCTCGGGTGACGGCTCGACACAGCCGGCACCGCCGTCGACCTGGATCGGCTTGATCGTGTCGAGGTTCTCCTCGACGAACGCGAAGCCGACCCAGCCGAGCGACGTCGGGTTGGCGGCGATGCCCTCGATGATCACGTTGTCGTTCGGGCTGGCGGTGTAGTCGGGGCGCACGTTCGCGTCCTCGACGCCGAGCGCCTCGCCGACGGGCGTGATGACGAGTTCGACGAAGCTGTCGAACGTGCCCGACTCCTCGCCGGGAGCGGTGACCGTCAGGTCGGCATCGGGGTACGGCGTGTTCACGGCCCCGAGGTCGGTGACGGTGGCCGCGATCTCATCGGCAGCTCGCCGATGCGTCGGCCCAGTTGTTGAGGCCGGTGGCATCCGGACCGAGCAGGGCGTACAGATCGACGAAGCTCAGGCACGTGATCGCCTCGTCCTCGGCCGAGGTGATCGACGGAGAGCCCGTCGACCGCGACCTTGAGTTCGATGAACTCGATGCCGGATGCCTCGCACGTCTCGACTTCCTCTTCGCTGATCGGGCGGGACGCGTCCGAGATGTCGATCTCGCCGGCACAGAACTGCGCGAAGCCGTCGCCGGTGCCCGGCCCGTCCACCGTGATCGCCAGGTCGGGGTTCAGCTCGGAGAACGCCGCACCGACGGCGGCGGAGATCGGCTCGACCGTCGACGAGCCCGAGACGGCGATCGATCCGGAAACCGATCCCGCCTCGGCGGGTGCGTCGCTGCCGGCGGTGCATCGGTGCCGTCGGGCGCTTCGGTCACGGCGCATCGGTCCGGCGGGGGCGTCGCTGCCGGCGGGTGCTTCGCTGCCGGCAGGCGCATCGCTCGCGGCTGGCGTCGTCGCTGCTGTCGTCGTCGCTGCCGCAGGCGGCGGCAACGAGGGTGAGCGCAATGGCGCCCGCGAAGATTCGGCGCTTGGAACTGTTCACGCGGTGACTCCTTCGGGGGTCGGTTCATCTGTCTGTTCACGAATGTCGTTCCGGATCCGTTCCGGATCGACAGCGCGACGGTAGGGATCGCAGGTGAACCGCCACCCCGGGCGAGGTGAACGAGAGGTGAACAGTGGCCGTCCGGACGGCAAACTGTGCTCGCCCGGCGCCCGTCCGGACGCCGAACGACGTCAGACGCGACCCTGGAGCTGCTGTTCGAGCGGTCCAGCGGTACATGCGTTCCTGCGGGTGCGGAACGAACTCGTCGAGCGGCCCGACGCGCTCCCAGGTGTCGTCGGACTGGAGTTCCCACGCGACCACGTCGTCGTCGAGCCCGAACGCGAGCGCCTGATCGAGCCACGCCGTGTGGCGGGGATGATGATCGGCACGAGCACCTCGACCCGACGGATCAGGTTGCGCGGCATCAGGTCGGCCGAGCCGATGAGGTGCATCGCGTCGGCCTGACGCTCCCGGCACGTCGTTCGCCGTCGACGCACGTTGCCGTGCGCGAATCGATAGATCCGGCTGTGCTCGAGGTACCGGCCGAGCACGCTGCGGACACGGATGTTCTCCGACAGCCCCGGCACGCCGGCACGCAGACAGCAGACGCCGCGGACGAGCATGTCGATCCGCGTCCCGGCCTGCGCTCGCCGCGTACAGCGCGTCGATGATCTCGTCGTCGGCGATCCCGTTGCACTTCAGGGTGATGCGACCCCTCGGGCCCGAACGACGACTCGTGCTCGATCAGGTCGATGAGCTGCCGCTTGCAGATCGCGCGGCGCCACGAGCAGCGTGCTGTAGTCGTCGGTGCGGCTGTATCCGGTGAGATGGTTGAACAGCTGCGCCGCATCGGCGCCGATCTCGGCGTCGCACGTGAGGATCCCGAGGTCCTCGTAGATCCGCGCGGTCTTCGAGTTGTAGTTGCCCGTGCCGATGTGGCAGTAGCGGCGGAGCCGGTCGCCGTCGTCGCGGACGACGAGCACGACCTTGGAGTGCGTCTTCAGACCGACCATGCCGTAGACGACGTGCACGCCGGCGCGCTCGAGCTGCCGGGCCCACTGGACGTTCGTCGCCTCGTCGAAGCGCGCCTTGAGCTCGACGAGCACGGCGACCTGCACGCCTCGTTCGGCGGCGCGGATCAGACCGCGGATGATCGGCGCTGTCGCCACCGGCGCGGTACAGCGTCATCTTGATCGACTGCACCCGTGGGTCGTCGGCGGCCTGGCGAGATGAACGCCTCGACGCTCGTGCCGAAGCTCTCGTACGGGTGATGCACGAGCAGGGCGCGATGGCGGACGACGTCGAAGATCGGTCGGTTGTCGGTCTCGGCCGCGGCGATGCGACCGGCGGTGACCGGCGGCCACGGCTCGTCCTTCAGATCGGGACGCTCGAGTGTCGAGCAGTTCCCACAGGAAGCTGAGGTCGATCGGCGACCGGTGGAACGTGACGTCGTCGGGCGTGAGTTCGAGTTCGCGGACCAGCAGGCCGAGCAGGTCGTCGCTCACGTCGTGGGCGACCTCGAGGCGGACCGCCCGCTTGAACCGGCGACGGCGCAGTTCCATCTCGACCGCTTCGAGCAGGTCGTCGGCCTCCTCCTCCTCGAGCGTGAGGTCGGCGTTGCGGCTGACGCGGAACGGCGCCCACTCCTCGATCACCATGCCGACGAACAGCCGGTCGAGCCGGGCGGCGATGAGCTGCTCGACCGGCAGGAAGCGGCCGGGCGACACGCGGACGAGCCGCGGGAACACGTTCGGCACCTTGAGCCGGGCGAACCGACGATCGCCGGTCTCCGGATCGGCGACGGTGACGGCGAGCGACAGCGCGAGGTCGGAGATGTACGGGAACGGGTGGCCGGGATCGACGGCGAGCGGCGTGAGCACCGGGAAGACCCGCTCGTCGTAGAACGTGTCGAGCGACCGCTGTTCCTCCGGTGTCGTGTCGGCGTACGACACGATGTCGATGCCCGCGGCCCGCAGTTCGGGCACGAGGCGATCGAGGAACGCCGCGTCGAGTCGTTCGACGAGCTGCGGGATCAACTCGCCGATCGCGGTGAGCTGCTGGGTCGGCGTGCGGCCGTCCATCGAGACGCGGTCGATGCCCGGCGACGATCTGGTCCTTCAGCCCGGCGACGCGCACCTGGAAGAACTCGTCGAGGTTCGTCGACGTGATGGCGCAGAACTTCGCCCGTTCGAGCAGCGGGATGCCCGGCTCGGACGCGAGTTGCGAGCACCCGCTCGTTGAACGCGATCCAGCTCAGCTCCCGGCTGAGGAAACGCTCGTCGGCCATCTCGTCCGCGCGATCGGCCGAGGCGATCAGAACTCGTCGTCGGTGCGGCCGAGATCCCACTCGATCGTGATCAGCTCACGCTCGGCGTCACGGACGATGCGTTCGCGGTTGCGGCGGAACTGCGGGTCGTCGCGGGGCAGCAGCACGAGCCGGGCCAGCACACGGGCGCGGAACTCGTCGAGCAGCTGGCGGTCGCCCCAGTCGCCGTAGACCTCCCAGTGGGGCGCCACCGGGCCGTGGTACACGATTCGCGCATGCGCTCGCGGTGGTTGCGTCTCGGCCAGGTCGGTCATGGGTCCGGACTCTACCGTCGCTGGGCGTCCGGGCAGGGCCCGTTCCGGGCGCCCGCGCCGGCTGCCGATGACCGGCGACTGGACTCGACATTACAGATGTGTTACACTCCAGCGTCAATATCAAGACGACATCGAACCCTCGGCGGGACCAGTCGATTCGAATTCTTCGGTTTCAACGGGAACTGAATGGGCACTCGAAACGTCTACACCATGAACGTCTCCATCAGACGTATGCGGGCTGCGGGCCTCGACGAGAGATCGCCAACCGTGCTCCGTGTATCAGGACAGGCTCGTGTCCAGGCCAGGGTTTCGTATGCAGGCCAAGATTCGATCCAGGAAGGACTTCCCATGATCAAGCGAACGTTGCGCTCCCGGCGACACGATGCGGCGGGCGACGGTTCGGCGACGGCCGACGGCACGACCACTTCCGGCGCGGACACCGACCAAGCGACCACCAACGAGTTCGGCCGGCCGCTCGAACTGTGCCTGGTCGGAGCCGGATCCCGACTCACCGACGGCGTGGATGGCCGAGGGCAATTGCCGGCTGCTATCCGCCGGCGGTCGTTCTTCCCGAGCGACGGTGTCGGTGTCGATCGGGCCCGCAAGATCTGCCGGGACTGCCCGGTGTCGTCACGGTGCCTGGAGTACGCCCTCGACGAGCGGATCGAGCACGGCGTGTGGGGCGGCTGCAGCGAACGTGAACGACGTCGGATCCTGAAACGTCGACGCGACGAGATCGAACACCCTCGTCGCCCTCGCCTGAGGGCGAGGGCCGGCCGTCAGGTGGCCGGTGGTGTCGGGGGCGTCGGCGGGGCCGGCGGCGGTGCGGGCTGCTCGACCTGCGGGGAAGCGCTCGCGATCGGCGTCGTGGGCTTGTCGGCCTCGCCGATGCCGTCTTTGAATTCTTTCTGCGCCTTGCCGAGGTTCTTGGCGAGCTTCGGCAGCTGCGAGCCTCCGAAGAGCACCAGGACGATGACGAGGACGATGATCATCTCGGTGGATCCAAACATGGACCCAACCTATCCCGAGATCGACCGAGTACGGTAGCGCGCGGGCCGCCGGCGCCGAAATGTCAGCGAATCGAGGGCTCAGGCACCGATGGTGCTGCGGGCGACCTGGGCCCGCTGGCGGCGGATGCGACGGCGCTCACGCTCCGACAGCCCGCCCCAGATGCCGAACTTCTCGCCGTTCTGCAGCGCGAACTCGAGGCAGTCGTGACGCACCTCGCAGCCGCGACACACTTCCTTGGCCTCACGGGTCGACGCGCCACGCTCGGGGAAGAACAGATCGGGATCGACACCGAGGCAGTTGGCGTGATCGTGCCAGTCGGGGTCGGGTTCGACGGGCACTGCGCTGACGGTGATGCTCGACGTGGTGATGAACTGCATGATGGAGGACCTCCTGCCAGGCCCGGATTCGCTGAGAGGCAATCACCCGCTCGGTCGATGGCCGCAACTCGGATCGAACCTCGAATCGAGATCCGGGCTTGCGACAGCGCTGTAATTACAGTGACGTCATTCTGCCATAGCACATGCGCTTTCGCAAGGGGTGCATTCCGAGATTCGCGGCGGAGCGCGCGAGCGCCCGCCGGGCGGGCCCACGAATGGCTGGGTTCAACTCGCCCGTGCGACCGACGCGCGAGGGCCCGCTTGCCCTCCATGAAGTCGACCAGGACGTAGTCGCCGAGGTTCTCCGGCGTCGTGAAGAACGCCCGTCCGCGGTTGATCTGGGTCATCTGCTCGATGAACGCTCGCAGCGATCCGTCGGCGCCGAGGCCGAACGTGTTGATCCGGATCTGTTCCTTCGTGCACCGCACGACCTCACGGAGCGTGGCCTCGATCGTCTCGCGCACCGGCGGATAGTTGAAGAACGGGTACCCGTCCGCGGTGATGTGGGCGGTCGGTTCGCCGTCGGTGATCATGATGATCTGCTTCGTGCCCGACTCGCGGGCGAGCAGCTGGCGGGCGAGCATGAACCCGTGGTGCATGTTCGTGCCGTACACGAAGTCCCACGACACCTCGGGGAGCTGCGCCGCGGTGAGCACCCGAGCGGTCTCGGAGAACCCGACGATGCCGAGGTAGTCGCGCGGGAACTGCGAGCGTGATCAGGCTGTGCAGCGCCATCGCCACCTTCTTCGCCGGCAGGAAGTTGTCGCGCATCGGCATCGACAACGACAGGTCGAGCATCAGCACCGTCGACGACCGGGTGTGGTGCTCGGTGCGCTCGATCTCGAAGTCGTCGGGATGCGAGGATCACCGGTGTGCCCCCGCCGGTACGGCGCAACGCGTTGCGGATCGTGCGGTTCAGGTCGAGCTGGAACGGGTCACCGTATTCGTAGGCCTTGGTGTCGTAGGTGCGCTCGTGGCCCTGGCCCAGCTGGCTCGTCTCGTGCTGGCCGATCTTGTCCTTGGCCAGCTTCGAGAACAGGTCGCGCAACGCGTTCGAGCCGATGCGTGCGCAGGCCCTTCGGCGTCAGCTCGAGCCGGCCTTCCTTCTGCTCGATCAGGCCCGGCCTGCTCGAGCATCTTGGTCAGCTCGGCCAGCCGTTCGAGTGACTTCGCCGCGTCGTCGCCCATCAGGTCGCGCACCCGGTCCATGTCGGCCTCGGCGAGCGCGCCGGGGCTCGACGCGTTGCGCAGCAGGTTCTCGAGCTGGTCGAGGTCGCCGAGGTCCTGCATCGCCTGCATCGCCTGGGCGAACCCCATCGGGTCCTGGCCCTCGAAGTCGTAGCTCTGGTTCCAGTTCATCTGCGGGAACATCTGCTGCAGGTTCCCCGAGAGCTGCTGCATCTGCCACTGCAGGTCCATGTCCTCGAGCAGCTGGTCGGACAGCTGTTGGAGCTGGGCCCGCTGCTCGGGCGTCATCGAGTTCATCATCGCCTGCATCGCCGCCATGCGCCGGGCCATCTGTTCGAGCAGCTCGTCGACGTTCTGCGGGTTCTCCGGGAAGAAGTCGCCGTACTGCTCCATGAACTCCTCGAAGCCGGGATCCTCGCCGCGCTGGTGCTTCTCGAGCATCTCGTTGAGCGCCGCCATCATGTCCTTCATGCGGGCCATGTCTTCGGGCGTCATGTTCTGCATGGCGCCGCTCATCTGGTCGACCATCTGCTGCATCAGCTGCTCGCGCAGCTTGTCCATCAGCTGGTCGAAGCGCTGCTTGGCCTCGGCCGACTCGAAGTTGTAGGCGTCGAGCTCGCGGACCTTGCCGGCGAGATCGTCGGGCAGCAGGTCGAGCCGCATGTTGCGGTCGTCGGCCGCGGCCTGCGCGTTCTGCGGCGCGGCGCTCGTCGCCGGAGTTCTGCGCGTCGCGTCGGGCGTTGTCGATGGCGTGACGTTCCTCGTCGACGATGTCGTCGAGTTCGGCCTTGATCTCGTCGTACACGCCGCCGAGGTCGTGCTCGGTCGAGACGGTCCTGGCGCTCCTGGCGCAGCTTGCTCGAGCAGCTCGCGCAGGCCCTGCAGCTGCTCGCCGTTGCGGTCGCGCAGGCCCTCCTGCATCATCCGGCGCAGCGCCGCATTGACGTCGCCGTGGTAGAGCAGCTCGTCGGTCAGCTCGTCGAAGGCGGCGTCGGCGTCGAATTCGAACCCTGTCTGCGTGCCGTCCCACCGCGAGTACGTGAACCCGGCCGCTGATTCGTCCGACGAAACGGTGACATGAGTCAAACGTAGTGCGAATCGTTCGACGCCATCACTCACACTCGGAGGCCGAATAACATGCGGCCATGCGTGTCCCCCGCACGTTCGTCTTCGTCGACCTGTCCGGGTTCACGAACTACACCGCTGCCTTCGGCGACGACGCGGCCGGACGGCTCCTCAGCACGTTCCGCGCGATCGTGCGCGACGTCGCCTCCGAACGCGGCGTGCGCATCGCGAAGTGGCTCGGTGACGGCTGCATGATCGTCGGCGGTCCAGCAGCCCGATGCGCTCGACGTTCGTGCTCGATCTCGAACAGCGCGCCGCCGACGTGTGCGCGCCGCTCACCGTGCGGGCCGGCATCGCGACCGGTCACGCTCTGCTGTTCGAGGGCGACGACTACATCGGCTCGGCGGTCAACATGGCCGCCCGCCTGTGCGACTACGCCCGCGGCGTCGAGGTGCTCATGCCGACGATGCAGATCGAGCGGCTCCCCGAAGGGGTCGATCGCCCAGCCGTACGGCGACGTCGAACTGCGCGGATTCCCCGGCCCGATCGAACGTCGTCGAGCTCACCGGCACGCCGGCTCGCCGCCAGCGTCGACGCCGGCGATCTCTGGACGCGTACGCCGTTCATCTGAACGGTTCATCCTGAACGCCGTCGACCGGATGACCTTCGATCGGGGTGCCGAGCCTCACCACCGCCACCACCCTCGGGTTCAGCGACGCCGCCGACCTCGGCCCGACCGCCGGCAACGGGTTCCACACGCAGTGGCCCGACGATCTCGCGGCGCTGCCCGACCTCGGCCTCACGGCGCTGCGCATCACGCTCGACTGGGCCCGACTGCAACCGAAGCCGGGCGATCTCGACGGCGACTGGGCCGAGTGGTTCGACGACGTGTTGACCGCCGTGGACGCGATCGGGCTGCGGGCGTGGGTCACGCTGCACGAGACCGCCATCCCCCGGTGGTTCGACAACGACGGCGGGATGGACGATGCCGAGACGTTCACGAAGTGGTGGCCGCGGTGGGTCGAGCGCGCCGCCGACCGCTTCGGCGACCGGGTCGACGGCTGGATCCCGTTCGCCGTGATGCCACCTGCCATCTCGCCGACGAAGCCGTGGCCGATGCAGCCGTGGCGCGACACGTGGGGGATCCTGGGCGGCGCCGGCGCGCCGGTCGTCGCGTCCGTCGATGCCAGTCCGGCGAGCCTCGACACGTTCCAGTACGTCGAGCGGTACCTCGGCCTCACCGACCGGCTCGGCGTCGACCTTGCCGGGCTGCTCGGCGACCTGCGCGAGGCCGCGACGACCGACGGCGGAAGCTCCGATCACGTCGCCGAACGAGGCGCCGAGGCCATCGGCCGTGCCGTCCGGGAGGTGGCCGAGCGGGCGGGCTCCACGCCGCTGACGATCACCGCCGTGCCGACCGGAGGTGCGTCCGACGCGGTCGCGGTGGCCGAGGTCGCGGTGGCGGCGATCGACGAAGCGCTCGCCGACGGGCTGCCGATCGACGTCGCGTTCATCGAGCCGGCGATCGGCGAACCGGGCGGCCACGCGGGCCTGCTCGACCCCGACCGAGCACCGACGGCGGTGACCGAGGCGTATCAGTTGCGCACCTGACAACAGCGATCATGCTCGTCAGCGATGAGCGAGATCCTCGTACACGGCGAGTTCGCTCATCGATCCATCGCCGATGGCGATCATCGGAGCTCGTCCATCTCGAACATATATACGATTTCACTGAATAGCTCGTACGTATGTTGGTATCGTTGCGACATGGGTTCCGTGCTGGCGCTCGACGAACACCTCGACCAGCGACTCGACGACGAGTTGGACGAGATCGCCGGATTCCTCAACGCCCAACACGCCCGCCTGGTCGATGTCACCGCCCGACTGTCCGCCCATCCCGGCACCTGGCAGGTCCCTGGTGTCCACACGATCGAGCAGTACCTGTGCTGGCGTACGGGGATCAGCGCGGCTCACGCCCACCAGATCGCCACCATCGCGAAACGTGTCGACGAACTCCCCGAGTGCTTTGCCATCTTCCAGCGCGGGAACTCTCCGTCGATCAGATGACCGCCATCGTCGCCAAGACGCCGGCTTGGGCCGACCACCGGGTCGCCGAGCTCGCCCCGCTGCTGACCGTGCGTCAACTCCGACGAACGCTTGGCAAGTATCGGTTCCCCGAAGTCACCGACGACAACGTTCCACGCGAGTCCGACCCATCGGCCGACCCGGCTGGAGCCGAACCCGATCCCGATCCGGTGGAACCCGAGTCCGGTCCGGTGGAACCCGAAACGGTCGCCGGACCGACGGCTTCGCCCGATCCGGAGGACTCGTGTCGGTTCTGGTTCGGTGACGACGGCCGGTTCCACCTGCATCTCGACGGCGACCAACTCACCGGAATGATCATCGACCAGGCCCTGCGCGAAGCCAAGGATCACCTGTTCCAACACGGTCATACCGACGCCACCTGGTACGACGCATTCGTCGAGATCGCGGAGCGGTCCCTCGATGCCATCGACAGTGCGGAGCGTCGCAACCGGTGGCGGATCAACATGCACCTCCACACCGATCGGCGTTGCACCGACGAGACCGGCTACCACCTGCCCGACGCCATCCGCCGCTACCTCACCTGCGACGGACTGCTGTCACCGGTGTTCTACGCCAACGGTGTGCCGGTGTCGGTCGGCCGCACCCAACACATCGTCCCGGACCGCACCCGCCGTGTCGTGATAGCTCCGCGACGGCGGCTGCGGTGTCCCCGGCTGTGGATGCGATCAACACCTCGAGGTGCATCACATCATCCACTGGGAAGATGACGGCCCCACCGAAACCTGGAATCTGATCAGTCTCTGCCCGCACCACCACCGATTGCACCACCAAGGCAAACTCGGCATCACCGGCAACGCCGACACCCCCGGCGGGGTCACGTTCACCGACGCCACCGGGCGAGTCATCACCGCCAGCGGGGCCAGACCCAAGCCCCCCGGGGCCGCTCCACCACCGATCACCGGCACCTACCAACACCCCCTCGGTCAACGCCTCGACATGAAATGGGTCAGCTTCGGCACGCCACCTGAACCTCGGCAATACCACCCAACCCATGCCGACCGACGACCCGCCGACATCGCCTGACCCTGACCGTGACCGCAGCGTGCGCACCCCACGCATGATTGTTGGCGGCGGTGAGACCGATCGAGCGGTCGGCGAGTCGGACGATCAGGTGCGGCCGCGGTAGGTGGCGCTGGCGCCGCTCGAATCCTTGTTGAGCCGCTTGCTGAGGTGCAGGCCCTCGAGCACGAACTCGACCGCCGCACCGACCGCGGCCGGTGACTCGTCGCCGCCGGTGAGCGCCGCGACCGGGGCGCGCAGCGCGTCGACCTGTTCGACGAGCCGGGCCAGGTCCTCGCTCGTGATGCCTTCGCCGGTGTGCGCGACCGCGCCCTCCTCGAAGGCGTCGACGACCGCTCGCGTGTGCTCCGGTGGCACGACGTCCTTGAACACGGTGAGCACGGCGCCCTTGATCGAGGTGCTCCATGATCGCCCCGTCGCGACCCTCGTCGAGCGACTCGATCTCGATCTTGCCCATCGAACTGGCCGCGAGCGCGTCGAGGTCGTCGACGCGGGCGACGATCGATGCGCTCGCCGGAACGCAGGCCGCGACGCAGGGCGTTCGCGGCGAGCGCTTCGTAGTTGCTGACGCTGACAGACGGACGCTGACGCCGCTGCGCTGGTTGACCTGGTTGCTCGCCCGCGCCAGGTGGCTGAACGTGGCGACGACCTCGGTGAGGTAGTCGGGCACGACGACCTTGATCGTCACCCGTCGGCGAGCGTGACGTCGAGCGGCGCCGCCTCCTGCCGCATGATCTCGACCTCGGTGTCGACGTCGAGCGGGTAGTGCGTGCGGATCTGGCTGCCGAACCGGTCCTTGAGCGGCGTGATGATGCGGCCACGGTTCGTGTAGTCCTCGGGGTTGGCCGAGGCGAGGAGCATCACGTCGAGCGGCAGGCGGATCTTGTAGCCGCGGATCTGCACGTCGCGCTCCTCGAGCACGTTGAGCATGCCGACCTGGATCCGCTCGGCGAGGTCGGGCAACTCGTTGATGGCGAAGATGCCCCGGTTCGTCCGCGGCACGAGGCCGTAGTGCAGGGTGAGCTCGTCGGACAGGTAGCGGCCTTCGGCGACCTTGATCGGGTCGACCTCGCCGATCAGGTCGGCGATCGACGTGTCGGGCGTGGCGAGCTTCTCGCCGTACCGCTCGTGCGGTGGACCCAGCTGATCGGCGTGTCGTCGCCCAGCTCGGCGACGAGGTCGCGGGCGTGCTTCGACACGGGGTGGTACGGGATCGTCGTTGATCTCGCTGCCGGCGACGATCGGCATCCACTCGTCGAGCAGGCCCGTGAGCGAGCGGATCATGCGGGTCTTCGCCTGGCCGCGCTCGCCGAGGAAGATCACGTCGTGTCCGGCGAGCAACGCGTTCTCGAGCTGCGGCATCACCGTGTTCTCGTAGCCGGACACCCCGGCGAACAGCGGCTCGCCGGCGGCGACCTTCTCGATCGCGTGCTCGCGAACTTCCTGCTTGACCGGCCGCGACACCCAGCCCGATGCCCGCAGTTCGCCAAGTCGTGGTGCTCGGTTGTCTGCCATGTCCCGAACCTACCGCGCGCCGCCGGCGCCTGCCCGTCGCAGCGGCCGGCCGGTTTAGGCTCGGCATCGATGGAACTTCCCGGCCCGTGGGTCGCCGCCGAGGCCAACGACGACATTCGTCGCAACGGGATCGGTCTCGACCCGATCGGACGCCGGAGTGGAGCGAGATCGACGGTGCCGGGCCACTGGCAGCACCACCCGAAGTTCGCGGCGAGCAACGGCCCGGTCATGTACCGCACGCAACTTCCACGCTGCGGCACCCGCCGACGGACGTCGCCGGTGGGTCACCTTCGACGGCGTGCTTCTACCAGGGCGACGTGTGGCTCGACGGGGCGTATCTCGGCGATCCGGAGGGCTACTTCTTCCCGCACAGCTTCGACATCACCGATCTCAGCCGGTTCGACGACGAACACGTCCTCGCCATCGAGGTCACCTGCACGCCGCAGCGCGACATCCGCAATCGCCGGAACATCACCGGGGTGCTGCAGCAGTCGGAATGGTTCGACCGGTCGTTCAACCCGGGCGGGCTGTGGCGCCCGGTGCGGCTCTACGACACCGGGCCGGTGCGCATCGATCGACTGCGCGTGCTGTGCCGCGATGCCGACGCCCGCCGCGCCCACCTGCGCATCGACGGCGCGGCTCGACAGCGACGCGCAGCGACCGATCGTGATCCGCACGCTGATCGACGGTCGTGCCGCACGCCGAGACCACGCAGGTGGTGGCGAGTGGCGAGAACGACCTCGAATGGAGCATCGACCTCGACCGACCCGGCGTTGTGGTGGCCGCGATCGCTCGGCGACCAGCCGCTGACGATGGTCACCGTCGAGGTGCTCGTCGACGGCGAGCTGAGCGACCGTCGTCAACGGCGCACCGGGCTCCGTCAGGTGACCTGGGACGACTGGGTCTGTTCGGTCAACGGCGAGCGCACTCTTCCTCAAGGGCGCCAACCTGCTGCCGACGAGCAGCGATCTCGCCCGACGTCGATCCCGCGGCCACGCGGGACGACATCGAATCGGCGATCGATCTCGGCCTCGACGCCCTGCGCGTGCACGGCCACGTCGCCCATCGCCACACCTACGACGCCGCCGACGAACTCGGCATCCTGCTGCTGCAGGACTTCCCGCTGCAGTGGAGGTACGCCCGATCGGTCCGCTCCCAGGCGGTCGACCAGGCGCGGGCGCTCGTCGATTCGCTCGGGCACCATCCGTCGATCGTGTCGTGGTCGGCGCACGACGATCCCACGCTCACGTCGGTCCGTCCCGGCCGGGATGCCACGGCGACCGGCGGCGTGCGCGGTGCGCTGCGCGCCGCGGCCGCGCAGCAACTGCCGTCGTGGAACAAGTCGGTCCTCGACCGGTGGGTGAAGCGATCGTTCGAGCGCTCCGATCCGACGCGGGCCACCGTCGCCCATTCCGGCGTCGTCCCGCACCTGCCGCAGCTCGACGGCACCGACAGCCATCTGTCGTTCGGCTGGCGCCACGGCGAGGCGAACGACCTCGCCGGCTTCGCCAGGCGCCTGCCGCGCATGGTGCGGTTCGTGAGCGAGTTCGGCGCCGATTCGGTGCCGACGACCGCACCCGTTCTTCGACGACGAACTGGCCGTCGACTACGTGGCCCGACCTCGACTGGGAGCGGATCGCCGACGAGAACGGCTACGACCTCGACACGTTCGAGCGGCTGTTCCCACCCGACGGTCGTTCGCCACGTTCGAGGAGTGGCGCGAACACGACGCAGTTCTACCAATCGCACGTGCTGAAGGTGCAGATCGAACTGCTGCGCACGTTCAAGTACCGGCCGACCGGTGGGTTCTGCTTCTCGAGCCTCGCCGACCCGGCCCCGATCGTGTCGTCGAGCGTGCTCGACCACGAACGGGTGCCGAAGGATCGCCTACGAGATCGTCCGCGCCGCGTGCGCTCCGGTGCTCGTCGTCGCCGAACCGCCGCCGGACTGGGTGAACCCCGGCGAGCCGGCTCGCGGCTCGACGTGCATCTCGTCAACGACCTGCGCTCCGACATCGACTTCGCCGTGGTCGACGCGACGGCGACATGGGCCGGCGGAACGCAGCGCTGGCGGTTCGGTGGGCCGATCCCCGCCGACGACGTGGTCAAGGTCGGCACAGATCGATTTCGTCGTGCCCGACACCCTCGGTGAGCTGGCGATCGAACTCGAGATGACCGCCCTCCCGCACCGGTCGTCGAACCGCTACACCACCGCCGTCACCCTCCCCCCGACCTGACCGATCGATCCGACGGTGATCGCGCTCATCGCGCGAGGTGGCAGCAGGGCGCGGCCGGTCGGGAGGTCGAAGAGGTGGATGCGGTCGACATCGACGGCGAGGCGGAACGGCTCCCAGCGGTTGACCGGAGTGCCGGGGTCGAGCGCCACGACGATCGACGTCCGCCGCGCCGGGTCGACCGCGGCACCCTGTGCCGTGACGCGCACGCCGTGCGCGTCGAGCTCGACCCGGACGAACTTGCGGCGATCGACCACCTCGCTCGACACGACGCTGCCGAGCAACGGCCCGCCGGGTCGAGGGGCGCATCCGTCAGCCCGGAAGCCGAGGACGACGGCGCGACCGACGAGATCGCGAAGGCGCTGTCGCCGGGCGACGTCGCCATCGCCGAGCGGCACGCTCCTGGTGCCCGACCCGCAGCGCGTACCCGCCGCCGTCCGGCTCGACCACCGACGCCTCGACGAGGTTCATCGGCGGCGTGCCGACGAACTGCGCCACGAACACGTCGTGCGGATGGTCGTAGACGTCGATCGGGACATCGCACTGCACGATCGCGCCGTCCCGCATCACGGCGACACGGTCGCCCATCGCCATCGCTTCGTCCTGGTCGTGGGTGACGTACAGCGTCGTGAGACCGAGTCGTCGCTGGAGCCGCATGATCACCAGCCGCGTCTGGACGCCGCAGCTTCGCGTCGAGGTTCGACATCGGCTCGTCCATCAGCAGCAACCGCGGATCGCGCACGATCGCCCGCCCATCGCCACGCGTTGCCGCTGGCCACCCGACAGCGTGCTCGGCCGACGATCGAGGACGTCGCCGAGCTGCAACGCCGCAGCGACCTCCTGGATGCGACGCTCCACGACCGCCTGGTGGAGGTGGGCGACACGCATCGGGAAGCCGATGTTCTCGGCGACGGTCAGGTGCGGATACAGCGCGTACTGCTGGAACGCCATCGCGATGTTCCGCTCGTGCGGCCGGACGCGATCGAGGCTCTCGTGGTCGATGAGCACGTCGCCGACCGTGACGTCCTCCAGCCCGGCGACCATGCGCAGCAGCGTCGACTTGCCGCACCCCGACGGTCCGACGATGACGAACAACTCGCCGTCGCCGACCTCCAGATCGACGTCGCGGACCGCCCAGTCGCCGCGTGGGAAACCGCTTGCTCAGGTGCCGCAGTTCGAGCGTCGACATGGCCGCCCGCGCCTCACAGTCCGGACGATCAGGTCCGGGCGAGCGACTTGCGGTTCTTGAACTTCGACTTCAGGTAGTCGGTGTTCATCGTCGCGATCGTGTCGATCGAGATCTCCTTCGGGCACGCCGCTTCGCACTCGCCGTGGTTCGTGCACGAGCCGAAGTACTCGTCCATCTTCTCGACCATCGCCTCGGTCGCGCTTGAACCGCTCGGCCTGGCCCTGCGGCAGCAGGTTGAGGTGGACGAGCTTGGCCGACGGTGAACAGGTTGGCGGCACCGTTCGGGCAGGCCGCCACGCAGGCGCCACAGCCGATGCACTCGGCGGCGTCCATCGACGCGTCGGCGACCGGCTTGGGGATCGGGATCAGGTTGGCGTCGGGCGCACCACCGGTCGGGGCGGTGATGAAGCCACCGACCTCGACGATGCGGTCGAACGCGCCACGGTCGACCATCAGGTCCTTGATGATCGGGAACGCCGCGGCCCGCCACGGCTCGACGACGATCTCGTCGCCGCTGTTGAACACGCGCATGTGCACCTGACAGGTGGCCGTGCCGCGCTGCGGCCCGTGCGCCTGGCCGTCGATCATCAGCGAGCAGGTGCCGCAGATGCCCTCGCGGCAGTCGTGGTCGAAGACGATGGCGTCCTTGCCCTCCTCGATCAGCCGTTCGTTGAGGATGTCGAGCAGCTCGAGGAACGAGGCCTCGTCGCTGATCTCGGGGATCTGGTGCGACTCGAACCGACCCTGCTCGTCCGGCCCGTCCTGGCGCCAGATCTTCAGGGTGAGGTTGGTGAGGGCGGTCACTTGTAGCTCCTCGTGGCGAGTTGGACGACCTCGTACTCCAGCTGTTCCTTGTTCTCGATCGGAGCGAGCGGGTCGCCCGTCCATTCCCAGGCACTGACGTAGGCGAAGTCGTCGTCGTTGCGCAGCGCCTCGCCCTCGTCGGTCTGGTGCTCGGAGCGGAAGTGCCCGCCGCAGCTCTCCTCGCGGTTGAGGGCGTCGCGGCACATCAGCATGCCGAGTTCGAAGAAGTCGTCGACGCGGCCGGCCTTCTCGAGCGTCTGGTTGACGCTCGTGTCGCTGCCGGTGACCTTGAGGTCCTTCTTGAACTCCTCGTGCAGTGCCGGGATCTCCGACAGCGCCTTCTCGAGGCCGGTGGCCGTGCGGTCCATGCCGCAGTAGTCCCAGATGATCTTGCCGAGCTCACGGTGGAAGTGGTCGGGGCCGTGCGTGCCGCCGATCGACATGTAGCCGCTTGAAGCGGTCGCGGGCCTCGGTCTCGACGGCGGCGAACGCCTCGTGCGTCGGTGTCGGGGATCGGCTTGTTGAGCAGCGGCGCGAGGTAGTTGGAGATCGTGTTCGGCAGCACGAAGTAGCCGTCGGACAGACCCTGCATGAGCGCCGACGCACCGAGGCGGTTGGCGCCGTGGTCGGAGAAGTTGGCCTCGCCGGCGCAGTACAGGCCGGGGATCGTGGTCATCAGCTCGTAGTCGACCCAGAGCCCGCCCATCGTGTAGTGGCTGGCCGGGTAGATGCGCATCGGCATGTCGTACGGGCTCTCGCCGGTGATGCGCTGGTACATCTCGAACAGGTTGCCGTAGCGCTCCTCGATGACGTCCTTGCCGAGACGGTTCATCGCCTCGGAGAAGTCGAGGTACACGCCGTTCTTCAGCGGCCCGACGCCCTGGCCGGCGTCGACCATCCGCTTGGCGGCGCGCGACGACACGTCGCGCGGCGCCAGGTTGCCGAAGCTCGGGTAGATGCGCTCGAGGTAGTAGTCGCGATCGGCCTCGGGGATGTCGGCCGCGCTGCGGGTCTCGTCGGGGTTCTTCGGCACCCAGATGCGGCCGTCGTTGCGCAGCGACTCCGACATCAGCGTGAGCTTCGACTGGAAGTCGTCGGACTGCGGGATGCACGTCGGGTGGATCTGCGTGTAGCAGGGGTTGGCGAACGCCGCGCCGCGGCGATGGGCACGCCACGCCGCGGTGACGTTGCAGTTCATGGCGTTCGTCGACAGGTAGAACACGTTGCCGTAGCCGCCGGTGGCGAGCACGACGGCGTGGGCCGAGTGCGACGTGAACTCGCCGGTCATCAGGTCGCGGGTGACGATGCCGGCGCAGCGACCGTCGATGTTGACGACGTCGACCATCTCCATGCGGTTCCACAACTTGACGTTGCCGAGGCCGATCTGGCGGGCGAGCTGCTGGTAGGCGCCGATCAGCAGCTGCTGGCCGGTCTGGCCGCGGGCGTAGAACGTGCGGCTGACCTGGGCGCCGCCGAAGCTGCGGTTGTCGAGCAGGCCGCCGTACTCGCGGGCGAACGGCACGCCCTGGGCGACCATCTGGTCGATGATGTCGACCGACACCTGGGCGAGGCGGTACACGTTGGCCTCACGGGCGCGGAAGTCGCCGCCCTTGATCGTGTCGTAGAACAGGCGGTAGATGCTGTCGCCGTCGCCCTGGTAGTTCTTCGCGGCGTTGATGCCACCCTGGGCGGCGATCGAGTGGGCGCGGCGTGGCGAGTCGTGGAACGTGAACGCCTCGACCTGGTAGCCGAGTTCGGCCATCGTGGCGGCGGCCGACGCACCGGCGAGACCGGTGCCGACGACGATCACCTTGAACTTGCGCTTGTTGGCCGGGTTGACGAGCTTCTCGTGGGCGATGAAGTTCGTCCCACTTGTCCTCCATCGGCCCGTCGGGGATCTTCGAATCGAGCGTGATGGTCATGAGCCGGCCTCCGTCTGCTCGACGCAACACGTGATCGCGTCGGGGTCGAAGTCGATGATCCCGGCCTGCACGGCGATCGGGATCGAGCAGTTGCCGACGACGATGACCGTGGCGACGCCGGCGGCGAGGCCCTGGCGCCAGTTGTTGAACCGCGGGTTGCTCCAGCCGAGCGACTGGAACAGCGACCAGGTGCCGTGGAACAGGTGGATGCCGAGGGCGATGTTGGCGAGCACGTAGAAGATCGCCACCGGCAGCCGCGAGAGCGAGGCGTCGAGGTTGCGGTAGACGGCGCCACGGACGAAGTCGGGGTTGGCGAAACCCCACGTGAGGTCGGCGAGGTGCCAGACGAGGAAGAGCACGACGATGATGCCGGTCCAGCGCATCGTGCGGCTGGCGAAGTTGGCCACCTGGTAGTCACGCGCCGTCTGGTACTTCACGGGGCGGGCCTTGCGGTTGAGGATCGTCAGCGAATACGCGGCGTGGAGGTGGAGCAGGAGGGCGCCGATGAGCACGAGTCGCAGGCCCCACAGGAAGTAGGTGCGCGGCAGGATCGGGACGAGCAGGTCGCGCAGGAACTCGCCGTAGATGTCGATGTCGTAGGCCCGCTCGTCGCCCTCGATGATCACGCCGAGGTACACCTTCAGGTTGCCGACCATGTGGGTGATCACGAACCCGATGCCGATGATGCCGGTGATCGCCATCACGTACTTCTTGCCGACGGCCGTCGAGTACAGGTCGATGAGGAAGGGACGCTTCTTGCGCTTCCCTGTGGCCGTGCCCGAGACCGGGCCGCGGCTCAACGTTTGTGCCATGGGGTGAAAGTTATCCCTCCGGGTCGGCCCGCCCCCCAATCCGTGCCGGACGCGGGTCGGGACGCACGGCTCACTCGCCGACGAAGTCGATCAGCCGCTCGACGGCGCCGACGAGTTCGGGTCGGAGGTCGGCGAACGTCTTCACCCGATTGCGCAATCGGGGCCAGAACCCGTCGAACGGCACGCCGAGCGCGGCGCACAGGCCCTCCTTCCACGGGACGTCACCCTTCGGGACGTCGGGCCAGTCGTCGAGGCCGAGCACCTTCGGCCGGATTCCGGCCCACACGTCGACGAACGGATGGCCGGTGACCAGCACGTTCGGATCGCGAACCGTCTGGGCGATGCGGGTCTCCTTCGACCCGGCGACGAGGTGGTCGAGCAGGACACCGAGCCGACGCTGCGGGCCGGGCCCGAACTCGGCGACCAGCGCGGCGAGGTCGTCGGCGCCGTGCATCGGCTCGACGACGATGCCGAGCTCGCGGAGGTCGTCGCCCCACACGTGCTCGACGAGTTCGGCGTCGTGCTTGCCCTCGACCCAGATCCGGCTCGCCTCGGCGACGCGGGCGCGTGCCGTCGCCGGCGACCGAACCCGACGCCGTGACGCGGTGCGCGGCGGTCGCCGCCGCCGTCGGGCGGACCAGCGTGACCGGGCGGCCGTCGAGCAGGAACCCGCCGGGCTTCCAGCCGAAGTGCCGGAGGTGTCCGCTGCGATCGCGCAGCGTCACCGCCTCGGCGTTCCAGCGGACGACGTCGCCGCAGAAGTCGCTCGCCCGATCCTCGACCACCATGTCCGATCTCGACCGACGACGTCCGGGTAGGACGGCCGGCGCCGTTGCTCGGCCGCGAACTCGTCGAGGATGTCGCGGCATCGCCCGATTGTCGCACCCGCCATGCCGCCTGAATTCGGCACACCCGCCGACCGCCGCACGTGTCTTCGCATCGGCAGCGTTTGCGTCAACGATTCATCTGCGGAACGGGTCACGACAGAATCTTGTCGCAAACGTGGATCTCGGCGTCGGACGAGATCGTCGGGCCGGAGGACGGCGGGGGCGCTGTGCCAAGATCGGCGGCATGCAGAGCTTCGAGGGAAAGATCGCGGTCGTCACGGGCGGCGCGAGCGGGATGGGGCGCCAGCTGGTGCTGCAGTTGGTCGAGGCGGGGTGCCACGTCGCGACGTGCGACCTGTCGGCCGACGAGCTCAACGAGACCCGGGCGCTGGCCCTGGAGATCGGCGCCGAACGTGCGGGTCACGACGCACCTGTGCGACGTCTCGTCGGAGGAGGCGATCCTCGCGTTCCGCGACGAGGTGGTCGAGCAGCACGAGACCGACCACGTCCACCTGCTCTTCAACAACGCCGGCTTGAGCGGCGGCGGCAGCCTGTTCACCGACAGCCGCGAGTCGTGGGACCGGTGCTTCGCCGTGTGCTGGGGCGGCGTGTACTACGGCACCCGGGCGTTCCTCCCCTGCTCGTCGCCGCCGACGAGGGCCACATCGTCAACACGTCCAGCGTCAACGGCTTCTGGGCGAGCCTGGGCCCGGAGCGGCCGCACACCGCGTACTCCGCGGCCAAGTTCGCCGTCAAGGGATTCACCGAAGCGCTGCATCACCGACCTGCGGGTCAACGCACCGCACGTCAAGGCGTCGGTCGTGATGCCGGGCCACATCGGCACGTCGATCGTGCAGAACTCGTGCGCCACGGCGCGCAACGAACTCGACCCCGAGACCAAGGCAGCTGATCGAAGCCGTCAACGAGATGTTCCGCGACAACGCTCCGATGTCGGCGGCCGAGGCGGCGACGGTGATCCTGCAGGGTGTGCGCGACGAGCGCTGGCGCATCCTCGTCGGCGACGACGCGGTCGCGCTCGACAAGGCGGTGCGCGCCGCTCCCGAGCACGCGTACGACACGATGCTGCTCGGCGATCAGTTCGGGGACGCGATCGAGCAGGTTCCGCTCGGTCTGAACCGGACGATGTCCGTACGGTCGGCCGCGTACAGGACGGGGTGCTCGTCGGTTCCAGCCGCGCGGGGTGAGCACGAGGTCGCTGGTGCTGCCGTCGGGGAACGCGAACGGTGCGCGCACGCCGGTGTGGGCGACGGCCGCCGGGAGCACGAGCGGGCCGAGGCCGGTCGACACGTCACCGCTCGTCACCCAGCGGTGCCAGCGGTGCGCCGGCATCTCGGTGAGCTCGATCGCCGGTTCGCCCAGCACCTCGATCGCGCCGTGCACGACGCCGTGCTGCTCGTACCCGACCTCGACGCCGACGCGGTCGCCGGGCGGTTCGAGCGGCGTCGGCGGCGCCGGTGGCGTACCACTCGAGGTCGAAGGCCATGGGGGTCGGGTCGCCGTAGGCGCGCCCGAGCGCCTCGTCGGGATCGTCGAGCGCCGACGCGTACGTCTCGTTGCCGACCGACCACTGCTCGAGCGGCGCGACGCAGTGGTGCTCGGCCCACAGCGCCTCGCCCTTGACGATGAACGGGTCGGCCCGCACCGGCACGTCGAAGTCGGTGACGTGCAGGAGCGGTCGACCGACCCGCGCCAGCGCCGCCCAGTACCAGGCGACGCGGCCGACGATCCGGTGGCCCGAGATCAGGCCGATCTGCGCCGTCGGCGGTCCACGCGGCGAACACCCACTCCTCGATCGCCGCGTCGGGATGACGGGCATCTTCGAAGCGGGCCATGATCGGGCAGACTACGGAGCCATGATCCGATACCTCAGCCTCGACTGGATCGACGCGCTGTCCGCCGAGGTCGCCGCCAGCGAGAGCCTCCGCGACGCTCGCCGAGCAACCACCAGATCAACGTCACCCAGGTCGTCGACGAACGGACCGGAGGGTGACGTCACGTACCACCTCCGAGGTGGACGACGGCGACGCCACGTTCGGCGCCGGCGCGGCCGACGACGAGGACGTCCGGATGCAGCAGGAGTGGTCGACCGCCGTCGCCGTCGCGACCGGCGAGCTCAACGCCCAGGAGGCGTTCATCGGCGGACAGATCCTGCTGTTCGGCGACCAGCAGAAGCTGCTCGACTCGCAGCCGGTGTTCGGTGCGCTCGACGCCGTGTTCGCCAGTCGTGCGCGACCGCACGAGCTACGAGTAGGAGCCCGCGGTCCGACCGATGCCGGAGATGCCAGAGATCCAGGCGCACGCCGAACGGCTGACCGCTCGAGTACCGCGGGCGCACCCTGACGAAGTTCATGCCGTTCAACTTCACCGCCCTGAAGACCGCCGTCCCCGCGTCCCGACGACGGCGTACGGCCACGAACTGCGAGGGTGTGGCTCGGCGGGGCAAGTACCTGCTCCTCGACTTCGGCGACACGAGCTTCGTCATCCACCTCATGCAGGGCGGCCGGCTGCTCGACGACACGAAGGTGTCGGTGAAGCCTCGCGGCGGCCAGGCGCGGTTCCTGTTCGAGCCGAACGACGACGACGGTCGGTCGTCCGACGCGCTCCTCCTCACCGAACAGGGCAAGGAACGGCGCGCCGGAGTGTGGTGCACGTCGACCGCCACGATGCTCACGCACCCACCGCTCGACAAGCTCGGGCCGGAAGCGGCCACGATCACCGCCGACGAACTCGCCGACGCTGTTCGCCGCGAACTCGATGCGCGTGCACGGCTTCCTCCGCGACCAGCGGATGGTCGCGGGCATCGGGCGTCGACTGTCGAACGAGATCTGCCACCGCGCCCGCATCTCGCCGTTCGCCAACACCCGCAAGCTCGGTGCCGACGGTGCGGCGCTCGTGGTGCAGGCCATCGCAGCGAGTGCATCGCGGAAGGCCTCGCGTTCGAGCGGACCCGAGACGACATGAGTTCGTCGAAGGATCGGCCGAGCGCGGTCCACGCCCGCACCGGCGAACCGTGCGACGTGTGCGGCGACACGATCCGTGCCGTCGAGTACTCGGGCTACACCGTGAACTACTGCCCGACCTGCCAGACCGACGGCAAGGTCCTCGCCGACAACACGACGAGCAAGTTTCTGAAGTGACGTCGCCACGACCGGAGGGGCTTCCGGCGAGGCGTACCGTGGGTAGGGACCAGATTCGACACGGGTATTCACAACCAGCCACCCCGGGAGATGACGCATGACCACGACCATTCCTGAGTCGCACCGCGATCTGCTCGACAGCAAGTTCGCCACGATCGCCACGATCGGCTCCGACGGCCGACCCCAACTGTCCGAGGTCTGGTTCCTCGCCGACGGCGACACCGTGCGGGTGTCGTTGAACGGCAAGCGTCAGAAGACGCAGAATCTCCAGGCACGTCCCGTCGTGACGCTGTTCATCCTCGATCTCGCCAACCCGATGCGCTATCTCGAACTGCGGGGCGACGCCGAGGTCAGCGCGGACACCGACTACGACTTCGCCGACCAGGTCGGCGCGAAGTACGACGCCGACCTCCGACAGATGGACCAGCCCGGCGACGCGCGCCACGTGGTCACGATCCATCCTCGACGCGTGAACGCGATCGATCTGACACGACGCTGACGTTCCTGGAAGAGCGACGGGGCGGCGGTCGTTAGATTCACCGACATGCCGATCCACCTGCGTGCCGAAACCGGCGACTACGCGCCGAACGTGCTCTGCCCGGGCGATCCGCTGCGGGCGCAGTACATCGCCGAGCCGTTCTTCGAGCCCGGGTTCCGGCAGGTGAACGCCGAGCGCGGGATGCTCGGCTTCACCGGCACGTTCGAGGGCCGCCCGATCAGCGTGCAGTCCACGGGCATGGGATGTCCGAGCGCCGGCATCGTGTTCGAGGAACTCTGCATGCTCGGCGCCGAACGGCTCATCCGGGTCGGCACGTGCGGTGGTCTCCAACCGAACCTGTCGATGGGCGACACGGTCGTCGCCATCGCCGCGTCGGCCGACGACCAGACCCCGCTGCGGTACGCGCAGATGGACGGGTTCGCACCGAGCGCGACGTTCGTCCTCGCCGAGCGCGCCGCCGCATTGGCCCGCGACGCCGGCCGTTTCGACGTGCACGTCGGTTCGGTGGTCTCGTCGGGGGTGTTCTACGACCCCGACACCGACGCGTCCAGTCGTTGGCGTCGGCTCGGCCACCTCGGCGTGGAGATGGAGGCGGCGATGCTCTACACGATCGCCGCCGTCAAGGACTCGAGGCGCTGGCCATCATGACCGTGAGCGACCTGCTCGGTGACGACGGCCGATCGCGTCCGAATCAGCGACGAGGACCTGAAGTCGGGCGTCGACCAGATGATGCGAGATCGCCTGCCGCGTCGCCGTGTCATGATCGTCCAATCGATGCGTCGGAACCGTCGAGGTCGGGAACGTCGATCCGGCGTCGAATCGCGACCCTGATCCCGCTCGCCCTCCCGCTCGTCGCGTCCGTGCTCGCCGCGTGCGGCAGCGACACGGCTACCTCCGACACCAGCACCCAACCCGCAGCTTCGGAGGCCACCGTGCCCGCATCCGCCAGCCCCGACCTCGACGGCCGCGAGTTCGTGTCGACGCAGGTCGACGGCCACGACCTCGTTGCCGACAGCACGATCCGGATCTCGTTCGAGGACGGGTCGCTGAGCATCAACGCCGGCTGCAACACGATGTTCGGTGCCTACACCGTCGAGCGGCGACGTGCTGAGCGTGCCGACGATGGCGATGACACAGATGGCGTGCGACCCCGCACTGATGGACCAGGACACGTGGCTCTCCGAGACGTTCTCGGGCTCTCCGACGCTCACCCTCGAGGGCGACGACACTGACCGTGACCGCAGCCGACGGATCGACGATCACCTTCCTCGACACCGAGGTCGCCGAACCCGACCAACCGCTCGAAGGCACCCGTTGGGTCGTCGACGGGCTGCTCGCCAACGAGGGGATCTCCACCGTGCCGATCGGTGCCGAGGCCTCGATCACGATCACCGACGGCACCGCCGCCGTCGAGGCCGGCTGCAACACCGGCTCGGCACCGGTCACGATCACCGACACGACGATCACGTTCGGGCCGCTGATCCTCACCCGCATGGCCTGCCCGCAACCGCAGATGGATCTCGAGAACGCCGTCGTGGCCGTGCTCGACGGCGAGGTGACGTACACCATCGATTCGAGCACCCTCAAACTGCGCAAGGCGGCCGACTCCGGCGAGATCGGGCTCGAACCTCACGGCGTCCTGACATGCCGGCCGACCAAGCGTTACGTCGCGCTGTTGCGAGGGATCAACGTCGGCGGCAAGAACAAGGTGGCGATGGCCGACCTGCGCGAGGCGTTCGAGGCGCACGGATGCAGTGGCGTGCGCACCTACATCCAGTCAGGCAACGTGGTGTTCGATTCGGACGCTCCGGCCAAGACGCTCGAGGACGACCTCGAGCAGATGCTCGAACGTCGGTTCAAGCTGCCGCTCGTCGTCGTGGTGCGCTCGCACGCACGGTTCCGCTCGATCGTGAGCAAGGCACCGAGCGGGTTCGGTGAGCATCCTGACAAGTTCCACTCCGACGTGATCTTCCTGAAAGCGCCGCTCACGGCCAAACAGGCAATGGCGACCGTCGTCACGCGCGACGGCGTCGACGAGGCCTGGGCGGGCACCGGGGTGCTGTACTTCGCCCGCCTCAGCGCGCGCCGCACCCAGAGCAGGATGAGCAAGATCGTCGGCACCCCCGAGTACCAGCGGATGACGATCCGCAGCTGGGCGACGACGACGAAGCTCCTCGCATTGCTCGACGACCGCGGCGACTGATCGCGCCGGCCCTCATCACGTCGTCCGGGGTCGACGTCGTCCGGGCTCGGCCCGGCGGGTGGGTCAGATGAGTCCGAGTTCGTCGACGGCGTCGCGCTCGCTGACCAGTTCGGCCGCCGTCTCGTCGATCTTGGCGCGGCTGTAGTCGTCGATGTCGAGCCCCTGCACGATCTCGTAGTCGCCGTCCTTGCAGACGCACGGGAACGACGAGATGATGCCCTCGGGCACGCCGTAGCTGCCGTCGCTCGGGATCGACATCGACACCCAGTCGCCCTCGGGCGTGCCGAGGACCCAGTCACGAACGTGGTCGACCGCGGCCGATGCCGCGGAGGCCGCCGACGACGCACCGCGCGCCTCGATGATGGCCGCACCGCGCTTGGCGACCGTGGGGATGTACGTCGAGTCGTACCAGTCGTGGTCGCCGACGAGCTCGTAGGCGTTCTTGCCGTTGACCTCGCAGTGGAAGAGGTCGGGGTACTGCGTCGTCGAGTGGTTGCCCCAGATGGTCATCTTGGTGATGTCGTTGACCGACACGCCGAGCCGCTGCGGCGAGCTGCGACTTGGCCCGGTTGTGGTCGAGGCGGGTCATGGCGGTGAAGCGGCCCGGATCGAGGTCGGCGGCGTTGCTCATGGCGATGAGCGAGTTCGTGTTGGCCGGGTTGCCGACGACGAGGACCTTGACGTCGCGCTTGGCCGAGCGCGACAGCGCCTCACCCTGCGGCTTGAAGATGCCACCGTTCGCCGAGAGCAGATCGGCGCGCTCCATGCCCGCCTTGCGCGGCATCGAACCGACGAGGATGGCGATGTCGACATCGCCGAACGCGGTGTCGGCGTCGTCGGTGCAGACGACCTCGGACAGCAGCGGGAACGCACAGTCGTCGAGCTCCATGCGCACGCCTTCGAGCGCGCCGAGCGCCGGCGTGATCTCGAGGAGTTGCAGCGCGACCGGCGTGTCCGGCCCGAGCATCGAGCCCGATGCGATACGGAAGAGGATGCTGTAGCCGATCTGGCCAGCAGCACCGGTGACAGCGACACGAACAGGAGTGGTCATAGGCGCCGAGCGTATGCCGACGCGCCGTTCGCCGCCCAAGCGCTCCAGGCAAGCCGCTCCAGGCCGAGCCGCGTCAGGTGGGGCCGAGGACCTGGTCGATCAGGCTCGTGTAGTAGTTCTGGCCCTGCTGGTTGAGGTGGATGCCGTCGTCGTAGAAGCAGTCGCCCGGACACTGCGGCCCGAGCACCTCCCAGTCGAGCACGGTGACGTTCGGATGGGTCGCCGGCAGGCACGGACCTTCTCGTTGTTGCCCGCCACCCACTCCCGATCGGCCTTGCTCGTGAGCACCACGACCACCGGAACGTCGGCGAGGATCGCCATCATCTGCGCGAGCGTCTCGTCGCTGAACGAACCGTTCGTGCCGAGGTGCACGACGACGACGGAACCGAGGAGTCCGTTGTCCTTGATCGCCTGCATGTCGGGCAGGTACGTCTTCATCTGCCGGCTCACCTGGGCATCGACGATGAAGCCGAGCGCGCCGAGCTCCTCGGCCGCGCCGAGCATCACCGAGTCGCCCATGGCGACGAGCGGGTAGCCGGGCAGCCCCTGCGGGATCGACAACGGCGTCACCGTCGACATGTCGGTGACCACGCCGAGCTGCGTCACCGGCGCGGTCGTGGCCGGCACGGTCGTGACCGGCGCCAGTGTGGTCGGCGCAAGGGTGGTCGCCGTCGGGTCGACCGGCGTCGTCGTGTCCGGTACGGCGACGCCCGCACCGGCGACCGCGGGATCGGCGGGTGCGGTGGTCGGCGCAGGACCACCGTCGACCGCGCGTCGGTCGTGTCCTCGACCGAACGACCTCGGTCGTCGTCGTGACGGCCGCCGGCGCGTCGTCGACGTCGAGCAGGTCGGTCGTGAAGCGCTCGTTCTCGCCGAGCGCCACCGCGATCTCGTTCTGCTTGAGCGGCGCCGTCGCCAGGCTCACGCCGGCGAACAGGGCGACACCGACGAGCGCCGCCGTGGCCCACACGAGCCGGCCGCGCGACGGTGGCGTCAGGGCGGTTCGATGCCCGCTCAGCCACGAGCGCACACCGTTCATCCGGATCGGTCGCTCGACCCAGCGGAACGACAGCTCGGTGACGACAGACGGTGGCGGCCATCCCGATCGCGAACTGCCGCACCGACATCGGGTTGCCGGCCACCCCGCGGATGATCATGAAGATCGGCCAGTGGATAGAGGTAGAGACCGTACGAACGGAGCCCGACCCACACGAGCGGGCGGATGCCGAGGAGGCGGCGGGAGTACGTGCCACCGTGCGTGACGGCGGCGATCAGCACGAGCATCGCCAGCCCGACGAGGAACAGCCCGCCGCGGAAGAGCGACGCCGAGGCGCCGACGATCGTGACGAGATGGATCGACCACACCATCCACGCCAGCGCCGCCACCGACAGGATCGCGCCGACGTCGAACAGGATCCGACCCTTCGACCGCAACGGCCCGCGCATCACGGCGTAGGGCCGCCAGACCAACGCGAACGCCGAACCGAGCAGCAGCCCGCCGGCCCGGGTGACCGTGCTCAGGTAGAGCGTGTCGAGCTTGGCGATCGAGCGGCCACCGATCGACCAGTAGGCGTTCGGCGTGGTGGCGGGCGTGCCGATCGGGCCGTGGTAGTAGACCAGCGCGATCACGACCGTGATCGCGATGGCGGCGAGCGAGCAGCCAGCGGCTCACGTCGGCCACCCGCCGTGTTCCGGCGCGCCCGAGCAGCAGGATCATCACGATCGGCCACGAGCAGATAGAACTGCTCCTCGACCGCGAGGCTCCACAGGTGCCGCAGCGGGGCGAAGTCGCCGGACGCGGTGTAGCCGAGACCCACCCAGACCTGGTACCAGTTCGACACGTAGAACGATCCGGCGAGCACGTCGCCGCGGAGCTGGCCGAGGGCGTCGCGTTCGAACGTCGCCGTCCAGATCGTGACGAGCAGCATCATCATGAACACGGCGGGGAGGAGTCGTCGGGCCCGGCGCAGCCAGAAGTGACCGAGCGAGATCCGGTAGTTGCGCTCGCGTTCCGCGATCAGGAGCAGCGTGATCAGGTAGCCGGAGATGACGAAGAACATCTCCACGCCGAGGAAGCCGCCGGGGAGCCACGCGTTGTTGGCGTGGTAGACCATCACCGCGACGACGGCGAGCGCCCGGAGACCGTCGAGGCCGGGCAGGTACGGCACGCGACTGATCTGGGCGCGGTCGCTCTCGGCGACGGTGGTTGCCCGCGGCGGGGCGGCGGTCGACATCGGCCGTCCAGTATCACCGAACGACGTCGATTCGACGTGTCACGACCTCAACAAGTCGCGCCACCCGTCACCCCGGCAGGTCGGAGATCTGATCAGCCAGCGGGCTTCACGAAGCTGCTGATCACGTCGGCGTAGTACTGGGCGCCCGTCGATTTCATGTGGATGCCGTCGGCGTAGAAGCAGTCGCCGACGCAGTCGGCGGCGAGCCCGGCCCAGTCGACGAGCGTGGCGTTGGGATGGGTCGCCACCGTGTCGTAGATGAGGGCGTTGTTGGCGGTCTTGAAGTCGTAGCGCGGCTCGTCCGGCAGCGACGTCGTGATCAAGATCACCTGGGGCACGTCGGCCAGCGCCGCCATCAACTCGTCCATCTCCGCCTGCCTGATCGGACCGTTCGTGCCGAGGTGGACGGCGACGACGTCGCCGAGCCGGCCCTGCGGCCTTCAACGCCTCGACGACGTCGACGCCCGAGGAGAACTGGCGGCTCTCCTCCGCGTCGACGACGAAGCCGATCCCCTCGAGCTGCGGCGCGGCACCCTGCATCACCGAGTCACCGAGCGCGAGCTTCGGGATCGGAGCGGGCGGGAGCGTCGTCGTCGCGAGCGTCGTGGGCGGGGCGACGGTCGACGCGGTCGCATTCGCCGAGCGGATCGATCGTCGTTCCCGGTGTCGACCCGGCCGCCGGATCGCCCGTGGGCGGAGCCACCGTCGTCGCCGCCCCGCACGTCGGGTCGGCGATCACGTCGCAGGTCGACTCCGCGCCCTGCGGTCAGGGACTCCTGCACCTCGTTCTGCTTCAGCTCGGCGGTGGCCAGGCTGGTGACGCCGAAGATGGCGAGCGCCGTGCCCACGAACGCGCCGGCGAGCACGGCGTTGCGGCGGCCGGGATCGCGGGCGTCGCGCACCTTCGCCCACGACTTCCCGAGCGCACCCTTGCGGATCGGCGTCTCGATGTAGCGGTACGAGAGTTCGGTGATGACGAGCGTGATCCCCATCGCGATCAGGAACTCGTGGAACTTCATGTGCTTGCCGGCGATGTGCCGCATCAGCTGGTAGACGGGCCAGTGATAGAGGTAGAGGCCGTACGACCGCAGCCCGATCCACACCAGCACCGGGATGCTCGAGCGCCCGGCCGGTGATCGTGCGGGGATGCGTGACCGCGGCGATCACGGCGAGCGTGGCGATGGCCGTCACGAAGAACCCGCCGCGGAACAGCAGCGGGTCGGCGCCGCCGGAGTCGACGTATCCGACCGACCACATCAACAGCCCGAGCGTCGCGAGGCCGGCGAGACCGAGGCCGTCGAGCAGCGGACCGCGCTTGCGCATCGGACCGCGCATCAGCGCCAGCGGGCGCCAGATCATGGCGAACGCCGAACCGAGCAGCAGGCCGCCGGCACGGCTGAACGTCGACAGGTACAGGAAGTCGGCCTTGGCGATGTCGCGGCCGAAGATGTGCCAGTAGGCGCCAGGGGTGACCTGCGGCGTGCCGATCGGACCCTGGTGGTAGAGCAGCGCGAGCGAGGATGGTGATGGCCAGCGCGATGCCGAACAGCCAGCGGCTGAGGTCGGCGACGCGGCGGCTGCCCATGCGGAGGAGCACGCACCATCACGATCGGCCAGATCAGGTAGAACTGCTCCTCGACCGCCAGGCTCCAGAGGTGACGGAGCGGGGCGAAGTCGTTGGCGGCGCTGTAGCCCTGGCCGGTGTACACCTGGTACCAGTTCGAGCCGTAGCCGAGCGCGGCGACGACGTCGCCGCGCAGCTTGCCGAGCGTCGACCGCTCGAACAGCGCCGTCCAGATCGTGAGCAGGAACAGCATCACGAACAGCGCCGGGAGCAGACGGCGGGCCCGCCTGATCCAGAAGTGCTTCATGTCGACGTGGTTCGTCTGCTCCTTCTCGGAGATCAGCAGCAGCGTGATCAGGTAGCCGGAGATGACGAAGAACACCTCGACGCCGAGGAACCCGCCCTTCAGCCAGTCGCTGTTGGCGTGGTAGATCATCACCGACACCACGGCGAGGGCCCGCATCCCGTCGAGGCCCGGCAGGTACGGGACGCGGCTGATGTTCGCCTGGACCTCGGGCCGCGTCAGGCCACCGCGTGTACGCGGTGGTGCGATCGACGGTGGCGGACATCAAGGTCCAGTATCGCTCAGCGGGAAGCCAAGATCGAGGTTGCCACAGATTGCGAGCACCGCATCCGGCCGGTTGAGCGCGTAGAGGTGGAGGCCCGGGGACGCCGGCGGCGAGGAGGTCGGCGCACAGCGTCGTCGCCACATCGATGCCGATCTTGCGGACCTCGTCCGGATCGTCGGTGGCGTCGAGTCGGTCGGTGAGCCAGCCCGGCAGCGGCGCGCCGCTCATGTCGGCCATCCGCTTGACCTGGCTGGTGTTCGTGATCGGCATGATGCCGGGCAGGATCGGCTTGTCGACGCCGAGCGCCGACAGCTCGTCGACGCATCCGGGTGTACTCCTCGACCTCGAAGAAGAACTGCGTCATCGCGAAGTCGGCGACGCGCAGCTTGTCGGCGAGGTGCCGTCGATCGGATTCGCGGTCGGGCGAACGCGGGTGCACCTGCGGGTGGGCGGCGACCGCGGCGGCGAAACAGCCGGCCGCCACGACGTCTTCGAGCAGCTCGATCGCGTAGCGGTAGTCGCTGGCCTCCGGCTGGCCGTCGGCGCGCGGGTCGCCGGCCAGGGCGAGGATGTTCTCGATGCCGATCTCGCGATAGATGTCGAGGAGGGCGGCGACGTCGTCACGGGTGTGGCCGTAGCAGGTGAGGTGCGGCATCGGCTCCCACTCGGTCTCGGTGCGCATCCATTCGACCACGTCACCGGTGCGATGACGATCGGACCCGCCCGCGCCGTACGTGATCGACACGAAGTCGGGTCGGAGCGGTTCGAGCGCGGCGACGGTGCGACCGAGCGTGAGATGTCCGCCCGGCGGTCTTCGGCGGGAAGAACTCGAACGACAACGTCGTGCCCGCCGCGAGAAGGTCCGAGATCCGAGCCATCCCGAGACGCTATCGCCGAGGGCCACGCTGCCGAGGGAAGCGCCAGCGACGAGGCAGACGCGGCGCGAGGAGGAAGCGAAGCGGACGACGAACCCGCTGCTTCAGTGGCGGAAGTGGCGTTCGCCGGTGAAGACCATGGCGATGCCGTGTTCGTCGGCGGCGGCGATCACCTCGTCGTCGCGGACCGAGCCGCCCGGCTGGATCACCGACGTGATCCCGGCCGCGGCCGCCGCGTCGAGGCCGTCGCGGAACGGGAAGAACGCGTCGCTGGCGCACGACGCCGCCCGTCGGCCCGGCCGGCGGAACGCTCGGCGGCGATGCGCGCCGAGTCGAGCCGGTTCTGCTGGCCGGCACCGATGCCGAACGCCTGGAGGTCCTTGACGTAGACGATGGCGTTGCTGCTCACGGCCGCACACACCTGCCAGGCGAACTCGAGGTCGCGCCACTGCTCGTCGGTCGGCTCGACGCGCGGTGACGACCCGCCAGTCGGCGGTCCGCGGGCTCACCACGTCGGGCTGCTGCACGAGGAGACCACCGTCGACCGGGCGCACGTCGAGCGGCAGCGGCGCCGGGCGCCGCCGCCGAGATCACGCGCAGGTTCTTCTTCGCCGCCAGGACCTCGAGCGCCTCGTCGTCGAAGCCGGGCGCGACGATCACCTCGGTGAACACCTCGCGCGAGCGCCGCGGCCAGGTCGGCCGGCACCGTGCGGTTCAGCGCGACGATGCCGCCGAAGGCGCTGACCGGATCGCACGCGTTCGCCCGCACGTAGGCGTCGGTGATGTCGTCGGCGACCGCGACGCCACACGGGTTGGCGTGCTTGACGATCACGCACGCCGGCTCGTCGAAGCGCTGCACGAGTCGCCACGCGGCCTCGGTGTCGAACACGTTGAGGTAGCTGAGCTCCTTGCCGCCGTGCTGCGTCATCGTGTCCCACCAGCTCACGCTGCCCGCCTGCCGGTACCGGGCGCCCTGCTGGTGCGGGTTCTCGCCGTAGCGCAGCGGCTGGGCCAGCTCGAGCGCGAGGTGGATCGTCGGCGGGAGCACCGCCGCTGCGTCGGCGCCGTCGGCGACCGCCGCGGTGTCGTCGAACCAGGTGACGATCGCCGCGTCGTACGCCGCGGTGTGGGCGAACGCCGTCGCGGGCGAGCCGCCGCTTGGTGGCGTCGGTGAGCGCGCCCTCGGCGCGCGATCTCGTCGAGCACCGGCTGTAGTCGGCCGGATCGACGACGACGCCGACGTGGGCGTGGTTCTTCGCCGCCGCGCGGACCATCGCCGGCCCACCGATGTCGATCAGCTCGATGCCCGGGTTCGCGCTGAACGGATACAGGTTGACGACGACGAGATCGATCGGCTCGATGCCGTACTGCGTCCATGTCGGCCCGGTGATCGTCGAGCGTCGGGATCGGCGAGGATGCCGCCGTGGATCTTCGGGTGCAGCGTGACCACTCGATGACCGAGGATCGCCGGCACGCCCGTCAGCTCGACCACGTCGGTGACCGGCGATCCCGGCGTCGGCGATCGCCGCCGCGGTGCCGCCGCTCGACACGAGCGTCCAGCCGAGTTCGCGCAGGCCGAGCGCGAACTCGACGATGCCGGACTTGTCGAACACGGAGAGCAGAGCGGTGGGCACGCCGCGAACGTAGTCACTGCGCCTCGCCCGCGGGCAATGTCACACCGTTCCGATTGACCGCCGCGATGGACCCCTGCCGGACGAGCGAGGGACTACGGTCGCACGTCGTCGCTCGCCACTGGACGGCGCTCGCATCCCGGAGGTTCTGTTGGATTTCAGCAAGTTCAAGGTTCACGACTGGCTCATGATCGGCGGCGGCGCGGCGATGCTCCTCCTCGGGCATCGCCCTCGACTGGACGAGCGTCGAGCATCGGCGGATTCGGTCGACGAGCGGCGACGGGCCGTTCGACTACTTCTTCACCGGCGGCATCGCCTGGATCCTGGTGGTCGGCGTCGGCGTGCTCGCGCTGCTCGACCAGCTCGGCAAGCTTCCCGCGACGCCAGCCGTGGCCGCTGATCTTCCTCGGCGCGACGCGGACTCGCGGCGATCCTCATGATCCTGCGCATCCTGCTCGGCGCCCGCTTCGACGGGGCCGATCGCGGCACCGGCATGTACGGCGCCGTCGTCTGGACCGGCATCTCGCTCGCCGGTGCGTTCATGAACTTCACCGCATCGGGCGGCAACCTCAACGACCTCAAGGACATGGACAAGCTCAAGGCGAGCTTCGGCGGCGGCAAGGCGGACGACAAGATGCCTCCCCCGCCACCGCCGCCCCCTCCCCCGCCACCCCCGGCGGTCTGATCACCTCACCACGTCCGAACGCGTGAACAATGTGCGCACCAGCGCCGCACATTGTTCACGCGTTCGACGGATCGAGCCGAACGTTGGTCAGAGTGAGGCGACGATCTCGGCCATCAGCTCGCCGGCTTCGGTCGGGTTGAGCCCGACCTTGACGCCGGCGGCGGCGAGCGCGTCCATCTTGCCCTGGGCCGTGCCCTTGCCGCCCGAGACGATGGCGCCGGCGTGGCCCATCTTCTTGCCGGCCGGGGCGGTGACGCCGGCGATGTAGGCGCTCATCGGCTTGGTGACGTTGGCCGCGATGTACTCGGCCGCCTCCTCCTCGGCCGAGCCGCCGATCTCGCCGATCATCATGATGGCGTGGGTCTCCGGGTCGGCCTGGAAGCGCTCGAGGCAGTCGATGAAGTTCGTGCCGGGCACCGGGTCGCCGCCGATGCCGACGCACGTCGACACGCCGATGCCCTTCTGCTTCAGCTCGTACAGCGCCTGGTAGGTGAGCGTGCCGGAGCGGCTGACGATGCCGACGTTCGGGCCGTCGGCGGTCGGGCACCTGGGCGATCTCGCCGGCGGTGATGCCGATGTTGCACTTGCCGGGGCTGATGATGCCGGGGCAGTTCGGGCCGAGCAGGCGGGTGTTCGGGAAGTCGCGGATCGAGCGTGTTGAAGACCCTGCGCCTCGTCCTGGGCCGGGATGCCCTCGGTGATGCACACGATGAACTCGATGCCGGCCGCGGCCGCCTCGAGGATCGCCGCCGACGCGGCCTTCGGCGGCACGGCGACGAACGACGCGGTGGCGCCGGTGGCGGCGACGGCGTCGGCGACGGTGTCGAAGATCGGGATGCCCTCGACGTCCTGGCCGGCCTTGCCGGGCGTGACGCCGCCGACGATCTGCGTGCCGTAGTCACGGTTGCGCAGGCCGTGGTACTTGCCCTGGCCGCCGGTGAGGCCCTGGACGATGACCTTGGTGTTCTCGTTGACGAAGATTGCCATGACCGTTCCTCAGTTCCCGTTCGCGAGCGCTACGGCCGCACGCGCAGCCTCCAACATGGTCGGTTCCGACCGGAGCTTGTCCGCCGCGATGCCGGCGTCGAGCAGGATCTGGCGACCCTCCTCGGCGTTGGTGCCGTCGAGGCGGATCACGATCGGCGCCCGCAGGTCGACGCGGCCCAGCGCCTCGACGATGCCCTTGGCGACCTCTTCGCCGCGGGTGATGCCGCCGAAGATGTTGATGAAGATCGACTTGACGTTCTCGTCGAAGTTGATCACCTCGAGCGCCGCCGGCCATCACGTCGGCGTTGGCGCCGCCGCCGATGTCGAGGAAGTTGGCGGCCGTGCCGCCGACCTGGTTGACGACGTCGAGCGTCGACATCGCGAGACCGGCGCCGTTGGCGATGATGCCGACCGAGCCGTCGAGGCCGATGTACTGCAGGTCCTTCTCCTTGGCCAGCTGCTCGCGCTCGTCGAGCTCCTCGGTGGCGCTGAACTCCTCCCACTCGGGGTGGCGGAACGCGGCGTTGCCGTCGAGGGTGACCTTGGCGTCGAGCGCGTGCACCTCGCCGGTCGGCTTGAGGATCAGCGGGTTGATCTCGGCGAGGTCGCAGTCGCCCTCGGTGAAGCAGCGGTACAGCTTGACGAGGATGTCGGCCGCGCCGTCGAGCGCCCGCTCGGGGAGCTTGGCGTCGACGCAGGCCTGGCGGGCCGTCGGCCGCGTCGAGCCCGTCGACCGGGTCGATGTGCAGCTTGATGATCGCGTCGGGATTCGACTCGGCGACCGCCTCGATCTCGACGCCGCCCTCGGCCGACAGCATCAGGAGGTGCTTCTTGGCGGCACGGTCGAGCGTGAAGCTGGCGTAGTACTCCTCGTCGATGTCGGAGGCGTTCTCGACCCAGACCCGCTTGACGAGGTGGCCCTTGATGTCCATCCCGAGGATGTTCCCGGCGTGCTCGCGGACCTCGGCCTCGTCGTTGGCGAGCTTGATGCCGCCGGCCTTGCCGCGGCCACCGACCTGCACCTGCGCCTTGACGACGACGGGATAGCCGGCCTGGTTCGGCCTCGCGGCACGGCCTCGTCGACCGTGTCGGCCAGGCCACCCGGGCTCACCGGGATGTCGTAGCGGGCGAAGTACTGCTTGCCCTGGTACTCGAAGAGATCCACGTGCGCTCACTCGCTTTCTGATGCGGTCATGTCGATCGTCTCGACCGCCCTGATCGATACGGGCCGATCGGGCAGAGAGGCCGATCGGGGCTGCAGGCGGCTCGAGCGCGTGGAACCCTACGTGGTCGGGGCCGAACCGGGCCAAACGGCAGGCACACTGTGGCCGTGCCGACCGCCCCGCGTGGACCGATCCGTTTGCGATCGCCGCTCGCCCGGGCGGTCGTGCCGGTGCTCGGCGGGCTGCTGGTGATCGTGGCGATCGGCCTGTTCACCTGGGGCATCGCCGCCTACATCTCACGGGGCGGGGCCGAGGTCGAGCGAGCGTCTGGCACCGACGAGGTTCGAGGTGGCGAGCACCCAGACGGCGGCACGCATCGTGGCCGAGGACGGCCCGATCATGCTGCCCGGGCTGAACACGACGACCGGCGAGCGCACGTTCGTGGTCGATCACGAGGGCGACGACCCCGCCTCCGGCTGGGTGGTGTACGCCGCGTACCCGGCCGACGGCGATCCGACGTGCACGGTCGAGCAGGTGGTCGGCACGGACGAGTTCATCGACTGCGACGGCAACCGCATCGTCGTGACCGACCTCGCACCGCCACCCGCCGGCGTGAATCCCGTCGTCGAGAACGGCCGCACCCTCGTCCTCGACCTGAGCGGCGTCACCGAACCCACCTGATCGATCGCCTGGCCCCGAACCATCGTTTGCGTCGCACTTTCCGGAGGACAGGTCCCCGGAAATCGCGACGCAAACGAGGATTGGACGCGTCAGACGGGGGTGGCGGGCTGCGTGGCCATGGCGGCGACGAGGCGCTCGGCGAAGATCTCGGTGTGCGCGTCGAGCTTGCTCCGGCTCATCGCCAGCCCACCGATCACGTAGGCACCGGTGTCGCCGAGTGCCCGATCGAGCTTGTCGAGCGCCTTGCCCGGATCGAGCGCGAACGTGCAGAACGCGGCGGCCCGCTTGCCCCGCATCGCCGGAAGGTTGGCGATGCTCGAGGCCGCCCACGGCGCCTGACCGAAGATGAACGCACCGTGCACCCACGTGCCGACGAGCACCAGATCGGCGTCGTGGATCGACTGGTGGTCGGGCTGCTTCACCTTCGACAGGCCGGTGATCGTCCACCGCTCCTGCTGGAGCAGGTCGGCGACCTTCTCGGCGGCCGTCCACGTGTTGCCCGTCAAACTCTCGACCAGGATCGCTGCCTTCACGCCGGCCATTCTGGCAGACCGGTCCCGAGCGATGTAGTTGACCCGCGCCGGCGCCGGTACATCGACATCGCAACCGTGACCGGCGACCGAGCGATGTAGATGTGGGGCGCTATTGACCCGACATCGCCATCGCCTCGGCGGGGAGGGGCCGAGAGGTCAGCGTTTCTTGAGGGGGGCCCAGGCGAGCGCGAGGTGCTTGGTGCCGACACCGGCGAAGTTGATGACGGCCTCGGCCTTCTCGCCCTCGCCGGAGATGCCGATGATCACGCCCTCGCCGAAGCTCGGATGCTCGACGTCGTCGCCGATCCGCAAGCCCGAGTTCCTGGCTGTTCGACGGCGCCGGCGGCGTGTCTGCGCGCCCGAGCGGATCGCCGCCTCGACGACACGTTCGCGATGGGCGTCCTGGTCGGCGCGGATGTCGGCGTTGATGTCGCGCCCGCCACCTCCACCGCTCCGACGGTACGCCGGCGGATTGCCGTACGAACCGCCGCCACTGCCCCGATAGCTCTGGCGGCCGTAGCTCGACCGACCGCTCACGTTGCCGGTCGACTCGATCAGCTGCTCGGGGATCTCGTCGAAGAAGCGCGACGGCGGGTTGTACTGCGTGCGACCCGAACAGCTGCCGGCTCCAGGCGTGCGACATGTAGAGCCGGCGCATCGCCCGGGTGATGCCGACGTACGCGAGGCGGCGCTCCTCCTCCATCTCGACCGGCTCGGTGAGCGCCCGGATGTGCGGGAAGATCCCCTCCTCGACACCGATCAGGAACACGACCGGGAACTCGAGCCCCTTGGCCGAGTGCAGCGTCATCAGGACGACCTGGTCCTCGACCTCTCCGTCGGGCAGCTCGTCGGTGTCGGCGACGAGCGCGACCTGTTCGAGGAACTCGTCCATCACCGTGAACTCACGGGCCGAGCCGACGAGTTCGCCGAGGTTCTCGATCCGGCTGTGCGCCTCGACCGTGTCCTCCGCCTCCATCTCGGCCAGGTAGCCGGAGTCGTCGAGCGCCGCCTGCAGCACGTCGGCCGGGCCCTTCGACTCGTCGGCGGCGAGCGACGCCGAGCCGATCGATCAGCTCGACGAACGACGCGATGCCGCGGACGCCCGGTCCGCTGACCCCGGCCTCGTCGGCGCGCCGCAGCGCGTCCATGAACGAGATGCCCTCGCGCGGCGGCGAGCGCGTCGAGCTTGGTGACGCTGGCGTCGCCGATCCCGCGCTTGGGCACGTTGAGCACCCGCTTGACGCTCACCTCGTCGACCGGGTTGACGACGGCGCGCAGGTAGGCCATCGCATCCTTGACCTCGCGACGGTCGTAGAAGCGGGTGCCGCCGACGACCTTGTACGGCACGCCGAGGCGCATGAACGCCTCCTCGATCACGCGGCTCTGGGCGTTCGTGCGGTACAGCACGGCCATCTCGCGCCAGTTGATGCCGTCGTCGCGCTGCAGCTGGCGCATCGTCGAGCCGACCCAGCGGGCCTCGTCGCCCTCGTCCTCGGCGTGGTAGCGGACGATCCGTTCGCCGGCACCGAGGTCGGTCCACAGCGACTTCGGCTTGCGCTCGGTGTTGTTGTCGATGACCGCGTTGGCCGCGTCGAGGATCGTCTGCGTGCTGCGGTAGTTCTGGTCGAGCACGACCGTGGTGACGTCGGGGAACGCCTGCTCGAACTGCAGGATGTTGCGGAAGTCGGCGCCGCGAAAGCGGTACACGCTGTTGTGCACGAGCACGCCGTTCGCGCCGTACGTGTGCGTCACGTCGACCTCGAGGTCGTAGACCGGCCCGGAGTACGGGACGAACTCGACCTCGTCGACGACGCGCCGGAACGATTTCGCCATCGCACTCGACGAGCATCTCCATGCCGGGCGCCACATGGGAAAACGGCATCAGGTCGTAGATCGTGCCGTCGTGCGACAGCCGCCGCCGAAGGTCGAGCCCTCCGATCGCAGCGACGCGCTTCGCGTCGTCGAGCGCCCGGCGATAGTCCTTCCACGACGTCTCGTAGCGAACCGAACGGATGCTGTGCTCGACGTCCGCAGCCGTCGTCCGGCTGCGTGAACATCGTCAAGTCGACGACGTCCGTCGCGCTCGTGATCCGATCTGGCAGTGCGGAAAGTCGGAGAGGAGCAATCGATCTTCGATCAGCAGCTTGGCGAGAAGTTCGCCGTCGTCGATCGTCTCCTGCTGACTCGTCGTCATCGCAGTCGGCAGTCCTGACTCGGGACGCGATCGTCGTCGACCGCGGTTCGGTCGGCTTCGGCCGAAGAGGCTGCCGACCGCGAGGATCCACGCGCACATCGTCGCATCCGACCGTCCGGCCGATGCGCCAGCCTCGGTCGGCGCGGTACATGAGGTAGACGAGATGTCGGTCGGGTTGCGGGACGAGTCGGGCCGGGATCAGGTGATGCGGCGTCGCGGTGATCGTTCGGCCGTCGACGCGGATCGACACGAGCTGGCCGTCGAACCGTCCTTCGTGCACGTGCGCCGACGGTTCCGGGATGTGCCGCGCTACCGCCGCGCCGCACCGAACACGGTGTCGCCGATCGCGATCTCCTCGATCGGCACGGGCCCGTGCGGCGTGGACACGAGCGTCCCTGGCGGCAGGCACTGATCCGTGTCACCCACTACGCAGACGTTCTGGTGGCCGCCGGCGAGCATGAGGATCATCTCGTTCTGGGCCTGGTTCGTGTCCTGGTACTCGTCGACCAGGATGTGCTCGAACCGCTGGCGGTAGTGCTCGAGCACGTCGCCGTGCTCACGGAACAGCACGACGGTCTTCATCAGCAGGTCGTCGAAGTCCATCGCGCCGGCCTTCACGAGGCGGGCCTGGTACTCGGCGTAGATGTCGGCGTGCTTGCGGTCGAAGATGTTCGCCGCCCGGGCCCGCGCCTCGTCGGGGTCGACGAGCTCGTTCTTCCAGTTGCTGATGACGGCGTGCACACCGCGCGGCGTGAACCGCTTCGAGTCGAGCCCGAGATCGCGGATGACGTAGCCGGTGAGCCGGGTGGTGTCGGCCTGGTCGTAGATCGAGAACTGACGGGGGTAGCCGAGGACGTCACCGTTGGCGCGCAGGATGCGCACGCAGGCCGAGTGGAACGTCGACACCCACATGGTGCGCACGACCGGCCCGACGAGGTTGGCGACGCGCTCGCGCATCTCGGCCGCGGCCTTGTTGGTGAACGTGATCGCCAGGATCTTCGACGGCTGGACGCCCTGGTGGATCGAGGTGGGCGATGCGGTGCGTGAGCACCCGTGTCTTGCCGGAACCCGCACCCGCCACCACGAGCAGCGGACCGTTCTCGTGGACCACGGCATCGAGTTGGTCGGGATTGAGGCCGGTGGCGAACGGCGACGGCCCCCGTCCACCCACACCGAACGGCCCCTGATCGGGGTCGTCGAACTCGAGCTGGTCGTGCGGGTCCGCGTCCGATCGATCGGCGGGATGCGGGACGTCGCCGAACAGTTCGTCGTCAGTCACGGGCAACAGTCGCTGGGCACGGCGGAGTTCATGGCAGCTTCCATTCTACGGAGGGGCTGTCACAGGGCCCAGCGGGCGCGACCGGGTGCTCAGACCCGGATGACGAGCGCGGCGACCTCGTCGGCGGCGGCGGTCACGAGCGGGGCGAGCTCGCGCAGGCGATCGAGGGTCAGGCGGACGCTCGGGCCCTGCACCCCGATCGCCGCATGGGCCACACCGCTGCGCGCCAGGACCGGAGCGGCGATCCCGCACACCCCCACGTGGCGCTCCTCGACATTGGTCGCCCAACCCCGTTTCCGGATCGCCGTCAGCTCGGCGACGACGGCGTCGGGAGCGGTGATGGTCCGGTCGGTGAATCGGTCGAACGTCGCCAGGAGCGCGACCTCACGCTCGATCGATCGTGCCGAGTTGGCGAGCAGCACCTTGCCCATCGCCGACGCATGCATCGCGATCTCGGCACCGGCCGGATGATCGAACCGCAGTGGCGACGCGCTCACGGCTTGTTCGATCACCACCACCTCGTCGCCGCGACGGATCCCCAGGCTGACCGACTCGCCGGTGCGGGCGCTGAGGTCGTCGAGCACGGGTTTGGCGACGTGGTAGCCGGCGTGCTCGAGCGCCCGCTGACCGAGCACCGCGATCCCCAGGCCGAGGCGGTACTGCTCGGTCGTCGGCTCCTGCTCGACGTACCCGGCCACGACGAGCGCGCGCAGCAGGCGATGGGTCGTGCTCGGGTTGAGGCCGACGGCGCGGGCGATCTCCGACAGCCCGAGCGATCGTTCGGAGGCGCCGAGGCACTCGAGCAGCGCGACCGCCCGCTCGATCGACTGGGTGCCCGACCGGGGGGCGCTCGGGGCCGGCGACCCCGGCACAGCGGAGGTCACATCGGCAGGCACGACGGCAGAGTCTTGCACCCATTTCTGCCGACCGGCAGCCCTCCGGGAATTAATGATCAGAAGAGTCACATTTTCCACGTTGCGAAACGACCTTCCACATTGTTATCTTCCGCATCCATGCGAACCGCACGACTCCCCCTTGCCCTGCTCGCCGCCGGACTCCTCGTGGTCACCGCGGCCTGCGGCAGCGACGACGACCTCGTCCGACGCCGACGCCGCCCCTGCGGGCACCGAAGCGACCGCCGACACCGAAGCCGACGGCCGACGACGAGCGCCCCCGCTGACACGGAAGCTCCCGCCGGCACCGAAGCAGCCACACCGCCCGCAACCGACGCGGCCCCGGCCAGCGACGCCCCCGCCTCCGACGTCACCCTGCGCCTCGGCTACTTCCCGAACGTCACCCACGCGCCGGCGATCATCGGCGTCGACACCGGGCTGTTCGCCGACGCGCTCGGCTCGACGCGCCACGCTCGAGACGTCCACGTTCAACTCCGGCACCGAGGTCGTCGAGGCGATCTTCTCCGGCGCCATCGACGCCAGCTTCATCGGCCCCAACCCGGCGATCAACGGCTACGCCAAGTCCGACGGCGAGGCCATGCGGATCGTCGCCGGCACCACGTCGGGCGGCGCCTCGCTCGTCGTCCGCGAGGGCATCGACGACGCCGGCCGACCTCGCCGGCATGACGCTCGCCACGCCCGTCGCTCGGCAACACCCAGGACGTCGCGCTGCGGGCCTGGCTCGCTCGAGCAGGGCTACGCGACCGACACCAGCGGCGGTGGCGACGTGCACATCACGCCGCAGGACAACGCCGACACGCTCGCCGCCTTCCAGTCCGGTGCCCTCGACGGCGCCTGGGTGCCCGAGCCGTGGGCGACCCGCCTCGTGCTCGAGGGCGGCGGCCACGTGCTCGTCAACGAGGCCGACCTCTGGCCCGAGGGCGACTTCGTGACGACCCACCTGATCGTCGCCACCGAGTACCTCGACGAGCACCCGGACGTGATCAAGGCCCTCATCGTCGGCCTCGCCGACGCCATCGACGGTCGCCAACGGCGACGCCGCGGCCGCCCAGACGACCGTCAACGCCGGCATCGAGAGCGATCACCACGAAGCCGCTCGGCGACGAGACGATCGCCGGCGCCTGGGAGAACCTGCGCGTTCACGCTCGACCCGATCGCCTCGTCGCTGCAGGGTTCGGCCGACGACGCCATCGCCGTCGGGCTGCTCGACCCGGTCGACCTCACCGACTCCGGGCATCTACGACCTCGACCCTGCTCAACGAGGTCCTCGCCGAGCGCGGCGAGGACGCCGGTGACGGGACTGTGAGCGACGTCGTGACGAGTCGACGCCGGTCGATCGGCGTCTCGCTGCGCGCGGTCACCAAGACCTTCGGGTCCGGCAGCGACGCCGTCACCGCGCTGCGCGACGTCGACCTCGACGTCGCGGCCGGGCGAGTTCGTCTGCCTGATCGGCGCCTCCGGGTGCGGCAAGTCGACGATCCTCAACCTCGTCGCCGGTCTCGACACGCCGACCGGCGGCGAGGTGCGAGGTCGACGGCCGCACGGCGATGATGTTCCAGGAGTCGGCGCTGTTCCCGTGGCTCACGATCGCCGACGAACGTCGAGCTGCCGATGCGCCTCGCCGGCGTGTCGCGGGCCGAGCGCAAGGAACGGGCGGCCGAGCTGATCCGCACCGTGCACCTCGACGGCTTCGGCGACAAGCGTCCGCACCAGCTGTCGGGCGGCATGCGCCAGCGCGCCGCCCTCGCCCGGGCGTTCGCCCAGGACGCCGACATCCTGCTGATGGACGAGCCGTTCGGGGCCCTCGACGCGATGACCCGCGACGTCCTCCACGAGGAGCTCGACGCCCTCGTCCGCGACCGCGGCCTGACCGTGCTGTTCGTCACCCACAACGTCCGCGAGGCGGCCCGGCTCGGCGACCGGATCGTCGATCATGTCGCCCCGGCCCGGGCGGGTCACGGCCGAGCATCGACGGTCGACATCGAGCGGCCGCGGCGCATCGACTCACCCGACGGTCGAGCGCGCTCGCCGCCGAGGTCACCGACCAGCTGCGCGAGGAGGTTCTGGTCCATGCTCGACCTTGATGACAAGATCCCGCGATGCCGTCCGATCTCCGCCGACGAGGCGCTCGCGTCGACTCACAGCTCGACGATCGCCGCTCGCCGCCCGCCAACCGGCCGACCGGCCGCGACCGCGGCCGCGCAGATCTGGCTGGCCGCGTGGCCGAAGGTGGCCGCGGTCGCCCTCGCCCTCGGCATCTGGCAGCTCGTGGTGTTGTCGGGCTGGCGCCCGGAGTACGTCCTGCCCGCGCCCGGCCACCGTGTTCGACCGGCTCGGCGAGCTGATCGCCGACGGCACCGTGCTCGACGCCCTGCGGGTCACCGGCGAGCGGGCCATCATCGGCTACGCCGCTCGCGCTCGTCATCGGCGTCGTCGCTCGGCGTCGCTCGTCGCCTCGTCGAAGATCGTCCGCTCGGCGGTCGGCTCGATGATCACCGGCCTGCAGACGATGCCGTCGATCGCCTGGTTCCCGCTCGCCATCCTGCTGTTCCAGCTGTCCGAGCAGGCGATCACGTTCGTCGTCGTGCTCGGCGCCGCGCCGTCGATCGCCAACGGGCTGATCACCGGCGTCGACCACGTCCCGCCGCTGCTGCTGCGGGCCGGGCAGATGATGGGCGCCAACCGGCTGGCAACGCTTCCGCCACGTCGATGCTGCCGGCGGCGATGCCGTCGTTCGTCGGCGGGCTGAAGCAGGGCTGGGCGTTCGCCTGGCGCAGCCTGATGGCCGGCGAGCTGATCGTGATCCTCGGGCCGTCGGTCGGGTTCCTGCTGCAGCAGTACCGCAACCTGGCCGACTCCGCCGGGCTGATCGCGATGATGATCGTGATCCTGGTGGTCGGCATCCTCGTCGACACGCTCGTGTTCGGCACGCTCGACCGCATCGTGCGCCGCCGCCACGGCCTCACTGACGAGGGTTGAACCACCGCGCGACGCGCGACGAACCGAACTCGACCTTGTCGCGAGCGAGCGCCTCGGACGGGCCGTCCATGTCGCCGAACGGCGCCTGGCCGCTGAGGAACGTCACGTCGACCCGCGCCACCTGATCGTGGCCGAACTCCAGGTAGCACATGCCGTGCCCGTCGTACTGGGCGGTCGATTCCTCGCCGCGCACCCGGGCGATGATCGCCGCCGCGACCACCGCCGCCTGGCCCTCGGCGAACACACCGGCCTTCGGCGTGCCCACACTCGTGACGTCGCCGACCGCATACACCCCGTCGAACGACGTCTGCAGCGTGAGCGGATCGACCGGAATCCACCCGTCGACCGTGAGACCGGATTCGACGACCACCTCCGGGGCGCGGTGCATCGGCACACCGAGGAACAGGTCGAACGGGATCTCCGAACCGTCGGCGATCACGGCAACCTTGCGATCGACATCGAGTGACATGACCTGGCTCGCCGGATGCCAGCCGATGCCGCGTTCCTCGAAGGCGACGAGGAGCGCCTCGGAGGCCTTCGGTGAGGGCGGGATCGGCACGCCGAGCGGCATGACGAGATCGATCGACGACCGGTCGCGCAGGCCACGGTCGACGAGGAAGTCGTGCATCATCAGCGCGGTCTCGCTCGGCGCCGGCGGGCACTTGAACGGCGTCGACGTCACACCGACGACGACGCGACCACCGGGGAACGAGGCGAGCATGTCGCGGAGGCGCGAACGCACCCGCCACCGTGTAGAACTCGTGACCACCCTCGACCAGGCCCGGTGTGGCCGCGGGATGGAGGTCGGCGCCGAGCGCCACCACCAGGATGTCGGCTTCGAACGTGCCGTCGTCGGTCACGACGGCTGCGGCCCAACGGGTCGATCGAACGGACGGTCGCCTGCACGAAGCGGACACCCGGTTTGACCACGTCGCGGTACGCGTGGTGTACCGCCGCTGCCTCGTGGCGGCCGAACATCACGTCGAGTTTCGAGAAACCGAACACGAAGCCATCGGCCTTGTCGATCAGGACGACATCGATGTCGTCGCCGAACTCCTCCGACAATCTCGTCGTGAGTTCCAGCCCGCCGAAACCCGCTCCCAGGACGACGACGCGCATCGGCGAAACCTAGCAACGTCGCCGTATGCGCCACGGACTACGGTGGCAGCAACGCCGAGCGAGAGGGCCGAGCGAGAGGAGGGTGACCATCATGACTGTGTCCGTGCATCGCTCACCCGGCCGCGCGCTCGCGACGTTCTCGTCGCGCTGACACCTCTGGTGCACGACGGCCGGCCGTTCAATCCGCCGTTCTGCCCTGAAGAGGTTCCAATGTCACTCGTTCCACCCCGCGACGCGCCGTCCTGGCTCGTCGACGAACCGTTCGAAGAAATGAATCACGGCCCGGTCAAGTCGGGCAAGGAGGCCCAGATCGACCTCGTCGAGCGCATCGGCGCCGACGGTCGCAGTTGCCTGTTGGCCCGCAAGCGCTACATCCCGCGACACGTCACGTCGAAGGGCCAGTTGGAGGCGATGGGCTTCCAACGGTCATCGGCGTTCCGCCACGACGTGCAGTACCGGGAAGGGCGACAGTTCCGCAAGTCCCGCGATCGTCGTGCGGTCGAACGAATGTCGACCTACGGCAAACACCTGCTGCAGGACCGCTGGACCGACCACGAGTTCGACGTGATGCGCCGCTTGTGGGAGGGCGGCACCAACGTGCCGTATCCGGTCCGGTTCGCCGACGACGCCCTCGACCTCGAGTACCTCGGCGACTTCGACGGCGTCGCCCCGCAACTCGCCGCGGCTCGGCTCGGCGACGACGAACTCGACGATGCGTACGGTCAACTCGTCGACGGACTGCGGTCGATCACCCGAGCCGGCTTCGCCCACGGCGACCTGTCGGCGTACAACCTGCTGTGGTGGCAGGGCGAGGTCTGGTTCATCGACTTCCCGCAGGCCGTCGACATCGCCGCCAACCTGCAGGGCCTCGACTTCCTGCACCGCGACGTGGTCAACGTGTGCACGTGGTTCCGGCGTCGGGGCGTCGACACCGACCCCGAGGACCTGTTCGCGGAGCTGCTCACCCATCTCTGACCGTGCGGCGCCGACCCACCGCGCGGCATGCCTGCCGTGGGCCGACCGTCCTCGGGCGGTACCTTGACGGTCCATGCTCTGCCAGCGATCGACCACGACCTACTCGCAGATGCCCGCGCGGACGCCGCTGTGATCGCTGCGGTGATCGACATCGAATCCTGGCTGAGCACCGGCGGTCTCGCGCTCCTCGCCGCCATCGTGTTCGCCGAGACCGGGCTGCTGATCGGCTTCTTCCTGCCTGGTGACAGCTTGCTGTTCATGGCCGGGTTCCTCGCCTCGGAGGCCGGCGGGCACGTGCTCCCACCGCTGCCGATCACCGCACTCGTCGTGTTCGTCGCGGCGGTGCTCGGCGACCAGGTCGGCTACCTCTTCGGCCTGCGCGTCGGGCCGAGCCTGTTCAGCCGGCCGGGAAGCCGCCTGTTCAACCCGCTCAACGCGGTGCGCGCCCAGGCGTTCTTCGACCGTCGCGGGCCGTCGGCCCTCGTGCTCGCCCGGTTCATCCCGATCGTGCGGACCTTCGTGCCCATCATCGCCGGTGTCGGGCGGATGCGATACCGCACCTTCCTGACCTACAACATCGTCGGCGCCGCCGTGTGGGGCATCGGCGTCACGACACTCGGCTACTTCCTCGGCGAGGTGGAGATCGTGAAGCACAACCTCGAGTTGGCGGCGATCGTGATCGTGGCCATCTCCTTGATCCCGATCGCCGTCGAGTTCTTCCGGTCGCGCCGCGAGCACGGCGCACACGTCGAGCACGTCGACACGACCGCGCCCGAACATCCATGACCGCGGCCGCCGACGCAGGTCTCCGCGACGCTGCTCGGCGGAACCGTCGCCTCGGACTCACGGCCGGCGTCGTGGTGGCGCTCGTGGCGGTGGTGTTGCTGTCGCTCGACACCGAAGGGCCCGCTCACGCCGCTGAAAGCGATCGTCCTCGGCGCCGTCGAGGGGTTCACCGAGTACCTGCCGGTGTCGTCGACCGGGCACCTGCTCGTCGTCCAACGGCTCCTCGACCTCGGTGACGGCGACGGCAAGCTCGCCGCCGACACCTACGCGATCGCCATCCAGATCGGTGCCATCCTGGCGGTCGTCGTGCTGTACTGGCGACGGCTCGGCCAGCTCGCCTCCGGTGTCGTCGGACGCGACACGGACGGTCGTCGCCTGCTGATCCGGCTGCTGATCGCCTTCGTTCCCGCCGCTGCCGTCGGCGTGATCGCCGGTGACACGATCAAGGACCAACTGTTCGGGCCGTGGCCCATCGTCGCCGCCTGGCTCGTCGGCGGTGTGTTCCTCGTGTGGTGGGACCCGCGGCCAGGCGACCTCGGGCTGACGTCGTTCACCGTTCGCAACGCCGCGATCATCGGTGCCGCGCAGATCCTCGCCCTCTGGCCGGGTGTCAGCCGCAGCCTCGTCACCATCGCCGCCGCGCTGGCGATCGGCGCCTCGATGGCGGCCGCCGTCGAGTTCAGCTTCCTGCTCGGCCTCGGCACCCTGACCGCGGCCACGCTCTACGACCTCGCCAAGGACGGCGACACGTTGCTCGACGCCTACGGCTGGCGAACGCCCCTGCTCGGCGCGATCGTCGCCTTCGTCACCGCCGTCATCGCCGTGCGCTGGCTCGTGTCGTTCCTCCGCACCCGCCCGCTGTCGATCTTCGGGTGGTACCGCATCGGCATCGCCGTCGCGACCATCGCCCTGATCGCCGTCGGCGCCGTCTGACCGCCCATCCCCTCCGCCGCTGGCTTCAGCCGTCTTGGAGGGCGGCGAGCTCGAGCCAGGCGGTCTCGTGTTCGTCGAGCTCGCGCTGCGCGTCGGTCAGCTCGGCGCCGATCGCGGCGAGCTCGGCGTGTTCGGTCAACCCGACGAGGCGGGCCGTCAGCCCGTCGACGCGCTGTTGCGCCTTGGCCATCGCCCGCTCGGTCTCGCGCAGCCGACGGTTGACGGTCGACGGGCTCGGCCCGCCGCTTCGGGGTGGAGCGGCGTATCGGTCGACGGAGTCGCCGTGCGAGGAACGATCAGGCGTCGACCGACGGGCCGCCGCTCGTCGTCCCGCTCACCGGCCGACGCCCGTTCCTGCAGCCATCCGGCCACCCCGCCGGGGACGCGTCGGACCCCGCCGCCGGGATCGATCGCCAGCACGTGATCGGCGACGCGGTCGAGGAACGCCCGGTCGTGACTGGCGACCACCAGAGCACCGGGCCAGTCGTCGAGGAACGCCTCGAGCGAGCGCAGCGTGTCGAGGTCGAGATCGTTGGTCGGCTCGTCGAGGATCAGCAGGTTCGGCTGCGTGGCCAACACCATCACGAGTTGCAGACGGCGACGCTCGCCACCCGACAGCATCCGCACCGGCGCGTACTGCGCGGTGGTGTCGAACCAGAACCGTTCGAGCAGCGCCCGGTCCTCGAAGTCGGGCTCGCGATGGGGACCGGCGACGAGCTTGCGGACGATGGCGTTCTGGTCGAGGTCGGACGAGTGCTGGTCGGCGAACCCGACGACCACCGTCGATCCCCGCTTCACCGTTCCCGCGGCCGGCGGCCGCCGGCCCGCCACGACGTCGAGCAGCGTCGACTTTCCTGACCCGTTCGGGCCGACGATCGCCAGCCGGGCGCCGGGTTCGATCGTCAGGTCGACGTCCCGGAACACGGTGTGGTCACCGAAACGTTGGGCCACGCCGTCGAGCTCCACGACCTGGTTGCCGAGCCGTTTCGTGCCGGCGCCGAGCTCGAGGTCGTTGCCCGCGCACGCCGACCGGCGCCGGACCGCCGCTGACGATCTCGTGTGCGCTGCGCAGGCGGGCCTTCGGCTTCGTCGATCGGGCCGGCGCGCCGCGGCGGAGCCACGCCAGCTCCCGGCGGGCGAGGATCTTGCGGGTCGACTCCTCCTTCGCCTCGCGCTCGATCCGCTCGGCCCGCGCGTCGAGATACGTGGCGTAGGCGCTCGATCCGGCGACCGCGTGATGGACGAAGCACCGGCCGCCGTCGAGTTCGACCACCCGGCTCGGACCGACCGCCGTCGTGAGACGGTCGAGGGCGTGGCGGTCGTGCGTCACGAGCACGAGCGCCGACTTCATCGCGATCAGGCGCGACTCGAGCCATTCGATCGCCTCGAGGTCGAGGTGGTTCGTCGGCTCGTCGAGCACGACCATGTCGTCATCGCCGTGCTCGTCATCGGCGAGCACCTTGGCCGAGCGCGACACGCTTCGCCTGCCCGCCCGACAGTTGGTCGGTCGGACGGTCGAACAGCGGCAGGACGCCGAGCGACGTCGCCGTGGCGGCGACCTCCCAGCCGTCGCCGAGGAACTCGCGGACGACGCCGGACGGCAGGGTCGGGTCCTGTTCGAGCGAAGCGATCCGCACGCCCCGGCCGAACCGCACGTCGCCCCGGTCGGGCTGCAGGCTCCCGGTCAGGATCCGCAGGAGCGTGGTCTTGCCCGAACCGTTGACGCCGACGATCGCCACTCGGTCGCCGGTGGAGATCGTCAGGTCGACGTCGGCGAAGAGCACCTTGTCGGGTTGGCTCATTCCGACGCCGGCGACGTCCACGCAGATCACGCCACGACGTTACGGCCCGAAGTCGTCGGGCATTTCGTGCCGTCGGGTATTTCGCTCGAGGGCGGTTGGCGAAATACCCGACAGGCACGATCCACCCGACGCCGACAACTGGGACGGATCAGTTGTCGGTGGTGGCGACTGAGGACGGGTCAGTCGTCGGTGGTGGCGGGGGCGTCGGTGGTGGCGGGGGCGTCGGTGGTGGCCGGGTCGGAGGTGGCCGGCGCGTCGGTGGTGGCCGGGACGTCGTCGCTGTCGTCCGACTCGTCGTCGAACCGGCCGTGACGGCCGGGGAAGTCCCCGAGGTCCGGCAGGTTGCCGTTCACCAGGTCGGTCACGTGCTCGACCAGGTCGTCCGTCAGCTGGTCGGCTCGGTCGGCGTCGATCCTGCCGTCGGTGACGGCCTGGTCGATCTGCGTCGTCGCCTCGGCGACGAGGGCATCGATCACCGCCTGCGGCTCGACGCCGTTCTCGGTGGCGATGTCGGCGAGCGACTTGCCGTCCAGCAGTTCGGTACGGAGCGTGTCGGCGTCGATGCCGAGCAGGCCGGTCACCACGTCCGACGCCTCGCCGAAGATGTGGCCGAACACCCCGCCGCCCCGGTGACCTGGGCCACTATGGCCCACCCGCTCGCCGTGGAGGGGCAGGCTCTCCTTGAGCTGGGCGACGACCGCGTCAGCCTGTTCGGCCGTGATCGTGCCGTCGTCGACGAGTGGTTGCAGCGCCTCGCGCAGTCGCGTTCCGGAGTCCGGCGACGTCGTCGACTCATCGGTCGTGGTGTCATCGGGTGTGGTGTCGGCCGGGGTCGAGTCGTCCGGTGTCGTGTCTTCGGTCTGCTGCACCACGGCGCTCGGCGATGCGGCGCTCGACAAGCCGGGGACGCCGAACGCGAATCCGGCGGCGGCGCCACCGAGGAGTCCGGCGGTGATGCCGATGGTCAGGCCTCGCGCTCGGTACGACTTCGCGGGCGCCTCCTTCGGGTCGATCGCAGCCTGCATCTCGTTGTCGTTGTCCATCGTCGTGTGGCCTTTCGGAACATCAGGTGGGGGTCGACGGGCGTCTGCGCCGCCGGAGATCACCCAACACGTCCGAGGCAAGAGGCGGGTATGAACCCGGGTAAGAAAAGCAGCTAAGAATCACTGAGTGCTGCGGAGAACCTCGTGCGCCGCGTGCCAGCCGCACATGCCGTGGACGCCGCCGCCCGGTGGAGTGGAACTCGAACAGAGGAAGACGCCGTCGAGCGGTGTGCGCCACGGGTGCAGTCCGAGTCTCGGGCGAGCGACGAACTGGCGGACGTCGCCGACACCGCCGTTGATGTCGCCACCGACGAGGTTGGCGTCGTGCGCCTCGAAGTCGGACGTGTTCATCGTGTGCCGCCCGATGACCCGGTCGCGGAAGCCGGGGGCGAACCGTTCGACCTGCGCTTCGATGCGACCGGTCATGTCGACCGTCGACCCGTTCGGCACGTGGCAGTACGCCCACGCCGTGTGCGTGCCGGCCGGCGCCCGGCTCGGGTCGAACAGGCTCGGCTGCGCGAGCAGCACGTACGGCCGCTCGGCGAGCACGACCGCGCTGCACGTCGCGCTTCGGCCGCGGTGATCTCGTCGAGCGTGCCACCGAGGTGCACCGTCGCGGCCCGGCCGCAGTCGGCGTTCGTCCACGGGATCGGCCCGTCGAGCGCCCAGTCGACCTTGAACACGCCCGGGCCCGTAGCGGAACCTGCGTGAGCGTCCTGGCGTACCGGCGCGGCAACGCGTCGCCGGCCATGGCGATCAGCTGGCGCGGCGTCACGTCGAGCAGCACCGCGTCGTTCGGCGGCAACTCGGCGAGCGACTCGACCCGATGCCCGCATTCGACGCGTCCCGCCGAGATCGGCGAGCACGGCAACGAGGGCGTCGGCGATCCGCTGCGAGCCACCACGCGGCAACGGCCATCCGACGACGTGTCCGAGTACGCCGAGCATCAACCCGTAGCCCGCGGTGATCGGCGCCCCGAGGGAGAGGAACGAGTGCCCGGCGAGGCCGGCGAACAATGCCCGCGCCTCGTCGGTGGCGAATCCATGCTTGGCGACGGTGTGTGCCGGGAGGATCCCGACCGCGCCGAAGCGAGCCATCGTGAGCGGATGCTTCGGCGGCACGGTCAGGGGCGACAGGAGCCCGTCGGTGAGCCCGAACCCGGCGTCCACCAGCGGCTCGAACAACCGTCGGTATGCCCGCGCATCGCCGCCGAGGGCGGTCGCGGTGTCGTCGACCGAGCGGTGCAGGACCGCGGCGCGCCCTCCGTCGAGTGGATGGGCCAGCGGCACGTCGGAATGGATCCATTCCAGGCCGTGCGCGCTGAGCGCTCCGGCGGCTTCGATCTCACGGAACGCCGGAGATCCGACGGCGAGCGGATGGATCGCCGAGCAGACGTCGTGAATCGCTCCCGGGACGGTGAGTTCCTCCGAGCGCGTGCCACCGCCAGGGCGGGCAGCCGCTTCGTGGACCGTGACGTCCCAACCGGCGCGCGCCAGCGTGATCGCCGCCACCAGCCCGTTCGGGCCGGCACCGACGACGACAGCGCGTCGGTTCACGCCCCGGCCGACGATTTCACACCCCGGACGGCGGTGTCGCGGGAGGAGCGGATGGCGTGGCGGATCCCACCGGTGGCGGCCTGAACAGCCTGTCGTCCGCGATCGGGTCCGAACGTTGGGGAGCGGACGAGTGGGCCGCTGCTGATCGGGTCGCCGGCGATTGAGCAGCCGACGGGCTGACGGTCGGGACGTCGAAGCCGATCGACAGTCCTCCACCTGACCGGTTCTCCGCCCGCACGGTGCCGTCCATTCGTTCGACCACGTCGCGCACGATCGCCAAGCCGAGCCCCGAACCAGGCATCGCCCGCGCCGTGTCGGCGCGATGGAACCGGTCGAACACCTTGGTGAGGTCGGCCTCCGGGATGCCCGGGCCACGGTCGAGCACGGTCAGCGACCCGGCACCGACGATGACCTCGATCGGGCCACCGCTCTCGTCGAACTTGCAGGCGTTGTCGATCAGATTGGCGATCGCCCGATCGAGCCCCGCCCGCGGTCCGTTCACGATCGACGATCGACCGGGCGGGTCGGCCGACACGCTGACGATCACGTCGCGCGAGCGGCGCCGGCTCACCCGCACGGCCACGTCACTCGCCAGCTCGTCGAGTTCGAGTGCCTCGATGGGCTGGTCGCTCAGTTCGCCACTGGCCACGGTCACGAGCTCGTTCACGAGGTCGGTCAGTTCGATCACCTCCGCGTCGAGGTCGTCGAGGATCTGGCGCTGCATGACCGGTTCCATGTCGCGGGTGGCGCCGCAGCACCGACAGGTTCGTGCGCAGGCTGGTGAGCGGTGTGCGCAGCTCGTGGCCGGCGTCCTGCACGAGGCGCTGCTGCTCGGCGCGCGACAAGGCGAGCGCGTCGAGCATCCGGCGGAACGCCGCTCCGAGGCGGCCGACCTCGTCGCTGCCGGTGCCCGGCACTTCCACATCGAGACGGCCGGAGGTACCGACGTCCTCGGCCGCCTTCGTCAGGCGTCGCACCGGTGCGGTCACCGTGCCGGCGATCAGCCAGCCCATGCGCCGCCGCGGCCAGCGACACCAGGACCACCAGGACGAGCGTGCGCGTGCGAACGTCGTCGAGCACGGCATCGACCTCGTCGAGCCCGCGGGCGATCTGCACCGCGCCGATCCGCCGCGAAAGCCGATCGTGTAGACCCGGTAGTCCTCGCCGTCGACCGAGGTCGTCGCCCAGTCGCGAGCTGCGGGGATGCCCGATGACCTCCTTCGCCGAGTCGGTGACCGGCACGTCGCCCGAGAAATTGTCGTCGATGGTCTCGCCCGTCGGCGTCGAGGACCCGGACGCCGTAGACGTCCAGGAATGTCCGCGTCGGCACGTCGTGGCCCCGCGCCGTCGGCCGAGCGAGCTGATCCGCGGCGGACGCGATCGAGCGATCGAGCTCGTCGACGAGCCGCGCGCTGGTCGACCGGTAGCTGATGACGCCGACGGCCGTGGTGGCGACGAGCGCGACGAACGCCGATGCCAGCGCGATCTTCCAGCGCAGATTCATATCGCTCCGACCTCGGTCGGTCGCTGGTCCATCACGATCCTTCCCGCATCGCTCAGCCGGGCGGCGGCCCGTCGATCCGCGCGGTGTAGCCGACGCCGCGGACCGTGTGCACGACGCGCGGTTCGCCGTCGAGTTCGGTCTTGCGGCGGAGGTAGCCGATGTAGACCGCGAGGTTCTTCGAGTCGGGACCGAAGTCGTAGTGCCAGATCCGGTCGTAGATCGTCGAGTGGTCGAGGACGATCCCCTTGTTGCGCACGAGCAGTTCGAGCAGGTCGAACTCGGTCTTCGACAGTTCGATCTCGCGGCTGCCGCGGAACGCCCGGCGGGCGGCCGCATCGATCCGCAGGTCACCGACCGCCAGCTCGCTCGGAGCCGTCGTGTCGTCGTCGTAGGTCGAGCGACGCAGCAGCGCCCGCACACGGGCGAGCAACTCGTCGAGGTCGTACGGCTTGGGCAGGTAGTCGTCGGCGCCGGCATCGAGACCGGCCACGCGATCGCTGGTCTCCGTGCGTGCCGTGAGCATGAGCACGGGCACGTGGTTCTGTTCGGATCGCAGCACCCGGCTGACGGTGAGACCGTCGACGAGCGGCATCGACACGTCGAGCAGGATGATGTCGGGCTGCGCGACGCCGCACGGCATCGAGCGCCTCGGCGCCGTTCGACACGGCGGTCACGCGGTAGCCCTCGAGCACGAGGGCCCGGGCGAGCGACTCGCGCACCGCACGATCGTCCTCGGCGATCAGCACCTCGACGTTCGACTCACCCGGCATCGATCCATTCTGGCCCACGAGAGGCCGACCCCGGCGTGAGAGAACGGTGTGAACCTGTCCGTTTCCCGGTGCGATGTCGATGTACCGGCGCCGGTGCGGGACAAGTACATCGCCGCACGAACCGCGGCAGTTTGGTACGAACGGAGGATGGACCGAGCGCTCGCCGACCGCACCCGGGAATCGGTGGCATCGGCGCGGCCCCTGGCTGGCGGTCGCCGTCGGCGGCGCGATCGGGGCCGGGCTGCGGTGGGCGGCCGGCGCGGCGTGGGCCCACGACCGCGGCGGATGGCCGTGGGCGACGCTCGATCGTGAACGTGATCGGCTGTGTCGCCATCGGCGTCGCCGCCCGGCGCTTGCAGGTCGGCACGGTCGCGTGGGCGTTCGTCGTCACCGGTGTGCTCGGTGGGTTCACCACGTTCTCGTCGTTCGCGGTCGAGGTCGACCAACTGATCGACGCCGACCGCGTCGGGCTGTCGCCCTCGGATACGTGTGATCACGCTGATCGGCGGATACGCCGCGACATGGATCGCGTATCGCGATCGGCCACCATCGTGACACCGGTGCTGTTCGTCGTCGCCGCCTCGCTGTGGAGCGCTCGGCGCGTCAGGCCGTCCACCAGCTCGCACCGAACTGGCGGGCGCTGCTGATCGTCAACATCGCCGGCAGCTTCGTGCTCGGCATCGTGGTCGACGCCGATCTCTCGCCGTCGACACGACCACGGTGCTCGGCGTCGCGTTCTGCGGATCGCTGACGACGTTCTCCGGCTTCGCCCTCGAGCTCCGCCACCAGACGCCGCGACGCGCTGATCGCCTACGCAGCGTTGATGGCCGCCGTGCCACGTCGTGCCGCTCGCGGCCACCTCGGCGATGTCGCTCGTCTGAGCCGATCGGTCACGGCGGTTTCGAGGATGCGGATCGGCATCACGCGGGGGCCGCGGACCTGGCCGACGCTCCACCGGACGTCGCCGGCGAGTTCGAAGCTGCGGGAAGCGGGCGACGAACTCCTCGATCGCGACCTTCAGCTCGAGGCGGGCGAGGTTCGAGCCGAGGCACCGGTGGATGCCGAGGCCGAACGCCGCGTGGCGGTTCTGCTCGCCGGTCGATGATGAACGTGTCGGGATCCTCGAACATGTGCGGATCGCGGTTGGCGGCCGGGAACGGCAGCAGCACCCAGTCGTCCTTCTTCATCGGGCAGCCGTGGAAGTCGACGTCCTTGGCGACCATGCGCGCCATCGTGACCGGCGCGTACGCACGGAGGAACTCCTCGAGCGCGAACGTCATCACCTCGGGGTCGTCGAGCGAGACGCTGGCGGTCCTCGGGGTGCTGGGCGAGGTGCCAGAGCGACGAACCGATCGCCGACCACGTGGTGTCGATGCCGGCGACGAGCAGCAGGATGATCGAACCGCTCACGTGCTCGGGAGCGAGCTTGTTGCCCTCGATCTCGACCTCGAGCAGGTAGCCGGTGAGGTCGTCGCGCGGGTTGTCGATGTGGTCCTGCACCTGGGCGAGGATGTAGTTGTCGAGCCGCTCGAACGCCGCCGACGCGTGCCTCGGGTTCGTCGTTGATCCGCTCGAGCGTGGTGTGCACGAACTCGCGGAACAGCTCCTCGTCCTCCGCGGGGAAGCCGAGCATGCGGCCGATCACGTTGACCGGGATGTTCTGGGCGTACTGGACCGCGGCGTCGATGACGGTCTCGCCGGGGACGATCTCGCCCATCTCGTCGAGCAGCTTGCTGGCACAGCACGCGGATCTCGTGCTCCCACGGCTCGATCTGCTTCGGCGCGAACGGCGGCAGCAGCAGGCGGCGGGCCACGTTGTGGAACGGCGGGTCGCTGGTGATCGGCGGCGCACCACCGATCGGCGCCGGCAGCGCGAGGTCGCCGGGACGGGTGGTGCTGACGACGACGCTGCGGCTGCGTGAAGTTCTCGGTGTCGTAGGCGACGTCGTGCACCGTGTCGTGCGTGAGCGGCACCCACATGCCGCCGTAGCGGTCGGAGTGGGCGACCGGGCAACCCGACCTCGCGCAGCTCCTTCCACACCTCGGGCGCCTTGGCGTTGTACTCGGCGCTGCCGTGGTCGAAGTCGGTGGCGAAGTCGGTGACCGGGCCGTAGTCGGCCGGGTCGTACGGCGAGCGCTCCCAGAACTCGTGGCCCTCGGGGCGGTCGCCCGGGGGCGACGTAGGCTGTGGGCGGCGTCGTCGCCGGGCGGTGTGGCCGGTGGGGGTGTGGCCGAGGGTGTCGGACAGGTGTCGGTCATGTCCGTTCAGTCCGTGATGGTGATGGCGTACTCGGGGCAGTTCGAAGCGGCGAGGCGGGCCTTGTCCTCGAGGTCGCTCGGGACGTCGCCGTCGACGAGCAGCACGGCCTGGCCGTAGTCGTCGACGTCGAACAACTCCGGCGCCAACGCGTAGCAACGGTTGTGGCCCTGGCACTTCTCGGCATCGAGGTGGACTCGCATACGAGGACTGTAGAGGCCGTCCGAGCCGATGAACAGGGCTGCGGCCAACTTTTTCGCAACAATGTTCCAATCCGTAGCGAGCCCCGGTGGTCGAGCGTGTGCTCGGGCGTGGCGGCGGCAGGCGGACGTAGGTGATCGCCAGGCCGACGATCGCCGCGGGGATGAGCACCACCGCCATCGCCCCACCGACACTGAACAGGTCGGTGTTGGCGAGCGAGCCGATCACGAGCGGGGACGACGATGCCGCGTCGACCGCTGGCCGATCGAGCATCGCCGCGAAGCCCGATCCCGGCGGGCCGGGCAGGCGCGCCGCCTGGTCGTAGAGCTGGGGGAACAGCACCGACGTGCCGAGTCCGGCGACGAGGAAGCCGACCAACGACACCGCCTCGACCGGCACGAGCGTCGCGAGGATCGACCCGATGCCGGCGACCGACACGCCCAGGCGCCGCAGCTGCATCGACCCGATCCGCACCTGCACCCAGTCGCCGCCGAGGCGCCCGATCGTCATGCCGACCGTCATCAGGAGGAACGCCGCGCTGGCCACGCCGGCGCTCGAATCGAAGTCGACGCTGAGCCGGAACGCCGCCCAGTCGCCGTTGCCGACCTCGAGCATCATGGCGGTCGCACCGCCCAGCCCGAGGACGATCGCCGCCGGACCGAACCGACGGCGGCGGATCGCTCGTTCGACCTCCGCGGTCGCCATCACCTCGCTGCCGTGCAGGCCCTCACCCATGGGCGCGAACGGCCGGTTCGATCGGTTCGGGATGATGCGGCTCGTCGACGCGCAGCAGGCCCGGCACGACGAACAGCGACACCGCCAGCAGCGCCACCGCCACCACCGCGAGGTGCACCTGCACGCTCACGTCGGCGCGGTTGACCAGCACCGTCACGATGCCACCCGACACCGTGCCGAGGCTCCACAGCCCGTGCAGTCGGTTCATCACCGGCATGCGTCGCCGTGCCGAGCAGCTCGGAACCCTGCACGTTCATCGCCACGTCGATGAAGACGTCGAAGAACAGCAGGCCGACCAGGCCGACGATGAGCATCGCCGGGCGTCGTCGCGAACCCGACGATCGGCAGCGAGCCGATCGACAGGATCGTGCCGACGATCACCACGTTGCGCGTGCCGAACCGGGCGATCACCCGTCCGGTCAGCAGGCTCCCGATCAGCCCCGAGATGCTGGCGAGCGTGAGGACGAGCCCGAGCCCACCGATCGAGATGCCCGACCCGGTCGCGGATCTCGGGCAGCTCGGGGATGAACGACGCGTAGACGACGCCGTTGGCGAAGAACTGGACCGACACCGACTGCAGCGCCCGACGGTCGCCGGGGCGTTCGCGTCCCATCTGTTCGACGGCTTCCATCCCAGGACCCTCCATGACGGACGATCCTGTCAGGCCGGGCGGTCGATCGAACGCAGCGCCTCGACGGCGTCGGCCGCGGCCGCATCGACGATCGCCCGGATCGGCCCGCCCTCGCCGGAGGCGACGGCGAGCGGGCCGCCCCGGACGGCGCCGGACGTGAGCACGACGATGTCGGTCGACGGGTCGAGCTGATGGGCGATCGACGCCTTGGCGATCGTCTTCCACACCGCCTCGATCCGCGCCAGGCCGGGACGGGCCGGGGTGTGCACGCCACCGAGTTCGAACAGGCGTCGCCGCTCGTCGGGGCCGGTGGCGGCGAAGCTGAGCGTGACGCCGGGCGACACCTTGACGATCTCGTCGAGGTCGGTGTAGCCGGCTTCGTCGAGCAGGCGGCGCGCCATGCTCCTTCAACGTGCGTCCGTCGAGCGGGGCGACCGGCGGGAGCGAGGCGACACGTTCGCGGGCCTGGCGCACGTAGGTCTCGTCGGTGTCGTAGCCGACGTAGTGGCGACCGGTGTTCGCCGCCGCGACCGCGGTGGTGCCCGAGCCCATGAACGGGTCGAGCACGACGTCACCGGCGAACGTGAACAGGTGCAGGCAGCGCTCGACGAGCGCGACCGGGAACGGCGCCGGGTGACCGACGCGCGTGGCGCTCTCGGCGGCGATCTCCCACACGTCGAGCGTCGCCTCCATGAACTCGTCGCCGGGCATCGTGGCGTCGCCGCGCGGACGGTCGGGCGATCCGGCGACGCGGTCGAAGCGACCCTTGCTGGCGATGATCACCCGCTCGGTGGTGTCGCGCAGCACCGGGTTGGCCGGCGAGCGGAACGACCCCCAGGCGCACGACCCGCTCGCGCCGCGCTGCTTCTGCCACACCACCTCGCCGCGCAGCAGCAGGCGGAGGTCGTCCTGCAGGATCGACGTGACGTCGGCGGCGAGGTTGCGGTACGGGCGGCGGCCGAGGTTGGCGACGTTGACGGCGATCCGACCGCCGGGTTCGAGCGTGCGGACCGACTCGGCGAAGACGTCGCGCAGCATCGTGAGGTACTCGATGTAGTCGGCGGGCACATGGCCCTCGCCGAGCGCCGTCTCGTACTCCTTGCCGGCGAAGTACGGCGGCGACGTGACCACGAGGGCCACCGACGCGTCGGGCACGTGGTGCATGTCGCGGGCATCGCCGACGTGGATCACGTCGAGTCTCGCCCGGCGTGCCGAGCGTGTCGTCGTCGCTGATCTCGGGCGCCTCGAAGCGGGCGTAGAAGTCGGAGGCGTCGTGCGACTCGCGGCGACCGACACCGAACGACGAGGTGGACGTTCCCATGCCGGCCTCAGCCCGCGCCGAACATCGTGCGGGTTGACCTGCGCCTCGGCCCGTTCCATGCGCTCGACCGGGGCATGGCGCATGTCCTCGTGGGTGAGGATCCAGAACCGCTCGGCCACGATGGCGTCGAGCACCGGTCGGCGAGGTCGCTCGCCGGCATCCCGGTCTCGACGCCCGACCGGAGCATGGTGCCGATCATCGAACTGAGCGAGGCCGCGCCGTCGCCGGGCTCCTTCACCATCAGATCGGTCTTGACGAACCCGGGGCACAGCACGCTCACCCGCAGCGGCGACCCGGTCGCCACGAGCTCGAGGTACAGGCCCTCGCTCAACGCCACGACGCCCGTACTTGGTGACGTTGTACGGCGCCGCGCCCGGCAGCGCGGTGAGCCCGGCCATCGACGCGGTGTTCACGATGTGGCCGACGCCCTGTTGCTCCATGATCGGCAGGAAGGCGCGGATGCCGTGGATCACGCCGTAGAGGTTGATGCCGATCACGCGGTCCCACAGCTCGATCGGGTCACGCCACGCGTCGCCGACACCCGACGATCCCGGCGTTGTTGCACAGCACGTGCGCGGCGCCGAAGCGGTCGATCGTGAACTCGGCGAGTTCGTTGACCGCGGCCTCGGTCGCCGTGTCGCAGACCGTGGTCGCGACGTCGGCACCGGCCTCGGTGAGGCGCGCCTCGACGTCGCGCAGCTTCGGCGCGTCGATGTCGGCGAGCACCACCCGCATCCCCTCGGCGATGAAGCGCTCGGCGAGGGCCAGGCCGATGCCGGAGGCACCTCCCGTGATCACTGCGACGTTGCCGGGAGCGATCACGGACATCAGCCAAATCTAGAACGGGCGCTACCGTCGAACACGGTATGGCCTTCCGCTACCTCTGGACCCCGCTGCAGCTCGGCCCCGTCGCGACGCGGAACCGGATCGTGTTCTCGGCGCACCTCACCAACTACGCCCGCGACGGCAAGCCGACCGAGCAGCACGCCGCGTACTACGCGGCCCGGGCGGCGGGCGGCACCGGGCTGATCATCACCGAGGAGCACTCGACCCATCCGACCGACTGGCCGTACGAGAAGCTGATCCACGGATTCCACCGCGACGTGATCCCCGGCTACCGCGCCATCACCGACGCGGTGCACCGCCATCGCACGCCGATCTTCGCCCAGATCAACCACAACGGCGGCCAGGCGTCGTCGATGTACTCACGCCTGCCGGTGTGGGCGCCGTCGCCGGTCGCCGACCCGCTGTTCCGCGAGGTGCCGAAGGCCGTGACCCGCGCCGAGATCGACGAGATCGTCGCCGGCTACGCGCTGGTCGCCGAGCACTGCGCCGAGGGCGGCTTCGACGGCATCGAGCTGCAGTGCTCGCACTCGCTCGATCGTCCGCGGGTTCCTCTCCCCCGCCACCAACCGGCGCACCGACGAGTACGGCGGCTCGCTCGACAACCGGGCGCGCATCCTCGTCGACATCGTCGCCGCGGTGCGCAAGGTGATCGGCAACCGGCTCGCGCTCGGCGTGCGGCTCTGCGGCGACGAGCTGATCGAGCACGGCACGACGATCGACGACGCGGTGCGCGTCGCCGAGATCGTCGAGGCGACCGGCCAGGTCGACTACATCAACACCTCGATCGGCGTCGCCACGGCGAGCCTGTTCATGATCGAGGCGTCGATGCACATCCCGCCGGGGTACGCGATGTTCATCCCCTCCGCGATCCGCAAGGCGGTCGACCTGCCGGTGGTCGGCGTCGGTCGCTTCAAGGATCCGCTGCAGGCCGAACGGGCGCTCGCCGAGGGCCACTGCGATCTCGTCGGGGTGGTGCGCGGGCAGATCGCCGACGCCGACTTCGCGGCCAAGGCCCGGGCCGGCGCCACCGACGAGACCCGCCTGTGCCTGTCGTGCAACCAGGAGTGCGTCGGCCGGATGGGCCTCAACCGCTGGCTCGGCTGCATCGAGAACCCGCGCACCGGGCCGCGAGTCGGAGGGCGTCGGGCTGTCGCAGATCACCGCCAAGCCGACGTTCGGTGATGGTCGTCGGCGCCGGTCCGGCCGGTCTGCAGGCGGCGATCGCGGCGCGGCGCAACGGGCATCGCGTCACCGTGTTCGAGCAGCGAGCCCGAGGCGGGCGGCCAGGTGACGATCGCCGCGTCGGTGCCCAACCGGGCCGAGTTCGGCGACATGATCCGCAACCAGCTCGCCGAGTGCCGGCGGCTCGGTGTGGAGTTCGAGTTCGGCGTCGGCGTGTGGCCCGGCCTCGTCGAGGAGCGGCAGCCCGATCACGTGATCGTCGCCACCGGCGCCGAACCAGCGCGGCCGTGGTGGGTGCCCGACGACGCCGACGAACGTCGCCGACGTCCGCGACGTGCTCGACCGGCGCGGTCGATCCGTCCGGCGACGTGGTGATCTTCGACGAGCTCGGGCTTCCACCACGCGACGTCGGTCGCCGAGGTGCTCGCCGATCGCGGTTGCCGGGTCGAGATCGTCACGCCCGGCATGGTCGTCGGGCAGGACCTCGGCATCACGCTCGACATGGAGAACTGGTGGATCCGTGCCGGCGAGAAGGGCATCGTGCAGTCGACCGATCTCGTGCCGATGGGCATCGAGGGCCGCACGCTGCAAGCTGCTCCATCACATCACCGGCACCGAGGTCACCCGCCACCCCGACTGGATCGTCCTGTCGGTCAACGCCAACCCCGTGGAGTGGCTGTACCACGACCTCAAGGCGGCCGGCGTGAGCGTCGAGCGGGTCGGTGACTGCGTCGCCCCGCGCCGCGCCCACAGCGCCGTGATCGAAGGCGAACGCGCCGGCAGCGCCATCTGACGCGCCAGATCCTCGTTTGCGTCGGGATTTCCGCGGACCGGTACCGCAGAAATCCTGACGCAAACGCAAACTGAGGCAGGATCGGGGGGTGATCGACATCGATGCCGCACTGACCGCCCTCTCGCTGGAAGACAAGTGCCGCCTCCTGGCGGGCAAGACCACGTGGCGCACCAAGGCGTTCCCCCATGCCGGGATCCCCGAGGTGAAGATGTCCGACGGGCCGAACGGCGTCCGCGGCGAGGGCCACGGCGGGTCGAGCACTCCCGGCGTGGTCGTGCCGTCGGGGATCACGCTCGGCGCATCGTGGGACCCGCAGCTCCTCGGCGAGATCGGCGAGCTGCTCGGCACCGAGGCCCGCCGCAAGGGCGCCCACATCCTGCTCGGCCCCACCGTGAACATCCACCGCACGCCCGTCGGCGGCCGCACGTTCGAGTGCTACAGCGAGGATCCCGAGCTGTCGGGCATCCTCGCCGCGGCCTACGTGCGCGGCGTGCAGTCGAAGGACGTCGCGGTCACCGTCAAGCACTTCGTGTGCAACGACACGGAGATGGACCGCATGTCGGTCGACGTGCAGGTCGACGATCGGCCGCTGCCGCGAGATCTACCTCCGTCCGTTCGAGCGGGCCGTGAAGGAGGGTGGCGCCTGGGGGATCATGAGCGCCTACAACCGTCTCGGTGCGCGAGCACTGCGCCGAGAACCGCCGCCTGCTCACCGACATCCTCCGCGACGAGTGGGGCTTCGACGGCTTCGTCGTGTCCGACTGGTTCGGCGTGCACCACACGATCGAGGCGGCCAACGCCGGACTCAACATCGAGATGCCCGCGCCGGTGCGGGTGTACGGCACGAAGCTCGTCGAGGCCGTGAAGGCCGGCGAGGTCGACGAGGAGCAGGTCGACCGGCTGGTCCTCGACGTGCTGACGATGATCAACCGGGTGCGCGCCGACGAGTTCGTCGCCACCGCTGACGAGCAGTCGGTCGACGACCCCGCCGAACGGGCCCTCACCCGCCGCGCCGCCATCGGCGGGACCGTCCTGCTGCGCAACGAGACCGTGTCCGGCGCGCCCGTGCTGCCGTTCGATCCCGCGGCGATCACGAGCATCGCCGTGATCGGGCCCAACGCCGTCACCAACCAGTGCATGGGTGGCGGCTCGGCGAGCCTCACCCCGTTCGACCACCGGACGCTGCTCGCCGCGCTCACCGACCGGCTCGGCCCGGGTTCGCCGACCGACGCCACCGTCACGTTCGAACCCGGCGTACGCACCGACCGGCTCACCCCGGTCGTCCGCGGCGGCCAGCTGCGTCGACCCGACGGCGAGCCCGGTCTGCGGCTCGAGTACATGAACGGCCGGACCTGGGACGGTGACGTCGTGGTCGAGGACGTCTCGCCGAGCTCGCTCGTGCGGTTCTTCGGGTCGATCCCGGCCGGCGTCGACCCCCGGGCCTTCGCCGTGCGCATCACCGGGGAATTCGTCCCCGACACCGACGGCACGCACCAGGTCGGCGTCGTGTCGACCGGGCCGGTCAAGGTCACCGCCGGCGACGGCGGCGCGGCAGACCGTGATCGTCGACGATCCCGATGCCGAACTGCCCCGCAGTCAGGAGTTCTTCGGCTACGGGAGCATCGAGGTCGTCGAGACGATCGAGTGCACCGCCGGCGTGCCGGTGCCGCTGCACATCCTGTGGCGGACGGTCGCCGAGAACGGGTTCGCCGCGATCCGCGTCGGCATCCGCTCGCCCGAGCCGGCCGACCTGATGGACCGGGCGGTCGCCGCCGCGGCAGCTGCCGACGTGGCCGTGGTGATGGTCGGCACGAACGACGAATGGGAGACCGAGGGGTTCGACCGCACGACGATGGACCTGCCGGGTCGCCAGGACGAACTCGTGCGGCGCGTCGTGCGCGGCGAACCCGCGCACCGCCGTGATCGTCAACGCCGGCTCGCCGGTCACGATGGACTGGGCGACCGGCGACGACGCGTGCGCCGGCGGTCCTGACGTCGTTCTTCGCCGGTCAGGAACAGGCCGAAGCGCTCGTCGACGTGCTGCTCGGGGTGGCCGATCCCGGCGGGCGGCTGCCGCTGACGATCCCGGTCCGTCTCGACGACCATCCGGCGCGGGAGAACGAGGGCACCACCGAAGGCATGTACGGCAAGCCGGTGCAGCGCTACGAGGAGGGTCTCGACGTCGGCTACCGCGGCTACGAGCACCGCGGGATCGCGCCGCGGTTCGCGTTCGGCCACGGCCTGAGCTACGGCACCGCGTCGTGGGGCGCGCCCACCGCCGATCGGACCGACGGTGTCGACCGCCGATCCGGCCGTCACGGTCACCGTCCCGATCACGGCCAGCGGCGACCGCTCGGCCACCGTCGTCGTCCAGGGATACGTCGCCGCCGATCGAGCCGAAGGTCGAGCGACCGGCCAAGGAACTCCGCGCGTTCGCCAAGGTCGTCGTCGAGCCGGGCGCCGAAGCGGTGGCGACGCTGACGTTCGACGACCGCGCGTTCGCCCGCTGGGACACCGCCGGCGCCGAGTGGGTCGTCGATCGCGGCGACTACGACCTCGTCATCGCCGCCTCGGCCACCGACGAACGCTCCCGCGTCCGCATCACCGTGACCTGAGCAACCTGTCCGCCGGGGACAGGCCCCGGACGGACAGACTCACGCCGTCGGGACGGCGCCGTACATTGTCCAGCCGTGACGACCAGCCGTCAACCAGCCGCACCCGCACCGGATCCGCCTCGACCCACTGGTGGCAGGACGCGCTCGTCTACCAGGTGTACGTCCGGTCGTTCGCCGACTCCACCGGTGACGGCGTCGGCGACCTGAACGGCATCCGGGCCCACCTCGATCACATCGCCGCGCTCGGCGTCGACGCGATCTGGCTCAACCCGTGCTACCCGTCGCCGCAGAAGGACCACGGCTACGACGTGTCGGACTACTTCGACATCCACGACGAGTACGGCGACCCTCGCCACGTTCGATGCGCTCGTCGCCGACGCCGCGGCGAAGGGCATCAAGATCGCTGATGGACGTGGTGCCGAACCACTGCAGCAGCCAGCACCGGTGGTTCCTCGACGCGCTCGCCGCGGCTCCCGGCAGCCCCGAACGCGCCCGGTTCTACTTCCGCGACGGCAAGGGCGCCGACGGCAGCGGAACCGCCGAACAACTGGCAGGCCGCGTTCGGCGGGTCGGCGTGGACCCGGGCGAACGACCGGGCCGACGACGGCCAGTGGTACCTCGGCACGTTCACGCCCGCACCAGCCCGACTTCGACCAGACGAACGCCGACGTCCAGGCGATGTTCGCCGACGTCCTGCGCTTCTGGTTCGACCGTGGCGTCGAGGGCTTCCGCGTCGACGCCATCACGCCCGTCGGCAAGCACCCCGGCACTGCCCGACCAGCCGCCGGTCGGCCCGGAGATCGGCGCGCTCGACATCACCTGGGTCAACCCGTACACGGTGTTCCGCGAGGAGGGCCACGACGTGTGGCGGCAGATGGCGGACCGTGATCGACGAGTACGGCGCCGCCCACCCCGGACGCGACCTGATGATGGTCGCCGAGGCCTACGCGACGCGACGCCCGGAGCTGACCCGGGCCTTCACGCGCCAGGACGAGTTCCACCAGATGTTCGCGTTCGACCTGATGCTGACGCCGTGGCACAAGGAGTCGGTCGAACGGGCGCTCGGCGACATCATCGGCATCGTCGACGAGACCGGCGTGGCGCCCGCCTGGACGTTGAACAACCACGACACGCAGCGCATCGTCACCCGGCTCGGCCGGCCCGAGGCGGAGGATCCCGACAGCTGGACCGGCAACAACCTGAGCACCACGGGCAGCGACGTCGACCTCGATCTCGGCGCACCGGCGCGCCCGCGCGCTCACCGCGCTGGCGTTCGCCGTGCCCGGGAGCCTGTACCTCTATCAGGGCGAGGAACTCGGCCTCCCCGAGGTGTTCGACATCCCCGACGACCGCCGCGAAGACCCCGTGTTCCACCTCACCAACGGCGAGGGCCTCGGGCGCGACGGCTGCCGGATCCCGCTCCCCTGGACCGCCGATCCGGCGACGTCGTTCGGCTTCTCGAACCGTGACCGCACGGGCGCCGGAGGTCGGGTCGGCGAGCCGTGGCTCCCCCAACCGGGTGGATGGGGTCGCCTACGCCGCGGCCATCCAGGCCACCGACGGCGAATCGATGCTCGCCTTCTACCGGCGCCTGAGTGCGGCACGCCGCGACCATGCGGTTCCGAACGGCCTCGACGCCGAACTGGTCGACTTCGGCCCGGGACTCGTCGGGCTCCGACGCGGGTCACTCGTCGTCGTGCTCAACCTGACGGACGAGGCGATCGAACTGCTGCCGGCGGCCGGGATCGACGTGTCGACGGCGACGGTCGTGTGCGCCTCGACGGCGACCGCGAATGCCGGATCGGTCGCCGCCTGCTCGACCGTCTGGTTCGACCTCGGGCGGTAGCGTCGAGACGATCATGGTCGCGAACATCATCACCGACGTGACCGACTGGATCGACGAGATCTCGTCGAACTGGTGGTTCCTGATCATCGTGTTCGTCATCGCCCTGCTCGACTCGGTGATCCCGGTCGTGCCGAGCGAGACCACGGTGATCGCCGGCGGTGTCGCCGCCGGCGCCGGCAACCAGCAACTCGGCCTCGTGATCCTCGCCGGTGCGTCAGGCGCGTTCATCGGCGACAACATCGCCTACACGATCGGGCACGTCTTCGGGCCACGGGTACGCCGCTGGGCCGCAACGAAAACCCGATCGCGAACGCCGCCTCGACCGGGCGGCCGACCAGATCCGCAAGCGCGGCGGACCGCTGCTCATCACCGCCCGTTTCATCCCGGGCGGGCGCACCGTGCTGACGGTCTCGTCGGGGCTCACCGGTCAGCCGCGCCGCTGGTTCATGTTCTGGATCGCCATCGCCTCGGTGATCTGGGCCAGCTATGCCGCCCTGCTCGGCTACGCGTTCGGCGCGGCGTTCGAGGACAACCACACGGTCGCCTTCCTGGTCGCCTTCGGGGCCGCACTGTCGATCACCGCCCTCGTCGAGCTCATCCGGTGGGCGCGCGACCGCGGCAACGACGACGCCGACGAATCGGACTCCGCGAGCTCATCGGCCGTACATTGAGGTTCGATGATCGCGCTCGTACCGGTTCGTGAGGGCGTCCTGCCCGCCGGCGCCGACGAGACGATCGCCGAGTGCGGCGGCCGGGTCGTGCTCGCCGGCTCCGACGTCGCTGCCGTGCCGCTCGATGGCCTGGCGACCGACGTCCGCCGCGTGGAACTCGGACCGTTCGCCGTGGCTCGATGGACGACGGCACTCGTCACGCTCCTGACCGACGTGCCCGACGCCGACGAGGTCGTGCTGCCCGAATCGCCCGACGGTCGCGATCTCGCGCCGCGGCTCGCCGCCGCGCTCGGCCGCCAGCTGCTCGCCGGCGCCACCACGGTGACCCCCGCCGTGGTCGTACGTCGCCCGCGGCGGTGGTCTCGAACTCCACAAGATCCGCCCCGACGGGCCGTTCGTCGCCACGCTGCAACCCGGCGTGCGCGGCACCGAGCCCTTCCCGGGCGAGCCGGCGGTCGCCGACTGCCCAGTCGACGTCCCGGTCATCGACGCGCGGACGCGTCGACGCCCGACGCCGTCGTGGTCGACGTGCTGCCGCCCGACGTGCGCACGATGGATCTCGCCGAGGCCCGGCACATCGTCGGCGGCGGTGCCGGACTCGACTCGGCGGAGCGTTTCACCGCAACTCGACACGATTTCGCCAGGACGCATCGGCGGTGTGATGGGCGCCACCCGCGTGATCACCGACCGCGGCTGGGTCAGCCACGACCATCAGATCGGTACCACCGGTGTCGTCGTCGACCCGACCCTGTACGTGTCGTTCGGCGTGAGCGGTGCCGTGCAGCACACGAGCGGGCTGGGTGCCCCGGCGCACATCATCAGCGTCAACACCGAGCCGCACTGCCCGATGATGGCGATGTCGGATCTCGCCGATCGTGAGCGACGCCAACGAGACGCTCGACCATCTGCTGGATCCTGCCGGCGAACCTGCACTCGAGCCGGCCGACCACGAGCAGGTCGGCACGTCATGAGCGTCGACGTCGACGTCGTGGTGGTCGGAGCCGGGCCCGCCGGGTCGTGCGCCGCCACCGTGCTCGCCCGGGCCGGCCATTCGGTCGTGCTCGTCGAGCGCGGGGCGTTCCCCGGTGCGAAGAACATGTACGGCGGCGTGGTGTACCCGCGGATCCTCGACCAGCTCCACCCCGAGTGGTGGGACGAGGCACCGGTGCAACGGTGGATCACCCGGCGCTCCACCATGATCCTCACCGACGACCAGGCGCTCACGGTCGACTTCCGCACCGCGTCGTGGGGCCGGCCGCCGTACAACGGTGCCACCGCGTACCGCCCCGACTGGGACCACTGGCTGGCCGTCGAAGGCCGAAGCCGACGGTGCGCACCTCGTCTGCTCGACCACCGCCACCGGATTGCTGCGCGACGAGCGTGGCGTCGTGGTGGGCGTCACCACCGATCGCCCCGACGGCGACATCACCGCCCGGGTCGTGATCTCCTGCGACGGCGTGAACAGCTTCCTCGCCAAGGAGGCCGGGCTGTACGGCCCGGTCGACGCGGCGAACTACACGCTCGGCGTGAAGGAGACGCTCGGCCTGCCGAAGGACGTGATCGACGAGCGCTTCGCGGTGCGCGGACCGCGAGGGCGTCGACATCGAGATCCTCGGCGGCACCGGCGGGCGTGAACGGCGGCGGCTTCGTCTACACGAACCTCGACACGGTGTCGGTCGGCGTCGTGCTCAAGCTGCCCGAAGCTCGCCGCGCAGCAGCGGCGGCCCGAGGAGATCATCGCCGATCTCAAGCATCACCCGGCGATCGCTCCGCTCGTCGAGGGCGGCGAGGTCAAGGAGTACTCGGCGCACGTGATCCCCGAGGCCGGTCTGTCGATGATGCCGAAGATGACCGCCGACGGCCTGCTCGTCGCCGGCGACGCGGCGGCGATGTGCCTCGCCGCGGGGATCTGGCTCGAAGGGGTGAACTTCGCGATGGCGAGCGGCATGTACGCCGGCGAGGCCGCGGCCGAGGCGCTGCGCGCCGGCGACACGTCGGCCGCCGGGCTCGCCGGCTACGAACGACGGCTCGGCGACACGTTCGTGCTGCGCGACCACCGCAAGCTGCGCCGGGCCCCGTCGCTCGTCCTGTCCGACCGGGTGCAGCACCTCTATCCGGCAGATGATCGCCAATACCGTCGAGCGCATGTTCCGCGTCGACAACCCGTCGCCGAAGCCCGGCCTGCGACGCATCCTGAACGAGGAACGCAAGCGCGCCGGCGTGAAGCTGAAGGATCTCGCCCGCGACGGCCTCGACGGACTGCGGAGCTACGGATGAGGTGCCGGGGATGATGAGGTGCCGGGGATGACGACCGAGCGCTGGCCCGAGCTGTCGTTCGAGGACCTGATCGGCACGACGCGCTTCGACGTCCACGAGCGCGCCCACATCACCGTCGACGACGACGATCTGCGGCGGCTGCAGCACACGCGAATGCCTGGTCGCCTGCCCGGCCAAGCTGTTCGTCGCCACGAGCGACGGCGGGATCCTGTTCAACTACGAACAGTGCTTCGAGTGCGGCACCTGCTACCTCGTGTGCAACAAGGAGGGCGCGATCACCTGGACGTACCCCGAGGGCGGCCACGGCGTGGTCTTCGCGCGACTCGTGAGCGCCTGGATCCGATGAAGATCGCCGTCTGCTGGAAGTGGGTGTCGATCGGCGACCCGGCGGACCATCGTCGTCCGACACGCGGTGGGCCGGCGTCTCGGCGGCCGACGAGGCCGCGCTCGAGACCGCGCTCCGGCTGAGCGACGGATGGTCGAGGCACGGTGACGGTGGTCTGTCTCGGGCCGCCGGCGGCCGATGACGCGCTCCGCAGGGCGATCGCAACGGGAGCGGCGCGAGCGGTACGGATCGACGGTTCGACCGCGCTCGACAGCCGGCACGTCGCCACCGAACTGGCCGGGGTGGTCGGCGGGTCCGACCTCGTCGTGTGCGGTGACTTCTCGCTCGATCGCGGCACCGGGTCGGTGCCCGCGTTCCTCGCCCACGAACTCGGCGCGGCGCAGGCGCTCGGGCTGCTCGCACGTCGCCGCACCCGGCGGGTGACACGACCCTGCGCTGCCTCCGTCGCCTCGACGGCGGCCGCCGCGAGGTGCTCGACGTCCGACCGCCGGCCGTCATCTCGGTGGAAGGTTCGGTCGCCCGGCTGCGACGGGCGTCGCTCGGCGCGGTCGTCGGCTCCAAGGCGGCGCCGGTCGAGGTCGTCAAGGCGGTTGCCGACGAGCACGCCACCGCCGCCGTCGTCTTCGCCGTACCGCCCGCGGGCCCGCGTGCTGCCGCCACCGCACGGCGACGTGCTCGACCGGGTGCGCGGCATCCTCGACGTCGGTGGTGCGCACACGTCCCACGGCGACGCGGTCGTCCTCGAACCCGCGGCAGCCGCCGCACCGCATCGTCGATCAGCTCGCGGCGTGGGGGTATCTGCCCGAGCCGGCAGACATCGGTACGACGACCGCGGCTGGCACGGCGGGCTGACGTGCGACTGGGCGACGCGACCTGGCGCGAGGTCGCCGACGCGGCGCGACCGGAACGCACGCGTCGACGGCGTGAAGTCACCGATCGTGCTGATCCCCGTCGGCTCGACCGAACAGCACGGCCCGCACCTGCCCGCTCGCCACCGACACGCTGATCGCCGAGGAGCTCGCCGGCCGGGCGATCCACCAGACCGACGGCTTGATGGTCGGCCCGACGATCTCGGTCAGCGCGTCGGGCGAGCATGCCGGGTTCGCCGGCACGCTGTCGATCGGCGCTCGAGGTGATGACGATCGTGGTGGTCGAACTGGTCCGCAGCGCCGACTGGGCGGCCGGCGTGGTGCTCGTCAACGGACACGGCGGCAATCACCGCGCCGTCACCGACGCCGTGGCCACGCTGACCAGCGAGGGTCGCCACGCACTGGCGTGGTGGCCGAAGTGGCCCCAGCGCAACGACGGTGGCCCGAACGATCTCCACGCGGGACGGATCGAGACGTCGTTGATGCTGGCGATCGACCCCGGGCTGGTCCGCTTCGAGCTGGCCGAGGCCGGCCCCGACACGACCATCGACGAACTGCGGGCGCGCGGGGTCCGCGCGGTCAGCCCGTCCGGGGTGCTCGGCGATCCCAACGGCGCCTCCGGTGGTGAAGGCGATCGGTTCATCTCGACGTTCGTCGATGACCTCGTCCACGAGATCGAGAAGTGGCGACCGATCGACCCGACCCCGCACCGTTGACGCGTGCCGCGATCGGCGTGCGCTTCGTCGTCGACGGGTCGTGGCAGCGCTTCGACCGGGTGTTGGTCGCCGGATCGCCGCTGCGCATCTTCCGCGTCACCGAGCGCGGCGCCGACACCGCTCGCCGCGATCGAACGCGGCGAGCCGGTCGCCCCGTCGCGGCTCGTCGATCGGCTGCTCGACGGCGGCGCGATCCACCCCTCGTTCGCCGCATCGCGCGCCAGGGGGTCGGGTCCCCTGGCGCGCCCTTCCCTGGCGCGACTGGTCACGATCGTCACCCCGCAGCTCGGCGGCATCGTGGCCGCTGACGGGCGGGTCGTCGTCGACGACGGCTCGGTGCCGCCGCTCGCCGGCGCGGCGCTGCGACTGCCGGTCAACCGCGGGCCCGCCGCGGCACGCAACGCGGGGCGATCCGCTCGTCGACACCGAGCTGGTCGCGTTCGTCGACGCCGACGTCGACCTGCCCGACGGTTGGCTCGAACCGTTGCTCGACCACTTCGACGACCCGCGGGTCGGCCTCGTCGCACCACGGGTGCTCGGCGAGCGAGGGTCGCCGCTCGACCTCGGGAGTGCGCCCGCCCGCATCCGCGCCGGCACGCGGGTGAGTTACGTGCCCGGCGCGGCGATCGTGCGTGCGCGTCGAGGCCTTCGACTCGATCGGCGGGTTCGACGAGCAGCTGCGCTTCGGCGAGGACGTCGATCTCGTCTGGCGGCTCGACGAGCAGGGATGGCGGTGCCGGTACGAGCCGGCCGTCGACCGTGTGGCACCGGCCACGGCCGACGCATCGTCGGGCGGATGCGCCAGCACGCCGGATACGGCACGTCGGCCGCCCCGCTCGCGCTGCGTCACCCCGGCGCGCTCGCCCCGCTGCGGATCGAACGGATGGACCGCCGCGGCATGGGCATTGGTGCTCGCCGGGCACCCCGTCGCCGCCGTCGTCGCTCGCGGTCGGGTCGGCGGCGCGCGCTCGCCCCGCAAGCTCCCCGACGTCCCACCGACCGCCGCGTTCCGGCTGGCGATGCACGGCCACCTCGGCGCCGCGCAACAGCTGGCGTCGGCCGTGCGCCGCGTCTGGTGGCCGGTCGTCGCGGTCGGCGCGCTGGGGTCGAAGCGGATCCGCTGGATCGCCGTCGCCAGCCTGCTGGCCGACGTCCGTGCCGCCCCGACCGACGCGGCCTACGGATGGGGCGTCTGGAAGGGCATGATCCGGCACCGCACGATCGCGCCGATCGTCCCGCGCCTCGCCGCGTGGCCGAAACGGCGCCCCACCGAATCCGGCCGCGACCAGTACCGTCGAGCCTCGTGAGGCTGTCCATCCGCACCGCACGCTGGCGTGCCCATGTGGCGCAGGTGGCGGCCTCCACGCCCGGTCTCGTCCCGGTCGTCAAGGGCAACGGGTACGGCTTCGGGCGGGAGTGGCTCGCCGAGGTGGCCGCCGAGTTCGCCGACACGATCGCCGTCGGCACGATCCACGAACTCGAGGGCTTGCCCGCGGCGGTCACCCCGGTCGTGCTCACGCCGACCCTGGTACCGCCGACCGCGATACGACCGACCGGCACGGAGCCGATCCTCACGATCGGCAACGAGTCCCACCTCGCCGCGCTCGCCGGATGGGACGGGCGGGTCGTCGTCAAGCTGGCATCGAGCGATGCAGCGCTTCGGCGCCACACCGGCGCTCGATCGACGCCGCCCGCACCGCCGGCCTCGACGTGGTCGGCGTCAGCATCCACCCGCCACTCGCCGGCACCGGCGCCGACCACGCGGCCGAGATCACGCGCTGGCTCCCGTCCGTCGACCCGTCGCTCCCCGTCTGGGTGAGCCACCTCGACGGTCCCGCGTACGCCTCGCTGCCCGCCGACACACACGTATCGCAACCGTCTCGGGACCTCGCTGTGGCACGGCGACAAGAGCGCGCTGCACCTGTCGGCCGAGGTGCTCGACATGCGCGTCGTGTCGCGCCGGCGATCGAGCCGGCTACCACCTCGGCGAGATACCCGGCGACGGTCATCTCGTGATGATCGGCGCCGGCACCGCGCACGGTGTCGCCCCGCTCCCCGACGGCCGGAGCCCGTTCCATTTCGATCGGGCCCGCCTGACCCTGCACGAACCACCGCACATGCACGTCTCGATGTGCTTCGTCCCGGCCGGACAGACCATGCCGGCGATCGGCGATCGCGTCGACGTGCAACGCCCGCTGACCATGACGCTCGTCGACGAGTTCGAATGGCTCTGACCGAACGCGCCGTGCCGCCGAGTCGGCCACATCGTGCGCCGCCGGCTGCCCGGCCCCGACGTGGTGCGCGCCGTCGCGCTGATCGGCGTCGTCGTGATGAACTTCCACGGCTACCTCGCTGCTCGACGATCGCGACGCGACGTCGGCGACGGATGGGCGGCCGACGCTGTTCGACCCGTGGACCGGCCCGTTGTCGACCCGGTTCGCGGCCACGTTCGTGCTCGTCGCCGGTGTCGGCGTGACGCTGCTCACCCGATCGGTCATCGGCGACCACGACCGCGTCGTGGCGATGCGCTGGCGACTCGTCCGGCGCGGCGTGCTCCTGTACGTCGGTCGGTCTGTTCCTCGACATCATCTGGCCGGGCACGATCATCCTCTACTACGGGGCGATGTTCGTCGTCGCCGCGGTCATCTTCACGTTGCGCTCCCGGTGGATCATCGCCATCGGTTTCGCCGCCGCGCTCGCCGGTTGGACGATCCGGCTGTGGACCGTCCACCAGCAGGACCGGGGCCACGACATGCGCTGGCTGACCGAGCCCGGGCAGGACTCGATCCGCCGCTACGTGTTCGACGTGACGATCAACGGGACACATCCGTTGCTGCCGTGGCTGGCGTTCCTGTGCGCGGGCATCGTCCTCGGCCGGTGTCTGACGATCGATTGGTGGCGACCGGTCACGATCGGCGCCGGCGTCGCGCTCTTCACGATTGCGACGATCGTCGGGTCGGCCGACGCGACGCCGTTCCAACGGGTGTTCCTGTCGACCGACCCGTTCGACCGGGGCGGGCTGTACGTCTGCAGCGCGTTGGGGACCGCGCTCGTCGCCTACGCCTGCATCGACTGGCTCGCCGACCGCTTCCCCGGCGCGCTCGATCCCCTCCGCCGGGCCGGGCAGATGACTCTCACGCTGTACCTCGCCCACGTCCTCGTGTTCAACCTCGTCGTCCACTGGCTCGGCTGGATCGAACCGACCGGACTCGACGTCGCCCTCGCCTTCGCCCTCGGCTTCTGGGTCGTCGCCATCGCGGCCGCCGCCGCCTGGCAGCGCCGCTTCGGCATCGGGCCCGCCGAGCGCTTCTACCGCGCCTTCGGCGGCTGACGGGTCGCCCGTCAGGCCGAGCGCTGGGCGCGGCGGATCTGCCGCCACCCGAAGGCACCGGCACCGATCAGCTGGCCGTTGTCGCCGAGGCGTGACGGCGTGATGCGGGCACCGCGGCTGTACGGCAGCTGGGCATGTTCCTCGAGCGCCGCCTGCGCGGAGTGGAAGAACGTCGCCGCGAAGTTCCGGGCGATCGTGCCGCCGACCACCACGAGGGTGAGGTCGAGGGTGTTGCAGACCGTCGCCGCGGCGCGGCCGACGAGCCGTCCGGTGCGCTGCATGATCTCGTAGGTCGGTTCGGTCAGCGGCCGACCGGTGATCGACTCGATCGCCGCGCCCGACGCCTCCGCATCGAGACACCCCTGCGCCCCGCACACGCAGCGGCGGCCGCCGGGTTCGACGATGATGTGCCCGACCTGACCGGCGTAACCGGACGCGCCGTCGAGCAGGTCGCCGTCGAGGACCAGACCGCCCGCCACCGATCCCGACACCGTGATCGTGCAGAAGTTCTGATGGCCCTGCGCGGCACCGAGCCACCCTTCGGCGAGGGCGAGCACCTTGGCGTCGAAGTCGCCGTGCACCGCCAACCCGGTCAGCTCCACGAGGCGCGCCCGCAGCGGGAAGTCGCGCCACGAGACGATCCCCGCCGGCGACACCTTCTCCAGGTGGCGACCGACCGGACCCGCGGAACCGACGCCGACGCCGACCACGTTCACACCATGGCGTTCGTCGGCGACCGTGAGCATCTCGGTGACGATGCCGGCGAGGTTCGTGTAGTGCGACTCCGGTCCGACGTCCCGCTCGACCAGCACGGAGGCTCGATCGACGAGCGAACCGGTCGCCGTGACCAGCGCCGCTTCGAAGCGTTCGGCGGTGATGTCGATCGCGAGCACGACGTTGGTCGGGTTCGGCGGCTTCGCAGGAGCCTCGTCCGGCACCTCGTCTGCGGGTTCGATCGACATGGCGCCGACGGACGGTAGCGCCGTTCGATCGACCATCGCGGCACGCCGGGTCAGTCGACGCGGCGGGCGGTCTCGACGAGGTTGATCTCGTAGAGCACCTCGTCGAGCGCGTCGGCGGCGCTGATCGCGGCGAAGCGCTGCGGGCTGCTCGGGCGTGCAGCACGACGGGACCGGCGACAGGATCGTCCACGGCCGGGGATGGCAGAACTGCACGACGCTGTAGCGCTCGCCCTCGTAGTCGGGCGCGGCGACGACGCGGTGCCAGCCGATCGGGATCTGCCCGTTCGTCAGCCGTTCGAGCATGATGCCGGTGTTGATGATCAGCGAGCGATCGGGCGGGATCGCGTCGACCCAGTCGTCGCCGACCTGCACCTGCAGACCGGGCGCCGTGGCCCGCGGCAGCGCGGTGATCAGGTTGATGTCGCCGTGGGCGCCGGCCCACACGTGCCCGTCCTGGCCGATGTCGCCCATCGCCGGATAGCGGATCGCCCGGGTGAGCGTCGGGCCGTCCTTCACCATGTCGTCGAAGAACGTCTCGTGGCAGCCGATGCCCTCGGCGATCACGTGCAGGAACCGGCGCTGCAGGTCGGCGATCGAGTCGTGGAAGCGGTACAGCACCTCGGTGATCCCGGGCACCGCCGCCTCGGGGAGCACCTGGTCGGGGTAGGCCTGGACGAACTTGCGCTTCAGCGGATGCCCGGCGGCGATCGGCGTCGACCAGTTGAGCATCTCCTTCCAGTCGGGCTTGTCGCTCGACGCGGCGGTCTCGACGAGCAGGCCGGTGTACCCGGTCTGGCCGTTGGCGCCCGGCGCGACGAACTCGCTGCTTGGTCTCGACGGTCGAGCTCGAAGAACTCGCGCAGCATCCCGTAGGCGGTGTCGAGCAGGTCGTCGGACAGGTCGTGGCTCGTGTAGACGAACCCGGTGGCGAGGCTGCGGCGGACGCCGTCGACGACGGCGCGGCGCTGCTCGCCGCTGCCCTGCTCGAACGCGAGCAGGTCGACGTCGAGGATGTCCGAACCGGCGGCACCCGTGGGCGCGGTGGCGGTGACGGTGTCGGTCATGGCATCGACGCTAGCGGTGCGCCACCGCGGGCGAACAGCGCCGGCCACCCGCCGGTGTGGACGAACACGACGTCGGATCGCCTCGGCGAACCGGCCCTCGCCGGCCGCCCCGAGCAGGCCGGCGAAACCCTTGCCGGAGTAGGTGCGGTCCAGCAACCAGCCGCCGTGGCGCCGCGGCCCAGCGGATCGCCGCGTCGCCGGCCGCGGTCGGCACGGCGTAGTCGTCGCCGATCCACCGGGTGTCGACCTCGACGTCGCTCTCGTCGACCGTCACGTCGAGTCCCATCAGCGCCAGCGTCTCGTCGGCGAGTGCGGCGACGTCCGGGTAGCCGATGTTGACGCCCTTGGCGACGCCGACGGCGAGGATGTCGGGGCACGTGCGGCCCGCCGCGAGCGCGGCGGCCCGCCCGGCGAGCAGCCCGGCGTGGGTGCCGCCGCTCGACGACGTGAACACGATCGTCGACGGGCGCGAGGCCGGCGGCGTCGAGCTGATCGAGCAGCTCGATCGAACGCCGACGCGTACCCGAGCGCGCCGGTCGGCGGTGCTGCCGCCGATCGGGATCGAGTACGGCCGCAGTCCGTCCGCGGCGAGGGCGTCGGTGACCGACTCGCGGGCGATCTCGAGCTCGCCCCAGTGGTGGTCGGGGGCGCCGGTGTAGTGGAGCTGCGCGCCGAACAACGCCGACAGCAACTGATTCCCGGTCGCCTCGCCGCGGGCCGGCTCGTCGCCCGACAGCACGAGGTGCACCTCGAGGCCGAGCTTGGCGCCGGCGGCCGCCGTCATGCGGCAGTGGTTGGACTGGGCCGCCCCGACGGTGACGAGCGCGTCGGCGCCGTCGGCGAGCGCCGCGCCACACAGGAACTCGAGCTTGCGGGCCTTGTTGCCGCCGCCGCCGAGACCGCTGAGATCGTCACGCTTCATCCAGAGGCGCGCCCCGCCCGGCAACGTCGGGCCCACCTCGAGCGGCGTCGGCAGGGTGGCCAGCACAGCCCGGGCGGAGAAGTCGGTCACCCGGGACATGCTAGGCAACCGTGGTGATGGCCGTGACCGACTGGAACCCACTCCTGCGGGGCGAGTTCGCCGAGCCGTACTGGCGCGACCTGCAGTCGTTCGTCGCGACCGAGCGGGCGGCGCACGTCGTGTACCCGCCGCCCGACGAGGTGTTCGCCGCGCTCCACCTCACGCCGTACGCCGACACCAAGGTGATGATCCTCGGCCAGGATCCGTACCACGGCCCGAAGCAGGCCCACGGGCTGTGCTTCTCGGTCCGCCGCGGCGTGCGCGATCCCACCGTCGCTGATCAACATCCACAAGGAGCTGGCGAGCGACCTCGGCGTCGCGATCCCGACGCATGGGAACCTCGAGCACTGGGCACGCCAGGGCGTGCTGCTGCTCAACACCACGCTCACCGTGCGCGCCGGGCAGGCCGCGTCGCACCAGGGCAAGGGCTGGGAGACGTTCACCGACCGGGTGATCCGGACCGTCAGCGACAAGCCCGACCACGTCGTGTTCATCCTGTGGGGCAGCCATCGGCCCGCCGCAAGAAGGACGCTGATCGACACGCACCCGGCACACGATCATCGAGTCGGCGCACCCGTCGCCGCTGTCGGCCCACAACGGGTTCTTCGGCAGCCGGCCGTTCAGCCGGGCCAACGAGGCGCTGGTCGACCACGGCCAGGCACCGATCGACTGGAACCTCCGCGATGGCGCGAGCGCGCTGATGGCGTGGACGACGAGCGATCGAGTGATGGCGCTGCGGCGGCGGTCCGCCGCCGTCGACGTGGTCGTCGACATGCTCGACGGCTGGCGTCGCCACCAGTCGGGGCGCAACGCCTCGCTGCTGTCGTTCTTCTTCTTCCTGTCGATCTTCCCCCTGCTGCTCGTGGCGACCACCATCCTCGGCTTCGTCCTGCAGAACAACGAGGACCTCCAGCAGCGCATCGTCGGCGGCGCCCTCGAGAACATCCCGGTGCTCGGCCAGCAGCTGGCCGACGATCCGACCTCGCTCGACGGCAACGTCTGGGTGCTGATCGTGGGTCTGCTGACGGCGTTGTGGTCGGCGACGAAGGCGTTCGTCGGTTTCCAGGTGGCGCAGGACGACATCTGGGAGATCGCCATCGACGACCGCGAGGGGATGCACGTCCAGCGCGGTCGCGCGGTCCTCGGCCTCGTGATCATCGGGGTGTCACAGATCGGCAGCCTCGCGCTTGACGACCATCGTGAACGCGGCCGACCTCCCCGGCTTCAGCCGGATCCTGCTCCTGCTCGCCGGCCTCGTCGTGAACATCGCCGTGATCGCCTTCATGTACCGGCTCCTCACGGCCGCCTCGCCCTCGTGGCGGGACGTGTGGCCCGGCGCCATCGCGGCGGGCATCGCGTTCAGCGTCCTGCAGTACTTCGGCGCGGGCATCGTCAGGCGCATCACCGACAACGCCGGCGACACGTACGGCCAGTTCGCGCTGGTGCTCGGCCTGGTCACCTGGCTCGGCTTCCTGGCCATCTCGGCGCTGATGGCCGCCGAACTCAACGCGGCGCTCGTTCGCCGCCGCTCAACGTGATTCTCCCTCCCCCGTTTGCGTCACGATTTCCGGCACCCGTTCCGCGAACTTCGTGACGCAAACGCGTTTCTCGATGCTGGGACGGGGGTCACATGGCGTATCCTGCCGGGAATGACTGTTGACACCGGGGGTGGCAGCGGCACGACCATTCTCAGGACCGAGATGTCGGTCGTGCTGTTCGGCGGGCTCGCGTCGATGGAGGCCGGCGCCGTCCACGCTGCCGCGGCCGGCATCCACGCCGAGCACCGCCAGCTCGCGCAGATCTTCATCATCGTCGCCGCACTCCAGCTCGGGGTCGGGCTCTGGGCGGTGGTCCGGTCCAGCCGCGCCGCGGCGTGGGCCGTCGTGGTCGTCAACGCCGGGGCGATCGCCGGATGGCTCTACACGCGTCTCGCCGGCGTCTCGTGGATCGATGGACTCGAGGTGCGCGAGGCGCCGCAGTTCGCGGACACCGCCTGCGCCGCTGCTCGCCGCCGTCGCGGTCTTCGCCGCCTACACCGGAGCCGATCCTCCCGCCCGAACGCCGTCAGCACCGTGGCCTGGTGCTCCCCGCCGTCTTCCTCGGCTTGTTCGCGGTGTGGACGATGCTCGCCGCCGGCACGCACGTCCACTCCCACACAGAGGACGCCGAGGGGCACACCCACGGCACCGAAGAGGTCGCGGACGGAGCCGCAGCGCTCGCCACCGATGACGGGCACACCCACGCCGCCGACGAAGCCGCGGATGACGTCGCCGCCGAAGCGAGCGATGGACACAGCCACACCGCCGACGAAGCGACCGACGGCCACGTCCACATCATCGATCCTGCGGGGGCTCCGGCCGCCGAACCGGTCGCCCTGGCGTGGCCCCGCCCGTGGGACCCCACCCAGCCCGTCGACCTGTCGGGTGTCCCCGGCGTCACGACCGAACAGCAACTCCGGGCCACCAAGCTCGTCGACGACACGCTGGCCTCACTCCCCCGCTTCGCCGATCCCGCCGACGCCATCGCCGCCGGCTACTCCTCGATCGGTGACGCCGGCACGGGCAGCGAGCACTTCATCAAGGGCCGATCTCATCGAAGACGACGACCTCCTCGATCCGCTCGCTCCCGAATCACTCGTCTACAGCGTCGAGAACGGCCAGCGCACGCTCGCCGGCGCGATGTACATCGCCAGCGCCCGCCCCGCCGACGATCCGTCGCTCACCGACTGGGCCGGCCCGCTCATGACGTGGCACAAGCACGACAACCTCTGCTGGTCGCTCGACGAGAACGGCAACGCCAAGGTGGTCGGGATCATCGACGCCAACGGCAACTGCGCCAACGGCGTCCGCACGGGCGATGCGAACCCGATGGTGCACGTGTGGATCCAACCGCACCCGTGCGGCGTGTTCGCGGCGCTCGAAGGCATCGGTGCCGGCACCGCGGGCGTGCCCGAGGATCAACGCGTCGACGTCTGCAGCGCGGAACACGACCATGGCACGACCGCGGCCGCGCCCGCGGCCGTCGCCAAACCGTACGACCCGACGCTGCCGATCGATCTCAGTGGCACGCCCGGCGTCACCCCGCAACAGCAGGCCGCCGCCGAGAACCTCATCGCCGTCACGCTCGTCGAACTGCCGCAGTGGAGCGACTACCGCGTCGCCGAGGCCGCCGGCTTCAAGAGCATCGGCGACGCGGGCGACCGGCCACGAGCACTTCGTGCAGTGGGACTGGATCGAAGACGATGTGATCCTCGACCCGAACTTCCCCGAGAGCCTCGTCTACGAACCGCAGCCCGACGGCTCGAAGAAGCTGGTCAGCGCGATGTACATGACGGCGAGTTCGATCGCACTCGAGGACGTCCCCGACATCGGGGGCGCGTTGATGCAGTGGCACATCCACAACAACCTCTGCTACTCGGGCTGGCCCGAGCACCCGCGGGTCGTCGGGCATCACGAGCCCGAACGGGGCGCTGCCCGACCGGTTTCGTCAACCCCCCGCCCGCGCCGATGATCCACGTGTGGATCGTGCCGCAGGAGTGCGGACCGTTCGCCGCGCTCGAGGGCGTCGGTGCCGGTCAGATCGAGGCCGGTGCCGAACGATTGTGCGACACTGCCCACGGTGGACATTGACCGCGCACGACCCGCTGATCGACCACGTCTTCGTCTACGGCACGTTGCGGCCGGGTGACGTCCGGTGGTCGTTCCTCGAACCGTTCGTGACCGACGGCGGCGTCGCCGACAGCGTCGTCGGCTCGCTGTTCGACACCGGTGAGGACTATCCGGCGGCGACGTTCGTCCCGACCGCGAATGGGGACGGGAGCGGTTCGACGGTGATCCACGGACGCACGTTCCGCATCGCCGACTCCCTGCTCGACGAGTGCCTCGCGGTGCTCGACGTGGAGGAGGACACGGTCGCCGGGCGCTATCGCCGCGTGGCGATCACGACGCAGGCCGGCGTCGACGTGTGGGCGTACGAGTACGGCTTCGGCATGGACCTCGTCCCGATCCCGTCGGGCGACTGGTTCGAGCACCGGCCGCCCCCATCTCCGCACATTCCGGTCGCCGCCGACTCCGGCCGACTCCCGACCTCACCCGTAGTCTCGCCGCCATGAGCGCACGAGATCGACTGTCCACCACCGGCGTCTGGTACCACACCGACACGATGTCCGCGGGCGAGGCGGCGGAGTTCGCCGGTCGTGTGGCGGAGATGGGCTACTCGACGTTGTGGCTCCCCGACACGGTGGGCCGCGATCCGTTCGCCCACATCGCGTGGTTGGCCTCGCAGGTCGACACGCTGCAGTTCGCCACCGGCATCGCCAACATCTTCCACCGCCATGCCGGCCCGATGATGCAGGTCGCCAACACGCTGGCCGAGCAGACCGGCGGGCGGTTCGTGCTCGGCCTCGGAGTGAGCCACGGCCCGCTGGTCGCCGGGCTCCGCGGCCTCGACTACTCCAAGCCGTTCACCACGATGAAGAACTACCTCGCGGCGATGGACGCGTCGCCGTACCACGGCGCCAAGGCCGCCGAGAAGCCGTTGCGCCTGCTCGCCGCGCTCGGCCCGAAGATGTTGGAGCTCTCCGCCACGGCGGCCGACGGCGCGCATCCCTACTTCTCGACGCCCGACCACACGGCGACCGCCCGCGAGATCATCGGGCCGGACAAGCTGCTGTGTGTCGAGCAGAAGGTGATCCTGTCGACCGATGCCGACGCCGCGCGGGCGGCGGCGAACATCACGATCTCGGGATACGCCGCGCTGCCGAACTACCGCAACAACTGGCTGCGGTCGGGGTTCACCGAGGAGGAGATCGAACAGCGTGACCCGCGGTTCGTCGACGCCGTGGTGGTGTGGGGCGACGAGGACCGCGTGAAGGCCGGCGTGCAGGCCCACTACGACGCGGGCGCCGACCACGTCTGCGTCCAACCGCTCTCCTTGGAAGGCCCGGCCACGCTCGACTGGCGCGTCCTCGAGGTACTCGCACCGACGGGGTGACCGCATGCCCGCACCGATGACCGAACCCGGCGCCCCGCCGACCGCCCCGCACCCACAGAACGTCGTCGTCGTCCTGCTCGACTCGCTGAACCGGCACATGCTCGGGGCGTACGGCGGCGCCGAGTTCTCCACGCCGAACCTCGACCGGTTCGCCGGGCACGCCACGCGCTTCACCAACCACGTCACCGGCTCGCTGCCGTGCATGCCCGCCCGTCACGACATCCTCTGCGGCGCGCTCGACTTCCTCTGGAAGCCGTGGGGTTCGATCGAGCTGTGGGAGGAGTCGATCACGGCCACGCTCCGGCGGGCGGGAGTGACGACGATGCTCGTGTCCGATCATCCCCACCTGTTCGAGACCGGCGGCGAGAACTACCACACCGACTTCAGCGCCTGGGACTACGTCCGCGGCCACGAGGGCGATCCGTGGCACACCGCGGCCGACCCGTCGGCGTACGGGATGCCCGCCGCCGTCGACGGTGGTTGGTTCATCCGCGAGCGCTTCGGGATCGACGACGCCAACGTCGGGCGCCGCCACTACGACGACTCCCGCACATGGTTCCGCGCCGAGGACGACTTCCCCGGTCCGCGCACGATGCGCACGGCCGCGTCGTGGCTGCGCGACCAGGCGAGCGCCCACGACCGGTGGATGTTGTTCGTCGACGAGTTCGATCCGCACGAGCCGTTCGACACCCCCGAGCCGTGGGCGTCGATGTACGACGACGAGCCGTGGGACGACGACCGGTTGATCTGGCCGCCGTACATCGTCGGCGGCATCGCCTCGGGCGCGTTGACCGAGCGCCAGGGCCGCCACATCCGGGCGAACTACGGCGCCAAGCTGTCGATGATCGACCACTGGTTCGGCGAGATCGTCGCCGAACTCGACGCGCAACAGCTGTGGGACACGACCGCGGTGATCGTGTGCACCGACCACGGCCACTACCTGGGCGACGTTCGGCGCACCGGCCCGTCGGGCGAGACGCGGCGACCGACATCTGGGGCAAGCCGGTCGTCCCGCAGTTCGAGCCGCTCGGCCACACGCCGCTGCTCGTCCACTGGCCGGGTCGTGCGGCCGGCGACGTCGACGCGCTCACCACCAACGTCGACCTCAACGCCACGATCGCCGACGTCGTTCGGTGTCGAAGCGGCGCACCGCACCCACGGCCGATCGATCGTGCCGTTGCTCACCGGCGAGGCCGACCTCGATTCGCGACTGGGCGATCGGCGGCGTGTTCGGCAACTGGGTGCAGGTCACCGACGGCCGGCGCAAGTACGCCCGGGCCCCCGACGCCGACAACTTCCCGCTGTCGATGTGGTCGAACCGATGGACGACGATGCCGGTGCCGCCGGCGTTCGCCGACTTCATGCGTTCCCGAAGCCCGACGGGCGGGCCTGGCTCGACACGATGCCGGGCACCGACATCCCGGTGATCCGCCAACCGTTCGCCCCGGGCGACCTGCTCCCGTTCTGGGCGGGTGGTGGCGGTCACCTCGGCGAGCACCACCTGTACGACGTGTCGAACGATCCGACCGAGTCGGAGAACCGCGCCGGCGAGACGAGCGAGCGCGACATGATCGACCTGCTCCGTGTCGGCGCTCGCCGAGGTCGAGGCTCCCGACGACCATCTGGCGTCGGTTGGGGCTCGAGCCGACGTAGCGGTCAGCCCGCGCGGCGCACGACGGCGAGACCGAAGTCGCCCGCCGCGTCGGTCAGGAAGTCGCCCGGTTCGAAGCCCGCGTCGACGAGCTCGTCGAGCAACGCCGCCCGTTCGAACTTCGTCGAGATCTCGACGAGCAGTTCCTCGCCGGCATCGAGATCGATCGTCAGCCCGAGCGAGCCGAGGCGGACCCGTTCCGGCTCGAGCGTGCGCAGCCGCATGTCGATGCGGTGCTCGCGGCCGTCCCACAGCGGCACGTAGTCGAAGTTGCCGATGTCGAAGTCGCCGTCGAACTCCCGGTTGATCACGCGCAGGGAGTTGCGGATGAAGGCGTCGGTGATCCCCTGCGAGTCGTCGTACGCGGCCATCAGGCGGTCGAGCGGCTTGACGAGGTCGACACCGAGGGCGAGCCAGTCGCCGGGCTCGAGCACGTCGGCGAGCGCACCGAGGAACGCGGTGCGCTCCTCCTGGTAGAAGTTCCCGATCGTGCCGCCGAGGAAGGCGACGAGTCGCGTGCCGCCGGTCGGGAGGCGGTTCAGATGCCGGTTGAAGTCGCCGACGACGGGCTCGACCCGCAGACCGGGATAGCGCTCGCCCAGCATCGTCGGCCGCGTCGAGCAGGGTCGCCTCACTCACGTCGAGCGGGACGAATCGTTCGATCTCGCCGTGCGCCACGAAGGCATCGAGCAGCGCGCGCGTCTTGTCGCTGGTGCCGGAGCCGAGTTCGATCACCGTGGTGGCACCGGTGAGTTCGGCGATGCGGGTGGCGTGCTCGGCCAGGATCTCCCGCTCGGCCTCGGTCTGGTAGTACTCCGGCAGCCGGGTGATCTCGTCGAACAGACGACTGCCACGGTCGTCGTACAACCACCGCGGCGGGATGGTCCGGGGCCGGAGCGCGAGCGCGCGGGCGAGCGTCGCGCGCGCGTCGGTGGCACCGGTGAGGTTCGGGATGGGCGCAGGCGACATTGCGGCTCCGTTGGGATTCAGCCCGGTGGGTCAGCGGTGCGCTTCGGCATCGCGGGCGAGTCGGACGCCGGCGAGATGCCAGCGCGTGTGCGGATGGAAGAAGTTGCGATACGTCGCGCGGACGTGGCCACGTGGCGTGAGCGCACCGCCGCCGCGCAGCACTTGCTGGCCGGACATGAACTTGCCGTTGTATTCGCCGATCGCCCCCTCGGCCGGCCGGAAACCGGGGTACGGCTGGTACGCCGACGAAGTCCACTCCCAGCAGTCGCCGTAGATCTGCCGCAGACCGCCATGGCCCGTCGCTGCGGTGGACGGGCCGGCTGCGGTGGGGTGATACGTGAACGCCGGGTCCTGCTCGTCGAGGAAGACACCCCGCACCGGGACGTCGCGCGCGGCGTGCTCCCACTCGAACTCGGTCGGCAGCCGCGCCCCGGCCCACGTGGCGTAGGCGTCGGCCTCGAAGTGCGACACGTGCACCACCGGTTCGTGGGGATCGAGTGGCCGGGTGCCGGTGAGGGTGTGGATCCACCACTGGGACGGATCGTCGGGATTCCGCCGCCAGTAGAGCGGCGCCGACCAGCCCTCGTCCTGGGCTCGGTACCACCCGTCGGACTTCCAGAGTTCAGGTCGTCGATAGCCGCCGTCGTCGATGAAGGCGAGCCACTCGCCCGCCGTCACCAGCCGGTCGGCCAGCGCCACGTCGTACAGGCGGACTTCGTGCGCCGGACCTTCGTTGTCGAACATGAAGTCGCCATTGATCAACTCGCTGGCGGCCGTCGCCGTTCGCCCGATCTCGACGAGGCCACCGGCCACCTCGACCCAGCCGAGCGGGCCGGGATCGGCACTCGGGGCGACGACGATGTCGGCGTACGCCGGGGCGACGGACGGGTTCATCGACAGGACGTGCTTGATGTCGACGAGGAGCAGTTCCTGATGTTGCTCCTCGTGGTGCGTGCCGAGTTCGACGACACCGGGGAGCGCGCCGGTCGAGGGTCCGTCGAGCGCGTCGAGCATCGCCTTGTCGACGTGGGCCCGGTAGTCGGCGACCTCGCCGAGCGACGGCCGCGTCACGAGACCGCGCTCGGGACGGGGGTGCCGCGCCCCGACGGCGTCGTAGTAGCTGTTGAACAGGAACCGGTACTCGGGTCGGTCCCACACCCGTCCGCTCGTACCGTCGGCACCGAGCACGAACTCGGCGAAGAACCAGGTGGTGTGCGCACGGTGCCACTTCGTCGGGCTGGTGTCGGGCATCGACTGCACCAGTTGGTCCTCGACCGACAGCGGGGCGGCGAGGCGCTCCGTCCGGGCGCGCACGTCGACGTAGCGCTCCTCGAGCGGGCCGATTCGCATGTGGAGATCCAACCAGGTGTCGACCACTCGTGTTCCGGTACCCAGGGAAACATTTCGTGAACCGCGATCGATCGTCCGTGTGACACTCGACCATCCATGACCGGGAGCTCCGCGGCTGCTCTCGCCCACGCGGTACGGTCGAACGCATGCACATCGGCGTGGAGATCTTCCCGACCGACCAGACGATGCAGCCCGTCGAACTCGCCCGTGCGGTGGAGGAACGAGGCTTCGAGTCGCTCTGGTTCCCCGAGCACTCGCACATCCCGACGAGCCGGGCCACCCCGTGGGGAGGCCGCGAGGGCGCTCCACCGCTCCCCGAGTTCTACAGCCGCACGCACGACCCGTTCGTCGCGCTCGGCGCCGCGGCTGCCGTCACCACGACGTTGAAGCTCGCCACCGGCATCTGCCTCGTCGCCCAGCGCGACCCGATCCACACCGCCAAGCAGGTGGCCAGCGTCGACATGCTGTCGGGCGGCCGTTTCCTGTTCGGCATCGGCTACGGCTGGAACAAGGAGGAGATGGCCCAGCACGGCACGGCGTACGGCGATCGACGGGCGATCCTGCGCGAGAACATCCTCGCGATGAAGGCGCTCTGGACCGAGGAGGAGGCGACGTTCGACGGCGAGCACGTGTCGATCGAGCCGAGCTGGGCGTGGCCGAAGCCGGTGCAGTTCCCCAACCCGCCGATCGTGCTCGGCGGTGACGCCGGCCCGAAGACGGCGGCCGACATCGCCGAGTTCTGCGACGGCTGGATGCCGATCGGCGGTCGGCACTCGATCAAGAAGTGGCCCGAGATCGAGGCGGCCTGCGAGGCGATCGGGCGTGATCCGTCGACGATCGAGATCGGTCTGTTCACGGCGCCGGCCGACGAGGAAAAGCTCGTCGACCTCGCCGGTCGCGGCGTCCGCCGCGCCGTGTTCGGTCTGCCGCAGGGCGGAGCCGACGAGGTCCGCACGGCACTCGATGAACTCGCTCCGTTGGTCGAGGCGCTCCGTGACGCCTGAGCGCGCCGAGCGGGCCGTCATCCACGTCTGACATCACCGAAACCTGGCGGACATGTTCCGTCCCGAAGCTGGATGCATGGACGTTCTCGACGAACAACCCTCATCGTTCCTGGTCGTCGCCGCCGATCACCCGAGCCTCATCGAAGCCCGCGAGCGTTTCGCCGCCGCCCTGCGCTCCGAGCAGCGCTTCTTCGGACGGGCGAGTGCCGATCCGAAGCCGTTCCCCTCGCTGATCGCCAAGCTGCTCGCCGACGACGGGCTGCGCCTCGCGGCCGCGGTCGACGGCGAGATCATCGGGCTCGCCTGCCTGCGCGCCGACGGTGAAGTGGCCGTGGCGGTGGTGGAGGAATGGCGCGGCCGGGGCGTGGCGACCGCGCTCGTGCGGGCGGTCACCGCTCGCGGCCCGCAGCTGGGGCTCGGACGGATCTTCATCCGCTCGAGCCGTCGCAGCCGCGCCGTCGCGGCGATCGGTGATGCCCTCGGTGCCACCGTCGTCGACCTCGGTCGCGGTCGCATCGAGCTCATCTTCGACGCCGGAGCCGACGCCCGCTCCGCCTGACATCCCCACGACGAGATCTGAAGGGAGGCATTGCTTGCTATCGCAACAATTGCTGCTACACTGATCGGTATGAGCGAATCCAACATTCTCACCACCCTCCCCCTCGCCACCGGCACCTGGACCGCCGATGCCAACCACTCCAACGTCGGCTTCACCGTGCGGCACCTCGGGCTGTCGAAGGTCCGTGGCCGCTTCGAGGACGTCACCGCGACCCTCGTGGTCGGGAGCGACCTCGCGTCCACCAGCGTGACCGCGGAGATCGACATGGCCAGCGTGTCGACGGGCAACACCGATCGGGATGCCCACCTCGCCTCGAGCGACTTCTTCAACGCCGAGAACAATCCGAAGATGACGTTCCGCTCGACCTCGATCGAGGGATCGGGCGAGGAGTACACGCTCGTCGGTGATCTCACGCTGAACGGCGTCACCAAGCCAGTCGAACTCGAGGTCGAGTTCTTCGGCACGTCGGTGTTCCCGGTCGACCAGTCGACCCACGCCGGGTTCACGGCCACGGGTTCGCTGTCACGCAAGGACGTTCGGCATCGAGTTCAACGTGGCCCTCGGCGGTGACAAGGTGATGATCTCCGACAAGGTCGCCCTCGAGCTCGACGTCCAGCTCGTCGCTCCCGCCTCCTCCTGACCCGAATTCCCCCACACCCCCCGGATCGGCGGGGCGCGTCAGACGACGGTCATGCCGTACATCTCGCCGAGCGGATCGGAGATGAGTTCGAGGCGCTCCCCGTCCGGGCCGGTGAAGTAGATCGACGTGTCGTCCACGACGAACGTCTCGACACCCGCCGCCTCGAGCTTCGCCCGCAACCGCTCCCACTGGGCCCGTTCGACCGAGATGGCGAGATGGTGGTGGCCTCCGAGCACCTCCTCGTAGGGGCCGAGCCCGAGGCCGGGGAAGTCGAAGAAGGCGAGTGCGTTGCCGTTGCCGATGTCGAAGAAGAAGTGCGTCGAGCCGACGTAGTCGCGATTCTCGAACAGTTCGGTCAACGGGAACTCGAGCAGCCCCTGGTAGAACTCGATCGTCGTCGCCACGTCGGACGACAGCAACGCCTGGTGATGGACGCCGCGAGCGGTCGACGGCGGCCGCTCACCCTTGGGTTGCAGATACTGCGTACGGAGTCGTTCCCACTCCGCCGTGCGGTCGGGATGACCACCGTCGTGGTCGGATCCGAAGTGCGGTTCACTCATCGCGCCAGTCTTCCCGATACGACGGTGCTCGACGTTCAGTCCACGCGAGCCGGCGCGGTGTTCGTCGCCCGCCACGTCGCGACCTGGTCGATCAGCTGACGGACGTACACGTCCCTGGCCAGGTTTTCCATCGGCGCGGCATCGGGATGCACCCCGTCGCTGCGAAATGGGCCGAACGCCCGCTCGGCTGCTTCGAGTGGGTCACGGTAGTTGAACCGTTCGACCTGGTCCCGACGGTCGTCCGCCGCCACGATGAGGTCGTTGACGGCGGCGAGTCGCGCCGGGTCGGCCATCTCGTCGGTGACGAACAGGCCCCCGCGGACGGACGGCAGGTCGGCGATGAGGAGCGGCACCTCGGCATCGAGCACGCCGAGCAGGGCTTCCAGTGACTGTCCATGGGCAGCAGCGAACGCCGGATCGCCGGCCACGTGGGAGTTCGGGTCGCCGGGATATCGCTGCTCGGCGAGTTCGGTCGGACCGAGCACGAGGAGCACGGCGTCCGGCCGGAACCGGTCGAGCAGTGGCGGCAGCTTGCGCTCGTATGCGTCGCAGTCGGGCGACGACCACTCCACGTCGGACGACACGCGGGAGCCGTCGATCGCCACGAGCGGGCATCCGTTCGACCCGGCCCACATGACCGCGACCTGCCCGTCGCCCCCGTCGTTGATCGCCTTCGCCATGTTGATCGAGGTGGAGTCACCGATGACCATCACCCGCAACGCCGGGGCCGCACTCTCGTCGGCCGACGGCTGATCGGCTGCCGCGGCGATGGCGTCGTCGACGGCGGCGACGAGATCCTGGCTGGTGCGGGCGGCGCCGAGCCACGGACGCATCAACTCCAGACGCTCGACGTGCTGGTCGAAGGGAGCGGGCGACGGCGACGGGTAGTACACGAGCACGGGGAGGTCCATCGTCGACGCCTCGTCGAGACCGGCGAGCAGCTCCCGCTCGGCCGCCTTCCACTCGGCGCCGACGATCGGCAACCGCTGCCCCGCGTCCCATTCCTCCGCGGCCCCCACGGCGATGACGATCACGTTCGGATCGGCCCGCTCGGCGAGCCGATCGAGCCACGCGTCGAACGGCACTCCGCCGACCGGCGTCGCCCGCGAGACCGGCTGTTCCGGCCGGAGACCGTCGATCACGTCGGCATCGACTCCCGCCAGCGCGTCGATCGCCGACCGTTCGCTTCCCAGGACGAGAATTCGTGGCCGCCGCGCCGGCGTTGCCGTCGTGCTCGGCGCGACCGCTTCGACAGACGGCGCATCGACCGACGGCACATCGACCGACGGCGACCGTACCGCCGCGTCGAGTGCGGCAACGGGCGGACTGAACTCGACCACCGACTGCTCACCCGCCGCCAGCAACTGCTCGGTCGGCGAGAGCTGCGGCGCGCGCACCAGGAGTGCCGCGCCGACCACGACGATCGCCGTGAGGCCGAAGGCGAACACGGCGACCGGATCTCGTGCCGCCACCCGGCCGTGCCGCACGGGTTGCTCGACGAGCCGGTACGAAGCGACCGTCAGCAACGCGGTGGCGGCGATTCGCAGCCCGAACAGCGTCACGCCGGTCAGCCCGGTCCGCTCCTCGTCGAGCAGCAGGAACACGGGCCAGTGGAACAGGTAGACGCCATAACTCACGGCGCCGACGGCCACCAACGGCGAGGCCTCGAGCAGTCGCGCCGGGAACCGGCCGGCGGTGACCGAGCGGATCAACACCGCCGACACCACCGCCACGACGACGAGACCACCGTGATAGACCCACCCCTGGCGGACCGACGCCGCCACGACGAGACCGGCGAACGCGGCGATCCCGAGGGCCCCCGGAATCCAGTCGCCGCGCCTGCGCGCCGGCGCTGCGGATCGCTCGTGGAACACCAGCTGCGCGAGCGCGACGCCGACGAGCAACTCCGCGGCGCGGGTGTGCGTCCCGTTGTAGACGAGGTCACGATCGCGGGTCAGCAGCGTCGATGCCAACGATGCCGCGAGCAGTGCGGCCGTCGTGAACGCGAGCGCGCGACGGCTCCGACGCAGCGACAACAGGACCACGATCGGCAGGATCAGGTAGATCTGTTCCTCGATCGCCAGCGACCAGAAGTGGGCGACGGGGCTCGGTGCGGACAGGAAGAGGTCCTGGTAGCTGTTCGACGAGAAGGCGAACCGCCAGTTGGCGATGTCGGTGACCGCGGTGATCAGGTCGGCACGTAGGGCGCGCTCCTGCGCGGCGGTCCACCACACGGACGCGACCGCCACCAGCAGTAGACAGACGTAAGCCGCGGGGAGCAGTCGACGAGCGCGACGACCATAGAAGTGTCGCAGCGAGATGTCACCGGACCGTTCGTGTTCGGCCAGCAGCAGGGTCGTGATCAGGAATCCCGAGAGCGTGAAGAACAACGACACGCCGAGGAATCCACCGTCGAAGAACGGGACCTCGGCATGGAAGAGCAGCACGACGATGACCGCGACTGCGCGCAGACCATCGAGCCCCCTCACGTACTTCAACGGCGGAACGCTACCGCCCGCGCCTTCACCGGCACGATCGGCACCCGGCCGGTAGTACTACTACGACGCCGACGCGGCGACCAGTGGCACCGCCCGACCGTTCCGCGGGTCGGCCGAGCGGTTCGCGACCAGCTGAAAGCCTCGTCCCACCGTCCGATCGATCATGCGGTGGCCGTTCGACACCGACGAGCCGATCGTCAGCGCCACGAGGATCGTGCCGAGTCCGACCGGTCCACCCATCGCCACACCGATCACGAGCCAGGTGACCTCGAACGCCAGCCGCACCCGCGGTTCGGCACGGCCCGAGCGGTTGGACGCGGCGCTGGCGAGCAACTCACCGGATCCGGCACCGAGCCCCGACACGATGAGCGCGCCGGCGCCGATGCCGACCGCACCGATCGCGAGGAGGTGGATGACGACGCGCACGACGATCGACGTCGGCGCCTCGTAGTTGGCGAGGAGGGCAGTGACCGACTGCATCACGACGCCGACGACGACCGGCCCGACGATCGTGCCGACGCCGGGGCGCCGCCCGAGCAGCCAGGCGACCGAGATCAGCGTGCCGACCACCAGCCACACCGCGAAGCTCAACGGCAGGCCGGTGTGGACGCGCACGGCGCCGATGAACACGTCGAGCGGGCCCGGCCCGAGTTTGGTCCACAGCGTCACCGCGACCGACGCCGCGACGATCGTCGATCCCGCCAGCAGCAGCGTGATGCGTGTCGACAGGCCCAGGACGCGCCGCACGGGGCTCGTCGCGATCAGTTCCGCGATCGCGCCGGCCCGCGACAGAGCATGTCGCGAGAAGCTGCGCTGAAAGCGCGCGGAACCAGGGTGGACGGACACAGGTGGAGTATCGGCCCACCTGGCCCCCGACTTCACCGATCCGCAGGTGCCTTCCGACACACACCGCTGTTGCGTGGGATCAGGCCGGGGGTTCGGGGGCGGTGCTGAAGCGGGTGCGCAGGTGGGTGGTGTCGTTGTAGCAGCGCACGATCCAGCGCTCGGGGGTCACCACGATGTGGCTGAGCGAGGCGTTGTCGGCGCCGCCGAAGGCGAAGCCGCGGGCGCCGCTGGCCTGACCGATCACCTGGCCGATCACGCCGCCGTGCACGACCGCCACCACCAACTCGTCGGGATGCTCGCGGGCGATCCGTTCGATCCCGCGACGGACACGGGCGGAGAACTCCTCGTCGGGTTCGGCACCCGGGATGACGTCCCAGCGCTGCTCGGTGGCCATCCGCATGGCGATCGGATCGGCGTCGGCGAAACGCTTGCGGAACTCGCCGCCCTCCCAGTCGCCGAGGAACACCTCGCGCAACTCGGGCTCGACGATCGCCTCCTGTCCGAGCGCGGCGAGGAGCGGGGCTGCGGTCTGGGCGGTGCGCTGCAGGGTGGTGACGTACACCGCGGCGATCCGCTCACCGGTGGCGATCAGGCGGGCGGCGGCCTGTTCGGCCTGCTCCCGTCCCGTCCGGCGACAGCGGCGGGTCGCCGTGCCCGTCGACGAGCGCGAAGTCCTCGCCGTCGACGTGCGGCATCGACTCGCCGTGACGCAGGAGCAGGACCTCACACGCGCCAGGTGGGGGCTGGAACCGTGGCTGGGGGAACGATCGGGGGCTGGACACGGCGCCACCGTAACGGTCGAGGCCGGGACGAGCCGAGGGGACCGGTCAGAGCCAGCCACTGCGTTTGAATCGCCGGTACAGCAGCGTGACGATGATCGCCATGCCGATCAGCACCAGCGGGTAGCCGGCGGGCGATCGGAGCTCGGGCATCGTGTCGAAGTTCATGCCGTAGATGCCCGCCACCATCGTCGGCACCGCCGCCATGGCGACCCACGCGCTGATCTTGCGCATGTCGTTGTTCTGTTGGACCGAGATCTGGGTGAGGCTCGCCGTGAGTGCCGAGTCGAGCAGGTCCGACAGCGAGCGGGCGCGGGCCGCGGCCCGCCTCAGCTGATCGGCGTTCTCACGCAGGTCGGCGAGCACTTCGCGGCTCAGGTGAGGTTCGAACACTCGCGTCAGCCGGTCGAGCGGATCCTGCAGGGCGTCGAGCGCCACGAACATCCGACGCAGCTCGCGCTTGAGCCGATACAACCGTCGTACCGGCTGGCGGCTGGAGTCGGAGAAGACCTCGCCCTCGACTTCCACGGCGTCGGTCTCGAATCCGTCGAGGGCCGGGCCGTAGTCGTCGATCACCCTGCCGATCACGGCGACCATGACTGCGGTGGCGCCCTCGCGGAGCCGGCGTGGATCGCGCTCGAGCGCCCCGCGCAACTCGCTCAGCGGGCTGGTCGGCCCGTGGCGGATGGTGACGATCGAATGGGGACGGACCAACAAGGTCATCTCGCCGAGCGAAGCGACCTCCTCGCGGTCGTCGTACCTGATCGTCCGCAGCACGAGTTGGACCGTCGTGCCGTTGACGGTGAGCACCGGGCGGGCGTGTGGTGCGAGGACCGCCGCCGGATCGACCTCGTCGATGTCGAGCGCGTCGCACCATTCGCCGAGCTCGGCCACGTCGGGCATCCGCAGACCGAGCCAGACGAACCCGTCGGGAGCATCCCAGTGCGGCGACGAGTCGGTCTCGTCGACCTCGGATTCCCCCATCGACGGCGGGAGCATCCCGGGCGTCGGGATGCAGGACGTGTCGACGTCGACGCGTTTGCCGTCGACGTAGGCCGCGCAGTCGATGATCACGATCGCAGTCTCCCAAATCGCACGTGACGGCGGCGACTCACCCCGCGGCCTGGCGGGCCTCGACCCATTCCCGGCTGTCGTCGTAGGCGCGCTTCACCGTCTCGCCGAGCCACTCGGTGCCCAGATAGACGTCGTCGGATCCGATGTCGGCGTCGGCGCCGGCCAATTCGAACTGTTCGATCACACGATCGCCGGCGACCACGATCTTGAGCTTGGAGTCGGCGGCGCGCAGCTGCTTCGAGTACCGCCGGAACACCTCGATCAACGAGAGTCCCAGCTGGTCGACCCCGCGCAACCGCACGACGACGACCGACCCCCAGGTGCCCCGGTCGACGGTCGGGAGTTGCGCCTCGAACACCGGCGCGCTGGCGAAGAACAGGCTGCCGTACGGCTGGACCACGATCACCTCGGAGCGGCCCACGCTGGCCGGAGGGTCCGTCTCCCGGAGACGGCCATCGTCCTCGAACACGATCCGTTTCATCTCCAGGTTGTTCGACTCCTGCACCACGTACAGCACGATCGCCGAGCGCGACGCCGACGAGCACGGCGAACTGCAGCGGGATCACCATCGTCAGGACGAAGGTGATGACCATCACGGTCGACTGGAGCACGCCCGTCTTCGCCACCGACTGGATCCGTGCGGGTTTGATCGCGGCGACACCGACGATCATCAGCAGACCGGCCAGGGCGGGCATGGCGACGAAGCCGACGACGTCGCCGAAGGCGAGCACGACGATCGCCATCACGACACCCGCCACGAGCAGCGCGAGCCGCGTCCGCGCCCCGGCATGTACGACGAGCGACGAGGCTGACATCGACCCTCCGACCGGCATCCCCTGGAAGAGTCCGGCGAGGACGTTGCCCGTTCCCTGGCCCATGAAGTCCAGGGTGGCATTGGCCGGTGAACCGTCGGGGTTCGGGAAACCTGCCGAGATCCCCGCTCCCTGCACGAGCCCGACGAAGGCCAGCGACACCGCAGGAACGAGGAGGAAGAGCACGTCACCGAGCACCGGCAGGCTGATCGCCGGCAACGTGTTCGGGATCGTGGCGAGATCGCGGACCTGCAGCACCACCGACTCGTTCCCGTTCAGCATCGCGGCCAGCGCGGAGCCGGCGCCGATCGCGACGACCATGCCCAGCGCACCGAGGCGAGTCCGCTGCAGGACGACGATCAGCAGGATCGTGACCGTGCCGACGACGAACGACGACCAGTCGATCCGCCCGGGATGCGTGAGCAGGTCGAGCGTGCGCGTGAGGCGATGCCCGCCCGCTGCGTCGTAGCCGGTGAAGCTGTCGAGCTGCCCGAGGACGATGTTGATGCCGACGGCGCTGATGAAGCCGACCATCACCGCGGACGGCACGAAGCGCAGGAGCGCTCCGAAACGCAGGACGCCGGCCACGATCATCGCCGCACCGGTGAGGACCGACAGGGTGAACAACGCCCGCTGGGGGTCGGGCCTCGACGCCAGGTCGGTGTCGGCGACGATGAGCGCCATCGCGCCGGTCGCCTGCACCGCCATGAACGGCGTGCTGGTCACGAGCGCGCCGCCGACCGTTCCGTAGAGGTATCCGTACAGACCGGCGAGCGGGTTGACCCCGGCGAGCAGACCGCTCGCCAGCCCGGCGGGAACGCTTTCGACGCCGAGCACCACCCCCGCGACGGCGTCGTCCTTCACGGTCCGACGGTCGGCCATCGCCTTCCAGGCGCGGGGGAGGCCGACGTTCATTCCGCCATCGCTCTCAGCCGTGCGGGGTGATCAGGTACTTCGTCCCGGTCGCCTGCTTCCCGTACTCGGCGATCGCGGCCGAGGTCGAGCGCCCCGGCGAGATCGACGCGCGCCGTGTAACCGCTCGCGAACGTCGTCGTGATCTCCGACGCCACCCGATCGCGCATTCGTGCGACCTCGTCGTGCCCGGCGCTGATCATGTACGGGGTGAGGAGCCAGCCGGCGACGCCCCACGCCATGCCGAAGTTCCGGCTGAGTTCGGTGGGCCCCCGATCGAGGCCGCCGTAGATGTAGACCTGCTTGTGGACGCTCGAGCCGTACCTGCTGAATTCGGTGGCGCGGGCGTTCGCCGCCCGCTCCATGGCGGTGAGGATCTGACCGGCCAGCCCGTCCGCCACCGATGGCGTCGAATGCGATGGTGGCGCCGGTCGCCGTCAGCGCGTCGGTGAGATCGTCGAGGAAACCCTCCGCCGACGAGTTGCACACGTGCACCGCGCCCTGGTCGCGCAGGAGCTGTGCCTGCTCGTCACGGCGCACGATGTTGACGAGCTCGATCGAGTCGGCGAGACAGAGCCGGTTGAGCATCTGGCCGAGGTTGGAGGCAGCCGCGGTGTGGACCAACGCCGTGTGTCCCTCGCGGCGCATCGTGCCGACCATGCCGAGCGCGGTGAGCGGGTTGACGAAGCACGCCGCACCTTCTTCCGAGGTCACGCCGGCGGGCAGCGCCAGGACCTGCGACGTATGGACGCACCGGTACTCCGAGTACATCGACCCCGCCGAGCACGCCGACGGTCCTGCCGAGCAACGCCTGCGCTTCCGGCGAGGACCCGGCGGCGACGACGACTCCCCCGCCCTCGTTGCCGACCGCCATCGAGTCGCCGACGCGGCCGGCCATCGCGGCGAGCACCGGCGGTGCGATCGGTGCGGTGACGACCGGTCGCTCGGACGTGCCCGACGCGGTGGCGGCCGCCATGTCGGCGCCGCCGAACAGCAGTCCGAGGTCGGACGGGTTGATCGGCGCCGCATCGATGCGCACGAGGACCTGGTCGTCCGTGGGCGTCGGAACGTCGATGTCGACGAGCGACAGATGAAGTTCGCCGTCGGCGGTGATCAGCGAACGGATCTGTCGTCCGGTGGCCGGGACGGCCGTGCTCGCGTCGCTCATGGGTGTCTCCTCGATGACTTGCGGATGGGTTCGGTTGCGGATGAAAGGTAGGGCGTGGTCAGAGTCGGGCGGCGCGCAACTCGGCGCGGCGCACCTTGCCAGCATCGTCACGCAGCGGTCGGTCGACGTACTCGACCGAACGGGGCAGCTTGTACCTCGCGAGTCGCTCGCCGAGGAACTCGAGCAGGTCCGGCTGCCGGGACCGCCGACTCGTCGGCCTCGACGATGGCGTGGACGTCGTTGCCGCGGTCGTCGTCGGGCAGCCCGATCACGGCACACGAATGCACGGCCGGATGTTCGTTGATCGCCGCTTCGACCTCGGCCGGGTAGATGTTCGCGCCGCCGCGACAGGATCATGTCCTGCACCCGGTCGCCGAGATACAGGTAGCCGTCCTCGTCGAACCAGCCGATGTCGCCGAGCGACTCCCAGCCGCCGTCGAGCGTCTTCGCTTCGGCGCCGACGTAGCGGTACGTCGGCGTGTCGCGGGAGTTGCGCATCCACACCTCGCCCTGCTGCCCGGTCGGCAGCTCGTTGCCGTCCGCGTCGCAGATCTTCATCTCGCCGGCGCTCGACGCGACCGACCGAACCGCGGTGCTCCAGCCACTCGGCGCCGGTGATGATCGTGACCGCCTGCGCCTCGGTGCCGGCGTACAGCTCGAAGATCCGCTCCGGGCCGAGCCAGTCGATCCACGCCTCCTTCAGCCACGGCGGGCACGGCTCGGCGAGGTGCCACACGATCCGCAGCGACGACAGGTCGTAGCCGAGGCGCACGTCGTCGTCGAGGCGCAGGATCCGCTTCATCATCGTCGGCACGAGGTAGACGACGTCGACGCCGTAGCGCTCGATGGCGGCGAGCACCTGCTCGGCGTCGAACCGCTGCAGCAGCACGACGTGGTTGCCGCGCAGCAACGCCTGGCACGACCAGACCGCCGGGCCGTTGTGGTACAGCGGCCCGGGCACGAGCATGCATCCGTCGTCGCTGACGCCGAGCTGGGCCGGGGCCTCGGTGTCGAACTCGCGCCGGGTCGCCCGACACGATCAGCTTCGGGCGACCGGTCGATCCACCCGACGTCGGCGCCTTCCACGCGGGCGACACGACGTCCGGCAGCGGCTCGTCGGAGAACTCGGGCGGCGGCTCGTGGCCGAGCGGGACGTGGATGATCGAGTCGGGCAGGTGTTCGAACGCTTCGTCCGGAGCGCCGATCACGACCTTCGATCCGGCGAGTTCGACGATCGCCGCCGAGCTCTCGGCCGGGCAGCTTCGCCGAGACCGGCTGCGGGACGGCGCCGAGCTTCCAGCGTGGCGAGGTAGGCGACGAACCAGTCGACCGAGTTCGGGACGGCGATCGTGACGAAGTCGCCGACGCCCACGCCGTACGACTGCAGTTCACGGGCGAGCCGGTTCGCTCGCGACTCGAGTTCGGCCCGGGTGAGCGTCGCTCCCGCGCAGGTGACCGCCGGAGCGTCGGGACGTTCGGTGGCGAGTGCGCTCAGGCGAGCAGGAAACGACAGGATCACGACGGTGGCAGCCCCCTTCGGCAGTCGCCCCACCGTAGCGAGCCCCACAATCCGTGTCGGCGTCGAGAGGGTTTGCGTCGGGAAAACTGCGGAGGGGGTCCACAGCTTTCGCGACACAAACGTGGATTGGACGTGTGGTGATGGGTGAGGCGGGGATAGACCGGTCGCCATGCGTACCTCGACAACTCGCCGTTCGTCTGCTCGCGCCTGCGCGATCGTGTCCGTCATCGCCATCGCGACGCTGCTGAGCGCGTGCGGAAGCGACTCCGACTCGTCCTCGGATTCGACGCCTGACTCGACGGATGTGGCGACCAGCGACGCCGCCTCCGACACGACCGAAGCGGTCACCGATGACACGACCGTCGCCAGCACCGTCGAGGGTGGCACCGCCGCCGACGGCCCAACGGCGGAGAACGCGACGCGTGACGACTACGTCGCCGCGTTCGCGACCAACTATGCGATCTTCGACGACGACGAGCAGGATCAGTGCATCGGCGAGACGTTCGTCACGGCCATCGGCGAGGACCAGCTGACCTCGGTCGGTCTGGCCCCCGGCGACATCAACCAGGTCGTCCTGCTCGCCGACCTCGGCCTGGCGATCGACCAGGAGACGCTCCCTTCTGCGGTCGAGGATCTGGCGGCGTGCGGCGACCTCGTGGCCATTTCGCTCGCTTCCTCCACGGCGAGCGAGGAGGAGACGGCCTGCGCGACCGAGATCGTCTCCAACGAACTCGCCGCCGAGCAGTTGCTCGTCCAGGTCAGCGGCCTCGAACCGAGCGCCGAGCTCCTCGCCGCCCGCGAAGCCCTCAACGGCTGCTCGGCCGACTGATCCCGAAATCGGGGCGGGCCGCTACGGTCGCTCGGCATGGGAGCGCTCGACGGGATCAAGGTGTTGGAGGCCGGACTGCTCGTGCAGGGTCCGCAGGCGGCGGCGACGCTCGGCGACTGGGGGGCCGACGTCGTCAAGATCGAACTACCGGGCTTCGGCGACCAGAGCCGGTGGCTCCCGCCGTCGCCGACCCACTTCGTGGCGCCGTACTTCATCGCCTGCAACCGAGGGAAGCGGAGCATCACCATCGACCTGCGCAAGCCCGAAGGCCGCGACACGTTCCTCCGGTTGGCCGAGGAGGCCGACGTGTTCATCTCCAACTTCAAGTCCGGCACGCTCGACGAGTGGGGTCTGTCGTACGAAGAGGTCTCCGAGCGCAACCCGCGCATCATCTACGCCGCCGGCACGAGCTTCGGCACCGAGGGAACCGACGCCGGCCGGGAGGGCGCCGATCTCAGCGCGCAGGCCGCCGGCGGGTTGATCAGCACGATCGGCGCCGACGGTGATCCGCACAGCCCGATCGCCGTCACGATCTGCGATCACATCGCCTGCCTCAACCTGGTCGGTGGAATCAGCGCCGCCCTCTTCGCCCGGGAGCGGACCGGGCGTGGGCAGCGGATCGACGTGTCGCTGCTCGGCGGACAGATCTGGGCGCAGGCGTCGGAGATCACGGCGACGCTGCTCACCGGCGAGGCGCCTGGCCGGTCGAACCACGGGCACCCGCTGATCGCCGGCGTGTACGGGGTGTTCCCGACCGCCGACGGCTGGATCGCGATCGTCGGCGTCGCCGGGCCGGACCGCGCCCGGTTCTACGACCTGATCGGACGTGCCGATCTCATCGAGCGGTTCCCCGAGCCGCTGTACTTCGGCGACACCAAACGGACGGTGTTCGCCGAACTCGCCGACGCGCTCGCCGCGAGGACCACGGCGGACTGGTGCGAGTTGCTCACCGAGCACCGCATCCGCCACGCTCCGGTCCGCGACCACGCCGCCGTCGTCGCCGACCCGAACATCTGGGCGAACGGCTATCTCACCCGCACCGCCGACGGCGACCCGGTGGTGGCCTCGGCCGTGCGGTTCAGCGACACCGCCGGCGCGCACCGGCGAGATCGCCCCCGAGCTCGGCCAGCACACCGAGGAGGTGCTGTTGGAGGCGGGCTTCACGTGGGACGACATCGCCGCCCTCCGCGACGCCGCCGCCATCTGACCGCCGGAGAGGTTGCCCGGACAGAGAACGCGGTCTACGAGCTCAGTTGCTCGGCCGGGATCGGACTCGACGTCGGGCGCCGCCGAATCGGTGCGTGCCGACAACTGGTGGTACCACCGGGACCGGGCGGCGGCGATCGTGGCGATGACGCCGAGGATGCCGGCGATCGTGAAGATCAACGCCAGGCCACGTTCGTCGCCGGTGCCGAACCACCCGCCGATGAGGTCGGCGCCGCGACCATCGGTCATGAACGGGATCGCCGCGAACTGGGCGATCGGGCCGATCAGCAGCGCGGTGAACGGAGAGGCGGCACTCTCGACGGTCTGCGCGAAGCCGAACACCCGACCCTGCTTCTCGTACGGCACGACCTGCTGCAGCACCGTCTGTTCCGCCGCTTCGATCGCCGGCATCAGCGACATCCAGACGAGCATCCCGACGAACAGCAACGGGATCGACGACTGCAGCGTGAACACACTGCAGATCGTCCAGTTGACGGCATTGCAGATCAGGATCACCCGCATCGGTCGTCGGCCGAGGCCGCGCTTGGCCACCACGAGCCCGCCGCCGATGAAGCCGAAGCTGATGACGGCGAACAGCATTCCCCACGCTTCGACCGACATCAGCGACAACCCGTAGGCGTCGAGCAACGACATGAACACCCCGCCGAGCAGGTTGTTGAAGGCGGCGAAGAAGATCAGCCCGTAGAGCCCGCTCACGCCGGAGATCGCGTCGAGCGCGCCGCGGAAGTCGAACATCGGCTCGTGCGGTGCATCGTCGGCACGTTCGACCGCCGGCTCCGGGAAGCGGATCGTCAACAGGTGGATCACCGCCACCAGGGTCAGCGCCACCGAGAAGATCAGCGCCCAGCCCATGCCCAACTGGCCGACCGCCAGGCCGCTGAGCACGGAGGTGATCGTGAACGACACCCCGAGCACCGTGCCGACGAGACCGTTGGCGCGGTCGCGTTGGTCCTCCGGCACGAGGAGCGTGACCGCGGTCGACATGGCGATCGAGCGGAGATTGCCGACCACCGATCCGAACAGGACGAGCGCGATCAGCAGCCAGAAGGACACGGAACCGAACGACACCAGCGACTCGTGCGAAGTCACGTGCGTACACCACCAGGGCGATCGAGTAGGCGACGAGCGTGAGCACCGACGCGACGAACATCGACGTCCACTTGCGGTGCCGGTCGACGAACGTGCCGAACAGCACGCCGAACGCGGCCGAGAAGATGGCGAACGCACCACCGATCACCGACGTGGCGAGCACCGACTCGGTCTCGAGATAGATCCAGAACGTGAGCGCGAACCACAGGAAGCTCGTCATCACGCCGCTCACCAGCGCGTTGAGAAGGAGACGGTGGAAGATCTTCATCGGTCATCGATCGTGACGGTCGGGTACGACATTCTGCCGTCCCGCGGACGGTCGATGCGCAGGATCTCGTGCCACAGATCGTCGATCGGATTGTCGGGCTCGAGCTCGCCGCTCCCGACGAGGCGGAAGCCGGCGGAGCGCAGGGCGCGCCACGACGCGACGTTGTGCGCATTGACGGGGACGATGACGCACGGCACGTCGGGGGCCGTCGACCAGATCCGCTCGACGAACTCCTCGATCATCGACGTACCGAGCCCCTGTCCGGTCAGCGACGGATCGCCGAGCAGATAGTCGATGCTCGCGGCACCGGTCGGAACCTCGACGAACGGGATGAGTTCGTCGCGGTACGCCGGATAGTCGTCGTACCTCGAGTACTGGATCAACCCGACGGGGCGCCCTGCGAACAGGACGAGCCAGTCCTCGCTCGGCTCGGTGCCGTCGGCCGAGGCGCCGAAATCACGTTCCAGCGCCTCGGCGTCGACGTCGTGGTTCCACCAACGAGCGACGTGTGGCTCGGCGAGCCAACCTGCGAGCAGCGGGAAAGTCGGCCCGCGTCACCCGGCGGAACGAGAAATCGCTCACGCCGCAATGCTGCGCCGATCGGGTCAGAAGCTCACGTCGGGATTGTCGAACATCTGCCCGATGCGGATCGCGTTGCCGAAGGGATCGCGGATGCCGAAGTCGATGCCGTACGGGCGCGGCGTCGGTTCGTCGGTGATGTCGACGCCGCGGCCCTTGAGCGTGTCGAACGTCGATTGCGCGTCGTCGGTCGTGAGGAAGATCGCACCGCCGATCGCACCCTTCGTGACGAGGTCGCGGACCTGCGCCGCCGTCGCATCGTCCATGACGGGCGGGCCGGGTCGTTCGAGGAGGATCTCGCGGATGTCGTCGCCGGGGACCCGGACGGTGAGCCAGCGCATGAAGCCGAGGTCGACGTCGGCAGCCACCTCCAGACCGAGGGTGTTCGTGTAGAAGTCGAGAGCCTCGTCCTGATCGAGCACGAAGAGTTGGGAGCGGGAGATGTTGTTGAACATGCAGGCGACATTACGGACGGCGCTGGTAGCGTGGCTTCTCCGAAACTGACTCGATGACGGACTCAACCACGTGGTCTCACCCAGGACCGCACGAAGCAGTTCGGCACGTCCGGCAGGGGTCCCCGCTTGCGGTACTCACCGGGCGGTTCGCCGACGATCTCGGTGAACGTGCGACCGAACGTCCCGAGGCTCGAGAACCCGACGGTCATGCAGATGTCGGTGACGTTCCGGTCGGTCGTGCGCAGCAGGAACATCGCCCGTTCGATCCGTCGCCGCTGGAGGTAGCGGTGCGGTGTCTCGCCGAACGTCGTCTTGAACGTCCGGATGAAATGCGCCTCCGAGCAGCACGCCACCCTGGCGAGCGCGGCGATGTCGAGATCGGCGCGATGGTCGCGGTCCATCACGTCGCGCGCCCGCAGCATCAACCGGTTCGTCGACTCCCGCTCGGCGGTCACGTCACAGGCGCACCGGTGGGAAGCGCGTGGCCAATCCGTCGGCGCGCACCTGGAACAGATCGTGCTCGTCGGGGATGCCACGCATCCGGTACGTCCCGAGCCGCCGGAAGCCCACGCCGTCGGGCACGAGGTCGGTCAACGCGGTCCTCGTGTCGCCGGAGATCACGATCTGCCCTCCGTGCGACGCCGAACAGATGCGGGCGGCCGTGTGCACCGCCATGCCGATGTAGTTCGCTCCGGTCACCGTGGGGTAGCCGGCGTGCACGCCGATCCGCACCCGCACCGCGGCATCGTCGCGCCACGTTCGAGCGCACATCGCACGATGGATCGCGATCGCCGCCTCCAGCGCCGCTCGCGGTGAGGCGAACGCCCCGAAGAACTCGTCGGCCCGCTCCTCGACCACGTAGCCCCCGGCCTCGGCCGTCTCCGCCCGCTGGATCGAACGCACTTCTTCGAGCACGCCGCCGTACCCGTCGCCCAGCGTCGCGAGCAGTTCGGTCGAACCCTCGATGTCGGTCAGCATCATGGTGACGAATCCGTTCGGCACGGCTGCCGCTGAGCCGGGTCCCTGTGAGCCCGGGACCTGCGGGTCGGCTGCCCGCTCGGACCGGAGTTCGTTGTCGATGAAGCCGACGGGCACGATCCGGAACTTGCGCGCCGCTCGCAGCAGCCGCGTGCGTGCTTCGGCCCGCGCCTGATCGTCCTCGAATTCGACCTGCCCGAAACGGGCGAGTGCGTTGCGGACGTGCGCGGCGTCGACGATCGGCAGCCGCCGCGCGCCGGTGGAGTCGACGTAGGCGAAGGCTCGATCGGGCAACTTCGACCGTTCGGCGGCAGTCAGTCGCGCCATGGTTCGACGATATCGGTCCACCGCGAACGCAGCGGTGTGATCATCGTGCGCGCCAGGGGGTCGGGTCCGGTTCCGCGCCGGGTCGATCGGGTACTCCGGGCCGTATGACCATCATCCCGCCCGACCCCACGCCGTACGAGCCGGCTCCGATCGTCCCGAACCCCGGCCCGCCTCCCGGTGAACCGGAGCCGATCGTGCCGCCACCCGATCCCGGCCCGACCCCGCCGATCCCGCCGCCGACGCCGCCGCCCGACGCCGGAGCCGATCGTGCCACCGGTGCCTCCGACAGCCGTGATCGAGCCACTGCTGATCGAGCCGGCTCAGCGACGGGTGAGGCGCGACGCCGGACTGGGCGATGACGGTCACACCGAAGACGGCGATCGCCAGCAGCACGATCGTGCCGCCCGAAGGTGTGTCGACGTAGTACGAGAGGACGACACCGACGAGCGACACGGCGAATCCGACCGCCATCGCCAGCCAGCGCGTCGTGCGGAAACTCGACGTCCACAACTGGGCTGTCGCCACCGGCACCACCATCAGTGCGCTGACGAGCAGCACGCCGACCACGCGCATCGAGATCACCACGGTGCAGGCGGTCAGTACCGCCAGCACGATGTTCAGCGGCATCACGGGCAGGCCGCTGGCGCGGGCGAACTCGTCGTCGTTGCTCACCGCGAACAGCGCCGGGCCGAGCCAGGTGGTGAGGGCGAGGATCACTGCGGCGAGGATCGAGAACGTGATCAGGTCGGACGTCGACGTCGTGGTGATGCTGCCGAACAGGTACTGGTTCAGGTTGCGCGTGCCGGACGGTGCCCGGCTCACCAGCACGACACCACCGGCGATCCCGCCGTAGAACAAGATGGCGAGCGCGATCTCGCCGAACGCCTCGCCTCGCGCTCGGATCAGCTCGATCGTGACAGCGCCGGCGATCGCCGTGACGAGCGCGATGAAGATCGGTGCGTGTCCGACGACGAGACCGAGCGCGACGCCACTGACCGCGATGTGTCCGATCCCGTCACCGATCAACGCGAGGCGGCGCTGCACCAGGAAGATGCCGACGGCGGGTGCGCTGAGCCCGATCAGCACGGCGGCGAGCAGGGCGCGCCGCATGAAGTCGTACTGGAGGACCTCGATCGCACCGGTCATCGAAACGGTCATCGGCGGAACAGTCCCCCTCGAAACAGTCCGAGGTCGCCGGGCCCCTCGTAGAAGCCGCCGTGGGCGTCGTCGGCGTGATCGTCGTGCAGCAGCGCCTTCGGAACGTCGGCGATCGGCCCGTCGAACGTCGACGGCACCGGCATTCATCGCGACGACGCGCGTCACGAGTGGTTGGATCGGCCCGAGCTCGTGGAGGACGATCACGATCGTGGTGCCGGCCTCGGCGAGGACGTGCAGCGTGTCGGCGAGCGCCGTCTGGCTCGCCGCGTCGACGCCGGCGAGCGGCTCGTCGAGGATGAGCACCCGTGCGCCGCCCGCCAGTCCGCGGGCGACCAGGGCACGCCGTTGCTGGCCGCCGGACAACCGGCTGACCGGCCGCCCACGTTGCCCCGTGAGGCCGACCACGTCGATCGCCGCGTCGACGGCCCGGCGATCGTCGCCTCGCGATCGGCGCCACCATCCGTTCGCCGCGAGGCGACCCGAGCGCACCAGTTCCTCGACCGTCACCGGGATCGGTCCGGCCGCGCTCTGCCGCTGCGGCACGTACCCGATCGTCGATCGATCCGCCACCTGCAGGGGGCGGCCGAACCACTCGACGCTCCCCCCGAGCACGTCGACGAGTCCGAGCATGCCCTTGACGAGCGTCGACTTCCCCGAGCCGTTCGGCCCGAGCACGGCGACCACGTCGCCGGCGTCGATCTCGAGGTCGGCGCGGGCCGCCTCGTGGCTCCCGTACCCGAACCGTCGCGTCGCGCACCCTGATCGCGGCGGTGGGGATGGCGGGGGCGGGACTCGACGCCGTCACGCGCACCCCTGCCCCGTCCGCAGCGTCGCCAGGTTGGCGCGCATCACCGCGAAGTAGTCGGCGCCGGCCGATTCGTCGCTCAGGCCTTCGAGCGGATCGAGCACCGCCGTTCCGGCGCCCGTCTCGGCAGGCCACGGTCTCGGCGATCGACGGGTCGACGAGGGTCTCGTAGTAGATCGTCGCGACGTCGTTGGCGTCGACGAAGTCGGCGACGTCGGCGAGCGTCGCCGGCGACGGCTCCGAGTCGGGCGACAGACCGGCGATGCCCACCTGCGTCATCCCGTACCGGTCGGCGAGATAGCCGAACGCTTCGTGGCTCGTCACGAGATCGGTCGACGCACAGGTGCCGAGCCCCGTGCGGAACTCGCCGTCGAGTTGCTCCAGTTCGGCTCGGAGCGCGGCGGCGTCGGCGGTGAACTGGTCCGCGCGGTCGGGGTCGATCGTGCCGAGCTCGGCCGCCACCGCGTCGCCGACCGCGGCCAGCCGCAGCGGATCGAGCCAGAAGTGCGGATCGATGCTCGTCTCGTCACGGTCGCGGCCATCGTCGTCGTGCAGCGAGTCGGTCGTCCGGTCGAGGTCGGCGGCGGCCGTCACGTCGAACGCCGTGGCACCGACGTCGTGGATGGCGTCGTCGAGCGCCGGGGCGAATCCGTCGAGGTACACGACGACGTCGGCGTCCTGGAGACGGCCGGCATCGCGGGCGCTCAGTTCGAGTTCGTGCGGCTCGGCACCGGCGGGGGTGAGGTTGGTGACCGACACGGCGTCGCCACCCACGCGCTCGGTCACGAACTGCAAGCGGGTAGAACGCGGCGACGACGTCGATCCGGTCGGGCTCGGCGGGGTCCGCGGCAACCGTCGACGGCTCCGACGAGCAGGCGCTCGGGAGCAGCACCGCCGTCGCGCACAGGATCGCTTCGCCACGCGGCCACGGCCCGCGAGCGTATCGGGAACGATTCTCATTCATCCCCGCAATGGCCTGCGTTCCGGTCGGACGCATCCGCGGGGCCCACCGATATCGTGCCCTCGGAGTGCCATCCCGCCCCGACGGGCACTCGAGGAGCACCGTGGAAGCCAGCTCGCACAGCGTGGAAGCGAACGACCCCGATCACGGGATCGACCCGATCGTCTACGCCCGCCGGTGGTCGATCCTGGGCGTGCTGTGTCTGAGCCTGCTGATCGTCATCATCGGCAACACCACGCTCAACGTCGCGCTGCCGACGCTGGCGCGCGAACTCGACGCCTCGACGACGTCGCTGCAGTGGATGGTCGACGCGTACGCGCTGATCTTCGCCGGCATGTTGTTCACCGCCGGCACGATCGGCGACCGCTTCGGCCGCAAGGGCGCACTGCAGTTCGGACTCGTGCTGTTCATGGCCGGTTCCGTGTTCGCCGCGTTCGCCGACACGTCGGGCATGGTCATCGGCGGCCGTGCCGTCATGGGTCTGGCCGCGGCGTTCGTCATGCCCTCGACGCTGTCGATCCTGACCAACGTCTTCCCGGCCCACGAACGCACGCAGGCGATCGCGATCTGGGCCGGCGTGTCGGGCGGCGGCGCCGCGATCGGGCCGATCGCCTCGGGCTGGCTGCTCGAGCACTTCTGGTGGGGCTCGGTGTTCCTCGTCAACGTGCCGGTGATCATCATCGCCATCGTCGCCGGCGCGATCCTCCTGCCCACGGTCGAAGGATCCCGGCGAACATCCGATCGACGTGCCCGGCGCGACGTTGTCGATCGTCGCCCTGTCGTCGCTCGTCTACGGGATCATCGAAGGCCCGCACAACGGGTGGACGTCGGCGACGACGCTCGGCGCGTTCGCCGTTGTCCGCCGTCGCCATCGCCGGATTCATGTGGCGTGAGTCGGTCGCCGCGCAACCCGATGCTCGACCTCAAGCTGTTCCGCGACCGCCGGTTCAGCGTGGCGTCGGGCGGGATGACGCTGACGTTCTTCGCGATGTTCGGCACCTTCTTCCTGCTCGCCCAGTACCTGCAGCTGGTGCTCGGCTACTCGCCGCTCGAGTCGGGTCTGCTGCAGTTGCCGTTCGCGTTCATCATCATGTTCGTGGCGCCCGCAGGTGCCGCGGTTCGTCGCGCCGCTTCGGCTCGGCGTGGGTGGTCCCGGTCGGCATGACCAGCATCGCCGTCGGGCTCGCGCTGCTGTCGCTGCTCGAGGTGGGCAGCTCGCTGTTCAACATCTATCTCGCGATGATCCCGCTCGCCACGGGCATGGCGATCTCGATGACCCCGCAGACGTCGCTGATCATGTCGTCGGTGCCGCTGGCGCGCGCCGGCGTCGGCTCGGCGATGAACGACACGACCCGCGAACTCGGCGGCGCGCTCGGCGTCGCGGTCCTCGGCTCGATCGTCACGTCGAAGTACATCAGCGGGATGGCGTCCTCCATCGCCGGCCTGCCCGAGCAGGCGGCCGACGTCGCCGACAGCGGCCTGTCCGGCGCGCTCGCCGTCGGTCAGCAGATCGGCGGCGAACAGGGTGCCGCCCTCGTCGAGAGCGCCCGCCAGGCCTTCGTCGACGGGCTCGGCGCAGCGGCGATCGTCGGATCGATCGTCGTGTTCTGCGCCGCCATCGCCGCGCGTCTGCTCCTGCCGCGATCGGGCGACGCGTTCACCGGAGAGGCCGACGACCTACAACCAGGCCCCGACCGCCCCGGTCGACGCCGAGGTCGACGCCGATTAGTGAACGCACCGCCGGCCGTCAGCGTCGGGGGATGACGCCGGCGAGTTCGAGGATGCGCGAGGGCGGGTTGTACTGGGTGTCGACGCGGGCGCCGAACGGCGCGAGCGCGTCCTCGATCGCGTTCGTGATGGCGGCGGGGGCGCCGATCATGCCGCCCTCGCCCACGCCGCGGAAGTCGTTCTCCCCACCGGGCGAGATGGTCTCGAGGTGGTGGATCTCGATGTCGGGGATCTCCATCGCCGTCGGCAGCAGGTAGTCCATGTACGTCGCGGCCTGCATGTTGCGCCTCGTCGTCGTAGGCCGCCTTCTCGTAGAGCACCGCACCGATCCCCTGCGCCACGCCGCCGCGGACCTGACCGTCGACGATCGCCGGGTTGATGATCGGTCCGCAGTCCTCGACCACGAGGTAGCGCGGGAAGCGTGACGAGACCGGTCTCGAGGTCGACGTCCACGATGCAGGCGTGGGTGGCCACCGACCAGCCGCCGTCGCCCTTGCCGCGATAGACGATCGATGCGCTGAACGCGGCGTCGCCACCCTTGCCTTCGCCACCCTGCCCGGCACGGTGCCGCGTTCGGACACCACCGACGCGGCGACGTCGGCGACCGTGAGCACCGCGCGACGGGACGCCCGCCACGTGCACGTTGCCGTCGACGATCTCGATGTCGGCCGGGGCGGCCTCGAGCATCTTCGCCGCCTGCTCGACGAGCTGCTGGCGCACCTCGCGCGAGGAGTACTTCACCGCCCCGCCGCCCATCGGTCCCCCACGACTGCCGCCGGTCCCGATGAAGCCGAACGGCGTGCGGTTCGTGTCGCCGTAGACGATCTTCACGTCGTGGCGGGACACGCCGAGTTCGTCGGCGACGATCTGACCGTACGTCGTCTCGTGGCTCTGGCCGTGCGGCATCTGCGACGTGTAGACCTCGACCGAACCGTCGGGCATGATCGCCGTCCACGCCTCCTCGCCCATCAGCATGTCGGAACCCGGGGCTCACCGACGACAAGTAGTTCGGCGGTCCCGGGGCCGCCTCGTGGTACGACGCGATCCCGAGCCCCAGGTAGCGGCCGGCCGCACGGGCCCGTTCCTGTTCCACGCGGAAGGCGTCGATGTCGATCAGCTCGATCGCCCGTTCCAGCGTCTTCTTCGTCGACATCGTCGCGTCGAGTGTCGGCCCGGTGATCATCGCCGGCGCCATGTCGTCCTCGCCCATCATGTTCTTCAGGCGCAGGTCGGTCGGCCGCATGCCGAGCGCGCGGGCGACGATGTCGAGCATCCGCTCGCGCGCCCACGTCTCGTTCGCCCACGGTCCCCGGTACGCGACGTAGCGACCCTTGTTGGTGGCGACGGCGCGGGCCCGGATCTCGAACGCGTCCCACCGGTACGAACCGGGGAACATCACCCGCATCATGCCGCCGAACATCGCCACGGTGATCGGGAAGGCGGGGTACGCACCCTGGTCGAACACGAGGTCGACACGCAGGCCGCGCAGCGTGCCGTCGTTGTCGACGGCGATCGACACGGTGATGTCCTCCTCGCGCGCGTGGCCGCCGTCGAGCAGGTTCTCGCTGCGATCCTCGATCCACTTGAGCGGGCGACCGAGATCGATCGCCGCGGCGGCGAGCGCGATGTCCTCGCGCGCCACCGCGCCCTTCGATCCGAACCCGCCGCCGATGTCCTGCGCCTTGACGATCGGATACGTGTCCTTGGCGAGCAGACCGAGGCCGATGCCGGCCATGTGCTTCGGCAGCGACTTGTCGCGCTTGAACTGGTCCTTCGCGCCGGCGTTGTCCTGACCCTTGAGGCTGTCGCTGTTCTCGCCGACGAACTGCTTGGCCCCGGCACCGAACGCGGCGCGACGCTCCTTGTTCGAGGCCAGCCGCTTGAGCGACGCCCGCACCGGTTCCTTGCCGGTCAGCGCGGCCGTCGCCCAGCGCAGCATGTGACTCGACTGCGTGGAGCTGTGGATCGTGAGCTGGCTGCGTGTCCGGGTCGATCTCGATCACCGAACCGCGGGTCTCCATCGGCTGGTTCGACTGCCGTTGGCACGACAGCCGCTCGGTGATCGACCCGGTCGGCCGCGGCGAACACCGCGTCGACATCGCCGTAGCTGTCGCTGTGGTCGTACACGACGTTGCTGCCGGCCTTGTCCCACAGCAGCGGTCGCCCGGGCTGGAACGCTTCGGCGATCGACGAGATCGCGTCGAGCGGCGCGTAGTCGATCTCGATGAGTTCGAGCGCGTCCTCGGCGAGGTGGCGCGAGGCGGCGATCACGAGCGCCACGGGTCGCCGACGTGGCGGACCTCGCTCGGCGCTGAGCGAGTGGAACACCGGCGTGTACAGGCCGGGCGACATCATCAGCGGCGGGAAGGCGTGGGTGAGCCGCTCGATGTCGGCACCCGTGTACACCGCCGTCACGCCCGGGCGCCCGCCGCGCCGCCGCCACGTCGATCGACACGATCCGGGCGTGGGCGAGCGGGCTGCGCAGGAACGCCGCGTGCAGGACGCCGTCGGGCTCGAGGTCGGCGACGTAGCGGCCGTTGCCGATCAGCAGCCGGTCGTCCTCGACGCGGGTGACGCTCTGCCCGACGAGGCCACTCATGTTCGTCCCGGTACTCATCGTCCGCTCGCCTTCATGACCTCGACCGCGCGCTCGACCCCGGCGACGATCGACTGGTAGCCGGTGCAGCGGCAGAGGTTGCCGCTCAGTTCCTCCCTGATCTCGGCCCGGGTCGGCTCGGCATTCTCGGCGAGCAGGGCGACGGCGCTCATGAGGAAGCCGGGCGAGCAGAAGGCGCACTGGAAGCCGTGGGCGTCCATCATCGCCTGCTGGATCGGGTGCAGCGTGCCGTCGGGGCCGGCGAGGCCTTCGATCGTGGTGATCTCCGCGCCGTCGGCCTGGCCGGCGAACATGAGGCACGATCGGGCGGGTTCACCGTCGACCAGCACCGTGCAGGCGCCGCACACACCGTGCTCGCATCCGACGTGGGTGCCGGTGAGGCCGCAGTCGTCGCGGATCACGTCGCTCAGCGTGCGCCTGGCCTCGACGGTCAGGTCGTGTCGCTCGCCGTTGACCACGAGACCGATGTCGATCACGTCGCCGCCCGCTCGGCGCTCGGCGTCGAGGCGACGGGTGGCGGCATCGGTCATGAGAAGGCTCCGATCGTGGCGGCGGCTTCGGCGAGGCCACGGCGGGTGAGGACGCCGGCGAGGTGCTTCCGATACGCCGTCGTGCCGTGGATGTCGGCCGGTGGATCGAGCACGTCGGCGACGACCGCCGCCGCTCGGTCGACGATGTCGGGCGGCGCCGACGTGCCGACGAGGAGCCGTTCGGCCTCGGCGACGCGGATCGGGGTGGACGCGGCGCCGAAGAACGCGAGGGCGGCGTCGACGATCGTGTCGCCGTCGAGTTCGATCTTGGTGACGAGGCCGACGAGCGCGTAGTCGCCGTGCCGGCGGGCGACCTCGACGACCGACCCGACCGCGCCGGCGGGCCAGGCGGGGAACGTCACGCGGGTGAGGATCTCGTCGGCGCGCAGCGCGGTCTGGAGATATCCCTCGAAGAAGTCGGCCGCCGCGATCGACCGTTCACCGGACACCGAGGCGGCGGTCATCGTCGCTCCGACGGCGAGGGCCACCGCTGGCATCTCGGCCGCGGGATCGGCGTGCGCGATCGACCCGACGACCGTGCCTCGGGTGCGGATCGCCCGGTGCGCGATGAGCGGCATGGCGCGGTGGACGAGCGGCGCGTGGGAGGCGACCTCGGCGGAGCGCTCGGCCGCGGCGTGCCGGACCAGCGCGCCGATGGCGCACGACCCGTCGGCGCCGATCTCGATGGCGTCGAGCCCGGGCACACGACCGATGTCGATCACCACGGCGGGACGTCCCATCCGCATCGCCATGAGGGGAACGAGCGACTGACCGCCCGCCAGCACCTTGGCGTCGTCGCCGTGCTCCGCGAGCAGGGCCAGCGCCTCGGCGAGTGTGTCGGGACGGTGGTAGCGGAACGGCGGCGCCTTCACCCCTCGATGTTCGCACGTCGCCGCTCGCGCCGATCACTCGGCCGGACCGCGGACGTCAGCGCGGTCGGCGATGTCGAACGCGTCGGCGAGACCGCGCAGCATCCAGGCGGACTCGTCCGGCACCACCTGATCGAGCGGGCGACGGAAGCTCAGCCCCTCCAGCAGCTCCACGGCATTGCCGGTGAACCGGATGCCCGCGGTGGCGTCGTTCCCGGCCCGAACGGACACCCGGTCGCCCACCTCGACGACGAACGACAGGTCGGGCTCGGTCACGTCGACCGCCAGGGTTCCGCGCCCGACCGCACCGCCGTTGAGGGAGAACGCCGGGGAAAGCGCCGCCCCGTATCTCAGGCAGGCTGCGATCTCGTCCGGCTCCTCGACCGGGATGCGGTCGATCGGCAGCACGATGTCGCGCTCGTGGACCCATGAGTCCCAGAGCGCGTGATGGACGAGCGCGCTCACGCTGATGTGCCCGGCTGGCGCCTCCGCGAGCGTCGTCCATCCATCGCCATCGAGCGACTCCAGCACCACGTTCGAGACCAGCGGCTCGAGGACGAGTGCGGTGAAGCGACGGGTCGAAGTGGCAGGAACTCGTCGGCTCGCCGCGAGCTGGGCGATCGAGAACGTCCAGAAGTTGTTCGTGCTGTCGAGATGCAGGATCACGTCACGCGACGACCAACCGGCGCATCGACTCGGGTGCGCCCACTGTTCGTCGTCGAGGTCGGCGAGCAGCGCGGCGAGCCGTCGACGCTGCCGGATCGCCGGCTCGGCGATCGCCGACGGATCACCCTCGAGGACGATCACCGGATCGGTGCCGTAGCGCGGGTCAGCAGCACGACCGCTGCTCCTCCGCCGCGTCGACCTGCATCGCGGCGGCCATCTTCCGCTCGATGTCCTCGTCGTCGACGATGTCGTGCATCGGCTCGCCGATCAGATGGGCGTAGCACGGTGCCTCGCCACCTTCGTCCACGGTGTCAGGGTGAGGGATCGTCGAGGCGGGCGTGGAGGCGGGCGCGGAGTTCCTCGGGGCTGTAGTCGACCCAGGTGCGGGCGCGCCGCCGTTGCACGACCACCGCCCCGGCCGCGGCGGCGCCGAGCAATCCGGCCAGACCCAACCACTTCCACCAGCGCATGGGCCGTACAGTACGCGGCGTGGAGCCGACGCGGATCACCCTCGACGAGGCGGCGAGCGTCAGTCGCAGCGGCGACATCTGGTTGTTCACCGGACGCAAGCTCGCCGACCGGGCGATCCGGTTCGCGACCAACAGCCCGGTCAACCACGTCGCGATGGTGTTGGCGATCGACGATCTCCCGCCGTTGCTGTGGCACGCCGAGCTGGGACGGTCGATGGTCGACGTCTGGACCGGCGAGGCGCAGCGCGGCGCCCAGCTGCACCGGCTGACCGAGGCCGCCGACACGTGGGTCAACCGGTACGGGCAGCGCGCCTTCGTCCGCCAGCTCGATCCGGAGGCCTCCCGCGACATGGAGAACGCCGCGCTCGGCGTCGTGCGCGAACTCAGCGGGCGACACTTCCCGAGCACGCTCCGGCTCGTCGGTCACTGGCTCAAGGGCCGCGCCCGCCGCCGGGTCTCCTTCGAGGACATCTACTGCGCCGAACTCGTGGCGTTGACCTATCAGCGGATGGGTCTGCTCGACGATCGCAAACCGCTCAACTGGTACGACCCCGGACGCTTCTGGAGCGGCGACCGGCTCGACCTCATCGGCAGCGCGGAGCTCGGTCCCGAGATCGCCGTCGACGTCCCGGCGGCGCCGACCAGCTGAGGTCGCGCGTGCAGATCTACCTCGATCCGAGCGGCCGCCGAGGCGCGGCCCGGTCGATCTACGACCAGATCCGCGACGCGATCGAGTCGGGTGTGCTCGGCGAGGGCGATCCGCTGCCACCGTCGCGAGAACTGGCCGGTGAACTCGGGGTCTCGCGACACACGGTCACGACGGCGTACGGCCTGCTCGTCGCCGAGGGATACCTGGCCGGGCGAGCCGGTGGTGGCACCGCGGTCTGCCGCACGGCGACGGGAAGGCGGTCGGCCGATCGTCGTTCGGTGCTGCGTCCCGTCGAGATCGAGTCGGCGCCGCCGACGGCGCAGCCGCCTCCGGCCGGGGGCGTCGACCTGCGCGGCGGGCAACCGGATCCTGCGCTCTTCCCGACCGACGAGTGGCGACGGTGCGCGTCGGCGGCGCTCCATCGACCGCTCCCCGGCTACGGCGAGCCCGCCGGGTTCGAGTCGCTGCGGCAGGTGCTCGCGGGGTGGATCGGCCGGTCGCGCGGCGTGATCGTCGACGCCGACCAGATCATCGTGACGTCGGGTGCGCAGGAGGCAATCCACCTCGTCGTCCGCACGATGCTGCGGCCCGGTGACCCGATCGCCGTCGAGGATCCTGGCTATCCACCCGTGCGGCTGCTGTTCGAGGCGATCGGCCTGCGCGTGGTGGCCGTACCGGTCGACGGTGAAGGCATCGTCGTCGATCAGATCCCAGCGAAGGTGAAGGTCGTCTACACCACCCCGTCGCACCAGTCGCCGAGCGGGGTCACGATGAGCCTCGGCCGACGACGGGCGTTGCTGGCGTTCGCCGACCGGCACGACGCGGCGATCATCGAGGACGACTACGACTCGGAGTTCCGCCACACCGATCGCCCACTCGAGCCACTGCACCGTCTCGACCGATCCGGCAGGGTGGCGTATGTCGGCACGTTCTCCAAGACACTGTCGCCCTCGCTCCGGCTGGGCTTCGTGGCGATGCCCGATCCGCTCGTCGACGCCGCGATCGCGTGGCGGCAACTGTTCAGCGTGCAACCGTCGAGCCTCGGCCAGCTCGCACTGCAACGGTTCATCGAGCAGGGACACCTCGACCGGCACCTGCGTCGGGTGCGCCGTGTCTACCGGACCCGTCACGAGATCGTCCGGCAGTTCGTCGCCGACGGGGTCGACGCCGGCGTACTCCTTCCCGGTCCGGAGAACCACGCCGGTCTCCACCTGTCGACGGTGCTGCCGACGGACGTCTCCGAGGACGCCATCCGCGACGCCGCCCGCCGGCGTGGCATCGCGGTCAGCAGCTTCGCCGAGTGCTGCATCGACCCCGATCACCCGAACGGCATGCTCATCGGGTTCGGCATGGCCAGTGCCGACGTCCTCGAACGGTCCCTCCCCGACCTCCGCCGCATCCTCGAGCGAGCCTGACGTCAATCGGCGTTTGCGTCGGGATTTCTGCGGACAGTTCCGCAGAAACCACGACGCAAACGATGGATTTGGTCTGGTTGGATTTGACGGGTTTGGACATGTTCCTGGCCCAAGTGGGGGCGTACCGTCGACGTCATGACCACCTCGAAGTACGCCGGTCGAACGCGACGGTCCGAAGACCGTCGTCGAGATCTATCGTCGATCCGATGTGCCCGTTCGCCTGGCTCACCTCGCGCTGGCTGGTCGAGGTGGAGCGGCTCGGACGGATCGAACTGACGATCCGGGTGATGAGCCTGTCGATCCTCAACGAGGGTCGCGAGGACGTGTCGGACTTCTACCGGGACCTCGTCGACCGGGCGTGGGCGACGGCCCGCATCGCGATCGCGATCGAACGCGACCACGGGCACGACGCGCTGCGGGCGCTGGTACGACGAGCTCGGACGGCGGATCCACGTCGGCGGCGAACCGGTCGACGACAACGTGATCAGCGAGACGCTCGCCGCCGTCGGGCTCCCCACCACCCTGCTCGCCGAGGGCCGCGCCGACAACGCGGCCGACATCGACGATCGCCTCCGAGCGAGCCACCAGAGCGCGGTCGAATCGGTCGGCAACGACGTGGGCACCCCCGTGGTCCACATCGTCGACGACGATCGCACGATCGCCTTCTTCGGACCGGTCGTGAACCCCGCGCCGGTTGGTGCCGAGGCCGTCCAACTGTTCGACGGCGTCGCGCTCGTGGCCGGCACGCCCGGGTTCTTCGAGCTGAAGCGCACCCGCACCGGACCGCTGGTGTTCGCATGATGGCGCACACCGACGCCTACCTCGATCGGCTCGGCCTCGATCGGCCCAGCCTCGCTCGGGAGGGACCCACCGCCGCGGCGCTCGATCGGATCCACCGACGCCACGTCGAACGAGTCACCTACGAGACGACCTGGATCCACCTCGGCGAACCGTGGACGATCGAGCCCGCCGCCGCGGTCCAGCGGATCGCGACCGCCGGCCGCGGCGGATACTGCTTCCACTTGAACGGTGCGCTGTCGATGTTGCTGACCGAATTGGGGTACGACGTCACGCTGCACGTCGGTGGGGTGCACCGCGCCGAACCCGACGAGGCCGACCTCCACAACCATCTCGTCCTGCTCGTCCACGGCCTGCCGACACCGGATCATCCCGATGGGACGTGGTACGTCGATGCGGGTCTCGGCGACGCACTCCACCGCCCCGCTCCCACTCCGCTCGGGCGGGTTCGAGCAGGGCCCGATGACGTTCTGGCTCGAACGCACCCCTGCCGCATCGAACGTGGGCGGCGTCGGTGACTGGCACTTCACGCACGACACTTCGGGATCGTTCCGGGGCATGAGCTTCTCGAAGGCGCCGACCGACATCGAGGCGTTCGCCGCGCGGCACGAGTTCCTGGCGCGTTCGTCGGACTCGCCGTTCGCCCGCACCGTCACGGCGCAGCTCCGCGACGCCGACGGCACGACCGTGCTCCGCGGTCAGCGCGTCACGCGGACCGATCGGACCGGCACGACCGAACACGTCGTCGACGACCTGGACACGTGGATCGACATGCTCGCCACCACGTTCCGACGTCGACCTGTCCGCCGCCTCGCCCGCGGCGATCGCCGGCATGTGGGATCGCGCCCGAGCGGCTACCACACGACAAGGAGTTCCGACATGACCCGATACATCTGCACCACCTGCGGCACCCAGTACGGCGACCGCACCGACCCCCCTGACATGTGTGCCATCTGCAGCGACGACCGGCAGTACGTCGGATGGTCGGGCCAGCACTGGACGACCCTCGAGGCGTTGCAGGCGGCGCACACCGTCCGACTCGAGGTCGACGACGGCCTGCTCGGGGTCGGCATCACGCCAGCCTTCGGCATCCCGCAACGGTCGTTGGTCCTGCCCACCTCGGCGGGCAACATCCTGTGGGAGACGACGAGCCTCGTGACCGCTGACGCCGTCGCCGAACTGGAGGCGCGCGGCGGGATCAGCATGATCGTGATCTCGCACCCGCACTTCTATGCGTCGATGGTCGAGTGGAGTGACGCGTTCGGCGGCGTGCCGATCGTGCTGCACGCCAACGACCGCGAGTGGATCGCCCGTCCTTCGGAGCACATCGAGTTGTGGGACGGCGACGTGCATCCGTTGACCGACGGTGTGACCCTCTACCGCTGCCCCGGCCACTTCCCCGGGAGCACGGTGCTCCACTCGGAGGTCGGTCCGAACGGCCGGCCGATCCTGCTCGCCGGCGACGCATTGCACGTCGCCCAGGACCGCCGGCACGTGTCGTTCATGTACAGCGTCCCGAACCACGTGCCGTCGCATCCCGACGACGTCGCCGAGATCAGGAACCGGCTCGACGGGGTCGACTTCGACGACCTGTACGGGTTCACGTGGGGGCTCAACATCATCGGCGGTGCCCGCGCGTGCGTCGACGAGTCGTTCGAGCGGTACTTCCGAGCAGTCGGGCGGATCGGCGTGCGAACCTGAACCGCACAGCTGAACAGGGTCTACGATCGCCGCGTGCTCGCTGCCTTCGCCTGGGGTGCCCTCGGCGCGAGCGCACTGCTCGTCGGTGCGTTGATCGCCTACGTCCGCCCGCCGAGCCGGCAGGTGCTGGCGATCATCATGGCGCTCGGCACCGGAGTGTTGATCGGCTCGGTCTCGTTCGAGCTCATCGACGACGCCATCGAGCACGCCGACGTCGCGCTGGTCGGGGCGCTCACGCTCGTCGGGGCCCTGACGTTCACGGCCGGGAACTGGTGGATCAATCGATCCGGCGGCGGTGGCCGCAAGGATTCCGGCGGCTCGCAGCAGGACGGCTCGGCCAAAGCGATCGTGTTCGGATCGGTACTCGACGGGATCCCCGAATCGTTCGTGCTCGGACTGACCGTGCTCCAGGGTCAGGTCAGCGTGGCGCTGTTCGCCGGCATCGTGCTCAGCAACCTGCCCGAGGGAATGTCGTCGTCAGCCGGTCTGCGAGTGGCGGGCTGGACCCGCGCCACCGTGGTCCGCATGTGGCTCGTCGTCATCGCCGTGTCGGCCGTGGCCGCGGCGCTCGGATACCTCGTGCTCGATCCGGACGGCGGTCGCCCTGGCGCACTGGCCGAGGCCTTCGCCGCCGGAGCGCTCCTCGCGATGGTGGCCGACACGCTGCTGCCCGAGGCGTTCGAGGTCGAGGGCGTGTTCACCGGATCCCTCGTGGCGATCGGGTTCTCGCTCTCGCTGATGCTCGCGGCCGTGTGACGGTGACCGGTCGCGGCGATCACACGTATCGGTCGATGGCGCGAGCGGCCGCGGCGACGTAGCCGCCGCCGAACTTGATGGCATGCACGACGAGCGGCGCGATCTGGTGGAGCTCCACACGATCGAGCCAACCCGTCCGCCAGCGGATGTCCGTCGACGTAGCTCTCGAACGCTCCGGCTCCGAATCCGCCGAACAGGCGCATCATCGCCAGGTCGAATTCGCGGTGACCGCCGTGGGCCGCCGGGTCGATCAGCCAGCTCGCACCGTCGCGATCGACGATCCGGTTGCCCGCCCACAGATCCCCGTGCAGTCGCGCCGGAGGCGACCCGTCGTCGAACCGCTCGAGCGTCCCGGCCAGACGCTCCAGACGGTCGATCGTGTCCGCCGGGAGCGCCGATCGCTCGCGGGCGATCCGCGCGAGCGGCACGAAACGACAGTCGGCGACGAAACCCGACCACGTCGCGCTCGGCTCGTTCGGCAGGGCCAGACTCCCGGTGGTCCGTCGATCGACCCGACCGAAGCACGGAGCTCCCGAATCGTGGAGCAGCGCCAGCTGCCGCCCGAAGGCCACTTCGTCAACTGCCCCGCTCCTCGCCGTGTCGATCCATTCGAGCACGAGGAACGCCGGCTCGCCACCTTCCTCGATCCCATCGGACACCGCGACGACACGGGGCACCCGGACCGCACCGCTCGATCGCAGCCATTCCAGTCCCCACGCCTCGGTGCCGAAGAAGCCGGCGGGCGGCGACGCGTGGGTCTTGGCGAACAGCACGTCCCCCGACGCCAACTCGACCCGGAACGCGGCGGCCGTGTCGCCGCCGTGCACCACGGTCATCCCCACGACGGTGTCACTCGTCGCGTTCGCCACCGCTTGGGCGAGGCGCGTGCGCGAGTGCTCACTCATCAGGGGCGGGCGAGTGGGGGCGGCTCGTAGCCACCGACGACCTCGCCGAGGCAGCGGGCGAACGCCAACGCGGTCCGGTCGTGGAGGTACGGCGCCACCACCTGGATGCCGACCGGTAATCCGGTGGCGGTGCGGCCCACCGGTGCCGCCGTCACCGGGAGGTACGCGCTCCCGGTCAGGGCGCACCAGCGGACCAGGTCGCGCGTACGGCCGGTCGTCGTGGTCGGCCAGGGTCGCGTGGATCCAGTTCGAACCGCCAGCGCTGTGGACGTGACGGAACGCGGGGACCGGTGCCACCGGGCAGAGCAGGATGTCGACGTCGGCGAAGAACTCGGCCCACCGCTGCCGGGTGATGCCGCGCTCACGGTGGAGCACGTCCCACCCCCGATGGTCGAGCACGCGGCCGGCGGCGACGAGCGCGGCGTGCTCGTCGTCGGTGTCGGAGATGCCGCACGCGGCAGAGATGATCATCGCTCCGTCGATGGAAGCGACGCCCGCGTCGATGTCGGGTCGACGGTCACGATCGACGCGCGCGCCGGCGCGCTCCAATGCGTCGACGGTTGCGTGGAGCACGTCGAGCACCGACCGATCGATCGGGCAGAACTCGTCGTCGAGCCAGGCGGCGACGCGGAATTCGTCGAGTGCCGTGGCGCGCGCCGGCGGGAGTTCGACGCCGCCAAGCGACGGCGTCGTCCGGATTCGGCGCCACGAGGAGATCGACGAGCAGTTCGAGGTCGTCGACCGATCGCGCGATCGGGCCGAACACGTTGACGTCGGCGACGTTGCGATGGAACGACGGATGGTCGAGGTAGCCGTACGTCGGGATGATCCCGAAGCTCGGCTTGTGGCCGTACACGCCACAGAACGACGACGGCACGCGGATCGATCCGCCGATGTCGGTGCCGATCTCGAAGCCGGTGAAGCCCATCGCGACCGCGGCCGCCGGCCCGCCGGACGAACCGCCCGGGGTGCGCTCGAGGTCCCACGGGTTGTTGGTGGTGCCGAACATCTCGTTGTAGCTCTGGTAGTCGCCCGACCAGCGCGGGATGTTGGTCTTGCCGAACACCACTGCCCCGGCCCGGCGAACGGTGTCGACCACCGCGGCATCGACCGTCGGAACATGATCACGCAGTTCGGTCGCCCCGCCGGTCGAGCGGATGCCGGCGGTGGCGAGCGCATCCTTCACCGTGATCGGGACACCCGCCAGCGGGCCGACGGCACGCCCGCCGGCACGGGCGTCGTCGATCGCCGACGCCTCGGCACGGGCCCGTTCGGGTTCGAGCGTGACGACCGAATTGATCGGCCCGTCGAGCCGGTCGATGCGGTCGAGGTGCAGGTCGAGCAGCTCGCGGGCCGACACCTCGGCCGACCCGAGTGCGGTGACGAGCTCCGTGAGCGGCGCAGTGAGATCGACCATCCAGCCCATCTGACCACACGAGGCTGACCACACGTCGCGGTATCTGGAGCGGGTGCGGTGGATCGTGAGGAACATGACCACACGACTCACTCCGGCCCGCCATCTGATTCCGGCCTTCACGCCCGGCGAGGTGTTGTCGGCCGGGACCCTCCTCACGATTCAGGGCGCGGCGAACGTCGAGGAACGATACGCCCAGGGCGCCGTCCACGTCGTCGGTCGAAACGGCGAGCATCGCGCCATCGTGCGGACCTCGCCCCACGACGGGCAGATCGGCATCGACACCAGCGAGCTCGGCACCGGCAACTACATGCTCGTGGTCGACGAACTGATCGACGAAGCGGGCGAGCGCTTCGCTCCCCTCGCCGTGCCGTTCGTGATCGATCGCGTGCGGGGCAAGGTGCCCGAGGAACTCCGGGTGGAACATGTCGTGCGACTCGCCATCGGCGAACTCGACGTCCAGCGCGTCGGCACCGACGACAAGGTGCCGACCGGGTCCCGGTGGGTCGAGGTCGTCAAGGTGGCCGACCGCACGACAGGGGCGGCCAACGAGATCGCCTTCGATGCCCGAGGCCGTCGCGTCGATGCGGGCGAACTCCTCGACGAACTCGCCAAGCGCCGCGCCGAGAAGTTCGGCAAGCTGCACGAGACGCTCTACCACCACATCGAGTCGATGAAGGCGAGCGACACCGTCGACGTTGTCCTGTGGCCGCCGATCGACCGGCACTTGACCGGATACGACAAGCCCGCCAAGGGTGCGATCAAGGAGCCGCTGCCCGCGCAACGCGAGCAGGACCGCGAGTTGGCGGAGCGGGCGAGGGCTCTGGTCGAGGTGGTGGAGCAGCATGGCGGCAAGATCACGCGCCAGCCCGACGAAGACGTGCCGACCGTGCACGCGACGATGCGGGTCCGCGACGTGCGCCGGATGGGGAACGACGGGATGGGGATCGACGAGCTGGGCATCGCGATGTTCGACGACACGAGCGAGATGCTCGACCTCGGCAACTCGATCTCGGTGTCGCGAACGAACCTCGTCCACAACCTGGGATTCGACGGCACCGGCGTCAATGTCGCCGTGTTCGAATCCGGACCGAGCGACACGACCAACTTGACGTTCGCCGGCCGCTTCACGAACAGCCCGTCGGCCAGCGATCACGCGCGGCTGACCAGCGCGGTGGTCCGCAACAGTGAGCCGAACGCGCCGCACGGCCATGCGCCGGGGTGCCGGCTGTTCTCGGCGAACAGCAGCAACAACGACGCGCTGCGGTGGGCCGCCAACCAGGGCTGCACCGTGATCAGCCAGAGCTTCCACCGCGGCACCGAGCCCGGCGGCGCCGGCCTGCAATCCGACGACGTGTTGAAGGACTGGCTGGCGCTGCGCTGGCCGTACCCGACGATCGTGCAGGCCGCCGGCAACTTCTGGTCGACCGACCCCGACGGGATCGACCCGCCGAGTTCGGAGTTCGTCAACCACAAGGGCTACAACACGCTGTCGGTCGGCAACCACAACGACACGGCAGGCGCGATGTCGGCCAGTTCCGTGTTCCGCAATCCCTCGTCGAACCACGGGGATCGCGAACTCCCCGAGATCTCGGCGAACGGCACCGGCGTCGAGCGCGGTCGGCGAGAGCGACTCCGGCACGAGCTTCGCCGCACCCGCCGCGGCCGGGGTCACCGCCGTGCTGCAGGACGTCGACGCCACGCTGCGGTCGTGGCCCGAGGGTTGCCGGGCGATCCTCCTCGCCAGCGCCACCCGCAACGTGTCGAACAGCACGTGGTGGGCCGACGTGGTGGCCAACCGTGACGGCGTCGACGGTGCGGGAGCGATCGACGCCCAGGCGGGCGTCCGTGTCACCCAGTCGCGGCGGTCCCGCAACGCCGCCGGCGTCCGCCGCGGGTGGGACGTCGGCACGTTGCGGTCGACCGACTTCGACGGGAACCGCATGTCGACGTTCCGTTACCGGGTCACGGTCCCCCGATCGCTGTACCTGTCACGGGTGAAGGTCGCGCTGGCGTGGGACAGCTCGGTGTCGAGCATCTTCGGCATCCCGCTCGGCTCGAACCTATCGGTCGACTTCGACCTGATCGTGCGCGACGGCGACGGCACCCAGGTGGCGCACTCGTCGTCGTGGGACAACAGCTACGAGATCGCCGAGTTCGTGGGCACGAACGGGGCGACCTACGACATCTTCGTGCGTCGTTGGTCGGGCACGGACGACGTCTGGTACGGACTCGCCTGGAACGTCGAGGGCATCACGTTCGGGTGGCCATTCGGCGTGAGCAACGGCACGACGCGCATCGACGGCTGAGGCGGCTGCGAGACCGGTCGTCGTGATCGGGGTGTGTCGATCCGCGATCACCCCGAGTTCGTCACGGCAGCGCGCGTGTGGTGTCGAGTGCTGGATGCTGTGTTCGGTCAGGAATCGGGACAGTCGACGCATCGTGCACCTCCTCGTGTCGGTGAGCCGATACCGGCTCAGTTCGTGTGGAGAACTCAGACCATCCTCCCCCCGTTTGCTGAATCTGTCAAGAGAACTCAGCTACCCTGTGACCGATGACGCAGGCCGCAGCCCGGATCGACCCCCCTCGCGGACCGCTTGCCGGGCGCTGCTCGATCGCCGGCACGCTCGCCGCGCTCGGCGACAGTTGGTCGATCATGGTCCTGCGGGAACTGTTCTTCGGCGTCCACCGCTTCAACGACCTGCAGCGTGACCTCGGCGTGTCGCGCAGCGTGCTCTCCGACCGTCTCGCCCGCCTCGTCGAACTCGGCGTCGCCCGGGCCGTCCCCTATCAGGACCCGGGCGAACGGTCGCGGCTCGAGTACCGCCTCACCCGCAAGGGCGTCGATCTCCTGCCGGTGATGCTCTCGTTGATGGACTGGGGCGACCGGTACCTGTACGACGGCGACGCTCCGGTCACGGTCTACGACCGCACCACCGATGAGCCGGTGCGGGTCGAGATGCGCACGCCGTCGGGTCGGCGGGTCGAACCGAACGAGATGGATCCGCGGGTGCACGACCTGGCCGCCGATGATCGATGACCAGACGTTCGATGACCAGACGTTCTGGGACGACATCGAGGGCTACTGCGGCGAGCTGAGCTACCCGGTCGGCGCGACGGTCGGCCTCCACGTGTCGACCCGTTCGTCGACGTTCGACGTCCGCGTCGAGCGCTGGGGTGCCACCCGGGAAACGGTGTGGGCCACGACCGACGTACCAGGGGTGTTCACACCGCCACCGGGCGACGCCGACGCCGCGGGGTGCCGGTGGCCGGCGATCCTCCAGATCCCGATCGACGAACACTGGCGGTCCGGCTTCTACCTCGTGACACTCACCGCCACCGGCGCGCCCGCCGGCCGCGACGTCGCCCACGCCGGGTTCGTCGTGCGGGGCCGGGTGCGACGGGCGGCGCGGCGGGTGCGCGTGCGCTGCTCGTGCTGGCGACCAACACCTGGAACGCCTACAACACGTGGGGCGGGCGCAGCCTGTACACCGGTGGGAAGCAGGTGTCGTTCGGCCGGCCGTTCGGCCGGGGGATGTTGTGCCGGCCCGAGGTCGAACGCGACGACCGCAAGGCAAGGCCGGTGCGCTGGGGCGAGGAACCCGACGTCGACGGCCTGATCTTCCAGCGGTACCGGACGGAGCACGCCTATCCGTCGGCGATCGGCTCGGCCGGCTGGTTCACCCACGAACGCCGCTTCGTCGAGTGGGCGGAGGGCGCGGGCTACGAGTTCGACTACGCCGTGTCGTCCGACCTCGACGGGCGACCCCGACCTGCTCGACGGCTACGACCTCGTGCTCAGCGTCGGCCACGACGAGTACTGGTCCGCCGGCCAGCGGCGACGCGGTCGAGGCCCACGTGCAGCGCGGCGGCAACTTCGCCAGCTTCTCGGGCAACACGATGTTCTGGCAGGTCCGCCTCGAACACACCGACATGATCTGCCACAAGTACACCGCCCACGAGACCGACCCGACGGTGAGCGAGGGCCGCCACGAGGCGATGACCGGCATGTGGGCCGACCCGCTCGTGGGGCGCCCGGAGTGGTCGTTCCTCGGCGGCGGATCGGCGTTCGGGTTGTACCACCGGTTCGGTCGGGCCACCGCCCGCGGTGTCGGCGGGTTCGTCGTGTACCGCGACGACCACTGGCTCGTCGAGGGCACCGGCCTGCGCTACGGCGACGTGCTCGGTGCGAAGCACGGCGTGGTCGGCTACGAGACGGTCGGCTGTCCGTTGACGTTCGACGAGTTCCAGCTGCCGATCGCCGTCGATCGCTCCGACCTCGCGGCGGGAATCGAGATCGTGGCCTTCACGCCATCGAGCAACCTCGGGATCGGCGAGTACCCCAAGTCGATCGCCGCGCTCGAGCGATCAGGGCGACCTCGAGTTCATCGCCGAGCGGATCCACGGCGACACCAGCGAACCGAGCCTGGCCCGGGTGCGCCACGGCAACGCGGTGATGATGACATGCCGGCCGTTCGGACCCGCCGCCGGCGAGGTCGTCACCGTCGGCACCACCGACTGGGTGTTCGGTCTGGCCGACGACCCCGCCGTCGCCCGCGTCACCGCCAACGTGCTCGACCGTCTGCAGTCCGCCTGACGCAATGTGGGTGCCGTCGCGCCGGTACCGGTGCGGCACCTCAATCGCCGGGCGGGAACTCCGGGCACGTCGCGCCGTACGGCGCGAGATCGCCGATGTACGAGTCCCACTCCTCGTGCGTGAGGTTGCGGCCGGCCAGTCGGCAGGCGGCGTCGACCCACGACGCCGGGTCGAGGCTCCAGATCTTCACCGGGGAGTCGGCTCCGCCTCCGCCCACCGCCAGCGTGCTGCCGTCCGGGGCGAGCGAGATGAAGTTCACTTCACCGTCGGCGATCACGATCGACTTGCCGAGCTGCGTGCCCGTGGCGGTGTCGAAGATCGACACCGTGCGATCGCCCCCGCGCGCCGCGATGATCGAGCCGTCGTTGGTGCTCGTAGAGTTGCTCGACCCGTCCTCGGCTCCCGGGGAACGTCCGGATCGGCTGCAGGTCGTCGAGCCCGTAGAGGGTGAGCGTGCCGTCGTTCGTGGAGACGACGAGCTGGTCGGCGATGGTGATGAACACCGCACCGACGTTCGCTGCATCGATCGTGCCGAGCACGTCTCCGGTGCGGCCGTCATGGATGTCGACGCCGGTCGACGTGAAGTTTGCGATCCGTGTTCCATCCCTGCTCGCCGACACCCCCAATGGTGATCCGGTCTCGATCGGCTCACCGAGTGGGCCGGTCACCGACAGATTCCAATGTTCGAACCGTGTGCCGTCGTCGTTCCGGAAGGAGACGACCACCGTCTGCTTTCCGGGGTCCCACCAGACGAAATCAGGCAGACCCGGGAGGAGGACGCCGGTCGCGTCGGTGCGTTCACCGCTGGCGAGATCGAGTGACGCGCCGCGGAGCTTCCCGTTCGCGAGCACGGTCACACCTCCCAAGCGCCCATGATCGCCGAACGTGGCGGGGAGGAATCCAGCCGGCACGGTCGCCACGTCGGCTCCTGTGGCCACGTCGACGACCTTGAAGGACGGCACACTGGCCGACGGAGCGACGTGCGCCAACAGGAGCTGGTTGCCGTCGGGGCTGTAGGCGACCACCTCCCAGCCCGGTGTCATCGCGCGGGTGATCGGCCCCGACCCGTCGAGGCGCCAGCGTGACACGACTGGTACCTCACCGCCGAAGGCCACCAGTTCGGTTCCGCCGTGAGCGGACCACAGTTGGCCGCCGTGACCGTTCTGTCCTTCGAGCGTGCGCTGCGGATTCTCCCTGGCGAGGTCGCGCTCCACGACTCGACCGAAGAAGTCGGCACAGTAGAACGCACCGCGCTCGACGACGACGCGCTGAGGAGCGCACACGACAGCGAGTAGTCGAGGTGCAGCCACACGATCGATGCGGTGTCGACATCGAGGACGAACACACCGTCCAATCCGTCACCCACGACCAGTGCGCCGTTACCGACCGTGCGGAACGTGGTCGTGGTGTAACGGTGCCGTCATCGTGTTCTCGATCTCGAAGGTGTCGGCGTCGAGGATCGTCACCACGCCCGTTTGTCGATGCCGACCACGATGCGATTGTTCGACGCCGCGGCAACGCCGCCCCCGTTTCCGGGCGCGTCGTCGCTCGCGGGAGCGACCCCGGCGAGCGCGACGTGCGTTTCGCCCGTCTGCGCGTCGATCGCCAGCAGCTCGTTGTCGTTGGTGCGGGTGACGAACAGGTACCGGCCGTCCGGGCCGAATGTCGCCGATTCGAATCCACTGTCGTTCGTGTCGCCGAAGCGCACGGGATCGAACACGAGCGAGCCGGTCTCGAGGTCGAAGACGCCGGCGATCGCATCGCGATCGCCGACCGTCGACGCGACCTGCGCGAGGTACCGGCCGTCCGGGGACGGTCGCAGCAGCGAGTACGAGCCCACGTCGTCGGCGAGCGCGGGCAGCGGCTCCCCGACAGCGCCCGACTCGAGGTCGTAGGGGCGGATCCGGCCGTCGTCGCCGCCGATGAACGCGGTCTCGCCGTCGGGCATCACGACACCCGGCTGCGCGGTCGATTGATCGACCGAGTGAGCGTCGAGGAAACCCGAGCTCGTCGGTGAAGGTCGAGAACAGCGCCGAACGAGTGTTGGCCGTGTCGTCCATCCGGAACGCCTCGACCGCCAGTAGCGCCGCGGTGGACCGCTGCGCGGAGCGAACCGACTCGGCGCGGCCGACCAGTGCTTCGATCTTCGCCTCGCGTTCGGCGATCGACGCCGAACGTGCGGCCTCGTCCGCGCGTTCGGCTTCTGCGATTGCCTCGGATGCCGCGTCATTGGCGAGGCCACGCTGGATGATCGCTTCGGTTGCGGCGTCGTCGGCACGGCCCCGCTGGATGACCGCCACGGACCCGGCGACGAGCGCCACGACCAGGGCCAGTCCGGTGCCGGCGAGGAGGACGCGCAGCCGCCGGGCCGACCGGTGGGCGTCGACGATGGCGACGTCTCGCAGGTGACGTCCCGCTTCGAGGAATTCACGTTCCTCGGCGGAAACCAGCCGCCCGGCGTCGACGGCTTCGAGTGCGGCCTCCAGACGCGCTCCCCGGTAGAGCTCGGCGCGGTCGCTGCCACTCGCCCGCCAGGCGCGCGTGCTCGCGGTCAGGTGGTGGAGCTGCGCCAACCACTGACGATCCTCGTCGATCCAACCGGCGAGGCGCGGCCATCGCGTGACGAGGGCCTCGTGCGCGATCTCGACGGTCGGCTCGCGCGAGGCCGGGTCACGATCGACCACGAGCATGCGGGCGGCGACGAAGTCGTCGGCGACGGTGCGGGCGTCAGGCCACATCTCGGAGAACGTGGCGCGTCGTCGCGTGGCGACGCCGTCGTCGCCGAGCACCACGAGACGACACAGCAATTCGCGAGCGGCGCGCTGCTCGACCGGCTCCAAGCCGGCGTAGACGCGCTCCGCGGTCCGGCCGATGACGCCGGCCATGCCACCGATCGCGTCCAGGGCTTCGCGGCCGATGCAACCGTCGCGCCTGGACTCGTAGAGCTCGGCCAACGTGAACTGGAGCATCGGGAGTGTTCCCGGCTCGACGGCTGCAGCCACGAGGTCGGCGACCACTCCGTCATCGACGTCGACGCCGGCACGACGTGCCGGGCCGAGGATCGCCTCCGCCACCTGCCCGGCCGACATCGGACCGATCGCATAGGTGCCGGCCCCGATCTCGGGACCGATCGTCGGATCCTGCAGCGGGAGATCGAATCGATCCGCTCGGATCGTCGTGACGACGGACACGTCGAGACGCTCGTCGCCGATCGCCGACACGAGTGCACCGACGAACTCGACTCGATCGTCCTCGTCGGCGATCGTCCACGTCTCCTCGAACTGGTCGACGACGATCACGAGCCGGCCGGCGCGGCGGGCAACGGTCCGCAGGTTGGCCAGGCCAGTCACGGCCTCGAAGCGGCGTCGGAGAGATCGATACCAACGCGTCACGCAGCGCAACAGTCGGCTTCGAACCCGGCACCATCGAGACGACGGTGGCCCCGCTGGACCGGAGCAACGGCACGAGACCGGCCTTCACGAGGGAGCTCTTGCCGGAACCGGAGGGACCGACGACGGTGACGAGGCGATGTTGGCCGACGAGCGTGGCGAGTTCGGCAACCACACCGTCGCGACCGAAGTAGATGTCGGCGTCGGACTCGTCGAACGGTCGCAGACCCTTGTACGGGTTGACACCGGCGACGATCGATCGCGCCATGGCCGCAGCGGCACGGCGGCGGCTGGACGAGGGCTCGTCGGCACGCCGGACCGGCGTCGAGTCGAGGGCGCTCCGGCCCATCGCCGCCCGCCAGCCGAGAACGAACTCGGCCACACTCGACGTGTTTCCATCAGCGGACGTGGCCGAAGCCAGAACGGCGTCGAGTGCGGCGGGCACGTCGGGCATCCGTCCGATCAGCGGCTCCGGTCGATCACGCTGGAGACGACGGGACGGCCACGCGGATCCGACATCGTCGGGCCCCGTCAGCAACTCCCACGCCAGCCACGCGAACGCGCGGACGTCACGCCGGACAGCACCGGCCGATTCGGTCGTGCCGTCGTCAGCTTCGGTCGCAATCCCGAAATCGGTGAGGTAGGCCGCGCCGGTGTCGTCGAGGAGGACGTTGGCGGCAGACACATCGTTGTGGTGCACGCCCAGGCCATGGGCAGTGATCAGCGCGTCTCCGATGTCCTCGACCAGCCGGTCGACCCGATCGAGCGACCACGCTCCACCCGTGACCAACGAATCGAGCACGCTCCCGCCGGGGAGCAGCCGGAACACCAGATAGGCGCCGCCCGGCTCGCGCCAGTAGTCGTACAGCGGAACGATGTGAGGATGTTCGAGACGGGCGACGAGGCGCGCCTCGGCCTCGAAGCGTCGGATGAAATCGGCCGAGTCGGCGAGGTCCGGGCGAACCACCTTGACCGCCACACGCCGGCCGGTGCCGGGTTGGATGCCCACATAGACCCGGCCGCTCGCGCCCTCGCCGATCGGCTCGCCGAGCGTGTACCCCCGCAGCGGAACCGTCCCGGCGCTCTCGCCGCCATCCGCCGATCCGTCGGCGATCGATCGTTCGAGTCCGGCGAACTCGACGGTCGGCTCGAGACCGGTCTCGTCGGCGAGCCGGTCGCGGAACGCGCGAGCAGCGCGCAGCGCCTCAGCGGTGCGGCCAGAGGAATGCAACGCCTGCACGAGCAGCGACACCGGCCGCTCGCGGAGCGGATACTCGACGATCAGGCCTTCGAGATCAGGAATCGCCCGATCGTGGTGGCCGATCTTGAGCAGCGCCGACGCGCGTCGCTCGCGTGCGCTGACGAACAACTCCGCGAGGCGAGTGGTCTCGGCGATCGCCCACCACTCGTCGCCGAACTCACCGAACGGGCGCCCGCGCCAGAGCGCGAGGGCCTCGTCGTAACAGGCCACGGCACGATCCGGAAGCGAGCGTTCCGCTTCGGTGATCAACGTCTCGAATGCGTCGATGTCCCGATTGCCTGCGGTCCGATCGAGCCGGTAGCCGTTGCCCTGACTGACGATCACCTCACGTCCGAGCGATGCCCGCAGGCGCGACACATAGGTCAGCACCGACCGGTTGGCGCCCGACGGAGGATCGGCATCCGGCCAGAGCGCCTCGACGAGATGGTCGGTACTGACCACGCGGTCGGGATACGTGAGCAGGACACCGAGGAGACGCCGCTGCTGCGGACCGCCGACCGCGACCGAGGTCCGACCCTCAGGTTCGTCGTCGACCACCTCGATCGGTCCGAGCACCCGGTAGCGCATCCGTTTCCCCCATCCGTGGAATTGGCCGTGCACATCTTCTCACCTGGATGTTTGCAGATCGTCAACAGTTCTCGGACTGCAAACGTCCTGCAAGCCGGCCATGTCACCTTCGAGTCATCGGCCGATCGTCGGCCGAGGAACCCAGACGACGGAGGAATTCGCATGCACGGATCAATCAGGAACACACGGAATCACTGGGGTGTCGCCGAGCGCATCGGAGCGTTGGGCCTCGCCATCGGGACGCTCGCTTCGTTGTCCCTCGCCGGCGCCGTGGTGACCGCTGGGTCGCCACCGCAGTCCTCGGGCTCGGACCAACACCTGGAGGTGCTGTCCGACCAGGTCGGCCGGCGGACGCTCGCCGAAGCGATCGCAGCCGCGAGGGGGTCCGACCATCACCTCGAGCTGCTCGCAGCCGAGATCGAGGCACGGTCCGGAGCGCTGACCAGCGACGCAAGGTGGTGCACTCGTGCCTGGCGCGAGTGCACCACCTCCACTCGTGGGGCGGGCACGCGATTTCGTACAGTCGGTGACCAGCTGGAACCACATGGCTGCAACCGACGAAGAGGTAACGACGATGGCTTGGGATTTCTCGACCGAACCGGAATTTCAGAAGAAGCTCGACTGGGTCGAGGAGTTCTGCCGCGAGGAGGTCGAACCGCTCGACTACGTGTTCCCGTACGCCATCCGGTCGCCGGACCCGAAGATCCGGGCGCTCGTCAAGGGCCTCCAGGACCAGGTGAAGGACCAGGGCCTGTGGGCGATCTTCCTCGACGAGGAGCTCGGCGGGCCCGGGCTACGGCCAGCTGAAGCTCGGCCTGCTCAACGAGATCCTCGGCCGCTACCCGTCGGCACCGCAGATGTTCGGCGCCGCGGCACCCGACACCGGGCAACATGGAGATGCTCGCGGCCTACGGCACCGAGGAGCAGAAGGAGCGCTGGCTCGAGCCGATGCTCAACCAGGAGATGTGGTCGGCGTACTCGATGACCGAGCCCCAGGGCGGTTCCGACCCCAACCTGTTCAAGACCACCGCCACCCGTGACGGCGACGAGTGGGTGATCAACGGCGAGAAGTGGTTCACCAGCGCCGGGCGCGTCGCCGACATCCTGTTCGTGATGTGCACCAACGGCATGTTCGTCGTGCCCCGCAAGACGCCCGGCGTGGAGATCCTGCCCGAGCCGCGCAACCACAACCACATCATCTACAACGAGGTGCGGGTGCCCCTCGACCACCTGCTCGGCCCCGAGGACGGCGCCAAGGTGCTCGCCCAGCGGCGCCTCGGCGGCGGGCGCATCCACCACGCGATGCGCACGATCGCCCAGTGCAAGCTCGCCTTCGACATGATGTGCGAGCGGGCCCTCAGCCGCGAGTCGCACGGCAAGACGATCGCCGAGCATCAGATGGTGCAGGAGAAGATCGCCGACTCGTACGCGTCGATCCGGATGCTGCGCCTGTTCGTGCTCGAGACCGCCTGGAAGATCGACAACTCGAGCACCCAGGAGGCGCGCACCGACATCGCCGCCGTGAAGTACACGATGGCCCGGGTGCTGCGCGAGGTGTCGTTCAACGCCCTGCACATCATGGGCTCGCTCGGCACCACCAACCTCACGCCGCTGCAGGACATGTACGCGGCCGCGCCCACGATGGGGATCGCCGACGGCGTCGACGAGGTCCACAAGGCCACCGTCGCCCGCAACGTGCTGAAGCAGTACCGGCCGCACGAGGGCAACTGGCCGACCGAGTACTTCCCGGCCAAGCGGGAGGCGGCGCGGAAGAAGTTCGAGCCGGTGCTGGCGGCCGATCCCGAGCTACGCGATCTCGCCGACGGCTACGCGAAGTACATGGCGTCGCGCCGCTGAAGTCGCCCTACCCGGATTGATCTCAGAGACGGCTGGCGAGGAAGGCGCGCGTGCGCTCGCGGCCCTCGTTGTCGTCCGCGAACTCCGACGCCGCGAACTGCGTGACGCCGGCCGCGACGAGTTCGTCGAGCCGATCGCCACAGGTCGCCTCGTCGCCGATGATCGCGAGGTCCTCGGGCCCGGCGAGCCCTTCGTGGTCGAGCATCGCCCGGTACGACGGCAGCTGGCCGTAGATCATGAACACGTTGGACGCCACCGCCCGGGCGGCGTCGACGTCGTCGGTGACCCAGATCGGGAAGCCGGCGGCGATCTCTGGTGCCGGCCGGCCGGCGTCGGCGGCCGCTTCGCTGATCGTCGGCACCGTGAGCGAGCCGAGCGTCGACGCACCGGTCATCCACGTGACCGTGCCGCCGCACGTGGCGCCCGCCAGCCGCAACATCTGCGGGCCGAGTGCCGCCAGCAACACGGGTGGTTCGGCGGCGTCGATGGTGATCTGTCCGCGCACGGTGACGGTCTCGGCGGCCATGTTGACGGCCTCGCCGCGCAGCAACGGCATCAGCGCCGCGAGGTACTCCCGCGCGTGCCGCACCGGCTTGTCGAACGAGTAGCCCCACATGCCCTCGACCACCACTTGGTGCGAGAGCCCGATCCCCAGGGTGAAGCGGCCACCGCTGAGGAGGCTGGTCGTCTTCGCCTGTTCCGCCATCACCATCGGGTGGCGCGGATAGGTCGGCACCACGGAGGTCCCGAAGCGGATGCTCGGCACCTGCTGGGCGACCGCACCGATGAGCGTCATCGCGTCGACCTGCCCGATGATCTGGGACAGCCAGTACGACGCGAAACCGGCATCGGCCGACGCCTGCGCGTCAGCGACGAGCGCCTCGAAGTTCCCGGTGCCCGCGACGTTGGAGAAGATGCCGATTTCCATCACCGCAACGTAACCCGCTGGCCGAGGCGGTCAGAGCAGCTCGGCGATCGACGCCGCGGCACGGGCGGCGCCGTGTCGGATCGACCGGCAGGTAGTCGACGGTGCGGCCGAGCTCGGTGACGATCATGGCCGCGAGATGGTCGGGATCGGCTGCGTCGTGGTAGTCGACTCGCCGGCCGGCGCCGTACCGCTGGAGGCGGTGGTGGACGTGGAAGTTCTGCTCGAAGTGGTGCTGCAGCGGCACGTAGAGGAACGGCCGCCGGTTGGCGGTGAGCTCCATGCACGTGGTGAGCCCGCCCTGCACGATCGCCAGATCGCACGCCGCGAGGTGACGGTAGAGGTCGGGGACGTAGCGGTGGTACTCCACGCCGTCGCACCGCGGGAACGAGTGCGGGTCGAGGCGCGGCCCGACGACGACCACGAACCGGAGCGCCGGGACGAGGCGGCGGGCGGCGGGCACCGCTTCGACCACCCGCCGGACGAGGTCGCCGCCGACACCCGAGCCGCCGACGGTGACCACGCACACCTGCTCGTCGGCGCGGTATCCGAGTTCGGCGCGCAACGCCTCGCGGTCGACGAAGTCGGCCGGGTCGAATCCGGTGACGTACCCGGAGAACTCGAAGTTGGCCTCGGTCCAGTCGCGGATCCCGGGAAGGTGTTCGCCGAACGCGTCGGGCACGATGTCGTCGGGGTCGCCGATGAAGATCGACCGGTCGCGCAGGCGCCGGTAGCGGGCCCGCTGCTCGATCATCTCGGCGTTGTAGTCGGCGGCGATCGCGGCCTCGCGCGCGCCACCGTCGGGCATCGGGAGCCAGCCCACGAAGTCGGTCATCCACGCGAACTCGAAGTGCTTGCGCTCGGGGTTCTCGTGGAGGAAGTAGTCGATGTCCCACGCCTCGTCGCCGATCACGACGTCGTAGTGCTCGTCGCGGACGAGGTCGTCGAACACCATGAAGTTGTTGACCAGCACCTCGTCCATCTCCCGGATGGCCTGGAACGCGTGCAGGTCGTGCTCACCGGCCTCCTCCTCCACGTGGGCCGACTCGCTGGCGAGGAACGCCGACGCGGGGTGGATGCGCTCACCCCGTTCCTCCAGCACCCTGGTGACCGGGTGCTGGGCGAGCCAGTCGATCTGCAGGTCGGGGTGCAGCTTGCGGAGTTCGTCGGCGATCGTCGCGTCACGCAACGCGTGACCGAGCCCGATCGGCGAGGAGATGTAGAGCGCCCGCTTGGGACGGCGGACGGCGCGCACCCAGGTACGCGGCGGCGGTGCCTGCCGGGGCCTCGGGCGGACCGTGTCGACGAACTGTTCGATCAGCCGGTTGACGACGATCGGATCGCGCGCGTGTGTGCCGTGCCCTCCGCCGCCGATCGTGACGAGTTGGCCGCCGGTCAACTCGGCGAGGGCCACGCCGGACGAGTACGGGCGGATGCGGTCGTCGTCGCCGTGGATGACCAGCACGGGCGCGGCGACCCGGGCACAGACGGATCGGAAGCTCTCGAGCTGACAGGCCTGCTGGCCCCGCGTGGCATCGATCAGCACCGACGGCGGGATCTCCTGGCTCCACTCGACGCAGTCCTCGATCTGCTTGGTGGAGTGGGGCTCGCTGAACATCTGGGCGAAGAAGTACTCGGCGAAGTCGCGGTAGTTCTGCAGCCAGTAGTGGCTGTTGTACTTGGCCCAGCCGTCGGTCGTGTCGAGTTCGGCATCGAACGGATGGATGGCGCGCTCCATGTGCCCGGGGGTGAGCGGCGTGGCCGGGCCGATGGTGACGAGCCCGTCGACGCGCTCGGGGTGGTCGGCCGCGAACTGGACCCCCCAGGTCGTACCGCACGACAGCGCGACGAGGACCGCCCGCTCGGTGCCCGTCGCATCGAACACGGCACCGATGTCGTCGGCGAACTCGAAATGGGAGTACGCCTCACTCCCGACGGGCTTCGACGACATCCCGGTACCCCGACCGTCGAACGTGACGATCCGATAGCGCCGGGCGAGCGAGGCGACCTGGGCCTTCCAGAACCGGGACGGGATGATCGACCACGTCGGCAGCAGGGCGACCGTCGTCTCACCCGTGCCGAACACCTCCCAGTGCAGGCGCACGCCGTCGCGCTCGACGTCGCCGCTGGCGTCGGGTTGCCGTGCTCTCATGCCCCCGCTCCCTTCCGCTCGAACAGCAGCAGGGCCTCCGAGCCGATGAACGCGTTGCCGATCAGCGTGGCGACCTCGGCGGGTTCGAACGGACCGAGGTCGTCCTCGAGGAAGTCGCAGGCCTGTTCGTAGCGGCGCCACAGCGGCCAGTCCTGGGCGTACATGCCGGCCTGCCGGGCCACCTTGCGCGTGGAGAGTCCGGCGTAGCCGTCGATCAGCAGACGCTCGCGAGCGGCGGCGAGGATCGTCGCCGCCGTGTCGAGCTCCGTGGTCAGTGCGCTCACATCGTCTCCGTTCTTGGATTCATCCAATCACGTGGCGAAGCCCGACGGCATCGCGGGGTCAGCGCCGGAGGGTACGGCGAGCCGCTCGATGTCCGCTCGGCGGTCCGGGTGGGAGGCCAGCAGGTGGTCCGCCGTCCCACCCTCGAATCCGGCGCCCGTGAACCCGGGCGCCATCGTGCAGCCGAACAGGCCGTACGTCCCGTCCGCGCCGAGTTCGCCGGCCTGCCACGTGCCGGCCGGGATCACGTACTGCACCAACTGGCCTGCCGCGAGATCGGCGCCGAGCCACACGTCGTCGGCCGAACCGTCGGCGCGGAGGAGCACCAGACGGATCGGGTCGCCACCGTAGAAGTGCCAGACCTCGTCGGCCGGCAGACGATGGAACAGCGAACGGCTGAGCGGATCGTGCGCGTAGAGCCCGATCATCGCCGTGCCGACGGGGCCACCATCGACCGTCTCGGCCGGCGACCGGTACGTCCCGACGAACAGCGTCCCCTCCACCGGGAGCGGCTGCATCCCGAAGTGCTCGACGAGCGTGGCGACCTGCGGGTGCACGGCGTGCTCAGTCCGGCAGCACGCGCTCGATGAAGTCGATGACGTCGGCGATCACCTCGTCGCCGTTGGTCTCGTTGAACACCTCGTGCCGGGCGCCGGGGTACGTGTGCTGTTCGAACGTGTCGCCGCCGAGCCGCTCGATGCCGGCGCGAGTCCCCTCGATCGGGACGAGCTGATCGTCCTCGCCGTGCACCCACAGCAACGGCAGATCGCCGAGCGCCCCGTCGGCGGTGATGGCGGCGATCGTGTCGGCGAACCCCTGCAGCGTCGGCCGCTTGAACGGACCGTGCCACACCAGCGGGTCGGCGGCGTACGCCTCGCCGACGGCCGGGTCGCGCGAGAGGACCTCGGGATCGAGTGGCACATCGGGGATCTCGTCGAGCGACAGCAGCACTCCGATCGTGTCGAAGTTGCCGAGGGCCGCGCCCGACAGGACGACCGCGTCGAGCACGTCACCGTGTTCCTGCGCGTAGCGGGCACCGATCATCCCGCCCATCGAGTGGCCGATCAGCACGACCGGGAGTTCCGGCCAGTCGGCGCGGGCTCGCTCCACCACGGTGTGGACGTCGGCGACGACCGGTTCGAAATCGGGGATCAGGACGCGTTCGCCCCCGCTCTGGCCGTGACCGATGTGGTCGAGTCCGTACACCACACCCCGATGGTCGACGAGCGCCTGCGCCACGTGGTCGTAGCGACCGATGTGCTCGCCGTACCCGTGCACGAGAACGGCGACGAACCGCGGCTTCGTCGCCCCGTCGCGCCACGATCGGGCGAAGATCGGCACCTGCGTGCCGTCGAAGGTCCAGTCGGTCATCTCGATCATCGGTGGTGCTCCTGCTTGAATCGGTTCGTTCAGAACGTGCGGTCGGGGTCCTGCTCGGCGGCGTTGGTGAAGTCCCGCCAGGTGTCGATGACGTTGCCACCGACGGGGAAGCCGCCGTGGTCCTTCAGCATCGTCGCCGTGTGCATCAGGTTCCAGCTCATGATCGTGGCGTTCTTGTTCGTGAACTCGCTGTCGTAGCCGACGCGTTCGTCAGTGCCCTCGATCTCGTCGCCGTAGCTCGGACCCGGGCCGATCTCACCGATCCAGCCGCAGTCGGCCTGCGGCGGGATCACGTAGCCGATGTGCGACATCGCGTAGAGGATCTCCTTCGAGCACGCCTTCACCCCGTCCTCGTTACCGGTGACCACGCAACCGGCCGCCTTGCCGTAGTAGAGGTACTGACCCTTGTCGTTGCGGTCGTTGCTGTACGCGTACAGCCGCTCGACGACCAGAGTGGCGACGCTCGATTTCGCCCCCAACCAGATCGGCGTGCCGATCACGAGGATGTCCGCCGCCATCACCTTCGCGTGGAGCGCCGGCCAGTCGTCGCGGTCGTCGCCGATCTCGGTCGTGTCCTTCACCATGCCGAAGCCGACCCGGTGGTCGAGCACGTGGATCAACTCGACGTCGACGCCCTCGGCATCCATGATCCCGGCGACGCGCGCCAGCAGCCGGCGGGTGTGCGACTTCGAGGCGTCGTGCACGATCGAGCAGTTGAGCAACACCGCCGACAGACCGGAGAACGCGGGCACGCCGAGACCGTACCCCAGCTCCTCGCGCACCCCGTTCAGGAGGTGGCGGTCAGGGGATGGCGCGGTCGGCGAGCGCGGTCGCGCCGACGATCGATGCCTGCATGCGCTCGAGGAGCATGGGGAGATCCACGCCGGTCGAGTCCTTCTGACCGGCTCGATAGCGGGCGTACACGCCGTGCAGGATGCAGGCCGTCTTCCACTGGTTGAACGACCGGTAGAAGTCGAGGTGGGAGAGGTCGGCACCCGTGGCCCGGGCGTAGCGCTCGGTCAGCTCGGCGCGGCTCGGGAAACCGGGGAGCGCCGTCGCCGGATCGACGCCGTCGGCCCCCGCGTCAGCCGGCTCGGCCCAGGCGTTCAGCGTGTAGGCGAAGTCGGCGAGCGGGTCGCCGAGCGTCGCGATCTCCCAGTCGAGCACCGCTGTCAGGTCGCCAGTCTGGGCGAACAGGCTGTTGTGCGGTCCGTAGTCACCGTGCACGACGCGGGCCGGGCCGGCCTCGGGGATCGACGCGGCGAGCCGATCGTGCAACTCGTGCACCCGCGGATCGTCGTACTCGGCGTGCGCTGCCGACGACGTCCACGAGCCGTACCACGTGCGGAGTTGACGCGCGACGTAGCCGTCGTGGCGGCCGAGGTCGTCGAGACCGACGTCGGCCGGCGTGATCGAGTGCAGCCGGGCCAGCACGTCGATGAACGACTCGCCGGCACGACGCCTGGCCGGCACCTCGAGCCAGTGCGCCACCTCGGCCCCGCTGTACAACGCCCGTCCGTCGGCCTTGCCCATCACGTAGAAGTGCGTGTCGGCGATCGACCGGTCGTCGCAGTAGGCGATCGGCTCGGGGACCGGAACGGCGGTCGGCCACAACGCCTCGATCACCCGGTACTCGCGCCACATGTCGTGCGCTTTCGGCAGCAGCTCGCCGAGCGGAGGACGCCGGATCACCAGCTCGCGCCCGGCCTCGTCGACGAGGAGGTAGGTCAGGTTGGAGTGACCGCCGGGAAGCCGTCGCCAGACGATCGGCGGGCGCACGTCGGTGACCGTCGCCAACCAGCGCTCGATGGTGGGGACGTCGAGGCCGACGACATCGGCGTCGTGATCGGTGCTCATGCGTCGACCATTGTCGTCCCCGCCGCCCACCACACCGCAGTCGGGCGGGGTGACGATGGCCGGGGCGTCGTCGGTGAGGGCGACACCCGTGGCCCCGGCGATCCGGGCGCGCACGACGAGGTCGACGATGCGGCGGGCGGCGTCATCGACGTCCGTGCCGCGCACGTGGATGTTGCTGATGCAGTTGCGGTCGGCGTCGGTCCGGCCGACTCGTGGCCCCCACGTGAGATAGGCGCCGACGCTCTCCGAGATCGTCAGCCCCGGACGCTCGCCGATCAGCACCACGACGATGCCCGCGCCGAGCAGCTCACCGATCGGATCGCCGATCGCGACCCGGCCGTTGACCACGACCGTGACGGGCGCGATCGACCAGCCGCCGCAGGCGTTCGTGAGCCGCGATCCGCTCGACCAGGGCCGGCCCGTACCGTTCGATGCCCGGGGCGACAGTCCGTCGCAGAGCACGACCGCGAGGTCACACCGATCCGCACCCGACCGCTGCAGCAAGGCGACGGCGTCGGCCGGCAGCGAGCGACCGAGATCCGGCCGGCGGATGTACTCGTCGCGCGAGCCGGCCGCGGACGTGACGGCGATCGCCTCACGACCGGTCGCGGTCAGTGCCGCGACCACCCCGTCGGCGTCGAAGCGATAGCGCACCGCCTCGCGCGCCCGCGCATGGTCGAGCAGCAACTGCAACCGGGCCGCGGTGGGCAGGCTGCCGCCGACTCGCCCGAGTCCGACTCGGGCCGGCGTGACCTCCCCCACGTTCTCTGGACGGACACGGTCGGTCATCGCGCGAGATCCAGTGCGGCCATGAGTGCGGGGGTTCCGCTCGGGGTGGTGATGCGGCCTCGATCGTCGACGAGATCCATCCGCTCCAGCCAGGCCTCGAACTCGGGCGCCGGGCGCAGGCCGAGCACCCGGCGCACGTACTGGGCGTCGTGGAACGACGTCGACTGGTAACCCAGCATCACGTCGTCTCCGCCCGGCACGCCCATGATGTAGTTGCAGCCGGCCGCACCGAGCGGCGGTCAGCAGCACGTCCATGTCGTCCTGGTCGACGTCCATGTGGTTCGTGTAGCAGACGTCGCACCCCATCGGCAGGCCGAGCAGCTTGCCGCAGAAGTGATCCTCGAGCCCGGCCCGGGTCACCTGCTTGCCGTCGAGGAGGTACTCCGGCCCGATGAACCCGACGACGGAGTTGACCAGGAGCGGGTCGAACCGGCGGGCCACGGCGTAGGCGCGGGCCTCGAGCGTCTGCTGATCGACGCCGTGGTGCGCGCCGGCCGACAGACACGAACCCTGTCCGGTCTCGAAGTACATCACCTGGGATCCGACGGTGCCGCGGTGCAGCGAGCGCGCCGCGTCGTGCGCCTCGGCGAGGAGGTCGAGCGTGATCCCGAACGACCGGTTGGCGGCCTCGGTGCCGGCGATCGACTGGAACACGAGGTCGACCGGCGCGCCGTCGTCGATCGCCCGCAGCGTGGTCGTCACGTGGGCGAGGACGCACGACTGGGTCGGGATCTCGTAGCTGCTCGATCAGCACGTCGAGCATGTCGAGCAGCCGCCGATTGTGCTGCGGCGAGTCGAGCGCCGGGTTGATGCCGATCACCGCGTCGCCGCAGCCGAGGAGCAGCCCGTCGACGATCGACGCCATGATCCCCCGCAGATCGTCGGTGGGATGGTTCGGCTGGAGCCGGACCGCGAGCCGCCCCGGGAGCCCGATCGTGGAACGGAAGGCCGTCACGTTCGAACACTTCGAGGCGACGAGGACGAGGTCCTGGTTCGCCCATGATCTTGCTGACCGCGGCGACCATCTCGGGCGTGAGCCCCCACGCCACGGCCGCCAGGTCGGTCGACGTCGTGTCGTCCGACAGCAACCAGTCGCGCAGCTCGCCGACGGTCATCGAGCGGATCGGCGCGAACGCGTCGTCACGGTGCTGGTCGTGGATCAGCCGCGTGACATCGTCGATCTCCCACGGGACCAGCGGCTCGTCGAGGAACGCCGCCAACTCCACGTCGGCGAGGCAGTACTGGGCGGCGACGCGTTCCTCCTGCGACGACGCGGCGATCGCCGGCGAGCTCGTCGCCCGAGCGCCGCGGCGAGGCCCGCGCCATCACCGTGCGCAGGTCGTCGAAGCGATACGACCGGCCGGCCAGGGTGACGCTGTGCGTTCCCGTCATGCCGGCCGTCCGCCCAGGGCTGCGGAGCGCCGTCAGCCCCCGTCGGCGTCGGTTTCGGCGGCTCGCTCGGCGGCGTCCGCTCGGCTTCGTCGAGTTCCTCGGCGAGGCCCTCGCGGACGGCGATGACCTCTTCCACCGCGATCTCGTCCTCGTCGAACTCGCCGTCACCGTCGACGTCGACGCCGGTGACCGTGGTCGACTCGATGATGTCGACCTCGCCGTCACCATCGACGTCGATGGCCGTGATCGTGCTGACCTCGACGATGTCGACGGTGCCGTCACCGTCGACGTCGATCGTCGTGGTGGTGGTCTGCGAGACGATGTCGGCGACGCCGTCATCATCGACATCGACGACCTCCGTCTCGATGGTCACGTCGATTTCAGCGGAGTCGTCGGTTTCAGGCATTGCCGGAGTCAAGCACGCCGGGCGCACGAGCGCAATTGCATCAGTCAGCAATGGCGCCGTAGACGAGCGAACGCAGCTGGCCCCGGAAGTCGTACACCCCACTCGGCAGGATCTGGGTCATGAAGATGGCGTAGAGGTCCTCGGTCGGATCGATCCAGAAGACCGTCGATGCGGCTCCGCCCCACATGAAGTCGCCGGCGGGCCCGACACCCGACGTGGCCGCCGGTCCCAACCCGACCGCCACCTGGAGACCGAAGCCGTTGCCGTCGAAGCCGACTTCGCCGTAGCCACCGGGCAACGCGAAGTCGCGCAGCTGGCCGCCTTGGGCATCGGCGCCGGGCAGATGGTTCGTGCGCATCAACTCGACGGTCGGACGGCCGAGGATCCGTTCCGACCCGAGGGCGCCGCCCGCGGTCAGCATCTGGCAGAAGCGGGCGTAGTCGTCGATCGTGCCGACGAGGCCGCCGCCGCCCGACTGCAGTGTCGGCTCGGTGCACAGTCGCCGCGGACGAGCGGTCGTCGACGAGGCGCACCTCCTTCGCCGGCCCGCGGGCGTACAGCGACGGCACCCGATCGGCGTCGGCCTCGTCGGCGTGGAAGCCGGTGTCGTCCATGCCCAGCGGGTCGAAGATCGTCCGCTGGAGGTACGTGCCGAACGGTTCGTCGGCGATGACCTCGACGAGCCGCGCACAGATGTCGGACGACCACGAGTAGAACCACTGCGTTCCCGGCTGGAAGCGCAGGGGCTCGGTGGCGAGCAACCGGCTCAGGTCGGCGAGCGTCGCCGCTCCGCTGCCCGACCGGGACGACTTGCCGCCGAGGAGGCTCTGCATGTCGAGGCGGGCCCCCTTCGGTCCGGGCCCGATCCCGGTCATGTGCATCATGGCGTGCTTGACACTGATCGGCCGGTCGAGGTCGACGACGTCGAAGCCGCCGCTGCTGTTGCGCACGCTCACCTTCACGTCGCGCCACTCGGGAAGGAACCGGTGGATCGGATCGCTGAGCTTCACCCGCGCCTGCTCGACGAGCGACAGGAGGGCCACCGCAGTGACCGGTTTGGTCATCGAGTACCAGCGCCAGATGGTCTGGTCGTGGAGTTGCTCGCCCGACTCGAGGTCCATCGACCCGATCGTGGCGCGATGCGCGACCTGGCCCCGGCGGCCGACCAGCACCTGGCAGCCGGCGATCTTGCCGGTGTCGACGTAGGTGGCGCGGAAGTGCTCGTCGATGCGGGCGAGACGAGCGGCGTCGAAGCCCGCCGCCGCGGGATCAAGCGTGACGCCCACCGTCAGCTCGCGGCGATCGCCGGCACGAGCGCCGGGCCGAGCAGCTCGGCCATGTTGTCGTAGTAGAAGCGCTGCTTCGCCGCCTCGGACGTCGTCGGCATCGCCTCTTCGAACTTGGCCAGCGGGTCCTTGCCACCCTCGGGGTGCGGGAAGTCGGTGGAGAACATGAACAGGTCGTCGCCGGCCTGGTCGATCATCCAACCGACGGGCTCACCGGGGAACGGCGTGAACTTGAGGTGCTGGTGGACGTACTCGGACGGCTTCATCGCGAGCGTGGTGAGCGGTGCCTCGGTGCGCCGGAACGCGCGCTGGGCGAAGTCGAGCTGGTGCATCCACGACACGACCCAGCTCGCACCCTCCTCGATCACGCCGCCGCGCAGGTTCGGGAACCGGTCGAACAGTCCGTCGAGGATGAGCACGCCGAGGAAGAGCGACGGCGAGTTGCTGATGGCGAGGAAGTCCTTCGAGCGGATGTTCTCGCCGCCACCGAGATGATCGGTGACCGGGCGGCCGTTGTTGTGGAACGCCCGGTCGAGCAGGCGACCGCCGCCGCCGACGTGCAGGACGAACGGCACGCGACTGTCGTTCAGCGTCGACCAGAACGGATCGAGGTCGGGGTGCGTCGGCGACCGGTCGCCAGCGGCAGTGGAGGGGACGTGGATCGCCGCGCAGCCGGCATCGATGGCCTCGGTCAACAACGCCAGGGCACGATCGGGATCGTCGAGCGGGATGAATCCCACCGGGAGCAGGCGGGCATCGTCCTTGCAGAAGTCGGCGACCGCGAAGTTGTGGGCCGAGCTGCCCGCATACAGCAGGTCGAGGTCTTTGCCCATGAACATCGCCGCGGCGAACGTGGCGAACACGAGCTGCCCGTCGAAGCCGAACATGTCGACCACATGGCTACGTTCCGCCGGGTCGAACGCGCCCATCGCGTTCCATCCCTTGTCGACCAGCAGCCGCTCCTCGGCCGCCGTCCTGGCCGCCTCGTCGTGCTGGCGCTCGGTGGCGTCGGCGGTCGCCTTGTCGAGCACCGGCGCCAGACGCGCCATCTCGCGGCCCTTCAGCCGTTCGACCATGTCGGGCCGCATGAACGCGTCGAGGAAGCCCGGCAGCTCCATCAGGTGGCTGTCGGCGTCGAGCATTCGACGGCCCCGTGAGTAAGTCATGACGGTCTCCGATCCGTGACGACGGCGTGGTGACACTTTGCAACCACGTCGATTCACCGCAAGGTACAGGACGTGGTGACAGAGTGCAACCGCGCGCGTGGCAGACTCTGGAGGTGGGCGCCATCGAGCAGGTCCCTGACGCGGGTGAACGGCTCACCGCCGACGAACGTCGCGAGGCTTTGCTCGACGTCACGCGCGTGTTGGTGCTCGAACACGGCCCACGGGCGATCACCATGGGCTCGGTGGCCGATCGAGCTGCGGTGACCCGCGCCCTGCTCTACAAGCACTTCGCCAACAAGGACGATCTGCTCGCTGCGCTGTACCACCGGGAAGCCGCCCGCCTCGATCGCGCGATGCGACGTGTCATCGCCGAGGCGGACGACACCTTCGAGGGCAAGCTCCGCGCCTTCGTGCAGGGCGCACTGGCGGCGGCCGAGGAGCACAGTGTGTTCTTCGCCCCCCTGCGCAGCATCGGCGCGCAGCCCGACGCGCGACGCGACCGGCGGACGCGCGATCGCCGCACCGTGAGGTACTTCGCCGAACTCGCCGAGGCCGACTTCGGCGTCGACCAGCGGACGGCCCGGTCGATCGTTGCCGTTCTCCTGTCGGGCATCGACAACCTGCTCGTGCAACTGCACGCCCATCCGGGCGCGGAACAACGTGCGTTCCTCGGCGATGTGTACGTCGAGGGTGCCATCGGCGCCCTCGAGCGCCTTGCCGCCACCTGACCGGCTCCAGCGTCACGAATTCACCGTCCACCCGACGGGCCGGACCTCGTACGGTCACCCCATGGGAGCGAACACCGCCGACACCTGGTGGGCGAGCGCGCTGCGCTCGGTCGTCGGGGGACGCAGGGTGATCCTCGCCGGTTCCGTTGCCGCGGCGTGGACCGAGCACCTCCCGGTGTTGCGCGGCGCAGGTGCCACCGATCTTCTCGTTGTCGCGACCGAGGGCGCAGGTGTCGGCCCGCAGCCCGCCGCACCGACGGTCGTGGAGACGCCCCCTTCGGGTCTGCCGATGATGGACCGCATCCACTTCGCCAATCGAGCGCTCGCGGAGCCGTCGCTCGCGGTGGTCGAGGCGGTGAGGGAGTTCGATCCCGACCGGACGGCCGTCGTCATCGGCACGTTCCTCAACACGGCGTCCCATCTCGACGGCCGACCGTTCCTGGCCCACCGCCGTCCCGAGTGGGTCGCGCTCGAGGACAAGGTCGTCGTCGACGAGTTCTGGGACCGTGCCGGTGTCGCCCGTCAACCGTCCGTCGTGGTGCCTCTGGCCGACGCCGCGGAGGCGGCACCTGCACTCGACCGCGGTCGCGGAACCGTCTGGGCGGGCGACGCACGCGACGGCTTCCATGGCGGCGCCGAGCGCACGCACTGGGTGACCGACGAGCCGTCCGCGTCGAAGGCGCGGGCGGCGCTCGCCGAACATTGCGACCGGGTGCGCTTGATGCCGTTCGTCGACGGCGTCCCGTGCTCGATCCACGGGATGGTGCTCCCCGATGGCCTGGCAGTGCTGCGACCGGTCGAGATGGTCGTGCTCCGGCGGATCCTCGACGACGGCTCGCGCGAGTTCTTCTACGCGGGGTGCGCGACGTTCTGGGACCCGTCGGACGACATCCGCACGCAGATGGTCGACGTCGCCCGGCGCGTCGGCGAGCAGCTGCGTGCCGAGGTCGACTTCAAGGGGACGTTCACCGTCGATGGTGTCGCCGCGCCCGACGGCTTCTGGCCGACCGAACTCAACCCGCGCTTCGGGGCGGGGATCACCACGATCGCCCGCGCCGGCGGGGACGTCCCGATCCTGTTGATCAACGAGGTGGTGGGTTCCGGCTTGCCGCTCGGGATCAGCGCCGCCGACCTCGAACGCGAGCTCGTGTCGGTGGCCGACGCCCATCGTGGCGGAGGCACGTGGAAGCCGGGGCTGAGCTCGCCGGTCGCCGTCGACGAGCGTCCGGCAGTGTTCGAGTCGGGCGTCTGGCGCTGGGCGACCGACGATGACGACCGGGCGGCGATCGCCGGCACGGTCATGGGTGGCGAGAGCATCGTGCGCTGCCGCTACGTGCCTGGCCCGACTCCGGTCGGCCCGTCGACCGGGCAGCGGGCGGCCGCCTTCTGGCGCTTCGCGGCCGCCGAGTTCGGCACCCCCACCGCCGGCCTCTCCCCGGCCCGAAATCACTGAGCCGCTACGGTCCACGGCGTGTACGAACCCGACCGCACCATCGACATCGGCCCCGTCACGCTGGCGGTCGACGACCGCGGCAGCGGATCGGCGACGCCGCTCGTGCTGATGCACGGCTTCACCGGAGGGCGCATCGACTTCGAGGACGTGATCGACGACCTCGCCACCGATCGCCGGGTCGTCGCCTGGGACCATCGGGGCCACAGCGACTCGACGAACACCGGCGACGCCGCCACCTACACGTTCGAGCGCCTCGTCGACGACGCCGTCGCCGCCGCCGACGCCCTCGACCTCGACCGGTTCCACCTGCTCGGCCATTCCATGGGCGGGATCGTGGCGCAGCAGTTCGTCCTCGCCCACCCCGATCGGGTCGAGTCGTTGATCCTCATGGACACGCTCGCCGAGTCGGCGCCGTTGCTCCCCGCAGGAGGCGATCGACAAGGTCGTCGCGATCGGCCGCGACAAGGGCATGGCGACCGTGGCCGACCTGATGGCCAACACCCTTCCGCCATCGGTGGCGCTCGAGGCCGATCAGCCGCGGATCGCCGCGCGCAACCGCTACAAGTTGGCGAACATGGACGTCGAGGCGTTCGGCGCGCTGGCGGGCGCGCTGCGCACGTTCCCGTCGTTGCTGCCCCGGCTCGGCACGATCACGTGTCCGACGACGGTGATCGTCGGGGAGCTCGACACCGCGTTGCGCGCCCAGTCCGACTCGATCGCCGCGGCCATCCCCGGCGCCACGCCCGTCGTGATCGACGGCGCCGCGCACTGCCCGCAGGAAGAGCGCCGCGACGCCTGGCTCGCCGCCGTCCGCGCCCACCTCGCCCGCGCCTGACCCGCCCGCCTTGACCGGAGCGATGTAGTTGCGGGGCGCCATTGCCCCTACATCGCCATCGCTCGCTCGGGTCAGGGGGTGAGGAGGGTGTCGATCTCGGCGCGGTCGGCAGGGGTGAGCGCCCATCCGGCGGCGGCGACGTTGGCGGCGACCTGGGCCGGTGTCGTCGCGCCGGCGATGACCGAGGCGACGAGGGGATTCGACGTGTGCCAGCTGAGGGCCAGTTCGAGCAGCGTGTGACCGCGTGACTCCGCCCACGCCCGCAGCCGCTCCACCGTCGCCAGCTTGTCGTCGTCGATGAACTCGCCGGCCCGGTCGCCCCACGCCGCCAGCCGCGAGCCCTCCGGCCGCTCCTCGCCGCGCCGGTACTTGCCGGTGAGCAGGCCCGACTCGAGCGGGAAGTAGGGCACGAACACCATCCCCAGGTGCCGACAGGTGTCGAACACCCCGTTCGTCTCCGGATCTCGCGTCAGGAGGCTGTAGTGGTTCTGCACCGACGGGTACGGCGGCACACCGTGTTCGACCGCCGCGGCGTGTGACGCGGCGAGTTCGGCGGCCGTGAAGTGGGTGCAGCCGATCTCGCGGATCTTGCCCTCGTCGCGAAGTTCGGCCAGACACCCGAGCGTCTCCTCGGGCGGCGTGTCCGGATCGGGACGGTGGAGCTGGAAGTGGTCGACGTAGTCGGTGCGCAGGCGGTTCAGGCTCGCCTCGAGTCGACGACGGATCTGCACCGGGTCGCCGCCCCGCTCGCCGTCGTCGAGGCTGACCGTGTGTCCCCACTTGGTGGCGATCACCGCCTCGGCACGACGTCCGGCCAGCGCCTCGCCGAGGTACTCCTCCGACCGGCCGCGCCCGTAGCTCTCGGCGGTGTCGAAGTACGTGATCCCGGCGTCGAGTGCCGCGTCGACCACTGCCTTCGTCCCGGCCGCGTCGAGTCGCATCCCGAAGTTGTTGCAGCCGAGACCGACGGACCGAGACCTGTAACCGACCGAGCGCGCGGTACTCCATGGGAGGAAACTATCGAAATTCAACACTTAGGTCTTGACCTAAGTATTGGAGACACGTATGGTCGAGCCATGGTCATCCAGCGCACGACAGACACCCCGGCCGGCCTGGTCGACGTCTTCCGGGCACTGGCCGACCCGACGAGGATCGCCGTCGTCGAACGACTCGGCGTGAGCACGGCGACGACGTCCGAGCTCGCTCGGTCGTTCAACATGGCCCTCCCCTCGTTCACGCAACACCTCGACGTACTCGAGCAGTGCGGCATCGTCACGTCCCACAAGCAGGGCCGTGTCCGCACCTACCGGCTCACCCCCGAGCCGCTCGAACGCGCCGCGAGTTGGCTCGCCGGTCAGCGCGATCACTGGACCCGACGGTTCGACCAACTCGACGAGCACCTGCTCACGATTCCGCAAGTACCCACCAAGGAGACATCATGACCACCAAGACGACCAGCAAGACGACCGCCCCCGCCGCCCTCGACCTCGTCCTCGAACGGGTCGTGCCAGTGTCGCCCGAGCAGCTCTGGGCGGCCTGGACCGAGCCCGAGCACATCACGAAGTGGTTCGCTCCGGCGCCGTACACCACGCCCGAGGCGGAGGTCGATCTGCGCCCGGGCGGGATCTTCCGCACCGTGATGCGCTCCCCCGAGGGCGAGATCATGGACAACTCGGGTTGCTTCCTCGAGGTCGAGGCGCCGAACCGTCTCGTATGGACCGGTGCACTCGGCCCCGGCTTCCGCCCGAACGACTTCAGCGAGGGTGGCTTCCCGTTCAGCGCCGAGCTCACGTTCGAGCCGGTCGACGGCGGTACGCGCTACACGGCCCGGGTGATGCACGCCAACGCCACCGACTGCAACGCCCACGACGAGATGGGCTTCCTCGACGGCTGGGGCGCCGCCCTCGATCAACTCGTCGAGCACATGACGTCGCGCTGACCGTCAGCGCGGTGGCGGCGCGACGGGTTCGCCGGCGACGAGCACCGGGAACTGACGGGCCGGATCGTCGGCCCGTTCCGGCTCGGGCTTCGGCAACGCCGCGTCACCATGGAAGACCTGCGCACCGTCGGGCGCGTACTGGAGGATGTACGCCTTGCGCGTCGCACCGGTCGTGTTCGGCCCGGTGAGATGCGGCGACAGCGACGAGAACACGACGACGCCGCCCTTGCCGACCGGCGCGGCGATCGCGTCGGGGTGATCCTCGAAGATCTCCCACCCGAGCGGATCGGTGAAGTGGTGGCGCAGCGTGCCGAGCCGGTGAAGGCCGGGCACGATGTGCGGGCATCCGTTGTCGAGCGTCGCGTCGGTCAAGGCGACCCAGCACGTGAGGTACTGCTGCGGCTCGACGAACGTGTACCCGTTGTCCTGGTGCCACGGGAACCGACGCGGCTTCTCGGGCTGCTTGTACACCGCCTGGTCGTGGTACAGCCGAACGTCGGGCCCCACGAGGTCGTGGCAGAGATCCGTGAACACCTGGTGCGCGGCGAATGCTCGGGCCGCGTCGTCGGCGAGCACCGGGAACAGGCTGAAGGTGATCGCGCCTCGTTCGGCGATCGAGAAGCGCCCGCCATCGCGCTCGGCGAGGAACCGGTCGGTCGCCGCGTCGAGGGCGTCGGTGGCGGCGATCACCGGTGCCAGTTCGTCATCGGTGAACACACCCTCGAGCACCACGAAACCGAGCTCGTCGAACTGCGCGACCTGCTCGGCGGTCAGACGCCGCGTCGGGCCGCGATGGTCGGCCCACTCGAACCCGTCGTTCCACGGATGGAGTTCGACCTCGGTCGTCGGTGTCACGCCGGCGACGCTATGCCCGGCGGGCGACCAGGACGGCGTCGTGGATCGACATCGTCGCCGTCGGGGTCGGTCGCCGTGCGGGGCCGGGCGTCGCAGGCGACGACGGTCCATTCGTCGTCGAGCAGTTCGGCGACCTCGTCGGCGGCGTAGAAGAAGTCCGGCATCTTCGGCCGGTGGGCGGTGGTGTGGAGGTCGTGGGGATGGTGCGCGACGACCTGCAACGTGCCGCCGGGAGCGACGACCGCGATGCAACGACGGAACAGGGAGGTGCGATCGGCCCTCGAGAAGTGCATGAACTGCAGCGACACGAGGTCGTACGGACCGGCGGGGAGTTCGTCGCTCAGCACGTCGGCGCGCAGCCAGGTGATCCGGTCGGCCACGTCGGCCCCGCGAGCGGACGGCTTCGTCGCGGCCACGCTCGAGCGCGACCCCGGAGATGTCGAGCGCGTCGACCGTCCAGCCGCGTTCGGCGAGCCAGATCGCGTCGGCCCCCTCGCCGGCGCCGACGTCGAGCGCCCGGCCGGGCGCCAGCTCAGCGGTGTCGGCCACGAGTTGCGGGTTGGGTTTGCCGCTCCAGATGCGATCGGCCGTTCCGTAGCGCGCGTCCCAGAACGCCTCGTCCATCACCGGGACATCGTGGGAGTGCGCAGCGTGGGCGGCGAGCGCGCGGTCGGTGTCGTCGTTGGCGAGGTCGGCGTTGATCATCGCCCCGGCGAGGTAGCCGGCGCCCACCACGTTGACCACCGAGGCGGAGATGTCGACGACGTTGCCCGCCGCCCACACCCCGGCGACGGCGGTCTGGCCCGTCGGCGACGCTTCGTAGGTCGTACCGACCGCGCCGCCCATCGGATGATCGACCGGTTCGAGGCCCAACGATTCGAGGACCGGTGAGTGCACGACCATGCGCGGCCCGACGACCACGTTGTCGACCGGGAACGTGTCGTCGCCGACCCGCAGCCCACTGACGCGGCCGCCCGGTTGGTCACTCGTGACGACCACCTCGGTCACCGGACCGGGCACGACGCTGATGCCACGGGCGTGGAGGCGCTCGGCCTCCTCCGCCGTCGGTCCGTCGCCGGCGTGGACGAACAGCGTCACGGTGTCGGAGAGTTGCCGGAACAGCATCGCCTGGTGCACGGCCATCGGCCCGGTCGCGATCACGCCGATCCTCGTGTCGCGCACCTCCCAGCCGTGGCAGTAGGGGCAGTGGATCACGTCGATGCCCCAACGCTCGCGGAGGTTGGGGATGTCGGGGAGTTCGTCGGTCACGCCGGTCGCCACGAGGAGGCGCCGCGCCGATACGGCGTCGTGCCGTCGTCGAGATCGACGACGAACTGCCCGTCGTCGCTCCGCCGCGCGCCGGTGGCCGTTGCCTGGACGAACTGCACGCCGTATCCGGCGACCTCGGCGCGGCCCTTCTCGAGGTACTCCGCAGGCGGGAGTCCGTCGTGGCCGAGCACGCCGTGCATGTGGGCGGCGGGCTCGTTGCGAGGGTGGCCGGCATCGATCACGAGGACGGAGCGTCGCGATCGGCCCAGTGCGAGCGACGCGCTGAGGCCCGCCGCGCCGCCTCCCACGACGATGACATCGAACGGTTCAGGATCAGGATGTTCCATGGCGGAAACCGTAGCCAGTCCTTCGAGTTCCGCATCAGAGGTTGCAATATTCGCAAGAGCACGGCACAGTCGATCGACATGACCGAATCGCACCCGACCGACCTGCAGCACGTCGTGCGTTCGCGGTTGCGGGCGCTGCGCATCGCCAACGGCTGGTCGCTCGACGAGCTGGCCGAACGCACGCCACTCGGCGCGTCGACGCTGAGCCGAATCGAAACCGGCCACCGCACGATCGGTCTCGACGTGCTCCCGTTGCTGTGCGCCGCGCTGCACACCGACCTCGCCAGCCTGCTCGACGTGGAGGCGCACGACGACGTCGTCATCAAGCCGGTGCCCAACGAGGAGCCGGGGCGGATCACCTGGCCGCTCACCCGCCCCGATTCGAGCGGCAACGTGGTCGCCGCGAAGTGGCGCCTCGAACCCGACGACCGGGCCCCCGACCTGCGGGTGCATCCGGGCCACGACTGGTTCTTCGTGCTCGACGGTGCCATCCGCCTCCACCTGGGTGATCGCACGATCATCGTCGGCGAAGGCGAGGCCGCCGAGTTCTCGACGATGACGCCGCATTCGATCACGGCGCACGACCGGACGACCGAGATCATCACGATCTTCGATCGCACCGGCCACGACGCTCACGCGCGGCCCCACGACCACGGCTGACCGGCGTCAGTCAGCCGGAGCGGAACTCGACATCGGCCGCGTCGACCACGGCCGCGGTGCGTCCCGGGCCGGCCTGCCACGTCCAGTACATGTTCGTGTGGGCGATCACCTTGTCGGCCGGGGGCAACCCGTACTCACTGAAGTCCTCGGTGGTGTGGGCATCGGCCACCAGCGTGGTGTCGTAGCCGCGGACGAACGCTCCGTGGAGGGTCGCCCGGATGCAGGCGTCGGTCTGGGCGCCGGTGACGATCACCCGCCCGACGCCGAGTCGAGCGAGTTCTGACTCGAACGTCGTGTCCTCGAACGCGTCGCAGAAGGTCTTGTGGACGATCGGCTCGGAGTCGGTCGGATCGAGCTCGGCGACGAACTGCCATCCGTCGCTGTGCTCGACGATTTCCTCGTCGGAATGCTGGACCCAGATCACCGGCACGTCGTCGGCGCGCGCCTTGGCGACCAGCTCGCTGATCTTGGCCACGACGTCGTCGCGCCCGTACGCGTTGCCGACCACGTCGTTCTGCGCGTCGATCACGACCAGCGCCGTGTTCGGACGGTTCTCGAGGCTCGTCATCGTCGTCTCCCTTCCTCCGAACGTCCCTCCGAACGTTCGATGGTACGCCCAGTGGTAGACAAGGTCGATGGAGCGCGCCGGCGCGGTGAACGAACCGACCAGCCAGGGGGAAGGAACATGAAGATCACCGTGCTCGGCGCGGGGTCGTGGGGGACCACGGTCGCGTCGCTCGTCGCGCGTCGCCACCCGACGATGATCTGGGCTCGCGACCCCGTCGTCGCCGACGAGATCCGTCTCAACCGGCGCAACCCGAGGTACCTCAGCGAGTACCTGCTGCCCGCCAGGCTCGACGCCACGGACGACCTGTCGAAGGCTGTCGGGCAGGCCGAGCTCCTCATCGTCGGCGTACCGTCGCACGCCTTTCGCGAAACCCTGCAGGCGGCGCAGCCGTTCGTGCATCCATGGATCCCGGTCGTGAGCCTCACGAAGGGCCTCGAGCAGGGAACGCTGCTCCGGATGACGCAGCTGATCAAGGAGGAACTCCCCGGCCATCCGGCGGCGGCACTGACCGGGCCCAACATCGCCCGTGAGATCATGGAGGGCAACGCCGCGGCGAGCGTGATCGCCTCCGAGGATCTCGAGGTCGCCGGCGCGTTGCAGCGCACTCTGCAGCGCGGGCTGCTGCGTCTCTACACGAACCACGATGTGATCGGCTGCGAACTCGGGGGCGCGTTGAAGAACGTGATCGCGATCGCGAGTGGCATCGCCGAAGGGCTCGAGGTCGGCGACAACACCCGCGCCGCCGTGATGACACGTGGGCTCGCCGAGTTCACCCGACTCGGGGTGGCGATGGGTGGTGAGCAGAGCACGCTCGCCGGCCTCGCCGGGATGGGCGATCTCGTCGTCACGTGCATCAGCCCGCACAGCCGCAACCGCTCGGTCGGCGAACAGCTCGGCCGTGGGCGGTCGCTCGACGAGGTGCTCGGCGGGATGACGATGGTCGCCGAGGGGGTGAAGGCCGCGATCGCGGTGCACGATCTCGCCGCCCGCCTCGGCCTCGAGATGCCCGTGTGCGACACGATCTACGACGTCGTCACCGGCAAGATCCCCGCGGCCGATGCCTACCGGGGGTTGCGCCGCCCGGCCGGCCGCGAGTCCGACCCCGGCTGAGGGTTTGGGCTGGAGCTGAGGCGTGGGGGCTGAGCGGGATCAGTCGCTGGCGGGGAGCGGCTTGGCGTCCTTCAACACCAGCGGGGTGCCGTCGAGGGCCGGCACGCCGTCGCCGGGCTTGGTGCACAGCAACTCGATCGTGTCGTCGGCGTCGACGTAGCGCTTGCCCATCGCGGTTCCGCCCCCGAACCCCTCCGCGACAGGGCCATCGCCGCGCTGGGCGGCATCGAGCACCGGCGGCGCGCCGCCGATCGTGACGTCGACCTCGCCGCCCGGTGCGCGCACCGCGATCATCTCGGTGGCGCAGACGGCGCTCAGGAGGCGGGTACCGGGCTTCAGGGCGATGGACATGTCGATTCCTTTATTCGAGAAAGTTGGTCGGCGACCAGGCTACGACGGATCGGTGAGGTCTTGTAACACCACGCGGCGCAGCATCTTGCCGGTCTCGGTGTGCGGGAGGTCGGTGCGGAACACGATCTCCTCGGGCGTCTTCAGACTGCGCAACTTGCTCCGGACCGCGTCGCGCAGGTCATCGGCCGACGCGTGCTCGCCATCGCGCAGCACGACGGCGGCGACGATGCGCTGGCCCCACTCCTCGTCGGGCACGCCGACGACGCACACCTCGGCGACCGCGTCGTGGGCGAGCAGCACCTCTTCGATCTCGGCCGGCGCGATGTTCTCGCCGCCGCGGATGATCGTGTCGTCGGAGCGGCCCTCGATGAACAGGTAGCCGGCCTCGTCGACCGTTCCCGATCGCGGGTGCAGAACCAGCCTGCGTCGTCGAGGAGGCTCCCCGTGGCGTACTCACCGGAGATCTGTTCGCCGCGCAGGTAGATCATGCCGACCTCGCCGGGCGGGAGCGGCTGGTCGAGGTCGTCGCGCACCTCGATCTCGACCATCGGCAGCACCTGGCCGGCCGACGACAACCGCCGACGCACGGCCGGATCGTCGGATTCGACGGCGGCACGATGGTCGTCGGGGCCGAGCACGGCGATCGTCGACGCGGTCTCGGTGAGACCGTAGGCGTTCACGAAGCCGACGTCGGGGAACAGGCGCAGCGCGTCGAGGAGCACGCGTTCGGACACCTTCGCGCCGCCGTACGACAGCGACCGCAGCGTCGGCACGTCGGCGGTTGGTTCGTCCACCGCCTCGACGATGCGCGCCAGCATCGTCGGCACGACCATCGCGTTCGTGATGCGTTCCCGGCGGACCGTGTCGAGCCACACGGTGGGGTCGAAGGCCCGCAGGTACACGAGCCGTCGTCCGGCGAACGTGTTCGAGAGCATGTTCGCCATCCCGGCCACGTGGTACGGCGGGACGGCCACGAGCACCGCTTCGTCCTCGCCGGCGCCGCCGAACTCGACCGAGCCGAGGAGGTAGGCCATGAGGTGACGGTGACGCAGCAACGCCGCCTTCGGCTCGGACGTGGTGCCACTCGTGTAGAGCACCACGGCGACGTCGTCGTCGTCGAACGGCGGGTCGATGGCGGGCACATCGGCCGGGAACGAGTCGAGCCAGTCGTCGAACACGACGACCGGTGCATCGGTCGTGAGTCGCGCTGCGGTCGTGGCGTCGGTCAGCACGAGGGCACCGGGTTGGCGGGCGACGAGGGAGTTGATCTGGTCGTTCTCGAGGCGGTAGTTCACCGGCACGAACGGGATGCCGGCCCAGGCCGCGGAGAACAGCGCCACCGGGAGGAGCGGGTGATTCTCACCGACGTACACGAGTGCCTGGTGATCGGCGAGGGTGGATGCGCCGCGCCGGACGAGTCGACCGAATTCGGCGCCGGTGACGAGCGCCTCGGAGGTGCCGAGCAGGACACGATCGTCGAAGCCCGATTCGACCATTTCGACGAGCGATGCCAGATGCATGGCGTCAATTGTTGACGATGACGTGCGGCGCGACCAAGCCGCGCGTCCCGATCGTGTTCAGTCGCCGATGCGGGGGAACTGCGGCGGTCGCTTCTCGACGAACGAGCGCACGCCTTCCTTGAAGTCCGGCCTGCCGAAGCTCGCCATCATCAGTCGCTGCGCGTCGCGCTCGGCGGGGCCGAGCCCGGCGTGGAGTTGCTCGTACACCTGGCGCTTCATCACCGCCATCGAGGCGGGCGAGCACTTCGTCGCGAGGTCGACGATGTAGTTGCGACAGAAGTCGAGCAGCTCCTCCGGCGGGACGAGGTAGTTGGCGAGGCCGAGCGCGAGCGCCTCGTCGCCCTTCACCCGCCGCGACGAGAACAGCAGGTCGAGCGCCACCGCCGGCCCGACGAGTCGCGGGAGCACCCAGCTGAGGCCCCACTCGGCGATCAGACCGCGCTGCGCGAACGCGGTGAGGAACAGCGCGTCGGGCGTGACGACACGCAGGTCGCAGCACAGCACGAACGGATACGCCATCCCGGCGACCGCGCCGTTGACCGCGGCGATGATCGGCTTGTCGATCGCCATCAGCGAGGGGAAGCGCCCGGCGAAGTCGCCCTCGGGTTCCGACGCCGGCGGCCGTTCACCGTCGGGTTCCGACGCCACGCCGCCATCCTCCCCACCCGCGGCGATTCCGCTGAGCAGGTTCATGTCGGCGCCGGCACAGAACGCCCGGCCCGCGCCCGTCACGACGATGCCCACGACCGACTTGTCGGCCGCGGCCCGCTGCATCGCATCGGTGATCTCGGCGCCCATCGAGTTGGTCCAGGCGTTGAGGGCATCGGGACGGTTCAGCGTGATGACGGCGACCGGGTCGTCGACGTCGTACAGGATCTCGTCGTACATCGGCTCATCATCGCATCGCCCACGCGCCGCGCCGTCACCGGCAGCGATGAGCGAGCGGTCCACCCCTCGGTCCGTTGGCTCATCGCAGAGCCTGACCGCCGCCGCGAGATCAGCTGATGATGCCGCGCTCGCGGAGTGCGGTGACGATTCCCTCCGCAGCCTCCTCGGCGGTGGTCGCGCCGGTGTCGACGCGGACCTCGGGGTGCTCGGGCACTTCGTAGGGCGAGTCGATGCCGGTGAAGTTGGCCAGTTCGCCGCGGCGCGCCTTGGCGTAGAGACCCTTCGGGTCGCGCTCCTCGGCGACGGCGAGCGGCGTGTCGACGTGCACCTCGATGAACTCGCCGTCCTCGACACAATCGCGGGCGAGTCGCCGCTCGGCGCGGAACGGCGAGATGAACGACACCAGCACGACGAGGCCGGCGTCGACCATGAGGGCCGACACCTCGGCGATGCGGCGGATGTTCTCGACGCGGTCGGCGTCGGTGAAGCCGAGGTCGCGGTTGAGGCCGTGGCGGACGTTGTCGCCGTCGAGCAGGTACGTGCGCACACCGAGGGCGTGCAGCTTCGATTCGACGATGTTGGCGATCGTCGACTTGCCCGACACCCGACAGCCCGGTGAGCCACACCACCGCCGGGCCGGTGGTTCGTTCTGCGCCGGCGCGGGCGGCCTTGTCGACCTGGACGTCCTGCCAGTGGATGTTGTGCGAACGGCGCAGCGCGAAGTGCAGCAGGCCGGCACCGACGGTGACGTTGGTCAGCTTGTCGATGATGATGAAGCCGCCCATGTCGCGGTTGTCGGCGTACGGATCGAACGGGATCGGCCGGTCGAGGCTGACGTTGCACACGCCGATCTCGTTGAGCTCGAGCGTCGTCGCCGCGAGATGGTCGAGGTTGTTGATGTCGACGCGGTACTTCGGGTGGCCGATCGTGGCGCCGACGGTGCGGGCGCCGATCTTCATCAGGTACGGCCGGCCGGGCAGCATCGCGTCCTCGTGCATCCACACGACGTGCGCCTCGAACTGGTCGGCGACCTCGGCGGGCGACGTCGGCGGCGCAGATCACGTCGCCGCGGCTGGCGTCGATCTCGTCGGCGAGGGTGAGCGTGACCGATTGACCGGCGATCGCCTCGTCGAGGTCGCCGTCCATCGTGACGATGCGCTCGACGGTGCTGGTCGTGCCCGACGGCAGCACGCGGATCGGGTCACCGGGGCGGATCGTGCCGCCGACGATGCGGCCGGAGAACCCGCGGAAGTCGAGGTTCGGACGGTTCACCCACTGCACCGGCATGCGGAACGGTCCGTCGGCCACCTCGTCGTCGACCGGCACGGTCTCGAGGTAGCCGAGCAGCGTCGGGCCGTGGTACCACGGCGTGTTGGTGCTCAGCTCGATGATGTTGTCGCCCGCAGCGCCGACAGCGGGATGAAGGTGACGTCGGCGAGGCCGATGCGTCCGGCGAACTCGAGGTACTCCTCGGCGATGTTGCCGAACGTGTCCTCGGAGTAGTCGACGAGGTCCATCTTGTTGATCGCCACGACGACCCGCTTGATGCCGAGGAGCGACACGAGGTAGCTGTGGCGGCGGGTCTGGGTGAGCATGCCCTTGCGGGCGTCGACGAGGATCACCGCGACGTCGGCGGTCGAGGCGCCGGTCACCATGTTGCGCGTGTACTGCTCGTGGCCCGGGGTGTCGGCGACGATGAACTTGCGGCGCTCGGTGGAGAAGAAGCGGTAGGCGACGTCGATCGTGATGCCCTGCTCGCGTTCGGCGGTGAGTCCGTCGAGCAGCAGCGCGAAGTCGAGGTCGCCGCCCTGCGTGCCGACCTTCGCGGAGTCGGCCTCGAGCGCGGCCAGGTGATCCTCGAACACGAGGTGCGACTCGTACAGCAGCCGCCCGATGAGCGTGCTCTTGCCGTCGTCGACGCTGCCGCACGTGATGAACCGCAGCAGGCTCTTGTACTGGTGCGAGGTCAGGTACTCCTCGATGTCGGACGGCGATGAGCTCCGAAGCGTGCGCCATCAGAAGTACCCTTCCTGCTTCTTCTTCTCCATCGAGCCGGCGCTGTCGAAGTCGATCATCCGGCCCTGACGCTCCGACGTCGTGGCGAGCAGCATCTCCTGGATGATCCCGGTCAGCGTGTCGGCCTCGCTCTCGACCGCACCCGACAACGGGTAGCAACCGAGCGTGCGGAAACGGACCGACATCGTCATCGGCACCTCGCCCGGCCGCAGCGGCATCCGATCGTCGTCGACCATGATCAGCATGCCGTCGCGATCGACGACCGGGCGCGGCGCCGCGTAGTAGAGCGGCACGATCGGGATCTGCTCGAGGTGGACGTACTGCCACACGTCGAGTTCGGTCCAGTTCGAGATCGGGAACACCCGCAGCGTCTCGCCGTTGCTGCGACGGGCGTTGTAGATCTGCCACAGCTCTGGCCGCTGCCGCTTCGGATCCCACTGGTGCTGCGCCGTGCGGACCGAGAAGATCCGCTCCTTGGCCCGCGACTTCTCCTCGTCACGACGGGCGCCACCGAAGCACAGGTCGAACTTGTTGCTCGTCGATGACCTGCTTCAGTCCCTCGGTCTTCCACATGTCGGTGTGCGTCGCCGAGCCGTGGTCGAACGGGTTGATCCCCCGCGCGACGCACTCCGGGTTCTGGTGCACGATCAGGTCGAGACCGAGCCGGGCCGCGGTGTCGTCGCGGAACTGGTACATGTCGCTGGAACTTCCACGTGGTGTCGACGTGCACCAACGGGAACGGCGGCTTCGACGGGTAGAAGGCCTTCATCGCCAGGTGCAGCATGACCGAGCTGTCCTTGCCGATCGAGTAGAGCATCGCCGGGTTGTCGCTCTCCGAGACCGCCTCGCGCATGATCTGGATGGCCTCGGCCTCGAGGCGCTGCAGGTGCGTCAACCGTCCCGCCGACAGCCGTTCGCCCCGAGCCGTTCGTGTGGGGTCGTGTTCGCCGTGATCGGCACGTGGGCTCCTGACGCAGATCGAGCGAGCCGGACGTCCCGACCCATTGTCTACTAATCCTACGGAGAATACCGGGATTGGCCCTTTTCCCGATTGCGGTTCAACCCCGGACGCGCTGCTCGCCGTACCGCTGCCCTCCATACCGTTGTTGCGTCGTTTCGCGGTACGCGGCGGCGAGTTCGGTCACCGTCGGAGGGAGATCGTGGGCGACCAGATCGGCGATGCTCACCGTTTCGAGCACGCTGCGCAGGCTGGCCCGCACGGCCATCCACACCTCGGGCAGTGATTCTGCGGGCGCGGGATATTCCAGGCCGCGCACGCTCTCGTCGTGCACGTCGGCGAGCGGGCCGTCGACCGCGCGGAAGATGTCGGCGATGCGAGATCTCCGTGGCCGGCCGAGCGAGGACGAATCCACCGTCCGGGCCGCGCTTCGAACGGACGAGCGAGGCCCGCTTCAGGTCGCGGAGGATGTCGAGCAGGTACTTGAGGGAGATGCCCTGACTCGTGGCGATCGCTTCGGCCTTGTGCTCGGTCCCATCGCTGGCCGCCAGTTCGGCCATCGCTCGAACGGCGTTGTCGACCCGTTCGGAGATCCGCATCGATCTGCACGCTAGTTGTGATGACCGGCGCCAAACCTTCATTCGAGGGGGATCTCCCGCTCCTACAATCCGGCCGTGGACACCCCATCGCCCGCGCGTCACGATGGCGAGGAGCACGCCGACGTCGTGATCATCGGCTGCGGCGCAGCCGGACTCGCCACGGCCCGCGAACTCGCCGGTCGCGGCCGGTCGGTCATCGGGCTCGATCGCTTCGAACACGGGCACATTCGCGGTTCGTCGCACGGGACGGAACGCATCGTCCGGATGGCCTACGCGGATCCCGTCCACGTGCAGATGGCGGTCGCCGCGCTGGACGGCTGGGAGCGACTGGAGCGCGACGCCGATGTGACGTTGTTGACGCCGACCGGCGGCCTCGATGCCGGGGCGCCCGAGGAACTCGACGCCATCGCGGCGCACTGCACCGCGGCGGGCGTCACCACCGAGCGGCTGACCGCCGCCGAAGCGACGTCACGCTTCTCCGGGCGCAGCGGTCCGTGGTTCCGCTTCGACTCCGACGTGCTGTACCAGCCGCGGACCTGGACCGTGAACGCCGACCTGTCGCTCGTCGCCCTGCGCATGCTCGCCGAGCGGTCGGGCGCCGACATCCGGGCGGCGTGCGGCGTGACGAGCATCGACGGTGTCAACGACCAGGACGGCGGCGTGGTCGTCCATCATCGCGGCGGGAGGATCCGCGCCGACCGGTGCGTGATCACGGCGGGCGCGTGGGGCGGCGACCCGTGGATCGGAGCGGCGCTCGGCGGGCACGCGACGATGCCGGCGATGCGGGTGACCCAGGAACTGGTCGTGTTCTTCGAGTTCCGCGATCGGCGATCATCGGACGCGCCATTTCCGACGTTCATCATCCGTGAGGACCCGTCCGTGTACGGCCTGCCCACCCCGGACGGACTGCTCAAGGTCGGTGAGCACCACTCCGGGGTCGTGATCGATCCCGATGCGCCACTCGACGAGGTCGACACCGCGGCGCGGGACCGGCTCCTCGAGTGGGTCCGCACGCGTCTGCCGGCGGTCGTGCCGACACCGGTCGATTCGACCACCTGCCTCTACGCCGCGTACCCCGACGACATGTTCGTGATGGACCGGGCGGGCCCGGTGGTGATCGGCCTCGGCTTCAGTGGGCATGGCTTCAAGTTCGTCCCGGAGATCGGTCGCCGGCTCGCCGACCTGGCCGACGGCATCGACTGGCCGCACAATCCGTTCGCCTTCGACCACGACCCGCTCGACATCGGCGCATCCGGTCACCGCTGAAACAGTGTCTCGCTCCGCGGGCAAGGCAGGGCGCGGGGGAAGTACCGTCGCGTCGATGCCGCTTCGGGTGATGTTGGGCGAAGTGCTCGTGGCCGCCGCGCTCGCCACGACGACGGCGGTCGCCGTCCTGCCGCAGGCGCCCGTCGAGGCCGCGACCGGTTCGGTCGCGGCCGGCTGGGTGGTGCGGGTTCCCGTACCTGACGCGATCGGCGGCAAGACGGTGATCGGCCAGCTGACCGTCGACCGGGCCACCGAGCCGGGATACGTCACGGCCTACGGATGCGACGACGGTATGCCGACCAGTTCGAGCGGGGCGACTTCCCGGTCCGACCTCAACTATCGACGGACGCGTCACGCCGGTCGCGTCGAACCGGCTGATCGTGCAGGCCGACGCCGCCGGTGACGTGTGCTTCTACACGAGCGCTCGCGTCGACATGATCATCGACGTCAACGCCGTGTCGTTCGACGTCGGCATCAACTCGTTCCCCAACCGTCGCACCGACACCCGAGCCGGGTTACGGGGCGCCCCACAGGTGACGGCCGGCGGCGTCGTGCGCGTCGCCGTTCCCGAAGCGGTCGGCGGCAAGACGGTGATCGGCCAGCTGACCGTCGACCGGGCGACGGACTGGGGATACGTGACCGCCTACGGGTGCGACAACGGCGTTCCGACCCGCTCCGATCTGAACTACGACGGGCGGGTCACTGCCGGCCGCGTCGAACCGGCTGATCGTGCAGGCCGACGCCGACGGAGAGGTGTGCTTCCGAGCGTTCTCCGCGGTCGACATGATCGTCGACCTGAACGCGACCACCGACGTCGGGATCCGCTCGTTCCCCAACCGCCGCACCGACACCCGGGTGGTGGGTTCAGGAGGCACACCGCAGGTGCCCGCCGGCGGGGTCGTCCGGGTCGCGGTGCCCGAGGCCGCCGGTGGCAAGACCGTGATCGGCCAGCTGACCGTCGACCGGGCGGCGAACTGGGGATACGTGACCGCGTACGGGTGCGACGACGGGGTGCCCCGGGCACCCGGTGGCGAGGTGACGAAGTCCGACCTCAACTTCGACGGACACGTCACGCCCGCCGCGTCGAACCGGCTGATCGTGCAGGCGGACGCGGACGGCGACGTGTGCTTCCTCACGACGACCGCGGTCGACATGATCGTCGACGTCAACGCCGTATCGGGTGTGGGCATCACCTCGTTCCCCAACCAGCGGACCGACACCCGCACGGGAACGACGACGGCCGAACTGCCCTCGGTGGGCCCGGTGCCGGTGTGGCCCCCCTTCACTCCGGCGCCGGCACTCAGCGGTGTCGCCGCGTTGACGGGTCGGCCCGCGGGCGCGGACGTGACGAACCGGCCGATCGTGGCGGTCAAGATCGACAACTTCCGGCTCGCCCGGCCGCAGGTGAACCTCGACCTCGCCGACGGGATCATCGAGGAGAACGTCGAGGGCGTCACGCGCTTCGTCGCGCTGTTCCAGACCAACCTCGCCGAGGTCGGTCCCGTGCGCTCCGCCCGCACGTCTGATCTCGACCTGCTGACCGGCATGAACCGACCGGTCTTCGGATTCTCGGGTGCCAACGTCGGTGTCTCCGCCTGGGTCGCGTCGGCGGCCAGTTCGGGTGTGCTGGTCGACTTCAACGCCCAACACTCGCCGTGCTACCGGCGGACCCCGGATCGGCCGGCGCCGCACAACCTCCTCCTCGATCTCGCGTGCGCGACGGGAACCGCACGGTCGGCCGGGCCCGGACGACCACTCTGGACGATCGACCGGGGTTGGACGCCGCCGGCCGGCGTCGCGGCCGCGAACGACACGACGTTCGCCGTCACGATGGACGGGGTCCGGATCGATTGGACGTGGGATGCGACGAGCGGGACCTACCTGCGGTCGCAGGACGGTGTCGAACACCTCGCCGCGTCCGGCGCACGGATCACGGCCGACTCGGTGGTCGAGCTGTTCGTGCGCCACGTGCCGTCTCCGGTCGACAACCGCTCCCCCAACCCCATCTCCGTCGGATCCGGACGGGGGGTCGTCCATCGTGACGGGCGGGCAGTGCCCGTCGTCTGGACGCGCCCGACGGCCTACGACCCGTTCATCTTCAACGCGGTGGCGACCGGTGCACCGGTTCCGGTCGACGAGGGACGAACCTTCGTCGAACTCGTGCGCGACTCCTGACGCGGCGACGAACGGCGCCTACCGACCCGCGCGATGCGGATCCCAGGCATCGGGTTGAGCGGCCAGGACGGCGATCTCGTCGGGCAGCGAACCGCTCGCCAGGTCGGCGACAGTGACGTGTTCGAGGACGGATCGCAGGGCCGACCGTACGGCGATCCACATCGAGATGAACGGCTCGTGGCCACCCTCGGCCAGCAGTTCGTGCGGGCGAACGCCACGGACGGACGCGAGTGGGCCGTCGAGCACTCTGATCACGTCGGCGACCGTGATCGTGTCGGCCGGCCGGGCGAGCAACCAGCCACCATCGCCCCCGCGGACGCTGCGGACGAGCTCACCGTTGCGGAGCTGGCGGAGGATGTCGAACAGGAACCCCGGTGGGACGTCATCGCGTTCCGCGAGGACGGCGCGGGTGACAGGTCGCCCCGGAGCGTCGCGTTCGTGTGCCGCGATCGTCGCCATCACGCGAACGCCGTAGTCGACCTTGTGCGTGATCCTCACCGGCGCCGACCGTACCAGTCGTGAAAGGAGAGCAATTCAGTCGGGTTTACCGAGCTGCGGTGACAGACTCGACACATGAACGCCGTCGCCACCGCAACCGAACTCGACATCGAACCCTTGGCCGGCCGGATCGGAGCAGAGATCCGTCACGTCGACCTGTCGCGGTCGGTCGACGACGGCGACGCCGCGATCGCCGCGGCGCTCGTCGAACACAAGGTGCTGTTCTTCCGCGGCCAGTTCCTCGACCCTGAGTCGCACGTCGCGTTCGCGCGTCGTCTCGGAGCGCCGACGAAGGCGCACCCCACCGTGCCCTCGATCGAGGGCCACCCACACGTGTTCGAACTCGACGCCCTGTCCGGAGCGCGAGCGAACGTGTGGCACACCGACGTGACCTTCGTCGCCCGCCCACCACGTGCATCGATCCTGAACGCGGTGATCATCCCGCCGGTCGGTGGCGACACGATGTGGGCGAACACCGAAGCCGCCTACGACGAGCTCCCCGATCACCTCCGGTCGCTCGCCGATGGACTGTGGGTCCATCACTCCAACGCCGCCGACTACGGCAGCCTGACCACCGCCGGCAGCTCGTACACGTCGGCGTTCCACTCCAGTCGCTTCGCCGCGCGCCATCCGCTCGTGCGGGTCCACCCCGAGTCCAGCCGCCGGTCACTGCTGTTGGGTGGGTTCGCCAGTCGCATCGAAGGCATGTCGTCGCAGGAGTCCGCCGACCTCATCCGCACGTTCCAGGCCCACGTGACCCGTCCCGAGAACACGGTCCGCTGGCGGTATCGCGCCGGTGACGTCGTGATCTGGGACAACCAGGCCACGCAGCACTACGCGATCGACGACTACGGCGATCAGCCGCGACGCGTCCAGCGGGTCACGCTCGTCGGTGACGTCGCGCGCTCGATCGACGGCCGGACCAGTGAGACGCTGGTCGGCGATCCGTCGGCGTACCTGTCGATCGGCTGATCGACTCAGACGGGGACGTCGCCTCGGATGGTGACGCGCTGGATGACGCGGGCCTGGTCACCGAAGTCACCGACGACGGAGTGCTGTGTCGCTCGGTTGTCCCAGAAGCCGAGATCGCCCGCCGTCCAGTGGTAGCGCACGGTGAACTCCGCGCTCGTCGAGTGCTGGTGGAGGAACGCCAGCAACGCTTGGCTCTCGGCCGGCTCGAGCCCGGCGATGTGACTCGTGAAGCCGGCGTTCACGAACAGCGACCGCTCGCCCGTCTCGGGATGTGTCCGCACGACGGGATGCTCCACCGGAGTGAGCGCGGCGTACGCCTCGCCGTCCCACTCGGCGCCGCCGGTGTCGGCATCGGCGTTGTCGTTGCGTTGCCGCAGCAACTCGCTGAACTGCGCGCCGCCGTCGTGCACGGCGGTCAAGGTCGACAGGAATTCCTGGAACGCGGGGCTCAACGCCTCGAAGGCCGCGACCTGATTGGTCCACAGCGTGTCACCGCCCGATGGCGGGATGACCACGGCGTTGAGCACCGATCCTGCCGGCGGACGCGTGACGAAGGTGACGTCGGTGTGCCAGCTGACGGCGCTCGATCGTCGGCGGGTCAGGTCGCCATAGCTGGCGTACAACTCGCGGGCGCGGCCGTAGTCGATCTCGAAGACCTCCGGGTAGCCGTCGATACCGGGAATCACCGGGTGGGCCGGGGTCAACTCGCCGAACTGCGCGGCGAACGATCGATGCTGCTCCGGGTCGAGGTGCTGACCCGGGAAGAACACCACCTTGTACCGAAGCCACGTCGCACGGATCTCGGCGTACGTGTCCGGATGAAGCGGTTGCTTCAGGTCGACCCCCCGGATCTCCGCGCCGATGGCGCCCGACAGTGGCCGGATGCCGAGCGCCGGCGCCGTTTCGTGGCGGCTGGCAGCGGGGCCTGTGGTATCCGTCTCGGGGTACGTGGTGATCGTGGTCATGGTGTCCTTTCAGGCGGCGGGTCGAGTGAACATTCGAACACGGCAATGTCGACTAAACAAGTCGGAATTACCGAATGCGTCGATTCCTCGGACGGATAGCGCACGGAGGGGCGATCGCCACGGACGGCGACTCGATCTACATTCCCACCAACGACAGCTTCCCGAGAGATGTGGTGGTCGTCGACGCGACCACGTATGAGGTCGTCGACACGACCTGGCCGACTGACGCGCTCGGGCCCGCGCCGCTGATGTCAGGCGTTGGCGGCGCGGCGCGGGAGCACCCAGTCCGGCCGGACGAAGTGGCAGGTGTACCCGGCCGGATACCGCTCGAGGTAGTCCTGGTGCTCGGGCTCCGCTTCCCAGAACGGTCCGACCGGCGCGACCTCGGTGACCACCTTGCCGGGCCACAGTCCCGACGCTTCGACGTCGGCGATCGTGTCCTCGGCCACCGCCCGCTGGGACTCGTCGGTGTAGAAGATCGCCGACCGATAGCTCTTGCCGCGGTCGTTGCCCTGACGGTCCTTGGTGGTCGGATCGTGGATCTGGAAGAAGAACTCGAGCAGACCACGGAACGACTCCTGCTCGGGGTCGAAGACGATCTCGATCGCTTCGGCGTGGGTGCCGTGGTTCCGGTAGGTGGCATTGTCGACCTCGCCGCCCGTGTAGCCGACCCGTGTCGACAGCACGCCCGGCCGTTTGCGGATCAGATCCTGCATCCCCCAGAAACAGCCACCGGCCAGGACGGCCCGTTCCGTTGTCTCACTCATGTCGGTCTCCTCGTGTCGATGTCGTCAGGTCGCGTCGACCCCGTCATCGTAGAGCCGATCGACGGGTCAGCGGATCTCGTGGCCGGCGGGGTGGTGGACGTGCCAGTTTCCGTGGTCGTCGCGGTGGACTCGGAAGCCGTGCTCCTTGAGCCAGTTGTGGCCGCGGCAGAGTCCGTCGGCGTTGTCCTGGTCGGTGCCGCCGTGACCGTGAGCCCAGCTCCGGGCGTGGTCGACCTCGCAACGGCGGATCGGCACGTTGCAACCGGGCCAGATGCAGCACATCTGTCGAAGGAGGGCAGCTTTGCGGGAAGCTCCGCGGAACAGTCGCCGTTTGCGGCCGTAGTTGATGACGTGGCCTCGGTCGGTGTCGACGACGACCCGCCGCACCTCGGCCCACAGCACCGTGCTCGCCGCGTCGGACAGGTCGAGATCGTGACCGCCGGAGGTGCGGCACACGACGTCACCGAACCGTGACTCGGGCACCTGCTCACCGCGCAACAACGCTTCGAGGGAGCGGTGGTCGATCAGGATGTTCAGTTCAGGCACCGGCCGCATCCCGGTCGGCGGGCACGCGGCAGCCGCCCGAGCCATCGCCACCAACGCGTCAGCGCCACGTTGGCGGTCGGTGCGGGCCAGGTCGGCGGCGGTGACGTTGCCCTCGCCGAGACGTTCCACGGCCTCTGCCCAGTCAGCCTCGAACTCGGCTTGGCAGTAGTGGGCCCACACCTCACAGAACTCGGCACCACGCAGATCGTCGAACCGCGCCCGCAGTTCCCAACCGCCCGTGTCAGGTTCGGTCATCGTCGCGGATCGGTTGTTGCGGACGCGTTCGGTCCGTTCGGCGGCACCGTCGATGTCGACGAGCGCCTGCCAGCGCAAGCGCTCGCCGCTTGAATTCCTCATACGGCAAGCTCATCGCGTCGTCGAGCAGATCGCCCTCGCGGGCCGACAGGGCATCGTCGGTGATGCGTGGGTCGGCGGCGATCTGGGCCATCAGCGAGGTCTGCTCGACACCGACCCGCCCATCGACGAACGCCTCGGACCACTGTTGCAGCCGTGGTTGCATGCGGGCCATCTGACAACGGTGGAACGCTTCTCGCTTCGACAACTGCAACCGATGCGCCAACCAGTTCTTACCGGTGAGGAATCCGTCATCGCGGAACGGATTCGTCGCCACGACCCGCTCCGCCACCGCGACGTTCGCGGCCTCGGCGGCGCGGCGCACCCGGTTCAAGCCGACCGCCAACCGTTCGAGACCGGCCGCGTCGAGCTGCGCGCCCTGATCGATCACCAACCGTTGGATCGACCGCAACGCCGTGTCGATCGCGTCGTCGATCAGATCCGTCGGCGCCGGCTCGACCGGCACCCCGTCGTTCGACGGGTGCAACCAATCGTCCAACCCAACCGGCGTCGCCCCGAGCCGCAACCGGAGCATGCGCAAGAACTCGTCGCCATCGTCGACGTGACCCTGCACCTCCTCGGTTGCGTAGGCGACGCTGTCCATGCGCCCATCATGCGCATGGGGGTGTGACAGTGGCCGCGGGGCGAGGCGACGGTTCGGTCAGGGTTCGGGGAGCGGGTACTCGACGCCGGTGTGCTCCACGGACACCTCCCAGAGCCGTTGCTGCTCGTTCTCGTCGAGTGCTCGACGGGACGGGCGCACGGCGACGGGAGGTCCGTTGATCTCGAGCCGGTGGCTCGGCCCGTAGAACTCGCCGCCGTAGGCCCTGGGGTCGGTGGCGGCACGCAGCGACGGTCGGCTCGCTTCTGCCGGCGACTGCACGAAGCGCTCGGCGACGCGCCGCTCGAACCCGCTCGGCTGACGCTTGTGGTTCTGCAGGATGCCGGTGTCGGCGAAGCCGGGGTGAGCCACGAGCGAGGCAGTGTCCTCACCGGCGGCGGCCAGCCGCTTCTGGAGGGCGACGGCGAAGGTGATGTTCGCCAACTTCGACTGGGCGTACGCGACGAACGGTCGGAAGCCGTCGATCAGGTGCAGATCGTCCCACCGCAGGCGGCCGACCTTCTGCGACAGGCTCGTGACGGTCACCACCCGCGAGTTCGGTGCCGCGAGGACGGCCGGCAGGATCAGCCCCGTGAACGCGAAGTGGCCGAAGTGGTTGGTGCCGAGGAGGAGTTCGTGACCGTCCTCGGTCTCGGCGCGCTGGTCGGCCATGACACCGGCGTTGTTGATCAGCCGGTCGATCCTCGGGAAGCGTTCGAGCGCCTCGGCCGCGGCATCGGCGATCTGGGCCTGGCTGGCGAGATCGAGCTGCAGGATCTCCACCTTGCCGGGTGCACCTCGACGCTCGATCTCGGCGCGCGCCACCTCGGCCTTGTCGACATTGCGGCAGGCGAGCACGACGTCGGCACCGGCGGCCGCGAGCGCCGCGGCGGTTTCCAGCCCGATCCCCGTGTTCGATCCTGTGACCAGCGCCGTCATGCCGTCGAGATCGGGGATGTCAGCGGTGCTCCATGCCATGGCGCCGAGCGTAACGAGGGGCGCCATCCGTGTAGTTCCGGCAATCCCGACCGTACGATCGGGCGCCGTGAGCGAACCAGGGGTACGACGAACATGGTGGGTCGGGGTGGCGGCGATCGTCTTGGTCGGGGCGGTCGTCGCGACGCTCGTGATTGCGCTGCGCAGCGAAGACGACGAGCAACCGGTCGCCAGCGCTCCGGTCACGTCGCTCGTCGTGCCGACGACGTCCGCTCCGCCGACGGAGACGTCAGGCACCGCGGCGTCGACTCCGCCGCCGAGCGACACCACGGCGCCGTCGACGACCGAGCTGGCCGGTCGCACGTCGCCGCTCGAGCAGTACGCCGCATGCACCGGACAGGACTGCCCGGCCGTGCAGTACGCAGCCGACGGGCTCCCGGTCGCGTACGTCGCCGACGAGAAGACGATCACGGTGTTGGAGGCGAGCCCGCGCACCGTTGCGCTCGACATCCCCGAGTCACAGGGACGCCTGATCACCGTCGGCCCGGACGAGGTGGCCTACCTGCTCGTCGAGTCGCCGGGCGCGGCGACCCCGGGACGGATCGTCGCCGTGCCGACCGGTTCGGATGACGCCGGCACGGTACACGAGGTCGTCGGGTCGACCGACGGCCTCGGGCATGTCTTCGTCGTGCCGAGCGCCGCCGCGATCGAGGTCGCCGACTGCTGCGGCGTCGGCGTCGACGACGGCAGCTACCCGTACGTCGACGCGACCGGTGCCGAGCTCGCCGGGGACCCGAGCCGTGCGACGTGGTCGTGGGAATGGCCGCTCGACGGCGCGATGGTCGTCCGCAACAACGAGACCGGCGAGAGCTTCGAGGTTCCCCAATCGCAGGCCGAGCGCGAGGGGTTGCGCAGCGGCGACCTCCGACCGCTGGTCGACGGGCGCGTCGTCATGCTCGTCAGCGACGCAAATGGGGCGACGACCGCCTGGGTGCTCGACGGTGACAACGGCACATGGACCTCGACCGAGCTCGGCGACGCGCTCGTCGAGGCGATCGACCCCTCCGGAGCCGTGCTCATCAGGGATCCGTCGACGCTCGCCTTCGGCCTCGTCGCCCTCACCTGACCGGGTACAGGGGCGGCGACCACGTCACGTCTGCGCTAGACCCTGACGCGTGAGCAGTGTCACCGGCGCGCGTCGGCGGGCCCATGCGTTGTTGATGCGTGTCTATGGGCCGTGGGCGATCCGTCGCGTTCGGCAGCAGCGCTCGTACCGGTGGCGTGGCTTGACCTTGGCGGTCCCGACGGGCGTGTTCCATCCGGGGCTGTTCTTCTCCAGCGGGGTGCTGGCGACGGAGATCGAGCAGCGCCGACCGGTCGGGCTGACCGTGCTCGATGTCGGATGTGGGAGCGGTCTGCTGTCGTTGGTCGCGTCGCGGGCGGGCGCGAGCGTCGTCGCTGTCGACATCAACCCCGAAGCGGTGCGCGCCACCGCCGCCAATGCCAACGCCAACGACCTGGCTGTCGAAGCCGTGCAGTCCGACCTCTTCGCCTCGTTGGTCGGGCGCAGGTTCGATCTGGTGGTCGTCAACCCGCCGTACTTCGCGCAGGATCCCGTCGACGATGCCGAGCGGGCGTGGTTCGCCGGAGCGGATCTCGGCTACTTCGAACGGTTCTTCTCCGGCCTGGGAGAGCATCTGGTCGACGCCCCGCATCCAGGCAGGGCGCTGATGGTGCTCAGCGAGGGTTGCGACATGGGCATCATCGCCGGCGCCGCTGATCGCCACGGTTTCCGCATGGCGGTCACCGCACGACGACGCGTGTGGCTGGGCGTCCAGGTCGTGTGGACGATCGACCCGCGAGGTCCCGGCGTGTGACGACGTCGAGCGATGCCGTCCGTGCAGCTCCGGCGGTCGTGCCAACTACCGTGCAACGAGCACCCATGGCACCCGCAGAAACACCGACCCTCGATCCGTCGGCGGTCATCACGACGCGGCGTCTCGTTGCTCCACCCCATCGCCGTCGCCGATGCCGCCGAGATGGCCGAAGTCCTGGCCGACCTCGACCTCTACGTGTTCACGGGCGGCGAACCACCGACCCTCGGCGAACTCGAAACGCGATATGCCTGGCAGGTGAAAGGGTCTGGCCGCCGGGACGAGATCTGGTGCAACTGGATCGTGCGACGCGCCGTCGACGGACGGGCCATCGGATTCGTGCAAGCCACGGTGGTCGGCGACGCCGCGGACCTCGCCTGGCTCATCGGCATCAGGTACCAGGGCGACAACTTCGCCACGGAAGCAGCGCAGGCGATGAGCACCTGGCTCCTCGATCACGGCGTCGACCAGAACCGGCGGAGCGCACACATCCACCCGGAACACCGGGCTTCACAGATCGTGCCGGCCGCATCGGCCTCCACGCGACCGGCCGGCTCGACGACGACGGAGAAACGATCTGGACCTCAGCGAGCGAAACCTGAGCGAGCCGGCGGCCGCTCGGGGCGGGAGCGATACGGCCGGTGCCGCGCTACGTTGCGCGGATGCCCGACACCGTGTTCTCGTGCGTGCCGTTGGGCACCCGATTGACGGTGTCGTCGCAGTCGTCGGAACTGATCGACGCGATCCAACGCAGCGTGGGTGCATATCCGCCCGACGTGGAGGTCGGCGGGTCGCTCCACATCGTCGCCGAAGTGATCGACGATGCACCGGGTGACCCGGCCTGGCCGGTCGTCACCGCCGAGTCGACGCCCGACTCGCTCAGGATCGAGTGCGGATCAGCGACCGTCGTCCTCGACCACCGCTCCGCCACCGCGCACATGGCGCTGCCCCGGTCGCTGTGCGAGGTGCCCGATGCCCTGGCGTTGCTGGCCGAAGCGGTGTTCACGTCGTTGCACGTGCAGGCCGGCCGGCTGCACGCCATCCACAGCGCGCTCGTCGAGCGCGACGGCGTCGGGCTGTTGCTGCGCGGCCCGTCGGGAGCGGGCAAGAGCACGCTGACCTACGCGTGCCTGCGCCGCGGCATGACGGTGGTCAGCGACGACTGGGTCTACGCCCCCGCGCGTGGCGAGCCGGGACAGGTCGTCGGCTACCCGTGGCGCATCATGCTCACCGAACAAGCCGCCTCCCGGTTCCCCGAACTCGCCGGCCTGCCCGCCGTGCCCCACCCCTCCGAGGAGCGCCGCAAGCTGCGCATCGACCCACCGGTGGAGCGGCAACAGGTGGCCGCCTCGGTGTCGGCCGTGGTGCTGTTGGATCCCGACCCGGTGCTGTCGCTGGAGCCGATCGACGCCGAGCAGGCCCGGCAACGCTTCTGGGACGCCTCGCTGCCTACCGAACGCGACCACCTCGACGACGAGTGGGTACGCGGCCTGCTGTGCCGTCCCACCTACCTGCTGCGTCGGGGCCTCGATCCCGACGATGCCGCGGCCCGCCTCGACGAGCTCGCCGCCAGCCTGCGGTAGAGCACCTCGAAGGCGCGCGCCGTGGCCTCGGCGTCGTGCGTGCGGGCCCATCGTTCGGCTCGTTCGGCGATCGCCGGTCGGTCATCGCCTTCGAGCGCCCGGGCAATCGTTCGCGCCGCGGCGATCGGGGTGCGCTCGTCGATCGGAACGGCCGCCGCTGCCACGTCGGGACGCGTGAAGTCGGCGACGTGCCCGACCCGCACACCGATGGTCGGCACCCCGCACGCGGCCGCTTCGAGCACGGCGACGGGACCGGCGTCGTGTCGTGACGTCAGCACGTGCCACGAGGCGCCGCGGACCACGTCGGCGACCTCGGCCGGCGGGAGTTGCCCGGTGAAGGTGATTTGTTCGTCGACTCCCAGCTCAATCGCCAGTCGGGCGTGATGACCGTCCATCGTGTCGCCGCCGACGATCGTCAGGTGGGCGTCGACTCCCATCGCGCCCAACTCGGCCATCGTCCGCACCAGCAGATCCTGATCCTTGACTCGATTGAGGCTGCCCACGTGGACCAGTTGCTTCGGATTCGGCTGCTTCGGATCGGCGATCTGTCCGGGCCGCGGGTGGAAGATCCGGGTGTCGGCGCCCAGCGGGATCACCTCGTCGGCCACGACGCCGTCCGCGGCGAGGTGCGTGCGCATCCACTCGGTGGCCACGGTGACCGTCGTCGCCATCCGAACCGCGGCACCGGCGAGCCGTCGGGTTCCAGGGTGCAGTCCCCCGCCGTAGCCGATGTCCGGGACGCGGGCGAACTCGCCTCCGCCGACGCTCACGACCACCGGCGCGCCGTGACGCCGCCCGACGGTACCGGCGACCAATCCGGGAAGGTTGGCCCACAGCCCGTGCACCACGTCGGGCCGCCCACCGCGGGACACGGCCCGTGTCGCCGACGTCAGAACCCGCAGGATGTCGCCCTTGCTGTGCTCGCCGATCGGAATGTTGATCACGTCGGCGTCGAAGAGGCGCCACTCGCCGGGGTGCGGGTCGTGCCCGACCGCGAGCACCGTGACCTGGTGATCGGCACTCATCCGCTCGACGAGATGATGGATGAACGGGATGGTCCGTGGCGCGCCGGGCGGGTCGACGCCCCCTGGTGCCACCAGCACGATCCGCATTGCCGGACAGTAATGTCGTGCCGTCGTGAGCATCATGCGAGATCATCAGCGGCAACTGGTGACGGCGGTGCTCGACGAGCTGCGCGGCCAGCGCGCCGAGCCGTTGGCCATGACGCTCGACGAGTTCTCGCTCGCCGGCCTCGCCACCGGGCTGACCGCGCTGCTCGGCGAACTCGGCACGAGCACATCGCTCCCGGGTGCCGAGAGCGCCTCGATCCGCCGGCACATCGACGAGCAGCGTGATCAGGTGCGCCGCCGGGTGGAACGCTTCCAGGCGCTGCAGGAGCGAGTCATCGAGGCCCTCGCCGGTGCCGACGTCCCGGCGGTGTTCGTCAAGGGCGCCGAGCTGATCGACGGGGTCTGGCCGCACCCCCTGGCGCGGCCGATGGCCGACCTCGACGTCGTCGTGCCTCCTCACCTGCGCGCGCAGGCCGGCGCGGCGCTGGTGGCCGCCGGATGCGCCTGGTGGACCTCGACCGCGTACGAGGACGCGTTCCTCGGCTGGGGCGACGGCAGCACGGGCCGGCTCGACGGCGAATCCGCCGATCACAACGGGCGCGTCGAAGTGCATCCCGGCTGGCTCGAGTTCGTCCACGGCTACGAAGTGACCGGGTTCGACGTCATCGATGTGGCGCGCGCCGTCGACGGCCGGCTCCGCCTGCCGCTCGAGGCACTCACCGCGCACGTGGTGGGGCACCTCGGTGCCACGGTGGTCCGTGCCGAGGTACGTGCGATCAATGTCGTCGACACCTGGTTCTGCCACCGACGCGGCGTCGACTGGCGCCACGTGTCCGGGCTGCTCGACCGCGCCGACCCGCGCCTCGCCGCGCCGGGCCTGTGGCTGGTCGATCGGTTGATTCCGGGAATGGTGCCGGGCGCCGTCGTCGCCGCACAGATGCAGCGACTACCCGCTCAGGCCCAAACCCTGCTGGAGGCAACCGAGCCCCACGAGGTGTTCCGGGACCCCGCCGCACGGACCACGTTCCGTTGGCGTCAAGCGTTCGCGATCGGCCCGCGCGAGCGCGTCCTGGTCGTCGAACAGATGGTGTGGCCCAGCCCACGCCGTTCCTTCGGCGCAACCGTGGAGCGGGTCGCCGCACTCGGCCGGGGTACTCGGCTCGCCTCGTGAACGACGCACGACGGTTGCGCATCGTCGTCGTGATGCCGCCGGTCGTGACGTCGCCACCGGCCGAGGCCCTCGCGGCGATGCCGACGGTCACGATGACACTCGACGCGCTCGCGGCGTCGGACGCGGTCGACGTGGCCGCCTGCTTCCGCACGGCGTCGGACGCGGCACGGATCGAGCGCAACGGCATCGTGTACCGGTTCGAGCCGAGCGATCGTGCGCTCGTGCGGGCGGTCCGCGATCTACGACCCGACGTGGTGCACGTGCACGGTCTCGGGTTCGTCACGCTGCTGGCGCGCCTGTGCCGTTCGCTCGACCGGCCCACCGCCATCGTCGTCCAGCACCACGGCGAACCGCCCGGCCCGTGGCGCAACCGCGCGCTCCACCGGTTGGTGCGCAAACGCATCGCCGGCTACCTGTTCACCGGCGCAGACGACGGGCAGGCCGAGCCGTTCCGCGCCGCCGGCGTGATCGGACCACAGGCGCGCGTGTTCGACGTGCTGGAGGCCGCCAGCACCCTGCCGCCCGAGGACGTCAGAGATGCCGCGGCCACGGTGCGGCTCGACGGCAGCCCCGCGGTCCTGTGGGTCGGCCGCCTCATCGCCGGCAAGGACCCGCTCGGCGCAGTCGACGCCGTCGCCGCCGCGGCGGAGATCCTCCCGGACGTCCACCTGCACATGCTGGCGACCGACTCGTCGATGGCCGCCGCCACCACCGCCCGTGCCACCAGTGCGGGCGTGGCCGACCGCCTCCACATCCACCAACCGGTGCCGGCACGGCAGATGCACGAGTGGTACCGCGCGGCCGACGTGCTGTTGTCGACGAGCCGGCACGAGGGGTCGAACTACTCCCTGATCGAGGCGCTGACGCACGGGTGCCCGCCCGCCGTCACCGACATCCCACCCCATCGCTCGATCACGCGGCGATCTCGCCCCACGGTTCGCGTGCGGCGACGCCCGGGGAGCGGCCGCGGTGATCGCCCACGCCGCCGAGCTGGAGCGTTCGACCGTCGAGGCCTACCGCGATGCCCACCTGACGTGGCCGGTGGTCGCTCGACGACTCGTCGAGATCTACCGCCTGGTCGCTCTCGGTGCGAGGCGAGGTGAACATTCGAAATGAAGGGCTACTGTTCACCCCATATGGTGGACGTGCTCCTCGCTCATTCATACTTCCTGCTGCTCGATCCGAAGCAGCACGCGAAGATGCGCCCGTATCCACCGCTCAACACGCTGCACGCCGCGGCTGTGTTGCGGAACCGGGGGCTCGAGGTCGCCGTGTTCGATGCGATGCTCGCCGACGACGAGAACGATTTCCGCAAGGCACTGGCCGAACACCAGCCGAAGATCGTCGTGTTGTACGAGGACAACTTCAACTTCCTGTCGAAGATGTGCCTGCTGCGCATGCGCGAGGCAGCGTTGACGATGGTCGAGATGTCACGCGAGGCGGGGTGCCCCGTCGCGGTGTCTGGCGCTGATGTCACCGACCACGCCGACCTGTACCTGGCGGCCGGAGCCGCGGCGTGCCTGCTCGGCGAAGGCGAACACGCGATGTGCGAGGTCATCGATCAGTGGCTGTCCGACGATCCCGACGGCTCCCTCGCAGATGTTCCCGGAGTGGCGTCGATGCACGACGGCAGGCAGGTGCAGGGGCCCCATCGCTCGATCGAACGGCACCCGGACGTGTTCGGGCGACCGGCGCGGGATCTGGTCGACATCGACGCGTACCGGAGCCTGTGGCAGGACCATCACGGTCGGTTCTCGCTCAACATGGTGTCGACGCGCGGCTGCCCGTATCACTGCAACTGGTGCGCCAAGCCCATCTGGGGGCAGCGCTACTCCATGCGCTCGGCGAGCGACACCGCGGCGGAACTCATCGAACTCCACGAGACGTATGCACCCGATCATGTGTGGTTCGCCGACGACATCTTCGGCTTGCGCAGCGACTGGCTCGACGAGTTCGCCGGGAGTCCTCGAGCGCGCCGGGGTCCGCGTGCCGTTCTCGATGCAGTCGCGCTGCGACCTGATGACCGACAAGGCGGTCGATGCGCTCGCCCGCGCCGGATGCGAAGAGGTGTGGCTGGGCGCCGAGAGCGGCAGCCAGCGCGTGCTCGACGCGATGGACAAGGAGACGACCGTCGACGACATCCGCGACGCCCGCCGGCGGCTCGGGGAGCGCGGCATTCGCGCCTGCTTCTTCATCCAGTTCGGGTACCCGGGTGAGACCTGGGTCGACATCGAGCAGACCATCGCCCTCGTGGCCGAGGTGCTGCCCGACGACATCGGTGTCAGCGTCAGCTATCCCCTGCCCGGCACCCGCTTCCACGAGATGGTCCAACTCGAACTCGACGACCAGGCGAACTGGGAGAGTTCCGGCGACCTGGCGATGATGTTCCACGGCACGTACCCGACCGAGATCTACCGCGAGCTGCACCTCAGCCTGCACGACGACCTCGATCTGCGCCGACGCGAGGCCGGGCTCTCACGCGCCCGTCACGTCCAGATCGACGACGTCCCGCTGGACGCTCACCGGGCCCGGGTCGAGGCGCGCTGGACTGCGCTGCGGGCCCGTGAAGTCGAGCAGCGCAACCCCAATCCGACGCGCCTGCGGATCCCGCTCGCCGTCGCGACGACCTGACGCCCCCACGGCGGCGGCTTACGGCGACGGCACGATGCGGCCGTCATCGATGGTGATCACGCGGTCACACATGGCGAGCGCGGCGGCACCGTGGGCGACCAGCACGACCGTCAGCGATCCGCGCAGGCCCGCCAGGGCACGCGTGATCGCCGCCTCCGACGCCGCATCGAGCGCGCTCGTGGCCTCGTCGAGCACGATGACGTCGGGGTTGCCGGCCAGGGCGCGGGCCAGGCACAGGCGTTGGCGCTGACCCACCGACAGGGCCGATCCACCGTCGCCCACCGGCGTGTCGTAACCCTGCGGCCACCGGACCACCTCGTCGGCCACGGCGGCGAGCTCGCACGCCCGGTGCACGGCGTCATCGTCGAGCGGCCGGAACCAGCGCACGTTGTCGGCCACCGTGCCGGCGATCATCAGCGGCTGCTGCGGAACGAGCGCCACCCGGGACGACCACGACGCTGACGTGCACGTCGTCGCGTCGACGTCGTTGACGAGCAACGTGCCCGACGACGGCCGGCGCAGGCGCACGAGCACTTCGAGCAACGTCGACTTGCCCGCGCCCGACGGGCCGGTGATGCCGACGACTTCGTTGCGGGCGATGTGCAGGTCGAGCGGGCCGAGCCGGTGCCGGCCCGATGGGCGCTCGACCACGACACCGCACAGGTCGAGCGCGGCGACCGGTGGCGTCTCGACCGTGCCGTCGACGATCGCCGCGGTGTCGAGCTCGGTTTCGAAGGTGAGGAGCTGTTCGAGGTAGCCGCGCTGCGCGTCGAGAGTCTGCACCGACTGCTGCACCACCTGGGCGTACGACATCGACCGCAGGGCCAGCAGCGCGACGGCGCCGACGGCCGCGAGGTCGTCGAGATCGGCGGCGGCCAGGATCGCGACCGAGATCAGCACCACGGCAGCGACCACGGTCTGGAACAGCACGGGCGAGAGCAGGGCCAGCGTGCGTCCGCGGCGATAGGCGACGACCTGTTCGGCGCTCGCCGCATCGAAGCGCTGCTGCACCTCGGCGCCCGTGTCGAACGTCTTCGTGACCAGGTCGGACGCGGCCAGCCGGGCGATGTCGACGGACAGGTCGCGCGCCAAGGTTGCTTCGATGTCACCGGCGTGCCGGGCGCGCCGTTGCATCGGTCGCATCACGAATGCCGCGGCCACACCGAGCAGGAGCACCGCCAGCGCGGCGACGGGCTGCAACGCCAACGCGACGATGGTCAGCACCCCGAGGCTGACGGCCGCGGTGAGTCCCGTCGACCAGATGAGCGCGTGGGCGCCGGCGATCTGGCTGTTGGTGGCCGAGATCTGCTGCAGCGTGCCGATGTCGATCGACGAGACGTGCGGCCACGGTGCCCGCAGGAATCGCTCGATGACGAGGACTCGATGACGGTGCACGACGCGCGCGGCCAATGCTCCGCTGCGCCGTGCAGCCCAGGCACCCAGGAACAGCCGCGTCACCGCGGCGGCGAGCGACACCAGCAACAGCGTCGTCGTTCCCCACTCCATGCCGGCGACGTGGACGGTGTCGTCGCCACGGGTCAGCGCCACGGCCAACGCCGAGATCCCGACCAGCGTCGTCGCGTCGGCGAGCCCGGTGCCGACCGAGACCGCGGCGACCTCGATCAGCATCGTCCGTTCGACGCGCGTCGTCAGCTGTTGCAGCATTGACCGGCGGCTCGACCCGGTCGGTTGACCCGATGGGGTCGCCATCAACCGTGACATCAACTGGGTCTCAGCCACGTCGCCATGGGTGGCATGGTAGAGGTGCGATCAATCGCGAACGCGGCGAGGGGACATGCGCAAGGTGACGAGCGACGAGCTGATGGAAGGGGCGACCGCGCAGACGGGTCTCACCGACTTCGGTGACGACAGCTTCCGGGAAGGTCTGGATTTGCTCGTCGACGCGTTCCGCGACGAGGCGCACCTCAACGGCATCGGTGAGGCGGTGATCTATCCCCGGTTGCAGCGCACGCTCGGCCAGCGTCTGCAGGTGGAGGACTGGTACCGCCGCCACCCGGAGATCGACGAGGTCGAGGTGCGGAGTCCGTTGTTCGGCATCGGTCTGCCGCGCACCGGTTCGACCGCGCTGTCGATGCTGCTCGCCCAGGACACGAACCGGCGCTTCATCCGTCGCTGGGAATCCTCCGAACCGTGCCCGCCGCCGTCGACCGTGGTCGGTTCCGACCCGCGCATCGACCATGCGATGGACGAGAAGGTCGGCAGTCGCAGCCATGTTCCCGACGACGGCCCGAACGGACCGATGGAGTGCCTCGACATCCTGGGACTCGACTTCAAGACCCACCTGTACCTCGCCTTCGGACACATCCCGACGTACGCCGACTGGCTGTTGAGCACCGATCTCGAGTCGGCCTATCGCTATGAGCGACGCGTGCTCAAACTGCTCTCGTGGGGGATGCCCAACAAGCCGTGGCATCTGAAGTCACCGGTGCACGCGCTCTACATTCCGAACATCCTCGTCGCCTTCCCCGACGCCCGCTTCGTGATGACCCACCGCGACCCGACCGACGTGCTGCTGTCGGTCTCGGAGCTGTTCTACGACGTGTTCGCCAACTTCACCGACGACGTCGACCACGGGTACATCGGCAGCATCAATCTGCGCGTGTGGTCGACCGCCATGGACCGTGTCGTCGCCCATCGGGCCGCCCACGGTGACGAGCGCTTCTACGACATCGACTTCCGGGCGATGCAGGCCGACCCGCTCGCCGAGGTGCGCGCCCTGTACGAGTGGCTCGGCGAGCCGGTCAGCGATGACTTCGCCGCCGGGATGGCGTCGTGGTGGCAGCACAGCCAGGAATCCCGCGAGCCGAGTCCGGCGGTCGACCCCGCAACGTTCGGGCTCGACATCGACGCGATCAGACCGAGGTTCGCCGACTATGTGACCCACGCCGAGCGCTGGGTGCGGAGATGAGCAGATGAGATGGCAACCGACCTGACCGGCGGCATCGACCCGGCCCGAGAGCAACTGCTCGCCGAGTGTCCGGCTGACCCGGAGATGCGCGACTCCGTGAGCTTCTGGGTGTTGGACGACCGTGGCGAGATCGGCCTGCCGCGCATCGGCATCGAGGCAGTCGGCGCGAACTGGGCCAACCACGGAGTGCAAGCGAACGTCGCATTCCCCGACGGGCGTGTGTACCGACTGCGCAGCGACGCCCCTTCGGTGCCGGCGACGGGGCCGGAGGGTCGGCCGACCGTCCTGGGCGCCGGGCCGCTGACGTTCCGCTGCGTGGAGCCGTTCGCCACCTGGTCGATGAACTTCGACGGCGACATGACACAGACATCGACCGCGCAGCTGGTGAGCGGCGACATCGACGGCCCGACGATCCCGGTGCAGTTCGAGGTGGAGGCATCGATGGCGGTCCCGCCGTGGGAGCAGGGTGCGCTGTCAGCGAAGGCTCGGAGTCTGCTCGCCAACTCCGTGGATGGTCAGCTGATGGGCGGCGATCGCTACGAGCAACTGTTCCGCTCCACCGGGTCGGTCACCATCGACGGGAAGCGTCAGGAGTTCAGCGGCACCGGCCTGCGCATCCGACGCACGGGCGTGCGGCACCTGGCGGAGTTCCGCGGCCACGCATGGCAGACCGCGCTCTTCCCCAGCGGCCGCGCCTTCGGGTACATCGCCTATCCCCCGCGGGACGACGGCGAGGCAACGTTCAACGAGGGATACCTCTTCGGCGGCGACGGTGAGCTCGTCCCCGCCACGGTGGTGGAGGCACCGTGGTTCACGAGCATCGAGCCGCTGGGCCAGGACGTGTCCCTCGTGCTGCAGACCGAACTCGGACTCACGAGGATCCAGGGCGAGACCGTCATCGCCACGTTCGACATCCACCACAAGGACAAGACGTTCAGCACCGGCGCCCTGCTCGACGAGCACAAGAACTTCCCGGCGTTGCAACAGGCCGGCGTGCGCTACACGTGGGACGGCGAGGAGACCTACGGCATGATCGAGCGGTCGAACCTGATCGGCCAGATCAGCTTCCCGTCGGGCACGTCATGACCGCAGGACGCCGGTTACGGAGCGATGCAGACGTTGCGCATCGTGCCGATCCCCTCGATCCACGTCTCGAGCACCATCCCCGGCGCCAGGAATCGCGGAGGCGTTCGGCCCATTCCCACACCTGACGGCGTGCCGGTGAAGATCACGTCGCCGGGCAGCAGCGGGAGCACACTCGACAGCTCGGCGATGAGCTGCGGGATCGTGAAGACGAGGTCCCCCGAACGCGAGTCCTGGACGGTCTCGCCGTCGACGGAGCAGCCGAGCGCGAGATCACCCGGATCGGCGAACTCGTCGCACGTCACCACCCACGGGCCCATCGGGCCGTAGCCCCGTCGGGACTTGCCGAGCGAGAACTGCGCCCCGGCCGCGAACTGGAGGTCGCGGTCGCTGATGTCCTGTCCGACGGTCAGCCCGGCAATGTGGCCCCAGGCCTCCGACTCGACGACGCGGTCGGCCCGCTTGCCGATCACCGCCACGAGCTCGACCTCCCAGTCGATCTTCGGACCCTGGATCTCGATGTCGTCGAACGGTCCCGACAGCGACGCCGGGAACTTCGTGAACGTCGCCGGTCGCGACGGCACCTGCATCCCGGACTCTTCGGCGTGCGCCCGGTAGTTGAGCCCGATCGCGAACACCTGACGCGGTGCCGGAACCGGACAACCGAGCTCCGACTCGACCAGCGGACCGGTGACGGCGGTGACCGAACCGGAGAACTCGACGAACGCCTCCCAGTCGTCGTACACCGACGCGATGTCGGGACCGAACCGGCCTGCGGACACCGTGGCCACGTCGGCCACGCCGTCGGCGAGCACGATCGCCGCCCGACCGTTCACGTTGGCCAGCTTCACCGCATTGCCTCGTTGCGCGCTTCCGAACCGGTTGACGACACAGCACTGATCGACATCGGCATCACCATAGGACCACCCGGTTTAATGGAGACACGATGAGCAGAGCCACATCCGCCGATCGCCACGACATGATCCGCGTGCACGGCGCGCGCGTGAACAACCTGAAGGACATCAGCGTCGCGATCCCGAAGCGCCGGCTGACGGTGTTCACCGGCGTGTCCGGCTCGGGGAAGAGTTCGCTCGTGTTCGGCACGATCGCCGCCGAGTCACAGCGGTTGATCAACGAGACGTACAGCGCGTTCGTGCAGGGATTCATGCCGACGATGGGCAGGCCGGACGTCGACGTGCTCGAGGGATTGACGACCGCCATCCTCGTCGATCAGGAGCGGATGGGAGCGAACCCCCGATCCACCGTCGGCACGGTCACCGATGCGAACGCGATGCTGCGGATCGTCTTCAGCAGGCTCGGCAAGCCGTACATCGGCTCTCCGCAGGCCTTCTCGTTCAACACCGCGACGATCAGCGGCGCCGGGGCGGTCACGTTCGAGAAGGGCGGCAAGAAGACGAGGGAGAAGCGCTCGTTCACGCGCACCGGCGGCATGTGCACCCGGTGCGAGGGCATGGGCTCGGTCACCGACTTCGACCTGTCCGAGCTGTACGACGACAGCAAATCGCTCAACGAGGGTGCGCTCACGATCCCCGGGTACAGCATGGAGGGCTGGTACGGCCGGATCTTCCGCGGCTGCGGCTACTTCGACCCCGACAAGCCGATCAGCAAGTTCACCAAGAAGGAGCTCGACGACCTGCTCTACAAGGAGCCCACCAGGATCAAGGTCGACGGCATCAATCTGACGTATGCGGGTGTGATCCCGAACATCCAGAAGTCGTTCCTGTCGAAGGATGTCGAGGCGATGCAGCCGCACATCCGCGCCTTCGTCGAACGGGTCGTGACATTCACCAAGTGTCCCGAGTGTGGCGGCAGCCGGCTCAACGAGGCGGCGCGCTCGTCGAAGATCGACGGGGTCAGCATCGCCGACGCGTGTGCGATGGAGATCAGGGACCTCGCGGTGTGGGTCCACGGCCTCGACGAGCCGTCGGTCGCTCCGTTGCTCACCTCGTTGAAGCAGACGCTCGATTCGTTCGTCGACATCGGGCTGGGTTACCTCTCGCTCGAACGTCCGACGGGCACGCTGTCGGGAGGCGAGGCGCAACGCACCAAGATGATCCGCCACTTGGGTTCGTCGCTCACCGACGTGACCTATGTGTTCGACGAGCCCACCGTCGGGTTGCACCCCCACGACATCGCCCGGATGAACGACCTGCTGCTCCAGCTGCGCGACAAGGGCAACACGGTGCTCGTCGTGGAGCACAAGCCGGAGACGATCGAGATCGGCGACCACGTCGTCGACCTCGGGCCCGGCGCGGGCGCGCCGGCGGTGAGGTGGTGTTCGAGGGCACCGTCGAGGAGCTGCGCGCCAGCGGCACGCTGACCGGCCGCCATCTCGACGATCGCGCCACCCTCAAGGAGTCGGTGCGCACACCCAAGGGAGCGCTCGAGGTCCGCGGCGCCACGACCAACAATCTGCAGAACGTCGATGTCGACATCCCGCTCGGCATGCTCGTGGTGCTCACCGGGGTGGCCGGCTCGGGCAAGAGCTCCCTCATCCGCGGCTCGGTCGAGGGCCGCGACGGTGTGGTGTCGATCGACCAGGGCGCGATCAAGGGTTCACGGCGGAGCAATCCGGCGACGTACACCGGTCTGCTCGATCCGATCCGCAAGGCGTTCGCCAAGGCGAACGGCGTGAAGCCCGCACTGTTCAGCGCCAACTCCGAGGGAGCGTGCCCCAACTGCAACGGCGCCGGGGTCATCTACACCGATCTCGGGATGATGGCCGACGCCGCCGCCACCTGCGAGGTGTGCGAGGGCAAGCGGTTCGACGCCGAGGTCCTGGAGTACACGCTCGGCGGGAAGGACATCAGCGAGGTGCTCTCGATGTCGGTCGCCGAGGCGGACGCCTTCTTCGCCGACGGTGAGTCCGCGATCCCGGCCGCCCACAAGATCGCCGCCCGCCTCGTCGACGTCGGTCTCGGCTACCTCACGATCGGCCAGCCGCTCCCCACGCTGTCGGGCGGTGAGCGCCAGCGGCTCAAACTGGCCACCCACATGGCCGAGAAGGGCGACATCTACGTCCTCGACGAGCCCACGAGCGGCCTGCATCTCGCTGACGTCGAGCAGTTGCTCGGCCTGCTCGACCGGCTCGTCGAGGCCGGCCGGTCGGTGATCGTCATCGAGCACCACCAAGCGGTCATGGCACACGCCGACTGGATCATCGACCTCGGCCCGGGTGCTGGTCACGACGGCGGCACGATCGTGTTCGAAGGCTCCCCCGCCGACCTCGTCGCCGGCCGCTCCACCCTCACCGGGGAGCACCTCGCGGCGTACGTCAGCGCCTGAGGCGACGAGGAGTCCGTTCACGCCTTGTCAGCGAGTGTCGGGTCGGGGAGTCTCGGGACGGCGAGCGCCGACAGGGCGATGCCGTAGATCATCGTCGAAGCGATGATCACGACGCCGGCGACGGGACCCGTGGCGGTCATCATTCCGAGCAGCACGACCGCGCTGGCGATCAGGGACGTCCCGGCCCCTCGCGGGCGCAGCTTGCACGCGCCTGACCACCCACCCGAGGGCGATCGTGCCACCGAGGTACGCGACGCCGAGGATCGCGTTGACCGCCCCCATGCCGCCCGATTCGAGTTCCGTCATCGCTTCGTGTCCGATCATCGGCGCGACGAACGTCTCGATGATGGTGCCGGGAGCGATGCCGATGAGCCCGGCCATCGAGGCGGCGACGGCGAAGGGGGCGAGCCGCGAATCGGTGCGCGCGGCGAGCCGCCGCTGGAGGTACGGCAGTCCGAGCACCAGGAGCGGCAACGAGAAGAAGATCGTCAGGTGGGCCGCCTCCCAGGTGGCGGACTCGTAGGCGGCGTCCTCGTGCTCCAGCGGATGCAGCATGTTGCCGACGGCGAACATGATCCCGCCGACGAACAACGAGACGCGTTGCCAATCGCGACGGCTCGATGCCGGGACGGTCTCCGCGGACGTGGTCCGGGCGATGGTCTGCCGTCTGGTCGATCTGAAGTTCTGTCATGACGTTCTCTCCTGCATTCGCAATCTCTGGATACGGTGTATCCGCACACCATACGGATACACCGTATCCGTGTCAACCCGAGATTTCGAGATCGAGAGGCGGGAGCGGATACAGTGTGCCCATGACCACCGTCGAGCGAGACCGAGCGTCAGATCCTCGAGGCAGCGGGCGAGATCATCGCCACCGAGGACTTCGATTCGCTGTCGATGCGCCGGGTCGCAGCCAAGGCGCAACGTGTCGCTGTCCACCGTCGTTCGTCACTTCGGCACCAAGGACGCGCTCCTGGCGGCGTTGGTCGCCCAGGGCGACGAGGACGACGAACGCGATCGAGCTCCGCACGAAGATGGAGCCGGGCGACATCGCCGCGGCGGTTCGCGTCGTGCGTCGGCGACTACGAACAGGCCGGCCAGCAGCTGATGAACATGCTGAGCCAGGAGCACCGGTTTCCTGCGCTGTCCGAGCTGCTCGACATCGGCCGGCGCGGCCACCGCCGGTGGGTGCGCTGGGCGTTCGCTCCCGCAACTCGCCGGTCGCAGCCGCGCCGGCAAGACCCAGCTGGAGGACCTGCTCGTGGTCACGACCGACGTCTACACGTGGAAGCTCCTCCGCATCGACCGCGGCCTCAGCGCCCGAGCCACCAGCGCCGCCATGACCGAGCTGTGCGACGGCGGTGGTGTCTCGATGAGTCGGTTCCTCCTCGCGACGTGGGACGGCGGCGGCACGATCCCGCCCGAACTCGGCCTCGCCGCGGAGCTCGTCGGTCGCGGTCACGAGGTCGTCGTGTTGAGCGACGACACCGTCGAACAGGAGGCGGCCGATGCCGGCGCCACGTTCATCCCATGGCAGCGGGCACCGCAGGCGCGAGCACGCGACACCGAGCGGGCCCTGATCCGTGACTGGGAGGTGCGCAACCCGCTGGCGCAGGTGCGCCAGGTCGGTCATCTCTTGTTCTTCGGGCCGGCTTCGCTCCACGCGGCGGACCTGTCCGACGCCATCGCCCGGTTCTCGCCCGACGTCTTGATCGTCGATGCCCTGCTCACCGGAGCCTCGGCCGGTGCGGAGCACTCCGGGCTTCCGACCGCGGCGGTCGCACCGAACGTGAACATGCTCCGCACGCCGGGGGTGCCGCCGATGGGCTCGGGTCTGCGGCCGCTCGGACGGCCGCATCGGTCGGCTGCGCGACGCCGCGTTGCACCGGCTCAACGACGTGCTGATGGGGACCGGCACGCTCAACGACACCCGTCGCGAGCTCGGTCTCGCCCCGGTCGGTTCACTCGAGCAGAGCGTCCGTCGGGCCGATCGGGTCATCCTCCTCACCAGCGAGGCGTTCGACTTCACGCCGACGAGCCCGGACCCCGACGTCGTGTACGGCGGGCTCCCGATCCCACCGAACGAACGGGTACCCGACGACGTGGACGCCGCCGTGGCCCGACGACGGTCGCCCGGCGGTGCTCCTGTCGCTGAGCACCACCTACATGCAGCAGGAGGATCTGCTGCAGCGGCTCGTCGAAGCGCTCGGCCAGGTCGACTGCCACGCCCTGGTCACCACCGGGCCGGGCATGCGCTCGCGACCACTGGCGACGGTGCCGAGCAACGTCCATGTGGTGGAGTCGGCCCCGCACGGCGCGGTGCTCCCCCACGTCGACCTGGTGATCACCCACGGAGGCCACGGCACCGTGACCCGATCGCTGGCGGCGGGCGTGCCGGTGATGGTCGTGCCCATCAGCCGCGACCAGCCCGACAACGCCGCCCGCGTCGTGCACCACGGGGTCGGGATCAAGGTCTCGAAGCGTTCGTCGCCGGAGAAGTTCGCCACCGCCGTGCGACGCGTTCTCGCCGACGACGCGATCCGCGCCAATGCCCGCGCGATGGCCGAGCGGTTGGCTCCCGACGTCGGTGCACCGAAGGCGATCGCCGCGCTCGAGGAACTGGCGTCTGGCAATGGCGGTCGGCTACGCGAGCCGAACGGGCAGCGACTGCACCGCGACGCCGACGTTGATCGCGGGGCCTGAGCTGAGCCACACGGGGTCGCCGGTGATCTCGATGGTCTCGAAGCGGCGCAGCAGCTCGCCCATCATCACCTGGATCTCGGTGCGGGCGAGGCTCGCCCCGAGGCAGTAGTGCGGCCCGCCACCGCCGAAGGCGACATGCGGGTTCGGCGAGCGGGTGATGTCGAAGCGGTACGGATCGACGAACGCGCTCGCGTCGCGATTGGCCGATGGATAGAACAGGCCGATCCGGTCCCCCGCTCGCAGTTGTTGGCCTCCGAGTTCGGTGTCGCGGGTGACGGTCCGGCCGAAACTGATCACCGGGCTCGACCACCGCAGGATCTCCTCGGCCGCGGTCGGCAGCAGCGCCGGATCCTGCCGCAGCTGCTCGAGTTGGTCGGGGTGGGCGAGCAGCGCCATCAGCCCTTGCGCCAACGCATTGCGGGTCGTCTCGCTGCCGGCGATCGTGAGGATCAGGAAGAACAGGTCGAGTTCGAAGTCGTCGAGTTCTCCGGTCGCCAGGATCGACCACACGTCGTCGGCCGGGTTGGCCCGCTTCGCTTCGTTGAGTTGGCGGGCGCAGTTGTAGATGTCCATCTCGACCTGCAGCCGCTCGTCGGCCGGAATGTCGTGCAACGGATCCATCGAGCGCAGCAACGCATCGGTGAGGCGGAACACCTCGGGTCGATCGTCCTCGGGAATGCCGATGATGTCGGCGATCACGTGCATCGGGATCAGGTACGCGACGTCGGCGACGAAATCGAGATCGCCGAGCGCGGCGGCATCGTCGAGCACCCGATCGGTGCGGGCCCGGATCTTCTCCTCGAGCTGGGCGATCATGCGCGGCGTGAACCCGGCGCTGATCAGCCGCCGCATCCGGGAATGTTCGGCTCCTTCCTTGGAGACGAGCATCACCCCGCGTCGATCCTCCTCGAACGGGACGATCATCGGGCCGTCGAAGGCGGAGAAGGTCTCCCAGTCACGGTTGGCCTGCTGCACCTCCCGATGACCGAGGATCGCCCAGAAGCCGATGTCGGCGTCGAGCGACGGGACGTAGGTTTCCGGGTGCCAGCGGACCGAGCCGGCGGCGCGCACCTCGTCGTACAACTCGTATGGCATGCCGCTGCGGTAGAGCGACGGGTCGAGCAGATTGACGTCGCTGATCTCGTTCCTGGTCACGTCGCGATGGTACGGGGCGGGAGTCCTACACTGCAGACAGTTCAGCCGATCGGAGCGGAGCAGCCATGCTGGATCGAGCATCGACGATGCGCACAGCTGAGAGACGAGCGATCTTCGTCAGCTACAGCCGGCACGACACCGCCGAGGCGTCGACGGTGTGCGTGGCACTCAAGACGTACGGCATGTATCTCGGCGGATCGAGCGGCAGTCTGTTCGACCTGCAAGGAGTCACGGACCCGCGATGGACCGACGAGTTCCTCGATGACATCAAGCAGATGGTGCCGACCGACTTCGAGGTCGTCGACACGGGTGAAGAACTCCGCTGACCCGCCCCGCCGGGCACGCGGTGGACCGCGGAATGGTGCAGGATGACGAAGTGAGTGAGCGAGCACTGCACGGGTTCGACGACGACACCGAGCGGCTGGCGCAGCAGATCTTCGACTACGTGATCAGCCGGGTCCGCATGTCACCTCCGCCACTCGATGCACCGCGCACACCAGCCGACCTCGCCGCGGCCACCGGCGAGACCGTGACCGACGACGGCATCGGTTGGGAGCGTGCGTTTGCGCTCTTCCGCGACGTGCTGGCACCCGCCTGCATCTCGAGCGACCACCCGCGTTATCTCGGCTTCGTCCCGACCGCTCCGGCCGAAGCGGCGACATTGTTCGACCTCGTGGTGTCCGCATCGTCGATCTACGGCGACTGGTGGATCGAGGGCGCCGGTGCGATCCACGCCGAGAACCAGGCGTTGCGTTGGCTCGCCGGGCTCGCCGGATTGCCCGCGACGGCGGGTGGTGTCTTCCTCAGCGGCGGCACGGCCGGCAATCTGACGGCGATGACCGTGGCCCGGGAGACCTGGCGGGCGCGAGGGGGCCAGCGCGTCGCGGGCATCGCCTGCGCGCCGAGCGCGCATTCCTCGATCCGGCTCGCGGCGAAGGTCATCGACGTTCAGCTGGTGCCGGTGGAACCCGACGAACGCGGCCGCCTGACGGGTGAACGGCTGGCAGACGCCATCGAGCGCGCCGACGTCGAAGTGTTCGCCGCGATCGCAACCGCCGGCGCGACGAACACCGGCATCGTCGACGACCTCGACGGTGTCGCCACCGTGTGCCGCGAACACGGCGTGTGGATGCACGTCGACGGTGCGTACGGGGGTGCGGCGATGGTGGCGCCATCGGCCCGTCCGCTGTTCGACGGCATCGAACGGGCCGATTCGTTCGTCGTCGACCCCCACAAGTGGTTGTTCTCGCCGTTCGACTGCGCTGCCCTCGTGTACCGGGATCCGAACCTGGCGCGTGCCGTGCTCACCCAACAGGCCGGCTATCTCGAAGTGCTGACCGCGACCTCACCGTGGAACCCGTCGGATCTCGCCATCCACATGACCCGCCGGGCGCGCGGGCTGCCGTTGTGGTTCTCGCTCGCGTCGAACGGGACGAAGGCCTACGAGCGCGCCGTCGAGCGCGGGTTGAGCCTGGCCCGTGAGGCGGCGCAGCGCATCGCCGATGCACCGCATCTGGAACTCGTGATGGAACCGGAACTGTCGGTCGTGCTGTTCCGTCGGCATGGGTGGGGTCCCGACGACTATCAGCGCTGGTCCGACGAGGCGCTGGAATCTGGCCTTGCCCTGCTCGTACCGACCGTGCACGAGCACGAGACGATGTTCCGCTTCTGCTTCGTCAACCCGCTCACCACCACCGACGACATCGACCTCCTCCTCGATGCGATGCGCTGATCGCGGTCAGCCCCTCCCGGGCTCGCAGGCGGTATCAGGGCCGGTGTCCGGGTCGGCCAGGAAGATGGCCTCGATCGTCTGATCGAACACCGTCGCGATCTTGAACGCAAGCGGCAGGCTCGGGTCGAATCGTTCGGTCTCGATGGCGTTGACAGTCTGCCGGGAGACCCCGAGCACATCGGCCAGATCCGCCTGGCTCCACCGGCGGACGGCTCGCAACTCACGAAGGCGGTTGCGCATCGGTCAGCGCCGCAGACGGATGGCCAGCGCGCCGACCCACGACAGGATCCCGGCGATGAACGTGAGTTGCAGGTACTGCGAACTCGAGCCGACGTCGGCGCCGTCGAGCAGCCCGCCGGTCATCGCCACCAGCATCGCCACGCCGAATCCGACCGACATCGCTTCCAGATGCATGGTGCGCTGATAGTCGTCGCAGCGTCGCAGCGTCCGGACCTGCACCCACGCCAGCCACACTCCGGCGATCATCGGCGACAAGGCGATCGCCAGGTGCCAGCCGTTCGAATCGGCGTCGAGGTCGGCCGCTGCGACGATTCCTTCCAGCACGATCAGGGCGACGACCGCCGGGATCGCATCGTGCATCGCGGCACGATCCTGTCGTCGTTCCCACTCGCCTTTGCGGTCGCTCTCGCGCTCTGTTGCCATGCGAGCGACTGTAAAGCACACTTGTCTACATGTCAAGTCTGCTTGTCTTCCTCAGTCGGCGAGGATGTGTTCGACGTTGGCGTCCGTGAAGCACTCGGCCGGAGCGGTCTCCGGGCCGGCGAGCGTGGAGAGCATCAGATTGAGGATCATCGGGTCGCCCAGCATCCGTTCACCGAACGCGGCGCGCCTGAGCCGTGCCTCGGGCGTGAACGTGCAGCGCATCTCCGTGGCCACGTAGGCGCCGACGCGCAGGCGACGCATCCGCTCGGTCCGTTCTTCGACATACGGCGCGAACGCCTCGGCCGACCAGTCGTCGCTCGCCAGCATCGTCTCGGCGACCGAGCGCGCGTCACGAAGGGCGATGCTGAGCCCCTCGCCGATCACCGGATCGGACCATCCGGCGGCATCTCCGGCCAGGACGACCCCATCGGGCACCGGGCTCGTCGTCCACGAGTCCGACCCGACGTAGTACGAGCACGGGCCGGCGGGCTCGGCGTTCGCCAGCCGATCGCTGCCTGGTACCGACTCGAGGGCGTAGGCGTCGAGCATGTTCTGGGCGCGATCGGCACCAGCGGTTCGCGGACCCGGGTCGCAGGCGAGATAGATGCGGACGAATCCGTTCGGCCGCGGGAAGATCAGGAAGTGGACGTCGCCCTCGACGCCGAGGATCGACGTGCCATCTGGAAAGTCCGCCCGCACGAGCATCCCGCCGAGCACCGCTTTGGAGTCCGCCTGTTCGAGGCCGACGCCCACGTTGCGCCGCACGGTCGACTGCCTGCCGTCGGCGCCGATCACGAGGCGACACTGCACATCTTCGACGTTGCCGTCGACTTCGTATCGCACCGACGGCGAACCACCGGCGAGGGGGGCGTCGACCTCCACGTCACCGACGCCGCGCAACGATGTGGCGCCGCGTTCGGCAGCCAGCGAACTGAGCGCCTCACATGCCTGCGGGTGCCCCACGTTCAGCCCACCGGGGACACCGGGAAGGAGCATGTCGAGGGGAACCGCCACGGATGCCGCGACATCCGCGTCGACGTCCTCGCCATAGGTGGCCAACCGAGTCGTGTAGCCACCACCTGCGTCGAGGAGGGTCTGTTCGACACCGAGGCGTCGTGCCTCGGCGACACCCCACGGCTGCAGGAACTCCCCGCGCACCCGGTCGCGGTATTTCACCTGGCGCTCGATCACCAGCACGTCCACCCCGGCCGGGGCCAACGCCGCAGCGATCGCCGAACCAGCGATGCCCCCTCCAACGATCACGACATCCCGCGTGTGCATTCGCCCACCCCCCGGTGCGCGGCGCCGGCCGAGTGCCGAGCCGCACCGATGCTAATGCGCGCGCCGTTTGCCGATCCTGGTCAAGCATCCGGCAAGGCTCACTGCGCCCGCGTTCGGTCGCGTGGCTTCATGCCGCGACCTCGGCTCGGCTCGACGGTGACTTGATCGCTTCGATCAGGCTGGTGTATCCGTCGGCGCCGTGGCCATCGGCCACCCGTCGGTCAGCGAGCTTGCTGATCGCATCGATGACCGTGCTGTCCACGCCGATGGCGTCTTGCACCTGACGCACCAGGCGCAGGGCAGCGGCGTTCAATCCGAGCGACGAGGGAATGGAGTCCGGGTACTCGCGCTGATCGACTTCCCGCGCGATGACACTTGGATCGTCGGCGGCGACGACGTTGTCGAACCACGACGTCGCGTACGGCAGGAACCCCATCGCGCTCGACGCCGCCGGTTCCGACGACGGCGAAGGCTTGCAGCCACCCCGTCATCGTCGTGTACAGCAAGGTCAGCAGGGCGACGTCGTGAAGCGCTGGCAGCCCGACGTCGTCGCCGAGGAGCGGGCTGTTCCCGGCCACAGCCAACAGTGCCGAGCGGTGCCGGTCGTGAGCCTCGGCCGACCCGCCGTAGAGGATCATGGCGTCCGGGGTACCGATCATCGCGGGCACGGCCATCATCACCCCGTCGAGATGATCGGCCCCGCGATCAGTTGCTGACTCAGCGATGAGGCGCGCTTCGTCCGGTGTGCCCGTTGTGAGGTTGACGATCGTGCGGCCACGTACTGCGTCGCCGGCCGCGGCGAGAACGTCGCCCACGGCTTCGCTGTCGAGCACGCACACCAGCACGATCGCGCTGGCGTTGACGGCATCGACCACGTCGGTGGCCGACGACGCGCCGCGCTCGACCAGATCGGTCGCTCGTCCGGGTGTTCGGTTCCAGACGGTCACAGGGTGACCCGCGTCGAGCAATGACGCTGCGATCGTGCCGCCCATCGCACCGAGCCCCAACACCGTCACCGGTTCCTTCGTTGCGTGTTCGTTCATGTCATCGATCGTCTGCCATCGCGATCGATTCGTCAAGTACCTACCTTTTTGTCTGATACTGATGATCTGGTAAGCTTCAGGTGCTGGAGCGAACACATGGAGGGGGCGCAATGACATCGGGCAAGTTCGGCTACACGTGCGGGCTCGACGCCGCGGTCGATGTCATCGGCGGCAAGTGGAAGCCGCTCATCCTGTGGGCGCTCCATCTCGACACTCGGCGGTTCGGCGAACTGCGGCGTGACATCCCCGGCATCAGCGAGAAGATGCTCATCCAACAGCTGCGCGAGATGGAGACCGACGGCATTGTTCATCGTGAGGTCTACCGCGAAGTGCCGCCGAAGGTGGAGTACTCGCTCACCGAGTTCGGCGACTCGCTGAACAGCGCGCTCGGCCCTCTCAGCGAATGGGGCGAGCAGCACATGGCGCGCATCGGCGCGGTGCACCGCTGTCCGAAGGACTACGCCACCAGCACCTGACGGTCGTGCACCAGTACTGCCTTGACGAAACACTTCACGAGGTGGTTAAGTGAACGGCGTGACCACCACCGACGAGCTCAGCCTCGTGTTCGCGGCGCTGGCCGACCCCACTCGGCGAGCGATCCTCGCCGAGCTCACCGTCGGCGACGCCACCGTGACGCATCTCACGGCGCCGCTGCCGATCTCGATGCCGGCGGTGTCGCGGCACCTGAAGGTGCTCGAGGGCGCCGCCCTGATCTCCCGCTCGCGCGAGGGGAAGTGGCAGCGGAGCCACCTGGAGGCGGTGCCGCTCCGGGAGGCGGCCGTCTGGATCGAGCGCTTCCGGGGGTTCTGGGACTCGTCCTTCGACCGCCTCGACGCCCACCTCGCCACGCTGCAGCAGGAGCAGGAGAGCCGATGACCACCGAAACACCCGATCTCTCCATCTCGCGCGTCTTCGACGCGCCCCGGGCCCTCGTCTACCGGGCCTTCACCGACCCGGAGCAGCTGGCGGCCTGGTGGGGGCCGACCGGCAGCGTGCGGCCGCTCGACGAGATGGAGTTCGACGTCCGACCCGGCGGCTACCAGCGGTTCGTGGAGGTGTTCCCCGACGACCCTGCCATCCGGGCGGAGGTGCACATCGACCTCGCCGACGTCGCCGAGGACAGGGTGCTCGACGGCGTGATGCGCGTGCGTGGCCACCTTCCGGGGGGCTTCGAGACGTTCGAGACACGGTTCCGATTCGAGTTCCACGACGAGCCCGACGGGCGCACCCGCCTCGAGGTGCGCCAGTGGCTGCCGGCGCACGTAACCGGAGCAACAGAGGAGGGCTGGCGCCAGAGCTTCGCCGAACTCGACGCCCACCTGGCGACGACGGCGCACGGGGACATGGACTCGTCGAGTCGCTGGGAGACGTCGCCCGAGCTCGCCGCCGAGTCCCACGCAACAAGGGAGACTTCTCGATGAGACCACTTCGATACTCGATCAACGTCACGCTCGACGGCTGCTGCCATCACGAGGCAGGGCTCCCCCCGGACGAGGAGTCGATGCGCTACTGGACCGCTGAGATGGAACGAGCCGATGCCCTGCTGTTCGGCCGGGTGACCTACGAGATGATGGAGTCGGCGTGGCGGCGGCCGGCCACGGGCACGTGGCCGGACTGGATGGGTGAGTGGGAGATCCCGTTCGCCGAGACCATCGACCGGGCGAAGAAGTACGTCGTGTCGAGCACGCTGAGCGGGGTCGATTGGAATGCCGAGCTGGTGCGAGGCGACTTGGGGCAAGCGGTTCAGCGGCTCAAGCAGGAGCCAGGCGAGGGCCTGTTGGTGGGTGGCGTGACGCTCCCCCTGGCGTTGGCGGATCTCGGACTGATCGACGAGTACGAGTTCCTTGTGCAGCCGGTCCTTGCCGGACATGGGCCGACGTTGCTCACCGGTCTGCGCGAGCGCATCCAGCTCGAGCTCGTGGATCGCCGGGAGTTCCGGTCGGGGGCGGTCGCTCTGCGATACCGGCCCACGCGAGCTGCGGCTTGACGTGAATACCTGCCCGGACCCGGCCGGGCGCAGGCGGGCTACCGTTCGGACGTGGCCGAGTCCGAAGCTGCCGACTCGCCACGCGAGACGACCACTCTGTGGAGTACGCGGCTGGACCAATGGGCGCCGGGCTTGGCTCGACTCCGCCGCTATGAACGGGGGTGGCTGCGCGGGGACGTGGTCGGCGGTCTGACGGTCGGCGCGTTGCTGATCACGCAGTGCATGGCGTACGCACCCATCGCCGGCCTGCCGCCGAGCGCCGCGTTCCAGGCGGTGCTCATCGGCATTCCGCTGTACGCGGTGTTCGGGACATCGCGCCATCTCGCGATCGGACCCGATCCGGGAACCGCCCTGCTCGCCGGGGCCGGTCTGGCGACCGTCGCCAGCGTCGGTACCGACGAGTACGTCACGGCCGGCACCGCGCTCGCGGTGATCGTGGGCGTGATGTTGCTCGTCGCCTCCGGGCTACGCCTCGGATTCGTCGCCGACCTGCTCTCCCGGCCGGCGCTGATCGGCTACCTCGCCGGGCTCGGCATCACGCTGTTCGTGAGCCAGATCGGCAAGCTCACCGGTGTGACGTTGTCGAGCGACGACGTCGTCGGCCGCATCGGCGACTTCTTCGACCAATCTCGACGACATCCACGGGCCGTCGGCGGCGATGGGGATCGGCACGTTCGTGCTGATCCTGGTCCTCAAGCGCACCACTCCGCGCGTGCCCGCTGCGCTCGCCGGCGTCGTGCTGGCGCTCGTGGTGACGTGGCTGTTCGGCCTCGACGAGCACGGAATCGCCGTCGTCGGTGACATCGACGCCGGCGTCCCGTGGCCGGCATGGCCCGGTCTCCCGGCCGACGATTGGCTGGCATTGGTCGGCACCGCCGCTGGCGTCGCGCTGGTCGGATACGCAGACAGCATCCTGACCGCTCGCGGTGTGGCCGACCGGCACCGGTACGCGCTCGACGCCAATCGCGAACTCTCCGGGCTCGGCCTCGCCAACGCCGCCGCCGGACTGTGCCAGGGCATGCCGCTGTCGTCGACCGGGTCGGGCACCGCAGCGATGTCGTCGTCCGGCGCCAACTCGTCGATGGGTGGGATCGTCGCCGCTGCCTTCGTCGGGGTGGGACTGGTGGCGTTCCCTGGAGTTCTGGAGCGCATCCCCCAGCCGGCGCTGGCGGCCGTCGTCGCGGCGGCCGCGATCGGTCTCGTCGAGGTCGACGAGTTCCAAGACCTCTGGAGAGTCAGCCGGATCGAACTCGTGATCGCCGTGCTGACGGCCTCGAGCGTGATCCTGTTCGACGTGTTGATCGGCATCGTGCTGAGCGTGGCGCTCAGCCTGGTGATCGCCGTCTACCGGATCGCTCGTCCCCACGACGCGGTGCTCGGCGACGCCGCCGAACTCGACGGCTGGGTTGCCGTCGACGCCTATCCGCAGGCGGTCATCGAGCCCGGGCTGTTGGTGTATCGCTTCGACGCGCCCCTGTTCTTCACCAACGCCAATCGCTACTGCGAACGCGTCGTGCTCGCGCTCCGCAACCAACCGGGGATCGAACGGTGGGTCGTGCTCGACATGGAAGGCGTCGGGTCGATCGACGGCACGGCCGTCGCTTCGCTGCGAGGACTCGTCGACGACGTCGGGCGGGAGGGCGTCGAGGTGATCGCCGTCGCGCGTGCCAACCCCCGAGCGCTCGACAGGCTCGGCCGCGGCGGCCTGCTCGCCCCCGACGGGCCGATCGTCGTGTACGCCACGATCAGCGGTGCGGTCCGCGCGTTCCGCGAGAGCAACACGTCCTGAGGCGTGGCTACAGGTTCAACTCGGCGTCGGCTTCGATGGCGACGGTCAGGTCGTTCGACGTCCGGCGAGCGCCACCAGGTTGCCCTCCGAATCACGGAAGAACGACATCTCCTCTGCCTCGCCTGGTGGCCCGAACTGGCCCGCCTCGTCGACGTGGATGACGTGCGGCTCGGACTCGATGTGCACGCCTGCCGTTCGCAGACGATCGGTCTCCGTCGTCACGTCATCGACATCGAGGTAGAGCAGTGCCGCCGGCGCTCCCGCTTCGAGCAGCAGCCGACTTCCGCCGAGATCGAAGAAAGCGAGTCCGGGCGGGTCGAATCGAGCAATGAGGTCGAGGCCGATCACGTCGCGATAAAAGGCCACCGCACGGTCCATGTCCTCGACACGCTGCGCGACCTGGCGAAGTCCGTTCACCGTCATACCAGAACCTTAGGTAGTGGCTGCATCCTCCCGGCTCGCCAGGATCTGCTCACGCAGGATGTCGGCGTGGCCGGCATGCTGCGCGAGCTCGCGCAGGACTTGGAGGTGCAGCGCCCAGACCGGCCGCTCACCCCGCCCGTCGACGGTCTCGTCGAGTCGCAGTCCGTCGAGGTTCCTCCGTGATTGCTGCCAGCGTTCGCGGTATTCGTCCTGGACCGACGCGATCGTGTCGGTCCGTCGCAGCGTGAACGAACCATCGACGGTTCGGGCGATGCCGATGTCGTCGTACGACCGACCCGTGACAGCTTGATCGAACCACACGCCTTCGACGAACGCAGCGTGTTTGACGAGGCCGAGCAGTGTCGTTCTCGACGGCACGAGGCGGCGGCGGGCTTCCTCTTCGGTGAGATCGTTCAACGAATCGTGCAGCGCGACCCGAAATCCATCGATGAGTTCGTCCAGGCGGTGGCGCTGCTCGTCGATCCAGTGACTCGGCACCGCTTCACCCTACGAAGGCGGCGATGCCCCGGGTCGCCGGACCGACGAGCCCGAACCGTCAATCCGACTTCAGCCCTTTCACACGAACGACGATCAGCTCGTTGTCGTCGGCCAGGGTCGGGTTGCGGCCGGTGTTCGGGAAGTTGTTGTCGCAGCCGAGCAGGAGCCGCTTGTCGTCGATGACGTGGATGGCCTCGATCGACTCGCACGCCACGCCGAACGGGTTGCCGAGTTGCACGTCACCGGCGTGGATCGGCGGCAACGAGACGAGGTCGGGGTCGGCGATCGCGGTGAGGTCGATCACTCGGGTCTTCTCGAGGAAGCCGTCCGTTCCGACGTCGCGCAGGTCGATGACGTAGACCCCTCGCGAGAAGGTCGCCGGCGAACGGCGGCACGGGAGCGCCTCGGCCGTTGTCCCGCTCGATCACGACCATCCGATGCTGGTCGAGGGCCGCACATGTCGGCCATGAAGCAGCACTGCTGGGTGCCGGTCACCGTCGGCTGCGTGCGGTACTGCCAGACCCTGCCCGGTGAAGGCGCGATCGGCGATGCTGAACTCCACCAGGTATCGGCGGTCCGTGTTCGAGTCCTGCACCGTCGCGCCCTCGAGCAGCCCGTACAGGTACTTGCCGTTCGGCGTCACCGACATCGATTCGAAGCCCCGGCTGCCGGCCACGGTCGCGGTGGCCGCCGGCGGGAGGAACGGGCTGGCGGGCGACTCCAGGAAACCGGTGACGCTCGTCGACCCGACGAGGCCTGCCGGGACCCGGAACGGCGGTTCGAGCAGCACGCCGGTCTCGTCGAAGTGGAGGATCCAGGGGCCGAACTCGTCGCCCATCCACAGGTCGCCGTTCTTGCCTCGCTGCAGCGACTCGGGATCGACATCGGCGCCCGTCAGCAGACGATCGGGCCGTTGGATGGGGAAGCCGATGACGTTGTTCGGGTCGCTGAACTGGACGAAGTCGCCGACGCTCGACCGTTCCCGTGCCGCCCTTCGCCGTCTTGAAGTCGGGACGGACGAAGTAGGCGCGAAGCAGGAAGTCGAACGAGTTGGCCTTGTTGCCGAAGCCGTTGTCGGCCATCGCCAGGTACTCGCCCGACCGACGGCCGGCGACGAGCGCCGAGAAACCCTGCACGGGCTGCGACGGCGTCGGGAAGGTGATCCCGTTGATCGTCTGACCGGCGAAGAAGGCACCGGCCGGTGGGCCGGGAGCGTACGTCGCGACCGGCAGGACCGCCCGGCCCTCGAGCGTGGGCGTTGGCGGCGCGGCCGACGCGGCCTGGGTGGCAACGGTCACGACGGCGATCGATACGACGGCGAGACGAAGGAGTTTCACGACCGAACACCCCCGCTCCGTTGTGCAGGAGCGGGGTGACCCGACTCAGACGGCGTTGCCTGACATTGAGTTGCAGTTGGATTTCTCATACTCAATCAACGTCCGAGTACACCGGATGGTTGCTCGAGTCGGCTTTTCAGAGGGCCGGCTAGGTCGGCGACGACCCTCGAGGGGTGAGCAGCACCAGTGGGATCTCGCGATCGGTCTTCGTCTGATAGGCCGCGTAGTTCTTGGCCTTCGCGGTGACCTCCGGCCAGAGCCGAGCCCGTTCGTCAGCCGTTGCGACACGAGCCGTCATCGGTTGCGCCGGCGCACCCTTGATCGACACGTCGACGTCGGGGTCGGCTTGCAGGTTGAGGAACCAGGCCGGATGCACGTCGTCACCGCCCCTCGACGCCACCACGACGATCGTGTCGCCATCTTGGATCGGGGAGGTGAGCATCACGGAACGCTTCTGCCCGCTCTTCCTTCCGATCGTGGTCAGCTCCACCACCGGCATCGATCCCGCGCTCCACCCCAGCCGACCACCCGTCAGTGCCAGCACCGTCCGGTGCACATGGTTCATCGACTTCAGGACGAGGTCACTGGGCATCCGCTCACCGTACTGCCGGCGACTGCCTCAGCCTGGATTGGTGTACACGTTCCGCGCCGGCACCAGGACGGCGGTTCGTCGCTCGTCACGCATGGTCGTGTCATAGCTGTCCCAGTCGTCATGGGTCCCGCCGGCGGCCGAGAAGATCTCGCGGAGCAGGAGCCGCAGACGTTCGGCATCGACGTGCGGACTCGGATCGTCGGGGCCGATCAGTTCTGCTGACCCCTCGATTGTCACCCACTGCCATCCCGCCCGGATCGTGACCGCAACGGCCGGGTCCGCCCTCAGTCGGGCGAGCTTTCGTGCGTGACCCGCCGTCACCCACGCCACCACCGGCTCGCCGGTGACCGGATGACCCACGATCCCGGTGTTCACCACGGTGACGTTTGGAGGGCGATCGCCTCGACCGATCGCCACGGTGCTCAGCCCGTGGTCGAGCGGGACCAATGCTTCGAAGTCAGCGACGCTCACCATTCCCCATGCTCCAATCGATCGGTTCGCTCATGATGCCGCAAGCAGCGAACGCCGCCCAACGTGTCGGGCTGATCGCCAGCCGACGCGTCAGTCTGACTTCGGGATGTGGTCGGACTGCGCGGCGCGCACGATCGCATAGCCGACACCAGCGAGGCCGCAGACGACGAGGGTCCACACCACGATCAGCCATCGCTCGTGGGGCTCGGCCTGGACCAACGGGGTCACGCCGGCGACGATGACGGCGACCGAGACGAGCAGCGCGAAGAACACGCCGCGGACATCGCGCAGCACCTGGCTCCGTTGATGCTCCAGTTGTTGTTCCTGGATCGAGGCGATCCGTTCCAGGATCTCGAGCGTGTCCGATGTCTGCTCGATCTCGGACTCGAGGGCGCCGAGCGAGATCGCGTCATCCTGCTCCCCCTCGTCGACGGTGGGCTCCGGGAGCCCGAGCGGCTCGTCCCACTGGTCGGTGAGCTGCGGAAGGCTGTGTCGCGCGCGGCGGGCCTGGGCGGCCAGACGCTCCTCGGTTCGAGCGTACGAACGGCGCAGCTGCGGGTCGAGACCTCCCGGGCCACCGCGACGCGCTCGACGCAATGACTGGTCGAGGCGTTCGGCGGTGTCGTGCATCACCGTTCCGAGCGCCTGATCGAAGCTGCGTTGCTCATCCGCCGTGAGGATGCCGTTGCCTCGCTGCGACAGGCGCCTGATGGTGAAGAGATCGAGACTGCGCACCGTCTCGGGCGTGAACTGCTCAGGAAGATCGGAGCGCGTCACCGGGCGACGATCGGGCCGGGGTCCACGGGGCATCCCGCCATCTTGCTACCCCTCGGCGACCTCACACTGCGATGAGCGAACGGACCGGGGGTCGGCCCGTTGGCTCATCGCAACGTGGTGATACCGCCACGACCAGTACGACACGTGACGGACCCCGATCGTCCGTAACGTCACCACCATGTCCGAGCGAGACATGGTGGTGACGTTCCGGAGGCAGGGTCGCGGATGTTCATGGACCGCCTTGCGACCCCCTCGGACCATCGTGCCGGGACCGACGATGGCGGCCGGCGGTGATCTTCCGCACGATCTGTACACGTTCGTGATCGAGGATGGGTTGGACATCGAGCACGGGTTCTGGGGCTGCGTCGCGGCTGGGGCGACCTTCAAGACGCTCGGACGCAAACGGACCCCGCAGGGCAAGGCCGTCATCACGCGTCACCTCGCGGATCTCGAGTCCGCCGAGACCCGGGTCAACGAGATCTACTTCGCGTGGCGTGCCGGAGGACCGACCCCACTGGACAACGAACTCGACTCGATGCTGACGCGATGGCGAGCATTGACCGAGTCGGAGGCACTCACCCTCCGGTGGTCGCCCCGACGCCGAACGAACCGCTGACGGCGATGCCGATCGAGCGCTTCGAGAGTTCGTACGCTGTCGTAGCGAGGAGCCGATGACAGCAGAACCGACGCCACCTGACACCGTCGACACGTACATCGCCGCGCTCGAAGGCGATGCGCAGCGAGTCGCCGTTCAATTCCGTGAGATCATTCGGCGCGCCGCGCCCGGCATCACCGAGACCGTGCGTTACAAGATGCCGTGCTTCCTGCTCGACGGCGAGTATCTCGTGTACTTCGGGTCTTGGAAGCACCACATCGGGCTCTACCCGATCCCGTCGTTCGATCCGGACCTCGAAGCCGAGATCGGCCCCTACCGGGCCGCCAAGGACACCGTCCGCTTCCGGTACAAGGACCCCGTTCCGTCGGACCTCGTCGAGCGACTCATCGCCGAGCTCGTTCGTCGACTCACCAACGCTGCTCGAAGCGCTCCGTCGAAATAGCAGACTCACGTCGGGACGACGACGGGGCGGTGTTCTCGCTTGATGCTCGGCGTGATCGCGGTGCCGACTTCGACGGGTTCGAGGTGCGATCGCAGCGCGCGGATCGTGGCGCCTGACGAGAGTCGCAGCGTGTAGCACCAGGTGGAGCCGCGGAACTCGGCGTGGACGATCTCGGCGACGTGCTCGGTCGGGGTGCGAGGCGTCGGCGATCGTGAAGTAGATGTCGTTCGGGCGCACCATGAGGAGGTGGCGTTCGTCGAGGTCGCGCGTGTCGCGTCCGATGTCGGCGAAGGCCCGGACATCGCGTTGCTCGAGGAAGTCGGCGTCGCCCATGAAGCTGGCGACGAATCGGTTGACGGGTTGGTGGAACACCGTGTGCGGGTGATCGAGCTGCACGATGCGGCCGCTGCGCATCACCGCGATGCGGTCGCCGATGGCGAGCGCTTCGTGCTGGTCGTGGGTGACGAACAGGGCGGGGGTGCCGGTGGATCGGAGGATGTCGACGACTTCGTCGCGGATCCGTGTCCGCAGGTTCGGGTCGAGGCTGGCGAACGGTTCGTCGAGCAGCAGGAGCGCCGGTTCGGAGGGCGAGCGCGCGGGCGAGGGCGATGCGTTGTCGTTCACCGCCGGAGAGCTCGTGGGGATAGCGCTTGTCGTAGCCGGTGAGGCCGACGAGTTGCAGCATCTCGGCGGTGCGGGCAGGTCGGTCCTTGGGATCGCGGATGCCGAATCCGACGTTGCCGGCGACGGTGAGGTGCGGGAACAGCGCGTGGTCCTGGAACACGAGGCCGATCCGTCGCTGTTCGGGCGGCAGCGATCGCCGCCCGTCGTCGACGACGGCGCCGGCGAGTTCGACGCGCCCGCTGTCGGCGGGGTGGATTCCGCCGAGGACACGGAGCAGGGTCGACTTGCCGCAGCCGCTCGGACCGACCAGGGCGAGCAGTTCGTGTTCGCCGAGTTCGAACGAGACGTCGTCGACGGCGACGGTCGACCCGAAGTGTTTGCTGACTCCGGCGACGGTGAGTGCGCTCGCGCTCATGGGAGCACCTCACGAATCGCGTCGCGGGTCTCGGCTGCGTGGGGTGCAGCGTGGGTGCGGAGGCGCGGACGGCCGGTCGAGTCGTCGTGCGACGAAGATGCACGGGCACGGTCGCGACGGCGATGATCGACAGGGCGGGCAGCGCGGCCTGCTGGAAGCGTGACTCGGACACGAGGTTGTAGACCCACACCGGCAGCGTGTCGAAACCGAACGGGCGCAGGAGGAGCACGATGGGCAGTTCCTTGAGGGCGTCGACGCCGACGAGGACGCCGGCGCTGAGGAGTGCGGTCTTCGACAGCGGGAGGTGCACCCGCCTGACCGTCCGCAGCGGGCCGGCGCCGAGCGACCGGGCCGTCGCGGTCATGTCGTCGGAGACCTGCTCGGTTCCCGACTCGATCGCGGCGAGCCCGGGTGTGAGGAAGCGGACCGCGTACGCGTACAGCAGCACGAGCATCGACCCGGTCGCGACGGCGCCGGGAAGATTCGAGGCCGATCTCTTCGAGTCCGGTGTCGACGGCGACGACCGTGAGCAGCACGCCGATGCCGATGACGGGCCCGGGAACCGCGTATCCGAGTGCCGTGGTCCTCGTGGCGAGCTTGGTCACTCCCGGTCGGCCGAACCGGCGTGCGTTGGCGAGCAGCGTCGCGAGGAGCAGGCAGACGAACGCGGTGATGGCGACGAGTTGCAGGCTGTTCCACAGGTACCCGGGGAACTGGTCGAGCAGCGGCGTGCCGCGTGGGCTGCGCTGTTCGGCGATCGCCCACAGGAGCAATTGCAGGGTGGGTCCGACGAAGGCGATGAAGATCACGAGCGCGCACGTGGTCGTGGCCGCGGCCGCCCGCCGCCCGGTCAACCGGGTCGGGGCCATTCCGCTGTCCGCCCCGCCGGACTGGCCGAACCGGGCGCGCCCGCGGCCGACGCGTTCGAGCCCGATCGCGAGCACGGCGAACGCGAGCACGACGAGCGCGAGTCTCGCTGGCCGCGTCGCGGTCGTAGGTTCCTCGCCAGATCCGGAACACGCCGACCGACACGGTGTCGACGCCGAAGTACTGCACGGTCGCGAAGTCGGTGAGCGTCTCCATCATCACCACGGCGGCACCCGCCGCGATCGCCGGTCGGACGAGCGGGAGCACGACGCGCCGCATCGACTCGGCGGGTCCGGCACCGAGCGACCGAGCGGTGAGGTAGGCGCCCGACGCCTGGTCGCGGAGCGCGGCCCGGGCGAGCAGGTACACGTACGGATACAGCACGAGGCTGAACGTGACGATCGCGCCGCCGAGCGATTCGACGTCGGGGAACCAGGCGTCGCGTCCGAACCAGTCGCGCCACTGATCCTGGATCGGACCGGTGCGACCGAGCCGTGGCGATCGTGAGGTAACCGAGGATGTAGCTCGGCATCGCCAGCGGCAGGATCAGCAACCAGCCGAACGTCTTGCGACCCGGGAAACCGGTAGGCGCGACACCAGCCACGCCAGCCCGACCCCGAGGACGGTGCTGCAGACCGCGACCCCGACCAGCAGCAGCGCGGTCGACCCGATCTCACCGGGGAGTCGGGTCCGCCATTGCTGGCTCCACATGTCGGTCTGCGGTCGGAACACGCTCGACACCAACATGACGACCGGAACCGCGATGGCGATCGCCGTCAGGATCGAGGTCGTCGACCAGCCCCACCGGTCCCGCCGCGCACGTGGGCGCGATTCGTTCGGCGACAGCGGCACGGGAAGGAGCGTAGACACGACCTGTCAGCCGTACCCCACTTCGTCCATGATGCGCACCGCGGCTGGGTTCAGGGCGCCGAGGTCGGCGGCGTTCAACTGGTCGCGCAGGAAGTCGGTGCCGAACTCCTCGGTGATCAAGCGGCTCGGCCGGCACGGCCGGGTTCGCCGGGTACTCGTGGTTCGCGTCGACGAGGATGCTCTGGCCGTCGGTGGCGAGCCACTCGACGAACTGCTGGGCGAGTTCGGGGTTGTCGGCCCACTTGGTGACACCGCCGCCTGAGATGTTGACGTGCACACCGCGGTCGTCCTGGTTCGGCCCACTTGAGCTTCACGTCGAGGTCGGGGTTCTCCTCGAGTACGCGGCCGAGGTAGTAGTGGTTGGCGAGGCCGATCTCGCAGATCCCGTCGGCGATCGATTCGATCACGAGCACGTCGTTGGCGAGGATCTCGGCGTTGTCGGCCCACCCTTGAACGATGCGCGTGGCTTCCTCCTCGCCGTGTTCGGCGATGAGGCTGGCCACCAGCGACTGTTGGTAGCCGTTCAACGAGTCACGCAGACACACCCGACCGGCCCACTCGGGATCGGCGAGTTCCTCGTACGTCGACGGCACGTCGGCCTCGTCGATGAGTTCGGGGTTGTACATGATCGTGCGCGCCCGGAGGGTCAAGCCGTACCAGTTGTGGTCGGGGTCGCTGAACTCGGCGGGGATGGCCTCGTCGAGGGCGGGCGACTCGATCGGTTGGAACAGGCCCTGCTCGGTCGCCGCGACGAGGTTGCCGGCGTCGACGGTGATGTACACGTCGGCTTCGGTGTCCTCGCCCTCGGCGGCGAGCCGCTCGCGGAGTTCGCCGTCGTTGCCGGTCTGGAACTCGAGTTTGACGCCGGTCTCGTCCTCGAACTGTTCGAACGCGGTCTCGATGCCGTAGTGCCGGCCGCTGTAGACCTGCAGCGTCTCGCCGTCGTCACCACCGCAACCGGCCAGCGCCGCGACGGCCAGGACGGCAACGGTCGCGGCGGTTCGGTAACGGGTGGTCGATCTCATGTGGTGCTCCAAGCTGCTCGGCGGTACGGGGGACGGGAATCGGTCGGAACGGTGGGACGTCATGCGGTGGCCATGCCGGTGTGTTCTGGGCTGGGGTGTTCTGGGCCGGTGTGTTCTGGGCCGATGTGTTCGGCGCCGGTGTGCTCTTCCATCGGCTGTCGCCGACGGGTGGGGAGATTCCCGAGGGCGATCCGGGCCAGCACGCAGGTCGCGTCGATCACGCGGTCGGCGACGACCCACACCAGGACGCCGGCACCGATCGTCGCGAGGTATGCCCATCCGAGCGGCATGACGTCTTTCGTGAGCGGCCAGAACGTGAAATGGCTGATGAGGATCCAGAGACTGGCCGACGCGACGACGGCCATCGGGCGAACGATCGGGCGCGGGACCGGGATCTCGCGGAACCACACCAGGGTGACGAGACAGACACCGATGAGCCATTCCCTCGGCGCGTAGTGGAAGAAGCCGGCGATCGACGCCACGCACAGGGCGCTCGTGAACAAGCCGCGTGCGCGTCGAGTCGGAGCGCTGGATCAGCCAACCCAACACGAAGAAGAACGCGATGCCGTGCGTGCGGTAGCGGATGTTGTACCAGTCGTCCATCCACGCCCACTCCATGCGCAACAACAGCGTGGCGGCGAGGAGTGCCAGCGGGAACCCGTACTGGAACCGCCGCTCGAGGCGGCGGATGAACGGCACCGCCAGCAGGGCGGTCACGACGAGGATCAGTTGGACGAAGACCTCGATGAACCAGAAATGCCAGACACCGCCTCGGTGGCTTCGTGGGCCGACGTAGTTGTTCACCAGCAGTACCGTGCCGATGCCGTACGTCGCCCCGAGGAACCAGGTGGAGCATCCCACCCACACCATCGTGGGCACGGCCACGCGTCCCACCGTGCGCAACCCGGCACGCACACGATCGCGGGTCGACTCGATCGGCATCATGAAGCGGGCGAGGTTGAAACCCACGACCGCCAACAGCGTGTGCGCGCCGCCCGGCAAGTTCCGCAGATGCATGTGGGTCGCCACGACCGCACAGATCGCGAGTGCTCGGAGCACCACGGTCGTGTCGATCCGGGCCAGCCGCGTCTGCCGCTGGCGGGTGAGGCGGTCGAGTGCGGCGACGGGCGTCAGATGCCAATCGGTGGGTAGTCGACCCAGCGAGTCCTCGAGACGGATGGAGCATTCGATGTAGCTGAGCGAGTCGCCGCCGAGCGACACGAACGTCGCCTCCGGGGGAACCGCGTCCAACTCGAAGATCGACGCGAACACCACCGATGCGGTCGCCCCGCCGCCGGTCGTCCCGCCGGTGGTCGTGGCGGTGATCGTGGCCGGGCCGTCGCGAACGAGTGCGCCGTACTGGACCTTGCCGGACATCGTTCTCGGCACCGGGCCGTCCTCGACGGTCATCGCGCCCGCCGGCAGTTTCGTCCGGTCACGAACCATGGCGCCGACCAACGCGGGATCGGCTCCGGTCGCGACGATGGTCAACCGTTCGTCGCTGCCGCCGACCGCGACGTCGACGGTGCCGCCCAGCCGGTCGCGGAGCCACGACTCCAAGGCGTCGAGGTCGACCCGCACACCGAACGGCTTCACGAACCGCGAGGACCGTCCGACGATCTCATAGACATCGCCGACGGGGTCGTACCTCGCCAGGTCCCCCGTGGCCAGCTCATCGATCGTCCGTCCCAGCGCGAGATCGTCCGCGCCCTCGGCGTACCCGAGCATGACGTTCGGTCCCCGGTACACGAGTTCGCCCACGTTGTCGTCCCGGTCATCGACAGGGCGGAGGGTGAACGACCCTCCCGGAATCGGCCGGCCGATCGCTCCCGGATGGCGGGCGCCGTCCTCCGGGCGCAGATACGCCATCCGTGCCGTGGCCTCGGTCTGGCCGTACATCACGTAGAAGTCGACGCCGCGAGTCTCCGACAGGCTGATCCAACGGCGCACCGCATCGGGTGCCAGCCGGCCACCGGCTTGGGTCACGAACCGCAACGACGGCACGAAGAGGCGGTCCGGTCCCGCTCGATCGAGGAGATCGAACGTGTGCGGCACACCGGCCACGTTCGTCACCGCGTGCCGCTCGAGTGCGTTCCGAAAGCACGGGTCGACGACCGACGCATCACACATCGCCACGCTCGCACCGATCAACAGGTGCGAATGCAGCACCGACAGCCCGTAGCAGTAGTGGAGCGGCAACGACGAGATGCCACGATCTCGCCCGCTCAGGTTCAGGTAGTCGGCGATCGCGGACGCATTGGCCGACAGATTCGTGTGCGACAGCCGAACGAGCTTCTGGCTCCCCATCGAACCGGACGTGCTCAACAACAGGGCGAGATCCGGATGCATCGTTGCCGGCTCGTGGCAACGACGCCTGATGTCGAGCGACTCACGAGTCGCCTCGATCACCGCGGCGGCGTCCCACGACACCGCGAGATCGTCCATGTGATCGCCCGCGAGCAACGGCACATGACCGCGATCGAGCAAGGCGAGATAGGAGATCACGAACTCGGTCGAACGGTCGCCCGTCAGCACCACCAACGACCGGGCGTCGAGATCCAGAGCGTCGCCGCGTTGCGCCACACGTCTCGCCAGCTCGCCATAGGTGACCGGCGTGTCATCGTCGACCAACGCGACCGACCCCTCGCGTGCGTCGCCCGACCGCAGGATGCAATCCACGAGACGATCAACCGTCAGCACGAGTCGATGGTAAGGGTTCCTACCCTTCAACAGCAAGTACGCCCCGCACGTCGGGCACGGCTGGGCGACACCTCATCGGCATCACACCGCACGTCCGCTGGCTGGGTCGCTTCGAATCTCAGGGAGGCGTGGGCAATCCCAACGTCCCGACCCCAACGTCCCGGCCGACACGGCCGCACGCCTGATCAGCGCAGCTGGAATGCGCCGATCTTGTTGGCCGCCAGCATGGTGTACCACGGGCTGCCATCGGGAGCGACCGTGATCTCGAGCGGTTCGCTGCCCTTCACGACCTTGGTCTCCGTGATGACGCCGGCGTTGGTCACACTGGCGATGTTTCCCTTGGTCGACTGGGTGAACCAGACCGTGCCATCCGGCGACGCGGCGATGTCCTCGGGCCCCGGGTTTGTTGGCGTTGCGAACGTGGTCACGACGCCGGTCGCGGGATCGAGACGTCCGACGCCTTGCGGAGTGAACCGCGAGGTGAACCAGATCTGGCCGTCGGCGGCGATGGCGATCTGTCGTGGAATGAGCCCATCGACTGGGAACGCTTCGATGGCACCCGTGATCGGGTCGAGACGGTCGATACTGCCGTCGAGCGGTGCGGTGAACCACACATCGCCGGTGCTGTCGACCACCAAGTCGCTGGGTTCGGGGACGGCGAATTGCGTGAACTGCCCTGACGCGATGGCGTACCGCCACAGGAGGTCGTTGTTGAAGTCGTCGAACCAGATGTCGTCGTCGTGAACGGCCAGGTCACCTGCGACCGCGCCGCTGTTCGGGATCTGGATCGGAGCCAGGAAGGTTGCGGTCTGCCAGTTGTAACGACCAATGAACGCATCGTTCGAGGTGAAGTACAGGACATTGTCCGGACCCTGGATGATGTCGGTCAGGATGCAACTGTTGCAGTCGACGGGAATCTCCGTCACTGTTCCAGCCGGCGTGATTCGGCCGATCTTCGGCGGCGCGTTGGTGAAATCGGTGCCTTCCGTGAACCAGCGGTTGCCGTCCGATCCATTGGTGATGGCCCGCGGTTCGCTGTTCGCGGTTGGCACCTTGAACTGCTTCAGCGTGCCGATCGGCGCGGCCAGCGCAGGGGCCGCCAGCGACAATGCCAAACCGGCGGCCAGCGTCGCGGCGAGCGCGTGTCCTTTGCGTCGTCTACGCCGCCCTGCGAGAGATGGTGACGTGAGCACGATCGAACCTCCCCGACCTGTCGCCCGCGTTGCGGATGTGAACAATCCTGTCACGACCCGACGCAACCCACAAGGGACGTTCGATGCGAGCCTGAAGATCGGAGGCACGGCACTCGGCGCGGTCGGTGTGGGGCTGGTGATCGAGGCGTTCGGCCGGACAGCGGGCGTCCTCGCGCTCGCCGTGCTCCAGGGTCTCGCCATTGTCGCGTGCACCTGCAGCTACGGCCGCTCGCGAACCGATCGCCATCGACAGGATCAGAAGGCTCCCCGCATCGGAGGCACGACCAGATCGTTCGGCGAGTCCGACGGCGACGAGGGCCGTGCCGCCGAAGGCGCTCATCGACAGCGTCGTGAGGAGCGGGATCGAGCGGATCACGCGATCCGACGCGATCAACGTGAGTACCGAGCGAATGCTCGTTCGATCGAACTCGTTCACCCGCAGAGGTCGCAGCGGCAGGCGACCGACCGACACGACCGCGAGGATCGCCAGCACGCCGACCGCGAGCACGGCAGCCGATGCACTCCATGCGCCCACGGCGAGACGCTCTCCGAACTCGGAGCGACGCCACCGGAGCATTCGCCATGGCGAACGCACTCGCCGGCCGATCGACCGTGCCGTGGGGCGTCTGCGCCGCCGACGGATGCGAGCAGATCTTCGTCCACGACGACAGGGGCAGCGCGCGGCTCCACTGTTCGACGGCCTGCGGCACCCGCGTCCGGGTCGCCCGCCACCGCGCCCGACGTTGACGGGTCACCCGTCGCGTCGAGACGAGCTTTGGTACTCTCGGCGCCGATGCGAGAGGAACAGTCGTGATTGCACTGCTTGCCCATGTAGGAAACGGAATCGATGGATTCTGGGACGGGATGATCCACCCGTTCCTCGGCATCGACCACGTACTCGCGATGGTCACGGTCGGCGTGCTCGCGATCACGCTTGCCCGCCCGTTCGCTGCTCCCGGAATGTTCCTCGGCGGCATGGCCCTCGGCGGTGCCCTCGGCATCGCCGGTGTGCCAGCTCCCGGTGGCGAGATCGCGATCGCTCTCTCGGTCGTCGCGCTGGCTGCGGTGCTCATCGCCGGCCCGCGCCTCCGGCCCTCGACGGTGTTCCTCCTGGTCGGCGCGGCCGGGCTTGCCCATGGGCACGCTCATGGCGCGGAAGCACCGTCGGCAGCACACCCGCTGATCTACATCATGGGTTTCGTCCTCGCATCTGCTGCGTTGCACCTGTCGGGTGTGGGCGCCGGAACGATGGTGCGCCACCGTGCACCGGCACGAGCAACGCTCGGCGGGATGGTCCTCTGCGCTGGCGCGGGCCTCACCGCCGGGATCATCTAGCGCCCACCCATTGTCCGCGCTCACGCCCGCTGACGGCTCGGACCGCGGCTGAACATGACGTCGGTGCTCGATGCCCCCGAACGTGTGGAGCCCGCTGGTGTTCGCCGCGTCGTCGCGATGGAGGTCGTGTCCGGGCTGGGTGACGGAGTCTTCTGGGTGGGGCTCACCGCAGTGCTGTTGGAGCGGGGTTTCGGTGCGGCTGGATTCGGTATCGCTGCCATTGCCCGGCTCGGCCCGAGAGCGCTGATCAGTGCCCCGGCCGGGGTGCTCGCCGACCGGCTCGATCGGCGGTGGTTGCTCGTCTCGCTCGACCTGCTCCGCGGTGCGGTACTCGTGATGCTGGCATTCGCCGCAGCGGGCGACATGGGGCCGACGGGACTGCTCGTCCTGGTCGCCATCGGGTACACGATCGCCGCTCCGTACCGCCCTGCGCTGACCTCGGCGCTGCCGCTCGTGACGGGCGAGGACGGACTCGCATCGGCCAACGCTCAGGTGTCCACGGTGCGTCAGGTGATGACCTTCGTCGGTCCACTCGTCGGCGCGGTGCTCGTCGCGGCGTGGTCGCCGACCGCGGCGTTCGTCGTCGATGCCGCCAGCTTCCTCGTCGCGGCCGTCCTGATCGCGTCGATTCCTGCGTTGTCCGACCGATTCGAGACGGGTGCAACGAACCTCACGGAGCAGCGGCACCAGTGGTGGCGCGAGTTGACGACTGGTTGGAGCGACATACGCGCCGCCACCGGACTTTCGGTGGTCACGATGGTGGTGTTCGCGATGTACGTCGCTCGCGGTGCAGAACTGGTGTTGTTCATCCTGGTCGCCGAGGAACAGCTCGGCCTCGGCACCGCTGGGATCGGGCTCCTCACCGGGGCCATCGGGCTCGGCGCGATCGCCGCCGTGCCAGCCGCGACCCGTCTTGCCAAGACCGACCACACCACCGCAGCGATGACCGTGTCGCTGGCGACGACGGCAGTGCCGCTCGCCGCGCTGGCGGCGATTCAGTCGACGCCGGCGGCATGCCTCGTGCTCACCATCCTCGGCGCCGGTCTCGTCGTGTTCGAGGTGCTGTGTGTCGTGATGCTGCAGCGTCTCACGCGTCGCGATCTCCTCGGTCGGGTGTTCGGTGTGGTCGGCACGGCAAGCAACGCCGGCAAGCTCCTCGGGGCGATCGCCGCACCTGTGCTCGTCGCCGTCCTTGGCCTCTCGGGCGCGCTCGTGTCGATCGCGGTGTTGGTCGCCGTCGCGGCAGCAATGGCGGTGCCAGGACTCACGTCGGTTTCGCGCGCGGTGCGCGAACGACGCGATCAGCTGCGTCCCGTCACCGACGTGCTCTCCCGACTCGGGATCTTCGACGGCGCATCGACGGCCGTCCTGGAGCGTGTGGGCTCGTCGATTCGCGTGGAGTTGCTGCCGGCCAGTACGGAGGTGGTGCGCCAGGGAGAACCAGCAGATGATCTGTACATCGTTCGAATCGGGCGACTGGCCGTCCTCGACGGCGACGCGACGATCAACTCCCTCGACGACGACGACTGGTTCGGCGAGATCGGCCTGCTGCTTCGTCAACCGAGGAGCGCCACCGTTCGCACGTTGACCGACGTCGAGCTGTGGAGGATTCCCGGCACCACCTTCCTGAGCGCGCTGCGCGAGTCAGCGGCCGAACCGACCGCGCTGCTGGACGTGATGGCTGACCGTGTCGGTCGAACGTCCAGCCCGCCTCGGAGTTAGATCAGCCGCCCGGCATCAGCCGGGTTCGTTCGGCTCCGCCACCTCGGGATCGTCGATCGTGGCCCCTGGGCTGTCGGGGTCGTCGCCGGGATCGCGGAATGGCCCCGTCGAGGCTCCCAGTTCTTCGGCTTTCTCCTCGAGATCTCGCGTCACGCCGGCGGGAGTGGTTGCCTTTTCCGGGTCGGTTTCGTCAGAGCCGGGTTGGTTGGGTTGTGACGTCATGGCCGTCCCGTACCCGTGACCGCCGCCTCGCATGCATCGACCCGGTGCGCCGTGTTCAGGTCGGCCCCGACGCGGCCTGGTTGTGGGTTCGGAACAGGTCGACGAACGCGGCACCGGCGCCCCCCAAGGTGCGGCCCCGGACCCACGCCGCACCGAAGCGGACGCGGAGGCCCAGATCGACCCCGGCGACGATGGCCAGTCGCCCGTCGCGCAGCTCGTCATCGACGAGGAACCGAGGCATGAACGTCAGGGCGTCGGTTTCGACGAGCAGCCGTTTGAGCACGTCGGAGCTGTCGCACTCGATCGCGAAGACCTCGGTCGTCGGTGATGGCGCGGCGGCCGGGACGGTCGTCGAGCTGACGAGTCCGACGAGCAGGTCGGCCGCTTCGGAGTCCACCCCCGGGCCGACGAGCGGGAACGCGACGAGGTCGCGCACGGTCACGTCGGCGGTGCCGGTGAGAGGATGCCCACGGCGTCCGACGACGACCATGTCGTGGTCGGTCACGCCGTCGACGGCGAACTCCTCGAGCGGTTCGATCCCTTGCAGCGCGCCGACCACGATGTCGACCTCGCGAGCGGTCAGACGTCCGGGAAGTTCGCGCCAGGGTGCGACGACAACTCGCAGTCGGAGCCCCGGGTGTTGCGAGTGCAAGCGGCCGATCACGGGGGCGACCAGGGCCGCGCCGCCCCACGGGCCGACACCGATGCGCAGCTCGCCGAGTTCCATCCCCTTGGCCAAGCGGATCTCGCGCTCGAGATCGCGTGCCCCGGCGTCGAGCGCCCTGGCGTGTCGCAGCAGCAGCAGCCCCATGTCCGTGGGCTCGACGCCTGTCGGCCGGCGGTCGAACAGCGGTGCGCCCACCTCGGCCTCCAACGCCTGGATGCTGCGCGACAGCGCCGGTTGGGTGATGTACGACGCGGCGGCCGCCCGGCCGAAGTTGCCGTGCTCGGCGACGGAGATCAGGTGCCGGAGGCGGCGCAATTCCATTCGACCATCATGCCATACGTGCATGGAGATGATGATTGAAATGCACTGGACACATAGCTCTCCGACGCGGAGGATGGGGGTCGACCTTTCGAACGACCAGGAGACCCATGCCCACCGCCCTCGCCCCTCAGCACACGGACGTCCGTCCGCCGCACGCCACCTTCGACCTCACACCGATCACGCCGAACATCGGCGTCGAGGTGACCGAGATCGACCTCGACGACACGCTCGAGGACGACACCGTGGCAGCGCTGCGCCAGGCGCTGGTGCGCCACAAGGTGCTCGTGTTCCGCGACCAGAACATCTCGCCCGCCGCGCACGTCGGTCTCGCCCGCCGCTTCGGCGAACTCGAGGTGCACCCCGTGTTCCCCCACCACCCCGACCACCCCGAGCTCGTGCTCCTCGGCGGCACCGCCGCGAGCAAGGCGAGCGAGAACGTCTTCCACACCGACGTGTCCTGGCGGCAGACCCCGTCGATGGCTTCGCTGCTGCGGTGTGTCGAGTGCCCGCCTGCAGGCGGCGACACCATCTGGGTGAACATGGTCGCCGCCTACGAGAACCTGCCCGAGTCGTTGAAGCCGAAGCTCGCCCTGCTCGAGGCCGTGCACGACCTGATGCCGGCGTTCGGGTCACGCATGACACCTGAACAACGCGAGGCGAACCGCGACATGTTCCCGCCGGCCGTCCACCCCGTCGTGCGCACCCATCCCGAGAGCGGCGAGAAGATCCTGTACGTCAACGAGGCCTTCACCACGCATCTCGCCAACTACGCCACCGCCTGGGACCCGCGCGTCGGAGCCGACTTCAAGGTCGCCGAGATGGACCTGCTCCGCTACCTCCTGCGACAGGCGACGATCCCGGAGTACCAGATGCGTCTGCGCTGGGAGCCCGACACCATCGTCATCTGGGACAACCGCTCCACCCAGCACTACGCGATCCAGGACTACTTCCCCGCCGTGCGCCGGATGATGCGTGCCACCGTGATCGGCGACCGCCCCCGCTGACGATCAGTCGCCTCGCAGGAGGTCCTTGGCGATCGCCGTGATCTGCAGCTCGTCGGTGCCGGCGTAGATCTGCAGCACCTTGGCGTCGCGGGCGAGCTGCTCGACGTGGAACTCGGTCATGTACCCGTTGCCGCCGAGGACCTGAACGGCATCGAGCGCGACCTCGGTGGCTGCCCGCGCCGAGTACAGCTTGATGGCTGACGCTTCGGCGAACGAGAGCGTCGCTCCGGCACGGGTGGTCTCGAGGTACCGGAACAGCATGTTGCGCACGTTCACACGGGCGACCTCCATCCCGGCGAGCTTCGACTGGATCAGCTGGAACTCGCCGATCGTGCGTCCGAACTGCACCCGAGTGCGGGCGTAGTCGACGGCCACGTCGAGGCACTGCTCGATGATCCCGAGTGCCATCGCCGCGACGCTCGCCCGTTCGGATGCGAACGTGGCTCGCGCCGCCGCCCGTGCGTCACCGGTCCTGTTCGAGGTCTGCTCGGTCGACGACGACTTGTCGGCCGCGCCGAGGGCCGCTTCGCCGCCGATCAGACGGTCGATGCCGACACGCACGTCGGAGACGAACAGCTGGCCGGTCGGCGACGAGTGGAGACCCATCTTGCGCAGCGGAGGTGTCTGTTCGAACCCGGGCATTCCCCGGTCGAGGACGAACGACAGCACTCGGCGATCGCGCGGGGCCGTGACGCCGTCGTCGAGCTTGCAGATGAACACCGTGGTGTCGGCGATACGGACCGTTCGTGATGAATGTCTTGGCGCCATTCAGCACGAACTCGTCGCCGTCGCGGACGGCGGTCGAACGCATCCCACCGAACGCATCCGAACCGCTGTCGGGTTCGGTGATCGCCCACGCCCCGACCTTGTTCAGGGTCAGGAGATCCTTCGCCCAGCGCTCACGCTGGTCCGGCGTGCCCCGCTTGATGGCGTTCCCCGCGAGGTTCATCGACACCCCCATCGCCGTCACGAGGCCGGGGCAGTGCCGGCAGAACTCGATCATCGGCATCAGGGTCAGCACAGCCCGTTCGTAGCGCTCCTCATGTGGTGAACGGCGGTCCCGCGTTCGTCTCTCGATCGAGCCGTTCGAGCGCCAGCTCGTCGATGCCGAACGTCCGAACGTAGGAGCGGAGAATGTCGTACGGAGGAAGATCTCCGTGCTCGAGTTCCTCCCGGATCGGAGCGACGTTGCGATCGACGAAGTCGCGCACCGCGTCTCTCATCTGTGCGTGTTCGTCTGTCCAATCCAGCATGTGAACCCCTCGTGCAAGTCGTCGCTCCGGTCAGAAGTCGACGGTAGCGGTGCGGTGAAGCCGGGCCGGAAACAACTGTCGGCGTGTCCCGTCGAACGAGACGGCGATGGTGGCGGATGCGGGAACTTCAGGATTCGGTCGTCGCGATGTTGCGTTCCATCATCTCCGCCGTCGAACGCCACGCGATGCCGTAGGCCGTGTCGCTGCTGGCCAGGGAATCGAGGAACTCGGACGGTGTCGAGTGTCGCCACACGAACGTCGGAGACGGCGACGACGGTGGCCATCCGGTCGACGTCGCGCAACAGGGCGATCTCACCGAAGTGGTCACCCGGACCGAGCGTTCCCTGCGTGACACCGCCTCGTCGAACCTCCACCTGACCATCGACGATGCCGTAGAAGCGATCGCCGTGGTCGCCTTCGCTGAGGATGACGGAGCCGGCCGAGATCTCTCCGGTCGAGCAACATGCTGCGAGCTTCTCGATCGTCGTCGGCGGCAGCGGAGCGAACAACGGGATGTTGGAGAACAACGAGTACAGCTCCGGGAGGGGCTCGGAGTGCTCGTCGATGGCGCGGAGTCGAGGCAGCGAGGCGAGCGTGAGAGCCGGCAAGATGGCGCCGACGAGGAGCAGGACCGGCCTCAGGCCGATTGCCGACTCGAGTACCGGTGCGGCCAATGCGCCGAGACCGCCGATCGCGATCCCGAACGTGAACAGAACCCCGAACACGCGGCCCAGATTTCGATCCGCACCGAGCCTCTGGATCAGCGTGAAGCCGGACACGTCGAGCGTTGCGTTGGCGACTCCGATCGTCAACAACGCGGCGACGACCACGATCGTGTTCGGAACGAGACCGATCACTGCGATCGGCAAGCCCCACATGCTGAGCGCCACGGCGAACGGCCGACCGAGTCGTCGGCGACGGGTGAGCACGACCGAGGAGAACCCCCCGACGATGCCGCCGATGCCGACGATCGCCAACAACCATCCGACTCCACTGTCACCGAGATCGAGCAGATCGAACGACACCGAGACCAGCAGCACGGAGAGGAACCCGCGCACCATGAGTTGGGCGACGAAGCAGCCGACGACAATCGCCACGTCGGTGTTCTTGCGCAACTCGGTGAGTCCACCGATCAGGGCCGCGAGTGGACGGTCGCTCGTGCGCCGCACGGCCTTCGAGGGATCGACGTCGACTCGGAGTTGGGCGACCGAGATGCAGCCGGCCGCCGCCGCGATCGCGGCTGCGACGAGCACCACCGACGGGTCCGCCACGAGGAGCAGCAGCGCCGCTATTGCCGGACCTGCGAACGTGGCGAGACCTTCGAGCGTTCCCGCCGTCACGTTCATCGCCACGAGCTCCGACGGTGTCCTCGCGACGAGCGGCCCCAACGCCAGCTGGGCCGACCGGTACGGGGTGGCGGCGACACTGCTCACCGCGACGAGGACGTACACCGCGACGGCGGGCGACACCCGTTGCCAACCCGATCGCGATCAGCGCCTGACTGACGGCGATCGCGACGAACACCGCCGTGACCACGGCACGGCGCGGGAACCGGTCCGCGGCCCACGCCCCGAACGGCAACGCAATCGCGCCGGGCAGCAGCCGGGCCATTCCCACGACACCCACCGCGGAGGCGCCCCCGTGATCGAAGGCCCACACGGACAACGCCACCGTCGACATCGTGTCGACGAGGAAGAACGCAGTCCATCCGAATTGCAGCCGGCGAAGGTTGGGCTCCGTCATCACGTCGACGACTTCGCCGAACCGACGACCGATCGCGCTCATCGGCTCACACGGTCGCGGTCGTGACGAGACAGCCGGGCGTCTCCGCGCGGGTCCTGAAGATCGTGCCCCCTCGCGCTGGGTCGGAGGTGTTGTCGCCGGTGACGATGTACAGGTCGCGGCGGTCGATTCCGCCGAAGCACAAGCTGGTGACCATTCGTGCCGGCACTTCGACCCGGCCGACCTCCGCACCATCGGGCGCGAAGCCGCGCACCGCGCCCGAGCCGGACACATCCGCCACCCACACGGTTCCGGCCTCGTCGACGGCGAGGCCGTCGGGCGAGAGGTCGTCGCGCTGCACGAACAGACGACGCTCGGTCACGGTGCCGTCGTGGTAGTCGTGTGCCCAGACCCCTCGGATGGTGTCGGAGTGGTACAGCACCGTGCCGTCGGGTGACAGCCCGATCCCATTCGCCAACGCGACGTCGCCATAGAGCTCGGTGGCAGAGCCGTCGGAGTCGATCAGCCAGCACTCCCCTGCCGTGCGCGGTCCTCCGGCGGCGAACGGATCGGATCGCATCGTGGCGCAGATCACCCTCCCCGCAGCGTCGACGAACAGATCGTTGAGCCCTGGCGCGTCAGGTGCGAACACGATCCGTGTCTCACCGTCGCGTACATGGCAGATGTTCCGCCCCGAGATCACCAGCCCGCCATCGGCGTGCAGCGCGATGCCGCCGACACCGCGGCGCTTGGGCACCACCGTCTCGATGGTCCCGTCCGCCCGCCGGCGATGAACGCCGCCGTTGTGCACGTCGGAGAAGTAGAGGCTGTCATCTCGATCGACACGTGGTCCCTCCACCAGCCCGTAACCGCATGCCAGCATCTCGATCTCGTTCATCGTGCCCGTTGCTCCCCTGTCGACGATCGGATGCAAGCCTCGCGCGCTCACCCCGACATCACGACCAAGATCTGGTTCACGCACAGCAGCGGCCGCGTCGAGCAAGGAAAGCACCTGCGATGGGACTGGGAGATGTACCAGGCAAGCGCTGAGGTCGATGTGCTCACCGTCGTCGATCTGGAACGGATCGTGATCGAGTGGCCGTACGGACCGAACGACACGCCGACGCGAGTCGAGTGGACGTTCACGCCGCTCGGCGAAGCAGCGACCTTCGTCACCGTCACGAACAGCGGGTTCGCCGGCTCGCTGGAGGAAATTGCGGATCAGGCTGTCGACTCGACCGGAGGCTTCTCATTTCTGCTGGCCGGAGCGAAGGCACTACTCGAGCACGGGATCGAGTTGAACCTGGTGGCGGATCATGCCCCGCCCGAGACGCCCGCTGGTACAGACTCCTCGGGATGAAGTTGAAGTCGAACGATCCGTGCTGGTGCGGCAGCGGACACAAGCACAAGCGGTGCCACGGTGACCGGCGAGTACTCGACCGCCCACCAGTGCGCCTCGGCCATGTGTCTGCACCGCGACTCGTTCCCGACACGATCGCTCGACCCGACTACGTCACGACCGGAACCATCGCCACGCCCCGGACTCCGCAGATCCAGGACGCCGAGTCACTGGTGCGCCTCCGTCGAGCGTGCGCGGTTGCTGCCGAGGTCCTGATCCGAACCGGCGAACAGGTCACGGTCGGCAGAACGACCGACGAGCTCGACGCGTTCGCCCACGACGTCGTACGTCGAGTTGGGCGCTTACCCGAGTGACCTGCACTACAAGGGCTTCACCAAGTCGATCTGCACGTCGGTCAACGGGGTCATCTGCCATGGCATCCCCGACGACCGGCCACTCGAAGACGGCGACATCGTCAACATCGACGTCACCGCCTTCGTCGACGGCATGCACGGTGACACCTCGGCGACCTTCCACGCCGGAGACCCCGTCGACGCGCTCGCCGGCCTCGTCGAGACAACTCGTGATGCCACCCTGCGCGGCATCGCCGCGATCCGCCCGTACGAACCGCTGCAACGGATCGCCGAAGCGATCGAACCGTTCGCTGAATCGCGGGGCTACTCGGTGATCCACGAATACGGCGGCCACGGGATCGGAGCAACGTTCCACGCCGACCCCCACGTGTGCCACCACGTCGACCGACGCGACGATTTCATCGTCGTGCCCGGCATGACGTTCACCGTCGAACCGATGCTGACCTCCGGCCGACCGACATTCCATCGAGCAGCCGACGGCTGGACCGAACACGCCAACGACAACCGACCCTCAGCCCAGTTCGAACACACCGTGCTCGTCACCGACACCGGCGCCGAAATCCTCACCGTCACCGACGACGGCCGCACCGCTGTGGGAACCCTCGACACCCTGCACACCGCACGGCGGTTCGATCACTGAGGGTTCTACGGCTTCGATCCGGGTGCCTTGCGAGCGCGAAGGATCAGGAAGTACGGGACGATCCTCGTGTCGGCGACTTCGGGACGATGGCGCGCGGTCTCCTCATCGGCGTGAGGCTCAGCAAGCGCCTCGATCGAGAGCCCGGCCGACAGCACGGCGTTCACCCACCCCGTCAGTGTGCGCCGTGCATACGTGATCGTGAAGGGCTCGTGGTGCTCGAGAACGGCAGCAGGCGCGGCGTTGAAGGTCCACCGCTCGGTGATCGGACCCTCGAAGAAGTAGTTCCCGATCGTCAGCGCCTCGCGCCGGCCTGATGCGTCGTCGACCCAGCGCCGGACCGGGGTCGCCGTCGCAGGGTGCACCACCGAGAACTGGACGAACCCAGCCGGCTTGAGCACCCGCTGCACCTCGCGCAGCGTCGACTCCGGGAGTGCGACGTCCATCAGGCTCATGAAGGCGGTGACGAAGTCGAACGATCTGCTGGCGAACGGGAGCGTCGCGCCGTCGGCGAGCACGAAACTGACACCGCTGCCTCCGGATTCGGCAGCGGCCGCCACGAACACGTCTGCGATATCGAGGGCGACGACGTCCGCACCGCGCTCGGCGAGCAGACGGGTGTTGTGGCCCTCCCCGCAGCCGAGGTCGAGCCCGGAGCATCCCGCCACCGAGGGCAGCATGGCGAAGAACGCCGGTGTGTTCACCAGGTCGCGATACACGTCGAACCCGGCCCGCGACAGCTCCGTCCACGACCCTGCGTTGGCGTTCCACATCGCACGTCGGTCGTCGTCATCCACGTCAGCCAGTCTCTCATGTCGTGGAGCACGGCCACGTTGGGTGGCTTCGTCGGGCGTGTTCGTTCGGTCGGTCTATGCTCGGTCGCGGGGGTTCGAGCAATCTGAACGAGGGGGATGTGATGTCTGACCGTCTGCGGTTCGGTATCTTCATGGCGCCGTTTCATCCGCCAGGAGAGAACCCGACGCTGGCACTCGAGCGAGATCTCGAGCTGATTCAGCACCTGGATCGTCTCGGCTGGGACGAGGCGTGGATCGGCGAGCACCACTCGGCTGGAACCGAGATCATCGCGTCGCCCGAGATCTTCATCGCGGTCGCGGCGGAGCGAACCCGCCACATCAAGCTCGGCACCGGCGTGATCAGCGTCAGCTATCACAACCCGCTGTGGGTCGCCGAGCGAGCCGTCCTCCTCGACCACCTCACACGCGGGCGGTTCATGCTCGGCCTCGGTCCCGGTTCGCTGCCCACCGATGCGGCCATGGTCGCGCCTCGACCAGAGCCAGACGCGCGAGTTGCTCGCCGAGGGAACCGACATCATCATGCGCCTGCTGCGTGACGACGAGCCGGTCACGTTCAAGAACGACCGCTGGGACCTGCGCGAGGCGCGCCTGCACCTCCGCCCGTACTCCAACCCCCACTTCGATGTCGCTGTCGCCGCCGTGGCGTCACCCGCCGGGCCGCAACTCGCCGGCAAGCACGGGATCGGGCTGCTCTCGATCGGGGCGACCCAGGCCGCCGGGTTCGATGCGCTGGCACTGCACTGGGGTGTCGTCGAGGAACGAGCGGAGACGTTCGGCACGACGGTCGACCGAAGCGCTTGGCGTCTCGTCGGCCTGATGCACATCGCCGAAACCCGCGAGCAGGCCTACCGCGACGTCGAGTTCGGCATCGAGCAGTGGTTCCGCTACTTCCAGTCGGTGGCCGCGTTCCCGCAGATGGCAGTCGGCGGCGACAACATCCGCGAGATGATCGATTTCGTCAACGAGAGCGGCCTCGGTTCGATCGGCACCGTCGGACGATGCGGTGGGCCAGATCGAGCGGTTGACGAAACAGTCGAACGGCGGATTCGGCTGCTACCTGCTGCTCGCCCACGAGTGGGCCAACCCCGAGGCGACGCACCGGAGCTTCGAGTTGATCGCGCAGCACGTGTTCCCGCAGTTCCAAGGCCAGGCCTACAGCACGAACGAAGCGAAGCGTCGTGCCGAGGCATCGAGGCCGGAGATGGCGGCGGCGCACATGCAAGCCGTGGAAGCGGTCACCGCCAAGTACCAGGCCGACCTCGAGTCCCGAGGCTGAACGCGTCCACACCCTACGGAAATTGCACGTCAGGCTGCCGCCTCGGTGTAGCTCAGCCAGGTTTCGGGCCTCATCGTGTACACGAACGTCGTTGGCCCGAGCCCCGACATCGCCGCCGTGTAGAGGTCACCGAGGTGGGTTCCGAGGTAGCGCTGCGCCAGCGGTTTCAGGTCGAGTTCCGGATCCATCGGGCGGGCCTCCGTCACCGGTCCTTCAACGGAGACGTATCGGTACGGCAGCGCCTCGTGCTGAACGACCATTCCGAACCGACCCGCCGATTCGATCGCTCGGCCCTTTCGGCTGTCGCTGTCAGTCACGATGGAGATCCCGCGCGACGGTTCGAAGGCGTACCAGATCGGCACGGCGAGGGGGCCTCTGTCAGGTCTGACCGACGCCACGCTGAGCACGCCGATACGGACCTCGGCCAGGAGAGCCACTTGTTCATCTCGATTCAGAGTTCTCGACATGGAATCACTGTAAGTCGCTGACCTATTCTAGGTCAATGACCCAGTAGGGCTGACGTTGCGCCTACCATCGGGCGGTGCCCGACGATCACACAGCAGCGGGATTACGTCGACGGACGCAGATCCTCGACACCGCAGTTCACGTTCTCGTGGCCGAGGGGCTCGACGGGTTCGCGATGCGAGCGATCGCGACCGAAATCGAGATCAGTCTGGGCAACCTCCAGTACTACTTCCCCACTCGCGACGACCTGCTCGAGGCCGTGATCCGCGATCAGTTCGCGCAGGATCTCGGAGTGATCGAGACAGCAGGTGGCGACTGGGCACGAGCGTTCGGTGACCTGATCGAACGCTGGCAGGGGCCCACCGGCGCGGTCTTCTTGTCGTTGTCGGTGCTCGCAGGCCGAAGCCAGCAGTTCGCACAGCTCCACCACGACATCTACACGTCATTCATCGACACGCTCGTCGGAGGGCAGTCCCCAATGCTCGACCGACGGGAGGCTCGCCGACGAGCCCGCCTCGCGACCGCACTCATCGACGGAATCGCGATTCAACTCCGGCCGAGCGGTGGACCGAGCCGAAAGGACCGGGTCGACGTGATCCGCGGCGCCGTCGACCTCGCAGTTGCGGTCCTCGAGCAATCAGGACAGCAGGTCTGAGCGGCTCGGTACGAGCGCGTCGGCTCGGCCGTAGTGACCGACGACGTCGAAGTAGCGCTTGGCGTGCAGCGCCCCACGAAGGTCGCAGTCGGCGGTGACGATCCCCTCCGTGTCGTAGAGCGGGCCGGCGATCACGTCGCCGCCGGGCGACACGACGCACGCGCCCCCGCGGCCAAAGACGTCGACGCCGTCGGGCAACGCCACCGGGAAATCATCCGGGAACGCGCTCGCCGGAATGAATTGCGGCACGCTCACCACGAATGCGCCGGCCTCGATGGCGATGTGTCGCATCGACGCAATCCAGCCGTCGCTGTCGTCGGCGGTCGGTGCGAGCCAGATCTGTGGGCCGCCCTCGTAGACGCGCCAGCGCGCCAATGGCATTCGATTCTCCCAACAGATGAGGCCACCCACCCGGGCACTTCCCGGCAGCTCGACCACACCGAGATCGTCACCAGCACCCACCCCGTGGAACACACGCTCGTGCATCGTGGGCATCAGCTTGCGATGCCGGTGCAGCACCCCCTCGCCGCCGATCACCAGCAGGGTGTTGTACAGCGAGCCAGGCCGGTCATCCTCGCGCTCGTTGATTCCGATGGCGAGATGAACGCCGCGCTCCGCGCAGGCCGCTATCAGCCGATCGACGAGCGGACCACGAACGTCGATGCTCGACGCCCACATCCGCTCCCACAGTTCGTCACAGCCCGCAGTCCAGGTCGCCGCCTGCGCCGCCCACGCCCCACTCGGGTACACGGACACGAAGCACTCCGGAAAGACGACCAGAGTCGCACCAGCATCGGCCGCCTCGCCGAGCAGGTCGATGGCCTTGTCGATGGTCGCGTCGGCATCGAGGATCACCGGCGTCGCTTGGACGGCCGCCACACACACCGTCTCGAATCCAGCCATGCGTCCGATGGTAAACCATCCCTCAGCGGTGCACGATCGTCGCCGCGAGGGCGATCCGATGGTCCTTCGACCACGGCGCTCCCAGTCTCAGTTGGCCGGGCCCGCACCGAGATCGACTCGATCGGCTCGGGCAATGCGGCCGAGAGATCGTCGAGTGCTGCCGAGGCTGCCTGCGACACCGACGCTCGCACCTCGGCCACCAATGCCGTGAGCGCGACGTCGTCGAGGGAATCCGCGGGCCGATCGATGACCTCGTACTCGTTCGACGCAGCTACTGCGACGGCCCAGCCGAAGTGATGGGCGACACCCACACGCACGCGGGGTGCCTCGTCATTCGCGCGGGAGCGACGCCGCCATCCCGGGGAGTTGGACCCATGGCTGCTTGTGGTCGCACCACACCTCCACGGTTGGTGTGACGCCGGAGCGGTCGTCGAGGGTCCCGGCCTTCACCGCCAGCACGCCGGCGGGCTCGACGAGACCGGAGTAGATCGGTGAGCCGCACTGCGCGCAGAATCGGCGATGCACGTAGACGGCATCGCCGTGTTCACCGCGATCCTCGAACGTGCTGAGTTCACCCGAAACGACCATCTGACTCTCGTGCACGATGAGATTGACGGAGAACGCTCCGCCGCTCTGGCGTTGGCAGTGCTCGCAGTGACAGACGGCTGTGGCGATCAGGTCACCGGCGATCTCGTAGGTGATCGCTCCACAGAGGCACCGTCCGGTTCGCGTCATCGCGAAAAGGTAGCAGCGGCGCCCGACGCCGAAAGGTGGCGGCCGGACGCGAGCGTCGGAGGGACTCCGTTAGCGTCGCCGTGTGCCTCCGTCCGCGGATGTGATGTCGAGAGCCACGGTCGTCGCGCTGGCGGCCGCTCTGGCGACGCCGGTCGTGGGCCTCGCGCTGCTGCTCGCGGCGCCCTCGACCGACGCGCACTGGGATCACCAGCCATCGCATTTCTGGCTCGTTCTCGGGGCGGCGGCGATCGCTGCGGTGCTCGGCTGGTCGGTCGGCGTCTCGGCGCGACGGCGCTCGGATGCCCGACTGTTCCTCGTGTCGATGTCGTTCGTCTCGGCCTCGGCGTTCCTCGGACTCCATGCGCTCGCGACCCCGAGGGTGCTGATCCCAGGGACGAACACGGGCTTCGTGGTAGCGGTGCCCACCGGCCTGGCCATCGGCAGCGCGTTCGCCGTGTGGTCGGCAATCCCTTTGGACGGGCCGCGAGCACGGTGGGTGATGGCCCATGCCGGCGTGCTCCGCTGGCTCCTCTTCGCGGCGATCGCGATCTGGGTCACGGTGTCGCTCGCCGAGTTGCCGCCGCTCGACGATCCGACACCGGTCGAGTCGGGTTCGGCGTTCATGATCACGCTGGGGGTTCCGACGGCGGTGATGTTTGCGGTCGCCTCGTGGCGCTACCTGTCGCTGGCGCGTGAGCGTCGCGCTGGGCTGCTCGTTGCCATCGCCGCCGCGTGGATGTTGTTGGCCGAGGCCGCCATCGTGGTCAGCTTCACCGAGAGTTGGCGGATCTCCTGGTGGGTGTGGCACGTCCTGATGGTCGTCGCGTTCGGCGCGATCGCGTACGCCTCGTGGCGGATGCCGGAGTACGAGCGCTTCAGCGACCTGTATCTCGATGAGGTGGTGGGCGGAACTCGGGAGGTCACGATCCTGTTCGCCGACCTCAAGGGCTTCACCGCGTTCTCCGAGGCGCACACGCCCGAGGAGGTTCGCTCGATGCTGAACACCTACTTCGAGGCGGTACTTCCGGACATCCGGACCGCGGGTGGTCGGTTGGATCGCTTTCTCGGCGATGCCGTGATGGTCACGTTCAACGTGTCGGTGGACCAGCCGGACCACGCCGCACGAGCGGCGCGCGCCGCGTTGGGGTTCCAGGTGTCCGCCCGCCAGGTGGCCGAACTCCATCCGGACTGGCCGCGTTTCCGCGTGGGAATCAACACGGGTGCTGCCGTCGTCGGGGTGATCGGCGATGGCGAGGAGCGCGGCTACACCGTGCTCGGCGACACGGTGAACGTCGCCTCGCACATCGAGTCGCTGGCGCCGGTCGGGTCGATCGCGATCAGCGACGCGACGCGACGCTCCGTGCCCGGGGCGCAGGTGACGTCACTCGGCGCGGTGACGTTGAAGACGCGTACCGAGCAGCTCGAGATCTGGCGCCTCGACGGTCTGGACGCGCCGGTGCTCGATGGATGACGATCGGTGGACGTTCTCGAGCCCCGCTCAGAGGGACCGCTCGACACCGGGCGGTGATGTCCGGACAGCAGCGCATCACGGCAGATGCGGGCGCGTCAGGCGAGAATCTCGCGCAGTCGACGAAGTTCTCGGCGTGTTGTTCGACTGTACGCGCGGGCGATCATTGGACCCACGAAGCGCATGACCGTGCTCGACATCCCCGCGCTCCCGGTCATCGTGAACATGGTGCCACCGTCACCGTCGGGCCGTATCCGATACTCGTTCTCGGCTCTGACCGGTCCCTCGGTGATGCGATACGAGAATCGCTCCAGCGCCTCGTACGCCGTGACTTCACCTTGTATCGCAACCTTGCGCCACCCGGCGAACGACGACTCGACAACGAAGCGACGGCCGATGCGAGTGTCGCCGTCATCGATCCAGGCGACGGACCGAAGATGGCTTCGCCACCGCGGGGTTTCGGGCAGATCGACGAGGAACGCCCACACCTCTTCGGGTGTCCTGGCAAGGTGGGTCTCGAACGTCTCACGGAACATGCGAGCGTCGGCCATGCGTCGAACGTAGGCAAGCGAGCCGTGATAAGGAATAGGAGATGTCGTATGCGGTGGATTTCCACACGGTCTCGACCATCGGCCTCGAGTCGTCACCGGTGGCCCCTGCGCTGGCCGGCTTGAGGGCCAACGAGGCTCGGTACTTCAAGAACAAGTACGACCATGTCTTCACGGTGGAATCCGCGAGCAAGGCGAAGAAGGCGGTGCAATGGGTGCACCGAATTCTCACCGACGAGCGCGACATCGTCATCGCCTCGACACCACTGGAGGCGACGATGTTCCAGGTCGAGAGCCTCCGGATCGCCTACGTGTTCTACGAGAGCGGCTTGTCGATCAATGTGATGTACGACGTCGACGATCCGAAGAAGCGGGCCGTCGGATTCAAGCTGTCCGATGGCATGGACGTGCCGGAGGAACTCGCCTCGCGGTTCAAGTTCGCACGGCAGAAGTCGAAGCTGGCCGGCACGATCCGTGGTTCGTACTTCGTGATCAAGGGCGAATACTGAATCTCGTCGGTTCGCCGACGTCAGGTCAGCGCAGGGCCTTCTTGACGAGCTTGGCGATGGTCTTCGCGCTGTCGTCCGTGACCCGTTCCAGGGCGTACGAGGTCGGCCACAGTCCGCCGTCTTCGTCGAGCTTGGCGTCGCCGCTGAATCCCAATGTCGAGTAACGCGCCTTGTCCATGAGGCCGCTGCGGAAGAAGACGATGACCTTTCCGGCTCGGGCCCAGGCCGGCTGTCCGTAGTAGAGCTTCGGCAGCAGTTCTGGGGCGGCACCCGTCACGACGGCATGCAGGCGCTCGGCCATGGCGCGGTCGGGCTCCGGCATTTCGGCGATCTTCGCCTGCACAGCCGCCGCATCGGCCGCCGCCTTCTCCTCAGCGCTGGCGCGGCGACCTTCGGCCTTCAGCTCGGCCGCCCGTTCCTTCATCGCGGCGCGCTCCTCCGCAGAGAATCGTCCCGTCTGATTCCCTTTGGCTTTCGATGCAGCGCTCATTGTGGTCGTCCTCTCACGATCATCTTGTTCGGACCATTCGACCGTACTCTGGGCGGCACCCACCCCTTGGGCGAGACGTGGTTCACGAACGGTGGGAACATTCGCCTTCGGTTCTTGCCGAGCGGATTGATGCAGAGAGACTGACGCGATGCCGGTTCTCGACGCACACCACGATCTCGCTCATCCCGTCGAAGGCGACTCGGCATGGTCCGAGTCGTACTACTTCAACGGATACGACCCCGATGTCGACTGCGGCTTCTACACCCGCATCGGAGTCCGTCCGAACGAAGGGACGCTCGACGTGGGCATGTCGGTGTGGGTGCCCGGCGGCGGTGTTGCCCATCTCGGTCACCGGCGCGAGCAGCACGAGATGATCGAACGCAGGCTGGAGGTGGGTCCGGTCACCTACGAGCTGATCGAACCGATGCAGCGCTGGCGACTGTCGTGCGACGGCGAGTCCCACAAGGGTGTGCCCGATCGCCATGGACGTGACGTTCGACGCGTTGACACCGGCCATCGGCGGCGACGGTCAGAACAAGCAGGCGGCCGACTCGTCCAGCGCGGCGACCCGGCTGTCGGTCGGCAAGGGTCACCTCGAGCAGGCCGGCCGCTGGTCGGGTTGGATCGAGATCGACGGTGCCCGCGTCGAACTCGGAGACCGTGCGTTCGGGAACCGCGACAAGTCATGGGGACCTCGACGGTGGGGAGGCCCGCGCATGTGGCGTTGGTTCTCGATCAACATCGACCCCGACACGCACTTCGGTGGCATCGTGATCGGAACCGACGGTGGCGACCTCCATCGCGGCTGGGTGTGGCGGGACGGCGAGCACACGTCGATCGCGGAGTGGCGGGTGACGAGCGAATTGGAGGACGACGGCGTGACACACCGGCGCAGCTTCGTCACCGCGGTCGACAAGCTCGGCCGCGAGCACGAACTCGTCGCCGACGTCATCCGGGTCGAGCCGGGTTCCCGTGGCGTCGTACCGTCGACGACGATCGTCAACGAAGGTCTCGCTCACTGGACCTACGAAGGCCGCACCGGCACCGGCATCAGCGAATACCTCCATCAACTCGACGCCGACGCTCGACCCGTCGTCCCGATCACCTGACCTCCGGTACGGTTCACGACATGCGAAGGCCCAGCCGATGACTCGGGGGATGAGCAGCCGGCGCGTGATCGTTCGCGGGTTTCTCCTCGCTGTCGCCGCGACGACGACGTTGATCGCGTGCGGATCGAACGGTCCAGACCCGGGCATCGCGGCACCGACCGAGACCGCTGTCGATACGGCCGTTCCGGAAGCGTTGCGGTTCACTGCACCCCTCGTCGGCGGCGGTGAGTTCGACGGCCCGACCGCCGCCGGTCGCCCGACCGCGTTCTGGTTCTGGGCGCCCACTTGAATCACCTGCAACCGTGAAGCCCCTTCGGTCGAAGAGGCGAGCAAACAATGGGCCGGCGAGGTCGACTTCTACGGCGTCGCCTGGACCGGCGACGAATCGTCCTTCCAGGACTTCATCGACCGCCACGGTTTGACGTTTCCACAGATCAGCGACGACGCGGGCAACGTCTACGACCGCTTCGACATCCCGGCCCAACCCGCCCTCGTGCTGATCGACAGCGACGGCGAAGTCCAAACGATGCTCGGCGCGGTCGAAGCCGACACGCTGGACTCGGCACTCGAAGACCTGACCTCGTCGTAGACGCCAACGTTCCAACCCGCCCCGGCAGGCCGACGAACGCGGCGAACCGTTACCGTTGGTTCATGTCCGTTGCGATCACCGAAGACCACAAAGCCCTCGCCGCCACCGTCGCCGACTTCCTCGACCGCCATCGAGTCGCGAGCAGCGGCGCGAGCGCTGCTCGACGGCGCCGACGAACAGCAACCCGACTTCTGGAACGAAGCCGCCGAACTCGGCTGGCTCGGCCTGCACGTCCCCGAGCAGTTCGGCGGGTCGGGCTACGGCGCTCGAGGAACTCGTGGTGGTCGTCGAGGAACTCGGTCGCGGGATCACGCCCGGCGCGTTCGTGCCGACGATGGTCGCCAGTGCCGTCCTCACCGCGGCCGGCGACCGGCGATCTCGAGCAGCGGCTGCTGCCCGGCCTCGCCGACGGGTCGGTCGCGGCGCGATCGGGCTCGACGGATCGGTCGAGATCTCGAACGGCACGCGTCAGCGGCCGCGTCGACGCGGTGATCGGGGTCGGCCTCGCCGACGTGCTCCTCGTCGCCGTCCGGCGACGACGTCGTCATCGTCGACACCTCGGCCGATGGCGTCACGATCGACATCCCGACCAACCTCGACGTCACCCGGCGTGTCGGCCGAGTCACCTTCGACGGCGCCACGGCCGACGTGCGTCGCCGGGCGCCCGGCAGACGCTCGTCGACGACGCCCGGACGATCTTCGCGGCCGAGGCGGTCGGCGATCGCCCGGGAGTGCACCGAACAGGCGGCCGCGTACGCCAAGGAGCGCAGCAGTTCGGGCGGCCGATCGCCATGTTCCAGGCGGTGAAGCACCACTGCGCCAACATGCTCGTGGCCACCGAGCTGGCGACGGCCGCGGTGTGGGATGCGGCGCGGGCCAGCGACGGTCGGCGGCGATCAGTTCTCGCTGACCGCGGCGATCGCCGCCACGCTCGGCACTCGCCGCCGCCGACCTGTGCGCCAACCTGAACATCCAGGTGCACGGCGGCATCGGCTTCACGTGGGAGCACGACGCACACCTCTACCTGCGCCGAGCGGCGGCGCTCGAGGCCGTGATCGACTCGGAGGCCGCGGCGATCGCCACCACCGATCTGACCCGCGCCGGCGTCACGCGCGACCGCACCGTCGACCTGCCACCCGAGGCCGAGGCGATCCGCGACCGAGGTCCAGGCCTTCGTCGACGAGATCAAGGACCTCGACGCGGACGCGCAACGCGGCGCGGCTCGATCGACTCCGGCTACGTCATGCCGCACTGGCCCGAGCCGTACGGCCGCGCCGCCGGTGCCGTCGAGCAGCTGGTCATCGAGCAGGAGTTCGCCGCGGCCAAGATCCAGCGCCCCGCAGTACGGCATCACGGGCTGGGTGATCCTCACGCTCATCCAGCACGCCACCGACGATCAGGTCGCCCGCTGGGTCCGGTCCGGCGCTCACCCAGGAGATCATCTGGTGCCAGCTGTTCAGCGAGCCCGACGCCGGCTCCGACGCCGCCGGGGTCAAGACCCGCGCGCACGCGCGTCGACGGCGGATGGCTCGTCAACGGCCAGAAGGTGTGGACCAGCGGTGCCCACGTCGCCGGCCGTGGACTGGCGACGGTGCGCACCAACCCGGACGCGCCGAAGCACAACGGGATCACCACGATGGTCATCGACATGCACGCCGAGGGCGTCGAGGTGCGCCCGCTGAAGATGCCCACCGGCAGCTCGGAGTTCAACGAGGTGTTCTTCAACGACGTGTTCGTCCCCGACGACGACGTCGTCGGCCCGGTCGACGGCGGCTGGACCGTCGCCCGGGCGACGCTCGGCAACGAGAGCGTCAGCATCGGTGGCGGCAGCGGCGGCATGACGATGCCGGGCGAGGCGTTGATCCCGGTCTTCGACGCGCACCCCGAGCGCCTGTCCGGCGGGGCGCGGCCGGATCGGCCGCTACATCGCGGCCCAGCAGGCGATGGCGCGTGCTCAACCTGCGCAGCGCGCACCGCGCCGTCGCCGGCGGCGGCCCCGGGCCGGAAGGCAACGTCACCAAGCTCGTGCTGTCGGAGATCGGCCACGAGGCGGCGGCGATCATCGCCGAGGCGAACGGGCCCCGACACCGCCTTCCTCGACGGTGCCGGCGCGATGGCCGGCATGCTGATCCTCATGCACCGGGCGATGTCGATCGCCGGCGGCACCTCCGAGATCAAGCGCAACCAGATCGGCGAGCGCATCCTCGGCCTCCCCCGCGACCCGCTGATCAACTGAGTCGCCGCGCCACGAGACCATCAGCACACCTGGCGAGGCGTCCGGGTTGGCTGCGGGCGCCTCCCGCGGCTACGGCGCGAGGCCCAGCAGCGTGCTGAGCAGGCCGACACCGAGCCGGCCATTCGGGTCGGTCTTGTCGTCGGTCTCGGGGATCACCGCGGTGTCGGACGGGCCGGCCCACACCGGGGAGCAACGCCCGAGTCCACCGCTCTGCAGCAGGTCGCGCACGACGTCGAACGCCGATTCCGGCTCGGCGAGCCGTGTCCACAACGCCGACGTGTTGGCCGCGCCGGTCGGTACGGCGACACCGAGCCGGGTGGCGAGCAGTTCCTGGCGGAACCTGGCGATCGCCGTCGAGGAGCCGACGTCGTTGATTCGTCGGTCGATGCCGACGAGATCGCAGCCGCCGTCGAACGTCATGCCGCGGCGGCGCCAATGCGAGGTGCCGACGAGGGAGTAGGCGTCGTCGACGAGCACGACGGTGCCACGGCCGACGGTGCTGCGACCGGGGAAGCCGATCGGGTGGAACGCCGCGACCCGGTGGATGTCGGCGGCGACGAGCAGGTCCAACGCCGCCTTGCGCTGAGCCAGCGCGGCACGGAACCAGTTCTCCTGTTCGACCGGGAAATCCGGGAAGCGGGGCGTGCAGATCATCACCTTGAGCCGCGGGTTGTCCGCCAGTCGGGTCTCCAGCAACGTCACGAGATCGACGAGTCCGTCCTCGGCGTGTGCCGGGTCGGGTCGGGCGGTGCGGCCGAACATCGGTGATTCGATGAAGACGTATTCGCGAGCCTCGGCGATCGCGCGCGCAATCGACCACATCGCGTCGCGCTGGCCGTCCTTGGCGGTCTGGATCTCACCCTGCAACTCGCGCAGCAGACGCGCCTCGTTGGCGATCGCCACCACGGGCGCCGGCGCGCCGAGCGCGGTGGCGATCTGGCCGACGAGTTGGCTCACCGATGTCCCCGCCGGCGGAAGGGGCAGGAACGACAACTCCGGTGAGTCGACGAGCGGGGCCATCGTTTCGAGCACAGCGCCGGCGACGAACGGCTGTCCCGCGGGCGGATCGGGGTCGGGGTTCGGAACGTCCCAGTTCGTGCCGGCGGACTGCACGATCCAGCCGGCCGGCCCGCCGAGGGGCACGATGGGCAGGCAGCGCTTGAGCGCGTGGAACGCGAGGTCGTAGGCGAGTTGACCGCCGACGCGGACGCCCGTGATGTGGGCATCCGGACCGGACGGGTTGCCGGGGTCACCCAACTCTGGTGCTGCGCAGCGCGATTCGAGGCCGAAGCGGGCGCCGGTGAGGACGGCGCTCCAGGCCAACACCTGCTCCCCGGTCGGTACCGAGCCGAGGGCGAGGATGGTGTCGAAGCGCGCCTGCGTCGGCAGGTGCGGGCCGATCCGCGGCGACGTGGTCTCATTGGCCAGTGCGCGGACCCAGGCCAGAATGTCTTCCGCCGCTGGCGTCGCGGGCAGCGCGGGCAGCGCCGGCGGCGCCGGTATCTGCGGGTTGCCGAAGACCGTCGCCGGGGAGATGGCGGTATTGCCCGGAACGGCCAGCAGGGCGGCGACCAGGGCCGACGTCGTGCCTCCGAAGTCGGCCAGGTTGTCGACGAACGGTTGCGGTGGGCCGACCGCGAGCGCCGCGGCGGACAGCAGCCGGCGGGTGCTGTCGCGGCCGACGGCGACGATGTCGACGTTGATCACCGCAGGATCGGGTGCCGGGTCGCCTGGTGCGAGGAGGAACGGGTTGACGAGCAGCACTCGGGCGTCACCGCTCGCCGGCATGATCGCCGCGCCACCGTCACCGCGCACGAACGACGGATCTTCGCCGATACCACGTCGTAGCTTGAACGTGCGCGGAAACACTCGAACGTGCGTGCCAGGAGGCAGCGAACCGGCGGGGATCGACACGATCACGTCGCGTTGCGGGCCGCTCCCCGGGACGAGCCACGTCGCTGTCGGTGTGGCGGTTCCGGTGGCGTCGTATCGCCGGATCGCCGCGGTGTCGGCGGCGCTCGGCGACGGCCCGGGCGGAAACGCCGGCCAGTGCGCCGAGGCGCCGGGAGCCGGAGGGAGCGGCACGATCGGTTCGATCAGGGGTGAGCACAACAACGCGCGCTGGTCGGGCCCGGGCGGCGGCAACGCCGCGGAGATCGCGCCCATCGCGCCGAGGACATCGTTGCCGTCGACGAGAAAGTCGAAGTCGCGCGCGCTCTTGCGCACCGATGGCAGCGGCGCCTCGGCGGGACGACCGACCTCCCCGGGAACGCTGGCGTCACCGGGTGCAATGCCCCGGTTGCCGAGCAGATGCCAGCCGAGATCGACGGCCACGACGCGGAAGAACTGCCGCGTCGGCGTGGGTGCGGTGCCGCCGGTCGGGAGCTCGGGCGCGGCGAGCGGAGCCGCCTGCAGCGTTCCACCGGGCGCCAGCCCCCAGAGCAGCGGTGCCCCTGCCGCGAGGTCGCCCGCCGCGTGGGTGGTGGCTCGGCCGAGACGTTCCGTCGGTGCCAGGTCGACGACGCCCGAGGTCGGCACGGCGCGCACGAACGAACCGGCGGTGTCGATCACCTCGAGCTCTGCAGCGGTGCGCCGTGATCGGTAGGCGGCCCCGTGCGGGGTGACGACGTGAACGCGCACGGCGGGGCCAGTGATCGTGGCGATGGTGTTGATGCCGCCCGGCAGCGAGGCCGAACCACCGGCGCCGGCAGCGACGAGGGCGGGCCGGAAGAGCATCAGGTCGGCGAGCAGCGACGCGACTGCGACCGGGTCGATGATCAGGCCGCGACGGTCGTGGAACGACATGTCGTGTGTTCCGGCGATCCCGAGATCCTCGCCACCGCGGAACCACGATGTCAGTTGTTCACCGGCGGGAACCGTCACTCCGCGCACCGCCATCGTGACCGGGACCGGACGCTGCAGCACGCCGTAGCGCTGTCGCACGAGCGTCTCCAAGCGGTGCACGGCCTCCGGATGCATCGTCAGGACCCCGCACGGGGACGTGATCGGATCACCCGACAACTCGGCGAGCGTGACCGGTTCCAGCTCGAAACGGAACGTGCCGGTGAACGGCGCGCGCGGACCCGTGACGGAAAGATGCAACGTCGGGTCGTCGACGGTCGTACTGGCCGTCGACCACTGGGTGCCGAAGCCGGGAACGGTGAGCCCGAGCGCGTCGAGGCCCCTGCTCTGCAGTTGGTTGGCGGCGTCCGCCGCGGTCAGCACGCTGAAGGACGCGATCTCACTCACGGGAACCTCACCACCCTTCCGATCTTGCGACTGATGCTGGCGGCCGTGCCGTCGGCCGCGACCACGGCCACGGTGACCGTCCCCGCGCGCCGCAGTCCGACGGCGATCGAGGTGGTGCCGAGCGCGCGGCGCGTCCGCCGGATCGGGATCGTCTCGGTCGCGACGGCGAACAGATCCTCGTTGCGCCGCGCCACGACGATGTCGGCGAGGTTCTCACCGCGTCGAGCGACACGGCCCGTCGATGGCCGGAACGTCACCTGCACGCGGAACGGTCCGAATCCTGGCGCCTCGTTCGGCACCGAGGTCGAGAACGACAGGATCGTGCCACCGGCGACCGTGGTGAGCATCGGGTCGAACAGGTCGGGGGGCTGCACCGGAGGAACCTCCGGCACGTCGAGTGTGCGCTCGGTGAGACGGCCGAGTGGGTCGGTGAGCCGCACCCGTACGCGCAGCGTCGTCTCCGGATCAGCCCGTCGTACCAGCAGGTGCAGCGGTGTCACACCGCCGACCGTCGGGTCGCGCCACGGCCCGGAGACCCCGGCCCCGGGCTCGGTGATCGCCAGCGCGTCGAGAGGAGCCTGCGACACCCCGAGCGCGACCGTGGTGGACACCCCTGCCGAGTCGGTCGCCACCACCTCGGCCTGGAGCACGTGTGATCCGAGTGTGGTCGGCTCCACCGGTGCCGCGGTCGTACAGTCGATGCGCACGTTCGCCGAACCGGCGACCGGCAGCACGAAGCCGAGCGTGCCGAGATCGGGCGGCACCGATGGCGGCACGACAACCTGGCGCACGACACTCGCCTGCGAGCGCACCCCGTACTGGCCGCGGTCGGCGTCGTCGGTGCCCCACGCCACGGCGCGGTAGAACACCGGCTTCCAGGAACCGGTCACCGTGTCGAGCCCGGTGATCGTGCCGATCGGCTGGGCGACGCCGTCGTCGCTGCGGGAGTCGGGGTCGCCGGGCGGCGTGGCGACCACCGTGAACCCGCCGCCGGTGCCGGCGATCGTCGCCACCGGCGGTCCCATCATGTCGACCGACACGGCCGCGTCGGGAACTCGCACGCGGTGCAGGTCGACGCGCGAGACGCGAGCGCCTGCGGCCGACTTGACGCGGACCTTGGCGGCGTAGTCGACGCTCGCGCCGTCGCCGGCGAGGGACACCTCGAGGGCGGGCGGTCCGGGCGCCACCGTCTGGGGGGCGGCGAAGGCGACGAATCGCTCGACCGCACAGCGGGTCGCTGGCGACCGGCCACGTCGACTCGACACCGCCGGCGCTGACGCCCAGGACGACGAAGAGATGGAGATCCTTCGTGCCCCTCGGCAACGACACCTGTGTCGACGTGCCCACCACGGCATTGGCCGACGAGCGCGTGAACGGGCGGCGGTGCGGTTCCGCCTGGAACGCGGCCCGCAGCGCGGCGAGGCGTTGCGTCAGCGTCTGATTCGGCATTCGGCACCGGCATGCCGGTGAGCGCGCGGAACGACGACTCGGCGGCGGTGAAGACGCGGTACTCCACGGCACCCGGCATCGGCGACCATGCGAGTTCGGCGTGATGCAGACCGTCGGCGTCCCGCATGCTGGCGAGCGTCACCGCTTCGTACGACGACACGATCACCGGCGGTCGCGGGTCGGCGGCCGACGTGACGACGGGCGGCGCGGTCCACGGGCCGTCGCGGCCCGGCGGCACGCTGCTCGGTGCCCTGGGCCCACAGCGCCAATCCCCAGCGGCCGGCGACGTCGAAGTCGAGGTCGAAGCCGCTCACCGTCAGGCGGTAGCGGCGCGGCGCGCGCACCGACAGCGGCGGCACCACGATCTCGGTGGAGTCGGCCGACAAGTGCTGCATCGTCGCCGTGAGGCCACCGCCGGGTGCCACGGCCGTGATCGAGCCGTCAGCGGCGAAGGTGACCGTTACGAGGATCCCCGAACCCCCGGTCCGGAAGGCGCCTGGGATCGCCGGCACCGACTGGTCGGATGGCGGATCCTCCGGCCACACCTGGCCGAAGCGGCGGCCGGCGATCTGGACGGTCCGCGGGCTGCGGTTGGCCCAGTCCCAGGCGACGTCGACCGTGAGCGTGGCAGGGCAAGGCCCCGCGCTGACCGTGGTGTCGAGTCGCGGGCCGAGCAACGTGGCCCTGCCGGCAGGCGGCTCTCCCGCGTTGCACGACGCCCCACCCCACCTCGACCACCGCCCGAAGATGTCCTGGGTCGCGACGGAGTAGCGCACGGTGTTGGGCTCGAACGTGCCATCGATCTCGTACGAGCTGTCCGCCACAGCCCGCCGCGCCGGGTTCGCCGCGTTCACCGAGGCGCCGATCGGTTGCAAGGCGAGGTCGTTCGGGCGCTTGTCCATGAGCGCCACCGCACCGCTCGCGGGTGCGATCCCGCGTCGTGCGAGCGCCTGACTGCCGAGATGGAACGGCAGCGTGGTCGGCACGGCGTCCCACGACACGGTGACGACCGGGCGGAACGGCCCGTCGAGCGCGGCCGGTGACTGCAGCCCCTGGCTGAGCGCCGTGACGGCGGCCGGCGTGGTGGGCGGCAGACTCGTGCTCACCCCGCCGAGCAACAGGGCGGCCCACTCGACGTCGCTGCCCAGCGCGTCGACGAACGTCGCCGTCACCATGAAGTCGACCTGCGCGCCGACGCCCTGCGACGCGTGCGTCGTCGCCGCGGTGAAACGCTCGCCCAGCACGGACGCGTCGTAGGCCGTGCCGAACCCCGTCAGCAGCGCGTTGAGCGGATCGGTGGTGGCGCCGATCATCAGGACGCGCAGCGGATTGAACCGCGTCTGCGCGACTTGGCCGGTCGGCGTCACGAGCGAGCGGAAGTAGTCGCGCATCTGCTGGTCGGCGGCCACCGAGTTGTCGACCATGTCGACGAAGTCGCTCAGCATCTCCGCCTGGAACAGCTTGACGATCGCCGTGGGGTCGGCGAGCAGCCACGGCGGCGCCGTCGTCCCCGGCTCGAGCTGCGTGTCCCAGCCGTAGAGCGGTGCGCCGCGTCGGAAACGATCGAGCGCGGCGGACACCGGGTCGGTGAGCGCGCCGACGAGGCCCTGATCGGCGAGGAGATCGGTGCCCGAGGCCGGGCGGCCGTCGCCCGGCAGACCCACGATCTCGACTTCGACCCAGCCCTTGTCGTCCGCGACCGAGTTGCCGATCGCGAAGACACCGTTGACGGTTGTTCCGGCCGGGAGCACGACGACGCGGATCTCCGGTGCGCTCAGGCGCACGGCGGTGGCTCCCGCCGCCACGACCTCGATGTCGACGATCGGCGAGGCCAACAGCATGCCGTTGCAGGCGACGGCGAACCCGCCCGGGCCGCCGGCGATGTCGACGATCACCTCCGGGTACGGCCCGTCGAGCAGCAGCATGTCGGTGCCGTCGATGTTCACCGGCGTCGCGGAGATCGCGGCAGGGCCGCCCCGCGCCGCCTTGCGCTGGCGCGCCCAGACCGTGAACGGCGTGCGCGGGTAGCCGAGCACCGGGTCGAAGAACCAGCGCAGCTGCAGCGCCTGCGGGTTGATGCCACGCTCCTTGCCGAGCTCGTAGGCGGGAACCGGCTGTTGCTGTGCCGCGCCGAGCGCCGCCCAGTCGGTGACGCAGCCGATGAGCATGAACTTGTGTGGGTCGACGCGCCGCGCCACGGCTACACCTCCTCCCACGGGGCATGGCCGAGCGTGACGTCGATCAGCCGGTACGACTGCTCGCCGTTGTCGAGGAACGGCAGGTCAGGCATGGCGAGCGAGACGAGGTCGACGGTGACCCGCTTGCCGCGCGAGTTGGGTCCGAGGACGACGAACGCACGCTGGTCGCCGGGGACGTACACGATGCCGGCGACCGCACCGGGGTCGCCGCCGCCGCGCAACGTCAGCCATTCGCGGGGCTCGAGGATCCACCGCTTGGGAGCGGCGGGCACGGTCGTGTCGGTGATCTCGCGCGGGTAGTTCCGAGATCGCGACATTGGTTCGGTGGCGTCGATCATGATCGCCGCCGGCTGCGGATCGGCGGCGCCGACCTGCTGCCAGAACACGACCACCTGAGGCTGGTCGGGCACACCCAACGGCTCGAGCTGGTGGCCGAGGAGATGGTTGTCGACGGCGCTCCCCTGCGGCCGGGGGCCGAGCGTCGCCAGCATCGTGGCGAACGTGTCGGGCGGCGCCGATTGCGACGTCGTGCGTGTTCCGGCCACCGACGACGCCAGACCGCCGACCGTGCCGAACGCACCGGTGGTGAAGTGACGACGGAACACCCGGGGCCCGCGAGCGGTCGCTGCGGCGCCGTGGTCGACCAGCTCGACGTCGAGGAGGTACTCCATGAACGGGTGCAGCGGGATGTCGAACTCGACCTCGCTGTGCTGCACCCGCGTCTCGTCGACGGTCACGCACGACGGCTCGCCTTGTGCGATCGCATCGGTGAGCGCCTGCTCCCACGGCGACAGCACCGTCGCCACGATGGGCAACACGTTCGTGCCGGCGATCGGCAGCGGGTGCGGTGTGCTGCCGGTGCCCTGCGGGTGCTGGCCGTTGGCCGCCTCGAGGCGCAGGCGCAGTTCCTTGCCGTACGCCCCGAAGAAGCGGTCGACGTCGTGCGTGTTGAAGACGAGGCGCAGCTTCTCGCGCCCGAACCAGCCCTTTTCGTTGTCGTCGGGCATCGTCATCATCGTCCACGGTTCGAGCCGCACCGGTGTGGCGTCGGGAGTGTCGGTGAAGACGAGCCGCGTGTTGTCGGCAGGGTCCGGGGCGATCGTGTCCGTGCGGAACCAGAACGTCTGGCTCTCCGGCGTCGCCGCCGACCCGAGTGCGCCGCCGGCCTGGCGCGTGGCGAAGTACTCGACGACGATGCGGTACCGCGAGTCCGGTACGAGCAGGGCGTGGTCGCTGCTGCCCGGACCGACGGCGTTCGTCAGTTGTTGATGGTCGCGGTCGATCTGCTGCTGGTCCCAGTCGTGGCGTCCGACCTCGGCGGCCGACACGATGCCGATCGCGGCCACGAAATAGCGGGCTGTGAGGCCCTTGTCCTGCTGGTCGGGCGACGACGGTTCCGTCAGCCCGATCTCGACGATCGACGCGGGGTCGGCGGCGAGCGGCACTTTGACGTACGCCGGCAACGTCGGCGTCGTGTTCGCCCACTGCACGAGGTCGTCGACGTCGCCACCCCACGGGCCAACCGGGTCGACCCAGTTCGGCGGCAGCGCGGCTCCGCTCGCCAGCAGGTCGCTGCTGGTCACCGCCACCCGGTCGGTCTCGTTGCCGCTGCCGTCGAGCACGCGCACCACGAGCGTCTTGGTGGCGGCGATGTGGCGTGGCACGAACAGCAGCAGGCCGAGCGAGTCGTACGCGCCGGTGTGCAGCGTCACCACGTCGTACAGCTCGCGGCGCTCGTCCTTGATGCCGGCAGCGGCGAGCGTCCGCTTCGTGGCCTTGTCCGGGAAGTTGCTGGCGAGGCCGTTGTCGAGCAGCGGCGCTCGCAGCGCCTTGACCGGGCACAGGCCGCCCTGCGTTCCCGCGGCCGACCGACCGATGGCGACGTTGGGCCCGAGCGTTTGGAGTCCGAGGTGCCATTGCGGGCCGGCGACCGGCGTGCCGAGTGTGGACTGGCGCAGCAGATCGCCGAACGTTGCCGCTGTTTTCCATTCGGTGATCGCGTCGAGCCCGCCGGTCGCGGCGACGGCCTTGTCGTGGAACGCGCGCGAGACGGGCACGTCGCGCGCCGCGGCGGCGGTGCGGACGTGCCCGAGCACGTCACGGACGATGTCGGGTCGCGTCCGGTCCCCGTCGCACTTCACCGTCGTGCCGACGACGACCGCCGGGACCACGCCGCGCAACGCGTCGATCTGCGGGTCCCCCGTGCGCCACGGTTCACTGACGTGCAACGTGGTGTCGGCCGGTGCGCTGCGTTGTGTGCCCGGCGGATCCGGCCACGCGACGCCCTCGAGATCCCACCCCGTCGCCGAGGGCCCGAGCGCTTCGAGCTTGAACGTCCAGAGCACCTCGGCCGGCGGTGCGGCGGGCGTGCACACCGTGCCCCATCGATCGGTGATCGTCTCGACGAGCTTGTCGGTGTATTCGATCGCCTTCGTCGCCGGTGCTGCCTGCCACGTGAGCAGCGCCAACTGCGCTGCGGGGTTCGACTGCGTCGACGGGTTGATCGTCCACCACACGACCGGTGCGGCAGCCGCGCCCACGCCGCCGCTGAGCACGGGCGTGTCGAGTTGGCCGTTTCCCCTCACGCGCTCGAGGCGGATGGCCGTGATCTCGTAGTGGTACTTGTCGCCGGAGCGTTCGGCGAACCCGTCGGCGCCGACGCCCGGCGCCGTCGTCAGTGGGGTGCCGAGGCCACCGACGGTGACCCCGGCCGCGGCGGTCGGCGGCACGATCATCGAGATCACAGGGATCGCGTCGATCGGCACGACAGGCATGTCGCCGGCCGCCGGCATCGAGCCGGACTCGGGCGCCTGACCGAGGCTCGTGTCGATGCCACGGTCGACCGCTGAGCCCTGGGCGAGCGCCGGCGACCGCGACTGCAACGACACCTTCTCCACGAGCGGCGCGATCTGTACGACCGGGTCGGGGGCACTGATCGTGATCTCGACGCAACCCGACACGGAGAAGAAGAAGAAGTTGACGCGCCCGCACGCCTCGCCGTGGATCGACAGGTCGAGATCGCCCGCACTGTTCTCGGCGACGATCACCGTGAGCGACGCGTCGGCGCCGATCGAAACGATCCAGAGCCGCAGCTCACCGGCGACATAGATGTTGCCGACGAGCGTGAACGGCTTGAAGCCGATCACGGCATCCATGCCGCCGCCGATCTTCAGGTAGATCCCGGCGTCGACATCGCCCCACGTGAACGATGCGGCGACGCCGAGGGCGATGGCGAATCCGGAGAGCGCCGGCAGCTGAGCGTGGCCGTTGTCGAACGGCTGCAGGCCGTTGCCGCGGAACATCAAGTAGCCGGTGCCCTTGACGATGCCGAGCACGTCCACCTCGACCGACGGGCCGTAATCCCTGCGGGCTCCGAGGTAGATGTGCCAGTCGCGGGCGTTGTTGCCGAACGGGAACACCGCCTCGATCGGGATCACGATCTTGACGAGCTGTTCGACCTCCCACGTCACGAGGATCCCGATGAGGAAGTGCTCCGGCGTGATCTCGATCACGGCGAGGATGCCGCCTCGCATGCCGACCTCGCCGACGCTCGGCGGAGGCGACAGGATCCTCGCCTTCATCAGAATGAGCACACGGGGGCCGGGGAGCTCGAGCAGGAACGTGCCGTCGAGATTGATCAGCACGCCACCTTCCATCGTGCCGATGACGATCCCGAGGCCGAACGCCCAACTGTCGATCTTCGGCTTCCAGAGGATCTCACCGGTGCCGGGACCCGCGAGATCCGGCCCACGAAGGAGATGTGGCTGGCCGCCGGATGCCCGCAGCCAGGCGAGGGCCGGCGCGCCGGTGTTCGCACCGATCTCGGCGTTGCGTTCGTAGTGCATGCCGAAGATGCCGCGGAAGCCGAAGATGCCGAGCCCGGTGCTGCCGAGCGGAATGCCAGCCGGGAGCACGACGCTGAGGCCGACGTACACACCCGTCGTCTGGCGACCGGTGGCCGCCTCCGTGATCGTCGCGACCTCGACGGCCGCGCACACGCGCACGCTGACCGGACGGATCGTGAGATCGAGCTGGCCGCCGATCGTGCCGATCGTGTTGCCCTGCGCGTCGACCTCGTTGCCGATGCGCATGTAGCCGGCGCCGGCGAGGACGCCGGGGATGTCGATGCGTGCCGACAGCGCGGTGAGTTCGGGTGGCGCCGATCCGTCGAGATAGGCCCGCACGCTCGCTTGGTCGATGGCGACGACGCCGAGGTCGACACCGAGGGCGATGTCGACCTCGAGCGTCATCGGGTTCGAACGCGAGAGCCGGGCACCGAGCACGCGCAGGATCTGGCCGAGCGGGTCGGCGATCTTCAGCCCGCCACCGCTGGCGACGTCGATCGTGTAGCCGCGCGTGGCGTCGAAGACGGGACGGAAGTCCCAGCGCGCGTCCGGGGACGTGCCGTCGTCGTCGCCGTCGCGGTTGGTGAGGCTGAGCCCGATCGCCTTGTAGCGGATCTTCAGCGGCTGCTCACGCTTGATCGTCACGAGGCCGAGCAGGTCGATCGACCAGTCGACCTCGATGTCGGCGAGCAACGTGCCCGTGAATCCGTCGCCGAGCTGGCTGTGCAGGTACTCGGCGCCGAAGAGGATGACGCGTCTCGACGGTGAACCACGGCAACGCGGCGACGATCGCCGGCGTGGCGAGCGCCGCGCCCGACAGCGTGGCGTCGACGATGCCGCCCTCACGGCCCTCGACGGCATTGCGCACGGCATCGACGGGCGGCACCGCGGCGAGCATCGGCCAGAAGCTGAGGTACGAGCCGAGGAACGTGACGCCGAGATCCTTGGCCGCCGGCATCGCATCGACGTTGGGGATCCACCCGAAGTGCACGAGGCCGTCGGTGTCGGCGGGATCGGCGCCGACGGTGAGCAGCGTGGTCCAGCGGCCCGTCGACGGGTCGGTCTGCACGAGCACGCGCATCGCCATGATTCCGTCGGCCGGATTGTTCGGCCCGACCGGCGTGCCGTGGTCGAGCGTGCGGCCACGTGGCATTTGGGTTCCTGCCGGGGCGCCGCCCATCTGGCCCTGCAGCTTCTGCTCCGTCGCCGTGTTGATGTCGACCTCGAGATCGAGCTGCAGGGCGATCAGCTGGCTGTCGACGATCCGAACGGCCACCTTGCCGGAGCGGAACCACGGGGGCGGCGGCGACACCTCCGGCACCGGCGGGTCCTTCGGTGTGGCCGGCGGCTTCGGAGTGGGGGCGGCGTCGCGCTCGACGGTGACCGAACCGTTCTGGGTCGGCGTGTTCGGGGCGAACGTGACCGTCGCCTTCCAGTGTTCACGGTCATTGGGCGCGGCGTGTGACGTCCATTGGACGGCGCTCGCCCAGGCGTTCTGTTCCCCGAGCGTCGGCTCCTGCGGCCGGAGGATCGTCGGCACGATCACGAACTGAAAGTTCTTGCTCGGGAACTGCGCGACGATCGACGCCCGCACGGCCATCGCGCGGCGCCATGCCAGCTTGGTGTTGTACTCCAGCCCGTTGGTGCCCTCGAAACTCGCATCGCCTTCGATGGTCAGCTGGGTGTTGTCGGCCAGGTTCCGGAAGTGCTCGCCGTAGACCGCGACCGGGTCCTTGGCGCCCGCCGACCAGGTGCTCGCCACCTTGCTCGTCGCATGCTTCGTCGACATCGCCGCCGAGCCGCCGCCGCCCGGGCTGTTGAAGAAGAAGTAGTACTCGAGGGCCGCCGGGCTCGTGGGTCCTGGCTTCGTCACCGTGAACTCACGCTCGGTGCCGGCCGCCACCGAGCTCGTGAGCTGGGCGCTGGGACCGGCATTCGCGATCGCGGGGCTCGTGCCGGCGGCGGGCGAACTCCAGAGCACGAGCGGATCCGGCGGCGTCGTGCGCAACGTGATCTGGTCGCCGGGTCCATCGCTGAGGGCGAACGTGAACGTCCCCGTCTGGGACTTGATGCGCGCCTGGGTGCTGGCCCCGGCCGCACCGGCTGGGCTGCCGCCCGGTGTGCCGACGTTCAGCTCGGGTGTCAGTCGGGTGACGTCGACGTGCATCGTCGCCGGCGCCGCGGTCGGTGAACCCGACTGCACCTCGATGTCGATGGTCGCCGTGCCGGTCGCCTCGAGGTCGATGTCGTACATCACGGCCGTCGGCTGCGCCGTGCCGTTGATCTTCACCGTCCGCGTGTACGGCGCCCGTCCACCCGCGACGTCGACGATCAACGTCGACTGCTGCGGCACGCGGGCCTCCGCTTGCACCACCCCCGCCACGGTGGCGCCGAGCGTGACGCCGAACGTCTTGCCGCCGGCGTCGAAGCGTGGGCGGATCTCGAGGTCGCCGCCGCCCTGTTGCACGAGTGCGGCGTCGAAGTCGCCCCAGATCCCCGTGGTGCTCCCGAGCCCGATCAGCAGCTCCTGGGCGCCGCATTCGAACGCCAGGTTGCGCAGCCCGTCCGGCGCCACGAACACGCGCACCTCGGGGAGATAGAGCCCGGTCCAGTCGTCGCCCACCCCTGCCTTGTCGCGCAGCGCTGGAGGTGTGAAGTCGCCGTCGAGATCGAGCGTCGCGCTGCGGAATCCGATGCCGATCGCCCGGTCCTTCTCACCGCCGAGGTAGGCGTACGGCGGTTCCATCGAGATGAACTGCGACACCTCGGTGCTGCCGGGATCGTCGAGACTCGACACCCCGGCTCCGACCAGCGACAGCACGAGTTGGTCGCCGACGGCGTTGCCATGGCGCAGGCGGAAGCGCAGCCGTGGCAGCGTGAGCGCGACCTCCTCCACCGACACGTCCGGCATGAGCGTGCCGATCGGGCTCACCTTCGCCGGATGCAGGAAGGGTGGCCGCAGCTTCGGCGCGTTGAGGATGAGGTCGAACACGAATCCCGTCGACGGGTAGTCGCCGGGCGCTGCAGCGGCGAGGTCGTCGAGCAACGCGGTCGTGTCCGATGGCGTCAACTGGGACTGTCCCTGGGTGACGATCTGTGAGGCCTGCCGCGGCACGAACAGTTCGAAGTCGATCGATGTGTCGCGCAGGTCGAAGATCGGGTCGCTACGCGAGGGGTCGTGTGCTGGTGCGGCCTCGTCCACCCCACCGGCCACGAGCGCTCCGGTGCTCGGGAAGAAGTCGAGCGATCCGTTGACTTCGCAGTGGCCGCGCAGAGCAACGCCGAAGTCGTCGCTCGCGGTCTCGAACTGCACGACGCGCAGCACGCTCAGGGCGGCGTGAGCCGGCCCGATGTTCTCGCCGCGCAGCACGTACGGCAGCACGAGATCGAGGAGCGCCAGATTGGACACCCTGGCCACTCTGACGATGTGGCCGACACAAGTCGAGACAATTCTCCGAGATGCTGAACCCGACCAAGGGTGGATGCGGTCGTACTCCGTTGACCGGTCGGCGTAGTTCGGTGATAGAAACGGAATACCCCTAATACCAGCGGGCCCGACGTCTCGACGTCGGGCCCGCCGCGCGTGATCAGTGGGTTGCTCGACGTCGGGCAAGATGGTGCGGGCAGACCCCGCGAACACCGGAGGAGCGATGACAACTCTCATCACAGCGGCCGATGCAGTGACGACCGATGTCGTGACGCTGCGAGTCGGGACTCGCAAGGGCGCCTGGACACTCACCTCGGACACCCCGGGCCGCGAGGGGTGGAAATTGTCGGAACCGACGATGCTCGGCCACGTCATTCAACACGTGATGGCCGATCCGCGAGACCCATCCCGAGTGCTGATCGCCGCTCGAACTGGGCATCTCGGACCGACCGTCATGCGTTCGGAGGACGGCGGTGCCACGTGGGTCGAATCGACCCGCCCGCCCGCGTTCGAACCGGGCGATGCGCACGGCCGGTCGGTGCGAGCCGTGTTCTGGCTCACTCCGGGGCCGGCGGATCAACCCGGCACATGGTTCGTCGGGGCGTCGCCGCAGGGGCTGTTCCGCACCGTGGACCACGGCGACACGTGGAGTCCGGTCGGCGGGTGGAACGATCATCCCAACTGGTCGACCTGGGCTGAGTGGCCCGACGTGGAGGGCACGCCCGACGGATCGATGCTCCATTCGGTCAACATCGACCCGCGCGACCCTGACCACCTCTACCTCAGCCTCTCGGGCGGTGGCGTGTTCGAGTCGACCGACGGTGGGGCCGACTGGGCACCGATCAACACGGGCCTCGCCGCCGACTTCCTGCCCGATCCCGACGTGCCGTACGGCCATGACCCGCATTGCGTGCGGTTGCATCCGTTGATGCCCGACCGGCTCTATCAGCAGAACCACTGCGGCATCTACCGGCTCGACCGCCCCGCGACACGTTGGGAACGCATCGGCGACGCCATGCCGCGCGACGTCGGCGACATCGGCTTTCCGGTGGAGTTGCATCCACGCGACCCCGACACGGTGTGGGTGTTCCCGATGGACGGAACCGACGTGTGGCCGCGCTCGAGCCCTGACGGTCGACCCGCGGTGTACGTGACGCACGATGCCGGCGCCACGTGGGAACGTCAGGACGACGGTCTCCCCGAACGGGCCTGGTTCACCGTCAAGCGTCAGGCGATGTGCGTGGACCGGAGCGATCCGGTCGGGGTGTACTTCGGCACGACGAGTGGGGAGATCTGGGCGAGTACCGACGAGGGCGTCACGTGGCGTCAGGTCGCCGCGCACCTCCCGGAGATCTACTCCCTCGAAGTGGGGTGAAGGGTCCGATGACCGACGAGGAGACCACCGGCTCGATTCGCGTGCGGATCCCCACGCCCCTGCGTTCGTACACCGCGGGCGCGAAGGACGTGCTCGCCGACGGAACGACGGTCGGCGAGGTGCTGACCGACCTCGACCGGAGGTATCCAGGCATGGCGTTCCGGGTGGTCGACGAGCAGGGCGTGATGCGACCCCACATGATCGTCTGGCTGCACGGCGAGCGATGCCGCGACCTCACGGCCCCGGTCACTCCCGCCGACGAGGTCGTGTTGATGCAGGCCCTGTCCGGCGGTTGAATCCCGCCCGCACGAGCGTGAGCGCACACTGGCTCGCTGAAGTCGCCGGGGTCACCCCGCGTCGGGCCGTCCGTGGGGCGGGCCGGATCGCCATTCGGATCGACGGCGGCGTGGCGAGCCACGCATGAGGTGCATTTCGGCGGCGTGCTTGGTGACATCGTGATGGTGCTGGCACGCGGTGAGCACGAGGTCGTAGTTCACGAAATTCATAAAGCTCATGCTTGTAACTTTGAAGAAGTTTGTGGACAGAATGAGTCCGCAACATCTGGAAGAATGATGTGTCGATGGACACCCCGGCCCGACTGTTGCGCCTCCTGGCGATGTTCACCACCAGGGCGTCGTGGAGCGCCGAAGAACTCGCCGGACGGCTCGAGATCACCACCCGTACGTTGCGTCGCGACGTCACCCGCCTGCGCGATCTCGGATACCCGATCACGAGTACGACCGGTCGCTACGGCGGCTACGAGCTGGGTGCCGGCGGCCGTCTCCCGCCGCTCCTGCTCGACGACGACGAGGCGATCGCCGTGTCTGTCGCACTGCGCGACCTGTCGGCCGAGGCCGACCCGACACTCGGCGAGGCTGCGCTGTCGGCCTCGGCCAAACTGCGCCAGGTGCTGCCCGCCTCCTTGCGCGATCGGGTCGACGCACTCGGCGAGGTGGTCGTCGGCGTGCGTCGCACTCGCACTCCGCGCCCAGGCGGCCGCAACGAGCGCGTCGAGCTGCCGAGCCTGATGACCTTCGCGATGGCCTGCCGGCGCGGCGACCGCGTGCACTTCACCTACCGCGACGGTTCCGACCGCGTGAGCGAGCGCCGCGTCGAGCCTCACCGGTTGGTGTCACTCGGCCGGCGCTGGTACCTCGTCGGGTTCGATCTCGATCGCGACGACTGGCGCACGTACCGCATCGACCGCGTCAGCGCGTTGGTCACGTCAGGCCACCGCAACACGCCGCGCCCGACCCCGGACGCCGGCGCGCTCGTCGCCGAGGGCGTCGCCGTCCGTGTCTTCGACACCCGCGCCCGCGTCAAGGTGATGGCGGCGGCCCAGGAGGTCATGCATCACATCGGCCCGACCGTCGGCGTGATCGAACCGGGCGACGACACGTTCTGCGTGGTGACGATCGGCGGGGACCCCGACTGGATCGCGCGCTACCTCATCAGCCTCGAGCTCCGGTTCGAAGTGATCGAGCCGCCCGAGGTCAACGATGAATTGCGCGCCCTCGCCGAACGGATGCTCATCCAGTTGGCCGAGCATTCGCTCCGGAATCACGAGGCGGCGGCGGCCAGGTCGCGGTAACGCCGAAGTGCTCCCATCCGCCCTGTTGCCCGATTCGCCTCCGTTCGCCCTCGGTCGTCGCGAGATGCAACGCGAGCGAGTCGCCACCGTCGGGGGTCCCGAGGAACACGATCGGACCATCGCGTTGCCCCGATCGCCGGGTGGCGGCAGGTGAAATTGACGCCGCACCGGCGTCCGCCCCGGTCCACAATCGCAGGATGACGCGACGCTTCGTCCAGGTCGATGTGTTCGGCGAGTCCCCGTACCTCGGCAACCCGGTGGCCGTGGTGCTCGACGCGAACGGGATCGACGACGAGGCGATGGCGACGATCGCACGGTGGACGAACCTCTCCGAGACGACCTTCGTCCTGTCACCAACGACAGGGGCGGCCGACTACCGGGTGCGGATCTGGACTCCGTTCGGGGAGCTGCCGTTCGCCGGACACCCGACACTCGGCACATGTTGGGCGTGGCGCTCCAACGGTGGCGTCTCCAAGCGTCCCGGGGTGACGATCCAGGAGTGCGCCGCCGGCCTCATCACCGTGCGCGACGACATCGACCGACTCGCCTTTGCGGCACCGCCGCTCGTGCGCAGTGGACCGGTCGAACCGGATCTCGTTGCCGACGTGATCGATGCCATGCAGATCGACGCGTCCGATGTCGAGGACTCACAATGGGTCGACAACGGTCCTGGCTGGATGGCGTTGCTGCTGCGATCCGCCGATGCGGTACGCGCTGCGCACCCGAGCCGACTGCCGGTCAAGGTCGGACTCGTCGGCCTCGTTGGTGTCGAGCCACCGGAAGCGCCCACCGATGTCGAGGTGCGAGCGTTCTTCCCCAAGGACGGCCTCCCCACCGAAGATCCGGTGACCGGCAGTCTCAACGCCTCCCTCGGCCAGTGGCTCATCGGGTCAGGCCGCCTGCGCTCCCCGTACGTCGCCGGCCAGGGTTCTGCGCTCGGCCGCTCCGGACGCGTGCACGTCAGCCAAGACAACGATGGACAGGTATGGGTCGCCGGCAACACCCGCACCCTGATCGACGGCACGATCGACTTGTAGCTCCAATCGTGTACAGCTTCGGCACCAACGATGCCGCCCCGTGGAGTTCCACCCGACGAATTCGAACGCAACTACACGACGCTGCTCGCGTCTACCGCAGGCGCAGCGCAACTGGTGCTCGGACCTCCCCCGGTGCTGGACCGTCGCGTTGTTCGATCACCTGTCGACGTCAGATCTGGCAGACGACGGGGTGCACCCCAACGACCTCGGCTACGCGACCGTCACCCGACTGGTCACCGAGGTTCTCGGCGCCTCGACATAGAGCACACCGTCGGGCATTGCAAATCACGGGTCGCTGGATGGCGACCAGGCGTTGCGGACGAGCTGTTCCAACACACGCTGGTCGATCTGGTCGAGCCGTTTGACGTACACGCAACTCTTCCCGGTCGTCGCCGGACCCAGCTCAGCGAGCAGCGGATCTGGCGTCGACGCATACCCGTCGTGGATCCCGTAGATGGTCAGCGCGGTCTTCCGTGGGGAGAAGCCAACAACGAACCAGTCGTTGGTGCCCATGGAGTTCGTGTAAGGGCGAGATCCGAAACCCACCATGGACGGACCCCACATCACCGCCGGTGCACCGGTGACGCGCTCGAACAGCGACCGCATCGCGTGCCCTTCCGCGCGTCGACGCTGATCGGGCACCGAGTCGAGGAACTCGTTCACGTCGTCACCAGTCGGACGCGTCTTGATCGCTGCCACCGTCACAATGTGACACCGATCGGCGCTCGGCGACAAGCACGTCACCGATCGGCCATCGAGGAGATCGCGGACCGTCGCGCGGAACTTCGACGCGAACGGCTGGGTCGATCGGCGGGTCAGGAGAGTTGGGCGAGGACGACGGTGGTGTGCTCGTCGATGCCGCTGAGCACTTCGGTATAGGCGGGGCCGACGACGCCGATGGTGACCGGTGCGACCGAGATGGTGCCATCGTCGTCGAGGACGGTGACGACGTGCTGCGTCCCGCGCAGGGTGACCGCCGAGGTCGGCACGGCGATGCCACCCGAGGTCGAGGAGGTCACGATGCTGACGCTGGCGATGTTGCCGCTGTTCAGCGCCGCGGTGTACTCGCCGTCGGCATCGTCGAAGCCGATCGTGACGCGGTAGCCCGACGATGCGCCGTCGGGGATCGACGAGATCCCGCCGACCACACCGGAGATCGTCTGGTCCGTTCCGTCGGGCACCACGGTGGCCGTCTGGCCGACGGCGATGTCGGCGATGTCGTTGATCCCCACGATGGTGGTCGCCTCGTACCCGCGGGGGCTCTCGACGACCACGACCTCGGTCGTCGACGCCGCCGCCACATCTGTGCCGACCTCGAGGTCGACGGCCGAGACGGTGCCCGAGATGGGGCTCACGATCGTCGCCTGGGCCAGCGCCTGCCGCGCGGCCTCGAGCGCGTACTCGGCCGCGTCGACGTCGTATTGATAGGCGATCAGATCCTCCGACGTCGGCGTGGCGCCTGAGCTTCCCGCCGATCCGCCCGTGTTGCCGCCTGACGACGGAGCCGACGTCCGACCGCTGCCGCCCGACGGAGTGCTGGCCGCTCCCGCCTCCGTGGTCTCCGAGCCGTCGTCGGTCGTCGATGGCGCACGGTCGGTGCCGCCCGGCGTGCCGGGGGCTGTGGTCGACGGTTGTGTGGTCGACGGGTCAGTGGTCGACGGGTCAGTGGTCGACGGATCAGTGGTCGACGGTTTCGTGGTCGATGGGGTCGACGGGTGAGCTGCGCCTGGGCGAGCGCCTCCTGCTTCTCGCGCAACGTTCGCTCGAGTTCGAGCGTGTCGAGCGTCGCCAACTGTTGGCCGACGGCCACGACGTCACCGACGGCGACGTCGACGGACGACACCGTTCCGGCGCTCGGGAAGCCGATCGATGGCTTGGTCGACCGGCTCGATCGTCGCCACGCCGGTGTGCAGGGCGTCGATGCTCGCGGGTCGTCGACGTCAGCAGTCCGGTACGTCGCGGCGCCGCCGTCGATGGAACGGACGACGAACACGCCGGCGAGGCCGAGCCCGGCGACGATCGCGACGGCGCCGACGCGGCGCGCCCAGGTCGAGCCACGACGCGAGGGTTGCGTCGCGAGGCCGGTCGGTGGAGTGGGTCGGTGCGACGAAGAGTCCGGTGTGCGCATGGCGTTCCTACTCACTGCGGAGAGCGTCGATGGGGGTGAGACGGGCGGCGCGGGAGGCCGGATAGACGCCGAACACGACGCCGATGACGATGGCCATGGCCACGGCGACGCCGGCGGCGGACGCGGAGATCTCGACCGGGGTGTCGATCCAGGTGGGCAGGGCGATGCCGAGACCGACGCCCAACGGCGACGCCGAGCATCCCGCCGAGCAGGCCGAGGATCGACGCTTCGACGAGGAACTGGCGGCGGATCGATCGGGGTCGGGCACCGATCGCCTTGCGCAGACCGATCTCGCGGATCCGCTCGGTGACCGAAACGAGCATGATGTTCATCACGCCGACACCGCCGACGAGCAGCGAGATCGCAGCGATCCCTCCGAGCATGATCGTCAGGGTGTCGTCGACCGACGTGGCCGCCTCGAGCACCGATGCCTCGCTGGCGATCGAGAAATCGACATTCGACGGAGTCGGTGATGCCGTGGAGATTGGTGACGAGCGCCTCCGACTCCTCGATAGGCGGCCGACGAGGGTGTCGGCCGAGGTCGCCTTGACGTAGATCGAGTCGACCGGCGTCGCGGTCGGACCCACCGATCAGGCGCTGCGCAGTAGGTCGACAGCGGAACGATGCGCGACGTCGTTGGCCGATGCATCACTCGACGAATCGACCGCCTCGAGGACGCCGATGACCTCGAGCTGCGTGCCGTTGTAGCTGACGGTCTCGCCGACGGCGTCGAACGCGCCGAAGAGCTCCGTCGCCGTGTCCGGCCCGATGACCGTGACCGCTGCGGTGGCGTCGTCGACGTCGTCGAAGAAGCGCCCAGTCGGCGACGGTGCGGGAACGGATGTCCTGCCAGCTCGACGTCGTGCCCATCAGGGTGGTCGTCCAGTTCGTGTCGGCGGTGACGAGCGGGGCCGACGTCGTCCGAGATCGGCGGCCACCGCTTGCGACGTCGGGGACGATCTCCGTGATCGGCGAGCGCCGCCGCGTCGTGACTGGTCAGCGTCGAGGCCGTGCCGAATCCGCCACGTGTCCCCGAACTGTCGCTGTCGCTGCCGGGTGAGATGACGAGCAGGTTGGTGCCGAGCGCGTCGATGCTCGACGCGCACCTCGGCCCGCGCGCCGGCGCCGATCCCGACGGTCAGCACGACGGCGGTGATGCCGATCAGGATGCCCGAGCATCGTCAGGGCCGACCGCAGGCGGTGCGAACGGATCGCGTCGAAGGCAGAACGGATGGTGTCGCGCCATGTCATCGCGGGTCGATCTCGCGGACCGCCGACGAGTGTCGACGGTCTGCGATCGTCGATCGATCTGGCCGTCGTGGATCCGCACGGTCCGCTGGGCGTCGATCGGCGACGTCGGTCTCGTGCGTGATCAGGACGATGGTCCGACCGGATGCGTGGAGGTCGTCGAGCAGGGCGAGGACGTCGGCGGTCGACGTCGAGTCGAGGTTGCCGGTCGGCTCGTCGGCGAGGATCATCGCCGGCTCGGTCACCAGCGCCCGTGCGATCGGCGACTCGCTGCTGCTGACCGCCGGACAGCTCGCCGGGGCGATGGTTCGCCCGGTCGGCGAGACCGACCGTGCGCAGCGCGGCCGATCGCGCGGCGCCTTGCGTTCGGCCGGCTTGACCGTGCGCGCCGCCGGCGTACACGAGCGGGAGCTCGACGTTGCGCCACGCCGGGAGATAGGCGAGCAGGTTGAACTGCTGGAACACGAAGCCGATGAACGTGTTGCGGACGATCGGCGAGGTGGTTCTCGTCGAACGCACGACACGTCGTGGCCGCCGAGGCGGAACTCGCCGCTCGTCGGCACGTCGAGGCAGCCGAGGATGTGCATGAGGGTCGACTTGCCCGATCCGGACGGGCCGACGATGGCGACGAACTCGTTGTCGTCGATGCGCATCGAGATGTTGCGCAATGCGGCCACCTCGAGCGGCGCCCGTGCGGTAGATCTTGCTCACGTCACGCAACTCGATGACCGGCTGCGCATCCTCCCGTGCCGGTGCGACCTCGATGGAGCCGGGTACGGGATCCATCAGTTGCCCGCCGTTCCTGGTGCGTCACCGGGGAAGCCACTGCCCGGGAACTGCCCGTCGGTGGGAAATTCTCCGTCCGTGGGCAGATTCCCACCATCGAGGGTGCGTCCTCCACCGGGGCCTGCGACGACGCGTTCGGCGATGACCCGGTCTCCGGGTTGGAGCCCATCGGTGATCTCGATCATCGCCTGCCGGAGGTCTCCCCGGTCGACACCGTTCGCGTCTCGGTGCCGCCCTCGAGTAGTTCCGTCGACCGCCAGCGTCACCGAAGCGCCGTCCTGGCTGCTGGCCAGCGCCGTCAGCGGAATCTGGGTGACGCCTTTGCGCTCGGAGGTGACGACGTCGGCGACGACGCTCGTGCCGATGAAGAAGTTGCCGTCGGTGTCGTCGAAACCGACGGTCACTGCATAGATGGCGACACCGGATGAGGCGTCGGCGATCCGGTCGACCTCGACCACCTCGCCCGTGGCCGTGACCGCATCGCTGGCGATGGTCGGCCCGTCGTCGGTGCCGTCCTCGGCCGTGTCGTCGCCGTCATCGGATGTTCCGTCGCCGTCCGGCCTGCTGAACTGGCGCGTTGCCGCCACCCTGGGTGGTCTGCTCTCCCGGGAAGCCACCGCCCCCCGGAAAGCCGCCACCACCGGGGAATCACCGCCAGGGCCGAAGGTGCCAGTCGTGCTCGACGATTCGGCTTCGGTGATCGTGACCGTCTGGCCCTCGGCGATCGAGTCGATCTCGGTGCTGTCGACGGACAGTTCGATCTCGAACGATCCTGCGCTCACCACCTGGATCTGCGCGCTGGTGGTCGTGTCGGTCTGTGCCTGCCCTCCGCCCTGCCCGAGGGTCGCACTCGAGTTGCCCGAGCCGCTGGCCGAGCCCGACAACTGCAGCCCGCTCGAACCGCCGGAGCCCAGATGATCACCGTCGAGAATGTCGGTCCGGACGGCACGATCACCGACACAACGGTCGAGACGTCGGACGACACGACCGTCACCGAGTCGGTCGAGGGATCGCTCGATGATCTGGCGGTGGGCGACGAGGTCGTGGTCATCGGCGAGGAGGACGGCGACGCCTATTTGGCGGCGACCATCACCGAGGGAGGTGGCATGTTCGGTGCGGCGGGGGGTTCCCGGCGGCGGGACCCCACCCGACGGTGCCGCACCCGACGGGGGCGATTGCCCAACGGCGCGGTGCCCGACGGCGGCCAGCCCCCCGAGATGCCCGACGGCGTGCAGCCCCCGACCGACGCCGAGGGTGGGGGCGGCTTTCCCGGCGGGCCCGGCGGCCAGTTCCTCTCGGGCACGATCACCGAGATCGATGCAGGAACGATCACGATCGAAACCGCAGACGGCGAGACCACCGTTGTCACCACGGGCGACGACACCACGGTGCACGTGACCGAGACCCGCTCGATGGTGACATACAATGCCTGCCTCAGGGTGGCGGTCAGTCGCGGCACCCTTCAATGTCCCCCACCGGATGAGCGCGGTCCTTCTGCCGCGCATGGTTACTGCGTGAAGAACAGTTGCAGTTCGAGTGTCCCGTGGTCCTCGGCCGACACCACGATTGGAGAAGCAGGCACGCTGACGCCGTAGTCGGCGAACACGATGTCGGCGGAGCCCACCACGACGACGGTGTCGTCGACGAGCTGCGCCTGGACGTCGAGTGTGACGGTCTGCGTGACTCCGTGGACGGTCAGTTCGCCTGTGGCGGTCACGGTGACCGGCTCGCCTTCCAACGCTTCGGCGCCGAGTTCGATCGGTTCGGCGAGCACGAACGTCGCTGTCGGATACTCGCCCGTCTCGAGTGCGCTCTGCACCTCGTCGTCTCGGCGGCTGTCGTTGGTCGTGATGGCGGTCATGTCGGCTTCGATCGTGGCCGCGGTGATGGTGGTCCCGTCGACCGTGATCGCGCCGGAGACGTTCGGGGTGCGCCCGACCGCAGTCGTCGATCCGACACCGGAAAGTGTTTCCTCGATCCGGAATCCGAGGAATGTGCCGGTGGACTCCTCGTAGCTGAATTCGCCGATGGACGTGTCGACCGCCCACGTGCCGTCGGCACCACTGGCGGACGCGGTGGGGTCGTCGACGACTTGAGTGACGGCCTGGTCGATCGAGACAGCGTCGGGTGCGTCGTCGCGGAGGAACCAGACCGCGAATGCGCCGAAGCAGATCACGATGACAGCGACGGTTGCCGCCATCAACATGACCAGTCGTCGACGGCGGCGGCTCGGGGTTCGGTTGGCTTTCATGGTGGGTCTCCTTCGGGAGTGTCGGGGGATGGCGATGATCCTGCACAGCCAACCTGTGAGTTGGCACCGAGTCCGCTGGGCACCGGCCACGAATCGTGGACATGTCCGATTCCGACAAGACGCTGGGGGACGAGTTTCGTACGGTGAGTGCATGACCGTCGTTCCTGCAGCCATCGGGTTGGTCGCGTCCGACCTCCCCAGAACCCTCGCCTTCTACCGGGCCATCGGCCTCGACATCCCCGCCGACGCCGACAGCGCGCCGCACGTCGAGGTGGCGTTGGCCGATGGGTTTCGGATCCTGTTCGACCCCGAATCGACGATCAAGTCGTTCGATCCGGAGTGGACTGCGTCGCCTGTCGGCTCACCACGTACCGCCCTCGCATTCGAGTGCGCTGATCCCGGAGAGGTTGACGCCACGTACGCGGCCATGACCGCCGCCGGGTTCGACGGACACCTCGAACCGTGGGATGCATTCTGGGGGCAGCGCTACGCCACGTTGCGCGACCCGGACGGCAACGGCGTCGACCTGTTCGCCCCGCTGCCGACCAGCTGAGATGCCGTCTGTCCGGTGAGGGCACGAACCTCATGAGCGAAGTGAGCCTGGTCGCCGTAGCCGGCGGCGAGCGCAGCCTGAGCCAGCGGCATCCCACCGCGGGCCGAACCCAGAGCGCACTGAAGGCGCAGCACGCGCGCCAGCATCTTCGGCCCGTAGCCGAACGCGGCGAGCGAGCGTCGGTTGAGCTGACGCTCGCTGAAGCCCACGTGCGCGGCGACCTCCGGCACGGTTCGTCCTTCGCCGATCAGTGCTGCCACGCGATACATCGTGCGATCCCTCCCGCCGGCGCGCGCCAGTCGTCGCCCCGCCCAACGCTCGAGCTCACTCGACGGGTCGTCGGTCGCAAGCAGCGACTCGGCGAGGCGCTCGGTATCGTCGGCCCCGATCACGTCGGCGAGGCCTGGCCGCTCGTCGCGAAGACCATCCGCGGCGACACCCAGAACCGTCGGCGCCACACTGTGGGATCTGGCGCTTCGAACTGCTCGAGGGAGGTTGCCTGACGTTCGCGGCGAGTACGGTGCCGACATGTGGGGTGCGATTTCGTCGAGCGCTCCGGCCGCAGGGAGGGGTGGCTCCGTGAGAGACCCCGGCATGAGGCGCAGGTTCCGATGACGCTCGGTCGTGCCGACCCGGGTGATATGGCCTCAGTGTTCTCACCGAGGCTGCACGCGGTGCCTCACTTCTCGCCGGCCGAGCGCGTGGCGCGTGGACGGGCGGCGAGGGTCGAGGTGCCGCGGTCGGTTCACGCCAGCTGGGAGCCGGCACCGTTGCGACCGAATCCGGTCGAACTCCTCGACGGAGCAGGCGCGGACCCGCCTCCCAGAACTCATCGCGATCCGCTACGGGCGCATGCTCGAATCGCCGTTGGCCTTCTACCGGGGTGGCGCCTATCTCATGGCCTCCGATCTCTCTGTCGGTCCGCGGACCGGTCTGCACGCCCAACTCTGCGGCGATGCTCATCTGTCGAACTTCGGTGTCTTCGCGTCACCTGACCGCCGACTCGTCTTCTCGATCAACGACTTCGACGAGACGCTTCCCGGCCCGTTCGAGTGGGACGTCAAGCGCCTCGCGGCGAGCTTCGCCGTCGCAGGTCGAGAGTTCGGATACGACGAGGCCGCGCGGCGGGCGATGGTGACGGAAACGGTCCGGGAGTATCGCCAGGCGATGGCGAACTTTGCGACGATGCGGATGGTCGACGTCTGGTACACGCGCCTCGACGTGGCAGAACATCATCGCCAGGTTCAGCTCGAGAGTTTCGCCGAAGAAGGCGAAGCGGCTCCAGAGCGAGATCGCGCCGACCCGAACGAAGGACAGCCTCCGCGCTCTCGCGAAGCTCTGCACGTCCGTCGACGGTGAGCTCCGATTCGTGGGTCACCCGCCGCTCGTCACCCCCATCGAGAGTGTTCTGCCGGACGTCGAGAAGGAGCACCTCGAGGACACGATCCAGCAGATGATCGGCACATACGCCCGTTCACTTCCCCATGACCGGCGGACGCTCCTCGAGAGCTACCGCTACGTGCATGCAGCACGCAAGGTCGTTGGCGTCGGAAGCGTGGGAACGCGGACGTGGATTCTCCTTCTCCTCGGTCGCGACGAATCCGATCCCCTCTTCCTGCAGTTCAAGGAAGCGCAGGCGTCGGTGCTCGAGCCGTTCCTCGGACGGAGCGAATTCGAACAGCACGGGCAGCGTGTCGTGGAGGGACAGCGGATGATGCAGGCCGCGTCCGACATCCTGCTCGGGTGGGAACGGGTCGTCACGATCGACGGACAGACGAGAGACTTCTACGTCCGCCAGCTGTGGGACGCCAAGGCGTCGGCCGAGATCGAGCTCATGGACGCCGCTGGGCTGGCGGCGTACGGGCGGGTGTGCGGGTGGACACTCGCCAGGGCACACGCTCGTTCGGGGGACCGGATCGCGATTGCCGCGTACCTCGGGTCGGGCGATTCGTTCGACCGGGCGATGGCCACGTTCGCGGAGGCGTACGCGGACCAGAACGAGCGTGACTACGGGGCACTGCGAGACGCGGTCGCGTCCGGAGTTGTCATCGCCCAGACCGGGGTCTGAACCGACCGCGCGGACCGTCTGGGGTCAGCCTTGCGGCGACGCCGCAGGTGGCGGCTCGGGGTTCGACGTGGCCCACGACAGGTAGGCCTCCTCGGCGACGGGGAGGGTGGGGAACAGCATGTCCTGTCCGATCAGGTCGGCCAGCCCGGCCCGTTCGAGCGGCATCCGCAGGTCGGTCTTGACCCGCGCCAGGGCGAGGCGGACACCTCGGGCGGCGAGGTCGCTGTGGAGGTCGCGCAGGCCGTCGGCGGCGGTGATGTCGACTTCGACGTTGGCTTCGACGTTGAGGATGAACCATCGCACGGGGTGCTCGGGGCAGGCGGCGTTCTCCTGGTCCACGGCGAGCAGGGCGCGCCGGCGCATGTCGCCGACGTTGGCGAAGAACAGCGGGGCGTCGTAGCGGTAGACGACGAGGCCCGGCAGGGTCTCGGCGTCGGGGTAGTCGTCGACGTCGTGCATCCCGGCCAGCCCCGGCACCCGGCCGAGCACGCCTTCGTGGGGGCGAGCCAGCCGCAAGAGGATCTCGACCAGGCTGAGCGCGATCGCCACGCCGACGCCGACGAGGACGCCGAACAGGACCGTTCCGAGCGTGGCGGTGACGGCCAGCAGCAGTTCGGTGGTGCGGAACCGGGCGAGTCGCACGATCTCCTGCCATGAGACGAGCGTGCTGGCTGCGTAGAAGACGACCGCGGCGAGCGAGGCTTGGGGCAGGTTCTCGATCAGTGGCCCGGCGACGAACAGGACGAGGACCACGACCGCCGCGGCGACCAGCGAGTAGAGCTGGGTGTGGGCCCGGGCCGCGATGGCCAGTGCGGTGCGGGACCCCGACGACGACACCGGGAAGCCGCTCATCAGGCCGGCTGCGACCTGCACGCCGGCGAGGGCGGTGAGTTCCTGTTGCGGGTCGACCGACTCGCGGGCCGGCTCACCCTCGCTCGACCGGGGCGGGGAAGGCGCGGGCGATCAGCATGCAGTCGCTGTAGCCGATCACCGCGATGCCGAGTCCGGCCAGCACCAGGGTCCGGAACTCCTCCCACGTCACGTCGGGGAGGCCGGGCGTCGGCAGCCCGGTCGGGACCGCGCCGACCACCGCGACCCCGTGGTCTGCCAGGTCGGCCGCGACGCACACGACGGTGGCCGCGGCGACGGCGATCAGGGTCGCCGGCCAGCGCGGCCGCAGGACGTGGACCAGCAGCAGCAAGCCCAGCGTCCCGGCGCCGACCGCGAGGGTCAGCAGGTCGGTGTCGTCGACGACCCCGGCAAAGGACCGGAGCTGAGCGACGAGGTTGTCGCCCTCGACGGTCGTCCCGGTCATCTTGCCCAACTGTCCGACGACCATCAGCACCGCCGCACCGGCGAGGTAGCCGACCAGGAGCGGCTGGGAGAGCAGATCGGAGATCACGCCGAGGCGAGCCAGTCGGCCGATCAGGCACCACCCGCCCACGATCAGGCTCAGCGCGGCGGCCAACGCCACCGCCCGGTCGGGATCGCCTGCCGCCAGCGGCGCGATCGCCGTGCCGGCCATCAGGGCGATCGTCGACTCTGGACCGACCGACAACACCCGCGACGAACCCAGCGCGGCGTACACGATCAGCGCCGCCAGCGCAGTCCACAGCCCGACCACCGGCGGCACGCCGACGAGCGCCGTGTAGGCCATCACCTGCGGCACCATGTAGGCGACGACCGAGATCCCGGCAAACACGTCGGATCGCAGCCAGCTGCGTCGATAGTGCCGCAACACGCCGATGCCCGGTGCGGTGCCCGCGACGGCCTCGAGCAGCGATGCGATCGCGTGACGGCGACAACTCGAAGCGAGTCGCCGGGCGCCGGGCGATCCTGCCGGCCCCCTGCTGCTCCGCGGGCCCCTGCGTGCTCGCTGACCCTTCGAACGAGCGGTCGCCGGGCGCCGCATCATCATCGTTCACGGCCACTTCCCCGCCGCCGTCGACGGCGAGCCGTGCATCGCTGGTTCGATCGTGTGGCGCTTGACGAACACGACAATCCCGCACACCACGTACACCAGGATCGCGAGCCCCGAACCCGGATAAGCGTCCTCACCCTCGGCGATGATTGCCGTGCCAGAGATGATCATGAAATCGAACCCGGCGTGCAGGAACGAGTTCAGAATGTTGGAACGCGACACACGGCGGATCAAGTAGAAGAAGTACCCGGCGAAACTGACGATGACGGCCTGGCCCAGCGCCCGCGCATCACCGCCGATGATGTTCGAGATGTGCACGAGCCCGAAGATCACGCTCGACCACAACGCCACCTTGCCCTCCGTCAACCCGTGACGACGCAACGACGTCACCCCGATCGCGCGGAACATGCCCTCCTCACCGAAGCCGACCAGCAGCGACGCCCCGATCAGCATGATCGTGAACGTGCCACCACGGTCAGCCAATCCTTGATAGTTGATCCCCGCGGCGATCGCAACGATGAACACGATCGGGATGGACCACACCCACTTCCGGACCGGTTTGGGGTCGTACAGAACGGTGCGCCACCAGCCGAGCACCGTGATGATGAGATACACGAACACGAGCGCCGCACCGAGCGGGATCAGGAACCCATACGTGACGTTGTCCTCGGTCAACACCCGACCATCAACGATGTCCGCTCGGTCTGAACACAGCGCGCCGACCACTTTGATGATGGCGATGTATGCGACAGCGAGAACGATGAACCCAACAATCGGAAGAGCGCGCTTTCCGTAGTCGGCCGACGACACCTCGCGACTGTCCATGCCCGGAACCTAGACGGCCCGCTCAGCCCCCGATAGTGCTCTCGACAGTCGTGTCGTCTGATCGTTCGAATCAGTGGCAACGGAGTGAATGTTGACAACGGCATCTGGCGCGCGCTCGTATGTGCCGTCGTCCCGCGCCGCGACGAACCGGGCGAGATCGAACCGGTCGCGCTCAAGCATGAGCGGGGTTCACCGCGACGAGGTTGCTGGAGTCCAGGGGGTTCACCCGACCACCGATACGCGACCAGTGGCCCGCCCTTGGCGACGCTCCAGTCGAGACACGCGGACATGTCGCCACGGTCGACGGTCGGGATGCCGCTTCGCCAGTAGTGGCCGTACAGGACCGGGACGTCGGTCGGCGGCGACGGCCACTCGCCGGTGACAGGCGTGTCGGGCAGTGGTGGGAACGGGGTCCCGTCGGGAGCGGTGGCGTCGCTCGGGATCTCCGCGGCCCCGCGCAATGTGGTGGCATCGGGACTCCACCACCGAAACCGCGCCTTTCGGCGCGGGTAGCCGTCCTTGTCGAGGTACACCTTGCCGTCCATCTCGATCTCGGGACCCTTCAGTACCACCTCGATCGCGTCGTACACCGCCGATCCCTTCTCCGCAGCGACGTGTTCGTCGGCGAGGTCGCCGTCGCCGAGCACGGCCATGCTCGCCGGATGCCAGCACGCGTGGACCACCCGTAAACCGTCGAGGTCGAGCCACAGCGGGATCGTGCGGAACCAACCAATCAGCTCAGCGTGCAGCGCGGAGCCAGCGCCGACCGCAGCGAGGAACCGGGCGTGCTGTCCGAAGTGCTTGTCGTTGTGAGCCCGGTACCAGCCACCGTGCCCGTCCGGAGTAGCCCAGGCGATCGCGTTGAACTCATGATTGCCCATCACGATCCGCGCCGAACCCGCCTCGACCATCCGTCGCGCCACCCCCACGGCCTCGACCTGACCGGGCCCGCGATCGACCAAGTCGCCCACGAACACCGCCGTGAAATCATCGTGCCGCCACGCCCCGCCACGCTCGCGGTATCCCAGCTTGCGGAGAAGCGCAGTGAGGGCATCGACGTGGCCGTGCACGTCGCCGATCACGTCGTAACCGGTCACGCGGCCACCTGCGGGAAACAGTCCAGACATGGATGATCGATCTGGAATGTCCCAATCTGCACCGGCAGATTCTCGTCGAACCTGAACACCCCAGCGACGGTCGCCAGCACCAGCTCCGCCGAGCCCTGCCAGTCACCGCGAACGAGTGGCAGAGTCCAGTTCGCCGGCATCTCCTCCGGGTCATCGAAGTCACGAGTCGGTGGCCGCCAGCCAATGCGCGTCGGGTTCTGTCCGATGTTCCGAAGCAAACGGGTCAACGCCGCTCCGCATCCGAGCCACCCACCCCCGGCAGCCGGAGTGACCGAGTAGTCGGCCGGCCGTGAGCCGTCCAGCCGCGGCTGCTCGCACACCGAACAGTGATGTCCCGCCGCTGCTTCGTCCCAATCCGCTGTGACCATTCCAACCTCCGCCTCAATCTCTATGGATGAGCATGACAAGGGGGTGCGACAGCGAGGGGCCGGACAGGTTCGCACGGCCAGGTCGGAGTCACTCCGCAGTTCCACCGGACGGTTCTCACCCTCCAAATTGGCGAAGTCGGAGCGAATGTTGACAATGACGTCAAACGACTGTTGACAAAGTGTCGACAACGGGGCCGATTGGGCTCGGAGAACGTCGAAAGCCCCGGCGGATCTTACGATCTACCAGGGCTTTCCTGAGTGGCGGGGGCAGGATTTGAACCTGCGACCTTCGGGTATGAGCCCGGGTCCCAAGCTTCCGGTCGCGCATTGCGCATTGCGCATCATGGGGGTTCACCAAGAGGACTCCCCTCGCAGGAGTGTCAGTGTCGCTCTGCCACCGCGCCAAGGCCGGCGCTGGCGACGAGGCCGAGTTCGAGCTGTACCCACACGTGGTTCGCGTCGCGACGTGTGACCCGCGCCCGGCACGGCGGTTCCTCTTCGTCGCCGACCAACAGCCAGTCGCCTGGTTTCGGGTCGAACGATGTGTCCGATGCTCTAGGCCCGTGGCTGATCCAGGTCTCGACGACCAGATCGGCTCCGACGGTCGTTGCGTCGTACCACAGGTCGTACATGGGCATACTCACGTTGCAAGCCTAAATCAACGTAGGTCAGATCGGTAGGTCGGGTTGTCCAGCGGGCCGCGGGAGTGAGTACGGACTCGCTCGAAGTGGCCGGCGGTCGCAGCGGCGAGCACAACGGTCCAGTGTGGCGAGTCCAATGTCGGAAGCAGCGGAAACCCGTCGTTGACCAGCGACTCGCCGTCGGCGACAAGGAACTGCCGACGGGCCGCAACGATCGGACGCATCCGGACCAGTTGTTCAAAGTCGCCACCCGGTACCTCGAGCACGGAGAAGCCCCAGATTCCCCACCGCTGATGGCACTCGTCGACGGATCGACGCAACAACTCGTCATCGAGCGTGCGCGCGCCGAGGCGGACCACGACCAAGCCGGGTGCGGCAAGCTCATCGCGAAGCGCGAGGGGCTCGGACACCAACCAAACCTAGCGATCCACCGCGAAGGGCGAACCGCATGGTCGTCGGCGAGGAACCCTCGTCACCTGCGAGCGGGGACGTCGAAGCCGAGGGTGGCGAAGGCGGCGAGACGTTTGCTGTGCATCTTGCGGAACACGGGACCGGGGTCGAGGTAGTCGTGGACTTCGACGTCGGTCTTGATGTCGTTGGTGCGCAGGATCCGTCCGATGTACTGCACGATCCGGTGGCGGGGGCAGGATTTGAACCTGCGACCTTCGGGTTATGAGCCGTGGAAACGCCATATCGATACGTGTCGATTGGTATCGTTTCATGCCGTCTACCAGGGCTTTTACCGATCTGAGATGTCGGTTGGTGGCGTCTGATGTCGACCGTTGCGAGCTGGTCCGTTAGAGAAACCGTTAGATACGTCTCACTGGTAGCCTTGTCTCACTTCATCTGAGACAATAGGATTTCTGAGACACACAGATCATCGAGATCTGCCGAGAACATCGAGTTGGCTGTGGCAAACAACAAGCGGATTTCTGAGACAACGGCGCTTCGGTTGGCCGAGCAGCTCCTTGCGCGCTCGGTGCCGCCGGGGTGGACGGCCAAGGTCGTCCAGGCACCTGGCCGATCGACCAGGCCCCGGAGCGTCTCGCTTCGCATCCGCACGCCCGCTGGCGAAGCAAACGACTTCGACATCGTCACCAAGCAGTCACTCAACCCGATGCAGGCCGGCGAGCTGCTCGACGCGGCGGGTTTGGAGCCGACACTGCAACGCGGGCCGAAACCGGTTGACCTCGTCGTCGTCGCTCCGTATCTGAGCGAGCGGACGCGCGAGGTGATCACGGCCCGGGGTGCGAGCTACATCGACAGCACCGGCAACGTGCGACTTCAATCCGCCTCGCCAGCGCTGTACATCCTCACGAATGGCGCCGACAAGGACCCGTGGCCCGATGACCAACCGCTCAAGTCGTTGCGCGGCCGCGGCGCAGGGCGAGGGTTGCGTGCCGTCGTCGATTTCCGCCCGCCCTACGGGGTGCGAGAACTCGCTGGCCGTGCCAGCGTCTCGCCTGCAACCCTTGCAAGGGTGATCGACCTGCTCGCTCGCGAGGCGCTTCTGACGCGGGACTCTCGGGGGCGTGTGATCGACGTCGACTGGGCCGGATGCGTGCGTCGCTGGAGCAACGACTACGAGTTCGCCACCTCGAACCAAACCACCGCCTTTCTGGCGCCACGCGGGCTCGACGACGTCACGTCGAAGCTCGCCACCGTCAAGTGGCGATATGCGATGACGGGCTCGCTTGCCGCCCAGTCGTTCTCCCCCGTCGCGCCCGCCCGGCTCGGGATGCTCTACGTCGACGACATCGAGTCAGCTGTGCGGCAACTCGATCTCCGCGAGACCGACAGCGGTACAAACGTGCTGCTCGCCGAGCCGTTCGACCCGGTCGTCTACGAACGGACAACGAAGCAAGCCGGTCTGACGCTCGCCGCGCCGACGCAGATCGCCGCCGATCTCCTCACAGGGTCTGGCCGAATGCCGTCTGAAGGCGACGAGATGCTCACTTGGATGAAGGCCAACGAGCGTGACTGGCGCACCTGACCCTCTGTATGTCCGCGCCCGCCGGACACTGCTCGATGCGCTCGACGCGTTGGAAGCCCACCTCGACGCGATCGTGCTGGTCGGCGCCCAAGCCGTCTATCTCCACACGTCTGACACCGAACTCGCTGTCGCCGAGTACACGACCGACGCCGACCTCGCCGTTGCTCCGGGTGACCTCGCCGACTCACCGATGATCGGTGATGCCTTGACCGCCGGTGGATTCACACCGCGGGTTCACCCCGGTGGTTGGTTGAGCGCCGATGGCATCTTCCTCGACGTCATGGTGCCCGAAGCACTCGCCGGCCCCGGCACGCGAGGGGCCCGCCTGGGAGCGCACGGAAAGCGCGCCGCACGACGAGCCAAAGGTCTCGAAGCCACGCTTGTCGATCGGGAACGCCGCACCGTCGTTGCGCTCGACCCGGCCGACAGTCGAAGCCGAGAGATCTGGATCGCCGGACCCGCCGCACTGATCGTGGCCAAGCTTCACAAGATCGGCGAGCGCGTAGGGGCGCAGGACCGCGTTCGGGACAAGGACGCTCTCGATCTGTACCGGCTGCTCCAAGCGGTACCGACGAGTCGCCTCACCGACGGCATGAAGCGACTCAGGGCAGACCAACTTTCCAGCGACGTCACTGCCGAGGCGCTCACAATCCTCCGAGCGCTCTTCACGACGCGCGACGCGGAGGGAGTCGAGATGACCGTGCGGGCGGCCGGCGACCCCGCCAACGACGAGGTCATGCGCGCCTCGGTGGTAGTGCTCGCTACCGACCTTCTTGCGGCGAGCGAAGAGTAGACGTGGGTGACGAGATCGTGGAAGCGCCACATCGATATGTATCGATTGGTTTCATTTCATGCCGCCTACCAGGGGTTTCACGCGTCTCGGATGTCTCTTGGCGTACGATCCCGGTTCTCCAAGACCTCGCCGGATATTCACGACACGGATGCGTCCTGTTGTCGACCCTGCTAGTTCGATCAGGGGGTTTAAGCCTCGGTTTTACCGTCCGTACGCTGCGGTTTTTCCCGGATGTTCACGTTTTGTGCGGTCGTCGCGTCCCGCTCGTCCGGTCCGATTCTTCGATTTCGGGTGCTCCCGGCGAATCCTGTGAACATTTTGGGAGCATCGTCGGGCGGCGTCGACGACGCCGCACGTGCACGGAACCAAGCGCCATTGCGAGTGCCACCAACCGGCACTTCGGCAACGCGGCCTCGTGCTCGCCATCCGGCATTATGGGGCGGTCCGAAGGCGCACTTGGCCGACCGACTTCGCATGATATGTGGGACTGGCGGCGTTCTTCGAGCGGAGCGTTATCGCGCACCGGACGCAGGGCGTTCGACTAGCGCAGATCGGAGATAGGTACGGCCGACTGCCACTCGGCCAGCTCTAGATAGGAGGACGGCCCCAATGGCCACTGGTCGGGAAGCACAGCAAAAACGTCCACGTCCTGACGTTGCCCTGCCAGACGCCCTAGGCACGAAGCGTGCCCTCACAGGTGAACCCGGCGCGGCGTGCCACCGCAACCGAAGCTGCGTTGTCGGACTCAATCGTGAGGAACATGCGAGCCGCTCCGAGCTCAAACAGCCAACCCGTCGTCAGCGTTACGGCGCGAGTCGCAAGACCTCGTCCTCTCGCACCTGCCGCAAGCCAGTAGCCGAACTGGGCTACGTCTGTGCTCGACCAACGGTCGACGCCACACATCTCGATCGGCTCACCCAAGGCAGCATCAACAATCGCGAAGGCGGCCCCCGTCGGATCTCCCTCGACCACCCAGGCGCTCGGCGAACGAACACGCGGCCCGCACGTCCTCCACGGCGTACGCGACATGGACGATGCGGCCGAACTCGAAGGCGCCGGGCCCGAATCTTCCTGGCGGCTCAGGTCCCGCCGAACAGGCCGATGGGGAGTCCGGTCATGCGCAGGTGACACGTCTCATTGAGCGAGAGCACGCTGCGCTCGCCACTGCGGGCGGCGGCGATCCGGTGGATCGAGGTGTAGTTGGGGTAGAAGAAACCGCTCGGGTCGGCGATTCCGAGGACGTGGGTGATGTAGGCGTTGATGACGCCGCCGTGGCACACGGCCGCCACCTTCTCTCCGGGATGAGCGTCGATGATCGCCTCGACAGCGTCGACCACACCGGAACGAAACTCGTGCGGATCGATTCCGACGCTGCGGTGGGCGTGACCGGTGAGCACGTCCTGCCAACCCGGGAGCCCTTCCGCCTTGAGCTGTTCGATCGGGATGTACTCGGAGGACTCCCTGTCGTACTCGGCAATCCCGTCGGCGACCGCCACCTCGATCGACTGCAGCGCTGCGACGGGAGCGGCCGTCTGCATGGCACGCCGCAACGGGCTGGCGAACACGGCCTGTATGCGCTCGAAGGCGAGGTACTCCGCGAGGTGCCGCGCCTGGTGCTGCCCGGTCTCGGACAGCTCCGGGTCGGCCGGGCCGTCGGAACCCTCGACCCGTTCCGGCAGGGCGTGCCGGATGAACAGCAACTCCATCGGCGCTCTTGCTAGCACATCGGTCCTGTCGACGTCTAACCCCCTCGGAGGATAAACCGCGCGATTGGAAACTCGCTACGGCCGCCATCGACTCGGGGCGCTTCCAATACTCAAACTACGCATCGGCGAAGCTGATCGGGGGTGAGCATGCTGATGCGAGCCATGGCATCTCCTTTTCGACGTGGCGTCCAGTGTCGCATACCCGACGTGGCGCCGAACGCTGGACGCGGTCAGATTTCCGTCGCGGGGTAGTGGACGCCAGGGATTCCGGCGGCGAGCGCCTCGAACTGTTCCGGGCGTGGAACGAGGCCGTCGTAGCCGCCACCGACCCGCGGAAGGGTGTCGGCGTTCCAGACGTGATGGATCGGTGGAATCTGGTAGTACCCGTTGGACGCATTCGTCCCGCCGTCGACTGCGAGGTCGTGACCGGTGACGTAGCCGGCCAGGTCAGACGCCAGGAACAGCACCGGCCCGATGATCTCGTCGAGCTCACCCACCCGCCGCATCGGCGTGCGGCTGGCGATCCACGTCGTCATACCGAGACCTTCGAGCGCGGGTCGCGTCATCTCGGTCACGATGAAGCCGGGCGACACCGAGTTCACGCGCACGCCCCGGTCGGCCCACTCACAGCCGAGCTGCATCGTCAGGTTGCGCAGCGCTCCCTTTGCGGCGGTGTAGGCGATGACGTTGAGTTCGTTCGCTCCGCTGCCCATGATCGAGCAGATGTTGACGATCGACCCGCCGCCCTGGTCGAGCATGTGCCGGCCGACTTCGCGCAGGTAGAGGAACGCACCGTTCAGGTCGACGGCGATGATGCGATTCCACGTCTCCATGTCGAAGTTCTCGGGCGCGACGCCGCGCAGGTCGCTGACCCCTGCGTTGTTGACGAGCACGTCGATCCGGCCGTGTGCCTCGACCCCGACACCGACCACCCGTTCGACGTCGGCCTCGATCGAGACGTCGCCGACGACCGTCGTGACGGCGGCGCCCTCGCTCCGGCATCGCTCGGCGACGCTGTCGAGCAGATCGGCGCTGCGTGCTGTCAAGACGAGATCGGCTCCCGCCCTCGCGAACGCGAGGGCGAAACCCTCCCCGAGGCCGTACGAGGCACCGGTGATCAGTACCGTCTTACCGCTGAAGTCGAACATGCTTCCCCTTCCATCCGATCATCGTTCAACGTGATCATGTCAAACCCGGATCGCCGTATCGATTTCGTTACGCAAGGCGCGCAGAAGGGTTCCCTCTTTGTCACGTGGATGCCGGATGATTCAAGTGTTCACGCTGCCTCGGTGGGGCGCCACCTCCCCCGGCGCCTCACCAGCAGCGGACTGCTGGTGTCAGTCGGTCAGCGCGCCGTCCTCGAGGCTTGCCAGCTCATCGGCGGTGACACCGAGTGACAGAACGTACGAGCGGATCGATCCGTATGCCGCTGCGATGTCGTCGACGATTCGTGCCAGCGCGGACGGATCCGCGGCGAAAAAGGTCGCTGGCAATGCGGCGATGCGATCGGCGAAGGCCGGGTCGGCGGACCGGCCTGCGAGGAAGGCGTCCATCGTCGCTGCGGTCAGCGCGTAGTCGTCGACGATGTCGCTGTTACTCACGCCGAGCGCTCCGAGTACGAGCATCGCGAGCAGACCTGTGCGGTCCTTGCCTGCAGCGCAGTGGAAGACCGCTGGCAGCGCTCCAGGGAGTGCCAGCCGACGTATGGCGTCGGCGTACCGTGAACCGGTCTCGTCGAGCATCGTCGTGTACTGGGCGTGCAGAAACTCGCTGGAGGTGCCGATCTCGGCGGCGGCCGGGTCCCACTCGCGGTCCATCACTGAGAGGTGATGAAGCGTGACGGGATAGTCGGCAACCGGGAACGAGCCAGCCGCCTCCACCTCGCCGGTCCCACGGAGGTCGATCACTGTGCGAAGGCCGAGCGGACGAAGCGAGTCGACGTCGTCGAGGGTGAGCTGGTCCAGTGAGTCGGACCGGAACAATGCTCGCCAAAGCACCGACCTCCCGTCGATCGCGCCGTACCCACCGAGATCGCGGAAGTTGAACGCGCCCACCAGGGCAACGCTGCGCGAAGGGGCGGTAGCGGTCGAAGCGGGCGAGTCCACGGATCAAAGGGTACGGGGCCAGGGTTGCAGCGCGCCGACCACCACATGAAGCTCCCGTGAACGCGCAACGGCGGCATCGGCAAACTCCACAGACGCCACCGAACGCCGGATGTGGGCAACGGCCCTGGCGGTTAGGGGTTGGCGATGAGACGCAGCAACGACCGGTCGCGTGGAGGGCCGCCCGACCGAGTATGCAGCGGATGGAAGTCCGCTGCCGAAGGCCGGTACGGTCGTGTGATGGCCGACTGGCACTTTCTCGTTGACCGCGACGACTACTCCAACACGCAGGTGATGGAGTTCGACGCCCGAGCCGCTCGGGGAGGGCGAGGTGCGCTTGAGGGTCGACGCCTTCGGGTTCACCGCCAACAACATCACCTACGCGGCAGCGGGCGACCTGATCGGCTACTGGACCTTCTTCCCCGCGTCCGAACACGGGTGACGCGGTGAACTGGGGTCGCGTTCCGGTCTGGGGATTCGCCGATGTCGTCGAGTCACGCTGCGACGGAGTCGACGAGGGTGAGCGTCTGTTCGGCTACCTGCCGATGTCGACCGAGTTGGTGATCGCACCGACGCACCTGTCGACCGGATCGCTGACCGACGGTGCCGCCCACCGCGCCACGTTGCCGCTGGTCTACAACCTTTACGAGCGATGCCTGGCGACGCCCGGCTATCGGTCCGATCTCGACGCCGAGCAGATGTTGTATCGCCCGCTGTTCTTCACGTCGTTCGTGATCGACGACTTCCTCGCGGACAACGCGTTCTTCGGCGCCTCGACCGGTGGTGCTCGGCAGTGCGTCGAGCAAGACCGCGTTCGGAACCGCCCATCTGCTCGGCAAGCGCGACGGCCTCACCGTCGTCGGCCTCACGTCACGCGGCCAATGTCGCGTTCGTCGAGGGCCTGGGCTGCTACGACCAGGTCGTCACCTACGACGACATCGCGTCGCTCCCGCCGGGACCGGCGGTCTTCGTCGACATGAGCGGGAACGCAGCCGTCGTGCGAGCGGTTCACGAGCACTACGACGACCAGCTCACGCATTCGGCGATGGTTGGCCTCACGCACTGGCAGGACCGGCTGGGGAGCGGCGATCCCCTGCCTGGCCCGCCACAGACGATGTTCTTCGCCCCGAGCCAGATCGACAAGCGTCGAGCTGAGTGGGGGCCGGGCGTGATCGACGCGAAGCTCGGCGAAGCGTGGGGTCCGTTCATCGAGCAGGTGTCCGGCTGGATCGACATCCGGCACGGAACCGGCGCTGCTGCGGTCGGCGAGGTCTACGCCGAGATGCTGGAGAACCGAACCCGGCCCGACACCGCCCACGTCCTGCATCCCGAAGGACGGCAGGACGTCGGCCAGCTGTAGCGCCCCGTTCGCGGTTCGGGGCGGTCAGCCGAGGATCGAGTCGTCGATCCAACTGCCGTGGAACCCGAACGGGACCCGCTGCGGCAAATGGACCCGGGCGACGGGCTCGGTGCCCGGCGCCGACCCGTCGAGGATCACGAGATCGGAGGAGTCCTCGGCCGCGTCGTACACGAACCCGATCACCCAGCCTTCGTCCTCGCCCGCAGCGTCGTCGTCCTGGACAAAGACGAACTCAGCCGGGAACGCGTTCGGGCCGAAGTCGTAGGTCTGCTGTGCGCCGGTCTGGAGATCCCACTTGACGACGTTGCCGGGCGCAGTGATCACTCCCTCGCCACCGCCACGCGGCGCCACTCCCCAGCCGTATCGGTGCTTGAGCCCGACGACCCGATCGTCGACGCGAGGGAACGCGTGCGAGTCGCCGTCGAGTTGCTGTTCGCTGACTGCGCCCGACGCCAGGTCGAACGTCCACCGGTGGAGGTAGCACGGCGCCCCGTCCTCCATCGAATTTCGCCACATCGACTCGTGACGGCCGACATCGCAGACCACGGTGTTGCCCTCGGCGTAGGCATTGAGCGGGATGGAACACGTAGCACGGGTCGACCTCGAACCAGCGAATGTCGGCGTTCGTGCCCATGCGCGGCACGATGCCGATCCGAGCGCCGTAGTTGTCGTCCCACTTCAACGGCGCCTGCAGGTTCGACAGATCGAACACCACCGGGAGGTCCATGAAGATGGCGTGGTCGCGGGTGATCATGAAGTCGTGCATCATCGTCCCGCCGGGACGTTGATCTCTGCAGAATGCACGAGCGCACCTGACGCGTCGAGCACGTGATACGTGAGGAACGGCGGCCACAGGCGAATAACCGAAGAAGTGCAGCTCCCCCGTTTCCGGGCACAGCTTCGGATGCGCGGTGAATGCGGTGGCGAGCTTGCCGCCGAAGTTGTCGGGGCCGATCGTGTCGAGTTCAGGACTCAACTCGTACGGCAGGTGTCCCTCCTCGAGCGCCCAGATCCGGCCGGCGTGACCGACCACGTGGGTGTTCGCTGCGCTGGCCGTCGGGTCGAACATCGCTTCGGGGTCGGTGGCTTCGAGGCCCCTTTCGAGCTTGGTGGTCTGCACCCAACGGTTGCGATACCACTCGGCCTTGCCGCCGTCGAGGCGCACACCGTGCACCATGCCGTCACCGAAGAACCAGTGCCCCGCCGTGCCCGATGCCGGGTTCGTTCCGTTGCGGAGGTAGCGCCCGGAGAGTGACGGCGGGATGGCCCCGGTGACCTTCAGGTCGAATTCGGTGAGTTCGTTCATCACCGGCGCGTAGTTCCCCTGGAGGAACCACGGCGTGGTGTCGGATTGGCGATCTTCGAGATCGGTCATGACTGAAGCCTTTCATTCGTTTCGACGCTTGTGAACATGTGAGCAGAACTGACGCGAATCATTGGCCGCCGGCCACGGTGATGATCTGTCCGGTGACCCACGCACCGGCGGGGCTGGCCAGGTACACCGCGGCGGCCGCAATGTCGTCGGGCGTACCCAACCGCTGCATCGGCGTGCGCTTGGCCGCCAGTCGCTCGAGCTCGGGCACATCCATGTCGAGTGCGGTCATCATCACCTCGGTCGGCACCATGCCGGGAGCGACCCCGTTGACGCGGATGCGCGGGGCTAGTTCCATCGCCATGGTCAAGGTCAGCGCATTCACCCCCGCCTTCGCGGCCGAATAGTGACCGCTGCCGAGTACTGCTCGAGTCGCGGCCGGCGACGTGACGTTGATGATGCAACCGCCGTCGTTCATTCGTTCGTTGGCAACCACCGACGCGACCCAGACCGCCGTGAGGTTGAGGTTCAGGCACGCTGCCCAGTCGGATTCGTCGAGCTCGACGAGCGGCGAACGAACGGTCGAACCGCCGGCGTTGTTGACCCACACATCGATGCCACCGAAAGCGTCGATGGCTGCCTGGGCGAGGGCGACCAACGCGGCGCGATCGGTGACGTCAGTGGGCACGGCCAGCGCTCGACCGCCCGCCGCGTTGATGTCGTCGGCGACGCGCTGCACGCGATCGACGTGGCGGGCGGCGACGACCACCGCAGCCCCCGAGTCGGCGTACGCCTTCGCGATGCCCTCGCCGATGCCCTGGCCACCGCCCGTCACGACAGCCACCCGGCCAGTGAGTTCGAAACTGTGCACGGCGTGCCCCCTCATCCCCCTTCGTCGGATCGACGACCTAATTTACTCATGGTACGTTATTTGTGACGTCGGGGAAAGCACCAAATCGATCGTCGCTGAACGACACACCCGAACCATGAAGGGGAACCCATGAGTGAAGAGACCGTCGACTACGAAGACCTCACCAGCATGCGCTTGGACGACGATGCGCTCCGAGCGCTCGTCGAGTCCGGCGGTGAGTGCATCTTCAACTGGACCAACACGCAGGGGTATCCCGTCGGCGTGGTCGTCGCCTACGTGTGGCGTGACGGCAAGTTCTGGACGACGTGCGCCGAACGGCGCAAGCGGGTACCAGCGCTGCACGTGCGTCCGCAGTCGGGCATCGTCATCAACCGGGGTGGCAAGACGGCGTCCTACAAGGGTGACTCGATCGTGCACGCCAACGGCGACGCCGACTTCGACGAGATCAAGTCGTGGTTCTATCCGGCCCTGTCGGGGTACCAGGCGGCACCGGACGATCCGTACCGCAAGAGCTTCAACAAGTTCCTCGACTCGCCGCACCGCGTGATCATCGAAACGACCGCTGAACTCGTCGTCGCCTTCGACACCGTCAAGTTCGCGGCGTTCACCAACGAGGCGATGGCCGCCGGCCACGGCGACTGACCCGATGGACGCCGCGACCGACACCTTCGTCTCCCGCCATCTCGCGGAGATGCGCGGTCAGCCGATCGATCTCGACCGCCTCGTCTCGACACCGAGTGGGCTGACCCCCGAACAGATGATGGAGGCGATCGGCCATCCGGACATCGGCAAGCTCGGCATCCCGCTCATGGCGGACTTCATGGCACCCGAAGGATCGATGTACTTCGACGCGATCTTCGGCGCCTTCCACGGACAGCTCGCCATTCGCCAGTGGCTGGTACCGGCGATGGCCGAGATCGACTTCATCGACTTCGTTCCGACGGCGGAACCGGTGTGGTTCGACGACGGCCACGGAGGCTCGTCACTCGACGAGTGGCACATGGTGATGAATCTCGACGGCGAGAAGATTCCGCTGTCGCGCGGCGTGAGTGTGCGGCGCTACCGCAACGGCTGGATCACCTGGGGCTGCGACGTCTACGACACCGCCTCGTTCCGTCAACCACCCCCGCCGGACATGGCCGAGCAACCACCACCGTTGCCCCCGCCGCCGGTCGTCGAATGGACGACCGCCGATGGTGCGAGCCTCGACGACCCTCGACGATCGGCAGACCCATTCCATCCGACCGACTCCGTCTTCTTCGACCCGATCGCCGGTGAATTGCACGGCGAGGCGGAGATCGGCCGATGGCTGGCAGCTGTCGCCCAGGATTCCGCCGACGCAGTGTTCGAGCCGATCGGGCCGTTGCTGTCCGATGGCCGCACCGCGGTACAAGAGTGGAAGCGGACGATGCCAACGAGCGAGCGCGGTGATGTGCTGCGCGGCACCAGCGTGCGGCGGGTCGTCGACGGCCTGACCGTGTACGCGGCCGACTACTACGACACGGCGCTCCCCGCCTGAGCCCGACCCGGCGATTCGGTCACCCGCCCCGTGTCGGGGCAGGGCCACCGGTGCCGGCGAACTCGGCAGGTGCTTCGTGACCGAGGAAGATCTTGCCGATCTCGGCGTACAACGGATGGGCGACCCACCGGTGTGTCGCGCAGCCGTGTGCGTCGCGCAATTTGCGTTCGAGCGGGCTGTCCATCCGCAGCGCTGAGGTCCCGGCCGCATTGTGGATCGAATCGACGACATGCATGGACGCGTTCGCCGCGTGCGTGCACGCCAGCCGCGCGATCTGGGTGCGTTCGGCCGACGGTGAGTCTCGGCCCGCCCACAGCTCCGCTTCGACCTGGCCCATCGCCTCGAAGAGGAATGCGCGGGCGGCGCGCAGCGTCGCTTCGCCCTCACCCATTCGATGTTGCGCGATCGGACGGTCGCGCAGCTGCGTGCTCGACAACAGCGGTGTCTTGTTGCCGGCAAGCAGCGCGAACTCGTCGAGCGCGCCGCGGGCGACGCCGACGGCGACCGCCGCCTTGTTGTATGCCAGTCGCAACGGCACGGGGATCCGGTATACCGGATTGTCGTAGAGCGGGGGCGTGGTGACGAGGTCGACCGCAGCAAACCGCTCGGGCACCAACCCGCCGACGGTGACCACATCGTGGCTGCCCGAGCCGCGCAGGCCGGCGACGTCCCAGGTGTCGACGATCTCCCACTGGTCACGATGCAGGAACCAGAGTTTCACCGTCGGTGCGCCGTCCGTGAGCCGGATGTCGTCGCCGTCGAACACCGGAGCGACGATGAAGCACCACGTCGCGTTGTGACAGCCACTGATGAACGTGGCATGCCCCCACACCTTGAAGCTGCCGTCGGGCTGGGCGACCGCCTTGGACGGTCCGGTGCCCGGGCCGCCGCCTCCACACATGATCACGCGTGGGTTGTCCAGGTACACCTCCTGCGCGAGCTCCTTGGCCATCCCGCCGGCAGCCATCGCGTTGATCTCCGAGCCGAGCATCACGTTCCAGCCGACCGACGCATCGATCGCCGAGATCGCCTCGATGACCTCGATCGTCTCGCCGACCGACGCATTCTCGCCGCCGAGTTCGCGGGGAATCGTGAAGCGGAACAATCCGGCGTCGATCAGTTCGTCGATCACGAAGGACGGGCATCGTCGAAGGAGTTGTGCTTCGTCGCCGCCACGCCGGATCACTTCGTCGAGCCCGGCGACCCGCTCGAGCAGGCTCGGCGCGGCGGCTGTCGACGTCTCGTCGTCGGTGATGATTGCCATGTCAGCGATCTCCTCGTGGTGCCATGTCTGTTGATCTGCCGTGGTTCGGCGTCTGCGTCATGCCGGCATCTGGATCGCTTTGGTTTCGAGGAACTCATCGAGACCGGCCCGACCGAGTTCTCGTCCGTTGCCGGAGGTCTTGTAGCCGCCGAACGGGGCAAGCGGATTGAACCGGCCGCCGTTGACCATCACCTGACCGGTCTGCAATCGCCGCGCGACCGCAACGGCGTGGTCGTCGGTGTCAGCCCACACCGCACCGGACAACCCGAACGGTGAGTCGTTGGCGACGGCGATCGCTTCGTCCTCGCTGTCGACCGGAACGATGCACAACACCGGTCCGAAGATCTCCTCCTGGGCGATGCGCATCGAGTTGGCCACGTCGGCGAAGATCGTCGGCTGCACGTAGAACCCGACGTCGTACCCCGCCGGGTCGTCGGGACCGCCCGCGACCAGGCGTGCACCCTCGTCGATGCCAGTACGGATGTAGTCCTGCACGGTCGCCTTCTGGGCCGCGGAAACCACCGGGCCGAGGAAGTTGGCATCGCTGGTCGGGTCGCCCATCGCGAGTGACGACAGCGCAGCGACCGCGAGGTCGACGACTTCATCCTGACGAGAGCGCGGCACGATCATCCGCGTCAGCGCCGTGCACGTCTGGCCGCAGTTGAGCATCATGCCGATCACACCGGCCGGAACGGCCTTGGTGAAGTCGGCGCCATCGAGGATCACGTTGGCTGACTTGCCACCGAGTTCCTGGCAGATGCGCTTGACCGTTGGCGCTCCCAGCTCTGCGATGCGGGCGCCGGCCTCGGTCGAGCCGGTGATCGAGATCATGTCGACGTCGGGATGGACGCACAGCGCCTCACCGACGGTGCGTCCTGCCCCGGTGACCAGATTGAACACGCCGGCAGGCAGTCCGACGGAGTGGATGATCTCGGCGAGCACGAACGCATTGAGCGGAGTCTCCGAACTGGGCTTCAGCACCATCGTGCAGCCCGCAACCAACGCCGGCGCAACCTTGCCGATGATCTGGTGGAGCGGATAGTTCCACGGGGTGATGAACGCGCAGACACCGATCGGTTCCTCGACCACGATCGAGTGACCGACGCGCTCCGGCTCGGCGGTGGCGTACTCGCGCCCGATGTCGACGTAGCTCTTGATCACCGTGATGGGCAGTCCCGCCTGGACCCGGCGGGCGTTTGCCATCGGCATCCCCTGCTCGGCCGAGACGACGGCCGCGATCTCCTCCGCTCGTTCGGCCATCGCGTCTGCGATGCGTTCGACATATTCGACCCGCTCCCCGACCGACAGCTGCGACCAATTCGCAAACGCCGATCGCGCTGCCTGAACCGCCGCGTCGGCGTCGGCCTGATCGGCGGCGGGGACCGTGGCGATGACCTGCTCGGTCGCCGGGTTCACGACCTCTATCACGCCGGTGGATTCGGGCGACACCCAGGCACCGCCGATGTAGAGCTCCGAGTGTGCGGTCATGCGTTGTCCTCAATCGTTCGACTTACCGAATGGTCATTTAGTTTCTAGCACAGGGGATTTCGTACGGTGCGACAGTCCTGGCGTTCGCATCGACCGGATGATCGAATCGATCGCCGTGCGCGGGGATTGTGGGGCGATGAGGCGTTTTCGTTCAGCGGTGACCACTACACGATCACGGAGATGAACGGCGTGCCGAAGCCGCTGCCGGGTGGACCCCCGATCGCAGTCGGTGGGGGTGACAAGCGGGAAGTTCCGGTCCAGTCGGGTTCAGCCGCGACCGAGGAGTGCGTCGCCGACGAGGAACGTCTGCACGTCACGCATGAGACGAGGTCCCATGTGCGCCCGGATGATTTCGAGGCCATCAGCGGCGCTGGTCACACCCGCACGTTGCAGCACGTCGAGGTCGATCATGTCGTCCCGCAGGGCCGTCCCGAGCGCTCGGTGCGCTGCCATCACGCCGTCCCGCGCCGGCGGTACCACGAGTTCGTCCCAGCAACCGAGCGACGAGGCCCGCTCGCGAATTCGTTCGGCAGCGACGTGAGAGGAATCGCCCACCTGCTTGGCGACGTCGCGTAACACGATCAACATCTGATTGTGCTCCTCCGCCAGGAACTGGTCGTAGACCGGCAGCAGTTGGCGCACGCCTTGGAGGATCGACTGCATCATCTGCAGGGTTGCCAACGCCTTGGGATTGGCGACATTGGGGATGATGTCGCCGCTGATGCTGACGATCACGCCCTCCAACAGCTGATCGATACTCGGTGACGTGTTCACCGCGGAGCCCCCGGGTAGCCGAGAAGCCGAAGCAGGTTGGGAACCGTCCCGCCGGCCGACTGGGCGAGATAGAGGTGGGTGAAGTCCGTATTCTCCCCATCGACACGGCGCTTGATCGCCGCTTGCACCGGCACAGCGATGTTCGCGGTGCCGAAGAGGGTGAAGTAGTCGACCTCTTCCTGGGTGATCCCGAAGCCAGTGAGCAGGTTGTAGTACGCGAGGAAACCGCCCTCCGCCTGCGGGTGCGCCATGACGTTCGAACCAGACAGGATGTCCATGGTCGTCATCCACCCGAGATCTTCCCGGGGGTCACCGATGCGGGCATTCTCCCAGTCGATCAGTGCCGTCACACGCCGGTCCGCGTACAGAAAGTTCGCAGGATTGAAGTCGCCGTGTACCAGTGCCAGCGGTAGCGGGCGCGGCTTGCTCCGACGGAGCGTGAGGAACAGGTCGAGAATCTCCATCACACTCGGGTCGTACTCCATCTCGGGGAACGACCGGACGTAGTACTCGACCGTCGAGTCGATGTAGGTGTCCCACGAGGTCACGTCGATGCCCACCCCTCGTGGATCGGCGAGCGCACCCATTGGATCGATCGTCGCGATGTCCGCCGTGTGGAGTTGGACGAGCACCTCGCACAGATGACGCATCACATCATCGGCCTGATCCACGTCGGGGCCGTCGTGGAACAGATCGGACGTCCGCGAGTTCCCGCCCATCCGCTCGACGATCATCGCCGCCTCACCAAAACGTGCAACGTCTGGTTCGTGCCCGAGACTTCGGCTGATCGGGATCTTCGTGTGTCTGCGAAGCGATTCGATGAGTTCGTGTTCGACCGCGCGGCTCGTATGCAGGATCGCCGAACCGGACGGTGGATCCTTTCGCAGGATCAGCGGATGAACCACCTCGCGTGCACCGCAGCGCACGACCGCGTCGAACCGGTACGTCTCGCGGGAGTAGCCACCCGGGATCGGCTCCAGACCGACCACCTCGATCCCTTCCGCTTCCGGGAAGTAATCCGCCAACAGTTCGATCAGTTGTGTCTCCACGACCCCAAGCCCCCTCGCCGGTCTGCGAGCGAAGGTAGCACGCACCACGATCGGCGTTTGGCGTGTCGGCTCGGCGCTTCGTAACCGGAGGACCATGGCCGTGGAACGGTCGGCGGGCACGCTGTGCGGGGCTGACTTCCAAACGGCGCGGCTGACCCCGGTCGTTCACGGTTCGGTGCACCGCGCGAACATGAACCCATGACCGAAACGATCACGGGGACCGATCGCTCCGCAGGAATCAGCTACTCCGACCTGCTCGCTCACGACAGCCATCCGGTTTCGGACCTGCTGCGCGACGAGTCACGCGTCGGCGTCCGCGAGGGCAACACCCGAATTCCGGCGTGGTACTACACGTCGCCCGAGTTCCACGCGCTCGAGGTCGAGAAGCTCTGGAGCAAGGTCTGGCAGCTCGTGTGCCTCGACGACGAGATCCCGGAGGTCGGCGACTACCACGTGTACGAGATCGCCGACATGTCGTTCCTGATCGTGAGGACCGAGGACGGGTTGAAGGCGTACCGCAATGCGTGCCTGCACCGCGGCCGTCTGCTCCGCGAGACGCACGGGAAGGGGGCCAAGAACCTGAGGTGCGCGTTCCACGGGTGGGCGTGGCATCTCGACGGCAGGATGAAGGAGATTCCGTGCGAGTGGGACTTCCCGAGCGTACGCAAGGAGGACTACGCGCTGCCGGAGGCGCTCGTCGACACGTGGCACGGCTTCGTGTTCATCAATCCCGATCGCAACGCGGCACCGCTCGCCGATCACCTGGGCGACCTTGCCGACCACTTCGACAAGGGCCCGTTCGAGCACCGCTACAAGGCGGCGCACGTGGAAAAGATCATGCGGGTCAACTGGAAGGTCTGCCAGGAAGCATTCATGGAGAGCTACCACGTGGTGGCCACACACCCGACGCTGATGGAAGACCTCGGCGACGCGAACAGCCGCTACGACACCTACCCCAATTTCTCGCGGGCGATCTCGCCGCACGCGGTCGCGAGCCCGCACCTCGATGGGATGCCCAAGTACGAGCGGCTCGCCGACGGCAAGCAGTTCGCCCGGTACCGCCATCCGATGAACGGCCACATCTACGAGCGCGTGGCCGAGGGCTCGGTGCGCGTGGTCGACCTCGACGGCAACGAGAGCCATTTCGACGACGAAGCACGCTGGATCGACGGGCCGATCCGGCAGGCCGACCCGCACCTGTGCAAGTGGATCGGCGGCCCGACGCCCGAGCAGGTGCTCGACGTGCCACTCACCCTGCCCGACCCGCCGGCCGGGGTCGAGTCGGTCCCTGCGGTCGGGCCTGGATCGCCGACCAGCGACGACAGGTCGCGGCGGCCACCGTCGGCGACACGGTCGATCCGGAAGCGTTCAGCGACGCCGAGATGATCGACGCGATGTTCTACTCGGTCTTCCCGAACTGGTCGCCGTGGGGCGTGTTCAACATGCTCTTCTACCGGTGGCGTCCCCACGGCAACAATCCCGACGAGTGCATCTTCGAGGTGATGATGTTTCCGGTTGCTCCCGACCCGGCGAACAAGCCCGCACCCGCGCCGGTCACCCGGCTCGGACCGGATGACGACTGGACCATGGCGCCCGAACTCGGCGCGGTCGCCAAGATCTTCCAACAGGACTCGATCAATCTGCCCCACGTGCAGCGCGGCCTCAAGGCGCAAGAGCAGCAAGAAGTCGTGTTCGCCAACTACAACGAGACCAAGATCCGCCACTTCTGGGAGCAGATGTACCGCTGGCTCGAGATCGGCGAGACCAACGTGTCGATCACACCACGCACCTGAGCGCCGACCGACCGATTCCGCGCGCTCCTCGGCTCGAGCGATTTCAGCGTGGGGGTCAACTGCTCCGTTGCACCGCTCTGGCGACATTGGTGTCGAAGTAGTCGGCGTCGAGCGTGAACTCACCGTCGGCAAAAGCGTGCAGGGTCCATCCCGGCACGACACCGTTCGGGAACCGACAGTTCCACTGGCTCCAGCCCACCGTGTCGTCGCCAGCAGCGTCGACCAGTTCGAAGCTCACGCCCATGGCCGGCATCTCGGCTTCCATCCGGGCGAAGTATCCGGCGATCTCGGATCGGCCGACGAACTCGCCGTAGAGGATGTCGGAGAACCGGGCGTCCTCGGCGAACAGTGGGGCGAGTTCGGTGTAGCGACCGTCGTTCTGGATCGCCCAGAAGCGTTCGATCAACGCCAGCGAGCGGCCAGGAACATGGTCGGGGCGAGCTGACAGGCCGAGCGCCGACGCATGGTCCGGCGGGTTGGCGTCATCGCCGCGCAGCCGCCGATACGCCCCGCAGTCGAGGTGATCGGCGACGAAACTGACTTTGCCGTCGCGCAGCCGATAGATGCTCTGGCCCGGTACCGCGACCTCGTCACCCTTCGAGTTCGGGGCAATCATGAGCCAACGTGCCCACCCGCACGTCGTGTCGCCGGCCGTCTCCCAGGCGTCGAATCTCATCCCGGAACCCGGCACCACCTGCTCCATGTGCGCCATGAACTCACCGATCGCGGGCTTGCCATGCTGTGCCCCGAAGAACGGGTCGTAGTAGATGGCGTCGTCGGTGAACAGGTCGACGAGTCGCGTGTAGCGCTGGTCGTCCTCGACGGCTCCGAATCGGGCGATGATGTCAGCCGCTGGTCCTGGCATGCCCAACCGTACGGCAACGACGTCGTCGGATCGGCGTCCAGTGCGCCCGAGTGAAATGATCACTCATCCTGCGACAATCAACGACTCTCGATCCGTTCCACCATCACAAGACATGCCGCAGCACCCGATCCAGACGCGCACGATGAACGCCCGCCGCAGACTGATCGTGGCCCTGCTCCTGGCAGCGGTCGCGCTCGCTTTCGCCGATGCTTCAGTCGTCGCACTCGCCCTTCCCGAACTGTACGGGGAGTTCGACACGACGATCGTCGGCGTGTCCTGGGTGCTGACGATCTACGCACTCGCGGTGGCGATCGCCGCGATTCCGGTGGCGATGCTGCACCGGCGCCTACATCCGCTCCATCTCGTGCTCGTCGGCGCCGCCGTGTTCGCCGCGGCATCGATCGTCGCCGGTGCCGCCGGAAGCCTCGATGTGCTGCTCGGCGCCCGCGCCGCGCAGGGCATCGGCGCCGCGCTGCTGCTCGCCGGATCGTTGCCGGTCCTCGTCGAGCTGGTGCCAGGGCCCGGGCGGGGTCGTCGATGGTGGGCATTGGCCGCCGCGGTCGGTGCCGCCATCGGACCGGCCCTGGGTGGGGTCCTGACCGAGGCGTTCTCGTGGCGGGCGATCTTCCTCGTGCAAGCGCCGATCGTCGCCGGTGCGCTGGTGGTGGCATCCGATCGCTCCGCCCGGGCACCACGGGTCGACCCGGCCGACGCCGACGGCGGACGACGCGGAGTGCCCCGACGGGGCGATGTGGCGATCGCCAACGTCGGGTTCGCGCTCGTGTTCGCCGCGCTCGTCGCGGCGCTGTTCCTCGGCGTGCTCATGGCGATCGAAGTCTGGCGGTACAGCCCCGCCCAGTCGGCGCTGCTGGTGAGTGCACTCCCGCTCGGGATGATCCTGGGTCGCCTCGTCCGGCACGCGCCCGCCCCGGTCGCCGCCGTGGGTGGCGCGCTGCTGCTCGCGTTGGGGCTGGCCGGCCTCGCAGTGGTGCCCGGCGCGGCGCCGGTGGTCGCCGCGCTGTCGTTCGCGATCTGCGGCGTCGGGTTCGACCTCGTGCACGAGGTGCTCGACGCATCGGCCGTGCCACCGGACGCTCCCCCGGTTCGGGCCGGCGCCGTCACCGTCAGTGCCCGTCACGCCGGCCTCGTGCTGGGACTCGCGCTGATCGCCCCGGTGCTTGTCCACGAGCCTCGTCGCCGGGATCGAACGGGCGACGCTCGGCGCCACCCAGACGTTGCTGATCAGCGAACTCCCGCTCTCCGACAAGCTGCCCGTCACCTGGGCCCTCCGTGAGGCCATCGACGAGGCGCCGCGCGGGCAGGTGCCGGACCTCGCCGCGGAGTTCGACGACCGCGGCGCCGAGGACGGCAATGCGATGGCACGGGCACGCGACGACCTGATGGACACGGTGACCGACGCCGTCACGCGATCGTTCCGACCGGCGTTCGCCATCGCCGCCGTGTTGGCCGCCTTGGCCGCCCTCCCCGCGGCGCTCGTGGCCCGGCGCCGACCCGCAGTCCGGTGCGACCGGCTCGGCCCGCCGGCGCACGTGGTCGACCGTCGGCATCGGTGCGGTCGCCGTGGTCGGCCTGGTCGCGGTCGCGTGCCCAAGTCGTCGGCGGCGCCGACACCGGCGAGTTCGTCGCCGAGGATCCCTGCACCGCCGAGCCCGATCAGTTCCCCGGCGACGGTCTCGACGCAGCGGTCCAGCGCATCGCCTTGTCCGCCCTGAACGGTGCGGCATGCGACCTGGGCACCACTCGCGAGCGCCTCGTGTTGTCGCTCGACCCGAACAGCTCCTTCGACGACGTCACCTGGGACCGCGACACGATGGAGGAGGCGCTCCGCAACGGCGCCCATCGAGCGATCGACGACGCCAACGACCGTGACGCGATCCCCGGATGGGTCGCGGCAGCCCTCGGTTTCGTCGTCGACCGCGCGCCTGTCGACTGGCTCGTCGAGCGTCTCCCGATCCCCGGTGGTTGAGCGGGCTACCTTCGAATCACGCACGCCCCGAAACGACGCGGCCCGGGCCCGTACTTTTCACGGCAGGTAGGGCTTGGCCGACACCGCCTCGAGGCCGGGGATCGTCATGCTCGTCCCGCCGGCGACGTACTCGGACACCGGGAAGGTGAAGGCACAGATCGTCGGGTAGGTCGGCGACGCGCCGCATTCGATCTCGGCACCGCCCGGCCACTGCCGCAGACCGGTCGACGAGCCGAGGAACTCGTAGAGCGACGCTCCGGTCACGTCCTGCCCGTCAGCAGCCATGATGTTCGAGTACTCGGCGAGCGACATGATCTCGATCACACCGAGGCCGCCCAATCCGAGCGCCGTCGAGTCGACCTCGCTCGGCTCGACGCCGAGTGTCGGGGCGAGGATCTCCTGCAGGATCGCCAACTCGGGGGTGTCCTCCTGCGTCTGGGTTCCGACGAAGTTCCAGCCCAGCGCTTCGTCGCCGACCTCGTCGAGGACGTCCTTGCCCGAGCAGATCGATGTCGTGATGACCGGGATCGTGATGCCGAGCGCCGCACGGCCACGGATCGTGCCGACGCACCCGGCATCGGAATAGAGCGAGAACAAGATGTCGGGGTCGTCCTCGGCCGCTTCGTCGCATCAGGCCCTGGTAGCCGGCGTCGGTTTCGTTGTCGCCGCCCTTGATCGTGATGTGGGAAATGCCGGCGAGATCGAGTGCAGCGGTGAGCGATGCCTCGGTCCCGTTCGCTCCGGCGTTGTCCGCGCTGACGATGGCGGCCGTCTCGGCGCCGGAAGTGGTCCTTGGCGACCGCCGCCATCGCCCCGGTGCGTCGTCGCATTGCCGCCCGTCAGGAAGAGCGCATTCGCGGTGTAGTCGCCGGGCAGGATGGGCAAGCACGCCGATCGACCGGGATGTCGGCCGCGGTGTAGGTGGCATAGTCGGGGAACAGGTCGAGACCGAGCAAGACCAGCTCGACGTTCTTGCCGGCCAGCTCTTGTGCGCACGCCTGCGATGTCTCCGGCGAACCTGAGGCAGCACAAGACTCGAGCCTGATCGGTCGCCCGCCCATCCCACCGTGCTCGTTGAGGTAGTCCACAGCGGCTTGCATGTACGTCCTGATGTCCGGGAAGTCGAGGCCCGGCGTTCCCTCCGTGTTGACCAGCCCGACGACGATCTCCTCACCGGTCGGTGGCGGCAGTTCGGGAACGCCGCTGATGTGCTGGTCCCCTCGGGCTCGGTCGATGCGACGGTGTCGTCCGGCTCCGATGTCGGCGCGGCATCGGTCGTCGGCGGTTCGGTGCTCTCGGCACCGTCGGTGACCGGTGTCGGCCGTGTCGGGTGCGACCGTGACGTCCGCGGTGTCCGTCGGCTCGTGTCGTCGGGCGTTGCGGCATCGTCGTCGCTGCTACAGGCGACTGCGCCAAGCGAGATGGCCAGTACCCCCGTCCATCGGACAGCGTTTCGGAACGTCGAACGTCGTGCTGGTGCCTTCATGTTTCCCCCAATGCTCAGACGTCGGCGCACCGACGTGGTCCGGCTTCGATCGGGATACATCTCCCCCCAGAGAGCATCCGACCGACGCGACCGTAACAGTCGGCGGGGGCGATGTCTACCGTCGGTAAATTACGATCGACGCGGCGAATTCAGCCTGATCGGTCGAGATCGAGGAACGCTCCGGCGTCGAGGTCGTCGACGGCGGTGAAGGTCCGATGGACCAGCACGTCGAACAACGCCGCGCCTCGCTCGTTGGCCGGGTCGATGGTGAGCAGACTCGCTCCGAACGACATCGCGTAGAAGACGAGACCTTCGCGATAGCCGTTCATCACACCGTCGAACGTCACCGCGTCACGCGGCACCCCGTTCGCGTGCAGACCCTCGACGTATCGCCGGATCAGCGCCACGTCGTAGGCACGTCGCGACTCGACGGTCAGGTTGTTCGCGCAGAAGTACACGAGATCGGTCTGTCCCGGGCGCCCGCATGCACAGCTGCCAGTCGATGACGGCCACCGAACCGTCGTCGGAGAAGAAGAGGTTGTCGAGTCGAAAGTCGCCGTGGGTCAGCGTGATGCGATCGTCGAAGTGCCCCTCGATCCATGTCGGGATCTGTTCCACGAACCGCTCGCACCAACGCAGGCTCCGTGACGGGAGTTCGGCACCGTACCGCTCGAGGAACAACGGCCACCCGATCTCGAACGTCGACCCGATGGTGAGGATCGACGGATCGTCGAGCCCCGGCATCCACTCCAGCGTCGGAAGCATCGGGTGCTCGAACCACGCCGCATGATGGCGAGCGAGGACATCGATCGCCCGTTCCGCCTGCTCCAAGGTCGCGCCGGTGACGTGGTCGCCAACGGTGGCCGGCGCCAGGTCTTCCAGCACCAAGCAGGGTGGATCGGCAAGGTTGACCAACGCGCGCGGGACATGGATGTTCATCTGCGGGGCGATGTCTCGGTAGAAGCAGTGTTCACGCTCCCACACCCGCATCATCTCGCCGATGAACCGTCCACCCGGGTCGGCGGTCGGCAATTTCACGATCACCGACGGCGGGCATGCAGGATCGGGCGACCGCAACGTGACGCGAGCGAGCTGCCCCATGAAGCCGTGGCCTTCGCCGATCTGTTCGACATCGATCCGCTCGAGCGCGACGCCCAGCGCCTCGGACATCCACGGCAGCGTGATGTCGGCCAACGATTCCGGTGTTGCGGTCATGATCAGGCCCCCCACGCGGAACGTATCACCCCTCGAACCGACAAAATACCGGAAGTAGTTTCGTCGATTCGGGCTCGCCAGCTTGCCGTCCGCCTCAGCGTGCGCAATAGTTACTGCTAGTAATTTTGGCCCGAGGGGAGCACGATGAAGTACGGACTCGCGTTTGCCAGCAGCGTCGCCATCGAGGGAGCCGACGCGCTCCAACTCTGCCAGCGCGCCGAGCAACTCGGCTTCGAATCGGTCTGGGGCGGCGAGCACGTGGTGATACCGAGTGCGATCGACTCGCCCTACCCCTACTCGGACGACGGCAAGGCTCCTGTGGTTCCCGACACCCCGATCCCCGACCCGCTGATCTGGCTGGCGTTCGCAGCGGCAGCCGCTTCGACCCTGCGGCTCGGCACGTGCATCCTCATCGTGCCGCAACGCAACCCATTGGTCCTGGCCAAGGAGATCGCCACACTCGATCGGCTGTCCAACGGCCGAGTCGAGCTCGGCATCGGCGTCGGCTGGCTGCGCGAGGAGTTCGACGCCCTCGGCGTTCCGTGGGATCGTCGCGGCGCCCGCAACGACGAATACGTGGCTGCGATGCGCGCACTCTGGAGCGGAACCGAAGTCGAGTTCCACGGCGAGTTCGTCGACTTCGCTCCCGTCACCTGCAGCCCACGGCCTGTGCAGACCTCGGTCCCGATCCTCGTCGGCGGCGATACGCCAGCTGCGCTTCGTCGCGCCGCCCGGATCGCCGACGGGTACTTCCCCGGCGAGTCGGACCCCGGGCGTCTTGGCGTGTTGATCGCCGAGCTCCGCGCCACCACCGAGCAACACGGCCGCGACCCCGACTCGATCGAGGTGAATGCGATGTTCCCGTTCGCACCCGGCGACCCTCGAACGCATGCAGATGCACTGGAGGCGCTCGGCGTCGGCCGGGTGATGGTTCCGGCATTCCCGTTTGCCGGTTCGGGCGGCCTCGACCGGCTCACCAAGTTCGCCGAACGTCTGATCCCGAACGGATCGGCGGCGACGTGATGTCGGAAGGAACCGCAACGAACATCATCGACCGCTTCCGACTCGACGGCCAGGTCGCCGTCGTCACGGGCGGCGGCCGCCGCATCGGCGAAGGGATCGCCCTCGGTTTGGCGCAAGCGGGGGCCGACGTCGTCGTCGCGGCCCGGCGCACGAATGAGATCGAGGCAGTCGCCGACAAGATCCGTGCCCTCGGAGGCCGGGCCCTCGCCATCACCACCGACGTCATGGAGATCGACCAGGTGCAGTCACTCGCCTGACAGACCGTCGAGGAGTTCGGGTCGCTGACGTGCTGGGTCAGCAATGCCGGAGGCGCTGACGACCGCGTCCCGCGCACCCTGCTCGAGATGCCCGAACGTCAGTGGGACTTCCAACTCAACCTCAACTTGAAGGCAGTCTGGACCGGCGCGCAGGCCGCCGCGGCGGTGATGAAGGACTGGCACGGCACGATCATCAACATCTCGTCGTCCGCCGCCGGGCGGCCCTCGCCGAACAACGGGCCCTACGCCGTGGCCAAGAGCGCCGTGAACAACCTCACCCAGACACTCTCCGCCGAGCTTGCTCCGCGCTGCATTCGAGTCAATGGGGTGTCACCCGGACCGATCCCGACCGAGGTCTTCCTCGAGTTCACCAAGATGACCGAAGCGGACATCCCGGAGATGGGCAAGCGTCTCGGTGTCCCGCTCGGCCGCGTCGGCACACCGGAGGACATCTCCCCCGCCGTCGTCTACCTGGCTTCGGACGCGTCGAGCTGGATGACCGGGCAGACGATGCTCATCAGCGGCGGTCGATGAGCGCTTCGCAGGCGAGGCGCTTCAGAAGCTGCCTTCCTCGACGCGGTCGATCCGGAGCATGACGATCAGGTCCTCGTGGAGCTCCATCCAGATGTCGTGGAACGACTCGCACATCACGCCGGTGAACCGGTTGTTCTCGCCTCGATCGACGCAGCCGGCCGCATCGTGCAGACGCAGCGAGTATCGGCGACATGCGCGGGAGGATGGCCGCCAGATCGGCGATCACGCCGATCGGAGTCCGAGCATCAGCTCGACGAGACGGTCGGTGCAGCCGCCGATCGTATTCGACGTCGGCATGGTCGTTCGGCTCGCCGCCGCGCATCTGCCAGTCGGTGCACAACTGCTTGAAGACGTCGTTCAGTTCGAGGAACTCGCCGTAACAGGCGGCGAGCCCGGACCGCACATCCGCCGGACGCCAACTCGTCGAGGCAGCGTCGGCGTGGCGTTCCTTGCCCGGCCGGGAGCAGGCCGTACATGTCGCGAGCCTCGAGATGGCGCACCAGACCCTCGCGTCGATGAGCGGGGCGAGGATGTCGGCCGGATACGACCCGAGCGTGTTGGCGAAGCCAGCCGGAGTCACCCAGCCGCGCACGCGCAGCGCGTGCAGCACCAGCGTCTCGTCGCGAGGCGGTACGTCGACGTCCGCGAACGATTCGAGCGTCGATGCCGCGCCGGAACGCTCCCGGCAGCGTCGAACTCGAACGCGATGTCGTTGATCTGTACTCGCCCGCAGGCGAGCAACGCCTGGGCGACACCGAGGCGGGCCATCGGCACACGGAACGGCGAACAGCTCACCGAGTCGACTCCGAGCTGGACGAGGAACGCAGCCGACGGAGGATGGCCGGCGTGCTCGCCACACGCCCCGAGCTTGATCGTCGGCTTGGCGGCTCGCGCATCGCGACAGGCGATGCCGGATCAGTTCGCCGACACCGTCCTGATCGAGCACGGCGAACGGGTTGTCGGGCAACACGCCGAGCGCCCGATACGCCGGGAGCAACGTGGCCTCGACGTCGTCACGGCTGAACGCGTACGTCATCTGCGTCAGGTCGTTGGTGCCGAAGGAGAAGAAGTCGGCATGCTCGGCGAGCGCTGCCGCGGTCAGCGCGGCGCGCGGCGTCTCGATCATCGCACCGACCGTGACCACCGTCGACCTGAGTTCGGGATGGCCGATCTCGTCGAGCACGTCGCGCACCCAGCTCCGAGCCGTACGAAGTTCCTCGGCGTCGACGACGAGCGGGATCATGATCTCGACCATCGGTCGCTTTCCTCGGGCGAAGAGGTTCGCCGCCGCGGTGCAGAGGGCCCGGACCTGCATCTGGTAGACGCCGCTGCGCACGAAGCCGAGCCGCACCCCTCGCGTGCCGATCATCGGGTTCGACTCGTGGAGGCGACGGACCGCGACCGATCTCCATGCGACTCCTCGTCGGACAGCTCGACCGAGCGCCTCGCGCACCGCCAGGTCGACGAGGTCAGGGAGGAACTCGTGCAGCGGCGGATCGAGCAACCGGACGGTGACCGGCAGACCATCCATGGCCTCGAGCACCGACTCGAAGTCGACGATCTGTGCCGCTTCCAACTCTGCGAGGGCGGCGACCTCTGCTTCGTGGTCGTTGCTCAGGATGAACCGCCGCATGATGTGTAGGCGGTCAGCGGCGAGGAACATGTGCTCGGTGCGACACAGACCGATTCCCTGCGCACCGAGCGCTCCGCGCGACGCCGGAATCGCCCTCGGTGTCGGCGTTGGCGCGAACCTGGACCGTGCCGATGCGCGACGACATCGGCCCAGGCGAGCAACGTGTCGAGCTCCGCTGGGCGCGTCTGCCCCCGACGTCACCAACGTGCCGACGTAGATCTTGCCGCTACTGCCGTCGATCGTGATCTCGTCGCCAGCGTGCAACACCTGCTCGCCCGATCGTGACGATGTTGCCGTCGATGTGCACCATCGATGCCCCGACGACCGCCGGAATCCCCCAGCCGCGGGCGACGACGGCGGCGTGACTCACCAGCCCACCCCTGATGGTGAGAATGCCCCGAGCCGCCTGCATGCCCAACACGTCGTCGGGCGTCGTTTCGGAACGAACGAGGATGACGGCCTCCCCGTTGTCGCCGGCAACGATCGCGTCGTCGGCCGTGAGGACGATTCGGCCGCTCGCCGCACCCGGCGAGGCCGGAAGCCCTTCGCCCACGGCGACATCGGCCAGGTCGGGAGGCAACGATTCATGGAAGAACTCAGCGAGGTCAGCCGGCTCGATGCAGTTGAGCGCGGCAGCGACCGCCATGCCGTTGCGCGCCGTGGACGCGTCGCGAACCGCTCGCGTGATCGTGTGCGCGAGATTCCCCATGATCCCCTCCCTCACTGTTCCATCAAACCCTCGGCGCCCCCCGGCAGACCATCGCAACCCCCGTCGCGCCCTCGAACCTAGCCTTCGATTCGTCGCCGTCGTACTGGTGGCGCAACGATTCGTCCATGCCGGATCGACCTGACGTTCCACTCTTCGGCGAGCTCTTGCGCCCCCACATCAACTCGGTGCCCGCCGTGGCCAGACCGGCCTTCCTGTCGGGACTCGAGCGCTCCGCGGCGGCGCGCTATCGCGCGTGGGCACGTGACGATCCCGACCACGCCGACGAGCTGCTCGCCTGCGCGTCGCGCGAGGACGAGATCGCCGACCTGGTCGCCGATCTCTTCCCGATCTCGGACGACGATCGCCATGCCGTCGACGTCGCGTTGCCCGCGGCGGTGGCGTTGTACTACGACGTGTTCGCCCCGTACTCCCTCGTCGACCAGCTGTACCTGCAGTCCGAGGCCGAGCTGCAGGGGGCGCAGGCGTGGGTCAACCTTGCCGTGCAGGTCACGGACCCTGCCGCCCTCGCGGTGCTCGCCCGCTGCACCGAACTCGAGCAGGAGAGCTCGCGCGTGGTGCAGGCGGTGCTCGCCACCGCCTGAGCCGGTCATCGTCAGACCCGCCGTCCGTACGGTGCTGGAGACCGACCGTGTTCGTCGACGATGCCGAACTCGGGGCCGACGTCTTCGACCCACTGGATCGAGCCGGAACGCGCCATCAGGTCGGGTGCGATCGCGAGCGCGGCGATACAGCGGCCGACGACGAGCGGGGTCTGTGCGCCGTCCATGTCGGTGTCGCGCTTGCCGGACCACTCGAGGATGAACTCGGTCGACACCGTTCCCGGGTAGATCGCCACGCAGGCGATGCCTTCGGGCTCCAGCTCGACGGCCATGTCGGCGCTGAGCCGGTCGAGACCTGCTTTGCCCGCACCGTAGGACGCGCTGAAGTGGTAGCTCTGGCCACCCGGCGACGAGACGTTGCAGATGAACCCGCCCGGACCCGCGGCGAGCAGCAGCGGAGCGGCGTGCCACGACGCGACGTAGTGGGCCCGTAGCCCGATACCGACCTGGTCGTCCCAGATCGAGATCGGGTGCTGCCAGAAGCCACCGCCCCATGCCGGTGGGTCGGGGATCTTGTAGACGTTGTTGACGAGGATGTCGAGGTGGCCTTGGTCGGCGGCGACACGGGCGAACAGGGCTTCGATCTCCGCGTCGACGCCGTGATCGGTCTGCACAGCGATGCCGTGTCCACCCGCTGCGTCGACGAGCGCGGCGGTGCGGTCGATGGTCAACTCACCGTCGCCCGTGGTCCGTCCGGTCACGTAGACGGTCGCGCCCAACTCGCCGAGCGCAACGGCGGTACCTCGTCCGATGCCCCGGCTCGATCCGGTGACGACGGCGATCTTGCCGGCGAGCGGCTTCGCCCCCGGCCCGGACGTGGTCGATTCGTCGGTCATCCGACGCTCGCCGGCGTGATGTCGAGGTCGAGCTGGGTCAGCCCGCGCAGGAGGAAGCTGGCGAAGTAGTTGAACTCGTTGCCCTCGGCCAGGGTGAACCCGTCGAGGCGCCGGGACAGCTCTTCGAGAGCGACCTTGCCCTCCAGCCGTGACAGTGCGGCGCCCAGGCAGAAGTGGATCCCCTTGCCGAACGCGAGGTGGTCGCGCAGATTCTCACGGTCGGGATCGAAGTCGTCCGGCCCGGCGTACAGCTCCTCGTCACGGTTGGCCGAGGCGAACACGATCACGAGTCGCGCACCCTTGGGGATCTGCACGCCGTCGAGGTCGTGGTCTCGCGTGGCGATGCGGAACATCCCTTGGGTCGGTGTCGACAGCCGCAGCGCCTCTTCGATCACCGCAGGGGCCCGGCCGGGGTCATCCTTCAGGCGGCGCCACTGGTCGGGGTTCTCCGCCAGCAGGCGCATCGTCTCGGTGAGCAGCTTGGTGGTGGTCTCGTTACCGGCGACGAGCAGTTGCTGCACGATGCTCAACATCTCGGCCATGTCGAGCGGACGCTTGTCGGCGACCTCGGGATCGTCGTCGTCGATCCGGGCCTGCAGCAGCGCCGTCAGCAGGTCGTCCTGCGGATCGGTCTTGCGGCGTTCGAACTCGGCGGCGAAGTAGTGCTGGTACTCGTTGACGCCACGCTCGGCCTCGAGTCGCTGCTCGAGCGAGATGTCGGTGCCGATCCCGGCGATCGAGTCGTCGGACCAGCGCTTGAAGTCGTCCATCCGCGACTCGGGCACGTTGAGTGCGTGGGCGATCACTTCGACGGGCAACGGCACGCCGAACTGCGTCACGAACTCGATCGAGCGGATCGTCGATCCAGGAGTCGATCAGCCGGGTGGTGATCCGCCGGATGACCGGTTCGAGTTCGGCGATGACCTTGGGGGTGAAGGCCTTGGAGACCAGTCGCCGGTAGCGGGTGTGCTCGGGCATGTCGGCGGTGAGCATCGTCGGCACCCGCGGGTAGCCCTCCGCCATCACCTCGGCCATCTTCGCCCTGGCCTCCGACGGCAGCGGCATGCTCGCTCCGCCGAACAGCGACGAGTAGGTGTCGGCATCGCGCAGCACCGCGAGCACGAGGTCGTGGCGGGTCACGAGGTACATGCCCAGCGATTCGATGAGGAGCACCGGCTGCTCCTCGCGCATCTGCGCGTAGTGCGGGAACGGGCACTGCAAGGTGTCGGCGTCGAACGGGTTGAAGGTTCTGAGGTCGGTCATGACGACTCCTGTCGTGGATGGGCGGGCAATCACAGGTCGGCGAGCATCTGCTTGAGGGCCGGCAACTCCATACCGCGCGCCATGATCTCGTCCATCCCGCCGACGACGCCGGTGATGTTGGCGATCACGACGTGTTCGAGGCCGTTGCGGGCGTAGCCCTCGAACTGGGCCGTGAGCTCCTCGGAGTTGCCGACGAAGAGCACCTCCTGCACCATCTCGAAGGGGATGGTCAGCGCGATGTCACGGAGTTCGTCGGGGTCGAGGTCGTGGATGATCACGTCGACGAAGCCCTTCGAGTCGTTGCCGAGCGGATGCTCGAGACCGTGCGCCTCCCACATGTGGCCCATCGCGAACAGACCGAACAGCTTGCCGAGCGGTTCGCGTTCGAACATGTCGTGGGCGGCCTCGGCGCTCTCGGCGAACAACACGAACGGCAGCAGAGAACTCACCGGCGCCGGCCGTCCCGCGGCCGCTGCGTGTTCGGCGATGATCTGGCGCTTGGCGCCGTACTCCTCCGGTTTCATCCACCAGGCAGGAAGCCAACCGTCGCCGTACTCACCCGTGAGGCGGAGCATTCGTGGTCCATGGCCGGCCACCCATACCGGCGGCTTCCCGCGTCCTTCGGCCTCGAGTGGCAGGCCCATCCTGCCGACTCCGCCGTCGGCCATCAGCCCGGTGTCGAGCAGCGAGCGCAGGTCACGCAGGACGTCGGCGAGAATCGACGACCGGGCGTGTCGAACGGATACCCGAACGGGACCAGACTCTCGGCCTCGCCCGAACCGATGCCGAGGATGAAACCCCCCGGGTTCAGATCGTTCAGGGTGAGCGCCGTGCGGGCCAGATCGGCCGCACCCCGCCGAGTGGCATCGGTGACCGAGATGCCGAACGGCTTGTCGGTCATCGTGCCGACCACTGCGCCGTAGCAGAAGGGGTCGTAGAACGCATCGGGATCGGCCGCCAGATCCGACAGCGGAATGTCGCTTCCACAGCGCGGGGTGGAACACACCGAGGATGTGGTCGGGTGACCAGTACGGAGTCGAACCCCACCTGCTCGTACACCTCCATCATCTGCACCGTGCTCCCGAACGGGAACTGGGACGGCAGGTTGATTCCGACTTTCATGTGGTCTGTGACGGTCCTTTGAACGTGTGGTGATGGCGGTGGCGGGTCGTGTGGCGACGCAGGTGTTCAGGTGCCGGCGAGGCGGGCGACGATCGGCGCGACGGCGTCGACCATGCGGGCCGGGAACGTCACGTACGAGATGCCGTAGGTGTCGCGCCGTTCGGTGAGCTGGTCGCAGATCTGGTCGACCGACCCGATGAGCGCATGCGGGTGCACGGCGAACTCCTCGGGCTCGAGCGCGAACATCGGCGCCATCTTGGCGAGGGTGTCCGTCACGATCGTCGGTGACGACGGTGAAGTAGGCGCCGATCTCGATCTCGAGGTCGTCGAAGCGGTCGCCGGCCCCGGCGCGGATCCACTCGATCTTCCGGTCGGTCAGCTCGGCGGTGCTGCGTGCCGACACCGGCGGCACCGATCGCCCCGGAGCTGTTGTCGAAGTTGAGGCTGACGATGTCGGCTTCGCGCCCTGCGATGCCGAGCACGCGCTCCGCTCCGCCGCCGATCATGATCGGCGGCAGCCCGGTCGCCGGCGTCGGGACGCCTTCGAACCCGACGGCGTGGACGTGTGTGCCGTCCAGGTCGATCTGACCCTCGGCGAAGTGGGCCCGGATCAGAGCGATGTTCTCCTCGAGCCGGTCGAGGCGGACACCGGCGCGGTCCCACGGGACGCCCATCGCCTCGTACTCGCCCTGCAACCATCCGGCGCCGATGCCGATCTCGAGCCGGCCCTCGGCGAAGAACGCGAGCGTCGCCAGCTCCTTCGCGAACATGACCGGCTGGCGGTAGTCGATGCAGAACACCCGGGCGCCGATGTTGATCGTGTCGGTCGCTTCGATCGCCACGGCCATGGCGGGCACGGCGGCGACGTCCTGGACGGGGTGGTTCGTCGCCGCGAGCGCCGGACCCGGTCCGATCACGTGGTCGGCGACGCTGAACGTGCTGAAGCCGAGCGCCTCGGCGTGGCGGGCCTGATCGCGCCAGTCCTGCGGGCTCGATGCCCCGTAGCTCTGCAGTCCGAAGCGGAACGGGCGCGTCATCGGCCCGACCCGAACTCACGACGACGTTGCACCGTTGTACCCCCATGTTCAGACCGAGCGACTGTGCGGCCCTCGTCGGCCCGCTGCACGCGAAACTAGCCGACGAGTTAGTTTATGAACGTACGGAAACGATCGGGGGGTCGCAAATGGCAGGACCAGCATCCACGGCGTCGGTGACGACCGCGACCACGGCCTCGACCAAGGCCACGTTCTGTCGCGTGTGCCACGCCAGTTGTCCGATGGAGGTCGACGTCGTCGACAACCAGGTCATCGCGGTCCGCGGCGTCGTCGACGATCCGCTGTTCGAGGGCTACACCTGCATCAAGGGCCGCCAGCTCCCCGATCAGATGGCCGACCCCCACCGCCTACGAGCGCCGTTGCGACGTCGGCCCGACGGCACGTTCGAACAGGCGACGAGCACCGAGGTGCTCGACGAGATCGCCCACGAGCTCCGACGGATCATCGACACCTACGGGCCTCGCGCCGTCGCCTCGTACACGGGCACCGGCGGCTACCAGAACTCCGTCGCCGTCCCCGCCGCCCGTGCGTTCCACCAGGGGCTCGGAGTCGGTCTCGTTCTACACGTCGGTCACCATCGACCAGCCGGCAAAGGGGCTCGCCGCGTTCCGTCTCGGCGGGTGGGAGGCCGGCTACCACAACTTCACCGACTCCGACGTCCACATGGCGATCGGGTACAACCCGATGGTTTCGTCGTACGGCCCGATCGGCGGGCTCCAGGGGACGAACCCGTTCGTCGTCATGCGGCGCCGCAAGGCCGAGGGCATGAAGCTGATCGTGATCGATCCGCGCCGCACCGAGCTGGCGTCGTTCGCCGACATCCACCTGCAGGTCCGCCCCGGCGAAGACCCGACGCTGCTGGCCGGCATGATTCGGATCGTCCTGGAAGAGGGCCTGCAGGATCACGAGTTCTGCGAACGCTGGGTGAGCCAGCTGGACGAACTCGCCGCGTCGGTCGACGAATTCACCCTCGACGTCGTCGCCGAGCGATGCCAGCTCGACGCCGACGACATCGTGGCAGCGACCCGGATGTTCGCCGCCGGACCACGGGGAACCGCGGGAACCGGCACCGGCCCGAACATGGCGTCACGGTCGAGCCTCACCGAGCACCTCGTCGTCGTGCTCAACACCATCCTCGGTCGCGTCAATCGCGAAGGCGACCTGATCGAGAACGGTCTGCTCCTGTATCCGGACGTGCCACACCGAGCCCAGGTGACCGCACCGCGATCGCCGGCCAACGGGCCGCCGTCGCGGATCCGCGGGCTGCGCGGCTACCGCGGCGAGATGCCGACCGCAGCGCTCGCCGAGGAGATCCTCACGCCGGGCGAGGGACGGATCCGGGCGTTGATCGTCAGCGGCGGCAACCCTGCCGTCGCCTTCCCCGACCAGGAGCTGACGCTCGCGGCGCTCGCCGACCTCGAACTGCTCGTGGTGATCGACCACCGGATGACCCCGACCGCCGAGTTCGCCCACTACGTGGTCGCACCGACGCTGTCGCTCGAGCGCGCCGACGTCCCCCACCTCATGGACCGCTGGTTCCGCCAGCCGTACACCAACTACACCGAGCCGGTGGTCGAGCGCGACGGCGACGTGCTCAACGAATGGGAGGTGTTCTGGGAGCTCGCGTCGCGGCTCGGCAGCACCTTGCCGCTGCCAGGAGGGTCTCCCGACATGTCGGTACGACCCGACACCGACGAGATCATCGACCGCGCGTACGCCGGATCGCGCATGCCGCTCGACCAGGTCCGAGCCAGTCGGGGTCAAGTTCACCCCGACATGCGACCCGTCGTGCAGCCGGCTGACGACGGGGCCACCGCCCGGTTCACCCCGGCCCCCGACGATCTGATGGTCGAGCTCTCGAGCATCCTGCACCGACCGGCCGGGGTGTTCGCCGGCGCCGACCCGGCGGACTACCCGTTCCGTCTCGTCAGCCGCAGGCTGAAGCACGTGCTGAACTCGACCGGCACCGAGCTCCCCGCCCTCGCCAGGAAGGGGACGACCAACGCCGCGTACATGAACCCCGACGATGCCGCCGAGCTCGGCGTCGAAGCCGGCGACCTCGTCGAGATCCGCTCGCCGAACGGCACCGTGATCGGTGTCGTCGAACCCGCCGATGACGTCAAACGCGGCGTGATCTCCATGGCCCACTCGTGGGGCGGCACCTCGCTCACCGACGAGAAGGTGCGCGACATCGGCACCCCGACGAGTCGGCTCGTCTCCGCCGACGCGGGCCACGACCCGGTGACGGGAATGGTCGTTTCCAGTGCCATCCCCGTCGCCGTCAGGAAAGCAGCGGAACCAGCATGAACAACTCGACCAATTCACGTCCGATCGCCGCGACCAGGATCGCGAGCTGATGGCCCGCATCGATGTTCCGGCTGGCGAGGGTCGCGAGGCCACCCGCATCTGGCAGTTGGCGCCGTACCTCGGCGCCGGCCTGCATGCAATGAGCGAAGCCGTGTACGAGCGGTCGAGTCTCCCGATCCGCGAGCGCGAGGTGGCGCGCATGCGCATCGCCCAACTCAACGAGTGCCACGTTTGACTGAACACTCGAGCCGCATCGGCGATGCAGCAGGGATTGTCCGACGAGCTGTACGAGCACGTCCACCGGTACCACGACCACCCGGACTTCACGCCACGGGAAAGACTGGCGGCGGAGTTCGCCGAACAGTTCGCCATCGACCATCGGGGGATCGACGACGCCATGTGGGCGCGGATGGGCGAGCACTTCAGCGACGTCGAGCTGCTCGAACTGACGGTCACCTGCGGCTTCTGCGTCGGTATGGGGCGAGCGTTCCAGGTGCTCGACATCGCCCGCGACTTCGACGTGCTCTGGAGCCGTGAGCCGACCTAGGCATGATGCCGACGTACATCAAGCACATCAACCACGAGCTGAGTTCGATGGCGTGCCCTGTGCGCGTCGACGATGTCGACCTCTTCGGGCCGGGAGCGCAGGAGCATTGGTACGAGGCCTACGAACTGCTCCACCGCGACGAGCCGGTTCTTCGCATCGAGGGGGGCGGCCTCACCCCTGGATCCGACGCCTTCGTACTGACGAAGTACGAAGACATCCTGACCGTGGTCAAGGACCCGTCACGGTTCCGTGTGCTGTCGACCATGCGGGTCGGTCAACTCGCCGATCGGGGCTTGTCTCCGGAGGACGCTTTTGCCGCCACGCGCAGCCTGATGACGGCGTCGATGGTGTCGCTGCGTCCGACACAGGAGTTGTACTTCCAACATCGGCGGGAGCTGACCGATCCGTGGGTCGGCGTCGGTGCGCTACGCCACCGCGAGATGATCACGCGCCACGCCAACCAACTCGTCGACGAATGGATCGATGACGACGAGGTCGAGTTCATCGGTCGGTTCGCCCGCCCGCTGCCCCAGCGCGTCGTCGCCGAGATCATGGGCTTCCCGCAACGCGACGTTCCCCAGCTGGCGGAGTGGGGCGACGCGGTGGTCATGCCCTTCGTGCACGGGACCGGCCTCACCCACGAGTTGACGGCCGAACAGAACGCAGAGATGCACCGGCGCCTCGAAGGCTTCCAGGACTACATCTACGAACAGGTCGCGGCGAAGCGTGCCGACCCGCAGGACGACATGGTCAGCTTCCTGTGCGCAGTCCACTACGAAGCACTCGACCGGAAGCTGACCGACATCGAGATCGCCGGCATCGTCCACGCCATGATCCTCGGTGGGCTCGAGACCACGCAGTACGCCATCGAGGAGCAGGCCCAACTGTTGTGCGAGCACCCCGCCATCTTCGAGCAACTTCGCAGCGAACGGACGAGGCTGCGCAACTTCGTCGAGGAGTCACTCCGCCTGCGTGCTCCGACACACGGCCTCTCGACCCGCATGACCACCCTCGACGAGGAGTTCCAGGGCATGTCCGTGCCCGCGGGATCGCTGCTTCACCTGCGCTTCGCCGCGGCAAACATCGACGGCGACGAGTTCGCCTGCCCGCTCGATCTCGACCTCGAGCGTGCAGGGGTCGGACGGCACGTGACGTTCTCAACGGGGCCGCGGGTCTGCCCTGGCGCCACGCTGTCGCGTCTCGAGCAGCAGATCGCGTGGGGCGTGCTGCTGGACCGACTCGACTCGATCGAGTACGGCGAGGGCAACGACTGGATGCACAAGCCAGGCATCATGCTCGCCACGATCAAACTCAACCTGCGCATCCACGCGTCGGCGCAACCACTTGCACTCGGTACGGGGCGAGCGGCCGCTGGGCCTTGACACCGCACGAACGTGCGCGCTGCGGCGCGGCGAGCCCGGCCGCGTTCTCAGGAGCTACTCGACTCGACCTCGACCGTCTGCCACCATTCGGCTACCACCGCGGCGAACCGGCCGGTGTAGGCGACCACGAGTTCGTCTGCGCCCGCCGGCGCGTCCTGCATCCGGGTTGCGTTCAGCGCGCTCGCCCCCGGAACTGGATCGATCCACTCGAGGCGGAGCGATTCGATCAGGCGGCCGAGCACCGGCGAGGCGGCCTCGTGATGGTCGCTCGCCTGGTGGGCTATGAAGGCGCGGTGGTCGTCGAACGCCAGCAGGGTGTAGTAGGTCCGTGGTTCGGCACCGCGCCAGTACTCGTAGTGCCTCACGCCGGTCTCGGTCGAATGCGTACCGTCGTACAAGCTCCGGGCGACCGACTCGAATTCGGCTTCGGCGCCGGGGCGCACCGTGATGTGGGCCAGCAGCGTCGCCATCGATCGAGGCTATATCGCGCAAGGTCGTGCGTCGGTGCCTGGCACGAATGCACGACCTGGGTCAGCGGGCAGAGGGCGGGGCACTGCGTTCGGGGTAGCCATCGTCGGGCAGGGCGCTGATGAGCCCCTGCAGGACGTGACCACCGTCGACGTACAGGCATTGGCCGGTGACGTAGGCCGCGGCCGGCGATGCTAGGAACACCGTGGCGTTGGCGATGTCGCTCGGGCGCCCCGGGTACGGCAGCGGCACGCCGGACATGTCGCCGACCGTTGGGTCGTAGGTCGCCTCCCAGCCATCCGTCCGGAACGCGCCGGGGGCGACACAGTTGACCCGCACCGTCGGTCCCCACTCGAACGCAAGCGTGCGACTCAATTCGACCACGCCGGCCCGCGCGGCAGCAGTGTGCGCGATGCCGGGCAGGCCGCGCCCCACGATGGCGACGATCTGCACGATGCTGCCGCCGCCTCCGTCGAGCATCTGGTTGCCGAACACCTGCGTCATCGCCCACGTGCCGTTCAGATTCAGATCGATCACACTGCGCCAGCCGTTGGGGCTGTAGTCGCGCGCCTTCTGCGGGAATTGGCCGCCGGCGTTGTTGACCAGGATGTCGACCCGATGGCGGTCGGCGAGCGCCTCGACGCTCTCCCGGTCACGAATGTCGACCACGTCGGCATCGACCGCGTGGCCGGTCAACGATGCGATCTCGGCGGCGGCGGTCTCGACACGTTGCCGATCGCGTGCTGCGATAACGACACGGGCGCCGGCTGACGAAAGGCCCTCGGCGATGGCCCGACCGAGGCCGGTACCGCCGCCCGTGACGAGTGCGGTCCGGCCGGCGAGGAGGTCGGGGACGAACGGACCCGTCACGCCGTGTCCAGCGCGGCCTCGCCCAGATAACTCGCCTCGAGCACGTGGCGGTTCGCCGTCAGCTCGGCCGCAGTGCCCTGGAGCACCATCTCGCCGTGGTTCAGGACGTACCCGCGGTCGGCGACCTGCAGCGCCATGTGCACGTGCTGTTCAACGACGAGCACACCGCACCCGGTCTGGTCGGCGATGTCGCGCACGATCGGGAGGAGGCGTTCGACGATGATCGGAGCGAGTCCGAGGCTCATCTCGTCGACGAGCAGGCAGCGAGGTTCGGACACGAGCGCCCTGGCCATCGCCAGCATCTGTTGCTCCCCACCAGAGAGCAGACCGGCCTGCCGGCGGCCGAGCGGCTTGAGCGCCGGCAGTAGCTCCATCGCTCGGTCGTGAGCCTGCCGGCGTGACTGCCGATCGCCGGTGAGTCCGAGCCGAATGTTCTCGTCGACCGTCAAGTCGAAGAACAGCGACCGATCTTCCGGCACATGTGCCAGGCCTCGTCGAGCGACCGAGTACGCCTTGTGACCCGTGACCGGCTCACCGAGCACCTCGACCGTACCCTCGAGCGGAGCGACCAATCCTGAGATCGTCAGCAGCGTGGTCGTCTTGCCGGCGCCATTGGGCCCGAGCAGGGCGACAACCTCGCCCGAGCCGACGGTGAGGCTGATGTCACGCAGCACTGGGATGCCGCCGTAGCCCGCGTGAAGCCCGCGGACGTCGATGAGGAGTTCGCTCATTGTCCTACCTCCGTCGAGGTGTCGAGTGCAGACGTGTCGGCTGCATGGCCGGCCGAGACGCCTGCCTGGGCCTGGGATTCACCGGCGGACTCGCCGAGGTAAGCGGCGATGACCGCCGGGTCGGCGCGTACCTGGGCCGGTGTGCCGTGAGCGATCACCCTGCCGAAGTCGAGCACGTAGATGTAGTCGCAGACGTTGAGCACGAGGCCCATGTCGTGATCGATCAGGAACAGGCTGACGTCGAGGTCGAGGAAGCTGCGCAGGTGAGCGCCGAGCAGCTGGCTCTCCTTCGTGTCGAGGCCGGCGGCAGGTTCGTCGAGCAGGAGCAGTTTGGGTCTGGCCGCGAGCGCTCTAGCGACCCCGATGAGCTTGCGTTGACCGTGGCTCAGCTCGCTCGGATGCGTGTCGGCGAGGTGGCCGAGTTCCATGGCTCCGAGCGCCATCTCGACCGGATCGACCGAAGCGTTCCGCCCCCCTCCCGGACGGACGACGTCGGCCAGGAACGAGTACCACTTCGGTCGATCGGCAGCGACCAGCAGGTTGTCACGCACCGTGAGATCCTCGAACAATTCGAGCGACTGGAAGGTCCTCACCAGCCCGAGCTTGGCCCGGGCATCAGGGCGCTGCCCGACGAGGTCGGTCCCGTCGAAGGTGACGTTGCCGCTCGTGATCGGCGTGAAACCCGTGATGGCGTCGATGAACGTGGTCTTGCCGGCGCCGTTCGGGCCGATCAGGCCGACGAGCTTGCCCGCTTCACAGGTGAGGTCGATCTCGTCGTTCGCGTTGAGCCCGCCGTACGTGACCGTGAGGCGTCTGGCTTCGAGCAATGCCATGTCAGTGCACCTTTGCGGGGGTCGGAGTGGAGGTGGTGGAGGTGATCTTCGTGTGATCGCCGGGCGGAACGACGTCGTGGTGCTCACGTCGACCCCTCATCTGGAGGAAGATCGACCGGATCATCAGGGCCAACACCACGCCGAGGAGCGGCATCCAGAACGGCGAGTACGTGTCGACCCGCAACGGCCAGATGATCCAGCCGAGCACGTACCCGACGAGCGCGGTCGGACCGAAGCGCCGGCCGGCACTGGCCCACTGTCGTCCCGCCTCGCCGAACGTCGGTGCGATCGGCCCGACGATCTTGGCGAACGCCAGCACCACCAGGTACAGGAGGACGGCGCTGATGAACACCCACCATTCGACCGACTCGACGAACTTGGCGTTGTAGAGCCACAAAGCGGTTCCCACCACGAGGATGGCGAGGCCCGACTTCACGAGGATCTGCTTCGGACCCCGGTAGTTCGATCGCAGGGTCTCGGCGCCGGGGAGTGCACTGACGAGCCAGTTGCCGGCATGTCTGACGCTCTCACTGAAGAACGGTGCGACACCTTCGGGATGGACGATCGCGGTGACGATGATGCCGAGCCCGCTGAGCAGCCCGATGTAGCTGTCGATGTTCGTGCCGGCGAAGAAGTAGTTCGAGGTGGTCGGCACGAGTGCCGACAACAGCATGCCGGCGACGATGGCGCCGTTGATCGAGGAGATGCCGGCCAGGTACGCGAACGCGAGCACCGACAGGCTGGCGCCGTAGTTGAAGTTGGCCGATGACACCTCGACCTGTTTGAAGCCGAGCATGACACCGCCGATGCCGGCGACTGCCGCGCTGACGCCGAACGCCAGCAGCTTCGTGCGCGTGACGTTGATCCCGGCCGCTGCTGCGGCGCGCTCGTTGGCGCGCACGGCGAGGAACCGTCGGCCGACGCCCGACTTGCGCATGTTCGCCACCGCGATCGCGCAGAGCGCCAGCACGATGGCGCCGAAGATCACGAACGACGGGTTCTCGTTCTGTTCACGGGCGCTGCGCGCTCCGACGTCGACGCCGAAGATCGTCGGGTCCTTCACGAAGGCGGGCACGCCGGCTCGCAGTTGAGTGATGACGGCGTTCTCGAAGTACATGCCCTGCAAGGCGACCGCGGCGGCGATGGTGACCACCGCGAGTTGGACGCCGCGAATCCGCACCGCCGGCAACCCGACCACCAACCCGACGACCACCGCCGCGGCGACGCCGATCGCTCCGGCGATCGGCCAGGGCAACCCGGGGCCTTCGACGGGTACGAGGTTCGAGCCGCGACCGATGCCGTCGGCCATCATGCGGGCGGTGATGAAGGCGGCGATGCCGGCGAACGACATCTGCGCCAGCGAGATCTGCCCCGTGTAGCCCGTCAGCAAGACGATCGACAGCATCACGATCGAGATGACGAGCCCGGTCTGGATCGAGTTGGCGAAGCGGGTCCTCCCGCCGGAGTCTTCGAACACGAACGCGAAGAGCGTGAGCACCGTGACCCACACGATGGCGTGCTCGTACACCCGCCTGGGCTCGGGGGCGATCGGCAGGCGCTTCTCCTCGACCGTGCCGCGGATCGGCAGCGACTTGCCCCGCAGATAGAGCACCCCGATGATCACGATGAGGGGCAGGAAGTTGCGGACCCCGCTCTGCATCCACTCGAGGTTGCCGTCGAACCAGTCGGCCTTGCGGACGTCGAGCAACGTTTGCACCGCTCCGAGCGCGAGTCCGCCGGCTACGGCGATGGGGATCGATCGCAGCCCGCCGATCAAGGCGGCGGCGAGCGCCGGGACGATCAGGGCGGTCAGACCGACCGGCGTGATCGTGCCGGCGATCGGACCGACGACGATCACGGCCAGCGTGCCGAGTACCGAGGCGATCACCCAGTTGACGGCGGCCAGCCGCTGTGGCGAGTAGCCGAGGAGCACCGCGCCCTTTTCGTTGCCGGCGGCGGCACGGGTGGCCAGGCCGAAACGCGTGTACCGATAGCCGGCCCAGACGATCAGACCGGCCAACACGGCGAAGCCGACCACGTAGAGGGTGTTGCGTGGGAAGACCTTGCCGAGCCCGAGGAAGTTGTCGATGCCCTCGTCGGGCACAACGCTCTGAGGTTGCGGGAACGAGTTGCCGAAGTTGATGAGCGCGACACCCTGGAGGTACAGCGCCAGGCCCAGCGAGGCGACGACCTTGCCGAGCGGCGCGGCGTGGCGCAGCGGCCGGAACACCAGGAAGTGGGCACCGAGTCCCAGCGCGACCGCCATGAGCAGCGCCAATGCCAACGACGCGGCCATCGGCCAGGTGCCGCTGTCGGACAGGGTGATCTTGACCGGGAGGTTCACGTCGTTGGTCGGCAGGAAGTCGACCCAGGGGAAGTAGAACTGGCCGCGATTCCACGCCGTGTCGAACGTGAACAGTCCGTACATCGCCATGGCGCCATAGGCGAAGTTGATGACGCCGGAACCCTTGTAGGACACGACGAGGCCGGCGCCGAGCATCGCGTAGAGCGCGCCGAGCCCGAGCCCGATCAACAGAGTGAAGATGATGTCATTCAACGCGCGGACCCCCGTGTCACGTCACATGGCGGGAAACAGACGGGTCGGAACGACCGGTTGATCGCTCCGACCCGTGTTTCATGGAAGTTGTACTGCCTGACCGATCAACCGCCGGGGCGTAGTTCGGTGCCGGCCACCAGGTCGAGCCCGCTGAGCGACGGGACGACGTTGACCAGCTCGCCGGTCGCAGCATCCCATTGATCGATGGCGACCTCGGAGCTGCAGACTGCGACGTACGGCGCCGGGGCTCCCGCACAGTTCAGCGGCGGGCCGCCGAACGATGGCTTCGAACCGTCGGTCGCTCCGATCGCATCACTGATCGCCTTGCCGGTGACGTCACCTTCCACCTGCTGGGACGCTTCCCAGATGTTCATGATGGCCGAGAAGCCCTGCGCGGCGAAACCCTTGAAGATGTCGTCGGTGCTCATGCCGTACTCGGCGCCCTTCTCCTGGTACGTCGTCGCGTACTCGAGCTGTTCGCCTTCGAGGCCATCCAACGGAGCGAGGATGCCGTTGACCGAACCCAACATGTAGATGCCGTCGATCAGATCACCGGCGGCCTCCATGGCGGCGAAGTCGGTGCACGAGCCGGAGAGCACCAAGCGGGGTGTCCTCCGGCGTCCAGCCGAGACGGCCGAGCGCATCGACGAGGTTCCAGCAGTCGGCACCCTGGGCCGAGAAGATGATCACGTCGGGGTCGAAATCGAGCACCTCGGTGGCCTGCGGCGTCGCGTCGGGAGTGGCCGGTGCGATCGGCACGCCGATGTACGTCAGGTCCGGCTTCTCGCCGGCCCGGACCGAGTCTCCAGGTGTGGTCCCGTTGATGACGTCGAGCGGCTTCGCCTCGAGGTCGTTGTAACAGACGACGCCGGGAGGGGTGTCCGCCCACGGCACGCCGACCTTCTGGGTGTCGATGCCCTCGATCTCTTCGATCTCGACCGGTGGCGAACTGTACGAGGCCGGTGTGTGCACCGAGACAGCCGCCGCCCGCTCCGATGGAGTACGCGCCCTCCGACGTGAAGTCGGCGATGGTGACCGGGGTGACCACCAGCACCGGAATGTCGGAGCCCTTGTAGATCGCGAAGTGGTTGCCGAAGAAGTTGATCGTCGAGATGGCGAGTTCGATCTCGTCGGCAGCCAACTCGTTGGCACAACGCTGTGAGTCGTCGGGCGAGACGACCGACTTGCACACGACGAGTTCGATCGGCCGTCCGCCGAGCCCACCGAGTTCGGTGTTCACGTAGTCGGCTGCGGCCTGCATCGCGATGGTGTACTCGGGGAACGATCCGTTCGGGTCGCCCTCGAGGTTCTGCACGCCGATCTTGATCGGCTCGCCCGTTGCCTCGCCCAACGGTTCGTCGGTCGCAACGGTTCCGTCCGGTGCCGTCGCGTCAGGCTCGGTCGCAGCCGGAGCTTCCGTGGTGTCCGTCGCATCCGTCGCATCCGTTGCTGCCGTCGTGACGTCAGCCGACGCGTCGGTCGAGTCGCTCGCCGGAGTCGTCGTCGCTGCCGCAGGCCGCTGCTACCAGCGCCAGGCTGACGGCGACGCCCGCGAGCAGTCGCGCCCGTTTCGTGGATCGTAAGGTCATCGAGATCTCCCCCATATCTGTCACCGCCGTCCCCCCCCGGGGACCGGCGTACGGACCGACCGTTCGGTCCGTGGCCAGAATCTAATCAGTTGGCCGAATAGTTGATGGCATTGAAGTGAGAAGGACGACATCGTCCCACGTCAGATGCGGTTCGGGTCGACCAGCACCTTCATCTGCGTGCTCTCGACCACTCGCCAGATCGACCAGTGCAGCTTCGATTGCGTCGAGTCCGATCGTCGACGTGTGGAGCGGTTCGACGACGATGCGACCGTCGGCGATCATCCCCATGGACATCTCGAACTCCTCGCGCAGATAGGCCAGCGAGGACGTCACCGAGATCTCCTTGACGAGCCAGGCGCCCGGCGAGATCGGAGCGTCACCTTCGGCGAGACCGATCAGGCACATCGACCCGCCCCGCCGGGCGAGGTCGACGGCCGATTGGACAGCGAACGGTCGGCCGACACACTCGTAGACGATGTCCGCTCCGAGACCGTGGGTGAGCTCGCCGAGCAGACTGTTCGCCTCCTCCCCCGGAGCAGCTGCGCCGTGGGCGCCCAGCCTGACCGCCAGCTCACGGCGCTCGACGCTCGGCTCGACAACGATCACGAGGCCGGCGCCGGCGGCGCGCACCCACTGCATCACGCCGAGCCCGATCGGGCCGGCCCCCTGGATCACGGCGATGTCGCCGAGACGCAGACCGCTGTTGCGCACCGCATGGAACGCGACCGTGAACGGCTCGACCTGCGCCGCCTGTTCATCGGTGATGCCAGGGTTGGTCGTGATGACGCGGCTCGCGGCGACTGCGATCTGCGGGGCGAACCCACCGTGCGGCGGGGCCATCGCGTCACGACCGAGGGCCGAGAGGAACGCGACCTCGCAGCGATCGGCATGACCGCGACGGCAAGCGGTGCACTGTCCGCACGACGGCGCGACCGCGACGACGACTCGGTCACCGTCGCTCAGCGATCGCACCTCCGCTCCGACCGCCGACACCGTGCCGCTCCACTCGTGCCCACAGATCGCCGGGTTGTAGGGGCGGCCGGATTGGAACGCGTGGATGTCCGTGCCGCAGATACCGCAGAACGCGATGTCCACCACCACGCCGGCCGGTGCCGGCGTCGGGCTCGGAAATTCCACCAGTTCGACGACGTCGCGGCCGGTGATCAGTGCAGCGTGCATTTCCGCATCGTGCCACGTGGCAATACTGGCGCCGAGCAGTCGACGCGGACGTCACCGTCGAACACTGCGAGCAACGCGATCTACCCCGAGGAGCACCACCATGAGTCTGATCGCTGTCGAAGCCGCCATCACCGTCGCCGACCCGGCGACCAGGCAGGACCTGATCGATCGATCGGTACCGATCCAGCAGGCAACTCGCGACGACGAGCCTGGGTGCATCGTGTACTGCTTCGCCGCCGATCCGTGTCGCGACGACCTGATCCAGGTGTACGAGTTGTGGGAGTCGGAGGAGGCGCTGATGTCCCACTTCGCACATCCGAACTACACCGCGATGCGCACGATGTTGAACGACGGCGGGCTCGCCGGTGCCGTGAGTCGCAAGCACCGCATCGACGCGAGCGCCCCGGTGTACGGCCCCGATCGGACGCCGACCGCCGTGTTCGAGTGACGTCCGAAACGGTCCGGTACCGCAGGAACTGTCCAAGTGGTTAATAATGGGGGGATGACAGCGACCGAATCGTCCCAAACCGCTGCGGAGGCGCGCTCGCCCGGCCTGAGCTACCAGGACCTCCTCGACGCCGACACCCATCCTGTTCCGGATGTGCTGCGCCTCGAGTCTCCTCGGTACTTCGGCAGTGAGGACATCCCGAAAGAGCGGTACACGACCCGCGAGTGGCACCGCCGCGAGGTCGATCATCTGTGGTCGAAGGTGTGGCAGTTCGCCTGTCGCGAGGAACACATCCCGGTCGCCGGCGACTACATCATCTACGACATCGCCGAGCTCTCGTTCCTCGTGGTCCGCCAGGAGGACGGGTCGATCAAGTCGTACCCGAACGCCTGCCTGCATCGCGGCCGCCAGCTGAAGGAGTACGACGGGCGCTGTTCGGAACTGCGCTGTCCGTTCCACGGATTCGCGTGGCAACTCGACGGGCAGCTGCAGGACGTGCCCGCGGCGTGGGACTTCCCGCACGTCGACCAGCGGCCCGACGACTTCACGTTGCCCGAGTGCAGCGTCGACACGTGGGCGGGATTCGTCTTCATCAATCCCGACCCCGACGCCGGTCCGCTGTCGCGAGCATCTCGGCGAGATCGTCGAGCAGTTCGAGGTCTGGGACCTCGGCAACCGCTACGTCGAGGCGCACGTGTCGCGCATCATCCGCGCCAACTGGAAGATCGCGCAGGAAGCGTTCTGCGAGGCGTACCACGTGAACGCCACGCACCCACAAATCCTGTCCTACCTCGGTGACGTGAACTCCCAGGTCGACGTGTGGGACCGCTGCTCGCGGGCGATCACCCCAGGTGGTACGCCGAGTCCGCTGCTCGGCGAGGGAGTCACCGAACAGGAGATGCTGCGTGGCATGCTCGACGTGCGCGTCGACCAGGAGGCCCCGGTCACCCTGGAGGAGGGGCAGACCGCACGTGCGGTGCTCGCCGACATGTCGCGCGAGCGGTGGCGCGCCGTCGCCGGCGACGTCGTCGACCAGATGAGCGACTCCGAGATGATGGACTCGCTCGACTACACGCTGTTCCCCAACATGCACCCGTGGGGAGCCTTCAACCGCATCACCTATCGATTCCGACCCAATGGCGACGATCACCGCTCGGCGATCATGGAGTGTTTCTTCCTCTCGCCGTTCCAGGGCGAGCGGCCGCCGCCGGCGAAGGAGCACAAGCTCGGCCCGGATGACCCGTGGACCGACGCCCCCGAACTCGGGATGCTGGCCAAGGTGTTCGAACAAGACGTCTTCAACATGGCCAAGGTGCAGAAGGGGCTCGAGACGACCCGCAAGCCGGGCGTCACGTTCTCCAACTATCAGGAGTCGAAGATCCGCTGGCTGCATGCGCTGCTGGGCGAGTACGTCGGCGACACGACGACCGACGTTCCGGTCAGCGTGGGGACCAAGCCGTGAACGGAATCGTCCATCCGTTCTCTGGCGCGCTCCACGAGCAGGACGGCGAGGGCAACATCCGCGTGACCCTCGGCGACAAGACGGGCATCTTCGGCACGGATGGTCATTGGATCTCCGGCGAGCTGCGCCAGTGCGATCCGCAACTGTGCGGGTGGGTGGGCGGCCCGCTCATCGCGAACCATCGCGTCACGGCGCAAACCGTCAACGGCTAGCGCTGGGCGGCTCAGCACCGCACCCACCTCACAGCACGGTTCGTCAGCCGGTGGTCAACGTTCGGGTGATGTCGCCAACGGTCAATTCGCCGTCGCGGGTCTGCCCGCCCGCGGCGAGGAACGCTCGCATGGCTGGTCCGGCGTCCGGGGTGCGCAGCAGGCCCGCGAACAGATCCGCCTCGGCGAACAACCCGTCGTCGAAGGGCGGCTCCGCCAGCAGGACGGCAGCCTTCGCCGCACGGACGGCGGCGGGCGGTGCGCCAGCGATGCGAGCGGCGAGGTCGTCCACGTGCGCGTTCAGCTCGTCCGAGGTGGCAAACGCCCGGTTCAGGTAGCCCCATCGCTCCGCCGTCGCGGCGTCGAGGTCGGCCCCGCCGAGGATCACCTCGAGTGCCCGCCCCCGGCCCAGTAGCCGCGGCAGGCGTTGCGTGCCACTGCCGCCGGGAAGGATCCCGATGGGCACCTCCATCTGGTTCACCACGGTCCGGCCGAGCAGCCCGAATCGCATGTCGCAGCTGGCGGCGAGCTCGCTGCCACCCCCGCCGACGCGTCCGGCGATCACGCAGATCGTGGCTTTGGGCATCGTTCGCAGGCGTTCGCACATCCGGTGGAACGGATTGAGCTCGGCTTCGCGTTCGACGGGCCCGTCGGTCGGAAACTGGAGGATGAGTTCCACGTCGAAGTGCGCGATGAAGAAGTCGGGGTCGGCCGAACGCAGCACCAGGACGCGCACGTCGGGGTCGTGCTCCACGAGCTCGGCCAGGGTTGCGAGCTGCACGAACAGGTCGAGCGTCATCAAGTTGATCGGGGGGTTGTCGATCGTGGCGGTGGCGATCCCGCGAGCGACTTCCACGTGCACGAGCGACAGGTCGTAGGCCATGCGAGCGGACACTAGGTCAGCCGTCTGCCGCGGAGTTCATTTGTGAATGTTCTTTCATTAATGTGGCGGCCATGGCCTCGCCCGACACGACCCTTGCCGCCCTGATCGATCTCGGAGGCCGTCGTGCGTTCGTCACCGGAGGAGCGAACGGCATCGGCGCAGCCATCGCCCGCCGACTCGTCGAGGCCGGCGCAACCGTGACCGTCGGCGACGTCGCGGCTGACGTCGCCGACGCCGCAGCACGGTTCGGAGCTGTCGGCGTCCCGTGCGACATCACCGACACGAGCGACGTCGAGGCCGCCCTCGAAGCCGCCGCGGGCGACGGAGTGCTGGACATCGTCGTCAACAACGCGGGCATCTTCCCGACGACCGGTCCGATGCTGAACGCCACCGACGAGTTCATCCATCGCATGCTCGACGTCAACCTGCGCGCTCACTTCAGCGTTGCTCGCGAGTCGGCGAAGCGGATGACGGGCGGCGGTTCGATCGTGAACATGGCGTCGGTCGCCGCGCTCGGTGGAGGTTCGAACATCTCCGCCTACAGCGCGTCGAAGGCCGGAGTCGTGGCGCTGACCCGAGCATTCGCCCGCGAGTTGGGTCCGCTGGGGATCCGGGTGAACGCGATCGCCCCCGGCATCATCGACACCCCGGGTGTGCAAGCGCAGATGGCGCCGCTCAAGGCGGGCGGACTCGACATCGAGGCCCGCATCGCCGCCAACCCAGTCGGCCTCGCCGGTCAACCCGATCACATCGCTCGGGCCGCCGTGTTCCTCGCCAGCGACCTCGCCGAGTTCATCAGCGGCCACGTGCTGGTCGTGGACGGCGGGGCGCACGCCTGACCCTGGTCGGCTGGCGGTCACCCGTCGAGCCAGCCGCGGACCAACTTGTCGAGTTCCTCGCGGACTGCGGCGTCGGACGCGCCGAGGTCGATCTGACTGCGGTGGGCCAGGCCCATCAGCAGCAGGTACAGCACCGTGACCTGTGCCATGCCCATGCCATCGCGTTCGGCTTGGACCGCGGCATTGTCGAGATGCCACTTGTGCAGGAGCGACGCCAACTCAGGGTGACGGGCGGCAGCCATGTGCAGCTCGACGAGCAGCGAGAGCATGGTCGCGTTGGCCGGGTCGAGCCACTGGTCGACGGTCGCGTGCACCAGTCGGTCGCTCGAGAAGTTGTTCCAGCGGATCCGGTCGAGCTCGCGCCGGCTCGCCGCCACCATGAGGTCGGGCTTGTCGACGAAGTGGTTGTAGATCGCCGGTGTCGACACGTCGGCGCGCCGGGCGATCTCGGTCAGGGTCGCCGCGTCGTAGCCGAACTCGACGCACACCTCGACCGCCGCGTCGAGCAGGCGTTCCCTGGTCGGCGTGCCGTTGGTGTCGACCTTCGGTGGCCGGCCGAATCTCGCCGGCGCCGATGCCTCCCGCTCGTCGCTCGACGCCATCAGGCTCCGACCAGGCCGAGGCCGGCGGCGACGTCGCCGTAGAAGTCGATGTGGGCCTCGATCGAGTCGCGACCGCCGCCCATCGACGTCGCCGAGAAGTGGGTGCCACCTGCCTCGCGCCAACGATCCGCCTGCGCCACCGACGTGGCCACGGAGCCGGCCTTCATCGCCACGAAGTCGAGGCCGAACCCGTCGGGGTCGCGTCCCGCTTCGGCGAGCAGTCCGCGGACGCGCGGGAGGGCGCCGTGCACCCGCTCCTCGTCACCGGCGAACATGAACCCGTCGCCGAGGGCGGCGCCGCGGCGGAACGCCGCCTCGCTGAACCCCCCGACCCAGATCGGGATCGATCGCTCCGGCCCGGGGAGCAGGATGGCGCGATCGAGCGTGTCGAACTCGCCGTCGAACGAGCTGACGTCGTCGTTCCAGAGCTGGCGGAGGTAGCCGATCTGTTCGTCCGCTCGCCGGCCCCGCGTGTGGAAGTCCTGCCCCAGCGCGTCGTACTCGACGTAGTTCCATCCGACGCCCACCCCGAGGCGCAGGCGCCCGCCGGACAACAGGTCGAGATCGGCCGCTTGCTTCGCGACGAGGACGGTCTGGCGCTGAGGAAGGATCAGCACGCCGGTCGCGAACTCGATCCGCTCGGTCATCCCGGCGAGGTAGGCGAACATCACGAACGGGTCGTGGAACGGATCGCGCTCGGTGTAGGGACCCCACAGTTTCGGCTCGCGATCGGCGTGCACCGCCCCGACCACGTGGTCGTAGGCGAGGAGGTGGTCGTAGCCCAACGACTCGACGGCCAGCCCGATGCGGCGGACCGCCTCGGGGTCACCGCGCAGTTCCGTCTGCGGATACACCGCGCCGATCTTCATGTCGGTCACCTTCCTCACCGGTCCTGGTCCTGGGTGGCACTGCGGGCGAGGCCCATGATCGCTTCGTTGCCGCGTCGCCACCAGACCGTCAACTTGACCGCATCGATCCGCCACACGTCGTCGTCGCCGAGCACCAGGTGATCGTCGTAGAACCCGCCGATCGTGAACTCAGGATCGGCACTGCCGGTCCGGTCCTCGAGGTCGTCGCGCCACAGGAAATGGGCGGCCTGCATGTACACCCGGCAGTGGGCCGAACGCTGGTCGGCGCCGAGGTCGACGATCGGATTGCTCATCGAGTGCTGCGTCGCGTCGAGACCGGTGAACAGCGGGGTCACCGCCCCGATCCAATCGTCGACCCCCATCCGGCTGGCGGGGCGACCGTGGTACGACTCGTAGTCGAACTCGATGTCGGCGGGCGGCCCGACGAAGATCTGGCGATACCCCGTCCAGTCGCGCTGATCGATGCCGTAGGCGAACCGGTAGACGGTCTGTGCGACATCGACACGGATGTCGGTGCTGGCGGCTCCCATTCGGTACTCTCCTTCCATGCGGCCCTTCCAATCAGAGCACGAACGGCGCGAGCTGCTCGAGCGAGTGCGGTGTCATCGGGCTGAGCGACACCGAGCTGATGCCGATCGACTCCAGCCAGGCGAGCCCCTCCACGACGTGTTCGGGCGGACCGAAGAACCGTCGGAACAACCCGCCCTCGGCCATCATCCCCGCCAGCCGCTCGGTCGTGGCGTCCTGGCCGACGCTGAACAGACAGAACATCGAGAGGTCGATGTCGGGGCGCACGGCACGGATCTGGTCGATCATCGTCAGCAGGTGCGTGTCGGGGATCTCCGACATCACGCTCAGGTCGAGCGATCCGTTGCGCGTCGCCGCGCTCTGCGCCTTCAGCTCGACGCGATCGAGATGCGGCGTGACCTCACGGATGGTGCGCGGCCCGCCGACGGAACCGATGAGCGGCGGCGGTGCATCGACGGCCGGGCCGATCCCCGGGACCTCGATGTCGTAGTGCTCACCGTGGAACGAGCACGTTCCCTCGTGCAGCAGAGCGCGGACGATCCGGGCCGACTCGGCGAACATCCCAGCGCGCTCGCCGGGTGACGGGTAGCGCAGGCCGGACCCGGTGATCTCCTCGTCGGCCCACCCGGCCCCCAAACCGAGCTCGAACCGTCCGTCGCTGACGACCTGCAGTTGGCGCGCCGCCTGGGCGACTTCGACCGGGCTGCGCAGCAGGTTGTTGACGAACGCGGTCGAGATCGTGACACGCGTGGTGGCCATCGCCATCGCCGTCGCGGTGACCCAGACGTGGGGGTACGGCCGGCTCGACGTGAACAGGTGGTCGGCCACCGACAGCGCGTGCCAGCCCTCCGCCTCGCGTCGACGCGCCCACTCCCTGGGGTCGACGCCCGCCTCGAGCAGGTTGACCGTGTACTTCACGTCCTCGACCCTAGTGCCCTGCCAGCGACTTCATGAAACAGTATTAATAAAGTGCTACCGTCGTCGGGCATGAGTACCGACGGCACGCACGACACGTCCGGGCGCGAGCAGTTCGACTTCTTCTCCGACGACTTCCAGCAGCGACCGCACGAGCACTACGCCCAACTTCGTGCGACCTGTCCCGTGGCCCACAGCGGGCAGCCCTTCGACTGGTACGCGGTCACCCGTGAGGCCGACGTGAAGGAGTTGCTGAGGAACTACAAGCTCTGGAGCAGCGATCAGGGTCCGGGTCTCGCCTACACGCAAGGTGGTGTGTTGGTCAGCGTCGACCCGCCGCAGCACACGTCGGATCGTCGACTCGTCAACAAGGCGTTCGCACCCGCCGACCTCCTGGCGATGGAGCCCGACATCCGCCAGCTCATCGGTGACGAGATGGACAAGTTCGTCGTACATGGCGAAGGCGACCTCATGGAGCTCCTCGCCACCCCGGTGCCGTTGATCATCATCGCCTGGCTCCTCGGCCTCGATCCCGACTACTGCCGCGAGATCCGGCCGCGCGCCGACAACGTGGTGTCGCCGAACACCGGACAGGCACCCGTGGCGGGTGCACGACGACCCGCCGAGGTCGCCTACTTCATGCAGCAACTCGGCATCCGACGCCAGATGATCGCCGATGGCCAGGCGCTGCCCGACGACACGCTGACCGCTCTCGTCACCGCCGACCTCGATGGCCGTGTGTTGACCGACGAGGAGATCCTCGGCTTCATGATGTTCCTGTTCATCGCCGGCAGCCAGACCACCACCCTGCTCATCGGCAACCTCGTCTTCCGGCTGCTCCAGCATCCGGACCAGCTGGAACTCGTTCGCAACGACCGCAGTCTGATCCCGGCCGCCGTCGAGGAGAGCCTGCGCTACGACGCCCCGGTGCACGGCCTGTTCCGCACCAACACCGCCGACGCCGAACTGCACGGGCTGACGATCCCGGCCAACACCAAGGTGATGTGCAGCTTCTTCTCGGCGAACATGGACCCCGACGTCTGGGAGGACCCGGACCGTTTCGACGTGACGCGCGATCTGGACACCCTGAAGAAGCACTACTCGTTCGGTAAGGGCATCCACTACTGCATGGGTGCGCCGCTCAGCAGGGTCGAGGCGGCCGTTGCGTTGGAACTGATCCTCGATCGGCTCCCCAACCTGCGACTCACGGGCGATCCGACGGAGATCTCGGCCCACGTCCTGCACGGTGTCGACACGCTTCCCGTCGCCTGGGACGCGCCGGGAATCGAGCACGAATCGTGATCGCGACGAACGCACCGACCGACGACATCTGGGAGGTGATGGAGACGTGCCGCGCGATCCGCTACCTCAAGCCCGACCCGATCCCCGAAGCCGGTGCTCGACAAGGTGTTGTGGGCGGCGACCCGCGCACCGAGCCCTGGCAACAGCCAGGGGTGGGACTTCGTCGTCGTCGACGACGACGAAGCCAAACGAATCATCTCCGAAGCGATGGGCGCTGCCATGCTGCCGGCCATCTCGAAGATGCAGCCCCGTGACCGGACCGAACGGCTGATGTTCGACGGTGCGGCCGCGATCATTGCGTCGCTGGCGACTGCGCCCGTGGTGATCTTCGTGACCGGCCCGGTGATCTATCCGGCGGGCCGGCCCGACGAATCCTTCGCGTGGTCGGCGCTCTACCCCGCCGCGCAGAACATCCTGCTCGCGGCGCGGGCGCTGGGTCTCGGGACGGTCTTCACGACCCTCCACCGGGCCGCCGACGGCGTGATCCGTGAGACGCTCGGCATCCCCGATCACATTCGGATCGCTGCCACGATCCCCATCGGCTATCCCGATGCGAACTTCGGGCCCGTGAAGCGACGGCCCGTCGCCGACTTCGTCCATCGCAACCGCTGGCAAGGCGACCTGCGAGGTCTCCGCCTCGCGAACGACCTGCCGAACGAACTCGGACGTTGACATGGCGGCATATCCGCACGTGTTCCAGCCGCTCGCCATCGGCGGGTGCACCATCCCGAATCGCATCGTGCGCACCGCCCACTCGACGGGAACACACGGCGATGAACTGATCGCCTACCACGAGGCGAGGGCACGCGGCGGCGCCGGGCTCGCCATCATCGAGATCGCGGGCGTGACCACACAGTCCGCGACCTCCATCCCGGTCTACTCCGACCAGGTGCTCCCGTTCTACGAGACACTCGCCGAGCGGATGCACGCGCACGGCACACAGGTGTTCCAACAGCTGTGGCACGGCGGCACGACCTACGCCCGGAATGCCGCCGTTCGGCCGATCGGGCCGAGTGCGATCCCGAACGTCCAGGTCGGGGTGACACCACGCGCCATGACGAAGGGAATGATCGACGACACCGTCGCCGCCTTCGCGTCGGCTGCCAAGCGCGTCGAGAGGGGCGGACTCGACGGGGTCGAACTGCACGCCGCCCACGGCTACTTGATCGGGTCGTTCCTGTCGCCGGCGACGAACCAGCGCGACGACGACTACGGCGGATCGACCGAGAACCGGACACGCTTCGTTCGCGAGATCCTCGCCGCGATCCGCTCCGAAGTGTCCGCCGGGTTCCCCGTCGGCATCCGTATCTCGGGTGACGAGTTCATCGAGGGCGGCATCGACTACGTCGAAGCCCAGGCGATCGCCGGGGCGTGTGAGAACGACATCGACTTCCTCGACCTGTCGATGGGGACCTACTGGCGGTTCCACAAGTTCCTGTCCACCCTCGACGACCCACTCGGCTACGAACTCGACAACAACGAGAAGGTCACCGCGGTCGTCGACGTCCCGACGATCGTGACCGGCCGGATCATGACACTCGACCACGCCGAGCACATCCTGCAGTCCGGCATGGCCGACATGGTGTCGATCGTTCGAGCGATGATCGCCGACCCCGAACTCGTCGTGAAGGCTCGCGACGGCCGTGAGAGCGAGATCCGTCCGTGCATCGGCACCTCCATGGGCTGTGTCGCCCAATTGATGACGACGGGCAAGATCCAGTGCGTCGTGAATGTCGCCGCCGGCGTCGAGACCACGACGCCGTTCGAGACACCCGGACCCGCCGACGTGACGAAGAACGTGATGATCGTCGGCGGAGGTCCTGCGGGATTGGAGGCCGCCCGAACCGCCGCCCTGCGGGGCCACCACGTCGACCTGTACGAAATGACACGCGAGCTCGGCGGCCAGGTACGGATGGCGGCATCGGTGCCCCCTCGTTCAGACCTCGAAGCCATCACGCGATGGCTGGCCGACGAGGTCGCCCGACTTGGCGTGCGCGTGCATCTCGGCACACCGGTCGATCCCGACATGATCATCGACGCACACCCCGACGAGGTCATCATCGCCACGGGGTCCACCCCACGCCGACCCGGGTTCCAGCTGTCGGCGCCGTCGGTGCCGATCCCCGGCGCGAACCTCCCACATGTGTCGACGAGTTGGGAGGTGCTCGGCTTCGGCGGGCGAGCGGCCATCGGCAAGCGTGCGGTGGTGGTCGACGACACCGGTACGTTCGAGACGATCTCGGTGGTCGACAAGCTCCTCGCCGCCGGGGCGACGGTGACCGTGGTGAGCCGGCACGAGCAGCTCGGTGCGATGATCCCCTATCCGCCCGCAACGGTCGAGGCGAGCCGCGAGCGGTTGTTCGGGTCCGGCGTCGACTTCGTCCCGTCGATGGCGATCCGCTCGATCGATGCGACATCGATCAGCGCGTACGGGCTCGGCAACGAACTCGAGCGGACCTTCGAAGCCGACACGGTGTGCATCGTCACCTACCACGAGCCGAACGACGAACTCGTCGAATACCTCACGGCTGGATCCGACGATCTGCCCTTCGCGGTGACGACGATCGGCAACGCCAACGGCACCGATTCGATCCAGCAGGCCATCCACTCAGCGGCGCGGGCCACACGACACATCTGAGACCGCCATCCGGGCGGGTGTGCGAGGCACGTGTGTCACGGTGGAATCTCCGTGGCCGATACCAACCAATTGATCAATTAGTCTTTCGAGATGCGCGAAGCTCCCAAGAAATCGCCGACCGCGCCCCCCGGTCCGGTGCAACGTTCAGTCGCCAGCGTCGAGACGCCGACGAACCGCAAGCAGATGATCGAGATGGCCAGGGACAACATCGAGCACGTGCTCGCTGGCAACACTCCCTCGCAGTGCGACGAGGTGATGCGCATCCCGGCCGAGAACTATCTCGACCCCGTGCGCTGGGCACGCGAGGTCGACCTGTTCAGGCGTGTTCCGCTCATGCTCGCCCTCGGTGGCGAGCTGCGCGGCCCGTCGTCGTACAAGGCGATGACCGTGATGGACGTTCCGGTGTTGATCACCCGCGGGGCCGGTGGGGAGGTGCGCGCGTTCGTCAACGAGTGCAGCCATCGCGGCGCGATCGTCGTGCCCGACGGCATCGGCACCGCCCGCCGCTTCGCCTGCCCGTACCACAACTGGACCTACGACACGAAGGGCGACCTGGTCGGCGTGACCGACCGCGAGTTCTTCGGCGAGATCGACGTCGACCAACTCGGTCTGACCCCGCTCCCCGTGGCCGAGCGGGCCGGGATGATCTTCGTCGTCATCACGCCCGGCACACCGATGGACATCGATCAGCACCTGCACGGGTACGACGAGGTGCTCGACTTCTTCGGCTTCGGTGACTGGCACCTGGTGAGTTCGCGTGCCGTGGTCGGGCCCAACTGGAAGATCGCCTACGACGGCTACCTCGACTTCTACCACCTGCCGTTCCTCCACCGGAACTCGTTCGGTCCCGACATCAGCAACAAGCCGATCTACTACGACTGGGGCCCGCATCAGCGCATGACGTCACCGGACCCTTCGCTCGTGGCGATGCAGGACGTGCCGGAGGACGAGTGGGACCTCGACCGGATGTGCGGCGGGGTGTGGACGATCTTCCCGCACATCTCGTTCGCCGGCGGCAACGGCGGCGGCCTGATCAGCCAGCTGTTCCCAGGCCCGACGCCCGGCGAATCGGTCACGATCCAGAACTACTTCGTCGCCGCCGAACCGTCGGACGACCGACGACAAGAGGCGCTGGGCGTGGCCGACTTCCTCGAGCGCGTGGTACGCGACGAGGACTACTACACCGGACTGCGGCTGCAGCGCGCCCTCGCCACACGAGCGAAGGAGTTCCTGATCTTCGGACGCAACGAAGGTGGCGGCCAGCGGTTCCACACGCTCCTCGACGAATACCTCGCCGACCAACCGGTGACGGTGCGCTGACCGAGCCCGGGCTAGGACCAGTCGTTCCAGCGGATGAAGTCCTCGGCGGGCGGGCGCGTGGCCGGCTTGAAGTCGGTGCCGATGGTGTACGCCACCGGGAACAGGCCCGCCTGGCTGTAGCGGTCGTAGGGGATGCCGAGCAGCTCCGCGACCTCGCGCTCGTTCTGCAGGTGCAACGAGGTCCACGCCGAGCCGAGGCCGCGCTCGCGCAGCGCGAGCATGAAGCTCCACACCGCCGGCAGGATGCCACCCCAACGAGATGCTTGGCGCCACGACGGCGTGCCTTCGTCCATCCGATCGGCGAGCAGCGGGATCACGTGGATCGGCACCTCGTGCAGGTGATCGGCCAGGTGCTGGGCCGACTGGTTGACCCGCTCGGCCTGCGACCCGGCGGGAGGCGCTTCGGCACCCGCGTAGGCGGCGGCGAAGTTCGTCCGATAGATGTCGGCGATCGCTCGCCGCTTGTCGGCGTCCTCCACGATCATCCAGCGCCAGCGTTGCGAGTTCGACCCCGTCGGCGACTGATGGGCGATGTCGATGCACTCGACCAACACCTCGCGCGGCACCGGCCGGGTGAGGTCGAGCCGCTTGCGCACGGCCCGCGTGGTGGTCAACACCTCGTCGGCGCTCAGGCCCAGATGCTCGCTCACGACGTCGCCGTTCCGCCGGCTCCCGCCGCCTGCTGCTCGGCCATCCACGCTGCGGTGGCCTTGCCCATCTTCCCGCCGTCGTACCCGATGCGTTGCGTCGGCTCGACCTCGAGCACGACACGACGCGGTGAATCGAGGAACTTGGTGAAGATCGCCTGACCCTCCGGATCGTCGGGACGCAACGCCGCCGACAGCTCCGGATAGAACCACTCGAGCGTCGGTCGGTCATCGTGCAGCGTGACCGTGCCCTTGTACGTCACGGTCTTGTTGCGCGCCACCTTCGAGCCGGTCGACGTCACCACGATGCACACCCGCGGGTCGCGACGCACCGCGCTGATCCGGGCGCGTTGGCTGGACGCGGTCAGCCAGAACTTTCCGTCGCGGAACACGTACGACATGATCACGCCGACGGGCCACCCCTCCTTGTTCGACCAGATGAACGTGCACTCGTTCTGGGCGAGGAGCAGCTCGGCCTCGACGTCCTCGTCGAGGCCGTAGACCGTGACGTCTTCGTAGTTGTCGGGATGTTGGCTCATGGTCGCACCGTAGGACGGATCGGTCGCGGCGATCGACGCGGACCTCCGCACGGTCTCGCACGTCAGATCTCACGCCGGCTCGAAACGCAACGGCAGTTCCTTCATCGGGAACAGGATGAACGACGGCTCGTGCACGGGCGATTCGAGTGGGTGCGCCAACTCGATCGTGGTCGTCCGGGCGAGCCACTGGGTGAACGCGCTGTGCAGCTCCTGGCGAGCGAGTGCCGCACCGACGCAGAAGTGCGGCCCCACGCCGAAGGCCAGGTGCTGCGGGTTGCGCTCGCGGTCGATGTCGAACACGTCGGCGTGCTCGAAGACCGATGCGTCGCGGTTCGCCGCGGCGTACCGGATCATGACCATCGAGTCCTCGGGGATGACCACGCCGTTCAGCTCGACGTCCTGCGTCGCCCGCCGCATGAGACCCTGCACCGGGCTCTCGAACCGCAGCACCTCCTCGACGAATCCGGGGATCAGCGACGGGTCGCGACGTACGCGGTCCTGGACCTCGGGGTACCGGGTGAGCAGCCACATCCCGTGGTTCAACGCGCTCGTCGTGGTCTCGAACCCGCCGGTCACGAACTGGTGCATGAGGTTCTGCAGTTCGGCGATCGGTGAGCGGCACGGCGTCGTCCTCGTCCTCGTGGGCGTGTACGAGCGTCGAGATCAGGTCGTCGCTCGGTTCGTGGCGGCGCCGCTCGAACTCGGCCGCGAGGTGATGCTGTGCCTCGAGCTCGATCTCCACCGTCTCCAACAGTTCGTGCTCCGTCAGCGGTCGCATGGCGAGCGCCAACATCGCCCCGGCCCAGCGGTTGAACCGATGGATCTCCGAGCGGTCGAGGCCGAGCTCCTCGGCGATGATGATCCCCGGCAGCGGCATCGCGAAGTCGAGGTTGAACTCGCAGGTGCCCGCGTCGATCAGCCCGTCGATCAGCTCGGTCGTGACGTCGTCGATGTGGTCGGCCATCGCCTTGATACGTCGCGGGAGGAAGGCCTTGGCGACGAGCCGACGGTACGCGGTGTGGACCGGCGGGTCGGTTCGCTGCAGCGTCTCGACGTGGCCCCAGCCGCGCTCGCGCAGGATCTGTTCGTACCGGCGAGCGTTGTCGACCTGCAGGCCTTTCTTCGTGCCGCCGCCCCGCGCCGGCGCTCGAGAAGAGCTCCGGATTGGTCAGGACGAAGCGCACGTCCTCGTATCGGGTCACCATCACGGCACCGATCTCGGGCATCGGAAAGACGGGACACCGATCGTGCAGGTCCTGGTAGAAGTCCCATGGGTCGTCCTGGATCGCGGGATCCAACATCGTGTGGTCCACCGGACACGCCATGGCCCCGATCCGATCTTCGAGCGTGACGTCGGTCATCCGGACATCCTTCCAGGCCACGAACCGTCGTTCGTGCGTCGGCGAGCCCGGGCCCTGCCACGACCTATCGTGACGATCGTGACGAACACCGACCGACTGCTGTCGCTGGCGGCGGGGGTCTGTCCCGAGACCGCACCGGCGGATTTCGTGACGGCGTGCGCGACCGCCGGTTGGAAAGCATGCGGCATCTGGTTCGATCCCGACACGTGGAACTGCCGGCGTGGCCGCCGACGTGCGGCGTCGGCTCGACGACACCGGACTGATCGCGCTGGACATGGAACCCGTCTTCGTCACGCCGGACGGCGACCACGGCGAAGCGATGATCGAGGCGGCCGCGACGATCGGCGCGCGCAACCTGCTCGTGGTGTCGCGAGGCGTCGACGACGAACCGTTTCGCCGACCGCTTCGGCGAACTGTGCGACCTCGCGGCGACGCACGACGTCGGATGCAGTCTCGAGTTCATGCGCTTCATGTCGGTTCGCGACCTGCCGCAGGCGTTGCGCGGTGCTCGACCGGGTCGACCGTGCGAACGCCGCGGTACTGATCGATCTGCTCCACCTCGTATCGCACCGGCGGCACCGTCGCCGATGTGGCGTCGATCGACGCCTGCATCGTCTGCCGTACGTCCAACTCTGCGATGCCCCCCGCGCGGCACCGGAGGATCTGTACACCGAAGCGATCGACGGTCGACTCCTGCCGGGCGACGGCGAACTTCCGATCGTCGAACTCGTCGACGTCCTTCCCGCCCACACGGCGCTGTCGATGGAGATCCGCTCGGCCGCCCTGCGGTCAGCGTGGCCCGACCCGGTCGACCGCGCCCGTCACGTCCTCGACTCGACGATGCGCGCCTTGGCCTGACCGCGCTGAATTCGGTCAGTTGTCGCGTCGGTGCCAGGCACCAACGCGACAAGTCAGTACGGCATCGTCCCGCCGTCGACGGGGAACATGCAGCCGGTCATGTTCCTGGCCGCGTCGGAGGCGAGCAGCACGGCGACCGCGGCGACCTCCTCGACGGTGTTCGGGCGCTTGATCGCCGACTCGGAACTGAACATCGAGATCAGCGCGTCGTAGGTGCCGCACGCCCATCGCCACCGCCGAGTCGGGGCCGGTCTCGCGCACGATGTCGGTCTCGATGATCCCGGGAAGGATCGCGTTCACCGTGATGCCGAGCGTGCCGACCTCGCGCGCCGCCGCCTTGACCAGTCCGTTCACTGCGTGCTTCGTCGCCGAGTATCCGGGGATGCCCGGCTTGCCGAGCTTGCCTTCGACCGACGAGGTCACGATGACCCGGCCGGATTCGCGCGGGATCATGTGTTGCAGCGCACGCCGCATCCCCCAGAACACGTGGTTGAGGTTCCAGTCGATCTCGAGCGCCCACTCCTCGTCGGACATCTGGGACACCGGAGCCGTCTGCAGCACGCCGCCCGAGTTCAGACAGCAGATGTCGAGCTGCCCGTAGCGCTCGATCGTGAAGTCGATCAGGCCCTCGACCGCATCCTGCTTCGACGCGTCGCCGGCGTAGAACGCGGCGTTGTCCCCCGCTCCGATCTCGTCGAGGCAGGCCTGTCCCTTCGCCGCGTCGCGTCCGTTGACCACGACCTTGGCGCCTTCGGCGATGAACGCGTCGGCCATCCCCCGGCCGATGCTCCGGGTGCCGCCCGTGATGCAGGCGACCTTTCCATCGAGCTTTCCCATGATGGTTCCTTTCCTTGAGTTCTCGTCGTTCGGAACCGGCTCAGTAGGGAGCCGTGCCGCCGTCGATCGAGATCAGTGAGCCGGTGATGCCGGCGCCGGCATCCGAGGCGAGCAGCGTCGCGACCGCGGCGACGTCCTCGACGTCGTTCAGCCGCTTGATCGCCGACTCCTGGGCGAACATGTCGAGCAGACCCTCGTAGTCGAGCCCCATCGATGCGGCGGCCGCCGGGCCTTCCGCCTTCATGATGTCGGTCTCGATGGCGCCGGGGCACAGCGCGTTGACCGTGATGCCGAGCGTGCCGACCTCGTGCGCCGCCGACTTGGTCAGCCCGTTGATCGCGTGCTTGGCCGTGACGTAGATCGAGATGCCGGGCTTGCCGACCTTGCCCTCGAGCGAACTGACGCTCATCACCCGACCGAACTGCTGCGGGATCATGTAGTGGAACGCCCGACGCATCGTCCAGAACGTGTGCCAGAAGTTCCAGACGAGCGCATCCTGCATCGCCTCGTCGGTGAGGTCGACGATCGGAGCGTGTCCGGTTCCGCCGCCGGCGTTGGCGACGAGGATGTCGATCCGGCCGAAGTGGTCGACCGTGCCGTCGACGATCGCCTCGCACGACTCCCGCTGTTTGACGTCGCCGGCGATGAAGTGGACCCGGTCGCCGGCGTCGAGCGCGTCGAGCGTCTTCGCGCGCCTTGCACCGCGTCGCGACCGTTGACGACGACCATCGCCCCCTCGTCCAGAAACCCCTTCGCAATCCCGAGACCGATCCCCCGCGTCCCACCGGTGATACAGGCAACGCGCCCGTCGAGCACTCCCATGACAACCCCCTCGCTGTGTCGAGCCGGAACCGTACACGTTCCGAGATCGGCGCCGGCCGCTCACGCGACCGAAATCTACTCCGAGTATCAAACCGGCTTGAGGAGGTTGCCGCGCAGCGCCATCTTGATCGAGGTGACGGCGCGCTGGTGTCGATCCGAGTCGTCGGACACTCCGTCGGTGAGACCGATCAGAATGATCGAAACGAACTCGACCATGAACGCTCGGTTCGTCGGCGTCGATCTCACCGCTCATGACGCCGGCGTCGATGAGTCGTTCGAAGAAGGCGTTGCGACGTTCGGTGTGGTCCGCGAGCGACGACGAGATTTCGGGGTGCCTGCGCATGTCCGCCCTCGTCACGCCGATGAATGCGGCGATCGTCGGATCGGCCTCGTTCAACTGGTGCGCGACGTCGAGGACCGAATCGAACGCGTCGAGAAAGCGTCGAGCCCCGTCGACTGCCTCGTTGAACCGGCCGTAGACGCGCTGCTGGACGTCGTCGTGCACGGCGAGATACAGGTCGAGTTTGGACGGGTAGTAGTAGTAGAGCGCGCCGGCGGTGATGCCGACCTGTGCAGCGAGATCCCGGTTGGTCGAGGAGTCGTAGCCGCCGCACGCGAACGCCGCTCGGGCGACGTCGAGGATGCGTCGCTTCGTGGCCGCGGAGTCGGCCTCTTTCGGGCGGCCGAGTCGCCGCCCTGCCTGCGTTTCGTCGGCCATCGGTCCAGTATGACGCGACTTCAGGATTGGCGAGGGCTCGCAGGTCGATAGTGGTGCGTGCGTTGCGTGCGACCTCCGGCGACGAGGATGAGCTGACCGGTGACCCACGACGCCGCATCGGACGCGAGGTAGAGCACGGCGCCGGCGATGTCGTCGGGTTCACCCATACGCCCCAGCGGGATGGTCGATGCGATCGCCTCGAGCTGACCGTCGGTGCCGAGCACCTCCGCGAACGCCTCGGTCGCGACCGGGCCGGGAGCGACCGCATTGACCCGGATGTCGGGGGCGAGCTCGAGCGCCAACGTCTCGGTGAGGTTGTTCATCGCCGCCTTGGCCGCGGCGTACGGGCCCGGTGAATGGCGACCCACGCGTGCCCGCCCCCGAGCTGATGTTGACGATCGCACCGCCGGGACCCATGTGCTTGGCCGCCGCCTTGCATCCCTGGAACGCGGACGTCAGGTTGAGTTCGATCTGCGACCGGAAGACGTCGTCGGGCGTGTCGATCAGGGAACGCGTCGTCTTCTCGTCCGATCCGCCGACGTTGTTGACCCAGATGTCGAGCCGGCCGAAATGACGCACCGTCTGCTCCGCGAGCGACTCGGACAGGTCACGGATGTCGCCGACGACGATCAACGCTCGCCGCCCCCGTTGGTCGACGCCGGCCGCGGTGAGTTCCAGGTCGTCACGCCGCCTGGCGTTGAGCACAACGTCGCACCCTGCGTCCGCGAGACCCCAGGCGATCGCGCGGCCGATGCCCTGTCCCGAGCCGGTCACCACGGCGACACGTCCGGACAGGTCGAATCGATCGAGCAGGTTCGCGGTCACGCCGGCGTACCGCTCTCGCGCGGCAGGAACTGACCGGTGCTGGCCGTCATCCCACCGTCGACCGGGATGACCGCACCGTTCACGAACGACGCATCGGCCGAGGTGAGGAACGCGATGACTGCGGCGACCTCGTCGGCGCGACCCCATCGTTGGAGCGGGATCCGCCGGCGGAGGTCCTCGTAGGTATCGAGGGTTCGGATGCGCTCGGTCATCGCCGTCTCGGTCGGCCCTGGACAGACGGCATTCACCGTGATCCCGTCCGGGCCGAGGTCGACCGCGACGGAGCGGACCAGATTGATCACCGCGCCTTTCGCCGTGTTGTAGGCCCACATGTTCGGATCGCCGGCGATGCCCGAGGTCGAGGCCGTCACCACGATTCGTCCCGCCCCGTTCGCCCGCAGGGTCGGGACCACCGCAGCGGATCCCGAGTGCGACCGCGCGCACGTTGACGGCGATCGAACGGTCGAACTCCTCCATCGGTAGGTCGAGGAGGTCACCACCCATCGACACTCCGGCGTTGAAGACCGCCGCGTCGAGCCGTCCGAAATGATCGAGTGCGCCGGCGACCGCTTCGAGGTTGACGTCCGGCTCGGTCACGTCACCGACGACTGCAAGGATGCGTTCCGCGAACTCGCTCTGCTCGATCCAGTCCAGGCCGTCGGCGGCCCGATCGACCGCGACGACCGAGGTGCCATGGGCCGTCAGGCGTTCGACCGTGGCACGTCCGATCCCCGATGCGGCTCCCGTCACGATCGCCACTCGCGCGTGTATGGCTGTGCCCTCGTCCATGCCGCACGGTAGAGCGAACGACCGTCGGCTGTCGATACTGAACGACCATTCGGTTATGTTCAGCGACAGGCAAGACACGAACACACTCGACGACACAGGAGACAACCATGGACCTCGGACTCACCGGCAAGCGGGCGCTCGTCACCGGCGCAACCAAGGGCATCGGCCGTGCGATCGCGGAGACGCTGCTCGCCGAGGGCGCCTCCGTGGCGATCTGCGCCCGCGATGCCGACGGCGTGGCCGCTGCAGTCAACGAGATGTCGTCTGCCGGCACGATCGTCGGCGCTTCGGTCGACGCGGGCGACAGCGATGCGCTCACCGCGTGGGTGAGGTCGTCGGCCGAGCAGCTCGGCGGCATCGACATCTACGTGCACAACACGTCCGGCAAGCCGGCCAAGACCCCCGAGGGATGGCTCAACAACTTCAACATCGACCTGATGTCGTTGGTCCTCGGCGTCGGAGCGGCGAGCGACGCGCTCGCCGATGGCGGCGGTTCGTTGATCAGCATCGGCACGACCGCGACCGCCGAGCACTTCGCTTCCGGATCGGGCAGCTACAGCGCGTTCAAGTCCGCCGTCACCAACTGGACACTCGGACAAGCGCAGGTGCTCGGCGCCAAGGGCATCCGTTGCAACGTGATCTCCCCCGGCCCGATCTTCGTCGAGGGCGGCGACTGGAACATGATCAAGGACCACATGGCCGACTTCTACAACGCCACCGCCAAGGCCCACCCGGGCGGCGAGCTGGGAACCGCGCAGGACGTCGCCGACGTCGCCGCCTTCCTCGCGAGCGACCGTGCCCGCCACGTCAACGGCGTCAACGTCACCGTCGACGGCGGGTTCCTGAAGCGCATCGACTTCTGAGCGCCCGATGAGCGAGCAGAACGCCGGGAGCCGGATCGACGTCACCCTCGTTGCGGGTGGCATGTACCACGACATCGACTTCGCGCGGCTCGAGCTCCTCAAGCTGCTCGGCGAGCACGACGAGTTCCGCGTGCGGGTGCAGCCCGACTACGAAGACACCGACGCCATCGCGGCGGGGTCGATCCTGGTCAGCTACACGTGCAACGTGCGCCCGAGCGTCGAGGCGCAGGAGCGGATCAGGCAGTGGGTGATCGACGGTGGCCGGTGGGTGGCCCTTCACGGCACCAATTCGGCGCTCGACATCGGGACGCCGCAGGGCGTCGATTCTCCTCGGGTCTTTCCCCTCTGGGCCGACACGCTCGGCTCGCAGTTCATCGCCCATCCACCGATCGAGCCGTACCTCGTCGAGCTGTCCGATCCCGACCACTGGCTCGTCGCCGGCGTCGAACCGTTCGAGACCGACGACGAGCTGTATCTGTCCGAACACGCCAACCTCGAGGCCCTGCACCCGCTGCTGCACACCACGTGGTCGGGGACCGCACGCGGATTCGTCGAGTCGGACTGGACCGACGGGACCGATCGCCACCTGGTGATGTATGTCCGCGAGCTCGGTGCCGGTGCGGTCCTCTACAACACGCTGGGCCACTGCCGCGGGCACTACGACATGGTGCCCGTCGTCGACTTCTACCCGAAGATCGAGCGCGGATCGTGGGACCAGCCCGCCTACGCGGAACTGCTCCGGCGTTCGTTGCGATGGGCCAGAGGGGCCACGGCGTGAGCGATGCACAGCGCTGAACACGTGCCATCGGGGCGCATCGGACGTCCCCCCAAGATCGACGAACACGGCACCCCGACGCGTGAACGGCTGCTGCGTGCAGCCGTCGATGCGTGTGTCGAGTTCGGCTACGAAGGCGCCACACTCGCCGACATCGCCCGGCGAGCGGGCGTCTCGACGCCGGCGGTGTACAGCCATTTCAGCGGCAAAGCCGCCCTGCTCGTCGAGGCCAGCAAGCACGAACTCGCCGCCATCGCCACGACCCGGCTGCCGGGCGAGGCCGGCGTCCGCGAGATCGCCATGCACTGGCTGCAACCCGATTTCGCGCCGACCCGGATCCTCGTGGCCGAGTTGCACTGCGCGGCGATCCGCCAACCCGAAGTGGCCGAGCTACTCGGGGTCTGGCAACGCGAGAACGCCGAACGGCTCGAGCGCCTCGCCGGGCTCACCCCCAACCAGGTCAGGATGTACTACCTGCTGCTCGTGGGGCTGTCGCACACCGACCAGATCAACATGCTCGGCGTCACGCGAGCCGACGTCGAACGTCAGGTCGACGCGCTCATCAGTGCCTGGTTCGTGACCCGCTGACCGGACTGCAGGCCGGGACGTGTCCCACTGCTACGGTCGTTCCTTAACAATCATTCAGTTAGCTCGAACGAGATCAACCGATCGAACGACACGAGGGGGAAGAACAATGGCCACGATGGTCGCTGTCGCCGATGGCATCTTCAGCATCGACAACGGGTCACCGACATTGCTCGGCAGCCGCTGCACGAACTGTGGGAACCACATGTTCCCGCGCCAGAGCGGATGTCCGAAGTGCATGTTCAACACGCAAGAAGACGTCGAACTCGCCACCAGGGGCACCCTGTGGACGTGGACCGTCCAGGCGTTTCCACCGAAGGCACCGCCGTACCTCGGCCCGATCGGTGACGACTTCGTGCCCTACGGTGTCGGCTACGTCGAACTCGACGGTCAGATCCGTGTCGAGGGTCGGCTGACCGAGTCCGATCCGGCCAAGCTCGTCATCGGGATGGAGATGGAGCTGGTGCTCGAACACCTCGGAGTCGACGACGACGGCAACGACGTCGTCACCTACGCATTCGCACCCGTCGCCAGCCCAGGCACGATCGAAGGAACCGCATCATGAGCAACGTCGCCATCGTCGGGATCGGCATGCACGAGTTCGGCCGCAACGACGGCATCTCCGGCATGGATCAGGGCGTCGTCGCCGTTCGCCGCGCCCTCGCCGACTGCGGCCAGCAGTGGTCCGACATGCAGTTCGCCGTCGGCGGATCGATGGACGGAGGCGCGGCCGACACGATGGTCAGCCGTGTCGGCCTGACCGGCCTGCCGTTCACCAACGTCGTCAACGGGTGCGCCACCGGCGGCACCGCGCTCGCCCAAGCGGTGAACACCATCGAGTCCGGCGCCGCCGACATCGGCATGGCGATCGGCTTCGACAAGCACGAGCCCGGTGCGTTCCGCATCAAGGGCCCCCGTGGCAAGGACTGGTACGGCGGCTCCGGGCTCGCCCTCACCACACAGTTCTTCGGGATGAAGATCACCCGCTACATGCACGAGTACGGGATCACCCAGGCGACGCTCGCCAAGGTCGCCGCCAAGGCCTTCCGCAACGGTTCGCTCAACCCGATGGCCTGGCGCCGCAAGCCACTGAGCGAACAAGAGGTCCTCGACTCGCTGATGCTGTCGTACCCGCTCACCCAGTACATGTTCTGCTCGCCCGGCGAAGGCGGCGTGGCGATGATCCTGTGCCGTGCCGACAAGGCCAAGGAGTACACCGACCGGCCGATCTACCTGCAGGCCGCGGCGGTGCGCACCCGCAAGTTCGGCTCGTTCGAGGTGCTCGCACCGTCGATCGCGATCGAGCACGATCCGGGCCCCACGTCGGCGGCGTCGAAGGCGGCCTTCGAGATGGCCGGCATCGGACCGCAGGACGTCGACGTCGCCCAGCTGCAGGACACCGAGGCCGGCGCGGAGATCATGCACATGGCCGAGAACGGATTCTGCGAGCACGGCGAGCAGGAACACATGTTGGCCAACGGCGAGACCGAGATCAACGGTCGGCTGCCCGTCAACACCGACGGCGGCTGCCTCGCGAACGGCGAACCGATCGGCGCCTCCGGCCTTCGGCAGGTGTACGAGAATGTGCTGCAGCTGCGCGGCGACGCCGGCGAACGCCAGGTCCCGAACGATCCCAAGGTCGCCTACACCCACGTGTACGGCGCACCCGGGATCAGCGGCGTCACCATCCTCAGCCGTTGACTCGGCCGGCACAGTCAGACAGGACACACATGGAACTCTCGACCGAGGTGCTCGATGGACATGCACCGCCGGATGGTCCGCATCCGCCTCTTCGAGGAGGCCGCCGGCAAACTCGCCGAGGCGGCGAAGCTGCCCGGCTTCCTCCACCTGTACGTCGGCCAGGAGGCGGTCGCCGTCCGGTGTGTGCGCCGCGCTCACCGACGACGACCAGATCACCTCGACGCACCGCGGCCACGGCCACCTCGTGGCCAAGGGCGGCCAGTTCAACGAGATGATGGCCGAACTGATGGCCAAGTCGACCGGCTACTGCAAGGGCAAGGGCGGCTCGATGCACATCTCGAACCTCGACGTCGGCATGCTCGGCGCCAACGGCATCGTCGGCGCAGGCGCACCGATCGCGGTCGGCGCCGGCTTCGCCAACAAGTACCAGGACAACGGCAACGTCGCCGTCGCCTTCTTCGGCGACGGCTCGACGAACATCGGCGCGTTCCACGAGGCCGCCAACATGGCCTGCGCGCTCAAGCTGCCGGTCGTGTTCGTCTGCGAGAACAACGAGTACGGCGAGTTCACCGCCCGCGAGAAGACGATGGCGATCACCGACATCGTCGACCGGGCCGCCGGCTACGGCATGCCGGGCGTGATCGTCGACGGCATGGACGTGGTCGCCGTCCACGAGGCGGCCAGCGAGGCGGTGGCCCGAGCCCGCCGCGGCGAGGGCCCGTCGCTGATCGAGGCCAAGACGTACCGGTTCTACAACCACCACGGCGTGCAGAACCTCGGGCTGAAGTACCGCACCGACGACGAGGTCGCCGAGTGGCGCGAGCGCGACCCGATCTTCTCCTTCGAGGCACACCTGATCGAGCACGGCACGGCGACCGCGGACGACATCGAGGCGGTCTGGGCCGAGCTGCGCGCCGACATCGAGACGGCGATCCAGTTCGCCGAGGACAGTCCGGTCCCCACCCCCGACCAACTGCTCGTCGACGTGTACACGGTGATGGACGGCTCGCAACTGATCGAGAAGGGGGTGCCGGCATGAGCCGCAAGCTGACCTACGGACAGGCGTTCAACGAGGCGGTCCGCCAGGAGATGGCGGCCAACGAGAACGTGTTCTGCGCCGGCGAGGACATCGGCGCGTTCGGCGGCGTGTTCGGCACGTACGCCGGACTGCAGGCCGAGTTCGGCGAACGGCGCGTCGTCGACACGCCGATCAGCGAGCAGGCGATCATCGGCCTCGGGGTCGGTTCGGCGGTGACCGGGCTGCGGCCGATCGTCGACATCATGTTCATGGACTTCATCTGCGTGGCCTTCGACCAGATCGTCAACCAGGCGGCGAAGTTGAAGTACATGTTCGGCGGCGCGGCCACCATCCCGCTGACGATCAGCACCGGCGGCGGCGGCGGCCTCTCGGCGGCGGCCCAGCACAGCCAGTCGCTCGAGGCGCTCATCTGCCACATCCCCGGGCTCAAGGTGGTGCATCCGTCGAACCCGTACGACATGAAGGGTCTGATGACCTCGTGCATCCGCGAGGACAACCCGACGATCATGATCAAGCACAAGCGCCTGCTCGGCATGCAGGGCGAGGTGCCGGAGGAGGCGTACGCGATCCCGCTCGGACAGGCGAACATCCTGCGCGCCGGCAGCGACGTCACCGTCGTCGGCTGGGGACGCATGGTCAACGAGGCGCTCGACGCTGCGGAACGGGTGGCCGCCGACGGCATCGAGGTCGAGGTGATCGACCCCCGCACGTTGCAGCCGCTCGACACGGCCACCATCGTCGAGTCGGTGCGCAAGACCAACCGGGTCATCGTGGTCCACGAGGCGGTCCGCTTCGGCGGCCTCGGTGCCGAGGTCGCCGCGCAGATCCAGGAGGAGGCGTTCGACTACCTCGACGCACCGGTCGGCCGGATCGCCGCACCGTTCTCGCCCGGTGCCGTTCTCGCCGGCCCTCGAGCAGCACTACCTGCCGTCGACGCACCGACATCGAAGCGGGGATCCGCGCCATCGTTGCCCGCCGCGGAGCCTGACCGCGTGTCAGGCGTCGGCGTGTCAGCGGTCGGCATCATCGTCAACCCGCACGCGGGCAAGGACATTCGCCGGCTCACGTCAGCGTCGGGCCAGACGTCGGACGCGGTGAAGATCGGCATCATGCGGCGAGTCGCGGCCGGCGCGATCGAGATGGGTGTCGACCGCGTGATCCTGAGCACCGACACCCACCACCTGGCCGAGCGCGCCGTCGCCGGTCTCGACGGTGACATCGAGTTCGTCGACGCGCCGCTCACCGGATCGCACTTCGACACCGTCGCAGCGGCGCAGGCGATGTGGAAGTCGCAGGTCGGTGCGGTGGTGGTGCTCGGCGGCGACGGCACCTGCCGCGACGTCGCCACCGGCTGGCCGGACGCACCGCTCATCGCGATCTCGACCGGCACCAACAACGTGTTCCCGTCGACGGTCGACGGCACGACCGCCGGCGTCGCGGCCGCCCTCGTGGCCAGCGGCGCGGTCGACGGTCGGCATCGTCGGGCGGCAGGCCAAGCGGGTCGCGCTCACCGTCGACGATCCGACACGTCCAGGGGTCGTCCACGACCACGCGCTCGTCGAGGCAGCACTGATCGATACCGCCTTCGTCGGCGCTCGAGCGGTCAGCGACCCGACGACGATCCGTTGGGTCGTCGCCTGCATCGCCAACCCGGCCAGCACCGGCGTGGCGAGCATCGCCGGCCGGGTCCATCCCGTCGACCGGAACGAGCCGGGCGGCGTGCTCATCAGGCTGGGCCCGGGTGGACGGCGCGTGCGCGTACCGCTCGCCCCCGGCACGTTCGCCACGCTCGATGTGGCGTCGGTCGAACCGCTCGCTCCGTCGGCGTCGATCGAATTGCCGGGCGGCGGCGTCCTCGCCTACGACGGCGAGCGGACCACCCCGGTCGCGGCCCGATGCCACGATCACCATCTCGATCGAGCGATCCGGCCCCCGGGTCCTCGACGTCGACATGACGCTGGCCATCGCTGCTCGCGATCGCCGGTTCGACTCCATGGATGGCCGCAATGCCCGCAACGGCCCGGATGGAACTCCCCCACTGACTGCAGCACGAAAGGACATCCATGGCGACTGAGTTCATCATGCCCAAGCTCGGGCTCACGATGGAGGAAGGCACGATCACCGAGTGGTACGCCGCCGACGGCGACACCGTGACCGCCGGTGCCGCCATCCTGCGCATCGAGACCGACAAGACCGAAACCGACGTCGAAGCCGCAGGGTCGGGTCGCCTGCACCGACTCGGGCAAGTCGGAGAGACCTTCGCCTGCGGTGAGCTGATCGGGTTCTTCCTGGCCGACGACGAAGCTGCACCCGCACCCAAAGAGGCCGCGGGTCCGGCGGCGGCACCGACCGTCGCGCCGACGGCCCAGGTGGCCGAGCCAGCGGTCGGTGCGGCTGCAGTCGCACCGACGGGCAGGATCATCGCCTCGCCGCTGGCCAAGCGGCTCGCCAACGAACGCAACATCGATCTGCGAGCAATCGACGGAACGGGGCCAGGCGGCCGCATCGTGTCCGAGGACCTCGACGACCTCACCACCCGACTCGCCGTACCCGAACGGCACGGAAACGGGGCTGGACTCGTCCAGCCGAGCGCCCCGCCTCCCGTCACGAGGGCAACCGGCACGTCAGCGATGGCTCCGCCCGTAGCCGGCCAGATCGGCGTTCCGGCGACCGCCGCCGCACGGCACCTCGCGGACCTGCTCGGCGTCGACCTGTCCCTCGTCGCACCGGACCCGATCGAACACTTCGTGACCAAGGAGTCGGTCGCGTTGCACGTTCGCCAGATCTTGGATCTCGTGGCGCGTGCCGAGCCGCCCGAGGTGGCTGCTCCGCCTGCTCCGACCTCGCTGCCCGCGCCGAGCCAGGAGCCGACGCAGACCATTCGCCTGAGCGGAATGCGCGGCACCATCGCCCGCCGTATGCACGACTCGCTGACGCAGATGGCGCAGTTGACCCTGTTCATGGACGCCGACCTCGACGCCGTCGTGGCCGATCGTGAGCGACGCAAGGCGGCCGGAGCGGCACCGAGCTACACCGACTACGTGATCGCCGCTGCCGCCCGCGCGCTCGGCGCTCACCCGCTCGTGAACTCGCAGATCACCGACGATGGCGTCGCCCTGCTCCCGCTGGCGCACGTCGGCATGGCGGTCGCGCTCGACAACGGTCTGATCGTCCCGGTGATCCGCAACACGGCCGGGCTCGACCTCGCGACCCTCAGCACCGAGTCGACGCGGCTCGCCGAGGCGGCGCGGTCAGGCTCGTTGGAGCTCACCGACCTCGAAGGCGGCACGTTCTCGGTGAGCACGCTCGGGATGTTCGGCGTCGACGGGTTCACCCCGGTGATCAACCCGCCGAACACGGCGATCCTCGGCGTCGGCCGCCTTCGTGACGACCTCGAAGCTCACCGCCAAGGGACGAGCCAAGGCGACGAAGCGACTGACGTTGAGCCTCACATGGGATCACCGCGCGTTCGACGGTGCGCCGGCAGCAGCGTTCTGCCGATCGATCGTGGAACTCCTCAACGACCCGACCGCTCTCGACGCGACGGATCGAAACGCAAGCAGCGAGAAGGGCTGACCGATGCTGGACTTCGGCGATCTGTTCCACACCGGCATCCGCGTGCCGAACCTCGAGGAGGCGATGGCCGAACTCGGCGATGGCCTCGGACTCGTCTGGGCCGAGGCCCGCGAGAACCCGGCGCAGACCCTGTGGACGCCGACCGACGGGCTCCAGGAGATCCACCTCAAGTACACCTACTCCGCGGCGGGTCCGCAGCACGTCGAACTACTCCAAGGTCCCGCCGGCTCGTTCTGGGACGGCGACGACCGCACCGGCGCCCACCATCTCGGTGTCTGGGTCGACGACCTCGCGGGCGAGACCGACCGGCTCGTCGGTCAGGGCTGGACGCTCATCGGCGCCCAGAACGATCCGGGCGATGGCGGCGGGTTCGGTGTGTTCACGTATGTCCAGCCGCCGACTGGCCTCATCGTCGAGCTCGTCGACAAAGCTGTGCTGCCGTTCTTCGAACAGTGGTGGGCCGCCGCGCTCGTCTGAGTTGTCGCGAGGGGGTCTGACGCCGCGGGGAGAACTCAGCCTTCGCGGATCTTGCGATCCATGTTCTCGTGGTAGTGCGCGATCTTGCATTCGCGCTCGTTGAGGATGTGCTGGGTGTAGCCACTCGATCGCTTGGTCCGTTCGAGCTGGTCGTAGATCTCGATGTCTTCGCCGACGACGCGCTTGAGACCTTCCCAGTGCTTCAACGTCCGCTCGAGGTAGGCCGCGTACTCGGGATCGGCCTCGTCACCGGGGTAGATCAGCTCCCAGCACAGGAAGCGGGTCCGGTCGACGTCGATCGGGATCGGGTTGAACACCTGGACGTGCTCGGGGTTGCAGTTGAAGACGGTGTTCGGGAACACGACGTAGTGGCAGATCGCCATGCGGTGATGGTCGGGGTCGACCATCAGCTCGTCGAGGCGATCCGCCCGCGGCACGAAGCACATGTAGTTGTCGCCGACGATGTGGAACGACGTGTTGCGCGCGGCCTTCGACCACTCGGGCCCCACGCCGTGCAGTTGCTTGGTGTGGTAGATCTCGTTGAAGCCGTCGACGATCGCCTTGTAGCTGACCGGGACGTCCCACTCGAGTACCTCGTGCAGGATCATGTCCTCCATGTTGAAGCGGCCGAGGTCGACCGAGATCTCCTCGCCGATGGCCTCCATCAGCGGTCGGGCCTTGTCGGGGCCGGCGAGGTTGATCCACACCCAACCACCCCATTCGTCGGCAGCGACCGCGGGCGCACGGACGCCGTCGAGGTGCGCGGGGTCGAAGTCTTCGCGTTCTGGCACCCCGACGACGAAGCCCTTCGTGTCGTAGACCCAGCCGTGGTACGGACACGTGAACCGACGCGCACCGCACCCGGTCGACGCGCCGACGATAGCGGGGCCGCGATGCTGACACACGTTGTGGAACGCAGCGACGGAGCCGTCGGGTTGCCGCGTGACGATCACTGTCTCGCCGTGCCCTTCGAAGGTCAGCCAGTCACCAGGCTCGGCGACCTGGTCGGACCGGCCGGCGAGGATCCAGTGCTTGGCCAGCACCCGCTCGCGCTCCAGTTCGAACCGATGTGGATCGGTGTAGACGTTGCGGTCCATCACACTCGGACCGTGGTCAGGGACGAGCTGGACACCGGGCCCGAGCCGAACGGGTACGTCGCCTCGTGTCGGAACGTGCACCATGTGGTTCTCCCCTTGGTCTCGATGCGTGAACCCAATATATAACAGTTGTGATATTCTCCGTCAATGCCGAAGGTGGTCGACGTCGAGCAACGGCGAGCCGAGTTGGCCGCTGCGGTGGCGCGCGTCATCGCTCGTTCTGGCATCGAGGGTGCCTCGATGCGCCAGGTGGCCGCCGAAGCCGGATGGACGACCGGAACGCTCGTGCACTACTTCAGCAGCAAGCGCGAGATGCTCCAGTTCACGCTCCACGAGTCGCTCGAACGACGGCGCGCGAAGCGTGCCGGGCGCGAGATACTCCGACCGAGGGAGGCGATCCACGAGACGCTCGCCAACGCCCTGCCGATCTCGGAAGAGGCGCGATTGCACTGGATCGTCACTGTGGCGTTCACCGCCCAGGCCCACAACGACGAGGACCTGGCCGCCACCCAGCGCGATGCCTACCGGGACTTCCGGATGTACCTCGCGGGATTGCTCGTCGACGACGACCCGACACTCGAGCAGAACGACGCCAGCGTCGAAGCAGAGCGTCTGATCGCCCTCGTCGACGGGGTGGCCCTCCAGGCGCTCTTCGACCCTGATTCGTGGCCACCCGAGCGGCAGCTGCAGGCGCTCGACGTCGGGCTCGGAGCGAGGGTGTGACCGTGGTGCACGCATCCTCGCCGCGTCGACCGCGAGACCTGACCGCCGACGATCTGGTGCTCAGCCATTTCAGTCTCGGACGCGACCATCCGATCGTCGATCGAATCGAGGCGGCATCGGCCGCCGGGTTCGCCGGCATCGGCTTCTACGTCGGCCAGTACCGTCAACTGCACGAGTCGGGCATGCAGCTGGAGCAGTTCCGCGAACTCATCGCGGAGTCGAACCTCTGTCTGGCCGAGATCGAGGTGCTCGCCGGTTGGGCGTCGGCTCGACCATCCGACGCGTACTGGGAAACCGAGGCGGTGGTCTGGGAGCTCGTCGATGCGTTCGAGAGCAGGTACGTCCAGGCGATCGGTCCGTACGAGGGTACGTTGGCCGACGCCGCGACGGCCTTCGGTGCCTTGTGCGATCGAGCGGCCGACCACGGTGCGGTCGTCGGCCTCGAGTTCCTGCCGTTCACCAACATCATCGACGCGTCCGATGCGCTCGCCATCGTCGAACGCGCCGGGCGACCGAATGGCGGGGTGTGCGTCGACATCTGGCACCACGCCCGCGGCGCCAACGACCTCGACCTGATCCGCGCCATCCCGCCGGAGCTGGTCACCGGAATCCAGATGAGCGACGGTCCGGCGACCCCGACGCTCGACGACTACAAGGACGACTGTCTCCGTCATCGTCTCCCGCCGGGCGATGGCAGTTTCGGCGCCGAGACATTCGTCGCGACGCTCATCGACATGGGGGTCGCACTGCCCTGGTCCCTCGAGGTCTGCAACGACGACGTGTGGGCACAGCCGGGCACCGATCACGTGCGACGCATCGCCGACGGTATGCGCACCGTGCTCGCCGCCGCCCGGAGCCGAACATCAGGAACACGACAGGAGCCCTGATGGGGTCGATCGATCTTGCCGACCACACGATCGTCGTCACCGGCGCGACGGGCGGCATGGGTTTGGCCATCACCGAGCGATTGGCGCGCGACGGCGCTCGCGTGGTCGCGACCGACATCTCCGACGCCGGCGCCGATCACCTCCTCGCCGCGGTCGATGCGCTCAATGGGGCGGTCCGATTCGTCGCCGGCGACGTCAGCAACGCCGATGAGATCGCGGCCGTCGTCGAGTCGGCACTGAACTGGGGCGGTGTTCTCGATGCCGCCGTGAACGCAGCCGCCATCGAGTTCGAGACGGTTCCGCTCGCCGACTGCTCCGACGACGACTTCGACCGCATGATGCGGGTCAACGTCCGGGGCATCTTCCTGTCGATGAAACACGAGATCCGGGCCATGTCGGGAAGTGGACGACCGGGATCGATCGTCAACATCGCATCGACCAACGCGTTCCGACCGCAACACGATCAACCTGCGTACACGGCGAGCAAGCACGCTGTTCTCGGGCTCACGAGGAGCGCTGCGGTCGACTACGCGGCGCACGGCATCCGGGTCAACGCGATCTGCCCCGGTGCGATCGACACACCGATGCTGCGAAGCGCCATGGAGCGCCGACACCGCACGGTCGAGGACGTCGCGGGCCGACTCAGTCCGATGGGACGATTCGGCGAAACCACCGAGATCGCGAATGCCGCTGCGTGGCTCTGCTCGGCAGACTCCTCGTTCACGACGGGGCATGCCCTCGCCGTCGACGGCGGAATGCTCGCGTTCTGACACTCGGGTCTCGGCGTCGGGGTCACCCCTTCGCCAGAATGGTCACGGCAACGCGAGAATGGTCACGGCAACGCCAGAATGGTCACCCGGCCGGTGGAACCGTCGATCTCGATCGTCGCACCGTCCGGGATGCGTTCGGTCGCATCGATCACCGACACCGCGCACGGCAGACCGAGTTCACGGCACATGATCGCCGCGTGACTGGCCACGGCGCCCACGTTCACGACGACACCTTCGGCCGACAGGAACAGTGGCACCCATGACGGATCGGTCGTCGGAGCGACCATGATGTCGCCGGGGCCGATCGCACCGGCGTCGGACGGATCGAGCACGATTCGCGCAATGCCGGTGACCACGCCGGGTGACCCCATCGCCCCCTGGAGAACCTCTCCGGCGGCCGCCACTGATGCGCCGTGCGCGCCACGCGCCGGCCAGGTCGAGATCGGGGGCACACCGTTCTCCAATTTGACGATGTAGGGCGGCTCCAGCAACTGCAACTTCCGGAAGGTGGCATCGCGATCGTGCAGCGTCTGCGACATCGAACGAGGATCGGAGAGGAAACCGTCGATCTCCTCGTCGAGCAACATGAAGATCTGCTGAGGATCATCGATCCAGCCGTCGACGACCATTCGACGGCCGAGTTCCATCAGTGCCAGCTTCGCTTCGTGGATCAGCCGGATGCACACGTTCTTGCCCATCTCACGCATGCTCGAGAAGAACGCTGCCGACGCGATCCCGGCGGCGAGCGTCCCCTGGGTCTCGGCATCGTCGGCGAGCAGGCCGAGCAACTCGGCCGTCAATGCTTCGCGCTCGGCGGCACCTCGTGCTCGCGCCTCTACCGGCGACTTGGCGTCGTCCTGGAACCGCATCCGCTCGAGCATGCCGAGTGGCAGCTCGGGCTGCGTCGTCCAGGAGTGGGGTCGCAGGTCCCACTCGTTCGGGCCGCGGTGCCCGTGCGTGGCGATGAGGTCCGACCACTGATCAACGAAGGCCCGCGCTGCCGGGTCGTCGAGCCGTGCGATCCGCTCCAGCAGGCCCTCCGTACCGGCATCGAACTCGGCGGTGAGCGCCGACGAGTTCTTGACGGTCCGGGAGATCTCCCACATCGCCATCGGCGCGTCAGCCGACTCGATACTGCCGACCGCTGTCAGCAACTTGACCGCGTCGTCCGCACGGCCGATCGCGGCACAGATGGCCTGCACCGCACCGGGACCGAGCGAGGCGGCGAGCGCAGATTGGCAGTACTCGGTCCAGGCCGCCTCGACGCCCGAACCGGCCAGATCACGGGCCCGCGCCACGAGCGCCTCGTTCGACAACTGCGTGAGATCAGGGCGCGTCGCCACGTGCTGCATCGAGATCTCCGACGAGCGCTTCTGTTCCGGGTAGCTCGTCGTGCTCATCGCCCAGCCCATGGTCTCGGCAAGCTTCTCGCTCTGCACCTCGTCGTCGTCGTCCGGATGCGGGGTGTACACAGGTACACCCGGATGATCCCCGAAGTACGCGTGGTCGATCGCCTCAGGGGTCGCGCCAGGCATCCGCACACCCATCACGCGAGGCAACGACAACTGGTTGTAGAAGTAGCCGCCCCAGTTGCCGAAGACCTCGGGTGGGTCGACAGCGAACTCGTCGCGCCGCACCACGCCGAAACGGACGAAACCTTCGGCCACGCCAGGGATGCACCCCGTGACCCAGACGAGGCTCCACCCGAGCGGACTGAACGGCTCCGGGCCGACCTCGTCGGCATTGGCGCGCGTGTAGTACGGAAATCGCGTGCTGATCTCGGTGTCGGTGATCCAGGTCTCGATCCCGGCTGGCCCGTCCCCCATGCTGTCCCCTTCGTCCCCAGAGTGTTCCAGCGGCAAAACTTAATCGATCGCGACTCGCCGACCGCAGGCCGGACGACGCTGGCGAGAGGGGGGCCGATGACCACACATCCGACTGCGGATTCTGCAGGCGACGGCGCGTACACCGACAGCTACGAGGACGTCTCGATGTTCACCCTGTCGGGCGATCGGGAGCAGACGTTGCTCGACAAGCAGACCGAGTGCACGTTCATGTGGACCACCAAGCAAGCCGACCCGGTCGGCGTGATCATGAACTTCGTCTTCCACGACGGTGCCTTCTGGCTGACGTGCACACGTCGCCGCAAGCGGGTCGCCGCCGTCGAGGCGCGACCCCGTGTGGCCATCGCGATCACGAGCCGCGGCACCGACATCGGCGTCAGCCAGGCGATCACGTACAAGGGTGCCGCCAAGGTGCTCGACGATGCCGAGACGCTCGCCTGGTTCTACCCGCTGCTCGCCGCCAAGGTACGTCCGAACGACGAATCGGCGCAGGCGGCGTTCGTCGCCCACCTCGACACACCCGGCCGTGTCGTCATCAGGATCGAACCCGACGGGCGCATCGGCTTCGACTCCGAGGCGATGTTCGCCAACTCACCCGCCGGCGCCAGCAGCACGAAGGTCTGACGGAGACCCCCATGGATGACGAACTGATCGAGCGCATCAAGGCCGACATGCGCTACGAGTTCGAGCGCACGGCTCCGCCTGAAGGCTTCCCGGCGTTCCACGACATCCCGACCGCCCGCCACACCGGCGATCTGTTCCACGAACTCGAGCAGGAGCACCTGTGGCCGGCGACGTGGGTGATCGCCGGCCGGGCCGAGGACGTCGCCAACGCCCGGCGACTACTTCACCTTCGACGACCTCGGCGTGCCGCTGCTCATCGTGCGCGGCACCGACGGCGAGATCCGCTGCTTCTACAACACCTGCCAGCACCGCGGCGCGCCCGTCGTGCGCGACCAGCGCGGATCGTCACGCCGCCTGCGCTGCCAGTACCACTCGTGGACGTACGAGGTCGACGGCGGCACGCTCGTGTCGGTCCCCGACGAACGCGACTTCGTCGACCTCGACTGGCCGCAGCGCTGCCTGCCGCGAGCGAGCTGCGACACGTTCGCCGGCTTCGTGTTCGTCAACCGTGACCTCGCACGCGCCGCCGCTGCGCGACGTGGCTCGGCCCCGTCGTCGACATGCTCGAACCATTCCAGGGCGAGAACCTGCGCGAGGTGTACCGGGAGTCGCGCATCGTGCCGTGCAACTGGAAGGTGACCGCCGAGGCGTTCCTCGAGGTGTACCACTTCCGCCACATCCACTCCCACGACGGGGTGAGCGTGCTCGACAACCGCGGCGCCGCGATGGGCCTGTACCGCAACGGCCACAGCCGGATGATCACGCCGTTCTCGAAGCAGCACGCAGCAACGGATGGGCATGGCCGGATGGGACGACTGGCGCAAGCACGACCACGGCCCCGTTCCCGGCGATCGACACGGTGCCGGCGATGGTCGACTGCACGAGCACGGCGGTCAGCCTCTTCCCGAACGCGATCATTCCGCTCGGTGCCATCGGCTTCCCGATCAACCTGTTCTGGCCGATCGACCAGCACACGACGCGGGCTCGACTGGATCTACTACGCCCCGCCGCCGGACGGCGCCGACCGCTTCGATCCCGACGACCTGCCAGAGCCGTGGCAGCAACGCCGCGGGCAGCTACAACCAGATCATGGCCGAGGACGAGATGAACATGGCGCCGATGCAGTCGTCGATGGACATCGCCGGCGCTCACCGGGCTGCGGATCAACTATCAGGAGCGCCGGATCTGGCACCTCCACGAGGAGATCGATCGCGTCATCGGTCGCGACCGGATCCCGCGCCGAGCTCAGGCTGGAACCGTTGCTCGCTCCATATCTCGAACAGGATCGCGGCCGCGAGTAGCGGCTCGGCGCTCGGCGATCTGTGTTCGGATGCCGCCGGCGATGCCCTCGGGGTTGAGGATCGCTGTCAGGATCAGGAACAGGCCGCCGATGAACACCTCCCACTGACCAAACGTGTCCGTGACCGTGCTGAGGAGATAGAAGGAAACGCCGGCGGACGCGGTGATGCCCGAGGTGACGGCGCCACTCACGCAGGTGATCCCCCCGAGATAGGCGACGGCCAGGGCGGTGAGCGACGCGACCGCCCCGAACGACGCATCGGACACGCTGCCGAACCGGTAGGCGATCATGCAGCCGCCGACGCCGGCGATGAACGCCGATGCGGCGAACACCTCCAGTTTCACCCGAGCGATGTTCACACCACTGGCGCTCGCCGCGCGCTCATTCGATCGGGTTGCCAGCATCCGGCGTCCCGACGCGCTGTTGCGAATGTTGGCCACCGCGATCGCCAACGCGAGCGCGACGACGACGAGGAGGATGCCGAACACAGGACGAGAGGAGTTGCTGCCGAGGATCAGGCCGAGGTCCCAGTTCCCCAGTTTCGGGTTCGGAACCTTGGCGCCTCCGGTCGACGCGTCACCGACGAACCTCGGATCCTTGAAGATGAACTCGGCGATCGCGACCCCGCCCGCAAGCGTGATGATCGCCAGATTCGTCCCTCGCACTCGAAGCGCCGGGATGCCGACGATGATGCCGAAGATCATCGCCACCAGCGACGCGACGATGGGCGCGATCGGGAACGGGATGTCCCACTGCATCGCAAGCTTCGACAGCGAGAACCCGGCGACACCTGCGAAGGCCATCTGCGCGAGCGACGGTTGACCGCCGAAACCCGCCAGCAGCACGAGCGACAAGGCGAGCACGGTGAAGATGGTCGTGGTCATGATCGCACCACGCCACAGGGGCCCCAGCACGAGCAGGCCGACGACGGCCGCTCCCACCGGAATCAGGACGGCCAACAGGGTGACTTTCGCCTGAGGAATGGCCGGCATCTTGAACTGCGCGACCGATCCCCGATCCGGGAGCCGCTCGCCGAGGAACACCATCGCCACGATGATCACGAGGAAGGGAAGCCCTTCGCGGGCGCCGTACTGCGGGAACCAGCTGAAGTCGACCTGCATCTTGGTGAAGCTCGACTGCACGAGGCCGATGGCGAGACCCGGTGAGCACCGTCGGCCACACCTTCGTGAAGGCTCCGATGAGCGCCGCGCCGAGGGCCGGGATGAGAAACCCGAACGTGAACACTCCCGACGAGAGCTGGATCATCGGTGACGCAAGGATCACCACGACCGCACCGATCATCGATGCCAGCACGAAGCTCGACAGCGCGAGCCGCTGCGGCGAGTAGCCGAGGAGGATCGCGCCCTTCTCGTTTCCCGCCGACGCCCGTGTGGCGAGGCCGAGCCGGGTGTACCGCGACGAGGCCCACACCGCCGCCGCGATCAGCAGCACGATGAACACCAGCCAGAGCCCGTCGCGGGGCACCGTCACACCATCCATGATCGTGACCGGCTCCCGCGGGAGGATCGCGTCCACCCGCAGGCCGGCGTTGTCTTCGAACCGTCGCTCGATCAACGACGTGAACACGATGACGAGGCCGATGCTGGCCACGACCTTGGCCAGCGCCGGGGCTCGGTACAACGGCCGAAACACCAGCGTGTAGACGAGCCACCCCATCAGCGCCGCCGTCAGCAACGCCAGCCCGAATGCCCACCAGATCCCGACGTCGTCGCCGAAGTGGTAGCGGTCGGGGAGACCCGGAACCGGGAACGGGTAGGACCCCTGACGCAGGTCGGCGTAGACGTAACCCGACCAGGTGGCCATCGCCCCGAAGGCGAAGTTCACCACGCCCGACCCCTGATACGTCACCACGAGACCGAGGCCGAACGCCGCAATGATGGCGGCGGCCCCGGTCCCGAGGAGGACGAAGAACAGGTAGTCGGTCATCGTGTCGCTGGTGCGACCGCAATCACGGCAGGCATCACGGCAGGAACGGCGTGGTGTCGAACGCCTCGTAGCCCGGAACGGTCTGGATTCCTTCTCCGGACACATACGTGGCGATCGGGAACGTGAAGGCACAGATGGTCGGAATCGACGCCACCGAACCACACGCCAAGGGGTTGTCGTCGGGCCAGTTGACGAGTCCATCCGACGCGCCGAGCGTCTCGTAGATCGAGGCGCCGGTGATGTCCGCGCCTTCGTCGGCCATGCCATTGGCGATCGATGCCAGCGTCAGGAGCCCGGTCAATCCCGAGGTTTCCGAGTCCGAGTTCCGTGGAGTTCGCGTACCCGAGCGTGTCGAGCATCGCTTGGTAGTCCGCTGCTTCGGGTGTCCCGGTCCGCTCGGTCTGGGCGCCGACGAAGTACCAACCGGTGGCGTCGTCGCCAACCTCGTCGATCACCTCGGCGCTGCTGCAGATGGCGGTGGTGAGCACCGGCGTCTCGATCCCGAGGGCGACGCGGCCGCGCATGGTCCCGATACAGCCGGCGTCGGCGTACAGCGAGAACAGAACGTCGGGGTCGTCGGCCGTGGCCTGGGCCATCAAGCCCTGGAACCCGGCGTCGGTCTCGTTGTCGCCGCCCTTGATCGACACGTAGGTGATGCCGGCGGCATCGAGCGCGGCCTTGAGGTCGGCCTCGGTGCCGTTGGCGCCTGCGTTGTCGGCGCTGATGATGCCGGCGGTCGTGGCGCCGAGCTCCTCCACAGCGAACCCGGTCATCGCCGCGGTCGTGGTGGTGTTGCCACCACCGAGGAAGAGCGCGTTGGCCGTGTAGTCACCAGGCAGGATCGGCAGCACGCCGGTCACCGGCACGTTTGCGGCCGTGTAGGTGTCGTAACCCGGGAAGAGGTCGAGGCCGAGCATGATCATCTCGACACCCTTGCCCACCAGCTCCTGGGCGCAGGCCTGAGAGGTCTCGGGAGCCCCGTCCGCATTGCAGACCTCCAGCTGGATGGGTCGCCCGCCCATTCCGCCGTGCTCGTTGAGGAAGTCGGCCGCTGCTCGTGTGGCCGCGGAGAGTTCCGGGAAGTCGAGCCCCGGGCTTCCCTCCGTGTTGACCATGCCGACGATGATCGGCTCACCCTCTGGCGGCGCCAGCGACGTGAACCCGTCCCCGCCTTCTGCATCATCGGTGTCGGTTGGCTCGGTGTCGGCCGGTGCAGCCGTGTCGGCCGGCTCGGTGGCGGCCGGTGCGGCCGGCTCGGTGTCGGCCGGTGCCGTCGTCTCGTCGACCTCTACCTCGGTGACTGCCGGTGCTGCGGAATCGTCCGACGAGTCCGAGTCGCTTCCGCACGACGCTGCGACCAGTCCGATGACGGCCAGACCTGCGAGAGCGCGCACGTGTCGATGCTTGCGGTTCATGGTGTTCCCCCTCATGTGTTGTTCCCCAGTGGTGTCTTCGATGTTCGAATGGTGTTCGGTGTTCAGCTCGCGGCGCGATCGGCCACCCACGTGCCGTGCGCGCCGTATGGCACGCGACGTGGCAGATGGATCGTGGCGACCGGTGGTGCCGAGAAATTCTGCGCATCGACGATGACCAGGCGTGACTCGTCGGCGTTGGTGTCGTGGATCAGGCAGACGACCCACCCCTCGTCCTCTGCACCGCCCTCGAACGCTTCGGCGAAGACGGGTTCGGCACCGCGAACTCCGTCGCCGAGCTGGTGCTCGACGCAGGCACCCGTGCGCAGGTCGTACTTCCAGAGGGCGGAGCCGTAGACCGGCTCTGCGCTGTTGCCTTCGCCGGCCATCGCCATGAGGTAGCCGTACTGCGCATCGAGGCCGACGAACCGATCGTTGACGCGGCCGAAGTCGCCGGGGCGATCGTCGATCTGCTGTTCGGTGACCGTGCCGAGGTCGAGGTCGATCGTCCAACGCCAGAGCCGACCGACTTCGGCGTAGTCGTCGTTGCTCGTGCTGAACGCCTCGGGCTGACGAGACACGTGCAACACGATCGTGTTGCCGACTTCGTGGGCGTTCACGGGATGGAACACGTAACACGGGTCGATCTCGAACCACCGGATGTCGGCGTTCGTGCCGTGGCGTGGCAACACGCCGAGCCGGGCGCCGGCGTCGCGGTTGAACTTGAACGGCATCCCGGTCTCGAGTGCACCGAGGTCGAAGCAGACCGGAAGATCCATGAAGATGGCGTAGTTCTGCGTGACGTTGAAGTCATGCATCATCACCATGTTCGGGATGTCGATGCCTTCGATCTGTTGCACCACGCCGTCGGCGCTGATGCGGATGTAGTTCAGGTACGGCGGCTCCGGGCTGAGGTAGCTGAAGGCGATCAGCTCGCCGGTCACTGGGTCGATCTTCGGGTGAGCGGTCATCGAGCATGTGAGTGCCCCGCCGAAGTTCTCGTAGCCGATGGTGTTGAGTTCGCCGTCGATCTGCCATGGCCAGTGGCCTTCTTCGAGGCAGAGCACCTTGCCGTTGTGCTGGTGGATGCTGGTGTTGCCGGTGCCGCGGGTGAGGTCGCCCATGTTGCTCATGGCGTCGCCTGCGGGGTTGGTGATGTTCGGGGTCTGCACGAAGCGGTTGCGGTACCACTCGGCCTTGCCGCCGGCGATGCGCACACCGTGGACCATGCCGTCGCCGAAGAACCAGTGATCGGAGCTGACCGGACGACGGGTTCGGTCCGGTGCGCATGTACGTGCCCGCGAGCTCGGACGGGATCGAGCCTTCGACACGAAGTTCGAAGTCGGTTCGTTCGTCGAGGACCGGCGCCCAGTTGTCGCGCAGGTGCCAGGGAAGATCGGTGCGGATCGTCTCGTCGATGCTCATGTGACGAACGTAACACTTCGATACCGCTCGAATTTACTCAGCGTAGGAAAACCTTCGTCTACCTGGGCAACGAGCGTCCGACCCGCTTGGTACGTGTCACCGGGTGCCATCGACACCAGCGCCAGCCGAATCGGGCCCGATGCGGCGCAAACCGGGCCGTCCACCGGCGGGGACGATCGTCGCCGATCGCGCCCAGGTGATCGCCGCCGCGCTCGCGCTGATCCGCGCCCAGGGTCCCGACGTGACCATGGACGACGTCGCCGAGGCGGCCGGGGTCAGCAAGCCGATCGTGTACCGCAACCTCGGCGACAAGGATGCGCTCGTCGTCGCGTTGTCGGAGATCTTCGTCGATCGGCTCAACGACGTGGTCGACCTCGCGGTGGCCACGAGCCCGCCGGGCCGTGCATCGTTCGCCGCCGCCGTGCGGGCCACGCTCGATCTGATCGACGAGGACCGCAACCTGTTCACGTTCGTCAACGCCGGTGGGCCAGGCACCGACACCGTCCAACGTCTCGTCGAACGGTCGGCGGCCACGATGATCGGACAGTTCACGCGCGATGCGCACCGCGGCCGGCCTCGACCCGGGTGCCCGCCCGCACGTGGGCCTACGCCACGGTCGGGGCGTTCCAGGTGGTCGCGATGATGTGGCTCCGCGACGGCTACCGCACGCCCGACGAGGTGACCGAGGATCTCACCGAGTTGATGTGGCCCGGCATCACCGGCGCCGGCACGCCGCAGCGACAGGTCGACCGACACGCCTGACCGGCGTCAGCGGGATCGAACTCCACGGACCGGTGTCGGCTCGCGGTTCGCGCGGCAAGCCGAGCACCCGCTCGCCGATGATGTTGCGCTGCACCTCGTCGGACCCACCGGCGATGCGATAACCGGGAGCCCCGAGCAGGTGCTCGTTCCACTCGTACGTGCCCCACTCCCCGGTGTCGGCCAGCAGGCGCGGCGCCGAGGATGTCGCCGATCACGTCGCTGATCTCGTTCATGCCCTGCGTCCACAGCAGCTTGCCGAGCGAACCTTCCGGTCCCGGGGTGCCCGAGCGGGCCAGGTCGGCCGCTCGTCGGTTCGTGTACGACTCGACGCGACCGTGGATGTACACCCGCGCCAGCTTGTCGCGAATCACCGGATCGTCGGTGCGGCCCGCCATCCGTGCGGTGGCCAGCAACTGCTTGAACGAGCCGCCTGACGCGCCGCTGCCACCCTTCTCGGAGTGGTCGCGCTCGAAGCTCAGCGTCGTCGTGGCGACCTTCCAGCCGGCGCCGACGTCGCCGAGGCGCAGGTCGTCGGAGAGCCGCACGTCGTTGAAGAACACCTCGCAGAACGACGAGCCACCGCTCATCTGCTTGATCGGGCGCACCTCGACGCCCGGCGCGTCGAACGGCAGCATGAACGCGGTCAGCCCCTGCTGCTTGACGACGTCGGGATCGGTCCGCGCGATCAGCTCGCCCCACTGGCTGAACTGGGCGCCCGAGCTCCACACCTTCTGCCCGTTGACCACCCATTCGTCACCGTCGCGAACCGCTCGGCACGACAGACCGGCGAGGTCGGAACCGGCACCCGGTTCGCTGAACAACTGGCAGGCCAGCAGCTCGGCGCTGAGCAGCGACTTGATGAAGCGGGTCTTCATCTCGTCGGTGCCGACGGCGTTGATCGTGTTGGAGATCAGCCCGACCGTGACGCTGACGAGCTCGTGACTGCCCGGCGACTCGTACTCACGCTCGAGGCGGCCGAGCGCCCGCGAATGGGCGCGGCTCAGCCCGAGGCCGCCGTACTCGACGGGCCAGGCGACGGCGTGGTACCCGCGCGTCGCCTTGGTCTGGATCCACGCCGCGATGCGCTGGATGTGGGCCTGCTCCTCCTCGAAGGACATGTCGCTGAACACCGACACGTCGAAGGTGCCCTGACCCCATCCGAGGTCCGTTTCGCTGTCCGGCCGGCGAGTGGCGTGCTCGTCGAACCACACCCTGGCCTCGGCGATGAACTCGTCGACCGAGATGTTCGGATCGATCGTCGCGCCAGGGTCGTCCGTACGGTCCTGGGTGTCAGATCTCTCTTGGACGGTCATGGTTGGCCTTTCGGGGATGGCGACTCGTCGACCTCGCCGAGCTGGCCGTCGAGCCAGGCGTCGCGGAGTCGTCGCTTGTTGATCTTGCCCATCGTCGTACGCTGCAGGTCGGCGACGACGTGGTACTCGCGGGGGCATTTGTAGTGGCTGAGCCGCTCGCGCAGCCAAGCCGACAGCGCCGCCGGGTCGGGCGGTGCGAGCTCGTCGGTCGGCATCACGAGCGCGATCAGCAGCTCGCCCATGTCGGCGTTCGGCACGCCGATGCAGGCGACGTCGGCGACGTCGGGATGATCGATCAGCAGCTGCTCGGCCTCGGCCGGGTAGAGGTTGACCCCGCCCGACACGACCATGTCGCTGAAGCGGTCGGTGATGTACACGTAGCCGTCGGCGTCCATGTAGCCGATCTCGCCGAGCGTGAACAGGCCGGGTTCCGGGTTGGAGGCTGCGGTCTTGGCGGCGTCGTTCGGGTAGACGATGCCGCGGCCGGTGGCGTCACGGAAGTAGAGCTGCCCTTCGACGCCGGCCGGCAGCTCGGCGAGCTCCTCGTCGAGGACGACGGCGGTGAAGGGCGGGATCGACCGACCGACCGAGCCCCTGTGGTCGAGCCATTCCTCGCTGGTGATCGAGCACACGGTGCCGACCTCGGTCGCCCCGTAGGCGTCACGGAGGACGGGGCCGAACCATTCGATCATCGCCGCCTTCACGTCGATCGGACACTTGGCACCGGTGTGCGCGATCAGCTGCATCGAGCTGACGTCGTACTTGGCCTTCACGGTCGTCGGGCAGGGCGAGCAGCCGGACGAAGTGCGTGGGAACCATCACGCTGCTCTCCGTCCGATACCGGTCGATGGCGGCCAGCACCGACTCGGCATCGAACTTGGCGAGGATCACCGACGGAGATACCTGCGCAGAGCAGACGCATGCCCGACAGCGGGCCTGTGTGGTACATCGGGCCGACCACGAGGTGGGTTCCGAACAGGGCGAACCCGCCGGTGGCGAGCGCCACGAGGTGCTCGGCCATCGTGTCGCCGCCGGCGAACATGGTGGGCGGCAGCTCGGTGCCCTTGGGTTGTCCGGTGGTTCCGGACGTGTACAGCAGGTTCGGCCGCGGCCTGACGTCGTCGGGTGGGTCCTCGATCGCGCCGTCGGCGAGCCACGCGTCCCACTCGGTCACACCCTCGACGTCGGCGCACCGCCATCCGATGACCTGCCCGACCCCGGCGATGCGGGCGGCCTCGACGCCGCGAGCGGCGGTCTCCGGCCCGACGAAGAGGATCGCCGTCTGCGAATCGTCGAGGATGTAGGCGGCCTCGTCGGCGGTGAGGTGGAAGTTGACGGGCACCGACGACGCTCCGGCGAGCAGCCCGCCGAGATGGGCGAGGGCGGTCTCGGCGGAGTTCTCGGCGAACACGGCGATCCGATGCGCGGGCCCGAGTTCGCCCGCCCGATCGGCGGCGAGCAACAGGTTCGCGCAGCGGTTGAGGGCATCGTCGACCTCGGCCCACATCATGATGCGGTCGCCGTCGACCAGTGCGAACCCGGTCGGGTCGGTCGCGGCGCGTTCCTTGGCGAAGCGGGGCATCAGGGGCCGATCGGACGGCGCGACGACGGGCGGTCGAAGTCGACCTGCCGGAACTTGGACGCATCGATGCCCATCGACTCCGGGACGAGTTCGCTGGTGTCGGCGTGGTGCACGCAGACGCGATGGGAGATCCGCCATTCGTCGCCGCGTCGCTCGTAGTTGTCGAGGTATCGGCCGTACCAGGTCGACAGTCGGCGCTCGTCGCCCTCGAACAGATAGCTCACGTTGTAGGCCTCGCCCCGGGCGTGTGCGCCGTCGGGTTCGATCTCGACTCGGTGGTTGAAGATGGTGTGCATGGTCCACGACCACTTGTCGTGGCTACCCACCACCCGGTCGACGAACTCCCACGCGTTGCCGACGAACACGCCGTGGTCGTCGGTGCCGTCGGGCCAGTACGCCGACTTCATGACGTCGGCGTCGAGGCGATCGACCCCGTACGAGTAGCGCCGTGCGGCCTCTCGGCACGCCTCGATCGCCACCAACTGGTCGACGGTCGGTGTGCTGTTGATGATGTCGTCCATGCTCGTTGTCCCCTCCGCGCGGGACATTACCGAACGACCATTCGGATTCTTCACCCGCGCCGCGATCAATCGCCGCGAACGACCGCCAGGTTGCCCTCGGTCCACATCACCACGAGCGTCCGGTGGACGATCCGCCACCCCGCATCGGTCCGTGCCAGCCGGTCTTCGTAGCGGCCGGCGACGATGTAGTTGACCCCGTTGCCCGATGCCGCACGCCGCACGTGTTGCGCCTGGAGGTAGCACCGGTGGGTGGCATCGTCGCCGTCGATCCTCACCTCATGATTCCCGACGAGGTGCTGACTCACATCGAGGTGTTCCAACGCCGTGCGGATCCGGGCGCGGATCGCTTCGATGCCGACGAGCGGTGAGGGCCCTGCGAGATCGGCCGTGGCATCGCCCACGAACACCTCGTCGAGCAACGGCCAGTCCTTCGTGTCGAGCGCCCGGCAGTACCTGGTGGCCAGCTGGACGATCTCTCGCTCGTCGAGCAGGGTCTGCAGTTCGGTCGAGGAGGATGACGGGGACGAGCTCACACCAGCGTCCATCCACCGTCGACGACCAGGTTGTGGCCGGTGACGTAACTCGACGCTTCGCTGACGAGGAACAGCACCGCTCGGGCGATGTCGGTCGGCGTCCCCTTCCGGCCGAGCGGCACGTTGGCCGAGCGCTGTGTGGTGATCGGCCCCATGAGGCCGCTCTTCGACGGATGTTTCGGCCAGAAGTGTTCGATCTCGCCGGCGTGCATCCGGTCGAGGGTCGGGACGGGGACGACGCCCGGGCTGACCGCGTTGACCCGGATGCCGTGCGGCGCGAGATCGACGGCGAGGCTGCGCGAGAAGTGGATGGCGCCTGCCTTCGACGAGTCGTAGCCCGTTCCGAGGCACGGCAGCAACCCGTCGACCGAGGCGATGTTGACGATCGCCCCGCCGTCGCCCTGAGCGACCATCCGCTCGGCGACCGGCTTCGAACAGTTGAACAACCCGCCCAGGTTGACGTCGATCGATCGACGCCACGACTCGACGCTCTGGTCGAGGATGCTGCCCGCTTCGTGGTACGAGCCGGCGTTGTTCACGAGGATGTCGATGCGGTCGCCGATCGATCCGAGCGTGCTCGCGCACGCCTCTGGGTCGGTGACGTCGAGCTCGACGGCGTCGCCGTCGATGTCTGCGGCCACCCGTTGCGCACCGACCGTGTCGATGTCGGCGACGACGACGTGCGCACCCGCCGACGCCAACAGCCGGGCGATCTCCTCCCCGATGCCGGTCGCCGCGCCCGTGACGACGGCCTGCCGTCCGTCGAGGTCGAACAGTCCGCTGATCTCGGGGTCCATCGCGCCGACAGTACTGTCGGCGCGTGCTCGCGATTCCCGTCCAGCTCGCGTACGCGGTCGACGACGTGACCGAGGCCGCTCGACGATGGACCGCGCTCGACCGGGATCGGGCCGTTCTTCGTGCGCGAGCACATCGAGGTGACGAACGCCCGCGTGAACGGGGTGGCCAGCACGTTCGATCACTCGTCGGCGTACGCGCAGTGGGGCACGCTTGATGGTCGAGCTGATCTGTCAGCACGACGACGGCGCCGAGCGGATCGTCGGGTCGTCCGGCATCCATCACGTCGCGTTCTTCGTCGAGGACTTCGCGTCCGCCGCGGCCGAATTCGTCGCCGCCGGGCTTCCCGAGACGCTGTACGCCGAGACCGGCACCGGGATGTCATTCGCCCTGCACGACGGGCGCGCCGAGCACGGCCACCTGATCGAGATCTACGAGCGGACCGCCCCTCTCGGCCGCTTCTACGACATGGTGCGCGACGCTGCGTCGGGCTGGAACGGCGCCGACCCGATCCGCGTGCTCTGAGTACAGCGAACTCGTGTGCGTGCTGCGAAAGATCTCACGTTTCCATCGCCCGTTCGTAGGTGAGGATCTCGGCGGCCCAGTTCCCGACCTTCTCGCCGGCGATCTTGCCCCGCACCGGCCATGGCTGCGACAGATCGACCGTGCAACCCCGGCTGACGACCGCTCGCAGCCGTGTTCGATCCTGGAGCACCGTGATGTCACTGGACGGGTCGCCGTCGACGACGAGCAGATCGGCCCGACACCCCTCGGCGACGACACCCAGTTCGCCCGCCATCCGCATCGCAATGGCGTTGTTCTTGGTCGCGCACGTGATCGCCTCGAGCGGGGACAGACCCAGCTCATTGACGAACACTTCCATCTCGCGGGCATGCCAGTGCCCGTACGGCGTGAGGGCGAAACCCGACTCCGAACCACACAAGAGGCGGCACGCCTGCGTCGTAGGCCTGGCGCATCATCGCCGCGGTCGCCTTGATCTCGCCTCGGAACACGTCGGTCATTCCGCCGGCGCCGACTCGCGGACCATGATCGGCCAGGTTGGCCAGGAACGTGAAGGTCGGACAGATCGCCGCGCCGCTCGCCATGACTGCCTCGAGCGCCTCGTCATCGATGAACGAGGCGTGGAGGATCAGGTCGACTCCGGCCGAGCGCGGCGTCACGTGTGGACGAGGCGTTTCGGCAGTGTGCCGTGACCGGCACGCCGAGCGAGTGAGCTGTGTCGCACACCGCTTTCATCTCGTCGAGCGTCCACACCTGCAACTCGCCTTGATGGGTCGGAATCGATCCGGTGGCGTGGATCTTGATCCAGTCGGCACCCTGCTTGATCTGCCGCCTCGTCGTGATGACCATCTCGTCGATCGTGTTCACGACCGCTGCGTAGCCGACCGAGCCGCTGTCCGGGATCAGGCGTCCTGCCGTGCCACCGACCGACGTGAGCAGCGCCTGCACACCGGTGGCGATGCGCGGACCGGGAAATGCTCCCGCACCGACTGCGTCCCTCACCTCGGGTCCGATCCCGTACACCGTGTCGGGGTCCATGATCGAGGTGACGCCGGCGAGCAACAGCTTCGGCAGGTTGAAGACGGTCATCAACGCTGCGGTGGTCGGCTGACGGTGAAAGAACAGTTCGTCGTTCGATTGCACGTCGTCGAACGTGACGTGACAATGGGCGTCGATCAGGCCGGGCATGACGGTGCAGCCGGTGGCGTCGACAACCTCGGCATCGTCTGGAACACGAGCGGCGACCGTTGCGCCCGGTCCGACCGCCACGATCTCGTCTGCAGTGGTGACCACGTCGACGCCGCGGACCACGGGGCCGCCGTTGCCGTCGATGAGTGTCGCGTTGCGGATGTGAACCGAGGCCGGCCGGTCGCGGACCGAAGCCTGTGTCATGGGAGCCCCCTTCGAGAAGCCGTGCCGGAAGGCGTAGGGAATGGTACGTCGTCAGGACACTGACGACGAGTCCACGTCGGATCCTTCTGGCCGTGCGAAGATCTGCACATGGGGCGGGTCCTGGTCACCGGAGCGGCATCGGGCATCGGCGCCGCGTGCTCTGTAGTGCTCGAGCGATACGGCTGGACTGTCGTGCGCACGGATGTGCATGGTGGTCGTGACGGCAACGGCGACGTGATCGTCCTCGATACGACCGACGAGGCGGCGTGGGCCGACCTGATGCCATCGATCGGCCACCTCGACGGCCTCGTCACGTGTGCCGGCATCCGTGAACGCAGCATGATTGCCGACACCGCTCTCGACGACTGGGAACGCCATCTGCGGGTCAACCTCACGGGCACCTGGCTGGCCATCCGTGCGTTCCTCCGCTCGGTCGGATCGACCGGCTCGCCGGGCTCGATCGTCACCGTCGCATCGGTCAACGCGAGCATCGCCGTGCCGAACCAGGCCCACTACGTCGCGTCCAAGGGCGGCATCGTCGCGCTCACCCGGGCGGCGGCGCTCGAAGGCGCACCACTCGGCGTGCGTGCCAACTCGATCGCCCCAGGGCCGATCCGTACACCGATGGCCGAGGAGCGACTGAGCGACCCCCAGCAGCTCGCCTGGCTCACCGGACGGATCCCGCTCGGCCGCATCGGTGAGCCGGAAGAGATCGGCGAGGTCGCAGAGTTCCTGCTCTCCGCTCGCGCCTCGTACATCACCGGCGAGGTCCTGTACGTCGATGGCGGTTGGGCGGCCAACGCGGTGTGAGCTACGAAGCGGATCAGGGCGTCGGATGCTCGGCGGCCCAACGGACCGAGTCGACGATCATCTGGTAGCCGGTGCAGCGGCACAGGTTTCCCTCGAGCCCCTCGCGAATCTGCTGCGGGGTGGGGTCGGGCTGTTCGTCGAGCAGTCCGGTGACCGCCATCACCATCCCCGGCGTGCAGAAGCCGCACTGCAGACCGTGACACTGCCGGAAGCCCTCTTGCACGTTGGTGAAACCGTCGTACGGACCGCTGAGGCCCTCGATGGTGGTCACCTCGCCGCCATCGACCTGCACCGCGAGCACCGTGCAACTCTTCGCCGACCGCCCGTCGATCAACACGGTGCAGGCCCCGCAGTTCGACGTGTCACAGCCGACATGTGTCCCGGTCAGCCGTTCGTGTTCGCGCAGGTAGTGAACGAGCAGCGTGCGCGGCGTCGATGGTCCGCGCCGTGCGTCGACCGTTGACGGTGACCTCGACCGCCACGTTGCGAGTGGGTTCGATCATGGCATCCCTTCGTTCCCGCCACCGCGGTGCATGAGTGCCCACACCTTCTCGGGCGTGACCGGCATGTCGACGTGTTCCACCCCGAAGCCGGACAGCGCGTCGACGACGGCGTTGACGACCGCCGGCGGTGCACCAACGGCGCCGGACTCGCCGATCCCCTTCGCTCCGAGCGGGTTGTTCGGGCTCAGCGTCGTGGTTCGACCGGCGATGAACTCGGGGAGGTCGGCTGCCGACGGGACGAGATAGTCCATCAGGTTCGACGTGATCGGCTGGCCGCTGTCGACGTCGTAGGCGACCGCCTCGTACAACGCCTGCGCGATCCCCTGCGCAACGCCGCCGTGCACCTGTCCCTCGGCGAGCAGCGGGTTGATCACCGTGCCGCAGTCGTCGATGAGCGACCATCTTGATGATCGTCGACCTCGCCCGTGTCGCGGTCGATCTCGACGACGCAGGCGTACGAGCCCGACGGGTAGGAGAAGTTCGGCGACTCGTGGAACAGCCGCTCCTCGAGCGAGCCGACCTGGAGCTCCGGCGGCAGTCGCAGCGGTTGGAACGAGGCCCAGGCGACGTCGTTCCAGCCGACCTTCTTGCCGGGCGAGCCCTTGCACGTTGAACGCGTCGTCGGCCACCTCGAGGTCGTGCTCGCTCGCTTCGAGCAGGTGGGCGGCGATCTTCTTGGCCCGGTCGAGCACCCTGGCCGAGGCCAGCTTCGACCGCCGACCCGCTCGTCGGCACGCCGCGCGAGCCCATGGTGCCGACGCCCTGCAGCACGGTGGCCGTGTCGCCGGTGCGCACCTGGATCTTGTCGAACGCGATGCCGAGCTCGTCGCTGGCGATCTGGGCGAACGTGGTCTCGTGGCCCTGCCCGTGCGGCGACGAGCCGGCGAACACGATCGCCGAACCGTCGGGCTGGATGCGCACCTGCGCCGACTCCCACGACGCGAGGTGGCCGAAGCCCTCGAGCGAGCCGTTCGGGCCGAAGCCGGCGATCTCGAGCCAGCACGACAGGCCGATGCCGAGCAGCGGCTTGGTCGGGTCGTCGCGGCGCGCCTCCTGCTCGCGGCGGACGCCGTCGTAGTCGACGCAGGCGCAGGCATTCGTCGAGCGACGCCGGGAAGTCGGCCGAGTCGTACACCACGGCCTCGTTGTGCGTCTCGTACGGGAAGGCCGACGGCGGCACGAAGTTGCGTCGGCGCACCTCGGCCGGGTCGAGACCGGTGCGGCGGGCGACGACGTCGACGATCCGCTCGATCGAGTACGCCGCCTCCGGCCGACCGGCGCCGCGGTACGCCGCGGCGGGCGTGGTGTTGGTGGTGACGGTGCGGAACGACGTGGCGACCTTGGGGATCCGGTACGCGCCGGCGGCCATCCACGTGGTGAGCACGGCGAGGCCGAGGCCGGTCGGGTCGGGGTAGGCACCGAGGTTCTGGGTGACGACGAGGCGCAGGGCGCGGATCGTGCCGTCGCGGTCGTAGCCGACGTCGATGTCGTGCTCCTGGTCGCGTCCGGCCGCCATCTGCACCATCGCCTCGGAACGCGTCTGGGCGAACTTCACCGGGCGGCCGAGCCACTTCGACAGCAGCGGCGCGACGAACAGCTCCGGATACCAGACGATCTTCGAACCGAACCCGCCACCGACGTCGGGGGCGATCACCCGGCAGTTCGTCTGGGCGATGTCGAGCCAGCTGGCCAGGTAGTTGCGCAGGTGGTGCGGCGCCTGGAACGTCGCCCACAGGGTCAGGCCGTCGGGATGCCAGTCGGCGAGGCAGGCCAGCGGCTCGATCGGCACGGCGGCGCAGCGCTGGTTGACGAGATGCAGGTGGGCTCGGCCGTCGGCCTTGTCCATCTCCTTCTCGAGGTCGTCGAGCATCGGCACGACCGTGGCGATGTTCGACCCGTGGCGCGGGAACAGCGGGGTGGCATCGTCCGCCGTCGCCGCGGCGATCGTCGTCATCACCGGGCAGCGGCTCGTAGTCGATCTCGACGAGGCTGAGCGCGTCGGCCGCGATGTACCGGTCCTCGGCGACGACGATGGCGACGCGGCTCACCGGCGAAGCGCACGATGTTGCGCGCCAGCACCGGCCGCTCGAGGTCGGGGAGCCCACCCGGCAGGTCCGGGTAGTCGACGAAGTCCTCCGCCGTGTACACGGCGACGCACGCCGTCGACCTTCGAGCGCGGCGCGCACGTCGATCGACGTGATCCGGGCGTGCGCCTCGGTCGACATCACGAACTCGGCGAACAGGCACCGCGCCGGCGACAGGTCGTCGACGAACGTGCCCGTGCCCGACAGCAGGCGCGGGTCTTCCTTGCGCAGCACGCGCGCTCCGACGAGGCTCATGGACGGACTCCTTCCGTGGGTTCGAGGTGCTCGTTCATGGTGCGGCTGCGATTCATGTCGGCTTGATGTGGTGACCCTCGGCGTCCTCCGGGTCGAACCACCACTCCTCCGCGTTCGCCTTGGACTGCTCGGTCTTCGGCGTGCCCCAGCCGAGCAGCTTGCCGAGCCATTGGTCCGGGCCGCTCTCCTCCCGGCGCCACCAGCGTCGCTCGCCGCCGTGCACCCGCTTGCGGTACGACGAGAAGCCGACGGCGACGATCAGGGCGACGCCGAAGAACAGCGATTCGATCCAGGTGGTGCCGACGCCGGCGAGCTGCAGACCCTTCACGCCCGACTGCAGCACGAGCACGGCGAACACCGTGCCCCACACGTTGAACCGCTTCTTGAACTGGGTCGACCCGAGGAACGCGGCGGCGAATGCCGGCAAGCAGGTACGGCGCACCTGACTGGGCCTGGGTCGAGCCGAACTGCATCGCCACGAGGACGCCGCCGAGCGAGGCGAACGTGGCCGACGTGACCAGCGAGCCCCACAGGTAGCGATCGGTCTGCACGCCGGCGAGACGGGCCGCCTCGCGGGCGCCGCCGGTGGCGAACAGGTAGCGCCCGACGGCGGTGTGCTCGAGCACGAACCACAGGGCGACCGCCAGCACGAGCGCCAAGATGACGGTCTTGTTGAGACCCCAGGCGAACTCGGTGGCCAGCGAGGTGAACGAGTCGGGGAAGCCGAGGATCGACCGGTTGTTGGAACGCCACACGGCGAACGCGGCGAGCACCGACCCCATGCCGAGCGTGGCGATGAACGAGTCGATGTGGATCTTCACCACCAGGAAGCCGTTGATGTTGCCGACGATGAACCCGAGCAGCAGCGCCGAGCCGATGGCTACCGGGACGGACCACCCCGCCTCGACCATCGCCCACGACACCATCACCGCCGACGCCGAGATCGTGCCGGCGATCGACAGGTCGAACACCCCGGCGGCGAGTGGCACGAGCAGGCCGAGCGCGACGACCACGAGGATCGCGTTCTGGTTCATCACCGACCGGTGGGTGAGCCACGTCAGCCACGTGTTCGGCACCCACAGCGAGAACACGACCCAGATCAGGCCGTACAGGTAGACGACGCCGATGTTGCGCGGGCTGAATGTCTTCCACTTCGAACGGCGAGCGCCGCGTGTCGAAGCGGCTGTCGATCGTCTTGGTCTTCTCGATCCGTTCGTCGACGACCTTGTGCTTGCGGGTGAGCTTGTTCTTCTTGAGCACGGTCCGGTGGGTGACCGTGCCCGTCTCCTCGTCGACCTTCACGATCCGCCTCGGGTCATCCGGCGCACGAGCGGTGCGAGCCAGCCGTCGCGAACCGGCCGCCGCGCGCGACGGTGGTGCGGCCGGCGTCGCGGGGGCGTCTGCAGCGACGTGTGTCTCGCACGACCTCCACGTCATCGTCGTCGCGGATCACCTTGAACATGATCGGTTCACGATGCGTCTTGGCCTGCTTGCGGTGCGAGGTGGCCCCGAGCGTCTCGGCGACCACGCGCTCCGTCGGTCAGCGACGACCCCTCGAGTTCGATGCCCACCGTGCCCGATCGCATCACGAGGACACGATCGCAGAGGTGGACGAGTTCGTCGGCATCCGACGACGCGATCAGCACGCCGACTCCCTCCCGGCGGCCTCGGCGATCTGGGGTAGATCGCCGCCTTGGCCCCGACGTCGACTCCCTGGGTCGGTTCGTCGAGCAGCAGCACGAGCGGGTCGGTGCGCAGCCAGCGGGCGAGCACCGCCTTCTGCTGGTTGCCGCCGCTGAACTTCTCCATCCGCCGATCGAGCAGCGGCGGTTGCACGTCGAGGCGCTCGACCCACGCCGCGGCGTCGGCGCGCATCTCCCGTCGGTGGAGCCGCACCCTGCCCTCGACGGGGCCGAGTCGCGGCAGGACGATGTGCTCGTCGAGCCGATCCTGCGGGTCGAGCGCCTGCCCCTTGCGATCGGCCGGCACGTACGCCACCCGCGCCCGGATCGAATCGCGCGGCGACGCGAACACCTTGCGCTTGTCGACGAGCACCTTGCCCGCGAACCGCGGCGTCGCGCCGGCAGTGCGCCGGCGATCTCCTCGCGCCCGGAGCCGACGAGGCCGGCGATGCCGAGCATCTCACCGTGGTGGAGCCGCAGGTTCACGCCCCGCAACGTCATGCCGAAGACCATCTCCGCTTCGAGCAGCCGGACGGCCGGCATGGCTGCGACGGTCCGGGTAGAGGTCGTCGACCGATCGGCCCACGATCAACTCGACCAGGCGGCGCTTCGTCGAGCTCGCCGACCGGAACGCCCGCGGCGACGACCTCGCCGTCGCGAAGGACGGTCACGCGATCGGCCAGCCCGAGCACCTCGTCGAGCACGTGGCTGACGAACAGCACGCCGGCGCCGAGATCGGCGACCCGGTGCACTTCGCGGAACAGCGCGTCGACCTCGCCGCGGTTGAGCGACGCAGTCGGCTCGTCGAGCACGAGCAGGCCCGGCTGGGTCGAATCCCAGTCCTGTAGCGCACGCACGATCGCGACCGCCGCACGCTCTGCGGCCGACAAGCGTGGCGACGGGCTGGCGGACGTCCGGCGCGAGCCCGAACGCGCAGCAGCAGTTCCTGTGCCCGCTCGACCTCACGACGCCAGCGGATGCGACCGGCGAAACCGTGGTCGTAGCCACGTCCGAGGCCGAGGTTCTCGACCGTCGACAAGCGTCGGGACGAGGCCGAGGTCCTGGTGGACGATGCGGATCCGGTCGCGCTCGGCACTCGACAAGTGCCACAGGTCGACGTGCTCACCACCGAGCCGCACATCGCTGCCGTGGTCGGCCTGCACGTAGCCGCCGAGCAGCTTGATCAGCGTCGACTTGCCCGAGCCGTTCTGGCCGACGAGCGCGTGGACCTCGCCGGGCACGCACCTGCAGGTGTGCGTCAGCGAGGGCGACCTGACCCGGATACGTCTTGGACAGCGGGTCGACGTCGAGGACCGGGTGGAGCAGGGTCTCCTGCCCCACCCGGCTCGACGTCAGTGACATCTCTGCACTGTTGTTGTTCGTCAGGGCTCGTTCAGCCGGCCCAGAGGGCCTTGAACTGGTCCTGGAATCCCTCGACGCCGACCCACAGAGCGGTCGGGTCGGTGATCGAGTCCGCCTCGAGGATCTGCAGCGGCAGGCCGCTCGACAGGATGTCGGGATGGCCGTCGATGCGGCGGCTTCGGCCGGCGTGGTCGGCCCGTCCCGGGCCTTCGCCGGCGAGGATCCGGGCAGCAGCGTCGATCGCCCGCCATCCGAGCAGTTCGGAGGCGAGGCCGACTTCGGCGACCTGGTGCTCGCCCGTCGGCGATGAAGCTGAAGTTCATCGGACCGCCGGCCTGCGAGATCGCCGACGCCTGCTCGGTGAGACCCGGCCGCGTTCGATCGCGTCGGGCACGCCGAACAGCATGCCGCCGAAGGCGTAGACGATCATGTCGAGCTCGGGGTTGGCCTGCAGCTCCGACACGATCATGCCGGGCAGGTTGGTACCGAGGTCGGTGACGGCGACCTCGGTGATCTCGACGGTGCAGTCGGGGCAGGCCGACGGCGATCTCGTCCTCGAAGCCTTGCTGCACGGTCGACAGCACGGGGAACGTGGGCAGGCCGACGAACAGGATGTTGCTGCGTCTCCGTCGTCGTCGCCGCGTAGTCGGCCATCAGCACGCCGTAGAAGTAGTAGTCGTCGTTGGTCAGCAGGTTGACGTCGATGCCGTCGCCGGGCTCGTAGCCCTCGGGCAGCGACCAGGCGACGACGGGGATGCCCATCTCCTCGAGCGTGGCGAGCTGCGGGGCGAACCACTCACGCGGGTTGCCACTCGTCATCACGACGTCGGGCTCGGCGGCGATCGCCGCGTCGAAGGCCGAGGCGACGGTCTCCGGGGTGTCCTGGTGCGACGCCGTCTCGTACTCCCACCCGGCGGCTTCGGCCGCGGCCTGGATGCCGACGTCGATCTCGGAACAGGCCGACACGCCGCACTGCACGTAGAACAGCTTCTTGCCGGACTCCATCGCGATCGGCTCGTTGAACGGCAGCTCGGTGACCGGCTGACGGAACGCGTCGACGCGAGCCTGCGCCGCGGCGAGGCCGTCGGCCGGTGCGTCTCCACCCGCATCGGTGGTCGCCGTCGAGTCCGACGGTGCGGACGAATCGGCGGGCGCCGCTGAATCGGCGGGCGTCGGCGGTGGTGTCGCCCGACGCATCGTCGTCGCTGCCGCACGCCGCGAACACGAGCCCGCAGACGGCGAGCGCAGCGAGCGTTCGGCGCGCTCGCCTCGTGGTCTGTCGTGTACCGGTGATCATGTGTCTCCCCCTCAGGATGGCTCGGGCCTACCCCTCGCCCGTGGTGAATGTAGCGCGTCGACCCCACTCGTCGCTAGAACCCTGACGACGCTTCTCGGTCGAGCCGCAGCAGGGCGCTCGCGTTGGCCTCGTAGGTCGTAGCGCTCGGTGTCGAACGCCATGTCGGCCGGCTCGCGGGGGGCATCCCAGCCGGCGAGGTTGCGTGCCGACGACCAATCGGTCGCGACCGACCTTGCGCGTGAGCAGCGCCAGCGCGTCGTCGTCGTGGACGTGCTGGTCGAACCAGAGTCGGCGCAGCCCGCCGGCGAAGTCGACCGGGTGTTCGCGCGCCCACGGACGGGTGCGTCCCTGATGGTCGAGCCGGCCCTGCATGAACGCCGCCGCTCCCCCGCCGTGCGACAGGCACACGTCGAGGTCCGGATGCCGGTCGAGGACGCCGCCGAAGATCAGGCAGGCGACGGCCAACGTCTCCTCGTAGAGGAACCCGAGCGAGAGGTCGAGGTCGTACTTGCGGATGCGCGGGTCGCGCAGCGGGCCGTCGATGCCGGCCGGTGCGGGGTGGATGAAGACCGGTACGTCGAGTTCGACGGCGGTCGACCACAGCACGTCGAGCGCCGGATCGTCGAGGTCGGTCCCGAAGTCGGTGCCGATGTAGGCCCCGAGCAGGCCGCACCCCTCGACGGCGCGGCGCAGTTCCTCGACCGACGCGGCGATGTCCTGCATCGGCAGCTGGGCGAACCCGGCGAGGCGGGTGGGGTGGGCGGCGACGACGTTGGCGAGTTCGTCGTTGTGCCAGCGACAGAACCCGGCGGCGACGTCGGCTTCGATGTGATGGAAGTACGTCAGCGGATTCGGCGACAGCACCTGGAGGTCGATGCCGAGGTGATCGTTCAGCGCCAGCCGACGGTCGACGTCCATGAACGGCGAGTTGGCGTAGTCGACGCCGTCGAGCACGTAGTCACCGACGCGGAAGCGGGGACGACCCTCCGGCCCGACACCGAGCTCGGGCCCGTAGTGGCCGGCGCACCCCATCACCCCGCCGAGCACCACGTGTGCGTGGACGTCGATCATCGCTTGCTGTCCGACCGGTGAGGCCAAGGACGTGCATCGGTGCCTGGCACCGATGCACGACCCTCACGATGTCGTGGCAGGATCGGCGGCCGTGACCGACACTCGCCTCCGCTGCGGCGGGCACGACCGAGCCGTTTCGGTTGATGTTGGCGGCGGGGTCGATGCTCGACCTCGGCGCAATCGAACTGATCGAGGCCGCGGCCGCGGCAGGTTTCGACGGCATCGGGCTGCGGCTGTCGGGCGAACACGCTGTCTCCGACGGTGTCGGCGACTCGCTCCGCACTCGATCGTCACGGACTCGTGCTGCACGACGCAGAGGTCCATCGCATCACGGTCGACTCGCCGCCGCCCGATCGGCTGATCGATGCCGCCGCGGAGATCGGTGCCGGCCATCTGCTCATCGTGTCCGATCTCGACGATGCGAGCGAAACGGTCCGCCGGCTGGCGCCGATCGCCGAGCGCTGTCGTTCGGCGGGCATCGTGCCCGCGCTCGAGTACATGGCGTGGACGACGCCGAACGACCCGCCGGCGCGATCGCCGCCGCCACGGGGGCGGGCTGCGTCGTCATCGTCGACGCGCTCCATCACGTCCGAGTCGGGGCGGACGCCGATGATCTGTCGGCGATCGTCGAGGCCGGCGTGTTCGGCTGGCTGCAGCTCTGCGATGCACCGGCGCGCGGCGCCGGCCGACCTGCTCCACGAGGCCCGTCACGACCGCCTGCGTCCCCGGCGCCGGCGCGCTGCCGCTCGCCGGCCTGGTCGCCCGACTGCCGCCGGGCGCCGTCGTCAGCGTCGAGGTGCAGAGCGACGCCATGGCCGCGACGCTCGGGTCCCCACGAGCGGGCGGCGATCCTGCACGACAGCGCGCGGCGCGCGCCTCGGTCACGACAACAGCACCGGGTAGCGACCGAAGTACGGCCGCGTGGTCGACGCGTCCATCTCCGGCGGATCGTCGGGATCCGGTCGGACGCCGTGGTCGAACAGGATCTGCACGGCCTCGGGCACGAGGCCGAAGATCTGGCTCGTCCGGCTCCTCGTCGGGACGGACGATCAGCCCGGCGGCGAGGTCCTGGCCGATGCAGGCGTGCATCCCCGACCCGAACGACAGCCCGTACGGCGGCACGTTGTCCGGCGTGCACGCGGTGCGGGTCGAAGTCGTCGGCGTCGGCGCCGAACACCGTCTGGTCGCGGTTGACGCTGAGCAGATCGATCACGACCTTGTCGCCCTTGGCGATCGAGCGGCCGGACTTCAGCTCGATGTCGTCGAGCGCCCAGCGCATCCCGACCGGCGACGACGGCTGGAGCCGGACCGTCTCGTGCGTGCAGCGCTGGACGAACAACCGGTCGGTACGGACGAGCTCGACGTCCTCCGGGTGCGACTCGAGCCACGTGAACACGTTGTGCATCACGCGGGTGAACGCGGTCGCCGACGTGTGGGCGCCGGCCAGCAGGTAGAACGCGACCTCGCGCACGATCACGTCGTGGGGCAGGTGCAGGCTGTCCTCGTTGGCCAGCAGCACGCTCAGCACGTCCTTGGGGAGGTCGTCGCCGGCGCCGAGCAGCGCCTCGCGACGTGCAGCGACGGCGTGACGAACTCGACGTCGAACTCGCTGACCTTGTCCTCGATCTCGGCCCGCTTGGCCTCGCGGTCACCGGTGTAGTGGGCCAGCGTCGCGCCCTCGATGAAGCGCATCAGGTAGTCGTAGAGGTCGGCGGGTCTCGTCGATCGTGCCGAGCGGCCGGTCGACGCCGGCGGTGAGCGCCGCCAGGTTCATCATCAGCCGATGGCCGAAGTCGACGAGCTCGGTACCGCCCGGCGGCGAGGTCGGGGGCGAGCGTCTCGTCGATGATCGGCGGGAACAGCTCGCGCTCGTACGCCTCGACCGTCTCGCGGCGGAACAGCCGGTTCTCCAGGCGGCGGCGATCGCGGTGATCGGCGCCGTGCAGGTTGACCAGCACGTCGGCCATGATCACCTCGCCCGGCGTCGTAGAGCGCCTGGCGCAGCTCCTTGCAGCGGTAGACCTCCTTGGCCTCCTCGTAGCTGGTGATCGTGTGGACGGTCGGTTCCGTGCTCATACCTGCTCCTTCGAGCGCTCCGTCAGGCGTTGGTGACACCCAGGCCGAGGCCGCCGTCGACGGTCAGGACGTTCCCGGTGGTCCATTCGGCGCGGGCCAGGTACTCGACCGCTTCGGCGACCTCTTCGACCGTGCCGACCCGGCCGAGGGCGTGCGCCGGCGCGAGCGATTCGAGTCGCGGCTCGCGCCGTCGTCGTCGTCGAAGAGCCCGGCGCGCTGGTTGATCTCGGTGAACACGCCGCCGGGCCGCACGCACGACACGCGCACGCCCTGCGGCCCCGAGTTCGGCGGCGAGCACGCCGGTGAGCGTCTCGATCGCTCCCTTGGTCGCCGCGTACGGCGACGCGCCGGGAAAGGCCCGCTGCGAGTGCGACCGAGCCGATGAACACGATCGCCCCCGACCGCTCGACGAGATGCGGCGAGCGCCAGCTTGCGACATCATCATCGCCGCGATCACGTTGGAGTGGAACACGTCGCGTCAGCTGCGTCTCGTCGAGTTCGGAGAGCGGCACCGCGGTACATGTTGCCGGCGTTGTTGACGAGCACGTCGAGGCGGCCACCGCCGTGCTCGAGTGCCTCGCCGATCATCAGCCGCCGGTCGTCGTCGGACGGTGACGTCGCCGACGACGGCGCGGCACGAATCGCCGATCGACGCGGCGACCGTCGAGGACCTTGCCGGGCCGGCGGCCCGAGATCGTGACGAGCGCGCCGGCCTCGCAGAAGTGGCGGGCGATTCCTTCGCCGATGCCGGAGCCGCCGCCGGTGACGAGCACCGACATGTCCTGGATCGGTCGCATCAGGTCTCCCGGAGCACGTAGGACAGCCCGGCCGTCGAGCAGCGGCGGCGTTGGCGGGGTGGCGGATCGGTGTCGGCGTCGTGGCCGAAGCCGTCGAACACGACGCGACCGGCGCCGTAGCGGTGCGCCCACACGACCGGCTGATCGTCGTCGTCCGGCGTGCGCTTGGCCACGGCCAGCACCTCGACGTCGTCGCGCAGCATGCATGTCGCCGTACACCTCGTCGACGAGCGCGAACTCGGCGGGCAGGCCGGCGACGACAGGATGGTCGGCGACGACGCGCGCCGTGACCGGGCCGTGCGGCGGGTGCGACGAGATCGCCCCAGCGCCACGGCGGCGCCGACGATGTCGCCCCACTCGGGCCAGTCGTCGAAGCAGATCGGCGCGGTGTGGTTGGCGAGCAGTCCGCCACCGGCGGCGACGAACGACTCGATCGCGCCGCTGCGTGGTGTCGGGCGGTGAGTAGGCCCACTCGTCGCGCCACTGCGTCGTAGGCGTCGGCCTCCATCCGCCACCACAGCGCGTTGACGACCAGCGCGTCGAACGTCGCCGCCGGCCAGCTCGTCGGCGGCCGCGTCGGGGTGGTCGACGAGCGACCGCGTCGTGGCCGGCGCGCTCGACCAGCGTCGGCGAGCGCCGGCCCGGTGGTGGCGAAGTCGTGGGCGTAGTCGGCGCCACCGCAGAGCACCAGCACGCGCGCACGGTCGCGACGGCGTGTCAGCGCTCACGGCCGATGCCCGACCGCGTCGACCGAGTGCGGTCGCGGGAGGTGGGCGATCACCGACCCGGTCACGCCGCCGTCGACGAGGATGTTCTGGCCGTGGACGTAGGCCGACCGGTCGGACGCCAGGAACAGCACGACGTCGGCGACGTCGGCCGCCGTGCCGAGTCGGCCGAGCGGCACCTTCGAGCTCGCGCGCCTCGCGGGTGTCGGCGTCGGCGTAGATCGGCTCGGACATCCCGGCGTCGATGAGGCCCGGCGCGACGGCGTTGACGCGGATGCCGTGCGCCACCCCACTCGAGCGCCATCTGCGAGGTGAGCAGGCGCGACCGCCGCCTTCGACGGGCCGTATGCGCCGGCGTTGGGGCCGGCGGCGACGCCGTTCATCGACGTGACGTTGACGACGACGCCCGGCGTTCCGGCCGTCGACCCATCGCCGCGCCACCGCCCGGACGACGACGAACGTGCCGACGAGGTTCACGTCGAGCACGGCGCGGACGTCGTCGACCGACGAGGTCGAGCAGCGGACCGAAGCGGACGATGCCGGCGTTGTTGACGACGACGTCGGGCGCTCCGAAGCTGTCGAGCACGCCCTCGACCGCCGCCTCGTCGGACACGGAGGCCCGGAACACCGCGCACGACCCGAGCGGTCCCTACCGCCGGCAGCACGGCCGGCACGACCACGTCGATGATGCCGACGCGGTAACCGGCGTCGAGCGCAGCGAGCGCGATCGCCAGCCCGAGGCCCTGAGCCCCGCCGGTGACGAGCATCGAGCGCTGACGCCGCCCTCCGTACCGTCGCCGTGATCGGTGTCGCCGCGGTTGATCTCGTCGGATGGTGGACTCGCAGCCATGCGGCATCTACCGTAGTCCGTCGAGGAACTAGTCGTGATAACCCTAACGACGTACGTCGACGCCAAGGATGCGCTGCGCAAACGGGAGCTCCGCCAAGCGCTGTACGACGAGGGCGAGCACCTGATGCACGGCGTGATCGTCAACCTCCACGGCGAGGAGCACCTCGATCGCCGGCGGCTCGAGAACCGTCTGTTCCGTCGCGACACGTTCGCCTGGTACGAGGGGTCGCGGATCCCGGAGATCATCGAGGACGTGCGTCCGGCCGTACCTCGAACGACGGTGCCGGCGACCTGTTGCAGATCGCCCGGCGCACGATGATGCTGCTGTCGATCGACGTCGCCGGCGTCGACCGGCCTCTCGGTACCGCCGCCGAACTCGATCGGTTCTACGAGTTGATGGATCGGCTCGCCCACGCCTCCACGGTCGCTCACGCCACCGGCGACAAGGCGGCGATCGTCGCCGACGGCGACGCGGCGCTCGCCGAGTTCGACGAGCGCTTCTTCCGCCCGTCGTTCGATCGCCGGCGCCGGCTGGTCGAGGCGTTCGCAAGCCGGAGCGATCGACGAGTCCGAACTGCCCCGCGACGTGCTGACCACGCTGTTGCGCAACGAGGACAAGCTGCACCTGCCGATCGAGACGGTGCTGCGCGAGATCGCCTACTTCCCCTGGGTCGGCTCGCATTCGACCTCGAACCAGCTCGTCCACGCGATGCACCACATCTTCGAGTGGTGTGCGCAGCACCCCGCCGACCGGATCACCCTGCGTGACGACGCCGACCCGCCGTCAACGTTTCGTCCACGAGTCGCTGCGGCTGCACCCGGCGAGCCCGGTCGCCCGCCGGGTCGCTGTGAGCGAGGTGGCGCTCAAGTCCGGGCAGGTCATCGCGGCCGGTGCCGTCGTGTCGATCGACATCCGGTCGCGCGAATCGTGACGAGTCGGCCGTCGGCGCCGACCCCGACGGGTTCGACCCGGACCGCCGGCTCGCCGACGGGGTCACCCCGTGGGGTCTCACGTTCGGTCACGGCATGCACGCCTGCCTCGGCCAGGAGCTCGCCGGCGGACTCGAGCCCGACGATCACGTCGAGCGCCACCTGCTCGGGTCGATCACGGTGATGGCCGGAATGCTGCTGGCGGCGGGCGCCCGGCCAGATCCCGACGATCCGCCGATCGAGGACCGCTCGACGACACGTGTCGTGTGGGGCGGCTATCCGGTGCGGTTCGGCTGATGGCGAGCGCGACCGGAACCCGTCGGTGTTCCCGTCACGGCGAGCGCCCCGACGGCTACGGTCACGTCGATGCGGAGCCGACACGGCGCAGGAGTTGCTGAAGAGCGCCGGAATGTCCGGATACGAGGCCAAGGCCTATCTCGCGTTGCTGGCGTCGCCGGAACCGGCGAACGGCTACGAGGTCGCCAAGGCATCGGGCGTGCCGCGCAGCACGGTCTACGAGACGCTCGGCAAGTTGGTCGCTCGCGGTGCGGCGTTCGAGGTCGCTACGGCGTCGGGAGGGTCGGGTAACGGCGTCGCGTACGTCGCACTGCCCGCCGACGCGCTGATCGGCCGACTCCGACGCGAAGCAACGGGCACCTTCAACGGACTCGAGTCGATCCTCCCCCAGCTCGGTCGCCGCCTCGACACCCGCGTCGTTCAACATCTCGCCGGACGCGACGAGATCGTGCGCCGGTCGGTCGACGTCGTCGAGAGCGCGTCGACCGCGCTGTGGATGTCGATCTGGCCTCAGGAGTCGGCGGCGTTCGTTGTGCCTGTCGATGCGGCGATCGAGCGCGGCGTCGACGTGTCGGTGATCGCCTACGGGGACGTCGGACCGCTCGGGGGCCGGGTGTACGAGCATTCGTACAGCAGCCCCGCGGTCGTGCTGGAACGGCTGCAGTGTCGGATCTCCATCGTCGTGGCGGACCACGATCAGGTGATCATCGGTGGCGTCACCGACGACGAAGCATGGGGGCTGTGGAGCGACGACCGAGCCGTCGCGTTGGTGGCCGCCGAGCACGTGCGCCATGACATCGCCCTCCAGCTGATCGGTTCCCGCCTGCACGAGGCCGGCCTCGAGGACTTCTGGACGAACGACGCCGATCTCGAACGCCTACGCGACGCCGCTGCCGCCGACGTAACCGCGACACGCTCGTCAGCTCCGTCCTGAATTCTCGCCGTTCGCACGGTGTTCGCGCCTTGCCCTCTGGGGGGCGGCCGGGCGGCTCACGTGATGCGGCCGGCTTCGTGGAACTGCCGGCTCGAGCCGATGTTGAAGCGCCCCGGTGTGGAACCCGCAGAAGTTTGGCCGGCGTCGACCACAAGGGTGTGCCCCGAGATGTAACGGGCCTCGTCACTCGCGAGGAAGACCGCCGCAGCAGCGATGTCGTCGGGTGTGCCGGCGTAGCCGAGTGGTGAGGTCGCGGCGATCTTGGCGGTCGTGCCCTCGAGGTCGTCGGGGTCGCCACTCGTCACCATCGCGGTCATCGCGGTCACCGTGTTGCCCGGAGCGATGGCGTTGACGCGAATGCCGTTCGGCGCCAGCTCGTTGGCGACCGACTTGGTCAGCCCGATCACCCCGTGCTTGGCGGCGGTGTAGGTGTGCGGACCGAGTCCGCCGAGGATCCCCGCCGTGCTCGCGGTGTTGATGATCACGCCGGAGTTCTGCGGAAGCATCACCCGCGCCGCATGCTTCGTGCCGAGGAACACGCCGCGCAGGAGGATGGCGATCGTGTTGTCCCACGCCTCGACCGAGGTCTCGGAGATGCGACCGACCGCGCCGACGATCCCGGCGTTGTTGAACATCACGTCGAGTCGACCGAACTCGGCCACTGCGAGATCGACCGCGGCCGCTATGTCCGCTTCCTGAGTGACGTCGGTCGACGCGAACCGAGTCCGATCGCCGAGTTCGGCGACGAGTGCTCGCCCGGCGTCGACCTGCATGTCGGCGACGACGACCATGGCACCTTCGGCGACGAACCATCTGGCAGTGCCGGCACCGATCCCGCTCGCCGCCCCGGTGATCACGGCGACCTTGCCCTCCAATCGACCCGCGCCAGACGACCGGTCATGATCCGAACCCGTGGTCGAGCAGAGCGTTCTGGGTCCGTTCGACGACCGACGTCCAGAGTGCGACGGCACGTTCGCTGGTGAAGTCGAGGCTCCCGACGGCGAGCACGGGAATGATCCAACCGCAGTCGATGCCGACCGGGTAGTCGGCCACGAGCTGCTCGTAGGAGTAGTCGGTGACACCGTTGGCGACCAACGCATCGTGGTACGCCCGCAGCAGGTCGGCCTCGTGCTCGCGACGGTCGTCGGTGCTCAGGTTCTGCGAGAGGAAGTAGCCGATGTCGGCGACCGATCCGCCCTGGCTGATGGTCTGCCAGTCGACGACGGCGATCGAACCGTCGGCGTCGTCGAAGAACAGGTTGTCGGCTCGGAAGTCGAAGTGCACGAGCGTGTGGGGCATCGCCGCGAGCTGCTCGAGGATCTCGCGGCCGCCTGGCGGCGTACCCGTCGACGTAGTCGCGCAGCTCGGGCAGGATCGCATCGCCGAACGCCGCCATGAACCCGGGCAGCGATGCCTCGTACACGGGACCGCCGATCTGGTTCAGCGGGCCGTTGATCACCGGGATGAAGTCGGCATCCTCGAGACCGGCGCAGTTCCAGAACTTGGCGTGATGGCCGGCGATCGCCACGAGCGCGGCGCGAGCCTGCTCCGGGCTCACCCCGCCGGCCTGGTCGCCGAGCGTCAGCGTGCTCAGATCCTCCATCAGGAGCATGTACTCCTCGTCGCACGACTCGGGCGCGGTCGTGCAGGTGACGTGGAAGATCTGCGGCGTGCGCACCGGCGACTGTGCCGCGATCTCGCGGTAGAAGCGGTGCTCACGTTCGTAGATCCGCGCCGGCTGCATCATCGCTCGGACCTCGGGCGAATGCGTCGGGAACTTGGCGATCATGCTCGTGGGTGCGCCGTTCGCCTCGCCGTCGTACGTCAGTCCGACGGTGGCGATCTCGCCCATGAAGCCGACGCCGACCGCACCGGGGTCGATGCGGATCTCCGCGACGGCCACATCACCGCCGATCACGCCCGATGCTCGTAGTGCGTCGGTCATCCACGAGGCGGTGATCTCGCTCGACGTCGTTGGCAGGTTCATCCAATGCTCCTTGTGGTGTTCATCGACATGTTCGTGAATTCATCGGCTCTGCATCCGACTGCCGTCGGCGACCGGCCCGTCGTCGCGGGGACCGCGACCGCCGAGCACGACCACTGCCACCCCGTCGGTCTCCTCGACCTCGTGGCTGGCGACGCCCTCCCACGCCGGCGGGCCGGAGTGCGACCCGTCGCGCACGTCGAACGACGCGCCGTGGAGCGGACAGGTGATGGCGTAGCCGCGCAGGCGGCCTTCGCTCAACGGCGTGTCCGCGTGTGAGCAGTTGTCGTCGAGCGCGTAGAGCTGTCCGGCAACGCGGCACACCACGATGCCGTCGCGGCCGATGTCTTCGAAACAGCGCAACTCACCGTCGGCGAGACCGGTCAGATCGCCCAGTTCGATCGTGTCGGTCCCGGCTGCGTCAGACATCGACCCGGCCCATCGCCAGGTGGCGGTCGATGTTGTCGTGGAAGAACTTGACCCGTCGCTCCTGCCATGGCATGTACTCGCCGCGGAAGCCGCGCGATCGCAGACCCTGCTGTTGGGTCTTCCAGATCGCGACGTCCTGGTCGATGCCAGGTCCGCACGACACCTCGCCGGCGATGCCGGTCTGGTGCTCGACCTGGTGGTCGATCGACACCCAGTCGCCCATCGAGTTCGACCAGTACTCGCTCGACCCCTCGGGGAACAGCGTGAGGTACCACATGTCGAAGTAGCACTTCTGCGGGTCTCCCGGGAACGGCGTGGCCCGGAGCCAGATGCAGCCATCGGGCTTCATGCTGAACGAGATGTTGGGGAACACCGTGTAGTGGTAGTTGTCGGTCAACTGCTCGTCCGAGTACCTGCGAGAAGTCGTAGCCCTTCGAGTCGCCGAGCTCGCGTTTGCGCTGCTGCAGCGCCTCGCGCAGCCCGCTCAGGTCGTCGACGTACGGCGACGGGTCGAGATCCCAGAATTCGAGGTCGGGCCCGAGGCTCTTGAGCGTTCGTTCGGGTTTGCCCGCGTAGTGCGGGCCCGGACCGCCGCCCGGCATGAGCATGCGCGCATGGCTCGACTCGTACAGGTCGAATTGTGAGCCGCTGTGGTGCTCGTTCATCGCCGCCAAGGTCTGCGGGTGCACGAACGGCAGGTGGTAGCTCTCGTTGAAGTTGTCCTGCACGCACTTCCAGTTGAAGTCGCCCACGACGGTCACCCAGTGGGTGCGTCGCATGTCTTCCATGCGGTACGCGTCGAGATGTTCAGCGACGGGGTCGAGCCACTCGCGCAGCGGGGCCGCATCGGGATCCATGTTGAACCAGATGAACCCGGCCCACGTGTCGGACGGGACCTCGACGAGGTTGCGCACTCCGCACGGGCTGCCGTCGACGAAGTCGTCCTCGTCGGGCACCCAGTTCAGCCTGCCGTCGACCCCGAACCGCCACCCGTGGTAGGCGCACTGGAACTCACCGCTGAGCAGCGTGCCGACCTCGGCGGTGACGAGGCGATTGCCGCGGTGCTGACACACGTTGTAGAAGACCCGCACCACGTCGTCGAGCCCGCGCACGGCGATCACCGAGTCGCGACCGATCTCGTACGTGACGTAGTCGCCGGGTTCGCGGATCTGGTCGACACGACCGGCGACCTGCCAGACGCGCGGCCACAACGCCTCCTCTTCCTGACGGGCGAACTCCGGTGTCCAGTACCGCTCGCCGCGGATCGCGTTGGTGCTCAGCGCCGGCTCGGGTGCCTTGGTTCTCGGCGTTCCGCGCACGGCAACCGGTTGTTCGATGATGTCGGTCACGTCATCCCCTTCACGCTCGTGTTCTCGTCACGTGGGCTTCACTGCGAAAGCACCACGACCCCGCCGACTAACCTAACAAGCGTTCGGCAAGTCGGGCGGCACGTGCCACCCGGGCACGGAAGGGGGCGAACACCATGATCCGCGGGGTGCACCACGTGGCGATCTCGACGCCCGACCTCGATCGCCTCGCCGCGTTCTACGTCGACGTCGTCGGCTTCGTTCCGGTGATGTCGACGAGTTGGCGCGACCGGCCGATCATCGACCGGATCATCGGCCTGACCGATTCGGCCGCCCGGCAACTCATGCTGCAGGCCGGCAATGCCTACCTCGAACTGTTCGAGTACGAGTCTCCGCAGGCGACTCCGGCCGACCCCGACCGGAACCCGTCGAACCACGGCTACACCCATTTCTGCCTCGACGTCACCGACATCGATGCCGAGTACACCCGCCTGTCGGCAGCGGGCATGACGTTCCACAGCCCACCTCCCACGCGTGCCGAACTCGGCGACGGACCACTGCGCGCGATCTACGGACGCGACCCCGACGGGAACATCGTCGAGCTTCAGGAGGTCCTCGACCTCGCCGTACCGTTCGCCCTCGAGCACACCACGATGATCGGCGGTTCAACCCCATGACGACCACACCAACCGCGACGAGCACCACTCCTGTCTCCGTGCGACCCGGCGAGGCGCGCTGCCCCGGCCCGAGCACCCGCGACCTGATCCTCGGCGACTCGACCCAGCCGCCAGCCGCCCTGCTGGAACAGTCCTACGAGTTCGAGGGCGACGCCGACGTCCCCTACGAGGAGTTCACCTCGGCGGCCTACGCCGCCGCCGAGCACGAGCACATGTGGTCGCGCACGTGGCAGTGGGCCTGCCGCGACGAACACATCCCCGAGCCGGGCGACTACTACGTCTACGACATCGGCGACCGGTCGGCGCTGATCGTGCGGGGGCCCGACGGCACGGTCAAGGCGTTCCACAACGCGTGCCTGCACCGCGGCACCCAGCTCAAGCCGCCGGCCACCGCCGGGTACAGCCCCAAGCTGCGCTGCCCGTTCCATGGCTGGACCTGGAACCTCGACGGCGAGCTGATCGACCTGCCGTGCGAGTGGGACTTCCCCCACGTCGACACCGACGAGTACTCGCTCCCGCAACTGCGCACCGGTCGGTGGGGCGGGTTCATCTTCGTCAACTTCGACGACTGCGACCCCGAGCTGCAGGCACCTCCGCTCGAGGAGTACCTCGGGGTGTTGCCGGAGCACTTCGCCAACTGGAACCTCGAAGACCGCTACGTCGAGGTGCACATCCGCAAGCGCCTGCCGGCGAACTGGAAGGCGTCGGCCGACGCGTTCCTCGAGGCGTACCACATCCTCGAAACGCACTCGCAGTCGATCTACACCGCGGGCGACGCCAACGCCCAGTACGACGTGTTCGGCGACAACGTGTCCCGCTTCATCCACACGATCGGCACCACGAGCCCGCACGTCCCCGAGTCCAAGCGCCCTGACGAGCAGGGCATCTTGGACATGCTGATGTCGCGCAAGAACCCAGGCCAGGACGTCCCACCGATCCCCGACGGCGAACGAGCGCGCGACGTGTACGCCCGCTACATGCAAGAGGTGCTCGGCGAGCAGTACGACAACGACTTCACCCACCTGTCGGTGGCCGAGACGATCGACTCGATCGAGTACTTCCTGTTCCCCAACGCGTTCTTCTTCCCCGGGTTGCAGATCCCGCTCTGCTACCGGTTCCGCCCTGACGGTCCCGACCCGGACCGGTGCCTGTACGAGGTGTTGTACCTGCGCCCCAAGCCGCGCTCGGGCAAGGTTCCGCTGCCCGCTGAACCGGTCGACCTCGACGTGAACGACAGCTACACCACCGTTCCGGGCCTCCCGACATCACTCGGCGCGGTGCTCGACCAGGACACCGCCAACCTCGCCGCGCAGACGCGCGGTTTCAAGGCCAGCAAGAAGCGTGGCCAAACCCTCGGCAACTATCAGGAAGTCCGCGCCAGGCACTTCCAGTCGATGGTCCGCCGTTACATCACCGAAGGAGCCAACCGCACGTGAGCAGAGATGCGATCAGCGACCTGTTGCACCGCTACGCCGACGCCGTCGTCCGCCGCGACCCCGATCAGTGGGGGTCCACGTGGGCGAGCGACGCCGACGTGGGAGCTGGGCAAGGACCGCAGGGTCGAGGGCGCGCGAGGCGATCCTCGCGCTGTGGAACTCGGCGATGGACGGGTTCAAGGCGGTGATCCAGAACGTCGTCAACGGCACCGTCGACCTCGACGACGCGGCGGGCACCGGAACGGGACGCTGGTACATCATGGAGCACTGGGCTCGCGCCGACGACACGCGCGGCATCATGCTCGGCCACTACGACGACCGCTACGTGCGCGTCGACGACCGGTGGCTGTTCGCCAGCCGTGAGCTCACCGATCCACTACAGCGGCGCACCCGATCTGTCGGCCAGCTTCAAGAACGCCTGGGCCTGACCGATGGCCGTCCTCACCGCACCCTTCGCCGCGTCGCGCCCCGACGACCTCGCCCTCGCCGACGACTCCGGCGAACTGACCTGGCGTGAACTCGACGAGCGCGTCAACCGTCTGATCCACCGCTTCCGCGAGGTCGGCATCGACAGCGGCGACACGATCGCCGTCGTCGCCGGCAACTGCAACGAGTGGTTCGAGATCGCCTTCGCCTGCGCGAACGCCGGCATCACCTTCATCCCGGTGAACTGGCACCTCGTCGCGGCCGAGATCGCGTACCTGCTCGACGACTCCGGGTCCAAGGCCCTCATCTGCGGGCATCAGTTCATCGACGCCGGGGCCAAGGCGCTGCTCGACGACCGCACGAGCGGCATCGAGATCGCCCTCGTCATCGGGGCGCCGGCGACCGGCCGTTTCGAGAACTACGACGAGTTCGTGCAGGCGGGCTCGCCCGACGAACCGGCTGACCAGAGTTTCGGCGGGCCGATGTTCTACACGAGCGGCACCACCGGCCATCCGAAGGGTGTGCGCGGCACGTTGGCGAACATGCCGGCCGGGTCAGACCCAGCGATCTGGCAGCTGATCGGCGGTGCGTTCTCCAGCCTCGTCGAGGGCGACGGTCGCACCGTGTTGTGCGGGCCCTTCTACCACTCCGCGCAGTGGGCCTACTCGTTCCTGCCGATGATCACCGGTTCAGCCACGATCATGCAGCACAAGTACGACAGCGCCGAGGTGCTCCGACTGATCGACGAGTACCGGGCGACCAACGTCCACCTCGTGCCGACGCAGATGAAGCGGCTGGTCGATCTCCCGGCCGACGTCAAGGAGGCGTTCGACGGATCGTCGCTGCAGCTCGTGCTGCACGGCGCCGCGCCGTGTCCGCCGCTCGTCAAGCAGGCGATGATCGAGTGGTGGGGCCCGGTCATCACCGAGTACTACGGCTCGACCGAGGGTTCGGTCATCACCATGATCGACTCGGAGAAGTGGCTGGCCAAGGGCGGCAGCGTCGGCGCCCCACTGCCGGGGATGGAGATCATCGTCGTCGGCGACGACGGCCAGCGTCTCGGGCCGAACGAGCACGGCACGCTGTACTTCCGCAACGCGATGGGGACGGACTTCGAGTACCACAACGCGCCGGAGAAGACCGCCGACGTCCACCTCGAACCGGGCGTGTTCACCACCGGCGACGTCGGGTACCTGGACGACGACGGGTATCTCTGGTTGAGCGACCGCAAGATCGACATGATCATCTCGGGCGGGGTCAACATCTACCCGGCCGAGATCGAGGGGGTGCTCGGCGGGCACGATGCGGTGGCCGAGGTCGCGGTGATCGGCGTGCCGAACGACGACTTCGGTGAGGAGGTCAAGGCGATCGTCGCGGTCAGCCGACGGCATCGTCGCCGACGACGCGCTCGCGGCGTCGCTCCAGGCGTATTGCCGAGAACTCCTCGCCGGCTACAAGGTGCCCCGGTCGATCGACTTCCTCGACGAACTCCCGACCACCGGCACCGGCAAGGTGCAGAAGGCGAAGCTCCGCGAGCCCTACTGGGTCGGCCAGGAACGCCGGATCTGAGCGCGTCGAGCCCGGTGTTACCTTCGCGCCATGGCACGCACCGGGAAATGCCTCTGTGGCAACATCACCTACGAACTCGACGGCGACCTGCTCGCCACAGCGGTCTGCCACTGCGACCACTGTCAGCGCCAGAGCGGCGGAGCGTTCTCGGTGAACCTCATCGTGCACGAGAGCCAGATGGCCGTGTCGGGCACCCTGAGCACCTTCGAAGATCGCGGTGAGAACGGCGACGCCGTGTACGTGTATCGCCGATTCTGCGGCAACTGCGGCTCCCCGATCTTCTCCGCCCTCGTCGAACCGGCCGGTGTGATCGCCGTCAAAGCCGGAACGCTCGACGACCGGTCCGACTGTGACGCCCACCGTGCAAGCGTGGTGTGAGCACAAGCAGCCCTGGGTGGATCTCCCGGGAATCGCAACATCGCTCGACCGCGAGTGACGTTGGACTGCACCGTGGTGACCGTTCAGTCGCCCTCGGCGCTCATCGGATCTGCGGCCCAGTGGATCGCGTTGGCCAGGATGCGTCGGTAGTTCGGGTCTTCGTAGGTGGCCGGTCCGTCGCCGAACTGCACGTAGGCGATCGGCGAAGCGCCCTCGGTCTTCGTCCACGCGACGAGATCGCTGCCGCCCGGGTGATGCCATCCGCTGCGGTCGTTGCGACTGCCCCGAATCGCACGGTCGGCCGAGTAGAAGTTGGTGTCGATGAACTCGTAGGTGCTGCGCATGATCGGGTGGACCCGATCCTCCAACACCGGGAACAGATACACCTCGTCGGTCAGGGTGAACGTCGCATCGAGACCCGCGCAGATCGGATGCGACGGGTCGAGGATCTCGACCGTGTGGTGCACGTCGTGGCGGTACCCGGAGTCGGGGTACGTGACACCGTCGAGCTGAGCGGGTTGGTAGTGGAAGCGTCCGCCGATGATGTCGGCGTACTCGTCCCACGCCGGCCAACCGGCGATCGCGTGGTGCAGGAAGACCATCCCCTTGCCGTCGTCGAGCAGCCGCCGGAATGCCTCGGCGTAGCCGGGTGGTGGTGGCGTGAACTCAGCTGGCGGGTCATCCCGGGAGAACGTGATCCCCGGCATGTCGTACATGACGAAGACGTCGAACTCGGCGGCGCGCCGTGGCTCCACGAGGCGGAGCGCGTCGGGATGCTCGACGTGTGTCCACCGGATCCCCTCGATCGAATCGAACACCGCGAAGAACGCCGGCGCGTCGAACGGGTGCCCCTTGGTCACGACTGCCACACGACAGGTGTCGATCTCGATCAGACGATCGAAGCTAATCGACCAATTGGCCGATTACCAGGCCACCGTGACTATGGTGACGCAAGTTTGCAACGGCGATAGGGGGCCACGTTGAACAGCAAGGACACTGCACGCGCGAGCGACGACGCATGGATCGGGGACTCGACACTCGATGACCGGTTTCCGGCATGGACACGCGGCAATGCGGCCGACGTGTTCCCCGATCCGTTCAGCCCGCTCGGGCAAGACCATGGTGCTGCAAGAGGGGATGTCGCCAGGCCTCCGCGACGCCTACATCTCCATCGGCGCCCTCGCCTATGACGAGTTCGTCGCACCCGAGCATCCCGATCTGTTCAAGATGTTCGGCGGCTACGTGTACAACCCGCTCACGATGACCCGCGTCTTGGGCGCGCGGATGCCCGGCGCTTCGCCGGAGATGATCGACAAGGCGTTCTTCGACGAGCGTGACGTCGTTCCGCCGTACGAGGAGCAGCCGTGGCACGTGTCGCCGTCGGCCGAAGCGAAGCTCGGCGAGTCGATGGGGTGGGCGATGTCGGCCGAGTCGCTGCCCGAGCTCGACGCCGACCGCGAACTCGCCCGATCGTTGCGCGCCACGCGGCCTGACCTCGCGACGTTGACCGACAGTGCACTCCTGGCGCGAGCGCGGTCGATGATTCCACTGCTCCAGCAGACGTTCGAGAACGCGATGCGCATCTCGTCGCTGGCGTCACTCGGACCCGGCGCGTTGGACGCGATCTGTGAAGGGCTCGGCGACAAGAGCTTGTCGATCCGGCTGCTGGCCGGCATCGACGTCGACTCGGCTGCACCGTCGCACGCGATGTGGGAACTCGGACGGGTCGCCGCCGCGTCAGCCGTCGTCAGCGATGCGTTCGCTGCCGGCCCCGATCAGGTGCTCGATCGGCTCGCAGCGTCCGACACGGCCGAAGCCCGCGACTTCATCGCGCGGTTCGACCAGTTCCTGTTCGATCACGGCTCGCGAGCACAGAACGAATACGACATCTGTTCCCTGTCGTGGGAGGTCAAGCCACGCATCGCGTTGGCGGCGATCGACCTGATGCGGCGCTCCGACGAGGCGCAGGCACCGGCCAGCCGCAACGTGGGCACGATCGCCGAACGCGACCGAATCGCGGCCGAGATCCGGGAGAAGATCGCCGGTGATCCGGAGACCGCTGGGCTGTTCGAAGCAGCGATGGGATCGGCCCGCGTCTTCCTCAGCGGGCGTGAACGGGCCAAGACGAACGTCGTGATGGTCATCAACGAGATGCGAGTGGCGCTTCGGGAGTTCGGCCGCCGCCTCGTCGAACGCGGCGTCATCGACGAGGTCGGCCAGGTCTTCATGGTCACCAGCTCCGAACTCGACCGTTTGCGACACGAGCCCGAGACGCTGCGCGACGTGATCCAGCAGCGTTACGAGGTGTTCCGATCGCTGTTCGACTTCGAGCCCGTGTTCATCGTGAACGGCACCGTGCCCGCGCTGTCGGACATGCGCCGACGGGGCGGGGAATCGGCGCTCGCACCGGCCGTTGGTGTCGTGCTGACCGGCAGCGCCGGCTCCGGCGGGGTGGCCACCGGGCGGGCACGGGTCGTCCTCGATGCCGCCGACCCGGAGGGGTTGGAGCCGGGTGACATCCTCGTGGCACCGCAGACCGACCCGTCGTGGGTGCCGCTGTTCGTGTCGGCTGCCGCAGTCGTGGTCAACGTCGGCGCGATGGGGAGCCATGCGATGATCGTGTCCCGCGAGCTCGGCGTGCCCTGTGTTGCGTCGGTCGCCGATGCGACATCGATCATTCCCGATGGCGCGACGATCACCGTCGACGGCAACGCAGGGACCGTCACCATCGACGCACTCCCCGGGGGCGAATGATGCCGGGGCCGCTGGCCGGATATCGGGTGCTCGACCTCAGCCAGGTCGTGTCCGGTCCGTTTGCGACGATGCTGATGGCCGACCAGGGTGCCGATGTCATCAAGGTCGAGCCGAGCAACACGCTCGGTGACGTGACACGGTTGCAGGCCTACGCCAAGGGTGGTCTGCCGGCGTTCTACATCAACAACAACCGCGGCAAGCGCACGATCGCCGTCGATCTGCAGACGGACGCCGGCCGCGACCTCGTCCTCGAGTTGGCAGCCAACGCAGATGTCGTCGTCCAGAACTTCCGGCCCGGCGCGATCGAACGACTTGGACTCGGCTACGACGACGTACGCGCCGTCAACCCGCAGGTGATCTACTGCTCGATCAGCGGGTTCGGTCCCGACGGCCCGTACAGCGACCGGCCGGTCCTCGACCCGGTCATCCAAGGATTGTCCGGAGTGATCAGCCGACAACTCAACCCCGAGATCCCCTTCCCCGATCTCGTCCGCAACCTGTACGCCGACAAGAGCACGGCGCTCACCGTCGCCCAGGCCATCACCGCGGCGCTGCTCGTCAGGGAACGATCGGGTGCGGGCCAGCACATCGAGGTGCCGATGATCGACGCCTGTCTGTACTTCTTCTGGCCCGACGGGATGATGGACAAGACGCTCATCGACGACGACGTCAGTCCCGGCTTCCTCCTCTCGACGATCTACAGCCTGTCCGAGGCCTCCGACGGAAAGTTCGTGTACTTCGTCGCCAGCGACCCTCAGCGCCACGCCCTGTACGAGGCGCTCGACCGTCCCGAGTGGAAGGACGACCCGCGCTTCTGCGACATGAAGGCGACCACCGATCCCGCCAATTTCCAAGCGCTCGGCACGCTGCTCGCGCAGCGGTTCGCCGAACTGACGGTCGCCGAGGTGCTCGAACGGCTGTGGGCCAAGGAGGTACCGAGCGGCCCGATCCTCGACGCCGACCAGATGCTCGATGACCCGCAGATCCGCCACAACGAAACCGCTCGTGCAGTGGCAGCACCCACTCGCCGGGACCGTGCAGCAGCCGCGGCCGGCGGCACGCTTCAGTCTGACTCCCGCCGCGGTCGCGACGTCGGCATCCGTGAAGGGTGGCGACACCGATCAGATCCTGTCCGAGCTCGGCCGATCCGCCGAGCAGATCGCCGACCTACGCGCCGACGCTGTCGTCGTCTGAACTGGAGAAGAATTCCTGATGTCCGATGTTCTCCTGATCGACGATCCCCGACCGCGCGTCCGGCGACTCACCCTGAACCGACCCGAGAAGCGCAACGCGCTGAACGACGCCCTGCGCGGTGCGTTGTTCGACGCGCTGCGCGACGCGGACGCCGATCGAGCGGTTTCGGTGGTCGTCATACGCGGGGCAGGCACCAACTTCTCGGCGGGCTATGACCTCGGATCGCCCAACTCCGACGTCGAGCGTCGAATCGCCAAGCAGGACGGATGGTGGAGCCGCCATGTCGTCAACAACTGGTTCGAGATGTGGGACATGGCGACGCCGATCATCGCCCAGGTCCACGGCTACTGCCTGGCGGGCGGCAGCGAACTGGCCACTGCATGTGACCTCGTGTACGTGGCCGAGGACGCGAAGATCGGCTACCCGCCCGTGCGGCTGATGTCGCCACCGGACATGCAATGGCAGACATGGTTGATGGGGCTCCGCCGGGGCATGGAGGCGCTACTGACGGGCGACTCGATGTCGGGTGTCGAGGCGGTGCAGTACGGCTTCGCGAACCGCGCCCATCCCCTCGACGAACTGGATGACGCCGTGCTCGCGATGGCCGAACGAATCTCGAAGGTCCCGTCCGACCTCCTCGCCCTCAACAAGCGCTCCGCCCATCGTGCGATGGAGGCGATGGGCATCCGGACCGGCATTCGCGCGACCGCCGAGATCCAGGCGCTCGGATTCCACCAGAAATCGTCTGCCGAGTACATGAGCAGCTTCCGCGAGCGTGGCGTGACAGCTGCGCTCAGCGAGCGAGATCGAGCCTTCGGCGATTACCGCGAGACCGAGACGTAGCTCAGCCGAATCCGTCGACGATGACGGCACGACCGTTCTCGGTTGCGCCGTGGCGGATGCCGACCACGGCCTGATACTCGGCGGAACGATAGGCGGCAAGCGCGGTGGCCTTGTCCGGGTACTCGATGATCACGGTTTGCGCACCCGGCGTACCCTCGATCGCCTCAGACGCCGGGTCGAGCACCAGCAACTTGCCGCCCGCCATGATCGGCGAGGCCTGCTGTTGGTAGGAACGGTATTGGTCGGGGTCGATGACGTCGTAGTTGACGACAAGGTAGGCAGCCATGGTGACGTTCTAGCCGAACCGGTGCGGTCCGTCGCCACCGTGACGCCGACCTGCTCGTCGCACCCCAGGGGCAGCAACGCAGGGATCCTCGACACCGGAGACTTCACACGCGCTCGACCAGCGTTCCCGTTCCGAGGCCGCCGCCGCAGCACATCGTGACCAAGCCGTAGCGGCCACCCGAACGCTGGAGTTCATGGACCGCTTTGGTGACCAGGAAGCAGCCGGTGGCACCCAATGGATGGCCGAGCGAGATGGCGCCGCCGTTCGGATTCACCCTGTCCATGTCGGCTTCGAGCTCCCGAGCCCAGGCCAGAACGACCGATGCGAACGCTTCGTTGATCTCGGTGACGTCGATGTCGCTCATCGACAGCCCGGCATTCGGCGAGCAGCCTGCGGGTCGCAGGGATCGGCCCCTCCAACATCAGTACGGGATCGCAGCCGACGAGCGCCGTGCCCACCACACGAGCAAGTGGTCGCAGGCCAAGGTCGTCGGCACGTTCGGCAGACATCATGAGCACGGCCGATGCTCCGTCGGCGATCTGCGACGAGGTTCCGGCGGTGTGGATACCGTCGGGCCGGGCCACCGGCTTGAGCTTCGCCAGCCTCTCGAGGGACGTCTCACGGGGGATCTCGTCGCGTTCGAATCGCAGCGTCTCGCCCGTCCGAACCCCGTCCTCGCCTCGTGTCTCGACGTCGAGCGGAACGATCTGTTGCTCGAAGCGGCCCTCTGCGACGGCCAGGGCGGCACGCTCCTGCGATGCCAACCCGAACACGTCGGACATCCGACGGGTGATGCCGTACTTCTCGGCGATCCGCTCGGCACCCTCGAACTGCGTCGCCCACTCGAATCGCTCGAAGTACGAGCGGGACAGCGGCTTCCCGAAGCCGGCGGCGGCGCCCGCCTCGGCATCGCCCCCGATCGGTACCCGGCTCAGGTTCTCGACACCGCACGCCACCACGATGTCCTCGTCGCCGGCGCGGATCATCGACGCGGCCAGGTTCACGGCGTACTGCGAGGAGCCGCACTGCGAATCGACGGTCGAACACGCCACATCCACGGACCCGCCGTGCGACAGCCACGCCGTTCGGGTCACGTTCATGGCCTGTACGCCAACTTTGTTGATGCAGCCACCCACGACCTGACCCACCGAGGATGACGGCAGGCCCGTGCCGCTTCAGCAGGGCCTGCAACACCGGTCCCAGCACATCGGTGGGGTGCACCATCGCCAGCGCGCCGTTCCGCTTCCCGATCGGTGATCTCACCGCATCAATGATCACTACCTCGCGCATCACGTCCTCCATCTCGGGCTGGCGAGGGGGCAGGGTGGTCCCGAACGCAGATTCAAACCTCGCAGATCACGTGCGCGTCGGGCGCTACTGGGAGGCAAAGTGCGAGTTCGCCGCCACGCGACCGGCCACGATCGGGAGCATCTTGACCGCGATCTGCGGGATCGACTGGAGCAGATTCTGCAAGGAACGAGCGTCGATGTGGAGGAGTCGCACGTCGGACTTGGTGGTGACGGTCGCGTTGCGCGGGGAGTCGGTGAGCAGCGCCATCTCGCCGGCGAAGCCCCCGGGGCCGATGTCAGCAATGTAGACGTCGTCGCGTGTCACCTCCAGGGTGCCGTCGAGCACGATGTACATCTCGTAGGCCCGGTCACCTTGCCGCAACAGGACCTGGCCCGGAGGAAACGAAAGTTCGGTTGCGAGCAGACCCAAAGCGTCCAATTCCCGCCGATCAAGCTTTGCGAACAGCGGCACCTTGCGGAGGTGGTCGTGGTAGGCGTTCTTGATCATCGTCCGTGCTCCTCGGTTTCGGGTGGTCAGCGTACAGCCGGGTCCCAGCCAAGACTGCGCTGGTCGGGATCGCAGCGTGTGGCACCGAGTCAAGATCGTCGCCTACGAAATCGACCACGAGCCGGCACCCGACACCGAACCACTCGGCGGCGAACGATGATCGCCAATGCAGCAACGGTCGTGCTCACCGCGTATGTCGCCCACTGGGCCGACGACGAACCGGCCCGCACCGCGTGGATCCTGCACTGCCTACACCGCCACACCACCAGCGACTGGGGCGAGCTCGACCAGCACGACGCCGCCGCCAATGACCACGCGCTCGCCGAACAGTATGGGCGGCTGCTGTCGAGCTACCCGGTGCCGCCCGGGCTCACCGACCCGGCCGATGGTGACGACCAACTCTGGATCATCACCGACGACCTCACTGACCCGGTCACCACGATCCTCTGGCCCAGCGACTACTGACCGCGAGTTCAGATCCACCGACTCGAGCGGCCCGCCCGGTGTGGGCCACTCGTTCGCGTTCCGGGGCCGCCGTCACGTCTTGACGATGCGCTGCAACTCGTTCAGCGCCTTGCGCACGTCACCGAACGGCGACGACAAATCGGCCAGCACGGTTCGCACCGCCTCGCGCTCGACCGCCATCGCGACGCACGACTCGATCAATTCCGCCACGTGCGACTGACTCAACGGAGCCATCGCGTTCGATCGCCGCAACCCCTCGATCTCGTGCTTCGACAACATCATGCCGATCATCGCGTATCGAACACATGTTCGCAACTCCCAGCACGGCCACCAAGCCAGCGAGCCGCAAACGGCAAGGTCTATTCACAGACTATTACCCGGTCGGTGTACACAATCGTTGCGTTTCGTTACGCTCCCACTATGACGGTCCCCGGCAAGGGAGGGCGCCCCCGCAAGTGGCGATCCGATGCCGACCGAGTGCGTGCGTTCCGCGCCCGCGAGCGAGGCGAGAAGGAGCCGCCGACGCTCGACACTGCGCTCGTCGATGGCGACGAGCTCGCGCTGGCTGTCGACCGGGCCCGCCGTCTGCAAGCCGAGTTGGTCGACGCGATCGCATCGATGGGCGAACTCGAGGAAGCGTTGGCCGGCGAACGTCGGCGGACCGACGCGGTCCGTCGCCGACTCGACCGGACGCAGGCGGACCTCGATCACCAGCAATCAGCCGCCGCAGCAACGGGCGACCAGATCCGTTCGCTTCAGGCCGAACTCGCCGAGGTGCGAGCAGCCAACGCAGATCTCAAGGCACGCCTGGCAATCCTGACCCAACCTCCGACGGGACCAGTCCTCAACCGAGCCGCGCGCCGCGCGGCAAAACGAGATCGGAAGGACCGCTGATCCTCGTGCCGGGAGCCCGTAACGGAACGCAACGATTGTGTGCACCGAGCGGGTAATAACATGTGAAGAGTTCCCGTCATTCGTCGCGGCGAGACGAACTGACCATCGTCGAAGTCATGCCCGCACTCTTCATTCGTGGAGGTCGACGCATATCGCCTGTCCGCAGCCGGACGTTGGCGGCCGGGCGCGTAACCACAGGTGTGCATACTGTGTCAGGAGAATTGTTACGCGCTCTCCGCTCCTATTGTTACGCGCTCTCCAAGCGTGTTCCGCACCCGGGGAGAAGCGCTCGAATCACCGACTCGAGCTCCCCGATCCGACTTGTCGCGACCATGCTCACGGTGGCCCTCCGAGCACCCGAGTCGCGGCGTCGCGGGTCGTGTCGACATGCAACCGAGTCGACCACGATCAACCGTCGCCGGCGTCGGACTCGATGTGCCGATCGGGCTCGATGGTGTTTGGTCGAGGAGTCGAAGCCCGGGAGAGTGCCCACCGAAGTGACGTCCGAGACATTGACCCACTCGTCGGGGTTTGGATGATTGGGCAGCGGGTGGGGCCACCGGTCCCCCTCCTGCTGCCTTAGGCAGCGCCCGTATGGAGCTCCGCTCGGGGTCAAGGGGCGAAGAGTCCCGAACATTGTTGGGCATGAGCGCAGCGGCGAGAGCCAGGGCCCGGCAACGTTCGGGCGTCCCTTGAGGCCGATGAGGGCGGAGCGGAATACACGGTCGTTTGTCGCCACGCCGGAATGGTCGGTGTCGATTGGTACGAGCCCGTTTCGCTTGTCGCCGCGGTCGCCGTCGCTCGACAGTCCTCGAAGGGGTCCGGCAGCTCTCGCCCGGTTACCAGATGTCAACGTTGGCGACGCCGGCGAGTGGGACGATCCAGGTGCCGGCCTACAGAGGGAAGAGCCGAGGCTGTGTGCTCGGCTTGGAGTCGGGCGACTTCGAGCGCGTGTGACGGGTCGGCATCGAGGGTTGACGTTCGGACGGAACGTCGCGTTGTTTGGTGCGGATCCTTCGCGACGGCATGGCGGGTTCGATGCCGGCGACGTCGTGGAATCCGGGAATCGGCCAGGTGAGCGGACCACCGAGCCGCTCCTCGATCACATACCTCGAGATGCGGAACTGCTTATCGACGCGGACGGCGGCGATGCCGTCCCGCCCGTTCGTCGCTGCGCCACGCCGCACGAGTTCGTAGGCGCGGTTGCGGCTGATCCGCAGGATCGCGGCGAGCTCATCGACCGTGAGGTAGTCCGGCGGCTCCTCGGGAACGGTGTCGGTTCGTCTCGTCATGGCTCTCACCTACGCATGCCTCTCGAGTTGTGCTTTTGTGACATCTCCCCCCTCCAAACGGCCATCGGCGAAGCGCCAGTGGAAATTTCTGAGGCTTCGTGATCAGCTGTGAATGTCGACTGGCCAGGCGAGGACGGCTTCGTTACGCATCTCCGTACGGGGTCGCAGAGAGGCGACTTCGGGGAGTGCGAGCGCGGTCCACGTCAGGTCGAAGACCCCAGGTGACGACGATTGACCGCCGGTGTATGTTCGAACCCATGGCGCGCGCTTTGTCGCCCGCGAGCGCCTGGGTGCTGCCGTTCATCGGTCGGCCCCGGGCGGTGACGAACCGCCAACGGTGCCGAGCCAGTCGGGCGTACCAAACGACACCAACCGTCATCAATCGACAGAGGTCGGAATCATGAGGGGACATCTCGCCCGACGCGGCGATCGCTACTACGCCGTCGTCTACGAAGGCATCGACCCGGCGACTGGCAAGGAACGGCGCCGGTGGTATCCGGCCGGCCCGACGCGCAAGGGCGCCGACAAGGTTCTGGGCGACCTGGTCAAGCGCGTGCACGACGGCGACTACCGCGCACCCGAGCGGATCACGCTCGGCGACTACCTCCTCGAGCGGTGGTTGCCCACCAAGAAGTCGCAGCTGCGGCCGTCGACCTTCGCCTCGTACCGCAACAACGTCGAGACGCACATCAACCCACGCATCGGCCACATCGCGCTACAGAAGCTCCAGCCCGAAGACCTCGACACGTTCTACGCGCAGCTCCTCGTCGATGGCCGCCGGAATGGCAAGGGCGGCGGGCTCGCGCCGAAGACCGTCCGAATCATCCACGGCATCGTGCGCAAGGCGCTCGCCGACGCGATGCGGAAGGGCACCGTCACCCGGAACGTGGCAGACCTCGCCGACCCTCCCAAGGTGGGCATCGGCGGATCGAGAGAGATGACGATCTGGTCAGCCGACGAGTTGCGCGAGTTCCTCGCCGGCATCGAGGACAGCGAGTGGTACGTGCCGATCTACGTCGCGGCGAACACGGGCATGCGACGCGGTGAGGTACTCGGCTTGCCGTGGCGGAACGTCGATCTTGATGCTGCGCGCATCGTCGTGAACCAACAGATCCTCTCGGTCGAGTACGGCACGCACGTCGCCGACGTGAAGACGACGAACAGCCGGCGCACGATCGACCTCGATCCTCGAACGGTCGCGGTGATGCGAGCATGGCGCCGTGAGCAGCTCGAGCACCGGATGAGTTCCGGTCGGCGAGACGACGACGGCTTCGTGTTCACGCGATCCAACGGCCAGCCGATTCATCCCGACTTCTTCTCGCAGTCATGGGAGCGCTTGGTGCGTGAGAGCGCCCTGCGTCGTATCCGCCTTCACGACCTCCGCCACACACATGCTTCGATCCTCCTCAAGGCCAACGTCCCGGTGAAAGTCGTCAGCGAACGCTTGGGCCACAGCAGCCCGGCGTTCACGATGACCGTGTATCAACACGTGTTGCCAGGGATGCAGGCGGACGCCGCAGCGGCTTTCAGCGCAGCCGTGTTTGCGGCGAGCGGCACACCGGACGGCCCCCCGGTCCGCCGATAGGCCGTTACGGAAATTAATCCGTCGAAAACGACCGTTGCGACTCAGTTCCGGAGACCAACCCGTTAGAGAAACCGTTAGAGATCCGGTCCCGGACGCGAGAAAGCCCTGGCGGATCTTGCGATCTACCAGGGCTTTCGTAGTGGCGGGGGCAGGATTTGAACCTGCGACCTTCGGGTTATGAGCCCGACGAGCTACCGAACTGCTCCACCCCGCGTCGAAGTGGACCATCACAATACGCCCGGATCGCCGCGATGACAACCGGTCGGGTGCCGGATTGGTGTGACGATCGGCTGATGTATCAGCCTTGACTTCAAGTTCACTTGAACTCGTAGCGTGAAGTCATGACCGACATGTCCGCCTGGAGTGCGCTGCGCAGTTCCGCCCAGCGATCCGACGCTCGCAACGCTCGCCGCGTCGACTGGCACACGCTGCGCCGGGTCGGACGATTCGCCCGGCACCGTCGCTCGACCATCGTCGCCTTCCTCGCGCTCGCCACGATCTCGGCGGCGCTCGGTGTCGCCTCACCGGTGCTCGCGGGGCGGGCCGTGAACGCGATCGTCGACGGCGAACCGGTCCGCACCGTGGTGATCCTCGCCGCCGTCATCGCCGCGATCGCGGTCCTCGACGCCGGCGTCGGGGTGCTGGAACGGCTCAAGTCGTCACGGCTCGGCGAAGGGATCATCTTCGACCTGCGGCGAGCGGTGTTCGACCACATGCAGACCATGCCGGTCGCGTTCTTTCACCGCACACACACCGGCGCCCTCGTGAGCAGGCTCAACAACGACGTCATCGGTGCGCAGCGTGCGTTCACGTCCGCGCTCGCGGGTGTCGTCACGAACTCCATCGCGCTCGCACTGACCCTCGTCGTGATGTTCAACCTGTCGTGGCAGGTCACCGTGGCGTCTGTGGTGCTGCTCCCCGTGTTCGTCATCCCGGCACGTCGAGTCGGCGCGAAGGTCGGTCGCCTCGAGCGGGACGCGGCCGTGCTCAACGCAGCGATGACGTCGCAGATGACCGAGCGTTTCTCGGCGCCGGGCGCCACGCTCGTGAAGCTGTTCGGCGATCCCGAGTTCGAACGCGGCGAGTTCGCCGGCCGCGCCGGCCAGGTCCGCGACATCGGCGTCCGCTCGGCGATGGCGACCGAGGTGTTCATGAGCGCGCTCGGCCTCGTGTCGGGCCTCGCCCAGGCCGTGATCTACGGGCTCGGCGGCTACCTCGCACTGAACGGCACGCTCGATGCCGGCGCTGTCGTCACGCTCGCCCTGCTGCTCAACCGGCTCTACGCCCCGCTGACCGCGCTCGCCAACGCCCGGCTCGACGTGGCGACCGCACTCGTCAGCTTCGAGCGGGTCTTCGAGGTGCTCGACATCGAGCCGCTGATCACCGATGCCGACGACGCCGTCGACCTCCCCCGCCGCGAACCGGTCGGCGTCGAACTCGATGCGGTCGAGTTCGCCTATCCGTCTGCCGACCGGATCAGCCTCGCCTCCCTGGAGGAGGTCGCGGTGCTCGACGAACGGATCAACGAGGCGGTGCTCCACGACATCACGTTGCGCGTCGAACCGGGCCAGACCGTGGCGCTGGTCGGCGCATCGGGGTCGGGGAAGTCGACGATCGCCGCACTCGTGTCACGCCTGTACGACGTCGATGCCGGTGCGGTGCGGATCGGTGGTGTCGACGTCCGACAGCTCAGCTCCGAATCGATCCGCGAGACGGTCGGGGTCGTCACCCAGGACGGTCACCTGTTCCACGACACGATCGCCAACAACCTCCGCTACGCCCGCCCTGGTGCGACGGACGAGGAGTTGTGGGAAGCCCTCGAACGCGCCGAGGTGGCGCTGCTCATCGCGTCGTTGCCGGACGGGCTCGACACCGTCGTCGGCGAGCGCGGCTACCGCTTCTCGGGAGGCGAACGACAGCGACTCACGATCGCGCGGATGCTGCTGCGCGATCCGCGCGTCGTGGTTCTCGACGAGGCGACATCGAGCCTCGACTCGCGGTCCGAAGCCGCGGTGCAGGCCGCGCTCGACACCGCGCTCGACGGACGGACCGCGTTGGTGATCGCCCACCGGCTGTCGACCGTCCGCGCCGCCGACTCGATCGTGGTGCTCGACCACGGCCGGATCGTCGAGCAGGGAACCCACCACGAACTCCTTGCGCTCGACGGCCAGTACGCCGAGCTCTACCGCACGCAGTTCGCGTCGGCCGTCACCGCGCCGACAACCACTCCCTGCTCGGAACGCGACGCCGCGTGCGCCGACTGCGTGGCTTGACAGCTGCCGCTCGAGGACCCGTCAACGTCGTCACCGCGGATCGTCGGCGGCCTGCCGCGCCCCTGCATCGACCATGTGACCGATGCGATCGCTCCGAATTGCATAGCGATGGAAACTATTTCCTAGGCTATGCACATGCCGCCGATCGCTCCCGCCCGCGCTCCGTCCGGCCAGCGCGTCGACGTGGTCCGCTCGCCTGACGATCTCGACCGTCTGCGCGTCGCACTCCTGCGCCTGTCGCGCCGGATCCGCGCCAACTCGGTCGGCGGGCTCACCCCGTCGCAGTTCGCGATGTTCGTGTCGGTGGTGAACTACGGACCGTGCACGATCGGCCACCTCGCCGAACTCGAACACGTCAAGGCACCCTCGGCGAGCAAGATCGTCGCCGCCCTCGAAGGGCTGGGGCTCGTCCAGCGCCGCGACGACCCCGACGACCGACGGTGCTCGGTCATCGTCGCCACCCCCGGAGGCCACGACTACTTCGACGAGGTCCGGGCCGCCGGCCGGAGCTGGCTCGCCTCGCGTGTCTCGATGCTCGATGCCGAGGACGTCGCACGGATCGACGAGGCCTTGCCCGCCCTCGAACGTCTGTTGGCGACCGAATCGTGAACGACCGCGTCTCCGCGATCTCGCACCGCACGTTCGCGGCGATGCGGTTCCGTAACTACCGGCTGTACTGCTTCAGCCAGATCGTTTCGTTCAGCGGCACCTGGATGCAGGGCCTCGCACAGTCGTGGCTGGTGCTCGAACTCACGGGCAGCGGCACTGCACTCGGCACGGTCGTGGCGATGCAGTTCCTCCCCACCCTGCTGCTCGCGCCCTTCGGTGGAGTGATCGCCGACCGTTTCGACAAGCGCAAGCTGATCATCCTCACGCAGTCGACGGCTGGCCTGCTCGCGCTGACACTCGGCGTGCTCACGATCACCGGTGCCGTCGAACTCTGGATGGTCTACGTGATCGCCGCGTGTTTCGGCGCGGTCACCGCCCTCGACAACCCGAGCCGGCAGACGTTCGTGATGGAGATGGTCGGACCCGCCGACATCGCCAACGCGGTCACATTGAACAGCGTGGTCGTGAACGCAGCTCGGGCCATCGGTCCGGCGATCGGCGGCGTCATCATCGCTACCGTCGGCATCGGCGCCTGCTTCATCTTCAATGCCGTCAGCTACGTGGCAGTCATCGTCGCCATGCTCCTCATCCGGACGAGCGAACTGCACCCCTCGGCGCGCACCCCCAAGGCGCCCGGCCAGATGCGCGACGGATTCCGCTACGCGTGGAACACGCCGATCCTGCGCACCACCCTCGTGATGCTCGTGGTGATCGGCACGCTCACCTACGAGTTCACCACCACCCTGCCGCTGCTCGCCGAGTTCACCTTCGGGGCCGGAGCGAGCGGGCTCGCCGCGATGACGGCGTTGATGGGCGCGGGCGCGGTGATCGGAGGGCTCGTGGTCGCTGCCTCCGGCCCGCCGACCATGCGACGGCTGGTGTTCGTCGCGGCCGGGTTCGGGTCGACGGTGATCCTCGTCGCGGTGATGCCGACCATCCTGCTCGCGTTCGCGATGATGCCGATCGTCGGCGCGGCGAGCGTGGCGATGATCTCGCTGTCGAACGCCACGCTGCAACTCAACTCCGACCCCCAGCTGCGGGGTCGTGTGATGTCGCTGTTCTCGATGGCGCTCATCGGATCGAGTCCGATCGGCGGGCCGCTCGTCGGCTGGGTCGGCGAGCATTCCAGCGCCCGCGTGTCGCTCCTGATCGGCGGGATCGCCGCAGTGGGAGCCGGGGTGTACGGCTGGACCACGATTCGCCGGACGGCGACCGTGACGCCCGAAACCGACGTCGTCGAGCGCCTCGGTCGCGAAGCGCTCACCGCCTGACCGGCCCGGTACTCGGGCCATCGCTGGGCGCCACTACGGTCGTGCGCCGTGGAACTCTGGACGATGTCGGTCCCGATCATCAGGGGCGCCGTCGAGCGGGCCCGCCGCGCCGAGGCCGCTGGCTGGCACGGCATCACCTTCACCGACTCGCAGAACCTCTGTCCCGACCCGTTCGTGGTGTTCGCATCGGTCGCCGAGGGCACCGAGCACATCCGGTTGGCGACCGGCGTGACCAACGTCCACACTCGCCACCCGGCGGCACTGGCGACCGCCGCGGCGACCGTGAACGAGATCGCCGGTGGACGCTTCGTCCTCGGCACGGGCCGTGGCGACACCGCCCTGTTCCATCTCGGTCTGCCTCCGATGCCGGTCGCCGAGTTCTTCGAGCGCACTTCTCGACTCCAGACGTACCTCGCCGGCGGCACGATCGACATCGACGGGCGGGAGAGCAGGATCCGCTGGCTCGACTCGGCGAAGGCGGGCAAGGTGCCCCTCGACATCGCGGCGTCGGGACCGAAGGTCATCGACTTCAGCGCCCGCACGGCGGAGCGGATCACGTTCGCCCTTGGAGCGGATCCCGAGCGGGTGGCGTGGGGCATCGAACTCGCCCGCGCGGCGGCGGCCGACGCCGGTCGCGATCCCGGCGACCTGACCTTCGGCTCCTACGTCAGCATCGGGTGCCATCCCGACCTCGACGAGGCCCGGGCGATGGTGCACGGCAGCGTGGCGGCGTTCGCCCACTTCTCGTCGATGCCCGGCTCGACCGGGGCCGGGCTCGCCGAACGGGACCGGGGCATCGTGGCCGAGGTCGGCCGCCGCTACGACAGCAACCAACACCTCCGCAACGACGCCACGCACACCGCCGCCCTCACCGGCGAGTTCATCGACCGGTTCGCCGTCACCGGCTCGCCCGACCGCGTCGTCGAGCGCCTGCAGGAACTCGCCGCCCTCGGCATCGACCGCTTCGTGGTCACCGGACCCGGCTTCGGTGCCGACCGCGACGCCGTCCGCACCTCCACCGAGCTGCTCACCTCCGAAGTCCTCCCCGCCCTCGCCTGACACCGCGCCCCAACCCGTGCGATGTCGATGTACCGGCGCCGGCACGGGTCAACTACATCGACCGCCCGTCCGGCGACACTCCGATGTCGATGACCCGCATGGGCGCCGGTACATCGACATCGGAAACTACGGTTTCAGCGATGAGCAACGGGGGAAGTGGGGCGCCCGCGATCCGGATGGAAGCGCTCACGAAGCGGTTCGGATCGGTCGTGGCGCTCGACGATCTGACGCTCGACGTCGCCGAGGGTGAGGTGTTCGGCTACCTCGGCCCGAACGGCGCCGGCAAGTCGACCACCCTCCGACTGCTCCTCGGGCTGATCAAGCCGACGGCCGGCCGAGCCGAGATCAAGGGAATCGACGTCGCCCGCACCACCGACGTCCACAGCCACCTCGCCTACGTCCCCGGTGACGTCAGCCTGTGGCCGCGCCTCACCGGGGAGGAGTGCCTCGAACTGTTCGGCCGGCTGCAGGGCGGCGTCGACGAGACGTACCGCAGCGAGCTCGTCGATCGATTCGAACTCGACCTGTCGAAGCGGGCTCGGGCGTACTCCAAGGGCAACCGCCAGAAGGTTGCGCTCGTGGCCGCGTTCGCGCGGCGACCGGACGTGCTGCTGCTCGACGAACCGACGAGCGGCCTCGACCCGCTGATGGAGCAGCAGTTCCGGCGCTGCGTCCACGAGGCGAGCGAGCGCGGGCAGACGATCTTCCTGTCGTCGCACATCCTCTCGGAGGTGGAGGAGCTGTGTGCCACGGGTCGGCATCCTCCGCGCGGGCAGACTCGTCGAGGTGTCGTCGGTCGACGCGCTCCGCCAGATGCACACGAGCGAATTGGAGATCGACTTCCACGGCGAGCCGCCCGATCTCGCGAACGTCGATGGCGTCGAGTCGGTCGAACGCACGCCGAACGGCCTGCGGGTGAAGCTCATCGGCTCGCCGGGCGGTGTGCTCGCCGCGATCAGCGACAACGGCGTCACGGCGCTCCGGTCGCAGGAGGCGTCGCTCGAAGAGATCTTCCTCGCCTACTACGGCGACACCGACGAGCGCGTTGGCCATGACGACGATCCATCCTGAGCTGGCGGTCGCCCGTCTGGCGGCGCGGCGAGATCCGCAACGGGCTGATCACGATCGTCGCCGCCAGCGTGCTCATGATCGTCGCCGTCGTCAGGAGCTTCAGCGCCACCGACCTCGCGACGTCGGGCAGCTTCGGCACGCTGCTCGAGAACCCGGCGGTGCGTGCGCTGTACGGCATGCCGTTCGACGTCACCAACGCCGGCGGTTTCACCGTGTGGCGCGTCGGCACGTTCGTGTGCGTGTTCGCCGGCCTGTGGGCGCTGATGGCGACCACCCGCGTCCTGCGGGGCGAGGAGGAGGCGGGCCGCTGGGATCTCCTGCTCACCGCTCCGGTCACGCGTGGCGGCGTGCTGCTGAGTCACGTGAAGGTGCTGGGGGGCGGCAGTGTCGTTGTCGGACTCGCGGTTTTCGGATCGTTCGTGGGAGGTGGCGAACCAGCCGGCCCGGCCGCGCTCTACGCCCTCGGCGTGACGTTGCTCACGCTGACCTTCGTGGCCGTCGGTGCGGTGACGTCACAGCTGTTCGCATCGCGGCGGCGGGCCATGGGGACCGCCGGCGGCGTGCTCGGCATCTCGTACGTGATCCGGATGATCGCCGACGGTACGCAGGACAGCGCATGGCTGCGCTGGGCGAGCCCGCTCGGCTGGGTGGAGAACCTGGAGGCGTTCGCGTCGAACAACCTGTTGCCGCTGGTGCCGCTCGTGCTCACACCGCTCGCGCTGTTCGCCGTCGCGGTGGCGCTCGACCGGCGCCGCGACACCGACGAGGGGATCATCCGCGACACCGGCACGGCCACCGCCCGCCTCGGGCTGCTGCGCAACCCGCTCGGTTTCGCATGGCGCCGAGCGCGTCGGAGGACTGCTGGGATGGGGGCTCGGACTCCTCGCGTTCGGGTTCGTCCTCGGCGCGATCACGAAGGCGTTCGTCGACTTCATCGCCGACGACCCCGACGTCGCCGAGCTGATGGAACAATTCGGCTTCACGTCGGTGAGCACGCCGATCGGCTTCGTGGCCTCGATGGATGCGGCCTGCGTCGCGGTCGTCTGCGTCTACGCGGTGACGGGGATCGCCCGGCTGTGGGAGGACGAGCAGTTCGACCGCCTCGACCTGGTGTTCGCGGCGCGCGTGACGCGCACGGCGTGGCTCGGTGCGGCAACGGCGGCGACGGCTCTCCTCGCCGCCCTGTTGATGGCCGCGATCGGGGTGGGCACGTGGATCGGCGTCGCGGTCACCGGTGTCGACATCACCTTCGTCGAGTCGATGGCGGCCGTGATCAATCTCGTCCCGCTCGTGGTGTTGTTCCTCGGGCTGGCGGTGATGATCCACGGCACGTTCCCGAAGTGGACCGTGGCCGTCGCGGGCGGCGGTGCCGGTGCGCTCTACGTCCTGAGCTTCCTCGGCCCGGCCATCGACCTGCCGGACTGGATCACGAACGTCTCGCCCTGGCGGCACGTCGCCGTGTCGCCGCCCGACCCGGTCAACTGGGCCGGCACGATCGTGATGAGCGCGCTCGGCATCGCCTTCGCCGCGGCCGGCTTCGTCGGCTACGCCCGCCGGGATCTCCACTAGCCCAGCCGGCGCCAGGGGGTCGGGTCCGGGCGCGCGCCAGGTGGGTGCTACGTGACGGGGGTTTTCCAGCGGTTGAGGTAGGTGACCTCGGCGGCGGAGCGACGGGGGGCGGGCGTGAACGTGTCGCCGGTGTAGTAGCCGACGGCGAGGAGGCACACCTGCGTGACCGAGTCGGGGATACCGAGCAGTTCGGCGATCTCCGCTTCGTGCTCGAGATGGAACGTCGTCCACGCCGACCCGATGCCCCGGGCGCGGGCCGCGAGCTGGAAGCTCCACACCCCGGGCAGGACCGAGCCGTAGTAGGCCGCGGCACCTCCCTGCTGAGACGGATCGAGGGGTGGCCGATCGAGCCGCATGGAGATCACCAGAGCCGGCACCTCGGCGAGGTGGTCGACGAGGAACTCGGCCGACTCGAGGACCTTCTGACTGCGATCGTCGAGCCGGACCGCGGAGTTGGCGGCGAGGTACGGCCGGCCGACGTCGGCGAACCGCTCGGCGATACGGGCCTTGAGATCGCCGTCGTCGACGATGATCCAGCGGTTCCGTTCGAGGTTGCCACCCATCGGCGCGTGGCCGGCGATCTCGATGCACGCCAAGAGTTCCTCGTGCGGGACCGCCCGCGACAGGTCGAGCCGTTTGCGGACCTGCTTGGTGGTGGTCATCAGTCGGTCGACCTCGTCGAGATCGAAGCCGGTCGTCGGATGTGCTGCCATGTCACTCCCCCATGTGGTCTTGGTTGCCTGTGATGCTGGCGATCGCGTGCCGCAACGTGGGTGATGGTACGACCGCCGTCACCGACGTCCATCACGGCACCGTGCACTACCGTGCAGATCGAATGGGACTGTTCCGCAAGACGAAGCCTGCATCGCCCCCGGAAGTGCCGGGCACAGGCGACCCTGGTGCGGCTGATACGGCGCTCGCCGAGTTGCGTTCCGAGCTGGCGGCGATGCGCGACCGACTCGATGCGGCCGACCGGGAGAAGGCCGAGCTGGCGGCGACCGTCGACGAGTTGAACCAACGCCTGATCACGACGGCGCCCCCGCCCCCGCCACCGCCGGAGCCCGAGCAGACGACGTCCGGGGACGAGTTGGCACGGCGGCTCGACGAACTGAACTCACGGATGATGCTGCTCGATGACCGCGTCACGTCCGTGTCGACCGAACTCGCCAACCAGGTGAGCGAGATCGGCAACGACATCGAGCCGATCCAGGCCGGAGCGGAGCGTCTCGCTGCCGAGCAGGCCCGCTATCAGATCCAGTTCCGTCAGGACCTGGCCGAACTCGCCGAACGCGTCCGCCGTCCCGGCTCGTAACCGGCCGGTTCGCGCCGCCGGCCGATCGCTCCACCTCGTCGATCGCGCTCGCTCAGCCGACGTACGTCGTGAGTTTGCGGCAGACATTCGGCTCGCCCGCTGTCGTCGTGTCTGCCGCAAACCGGCGGCCCTGATTTCGCGGCAGCCACTGTGACGTGCCGCGGTCGTTGTGTCTGCCGCAAACCTGAATGGTGTGTCCGCGGCATGCAGGGAGACCGGCGAGTCGTGACGGTCAGTCCTCGAGGAGCGCCAGGGCCTCGGTGAGCTTGGCCCGGGCCTCGTCGATCTTGGACTGGTACGTGCCGAGGTCGCCCTCGGCGAGCGCCGCGTCCGCCTCGTCGAAGAGCGCGTCGGCCTCGTCGAGCAACTGCACGGCACTCGTCGAGCCGCCCGAGGTCGATGTATCGGGGTTCGAGGGGTCGGTGGTCGATGCGTCGTCGGTCGGGGGCTCGGATCCCGAGCCGCCGCTCGTCGGTTCGGCCGGCGTGTCGATCCGATCGCCGATCTCGCCTTGGAACCCCGGGAACAACCGCGCCAGACCTTGCGCCAACGTGGGTTCGAGGACGGCACGATCGTTGTACGACACGATCACGGACCGGAACTCGGTGACCGTGCTCGACGACCCCGAACTCTGGGGCACCGACACGTAGTAGGGACGGACGTAGATCAGCCCACCCGCGACCGGGACGACCTGGAGGTCGCCGAAGCGCACCTGCGATCCGCCGCCGCCGACGTTGTCGAGGGAGATCCGGCGCGAGATCGCCTCGGTCGACTCCGCATTGCTGGCCACGCGCAAGGGGCCGTCGGGCAGCCGGCCATCGCGCTCCTGGACGAAATAGCTCGTCAACTTCCCGTAGTCCTCCGGGTCGCTCGAGGCGGTCATGTAGGCCTGCAGCTCGGTGCGCTCGTCGTTCGTCGAGAACGGCACGAACGGGCGCAGGAGGACGAACTGATTCTTCCGCGGCTCCTCGGGCGTGCTCGTGTCGAACACCGTGTAGTACGGCGAGAACCGGAGGGCGTCCGACTCGGTGGCGAACGTCTGCTGTGCTGCGGTCACCGTGTCGTCGGCCGACGCAGGCGCCAAGACCTCGCCGTTCGACGACGTCGGTGTCGCGCTCGGTGCCTGGGACACCGACCAGGCATTGCCGTCACGTTGGAAGAACAGCGACGCGTCGATCCGGTACTTCGAGTACATGTCGGTCTGGATGCGGAACAGGTCCTCCGGGTACCGCAGGTGCTCGCGGAGTTCCTCGGGCATCTGATCGACCGGGGTGAACAGGTCGGGGAACGCACTCCGCCACGCCGCGAGGATCGGATCCTGATCGTCGACCACGTAGAACGTGACCTCGCCGGAGTAGGCGTCGACAACAGCCTTGACGCTGTTGCGGACGTAGTTGTCGTCAGAACCCAGGCCGGATGGCTGCTGGCGTTGCACGTCGCCGATGCGCTCGGCGTACGGGTAGCGGGTGGTCGTGGTGAAGGCGTCGACCACCCACACCGCCCGGCCGTTCATCGCGACGGGATACGGGTCGGTGTCGTACGAGAGGAACGGCGCCAGCTTCTCGAGGCGGTCGCTCACACCTCGGACCCACAACATCTGCGAGTCCGCCGTGATGGCGCCCGACCCGAGCACGTTGTAGTCGAGGAACGCGAGGGCGAAGGCGGCGCGCCGGACGAACGAGTTCATCTGCACGCCGTTGTCGCCCGCATACTGGTGAGGCTCGTCGCACTCGCGCTCCGACGACTCACTGTTGGCGATGGCGTAGCCCGACAGGGTGGGGCTGAAATACAGCTCGGGCCGCTCGAGCGGGACCGTGCGGTAGTCGGGCCGTTGGCTCTCGAGCACGCGGCCCGCCGGCGCGAGCACCAGCCCGCAGCCACGCGTGTTGATCAGGTGCAGACCCTGCCAGCTGCGGTTCGTCACGCCCGACAACTGCAATTCGCGAGCGGCGATCAGCACCTCCTCCGGCGCGGTGTCGTCGTCGAGTGTGTACCGGTCGACGTCGAGGTCGTCGATGGTCAGGCCGGCCACCTCGCCCCGGTCGACGAGGAAGCGCGTCTTCATCTCGGTGGGGTTCAGCAGGCGGACGTTCTCGAGCGGGTCGAGGTCGTTCTCGATGTCCTGCGGGGTCAAGGAGCCGAAGTCGACCTCCCGGACGTCGACGGCGGTCAGCCCGATCGCCTGGCGGGTGGCGGTCACGTTGCGCTCGATGAACGGCTGCTCGCGCGCCTCCTGGTTGGGGTTCACGACGAGCGACTGCACGAGCGCCGGATAGATGATCCCACCCACGATCGCCACCACGAGCCACAGCGCGGATGCGATCAGCGGGAGACGGAACGACCCGGTCTTGACCACCGACAGGTACAGACCGGCCGTCAGCAGGGCGATCAGGATCAGCAGCAGGATCGCCGGGAGTTGCGCCTTGACGACCGAGTAGGTGGCGCCCTGCACGATGCCCCGCTGGCTGTTGGTGACCTCGTATCGATCGAGCCAGTAGTCGGCGGCCTTGACGATGGCGAGGACCGCGAGCAGCACGGCCATGTGCGCCTTGGTCGACTGGCGGACGACCGGCATCGGCGACACGAACACGACGCCGCCGTTCAGGATGTGCGCCGCGGCGGTCAGGACGAGCACGACGATGAGCGCGATGAACAGCCAGCTCAGTACGAACGTCAGGAACGGCAGCTGGAACACGTAGAAGCCGACGTCGACATGGAACTGTTCGTCGGCGACGCCGAACTCGCGAGCGTGACGGAACAGCAGCCAGCTCTGCCACTGGCCGATCGCCGGGAGCGCGAGGAGCATGGCGAACAGCACGGCGGCGCCGTAGCGGACAAGGCGCAGACGGTGGCCGAACACGTCGTGGAACCGCTCGACGTAGGGGTGGACGTTGGCCGGGAACGACGTGGGCGCCACCCGGTCGGCGATGAACAGGTTGAACGCCGCGATGACGACGAACAGCAGGAAGAATCCGACGAAAAGCGTGAACTTCGCGCCGATCACACCCCAGAACACGTCACCGCGGCCGAGCGCCTTGTGCCACAGGTTGTCGACGTAGAAGCGGGCGATCGCACGGCCGAAGATCAGGACGAACAGGAACAGCGCGCCGAACCCGATGAGGATGCCGCGGCCGGTGACACGACGACGCGGGCGATCATCCGTCAGATCAGAGGAGCGCCGCATCGGCGCGAAGATTACCGGTCAGCAGGAACGAGTAGGCATCGGCACCCCGTGTGTGACGGTGCGAACAGATGACCGGTCGGAAACGGGGTGCCCGCAGCCACGCATCCGGCCAGCGCGTTGTCGTCGCCATCGGCGCACGCGGGGTGCTCGGAATCGACGCCCCAGCACACCGGCGCACCGTCGGGCAGGGCGGCGAGCACGGCCCGGCCATGGGTGGTTCGCAGCACGTCGTCGAGCTGCTCGTCGATGTGCTGGGTCTTCCATTCGCGATACACCGCGCGGATGCCCTTGGCGATCGCCTCGTTGTCGCCCGCGCCGTCAGCGAGGCACCGTTGCAGCCGATCTCGGAGCGGGTTCACCAACCACTCGGCGAGCGCCTCGTGGCCGGCGCCGATCACGCTGGTCATCTGCGACTTGTTGAGCTTCGCGGCGCGGCCGGTGGCGACCGAAGCCGCGCCGGCGACCGCCGCGGCGCGGAGTTCCTCGTCGATGGCCTCGGCGAACCGCGCGGTGTGCTGGTCGCGGGCAGGCAGGACGGCGGTGCCGCGTCGCAGCCCGTCGAGCACCTCGTTCTGCTCGTCGGCGAGCGCCCGCTTCAGCTTGCGTGCGCTGGCCACGATGAGCGGCGTCAACTCCGCATCCCGCCGGCGGAACGGCGACTCGTCGGGCCCGCCGTCCTCGACGGCGTCGGCGACACCGCCAGCGTCGACTCGCCGCGTCGACGTCGTCGGTCGCGAGCTCGGCGGCGATCTCGGTCGACACGTTGGTGTCCGTCTCGGCTCGGATGCGGGCGAACAGGTCGACGACGACGTCATCGCGCTCGTCGTCGACATCGCTCGGCACGTCGCCGTCGATCTCGGCATCGACCTCACCGTCGATCTCGGCATCGATCTCGACGTCGATCCCCGCTTCGACCATCTCGACGTCAGCCAGTTCGATGTCGACCGTCTCGACATCGATCGCGACACCGATCGTCTCGACGTCCACGGCTTCGACAACAACGCGCTCGACGTCGGCAGATTCGTCGTCCGCGGGCTCGACATCCGCGGGCGCGGTGTCCACATCGGTCTCGTCGGCCGGCGGTTCGGTCTCGACCGCACCCGCAACCTCCTCCCCAACCTCGACCTCGCCGGCAACCTCGGGATCGTCGAGTTCGTCGTCCGCCGCGATCGAGTCGTAGGGCCGAGGGGAGTTGGGCAGCATCACCGGCACGGGGCCGGTGGTGGGCGACAGGTTCACGTACTCGTCGGGCTCACCGAGCGGCTTGAGTTCAGCGACGACGTCGACCGCCACCACACGCGCCCGCTCGAACGCCTGCATCAGGCGGTCACGACCGTGCATCAGCTGTTCGATCTGCTCCCGGGCGAGCTCACGACGACGGGCGAGCTCGCTGAGCACCCGCTCGCGGTACGCCCGCGCCTCGTTGACCATCTCCCGACCCTGCTGCTTGGCCATCGCCAACTCGGCTTCGGCATCGGAGGCCGCGTCGGCTCGGCGTCGTGACGACTCGACCTCGGCCTCCTGACGCATCCGCATCGTCTCGTCGCTCGCCTCGCTCAGCAGACGCGCCGCGTTCGACTCCGCTTTCTCGCGGATCTCGGTGGCCGCCTCGCGCGCCGTCGACAACACCCGAGCCGTCTCCTCACCGAGCAGGCGCGTCAGCGTCGCGTCGTCGAAGCGGACGTTGTCGAGGTCCGGGTTGGTCTGCGCGGTGCGCAGCTCGCGCTCGAGGAAGCGCTCGCGCTCCTGCAACCGACCGAGTTCGGCGGCGACCATCCGAAGGAAGTCGCGCACCTCCGTCTGATCGAATCCGCGACGGCTGGTGCCGAACGCGGCGTCGGCGACCGACGCCGGCGACGACGGATCGGGACGGGCAAACGACATGGCCATGCCGCAACGCTACGCGCCCCGGTCTGGTCAATGGTGGCAATCAGCGGGGGCGAGGGTTCGGTGACGGCGCCGACCGTCACGAGCCGACTTTCACCAGGGGGTCACCGCCGAGCTTCTCGAGCGCGGCGAGGGCCTCGTCGAGCGTCGCCACCGGGATGATCTCGACCTCCCCGCGGCCCGCATCGATCAGTGTCTGCATCTGCACCGGGTCGCTCAGCTCCGGCTGCGATGCCGGGACGAGGAACACGTCCACACCGTTCTGATGCACCGCCGAGACCTTCTGCGCCAACCCGCCGATCGCACCGACGGAGCCATCGAGAGCGATCGTGCCCGTGACCGCCACGTTGCGCCCGCCGGTGAGCTGCCCCGGCGACAACTGGTCGATCAGCGCGAGCGTGAACGACAGGCCGGCCGACGGGCCACCGATGTCTCCGGTCTCGATGGCGACTTCGAACGGCAGCTGCACCACCCTGGTGTCGAACGGCAGGAAGCCGACGATCGTGCGCTCCGGATCCTGCGGTGACGCCGACAGCTCGACGGTCACGGTCATCTCGCCGGCGCCCGGACGGTCGATCAGGAGTTCGATCGTGTCACCGGGTTCCTTGTCCGCCAGCGCCGCGACGAGGTCGTCGACCGATGCCAACGGCTTCCCGTCGGCTTCGAGGATCGTGTCGGCGGGATCGACCTCGACGTCGCTCGGGTAGTACTCGAGGCAGTCGGGACCGTCCTCCGAGTCGGTCAGGCACAGCATCTCCTGCACGACCACACTTCCCGGGGTGATCTCCGCGTCGTAGCCGAGCGCGGTCAGCGCGACGTACTGGGCCTCCTGCGCAGCGGTGCGCATCGACTGCAGATTGATCTCCCGCCGCTGGTCGGCCGTGCGCCGTCCGTACTTGTCCTCGGTGGTGATGAAGCGCACCGCGGCGTCGTTGCGGCCCGTCAGCCAGCCGAGCATCGATTGTGCCGGCGACGTGACCGTCACGAAGTAGAAGTCGTTGTTCGTGTCGTACCGCTCGACACCCGCGGGCAGGTCACCGAACACGATGCGACCGGTCACGGGCTCGGCCGAAGCCGGCGTCAAGGCGTACGGCGTCGGTTCGAGTTCGCCCGTGCGGGCGTTCTCCTTCTCCGCCACGAGCTCCGACGGGAGCACGGAGAGCACGAGGAGCGACGACCAAGGCGGCGATCCCGACGCCACCGACGAACCACCCGAGCCAGCGCCGTCGGCGCGACGCGCGCCTGGTGCCCGGCGGGGCACCAGGAGGCGGGGGTACGATCGTCGGCGTCGTGTCGGTCACGGATCTCACTACACAGGCCGCGTGGATGGCCGGGCTGGCCATCGTGGTGCTCCTGCTCACTGGTTGGCGCAAGAATGCCAGAGCCGCCGCCCGAATCCCACGCGAGTCGTCATTACCGCGCCGGAAGTGGGTGCCGATCGGTGTCGCCGAGACCACCGCGCCGCTCTACAAGCGGCCGAGCATCCTCCGCCGGATCTGGGCCGTCGTCGCCAGTTCGGGCCTGGCGATCGTCATCGCGGTGGTGATCGCCACCGTCACCGCGTTCGGCCTCGCCTGGCTCGTCACCACCATGACCGACCTCCTCAAACAGTGACCGGGTCGCCGACGAGGCGCGAGGTGGCCATCGCCGGCCACGAAGGCGATGCCGCCACCGCCCGCCGCGGCCTCGACAGCGACGACCCGAACGTGCGGGCGACGGCGCTGAGCGCCCTGGAACGCCTGGCCGCCCTCGACGACGCCGTGCTGGCACGCTCGCTCGGCGATCCCGACCGGGCGGTTCGACGACGGGCCGCGGAGATCGCCGCGCATCATCCCTCCGTCGATCTCGTCGGCGCCCTCCACGACGACGACTCGACGGTCGTCGAAGTGGCGGCATGGTCGTGCGGCGAACACGAGTCGAACCGCGCACCCGTCCTCGACCGGCTCATCGCGCTCGCCGGATCGGCCGGCGACGCTCTCGTCCGCGAGGCGGCGGTCGCCGCGCTCGGTGCCATCGGCGACGAGCGTGGTCTGCCCGGCGATCCTCGTCGCCACCAGCGACAAACCGGCCGTGCGCCGGCGAGCCGTGCTCGCGCTCGCACCGTTCGACGGCGACGAGGTCGACGCCGCGCTGGCCCGGGCCCTCGAGGATCGCGACTGGCAGGTGCGCCAGGCCGCCGAAGACCTCGAGCGAGCGTCCGGCGACCAGGACGTGTAGCGATCAGCCCGCGCCCGGTCAGAACGTGTAGCGGTACGTGTTCGTCTCGCGGGCCACGAAACCGAGACGCAGGTACAGCCGGTTCGCCGCCTCCCGCGACGGCCGGCTCGTCAGGCTCACGTCCTTGGCGCCACGCCGGCGAGCCTCCGCCAGTGCCGCCTGGTTCAAGGCCGCACCGACCCCGCGACCGCGCACCGCATCGTCGACGACCACATCTTCGATCCACGCCTTGAGACCGGTCGGGATGCGGTAGAAGGCGAGCGTCAGGCTGCCCATGATCTCCCCGTCGACCCGTGCCAGGAGGAGCACCGTGGAGCTGTTCCCGACGATGTCGGTCAGGTCGGCTCGGCGCGGCGGCGGGGACGACGACGACAGTTGCGGGATCAGGCGCTCGAACGCGGCGACGAGTTCGTCGTCCACGGTCGCGGCCGGAACCACCGCGACGGCGTCGGAATCCGGATCGGATGCGGGGTCGGCGCGGTGCTCGCTCACGGTCCACTGACGCTACAACGCGCCGACCGATAGCGTGACCGGTGTGGGAACCGAGCACGTCCGCTGGATCGCCGAGCCCACGCTGACGCGCCCGGTCCTGCTGAGCGCGTTCACCGGTTGGAACGACGCCGGTGACGCCGCCTCCACCGCGCTCCGCACGATGATCGAGTCGTGGGGAGCGTCGCCGCTCGCCGAGATCGATCCCGACGTGTTCACCGATTTCGCCACGGTCCGCCCGCAGGTGCGCCTCGACGAGGAGCACCACCGATCGATCGTGTGGCCCACCGTGGGCGTCTGGTCGGTCTCGCTGCCCGGTACCGACGTGCTGCTCGTGCTCGGACCCGAGCCCGCCCTGCGCTGGCGGCTGTTCAGCGAGCAACTCGTGGGAGTCGCCGATCGGTTCGAGGTGAGCATGGCGCTCTCGCTCGGTGCGCTGCTCGCCGACGTCCCCCACACCCGTCCGGTGCCGCTGATCGGCACGGCGACCGACGACACGATGATGGAGCGCTTCGAACTGCAACGTTCGCAGTACGAAGGTCCCACCGGGATCGTCGGTGTGCTCCAGGACGCCCTGCAACGCCACGGCCTCTCCACGGCGTCGCTCTGGGCGGCGGTCCCCGGGTACGCGTCGCAGATCCCCTCGCCGAAGGCGGCCATGGCGCTCGTCGAGCGTGCGTGCTCGATGATCGGTACACCCGCGCCGCTCAACCAACTCGCCCCCGCCGCGGCCGAGTACGACGCCCGGGTCTCGTCGCTGATCAGCGGTGACGACGACATGGTCGAGTACGTGCACCGTCTCGAACAACTGGCCGACGACGGAGACACGGGCTTCGACTCGCCCGACGACGACGATGACGAAGGCGCCGCGGACGACTTCACCGAGGCGCTCGATCCCGACGCATTGGTCGAAGAGGTCGAACGGTTCCTGCGCGACCGCACCGACGACTGAAGCCAACCCTCGATCAGGACGGCGTTACTCGACCCGCCACACCGGTGAGCGGACCGGGTCGAACGTGGCCGGCGCATCCTCACCGCGGATCGCGGCGAAGGCCATCGCCCCCCACCATTGCGCCCCGGCCGACGGCTCGGGGAGCGCCCCATCGGCGAACCAGCCGACATCGGCCGTCTCCAGCGGATGGGGCCGCAGGTCGCCGCCGGTGGCCACACAGTGGAACAGGAGCATGTACATGCCGAAGCGGCTGAACCCCATGCGCTGGCCGTCGACCACGCCGAGCAGGCGAACCGGGTCGCATTCGATGCCGGTCTCCTCCTCGACCTCCTTCACCGCCACCTCGGCCGGCGAGTACCCGACGTCGGCCCATCCGGTGGGGTACAGCCAGATCCCCGAGTCCTTGCGCTGCACCAACAGCAACTCGCCGCGGTCGTTGCCGACGATCGCGCCGATCGCCACCTTCGGGGTGACGTAGCCGGGCACGCCCTCGCCGATCGACTCCATCCATTCCTGGACGAAGTGGTCGGTCTCGCGTTGCACCTCGGCCGCCTCGGCCATCTCGCGTGCCGCCGCCTTGATGTCGGCCGCGACGTGCAGCACCTCCTCGTAGCGTTCGCGCTCGTACAGGCTCTGCGTGAATCCCATCCCGGTGCGGGCGATGGCCGCCAGCGTCTCGCTCCACCGGGCAAGGTCGTGGGCGCTCGCCGTCACGCCGTGCACGCTAGGCGACGCATCACCGGAGCCGGACAACGCACCGTCACGACACCGCGTGCAGGACGGCCTTGATGATCTCGCGCCGGTGTTGCGGATCGGTCACGAGGCCGCCCGACGCGGACCGGACGTAGAACGTGTCGACCACGTCCATGCCGATCGACTGCACCGTGGCATGACGGATGTCGAGGCCGAGCTCGCCGAGCGCCTTCGTGATGCGATGCAGGATGCCGATCTTGGTGGTCGCCCGAACCTCGATGCACCGTGGCGTTGCTGGAGGCCGCATCGTCGAACACGACCTTCGGTGTCGGCCGGCTGGCCGGCCTGGGTCCGGCGGCGACGCCGGTACGTGGCCGCCCGCTCCGCGATGCCGTGCCTCGATCGCCAGTTCGTTCGCGAGCGCGCGGCCCAGATCGGCCTTCACCGATCGCCATTTCATGTCCGCCGTGTCGCTCATCACCCGGAACTGCGACGCGGCCATGCCGTGCTCGTCGGAGTGCGCCTGCGCACTCAGCACGTCGAGACCGTGCATCGACAGCACGCCGGCGATCCGGCTGAACGAGCCGGCGCGATCGGGGCTCACCACCGTGATCACGTCGCCGTCGCGTCGGACGTCGATCGTTCCGGCCGCCATCCGCGCCAGCGTCTCGGCATCGGGGAACAGCCGCCACGTCACCTCGGCGACATCGCCGCCGCCGAGGACGTGACGCACCCGGCCCACGAGCTCGTCGACGAGCTCCGCCTGCCACGAGCCCCACGCCGCCGGGCCGGTCGCCTTCGAATCGGCTTCCGTGAGCGCGTGGAGCAGCTCGAGCCGTTCGACGGTCTCGACCGCCGCCGCCACCTTCTCGATCGTGGCCTTGTCGGTGATGTCGCGACGCAGCGCGAAATCGGGAAGGAGCAGATGGTGCTCGACCATCGCCACGAGCGTGTCGACCTCACGCGGCCCGAACCCGAGCCGTGGCGCGACCTGACGGACGATCGTCATGCCCACCTCGGTGTGATCACCGGGATATCCCTTGCCGATGTCGTGGAGCAGGGCCCCCATCACGAGCAGGTCCGGCCGGCCGACCCGCGGCGCCAGCTCGGCAGCGTTGGCGGCGGCCTCCCACAGGTGACGATCGACGGTGAATCGGTGGTAGGCGTTGCGCTGGGGCTTCGACCGGACGGGCTCCCATTCGGGCATGAGGCGCCCGAACAGCTCGTGCTGATCGAGCGCTTCCAGCGCCGGCAGGGCCCGGTGACCTTCGAGGAGCAGCGCGACCAGCTCGGCTCGAGCACCGACCGGCCAGTTGCCCGGCAAAGCCCTCCACGTCCTGCTTGAGACGATCGAGCGACTGCCGTCCGATGCGCACATCGAGACGGGCCGCGGCAACGGCAGCGGTGAGTGCGAGCGCCTGGTTCTCGGCGGGATTCGCCCCGTCGGACAACTCGATCTCGCCGTTGAACAACATGATCCCCGGCGCGACGGCCCGGTTCGGCGGCGACGTCCGTGCGCGGGATCGCGCGATCCCAGTTCTCGTCGACGAGCCACGCCACGGTCCGCCCCGCCATCGCGACCGACGACATCATGTCGTCGGCGTCGTTCCACCCTCCCTGCGCGGCGGCGGCGTCCTGATCCTCCAGGCGGAGCACCTCGCCCGGACGTTCGGTCGCGAGCTGGAGCGCGACCCGGGCGCGGAGGAGGACGTCGTAGCAGCGGGCGAGGTCGGCCTCGTCGGCCGCCCGCACGTTCATCCCACACTCCTGCGCCCACCGGAGCGACTGGACGTCGCGCAGGCCGCCGCGGCCGTCCTTCAGGTCCGGTTCGAGGCGGTACGCCACCTCCGTCTCCTCGTCCTGCCGGGCGACGACCAGGTTGCGGAGGGCCAGCAGGTTGCGATCGGCCTTCGATCGCCACACATCGAGACCGGCAGCCATCACCTCGCGGGCGAGTTCGTCGTCGCCGGCGAGCGGCCGGACGGTGAGCATCGCCGTGGCCGATTCGAGATCGGTCCGCGCCAGCTCGATCTGTTCCTTCACACTGCGCACCGAATGTCCGAGCTTCACGCCGGCGTCCCAGATCGGATACCAGATGGCCGAGGCCAGCGGCTCGATCTTCGACCGCACCTCCCTGGCCTTGAGGTCGTGGACGAGCAGGAGGTCGAGATCGCTGAACGGAGCCAGCTCGCCCCGGCCGTATCCGCCGATGGCGAGCAGCGCGACCCGCCCCCGGTCGGGCCGGTGGTCGGCCATGGCCCGATCGAAGACGTCGACGACCCACTCGTCGGTCATGTCACACAGAGTTCTGCAGTAGGCCAGTCCCCGCACGGCGCGGTCGGCACCGGCGGCGTCGATCTGATGCTGTCGCCGGGAGTACACCGTCACCGGGGCAGGTCTACACGATCGACACGTCATGTGCTCGCCGGACGCGGCTCGAAAATGATCGTCGTGTCGTCACCGTCGTTGACGAAATCTTGCCGTCGCCGGCGCGCCACCCCGATGGGTGTCTTCTAGGGTGACACGTCGTGATCCGGACACGGCTGGGGCCTCGCAACCTCGCGTTGGCTTTCTCGGTCACCGTCGCGGTCGCGGCATGTTCGAGCGGCTCCGACGCCGATCCGGACCAGACGGCCGCCACGACGAGTTCGACCGCCCCGAGCGTGCCGACCAGCGACGAGCAGCTGACGATCGGGGTGATGCTCCCGCCCGCGGCCACGCTGCTCGCGCGAGCCGATCCTGACCGGCGTCGATACCGCCGTCGATCAGATCAACGCCAGCGGTGGCGTGTTCGACCGCCGCGTCGACGTACGTCTCGACCGACGAGGGCGACACGGCCGCAGCCGGTGCAACCGCCGCGCAGAGTCTGCTCGAGCAGGACGTCGATGCGATCATCGGGCCGGCGTCGTCGACCATCGCCGCGAGCACGCTCACCGGCATCGTCTCCAACGGTGTGGTGGCGTGTTCCCCGACCGCCTCGGCCCTGAGCCTCGACGACATTCCCGACCGGGGTCTCTTCTTCCGCACCGTGCCGAGCGACTCGTTGCAGGCCGAGGCGATCTCCCAGATCGCGGAAGGGACCGGCTTTCCGTCGGTCGTCGTTGCGTACGTGGACGACGGTTTCGGTCGTCCGTTGTCCGTCGCCGTCGCCGAGGAACTGGCCGCCGTACCGATCGACGTGGCCGACTCGATCGCCGTTCGCCAGCATCGAGGCCGATCAGATCGGCGTCGACCACGTCGACAACGTGCAACGGGTGATCGACTCGCAGGCTCGGGTGCTCATCCTTCTGGCCGGCAGCAACGACGGGACGCAGTTCCTCGAGGCGCTCAGCGACGCATCCGTGCCGAGCATCTCGACGATCATCGTGAACGACGCGCTGCGTTCGCCCGAGTCGGTCCAACGAATGGCGGCGCTGCTCCAGGAGCACACGGCAGAAGATCGAAGGCGTCGCCCCGCAGGCGGAGTCGAGCGACCAGCCGACACCGTTCGCGCCGGCCGGACCGTTCGCGACACAGGCCTTCGACTGCGTCACGCTGATCGCCCTCGCCGCCAGCCTCGCCGATTCCGACCTCGCTGCCGACATCGCCGGGTTCATTCCGTTGGTCAGCACCGGTGGCCGGACGTGTCGCACGTTCGCCGACTGTTCCGAGGAGGCGCTGGACGACACGACAGATCGACTACGAGGGGCCCTCGGGACTGACCGAGATCGGCAGTTCGGGCGATCCGAGTCGAGGCGCGCTTCGACCGGTTCACCTTCGACGAACGAAGGCCACGACACGCTCGGAACGCCCTTTCTCGTCCCCTCGTGAACGGGCTCAGAGGATGTTCTCGACGAAGTCGAGATATCCGACGTAGAAGGCGCCGAACTCGCCGTACAGCGCCGAGCCCTTGTCGAAGCGCATCGTGTAGACCACGTCCTTGATCACGTCGGGGCTCTTGGCGAACAACGTGACGCCCCATTCGTAGTCGTCGAGGCCCGTCGAGCCGGTGACGAGCTGCACCACCCGACCGGAGAACGTCCGACCGCTCTTGCCGTGCTCGCGCATCATGTCGTTGCGTTCGTCGAACGACGTGGCGTACCAGTTGGCGTGCCCCTCGCGCTTCTTGCTCATCGGATAGAAGCAGAACGCGTTGAGACCTTCGGGCGGGAGCTGCGGGTAGACCCGCGCGCGGAGCATCTCTTCGGGCATGCCCTTGGCGTACTCGCTGACCTCGGTGATCGACACGTAGCTGTCGACGATGTCGACGCCGGCATCGCGCAGCGCTGACTGCAGCGTGCGCAAGGTGCGCCAGTCGGGCGCCAGCGCCATGAAGGCGATGTCGGCCTTGTGGCCGAGCGTCGCGGCGGTGATGACCTGGCACTCGTCGGCTTCGGCCGCCTTCACGGCCGCGGTCACCGCCTCCCGGTCGAGCCGATCGCTCGCCTTGCCGAAGAGGTGGACGACACCGAGACCGGATTCCATGCGCATGCGCCCAGGCTACGACTGCCCGCGACACCACGAGCCGCTCGGGGGCGTAGACGTTGAACTGATCGCCCCGGACGAAGCCCGCGAGCAGCAGCCCGGCGCGGCGCGCCGCGTCGACCGCGAGCGCCGTCGGCGCGCTGACCGCGACGAGCGCCGCGAACCCCGCCGCCCACGCCTTCTGCACCATCTCGATGCTCGCCCGTCCGCTGACGAAGAGGCCGAGATCGGCGGTGCACGCTGCATGCGGGCCGAGGTCGAGCCCCTCGAGCACCATCGACCCGACGACCTTGTCGACGGCGTTGTGCCGGCCGACGTCCTCGCGCAGCCGGGCGATCCGACCGTCGCGGTCGAACACCGCCGCGGCGTGGCCGGAACCGGTCGCCGCGAACAGCTGCTGCTCGGCCGCGACGGCATCCGGGACGCGCGCCAGCACGTCGAGGTCGAACGGTTCCGATCGCCGGAGCACCTCGAGGCGTGCGGTCAGTTCGTCGAGCTGATCGCTGCCGCACCAGCCGCAGCTCGACGACACGTTGCCGAGCCGCGGCGCCGGCGCCGGGCCACGTCCATCGGTGTCGACGGTGACGACGTTGAAATGACTTGCCATCGCGCTGCCGTCGGCGCAGTAGCGCACACCGCGCACGACCGCACCGTCGAGCATCCCCTCGGTGAAACAGAAACCCGCCGCCAGCTCGTAGTCGTGACCAGGCGTCCGCATCGTGGTGGCCACGAGCGTGTCGTCGAGCTTGATCGACATCGGCTCTTCGACGATCAGGTCGTCGGGAGCCCGCTTGACGGCGGCCGACCCCTCGGTGCCGACCGTGACCCGGTTGACGATCAACCGCTCCGATCGCGTCCGTGCCACCAGCCCGAGGCTAACCCGCCCCGGAAAACCGGGAACGCGTGAACAATCTGCGCAGTGACACCGCAGATTGTTCACGCGTTCGCCGGGATGCGTCAGATGACGGTCAGTAATCCATGTCGCCGCCGCCCATCGGGGCGCCGGCCTTCTCGGGCTCGTCGACGATGACGACTTCGGTGGTGAGGAAGAGGGCCGCGATCGACGCTGCGTTCTGCAACGCCGAACGGGTGACCTTCGCGGCGTCGATGATGCCGAGCTTCACGAGGTCCTCGTACTCGCCGGTGGCGGCATTGAGACCCTCGTTGCCGGTCAGGCCACGCACGGTCGACACGGCGACGCCACCTTCGATGCCGGCGTTCTCGGCGATCTGCTTCAGCGGGCCTTCGAGCGACGACGCCACGAGCCGAGCGCCCGTCGCCTCGTCACCGGACAGCTTGGCCGCCGCCGCGAGCACGGCAGTCTGCGCACGGAGCAGGGTGACGCCGCCTCCGGCGACGACACCTTCCTCGATGGCAGCCTTGGTGGTCGACACGGCGTCTTCGATGCGGTGCTTCTTCTCCTTGAGCTCGACCTCGGTGGCTGCGCCGACCTTGAGTACGGCCACGCCGCCGGTGAGCTTGGCGAGGCGCTCCTGGAGCTTCTCGCGGTCGTAGTCGGAGTCGGTGTTCTCGATCTCGGCCTTGATCTGGTTGATCCGGCCCTTGGATCGCGTCCTTGTCGCCGGCACCTTCGACGATGGTGGTCTCGTCCTTGGTGATGACGACCCGCTTGGCCGACCCGAGCAGGTCGAGCGTGACGTTCTCGAGCTGCAGGCCGATCTCCTCGGAGATGACCTGGCCGCTGGTGAGCGTGGCCATGTCCTGGAGCATCGCCTTGCGACGATCGCCGAAGCCGGGCGCCTTCACGGCGGCCGACTTGAACGTGCCGCGGATCTTGTTCACCACGAGCGTGGCGAGCGCTTCGCCGTCGACATCCTCGGCGATGATCACGAGCGGGCGACCGGTCTGCATCACGGTCTCGAGGACCGGCACGAGTTCGCGGATCGCCGAGATCTTCGACGACACGAACAGCAGGTACGGGTCGTCGAACGCGGCTTCCATCCGGTCGGTGTCGGTGACCATGTACGGCGACAGGTAGCCCTTGTCGAAGCGCATGCCCTCGACGAGGTCCATCTCCATGCCGAAGGTCTGTCCTTCTTCGACGGTGATCACGCCGTCCTTGCCGACCTTGTCGATGGCGGCCGAGATCATGTCGCCGATCTCCTCGTCGGCGGACGAGATGGACGCGACCTGCGCGATCTGCTCCTTCGAGTCGACCTCGATCGATGCTGCCTTGATCGCATCGACGGCGGCGATGACGCCGGCCTCGATGCCGCGCTTCAGGCCCATCGGGTTGGCGCCGGCCGCGACATTGCGGAGGCCCTCGTGGACCATCGTCCACGCGAGCACGGTGGCGGTGGTGGTGCCGTCGCCGGCGACGTCGTCGGTCTTCTTCGCGACTTCCTTCACCAACGCCGCACCGACGCGCTCGTACGGGTCGGACAGTTCGATTTCCTTGGCGATGGAGACGCCGTCGTTGGTGATCGTGGGGGCGCCCCACTTCTTGTCGAGCACGACGTTGCGGCCCTTCGGGCCGAGGGTGACGCGCACCGCGTCGGCCAGTTGGTTCATGCCTGACTCGAGTGCGCGGCGAGCCTCGTCATCGAATGCGATCATCTTGGCCATCTGTGGAGTCCTCCGTTGGACGTTCTCGATGTGAGCGGAATCGGCTCCGGCAGGCGCCGGAATCCGATTAGCACTCTACGGCAGCGACTGCTAACGCCGCAACCGCCGGGACCTTCAGCTTGCAGGTCGGCCGTGGCGGCCGGCACCGGACGCGAACCGGCGGGCACCGTCGGCCGTCTCGCCGCTGGCGATCGTGGCGAGGCCGACGGTCGACCTCGCGGACGAGCGCATCGGCGAGGTCGTCGCCCCACTGCGCGTAGGCGCTGGCGCGATCGGACCGCAGACAGATCTGCGGCAGCGCGGCGATTTCGGAAGCCAGCGTGATCGCCGCGGCAAGTGCCTCGCCGGACGGCACGACGCGGTTCACGAGGCCGATCCGCTCGGCCTCCACGCCGTCGACCCCCCGGCCGGTGAGGATCAGGTCGAGTGCCCGGGACTGACCGATCAGCCGCGGCAGGCGGATCGTGCCGCCGTCGATCAGCGGCACACCCCAACGGCGGCAGTACACGCCGAACGTCGCGTCGGCGGCGGCCACGCGCAGGTCGGCCCAGCAGGCCAGTTCGAGGCCGCCCGCCACGGCGAAGCCCTCGACCGCGGCGATGACCGGCTTGTCGAGGAGCAGGCGGGTCGGCCCCATCGGACCCTGCGAACCGACGATCGTGTCGGCGGGATCGGAGGCGACACGATTGCCGCGGCCGGCCACGATCGCGCCGAGGTCGGCACCCGAGCAGAACGTGCCGCCGCGGCCGGTCAGCACGGCGACCGTCACCGCGTCGTCGGCGTCGAAGTCGACGAATGCGTCGTACAGGAGCTGCGCGGTCGGGCCGTCGACGGCGTTGCGCACCTCGGGGCGGTCGATCGAGACGACCCGCACGGGGCCGTGGTCCTCGACCGCGACGGTCATGTCAGCCCCCGGCGACAGCCGGGATGATCGACACGGTGAGCCCGTCGGCGACCTTGGTGTCGAGCCCGTCGAGATACCGCACGTCGTCGTCGTCGACGAAGATGTTCACGAACTTGCGCAACCCGCCGTCGTCGTCGAGGAGGCGCTCACGAAGCCCGGGATGCGCCGCGTCGAGGGCGGCGATCACGTCGGACAGCGTGCCGGTCTCCACCGACACCTGCTTCTCGCCTCCCGTCAACGGGCGCATCGTGGTGGGGATTCGAACGGTCACAGACATGGCCGCCACGCTACCCGGCGCGAATCCCTACCCAACAGGTCGGGATTTCGTCGAACGCTAGCGTCGGCGAACGTGCGCATCCGCAAGGTCGTCGCGGCACCCGACAAGTTCAAGGGCACGATCACCGCTGCCGAGGTGGCGCGCGCCATCGGCCAGGCGTGTTGGGATCTGGGCCTCGACTGTGCCGAGGTGCCGATGGCCGACGGCGGCGACGGGATCCTCGACGCACTCGGCGGCCCGAACCGGACGTCGGTCGTCACCGGACCGCTCGGCGATCCGTTGACGGCACCATGGCGGTTGTCGAAGGGCACCGCCGTGATCGAGATGGCCCGGGCGAGCGGGCTGGCGATCGTCGGGGGCGCCGAACACAACGACCCGCTCGACGCCTCCACGACCGGCACGGGCGAACTCATCGAGCACGCCCTCGATGCCGGTGCCAAGCGGATCATCGTCGGCCTCGGAGGATCGGCGACGACCGACGGCGGCTTCGGCGCCATCCGGGCGATCACCGCGATCGCTCGGCTCAAACCGGTCGAGCTGCTCGTCGCGTGCGATGTGACGACGCCGTTCACGCAGGCCGCCGAGGTCTTCGGTCCCCAGAAGGGAGCGTCGCCCGCGCAGGTGAAGCTGCTCACCGGACGGCTGGAGCGCCTCGCGCAGATGTTCCGCGAGGAGTTCTCGTTCGACGTCACCACGATCGAGGGCGGCGGCGCGGCCGGCGGCCTCGGCGGCGCGCTGGCTGCACTCGGCGGGCGGCTCGTTCCCGGATTCGAACTCGTCGCCGACGAACTCGATCTCTACGACCACCTCGACGGCGCCGACCTCGTGATCACCGGTGAAGGCCGGCTCGACGCGACCAGCTTCGACGGCAAGGTGGTCGGCGGCGTGGCGTCGCTCGCCGGCGATGCCGGACTGCCGTGCGCGGCGATCGTCGGGTCGGTCGACCCCGGGACTCGACGGGACCACGGCGACGAGGCTGATGCGGGTCGAATCGCTCAGTGAACGCTTCGGCGAAGCGATCGCGTTTGCCGAACCGAAACGTTGCGTCGAGGATGCCGCGCGGTGCCTGCTCGAAGAACTCCTCACCCGCTGAGCCGGACCCCACACCGGACCGCGGACGTCGACGAGTGATCAGCCGGTGGCGGTGGTGGTAGGAGCGAGGGTGGTCTCCGTGCCGGCGACCGGCGGAGCGGTTCCCGTCTCGGGGGTCGCTGCGGCCGTGCCGGCGCCAAGCTCCGAAAGCGGCTTGTCGGCCTGCGCCGTCCCGAGCATCACGACCACGCCCGATCCGTTGAGCGCGCCGCCCTCGATCGGCGGCGGGGTCGGTACGGCCTCGACCGTCAGCCCGCCCATCATGGTCGCGACCGAACCGGCGACGGCCTGGGCGGCGGCGACCGCCGGGTCGTAGTAGACGACCGACTGCTCGAGTTGGCCCGATGTCGCATTGGTGGCCTCGGCCATCGTGAAGCCCGCCGTAGCCAGTTCGGTGGACATGCGGCCGGCGGACCCGGGCACACCGCTCGCGTTCGCCACGACGACCGTGGCGCCTTCGGTGACGATCGGCGCGACCGTCGTGGTCGGAACCGCGGTGGTGGTCTCGAGGCCGACTTCGGCGGTGGTGGTCGTGGCTTGGTCCGTCGGATCGACCTCGGAGCTGGCCCCGTCGTCGTCGTCGGTGATGTTGCGCAGGATCAGGAACCCGGCGACGACGGCGACCACCGCGAGCACGATCGACAGCGTCGACCCGACCGGTGAACCACCGACACCCTGGCGTGGCGACTTGCGGGGAGGTGTCCCTCCCGGGCCGGATGCGGCCGGGTCTTCGTTGGTCATGCCTGCGCTTCCTCTCCCGCGACCGACGTGGTGCCATCGAGTCGAGCCTTGCGTGCGCGCAGGCGGAGCCGCTTCAACCGGCGAACAACGAGCGGGTCGTGTTCCATGGCGGCAGGGTCGTCGAGCACGGTGGTCAGCTCCGCATGATATTCCTCGGGCGAACACTGGAATCGCGCGCGGATGACCTGGTCACGCGGTTCGTCGTTGTTCCACCAGGCGCGCTCGAAGTCGAGCATGGCGGCGGAACGTTCACGGAGCATGCAGACAGGTTGGCCGCTGGCACAGGGGCATTACAAGCACCCTCCGGTATTCGCCCAGGCCGGTATGGTCGCGCGTCGTGTCCGAGGCCATCGTCCCCCGTCCGTTCATCATCGGCGTGGCCGGCGGGAGCAGCTCGGGCAAGACCACCATCTCCGAGCGTCTCGTCGAACTCACGGGCCCGGAGCACGTGTCGCTGATCGAACTCGACTCCTACTACCTCGACCGCAGCGACGAGCCTCCCGAGGAGCGTCGCGCCCTCAACTACGACCATCCGGACGCCTTCGACTGGCCCCTGCTGAACGGTCACCTCGCGGCGCTCGCCAACGGCGCCTCGGTCCCGGTGCCGATCTACGACTACGCGCTCGACAACCGCAGCGGGCAGGTCCGGATCGTGGAGCCGGCACGGATCATCGTGGTGGACGGGATCCTCGTGTTGTGGGACCGGGCCCTGCGCGACCGGTTCGATCTCAAGATCTTCGTCGACACGGCCGCCGACGTGCGGCTGATCCGCCGCCTCCGACGCGACATCGCCGAACGCGGGCGTTCAGCCGAAAGCGTCATCGACCAGTACCTCGCCACCGTGAAGCCCGCCCACGAGCGATTCATCGAACCGAGCAAACGGTACGCCGACGTGATCATCCCGGAAGGCGGTCTGAACCGTCCGGCGCTCGAGGTGCTGCTCGCCCGGGTGCGCGAGCTGACGCTCGGCTGAGCTGTTGTCCTGACGGAGGACTTGCCACGTTCGATTAAGGATGCCTAACATTCGAACGATGACCAGCCTCGAACGACTGCGCCTCGCGACAGCGCTCACGCACACCGTCCCCGGCGCGACGATGCATCTCGCCTGCCACTCCGGGCAACACCTGCACGTCAGCAGCCATCCGGGCGCCGACCTCGATGCCTGCGCGATGCGCAGGGTCGTGATCGCGAGCGCGTCGGCCGGAGGTCCGCGACTACTCCGAGCTCGTCGCGGACATCACCGTGTCGGGTGCCCTGCAGCACCTCGGCGGCGGCGTCTACCGGCGCGTGGTCGATGACGTCGAGCAACGCTGGATCGCCACGGTGCTGCCGCCGGAGACCGTCGCCGAACTGCTCGACCTGTGCGGGCCGACGGGCACGCCCGACGATGCGATGCATGCGTGCCTGAAGCCCGACTGCGACCTCGCCGTCACGTGCGTCGTCATCACGGCCAACAGCGGCGAGTTCCGGCACCTGCTCGACGAGATCGCCGCCAACGCTTCCGCCGTGATCCTCGTGGAGGAGCTCATGCGGTCGACGCGCCAGGGGGCGATGTCGGGCAGCGACGAAGCGAGCGACCGATGAGGGCGGCCGCGACCAGTCCCGCAGCGACGTGCCGCCGGCACGGCGGACGCACGACCGTGAACTGGGTACGGTGACGCGCGTGGACACCATCATCGACACCGAGCACGTCAATCCGGTCCTCAACCAGATCCTGCGCGCCGAACTCGCCGGAGTCGTTCGGTACACCCACTACTCGCTCGTGATCACCGGACCGAACCGGCTCCCGCTCGTCGAGTTCATGAAGGCACAGGCCGCCGAATCGCTCGTCCACGCCCAGCAGGTCGGTGAGATCCTCACCGGTCTCGGCGGCCATCCCGACCAGGGCATCGCGCCGATCGAGGAATCGCACGACCACTCGATCGAGACGATCCTGCGCGAGTCGATCAGCCACGAGCGCCGCGCGCTCGCGCTCTACCGAAACCTGCTCGAACTGACGACCGGACAATCGATCTATCTCGAGGAGTTCTCCCGCGGCCAGATCGGTGCCGAGGAGCTCCACGTCATCGAGATGAACAAGCTCCTGCGCGACTACACGATCGACTGACCGAGACGGAACGGACATGGCGCACCCGGCCGATCCGACCCCGGCGCCCGTCGCGGTGTGCATCGGCAAGGCCTGCCGTCGCCGGGCGGAGTTCGCCGACCTCCGCTCGGAGCTCATGGGTGTACCGCACGTCGAGACCCGGTGCCTGGACGTGTGCAAGGGACCGGTCGTGGTGGTGGGCCTCGACTCCGGCGACGAACTGGTGTTGGCGATGGTCCGCTCCCGCAAGCAGCGGCGCGATCTGCGGCGAACGATCGTCAGCGGCCGGGCGGTCAGCGCGCGGCTCGAGCGGCACTCGGTCACCGGATCGAAGCGGCGGACCGCCCTCCGGCGCCTGCACCGATCGGTACGCCGCCACCGCTGAGCGCCGGGATCCACCGCGGCGGCGATCGGATCTGTGAGGCTTGCGGACCGTGACCACCCCGGTGCACGAGTCTACGGCGGCCTTGCGCCGCCGACCGTCGTCGTCGCTCCGCCATGGGCGCCGCCGGTGGTCGTGGTCCGGGCCGACTGGCCGGCACCGCGCATCTGGCCGGCACCGCGCATCTGGGCTCCCCCGGCACTCATTCGCGCGCCGTGGCCGGCACCGGTGCCCGAGTTCAACGCCTACGCACCACCGGTCGACATCCGCGACACACCGACCCGCCGACATGCGCGGCCGACGATCGGTCGCGCCCGATCGCTGGCCTACACCATCGCCGGCGTGGCGGCCGCGGCCGTCGGCTTCGCCGTCGTCGTCATCCGCTGATCGCGCGCCCTGCAGCGAGGCACAACGCGGCCGCGACCAGCGCCGGCACGGCGACCGGCACCGTTGCCCGGATGTAGGAACGAGCGTCCACCTCGACCCCTTCCCGCCGGACGATCCGCCACGATGTTCGCTGCGCCCGCGGCGATGCCGACCGTTCCGGCGAGTGCCAGCGGTGCGTCGACGGTCGCGAGGCGCTGCGTCGCGGAGGCCGGGACGACGAGCGCCGCGGCGAGCCCGACCGAGGCGCGACTCCGACCGCCGTGAACACCGGGATGCTCCGCCACGGGAGTGTCCGCGTGACGAACGCCAGCAGCACGTCGGCGACCGACGCCACCACCCACGGATCGATGCCCCAGTGGCCTCCGAACACGAAACCGACGAGCAGCCCGGCGACCACGCAGGAACCGATCGTCAACACGCGCCGATCGACGACGTCGTGAGTACCCGCCGCCAGTGCTCCCGGCGCTCCGCGGCGAAACACGAACCACCCGACCACGCACGCCGCGAAGCCGGGGATCGCGAGGTGGGTCACGACGTCGGCAACCGTGAGATCGAGCCGCTCGGTCACGATCAACGTCGTGAGATTCGACACCGGCAGGAACGACGAGGCGAAGGCCGCGGTGAACAGCGGGATGAGAGCGAGGGTGAACGGGTCGGTCCCGCTCCGCCGCGCCAGCCGCACCGACAACGGAGTCAGGAGGACGACGGTCGTGTCGAGATTCAGGATCGCGGTCGTGACACATGCCAACGTCCACAGCACGCCGACCCGGACCTCGGCGCCGCGGCCCTGGATCAGCGCGGCGTACGAGCGGGCGGCGGCGACGATGTTTGACTGGACGGATGGCGCGGTTGTTCGTCGCGGTGTGGCCTCCGGAAGAGGTCGTCGAACACATCCGATCGCTGCGTCGCAAGGACCAGCGCGGCATCCGCTTCGTCCCGCCCGAGAACTGGCACGTGACCTTGCGGTTCCTGGGCGAGGTCGACGAGCGCGAGGTGGTGGCGGCACTGGACGAGCTCGACCGCGGCGATCTCGTGCACCACGTCGCGCGTTTGGGTCCGGCGGTCGACGTGCTGGGCGAACGTGCCCTCGTCATCCCGGTCGCCGGACTCGACGAGGTGGCGCGATCGGTCGAACGAGCGACGAAGCACCTCGGCCAGCCGTCACGCAAGCGGTTCATGGGCCACCTGACGATCGCCCGATGTGCACGCGGCGCTCGCATGCCCGAGGTGCTCGGCACGCCGTTCGCCGACGAGTTCACCGTCGCCGAGATCGCACTGGTCGAGAGCCGGCTCGAGCCGACGGGCGCCCGCTACGAGACCATCGCCTCCTGGCCGGTGCCCTGAACCCGCCCGTTCGTGGTGCGATCAGGTGTCGGCCGCGACCATGGTGTCGAGACGGTCGCGCAACTCGTTCATCACCCGGTTGCCGACGCGCAGGAACCGGCGCCGCGCGGCCGCCCTGGCCTTGGGCGGCGACAACGACAGGACCGTCACGTTGAGCGACGGTGAGGCGTAGAGGCGCAGTCGGACCGGTCGGCGCTGCCAGGGCCACAGCGCGATCCGTGCATCCCAGGCCAGTTCGTAGCGGCGACTGGTGATCGACGACTCGTCCACGGTCAGGCGGCTCACCGGTGGCGAGAACAGGCCCGGGCGGACCGCGACAGCGACGGAGCGTTCGGGGCCGGAACGTGCGGTGACGACGATCTCGTCGCGGTAGCCGGTCTTGGCCGGACGTCCGGTGCCCTGGACCGGCCGGGGGCCCAGCCGGTTCCGCGCGAACGGGTCGTGTGCGGCCTCGGATTCGAGTGCGGCGTGCCACGCCCGCCGCACGTCGGCGAGCGTGTGGTGCGGCACCGCGTGCGGGTCCTCGTCGAGGAACTCGCCGTCAGGGCCGAGGAAGAACATGACGATCTCGGGCGCGGCCTCGGTGCCACCACCGTCGAGCGAGCCGATCATCATGCGGCGAAGCGGACTCGGCGTGGTGCCTGAACTTCTCGGGGTGATGGCTGCGGCGGGCCATGACGACTCAGGGGGCGCGCCCCCACCAGTCGAGCACGCGGAGGGCGCGCAGGGTGATGGAACGACTCGGCAGGCCGACGCCGTCCTCCATCTCGAAGTGGACGCGGCCGGGGTGGACGCGGTCGAGGAGCCAGCGCCCGTCAGGTTGCTGCTTCGACCGCACGACGTCCACCGCCTCGGCCATGCGCGGATCGGGCATCGCCCCCGACTGGCAGAAGTAGTCGAGCGCACGCAGCACGTCGTAGTGCCAGTAGTACGGGAACGCGAACTCGAGATAGGCCGGATCGACGATCTCGCCCGTGCTCTTGCGGCGGAACAGGCTGCGCTCGAGCAGGTACTCCTCGCCGCCGCGGCGGGCCGCGGCCACCGCGGGCGATCCGCCGGTCGCCCGCTCGAACTCCACCAAGCCGTCGAGCACGTTGATCGTGGTGTCGAACGACGAGCGGACCGAGCCGTTCTCGGCCTCGCAGTTCCAGCCACCGTCGTCGAGTCGTTCGGCGAGGATGCGCTCGACGATGGGGGCCACGTCGACCCCGAAGTACGCCCCGGATGCGATGGTCCGGCCATTGATGCAGGGCTCGACCTCGCCGTCGAAGTAGTGCTGCCCGGCGTGCTCCCACCGGCCGTTCGCCGCCACACCGGAGATCGCTCGGCGGGCCGACGGCGATCGCGGCTCGAGCCCGAGGAGCTGCAGGGTCTGCAGCGTGTGCATGGTCGCGGTCCACGGTTGGCCCGGTTCGTCGCCGCGGTACGAACCCGGGAAGCAGGCGCCACCGTCCCAGAGGCCATTGGCATCCTCGAGTGCGAGCAGACGCGCACCCCACCCCTCGTACTCCACGCGAGCACGCTCGGCGGCGACATCGGGAGCACTGGCGCGTTCGTCGAGGTCGCGCTTCACCTGCCAGCGGATCGCTGGATCACCGTCGAGCAGCCAATCGGTGACGCTCATGACATGACGGTACTGCCTGCCAGGCGGCGGCCGCTCCCGAGTGGGACGGTCGCCGCCTGACAGGCAAACGGGTTTCAAACGGTCAGCGACGTCGGCGGTCGACCGCTGCAGTTGCGTTGACGATTCCCTCGCCGTAGAGCCCGTTGCTGGCCGTCGTCCCGGCGCACGGCGGCGTTGAACTCCGCCGGCCGACCTTCGTCGGTGTAGATCTCGACGCCGCCTGCCGGGCAGGCGTGGTCGGTCGCGGTGCTCAGGAGGATCGACCGAACGGAGTCGGGGGCGAGCGACGCGTTGCCGCGGCGGTGGTTGCCGTGCGCGTCGATCACGAGCGCCGCGACGCCGGCGACGTGAGGCGACGCCATCGAGGTGCCCTGGAGGTAGGTGTAGAAGCCACAGTTGTTGCCGCGTGCGTCGCAGGACTTGACCGAGAACGCATCGGTGGGCTCGCCGTTCTCATCGGCAAGTCCTTCCTCGATCGCGACGTGCAGCGGGTACGACGACAGGATCAGGTTGGACGGCGTGCCGAACGACGGCGTTCCCACTCCGTCCCGGAACCATCCGCCCGGCGCTGCCAGGTCGACCGATCCGAGCCCGTAGTTCGAGAAGTCGGACTTCGTACCCGACGGGCCGGTCGCGCCGACGGCGATCACGTGCGGGCCCTCGCTCGGCAGGTCGAGGCAGTCGTTCGTGACCGTCCGATCGACTTCAGAACCAGGAGGAAAGTCGGGGCTCGTGGCGTCGAATCGGGTGGGCAGTGAATAGTCGGTGTGGCCATTGCCCGCGGCCGCGACGAGCGTGACGCCCTTGGCGTGGGCGTACTCGAGAGCAGCCGTGATCGTCTGGCGCGTGAACGCCTGCTCGGCGAGTTCCTCGTCGGTCACCGTCCCCTCGAGGTAGTCATCGGCCGAGTCGCAGTTGAACAACCACGGGTCGGTGTAGAAGCTCATGTTCACGACGTCGAGTCGGGCATCACCGGAATACGTCAGCGCCTTGACCGTCTCGTACAGGAAGAAGTAGCCCGAGTCCTGACCGGCACGCACGTTCACCAGCTCGGCCTCGGGTGCGACTCCGGCGATTCCGACGCCGTTGCGAGCCGCGGCGATCGTTCCGGCCACGTGGGTGCCGTGACCGCCGTCGTCGGTGTCGGCCGGGTCGATGCACGTCGCCACTTCACAGGTATCCCCGTCGATCCCAGGAATGTCCATCGTGAAGTTGCGGGAGAGTGCGGCATTGAAGTTCGGAGCGAGGTCAGGATGCGATGCGTCGATCCCGGTGTCGATGACCCCGACCTGGACCCGGCGGCCGGTGGCCCGGCGCCACGCCCCGTCGGCATTGGCGCCGATCGCGGCCATGTCCCACTGCAGATCGGCGAGCGGCTCGACCCGACCACCGCGACCGCGGCGATTGTGATCCTCGGCCCGACCTGCCGTTGCCCGCTCGCCGGAGTTCGGACGCTCCTCGACGAAGCGGTGCGGCATCCCCGGAAGGGCGGTACCGACAGCGTGATTCGACGCCGCGCCGGTCACCGCTTCGGCGGCAGTCACGTCGGCGAGGAACGTGGTCGCCGTGGTCTCGACCAGCGCGAGGCCGACGGCCTCGTTGACGTCGACCACCGTGCCGCCGGCTCCGGCGATCGCCGCCAGGGCGTCCGCTTCGGTTCCTGGCGTGTATGAGACAACGAACTCACCGGCGTCGTTCTCCTGCGTTTCGGTGGCGGGTTGTGATCCCCTGGCACCAACTGCTGCCGCTGGCAACACCCCCGCAACTCCAACGACAAGACACAACGCACCCAAACGAGCAACGCGCATTGACACTCCCCTTCAGTTCTCAGGCGCCCGCCGGCACGTACCCTAGATCGGCCTGATTCATCCCTGGCCGCGGCGGTCGGCGAACCGCGAGCCTGCCAACTTTGACGCGCGGTCGTGTCTGCGAGACTGCGGCGGTGGCAATCGAGGGGCGCTCAGCGGACATGCCATCAGGAACGGTGACCTTCCTGTTCACCGACATCGAGGGCTCGACGCGGCGTTGGGAAGCCGACCCCGACGCAATGCGCTTGGCTCTGGCCGCCCACGACGCGGTGCTCACCGCAGCGATCGAGTCACACGACGGACGATTGTTCAAGCACACCGGTGACGGAGTGGTTGCTGCCTTCGCTTCGGCGCAGGGTGCCGTGTTGGCTGCTGTCCATGCCCAGCTCCTGCTCGATCTCCCGGTCCGCATGGGACTCGCGACTGGTCAGGCTCAGGCGGAGGGGAACGATTATTTCGGCCCACCTCTCAACCGGGCGGCGCGGGTGATGGCCGCCGGTCACGGTGGCCAGATCCTGGTGGCCTCGTCCACCGCCGAGCTGGTCGATGGCATCGATCTGATCGACCTCGGCCTACGCCGCCTTCGCGACCTGTCAGAGGCCTTGCAGATCTATCAGGTGAGCGCCGAAGGATTGAGTGCTGAATTCCCTCCGCTCAAGACGGTCGACACCGTGCCGGGCAACCTCCCGGCGCCTGCGACGAGCTTCGTGGGACGCGACGCTCAGATCACCGAGCTCGTCGAGCTCGTTGGACAGCGTCGGCTGGTCACTCTGACCGGCGTGGGCGGCGTCGGCAAGACCCGGCTGTCGATTCAGGTGGCGGCAGAACTGACGCCACGGTTCGCCGACGGCGTGTGGTTCGTCGAGCTTGCCCCGGTCGCCGATGCGGCGGCGATCCCCGACACCGTTGCGACCGCGCTGGGCGTCACGCCCCTGGCGGGAATGAGCATCATCGACAGCCTGGTACTCGCGCTGTCCGGTCGCCGACTCCTCATCGTGTTCGACAATTGCGAGCACGTGATCGATGCGGCCGCAAGAGTCGTCGACGCGATCCTCTCGCACACGACCACCGTGTCGATCATCACGACGTCCAGAGAGCCCCTCGGAATCAGTGGCGAGCACACCTGGCCGGTTCCGCCTCTCGACGTCGACGAAGGGGTGACCTCGCCGGCCGTGTCGCTGTTCGTCGAGCGCGCCACAGCCGCCACACCGGATTTCTCGCTCGACGGACCTGGCACCATCGAGGCCGTCACGGAGATCTGCCAGCGCCTGGATGGCATCGCACTCGCCATCGAGCTGGCCGCCGCCCGGATGGTGTCGATGAGCGCCGAGGAGGTTCGCGACCGGCTGGGAGACCGGTTCCGACTCCTGGCCGGCGGTCGGCGGGGCCTTGAACGGCACCAGACGCTCCGGCAGGCGGTCTCGTGGTCCTACGATCTCCTCACCGACGACGAGCGGACCGTGCTCGAGTGTTGTTCCGTCTTCGCTGACGGGTTCGACCTCGAAGCCATCTCGGTCGCGTACGGGTCGGACGATGAGTTCCTGATGCTCGATCTCGTCGAGGGGCTCGTTCGCAAGTCGTTGCTGCTTGCGAAGCGCCTTGGTGGAAAGACGCGGTATCGGGCGTTGGAGACCATCCGTCAATTCGGCGAGGAGCGACTCGTTGCTTCCGGCAGGGTGCTCGAGGTACGAGACAGACATGCGCAGTTCTACCGCGAGCAGATGGCGCGGCACTGGACATTGTGGGATGGCCCGAATCAGCGAATTGAACTCGACTGGGTCGACACCGAATTCGCCAACCTGCGCACGGCATTCAGGCGGGCGAAGGAGCGGGGAGATCTCGCAGCAGCGACCACGATCGCGGCGCATGCGGCGATCATGATCTGGCCGCTCCAGCGCTTCGAACCGGTCAACTGGGCGCTCGAGATTCTCGACTCCGTCGTCGAGGCCGAGATTCCACAGCTCCCGCGCCTGTACGTCGCCGCAAGTCTCTGCCTCTATCTCGGAGAGCCAGACCTCGCCGTCACGTACGCACAGACCGCGACAGCGCTCCGCGACGACGCGCACTACGACCCGTTCGAAGACGGTTGGAGCGAGATGCTCGAGTCCCTGGCACACCTCTTCGGCGGTCGGATCGAGCGGCGGGTGGAGATTTCCACTGACTTGGCGCAGCGGAGCGGGTTCGCACGGGTCGTTGGACTCTGCGGGCTCACTTGGGCGCTCCCAGCCGTTGGGCGGGCCGACGAGGCCAAGGCCATTGCCGACGAGACGGTTGATGCTGCACGGCTCTACGGCAATCCGTTCTGGATCGGATGGGCACTCGGTGGCTATGGCCGTGCATTCGCCGACAGCGCACCTGTTCAGGCGCTCGATGCACTCCGCGAGGGCCTGCGTTACGCGCGCGAGAACAGGCTCGGGTTCTGGGAGGCCAATCTGGCTCAGGACGCCGCACGACTGGAGGCGAGTCACGGCGACCTCCAAAACGCGTTGGCACTGTTCTCCACGTCGATCGATTCGTTCCACCGGGCAGGCAACATCGTGTTCCTGGCAGCCACCCTGGCGTCGCTGGCGGTTTTCTTCGACCGCTTCGGACAAGCGGAGGTCGCAGCCGTCGTCTACGGCGCCAGCACCCGCCAGGCCAGCATCGGTCTCGTTCCGACCCTCGGCGTCGCCATTGCGCACCTCCGCTCAGCCCTCGGCGACGCACGGTTCGATGAGCTGGTCACCGAAGGATCTGCGCAGGAAACCGCCGAAGCTGTCAGGTTCGCTCAGCTCCAGATCGCGCGGATCGTCAGCGACGTCGCGGCCTGACGGTTCGGTGTACGGGGGTGCCCGTGCGTCGGGTGCGCGACGACGTACCCAATCAACGTCGACGGCACACCGGTGAGATACTCCGACCGCTCACCCCGGTACGTCGATGACCTGCTGGCCGTCGGCTGAGGTCGACTTGCGATCGGCGAGCAGGATCAGCCCAGCCCCGACCAACCCGACGAAGGGCAGAAAGATGAGGGTGAGGGCCCCGAATGCCGCTGCGATCCACCATCCCGGAGTCGAACGACGACGACCCATCCTGAAGAGCGCCACGGCGAGAACGATCAGGATGGCGACGTAGGCGATGAACACGACCACCTGCAACACGTTCGTCTCAGCCAGCATCAGAGTTCATCCACCTGGTCGATTCCATCGGGAGAACGTAGTCGGGCGGGCACGATGATGTCGTTTCGGGTCAAGCATGTCGAACGCGTTCCGGCCGTCGTCGGGAACGGTGACTGATTCACCTTGGCGCGCAGATGCCCGATGCGCTGCCTCGACGACGACCGAGGCAACGCGAGTAGCGCAGGCCGCTGCGATGCTGACGAGATGGTGAGTGAGAAGTACACCCACGGACACCCGGCGAGTGTGCTGCGCTCACACGGTTGGCGTACCGCTGAGAACTCGGCGGCGTACCTGCTGCCACAGTTGCGCCCGGGGTTGGATTTGCTCGACGTTGGTTGTGGGCCGGGCACGATCACGATCGGTCTGGCCCGCATCGTTGGGGCTGGCCACGCGGTTGGCGTTGATGGCGCCGCTTCGGCCATCGAGGTGGCGAGGGAGTCGGCTGCGACCGCCCAGGTCGAGGTGGCCTTCGCCGTCGATGACGCGTATGCATTGGACTTCGAGGACGATCGGTTCGACGTGGTGCACGCGCATCAGCTGCTGCAGCACCTTGCGGATCCGGTCGCGGCGTTGCAGGAGATGCGTCGCGTTTGTCGGCCCGGGGGCACCGTCGCCGTCCGTGATGCCGACTACGCGGCGATGAGCTGGTGGCCGCTGGACCCTCGCCTGAATCGCTGGCGGGAGCTGTACAGCGCTGCCGCGCGGGCCAACGGGGGCGAGCCCGACGCCGGGCGCCGACTGATCGGGTGGGCTCGAACGGCAGGATTCGCCGATCTCAGACCGTCGGCATCGGTGTGGTGCTTCGCCGAGCCCGAGAGTCGTGCGTGGTGGGCTGAGACATGGGCCGAACGTTCGACCGACTCTCCGCTGTCCGAGCAGCTGGTTCGCGAAGCGTTGGCGACGCACGAGGAACTCCGGGAGATTGGCAACGCCTGGCACGAGTGGTCCCAAGATCTGGATGGTTGGTTCGCCGTCGTGCACGGCGAACTCTTGGCGACCGTGCCCAAGGAGTGACACGAGGTTGTCGGCAAGCGGGAGGCAAGCTGTTGCGGTGAATTTGGGGCTCGTCTCGGACATCCACGGGAGGCCGATGTCGTGTTCGGAGGGCACACTCACGAAGCGACGGACCGCAGGGTTGGTGGCATCCGGGCCGTGAATCTCGGCAGCGTCAGCAACTCACATCGACCGGACCGATCCGCGACGTACACGGTCCTCGACATCTCGCCCGACAGCCACACGGTCACCTGCACTCGCCCATGGTCAACGCCTCGACGAACCCGGCCGCCCCGCCCAACAGAGTTCCGATCGATTCGTCGGTGAACGCGTCGGGCCCGGCGTCGACGAGCGCCTGCAGGTCGACGAGCAGTTGCGTGCTGAGCGCTTCGCCCTCCGCTCCGAGCGACGAGAAGTCGCCCTGCGCGGGCTCGGCGATCGCCAGCAAGGCGAGGGCATCGTCGTACGTGGCGACGGGTGCCGCCGGGTCGAAGACCGGTACCGCATCGGTCGACGCGAGGTCGGCGAGCAGCGCGGTCGCGGAGGCGACCTGCTGGTCGAGCTTGTCGAAGTCCACCGCCGTGACGTCGTCCTGCGCGGTGTGGTAACAGGCGTTGGTCGCGTCGGTGAGGAACACGGCGGGCACGCCGTTGGCGATGAAGTTGACGTGGTCGCTGCGACCTTGGCCGAAGATCACGCTCAGCAGCGCAGTGTCGAGCGTCGACGCGCCTGCGGCTGTCGTCACCGAGTCGACGAACGTCGGCCCGCCGGTCTCCGCTCCGACGGCGATCGTGGTATTGGCGATCGATGGCAGGAGATCGGATCCCTGGATGTCGAAGTTGACGTACGCCACCGTCTGTTCCATGGGGACGACCGGGTCGGTCGTGTAGTGCTGCGAACCGAGCAGCCCATCCTCCTCCGAGTCCCACAACGCAACGACGACTGTCCGGCGGGGCGGACCGGCCGCCGTCGCGTCGCGGGCCGCGGCGATCGCCACCGCCACACCGGCCGCGTTGTCGGTCGCGCCGTTGCAGATGTGGTCGGCCGGATCGCTGGTCGAGCAGTCGGAGCCGAGATGGTCGTAGTGCGCCCCGATGACGACGTACTCGTCGGCGAGGTCGGTGCCAGGGATGACGGCGATGATGTTGGTGCCGACGGGAAACTCCTGCAGATAGCCGTCGAGGCCCTCACCATCGAACGCCGGCTCGGCGAACTCCGAGAGTTGGCCGTACAGGAACTCCTGCGCGGCGATCGAACCGTCCGAGCGGTTGTCGCGCCCGGCGAGCTCGTCGGACGCCAGCATCTCGACGATGCCGCGCGCGTCGCGGGGCCCCTCGGTGTCCTCGACGGGCTCCGTGGCCAACGGGTCGGTCTCCGCCGGTCCGGAGTCGACCGGTCCGGAGTCGACCGGTCCGGTGTCGACCGGCTCGGTGTCGACCGGCTCCGGTGTCGACCGGCTCGGTGTCGGTCGCGGTGTTCACGACAGGAGCGGTCGACACGTCCGACCCCTCTGCGGGCGAGTCGGAGTCGGACGAGCACGCCGCGGCCGCGAGGGCGAGCCCGCAGACCAAGCCGATCAGGATTCGATGCATGGGCGCATGTTGCCCCCACGCTGGGACTTCTGACAAGCATGATCCCGCGGACCCGGGTGTCAGATTCGACGGGTCGAGTCGGACCGTCCGTGATTCAGCCGCTCGACGTCGCGGCGCTCATGACGGCGACGGAACTCGCCACCGCGACCACCGCGGCTGCGTCGGCGAGAACTTTGCGGACAGACTCGGCGACGGGTCCCAGCGAGGTGTCATCGAGGGCGTGGTCGATTCGCCTTCGCGCGTGTTTGCGTGTTGCCCGCTGCGGTGCCACGAGTTCGAGAAGCTGGGCCGGACCGGTCATCGACAGCAGGATCGCGGTGCGTGCGGGCATCGGATCGTCATTGGCGGCTGCGACGCGAAGTCGCTCGACGATCTCGTCTCGTCGAGCCGCGTCGAGCACACGATGTCGCGGGCGAATGATGCCGTCGGCCGGGGCGACGATGTGGTCCGCGACCAAGCCCTGCACGACGGCATCCCACGTGCCGTGTCCGACGCGGCGCTCCAGCCCGCGATTCATGGCAGACAGCACCGACTTGAGCTTTGGTCCGTGCTGGTCGAGGACTTCCCCAGCTGCTTTGACAATCGGCACGTCCGGCGCGTCGTCGAGCTTGACCTCGACGATCAGAAGGCCGGCCAAGCATGCATTCAGCTTGTCGCGGATGCCCACGGCATGGCGTCCTGAGTCGGGGTCGAGAGCGATCAGTGCGAGTTCCTCGGCGAGCAACATGACCGAAACCTAATGGGCCGATGCAACGCGGCGCTTCAGAGCAGCGACCATGGTCGCCGGCGTGGTGCCGGTCAGTCAGGCGTTCGCCAAGTGGCCATGGCGACACGCGTCCCACTCGGTGTCGGACATGACGATCGGATGGTGCTCGTCGTCGCGAGGTGCGATCACGACGAAGTGCCTACCGGAATGATCGAGATGGCCTTGCAGATGGTGGTCGCCGTCCCAGCGCACCTCACTCGCACAATTACCGCCGAGGACCGAAGCGAGGTATCGCTCCGCTCGCTCGTGGGCCTGATCGTCGTCGAATCGTTGGTGTGGCATGGAAGTCCTCCGCCCGTGTTACGAACGCTGTTCGTAGTAATCGCCTCTGCCCCAGTGTCATCGGCACAGCGCCTATCGAACTAGAGATGCGATGTCGTGCCGAGATACATGATTGTGTGATGGTCGGTGACATTGTCAGCTCACCGTGACGAGAACTCGGCGGGTCAAACGGTGACGACGATCTTGCCGATCTGGTTTCCTTCCTCCAGGCGGTGGTGTGCCGCGATGATGTGGTCGAACTCGAATACGGCGTCGATGGTGGGGTGCAACGCGCCGGTGCGGAGTCCGGCATCGAGGAATGCGGCCATGCGACGCACCACGCGGGTGTCGAGGGTGTGTTCGAAGCTCATGTACCGGTAGATCGTGAGGGGTGCGTTCATGGGCATCGGTGCGGGACGGGGGTCGAGCCACCCGACGGTGATCAGGGTGCCGTTGGGCGATGCTGCGGTCGCCAGTTCGAGGAGGCCGGGGCCCATCACGGAGTCCAGGATGATGTCCGCACCGAGTCCGTCGGTGTGTTGACGGGTGGCTTCGACGACATCGTTGGTGTCGAAGACGGCGGCGGCGCCGGCCGCGAGCAGTGTGTCCTTCTTCGCCGCGTGGCTGGTCACTGCCAGGGGAATGGCCCCGATCTGGTTGGCGATCTGGATGGCGGCCAGGCCCACGGCGCTGGAGGCGGCGGTGATCAAGACGTGGTCGCCGGGTCGCATCGTGGCTTTTTCGATGAGCGCGCCGAACGCAGTGGAGTACGCCACCCACAGCGCAGCGGCCGTCGGGGGATCCAGCCCGGCGGGTCGGGCGACGACCGCGCTCGCGGGCACGACGGTGTACTCGGCGTAGGTGCCGTTGATGTCCATCGCTGGTACCGCAGCGATGATGACCGGATCGCCGATACCGATCGCGTCGACACCGGCTCCGATCGCGTCGACGATGCCGGTCGCTTCGCAGCCGAGGCGGGCGTGAGGCAACCGGAACGGCCGGGGGTAGTTCCCGGCTCGCATCATCTGATCGATGCGGTTGATGCCGAACGCCTCGATCCTGATCCGGACCTCGCCCGGGCCAGGTTCGTCGACCGGCTCGTCGACGATGTGGATGACTTCGGGGGGTCCGGTCTCGTCGAAGATGGCAACTCGTGGCATGGATGCTTCCTTTGCGATGGTCGGGATCACCAATTCGTTGTGTCGTCTGTCCTCGGAGCTGACATCATGGGAGAACCGGGACACCGTCCCGATTCAACATACGGGACGTTGTCCCGTTTATCAAGTGAGTTGATCGAATTGGACGAGACACGTGAGTGACGGCGATCGGGATGCGGCGCGGCCGAACGACAGTGGTCGGCAGAAGCGGGCCGATGGCCGCCGGAACGAGCAATCGGTGCTCGACGCCGCGGCCGCAATCTTCGTGACGTCCGGCGTCGAGGCGCCGATGCGCGACATTGCCGCCAAAGCGGGCGTCGGGACGGCCACGATCTACCGCCACTTCCCGACCCGGGCGGATCTGATCATCGCCGTCTACCGGCACCAGGTCGAGGGGCTCGCCGAAGTCGGTCCAGCCCTGCTCGCGAGCAGTGCCACCCCGTACGCGGCACTCGAACAATGGATCGATCTGTTCGTCGACTTCCTCGTCACCAAGCTCGGACTCGCCGCCGTGCTCCACTCCGATGACGCATGCTTCGACCCGCTACACGCCTACTTCCTCGACCGCCTCGTACCCGTCTGCGCCGAACTGCTCGACGCCGCCGCGGCATCGGGTGAGATTCGCGCCGACCTGAATGCGATCGAACTCATGCGCGGCGTGGGGAACCTCTGTGCGGGCTCTCCCAGCGATCCCACGTACGACGCACGTCGACTTGTCAAGCTTCTCGTCGCCGGACTACATCAACCCAGCCGATGAGCAGAAGTGGCGTCTCCTAGCCGTCCGTCACGCCAAGTCCGGCGAGGATGACGTCAATCAATTCGGCGTCGTCTGAGTGCTGCGATGGAGTGAGATACTGCAAGTTGCGCATGTACTCGGGAGGCGCTGTCCCGTCGAGGTTCACAACAAATACCTGGGTCTTGCTCTGGTCGTGTTGCGCAATGAGTTCGGCCGCCTCGTGCTGACAGGTCTTCGACAGCAGATACTGCTGAGAGAGACAGATGATCCCGATGGCACTTTTGCTCAACGACCGGAAGAGCTCCTGAATCCATTCGCTGCCGGCCGGAATGGAACCGGCGGTCTTGTAGTCGAAGACGTCCTGAAACCTCTTGCGGAGCTCCGCGCTCAGACCACCCACATATGCAAGATCGTCGCCCGAATAGCTGACGAAGACCTTTTCTTTTCGCCGACTGGCACTCAGGAAGTATTGAGTGGCCTGCTCGTTCGTGTTCACGCGCTCGACCGGACCTTCGATCGTCGCCAGCCGTTCGATGAGACCTGCCGTGAGCTCGTCTCGATCACGCCATGGCAATACGTCCTCGGAATACCCCACCTCGAACGCGCCGAAGAGGGTCTTCTCGAGCGCGGAGGGCCCATCGCTTTGCGCGTCTACTTGGCGTAGCAAGAGCATCGGCGTGAACTGACCGTGCAAGAAGGCCACGATCGGCAGCAATTCGGGGCCCGCGGCCACGTCGACGATGACCCAGTCGACTCGACCCAGCTTGGTGAAGAAGTCAGCGTCGATCACCGACGGAAGCTGACTGCATGTGTAGCCACGCTCCTCTATCCTGTCGACGAGGCCGCGAACAGTCTCCTCGTCGTAGCCTCCGGAGCCGCCTTGGCCAGCTCGAGGCAGCAGCAGGCCGACGGAGTCCTGCCCGCCCAACTGGGTGGGAGTCGTCGCAGCCTCGTACTTGATTCGCGCCGCAACCACCTCGGAGAACTGCTCGATCGCTTGCAACTGGCGACCGACCGAGGGGGTGCCTCCGCGTCCAGCAATCTCTTGGGCGTCGTAGCGATACTGATACATGCCGGGCGGAACTTGCAGCACACCCCGATAGCGATCGTCGTAGAACACGATCGACGGCTTTCCCGATCGTCGCGCCAGGTCGAGCTCCAGGCGAAAATACTGTGACGCTGTCCGCAACTCCTCGACCCCCGGACGCGATTGCAGGGAGCCGGGTAGCGGATAAATGCCGATGAAGGCGTCGGCGTCACGAATCATCTGATGGAGCCGCGTCATGCTGATGTGCGAAGTCCCTCGATCAACCTTGAATTGGACCTCGCCTACCGACGAGAAGAGATCAAAGAAATGCAGATTGACTTCGGGCGATTTGTAGCGGTGGCTCAAGAATGCCTGGTACGAAAGACCGGTTTCAGAATTCAAACTTCCCTCTCCGGCCACTTCGTTCGTCCTGTCCAACCGCAACGCACCATCGCTTGACCGAGCAGAATACCGCGATGCCGCAGACGTCGAGGCGGATCGTCATGGGATGCACGGGCCACCGCACGCTCCCGTCCGCGATCCGCCGAGAGGTCGCGACCGGTATCTGGCAAGAAGTCGAGCGCCAACGGAGCCGTAGTGGAATCCTGGTCGGCGTCTGTTCGCTCGCGGTGGGAGCTGATCAGCTTTTCGCTCACGCCGTGCTCGCAGCGAATGGCGCCCTCCACGTCGTCGTTCCGTGCCGTCACTATGAGCAGACCTTTGCCTTCGATGAAATCCCGACGTTCCACTCCTTGCGCGACCAAGCTGCGAGCGTGGAGCTCCTGGATCATGCCGACCCTGGCGCCAAGGCCTTCTTCGAGGCGGGGCGGAGAGTGGTCGATGGGTGCGATTTGCTGCTCACGGCGTGGGACGGTCGTGAACCTGATGGGTCCGGCGGTACCGCCGATGTCGTGGAGTACGCAGCCTCGAAAGGCGTGCGCATCATCAACGTGTGGCCTCGAGACGAGTGACCATCTGGATCGCCCGTGCCGGGGCGCGACGGGAGGTCCCTTGCCCAGCGATGTCGGCGCACCGCCAAGCGAGCCTCAGCCCGTCGGTCAGACGTCTCGTGCCTCGGCAGCGCCGGCGGTGATGAGGCGTTGATAGACGCCGTCCAGTGCCAGCCCCGCGACGAAGCCGGTGACGACGGAGAAGAGAACGAATACCTGATACTCCCGCTCCGTCAAGGCGCCGAGCGTCGTAGCGCTCGAGCTGGTGAGCTGCGCAGTGAGGTAGAGCAGACCACTCACTCCCCCAGCGACTGCACCCAACGCGGCCGACCCGAGCGTGCTGATCTCGATCTGGTGCGTGCGAGGCAGGAGCGAACGAATGGTACCGCCCGACGCACCCGCGACGACCGGAGCCATGAAGAGAAGTGCGAGTTCCCACCACGCTCGTGGGGTGTGCACGACGAGCGCAGTGGGCACGAGCAGTGCAGCGGCGATGAAGAGCGCAAGCGCGATCGCTGCATTCTGCGACCGACGCCGACTCTGTCTCGCGTCCTGGAGTTCCTGGCGCTCAGCATCCAGCGCCGATACTTGACGATCGAGCGACTTCACCACCGCTGCCGCTGACGACGGGGTCCATTCAGCCTGTCCCAGCAGCGCCAGATCGGCACGATCGAGCGGACTCTGAGCTTGAACCAGCGCGTCCAACACCCTGGATCCCGCTGCACCGAACGTGCCGATTGCAAGCAGGGGGATCTTTCGGCCAAGACAGACCAGCCCAGCCAGATATGCGGAGTGCCCGCCACCCAGAATCAACGCCGCATCGACGTCCGCGAGTGAGCGGAAGAACGATGGCTCCCAATGGTCACTCAGGTCCGCTTTGAAGTCGATGGCTTCACGCGGATCGGCCACGGCGTCGAACTCAGGTCGGGAGTGCTGCCGGGAATACAGAACGTGGATTGATCCGGGCCGAACGGGGCCCGTGCCGAGATAGCCATTCACGACCAGTGGCTCGATGTAGCTGTTGTCCGCGTACGGCCCCTTTCCTGCGTAAACCATCAGTTCCCAGTTCGCAGTAGCGAGCGCGGCCCCGAGTTGTGCGCACACGGCCACGGCAATGTCGGGGTGCAGAAGAGGTGGGTCGTAGTGCCACGCGTCGTCCGGATGATTCCTTCGTTCGTCGATGCTTCCGACAATGGCAATGATCGGTCTTGGCTGCTTCGGCACGACACACACTCCCTCAGTCCTCGAGCAACAAGAGCCTGCCACGCGGACCTCGTCCCAACAGTCCTTCGATCCAGGGGCGGTCGGGGACACGGCCCGGGGGTCCGCGGCCTGACAGTCAGACGTTCTTGTGAGGCCCTCATGTCGAGACGTGACTTTCGTGAGGCTTCTCGTGCGTTCTCGCGAAATTTCCTGTCCGGGCCGACGGGTTTTGGGGTCGGGCGGCCATGAGAGGATGTGGTAGGAGGCCGGAGCGTGGGAACTGCGGGAGTCGATGCGACTGGTCGCTCGAACTTTCTGGCGCTGTACGACGATGCTGCACCTCAGGTGTACCGCTACCTGTTTCGGATGTGTGCCGGGAGCGCAACCCTGGCCGAGGACCTCACCCAGGAAACGTTCCTGACAGCGCTGGGCAGGTTCGGGGATGGGCGGGGTGGCGAGGTCTCGATTCCCTGGTTGATGGTTGTGGCTCGCAACAAGCTGCTCGAACACCACCGTCGGGTTGGGCGCGAGGACCGCCGGCTCAAGCTGGTGTTCTCGCGGGACACCGAGCGTCCGAGCACCGTCGAGCGGACCGTTTCACAGGCGGAAGCGATCACACTGTTACAGCAGTTACCGCCCGACCAGCGGATCGCCCTTGCGCTTCGTTATGCGGAGGACCTCGAGGTGGCTGACGTGGCGAGAGCGATGGGCCGGAGCGTACGCGCCACCGAATCGTTGCTTGCTCGTGCTCGTCGGACACTGCGCCGCCGAGCGGAGGAGTCAGGCGATGATTGACCAGGAAGTCAAGGCGTTGTTCGCGGCGCTCGACGCGGAGCCTCCGCCTCAGTTCATTGCAACGTTGCGCGCACGGCTCGAGAGCGAGTGGCCGGGAACGAACGCTGCTCGACGGTCGACCGGCGAGCGGCACGTCCCGGCGACCGATATCGACGTCGGCGACATGATCGAGCGACGCGACGCGGTGGCCAAGAACGGATCAGGACACGAGTCGGCTCACGGTTGGACGTACGCCGTCGGCATCGCGGCCGCCGTGTCCCTGGTCGTCATGCTGATGATGGTCGTGCGCAGTCGAGACGTCGAGGCGCCGGCGGAATTGCCGGTCACGGTGGAACGACCGCCGACGACGTTGCCGGTGGTGGTGGGTGTGGGTGATCGGGTGCGGGCGAGGATTCCGGTGGAGAACACGGCGGACTCGATCGCGATCGATGACCATGCGGTGTGGGTGTCAGGTTGGGATGGCCAGTTGGTGTCGCGGATCGATGTCGACACGAATCAGGTTGTCACGGTCGATGTCGGTTCGACCGGCACACGCGTGTCGTCTGGCGATGCCGGCGTGTGGGTCGGCGTCGACGGTGGCAAGGTGCTGCGGCTCGACCCGTTGACCGCGCAGGTCCTGGCGACGGTCGACATCGGCGGTGCCTTCGCCACCCCACTGAGCGGTCACGGCGCGGTGTGGGTCGTGACGCCCGAGGAGTCGCCGACGTTGACACGCGTCGACCCGGTGACCAACGAGGTGACGGCCAGGATCGACGTGGCTGGCTCGGGCACCGGCACGGTCCAAGATGCGATGATCGCTGACGGCAAGGTGTGGGTCAGCTCGTGTGAGGGCGGCGTGGTCAGCATCGACGAACAGACACTGGCCGTGTCGGAGCCGATCCCGCTCGACGGATGCGCCGGCACGCTCGGCTTCACCGACGAATCGCTGTGGGTCGCGCTGGACGATCAGCGCACGGTGCGCGTCGATCCCGTCTCGGGCGCGGTCACCGCGGTCGTCGAGATCGGACCCACTGACGGAGCACCGTTCATGGCCACCGGTGACGGTGCCGTGTGGGTGCCGGTGACCACCGGAACCGTTGCCCGCATCGACACCGCCACCAACACCGTGACCGACATCCTCGATCTCGGTCGCACCGGGCAAGCCGCCGGCCTCAGCGTCGGCCACGGGTCGCTCTGGGCGGGCGACTACAACCAAACCACCGTGCTCCGCATCGACCCCTGAGGTGGGCAACATCGTCAACCGCTTCTGTGGGCAATCCGTGGGCACGAGACGCGGGTTGATACGCCGTTCCGACCTGACAGGCCGTTTGACCTGGTCTTTTGATGGAGCCGGGTGCGAGGATCGAACTCGCCACCTCATGATTACAAATCAAGTGCTCTACCAACTGAGCTAACCCGGCGACGGTCGAGAGGCTATCGCGCCTGCTCAACAGCACGACTGGCTCACCGTTCACGGCGGTCCTCGCTCGACGACGGTCGCGAGCAGCGACAGGTCGCCCGATCACCCTTTTTCGTCGGCCGGACGGTGACGACGGGCACAGCAGTACTACGACCACGTCCGCCCCGACGGGCGCCCCGGGCGGGTACGGGCAGTTTCCGACGTGTCTCGGGCACGCTTCTCTCGCCACCGGAGGCTCGAAGTCGCGCGCGGTCAACGCCGGTCATCACCGAGCCCACCATGGTGGGCGTGCCCGGGATTCCAACGGCGGCAGGCGGAAACCTGGAGTGTCACCGCGAGGGTCGACAACGCCGTGCTCGGCCATGCGCTGTGCCACCTCACTCTTGGTGTTGAGCCCCGCGCGGTGCGTCGCTACGAGTGGCCGGCGCATCGAGGTCGGCCACGCAGAGCGGTCGTAGCACGATGGTCCGGTTGTCGCTCGCGGAGGGTCGCCAGCACAGTGGTGTCACGGTAAAGCACCGCCCAGACGTACCGACCAGAAGGAATCAGAATGACAATCCAGACGCCCGGATCCAACGTTGATCAGCCAGTCGACCGCATGTCGACACGCAGCTCGTCGAAGTCCGCCAAGACGGCCCTCCTCACGCTCCTCGCCGCGGTGCTGTGCTTCTTCGTCATCCCCTCGACGACCACGTTCGCCAAGGACGGCGATGGTGGTGGTGGCGGCGGCTTTGCCGGCAAGTGCGGCACGATCACGTCGATCTCGGCGTCGCCGGTGCGGTTGACTGCATCCGAAGGCGGATACACCGCGAGCTCGCTGTCGATCAGGGGCCAGGTGAACAACTGCTCGATCTACCTGCAGCGGTACTGGATCGACTTCAGCGAGCCGACCAACACCAACACCACCTGCAAGGCCGCGTTCTCCGTGTTCCCCACGACCGTGTGGTCGTCCGGGTCGTCGCAGAGCTTCTCGGCAAGCGGGAACATCACCAAGACCCCGGTCGCCAGCGCTGAAGGTTGCGTGGGCGCACACACCGTCAAAGCAGTACTGCGCAGCCGCACCGACGGCTCGGTCCTGTCGACCGTGAACGTCAACTACACCGTCTCGCTCTAGCAACCGCTGAATTCGAGGCCCAGGTCGAGGACGCGTCAAGCGTCCCGGCCTGGGCTCGAAGTCGTTCTGGGGGCGAACCAACCCAGACCGACTCAGCCCAGATCAACCCAGTCGACCAGCGCAAAGATCGAGATCAACCGGTAGGCCGTGTTCGTCGGCAGGCGGTTCAGCTGGGTGCACGACACCAGCGCCACCGTCTCGCCGCCGACGGAGTTCGCGACGAAGACGATCTCGTTCGGATCCTTGCCGGTGAGGTGCTCGGCGACCATCCGGTAGGTGTAGCGGCGACCGTCGTCGGTCAGCAGAACGAGTTCGTCGCCACCCCGCACGAGATGCTGCTGACGATACGGACCACCGGCATTCGTGCGATGGCCGAACAACACGACGCTCGCCCCCTGGCCGGCGAGCCCGGTACCCGTCCAGTGCCACGAGTTCCCACGATCGACGATCGGGTTGGGCGCTCCGTCGAGCACCCAGTTGTTGAGCCCCATACGCGGCACGTTCACGATGTACGGAACCGCCGCCGGGGGAGGCGGCGGATTGACCGGTGGGGCGAACAACGCGCTCGCCGGTGAACCGGTGTACCAACCCGTGACGTCGCAGATGATGTGCGCGCTGTCGTACGAGTAACAGGCCACGCCTGCCGTACTCAACCGGACGATCGCATGGTTGGCGATCGTCTGGTCCTTGCCGGTGACGTTCAGGTTCGACACGTTCCCGAGGACGGTCTGGGCCGCGTACAGGGTGAAGTAGCCCCAGGCTCCCGTACGGGTCGCCGTGAGGTTCATCACGATCGCCTGGGCGCGCGAGTTGATCGGCGCAGGAAGCGTGAAGGCCCGCGTCCACCCGTTCCAGAGTCGCTGCTTGTCGAGCCGGGTGTCGAGGAGGCGCACCGGTGTGATCGGAACGAACAGACCGGTGCTGGATGCCCCGCTGCTCGGACCGGTGATGTATCCGGCGACGTCGACCAGCAGGTGCGCACCCTCGTACGTGAACAGACTGAACCCTCGAACGGCGTTGACCGTGCCGAGCTTGGTGATCACCCCGACCGCTCGCGTCTCGCCCGGTCCCAGATTCAGGTTCGAGGTGTCGGGAACCGGCGAGCCGAGCGGGAACGCCGACACGTACCCCGCCGCAGCCGCGTCGACTGCGGTGACGTTCGCCACGACCGCGACGGCATCGGACGGCACGATGCCATTGAGATTGACGTTGACGATCGCTCCGGCACCGGGCTTCGCTCCCGAACGGGTGTCGAGGGCGCGGATCGATTCGACGGCCTGGAAGCGACCCGCGGCGACGGGCACCGACGTCGGCCGGTACACGCCGGCGACGTCGACGATGACGTCGCAGCGCTGGTACGACAGGATGTCGACCGCCCCGCCCGCGCCGAGCTTGACGGTGACGAGGTTGGCGACGGCCGAGTCGAACGGCGTGAAGTTGACGTTGGACGTCCCCGGGAAGCCCTCCCCCGCCGGGAACACGCTCAGCCAGTTGTCCGTCCCGAAGTTGACGCCCGTGACCGTCAGGACGGCGGCGACGCCATCGGCGGGGATCGCCCCGTTCCCGGCGACCGACACCCGGATCGTGCGATCGTCGAGACGGGTGTAACCGAAACCGGCCGGCAGGTTCGGCCGCGCCCGGGTGTCGCACAGACGTTGCGGCGCCAACGACTCGAAGAAGCTCGCGCCGGGCTCGACGGCGGCGGCGACTTCGTGGGACAGCAGCGTTGCACCGGCGAGACCACCGGCGACACCGGCGAGGAATGTTCGGCGTCCGAACGACGTGCGTCCGGATTCGGCCGCGGACCATTGATCGATCTCGCCGCCGGAAGGCGCGCTGCGGGGTGCGGTTGGTTCGCTGATCGACGAGATTCTACGACGGCCGGCGCCGCGCCCGCGTCACCTCGAAGAGCGACACAGCGGCCGCGGCGGCCACGTTCAACGAGCTGACGCGACCGAGCATCGGGATCGACACGACCGTGTCGCAACGCTCGCGCGTGAGGCGGGCGATGCCCGATCCTTCGGCACCCAGGACGATGCACACGGCGTCGGTCGCGAGGTCGGCGATCTCGTAGATGTCGCGATCGGCGTCGTCGTCGAGCCCGATCGTCCAAATCTTGTGGTCGGAGAGCTGCTTCAGCGTGGCCGGCAGACCGGGGATCAGCACCATCGGCACGTACTCGATGGCGCCGGCCGACGCCTTCGAGACCGTCGGGGTGATGTGCACCGCCCGATGCCGCGGCAGGAGCAGCCCGGTGACACCTGCCGCGTCGCAGTTCCGGATGATCGCTCCGAGGTTGCCCGGGTCGGTCACGCCGTCGACGGCCACGAGGAATGGCTTGGTCTTCGCCGTTCCCCGCATGAGCACGCCGAGATCGGCCTCCGGCAGTTCCGCGGCGTGCGCCAGCACGCCCTGCGGCGCGTCGGTCCGCGCCTCGTGCTCGAGCTTGCCCTTCGCCACATGGTGCAACGGCACGCGTCGCGCCGCGGCGATCTCGACGATGTCGGCGACACCCGCATCGCCCTCGAGTTCCGCGCTGACCCAGATCTCGTGGACCTTGCGGCGCTCGGCCATCAGCAACTCGCGCACGGCCTGGCGGCCCTCCACCTGACGCCCGCCGAGCCCCTTCGCCCCCGGTGACGCGCCCGACGGCTTCGCGGATCGGTGCTCACGCGGCGGTGCGCCCGGCATCGGACCTCGCGCGGTCCTGCTCTGGCTCGTCCTGCCCTGGCTCGACCTACTCGGGCTCGACCTACTCGGCTTGCCCGGCGACGCCGGCCCGCCCTGACCCGACTTGGCCTGACCCGACTTGGCCTGCTTGCCCGATGGGGCCGGCCGGCCCCGACTCGACTTGCCCTGGCTGCCCGACGCACCCGGCTTTCCCGGCTTCCGGGCGGGGGGACGACTCATAGGGTCTCCTTCGGTGTCACGGACGATCAGCGCGGTGGCGAAGCACACGATGCCCTCACCGGCACCGATCGCGCCGAGCTGCTCGGCGCGGTTGCCCTTCACCGAAACGGGCGCGCCCACGGTGGTGGTGAGCCTCGACTGCATCTCGTCGCGGCGCGGCGCGAGCTTGGGCCGTTCACACACCACGGCACAGTCGATGTTGATCGGCACCCACGCGTCGGCGGCCAGCAGCACGTCGACGACGTGGCGCAGCATCTCGATCGAGTCGGCGCCCGCCCAGCGCTCGTCGGTGTCAGGGAAGTGCATGCCGATGTCGCCGAGGCCGGCGGCGCCGAGGAGCGCGTCGGCACAGGCGTGGGCCACCACATCGGCGTCGCTGTGACCGTCGAGGCCGGGTTCATCCGGGAACCGCACGCCACCGAGCACGAGCACGCGAGCCGGATCGTCGCTGAACCGGTGGATGTCGAATCCCTGGCCGACTCGAATGTCGGGGACCATGGTCACGGCGAGGCGGCGAGGGTTCGCCGCGCCCACTCGAGATCGTCGGTCTCGGTGATCTTCCGATTGGCCGGCTCGCCGGCGACCACGACCACCCGGCCGCCGAGCGCCTCCACCAGCGCTGCGTCGTCGGTCGCCGCGCCGTGCCCCTCGTGGGCGGCGCGGAGGATCCCGGCGCGGAACGCCTGTGGTGTCTGCACGGCGACCAACGTGGCGCGGTCGAGCGTGGCGGTCACGGCTCCACCGTCGACGACCTTGATCGTGTCGGTCACCGGCACGCCGGGCACCGCGCCGTCGGCTCCCTCGCGAACCGCGGTGACGACCCGCCCGTAGAGCTCCGCCGATGCCAACGGACGGGCGGCATCGTGCACGCAGATGATCGTCGCATCAGCCGGGACCGCGGCGAGGCCGCGACGCACCGAATCGCTGCGCGTGGCGCCGCCGGCGACTCCGTGCTCGCGCTCCGCATCGGCGGCGGGCACGACGACGATCACGCCATCGGAGGCTCGTTCGGCCACCTGACGTGATACATCGATCACGCGTCGACCGTCGTCGAGCGGCTCGTACTGCTTCGGAGCACCGAATCGTTCGCCCGTGCCGCCGGCCACGACGATCGTCCACACGAGTTCTGTCCCAGGCACATCGCCGGAGGGTAGTACCGTGACCGATGTCATGGCTCACGAAGAGACCCTCGCCCGTACCGACTTCTTCGCCGACGCCGATCCGAACGTTCTCGCTTCGATCGCCGCGTCGGGAGCGGAGCATCACCTGATCCGGGGTGATGTCCTCTTCCAGGAGGGCGACCCACCGGACGCGATCTATCTCGTGCTGCGCGGGCGGCTGGCGATCGCGATCGCCAATCCGATCGATCGCCGCGAGAGCGTGGTCGCGCTCATGGAGATCGGCGACCTGTTCGGCGAGATGGGCATGCTCGACGGCGGTCCGCGCTCGGCGATGGCCCGCGCCCTCGAGCCCACGGCCGTGCTGTCGATCCCCTACGACAGCGTGATGAAGATGTTCGACGAGAACCCGAAGCTGCTGTGGAACGTCACCCGCCTGCTCGCCCAGCGCATCCGGACCACCGACGAAGCGCTCGCCGACTCCGTGTTCCTCGACGTCACCGGACGCACCGCGAAGCGCTTGCTCGAACTCGCCGACGGGTCCGACGAGTTCACGCTGCCCGTCACCCAGGAGGAACTGGCGGGCATGGTCGGCGCCTCCCGCGAGCGGGTGAACAAGGCGATCGCCAGCTTCATCCGCCTCGGCTGGCTCGAACAGCACGACCGTTCGTACCGCATCACCCAGCGCGACCGCCTCGAACTCCGCGCCCGCTGAACTCGCAGCTGACGTACCGGGCGAAGACGTCGATCATCCGATGGACGTCGGGCGCGAGCGGGTAGAGGATCGGGCACGTGCAGCCGGCGGCGACGTACTCGTCGACCTTCGCCCGCACCTCGTCGGGCGTGCCTGAGGCCGTGATCATCTGCACGATGTCGTCGGGCACGAGGCGGCTCGCCGCCACCACCTCGTCGTGCGTCGCCGGCCAGGTGAGCACCTCGCCGATCTCGTCGAGCAGCTCCTGCGGCACGCCGGACGCCTTCATGATGTGGGGTTGCTGGCCGAGGTACTGCGTCACGAGCAGGCGGGCGCCGTCGAGCGCGGCCTGACGGTCGTCGTCGACGGAACACACGACGAGCTGCGGGCGGTCGATGTCGTCGATCGTCCGCCCGACCTTCGCCGCGCCACGGGCGAGCGCCTCGAGCGCGCCGGCGTTGTAGCTCGGCGACACGAGGTAGTTGAGCACCGCACCGTCGGCGATCTCGCCCGTGAGCTCCATCATCTGCAGGCCGGTCGCCCCGATGTAGATCGGGACGTCCTTGGGTCGGCGCTCCTGGTGCACGTAGTCGAGTTCCACCCCGTCGAGGTGGACGTACGCGCCGTCCATCGTGACGGTCTCGTTGTTGAGGAGCGCCCGCACGGCGGTGACGATCTCGCGCATCACCGTGAGCGGACGGGCGCGATCGATGCCGACCTTCGCCGCCAGCGGATCCCACCACGCACCGAGACCGCAGATCATCCGGCCGGGAGCCAGGTCGTCGAGGGTGGAGAACGTGCTGGCGAGGCGAGCCGGGTTGCGCGTCCAGCAATCGATCACCCCGGACCCGATCCGGATGCGATCGGTCGTCGCGCCGAACGCCGCCATCGGCACGACCGCGTCACGTACGAGGCGGCTGTCGGCCTGCCACACCGCATCGAACCCCTTCGACTCCGCGTACCGGACGAGTTCGATCCCGTCGCGGATCGTGTGGGCATCCTGCAGGTAGAGCGCGACCGGATAATCCATGGCCGCAGCTTGTCACGACGAAACCCGCGGCGTCGCGGCCACCCCTTGCGGTGAGCCAACGGACCGAGGGGTGGGCCGTTCGCTCATCGCAAAGTAGGTTCCCGGACGATGATGGCTGGGGGCAACGGCGAGGTGTTCGGCGGGGTGATCGGCACGACGATCGGGGAGTCGACGGCGTGGTGGCCTGATCCCGTGCGTCCGCCGGCGGGCCGGACCAACGTGCTGTTGGTGCTGCTCGACGACGTCGGGTTCGCCGACTTCGGGTGCTACGGCTCGGAGATCGACACGCCCACGATCGACCGGCTCGCCGCCGACGGCCTGCGTTACACGGGCTTCCACACCACGGCGATGTGCTCGACCACCCGGGCCGCGCTGCTCACCGGACGGAACCACCACTCGGTCGGGATGGGCTGCCTGGCGAACTTCGACAGCGGTTTCCCGGGATACCGCGGCAAGATCGCCGACGACGTGCCGACATTGGCCGAACTGCTGCGACCGCACGGCTACCGCAACTACCTCGTCGGCAAGTGGCACGTGACCCGGCTCACCGAGACCGGGCCGACCGGGCCGTTCGACGGATGGCCGCTCGGTCGTGGATTCGACCGCTACTACGGGTTCCTCGACGCCGAGACCGACCAGTACTCGCCCGAACTCGTACGCGACAACACGCACGTCACCGCACCGGGTGACCACTCCACCGGCTACCACCTCACCGCCGACCTGATCGACGAGGCGATCGGCTACCTCGCCGGCCACGTCGGCGCGATCCCCGACGATCCGTGGTTCCTGATGGTCGCGCCCGGCGCGTGCCACGCCCCCCACCAGGCGCCGCGCGACCTCATCGACAAGTACGCCGAGCGGTTCGCGAAGGGCTGGGACCGGACCCGCGACGATCGCCTCGCGCGGCAGATCGAGTCGGGCATCGTGCCCGCGGGGACGACGCTGCCGCCGCGCAACCTCGGCGTGCGCGGCTGGGACGAGCACGACCCCGACGAACGACGCCTGTTCGCCCGGCTCGCCGGCGCCTACGGCGCGATGCTCGAACACTTCGACCAGCACCTCGGCCGGCTGATCGACTTCATCGAGACGGCCGGCATGATCGACGACACGATCGTGCTCGTCCTGTCGGACAACGGGGCGAGCCAGGAGGGCGGCCCGCTCGGCTTCGTCAACGCGATGGGCCCGTTCAACATGATCGCCGAGCCGATGGCCGACAAGCTCGCCCGCATCGACGACATCGGCGGGCCGGACACGCACTCGAACTTCCCCCACGGCTGGGCGATGGCCGCCAACACGCCGCTCAAGCGGTACAAGCAGAACACCCACGGCGGCGGCATCCGCGACCCCCTCGTCGTCCGGCTGCCCGCCCGCTTCGCAGCGGCCGATCCGGGAGGTCTGCGGCATCAGTTCTGCCACGCGTCCGACCTCGCGCCGACGCTCCTCGAGTTGCTCGGGATCGATCACGAACCGGCGATGACCGGGGTCAGCTTCGCCTCGACGATCGGCCGACGCCGACGCGGTCACCGGCAAGACCACGCAGTACTTCGAGATGTTCGGCCACCGCGGGATCTGGCACGAGGGATTCAAGGCGGTGGCCTACCACCAGCCGACGACGGCGTTCGACGACGACGTCTGGGAGCTCTACGACCTCGCCGACGACTTCAACGAGAACCACGACCTCGCGGCCGACCAGCCCGAGCGGCTCGCCGAACTCCAGCGACGCTGGTGGACCGAGGCCGAGGCCAATCAGGTGCTCCCGCTCGACGACCGGTTCGGTGAGCGCTTCGCCGAGAACGCCGCCCGATTCCACGGTGCTCGCACCAACTACACGTTCTGGGCCGGGATGGGCCACGTGCCGAGCGACGTGGCGCCGGACCTCCGCAGCCGGAGCTACACGATCACCGCTCACGTCGAGATCCCCGCCGACCGGCGCCGACGGCGTGTTGATCGCCCACGGCGACGCCACGTGCGGCTACTCACTGTTCGTCCGCGACGGGTACCTCGTGCACGATCTGAACATCGGCGGCACCCATCAGATCGTCACGTCCGACCGCCCGATCCCCGACCGGCGGTGCGCACACGCTCGGGTTCCGGATGGTCCGATCGCCCGGCGACGGCCCGTTCCCGCACGGCGTCGGCACCCTCCTGATCGACGGTGAACCGGCCGGCACGATGGAGACCGACCAGATCTTCTGGCTGCTCATCTCGTTCTCCGGCCTCGACATCGGGCTCGACCGCGGCACGACGGTGGCCGACTACGACGGCAGCGGACGCCATCTCGGCCCGTTCGCCTTCACCGGCAAGCTGGTGAAGGTCGACGATCGACCTCACGCCCGATCAGGACGTCGACCACGACGCCGCCGGCAACGCTCAACTCGCCCGCGAGTAGACGATTGGCCGGCGCTCGGGTCGGCAATACTCCTCGTCGACGCACCGCGCGCCGCGAGCGTCGGAATCCCCCACGCCGGAACGATGGAGATGACGTGACCCCTGCCATCCTCGCCACCGACCTCCACAAGCAGTTCGGAGACAACCACGCCGTCGCCGGCATCGACCTCGCCATCGAACCGGGCGAGATCTACGGCTTCCTCGGCCCGAACGGAGCCGGGAAGTCGACCACGATGAAGGTGCTGTGCACGCTCCTCACGCCGACCTCGGGGTCGGCGAGCGTCGCCGGCTTCGACGTCGTCGATCACCCCGGGGAGATCCGGGTGCGCATCGGGGTCGCCCTCCAGGACTCCTCGATCGACGGCAAGCAGACCGGCCGGGAACTGCTCAAGCTGCAGGGTCGCCTGTACGGCCTGTCGGGCGCGGACATCAAGCGACGGATGGACGACGTCATCGGCCTGGTCGACATCGGCACCGCGATCGACGACCGCGTCGAGTCGTACTCGGGCGGGATGAAGCGCCGGCTCGACCTGGCGATGTCGCTCATCCACCGGCCCCAGATCCTCTTTCTCGACGAACCGACGACCGGCCTCGACCCGGTGAGCCGCAACGCGGTGTGGAGCGAGGTCCGCGACCTGAACACCCAGGCCGGCGTCACGATCTTCCTCACGACCCAGTACCTCGAGGAGGCCGACGAGTTGGCCGACCGGATCGGCATCATCGCCAAGGGCGCGATCGCCGCCGAAGGGACACCGGCCGAACTGAAGCGCACGATCGGCACCGACCTGATCGTCGCCGAGGTGGGCGGCGACGGGGAGCAGGCGGCGGGGCGCGTGCGCGAGATCCGGGGCATCGACGGTGTGGAGGTGCGCGGGCAGGAACTCACGATCGCCACCGCGGACGGTTCGGCGATCATCGCCGACGTCGCGGTCGCGTTGAAGGAGAACGGCACCACGGTCCGATCCCTGACGTTGCGCACGCCGACGCTCGACGACGTGTTCCTCGACGTGACCGGCGCCCACCTGCAGGCCAGCCACGAACGATCCGACGACGCTCCAGGAGGTGCATCATGAGCACGCAACTCGACCAGGAACGCATCGACGTGGCGAGCGAACGTCCGCTCGCCCGTCGGTCGTCCGCGATGCACGATTTCGTCACCGTCGCCGGTCGGGCGATCCGCAGCGTGTTTCGCGAGCCGGAGTTCATGATCCCGGCGCTCATCGTCCCGGTGTTCTTCTACGTCGTCAACGTCGGCGCGCTCCAGGACTTCGCCGAGCAGTCCGGCTCGGTCGACGACTTCAAGGCGTTCCAGCTCCCGGTCGCGATCATCTTCGCCGTCACCGGCATCTCGCGGGCGGGCGCGCTCGTCACCGACATCCAGGGCGGCTACTTCGACCGGCTGCTGCTCACCCCGATCCGCCGGCCGATGCTGCTGCTCGGGCTGATGGCCGCCGACGTGGTGTCGATCATCCTGCTGACCATCCCCGTCCTCCTGCTGGGCCTGGCATTCGGCGTGCGCTTCGAGACCGGCCTGCTCGGCATGGTCGTGTTCATCGCCTACGGGGCGGTGTGGGGGCTGGCGTTCGCCGGATTCCCCTACGCGATCGCGTTGAAGACCGGCAACCCGGCCGCGGTGAACTCCAGCTTCGTCCTGTTCTTCCCGTTCGCCTTCCTCACCACCAGCTTCCTGCCCCAGGAAGCGCTCACCGGGTGGATGGCCACGATCGCCGACTACAACCCGGTCACGTACGTGCTCGCCGGACTGCGCTCGCTGATCACCGGTTGGGAACTCGAGCCGCTTGCCCAAGGCCTCGCCGCGACGTTGGCCTTGATGGCCGTCAGCTTCGGTCTGGCCAGCCTGGCGATGAAGGGCCGGATCCGCCGCGGCTGACCTCAATGTCCGAAAACTCTTGAACGTCCGGGAATGTTCGGACATAATTGCGGAATGGTCCCCGACTACGACCTCGCCGCCACGGTGCAGGCCAACACGCCCGAGAAGATGCGCGCGATCGTCGACCCGTTGCGCAGTCAGATCCTCGACCTCGTGATGGATCGTGCGGCGACGGTCACGGAGCTGGCGTTGGCGCTCGACCGCCCGAAGTCGTCGATGGCGTATCACGTCGACGTTCTGGTCGACGTCGGGATGTTGCAGGTGGTGCGTACCGCGACGCGTCCGCGCGATCGAGGAGAAGTTCTACGGGCGCACCGGACGCACGATCGTGTACGACGTGCGGGCCCTGCCCGAGGGCGCCGTCGCGCCGAACTTCCTCGCCGCGGCGATGGCCGAGGCTCGTCCCGCGGCGAAGGAGACACGATGGACCCTTCGTCACGCCCGCATCTCACGCGATCGGCTCGCCGAGTTCTTCGATCGCGTCGATCTGCTCGCCGAGGAGTTCACGATGCTCCCTCGCGAAGGCGACGTGGTGTACGGGTTCGTCGCCGCCGCCTACCCGACCGACCATCCCACCCTGCCCGAGGTGCGTGATGAGCACGCCTGACACCGATCCTGCGCTCGACGGCCGGCGACCGAGGACGCGAGCCTCGGTCCCGCCGCGACGGCTCAGCCCGAGCTACTACAAGCTGTTCACGGCGAGCACGATCTCGAACCTCGGCGACGGCGTCGGACTCATCGCCTATCCGTGGTTGGCGTCGGCGGTCACGCGCAACCCGATCCTGATCGCTCTCGTGGCCGTGGCGCAGCGGCTGCCGTGGCTGGTCTTCACCCTGCCCGCCGGCGTCATCACCGATCGCCACGATCGCCGCACGCTGATGATCTGGTCGAACGCGGCGCGCACGGTGCTCACCGTGGCCGTGGCGTTCGCCGTGCTCAACCGGCAGGGCACGCTCCCCGGCCCGGACGTCGTGGCCGACGAGTCGATCGCGATCCCGACCAACACGATCCTCTACGGCGTCATCATCCTCGCCACGCTGCTGATGGGGATCGCCGAGGTGCTGTACGACAACTCGGCCCAGACGTTCATGCCCTCGATCGTCCACACGGAACACCTGGAGAAGGCGAACGGGCGGATGTGGAGCGCCGAGCTCGTCGCCAACACGTTCATCGGCCCGCCGCTCGGCGCGCTGCTGATCGCGGTGTCGTTCAGCCTGCCGTTCTTCGCCGACGCCGCCACGTTCGCCGTGTCGGCCGCACTCATCGCACTCATCCCCCGCGGCCGTGCCGACCACGGTCGACGACACACCGGAGCGGCGGCCATGGCGGGCGGAAGTCGCCGAAGGGTTCCGGTGGCTCTGGCATCACGAACTGCTCCGACCGATGGCGATCATCCTCGGGTGCCTCAACGCGCTCGGCATGGTGACAGGTTCCATGCTCATCCTCTACGGCCAGGAGGTGCTCGACACGAGCCCGACCGCGTTCGCCGTGCTGACCACCGGCGGAGCGATCGGCGGTGTCATCGGCGGCTGGACCGCGGCCTCCGTCTCCAAGCGGCTCGGCACCGGCCCGTCGCTCTGGCTGGTGCTGATCACCAGCGGCATCACGACATTCCTGGTCGGCCTGATGAGCTGGTGGCCGGCGGTGTGGTTCCTGTTCGCCGTCGAGGTGGGCGTCGGCGTGCTGTGGAACGTGATCACCGTGAGCCTGCGACAGTCGATCATCCCCGACCACCTGCTCGGCCGCGTCAACAGCGTGTACCGGTTCTTCGCCTGGGGCATGATGCCGATCGGCTCGCTGATCGGCGGGTTGATCATCGTGGTCACCGAGTACGTTCGGCTCGCGCGAGCTGGCGCTGCGGATGCCATGGCTGATCGCCGGGGTGGCGTACTTCGTGCTGTTCGCGTTCGCCGCACCGAAGCTGACGACGGCGAAGATCGAGGCCGCCCGCGCCAACACCATCGAGCGGACGATCGTCTGATCCGGAACACCAGCGCGGGCCGCTCGGTTGGCCCCTCCATGGAACTCGCCACCGCACTCGACTTCATCCGTGAACACCGCCAGGGCGTCCTGATCACACTCAAATCCGACGGCCGGCCGCAGTCGTCGAACATCGCCTACGCCCTCGGCGACGACGGGATCATCCGCATCTCGATCACCGACGGCCGGGCCAAGACCACCAACATGCGCCGGGACCCGCGCGTCTCGCTGCACGTGAACCGCAGCGACTTCTACGCCTACGCGGTGATCGAAGCCGAGGCCGAACTCACGCCGGTGTCGGCGTCGGTGGACGACGCGACCGTCGACGAACTCGTCGAGTACTACCGCTCGGTCGCCGGCGAGCATCCCGACTGGGACGAGTACCGGCGGGCGATGGTCGCCGACGGGCGCCTCCTCCTGAAGCTCGACGCCGACGCGCGCGTACGGCATGCTCGGCTGATTCTCGCTCTCCACGGGATTCTTCTCGCGAGGGTTGTCAGCCTTTCGATATATCGCTACTGTATCGATATATCGAAAGGAGGTTCTCTCATGAACCACTCCATGCACCACCGCCACTTCCACTACTCCGAACACGATCGGGGCGGACCACACCAGCCCGGCGCTCGACGGGGCGGCGGCGGCCGCCACCGAGCCAAGCGAGGCGCGGTCGCCGCGTCGATCCTGACGCTGCTCGCCGAGCGACCGATGAACGGCTACGAGCTGATCACCGAACTCGAGACCCGCAGCGAGGGCCGCTGGCGGCCGAGCCCCGGCGCCATCTATCCGGCGTTGCGCAAGCTCGAACATCGCGGGTCGATCACCTCCACCGAGGTGGGCGGCAAGCTCCAGTTCGAGCTGACCGACCGCGGCCGGACGATGCTCGCCTACTTCACGGAGGAACAGGGCGACGACGCCGCTCCACCGTGGAGCGAGGCCCCGTCATCGGATCGATCGGGCGACATGCGCCACCAGATGTTCGACCTGATGGGGCAGGCCCGACGACTCCATCGGGTCGGCACCGCCGAGCAGATCGAACAGGCCCGGCGGATCATCGCCGACGCCACCGCCGAACTGACCGCCCTCGCCGATCAGTCGCCGCGACCCGGACGCATCCGACCGACCGACTGACGAGCGGAGTCAATCCCGCGGCGTGCGACCGTTGAGGAAGTCGATCGACCGCTCGACCGTCGCCGCGACGAACCGCTCGAGTTTCGGCGCCGCCATGAACCGCGCCGTGGCGTCGAGCGGACGGACCGAATCGAGCCGTGCCGCCTCCACCGAGGCGGCACGGCTCGTTTTCACGGCGTGGGCGTGGACGATGAACGCCGAGGTGCCATCGAGCAACGACGTGCGCTGCAGTTCGCGGCCGTAGCTGTCGAGATCGGGGCCCAGCGGCTCGACGTCGTGTTCCTCCCCCACCCGGGTGTGCCATTCGTGCCGGCCGGTCCACTGCGCGAGGAACGCGGTGTACAACGCGAGCCGAACGAGGTCGGGCGTCGTTCCGGCGTCGCGTGACATCGCCTGGTCGTGGTGCCAGCGGGCGGCGCTCGCGTACGTGAGTCCGTGCGTGATGTCGAGCCAGCCGAAGTCGTCGGCGAAGTCGAACTCTCCGGCGGTGTCGTACCGCAGCATGCGGTCGCTGACGACGTGCACGACCGTGTCGAGGACGCCGTCGATGCCCGCGCCGTCGCGCAACGCGGCGACCGTCGAGTCGAGCGCCGCACGGCGGTCGTTGCCCAGCAACGTCGAGCGCAGCGCGCCGTCGTCCGTCCAGCCGTCCACGACCGGCACGGAGGCGAGCGCCGCCAGATCGATCGAGTCGAGCCCGCGGACGAACGGCCGCATGTACGGCAGCTTGTCCTCACGCGTGCCGTACACGATCGTCGGCACGAGGTGCGGCAGCACGGTCGCCGCCCGCTCCCATCCGATCATCGCCAGGAGTTCGAACGCCTTCTGCGCGTAGATCGCGCCGTGGCCGTACGAGAGCAGGTGGTCGCTGACGACGGCGGTGAACCAGCGCCGGAGATCGTCCGCCGTATCGCCGCGTTCGATCGCGGCCAGCACGAGGGCCTGCGCGTCGCGCCGTCCGCTCGGACTCGACCGCCGACCGGAACGCCGTGCAGGGTCACTTCGCCGCCGCGGGCGGGCGCGGGCAACGCGTTGACCGGCCGATCGCGTTCCGACTCGGCGATGCCCATGATCCCCTGCACGATCGGCAGGGCGCGCTGGTCGCCTTCGTACAGGTCGATCATCGACAGGCAGTCGGTCGCCGAGGCGATCGAGTGGCCCCAGCCGAACTCGGCCCGCGGAGCGCCGTGGGCGACGGCCTCCCAGATCAGTTCGCCGGGGTTCGGCGCTGGCCTGCAGCAGCCGGACGACGTCGCGCGCCACCTGGCCCGTGTAGTCGTTGGCGATGCCGCGGCGCAGGCTGACGAGCGTGCGAGCCCGCACGACCTCGGGATCGGGGCGGGTGATCGTCACCCGGATGTCGCCGACGTCGTCGACGTCGACGCGGTGGACGGTCACTCCCTCCTCGCCCTGCACGCACGTGCCATCGGTGACGCGGAACTTCCAGTTGTGCCACGCGCAGGTGAGCAGGTCGCCGTTCAGCTCACCCTGGGTCAGGCCGTACCCCTCGTGCGGGCAGGCGTGGTCGACCGCGTGGACCCCGCCGGCCGTGCGGACGAGGCAGACACGGTGGCCGTCGACCTTGATCATGCGCATCGCACCCTCGGCGAGTTGGTCGAGGTTGGCGACGGCGTCGAGCGTCCGTGTCGGTTGCGGTCATGACACAATACGGTAAGACTTCAAGCATGGTTGAAGTCAAGTGTCAACGTCAGGTCGGCCCGTGAAGACCTTCTCGATCGGTGAGGTGGCGGCGCGGGCGGGCGTGGCGACGTCCGCACTGCGCTTCTACGAGGACCACGGCCTCATCCACAGCGAGCGCACGGAGGCCGGACACCGCCGATACCGCGCCGACGTGCTCCGGCGGGTCGGGTTCATCCGCGTGGCGCAACGTGTCGGGCTCCCGCTGAGCGACATCCGCGACGCGCTCCACTCACTGCCCGAACGTCGCACGCCGACGCACAAGGACTGGGCCCGCCTCGCCAGTTCGTGGCAGCCGATCCTCGACGAGCGGATCGCCATGCTCGAAGCGATGAAGGAGCAACTCGACGGCTGCATCGGCTGCGGGTGTCTGAGCCTCGACACCTGTGCGCTGTACAACCCGGGCGACCGCGCCGCGGCGTTCGGCACCGGCCCCCGTTACCTCCTCGGCGACCAGCCAGCCACCCGGCCCGCCAACCGGCCATCCAGCCCGACCTGACCCTGCCCGGTCGACCTGACGAGTCCAATCCACGTTTGCGTCGGACTTTCCGCAGACCGGTGCGCGGAAAATCCCGACGCAAACGTGGGTTGGGACTGGACTACTACTCGGCGTCGCGGCGCATCGGGAGGACGTTGCGCCAGGTGCCGTCGAGGTCGTGGAGCGCGGCGGCGACGGCGGGAGCCGTGGGAACGAGCCCGATCTCGCCGACGCCCTTGATGCCGTACGGCGAACGCGGCTGGGGCACCTCGACGATCTGCACCTCGATCTCCGGGACGTCCTTGGCGCGCAGGATGCCGAGCGAGCGCAGCGTCATGTTGGTCGGGAAGCCGGTCTCGGGATCGGTCGGGAAGTCCTCGCTCAACGCATAGCCGAGGCCCATGTGCACGCTGCCCTCGACCTGTCCCTCGACGAGCAGCGGGTTGACCGCCTTGCCGACGTCGTGCACGGCGACGACCTTGTCGATGTCGCCCGACTCGCGATCGATGATCACCATCTGCGTGGCGAAGCTGAAGCACGAGTGGATCGTCGGGTGCTCGACGTTCGGGTCGCCGAGCTTCTGGGTCCAGTCGACGACGTGCTCACCCTCGTAGTCGACGCCCGGGCGCGCATCCCGCGGCCACCGCGGCGGCGCACGCCGCGCTCACCGAGCCGGCGGTCATCAGCGTGCCGCGCGATCCGGTGGTCTGGCCGAAGCCGAGCTCGCGGGTGGTGTCGACGATCACGTCGATGCGCTCGGGGGCGATGCCGAGCTCCTGCGCGGCGACCTGCAGAGCGACGGTGTGCACGCCCTGGCCCATCTCGGTCCAGCCGTGGCGCACCTCGACCCGCCCGGGCACGCCGTCGGTGTCAGGGTGGAAGTGCACGACGGCCTTGGACACCTCGCGGAAGCCGTTGCCGAGCCCCGAGTTCTTGAGGCCGAGGGCGAGGCCGACCGCCTTGCCGTCGGCGATCGCCGCGTCGTACGACGCCTTGATCTGGTCGAGGCACGCCTCGGCGCCCGCCGGCACCGTCGTCCATGATCTGGCCGGGACCCCACTCGTCGCCCGGGCGGATGACGTTGCGCTTGCGGATCTCCCACCCGCTGATGCCGACCTGCTCCGCCAGCCGGTCGAGCACGCCTTCGAGCGCGAACTGCGCCTGGTTGGCGCCGAACCCGCGGAACGCTCCGCACACCAGGTTGTTGGTGCGCACGGCGACCGTCTCGATGTCGAGCGCCTCCCAGCGATAGGCGCCGCAGGCGTGTCCGGCGGCGCGTTCGAGGACCTTCATCCCGACGCTGGCGTACGCGCCCGAGTCGCCGATGCCGCGGACCTTGAGGGCGGTGAGGTGGCCCTCGGCATCGCAGCCCGCCCAGTACTCGAAGTGGATCGGATGCCGTTTGGGGTGCATCCACAGGCTCTCCTCGCGCGACAGCGTGCACTTCACCGGGCGGTCGAGCAGCCAGGCCGCGAGCGAGGCGTGGGCCTGGTTGCTCATGTCCTCCTTGCCGCCGAACGCGCCGCCGTTCGACACCAGCTCGACGGTGACGCGGTCGTTGTCGAGGGCCAGCACGCTGGCGATGTCGTTGCGGTCGTCCCACACGCCCTGCCCGCCGGAGTACACGTGGAGGCGCCGGTCGTCACCGTCGCCCGACGGCACGGCGAGCGTCGACTCGGGCTCGAGGAAGGCGTGCTCGATGCGTTGCGTCTCGAAGCGCTCGTTGACCGTGAACGCGCTCGCCGCGAACGTGGCGTCGAAGTCGGCGCCGCGCGTGTAGGCACTGGTCGACAGGACGTTCGACTCCGTCTCCCAGACCGACAGCGGCGCGTCGGCGGCGAGCGCGGCGACCGGGTCGGTGTTCGGTACGTGCACGTCGTACGCGACGTCGACGAGGGCGACGGCGGCCCTGGCGTGCGCTCGGGTGTCGGCCACGACGATGGCCAGCACGTCACCGGCGTACGACGTGCGTGCCTCCGACCGGGATCATCACCGGCCAGTCCTTGTAGATGATGCCGACGCGAAGCTCACCGGGCAGGTCGTCCGCTGTGAACACGGCCTCGACGCCCGGCGCGGCCAACGCGGCGGACACGTCGATCCCGACGATGTCGGCCCGGGCGTGTGCGGTCATGTGGAGCGCGGCGTGCAACATGCCGGGCGATGCGCAGGTCGTCGATGTAGCCACGCTCGCCGAGCGTCAGCGGCGCCGCTTCGTACTTCGCCCCCGAGCCGCCGATCGTCGCGGCGAGCGCCGGCTCGAACGTCGTGCCGTGGGCGACCGCGTCGATCGCGTCGAGGATCTTCACGTAGCCGGTGCAGCGGCACAGGTGGGCGCCGAGATGGGGCGCCATGCCCTCCTTGGTGAGCGAGTCGCCCTTCTTGTCGATCTGCGCCTTGGCCCGCATGACGATGCCCGGGATGCAGAACCCGCACTGCAGGCCCCCGCAGGCGGAGAACGCGTCGGCGAACCGCTGCCGTTCCTCCTCGGCGACCCCTTCGAGCGTCGTGACCGACTTGCCCTCGGCCTTGGCCACGTCGTACTGGCACGACACGGTCGCCTTCCCGTCGATCAGCACGGTGCAGCAGCCGCACTGGCCCGACGGCGAGCAGCCGTCCTTCGGCGAGGTGATGTCGAGTTCCTCGCGCAGCGCGGCGAGCAGGTGCGGATGGTCCGATCGGACCGTCACCGGCGTGCCGTTGACCTCGAACGACACCGCGGCGTCGAGATGCCCGGTCGGAGCTGCGTCGATGGTTTCGGTCACGCTTTACAGTTTGTCAAACAGGCCCGGCCAGCGAAACCCACCCCTGTGACAGCCTCGTGAACTCCGGAACACCCCTCCAACCCTCGTTTGCGTCGGGATTTTCCGAGGAACGGTCCACGGAAATCGCGACGCAAACGGGAATTGAAGGTCCCGTTATTGCTCGGTGAGGGGGCCGTAGACGTCGGGGCGGCGGTAGCGGGCGAAGTCGAAGAGGGTGTTCTTGTACTGGCCGCACCAGTCGAGGTCGCACTCGGCGACGATGATCTCGTCGTCGTTCGTGGTCGCCCGGGCGAGCAACTCGCCGGACGGCCCGAAGATCGACGACTCGGCGAGCGAGTCGACACCCTCCTCCACGCCGCCCTTGGCGACGCCGACGACGAACGTGCCGTTCTGGTACGCGCCCGACGACATGACCAACTGGTTGTGGAAACCCTGCAGCGGGTCCTGGCTCGGATCGGGTGCATAGTGCAGCGGCGTGTTGTAGCCGCACAGGATCAACTCGACGCCCTGCAGCCCCATCAACCGGTACGACTCGGGCCAGCGGCGGTCGTTGCAGATCATCATCCCGACCCGCCCTCCGAACGCGTCCCACACGCCGAATCCATCCGGCGACGGTTCGAAGTAGTACCGCTCGAGGTGTTGGAACGGGCGGCCGGGCTCGTTCGACTCGTGACCGGGGATGTGCACCTTCTTGAACGTGCCGACGATCGATCCATCGCGCTCGACGAGGGTCTGCACGTTCCACCGATGTACCGAACCGTCATCGGCCGTCTCGAGCAGGGCGTAGCCGAGGCAGAACCCGATGTCGAGGTCGCGCGCCTCGTCGAACAGCGGCTGGGTCGCCGTCGTTCGGCATCGACGTCTCGTAGAAGTGGTCGGCCTCGGTGATGTCGTCGAGGTACCAGCGGGGGAAGAACGTCGTGAGGGCCAACTCGGGAAACACGACGAGGTCGCAGCCCTGGGAGGCGGCCTCGGCGAGCATCACGCGCAGTCGATCGACGACGGCCCGCGGTCGTCGGCCCGCTGCACCGGACCCAACTGGGCTGCCCCGACCGTGACGATCCTGGTCATTCCGGCATTCTGCCAGCGAACTGCACGAGTCGATGTCCCCGCCCGTCGATGATCCACCCGAGCCCGGGACGAGCCGGGATCGGCGTGCGCCGCGGGAGCACGACCCCCAGCAGATCGCCGTCGACCTCACCGGCCGCTGTCATGATCACCCCGCACCGGCTGCGCACGATCTCGCGCGTCCAATGGCCGTACGCCGACCGGACCGCATCGAGTCGGCCCGCGGCGGCGATCGTGACGCCACGGTCGCGCTGCTTCAGGATCGTGGCGATCGCGCCATCGGTGTCGTCGACCCGGTCGGCGTCGTCGATGACCACGAGTACGCATCCAGGGTGACCGGCCTCGGCCGCCGCCAACTCGTCCGCCCAGCCCCGGCACGCTCGCGGCCGCTCGATGACCGCGCGGTCGCCCTCCAACGACCGCCACGCCGCGGCCACCTGCGCGAGCACCGTCGACGTTCCGGTACGACCCGACCCGCCGATGAAGATGTGATCACCGGCCGGCACCTCGAGGATCGCCGGTTCCAGGTCGTCCGCCCGCCGGCCGAGCACGAGCCGGCGGACGGCTCGGCCGGTGGTCGACCGGTGTTCGCTCGCGGGCAGTTCGGCCGGATCGATCCACGCCGGGAGGACCTCGACCGCGCGAGGTCCGACACCCGGGATCCGGCCGGGCAGCTCGGCCAAACCGTCAGCACCGAGGGCGACCTGGGCGTCGAGAGCCGACGACATGACTCGGAGGCGGCCCGGCGGGCGGTCCCGCGACACCGCTTGCAGACCGAAGGTGCGCGGCGGCGTGCTCATCGACCCGGAAGACCCATCGATCGGCGGCAGGGATCGGCGCACCGACGGCCGTGCCGTCGGTGGAGCAGCACGTCGTGATCCCTGCCGCCGGCCCGGCCTCGAGGATCCGGTCGAGCAACGCCATGACGGGGAGCCGGTCGATCGTGTCGAGCGAGCGCCGGAGTGCGCCGACGCCGTCGATCAGCAGCAGGATCGAGGGGTCGGCTTCGCTGCGGTCGACGGCGCGACGATCGATCTCGGCATCGAGCCGCCGGAGGAGCCGGTCGACGCGCTGCGTATCCCCCAGCCCGATCACCCCGCCGCAGTGGGCAACCTGGGCCACTCCGTCGAGCGATCGGTCGCCGTGTCCGTCGATGACGTAGACGTGCAGGTCGTCGGGCGACGACGTGCGGCAGGCCGCCGCGGCGAGCGACACGATCGTCGAGGTCACGCCCGACCCGATCGCCCCGACGAGCAACAGGTTGCCGGCCGTCACATCCCACCGCAGGGGACGGCGCATCTGGTTCGCGGGGTCGTCGATCAGGCCGACGGCATCGTGGGTCCGACCCTCCATGCCGGGACTGGCGACGGCGACACAGTCCGCCACCGTGCCCGCCTCGAGCAACGCCGGAAGTGGTTCGAGCCAGACGCGGCCGTCCGCCACGGACCCCGTCTGCTCGGCGGCCAGGCGGATCGACTCGACGAGGGCCGACAGCTCATCGCGACCGGGCGCGGCACCGCCGGTCGAGCCATTCGGATTCGGGCCGGCCGGACCCTCCGTACCGGCCGGGTCGCTGGGCCAGCGGCGGACCGACAGGACGCGCCGACCGTTCGGCGGCGGGCCCGCCGTCGACGCCGCCTGGAACACGACCAACTCGTCGTGGCCGAGCCGCACCGCACATCGGCCCGGACGCTGTCGCGGGAACGTGGCCGGGAGGTCGTCGCCGACGACGTCGATCCCGTCGGCCCGATCGTTGACCCGCAGCGCGAGACGCAGATTGGTGTTCGCCCTGATGTCGTCGTTCACCACTCCGGCGGGCCGCTGCGTCGCCAGGACGAGGTGCACCCCGAGACTGCGACCGCGCTGGGCGATCCCGACCAGCGCCGGCAGGAAACCCGGAACGTCCTGCGCCATCGTCGCGAACTCGTCGATGACCACCACCAGGCGAGGCAGCGGCGGGCGACCACGGGTCCGATACTCGCGGAGGTCGGCGGCACCGGCGTCACGGAAGAGTCGTTCGCGACGCGCCAGCTCCGCCTCCAGGCTCACCAGCGCGCGCTCGGCGAGACCCCCGTCGAGGTCGGTCACCATCCCGACGGTGTGGGGCAGGGCGCGGCAGCCGTCGAACGTGGCGCCCCCCTTGTAGTCGACCAGCACGAACTGCAGATGGGCGGGCGACACGCGGGCGGCGAGGCCGACGACCATCGTGCGCAACAGCTCGCTCTTCCCGGAGCCCGTCGTACCGGCGATCAACGCGTGCGGACCGTCCCGATCGAGGTCGAGTTCGACCACACCGTCAGCCGACGCGCCGACGACGGCGGCGAGGGGTGGGTCGTCGCCGCCGGCCTGCCACACGTCGACGATCCCGGCGACGCCGCGCCCGAGGACCTCGGGATGCAGCACGCTGAACGCCAGCGTCGCGGGCATCCCGGCGACCGAATCGGTCACATCCTCGGGGTCGGCGAGCCCGGCGAGCGCGAGAGCAACGCGTCGGGCGACCGGTTCGCCGACGCCGGCGATCAGGACGTGGTCGGCGGTCGGATCGTCGTCCGGCCGCTGGCCGCTCCACTCCGCTCGGCCCGTCGATCCGATCGTGAGCACGCGCCGGCACACGCTCGGCACGCTGGCACCGGCCATGCAGCCGACGATGGTGCTCACCCGCTCGCTCCCCACGAATCGCCGGAGCGGCCCGGTGCGCACCGTGAGCGCGGCGGGGGCGTCAACGATCAGCACGATCCGCCGATCGTCGAGCGGCTCGGCTGCGGAGCCGAGGTCCGCGAGTCGGTCGAGTTCGTGGGTACCGAAGACGAGTCCCTCGCCGAGGGCACTCCGCGCCTGCGGGAGCCAGGACATCCATTCCCAGCCTCGTGCGTCGTCGGACACGACGACGATCTGGACGTCGGCCGGGCCCACCGTCGTGGCGATCTGGACGACGAGTGAGCGGAGCAGCGCCGTGACCGCGTGCGCCGCGCCGGCGACGGCCAGCGCCTCGGCCGGCGCGATGACGAGCGGGATCACGACGTCGCTGATGCGCGACCACCGTCCGACAGCCGCCAGTTGTGTGGCAGACGGATCGATCCTCGCCGAGTCACCGGACTCGACGACCGGTGGCAGCACCAGCGTCCCGCGACCGATCCCCACCCGCACACCGTCCCGACCGGTCCGACGACTCCACACGAGCCGCCGCTCATCGAGCGCGTCGTCGATCAACTCGACCAGGTCGGGATTTCGAGCGCGGTGCCGGTCACCGGCGAGGCGGTGATGATCGCGCAGCCGTCGCTCGAAGTGCTCGTCCGCGGCCCGAGCCGATCGCCGGGAGCGGGCCCGTCGACGCACGACCCCGACGACGCCCACCACCCAGGTGACGAACGACGCCAGTGCGCCAATGAGCGCGATGACCGCGAACATCGCCTGGCCGAGCACGACAGCGAGGACCACAGCACCGAGGGCCGCCACGGCCGCGCCGACGAGCGCTGTCGCCGGCGGGAACGCATGGGGCGGCGACGGCACCGGGAGGCTGATCGGGTCGTCGAGTGCGTGGTCGGGCGGCGGCGGACCGCGTCGCAGTTCGCGATGCCAGGGGTCACCGGCCGCCGGTCCGATGGTCGAGGCGTGCACGTCATGACCGATCGCCCGTCGTGCCGCGCCCGCGTTCGTCGTTCGAAGGATCACGCGACTGGAACCGATCGCGACGACGTCGCCCGGACGGACCTCGATACCGCCGACGTCGTCGACATCGGGTGCCGCTCCGTCGGGCGTGATCACGTCGATCGGTGTCCGACCGGTCAGCTGGACGATCCTGACCGATCGGTCGACGAGGAGCAGCGCGTGGTGGAGTTCGACGGAGGGGTCGTCGAGGTGCACCGTCAGCGCCGATGATCGCCCGACACCGTGGCGGCCCGTCGGCAGCGGCAGCGAGGGACCACACGATGGACCGGCCACGATGGCGAACTCGAAGAGACTCGCCGCGTTCGGCGGGGATGCCCAACCGGACGGTCCGCCGACCGACACCACCCTGGCGCCTTCGACGAGCGAATCGACCTCGAGGAGGGGCCGCCGCGGCGCGACGACGATGCCGCCGATCTCGAGCCCGAACGGGGCGCGCACGCCGAGCGCGTCGGCGAGGTCGGCGACCGTGTCACGCGGCGTGCCGACCTCGATCCGGATGCGATGGTCGTCGGCATCGATCACGTCGACGGGTGGGATGGCGTGCGGTTCCACACCACCGAGTGGATGCCATCGCGGTCGAACCGGAAAACATGCCCTGACCTGGAGCTGTGAGTCGCACCTGGCTCCTGTGAGGCATCCGGTGAGCACCCGAGCGGCCCGGGCGTGCCGTGCGGTGAGACGCGCGGTGAGACCGGCGGTGAGGTGGATTCGAGATGGTGCGGGCATGAACCACGAACTCCACGCCTACACCGCTCAGCTCGGCCGTGAATGGGAACGCCTCCGGTACCACCGTCCGAGCCTGCGTCGCGCCCGATCGTGGTCGACCGACGCCCCGACCGACGACGCCCTCGCCGAGGTACTCCACGACCTCGACGACCTCCAGCGGCTGGTCGACGCCACCGATGTTCGCCGCGGTGCCGCCCCGGCCGTCGCCGACGCGATCCTGGTGCAACTGGTCGATCGCGCCGGCGATGACGCGCTCGCCGGTCGGGTCGTGATCCAGCGCATCCTCGGCGGGCTGATCAGCCAGGCCGTGCGTCACCGCAGTCATGACGACGACATCGATCCGGCCGAGATCATCGTGGCGTCGGCCTGGATCGCGCTCCGTCGGTACGACACGACGAGGCGGCCCCATCACGTCGCCGAGGCGTTGATCTCCGACGCTCGGTACCAGGCGTTCCAGCGACCGTTACGCCGGCTGTCGGCGACCGAGAAGGTCGTGCCGATCGATCGGCTGGAGCTCCGCGCCGCGGCCCCACAGAGCAGTCCCTTCGAACGACTCGCCGACGTGATCCGTGCCGCTCGTCTCCGCGGGGTCCCCGATGCCGACCTCCAACTGATCCGCGACCTGTTGCGCAGCGAGTCGTCGAGCGTCGTCGCGGCCGAACGGGGCGTGACCACGCGAACGATCCGCAACCACCGCGAACGGGCCGTGTCGCACATCCGCGCCGCGGTGCTCGCGGCGTGACGGCGAGCGTGCGGCGCGTGTCGGGGTCAGCGGACGGTCGACGGCGACCGGTCGTTCGGGCCCTGGACGAACGATGCGTGCCGCTTGTCGAGGAACGCGGCGAACGCCTCCTGGGCATCGAGTTCCATCGCCGCCTGGGCCATGCGCTCCGAGGCCAGTGCGTACGCCGCCGGTTGGTCGGAGCCGATCTGGTCGTAGAAGCCCTGCTTGCCGAGCGCCTTCGACCACGCACTGCCCCGCGTCGCCCGGGTGATCAGGTCGTGGACGGCAGCGTCGAGTTCGCCGTCGGGCACCGCGCGGTTCACGAGGCCCCACTCGGCCGCGACCGAGGCGTCGATCGGATCACCGGTGAGCGCCATCTCGAGCGCCCGCTTCCGGCCGATGTTGCGGGCGACGGCGACGAGCGGCGTGTGGCAGAAGAGTCCGCCCTTGCCCCCGGGGATCGCGAACGATGCCGACTGCGCCGCCACGGCGAGGTCGCACGTAGCGACGAGCTGACAGCCGGCGGCCGTCGCCAGGGCATGAACACGGGCGACGACCGGCTGGGGGATCGACTGCACGGTGTCCATCAGCGTGGTGCACACGGCAAACAGGTGGCGGGCATCGTCGATCGACGCACCGGCCATGTCGCCGAAGTTGTGGCCGGCGGAGAAGACCGGGCCGTTCGCGGCGAGCACGACACCGAGCGCGTCGGAAGATCCGACGTGCTCGAAGGCCTCGGTGAGCTCCACCATCACGTCGAGGGCGAGCGCGTTGCGCTTCTCGGGCTGGTCGAGGGTGATCGTGGCGATGTCGCCGTCGGCCTCCACCAGAACGTGTCGAGCGGTCATGCCGACCATCGTTGACCCTGATGCCCCTGGTGCGCAACTCCGGCGCCATCGGGGCCGTTCCGGGTCAGGGCGGGAGCGTCCCGGCGATCCGCAGCCGGTAGCCCCGCCGGATCACCGTTTCGATGCCCACGCCGGCGACACCGAGGCGCTGTCGCAGTCTGGCGATCGTGACCTCGACGACATGTTCGTCGGTTTCGCCGGGCCCCCATACCCGGCGGAGCAGCGCTCGCTTCGACACCACCGCCCCCGGTCGCTCGGCGAGTGCCTCCAGCAGCACCCGCTCGCGCTCGGGCAGGCGCGACGACGTACCGGCGTCGACGGTCAACGACCCGCGCTCGACCACGACGGTGTGGTCGGCCAACTGCAACACCATTGTCTCAGAGGCCACTGCGCCACATTGGGCGACGAGTGTTTCATCCGAGTTTCCCGCAAGTTGACATCACGTCAGGGCCCATCGGCTCACGGAGTACCGTTGCGGAGATGACCACCGCCCCCAACCCGGCGCAACTCGAACGGCAGGCGCTCTGCGACCTGTTCCTCGAGGTCGGCCCGGATGCGCCCACGCTGTGCGGTGAATGGACAACCCGTGACCTCGCGGCACACCTGGTCATGCGGGAGCGTCGCCTCGATGGTGCGGCCGGCATCATGATCTCGGCGTTCGCCGATCATGCCGAGAAGGTGCAGGCGTCGATCGCCGCGACCGAGTGGACCGAGCTCGTCGAGACCGTCCGCTCCGGTCCGCCGGTCTGGAATCCGATGCGCATCACGGCGGTCGACCAGCTCGTCAACACCGGCGAATTCTTCGTACATCACGAAGACGTCCGGCGCGCCGACGGCGAGTGGTCGACACGCGACCTCGATCCCGCCGTGACCGCCGCCCTCACGAAGATGGCCACGCGTATGGCCCGCCTCCTCACGCGCCCGTCGAAGGTGGGTGTGATCCTCGAACCGACCGTCGACGGCGAGCCCTCCACGGCGCCGATCATCGGCAACAAGGCCGTCCCGTCGGTGTCGGTGCGGGGGCCGATCAGCGAATTGGTGATGTTCGTCTACGGACGCCAGGCCTACGCCGACGTCGAACTGCTCGGCAACGACGACGACATCGAGACGGTCCGCACCACCGCCTTCGGCGTCTGACGCTGGCGCCACGGGGAGCTTGCATCGAGGCGCAGGACCACGGTCTGGGTCGTCCCGACGGCGGAATCCGAACGGGATCCGACCCAGACGTTGCCGCGTGTCGGGCATCAGCCGAAGTAAAACAGGTCGGCGAGTGCCTCCCCAGGGGCTCGAACCCTGAACCAATGGATTAAAAGTCCACTGCTCTACCATTGAGCTAGAGAGGCCGGGCGCGAGCAAGCGTCGCACGACTAGGCGTGAGGCTAAGCCGCTGCACGTCGCTGTCAAACCGTCCGCGCCTGCGGCTCGATCCGCGGGTCGCGCTCGAGGGCGTCGAGGAACGCCACGACCCCACCTGCCTCGACCCCCTGCGCGGACGGGCCTGAGCACGGTGGCGTCGTGTCCATGCCGCATTGTGCCGCTTCGGAACTCCCTCAGGTGCGGTGGAGGACCTTCTCGCGGAACTCCCGAGCGCTGTACGCGGTGAGGGTCACGTCGGAATGGGCGCGCGCCGAGGCCGACCGGGGGAAGCCGAGGAACGGACCGAGTTCGCCGAAGTACTGCCCGGCACCGATCCGGTTGAGCTGCTCTTCGCCGCCATCGGCGAGCACCCGCACGATGTCGATCTCACCCGAGTCGATCACGTACACAGCGTCGGACGCGTCGCCCTGTTCGAACACCGATTCGCCCGCGGCCACGGTCACCTGCTGGATGGGCCTGTCCGCCGCCGCGTGGGGCGGAATCATGTGGACGATCCGGTCGGCGATCGGCACGAGCCGGGCGTCGTGCGTCGACACGACGATCGATCGGCCTTCGGAACGCAGCTGCTGCAGCAGGCGGATGATCGTCTCGGCCTGGATGTGGTCGAGGTTGGCGGTCGGCTCGTCGGCGAGCAGCAGCGGCGGGTCGTGTCCGAGGCCGCGGGCCACGGCGACGCGCTGCTGTTGACCGCCGGACAGCTTCGACGGCTTGTGGTTCGCCCGATCGGTCAGACCGACCGTCGCCAGCAGTTCGTCGGCCCGCTCGTACGACGCCTTCCGATCGTGTCCGATCAGCACCATCGGCAGGGCGATGTTCTCCCGCGCCGACAGCGACGGGATCAGGTTGAAGGCCTGGAACACGAAGCCCACGTGGTCGCGCCGGTACGCCTCGAGCTTGCCGCGGCTCAGGGCCGTGACGTCGAGGTCGCCGAGGTGGATGGTCCCCGATGTCGGGGTGAGGATGCCGCCGAGGCACGACAGCAACGTGGTCTTGCCGCATCCCGACGGGCCGAGGAGCACGACCAGTTCACCGGCGGGCGCATCGAACGACAGGCCGTCGAGCGGCCGGACGGCGTAGCCGTCGTGGATGAACTCGACCACGAGATCGCGGACGTGGAGATCGCTCATCAGGCCGCCCCCGCGAACGCGGCAGCCGGATCGGCACGGGCCACCCGACGCATCCCGACGGCGCCGGCGATCAGCGCCACGACCACGGCCAGCAGCGGCAGTTGCCAGAAGGCGCGGGTCGGTACGCGCACCTTCAGCGGGAAGGCAGGCGCCAGGAAGATCTGGATGACCGCCGCGAGTGCGACGGCAGCGAGTGCCACGAGCACCGCCTGGAGCGCCAGGCTCGCCGAGCAGCGTCCGGTTCGACGTGCCGATCGCCTTGAGCACGGCGAAGTCGCGCTGCCGCTCGAGGGCCGACAGGTAGACGACCGAGCCGATGATCACGGCCGCGACGATCCACAGCAGGGCCCGCACGAGATCGATCGAGGCGATCGCACCGTCGAGCGGTCGGAGCGTGTCGTCACCGATGTCGTCGACCGTGAGGAGCACCATGCCCTCGGGGACCGTCGGGTTGGCACCGTCGACGAGGACGGCGCTGATCACGTCGCGGCTCCGGAACACGAGGTCCTGGGCGTCGGCGGTCGTCATGAAGACCAGCGGCTGGCCGGCGAGCAACGTGGTGTCCCGCGTCGTGCCGACGACGGTGAACGGCGCACCGGCGATCGTCACGGTCTCGCCGACGGTCGACACCGAGCGTCTCGTCGAGGGCGACCTCACCGGTGGCTTCGGCGGCGCGGCCCTCGACCGTGTCCGGCGTGCCGAGCGCGCCCGCGTCGTGGCCGACGAGGATCACTTCTTCGGCGGCGCTGCCGTCCGTGACGATGCTCGAACGAGCCGTCACCACGGGTGCGGCCGCGTCGGCGACGACCGCACCCACCGTGTCGGCCGGCATCGTCGACGACGCGGTGAACGGCCCGGACACACCTGCGGGGAGCACCCACGCCGACGCGCCGAACCCGGCGACGGTGTCGAACGGTTCACGATTGAACTGCTCGACGAGTCCGGTCATCACGAAGAGCAGGGCGAACACGACCGCGCCGAGCACCACGACGACGACGAACCGCACGAGACGGAACCGCAGATCCCGGAGCGTCAGCAGGATCATCCGGCACCGCCGCGCCACGGTTGCGTGGCGGCCCACTCCCGGATCCGCACGACGGCGTCGTCGTAGCCGATCTGGGCGACCTCCTGGACGCGCTCGAAGTCGAGGAGACCGACACCGGGCAGGTCGAGCTGGAGGAGCAGATCGACGACCCCGTCGCGCAACGATCGCTGCTGGTTGTGCACCGCGCCGGTGAGCATGCTGCGCAGGAGCACCGACGAGACGCTCGGGAAGTCGCTCGCCGATCGACCGACGGTCGAGCGCAACGCCCGGACCCCGGACACGTAGTGCCCGAAATCGCTGCGCGCCCGCGGACCTCGCTGCGGTGCGACGTCGACGGCGATCACCGTGCCGATCGTCGAGTCCGTGCGCATCACCTCGACCGGGAGGTTGTTGAGCACTCCGCCGTCGACCAGGAGATCACCATCGAACGGGACGGGCGGGAGCACACCCGGGATGGCGACGCTCGCCCTGATCGCCACGGCGCTGGGACCACGTCGGTGGACGTGCAGCCGCGAGGTCGTCAGGTTCGTCGAGACGCAGTAGAACGGCAGCCACAGATCCTCGATGTCGAATGATCCGAAGTTGTCGTCGATGTTCCTGCTGATGCGCTGACCCTTCAGGAGGGCGACGACGGGAACGGTGTAGTCGAGCAACCGGTGGAACTGCTTCTCGGCCAACGCGATCAGTTCGGCGTCGTCGAGGTCGAGGGCGATGCCGCCGGCGATCGGCGCGCCCATCGAGCATCCGCCCACCGCATCGACCGGCACCCCTGACTCGCGCAGCGCCCGCAACGCGCCGAGGTGAGCGAACCCGCGGGCGCCACCGCCGCTCAGCACCAGCCCGACCCCGTGACCGCTGGCCAGCCGGGCGAGGCGGCGCACGTGGTCGTCGCGACCGGCGCGGAGGTGCACCACCTCGTGGGCGCCGACCTCCGCGAGCAGACGATCGGTCGCCGCGGGACGGTCGGTCGTCGCCGGGTGGACGATCGCCACCATCCGCCGAACGTGCTCGAGCCCGTCGAGCTGACCGACGAGCTCGCCGATCCGCTGCCCGCTCCTCGGCCCCCGGATGCGCCGACACGATCAACAACACACGGTCGGCCTGCCGCAACGAGCGCCGGGTCCACCCGGTCGAGCCGGGATCGGCCTCGAGGACGACGTGGTCGTTGCCGACGTCGGCTTCGTGCATCAACTCCGACAACCGCGGAGCCCCGACGTTGTCGGCGGCCGCCTGCGAGATGCCCGGCCGATTGAGGATCCGGTCGACCCGCTCGCTCGAGAGATGCCGGACCGAACCGAACCGGGCGATCTCGGCGACGATGGCGTCGAGCAGCGGTCCGGTGTCGACCGGCGCCGTGACGGCCACGGTCAGCGAGGCGGCGCGGCCCGACCGCCGGGGCTGGGTCCGCAGGCGCGAGATCACGCCGCGGGCGACGTGCAGCATGAGTGCCGGCGATCGGATCACCAGCTCCTCGAACATGTCGGCGGTCAGCGTGGCGAGCGTGGAGTCGCGCACGGCACGAACCGTCGCCGACCGCGGAGCATCATCGAGCAGCCCGAGCTCGCCGACGACGTCGCCACGGCCGAGTTCGGCGACGCGCCCACCGTCACCCTCGGCCCCTCCACTGGCGGGCGCATCACCCTCCGTCGGGGTCGGATCGCCGAGTCCAACGGCGTCGGGCTTCACCGAGACCATCAGGCGGCCACCGACGATGAAGTAGGCCGCGTCGGACTTGTCGCCCTGCTCGAACAGCAGATCGCCGGCCTCGAGCCGCCGCCAGCGGACGCGTTCCACGATCTCCTGGACGAGCCCCGGGTCCCGCGCCCCGAGGAGGTCGGTGACCATCGCCGCGACCTGCGTGCGGTCGATCCGCTCGCGCGCCTGCGCCGACACCGCATCGGCGATATCGGGATGTTCGTCGAGCCACTGCTCGAAGTCGGCCCGCCGGATCACCTGCACCTCGGCCGGTCCGGCTGCCGTGAGCGTCGCCGTCCGCCGGCCGCCGGCGATCACCGTGACCTCGCCGACCACCTGCCCTTCCCCGATCCTGCCGACGGTCACGTCGCCGTAGGCGCTGCGGGTCGTCGCGACGAGCTCACCGGACGAGATGACGTAGACGTCATCGGCCTGATCGCCCTCGCGCACCAACACCTCACCGTCGACGAGGCGGACACCACGAACGGGCACGTCGAGGTCCCCCAGCTGTGGCGTCTCGAATTTCACCCCTCTACTCCCCCGTCTTCGACACGCCGTGGCGTTCCGGCGACAGTAGCCCGTACGGGGCAGGTGATTGCCGCTGGGGCCTCGATGCCCGCTGGGCGGGCGGCACGAATATGGTGGTGGCAATGACCTTGGTCCGCGATCGATCACGAGGCGGACGGGGCGCGATCATCGTCGCCGTCGCGATGGCCATGACCGTGTTCGGCGTCATCGCGAGCGATCGGGGATCGACGTCGGTTCCGGCCCTCGCTGCCGGCGGCGTACCGGACGAGCAGGTGGCCGCGAACGCCGTCGGCGTGTCGACGCGATACGTCCCGATCAGCCCGATCCGGGTGGTCGACACCCGCACCGATCCGGTCCAGAGGCGGCTCGGCGCCGGCCGGTCGATGTCGCTCGCGCCGGTGACGCAGGCGGTCGCCGCCGCGACCGGCGTCGCGCCGGGGGCGGTGCAGGCGGTCGTGCTCAACCTCACGATGGTCGACGTCGACGGCGCCGGCTACGCGTCGGTCTGGCCGACGGGTTCGCCGATGCCGACGGTGTCGTCGGCCAACACCGACGTCGCCGGGCAGACCGTGGCCAACATGGTGACCGTGCCGGTCGGCGTCGACGGGTTCGTCTCGATCTTCTCGTCGATCGGTGCCGACTACATCGTCGACGTGCAAGGCGTGTACGAGTCGGCCACCTCCGCCTCGGCCGGCCGATTCGTGAGCCTCACCCCACGGCGGGCGATCGACACGCGGCTGTCGGCGTCGCTCTCGCCGAACTCGTCGATCACGGTCGACGTGGCGGCCGTCGGCGTGCCCGTCGACGCGTCGGCCGCGGTGCTCAACGTCACGGCCACGCAGACACCGCGCCGGCGGGTACCTCACCGTGTGGCCCGCCGACACCGCCATGCCCGTCGCCTCGAACCTCAACGTGCCGAGCGCCGGCTACACGGTCGCCAACCAGGTGATCGCCCGTGTGACGAACGGACGGGTCAGCGTGTACTCGTTCGAGGGCACCGACGTCATCGTCGACGTCACCGGCTACATGACCGGGGCCGCGGCGCCGGCAGGGTCCGACGGGCTGTTCGTGCCGATCACCCCGGCCCGCCTGCTCGACACGCGCACACCGGGGCCGTCCAGCAGCGGGCAGCCGATCGCCTCGGGCGCCACGCTGACACTGCCGATCACCGGGCGGGGTGGAGTACCGGGGAGCGGCGTGCAGGTCGGTCGCCCTGAACGTCACGGCGACGCGTACCCAGGCGTCCGGCTACGTGACCACATGGCCGGCGAACACCCCGATCACCGACACGTCGTCGTTGAACTACGTCGCCGCCGGGCGAATCCGTCCCGAACCACGTCGTCGCCCCGATCAACGGTGGGGCCGTGTCGTTCTACAGCTTCGGCGGCACCGACCTGCTGGTCGACGTGATGGGCTACTGGCTCGACGCGACCGCAGTCGCACCGGGCACGGGCGGGGCCGTCGGTGACGGTGAACACGATCACACCGCCCGCCGTCACAGTGCCCGCGTCACCGGCGACCGACGGCGCCTACGGCTTCCTCTATCAGAGCGCGCCGAAGTCGATCAGCCGGCCCGTACGGGCGATGGAACCCGTGTGCCCCGATCCGGTACGCGGCCAACGTCGACCGGGCGAGCCAGCCGATGGTCGACGACATGAACGCGGCGATCGCCCAGGTCGAACAGGCGACCGGGCTCGACCTCGTGTACGTCGGACCGACGTCCGACGGGCTCGACTTCGCCCCGCCCGCCGGAGCCGACGCCGTGATCGGATTCTCCGACCAGACCGCGACACCGCACCTCGCCGGCGGCGTGATCGGCATCGGCGGCGGCAACTACAACCCGGGCAGCGGGCGCGTCACGTCCGGCTTCGCGCTCGCGGACGTCGACGGCATCGTGTCGCCCGAGAAGTTGCGCGCCACGTTCATGCACGAGATCGCCCACATGGTCGGCCTCGACCACGTGGCCGATCCGGCCCAGCTGATGTACTTCTCGGTCACGCCCAACTCCACGTACGGCGGTGGCGATCTCCGTGGCCTCTGGTTCGTCGGCGCCGCGCAGGGTTGCGTCGCCGGCGGACCAGTCCGAGCGTCGGACCTCGTCCCGAACTCCGACCACCCGGCCCCGGACGACGACACCGTGCTCGTCGTCGCCGTCGACTGACAGCTCCGCGTCAGGGTCGACCCGTCGGCTTACAGGCACCGGTCGACAGGGGCTCGCGCCCGAGCGGTAGGTTCGGCGGTGATGACCGTCACCGATCGCATGCCGCCCGCCACACCGCGTCCGGGTTCGATCCTCGGCACGCGGGTGACCCGCACCGAGGATCCGGGGCTGCTCACGGGCTCGCGGCAGTACCTGGCCGACCTGCCGCTCGTCGACCGGCTGCACGCCGTGTTCGTCCGCTCCGAGGTAGCCCACGGCGTGCTCGGCGCGATCCACATCGACGATGCGGTCGGGATGCCCGGCGTCGTCGCCGTCCTCACCGCGGAGACGCTCGGCGTGGCACCCCATCACGGGTTCGTCCCCGTGCATCCCGACTTCGTCCGGCCGCCGCTCGCCGACGGCAGGGTGCGCTTCGTCGGTGAACCGATCGCCGTCGTCCTCGCCGAGACGGTGGAGCAGGGCGAGGACGCGGCGAGCGTCGTGTGGGCCGACATCGATCCGCTGCCCGCGGTGGTCGACCCCGAAACCGCGTTCGACGACGATGCGCCGGTCATCTTCGAGGCGCACGGTTCCAACCAGGCCCTGGTGCACGTCGATCCCGCGGTCGACGGCCTCGCCGGCGCCGACCACGTCGTGCGCGGGCGCTACGTGAACCAACGCATCGCGGTGGTGCCGATGGAGCCCGACTGCGCGGCGGCCGAGGTCGACGACGACGGGCGGCTCACGTTCTGGGCGTCGACGCAGATGCCCCACGGGCTGCACGGGCAACTCGCCGTCGGCGCTCGGGATCGACCGCAGCGAGATCCGGGTCGTCACGCCCCAGGTCGGTGGCGGGTTCGGCGGCAAGGCCGGCATCCACGCCGAGTACTCGGTGGTCGCCGCGGCCAGCCGGATGACGGGACGACCGGTCGTGTGGGTCCCGTCGCGCAGCGACGACATGAAGGCCCTGCCGCACAGCCGGGCCCAGGTGCAGTACGTCGAGCTGGGGTGCAGCGACGACGGGACGTTCACCGGACTGCGGGTCCGCCTCGTCGGCGACTCGGGCGGCTATCCGACGATCGGTTGTTACCTGCCGGGCGGCACGCGACGGATGTCGCAGGGCACCTACGCCTTCGGCTCGATCGAGTTCGACATCGCCGTGGCGGTCACGAACACGACCCCGACGGGCGCCTACCGCGGCGCGGGGCGGCCCGAGGCGACCGCCCTGGTCGAGCGAGCGGTCGACCAGGCGGCGCTCGAGCTCGGCATCGACCCGATCGAGATCCGCAAGAAGAACTTCCTCGGCGACGACGTGTTCCCGTTCACGACGATCACGGGCAACACCTACGACACCGGTCGGTACTGGTTCCCCCTCGATCGGGCGGCCGAGGAGGTCGGCTACGACGCGTTGCGCGCCGAGCAGCGGCAACGCCGCGACGACGGCGACCATCGCCTCCTCGGCATCGGCGTGGCGTCGTACGTGGAGATCACCGCCGGCGGCGGTGCCGACGAGTTCGGCGCCATCGAGGTCCATGCCGACGGGTCGGCGACCGTGTTCGCCGGCACGCTGTCGCACGGGCAGGGGCACCAGACCGCGTACGCCATGCTGGTGTCCGACCAGACCGGCATCCCGATCGATCGGATCACGCTGGTCGACGGCGACACCGACCGGGTCCGCACCGGCGGTGGCACGGGCGGGTCGCGTTCGTTGCAGGTCGGCGGGTCGGCCGTACGCGGCGCGACCGAAGCGATGATCGATTCGGCGAAGGAGCTCGCCGCCCGGCTGCTCGAAGCCGACGTGGCCGACATCGTCGTCGACCCGACCGCCGGCACCATCGGGGTCGCCGGCGTGCCGGCGCAGGCGCTGTCGTGGTCGGAGCTCGCCACCCGCGCCGAGGACGACGGCACGCCGCTCGCCGGTGAGTTCGACTTCCACCAGGACGGCGCCACGTTCCCGTTCGGCGCCCACATCGCGGTGGTCGAGGTCGACGCCGAGACGGGCAAGGTCACGCTCCTGCGTCACGTCGCGGTCGACGACTGCGGCACCGTGCTCAACCCGCTGCTCGTCGAGGGCCAGCAGCACGGCGGGATCGCGGCCGGCGTCGGGCAGGCGCTGTTCGAGGAGATCCGCTACGACGACGACGGCAACCCGGTCACCTCGAACCTCGCCGAGTACGCGATGGTGTCGGCCGCCGAACTCCCCTCGTTCGAGGCCCACTCCACCGAGACGCCCGACCCCGCTCAACCCGCTCGGCGCGAAGGGGATCGGTGAGGCGGCCACGATCGGGTCGACCCCCGCCGTGCAGAACGCGGTGATCGACGCCGTCGCCCACCTCGGCGTGCGGCACATCGACCTGCCGTGCACACCCGAGCGTGTGTGGCAGACGATCACCGCCGCCCGCAACGGCACGCTGCCCGATCCGTGGCGCGAACCGCCGGCCGTGTTCGACCGGTTGAAGCAGGAAGCGGCAGCCGGCCGCAAGCCGGTCGACGACGAGGCCGGAGCAGAAGCAGCCGACGGAATCTGACCGACGAGTTCCGCCAACTGCCCACACAGACCACGTTTGCGTCAGGATTTCCGCGCACCTGTCGCGCCGAAATCGCGACGCAAACGGGGATTTGGGATCGGGAGGAAGGAGCAGGGGAGCGAACGATGACATCAGGAGAACCGGCCGATGACCTGGCCGAGAGCGCGCTGGCCGCGGTCCGGCGGATCGCACTCGCGCTCCCGGAGACCAACGAGCGGCTGAGCCACGGCGCGCCGTGCTTCTTCGTCCGCGACAAGAAGACGTTCGTGTACTTCCACGACGACCACCACGGCGACGGCATCCTCGGCATCTGGTGCGCGGCGCCTCCCGGGGTGCAGGAGCAGATGGTCGAGGCGGAACCGGAGCGGTACTACCGCCCTGCGTACGTGGGTCATCGAGGCTGGCTCGGGCTCCGACTCGACGTCGATCGTGACGACGACGAACTCGCCCAGGTGATCACCGAGGCGTACCGCACGGTCGCCCCGAAGTCGCTCGCCGCGCTCGTCGGCGGCTGATCGACCGACGCGCTCCCCCGATCGGATCAGGGGGCGTTGCACTCCACGCAGTGGACGTCAGGCGGTGACCCTCGCCGTCGGACTGGCCGTTCAACATGGGCGGTGAACCAGTCGACGAGGCGAACGCCTTCCACCTCCGTCGTGTAGAACTCGTCGCGGCCGACGATCGTGTGCATCGTGCCCGGCGCCACGTACGTCGCGAGCGGGACACCCGACGATTCGATCTGGGCCGCGGTCTGGTCGATGAGCGTCACGAGCTCGTTCGCCGCGAACCCGGCGATCGAGCCGAAGAACGACTGCACCTCGTCGAACGCGAAGTCGAAGCGGCCGAACGAGATGTCGGGGTTGTGCTGGCCGGCCACCACGTAGAGCCCCGGGATGCTCCGCTGCTCGGGCGTGAGGCCGGCGTACTCCGGCCACCCCGGATCGATCGTGTCGGTCCCCCACAGACCCACCCCGATCGAAGCGTTCACCGCCGGCACGTCGGGATACGCGCCGGCGCTGTCGCCGAACGTCGTCACGCGGGCATCGGGCAGCTCGTCGGCCGCCAGCGCGGCGAACAGCGGCGTGGGGACGGCGCCCGCGCTGGCACCCATCACGAGCAGCTCCTCGACGTCGGGGTAGGTCGCGATCAGGTGGTCGAGCCCTGCGGTCGCATTGACGTACCCGTTGTGGTGCACGGTGAGGTCCGGCGAGTACTCGGTGGTCTTGTTGCCGATGTGCACGTCACCCGTGCAGTACGGCACGTAGACCATCGAGTAGTCGGCGATCGGATTCTCCGGGTTCGTCTGGTCGAACAGGCCACCGATGCCCGCCGGTGGACGACCGAGTTGGAGGTTCACGGTCGCCGTCGCATTGTCGAAGTTGCACGTCTCGGCGCTGAAGCATGCACCGCCGCCCTCGAAGTAGAGCACGACCTTGGTCGGGTCACCCGGCCGGTCCCACAGCTCGAACGGGCTGCCGTCCATGCACATGCAGCCGGGACCCGGATCGACCGAGGTCCACTGATCGGGCACGATCGCGGCGGGCGTCGCCTCGGTCGTGGCCGGCGCGGTCGTCGCCGGCGCGGTCGTGTCCGGCGCGGCGGTGCTCGACGTCGCGGCGGTGGTCGCCGTTGCGGCCGTGGTCGGCGCGGCGGTGGTCGGCGCGGAGTCGGGGGCCGCTGTCGCCGCCGGTTCGCTGGCAGGGGCGGCGTCGTCGTCGGAGCTGCACGCCGCGACCACCACGACCGCGACGATCGACATGGCGACCAGGCGGCGAACGGTCCGCGTGCTCATCGGAGCATCATGTCATCCGCGCCCGCGCCGCTGATCAAGCCGGCACGTACGTGCTGTCGAGTCGCGGCGGATCCACCGTTCACCACGACGACCCGTCCGTCGTCGACGAGCTTGGCGAGGTGTGCCAGCACGCTCCGTCCGGCCGGTTTGTGCAGCCGTTGGTCGACGTCGGTGTAGAGGCGCAGCACGATCGAGCCGACCGTGGTGCAGCCGTCGCGCACGGCGTCGAGCACCTGGCGCTCCCGTTCGACGCGATGGGCGACGAGGCCGCCCACGAACGTCGCCGGCTCGGCGATCGGTGGGCCGTGCGTGGGGATGAGCACGTCGTCGTGCCGGCCGGCCACGACGCGGAGCGACTCGAAGTACGCCGCCATGTCGCCGTCGGGCGGCGAGACGACGGTCGTGCTCCAGCCCATCACGTGGTCGCCGGTGAACAGCGTTCGCGTCACGCCGTCGTCGAGGGCGTAGCACGTGTGGTTCGAGGTGTGCCCGGGCGTGTGCAGGGCGCGCATCGTCCAGTCGTCCGCGGCGGCCACGACGTCGCCGGTACGCGCCACGACCGCCGGCTCGAACTCACGGTCGATCGACTCCTCGATCTTCACGTCCCCGCCCTTCACATCGCCTGGCGTCTCGGCGGGTTCGTCGTCACCTGCGGGCTCGTCCGCGGTCTCCGGTTCGAGTTCGATCGGATCGTCGCCGATGTCCCAGCGATCGTCGAGATGCGGTCCGAAACCGATGGTCGGTGCGCCCGTCTCGGCCGTCAACCACGCCGCCAACGGTGAGTGGTCGGCGTGGCAATGGGTCACGAGGATCGCCCGGACGGTGCAGCCGGCGAGGGCGCGGTGCAGCGCGTCGCGATGGCTGTCGAGCTGCGGGCCGGGGTCGATCACCACGACGTCACGACCACCGACGATGTAGGTCCCGGTGCCGTGGTACGTGAACTTCGACGGGTTCTCGGCGATCACCCGGCGCACGAGCGGAGCGATCTCCTGCGCCGCACCGTACGTGAACGTCGACGGATCGAGGGTCAGGAATTCCACGGCAGCGCCTCGATCCGCCCGACCTCGTTGCCGTGACCCAGCACGCGCGGACCGTCGGGCACCTGCCCGGCAAGGTCGTCGACCGGGACGCCGAGCACCCGGAGCGCCTGCCCGGTCGCCGATTGCCGGGCACCGTCGACGCCGCTCGCGATCTTGAGGGCGAACGCCCGGCCGTCGGGGAACGCCCCCGCCATCACGCCGTCGGCGCCGTCTTTCATCACGAGCCCCGGCAGCGCCGCCATCCACCGGGTGACGTCGCGCTCGTGACCGCCGACCAGGTCGGGCCGCGCCGACATCGACCGGGCGACGTCCGACTGCGACCGCGCGATGGCCGCGAACGAGCGGGCGAGATCGGCGAGGCCGATGGCGTGCGTCGGCGCACCACAGCCGTCGATCCCCACGTGATCGACGGGCGCGCCGTGCTCGCTCGATCGACGCGGTGATCGCCACCTGCAGCGGATGGTCGAGGTGCAGGTAGTCGTCGGTCGACCAGCCGTTGATGCAGCACGTGGCGAGCATGCCGGCGTGCTTGCCGGAGCAGTTCTGGTGCAACGCCGTCGGCCCCTCGCCGCGACGCAGGGCATCGGTCCGGGCCGCCTCCTCGAGCGGGAACGACGGGGTGTTGCGCAGCGCCGACTCGTCCAGCCCGACCGTGGCGAGCACGTCCAGCACGGCCGCAGTGTGCATCGCCGTGCCGTCGTGGCTGGCGCAGACGATCGCCAGCAGGTCGCCGGGCAGTTCGAGTCCGCATTCGACCATCGCCGTCGCCTGCATCGGCTTCAGCGACGATCGTGGATACACGGCGACGTCGGGGTCGCCGAGGGAGGCGATCGTCGTGCCGTCCGGGCCGAGGGCCACGGCGGCACCGTGGTACAGCGACTCGTCGAAGCCACTGCGCGTCGCGAACGCGATCGGCTCGAAGGCCCTATCGAAGCGGGTCATGGGTCGAAGCGGGTCATGGGTCGGTCAATCCTCGCGAACGTCCGGAAGTTCCTGGTCGCGCGGCGGCAGGTCGCGCCGCGACGGAGGCACCGTCGTCAGATGACTGTCGATCACCTCGTACCGCCGTCCCCATTCGCTGGCGAACGCCTGCATCATCGCGGCCGCGGGAAGCGCGAGGACCGCGCCGACGGGACCGAGCAGGGCAGCCCCCGCCAGCGCTGCCCCGAACGCCGCGGCCGGATGGAGTTCCATCGTGCGCGCCGTGATGCGCGGCGCGAAGACGTAGTTCTCGATCTGCTGATAGATGATGATGAAGCCGACGACGATCGCCGCCTTCAGCGGCGAGTCGAGGAACGTCAGCAACGCCGGCAGGATGCCGGCGAGGTACGTGCCGACCACCGGCAGGAACTGGCTGATCAGACCGACCCACAATGCCAGCGCGACGGGCGCGGGCGTGCCGATGGACTGGAACACGATCCAGTGGAAGAACGCCGACAGCAGGGCGAGCAGGGCCCGCGAGTACAGGTACCCGCCGGTCTTCGTGATCGCCAGTTCCCAGGCCTGGAGCACCTGTTCCTGGCGCGCCGGTCTGAGCCGCGAGCAGAGCGCGCGGCGCAGGCGCGGGCCGTCCGCGACGAGGTAGTAGGTGAACAGCAACACCGAGAGGATCTGGAAGATCACCGCGACGACGGTCAGCGACACCTGGACGGCCTTGTCGCTCTGCGACACGATGAATTGCTGCACGCGCCCGTTCGGGTCGTTGAACTCGTCGATCACGTCCCGCGCGTCGATCTCGGTGCCGAACGTGTCGTTGATGAAGTCGACGGTGTCGGTGATGTACGCGTCCGACTCCGACAGGAGGTCGGCGACCTGCGTGCCGACCAGCGTGCCGACGGCGGCGACGAAGATCAGGAACGCGACGAGCACCCCCAGGAGGATCGAGATGGTCGCCCGGCCGCGCCGCCAGCCGCGTCGGCCGAGCCGGTTGACGCCCGGCTCGATGGCGAGCGCGAGGAAGAGCGACACGAGGAGCAGGACGAGCAACGTCGACAAGCGGTGGAACACGTGCCGGAACGTGAACGTGAGGACGTAGCCCGCCCAGAACACGGCGATGGCCGGGATCACCCAGCGCGGCATGGCCCAGTCGGTCGAGCGTGGATCGATCGGCTGACCCGATGCATCGAGCAGGCCCGGCTTGGCTGTCGTTCCGCTCGTCGCCGGAGCCGCGCTCGTCGACGAATTCTCCTGGCACGTTCGGAGCGTACTCACGGTGCCGTGGCAGCATGAGGCAATGGTGAGGTCGTGGCTCGGGGCGCAGGTTCGTGACCGGGTCGTCGGACCCGATACCGACGCGCGTCGCGCCGCGCTGCTGTCCCACGACGAGGTCGGGTGGTTCGAGCCGGGATCACCGATCACCCGGGTGCACGGCGACGCGTCGATGTTCATCGGTGGGCTCCGAGCGCTCCTGCTGCAGTCGCTCCATCCCCTGGCGATGGCCGGGGTGGCGGAACACTCCGACTACCGCAGCGACCCGTGGGGCCGGCTGCAGCGCACCGCCGACTTCATCGCCGCCACGACGTTCGGGCCGGCCACCGAGGCGGAACGGGCGATCGAGGTCGTCCGCCGGGTGCACACCCACGTCGTCGGTGTCGCCGACGACGGCCGGCCGTACGCCGCCAACGACCCGCACCTGCTGCGGTGGGTGCATCTCGCCGAACTCGACAGCTTCCTCGTCGCCCACGATCACTACGGCACCGATCCGTTGCGCGGAGCCGACCGCGACGAGTACGTCGCCCAGGCCGGCGTGATCGCCCGGGCACTCGGGGTGCCGGCGCCGCCGGTCACCGAGCGCGGGCTGCGCGACCAGCTCCGGTCGTTCCGCCACGAGCTGCAGTCCACGCCGGCGGCGCGCGACGCCGCCCGCTACCTGCTGCTGCAGCCGCCGTTGCCGCTCGCCGCCCGCCCGGCGTACGGAGTGATCGCCGCCGCGGCGGTGGCGTTGATGCCGGCGTGGAGCCGGTTCCCGCTGCGCCTGCCGTGGTTCCCGGTCGCCGAAGCCGTCGCCATCCGCCCCGCCGGCGACGCCGTCACCCGCACCATCCGCTGGGCCCTCTCCCCCACCGCGTGACAATCCCGTTTGCGTCGGGATTTCTGCGGACCGGTCCGCAGAAATCCTGACGCAAACGTGATTTTCAGGCGACGGCCCGGGGGAGGGCGGGGGCGAGGTCGCCGTGGGGCGCGACGACGATGCCGCCGGGGAGGGCCAGCCAGCCCGCCATCTCGACGAGTTCGGCCGCCAACTCCTCGGCGACGTACGCCTCGTCGATGCCCGGCTCGCCGAACACGCCCTGCACGAGGAGCCGACCGGTCGCCCGGTCGGCCTTCAGGTCGACCCGCGCGACCAGCTCGTCACCGAGCAGGAACGGCAGCACGTAGTAGCCGTACTGGCGTTTCGGCTTCGGCACGTAGATCTCGATCCGGTAGTGGAACCCGAACAGGCGCAGCGCCCGGTCCCGGAACCACACCACGGGATCGAACGGGCTGAGCAGGGCCCGCGCCGACACCCGCCGTGGACGGGCGGCCTCGGGATGGAGGTACGCCGGCTTCGTCCAGCCCTCGACCGTCGTCGGGATCAACCGACCCTCCTCGACGAGCTCGGCGATCAAGCGGCCGGCACCGGACCGTCTTCTGCCGGTGGTAGTCGGCGAGGTCTTCGACGGTGCCGATGCCGTGATGGCGCGCCGCGAGTTCGAGCAGGTTCTTGCGCGCGTCGTGCTCGCCGGGGGCCGGCATCGCCAGGATGCGCTCGGGGATGACCCGTTCGGTGAGGTCGTAGACGCGGGCGAAGTCGGACGGCCGGCGCACCGCGGTGAGCACGCCCGCGTGCAGGAGGTGCTCGAGCGCGATCTTGCCGTCGTCCCAGTCCCACCACGGCTCCTTCGGCCCGACCCGCTGCTGGAGGTCGCCGGCGACGAGTGGGCCCTCGTCGCGGACCCGCGCCAGCACGTCGTCGATGAGATGCGGCTGGTCGCGCCGGATCCGGGCGACCGCCCCCCAGCGATGGTCCTGCGCCATGTACCACCGCAGGTTCGGGTGCAGTTCGACCGGCACGTGACACGCCTCGTGGACGTTGAACTCGAACAGCTCGTGCGGCGGCCGTGGCGTCGGCGATCAGCGATCGCGGATGCGGTCCGAGCCGGGCGAACAGCGGCAGCTCCTGGCTGCGCACGAGCACGTTGACCGAGTCGATCTGGATGAGCCCCATCCGGTCGACGACGCGGCGGAGATGACGGCGGTCGACGCGGCCCGTCGGCCGCGCGATCGTTGAAGCCCTGCGCGGCGAGCGCGATGCGGCGTGCCTGCGACCGCGAGATGACGGCGGTTCGCGCCATCGTGGCGCCGCTGACGTCAGTCGTCAGCGACGGTGATGGCGACCGAGTTGATCACCACGTCGGTCTTCGGCTTGTCGCCGCCGCCCGTCGGCACGTTCTGCATCGTGTCGAGGACGTCGAGGCCCTTCACGATCTGGCCGAACAGGCTGTACTGCGGCGGCAGGCCGACGCCCGACGAACCCGACACCAGGAAGAACTGACTGCCGTTCGTGTGCGGGCCGGCGTTGGCCATCGCCACCGAGCCGATCTGGTACTCGCGGGGCTTGGGCAGCTCGTCTTCGAACTTGTAGCCGGGGCCGCCACGGCCGGTGCCGGTGGGGTCGCCGCCCTGGCACATGAAACCGTTGATGATGCGGTGGAAGATCACACCGTCGTAGTAGTGGTGCAACGCGAGGAAGACGAAGTTGTTGACCGTCTTCGGGCGCCTTCAGCGCATCGAGCGCGATCACGATCTCGCCGAGCGACGTGTCGAGCGTGGCCGTGTAGCGCTTCGCCGGGTCGATGCCCATCTCGGGCGCCTCGGCGAACTGTTGCGTCTTGGGAGCGGAGCCGTCGAGCGGCGGGAACGTCGTAGCCATGGCGCCCGAGGCTAGTGGGCCGGATCCGCCGGTCACCCATGCCGGTCACCCATGCCGGTCGGCCATGCCGGTCACGCAGTTCGACCGGACAGTCGGAGGGACAAGCCGGGGAGCACCAGGGCGACGACCGCCGGCACGGCGATGAGCCCCAGCCGTTCGAGCACGTCGGACGCGCGGTCGTGCGCCTCCGTGGGATCGACGCCACGTGTCGCGGCCAACTCGGCTTCGATGAGCGAGCCGAGCGCCGCGACGTAGTGATTCGACTCGGCCTCGGCCCGCTCGATCGTTCGTCGCAGGGTCACCTCGGAGGCGGCGCGATCGCCCGTGGCCAACTGGCGCGAGCGCGAGCAACGGGAGGAGTTGGGTGGTCAACTCGTCGTCGCCTTCGTGGTGCGCGTCCAACTCGTCGCACAGCGGCACCGCCTCGGCGAGCGCACGATCGAACTGGCGGTCGAGGAGCAGACACTCGATCCGACGCACGTCCATCTCCAGTCGCAGCGCCGAGGCGCCGAGTTCGAGCGAGAGGAACCGTGCCGACCCGAGTGTGGCGAGCCCGGCGCGCGGTTCGCCCGCCCGCGCTCGCGCCACGGCCAGATTCGCCATCGTGAGCGCGACGCCCCACGGGTACCCGATCGTCTCCCAGGTCCGCTGCGCGAACACGAACAGCTCGGACGCCTCGTCGTACCGCCCCTGCAGCGACACCACCTCCGCGAGATTGATCGCCGCCAGCGCTTCCCCCGCGAGGTCGCCGGCCTGCCGGCGGAGATCTCGGCTGACCGTGTAGTACTCCACCGCGGCATGCCAGTCTCCGGCGTAGTACGCCTCGATCCCGAGGTTGTTCAGGACGTTCGCCTCGCCGACGAGGTCGCCGCTGCCCTGAGTACATCTCCAGCGCCTTGTGCGCCCAGGTTGCGGCGTCGGCGACCCCCAACGACGTCTGGGCGACCCAGAGCATGTTGTACGCGCGGGCCAACCCGAGCCGGTCGTGACCGGCCTCGGCCGCGTCGGCGGCCAGGCCGGCGAAGGTGGCGCTCATCCGATGGCGGCCCTGGCGGTGCAGGGTGCCCGCGCGAGCACAGCGCGATCTCGGCCTCCTCGAGGCGACGCTCGGCGCCCGTCGGGAACGTCGACGAGCGCTCGACTCGCCCGCGAATACCACCGCAACGCGTGCGACAGATGGCCCTCACGTTCGCGCACGGACCCGACCTTGCGGAGCATGCGGGCCTCGCGCGAGATGTTCGCACGGTTGGCGCGACGGCTGAATTGGTATGCCTCGACGGCGGACGGATACCTCGCACTCAGCAGCGTACACGTCGGCCAGCGCCTCGGCGACTCGGGCGACCTCCTCGGGCTCGGCAGGCGCGGCGGATCCGGCGTGATCGAGCGCGCGCCGATACAGCATCACCGCCTCGTCGTTCGCGTACCCCGCCCGGGACGTGTCGGCAGCGAGCACCGAGTACGTCCACGCCCGGTCGTCGTCGCGTCCTCGATCGAAGTGGGTCGACAGCAGTGGCGCGACGCGGGCGAGATCCCCCGCGTGCCGACGCTCGAGCGTGTGCCCGAGAGAACGGTGCACGTGGCGCCGACGGCGGTAGGCCAGACCCTCGTACGCCACCGCCCGGTACAGGTCGTGACGGAACCGGAACCGGTCGCCCCCGCGGTGCTCGAGGAAGTCACCGAGCGCGTGCCATCGATCGGGTGCGACAAGGTCCGGCCGGTCGAACGACTCGGCGATCAGCGTCGTGTCGATCACCAGCCCGGCCACCGATGCCTCACGGAGCAGGACGCGATCCTGCGCCGGAAGCTTGTCGATCCTTGTCGTGACGAGCGACTCGATCGACTCCGGGAGCGCCTCGTCGTGCTCCGAGTCGAGACCGGCCGACAGCAGTTCCAGCAGGAACAGCGGATGACCACCGGCCCGATCCGCCAGCCGCTCGATCTGCCGTGCGTCGCCGACATGATCCGTCGAACCCGGCGATCCTCGTCGCCACCTCGGCGAGCCGGCGGGCGTCATCGGCATCGAGTGCCACCAGGTCGATCGACTCCCGCCGTCGTGCCGACTCCAATCCGAGGTCGAGTCCACCGCGGTGGACGAGTACGACGAGCCATGCCCGGTCCGCCGCCCGGCGCGCCAGCCGCGCGATCACGTCCTGCGATGCGCTGTCGAAGAGGTGGACGTCCTCCGCGATCAGCGCCACCCGGTCACCGAGCGCGGCATCGATGACATCCGCCACGGCCGCGAGCAGGCGCTCACGGCGGAACTCCTCGCCGATCCGATCGACCTCGGGCGTCGTGTCCACCTCGGCACCGACGGCGATCGCCAACAGCGGCAACCAGCTCGACAACTCCGGAGCGTTCGAACCCACCCATGACCGCAACCGGGCACCGACCGCTCGCGGGTCGTCCGAGTCCGCCACCGCGATCAGCTCGCGCAGGAACACCCGGATCACGAAGTACGGGGAGTTCTTGGCGTACTGGCCTCCGCGGAAGGCATGACGCGTCAGCTCCGGCCGGCGGGTCAGCGCCTCCCGGACGAGCCGGCTCTTGCCGATGCCGGCCTCACCCGTGATTTCGACGACGGCGCCGAGACCCTCGAGTGCTCCGCCGGCGAGGTCGTCGATCGACGCGAGTTCCGCTGCTCGTCCCACGAACTCGACGATGCCCGTCTGTTCGGGCGACTCCCCGTCGTCACGACGGTGACCGATCGGGTCGCCGAGGAGGGCCGCCGCGATCGGCTTGGACTTGCCCTTCACCAGGAACGGTTCCAGCGGTTCGGCGTGGAATGTCGTCCGGGCGCGCTCGAGGATCGCGGCCGACGCGACGATCTGGCCCGGCCGCGCCTTCTGCATCAGTCGCGCCGCGAGATTGACCGCATCGCCCATCACGGTGAAGGTCCGGCGTGTCGTGCTCCCGAGATCGCCGACGTACACATGCCCCCGGTTGGCGCCCGCACGCAGCGGCAGGGGCGAGGGCCGCGAGAAGAGATCGTGGAGCGCGAGCAGCAGATGGTCGTCGTCGGCATCGGTCGACACCGGTGCTCCGGCAGTGAGGATCATCTTGGCGCCGTTGGAGTACGCGTCGCTCGCCAGAAGGTGCACGGGATGCGCCCGTAGCACTTCGCGAACGTTGGCGGCCACCACCTGACACGCCTCGTGCAACGCCTCGGGACCTTCGGCGAAGTACAGGTCGTCGGTGCCGCCCACGTTGACGAACGCGATCGCCACCTGCCGGTGTTCGCCGTCCGCAGTCGAGAGCACCTGCTCGATCAGGGGCGCCGCGAGATACCGATCGAGCCCGTCGATGCCGCGCCTGGCATCGAGCGGGACGAGGCCCACCGCTCCGACCTCGGCGAGCCCCCGACGGAGGGGCCGGGCGCCGTCGGCCGACGGTCTGCCGAGCCAGGCGTGGGGAACCAGTTCGGCAGTGGTCGGACTGAGCAGGATCTGCCCGCGGCCGGCCGCGGCTTCGTAGTCGACAGTTCGGGACACCGCCGGCCCACCCACGAGGAGTTCCAGGTGGCCACCGTCGACGAGGGAGAAGCCGAACAGGCCCGAATGCGCTCCCTGCGAGATCCCCAGTCGCACGTGCCGCACCGAGTTCGTCGACCAGGGTTGGGCGACGACGGAGCGCATGCTTTCCATGGCCGAGACCGCCCGGGGAGCGTGGTCGTCGTCGGTGAACAGCACCAGCAAGGCGTCCCCACCGAACTTGACGATGTCACCGCCCCGCTCCTCGCAGGCCTCGATCATCTGGCCGAAGCAGCGATTCAGCAGATCGGTGAGTTCCTCGGCCCCTTCGTGGCCGAGGCCGGCCAGACGCTCGGACAGTGCGGTGAAGCCGCTGATGTCGGCCGACACGAGGGTGCCCTCGAAGATCAGCAGACCGTCGCTCGAGCCACGGCGCTGGACATCCTCGACGAGACGCGGGACGTAGCTCGCCAGGATCGCGTCCCGTGACGCTCCCTGAGAGTCCCGTCCACGCGTGCTCACTGCTTCAGTCTGGCGTCACCGCTTCAGTTTGAACGGCAGCGAGTACAACGTCCCCGTGGGATCACCCTTGACGACGAAGGCCAACGTCAGGTCTCCGGCAGGAAGCCCGGTCGTCTTGAGGGTGTAGTTGTAGCAACCGTTGGAGAAGATGAACTCGTTGCCGGGATTCGAACCGCCCGGCGCCATCGGAACCGCCGGGATCCCACCCGGGTTGACCACCGCCGCCACGAGCACGATGTTCTTGTTCGACACGTTCTTGCCGGCCGCGTCGCAGAGCTTGAAACTGAAGCTGTAGGCCGAGCCGACCTTCTTCGCCGTGCCCGGGCTGTAGGTGGGGCTGCAGACGACGTACTTCGGCGCCGGCGCGACGGCCGTGTACGACGCGGTGACCGTCTCGGTGTTGCCCGTGAGGCCGGTCGCGGTGACACCGACCACGTAGGACCGCGCCTGTTGCGCCGCCGGAAGCACGACTTGGCCAGGGGTGCTGCTGATGGCGGTGCCGTCGAGTGTGAGGACACACGACGTCACGCCGGCGGCCGCGCCGGCGCACCCGAACGTGGCGGTGACCGATCCGCCGACCGTGATCTGGCTGCTGGACAACGACAGCGTCGGCCCGAGCGCGAACTGCTTGAACTCCACCGTCGCCGTCGCCGGAACGGCCACGTTCCCGGCGACGTCGGTCGACGTGACCGACAGCGCGTAGGTGTGCGGGGTGAGCGTCGCCGGGAGGACGACGGTGCCCGGCGCCGTGCTGTAGACGGCACCGTCGACGATGAGCACGCACGACGCGACACCGGAGAACGAGTCGGCGCACGAGAACGTGGCGCTGACCGACGATCCGACCGGGGCAACGTTGCTCGACACCGTCAGCGTCGGCACCGGTGCCGTCCGGTCGATCTTGATCGTCGTCGGGGGAGACGATTGACCGGGGTTCCCGGCGGCATCCATCGCGAAGCCGGTCACCTCGGTGGTGCCCTCGGCCGTCACCGGCTGCGTGAGCGGACGCTTGGTGCCCGGAGCATCGCCGGTGATGGTGTACCACCGCTCGGAGATCGGCGATCCGCCCGGGTCGGTGAGCACGTCGATCGTCACATCGCCGGTGGCGAACTCGGTCGACAGGGACTTCACCACCGTGACGAGCGGTGCGGTGTTGTCGATCGACACCGTCACGGTCGTGGTCCGGACGTTGCCGGCCGCATCGGTGGCGGTGAAGTCGACGATCGTGGTCCCTTCGGCGGTGATCGGGTCCGTGATCAGCTCACCTCGTCGCACGGGATCGGGGAACGCGACAAACCCCTTCGAAACGCCTCCCACGAATGCGTCGATCCTCGTCACACCTGCGCCGTCACCGTCGTCGAAGACCGCCGTGATCGGCAGGGGACCTGGCACGAATCCGTCGGGGACCGGGATCGACGGCGCGGGTGCCTGCGAGTCGATCGCGACGTACAGCTCGGCAACGACGTTGGTCGCTGTGTCGAGCGCGGTGATCACGTGTCCGCCGTCGCCGGAGACCCGGATCGGTGCACCGATGATGTAGTTCTCGGACGCCGCTCCGTCGACGCTGTAGGTGGTGGTCGACGTGGCGCCCGTGATGGTGACGTCGACGTCGGTCGTGAACCACGGATTCGCGAACCCGCCGGGTGTCACCGGCGTCGGCACGAGAACGAGCGGCGCCGGCTGGACTGGATCGGCGTCGAGGAAGAAGAGCGACTTCGAGTTGCTCATCGCCACGTTGCCGCTGCTGTCGACGGCCTGCACCGCGAATTCGATCTCGCCACCGGTGAAACCCCGTCCGCCGCGCCATACGCCGTCGGGCCCCTTGGTGAGGTCGAGGCCCGTCCACGTGGTGCCCGCCGTGCCGCGGAACAGGATGAAGACCCGCTTCACGTCGCCGCCGACATCCGACGCCGAGACCTCGAAGAAGGCCACGCCGTCGTCGACGAAACCGCGGCTCTGCTCGATCGATGGGGCCGCGATGTCTGTTGGGCTTGAGGAGCCGTAGTAGACCTGCGTCTCGACACGCGTGTGCAGGCGCTGGACGCCCGGCTGCGGGGTGGCCGGGGTGGCCTCGAGTTCCGAGCCGCGGAACTGGCCGACACCGAGCAGGAGCTGCTGGTGGTTCTTTCCGTCGATCACAGAACTGCGCACGGACGCCAGCTCCGCCGGGAACGATCCGTCGAGGTATTCGGGTCGCGGCTGGCCGAAGTCGGTGGCCGCCTTGAAGAAGACCGGATCGAAATTCAGCACGTCCCTCGACGACAGTCCGGTGATCAGCGCGTCGCGAGCGACCAGACCCGGCCGCGTGATGTCGCTGGTGAACAACGGTTGGATCGGCCGGCCGTTGACGTCGAGGGTCTGACCGCCGACGGTGTAGTACGAACCCGACGGCGTGACCACGGGGTTGGGTGCCGCTGCCGTTCCGGTGAAGATCGGGGTCGCCACGACCGTGGCGACCTTGAGACCGCCGAATGGGGCGTCGGGGAGCGTGGACGGCGGCACGGCGGGCGGACCGGCCGGCACCGTCGCGGCCGGGGGGTTGGCGCCGACCCAGAACATCGGCAGGCCGTAGAACACGAACTCTTCGACCACCTTCTCCTGGTATGCGTCGAGCACGTGGACGTTGGCAACGGTCTGCTGCTTCGCATCGACCCAGGCCTGGCCGATGGAACCCGGCTGGCCGACCTCGGTGGCGAACTGCGCGGTCAGCGATTCGGACAGCGCGACGATGTCGGAGTCGCCATAGCCGTAACCGGTGTTGCCGGCGAACACGTTGCCGAGCGCACCGACGAGCCGCTGTGCCCAATCGGGCGATGGGCTGCCGACCTGGACGTCACTGCGGCTGTAACCGGCGTGGCAACCCATGCTGTAGACGACCGCCCGGTTCTGGGCGGCGGGGAACTCGTCGCTGCTGAACGACGAATCGGTCCCGGGTCCGAACCCGGGTTGGGTGTCCGGATCGGCCGGCGACAGCTTCGCCGCGTTGTCGAGGGCAGGGAGCGCGTTGTTCTGGTCGAAGTGCCCGTGCAGGCCGATCACGTCGAATCGCTCAGGATTGGTCTGGAACGCGCCGAGCGCGGCGGCCAGCGCCCCGTCGGTCCAGGCCTCGTTGATCAAGCGGACGACCGGGTTGTACTGGCGGGCCTCCAGGTTCTTCGCGTTCAACTCGGCACCGTCGGCGAGGAACTCGTACCCCGTCTCGAGCGCCGTGCTCTGCGTCGTGGACGGATCGAGCCGTCCCTGATAGGTGATGAAGTTGTCCAACGACCGGACGATCTCGGCCGGTGTCTCGACCAGCCGACCGACCGCCCGATCGGGCACGAACAGCTCGTGATCGCGCACGCGGATTCCGGCGGTCGTGCCGTAGGGGTCGTCCGTGCGGTACATCCCGGCGAGGAGCGCGGCGATGCTCTCGTCGTTGCCGACGAAGTCCTGGGCGAACGTCCGCTCGTTGGCGAAGTTGGTGTCGTCGACGATGTTGGCCATCGGAATCTGGCGATCGTCGCCGATCAGGACGATGTTGCGGATCCCGGGGTGAGCCGCGGTGTAGCTGTCGATGACGTCGCCGATGGCGCGAACGATGTCGTTCGAGCGGAGTGGATTGCACGGGTCGGCGAACCGGGCCCGATACGCGTCCTCGACGGCGTGTCCGCCCTCGAACAGGCCCTCGACCGGGATGATCGCCCCGCTGACGCCGAACTGCTTGGCGGCCGCGACTTCCGCGGCGGCATCGAGGATGCTCTGCGCCTGCGACCCGTAGGTGGCCCGCAGCAGCTGTTCGTTCACGAGGAACAACGTGTTGACGTCCGCGCTCAGTGAGGAGGGGGCGGGCAGGACACCCTGTCCGCCGGTCGGGTACGTGAGCACCGTCGGACAATCGCGCTCGGCAGAACCGTCAGTGCGGAACCGGAGGGCGTACGGCGCGTCCGAGAACGCGGCGTTGTACGCGGAGATCTGCACGAAGTACGTCCCCGCGCGCAGGGTCCCCGTCTCGACTGCTCGTCGTTGACACCACGGTTCGACGAGATCGCCACCGGCACGTAGTCGGCCGGATCGAAACCGAGCCCGGCCGGGAGCGTCTGGGGCACGTCCTGGACCGTGTCGGCCTGGACCGGATCGTCGAGTGGATTGAGGTCCTGTTGCACGTCGTCGACGTAGCCGACCGACGACGTCGGTTGGTTGCGCAGCGGAGCGACGCGGCGACCGTAGAGCACGAGGTCGTAGTCGGCCGGGAGGTTGCTCAGGAACAGGTCGCCCTGGATCCCGAGTTTGGCGTCGGCCTCGGTGATGTCGAAGCTGTACAAGTCGACCGAGCCGGTGCGGCTCACGTAGCCGAGATTGACGTCGACGCCGGTGCCCGTGGCGTCGCTGGTGACCGCCAGCGGACGGATTGCCGGGAGCGGATTCGCGGCGTCCTCCACGACCGTGACGTTGGTCGTCGCCGAACTCAATGCCGTCTGGCTACCGGCCGTTGCCACGACGCACGCATCGGCATCGGCGAGACCCAGCGTCAGACCAGCACGGACGTCGACGGTCACACGGCTCAACCCGGCGAGCAGGTTCGCCAGCGCGTACGTGAGGATCGTGCGACCGGCGCCGGCGCCGCATCCGTCGGTTCCCGACGAGATCGAGAGCACCGGATCCGCCAGGAACTCTCCGTCGAGAGTCGAGCCGCCCGGGACGTAAGCGAAGCCTTCCGGGAGCACGACCTGCAGCGTCGTCGCCGCGGCCGCCGCGGAGAGCGTGATGTCGGCGTGATACTCGAACGGATCGACGAGCGGTGAAGCGGCATTCTGGATGCCGGCGACGGTCAGATCGACCTGTTCCCACGGGACCGACTCGGGCGGGATCAGGGCGACGAGCAGGTCGTACAGGCCGTATGCGTCGAACGCGGCACGCAGCGCCGGGTCCTCGGCGACGAGCGCGACCAACGACTCGAGCGTGGCGCCGTCGTCCACGCCTCGGCCTCGGTGACGTCACCGAGCGTTCCGTTGACGCAGTCGACCTTGGTGCAGTCGATGATCCCGCCATCCTCGAGCGCACCGAATGCCTTCATCGGGAAGGCCTTCATCGGGAACGCCTTCATCGGCGAGCTCAGCATGTCGAATGCCTTCATCGGGAAGGCCTTCATCGGGAAGGACTGCAGCGACGACGACTGGAAGAACGCGCCGAGCAGGGTCGACGAGAGCCCCGCGTCGTCGAGCGACTCACCCGCGAGCACCAGGCTGGCGGGCGTAGCCGCTGCCAGCGTCCCGGCGGTCGTGGCCTCCGCACAGAAGTCGCGAGGTACACCGCGCACCACTGGACCGTCGCGTCACCGGTCGAGCCGGCGAGCGGGATGGCATTCAGACGGGAGCGACCACAGCAGGAACGCCAGCGTCGGCAACGTCGCGAGCGGGGTGCCATCGAGCTGGAGGTCGCTGAAGTCGATGATTTCGATCTCCGTGCGCTTGGCGGCCGGCAACGCCGGGTCGGCGAGCATGTTCTGCAGGTCGGTCAGCGTGATGGCCTGCAGCGGTACACCGGCGAGCGGCGTCCCCTCGAGGACGCTGCTCCCACCCGCCGTCGGTGAGCAGGACGAGGTCGGACAGCAGCACCGTGTCGAGCGGGAAGGCCTTCATCGGGAACGCCTTCATCGGGAACGCCTTCATCGGCGCCGCCGCGGTGAGGAACGCCTTCATCGGGAACGCCTTCATCGGGAAGGCCTTCATCGGGAAGGCCTTCATCGGCGCCGCCTCGAGCGGGAACGCCTTCATCGGGAACGATTCCCGGCTGGACGGCGCGAACAGTGCCTGCGTGTCGCTCACCGCACCCGGGATGTTGGCGGCCGGGATCGTGCTCGCCCCGACGGGTGGAGTCGTCGTGCTCGACGAGAGCGCCAGTTCGACGTCGAACGGCGTGGTCTCGAAGGCGCCGAGGTCGCACCGCGGCGGGACGTTGCGTCCGCTCGGACGGGCCAGGCCTCGTTGGTCGACCGTCAGTGCCGCACCGAGGAATCCGTTGGTGCCGACGACCTTGCACTCGGTGAGGTTGACGTCGAGACCGACACTTCCGCCGGCGGGAGCGATCGTCTGCGTCGGCCCGCCGTTGTTGGCGAGCGCGCCGAGTGTCATCGGCCCGGGGGACGTTGCGGTGAGCGGCGTTCCGGCGATGACGCAGTCCGTCGCGTTGCCGACGAAGTTCACACCGACCAACTTGGGTCCGTTCGAGCAGTCGGATCCGGTCTTGGCGCCGGCGCCGGTGGCGGTGAGCACCGATCCGGTGACGACGAGGGAACCACTGAAGCGATCGACGCCCGCACCGAGGCGGCCGAACGACGTGTTGTCGACGAACGTCGAGTACGAGATCGCGCCCTTCCCCAACGCCCAGACGGCAATCGCGCCGCCGCGTCCGCCGGAGTTGCCGGTGAACGTGCTGTTGACGACTTCGACGATGCCGCTGGCGTGGATGGCACCGCCCTTGATCGTCGCCGAGTTGCCGGTGAACGTCGACCGCTCGACGAGCGCGGATCCCAGCACCTCGAGGCCGCCGCCGACGCTGCCGACGTTCCCGAAGATCGTGCTGTCTGACAGGACGAAGCCAGTGGCCGTCAGGTTGACGGCGATGGCGCCGCCGCCGAGGAGGCCGCTGTTGCCGTTGGTGATCGCGAGGCCGCTGAAGGTGACGTTCTTGGCGACGATGTCGAAGCCGCGCTTGCCTCCCGCGTTGACGAGCGTCGGAGCCGCGCCCACCGGTGAGGCCGCGCCGACGATCTTCGTGCCGGCCCCACCGACGGTGATCGGACCCTTGGTGAGCGAGTACGACCCCGGCCGGCAGCGTGATCGTCGTGCCGGGCGCCGAGGTCGCCCGGGCGACCGCCAAACGTAGCGTCGGACACGTGATCGTGGTCGGGGCCACGGTGCAGGAACCTGTGCCGTCGCCGAATCCGCTGACGACGACGGGGGTCGGTGTGCCCGACGGCCGATGCCGTACCGGTCGTCGACGACACTGCGGCCGTCGTGGCGAGCACGGCGACGAGCGCGAACGCGCCAAACCTCGATGATGCTCGCCGAGCGCGTGCTCGGCGATGCCAAAGTGAACTCATGTTGGCGGCCCTCTATGTAACCCGTCACGCGGCATGAGCCCATTCGAGCCCAGTCTGACGTTTCTACCACTCCGGACCGTTTCGCGCCATCGCCCACCACCACGATTCATCGTCCTGTGACGCGGAAGGGGGCGGCCCGGCACTCTGCGTGGGGGGTTGCACGCTGTCCGCGATATCAGGGCGCCGGCGCTCGAGATGTCAGTTGCGTGAGTTGTAACTCTCGATCAACGCGTTCGACTGGGCAGCGGCAGCACTCAGCGATGTCGCCACGTCGGCTCCGCCGAAGATCGCCGCGACGGCGTTGGCGGTCGCCACGCGCACCTCGCGTTGCGGGCCGAGCACCGCCGACAGCGACGCCTCACTCTCGACACTCGTGAGCAACTGGTCGTAGGGCACCTTGAACCGCGGGTCCGTCGCATAGGTCGTCGCCAGCGGTTCGAGATCGACGGAGTCGCTGCGCACCGGCACGTAGCCGGTCTCCGACGCCCAGCGCGACTGCGTCTCGGCGCTGACGAGGTAGGTGATGAAGTCCCACGCCGCGGCGGTCTCCGCGTCGCCCTTGTCGGCGACGATCCACAACGAGCCACCACCGACCTGCACGCCGGGTGTGTCACCCGGCCCCGGCATCGGCCCGACGCCGATGTCGTCGGTCGTCAGCCCGGGCGCGATGCCGCCGCCGAGCGCCGCGATCACACTGCCGAGCGCGGCCGAGGTGCCGATCGTCATCGCGCCGGGACTCGCCGGATCGATCATCTTCAAGAATGCGTCCTGGCCGCCCGGGTTGTCGCCGACCGACACGGCGAGACCGTCGTTGATCATCGTCTGCACGTACGTGAGCAGGTCGATGCCGATCTGATCGTCGTAGAGCACCTGCGTCGCCGGCGCGACACGGCCGTTGCCGTTGTCGGCGTACAGCTGGTCGGCCCGACCGAGCCACTGCTCGAGGAACCAGGCGCCGCCCGAGTCCGGGCCGGAATCGACCACCCAGCCGTACGTCGCGGCACCGCTGTCGACGATGGCCTGCGACGTGGCGCGGAGGTCTTCGAGCGACACCGGCGACACGTCAGGATCGAGGCCGGCCGCCTCGAACATCTGGCGGTTGTAGTACAGGACCGGGTTGCTCACGTTGAACGGCATCGACCAGCGGATGCCCTCGAACGTGTAGACGTCGAGCGTGCGCTCGAGGAACGCGGAGGTGTCGTAGCCGCTGTCCTGCAGGCACGCCTCGATCGGGATCAGCGTGCCCGACTGGGCGAACGCCTGGAGCACATACTCGGGGAACTGGATCAGGGTCGGACGGCTGTCCTGGCTCGACTGGATGTACTTGTCGATGGCCGAGTTGTAGCTCGTCTGGTTCTGGAGATCGATGCGCACGCGATCCTGGCTGGCGTTGTACTCCTCGGTCAGGGCGACCAGCGACGTCTCGAGTTCGTTCGCCATGCCGTGCCAGAACGTGATCTCCACCGGACCGGACGCCTCGTCGAGCGCGCCGGTCGGGCAGTCGGGCTGGTCGGCGAGGGGTGACTCGGTCGTGGTCGGCGCGATCGTCGCCGGTGCTGTCGATCCGGTCGAGTCGGTCGGGCCGAGTCGGTCGGGCCTGAGTCGGTTGCGGGGGTGTCGCTCGTCGAACCATCGTCAGTGTTCGTGGGCGGTGCCGTCGACGCGACCGTGTCGGGTTCGTCGAGTCCCGCCTGCAACGCCGATCTACCCGATCCGCAGGCGGCGGCGACGACGGCACCGACCATCGAGCATCGCCACAGCCCGACCGACGCGTCCGCGCGCGATCACCCCTTCACCGCCCCGGCGGTGAGTCCTCGGACGAGCTGGCGTTGGAACACGAGCAAGGCGATGACGATCGGCACGGCGGCGATCACCGTGCCGGCCATCACGAGGTTGGGTTGGTCGACGTTGGACTTGGCCAGCAGGCGCAGCCCGCTCTGGACCGTGTTCATGTCCTGTTCGGTCACCACGAGATTCGGCCACAGGTACTGGTTCCAGGTACCGAGGAAGCCGAACAACGCGAGCGCTCCGAGCGTGGGCCGCACCAGCGGTAGCGCCACGTGGCGGAGGAAACCGAAGTGGCCCACGCCGTCGATCGAGGCCGCGTCGAGGAGATCACGGGGCAGCGTCATGAACACCTGCCGCAGCAGGAAGATCCCGAACGCGGTGGCGAGGAACGGCGCCGACAGCCCGATGAACGTGTTGGTCCAGCCGAGCCCGTCGACGGTCTGGAAGTTCACGACGACGCGTCGCTTCGCTCGGCACGAGCAGCGTGGCGATGAACAGCAGGAACAGCACGCGCCTGCCCGGGAAGTCGAGGAACGCGAACGCGTAGGCCGCCAACACGGAGGTGACGAGCTGGAACACGGTGACGATCACCGCCACCACGAGCGAGTTGAGGAGGTACCGCCCGAGATGGCCCGACGTCCAGGCCTCGCGGAACACGTCGAGCGTGAAGCCGGTGGGCACGAGCGGGTTCTCCAGCACCTCGTCGCCGGGCTTCAACGCCGCGATCACCGTGGTGTAGATCGGGAACAGGACGATCACCGACACCGCGGCGAGCAGCCCGTAGCGGGCCACACGGCGCCAGCCGACCGGTTCGTCGAACTCACGAACCGCATTGCGCGGGCCGCGGTCGATCGACGCGCATCGGCCGGCCGTCGGCGGGTTCGAGTCCCTCGGTCGGTGAGGTCAATCGCCATAGTGCACCCGCCGTCCGATGCCCGCGAGCTGGAGGCCCGACAATGCGAGCAGGAGGAGGAACAGCAGCACCGCCGAGCCGGCCTGCAGGCCGACATCGTTGCGGATCGGTGAGTTCTGCCCGTAGATGAAGTACGGGATCGTCGTGGTGGGGTTCTCCGGCTGCGGCCCACCACCCGTGAGGATGTCGATCTCGCCGTAGGCCTGGAACGCTCGGGTCGTCGCGACCACCACGACGAACAGCAACGTCGGCCCGAGCATCGGCACGGTGATCGACCAGAACCGGCGGACGCCGCCCGCGCCGTCGACCGCGGCCGCTTCGTGCAGGTCGCGCGGGATCGACTGCAGGCCGGCGGTGACGAGGATGAACGTGAAGCCGAGGTTCGCCCACACGCTCGACATCGCGACGGCGAAGAGCGCCGTGCCGGGATCCTGCAGCCAGCCGGGGTCCTTCACCGACGGGAAGATGCTGCTGAACCATTCCATGTTGGCGAGCGCGCCGACCGACGGTTGCAGGAGGAACAGCCACATCAGGCTCGCGACCGCGACCGAGGTGGCGATCGTGGAGGAGAACACGGTCCGGAACGCTCCGATGCTGCGCAGGAACTTGTCGGCGAGCACGGCGAGGCCGACGCCGGAGACGACGCCGAGCGGCACGGTGATCAGGGCGAAGCGGATCGACACCCCGAGTGCGTTCTGGAACTCGATGCTGCGGAACAGGTCGACGTACTGGTCGAGGCCGTTCGACACGCAGTTGTCGCCGAAGTTGTCGCACCGTTGCTGGCCGAGCCACATCGCCCGGCCGAGCGGGTAGACGACGAAGACCCCGAGGATCACCGCGGACGGCAGCAGCATCGCCATCGCCAGCGGGAAGTCGGCCCAACGCCGTACCGATCGCCGCTCGTCTGGCATTGGCGCTCACCCTATTCGGGACGGAGCGGGCGGCGAGGTTGCCGCGACGGGAACGAATTAGGGTGCAGCCGATGAGCGAGCGCAGCGAGCGAATCAACGTGACGGCGCCGAAGGCTCACGGGTGCACCATCGCCGACACCACGACCGAAGGCGTTCACCTGAGCATGGTGCACCGATGAGCGACCACGCGCCGCCACTTGGGCAGCAACCTCCCGACGTCGAGCGTGCCGATCTGGACGTGATCGAGCGAGAGCTCCGCGACGTGGAGACCGCCCTCGCCCGCCTGGCCGACGGCACCTACTGGTCGGACGCGCGACGCGCCGGCCGACTTGCCGGCCGACTGATGCAACGCAAGGCGGTCGCCCCCCTGTGCCGTCGCGTCGTTGGTGGCGCTCGCCGCCGGGCTGGCCGCAGCCGCGCAACGGGCCAAGTCGTCGCCGCTCACGAGCCGGTTCGCCCGCTCGGCCAAGATCTGGAAGCTCTCGGCCCGCAACTCCACCCGCTTCGCCGTGTCGAAGGTCCGCGGGTTCCGCAGCCCCGAGGAACGGCGCGCGGAGCTCGACGAGCAGTTCGCGATCCGCACCGCCGAGGACGTCGCCAAGGAGTTGGGCGAGATGAAGGGTGTGCTGATGAAGGCGGGACAGCTCATCAGCTTCATCTTCGAGGCGCTGCCCGACGAGGCTCAGGAGGCGCTGGCCACGCTGCAGGCCGACGCTGCGCCGATGGCGCCGACGCTCGCCGCCGACGTGGTGAAGGCCGATCTCGGACGGGCGCCCGAGCGGGTGTTCCTCGAGTGGGGCGACATGCCCGTCGCTGCCGCGTCGATCGGGCAGGTCCACCGTGCCGATCACCCCCGACGGCCGCGACGTCGCCGTGAAGATCCAGTACCCCGGCGTCCGGGAAGCGATCGAGAGCGACCTCGATGCCGCCGAGGTGATGTACGCCATGTTCTCGGCGATGATGCTCAAAGGGCTCGACGCCAAGGGCCTCGTCGACGAACTGCGCGCCCGGATGCGCGAGGAGCTCGACTACCGACTCGAGGCCCGCAACATCGCCGAGTTCGAGGAGCGCTTCCGCGGCCATCCGTGGGTGCGCATCCCCAAGCTCGTGCCCGAGTTCAGCACCGAGCACCTGCTCACGACCGAGTGGATCGACGGGATGAGCTTCGACGAGTTCCGCAAGAACGAGTCGTCCGCCACCAAGCAGCGCGCCGGCGAGGTCATCTGGCGGTTCGCCCAGAACGCGATCTTCCGCCACGGGGTCTTCAACGGCGATCCGCACCCGGGCAACTACAAGTTCCACCACGACGGCAGCGTCTCGTTCCTCGACTACGGCCTGGTGAAACGCTGGACCCGGGGCGAGTGGGACAGCCTGCGCCCGACGATGGACGCGATCATCATCGACCGCGATCCGGAGCTGCTCGTCACGCGCATGGAGGCGTCGGGTTTCCTGCGGCCCGGCCACGGCCTCGACCCGGCGCTCGTCTACGACTACGTGTCGAGCCCGTACACGCCGTACCTGACCGACGAGTTCACGTTCACCCGCGAGTGGATGCGCGACACGATCGGCGTGATCTTCGACGTGCAGGGACCCCACGGTCCGGTGATCGAGCAGCTGAACATGCCGCCGAGCTTCGTGATCCTCGACCGGGTCGTGTGGGGGGTCAGCGCGATCCTCGGCAAGCTCGAGGCGAAGGCCCCGTGGCGGGCCATGTTGCTGGAGTACACCGGCGGCGGCCCGCCGGCCACCGACCTCGGCGCCGCCGAAGCCGCCTGGTTCGCCAAGCGCCCCGTGCACTGACCTGGCGCGCGCCCGGACCCGACCCCCTGCGCGCGGCATCCGACCGATCGGCCGGCCGGCCGACCTCACGACCGGGGCGATGGCGATGTAGCGGCGCCGGCGCACCACAACTACATCGCCGCGACCCACGAACCCGGACGATGGCGATGTAGTGGCGCCAGCGCACCACAACTACATCGCCGCGACGTCGTCTGACCGATTGGCGTCGGAAGTCGCCAAGTAGCGTCGCGCCGATGGCGTCCACCACCGACAGTCCGTCCACGGCACGAGCACCGTTCGCACCGTGGGACCGGCGCGACCTGCCCGGTTCGTTCGACGTCGTCGAGACGGCGCGTCGGGTCGGTCACTACAAGTGGACCGAGATGAAGCTGTTCGAGGCGCTCGGGGGCTGGATCGCCACGATCCCCGAACTCGACGTGAAGATGCGCCTCGGCACGCACTGCTACCACCACGCGTGGCACGCCGACCTGTGGCACAAGCGCCTCCCCGAACTCCGCGAGATGAAGCCCGAACGGCTCACCGTCCCGGCCAACGACGCGATGGAGCGCTTCATCGAAGCGATGACCGAGCCGGAGGCACCGGAACTCACGATCGAGAAGCTCGTCGGTGTCTACCGGGTGCTGATCCCGCGGTTCATCGCGGCCTACACGTACCACCAGAACAACACGAGCGAGATCACCGACGCCCCGACGATCCGCACCATCAAGTTCATCCTGCAGGACGAGTTCGACGACTGGCGCGACGGCGAACTGATGCTGCAGTCGCTCATCACCACCTCCGACCACGTCCGCCGCGCCGCCGACCATCAGGCCAGGCTCGAGGCGATCATGGTGGAGGCAGGCGGCATCACGGGCCCGGGTAGCATCGGATGACGATCGGACACGACCGCAAGCACGAGTACGGGGGTACCTGATGCGCCAGTTCTTCCCAGTCGAGGATCTCGCCCGAGACGAACGCTTCGTGCAGACGAACATGGCCGAGCGGATGCAGGACGCGCGCCAGCCGCGCATCAAGGACGCTCCGGCGAGCGGCACGCGATCGTCGGCCAAGAGCCGCGCCGCGACCGCGCGACTCACGCCCGACCGGCCCGACGCGTCCGACGCCGCCCGCTCGCTGATGCACGGGATCATGGTCGGCGAGATCCAGGCGCTCGAGGGTGCCGGACGCACGGCGCACGACTTCGCCAGCGGCGACGGCACCAACGACACGATCCCGTTCGAGCTCAAGCTCGACATGGCCCGCCAGGCGTGGGACGAGGCGCGGCACGTGGAGATCAGCGTCAAGCTGTCGGCCTGGATGGGCACCGAGCTCGGCCAGTTCGCGGAGAACACCGTCCTGTTCCAGGCGGCCTGCTCGAACGATCCGATCCTGCGGCTCGCCGGCGTCAACCGCGCCCTCGAGGGCCTGGCGATCGACGTGTTCACGCAGATGAAGGAGTTCGGCGACCTCGCCGGCGACCCGTACCTCGAGTTCTGCGAGGACTGGATGCTCGCCGACGAGGTCACCCACGTGAAGATGGGCTCGGACTGGCTGCGCAAGGTCACCGAGAAGGATCCGGAACGGCGGGCCAAGGCGCTCGAGTTCCAGCAGGTGGTCGACAAGCTGTTCAGCTTCGGTGGCGCACGCGGCGAGAGCGACGAGAGCCCGATCGGCCTCGCCCGCCGGTTCCGCGAACTCGCCGGGTTCACCGACGACGAGGTCGACGTGATCGCCAAGATGGACCACGACGCTCTCGCCGAGCGCAAGGCGGCGGTGCAGCTCGCCCAGGAGGCCGCCGGCGCGGTCGCGGCGTTCTGAGCGACCGAGCGATGCACACCAGCACCGACCGATCGAAGGTGACCGTCGCCCCGACGGAGTTCAAGCTCGTCAAGTACGACCCCGACGAGATCGCCGACGTGGCCGCCGATCTCGCCGACCGCATCGGCCTCGCCAACCCGATCCGCATCGTCGTCGACGAGACGACCCCGATGGCCCGCATGGCGTCGACCATCGAAGGCACGTCGTCCGACGCCCTGATCACGATCCACGTCGAGAGCGGTGCGCTCGAGGACACGAAGCGGTTCACGAACTTCAACCGGCACCACGCCGAGGTGTCGCTCGGCCGGATGCTGCTGCGCGCCCACGACCGGCTGCGACCCGACTTCGCCGACGCACCCGACGACGACTCGTTGTCGCTGCGCCAGGAGGCGGCGTGGAACACGTCGGTCAACGGCCGGCTCGAACGACTCGGCGTCGACATCAACCGGCAACGCTGGCTGTACAACCATCGCAACCGGTTCGGGTTCACCGACGACGTCGATGCCGACTTCGAACGGCTGTGGTCGTCCGACGACCTGTCCTGGTCAGCGATCGACCCCGACACCTGAACGGTCTCAGCTCAGCCGCTGGCCGCGAAGGCGTGAACAGCGGGACGCTTCCAGCCGATGCCGGGGACCTTGCCGCTCGGCGGCCAGTGGTCGTCGCGGCTGTACGCCCACCACTCGAGCGGATTGAGGTAGTACGCGTAGGTCTCGACGACCTTGCCGACCGGCGCGTCGCGGTGACGGGTCGCCCACGCCACGACACCGACGGCACCGGCGGCCACCATCCATCCGACGTACACCACGGGAAAGAGCGGCCCGAGGGCTCGGGCCTGCCAGACGTGGACGTCCTCGTGGTCGGTGATCAGGCGGGCACGGCGGGGCTTGGACGTGTCGCCCCCACCGCTGATCACGTTGCCGAGGGTGATGGCGAATCCGCGCCGTGGCTGGAACCCACGCCGGTACACCTGTCGGTTGGCGCGGCGGCTGAGCTCGACGACGAACCCACCGCGCGTGACGGCACCGACGGCGTTGGCGAACAGTCCCGCGGCGGTCATCGGCAGGGCCCACGTGGAATCCAGCACGAAGGCGGCCGCGCCCTTCGGCGTCCGCCAGTCGTACACCCGCCGCCAGCCGCACACCACGCCGTTGGCGCCGGCGACGACCGCCGCCGGGACGCCGAGACCGAACGGCAGGCCGACGACCGCGCCCGAGCAGCGCCCCGGACGCGCCGATGGCGGCAGCCTCGAACGGGCTGCCGCCATCGTCAGCGGTCATCGGTCGTGTCGGACCGTGGTCAGTTGCGCAGGTACGACAGCAGGCGCAGGATCTCGAGGTAGAGCCACACGAGGGTGACCACCAGACCCAGGGCGGCGACCCACTCGTACTCCTTGGGCATGCCCGAGTTCGTCGCCCGCTCGATGAAGTCGAAGTCGAGGGCCAGGTTCGCCGCCGCCAGACCGCACACGAACACCGAGAACGCGATGCTCATCGCCATGTTGTCGCCGTTGAGGAACGGCAGCGAACCGCCGAACAGGCTGAAGATGAACGACCCGAGGTACAGCACCATCACGCCGAGGGTGGCGAAGATGACGGCCCGACGGAACCTGTCGGTGACCTTGATGATGCGGGTGCGATAGAGCACGAGCATCACGCCGAACACCGAGGCCGTGGCGAGGACCGCCTGCAGCACGATGCCGTTGTAGAACGTCTCGTAGCCCTTCGAGATGGCGCCGACCGCGAAGCCGTAGCCGATCGCGTACACCGGTCCGAGGATCCTGGCGAGCTGCGGCTTGCGCATGGCGACGATCACGGCGATGAAGCCGATGACGATGCCGACGAAGCCGAGCGCGGGGAACTGATAGGTCTCGACCTGCTGGCCGTTCTCGGTCACGATGGTCGGGCCATCGGCGGCGTTCCAACCGAACGCTGCCGCGGCGAGCAGGATGAGCAGGAGGACGGCCGATGCGCTGATCGTGCCGTTGAGCGTCATCGCCTTGCGCCAGGTGGAGACCGGGCCATCGGTGACGGGTTGCGTCTGGGTGTGGGTACCGGCCTGCGGGAGCCGCCCACCCGTTCTTGTTCTGCGACGCCTCTTGGAAGGTGCCTTCGTTGAACACTGGATTTGGCATGGTCGGGAATTCTACCGCTGCGACATGCGGCCAGGTCACGCGTTCCTGACCGATGCTCACCGTGATCGCGTTACGCCGCAACACGCGCGTCATCGCAGGTCGTGTGCGCTGGTCGCTTCCCACAGATCGATCTGCGGCGCACGGCTCAACAGGCCGGTGCAGCCCGACGCCATCTCGACCATCACCGCCGAGTCGAAGTGCCGCCGCTGGCTGTCGGGCGACTCCCACTTCTCGATCACGAGGTGACGCCGCTCGTGGGTGACGCTCGCGATCAGATCGACGTTCCGGCAGCCGGGTTCCATCCGGGCGAGGACGACGTACTTCGACAGGACACTGCGCAGTTCCTCGTGCAGTGCGGCATCGTCGACCGCATCGAACTGCATCGTCACCACGACGATCTCCACCTCGACGTTCGAGTCACCGTTCGCGTCATCGCTCATGCCGATCAGACCCCCGTCGTCATCTGCGACCAGCGATATCGCGTCCGGTCCGCGGCGCGCAGGTTGGTCGGGTGGACCTCGTCGGTATCGTGACCGCTGTCATGTGACCTCCGTCCGCCGATTCTTCGAGGCAATTCCTCGAGGAACGGGCACCGGGGTGATCATCGACACAGATTCGCACGCAGAATCGTTCGCAACGTCATCCACATCGGAATCCGGTCCACCGACCGCTCCGATGCCAACCCACACTGAGGGAGCTGCCGGTGGCCAAAGATCGCGTCGATCGAGACGACGAAGACCTCGTCCGTCTCTACCTCACCGACATCGGACAGTACACACTGCTCACCAAGGACGACGAGGTACGGCTGGCGAAGGCGATCGAAGCCGGCAACGAGGCGCTCGCGGAACTCGATGCTGCCGGCAAGGAACTGACGCCGGCCAAGAAGCGTGAACTGCGCCGTACGGCCCGCCAGGGCGAAGAGGCCGAGCGGCAGTTCGTGCAGTCGAACCTGCGGCTCGTGGTGTCGATCGCCAAGAAGTACCAGGCATCGGGACTGCCGTTGCTCGACCTCATCCAGGAGGGCAACCTCGGCCTGATGCACGCCGTCGAGAAGTTCGACTGGCGCAAGGGCTTCAAGTTCTCCACGTACGCCACGTGGTGGATCCGTCAGGCCATCACCCGCGGCATCGCCAACACCGGCCGCACGATCCGGCTCCCGGTCCACGCCGGCGACACGCTCGCTCGCCTGCAGAAGGCCCGTTCGCGCCTCGAGCTCAAGTACGGCCGTCCGGCCACGCTGTCCGAGCTGGCCAAGGAAGTCGAGATGCCGGAGGACAAGGTCACCGAGGCCCTGCGCTTCGCGGCCGAGCCGCTGTCGCTCTCCGAGCCACTGCGCGAGGACGGCGACGCCGAACTCGGCGACGTGGTCGAGGACCGTTCGGCCGAGTCGCCCGTTCGAGGTGGCCGCCACCGCGCTGCTGCCCGAGGAGATCGCCCGACTGCTGGCGCCGCTCGACGAGCGCGAGCGGGAGATCCTGAAGCTGCGCTTCGGTCTCGACCGCGGCGAGCCGCGCACGCTCGAAGAGGTCGGCGAGCACTTCAACCTCACCCGCGAGCGCATCCGCCAGATCGAGGCGCGGGCGATGAGCAAGCTGCGTCACCCGTCGAGCGACACCGGCGCCCGCGACCTCCTCGCCGTCTGACCCCGATCCCGTCGCCGGTGACGCGTCGGCGCGCGGGATCTGACATCGTTCGGGGATGAACGAGATCGACATCCGCCCCGTCGAGGAGCACGAGCACCGTCAGGCCGCCGACACGTTCCGGGCCGCGCTGCTCAGCGGCGCGGCCAGCGACGAGATGATGGCATCCGGCCAGGCATCGTGGTCCGACGGCGACTGGTTCGGCGCGTGGGACGGCGATCGGTGCGTCGGCAACCTCGGCGCCTTCCGGTTCGACACGACCATTCCCGGCGGTGCACGGCTGCCGACGGCCGGGTACTCACGGGTCGGCGTGCTCCCCACGCACACCCGCCAGGGCCTCCTGACGCAGCTGATGCAGCGCAGCCTGCGCGAGGCGCGGAGCGGGGGCAGGTACTGGCGAGCCTTCGCGCGAGCGAGGCGCCGATCTACGGCCGATTCGGGTACGGCCTCGCCGGTGACTTCGTGGCCGCCCACATCACGTCGCGAGCGCGCGCGACCATTGCGCGGCGCGCGGGCCACCGGATCGATGCGATTGCTGCGGGGCGATGAGGTGTTCGACGTCGTCCCGCCGCTGTACGAGCGTGTCGCCCGTCGGTGGGTCGGCACGATCGGTCGCCCGGAGTGGATGTGGAAGCGCTACCTGAAGGCGGCGACCGAGCCGGCGTCGACACCGTTCGGCAAGGGCGAGTTCGTCGCTGTGCACACCGACATCGACGGCGTCGACGACGGGTACGTGCACTACGAGACCGAACTGTTGGAGGAGTTCGCGATCGCGTTCACCGGATCAGGCACCGTGCACGACCTGTGGGGCGCGAGCGACGCCGTCGAACTCGCCCTCTGGCAGTACCTGTTCGACATCGATCTCGTCAAGACGTGGCGGGCGTCGGAACGACCGGTCAACGATCCGATCCGGCGCGCGCTGTACGACGTGCGCGCCTACGAGACGCGCCAGATCTCCGACGAGCAGTGGCTCCGGCTCCTCGACGTCGACGCCGCACTCACCGCCCGCACGTACGGACCGTGCTCCACGACCGTCACGATCGCGGTGTCGCGATCCGCTGATCGACGACAACAACGACCGGTGGGCGATCTCCGGCGGCGGCGCGCAGCGCACCAGCGACCCCGCCGACCTCATCGTCGACATCAGCACACTGTCGGCCGCGTACATGGGTTCGGTGGCGTGGCGCGACATCACCGCGTCGGGGCTCCTCCCGGTCGATGCCAGCCCCACCACGCTCGAACTGCTCGACGCGCTGTTCGCCGTTCGACCGACCGGCTACTGCGGCACGTTCTTCTGAGTCAGGGCCCGGAGAAGACGCCGTCGGTGACGTTGTCGGTGCGCTCGAGGTAGGCGATCTTCGGGTCGTAGGAGTTGCCGCCCTCCTCCTCCCAGCGGGCCAGCTCGGAGCGACCGACGACGAACCAGTGGACCTCGTCGGGACCGTCGGCGAGGCGCAACGTGCGCTGCGAGGCGTACATGTCGGCGAGCGGCGTCCACTGCGACACGCCGGTGGCGCCGTGGATCTGGATCGCGTTGTCGATGATCTCGCACACCCGGATCGGCACCATCGCCTTGACCGCACTCACCCACACCCGGGCCTCGGCGTTGCCGAGCTCGTCCATCGCCTTGGCCGCGGTGAGCACCATCCGCCGCATCGACTCGATCTCGATGCGCGCCTGGGCGATCATCTGCACGTTGCCGCCGAGGTTGCCGAGCCGCTTGCCGAACGCCTCGCGGGTGAGGCCGCGCTTGGCCATCAGCTCGATCGCCCGCTCGGCCGCGCCGACCGAACGCATGCAGTGGTGGATGCGGCCCGGGCCGAGGCGCACCTGGGAGATCTCGAAGCCGCGGCCCTCACCGAGCAGCACGTTCTCGTACGGCACGCGCACGTCGTTGAACCGGATGTGCATGTGCCCGTGCGGTGCGTCGTCCTTGCCGAACACGTGCATCGGCCCGAGGATCTCGACCCCGGGCGTGTCGGTCGGCACGAGGATCTGCGACTGGCGCTGGTGCGGCGCCGCATCCGGGTTGGTCTGCACCATCGTGATCATGATCTTGCAGCGCGGGTCGCCCGCGCCCGAGATGTAGTACTTCTCGCCGGTGATCACCCACTCGTCGCCGTCACGCACCGCCTTGCAGGCGACGTTCTTGGCGTCCGACGACGCCACGTCGGGCTCGGTCATCGCGTACGCCGACCGGATCTCGCCGACTGAGCAGCGGCTCCAGCCACTCCTTCTTCTGCTCGGGCGTGCCGACCCGCTCGAGCACCTCCATGTTGCCGGTGTCGGGTGCCGCACAGTTCATCGACTCCGACGCCAGCGGGTTCTTGCCCAGCTCGATCGCGATGTAGGCGTAGTCGAGGTTCGACAGGCCCTCACCGGTCTCGGCGTCGGGGAGGAAGAAGTTCCACAGACCCTGCTCCTTGGCCTTGTTCTTCACCGTCTCGAGCAGCTCCAGCTGGCCCTCGCCGTACGACCAGCGGTCGGCGCGGTTCTCGCCGAGGCGGAAGTACTCGGCCGTGATCGGCTCGACCTCGTCGGCGATGAACTTCTTCACGGCGTCGTAGAGCGGGCGGACACTCTCGGACATCCGCAGGTCGAACATGTCCACGGTCGATTCGAGACCAGCCATCATCACTCCGTTCGTCGGTGCCCTTTCCAACGAACATAGTGATGCATCGGCCCGCCGTGGCCCTCACCGGTGGGCTCAGGCGGTTTCGATGGCGGATGCGGCGTCGAGGCCGAGTTCGGTGATCGACTGCTCGCGCATCTCGACCTTGCGGACCTTGCCGGTCACGGTCATCGGGAACTCGTCGACGATCTTCACGTAGCGCGGCACCTTGAAGTGGGCGATGCGGCCGGCGCAGAACTCACGGATCGAGTCGAGGTCGACGTCGGCGCCCGGACGGGGCTTGATCCACGCCATCAGCTCCTCGCCGTACCGCTCGTCGGGAACGCCGATCACCTGGACGTCCTCGACGTCCGGGTGGGTGTAGAGGAACTCCTCGATCTCGCGGGGATAGATGTTCTCGCCGCCGCGGATCACCATGTCCTTGATCCGTCCGACGATGTTCACGTAGCCGTCGTCGGCCATCACGCCGAGGTCGCCGGTGTGCATCCAGCCGTCGGCGTCGATCGCCGCCGCCGTGCGCTCGGGGTCGTTCCAGTAGCCGGTCATCACCGAGTAGCCGCGCGTGCAGAACTCGCCGACCTCGCCGCGGTCGAGCGTGTCGCCGGTCGTCGGGTCGGCGATGCGGATCTCGACGTGCGGGTGCGCTCGACCGACCGTCGCGGTCTGGTGTTCGAGCGTGTCGCCGCGCAGCGTCTGCGTCGACACCGGCGACGTCTCGGTCATGCCGTAGCAGATGGTCACGTCGACCATGTGCATGCGGTCGATGCACTGCTTCATCACCTCGACCGGGCACGGCGAGCCGGCCATCACGCCGGTCCGCAGGCTCGACAGGTCGAACTCCGCGAAACGCTCATGACCGAGTTCGGCGATGAACATCGTCGGCACGCCGTAGAGCGCGGTGCAGCGCTCGTTCTCGATCGCGTCGAGCACGGCCAGCGGGTCGAACGCGTCGTTCGGGATCACCATCGTCGCGCCGTGCGTGGTGCAACCGAGGTTGCCCATGACCATGCCGAAGCAGTGGTAGAACGGCACGGGGATGCAGAGGCGATCGGCGCTCGTGAAGCCCTGCAGCGCGGCGACGAAGCGACCGTTGTTGAGGATGTTCCGGTGCGAGAGCGTCGCCCCCTTCGGGTAGCCGGTGGTGCCCGACGTGTACTGGATGTTGATCGGGTCGTCGGCGGTCAGGCCGGTGCGGCGGTCGTCGAGGTCGGCGATCGTGGCCGACCCGCCGGCGGCGAGTTCGTCCCACTCGTCGTCCCAGAGGAACACGGTCGACTGCAGCGCCGGGCAGTCGGCACGAACCTCGGCGACGATGGCGCGGTAGTCGGACGTCTTGAAGCTCGGCGCGGCGATCACGGTGCGGCATCCCGAGTGCTGGAGCGCGTAGGCGAGCTCGTGGCTGCGGTACGCCGGGTTGATGTTGACGAGGATCACGCCGATCTCGGCAGTGGCGTACTGCACGAGCGTCCACTCGGCGTAGTTCGGGCTCCAGATGCCGACGCGATCGCCGGCCTCGTGACCCGCCGCGAGCAGGCCGCGGGCGAGCGCCGCCGACCCGGTCGGCGAACTCACGATAGGTCCACCGGATCCCCTGATGGCACGACACGAGTGCCTCGACGTCACCGTGCTGCGCGACGGTCCTGGCCAGGTTCTGTCCGATCGTCTCGTCGAGCAACGGTTCGGTCGTCGAGCCGCTCTCGATCGCAAGTGCCCCCACGGGCAGAGTCTTGCACGACCGCCGAGTACCGAGGGCCGGGCGGGAGCGCGGACGCACTCGGTGCGTCAAGTGCAATATTCGAGGAGTCGGTCGGCCAATTCGACCGGACGGCTCAGCGCGACGAGGTGGCCGCCGGGGATGATGTCGGGCGTGATGCCCAGGCGATCCTGGCTCACGCGGATCTGGAAGTCGGCCGGGAAGAAGCGATCGTCGGCGCCGGCGATCACGCGCGGTCGGCACGTCGGGCCACCGGTCGATGGCGAGTGGCTGAGCAAACGGCGCGTCCGCCTGTCGCGGTTCGGGCTGGGCCATCACCGCGTCGAACACGTCCGCTGGTACGTCGTGGAAGAAGTCGGCGAGCGGGTCGTCAGGCACGGTACGCCCTTGCTCCGCAGCGAATCGCTGGCGGGCCTCGGCCTGCCCGGTGGCACCCCACCAGTCGCCGGGGGTCTCGCCGGGAAGGGGGATCATCGCATTGACCATCACCAGCATCTCGGTCGGTCGCTGCGTGCACACCAACGGTCCGGTGAACCCGCCCATCGATTGGGCGACGACGACGATCGGTGTCGTGATGTCGTCGATCGCATCGAGCACCGCCGCCGCGTACTCGGGCAGGCCGGCGGCCTCGTCGCCGGCCGGCAGTTCGACGGCGACGCTGGCGTGACCGCGTCGATCGAGCTCGGCGACGAGTCGATACCAGTAGAACGCGCTGCCGCCGGCACCGGGGATGAGCACGAACGTGGAGCTCGGGTCGACGGTCATGGTCGGACCTCCTCGGTCGGCCGGAGTGATCGGTAGTGGGCCCGGGTAGCGGGTTCGAGGTGTTCGATCGCGTACCGCAACGCGGTGCGCGGCATCGACGCCGCGTTGCGGTCGAGGAAGGCGATCAGCCGCGCCCGGTCGCGCTTGCCGCATTCGCGCAGCACACCGCCGACCGCCTTGTGGATGAGGTCTTCGTCGTCGACGAGCAGCCGCTCGGCGATGACGAACGCATCGTCGAGGTCATCGCGGCGGACGAAGAACAGCGTGGCGAGGATCGCCGTGCGTCGCTCCCAGAGGTTCGCTGATCCGGCGAGGTCACCGAGCAGATCCCGCGGCTTGTCGACCAGGTAGCGACCGACGACGTCCCAGGCACCGAGGTCGACCAGGTCCCAGTTGTTGATCCGGTCGATCCGGCGGAGGTACAGGTCGACGAGTGCGCGGCGGTCGTCGTCGGTGGCCGTTCGAGCTGCCGCCTGCTTGGCCATGATCTTCACGGCGCCGGCGCGGGCCTCGTGAACGGGACTCTCGAGCAGCACCTCGATCTCGTCGAGGGGCATCGCGCGGAACTCGTCGGCGAGGGCGAACACGCTGCCCATGCGGACACCGATGAACTCGTCGCCCTCGCCGTACTCCCCCTCGCCGGACTTGAAGTACCGCTGCAGCTTCACCCGCTCCGCATCGGTCGCGAGAGCGTCGAGACGCTCGACGAACCGTTGCGCCGTTGGTCGATCGTCGGACACCATCGCCCCGAGCCGGTCAGGGTGTGCGGCCGGTGAACGCGATGAGCTTGGTCTGGTCGTCGGCGTCCTCGTCGACCGCCACCTTCGGGCCGTAGTGGCCGCTCTGGCGCAGCATGTCGTCGAGCGGCTGCATGCCGATCAGCATCTCGGTGACGATGTCGGCGTCGAGCGACTCGTCGAGCCCGGTGGCACGGGCGATGTCCCACGTGTGCACGACGACGTCGCCGAGCACGATCATCCCGATCGCCGATTCGACGGTCTGCGGACCGGCGGGCCCGCCGTCGAACTCGCGGGCCGCCACGTCGGGATCGTCGAGAAAGCCCTGGAGTTGATCGGCGAGGTTCGTCCAGGCACCGACCGGATCATCGGCGACCGACGGACCTGCCGCGATCTCGATCCCGGCCGACGCCGAAGAACCCCGGCACCCAGGTGACGAGGTGGTCGACGACGTCGCGGGCCGTCCATCCGTCGCACGGCGCCGGGTTGTCCCAGGCGGCCGGCCGGCACCTCGTTCGCCCGATCGGTGAAGCGACCGGCCACGCGACGGAAGCGCTCCGCCGTCGTCGCGGCAGCAGTCGAGCAGGTCGTCGAGCCGGTTGAACGTGAGCTGCATGCCACCCTCCATCCCCGAGGCGACGTGACCGTCGCGGTACTCGGTGGTCTGGTGCAGCACCAGCGTGCGCAAGCGTGGTGACGCCGTCGTGCTCGGTGAGCGTCATCGTGTTCACCGATTCGGCCTCGGGAAAACCCTCGAACACCTCGGTCGACACGATGCGCTCGCGTCGGCTCGATCTCGCGGTAGGTCGCCGTGCCAGCCGAGTTCGTTGCCGTCCATGTCGCGGGCCAGGTATCGCCAGTCGCCGCCGACACGGAAGTCGACGTCGCACGCCACGAGCGGGCAGTAGTCGGGGCCCCACCACCGCAGCAGGTGGCGCGGCTGGGTGAGTGCATCCCACACCAGCGCGGCGGGGGCGTCGAAGGTGCGGGTGATGAGGATCTCGCGGTCGGAGGGCAACGTGACGGTGGCGCTGCCGTGGCGGGTGGTCATGGTCATGGTTGGTGCTCCTTCTTGGTGGGGTGCGGCTTGGTGGGGTTCGGATCGGTCGGCGTGCTCGTCGGTCGCCGCGGTGCGTTGCAGCGTGGCGAGGTAGTCGTCGAGCCGGTCGTAGTGCTCGTTGACGGCCGCGGTGTAGCGCTCGAGCCAGTGCTGGACCGGTGCGAGCGCCGGACCGTTCAGCCGGTACAGCCGTCGGCGGCCCTCGGTGCGGCAGCGGACCAGATCGACGGTGCGCAGCACCTTGAGGTGCTTCGACACCTGCGGTTGGCCGAGGTCCAACTCGTCGACGAGTTCACCGACGGCGACCTCGCGGCCGACCAGCACGTCGAGGATGTCTCGACGTGTCTCCTCGGCGATGGCGTTGAACACGTCGGCGGTGGTGGCGGTGCGGGCCATGTCGATCATCATATACCAATATCGGTATGTGTCAAGGACGATCTACACTCCTGATCGGCATCAGGCGAACCGATCGGGGAAACTCCATGACAACGTTCGAGACCGACGTCTACTACGACCCGTTCGACGTCGACATCAACCTCGACCCGTATCCGACGTTCCGGCGCCTCCGCGACGACGCGCCGATCTATTACAACGAGCGGTACGACCTGTGGGCGTTGTCCCGCTACAGCGACGTCGAGCAGGGCCTCGTCGACTGGCGGACGTTCTCGAACGCGCGGGGCGACATCCTCGAGATCATCCAGTCGGGGATGACGTTGCCGTCCGGTGTGGTGATGTTCGAGGACCCCCCGGTGCACACCATGCATCGCGGGCTGATGTCGCGGGTGTTCACGCCCCGGCGGATGAACGCGCTCGAGCAACAGGTCCGTGAGTTCTGCGTCGCCTGTCTCGACCCGTTCGTCGGCGCCGACCGCTTCGACTTCGTCCGCGACCTCGGTGCCGAGATGCCGATGCAGGTGATCGGCATGCTGCTCGGCATCCCCATCGCCGATCAGCGGGCGGTCCGCGATCGCTCCGACTCGTTCCTGCGGACCCGGCAGGGCGAGCCGATGCGGCTCGATGCGAAATCGATCGCCAACGGCGAGATCTTCGCGGAGTACATCGACTGGCGCGCCGAGCATCCGTCGGACGATCTGATGACGGTGCTGCTCAATGCCGAGTTCGAGGACGAGACCGGCACGACCAGGACGTTGACGCGGGCCGAGGTGCTGTCCTACACGCAGGTCCTGGCCGGGGCCGGCAACGAAACGACGGGTCGGCTCATCGGGTGGCTCGGCAAGGTGCTCGCCGAACACCCCGACGAGCGGCGGGCGCTGGTCGACGACCCGTCACTCATCCCGAACGCGATCGAGGAGACGTTGCGGTACGAACCGACCGGGCCCCATCTCGCCCGCTACGTCGCCCGCGACGTCGACTACTACGGGGTGACGGTGCCGGCAGGGAGCGCGATGCTCCTCCTCGTCGGATCGGCCAACCGCGACGAGCGGCGGTACCCCGACCCCGACCGGTTCGACGTCCGCCGCGACCTGAGCCAACACCTCACGTTCGGCTTCGGGCTGCACTTCTGTCTGGGAGCCGCGCTCGCCCGCCTCGAGGGCCGGGTGGCGCTGGAGGAGATCCTCGCCCGCTTCCCCGAGTGGGACATCGACCACGACGCCATGCAGCGGTCGCACACGTCGACGATGCGCGGCTGGGAGTCGATGCCGGCGATCCTGCGCTGAACAGTCCCGTCAGCGGTTGCGGTCAGCGGTTGCGGGTGAGCAGGGCGAGCAGCTTGAGGATCGAGATGTAGAGCCAGATGAGCGTGACCATCAGGCCGAAGCCCAGGTACCACTCGAGTTCCTTGGGCGCGCCCGCTCTTCACGCCGATCTCGATGGTGCCGAAGTCGAGGACGAGGCTGAGCGCCGCGAGCACGATCGCGATCAGCGTCACGACGATGCCGATCGTGCGGAAGTTGTCGCTGTAGAGCCAGGCCCAGTTGAAGATCGACACGATGAAGACGAACGTGTAGAGGAGCATCAGCCCGCCGATCCCGGCGACGACGGCGAACGCCATCTTCTGCGAGGGCTTGATGATGCGCGTGACGTAGAGGAACAGCGCGACGACGAACACGCACAGCGTCGACAGCACCGCGGCGCCGACGATGCCCTCGGTCTGGGCGTCGAACATCGCCGAGATCGCACCGAGGCAGAACCCCTCGCAGATGGCGTAGATCAGGCCGAACAGCGCGGCGCGGCGCGGCTGGACGGCGATCGAAGATGCCGAGCAGGAACGCGCCGAAGCTGGCCAGCCAGAAGCCGCCGGGGATGGTGACGGTGGTGTTGGCGTAGCCGCTGCCGAGATCGACCGCGACCGGCTGGACCGCCGAGGCCCACCCCCACGCCCCGCCGGCGACGAGGACGGCCAGCAGCACCAGCGTCTTGATGCTGACGCCGGCCACCGACATCGAACGCGTCGCCGACACGCTGAGCTGCGTGTCGATGAACTTGTCGCTCAGGGCCGGGTTGCCCGAACGGAGTCCGGGGCTCGCTGCAGTTGTCGTGTGTGCCATGGCCCTCCGGGACCGCGTTGTCGTGTCCGTTCCGGGCCGATGCGACCCGTGACGCGATCAGCCTCAGGTGGTCGGTCGGCGTGCCCGCGGTGCAGATGGCGGTGTTGACGGCGGCGGCGCTGGCCTGGACCTGCGTCACCTGGGCCTGGGCCGCGGCGACGACGTCAGCGGCGACGGCATCGTCGGGTGCGTCCGTGAGCGCTCCCTCGAGATCATCGGCTTGCGTTTCGAGGAGGTCGAGTTCCGCGTCGACGAGTTCGGCCCGGCTCTCGGCCAGTTCGGCGCGGGTGGACCGGACCGTGTCGGCAGCGGCCTCGTAGTCGGCCTTCGTCGCGGCGGTCGGGTCGAGTGCCGCGAACGAGGTCAACGATCCGACGTACGCCGTGAGGTTCTCGCAGAACGCGGCGTTGGCGTCCTGGACATCCGATGCGGCGTCATCGTCGTCGGAGCCGCACGCCGCCAGCATGCTCACACTGACGAGCGCCGTGAGACCGATGCACAGTTGTCGCTTCATGAGTTCCTCTTTCGGATTCTGGGGGATCGGGAGGCTGGGCCGCGAACGGCCTCCGCGATGGTACGCGACCGCGCACGGTGACGGTGGTATTGCCGACCGGTGGCGGCGACAGGGAGCTGGTGACAGGGACGACGGATGTCCCCGTCACCAGCCGCACCGTTGGTGACGGGCCCGACCAAGGAGCCAGGATCGAGTCGCCGACGGTGCCGCCCGCGGCGACCGAGTGACCGTGAACAGATGTGCCGCGACGAGCGGGCTCAGGGGAAGGCCGCCCTCCAGGACCGATCGAACACTCGAGATGAGCGTCTCCGGTGCGACATCCTTCAGGAGGTATCCCATGGCTCCGGCGGCGAACGCCGCGTTCACGACGTCACCGTCCACGGTCGCGGCGAAGGCGATCACGGCGATCTCGGGCCACGTCTCGCGGATCTTGGCGATCGCCTCGATTCCATTCAGCGTCGGCGTCGCGACATCCATCAACACGACGTCGGGGCGCAACGCGTCGCACATGTCGAGCCCCTCCTGCTCCGTCGGCAGCCAGACCCACGACGTCGAGATCAGGAACGGCCGCGAGCCAGCCGCTGAGCCCATGACGCACGACGAGGTGGGGGTCGACGATCAAGATCGTGATCACGCGTCCCGCCTCATGAGCCGTGCACTCCGTCCTACCCAAGACCCAATCGACTGTACGCCGATGGTCGCCTCGGGTCCATCGCTGATTCCTGCGCTCGCTCATGACCCGCGCGACCGCGGCAAAGTGTTGGCGGAGGTGGACGGGAATCGAACCCGCCGGACGGGGATCGCCCGTCCCAACCGCTTTGAAGGCGGCGGAGCCCACCAGGTGCCCGGACACCTCCGACGCCGACCCTACTGCGGCGCGCTGGAATCGTGCGCTCGTCGACCGGTGCGGGTTGGGTCCGCGTCGCGCGGTCGATACTCTCGCCTCACCGACTTCCCCATGTATCCACCTCCGCCTCCGGGCACTGGGAGCATGGTCATGGTCACACTCTGCTGGGCTGCCAAGGGTGGCAGCGGAACCACGGTCGTCACGGCCGCTCTCGCGCTCGGACTTCGGGCGCCATTCGTTGCTCGTCGACCTCGACGGCGAACTCCCCGCCGTCCTCGGCATGCCCGACTCCGACCGCCCGGGCATCGACGACTGGCTGCGTTCCGACGCGCATATCGATCAGCTGGACGAACTCGTCGTCGACGCCGACACGACCACGAGCCTCCTTCCCTTTCGTCGCTCCGACGGCGCACCCGCCCGGAACCCGATCGACGACACGCAGTGGAGCGAGTTCGCCCGGTGGCTGCGACGGCAACACGACAATGGGATCGGCGTCTTCGTCGACGGTGGATCCACGACACCGCACCAGATCCTGGTCGCGGCGGCCGACCAAGTGTTGCTCGTGACCCGACCCTGCTATCTGTCGCTGCGCCGCGCGACACGTTCGACCGTGCGGCCGACCGGGGTGATCCTGGTCGACGAGCCCGGCACGACAGATGGGTTCGCGCGATGTCGAGCACTGCCTCGGGGCGCCGGTCGTCGCCACGGTGAGCGCCGACCCGGCGATCGCCCGGGCCGTCGACGCAGGCCTGCTCGCCGCCCGGCTTCCCTCGCCCATCGGACGTGAGCTCCGAGGGGTCGCCGCGTGACGCCGACGCTCGACCACGACGACCCGAACGACAGCCCGACGAACGATCAGAGGGTGCTCGCCGCGATCTGTGCCCGCGCCGCGTCGAGCGCCGGCGACGTCGCTGCGATCGTCGACCTCGAGGTCCGGCAGGCCTTCCCGCTCCACTCGCGCGACGATCAACAGCGACTCGCGCAACACGCCGTGGCCCGGCTCGTGGGGCTCGGCGACCTCGACGTGCTGCTCCGCGACCCGTCGGTCGACGAGGTGCTCGTCAACGCCGGCCGTGAGATCTGGGTCGATCGTGGCGGCACGGTCACGTCGGCCGGTCACCTCCACGGCCAGCGGGTCGAGCATCTCCTCGAACGGATACTCGCGCCGATCGGCCGGCGCATCGATCGCACCGCACCGATCGTCGACGCTCGCCTCGCCGACGGGTCGAGGGTCTGTGCGGTCCTTCCACCGGTCGCGGTCGACGGTGCCGTCCTCTCGATCCGCCGCTTCCCCACCGACACTCGGGCGATCGACGAATTCACGGGTCCGGACGGCCAGTCGCTGCTCCACGAGATCCTGGCGGCGCGCTGCAACGTGTTGGTCTCCGGCGCCACCTCGTCTGGCAAGACGTCGCTGCTGTCGGCGTTGTTGTCCGCCACCGCGGCCGGCGAGCGCGTTCTCGTGATCGAGGACACCTGTGAGTTGGCCTTCGGACGCGGCGGCGCGGTCCGGTTCGAGGCGCGGCCCGGCGCTCGCCGATGGCCCGCCACCGGTGACACTCGCCGATCTCGTCCGGGCCGCCCTCCGCCTGCGCCCCGACCGCATCGTCGTCGGCGAGGTGCGCGGCGACGAGGTGCTGGCGCTGGTGCAGGCGATGAACACCGGACACGACGGATCGATGTCGACGTGCCATGCCAACAGCCCCGTCGACGCCCTGTATCGCCTCGAGACCCTGGTGCTCCAGGCCGCACCCACCTGGCCGCTGGCGGCGATCCGTCAACAGCTGCAGCGGTCGATCGACATCGTCGTCCACGTCGAACGCGACGCGCACACCCGGCGGCGTTCGATCGCCGAGATCAGCGAGGTGGTCGACGGGACCGAATCCGGGGACGCCGGACCACCGGCCGTGCGGACGCTCGCGACGACGTCGCCCGACGGCCGGCTCGATGTCGTGGCCGCGCTCACGAGGCGGCGCGTGCGTTGACGCTCGAACCGGTCGCCGTCGGGTTGGTCGTCGCGACCGTCCTGCTGGCCGGCGCGGGCGTCCGCCGAGGTCCGCCGGCACGCATCGTGGATCCACCCGCCGCGCACCACCCTCCGGCGGCCGGTTCGACTCGCGCTCCGTTCCGTGGCGTCGGGATCCGTGCGATCGCCCGGTTCCGATCCCGTCCGGTGATCCGCCCCGGCGGGGTCGCGAGTTGGTGCGACGACGTCGCGCGGCGGGTGCGGTCGGGCACCTCGCTGAGCCAGGCGCTCGTCGAGTCCGTTCCCGGCGACGCGGACGTCCGCACCGCGACCGCGGCGATCCGCCTCGCGATCGAACGCGGGCGACCCGTCGCCGACGCCGTGTCGAACGTCGATCCGACGCGGCGCGGCAACCACCACCTCGCGACGGCCTGTTCGGTGATCGCCGTCTCGGCCACGCTCGGCGGGGCGTCGGCGGCGCCCCTCGATCGAGCGGCCGCCGCGCTGCGCCTCCGCGCCGTCGACGACGAGGAGCGGCGGTCACACAGCGCGCAGGCGCGACTGTCGGCGCACGTCCTGACCGTGATCCCGGTCGGGATGCTGGCGCTGCTGGTGACGACCGATCCGGACGTGCGGGCGGTCGTCGTCGAGCCGATCGGTGCCGCCTGTGTGGCGACCGGGCTGCTGCTCAATGCGACCGGATGGGTGTGGATGCGGCACACGATCGGTCGCCGGCCGTGACGGCGTGGCCGATCGCGCTCGTCGTCGGCGCCGTGCTGACCACGGCGGCCGCTGTGCTCCGGACACTGCCGCCCCGGCCGGCGCCGCGGGTGCGCGAGCTCGGCTCAGGTCCGGCTCGATCCGCGGGCTCCGCGGTTGGTCGGCCGGGCGTTGGCGCCTGGGTGCGGTCGTGCTCACCGGGGTGATCGGGACCGCGGCGCTCGCCATCGGCGGTCCGTTCGTCGTCGCCGCGCTGCTCGCGTCGTGGTGGGCCGTCCGTCGGATCCGGCCCGTTCTCGCCGCACGCCGCCTGGCCGCCCGCGTCGATCGTGCGGTTCCCGACGCGATCGAGATGTTCGTCCTCACGATCCACGCCGGGCTCAGTCCCGTCCAGGCGGTTCGCGAACTGGCCGTCACGGTGCCGGTCGAGGTGCGCAGCGGATTCGCCGCGGTCGTCCACCGACTCGACCGCGGCGAACCGTTCGCCCAGGCCGTGCAGGCGCTGCCGGAACGTCTCGGTGGCGGGATGGTCGCGTTCGCCGATCTCGTCGCCGGTGCCGATCGGTACGGCGTGCCGATCGGCCCGGTGCTGGAGTCGCTCGCCGTCGACGTGCGAGCGACACGCCGGCGCCTCGACGAGGCGGACGCGAGGCGGCTCCCCGTCCGGCTGTCGTTCCCGCTCGTGATCTGCACCCTGCCCGTCGTTCGTCCTCCTCGCGATCGCGCCCGCGTTGATCGCCGCGCTCTCGTCGCTCAGCCTCGATCTCTGATCCGGGAACGCCTGACCGCTCGGTCGCTCACGCGACCCACCTCCGATCTTCAACCGCCGATCTCCAACCCAAGGGGAGGCCTCCCATGGCACTCGCACTGCTCACCATGTTCATCCGTCTGCAGGTCGCGGCCACCGAGTCGATCGACCGATACGTCGCTGGCCCCACCCGCGCCCGTCGGTTCGGCGACGACGGTCAGGCCACGACCGAGTATGCGCTCGTCCTGCTCGCCGCGGCGCTCGTCGGATTGCTCGTCGTCGCCTGGGCGACCGCCGGGGGCGGGGCCGAACGCGTCGCTCGCCTGTTCAACAAGGTGATCGACGGCGCGATCGACCGCGTCTGATTCGGCACGTGCGTCGCACCCGACATGGCGGTACAGGTGGCCGCGGCGACGACGGTCAGGCCGCCGTGGAGTTCGCCATGGCGCTGCCGATCGTCGTCGTGGCGGTGCTGGCGATCGTGCAGGTCGCCATCGCGATGCGCGACGAGATCGCCGTCGAGTTGGCCGCCCGCGAAGGCGCCCGCGCGGCCGCCGTGACCACCGACATGTCGGGTGCGGCGACCGCTGCCGCTGCGTCGCGCCGTCGACCTGCCGATCGAGGTGAGCACGTCGAGCGACGGCACGTCCGTCACCGTGTCGGTCACCTACGTCGATCCGACCGACGTCGCGATCATCGGCCCGTTCATCGGCCCGATCACGCACCGCGCGAGCGTCACGATGGCGCTCGAGCCGCCATGATCGACCACTGCGCGACGGCAAGCTGTCGGGATGAGCACGCCCGACGAGCACGCGCCGATCCACCACCTGGCCCTGGCCGACGACTGGGCGGCGGCCTTCGCGACCGGCGAGTACCGGATGTCGACCCGCGGGCTGACCATCGACGACGTCGGCTTCATCCATTGCTCCACCCGCGAGCAGATCGAGGCGACCGCCAACCGCTTCTACGCCGACGTCGACCAACTCGTCCTGCTCACGATCGACCCACGCGCTGGTCGGATCACCGATCCGGTTCGAGCCCCCGACGGCCGACAGCACCGAACTGTTCCCGCACATCTACGGGCCGCTGCCGATCGCCGCGGTCACCGACGCCACGTTCTGGATCCGGTCGGCGTCCGGCTGGACGCTCGACTGACGCCGATCGATCGGTCGGCTCGGCGGCGTCTCCGGCTCGTTCAGTCGTCGAACTCGCTCTGCTCGGGCGCCCGGGTCCGTCCACCGGACCGCTTGTCGGCGATCTTGTCGCGGGCCCGCTGTTCCTCCTCGAGCGCCGCCTCCTCCTCGACGAGCCGATCGAGGCTGCGCAGTCGGACCGGATCGAGTGTCGCCGGCGGCGATCGCGGCCTGCACGGCACAGCCCGGCTCCTGGTCGTGCTTGCAGTCGCGGAACCGGCAGCTGGTCCATGAGGTCGAACACGTCGGCGAAGGCGCGCTCGATGCCGTTGCCCGACAGCCACAGACTCACCGCCCGGACGCCCGGGCGTGTCGATCAGCCAGCCCTCACCGGGCAGCGGCACCAGTTCGGCGGCCACCGTCGTGTGACGCCCGCGCTGATCGCCCTCGCGGACGGCGGAGGTGGCTTGGCGTTCGTTGCCGAGCGAGCGCGTTCACGAGCGTCGACTTGCCGACGCCGCTCGCCCCGAGGAACGTCAGCGTCCGGTTGCCCGACCGCGTAGCGAGCGGATCGCCTCGAGACCGTCGCCGGTGATGCCGCTCGCCAGCAGCACCGGCACGCCGAGCGCCACGTCGACGAGCGCGGCGCGCGCCTGGCTCCGGATCGTCGACGAGGTCGGTCTTCGTCAGCACGACCACCGGATCGGCGCCGGAGTCGTAGGCCAGCACGAGCTCGCGCTCGAGGCGGCGCGGGCTCGGCGGCGAGCCGAGCGCGTGCACGAGGAACACCACGTCGATGTTCGCGGCGAGCGTGTGCGACACCGCGCGCATGCCGTCGAACGAGGCGCGTCGGGTGAACGCGCTCCGACGTTCGAGGACGTGCTCGACGCGCTCGCCGTCGTCGGACGGCACGACCCAGTCGCCGACCGCCACGTCGGCGCCGATGTTGCGCACGCCGCAGCGGTTCCGTCGTGCCGCGCGCCTCGGCCATCGACCGGATCACCGTGCTCCACCCGCGATCGAGCCGGGAGACCCGGCCCGGCGTACCGGGCGATCCGATCGCCTCCCACGACGTCGTCGAAATCGTCGGCCCATCCGAGCGCCGCCGACGGTGTCTGCATCGCCCCGCACCGTACCTGCGATGAGCGAACGGACCGAGGCGTGGACCGTCGCTCATCGGAAGCACGAGCGAGCGATGAGGAACGGCCGAGGGGTGGGCCGTTCGCTCATCGACTGGGCGGAGGCGGCGGCGGCGGTCGATCGAGCGGATGGTGAACGGCGGAAGTTCCGGCACACTGCGCTTGACAAACCCAGCCCTGTCCTCTAGCCAAAGGCACCGATGCCCAAGCCCCTCGTCGTCGTGGAGTCGCCAGCGAAAGCCAAGACGCTGTCGAAGTTCCTCGGGAACGACTACGACGTGCGCGCCTCGGTGGGCCACGTGGCCGACCTGCCGTCGAAGGGTCTGAACATCGATGTCGACAACGGCTTCAAGCCGACCTACGAGCTGACCGAGCGCGGCAAGACGGTCATCAAGGAGCTGCAAGGCCGCGCTGAAGGACGCCTCCGAGCTCTATCTCGCGACCGACGAAGACCGCGAGGGCGAAGCCATCTCGTGGCACCTCCTCGAGTACCTCAAGCCGAAGGTGCCGGTGAAGCGGATGGTGTTCCACGAGATCACCAAGTCGGCGATCGATCACGCCGTCAACAACCCGCGCGACCTCGACTACGGCCTCGTCGACGCCGCCGAGACCCGCCGCATCCTCGACCGGCTGTACGGCTACGAGGTGTCGCCGGTGCTGTGGCGCCGCGTCAACCGCGGCCTCTCGGCCGGCCGCGTGCAGAGCCCGTCGGTCCGTCTCATCGTCCAGCGCGAGCGCGAGCGGATCGCGTTCGTCGCCGCCGACTACTGGGACATCGACGTGGTCACCGCGACCGCGCCGAGCTTCACGGCCAAGCTCGTCAGCGTCAACGGCACCAAGGTCGCCACCGGCAAGGACTTCGACGACCTCGGCAACGTGTCGGCCAAGGCGGTCGCGCTCGACGAGGCCCGCGCCCGCGGGCTCGCCGACGGTCTCGCCGACGTGCCGTTCACCGTCCGCTCGGTCGAGGAGAAGCCGTACCGGTCGTCGCCGAAGGCGCCGTTCATGACCTCGACCCTGCAGCAGGAGGGTGGCCGCAAGCTGCGGATGTCGGCGTCGCAGGTGATGCGCGTCGCCCAGGGTCTGTACGAGCGCGGCTACATCACCTACATGCGTACCGACAACGTCATGCTGTCCGACGAGGCGATGCAGGCGACACGGGCCGCGGTCACGAGCCAGTACGGCCAGCAGTACCTGACGCCCGGCGCCCAAGCAGTACGCGTCGAAGGTGAAGAACGCGCAGGAGGCCCACGAGGCGATCCGCCCGACCACCCCGTACCGCACGCCGCCGCAGGTCAGCGGCGAACTGAACAGCCAGGACCTCGCGCTGTACCGGATGATCTGGCAGCGCACGCTGGCGTCGCAGATGGCCGACGCGATCGGTGTCACGGTCAGCGTGCGCCTCGGCGCCAACGCCGTCGACCGCTCGACCGGCGAGCTGGCCGACTGCGAGTTCGCCGCCTCCGGCACGACGATCACGTTCCCCGGCTACCGGGCGGTCTACGCCGCGCGGGGCGAGGCCCGCGACGCCGAAGCCGACGGCGGCACCGAGCAGGAGGCGCTGCTGCCGCCGCTCGCCGCAGGGCGACGTCGTGCCGATCGAGTCGATCACACCCGAGGGTCACACCACCACACCGCCCGGCCCGGTACACCGAGGCATCGCTCGTCAAGCGGCTCGAGGAGCTGGGCATCGGCCGGCCGTCGACGTGGGCGTCGATCATCCAGACCATCCAGGACCGCGGCTACGTGTGGAAGAAGGGCCAGGCGCTCGTCCCGACCTGGACCGCCTTCGCCGTCATCCGCCTGCTGGAGGAGCACTTCGACGCGCTCGTCGACTACGACTTCACCGCGTCGATCGACGAGGACCTCGACGCGATCGCCCGCGGTGACCGCGCCAAGGACCAATGGCTCAAGCGCTTCTACTTCGGCGACACCGGCGACGGTGACAGCCAGCCGATCGCTGCCGAGGCCGGCGTCGGCGAGGACGCACTGCTCGGACTGAAGCGCCTGGTCGAGGAGAACCTCGACGAGATCGACGCCGCCGAGATCAACACGTTCCCGCTCGGGCTCGACGAGGCCGGCGAGCTGATCGTCGTCAAGCCCGGCAAGTACGGCCCGTACGTGAAGCGCGGCGAGGACACCGCCAGCGTCCCCGACGACCTGACACCCGACGAGCTGACCGTCGACAAGGCGATCGAGCTGCTGGCCGCCCCGAAGAGCGACGAGCCGATCGGCGAGCTCGACGGCTACCCGGTGTACGCCAAGAACGGTCGCTACGGGCCGTACGTGCAGTGGGGCGACCACGACGACCCGCCACCGGGGTTCGACAAGCCGAAGATGTCGAGCCTGTTCAAGACGATGATCCTCGAGCGGATGACGATGGACGAGGCCGAGGCACTGCTGCAGCTGCCTCGCGAACTCGGCGTCGACCCGGCCGACGGCGTGCGCGATCCTCGCCAACAACGGCCGGTACGGCCCGTACGTCCAGAAGGACAAGGACTACCGCAACATCGATTCCGAGGACCAGCTCCTGCAGATCACGCTCGACGACGCGTTGCGGATCTTCAGCCAGCCGAAGGTGTACAAGCGCGGCGGCGGCAACCTGGCCGCCAAGGGCCCGCTGCGCGAGTTCGGCACCGACCCGGTCAGCGAGCGCGCCGTCGTGGCCAAGGACGGCAAGTTCGGCGTGTACGTCACCGACGGCGAGACGAACGCGTCGCTCGGCAAGGGCGACCGCCTCGAGGCGATGAGCCCGAGCGGGCCTACGAGCTCCTGGCGATCCGTCGCGACACGATCGCCGCCAACGGCGGGCCCAAGAAGAAAGCGGCCAGGAAGCCGGCGGCCCGCAAGAAGCCGGCGGCCAAGAAGACCGCTGCACGAAAGACACCGGCGAAGAAGTCGGCGGCGAAGAAGGCCGCCGCGACCACACCCGACTGACCCACACCGAAGTGTGAGCTGACGCGTCGACATCGGCCGCCACCGCTCACAGTTCGGATTCGATCGGCGGTCGGACTGGCTCAGGCGGCGACGCGGCACCCGGTCGCGATCCGGTCGGAGGCCCCCGAAAGTCTGTGGCAGTCGAACGAACGACCCACAGCATTGTGTCTGCCGCAAACTGCGGGCCGAGGGTCTGTGGCAGTCGATCGGCCGACCCGCGGTCAGATCGGCTGCCGCAAAATCGCGTGGGACGGGCGTGGCGCGCTGTCGGGAAGTGACCGTCGGGTCGCTCAGGCTGCGGCTTGCCGTCGGTTCTGAGCCGCGCCGCCGTAGCTCGCGACGTCAGCCAGGAATCCGAGCGCCACGACGAACCAGCCGAACCCGTTGATCGGATCGATCAGGTTCTCCATGAGCACGAAGGTCAGGGTGGTGTAGGGGAGGAACAGGAACCCGATGAATCCGACCCAGAAACTGTCGAACGCACGGTCGTTCCAGTTGGTGAACAGCTCGAGGAGCACCAGCGCAGTCCGCGGGAACATCGCGCCGACCAGGATGAGAAAGCACCCGCACATCGTCGCCACCATAGGGCCGGGCGAACGCGTGCGAGGAGCATCCGCGACCGAACCACTCGGTACGATCGGCAGCGTGGAAGCGGCCGACCTCGAAGCTGCCGACATCGAGGCTGGTGCGGCAGACGACGGCGCACCGCGGTACTTCGCGTTCGAGGGCGCCGAGGGGTGCGGCAAGTCGACGCAGGCGGCGCGGCTCGCGGCCACGCTCGACGCGGTGCTCACCCGGGAGACCGGCGGCACCGACATCGGCGCCCGGCTGCGGGCCATCCTGCACGACACCACCAACGCCCATCTCGACGACCGCTCCGAGGCCCTGCTGGCGGCGGCCGATCGGGCCCAGCATCTGGCCGAGGTCGTGCGACCGGCGCTCGACGCCGGTCGGATCGTCGTCAGCGATCGTTCCGTGTACTCCTCGCTCGCCTACCAGGGATACGGCCGCCGGCTCGACGTGGCCGACATCGCCAAGCTCAACGAATGGGCCACCTCGGGGTGCTGGCCCGACCGCGTCATCTTCCTCGACACCCCCGACGACGTGATCGCCGAACGGATGAGCCGACGCGCGCTCGACCGATTCGAGGCGGAGGGCGAGGCGTTCCACCAGCGTGTGCTCGACGGGTACCGGACGATGGCGGCCGCCGATCCCGACCGGTGGATCACGGTCCAGGCGATCGGTTCGATCGACGGGGTGGCCCGACAGATCCGCGTCGCGCTCGCGGAACACGGCGTGGCGATCGATGTCTGAGCAGCCGATTTCTGGCGGGCTCGGCTCCGTGTGGGACCAGGTGGTCGGTCAGGACCGCGCCGTCGCCCAGCTGCGCAGTGCCGCCGACCGCGGCCCCGTCCACGCCTACCTCTTCGTCGGGCCGAGCGGTTCGACGAAGCTGCCGGCGGCGCGGGCCTTCGCCGCCCGGCTCATCTCCGGCGGCGAGGACGCCGACCAGCGCGACGCGCGCCTGATCCTGCTCGGCACGCACCCCGACGTTCGCGAGATCCGACGCGCCGGCGCCTCGATCTCGGCGGAGCAGGCGCGCGAGATCGTCCGCGTGTCGTCGCTCGCGCCGACCGAGGGCGACCGCAAGGTGCTGATCCTCGACGAGTTCCACCTGCTGCGGCCCGAGGGTGCGGCGCTGATGCTGAAGACGATCGAGGAACCGCCACCGTCGACGATGTTCCTGGTCCTCTGCGACTTCGTGCCGAACGACCTCATCACGATCTCGTCGCGCTGCGTGCGGATCGACTTCCGGGCCATCGGCACCGACGTGATCGCCGAACGCCTGGTCGCCGAAGGTGTCGACCCGGCCGCGGCGGCGACGGCCGCGACCGCATCGCTCGGCGACATCGGCCGCGCCCGCGTCCTCGCCAGCGACGAACGACTCGCCGAGCGGCGCGCCGCGTTCGCCCACGTCCCGCACCAGTTGAACGGCACGGGTTCGGTCGCCGTCCGCACCGCGGCGGACCTGCTGGTGATGATCGATGCGGCGGCGGAACCGCTGACCGAGCGTCACGAGCAGGAGATCGCCGCGCTCGACGAGCAGATCGCGCGCTACGGCGAGAAGGGCAGCGGACGCAAGCAGCTGGAGGAGCGCCACAAGCGCGAGCTCCGCCGTCACCGCACCGACGAGCTGCGGGCCGGGCTGGCGACGCTCGCCGCGACCTACCGCGACAGCGTCACGGCACCCGGCTCGACCGCCGACGTCGACGAGTGCGCCAAGGCGATCCGGCTGATCCACGACGCGCTGGAATCACTCGAGCGGAACCCCAACGAACGACTCCTCGTCGAGAACCTGCTCTGGTCGCTCCCCGACGCCCACGGCGTCTGACTGAGCTCGGTTCGTCCGGACCCGTCCCCGACGAACCGAGCGGTGCCGCGCGCGTCGGCCCAACGGCGGACGGCGGTGTCGATCGCGAGGGCGACGCCGAGCAGGGCGATCGCCACGATGCCGTCGAGCCACCAGTGGTTGCCGCTCGCCGACACCGCGAGCATCGTCAGCACGACCTGCAGGCCGAACACCCATCGCCACTTGCTCGGGCTGGCGGCGATGATGCCGAACGACACGACCGCGGCCCACGCGACGTGGATCGACGGCATGGCCGCGAACTGGTCGGACACGCCGGTGCCGACCGGGCCGTAGACCGACAGCCCGTACTTCGTCGACAGATCGATGTAGCCGAGATCGGGCAGGAACCGCGGCGGCGCCACCCGCACGAAGCGGATCACCAGGCAGAACGCCGTCACGATCGCGAGTCCGTTGCGCCAGTGCGGGTAGTGATCACGGTGGCGGACGAACAGCCACACGAGGAAGGCGATCGTCGCCGGAACGTGGACGACGGCGTAGTAGTAGTTCGTCGCCCGGGCCAGCCAGTCGTAGTCCAGCACGAAGTGCTGGAGCGACAGCTCGGACGGCAGGTGGACGAACCGTTGGAGGTCGTCGATCTGACGCGCCCGGTCGATGGCCCCGCCCGTGGTGGCCAGCGGCAGCTTGCGGGCGATCCGCCACACCGCGTACAGCGCGGCGATGATCGCCAGTTCCTGCGCCGCCGGCCGGATCGCCGCCGATCGCCCTCGACGGCCTTCGACGGCCGGACGCGACCGCAGCACCCACCACAACGTGGCGCTGATGACGGCGAGGGTCGCGCCGTGGTACCAGGTCGGCCATTTCATGCTGCGACCTGACGCCCTATCCTGAATCCATGTCTGCAACCGCACCGACCACGTTGCCCGCAGCGAACGAAGCGTGCTGGTGCGGCAGCGGCCGCAAGTACAAGCGGTGTCACAAGAAGACCGAGGGTCGGATCATGCCGGGCTTCGTGTCCCCGATGCGGTCGGTTCCCACCTCCATCGCCCGCCCACCCTACGCCGACACGGGCGACGTGCATTCGTGGGACGAACCACGGATCAAGTCGCCCGAGACCATCGAGAAGATGCGGATCGCCGGCAAGGTGGCCGCCGACGTGCTCGCGCTCGCCGGCAAGATGGTCGCTCCGGGCGTGACCACCGAAGAGATCGACGTGTTCGTCCACAACGCGTTCATCGAACGCGGCGCCTACCCGTCGACGGTCAACTACAACCACTATCCGAAGGCCTGCTGCACGTCGGTCAACGAGGTCATCTGCCACGGCATCCCCGATTCGCGGGAGCTGATCGACGGCGACATCTGCAACATCGACGTCACCGGCTACATCGGCGGCGTGCACGGCGACACGAACGCCACGTTCTTCGTGGGCGACGTCGACGACGAGAGCCGCCAGCTCGTGCGGGTCACCGAGGAGTGCACGTGGCTCGGCATCGAGACCGTCAAGCCCGGGCGACCGATCAGCGACATCGGCCGGGCGATCGAGGACCACGCGAAGAAGTACCGGTACGGCGTGGTCCGGGCGTTCGTCGGCCACGGCATCGGTGAGCAGTTCCACGGCGACATCCAGGTGCTGCACTACTACGACTCGCGGGCCAACATCATCATGCGCCCCGGCATGACCTTCACGATCGAGCCGATGATCACGCTCGGCACGGTGAACTACCGGATCTGGGACGACGACTGGACCGCGGTCACCGCCGACGGCAAGCGCACGGCGCAGTTCGAGCACACACTGCTCGTCACCGACGACGGTTACGAGGTGCTCACCGGCGGGCCGGACGCGGCCAGCCCCAGCCCGCCCTGGACCCGCTGACGTCGGACCGAACAGCGCCCACAGTGCGAGGGCGGCGAAGCCGACGCCCGAGGTGAACGCGGCGGCCACCGCGAACCGGTCGAGCCAGCCGGGCGCGTCCGTCGGGATCAGCGCCGCCGACAACCCGTCGCGCTTCATCCACCCCCAGATCGCGAGTTCCACGCCGACGAGCAGCATCGCCGCGTCGGCCCAGAACCCGTCGGCGCCCGGCGCGACGACTCGTTCGAGCACGATCGCCGCGACCGCACACACCACCGCCACCGCCGGGAGGGCCCACCACACGAGGCGGGGACCGGTCTCCGACGGCAACGACACGGTACTGCCAAGCGCCGACGACCAGAGCCAACACCGCCGGGGGCACGAGCCACGGCATCGCCGGCAGACCGCGCCGGCGGGTCGCCCACCAACCGACAGCCGCCAGCCCACCGGCGATCGCTCCGAGCCACGCCGGCAGCGGTGACGGCGCGGGCTGCCACGTGCTGGCCACGGTGACCGCGACGTCAGCGTCGTTCGACGACGAGCGGAACGACCGCCTCGAGAATCTGATCGCCGGGCGACGCCCCGAGCGGCCGCGTGTTCTGCATCCAGTGCGCCCGATGGTCGTGCCACGCCCACCGATGGTCCGACGCCACCTGGTGCCAGTCCGGCTCGGCGTCGGCATCGGCACCGGCGCGGGGTGTCGGATCCGTAGCGGCTGAGGTTCTGGTACGTGGTCGGCGCGTTCCGGTTCTCCGCCACCGTGCCGTCGGGCCGGAACCACAGGTACGGCTCACCCCGGTAGCCGACGACGATCACGTCGGTCCCCGGCTCCGCGGTCAACTGCACGAACGAGTCGCCGCCGATGATCTCCACGTCGATGTCGGCGATGGCCGGGTCGACGGACACGACCTCGGAGCGATAGTCGGTCGGGCCGGCAGGATCGGCGAACACCGGCGTGGAGAACGCCGCCGCGAGGAGCACACCGGCCGCGACCGCGGCGACCGGCCGCATCACGCCTCGACGTGCAGGGTGAACTGTCCGCTCGGATGCACGGTGCAGATCCCGACGAAGTCGCCGGGCGACGCGAACTGCTGGGTCATGGTTTCGCCGGCACCGACGAAGAACGGTCCGACGTTGTGACCACGATCGTCGTGGTTGACGATGCGGATCGTGTCGCCCACGTGCGCCTCGAGTTCGGCCGGGAGGATCTCGAGCGGCTGGCCCGCGTCGAGCGCTTCACCGGCTCCGGCTGGAATCGTGTACTCGTACGTCGCCGTCGCAACCGACGTCGACCGACCGAGATCGCCGGGACGCCCGCCGCGTCGTCGCTGCCGCACGCCCCGAGACACATCGCTCCCGCCAGCGCAAGCGTCAGCGATCGAGCGCGGACGCATCGTCATCCCGTTCCCGTCGTGGCCGGGTCGGACTCGAACAGGATCGCGAGGTCGCTCGCCATCGCATCCGACGTCGTGCCGAACGGCCAGGTGAGCACGAGTCGACCCTGATCGTCGACCACGTAGACGAAGCCGCTGTGGGTCACATCGACCTCGCCATCGTCGTTCGGAGTGACGGCGTAGGTGACCCCGAACGCATCGGCGACCGCCTGCAGCCGGGCCGGATCGTCGGTACCGCCGGCCTCGCCCTCGGGGAGGAAGCTCTGCACGTAGTCGGCGAGCACGTCGAGATCGCGGTCAGGGTCGATGGTGACCATCACGGTGTCGACCTTGGCCGCTTCCGACTCGGGCAGCTTGCGCATCGCGACCGTGAGGTCGGCCAACGTCGTCGGGCACACGTCGGGGCAGTGCGTGTAGCCGAAGAACACGAGCTGGAACTCACCGGGCGCGGCCTGGAACGTGATGTCGGACCCCGGATCGGTGAGCGACGGGATCGAGTTCCCGTCCACCATCGGCGCCGGATCACGGATGATGCCAGACAGTCCGCCGTTCGCATCGGCGTCCGCGTCCGCAGCAGCTTCGTCGCCGTCGGACGTCGGGGTACCCGACAGGTCGCGGATGTACGCGACCACGTCGGCCACCTGCTCGTCGTTCAGGCTGTTCTTCGGCATCGGGACCCGCGAGTCGGCCACCACCTCGGCGCTCGGGTCGGTGATCGACCGGGTCAGGTAGTCGTCGTCGGCCACGACCGTCGTCCCGTCCTGCAACTCGACGTCCGAGCCGTACAGGCCGACCATCGGCGGGCCCACCGCGCCTTCGCCCGAGCTGCCGTGACAGCCGGCGCAGCCGTTCGTGCGGAACACCTCCTGACCGCGTTGGCCGGCGGCGGAGAACTCGGCCGCCTCGCCGGAGCCGCCGTCGGGACCGTCGGCCCCGCACGCGCCGGCGACCAACGCGACCGCGGCGACGAGCAGCGGCACTGCCCAGCGGCCGCGACACGATGGTGCTCGACCCGGCGCGACCGATCCCTGCGGACGTGTTCACGAGCATCAGGTCGCTCGGCGGCGACGACTCGTTCCCGACCCGTCGGAGTCCGTGGACTCGACCGCCTCCGTCGAGGCGACCCCAACCGTTGCGACCCGAACCATTGCGACGAGGTCGCCCCGCGCCCTCGACACCCGCGACCGAATGGTCCCGACCGGGCAGCCGAGCACTTCGGCGGCCTCGTCGTAGTGCAGTCCGAGCACCTGGGTCAGGACGAAGGCCGCGCGCCGGTCCTCGTCGAGTCGCTCGAGGAGCGACTCGAGGTCGACACGTCCGCTCTGGTCGGCGGTGAAGAGCGCGCCGTCCGTCGATCCGGCGCCCGCTTCATGGATCGCCTGTCGATTCAGGCGGCGCCGCCGGACGGCGCGGCGCGTGTGATCGACACACGTCCGCCGGGCGATCGTCAGCAACCACCCCCGCGCCGATCCCTCGGCGCGGTAGCGGTGAATCGAGGCGATCGCGCGCTCGTAGGTCTCCTGGGCGAGATCGTCCGCGTCGTGGACATCGCCCAGGTAGCGGCAGACGCGCCACACATCGGCCTGGGTCTCCGCGATGAATCGTTCGAGCGCCCGCCGATCGCCGTCGCGCGCTGCGATCAGCAGCCTCGTGAGGTGATCCATGGTTGTGCAGTGTCGCAGAACGGGAACCAGATCCCCACCCGCGGCGACCTTGGGCGCATGGAATGTGACGCTGTCCACGATGTGCTGTCGGCGCGACTCGACGGGGAGGCCTTCGCCGACGAGACTGCCGCGGCCGAGCGGCATCTCACCACGTGCGTCGATTGTCGATCCTTCGCGGAACGACTCGCAGCGGTCGACCGGAACGTCCGTGTCCGATCGGCCGAACCCGTGCCCGACCTGGTCGAGCGCGTGGTGGCCAGGGCTCGACCCGCTCGGCTCGGTCGGGCCCACTGGATGCGGCCCGCCCTCGCCTGGGTCGCGGTCGTGATGCTCGTCCAGAGCGTCCCGGCGCTGGTGCTGGGCGATGCGTCCGGCGCCAACCCTCACATGGCCCGGCACCTCGGCGCGTTCGGTGCCGCGCTGGCGATCGGCTTCGCCTTCGCCGCGTGGCGACCGCACCGCGCCTTCGGTCTCCTGCCGTTCACCGGTGCGTTGGTGGCGACCACCGTGGTCAGCGCGATCACCGACACCGCCGACGGCAGCGTGCGACCATTGTCGGAGAGCACGCACATCGCCGAACTGATCGGGCTGGTCCTGCTCTGGATGATCGCCGGATCGCCCGGCTGGCCGCTGCGGATCCGTTCGTTCAGGTCGTGGCGCGCGCCCGGTGATCGATCCGTTCGACCGCCGTCAGCCACCACGTGAGCAAGGCGTCCCGGTCGGCCGTCGCCTCGATGGCGTAGGCGTCGAGCACCGCGGTTCCGCATCCCGGCACATCGCCGGCCCGAAGGGCGTGCACGGCGGCATCGAGTCGGCCCGCCGGCCACGGCAACTCGCCGAGCAACACCGGCCCGAGACGGATCGTGCCGGCCGACAGTCCGGTGCCCGCCTGCCGATGCCAGGCCCACGCCGAGGCCACGGGCGAGGTGAGGACGGCGGCGATCTGCCACACCAGGCCAGGTCGACCGACCAGCGTCGACCGAACCGGCGGCGAAGAGCGTGTCGCCCCGTCCGGGATAGACCGCGACGACCGGAACGGCAGGAAGGAACTCGCCGCGCTCGTCACACAGGGCTTCGATGATCGCGGTCTGATTGGCGACCAGCACCTTGGGGACCAGCCGCTTGGCGGCCCAGCGCTGCATCTTCGGATCGAGCGCGGCGAGATCGATCCGCGGGGACTGCAGCCGTCGCTTGGCGAACGTCACCGGCCGCTCACCCCACCGGTTGCGGCCCGGATCGATCAACCCGCTGGTGATCAACGGCGGCCCCGTGGGGTGGTCGGCGACGGCGGGAGCCATGCCGTAGTACTCGTCGCGGAAGTTCGCGTTGAGCGTCGCCCGGTCGACGAGGCAGCCGTTCACCGCGAGCGTCGGCAGCCGCGGGATGTCGTGGCGCGACGTCACGACACCGGTCCAGTTTCCGGGCGGTCGCGCCGCCCGTGAGCCCGACAGTGGTGGTGGTAGTGCGCCGAACTCGAAGGCCAACGCGCACGTGTGCACCTGGGCGTCGAAGGCGCGCTCGCCGGTCCACCACGACCAGAACATCTCGGCACGCTCATCGAAGCTCGTCCGCACGCGGTGAGCGTCGCGGGCGGCGAGGATCGACTGCGGGAGAACGAGCGCGACCCGTCCGCCGTGCGGATCGACGACCTCACCGGCGAGGGCGAGGAACTCCACCGCCGCGTCCGCGTACGGCCCGCCGCTCCGGGCGCTCGTGCCGCCGCGGGTCGTCGCCGATGCCATCTGGGAGAGGAACGGCGGGTTGCCGATCACCACGTCGAACCGCCGCCCGGCGAAGTCGTGGGTCAGCGCGTCGGCGTGGACGATGTCAGCGCCCGTCACGGCGTCCCGGGCGGCGCACACCGCCGCCGGATCGATGTCGACCCCGACGAGTTCGCATTCGCCGCCCGCGGCCCTGACACGCTGCGCGACGGCGGCGAGGAACCGTCCGTCACCGCACGCCGGATCGAGGACGCGCAGCGACCTGCCGGGGCCCGAGCGGGTCCGCACGAACTCGGGTGTCACCACCCGGTCGACCACCATCGACACCAGATCGGGCGGGGTGTACCAGGCTCCCAGCCGCTTGCGGGCGCTCGTCACAGCACGCCCAGGCAGCTCTTCGACACCACGGCGACGCTACGCGCTGAGGCAGTCGAACGGCCGTGGTGGCAGGCCACGGCCGCACTGGCGTCGTCCTTGGTGTGCGCGACACACTCGCGTCTAAGGTCGCCAGGTGACCCACACCCACGTGTCGAGTCCTGCCGGCGTCCTGGCCGCGCACCGGTTCGGTCGCTACCTCGACTTCGGGCGCGACGAGTGGTCGGAACTCCGGGCAGCGACGCCGATGACGCTCCGGGCGCCGGATCTCGCCCGCCTGCAGGGCATCAACGACCACATCGATCTCGACGAGGTGGCGGCGATCTACCTTCCGCTGAGCCGGCTGCTCAACCTGTACGTGAGCGCCACGCAGGACCTGCACAAGGTCTCGGCCACGTTCCTCGGCGCGATCGCCCCGAAGGTGCCGTACATCATCGGCGTGGCCGGCAGCGTCGCCGTCGGCAAGAGCACGTTCGCCCGCATCCTGCAGGCGCTGCTCGCGCAGTGGCCCGACCATCCGAAGGTCGATCTGATCACCACCGACGGCTTCCTCCACCCGAACCGCGTGCTCGACGAGCGCGGGCTGATGAACCGCAAGGGGTTTCCGGAGTCGTACGACACCCGGGAGTTGCTCCGCGTGCTGCGCCAGATCAAGAGCGGCGACGAGGTCGTCGAGGCGCCCGTGTACAGCCACGTCGTGTACGACATCGTCGACGGTGAGCGGGTGGTGATCAACCGCCCCGACATCGTCATCCTCGAGGGTCTCAACGTGTTGCAGACCGGCAACGACACGACCGAGTTCGTGAGCGACTACTTCGACTTCTCGATCTACCTCGACGCCGAGGAGGACGACATCGAGCGGTGGTACATCGATCGGTTCCTCACGCTGCGGGCATCGGTGTTCCAGGACCCGACGTCGTTCTTCCGGCGCTATGCCGAACTCGACGACGAGGAGGCGGTCGACACCGCCCGCGACATCTGGCAGAGCATCAACGGGCTCAACCTGCGGGAGAACATCGCGCCGACCCGCGAGCGGGCCTCGTTGATCGTGCACAAGACCGGCGACCACCGACGTCAACCGCGTCCGCCTCCGCCGGCTCTGATCTGAGCAACGTTCGTTCGGGGCCGGGGCCAGAACGAACCGAGGTTCAGCGGAGGCCGAGCCAGGCGGGGAGTTCGGCGATCGAGGCGAGTTCGACGACGTCCTCGTCGTGGTCGTCGACGCGTTCGAGCTCCCAGGTGAGGTGATACGGGATGTGCACCGCGTGGCCCCCGATCGCGAGGACCGGGAGGATGTCGCTGCGCACCGAGTTGCCGACCATGCAGAACCGTTGCGCCGTCACGCCGAACCGCTGCAGCAGCTTGGTGTAGATCTCGGCGTCCTTCTCGAGGACGATCTCGAGATCGGAGAAGTGGTGCTCGATCCCCGACGTGGTGATCTTGCGGGTCTGGTGGACGAGGTCGCCCTTCGTGATGAGCACGACCCGGCACACCGCGGCCACCTCGGTGAGCACCTCGGGGACCTGATCGAGCAACTGCACGGGCTCGGTCAGCATCGAGCGGCCGATCTCGCCGAGTTCTCCGATCACCGCCGACGGGATCGTCTCGTTGGTCACCGTGATCGCCGCCCGGATCATCGACAACGTGAACGCCTTCACGCCGTAGCCCGTCACCGGAACGTCGGCCTTCTCGGTGGCCCGCAACGCGGCGTACACGTCGACACCATCGGGCGCGTACGGCGCCACGAGTTCGACGAACCGCTGCTCGGCGCGACTCGAACGAGTCCTCGCTGCGCCACAACGTGTCGTCCGCGTCGAACGCGACGACGTCGAAGTGGTCGATGCGGCGGCCGCCATGGGGCGGCACGGTCGGGTCGGCCAGGGCGCTCAACGGTGGATGGCGTTCAGATAGTTGTAGACCGTGATGCGGCTCACGCCCATCGCGTCGGCGACATCCTCGACCGCTCGGCGCAGGATGAACGCCCCACGCTCGTCGAGCAGCCGGACCGCACGCTGCTTGTCCTCGCGCGACAGCAACGGGAGTCGCGCCGCCGAGTTCCGCCTCGACCGCATCGATCAACCGGTCGAGCGCACCGTGCAGGGGCGGCATCCGAACGGCGACGATCGTCTGACCGTCCCACACGATCGGCACGTCGCTCGCCTCGGCCTCGGCGGCGGGGACGAACGTCGCTCCGACCGCGTCGACGACCGGTCGGATCGCACGGATCAACGGATTCGGATCGATCACTCCGGCACCTCGACCGGCACCTCGACGTGGATCGACACATGCGTGGCGCCGATTGCCGATCGCCGCGTCGGTGATGGCGCCGACGAGCGCGCCGACGACCTCCGACGGCACGTCGCACGTCGATCCGAACGGACCCATGTCGACCTCCGACACCGACCCGACGAGCCGACGTCGACCGCCGCGAGCACGTGTGATCCGGGATCGCCCTCGACGAACGGCTCGATCGTGAACTCGACGTGGACCACGCCGCCAGCGTAGGTGCTGGCGGCTCGCCACGTACTCAGCTGCCCCATCACCCGACGGAGCTCGTCGGCCCGCACGACACAATCCCTGCCCGGCCAGCCCGAACGCTTCGTTCAGCTTGCCGAGCGCCTGTTTGAAGCTGCCGTTCCACTCCCCGGCGAAGCGCTCGCGGGCCGGCCCCTGCCACGTGGTGCCGTTCAGGGCGCTGTCGACGAGCGACATCACCTGGGTGATCGAGTCGATCTGCCGGCTCAGGGTGTTGCCGAGACTCGTGAGTTCGTCGGGGTTGGCTCCGTACATCGACATCGTCGGTCTCCGTTCGTGTCGTCCGACGCCCCGATGGCGCCGTGCCACCACAGAGTGGGCGGTCGACGCCACGGAACGGAATGCCTACGATGCAGCCATGGGAGCCAGCCGATGAGCGCCGAACACGATCCGATGGTCGACGTCGGTCCGCGAGCAGGCGGCCGATCTGCTCGACGACGCCATCGCCCTGCGCCGCCGGTTGCACGAGTGGCCCGAGCTCGGCAACGACCTCCCGATCACCCGCGAGCAGGTGCTGTCGTCGCTCGAAGGCCTCCCGCTCGTCGGTCACCACGCACGAATCGACGAGCGGCATCGTGGCCCTGCTCGAGGGCTCGACGCCCGGGCCGACGATCATCCTGCGCGGCGACATGGACGCGTTGCCGATGCCGGAGGACACCGGCCTCGACTTCGCGTCGCACGTCGACGGGTGCATGCACGCCTGCGGCCACGACACGCACACGGCGATGCTGTCGGGCGCCGCCCATCTGCTGAGCGAGCGTCGCGACGAGCTCGCCGGCCGCGTGCTGTTCATGTTCCAGCCGGGCGAGGAGGGCCATCACGGCGCCCGGTTCATGCTCGACGAGGGCCTGCTCGACGTGCCGGCGCTGCTCCGACGGGACCGACTCGCCGGTCGACGCGGCGTTCGCCCTGCACATCACGTCGGCCATCCCTTCCGGGTGGGTGAGCACGCGCGGCGGGGCCGATCATGGCGTCGGCCGACACGATGATCATCCGGGTCACCGGCAAGGGCGGCCACGCCAGCGAGCCGCACCGGACGATCGACCCGATCCCGGTGGCGTGCGAGATCGTGCAGGCCCTGCAGCTGATGATCACCCGCTCGATCGACGTGTTCGACCCGTCGGTCGTCACGGTCGGGCGGATCACCGCCGGCACGACGAACAACGTGATCCCCGAGACCGCCGAGATCGAAGGGACGATCCGGGCGGTCAGCGAACACACGCGGTCCAAGGTCCACGACGGCATCCGCCGGGTGGCCGACGGGATCGCCGCCGCCCACGGATGCGGGTCGGAGGTGCTCATCGAGATCGGCTACCCGGTCACGTCGAACGACGACCGGTTCGCCGCGTTCGCGTCAGCGATGGCGGCCGACGTCATCGGCGCCGATCGGGTGGTCCAGCTCCCCCATCCGGTGATGGGCGCCGAGGACTTCAGCTACCTGCTGCAGAACGTCCCGGGGGCGATGATGTTCCTCGGCGGCACGCCCGCACGACCGCGACCCGATGACGGCCGCGCCCAACCATTCGAACCGCGTGTACTTCGACGAATCGGCGATGACCACCGGCATCTCCCTGTACGCCACGGCCGCGCTGCAACACCTACGCCCCGGCTGACCGGCCGTCGAACGCGTCGCCGCGCCGCAGACGCAACGTCACGATCTGGAACGGCCGCACGGTCATCGCCACGATGCCGTCGCCGACCTCTTCGGCCCGCGTCGGCTCCTCGAGCAGGTTGCACTCCCACGCCGCGACCACCCGCCGGTCGGCCCGCACATCGAGCGCCGTCCGGTTCCCGACCGCCTCGTGGAAGCGGACCACGAGGTCACCCGAGCCGTCGTCGGCGAGCTTGACCGCGTCGACCTGCACCCCCGCCGCGCCCGTTCCCACGTCCGTGCACGCTGACCACCGGCGCGGGTCGTGCATCGGTGCCAGGCACCGATGCACGACCTCGTCCCGACGCACGACCCGCACCGGCGAGTTCAGCCGGGCGGCCTCCTGACGCACGAGGGTCGGATCGCCACCGTGCGGCAGGACCGCCAGCGTCACCGAGTGGCGACCGTGATCCGCGCCGGGATCCGGATACTTCGCGGCGCGCGCCAGGCTGACGCGGACCGCTCCGTCGAACACGCAGTGGCCGTAGCGGCCGTCGTTCAGGATGGCGACTCCGAAGTCGGGCTCGGCGACGTCGACGAACCGATGGGCGCAGACCTCGAACTTCGCCGCGTCCCACGGGTTCGACGGATGGGTCGGTCGATCGACGATGCCGAACTGCACGTCGCAGCGCGCGGTGTCGGCCCGCACGTCGAGCGGGAAGGCCATCGACAGCAGGTGCTCGTCGTGATGCCAGTCGAGCTCGACGTGGACGAGCAGCGCCGCGGCGCCCGCCGCGAGTTCGTAGGTGACGATGCTCGACGACGGCCCGAACGTCCGCCGGACGGCGACGCGCCCGACGAGCGGTCCGGCATCGGTGACCTCGACGGTCACGTCGTGCACGTCGGTGAGCGACACGGCATTGGCACGCGTCCACGCCTCGAGGTCCCACGCGTCGTACTCGACCGGATGATCGGGTGCCAGCTCCAACACGGCGCCGAGCGCGCCGGCGGGGAGCACTTCGCGGGCCTGCGCGAGATCGATGATCGAGCAGAGATTGCCGGCGTGGTCCCATCGGACGGCGAGGCGCGAGTTGGTCATCGACCACTCGGAGCACACGACGCGGTCGTCGATCGACCGCGAGTCCAACGCCGCCATGCCGAGGGCCGGGACGGACGCCACGACCGCGAGCCGCCCGTCGGCCAGGCGCTGAGCCGCCTCGACGGCATTGGCGCCAACGTCGTCCGCGATGTCGTCGACCGCGTCGAGCACGACCACGCCGTCGACCGGCGCGTCGGCCGGGTTGGCGAGCGACCAGCCGTGCGGCGCGATCTCGGCGAGCAGGCCCGCGATGCGCGCTTCGAGTTCCCCGGCGACGCGTTCGAACACTGCTTCGGCGTCGGCGTGCACCCAGGCGATCGACGACCCGGGCAGGATGTCGTGGAACTGCTGGGTGAGCACCTCACGCCAGAGGTCGTCGACGTCGGCGGGCCGGTCGAGCGTCGCCGCCCACAGTTCGGCCTCGACGAGCAGGCGTTCGCACCGGCGGTTGCCGAGCTTCGTGCGCGAGCTGACTGGTGAGCGTGCCGCGGTGCGTCTCGAAGTAGAGCTCCCCGCGCCACACGGGCACCGGCGCCCCGGCGCGGACCTCCGCCTCGACCGCGTCGAAGAACTCGTCGGGCGTACCGACGGCGACCGTCACCCGGGGATCGGCCGACGCCAGCCGGCGGGCGCGTTCGAGCATCTCCCGGGTCGGGTCCACCGCCACCGTCGCCGTGGCCGAACGGCATCAGCGACACGCTGCTCCAACCGTGGTCCTTGAAGTTGCCGACCGAGTAGGCGACCTCGACCGGAGTGATCTCGGCGTTGTAGGTGTCGACGGGCGGGAAATGGGTGAGCACCCGCGTGCCGTCGAGGCCCTCCCACCAGAACGTGTTGTGCGGGAACCGGTTCTGTTTGTTCCACGAGAGCTTCTGCGTGACGAACCGACGCATCCCGCCCGCGGCGAAGACCTGTGGCAGCCCCGCCGGGTAGCCGAACACGTCGGGGATCCACACCTCCTCGCAGCGCTGACCGAACTTCTCCTCGAAGTACCGCTGCCCGAACACGATCTGGCGCACGAGGCTCTCGCCCGACGGCAGGTTCATGTCGGCCTCCACCCACATGCCGCCGACCGGGATCCACTGGCCGCGCTCGGACCCGTTCGGTGATGCGGTCGAAGAGTTCGGGATGCGACTCCTCGATCCAGGCGTAGTGCTGGGCGCTCGAGGCGGCGAACCGGTACTCGGGGTAGTCGTCCATCAACGCGGTCGCCGACGCGAACGTCCGGACGCACTTGCGCCGGGTCTCGCGGATCGGCCACAACCAGGCGGTGTCGATGTGCGCGTGGCCGATGGCGATCGACCGATGGCCGGCCACGGTCTGCCCTGCACCCGATGTGGCGTCGAGCCACGGCAGCAACGGTCGACGCGCGGCGACGACATCGGGGAGGCGATCGAGCGCCCGTTCGAGGGCGCGACGCATCTTCACCCGGCGCGGGTCGTCGAGTCGCAGGGTTCGCATCACGCCGTCGACGACCTCGAGGTCGTACGCGAGCGCTTCGGCGTCGGGTTCGACGACGACGAGTTCGGCGCGGCGGAACCGGTAGATCGGAGCCTTGCTCGCGGTGTCGAGCGCGCCCTGCGGTGACGGCCGGAACTGTGGGAACGACGGATTGGACGCCGCTTCGAGGAGCAGGGTCACGGCACCGGTCGACGCGTCGAGCGGGTAGTTGGTGCGCCGCGGGTGGATGCCTTGGCAGCGCGCGCCATGTGCCGTCGTCGTTGCACTCGACGACGAGCGCCTCACACTGGAAACCGGCCGGATTCGGGTTGAACCCGAGGTCGATCACGGCCTCGACGCGACGGCCCGCCCACCCGTCGGGACGAGTGCCGTCGAATCGGAACCATGTGGTCCCCCAGGGTGGACCCCACGGGCTTCCCGCCTCGAACGGCTCGAGCTGGTCGAGGTCGGGGCCGGCCGTGATCGTCAGGGGACTGCGGTCCGGATGGACGAGCGGGAGCACGCGCTCCCACAGCTCACGCTGGACGCGCTTCTCGATCAGATCCCGGTCGTCGAACACGACACGAGATTACGGAGAATGTCCGCCGGGGTCTGACCCCGTCGGACATTCTCGAGTGTCAGCCGACGACGCGGACGTCGAACGCCTCGGCGCCGTTGCGGCCCTCGCGGACCTGATAGGCGACGCGGGCGCCGTTGTCGAGCGTCTTGAAGCCGTCGTTGACGATGACGGAGAAGTGGACGAACAGGTCCTTGTCGCCGCCGTCGGGGGTGATGAAGCCGTAGCCGCGGCCCGAGTTGAAGAACTTCACGGCGCCGTCGCCGGCACCGCCCGTCGACACGGGCGCCGACGTCTGCTGCGGCTTCTTCGGCGAACGGTCGGCCTTCTTCGGCGCGGCCACGACGGTCTGACGCGACGATCCCTCGACGCGGGACTCACGGCTCACCTCGGTACGCGGGGCCGTTTTCGGAGCCGGGGCCGGTGCGATCAACGATCCGAATCGCGGCTCGGTGATGGGCTCGGAGATGCCGATGCCCCGCTGGAGCTTCATCGCGTCCTTCTTCTGGCTGCCCTCGAGCAGCGAGACGACGGTGCCGGTGGCGCCGGCGCGGGCGGTGCGGCCCGAGCGGTGCAGATACGTGGAGTCCTCGGCCGGCGGGTCGAAGTGGACGACCGCCGACACGCCGTTGACGTGGATGCCGCGAGCGGCGACGTCGGTGGCGATCAGCGCTGAGGCCGATCCCTTCTTGAACGAGGCGAGGGCACGGTCGCGCTGGCCCTGACTGCGGCCGCCGTGGATCGGCTCGGCGTCGACGCCGATCTTGCCGAGTTGCTTGGCGAGGCGGTCGGCACCGTGGCGGGTGCGGGTGAACACGATGGTCGAACCGAGGCGGTTGATCACCTCGGCGGTGGTGTTGACGCGCTCCTCGCGGCTGACGGTCCAGAACAGGTGCTGTGCGGCGTGCACGTCGGGGCCCTTCGGGCCGACTTCGTGGCGGGCCGGGTTGCGCTGGAAGTCGGCGACGAGCTTGGCGACAGGGCCGTCGAGGGTGGCCGAGAACAGCAGCACCTGACGGTCGCTGCGGGTCTGCTCGACGATGCGCCGGACGGCGGGGAGGAACCCCATGTCGGCCATCTGGTCGGCTTCGTCGATGACGACGGTGGCGACGTCACGCAGGTCGAGGGCACGCATCTGGAGGAGGTCCTCCAAGCGGCCGGGACAGGCGACGACGACTTCGACGCCTTGGTCGAGCGCACGCTTCTGCGGGCCGTAGCCGACGCCGCCGTAGATGGCGACGGCTGCGTGGCCTTCGGCCTTGGCGAAGGGGGCGATCTCACCCATGATCTGCTCGGCGAGCTCACGGGTGGGCGCCAGCACGAGCGCCACGGGGCGCTTCGGCTTGGCGTCGGTCAAGCGGGCCACCAGCGGCAGCCCGAAGCCGAGCGTCTTGCCGGAGCCGGTCGGCGCACGGCCGGCGACATCGCGACCGGCGAGCGCGTCGGGGATCACCGCCGCCTGGATCGGGAACGAATCGCTCATTCCCTGGCTCTGCAGGCGTTGCAGGATGCGCGGTGGCAGGCCCAGGTCAGCAAAGGGGATGGATATGACGCGCGGGGCGTCATCGATCATGGTCATTTCTCGTACTCCTCGAATTTCAGCTCAACAGCGCAACGACCGGAGCAGAGAAATTCCGAGATGCACTCACCGGTCGGGGGGTCGACCAGCGCAGCAAGCACCCTACCGCCGAAAGTGGCCAACATGTCACGAAGGGTCAGACACCTCGTGACATGTTGCTGTGCGGAGCGCCGTGGACGATGGTGATCAGACGTTTCAGGAACACGTGGTGCAACGCGGTGCCGACGGTCAGGACGTCGGGCCGCGGCGTGATGCCGTGCTCGAACACGCGGAGCGCGGTGACGTTCGCGCACGCGCCCTTGAACACGTTGAGCGCGTCCCAGTACCGCCACTCGTCGTCGGGTACCGACCAGCCGGTGAGCTGCTCGATGCGCCGTCGCCAGTCGTCCCGGCTCATCGCGCCACGGCCCTTGTCCGACGCGAGGTAGACCCAGTCCTCGGCCGGATCGCCGAGGTGGGCGAACTCCCAGTCGGTGAGGGCGAGCACTCGCGCACCGTCGTGGACGAAGTTGCCCGGGCCGGCATCGCCGTGGATCGGAGCGGTGTCGATGGCGTGCGCCGGCCGGTTCGCCCGCAGCCACGCAACACCTTCGAGCAACAGCGGCGACGGCTCGACCACACTCGCCCGTTCGAGCCACACGTCGACCTGATCGCGGCCGGACAACTCGAGCGAGTCGGCGTTCGGGAGCCGGTGGAGACGGTCGAGCTGGCGGATGAAGTCGTCGACCACGGCGGGCGGTGCGGGTGTGTCGACGCCGTCGACGAACTCCATCACGAAGACCGGATGGCCGAGGACGTGGCCGACCTCGTCGCTCGCCACGACCTGAGCGACGGGGACGCCGGCTGCGTGCAGCCGCGTCGTGCAGCGGACCTCGTCGGCCGTCCGGGTCCCGAAGATGCCGCCCTGCTCGACGCGGGCGACGAACCGGTCGCCGTGGGTGGTCGTCAGCTTGTACATCGCCCGACTCCGGCCCGTTCCGAGGCGGACGACCTCGCGCAGCTCGATCGCCAGGCCGAGCGCATCGCTGAGGAAGCCGGCGAGCCGGTACTGCTGGTCAGGCGTCATGCGGCACGTCGCTGTCGGGACGCGAGCCGGCGTCGAGCACCCCCGGATCGCCGAAGTGGGTCAACAGCACGTGCTCGACGGTCAGGTCGGCATCGAGGTGCGTCACGAGGAGCGACTGGAGCCGCGGGCGCCGCGGGTCGGTCACATCCGCCAATACGGCGGCCGGGTCGTCGCTGCCGATCAGCGCTTCGATCGCGTGATCGCGATGGGGCTGCGGGTCGTCACCGCGATCTCGGGCGTACATCGCCAGCCCGATCAGGCGCTGCGTCTGCGACGCGGCGTGCTCATCGGTCACGTGCGGCAACACGTCGTCGCGCAACGTCTCGACGACCGCGTGCCACAGCGCTCGGTCGGACGGGCGGGTCGACCGCGTCATCCGTTCAGTGTGACCGATGAACGAAGGGCATGGCGCGATCGGCCACGATGGAACCGTGACCGCACCACGTCCGCTGACCGACATCCGGGTGCTCGACTTCACGCGGGTCCTGTCGGGACCGCACTGCGGACGCATGCTCACCGACCTCGGCGCCGACGTGATCAAGATCGAACCACCGGCGGGCGACCTCACCCGCTTCGCCACGCCGCGGCGCAACGGCTTGTCGAGCTACTTCGTGCAGCAGAACGTGGGCAAGCGCAACGTCAGCATCGACCTCTCCACCGCACGCGGCGTGGACGATCGTGCGCGAACTCGCGCGGCACGTCGACGTCGTGCTCGAGAACTACCGACCCGGCGTGATGGCGCGGCTCGGGCTCGGCGCCGACGAGTTGTGCGCCGTCAACCACGCGGCTGATCTACGCGTCGATCTCGGGATACGGGCAGACCGGTCCGTGGGTGCGGCGGCGCGCGTACGCGCCGGTGGTCGAAGCCGAGGCCGGCATCATCGCGTCGCAGGGCAACGCCCGGGGTGGGCCGCTGGCGAAGGATCCGCACAGTCACGCCGACGTCTACACGGCCGTCGAGGCGGCCACCGCGATCATCGCCGCCTTGTACCAGCGCGAGCGTTCGGGCCGTGGTCAGCGGCTCGACATCTCGATGGCCGAGACGATGCTCTACGTCAACGAGCACCTGCACGACGCCTTGTGGGAAGGCGACGACGATCCGCAGTGGATCCGGAGCTTCCGTCCCGGCGACTATCTCGTGCTGACGGTCGCCAACGGTGAGTCGCTCGTGGTGTCGGGCCACCCGGCCGAACGCGGCACGTTCGATCTCTTCGCCGCCGCCATGGGACGTCCCGACCTCGTCGACGACCCGCGCTTCGCCGACGTCGCCGACCGGCTCGCCAACTTCGACGCACTCGCCGACATCATCCGCGACTTCGCCGCCGGGGTACCCGATGCCGACACGTTCGAGGCGATCTTCGCCGAACACCAACTGGCGGTCGGAAAGGTTCGTCAGCCCGGCGAGCTGACCGAGACGGAATGGGCCGCCGAGCGGGGGGCGGTGGTCGACATCGACGACCGTGCCGGCGGTTCGATCCGGGTGCCCAACGTCCCGTGGCGCTTCAGCGATGCGCCCGATGTCGCGGTCGTCGGGCGTCGCGAAGTATCGCGGCGAGGACAACCGCACCGTGCTCCACGAACATCCTCGGTTACGACGAAGCCACGCTCGACGACCTCGAGTCGAGCGGCGTCCTGTCGTCCCGCATCCCCCGCCCCTCCTCGTGAAGTTCCCGGTCGCCCCGATGAAAGCGACCATGACCTCGCTGCCCGCGGGCGACGACTGGGCGTTCGAGATCAAGTGGGACGGCTACCGCACGATCGTGCACGTCGCCGCCGGGACGGTGCGCCTGCAGAGCACCGCCGGCCACGACGTGACGGCTCGCTGGCCGGAGTTCGCCGGCCTCGCCGCATCGGTCAACGCCTCGGCAGCCGTCCTCGACTCCGAACTCGTCGTGTTCGACGACGAAGGCCGACCGCGGTTCGAACTCGTGCAGAACAGCGGTGTGGGTTCGAAGCGGCAGGCGGTACTCCAGGTGTTCGACGTGCTCTCGGTCGACGGCACCGACACGATCGACCTGCCGTTCGAGGATCGACGTCGCCTGCTCGACCAGCTCGTCGAACCGGGCGACAACTGGGTCGTGTCGCCGTACCGCGTCGGCAACGGGGAGGCATTGCTCGAAGCGACCCGCGAACGCGGACTCGAGGGGGTGATGGCGAAGCGGCTCGGCTCGACCTACCGGCCGGGCACGCGCTCGAAGGACTGGCGCAAGGTCAAGAACCGGCAACGAGTCGAGTTGACGATCGGGGGTTACACGCGCGGGAGCGGGAACCGTTCGTCGACGTTCGGAGCGCTGCTCGTCGGCTTGCCCGACACCGCCAACGGCGAGCTGCGGTTCGCCGGCGGGGTCGGCACCGGGTTCAACCACCGCATGTTGGAGTCACTCACCACTCGGATGCGCGCCCTGCGGAGCGACGACTGCCCGTTCGAGCCGGTCCCGCCGACGAGCTACCGGCGCGACGCCGTGTGGATCCGTCCCGAGCTCCGCTGCGCCGCCGAGATCGCCGAGTTCACGAACGAGGGCTACGTCCGCCACGCCAGCTTCATCGAGCTGGTCTGAGCACGCGGACAGGGCCGGCAGCCAGACTGGCCCGACATGTTCGATCGCCGCGTTGCCGAACAACTCGATGCCGACGATCCGCTCGGCCGCTGGCGCGACGAGTTCGTCATCCCCGATCCCGACCTGATCTACCTCGACGGCAACTCGCTCGGACGTACTCCGCGACGAACCGTGACGGCCGTGCGTCAGGTTGTCGAGGAACAGTGGGCCGGTGACCTCATCTCGTCGTGGTGGGATCACGGATGGCTCGACCTGACCCTCTCCGTCGGCGACGAACTGGCACCGCTGATCGGTGCGCTGCCGGGGGAGGTCGCCGTCCACGAGTCGACCACCGTCGGGATCTTCCAGCTGATCAACGTCGCCCTCGATCTCGATCTCGGCGGCGACGGGCATCGCCCAGTGATCGCCGTCGACGACGACGACTTCCCGACGATCCGATACGTCGCCGAGGGGGTCGCCCGGCTGCGGCGGCGGAACGGTCCGCCGCGGGACGGTCGACCTCGACGGCGTCGACGTGGTGATCCGGTCGATGGTCGACTACCGCACCGCCGAGATCGCCGACGTGGCCGCGGAGACCGCCCGGGCGGCCGCCGCCGGGGCCACGACGATCTGGGACCTGTCGCACGCGGTCGGTGTGCTCGACGTCGACCTGCATGCCCTCGGCGTCGACCTCGCGGCCGGCTGCACCTACAAGTTCCTCAATGGCGGGCCGGGAGCGCCGGCGTTCGTCTACGTGGCGGCCGATCTGCACGACCGGATCGTCCAACCGATCTGGGGATGGTTCGGGCAATCCGACCAGTTCGCCATGGACCGTCCGTTCGAGGCGCGGCCGGGGATCGGCCGGATGCTCAACGGCACGCCCCCCGTGCTCGGACTGGTCGCCGCCCGCGAGGGGATCCGCCTGACCGCCGAGGCCGGCATCGGCGCGATCGAGATGAAGGCACGTGCGCTGACCGGGTTCGCTCTCGACCTCGCTGATGCCCGACGGTCTGGCCACCGACACGCCCCGCGATCCGGCGCGGCGCGGCGGGCACGTCTCGGTCCGCCATCCCGATGCTCGACGGCTGCAGGCCGAACTCGTCGAACGGAAGGTCATCGTCGACCACCGCGACCCCGACGTGCTGCGCTTCGGACTCTCGCCGTTGACCACCCGCTTCGTCGACGTGTACGACGCGTTCGCCGTCCTCAGCGCGCTGGTGTGAGCACGGGTCGACGGCTCGCGCCACGGACAGACGCATCCGCGGTGACCGCGGCGATCACGTCCTGCATCGAGCGGGCGGTGTGGCCGGCGAGGAAGTGATCACAGTGCGGCAGCGCGGCGGCCATCCCACCGGCGATCGGCTCGAAGCCGACGGCCGCCGCTCGCGGGTTGACCCAGATCACGCGATGGGCGAGCAGCGACAGACGACGCATCATGCGGCCGAGCTCGACCGGGTCGTCGGAATCCCAGCCGTCCGAGCAGATCACGACGACCGCCCCGCGCACGGTGGAGCTCCACGTGCGGTGGTGCAGCAGCGTGTGCAGGCTCGTCGCCACGCGAGTGCCGGAGAACCGGTCGCCGATGGCCGCGCTCATGTGGTCGATCGCGTCGGCAGGTGATCGGAGCCTGACCGACGCGGTGATGCGAGTGAGGTCGGTGGCGAACGCGAACACCTCGGCCCGATGTTCGGCCGCGAGCGGCCGGACGAGGTGCAGATAGGCGCGGGCGTAGGCCTCCATCGACCCGCTGACATCGAGCACCACCACGATCCGGCGCGGCTGGGGCCGGCGGGTGGTGCGTTCGAGATGCATCACCTCGCCGCCGGTGTGCATCGCCCCGCGGAGGGTGCGGCGCATCGCGAACTCGCCACCCGAATGCGACGGACGGCGACGACGCGATCGTCGCTGCGGAAAACTGGTGATCGACGCCTCCAACATCCGGCCCACCCGTTCGAGCTCGGCCTCGTCGAGCGAGTCGAACGGTCGATCGATCGTCGAGTCGACGCTCGAGGGCCCGAGTTCGGGGATCGCCAGGTCGTCGATCGACTCGTCGCGCGCATCGGAATCTGCGTTGCGGTCCTGCGCGGCGTCGATCGATGGCAGCGTCGCCCACGGGACTCCGCCGCCGGTCGCCGGATCGTCCGCCGACGATCGACCGATCCGCACCAGCCGATCCCGGTCAGACCCACCCTCGGGTTGCTGCCGGCCGCGCCGCGACGTCGGCGACCAACCGGCCTCGGTGTCGAAGATCGCGGCGAACACTGCGTCGAACGCTGCGATCTGGGCGTGACGTCCGACGAAGCTCAACCGAGCGACCCAGTACAGATCGTCGAGATCGATCGGCCCGACGACGTCGAGCGCCATGGTGAAACGCTCGATCGACGTGAACGCGGCGTCGATCCCGGCGCGCCGCAACCGGTCGGCGAACGCCGCGGCGAACACCGCCCGGTCGACGCCCGCGAACAGCGCGCCGCCGTCGCCCACCGCGCTACACCCCCGCAGCCGGCAACTCGGTGTCGATCGCGTCGCGGATCGCCGCGTGGTCGTCTGGCGTCTTGGCGATCGATCCGACGGTCGCCAGGGCCATGGGTCGTTCCAACTCGGCGAGGCCGAGCGCGTGCAGCGCGTGGACCCAGTCGATCGCTTCGGCCAGCCCGGGAGGCTTGTCGAGGTCGAGGCGGCGCGCCGACGACACGAACGCCGTCGCCGCGTCGACCAACGGCGTCGAAGCGCCCGGCACTCGGCGACGCACGATGGCAGCGGCGCGTTCCACCGTCGGGTAGTCGATCCAGTGGTAGTAGCAGCGACGCTTCAGGGCGTCGTGCAGTTCGCGGCTGCGATTCGACGTGAGGATCACGATCGGTGGGCGCGTCGCGGTGAACGTCCCCAGCTCGGGCACCGTGATCGACGACTCGCCGAGGAACTCGAGCAGCAGCGCCTCGAACTCGTCGTCCGATCGATCGATCTCGTCGATCAGCAGCACCGCCGGCGCGTCGGCGGTGTGCCGGATCGCCTTCAACAACGGCCGGTCGAGCAGGAATTCGGGCGTGAACAGGTCGGCACTGGTGATGTCGCCGTCGGCCGCCTCGGCGAGGCGGATGGCGAGCATCTGCCGCGGATAGTTCCACTCGTACAGCGCCTCGGAGGCGGTGATGCCCTCGTAGCACTGCAGCCGGATCAGCGGCGTGCGCAGCGATTCGGCGAGCGCCTTGGCCGCCGTGGTCTTGCCGACACCCGGCTCGCCTTCGAGCAGCAGTGGTTGGCCCAACTTCGTGGCGAGGTACAACGCCATCGACAGGCCGTCATCGACGAGGTAGTCGACCTCGTCGAGCGCCGCGCGCATCTCCCCCAGGCCGGAAGGAACCATCGTCAGGCCGCGCCGAGTTCGTCGGCGTACCGCTGGCGGCAACCGGGGTTGCAGAACCAGTACGTGACACCATCGTGGACGAGGTGGGCGGTGTCGTCGCCGATCGTGACCGTCATGCCGCACACGGGATCGATCGCCGTCGCCGGGCGCGTCATGTCGACGTCACTCTTGGGTGCTTCGAGCCCGTCGACGCGGATGGCGCGGACCACCTCGGCGAGGATCGACAGCGCGATCTCCTCGGCCGTGCGGGCCCCGATGTCGATGCCGACCGGGCTCCGCACGACTCGCTGCTCGTCGGGGTCCAGGTCGAGCGATGCCAACACTGCCGTCCCCCTGGTGCGGCTGGCGACGAGCCCGACGAATCCGACGCCCGCATCGAGCGCGGCACGGATCGTGACCTCCTCGGACCGGCCGTGACTGGCGATGATCACCGCCGTGGCGCCGGTCAGCACGGGTTCGGGATCGGCTGCCTGGTCCATCGAGAACCCGAGCAGCGAGCCGAACTGTTTCAGCGCGTCGGCGATCGGCGTCGCCCCGATCACCGCGATCCGCGCCGTGGGGAGCTTCGACTCGAGGAAGATCTCGATCGCCCCACCCGACAGGCACGGGTTGACCACCGTGGTCGCCCCGGGCGTGTCCGGGAACGCCTCGGTGCCGTCGGGCAGGATGCGCAGCAGGATCGAGTCGCCGCGGTCCAACACGCCGAGGGCGGCGACTCGAACCGATTCCTCCGCGCACTGACCGCCGACGAACCCTTCGATCGTCCCGTCGGGGAACACGATGGCGGCATCGCCCGGTCGCGTCGACGTCGGGCACTGCGCGCGCACGACGGTCGCCTGCACGAATCGGCGCCGCTGGGCGATCAACTCGGCGACCCGTGCCGACAGTTGCTGCGAGGTGGTCATCGGGTCGCCATCAGATCGGCGGGGTGTGGTTCCCCTGCATCGCTTCCCACACGCGGCTCGGGGTGAGCGGCATGTCGGCGTGCCGGATGCCGTACGGCTTCAGTGCGTCGACGACGGCGTTGACGATCGCCGGGGGCGAACCGACCGTCGCCGACTCGCCGATGCCCTTCGCACCGATCGGGTGGTGGGGCGACGGCGTGACCGTGTGCCCCGTCTCCCAGTCGGGCACCTCCATCGAGGTCGGGATCAGGTAGTCCATCAGCGAACCAGCGAGGCAGTTGCCCTCCTCGTCGAAGGAGATCATCTCCATCAGCGCCATGCCCACGCCGTCGGCGAGGCCACCGTGGACCTGGCCCTCGATGATCATCGGGTTGATCTGCGTGCCGCAGTCGTCGACGGCGATGAAACGACGGACTTTCACCACTGCCGTCCCCGGGTCGACGTCGACCACGCAGATGTAGGCGCCGAACGGGTAGGTGAGGTTCGACGGGTTGTAACAGATCTGTGCTTCGAGGCCGCCCTCCAGTCCCTCGGGCAGATCACCCGCTCCGTGGGCCCGCATGGCGACGTCCTGGATGGTGACCGACTGTTCGGGATCGCCCTTGACGCGGAACGTCCCCGCCTCGTACTCGATGTCGGCGATCGACGCCTCGAGCATGCCCGACGCGATGATCTGCGCCTTGTCGCGCACCTTGCGGGCCACGAGCGCGGCCGCTGCTCCCGACACCGGCGTCGACCGGCTGCCGTACGTGCCGAGCCCGAACGGCGTGTTGTCGGTGTCGCCGTTCACGACCTGGATGTCCTCGGGCGGGATGCCGATCTCGTTGGCGACGATCTGGGCGAACGTCGTCTCGTGGCCCTGGCCCTGCGACATCACCGACAGTCGGACCACCGCTTTGCCGGTCGGGTGCACCCGCAGCTCGCAGCCGTCGGCCATGCCGAGACCGAGAATGTCCATGTCCTTGCGCGGCCCGGCGCCGACGGCCTCGGTGAAGAACGCGACGCCGATGCCCATCAACTCGCCGCGCTCACGCTTTTCGGCCTGCTCCTTGCGCAGTTCGTCGTAGCCGGCCATCGCCATCGCCTTGCGCATCGCCGGTTCGTAGTTGCCCGAGTCGTAGACCCAGCCGGTCTTCGAGGTGTACGGGAACTGGTCGGGCTGGATGAAGTTCTTCAACCGCAGTTCGGCAGGGTCCATGTCGAGTTCGTGAGCGAGCACGTCGACCATCCGCTCGATCAGGTAGACCGCCTCGGTGATGCGGAACGAGCAGGCGTAGGCGACGCCGCCCGGCGCCTTGTTCGTGTAGACGGCGGTCATCTTGGCGTAGGCGGCCTCGATGTCGTAGCTGCCCGTGAACACGCCGAAGAACCCCGCCGGGTACTTCACCGGGGCCGCGGTGCCGTTGAACGCGCCGTGGTCGGCGAGCACGTTGGTGCGGATGGCGCGGATCCTGCCGTCCTTGGTGGCGGCGATCTCGCCGCGCATGATGTAGTCGCGGGCGAACCCGGTGCTCACGAGGTTCTCGGTCCGGTCCTCCATCCACTTCACCGGCTTGCCGATCACGAGCGACGCGACGATCGCGCACACGTATCCGGGATAGATCGGCACCTTGTTGCCGAACCCGCCGCCGATGTCCGGAGCGATCACGCGGATCTTGTGTTCCGGCAGCCCGGCCACGAGCGCGTACACCGTGCGGTGGGCGTGCGGCGCCTGGGTCGTGCACCACAGCGTGAGCTTGCCCGACACCCGCTCGACATCGGCCACGCAGCCGCACGTCTCCATCGGCGCCGGGTGGACCCGCGGGTAGACGATGTCCTCCGACACGACCACCTCGGCGTCGGCGAACACGGCGTCGGTGGCGTCCTTGTCGCCGGCCTCCCAGTCGAAGCAGTGGTTGTTCGTCTTGCCGTCGAGGTCGTCACGGATGATCGGTGCGTCCGGTGCCAGCGCCTGGCGCACGTCGATCACCGGATCGATCCACTCGTATTCCACGTCGATCAGCTCGAGCGCGTCGCGCGCCGAGTAGCGGTCCTCGGCGACGACGAAGGCGACCTCCTGGTGCTGGAACCGCACCTTGTCGGTGGCGAGCACGGCCTGCACGTCGTTCGACAGCGTCGGCATCCAGGCGAGGTTCTGCGCGGCGAGGTCGGCACCAGTGATGACGGCCTTCACCCGCGGATGCGCCTCTGCCGCCGACTTGTCGATGCTGACGATCCTGGCGTGCGCCATCGGTGAGCGGAGGATGGCCAGGTGCAACATGCCCGGCAGTTCGATGTCGTCGCAGTACTGGCCGAGCCCGCGGACGAAGCGGGGGTCCTCCTTGCGGAGCATGCGACCGAAGCCGCACGGCTTGTTGTCGTTGAGGTTGTTGTCCGGTGTCGGCACGGCGTTGGTGGGGACCGTGTCGGCGGGGTTGGTCGGCACGGCCGGGTCCTCGGTGATGGTCATGATGCGCCTCCGGCGGCAGTCAGTGCCGAGATCCCGACAGGCGGTGTTCCAGCCGTTTCTCGCTCCTTGGCCGCGGCCCACTGGATCGAGCGGATGATGGTCGCGTAGCCGGTGCAACGGCAGATCTGGCCGCTGATCGCCTCACGGATCTCGGCGTCGGTCGGGTCGGGGTTGCGATCGAGCAGCGCCCGGGCGGTCATCATCATCCCGGGCGTGCAGAAGCCGCACTGCAGCCCGTGGCACTGCATGAAACCCTCCTGCACGGGGTCGAGCTCGCCGTCGACCTCCAGGCCCTCGACGGTGCGGACCTCGTGGCCCCCCGCCATCGCGGCGAGCACCGTGCAGCTCTTCACGGGCTCGTTGTCGACCCACACCACGCAGGTGCCGCAGTTGCTGGTGTCGCAGCCCCAGTGCGTGCCGGTGAGTCGCAGGTTGTCGCGCAGGTGGTGGACGAGCAGGGTGCGCGGCTCGACGTCGCGCGTCACCTCCTCGCCGTTGATGGTCATCGTGACGTCCATGGGTTGTCTCCTTCAATCCTTCCCGGCGATCCGGTTCAGTCCTGGCCGGTCGCCCGGGCGACGGCCTTGCGCAGCGAGCGGATGGTGAGTTCCTTCGCGAGGTGCGTCTTGTAGGCGACCGTGCCGCGGGTGTCGGCCGACGGCGAGGCGTTGTCGGCGGCGATCTGGCCGACGCGCGCGTACAGCTCCTCCGACGGTGTCTGCCCGCGCAACGCAGCGGAGATCGGTTCGACGTTGGTGAGGTTCGGACCGACCGCACACAACCCGACGCGCCCGTCCGCGATCACCATCGACCCGTTCGAACCCGACATCGTCACGGCCGCCCCGGCCGACGCGACAGCCCAGTCGCCCGCCCGGCGTTCCACCTTGTGATAGGCGCTCGACGAGTTCGGTCTGATCGGGATGCGCACCTCGGTGAGCATCTCGCCGGCACCGACCGCCGTCTCGTAGGGGCCCTGGTGGAAGTCGTGCATCGCCACGACGCGTTCACCCGAACGCCCGCGGATCACACAACTCGCGCCCACCGCATCGCACACGGCCGAGAGGTCCTCCGACGGGTCGGCCTGGCACAGCGATCCGCCGAGCGAGCCGCGGTTGCGCACGACCGGGTCGGCGATCACCCGCTCGGCATCGCGGAAGATCGGCAGGACGGCCGCGAGATCGTCACTCTCGAGCAGTTGGCGATGTCGGGTGAGCGCGCCGATGCGCACCTCGCCGTCGCCGATCCGGATGTATTCGAGTTCGCTGCTCAGATCGTTGATGTCGATCAGGTACTCCGGATTGGCGAGCCGGAGCTTCATCATCGGCAGGAGGCTGTGCCCTCCGGCGACGATGCGCGCCTCGCTCCCCAAGCGCTCCATGAGCGCGATGGCGTGGTCGACGCTGGTCGCCCGTTCGTACTCGAACGGTGCTGGTACCTGCATGGACGCCCCCTTGTGGTCGATGCGGTCGTGTCCGATGTTGTTCCCCGCCCGCCACCATGCACCCCCGCGGCGTCCGGGTCAAACGCGACTTCGGCGATTGGTTAAGTTGCGTTCGTGACTGCAGGGGGCAGGGGTCGAGGCACCTCATGACGCCTGCCCAGCTCCGGGTGTTCGCCTCGATCGCCAGGCTCGGGAGCTCGAAGGCGGCGGCGAGCGAGCTCGGTGTGTCGGAGGCGGCGGTGTCCGGACACGTGTCGGCGCTGCGCAAGCAACTCGGCGACGAGCTGTTCCGACGCAGTGCGGGCGGCTTGAGCTTCACGCCCGGCGGCCTACGGCTCGCGTCACGGGCCGTCGAGATGCTCGGTCTCCAGGACCAGACGGTGCACGAGGTCAGGGCGGCCGCCAACGGACAGCGGATCCTGCGGATCGCCGTGTCGACGCTGTTCGGCGAGATCGCTGCGCCGGGAATGATCGAGCTGTTCTCCACCCGCGCCCACGACCTGGACGTCGAGATGAGCGTGTGGACACCCGATCAGTTCGATCGGCTGCTCACGGCACGAGCGGTCGACGTCGCCATCGGGCCGACACCACGGGCCAGTGCCGACGGCATCAGGGTGAAGGAGTTCCTGCGGTACCAGTTGATCGCCGTCGTCGGCGCATCGCACGAACTGGCGAGGCACCACGCCGCCACCGGGACGCTGGGGCGGTACACCTGGCTGCTCGGCCCGTCGGCGATCGACCCGGCGAGCGGTACGGCCCAACTCCTGCGACGCCACGCTGTCCCCGAGCACAATCAGCGCATCTTCCAGAGCTTCGCCGCGGCACTGAGCGAGGCCCGGGCGGGCGGCGGGATCGCGTTGTGTGCCGGGCACACCGCGGTCGCCGAGCTGGCCGACGGGCGGCTCGTGCGGGTCCAGGCGCCAGGAGCCGTCGTCGACGGCACGTGGTCGACGTTCTCGCTCCTGGGCGCCGAGACGAACCCGCTGGCCAACGAACTCGTCCGGTTCGTCGCGACCCCGCGGGCGATCCAGGCCATGCTCACCGGTAGCGGCACGAACATCGCCCGCTTCCGCCCGCGGGTCCACGTGACGCTCTGGAGTTGACCTGACCGGTTCCGGCGGAAGGCGTGAACAATCTGCGCACCCGCGCCGCACATTGATCACGCGGTCGGCGGGATCGGGTTCGGCTCGACTGGGTGCGGACGCGGCGGACCGGGCATCATGGACGGATGAGCGTCGTCAAGATCAATGCCATCAGCATCCCCGAGGGCATGGGGCCACAACTCGAGGGGCGGTTCGCCGGCCGGGCCAAGATGGTCGAGCAGTTCGAGGGCTTCGAGGACTTCCAGCTCCTGCGGCCGGTCGAGGGCGAGACCCGCTACTTCGTCTACACCCGGTGGGAGACCGAGGAGCACTTCCAGACGTGGCTGAACAGCCAGGAGTTCGGGCAGGGCCACGCCAACGCCGGCGGCCCGACCGGCCGGCACACGGCGGCGACGCTCCCAAGCCGGTCGCCCAGGGCGCCGACCTCCTCAGCTTCGAGGTCGTCGAACACGTCGTCAAGGGCGCCTGACCCGACCAGGCACGCACCAATCACTCGTTTGCGTCGGGATTTTCTGAGGCGCAGGTCCACAGAAATCCCGACGCAAACGTGGGCCGGACGGTGTCGGCGGGGCCGGTAGCGTGTCGTCCCCGTGGCCCTGATCGTCCAGAAGTACGGCGGAACGTCCGTCGCCGACCCCGATCGCATCCGTGCGGTCGCCGACAACGTCGCGATCACCAAGCGGCGCGGCAACGACGTCGTCGTGGTCGTGTCGGCGATGGGCAAGGCCACCGACAACCTGATCGCGCTCGCCGCAGTCGGTGTCGACGTCGATGCCGGGCCGCGAGATGGACATGCTGCTCACGACCGGTGAGCGTCAGACCGCGGCGCTGATGACGATGGCGCTCGCCGATCGCGGCATCGACGCCATCAGCTTCACCGGCAGTCAGGTCGGCATCATCACCGACACCACGCACCGCAAGGCGAAGATCCTCGAGGTGAAGGGCGATCGCGTCCGCCAGGCCATCGCCGACGGCAAGGTCGCCGTGATCGCCGGATTCCAAGGCGTGAGCACCGACAAGGAGATCACCACGATGGGCCGCGGTGCCTCCGACCTCACCGCGTCGGCGCTCGCCCAGGCCCTGCAGGCCGACGCCTGCGAGATCTACACCGATGTCACCGGCGTGTTCACCGCCGACCCGCGCATCGTGCCCCAGGCGCGCAAGCTGCCCAAGGTGCACTTCGACGAGATGCTCGAGATGGCGGGCGCCGGCTCCAAGGTGCTCGCCCTGCGCTCGGTCGAGTTCGCCCGCACCCACGACGTTCCGCTCCACGTCCGCAGTTCCTTCACCTGGGAACCCGGGACGTGGGTCACCAACGAGGAGGCCTCGATGGAAGATCCGATCATCTCCGGTGTCGTCACCGACATGTCCGAAGCGAAGGTCACCGTGTTCGGTGTGCCCGACCGACCCGGCATCTCCGCGGCCCTGTTCGAGCCGCTCGCCGCGGCCAACGTGAACGTCGACATGATCGTGCAGAACACGTCGATCGCCGGCACCACCGACATCAGCTTCACGATGCCGATGGCCGACATGAACGAGGCCGAGGCGATCGTGTCGCGGGTCGCCGCCGAGGTCGGTGCGAACGGCGTGTCGCACGACAACGACATCGCCAAGGTGTCGATCGTCGGTGCCGGCATGAAGTCGTCCCCGGGCATCGCCGCCAAGATGTTCCGGGTCCTCGCCGACGAGGACGTGAACATCCACATGATCTCCACGTCGACGATCCGCGTCTCGGTCGTGACCGCGGCCGGCGACATGGAGCGCGCCGCGCGTGCCCTCCACACCGCCTTCGGTCTCGACTCCGGCGTCGACTACTCCGCCCCGTTACCAGAGCGCAAGTAGTCGGTCCGGTTCGTATCCCGACTCCACCGAAGAATTCAAAGTCGATCCCTGAGTCGGGATCGGTTCGTTCGGTCGCAAGGCGCGTGACGAGGAAGCTGCCTCCGGGCAGCGACGAGTTCACGGAACGCAGCGAGCGGGCGAACCGGACCGACTCAGCGGACGGTGGCGACGACCCAGTAGTGATGGGGGTTGATGCCGTCGAACGTCTTGATCTCGGCGCCGTAGCCGGAGATCTTGCTCTTCGGATGCCGCCACACCTCGATGTCGCTCAGCTGCGCGGCGAGCGGTCCGATGACCTGGTCGGGATGCAGCCGGTTCGCCTGCCAGCCGAGCCGGGCCAGCGTTCGACGCTGTGACAGCCACGTCCCGATTCCCGGGATGCTGAACGATGCCCGCGCCACGCGACCGAGCGGGAGCAGGACCACGTCGGATCCGCTGCGGGCCCGGTAGTTCAGGGCGATCTTGCCGCCGGGCCTCGTGACCCGCACGGCCTCGGCCGTGAGGTCGAGGGCGTCGTCGATGTCGCAGTGCTGCAGCGTGATGTAGCTGAACGCCACGTCGGCCGAGTTCGGCGGCGAGGTCCAGCGTCTGTCCGTCGGCGACGTGGATCGTGCGGAGCCGATCGACCTTGCCGAACCGGCCGACGGTCTCGTGGGTGCGCTCCAGGAAGCCGGCATCGAGGTCGCACGCCACGACCGATGCCGTACTCGCGGGTGAACGCACACGTCATCCGCCCGATGCCGCAGCCGATCTCGACGATCGTCTGCTGGTCGATGTCCGGCGTCCGGAACCCGAACACGGTGAGGTACGCCGGCACTTCCGAGTCACCGGTCGCCACGAACTGCGCGAGCGTGAGCTCGGAGCCGGTCTCGTTGTTGAACACCCAACCCGTCGTCCGCACGACATCGTCGCCGCTCACCTGACGTTCGCTCAGCTGGCCCGCGGCTCGCCAAGGGATCAGTTGTGGTCGCCGCACCATGCGCCTTGATTGTGCCAGGCGCGCCGCCCGATCGGGCACCGCGTGACGAGCGAAACACCTCGGCCCGGCACCCGCCGGCCCCGTTAGTCTTTTCGCCATGAACAGCACAGGTCGCGGACTGCGGGTCGGCGTCGTCGGAGCAACAGGCCAGGTCGGCACCGTCATGCGGCGCCTGCTCGCCGAGCGCAACTTCCCGGTCGCCGAGATGCGCTACTTCGCGTCCGCCCGCTCCGCCGGCACGACGCTGCCGTGGAACGGCACCGACATCGTCGTCGAGGATGCAGCGATCGCCGACCCGTCGCGGCCTCGACATCGCCCTCTTCTCCGCCGGAGCATCGTCGTCGCGTGAGCTCGCCGCCGAAGTTCGCCGCCGCCGGGGTGATCGTGATCGACAACTCCTCCGCGTTCCGCATGGATCCCGACGTGCCGCTCGTCGTCGCCGAGGTCAACGGTGCGTTGGCGCACAACCCCCCGAAGGGGATCATCGCCAACCCGAACTGCACCACGATGGCGGCGATGCCGGTGCTCAAGCCGTTGCACGACGAGGCCGGCCTCGTCCGGATGATCGCGTCGACCTACCAGGCCGTGTCGGGTGGCGGTCTGGCCGGTGTCGACGAACTCGACAAGCAGGCTCGCGAAGTCGTCGACCGTGCCGCCGAACTCACCCACGACGGCACGGCCGTCACCTTCCCGGCCCCCACGAAGTTCGCCCGCCCGATCGCCTTCAACGTGCTGCCCTACGCCGGCTCGCTCGTCGACGACGGATCGTTCGAGACCGACGAGGAGCAGAAGCTCCGCAACGAGAGCCGCAAGATCCTCGACATCCCCGGGCTCGCGGTGTCCGGCACGTGCGTGCGCGTCCCGGTGTTCACCGGCCACTCGTTGTCGCTGAACGTCGAGTTCGAGCGGCCGCTGAGTGTCGCCCGGGCCCTCGAGCTGCTCGCCGACGCGCCCGGCGTGGTCGTCACCGACATCCCGACGCCGCTCGAGGCGGCCGGCCAGGACCCGAGCTACGTCGGCCGCATCCGTCAGGACGAGGGCGTCGCCGACGGTCGTGGACTGGCGCTGTTCGTCAGCAACGACAACCTCCGCAAAGGCGCCGCCCTCAACGCCATTCAAATCGCCGAGTTGGTCCAGTTGCGGCGATGACTGCGTTGCGAGAGCTCGTCGCTGCCCAAAGGCAGCTTCCTCGCCTCGCGCCTTGTCCTCACCACAACTGATGCCAACTCGGAATTGTTGTTTTGGTCTCGTCGCAACGGGTTGTCCGACGGGTCAGCACACGCAGGGAATGGTTCCGCACTTCGGGCAGCCGTGGGCGTAGCGGGCGATCGGCTTCGTTGAGGTCGACGCCCTGTTGATTGGCGAGCGTCGCCACCCAGGCCACCACGTCGCCGAACTCGTGCACCTGCTGTTCGTGCGATCCCTTGCGCACGGCCTGCGCCAGCTCACCGATCTCCTCGGTCAGCCACGCGACCGTCGCCGACACGCCACGCTCCCGATCGCGATCGCCGTAGGTCCGCTCGATCACGTCCTGCAGCTCGGCGAAGTCCATCGGCGGCGACGGTAGCCCGGTCGACACGCCGCTGGGACGCGAAACGGGCCGTTCCTCGAGAGGAACGGCCCGTGGTCGGGGTGGGGAGATTTGAACTCCCGGCCTCCACGTCCCGAACGTGGCGCGCTAGCCAAACTGCGCTACACCCCGTAGCGGCGATTGATGCTATCCGGCGATGACGGGATCCGACTCAGAGGTTGGCGCCTCGTCCGAATCGCCGTCCGGGCCGAGATCGACCATCGGGTCGACGACCGGGGCGTCCGCCGCGAGGCCTTCCGTGTAGCGGCCGCCGGCGAGGATGGCCTCGGCGGCTCGCCGCAGACGCAGCGGGTCGAGCGGCTTGATCAGCCAGCCGTCGGCGCCGCAGCGGCGCGCCAGGTGCAGATCGGCCGAACGGTCGAGCAGCATGAGCACCCGGACACGGGGCAGCACGCCGGCCGACTCGTCGAGCCGCAGCGACATCGTCACCGCCATGCCACCCATCGAGCCGATCTGGAGATCGAAGATGGCGAGGTCGGGCGCCTTCGCAGCCACCTCGCCGGCGACGACACGGCCGTCACGGCAGATCGTGAAACTGGTGTCGTCCGAGCCGAGCGCGGCGGTGATGTCGTCGACGATCCAGTCCGCGTCGGTGGCGATGAGGATGTGCACGGTCCGAGACGTTAGCGGTCGCCGTGCGCCAAGATGTCCAGCGATCGAACGGAGCCCGTCGAGGTCGTGCACGTCCCGCTCGAGCAGCGGCACGAACGCGAGACGGGCGGCCGACACCAACTCCGCCAGTGGCCCGACGACGACCAATTCACGCTCACGGGCGGCTCGCAGTTCCGCAGTGTTGTTCCACAGCGCGGCGAGTACCGCATCGCCAGCGGCCGCCGACTTGTCTGCCGCTGCGCGGGCGTCGTCGGCCGAACCCGGTCCGAACGCCGGGTGCACCCGGTTGACGATGACGATCTCGGCGCCCGCTCCCTCGTGACCGACTCCCTGCGCGGCGAGCTGATCGGCGAACCACACCGCCTCGTCGATCGTGTCGTGGTGCGGTGACGTGACGATCACGAACGACGGTGGCATCGGCGCGGATCAGCGCCATCACCGCCGCGGCCCGCTCACGAAACCCCGCCTCCATACCGGCGAACGCCTGGAAGAACGCGACCGAATCGGCGAGCACGTCCGATCCGACCACCTTGCCGATCGCCCGCAGGAGCGGCTGGCTGGCCGTTCCGATGATCCGCAGGCCGCCCTTGGTCGGCAGCATCATCAGCTTGAACACGCGATGGTCGAGGAACCGGGCGAGCACGCCGGGTGCCTCGAGGAAATCGAGGGCGTTGCGGCTCGGCGGCGTGTCGACCACGACCAGGTCGAAGCGCTCGTCGACGTGGAGCTGATGGAGCATCTCCGAGGCCATGTACTCCTGCGTCCCGCTCAGCGCGCCGGCGATGTTGCGGTAGAAGCGGTTCGACAGGATCCGGTCGACCTGCGCGTCGTCGCCCGCCTCGCGCCGGACGAGGTCGTCGAAGGTCGCCTCGGCGTCGAGCATCATCGCCCACATCTCGCCATCGACGTCACTGTCGACATCGGTGCCTGGCACCGACTCGGCCGTCGTCGGTCAGTTCGATCCGCTGGGGAGCGGCGGCGAGCCCATCGACGAGGCCGAGCGCGTCGGCGAGCCGTCTGGCCGGGTCGATCGTGACGACCACGACCCGCCGACCGGCCGCGGCCGCCTCGCAGCCCGATCGCGGCCGCCGTGGTCGTCTTGCCGACGCCGCCCGAGCCGCAGCAGACGATCACCGACGCCTGGGCGATCATCGTGTCGATCGAGTACGGCTCACCGCCTTGCGATGGTGCCGGAGCCGGCTCGGCCGGTTCCGGCGGGGGTGGCTCGGTGTCGAGCAGGCCGTCAGGCGCCCACCGATCTGCGAGGCGCTCGATGTCGCTCGCGTCCAGCCCGGCCCGGTGCCGGTCGGGCAAGGTGAGCACGGCCAGCGGAACCTCGGTGGCGAGTCGCCGGCGCTCTTCGTCCTGCATGTCGAGGCGGCTGCGCCGGAACGCGGCCGCGGCACGCAACCACGACGCCGTGTCGCCGTCCAGGTCGGCCGAGCGCGTCGTCGATCTCGGCGGGTGTGGGCAGCGCGTCGAGTTCGTCGACCGCGTTGAGCACGATCGGTCCGAGTTGGACGCCGACCTCGTCCTCGAGGGCGTAGGCGGTCTCGATGACCTCGTTCACCGGCGTCGCCTCGGGGAGTGCCACCAGCACCACCTGGCAACGGGCCGGATCGTGCAACATCTCGAGCACCTCGTCGGCCTGGGTCCGGATCGGGCCGCCGCGTGACCGAGTCGGCGAGGCCGGACGCCGCCGTGAGGAACGTGATCGCGTGGCCGGCGGCCGGACCGTCGACCACGATCAGGTCGTAGTCGCCCGACGCGCTCGAGTTGCTTGATCTTGCCCAGCACGACGATGTCGTCGATCCCGGGCGCCGCCGTGCCGACCACGTCGATCACGCCCGTCTTGCTCAGCCGTGTCGCCACCCTGCCGAACCCGTGCTCGCGCAGGTAGTCGTCGAGGGCGTCGGGCGCCGACGATGCGCCAGCACGTCGATCCCGGGCACGAGTGTGGCGAGCGTCGGCTTGCCGTCGAGTTCGACGACGAGCACCCGACGGCCGGATCGGGATGCCGCGCGGGCGATGACTGCCGTTACCGTGGTCTTCCCCACACCCCCCTTGCCCGCCACCACGACGACGCGTGCGGCGGTCAACGATTGCAGCGAGTTCTCGCTCTCCGGAGGCACCTTTGCGCAGACTAGCGATCGGACTGCTGGCCACACTGGCCGGCATCACCATGATCGGCTCAGCCGCGTCCGCGCAGGACACCGATTCCGACACCGGATCGACCGAGCCCACCAGCACGATCGAGGCGGGCACGGTCGAGACGGGCCCCGTCGACAACGGCACGATCGACGTGGCCCGCGTCGACGTCCTGCAGGTGAGCGGGCTGTTCGACCCGATCCTGCTCGACTCGGTGCGAGACCGCGATCGCGCGACGCCGAGACGAACGGGTCGCAGGCACTGATCCTCCAGGTCAACAGCAAGGGCACGGTGATCTCCGACGACGAGGTCGAGCACCTGCTCGAGTTGATCGCCGACGCACCCGTGCCGATCGGCGTCTGGGTCGGGCCGACCGGTGCCCGCTTCTACGGCACCGCCGCCCAGATCCTCGCGGTCGCCGACGTCACCGGCATGGCTCCCGGCGCCCGCATCGGCTACATCGGCGTGCCGCTCACCCCCTCGAACGCCGAGATCGACTTCGGCGTGGCCGAGGAACGGCTCCGCAACGGGTCGGTCGGACTGTCCGACGCCCGGACGCTCGACATCTTCAAGCAGCGGATCGACGACGAAGGGATCCCGACCGTCACGAGCATGGTGCAGGCACTCGACGGGTTCAGCGAGAACGGCGTCGAACTCGACACCACCGACCTCGTCGTGCTCGACGACGGCACCACCCGGTACGACACGATCGCCACCGTCCGCTTCTCGAAGCTGTCGCTCGTCGATCAGCTGTTCCACACCGTCGCCAGCCCGCCCGTGGCGTACCTGCTCCTGCTCACCGGCCTGGCCCTGATCGTCTTCGAGTTCTTCACGGCCGGCGTCGGTCTCGCCGGGGCGGTCGGCGCCGTGTGCACCGTGCTCGCCTGCACCGGCATGGCGGTGCTGCCGACACGGCCGTGGGCGTTCGCGCTGATCGTCCTGGCGATGCTCGCGTTCGCCATCGACGTGCAGGTGGGCATCCCGCGCTTCTGGACCGGTGTGGGCATCGTGCTCGTCTCGCGTCGCCAGCCTGTTCATCTACGAACCGCTCCCCGGGGCGACGTCTGCGACCGTCGTGGATCGCACTCCTCGCCGGGATCGGCGGGATCGTGCTCACGTTCATCGTCGGCATGCCGTCGATGGTCCGCACCCGGTTCGCCACGCCCACGATCGGCCGCGAGTGGATGATCGGCCAGACCGGCGTCGCCGTCGAGAACATCGACCCGGAGGGGCTCGTCGAGGTCGGCGGCGCGCGCTGGCGGGCACGCACCAACCGGGCCACGCCCGATCAGCGTCGGCGACCCGATCCGGGTGGCGGCGATCGACGGCGTCACCCTGGAGATCGAACCGCTCGAAGGCGCCGCGCGCGACTACCGCGAGCGCCGCGCCAAGCCGGCGTCGAGCGACATCGACGCCTGATCGCTCCGTCACCGGTCACTCACAGGCGCGATTCGTTCAAACAGCGTTCACAGAACCGGTATTGAACCGTTCTTTTTCACGCTTACCGTGACCGGCGGAGGTCTTGATGAGCAGTTTGGAACGAATCGACGAGGAGCACTGGCGGTTTCGGGCGGCCTGCCAGGGCGAGCGCGGGGCGCTGTTCTACCCCCCGCTGCGGCCCGAGAAGAAGGCGGTTCGAAACGCCCGTGAGCAACGGGCCAAGCAGGTGTGTGCCACCTGCGACGTCCGTGCCGAGTGCCTCGACCAGGCGGTCCGCAACGGCGAGCGGTACGGCGTGTGGGGCGGGTTGACCGACGTCGAGCGGCGGAAGCTCGACCTTCTCTGAGCACGCCGGCGGGCGCTCCCCGGCCGGCGCTCACTCGCCGGCGGCCGCGCACCAACCGCGGCCCGGCCACACGGAGGTCGCCCCGCCGCCGGGTCATCCCCCGAGCGTCGAGTTCGGCCAGCAGCGGGAGCACGAAGCGCCGGCTCGTTCCGGTGGCGTCACGGAACTCGCCGACGGTGAAGCCGTCCGGGTCGGCGCGCAGCAGGTCCGCTGCGACCGATCCTGCCCGGTCGATGGTGTCGCGGTGGAAGTAGATCCCGTCGCGGACCACGACGTGGCCGAGACGGACCAGCTCGCTCAGCGTCGCACGGTCGATGTCGTCGGGTGGCGACGGCGCGAAGCCGGCCTCGCCCAGGCGCGCCAGCCCGGGGTGAGCGAGCAGCGTGTCGGCGCCCTCGACCCGGGCCCGGCCGCGATCGACCGCGATGCCCTGCATCGTCGCCAGCACGGCCCGCTCGCGGTCGTCGAGCGCGGGCGACGTCGACGCCGAGCGAGCCGCCGTCGTCGAGGCGGGCACGGAGCGAGTGCTCCATCTGCTCGATCTCTGCCGGCGTGGTGAGCCAGTCGCCGATCGTCGGCGCGACCCGTTCCCCGGTGAGTGCCTCCACGTCGGACACCCGGATCCACCCGCGCTCGCGCACCACCCGTTCGATCGTGCGGTCGGGCGCCGCGACCGACGCCTTCAGCACGGGGTCGATGTCGAGGATCTCGCCACCGCCGATCGTCTCGTCGCGACCTGATTCGCGCAGCACGTACCGGTCACCGGGCAGCAGCGGAAGTCCATCGGGAAGGAACAACCGCACCGCACCGGTCGCACCGGGGACGAGCCGCTCGGCGCCGAGGACCCGCATCGTGACCGGGTACTCGCCGGACCCGATGTAGGCGAGATAGGCACCGCGCCGCGACACGTCGTGGTCCAACGCCGCGAGCACCGTCAACGATGCGTCGACGCGGTCGGTCAGCCGCCAGCGATCCGGTTCGATCACTCCGTTCCCTCGCTGGATCGCACGATGGTCGATACCGGCGAGGTTGAGCGCGACCCGTTCGCCGGGGCCGATGGCGTCGACCGCGCGACCCGCGCGCTCGATCGACCGGACCCGCACCTCCGCACCGCCCGGTTGCACGACCATCCGCTGATCGACGCGCACGGCACCATCGGCGAACGTGCCGGTGACCACCGTGCCACTCCCCGCTGCGGCGAACACCCGGTCGACCCAGAGCCGGGCCCGACCGCGGTCGAGCGCGGCGCCCGCCGTCGACACGAGTTCGTCGAGGGCGGCCCGGAGCACGTCGAGCCCGAGGCCGGTCACCGTCGACACGGCGACGACCGGCGCCGCCTCGAGGAACGTCCCCTCGACACGCTCGGAAACCTCGAGTTCGGCGAGTTCCAGCAGGTCGGCGTCGACGAGGTCGGCCTTCGTGAGGGCGATCAACCCGTGCTCGAGCCCGAGCAGCTGGAGGATGCGGAGATGTTCCTCCGACTGCGGCTTCCAGCCCTCGCTCGCATCGACGACGAACAGGCACGCCGACACGCCACCCACTCCCGCCAGCATGTTGGGCAGGAACCGCACGTGGCCCGGCACGTCGACGAAGCTCACCGGCTGCACCCGAGGGCAGGATGGTGTGGGCGAAGCCGAGGTCGATCGTCAGACCCCGCCGCTTCTCCTCCTGCCAGCCGGTCGGGGTCGGTGCCGGTCAGGGCCAGCACGAGCGACGACTTCCCGTGGTCGACGTGCCCGGCGGTGGCGATGACCGTCATCGGTCCGGCGGCGACCGCGGCGCCGGCGAGCGCAGCGAGCAGCGCCTCGACGATGACGCCGTCGTCCGCCGGGTCGACGGCGCGCAGGTCGAGCATCGTCGACGCCGTCACGGACGCGCGCGATCACGGGGCGACGGTGGGCGCGCAGCGACGCTACCTCGGTCGCCCCGCACCGCCACGCCGATACGAGGGCAGGGTGACGCCGGGCGCCGAGCCGGCGCCCGGCAACGCTTCCATCGCCTGGGCGCAGACGTCGGGATGATCGACGCGCCGGACGATGTCGTCGGCGCGCTCACGCAGCTCGTCGACGGGGCGGGCGACCATCGCCCAGAACGGGATGCGCTCGACGTCGCGATCGAGGTAGGCGAGCACGGTGTTCTGCAGCGCGCCGACCACGAGTCCGCCCGGTCGCAACGCGCGGGCGAGGGGATGCCGCCGGCAACGATCGACGAGAGTCGGCGCGGCCGACGATGATGCCGGCCTGTGGACCGCCGAACAGCTTGTCGCCACTGAACGTGACGAGGTCGGCGCCCGCTCCGATCGTCTGGATCGCAGCCGGCTCACCGGCGAGCCATGCCGGCGGCCCACCATCGAGCCACGGCGTCGACGAGTCGACGAGCCCGCTGCCGATGTCGACGACGACGGGCACCCCGAGCGTGGCCAGTTCCGCGACCGATGTCGCCTCGACGAATCCGTCGACGCGGTAGTTGCTCGGGTGGACCTTGAGCACCAGTGCGGCGTCGACGTCGGCCCGACCGATGGCGCGCCGGTAGTCGTCGAGACGGGTGCGGTTGGTCGTCCCGACGTCGATCAGGCGAGCGCCGGACTGCTCCATCACCTCGGGCACGCGGAACGACCCGCCGATCTCCACGCTCTCGCCGCGGCTGACCGGAACGTCCCGCCCGCTCGCGAGCGCGGCGAGCACGAGCAGCACCGCGGCCGCGTTGTTGTTGACGACCATCGCCGACTCGGTCCCGCACAACGACGCGAGCAGACGGCCCGATCCCGGTCTGACGCGACCCGCGCTCACCGGTCTGCAGGTCGAACTCCACGGTCTGCGCCGGCGACCCGACGGGCTCGCCCAGTGGCGCCCGGCCCAGGTTCGTGTGCAGCAGCACACCGGTCGCGTTCACGACCGGCGTCAGCATCGTCCGCTGCAACACGACGCGCCCGCCGCGGCGCACCGTCGACGTCATCGGCGGCGATCGCCTCCCGCGCGATCTCGACACGAGCGGGTGCGGGAGGCCGGACGACACCAGCTCGCGAGCCAGCGCGTCGACCGACGGTGGGCGCGGCCGGTCAGCGGGCGGCATCAGCGTCGTTCAGCGATCGACGATCCAGTCGGTCAGTCGATTGACTCCGTCAGTCGGGGAGCTTGTCGACGGCGTCCTTCGCCACGTCGGCCACCTTGTCGACCTTGTCGTCGTGACCGATCTTCGAGGCGGTGACATCGGCAGCCTTGTCGATCCCGTCCTTGGCCTTCGCCTTGTTGCCGCCGCCGAACATCCCCTTGATCGAATCCATGATTCCCATGTGTTGCCTCCTGGTTGTGGGCGTGCGCAGACGAGCTGCTGGCCATCAACCCTAGTTCTCCGCTGATTCAGCTTGTCGGACGGCGGCGGATCATGGTGACGCCGTCACCGAGGTTCAGCATCACGGCGTCGCAGTCCGGGCGCGCCGCCACGTGGTCGTTGAACGCCCGCAGCGCCAGGGTCGACTCGTCGTCGACCGTCGGGTCGATGATCGAACCACCCCACAGCACGTTGTCGACGAGGATCACGCCGCGCTCGGTGAGGCGGGGCAGGAGCAGGTCGAGGTACCGCCGGTAGCCGGGCTTGTCGGCGTCGATGAACGCCAGGTCGACGTGGGGCTCGTCGGGAAGTTCGGCGAGGCCGTCGGCGGCCGCACCGATCCGCACCTCGATCCGGTCGTCGACCCCGGCCGCGACCCACGCTTCGCGTCGCCGTCGCGAGGTACTTGTCGGTGATGTCGAAGCAGACGAGCCGCCCGCCGTCGGGCAGGCCCCGCGCCAGCCAGAGCGCCGACATCCCGGTGAACGTGCCGACCTCGACCACGGTGCGGGCTCCCATCAGCGACACCAGCATCGACATGAAGCGACCCTGGTCCTGGCCGATGTTCATCCCGGCGAGCCCACCGAACCGCTCGGCCGGTGGTCGCGGCCAGGGCTTCGGCGACCGGGTCGCCGACCGGGTTGGCGTGCGCCTCGATGTAGTCCCCGAGTTCCTCTGACACTCCGATCGATCGCATCGCACAGGCATACCAGTTCTCGTGAATTCTCGCGTACCCCTCAGCGCGAGAAGTTCACGAGAACGACCAGCAGGCCGACCTTCTACGCTGCGGCCCGTGCATCTCCAGATCCCGATCGTTCGACTCGATCCCGAGTCTGCCCCTGCCCGCCTACGCCCACGAAGGCGACGCCGGGCTCGACCTGTACGCCCGCGAGGATGCGACGTTGCCCGCCGGCGGCGGTCGGGTGCTGGTCCCGACGGGAATCTCGATCGCCATCCCGATGGGTTACGGCGGCTTCGTGCTGCCGCGCAGCGGGCTCGCCGTGAAGCACGGGATCAGCGTCGTCAACGCCCCGGGGCTCATCGATGCGGCGTACCGGGGCGAGGTCAAGGTCGTCCTGCGTCAACACCGACCCGACGGCCGACTACGACATCGTCCGCGGCGACCGCATCGCACAGCTCGTGATCCAGCGCGTCGAGACCGTCGAGTGGGTCGTGGCGGACTCGCTCGACGGCGTCGACCGCGGCGGCGGCTTCGGCCACTCCGGCCGCTGAACCCACCCGCACCCAATCCTCGTTTGCGTCAGGATTTGCGCGGACCGGTCTGCGGAAATCGCGACGCAAACGACGGATGAAGGGCTGCGGTGCGTCAGCCCCAGGCGAAGACGGGTTGTTCGAAGTCGGCGACGCGCTCGTCGAGCCGGCCGTCGAGACCCACCCAGCGGAACTGCACGAGCACGGCACCGGTCGGGGCGTGGATCAGGTCGCCACCGAGCGGCACCTGCACCACCGGCCGATCGCTCTCGGGGATCGACACGAACCGCGGCGAATCGTCGCGGACGAGTTCGTGCAGACCGATGCGATACGCCGCCAGCACCTCACTCGGATTCGGCGCGAGCACGACGTCACGACCGCCCCACACCACCACCGGGGTCATCACGTAGCCCGACCGGGTCGCGTAGTCGTCGAGCAGTCCGAGCACGCACGACGGATCGAGCCGTACGCCGACCTCCTCGTCGGTCTCGCGCAGCGCCGCGTCGATCGCCGTCTCGCCCGCGTCGATCCGCCCACCGGGCAGCGCCCACTGCGAGGCGTGCGAGTTGAGACCGGCGCTGCGACGGCACAGCACGAACGAAGCACCACCCGCCACGCCGGCCATGCGGCCGTCGAGCCCCGTCACGTCGGAGGGGATGATCGACAGGTCGTCGGCGGTGACCTCGACCGGGTCGTCGCCGTCGGAGCCGGCCTCGGAGTCGACGAGCAGGATCGCCACCGCCGCGTGCCGCCGGCCGTCGAGGTCGATCGTGCGCCGGTCGTGCGCGGCGAGGTTCCTGGTGATCGATTCCCGCAGTTCGTCGTCGTAGGTGAGGGGAACTCGATCGGCCATGGTCAGCACCGTAGCCGGGCGACTGCCGGCGCGGCCACTCAGCCGCGGTAGCCGTTGGTGATCGGCAGCCGGCGGTCCTTGCCGAACGCCTTGCGTGCTCACCCGCACTCCTGGGGGGCACTGACGCCGCTTGTACTCGGCGATGTCGACCAGCCGCGTGATGCGGCGGACGATGGCCTCGTCGTGGCCGAGCTCGACGATCTCGCCGGCGGTGCGATCGTGTTCGATGTACAGCTCGAGGATCGGGTCGAGCACCTCGTACGGCGGCAGGCTCTGGTCGTCACGCTGGTCGGGCCGCAGTTCGGCCGACGGCGGCTTGGTGATGACGCCCTCCGGCACGATCTCGCGTCCGGCCGTCGGTTGACGTAGCGGCACAGGTCGTACACGCGGGTCTTCAGCACGTCCTTGATCACGCCGTACCCACCGACCGAATCGCCGTAGATGGTGAAGTAGCCGACGGCCATCTCGCTCTTGTTGCCGGTGGTCAGCACCATCCAGCCGAACTCGTTCGACAGCGCCATCAGCGTCTGGCCGCGGCAACGGCTCTGGATGTTCTCGTACGTGAGGCCCGGTTCGCGCCCCTCGAACGACGGCGCCAGCATGTCGAGGTAGGCCTGGAACGACGGCTCGATCGGGATCGTCCGGTAGTCGATGCCCGAGGTTGCGCGGCGAGCAGCTCGGCGTCGGACTTCGAGTGATCGCTCGAGTAGCGCGACGGCATCGACACACCATGCACGTGCTCGGCGCCCGAGCGCGTCGGCCGCGATGCAGGCGACGATCGTGGAGTCGATGCCACCCGACAGGCCGATCACCACGTCGCTGAAGCCGTTCTTGCGGCAGTAGTCGCGGGTGCCGAGCACCAGCGCGTCGTACAGCTCGCGATCGTCGTCGAACGGTTCGGTCACCGGTGCGGCGGCGGGCTCGCTCTGCACGATCGGTGCGTCCGACACGTGCACCGTCGGCAGCAGCGTGCGCGTCGACCCGTCCCCGCGGATCGAGCAGCCGCTTGCGGTACACCGGCGGGATCGGCACGTCGACGACCAGCAGTTGCTCGGCGAACTGGTCGCCGCGGGCGAGCAGCGTGCCTTCGTGGTCGAACGCCAGCGAGGCTCCGTCGAAGACCAACTCGTCCTGCCCGCCGACCTGGTTGACGTAGACGATCGCGCAGTGCGAGTCGGCGGCGCGCGTGGCGAGCATCCGCTCGCGCCGCGCCCCCTTGCCCATCGAGAACGGCGAGCCGTTGATGTTGATGTTCAGCTCGGCACCCGCCGCCGCCTGCACGGACGAGCGCTCCGAACGGGCTCCAGATGTCCTCGCAGATCGAGATCCCGACCTTCACGCCACCGATCACGTACAGCTCGAGCGGATCGGAGTCGTCACCCGGCGTGAAGTAGCGCGCCTCGTCGAACACGGTGTTGTTCGGCAGCAGCCGCTTGCGATACGTGCCGACGACCTCACCGTTCGCACAGACGGCGGCGGCGTTGTAGATGTCGCGATCCTGATCGACGAACCCGACGACCGCGGCACACCGGCGGGTGCGAGCGGCGAGCTTCGCCAGCATCTCGAGGTTGTCGGCGACGAACCCGGGCTTGAGCACGAGGTCCTCGGGCGGGTACCCGGTGGTCGACAGCTCGGGGAACGCCACGATGTCGCACCCGGCGGCATCGGCACGGTCGTACGCGTCCGACAGCAGCGCGAGGTTGCCGTCGAGGTCGCCCACGGTCGGGTTGAGTTGGGCGAGCGCGACCCGCAGCATCGTCACGACACCAGGCTACCGAATCGCCCTGCACCGCCCGAGTGCTCCTCGGTCGCGGTCGCCAGGCGCCTGATCTGGCACGCTGGGCCCCTGTGCGTTGGGGAGGGGTGCGTGGGAGAACGCTCGTCATCGCTGGTGTGGTGATCGCGTCGGCGTGTTCGCCCGGCGAAGGACCTGAGTCGATTCCGCTCCCCACCTCGGCCGACACGACGACGACGTCGACCGCCGCCACCGCCACCGCCACGCACCACCACGATCGCGCCGACGACCACCCTGACCCCGCCGAAGTACGAAGCGACCATCCGTCGCACGACCGACGGCGTGTCGCACATCATCGCCGACGACCTGTCGGGTGCCACGTACGCGCAGGGATGGGTGAGCGCCGAGAACCACGGCTGCACGCTGATCGACCAGGTGATCAAGGTCTACGGCACGCGGGCCGCCGCATTCGGCCCCGGAACCGACGGCGCCAACGTCGACAGCGACTTCGCGTGGCGCGCCATCGACATCGCGACGATCGCGCCGAGCCGATTTCGCCGCCGCCCCGCCGAACATCACCGACGAGTTCCAGGCGTTCACCGACGGTTGGAACGCCTACCTCGCCGACGTCGGGCCCGACGGCCTGTCGGGCTGGTGCGCTGGGGCCGCCTGGGTGCGCCCGCTCGAGCCGGTGGAGGTGTACACCTACGCCCGTTCGATCGCCCTGTTCGCGAGCAGCGCCCGGCTCACCGACTACCTGTCGAACGCGCAACCGCCCGCCCGCCGATCCGGCCGGCTTCGCCCGACAACCCGCCGGACGACCTCCATCCTCGTTTGCGTCAGGATTTCGGGGGACCGCCTCCCCGGAAATCCTGACGCAAACGGTGTGGTGGAGCATCCGGACTTCTCGGGCATGGCCCCGCTCGACGCCATGACCCCACTGGATGTCGGCAGCAACGGCTGGGCCATCGGCTCCGACCGGACGGAGAGCGGCACGGGCGGCATCCTGCTGGCGAACCCGCACTTCCCGTGGGAGGGCGAGTTGCGCTTCGAGGAGGTGCAGCTCACCGTGCCGGGCGAGATCGACGTGTACGGCGCCCAGCTGGTCGGCGTGCCCGGCATCGCGCATCGGCTTCACCGAGGGCGTCGCCTGGACCCACACGGTGTCGGCCGGCAAGCGCTTCACCGGCTATCAGCTCACGCTCGACCCGGCGTCGCCCACCTCGTACATGGTCGACGGCGTGTCGACGCCGATGACGAGCACCGAGGCCTCGGTCGACATCCTCCGCGCCGACGGCACCGTCGCCACCGAGACCCGCACGCTGTGGCGCAGCAGGTACGGGCCGATGCTCGACATCCCGGGGATCGGGTGGACCAGCACCACCGCCGTGAGCTACCGCGACGCGAACATCGACAACGACGAGTTCATCGAGCAGTACTCCGAACTGCCGAAGGTGCAGAGCATCGACGACCTGATCGAGCTGAACCGCACGTACCAGGGTGTCCCGCTGTTCAACACGGTGGCGACCGGGGCCGACGGCCGCGTCTGGTACGGCGACACGTCCGCCACTCCCAAGCTCAGCCCCGAGGCGCAGGACGCCTATCTGGCCAAGCGGTTCGTCGACCCCGTCACGCAGATCGCCTACGACAGCGGCTTCGTCCTGCTCGACGGATCGACGACCGCCAACGACTGGCTGGTGGTGGACGACGCCCGCGACCCCGGCCTCGAACCGTTCGACGAGATGCCGATGGTCGAGCGCACCGACTACGTGTTCAACGCCAACGACAGCTTCTGGGTGCCGAGCGCGGAGTTCGAACTCACGGGCGACTACTCGATCCTCCACGGGACGCAGGAGACCCCGGTCTCGATGCGCAGCCGTCAGAACGCCGCGGTCCTCGGCGCCGCCAACACGCTCGGTGTCGCCGGAGCCGAGGGCAACTTCTCCGGTCTCGAGGCCCGCGACGCGGCCTTCGACAACTCGGCGCAGACGGCGCTGCTGCTCCGCGAGGCGGCGGTTGCGGCCTGCCGGGCGACACCGATCGTCAGTCTCCCCGACGTGCTCGCCGCGGACGGGGCCACCATCAGCACGCCGGCGCACGACGTCGACCTCACCGCGGCCTGCGACGTGCTCGCCAACTGGGACGGACGCTACGACCTCGACCGGGCCGGACCGATGCTGTGGCGCGAGACGATGTCGAGATTCAGTTCGGCAGAACGGACGAACACCGGCCCCCTGTTCGTCGACCCGTTCGACCCGACCGCGCCCGACCGCGACACCTGCCGCTGCCGAACCCCGACACCGCGCCGCTGCTGATGGCCCTCGCGACCGCGGTCGACATCATCACGACCGCCGGGTTCTCCGTCGACTCCACGCTCGGTTCGGCCCAGTTCACCGAACGCTCCGGCGAGCGCATCCCCTTGCACGGTGGGACCGAGGTCGACGGCACCACGAACATCGTCTCGTGGTCCGGGTTCACGACCTCCACCGAACCGAGCCCCGACCGGGGCGAGCCGGTCGCCGCCGGGAGCCCGTTGCGCGCCGACGGCTACCCGGTGAACTTCGGAACGAGCTTCGTCATGACCGTCGACTACTCCGCCGGCCCGGTCCAGGCATGGTCGCTGCTCACCTACGGCGAGACGGGCGATCGGGCGTCGCCGCTGTTCGACTCGCAGACGGTGCGCTTCTCGTCCAAGGACTGGCGCACGGTCGCGTTCACCGACGAACAGATCGAGGCCGACCCCGACTTCAGCGAGCAGACCCTGACAGGCGACTGACGACACCGGGCGACTGACGGCAGGCGACTGCCCGGGCGACTGGCCGGTCGACGACCTGTAACAATCCCCTGTGGACGGATCGGAGGTTGTGAGACCACCGAAACAGTCCGTTGACCGAATTAACGCGCCGTTCACAACGGAGCAACCGCTCGGCAACGGCTCGCTGCGACGATTCCGCACGCCATCGGGCGGTCAGTTCCGTAGCCGTCCCGCCCCCAGTGATTCCCGGAAAGATTGAGGACAACAGTGGTCTACAAGGCTGAGTACATCTGGATCGACGGCACCGAGCCGACGCCGAAGCTCCGTTCCAAGACGAAGATCATCACCGGTGACGGTGAGCTTCCGATCTGGGGTTTCGACGGCTCGAGCACGAACCAGGCCACCGGCGACAAGAGCGACTGTGTGCTGAAGCCGGTCGCCGTCTACCCGGACCCGATCCGCGGTGGCGACAACGTGCTCGTCGATGTGCGAGGTGTACCTCGTCGACGGCAAGCCGCACCCCACCAACACCCGCGCCGCGGCCGTCCGCACGGCGAAGAAGTACAAGAAGCACGAGCCGCTGTTCGGCATCGAGCAGGAGTTCACCTTGATGAAGAACGGTCGCCCGTACGGCTTCCCGCCGGCCGGCTACCCCGAACCGCAGGGTGGCTACTACTGCGGTGTCGGCGAGGACGAGATCCACGGTCGTGACCTCATCGAGGACCACCTCGACGCCTGCATCGAAGCCGGCCTGTCGATCTCGGGGATCAACGCCGAAGTGATGCCCGGCCAGTGGGAGTTCCAGGTCGGCCCGGTCGGCCTGCTCGAGGTCGGCGACCAACTGTGGATCGCCCGTTGGTTGCTCTACCGGATCGGCGAGGACTACGGCATCAACGCCACGCTCGACGCCAAGCCGGCCAAGGGCGACTGGAACGGCGCCGGCGCCCACACCAACTTCTCGACCATCGAGATGCGCGAAGACGGCGGCTACAAGTACATCGAGGCAGCCTGCAAGGCGCTCGGCGAGAAGACCGAACTGCACATCGCCAACTACGGCGTCGGCATCGAGGACCGCCTCACCGGCGCCCACGAGACCCAGCGCCACGACCAGTTCAGCTACGGCGTCTCCGACCGCGGCGCCTCGATCCGCATCCCGTGGCAGGTCGCCGTCGACAGGAAGGGCTACCTCGAGGACCGTCGCCCGAACGCCAACATCGACCCCTACATCGTGGCCCGTCTGATGGTGGAGACCGTCTGCGGCGCCATGAAGTGACGGACGGCTGATCCCGATTCCTTCCAGACAGGGCGGGGGCTCCGGCTCCCGCCCTGTCGCATTCTTCTGCCCACCACGACACAATGAGGACATGGACGACGACATGCTCGACCAACAGCGCGACTACGTGCTGCGCAGCGTCGAAGAACGCGGCGTGCGCCTCGTCCGGCTCTGGTTCACCGACGTGCTCGGCACGCTGAAGAGCCTCGCCATCTCGCCCGCCGAACTCGACAACGCACTGAGCGACGGGATGTCGTTCGACGGTTCGTCGATCGACGGCTTCTCCCGTGTGCAGGAGTCCGACGTGCTGGCGATGCCGGACCCCGACACGTTCGAGTTGCTGCCGTGGGGCGATCCCGAAGGCCGCCGAGGCGCGCATCTTCTGCGACATCCATCACCTCGACGGCACGCCGTTCGAGGGTGATCCACGCCAGGTGCTGCGCCGCCACGTGCAGGCCGCCCACGACAAGGGGCTGACGTTCTACGTCGCGCCCGACGTCGAGTTCTTCTACTTCAAGCCGCTCGTCGCCGGCGCGCTGCCCGAACCGATCGACCAGGGCGGGTACTTCGACCTCACCACCAACGACGTCACCGGTGAACTGCGCAAGCGCACCATCCGCACGCTGGAGAACATGGGGATCCCGGTCGAGTACAGCTTCCACGAGGACGCTCCCGGCCAGCAGGAGATCGACCTGCGCCACACCGACGCCCTCACGATGGCCGACAGCATGATGACGTTCCGCCTCGTCGTGCGCGAGGTGGCCGCCCGTGACAACGTGCACGCCACGTTCATGCCCAAGCCGCTCGAGGGTGTGCAGGGCTCGGGCATGCACGTCCACCTCTCGCTGTTCCGCGGCGACGAGAACGCGTTCCACGACGGCGACGACCCGTACGGCCTGTCCGACGTCGCCAAGTCGTTCATGGCCGGCCTGCTCCGCCACGCCGCCGAGATCACGGCCGTCACGAACCAGACGATCAACAGCTACAAGCGCCTCGTCCCCGGATTCGAGGCGCCCGTCCACGTCAGCTGGGCCCGCAACAACCGCTCGGGCCTCATCCGTGTGCCGATCCCCAAGCGCGGCAACCCGCTCGCCACCCGGATCGAGTACCGGTCGGCCGATCCGGCGTGCAACCCGTACCTCGCCTTCAGCCTGATGCTCGCCGCCGGGATGCGCGGCGTCGAGGAGGGCTACGAACTGCCCGACGAGGCCGACGCCAACCTGTTCGAGATCGGCGACGAGGTGCTCGAGAAGCTCGGCGTGAAGCAGATCCCGCAGTCGCTGGCCGAAGCGCTCGCGGCGATGGAGCGATCGACGCTCGTCCAGGAGGCGCTCGGCGAGCACATCTTCGAGTGGTTCCTGCGCAACAAGCGCAGCGAATGGCGCGGCTACAAGACCCACGTCAGTGCGTTCGAGCGAGATCGATACCTGACGGCGCTCTGATGCCTGTCGCCGTCGCTCAGATGTTGGTGGTCGTCCCCGACCCGGCGTCGCCCGACCTGGCGCGCACGCTCGATCTCGCCGGTTACAGCTGGAAGGCGGTCGCCGCCGGTGCCGCCGTTGCCGAGAGCGAACCGCAGGGTGGATGGGCCGGCGCGATCGTCGACGCCACGTCCGATCCCGAAGGCGCCTGGTCGTTCCTGCGGGCGATGCGCAAGCACGCCGACGCGTCGACGCCGGTGATGCTCCTCATCGGTGGCGCCCAGCTCGCCGAACTCGAGCACCGCGACGACCTGTTCGACGATTTCTGCCTCACACCGTTCCATCCGGCCGAGCTCGAGGCACGCCTGCGTCACCTGCTGGCCGCCGACGTCGACGTCCAGCGCGCCGATCTCGTCGAGTACGCCGAGCTCACGCTCAACCTCGAGACCTACCAGGCGTCGATCGCCGGACGGCCGCTCGACATGACCTACATGGAGTACGAGCTGTTGAAGTTCCTCGCCCAGAACCCGGGCAAGGTGTTCACCCGCGAGATCCTCCTCAGCCGGGTGTGGGGATACGAGTACTACGGCGGCGCCCGCACGGTCGACGTGCACATCCGGCGTCTGCGGGCCAAGCTCGGCGAGGAGCACGCCAACCTGATCCAGACGGTCCGCTCCGTCGGTTACCGCTTCGGCCAGTCCCGCTGGGACAGCTGAAAACCAGCTTCAGCTGTTGATGAAGGTGGGTGTGGCGCCAGATGCGCTGGGCCAAGTAGTCGTCAACGGCGGCGTTGTACTGGTTGGCCGGGTCGGTGTACCAACGCCCGCTGAACCAGACGCCGACACATCCCACATATCCCCAGCGGCGTACGTCGCGTTGCGTTCCACGGTGTTCAGCCAGCGTTCGTACACCCTCGTAGCAAGCCCGCCACGACGCATACGTGTAGTCGAGGTTGTAGGCCGAGGAACGTTCGCATTGTCGTACTGGAACGCCGTGCCGTGATGCGGCACCCTCACCTGCCCCAGACCCAACGATTCACCGTTGTCACCAACGGCATCGATCTGACACCACGACTCCTTCGCAACACCTGCGCCCGCGCGATGTCTTCGTCGATGCCCCACTTGCACGCCGCCCACTGGATGATCTGGTCGGTCGTACCGGCGAAATCACCGTCCACCCGACTGAAACCGGACCAATCGGTGCGAGTGTTGGCGTTGGCGCGACTGCCCCGGCTGGCATTGGCCGCGTTGTTCTCCGGACGGATCTCCGCCGCCGGACGCACCGCCGCCGCACACTGCGCACCTGACGGCAACGCCGCCCCCACCGGCAACGTCGCAAAACGACCCGACGACGGCGGAACCGGCGCAGGCGGGGCGGCGGCGCGGCGCAGCGGGCGGTGCCGGGACGGGAGGGCGACTCACTGTTCCGGGAACGAAACCGACGGCGTCGGCGATCAGGCTCACCGGAGTGCCGTCGTAGCTGACGGAACTCAGACAGATCTCGCCGCTGGCCGACAGTGGGAGGATCGCGGAGTTCGCACGCACGGCTCCGGGCCAGAAGTTGAGCACCGAAGCGTTCGGCTGCGGGTCGTCGCACGACCACGCCGTCACATATCCGTTCCCGGCGGCGTCGGCCACCGTCAGCGTGAACACGGCGGCCGCAGCGTCGTTGGGAACGCTTCCACGTCCCGCAACCCGCACTCGCACCGTGTCACCGCTTGCCGCCGGACCGGTCGACCAGATCCCGTTTCTCGTGTCGAGCACGCGTGCGGGGTCCGTCACCTGGAGCCCGCCCGCGGGGGGAACGTATCCGAACGAATCGACGATGAGTTCGGCGGTCGAATCCGAGTACGCGCACACCTCGCCGCCCGAGATGGCGGTCAGGGTGAACGCGGCCACGGTGTCGCCCGCCCGATAGTTGAGCGTCGACGAACTCGGCATCCCTCCCGAGGCGCTCGCCGATGAGCAGGGGAACATCGAGAGAAATCCGTCGGCGCGTGGGGACGTGATCGTGACATTCAGCGCCACTGCCTGGGCATTGGCCGGGATTCCGGCCGTGCCGGCAACACGAATGTGCCGGACCTGGGTCGCCTGCAGCGGATCGTGCGACAAACGTGTGTCGACGATCCGGTTCGGTGGGGTCGAGGCCAAGTCGCCCGTCCCCGTGAACAATCCCATCACGTCGGCGATCAATTGGACGTGAGCAGACGCGTCGAGGCAGACGGTCCCGCGGCTGCTCGCCGCCTGACTCACCCGGACCACGACCATGTTGGGAATCGCCCGGCCCGGCACGAAGTTCAGATTCGAGGTGGCCGGCCTCGCCTCGTCGCACGACCATGCCGTGACGTACCCGTCGCCGAGGGCGTCGGTCGCCGTCACATTCAACGCCACCGCCGTCGCGCCAGCGCTGACGGCACCCGGAATCGAGAACTGGACGACTCGGCCGGCGTTGACCGGGCCATTCACACCACCGATCCCACTCCGGGTGTCGAGCACCCGGGAAGGCGGGACGGGTAGCGCCGCGGCCTCGACACGCAGCACCGGGGTGGTCGTGGCGAGGCAGGCCACTGCCACACCGAGAATGGCGACGGAACGAACGAGTGCTCTCAGGATTTCCCGGTATTCGTTGGACGGCGGTGGGATCCCGACCGGCACAAGTGCGACCGACGCTAATGCACGCGGGCCTCGACTGTCGACTGAGCCGCTCGCTCGGCCGGCGGCGTCAGCGGGCGAGGAACTCGTCGACTTCTGACACGACGACGTCGGCGAACACGAGCTGACCGTCATTGGTCGGGTGCACCCCGTCCCCGCTCAGCACGCCGTCACCGGTCGCCACGTCGCTCCACCGAGCCATCACGGCGTTGCCCCGGCGGGAGAGCCGGTCGGCGACGACGGTGTTGACGAACGTCGCGCCCTCGCTTTGGTCGCGGTAGTAGGTGTCGATCCACACCAGCGGTACGTCGTCGGGAACCGCATCGAGCATCTCGTCGACCACGCCCGCGAGCTCATCGGGGCTGCCGTACTGGCTGATGTCGTTCGTGCCGAGCGCCACCACCCACAGTTCCCCCTCGTGATCATCGTCGCCGCCGGTGATGAAGTCGGCCACCCTGACGCCGCTCGGGTTGTCACCGGTCGATGTCGCCATCCGCTTGCCGCGCTTCGCCTCGATCAGCACGTCGTCGTATCCGGCCGCCGCGTATCGGTCGTGCAACTCGTCGATCGACCCCTCGGTGATCGAGTCACCGATCATCACGATCGACTCGCACGTCGTCGGCGCTGTCGGCCTGCAGCCCGCCGGGGATCGTCTCGGCACCGGACAGGTCGCCGCCGAGCCCGATCGTGGGCAGCGGAGCGTCGTCGTTGGAGGCGGCGGTTCCCGCTTCGGTGCACCCCGACGCGACGACCAGCAGCGCGCCGACGGCGAGCGCGGTCGACAGAGTCTTCGTGCGGAGGGGGTTCACCCGACCATTCTGGCGACGCAGCGACGTCGGAAGGCGTCACCCCGTCGCGACCGAACAGGAGTCACAACCGCTGGATTCGCGTGGCCAGCCGGGTATGGGCCGACAGCATCTCCGCCAGGCGGTCGCTGACGAGCATGCCGTCGCGGACCACCGAGCGGCCGGCGACCACCGTGTGGCGGGCGCTCGACCGGCCCGCACCGCAGCCACGCCTCGACGGGGTCGGCGAGCGCGCCGGCGAACGCCGGGCCGACGAGCGGCCACACGGCCACGTCGCCGACCGCCCCCGGTGTGAGCACGCCGAGTTCGCCTTCGCGCCCGAGACAGCCGGCCCCGCCCAACGTGGCCATCTCGAGGGCCATCCGAGCGGTGGCGGCACCCGCTCCGTCACGCAACTTGGCGAGCAGCATCGCCTGCCGGGCTTCGAGCCAGAGCGACGCAGAGTCGGCAGAGGACGACCCGTCGACGCCGAGGCCGACCTTGACGCCGGCGGCGCGCAGGTCGACGACCGGCGCGATGCCCGACGCCAGGATCAGGTTGCTCGACGGGCAGTGCGCGGCACCGACACCGGCCGCGCCGAGGCGGACGATCTCGTCGGCGTTCGGCATCACGCAGTGCGCCACCCACGTGCGGTCGGTGCACCACCCGGTGCGCTCGAGGTACTCCATCGGGCGGCAGCCGAACGTCGCCAGGCTGAACTCGTCGTCTTCCGCGTTCTCGGCGAAGTGGGTGTGCAGCCGCACGTCGAGTCGCGCCGCGAGCTCGGCCGTGCGGACCATCAGGTCCTCGGTCACCGAGAACGGTGAGCACGGCGCGAGCGCGACGCGGGTCATCGCGCCGAACGACCGGTCGTGGTGACGCTCGACGGCGTCGGCACAGGCGGCGAGGATCTCGTCGTCGTCGGCCACCACATCGTCGGGCGGGAGGCCGCCGTCCTTCACCGACAACGACATCGAGCCGCGCGTCGGATGGAACCGCATGCCGAGGTCACGGGCGGCCTCGATCTCGGCCGTCAGCAGGTCGCCCGCGCCGCGAGGATGCAGGTACAGGTGGTCGGTCGACGTGGTGCAGCCCGACGAGCGCCAGCTCGGCCAGACCCACCCACGCCGACACGTACGCCGCTTCGGTGTCGAGGGCGCGCCACAGCGGGTACAGCGACTGCAACCAGCCGAACAGCGGCTTGTCGGTCATCGGCGGGTACGCCCGCGTCAGGTTCTGGAAGAGGTGGTGATGCGTGTTGACGAGGCCCGGCGTGACGAGGCAGTCGCGTGGCATCGAGCGTCGTCCGACCGGCCGGCGGCTCCCCGTGCCGACAGCGCTGACCAGCCCGTCGGTGACGGCCACCCACCCGTCGTCGAGTTCCCGGCGCTCGCCGTCCATCGTGGCGACGCAGCGGGCGTGGGAGATGACGAGGTCGGCGACGGTGGGCTCCGCGCTCACGGCGCGGTCCGGTCAGCCGCGAGCGAATCGACGATGAGCCCGATGTCGTCGACGGTCGTCAGCGGATTCACGATGCACAACCGCAGGAGCACCTCTCGCCGTGCCACGTGGTCGGGACGACGAAGAACCGTCCGCGATTCGAGTTCGGCGTCGCTCCACGCCTGGTAGTCGGCCGCGGACCAGCCGAGCCGCCGGAACAGCAGGATCGACAGCTCGGGTTGCATCACGAGTTCGGTGTGGGGCGCGGCCTCGATGAGATCGGCAGCCCTCGCGGGTGACGCGGCAGCGTGGTCTCGACCGCCTCGGAGTACGCCGCGGTGCCGTACGTCGCCAGGCTGAACCAGAGCGGCAGGCCGCGGGCCCGCCGCGAGAGGTGGTGTGCGTAGTCGGCGGCGTTCCACGGCTCGTCGGCGGGATCGTCGGCGTGCAGCACGTCGAGGTACGCCGCGTGCTGGGTGTGGGCGGCCCGGGCGATCACCGGATCGCGGTAGAGCAGCGCGCACGAGTCGAACGGTGCGAACAGCCACTTGTGCGGGTCGACGATGAAGCTGTCGGCGTGCTCGATCCCGGCGAACAGCGCCGCGCACGCTCGGCGCGGCCAGGGCCGCGCCGCCGTACGCGCCGTCGACGTGCAGCCACGTGCCGAGTTCGGCCTTCACCGCGGCCGCCCCGGCGAGGTCGTCGACCACCCCGACGTTCGTGGTGCCGGCGGTGGCCACGATCGCGAACAGCCGGGCCCGATCGTCGTCGGACAGCGCCTCGACCGTGTCGCGCAACGCCGATCCGGTGAGCCGGCCGCGCTCGTCGGCGGGCACGAGCACGACGTCGGCGTCCATCGCCCGCCCGGCCTGCACCACCGACGAGTGGGCGCCGGACGACGCCACGATCAACCCGCGCGTGCGGTCGTGGGCGCCGTCGGCGCGGTGCCGCCAGTGCCACCGTGCCGCGATCAGGGCGCTGAGGTTGCCACCCGTGCCGCCGCTGACGAACACGCCACCGGCACCGTCGGGGCAGGCCGACGAGGTCGGCGATCCACCGCAGCGCCTCGTTCTCGGCGAAGATCGCGCCGGCTCCTTCGAGCCACGACCCGGCGTACACGCTCGACGCGCCGACGACGAGGTCGAACAGGATCGAGGCCTCGGTGGGCGCGGCCGGCACGAACGACAGGAACCGGGGATGGTCGACCGAGATGCAGGCCGGGCCGAGCACGTCTCCGTAGATCCGCAGCGCTTCGAGCCCGCCGATCCCATCGGGTGTGATGGTGCGGCCGGCCATCGCTCGCAGATCGGCCGGCGAGCGCGGCTTGTCGAGTGGCGGCGGATCGATCCGCAGGCGGTCGATCGAGTAGCGGACGATGGCCTCGGTGAGCACCTCGATCGAGTCGTCCTGACGGTGCATCACCGGGCGCCGTTCAGTCGTCGAGTTCGAGCAGTTCGCTGCCCTCGTTGCGTGTCACGCCGTCGCGGAACAGCACCTCGCCGAGGATCGCCGAGGCCACCGCACCGCTCATGATCACGAGCACCGGGAACACCAGCAGGACGAGGACGATGATCACGGCGCCGGCCACGGGGTCAGGCTAGTGCCCGGCACTCGGCGTGCCGAAAGCAATCGACGACGTGGTCGTTGACCATCCCGGTCGCCTGCATGTAGCGCGTAGCAGATCGTCGGTCCGACGAACCGGAAGCCGCGCCGCTTGAGCTCCTTGCTCATCGCCCGCGACTCGTCGGTCTCGGCGGGGATCGACGACATCGCCGGCCAGTCGTTCTGGATCGTGACGCCGTCGGTGAACGACCACAGGAACTCCACGGGGTCGTCGAGTTCGAGCCAGGCCCGGGCGTTGCCGATCGCCGCGGTCGACCTTGGCGCGGTTGCGGACGATCCCCGGGTCGGCCAGGCAGGCGCTCGACGTCGGCGTCGCCGAACGCCGCGACCGCCTCGGGATCGAACCCGGCGAACGCCAGGCGGTACGACTCGAACTTGCGCAGGATCGTCGACCACGACAGGCCGGCCTGCGCACCTTCGAGGATCAGGAACTCGAACAGGGTCCGCTCGTCGTGCTCGGGGACGCCCCAGACGGTGTCGTGGTAGTCGATGTAGGCCGTTCCGATCGACGCCCGCCGCCGAGCGCCCAGGCACACCGAACCGGTTCGTGGCTCACGGTCGCGTCCGGTCCCGGCATCACTGGGGCTTGTACGCCCAGGCCTCGACCTCGACGAGGAAGCCGGCCGGGAGGCCGGCCACCGCCACCGTCGACCGCGCCGGGCGATGGTCGCCGAGCGCTTCGGCGTACGCGGCGTTGAACGCGGCGAAGTTCTCCATGTCGGTGAGGAAGCACGTCGTCTTGACGATGTCGGTCAAGCTCCGCGCCGACCGTGGCCAACTGCGCGGCCACGTTCTTCATCGTCTGCGTCGTCTCCGCCGCCACGCCACCGTCGACGACCACTCCGTCGGCCATGCCGCCCTGACCCGAGACGACGATGAAGTCACCGGCGCGGACGACCGGGGTGTACGGACCGAGTGGTTTGCTCATCGCGCCGACATTACTCCCGGCCGCGGCGGGGAGATCCGGGTGGCGCCGTATCGTCGGGTCGGTATGAATCCCGACGACATGCACCGACGACGGGCCGATCGTCGCCGCGATGTGGTCCCGGCGGACGGTTTCATCGCCACGGTGCTCGCCACCGGTGCCCTCGCCGCGTGCGGCGGGTCCGACGACGCGTCGACGTCGCCGCCGAGGTTCGGCCGCCGACCGCCGGCGCCACCGACGCGGCAGCGACCGATGCCGCCGGGACCGCTCCGGCCGGCGGCTACACGATCGTGCAGCGCTTCCCGCAGGCGGTGCAGGTGCCGGGTCCGCTGCGGCTGCCCGATGAGCCTGTCGGACGGCGGCGCGGCACTGCGTGCAGGAGGGCCCGTCGACGCTCGGGGCACAGGTGTACGACGATCGACGGCACCGCCATCGGCGATCGCATCGAGGCGGTCGCGCCGCGACGCGGTTCCGGCGCCCTACTACGACTTCCGCCCGACGATCGAGACCCCGGGCTTCTACCGCTTGCAGGTCGAGGGCGGCACCCCGGACGGAGCCAGCTTCGACGTGGCCGATCCGAGCACGGTCGAGATTCCGATCGCCCGGCCAGCCGTTGCCGCCGCTCGACACGCCGACCGTCGACCGACCCGGCCGGTGTCGACCCGATCTGCACCCGCGAACCCGAGGCCTGCCCGTTCCACGACATCACGCTCACCGAGGCACTCGCCTCGGGCAAGCAGGTGGTGTACTACGTCGGCACACCGGCGTTCTGCAGCACGGGCGTGTGTGCACCCGGGCTCGAATCGCTCATCGAGGTACAGGACGCCGTACGCCGACACTCACGTGTTCGTGCACGCCGAGGTGTACACCGACGACACGGCGACCACGCTGACCCCGGCGGTCGAGGCGCTGAACCTGTTCTACGAACCCGTGCTGTTCGTCACCGACACGGCGGGTGTGATCCTCGAACGGATCGACGCCGTGTGGAACACCGACGAGTTGGTCGAGGTGCTCGACCGCTCACGAGCCTGACGGCCCGAGCGCTGCAACGACGGTCAGCTGAAGCTCTGGCCGCACCCGCAGGTGCGCGAGGCGTTCGGGTTCGTGATGGCGAAACCGGACTGGTCGAGGCCGTCCTTGTAGTCGAGCGTGGCACCTTCGAGGAGCTGCGCCGAGGCCGGATCGACGACGACCTTGACGAGGCCGTCGTCGCCGTAGGTCGCCTGCTGGTCGTCGGCGGCGAAGTCACCGTCGAAGAACATCTCGTACGAGAAACCGCTGCATCCGCCCGGGCGCACGGCGACGCGCAGCGCCAGATCCTGCGCGCCTTCGTCGGCGAGCAGCTGGCGAACCTTGACGGCGGCGGAATCGGTGAGCGTGATCATGTGGGTCCTCCTGATGTCGGTTCGTTCATGTTACTGGCACGTCGGCGCACCGCATCGCCCGTGCGTCAGCGTCATGCGGTGCCGGCGAGTTCGCCGTGGATCGGTCGAGAGCGTGACTCGGCACGGCGTGCGGCTCGTGACCGAACAGAACTCGCGCACCTCGGTGTCGGCCATCGCCTCGACGAAGCCGGCGACGAGCCCTCGGTGGAGTCCGCACACGAGTTCCGGGTGCTCGGCGGCGAGGTCCGAGAACGGGCAGTTGGCGAAGGCGACGACGGCCGCATCGTCGTCACGCGGGCTCGTCGCTGACGATCGGATCGAATCCGAGGCGATCGAGGTCGGACACGAGCGCCTCGAGCGTCGACGGCGCCCGTCGGTACCGATCGGCGCGGGCGATGCCCTCGTGACGCCCCACCTCCACGGCGTCGTCGGCGCTCGCCGTCCAGGCGCTGCGCCATGTGCAGCAGCATCCGCGCCAGCATCGGCATCGTCGGTGGTTCGAGGCCGAGCGACGGTGCATCGGCGGCGATCGAATAGCGGTGCTGCGGCCGGCCGACGTCGCCGCGGCCACCGACGGCGACGTCGAGCAGGCCGATGTCGCGCATCCGCTCGAGGTGGGGGCGTGACCGTGTTGGGGTGGAGTTCGAGCGATCTCGGCGATGTCGGCGGTGGTCAGCGGCCGCGACGACCGGGCCAGTTCGAGGTAGATCGCGTACCGGGTGTTGTCACCCAGCGCCTTCAGCAGGTCGAGCTGCCGGTTCGTCGCGAGGCCGAGACGTCCACAAGACGAGATTACACGGAGTCGGCCGGTAAAATCTTCCACATGGCCACGCCACCGACCATCGAGCAGGTGATGGAGGTGCTCGGCTCGGTCATCGACCCCGAGCTCGGCGCCGACATCGTCACCCTCGGCATGGTTCCCGCGCGCCGACGGTCGGCGCCGACGGGGTCGTCACGGTCGAGGTCAAACTGACGATCAAGGGCTGTCCCGCTGCGGGCCGACATCAAGCGCGAGATCGAGAGCCGGCTCACGCTGCACCCCGGGGTCAGCGACGGTCTCGATCGTGTGGGGCGAGATGGACGCCGACGAACGCAGCGCCGTCATGACCAAGGCGCGTTGGAACGCCCGCGAGAACGCCCCCGACACCGAGGTTCCGGCCTCGTGTCGCGTCCTCGCCATCGCCAGCGGCAAGGGCGGTGTCGGCAAGAGTTCGGTCACCGTCAACCTCGCCGCCGCGCTCGCCGCGACGCGGGTTCACCGTCGGCGTGCTCGATGCCGACATCTGGGGTTTCTCGGTGCCGCGCCTGCTCGGCATCAGCGACCGGATGGAGGCCCAGCAGCTCGACGGTCGCACCGAAGCCGCTGATCATCCCGAACGAGCGCGTCGTCGGCGACGGCCTGCTGAAGGTCGTGTCGACGGGCTTCCTCGTCGACGAGGAGACCGCGCTGATGTGGCGCGGCCTCATGCTCACCAAGGCGGTCGAACAGTTCCTGCGCGACGTGCGCTGGGGGGAACTCGACTACCTCCTGATCGACATGCCTCCCGGGACCGGCGACGTCCAGATGGGCCTCGCCCGGATGCTGCCGCACACCGACCTCATCGTCGTCACCACGCCCGCACTCGCCGCCCAGAAGGTCGCCCAGCGGGCCGCCGACATGGCCAAGCGCAGCTTCCTGCGGGTGGTCGGCGTGATCGAGAACATGAGCACGTTCACCTGCGACCACGGCGAGTCGTATGCGCTGTTCGGCGCCGGCGGGGGCCAGGCCCTCGCCGATTCGATCGATGCGCCGTTGCTCGGCCAGATCCCGCTCGAACCGGCGGTGGCCGCGGCCGGCGACGCCGGCTACACCGGTGGCGATCGACGGCATCGGCGAGGCGGCCGAGGTGTTCCGGACGATCGCCGATCGCATCGTCACCGACATCGCACCCGTCCAACCGGCCGACGAGATCGACATGGCGGGCTGCTCGGCGCGGCTGTTCGACACCGTCAACGCGGCCTTCGCCGACCTCGACGCGGCCAAGAGCGCCCAATCTCAGTACGCCAACTCTCAGTCAGCCAGATCTCAGTATGGCGGCGTGCCGCCCAGGGCCTCGTAGTCGTCGTCCCACGGCAGCGACACCCCGGTCACCCGACCGTTGGCGTCGAAGCGGAGATGCGGCTGGATCGGCGGCGGGCCGATCGGACGCGGTCGGCGACGTCGAGGCCGTCGACGACCGAGCGGTAGTCCGCGAGCCGGCGCGAGGTTGAGGATCGTCGGCGGCATCATCGTCAGCCGCTCGTCCTCGAACATCGCCAGCGCCTCGGCCGGACGGACCCAGAGGCTGTCGACCGTCTCCCGATCGTCGTGCAGCAGCTCCTGATCCTGGGGCACCTCGGCGAGGAAGAATCGGGTGTCGAAGCGGCGCCGCTCGCCGAGCGGCGTCACCCAGTGGTCGATGTAGTGGAGCCGCGACAGATCGATCACGAGGTCGTCGCGGGCGCACAGGTCGACCATCGACAGCTCGCCGTCGTGGACGCGGTGCCGATCGTCGGCGTCGATCGTCGGCCGGCCACCGTCGACGCGGTCGGCGAGCAGGACGCCGGCCTCCTCGAACGATTCGCGGACCACGGCCGATCCAGTAGGCGAGACCGCCCGACGCGATCCCGAGCCGCTCCGAGGCGGCGCCGTCGTCGAGCCCGGTGCAGCACGCGGCCACGTCGGGCGCGCCGTCGGCGTCGTCGACACGACCACCGGGAAAGACCATACATGCCGGCGCCGAAGGCGGCCTTCGTCGTGCGCCGGAGCATGAACACCTCGACGCCCGACGATCCCTCGCCGCTCTCTGAACCGTCGGGGTCACGGATCAACATGACGGTGGCCGCCGGATGGATCGGCACGTCGGCGGGATCGGGGTGCTCGGACATCGTCGCCCGACCGTACCGACCGGGTTGTCCGCGCCAGCAAGCCGGGCCGCGTACGGTAGCGGCAATGGCCGGCTCGCTCGACACCGCCCGCACCCCGCCCAACGTGGCGTCCGACATCGTCGACATCGTGACGCCCGGAACGCACCTCATCGTGCCGCTCGCCAACGGCGAGCCGACGGCGGTGCTCGACGCGACTCGAGGACGCGGCCGCCGCCGGAGCGCCCAACATCGACGAGGTCCGCGTCCATCAGATGCACGCGTTGCACGATCGGCCGTACCTGGCCGGGACGTTCGGCGACCGACTGAAGCACATCTCGTACTTCCTGTCGCACGTGACACGCCCGCACTTCGCGGCCGGCACGATCGGGCTGGTGCCCGCGCACTTCTCCGAGGTGTACCAACTGATGAAGATGCGGGCCGCCGACCCGCTCGTGCATCGCCGCCGCCTCCCCGCCCGACCGGCACGGCTACTTCTCGCTCGGCGTGTCCGCCGACTACACGGCGAGTTTCATCGGACGCGCCCGGTTCTTCCTCGAGGTGACCGATGCGATGCCGCGGACGTTCGGACGCAATCAGGTGCACGTGTCGCAGGTCGTCGGCTGGTGCCGCAGCGATCGTCCGCTCATCGAGGTTCCGCCGAAGGCAGCCCGGCGAGGCCGATCGTCGGATCGCCGGCTTCGTGGCGGAGCGGATCCCGAACGGCGCCACGATCCAGACGGGAATCGGCGCCATTCCCAACGCGATCATGGCCGCCCTGCGCCGACCATCGCGATCTCGGCATCCACACCGAACTGCTCTCCGACGGCGTCGTCGAACTGATCGAGGCCGGTGTCGTGAACGGGGTCCGCAAGCGGCTGAACCGGACCAAGACCGTCGGCACGTTCGCGCTGGGCACCGACCGGCTGCACGAGTTCCTGCACGAGAACACCGCCGTCGAGTTGCACACCGTGCGGTACGTGAACGATCCGCGGATCATCGCCAACGAGCCGAACTTCGCGTCGGTCAACGCCACCCTGACCGTCGACTTCATCGGTCAGTGCGCGTCGGAGACGATCGACGGGACGCTACTTCTCGTCGTCGGGTGGCCAGAACGACTTCGCCCGCGGCGCGATGTACTCCGAGGGCGGCCAGGGCTTCGTCGTGCTGCATTCGACCACGTCGAGCGGCGCGTCACGGATCGTTCCGCAGTTGGCCGCCGGCGACGTCGTGACCACGCCGAAGAACACCGTCGACAAGGTGGTCACCGAATGGGGCGTCGCCGAGTTGCGTGGCCGGTCGATCAAGGAACGGACGCGGAACCTGATCGCCGATCGCCCATCCCGACCATCGTGACGAGCTCACCGGCGCAGGCCCGCGCGATCGACTACCTCTGAGTGGCTGATTCCGGCAGCGCCGTCGAATCGTCCGCCGATGCGTCCGTCTTGCCGGCCCGTCGGCGTCGGCGTCGGCGTCGGGCCGGAACCACACGTAGGCGATCGCCGCGCCGACGACCACGATGAGCACCACCGCGACCGCACGCCAGTTGTCGTCGAGGAACGCGTGTGGCCTGCGCCTGGCGGTCCTGGGCCCAGTCGGTGATCGGGTCACCGTCCTCGCGGAGATCGACCCAGTAGAAGTACCAGAGCAGGTACAGGCCCGACAGCACGACGAACGCCGCCGCGATCCGATCGACGTAGGGCATGCCCGACCGCAGCACCTTCAGCAGCGAGGTGTTGGCGAAGGCCAGCGCGATGGTCAGCGCGCTGACGAGCAGCGCCATGCCGGCGCCGTAGGCGAGGACGTTGGCGAAGCCGGCCGCCACCCCCTCGCGCGCCGACGTGCTGAACACGGTGGCGATGAACAACCCGATCGTGCAGCCGATCGAGGCGACGGCGTAGGCGATCCCGAACACGAACATGGCGCGGACCGTGCGTTCGGTGGTGTCGCCGGTGCCGACGTCGGGTGTCACGAACGGCAGCTTGTAGCCGCACAGCATGGCGATGCCGAGCACGAGCAGGGACGCGCCGATGACGACCGTCGCGTACTTCGAGTTCTCGTTGATCCAGGTGGTGAAGTTGTACGAGATCGCGCCGGCCACGAGGAACACGGCGATGAATCCGGCCGACAGCGACGCGCTGACGAGCAGCGCACGGCGCAGCGTCGCCCGCTGCGTGCCGGGCCGGGCCCCTTCGAGGCCGAGGAAGTACATCAGGTACGTGGGCAGGAGGATGAAGCCGCAGGGGTTGACGGCGGCGACGAGACCGCGGATGAACGACAGCGTCACGTCGAGGCCTCGTGCGCCTCGAGTGCTGCCACCTTCGACCGCAGTTCGCCCTCGTCGAGCGCGCCGGTCTGGTCGACGATCATCCCGTCCGAGTCGACGAACAGTGTGATCGGGAAGGCGACCGCACCGATGCCGTCGGCGAGTTCCGCGTAGTTGTCACGCAGGAGCTCGTACTCCACGCCGCGCTCGCCGGCGAAGCGCTCCATGTCCTCCACCGAGTCGATCGTGTTGACGCCGATGAACCGCACGTCGTCGACGTCGGCGTCGACGGCGGCGAACGCCGGGAGCTCCTTGGCGCACGGCGCACACGAGCTGAACCACAGGTTGACGACGAGCGGCTCACCGACCAGTGATTCCGAGGTGACCTCGTTGCCGTCACGGTCGAGGAACACGGCGTTCGGGGAACGGGTCGCCCTGCACGTCGTCGTTGGCGAGGCCGTCGGTGGGAAAGGCCTGACGACGTCCTGCGGATCGCTCAGCACGGCGTCGATCTCGCCGTTGTCGCCGTTGCCCGTGTCGCCGGACGACGTCAGCCAGACGAACCCGCCGATGACGAGCGCGGCGACCACCAGGGACGCGACGAACAGCCGCGGCCGAGGAATCTTCATCGGTCGAATCGTACCGAGCACATTCGGTCAGGTCGGTCGGCGCCCCCGATTCGTTCCGGCGCGATCGCGTCGGAGGTCGTGCATCGGTGCCAGGCACCGATGCACGACCTGGTAGCGGGATCAGGCGACGACGCCGACCGGGCCGAGTTCGTCGATGATCATCTCGGGGCGAGGCCGGGTCGGCGGACGCCCGCAGGCGCGCTTGTTGGCGATGATGCGGCCGCCCGAGAGCAGCTCGCCGCCCCAGACGCCCCACGGCTCCTCCCGCTCGAGCGCACCGGCGAGGCACGACTCACGCAGCGGGCAGAGTCCGCACATCGCCTTGGCACGGGCGATGTCGATGATGTTGTCGGAGAAGAACAGCCCGACCATCGTGCCGTGGCCGTCGGCGCACCGAGCGACCGGGGCCTTCTGGCCGGGCAGACGTTCGTCGCCGGGTGGACTGTCAGGTTCCAGCGTGTCGATGCGAGCGCTGAGACGTTCGAAGGTGGGGGAGTCGAGGAGCGGTGCCATGTCGTGTTCCTTGTTGTCGATGGTGTCCGTGATGGGCTTGGCGATGGGCTTGACGGTGATCGGGCGAGCGTGATCGGGTCGAGTGCGAGTGGGTGACGGGGACCGATGAGCGTCGGCCGGTCTCTTGTCGGCCGGTCTCTTGTCAGTCGGTCTGGGGTGGTGATCGTTGGCATGTCCTGTGCTTTCTGATTGGTTGGAAGTGGCTGTCGGATGGGTCGTGATGGAATGTGGTTGGGAAAAGCAAAAGGCCGCCGGGTTCTTGGAACCCGGCGGCCTCGGAGGAGGTGATCTGACGTTGGTGTTACGTCAGAACTCCGACGGGGCTGCCGGGGACGTTTCGCTTGGCGGTGGTCGTCGGTGAGTACGCCATTGCGCCAATGACCTGCACCGCATGACCGCCGAGCCAACGATCCGCGTTGCAGGACATTTCGAACGACGAGCGCGCGCGACCGCCGAACGTCGAGAGCGTGGGCACTTGAGTCATCGGTCGTCCTTTCTCGTCGGATCGTCTGCGGCTGGAATCGTCTGTTCGTGCTCGAACGAGCACCGCGCCCGAAGGCACGAGTCACCAGGAAACCACGATCGGCTACCGCCGGTCAAGGATGTTTCGAGAAAGATGGACGACGATGACCACGGTCGACCTCGCGGTGTTCTCGACCGGTTGGCTCCTCGGCTGGTTGCTGCTGTGGCGGACCCGGCCCGCTGCCGAGCGTCCGTTCCGGGGAGCGCGAGCCGCTGGCGGTGATCGTGCCGGCCCGCGACGAGGCGCGTTCGATCGGCACGGTCGTCGATCGAATCGTCGCCCAGCTCCGTCCCGGCGACGAGTTCGTCGTCGTCGACGACCAGTCCGACGACGGCACGGCGACGATCGCGCGAGGCCGTGGAGCCGCGGGTCGTGTCGACCGCACCGGCGCCGGGTTGGCTCGGCAAGCCGCATGCCTGCTGGCAGGGGGCCGACGCCACCACCGCACCGACGCTGCTGTTCATCGACGCCGACGTGCTGCCCGTCGGCGCAGCTTCTCGACGACATCGAGGCCGTGGCGCGGACGCATCCCGACGCGGTGGTGTCGGTGCAGCCGTGGCACCGCACCGAGCGCTGGTACGAACAGGCGAGCCTGCTGTTCAACGTGACCGCGCTGATGGGATCGGGCGCGTTCACCGTGCTCGGCGAGCGCGTCCGCCCGACCGTGGCGTTCGGGCCGGTGCTCGCGATGCGACGCGCGCCGCTACGACGAGGTCGGCGGGCACGAGGCCGTCCGCGATCGGCACACCGAGGACATCGGTCTCGCCCGACTGGCCGGTGGCGCGGTGCTGTTCACCGGCCGACCCGACACGACGTTTCGGATGTATCCCGACGGCTGGCGTCAGCTCCTCGACGGCTGGACCCGCACCATCGCCGCCGGAGTGCGCTCGACCCGGTGGTGGGTGGCGCTCGGGGTCGTCTGGTGGATCGCGGCGCTCGCCGGCGGCTGGCTCGCAGGCGGTCTGCCGTCGCACGACCCACTGCGCGCCGGCATCGTCTACCTCCTGTGCGCGCTCCAGTGCTGGGTGCTCGGACGACGGGCCGGATCGATCCACCCGCTGACGGCGGTGTTGTTCCCGTTGGCCGTCGCCGTGTTCGTCCTGATCGTCGTGCGCAGCTTCGCCGTCGCGGCCCTCCACCGGGACGTCATCTGGAAGGGCAGGCGTGTCGACGCCCGCTCGGGCTGATGCGACTCAGATGTCGATCAGGATCTTGCCGACGTTGGCGTTCGACTCCATCCGCCGATGGCCGTCGGCGATGTCGTCGAGCGGGAACCGGGAATCGACGATCGGTCGCAGGACGCCCGCATCGAACAGCGGCAGGATCTCGTCGATGAACCGCTGGCTCAATGCCGATCTTGCGTTCCAGCGGGCGCGACCGCAGCGTGGTGCCGATCCAGGTGATCCGCTTCTGGAGGATGAGGCCGACGTTGACCTCGCGTGTTGCCGCCGCCCATCAGCCCGACCTGCACGATGGTGCCGTCGAGCCTGCGTCGCCCGGAGGTTCCGGCCGACCTCGTCACCGCCGATCACGTCGAGCAGCACGTCGACCCCGGCGGGGACGGCCGCCTGCAGTTCGGCGAGCCAATCGGCCGGGCTGCGTTCGAGCACGAGATCGGCACCGAGCTCGCGACACGCGCTCGGCCTTGCCCGGCCGAGCAGGTGACGGCCACGCGGGCACCGATCGCCTTGGCGATCTGGATCGCCGCCGTGCCGACACCGGACGCGCCGGCGTGGACGAGCGCCCAGCGTCCCGACGTGAGCCCGCCCTGCACCACCAGCGCGTCCCACGCGGTGAGGAACACCTCGGGGATCGCCGCCGCGTCGGCGGTGTCCACCGACGACGGGATCGGCATCGCCTGGCGGGCGTGGGTGACGACCCGCTCGGCGTAGCAGCCACCGGCCTCGATCCCCATCACCCGGTCGCCGACCGACCACTCGGTCACGTCGTCGCCGATCGACTGGACGGTGCCGGCGTACTCCATGCCGGGAATCTCGATGTCGCGCCGACGCGGGTCGGGATACATCCCCAGGCGCTGGAGGATGTCGGCCCGGTTGAGGGCGGTGTGCTCGACGGCGACGACGATCTCGCCCGGGCCGGCCACCGGATCGTGAACGTCCTCGATGGTCAGGACCTCGGGGCCACCGTGGGAACGAAGCACGACTGCACGCATGCCGCGAACCTAACCGGCGGCGATGACCGACCGGTCAGCCGTTGGCGGAGACGGCGTCGGTGGCGTCGTGCGCGGTCTGCTCGCCGGCGGCAGCGCGCCGGACTCGACCGACGCACGATCGACGAACACGCGGTCGCGGTAGTACGCCATCTCGCGGATCGATTCGCGGATGTCGTCGAGCGCCCGGTGCGACCCGTGACCGTGCGGTCGCTCCGCGTCGACGGTCGGATACCACCGCTTCACGAGTTCCTTGACGCTCGACACGTCGATCGAGCGGTAGTGCAGGTGGTTCTCGATGTCGGGCAGGTAGGCCGCGAGGAACCGGCGATCGGTGCCGATCGAGTTGCCGCACAGCGGGACGGTCATCGGTTCGGGCACGTGCTGCTTGATGAACTCGAGCGTCGCCGCACCGGCGTCCTCCAGGCTGATGGTCGAGGCCTTGATCGCCTCGAGCAATCCGGAACGCGTGTGCATGTCGACGACGAACGGATCCATCGCCGCCAGCACCTCGTCGGGCTGGTGGATCACGAGATCGGGACCCTCGGCGACGATCGTCAGATCGTCGTCGGTGACGATCGTGGCGATCTCGACGATGACATCGGACGTGTGGTCGAGCCCGGTCATCTCGAGATCCATCCACACCAGCACGATGCCCATCGTAGGGGCAAGTGTCGACGTCGACCCGATCCGCGCGGTCAGGATGGTCGCGGTGACGCCGTTCGCGGATCTCCTCGCCGCACCCGGCGTCGAGGAGATCGTCGAGCTGCGCGGCTCGTTCGGGTTCATGGCGTACCACGGCGGTGCGCTCGAGGCGATGACCGACGTGATCGCCGCGGAAGCCGCCCGGCGGAGCGACGCGTCGCTCTACGCGGTGGTGCAGCCCGACGGCATGCGCGAGCACCTGGCATCGACCGTGGTCCGGCCGGCCGAGTCGGCCCGCGCTGCGCGCCGTTCGTCGACCACGTCGACGTCGTCGTCACGATCCACGGGTTCGGCCAGCGCGGGCTGTTCGGATCGCTCCTGCTCGGTGGGCGCAACCGTGCTGCTGGCCGAGCACGTCGGTCGCCGCGCTGCGACGGACGCTTCCGGCCTACGACATCGTCACCGATCTCGAGCGCATCCCCCCGAACCTGCGTGGCCTGCACGCCGACAATCCGGTCAACCTCGTGCCGGGATGCGGCGTGCAGATCGAGCTACCGCCCCGCGTCCGCGGCGCGAGCCCGATGTGGTGGGACTGGGAGGGTCCCGGTCTCACGCCGCACACCCTCGCGCTCATCGACGGCCTCGTCGACGCCGCCACCACGTGGCCCGCAGCCGCCCGACGGCCGTACGGGTGACCTCGCCCGCCGACAGGCTCCTCGTCCAAATCGTTTGCGGCAGACACAATGCTCCCCTGCGGTCGATGTGCTGCACCAAATCCCGGACCCGGATTCTGCGGCAGTCACTCCTACCGATGCGGTCGTTGTGTCTGCCGCAAACCGGAATGGGGTCAGCGGCGGTGCGGAGTCCGCGTCACGGCGCGAGGCGGTCGATGTGCCAGGCGGGCGGATCGCCGAGCGATCGGTAGCGGAGGCGGTCGTGGAGCCGGCTCGGGCGGCCCTGCCAGAACTCCCATTCGAACGGGATCAGGCGCCAGCCGCCCCAGTTCGACGGGCGGGGGACCTCGACGTCGGCGAACTGGGTGTCGAACCGGGCGACCCGGTCGTCGAGCAGCGAGCGATCGGCGATCACGTCGCTCTGCGGCGACGCCCACGCGCCGAGCTGGCTCCCGCGGGGGCGGGACGCGAAGTAGGCATCGCTCTCCTCGGCTGACACCCGCTCGACGCGGGCCCGCAGCCGCACCTGGCGGTGCAGGTCGAGCCAGGAGAACACGGCCGCGGCGACCGGGGCGGCGTCGAGTTGACGGCTCTTGGCTCCTTCGTAGTTCGTGTAGAACACCAGCCCACGCTCGTCGGCGCCGCGGGCCAACACGATCCGCGCATCGGGCACGCCGTCGGCACCGATCGTGGCGACGGTCATCGCGTTCGGTTCGGCCACGCCCGCGTCGAGCGCCTGGTCGTGCCAGCGCCGCCACTGCTCGACCGGATCCGGCGTCGAGGTCGTCGACGTCGAGCCCGGCCGTCTCGTACTGCACCCGGCGGTCGCGGAGCACGTCGGCCCGGGACGGGATGCCCGGGAACTCCGCGGTCGCTCATGCCGATCTAGACGATCGCTTCGATGCGGGTGATGCCGCGCATGTACGGCCGCAGCACCTCGGGCACGGTCGACCGAGCCGTCGTCGTTGCGGTAGTTCTCGATGATCGCCGCCCACACCCGGGGCACGGCGAGCGCCGAACCGTTGAGCGTGTGCACGAACTCGGTGCCCTTGAGCGGCTTGCCCTCCGCGTCGTGGCGGCGGAAGCGGATGTTGCCGCGGCGCGCCTGGTAGTCGCTGAACCAGCTGATCGACGACACCTCCAGCCACGTGTCGGCGCCGGGCGCGTACACCTCGATGTCGAAGCTGCGATGGTGGCTCTGGCCCAGGTCGCCGGTGCAGATCTCGATGATCCGGTACGGCAGCCCAAGCCCGGCGATGGCCCGCTCGGCTCGGCCCGTCATGTCGACGAGGAGATCGGGTGCCTGCTCCGGGGTGGCGAACGAGAGGATCTCGACCTTGTCGAACTCGTGGGAGCGCAGCATGCCGCGGGTGTCACGGCCGGCCGATCCGGCCTCGCGCCGGATACGAGGCGCTGTAGGCCATCACGCGGATCGGGAGCTCGAGATCGTCGAGCATCTCGCCGGCGTAGATCGAGGTGAGCGGCACCTCGGCGGTGGGGATGCACCACAGATCGTCGCGCTCGATCGAGTATGCGTCGTCGGCGAACTTGGGGAGCTGGCCGGTGGCGGTCAGCGTGGCGGTGCTGACGAGCGACGGCGGCCGGATCTCCTCGAACGCGTCCGCGTTGAGGTCGAGTCCGTACTGGCACAGTGCCCGGCTGAGCGTGGCGCCCGCACCGCGCTGCATGGTGAACATCGCGCCCGAGATCTTGACGGCCCGCTCGTTGTCGAGGATGCCGAGCGCCGTGGCCGTTTCCCAGTGCGGGACTCGCTGATGGTCGGGGTAGCTGTCGAGCAGACCGATCGGCCCGGTGACGAGCGGGTTGTCGTCGTCGCTCGCGCCGTCGGGGGCGTCGGGGTGCGGCAGGTTGGGGATGCCGAGCAGGAGGTCGCGCAGCGCGGCGTCGACCTCGTCGTGCTCGACGGCGAGCGCACGTTCGGTGTCGCCGAGCGCCCGGCTCTCGTCCTGCAGCTGCTCGGCGGAGTCGACGTCGCCCGTGCGGCGGAGTGTCCCGACCTCCTTCGAGATGGCGTTCACCCGGGCCCGGATGTCGTCGCGCTCCTGCGTGATCGAACGCAGCCGGGCGTCGAGACGGGCCGCGTGCCGCACGTCGTCGAGGATCGCCGGCCGGTGACGGCGACCCAGCGCCGCCTCGACCATCGGCAGGTCGGTGCGCAGGAGTCGCTGGTCGATCACGACCTCGCAGGCTACCGGTCCGGCTTCCTCGCGGTCCGCCCGATTCGGCGCGCCGCACCCGTTGCGATGAGCGAACGGACCCCTGGGATTGAGACAGGGGGTGGACCGTTGGCTCATGGCAACGGGCGGTCAGTCGGGGTCGGTCGGCTCGGGTGGGGTCGGCGCGGCGGTGGTGGCGAACTCGCGCTCGACGTCGGCGGTGGTGAGCGGGAGTCTCGTCGTTGCCGACGATCTCGGCCGTCGGGATCGAACCCGGCGCGGCGGTAGTCGTGTTCGTCCTTGTAGTTCGGCGGCGAACCGCTGGAAGAAGATGAAGATGATGATCGCCCACAGGAACACCGACCCGCCGGTCTTCATGATCGCGCCGGCGAGCTGCTGGTCGGTCGTGATGCCGATCCCCCACAGGCGGTACGGGTTGTCGTAGGCCGAGTACACCGCGCCGTCGGCGAACGTGAGCCACGCGGCGGGCAGGGTCGGCACGATCGACTGCAGGAACAGGTAGATGCACTTGCCGAGCGGCTGCAGGTGGAACTCGCGGAACGGCCCGCACACCGGCATCCACATCAGCAACGACAACGTCACGACGAGCACGTGCAGGCCGTAGTGGAACGGCCCGTTGGCGACCGACCCGTTGACGACACCCGGCACGTGGGTGACGATCACCACGGCGTTGAACGCCAGGCCGGCGACGACCGGCTTGCAGAGGAAGGCCAGCACCCGGTACCCGCGCCCGTTGCCGACGAGCACCCGCAGGAGCCACTCGGGCGTGGCGATCAGCACCAGCGGCGGCATGAAGTACGACAGCATCATGTGCTGCATCATGTGTGCCGAGTAGAGGTACTCCTCGGCGATGTCGTGCAGCGGCCAGTTGCTCGCCACGAACAGCATCGTCATCGCCGCCGACGAACGATGTGATCTGCTTGCGGGTGACCACCGGCGTGCCGGCGGGCACGGCGTTCGGGCCGATCACCCGCACCATGTAGACGTACGCCACCGTGAGGAAGGCGACGAGGAGCCACACCTCGGGGTGCCACTGGAACTGGAGTGGATGTTGAACCGCTTGGGCGAACATGGGGCGTCTCCGACCGGACGGTGGTTGCCGTCGAAGGGCTTACTCGAAGTAGTGGAACGTCAACAGGGCGACGATGTAGACGAACAGGGCGAGGAACAGCCCGCTGTAGAACAACCGCTTGAACAGCACGTTGTCGTACTTCAGGTGCATGAAGTACAGCACGACCGTGAAGAACTTCACCGCCATCATCACGAGCAGGATCGGCACCTGAGCCTTGCCGATGTCCATGTAGCTGACGGCGATCTCGGCGCCCGTGAGCACCACGAGCGCCAATGCGATCTTGACGTACGTGAAGTCGGAGGCGCCCTCGTGGGTTCCTGCCGTCGGTGTGCAGGGTGCCGGGGGGCGAACCGTGATCGGAGGTGCCGTGGGCGTCGGTGGATGCGGTGTCGATCGTCATGGTCAGGCCGGAATCAGGTAGACGAGGGTGAAGATGATGATCCAGACGATGTCGACGAAGTGCCAGTACAGGCCGATCATCTCGACCGTCTCGGCCTTGTCGCCGGCCACCTTGTTGCGCGACAGCATGAACATCAGCGCCATCAGCATGATGATGCCGACCGACACGTGCACGCCGTGGAAACCGGTGAGCGTGTAGAAGCTCGAACCGAACAGGCTCGTGGTGTAGCCGAGGCCCTCGCGGTAGAACGTGGTGAACTCGTACACCTGGCCGGCCACGAACAGGCCGCCGAGCGAGGCGGTGGTGATGAGCCAGAGCCGGGTGTTGCGATCGTCCTTGCGTTTGGCCGCCGACACGGCGAGCACCATCGTGAGCGACGACATCAGCAGGCAGAAGCTGGACGCCGACGTGAACGGGATGTCCCACAACTGGTCGGGGCCGATCGCGTCGCCCTGCCGGTTGCGGTAGAGCATGTAGGTGGCGATCAGGCCACCGAACAGAGGCATTCGGAGCCGAGGAACAGCCACATCGCCAGCTTCGTGTTCGACAGGCCGGTCGACGTGTGGTGGGCGAGACCGATGTGGTCGAGACTCGTCGTCGGACCCGCTGCCGTCGGATTCCGTGGGGATGACCTCGTCGACGATCGTGGTGCCGTCGACCGCTTCGTCCACCGCTTCGGCGGCAGCGCCACCGTCGCCCGTGTCCGGATTGGTGATGGTGTCAGACATGGACCGCGAGCTCCTTGCTCGTCTCGCCGCCATCGGCCGGCGGATCGAAGTCGGAGTCGGGGGCGGTCGACGGTTCGAGCGCCCAGCCGAAGATCGAACCGACGAGCAACGCCGCGCCGACGACGATCAGCAACGTGTGATAGATGACGCCGTAGGCCATGATCGGCAGCGCCAGCGCCAGCATGATCGGCCAGTACGACGGCGACGGCAGGTGGATGTGGGCATCGGCGTGCGCGACCTCCTCGGCGACGACCTCCTCGCCGGTGGCCACCTTCTTGTACTCGTGGTGGTCGCCGGTGCCGACGTCTTCGTACTTGCGATGGAAGAACTCGTCGAGCGAGTGCACGATCGGGGTGCGCTCGAAGTTGTACTCCTTCGGCGGGCTCGACGTGATCCATTCGAGGCTGCGGGCGTCCCACGGATCGGCGGGCGCCGGCGGGGCCTTGCGGGTCACCCACACGTTGACGAAGAAGAACATGAACACGCCGGACACCGAGCACGACGGTGCCGATCGAGGAGACGAGGTTCCAGAACCCGAGGTTGAAGAACCCCTCGCCGGAGCGCTCCTCGGTCCAGATGTACATGCGGCGCGGCTGACCCTGCAGGCCGAGGATGTGCATCGGCCCGAACGTCATGTTCATGCCGATGATCATGAGCCAGAAGTTCCACTTGCCGATCTTCTCGCTGAGCATCTTGCCGAAGATCTTCGGCCACCAGTAGTACATGCCGGCGAAGAGACCGAGCACGCCGCCGCCGAAGATCACGTAGTGGAAGTGGGCGACGATGTAGTAGGTGTCGGTCTGCTGCGTGTCGGACGGCGCCACCGCGTGGGTGACGCCGGAGAGACCGCCGATGGTGAACTCGATGATCAGACCGATGGCGAACAGCATCGCCGTGCTGAAGTACAGCTTGCCGCCCCACATCGTGAGGGTCCAGTTGACGATCTTGACGCCGGTCGGGATGGCGATGGCCATCGTGGCCACGGCGAACACCGACACCGAGATCGGCCCGAGGCCGGAGGCGAACATGTGGTGCGCCCACACGCCCCAGCCGAGGAAGCCGATCGCCGCGCCCGAGAACACGACGAACGGGTAGCCGAACAACGGCTTGCGGGAGAACACCGGGAGCACCTCGGACACGATGCCGAAGGCCGGCAGCACGATGATGTACACCTCGGGGTGACCGAAGATCCAGAACAGGTGCTGCCACAGCAGCGGGTCGGCGCCGTCGGCCACGGAGAAGAAGGTGGCGCCGTAGTTCCGCTGGAACAGCAGCAGGAACAGCGCCACGGTGATGACCGGCATGGCGAACAGCAGCAGGAACTGCGTGACGAGGCCCATCCAGGTGAAGATCGGCATGCGCATCATCGTCATGCCGGGCGCCCGCATGTTGAGCACGGTGACGATCAGGTTGACCGCACCGACCAGCGAGGCGACACCGGTGATCAGCAGACCGAGCGTCCAGAAGTTCACGCCGTCGGACGGCGAGAACGGCGTGGAGCTGTTCGGGGCGTACATGAACCAGCCACCGTCGGCGCCACCGCCGAGGAACCACGACGTGTTGATGAAGATGCCACCGAACAGGAACGTCCAGAAGCTGAGCGCGTTCAGCCGGGGGAACGCGACGTCACGGGCACCGATCTGCAGCGGGATCATGTAGTTGGCGAACGCCGCCGCCATCGGCATCACGAAGAGGAACACCATCGTGGTGGCGTGCATCGTGAACATCTGGTTGTACTTGTCGGCCGACAGGATCGTGCCGTCGGCCTGCGCGAGCTGGGCGCGGATCAGGCTCGCCTCGAGGCCGCCGACGACGAAGAACACCATGGCGGTGACGCCGTACATGATGCCGATCTTCTTGTGATCGACGCGTGAAGGCCCAGGACCGCCAGCCGGTGGTCTGGACGGGCCGGCGGAGGTAGCCGAACGAGCTGGAGGGGGTGGCGACGACTGCCGGTTCGCCGTCGGTGGCGGGGGTGTCGACCGGGCGTTCGATGATGGCCATGTGTTATCGGGCTCCCATCACTGGCGTTCGAGCAGGTAGGCGACGAGCTGGTCGATCTGATCTTCGCTGAGCGCGAGGTAGGGCATGCCTCGGTACAGCCCGTCAGTGGGTTCGAGCTTGGTCGGGTCGGCGTACATCGGCTTCTTGGCCGGGAGCGTTGCGCAGCCACTCGCGGAGTTCGACGGAGTTGAGACACTCCGGCGTGACGCCCTTCAGGTACTCCTGGCCGACCTCGTCGGGCGGCGCGTCCCACACCTCGGCGCTAGCACTGGGGGATCAGCAGGTTGAACGAGGCGCCGGCGAACGTGTTGCGGGTCATCAGGTTCGTGAGGTTCGGCGCGGCGCCGGCGTATTCGTAGAGGTCGGGCCGGGAGACGATCGGGATCGCCGTCGGCATCCTCGAGGCCGTTCACCTGGTGGCATCGCGAGCACTGCGAGATGAACTGCGCCTCACCCTCGGCCGCCGAGCGTGCCGGCCTCGGGCGGCGTGTACTCCTCGAGCTGGTTGGCCTTCCAGGCCTCGAAGTCGTCGGGGTACATGGCGATGACTTCCATGCGCATGTTGGCGTGCGACAGACCGCAGAACTCGGTGCACTGGCCGGCGTAGATGCCGGGCTCGTCGGCCTGCGAGGCGGTTGGTCTGGACGCGGCCGGGGACCATGTCGCGCTTGCCGTTGAGACGCGGGATCCACCACGAGTGGATGACGTCGCGGCTCGTGCCGCGCACGAGCACGGGCGTGCCGACCGGGATGACCATCTGGCCCGAGGTGACGATCGACATCGGAGACGCCGCCGCAGCCGTCCTGCACCGGGTAGTCGACCTCCCACCACCACTGCTGACCGGTGACGTTGATGACGCACTCGGTGTCGCTCGTCTTGTTCAGCGCCATCAGGGTGCCGACCGTGGGGATGGCGACGCCGATGAGGATGAGCGCCGGCAGGATCGTGAGGCCGATCTCGAGCGCCGGCTTGCCGTGCGTCTGCTCGGGGATCGCCTGGCCCCGGTCGCGGTAGCGCCAGACGACGTAGCCGACGACGGCGAACACGATCAGTCCGACGACGCCGGCGATGACGAACACCGGGTACTGGAGGTTCTGGATCTTCTGGGCGTTCGGTCCGGCGGGCTGCCAGGTGTCCTGCGGGGCGTCGTTGGCGCAACCGGCGGCAACGGCGGCGAGCCCGGCGAGGAGCGCGATTCGGGCTCGTCGGGTCACGAGGCCGACGGTAGTCCGAGATGTGGGTGATGACATTTTCGTCCTGGCCGGATCGTTCGACGGGCATGTTTCGACGTCGGATCGGTCACGGCACGACCAGTCCGAGTTCGGCGGTTTCGACTCCGGGCACGAAGAACCGGAAGCCGTCGGGGAACGCGAAGCTCGGCTGCGCGATGTTCAGGGTGATCAGCTGTTCGCCACCGGGCTCGACGAGCGTGGTGCAGGCCTGGGCGGGTGCCTCGACCTCGTCGCCGTCCTCGCCGGCCACCACGATGGTGCCCATGTCGACCGAGAGCCGACGATCCTCGTCGGAGTCGTTGATGAACAACACGTTGTTCGGGCTGGAACGGGGCAGGGTGATCGTGCCGTCTTCACCTTCGCGGGTTCGGCCCGTTGACGTCGTACGACAACGTGCCGTCGTCGTCGAGCGTGATCCGGGCGGCGACGCTGGCGATCGCGGCGACGTTCTGCGATGCCTTCTCGTCGGCTTCGGTGTGGTCGGGGTCCTCGCAGATGCCCTCGCTGGCGCCAGTTCCTCGGTGGTCTCGTGCGGGTGGATCTCGCGTTCGCCGTCGATGCCGGCCGCCGCGCCACCGGCGACGAGGCCGACCGCGCCGATGGCGATGATGCTGATCATCGCCCGCGACTTGATCGACGGCCGGTAGGCGAACAGGAAGGCGAACGCCAGGAAGATCGCCGCCAGCACGCCGAAGGCGAGGACCGTGTTGGTCTTCGACAGCCACAGCATGATGCGGCTGAACGAGTAGACGATGATGCCGATGGCCACGACGCCGGCGATCGGGAACTCGAACGGGTTGGCCATGCGGCTGCGCACGCTGGCGTTGTGCACGTCGTCGGCCGAGGCCCGCTCCGCCCAGGCCTGCGCCATCCACTCGCCGCCGGCGGCGAGCAGGAGGATCGTGCCGATGATGAAGATCGCCTGGTACGTGACCAGGCCGACGACGACGGTGACGCCGCCGAACGCCATCAGGAAGGGCCACAGGCTGTAGCCGGGGGCGAGTTGAGCGGCGGCGGTGTGCTCGGCGGCGAGGTCGGGGGTGACCGCCACGTTTGCGTCACGGGTGTAGATGTTGAAGCCGGCGAGCACGCCGAGGGCGATCCCGGCGGCGATGAGGCCGATGGTGCCGGTCAGCCGTCCTGGGTGGTGCCGTACGCGATCGCGGCGATGATCGCGACGACCGTGGAGCCGATGAGGAACTTGTTACCGGTGGTGAACATTGGTCAGTGGCTCACTTGGTGACGTAGACGACGAACCAGAGCGCGGTGAACACTGCGGCGATCGTGTACCAGTAGATGGCGTGGGCGGCGACGAGCTCTCGGTCGCCGGTTCGTCCGCCGGTGAACCGGAAGGCGGCGACGACGGAGAAGAGGATGCCGACGATCATCAGCACCATGAACATGCCGGTGACGGCGTAGAACATCACCTGGTAGGTGCCGTCGGCGATGCCGAGCTCCATCTCGTGGTAGATGTACGCCTGGGCGTTGACGACGAGCAGCGCCATGAGCATGGTGATGGCGAGGGCGAACACCGTGTGGCCCCGATCGTTGCGCTTCGCCGACCAGACCGCCCACTGGGCGAACACGCACAGGCCGAGGAACGCGATCAGCATGACGTTGGCGGGGACCTCGGGGATCGCGACACCCTCGGGGAGCCAGGCCTCGCCGGCGTCGAGCGCGTCGTCGCGCTGCAGCAGCCAGACGGCGAGCATGCCGCCGGTGAGCATGATGATCGCCATGGCGGCGAAGGCGCTGCCGACGAGCGTCTGGCGTTGCGGGGCCGGGATGGGGCCGGCGGGCAGGGCGTACATCAGGCGGGGCTCCCGTCGGGTGATGCGCTGTTGGAGGCGTTGTTCGACACTTTGAGGTCGAGCAGCGGTTCGGCGGAGTGCACGATCGGCACGTCGACGAAGTTGTCGCCGGGGGCCGGTGACGTGGTGGTCCACTCGAGCGTCTGGCCGTCCCACGGGTCGTCGCCGATCGCATCCTGATCATCGCTGCCCCGCTGGGCGGCGGCGAGCAGACCGACGAAGGCGACCAGCGTGAGCGCCATCAGGCCGTGACCCGACGAGGACGAGGATGTTCCAGATGGCGAGGTCGTCGTCGGCGTAGCCCGGGCCGGCGGGCTGGTCGAGGAATCCGGCGATGTAGTGCGGGAACGAGGCGAGCACGATCGCCAGCACACCGAGCAGCGCGAGCGGCACCGACCTTGGCCGCCGCGGGGGCGATCCCCCAGAGCTTCGGCGCCCAGCAGACGACGCCGCCCATGATGGCGAGCGCGGCGCCGTACACCACGTAGATGAGGACGGCCTCTTCGAACACGGTGCCCTGCAGGGCCAGGTCGTCGATGGCGTAGAGGATGTTGCCCGCCATGCCGACGAGCGACCATCCCGACGCCGAAGAGGGCGAACGGGAGCGCCCGGTGATGTTCGGACGGACGCCCTTCTGGGGCTTGAGCGAGCGCGAGCGCCATCAGCAGGATCACGAACACCCCGAGCAGCGGGAGCACGTTGAAGTAGGCGAACGGGACGAGGTCGTCGACCTTGTTGCCGAGATCGTCGAGGTTCAGCTCGGTGCCCGACCAGGGCAGGCGCTCGACGTTCTGCTGGGTGACGGCGCCGAGCGCGGCGACGCCGACGAGGGCGAGGCCGAAGATCATCACCCCGCGTGCCGGCGTGCGCTTGCGGAAGTTCGACCGGGAACAGTTCGGCGAACAGGCCGATCGGCCGGAATGGCGAAGATGTACGTGGCGGGCTGGGTGAAGAGCCATCCGGCCCAGGTGGCGAAGCCGGCGTTGCCGCCGAAGCCGGTGCGGGCGTTGCGGTGGTCGAGGAAGAGGTAGACGAGCGTGCCGATGAACACGGGCATCACGAGCACGAGGGCGATCGAGGTGATCAGCGCCGACCACGAGAAGAACGGCACGCGGCGCATCGTCATGCCCGGGCGCCCGGGTGGTGAGCACCGTCGGTGCCGATCGACATCGCCGCGGCAACCGCTCCGACGGCCATCAGGCCGAGGCTGGCGATGAACAGGTCGACCATGTCGCTCGCTGCCGCCGAGCGTGCCGCCGTTGGCGACCAGCGACACGATGTTCAGGACGAGCCCGCCGAACCAGAGCCAGAACCCGATGGTGGCGAGGCGGGGGAAGGCGATGGCGCGGGCGCCGAGCTGCAGCGGAACGATCGCGACGCACAGCGCCAGGGCCAGCGGGAGGGCGGCACCGAAGACGAGGCCGACGCGCTGGGCGTCGAACATCTGCGAGGATGGCGTCGTCGAAGGCGAGATTGCCGCCGTCGATGCGCTCGATCCCGACGAGCACGTTGACGACCACGGTGGCCAGCAGTCCGAGCAGCCCACCGATCAGGAAGAGCTGTCCGATGATCTTGTGGTCGGTCGACGACAGCCACTTCGGCGGCTGCACCGTCACCGTGCCGTGGTGAGGTCGTGCATCGGTGCCAGGCACGGATGCACGACCTTCTGACTCGGGAGGCGCCGGTTCTGCAGTTTCGATTGTGGTCATACGAAGTGTGAACTCGCTTGTCTCAGTGCGTGGCCGACGACTGCACGGGGCAGGCCATGACGGCCCGAGACTACTTGCACGCTGCCGTTTGAGCGGAAATCGCCGTGCGGTTGTCGATTCATGGCCGATTTCATGTGGCGGGGTATGTCACAGATTCAGCCGTCAGAAGCCGTACTGGACGAACACGTCGAGGGTCATGGCGCCGAACAGCAGCGTGACGTAGGTGATCGAGTAGCCGAACAGCCGCATGCTGGCGGCCGGCGTCGGGTGCTGGCCGAGGGCGAGCGTGCCGCCGATGAAGATGGCACCGAGCACGGCGGCCGAGATCCCGTAGATCCAGCCGAGGTCGGCGACCGGGACGAGCAGCAGCGTGGTGACCACGAGGGCGACCGTGTAGCCGATCATCTGGCGGACGACCTGCTCGATGGGCGCCACCGCGGGCAGCATCGGCACGTCGGCGGCCCGGTAGTCGTCGGCGTACTTGACCGCCAGGGCCCAGAAGTGGGGCGGGGTCCACAGGAACATGGCGATGAACAGCAGGATCGGCGGCCAGGCGAGCGAATCCTGCACGGCGGCCCATCCGACGAGCACCGGAACGGCGCCGGCCGCACCACCGATCACGATGTTCTGCCGGCTCGTGCGCTTCAGCCAGAGCGTGTAGACGCCGACGTAGAAGGCCGCGGCGGCGAAGGCGAGCACGGCCGACAGCAGGTTGGCGCCCGCCCACAGCACGGCGAAGGCCAGCGACCTGCAGCGACAGGGCGAAGATCAGAGCGTTGCGGGCCGGGATGACGCCGGTGACGAGCGGACGGTTCCGGGTGCGGGCCATCAAGGCGTCGATGTCGCGGTCGACGTACATGTTGACGGCGTTCGCCCCGCCGGCGGCCAGCGTGCCGCCGATCAGCGTGACGATCACGAGCGAGGTGGCGGGCCAGCCCTGCTCGGCGAGCACCATGGTCGGCACGGTGGTGATGAGCAGGAGTTCGATGATCCGCGGCTTGGTGAGGGCGATGTACGCGCCGAGCACCGTGGTCGGGGTGTCGACGGCTGCCGTGGGCGACGCCACCGGGTGCGAGCCGGGACGGTACGAAGGGGCGACTGCCGACGGCCATGACCGCCCCATCGTATGGCCGCGCGGGAGAGTCGACCAACGCCGCGACCGCCTGAATCGTGACGGATGACCCGACGCGCGTGAAGCACGGCACAATGGGGAGATGCCGACGACCCTCGAGCCCGTGGAGGTGATCGAGCCCGACATCGAGGAACGTGAACGCGCTCGACCGTCCATGGATCGTGCTCGTGTGGAACGACCCGGTGAACCTGATGAGCTACGTCACCTACGTGTTCCAGAAGCTGTTCGGGTACTCCCTCGAGAAGGCGACGGAGCTGATGCTCGACGTGCACGAGAAGGGCAGGGCGGTCGTCGCGTCGGGCACCCGCGAGGAGGCCGAGATGCACGTGTTCCGGCTGCACGAGCACAGCTTGTGGGCCACGATGGAGCACGACGGGTCGACGAGCTGATGGCCCGGCCCGATCTGTGTATGGGCGGAGCATTCATGGCTAGGCGCAGCATCCTGGGTCGCAAGGAGTTCGTCCCCCCGATCCAGGCCGTCGACGACGGCTGGCGGCTCAACCTCGACTTCGAGGAGCGCTCGCTGCTCGTCCGGTTGATGGACGAGCTCCGCGCGCTGCTGACGTCCACCGACGACAACGCCGCTGCTCAATCGCCTCTTCCCGACCGCCTACCCCGACGACGACGAGAAGGAGGCCGAGTACCAGCGGCTGATGCGCGAGGAGCTGGTGGCGAGCCGGCTGGCGTCGATCAACCTGGTCACGTCGCTGCTCGCCCCCGATGCACCCGCCGGTGTTCGACGAGGAGCGCAACGATCGCGTTCATGCAGTCGATCAATGCGATCCGACTGGTCCTCGGCACCCTGCTCGGCATCACCGACGACGAATCAGCCGACGCCGCGGACGAGGAAGCGGCTCCGAGGCGGCAGCCCCGAGCACCAGCTCTACGACTTCCTGAGCTGGCTCCTCGAATGGACGGTCCGCGCCCTGCAGTCTAGGCGTCGCTGTCCGATTCGCCGTTCCGCTCGGCCTTCGACACTGCACACGTTCCGGCGTGCGGAGGTCACGGGTTCACAACAGAACCGAGCGCAACGCTCGGGGAGGCGCGCGTCGAGCCGACGTTGTAGTTTCGCGATCCAAGAGCCGGGCGGCACGGAGGAAGGGGATCGTGGGGTTGGCGGCTCGGCAGTCGACGGCACAACAGGTGGGTACGCGTCGCTCACGTCAATCGGCCGCGGGCCGTCACCCGGCCGAGGTGGACGCTTCGATCGCGACGTGTTGGACCAACGCCACCGCTCACCAGCGCGTGGTCTGTGTCGTCGCGATCGTCGTGGCCATCACCTCACCGGCGTTCACCGACGTACCGATCGCCAGCGCGCTGACCGTCGCACTCCTCGTGCCCGCCGCGTTGATCGACGTGCACACGCGGCGCCTGCCCGACGTCTGGATCGGCGCCGCGGGGGTCGCCTTCCTCGTGACGGACGCGCTGAGTCGGGCGATCGACACGACCGGCGTGCCTCCCGGCGACATCGTGCTCGGAGCGCTGATCATGAGCGTGCCGCTGCTGCTGCTGCATCTCGTCTCGCCGACCTCGATGGGATTCGGCGACGTGAAGCTGGCTGTGGTGCTCGGTGCGGCCATCGGTGCGACCGACTGGAATCTCGCGCTCCCTGCGCTCGCGCTCGCGGCGGGAGCCACCGCGACGGTCGGCGTCTTCGGACGGGCCAGGTCGCTCCCCTTCGGTCCCGGATTGGTGGGGGCGACACTCGTCGCGCTCGCTGGCTCAGGACGTGCTGGTGCGGACGTGACGGTGCGGACGTGACGCGGTGACGACCCGACCAACCGATCCCCACGCGGTGACACGGCACGGCTTCGCCCCCGCGAGCCATCGGCGGAACCGCATCGCAGCCGGTGTCGCTCTTGCGGCGATCGCCATCGGGGCCAACGTCCTGATCTACACGTCGATCAACAACAGCTCTCCGGTTCGTCCAGGCGATCGTCGACGTGCCCGCCGGGGCACAGATCACGAGCGACATGCTCCGGACGGTCGAGGTGGATGCGCCGTCATCGGTCAACCTGGTGCCCGGTGACGAACTCGATTCGCTGGTCGGCTCGTACGCCAAGGTCCGTCTCGTGTCCGGCTCGTTGGTCACGCCGCAGTCCGTGCAGGCCGGCCCGCTCGTCGGACCGGGCAACGCCGTCGTCGCCATCCAGGTCGACGAAGGTGCACTTCCCGTCGGACTGCGCGAGCGGGTCCCGGTACAGCTGGTGATCCCTGCGCTGCCTGGGGTTGGCGGTTCTGGAGCGGCCACGACCGACCCGACGGTGATCGACGGCATCGTGGTGGCGTTGCCGATCGCGACCGACGAGCGCGCTCGGTCGCCAGTCGCTCTCGGTCGAGGTCGCCGCCGATGCCGCGCCGATCGTCGCAGCTGCCGAGGATGTTCGGGTCGTGCTCACCGAGCCGATCGTCGAGACGACCGCCGACCCGGCCGACGAGCCGGCGGACAGGGCGAGCGGGGACTGAGGCCGGACCGTGGGCATCGTCGCGCTCGTCGGTGACGCCACGACGACGACCGCGGTCGCGCTCGCCGCGGCGTGGTCGGCCGAGGACGACGTCGTCGTGCTGGAGTTCGATCCCTCGGGCGGCTCGCTCGCCGCGTGGATGGACACGCCGGCGATTCCGTCGCTCTCGACGTTCGTGGCGAGTCGTTCGGCGTCGATGATCGACGACGGATCGCCCACGTGGCGCGATGTCGAGTCGATCATCCACGGATCGAGTTCCGGGCTGCGGTTCATCGCCGCGCCGGTCCGATCACGCGAGGCGGCACGGTCGATCGGCGAGGCGTCGATCAGCATGCTTCCGGTGCTCGCGGCATCGTCCGCCACGGTGCTCGCCGATGTCGGGCGCACCCGGCCCTCGGACGGCTTCCCGCCAGTCCTCGCCAGGGCGACCGACATCGTCGTGGTCCACCGGCAGGATCCCGCGTCGCCGGGCGCGGCGTCCGTCCGCTTGGAGCGGCTCGTCGAGTCGACGGAACAGCTCGGGGTCCTCGGACGGCCTCCTCCATCTGGCCGTGATCGGCGACGACCCGTTCGACGTCGACGAGATCGCGGCGTACGTCGCCAACCATGCCTTGGTGACCATCGAGAGCGCGACGGCGATCGCCGTCGACCCGCTGTCGGCGATGGTCCTGGCCGGCCGCACCGGGGTCTCCGCCAAGCGGCTGAGCCGGCTCCCGCTGCTGCGGTCGATCGCCCCTCTCGCCGACCGGCTCTCGGCAACGGCTTCGCGATCGACGGGGCGCACGTTCGAGGGGGCGACCACCGCATGAGCGACGACGCCCACCACCGGTGCGACACGGCGTGCGGAACGGCATCGATCCGACCGGGGCGCTGAGCCGCGTCACCGATCGGGTGGCGGCTCGACTGATCGACGCGGTCGAACGCGACGATGTCGACGTTCGCCCCGCCGGGCGCGAGCCGCTCGCCGCGCGACCATCGCCGTCAGCAGTTGCTCGTCGGGGCGTGGATCGGTGACGAGATCGCCGAACTCAACGAGGGGCGGCTCCGTGACGGGCAACGTCCGCTCGACCAGCACGACGAGCTCCGGCTGCGGGCCGGCGTGGTCGCCGAACTCACGGGGAGCGGACCCCTCCAGGAGTTCCTCGGCGATCCAACCGTGGAGGAGATCGACGTCAACAGCCATCTCTCCACGTGGGTCACCTACACGGACGGGCGCAAGGTCGACGTCGGGCAGTTGTGGGCCAGCGCCACGGACCTGACGTCGTTCCAGAAGCGGATGGCCCTGCGGATGACCGGCACCGGCGAGGGCCGGCTCGACACGTCGTCGCCGATGCTCACGTTGCAGTCGAACGACGGCGCGCGCGTCGTGATGGTGCTCGGCGGGCCGAGCGAACACGGCGTGTCGACGCACCCGCGCCTCGCCATCCGCCGCTTCGTGGTCCGCCAGGTCGGCCTCGACGGGCTCGCCGACCTCGGCCTGTTCCCGCACCACGTGGTGGCCCAGCTGCGCGCCCTGGTGCGGTGCGGCTTCACCATCCTCGTGTCGGGACCGCCCGGCGCCGGCAAGACGACGCTGCTGACCGAACTCCTCGGTGAGGTGTCGCCGCTCGAGCGGATCATCACGGTCGAGAAGAACCTGCTCGAGCTCCGCCTGGAGGACGACCCGCGTCATCCCGACGCGCCGGCGCTGTTCACCCGGCATTCCAACGCCGAGGGCGAGGGCGAGATCACGACTCGCCAACTCGTCGAGCTGACGCGGCGGCTCAACCCCGACCGTGTGGTCGTCGGCGAACTCGTCGAGGACGAGGCGCTCGACATGCTCGATGTCGCATCGATGTGCAAGCGGGGATCGCTGGCGACGATCCATGCCCACGCCGCCGACGTGGTGCTGCAGCGGCTCGGCTACTACGTGTCGAAGTCGAACACGAGCCTGCCGGAGTTCGCCGTGTGGAGCCTCATCGCCCAGACCGTGGACTTCATCGTCCACATCGACCTCGTCCGCAACGCGGTCGCCGACGACGGCACCGACGCGGCGGGTCACGTCGATCATCGAGGTCGGCGGGCTCGGTGAGGGTGGCGGTGTCGCGAGCACCGAGGTGTGGGGGTTCGGCGAGAGCGACGAGCTGCAGCAGCTCGCTCCGCTGTCGGCACGGCACCTCCGCCGGCTGCGGCTCGCCGGCTATTCCGCGGAGCAGTTCGCGGTCCACGGGAGGCACGGGTGAGCCTGCCGATCGTCGTGCTCGTCCTCGTCGACGCTCGCCGGTGTCGCCGCCGTCGCCCTCCTCGTCGCACAACCTGAAACGCCGGTGCCTGACCCCGACGTCTCAGGTCGGGAGGTCCGGCCGGGGGCGTCGGTGCGGATCGGCGGCGGGCTCGTCGCGGGAGTCGTCGTCGCTCGCGTTCTCCGGGTGGGTCGTGCCCGCGCTCGTGGTCGGCGTGGCGACCTGGGTGGCGATCGGGTCGTGGCAGCGACGCGACCGACGGGCCGACACCGATGGTCGAGCGCACCGACGCCCTCGCCTCGTGGATCGAGAACCTGCGCGACGTGCTGATCGCCGGCGATCAACCGATCGGTGCGATCAACGCGACCGTGGCGACCTGCGGGCCGTCGATCCGGCCCCAGGTGCGACGGCTCGCCGCCGGCCTCGGCCGCCAGGACCCCGACATCGTGTTCCGGCGATTCGCCGACGAGATCGACGATCCGCTCGGCGACCTGATCGCCGCCGGCCTGTTGATCGCCGTACAGCGGGGCGCCCGCACGGTCGCCGTGTTGAACTCGTTCGCCGAACAGGCCCGCCATCAGGCCGATCGGCGGCGGATCGTCGAGGCCGAGCGGGCGCCGGTGCAACGCGAGGTCACCCTGCTCAGCGTCATCATGGGTGCGCTCATCGTCGGCCTGCTGGTGTTCGGACGGGCCGACTATCTCGTGCCGTACGACACCGCCGCCGGCCAGCTGTTCCTCGGCGTCGATCCTCGCGATCTATGCGGTGCTGCTCGTGCGGGTCCAACGGCTCGCCCGCTACCCGCGCCCGAGCCGGTTCCTCACCGGGTCCGTCGAGGCCGATGTCGCCCGATCGGCGGCAGCGCCGTGAGCCCGATCGGCGCCGATCGTGCTGTGCAGCTTCGTGCTCGTCGGCGGGGTGTGGCTGGCCATGTCCGGTTGGCAGCAACCACGACCTCGGCTCGACGATGCGATGGCCCACCTGCGTCGCCGACCGGTCGGAGCGACCACGACGACGTCGGCGAACGGACGACTGTCCACCGTCGCCCGCGTCGGCGAGGCGGCCCGGGCGAACGGGTTGGCCCGCTGGACGTCGTCGTGGGACGAGACGCTGCACCTCATCGGGCGCACCATCGACGTCCATCTCGGCATCCTCGTGCTCTCCTCGCTGACGGCGTTCCTCGTCCCGAGCCTGCTGCTCGGCCTGCTGCAACTCGCCGGCGTCGTGTCGATCTCGTGGTTCGTGCCGGCGGGCATCTCGGTCGCTCGCCGCGATCGTCACGCCGCTGCTCATCCACGCCGACACGGTCAGCCGCGCCGACGCGGTACGGATCGACCTGCGCCATCAGTTCGGCGCGTTCATCGACATGGTCACGATGCTCCTCGCCGGCAACACCGGCTACGAGGGCGCCCTCGACCAGGCCGCCCGGGCCGGGGACGGCCTGCTGTTCCGCCAGCTGCGCCGGCGCATGCGCGAGGTGTCGACCACCGGGCGGAGCCTCGTCGAGGCACTGTCGCTCGTCGCCGACGAGTACGGCATCGTCGAACTCGAACAGGTCGCCGCCACCGCCACGCTGTCGGCACAGGAGGGCGCACCGGTCGCCCGCAGCCTCGCCGCCAAGTGCTCGACGCTGCGCGCCACGCTCGCCGCCGACGAGGAGGCCTCCGCCCGCATCCGCAACGACAAGGTCACGCCGCCACTCGTCGGCATGGCCCTGCTCTTCATGGCGCTCATCATCTATCCCGCCCTCAATCTCAACTGACCATCGACACCACCACCGACCACCCACGCGAGAGGACCACCATGACCGATCCGACGAACTACCCTCGCGAGCACCTTCGTGGCGATCTGCACGCCGTGTACGCCCGTCGCGCCGGCACGACTGCGACGACCGCGTGGACCGACGACCGCGGCGCCGTGTCGATCGAGCACGTGCTCTGGTACGCCGCAGCGGCGATCAGCGTCGCCGTGGTCGCGGCGATCATCTGGAGCCAGGTCCGCACGACGGCCAGCACGCCGGTCCAGTCACCCTCCGCGCCGTAGACGATGGAACCGGTGGGCGAGCCACCGACCGCTCCTCGGCCGACGCGATCCCGCAGCATCGCGACTGTCGGGCGAGTCGGGCGCGGCGACGTCGCTGTCGATCGCGCTGCTCACGCCGATCTTCGTCGTGCTGGCGTTCGCCGCCGTCCAGGCCGCGCTGTGGAGCCACGCGAAGACCGAGGCCCGGGTCATCGCCCGCGACACCGCGGCGCTGATCGCCCGTTCGGGCGTCGCAGCCGGCGACGCCCAGTCCTCGGCCAGCGCGATCCTGGCCACCGACACGACCCTGAGCGACGTCACCGTCGGCGTCACGGAGAGTCCTGGCATCGTCGCCGTCACGGTGTCGGCCGACGCGCCGGGCATCATCCGCGGCACGTCGTCGTCGTTCTCGGTCACCGCCGCGGTCCCGATCGAGGAGCTCACCCCACCGTGAGCCGCCCGCACCCGACCGTCGCTCCTCGCGTTCTCGTGAACTTCTTGCGTACCGGTGTGCGCAAGAAGTTCACGGAACGCGTCTGCTCGGGTCGGATCGCGGGTCGAGCGATGCCCTCGGCGCCGCGCTGATCGCGCCGGCGGCGATCGGCTTGGCGCTCGTCATCCTGTTCCTGGGACGCAGCGTCGACGGCCGGGCGACCGTGCAGAGCGCGGCTGAGTCGGCGGCGCAGGCGGCTGCCCAGGAACGGTCTCCGGCGGCCGCGATCGCCGCGGCCCAGCAGGTCGGCGAGGCGATGCTCGTCGATGTCACGTCGTGCTCCGACCCGAGTGTCGTGGTCGACACCTCGGCGTTCGGGCCGGGCGGGAGCGTGGCCGTCACCGTCTCCTGCACGGTGTCGGCGGCCGGCCTCGAGTTGATCGACCCGCCGGCGCAGACGTCGACGGCGACCGCGTTCGCCACCATCGACCCGTACCGATCGGCGGGTGGCTGACCGATGAGCGAGTCGAGCGGCGTCGCAGCGCCGCACGGCGCGGGCAGGGCGATCGAGGGTCCGGCCTCGTCACGGGGATCACGCTCATCTTCGCGTTCACGTTCCTCGGGCTCGTGTGGCTGGCACGCGACGTCGACCGGAGCGTGTCGAACCGGTCGACGGCCCAGTCGATCGCGTTCCAGGCCGCTCGGTCGGGCGCGCAGGCCGCGACCGTCGCCGACCTGCGCACCGGTGACGCGGTTGTGATCGACGGCGACACCGCCCGGGCCTCGGCGAGCAGGACGGCGACCGCGCTGTTCGACAGCTACGGCGTCTCCGGCACGATCACGTCGATCACCGTCGAGGAGGACCGCGTCACGGTGGCGGTGTCGATCACCGACGCCGGCAAGACGGTCACCGGCCTCGGAACCGTCCGCTCGGAGCGTGCACCATGATGCCTGCATCCGGTTTCCGCTTCGCGTGGTCCGCCGCCCACGTTCGGAGTGTGGAGCCGAGCGAGAAGGGAGCCGGACCGTGAACCAGCGCAACGACCGATCCGCCGGCCGCTTCGCGCTGTCGACGGTCGCGTTCCTGGCGATCGCGGTCGGGGTGCCGTACCTGCTCGCTCGGGTGTCGACGGCGAGGTTCGGGTCGGCCAATCCGTTGGGCGGAGTGAAGTCGTGGGACTCGAGCGCGATCGGCGACGCCCTCCGCAATCCGTTGAGCGACGACACCGTCGTCGACCTCCTGCTGCGAGCCTGCCTGTGCGTCGTGTGGATCGCCGTCGCCGTGATCGTGGTCAACACGATCGTCGAGGTCGTCCACCAGGTCCGCCATCGCGGCGTGCCGATGCCGGCGGTGCGTGGACTCGGCTGGTCGCAGGGGATCGCCCGGTTCATCGCCGTCGGGCTGCTCGTCGTGATGCCGATGACCTCGGTGAAGCCCAGCCTCGCCCAAGCCCCGGTTCGAGGTCCGACGTCCACCGCCACCCGGGCCCCGCTCGTGATCGACTACGGCGGCGCCTTCGACCAGACCACCCGCGGAGCGAACGCGATCGCGCACGATGTCGCCCCAGCGACGGCTGCTGCGCCGGCGGCGGTCGCGACCTACACGGTGCAACGTGGCGACTCGGTGTTCTCGATCGCGGCCGACCTCGCCAATCACGACGAGCAGCGCACGTTGGACATCGCCGACCAGATCCTCGATCTCAATCTCGACGCGACGATGTCGGACGGGCAGCGATTCTCCAACCCCGCCTACGTCGAGCCCGGTTGGGTGTTGCGGTTGCCCGCGACGGCCTTCGACATCGGCCGCCCCGGCCGCCGTCGCCACGCCGCCCGACCTCGGCGAGAGCGACGCCGCACGTCGTCGCGCCGGGCGACACGCTGTGGGACATCGCCGAGGACGAGTACGGCTCGGGGTCGGAGTGGACCGAGATCTGGGCGGAGAACGCCGGCGACGACATGGGCGGCGGCCGCACCTTCGACGACCCGAACCTGATCCTGCCCGGTTGGGAACTCGACGTACCGGCCGACGACCTCACGACCGGCGACCAGCCCGCCGAGGACGTGCCCGGCGCGGAGCTCCCCGTCGTCGAGACACCGGTCGCCACGACACCGTCGCCGACGACACCGGTCGCCGAGACACCGGTCGTCGAGACACCGAGCCGCCGAGACACCGTCGCTCGCCGAGACACCGGCGAGCACGACGCCCGCCGAACCGACCGTCGCCGACGCGGAGCCGATCGACCCGGTCGCGGGCGTCGTCCCGGTCGATCCCGCCTCGGCGAGTTCGACCACGACCACCACCTCGTCCACGGTCGTCCCGATCGGCGGGACTACCCGCGCCGTCGAACCCGGACGGACCTCGGCACCCGACGCCCCGTCACCGATCCGGCTCGAGCACGCGGCGATGTTGGCCGCCGGCATCCTCACGCTCGTCGGGGTCCGCCGCCGCCAGCGGCTCCGCGCCGCCACCCCGCGGAGCCGCGTTCCCGAGCCCCGACCCGACGTCGTCGAGACCGAGCTGTTGCTCCGCCGGATCGAGCCGGGCGAGCGTGGCGCCGAGGCTCGACGTCGCCTGCCGGTCAGCGGCGTTCCACCTCATCGACACCGGCGTGCAGATCGTCGTCGTGCAGGTGTCGCCCGAGGGCGAGGTCGCGCTCACGCTGTCGGGCGATCAGGTCCCGCCCGCGCCGTGGACCGGCCAGGGGGACAACGTGTGGCATCTGTCCGCCGGGATTCCGGTCGAGCTGCTCGGCGAGTCGGCGCGGCGGGTCGGGATGCCGTGCGTCGCGTTCGCCCAGCTCGGCGTCGACGGCGACGGGTGGGAGGTGCTCGTCGACCTCGAAGCGTGCGGGACGTTGGCGATCGACGCGCAACCGTCGCAGGCCGACGCCGTCGTCCGGGGTCTCGCCGCCGGGCTGGCCACGTCGCTGTACGCGGAGGTCGCGCACCTCGTCACGGTGTCGTTGTCGCCGGACGTGCTGCTCGACCACCGCAACGCCCACCAGGCCGAGTCGATCGACGCCGCCTTCGACCACGCCGCCTCGCTGGTCGGCTCGACGTCGATGGACGAGCGGTCGTCGTTCGAGCTCCGCTCGCTGCGCACCGGCGGCGAGATGTGGGAACCGGCCGTGATCCTGCTCACCGATCGCGACGCCGTCGACCGGGCCGAGGGCGTTCCGCTTCCAGCAGCCGGCCACGGGATCGCGCTGGTGGCAGCCGTCGGGCCGAACGGTCTCCCGGACGCGCCCGCTCGGCTGCGCGCCGAGCCGACGGAGTGGATCCTCACGGTGGCTGGACGATCGATCTCGATGACGCCGATCGGTCTCGACCGGGCCGACGTCGACGCCGTGCTGGCGATCCTCCACGACGCGGAGCAGCCGCTCATCTGGATGGACGACCTCCTCGAAGCCGAATCACCGGATCGCCGACAGCACGACGGCGCTCGCCGACGTGTCGCCAGCGGAGGATCCGGAGTCGAATGCCTTCGAGCCGATCGACCACGCGATCGTCGTGAAGCTGCTCGGCGCGGTCGAGGTCTGGAGCGCCGCCGGGGAGCAGGCGGAGTTCGAACGGTCGAAGACCGTGGAACTGATCGCGTGGCTGGTGACGCACCGGGCGACCTCGACCCGCGGGCTGGCGCGCACGGCGCTGTGGGAGCTCGACGTCCGCGACGCGACGTTCGCCAACGTCGTGTCCGAGGCACGTCGCGGCATGGCCCGCCTCGTCGACGTTGCACGACGGGGAGGAGTGGCTCGCCCGCACGCTGACCGAACAGCTCCCGCTGCACCGGCTCGTGGTGAGCGACGCGCAGCTGGTCGAGCAACGGCTGGCCCACGCTCGGCTGCAACCGCCGGCGCAGGCGATCGAGACGCTCCGCCCGGCGGTGGAGATGATCGACGGCATGCCGTTCGCCGGGACGAGCTACCTGTGGCCCGACGCCGAGGGGATCACGTCGAACCTGGTGCTCCTCGCCATGAGCGCGTGCACCGAACTGGCCGAGCACGCGCTGTCGATGGGCGACATCGAGCTCGTGTTCGAGGCGACGGGTCACGGATTGGCGGTGCTCCCGGCGCACGAGGGGCTGATCGCCCTGCGGATGCGGGCCTATGCGAAGTCCGGTGATCTCGCCGGCGTACGCCAGGAGTGGGAGAACTACGAACGGGTGATCGTGGCCGACGCCTGGTCTGACGGCGAACCCGCTCCCAAGATGGTCGCCCTCCGCCGCGAGCTCCTCACGTCGCCGGACGACGCGCCCGCCAACCCGGGTTGATCGCGACGCCGGCCGAGGCCGACGTGGATTTCGCAGTCTGCGGGATGGACCGAGCGGTCAGATACGGCAGGGGAAGTACGTCGCGGTCACCGTCTGCTGGGAGGCGTGCGCGATACAAGCCGACTTCTGGTCCTGGTCGGCAATGCCTCGGACCGCGAACACAGTGATGGTGGCAAGAATGCAGAGGATGACGATGATGATGAGGAGTTCGACAAGGGTGAATCCGTTGTCGTTCTTGCTTTCCATTGTCCCGTGCTTTCTTGCTCTTCGGATTTCTGCTGCGTGACTCACGAAGCGCCCGAAAGGAACGGCTCGCGTCTCGCATGAGTTCTTCGGCCCTGCCCGATCGTTCTTGAGCACAAATCCGCGAATCGCCCGAAGATCAACGTGGCGTCAAGAACGTCGGACCGATCGGTCGAATCCCGGCGTCGTCGTTCATCCGAATGGCCTCGGCCGTTCGGAGGAGCGTCACGCACATCGGGCTGTTCCGGGTCGATTCGCTACTCTCCCGCTCGGGCCAGATTCGGCCGCCTGCGCTGATGAGTCTTCCCTTGCTGATCGTCCTGGTGATCGTGGCCGGCCTGGTGATCGGCTCGTTCCTGACGGTGGTGGTGGACCGTGTACCGCGCGACGAGTCGGTGTTGACACCGCCGAGCCGTTGCGGTTCGTGCGGACTCCGCCTCGGCCCGCTCGATCTGATCCCCGTCGTGAGCTGGGTCGCCCTGCGGGGGAGGTGCCGGCGATGCCGAGCCCCGATCGGCATCGAGCCGATCGTCATCGAGCTCGCGACGGCGGGCATCTTCGTGTTGTTCGCGCTGCAGTTCGAGGACACGGCGCCTCTGCCGGCGTACTGCATCCTCGGCGCGGTGCTCGTGGCGCAGACGTGGATCGACCTGCACACGCAGCGCCTGCCACGCCAGATCACGTACACGGGCGTCATGCTCGGCGGCATCGCGCTCACGATCACGGCGATCGTGATCGACGAGCCCGAGCGCATCTGGATGATGGCCCTCGGCGCCGCGATCGCGCTCGTCACGATGTGGCTGATCTTCTGGGTCAGCAGGGGCGGCATGGGCGAAGGTGACGTACGCCTCGCCCCCTGCTCGGCATGTACCTCGGCTGGCTGAATCCCGGCATCGTGCTGCCCGGGCTCTTCTTCGGCTTCCTCGCCGGCGCGGTCGTCGGCGTCGCCATGATGGCGACCGACAGGGCGGGCCGCCGGACCGCGCTGCCGTTCGGGCCCTTCCTGGCGCTCGGCACGGTGGTGGCCATCTCTCTACGGACAGCAGTTCGTCGACCTCGTCCTCGCGCGTGCTGACGCGTAGGGTTGCGCGCCATGCGTGTGCACCTGGTCGACGGCACCTACGAGTTGTTCCGCCAGCACTTCGGAGCGTCGTCACGGCACGGCGACCGCCATCCGTACGCCGCCGCGGCCGGCGTGGTCGGCTCGACGCTGACGCTCGTCCAGGACGGCGCCACCCATGTCGCTGTCGCCTCCGACCACGTCATCGAGAGCTTCCGCAACGACATGTGGCCCGGGTACAAGACCAGCGAGGGGATGGACCCGGAGATCCTCGCCCAGATCCCGGTGGTGGAGCGGGCGCTCGAGGCAGCCGGGTTCGTCGTGTGGCCGATGGTCGAGTACGAGGCCGACGACGCGCTCGGCGCGGCCGCCATGATCGCCGACGCCGACGAACGGGTCGAACAGGTGCTGATCGTCACCGCCGACAAGGACCTCGGCCAGTGCGTGCGTCGGCAACCGGGTGGTGCAGTACGACCGACGCAACCGGATGATCATCGACGAGGACGGCGTCCGGGCGAAGTTCGGCGTCGGGCCGGCCTCGATCCCCGACTACCTCGGCCTCGTCGGCGACACCGCCGACGGATTCCCCGGCCTGCCGGGTTGGGGCGCCAAGAGCGCCGCGCTCGTGCTGGCCCGGTACGAGCACCTCGAGTCGATCCCGGCGGCCGCCGGCCAGTGGGACGTCGCCGGCCTGCGCGGTGCGCCGAAGCTGTCGGCGACGTTGCAGGCGAACATGGCCGACGCCCTGCTGTTCCGGCGGATCGCCACCGTCGAGACCAACGTCGACGTCGGCACGGTCGATTCGTGGCGCTGGACCGGCCCGACCGACGACTTCGCCGCCGTCGGCCGCGGAGATCGGCGCCCCCGACCTCGTCCACTTCGCCGCCCGTCTTGCGCCGCAACCTGACGTGCGCCATCGGACCCGACCCCCGGCGCGCGAGCGGCGGCGACCGTCGACTGAGGTGACGACCAGGCGGTCTGCGGCACACAGGCGATGCCGATGAAGGCTGCTACCTCCCGGTCCTGACCTGGTTCACGGGCGCCCATTGCACAGGACCCGGTCGCCACCTCACTCGACGGTCGAAACCGCCGGGCATCGATCGTAGCCGATCGGAGCTAGCCTTCACCCCGGTCATCCGAGCGCCGATTCGACGATCGGATTGCCTGGAGGGATGCGAGAGCGGCCGAATCGGCACGCTTGGAAAGCGTGTGAAGGGCAACCTTCCGTGGGTTCGAATCCCACTCCCTCCGCCATGTCGGCCCCCGCATCCGACGATCCGTTCGATCGCGCCGATGTCGACACGATGGCCCTCGCGCTCGACGAGGCCCGTGCCGCGCTCGCCCACCACGACGTGCCCGTCGGTGCGGTCGTCGTCCACGACGGTGTGGTGATCGCCGCGCGACACAACGAACGCGAGCACGCCAACGACCCGGTCGCGCACGCCGAGGTGCTGGCGTTGCGTGACGCTGCCGGCCATCTCGGCCAGTGGCGACTGGACGAGTGCACGATGTACGTGACGCTCGAGCCGTGCGCGATGTGCGCCGGTGCGCTGCGTGAACGCCCGGCTCGGCCGGCTCGTGTACGGGGCCACCGATCCGAAGGCGGGAGCGGTCGACAGCGTGTTCCGGCTCCTCGACGGCGACCGGTTGAACCATCGCGTCGACGTCCGCTCCGGGCTCGCGGCCGAGACCTCGGCCGAGTTGCTGCGCGCCTTCTTCCGCGCCCGCCGCTGACCCGTTCGCCACCTCGAGGAAAACGGAAGAGGTCGTGCATCGGTGCCTGGCACCGATGCACGACCTCTGGTGGCGGAAGGCGTGGGATTCGAACCCACGGAGGCCCAGAAGACCTCAACAGTTTTCGAGACTGTCCCATTCGTCCGCTCTGGCAGCCTTCCGTCCGGGAGGCTACCGGCGATGACCGACCACGGCTACGAGCAGGTGGTTTCGTCGGCCGGCGCCACGAGGTGGACGAGGTAGTCCTCGACCAGCTCGTTCACACACGAGTTGACGCCGTAGCCGGTGTGCTGGTTGGCGACGACGATCACGAACCGTCCGTCCTCCAGCGCGTCGGCCATCGCCCGGCTGCTGTCGAGCGGCGTGCTCGGGTCGCCGGTCGTCCCGATCACCACGATCGGTCCGGCCCCGACGCCGGTGATCTCGACCCGCGGGTCGGGCGCCGGCGGGAAGAACGTGCAGCTGTACGAACCGGTCGTGTACGGGAACAGGCGCGGCGCCACACCGACGAGCTGTTCGCGCCTCGGCGTCGGACTCCTCGACCGTCGGGCGTTCCAACTGGTCCATGCACGAGATCGCCTGGAACGACTCGATCAGGTTGCTGTACGTGCCGTCGGTGCTGGCGCTGGTAGTACGCGTCGTTGCAGCTGCAGCAGCCCGGCGCCGTCGCCGCCGGCGGCGTCTTCGAGGGCCTGCTCGAGCGCCGGCCAGTACCGGTCGGAGTACATCGACTGCACGACCGCGGTCGTCGCCACGTCACGCGACACCGGCGCCCGTCCGTCGGCGCTCGGCAACGGTGAGGCATCGAGCTCGGCCATCAGGGCGTCGAAGGCACCCTCCGCGTCGCCGTCGTTGTGGAACGCGCAGTCGCTGTCGGCGCTGCATTCGGCGAGGAACGTGTCGAGGGCGTTCTCGAAACCGACCCACTGGTCCTTGGCTCCGCTCGAGCGGGTCGGCATTCGGATCGGTCGCGCCGTCGAACACCGCCGCCCGGACGGTCGTCGGGAACATGCGTCGCCCACACACCACCGAGTTCGCTGCCGTAGCTGAAGCCGAAGTACGAGATCTGCGGTTCGCCCGAGCGCCTGACGGATGGCATCGAGATCGCGAGCGGTGTTGTTCGTGCCGATCGACGTGAGATGGTCGACCCGATCGACGCACCGTTCGGCGATCTCCCGGGCGACGGTCGATGTTCGCCTGCCGCTCGGCATCGTCGTCGGGAGTGAGGTCCGGCTCGGCGAAGAACCGGTCGTACTCGGCGTCGTCGATGCAGTCGACCGACGCGCCGGACGCGCCGGTGCCGCGCGGATCCCACGACACGATGTCGAACCGGTCGGTGATCTCGGACGGGAACCAGCTCGCGGCGTTGAGCGGCCATCGTGCTCGCCGCCGCACCCGGGCCCCCGTTGTTGGTGGCGAGCACGCCGATGCGGTGGTCGGGGTCGGCCAGGTGCCGCGCCACCTCGGAGATCGAGCGTCGCCCCCTGCGGATCGTCATAGTCGACCGGCACGGTGATCGTGCCGACTTCGGTGCGATCGTCGACCGGCTCCCAGGCGATGCTGTACGTCAGCGGCGGCGGCGGCAGCGACGTGGATCCACCGGCGTCGGCAGCTCGCCGGCCTGCCGACGATGACGGTGGTCGGTCGTCACGCCGCTGACGTCACGTGTGAGTGGTGGCGGCGGGCCGGAATCGTCGTCGGTGAGCGAACACGAGGCGAGTGCCACTGCGATGACGGCCGCCGCGATCGCTGCCGGCGAGCGTCCGGCGGGGATGGATTCGTGCGGCCGGAACACGCCGCCTCCTGATCGACATCTGGCCCAAGCGTACGGCGATTCCGGCCCGTAGCGTGACCCCATGCGGATGCCGCCACATTCGATGATGCCGGGCGATGCCGACGCCGTGAAGGGCGTGCAACTCCGGCAGGGCACGCTGCGACGCGTCTGGGTCTTCGCCCGCCCGTACAAGGCGACGATCGTGATCTTCCTCGCCGCGATCCTCGCCGCCGCGCTGCTGGCCCTCGTCGCTCCGTTCGTGTTCAAGGCGATCATCGACACGGCGATCCCGCAGGGCGACAAGCGTCAGATCGCCATCCTGGCGGCGATCGCGGTCGGCGCCGCACTCGCCGATGCCGGGCTGGCGATCGTGCAACGGTGGTGCAGCGCACGCGTCGGCGAAGGGCTGATCTACGACCTGCGCCGAACGCTGTTCGCCAAGGTGCAGCGGATGCCGATCGCCTTCTTCACGCGCACGCCGACCGGCTCGATCACGTCGCGCCTCAACAACGACGTGATCGGCGCCCAGACCGCCGTCACCAGCACGCTCGGCAGCGTGGTGAGCAACGTCGTGGTGCTCGTCACCACCCTCGCCGCCATGATCGCGCTGCAGTGGCAGCTCACGCTGCTGACCCTCGTCGTGCTGCCGATCTTCATCATCCCGGCCCGCCGGGTCGGGCGACGGTTGCAGGGAATCTCGCGCGAGCAGATGGCCCACAACGCGGCGATGAACACGCAGATGACCGAGCGGTTCAACGTGTCGGGGGCGACGCTGGTGAAGCTGTTCGGATCGGGCCGGCGCGAACAGTCCGGCGTTCGAACTGCACGCCGACGGCGTCCGCGACACCGGTGTCCGCTCGGCGATGCTACGGGCGGGTGTTCTTCGTGGCGCTCGGCCTCGTCGGTGCACTCGGAACGGCGGCGGTGTACGGGGTCGGCGCGATCATGGTGGTCGACGGCGGCATCACGACCGGCACGCTCGTCGCCCTGGCGGCACTCGTCACCCGCGTCTACCAGCCGCTCACCGGCCTGACGAACGCGCGCGTCGACCTGATGACGTCGATGGTCAGTTTCGAGCGGGTGTTCGAGGTGCTCGACGCGCCCGAGGCGATCCAGGAACGTCCCGGTGCGATCGACCTGATCGATCCGATCGGTGCGGTCGAGTTCGACGACGTCGTGTTCCGCTACCCGCCGGCGAGCGAGACGGCCGTGCCGTCGATGGAGCAGAACGCCGGCCTCACGATCGACACCGACCCCGACGTCGACGTGCTCCGCGGGCATGTCGCTGACGATCGCGCCGGGCGAGACCGTGGCGCTCGTCGGCGCCTCGGGGGCCGGCAAGTCGACGACCATCTCGCTGCTCCCGCGCCTGTACGACGTGACCGGCGGTGCGGTGCGCATCGACGGTCACGACGTCCGCGACCTCACGCTCACGTCGCTTGCGGGCGGCGATCGGCGTGGTGTCGCAGGATCCGCACCTGTTCCACGAGTCGATCATGGCGAACCTGAGCTACGCCGATCCCGACGCGTCGTACGAGCAGATCGTCGCCGCGGCGCAGGCGGCGCGCATCCACGACACGATCGCCGCCCTGCCCGACGGCTACGCCACGATCGTCGGCGAACGCGGCTACCGACTGTCGGGCGGCGAGAAGCAGCGCCTGGCGATCGCCCGGCTGCTGCTGAAGAACCCGGCGATCATGGTGCTCGACGAGGCGACGAGCCACCTCGACAACGACAACGAGGCGCACATCCAAGCGGCGCTCGAGACCGCGATGGAGAACCGCACGGCGCTCGTCATCGCCCACCGCCTGTCGACGATCCGCAGCGCCGACCGCATCGCGTTCATCGAGCACGGCCGCATCGTCGAACTCGGTAGCCACGACGAACTCGTCGCGGCGAACGGGCGCTACGCCCACCAGCTCAACGCCGGGCGAGCTCGTCCTCCCCGGCTGAGTCGGCCGAACGTTCCGACCACCCGGCGCGCCAGCGGACCCGACCCCGGGACGCGCCAGGTCGGCGAGCTGGCACAATCGAGCGGTGATCGACGCTGCGCTCCGGGCCGCTGCCATGCCTCCGTTCCACGCCATGGCGATGGGCCGGGCGGCGACCGAGCTCGAAGCGGCGGGGCACCGCATCCTCCATCTCGAGGTCGGGCAGCCGTCGACGCCGCTTCCCCGCGTCGCCGCCGAGGCCGTGCGCCGGTCGCTCGACAGTCCGCTCGGCTACACGAACGCCGCCGGGCTCCATCGCCTGCGCTCCCGGCTGGCCGCCCGCTGCGTCGACGTCGACGAGCACCGCGTCCTGATCGTCGCCGGTGCGTCGGCGGGTTTCACGCTCGCGTTCCTCACCCTGTTCGATCCCGGCACCAGCCGGGTCGGCGTCATCGAGCCGGGCTACCCGTGCTATCGCAACGTGCTCGCCGCGCTCGGGATCGAACCGGTGGCGATCCCCGTCGATCCGGCGAACCGGTGGGCGCCGACGATCGAGCAGCTCGAGGCAGCCGGACATCTCGACGGGCTCATCATCGCGTCGCCCTCGAACCCGACCGGCACGGTGTACGACGACGCGACGCTGGCGATGATCGCCAGCCACTGCCGGCGCCGCGGCATCGCGATCGTGGCGGACGAGATCTACCACGGCATCACGTATCAAGGGCCGGCGGCGTCGATCCTCGACCACGAGCCCGACGCGTTCGTGGTCAACAGCTTCTCGAAGTACTGGTCGATGACGGGCTGGCGGGTCGGTTGGGTCGTGGTGCCCGACCCGTTGGTCGACATCGTGGAGCGCCTCCAGCAGAACGTGTACATCTGCGCCCCCCACGTGTCGCAGGTGGCGGCCCTGGCCGCGCTCGACGCGCACGGACGAACTCGACGGCCACGTCGAGCGCTACCGGGCCAACCGCTCGCTGCTGATCGGCGGGCTGGCGGCGGCCGGGATCACCGACATCGCGCCGGCCGACGGCGCGTTCTACGTGTACGCCCACGTGCCCCACCTGACCACGGAGATCGGCATCGACTCGCTCGGGTCTGGGGCGCCGATGGTTGCACGAGCTCGGTGTGGCCGCGACGGCCGGTGTCGACTTCGACCTCCAGCGCGGCCACGAGTACGTGCGCTTCTCGTACGCCGGCCGCGGCGACGACATCGGTCGAGGCGTGCGAACTCATCGCCGTCGTGGCAACCGTGACGACGACGGATCCCGTCGTGCCGGACCGCTCGCCGGGCTGCGCGTCGTCGACATGTCGACCGTGCTCGCCGGGCCGAACTGCGCGCGCTACCTCGCCGACTTCGGCGCCGACGTGATCAAGGTCGAGCGGCCAGGCGGCGACGGCCTGCGCAACATGGCCTGGCTCGATCCCCGTGACGGCGTCGGGCTGTGGTGGAAGCTCGTCAACCGCAACAAGCGCACGGTCGTGCTCGACGTGAAGGACGAGGCCGATCGCGACGTCCTGCTCGGCCTGCTCGACGAGGCGGACGTCTTCGTCGAGAACTCGCGTCCGGGCACGCTCGAGCGGCTCGGGCTCGGGCCGGACGTGCTGCTCGCCCGCAACGCCTCGCTCGTGATCACCCGGGTCTCGGGGTTCGGGCAGGACGGTCCGTACGCCTCACGACCCGGCTTCGCCACGATCGCCGAGGCGATGTCGGGCCTCGCCTCGCTCAGCGGCGAGCCCGACGGCCAGCCGCTGCTCCCCCCGATCGCACTCACCGACGAGGTCACCGGCCTCGCCGCCGCGTTCGCCACGATGGTCGCTCTCCACTCCGGCGTCGGACAGGTGGTCGACGTCAACCTGCTCGAGACGATGTTCCAGCTGATGGGTCCCCTCGCGTCGCTCTACGCCGTGACGCGGCGAGCAGCAGCCGCGGCTCGGCGCCGGGCTGCCGTACACCGTGCCGCGGGGCACGTACCGGTGCAGCGACGATCGCTGGGTGGCGCTGTCGACATCGAGCGAGTCGGTGGCCCAGCGGGTGATCGCCGTGCTCGGCGTCGCCGACGACGAGCGGTTCGCCGACTTCGGCGGCCGGGCCGCGCACCGCGACGAACTGGAGGCGATCATGACCGAGTGGTGTGCTCGGCGCACCGCAGGCCGAGGTGCTCGACATCCTCACCGCCGCCGAGGCCGCGATCGGTCCGGTGATGGACATGGCCGACATCGCCGCCGATCCGCACTACCTCGCCCGCGACACGATCACGTCGGTCGACGGCACGCCGATGCAGGCCTTGATCGCCCGTCTCTCGGCCACGCCCGGCTCGCTGCGCTGGGCCGGCCGGCCACTCGACGCCGACGGCGATCAGATCCGACGTTCCGGCTGGAACTCCTGACGTCTACGCTCCGCCAGTGCACGCGATGTAGTTGTCGGGCGCCATTGACCCGACATCGCCATCGCCTGAGCGGCCCGAGCCGCGCCCGCTACGGTCACGGCGATGGCGGCGACGCGACCCGGAACGAGGAGCGTCGAATTCACGATTCGTCCGCTGGAGCCGACCGATCTCGACGCCGTGCTGGCCATCAACGAGGCGAACGTCCCCGAGGTCGGATCGATCTCGATGGAGCGGCTGGAGTTCCTCGTCGCGGAGTCGGCGTGCTCGCTCGTCGTCGACGTCGACGGCACGGTCGCCGGCTTCTGCATCGTGCTCGGCGCCGACTCCACGTACGACTCGGTGAACTATCGGTGGTTCATGGATCGCTACACCGACGCGATGTACCTCGACCGCGTCGCCTTCACCGACGATTCCCGCGGGCAGGGACTCGGCACCGCCCTGTACGACGAGGTGCACGAGTTCGTGCGGGGCGTGCCCGGGATGAACCGCTGGACGCTCGAGGTCAACGCCGATCCCCCGAACGTGCCCTCCCTGGCGTTCCACCGAGCCAGGGGTTTCGTCGAGGTCGGTCAGCAGCACACCCCGTACGGGATCACCGTCTCGCTGATGGAACGCATCGTCGAACCGAAGACCGGTGAACGTCGTGATCAATCTGCGCACGATGGACCGCAGATTGTTCACGCGATCGGCGTCAGCGGCGGTCCTGGAGGAAGCGGAAGTGGTCGCGGGTGGAGGCGACATGATCGGTGTCGATGTCGGCGAACAGGATCGTCTCGCCGCCGGCACCCGTCGCCAGGATCTCGCCGAGCGGGTCGATGATCGCGCTGTCGCCGGAGTAGTCGAGGCCGCCGCCCGAGCCGACCCGATTGACACCGACGACGTACGCCTGGTTCTCGATCGCCCGCGCCCGCAGCAGCGTCGACCAGTGCAGCCGTCGCTTGGCGGGCCAGTTGGCGACCACGAGGTAGGCGTCGGTGTCGTGCGCCAGCGCCCAGAACTCGTCGGCGAACCGCAGGTCGTAGCAGACGAACAGGCTCAGCCGCACGCCGTCGCACCTCGACGGTGACGAACTCGGTGCCGGCGCGCACGAACTGCTCCTCGCCGGCGTGGGAGAAGGGGTGGATCTTGCGGTAGCGATGCACGGTGCCGTCGGGACCGGCGAGCACGAACACGTTGGATGGTCGTGCGTCGTCGGCCGTCGCGTCCGGTCCGATCTCCGGGCACGACCCGCCGATCCACGACGCCCGTGCGCTGCGCGGCCATCACTCGGAGGAAACTCGACGACGGGCCACCTTCCGGCTCGCCGATGCCCGGGGTGTCGAACGAGAAGCCGGTCGAGAACGTCTCGGTCAGCAGGATCAGTCCCGCTCCACCGGCGACGGCCGCATCGATCATCGGGTCGAGCCGGGCGAAGTTCGCCTCACGGTCGTGCCACACGATGTCGTGCTGGATCGCGGCGACGCGCAACACGGTCACGCGAACGCCTTCGACAGGCGCAGCGCAGCCTCCTCGATCACCGGCAACTGCTTGCAGCACGCGAAGCGCACCATGTGGCGACCGAATTCCGGGCGGGCGTAGAACACCTCGTTCGGGATCGCGACCACGCCGGCATCGCTCGGGGAGCGACCGGCAGAACGCAATCCCGTCGCCCGCCGGGTCGACCGGACGGATGTCGACCGTGACGAAGTACGTCGCCTGTGGCACGTACACGGTGAACCCCACATCGACCAGCGCCTCGACGAGGCGATCACGCGACGCCTGCAGTCCGCGCGGCGAGGTCGTCGAAGTACCGACTCGGCAGACCGAGACCGACGGCGATCGCCGGCTGGAACGGTGCCCCGTTGACGTAGGTGAGGAACTGCTTGGCCGTGCGGGCCGCCGTGACCAGCGGCTCGGGACCGCTCATCCAACCGATCTTCCAGCCGGTGGTGTTGAACGTCTTGCCGCCCGAGGAGATCGTCAGCGTGCGCTCGCGCATCCCCGGCAGCGTGGCGAGCGGAACGTGGCGGCGACCGTCGAACAGCAGGTGCTCGTACACCTCGTCGGTCACGACGATCAGGTCGTGGTCGATCGCGACGGCGGCGATCAACGCCAGTTCGGCATCATCGAACACCTTGCCGGTCGGGTTGTGCGGCGTGTTCAGGAGGATCAGCTTGGTCCGCGGCGTCACGGCGCCGCGCAGATCGTCGGCGTCGAAACCGTAGGTGCCGTCGGCCTGCGGGCTCGAGCAGCACCGGTACCGCGACGGCATCGGCCAGCGCGATGCACGCCCGATAGCTGTCGTACATCGGCTCGAACACCACCACTTCGTCGCCCGCGTCGAGCATCCCGAGGAGCGCTCCCGCGAGTGCTTCGGTCGCTCCCGCCGTGACGACGACCTCGGTGTCGGGGTCCACGTCGAGGCCGTACCAGTCGCGTTGGTGGGCGGCGATCGCCGTGCGCAACACCGGCGCGCCCAACCCGGGCGGATACTGGTTGACACCGCCGCGGATCGCGTCGATCGCCGCCTCGAGCACCTCGGGCGGACCGTCGGTGTCAGGGAACCCCTGACCGAGGTTCATCGAATCGGTCGCCACGGCGAGCGCCGACATCTCGGCGAAGATCGTCGTACCGAACCCGGCGAGGCGGGACGTCAGCGCCCCGTCGACAGCAGCAACCACGCCCGGAGTGTACGTGCCGCATCGGTTCGGCCGATCGGTCCGCGCGCCATGGGGTCGGCGTGCCGGATGCGAACGTCGACCGGTGCGACGGTCAGCGAACGCGGTCGGCGTCGGACTCCGCCGGGTGGCGCCGGCGATCTGGTCCGATGTACTGATCGGTCACGGTCTCACTGGCGAGGTCGATCGTGACCGCGTCGGCGAGACGGTGGCTGACGCCGGACGTCTTGGCCTCGTACATCGCGACGTCGGCGGCGCGCACGAGTTCGTCGAGCGTCTCACCGTGCCGGGGATAGAGGGCGGCGCCGATGGCACCCGACATCGACACGTCGCCGACGACGGGCGTCGAGCCGAGCTGGCCGGCGATCCGTTCGGCGCTGTGGCGCACGGCCGTGCCGTCCTCGAGACCCGGGAGCAGGATGACGAACTCGTCGCCGCCCCAGCGTCCGACGACATCGGTGTCGCGGACGGCGTTCACGAGCCGGTCGGCGCAGGCCTCGAGCACGAGGTCGCCGAACTGGTGGCCGAGCGTGTCGTTGACCTGCTTGAACCCGTTGAGGTCGATGAGCATCACGCACAGCCCCGTGCTGAACCGCGAGGCAGTCGAGCAGCGCCTCGTCGGTGAGCCGTTCGAACTCGCGCCGGTTGACGAGGCCGGTCAACTCGTCGGTGGTGGCCCGCCGCTCGAGCGAGCGCCGCTCGGCGAGGAACGTGCCGCCGGCGAGGGCGATGAGGACCGTGCCGAAGCCGAGCAACGCGAGGTACAGCGGCGGTGCTCTCGCCGAACAGTCCGACGTCGTCGACCACGGAGCTGGTCACGACGACCGATCCACCGTCGTCGGGGAAGCGTCATCGATGTGGTCACGACGTTCGACCCGTCGACCGACGTCGGACCGGTCGTACCGGTGACCTCGGCCGAGGTCGCCTCGAGTTCCGTCGTCGCGTCGAGCGCCTCGATCGACCCGCCCGCCTCGTCACTGACCAGCTCGTCGAGTGGGAGCCACAGTGCGACCGTGGCGATGTCGTCCGCCACGACGAACACCCCCTCGGAGGCTTCGTCGGCGACCACCACCGCCTGACCATCAAGTCCAGTCGACAGCCGGGAGCCCTGCTCGAAGGCATCGCTGCCGAGCAGGAGGGGGCCCGTACAACGCTCCCCTGCTGCATCGACGACGCATGCTTGCGCTCCGTCGAACGACAGGACGATTGCATCGATCGTGCTGTCGGACCCGCTCGACACATCGGTTCGACTCGGAGGCGACGTCGACGACGGCGACAGCGCGATCGATGGTCGACTGCACCGATTCAGCGGCGACGAAGGCCGCGGCCACAGCACGGGAATCGAGTTCGGCCGCGCATCTGCGACCGCTTGTCGAACATCGTGATCGACGTGGCGACCAGGAGCACGATGCTCCCGAAGAGCGCGCCGAGTCGAACGAACTTCATGCACCCTCATCGGCATGAGCTGGAGAAATCTTGAGGAAATCCAGAGAGTTTCCGCCACTGGCCAGCGAACGATCCGCCCGGGAACGACTCAGGGGCCTTCCGACGCCGGAAGGCCCCTGTGGTCGTGGTGCGCCCGGAGAGAGTCGAACTCCCAACCGCTTGATCCGTAGTCAAGTGCTCTATCCATTGAGCTACGAGCGCAGTGTTGCGATCGGCGAGTCTACGTTGAAAGTCCGCCATTGCCGACCGGATTCAGGTCCACGGACCCCAGCCGCCGGATCGCTGGTAGAGTGCATACGCGGCACGGGCGTTCGTCGCCGCGTCGAAGAGCTGGTCGGGGCTCGTGACCCCGAGCCCGGCGAGCCACGCCTTGTGGGAGTCCCAGTTGATCTGGAACAACCCGTAGCAGCACGAGTTCTTCGCTGTGGCGACGAGGGTGCTCTCCCGAGTGGCGATCTCGATCGCCCGGTCCTCGAGTTCGTCGGGCCACACGTCACGGATGATCTGGACCGCCGCGGCCGCCGAGATCGTCGGGTACGTGACGACCGGCTTGGCGGTCGTGGGCGGCGCCGTCGTCGTGACGGGCTTGGTGGTCGCCGGCGGAGCCGCCGGAGTCGTTGCCGGCGTCGTAGTCGCCGGAGCGGTGGTCGGCGGTGCAGGGACGGTCGCGCCATCGGGGAGACAGATCGTCGCACCGGGGAAGAGCGGCGTGTCGACGGTCGCATCGTTGGCGTCGAGGATCTCGTCGAGCGGCAGGCCCGAGGCGTCGGCGAGGCGGATCCAGAAGTCACCCTCGACCACCTCGTAGTCGATGGCACACGACCGCTCACGGTCGGCGACCTCGTCGGCGACCGCGGAGGTGGTGACGCCGCCAGAGTTCGGCGCGGCCGCGTTGGGCGCGGTGGCGTTCAGTTCAGCGCTCTGATCGGCGGCGCTGACGGGCGCCGAGGTGGCCGGCGTCGTGGTCGCCGGCGCTGGCTCGGTCGAGGCGACGACGGGAGCAGACGATGCAGCGGATGTCGCCGCCGCCGTGTCCGGTGCCACCGTTTGCGCCGCAGCGGCGGCCGGAACGGTCGTGTCCACCGGGGCGGTCATGGTGACGACCGCGTTCGTCACGTCGGTCGCGCTCGGGCTCTCGTCGTGCGACCGGAGGCCCAGGGCGAGCGGAACGAGCAGCGTGGTCACGATCGCCAGGCCGCCGAGGCGTGCCAGGAGCGGATCGACGCCGGGCGACGGCGTGGGGTCGGACTCGATGACCCACTCGTCGTCCCACGTCTCGTCGTCGATTCCGGCCTGATTCGCCGGCGCGGTCGGGTTGGTCGAGTTGGTCGCCTCAGCCGCAGCGTGACGTACGGGGTCGGGCTCGGCAATCGGCTCCTCCGGCGTCAGGTCGTAGTCGTCCGCGTCCCAGTCATCGTGGGCGTGGCTCGCCGTGACGTGGCGTCCGTGCTGGCGGGTGCCCTCGACACCACCGCCGACGATCCGGTTCCACCATCTCGACACCTGACCCGACACCCGGGCGCCCCCATGGGGACGCGAGGCCTTGCGTTCGTCCTCGGGCACATCGGGCCATTCAGCCTGGTTGCCCCAGAAGTCGTCGTCGTTGGTCGTCATGGAGGTGGTCACTGCTTTCGCGACGACGGCAAACCCAATGGAGGGGACCCAACGACGCTGATCGGGATGCGACACCCGGAGCGCCAAGACGAGGCGACCCGATGTCGGTGCATCGTGTCTATCTCATCCGTCATGAAACCGCAACATGAGCGTCATCCGAATGACATCTCTGTCATTCGGATCGACGGGCGGACCGTCGACCGTGACCCGGGCGAACACGACTGGCGGAGAGGGTGGGATTTGAACCCACGGATCACATTGCTGCGATCAACGCCTTAGCAGGGCGCCCCATTCGGCCGCTCTGGCACCTCTCCTGGGAGCCCCGGAGTGTAGCCCGGTATCCTCGATCCCGGAACGGTGGCAGAGTGGACGAATGCAGCCGCCTTGAAAGCGGCCGGCCGCAAGGCTCGGGGGTTCGAATCCCTCCCGTTCCGCTGGTGCGTACGTGGCAGACCGTCGAGGTCCGCCGCAACGCTCTCCCCAGGGATTTGTCCGGGCTTTTCGCGGCTGGGATTCTGTAGTACGATATTCTCGTGTGGAGATCCATTCCTCTGCTCGCCGGCACGGCGTCGAGGATCTCGACATCCGGCACGCGGTCACTCACTCACTGGCGGTTGAAGATGTCGGCGAGGACCCAGATCGATGGCTCGTCATTGGCCCGGATCGAGCGGGCAACTTGCTCGAACTCGTGGTCCTCGTCGACCAGCGCGGGGAGATCGTGATCCACGCAATGGCACTGCGTCCCAAATACCGAAAGCTGCTCGAACCATGACGACGAACCGAACGCTCACCGATTCCGAAATCGAAGCTCTCGCCGATGAGGCCGAGGCCGGGTACAACATCGATCACCTCGTCGCACGGCGCACAAAGCGAGGGCGCCCGACGCTCGGGTCCGGGCCGGCCTCCGTCGAGTCAGTTCGCCTCGATCCGGACCTCAAGGACCAACTGCTGCTTCGTGCCGAGCAGGATCACACGTCACCATCCGACGTGATTCGAGAAGCGCTCCGCCGATACCTGCAACCGGGCTGATCGCGCTCGCTCAGGGGATCGCGCCGAGCACCTTGAGCTCGATGATCCGATCCCAGTCGAGGCCGAGCTCGAGGAGCACCTCCTCGGTGTGCTGGGAGAACTCGGGCGACGTCGAGCGCGGCGCCCACGGCGTGCCGACGAAGTCGACCGGCGAGGCGACCATCTCGACCGTGTCGTCGCCGTCGGTCGGCACGGTCACGAAGCCCCCGGCCGCTCGGGCGAGCGGGTCGTCGACCGTCTGGTGGGCGTGCTGCACCGGCGCCCACCACACGTCCTCGCGATCGAAGATCTCACCCCACTCGTCGAGGCGTCGGGTACCGAAGATGTCGTTGAGCTCGCGCACGAGCTCGGCCGAGTTGTGGAAGCGGGCGACCATCGACGAGAACCGTTCGTCGGTGGCCCACTCGGGACGATCGACGGCCCGCAGCACGTCGGGCCAGTGGCGATCGGCCTGCAGCCCGAGCATCCAGAACCGCTGGCCGTCGGCCGCCTCGTACGCGCTGATCAGCGGGTTGGGCGGTGCGGTCACCGACATCGGTGTGGTCGGGACGCCCGTGCGCACCGCCACGTTGACGTCCCAGCCGAGCATGTAGAGCCCGATGCGGAGCAGCGAGACCGACACCAGCTGACCCTCGCCGGTCCGCTCACGAGCGAACAACGCCGCCGACACGGCACCCGCCGCGGCGAGGCCCGCCATGTGGTCGCCCATCCCGCCACGCTGGTACGGCAGGTCCGCACCCTCGGGCGTCAGCGCCGCGGCGACGCCCGCCCGCGACCAGAACGCGCCGACGTCGTACGCGGCTCGGTCGCGCGCCTCGCCCTCGAGGCCGTAGCCGGTGACGTGGGCGTACACGAGCCGCGGGTTGCGTGCCGACACCGTCTCGAAGTCGAGGCCGGCCCGGGCGAGCGCACCCGGTCGGGCATTCGTGACGAACACGTCGGCCTCGTCGACCAGCCGCGCCGCGATGTCGCGGCCTTCCTCGAGCGCGAGGTTGAGGGCGACGCTGCGCTTGTTCCGATTGTCGAGTTCGAACGGTGGGCTGGCACTCGACCCGGTCGCGCCGGCCAGGATGCCGCGGATCGGGTCGCCGTTCGGCGGCTCGATCTTGACCACGTCGGCGCCCCAGTCACCGAGGATCCCCGCGGCGGCCGGTCCCGCGACCCACATGCCCACCTCGACGACCTTGACGCCTTCCATCGGTCCGGGCACGGCCGACAACCTACAACGACGTCACGACGCCGCCGGAGCCGGCAACGCGTTGGCCGCGGCGATCGCAGCCAACATCTCGGCGCTCGCCTTGCGGGTCCGGGTCTGCGTGTCGTAGTCGACGTGGACGATGCCGAACCGCTTGCTGTAGCCGAGACCCCACTCGAAGTTGTCGAGCAACGACCAGGCGAGATACCCACGCACGTCGACGCCGTCAGCGATGGCATCGAGCACGGCACCGAGGTGCGACTGCAGATACGCCACGCGCTCGCGGTCGTCGACGTGGCCGTCGCCGTCGAGCACGTCGTCCCACGCCGAACCGTTCTCGGTGATCACCAGCGCCACCGGCGGATACTCCTCGTGGACCCGACGCAGGAGCGCGCTGAACCCGTCCGGGTCGACCTCCCACCCCATCGCCGTTCGCGGGAGGCCCCGCGACACGTTGCGCACGGCATCGATGCCGATCGCCCACGGGATCGTCTCCCAATCCGCGTTCTCGACCGACGGTGGCCGGCCTTCGATCTGCGATGTCGTGTAGTAGTTCACGCCGAGCACGTCGATCGGCGCGCCGATCAACTCGAGGTCACCGTCGAGGATCTGCTCGTCGATCCCGAACTGGTCGAGGTGCGCGCGGACGTCGCTCGGATACTCGCCGCGCAGGATCGGGTCGAGGAAGATCCGGTTCTGCAGACCGTCCATGAGCCGCGCCAGGTCGACCTCGGCCGGGTCGTCGGGATGCGCGGTCTCGAACGGCCACAGGTTGAGCGTGATCCCGACCTGTTCGGCACCGCCGGCCCGCAACACGTCGACGCCCAGCCCGTGCGCGAGCAGCAGATGGTGGACCGCGGCGACGGCCGCCCGCGGTTCGGTGCGACCGGGAGCGTGCACACCGGCGGCGTAGCCGAGCAGCGCTGAACACCACGGCTCGTTGAGCGTCGTCCACGTCGGCACCCGATCGCCGAGCGCCTCGAAGACCGTGGCGGTGTACTCGGCGAACCGGTAGGCCGTGTCGCGGCTCGTCCAACCGCCCGCGTCCTCGAGTGTCTGGGGCAGGTCCCAGTGGTAGAGCGTCACCCAGGGTGCGATGTCGTGCTCGAGCAGCGTGTCGACCAACCGCGAGTAGAAGTCGATCCCGGCCGGGTTCACCGCCTGCCCGTCGGGGCGCACCCGCGGCCACGCCACCGAGAACCGGTACGTGTCGAGGCCGAGATCGGCCATGAGCGCCACGTCGTCGGCCATGCGGCGGTAGTGATCGCATGCGGGCTCGCCGGTGTCGCCACCGACAACGGCCCCGGGCCGACGGCAGAACGTGTCCCAGATCGAGTCGGTCCGCCCATCGGCGTGTGTCGATCCTTCGATCTGGAACGCGGCGGTCGCCGCGCCCCAGGCAAAGTGGTCGGGAAACGATCGTGCGGTGGCCATACGGCGGCACAGAGTAGATCGGCGAGGTCGTGCGCGGCCGCCGCACGTCGCAACCCTGTTCAGGCCGGATGATCGCTGGGGTGCATCAGTGATTGCGCAGGACGGCGACGAGTTCGCGTTTGGACATCGTCCAGCGACCCTCGATGCCGCATTCCCTGGCCCGTTGCATCAGTTCGGCCTTCGTGTGGTCGGGGTCGTCGAGCGGCATTCCGCCCCGCCTAACCGACGGGCCGGGGGAGGAGAACGGCATGGTCCGCTCCTTCCTCAGGACGCGAGCGACGGCATCCGATGCTCGTCGACCCAGTCGGGGGTGATGCGTTCCAGCGCGGGACCGATCCGATCGCCGATCCGCTCGACGGTCGGTGCGAGCCGATCCGGCGTGAGCCGGTCGAGATCGGGTGTGAAGCGGTCGATCGCCCGGGCGACGCGGCTCGTGGACCGCTGGTTGTTGCGATCGAGCGCGCCCAGTACGACCAAACTGCCGGACAGTGCCGGCATCACCCAACGCAGCACCGATTGGCGCCGCATCGCTGCGGCGAGATCCGGGGGCACGGCCTCGATCGGCCAGCTGCACCGCTCGCGCCTCGCTGATCCGTCGGCCCAACACGTTCGAATATGCCGCCGCGCCGAACGCGGCCGCGGTCAGCCCCACCTTGAGGGCGATCGCGGCATTGTTCCACCGGACGATCCGTTGCACCTTGGAACTAGCCATGTCTCGAATTCCTTTCGTTGCGCTCGTTTGACGGGACGGACTACCCCGTCGCGATCCTTCCGACACCTCCGCCCGGGCACCTCCTCCGGAACACAGGCGCGGTCGATTGAGATCGCCGGAGATCGGGAACCTTCACCGCCATGCAGGTCACCCGTGTGCTCGACTCCGTCCCGTTCAGCCGTCTGGATGACTACGTCGACAACGGAGGCTTCGACGGATTGCGCGCGGCGCGGCAGGTCGAGCCGGGAGTCGTGGTCGAGACGATCAGCGACGCCGGCCTCCGTGGTCGCGGCGGGGCCGGATTCCCCACCGGCACCAAGTGGCAGACGGTGATCGATCAGCGCGTCGGCCGGAACGAGCCGATCACGGTGGTCGTCAACGCCGCGGAGGGCGAACCGGGCTCGTTCAAGGACCGTGCGATCATCGCTGCGAACCCGTACCGCGTGCTCGAAGGGGCGCTGATCGCGGCGCACGCCGTCGGTGCCGACCGAGTCGTGGTCGCGGTGAAGGAATCGTTCACGTCGACGATCGACGCGCTCGCTCGCGCGATCGCCGAGATCGAAGAAGCCGGGGTCGCCGCCGGCGTCCGGATCGAAATTGCACCCGGGCCCGGGCAGTATCTGTTCGGCGAGGAATCGGCGATGCTGGAGGTCCTCGACGGGCGCCCACCGTTCCCTCGGGTGACGCCGCCGTACCGCCACGGGGTCGAAGCGTCGCCGGCCGTCGACGCGGGGACCGACTGGGTGATGGAGAACCCGGTCCTCGTGAACAACGTCGAAACCATGGCGAACGTGGCGGGCATCATCATCAACGGTGCGGCGTGGTTCCGCGAGCTCGGCACCATCGAGTCGCCCGGCACCATCGTCTGCACGGTGACCGGACGCACCTCGACACACGGCGTCGGCGAGTTCGCGATGGGCACGCCCCTCGCCGAGGTGATCGAGACGCTCGGCGGCGGGCCGATGGAGGAGCGGCGGATCATCGGCGCCATCTCCGGGGTGGCCAACGCCGTCGTCCCGGCGTCGAAGTTCACCACGCCACTCACCCACGAGGACATGCGCGCGGCCGGAACCGGTCTCGGAGCGGCCGGATTCATCATCCTCGACGACGCGACCGATTTCGTCTCCACCGCGGCGAGTGCGGCCCGCTTCCTCGCCGTCGAGTCGTGCGGACAATGCGAGCCGTGCAAGTCCGACGGCCTCGCCGTGGCCGTCGCTCTCGGCTCCCTCCGTGGCACCGTCAGTGACTCCGATGCCGGGTCCGACGTGCGCTCGACGGTCGACGACCATCTCCGCACCATCACCGACGGCGCGCGATGCTCCCTCGCCCAGCAGCATCAGACCGTGGTGACGAGCCTGCTCGACTTCGCCGCCGACCACCAGCCCGTCAACGATGGAGCGACCGTTGAGTTCCTGCCGATCGTCTCTCTCGACGAGGGCCAGGCACTGCTCGACAGCGACGCAGCCCGCCGCAATCCCGACTGGTCGCTGGATCAACCCGACTCGGGGGCGTGGCCCGCCGCCGCGACTGTCGACGGTGGCCAACTCCGAGTCGTGATCACCTGCGCTCAATCGGCGGTGAGGCCGTAGCGCTCCATGGCCTGCTCGTACTCGACGACTTCGATCTGCTGGCCGTACGACACGGCCTCGGCGAAGGTGCGCAGCCACGGGATCTCCGTGTTGTCGGCGGTGTAGTCGGCCATGTGCACCCCACCGAGGTGGTGGGCCGACATCAGGTCGAAGAACATGCGATCGGCCTCGGCACCGGTGCTCCCGGCGAGTTCCTCCAACTGTTCCGGCGTCGCCAGGCCGGGCATCGTCTCGACCGGGGTCGGCTCACCCATCCAGACCATGGCCGTGCGGTCGGGCGACCCACGGGCGTAGCCGGCGTCGTCGAGCCAGGTCTCCATGCGGCCGATGTCACGGGTCTGGAACAGGATCACGTCGCGGGCATACGACGCCGCGTCGCCGTCCGGATTCGCCTCGAGCAGCGTGTTCGAGATGACCAGGGCCTGCTCGTGATGGTCGATCATGTCCTGCAGGAACCCGACCTCGACCGCTCCGAATGCCGGATCGTCGTCGTTCGACCCGCCGACCCAGGTCATGACGACCGCACACCGCCACGATCAGGACGACGACTCCGAGGCCGATGAGCACCCACCGCATGACCCGGTCGGACTGGGCGTCGGACACCGTCTCGCCGGATGTCGTCGCGGGAATCCTCGCCCTGGTCCACCCGATCGACGCTACCTGCGGCCGCGTGTGAGACCATCGGCGCGTGACCGACGCAGCACGCTGACGACGGACCGGGGCGAGATCGTCTGGAACCCGCCGTCGAAGGCGTTCGCCGACTCCCAGCTGGCCGAGTTCACCCGGTTCGCGGCTGACCGCACGTCGCGGGAGTTCGCGTCGTTCGCCGAGCTGCTCGACTGGTCGATCGCCGAGCCGGCGCAGTTCTGGGGCGCTGTTCGCCGACTGGGCCGGTGTGCGCTGGCACGAGCGCCCGAGCCGGGTCCTCGACACGCCGTCGATGCCGGGCGCGGCGCTGGTTCAGCGGGGCCACCCTCAACTACGCGGAGCAGGCGCTGGCCGCCGGCCGCACCGGGCGATCGGATCGCGCTCGTGTCGCTCTCGCAGACCCGTGAGCGGTCGGCGCTCACCCACGCCGAACTCGCGGACGAGGTCGCGCGCTGCGCGGCCGGCCTTCGCCGCCTCGGGGTCGGCCGCGGCGACCGGGTGGTGGCCCTGCTGCCCGAACATCGGCGAGACCGTCGTCGCCTTCCTCGCCACCGCGAGCCTCGGCGCCATCTGGTCGTCGTGTGCACCCGAGTTCGGCACGTCAGCGGTCCTCGACCGGTGGCGGCAGCTCGACCCGGTGGTCCTGCTCACCGTCGACGGGTACCGCTACGGCTCGCGCGCCGTGTCGTGCGCGCCCCGCGTCGCCGAGCTCGTCGCCGGACTGCCGACGCTGAACCATGTGGTCGCGCTGGAGTACCTGGGCGAGCCGCTGCCGGATCTGGACGGCGTCGCCGTGACCTCGTGGAGCGAACTGCCGGTCGGAGTGGGCACCGCTCGACATCGAGGCCGTTCCGTTCGATCATCCGCTGTACGTCCTGTTCTCGTCGGGCACGACCGGCATCCCGAAGGCGATCGTGCACGGCCACGGTGGCATGGTCGTCGAGCACCTCAAGGCGTTGCGGCTGCACCACGACATGGGTCCCGACGACACGTTCATGTGGTTCACCACGACGGGCTGGATGATGTGGAACTACCTCGTGTCCGGGCTGCTGACCGGCGCCACCGTCGTGCTGTTCGACGGCGATCCCGGCCATCCCGACGCTCGACACGTTGTGGTCGATCGCCGCCGACGAGCAGGTGTCGGTGCTCGGTGTCGGTGCGCCGTTCATCATGGGGTGTCGCGCCGCCGGCATCGAACCGGCGCGGGACTTCGATCTGGGCGCGCTCCGGCAGCTCGGCTCGACCGGTTCACCGCTGCCCGCCGAGGGCTTCCGTTGGGTTCGCGACCACGTCGGCGCCGACGTGCAGCTGTGTTCGATCAGCGGCGGTACGGACGTGTGCACGGCGTTCCTCGGCTCGGCGCCGGTCGTTCCGGTGCGCGCCGGTGAGATCAGCACCCGGATGCTCGGCTGCGACGTGCGCGCCTTCGATCCGGACGGCAACGAGTGCGCGCCGGGCGAAACGGGTGAGCTCGTGATCTGCACGCCGATGCCGTCGATGCCGACGATGCTGTGGGGCGACACGTCGGGCGAGCGCCTCCGAACGGCCTACTTCGAGCGGTTCCCGGGCGTGTGGCACCACGGCGACTGGATCCGCTTCGAGGCCGACGGCGGCTGCGTGATCACCGGTCGGTCCGACGCCACGCTCAACCGCGGCGGCGTGCGCCTGGGCACGGCCGAGTTCTACTCGGTGACCGACAGCCGTCCGGAGCTCGCCGACAGCATCGTCGTGCACCTCGAGGACGCCGACCGGCGGACCGGGTGTGTTGATCATGCTGATCTCCAGCCGTACCGGGGACGTGCTCGACGACGATGCGTTGGCGGACCTGCGACGGCAACTGCGCGAACAGCTGTCACCGCGTCACGTCCCCGACGTGATCCAGCAGTTCCCGGCGATCCCGCGCACGTTGACCGGCAAGCGCATCGAGGTGCCGGTCAAGCGCCTCCTCACCGGCGCCGACCCGTCGACGGTGACGAGCCGCGAGGCACTCAGCGACCCCGCCGCCTTCGACACGATCGCCGCCTGGGCCGCCGCGGAATCCCGAAACTTGCCGCAGATGTCCCGCTGAGCGCGACATTCCAGGCATATTTCGGATTCATTCGGGGCGGCAGGTGTTGCGGAGTTCGCCGATGCCGTCGATGCGGGTGACGACCTCGTCGCCCGGTCGCAGGAACACCGGCGGCGTGCGGGCCGCACCGACCCCGCCGGGCGTGCCGGTGGCGATCACGTCGCCGGGTTCGAGCGTGATGATCGACGACACGTACCGCACGATCGCCACCGGATCGAACACGAGGTCGCCCGTGTTCGCCCGCTGCATCTCGACACCGTTCACCTCGCACGAGATCTCGCGATGGACGTCGGTCAACTCGTCGGGCGTGACGAGCCACGGCCCGAGCGGCGTCGACGCCTCGAACGTCTTGCCCTGCAGGAACTGCGACGTGCGCCGTTGGAAGTCGCGGACCGACACGTCGTTGAGTACCGAGTACCCGGCGATCGCCGCCTCGGCGTCCGCGGCCGAAGCGTGGCGGACGGTGGTGCCGATCACCACGGCGAGTTCGGCCTCCCAGTCGACGCTCGTCGACACAACCGGCAACACGATGTCGTCGTGGGCACCGATCAGTGCCGCCCGGTACTTGGCGAACAGCGTCGGGTGCTCGGGGAACTCGTGTCCCATCTCGCGGATGTGCGTGCGGTAGTTGAGGCCGACACACACGATCTTGTCGGGGCGCGTCACCAACGGCGCGAAGTCGAGCCCGTCGAGGGCGTGGCTCGGCCCGTCACCCGCCGCCGCCCACTCGCGCCACCCGTCGCGCCGGAGCACGTCGCCGACGTCGGCCGCGTCGAGTTCGACCGCGCGCGAGGCGTTCACCCCGGCGTCGATTCGGACGGCTCGCGTCGCAGCGTTGGTTCGGATCGTTGCCAGCCTCACGTGCCCACGGTAGATCGTGCGTCGTACGATCGGGGCCGATGACCGATCTCGGGTCGTACCTCGAACTCCCGGCTGACACGGGGTTCGGTCTGGACAATCTGCCGTACGGCATCGGCAGCGTCCGAGGGCCGGACGGATCGAGCAACGGTGTTCGTCGCGGTCGGCGACGATGCGCTCGACCTCGCCGCCGCCCAACGGGCCGGCGTGTTCGATGCGATCGACGGACTGGCGGGCGACGAGTTCGCGCAGCCGACACTCAACCGTTTCATGGCGACCGGGCACCGGACGTGGCACGCCGTCCGCGAGCGGATCCGCCACATCCTGAGCGACGAGTCGTTCGAGGCGCAGGTGCGGCGATGGCTCATCCCGCGGGCCGAGCTCGCGATGCACCTGCCGGTCGCCATCGGTGACTACGTCGACTTCTACTCGTCCGAGCACCACGCCACGAACCTCGGGCGGATCCTGCGACCCGGCACCCCACCGCTGCTGCCGAACTGGAGGCACCTCCCCGTCGGCTATCACGGGCGCGCCGGCACGGTGGTGGTGTCGGGCACCGACATCGTGCGCCCGCACGGACTCGTGACGACCGGCGACGGCCCACCGCGTACGAGCCGACGCGAGATGCTCGACATCGAGCTGGAAGTCGGCGCGATCGTCGGCGTCGGATCCGACCTGGGTCGACCGATCCCGATCGACCGCGTCGCCGACCACCTGTTCGGGATGGTGCTGCTCAACGACTGGAGCGCCCGCGACATCCAGGCCTACGAGTACCAACCGCTCGGCCCGCACCTCGGCAAGAGCTTCGCCACGTCGATCTCGCCGTGGGTCGTCCCGTTCGCCGCGCTGCAACCGTTCCTGGTCGACGGGCCGCCGCAGGATCCCGCGCCCGCCGCCTACCTGACGACCGACGAACCGTGGGGCCTCGACCTCCGACTCCGGGTCGAGATGTCGTCGGCGACGATGCGCGCCGAGGCAGTGCCTCCCATCACCCTGTCGTCGGTCGAACTTCTCGACCATGTACTGGACCGTGGCGCAGCAGTTGGCCCACCTCACGGCGAACGGGGCGAGCACGCGGCCCGGCGACCTGTTCGGGTCGGGCACGGTGTCGGGCCCGACGCCGGGGAGTGAAGGGAGCCTGATCGAGATGACCGAGCGGGGTGCGCGAACCGCTCACGCTGCCCGAGCGGCGAACGCCGCGGATTCCTCGCCGACGGCGACGAGATCACGCTGCGCGGCGCGTGCGAGCGCGAGACGCTAGCGGATCGACTTCGGCGAGGTGCGGGGCAGGATCGTCCCGGCGATCTGACAGGCTGGAGCCACGACAATCTGAGGGGGTTGACCATGCCGTTCTACCGCCGCGTCGGGGAGGTCCCGGCGAAACGCCACACGCTCGCCGGTCCGGCCGACCAGCCGCACGCCGAGGAGTTGATGGGTCTCAACGGGTTCTCGTCGAGTTCCGCGCTGCTCTACCACCGCGGTTCACCGAGTGCGATCGTCGCCATCGAAGCGGCCGACGACCCACGCACCGCCGAGGGCCAGTGCTCCCGGCCCGATCACCCCCTCGTGCCCCGCCACCTCCGCACCGCCGACGTTCCGGCGGGGACCGACCTCGTCACCGGCCGCCACGTGCTCCTCGCCAACGGGGACGTGACGGTCGCCGTCGCCCGCGCCGGCGCGACGAGCCCGCTCTACCGCACGGCCCTCGGTGACGAGCTGACGTTCGTCCAATCGGGTCGGCGCGCGGCTCGAGACGACGTTCGGGTCGCTCGACGTGGCGGCCGGCGACTACGTCGTCGTGCCCACGGCGACGACCCACCGGTGGGTGGTCGACGACGGCATCGTCGAGGTGCTCGTGATCGAGGCCCGGGGCGGCCACATCGCCCCGCCCCGGAAGTACCTCGGTCCGTACGGACAGTTCCTGGAGGGCGCGCCGTATTGCGAGCGTGACCTGCGTGGGCCGACCGAACCGCTGCTCGTCGACGGCCACGACGTCGAGGTCCTCGTGCGTTCGGCCGGCGGGTTGAGCCGCCACATCCACCGCGACCATCCGTTCGACGTGGTCGGGTGGGACGGCGGTCTGTGGCCGTACGCGCTGTCGATCCACGACTTCGAGCCGATCGTCGGGCTCATCCATCAGCCTCCGCCGGTGCACCAGACCTTCGAGGGACCGGGTTTCGTGATCTGCTCGTTCGTGCCCCGCTACTTCGACTTCCATCCGCAGGCGGTGAAGGTGCCGTACCACCACGCCAACGTCGACAGCGACGAGGTGCTGTTCTATTCGGCCGGCAACTTCATGAGCCGCGCCGGATCCGGCATCGGAGTCGGATCGATCTCGTACCATCCGGCCGGCTTCGTGCACGGCCCGCAGCCCGGCAGCCGCGAGCGCTCCGTCGGGGTCGACCGGACCGAGGAGGTGGCCGTGATGCTCGACACGTTCCGGCCGCTCGGCGTGACCGATACGGCCCGCTCGATCAGCGACGAGAACTACGCCTGGTCCTGGTCGAGGTAATGGTCGAGGTAATGGTCGAACACGCCGTGAGCCCGACGCGCCTGCGATCGACTTCCCGAGCGCCGTTCTCCTCTCGGTGCTAGACCACGTCGATGTCATCCCCCAGTGAGCGAGTGCAGTCCGAGATCGATGCCGCGAATGCGTCAGGCCGCAAGCCGGTCGTCTTCATCCACGGACTCTGGCTCCTCGCCGACAGTTGGGCCGACTGGCGGCCGGTGTTCGACGAGGCCGGGTACGCGACCGTGGCGCTCGACTGGCCCGACGATCCCGAGACGACCGAAGCAGCACTCGAACACCCCGAGGTGTTCGCGCACAAGAAGGTCGGTGCCATCGCCGATCACCTCGCGACGGCGGTCGCCGCGCTCGACCAGCGGCCGGCGTTGGTCGGGCATTCGTTCGGCGGCCTGCTCACGCAGATCCTGGCCGGGCGGGGGCTGTCGTCCGCTTCGGTGGCGATCGATCCCGCACCGTTCCAAGGCGTCCTGCCCCTCCCGATCTCCGCGCTCAAGGCCGCCAGTGCGGTGTTGAAGAACCCAGCCAACCACGGGCGCTCCGTGCGGCTCACCTACGACCAGTTCCGCTTCGCCTTCGCCAACGTGGTCGACGAGGACGAAGCGCGCCAGTTGTACGACCGGTACTCCGTGCCCGGTGCCGGCGCCCCGCTGTTCCAGGCGGCGTCGGCCAACTTCAACCCGTGGACCGAGGTGAAGGTCGACTCGAAGAATCCCGACCGCGGACCGCTGCTGATCGTGTCGGGCGAGAAGGACAACACGGTGCCGTGGGCGATCGCCAACGCCTCGTTCAAGAAGCAGCGCCGCAACCCAGGCGTGACCGAGATCGTCGAGATCAAGGACCGCGGCCACTCCCTCACGATCGACAGCGGTTGGCGCGAGGTCGCCGACACCGCGCTCGCCTTCATCCAGCGCTTCTCTTGAGCGATTGCTGGTCGAGCGCGATGACGCGGGTGAACTCGGCACCGACCAACACGATCTGCGCCTCGTAGTACATCCACAGCAGGACGAGCGCGACGCCGCCGGCGGCACCCGGTACCGATGTCGCGCCGAAGTGCCGCAGGTAGAACCCGATCACCGTCGTGCCGAGCACGACCAGCAGCGTCGTGACCGCCCCGCCGATCGTCGCGGCGCGCCACGGGACCCGCGAGTCGGGCAGATATCGGAACAACAGGACGAACACGCCGACGCCGAGCGCCCACGACGTCGCGGCACCGAACAGTTCGGTCATCGACTCCAGGATCACGACATCGGGAACGAGCCGGTCGATCACCGCCGTGATCGAGTTGATCGCGAACGCCAGCACGAGCACGCCACCGGCGGCGAGGATCACGACGAACGCGCCGAGCCGGCGGAGGAACGAGTGCCGGAACCCCGACACGACCGGCAGCTCCCAGATCGTGTTCAGCGCGTCCTGCAACGAGATCACGAGCAGCGTCGCGGCGAGCACCAGCGTGCCGGCACCGACGAGTCCGAGGCCGGCGATCGTCCCGGAACTCCCGAGCGTCGACGCGACGGCCTCGGAGAACCCGGCCGCCTTCGGCCCGAAGACCTCGACGAGCCGGCCGTCGAGATACTCCTGCACCTGGCCGTCGGACACGAGCCGGCCGGCGACGGCCAGGCACACCGCCAGCGCCGGCACCAACGCGAACAGGCCGTAGTACGCGACGCCGGCACCGAGGCGGATGGTGCGATGCGCGCGCCACTCGGCGTAGGTCGCGGCGACCACTCCGATCGCCCATCGGCCGGGCCGCGGGAGTGACTCGAACATTCCGTGCAGGGTAAGGCAGCCGACGTCGCCACACCCTCGCACCCGACTTTGGGCGACACGCGCCAATTCGTAAACTTCTCGACTTCTGTTAGCCGCACCTAATACTTTCGCCTATCCTCGTGCACGATGTCGACCACCGACCTCGTGGACGATCCACAGCACCTCCTGCCAGATCGCTTCCTCGAGGAGCCACTCGAACCGTCGCACGTGCCGGGTCTGCGCGTCGCTCATGCCACGCGGACACGGCGCACGATCGGCGTCGTCGTCCTGGTCGTCACGGTCGCCTGCGGCCTGCTCTTGTCGCTCGCGGTCGGGCTCGAAGTCGATCCCGCTCGGCACGGTCATCGACTCGTTCACCGGCTACGACCCGACGGTCACCGACCATCTGATCATCCGCGACCTCCGGCTGCCACGCACGATCCTCGCCGTGCTCGTCGGCGCCGCGCTCGGCGTGGCCGGTGCGCTGATGCAGGGCGTCACCCGCAACCCGCTCGCCGACCCGGGCCTGCTCGGCGTGAACGCCGGCGCCGCCTTCGCCGTGGTGCTCGCCATCTGGGCCTTCGACATCACCGAGGTGATCGGGACTCGTGTGGTTCGCCTTCGTCGGCGCGGCGATCACGTCGGTGCTGGTGTACGCGCTGGGATCGATGGGCCGCGGCGGCGCCAACCCCGTCCGCCTCGCGCTCGCCGGCGCCGCACTGTCCGCGCTGCTCGGCGCGTTCACCGGCGCGGTCACGCTGCTCGACCAGGCGACGCTCGACCAGTTCCGATTCTGGGCGGTCGGCTCGCTCGCCGGGCGTGATGCCGACGTCGACCTGGCACGTCCTGCCGTTCATCGCCGTCGGCCTCGTGATCGCCATCGGTGCCGGCCGTCAACTCAACGCGCTGGCGCTCGGCGAGGAGGCCGCCCGTTCGCTCGGCACGAAGGTCAACACGCACCCGGGTCGCTCTCGGCACTGGCGATCACCCTGCTGTGCGGTGCGGCAGTCGCCGCCGTGCGGACCCGATCGCCTTCGTGGGCCTCGTCGTCCCGCACATGATGCGCGTGTGGTTCGGGCCCGACCAGCGCTGGCTGATGCCGGCGTCGGCCCTCGCCGGCGCAGGGCTGCTCCTCTACTGCGACACCGCCGGGCGAATCATCGCCCGTCCCGGCGAGATCCAGGTCGGCATCATGACGGCCGCCATCGGCGGTCCGGTGTTCGTGCTCCTCGTCCGCCGCACCCGGATGGCGCAGCTGTGACGGTGATCGCCGATCTCCCGCGGGTCGCGCCGGCGGCGATCGAGGCGCCGGCGACGCCAGATCGACTGCCCGATCCGCGGGACGCGCGATCCGCACTCGCTGGTTCTCCGTACGCCTCGACCCGCGGGCGATCGCCGTGTGCGTCGGTGCTGGCGATCGTGATCGTGGTGGTCGGCTGCTGGTCGATCAGCGTCGGCGACTTCCCGATCCCGATGTCCGACGTGATCGCCACGCTGCTCGGGCAACCCCACGGCGGATTCCGAGTTCATCGTCGGCACGCTGCGACTGCCCCGCGTGCTCGTCGCCATCGGCGTCGGTGCGGCGTTCGGCATGTCCGGGGCGATCTTCCAGGCGCTCGTGCGCAATCCGCTCGGATCGCCCGACATCATCGGCTTCAACGCCGGCGCGGCGCTCGGCGCCGTCGTGATGATCGTGTACGTCGGCGGGTCGTCGACCCAGGTGGCGATCGGCGCCGTCGCTGGTGGCTTCATCGCCGCGGTCCTCGTGTACCTGCTGGCGTGGAAGCGCGGGGTGAAGGCCTACCGCCTCGTGCTCGTCGGCATCGGCGCGGCTTCGCGATCGAAGCGTCGATCGACTTCCTCATCACCCGGGCGAGGATCACCGACGTCCAACGGGCCGCGGTGTGGCTCACCGGCTCGCTGAACGGTCGCTCGTGGGAGCACGTGCGCGTCGTGTGGCTGGCGCTGCTCGTGCTCGGCCCGCTCGCCATCGTGATGCAGCGCTCGCTCGACCGGCTGGAGCTGGGCGACGACATGGCGGCCGCCCTCGGGCTGCGCGTCTCACGATCGAAGCTGGCGCTCGTGTGTGTCGGCGTGGCGCTCGCCGCGCTCGGGGTCGCAGCCGCCGGCCCGATCGCCTTCGTGGCGTTCGTCGCCGGCCCGATCGCCCGCCGGCTCGTGCGCTCGCCGGGTGCGTGCGTCGTGCCTGCCGCGTTCGTCGGCGCGCTGGTCGTCGTCATCGCCGACCTCGCCGCGCGTCGTGTCATGGCGCCGACCGAACTGCCCGTCGGGATCATGACCGCGATGATCGGCGCGCCGTACCTGCTCTGGCTGCTCACGCGCCAGGCCCGAACAGGAGCATTGTGAGCACCCTCCAGACGACCGGCGAGCAGTCCGGCCAGATCAGCGCCGATCGTCTGCGCGCCGAAGGCGTCCGCCTGGCGTACGACGACCGCACGATCATCGACGCGACTGTCGCTGTCGGTGCCCGACGGCAAGGTCACGGTGATCGTCGGCCCCAACGCCTGTGGCAAGTCGACGCTCCTGCGCGCGCTCGCCCGGCTGCTGCGGCCGAGCAGCGGGCACGTGATCCTCGACGGCGAACAGATCCACCGCCTGCCCACCAAGGAGGTGGCGCGCCGGCTCGGGCTGCTGCCGCAGACGCCGATCGCACCCGAGGGCATCCTCGTCGTCGACCTCGTCGCCCGCGGCCGCACGCCACACCAGAAGCTCTTCCAGCAGTGGTCGGAGGCCGACGAGCGGGCGGTCCGCTCGGCGCTGGAGGCCACGTCGTCGATGGAGCTCGCCGACCGCGCCGTCGACGAGCTGTCGGGCGGGCAGCGCCAGCGGGTGTGGATCGCGACTGACGCTGGCGCAGGAGACCGATCTCCTGCTGCTCGACGAGCCGACGACGTTCCTCGACATCGCGCATCAGATCGACGTGCTCGACCTCGTCGAGCAGCTGAACCGGGAGCAGGGGCGCACGGTGGTGCTCGTGCTGCACGACCTCAACCTGGCGTGCCGTTACGCCGACCACATCGTGGCGATGCGCGACGGCGAGATCGTGGCCGAGGGCGCGCCGGTCGACGTGATCACCGCCGACATCGTGCGCGACGTGTTCGGGCTCGACTGCGTCGTGATCGACGACCCGGTGAGCCACACCCCGCTCGTGGTCCCGATCGGGAACCGTCACGCGACGACGCCCGGGGGCGTTTGAGATCCATCCGCTCGGGAACCATCGGCGGAGCACGGAATCAGCCGTGCTCCGTTCGAAGGAAGCCCAGTCATGTCATTCGTTCTCTGGCTCATCGCAGCCATCCTCGTCATCGTCGGCATCGTCTAGCTCCTGCAGGGGTCGATCATCTTCGGCATCCTCTTGATCATCGCCGGTTGCCTCGTCGGCCCTGGGGGCTACAGCATCTTCCGCGGCCGAAGTGCGTGACCATCCGCAGATGACCGGCCGTAGGGTGGCCGGATGAGCGATTGGAACCAGACCGTCATCGAGGAGTTTCGAGCCAACGGGGGCAAGGTCGCCCAGTTCGGCGACGCGCCGGTGGTGATCCTGCACACGATCGGCGCCAAGTCGGGCGAGCTGCGCGAGATCCCACTCGTCGCGCTCGTCGGCGACGAGGGCGAACTCACGGTCTTCGCGTCGAAGGGCGGCGCCCCGACCAACCCCGACTGGTACCACAACCTCAAGGCGAATCCGGACATCACGGTCGAGTACGGCACCGAGATCGTTCGACGCCAAGGTCGAGGAGTTGCCCGAAGCCGACAGCGCAGGCCCAGCTGCAGGCAGCAGGCGGCGTTGATCCCGACGTTCGGGGACTACGTCAGCTCCGCCGCTCCGCGCGTCATCCCCGCGTTCTCGCATCACCCGCGTCTGATCGGCCACGCCCGGCCGGGTCGGGTCTGGCCGGACGCGTGACGTCGTACTGTGAGCAGTGATGCTCCGTCCCGGGACGGCGCCGACGCGCCACACCAGTCCGCACCGCCGGCGACTGATCCGATCGTCGCCGACCTGCGCGCGGCGATCGGCGCCGACAAGGTCCGCGTCGACGCAGCCGAACGCTCGCTGCTGAGCCGCGACGCGTCCGTCTTCCGCGGTGGCGTGGCCGGACCGGTCTGCTTCCCGACGTCGACCGCCGACGTGCAGGCGATCGTGCGGATCGCCGTGCGCCACGGACGTTCCGTCGTGCCCCGGGGCGCCGGCACCGGGCTCGCCGGCGGGGCGATCCCGCTCGGGGCGCCGGTCGTCGTCTCGCTCACCCGGATGAACCGGATCCTCGACGTCGATCTCGACAATCGCATCGCGTGGGTCGAACCCGGCGTCGTCAACCTCGATCTCACGAAGCACCTCGCGCCGCTCGGCTTCCACTTCGCCCCCGATCCGTCGAGCCAGCAGGTGTGCACGATCGGCGGCAACGTGGCCAACAACTCCGGCGGGCCGCACTGCCTCGCCGACGGTGTCACCAACGCCCACGTGCAGGCGATCGAGGTCGTGCTGCCCGACGGCGAGGTCGCGATGCTCGGCGGGCTCGACGCCGAGCCGCTCGGACTCGACCTGCGCGGCGTGTTCGTCGGCGGCGAGGGCACGCTTGGGCATCGCCACCCGGATCGCCGTGACGCTCACCAAGAGCCGGCCGGCGGTGCGGACGATGCTGCTGTCGTTCGACCGGATGAGCGACGCCGCCAACACGGTCAGCGCCGTGATCGCCGCCGGGATCGTGCCGGCCGCGATGGAGGTGATGGACCAACGGATCACCCGGGCGGTCGAGCACTACGTCGACGCCGGCTTCCCGACCGACGCCACCGCCGTGCTCCTCGCCGAGGTCGACGGGCTCGAGGCCGGGGTCGGCGATCGACGCCGACGCGATCGCCGACGATCGGGCGGCGCAACGGTGCGACCGAGGTCCGCCTCGCCGGTTCCGATGCCGAGCGGCAACTGCTCTGGAAGGGCCGCAAGACGGCCTTCGGGGCGATCGCCCAGATCGCGCCCGACTACTACCTCCACGACACCGTCGTGCCCCGGGCGCAGCTCGCCGACGTGCTCGAGCAGATCTACGAGATCGCCGACCGTCACGACCTGATCGTGATGAACGTGTTCCACGCCGGCGACGGCAACCTGCATCCGCTGCTGCTGTTCGACGGGCGCGAGCCGGGCGTGCTCGAACGGGTGCACGCCGCGGGAGCGGAGATCATCACCGCGTCGCTCGACGCCGGCGGGGTGCTGTCCGGCGAGCACGGCATCGGCGTCGAGAAGCAGGCGTACATGTCGCGGCATGTTCACCGACGACGACCTCGACCACCAGGAACGCCTGCGCCGGGCGTTCGACCCGGCGTGCCGGGCGAATCCGGGCAAGGTGTTGCCGGTCGGGCACAGCTGCGCCGACATCCAGGCGCTGCGCAGCGTGCCGACGGGTGTGTGGGGATGACGCGCCACACTCGTCGATCGCGATCCGGTGCTGCTGGCGTTCGCCGAGGAGGTCGGCGACGACGGCCCGATCGCCGTGCGCGGCGGCGGCACCCGGTGGGACCGTCGGCGGTCCGTCGACGCATCGGGACGCGGATCGTCGCCGCCCCGTCGGGCATCGTGACCTACGCCGCCCGAGGAGATGACCGTGCGCGTGCGCGCCGGCACCCCGGTCGACGAGCTGCACGCCGCGCTGCGCGACCGGGGCCAACGCACGTCGCTCGTCGAGCGCGGCGGCACGGTCGGCGGCGCCGTCGATCGGTCGGCGAGAACGACATCCACACGCTCGGTCGAGGCACGCTGCGCTCGAGCGTGCTGCAGATCCGGTACGTGTCCGCCGAAGGGCGGATCGTCAACGGCGGGGGCCCGACGGTGAAGAACGTGACCGGGTTCGACCTGCCGCGACTGTTCGTCGGATCGCTCGGCACGCTCGGTCTGCTCGCCGAGGTGATCCTGCGCACCAACCCGATCCCGGCCGGCATCGCTGTGGCTCGCGGCCGACGCCGTCGATCCGTTCGCCGCGTTCGACGCCTTGCAACGGCCGAGTGCGGTGCTGTGGAACGGCAACCGCACGTGGGTCCTGCTCGAGGGGCATGCGCGCCGACATCGACGCCGAACGCGCCGTGCTCGGTCGATTCGGCGGGTTCGAACCCGTCGAAGGACCACCGACCCTGCCATCGCACCGGTGGTCGCTCCCGCCCGCCGATCTCCGCTCGCTCCCATCCCGACTCGGTGGCGGCGATGCGCGTCGGTTCGTGGCGGTGATCGGGGTCGGACTCGCGTTCTGCGACGTGGCGCAAACCGCCCGGATCGTCGCCGCGCCGATCCGCGCCCTCCACGAGCGGATGAAGGCCAACTTCGACCCGACGGGTCGCCTCAACCCGGGCCGCGACCCGCTCGATCGCTGATGGATCGCTGAGGGGGTCACCGATGGATCTCGGCATCGACAGCGACGAACTGAACACGTGCGTGCAGTGCGGCCTGTGCCTGTCGGCGTGCCCGACGTTCCGCGTGACCGGCGACGAGACCATGTCGCCGCGCGGCCGCATCGCCCTGATGCGTGAGGTGCAGCTGCACGACGCGCCGCTGACCGACGAGGTGATCGACGGCGTTCGAGACCTGCGTGCAGTGCCGGGGATGCGAACCGGCGTGCCCGTCCGACGTGCCGTACGGGCGACTGATGGAGCGCACCCGCGAGGCGCTGGTCGACGCAGGGCGTCACCTCCCGCTGGCAGCGACTGGCGTTGAGCCCGCTCGGACACCCGCGGCTCCTCCGCGCCGGCTCCGTCGCCCTCGCCGTGGCGCAACGCCTCCACCTCGTCCCGAATCGTCTCGGTCTCGCCACCCCGATCCCCCTCCGCCAGCCCAAACCCACTCCAGCGGCCGCGACCAATCCAGCGGCGGTGTCCCAATCCACGTTTGCGTCAGAATTTTCGGACGACAGGTCCGCAGAAATGCTGACGCAAACGAGGGTTGAAGGGGCGCGGGTGTACCTGTTCACGGGGTGCGTGATGGATGCGTGGCAGCGCGACGTGCATCTCGCCGGGCAGCGCGTGTTGGAAGCGGCCGGCTTCGAGGTGGTGCTCACCGGCTCGCTCGCCCCGTGTTGTGGCGCGTTGCACGCGCACGCCGGGTTCACCGACGACACCCGGGCGTTCGCCGAACGGATGATCGAGCGGCTCGATCCGGACATCCCGGTGATCGTCGACTCGGCCGGTTGCGGCGCGGCGATGAAGGACTACGGCCATCTGCTCGGCACGCCGGCCGGCGCCGAGTTCGCCGGCCGGGTCCACGACATCCAGGAATGGTTGGCGACGTGCGTCGACCGACTGCCGACGGTCGATCCGCTCGATCTCCGGGTGGCGATCCAGGATCCGTGTCATCTCCGGCACGTCCAGCGCGTCCACCTCGCCACCCGGACCGTGCTGGCACCGTTCGTCCGCGAACTGGTCGAGCTCGACGACGACGGATTGTGTTGCGGGGCGGGCGGGGCGTACTCGATGTTCCAACCCGAACTCGCCGATCAGATCCGGGCCCGCAAGCTCGGTTCGATCGAGCGTGCCGCGCCCGACGTCGTGGCCAGCGCCAACCCCGGGTGCTCGATGCACCTCGCCGCCCGAGGGGTCGCGACGATCCATCCGATGCAGCTCGTCGACCGCGCCCTCCACCCCCCGTCGTCGCCGTAATCGTCGTTTGCGTCGGGATTTGTGCGGACCGGTCCCGCAGGAATCGTGACGCAAACGAGGTTCTCGCGGACGGTGCGACGGATGTCACGGGCGAATCGACGCCATCGGCGAGCGAACGGAGGATGCGGAGCCTTTACGATACTGATCGGTTTCGTATCGTAAAGAAGAGGTTCCGAATGTCCCGCAGTGCAGCAGTCAAGGTCGACAAGGCCACCGAGGTCGTGAAGATGATCGAGGCCGACCCCATCGACCCGAAGGTCCACGAACGTCGGTGGATCATCCTCGGCGTGCTCTGCATGAGCCTGCTGATCATCGTGATGGACAACACGATCCTCAACGTCGCCATCCCGTCGTTGATGACCGACCTCGGCGCCACGCAACAGCCAGGTCCAGTGGATCGTCGACTCCTACGTCCTCGTGTTCGCCGGGCTCCTGCTCACCACCGGCAGCCTGTCGGACCGCTTCGGCCGCAAGGGCGCCCTGCAGCTCGGCATCGTGCTGTTCGGCATCGGCTCGATCGCCGCCGCCATGTCCGAGTCGGCGAACCAACTGATCTTCACCCGGGCGTTCATGGGCATCGGCGGCGCGCTGATCATGCCCGCCACGCTGTCGATCCTGATGAACGTCTTCCGCGATCCGAAGGAACGCGGCCGGGCGATCGCCGATCTGGGCCGGCTTCTCCGGCCTCGGCGTGGCCATCGGCCCGATGACCGGCGGCTTCCTGCTCGAGCACTTCTCGTGGCAGTCGGTGTTCTGGGTGAACCTGCCCATCGGCATCACCGCCCTCATCCTCGGCGTGATCTTCGTCCCGACATCACGCGACCCGCAACAAGAGCAAGCTCGACCCGATCGGCGCCGTCCTGTCGTTCATCGGCCTCGCCACACTGCTGTTCGGCATCATCGAAGGCCCCGGCAACGGATGGACCGACCCGCTGGTGCTCGGCTCGTTCCTCGTCGCCATCACGGCACTCGGCAGCTTCATCGCCTGGGAACGCCACAACCCGACACCGATGCTCGACCTGTCGGTGTTCCGCAGCGCACGCTTCAGCGCGGCCAGCGGCACGATCACGATCGTGTTCTTCGCCCTGATGGGCTCGCTGTTCCTGATGACGCAGTACTGGCAGCTCGTCCACGGCTACAGCCCGCTCGAAGCCGGCGTGCACCTGCTCCCCTACGCCGCCACGATGATGATCGTCGCTCCGTTGTCGGCGCGCTTCGTCGAACGGGTCGGCACCAAGCGCGTCGTCCTGACCGGCCTCACCCTCGTCACCACCGGCCTGTTGCTGCTGTCGACGATCGCCGCCGACTCGCCGTACCCGATGGTCATCTCGTTCTTCATGATGATGGCCGCCGGCATGGGCATGACGATGGCGCCCGCCACCGAATCGGTGATGGGATCACTGCCCCGCGAGAAGGCCGGCGTCGGCTCGGCGATCAACGACACCACCCGCCAGGTCGGCGGTGCCCTCGGCGTCGCCATCATCGGCTCGGTCGTGTCGAGCGTGTACGCCACGCAGATCGGCTCGGCGGCGTCACAGTTCGGCCTCGACGCCACCCAGACCGCCACCGCCCAGTCGTCGCTCGGCGCCGCGCAGGGCGTGGCCAACGAGCTCGGTACGCCAGTGCGCCGACTTCCTCGTCGGCGGCGAGCGACGGCTTCGTCGATGCCCTGTCGATCGGTCTGCGGATCTCGGCCTTCGTCGTGATCATCGCGGCGATCGTCGCCTGGCGGTTCCTCCCGTCGCACGCCCGTGAGGCGACGATGCCCGGTATCCCGCTCGTCGATCCCGTCGATGACGCCGACACCGTGTTCTTCGGCCCGGGTGCGTTCGACGGCGCCATGCTGGCCAATGCCGAGACGACCCGGCCCGCCGCGGCGCGTCACACACTGGTCCACGACCGGGAACACGCGCCCGTCCCAGTCGCCGGGAACTGAGTCATGCCGACCGCTCTTGCCGAGGCGGGCATGATGGAGGCGGTGATCGTCGAGACCAACCTCGAGTCCGCCGCCGGTGTCGCCGAGCACGGACGGGGCCGTGCGGCGACGACGCGCCCCGACGCGGCCGCCCCCGGTCGAAGGAGTTCGACGAATCGATCCTCGCCGCGACACTCGAGTTGGCCGGTGAGGTCGGCATCAAGGGCATGTCGATGGACGAGCTCGCCCAGCGGGCCGGGGTGTCGAAGGCCACGATCTACCGGCGCTGGCCGTCGAAGGAGATCCTGGTCCTGCAGGCCCTGCAGTCGGCGATGCGCCCATTCGACGACGTCGACACCGGCGCGTCGTCGACGACCTCCGCCAGTGCCTCGGCCAGATGATCGCCCGCATGTCGACGAAGGACCGGATGAACGACGTGCTCCCCCATCTCATCGAGATGGCGACGCACGACGCCGCGCTGCGCAGCGCGGTCGACGACTACGTCCAGAACCGCCGGGTGCCGGTGCGGCGAGGTGCTCGAGCGGGCCATCGCCCGCGGCGAACTGGCGACCGACACCGACCTCGAGACGTTGATCGACGCGTTGCTCGGCCCGATCATCTACCGACGGCTGCTCAGCGGCGGCGTCATCGACGCCGACTTCCTCGACCGACTCATCGCCCTCGTACTGCCCGGTCGGTGACATCGTCCGCGGGGAAGAACAGCTCCACCGACAACTCGTCGAGCGTGACGTCGAGCGGCGTGCCGAAGGTGGTCAGCGTCGTGAAGAACGACAGCGTCAGCTCGTCGTCGACGCGCGAGGTCGAACGGCACGAGGATCGCCGGTTCGTCGCCACCGCCGGTGATCCGCGGCGGCGCGACAGCGCGGCCACGTTCGGATAGGCGAGCACCTCCTGCTCGATCGCCACGAGGCGCTCGTCGCCGGTCAGCACGATCGTGCGGCGCAACTGCCGCAGCAGGTAGTCCGCCCACTCGGGGAAGTTCACCGTCCGTTCGGCGAGCCCGCCGGGTGCAGACACATCCGGAACACGTTCACCGGTGGCTCGACGACCTCGGCCGGAAGCCCGGCGGTCAGCGCGGCGGCCGCGTCGTTGGCCAGCACGACGTTCCACTGGCGATCGATGACGACGCCCGGATACGGATCGTGGGCGTCGAGCATCCGTTGCAGGCCGGCCACGATCGGTCGCATCGCGGGAGTCGTCGAGCCCGCGAGCGGAGTAGCGGGGGGCGAAACCGGCGGCGAGCAGCATCGTGTTCCGCTCGCGCAGCGGGACCTCGAGGTGCTCCGCCACGGCGAGTACCAGTTCGGGGCTCGGCCGCGACTTGCCCGTCTCCACGTAGCTGAGGTGACGCGTCGACACGCCGACGTCGAGCGACAGGTCGAGCTGGCTGCGGCCACGTCGCGTTCGCCAGTCGCGCATCAGCGGGCCGATGGTGCGGCCGATCGTAGGAGTCGCCATGCGGCGACCGTAACCCTCGTCGCGACCGGCCGACATGACCTGTCAGGTCATGTCGGCATGACCGTGACGGGTCATCGCCAGCGACCGGCGGCGGGCGCACGATGACCCCATGACCAACACCACCACAGCAACCACACCAACACACCATGGAACCGACCACCACCCTGGACGTCATGGTCGACACCCACCTGCGGGCGTACTGCGAACCCGACCCCGGCACGCGGGCCGATCTGCTCGCCGCGGTCTGGTCGCCGACCGGGACGTTGATCGACCCGCCGTTCGACGGTGAGGGCCTCGACGCCATCGCCGCGATGATCGACGTCGTGCTCACGCACTACGCCGGACACACGTTCCGCCGCACGACCGACATCGACGCCCACCACACGTTCGGGCGCTACGGGTGGGAGCTCGTCGGTCCGGACGGCGCCGTGGCCGTCACCGGAACCGACATCGTCGAGATCGACGACGACGGTCGGCTCACGCGCATCGTCGGCTTCTTCGGCCTCGCTGCGCCGAGCACCGCCTGACCAGCGCGGCCTGATCAGGCGGCGACCGGATAGCCGGCGATGCGCGACGCGGCGTAGGCCAGCGTGACGAGGGATGCGGCGAGCAGGATCAAGCGGGTGAACCGGCTCGAGAACGACGCCGTGACACCGGCGAAGAAGAGTGCGCTCGCCATGAACAGCGTCGTCTGGATGTAGTCGTCGGCGTGCTGCTTCGCCTCGTCCCCGTCCGCCGACAACGCCGCGGCCTCGTCGTCGTACCGGTTGGCCTCGGCGAAGAGATCGTCGAGGTACTCCTGGTTCTCGACGAGGTTCGGCGGCGGCTCGCCGGTCTCGTCGATGACCGCCTCCCACTCGTCGAGGATCGGGAGGAAACCGGGCCGCACGATCGTCTCGCGCAGGAATGTCTGCAGTGGGACGTTCTCGGCGACCACCGCCTCGGCGTACTGCGTGGCGACGGCGGCGTCGTAGGCCACCTTCTGCGTGGCGAGCGCGTACTCGCGTGACCCGTTCAACCGGGCGGCCGCCGACGCCCGCGCCACGTCGGTGTCGATGCCGTTCCACTGCGACACCTGGTAGGCGCACCACGCGGAGCCGATCGTGGCCAGCGCGAGCAGCAACACGGTGGCGACCTCGATGATCCGGTGGATCTCGACCGTGCCGGCGCCCTTGGATTGGTTCTGCCAGGACGAGGCCTGGCTCACCGTGCCTCACCTGCGGCGGCTCCGGCGTCGGTGCCGCCCGCATCCAGGTCGTGGTCGGCCATCGTCGCGGCCCAGGCCGACGCGGTGGTCAACTGGGTGGTGATCACGCTCGGCACGTGCCGCGCACCGTCGCCCCACCGTTCGATGAGGTCACGCCACGCGTCGACCTGGCGGTAGCGGAGCACGAGTTCGTGGTCGAGGCCGCCGACCTCCGCCAGCAGCACGTTGTCGTTGTCGATGCGCGCCCGGCGCACCGCCGCGTACGCCTGCTCCCGTTCGAGTTCGGCACCGGCGCGAATCGTGTCCTGGACGATCTCACCGGTCACGCCGAGGTCGATCTCGCGCAGGCTGAACATCTTCAGCTCGAAGCCCACCTCGGCGAGCGCGTCGGTCAGCGCGGCGGCGACGCGGCGTTCGAGTTCGCCGTACCCGTCGCCGAGCACGTTGCCGATCGTGGTGCCGCTCGCCGGCGGTCTCGACGATCAACGTGCGCCGGCTCACGTCGCGCAGGACCGACCAGATCCCTTCGGGTCCGTACGACTCGTGGATCTCCTGCACCTTGTCGCGGATGAGTTGACAGCGCACGGTGTAGCTGACCTCGGCCACGGCGTGGTCGCTCAGCAGCGACTGCACGGGTGTCGTCGAGGTAGTCGACGTCGGGGTTCGCCTGCTGGACTCCACCCGCCACGAGCGCCAACTCGCGCGACGGATACTTCTGGATCATCAGCTTCTGCCACGGACGGACGAAGTGACGCCCCGGCGTCAGGGTCCGACCGGTCGACTTGCCGCGCAGGAGCGCCAGACCGATCGTGCCGGGATCGATCTTGACCGACGTCTCGAGCAGCACCAGCCAGATGATGAACAGGATCGTCGGCGCGAGGATCAGGACGAGGATCCAGGTGGCGGCGTTCACGAGAACTCCTGCCGGCTACGGGGGCGCTCGGATGGGCCAAGTTCGCGTTCGGGTGGGCCAAGTTCGCGTTCGGGCGGGACGGTCATTCCGCCGATTCTGACACGCGCCCGCGATCCGCGTTCGAACCTTCCGGTTCGTCCCCGAGGGCGAAGTACTCGCGGATTCGACGTGAGTGGCGGGGCAGCAACACGCAGGACGGGCAGGGCGAAGATCGGCGTCGAGAGGCTGCCGAACCGTTCGAACAGCGCGGCATTCACGCTGAAGGCGAACGACAGGCTGCGGCCGAAGATGAACAACCACCCGAGTGCGACCACGGCGATTCCGACGCCGCCGTAGAGGTCGGACGCGTCCGCGACCTTGCCCGGGATGTAGAGCTGGGAGAACATCTGCATGCCGACGATCACGGTCGCGACGACCGCCGCGCCCGGCAGGTCGCACCGGGGTCGGTGGTTCCCCGCGGCAGCGTCGACATCAACACCACGATCAACACGACGTAGACGACGAATCCCGCGCCGAAGGAGAAGCCCGCCGCCGCCGTTCCCGCCTCGTCACGCACCCGGTTGATCGCGAACGACACGAGGATGAGGCTGCTGACGACGCCGACGATCGCCGCGAGGGCTCGCGCCCCGGCGGTCACATTCCCCCGGGCCGACCACGCGAGGCTGCTCGACGCGACGAGCGCCTTGGCCAGCGACCGTCCCGTGCTCGCCATCAGGAACAGTCCGGTCACGAGCGTGAGGAGTTTGGCCGTCGTCGACGTGTCCTGGGCGGACTGCACCTGCTCGGCGAGCTGCGCCGCGGATGCTTCCGGCCCTGCTGATCGAGTCGGCGTCGAGGTGGCCCGACACCAGGCCGACGAGTCCGATGCAGAACAGGAGGAACGGTACGAAGAACAGGAACAGGCGGAACGCGATCGCGCTGCCGAGCACCGATCCCGCCGACACCCGGTCGCGTTCGTAGATCAGGAAGCCGGCGTCGGCGACCGGGTTCCGCTCCCGCATGCCGACCGCCCACGCCGTGGCCGACCTCGTCCGCTCGGTGGCCGCCGACTGCCATCGCGCCAAACGGCCCGCGGGAACGTCGAGCATCTCGGCCGCTTCACGCGACGTCTCCGCCTCGTCAGTCGCCACGGGTCACTTCGTGCGAGCAGGCCGGTCTCGACCTCGTACACGAACCCGCGGATGTGCTCCTTGTGGGCGATGAACGGCGACAGCTCCAGTCGCCGCATCGATTGCGCGACGTCGGTGTAGGGATCGACGAACGATTCGAGCGACCACCACGGCTTCATCCCGGTCTCCCGTTCGAGCCGGGCCTTGAAGGCGTCGTCGCTGACGTTCTGCAGACCACAGTTCGTGTGGTGCAACAGGAGGATCTCCCGGGTCCCGAGGGCCCGTTGCGACACGCAGAGGGAGCGGATCACGTCGTCGGTGATCACCCCGCCGGCGTTGCGGATCACGTGGGCGTCGCCGTGTTCCAGGCCGAGGATCCCGAAGATGTCCATGCGCGAGTCCATGCAGGCGACGATCGCCAGTTGGCGCCGCGGGGCCACGGCCAGGTCGTGGTCGTCGAACGCGTCGGCGTACGCGGCGTTCCGGGCGAGCAGCTCGTCGGCGTTCGGTTCGAAGCTCGACGACGTGGTGGGGGGTTCGTCCATGTCGGAGGCCGTCATCACCCAGAGATTCCCACGAACGGGATCACGTGTGCACCTCGTTCGCGTGCACTTCGTTGCGGAGGTCGTCCCCGCGCACGAAGCGACGCGAGGTTGTCGAGGAAGATCTGGGCCGTCCGCTCGAGGTGGCCATCGGTCGTGCCGGAATTGTGCGGCGTGATGATGACGTTCGGAAGATCCCACAGCGGATCGTCGGCGGGGAGCGGTTCCGGGTCGAACACATCGAGGCCCGCCCCGCCGAGCCGGCCCGACGCGCAACGCGTCGGTGAGCGCTGCCTGATCGACGAGTTCGCCACGGCCGACGTTCACGAACAGCGCGTCGGGTCGCATGCGCGCGATGACGTCGCGCGAGATCAGCCCGCGGGTCTCGTCCGCGAGCGGGAGCGCGACCACGACGACGTCGACCGATGCCACCACGTCGTCCAACTCGGCCAGGGTGCGCACGGGTGCCGGTTCATCGCCGCGCGCCGCGCGGCGGACGATCACGGGGTGCATCCCGAACGCATCGGCCAGTCGGACGACGTGCTCGCCGATCGGGCCGTAGCCGATCACGGCGATCGAACGACCGGCGAGCTCGCGATACGGATTCGGTTGCCACTCGTGCGCCGCTTGGGCGCGCGTCAGCTGGGGAAGATCACGGCTCAGCGCGAGCAGGTACATCATCACGGTCCCGGCGATCGGCTCGGCGCTCGCCCCCGACGACGTGGTCACGCGGACGCCGCGCTCGCAGGAACATGCCGAACACCGGGTTGTCGACGCCGGCCGACATCGAGTGCAGCCACCGCAGGTTCGGCGCGTCGAGCGACACCCGCATGAACGGCGCCGCCCGGTCGGGCCAGGCGTCGCCCGAGAAGAACGCCATCGTGATCCGCTCGATGTCGGTCGCCGCCACCGGTTCGTCGCCGGTGAGCACGACGGCGTCGACCCCAGGGGCGACGTCCCGGACCCGATCGCCGTACTGCTCCCAGAACGTGTCGGTACAGAACAGCGTGCCGGGCGGGTGCATGGATGTCAGCGTGTCAGGCGACGAGTTCGTCGACGAACTCGGCGAACACGGCGGCGTAGCGCATCGCGTCGGCCTCGTCGTGCATCACCGAGATCAACCACTGTTCGTCGAGTCCGGGCGGCAGGAGCACGCCGCGGTTGATGCCGTGGATCCACTGCGCGAACGCGAGCTCGAAGTTCGGTCGCCTTGTAGTCGCGGTAGTTCCGGACGGGCGTGGCGGACCACGTGATGCAGCCCTTGGCGCCGAACTGGACGGTGTGGGCCGGGATGCCGGTGCGGTCGATCACGTCCTGGCAGGCCTGCGCCAGCCGGACGTTGCGAGCGATCGCTTCGGCGGTGGCGTCGGGCGTGCAGGCTTCGGTGAGCGTGGCCTTCGCCGCCGCCATCACGAGCGGGTTGCCGTTGTACGTGCCGAGATGCAGCACCTCACCGGTGGCGATGAGATCCATGTACTCGGCCTTGCCGCCGAACGCTCCGACGGGGAAACCACCGCCGATCGACTTGGCGAGCGCGACGAGGTCGGGCTGCACGCCGAACTCGCGCGTCGCGCCGCCGTAGCCGGCCGTGATGCCGGTCTTCACCTCGTCGAAGATCAGCAGCGTGCCGTAGCGCTGGGTGATCTCGCGGACCGCTTCGAGGTAGCCGGGCTGCGGCAGGCAGATCCCGATGTTCTCCATCACCGGTTCGACGATGAACGCCGCGACGTCGCCGGCCCGGAGCACCCGTTCGAGCGCGTCGGCGTCGTTGTACGGGATCACGATCACGTCGTCGATCGTCCCCTGCGTGATCCCGCCGGACTGCGGCACCGAGTTGGGGGCGTCGGCCGGACCCGCCTTGTCGAGCGGCGGCTTGTTCGAGATCATCACCTCGTCGTGGTGGCCGTGGTAGCCGCCCTCGACCTTGACGAGCTTCTCCCGCTTGGTCACCCCGCGGGCGAGGCGGATGGCGTCCATCGTCGCCTCCGTGCCCGAGTTGGTCGGCCGCCACATCGGCAGGCCGTAGCGCTCGGCGAGCAGCTCGGCCACCTCGGCGTCGAGCTCGCAGGGCGTGACGTAGAGGCGTGCCGTCGTCGAGCTGGGCCTCGACCGCACGGCGCACGGCGGGATGCATGTGCCCGGCGAACAGCGCGCCGAAGCCCATGTCGTAGTCGACGTACTCGTTGTCGTCGACGTCGATCATCCGCGAGCCCGATGCGTGCTTCACCACGATCGGATGCGGGTCGTAGGCCTGGAAGCTGGACGGCACGCCGGCCGGGCAGCACCTTGCGGGCCCGCTCGGTCGCCGCCTGCGAACCCGCGGTCCGCTCGGCGTAGATCGCCAGTTCCCGTGCGGTGATCGCGGTCGCCCGTTCGGTGAGTTCGACCGGCTCGTGCGAGTCCTCGTGCCCCCGCGCTGGGTGCGGACTGGCTGTCGTGACAGTTGTCGAGTCGGTCACGGACATGAGATATCAACCCCTATGTGATGTTTCGGGGGGCCAACGCCCACACCGATCCTTGCAGCGTAGTGCGCCTCCGATCGTCCCCGCTCCCGATTCCTGTCCGCCCCGCACGTTCGCGTCGCCACTCGCGATTGCGGCAGACATCATGCGTCCTGCGGTCATCGTGTCTGCCGCAAACGTCCGGGTGCGGGTGGCGCGGCTCGGCAGGGTCACAATGTGGGAGGTCCGCCGCACTGCCAGGACCACCAGACGAGGGAGCCTCCCATGAAGACCGCCGCCACCGACATGCTCGACATCGAGTTCCCGATCTTCGCCTTCAGCCACTGCCGCGACGTGGTCGCCGCGGTGTCGAAGGCCGGTGGCCTCGGTGTGCTCGGCGCGGTCGCCCACTCGCCGGCGCAGCTCGAGATCGACCTCGCCTGGATCGAGGAGGAGATCGGCGACCGCCCCTACGGCGTCGACCTGATCGTGCCCGCCAAGTACGCCGGCGACGAGGGCGGCGGCTACACGCTCGACGACATCCGCGCCCTCATCCCCGACACGCACCGGGAGTTCATCGACGACATCCTCGCCCGGTACGAGGTGCCCGAACTCCCCGCCGACGACGACACCCGATCGGGCACCGCGGTCACGGGCCACGACGGCAACGCCCCGTTCAGCGCCAACTCGGCCGGCCCCCAGCTCGAGATCGCGCTGGCCCACCGGACCGCGTTCGTCGCCAACGCCCTCGGGCCGCCGCCGCAGTTCCTGATCGACCGCGTGAAGGAGGAGGGCCGGCTCATCGGTGCACTCGCCGGACGACCGCAGCACGCCGAGCGGCACCAGGCGGCGGGCGTCGACCTGATCATCGCCCAGGGCTCCGAGGCCGGTGGCCACACCGGCGAGATCGGATCGATGGTGCTGATCCCCGAGATCGTCGACGCCGTCGACATCCCGGTCCTCGGCGCCGGCGGCATCGGGCGCGGCCGGCAGATGGCGGCGGCGATGGCGCTCGGCGCGCAGGGCGTGTGGTGCGGATCGGTGTGGCTCACGACCGACGAGGCCGAGACGCATCCCGTGGTCAAGGAGAAGTTCCTCGCCGCGACATCGGCCGACACGATCCGCTCGCGGTCGCTCACCGGCAAGCACGCCCGCATGCTCAAGTCCGCGTGGACCGAGGAGTGGGAGCGCGAGGACACGCCCGACTCCGCTCGGCATGCCGCTCCAGCCGATCCTCACCGCCGACGCGCAGCGCCGGATCTCCCGGGCCGCGTACACGAAGGGTTCGGGTGCCGAGAAGCTCGCCAACTACTTCGTCGGCCAGATCGTCGGCACGATGAACCAGCCCAAGGGCGCCGCCCAGGTGGTGATCGAGATGATCGAGGAGTTCATCGAGTCGGTCGAGTCACTGGCGAAGCAGCTCGAGTACTGAGAATGTCCGCCCGGGGTCTGTCCCCGGCGGACATTCTCAGCGGGCGTTGCCAGACGGCAGCAGGGTCACGATCGGCCGCCCCTCGCGGAACACGGTGATGTCGCCGTCCTCCGACACCTTCAGCACCGCCAGCGCATGGTGCGACAGCGACTTCGCCGCCGCGGTGCGGGCGCCTTCGTGCTCGCTGTCGGAGCTGCTGAGGATCGCGCCGTAGGCGAGCAGCCGGCCGTCCCGGTCGAGGATCGTGGCACCGTCGAGCTCGCCGAAGCGGGCGAGCGTCTGGGCATCGAGATCGCTGCCGTCGATCAGGTGGTGCAGGCGCGTCTCCGGCCGCATCGCGTCGATGTCCGATTCGTTGCGCAGGTCGTACCGATCCTTCATCGCCACGATCTCGTCGAGATGGGAGGGATCGTCGACGATGCCGAAGATCGCACCGCCGGAACGGATCGACACCATGAGCGAGGCGCTGACGATCAGATCGACGGCGCGGCCACCGCCGATCGCCTTGCCGATCGCCTTCGCCAACCACAGCGGGAACGCCGACCAGTGCTCGCTGCGACGGATGACGAGCGGCTGCCCGTCGAGGAACGTCCAGATGCTGCGGTCCTCGCGCAGGAAGAACCCGATGCCGCCGAGCTGCCGTGTGGCGAGGGCGACGAGCGACCCGCGGTCGACGAAATCCCGCTCGACCGACGGGCCCGACACCGCGCTCGGATGCAGCCGCTCGGGACGGTTCGCCTGCAGTTCGGTGCGGGCGCGGCCGTGCTGGTCGACGAGCAGCACCGACCGGATGCCGTCGAACAACAACGGGCTCCGCTTCGCGTCGCGCAGGCCCGACGGATACGGCACCGACAGACGCGGCTCGTCGCTGATCGCATCGGTGATCACCACACCGTGGGTGAGATTGCGTGACTCGACCCGGGCCCCGCTGAGTTCGATCAGGTACTCGAGCGTCTCGGCGAGGAGTTCGGTCGACGCGCAGCCCGGCTTCGTCCAACCCTGATGGTGGCTGAGCAGTTCGACGATGACCGTGTCGCGCAGCGCGCGGTCGATCGTCGGGCTGAGCTTGCCGCCCTTGCCGGCCGTCGAGTGGCGGAAGGAGTCGGCGGCCCGGAGCGCGGCATCGGGCAACGCGCGGAGGGCTTCGGGGATCGACTCGACCCGGGCGATGGTGCCGTCGCCGAAGCCCACGGTGATCGTGGTGATCCAGCCGTCGAGGACCTCGGCGGACGCCTCCGCGACGACCAACGCGCTGGGCAACAGCGCCCGCGGCGGCTCGTCACCGACGCGGTGGTACGAGACCTCGACCGTCGCGGTGTTGAGGAGCTCGGCGATGAACGAGCCGACCGCATCGCCGACCGGGTCGTGGGGCTGCTCGGGGAGTTCGAACGCTTCGACCGCGGCCATCGCAAGAGTCTCGCATGACATTCGACCGATCGGACGAGGGTGGTTTTCGGGTCGCGTTCGGGCACCGTGTAGCGGTGACGACGGGCAGGACCCAACGGCGGACGGTCGACCTCGCGGTGATCGGTGGCGGACCGGCCGGTGCGGCCACCGCCATCCGGGCGGCCCGCGCGGGGGCATCGGTCGTGGTGTTCGAGAAGGGCGCCCACGGTCGCGACAAGGTCTGCGGCGACGGCCTCACGCCGCGTGCGGTCGGCGCGTTGGAGGAGCTCGGCATCGACCTGGGCGACGCGCACCCGATCCGTGGACTGCGGATGATCGCCGGCTCGAAGGTCCGCGAGCTCGACTGGCCGACGACCGACCGCTTCCCGAACCACGGCGCGGTCTGGCCGCGCCGTCGTCTCGATGCCGCGCTGATCGACGCCGCGAGCGAGGCCGGCGCCGAGGTCGTGTGGGAGGCCGAGGCGATGCCGGTGCTCGACGGAGACCGGGTCGTCGGTGTCGAGGCCGACGGTTGCCAGGTCGAGGCGGCGATGACCGTCGTGGCGGCGGGCGCGCAGGGGTCGGTGGCCCGGCTGCTCGGCGCCGATCGTGTTGCCGACGAACCGTTCGGGCTGGCGATCCGCACCTACGCCGCCACCCCCCGCCACGCCGACGCCCACCTGGAGGCGTGCCTGTCGCTGCGCGACGAGCACGGCACGCCGATCCCGGGATACGGCTGGATGTTCCCCGCCGGCGACGGCACGGTCAACATCGGCGTCGGTGCGCTCTCGACGATGAAGGGCTTCAAGAAGCTCAACCTCAACACGCTGTTGGAGGCCTACCGGCGCGTCGTGCAGGACGACGTGGGATCTCGGCCCCAACCTCGAACGACCCCGGGCGTGGCGGCTGCCGATGTCGGCGAAGCGCCGCCACGGGCCGGGCTGGGTCGCCATCGGCGATGCCGCCGGACTGATCAACCCGATGAACGGCGAGGGCATCGACTACGGACTCGAATCGGGGATGCTCGCCGCCGACCTGTTCCTCGACGATCCGGCATCGGCCCCGGCCCGCTACGACCGGCTGGTCGGCGAGCGCTTCGACGGCTTCCTCCGCACGGGCCGCCGGTTCTCGTTCCTCATCGGCCACCCGTGGATCCTGCGCCCCGGCCTGCGCCTGTCGGTGAGCACCGACGCGATCGCCCACATCACCCTCGCCGTGATGGGCAACCTCGTCGACAACACCACTCCCGGCGCGGCCGGCAAGGTGCTGTGGCTCGCCGACAAGACGCTCGGCCTCGCCGACCCGATCCTGCGCAAGACCCGCGCCACCGCCTGACGTCAGCGAGCGGCCAGCCCGACGGTCCCTCCTTCCCGAAAAATGCCGGGATCTTCCCGCTGAGCGGGCCATTCCCGGCACATTTGGGATCGCTTTCGGGCCCCGGCCGTAATGTGCCGAGATCTTCCCGCTGAGCGGGCGAATTCAGGCATTTTTCGGGCGGGGCCGCGAGAATGCTGGGATGGCCGGATCGACGACGACGGTGATCGTGCTGCTGCGTGGCATCAACGTCGGCGGGAAGAGCAAGCTGTCGATGGCCGACCTGCGCGCCGCAGCCGAATCGGCGGGGTACGCCGACCCGACGACATATCTCCAGAGCGGCAACCTGGTGGTGCGCGACGTGACGGCGTCGAAGGTCGGGCGCGTCGCCGGAGCGATCCACGACGCGATCGTGGAGTCGACGGGCCTCGACGTGCCGGTCATCACCCGAACCGCCGACGAGTGGCAGGCCATCGTCGAGGCCAACCCGTTCCCCGATGCGGCCGCCGACGGCACGAAACTGCACCTCGTCGTGCTCGACGGGAGGGCGACCGACAAAGTCAAGAAGTTCGAGGCGTCGAAGTTCAGTCCGGAGACCCTCGGCGTGTCCGAGCGCGAGGTCTACCTGTGGCTCCCCGACGGCCTCGGCCGGAGCAAACTCGCGTCTGCAGTGATGCGGCTCGACAACGCCAAGTCCGGCACCGCACGCAACTGGAACACCGTGCTCGCCCTCGCGGAGCTCGCGTAACGCGCCGCTGAAGGGCAACGCGTGAACAATCTGCGGCCCAGGAGCGCACGATGATCACACGTTCGGCGACCCGACCGGCGCCGGCGCGAAGAATGGTCAGGCGAACGCGTCGAGGATCGGGGCGAAGTCGTCGAGCGCCCGCACGACGAAGTAGGTGATGCCCCACCGCTCGCGACAGGCGTGCACGTGCCCCACGATCTCGTCGATCGAACCGACCATCAGGTACGGGATCGCGGCAGCATCGTCGATCGAGAGGGTGGGCCACGGGTCGGTGATCTCGCGGAGTCCAGCCTCGCGATCGTCGGTGATCGAGAACACCTGGACGAGCGCGTTGAGTTCCAGATCGACGAACCGGTCGCCGGCGCCGGCGCGCACCTGTGCGATCTGATCGTCGAGGTGCGACGCGGTCCACTTGACCTCGTGGCGATGCCCGTCCTCGAGCGTCCGGCCGAGACCCTGCAGCCCGATGATGTCGGCGAGTTCGCCGGCCGCACCGAGCAGCCGCGCGCCGTTGCCGCCGACGAGCAGCGGCACCCGGTCCTGCACGGGCCGGCCGACGGTGCCCGATCCGCCGTCGGCCTCGTCCGTTCGCGACGAGGAGCGGCCGGAGCACCCGCAGCGAACTCGACGAGCCGCGCCTTGCGGACGGCGGCCGGGTCCATCGGGATGCCCGTCGCCGCGTACTCCTGCGGGGTGTGGCCGGCGCCGAGTCCGAGCTCGAAACGGCCGCCCGAGAGCCGGTCGAGCGACACCGCCTCCCAGGCCAGTTGCACCGGGTTGCGCATGTCGTTGTTCAGCACGAACGTGCCGAGACGGATGCGTTCGGTCGCGGTCGCGATCGCGGCGAGGGTCGTCATCGGCGCGAGTCCCGGTCCGACGTGATCGCTCACGAGCACGATGTCGAAGCCGAGCTCCTCCGCGCGGCGCGCGGCCACGATCGGATCGGCCGCGTGTTCGCCCGACAGTTGGAAACCGAACCGGAACGGGCGGCTCAATCGATCTCCTGGTTGCCGAGCCGCCACGCCGCGACGACCAGGGCCACGACCGCGACGATCAGCGGCACGATCACGCCGACGGCGAGGGAGAAGTCGGCGAGGTCGAGATCGGCGCCGGTGCGGTCGACGAGGATCGAGCGGGTGTACTTGCGCAGCGCGAACCGGGCGACGCCCGGGCCCGGCCTGGGCGATGAAGCCCTCCCAGATCAGGATGTAGGCGAGGCCCCACACGATGAACCGCTTGAGCCACACGCCGAACAGGGTGAACACGGAGACGTAGGCGATCACCGCCACGACGCCGGCGATGATGGTGCCGGTGACGATGCCGCTGCCGACGCCCGTGAGCACCGACGCCAAGCACCACCGGGATCAGCGTGATCGGCGCCGTGAGCGTCATCGCCGCCAACGCCGCGCCGACCACGACCGGCCAGCGGTCCATCGGGCGCAGCCAGAAGTAGACGAGCGTCTTGTCGTCGCGCAGGTCGCCGATCGCCGCGCCGCCGAACACGAGGGCGACGACGGGCACGACGACCGCGAACCCGAGGCTGGCGATCAGGCGGACCGCATCGTCGAGCTCGGCGTCGGCCTGGCCGAGGGCGAACGCCGGCCACGACCGACACGAGCGCGAGCAGCGTGAGCGCGATGATCCGGCCCCGGCTCGTCAGCTGGCGCAGGATCACCCGATAGCTGATCGCCAGCACCCGGCCGGGCGGTACCGATCGGTGCGTGCCGGCGGGCGGACGTTCGACCGTGCTCATCGCCGCTCCACGAGGTAGCGGAAGACCGACTCGAGGTCGTCGTCGAGCGGGCTGACCTCGGTGAGGCGGACGCCGAGTTCGACGGCGATCGGAGCCAGCGCCCGACCGATCGCGTCGGCATCGTTCGTGTCGACGGTGACCGAATCGGCGTCGAGGGTGAGCCCTCCGACGAGGCCCCGGTCGACGAGCGCCGTCGCCAGCCGCCGGGGATCGGACGATCCGAGGCGGATGCGGTGCGGCCGGTCGTCCATCAGCTCGCGCAGGTCGCGGTAGTCGCCGCTCGCCACCAGCCGGCCCTGGGCGATCACCAGCACCCGCGAGCCGAGCCGGCTCACCTCGTCGAGCACGTGACTCGACACGAGCACGCACCGCCCGTCGTCGCCGAGCCGGTGGAACAGCGCGATGAGGCGCCGGCGTTGGACCGGGTCGAGCCCGGTGAGCGGCTCGTCGAGGATCAGCACCTCCGGGTCGTTCACCAGCGCGGACGCCACCTTGACCCGCTGGCGCATGCCCTTGGAGAACTCGCCGACCGGCTTGTCGCCCGACGTCGGCGAGATCGACCTGCTCGAGCGCCCACCGGGCGACATCGTCGGGCGCCTCGACGCCCTGCGTCCGCGCGGCGATCGACACGAACTCGACGGCGCTCAGGTGGTCGAACAACGCATCCTGCTGCGGCACGAGCGACACGCGGCCCCGCACGTCGCGGTCGCGCCGCGGGTCGGCACCGAGCAGGTGCACCGTGCCCCGCGACGGCGTCGGTGAGGCCGCACATCATCCGGAACAGCGTCGACTTGCCCGCCCCGTTCGGGCCGAGGAGCGCGGTGACGCCACCGTTGATCGCGAAGCTCACATCGCTCACCGCGACGACCGAGCCGAAGAACTTCGACACGCCGTTCACCGCGATCATGCCGGTGAGCGGGGCCGCATCTCGGCGGCGGCCGACGCCACGGTCTGTTCTGCGGCCGTCCCCAGCCGACCCGGCGGCCGGGCCGGACGGTGGCGCGAAGGCGGGACCGTCGCTCATCGGGCGATCACCAGCTTCGAGTACCGCCACACGACGATGCCGAGCGCCGACCACCGTCCACACGACGTTGGCCGCGAGGACGGCGAACGTCGAGATCTCCGGGAAGTCTCCCGACCTGGCCGAAGATCCGGTTGACGAGTTCGAACGGCATCGTGAACAGCGAGATCATCCACCAGTACGGCGACAGACCGGCGCCCTCGACGAGCGCGCTGGCGAGGATCGGCGAGTCAAGCACGATCAGCACGATGCCGATCGCGGCGAACGCCCGGCGATCGGTCAGGCTCGACGCCGCCATCGAGACCGACGGTGAGTGCCGCCGACACGGCGATACCCGACACGAAGATCCGGAACAGCGTGAGCATCCAGTGCCCGACGCCGTCGGGGCCCGAGCCGTCGAACGTGTACCCGAGGAGCACGAGGATCGGCGGGAACAGCGTCACCAGGCCGAGCGTCGCGCCGACCGCGATCGCCTTCGCTGCGAGATAGGTGCCGCGATGCAACGGCGTCGACAGGTACATCGCCAGCATCCCGTTGCGACGGTCGGACAACGAGCACCTCCGGGGCGACGAGCGCTGAGAACAGGATGATCGCGAGGGTGATGAACCCGTAGTAGCCGGCGTAGTCGGCGATCTCGTTCGGGATCGAGCAGATCGCCCGGGATGAGCACGGCGATGCCGACGAAGACGATCGCCGGCACGTAGGCGATCGCCACGGCGATCACCGGGAAGATCTTCGTGCGCGCCGGGCGGCCGAGGCCGAGCGTCGCCCGGATGCTCTCCCAGCTGACGCTGCGGATCGCGCCGGCCACCCCGGAGCGCGGGCCGTCGTACGGCTGGAACCCGCGGGCCGACGATCTGGGCATCGCCACGCATGTTCATCGCTCGACCCCCTCGCGCTCCGCTCGGCATGGAGCGAGAAGAGGTCGTCGAGCGATCGCCGCCGTTGCGATCAGGCGACGGATCCGCGCCTGGCGTCGGCGACCGATCGAGCAGCGAGATCGAACAGTTCGTCGTCGGGCAGGCCGCCGAGGTGCAGCACCGGCGCCGTTCCGGTCGACCGTCAACCCGGCCGCGACCAACGCCCGCTCGACCTCGTCGATCGACTGCGGACGATCGGCGATGTCGACGAGCTCGAGCTCGATCCCGCCGGACACGCCGGCCAGCTCGTCCATCGAGCCCTGCGCGACGAGCGTGCCGTGGTCGAGGGCGACGACGTGGTCGCACACACGCTCGACCTCTTCGAGCACGTGCGACGACAGCATCACGTCGATCCCGAACTCGCGATTGACCTGGCGGATGATGTTGAGCATCTCGTCGCGCTGCACCGGGTCGAGACCGTCGGTCGGTTCGTCGAGCACGATGAACTTCGGGTCGGCGGCGATCGCCTGGGCGAGCTTCACCCGCTGCCGCTGGCCGGTCGACATCGTGCCGAGGGCGCGGAACCGCTCCTCGCCGAGCCCGACGAGGTACAGCGAGTCGCTGGCGCGGCTGCGCGCCTCGTCACGGGGCAGCCCCTTCACCTCGGCGAGGTGGCGGACGAAGTCGTAGGCCCGCAGATCGTCGGGCAGGACGTTGCGCTCGGGCCCGTAGCCGATCATCGCCCGCAGCGTCGGGCCGTCGGCGCCGGGATCGAGGCCGAGCACCGAGATCGAGCCGGTGGTCGGACGCAGCAGGCCGAGCGTCAACGAGATCAGCGTGGTCTTGCCGGCACCGTTCGCCCCGACCAGACCGGTGACGCCGGTCGGCACCACAGGTCGAGCCCGTCGAGCGCCTTCGTGGACGGGAACTCCATCACCAAGCCGCGTGGTCTCGATGATCGCGGGCATCTGTCCGATTCTTGCAGCTCCCACCCGACCGCATCGCGCGACGCCTCCAATCCTCGTTTGCGTCAGGATTTCCGGGGACCTGTCCCCCGGAAAACCCGACGCAAACGGGAAATGAGGGTCTCCGGATCGGGCCGAGCGGGCGACGATTTACCGGCGGCGGACGATCACGCTGCCGACCGAGTAGCCGGCGCCGAACGAGCAGATCACCCCGAGGTCGCCGGACGCGAGGTCGGCGCGGTGTTCGTGGAAGGCGATGATCGAACCGGCCGAACTCGTGTTGGCGTACTCGTCGAGGACGGTCGGCGCCTCGTCGTCGGTGGGGACACGGCCGAGCACGCCCTTGGCGATCAGCTGGTTCATCTTCAGGTTCGCCTGGTGCAACCAGAAACGCCGCACGTCGGCGGCCTCGAAGCCGCACGCCTCGAGGTGCGCCGTGATGTGGGCGGCGACCATCGGGCACACCTCACGGAACACCATCTGGCCGTTCTGCCGGAAGACCAACTCGTGGGGCTCGCGCCCACCGTCCTCGGAACTGTTGAGGAACCCGAAGTCGTTGCGGATGTTGTTCGAGAACTGCGTGGCCAGCTTCGTCCCGATGATCGTCCAGACGTCGTCGGCCACGGCGTCGGCGGTCCGTTCGAGCACCAGGGCCGTGCACGCGTCGCCGAAGATGAAGTGGAAGTCGCGCAGTTCGAAGTTGGTGTGGCCCGAGGTGATCTCCGGATTGACGACGACGACACACGACGCCGACCCGTTGCGGAGGGCGTCGACCGCGGCCTGGATCGAGAACGTGGCCGAACTGCACGCGACGTTCATGTCGTACGCCCACCCCGACGCGCCGAGGGCGTCCTGGATCTCGATGGCCACCGCCGGGTAGGCCCGCTGCAGGTTGGAGCAGCCGACGATCACGGCGTCGACGTCGGCGCCGGTGCGACCGGCCTGGGCGAGCGCCTGTTCGATCGCCGGCATCGCCATCTCGGCCTGCACGCCGAGCTGATCCTCCGCCCGCGCCTCGAGGTGCGGCCGCATCCGGTCGGGGTCGAGCACACCTGCCTTGTCCATGACGTGGCGCGACCTGATTCCCGACGCCTTGACGATGAACTCCTCGTCGGGCAACGGCCGGGCGGCGACCGATCCGGCCTCGATCTCGGCGGCGTGCTCGTCGTTGAATCGTGTCGACGCGGCGGTGAGCGATTCGACCAGCTCGGCGTTCGACACCACGTCGGCCGGTGCCCAGAGGCCCGTTCCCGTGATCGAGACCTCCACGGTCGAGATGTCGGTGTTCGCAGCCACGGCCATGTCGCGACGCTAACCCTCTCGTCGTGCGAACAAAGGAGCCGGGCTAGCGGGCGGTGTCGGTCCAGGTGCGGACGAGGGATCGCAACGTGTCGATGCCGTCACCCTTGGTGGCGCTCACCCAGACGATGTCACCGACGTCGAGGAGGCATCCCGCGGCGAGTTCCTTGCGACGGGTCGCCCGCTTCGACGACTTCACCTTGTCCATCTTCGTCGCCACGATGGTGTGTGGCACGCCGTTGTAGCGGAGCCATTCGAGCATCTGGACGTCGAGCTTCGTCGGCCCGATCTCACCGTCGACGAGCACGAACACCATCACCAGGTTCTCCCGCTCGAGCAGATACCCCTCGATCATCGCCGGCCAGCCGCGGCGCACGGTCTTCGATGCCTTGGCGTATCCGTACCCCGGCAGATCGACGACCGTGCCCGTCGTCTGTTCGGCGGAATCACCGTCTCGATCTTTGGCGCGATCATTGGCGCGATCGTTGGGGCGGTCGGCGCTGAACATGTTGATCAGCTGCGTCCGGCCCGGCGTGTTCGACACGCGGGCGAGCTGCTTCTGATTGGCGAGCGCGTTGACGAGCGACGACTTGCCGACGTTGGAACGGCCGACGAACGCCACCTCGACGGGCGACCCGGGCAACTCACCGACGCGCGACGCCGACTGGATGAACGTCAGGCGCAGCGGTGCGGACATCTCCACAATCTCGCAGATGCGGCGCGCACCCGGGCGTCTCGACTCGGTCGCGACGCGATCAGCCGCTGAGCAACGACGCCAGCGCCCAGATCGCGGCGACCAGGCCGATTCCCGCGAACACGAGACTGCGCACCACCGGCGCCCGCTCGAGGTGCGACTCGTCGAGTTGGTGTTCGGGTGGGCGGATGACGGCCAGCAGGTTGCCGGCGAACAATGCTCCGCCGAACGCCAGGACCAGAAAGGCCAACAGGTCCGCACCCAGGAACATCGCACCAGGATGCCGCCACCTGACTCGCCCGCCACCCCAAGTGGTGCGAGAACAGTGGTGCGAGAACGGGAACGGGTGCGAGAATGGACGCATGGGATTTCATCACGTCGCCTTCGCCACGAATGACACCGAGGCGACCCACCGCTTCTACACCGAGGTGATGGGATTCGAACTCGTCAAGGTCGTCGCCTCCGAGACACCGAATGAAGGGCCCGGCTACAGCAAGCACTTCTTCTACTCCACCGGCCCGACCGACGGAGACGATTCGGGCGATCACGGCATGATCGCCTTCTGGGAGATCCACGATCCTGCGATCGGCGACGACTTCGGCGTCGACCTCAACAAGTCGACCGGTCTGCCCTGGTGGGTCAACCACGTCGCGTTCGACGCGCCCACCCGCGAAGATCTCGACGCCCACCGTCGCCGCTGGCAGGAACACGGACAGACCGTCCTCGAGGTCAACCACGAATTCTGCGTGTCGATCTACATCCGTGACCCGTCGGGAAACATGGTCGAGTTCTGCCACACCACCCGGCCGTTCACGGCGGACGAGCGGGCCTCGGCCCACGCGATGCTGACCGATGCGAACCCGGAGCTGACCAACGACGCTGAGGCGACCATCCACCAGCCGGTGATGGCTGCCGCGGCGACCTGACTCGCCGCTCGTCAGGGGCCGTCGTTGCTCAGTTGAGCGCGACGAGGCCGGCGTTGACGATCTGCCCCGGCAGTAGGCCGAAGATCTCGTACAGGTCGGCGATCGTCCCCGACTGGCCGAACCGGTCGACCCCCACCGGAACCGTGCGCGCCCCGTACACCCCTCCGAGCCACGCGAGATGGTGCGACGCCGCGTCATGCACCGTCACGATCGGCACCCGCCGCTCGCTCGGTTCCAGCAGCGACGTGAGGTGATGGTCGTCCGACGCCGGCGTGCCGATCGCCGCAGCGCGCTCGAGCACCCCACGCCAGCCACGGAACAGCCGATCGGAACTGGTCACATCGATCACGAGCGTGGCGACGCCCTCGGCCTCCAACCCCGCCGCGGCCGCGATCGCCTCGGTCACGACCGGGCCCGAAGCGGCGATCACCAGGTCGGCGGACCCCGACGGTTCGACCAGCCGGTACGCGCCGGCCAGGACATCGCCCCGGAGCCGTTCCGCCCCGACGCGCTCCTTCGCCGCGAGGAACGGGCCCTGATCCACCGCCCGCGTCGACAGGCGCAGGTACAGCGACTCCCCGTCGGGATAGGCGAGGCGCTGCAACCCGTCACAGAGCAACCAGTCGAGCGCATCGGCGAACGCCGGCTCGGCGTAGGTGAGGCCCGGCAGTTCGAGACCGATCGACGGCGTGATCGACGACTGGTGGGCGCCGCCCTCCGGCGCGAGGGTGACGCCCGCAGGCGTGCCGGCGACGACGAAGCGCGCCCCGTTGTAGAGCGCGTAGATCAAGGCGTCGAGACCGCGACAGACGAACGGGTCGTACACGGTGCCGATCGGCAACAGGTGCTCGCCGTGCAGCTCGTGGGCGAGGCCGAACGCGTGCAGCGCCAGGAACAGGTTCATCTCACTGATGCCGAGTTCGACGTGGTGACCGGCCGCGGACTGCTGCCACCGCAACAAGCGATCAGACCCGAGGTAGTCGGGACGATCGCCGGTGCGAACACGCCCATCTTGTTGATCCACCCGCCGAGGTTCGTCGACACGCTCACATCGGGTGAGGTGGTGACCATCCGTTCGGCGACGGCCGGCGAGTTCGCGAGCGCCGTGAGCACACGACCGAACGTCTCCTGCGTGCTGACCGGGCGTGTCACGAGCACACCCGTGGCGTCGGGCACCGGGACGACTGGCCGCGGGTGCACCGGCCGGTTCGTGAGCTCGCCACCGGTCCGGGCACATGCCCGGGCCTCGGGTGACCCGTCGGTGAACGGGTCCCACTCCGAGTCGACGTCGAGCCCGGTCGCGGCGCGCAGATCGGCGATCTGGTCGGCGGTCAGCAGGGCGGCGTGGTTCAGCGGATCGCCGGCGATGGGCAGCCCCCAGCCCTTGATCGTGTAGGCGAACACGACGCTCGGCCGGTCGGCCACGGCGTCGCACGCCCGGTAGGCGTCGAGCAGCACCCCGAGGTCGTGCCCGCCGAGATTGGTCACGATGCGTTCGAGTTCGTCGTCGTCGTAGGCCGCGACGAACGCCGCGAGTTCGGGGTCGGCGCCGTCGAGGAACCGCTCACGCAGTTCGGGTCCGTGCACGGCGAACAGGCTCTGGTACCGCTCGTTCTCCATCGCGTCGATGTGGGCGCGCAGCAGGTCACCGCCGTCCCGGGCGCAGGCGTCGTTCATCAGCCGGCCGTACTTCGCTTCGATCACGTGCCACCCGGCTCCGTCGAAGAACTCGATCAACTTCTTGATCTTCTGGTCGGGGATGACACGGTCGAGGCTCTGCCGGTTGACGTCGACCACCCACATCACCGAACCCAGACCTTGGAGCGACGGGTCGGCGATCGCTTCCCACACGTTGCCCTCGTCGAGCTCGGCGTCGCCGACGAGCGCGATGAACCGGGCCGGATCCATCGCCCCATCGCGATCGACATGGTCATGCTCGAAGTGGGCGTCGACGTAGCGGCGGGTCATCGCGGCGAACAACGGGGCCACCGCCCCGAGGCCGACCGAACCGGTGGAGAAGTCGGCGACGTCGGGGTCCTTCGTCCGGCTCGGGTAGGCCTGCAGACCGCCGACCTCTCGGAGCCGGGTGAGGTACGACCGGTCGAGTTCGCCGGTGAGGTACTTGATCGAGTGGTACACCGGGCTGGCGTGCGGCTTCACGGCCACCTTGTCGGCGCTGCGCAGATGGCCGAACCACAGCGCGGTCATGATCGACACCATCGACGCCGACGACGCCTGATGGCCGCCGACCTTGATCGCCATGTCGCCGGTCGGCGCGACCCGCTCCCGGTTGGCGTGGTCGACCATCCGCACCGCGAGCCAGAGCACCCGTCGCTGGATCCGGTCGAGCGTGTCCAGATCACGGGGGTCACGGTCGACGGTCATCGGCCCATCATGCCCGTCCTCGGTCGTCCGGTCGGCCCGAGTCGAAGCCGCCGCACCTGGACGGCTACAACGGTGCGATGAGTTCGCCGACCACCGACTTCGACCCCGACGCGCTGCGCGAGAAGTACCGCGCCGAGCGCGACAAGCGGCTCCGCGCCGACGGCAACGACCAGTACGTCGAGGTCGCCGGTCGAGTTCGCGCACTACGTCGACGACCCCTACGTCGCCCCGCTCGAACGCGAGCCGCTGACCGACGAGGTCGAGGTGCTCGATCATCGGCGGCGGCTTCGGCGGTCTGCTCGCCGGCGCCCGGCTGCGCGAGGCCGGCATCGACGACATCCGCATCGTCGAGAAGGGCGGCGACTTCGGCGGCACGTGGTACTGGAACCGCTACCCCGGCGCCGCCGTGCGACGTCGAGTCGTACATCTACCTGCCGCTGCTCGAGGAGATCGGCTACGTCCCGCAAGGAGAAGTACTCGCAGGCGGCCGAGATCCTCGCCCACAGCCGGGCGATCGGCGAGCACTTCGACCTGTACCGCAACGCGTGCTTCCAGACCGAGGTCACCGAGATGCGCTGGGACGACGCCGACGGCCGCTGGATCGTGCGCGACGAACCGCGGCGACGCGATGCGGGCCCGCTTCGTCTGCATGGCGAGCGGGCCGCTGCACCGCCCGAAGCTGCCCGGCATCCCCGGCATCGAGACGTTCCAGGGCCACACGTTCCACACCAGCCGCTGGGACTACGACTACACCGGCGGCGACTCCGACGGGCGGCCTCACCGGCCTGGCCGGCAAGCGGGTCGGCATCATCGGCACCGGCGCCACCGCGGTGCAGTGCGTGCCGCACCTCGGCGCGGCGGCCGAGCAGCTGTACGTGTTCCAGCGCACGCCGTCGTCGATCGACGTGCGCGCCAACCGCCCCACCGACCCGGAGTGGGCGGCGTCGCTCGAGCCCGGCTGGCAGACAGCGGCGGATGGAGAACTTCAACAACCTCGTCACCGGGCATCCCCGAGCCGGAGGACCTCGTCAACGACGGCTGGACCGACATCATCGGCAAGCTGCTGATCCGGCTGCGCGAGGCGGCGGGCGACGATGTCGCCGCGACGGCGCTGGCCGAGACGATGGAGCTGGCCGACTTCGAGAAGATGGAGCAGATCCGCGCCCGCGTCGACACGATCGTCAACGACCCGAACACGGCCGAGGCGCTGAAGCCGTACTACCGCCAGTTCTGCAAGCGGCCGTGCTTCCACGACGAGTACCTCGACACGTTCAACCGGCCCAACGTCACGCTGGTCGACACCGACGGGCGCGGCGTCGAGCGCATCACCGAGCACGGCGTCGTCGTCGAGCTCCGACGCCGACGGGAACTCGTCGAGGACGAGTTCGAGCTCGACTGCCTCATCTACGCCACCGGCTTCGAGGTCGGCACCGACTACACCCGCCGCGCCGGGCTACGAGCTGTACGGGCGCGACGGCTGACGCTGACCGAGAAGTGGGCCGACGGCGCCTCGACGCTGCACGGCATGCACAGCACGGGCTTCCCGAACTGCTTCATCTTCAGCCTCGCGCAGTCGGGCTTCACGGTGAACTTCCCGCACATGCTCAACGAGCAGAGCAAGCACCTCGCCTACATCCTCGCGCGAGGCCGCCGATCGACGACGTCGACGGTGATCGAGGCGCCGCAGGAGGCCGAGGACGACGTGGGTGCGACGACGATCGTCGACCTGGCCCAGATGAACCGTCGACTTCCTCGAGTCGTGCACGCCCGGCTACTACAACAACGAGGGCAAGCCCGAGCGAGCGCGGCGTGCGCAACGGCTTCTACGGCGCCGGCTCGATCGCGTTCGTCAAGGTGCTCGAGGACTGGCGCGCCGACGGGAGCCTCGCCGGCCTCGATCTCGTGTGACACCGATGGGGCGCTCGACGTGACGGCCGAGGTGTCGCTCGATGAAGCGCTCCAGCGACGCACAGGCGCGCTACGCCGACGCCCGGCCGGTCAGCGCGGCATGGGCCGAGCGCGCCGCGGCGGTGCTTCCCGGCGGCAACACGCGCTCGGTCCTGCACTTCGATCCGTTCCCGTTCCGAGTGGAGCGGGCGGAGGGTCGCCACCTCTACGACGTCGACCGGCACCGCTACGTCGACCTGCTCGGCAACTACACGGCCGGGCTGTTGGGCCACTCACCACCCGCCGTTCGCGCCGCGGCCCATGCGGCGATCGACGGCGGATGGGCGCTCGGCTCCGTGCACCCGAACGAGGCACGGCTCGGGGAGCTGATCGTCGAACGGTTCCCGTCGATCGACCAGGTGCGCTTCACGAACTCGGGCACGGAGGCCAACCTGATGGCGTTGGCGCTCGCCCTCCACCACACCGGCCGGCGCACGATCATGGCGTTCCGCGGCGGCTACCACGGCGGCGTGCTCACGTTCGGGCACGGTGGCGAGGCCGTCACGGTGCCGCACGACTGGGTGCTGGCCGACTACAACGACGTCGACGGGGTCGACGCGGTGTTCGACGCGCACGGCGACCGACCTCGCGGCCGTACTGGTCGAGCCGCTGCAGGGCTCGGGCGGCTGCATCCCCGGCGATCCCGAGTTCCTGCAGTTGCTCCGCGATCGGTGCGACCGACACGGCGCGGTGCTGGTGTTCGACGAGGTGATGACCTCGCGCCTGTCGCCCGGCGGCGCACAACAGATGCTCGGCATCACCCCCGACCTCACGACGCTCGGCAAGTACCTGGCGGGCGGATTCACGTTCGGCGCGTTCGGTGGCCGACGCGAGCTGATGGCCCACTTCGACGGCTCGACCGGCGGCGCGCTCGGCCACGCCGGCACGTTCAACAACAACGTGGTGTCGATGGCGGCGGGGGTGGCGACCTTGTCCGAGGTGCTCACGCCGGAGGTGCTCGAGGCGGTCAACGCGCGCGGCGAGCGGCTCCGGACGAGGCTCGGCGAGGTGTTCGCCGCACACGACGTGCCGATGTGCGTCACCGGTCGCGGTTCGCTGATGAACATCCACGGCACACCGGGCCCGGTCCGTTCCGCGGCCGACCTCGCCGACGCCGACGATCGGTGGAAGGCGCTGCTGTTCTTCGCCGCGCTCGATGCCGGCTACTACCTCGCCCGGCGGGGATTCATCGCGCTGTCGATCGAGATCACCGACGACGACATCGACGGCTTCGTCGGGGTCGTCGACGAGTGGGCGGCACGCGCGACACTCGCGTATGGCTGAGTACGACCTCATCGTCCGCGGCGGATCACTCCTCGACGGCACCGGGTCCGACGCCCGCACCGCCGACGTGGCGGTGCGCGACGGCGTGATCGTCGAGGTCGGTCGCGGTCGACGGTTCGGCCGCCCGCGAGATCGACGCCGACGGCGCGCTCGTGATCCCCGGCATCGTCGACATCCACGCCCACTACGACGGTCAGGCCACCTGGGACAACCGTCTCCAACCGTCGTCGTGGCACGGCGTCACCACCGTGGTGATGAGCAACTGCGGCGTCGGCTTCGCGCCGGTGCACGACCGCGACCACGGCCGGCTGATCGAGTTGATGGAGGGCGTCGAGGACATCCCCGGCGCCGCGCTGCACGAGGGTCTGACGTGGAACTGGAACTCGTTCGGCGAGTTCCTCGACGCCGTCGACGAGCGGCCGCACGACATCGACGTCGCGCGCCCAGGTGCCCCACGGCGCGTTGCGCCTCCACGTGATGGGCGAGCGCGGCGCCAACCACGAGGACGCGACCCCCGACGACATCTCGCTGATGGCCGAACTCGCCCGGCGAGGGCATCGAGGCCGGCGGCGCTCGGCTTCACCACCAGCCGCACCCGCAACCACCGGACCTCGACCGGGGCGTACACCCCGACGCTGACCGCGGCACCCGACGAGCTGATCGGGATCGCCGAGGGGGTCGGCGCGAGCGGGACCGGGGTGCTGCAGGTGGTGTCGGACTTCCTCGACGTCGACGACGAGTTCTCGACGCTGCGCCAGATGGTCGAGCGGTCGGGCCGACCGCTGTCGATCTCGGTCGCCCGCAATCCGATGCTGCCCGACGCGTTCCGCGGCATCCTCGATCACATCACCGACGGCCAACGCCGACGGGCTGCACGATGACCGGCCAGGTCGCGCCACGCGCGGTCGGTCTGATCCTCGGGCTCGAGTGCACGCTCAACCCGTTCATGACCGACCCCGCCTACCGGGAGATCGCCGACCGACCGCTCGCCGAACAAGGTGGCGCTGCTGCGCGATCCCGACTGTGCCGGGCAGCGGCTGCTGCGAAGCCAGCCGACGAGCGATCGCGCGACAAGCTCGGCGGCTCGCTGATCGGCCGCTTCGACCTGCTGTTCGAGATGCTCGACGAGCCCGACTACGAGCCGACGCTCACCGATTCGATCGGCGCCCGCGCCGCCCGGCGCGGGCGTGACGCCCGAGGAACTCGCACTCGACGTCGATGCTCACCGGCGACGGCCACGGCCTGCTCTACCTGCCGTTCCTCAACTACGTCGACGGCAATCTCGACGGCTGCCACGAGATGCTCGTCCACCCGCACACCGTGCCGGGCCTCGGCGACGGCGGCGCCCACGTCGGCACGATCTGCGACGGCAGCTTCCCCACGACGCTGCTGCCGTACTGGGGTCGCGACCGCGACCACGACCGGATCCCGCTGCCGTTCCTCGTGCAGCGCCACTGCCGCGACACGGCCCGCACCGTCGGACTGTTCGACCGCGGCGTGGTCGCGCCCGGCTACCGCGCCGACCTGAACGTCGTCGACTTCGACCGGCTCCGTCTCCACAAGCCGACGATCGTCCACGACCTGCCCGCCGGTGGCCGCCGCCTGCTGCAGCGCGCCGACGGGCTGGCGGCACACGATCGTCGCCGGCCAGGAGACCTACCACGACGGCGAGGCCACCGACGCGCTGCCCGGTCGGCTCGTCCGGGGCGCCCAGGCGGCGCCGAGCGGAGCGCTCGATGACCACCACCGAACGACGATCCGGTCCGCATCAGCGCCGACGACTGTCGTGCCGCTCGAGCCCCACGCCGAGTGGCGGGCGGCGACGTCGAGCGACCCCGCCGACTGGACACTCGAACTCGACGGCGATCAGCTCGCGGAACTCGACGCCGCGCTCGACCACGCCCGCTCGGTCACCGACGACGTGCTCGACGTCACGGCCGACCGACTTCCCGCTGCCCACGCTCGCACCGTTGCTGCACGACTTCGCCGAGGAGCTCGTGAACGGCCGCGGCTTCGGGCGCATCGGCACGCTCGACATCGACCGTCTCGGGGCGGAGGACGCCTCGTGGATCTACTGGGGCATCGGCCGGCACCTCGGCGAGCCGTGGCCGCAGAACGCCAAGGGCCACCTGCTCGGCGACGTCACCGACCAGGGCAAGGCACCCGACGATCCGACGGCGCGGGGCAACGAGATCGGCGGGCACCCGCTCGGGTTCCACAGCGACGGTTCCGACCTCGTCGGGCTGCTGTGCATCGACGACGGGGTGAGCGGCGGCGAGAGCCTCGTCGCCAACGCCCTGTACGCGCACAACGAACTCGTGCGCACGGCGCCGCACCTCGCGGCGACGCTGTACGAGCCGCTCCCCTACGACTTCCGGGGCGAGCAGCGGGAGGGCGCGACGCCGTTCTACTTCGTGCCGACGTTCACCCGCCACGGCGACCGGCTGTTCATCCGGTACATCCGCCCGTTCATCGAGGCGTCGCAACGCCACGAGGCGGCGCCGCGGATCACCGCGCGACCAGCGCGAGGCGATGGACGCCTACGACGAGTTGATCAACGACGCCGACAACCGGGTCGAGATGGCATTGCGACCCGGCGAGATGCAGTTCGTCAACAACTACCACGTGCTCCACGCCCGCCGCCGCTACACCGACGACCGCGCCGCCGGTCGTGTCCGCTGGCTCAAGCGGCTGTGGCTGGCCACCGACGTGCTCGGCCCCGACGATCGTCCCGAGCGCTACCAGCGCGTCGGCTCGATGAGCCACTGGGGCGCCCAGCGCACCCGCGCCTGGACCCAGCGTTCACCCGTCCGATCATCGTTTGCGTCGCGATTTCCGCGCACCGGTGCGCGGAAATCCTGACGCAAACGTGAGTTGAGGTGGTCGCCAGAACTGTCGGGCCAGACTGTCGGGCCAGACTGTGGGGATGGCTGGGCGGCACGTGACGCGATGGGAACTCGAGACGGTCACGGGGCCGGTGGTCGTCGTCGACGTGATCCGTGCTTTCACCACGGCGGCGTATGCGTTCGGCGCCGGGGCGGAGGCCATCTATCTCGTGGCGGGCGTCGACGAGGCGTTGGAGTTCGCCGCCGCCCGTCCGGGAGTGCTGGCGATGGGCGAGAACCACGGCCGCCGGCCCGAGGGGTTCGACTTCCCCAACTCACCGGCCATGGTGAGCCGGGCCGACCTGCGCGGGCGGACGCTCGTGCAACGCACGTCGGCGGGCACGCAGGGCGTGGTCGGCGCGCTCGGTGCGAGCCGGCTGTGGGCGGCGAGCCTCGTCTGCGCATCGGCGACGGCACGCGCCGTGCGAGCGGCGGGCTCGGGTCGCGCCGACCTACGTGATCACGGGCTGCTTCGCCGATGCGCCGGAGAGGGGCGACGACGACCGGTTGACCGCCGACTTCATCGAACGGGCTCGACTCGGCGCCGACCTCGACGTCGATGGCACGACGCAGGCACTGCTCGCGACCGACGAAGCGGTACGGACGCTCGCGCTGGGCCCGGATCACTGCGATCCGCTCGACATCGAGTTCGCCGCCCGCATCGACGCGTTCGACTTCGCCATGGAGGTGGTCCGCGACGAGCACGGGCTGCGGCTCGAACGCCGGCCCTGAACCCGCGTGCTTCGACCCGATCGGCGACACACTGCAGGGGTGAGCGAACCGCCGCACGACCGACCCGTGGGCTGGGATCTGCTTCCCGTCGGCGGGCGGGCCGTTCGCCGGTCGTCGGTGACGTTCAAGGCGCGCCGACGTGGCCTGTCGCCGGCCCGCCAGGCCAGCTTCGACGAGTGGCTCGGTCGGTGGGGGCTCGACGAAGCCGGCCCCGTGATCGACTGGTCCGCCGAGTTCGGCACGCCCTCCCCCGTCGTGCTCGACATCGGCTTCGGGCACGGTGAGTCGATCAGCCGGATGGCGCTCGCCGATGCGGCCACCGCCATCGTGGGCCTGGAGATCCACACGCCCGGCGTGGCGACACTGCTCCAGGAGATCGAGACGCACGGCCTCACCAACGTCCGCGTCGTCCACGGCGACGCGCTGGTCTTCCTCGACCGCGTGGCCCCTACCTCGCTCGCCGGCGTCCGGATCTACTTCCCCGACCCGTGGCCCAAGGTGCGCCAGCACCACCGGCGTTTCGTCGACGCCGAGGTCGTCCAGGCGCTCACCGATCGGTTGATGCATCGGCGGCACCCTGCATCTCGCCACGGACATCGCCGACTACGCGAGGGTGATGCAGGACGCGTGCGGTGCCGACGAGCGACTGACCGGCGGCGAGATCGAACGCCCCACGTTCCGGCCGGTGACGCGCTTCGAACGACGCGGCATCGACGAGGGCCGGCATCCGACCGACCTCTGGTTCGTGCGCCAACGCTGACGGCGCGGTCAGCGGGCGCAGCGACGGCGCAGTTCGAGTGCCCGTTCGACCGCCTCGGTCGCCACCTGCGACGTGACCGTGAGATGACCCATCTTGCGGCCCGGCCGCGCCTGCGACTTGCCGTACAGGTGGAGCTTGGCCCGCGGCTCGTCGAGCACGACGCTCCAGTCAGGCGTCCCGTTCGCCCACAGGTCACCGAGCAGGTTCACCATCGCGATCGACGGTGCGGTCATCGTGGTGCGGCCCAGCCCGACGCCGCACACCGCCCGGATCTGCTGTTCGAACTGGTTCGTCGCGCTGGCGTCGAGCGTCCAGTGCCCGCTGTTGTGCGGGCGCGGCGCCAACTCGTTGACGAGCAGTTCGCCGTCGACCACGAACATCTCCACGGCCAGCACCCCGACGTAGCCGAGCGCGTCGGCGATCGCCGACGCGATGCCGACGGCCCGGTCGGCCGTCGATTCGTCGACGCGGGCCGGCACGACCGACACGTCGAGGATGCCGTCGACGTGCCGGTTCTCGGCGACCGGCCACGGTTCGATCCGACCGTCGGCGGTGCGGGCCACGATCACGCTCAGCTCGAGATCGAAGTCGAGCAGTCGCTCGACCACGCAGGCGACGCCACCGAGTTCGGCCCACGCGGCGTGCATCGCCGCAGCGTTGGTGACGCGGCGCTGACCCTTGCCGTCGTAGCCGAGGCGGGCGGTCTTCACGATCGCCCCACCGTCGACGACCGCGTGCGACGACCCCGGGATCGGTCACGGTCTCCGGATCGTCGAGGACCAGGTACGGCCCGACCGTGAACCCGTTGTCGACGAGGAACTGCTTCTCGGCGATGCGGTCCTGCGCGATCCGCACCGACGCCGGTGACGGCGCCACGCGGACCCGTTCGGCCAGGTGGTCGAGGGCACCGGCGGGCGGGTTCTCGAACTCGGTGGTGACCACATCGCAGTCGAGCGTCATGCGCTGCAACGCCGCGGGGTCGTCGTAGGCGCGCCACCAGGTGCTCATCGGCCACCGCCCCGGCCGGTGCCGACGGGTCGGGGTCGACCACGAGCGTGCCGTAGCCCATCGTGCGGGCGGCGATGAGGGCGTATCGACCGAGCTGGCCGCCGCCCATCATCCCGATCGTCGCCGGTGGGAGGATCGGCTGGCTCGTCATCGTCGATTCCGCCCGCAGTCGTTCACGTGCCGGCAGGCGGTAGCACCGAGCCCGCCGCCGCGTCGCGGCGTTCGCGCCGGTAGTCGAGCAACGCCGTGGCGAGCGCTTCGTCGGTGGCGGCGAGCAGCGCCACCGCGAACAGCGCGGCGTTGGTCGCACCGGCCTCGCCGATGGCGAACGTCGCGACCGGGATGCCTGCCGGCATCTGCACGATCGAATGGAGCGAGTCCTGCCCCGCCAGGTGCCGGGACGCCACGGGGACGCCGAGCACCGGCACGATCGTCTTGGCGGCGAGCATGCCCGGGAGGTGAGCCGCTCCCCCGGCACCGGCGATGATCGCCCGCAGGCCACGCCCCGCCGCCTGCTCCGCGTACTCGAACATCTCGTCGGGCATGCGGTGGGCGCTCACGACCCGCGCTTCGTGGGCGAACGCCGAACTCCGTCAGCACGTCGACCGCCTTCGACATCGTCGACCAGTCGCTCGCCGAGCCCATCACCACACCGACGACCACACCACCGACGGTCGGCGACTCCGCGCTGCTCACGCCCGCACTGTACGCGTTGACCCCGAAATGTTCCCGGATCTGGGAAATGTGCCCGGATCTGCCCGCTGAGCGGGACGATCCGGGCAAATTTCGGGTTGGGTGGGCGGTGACCGGAGCGTCAGATGAGTTCGCGGCGTTCGCTCAGCTTGAGGCCGAAGTAGCCGGGGATCGTCGGGAACCAGTAGTTGATCCCCCGGAACAGCAGGGTCGCCGCCCACGCGGTGCCCTGGTCGACTCCGGCGTTGGTCAGCACGAGCACGAGGGCCGCATCGATCGCCCCGACGCCGCCGGGGGTGGGCACGGTCGAGGCCACGGTGTTGGCGATCATGTACAAGGCGCCGAGCTCTGCGAACGACAGGTCGATGTCGAAGGCGCGACACGACAGGACGAAGGCGATGATCGTGCACATCTTGCCGGCACCGGCCCCACCGAACAGCATCAACAGCTTCGTCGGCTGGCGGGCGAGTTCGCCGAAGTCGTGGCGGATCTTCGAGATCGTGGACTTGACGAAGGCGATCAGCCAACGGCGCAGCTTCGGGGTGAACGCGAAGACCAGGATGGCCAGTACCACCGCGATGACCACGACGACGATCACCGTGCCGGCAACGCCATCCGATGAACTCCCGGCATCCGCTCCCTGCGTGTCGTCGGTCGGGTCGGTACTGCTCCACAGCAGGAAGAACGTGATGAACAGCACCTGCATCACACCGCTCGCGGCCGACGTGAGCCCGATCGCCGCGGTGGCGACCGTGACGTCGGTGCCGCCCTTCTGGAGGTAGCGGATCCGCATCGCCATGCCGCCGGCGTTCATCGGCGTGAACCGGTTCAGGAACGACTGACCGAACATCACGATGGTCGTGTCGCCGAGCGGCAGCGGTCGCAGTACCGAGCCCATCATCGACACCGCCGAGGCCACGGTGCCGATCAGGGTGACGACGAGGATCGGCACCACCCACCACCAGTTGAGACCCGGCCATCGCGTCGGAGATCTCCGACCAGCTCGACGCCAGACTCAGCAGGAAGTAGGCGAGCACGACGAAGCCGACCCACGTGAGCAGCTTCGGAATGCTGATCCGTTCCAGCTCGGCCAGCTCGACCGCGTCGACACCGAGCGCCGTCTGCAGTCCGGTGCGGATCTCGGTGATCAATCCCTTCGGCTTCTTCGCCGCCTTGCGGGTCTGCGGCGGCAGAGCCGGTGGCTGGATGAAGGCCAAGCGATGCGGTCAACTCGTCGTGGTCGGCGACTCGGACCGCGGCCGCGATCGCCCGCTCGACACCCACGACGAGGGTGGTCGACACGAGCAGTTCGGCGACGTCGAGCGCCCGCGAGTCGTCGCCGGCGACCAGCCGGGCGTTCTCGAGCCCGGTGAGCCACGCCGAATCGCCGTCGAGGACGAGGTTCGGCAGCGTCAGCGAGCGGTGAGCGATCCGGCCGCGATGCAGCAGACCGAGCTGACGCCAGAGATCGTCGAGTGCCGCCTCGGACACCTCATCGCCGGTCGAGCTCGGCCAGCGAACGACCGGGCGGTACGTCGAGGGCGATGATGGCGCTCTCCCGCGCCGCCGGCACGACGGCGTGCACCGCCGGAACCCGCGCGCCGGCCTGCAGCGCCATCATCGTGACGATCGCCTCGTGCTGCACCCGCTGGAGCGGACGCACCGACAAGCTCTGCTCGTCGACGTCGCGCACGCGGATCGTCCGCACCGCCCGCGCCAGCAGGTCGACGTCGCGGTCGTCACGATCGAGGTACACGACGGCGATGTCGCTCCCGTCGGACGAGCCACGGTACGACCGTCGCCCGGCCTGCTCGGTCTCGTCGCGAAGGTCGTCGACGACGAACCCGCCGGCAACGAGGTCATCATGCAACGAGACGGCGCCCGGTCGGCGACGCGGTGAACCGAACGCGACGAGCGCCGACGCTGCCGACCACACTGCCGAGCACGACCGTCACAACGACGTTGACCGGCGTCTCCGTGGCGCTCATGAAGCGCACCACCACGGCGACCGCGACCGCCAGCCACGACGTGCGCCGCCACGCGTCGGGCATCAGCGGGGAGGCGGTCGCGGCCCCCGCGACCAGCGCGGCAAGGTACGCGGACGACGGAAAGTCGGTCGGCAGGAACGACGCCGAATCGAGGCCGGACGCCGGTACCGGTGGGGCCGCCCGGGCGAGCCAATCGGTGAGCAGCGCCATGACGATGCCGCCGACGGCACCGGCGCCCACGACCAGCGCCGTCTCGAGCCACGAACGGCGCAGGATGAGCCAGGCGATGACGGCGAGCGGGATGGCGACGATCGTCAGCTGGGCGAGGCCGATGAGGGCGTAGCGCACCGCGTCGGGTAGTTCACCGAACAGATCGACGACGTTCTGCGACACGTCGCGGAGCGCCTCCGGGACCGCGGCGGTGACGATCAGCACCAGGACGAGCAGGGTCGAACGGGCCACGAGGCGAGCCACGTCGCCCGGATGCCGGCGCCAGAAGCGACGGTCGCGCTCGCCCAGCGCCCTCGGCGACGAGTCCTCCTCGACCGCTCCCGCGGTCGACGCGACCGTGCTCAAGCGAGCACCTCGTGCGAGTGCCGCGATCGCCCGGTCGAGGTCGGAGGGCGACGTGTAGTGCACGAACGAGAGCCGCACCACCCCACGGTCGGGATCGACACCCAGCCCGTCGAGCACACGGGCCGCGTAGTAGTGACCGGAGCTGGTCTGGACGCCGCGCTGCACGAGTTCGTGGGCGACGTCGGCCGGCTCGTGGCGCAGCGGCGACGAACGCGACGGTCGGGCACCGGTGCAGATCGGTCGCGCCCGACCGCCGCCGGACCGAGCAGCCGAACGTCGTCCCGATCGGCCAACACGTCGAGGAGCCGCGGCGTGAGCGAATCCTCGTGGGCTCGCCAGAGCGCCGACACACTGCTCGCCGCCGGGCGCAGTCGATCGTCGACCGAGCCCCCGTGGTGCGCGTGCAACGCGACGACGTAGTCGAGGACCGCCCCGGCGGCCGCGACCTGCGCGTGGTCGGGCCCGGCCGGATTCAACCGCTTGTCGGCGACACCGTCGTTGAAGAAGTGGCTCTGGTTCGGCAACTCGTCGAGGAGCCCGTTGCGGACGACCATCAGGCCCTGGTGGACCGAGTACGTCTTGTAGAGGCTGAACAGGTACACGTCGGCGTCGAGCGCGGCGACGTCGGGCAGGCTGTGCGGCACGAACGAGACCCCATCGACGACCACCCGTGCACCGACCGCATGGGCCATCGTCGCGATGCGGGCGATGTCGTTCTCCTGCCCGATGATGTTCGAGGCGTGCGGAACGGTCACCAGTGCGGTGCGATCGTCGATCAGCGCAGCGAACTCGTCGATGTCGAGCAGACCGGTGGTGGCGTCGGTACGCCACTCGCGGATCGTGCAGCCGACCCGTTCGGCGGCGCGCCGGATGGCGCCGGTGTTCGCCTCGTGGTCCTGGTTCGTGACGACCACGTCGTCGTCCGGACGGAGCGTGGCCGCGAACGCCTGCGCCAGCACGTAGGTGTTCATCGAGGTCGACGGGCCGAACACGACCTCGCGCGTCGCCACCCCGAGCGCTTCGGCCCACCGTTCGCGCGACCGGTCCATCGCGTCGCCGGCCGCGGCCGACGCCGCGTACTCGGCGTACGGCTGCACCTTGGTGGCGGTGTAGTAGTGCGTCAGGGCGTCGATCGTCTGCCGGCAGGCGAACGATCCTCCGGCGTTCTCGAAGAACGACTGGTCGCTCAACGTCGACGTCGAATGCCGGGAACTGGCGGCGCACGAAGTCGAGGTCGAGACGCGACCTGCGCGGGGGATCGACGGAGGCGTCGGCGGACACGCCGCCAACGTAGCGGTAGCACGCGTTCGCCGCGGGCGGTCGACCGACGACACCTGATCCGGCTCCCGAGTGGTGTGGCGTCGCGAGCGGCGGACCACACTTCCGACATGAGTTCGCCGACCGCTCACGAACTGAACCCCGACCGCCCGGACGATCTGAGCGGCGTGCGCACCCCGGCGCTCGTCGTCGATCTCAGCGCGTTCGACCGCAACGTCGACACGATGCGCGAACGTTGGCCCGGCACCTCGTTGCGGCCGCACGTCAAGGCGTTCAAGTCGACAGCGCTGGCCCGCCGCCTGGCCGACGCCGGTCACACCGCGTTCTGTGCGGCGACGCCGCGCGAGATCGAGGGGATGGCGGAGGCGGGCCTCGGCGCCGATCTCCTGCTCGCCAACGAGACCCTCGACACCGAGCGGCTCGGCCGGCTGCGGGACGTGGCGAGCATCACCGTCGCCGTCGACTCGGACGCCACCCTCGATGCCGCGGTCCGCGGCGGGATCCGCTCCGTGCTGATCGACGTCGAGGTCGGCCTGCCGCGGTGCGGCTGCGACGTCGACGACGCCGGACGGCTCGCCGACCGGGCGCGGGCGGCCGGGCTCGACGTGCGCGGCGTGATGGGGTACGAGGGTCACCTGATGATGGTCAAGGACCGCGCCGAGAAGGTCGACCGCGTGCGCGGCGCGATGGAGATCCTCCTGCGGGCGCACGACAGTCGTCGGCGGCGACATCGTGTCGGGCGGTGGCACCGGCACCTGGGACGTGAACGAGTGGTGCACGGAGTTGCAGGCGGGTTCGTACGTGCTGCATGGACACGCAGTACGCCGAACTCGACTCGCCGTTCGAGAAGTCGCTGTCGATGCTGACGACGGTCATCTCGGTCAGCCCCAAGGGGTGGATCGTGATCGATGCCGGGCTGAAGGCGCTCGGGATGGACCACGGCAACCCGTCGTGGGACCATGGCGACGTGTTCTTCTGTTCCGACGAGCACACCACGCTGCTGCCCGAGCGAACCGAGCGACTGGACCGTCGGCGACCGCACCCGGATCTGGCCGGCCCATGTGGACCCGACCGTCGCCCGTCACGAACAGTTCTGGGTGGTCGACGGTTCCGGCAGCGATGCGATCGTCGACCGCTGGCCGATCGACCTGCGGCACTGGTGACGGTCAGGCCAGTTCGTCGAGGATCGCCGCGAGTTCGGCGGGTCGGTTGCTCGGCACCATGTGGTTCGTGTCGATCTCGTGGAGGTTCCAGTAGGGCGACGTGCCGGCGTGCGCGGCGGCCGCGGCGAACACGGCGGTCCCGGGAGCGTCCGGGGCATCGCCGGTCGCCCGGATGTAGGTGCGCCCGAACGCGAACTCCTCCAACGGCCTCGACAGGCTGACCCGCTCGGTGAAGCACCGCACGGGCTGTGGGTTCCGCCGCGGCGTCATGAAGTCGGCCTCGGCGGGATCGTCGAACACCCTCGGCGCCGCCACGACCTGCCAGTCGGTGCCGACGGCCGGAGCCGGCCGGTCGTCGAGGCCCAGCAGACCGAACAGCGAGTCGCCGTCGGCGGGCACGAACGCGTCGAGATACACCAGGTGACGGACGCGGCCGGCGAGCGCGTCGAGTGCACCCGTGACCACCATCCCGCCGTAGGAGAACCCGAGCAGGACGATGCCGTCGAGGTCCTCGTACAGCACGTGGTTCACGAGGTCGTCGATGTGGGTGCCCAACCCGACCGACGGGCTGGTGAGGTGGACGCGCTCGCCGATCCCGGTGAGGCTCGGTGTGAACACCTCGTGACCGAGGTGGGTGAGGGAACGCCGGACGTGCCGGAAGCCGTGGGCGCCGCTCCAGGCGCCGTGGACGAGGACGAACGTTGCCATCGGTGCTCCCTGCTGCCGGCGCGATCGCCCTACATCGATCGGGCGGCGTTGTCGAAGCGGGTGTACTGGCCGAGGAACACGAGCCGCTTGGTGCCGATCGGGCCGGATCGGTGCTTGGCGACGATCACCTCGGCCGAGCCCTTGTCGGGCGACTCCGGGTTGTAGACCTCGTCGCGGTAGAGGAACATCACGACGTCGGCGTCCTGCTCGAGGCTGCCGGACTCCCGGAGGTCGGCGAGCATCGGTCGCTTGTCGGAGCGGGCCTCGAGGTTCCGGCTCAGCTGGCTGAGAGCGACGATCGGCACCTCGAGCTCGCGGGCGAGCACCTTGAGGTTGCGGCTGATCTCGCTGACTTCGAGCTGGCGGTTCTCCGACGTGCCGTTGCCGCTCATCAGCTGCAGGTAGTCGATCATGATCAGCGCCAGCCCGCCGTGCTGCGACTTGATGCGACGCGCCTTGGCCCGGATCTCCATGACGGTGACCTGCGGGTTGTCGTCGAGGAACAGCGGTACTTCGAGGCGGCCGACGGCGAGGCCGATCTTCGACCAGTCGCTCTCGCTCAGCTTGCCGGTGCGCAGTTTGGTGGAGTCGACCTTGGCCTCGCTCGACAGGATGCGCTGGGTCAGCTCGTTGTGGCCCATCTCGAGCGAGAACACGAGCACCGGCTTGCCGCTGTGCTTGGCGATGTGCGTGGCCATCCCGAGCCCGAACGCCGTCTTGCCGACCGCCGGTCGGGCACCGACGATGTTGAGCGTCGACTTCTGCAGGCCGGACAGCAGCTCGTCGAGGTCGTCGTAGCCGGTCGCCGACGCCGGTGATGGAGTCGCCGCGCTCGTAGTTCTCCTCGAGCTGATCCATCGTCTCGTTGAGGAGTTCCTGGATGGGTCGCGTGGAGTCGACGACGCGGTCCTCGGCGACCTCGAACATCTTCGATTCGGCGAGGTCGACGGCCTTGACCACGTCGTCGGGCTCGCTGAACGCGATGTCGGTGATCTCGCCCGCCGTGTGGATCAGCCGGCGCAGCAGGGCCGTGTCCATCACGATGCGGGCGTAGTGCTCGGCACCGGACACCGACGGTGTGGCGTTCTGCAGTTCGTTGAGCCGCTCGATGCCACCCAACTCGTCGAGCACGCCGTGGCGCCGGAGCTCGTCGGCCACGGTGACGACGTCGACCGGGCCCGACGACGAGTAGATCGAGCGGATCGCGTCGAAGATCTGCTGGTGGGCCGGGTTGTAGAAGTCGCGGACCTTCAGCCCGGCTTCACCGACCACGCCGATCGCATCGCGCGAGAGCAGCAGCGCGCCGAGGACGGACTCCTCGGCCTGCAGGTTGTGCGGCGGGATCCTCCCCGCCGATCGTTGCGGACGAACCGTCCGCTCGGATCGGTCGCCGGGGAAGTCTGCAGAGCCAGCCATGGGGGCACCACTCTCTCAGCGCAGCGCTGTGCGGCGGTAGAGGCACAACCCTGGGTCTTGTCTGTTGACCGCCTGTGGGCAACCGGCGGTGACTGTGGACGCGACCTGCGTCGAGCGGTCGTGGACGGACGGTGCCGTCAGTCGTGGCGGCGACGACGTCGAGCCGGATCGGGAAACTGACATCGCTGTGCAGCGATGCCGTCACCGTGTGCTGGCCGAGCGTCTTGATGGTGTCGACCTCGAGCTGACGACGCTCGAGCTCGATGCCCGTCTCGTCGAGCACCGCGGCGACGATGTCGCCAGAGGTGACCGATCCGAAGAGCTTGCCTTCCGGGCCGGCCTTCGCCGACACCTTGATGATCATCGGCACGAGCTTGCTGGCGATCGCCGTGGCGGCGTCGCGGGCGCTCGAGTCGCGCAGGTCACGCGCCTTGCGCATGCGACCGGCCTGATCGACAGCGCCGTCGGTCGCCGCGATGGCGTGGCCCTTGGGGAACAGGAAGTTGCGGGCGTGGCCGTCGGCGACGTCGACGATGTCGCCGCGCTTGCCGAGTCCGTCGAGGTCGGAGCGGAGGATGACCTTCATCTCAGACCTCCTCGCTCACGCCGTCGGTCGCGTCGGCGGTCACGTCGACACCGTCGTTCGTGACGTCGTCGGCGGTTTCGGTGACGGCGTCGTCACGACGACCCTCACGGCCTTCGCGCCCGCCGTCGCGGCCACCATCACGACCGTCGCGGCGACCGCCGGTACGGGTGGAGGCGACGCGCTTGGCGTACGGGAGCAGACCCATCTCGCGGGCGACCTTGATCGCGTTGGCGACCTCGCGCTGCTGCTGCAGGGTGTTGCCGGCGACGCGCCGGTTGCGGATCTTGCCGCGATCGCTCATGAAGCGCTGGAGCAGATCGACGTCCTTGTAGTCGATGTACTCGACGTCTTCGATGACGAGGACGCTGGTCTTCTTCTTGAACTTGCGTGGGTTGAGGTCGCGACTGGTGCGAGCCCGATTCTTCTTGCTTGCCATGGTGCTTTCCTTGCGATGAATTCAATCGAATGTGATCGAGACGACGTCGAGCCGTCTCCGGAGATCGATCAGAACGGCTCTTCGTCGCCGTAGATCGGGTCAGGGGTACGGGCGCCACCGCCACCGCCGCCGCCGCCACCGGAGCTGCCGCCTTCGGCGGAGTCCCGGCTGATGCGCTCGATCTGGACCTGCGCCCAGCGCAGGCTCGGGCCGAGTTCGTCGGCGACCACTTCGGTGATGCTGCGCTTCTCGCCTTCCTTGGTGTCGTACGAGCGCTGCTCGAGACGACCGGTGACGATGATGCGATTGCCCTTGTTCAGGCTGGCGGCCGCGTTCTCACCGAGGTCGCCCCAGGCGACGACGTTGAAGAACGACACCTGCTCTTGCCATTCACCGTTCTGCTGATAGCGACGGTTCACGGCGAGGCCGAAACTGGCGACACCCCGCCCGGTGGCGGTGTAGCGCAGCTCGGGATCCTTGGTGAGGTTCCCGACGAGTGTGACGGAGTTTTCCGATGCCATGAGAGTTCCCCTGTTGCTTGGGTCGAGTGGCGACTGCCGTCAGGCAGCGGTGACGCCGATGCCGCGGCGCGCCGCCTCGGCATCGGGCAGCCGGATGAGCTTGTGACGGACGACGTCGTCCGCGAGACGGAGCGTGCGCTCGAGCTCGTCGAGGGAGCCACCCGGTGCCAGGATCTCGGCAACCATGTAGTAGCCCGACGGCTTCTTGTTGATCGGGTAGGCGAACTGACGCTTGCCCCACCAATCGATCTTGCCGTGCAGTTCACCGTCGACGGCAGCGACCGCCTCGGTGACCGTCTTCATCCAGGCTTGCGCCTTCGGGTCGTCGACGTCGCCGTCGATGATGATCATCAATTCGTACGCACGATTCATGCGTGTGCAACCTCCCTTCGGATCCCTCCACCATGTGGTGCAGGGAGCCCCGGTGCTGGGGCAGGGCCAATATGGACTGCGCCACGATAGCGGGATCGCGCCGCGGAACGGCCCGGGGGCTCGCGATGGCCCGCGAGGATGGCGGCGGCGACGGCCTGGCTACCTACCTTGATTTCGGTCATGTCCCCATCATGAATCAGGGGTCTGACAGTCGAGCGCTTCGGTCCCGTCGAGCAGCACCACCGTCGAGCCGTCGGTGAGCCCGAGCTCGTCGAGATCACCGGCAAAGACTTCGATCGCCAGGTCGTAGGTGGCACCGGGGCTGTACAGGGGGCACTCGTTCGCCGGCTGGTCGGTGCAGGGCTCCATGTCGGCCGACCCGACCCACGCCCCGGTGACACCGAACCACGCGATCGACAACGGCGTCGGCGTCTGGAACATGTAGAAGGCCCCGTTCGTCGGCTCCTCGAACACGAAGGCCATGCCGACCGCATCGCCCAGGTCGGTCACACCCATCAGGCCGCGGCCGCGCTCGTCGGGCGAATCGGCCAACCAGAGGCAGACCTCGCACTCCTCTCCATCGGGATCGGTGATCGTCGCCTGCACGGTCGTGAACCCCGAGGGCTCCACTCCGGCGGGCTCGCTCGCCGGTGAGGTCGTGGTGCCGGGCGTGGTGCCGGGCGAGGTGCCGGGCGAGGTGTCGGTCGTGGTGGCTGCGCTGCTGACGACCTCCGACGTCGTCGCGGCGTCGTCGGGACGGGAGTTCGATCCGTCGCTCCCCGAGCACGCCGCGAGCGTGGCGAGAGCGAGCAACCCGGACGCTGCGACGATCCGCCGCGTGTTCACGCCGAGGAGCGTCGGCCACCGACCGGGATCACCCGCAGGAGGTGATGCCACCGGCACTCGACGCACGCTTCGACCACGTACGCACTCAGGTCGGCGGCGCGCTCGTTCAGTTGACGCATCTCCTTGGCCGTCGACACACAACGACCCTGGGCCGACAACCCTTGCCCGAACACGTACGTGACGAGTTTGAGATCGGTCTGCTCACAGATCGGACACCGGGTGGTGGTCTGCGTCCCGACGTTGCGCGCCGCCCGGATCAATTCGGGATGGGCATCGCACACCTGATCCATCGGGAGACGCCCCTTGCGGACCTGACTGATGAGCATGCGCCGCGCGAGCCGATGGTCGACGATGCCGCGCGCGGTCTCCGTACCGCGGAGCGCACCGACCGTGAAAGCCATCGGCCGACAGGGTAGTGGGGCCGGGAGATGCCCGGGAGACCACCGGCCGATCACTGGGACATCACCGGCCGATCCGGCACGAGCGGCAACAATGAGGGTGTGGCTGCCAACATCATCTACGGGTCGGGCATCCCCGACGACCGCGAGCTCCGTCTGTGCGGCGACGTCACCGACGGATGGCGCGCGGTCGAACTGGGCGTGTCGGTCTGGCGCAACGCGGTGACCTTCGCCTCCAGCGGAGCCAAGGCGATCGCCGTCGATCCCGACCGTGAGCGGCTCGCCGGCGTCCGCCGGGCCGCGGAAGCCGCCGAGGTCACCGTGCAGTGCCTCGCGACCGATCTCGCCGACCTCGGTGACATCACCTCGGGCACGTGCGACGTCGTCGTCGCGGCCCAGACACTGCTCGACGTCGACGACCTGAGCCGGGTGTTCCGGCAGGTCCACCGCATCCTCAAGGCGAGCATGCCGTTCGTGATCTCGGTGCCGCACCCCTACGCCAGCGTGTCGGTCGACGAGCCGTACGGTGCCGGTCCGCGAACGGTCGGCGAGTGGTTCATCACGCTCGGCCGGTCGAACTTCCGCGTCGACCATCTCCTCGAACTCGGCGCGAGCAACGCGTCGCCGTCACCCACCACCCTCGTCCTGCGCGCCCGCAAGGAAGGCTCGTAACGAGCCAGCGGACCGTCCGCCTCCTCCGGACGGAGCGGTGAGGGAGCGCCAGCGACGAGCCGCACGCTCGGCCGACCTCGACTACTGCGGCACGACTCGCGGTGAGGCCGAGCAATCAGGAGAGGGCGCGTTCGGATTCGGTGATGCCGGCGGGGCGGGGGCGACCGAAGAGGTAACCCTGGGCGCGGTCGCAGTCGAGCTCGCGCAGACGATTCAGTTGCAGCGGCGTCTCCACGCCCTCGGCGACGACCGTCAATCCGAGGGAGTGCCCGAGGCGGACGACCGCCTCCACGATCGACGTGTCGTCGGCCTCCAACCCGAGGCCCGTGACGAACGAACGGTCGACCTTGATCGCCTCGACCGGAAACCGCTTGAGATAGGTGAGCGACGAGTAGCCGGTACCGAAGTCGTCGACCGCCAGGTGCAGGCCGAGCCCACGCAGGCCGCGCAACGCCCGGGTCGCCGCGCTCGTGTCGGCCATCAGGGCCGTCTCGGTGATCTCCAGCCACAACGAATCGGCATCGATGCCCGTCTCGCCGAGCGCATCGTCGACCACGTCGATGAACGAGTCGTCGACCAGCTGCTGGCTGGCGATGTTGACCGACAACGAACAGGTGGCGAACGACAGCCCGACCGCGCGCCACCGGGCGAGCTGGGCGAGCGAGTCGCGCAACACCCGCTCGCCGAGTTCCCCCATCAAACCGGCCTCCTCGGCGAGCGGCAGGAACTGGCCGGGCAACAACAATCCCCGGTCCGGGTGCAGCCATCGCACCAACACCTCGAACCCGACGACCTGGCCGCCGGCGAGGTCGACGATCGGCTGGAAGTAGGGAACGATCTCTCCGCGCTCCAAGCCTCTCCGCAGCTCGGTCGAGGTGCGCAGTCCGTCGACCAGCACGCCACGCGTGTCGGGCGCGAAGGCAGCGATGCGATCCCGCCCGCCGGCCTTCGCGCGGTTCATCGCCGCGTCGGCGTCGCGGAGCAGGTCGGCCGCTCGTGAGCCTGCGCCGTTGATCGCGAACCCGATGCTCGCGGTGAGGATCAGTTCCTGACCGTCGACGAGGATGGGCCGCTGCACGGTGCGCCGCACCGCCTCGCCGACCGTCGCCGGATCGACGCTGTCGTCGAGGACGACCACGAACTCGTCGCCGCCGAACCGGGCAAGTCGCTCGCCCGCCGGGACGGCATCGACGAGCCGTCTCGCGATCTCCCTGAGCACCCTGTCGCCGACCGAGTGCCCGAGGCCGTCGTTGACCATCTTGAAGTTGTCGAGATCGACGAACAGCACCGCCACCTGGCCGACCTGCGCGACCACCAGCAGATCGTCGAGCATCGCCACCAGAGCGTCACGGTTGGCCAGATCGGTCAGCCCATCGTGCGTGGCCGCATGGGTCAGCCGCTCGGCGGTGCGTCGTTGGTCGGTGACGTCCTCGATGTGGGTGATCGCCAGCGCCACGCCATCGTCCTCGGTGACCGACACGCGCGTGTGTGCCCAGACGAACTCGCCGTCGCTGCGGAGGTACCGCTGGTCGAGGAGGTACGTGTCGGCGATGCCGAGCTCGAGCCGGGCGCGCTGTGTGGCCGCGGCCCGCAGATCGTCGGGATGGGTGATCTCGCGGATGCCCATGCCGACGAGCGAGTCGAGCGTCCGCCCCAGCATGTCGGCGAGCGCCTGGTTGGCATCGACGATCTTGCTGTCGTCGAGACGGACGAGCGCCATGCCGGTCGGCGCCGAATGGAACGCCTGCTGGAACCGGCGGCGGGCCTGTTCGAGCGCGACCGAGCTCCGTTGCCGGTCGGTCACGTCGCGCAGGATCACCACCACGGCACCGTCGGCGACTGACGAGCGGTGCAGCGTCGCCTCCGTGAGGTGCGGCTTTCCGGCCTCATCCACGAGCGCCAAGACCGGCAGGTGCGCACTCTCACCGTCACCCAGGTCCCAGCGCTCGGCGACCGAGCTGCGGTCGCCGTCCCCGATCAGGTCGAGGAACGATCGCCCGACCAGATCGTCGATCGGTCGCCCGGTCCAGGCCGCCGCCCGGGAGTTGGCCGTGACGATCACCCCGTGTTCATCGAGCCCCAGCACCGCCTCGGGGAGATCGTCGATGAGCTGGCGGAGTTCCGCACGCGCCCGCGACAACTCCTCGATCGAGCCACGCGTTCGGCGCCCGAAGTATCGAGCCGCCAGCAATGTCGCGACGATCGCCACGATCGCCACGGCCCCGACCGCGATGAGTGCCGCCGTCAGTTCTCGCACGGTCCACCACGGTAGGTGCCCCGCCTCCGCCACCGGCGGATGCCCTCCACCATCGTCACCCGGTGAGGCGACGCCAGGTCAGGCGGGGGGGCGGGCGGACCACCAGTCGAGGAGGCGGCGGCGGATCTCGTCGTCGTCGAGCACGCCCTCCTCGAGGCGGATCTCGAGGAGGAAGTTCATCGCCTCGCCGATCACGCGCCCAGCGGGGACGTCGAGGAGACGCATCACCTCGTTGCCGTCGAGCTGTGGCCGGATCGCCGCCAGTTCCTCGGCCGCGCCCAGCTCCGCGATGCGCTCCTCGAGCTCGTCCATCCGCCGCGACAACCGGGCCGCCTTGCGTTCGTTGCGGGTGGTGCAGTCGCAGCGGGTCAGCACGTTGAGTTCCGCCAACAACGCTCCCGCATCACGCACGTAGCGGCGCACCGCGGAGTCTGACCAACCCATCGCATAGGTGTGGAAGCGCAGGTGCAACGCCACGAGTTCGGACACCTTCGCGACGTCGTCGTTCGAGTACCGCATCGCTGTCATCCGCTTGCGTGTCATGCGGGCGCCGACCGCGTCGTGGTGGTGGAACGTCGTGCCCTTGCCCTCGAGGTAGCCCCGGGTCCGCGGCTTGCCGATGTCGTGGAACAACGCCGCCAGCCGCGTCAGGCGGAAGTCGTAGGCGTCCGGCTCGGGGGATGCACGGACGTTCTCGACGACCGCGATCGTGTGCGTGAGCACGTCCTTGTGTCGGTGGATCGGGTCGTGTTCGAGGCGCATCGCCGGCAGCTCGGGCAGGAACTGGTCGGCGAGCCCGGTGTCGACGAGGAACCACAGCCCGGCCGACGGATGGTCGACCGTGATCAGCTTGTCGAACTCGTCGCGGATCCGTTCCGGCGACACGATCTCGAGCCGACCCGCCATCGCGGTCACCGCGGCGGTGAGCTCGTCGGTCGGGGCGAGCCGATAACCGGCGATGAAGCGGGCCGCCCGCAACATGCGCAGCGGGTCGTCGCCGAAGCTGATCTCCGGCGCGGTCGGTGTCCGCAACGTCTGCGTCGCGAGATCGGCCGCTCCGCCGAACGGATCGATGAGCGCCGGCACACCGGAGTCGACCGTGAGTTCCAGGGCCATCGCGTTGACGGTGAAGTCGCGCCGTGAGAGGTCGACGTCGATGTCATCGGCGAACACGACGTGCGGCTTGCGCGAGTCGTCGGTGTATGCCTCGGCCCGGAACGTCGTGATCTCGTAGGGCCGGGTGGAGCCGGCGATGCTGTCGTGCTTGTGCGCGCCGATCGTGCCGAACTTCTCGCCCTGCGTCCACACCGCGTCGGCCCACCCGTCGAGGCAGGCCTTGATCTCGGCCGGGCGGGCGTCGGTGGTGAGATCGAGGTCGAAATCCTGCCGGTCGTGCTGTACGAGCAGATCCCGCACCGATCCCCCGACGAGGTACAGCCGATGGCCGCGCTCGCGAAAGCGCGTCACGAGCGGGGCGAGCTCGTCGAGGATCGGCGCGAATCGTGCGGGCAGCATCGCAGGGCAGGCTACGGCCCTCTCGAATGCGGTGGGCTCGAATGCGGTGGCTCGATGCGGTGCGAATGCGGTGGGCTCGAATGCGGTGCCGCGGGAAGCGGCGTCGGCGCACGGCACGAGTACCGTCGGCACCGTGGAGGTGACCAGCACAGAGCGCCGCGTCCGGGCGCGGATCGGCACGTGGCCGTACCGGCCCGATGTCGCCCATCTCGTGCTGCTCGATCACCAGATGGTCCCCACCGACGCCGATGTCCGATCGTGGATCGATGCGGCCCGCCGCGACGGCGCCGTCGCGCTTCGCACGGGCGCCCTGTTCCCGAATTCGGTCGCGCCATTCCTCGCGGCGGGGTTCGCGCGCATCGACGAACTCGCGCTCCTCGAGCGGCCGCTCGAGGACTATCACCGGCGCCGGCGGGAGCAGCGTGTGCGGCCGCTGCGCCGATGGCAACTCGACGCCGCCGTGCGCATCGATGTCAGCGCATTCGGACCGACGTGGGGCAACGATCGGGCGGCGCTCGCCGACATCATGCACGCCACACCGTTCGCCCACGCCCGCACGATCAGCGTGAGTCGCACCATCGCCGGATTCGCCATGAGCGGTGTCGCCGGCGAGGTCGGCTACCTCCAACGGCTGGCCGTCGACCCCGCCCGCCAGCGCCACGGTGCCGGCTCACAACTCGTCGACGACGCGCTCGCGTGGATGCACCGCCGGGGCGCCGCCACGGCGATGGTCAACACGGCGTCCGACAACGACGCCGCGCTCGCGCTGTACGACGCGTTCGGGTTCCACCGACGTAGCGACACCCTCGTTCTGCTCGAGCTGCGACTCGACACGATGTCGTGATGGCCCGACGCGTCGCCGCATCTGTCTTCGCCGTCGGTGTGGCCGTGGTCGCGAACCTCGCCTTCGCACCACTCGCCCGCAGCGCGCCTGGCCAGCACACCCCGGCACAGCACGCCCCGACACAAGACGCGGGCGTCGGCATCCAGATCGAGCTCGTCGAGGAGCAGTACGCGTTCGAGCCCGACGCGCCGTTGCGGCTCGTCTACCGCCTGACCGGCGACCTGGCCTCGCTCGACCTGGGCCCGCCCGAGACCCCCGCCACGACGATTCCGGACACGACCGTTCCGGCGACGACGGTTCCGGAAACGACGGCTCCGGTGCCGACGGAGACTCCGCCGACCGGCGCTGCCCCGGTCGACACCACGCCTGCCGGACGCCACCGTGCCGCCGACGACCGTCGCACCGGCGCCGCTGGTGCCACTCCGGATCCAGGTGACGAACTATCCACCGCTGACCGCGGGCGACACGGCCCGCGGCATCGCGCGCATCATCGGTGGTGACGCCGATCGTGAGGGATTCGGTGACGCGATCGACGGCATCGAGATCGGCGACGCCCGACCGCTCGTCACCTACGACACCGACGGCTCGGCCATCGTCACCGTCGACGTGCCGACCGACGTCGTGAACAGCGTCGAGGAGCGTCTCAAGTTCGAGACACCGGGCCTGTACCCGATCCGCACCGAGTTGGTGACCACGACGATCGGTGGCGACCTGGCCGTGGCCACGCACGGCACGATCGTGCAGCGCCTTCCCGGACCGAGCGACAGCGCGCCCGCGCCGACCCCGATCGATCTCTCGATCGTCACGGCCGTGCGCCCCGCCGCCGACGGAGACACCGCGGCCGCGGCCGAGTTCGCCGATGTCGTCGCGTTCGCCGACGCGATCACCGCTCCCGTCACGCTCGACGTCCCGCCACCGATCGTCGCCGCCGCAGCGAGCACGCCGGCAGGCGCGCAAGCCCTGGCGGATTCGCTCGCCGACGACGAATTCGTGGCCGTCCCGGCCGTGCCGCTCGACGTGTCGTCCGCGGTCGAGGTCGACCGTGGTGAGGAGTTCGCCCGCCTCCTCGGTGCCGGCGAGGACATGCTCACCGAGGCCGTCCCGACCACGCCGTCGCGCCGCAACGCGTGGGTGGTCCTCGACCCCTTGAGCGGAGCGGGAGCGCAGGAGCTGCGCGATCTCGGGTTCCGCTTCCTGGTGATGACCGAGGACATGTACCGGGCGACCGTCGACACCTCGCTTGGCGACACCCCACTGGCCGACACCCCGCTGGCCGACACCCCGCTGCCCGACATTGGCCTGTTCGTCACCGTGGCGCTCCCCGACGGCGGAACCTTCCCGCTGATCGTCGTCGACCCCCTCTCGGCGGACCTCACCGTCTCGCGCGCCGACGAGATCCTGACCTCGTCGACCCCGATCGAGTGGGCGGTCGGAGCGGTCACGTCGATGCTGGTCGACGACCTCGGCCGGCCTCCGCTCGAACGCAGCCGTGTCCTGTCGACTCCCGATCTGGTTGCTCCCGACGCCCGTCTCGTGACCGGCCTCGAATCGATCGCCGCCACGACGCCGAGCATCGAATTCGTGGAGGCCGCGACCCTCACGGGGACGACCGACGAACAGACCGTGCGCGGCGAACCCGTCGTCGTCACGTTGCCCGACACCGCCGGCCCGTCGCTCACGGCTCGCGTCGAACTCATCGATTCCACCGCGTTGAGCGCGGCCAGCGCCGGGTCGATGCTCCCACCGGACGATCCCCGTCCCGACCGGTGGGCGACCACGCTCAATGCGCTCCTCTCGACGGCGATCGACGACGCCCAGGCCGCCGCCGTGGCCGCGCAGATCCAGGCCGAAGCCGACGCGCTGCGCGGCGCCGTGGTGCCGCCCCAACCCTTCACGTTCACCCTCACCGGACGATCCGGCGACATCGAGGTGCAGGTCGGTAACACGTCGGCCGAACCACTCGACGTGGTGCTGCGCTTCTCGTCGCCCAAGCTGTCGTTCCCCGAGTCCACCCCACCACCGAACGATCCCGACGCGACCGACGTCGGAGACCACGCCGTCACCCTGCGCCCGAACGACGAGACCTCGGTCGTCATCCCGGTGCGGGCGAAGTCGAACGGCACCTCGCCCATCACCGTCGAGGTGCTGACCCCGGCCGGCGAGCGCATCGGCGAATCCGCCACCATCATCTCCCGGGTCTCTGCCTTCACCGGTCTCGGACAGGTGCTCACCGCCGGCTTCCTCCTCGTGTTGCTCACCTGGTGGTTCGCCCACTGGCGGAGCAAGCGGCGCGCCGACATCGACAGCGGACGCGACCGCCACCCGAGCGGCGCCGTCTGACCCGCCCCTTCCCGGTGCCGCCAGGGGTGCCGGGCGAAGGGGTGCCCGTCGGGCGAACAGTAGGATCACGCGCCTGTGAACTGGCCCGCCGTACGAATCGTCACCGACAGCTCCTGCGACCTTCCCGCACGCATCGCCGACGAACTCGGAATCACGATCATCCCACTGTCGATCCGCTTCGGTGACGAGGAGTTCATCGACCGGGAGGAACTCTCGACCGAGGAGTTCTGGTCGAAGTGCGTCAATTCGGCCAAGCTCCCCGAGACGGCAGCCCCCGCCCCCGGCCTGTTCGAACAGGCCTATCGACGTCTGGCCGCGGAGGGTGCCACGGGCATCGTCGTCGTTTCGCTGTCCGGCGCATTGTCAGCGACGATGCAGAGCGCCCAGCTCGCCGCGCGATCGGTCGAATCGGATCCGGCCATCGAACTCGATGTGCGCGTGCTCGACAGCCGCAGCATCTCCCTCGGTGTCGGCACCGTCGCGCTCGGCATCCGCTCGCCTGGCCGCCGCTGGCGAGTCGATCGACGACGTCGAGGCGCACGCCCTCGAACTCATCGAGCGGACGCGCGTCTTCGGAGCCCTCGACACCCTGGAGAATCTGAAGAAGGGTGGCCGTATCGGCAACGCCAAGGCTCTGCTCGCCACCGCCCTGTCGATCAAGCCGATCATCGAGGTGAGCGACGGCGTCGTCGAACAGGGTGGGAAGCAGCGGACCCGGTCGAAGGCGCTCGCCTTCCTCGTCGAGAAGGTCAAGAGCTACGACGGAGCGATCGAGAACTTGGCCGTGCTCCATGCCGACTGCAGCGACGTCGACGTGTTCGTCGACATGCTCCGCCCGTACGCGCCCGACGAGATCGTCGTCGGGGAGATCGGACCGGTGATCGGCACGCACGGCGGACGCGGCACGATCGGCGTCGCCTTCCAGGTCACTGTGTAATTCATTGCCCGCTGCGGAGACCGTTGTCCCACTAGCGTTCGAGCAGCGTCATGTCCACAGCGGCCTCCTCATCGACACCCACCGTCATCGCCGAGCGATACGAGCTGCAACGGCAACTCGCCCAAGGTGGCATGGCGGAGGTCTGGCTGGCCGTCGATCTCACCCTCGATCGCAAGGTGGCGGTGAAGTGGCTCAAGCCCAACCTCGCGTCCGACGAGGTCGTCACCGAACGCTTCCGCCGTGAGGCCATCGCCGCCGCCAGCTTGAACCACCCGAACATCGTCGCGGTGCACGACGTGTTCGCCCAGGACGGACGCCAGGCGGTGGTGATGCAGCTCGTCGAGGGCAAGAGCCTGCGGCAACTGCTCGACACCCAGAAGCGCCTCAGCCCTGAACTCACCTGTCACATCGGCACCTGCGTGGCGTTGGCGCTCGACCACGCGCACGAAGCCGGCTTCGTCCACCGCGACGTGAAGCCCGGCAACATCATGATCACGTCCGACGGTCGGGTCCTGCTGACCGACTTCGGGATCGCCAAGGGCCTCCAGTCGCCCGACGCCGACCTGACGAGCGACAACATCATGATGGGCACGGCGAAGTACCTCTCGCCGGAGCAGGTGCGCGGCAAGAAGCTCGACGGGCGGGCCGACCTGTACTCCCTCGGTCTGGTGCTCTACGAATGCCTCGCCGGGCGAGTTCCGTTCCTCGGGGAGACCGACGCCGACACAGCGCTCGCGCGGTTGCAACGCGATCCCACCGATCTTGCCCGCCTGCGCGCGACGTTGCCGACCGCACTGGTCACGATCATCCACCGCCTCCTCGCCCGCAACCCGGCGAACCGCCCCGCCTCCGGCGCCGAACTGGTCGAGGCCCTGCGTACGGCCGTGGCCGAAGGGCCACCCGCGGTCGACGACACGACCGACGAACGATCGCCGATCGTCCCGTTCGGGCGGCGCTTCCGTCGCGCCCCGTCCGACGAAATGGAGCGACCGCGCCCGACATCGAAATCCGGCGCGCCGGACGCGGCATCACGCTGGCCGATCGGGAAGTCGACGCCGAGCACCGACTCGGCCGTCGCTCACCCGACGACCGCCAACCCGAGCACGAACCCGACCGTCACGAACCCGATCACCGGCAACCCGGCCACGACGTTGATGGTCGGCGCCATTCCGGGCGAGGTGACGCGAACGGGCAGCGTGCCCGCGCGGACGGCCACGACGGCCGACGTGCGACCGTCGGTGCCGGTGCGCCCGCCACGACAGCACACGCCGCCCCAGGGCGTCACGCGTGCCGATCCCCCGACGGCGAACGGCCTGTCGAACAGCTGGAAGCCGAGCATGCTCGTGGTCGCGGTCCTGCTGGTCGTCGCCGCCCTCGTGGGCGGCCTGCTCTGGTTCAACCTCCAGTACGGCGGCGGCGAATCAGCCGCCACCACGACCGTGCTCCCGACGGGCGACACGGTCGCGCCGACCGATCCGCTCACCGGTGCGGTCGTCGCACCACCAGCCGACGCCGCTCCCGACCCTGCGGCCGACCCGGCAGCGCCGCCGACCGGGCCGGCCACCATCACCGCCGTCACGGCGTTCGATCCCGACGGCGACAACGTGGAGAACGACGCCGCCACGTCGCTGGCGTTGGCCGATGGCGACGCCACCACCTCGTGGGCCACGTCGTGCTACGAGTCGCAGTACATGGGGGGTAAGCGCGGCGTCGGGCTCGTGGTCTCGTTCGACCAACTGACCCAGCAGGCCCTGACCGTCGACGTGATCAACGCGCCGTACCAGCTCCAGTTCTTCGCGCTCGCCGACGAGGTCGCACCGACCGACCTCGCCCTTTGGGGTCCCGCCGTCGGTACGAAGCAGTTCGCCGATCAACCCGGGACCGTCACATCCGACTCCCCGCCGGTCCCCGTCCGGCACGTGCTCATCTTGTTGAACGAGCTCGGTCGCGACGATTCGTGCAGCGATGCCCACCCCTACCAGGGCCGGCTCGGCGAGATCGCGCTCGTCGGCTGACATCACGCTGGTTCGACATCGCGCTCGTCCCGAGGGGGCCTTCGTTACGCTCCGCTCCATCGCTGCGCTCGACGACGTCCAACTGATCGCGGCCGCCCAGCGCGGCGATCGCGCCGCGCTCGATCAGTTGCTGCGCCGGCACTACGACCGGATCCATGCCGTTTGTCGTCGCATCACGGGATCGGCGAGCGAAGCCGACGACGCCTGCCAGGAGGCGTTGATCAAGATCGTTCGCAGCCTGCCCCGCTTCGATGGCCGCTCGACGTTCGCCACGTGGGCGTACCGCATCGCCACCAATGCGTCGCTCGACGAGCTGCGCCGCCGCAAGCGCCGGCCTTCCCTCCACGCTGTCGACGACGCGGCGCTGACCGACGTGGTCGACGAGGCGGCGAGCCGGCGGGTCGGGCGTATCGACGACCAACTCGCGATCGACGACGCACTCGGCACCCTCAGCGACGATTTCCGCGTGGTGATCGTGCTGCGCGACGTGGTCGACCTCGACTACCAGGAGATCGCCACCGTCCTCGACCTGCCGCTCGGCACCGTCAAGTCGAGGATCGCCCGGGCCCGGGCCCAACTCGCCGACGAGCTCCGGCTGGACGAACTCCCACCCCTGCCACCGACCCCTCCTGACGATCCAGGGAACCGGCCCGAGGTTCCCGAACGTCAAACAGACACCGATGACTGACGACCCGAACTCCCTCGCGAGCGCGTATCTCGATGGCGACCTCGACGCCGCCGATCGCGCGCGCGTGGAGTCGACTCCGGAGTTGCTCGCCCAGGTCGTCCGGCTGCGCCAGGTCCGAGCGGTCCTGGCCGATCTGCCCGAGGTGTCGATCTCGACCCGCGAGCGCCACCTGGCCGAGGCGCTCGACGCCTGGGAGCGGCTGCCCGACCAGGAGCGGACCGGAGCGCTGCGCGATGCCACACCTTCCGGCGTCGACGCCGCGGCCGTGGCCGGAGCGGCGGCGGTGTCGACGCCGGCTCGAACGTCGTCGAGGCGCGCCGGACGACGCGGCCGGCACTCCAGCGTGTGGCTCGGCGCGGCTGCCGCCGGCCTCGTGATCGTGCTCGCCGGCGGCCTGGTGCTGCGATCGGCGAACATCGACAGCGATGACGACGCCCCCGTCGCAGAATCGTCGAGCGACGCCGACGCCCTCGACCAGACGTCGAGCGCCGACACCCAAGTTCCGGCCGTGGCCGCCGCCACCATCGCGGAATCCGAACTGCAACGCGCCTCGGCAGGCGAATCCGACACGGTGCCGAGCGAGAACGCCTCGGACGTGGCGACCGACGCGGCGGCCGAAGCACCGCCGTCCGACACCGGCGAGTTGGTGGAACTGCTGACGCCTGCCGACCTCGCCGACTTCGCCGCAGCTGCGGTCGATGCACCGGCGTCGGGTGATCTGCCCGAAGGTGCGACGGTGATCACCGACGCGGCGCCCGCCGACACGGCCGCCGATCCCGCGGCGACCGAGTCCCCGCTGCCGGCATGTCTCGGCGCGGACGTCGTCGTCGGCCTGGCCAACTACCAGGGCCAGACCGTCGTGGTCGGGCTCGACGTCGGCCGCGACCTCGCCCTCGCGTACCTCGCCGACGGCTGTGTGCGCATCGCCAGCGCGTCGCTTCCCTGACCAGCTCAGCCTGTCCGGACCCGATCCGCTTCGCGGCCCGCCGACCGTGGTTGTTCACCAGCGCGCCCGGCTAGTGTCCTCGCTCATGCCGGGGAACCCTCTCACCGATCCGAACTGGGCGAGCGACACCACGAACAAGGTGGTCAGCGTCGTCAGCACCGTTCGCGAGCAGACCACCACCAAGGCGGTCATGGCGGCGCGGGCGATCGTGTTCGGGATCATCGCCGCCTTCCTCGGCGTGTTCATCCTCGTGATCACGATCGTGCTGCTCATGCGCGGCATCCAGCTCCTGCTCGATCTCGTGGTCACGCACGCGCAGGCGGTGTACCTCAGCTACTTCATCGTCGGTGGAATGCTCTGCCTCGGCGGGTGGTTGTTGTTCAGGAAGCGCAGCGTCAGCGCCCACTGACGCGCCGCTCACCACTCGTCGATACCTCCCGGGAGAACCACCATGTCCGACGTCCGCCCTTCGGTTCGTGATGTCATCATCATCGGATCGGGCCCAGCCGGCCTGACTGCCGCCGTCTACACCGCTCGGGCCAACCTCGCCCCGCTGTTGATCGAGGGCGAACCGTCGAGCACGAGCGACCAGCCCGGCGGTCAGCTCATGCTGACGACCGAAGTCGAGAACTACCCGGGCTTCGCCGAGGGCATCATGGGGCCCGACCTGATGCAGGAGATGCGCGACCAAGCCGTGCGGTTCGGTACGGAGATCATCACCGAGAAGGTGACCAAGGTCGACTTCAGCGAACGTCCCCACAAGGTCTGGGTGCGCGACACGCTGTACCTGGCCAACGCCGTGATCGTGAGCACGGGGGCCCAATCCCTGATGCTGGGTCTCGAGGCCGAAGAGCGCCTGATCGGCCACGGTCTGTCGACGTGTGCCACCTGCGACGGCTTCTTCTTCCGTGGTCACGAGATCGCCGTGGTCGGCGGCGGTGACTCGGCGATCGAAGAGGCGACGTTCCTCACCAAGTTCGCCGACAAGGTCACGATCGTGCACCGGCGCGACGAACTCCGTGCCTCCAAGATCATGCAGGACCGTGCGTTCGCCAACCCGAAGATCGAGTTCGTCTGGAACAGCCAGGTCACCGAGATCATGGGCGACCAGTCCGTCAGCGGGATCGGGCTCGTGAACACGGTGACCGGCGAACCGAGCACGCTCGACGTCACGGGTCTGTTCGTCGCGATCGGGCACCGTCCCAACACGGACCTGTTCGTCGGCCAACTCGACATGGAGCCCGACAGCGGTTATCTGATCACGGCACACGGTTCTTCGTTCACCAACGTCGATGGCGTGTTCGCCTGCGGAGACGTGCAGGACCACACGTACCGCCAGGCGATCACCGCCGCCGGCTCAGGTTGTATGGCGGCGATCGACGCGGAACGATGGCTCGAGGCCAATATCCACCACGCACTGTGACATTCGACCACTCTCCGTCGTATCCATCTGGAATACCGGTCGGGGTGCGGCGGTTGTACTGTGTCGGCACGGTTGACCGTGCCACCCTCAGGGGAACGCTCGTCACTTCCGAACGCTCCCAATTCGAAAGGATTGCCCGATGGCACAAGGAATCGTGAATCTCTCCACCAACACCTTCGACGAGACCGTCGGCGGCTCGACCAAGCCGGTCGTCGTCGATTTCTGGGCCGAATGGTGCGGGCCGTGCAAGAAGATCGGACCGATCCTCGAGGAGATCGCCGTCGAGCACGGCGACGATGTGACGATCGCCAAGCTGAACGTCGACGACAACCCCGACCTGGCGATGAAGTACAACGTCATGAGTATCCCGACGCTGCTCGTGTTCTCGGGTGGCGAGGTGTCCAAGCGCCTTGTCGGCGCGAAGAGCAAGGGCGCCCTGTTGCAGGAGCTCGACGAATTCCTTCCCACTTCCCACTGACGCTCGGCCAGCGCGGCGATGCCGTGCGCGACCTGCAGCGACGACTGGTCGCTGCAGGTTGTCCACCGGCAGGCGGCCTCAGCGGTCGCTTCGACCAGCCGACGCTCCACGCCGTCACGACGTTCCAGGAACTCCGCGGCCTGCGTCCGACGGGCGACTGTGACGAGCAGACCTGGCTGGCGGTCTGTGAGGCCGGATGGCATCTCGGAGATCGTGCACTCAAGCTCGAGGCGCCCCAGGTGCGTGGCGACGACGTCGTCGTTCTCCAGCAACGCCTCAACCACCTCGGTTTCGATTGCGGCCGGCCTGACGGCATCCTCGGACCCGCCACCGTGCGAGCGCTCGTCGATTTCCAGCGCAACAGCGGGATCAACGCCGACGGTGTCTGCGGCCCGATCACGATCAGCATGCTCGAGCGCCTGCTGCGCCAGAGCGGCAGCGGGCCAGGTGTCGCTTCGATCCGCGAACACGAGGTCCGTGCCGGGGCGTCGACGTTCGAGGCAGCGCGCATCGTGATCGGTCAGTTCGGCGGCCTGAGTGCCATCACGCGCGGTCTCGCCCGATCGCTCCGCAACGATGGCGCGACCGTGATGTCGACCGACGAGTACGAAGCGAGTGCCCACGCGGCAGCCGCCAACCGGTTCGGGGCCACCGTGTACATCGGTTTCGAACCACGCACCGAGCCAGGCACGACGATTGCCTACTTCGCCGTGCCGCACTTCGAATCGTTCGGTGGACGTGCCCTCGCCACGAGTCTGGCCATCGCGCTCGACGGTGTCGTCTCCAGCGATCCGACCATCGTCGGGATGCGTCTCGCCGTGCTCCGCGAGACTCGCATGCCGGCCGTCGTGGTGACCGTCGGCCCCGTGCGCGCCATCGTCGACGCCGCCGAAGCGGTGAGCAGGGCGGTGGAGGTGGCGCTCCGAGCCTGGATGCACCGCATGGCCGAGGACCCGACCGGGGCAATCCCCCGACCGACCGCGATCGCCGAACCGTGAGTTCACCATCGACCTGAGGGTTTGTCCACAGACTCGTACACACCCTGTGTGTTTGTCTGAAGGTGACGTTGAAACAAATATCACGTGACGCTGGTCACAACCACGGAACGTGAGGTGAACACCCGTCGAACGGACGGGCCGGATGACGATTTGGATGACGATTCCGTTGACGGTTACGGCACCATCCGGTGGAAGATCCGCTCGAGGTCCTCGAGATCGGCGAAATCGATCGTGACCCTGCCGCGCCGCGCACTCATCTGCACCGCGACCCTGGTTTCGAGGTGCGCTGCCAGGAGACCCTCCAGTTCGAGCAGACCGGGCGGCCGCAACCTCGTGTGTGGGGTGAGACCGGCACCGTCGATCGAGGCACCCCCAGGTGCGGGCGGCAGCCCCGACTCGGGTTCCGGAATGGCGACGGGGGGCGACTCGCTGCCCCCGTCACGCACGGCCTGTTCGACAGCGCGCACGGTCCAACCGTGTTCGACCGCCTGCCTGGCCAACCGCTCCTGCAGCTCACGGTCCGGGGTTCCCAGCAGCGCTCGGGCGTGTCCGGCCGAGAGCTGACCATCGGCGAGCAGGTGCTGAACGGCCGGCGGAAGACCGAGCAGACGAATCGTGTTCGTGATCGCCGACCGGCTCTTGCCGACCCGGCTCGACAGCTGCTCGTGCGTGAGTTGGAAGTCCTCGATCAGCTGCTGGTACGCGGCGGCTTCTTCGAGGGGCGTGAGATCCTGGCGATGCAGGTTCTCGACGAGTGCCTGCTCGATCGAACGGAGGTCGTCGGTGGTACGCACGATCGCCGGAATCGTCACCATCCCGGCACGTTGTGCGGCCCGCCACCGGCGTTCTCCCGCCACGAGCTCGAACCCACCGTCATCGACCGGGCGCACGAGGATCGGTTGGAGGACACCCATCTCGGCGATCGACGACGACAGTTCGAGCAGGCTCTGTTCGTCGAAATGCACCCGTGGCTGGTGCGGGTTCGGCCGGATCGATGCCACCTCGATATCCGCCATGAAGGGCGCCGCGCCGGTGTCGCCGGACGTGCCGGCCTGGCGACTCAGTTCTGCGGTCGGGATGATCGAACTCAACCCCTTCCCCAATCCGCTAGAGCGTGGCATCGTGGACCTCCTTCGCGGCGTCGCGGTACGCGATCGCTCCCCGCGAGGTCGGGTCGAACGTCGTGATCGGCTGACCGAACCCCGGAGCCTCGGAGAGCCGGACCGACCGGGGAATCACCGCCCGGAGCACCTTGTCGCCGAAGTGGTCGCGGACCTCCTCGACCACATTCTTCGCGAGCTTCGCTCGCGCGTCGTACATCACACACAGAATGGTGCTCACCTCCAACGTGGGGTTGAGGTTTTTCCTGACGAGGTCGACGTTGCGCAGCAGCTGGCCGAGGCCCTCCAGCGCGTAGTACTCACACTGGATCGGTACGAGCACTTCTCGGGCCGCGGCCAACCCATTGACGGTCAACAGGCCGAGCGACGGGGGGCAGTCGATCAACACGTAGTCGTAGTCGTCGATCACGGCCTCGATCGCGCGCTTGAGACGTTGCTCCCGGCTGAACGCGGGGACGAGTTCGATCTCGGCGCCGGCCAGATCGAGTGAGGCCGGCGCGACGAACAGGTTGCGGACGTCGGTCGGCTCCACGACGTTCTCCAACGGTTCCTCGTGCAGCAGCACGCTGTACATCGAATGCTCGAGCCCGTGATGCTCGATGCCGAGCCCGCTCGATGCGTTGCCCTGCGGGTCGAGGTCGATGATCAGCGTCCGCAGACCCATGTCGGCCAATGCTGCACCGAGGTTGACGGTGGTGGTCGTCTTTCCCACACCGCCTTTCTGGTTGGCCAGTGCGATGATCCGAGGCAACGTCCGGCTCGGCGTCCGCGCCGACTCTTCGCCGTTCGGGGCCGGTGTGGCGTCGGGCGGAGCGACCGGCGGAGAGATGGGCGTGTAGACCGGAGAGCCGACGGGTTCGGGTACAGGGTTCGCGGGCGCAGGGTCGGTCGACATCGGGTCGGTCTCCGTCACAACGTGCGAGCGTAGTGGTCGGTGCCAAGGATCGGGGGGATTTACGGTTTCACGTGAAACCATCGACACGCCCAGCTCATCAGTCCTGGTTCACGGGGGAACATGTCACCACCGGACGAACGGGCGATGTTTCACGTGGAACACCCCGCACCGGCTTCAGGCTGGAGGAGCGGACCCGATCTCCCGCTGGAACACGGACACCGAGGCCGAACTCGGCAGCCGACTCGCACCTGAGATCACGACGCCGTCCCACCGTTCTCCACTGGGCGGCTCACTGATGACGACGAACCCCTGCTGGCGGACCCAGCCCAGCGCTGTGGTCAACGTGTGGACCGGCGGGCCGAAACCGCGCGCCACAACGGCATCGAACGGGCTGCCGGTGACACTCTGCGCATCGCCGGTCCGGACATCGACGCGGTCTTGCCACCCGAGACGACGGACCATCCGGGCCAGGAAGTCGGTGCGAGTTCGACGTCGGTCGAGCAGGGTGACATTCCACGTCGGGTGGTCGTGGGCGATCACGAGTCCGGGCACGCCGCCTCCGGAACCGAGATCGAGCACCGTTCCGGTCACGTCGAGTTCTTCCAGCGTCGTCACGAACGCCCGGGCGTGCTCGATCACCTGCTCGATCGGACGGGCGCCGAGGAATCCGAGTTGCTGCGACCGACGGAGTACGTCGACGAGTTCGTCCGCGATCGGGGGAGACGACGGCCCCACAGCCTGATCAGGCAGGCTCGACGATGATGCGGCGCGTCGGATCCTCGCCGACCGACCGGCTCGCGACGCCTTCTTCTTCGTTCAACACGTCGTGGATGACCTTGCGGTCAGACGATGTCATCGGCTCGAGGGACCGCGCCACGCCCGAGGATCGGACCTGCTCGGCGACCTCACGAGAGAACTTGATGAGCGCCTGCTCGCGTCGTCCCCGGTAGCCGGCAACGTCGATGCGCAGTCGGGTCTCGTGGTCGCCGAGGCGACGTTGGGCGGCGACGCGAGCGAGGTCCTGGACCGCGTTCAGCGTGCGTCCACCCGGGCCGACGAGCAGACCGAGCTCCTCACCGACGACGTTCAGTTCGAGTTCGATGCCATCCACGGTGATCTCGGACGTCCCGGGCAGACCGAACGCCGTGGTCAGGCCGTCCATGAAGGCAACGGCGGCGGCACCCACCTCGTCCGGTGTCACCGTCGGGGTGTTGTCGTCGCTCATCTCGTCTCCCTGCTGTTGCTGCTTGTTGGATCGTTCGCGTTGCGCCGCGGGTGCGACGGATGTCGGAGGGGTCGCGTCCTCGGACGATGAGGTGGCGGCCTGCTTCGACCGCTTCGGTGCGTCCGTACCCGCCTTGCCGGCCTTCTCCGTCTTGTCGCCCTTGTCGCCCTTGTCGCTCTTGCTCTTCCGGCGACGCTCCTGCTTCGGGCGGGCTTGTGTGGGACGGACCCTGGCTCGGAGCCGGGCCTCCCCACGCATGCGGCCGAACAGCCCCGGTCGGGGCTCTTCGAGGATGTCGAACTCGGCGTCGTCGAGGCCGACCCCGAGTTGGTCGAGGGCGGCCTCACGCGCCTCGTCGAGGGTCTTTGCGGTGGTCTCTACCCACTCCATGTGTGTGCTCTCTTCGTGACGTGGACATGACGGGGCCATGGCGGCTCCGTCGGTGATGACGACGGCTTACGCGTCGCTCGATTTCGGTCGACTGGACTTCGACTGTGGACGGGCGCGACTTGGCGTCGGTCGGCCCTTCGCTCCCGTCGACGGTGTGGGACGGTTCTTCGGCGGGGTCACGCGCTTGCTGGCGAACTGCGGTTGGGGATCCGGTTCGGCGGCCCCCTTCCCCGCCGACCCCTTGCCGGACGTCGGGGCCTTCTTGCCCGTCGCGTTCTTGCCCGTCGAGTTCTTACCGGTCGAACCCTTCCCGCCCTTCGAGCCGGCGTCCTTCGAATCGGACGAATCACGTTTGGGCTGACCGAACAACCCCGTCGACTCGCCGGACTTGGTGGCCTCGTCGCGGGCGGCCTGCCCAGCGCGTTGGGCCTGGCGGCCGAGCGCCTCGTCGTGCCCGTAGAACACCCTCGTGATGTACATCTGCTGGGCGATACGCAGCACGGTCTGGCAGATGTAGTACACGACAAGGGCGGCAATGAAGAAGACCTGGAACACGGCGAAGAACACCGGCAGGTACTGCATGAGCTTCTGTTGCGCCTGCGACATGGTCGGGCTGATCGCCGCACGAGCGGCCACCATCCGCTGCTGGACGAAATACAGGCCGCCGAGCAACAGGACGAGCAGCACGTAGGGGAGGGCGGTGCCGAAACCCTCGGTGATCGCATTCGCTGCCGACTTCGACAGGTCGATGCCGAGCGACTGCATCGAGTGCTGCCCGAACAGCGCCTGGTACAAGGCGGAGTCGATCGCGAGGTACCGAGGGATGAAGCCCGGATCGGCCGCCTGGGCCTCGTCCCCGAACGCCCGCCACACCGTGGCCGAGACGGGGAGGGCTGCGCCGTTGGGCTTGTAGGTCAAGCCGTGGAGCACGCGGAACATGATGAGGAAGACCGGCATCTGCGCCACCAGCGGCAGACACGAGGCCATCGGATTGACCTTGTGCTCCTGGTAGAGCTTCATCATCTCTTCGTTGAGCTTCGCCTTGTCGTTGCGATGCTCGTTCTGCAGCTTGCGCATCTGGGGCGCGAGCCGCTGCATCTCGAGCATGCCCTTGGTGCTCTTCAAGGTGAGCGGCGTGGTCACCGCCATGACGACCGCGGCGATCAGCGCGATCGCCGCGATGTAGCTGTTGGTGAGGCCGTAGAACCACGACAGCAGAACCGCGGGAATCTCGAACATTGGTCAGCAACCCCTCTCGGAGGTCAAGGTCTCGCCGGTACGGCGTGCGCCGACCGGGGGCTCGGGGACCGGGTCCCATCCGGATGGGCCGAACGGTCGGCACCGGATCAGCCGACGGAGGGTGAGCGACGCGCCACGACGGGTGCCGTGGGTTTCGAACGCTTCGAGGGCGTACGACGAACAACTCGGGCTGAAGCGGCACGGGGAGACCCGGCCTTCGGCGGCGCGCTGATACCAACGGATCATCCGGATGGCGCGCGGTGAACCGGTGCTCACGAGGGCACCCGTTGATCAGCGGCGACGAGTTCGGCCAGCTCGGACATGGTGAGCTGGAGCTTCCCGAACGTCAGTTCGATCGCGCTCGGACGGGCACCGATGAGCCACCATCCGGGCACGAGGGGGCGCTCCCGAGCGATCATGCGCAACCGGCGCCGGAGCCGGTTCCTGACCACCGCGCCGCCGACGGGCCGCCCGATGGCGAAGGCCACGTGGGCGCGACCGACCGCAGGGTCGGCGAGGTAGGTGCACCACAGGGGGCCGCGGCGGAACCGCACACCATCACGACCGAGGCGGACGAAGACGTCACGATCTCGAATCGAATCGATCAAGCCGACAGGCGGGCGCGACCCTTGGCGCGGCGGGCCTTGAGGACGGCCCGGCCACCGCGCGTGCTCATGCGGGCGCGGAAACCGTGCGTCTTGGCACGACGACGGGCGTTTGGTTGAAAGGTACGCTTCACGGCGATCTCCGGATCTGGGGCAACACTCGGCGTCGACGGCGTGGATCGACCTCATGGGCGCGCCGCGACTGGAGGGTGACAGGCTACGGCGGAGTCGGGTGGTCTCCCAACCAGCCCGGCCAAACCACAGCCGTGTAAGTTACCCACACGTCCCGGGCCAGCACATCGGCCCAGCACGATCGCGCTTTTCGTCCAGGTTTTCCCGAGGCGGCCAACCTGCTACGTTCGGTCGTTCGTGTTTGTCCCGTCCGATGTCCCCACCTTGTGGACAACCATGTGGATCGACGCGGGTGGATCGGGTTCGAATTCGATCGGATGTCCTGGTGAGTGACGCCGTCGACGTGTGGACGCAGGTCACACTGTCGCTCCGTTCGCAGCTCGCCGAGTCGGTCTGGTTCTCCACGTTCCAGGACGTCACACCGCTCGATTCGGACGACGTCACGCTGCGGCTGATGGCCCCGAGCGCGTACGTTCGCGACCGAATTCTGACCCGGTACCTGCCCCTCGTCACCGAGGCGTTGCACGACGTGAACGAGGGTCAGCGCAGCGTCGAGATCGACGTGGCATCGAGCGATGCAGGTCCGGAGCAGGACGACCAGGACGACCAACTGTCGAGCACGAACGGCGCCGCTCCCCGGTCATATCTCGACAGGGACCGCGACACCAACGAGCGGGGGGCCCACCGGCCCGACCGCAGCCTCCTCGACGAGGCCGGCCTCAATCCGCGGTACACGTTCGAGACGTTCGTGAAGGGCGCATCGAACCAGTTCGCCCTGGCCGCGGCGTTGCGTGTCGCCGAGACCCCGGCGCGCAGCTACAACCCCCTGTTCATCTACGGCTCGGCCGGGCTCGGCAAGACCCACCTGCTCCACGCCATCGGCCACTACGTCCACTCGAACTATCAGCACCACGAGGTGCGCTACGTGTCGACCGAGACGTTCATGAACGAATACGTCGACGCCATCCGCCAGAACACCACCGCCTCCCTGCGCCGCCGTTACCGCGACATCGACGTGCTGTTGATCGACGACATCCAATTCATCGCCGGCAAGGAAGGGCTCCAGGAGGAGTTCTTCCACACGTTCAACTCCCTGCACGGCGCCAACAAGCAGGTCGTCATCTCGTCGGACCGGATGCCCGATGCGATCCCCACGCTCGAAGAGCGCCTCCGCGGGCGGTTCAAGTGGGGGCTGATCACCGACATCCAGCCGCCCGACATGGAAACCCGGCTCGCCATCCTCCGCAACAAGTCCGAACGCGATCGCGTCCAGGTTCCCGACCAGACCCTCGAGTTCATCGCCACGAACATTGCCACGAACATCCGCGAGCTCGAAGGGGCGCTGATCCGGGTCACCGCCTTCGCCAGCCTCAACCAGGTGCCGATCACGACCGACCTCGCCCAGACCCAGCTCGCCGACCTGCTCAACGACAACAAGCCCAAGGTGCGCACCGACGAGGAGCTCCTCGCGGAGATCTCGGCGATCCTCAAGTTCCCGGTCGAGGATCTGAAGGGGCGCAGCCGGCAACGGCCGCTCGTCACGGCCCGACAGATCGCGATGTACGTGTTCCGGGAGCTCACCGACCTCAGTTATCCGGCGATCGCCCGGTTGTTCGGCGGACGCGACCACACCACGGTCATCCACGCCAACGAGAAGATCCAACGCTTGATGAGTGAGCGCAAGCAGATCTACGACCAGGTCACCGCACTCATCCAGCAGCTCAAGTCATGACGAGCGGCACCGGGACCCGGGCGCCGACGGGTGTGGACGCGCGCACGGACAACGGTGGCACAGACCGACGCTGTTCGGTGGACAACGCCCGCTTGTCCACCGGATCACATCGTTGTAAGACGGCGCCTGGGGACCGAGAGGCCATCCCCTGTGCACGGCCGCGAGGGCCCTACGCTGCCACGACGTGGATTGTCCCCAATCCACAGGCCCTACTACTGACATTGTTCTTTGAAACATCCCTGTACGAGGAGAAGTGCCGACCGTGAAGTTTCGTTGTGAACGTGATGTGCTCGCCGAGGCCCTGGGGGCTGCCGGCCGGGCCGCGACGAACCGAACGGGGACCCTGCCCGTGTTGGCCGGGGTCAAACTGCACGTGGCGGGCGACACGCTCACGATCACCGGCACCGATCTCGAGCTCACGATCCGGCTGACCATCGACGTCGGTGGCGAACGCGATGGCGCGGCGGTCGTTCCGGCTCGCCTCGTCGCCGACATCGTGAAGGCCTTGCCGGCCGGCGCCGTGCAGATCGAACTGGCCGACGAGGAGCTGTCGATCAGTGCCGGCCGCTCGCAGTTCTCGGTGCGACCCCTGGCACTCGACGACTATCCCACCCTGGGCGAGCCGAGCGGTGAAGGGGTGACGTTGCCGGCGGGCGTGATGTCGGAGTCGCTGCGTCAGGTCGTGCGTGCGGCGTCCACCGACGATGCCCGAGCGGTTCTCACCGGGGTCCTGCTCGCGGCCGAGGACGATGGGCTCCGAATGGTGGCGACCGACTCCTACCGCCTCGCGGTCCGCGACCTGCCCGAATCGTCAGTGCTCGCCAGCGGTCAGAAGGTGATCATCCCCGGCCGCGCGCTCGGTGAGCTCTCGCGGGTCATCGGTGACGTCGAGGACCTCACCGTCCGTCTCGGTGACCGGGAGGTGACGTTCGAGTCGGGCACCACGAGGGTGAGCACCCGTCTGATCGAGGGTGAGTTCCCGAACTATCGCAACCTGTTGCCGTCGAGTTACCCGAACCTGCTGACGGTCGGCAAGGCGTCGATCCTCGAAGCGATCCGGCGGGTGAAGATCCTCGCCCAGGACTCGACTCCGGTGCGTCTCACGCTCGGCGGTCCGACCGTGCAGCTGACGGCGATCACGCAGGACGTGGGCAACGCGACCGAGGAGATCGATGCCGTGTACGAGGGCACCGAGATGACCGTCGCCTTCAATCCCGACTACCTGTCGTCGGGGATCGAGGCGATCGACAGCGACGATGTCACACTCGCCACGATGGACCCGATGAAGCCGGCCGTGCTGCGCGGTGTCGGCCACGACGAGTATCTCTACCTGCTGATGCCGGTGCGGGTGCCCTGAGCGCTCTGCGGTGATCGTCGAACATCTCGAGGTCGTCGATTTCCGCAACTACCGGTCGGGCTCGTTCGACCTCACGTCCGGCACGACAGTCGTCCTCGGCGACAACGGTCAGGGCAAGACCAATCTCGTCGAAGCGCTCGGCTACCTGGCGACGTTGTCGAGTTTTCGCGGGGCACCGAACGACGCGATGGTGCGGATGGGAGCCGACACCGCCGTGATCCGTGCCCGTGTGCGCCACGACGACGACCGCGAGATCCTCGTGGAAGCGGAGATCGCGATCGCCGGCCGCAACCGGGTGCAGGTCAACCGGCAGCGCCTGGCGCGAGCCCGCGATCTTCTCGGCACCCTGCGGATCACCGTCTTCTCGCCTGACGACCTGGTCCTGGTGAAAGGAGGGCCGAGCGATCGCCGGCGTTTCCTCGACGACACCCTCGTGGCGCTCGCGGTGAAGTACGACGCGGCCCGCCTCGAACTCGATCGGATCGTCAGACAGCGCAACACGCTGCTCCGGCAGGCCGGCGGGCGGCTGACCACCGAGGTCGCGGCCACTCTGGACGTGTGGGATGAGCGCTTGTCGGCCGTCGCCGAGCAGTTCGGACATGCTCGGGCGACATTGGTGGCACGGCTGACGCCGATGGTCGACGAGGCCTACGAGCAGCTTGCCGGCACCGCGGTGCCGATCGGCCTGGTCTACGAACCACCGTGGCGCGTGCCGGGGTTGGCAGCCGCGCTCGCCGAGGCTCGCGCCACCGACATCCGCCGCGGTTCCACGACGGTCGGCCCGCACCGGGACGAACTGGCGATGTGGGTCGGTGGTCTTCCGGCCCGGACCCATGCGTCGCAAGGGGAGCAGCGTTCGCTGGCGCTCGCCCTTCGTCTCGCCGCACATCGTTTGGTGACCGAACGGACGGGCTCCGCCCCGGTGCTCGTGCTCGACGACGTCCTGTCGGAGCTCGACGATCACCGCGCGACCGCGCTGCTGTCGCATCTGCCGCGCGGCCAGATCGTGATGACCACCGCCACGGAGATCCCGGCTGCCGCGCGTGTCGATCGGGTGTTGCGAGTGCGCGACGGCGAGGTCACCGACGAGACGCGCGGCTGAACCGACCGGCCTGTCACCCGCCGAGCATCGACGGACATGTCGGTCAAAGACGTACCGCTACAGGGCGCGGACGGCGTCGTCGGGGATCTGCGTCGCGTCGTGACCGAACAGCAGATGAGCACCCGCCGCCTCGAGTGCGCGGAGGACGTCGAGACTTCGCAACTGTTCGGCGTGATCGTGCGCGAACGGCGGCAGCTGTGACGTCGCCAGCGTTTCGCGGAAGTAGCAGGCGTCAGCGGTCAGCACCACCTCACGTTCGCTGGTGCGCACGCGTAACGACTGATGGCCGGCGGTGTGACCGGGCGTGGGGATGCACACCACCGAGCCGTCACCGAACACGTCGTGCTCGCCGGCGACGAGGCGGATGTCCTGGCCGGTGTCGAAGTCGCCAGCGAGGTAGCCACGCGGCCGATCGCCGTGTGCTTCCTCCCATTCGGCTCGTTGGACCACGATCGGAACGTCGCCGAGGAGCACGTTGCCGCCGCAGTGGTCGAAGTGGAGGTGGGAGCAGATGACGAGGTCGATCCGGTCGGTCAGTGCCGCGATCCGCTCGTCGACGGCGCACCCGGCGGCGAGTTCGGTGGTGAACACGTCGGCGAAGCCATGGAGCCGGGCCCGAGGATCGGTGCGCACGCCGGGGTGGAGACCGGTGTCGAACACGAGCCGTCCCCGCGCGTGTTCGACGAGGAACGACACGACGGGGATGCGAATGGAACCCTGGCCGTCCTCGATGAGCGTGTTCGCCTGCGTCTCGAGCCAACCCGTGGTGAACGCCCTTATCGTCGCCGTCACCGCCCGAACCCTACTTGTCGGCTCGCGGTGCGGATACCGAGGAACCGACTTCGAGATCGATGAAGACTCAGGTGCTGATCGGACCGTGATCGCCGGCCGATTCTGCCCCGCTCACCTTGGCCTTGATCGTGGCGATCATGCTGCCGACGCGTCCGGACGGTGCCGACCAGTATCGCCCGGAGTCGGTTTCGACCTGGAGCACGGCGATTCCCGGCGTGTCTCGACCGTCTTCGAAGTACGCACCAGCGAAGGGATTCCAGAGCTCGTCGATCAATGCGGGATCGTCGGTGAGGGTGGCGGTCCCCCTCAGGTGAGCCCAATCGTTCGACCTGGTGTCACTGAGCGTGATCTCGACCGGGGTCGGCGGCGCGAGATCGGCGACCCACTGCTCGTGGGTGTCCAGCAGTACCTGGATCTGGTCGTCGACCACGCGGGCCACGGTCAGCGGCCGGAACTCCAGCTCGGTCTGACTGCGCGACCGCGTTCCGACCATGAGGGTCGAGCCGGGCTCGAGCAGATCGTCGAGTGAGCGTGGCGTTTCACGAGTGTTTTCCATGCCCCGTCCTACCCGACGGATGGACGGCCCAACCGTCCACCGCGCTGCCCGCAGTAGCGTGGCCCACGTGAGCGAACCCGTCCGGATCACCAAGGCCCTCGACTCGGTGATGTCCTCCCTGCGGGGAACGGATCGGGTGCAGATCGGCGGGGTCTTCGGGCGTTGGGACGAGGCCGTGGGGGAGAACGTCGCCGCCCACGTCCGGCCGGTACGGCTCGATCAGCGGGTGCTCACGGTCGAAGTCGACGACGCGGCGTGGGCCACGCACGTGAGATTCCTGAGCTCCACGATCATCAGCCGGTTGTACGACGTCGCCCGGGTCGACGTCGAACGCGTCGACGTCCGCGTCGCCCGCTGAATCACTGGAAAGAAGGGCGCGCAGCGGGTCTCCGGCGCGGCAGACCCTCCCGGGCTCTGTCACACCCCGCTGGTAGGATGATCACCACTCGCGACCAGGTTCCACCGTCGTTCCGTCGCCCGAGAATTGCACCCTCACCGGGGTGCTCACACACGAATCCAACAGACAACACGAGGTACGAGTGTCCAGCGACACCACCGCAGTTCCCGATGGCGAATTCCCGGTTGCCGAAGTCCCGGTTGCCGAAGTCCCCGCCACGCCTCGTCCGAGGCGGGCCAATCCCGACCAGGCCAGGACCACAGCGGCGTACGACGCCAACGCGATCCAGGTCCTCGAGGGGCTCGATCCGGTCCGCAAACGGCCGGGCATGTACATCGGTTCCACGGGTCTGGCCGGCCTGCACCACCTGATCTGGGAGGTCGTCGACAACTCCGTCGACGAGGCGATGGCCGGCCATTGCTCCCGCATCGGCGTGACGCTGCTCGCCGATGGCGGCTGCGAGGTCGACGACGACGGTCGCGGTATCCCGGTCGATCCGTTCACGTCTGGCGAGCACAAGGGCAAGAGTGCCGCCGAGGTCGTGCTCACGGTGCTCCACGCGGGCGGCAAGTTCGGCGGCGACGGCTACAAGGTGTCGGGCGGTCTGCACGGTGTCGGCGTGTCGGTCGTGAATGCGCTGTCCGAGCGTCTGGTCATCGAGGTCGACCGCGGCGGCAAGCACTATCGCCAGGAATACGCCAAGGGCGGCGTCCCGCAGGGAAAGATGCTCGTCGTCGGCGACACGCCATCGCGCGGGCGTCAGACGGGGACGAGGATCACGTTCTGGCCGGATCCCACGATCTTCGCCGTGGAGGGTGTCGAGTTCATCTCGCGCACCGTGCTCGAGCGCCTGCAGACGATGGCGTTCCTGAACAAGGGCCTCGAGATCGTGTTCAAGGACGAACGCGAGAGCCGCGAACAGACCATCACGTACCAGTACAAGGGCGGGATCATCGACTTCGTCAAGCACCTGAATGCAACCAAGGAGCCGTTGTTCTCCAAGGTCTGCCAGTTCGAAGACGACGATGACGACGGCCAGATGCTCGACATCGCCATGCAATGGAACACGGGCTACTACGAAGGCATCCACGGCTACGCCAACGGCATCTCCACCGTCGAAGGAGGCATGCACGTCGAGGGTTTCAAGACGGCGCTGACCACCGTGGTCAACAAGTACGCCCGAGCGAAGAACCTGCTGAAGGAGAAGGACCCCAACCTCACCGGCGAGGACATCCGTGAGGGCATCACCGCCATCGTGTCGGTGAAGCTGCGCGAGCCCCAGTTCGAGGGGCAGACCAAGGCCAAGCTGGGCAACGTACCGATGCGCTCGTTCGTCCAGAAGGCGACCAACGAGCGGCTCGCCGAGTGGTTGGAGGAGAACCCGACCGAGGCGAACAAGATGGTCAAGAAGAGCCTCGCCGCGGCGCAGGCCCGGGTGGCGGCCAAGAACGCCCGCAACGCGATCCGCCGCAAGACCGCACTGTCCGGCGCCGGCATGCCCGACAAGTTGAAGGACTGTTCGTCCAAGAGCGCCGACGAATCGGAGCTGTTCATCGTCGAGGGCGACTCGGCCGGCGGTACGGCCGTCGACGCCCGCGACCCGCGTACGCAGGCGATCCTGCCGATCCGCGGCAAGATCCTCAACGTCGAGCGGGCCCGTATCGACAAGATGCTGAAGAACAACGAGATCCAGGCGCTGATCACCGCCATCGGTGCCGGCGTCGGCGACGAGTACGACGTGACGAAGTGCCGCTATCACAAGGTGATCGCACTCGCCGACGCCGACGTCGACGGCAGCCATATTCGGACCCTGCTGCTCACGTTCTTCTTCCGCCAGATGCGTGAGATGGTCGAGGCCGGTTACTGCTACATCGCGCAGCCGCCGCTGTATTCGACCGAGGTCGGCAAAGAGAAGGTGTACCTCAAAGACGATGTGGCCAAGGCGCAGTTCCTCGAGGATCGGCCGAACCACAAGAAGCAGTTCCAGCGCCTGAAGGGCCTCGGTGAGATGGACTGGGAGGAGTTGCGCGTGACCACGATGGACGCATCCACCCGCACCCTGTTGCAGGTCACGGTCGAAGAAGCCGCGTTGGCCGACGAGATCACGTCGGTCCTGATGGGTGACGACGTGGCGAGCCGCCGCGAGTTCATCACCACGAACGCCCGCGACGTCCGCAACCTGGACTTCTGAAATCGAGCTCCAGCCCGATCGCCACCCGCAGGCCCCGTACGAACGCGATTTGAGAAACGATGACTGACAGCCACGACACCCCGCCACCCGAACCCATCCAGCCGATCGCCCTCCACGACGAGATGGAGAGCTCGTTCCTCGAGTACGCCATGTCGGTCATCATGTCGAGGGCGCTCCCCGACGTCCGCGACGGGCTCAAGCCGGTGCACCGGCGGATCATCTGGGACATGGAGGAGCAGGGCTTCCGCCCTGACCGCGGTCACGTGAAGTGCGCCCGCGTGACGGGCGACACGATGGCCCGCTTCCACCCGCACGGCGACGGCGCGATCTACGACGCCCTGGTCCGCATGGCCCAGCCGTTCTCGCTGCGCCACCCACTCATCGACTTCCACGGCAACTACGGGAGCCCAGACTTCGGACCGGCTGCCTCGCGCTACTGCGTCACCGGCGACACCCGGGTCCGTCTCGGCGACGGTTCCAGCGTGCGCATCGATGAGCTGGTCGACACCGACCTGAACTCCGACATCGACCTCGATGTCGACGTGCTCGACAAGGACGGCAAGGCGGTCCACGCCAGCAAGGGTTTCAACTCCGGCCTGCATCCCACCAAGCGGATCACCACGTCGTCGGGGTTCAGCGTCCGTGGCAGCCACAACCACCTCGTGCTCTGTCTGGTCCCGGTGGCCGGCGTGCCGATGTTCCAGTGGCTGCAACTCGACGAGGTCCGGCCGGGCACCGTCGTCTGCGTCGCTCGCAACGCCTGGATGGACGTCGTCCCGACGGCAGAGGAGTCGATGCTCGGCGTGCTGGCCGGCGCCTGGGTGAGCGAGGGCTGGGCCTCGGAGAGCCGGGCTGGCTTCAACAACACCGACAAGCACTTCTTCGACGAGGTGCTGTTCGCCTACGACCACGTCGTCGGCGGCCCGCGCTACGTCGCCGATCGCCAGACGCGCGTCGATCGCAAGCAGATCTTCGAGCTCGACATCCACAACATGGATGCGTTCCGAGCGAGCCCGCTCGGCGAGCTGATCGGCAAGAAGGCCGCCGACAAGTTCGTCCCCGAGTGCGTCTGGCGGGGTGGCTGGGGCGTCAAGCGATCGTTCCTGATGGCCTGCTTCGAGGGCGACGGCGGCCCCCGCGTCACTCCCGACGGGTTCACGATCCACTACACCACCTACAGCGAACGTCTCGGCCGTGAGCTGCAGGAACTGCTTGCCGAATTCGGCGTCATCGCCACCCGCAAGCAGTACACCCGGGCCAGCGGCGCCATCGAGCAGCGGCTGATCATCTCCGGGCTGCGCAACGTCAAGGCGTTCGCCGACCGGATCGGATTCCTGGCCACCAAGCAGGCCAAGCTGCGCGACCTCGTCTCGCATGCACCGGTCCGCCCGCACCGTCTCAGCCAGGACAGCGTGCCCTTCGTGGCCGACTTCGTACGATCCGAGTTGCCGTTCGACACGCGCGGCTCGGGGCGCAAATGGCTCACCCAGCACAACTTCGACCGTGTCGAGCGGTGGGAAACGGAGCGTCTCCGGATCATCGACCGCATCAAGGATCCCGAAATCCTCGCCACGATCCTGCCGGTGATGGACTCGGGCTACCGCTTCGAGGAGATCAACACCGTCGTCGACGAGGGCCCAGCGGTCGTGTATTCGATCCGCGTCGACTCCGACGACCACTCGTTCCTTGCCGGTGCGTTCGTCAACCACAACACCGAATGCCGCCTGCATCCGTTGGCGATGCAGTTGCTGGCCGACATCGACGAAGACACCGTCGACATGATCCCCAACTACGACGGCACGACCGAGCAGCCCGTCGTGCTGCCGGCGCGGTTCCCCAACCTGCTGGTCAACGGCAGCCAGGGCATCGCCGTCGGCATGGCCACGAACATCCCGCCGCACAACCTGGGCGAAGTGATCGACGCGGTCGTCCACCTGATCGACAACCCCGAGGCGACGCCTGACGACCTGATGCAGTTCGTCAAGGGCCCCGACTTCCCGACCGGTGCGAGCATCCTCGGCCGGGCCGGCATCATCGAGGCCTATCGCACCGGCCGGGGCTCGGTGAAGATGCGGGCCACGGCCAGCATCGAGGAGGGCAAGAACGGTCGGCTCGAAATCCTCGTCACCGAGATTCCGTACCAGACGAGCTGCTCGGCGATCGCGTCGCGCATCCAGGAGCTCGTCGACAGCGGCAACCTCGACGGCATCGCCGACGTCAACGACGCCTCCTCGGGCGGCAAGACGAATCTGATCATCACGCTCAAGCGCGACGCCAACGCCAACGTCGTCAAGAACAACCTGTTCAAACTGACCCAGCTGCAGTCGACGTTCTCGATCAACATGGTGGCGCTGGTCGACGGCGTTCCGCGGCAGATCAACCTGCGCGACGCCCTCGTCGCCTACGTCCGCCACCAGGTCGAGGTGATCACGCGGCGGTCGCAGTTCCGGCTCGACAAGGCCCGGCGCCGTGAGCACATCCTCGAGGGCCGCATCAAGGCACTCGACGTCATCGATCAGATCATCGCCCTGATCCGGGCGAGCGACGACGCGGCGGCCGCCCGCACTGGTCTCATGGCCGCACCGTTCGAGTTCAGCGAGGTGCAGGCCAACGACATCCTCGACATGCAGCTGCGTCAGCTCACGCGGCTGTCACGCATCGACCTGCAGACCGAACTCGACGACGTGCGGGCGAGCATCATCGACCTGCAGGAGATCCTCGACAATCCCGAGCGCCTCAACACGGTGATCCGCGACGAGATCAGTGCAATCCGCGAAGAGTTCGCCACGCCGCGCGTGTGCCAGCTCACGTACGACGACGGCGAGATGTCGATCGAGGATCTCGTCGACGACAAGGAACTCGTCATCGTCATGACGCAGGCGCAGTACGTCAAGGCGGTGCCAGCGGCGTCGTTCAAGACCCAGGGTCGCGGCGGGCGCGGTGTGTCGGGCGGCAGGTTGAAGCTCGACGACATCGTCCGTCATGTCATCTTCACCACCGCGCACGCGCACCTGCTGTTCTTCTCCAACCGGGGCAAGGTCTACCGACTCCGCGCCCTCGACATCCCCGAACGTGAGCGCACCGCCAAGGGCATGCCGATCGTCAACCTGCTGCCCCTGCAGCCCGACGAGACGATCCAGGCGATCATCGATACACGCGATTTCGCGGGCGAGCGCTTCCTGTTCTTCGCTACCAAGGGGGGCACGGTCAAGAAGACCGCGTTCGACGCGTACGACTCGAGCCGGCGTGACGGGTTGATCGCGATCAATCTGCGCGACGACGACGAACTCGTGCGCGTCATCGAGACGAGCGGCAGCGACGACATCTTCATGGTCAGCCGGCGCGGCATGACGATCCGGTTCGCCGAGGACGATGTCCGCGCGATGGGCCGCACGGCCGGTGGCGTACGTGGCATGCGGTTGAAGCCCGACGACTCGGTCGTCTCGGTCGACGTCGCCCGCGACGACACCGCGATCCTGATCCTGACCGAAGCAGGCTTCGGCAAGCGCACGCAACTCGAGCGCTTCAACACCCAGGCGCGCGGCGGTCAGGGGGTCCGCGGCATCCGCCTCACCGGCAGGAAGGGTGAAGTGGTGGCGGCGTTCATGGTCGGCCTCGACGACGAGATCGTGGCGGTGTCGAACAACGGCATCACCATCCGCATGGAAGTGCGTTCCATCTCCTCGCAGGGACGCGATGCGACCGGCGTTCGTGTGATGAACCTCGACGACGGCGACGTCGTCGGTTCCGTCGCGCCGATCCTGGCCACCGACGACGACGAGTGATCCTCGCGCGCTGACCGGCGCCGCTTCGGCAACGGCGTTGCCCTCCAGCAATCGGACGAGTACGGCGACCGGTGACGGCGCGTCGCGGAGGTGCACAATGACGGACGCATTGGGGTCGGCGGTAGGGCGTCGACCCGGCGGTGATCGGGGCCAGGCCGCGGTCCTGTTGATCGTCGTGGTGGCGGTCCTTTCGGCGGCGACCATGTCGGGCCTCGGACGATTCGGGGCCAACGCCCGCGATCGCGTCCACGCCCAATCGATCGCCGACGCGGCCGCGTTGGCGTCCCTCGGAGGTGGCCGGGGCCAGGCCTTGGCGGTGTCGGCCGCCCACGGCGCGACGCTCGTGAGCTGGTCGGACGGTCCTGGTCCGGGGGAAGTGACCGTCGTCGTTCGGGTCGGGTCGGCGTCGGCGACGGCGCGGGCTTCGGATGCCCCGAACGGGGTCGGCAACGGTTGACGGGACCACGGCCGGGGAGTTTGCGTACACTTGTTCACGTGAGCACGACCGAGCACGATCTCGACGCGGCGCCGGTCGACCACCGGGCCGACGAGGAGTTCGACGGCGCCACCGAATTCATCGACGACGACGACCTCGAACTCGACCCGATCGATGTCGATGTGCCGGCGCGGGCGCAGGACATCGACATCGCTGAGGATGACGACCTCGACGTCGACGAGTACGACGATCTCGAGGTTGCCGAGGACGACGTCGATGGGCGCCTCGGCAGCTTCGACGAGTTCCTCTCCGAGGCCCAGGCGAATCACGTCGACGTGGCCGACACCGACCCGTCGTACCAGCTCCCCATGGTCGTGACGTCGACCGCTCTGGATGGCGCCGGCGGCGACGACGTCGAGGGACTCGCCGACGATCGAGAGTACGTCGATCCGGACGATCCGGATGTCTCCGGGGATGTCCTCGAGGAGCTGCGCCGGGCGAACATCGACGGTCCGACCGTCGCCGCCTTGCCGCACGACGAGCCACTCGCGACCCACCGACAGCTCAAGCGCTCACCCGAGTACGACCCGGCGCCGATGCCGATCCCGGTCAACCTGCCTCGGATGCTCGGCCGCAAGCCGCGCGTGCGGCGGGTGACCCGTGTCGTCCGCCATGTCGACCCGTGGAGCGTCTTCAAGATCGCCATCATCGCCAACCTGCTGATCTACGTGATCGTGCTGGTGGCCAGTGTGCTGCTGTGGAACGTGGCATACGCCACAGGCACCGTCGACAACGTCGAGCGCTTCTTCGAGTCGTTCGGTTGGTCGTCGTTCGAGTTCAACGGCGGCGAGATCTATCACGCGGGCTGGACGGGCGGCCTGTTCCTCGTGATCGGCTTCACCGGCCTGGCCGTCCTCGCGGCGACCATGTTCAACCTGATCACCGACCTGGTGGGCGGGATGCGGTTCACGGTGCTCGAGGAAGAGGTCGTGGAGACACGGTCCTCACCGATGCGCCGGTTCGTCGTCCGGCGCTCGGAACCGGAGATTCCGCTGGTCTCCACCGACGAGTCGGGACAGATCGTCCGCGAGGCCGCAGTCGACGAGAGCACCGGGTACATCCGACCCCGTTGACCTTGCGGGGGATGTGGAACCCCGTCGTGGTCCGATAGCGTTGCCGACTTGCCGGGGCTATAGCTCAGTCGGTTAGAGCGCATCCCTGATAAGGATGAGGTCACAAGTTCGATTCTTGTTAGCCCCACCACAACGGCCGGATCCACGAACAACGAGGCGCCTGCGGGCGCCTCGTGTCGCGTCCACGAGCGCCACGCGGGCGGAGGTGACATCATCGGCGGATGCTCCAGGACGTCCTGACGCTCACCGCGGACCTGCCCACGCGCACGCTCGTCGCCGGCGAGACGCTGTTCGTCGAGGGTTCCGAGTCGTCGATCGTCGTCATCCTCGTGGAAGGCGAGTTGCTCGTGGAGGCAGGCGGGGAGGACGTCCATCGGTACACCACGCCCGGTGCGTTCGTCGGGGAGACCGGGGCGCTGCTCGAGCAGCCTCGGAACGCGACGGTCACCGCCACACGCGACACGGTCGTTCGCGAGATCGGACACCCGTTCGAGTTCTTCCTGGACCACCCCCGCCTCGGCCTCGAAGTGGCCCGTCAGCTCGCCGGGCGTCTCGATCGGCTCAACGCCTACATCGTCGACGTCCAGCGGCAAGTCGGTGGTGAGGATGGTCATCTCGGGATGTTCGGCGAGTTGCTCAGTCGGATCGCGGCCCGGCCGCCGGTTCACATCGAGCCCGGATCAGATCGATCCCCCGACTACTGACCCTGCTGAGTCGGAGTCTCAACCGCCGACGCGAGCGTGGTCGGCGGAGGTTGGATCGTCGAGGTCGACCTGCCCGCTGCCGAACTCCGACCACCAGAACGCCCGGTCGTCGTCGAGTTCGAGTTCGACGAACGTCGGTCGGGCGCCGCGTTGCAGCCCACCGTTGAAGAGCCAGGTGCCGTTCCGGTGCTCGGCCCAGGCACCGTCGGCGGTGAACGGCGCCTGGTGGATGTGGCCGCACAGCACCACGTCGGGATGGTGTTGATCGAGGAGACGGGGGAGTTCCGGATCACCGAAGTGACGCGATCCGGTCCACGACAGCGGTCCCTCGGGCGGCCCGTGGAACACCCACAGCCAGCGTTCGGGGCGATCGAGTGCAGCCTCTGCGAGCCGTTGCTCGAGCTCGGCGAGTGTGTTCGGGCCCTCCCACCAGGCGCAGGCCGTCATCCGCCACGAGCCGATGTCGAGCGAGTCGCCGTCGACGACCACGCCGTGCTGCCGAGCGTCGGCCAACCATCCGGTCGCCTTCTCACCGGAGTCCGTGCGGTGGTCGAGGTCGTGATTGCCGGAACAGACCACGGTCGGCAATACCGCGGCGAGCCGCTCCAGATAGGCCAGGATCACCGCGATCTGGGTGTCGAGCGGAACCGGCGACGCCACGTCGAGCAGGTCGCCGGCGATCACCGCGACGTCGATGGTGTCGACCGGGTCGGCCACCCGCTGCACCAGCCAGTCGAACCTCGCGAGGTCGTAATGGAGATCGGACACCAGCAGGACCCGCACGCGGCGAGTCTTGCACCTGGCGGCGTCGGGCGCCCGGGACGCACCGATGCGGGTGTGGGGTGCGGGTGTGGGGCGCCGTTGGTCGGGGCAGACTGGACGGATGTCGGCTGTCCGGGATCGTGTCTCGTGAAATTGCTCCGTCGCGCCCTGTCCGCGGTCACGCTCGCGGTGGCGGTCGCCGCGGCGTTGCGCGTGCGTGGATCCGGCGGCACGCCTCCGGAGCATGGCGGCTGGCGCCCTCTCGAGTTGCCGGAGCACTGAGGATGGGAGTCGTCGCCCTCGTCGGCCGCGGGGTCGTCGGGCTGCGGATCGAACGGCGACTGCCGCTCCTCTGCGCCGACGTGGAGGTCGTGCCGGTCGACACACGCCGGCCGAGTCACGCCGTCGTCGACGTTCGATCGTTGCGACGTGGCGGTCCTCGCCCTGCCCGGGCCGCACGCGCCGCTCGCCCGTGAGCTGCTCGAACGTGGTGTCCACGTCGTGTCGATCGGCGACGAATTCGACGATGTGGCCGAATTGATCGACCTGCACGACCTCGCGGTCGGCACCGGTGTGTCGATGGTGGTGGGCGCCGGAATGTGTCCCGGACTGTCGGGTCTGTTCGTGCGCCATCTGGCCGACCAGTTGGCATCGATCGACGAGATCCACGTCGCCCTCCACGGGACGGCGGGACCTGCCTGCGCCCGGCAGCATCACCGCGCCCTCGCCGGTCGCGCGGTGGGCCTGCACGACGGTGACTGGATCCGCCGGCCGGCGGGGTCTGGTCGGGAACTCTGTTGGTTCCCGGAGCCCGTCGGCGCGTACGACTGCTACCGCGGCGAGCTCCCGTCGCCGCTGCTGCTGCGGGAGGTGTTCCCCGAGGTGATGCGGATGAGCGTCCGCGTGTCCGCCAACCGTCGCGACCGTTTGACGGCCTGGCTGCCGATGATGAGCCGTCCGCACCGGGAGGGTGGCGTCGGGGCGCTGCGCATCGAGGTGCGTGGGACCGATCGCCGCGGCGGGCGGAGCACGTTGATCGCCGGGATCGCCGAACTCGTCGGCACCGCGGCGGCCGCGACGGCGTCGGCGTTCACGCAGACCGCCCTCGCCGGCGGCCTTCCACCCGGAGTGGTGCGCGCCGGCGATGCCCGGCTCGCGACCGACGCTCTGCTCCGTGCGGTGGAGCGTGGCGGTGTTCGGCTCCAGGAGTTCACGGGCGTACCCCATCAACCCGGCCAGGAGGATGCCGCATGACCGATGTGTTCGAGATGCCGTGGATGCCACCCGCCGAGATCGTGCGGGTCGAGGGGCGAGGAGAGTTCTTCGTCCGCCGCCACGTCCATCCGGATCCGACCGTCCCGACCGTCGTGCTCCTGCACGGCTGGACCGCATCGGCCGATCTGCAGTTCTTCAGCGCCTACCGGGCGCTCGCCGAGCGCGTGTCGTTCATCGGGATCGACCACCGTGGCCACGGTCGCGGACCACGAACGTTGACGCCGTTCGAGTTCGACGACGTCGCCGACGACCACGTGGCTGTCGCCCGCCAACTCGGGATCGAACGGGCCGTGCTCGTGGGGTACTCGATGGGCGGCCCGATCGCGCTCGACGATCGCCCACCGCCATCGTGAGTTCGTCACCGGGCTCGTCGTACAGGCCACGGCGTTGGAGTGGTTGGCCAACCGGCGTGAACGGTGGCGCTGGCGTCTCCTCCCCGTTCTCGCCTCGGTGTTGCGGTCGCGGTGGTATCCGACGTTCGTCCACAGCGGTCTGCCCCGCCTCGTCACCACGGGTCACGACCTCGAGCCCTATCTCGCCTGGCTCGAATCGGAGGTCCATCGCGGCGACGCGACTGCGATCACCCAGGCCGGGTGGGCGTTGAGCCGGTTCGATTCACGATCCTGGGCCGGAACGATCGGTGTTCCCGCGGGAGCGCTGATCACGACGCGCGATCGCCTGGTTCCGCCGAAGAAGCAGCGCCGGCTCGCGGCCGTGCTCGGCGCGCACACCCGGGAGTTGGCCGCCGATCACGGTGCTCCGTGGGAGCAGCCGCGTCAGTTCGCGTCGCTCACCGCGGAACTGGTCGACGACGTGGTCGCGCGGTCCGCCGACGCGGAGGTCGTCAGCAACGTCACCTGATCGCTCAACCGCTCGATCACCGACGTCAGGTGCTCGAGCCGTTCGTCGAGCGTCTCGCCGGTGACCATGTCGGAGAGTGACAGCCGCACGCCGGCGATCTCGCGGGCCAGGAATTCGGTGTCGGCCTGGGTCCGTTCGGCGACGTTGCGATCGCTCTCGGCCGTCAGCCGGTCGCGGAACTCCTGACGATTCTGGGCCAGGAGGATCAGCGGTGCGGCGTACGACGCCTGCAGCGAGAGCACCAGCGTGAGGAGCACCAGGCCGCGGCTCCACGGGTCGAACTGCAGCTGGTCGGGAGCGAACGAGTTGTGGAGGATCCACACCGCGATGACGATCGTCTGCCACACGAGGAACTGAGCGGTGCCGAGGTAGCGGGCGAGCGACTCGCTGAAAGCCCCGAAGCGATCGGAGTCGTACTGCACCCCGACGCCGACACGCCGTTCGGCACGCGGTGCGTGAAGGTCTTCGCGGCGCCTCATGTTCGCGCCTCGGAGGTGTCGCGGCTCGTGCGAGCGAGGGTCCGCCAGCCGACCCCGAGCATGCGGTCGATGACGTCGTCGACAGTGACGGCACCGAGCAACCGGCCAGCTTCGTCGCACACCGCCATGGCGAGGAGGTCGTAGCTGGCGAGCCGCTCGGCGACGTGCCGGTCGCTGTCGTCCGGTTCGAGTGTGGGGTCGTCGGTGAGGAGTCGGCCGAGTTCCATGCTCGGCGGTTCGCGCAGCAGTCGTTGGACGTGGGCGACACCGAGATACTTCCCCGTCGGGGGCCGGAACGGCGGTTGGCACACGAAGACCTGCGTGGCGATGCTGACCACCCAGTCGGGATCCCGGATCTGGGCGAGTGCCTCCGACACGGTCGAGGTGGGCCCGAGGATGATGACATCGGGCGTCATCAAGCCACCGGCGGTGCCCTCTTCGTATTCGAGCAGGCGGCGGATCACGTCGGCGTCGTCTTCGTCCATCACGCCGAGCATGCGCTCCTGATCCGCCGGCGCCATCTGTCCGATGAGGTCAGCGAGGTCGTCGTATTCCATCTCGTCGAACACGCCGACCAACCGGTCGAGATCGAGTTCCGACACGATGCGGATCTGCTCTTCCTCCGACAGCTCCTCGAGCACGTCGGCGAGGCGCTCGTCGTCCATCGCCTCGGCGAGCTGCCGGCGCTGATCGACGGGCAGCGCACGCACGACGGCGGCGACCTCCGCGGGGTGGAAGTCGCGCAGCCGTGCCGCCTCGGCCTGCATCTCGGTGGGCGCGTCGAACAGAGCCGGGACCTCGTCGTAGTCGACCAGGCGATAGCTCGGGCGACGACGCAGTGAGCTCTTGCGCGACAACCGGACCCGGTCGATCACCCAGAACGTCGAGCGGCTGCCGGTCTGCTCACGCAGGGCGATGTCGCTGACCGTCTCGTCGCCGATCTTGCGGTCGATCAAGTGCTGGCCGATCAGCACCTCGCCCGGGCGGGGCTTGAACGGGTTGAGGTCGACGTCCCAGCTCCGCAGACGAGCGCCGTCGCTGTCGAGCGTGGCGATCCGGTTGGCGTTGACGAAGATGCTGCGGCGTTGACTGCTCGCCACGAACCCGACGACGCGGGCGGGATCGCCGGGTCGCTGCCCTTGCCCGGACGGCCGGGGATGACGACGATGTCGTCGACGCGACCGATCTGAGCGCCGCCGGCGTCGAGCAGCGGTAGTCGCATGACCCGGAAGGCGTAGATCAGCTCACCGGACATACCGGCAGGTTACCGACGCCCCGCCACGTGGCCGCGTGATGTTGGTGCGCGGGGTCAGACCCCGCGCACCAACTCAAGGGCTTCGCCGGGGAGGTTGGTCGCGGGGTCTGACCCACGCGAACAACTTGGACGAGGGTGTCGCTGTACGCGACGCCGCCGCCCCAGTCGGTGAGGGTGTCGTTGGTCAGGCTGTTGGCGACCTTGCCGTCGGGATGCGAGGCGCTCCACCAGCCGAACGGGATGGCGACGACACCCGGGCGGAGCCGGTCGGTGATCCTGACGGGCACGACCACCGACGCACGGTCGTTGCAGACCGTGGCGAGATCACCGTCGTCGAGGTCACGCTCCCGTGCGTCGGCCCGGTCGAGTTCGACGAACGGACCACCCTCGGCCGGACCGTGCTTGGGGAGGTGCGAGTAGCCCGAGTTGAGGAATCGGGTGTGGTGCTTGGGGGTGAGCAACTGGAGCGGATATTTCGCCAGCAGTTCGGGATCGCCGCCCGGGCCCTCGCGCGGTGGGACGAACGCCGGCAGGCGGGGCTGACCCATCCGGACGAGCGCGTCGGAGGCGAACTCGACGCGGCCCGACGGGGTCTCGAAGTCGCCGTCACCGAACGGTCGACCGTCGTCGGGATACGGGGCGCGCACCCATCCCACCGAGCGCAGTTCGTCGAGGTCGATCGTGGGGAGGGCCTGCTGCAGGAGGGTCTCGTCATCGTCGAACAGCGCCGGGTCGGTGTAGCCCATCGCGGCGGCGAGCCGGCGGAACAATTCGGTGTTCGACACGCACTCGCCGATCGGGTCGATGGCGGCGCCGTTCCAGCCCACCCAGAGATGCCCCCAGGGGAGCACGACGTCGTCGGCCTCCAGTTGGGTGGTGGCCGGCAGGACGATGTCCGCGTACCGGGCGGTGTCGGTGAGGAACTGTTCGTGCACCACCGTGAACAGATCGTCGCGTTCGAGGCCTCGCCGGATCAGCTCGGCGTTGGGCACGATGACGAGCGGGTTCGAGTTCCACACGACCAGTGCGTGGACCCCGGCCCGTGCCGCAGCCGGCGTGTCGATCGGTGAGGATGTCGCCGAGCCGGCTCATGTTCAACGTCCGCGGTCCGGGATGTCCCTCGACCCGCCCGAGATCCGGGCGGATGAACGTGGCGACGTCGATGAGGGCGTCGCTGTACGACCCGACACTCTTGGCGATGCCGCCGCCGCGTTCGGCCCAAGCGCCCGTCAGCGCGGGCAGACAGGCGAGCGTGCGGAAGAACATGCCACCGTTCTCGTGGTGTTCGGCACCGATGACCGTACGGATCCCGGCCGGCCGGGTCGTCGCGTACTCGGTGGCGAGCCACGTGATCGTGTCGGCGTCGACGCCGCTGACCGTGCTCGCCCGTTCCGCGGTCCAGTCGGCGACCGCCTCGCGCAACTCGTCGTAGCCGAGCGTGTGCTCGGCGATCCACTCGTCGTTCGTCAGCCCGTCGCGGATGATGACGTGCATCATCGCCAGCATCATCGCGATGTCGGTGCCGGGGAGGGGCTGGATGAACCGGTCCCCGCGGTCGGCGTCGATGGCTTCAGCCGTGGCGGTGCGGATCGGGTCGATCACCACGATCCGCGCGCCGACGGGAGCGGGCCGTCTCGATGGTCGGCCACAGATGACGGTTGGTGAGCTTGGTGTTGGTGCCCCACAGCAGGATGAGCTGGGAATGTTCGAGTTCGAGCGCGTCCATGCCGCGGCCGGTTCCGTTCGTCATCCGCATGCCGGCGCCGACGGTGGGACCGCAGATGTTGCGATCGATGAGTGACGCTCCCATGTGCCCGAAGAAGCGGCCGCTGAGTCCCATCATCGACAGGAGGCTCTGGTTGCCGGCGTCGGAGAACGGGAGTACCGCCTCGGGGCCGTGGGCGGTGATCACGCCGTGCAGGCGCTCAGCGGTCTCGGCGAGCGCATCGGCCCACGAGATCGGCTCGAACTCACCGGAACCCTTCGGTCCGACGCGGCGCAAGGGGGTGAGGATCCGGTCGGGGCTGTAGACGCGATCGAGGAAACGGTTGACCTTCGGACACAGCTCGCCCGCCGAGAACGGGTGAGCGATGTTCCCACGCAGCTTCACCGCGACGGCCTCGGCACCGTCACCTTCGACGGTCGCCGTCCAGCCGCACGAGTCGGGGCAGTCGTGGTGGCACGTCCCGTTGACGGTGCGGGTGATCGTCATCCGGCAATGATCGCACGCACGTGTGGCCATGCGAACGCGAAGCCGGCGTGCAGGGGCAGTGCATCCACCTCGTCGAAGGTGAACCAGCCGACCGCGTCGGTCTCGAAGTTGATCGAGTCGCCGAACGGTTCGTCCACTTCGACGACCACGGTGGTGTAGGACCAGTCCGTTGCGGGCACGAACTGGTACTCACCGACGACGCGAGCCTCGGCCGGGATGGTGCCGACCTCCTCGGACGCCTCGCGCAGCGCGCCCTCGAGGGGTGTCTCGCCCAGATCGAGCGCGCCGCCGGCGCACGACCACGTGCCTCCTTCGTGGGCGAACGCCGATCGCTTCTGGAGCATGACCCTCGTGTCGTCGGCCCGGAACACGAACACCACGCCGGCCGCACCGAAGATGCCCCAGCGCACGTGCCCGTCGCTGCAGCGCATGAACCCGTCGCCCGTCCGTCGATCCAACATCGCCCTTAGCGTGGCGGACCGCGGGCCCGTTCGCAAACGCAAGGTCGTGCATCGGTGCCTGGCACCGATGCAGGGGAAGGATCGCGGGGCGCGACCGGTTGACTGGATCTCGTGAGCACCGACACGTCATCGTCCGGCACGTCATCGTCCGCCGAAGAGTTCGACCTGATCATCATCGGGAGCGGCTCGGGCAACTCGATCCCGGAGTTCCTCGACGGATGGAAGATCGCGCTCGTCGAACGCGACGTGTTCGGCGGTACGTGCCTCAACCGCGGGTGCATCCCCTCCAAGATGTTCGTGCTCCCCGCCGACGTGGCAGTTTCGGCGCAGACGTCCGCGAAGCTCGGGATCGACACGCAGTACAACGGGGCCGACTGGGCGAGCATCCGCGACCGGATCTTCGGCCGGATCGATCCGATCGCCGCGGGTGGTCGGGAGTACCGGGCGACGGGCACGCCGAACCTGACCCTGATCGAGGGCACGGCACGGTTCATCGGCGACAAGGTGCTCGACGTCGAGGGCCGCGTCATCACGGCTCCGCAGGTGCTGATCGCCGCCGGTGCGCGACCGATCGTCCCGCCGATCAGCGGCCTCGTGGAGACCGGATTCCACACGTCCGATTCGATCATGCGCCTCGATTCCCTTCCGCCGCGCCTCGGGATCATCGGCGGTGGATTCATCGCCGCCGAGATGGGACACGTCTTCGCCGGGCTCGGCTCGGAGGTGACGCTGTTCGCGCGGTCGGCCAAACTGCTGCGCGGCTTCGACCACGACATCGCGGAGCGCTTCACGGAACTGTTCGCCACCCGCGTCGACGTCCATCTCGGACACGCCCCGACAGCGGTACGGCGGACGGCCGACGGCATCGAGATCGCGTGCGGCGAGGAGATGACCTTGGTGGACGAGCTGCTCGTGGCCACCGGCCGTGAACCGAACACCGACCTGCTCGATGCGGCCGTCGGTGGCATCGAACTCCGTGATCGCGGCCGCATCGTGATCGACGACACCATGGCGACGAACGTCGAGGGGGTGTGGGCCATCGGCGACATCGCCAACGACCAGCAGTTGAAGCATCTCGCCAACGCCGAGGCCAAGGTGGCGTTCTGGAACATCGCTCACCCGGACGATCGCCGCCGGCAGAGCTACAAGGCGGTGCCGAGTGCCGTGTTCTCCAACCCGCAGATCGCGACGGTCGGCCTGACGGAGCAGCAAGCGGAGGAACAGGGCCGGTCGTTCGTCGTTGGTCGCCGCGACTACGAGGGCACGGCCTACGGATGGGCCCTCGCCGACACGACCTCGTTCGCCAAGGTGATCGTCGACGTCGACAGCGGGCTGCTGCTCGGGGCCCACATCCTCGGCCCCCAGGCGTCGTCGTTGATCCAGCCGATCGTCCAGGCGATGGAGTTCGACACGCCGGCGCGCGACGTCGCCGAGGGGGTGTTCTACATCCATCCAGCGCTCACCGAGGTCGTCGAGAACGCCCTGCTCGATGCCGTCGAGCAGTTGCCGTGAGCGCAGCGCCCCTGACCGCGGACGAGATCGCATTCGCCCGCGCAGTGACGCCCGGTTGCGCGCCGGACCTCGATCAGGTCCACCTCAACCACGCCGGTGCCTCGTTGCCGCCACAGGTCGTCGTGGACACCCAACGGGGGTACCTGCAGCGCGAGGCGACCACCGGCGGGTACGAGTTGGCGGCCGAGCGGGCCGGCGACCTCGACGCCGTGAAAGGATCGATCGCCCGTCTGCTCCACGCGCGGCCGCACGAGATCGCCCGGTTCGAGAATGCGACGGCGGCGTGGAACGCCGCGTTCTGGGCAGTGCCGATGAAGGCGGGGCAGCGGATCCTCGTGCACGACCACGAGTACGGCGCGAACACGGTCGCCTTCCTCCGCGCCGTCGAGGAGTACGGGGTCGTCATCGAGCGGGTTCCGAGCGACGAGTCCGGGCAGGTGTCGGTGGCGGCGATGGCCGACGCGTTGAGTCGCGGCGAGGTGGCGCTGGTGTCGCTCACGCACGTGCCGACCAACGGCGGGCTGGTGAATCCCGCGGCCCGGATCGGCGCCCTGGCGCGCTCGGCCGGGGTGCCGTTCCTGCTCGATGCCTGCCAGGCGGTCGGCCAGCTGGACCTCGACGTGGAGGCGATCGGATGCGACTTCCTTTCGGCCACGGGCCGCAAGTTCCTGCGCGGACCCCGCGGCACCGGATTCCTCTACGTCCGCGAGTCGATCCTCGATCGGGTGCGCCCCTCCCAGCCCGATCATCACGGTGCCGACCTCGTGGCGAGCGACCGCTACGAGTTCGCACCCGGCGCGCAGCGGTTCGAGTACTGGGAGTACGACCACGCCGCTTGGCTCGGGCTCGGTGCGGCGGTCGAGCACGCGCTCGGCTGGGGCACGGATCGCATCGAGGCGACGGTCGTCGAGCGTGCGGCACAGCTGCGCGGGCGTCTCGTCGACGCCGGATTCCGCGTGTACGACCAGGGTGTCGAGCAGTGCGGGATCATCACGGTCGGCAGCGCCCAGCCGGACGAGCCGACCGCCGAGGAACTCGCGGCCCGGCTCACGGCACACCGCATCCACTCCTCGCTGACGATCGCCGGTTCGGCACGCTACGACTTCGAGCGTCGCGATCTCCCGACACTCGTGCGCCTGTCGGTGCACTACACCACCACCGTCGACGAGCTGGATCGCACGGTCGACGTGCTCGGCGGAGCCTGACCGTTCTGACCCCTGATCTACGCTGCGGCCCGATGGGAGTCAGCACGCGGAACTGGGCCGGGAACCAACGGTGCGTGCCCACCGCGGTGCACCAGCCTGGCAGCACCGACGAGGTCGCGGCGATCGTCCGTCAGGCCGCCGAGGCCGGGCGGCGCGTGAAGGCGATCGGTGGCGGTCATTCGTTCACCGACGCGGCGATGACCGACGGCGACCTCATCTCGCTCGACGCCATGCGGCGCGTGTTGCGCGTCAGCGGCACGGACGTGACCGTGCAGGCGGGCATCCGGCTCCGTGACCTCAACGATCACCTCGCCGGACACGGCCTGGCCATGCCCAACCTCGGCGACATCGATCGCCAGTCGATCGCCGGCGCCACGTCCACCGCCACGCACGGCACGGGGGCGGCGCTCGGGAATCTGGCGACGACGATCGTCGGCATCGAACTGGTCACCGGTGACGGATCGGTGGTCCGGGCCGACGAAGCGAACGATGCCGAACTGCTCCGCGTGGCGCGGGTCGGGCTCGGCGCGTTGGGCATCGTCACCGAGGTCACCCTGCGCTGCGTGCCGGCGTTCAACCTTCACGCGCGCGAGACGATCGAACCGGTCGCCGACGTGATCGCCGACTTCGGCAACATCATGCAGTCGACCGATCACGTCGAGTTCTACTGGATGCCGGGCGGACGTCGCTGCCAGGTGAAGCGCAACACGCGCACCGACGCGGCGGCCGAGCCGCAACCGAGGTTGGCCTACGTGCGCGACAAGTGGATCGGCGAGAACCTGGCCTTCGGCACCGTCTGCCGCGTGGGTCGACGCTTCCCGTCGCTGGCCCCGAAGGTCGCCAAGCTCGTCACCTCCGCCGCTGCCGAACGCGAGCTGATCGACCGCAGCGACCGCATCTTCTGCAGCCCACGCCGCGTGCACTTCCTCGAGATGGAGTACGGCATCCCCTTCGATGCCGTGCCCGAAGCGATCGGACGGATCACCGACCTCGTGTCGACGCTGGCGTTCCCGCCGCTGTTCCCGATCGAGGTCCGCGCCTCGGCGCCCGACGACATTCCCCTGTCGACCGCCAACGGCCGAGCGTCGGGCTGGATCGCCATCCACCAGTACGTCGGAGCACCGTACGAGGCCTACTTCCAGGGTGTGGAGCAGATCATGAACGACTACGCCGGCCGGCCGCACTGGGGCAAGTTGCACTATCAGTCGTCGCACACGCTCGCGCCGCGGTATCCCGAATGGCAGACGTTCCGCGACTGGCGGGGCAAGCTCGACCCGTCGGGCACGTTCCGCAACCCGTACCTCGACCGGGTGCTCGGCGCCCTGTAGCCGATCGTTGGGGAAGCGTCAGGCGAGTTCGACGAACGGATGGCTCATCCAGATCGAGTCGTCCTCGACGAAGCCGTGTCGCGAGTAGAACGCGCGGACGCGGTCGTTGGGTGACTCGGTCTCGAGGAACAGGCGGGTCAGACCGCGGGCCCGAGCGTCGGCGAGCAGATGCTCGATCAGCGTCGTGCCCGTGCCGCTGCTTCGATCCGTGACGTAGATCTCGTCGAGAACTCCCTCCGCACCACCCGCTTCGATCGACCAGCCCCACGTGACCACCGCGTAGGCGCGGTCGTCGTCGGTGATCCAGGCGACGCCGTGGCGATCATCCGCGAGGAGCGGCACGAAGGCGGCCGTCGCGCGGTGCACGTCGAATGGATGATGATCGACGGCGCAGAACCGTTCGTGGAGCGCCAGCAGCGTGGCGAGATCGTCGGGGACGGCGCGACGGATCGATCTCATCTGGTCCCGCGAGGTCAGGCGGTTCGGCGGGCGATGCTGCGAGCCACCTCGCCGTACCGGGCGAACCGCTCCGGGGTCTCGTCGGCCGCGCTGTAGAGCACCAGCCGATCGACGGTGCCGCCGTACTTGTCGACGAGTGCTTCGGCGAGGGAATCCCATCTCGCCTCGGTGGCGAACACGGCGAGGTGATCGTCGGTGATCTCGGCGGCCATGCCGGCGAAGTCACCCGCCTTCTGCTTCTCCCGAACCCGAGCGGTCGTTCCCTCGAACCCGGCTTCGTCCCAGATGAAGGCGTAGTTGGGCGTCGATCCGTAGAACGACAGCGAGAGCCGCGCCATCTCGCGAGCGGCGGCGATCTCCTCGTCCGTGTCGCCGACGATCGTGAGCGCCGGCACGATCACGGACAACTCCGCGACCTCGCGCCCGGACTGTGCCGCGCCCGCCGCCAGACGGGGCAGCACGTGGCGGTGCAGGTAGCCGGGTTCACCGAGCGGGTGGACATGTACGCCGTCAGCCACCTCACCGGCCATCTGCAGCATCCAGGGATTGACCGCGGCGACATCGACCTTGGGATCCGGGGCGTCGATCGGTCCGGGACTCCACTGCCGGTTCAGGAACGTGAGCTCGTAGAAGTCGCCGTGATGATCGAGGGGTTCCCCGCGGAATCCGGCGAAGCACGCCTTGACGGCACGGACGTAGTCACGCAGACGCGGCCCGGGATGATCGAACTCGACGCCGTACCGCCGTACGACGTGCGTTCGAACCTGCGTGCCGAGGCCGAGCCGGAACGAACCACCGGTGAGTTCCTGGAGTTCCCACGCCAATTGTGCGGCGATCATCGGACTGCGTGGGAACGCCACGGCGACACCCGTCGAGAGCTCGATTCCCAGGCGCCGCGAGAGCCGCCGCCGTCGCAGCCGGAAACGCCGTCCGCCCGCCCTCGGTGAGCAGCATCCCGGTGAAGCCGGCCTCGATCGTCGAGCGGGCGAGCGGACCCATGTCACGCAACGGCTTCGGAACGGTCATGGCGTCGACACGCATGGTGCGAACGTAGTGTCGAGCGGCGTGCATCCTCTCCTCGTGGCGCTCCAGCGAGCTGCGTCGGGACACTTTCCCGACATCGACGGGGTGGTCGAGATCCATCCGCCGGACGACCACGGCACGCATGCTTGCGTCGAGTTCACCGGTCACTCCTTCGTGCTGACCGACCGTCCCGATCACGACGTGCGGCGACATGGAGCCGACGGATTCGGTGGCGCCACGCAGCCGGACCTCCTGCGCTGGCTGGCCGGCCCCGAGGGGGAGATCGGGTCGCACGACGCGGTGCTCGTCGCTCGTGGTACGGGTGACGATCGGCGCGCCCGATCGCTGTCGCTACGGGACGACCTCGAATGGCACGCCCGGGTGGCACGGGCCCGCCGTCACCGGCGCGACGTGATGGTGTTCGGCGACGAACGGGGGCTGGTCACGCTCGGAACGGGGCTGGTCGACCGGCTCGAGATGTCGGTCGAGGTCTTCACCGCGGCGACCACCGGCGTGGGGTCGGGTCGCCGGTTGATCGAGGCGGGCCTCGCGTGGGTGCCGGCGGGAACACCCGTGTGGGCGCAGGTCGCCTCGGGCAACGCGGCGTCCCTGCGGGCCTTCCTACGCGCCGGTTTCGTCCCGATCGGAGCGGAAGTACTGCTCCACCCTGTTGTGCCGCGGGACGAATCCTGACGCGAAACCCCTGGTCAGCGGCGTGAGCGACGTCCGTCACCGAACTGTCACGCGTCTGACCTCCTCCCCGACATGTGCGGACGCTAGACAAGGCACCCGTTTCAGCAGTCAGCAATCGCGTTCGCGGGAGAACATGAGACCTGAGATCGTCATCCGAGGAGGCACCGTCGTCGACGGCACCGGCGCGCCTGCGTTCGAGGCCGATGTGGCGATCTCCGGCGACGTGATCACCGAGATCACCGCGCTCGACGACGGCGGTGTCCAGCAGGTGGGCCGGCGCGAGATCGACGCCGAAGGGCGCCTCGTCACGCCGGGGTTCGTCGACATCCACACCCACCTCGACGCCCAGATCGCGTGGGATCCGATCGGCACGTCGAGCTGCTGGCACGGTGTGACCAGCGTGGTGATGGGCAACTGTGGGGTCACGTTCGCCCCATGCAAGCCGGCGGACCGCGCCGTGTTGGCCGAGATGATGGAGAGCGTCGAGGACATCCCCCGCGAGGCGATCCTCGACGCGCTGCCCTGGGACTGGGAGACCTACGGCGAGTACTACGAATCGATCGACCGTCTGCCGAAAGGTCCGAACACCGGCGGGCTCGTCGGCCACTGCGCGCTGCGGACCTACGTGATGGGCGAGCGCGGGCTCGATGAGGCGCCGGCTTCGGGTGACGACGTGGTGGCGATGGCCCGCCTCGTCGACGAGGCGATGAGTGCGGGCGCGCTCGGCGTGTCGACCAGCCGCACCTTCCTGCACCGCGTCCCCGACGGCCGACCCGTGCCCGGCACCCACGCCACCGCCGACGAACTGCTGGCCTTCGCCGAGGTGCTCGGCCGTCACGGCGCCGGCGTGTTCGAAGGGGCGATGCGCCTCGGTGAACGTGACAACGAGCGCTTCGACAACTCGCGTTCGGAAGTCGCGTTGATGGGTGAGATCAGCCGCCAGAGCGGTCGACCGGTGAGCTTCGGGCTCACGCAGTCCGACAAGCGCCCCGGTCTCAGTGCCGCCGTCATCGGCTTCGCCCACGAGGAGAACGCGGCGGGTGCCAACCTGAGACCGCAGACGACGGCCCGCGGGGTCGGCATCCTGTTCGGCCTCGAGACGCGCACACCCTTCGACCAGTCGCCGTCATGGCAGCACCTGCGCACCGCCGTCAACGGTCGCAAGTTGCAGATGTTGCGCGATGCGGCGTTCCGCCAGACGCTCATCAACGAAGCCGACGTCCATGGGACCCCGCTCGACCTCGAGCGGGTGTACGTCCTTCCGCAGGGGGACGCCCGTTACGACTGTGATCCCGCGGATTCGTTGGCGGCGATCGCCATCGAGCGCGGGGTCAGTCCCGCGGCTGCGTTCATCGAGCTGGCCCTCGAGACCGATGGTCACGTGGTCGCCAGCATGCCGTTCCTCAACCAGGACCTCGCGGCGGTCGAAGCGATGCTCGACGATCCGGTCGTCACCCTGGGGCTCGCCGATGCCGGGGCGCACGTGAGCCAGATCATGGATGCCAGCCAGCCGACCTTCTTCCTCACGTACTGGATCCGCGAGCGCAAGCGGTGGAGCATCGAGGAGGCGGTCCGGCGGCTCACATCGGACACCGCCGACCTGTTCGGCGTCCGGCGTCGCGGTCGGCTCGTCGCCGGCCACTACGCCGACGTGAACGTCATCGACTTCGAGGGTCTGACGCTGCCGCAACCCGAGTTCGTGTACGACCTCCCCAACGGTGCCGGACGGTACATCCAGGGCGCGTCCGGCTACGACCACACGTTCGTCAACGGTTACGAGTTCATGGATCACGGCGAGCACACCGGCGTCCTCGCCGGTCGCATGCTTCGTTCGAACTGACCCGGTCGAACCGCAGCGCGACCTCAGGCCAGGCGGCGACGGAGTTCGACGTAGACCGGCTCGCCGGCGAGCGCGATCAGCTCCTCACGGAGTGAATCGACGACGCGTTCGGTGCCGGAATACGCCTCACCGCCGTCGATGTGCTCGGTGCAACACCACGCCATGGTGCGGCCGTGGTCGCCCCAGTCCTGCCGCGACCATCGACGCACGGTCGCCGATTCTGCGGTGTCGTCGATCTCCTGCCAGTCGACTCGGAGCGGGAGCTGCCAGCAGACCGACGGCTTCCACTCGGTGGGTGAGTCGCCGGCATCGAGCGCGGCGAGATGCAGCGCACACCCCTCGCCACCGCCGAAGCCGGGGCGGTTGAGGAAGATGCACGCGCCGTCGACGACCCGGGTGTGCGTCCGCGCCGCGTCCCCGAAGATCCCGTTGGCGCCGGTCTCGTCGTCGACAGTTTCCGACCGAGCGACGTCGTGGTACTGGAAGCGCTCGGGTTCGAGCATCGACGCGTAGGCGGAGACCGTCATCGCTTCGGCTTCACCGGCGGGTCCGTCGCCGAAGTGCGCACCGAGCGAGCAACATCCCTGCCCGAGTTCGGTGGCGTCGTGGTCGAGGATGCCCTTGCAGCCGCGTCCGTACAGGCAAGTCCAGTTGGAGGTGAGGAACTCGGTCTCGAATCGCCACACGGTGTTGCCGTCGACGATCTCGACGGGTGCGTGCTCGGTCATCGCGCGGGCACCTGTTCAGCGGTCCGTGAAGAGCACGAGTCGGGAATCGGGGCCGAGATCGATGGGTTCGGCAGCGCCGGACGAGCCGCCGGTCGTGACGGTCTGCAACTGGAGGCGTGCATCCGCGGCGACGACCATCGCGGCCGCGTCCGGCGAGAGGGATCGCAGGTCGGCGGCGCCCGCGATGGTGCCGGCACTGTCCGCGTCGATCAACGTGACGCCGTCGGGGGCCGGCGCGGCGGCGGTGCATCCGTCGACGGAGGCAAGGACGCGGGCCGCGGCGTCCTCCACACTGCTCGGCTCCCCGGCGGGACCGGCGACCGGACCGTCGGCCTCGGCCACGATCGAGCCGTCGTCGAGTGACACGAGCGTGAGTCCCGCGTCCACCTGGTCGATGACCACGACGCACGCCGCCGTCCGGGTGGCGAACTCGTTGATGCCGGTTCCGATCGGAGCGGTACCGGGCAGCTCGGCGAGCACGTTTCCGCCGCCGTCGATGATCGCGGTGCCGCCTTCGCCGACGACGACGAGCCGATCGCCGGTCGGGCTCACCGCGCCGGAGCGGATCGGCCCGACCGTGGTGTTCCCGATCGACGACGTGGTGCCCGACGACGTCGCGAGATCGAGCACGTCACCGTCGAGGGTGACGAGGATGACGTGGTCGCCGGCGATCATCCCGGCCCGTACCGACGCCGTCCGCGCCGCGGTGACCGCCTCGCCTTCGTGGTCGAAGACACTGAGACTCGATTCGGTGCCGACGTTCTGGGTCGTCACCACGATTTCGTCGTCGACGCGCCAGCGCACGTCCGGGGACGTACGACGGCTCATCGCGGTCGAACGAGAACAGCACGCTCTGGAAGTTGCCGGTGTCGGTCACGAGCACGTCGCGGCCCGATGGCGTGGCGACCGAGTTCGCCACGTCGTACTCCGCGCCGGCGATCGGCGTCGATGCCTCCGTGTCGATGAGATCTCCCGACGGACCGTGGACCAGGATCGCGCGTTCGGCGGCACTCGAACCGACCAGCAACGTTGCCGCGCTGCCCGGCCGCCATGACCACACCGGCCGTCGTCGGGGCGAAGTCGAAGATCTGCGACGACTCGGTCGCGAGGTCGACCACGGCGGTGGCGTCGGCTGCCGAAACGAGCAGCGTCGACCCGACGGCCATCGCGTCGGTCGGCGAACGCACTCCGGAGGCGAAGCGCGCCGACTCCGCTCCCGATCCGTCGGTGAGGATGACCTGACCCGTACGGCCATCGAGCAGCACCACCGTGTTCCAATCGGCCTGCGCGGCCCCCGAATCGACGGTGTCGCCGTCGCGTTCGAGCAGCATGCCGACACCGATCGCGACCGCGGCGATGAGCGCGACGATCGAACCGATGACGATCGCTCGGCGCAGCAGGTAGTTGGGTTCCGGAGGCGACGCCTCGTCCTCGTCGACCTCGCGGTGCCGGGGCGCCGTGCCCGTTGGCAGATCCGACGTCGTCATCGGCGTTGATCGTACGCCGCACTATGTTCGGGTCGGTGGAGTTCAACTGTCCCCGGTGCACGACCCTCACGAACGAGGAGTTCTACGGGCCGTGCCCGACGTGTCTGGCCCAGTTGCGCGGCAAGTACCAGGGCGAGGCGCGAGTGGTCGAGGTGGCGGAGTACGAACCGAAAATGAACGTCACCCCGAACGCCGTGGCCCTCAAAGACGACTGAAGCGCCGGCTGCCCGAACGGCGGTCGAACGCCGACTGCGTGATCAATCTGCGGCCCAGGTGCGCAGATTGATCACGCGTTGCGCGGTCAGTCGGCAGTCGGGACGCCCGCGCCGGGGCGGAACTCCGACACCTTCGGTGCCTTGTCGGCGGCGGCCTGCGCGGCCTGTTCCATCGTGGTCGCCAGCGCCGCGGCCGCCTTCTCGTTCTCGAGGATCTTGCTGACGACGGCCTTCGAGGCACCCGCCATCAACTCGGCCTGGTTGGCGTTGAGGTACTCCTGTGATTCGCGGATGCCGGCCGTCGTTCCGTTGATCTCGGGGATCACGTACCGCGCCATGAGGTCCCACGACCGCAGCGTCGCCTCGCGGTTCGCCCAGTCGTGGGCGAAGCCGAGCACGACACCGAAGCCGCCCGTGACCTCCTGCAGGTGGCGGATGCCCGCGACGAGGTCGTCGGGCGTGCCGATCACGGCGGCGCCCGCTCCGACGGCGCCGTCGCCGGTGGTCTGGTCGAGCAGCTCCCACTTGTCGTCGACCGCGGTCGCGCTCGGCCGACCGAGGGTGTACACGTTGTACTCGTTGTGCCAGCGCTGCAGTCCGTCGACGGCTTCGTTCCGCGCCTGCTCGCGCGATCTCGGCGAGGTGGAACGCCATCATCACGCGCCAGTTCTTCCGATCGACGGTCTGGCCGTGCTTCTCCGCAGCGTCCTCGGCGAAGCTCCACTGGGTGGGCAGCGCCTGGATCCCCTCGGTGGAGTTCGAGGCGATCGACAGCACGCCCATGCCGTACTTGCCGGCGAGCTGTCATCCCCGACGGCGAGATCGACGACGCCGTCACCATCGGCATGTCCTCCTGCACGGGCAGGAGCTGGAGCTTGGCTTCGTTGAGCTCGAACCACTCGCTCTTGTACGTGAACCGCTCCTCGCCGCGGAGCAGGCGCAGGATCACGCCGATGGCCTCGTCCTGACGGTCGCGCTGCACCATCGGGTCGATGCCGAGCGTGCGGGCGTCCGACGGAAGGGCGCCCGGGCCGGACCCGAACATCGCCCGCCCGTTCGACATGTGGTCGAGCTGGACCATGCGCTGAGCGACGTTGAACGGGTGGTGGTACGGGAGGCTGACGACGCCCGTGCCGAGTCGGATGCGGTGGGTCTGCTGCGCCGCCGCGGCGAGGAACATCTCGGGCGAGGCGATCATCTCCCAGCCCGACGAGTGATGCTCGCCGCACCAGAACTCGTCGAGACCGAGCCGGTCGAGGTGGGCCGCGAACTCGATGTCACGCTGGAACAGCAGCGTCGGGTTCTCGCCGGACGGGTGGTGGGGGGCGAGGAAGGTACCGAACTGGATCCGTGGCATCGGGAGATACTACGAATCGGTCCCACGCTCGGTCGGATCGGGGATGGCAATCGAGCGTCGTGCGGGATGATCCCAGCGATATCGTGTGAGCGCCCCACTCGTGGGGTCCCGGTCCGGGGACGTAGCTCAGTTGGCTAGAGCACCTGCTTTGCAAGCAGGGGGTCGTGGGTTCGATTCCCATCGTCTCCACCATTGTTCACCAGGCATCAAGCGCCCGGAGCCGTCGGCCGATCAGTTCAGGTGGCGTACGCCGACAGGACGTCACGCATCGAGAGCACTCCCGCAAGGGCGCCTTCGTCACGAACCAGTGTGGGGCGTACGTAGTCCTCCATCATTTCCTCGGCCGCGTCGCGGGTTGGATCGCAGTCGGTCGGACCCGACCGATGATGGCGCGGCCGCCCTGCTCGACGAGGCCGGCGAAGGCAGCCGCCCAGGCGGTGAGCGCAACGGCGAGCGCGACCTTGGGGACCCAGGCGAGTTGTTCGAGTTGGATCACCGTGCGCATCTTGAACGTCGCCGCGCCGTACATGCCGAGCGGGAACACGAGCGCCCAGTACGAGGGGTGGTAGCGCAGCGGCAACTTGCGGACGATGTGTCGCCACACCCCGATCGCCACCATGAGCGGGAACCAGAAGGTCGCGGTGGCCCAGGCCAGGGTGACCAGCCCTTCGATGAACGGGCCGAGGCGCTCGACGCGGGGCGAGACCGTTCGGGCCCCGAGCAGGTTGGACCCGGCGAGCACGGTGATCGCGACGGCGCCGGCAGCGATCCAGGCGGGCGGGTCGGCTTCGGTGGGTTCGAGCGGTTGGAACGTCCAGCGGAGGAACACCATGGTCATGACGATCAGGTAGAGCACGAGGCCGAGGCAGAACGCGGCGATGCACGTGAAGGCGAGGAAGTCGCTCGGGGCGTGACCGAGGAGGAGCGCGCCGAACACGGCGATCGATTCGGTGGCGACGGTGAGCAGGAACCACGAGCCGTTGATCCCCGCACCGAGGGCGGGCTTGTCGTGACGGAGCACGTCGGAGATCAACGCGGTGTAGACGAGCAGGACGTAGAGCGGCAGCGAGCACCACCACAGGATCTCCGCGAGGGTCCACCACCCGTGGATGAGGGCGGAGGCGCTGGCGAGCACGTTGGTTCCGGCGACGATGGTGAGCAACGCGAAACCTCTGGCGTGGCTGGTGAGGTCGGCGATCAGCAGCCGGGGATAGGCGACGAGGCGGATGACGATCAGGACGGCCAGCACGACGTAGGCGAGCGGCGGCGACGACGTACAGGATGTCGGCGAGCCACTCGATGCTCTGCTGTCCCGCGGCGATGGCGATGATGCCGGTGGCCATGACGAGCGCGAAGTAGCCCGGAAAGAGCGTGGCGATCGGGCCGAACGCGAGGGCCCGGTTCGAGGTCGGTCGTTGCTGCGGTCACGGGCGCAGGTAGCGCAGGAACGCCGCGGCCGCGGCGAACAGGACGACCGAGACGGCAGCGGTCGCCCAGGCGAGGGACTCGGTGTCGGTCTGGAACGCCTCGACGGCCACCGTGACCAGGAACACCTGGAAGGCGACGAGGATGATGACGTACAGCACGACGGCGGACGACGTACTCCGTGCTCGCGTCGACGTTCTCATGTCTGTCTGCCGAGCGCCCAGATCATGCCGTCGTCTCGGACCTCGAGGTCGATACGGCCGAGGGGCCGGGTCGGGGGGCCGGAGATGACCGTCGCCGGTTCGGACTTCGAAGTTGCCTTCGTGGCACGGGCAGTGCCAACGCTGCTCGTCGGCCTCGTAGTAGACGACGCAGCCGAGGTGGGTGCACTTCTGACTGAACGCGACGACGTCGGTGTCGGACACGCGCAGGAGGATCGCGGGATCGTCGTCGCCGGGGTACCGGAACAGGTACGTCGAGCCGACCGCCACCTCCGCGAGCGGCGTGATGGCCCGCGGTTCGCCGGCGTTGATGCTGCGCAGTTGCGTCCACACGGCGATGCCGACGTTGGCGACGGCGATCGTGCCGGCGCCGAGCACGAGGTAGCGGGCGAACTCGCGTCGGGTGACCTCCTCCTCGGACACCGCCTCGTACGGGAAGTCGCGTTTCCACGGCGGCGCCACCGGGACCGCGATCGGTGTCTGCTGCTCGTTCATGGGACCACCTCGGTCTGTTCGAGTCCGAACGGATCGTCGAGCCAGGAACGCTGTGTGCCGGAGAGCACGTCGAGCGGGCCACCGCGGGCGTCATCGATCACGGTGTACACCTTGGTCCGCACCGCTTGTCGGCCGAACAGGAAGTCACGGAACAACGACCCGCTCCGGGTGTCGCGGAACTGTTCCATCGTGCCGTACCACAGCGCTTCGCTGGGGCACACCGACGCGCACATCGGCGTGAGCCCTTCGGAGGTGCGATCGGTGCACATGTCGCACTTCATCATCTGGTCGAAGTCGGCGACGTACTTCGGGACTCCGAAGGGGCACGCCAGGACGCAGTTCGAGCAGCCGATGCAGCGGGGCTTCAGTGCGGATTGGACGATGCCGTCTTCGTTCTGTTTGATCGCGTCGGCCGGGCACACGTGCGCGCAGGTCGGGTCCTCGCAGTGCATGCACACCATCGGCGCCGTCTGGGTGCTGGCGGCGCGGTCGACGCGTTCGAGGTGGATCAGCGACTGGCCGCGGTGCGTGCCACATTCGGCGCACGCCTGGACGCACGCTTCGCAGCCGATGCAGCGGCTCTGGTCGATCACGAACACGGGTTGGTCGTCGATGCCGAACTGTCCCGATCTCATGGCTGGTCCCCCTGCAGTTCCATGTCGCGACGGTCGGTGGTGTCGGTGTGCCCGCCGGCGCGCTCGACGCGCACGGCGGCGACCTTGAACTCCGGCATCTTCGACAGCGGGTCGACGGCACGGATCGTCAACTGGTTCGCGGCCTTGTCGCCGGGCCAGTGGTACGGGATGAACACGGTGTCGGGTCGGATCGTGTTGACGACGTGCGCCGGCAGGGTGATCGTGCCGCGCCGTGACGTGACGGTGACGAGGTCGCCGTCACCGATGCCGAGCGGCTCGGCGAGCGCCGGGTGCATCTCGCACAGCGGCTCGGGGTATTGGGCGACCAGCGCGGCGATGCGGCGGGTCTGCGTGCCGGACAGGTACTGCGAGACGACCCGGCCGGTCGTCAGCAGCACCGGATACTCGTCGTCGACGACCTCGGCCGACAGCTTGTAGGGCACCCCGTGGAAGCGTGCCTTGCCGTCAGGATGGTGGAACTTCCCGCCTTCGTAGAGGCGCGGCGTGCCGGGGTGACCGGCTTCGGGGATCGGCCAGAACAGGCCCATCTCGTCCTCGATCCGTTGCCAGGTGGCGCCGGTGTAGTCGGCGGCGCCGCCGGAGCTGGCCCGGCACAGCTCGTCGAAGATCTGCTCGGTGTTCGAGTACGGGAAGTACTCGCCCTTGCCGAGCCGCTCGGCGATGTCGACCAGGATCTCCCAGTCACGGCGAGCTTCGCCGGGCGGCGTGACGGCGGCGTTGATCTTGATGATGCGCCCCTCGCCGCTCGTCGAGGTGCCCTCGTCCTCCTCGTGCAGCGACCCGGGGAGGACGATGTCGGCGTGGTGGCCGGATTCGGAGAGGAAGAAGTCGATGACGGCGTAGAACTCGAGCTTGTCGAGCGCCTCGCGGGTGAAGTTCGACGTCCGGTGCCGACACGAGCGGGTTGAAGCAGATCGACAGCAACCCCTTGATCGTGCCGTCGTGGATCGCTTCGATCAGTTCCTGGGCCGGCAGGCCTTTGCCGGGGATCTCGGCTTCGTCGCAGTTCCACACCTCCGCGACGGCGGCCCGGTGCTCGGGATTGGTGATGTCGCGATTGCCGGGCAACTGATCGCACTTGTGCCCGTGTTCACGGCCGCCCTGGCCGTTGCCCTGCCCGGTGATCGTGGAGACACCGCAGCCCGGCTTGCCGAACTTGCCGGTCGCCAGCCCGAGGTTGATCGCCGCGAGCACGTTGTCGACACCCTTGGTGTGCTGTTCGATGCCGCGGGCGTGCAGCATCATCCCCGTCGCCGATGTGCCCCACAGTTCGGCCGCCTCCTCGATCCGTGCCGCAGGCACTCCGGTGATCCCGGCCGCCCACGCCGGTGTCATCTCGACGACCGCGGCGGCTGCTTCGTCGAACGCCACGGTGTGCGCGTCGATGAACTCGTGATCGAGCCAGTCGCGTTCGATCAGCACGTGCAGCACCGCCCCGAACAGCGCAGAGTCGGTACCCGGTCGCACCGGCAGGAACAGATCCGCGGTGCGCGCGAGCGGGACGACCCGCGGGTCCTGGACGATCAACTTGGCGCCACGGTCACGCGCTCGCCAGATGTAACTGGTGGTGATCGGGAACGTCTCGGCGACGTTCGTGCCGGCGACCCACACGACGTCGGCGAGCGGGATGTCGCTCCACGGGTTCGGTGCCCGGTCGACACCGAGCGCCTTCTTGTTCCCGGTGCCGGCCGACACCATGCAGTAGCGACCGTTGTAGTCCAGGTTGGCCGTGTGCAACGCGAGCCGGGCGAACTTGCCGACGAGGTAGCTCTTCTCGTTCGTCAGCGACACGCCGGACAACATGGCGAACGCGTCGTCGCCGTGTTCGGCCTGGATGCGGCGGATCTCGGACACGACTCGATCGAGCGCCTGATCCCAGGTGACGTTCCGGAATCCCGCCGGGTGCGGTGTCATCGCGTTCCATGGGATGCAGCAGTCGATCAGGGTGGCTGCCCTGCAGGTACCGCTTCACGCCCTTCGGGCACAGCTTGCCCTCGTTGAACGGGAACTCGTACCACGGCTCGAACCCGACCACCGCGTTGTCGTGCACCTTGAGCTTGATCCCGCACTGCTGGCCGCAGAAGCAGCAATGCGTGTTGACCACTCGGTCGACCTCGATGCCGGCCTCCCACCCACCGGGCGGCGCTTCGTTGAGGTGCGGCCCGTAGCGGGCGATGAGTTCGTCGTCGCTGATCGGTGGTCGTGCCATCAGCCGAATCCTCCGACCCGCGCCGACTGGGCGAGGGTCACCTGGGCACGCCGGCACCGGGGGCAGGTGTCCTGATAGTTGCCGCCGCCGTCGATGGCGTAGTCGAACCCGACCTGCGGGAGCACCTCGCGCAGATCGGCGATCTGTTGCGCGCTGGCGAACGGCTCGCCGCACCGACGGCACAGCGCCGGTGCGCCCTCGTCGTTGGCCCGCTTGTAGTAGGCGACGCCGAGGTTGCCAGGACGTTGGAAGATGTGGAAGAGCTTGCCGAACGGCAGGTACATCAACCCGAGGATCACCGTCAACGCGTGGATCGTGTTGAGTGCCGAGTAGAAGCGTCCTTCGAGCCACATGCTCGACACGGTCAGGAACAGACCGCTCACCGACACCGCGAACAATCCGGCGAGCGCGAGGAAGTCGCCGGAACGTTCCACGGCCATCGCCCCCGGGTCGCGCAGCCGTCGGCGCAGGAAGATGAACACACCGGCGAGCACGAGCACCGCAGCGACGTCGAGGGCATGGAACATGAACCAGCCGACGATGCTCTCGGCATCGAACTTCATCGTGCCGACGTTCGAGACGTACACCTGATAGTGGTCGGCCGTCTGACCGACGCTCTCGAAGTGCAGCAATCCAAGCGTGAGCGGGATCGTGACGAGCCCGGCGAGGATGCAACCCCAGAACACCAATTGATGGGCGAGCCACCGTGCGCGGGATCGGCGCCGGATGAATCCCTGTGCGAGCAGGTGGGTCCCGACCAGCGATGGCAACGCGATGGCGTTGCGTGCCTTGCGTTGCCGGAACGCATCCCAGCCGCGCCGGTTCAACATCGCCGTCGGCGGCCGTCGCAGCCAGACCGCATACCGGTACGCCACGCCGAACACGGCGAACACGATGCCGAACAGATAGCCGACGAGCGCGGCGTCGAACCACACCAGCCGGTCGCTGCCGATGAACGTCAACGCGATCACGATCGCGACCCCGACGACACCCCATGTCAGCCCCCGGCGGTCCAACCGGTGCACCGAACTGCTCACGTTGTCACCCTAAACGCGCACAGGAGGACGAGGTGACGAAGGGTCTGGCGCCGCTGCCGTACCCCGCGCCGGCCCACTCGCGCCCCGTTGTTCCTCCCGGCCCGCCTGTTGTCAGCGCAACGTGATGCCGACGTCGCTCAATGCCGCGGACATGCCCGTCGACGTGAGCACTGCTTCCGCCGCAGCGAGTTCGGGAGCGAGGTACCGGTCGGGTCCCGGACCGGGCACGTGACGGCGCAGCAGGTCGAGCAGGGCACCGGTCGCCTGCCGACGGAACGAGCGGGGCGCGCAGGTCGATCGCCCGCGCCGCACACACGTACTCGACGGCGAGGATCCGGCGAACGTTGTCGACGACCTTGCGGAGCTTGCGGGCCGCGAGCCAGGCCATCGACACGTGGTCCTCCTGCATCCCCGATGTCGGGAGCGAGTCGACGGATGCCGGCGCCGCCAGCCGCTTGTTCTCCGAGGCCATCGCCGCCGCGGTGTAGTGGCCGATCATCATGCCGCTGTCGACACCGACCTCGTCGAGCGAGGAACGGTGGGAGGCCGTGGCTGCGCGTCGTGTCGAGCATGCGGTCGATCCGGCGTTCGGCGATCGCTCCGATCTCGGCCACGGCGATCGCCAGGAAGTCGGCGGCGAACCCGAGCGGTGCACCGTGGAAGTTGCCGCACGATTCGACGCGACCGTCCGGGAGCACCATCGGGTTGTCGATCGCCGCGGCGAGTTCGTTCTCGGCGACGAAGCGGCAGTGCGCCAGCGTGTCGCGCACCGCACCGTGCACCGACGGCGTACAGCGGATCGAGTAGGCGTCCTGCACCCGTCCGGTCGTCCGGGTGTGCGTGACTCGCCACGATCGGGGAACCGGCCAGCATCGTGCGCAGGTTGGCGGCCGACACCGCCTGGCCGGGTTGCGGGCGCAACGCCTGCAGGTCGGCAGCGAACGGGGCATCGGTGGCCAGCAGACCCTCGATCGTCATCGCCGCGGTCATGTCGGCCTGCTCGAGGAGTCGCTGGGTGTCGGCGATGGCGAGGCACAGCATGCCCGAGGATGGCGTCGGTGCCGTTGGTGACGGCCAGCCCCTCCTTCTCGGCGAGCTCGATCGGTTCGAGTCCGGGCGTCGCGCAGCGCTTCGGCGGCCGGTCGGACTACTCGCCTCGTACACGACGTCGCCCTCGCCGAGGAGGGCCAGCGCACCGTGGGCGAGCGGGGCGAGGTCGCCGCTCGCCCCGAGCGATCCGTACTCGGGCACGATCGGCGTGATGCCCGCGTTGAGGAGGTCGACCATCGCCTGCGCGACCAGCGGACGGGCGCCGCTGTAGCCGAGGGCGAGGGTGCGGGCCCGCAGGAGCACCATCGCCCGGACGACCTCGTCCTCGACCGGTGTCACCCATTCCGGCGGCGTGCGATCGGACGAGGGCGGTCTGCAGCGCCCGTCGCCGCTCGGGTGGGATCGACACGGTGGCGAGCGCGCCGAACCCGGTCGAGATGCCGTACTTCGGCTCGCCCTCGGCGAGACGATCGACGATGGCGCGGGACGCGGCCATTCGTTCGATCGCCGACGTCGGTGAGCTCGACCGGTTCGCCGCGCCGGGCGACGGCGATGACGTCGTCGATGGTGACGCCGGGTCCGTCGAGGTGGATGGTCACGATGGTGAGGTCCTCTCCGTTGATGCGCAGTTCCCGTTCGAGCTGCTCGACCGCCTCCGTCAACGCCCGCCCGAACTCGGAACCTCGTGCATTGGTGCCTGGCACCAATGCACGACGTTGCGGTCGGGTGAAGCGGTGCGACGGGCCGACGATCGAGATGGCGACGCCGAGCTTGCCGAGCGTCGGCAGGGCGAGGCTCATGGCGGTGACGTCGGCTTCGACGGCGCCGGTGCGAGTGGCGATCGACACCCGGCTCGGCCAGTGCGGCGCCGAGCGCGGTGCCCGGTGAGGTCGACGTTCTGTCCGACCCAGCCCGACGTGACGGATCGCCCGGCTGCTCTCGGCGGTGGCGACGTAGGTGGCCGGTCCGGCCGTCGCTCACCGCGAGGTACGTCGATTCGCCGGTCCGCTCGGCGAGGCGATCGAGGTGCGGCTGGGCGGTCGCCGCCAGCCGGTCGAGCACGGTGCCGCTGCGCAGCGATGCGGCGATGCGCAGGATCGTCGGGCCGGCCGAGTAGTCGCCGGACGCAGTCGCGATCGACATAGCCACGGGCCTCGAGCGCGCGCAGGTAGCGCAGCGCCGTGGTCGGGCGTCAGCTCCGACGCGTTGGCCGCCGTCGTCAGGTTGCAGCGACCCTCCGCCGAGCACGACCTCGAACAGGTCGAGGACGCGCGCGATCGATCGGGGCAGGGTGACCTCGTCGACCAGGTCGATCGTCATGCGGCACTCTCGCTCGTCTCGATTCGCGGTGGTTGTCATCTGCTGACATTGCTTGTCGTCGGTTGACACCGTACGACGGTCGCGCGCAGACTGCAAGGCATGAGCGACTCCGTACGCGCGGCGCATCGCGGCGACATCGGTACCCCCGTCACCGGCATCCGGGCGCCGCGGGGCACGATCTGACGTGCCGCGGATGGCCGCAGGAGGCCGCGTACCGGATGCTGCAGAACAACCTCGACCCCGAGGTCGCCGAGAATCCCGACCGGCTCGTCGTGTACGGCGGCACCGGCCGCGCCGCCCGCTCGTGGGATGCGTACCGGGCGATGCTGCGGACGCTCACCACGCTCGAGCGCGACGAGACGATGCTCGTCCAGTCGGGCAAACCGGTCGGCGTGATGCGCACGCACGAGTGGGCCCCGCGCGTGCTGATCGCCAACTCGAACCTCGTGCCCGACTGGGCGAACTGGGACGAGTTCCGCCGTCTCGAACACCAGGGCCTCACGATGTACGGACAGATGACCGCCGGCTCGTGGATCTACATCGGCACGCAGGGGATCCTCCAGGGCACGTACGAGTGCTTCGCCGAGATCGCCCGCAAGCGGTTCGGGGGCTCGCTCGCCGGCACGCTCACCGTCACGGCCGGCGCCGGCGGCATGGGCGGTGCGCAGCCGCTGGCCGTGACGATGAACGACGGCGTCGCGCTGGTGATCGACGTCGACCAGCACATGCTGCAGCGACGTGTCGATCACCGGTACCTCGACGAGATCGCCCCCGACTACGTGTCCGCGGTGCGGCGCGTCGAGGAGGCCAAGGCGAGCCGCACGCCGCTGTCGGTCGGCCTGCTCGGCAACGCCGCCGACCTCCTGCCGCGGCTGCTCGCCGACGGCGTCGCCGCCGACATCGTCACCGACCAGACGAGCGCGCACGACCCGCTGAGCTACATGCCGAACGATCTCACGCCCGAGGCGGCGGACGAGCTGCGCCGCGACGACCCGACCGAGTTCACCCGCCGCGCCCGTGCATCGATGGCGACCCACTGCGAGGCGATGGTCGGGTTCATGGACGCCGGCGCCGAGGTGTTCGACTACGGCAACAGCCTGCGCGCCGAAGCCAAGCTCGGCGGCTTCGAACGGGCCTTCGACTACCCGGGCTTCCTCCCGGCCTACATCCGCCCGCTGTTCTGCGAGGGCCTCGGTCCGTTCCGCTGGGTCGCGCTGTCCGGGCGATCCTGCCGACATCGCCGCCACCGACCGCGCGGTGCTCGAGGAGTTCCCCGACAACGAGGGCCTGCACCGCTGGATCACGATGGCGGGCGAACGTGTGGCGTTCCAGGGGCTTCCCGGCCCGGATCTGCTGGCTCGGCTACGGCGAGCGTCACCGCCTCGGCCTGCGCTTCAATGAGATGGTGCGCTCCGGTGAACTGAAGGCGCCGATCGTGATCGGCCGCGACCACCTCGACTCGGGCTCGGTCGCGTCGCCGTACCGCGAGACCGAGGCGATGATCGACGGCTCGGACGCGATCGCCGACTGGCCGTTGCTCAACGGCCTGGTCAACACGTGCTCGGGCGCCACGTGGGTGAGCATCCACCACGGCGGCGGTGTCGGCATCGGCCGCTCGATCCACGCCGGTCAGGTCAGCGTCGCCGACGGCACCGACCTCGCCGCCGAGAAGCTCGAGCGGGTGCTCACCAACGACCCGGGGATGGGCGTGATCCGCCACGTCGACGCCGGCTACGAGCGGGCGATCGAGGTGGCCGACGAGCGCGGCGTGACCATTCCGATGCGTCCCGGCTCGATGCGCCGTGGCTCGACGATCGACGAGGGACCGACGCCGTGAGCCGCTGGACCATCGAGGGCGACTGGGAACGCGACGGCGCGGTCTGCGTACGGCAGGCGTTCACCGCCGAGCAGGTCGCGTGGGCCCGCGAGGCGATCGACGAGAACCTCGCCGATCTCTCGCCGCGGGCCAAGCGGGCGAGCGCCGACAACGACGGTGCGTTCATCGAGGACTTCTGCAACTGGGACCGGCTCCCCGCGATGGAGCGGTTCATCCGCGAATCGCCCGGCGCGGCGATCGCCGCCGAACTCACCGGCTCCGATTCGATCCGGCTCTACCACGACCATGTGTTGGTCAAGGAGCCCGGCACGAAGCAGCGGACACCGTGGCACCAGGACCAGCCGTACTACAACGTCGACGGCGTGCAGAACGCCAGCATGTGGTTCCCGGTCGATCCGGTCGATCGCTCGGCGACCCTGGAGTTCGTCGCCGGCACCCACCGCGGCCCGTGGTACATGCCGCGCACGTTCCTCGACGACCAGGCCAAGTGGTTCCCCGACGGCAGCCTCGCCGAGCTGCCCGACTTCGTCGCCGATCCCGATCGGTGGCGGGTGATCGGCTGGGAGCTCGAGCCGGGCGACGCCGTGTTCTTCAACATGCTCACCGTGCACGGTTCGGGCGGCGTGTCGGGACCAACCGCCGACGGGTTCTGTCGGTCCGCTACCTCGGCGATGACATGGTGCACGCACCGCGGCGATGGACCACCTCGCCGCCGTTCGACGGGCTCGACGCCGAACTCGCCGACGGCGCGCCGATGGACCATCCGCTGTTCCCGCTGCTGTGGACACGTGACGGAGCGCTCGTGTCGTGAGCGTGCGGACGATCCTGTCGATCGGTCATCCGGTGCTGCGCGAGGTGGCGCTCGACGTCCCGGTCGACGACATCGGCAGCGCGACGATCCAGACACTCATCGACGACCTGATCGACACGATGCGCCACGCCAACGGTGCGGGGCTCGCGGCCACACAGGTCGGCGAGCGTGTGCGCATCGCCGTGATGGAGGTGACCAGCAACCCGCGGTATCCGTACAAGCCGCCGATCCCGTTGACGATCGCGATCAATCCGGTCATCGAACCGCTCGACGACGAGCTCGTCGAGATCAACGAGGGCTGCCTGTCCGTGCCGCTGCGTGGCAACGTGCAGCGCAACGTCAACATCCGCGTCCGCTACCTCGATCGTGACGGCGTCGAGCACGACGAGGTCAAGCGCGGCCTCACCGCGGCCACGTGGCAGCACGAGTGCGACCACCTCGACGGCGTGCTGTTCATCGACCGGGTGACCGATCTGTCGACGCTCGCGACCTGGGACGAGTTCGACAAGTACCAGCGCGACGCGTTCGTCGAACGGATCACCGCGTTCGTCGAACGAGTCGGCTCGTGACGAGACTACTGGTGCGAGCTCGCGCTGATCGACGGCCGGACGCAACCGTCCGTCGCGATCGAGGTGGTCGACGGGCGGTTCGGTGCGGTCGTCGTCGGCGCCGAGCCGGTCGCCGGACTCGATCCGTCTCGCCGGCCTCACGATCCCCGGCCTCGCGAACGCGCACAGCCACGCGTTCCATCGCGCACTGCGATCTCGGACGCAGGCGGACCGCGGCACGTTCTGGACGTGGCGTGACCTGATGTACCGGGCCGCCGAACGACTCCAGCCGGACAGCTACCACCGGCTCGCGCGAGCGACGTTCGCCGAGATGGCGCTGGCCGGCGTCACGTGCGTCGGCGAGTTCCACTACCTCCACCACCAGCCCGACGGCACGCCGTACGCCGAACCCGAACGAGATGGGCGACGCACTCGTCGCGGCGGCCCGTGACGCGGGGATCCGCATCACACTGCTCGACACGCTGTACCTGCACGGCGGTCTCACCGACGCCGGGCTACGCCGAGCCCATCGCTCGCGCAGCGCCGGTTCAGCGATGGGGACGTCGACGCATGGATCGAGCGGGTCGCCGCGCTCGACGCGACCGAGGGCTGCCGGATCGGCGCCGCGATCCATTCGGTCCGCGCCGTCGACCCCGACGCGATCCGGACGGTCGCGTGCTGGGCCGGCGACGCCGGAGCGGTGCGTCCACGCGCACGTGTCGGAGCAGGTCGCCGAGAACGAGGCGTGCCTGGCGCATCACGGTCGAACTCCGACCGGCGTGTTCGCCGACGCCGGCGCGCTCACCGATCGCTTCACGGCCGTCCACGCGACCCACGTCAGCGACGACGATATCGCGCTGCTCGCAGCGGCCGGCTCGACCGTGGCGATGTGCCCGACCACCGAACGCGACCTCGGCGACGGCATCGGACCGACTCGTGCCTTCGCCGCCGCCGGCGTGCCGATGGCGCTCGGATCCGACTCGCACGCGGTGATCGACCTGTTCGAGGAGGCACGAGCGCTCGAACTCGACGAACGTCTCCGCAGCCAGCGAGCGTGGCGTGCACGCGGCGGCCGACCTGCTCGACGATGGCGACGATCAGTCGGGCACCGCAGTCTCGGCTGGAACGACGCCGGCGCGATCGCCGACCGGACATGCGGGCCGACCTCGTGACCGTGTCGCTCGCATCGGTGCGCACCGCCGGGCTCGCGACGCCGGATCGCGATCGAAGCCGCCGTGTTCGCGGCGACGGCGGCCGACGTCACCGACGTGATCGTCGACGGACACGACCGTCGTCACCGACGGGCGACACCGTCTTATCGACGTGACCGCCGAACTCCACGCCGACCATCACGGAACTGATGGACCGGTGACCGCTCAGCCGGTCCGCCGCGCTCGCTGGTGATCGACAACATCGGCTCGCTCGTCACCAACGATCCGACGATCGGACGCGGGCCGCTCGGGATCGTCGAGCACGCATGCGTGGTGATCGTCGACGACGTCGGTCGAACACGTCGGGACCAGCCGGCGCGGTCGCCGACGACCGGATCGACGCCGACGGCGCGTGCGTGCTGCCGGGGTTCGTCGACTCCCACACGCATCTCGTGTTCGCCGGCGACCGGGCCGAGGAGTTCACCGCCCGGATGGCGGGCCACCCGTACGACGGTGGCGGCATCCGCGACGACCACCGACGCGACCCGCAGCACGCCGACCGACGAACTCGATCGTCTCGTGCGTCGGCGACTCGACGAGGCGCACCGGGCCGGCACGACGACGATCGAGATCAAGTCGGGGTACGGGCTCAACGTCGTCGACGAGGCGCGGTCGGTCGAGATCGCCCGCGCGCCACACGAGCCGAGTCGACGTTCCTCGGCGCCCACCTGCTGCCGGCCGAGTTCGAGGGGCGTCCCGACGACTACATCGACCTCGTGTGCACCGACATGCTCGACGCCGCGGCGCCGAACGCCAAGTGGATCGACGCGTTCTGCGAGACCGGCGCGTTCGACGCCGACCAGTGCCGGGCGGTGCTCGAGGCGGGACGCGCCGCCGGCCTCGGCCTACGACTGCACGGCAACCAACTCGGCCACGGCCCGGGCGTGCAGCTCGCGGTCGAGTGCGGCTGCGCGTCGGTCGACCACTGCACGTACCTCACCGACGACGACATCGACGCGCTCGCCGGGAGCGACACCGTCGCGACGTTCCTCCCGGCCACCGACTTCTCCACCCGGCAGCCGTACCCCGACGCGCGCCGGGTGATCGATGCCGGTGTGACGGTCGCGATCGCGTCGAACTGCAACCCCGGGTCGAGCTACACGACGTCGATCTCGTTCTGCATCGCGCTCGCCGTACGCGAGATGCACATGACGATCGACGAGGCGATCACCGCCGTCACGCTCGGCGGCGCCGCAGCGCTTGCGCCGCACCGACGTCGGTCGACTGTCTCCCGGCTCCGCCGGCCACGCCGTGATCCTCGACGCTCCGACGCACCACCACCTGGCCTACCGGCCCGGCGTGCCCCTCATCCGCCGGACGATCGGCCCACTCGGCGGCCTTTGATCGCCAGGTGGCGTCGTGCACGTCTCGATTCGGGCGTCCGGCAGACTGTGGGGGTGGTTCCGACGGTCGGCCGTGCTCGCTGGGTTGCTCTCAGCGCGGGATTGTTCGGCACCGCGCTCGTCACGGTCGGCTGCCTGCTCGTGGGGCACGTCCGGACGACGATTCCGGCGCTGCTCCTCCTGGTGCCGATCAGCGTCGCCGGAGTGCTCGGGGGAGCGGCCGTGGGCGTCGTCGTCGCCGTCGTCGCTGCCCTCGCGTACGCATTGGCGTTCCTCCCGCCGATCGGGCACTTGCGCATCGGTCTGACCGAGGATGTCTTCGTGCTGGCGACCTTCGTCGTGGTCGCCGTCCTCGTGGCCTTCATCAGCGACGCTCGCCGGTCACGTTCGTCGGCCCGCCCGCTCGACGACCAACGGGCCGTGCTGCTTCGTGGCGTCTCCCACGACCTGCGGAGCCCGCTCACCACGATCAAGTCGGTCTCGACCGACCTGCTCGACGGCCCCGACTACGACTCGGCGACCCGAGCGGAACTGTTGAACATGGTGGTGGACGAGAGCGATCGGCTCGATCGGATCGTGGGCAATCTGCTCAGCGTGTCCCGCATCGAGGCCGGCGCACTGGTTCCCGAACGGTCAGCGTGCGACATCGGTGAACTCGTGGCGACGTGTGCCCACCGGTTCGAACGACTCGGTGGGAACGCGGCCCGTGTCGAAGTGTTCGTGGAGCCGGGGCTTCCCGAGGTGGACGTCGACGCGGTGCAGGTGGACCAGGTCCTGACGAACCTCGTCGAGAACGCGCGTCGGGTCGCACCACCTGAGTCGTCGATCTGGCTGCGGGCGTGGCGCCACAGTGATGACTTCGTCGGCGTCTCGGTCGACGACGCCGGACCGGGCTTCGAATCGATCGATCAGGACGAAGCCTTCGAGGCGTTCCGGTCGATGACCGGTTCGTCCGGGCTCGGACTGACGGTGTGCAAGGCCATCGTCGAGGCGCACGGTGGTGCGATCAGCGTCGGCCGGTCGACGGACGGTGGTGGTGCGGTGACCTTCACGGTTCCGATCGCGACCGACGTGAGTGTTGAGAGGTGACCGCAGCAAGGGCTTGATTGCTCCGAAACATGGCGGAAACCTGCGCGGCGAACCTTTCGACATATCGTGCCCGGGTGCTGTTGGAAGACGGTGTCGAGGGACTCCACGGTCCCGAGCTGGTGGAATGGCCGACGGAACGGGACCTGCGCGTCCGACTCGCCCTGGCCGGCGTGCCGCGGCTCCTCATCGTGTCCGAGGGAGTGCGACCACCACGGCGCCTCGCTCCGGACGAGAACTGGATCGCGGCGCCGTTCGGTCGCGAAGAGCTCGCCGCTCGCTTCCATGAGCTCGCCGAGGCGATCGAACGATTCGATCGCGCGGAGCCGTGGATCGACGTCGCCGGTGTTGCCCACCGCGGCGAGGTCTCGGTGTCGCTGACCGGCAAGGAGGCGAACGTCGCACGACCGCTGTTCGCGGCATCGGGCGCGGTGGTCCCGCGGGACCGGTTGGAGGCCGCGGTGGCGCCCGGCCGTCTGCTCGGTGACCGAACCCTCGAAGGTGTGATCCACCGGCTGCGGCGCCGGCTGATCGCCCTTCACCTGGTCGTGCGGAGCGAACGGTCGCGGGGATATCGGCTGATCACCGGCGACGGGTGCGTCACCGGCTGCTGATTCCCGCTGACCGTTCGCTCCGACGGCCCGATCGGTCAGATCGCGTCGGGGCCGAGTTCGCCCGTTCGGATCCGGACGGCTGTGTCGACCTGAGTCACCCACACCTTGCCGTCACCGATCTTGCCGGTACTCGCGCCGCTCGTGATGGCGGCGACGATGTCGTCGAGTTGGTCGTCGCTCGCGAGGATCTCGAGCTTGACCTTCGGGACGAAGTCGATCTTGTACTCGGCCCCTCGGTACGTCTCGGTGTGGCCGCCCTGCCGGCCGAATCCCCGAACCTCGGTGACGGTGACTCCGACGACGCCGACGGCCTTGAGCGCGTCTTTCACGTCGTCGAGCTTGAAGGGCTTGATGACCGCGGTGATCAGTTTCATGTGTCTGGCTCCTTCGAATCGGTTGTGAGGTCAGTAGACGGAGGCGCCGTGGTAGGCGACCTCTTCGTGTTCGTGGAGGTCGAGGCCACTCGATTCGGTCTCGGGATCGACACGCACGCCGATCGTCTTCTTGAGCCCGAGCATGATCAGGAAGGTGACGGGAAGCGACCAGGCGATGGCCGCACCGTTCGCGAGCGCCTGCTCACCCAACAGCTTGGCGCTTCCGCCGTAGAAGATCCCCTCCATGAACTCCGCCTCGAAGAAGTCGGGGTTGGCGAAGAAGCCGATCAGCAGCGAGCCGACGAGCCCGCCGACGAAGTGGACACCGACCACGTCGAGCGCATCGTCGTAGCCGACACGATGCTTCAGCTTGACGGCGTAGCAGCACACCACGCCGGCGACCGCACCGATCGCCAGCGGTGCGGGACCGGAGACGAAGCCGCAGGCCGGGGTGATCGCGACGAGACCGGCCACGATTCCGGAGGCCGCGCCGAGGTTCGTGGGTCGACCATCTCGGATCCATTCGACGGCCACCCAGGCCAAGCCGGCGGTGGCTGCGGCGAGGAAGGTGTTCATGAAGGCCTGCGCGGCCTGACCGTTCGCGGCGAGGGCGGAGCCGGCGTTGAAGCCGAACCATCCGAACCAGAGGATGCCGGTGCCGATCATGACGAGTGGCATCGAGTGCGGCGGCTGGAGGTCGCCCTTGCGCTTGCCGAGCACGAACACGGCGGCCAACGCGGCGATGCCGGCGTTGACGTGGATCGCGGTACCGCCGGCGAAGTCGAGCGAACCGCGCTGGCCGAGCCAACCCCCGTACACCCACTTGAAGATCGGCACGTACACGAGGAACAGCCACAGCGGAACGAAGATCGCCCATGCGGCGAACTTCATGCGGTCGGCCACGGCGCCCGAGATCAGGGCGGGAGTGATCGAAGCGAACATGCCGAGGAACGCCACGATCGCCAGGGCACCGCCGTCGCCCGCCACCGTGATGTCCTTCAAGAAGGCCGCATCGAAGCCGCCGATGAAGTCATTGTCGAACGGCACCTGGGCGAGCGAGTAGCCGGCCACCATCCACAGGACCGGAACGATCAGGATGCAATAGAAGTTCATCATCAGCATGTTCAGCACGTTCTTGTTCTGGTCCATGCCCCCGTAGAAGAAGGCAAGGCCCGGTGTCATGAAGAGCACGAGTGCTGCTGAGGTCAGCACCCATGCCAGGTTCCCACTATCCATTCGATTCTCCATTCGGGGTCGGTTTGGCGTCCGCCGCAGAATGACGGGGATTTGTTTCGACGACGTTTCGAGAGCGGACCATCGTTGTGAAATCAATAGGATCTGACTCGATGTCGGTCGCCGCTCGTACTCGTGCGAACGACCATCGCGAGCGCGTCGAACTCGGCCGCGGGACCATCCTCGTCGTGGAGGACGATCGGGCCCAGATGCAGGCATTGTCCGTCGGACTCGTCGGCCGCGGCTACGCCGTGCAGGGGGCGGCAACGGGCACCGAGGCGGTCGATTGGCTCGGCACAACGACGTTCGACTTGATCCTGTTGGACATGGGTCTGCCAGATGTCGACGGGCTCACAATGTGCAAGCGCATCCGCGACTGGACACGCTGTCCGATCCTGGTCGTCAGCGCTGACGCGATGGAAGACCGCATCGTCGCCGCCTTGGAAGCGGGCGCCGACGACTACGTGATCAAGCCGTATTCGATGGGGGTGCTCGAGGCCCGGATCCGGGTTGCGCTGCGGCATGCGGCGACGGTCGCGGCCGTGGTCGACTCACCGTTCGTGGTCGTCGGTGACACCCGTCTCGACCTCGACGCATACCAGGCGAGCGTCGACGGCGTCGCGATCGAGATGTCGAGACAACAGTTCGAGATGCTCGCCGTGTTGGCGCGCAACGTCGACAAGATCGTGACCTACCGAGCGCTGGGACGGGCCCTGTGGGGCTACGAACCGGAGACGATCGACCTCAACGCGTTGCGCATCAGCGTCAGCCGTGTGCGCCAGCGGCTGGGGTCGGGGCCGAATCGACCGGTGATCCACAACGAACGAGCGGTCGGTTATCGCCTCGTCGTGCCCGACCGGAGCTGAGGCACTCGGCCATCGGGTACCGTCGACGTCGTGACGTCGGAGGAGATCGCCGACCTCGTGCAACTGCGTCGGGCGCGTGATCGCATCGACCGCGAGTACGCGCAGCCGCTCGACGTCCCGGCGATGGCCCGAGTCGCGCACATGTCACCGGCGCACTTCTCGCGCAAGTTCCGCGCCGCCTACGGCGAGACCCCGTACTCGTACCTCATGACGCGCCGCATCGAGCGGGCGAAGGCCCTGCTCCGGGAGGGTGTCTCGGTCACCGACACCTGCGTCGCCGTCGGCTGTACGTCGCTCGGCTCGTTCAGTTCGCGCTTCACCGAGATCGTCGGCGAGACACCGTCGCAGTACCGGGCGCGCGACCACGGTCATCTCGAGGGCGTGCCAGCGTGCGTGACCAAGATCGTGACGCGGCCGCCGCGCCGGCCGATCACTGCGTGACGGTCACTGCCTGACGGCGGGGAGCGCTCGACATCGAGCAGGATCGAAGAAGCAACGGCTCGCGCGGCGGTCGTACCGTTGTCGTATGACAATCACCGTTTCGAAAATGTTCATCCCGGTCCACGACCCCGATGCCGCACTCAGCTTCTACCGTGACGCCCTCGACCTCGAGGTACGCATGGACGTCGAGTCCGACGGGTTCCGCTGGGTCACCGTCGGTGCACCGAATCAGGACGTCGACATCGTGCTGTTCCAGCCGCACGGTGGCCGGTCGCAGGCCGAAGGCGACGCGCTGCTGTCGCTCGTGACGCAGGGGTCGCTGCAAGCGGCGATCTTCGGCTCCGACGACCTCGACACGACCTTCGAGAAGGTCCGAGCGTCGGGCGCCGAAGTGTTGCAGGAGCCCGTGTCGCAGCCGTGGGGTGCGCGAGACTGCGCGTTCCGCGATCCGTCCGGCAATCTCGTGCGCATCGCTCAGGCCTGAAGGAGTCCACCGATGAAGTCGATGTCATGCAAGGACCTTGGCGGGCCGTGTGAGCAGCGATTCAGCGGCACGGACGCCAACGAGATCATCAACGCTCAGGACGCGCATCTGAAGGCGATGGTCGCGGCCGGCGACGCCTCGCACGAGGAAGCGGCGAAGGCGATGAAGGGTCGCTGGAAGAAGCCATGGTCGGGGATGTCGTGGTACCGGGGCGTCAAGCGCGACTTTGCGGCCCTTCCCGACGACTGATCGCACAGCCTGATCACGCAGCGCAGGCCACGGCCTGCGCGCCGAGGCTTCAGTGGAACGCCGCGAGTTGGGCCAGGATCTGCGCTTCGACCTCGGGCTTGCGGAGACCGAGTGCATCGAGCCCACCGTCGTCCCGCTCGGCCTCGAGGAGCGCCAACAGGATGTGCTCGGTGCCGATGTAGTTGTGGCCGAGACGGAGCGCCTCCCGGAAGGTGAGTTCGAGCACCTTCTTGGCGTCCTCGCCGTACGGCACGAGTCCGCCCGCCCGGCTCGTTCGCCACCGCCGCGTCCGCCACCGGCATCCTCGCCGTCACCGCGTCCCGCACGGTGTCGAGCGGGACGGTGACGGCGATGGCCTTGGCGGCGAGCGCGTCGGGCTCGCTCAGCAGCCCGAGCACGAGGTGGGCCGGAACGATCTCCGCACTCCCGGTGGCGTGCGCCGCGGCGTGCGCGGCCATCACGGCGTTCTTCGCCCGCGGCGTGAATCGGCTGAAGTCCCGATTGGCGTCGGGATCGTTGAGGTCACCGGGATCCTTCGGCAGGAAGCGTTTCCGGGCCGCCTGTTTGGAGACGCCCATCGCACGGCCGATGTCCGTCCACGAGGCACCCGAGCGACGGGCCTGGTCGACGAAGTGTCCGATCAGGTGGTCGGCGAGTTCGTCGAGGTGGTCCGCCGCCACGACGGCGGTGCCGGAGGATCGGAACTCAGGACTCCGCGCGATCGCGGACTTCGGCCAGGATGACCGGCTCGAGCTGTCCGGGCCATCTCGCGGTGAGGCCGATGGGCGGCTGCTCCCCGGCGACCGGACGGTGAGCCACTCGGAGTTCGAGCCGGTCGTTGCGGAGGACGGCCCACGTGTCGTCGTCGGACACCGTCGAGAAATCGTCCACCGGAACCGGGCCGTGGAACCATCCGCCGCCGGCGAGGTGGACGGGCGTGGGCACGAGCGTCCACCGCCCAGCGTTGTCGACCATGCCGATCGCCTGTCCGGTGCCCGTCAGCGTCGCCGCGGCGAGCATGCCGATGAACACCGGGTCGGCCAACCCGTCGTAGACCCAGCGCTGGCCCAGGGCGGAGTGCTGCATCGTGCCGACGAGGTGGGCGTCCGCGGCGTCGACCGGCGCGTCGCGATAGACGAGCGGCACCTGCAACAGCACGTCGTTCGACCGCACGAGGTGGACCTCCAGGCCGACTCGGCCCTCGGGGTCATCGAAGCGGTAGGCACCGACGAGTTCGAAAGAGGCCAATTCGAGGGAGGCCAGTCGAGGAGGCGTCGCCACCGGGTGCCCACGACTGGGCCGGGAGCCAACCGGAGATGATCTCCGCCTTGGTGGGCGACAACGTCGCGCGATGAAGGAGCGCCATCGATCATGACGCTACTCGTGGGGCCGGAGGGTCGAGACCGCCCGGCGCCGAGTCATTTCAGCGCTGTCACTTCAGCGCGTTGGCGATGGCGACGCGGGGGTCGCGGTTGGGGTCGCCCGGCCGGTTGAGCGAATCGCTGAACGCCTGCAGTGCGCGGCTGCGCTGGTCGTCGTCGAGTTCGGCCTCCATGACCCTGTCGACGGACGGTGCGAGGTCGCCGTACTGTGACACCAGGGCGTGCGCGAGCTGCTCGGTCGGCGGCAACTCCTCGATGGGTGTGGTGCCGTCGTGCCAGCGCGTGGCGGGCTGCTTCTTGGTGGCCATGGGTCGTCCTCTTTCTGAAACGCTCGACCCCAGCCTACCGTTCGAACATCTGTACGAAGTCAGGCCTCCGGCGGAGGCTCCGGCGTCGGAGGCGGCGACGATGCGCCAGTTCCCGGTGACGTCGCGGGGGACGTCGAGGCTGCGGTCGCGGCCCCGGTCGAGGCCGATGTCGACGTGACCACGACGACGGGGACCGACACCTTGCGCTCGAGCCGATGCGGCAGGTCCTGACGGAGCCACCGCGACACGGTCGTCGGCAGGGTCGACACGATCACCTCGGTGGAACCGTGCTCCGCGATCGCTCGGCACACCCCGGTCACCGTGTCGGGCTCGGGCAGGACCTCGCCGGTCGCGTTGGCTCCCAGCGATCGGAGCCAGTCGAGCCCGAACCGCAGCCGTTTCTCGGCGAGGTCGCGTTCGTTGACGAAATCGAGCGGGGTGATCGGCAGCGTGTCGGAGGCGGCTGACCCGACGGCCACCGCCGACGACACGACTCCCGATACGGGAATCACCAGGTGGAACGTGCATGGTCCCTTGGCGAGGCGCTCGTGGACGGCCGTCTGCAGTTGATCCCCTCCGACGGTTCGATTGGCCACGATCAACGCATTACGCATCCGGACTCCCGTACTCGAAGCGATCCTCCGACTGTAGGCGAGTGGTGATCTCCGGGAGCACGCGTCGCGCATGTGATGCGGCAGCCTCGCACTCAACCGGCAGGCGGTGGCTCCTGATCGGTCTGGCGGAAGAACGTCAGCGAGTCCCACGTGTCGATTCGACGCGTGATCAATCCGTCGCGTACCCCGAACCACATCACGCCGGGGATGTCGATCCGATGGCCGTCGACGTCGGCGCGCAACCGGTAGCGCACGGCGACGGTGCACTCATCGTCGGGTGACCCGTCGCCGTCCGTTGCCGTCGGCCCGATGGTCTCGATCACGGTGTACTCCCGATTGGGGAACGACGCCATGAAGCCCGGCAGGCGTCCTCGATACGCGGCTCGGCCGGTGCAGCCCGAGCCGATCGCGCTCTGGTGCTCGTTGTGGAAGTCGTCGGCGACGTGAACCGCGACGGCGTCGGGATCGTCGTGGCCGAGCGCGTCGAGATACGACAACGCGACGTCGAGCGGCGACCTCATCCCCAGACTTCGCGGACCTTCTCGTACACGCCCTGGTCGTAGGAGAACTCGATGAGGTTGCCGTCGGGGTCGTGCAACATGCAGATGTAGCCGATCGGCGAGGGCATCTGCGTGGCCGGATAGGCGAGACAGCCATCGGCCTCGCCGCGTGCGGCGATCTCGTCGACGTCGGCCTCGTTCGGCAACTCGATGCCGAAGTGGTTGAACGGCGCGAGCTTGGTGATCGGCGACGGCGCGAACGGGTCGTGGTCGGGTAGGAACTGGGCGAGCACGAGCACGAACGGATGCTCGGACTGGTCGGAGTGGCCGAGCCACGCGCCGTAACCGTCTTCGTCCTCGCGGCGTTCGAGCAGCTCGAGCGGGGTGTACTTCAGGTACCACTCGATGGTGGCGTCGATGTCGGCGACCCGCAGGGCGACGTGGGTCCAACGGGGTGTTGCCGGCCGGTCGACGTGGTGCGGCTCGCTGATCGAGTTCGGAGACGACGGCATCGCGTCACCGTACCAAGGGGCCGATGTCGGATCGCCAGGCCCGCCGAGACGCAGGTCCCGGCACTGGTACGTTTGCTCTGTCCGAGGGGCGGCACGATCGAGGAGATCCGATGCGCACGAGGTCCCAATCGAGGTTCATGCCGACGTCGGTGTCGATGGTGGCCGGGGCGTTGCTCGCCGCCGCGTGTCTCGTCTCGATTCCCGCAGCATCGCCGGCGCTCGCGGTGCCGGCCGGGTTCACCGACTCGCTCGTCGCCACGTTCACTCAACCGACCGCGGTCAAGGTGCTGCCCGGTGGCGACCTGCTCGTGCTCGAGAAGCGGGGCACGTTCCAGAGGGTCGCCGCAAACGGTGCGATCAGCGCCGCGGGAACGATCGACGTGTGCTCGGGGAACGACGAGCGGGGCCTGCTCAGCGCGGCGCTCGATCCTGCGTTCGCCACGACCGGCACGATCTACGTGTATGCGACCCGGCCGCGTGCCGGTGTGTGCACCAACACACTGTCGAAGTTCACGATGAGCGGCGGGGTCGTGGTGCCCGCGTCCGAGCAGGTGCTGATCGACAACATTGCGTGGGTGAACACCAATCACAACGGAGGTACGGTCGAGGTCGGTCGCGACGGCTTGCTCTACCTCAGCGTCGGCGAGGGCGCAGAGGCGGCGCGAGCCCAGAGCCTCGCCTCGCTCGGCGGCAAGATCCTGCGTGTCACGACCACCGGCCAGCCGGCGCCGGACAATCCGTTCCTCACCGCCGCGGGCCACGGTCCGTGTGCGCGTGCTGGCCAGTCGGCCGCGGTGTGCGAGGAGATCTACGCCCTTGGCCTGCGCAACCCCTTCCGCACCGCCTTCGACCCGAACTCGCCGACGACGCGGTTCCGGATCAACGACGTCGGCCAGAGCGCCTGGGAGGAGGTCGACGACGGCAGTGCCGGTGCCAACTACGGCTGGCCGGTCCGAGAAGGGCCGTGCCCGATCGGACAGACCGCGGGCTGTACGCCCGACCCGAACTTCACCGAGCCGCGCACCTCCTACGGCCGCACGGTCGGCGCGTACATCGTCGGCGGAGCGTTCGTGCCGAACGGGTGGTGGGGTGCGACGTACGACGGCGGCTATCTCTTCGCCGACGGCGCCACCAACAACATGTGGCTGCTGAACGCGGCCGGTGCCGTCAATTACGGCGCGCCGTTCACGACGCAGCTCAGCGTGGCGACGGACCTCGCGTTCGGCGTGCGCAACGGCGAACGGGCGCTGTTCTACGTCAACAACGGCAACGGGCAACTTCACAAGATCGTCGGGCCCAACGCGGCGACGACGCAGGCTGCGGGTCCGGCCTATCTCGGTGGACCCGGTGGGGCCCCGGCACCGCTGCCCCAGCCACCGGTCCAATCCGTCCCCGGCGCCCACGCGTTCACCGCCTACCCGGCGGCACAGCGGGTGCTCGATTCGCGCAACGCCATCGGTGGGCCGACCGGTCGTCTCGTGGGGGGCCAGCCGCGCACCGTGACGCTCGGCGTTCCGGCCGGAGCCAGTGCTGCGCTGGTCAACTTCACGCTCGACAACGGGAGCAGCAGTCCCGAGGAGCAGTGCCGCCCGCCGAGCTTTCTCGTCGCCTGGAAGCCGGGCGCGGCGAAGCCTGCCACGTCGAACGCCAACGTCGGCGAGCTGCGACGTGGCCGCCAACACGGCCGTGGTGCAGGTCGACGGCACGGGCTCGATCGTGGTCGAGGTGTACGCCGACGTCCATGTGATCATCGATGTCCTCGGCTACTACACACCGGCCGGTGGCGCGGTGACCGCCGGACGCTTCCAGGCGGTCACGCCCGTCCGTCTGCTCGACAGCCGCGCCGGTGCGGCACCCGGCAACGACTACACCCGCGCCGACACGGGCAACACCTCGATCGTGCGCTTCCCGGTGGTCGGCCGGGGCGGTGTGCCGGCCGGCGCGAAGACCGTGTCGCTCACGGTCACGGCGATCGGTCCCGGCAGCGATGCGTCCGGATACGTGACGGCGTATGCCGGCGGCACGCCGCTGCCCGCGACGTCGACGGTGAACCACACCGGGGGCTTCGACACCCGGGCCAACCTGGCGCTCGTGCCGGTCGGCGCGGACGGATCGGTGGAGCTGTTCCTCTACCAAGTGGCCAACGTCGTGGTCGACGTCGGCGGTTGGGTCACGTCGTCGACCGACGCCGCGGGCACGATCGGACGTCTCCACTTCACCGAACCGACACGCATCGCCGACAGCCGCAACGGCATCGGCGTGCCACCCCTCGCGCCCGGCGGGCAGGTCACGTTGGAGCCGATCGGCGTGCCGGCGAACGCGACCGCGCTCGCCCAGAACGCCACGATGGTCAGCCACGCGCCCGGTTGGATCTGCGCCACCCCGAACCCCTGGGCCGGTGGTGACGTCAGCATCCAGAACGCGCGGGAGGCCAACCAGGACCGCCCGGCGACGGCATTCACCACGCTCGGACCTGGCCCCGCACCGCGGCTCCGGTACTGCACGCAGGACAGCGCCGATCTGATCGTCGACGTCTTCGGCTGGTTCGAGTAGCCGCGATCAGCCGACGGCTGCGTCGCCTGAAACGCCTGGTGCCGACCCGAGCGTTTCAGGTCGCGCGGCGATGTCGTCGTGATCTGAGAGCATCACCCGTGCAGCGGATGATCTGCGGCGGCGACGTCGTCACCATGAACGAGCGGCGCGATGTGCTCGTCGGCGGTTCCGTCGTGGTCGACGACGACGTGATCGTCGCGGTCGGCTCGACCGCCGCGCTCCGCCAGCGGTATCCGGAAGCCATCGTGTTCGAAGCGGACGGGTGCGTCGTCACCCCCGGCCTGATCGATGCGCACCAGCACCTGACGGGGGATCCGCTCGTGCGGAGCTGCATCCCCGACCTGTTACCGCCCGGCGACTCGATCTTCGAGTGGTCGGTGCCGCTGCACGCCGTCCACGAACCGCTCGACGACGAGATCGCGGCCTCGCTGTCGGCGGTCGAGGCCCTCACGAACGGGGTCACCACGGTCGTCGAGGCGGGCACGGTCGCCGACGCCGACCGCGTCGCCAGCGCCCTCACGGCCGCGGGCTTGCGCGCCACGCTCGGGGTGTGGGGATGGGACATCGACGATGGCCCGTTCACCGCGCCGGCGGCCGAGGTGCTCGACCGGCAGCGGGCGGTCATCGACGCCTACCCGACCGGGGGACTCGTCGAGGGGTGGGTGACGCTCGTCGGCCACGACCTGGCCTCCGACGAGTTGTTGGCCGGCGCCGCGGATCTCGCCCGCGAGCTGCGCACCGGAATGACGATGCACCTGTCGCCCACGTCGTCCGATCCCGAGCGCTACCTCGAGCGGACGGGCCGCCGCCCGGTCGAGCATCTCGCCGACCTCGGCGTGCTGGGCCGCCACCTGCTCATCGGCCACGGCGTGTGGCTCGACGACGCCGAGGTCGAACTGATCCTGTCGAGCGAGACGGCGATCGCGTACTGCCCGTGGGCGTACCTCCGGCTCGGCCAGGGCGTGTTCGCCAACGGCCGTCACGCCGAGATCGTCGAGCGCGGCGGCCGGGTCGCGCTCGGGTGCGACGCGGCCAACGCCGGCGACGCCATCGACATCCTGCGCACCGCCGCGGTGGCCGCCGGCATCGCCCGCGACGCCCGGCTCGACCCGACGCGCTTCGGTGCCCACCAGGTGTTCGAACTGGCCACCATCGCCGGTGCGGAAGCGATCGGGCTCGCCCATCGCATCGGGTCGATCGAGGTCGGCAAGCAGGCCGACCTCGTGGTCCACCGCACCGACACCCCCGGGTGGACCCCGCGCGGTGATGTCGGACTGCAACTCGTGTGGGGCACCGACGGTCGCAGCGTCCGCGACGTGTTCGTCGCCGGCCGCCACGTCGTCGCCGACGGCACGGTCGTGTCGATCGACGTCGGCGCGCTCGCCGCAGCGGCGGCCGATCACCACCGACATCTGCTCGAACGCGCCGGCATCACCGTGCCCCGCCCGTGGCCACACATCGACGCCCGTTGAGATTCCGACTCGCACCTGAAGGAGAATCGACAGACATGGAACTTCGAACGCTCGGACGCACCGGTGTCCAGGTCTCACGCTTCGGTCTCGGCACGATGGTGCTCGGCGCGTGGGGGAACACCGATCACGACGACTGCATCCGCCTGATCAACCGCGCGATCGATGCCGGGATCAACCTCATCGACACCGCCGACGTGTACGCGTACGGCGAGAGTGAGGAGATCGTCGGTCAGGCCCTGGCCGGTCGGCAGCGTGACGAGGTGGTGCTCGCCACCAAGTTCCACAACGCGATGGACGACGACCCGAACCACCGCGGGAACTCGCGTCGCTGGATCCGCACGGCCGTCGAGAACAGCCTGCGCCGCCTCCGGACCGACCACATCGACCTCTACCAGATCCACCGGCCCGACCCGGCGACCGACATCGGCGAAACGATCGACGCGCTGACCGATCTCGTCCGTGCGGGCAAGATCGGCATGTGGGGCACCTCGACGTTCCCCGCGGCCGATCTGGTCGAGACGTGTTGGGCCGCGGACCGCCGTGGCGTGGCGGCGCCCCATTCCGAGCAGCCGCCGTACTCGATCATGTGCCGAGGCATCGAGCGCGAGGTACTGCCGACGTGTCGCCGTCACGGCATCGGCGTGCTCGTGTGGAGTCCGCTGTCGGGCGGTTGGCTGACCGGCAAGTACCAGCGGTCGTCACCGGCGCCCGCCGGATCGCGGGCGTCGACCAATCCCGACCACTTCGATCGCGACAGCGACGCGAAACTCGACGCGGCCGAGCGCCTCGCGCTGGTCGCCGCCGACGCCGGGCTCACGATGGTGCAGCTCGCGTTGGCTTGGTCGGTCGAGCATCCCGACGTCACGGCCGCCCTCATCGGACCGCGCACCAACGAACAGCTCGACGACCTCCTCACCGCGGCCGACGTGACGCTCGACGCCGACGTGCTCGACGCGATCGACGCGATCGTCGCTCCGGGTGTCGACCTCAACCCGGGCGACGCCGGCTGGACGCCCCCCGCCCTCGCCCGGTCGTTCCGCCGCCGCCGCTGACCACTGATCGTGACCCGGGGGAAACATCGTGTTCACCCGGCGGTCTTACGGTCCGCCCTGCATGCGTCTCAGCCCGCACGAGCAGGAACGCCTGATGCTCCATCAGGCCGCGGGCGTCGCGCACGCTCGACGCGCCCGGGGGCTCCGCCTGAACTACCCCGAGGCGGTCGCCGTGCTCACCGCTTGGGTGCTCGAATCGGCGCGCGACGGTCGTCGGGTGGCGGATCTGATGGAGGACGGCCGCCACGTCCTCACCCGCGCCGACGTGATGGAGGGGGTCGCCGACCTGCTCCCCGAGGTCCAGATCGAAGCGACGTTCCCGGACGGCACCAAGCTCGTCACCCTCCACGACCCGATCGCCGGGCCGGGCGCGCCGGGTGACGGCGACCTCGTTCCCGGTCAGATCGTCGGACCCGACGAGCCGATCGAGATCAACGTCGGTCGACCGGTGATCACGCTCCGCGTCGAGAATGCCGGCGATCGGCCCATCCAGGTCGGATCGCATTACCACTTCGCCGAGGCCAACCCGTCGCTCGCGTTCGACCGGGTGGCGGCGCGCGGCCATCGACTCGACGTGCCCGCCGGGACCGCGGTGCGCTTCGAGCCGGGGATCGCGCTCGACGTCGACCTCGTGCCGTTCGTCGGTGGCCGGGTGATCGCCGGCCTGCGCGGTGACGTGTCGGGCCCCCTCGACGCACCCACGGGCGCGGCCGTCGTCGTGAGCTTCATCGAACGGTCCCGCTACCGCGCCCTCTACGGGCCGACGACCGGCGATCGCATCCGGCTCGCCGACACCGACCTCTGGATCGAAGTGACCGAGGACCGGTGCGTCGGCGGCGACGAAGTCGTGTTCGGCGGCGGCAAGGTCATCCGCGAATCGATGGGCCAGTCGACGCGTTCGCGCGCCGACGGTGCTCCCGACCTCGTGATCACGGGCGCGGTGATCCTCGACCACTGGGGCGTGGTGAAGGCCGACATCGGCATCCGCGACGGTCGCATCGTCGGCATCGGCAAGGCCGGCAACCCCGACACGATGGACGGCATCGACCCCGCCCTCGTGATCGGTCCGTCGACCGAGGTGATGTCCGGAAACGGTCGCATCGTCACCGCCGGCGCAATCGACTGCCACGTGCACCTCATCTGTCCCCAACTCCTCGACGAGGCCCTCGGCGCCGGCATCACCACGATCATCGGCGGTGGCACCGGCCCGGCCGAAGGCACCAAGGCGACGACGGTCACCGGCGCGTGGCACCTCGAACGGATGCTCGAAGCGCTCGACCACTGGCCGGTCAACGTCGCCCTGCTCGGCAAGGGCAACACCGTCGACGAAGCGGCGATGTGGGAGCAACTCCGCGCGGGTGCCGCCGGTTTCAAGCTCCACGAGGACTGGGGGACGACTCCCGCGGCGATCGACGCCTGCCTGCGGGTCGCGGACGCGTCCGGTGTGCAGGTCGCCATCCACACCGACACCCTCAACGAGGCGGGGTACGTCGAGAGCACGCTCGCCGCGATCGCCGGACGTTCGATCCACACGTTCCACACCGAAGGTGCCGGCGGCGGTCACGCACCCGACATCATGACGGTCGCCTCGCACGCCAACGTGCTGCCGTCGTCGACCAACCCGACCCGCCCGCACACGGTGAACACCGTCGACGAACACCTCGACATGTTGATGGTGTGCCACCACCTCAACCCCGCCGTGCCGGAGGACCTCGCCTTCGCCGACAGCCGGATCCGTCCGTCGACGATCGCCGCGGAGGACATCCTCCACGATCTCGGGGCGATCTCGATGATCGGTTCCGACTCGCAGGCGATGGGCCGCATCGGCGAGGTCGTGTTGCGTACGTGGCAGACCGCGCACGTGATGAAGCTGCGCCGCGGCACGCTCCAGATCGACAACGCAGCTGACGGCGTGGCCGACAACCTGCGGGCCCGCCGGTACGTCGCGAAGTACACGATCTGTCCGGCGATCACCCACGGCCTGCAGGGCGAGGTCGGCTCGGTGGAGATCGGCAAGCTGGCCGACCTCGTGCTGTGGGACCCGGCGTTCTTCGGTGTCCGCCCGCACGTCGTGATCAAGGGCGGCATGGTCGCCTGGGCCACGATGGGCGACGCCAACGCCTCGATCCCCACGCCCGAACCGCAGCTCCCCCGACCGATGTTCGGCGCCGCGCCCGCGGTCGCCCCCGGCCGTTCGGTGGCGTGGGTCGCCGAAGCCGCCCTCGACGACGGATTGCCCGAGCGACTGAACGTGCGGCGCACGCTCGTGCCGGTCAGCAACACCCGGTCGCTCGGCAAGGCCGACATGCCGCTCAACGACGCCACTCCGGACATCCGGATCGACCCCGACACGTTCGCCGTGCGGATCGACGGCGACCTCGTCACCGAGCAGCCCGCCACGGTGCTGCCGATGGCGCAGCGCTACTTCCTGTTCTGAGTTCGGATGGACGCGTCGCTGATGCTCCTGGTCGACGGCCGGTTCCCGGCGGGCGGTCACGCCTACTCGGCCGGTGTGGAGGCCGCCGTCTCGATCGGTGACGTGGTCGACGTCGCGTCGTTGGAGCGCTACCTGCACGGACGGCTCGCCACCACCGGACGGGTCGACGCCGCGTTCGCGGCCCACACCTGCGCCCGCGCCGACGACCTGGACGTGATCGCCGGCGAACTCGACGAGGAGTACTCCGCCCGCGTGATGTCGCCGTACCTCCGCGACGACGAGTCGCCGCCTCGGGCGCCAGCTCCTCCGGGCGGCCACCCGCATCTGGCCGAGCGATGGTGTCGACGCGGTGTCGGCGACGTCCGGCGGGCCCCATCAGCCGATCGCCCTCGGCGCGGTGGTCGCGGCCGCGGGAGGCTCGCCGGCCGACGCCGCCGCGCTCGCCTTCCACCATCTCGGCGCGGCGGTCACGTCGGCCGCCGTCCGACTGCTCGGCCTCGACCCGATCGAGCTGGCAGCCGTGCAGGCCCGGGCGGGCCGTGTGGTCGATGCGGGCCGCGACGACTGGGCGGCGTTGGACGACCGCCGCGCCATCGGATCTGCCCGCCGCCGGCGGCTCGCTCACCGAGATCCTCGGCGAGCGGCACGGCGGCCTCGACGCCCGACTGTTCATCGCATGACCGCTCACGTCACCCCTCATCTCACCGGCCATCCCGCCCACACCTGGAGTTCCCGTGCCACCACATGACATCCCGCACGATCCGTTGCACAACGACCTGTTCCACCGCGAGCACGCCGATCACCGTCGCGCCAACCCGGTCGATCGGGCGTTGCGCGTCGGCATCGGGGGACCCGGTCGGGAGCGGCAAGACCACGCTCGTCGGGTCGCTGTGCCGGTTGCTCCGCGACGAGCTCTCGCTCGTGGTCGTCACCAACGACATCTTCACCTCGGAGGACGCGAAGGCCTTGCGCGCCTCGGCCGTGCTGCCCGAGGATCGAATCGCCGCGGTCGAGACCGGGTGCTGCCCGCACACCGCGATCCGCGACGACATCGCCGCCAACCTCGACGCGGTCGAGCAACTCGAGGCGCAGCACCGGAACGTCGACGTCACCCTGGTCGAGTCCGGCGGCGACAACCTCACCGCGATCTTCAGCCGCGGTCTCGTCGACGTGCAGATCTTCGTGATCGACACCGCCGGTGGCGACGACATCCCGCGCAAGGGCGGCCCGGGCGTGGCTCTCGCCGATCTGCTCGTGGTGAACAAGGTCGACCTCGCCCCGTACGTGCGTGCCGACGTCGACCTGATGTTCCGCGAGGCGACCGAGCGCCGGCACGGCGCACCGGTCCTGCTCACCTCGCTCGTCGAGCCCGAGGGTGCCGCCGAGGTGGCCGACTGGATCCGGTCGCAGTTGTGCCGCTGGCGCGGCACGGCGTGAGAGCGAGCGCGACCATCGCGGTCGCCCGCCGCGACGGGCGCGACGAACTCGTCGATCGCCGCTCGCAGGCGCCGTTCAGCGTGCGGCGGTGCGGTGACCGGATCATGGTCGCCTCGTCGGCGGCGATGCCGGTCGGCGGCGACGAACTGGATCTGTCGATCACCGTCGATGACGGCGCGAGCGCCGCGGTCGGATCCGTGGCCGCGACGATGGTGTGGCCCGGCGCCGGCGGTGAGCGCTCGACGATGTCGACCGTGGCGACGGTCGCCGCCGGAGGCCGCCTCGATCTCGTGGCTCGAACCGACCGTGTCGGTGGCGGGCTCGTGGCACCGCTCCTCCACGATCGTCCGGCTCGCGGGATCGGCGACGTGCCGCGTGGTCGAGGAGGTCGTGCTCGGCCGGACCGGTGAGTGCTCCGGTCGGCTCGACCTGGCGCTGCGCGTGGAGCGCGACGGCACGGCGCTCGCCCATCACGAGGAGTCGTTCGGCCCCGACGTGCCGGGCGCGTGGAGTTCGGTGTCGGTCGGCAGGGCGCGCCACGTGCTGTCGGCGGTCCTGGTCGGCGTCGATGCCGGTCGTTCGCGCGTGCGTGTCGAGAACGGGCGGGCGGTCGCCTGGTTGCCGGTGCAGGACGACGCTGTGGTGATCATGGCGGTCGGATCGGACCGACCCGCCGTGCTCGATCTGGTCGGCGCGATCGCCCCGGAACTCGTCGCGACGCGCGGTCGATGGCGATCCGCTGAAGGCGAATAGGGTGAGGCCGTCAGGTCAGGCATGCAGCGAGGGGTTCCACGATGCTGATCGAGCATGAGGAGCTGCGTCACCACTGGTACGTCGTCGCCGAGGCGCACGATCTCGACGCGGCCGACGACCGCGCCACGATTCCGGTCGGCGTTCGACTGCTCGGTGCCGACTACGTCGTCTGGCGGTCGTCGAACGGCGAACTCGTCGCCGCCCCCGACCGCTGTCCGCACCGCGAGTCGCCGCTGAGCATCGGCACGGTCACCGACGGTTGCCTCACCTGCGCCTACCACGGCTGGACGTTCGGCGACGGTGGCGCGTGCGTCGAGGTGCCGTCGTCCGGCGTCGGTCGCCCCGTGCCGCCGAAGGCCCATCTGCCGACCGTCCATGTCCGCGAGCGGTACGGGCTCGTGTGGATCTGCCCCGGCGAACCGGTCGCCGACATTCCCCGCGTGGAGGCCGAGGACGATCCCGTCGTATCGCCGCATCAACAGTGGCGTCGAGCGCTGGACCACGTCGGTGACTCGGATGACCGACAACTTCCTCGACATCGCCCACTTCCCGTGGGTGCACACGGGCACGTTCGGGATCCAGGACCAGCTCACCGTTCCGTCGATCGAACTCGAACAGCTCGACGACGACTTCTACGGATACCGCTACGACGTGGAGGTGGCCAACACCGCCGGGAGCGCAGTCGTCGGGGCTCGACGCGCCGGTGATCTCGCGCCGGATGACCACGGGTTCAACCTGCCGTTCACCGTGCGCAGCACGATCCATTACGAGACCGGGCTCGACCACCTGATCCTGCTGTGCTCGACGCCGATCGACGACGTCACGTCGTACTTCACGTTCGTCATCTGGCGCAACGACGACTTCTCGGTGCCGGGCGAGGAGGTCATCGCCTTCGACCGGGCGATCGGCGCGGAGGACAAGGTGATGCTCGAACGGATCCCGGGCGTGCTGCCGCTCGATCCCGCTCGCGACGGTCAGCGTGCAGGCCGACAAGCCGTCGGTCGAATGGCGCCGGCAACTCGCAGCCCTGCTCGGGGCGTGAGGCCGGCCGCGCGAGACTGCCGCGTTCCGAAAGGAGTTGGAATGAGCAAGCACCACGACCGTCCGCCGCTGATCCAGCGGATGGAGGACGAGCGTCCGTACGACGAGCCGATCGGCAAGAAGCGCTACGAACGCGAGTTGCTGGAGTTGCAGATCGAACTGTTGAAGATGCAGCAGTGGACACAGGACACGGGCGCCCGCGTGGTCGTCGTCTTCGAAGGCCGCGACGCGGCGGGCAAGGGCGGTGCGATCCGTCGCTTCACCGATCACCTCAATCCTCGCCATGCACGAACGGCCGCCCTCGCGGTGCCGAACGACACCGAGCGCGGTCAGTGGTACTTCCAGCGGTACGTGCAGCACCTGCCGACGACCGGGGAGATCGTGCTGTTCGACCGCTCGTGGTACAACCGGGCCGGGGTCGAGCGGGTGATGGGGTTCTGCACGAGCGAGCAGTACCAGATCTTCTTCGAGCAGTTGCCCGGCTTCGAGCACAGCCTGGTCCAGTCGGGGATCCACCTGTTCAAGCTGTGGTTCACGGTGTCGGCCGAGGAGCAGACGGCGGCGGTTCGAGGCCCGCAGCGACGACCCGCTGAAGCAGTGGAAGCTGTCGCCGATGGACCAGGAGGCGATCACGCGCTACGACGAGTACGGCCGAGCGCGCGACGCGATGCTGATCGGAACGAATCATCTGGATGCGCCGTGGACGGTGATCAACTCGAACGAGCAGAAGCGGGCTCGGCTGGAGTCGATGCGCCACGTCCTCCACACCCTCGATTACGGCGGCAAGGACGCCAACGTCGCCCACGCCCCCGACCCCAAGGTCGTCCGCCCCGCCTCCGAAGTCATGTAGCTCGTTCTCGTGAACTTCTTGCGCACCCGCGAGCGCAAGAAGTTCACGAGAACCGACCCGGTGCGGTCAGACGTCGACGCGACGCTCGAACACGAACTCGTAGTCGAGGTACGCGTTGAGGTGCTCGGTGCCCGGCGCCGGCGGGATGAGCTGCGCGGACTGCAGCAGCATCCAGCCGTCGCGCAACGCGTGGACGCCGGTGGCGTACGGCACGTCGCCGCGACCGGTTCCGGCAGGCCCGGGCCGATGCCGTCGGTCCCGTCGTGGAACGCCCAGCCCGACCGTCGGCGAATCGAGCGACGATCCGCTCGCCCAGAGGTAGAGGACCTGTTGGCGTTGCCTCACGCCGACGCCACCGCGGCGTGACCCTCGAGGCGTGTGAGGTAGTGGTCGACGTCGTAGTGGTCGTCGCCGGTGAGGTAGCGCCACAGCAGGGCGCGCTGCACCTGCTCGTTGCGGTAGTCGGTGACGCTCATCCACGGGTGCCAGGTGCGGAAGATCTGGGCGACGCTGTCGGGCAGCATCCGGGCGAACACGTGGTCGGACGGCGGGTTCTGGAGCTCGTCGAGGTCGGCGGTGTTCCACAGCCGCACCTGCGGCACGGTCGGGTTGAGGCGCACCTTGTGCATCCAGCGGTCGGTGCCGCTCGGGTTCGGTTGTCCGGCGTGCCAGAGCCCGTGGTGGAACACGACGACCGTGCCGGCCGGACCGGAGAACTGCTCCTCGCCGGCGATGTGCTGGTACCGATCGAGGCCCGAGGCGCGCACACGTCGGAGATGACTGCCCGGCAGGTACCGGGTGCCGCCCTCGCCGGGCTCGACGTCGTGCGGATACCAGAACAACTGCACGTCGAAGGCGAGGTCGGCCGAGTCGGTGATGGCGTCGACGTGCAGCGGCTGGACGTACGTGGCGCGCGGTGCGATGTGGTGCGTCCAGTCGTGGTCGAACCGCGGGTTGCGCCCGACGAACGACTCGATGATGCCGGCCACCTGCGGGCAGGCGCAGGTACTCGCCGATCGCCGACGGCGGTGGGTAGCACTCGTCGAGCGGCGTGCCGGTGTGCGGCGGCTTCATCCCGGTCGGCGACATCCGCTCCGCGTTGAGCCGGCGCATCTCGTCGATCGCCCGCTCGTTGATGTCGGCCGGCACGATCGCGTCGAACCGGATCACCCCGTTCGCCACGAACTCGGCCATCTGCCGCGTCGTCAACCGATGGTCGATGCTCGCCGTCGTTCCCCATGCGCCATTCGTAGCCGACCCAACGCGTTCGTCGGCGAAGGCGTGATCAATGTGCGGCGGATGGTGCGCAGATTGTTCACGCGTTGGCCCGACGCCGGGCAGGGCCGCGTCGGTCAGGCCTTCTGGGTGCCGACCTTGAGGTCCTTGAACGGGACGTCGCGGTCGACGGCGGGCTCGCGGGGCAGGCCGAGCACGCGGTCGCCGATGATGTTGCGCTGGATCTCGTCGGTGCCGCCGGCGATGCCGGACTGGAACGAGTTGAGCACGATCCGCTGACGGTCGCCGCCGGACTCGTCGGACGGGTCCCAGGCCACCGAGCCGGGGCCGGCGAACTCGAGCAGCAGCTCGCGCACGCGCCACGCGATGACCGAGCCGAACAGCTTGCCGAGCGACCCGCCGGGCCCCGGCGTCTTGCCGGCCTTCTGCTCGTCGCGGTTCTTCATCGCCACGAGCGACTTGGTGGTCTCCATCGACCAGATCTTCATCAGCTGGTCGCGCACGACCGGGTTGTCGATCTGGCCCGTCTCCGTGGCGGCCTTCACGAGCAGCTTGAAGTTCGGCTGGCTGATCTTGCCGGCGCCCGCGCCACCGATGGCGACGCGCTCGTACATCAGCATCGACGTGGCGAGCCTCCAGCCGGAGTTGAGCTCGCCGATCAGCCAGTCCTTCGGGATGCGCACGTCGGTGAAGAACACCTCGTTGAAGTGCGATCCGCCGTCGATCTGGTGGATCGGGCGGATCTCGACGCCGGGCGCCTTCATGTCCATGATGAACATCGACAGGCCGGCGTGCTTCACCTGATCGGGGTCGGTGCGGGCGACGACGATGCCGTAGTCGGACTTGTGGGCGAGGGTCGTCCACACCTTCTGGCCGTTGAGCACCCACTCGTCGCCGTCGAGTTCGGCCTTGGACTGCAGGCTGGCGACGTCGGAGCCGGCACCGGGCTCGGAGAACATCTGGCACCACATCGTGCGGCCGGACGATGTTGTCGGCGAGGAACTGCTCCTTCTGCTCGGGCGTGCCCCACTCGTTGAGCATCGGCAGGCACATGCCGTGGCTGATGATGAACTCGCCGTCCATCATCGTGTAGTTGCTCTTGACCTCACGCCAGATCTTCTCGTGGGCGAGCGTCAGCCCGCCGCCGCCGTACTCGGCCGGGAACGGGACGCCGGCGAGACCGGCCTCCGCGGCCGCGGCGAGATACGCCTTCTGCTCCTCGATGGTCGGGACGCCGTTGCGCTTGGCGTGGGCCTCCATGAAGTCGACGCACTTCTGACGGAACTCGTCAGCCTCGCTCTCGGTCAAACCGCCCGCGCTCGGTGCAGCGGTCGGCGTCATGGTGTCGGTCATGTGGTGGCTCCCTCGATGGCAACGGACGGCCGACGCATTTGGATCGGCTCGATCGGTGGGCTATTGTATGCCTCCCTACAGTATGAGTCAAAATCTGACGACCCACGAACTCGACTCCCCGCCGTGGCTGCGGGTCGAGTCGACGCTGATGGCCACGGCCCGGCTCGTCCGGACGGCCTTCGACGCCCGGCTGGAGCCGCTCGGCCTCAACCTCACGCAGGCCAGCCTGCTCGGCTACATCGCCGAGTTCGGCTCGACCACCCAGACCCAGCTGGCCGACCGGCTCGGCATCGGCCGGGCCTCGATCGGCGCCGTCGTCGACCAGCTCGAAGCCCGCCGCTTCGTCGTGCGCCAACCCAATCCCGCCGATCGGCGCGTCTGGCTCGTCGCCATCACGCCGGAGGGCAGCGACCTCGCCGTCGAGATCACCGACGTCGACGCCGCGCTGCGCTCCGAACTCCGGCGAGGCATCGGACGCGAGGAGCGCCAGGCCCTCGCGTGGGTGATGACCCGTCTGCAGCACAACCTGCAGGCCGTCATCGCCAATCCCCCTGACGTCGATGCGTCACCCGTCGCCCGACCATCCATCGAACAAGCGAACAACAGGAGAGAACCATGACCGAAGCCGTCATCGTCGACGCCGTCCGCACCGCCGGCGGCAAGCGCAACGGAAAGCTCAAGGACTGGCATCCCGCCGCCCTCGCCGCCGAGGTGCTCAAGGCCCTCGCAGGAGCGCAACAACCTCGACCCCGCGACTCGTCGACGACGTGATCATGGGCTGCGTGATGCAGGTCGGTGAGCAGTCGCTCAACATCGGCCGCAACGCCGTGCTCGCCGCCGGTTGGCCCGAGTCGGTGCCCGCCACCACCGTCGACCGCCAGTGCGGTTCGAGCCAGCAGTCGATGCACTTCGCCGCGCAGGGCGTCATCGCCGGCGCGTACGACGTCGTCGTCGCCGCCGGCGTCGAGGTCATGACCCGCACCCCGATGGGCGCATCGGTCGTCCAGGGCATGGGCTTCCCGTTCCCGCAGGCGCAGCTCGACCGCTACGCCGAGACCGGCCTGCCGCCGCAGGGCATCGGCGCCGAGATGATCGCCGAGGAGTACGGCCTCACCCGCGAGGACCTCGACGCGTTCGGCGCCCAGAGCCAGCAGCGCGCCGCGATCGCCCGCGACGAGGGCCGCTTCGACAACGAGATCATCCCGATCGTCGTCGATCTCGACGGCACGAAGGAGGAGTTCACGCTCCGACGAGGGCATCCGCGAGGGCACCACCACCGAGACGCTCGCCAAGCTCAAGCCGGCCTTCAAGGAGGACGGCTCGATCACCGCCGGCAACTCGTCGCAGATCTCCGACGGCGCGTCCGGCGTGCTCATCATGAGCAAGGAGAAGGCCGAGGAGCTGGGCATGAAGCCCCGCGCCCGCTTCCACGCGTTCGCCGTCGCCGGCACCGACCCGGTCACGATGCTCAAGGGCCCGATCCCGGCCACGCGCAAGATCCTCGACAAGACCGGCCTGTCGATCGACGACATCGACCTGTTCGAGGTCAACGAGGCGTTCGCCTCGGTCGTGCTCGCCTGGCAGAAGGAGTTCGACGTCGACATGAGCAAGGTCAACGTCAACGGCGGCGCGATCGCCCTCGGCCACCCGCTCGGCTGCTCCGGCACGAAGCTGATGGCGACGCTCCTCAACGAGCTCGAGCGCACCGGCGGCCGCTACGGCCTGCAGGTGATGTGCGAGGGCGGCGGCATGGCCAACGCCACCATCATCGAACGCCTCGACTGAACCACGACGCACCGCAGAATGACCGTCGGGGACAGGCCCCGGCGCGTCATTCTCCGTTTTCGGCAGGGCAGACTCGCCGGATGGAACCGACGCAGTCTGCGTCATCGACACCGACACGGCGTCCGATGACGCCATCGCGCTGCTGCTGGCGGTGCGCGATCCGGACGTCGACGTGCGCGCCGTCACCGTCGTGGCCGGCAACGTCCCGATCGAACTCGCCGTGCGGAACGCGATCGTCACGCTCGACATCTGCGGCGCGCGCCGAGATCCCGGTTCACGCGGGACGCGATCGGCCGCTCCATCGAGCCACTCGACACGGCGCAGTGGGTGCACGGACAGGACGGGATGGGTGGAGCGGCCCTTCCCGAACCGTCACGCGGCGCCGAACACGGGCGATGCCGTGTCGGTCCTGCTCGACATCGCCGCGTCCGAACCGGGTCGGCACGACCTGGTCACGCTCGGCCCGCTCACGAACATCGCCTCGGCGCTCGAGCGCGATCCGGCGTTCCTCACGAGGTTCGGTCACACCTATCTGATGGCCGGGTCGCCGGACGGCGTGGGCAACGTCGACGCGCTCGGTGAGTACAACGTGTGGGCCGACCCCGAGGCGGCGGCGATCGTCTTCGCCGCGCCTGGCGCCGAAGACGATGATCGGTTGGAACATCTCCCGCACGTTCGCCGTCGTCGGTCCCGACGAGCAGGCCGCACTGGCGGCGGCGGGACCGCTCGGTGCGTTCGCCGTCGGCATCAACGGCGATGTCGATCAGTACTGCCTCGACACCGGCCTCGCCGGCTTCGATCTGCCCGACCCCGTGGCGATGGCCGTGGCGCTCGACGACTCGATCATCACCGAGTCGACCGACGAGTGGCTGGTGGTCGGACTCGACGGCCCGACGCGCGGTGCCGCCATGCCGGATCGCCGCTTCAAGCGTCCCGAGCCGAACATCCGCGTCGTGTGGGCGGTCGACGAGGCCGCGTTCAAGCAGCGCCTGTTCGACGCCTGTCGTGATCGAGGGGTCGCGGCGCCGGGGGGCAACGCCGCGACCCGCTGACGATCACTCCGGACGGGGACCCGGGTCGGGGGCCTCGGTGCGCGTGCGCTTCAGCTCGAAGAACGAGTCGATGTCCATCATCGTGACGAGCGCATCCCACATCGCGACGCTCTTCGTCGGTCGGCGGCACCTTCGTGATGACCGGCCCGAAGTAGCCGGCCTTCACGCCCGTCGGAGTTCGTGATGGCGATGATCGGCGTGCCGACGTCGTCGCCGACGAGGTCGAGGCCCTCGTCCATGCCGACCCGGATGGCCTTGTCCCACGACTCGTCGTCGAACGCCGCCGCGTGCGACGTGTCGAGACCCACCGCCCGCAGACCGTCGGCCGGGTCGAAGTACATCTCCTTGTCGTGGTGGATGCGCGTGCCGTAGTACCAGTAGAGCCGGAAGAAGGCGTCGTCGCCCTCGGCCGCACGGGCCGACTCCATCACCCGCAGCAGGCCGTGGGTGAACACGGTCGGCTCGTAGAACGGGGAGTCCTCCGGCGGATCGTTCTTGAACTTGAGGCTGATCGGCCGCCACGTCACGGCGATGTCGCGGTTCGGTTCGACCTCGTCGTGGATCCAGCGGGCGGTGGCCCAACAGAACGGGCAGGCGGGATCGACCCAGAATTCGACGTTCATGAGGTGGGTGTTCCTTTCATGGGGGAGGGTGGTCAGGTTGGGCGGGGGTGGTCGTCGGAGGTTGCGGTCAGCGCGCGGCGACGGAGATCCCCACACCGCTCACCTCGGTGCGGCCGAACCGCTCGATCTCGGCGGCGAGGTCGAGCGGGCCGATCGTCGACCGCTTGGTGAGGTCGTCGTCGGTGAGCAGGTGGGCGGGGATCAGCCAGACGACCTCGAACTCGAGGCCGTCGGGATCCTTGGCGTAGAGACTCTTCGTGGTGCCGTGATCGCTCGCCCCGACGAGCGCATGGCGTTCGGACAGCACGTGAGCGGCTCGTTCGAGGTCGTCGAGGGTCTCGACCTCCCACGCCAGGTGGTACAGGCCCGACCGTGCCACGGCCGGCGGCGGACGGGCCCGCCTGGCTGCCGATCTCGAACACGCCGAGGTCGTGGTCGTTCGTGGAGCCCGGCGCTTGGAAGAACGCGCCGCCCGGGAACGACGTGATCACCCGGAAGCCGAGCGCGTTCTCGTAGAAGTCGATCGTGCGTGCGACGTCGCGGACGTACAGGACCGCGTGGTTCAACCCTCTCACTGCCATGACTGGCTCGAACATAATTGGCTCATCATGATGGGCTCAACATGATTGCTCACGCAATAATTCCCCTGCGGCGAGAATGTCGAAACACCTTCGCCGGCGGCGATCGTCACCGGTGAGACTGAGCGGGATGGACGAACGAGGAGAGTCGCGATGGCGCGCGCTCGGTGCCCTGCTGTGGCCCGACCGCGGCCGCTGGCTCGCGCTCGGTGCGCTCGTGGCGGCCTCGTCGGTGCTCGTCCTCGCCGGCCCGCTCGTCGTGCGCCGCCTCGTCGACCGGGCCGCCGCTGGTGCCGACGCGAGCGAGCTTCGTGGCCTCGCCGGCGTGTTCCTCGTCGTCGCCCTGCTCGCCCAGGTCCTCGCGGTGCATCGTCGCCTGGCGGGCGACCACCGCCGCCTGGGCGACCACGAACGATCTGCGACTCGACATGACGCGCCATGTCCTCGGGCTCGACCACGAGTTCCACCGCCGGCACACCCCGGGTGAACTCATCCAGCGCGTCGACGGCGACGTCACGTCGGTGTCGGAGTTCCTCGGACTCGTGGTGCCCAAGGCGCTCGGAGCGGCGCTGACGATCGGCGGCATGGTCATCGTGCTCGCGGTGCTCGACTGGCGGTTGGCGATCGGACTCGTGCTCTACATCGGCGCGACGCTCGCGATCGTCGTGCGCGGTCGCCATCGCGCCGTGCGCGAATCGTCCGACGAGATGGGAGCGCTCGGCCGGCTGTACGGCGGCATCGAGGAGCGCCTCGTCGCCGCCGAGGACCTGCGGTCGAACGGCGCGGGCGCGCACGTCGCCTGGCGCTTCGTCGAGGACAGCGCCGACGCCCTGGCGAGCTCGGTGCGGCGGGAGCGCGCCTTCCTCACCATGTGGTGGTTCGTGCAGCTGGCGCTGGCCGCCGGGTGGGTCGTGGTGCTCGTGCTGGGGGCGTGGACGATCTCGAACGACGTCGCCACGATCGGCACGATCTTCCTCCTCTATCAGTACGTCCTGTTGATCGGGCGGCCGCTCGAGGACCTCGTGCACGAGCTCGAGACGGTCCAGAAGGCGAACGGCGCCATGGTGCGCGTGCTCGACCTGCTGGCGATCTCGAACGCGAGGTCCTCGACGACGGGACCATCTCGCCGCCGCCCGGGCCGTTGACCGTCGAGTTCGACGGTGTCGCGTTCGACTACGGCGACGACCAACCGGTGCTCCGCGACGTGCACCTCGCGCTCGGCGCGGCACGCTCGGTCGGCATCGTCGGGCGCACCGGCAGCGGCAAGACGACGTTCTCCCGCCTCGTCCTGCGACTGGTCGAGCCGACCACGGGCGTGGTCCGGCTCGGTGGGGTGCCGATCGCCGACATCCCGGTCGCCGAGCTGCGCCGTCGGGTCGCGCTGGTGTCCCAGGAGGTCGAACTCTTCGCCGGGTCGATCCGCGACAACGTGGCCCTGTTCGATCGTTCCGTGCCCGACGCCGCGGTGGTCGACGCGCTCCGGGCGGTCGGGCTCGATGCTCTCGCCGGTGGCGACATCGATCGCCAACTCGGCGCCGCCGGGACGGGTCTGTCGGCCGGCGAGGCTCAGCTGCTGTCGCTCGCCCGCGTGTGGATGCGCGACCCCGACGTGCTGGTGCTCGACGAGGCGACGGCGCGCATCGACCCCGAGACCGAACGGAAGATCGAGGCAGCCGTGGCGCGCCTGATGGTCGGGCGGACGACGCTGATCATCGCCCACCGACTCTCGACGCTGCATGCCGTCGACGACATCATCGTGTTCGACCACGGCGAGGTCGCCGAGTTCGGCGCCCGCGCCGAACTGATCGGTGACGACGAGAGCCAGTTCGCGCGTCTCGTGGCGCTCTCGCTCGACGCCGCGGACGACCAGCAGACGACGGACCAGTGCGACGGACGACCCGTGCCGGACCAGCCCGTGCCGGACGAGCCGTGGTGGTCGGGTCATGACGCTCGTCGAACATCCCGACGGCCTCGAGGTCGGCGAGGCGGCCACCAGGCCCGACGCGGCCGCCGGCGCCACCACGGAGGCCGTGTCGATCGGTTCGCGCGAGGTGTGGCGGCTGGCCTGGCGCGTGTCGCAACATCGGCCGCGCGAGTTCTGGATCGGGATGGGCGCTGTTCGTCGTGTTCTTCACGATGCCGGCGGTCACCGGGCTCATGCTGGCGAGGGGATTCGAGGCGCTGTCCGACGGCAACACCTCGTTGACCTACCGCTACGCGGCGGCGGTCGCGGCGTCCGAGCTGATCAGGATGGTCGCCATCCACTGGGGCGCGTTGATCTGGACGGCGGCGTGGATCCACATGCAGACGTTCCTCCGGGCGAACCTGCTCGCCGCGCAGATGGCCAGCGGCGGTTCCGAAGCGGGGCGGCCGGTCGGCTCGGCCGGCGCGGCGATCACCCACTTCCGCGACGACACCGAGGACGTCGCCAACTTCGTCGACGGCATGGTCGACGTGTCGGGCGGCGTCGTGTTCACCGTGTTCGCCGGGATCGTCCTCGGCATGGCCGACGCCCGCGCCGCCGCGGTGTTGTTGCTCCCGCTCGTCGGCGTCGCGGTCGCCACCCGCACGCTCGACCACCGGATCAAGGTGTACCGCGCCGCCGATCGGGCGGCGACGGCCGAGGTGACCGGTCTGCGTCGGCGACGTGATGGCCGCTTCCACGACGGTCAAGGTGAACGACGCCACCGACGCGCTGCTCGACCGGCTGAAGGTGCTCGTCGAAGCTCGTCGCCAGACCGCGACCCGCGACCGGGTGCTCGACGAGACGGTGCAGGCGTTCAGCCAGGGTGCCGCCGACGTCGGCCTCGGACTGGTCCTGATCGTGTCGGCGACGGCGATCGCGTCGGGAGCCTTCGGCCTCGGCGATCTGGCGCTGTTCACCGCCTACCTCGGTTGGCTGTCGTTCCTGCCGCGGATGATCGGCCGCGTGCTGGCGCGCCGCAAGCAGGCGGGTGTCGCGTTCGAGCGGATGCGCCAACTCGTCGCCGACGAGCACGCCCCGAACACGACGCGTCCGAGGACCTCCCCGTCGGGCCAGCGGGACGTGCGGGAGCGGCCCGACCATCGAGCGGCCCGAGCGCGTTCCGCTGGAGCGCCTCGACGTGGTCGGTCTCTCCGCGATCCACGAGGGCGGCGGGGGTGTTCGCGACGTGTCGATCTCGATCGCCGCGGGGCCAGTTCGTGGTCGTGACCGGCCCGGTCGGTGCCGGCAAGAGCACGCTGCTGCGGGCGCTCGTCGGGCTGCGTCCCGGCCGAGCAATGTTCGGGTGAGGTGCGCTGGAACGGCGACGGTGATCGACGATCGGGCGGCCTTCTTCGTGCCACCCAACGCGGCGTTCCTGTCGCAGGTGCCGCAGCTGATCTCCGATTCGGTGGCCGACAACGTCGGACTCGGTCCGGTCGACGACGACCAGTTGACGACGGCGCTCGAACTCGCCGCGATCGCGGCCGACATCGACCTGATGCCCGCCGGCCGGGCGACGCTGATCGGGCCCCGGGGTCTGCGTCTGTCGGGCGGGCAGCGGCAGCGCCTCGCCACCGCCCGGGCGCTGGTGCACTCGCCCGAACTCGTGGTGCTCGACGACCTGTCGAGCGCGCTCGACGTCGAGACCGAACTCGAACTGTGGACGAATCTGGCCGCCGCCGGGATGACCGTGCTCGCGGTGTCACATCGCGCGATCGCCTTCGAACGCGCCGATCAGGTGATCACGCTCCCCGTACGTTGACCGCCCACCCATCGGTTTGCTGCAGACACCATGCCGTCCTCCGGTCGAGATGACTGCCCCAGACTGCTGACCGGAATCTGCGGCAGACACGATGCTCGACCGCGGTCGTTGTGTCTGCCGCAAACCGACCTGTGTGGGTGGGTCGGCGGAGGGCTCGGGGGTCGGGCGGACGATCAGGCGTTGCGTCGGCGGGCGCGGTGGTCGGCGGTGTGGGTGCGGCTGGCGCACCGCGGGTCGGCGCAGAAGCGTCGCGAGCCGTTGCGGGTGGCGTCGTAGTAGAGGTGGTCGCAGTCGGTCGCCGCGCAGCGACCGAACCGCTTCGTGCCGTGGTCGCACACCTCCTGGGCGAGCGCCATCAGGATGTCGGCGATCACCTGGTCGTCGAAGCTCGCCGTCGACGGGGTCCAGTGGATGTGCAGCGGCGCGCCGTCGTGCGTGACCGCGGACGGGGCGATCGGCAGATCGCGGCGAGTTCGGCGTTGACCCACTCCACGGTGTCGAGGTCGGTGCCGTCGGGCAGCGACCGGAACCGGTCGAGCAGGGCGCCCATCCGCTCGTCGAGTCGTGCGACCTCGGCCGCCGGCGCCTCGGCCGCACGGGTGAATCCGTGATGGTCGAGCAGGTCGCGCGTCCCGCGGCATCGATCGGGTCGTCCGTCGCTCAGCGCGTTGACGAGATCGAACGCCGCCTCCAGCGTCAGCCGGATCTCCGTGGCGAGGCGGATGTCACGTACACGAACGCATCGTATCGATCCGCCGTGGAGTAAGGTGCTAACATCAGTTAGATCATTACACCGCACTCCCCATCGACGTTTGCGTCGGGATTTCCGAGCACCAGTGCCCGCAGAATCCCGACGCAAACGTTGATTGGCGGGATCGCGGCGAGGCTCGGAGTGCAGAGATGAACGTCATGTTGAACGCGCTGGTGATCAGCGCCACGGTGCTGGGGTCGGGCATGGCGCTGCCCCAGGCCCGGCAACTGGCGCGCACCCGGCGCACCGACGGCGTGTCGCCGACCTGGGTCGGCGTGAGCCTGGCCCTCAACGGCTGGTGGCTCGCCTACGGGTTCGCCGCATCACGTCTGGGCGCTCGTGCCGGTGTCGGTGATCTCGATCGTGCTCTACGCGTCGATGGCCGTGCTCTTCGTCCGGACCGGCGGGCGACCGAGCCGGCGCGGCTGCTGCTCGGCGCGGTCGGCCTCGGCATGATCCCGCTGCCGTTCCTCGTGGTCGGCGGCTGGGAAATCGCCGGCCTCGCCGTCGGTCTCTGCTACGGCCTGCAGTTGCTGCCGGCCGTCGTGGCGGTGCTGCGCACCCGGGCACTCGGCGGGGTGTCGGCCGCGACGTGGCTCATCGCCTGGACCGAATCGATGCTGTGGCTCGTGTACGGACTGGGCGTCACCGACCCGGCGCTCATCGTCGCCGGCACCATCGGGGTGGCCATGTCGACGCTGATCTTGGTGCGGCTGGCGGTCACCGGACATCGCCCGCTCGACGCGATTCACCCGCGCGTCGAGCGTCGCGCGGTGGAGGAAGCCTCAAGCGTCACTATCGTGAGCAATTGCAAACGTGAGTCAATGGTGGCTCCGGATTGAACAAGGAGCCGAAATGGCCACAGGTACAGTGAAGTTCTTCAATGACGAGAAGGGCTTCGGTTTCATCTCACGTGACGACGGCGACGACGTCTTCGTGCACTACTCCAACATCGTCGGCACCGGTCGCCGCTCGCTGAACGACGGTGACACCGTCGAGTTCGAGATCGCCGCTGGACGCAAGGGCCCCGAGGCCGTCGACGTCAAGATCGTCTGAGGGCGGCGATTCTGCTTGGCCCGAAGTCCCCAGTCGTACCAGAAGCGTCAACGCGAACTCCGCAAGAAGGAGCGCAAGGCTGAAAAGCTTGCCGTCCGACACGGCAAGAGTTCCGACGGCGCCGACGACGATGCAGACGACGGCACGCCCAGCGAGGACGAACTGCTCGAGCAGTTCCGGCTGCTGAACGAGAAGTTCGCGGCCGGAGACGTCACCGAGGACGACTTCGAATATCGCAAGGCGGAATTCTTCGCGCAACTCGGTCTCGGTGAGCCACCCGCTCCCCGCGACGAGGCGAGCGACGACTCCGACGACTGATTCGACAATCGACAACATCGAAACGGCCCCCGGCTCACCGCCGGGGGCCGTTTCGCGTTCCCGATCGCGAGAGACTCACGGTCGGACGGGCGGTCGGCCGATGGCGGCGAACGTGACGGCTGCGGCGTGGCCGACGTTGAGCGAGTCGACGTCGGCACGCAGCGGGATGCGCACCGGTGCGCGTCGGCACGCGTCGATCGTCCGGCGATCGAGCCCGGGACCCTCGGCGCCGAGCACGACCGCGAGGCGGTCGGGCACCTCGAGGTCCCAGATGCTCTCGGCCGTCGGCATCGGCGACATCGCCCACGTCTCGACACCAGCGTCGTGCCAGCTGGCCGAGAACGTCGCGCCAGTCGTCGGCCGTCGGGCGCGCGATCGGCAGCAGGAGGATCTCGCCCATGCTGACCCGCACCGAGCGCCGGCTGTACGGATCGGTGCAACGTCGGGTCGATCATCAGCGCGTCGATGCCGCAGCGCCCGCGCGGCGCGCGCGATCGCCCCGAGGTTCTCCGCGTCGTTCAGCCCCTCGAGCACCGCGAAACGCGACGCCGGTCGCGGCCACCTCGGCGACCGACGGGTGGTCGCGCCGGTCGGCGACGGCGACGACGCCTCGATGCAGATCGAAGCCGACGACGTCGGCGATCACGTCGCGTCTCGGCGACGTACACGGGGACGCCCCGCGTCGCCGAGCGCGACGAGCTCGGGTCGAGAATCGCTCGACCCGCGAGGGCGCGAGCAGCACCGAGCGGATCTCGTGGCCCGGATTCGATCAGCCGGTCGATGGCGACGAACCCCTCGGCGATGAACAGCTCGTCGCCCTCGTACGCCCGCCGGAACGCCTGGTCGTTCAGCGCCCGGTAGTCGTCGAAGCGCGGATCGTCGGCGTCGGCGAGCGCCGTGACCGGCTGGCGTCGGCCCGGCATCGGCGTCGGTCCGATCGCGTCAATGCGCGAAGACCTGGCGAGTCGTCGGCGAACGCCTTGAACTCGAGGGCGTTGCCGGACGGGTCGAGGAGGAACATCGTCGACTGCTCGCCGACCTCGCCGGCGAACCGGGTGTGCGGCTCGATGACGAACTCGACGCCGGCCGCGCGCAGGCGGTCGGCGAGCTCGTTCCAGTCGGCCGGGTCGAGCAGGACACCGAAGTGCGGCACCGGCACGTCGTCACCGTCGACCTCGTTGCGGAGCAGGGCGCGCGCGTCGGCGTCGGCCAGGCGCGGGTCGAGGTGGGCGACGAACTGGTGGCCGTAGAGGTCGAAGTCGACCCACGATCGGCGCCGATCGACCCTCCGGGCAGCCGAGCACGTCGCCGTAGAACGCTCGGGCGGCGGCCAGGTCGTGGACCGGCATCGCCAGATGGAAGCGGGGCGCGGGCTCGCGTGCGTCATCACAGCGGGAGGGCGTAGGTGCCCTGGGCGGTCGCGGTCGGCTTGTCGGACGCGGTCGTCGCACCAGACGTGGACCGTGCCGACGACGTTGCGCCGACCCGCCGATTCGAGCGTCGCCCTCGCCCACAGCACCCAGCCCTGTGCCGGGCGGAGGAAGCGGATCGACAACTCCGACGTGAGCGCCATCGGCTCGATCCGACCGGTGGCACCGAACACGAGATACCACAGGGCGGCGTCGGCGAGCCCGAACTGGCTCGGCCCGGACACGAAGCCGCCGGGACGGAGTCTCGCTGTCGGTCGACGTCACGGCGCGCGACGGCGAACGTCGCCCGACGTCCGTGCACGTGTTGTTCGAGCCCGGGAAGAGCTCGTCGATCATCCGATTCACGTCGTCGATCGTCGGTGGCGGCTGGACGGTGGTGGCGAGGAGGTCACGACGCGACGTTAGCCACGAGGGCCGTTCGCTCGACCACGGCTTGCGGACCGTCACTTCGGCGAACGGCGAGTGCCGGTGGCAGGTGGTGGCCATGTCGCTGGAACGCCGCCGGATGACGCAGGACCGAGCTCGTCGTCCGGACGCGTGCCGCTCGAGCGGGTCGTGATCGTCGGGGCGTCGCTCGCCGGGCTGCGGGCCGCGGAGACGCTCCGCCAACGCGACGTTCGCCGGCGACGTGGTGGTCGTCGGTGCCGAACCGCACCGTCCGTACGACCGGCCGCCACTGTCGAAGAAGCTGCTGTCGGGCGAGTGGGACCCCGACCGGATCCACCTCCGCCAACCCGACATCTTCGACGACCTCGACGTCCGATGGCGAGCTCGGGATGGCCGCGGAACGACTCGACCTCGCCGACGCGCACGCTGGTGCTCGCCGACGGTCGGCGGCTCGACGTTCGACGGGCTGATCATCGCCACCGGGGCGCGCACCGAAACACATCGGCGACCACGGGCCGTATCGACACGTCCACGTGCTGCGGTCGCTCGACGACGCGCTCGCGCGTGCGCGCGCGATCTGCGCCGAGGCGGCCGGCGCGTCGTGGTCATCGGCGCCGGCTTCATCGGCCTCGAGGTCGCGGCGACCGCCTGCCAGCTCGGCAACGACGTGGTCGTGCTCGAAGGTGGTCCGGCGCCCCTGATCCGCGGTCTCGGCGCCGAGATGGGCGCGGCGATCGGTCGCGATGCACACCGACCACGGGGTCGATCTGCGCTGTGAGGTCGCGGTCGACGGATTCACCGATGACGGGGTGCTGATCGCGCCCGATCGGATGAGCCCGGCGCCGAGCGTGCGTCGTGCCGGCCGACGTGATCGTCGTCGGCGTCGGGGTCACCCCGTCGACGGGTTGGCTCGAGGGCAGCGGCATCGAGCTGCGCGACGGGATCGTGTGCGACGAGCACCTGCGGGTCCGGCTCGAGCCGGCCGGATCGTCGGTCAACGCCATCGACACGCTGTTCGCCGCGGGCGACGTCGCTGCGCTGGCCGAACGTCCTGCTCGGCCACGAGATGCGGGTCGAGCACTGGACCAACGCCGCCGAGCAGGGCGCGCACGCCGCGTCGAACCTGCTCGCACTCGCCAGCGGCGAGCCGCTGCGTGCCGTACGCGCCGATGCCGTTCTTCTGGAGCGACCAGTTCGAGCATCGCATCCAGTTCCTCGGCCACGCGATGCCCGACGACGAGGTGCGCGTGGTGGCCGGTTCGATCGAGGAGGGCAAGTTCCTGGCGCTGTACGGCGGCGACGGCCGGTTGCACGGGGCGCTCGGCGTGAACGCCCCGCGCTGGGTGATGCCGACCCGCCAGCCTGTTGCTCGAGCCGATGCCCTGGGAGGAGGCACTCGTCGCCGCCGTCGCCGACCGTCGTAATTCTGTAATCCTGAGTCGAGCGTGACGCAGAATATCTGCGGTAGCGTTGTCGACTCATGCTCTTCACCGATAGCGTTGTGGCATGTCCTCGCAATCCACGACCACAATCGCACCGAACGTCCGCCTCCCTCACGCCCATCTGCCGTCGATCGTGCTCCCCGGCGCGGTCGTCACCCTGGTCGCTCAACACCGACGAACTCCGCCAGGCCGTCGAGGCCGCCACCACCGGCCCGACGTCGACCGGCCGCCTCGTGCTGACCGGCGGCGACGAGCACCAACTCGGCGTCATCGCCCACGTGCCGAACATCGGCAACCTGCCCAACGGTGATCCGGCCGCGATCGTCCAGATCGAAGCAGCGCGCCCGGATCATGTCGCTCGCCGAGTCGACACCGGCACGCTCGAGCGACCAGGCCACCTTCGTCGACGTCGAGGTGCTCACCGACACACCGTCGCACGTCGTCGATCGACGCCGCCACCCGCGAGCTGCGCGCCACGCTCGAACTGATCGCCGAACTGCGCCGCTCGCGCCGCCTCCCCGAGATCCTGCGCACGCACAGCAGCCCGGGTGCGCTCGCCGACGCCGTGGCCACCTGGGCCGAGTTCTCCGACGCCGATCGGCTCGTCGTGCTGCGCGCGGTCAACCTGTCCGACCGCGTCGACGCCATCCACTCGTGGGCCCGGAACCATCTGGCCGAACTCCAGGTCGCCCAGTCGATCCGTGACGACGTGAGCGAGGGCGTCGACAAGCAGCAGCGCGAATGGCTGCTGCGGCAGCAGCTCAACTCGATCCGCAAGGAGCTCGGCGAGGGCGACGACGACGTGGTCGGCGAGTTCCGCACCAAGCTCGACGACACTCGATGCACCCGACGGCGTGAAGTCCGCCGATCGCCAAGGAGCTCGATCGGTTCGAACGGATGAGCGCCCAGTCGCCCGAGCACGCGTGGGTGCGCACGTGGCTCGACCGCATCTTCGAGCTGCCGTGGGGCCAGCGCAGCGACGACACGTCTCGACCTCGCCGAGGCCCGCGCTCGTGCTCGACGCCGATCACTACGGCCTCGACCGACGTCAAGGACCGCATCGTCGAGTTCCTCGCGACCCGCAAGCTGCGCCACGACCGCGGCATCGACCAGCCGCGCCGTACGACCCACTCCCACCGGCAGGGTCCGCCCCGCCCGCGGCGAAGGGGCGATCATCACGCTCGTCGGGCCTCCCGGCGTCGGCAAGACCAGCCTGGGCGAGTCGATCGCCCGCGCCATGGGCCGCGAGTTCGTCCGCGTCGCCCTCGGCGGCGTGCGCGACGAGGCCGAGATCCGCGGCCACCGCCGCACCTACGTCGGCTCGCAACCCGGACGCCTCGTGCGGGCGCTGCAGGAGGCCGGCACGATGAACCCGGTCATCCTGCTCGACGAGGTCGACAAGCTGGCGGCCGGCGGCTGGTCGGGCGACCCGACCGCGGCGCTGCTCGAGGTGCTCGACCCCGCGCAGAACCACACGTTCCGCGACCACTACCTCGAGGTCGATCTCGATCTGTCCGAGGTGGTGTTCATCGCCACGGCCAACGTGGCCGACACGATCCCGGCACCGCTGCTCGACCGGATGGACCTCGTCCGCCTCGACGGCTACACCGACGACGAGAAGGTGTTCATCGCCAACCGCTACCTGCTGCCCGCGGCAGATCGAGCGCGCCGGCCTGCGCCCGACGAGGTCGAGATCGACGACGACGGTCGTCACCGCGATCATCCGCGGCTACACGCGCGAGGCCGGGCGTCCGTTCGCTCGAACGCGAGCTCGGCCGGCTCGTGCGCAAGGTGACCGCCGACGTGGCGACAGGGCGCCGACACGCCGATCGTGGTCGACCCCGATCGACCTGAGCGACCGTCTCGGCCGGCCGAAGATCACCGACGACATGCCCGAGCGGACCAACACGCCGGGCGTGGCGACCGGACTGGCCGTCACCGGTGTCGGCGGCGACGTGCTGTTCATCGAGACCACGGCGTTCCCCACCGGACCCGACATCGAGCCGGGGCTCACCCTCACGGGCCAGCTCGGCGACGTGATGAAGGAGTCGGCACAGATCGCGCTGAACTACGTGCGCTCGCACGCCGCCGAACTCGGTCTCGACGATGCGGTGCTCCGCCGGCGGTTCCACGTGCACGTGCCGGCCGGAGCCGTGCCGAAGGACGGTCCGTCGGCCGGCATCACGATCACCACCGCGCTGGTGTCGCTGCTCACCGATCGGCCGGTCAAGTCGAACGTCGGCGATGACCGGCGAGATCACGCTGCAGGGTCAGGTGTTGCCGATCGGTGGCGTCAAGCAGAAGGTGCTCGCCGCGCACCGGCTCGGGCTCACCGACGTGGTGCTGCCCAAGCGCAACGGCCCCGACCTCGACGACGTGCCCGAGCGTGTCCGCAGCGAGATGACGTTCCACCTCGCCGACACCTACGCCGACGTCGCGGCGGTCGCCTTCGACGAGCTGAACGTCGTGCACGGTCCTGGCACAGTGCACGACGTTGTCGGCGGTCATCGGCGGCCATGGCGCCGATCTGGCGATGCCTGGTCTCCGCGGTCGACGGGCTGAAGGTCGATCGTCGATGCCCCGGCTCGACGCCTGCGCGGGTCGGCGCGTGGCGCGGCGCCCAGGCGATCGTCAACCAGATCGAACGGGGCATCGACGACGAGCTGCGCGCCGACTGGGACATTCCGCTCGGCTGGTACGACGTCCTCGCGTCGCTTGCAACGGCTCGGCGGTCGGGCCCGACCGCTCGACGTGGCGAACGATCTCCGCCTTCCGCCGTCGAGCCTGAGCCGGCGCTTCGATCGGCTCGAGGAGGAGGGCTGGATCGCTCGTCACCGTCACGTCGACGAGGCCGATCTGCGGGCGGTCGAGGTCGAGCTGACGCGGACCGGTCGGCGGCTGTGGCGCGAGATGAACGTCAGCTACCGGCGTGCGGTGCAGGCGCTCTTCGCGGTGCATCTCGACGGCGACCGACGTCGACCGACCTGCAGCGGGTGCTCGACCTGCTCGTCGCCGCCGGTGACGAGATCGAGCCGATCGAGCGACGATCGCGCCGGTAGCGTGACCTGGTGCCCGCCTTCTCGACCATCATCTGGGTCGGGTTCGGCATCCTGTTCGGGTACATCCTGTGGAAAAGTGGCATCGCCGATGCTGCGCAGCATGACGTCGATGCCGCCGGCGCCGCCACCGACCGGTGAGCTGCGCAAGGTGAACCGCAGGTATCGCTGCGACGTCTGTGGGGTGGAGGTGCGATTGACGATGGCACCAGACCAGGATCCACCACCCCCGCGACACTGTCTCGAGGACATGACGGAGATCGCGCCGCTCTACGACTGACGACGGCGACCGGACGTTGTCCCCAGATCTGTGGACAACATGGGTGAAACCACACGTCTGTCATTCGAGTTGTCCCCACAGGCTGTGAACGGATCACCGGCGTGTCGGCGTCGCTCACGCCAGTTGAGCTCGCGTCATCGCCACTTGGTGGCGGTCCAGAGACCACCGAGGATGCACGCCAGCCCGAGGAACGTCGGGATGTTGCTGTCGGCGAAGATCAGGTACTTCGCCATGATCAGCAGACCGCCGGCGATCAGCAGCACGAGCATGATCACCGGGATCCACTGCGGCGGGACCATCGGTTTCTTGTCGGCCTTGGGCGTGTAGCGCGACGACGCCGCAACGGCGGACGCGGACGTGCTCGAGGGAGCCCGGTCGGTCGGTTGCGTTCCCTTCGGGGTAACCCGTCCGCCGCCCGACTTTCGCTTCGGTGGTGCCATCGGTCGTCGAGCATACGTGATCGCGAACGGAATCGAGGAACGGTGTGACAAAGCGGCGCCGCCATACTGTCGCCCGTGGCCCGTGTGCTCGTGATCGACAGCTACGACAGCTTCGTCTACAACCTCGTCCAGTACGTCGGCGAGCTCGGCGCCGATCCGATCGTCGTGCGCAACGATGCGCTCACCGTCGACGAGGCGGTCGCCCTCGCAGCCCGACCTCGTGCTGCTCTCGCCGGGGCCCGGCCGACCCGAGACGAGCGGCATCATCTGCGACGCCATCGGCGCGTTCGCGGCGATCGGCACACCGTTGCTCGGGGTGTGCCTCGGCCACCAGGCGATCGGTCACGTCTACGGCGCGTCCGTCGTCGGCGCTCCCGAACTGATGCACGGCAAGACGTCGGTCGTCGAGCACACCGGCGAGGGCGTGTTCGCGGGGCATCGAGTCACCGATCACCGCCACCCGCTATCACTCGCTGACGCTCGATCCGCCCGACGCATCCCCGACGCACTCGTCGTCACCGCCCGCACGCCCGACGGCGTCGTGATGGGCGTCCGCCACCGCCAGTACGAGGTCGAGGGCGTGCAGTTCCATCCCGAGAGCATCCTCACCGCGCACGGCCATCACCTCGTGCGCAACTTCCTCGCCCGCGCCGCCTGACGTCGCCGAAACCGCCCGTACGATGCGGCGCTCGGCGACCTCGATCGCACGGCGAGATCGTCGGGACGGCCGGGCGGTCGTACGGGTCAGACGTCGTGGTCGGAGGAAGCGTGGTGGGCGGCCAGGGTGGTGGGCGCCGTGGTCGGTGCGGCGGTGGTCGGCGGGACCGTCGTGGGCGCGACGGTCGTGGTGGCGCGTCGGCGGGAGCGTGGTCGCCACCTGCACCGACCGGGCGACGGTGATCGTGATCTCGGTGCCGGGGGCGGCGAGCGAATCCGCCGGGAGGCTCTGGGCGATGACACGTCCGTCGTCGGGGCTGCCCGCGGGGACCTCCTGGAACGTGACGCGCACGACGAGGCCGTCGCTCGGTGAGGGTGTTGCGCGCCCGACCCTCGGTCTGTCCGATGACCGACGGGACGGTGACCGGCTGCGGGCCCGGTCGACACGACGATGGTGACGGCGGATCCGATCTCCACGAGTGCGCCCGGGCCCGGGTTGATCTCGATGACCGTGCCCTCCGGGATCGTCGAACTCGACTGCACCGCGGTCGTGACGATGAACGTCGTACGGCGGCGCCTCGAGCAGCGCCCGCGCGTCGATCTCGGTCATGCCGACGACCTGGCCGGGCACCTGCACGCTGTCGGGCGGACCGGCCACGACGATGTCGACGGTCGAACCCTGCAACGCCGGGGTGTCGGCCGGCGGGATCGGTGCTGATGACGGTGTTCTCGGCGACCTCGTCGGTCTTCTCGATCGTGATCTCGCCGATCTTGAAGCCCGTCGCCTTCGAGCCGCAGCCGGGCGTCCTCGAGGGTCAGCCCGACGACGCCCGGCACGGGCACGAGTTGCGGATCGGGGTTGAAGTAGACCTGGACGGTCTGGTCGGCGAGGATCAGCGTGCCGGCCACCGGGTCGGTGCGATGCACGAAACCGACCGGCACGAGCGGCGTTCTCCTCGGCGATCGTCTCGTAGCGGATGCCGAGCGAGTCGAGATCGGCGGTGACGTCGGCGAGCAACTGCGGCGGGTTCGTGTAGTCGGCGAGGATGAACTGGGTCGGCTCGTCGGTCGCTGTCGTCGCCGCTCAGCGCCTGGAACAGCAGCACCCCGCCGACCACGAGCACGATCAGGGCGAGGAACGCGGCGATCGCGTACCAACCGGTCTTCGACGAGTTGGTGTCGTAGTACATCGCGTCGGCGGACGCACCGGTCGGGTAGCCGGCCTCGATCATGCCGGTCGACGGCACGGTGGCCGAGCGCGGTGGCATCGTCGGCCCGCGTGGTGGTGGGCGCCACCGTCGGGTTGAGCGTGGTGGCGGCCGGCGGCGCCGCGCCGCGGCCGCCGGCGCGCCCGGCTCGGCCCTGCGCGTTCTGCGCCGCCACCAACGCCTGCACCGGCTGGTCGCTGCGGAAGCGGCGGAGGTCGTCGCGCAGCGCGCCGGCCGTCGGGTAGCGCATCGCCGGGTCCTTGGCGAGCAGCTTGGCGACGATGGCCTCGTACGAGCGGGGGACGTCGGCGACGATCTGCACGAGCGGCTGCGGCGCGTCGTGGACCTGCTTGTAGGCGATGCTGACCGGGTTCTCGCCGGTGAACGGCGGCCGCCCGGCGACCATCTCGTACATCACGATGCCGAGGGAGTACAGGTCGCTGCGCGGATCGGGTTGGGCGCCCTGGGCCTGCTCGGGCGAGAAGTAGGTGGCGGTCCCCATGACCGAGCCGACCTGGGTGAGATTCGCCTCGGTGGGCGCGTTCATCGCCCGGGCGATGCCGAAGTCGGCGACCTTCACCTGGCCGTTCGAACCGATCAGGATGTTCGCCGGCTTGATGTCGCGGTGGGCGACGTGGTTGTCGTGGGCGAAGCCGAGCGCGGCGGCCACCTCGCTGGCGATCTCGGCCGCCTGCTTGGCGGTGAGCTGCTTGTTCGTCGACAGGATCTCGGCGAGCGTGCGACCCTGCACCTCCTCCATGGCGATGAAGTAGGTGCCCTCGTACTTGCCCCAGTCGTACACGCTGACGATGTTGGGATGCGACAGGCTGGCCGCCGACTGCGCTTCGCGGCGGAAGCGCTCGACGAAGTTGGCGTCCGTGGCGAACTCGGGGAACAGGACCTTGATCGCCACCTGGCGGTCGAGCAGGAGGTCGCGCGCGGAGAACACGTCGGCCATGCCGCCGCGCCCGATCCGCTTGTGGATCTGATATCGGTCGTTGATGACCGTCGCCTCGCCGTTGTTCGTCACAGGAAAATTCCGGTTTCCTCTCGAGCGCCCGAACCGGAGATCGTGGCGCCGGGAAAGGTTATCGATGGGATCGTGGTCACCGTCCGTCACCCCCCGCCCGTGGTTGTGGCAGGCGGCCACGCCGGTCGTGCGCGCGTGGTCGGTCCGCGTGGCCGGTGTCGTGGTCGTCGTCGGAGCGGGCGGCCGCCGAGCTGCACCGTCGAGCCGTCGCCGGTGAGCAGGTAGTCGAGCATCGCCTTGGCGATCGGGCCGGCGTACCGACCGCCGGTGACGGCCGCGTCGGCGGTCTCCTCGACGTTGGTGAGCGTGACGGCGACCGCGTACTGCGGTGCGTCGGCCGGGGCGAAGGCGACGATCCAGGCGTGCGAGAGGCCGGGCTGCGATTCGATGCCGAGCTGGGCCGTGCCGGTCTTCGCGGCGACCGGGATGCCGCCTTCGAGCGCGATGCAGCAACTGGCCGTGCCCCGTTCGGCCACACCGATCATCAGCTGCGTCTCGATCGCCGCGGTGGTCGGCGGAGATCGGCGTCTTCCACACGCTCGGCTGACGCTGCTCGAGCACGCGACCCGACCGGTCGTAGGTGGTCTCGACGACGTAGGGGGTCATCATCTGGCCGCCGTTGGCGACGGTCGACGCGACCATCGCCATGTGCAGCGGCACCATCTGGGTCTCGCTCTGCCCGAAGCCGCGGATGCCGAGGAGCGGGAGTTCGTCGGCCAGGCCGTCGGTGTTGCCGAGCGAGCTGGCGGCGGCCCCGCCGATGTCGAGGGGGATCTCCTCGCCGATGCCCCACGCCGAGGCGCCCGCGAGGAACGCCTCCGGCCCCATGGCGATCGCCGTCTTGGCGAACGGGATGTTGCAGCTGCGGGCGAACACTTCCGCCAGGTCGCCACCGCAGGTGCTGCGGTTGTAGTTCTGGATCGGGTCGTTCGTCTGCGGCGGCACCCACTCGCTCTCGTCGGGGAACAGCGATTCGAGCGTGAGCGATCCGTTCTCGAGGCCGATGCCGGTGGTGATGACCTTGAACGTCGAGCCGGGCATGTACCGCTGCTGGTACGCGTTCGACAGCAGCGGGTTGCCGGGAGCGTTCTGGAGGTCGGTGATCACCTGTTGGGCGACCTCGAATTCGGCGTTGACGAACGTGTTCGGGTCGTAGCGACGGGTTGCTGTACATCACCCGCACCGCTCCGGTCGCCGGCTCCATCACGACGATCGATCCGGTCCGGCCACCGAGGAGGAACTTGGCGACCTGCTGCGCGTCCGCGCGCAGCGGCCAACTGCACGGTGCCGGCGTTGTCGATCTGGCCCTCGAGGAGGTCGCCGAGGCCGCGCACCTGCTGCTCGGCGGTCGAGCCGGTGAGGACGTCGCCGTAGAACCGCTCGACCTTCGTGGCGCCGAACGCATAGGTGAAGTAGCCGGTCACCTCCGACAGCAGGTCGCCGGTCGGGTACTCGCGCCGGTACTTCACGATGTCGTCGGTCGGTCGGAGACGAGACCGCGGCGACGACGCCGTCGGCGGTCACGATCGGGCCGCGCGGCTTGTTGAACTCGCGCAGCACCTGGCGGGTGTTGTCGAACTCCGCGTCGAGTTCCTCCTTGCGGCCGACCTGCCAGTAGTTGAGCGCGACGAACAGCACGACGTAACACGCCATCAAGCCGACGGCCAGTTGCCGGATCTGCCGGTTCACGGCTCGACCCCCGCCGCCACTCCCGCCACCCCTCCCGCCACGACGGGGATGGGCCGGCCCTTGCGCTCGGCGCGGCGGACCTGGCGGGCCAGGCGCCACGCCTGCCAGCGCTCGCCCGGGGTCGGGTCGTCGGGCAGTTCACCGAGCCGTCGGGCCGACGAGTCGGACAGCCGGATCAGCAGGGCGATGAGGATGTAGTTGGCGACGAGCGACGAACCGCCGTAGCTCACGAACGGCAGCGTGATGCCGGTCAGCGGCACCACCTTGATGACGCCGCCGACGATGATGAACGCCTGGAAGCCGACGATGGTGGTGAGGCCGACCGCGAGCAACTTCTCGAACGTGCGCTCGGTCCGCAACGCCGTGCGCAGTCCGGCTCCGACGAGCAGGAGATAGGCCATCAGCACGCTCGACGCGCCGATGAGGCCCATCTCCTCACCGATCGAGGAGAAGATGAAGTCGTTCTGGGCCTCGGGCACCTGGCCGGGGTTGCCGCGGCCGAGGCCGGTGCCGGTGAGGCCACCGTCGGCGAGGCCGTACAGCGACTGGATGATCTGGTAGCCCTTGTCCAGCGGGTCGGCCCACGGATCGAGCCAGATGTCGACCCGGGTCTGGACGTGCCCGAACTGGGTCCACGAGAAGTAGGCGGCCGCGGCGAACATGACGAGGCCGATCAGCAGGTAGGCGACGCGTTCGGTGGCGACCCACAGCATCACGACGAACAGCGTGAAGAACAGCAGCGACGAGCCGAGGTCCTTCTGCGCCACCATCACGACGACGGCGAACCCCCACGCCAGCACGATCGGCGCCAGGTAGCGCGGCTCGGGCAGGTGCAGCGGGCCGACCTTCCAGGTGGATGCGGCGATCAGCTCGCGACGGTCGGCGAGATAGGCGGCGAAGAAGATGGCGAGCGCGATCTTGGCGAACTCGCCCGGCTGGAAGTTGATCGGCCCGATGCTGACCCAGATCCGCGCCCCGTTGATGTTGCTGCCGATGCCGGGCACGAGGGGGAGCATCAGCAGACCGGCGCCGCGCCACGAAGAACAACCACCGGTACCGGGCGAGGTCCGCGGCACGCTGGACGAGCAGCAGCGTGGCGACGAACACGCCGATCGCCACGATGCTCCACGTGGCCTGGAGGCCGGCCAGTCGGTCGTCGAGGCGGGTGATCATCACGAAACCGATGCCGTGGAGCAGTGCGGCCAGCGGGAGCATCGTGCCGTCGGCACCGCGCGCGACGAGGCGCACGACGATGTGGGCGCACAGGAGCAGGCCCATGAGGATGCGCGACGAACAACGCCGATGCCGGGTGGGATCTCGGCGTTCGTGCCGAGCGCCGTGATCGTGTAGGCCGAGCCGGTGATGAGCGTCGCCATCACCAGCAGCGTGAGCTCGGTGTTGCGTCGCCGTTGGGCGAACGGGGAGTACGCGCGATCCCGGCCGGCGGCGAAGTCGTCGGCGACGGTCATGGCGAGCTGGTGGTCGTGACCCCGGTCGGTACGGCCGCGCCGCTCCCTGTGGCGTTCGGGTCGGCCGCGTTCGGGTCGACCACGTTCGGGTCGATGGTCGTGGTCGGCGGCAAGCGTCGTGGTGGTGGTCGATGTCGTCGTGGTGGTCGTCGTGGTGGTCGTCGCGCTGTCGCGGATGAAGTCGGCGGCCTCCTGTTCGGAGTCGAACCGGGCGTGGTCGTCGATCTCGGCGGCACGGTCGGGTTCGAGTTGGTCGCGCGTCGGCCCGCCGGTCGTCTGGGCGGTCGGATCGATCCAGAGGACACCGCCGTCGCGGCCCTGGTACACGATCGCCTCGTCGTCGCTGTTGAACGCGACGTAGTAGCCGCCTCGCGCCCACAGCGGAGAACACCACCACACGCGATCACGACGGCGGCGGCCGCGGCGAACCCGATGGCGAACTTGACGAGGCCCGAGCGCTTCGACCGTGCGTCGGCATCCCCGGCCGCCGCGGTGCGCTCGAGTGGTCCGGTCGGGTCGGGCGGCGCGTCGGGGTCGAGGGCGAACGTGCCCGGCGGGGGTCGGGCCGCGTCGCCGAGTCGGCCCAGGTCGGGACGACGTCGATCTCGAGTGTGGGATCGGGCGGGTCGTCACCGTCGAGCACGTCCACCACGATCACGGTGATGTTGTCGCGCCCGCCGGCGGCGTTGGCCGCGTCGACGAGCGCGTCGGCGGCCGCCTGCGGGTCGGCCGTGTCGAGCAGGATCGCGGTGATGTCGGCGTCGGCCACCTCGTCGACCAGACCGTCGCTGCACAGCACGAACCGGTCGCCGCGGATGAGGGGCAGGGTCCACCAGTCGACGCGCACATCGGGTTCGATGCCGAGCGCCCGCGTGATGATGTTGCGGCGCGGATGGACGCGGGCCTCGTCCTCGTCGATGTGACCGGTGGCCACCAGTTCCTGCACGTAGCTGTGATCGACGGTGACACGCCGCAGACGGTCGTGGCGGAACAGGTAGGTGCGCGAGTCGCCGACGTTGGCGAGCACGAGCGCCTCCGACGGCACGACGGGCTTGACCGGGGTGACGTTGCCCGGCGTCGGCGCCTCGGTGTCGCCGGGAGCGTCCGGGTCGTCCCCGTCTCGCCGACGTTGGGTGCGCCGCGCCCGCCAGCGGATCGGCGATGACGGCGATGGCCGTGATCGTGGTGCCCATGCCGCGCTGGGAGGGGTTGGCGATCGCGGCGCGGAAGATGTCGGTGTTCGCACGGGCGATCGAGCGGACGAACTCGGTCGCGGTCGGGAGGGTGGCGACCGGCTCGTCGGAATCACCGCTCGCGGCGATCGCCGCGAGACGTTCGCGGATGCCGTCGACGGCGATCTGGCTGGCGACCTCACCGGCCTCGTGGCCGCCCATCCCGTCGGCGACGACGAACGCCGTGTCGGTGACGAGGAGGTTGTCCTCGTTCTCCGGCCGGACGCGGCCCTTGTCGGTGGCCGACCCGATCCGGAGCTCAGCCATCGCCCGCCACTCCGGCCCGTCATTGCGCCTCGATCACGGTCGTGCCGACCTGCAGGCGGTCGCCCTGGATGGAGCAGCTTCGCGCCGTTCAGTTTCACGCCGTTGTGGTACGTGCCGTTGGTCGATCCGAGGTCCTCGACCATCGGCTGCCCGTCGTAGTCGAAGACGCGCAGGTGGATCTGCGAGACGTAGGCGTCGTCGTCGACCACGATCGTGCAGGCGGGGTCACGGCCGAGTGTGATCTCGCCGGCGATCGCGACCGTCAGTCCGCGGCGTGCCGCCGGTTCCAGCACGACCAGCCGTGCGGCGCGGCCACCGGCGCCCTTCGCCTGCCTTCTGCTTCCTCTTCGATCGCTTCGAGGGCTGGGCGCCGTCGGCTGGCCTGGCCATCGGTGTGGTCGCCGCAGCCGGCGGGACCGCGGCTCCGGGCGTGCCTTGCGGATGGATGACCTGGATGCTCGGCGACGCACCGGCGCGCGCACCTCGCTCCACACCGCCCACAGGACGCGGGCGAAGAACAGGTACAGCAGTCCGAGGAGGACGAACTTGAGGATGTTGAGGACTTGGTCGGTCATGTCGATCGGATGAAGTGGGCGACGAACGCCCCGGTGTCGATCAGGACGCCTCGAACCGGACGTGCGTCGAGCCGAAACTGATGATGTCGCCTTCGTTCAGACGCTGCTGACCGGTGATCCGGATCCCGTTGACCAGTGTGCCATTCGTCGAGTCCAGGTCGGCCACGACGTACTCGCCGCCGGTCTGGCGCATCTCGGCGTGCTTGCGGCTGATGTTGCTGTCGTTGATCGAAATGGTGCATTCGGGGAGGCGGCCGACGGTGACGGTGCCCTGGTTCAGGCTGATCCGCTGCCCGGACGGCAGCACGATCGACGCCATCGACGACCCGCCGGCACCCTGCTTGAGCAGCGGATATCACGTTGAACCGGCCGTTCTTCATCGTTGTCTCGGCGCTGAGCCGGACGGTGACCGGGCCCATGAAGTGGTAGCCCTCCTCGCGGGCGTACTCCTTCGCGGCTTCGGCGAGTTCGGTGGTGAGGGTGGCCTCGATGTCGCCGAAGCCGTCGCGATCGGCCTGGCTGAGCACGATCGTGAAGTCGTTGGGCACGATGCGGCGGCCCTTGACGTCGACGGACCGATGGTCGTCCATCTCGCGCACGAGACGGCGACCCAATTCGATCGGGCGAATCGAACCCTGGGAGCGACGAGTGAACACACCGTCGACCATACGCTCCAGGCGACGCTCGATTGATTGCAATCCCATGGTGGATCGCGAGGCTAGTGGCCGATTTCCACCCCGCCCCATCGCCCATTCCGCCGTTCTCCCGCTCCCTGCCGGGCCCCTCGCCGAATGCGTGAACAATCTGCGCACGAGCGCCGCATGTTGTTCACGCATTCACCGGTGGGATCGTCGGGTGGGGATCGGCGGCGGGCTGCGCTAGCGTTCTCGCTCTCCACTTTGCGCGAGTGGCGGAATGGCAGACGCGTCAGCTTCAGGTGCTGGTGTCCGAAAGGGCGTGGGGGTTCAAGTCCCCCCTCGCGCACGACGAGACGGATGGAACCCCTTGCAGTGCAGGGGGTTCCTTCGCGTCAGTCGTCTTGCGGCTCCTGGCCCTTCACGGCGCGCCGCAGTTCGTTGCATGGCAGGTTGTCGGCGACGAGGCTCGGATACGCCAGCAACTGGCCTCGCGTCACGTGCGGGTCGAACGTGACGTCGACCGCTTCGTCGGGAGGGCACGGGCCGTCTGATCGCGCGTAGGTGTACCGGACGAGGTGTGGCTCGATCCAGGCCAGCGACACGAGCGTCAGCAGCCAGACGATCAGGAGGGGCCGAACGGCCCGCACGACCTCGACACGGGCGAGCCAGACGAGCACGATCGCCAGTGTGGGCAGCAGGTAGGACGCCTCGACCGGGATCCACACCCACGTCAACACGCTGATCGCGATCAGCACGAGCAACCATCGCTCGCCCAGCGTTCCGCTCCCGGTGGCGCGGCCTCGGACCAACGCGACGACGATCACCACCGCCAGCAGGGCCATCCCCACGAGGCCGAAGAGCAATGTCGGCTTGACGACGGCCCTGGCGACGAGGCCGACGATGCCCTGACCGGTCGGGCGATCGGCGGTGAAGATGCTGAACGATCCGCTGGCGCTGAGGTAGGCCGGCAGATATCCGACCGCGATGACGAGGGCGTAGACGGCGGTGCTCAGGGTGCGATCCCGTCGTCCTCGCGCCGGAGGCCCGGCGAGCAGCACCACCACGCCGAGCGGAACGTACGCGAATCGACCCAGCGTCGCCATCGCGAGGATGAGTGCCACGAGCCGCTGATCGTGGCCCCGCTCCTGGGCGTTCCAGCCGGCAAGGAACAACGCCAGGCCGTAGATGTAGTCGTGGCTCGTCGAGGCGGCCACGATGAACACCGGCGTTGCGGTGAGGATGACGGCGAGCAGCGCGGCGTCGGTACGACTGCCGAGCCGCCGCTGGGCCAGATCGAAGAGCGACCACACGGCCAGCACCGCCAGGGCGATCGACATCGCCGCCGACAGCCACTGGCCACCGACTTCGCTGAGCGCGCCGATCGAGAATTCCGCGAGTGGGCTGCCCTGGAAGCGCGACGGCGTGTAGGTCCCGTGGTCGATCAGCCGATCCCACGTCCCGAGCATCAGGTAGGTGTCGTTGTCGGCGCCGAACCCGGACGCGACGATGCGCGCGACCAGCACGCACTCGGCCAGGACGACGAACGCGACGAACCCGATTGTCAGCTGCCGCGAACTCACGGGGGACGGCGCGGTCACCGCCGACGGCGGGCGGCGAGGATCGCGGTGACGGCGATCGCGACGAACGCGATCACGCCGACGACGATCCACACCGTCGACGTCGAACCGTCGTCACCCTCGGCATCGCTCGTGCTCGTGTCGAGCCCGAGCGTGGTGTCGCCGGTGGCGGTGGACACCGGCACGGTGGTCGCCGGTTCGGTCGTGGCCGGTTCGGTCGTGGCTGGCCCAGTCGATGCGGGGCCGGTTGCAGGCGGAGCAGTCGACGGGGGAGCGACAGCGGCGGGAGCCGCCGATGTGGGAGCCGGCGGGACGGTGGTCGCCGCCGGGTTGTCGACGTCGATGACGGCGGTGAGCTGCTCACGGCCCGGGGCGTCGAGCGGGACATCGTCGATGGTGGCGGCCGGTTGTGATCCCGGTGGCAGGATCAGCAGCCGCGGGGCCGGGAACTCGTCGGCGGGATCGCCGCTGATCCACGGGAGCTCCTCGCCGTTCGCGCAGGTTTGGACCGCCGGAAACGTCAGCAGTTCACCGACGGCGTCAGGCGCCACGAACTCGATCGGGAACGCGCCGGGTTGGTCCGGCCGGCAGGCTGCCGCCCGTCCATTCGACGACCGTGCGACCCTGATCGTCCTGCGTGCTCGACACGCTCCATCCGTCGACGTCCTCGGCGACGGCACCTGGACCGGGCACGCGCACCGAGACCGCGATCGTCGGTGAGTCACCGCATCCGTGCTGCGGACGGAAGGTCACGGTCGTGTCCTCACCCGCCGGTACCGCCACCAGGTCGGTGTCGGTGTGGGCCGATGCGCTCGACGACACGGCGATCGCCGGGATGCACATCACGGCGAGCGCGGCGATGATTCTGGACGAGACGCGAAGCTCACCGGGGACATCCTCTCATCGATCGATCGTGAACTCGATCACGGCAGCGGTCGAGTCGAACGTTCCGGTACGGGCCCGCACCGTGAGTTCCCACGTCCCGACGAAGGGGATGTCGGCGATCGCGAAGTAGCTGCCGTCACCGAGGTCCTCGGCGGTCAGGGGGATCGGGCCGACACCACGTGTCCGTTCGCGCAATTCCAGCGTCGGCGGTTCGATCACGCTCAGCGGCGCACCGTTTGCATCGAGCAGCGTCAGGTCGACGATGTTGGCGCCGACGGCGCCTGGGTTGATCGTCACCGCGGCAGTGCCGCCGCTCGGCGCGAGTTCGACGGGCGCCGGAGCGATCACGGTCTCGGCGGCCTCGGTGATGACCGGCGAACGTCCGACGAGCGTGGCGGTCGCGATCAGCAGCGCCGCAAACACGAACAACTCGATGATGACCGACCTGCGGAGATGCCGGACGGCGAGGCTGATGGGCTCCGGGTCGCCGGACTCCTGCGCCTCCTCGATCGCCGGGACGAGCACGAGCCGGCTGCGCACGCCGATCGCCAGGAGCACCAGCACCAGCCCGATCTTGACCATCAACGCCAGGCCGTATCCGGTGTCGGCCAGTGCGTTGAACGACGGCAGCACGATCACACTCATCGTCAACCCGCCGATCGACACGACCACCACGGCCCACAGTGCCGTCCACGACACGTCGAGCGCGACCTTGGCGCGCCACGCCCCCGTGGTGCGGCGGAGCATGATCGCCAAAGCCAGCACACCGGCGATCCACGCCGCCCCTGCGGCGGTGTGCAGGATGTCGCTGACGACCAGCAGCCTGGTCGGCTCCTTGGTGCGCGTGTGCCCTTCGAACGCGAAGCCGCCGAGGGCGAGCAACGAACTGACGAGCCCGGCGACCAGTGTCAGCTTCGACCGACCCGTCGCCCGGAAGATCAGCAGGCCGAGCAAACCGACCAGCGTGACCGCCGTCGCTTGGCCGATCGGGCCGGTGATCGTGTCGCGGACGAACGATCCGTCGGTGAGGGCGTCCCACGATCCGGCGACCGTGACGAGCCGGGCCGGAAAGGCGATCACCAACGCCAACGCGCCGATGAGCGCCGCGAACGTGCCCCACAGGTCGAGGCGCCGCAGCGCTTCGGTCATCGCCTCGTCGGGTGTGCGGAGCACGCCCCGGTGCCAGCGGTGTGAGTACCACCACGTGCCGACGGCGACCAGCACACCCCCGTAGCTCGCGGCCATCGCCAGGACGCGCCACAGGCTCGCCGCAGCCGGAGTTCCGCCGCCGAGATCGACGTCCGCGGCGCCACCGCTGGAGGGTGTGCCGACGCTGAACGTGCTGGTACCCGCGAGGGGATGCGAGTCAGCGGAGATGACCCGCCAGGCCACGAGGTAGGTGCCGTCGTCGAGCGTGGGGGGCAGGTCGATGTGCAGGAACGAGTCGGTGACCGACGCCTCGACCGGCACGCTCTCGCCGGCGTCGTCGAACAGCTCGGCGGTGCCGCCGCTCAACGAGACCGGCTCGTTGAAGGTGACCACGACCTCGTCGGGCGTCGTCTCGAGGATCGCCCCGTTGGCGGGTTCGACGGACAGTTGCTCGGCATGTGCCGACACCGCTCCGGCCGACCATCCGACGAGCGCGCCGAGCAGGATCAGCAGCGTCGCGCCGAACGCCCACCGGCCGGATCGGGTCTGACCCCGGGCGACCGGTGGGCGGTTCACAGCTCGACGCAGGTTTCGCTCAGGCCTTGCGGGTGCGGGCGATCGCGAAGGCGCCGGTGCCCAGGCCGAGCAGACCGACGACGAGCGCGGCGATCGCGAGACCGTTGCCGGCGTCGTCGTCAGAGGCGGACTCAGCGGACACCTCGTCGACGACGATGTCGGTCGTTGCCTCGTCCGCGCTCTCCCCATCGGCGACAGTATCGCCGTCGGTGGCCGCATCCGCGCTGTCCGCCGCCGCGACGACGTTCACGAACGGCGAGGGCTTCTCGAGCTCGAAGGGGTCCTGGCCCTCGGCAGGCGTCTCGATCCAATCGGACTCACCGACTTCGCAGATCTGCACCGTGGGGAAGAACAGCAGGCCGGACGCATCGTCGGGCACCGAGATGCTCAGGGCGAACGTGTCGCGGTAACCCTCGGGCAGCGGCGTGTCTGTCGTGTACACGACCTCGCTGACCCGCTCGGTGATCTCGCCGTGCTCGCCCTGGATCGGCTCGGCGAGCGTCTCCATCACCTTCTCGACGTCCCATCCGGCATTGATGGTCGGTGTGACCCCAGGGATCGTCTCGGGCATCTGGATCCGGACTTCCTTGGTGGAGGATCCGTCACAACCGTGCGGCACGGCGATCGTGACGACCGCGTGCTCGCCGGCCACGACCGAGTCCTCCTGGATGGTCACGTGGGCCGAGGCGACACCGGCCCCGACGACCGCCGTGGTGGCCAGGATCAGCCCGCCGACCGACACGCGCTTGAACACTCGAACTGCTGACATCCGCTTTACCGCTTTCCGCTGCCCACGTTCGTGGGGGATTCTTTGTCGGCGGCTCGTGCCTCACCGATCCTGTTGTGTATCGGGGCACATGGTCGAGCCCTGAAACTGTTTGGTTCCCGTCAAGGTGTGATTCGCGTCACCCCGCGGTGCGGGTGCGGGTCGCGAGCCGGGTCACGAGCGCGACGATGACGGCGACGACGATCACGACCACCGAGAGGACCATGCCGGCGGTCGTGACCCCGTGGGGCGTGGTGTCCAGCGACCCGGGGTTCCGCGCCGCGATACCCGTCGGGCGGTGACCGAGTTCGATCAACGAGGTGGTCCACAGCCAACCCGCGACGCTGAGACCGCCGGCCGCCAGCCCGAGTCCGTAGGCGCGCACCGCCAGGAACCCGATGACACCCGTGAAGGCGATGAGGCCGACCTGCGCCAGGCGACCGGCGAAGAAGATCGTGGGCAGGTCGATCGCCGCGTCGGGCGAGCGGACGTTGTCGCGCCACATGGCGTCGCCGACCGGAACCAGTGGTCCGACGGCGAGCACGAGCATGCACACGGCACCGATGCCTCCGATGAGCGGATTGAGGTACCGCTGGTTGGCCCGCCGCACGAGACGCAACGACGCGAGGAAGACGACGACGCCGATCGCACCGACCGCGACGACCAACCACCACCCGACGTCGCGGGTCACGGTGAGCGTGAAGGTGTTGTCGGATGCCCGCGTGATCGACTCGGCCTCTCCGACCGGTACCTCGACGAGGCCGATCGTGAGCGCCGCCCAGCCGGCCAGCGCCAGGCCCGCACCGCCCGCCAACCCGCTCGCCCAGCGGAGACCGAAACAGGCGAGGAGAGCACCGACGACCATCACCGCAGCACCGATGACACCGCCGGGCCCGAGGTTCGATGCGACGTCGTCGAGGGTCGCGATGCCGGACGTGATGCCCGCGGTGGGTCGGCTCGTGCGGATGTCGATCACGTCACCGACGGCCGCCATCAGGGCTGCGATCGCGCCGATGAACGACGCCAGGAAGATGAACCGGACGCGGAACCGTTCGCGGTCCGGCGGGAGCGCATGCACATCGTCGAGGCCGTCGAACAACGCCGGAGCCGCCGCCGACGGGCATCTCCAACGTGGTGATCGGTGCGCCGGCCGGCGGAGCGAACATCTCGGTCGTGATGTCGCCGTCCGCGGGCGCCGACATCTCCGTGATCGGGAACGCCGCGGGCCGCGGGACGGAGCTTGCCGCCTCCAGCGGCTCGGTGGGGTCGGTCACCCCGCGCAGCGACGTGCCACAAGCGTTGCAGAAGCGTTGCCGTACGCTGACCTCGACTCCGCACGATGGACACACCATGACGTCGACTGTAACGACACGCCTTCGAGCGACGGCCGCGTGACCGGTCGTTTCGCACCGTCACCGACCGGCGATCTCCACCTCGGCAATCTCCGCACCGCGGCGGTCGCGTGGCTGTCGGCGCGTGCGCTGCAGGCCCCGTTTCTCGTGCGCATGGAGGACCTCGACCGCCACCAGTCGAACGTCGTCAACGAGCACCGGCAACTCCGCGACCTGACCGCGCTCGGGCTCGACTGGGACGGTGAGGTGATCAGGCAGAGCGACCGCTTCGCGATCTACGACGCGGCGATCGACGAACTTCGACGTGCGCGGGCTCGTGTACGAGTGCTTCTGCACCCGCCGCGAGATCCTCGCCGAGATCGCCGCGTCGGCGGCCGCACCGCACGGCCCGCCGGGTTCGTATCCCGGTACGTGCCGCGATCTCGACGCCGACGCCATCGCGGCCCACCGCGACGCCGGCCGCCGCCCCGCGTTGCGCCTGCGCACCGATGGCCATTCGATCGCCTTCGACGATCGGATCGTCGGGCGCGTGGAGGGCACGGTCGACGACGTCGTGCTCCGGCGCAACGACGGCGTTCCGGCGTACAACCTCGCGGTCGTGGTCGACGACGGCGCCCAGGGCGTCGACGACGTGGTCCGTGGCGACGATCTCGTGTCGTCGACCCCGCGTCAGATCCACCTGCAGCGCCTCCTCGGGCTGCCGCAGCCCACGTACACGCACGTCCCGCTCGTGCTGGGCACCGACGGCGAGCGGCTGGCGAAACGGCACGGTGCGGTCACGCTGGGCGATCTCGAGGCCGCCGGCGTGAGCGAGCGGTCGGTCGTGGGGTGGATCGCCGAGAGTCTCGGACTGGCGCACGGCGGGCGAGCCGGTCACCCTCGAGCAGCTCGTCGACCGGTACGACCCCGACGCGGCTCCCGACCACGCCGATCGTGTTCGACGTGTGACCGGTGTGACATCGCCGGTGCCGCCGCCGGACATGGGTGTCCCGTTAGGGTTTCGGCGTGGTGTTGACGGTATCTCTGCGAACGCGTGCGCAACGGGCGCGGGCACTCGGTGTCGCGGTCGTCGGCGCGTCCGTGCTCGCGGCGTGCTCCACCGCGGTGATGAGCGGCGGCGGTGGCGAAGGCGCCGCGGGCGACCCGTCTGCGCTGCTGGTCACCACCACGGCAGCGCCGACCACGACCGAAGCGCCGACCACCACGGCAGCGCCGACCACGACCGAAGCGCCGACCACCACGGTCGCACCGCCGCCCACCGAGCCACCGACCACCGAGCCGCCACCGACCGAGCCACCGGCCACCGAGCCACCCGCCACGACCCTTCCGCCGAACATCGTGCCCGTGTTGCCGGTCGATCCGCCGCTCGGGGCCGTGGGCTCGAGGAGCGGCGGCGAAACCGCTCGCGTCCAGTCCCGCCTGTTCGAGCTCGGATTCTGGCTGTCGGGCGCCGACGGCAGCTACGGCCTCACCACCAAGCAGGCCGTGATGGCCTTCCAGAAGTACATGGGCTTCGACGCCAGCGGCTCCGTCGACCAACGCACGGCCGACGGGCTCACTTCGATGACGCTGCGTCCGTATCGCCCGGGCGAACTCCGGCACGCTCGTCGAGATCGACAAGGCGAAGCAGCTGCTGTTCTTGGTGATCGACGGCCGCACCGACTGGATCCTCAACACCTCCACCGGCAACGGCGAGGAGTACACCGAAGAGGACAAGAACTCCCCCGGTGAGATGATCACCGGCGTCTCGCTCACCCCGAGCGGGCTCCACAAGGTGAACCGTGAACGCCCGGAAGGCTGGTGGGAGGGCGACCTCGGCGAGATCTACCGGCCGAAGTACTTCGTCGGCGGCGTTGCCGTCCACGGCTCGAACAGCATCCCGAACTACCCCGCGTCACACGGCTGCGTGCGGGTGAGCGTGCCGGCGATGGACTGGATCTGGGACAGCGGCGTGATGCCGATGGGCGTGCCCGTCTGGGTCCACGACGGCGCCTGAGCGGTCACAGCAAACTTCGGGTCAACGCGCGGGAGCCCTGACGAATCCTCGTCGGTGATGTTGTCGATGCGTTCGCCGATCCAGTCGAACAGGCTGGCCTGGGCGAAGATCTGGAACGCCAACCACGCGGCGAAGGCGAGCACGCCGAGCACGATCGCGATCTTCGCCCAGCGCAGCACCTTGTTCGTGTACCCGGTGATCAACGGGGTCCAGTTCTGACGCGCGGCCGCGGCCTGCCGGCTGAACATCTGCGCCGCACGTTCGATCTCGCTGCGCGTCGCCTCGCGCACCTCCTTGATCACCGCCTGGGACTGCGTGGTGGCCGTGCCGGCGGCGGTGGCGGCAGCGGCTGCCGCGGTCGAGGCGGCGCGGGTGGCCCCCGGCGCGAAGTCGTTCGCCGCGGCGCGGAAGCGGGCGGCGGACTCGGCGGCGATCATCTCTGCGCCGCTCGGCGGAGCGCGGCGGACGTCGGTCCAGTCGAGGCCGTCCCACCAGCGCAGGTTGGTCCGGCTCTCCGGATCGGGATACCAGCCCGCACGAGGCGCATCGGCGCGGCGCATCGCGGCTACCGGGTCCGGAACTCGGACTCGTCGGGCTCGGGGAGGTCGACGCGTTCGTTGTCGGCCGGGATCGGCAGACGCTGCTTCGGGTCGGACCTCGTCGTCGGGGTCATCGGGACGTACCGCCTCGGCGAGCGCCGCCACGGTGCCGAGCAGCCCGGCGAACTCGACCGGGATCACGAGCTTGGTGGCCCGACCGTCACCGATCCGTTCGAGCGCGGCCAGGTACTCCACCGTGAGCACGGTGCTGTCGGCCGCAGCATCCTTGATGCCCGGTGAGGCGCGCCAGGGCCGCCGCACCCTCGCCCTGGCCGAGCATCTCGAGTCGGGCACGATCAGCCTCGGCACGGAGATGGATCGCCTGGGCGTCGCCCTCGGCGTCGAGGATGGCGGCCTGGCGACGGCCCTGGGCCGAGAGCACGGCGGCCTGCTGCTCGCCGTCGGCGCGGGCGATCGCCGCCTCCTGATAGCCCTTCGCCTCGGTGACGGTGGCACGGCGATCGCGCTCGGCGCGCATCTGGGCGTGCATCGCCGACACGATGTCCGGCGGCGGGTCGATCCGCTGGATCTCCACGCGCACCACCCGCACACCCCACTTGTCGGTGGCGTCGTCGAGCACGTCACGGAGCTGGGTGTTGATCGTGTCGCGCGACGTGAGTGCCCGGTCGAGTTCGAGGTCGCCGATCAGGTTGCGCAGATTCGTCTGGGCGAGCTTGGTGATCGCGGTGAAGAAGTCGGCGACGTTGTACACGAGTCGCTGCGGGTCGGTGGCCTCGTAGTACACGACGGCGTCGACCGACACCACGACGTTGTCCGAGGTGATGACCTCCTGCGGCGGCACGTCGACCACCTGCTCGCGCATGTCGATCAGCTGCATCGTCTCGATGAACGGGAGGATGAGGTTCAGGCCGGGATTGCGTGTGGTGTTGTACTTGCCGAGGCGTTCCACGAGGCCACGCTGGAACGGCCGCACGATCTTCACCGACCCGATGAGGACCGCGATGCCGATCAGGGCGACGACGATCAGGACGATGGCGATCGGGTTCATGGCGCTCCTGATGAGGTCGGCGGCGGGAGCGGTTCGGCGGCGGCGGGCCGGACCATCACGCGGGTGCCGTTGACGGCGGTGATGACGACCTTGGTCCCGGCATCGACGGAGAAATCGCCGTCCGCGAGGGCGCCCCACACCTCACCGCCCACCGAGACGCGACCCTGCCGTTCGGTGTCGTCGGGATCGATCGGGCGCGTGACGATCGCCGCCAGACCGACCAGGCGTTCGGCACCGACCCCGGGGGTGACCGAGCTGTCGTCCCACCGGCGGGCGAAGCGGAACATCACGTACCAGAGGATCGCGCCACCGACCACGAAGATCGCCCACTGCACCTCGATCGGCACGTCGTAGAACCCGGCGATCGACGCCGCGAACGCCGACAGGGCGAACGGCAGGATGACGAACGAGCCCGGCAGGAGGGCCAGCTCGATGACGGCGAAGAACACCCCGATGACCAGCCAGATCCATGGCCAGGCATTCAGTTCGATGCCGAGATCGAGCACACGTTCACTCTATGCGTCTGATCCTGACGGGCTGATCGGACGCCGTGAGGCAGCGCCCGGTCGCGAGGTCGAAACGCCAGCCGTGGAGCGTGCACACGAGTTCGTCGCCGTCGATCAGGCCGAACGCGGCGAGGTCGGCGTTGCGGTGGGGGCAGCGCCGCTGCACGAGGTAGTCACCGAGTCGGATGTCGGGCTCGTCGTCGTGCCACCGCTCCGCGTCGGGATCGAGCTTGCGGACGACCTCGGCCTCGGCCCGGCGCATGCGCTCGCGCGACAGCGACTTGAAGAAGTTGTAGACGTACTCGTTGAACTCGCCGTCGCGCCACGCGGTGAACCGGCACGACAGGAGCAGCGAGTTGCTCCAGTCGACCGCGCGTTGGTGGACCACCGTCTCGACGAGCTCACGGGCGATGTCGAAGCGGAACGAGTACGGCTCGCCGTCGTGCGGGCGCACTTCGCCGGCGGGGAAGTCGATCAGGACGGCGAGGTCGCCGGCGCGCAGCAGGACGTTCGCCCCGACCTGACCGCGCAGCGTCGGGGCCATGTCGAGCAGCGGTTCCCACCACTCCTGCAGGGTGGCGATCAGGTCGGTCGACGGCGGGTCCCAGCCCGCCTTCAACTCGTCGAGCCACGGCATCCAGTCGGCCTGGTAACGGCGCAGGTACGAACGCTTGTCGTCGAAGATCGCCCGCACGTCGTCGACCGGCAGCGGGTGCGTCACGTCCAGCGACGTCGGGGGTCACCTCGATGCACGTCCCCGGGATGTTCATCACGCCGCGGCGACCGGCGCGATCGAGCCGTTCGAGGAACGCGGTCTGGTCCGGGAAGATGCTCAGCTCGTCGCCGTCGATCATGTTGAGACCGAACAGGTCGGGGTCGAGGAAGCACGGTGGGCCGGCGCTCGGCACCACCGCGCGGGCGTCGACGTTCTCCACGTAGCGCAGCGAGCGGGCGAACTGGCTGTCGACCTTCGCCTCGCAGAGCACGCGCTTCACGTCGTCGGCCATCTCGTACACCATCGGGTACCAGATGGCACCGGAGAACTGCAGCCAGTGCAGGTCGACGGGGCCGTGCGCGCGGAGCTGGGCGAGGTCGTTGGTGCGGCAGTCGTTCTGGTCGACGAGGATCGACTCGCCGTCCATCACGACGAGCGCCGAGTCACCGCCCGGCCCGTCGGTGATCGACGATTCGATGTGGATCGCGACGCGGACACCGGGCGCGATCTCGATCTCCTCGGTGTCGACCGTGCGGACGAACTCGGTGAACCCGAGCTCGGCGAGCGTGCGCCGCTGCTCGCGCGTCGGATAGTCGGGCAGCAGGATCGGGATGTCGCGGCGGAGGTGCGCACGGAGCCACGGTTCGTCGTGGTGGTCGCCGTGCAGGTGCGAGACGTACAGGAAGTCGGCGCGCTCGATGCGCTCGACCAGGTCGTCGCTCAGCTCGTCGTTGCGCGGGAACGGGAACCACGATCCGAAGAACGCGGGCACGAACCAGGGATCGCACAGGATCGAAACCCCGCGCGTCTCGACGAGCAGACCGGCGTGGCCGATCGAGGTCGCCCGCATCAGGCCGTCGACCTGAAACGCTTGGGGTCAGGCACCGAACGTTTCAGCCGGTGCAGTGCGTCAGGCGACCGGCGGGTCGGTGAACTGCTGACCGGCACGCGACACGTGCTCGGTCCAGGCGTTGCCGTCCCAGTAGCGCAGCTCGTAACGACCCGACGGGTCGGCGTACCAGCCCGCAGGAACGGTCGACTCGGCCGGCGCGGTTTCGGCCGCGGCCGGCTCCTCGGCGACGGGCAGCGACGACCGGCTCGCGGGCTCTGGTTCGGTTTCGGTCGCCTCCGGCGCGGTTCCCCATCCCGCCGGCTCGTCGACCGGCTCGACGGCGGGCTCTTCGACCGGCGCTTCGGCGACCGGCTCCTCGGCGGCTGGCGCTTCCTCGACTGGCTCCTCGGCGGCCGGCTCCTCGACAGGCACCGGCACGAACGCTGTGTCGTCGCTCTCGACGGCCTCGTCGGTCGCCGTGTCACCGCTCGTCTCACGCCTCAGGTAGGCCACGATGTTGGTGCCCGCCGACACGATCGACATGACGTCCCATCCGTCGGCCGACTTCTCGGACAGCAACGGGGCGAGTGCATCGGCGTCGTAGGACGAGGCGGTGACGGAAGAGAACTCCTGCATGCGGGCGATGCTAGACGACCACGCGACGGTCCGAACATCCCGCTGCGCCGATTTCGGCGATGCCGCGGTGTCGCGCGCCAGGGGGTCGGGTCCGGTCGCGCGCCGGGCTGCGGTGGCGGCTCAGGCCTCGTCGACCGGGATGCCCTCGGTCAGCATCACGACGTCGGCGGCGTCGGGCTGATCCGTCGTAGCTCAGGTGACCACCGTTCAGGGCGAGCAGTCGGTCGCTCGTCTTGACGGTCGACAGCTCGTGGGTGGCGACCACGAGGGTCGCGCCGTCGGCGTGGGCGAGGGTGAACAGCTCCAGCAGCGCGTCACGACCGGTGCGGTCGAGCCCGACGAACGGCTCGTCGACGAGCATCACGTCGAACGGCCGCACGAACGCCATGGCGATCGCCGCCTTCTGCTTGAGGCCGCGGCTGAACGTGGTCGGCAGGTCGTCGACACGTGGCGTCAGGCCGACCATCTCGACCAGGTCGACCGCCTGCTGCTCCCAGCCCTCGGTCTCGTGCAACCGGGCGATGTACTCGAGGTGCTCCCACACGCTGAGGTCGTCGTAGAACACCGGCTGGTCGGACAGGTACGAGATCGAGGCGCGCGGCCTCGACCGACCCGAGTGGGTGACCCGAGATCGTGGCCGTACCCTCGGACGGTTCGAGCATGCCGGTCAGCATCCGCAGCAACGTGGTCTTGCCGCTGCCGTTGTGCCCGATGAGCGTGACCCGTTGGCCCTCCTCGACACGCAGGTCGAGCGGCGCCAACGCCTCGGCGTCGCCGTAGCGCTTGCACAGGCCCGTCGCGATCACCGCGGCCGGAGCTCGTCGTCGACCGGCGTGATGTCGGCGGGCGTCGCGGTGGCCGATGTCGGTGCTCCGGTCGAGGCGTTCGGCGTCGCCGCGGCGGTGCGAGCGACCGGCGCCTTGCGTCTTGCCGGGGCGGTTCGAGCGGCGGGGGTTGCTGCTGACGGGTCGGTTCATGAGTGCTGCGCGTCCTTCGGCGAAGAAGTTCCGGATCTTGGCGGTCCACACGTCGCGGCTGCGCACCCACATCACGGTGAGGAGGGTGGCGATCGCCACGGCGATCGAGGCGCGGGCTCCGGTGGCTGCGGTGGGGTCGAGCCGCATCACCACGACCGGCAGGATGCCGACGCAGCTGATCACCACGGGGAGCAGGGTGCTGACGACGGTGGAGAACCCGGCGAACTCGGGGGGCACCATCGACGTCTCGGTGTTGCGCGGCGCACCCATCAGCGTCGTGCTCCGCGGCGCTCGCGGTGGCGGGCGCGTCGTTGACGGTGGCGATGATCGGTCCGAGTGCCCCGCCCCAGAGCGACGGGCACCATGAGGGCGAACGCGGCGAGCGACGTGATCGGGATCGAGGACGGTCGCCGTCAGCGGCACCGACAACGCCGACGACCACCAGCAGCACGGCCGGGGCGACGAGGTGGTTGGCGTAGATCCAACCGCGGTCGATCGGGATCGAGTCGGTGAGGTCGGCGCGGTCGACCTCCTGCGACAGCGCCTCGATCGACTCGAGGCCGAGGAAGAAGATGCAGCCGAGCAGCAGGAGGGAGAACAACGGCGACGACGTGAAGGTGAGCGATCCGAACGTGCCGGCGCCGATCGACAAGGCCAGGATGCGACCCACACGGGAGGCCGGGAGCCGGCCGATGGCCCGCAGACCGCGGCGCCACGACGACGCTCGGATGCGTGTGCGGGACACCTCGATGCCGATCGGCCTGGACCGACCGCCGCTTGCCGTCGGGTCCGGTCCTTGGGGAGCCGGGCGCGGGCGGGCCGGGCAGGGCCGAGCCACGGCCGGTTGCGTGGCGCCTCGGCGCGCAGCTGACGGCGCAGCAGCACGACCGTGCGCAGGTCCTGCGATGTGGCCGCGAACCGCAGCTGTGACACGAGCTCACCGCGCCGGGCGAGCGGCTCGAGGCGGAGGTGACCGCCGAGCGCGAGGCCGACCGCGATGACGGCCACGGTGAACACGATCGCGAGTGCATCGAGCGGACGCTGGTCGATGCCCCAGAGCGCGATGTTGCCGGCGAGGTTGGCCGGCGCGATCCGCTCCATGCCCGGCGGCCGAGTCGTTCCAGATCGCCCAGGCGACCGCGGCCTGCCAGGCGATGAGCAGGGCGCCGATGCCGGTCGCTCCCCATCGGGGGAGCCGGACGGCGTGGGCGATCACGCCGGCGCCGACGAACAGCGCACCGATGATGGCGCCGTAGATCGCACAGCTCGCCGCCCAGGCCGCGCGCGAACCCGGAAGCTCGGTGGCGACGAGCTGGCCGACGATCGCGCCGACCAGGCCGAAGCTGAACATCATCGACCGGAAGCGCTGCCAGATCGGCGTGAAGAGCACCAGCTGCCGCGACAGCGGTGCCAGCAGCACGTGACGGATGTCGGCGATCTCCACCGAGATCGGGCCGCCGTCGGCGCCGCTGCGCAGGCCCATGGCCACCGCCAGCACCACGGCGATGCCGAGGATCGACGGTGCCTTGGCGAACAGCACGTCGATGTCGACCTCGTCGTCGATCAACCCGTCGATGGCGTCGGACACGATCGACGACGAGCGGTCAGCCCGGCGAACGCGAACAGGTAGACGCGATAGGCGACGTCCCACCAGTCGGTCGAGCCGAGGCGGTGCTTCGTCCGGGTCCGACGAAGTTCGCGCAACGTGGCACGGGCATCGGACATCGGCAATGAAGGTACCGGTCCGTCCGTCGATCGCTACGCCCGCATGCTGGCGTGCCTGCATACTGGTAGCGGTGTCGACGGAAACCGCGGAGCTCTTCTTCTCGCTGCTGGCGATCGCGGCAGGAATCGGTGCGCTCGCGTACCTCGGTCTGTGGATCGCCTCGCGTCTCGGGAGCGACGGGGCGACCGAGATCGGTCGGGCGGTCGCCGATGCGGCGCCCTGGCTGGCGTTCGTCGTCGCGGCCACGGCGACGGTGGGGAGCCTGTACTTCTCGGAGGTCGCCCACTTCGTGCCGTGCCGGCTGTGCTGGTTCCAGCGGGTCGCGATGTATCCGCTGTCGGTCGTGTTGCTCGTCGGTGCGATCCGGCGCGACCCGGGCCTGCGCTGGTACGTCGGGCCGATCGCGTTGGTCGGCGCCGGGGTCGCCGCCTATCACACGCTCATCGAGTGGAAGCCCGAACTCGACACCGGCGCGTGCGAGCTGTTCGGACCGTCGTGCTCCGACATCTGGTTCCGGGAGTTCGGGTTCATGACGCTTGCGACCATGGCCTGATCGGGTTTCTCACGATCCTCTTACTGATGTTCATCCGATTCCCCGACACACTCGATGACACCGTCCTCGATGACCGACCCGATCCAGGAGACCGTTTCGTGACTTCCAAGAACCGAACCTTCGTCATCGTGGCCGGCGTGGTCGTGCTGATCGTCGCCGCGGCGCTCATCGCGGTGCTGGCCACCGGCGGTTCCGACGACTCGGGTGATGCGAGTGACGCGAGCGGCGAGATCGAGCAGACACGCCCGGTCGAGATCACGGGCGAACCGCTCGCGCCGTTCGAGGATCCGGCCGCCGATCCCACGGTCGGTCAGGCATCCCCCGTCGTCACGGGCGCAGAGCTTCGACGGGACGCCGATGACGATCGGCGGCGCGTCCGACAACCCGACGATGCTCGTGTTCCTCGCCCACTGGTGCCCGCACTGCAACGTCGAGGTCCCGGAGCTGATCAAGTTGAACGATGCCGGTGGGATCCCTGACGACCTCGACGTGATCGGGATCAGCACCGGCGTCGCATCCGACCGACCCAACTATCCGCCGTCGCGAGTGGATCGTCGACAAGGGGTGGCCGTGGCCGACGATGGCCGACAGCGAGAACTCCGAGGCCATGGGAGCGTTCGGTGGCACGGCTTCCCGTTCCTGGTGATCCTCGACAGCGACGGCACCGTGCTCGCCCGCCAGGCGGCGAGAGCACCGCCGACGAGATCGGCGCGTGGATCGACGCCACGCTCGCCACGGCGAACGCCTGACGCTCAGCACCTTTCGGTGCGCGATCCGGCTCAGCCCTCGAGTGATCGCCCGGCCTGCTCGGCGCGGGAGATGATCTCGGCGACCGGTCGACCGAGCGCCGCCGCGGCGCGCGCGGCGTCGTCGAACTCGACCTTGACGCGACCGTCGGTGATCTTGACGCCGATCGGGTGACCATCGACCTCGACGGTCGCCGTCGAGCGTCGTTGCGGCCAGCGGACGAGCGACGACGCCCGCACGCCGAGCGTGCCCGTCCGTTCGACGAGCACCCGGCGCAGACGCGCCGCGTCGGTCGGGTCGCAGAGCACGCTCACGGTGTGGGCCGGCCGGCCCTTCTTCATCACGATCGGCGTGAGCCATGCGTCGTGGGCACCAGCGGCGAGCAGCGCCGCGACCGCGTCGGCGAGCACCTCGCCCGTCACGTCGTCGAGGTTGGCCTCGAGCAGGACCACCGGGGAGCCGGTCGAGTCGACCGCGTCGACGGCTGGACGCGATCGGTTCCCCGATCACCACCTGCACCACGTTGGCCCGTTCGGGCGTGTCGGCGGTACCCGCGCCGTAGCCGACGGCCTCGATCGTCATCGGCGGCGCCGCCCCGAAACCGCTCGCCAACGTGGTCATGAGACGCCGCCCCCGTCGGGGTGGTCACCTCGAGCGTGGTCTCCAGCGCCGACGGTCGGCGCGCCGGCGTCGCGGAGGAGGGCGACGGTGGCCGGCGCCGGGTTGGGGATCAGCCCGTGGGCGCTGCGGACGGTGCCGGTGCCGACGGCGATCGGGCTGCAGCGGACCTCGGTGATGCCGAGCGATTCGAGCGCCGCGCAGACGCCGACCACGTCGACGATCGAGTCGAGCGCACCCACCTCGTGCAGCTCGACGTCGGCGGGGTCGATGCCGTGGATGGCGCCCTCGACCGCGGCGAGCCGGGCGAACACGGCTCGCGCCCGGGCGCGCACGCGATCGGGGAGGTCGGCCCGCTCGAGGAGTTCGTCGATCTCCCGCACCGGCCGATGGGGCACGTGTGCGTTGTGGTCGTGGTGATCGCCATCGTGAACGCCATGGTGGTGATCGTCGCCATCGTGATCGTCATGGTGGTGATCGTGCGTCACGACGTTCGCCCACGTGGCACCGACGCCGCAGCGCTGGACGCGCTCGAAGGTGACCGCGTAGCCGTCGATGCCGAGGCCGGCGAGCATGCGGCCGACGTCGTCGGCGTCGGCGCCGGCGTCGATCAGGGCGGCCGAGCGTCATGTCGCCGGCCACACCGGCCTGGCAGTTGAACCAGGCGACGCGATCCCGGACCTCCGAGTCGGGGCGGGCCTCAGTCATCCCGGCGTCCCCGGATGATGCGGGCGATCGCACTCGCGGCGCCGAACCCGTTGTCGATGCCGACGACCGTCACGCCGCTCGCGCACGAGGCGTGCATCGCGAGGAGTGCGGTCACCCCGTCGAGGGCCGAGCCGTAGCCGACGCTCGTCGGGACGGCGACGACCGGGGCGCCGGTGAGCCCACCGATCACGCTGGCGAGGGCGCCCTCCATTCCGGCGACGACCACGACCGCGTCCGCGGCGACGATGTCGTCGAGGCGGGCCAGCAGCCGGTGCAGGCCGGCGACGCCGACGTCGGCGATGAGCTGCGGCGTCGATCCCGGCGGCGCGCAGCGTGACGACGACCTCGTCGGCGACCGGCAGGTCGCTCGTGCCGGCGGTGACGACGGCGACGCGGGCGGCGAGTCGCTCGGCCGGTTCGCGCCACAGCAGGCATCCGCCGAGTTCCACGACGTGCGGGTCGACCGCGATGCACGCGGCGCGCTGCGACTCCGAGGCGCGGGTCAACAACACCGGGCCCGTGCCGTTCTCCAGCAGTTCGCCGACGATCCGGGCGCACTGTTCGGGCGACTTGCCCGGCCCGTAGATCGCCTCGGGCATGCCCTGGCGGAGGTGGCGGTGATGATCGACGGAGGCGCCCTCGACGTCGGCGAACGGCAGGCGGCGCAGACGGGCGACCGCGTCGTCGGGCGTGATCGATCCCGACCGGATGTCGTCGACGAGTTGCCGCACCGTCACCTCGTCCACGGAATCATCGTGCCATGTGATCGTGCCGTCGACGTAGCCTGACGCCCCATGACGCAGCGTGTCGGCTTCTTCGGACCGTTCGGCACGTTCACGCAACAGGCGTTGACGACCCTGACCGATCTCGCCGGTGCGGAGCACGTGCCGTACCGGACGGTGCCCGACGTGCTCGATGCGGTCGAGACCGGGGAGGTCGACTTCGGGCTCGTGCCGATCGAGAACTCGATCGAGGGGATGGTCAACTTCACCCAGGATGCGCTGGCGTTCGACCACGATCTGCTGATCGTGCGCGAGGTCGTGATCGACATCGAGCACTGCCTGCTGGCTCGGCCGGGCGTCGGTCTCGACGCGGTGATCGAGGTCTATTCGATCCCCGTGGCCACCGCGCAGTGCCATCGGTACCTGCGCGAGCACCTGCCCGACGCCGAGGTGCTGGCGTCGAACAGCACCGCCGACGCCGCCCGCATCGTCGCCGAGGACACGTCGGCCAGCGCCGCGCTGGCGCCCGCGGGTGGCGGCGGACCTGTACGGACTCGACGTGATCGCGGCCGACATCGCCGACCACGAGGGCAACCAGACCCGGTTCGTGCTCGTCGCCCGCGACGGGGTCCCGGCACCGACCGGCCACGACCGCACGGCGCTCGTGATCTACCAGCGCGCCGACGAGCCCGGGCAGCCTCGTGTCGATCCTGCAGGAGTTCACCGCCCGCCGGATCAACCTGTCGAACCTCACCAGCCGCCCGACCAAGGCCGGCGGACTCGGCGACTACTGCTTCATCATGTACGCCGAGTCGCACGTGGCCGACGAACTGCTCGCCGACACGATGCGCGCCCTGCACGCCAAGCAGGGCGGCGTGAAGTTCCTCGGCTCGTACCCGGCGGCGGGCGACCACGCCGAATCGGCGCGGGAACACGCCGACAACCGCTGGCGCGAAGCCGACGACTGGGTCAGCGCGATCCGCCGACGCGTGAGCTCCTGAGGTCGTCGCCTACTGTCGCGGGCATGCCGCCGACACAGGGGAATCGCAGCAGCCCGTCGCCGTCGTCACGGGCGCCAACTCGGGGATCGGCCGGGCCACCGCGATCCACCTCGCCTCGACAGGGCAGCCGGGTCTTCGGCACGGTCCGCTCGGTCGGCAAGGCCGACAAGCTGCGGGCGATGGCGGCCGACGCCGGCGTGGAGATCGAACTCGTCGAACTCGACGTCGCCGACGACGCGTCGGTCGCGCGAGGGCTTCGCGCAGATCCTCGACACGGCGGGTCGCGTCGACCACCTGGTGAACAACGCCGGTGTCGGCGGCAACGCCGTCGCCGAGGAGTGCCCGACGTCGCTGTACCTCGACGTGATGAACGTCAACCTGTGCGGTGCCGTGCGCTGCCTCCAGGCGGTGCTCCCGCAGATGCGTGAGCGTCGCTCGGGCGCGATCGTCAACATCACCTCGGTCACCGGTCGCATCGCCGCGCTCGCCCAGTCGCCGTACGTCACGTCGAAGTGGGCGTTCGAAGGGTTGAGCGAAGGGCCTCGCCCAGGAGCTGGCGCCGTTCGGGATCCGCGTCGCGATCATCGAGCCCGGCGTCACGAAGTCGGCGATCTTCGCCAAGAACATCGACACCCCGAACTCGACCGGCGCGTACGACGCGCACTACCGGCGGATGTTCCAGTTCTACGCCGCCGGAATGGCCAACGCGACCGACCCGTTCGAGGTCGCCGCGGTGATCCACGAGGCGATCACGACCGACAGCCCACGCCTGCGCTACCCGGTGAGCTGGTGCGGCCCGGAGATGGCGGCCCTCCACGACCGGATCGCCGACGACGACTGGGTCGGCCTCGGCGCGATCGACGACGACGACGAGTACTACCGCCGCTTCGCCGAGATCTTCGACGTCGACATCGCTCCGGCGTGAGCGCGCGAGCGAGGGTCCGCGCGATCGAACGCAGCGGCGGGAGCCGATCGAGCGGATGACAGCGAGCGGATGACGCGTTGATGAACCGATCGTCGCCTACGGCGCGACAGTGGTGGTGTGAGTGATCACCTGATCGCCAGCGGGCGATGCCGAAGCGGTGGGGCGTCGCCCCTCGAATCGGGAAGCTAGGACGCCGTGCGCCTCGACAACGTGGTGGCGTCGACGATCGGTGTCGTCGCGTTGATCATCGCCGTGGTCATCTCCTGGCGCGGACGGAACCGGCGACTGATCGGCGACCGCCAGCCCCCGACGACGGCCGGCGCGTCAGCATTGGACGCCATCCGCGTCGTTGCATCGGTGATGACGGCGGGCTTCTGGTCGGGTTTGCTGGTCGTCGGGTTGGGCGGTCGACTCGTGATGCGCCTACTCGGCGCAACGTCAGGTGACGATGCGCAGGGACGGATCACCGATGCCGGCGAGACAGTCGGCGAGATCACGTTCGGCGGAACCCTCGGATTCATCATCTTCGCGGGACTGCTGATTCCGGTGATGTCGTCGTTCGCCTATCTCGCCGCCCGCCGCATCCTGCCTCAGCGATCCTGGCTGGCCGGCTTGGTGTTCGGGCTCTTCCTGCTCGCAACGTTCGGGGTGGACGATCCACTCGACCCCGACAACGTCGACTTCGAGATCCTCGCCCCGCTGCCGCTCGCGGTGGTGATCATCGCATTGACGGCGTTGCTGTTCGGCACCACGTTCACCGCGTTGGCGTCACGGCTCGACGAGCGTTTGCCGGCGATCTCCGACTCGGGTGCACTGACGACGAAGTCGAGCTACATGTCGCTGATCATGCTGTTGAACCCACTCTTCGCGTTCGCGACGGGCGCCTATGTCGCCGGGCGTGCCCTGCTGCGTGGTCGGTTGCGGCCGACGATTGCGAACTCGCGCTTCAGGGTGGCGGGACTGGTGATCGTCGCGGTCATCGCCGTGTGGTCGACCGTCACCGTCGTTCAGGCCACGACCGCGATTCTCTGACGAGGAGGGCAATCGTCTTGATTCGGCAAGCCTGCCGAGGAGCGTCGGGTTCTGGCTCCTTCTCACGGCACCCGTCCGACGACGAGGATGTGTGACGTCGCCGCCATGAGGGCTCGATCGGACTCGACAGCGCGGGCTGCGAACAGCTGGTGATCGAGCTGGTCGATGTCCTCGGACATCCATGCCGGACCTTCGATCGCGTAGAGCTGCACCTCGGAAAGGCCGGCCTCGATGGCCTCGCGTTCGAGTTCGTCGGGGTGGTGGAAGTACGCCGTGGTGAAGAACTCTGGCCGTCCTGTGACGTCGGGGTTGCGGTGCTGTCCGTCGACGATGTCCCGCTCGACGATCACGCGGAATACGGGGTCGCCAAGGAGGTTCCGCTTGAGCCCGTCGAGCAGCGATGCATACCGGGAGATCCCGACGCCGACCACAACCCCGCCGGGTCGGGTCGCACGAACGGACTCCCGGAATGCGGCTGCTCGTTCCCCGGCGTCTGTCAGGTGGTAGAGCGGGCCGAGCATCAGCACCGCATCGTGGGCGCGGCCAAACGATCGGAGGTCACGAGCGTCACCGACGTAGGCACGAACACGGTCTTCGAGCCCTGCGTGTATTGCCAGTTCGAGAGCCCGCTCGACCTGTCTGGGGACCGGATCCACGAGGGTGACCTCGTAACCGCGCTCCGCGAGCGGCAAGGCGTAGGCACCCGTGGCACCGCCGACGTCGAGCACGTGTGCGGGTGGGGGTGGCAGGACCCGGTCGAGGAGCTCGAGCGTTCGGACGTACTCGAGGCGTGGACGACCGTCGATGAGCAGGCGTGTCTCCTCCAAGCCGAGGTCGTAGTGGGCCCGGATGTTCTCATCAACCATGAGCAATCATCCTCCGTGACGTCACGCGCCGACGAGTGGGTTAGTCCCGCCGGTCTGCCTTCGTTGGTGTGGACGACTCGGCTTGAATCGGTGACCACCGCGGCGGGTGCTCGCGTCAGTCGTGGGTCGATGGCTGGCCGAACGTCACCGCGAGACGGGTGTCGAGGAAGCAGTTGATGGCCAATATGCGGTCGCCACGAACGTGGACCACGTCGGGGCGAAGGTACGGCCGCGGGTTGAGCGGAGGTAGTTGATGACTGCTGGTCGGCCGTTCGCTGATGTCGGAACAAGTCGCCAGTCACCCGGCCGGAACGCCTTACACCGAGCATTCGAGTTCGAGCACTGTTCTTTGGCGAGAGCATCGGGCACCTCACCCCGCCGATGACGGCTCAGGTTGCTCGACCCACGCGGTGCTCTTTGTCGATACAACACAGCACACGGGGGACGTCGCAGAGGAGTGTCAGCAGGGCGACGCGCAGCGCGGGGAGCGCCGGCGGACGGGAGTCAGGCGGCCGGCATCCAGCGGCGCGCCCACCGGGGCGCCGCGAAGGGTTGCCAGCTCGCCGGCTCCTGCGCCAGGCGGTCGGCCACGACGAGCGCCACCGACGGGTTGTGCCCCAGCCCGAGATGGCTGCCGTGCACCTCGACGTTCTCGTGTACGGGGCCTGCCGGCAGGAGCGACGAGCGCCACGGGACGATGGCGTCGGTGCGGCTGTACACCGAGGTGGTCGGGATCGCCGCCGGCGGCCGGAAGCGGCCGGCGAGGGGGCTCCCGAGGGTGATCACCGAGCGGACCGCGTCGGGCCGCCGCCGGGCGAGCTGGATCGCGTGGACGCCGCCGAGGCTCCAGCCGACGAGGCTCACCTGGCCAATCTCCCGCTTGGCCGCGAGCAGGGCGTCGAGGCCGTCGCTCACCTGGCGTCCGAAGCCGAGGTTGCGGCCGAGGCCCCACCCGGCGGTCTTGTACCCGAGGCGCCCGAGGAACCAGCGGAGCGGCGCCGTGGAGACATCGCTGCCACCGAGGCCGGGCAGCACCACCACGGCGTGGCCGTCACCGCGGGGCAAGGTCGCCAGCAGCGGACCCGCGGCCATGGCGAACGCTGCGAACTCGGGCGCGGACCTGGCTTCCCGGACCATCGTGGACTGCCAACGGAGGCGTGGTTCCATGGGCCCACTGTGCCCGCCGATCGCACCGGCCACACCCTCGGAGCGCTCATTGCCGCGGCGCCGAGGCCGCTCGGTCAGGGCGCGACGACTGCCCGCGGCTCACCCACAGGTGGACCTGGCTCGGCACCTCACCTCGTCGATCCCGAGCAGACCGCCCGCGACTTCAACGTCCCGCCGGTCGACCACGGTCGGTCGCTTCCACGGTCGGAACGCGACGGTGATCGCACCAGTGCGCAGTCCGTCGTAGTGCTCGGCCGGGCAAGAGCATCGGGAAGTGTGGATCGGCCAGGATGGAAGCCTCATGGCCCGCTCGTTCTCGTTCCTCGACCGGCGGGTGACGATCGTCGGCATCGTCAACGTGACACCCGATTCGTTCTCCGACGGTGGCCTCTGTGCCGAACACGACTCGGCGGTCGCCCACGCGCTGCAGCTCGTGGCCGACGGTGCCCACCTGATCGACGTTGGCGGCGAATCGACCCGACCCGGGGCGACACCCGTTCCGACCGATGAAGAGTTGCGACGCGTGGTGCCGGTGATCGAGACGCTCGCCGCGGAGGGGATCCGCGTGAGCACCGACACCCGCCGTGCCACCGTCGCTTCCGCGGCGATCGCCGCTGGGGCGCTCGTGGTGAACGACGTCAGCGGCCTTCGTGACCCGGCGATGATCGAGGTCGTCGCGTCCGCGAACGTCCCGGCAATCGTGATGCACGCCCCGTCGGCCGACATGGCCGAGGCTCACCTCCACGCGGGCTACACCGACGTCATCGCAACGGTGCTTGCCTTCCTCGAGCAACAGATCGCGGTGGCACGCGCCGGCGGCGTGGCCGAGGTGGTGGTCGATCCGGGGATCGGGTTCGGAAAGTCGCTCGACGAGAACGTGACCATTCTGCGTCGTCTCGACCAGTTCTCCGGCCTGGGTTGTCCGGTGCTCGTCGGCGCCTCGCGCAAGCGGTTCCTCGGCACGCTCAGCGGCATCGACCGCCCGGAGAATCGTGATGCGGCGTCGATCGCCGCCCACCTGATCGCGGTGCAGCGCGGAGCGCGGGCGATCCGGGTGCACGACGTCGCCGGCCATGTGCAGGCGCTGGCGGTGTTCGAGGCCCTCGACGTTCGGCGCCCCGAGCCGCACGTGTGAACCGAGCGGAACCGGGGTACCGCGCCCGACAACCGGCCAGCGGCGACCACTGGTCGGCAACACGAGGAGGACGTTCAATGACCGATCTGACGATGCGCGATCTCGCCGCCACCGGGTCGTTCGGTGGTGCTGCGGCGCGCACGATGCCGATGCGATCACGCGCCGAACAAGCTGTGGCGGCGGCGATCTTCGTGGCCGCCACGGTGGCGGTGGCGGTGATCGGCAGCGTGGTGAACAACGCCGCCATGGACTGGTACGACGCCCTTGAACAGCCCTCGATCGCACCGCCCGGACCGACGTTCGGAATCGTCTGGACGATCCTCTACGTGATGATCGCGGTGTCCGGATGGCTGGCCTGGCGGGCGACCACGCGTTCTGCGCCGACCGTCACGTGGGCCGTGCAGATGGCGCTGAACCTCGCCTGGACCGCGGTGTTCTTCGGGCTGGAATCGATCGGTGGCGGCCTGTTCGTGATCGGCGCCCTGTTCGTCGCCATCGTCGTGTCGGCCCTCGTCGCCCGGCAGGTGTCGCGCCCCGCCGCCCTGCTCCTGGTGCCGTACATCGCCTGGGTCGCGTTCGCCGCGGCGCTCAACGCGGCCTATGCGTTCGAGAACTTCGCCTGATGAGTGTCACCGCCGCTGATTCCGCGCTGCCGTCGACGGGGCGACGTCGCGGGCCGGCGGTGTCGCCGCTGCTGGACAAGCTCGCCGCGTATTCGTGGCGGCTGATCGCCGTTGCCCTCGCGATCGCCGTATTGGTGTGGCTGACCGGTCAGCTGCTGATCGTTGTCGTGCCGTGCGCTGTTGCCGGCCTGGTGGCACGAGGCCTGTGGCCGGTCGCCCGCTGGATACGGGGCCGCGGCGTGCGACCGGGCCTGGCCGCGACGATCGCGCTCGGAGGGTTCGTGTTGATCCTCGGTGCGGTGGTCGCCGCCACGGGCACGTCGATCGCCGGTCAGGCGGGCGAGATCGGCCCGACGATCAGCGAAGGCATCGACGACGTCGAGGACTGGCTGGTGGAGGACTCGCCCTTCGACGTGTCGCGCGCCGACGTCGACCGGGTTCGCGAGCAGGCCCGCAGCGCTGTCGAGACGGCGGCAGGAGCCGGTGGTGGCGGCGTCGCCTCGGGAGCGGTGCTGGCCGTCGAGTTGGTGGCGGGCATGATCCTGTCGTTGATCATTGCGTTCTTCCTGCTCAAGGACGGGCATCGGTGGTTTGATCGATTCGTCCGTGCGTTCCCCGAGGAACGTCGGGACTCCGTCGGCCGATCCTTCCGTCGCGGCTGGGATGCGGCGGGCGGCTATCTGAAGGGTGCGGCGATCCTCGGTGTGGTCGAGGGATTGACGATCGGGCTCACGCTGTTGCTGGTCGGCTCCAGTCTCGTCGTGCCCGTCATGACCATCACGTTCCTGGCCGCGTTCGTGCCGATCGTCGGGGCCGTCTTCGCCGGCGTGGTGGCCACACTCGTCGCCCTGGCCACCGCGGGAACAGTCCCTGCGTTGATCGTCGCTGGCGTCTCCATCGTCGTGCAACAACTCGACAACGACCTGCTCGCCCCCGTCATCTACGGGCGCGCCATCCGGCTGCATCCGCTCGTGATCCTCTTGGGGATCGCCGCCGGCGGCGCGCTGTTCGGCTTCGTCGGCACGTTCTTCGCGGTGCCGTTCCTCGCCGTCGTGCTGAACGGACTCGACGAACTCAGACGAGATCGGAGCATCACGGCGTCGCCGGCATCGTCGGGCCCGACCGAATAGTTCGCCATCGGGTCGGTGTTCCATTCGGCGCGTCGGTCATCACGCCGGTGCAGAAGCGGCGATTGGTGAACTCTGGTGAGGCAGGCTTTCGACAATGACGCACGTAGCGATCGTTGGGCCGGGCGGCGCTGGCAAGTCCACCTTTGCTCAAGCGCTCAGCGAGCGGATCGATCTGCCGGTGGTTCACTTGGACCAATTCTTCTGGAAGCCCGGTTGGGTCGAGACTCCGCGAGACGAGTGGCGGCTATGGCAGTCGGAACTCTTTGCCGGTGATCGATGGATCGTCGACGGCAACTACGGCGGAACGTTTGACGAGCGATTCGCTGGCGCTGACACGGTGATCATCGTCGCTCGATCACGGCTGGCATGTGTTGCATCGGCGTTCGGTCGCAAGGTGCGCTACCACGGCTCGGCTCGCGTTTACCGTTGGATCTAGAAGTACGAGCGCGACAGCTTGGCCTCGCCTCGACGCGGCGGTGCAGCGACACGGTCACCTCGATGTCGTGGAATCAGCGACGCGTCAAGGGATGACCCAATTCCTCGAAACCGCCAAACCCTGACGGGCGCCGATGGCCATGCCGTACAAGACGGCACTGCTCGTTCTCGTCAGAGTGTGGATTCGGTGCTCACGGCTCGGCGACGATCCAGCCGCGACGCTGCAGCTCTGCGGCGAGGAGTTCGGACGACACCTCCCGCACTGCGCGCTCTGCAGTGGTCGGGCGTGGCATGCGCGTGCGAGCAGGCGATGGGCTCTCGCTTTGCGCCGCTGCTTCCAGCTGTTCAATGAACGCGTCGGCCTCGTCTCGAGTGAACTTGCCACTGGCTTGGCGTTGAGTGAATCCCATCGGACCGCGGGCGTCACGAAAGTCGGTGTGGCCGGCGTCGTGCAGCAGCGCCAGTAGCTGGCGAACCCGAGCCGCCGGGGCGGGCGGGCCTGACTGCTGACCGAATGCCACGCCGGCAGTCTCGCGTTTCGCGACGACTGGCGGGTGTTGCCCCCCGACAAGGGTTTGTTGTTGACACCTTCGCACTGGGTCGAGGTCCGCAGACGCCAAACCGAACGGGACTCGCTGAGGGTGTGGATACGATTCGGAACGGGTACTCCGCGTCGTGAGCATCATTCGAAATGACGATGGATCCCTGACCGTGCCCGTGGCGCCCGGCCGCCATGAGGAGGACAGTGCCGGTGACGCCGTCACCGAACCCGGTTCGATGGTGATCCGACCGGGCGAGGGCGGATACATCGAGGCGCTCGCGGAGTGGGAGAGCGAGCAGCACCCGGACCGGGGAGAAGCGGTGTCGACCGCATCGGGCCGCGAGCAGGCGATGGCCGTCGTACATGCCGTCGCGGAGGATCCGGACCATGTCGCCGAGGCCGTCGATGCTCTCGACGACCCGGTCGCCGGCGCCGAGGCGCTCCGCCACGTGCTGGTGGGTGGCACACCGTCGGTCCAGGCCTTCGCGGGCGAAGTCGCGGACGAGGAGGGCGGCGATGTGATCCCGCCCCACACGGCGACTCGCATCATCGGCGAAGTCCTGTCTGAGATCGACGCCCGACCGGTCTCATAGTCGCGACTACACCGGTCATCTCGTCGGTGGCAAACCCGGGTCTTTGTGATCTGACGTCGTGGACATGCCCGCCCTCGAACTGCGGTCGAGCGCAAGCTTTGCACCCTGAACGTCGCGGTCGACGTCGAGCAGGTTGTCCCAGCCGTAGATGAGCCACAGGTTCTGGTTCGCCGGGCAGGGTCAGGCGGAGAGAATGCAATTCTTGTTTTCCGCAATACTCATTTCATCGGCAGTACATTCGGTCCATGACGCTGGGGATTGATTTGTCGGGCCGACGAGTGCTGGTGACGGGTGCGGGACAGGGTGTGGGTCGCGGGCTCGCGGCGGGGTTCGCGCATGCCGGCGCGGAGGTCCTCGTGAACGACGTGGTGGTCGAACGGGCGAAAGAGGTTGTGGGTGAACTCGTCAAGAGCGGCGCCACGGCGTCGGCCGCGGTGTTCGACGTGACCGACTTCGATGCTGTTCGAGGAGCGGTCGATGCAGCGGGCGGGGTCGATGTGCTTGTGAACAACGCGGGCAACGCAGGGGTCGAGGGATTGGCGGGTCGGGGTCCGTTCGCCGAGAGCGACCCTCGTGACTGGGACCGGTATCTGCTCGTCAACTTGTACGGGGCGATGTACTGCGCTCGGGCGGTGCTGCCGGCGATGATCGAGCGGCGTTGGGGACGGGTGATCACGATCGTGTCCGACGCGGGACGAACGGGCGACAAGTTCCTCGCCGCGTACAGCGCGGCCAAGGCCGGTGCGGCCGGGTTGTCCAGGGCGCTGGCGCTGGAGAACGGCCAGTACGGGATCACCGTCAACAACATCTCGCTCGGCACGATGCGAACTCCGCTCACCGAGCAGTTGTGGGCGAGCCCGGAGGAGCCGGCGGCCAAGGCGATGATGCAGCGGTACGCGATCCGTCGTCCCGGCCTCCCCGATGACGTCGCGCCCCTGGCGGTGTTCCTGGCGAGCGACCACGGATCCTGGATCACCGGCCAGACCTATCCGGTCAACGGTGGCTACTCGTTCGCACTCTGAGTCCTCTCGGGATTTTTCAGGGGCCGAGGCCAGAATGCAGTGATGGACCAGGTGCATCTCGCTCGCGGTGCGGCTGCCGTTGTCGTTCGGTTGACCCGCCGTCCGAGCGACTCACTCGACGAGTTCTGATGGCGCGCTCTCGTCGTAGCCCGAGCGATGACGCGCCGGCGCGTGGTGCGTTGTTGGATGCGGCGGAGTCGCTCATGTTGGAGGAGGGGTATGCCGCGGTGACGACTCGTCGTGTCGCGGCTCGTGCGGGCGTGAACAACGGGCTCATTCACTACTACTTCGGCACGATGGATTCGATGTTCGTCGAACTCTTCCGTCGGTCGGTCAGTCGCTCGTACGCGCAGGTGCCGACGACGAGTTCGACGCAGCCGTTGTGGGAGATGTGGGAGTCGATGCGGGACTTCTCCGGCAACGCGTTGATGTCGGAATTCATCGCACTGTCGAACCACCGGCCGGTCGTGCGAGAGGAGATCGCTTCTCACTCGGCGCTGGTGCGCGAGGCCCTCGTCCTGGAGATGTCGCGCGTGCTCGCGAATTATGGCGTGGTGGAACCGGAGGCGTCACCGGCGGCGATTGGTCTGTTGATGATGGGGACCGCACGGTTCTTGCAGATGGAAGCCGCGTTCGGCCTGACGGTCGGCCATGACGACTTGATCGAGGTGATCGAGCACCGCATCCGCGCGCTCGAGGGTGACCGCGTCCGCTCTACCTGAATCACCACCCGGAGTGTGACAGGTCTTGCGTCGGCGCGCTCCCATGTGTTAGTCAAGTGACTAACGGCGGAGTCGTCGGGGGAATTCGGTTTCCGGACCGAAGGATCGAACGTGGGGGAGAACGGTTGCGTGAGGGGTGAGTACGACGGCATGGTGGCGATCGTCACGGGTGGGGCTCAGGGCATCGGACGCGTGACGGCGGGGCGACTCGTCGCCGCCGGAGCGCTCGTTGTTGTCGCCGACATCGGTGAGGCAGGCGCGCAGGTCGTCGAGGAGTTCGGTGAGTGTGCCGAGTTCGTGCAGACCGATGTGTCGAACGCGGCGCAGGTCGAGCGACTGATCGCTGCGACCGTGAAACGCTTCGGCCGCCTTGATGTGGTCTGCAACGTCGCTGGGGTCTCGGGCGGTCTGCGCCGCTTTCTCGACGACGACCTTCGCGACTTCGAGCGGGTGATCGCGGTCGACCTGCTCGGCGTGTTGCTGACCACCCAAGCCGCGGCGCGTCACATGGCTGCCCATGGCGGTGGAGCGATCGTGAACGTGGCCTCGGGCGCCGGTGTCACGCCAGGCGTCGGCATGCTGCCGTACCGGGTGGCCAAGGCGGGAGTCGCCCACGCCACCCGATGCCTGGCGGTCGAGCTCGGTGTACATGGCATCAGGGTCAACGCCGTCGCCCCGGCGAACATCGCCACCGACATCAACGCCGCATTCGACAAAGCCACAGTCACCAGCCTGCAGCCGCTGCCGCACCAGGGTGTGGCCGCTGACGTCGCCGACGCGCTGGTGTACCTCGCCGGCCCGCGAGCGGCGCACATCACCGGTGTCGTCCTGTCCATCGACGGCGGCATGGCGTGCGGCACGCCCCCACCCCTCGTCGCGAACCGTGGCTGTACGACGACCGCCGCGGCACCGAACGACACACAACCACAGCAGCAGGAGGAGTCCACGCGATGACCGTCACCCACACCACCGGCACCAAGAGCACCGACACCATCGACACGAACGTCACGGTCCGAGCGGGCGACTGGGTCGAAACCGGGCCGGGCCTCGACGACCTCATCGGGAACTACCGCATGCAGATCCCGACGGACCGATACGTGTCGGCCGAGTACGCGGCACGCGAACGCGAGGCGGTCTGGATGCGCACCTGGCAGGTGGCCGGCCGGCTCGACGAGATCCCCGACCCAGGGGACTGGAAGCAGTACTCGATCTACGACCAGTCGTTCCTGATCGTGCGCGGTCGCGACGGCGTCGTCCGCGGCTTCGTCAACGCCTGCCGACATCGCGGCAACGTGTTGTGCCGCGACAACACCGGCAACACCGCCCGCTTCGTCTGCCCCTATCACCTCTGGTCCTACGACCTGGAGGGAAGCCTGCGCGGTGTCGCCCGCCCGGACCTCGTCGGCGACCTGGACAAGGAGCAACACGGACTCCTCGAAGTGGCCGTCGATTCATTCGCCGGTTTCGTCTTCCTCAACCCGGACCCCGACGCGTCGCCGCTCGCCGAGTTCCTCGGCTCCGATGCCTACGAGCTGATCGAGGCATACCACCTCGACGACATGGTGACGGTGCTCGACGTGCGTGAGGCCGTCGACTGCAACTGGAAGATCGTGGTCGACGCGTTCCAGGAGGGCTACCACATCCAGGCGATCCACCCCGAGCTGCTCAAGGTGATCGTGCTCGACCCGACCACCAACCGGTTCCGCTTCTGGGGCGATCACGAAGTCGCCGTCGCACCGTTCGTGGTTCCCAACGCCACCCCCGACGACGAACTCGACGGGCTCCGTCAACTCCCGAACACGTTCCCGACCGTGACCGGGTACCTCCCGCGCCTCGAGGAACTGGCCGAGCAGCACCGCGGCGACGACGGGCAGCTGCACTACCCCGACGGCGTCACCGGACGGACACTGCTGCAACAAGCGACTCGCGAGACCCTCACCGACATGGGCTTCGACGTCGACGGGCTGACCGACGCCCAGATGACCGACAACCACGGATGGCTGCTGTTCCCCAACTTCTTCATGACGATCCGCGCCGCCGAAGCGACCGTGATCACCTCGATGCCCCACCCCGACGGCGACCCGAACCGCTGCATCTGGCACATCCGCAGCTTCATGTGGCTGCCCGAGGAATATCGGGCCGACTTCCGCGCCGCACCGATCGAGGTCGACGAACCCGGCTCGTACCCCTACTTCCTCGCCCTCCAACAGGACTACGAACAGATGCCCCGCCAACAACGCGGCCTGCGCAACCGACGGATCGAACACATCTCACTCGTCCACGAAGAACTCAGCGTCGCCCGCTTCCACGCATCACTGGATCGCCACATGGGAGAGCAACGATGACCGACCAAGCGCCGACCGACAGCCCAGCGCTGCAGGACCTGAACGATGTCGTCGACGCCCACGTCGGCCGATCGCGGGCAGTGTTGGAATACGGGCTGACGCTGAAGCGCGTTCTCGACGGTGCGTCCGACACCGACTTCGGCGTGCAGAGCTGGGCTCCGCTCGCCGAGTTCGTCGATACCGCCCGTTTCGACCGTGTGGGCAACTTCAAGGATCTGATGGACTGGGACGAGTACGTCGCGTTCCTGACGCGATGGGCGTCGGGCGCCACATGGGAATGCTCGTTCAAGCGGGTGACCGAAACGTCAGGCCTCGTGTTCCTCGAACTCGAGGAACGAACCGTCACCGACGGCGTGGCCAGTGCAGCCAACTCGCTGTCGGTCTACGCGTTCGACCCCGACGACCGAATCGTCCACATCGACGTCTACCTCCAGATGCCGCTACCGCGGGCGTTCCTGCCCGCGATCTACCAAGACGTCCGCCTGTCCGATTAGCGCGACCGCGTCACCACTCACGACCACACCACGACACAAGGACGACTGCCGATGAATCCCACCGAACGACTCGACGCCCACACGCCCACAACCCCCCGCCGGAGCCGACAGCGATCGTGGCGCACGCTCGCGATCGTCGCCGTGGCTTCACTGGCGTTCGCGGCGTGCGGAAACTCCAGCGACGACACCTCCGACGAGCCCGACGCCACGCAGCCCGCGACCTCGGAGGCCATCGATGCCGAGACCGAGACGACGGCGAACAGCAGCGTCGTGGCGGACACCGTCAACCCCGACGAGTCGAGCCCGACCAGCGCTGCTCCGACCACGGAGCCTGCGGACGACGAGTCCGATCTCGGTGAATTCCAACCCATCTCCGGTGTCCCGGGCGTCACCGATGACGAGATCCAGTTCGGCGTGATGGCCACGGGGCCGTCGAACCCGATCGGTCTGTGCATCCTGGAGTGCTACAGCAGTGGGGTGCAAGCCTATTTCGACTACCGCAACGCACTCGGCGGCGTGCACGGACGCCAATTGACCATCACCCACACACTCGACGACGAGGTCGGAGCCGGGCAGGTCAAGATGCTCGAGCTGATCGGCTCCGACGACGTGTTCGGGATCTTCTACTCGCCGCTGATCCTCGGCCCGGGTATCCCCGAAACGGCCGACGCCGGTGTTCCCGTGTTCTCCACCGTCCAGTCCGGGCCGGCTGCCGCCGGGCTCGACAACGTCTACCAGCCCGGGGTGCCGTACTGCCCGGACTGTGTCCGCAAGGCGGTCGTCCACACCGCGGTCCTCGCCGAAGCGACCAAGATCGCCGTGATCGGTCTCGGCGCATCGCAGGCGTCAAAGGACTGCGTCGCACTGACCGCGGACACGTTCCGGCTGTGGGGTCCCGACCTCGGCATGGAGGTCGTCTACACCAACGACACGCTGCCGTTCGGCCTGCCCAATGGAGTCGCCCCCGAGGTCACCGCGATGGACGAGGCTGGTGTCGACTACATCCACACGTGCATGGACCAGAACGGTGTGCTCACCCTCGAACAAGAACTGCACCGCCAGGGTCTCGCCGACGTCACCGTGGTACTCCCGCAGGGCTACACCGACGCCGAGTGGCTGACCAACAACGCCGACCTCGTCGAAGGTGACGTCTTCGGATCGGTGTTCTTCCGGCCCTTCGAAGCCGACCTCGCGGGCACGCTCGTCGACGAGATGATCGCCGCCTTCGAAGCCGGCTGGCGTCTACGTCAACGATCTCACGGTGCAGGGCTGGATCAACGCCGACATGGCCGTGACCGGCATCCTCGAAGCTGGTCCACAGTTCGATCGGGCCAGCATGATCGCCGGCCTCAACGGACTCACCGACTACGACGCCGGTGGCGTGCTCCCGTCGCTCGACATGACCAAGCAGCACCTCGCCCTCACCGGCGCGACCGCGTCGACCGATGGTCCGGCGGTCGAATGCATCGCCCCGGTGTTCATCCGCGACGGGCAGTTCACACTCGTCAACGATCCGGCCACACCGTTCCTCGCCTATGACCGCACGACATCGGAATGGACCGAGCCGGAACCGTCCAGCTGCTGATCAGCAAAGATCATGACCATCGACGGCAGCAGTCCGCGCTGACAGAAACGGAGTACGCATCATGAGCAATCGATTCGACGGAAAGGTCGCGCTGGTCACCGGGGCCGGGTCCGGCATCGGTCGGGCGGTCACGCTGCGACTGGCCGCCGAAGGCGCACGCGTCCTCGCGGTCGATGTCGTCGAGGACCGCCTGTCCGAGACCCAGTCGGCTGCGCCCGACCTGATCATCAGCCATGCGGCTGACATCGCCGACGCTGCCGCCTGCTCGGCCGCGGTCGGCGCGGCGATCGGCGCAGTTCGGGCGTCTCGACGTGCTGGCGAACGTGGCCGGGATCTTCCATGCCGGTCACTTCACCGACCACACCCCCGAGCAGTACCGGCGCGTGCTCGCGGTCAACCTCGACGGGCCGTTCTTCCTGTCCCAGGCAGCCATCCCGCACCTACTGGAAACATCGGGCAACATCGTCAACGTCGTGTCCAACTCCGCGATCCAGGGTGTGCCATACGCCAGCGCGTACGCCACGAGCAAAGGCGGCCTGTTGCAGCTCACCCGAGCCTTGGCCGTCGAGTACCTCAAGCAACCGCTGCGCGTCAACGCCGTCGCACCAGCAGGAACGCGCACCAACCTCGCAATGAACGCCAACTTCCCTGCCGACCTCGACATCGACCTCGCCTCCCGCATGGGCGGCCACCGCGGCATCGCCGAACCCGACGACGTCGCCGCCGTGGTCGCCTTCGTCGCCTCCGACGAGGCGCGCGCCGTGACCGGCGCCGTCTACACCGTCGACAACGGACTCACCGTCAGCTAAGGAGCCACCATGACCGATCCCGCCCTCCACCTCGCCGACAAAGTCGACATCACCGAACAACTCGCCCGCTACGCACGCGGCGTCGACACGAACGACTGGGACCTGTGGCGCAGCGTCTTCACCGACGACGCCGTCATCGACTACAGCTCGGCCAACGGCCGGCCCGCCGCCGGCCGCGACGACACCGCCGACTGGCTCGCCCAGAGCATGCCGTTCCTGCCCTGGAAGCAGCACTACATCACCAACGTCGAAATCGACCTCGACGGCGACACCGCCCAAGTCCGCGCCGCGTTCTACAACCCGATGCAACTCCCCGGACTCGCCGAACCGAGCGCCTGCGGCGGCTACTACCACCACGACTTCGTACGCACCCCGAGCGGATGGAAGAGTCGACATCTCACCGAGGAAAGTTGCTGGTTCGTCAACCCCTACCCGACACCCACGGAGCAGGAACCACCCGCATGACCGACGTCGACGCAGTCGACTTCTTCACTGACCGGGACCTGTTGGCAGACCCGTACGACTACTTCGCCGCCCTCCGCACCGAGTGCCCGGTCAGGGCCGAGAAGCACCACGGCGTGACGATGCTGACCGGCTACGACGAGGTCGTCCAGGTCAACACGACAGCGACCACTTCTCCTCCTGCGTGTCCGTCACCGGCCCGTTCCCCGGGTTCCCGGTACCAATCGGCCCGGACGACGACGCCGACGCGCTGATTGCCGAACACCGCGACAGCCTGCCCTTCAGCGACCAGCTGCCGACGATGGACCCACCAGATCACACCCGGCACCGTCACCTGCTCCCGACCGGGTCGCGCCGCCCGCACGACTGAGGCGTCGCTGGTGGGTGTTGACGGCTCGTGACTGGGCGACGTCAACTGGTGGTAGTCACGAGGATCGTCGTCGGTGCCCTGGACGTCGGTCACTTGGGGATGAGAGGGAGGACGACGATGGTTTCGTGTTGCAGGCGAGCGGCCGTTGTGACGTTGTTCGTCGGAACGGGAGCGTGTCATCTGTCCCGGCATCGGCGACATCTGATGGCGATCGCGACGACGGTCGTGGCGCTCGCCGGTTGCGGCGGTGCGGGGAGCACCGACAGCACTGCGGAGGTCGATGTTGCGCAGTCGCTGGTCTCGTCTCGGCCGGGCGCGTCGTCGACGACGGCCGAGGCCGCATCCCCGACCAGCACGGTGGGGACCGATGTTCGGTCACCTACGGGCGCCACGATCGATGAGGTCATCGCTGCGGTCGAGATGTCGTTGCGCACCGAGTCGGGAGTGGCGACGTTGGCGGAGCGGATGGCCGAGCTGTCTGTGCCGGGTGTGGCCGTAGCCGTGGTTCGCGACGGCCTGGTGTTCGGTTCGTTTGCGTCGGGTGCCACTCCGGATGGCCGGGCGATGACGACGACCACGCTGACCCAAGTCGGATCGGTTTCCAAGCCGGTGGCGGCTGTTGGGGCGATGCGTCTGGCGGCCGACGGAAGCCTGCCATGGGACGACGACATCACCCCGTCGCTGGTCTCCTACACCCTCGCACCCGGCGCCCAGTCCGTCGAGCACCCGGTGACCCTCGCTGGACTGTTGTCCCACACCGCCGGAACCAACGTCCACGGATTCGAGGGCTATTCGAGCGCGACGGACGCCCCCACGTTGCCGGGTGTGCTCGCCGGTGAGGGCAACTCGGTGGCGGTACGGGTGGTGAGCGAACCCGGTCTCCGCTTCGAGTACTCGGGCGGCGGCTACGAGCTTGTCGAGCAAGCCATGCTTGACGCCAGCGGTGCCAGCGACTTCGACAGCTTGATGCGCGATCTCGTGTTCGAGCCCGCCGGCATGGTCGATTCGCGCTACGCCCTCGAACTGCCGGCCGATGTCGCGGCTCGAGCCACCGCCGGCTCAACCGACGGTGAGCAACTCCCCCAGGGGTGGCAGGCCCATCCAGAGAGCGCAGCCGCAGGGTTGTGGACGACGGCGGATGATCTCGGCCGCTTCCTCGCCGCCCTGACCGCATCGATGTCAGGCATCGACGAATCCCTTCTCCCAACGGCATGGACCCAGCGGATGACCACCGCCGTCAAGACGGCGGGCACAGACACGCAAGTCGGTCACGGACTGTTCGTCTTTGCTGAGGGGCAAGAGTTCGGGCACGGTGGTGTCAACATCGGCTACAACGCCAGCATCGCCGGCACCGTGGATGGCCGCTTCGCAGTTGCGGTGGTCACCAACGCTGACCCTGGGGGGATCATCCTCGCCGAGGAAGTCATCGACACGATCGCCAGGACCATGGGGTGGCGATAGCTGTGACGACCGGTCGCCAACTTCGTCGTTCGATCAGGCCGGGTTCTCGCCGATCACGAGAATGCCGGTGCCGTCGTTAGCTCGTAGCCGGGCGGGGCGCGAATCCGCCCGATACCGACGCACGTAATCCCGATTCGACGGCTCGTGTTCGCGTGCGAGTTCTACCCGAATACGACGCCACAAATCGCGTCACCGGGCCGGCGGTCGGGGACACTTTCGTTGCGGTTGCGACGGTCGATTCTCGGGTTTGTTGTGGCGTCCTCATTCCGGCCGCGGGTGGGCGGTCGACGCGCGGACGACGATGTCGACGGGAAGCCGAAGGTGGTGGGGACCGGGAGCGGGGTCGAGCAGCATTTTCACTGCTGCGCGTCCTTTGGCTGCGTGGTCCTGGTGGACGGTGGTGAGCGGTGGGACGGCGGTGGACGCGGTGGCCGTGTCGTCGAAGCCGACGACTGCCAACGCCGTTGGCACGTCGATGTCGAGGGTGCGTGCAGCGTCGAGGACGCCGGCGGCGAGTTCGTCGGACATCGCCAAGATCGCGGTTGGCGGGTTGGGTCGCGCGAGGAGTTCGCGTGCGGCTGCTTCGCCGAATCGACGCTGGTAACCGGTGGTCACGACGACGACGGGCGGATCGAGGCCGGCGCGTTCGAGGGCTGACGTGTACCCGGCGAGCCGTTCGCGCGACGAGCGCGGTGGTCGATCCGTCGGATCGTCCGATGGCCATCACTGCCACCCGGCGGTGGCCGAGGGTGATCACGTGCTCGGCTGCGAGTCGGGCACCGCCGGCGTCGTCGATGCCGACCGAGCGGTCGTCGATGTCGGCCTCACCATCGAGCACCACGAGTGGCAGCTGCCGGGCCCGGACGATCGCCCGGCGCGTCTCGTCGAGGGAGTCACAGTGCGCCACGACACCATCGATCGCGGCCGAGGCGAGCACGTCGACGCGGTCCTCGGCAGGGGTGGCGGCGGGCACGAGCACCAGTGCCAGCCCCTCGGCCTCGCAGACGTCGGCCACCCCGTCGAGCAACATGAGGTTGGCGGCGTCGGTCAGGGCGTAGCGCAGCGATGGTTGCACCAGTCCGATCGCACCGGCCGTTCGCCGGCGCAGCATTCGTCCGACGGGGTCTGGTCCCGCGTAACCGAGCGCTGCTGCGGCCTCCATGATGCGGGCGCGGAGTTCGGCACTCAGCTGATCTGGGCGGTTGTATGCGTTCGAGACGGTGGCGCGTGACACGCCGACCTGCTCGGCGATCGTACCCATTGTGACCCTTGCCGACTCCACTCGGTCAGCCTAGAGGAAGCGGGATTGACTTGTCTGTATCGATTCAGATACTCTTTCTCTGTATCGATTCAGAAGCGAGGTATTTCACGATGAAGAAGCCACTGACCACTGCCATGACCGGCTCGATGTCCGGTGCGCTCGATCACCGGACCGACGGTCGGTTCGAGTTCTGGCGTTCCGTTGCCGACACCTTTGGCGTTGATGTCACCGCCGTGGACGAGAAGCTCGTCGCGCTCGAGCCGCTGACTGTCGTCGACCTTTTGTTGCCTGGGCTGTCCGACGAGGAGCGCAGCGAGGTGATGTGGGCACTCGGTGAGTCCGAGCGCCGGTCGAACGCCGCGGACGCGACCTCGACTTGTGCCTGCGCCTGCGTCTGCCACCCGGCAGCGTGACGCAGCGCTTGCCCCGTACAGGTCCGGTGGCGAATCGGCTCACTGGTCGCTGGATCGTTTCCAAAGGTTGATGGCTCCGTCGATGACGTGTTGATCGATTTCGGTCAACACGTCTGCGGTCAACGCGGTGTTCTGCAACGCGGCGATGTTGTCCTCGAGTGAGACCTTTCGGCCGGTGCGTATCTTGGAGTGCCGCTGCGATCCGGCGGCAGGAGCGGGTGGCCGCGTTGCGTGAAGCGGTCCGGGTGGTGCGGTCCTCGGGGGTCATCGTGACCGCAGTGATCTCCCGGTTCGCGTCGACCTTCGAACGGCCTTCCGATCAGCGGGTGCCTGGGAGGCGTTCGGGGAGATGTGGGCGGAGGATCGGCGATCGCGTCGGTTTGGGTGACCGTGAGCGTGGGAACGGCGCCCCGCTCGGTGCCGCCATGGGGCAGGGTTCCTGCGACGTGGAAGTGGACGTGAGGGACGGACTGGTGCGCAGGGATGCCGTTGTTCTGCCAGACAGCCACACCCTCAGGATCGAACGCACCGACGATGGGCTGCGGTCGCGCGGACGACCGCGGCCATGACCGCAGCTTGTTCGTCCTTGTCGAGTTGGAGAATGGTCTCCCGGTGGCGAACTGGGGTGACGAGGATGTGGCCGCGGCCGCGCTGCTCGTAGGTGACGAGCAACGCGGTGACGTCGGTGCGATTCCCCCAGGCGTCGTGCCGGACCGTACGTACTTTCCGTTGCATACGTCGTTCACGAAGTAGCGCCGCGCACCGACAACGGAGAAAATGCTGGTGCTGATGGATCCGACATGGTCATCCTCTTGGATCGATTCGCTGTCGGAAGCGGTCGGCGGACACCAGCAGGGTCGGGTCGCCCGTGATGTGGAACTGGCGAAGGCATGCCTCGGTGAGCTTGAGCACGTGGTCGTTCCCGTGCTCGATCGCAGCCTCGGCAAGCTCGACAGGGCTCCTTGCCGGTTCGTCCACTTCCGTCACGTCGGAGAATTCTGGCGGCGAGGCGAAGGCGGCGATGATCGCTGCCGCGAGCTGCCACGCGGCTGCGACCGTCAACCGGTGTTGGTCGGCTGGGAGAGCGGGCAGGATCATGCGGATCGCGGCGGGAGCGGTCACGGCGTGGCAGAAGGCGATCTGCGCGTCGGATCGTGCCAGCAGCACTCGCGCGGAGTAGCCGATCAACTCGTCGAGCGCCTGCTCATCGAGGGTTGCCGGCCCCCAGCGGTCGAGTGCCTCCGGCAGCCCGTCGAGCCCGAACAACGACTGCAGCCTGCCGGCGACACCAGGCCCGTCCGATGCGACGGACCGGTCGAGCCGGGGCAGTCGTGCCATCGCCTCGTCGAGCGTCAACCGACCGTTGAGCGAAGGACTGCCCGGCAATGGCTGATATCCAGCGGCCCAGTAGGACAGCCCAGCGCCGAGTTCGTCGACCAAGAGTGGATCGGGATCGGCGCTGTCGAGGAGGTTGCGCACGGCGTGAGCGGTGCGGATCAGGCCGTGCGTCGCGCCGGCGGCGGCACCGGGCAGCAGGCGCGGCCACCAATCCGCCATCACGACCTGCCACTGCTGGCGATCGAGCTGGCGTCGGAAGTACGAATCCCAGTCACCGAGGCGCTCGATCCGGCCCAGACTGAGACGCCAGTTCTCCGATGTCACCAAGTTCCCGGATTGCGGGGCGGGAGCGAGTCGCACCCGGTAGTTCTCGACCCAGTTCTCGACTCGATCGCCACCGCCGAGGCGGATCATGGCGTCGGCCGCCATCGGCCCGTGGTTGGAAAGAAACCCGGCGAATTCGGCCCCCGTTCCCCGCAGCCGATCGAGGGCCACGAGCATCATGTCGGCGCGATTTCGTGTGGCCGACGCGCTCATACATCCCACCACTGGAGCAGGACCGCGTCGAGGACGACCGCAACTACGGCGTAGCCGATACTGAACGCGAGCGCGACACGCTGGGAGAGCAGTTCGTCGGCGCGCTTCACCGACACGGACGCTTGCAAGGCGTTGAAGGGTAAGAAGCGTTGCGCCGAGGCCGGCATTGCCGTGCCCACCAACTGCGCGAGGAAGCCGGTCACTTGCCCCGGTCTCACGGTGAAGAAGATGTCGTCGACGGCGACCACGTCGCCGAGTCGCCTGGTCAGGTGTTCCACGTCGATCATAGATTTCCTCTCGAACCCGCTCGTGAGGATGTCTCGCTAGCGTGATACTTCCTTATATGATCACCAGAATGAATCTTGCTGTCAAGACACTTCTTGGTATGATTCTCTCGTGGATGCAGATCAGTTGTCCGAAATCGGCGACGAAGACGCCGTTGACCAGGTGGTGAGCGATCTGCGACGGTGGCGACCGGACCTCGAGGTGGTCGGACTACCGATTACCGGTCGCGTTCTGCGCCTGGCGCAGTACATCAGCGTCGGACGCGAGCGCCAGCTCGCCGAGTTCGGGCTCACGGTGGCGGACTTCGACGTCCTTGCCACACTGCGCCGTCGGGCCGGCACTGACCCGGTCAACGTGCGCGAGCTGCAGCACGCGATGATGCTGTCCTCAGGTGGTGTCACCAAACGCCTCGACCGGCTCGAGACCGCTCACCTCATCGAGCGCCACCCCGACCCCAGCGACAGGCGCGGGGTTCTCATCAGGCTCAGCCACACCGGCCTCGACCTGATCGACCGTGCCGTGGTCGCCGTCACCGTCTTCGAGAACAGCGCCGTCCGCGATGCGATCGGTGCTGAGGGGGAGCGGATCCAGCTCGAAAATAGTTTGCGACGCATGCTGACGGCGCGCGAAAAGCCCTGAGAGCTGCGATTCGACTCGATGGCCGTGTCGTACCACTGCGACCTTGACCACCGAATGACCGCGGCTCAGGCACGGGTGCACGGGAGGCTATGGGTGTTCACTGAGACCTCAGGGCACCGCACTTCGCACGCTCACGCATTCATCTGGAAACCGGTGCCTCCAGAAAATGCTTCCGTCATGCTCACCGGTTGGAACTGGACGCAGAATCGGTCCCTTCGGTCGCCACCTCTTTCACTGCGGTGGCGGCGTCGGCCACGCTCGACTTGAGTTCGTCCGTCGCACCGATGGCCTGTTCCTTGACCGTCCCAGCGACTTCACGTCCGAGTTGGGCGACGTCATCGGTGAGGTTGGGTGCGGCCTCGGCGACCTTCTCCACGGCGTGACGTTCCGGCTCGGTGGGCCGCCAGACTGCGGCCGCGAGGAACCCGAGGGCAAAGGCGACGCCGCCAGCGGCGAGAGGGCTGCCTGCGGTGCGCTCTTCGAGCGATGCAGGGGCATCGCGCAGATGATCGACCGTCGAGCCGGCCGAGTCCGCCAGTTGCTCGCGAGTGTCGTGAGCCGTGCCCATGATGCGGTCGCGCAGTCCGCGAAGGCTCTTGGCCGTCGTCTCCTTTCGCCGCTCGATGATGCGGCCCGGCAGAACCCGGTCACCGATTGCTTCCACCGTCTGGCCGAGATGCTCGCGCGTGTCGTCGATCTCGGTTCGGACCCTCGAGCTGTCGGTGTCGTCTGCGGTCGTTTCGTCTGTGTAGGTGCGGGTGTCGGTCACGATGCTGTCTCCTTGTGGGCGTGGCGGGTATCGCTGATCTGATGGGTCGGGCTGAGCACCGTGGCGGTGCGGTCGGCGTACGGTTCGTCGTGGGCACGCTCACCGGTGACGGCACCCTTGATGGCGTCTGCGGTTTCGGGAAGCGGCCTGACCCGGCTCAGCGCGGTACGCGCGATCGCTGCCGACGCGACAGCGACGATGATCCAGACGGCGCCCACGATCGCAAAGGCGACGGCGGTGTTGAGCCCCTCGTCGATCCACCAGGCGAGCGCCATCGAGAGGACGACGAGAGCGAGGAGCGCCGCGACCGCCGCGACGATTCCGAAGGTCGCGGCCCTGGTCAAGCGGTGAGCCTCCTCACGCGCTTCGGCCTTGGCCAGTTCGACCTCCTTACGCAGCAGCATCGAGAGGTCGGAGCCCAGTTCTCCGAAGAGCTCTCCGAGCGAGGGCTCCGGCGAGTCCACGGCGGTCATTGTCCGTGATCCGTTGTCGACGGACCGTTGTCCGAGTAGGACATGGCCGAGCCCGTGTGTGGGCTGTCGATGGCGGCGACTCGGCTCGTCGGGAGTTGAGCCGGGCCTTGCTCGCCGTCGCTGACCACGGCTGCGGTGGTGCGGGCGAGGCGTCCGACGAGGAACCCGGCACCGAGTGACAGCCCCAGGAAAGCCCATGGATGTTGCCGGCCGAAGCGGGATAGATCGTCGGCGACGCCCTGCACGCCACGAGCGTCGAGGCGGTCCGCGAAGTCCGAGGCGTGCTGCCCGAGTGCCTTGGCGACGTCGGCCACGTTGCCGGCCTCATCGGGCCGGCCGTTCACGAGAGCGTCGACCTGGACCGATACGTCGCGCAAGCTGCGAGATGCTTGAGCGGTTCGGTCGTCGGCTTGGCTGCGCAGGTCGGTGAGTGTTCGTTGCGCCGCTCCGGTCAGTTGGGTTCGGGCATCGTCGACCACGCGGGCCGCCTGCGCCGGCGCCTCGCTGGCAACGCGGGCGGCGGCTGCTTGGACGCCGCCACCTTCTCCTGTGGTTGGTGGGGCACCGCCGTCGTCGAGGGTGCGGGTGGATGGGGCGGTCGTCGATGGTGTCGAAGGCATCGCGATCCTTTCGAGGATGTTCACACGGAATCGTGTGAATGAATGCCGGCGGGCTGCCGTCCGCGTCCACTACCCGCCGAGCTCGACCTGCAATCGCCCACGCGCCCCGCCACCGTAAGAATCACCCGCTCGGGTGAGTGCCGAGTCTGCGAAAGACGCCTGGCGTGGACGCGAGTTCCGCGGCGCCAGATCGCACTCGGCGACGGCCTCGATTTCGGCAACGTCGTCGACGCAAACTGACCGCGCGAATCGCTGTCTCCATTTCGACGTGATCGACACACGACGGTCCGGAGGCGTCGCGTCCAACCCGATCAGCTCGGTCTGCCGTTGCATCCCGACGGGTACTCCCATACGGGAGGAAGGGAGAGTGCGCATGTTGGCTGGTATCGGCCCCGAAAGACCGAAGGAATCGATCGATGGGTGACGACCTGCTCGCGCTCTATCTCACCGATCACCTGGCCGGTGCTGCTGCCGGCGTGAGCCGCATGCGGCGACTGGCCGACCATGAACGCTCTGCGAGCGATGGTGGTGCGCTTGCCGCTGTCGCCTCGGGGATCGAAGAGGACCGCCAGACGCTCGTCGCGATCCTCGACGCCGCGCACATCACGCCGCGCTGGTACAAGACTGCGGCCGCCTGGATGGCGGAGCGAATTGGATTGCTCAAGACGAACGGGCGTTTGACACGTCGAACACCGTTGACGACGGTGCTCGAACTGGAGTTCATGCGCAGCGCGGTGACGGGCAAGATCGCATTGTGGGAGGCGCTGCAGCACACACGTTTGCGTGACGAGTTCGACTTCGACGAGCTCCTGCGCCGCGCAGCAGGCCAGATCGAGGTCCTGGTGGCGGCGCACAACCGACGCGCCCCAGTCCTCGACCAAAGCACGGCAGTTCGGTGAGTTCCTTCACGCTGCCTCGATGATCGCGTGTGAGCGTCGACGTATTGACGGTCGGGGCGAAGGGTAAGTGGCCTCCATGTTCGAGTCAGCCGAATCCAAATTCACCAACGATGCGACGAGCGAGTCCACAGGGGCGAGCGGGGCGACGGGGGCACACGACGGTCCGTCCCGTTCGGCGACGCCGATCTCCGACGGCCTGGATGGCATGGACGATGTCGACGGGGGATCTCGGTGGAGCGGATGACGGGAATCGAACCCGCGTTCTCAGCTTGGGAAGCTGATGTTCTACCATTGAACTACATCCGCGAAGCGGCTCAGGTTAGCGTCACACCCTGCGAGTACGGTTCAGAGCGTGATCCTCTCCGACCGTTCCATCCGTGAGGAACTCGCCGTGGGCCGGATCGTGATCGAGCCGTTGGACGAGTCCGCGATCCAACCTTCCTCGATCGACGTGCACCTCGACCGCTCGTTCCTGGTCTTCCTGAACCACACTCGACGCGTCATCGACGTCAAGGAGGATCAGCGAGACCTCACTCAGCCGGTCGAGATCGCTGAGGGCGATGCCTTCATCCTTCATCCCGGCGAGTTCGTACTGGGTTCGACGCTCGAGCACATCACGCTTCCGGACAACCTCGTGTCGCGGATCGAGGGGAAGAGCTCGCTTGCTCGTCTCGGCCTCCTGATCCACTCGAGTCTTCCCGGGTCTGAGCCGGTGATGATGCTGGAGGGTGGGGTGCTCACGCCGTGTCCGATCGAAGAGATCGTTCGCAAGGAGCGCCGAGGATTTGTCGTCGCCTTCGATCCTGACACGTTCGAGGTCGGTTACCACGAGATCACTGGTTGGTACGAGGGGCCGCCCGATCGGATCTACGAGATCGAACTCGCGTCGGGTCGAACCGTACGAGTCACGGCCGGACACAACCTGTTCACCGTCGACCCTCGCGGACAGCTCACGAAGGTTCGCACGCACGATCTGGTGCCGGGAGTCAGGGTGGCGGTCCCGGTGCGCATTCCGGACCCGGTTGGATGCGACGGGGTCGTACGCGTCGCCGACCACGTCCCTGATCCCGCGCCTGGAGAGCTGATGGTGAGCGGTGCATCGGTCGCTCGCGCGTTCGGCTCCCAGCGCGCCACCGTCGCATCGCTGCTGGCCTCGGAAGGCATCCGCCACGTGACCTTTTACGAGCGTCGGTCGCAGCTGCCATACCGGATCGCCCGCCTGCTGCCCGGGTTGCTCGATGGTCTCGGCGACGGCGATTTCTTCGGCTGGCGTGGCGGACAGAATCGGGTGCCCGCGGTGATCACGGCCGATGCCGAGTTCGCCTGGCTCCTCGGCATGTATGTGGCCGAGGGCTACCGCCGGCGACACCAGGTGGTCATCGCCAACACCGTTCAGGGCCGGCTCGATCGACTTGCCGGCAAGTTGACTGCACTGGGCCTCACATTCCATCGAGGCCCCGAAGCGATCACCGTTGGGTCGGCGGCGTTCTCGGCGCTCCTGGATTGGCTCGGCACGGGCGGAAAGGCCCCGACGAAGCGCGTTCCGCCGATCGTCTTCGGCTGGCCGACACCGCTGGTCGAGGCGTTCATCGAGGGCATCGTCGATGGCGACGGCTCCTTCGAGGGAGGCCGGACCTCGGTGTGGACCACGTCGCGCGGCCTCGTTGGCGACCTCCAGGTCCTTTTCGCCAGGCTCGGCCGTCTTTCGGGGAGCTGCCGCCGCCCGGGTCGCGGCAACGCCTTGCCGTCGTGGCAGGTCTATGCACCTCACAACGAGCACAAGCTGCTCACGTCGGCTCCAGTCCCCGATCGCCTCCTCGTCGAGCTCCGGCAGTCGACAGGCTGCACACAGGTCGAACTCGCGAAACGCGCGGGCTTCCGACACGCGAGCGATCTCTGCAACATCGAGAACCGAACAGGGCGCGTTGCGGTCCGACGACGCACCCTCGAGCGACTCCGGTCGGCGCTCGACGCATCCGGGGCGGCGTCGGCCGACATGAAGGCGCTGGATCGTCTCGTCGACGGCGACCTGGCGTGGGACGTGGTTGTCGCGGTCCACGACACAGGGAAAACCGAGCCGATCTTCGACATCGAGGTTCGGCCGAACGGACGGAAGGTCGAGAACTTCCTCGCCGGCAATGGCGGCGTGTTCGTGTCGAACACGGCCGGCTTCATCGACCCGGGATTCAGCGGGCACATCACCCTCGAATTGGCGAACGTGGCGACTCTCCCCATCACCCTCTACCCGGGCATGAAGATCGGTCAGATCAGCTTCGTCCAGATGACAACGCCCGCGGACGTTCCCTACGGATCATCGTCCTTGGGCTCCAAGTACCAGGGGCAGCGGGGGCCGACCCCGAGCCGTTACTTCGAGAACTTCCGGTCGTCCGAGTAGCGACGGACCTTGGCCTTCTTGCCGCGCATGACCGTGTTCCCCATGGCGGACACGACATTGTCGACCGCGCCGGCGGGGACACCGACGACCGAGTAGTTGTCGGTGATGCGGATCGGACCGATCTCGCGTCCCGACAGACCGGTCTCGTTGGCGATCGCGCCGACGAGGTCGCCTGGCCGCACCCCGCCCTTGCGGCCGAGGCTGACGTACACGAATTCGGTGTTGCCGTCACGATCACGTGTCGCCCCGGGCTTGGCGGTCTTGTCGAACTTGCCGCCCTTCTTG
>CAWDFZ010000004.1:0-202723 GCA_963801795.1 Ilumatobacteraceae bacterium
TCCAGCTTGAGATGGGCATCCAGCGCTTCACTGCTGGACAGGTCCGCCGAGCATTGGCCGCTTCGGCTTTGGCAACCGCTGCATTGGCCTCGGCCATGACGCGCGCGTTACGCTCCGCCAGGATCATCGCATGAGCGGCGGCAAGATTAGATGGCAGAGGTTCAAATTCCGATGTCACTCGGCAACAGAATCATATTCGTCAAAAACGTCAAAGCAAAACCGTCATCCCACCGAGGTCGGACGCCATGTCGCCTGCGGATTACGCCAATCGATTCCAGAAAGCAGGTAACCGAGTTGCGCCGAGGAGATCGTCACCGCGCCGTCGGTCGCGCTCGGCCACAAGAAGCGGCCCCGTTCCAACCGCTTCGTGAACAGGCAGGCTCCTTGGCCGTCATGCCAGATCACCTTCAACAGGTCGCCTCTGCGACCACGAAAGCAAAACAGCTGTCCGCTCAGCGGATCGCGCCGCAGTACCTCCTGCACCTGCAGCGACAGGCTCGCAAAGCCCTTCCTCATGTCGGTGTGGCCGGTCGCCAGCCATACCCGCACGCCGCTCGGAACCGGAATCATGGCAGCGTCTCAAGCCCACGCATGATCCGCAGCAGCGCCTCCACGTCGACGTCGCAATCGACAATAACGCGCCGGCCGTTCACGCTCACAATCTCGATTCGGCGACAGCCCAGTCCAGTGACCTTTTCAGGCTGCTCCGGCACGATCACCGCCGGCACGAATCCGGCAATGTCGCCAAGCCGACCTTCGCGATACGCCTTGCGCCAGGCGAACAGCAGCTGGTTGGAAATCCCATGCCGACGCGCCGTCGCCGATGCCAGCCGCGGAGCCGAAAAACTCTCCTCGACTATCCGCAGCTTTTCTGCGGCCGACCATCGACGGCGGCGACCCGTGTCAACAATTTCAAGCCGACTGATATGGCGAGTGTCAGTAAGGTCATCCATACCGACAATCAGCTACATGCCGGACAATTCGGCAAGACGGCCTACACCGGGTGGATACCCTCTGACGCACTGGCCACGATAATGAACCACAGTTCATGTGATTTGCCGAACGCGCGAGGGGCGCCGCTAACTGCTGTCCATTTACAGCCCGGCGCAGGCACGGAGCTGCGTACACGTTAGCCCATCTTATTCGGGACGGAGCGCAAGTGACGCTGGCGGATGTAGCGTAGGATTTGATCAAGCGTAGGGATTGGGTGCTGACGCCATCCGGTCCGATTAGATCATCTCCAGCCACACCCGCCATGACTGTCCGGTGGCGCCAATTCGCAAACACTGTTCCAGTCGTTCGACTTGTCCCTCAGTTTCACCGTGATGCTTTTCGAAGGCGGCTTGTAGCTCATCACTTTGGGCGGCTTTTGCCATCTTGGGCAGGGTCGTCAGGATCTTCTTTTCCGCGAAGTAGATATCCTTGAGCGTGTCGTGGAAAAGGTCTTCAAGAGTTTCCGGCGTTTAGCCATCGTTTCTCCGGCGATCAAAGGCCGAATGCATCTGGCTTCAGCATTCAGCACGAACGGAAGCCCAGCCGAGGCCCGGGGCGTCATAAGTTGAGTGGTTGTGTCGTAACAACCCCTCCAGCCACGGTTTCGTTCCTCCGGTACGCATGTCGTTCGATGAAGCCGGTCCACGAGGGCCGTGGCCAGCCAAAGCAGCAGAAGAGAGCCGGGCCGTCTCGCGGGCGCGAGAGGCTACACGGCGTTGAAAATTGCGGCGTGAGGGACGAGCAGCATGCAGGACCATCACGCTAGAGAGCCATAGCCATATTTGGAATGCTACCATCGCGCCAAGCGAGCCATACATCCGGTTGTAGCAGTCAAAATTAGCGACATACCAGGAGAACATTCGCAACGGGATTGTCTGCCACCTGGGCGAGTTTCATCCATTCCTCAGCGATGCGCAGCCAGGATTCCCCTATCGACTACGTGGATCGATCGTTCCGCCTGCTGGAGGCACTCATCGGCGCGTACTCGGAATACTGCTCGGCTGAACTGATCATCTTCCTCCCCTGGTAGGGACCATCTTAGCACGTGACAACGCCACTTCGCGGGCCTACGGCTTGGGCCGTAGCGGTAGATAATCTCCGGCCCCGACGCAGGCCGCCAATGCCTCCAAGTGCTGAAACTGGTTCAGCGCGGGGAAGCGCTGCCGGGTCCTACACCGAGCCACGTGGCCCGGACGCCAGTCGCGAAATGATGCGCTTGACTGCTCCGGTTGCTTCCGGCTGGAGCGGTGGCCGGGTGGGGCTTGACCCACTGGAAAGCGCCGCCTTGTCACGGCGCACGCCAACAGCAGACATTTCAACCCCACCGTGTCCGCAGCCCCTTCCCGACAGCAACCGGGTGTCTGTTCGTGGCGCCCTGCCCAGAACCAACCCAGACGGCTATGCTTTCGGTGATCTTCCTCCAGCTGAATGGCAGCTTGGCGTGATCGGCCATTGTGACGGGGGATGAGCCTTGGCTCGCAAGATGGGGAGAAGCCGCTCGCCGGTCGGAAGCCTCTTTCGAGGAGGGCGAAAGGGAGAACGTGCCGCCGGAGATGCCCGACGGCGAATTAGAGAAGCTGGGGGCGCGCGCGAGAGCTTGAATTAACTCCACCCTTGATATGCAGACGGTGCTGGATACCATCGGCCTGCGAATGGGTGCTGGGCGACACCGCCTTTGACGCTGATCACTTCCGCGCCGACATCAAAGCATGATGCTCAGGCCGTCATTCCGTCGCATCCTTCGCGCGCGATGAAATTCCCTCTCAACGCGGACATCTATAAGGAACGGCATCTGGTCGAATGCTGCTTCAACAAGCTCAAGCACTTCCGCCGTATCGCAACCCGCTACGAGAAGACGGCGAGGAACTTCCTCGCCATCATCACCGTCGCGGCAATCGCCTTGTGGCTTCGATGACTGTCAACAGGACCTAGCTCTCTCTTAATGGTTGTGGAACCATTAGGCTTTTGACGCGTAGTTCTCAGTAGGCGTGTGTGGGCGCCAACAGGGCATCGATCTCCCCTGCATCTTGACCACTTGGCAAAACTACGATCCGCCGAGCTGTCAGTTTTATCTCAGGGGTCTTCCGGAGACATTCGAACGGTTCGGATTATTGCGCTGCGGTAGCGCTCTTCGGCGAGCATCGACCTCCCGTCCAATGATGCGCTCTTACTCGCAATAGCTCTTAGGATGAAACGACATCCTGGCTCAGGGACTTTCGGAATACACATGTCTGGCGAAGTCTTCTTGTCGTCCTCGTGGTGGGCATCATCGGTGGATGGCTCGCCGGTCAGCGAATGCGCGGAGCGGGATTTCGGACTAATCGGCAATCTGTTTTGGGCTCATTGGCGCATTCATCGGCAGTTGGTTGCTGCCAACTCGGCATTCGAATTGGAGCTGGGATGGTTTCCGCGATCGTCAATGCCCGGATCGGCCCGATGCACTTTTGCTTGTCTTGGTTCTGGTTCGCCGCGGTGGCGGATGGAGCCGACGTTGGTGGATAGGAAAGAACCTAATGTTCCGGCCAGGATCCTAATTGCCGCTGCGCTCCTAAGCACGGTTGGCCTCACAGCGGCGATGGCGGAGTGCCAGATCGCTGACGCTAAGCTCGAAGAGGCAATCTTGCATAACCCGCAGCTGCGAGGGCCAGGAAATCGTCAGGCAGTGCGGGATCTGCGCAGCCTTCGAGACGCCGCTTTCACACTGTGGTCGTATGGCCGTCACGATGATTGTGAACGCCTCTTGGCAAACATTCGCGAACTAATTGCGGGACCGAACATGGGTTCGCTTGGCGGCAATGATGAAGAAGAGGCCAATAAGCAAATCGATGCGCGCGAGCCGAAGGTGCAGCGCGGTGCGGCTCGAGGTCAGCGTGGCGATAAGAATGCGAGGCCTCTTATTAGAATTGATGAACTAGCCCCCGGCTTGAGGGCTGATGAGATCATCGGGACAGAAGTCCGCAGTTCCGACGATAAAATCATCGGCGAGGTCAGGAACATCGTAGTTGGTACGAAGGATCGCAAAGATTACGCGATCGTGGCCGCGGGTGGATTCTTTACGCCCGGAAAAGACAGCATCGTGGTGCCGATCAAATCACTGAAGGTTTCGCAGGAGCGTAAAAGCTTTTTCCTCCCAATATCGCAGGACGCCATGAAGGCGGTCCCCCTCATGCCTGACCAGGACTATCGGTGGCTTTCAGATCAAAACTGGCGGACGAGAAATGACGCCATCTTTTTACGCCGGTGAGGTCCGCCTCCCCTCACACGGTGCGCGTCCGGTCCGGGGGCCATCAATAATGTTTGAATCAATAGCGATGCTTGAAAACAACGACGCGGACTACATTTTTGGCCTCGCTGGCAATGCCGGCTCGATGCCCTCGTGGCCGCGAGGCCGCAGACAAACTGCGCTTCCATCATGCCATCAGCAGCGAGGCCAAGCTGCGCACCTTTGCGAGCTTCATGTACCAGGCGGGCAGCTGGAAGAGGCGGCGCAAGGTGGTCGCTCGCCCATCTCGCTCGACGATCTGGAGCAGATACCATCCTGCATGGGCAGCATCGCGCCGCCCTTCGGATTTTCGCCATGATCAGCGTCATGCGGCCGGATCGATATGAAAATCCACGGTTTCGCGCCCCATGGTGCCTCAGGCAGCTGAAGAGGGGCACGTGCGCCCGAGCAATCGTAGCCCCTCAGCGCCCTGAGAATACGCTCAAGCCAGGTGGCGTTCGGAGAGATACATGAATTCGAAGACATCTCAGGAGCGCGCGGTAGAGCGCCGGCAGCGGTCGACCTGCAGGCGGAAGGAGGAAGCCGCGTTCACGGCGCGCGGCATGGTGCTTCAGGAGGAGGACGAGGAGCGACGACGACATGGATTTTTCAGGAGGCTCATTTGGTACTGGTCTCGCCGCAAGAAGAGCCGCTGACACGCCAAGCCAGCGACGCTGTGCCAGACTTTGCGGAGTTGACAATCCCAACCGATTTCATTCATGCCTGATGCACGGTCATCCAATTATATCGACGCTGGCAGCCTTGTTGCAACGATGCTTATCCTCGGAATTGCCACGCTGCGTCTTGACGTTCGGTGCGACAGCGGCCGTTACCGCTTGGTTACATACGTGGTGACTTATACGGCCGACGAGGCGTGCGAATGCCGGGAGCTTCCGTTTACGCTGGTGCAGGACAGGCGATTTGCTCATCTCCCCGTCCGGGGGAGGTGGTCGGTGGCCATATATCGGCTGTTGCGCCAGAGCGCGTTTGACGACCGCACCGTCAAGATCACTGAGACGGATCCTACGAAGCAGCTCTCCGTGAACTCGCCTGCGACCGCAGCGATCCTCGCTTCCTCGAGATTGCCACCAAGGTTATCGAGATTGTCCGCATGGGCGAGCGCGACCCGGCACGTGTGTGTGACCTTGTGATACAAGAATACAAGCAGTAGTCGCTGCCAAGTCGCACGCTGCGGAATTCCGCCCTCCGCATCCTCACGGCTCCCCGCATTGCCGTCCCGCTACTGGTCCCTTTCCATCTCGGCGGTCCGTTTTGACGCTGGTCCGTTTTGAGTGTTGCACGGAACAGAAGTCCTCTGGCGGGTTTGTATCTAATCGCCGGCAAGGTGCCTTGGGCGTCGGTGGCTGAGAGACGAGTTGCGCTCCCCCTGTTTTGAGTGGAGCCGACCATGCGCCCCGATCCCGCCTGCGATAACTGTGGCAAGCCCATGCACCACGTTGCGACGATGCCGCCCTTAGCGACGCCGGGCAAAACAACTATCCTGTATCGCTGTGCACCATGCGACCGCCTGAAATGGATCGAGGACTAGGGCCTGTGTTCAGTTGAGTAGGATCATAGCGGAGGCGAGCTGAACTCCGGCGAGGAAATTTCTGGCGAGCTTGTCGTAGCGTGTGGCGATTGCACGAAAGTGCTTGAGTTTGTTGAAGAAGCGCTCGACGAGATTGCGTTCGCAGTAGAGCGCGAAATCGCAATCCCGCGGTGTCTTGCGATTGGTCTTTGGAGGAATCACGGGGATGATCTCGCGCTGATTGAGCGTGTCGATCAGCGCATCAGCATCGTAAGCCTTGTCTGCAATCAAGGCCTGCGGATCGGCGGCGTCGATCAGCGGCTCGGCGCAACTCAGATCGTGTGCTTGCCCTGGCGTGAGCATCACCTCGACGGGATTGCCCAAGGCGTCGACGAGCAGATGGATTTTGGTGGTCAATCCGCCGCGGGATCGGCCGATTGCTTGTTCGCCGTTTTTTTTCGCGCACCGGCGCTGTGTTGATGCGCGCGAACAATGGTGGCGTCGATCATCATGTACTCGTTGTCGGGATCGCTCGCCAACTGCAGGATTCTGGTTCACAGCTCCTCGACGAGCCATGCGGCCGTCTCGTCCAGGCAATCGTCGTCGAACTGCCCACACGCCGTAAACCCGTTCCATTGGTCGCCTCACGTCCCACCCCGCTGAAACAAAACGAGGCCACGGACACGGGGGGATTTCGCTTTCGTACAGATCCCGTCGGATAGCCAAGGAACATTGCTACCGCTTTCTCGTTTCCGTACGCGGATAGCCACCCCACGTTATTACAGTCGGAGGTACGGCAATGACGGACGACGGCAGGTCATCAGGAATGCCACCTGAGCCCGAAAACTCTGTAGGCGAACAGCGCATTCGCGAACGCGCATACCAGCTGTGGGAGCAGGACGGAAGGCAGGAAGGTGGCGACGAAGCTTACTGGCATCGTGCCAAGGAACTCATCGAATTGGAAGGATGCTCGTCGTATCCACCATCTCAGTCCAGAGGTCACCGGAGTTAGCGTCGCTCGCCAGCGCTCAGTGCCCGCGCGGGCTCGTACTTGGCTTCGCTAGTCCCGTGCTGCTTGCATCCACCGGAAGGTGAAAACCGCGACGCATCCGAGAAGCAGATCGTGACGTTACCCCCGCATCGCCCTGGACTTCGAGTTGGCCCCCGATCTGGTTCACGAGGGAACGAACCAGGCCATAACCAAGCGAGCCTTCCCGGTAGCTCGTCATACCCACGCCGTTGTCACGGACGACAATCTCGACGCGGCCTGGACCGCTTCGCTTGGCTTGAACCAGGATCATGCCGGACCGACCGTTGGGGAAGGCGTACTTGACGGAGCTGGTGATGAGTTCGGTTAGCACAATGCCGATTGGGAAGGCCGCATCGGCGTCTACGAGGATACGCGGATTGAACGCAGCTCAACGTGATGCCGCCGCCAAGCGGTGTCCCGCCCATGCGACGAGGCTCAGCCGCCACGCCGGTCGAATTGCGCGCGGCAGCGTGGACTGAGCCGGTTCTTTTTTGCCCTTCAGGCTCGCCGTCTTTCCCGCGATTGCGATGATGGTGTCACTTTATGGTTTGTTCGCCGACGCGGCGACCATCTCCGACCACTTGGTGCTCTTAACTAACATTCTGCCCCCAGGCAGCGCCGAACTGCTGGCGGCCCAGATGGTCCGGATCGCTAGCCAAAGCTCCGAGACTTTTAGGCGTGGCGTTTCAAACGAGCCTTTTGATCTCGCTCTGGAGCGCCAATGCCGCCATGTCAGCGCTTTTCGATTCCCTCAATGTGATTTACAAGGAAAAGGAAAAACGCCCGCTGTGGAAATTCTATGGAACGACTTTGCTTTTCGCCATCGTTACCTTTTTGTTCCTCGCAATTGCCCTTGGCGCGATCGTAGTCGTCCCCATTGCTCTCAACCTGTTTGGTTGGGGCTCCTATTCCGAGCGCCTTCTTGCTTTCCTGCGCTGGCCCGGGTTATTCGCGATGGTCGCTGTCGGTCTCACGATTATCTACCGCTACGGCCCAAGCCGTAGGCCCGCGAAGTGGCGTTGGCTCCCGTTAGGGAGTGCAGTCGCGGCATTCTTGTGGATTGGCGCTTCGATGCTGTTCTCCTGGTATGTCGCTAATTTTGACAGCTACAACCGGATGTATGGCTCGCTTGGCGCGATTGTAGCATTCCAAATATGGCTATGGCTCTCTAGCGTGATGGTCCTGCTCGGGGCCGAGCTGAATGCCGAAGCCGAGCACCAAACAGCAATCGATTCGACCTCGGGTGCGCCAAGACCGCTCGGAAGCCGCGGTGCAACGATGGCTGATACAATCGGGGACGCGCAGCCCTGACCCAGATCGGCTGGCCTACGCCTTACCGCCGCTTATGGCGTACATCGCCGCCATCGCTGGCATGGCCGCGGCCAAATCGTAACCTGATGAAGCTAACCCGCATTACGCAAGCGCCGCGCCGAGATCGCCGGCAGCACGAGGTTCGCCGTGGTCTGCAGCGCCTGGAACAGCACGAGGAACGCGATCAGCCCGCGATGGGCGCCGAGGTTGTCGCGCAGGAGCCGCCGGAGCTTCATTCGCCGGTCCTGCTCACTCCGTGCAGGAAGAACTCGACCAACTCGGCTGCGCTCGGCGACGGGTCGTACAGCATCGGCTGGCTGAACGCGATGATCAACGCCCGGAACCGGCGAGCGGCGTCCTCGGGACTGATGCGCAGCCGGTCGGGTTCGGAGGCGAACAACTCGACGGTGGCGGCGCTGGCAGGCAGGGTGCGGCGCTCCTCGGGGATGCCCGCCGCGCCGAGCTTCGACAGGATGCTCCAGATGTCGACCATCCGCCGTTGCACGTGTTCGGCGGCCGCCAGCACGCGCTGTTCGTAGGGCAGCGTCGGGTCGATCGACCGGATCGCCCGTTCGGTGGGCTCGGGGTCGACGACGCGATCGAGCGCCGCCCGGAACAGGTCGTCCTTGTCGGTGAACGCCTTGAAGATCGTCCCTTCGGCGACGCCGGCGGCCTCGCTCAGCTCGCGACTCGTCACGGCCATACCGCGCGCCGCCAGCAACGGCAGCACCGCCGTGATGATCGCGTCGCGTCGCTCGGCGGGGGGCAGGGGAGCCGCCCGCCCCGATGTTCGTCTTGTCGCGGTGTTCGTCGTCATCGCCACGACTCTACCCGAACGAGTGAGCACACACTCACTCACGAAGGCGATGGCGATGTACCGGTGCCGGGACGGAACAACTACATCGCTCTCCGGTTTCGGCGCGTTGCGATGTCGATGTACCGGCGCCCGTGCGGCACATCGACATCGCACGACGGAGGGCGGCCGGCGGTTTCGATGGGCCCGGGTTGACGGGGAGGGGTCGTTCGATTAAACATTTGTTCAGCAGATCGACCGGGGAACACGAGGAGACGATGACGTGACGTTGCAGGAACGATTGAGTACCGGGCGGGGCAAGTGGACGCCGGAGTATCCGGAGTTGGGCACGGGCCCGGTGAGTTATGACGATGCGATCTCGGAGAAGTTCTTCGCCGACGAGCGCGAGGCGATCTTCAAGCGCTGGTGGTTGTACGTCGGGCGGGTCGAGCGGTTGCGCCGCCCGGGCGCGTACTTCACGCGTGAACTGCCCGGACTCGCGTCGATCGTGATCGCTCGCGATCTCGACGGGTCGATCCACGCCTTCCACAACGTGTGTGCCCATCGCGGCAACAAGGTCGTGTGGCAGGAGTATCCGAGCGAGGAGACGTCGGGGTCGTGCCGGTCGTTCCACTGCAAGTACCACGGCTGGCAGTACGACCTGGCCGGCAAGGTGCAGCACGTCACGAACGAGGAGCAGTTCTTCGATCTCGACAAGTCGAAGCTGGCGATGCCGGCGGTCCGTTGCGAGGAGGTCGGCGGCTTCATCTACATCAACCTCGACGACGACGCCGAGCCGCTGCGTGACTTCCTCGGCGAGCGGGTGTGCGAGATCGAGCAGTACCCGTTCGATCTGATGACGCAGCGTTACGGGTTCTCCACTCGCGTCAACGGCAACTGGAAGATGGCGGCGAACACGATCCAGGAGTGGTACCACCCGCCGTACGTCCACCAGACGTTCATCCATTCCGACGTGCGCGAGGCCGAGAAGATGGTCCCGCCGATCGACTCGTACCACTACGACCTGTTCGGCCGGCACTTCATCAACTCCGTGCCCGGCCCGCCACCCCTGCGGCCGCGCCAGCCCGGGTCGCTCGGCGAGCCGCGGCGGGAGATGGTCTGGGTGTACAAGCTGTTCCGCGGCGGTCTCTTCGGACCCGATGACGTGCCGGACATCGGCCCGATGCCGGAGTTCCTCAATCCGGGTGAGGTGCAGTCGTGGGGCAACGACCAGTTCTGGATCCTGCCCAACGTGTCGTTGCAGATCTGGGCGCGCAACTTCTACATCCTCTACACGTACTGGCCCGAGTCGGTCGGATCGCACATCTACGACATCGACATCTACTTCGTGCCCCCGGAGAACGCGACGCAACGGCTCGCTCAGGAACTCGTGGTGAACAGCGTGATCGAGGTGGCGATGCAGGATGTCAACACCGTGGAGGCGACGTACTCGGCGGTGAAGACCGGCGCCCAGAAGGAGTTCCACCTGAGCGATCAGGAGCTGATGATCCGCAGCTTCCACCACTCGATCGACACCGCCGTCGCCGAGTACCGCGCCGAGCGCACGACGACACCGGTGAGCGTGGCCCGATGAGCGCGATTCTTCCTGCTGGCAGCGAGTGCAGCTTGCCCGGCGGCTACGACGAGCTCGAGTGCTGGGTCGACGACTGGGTGCAGCCCGGTCGTGACGAGCGGTACGCGGTGCGGTTGTCGAAGTCGATCGGCGAGCTGACCGAGTTCTACGACGCGATCGCCGCCCGCGCGGAGGAGGCCCTCGGCTACCTCGATGGCCGCGACCTCGACGACCTGTCGGCCGACGACAACCGCCTGCTCCAACTCCTCTACTCGATGGTGCTGGTGTCGTACGCGGTGAACGTGTTCAAGCAACCCCACATCCCCGACTCTGGTTCCGCGTTCTTCAACGAAGTCATCGCCCCCGCAGTCTGAGTTGGTGCGCGGGGTCAGACCCCGCGCACCAACTCGACCTGAATCTGGAACGGAGTTCGAGCACATGAAAGCAACCGGCTATCCCGACGTCGACCCCTGGGTCGTCGACTGGTTCGAGCAGAACGGGGCGATGATGGATCTCCCGCCCGACGGCTACTCGCCGGAGTACCTCGCCGCGGCCCGTCCCTCGACGACGGTGTTTCCGATCACCGTCGAGATCGCCAAGGTCACCGAGGACGTCGTCGCCGGCGTCCCGGTCTGGATCTACGAGCACGAGGGCACGCCGACCGGTGTGATCGTGTACGCCCACGGCGGCGGATACACGACCGGCAGCCCGGGGTTGATGGACCCCATCGCCCGCGAACTCGCCGCCAGTTCGGGCGCGGCGGTCGTGTCGGTCGAGTACCGCCTGGCGCCGGAGAACCCGTTCCCGGCCGGCCTCGACGACTTCGAGGCAGTCACACGGTGGGTCGTCGACCATGCCGCCGAACGCTTCGGTGTCGAGCCGGGCCGGGTTGCCATCGCCGGTGAGAGCGCTGGCGGCAACCTCTCCGCCGCGCTCGCGTTGAAGCTGCGCGACACCGACGGCCCGAGGCCGGCGGCCCAGGTGCTGCTGTATCCGGCGGTCGCCGGCCGCGACGCGACCTATCAATCCCGGACCGACTACGACGGGCTCGTTCTCGCGAGTGACGACACCGACCTCATGTGGTCGATGTACACCGGCGGCGCCGAATTGCAGGACAATCCGTACGTCGTTCCGCTTGCGGCGAGCGACCTGTCCGGACTGGCGCCGGCGTTCGTGATGGTCGCGGGATGCGACTGGCTGCGCGACGAGGGCCTCGACTACGCGCAGCGGCTCGCCGATGCCGGCGTGCCGACCGAGGTGCTCAACTGTGCGGGACAACCACACGCGTTCATCAACCTGATGTTCCCCGCCTCGGCCGAGGTCTATGCGGCCGTCGGTCCGTGGTTGCGCGACCGGTTCGCGAATGCCGAGGACCGTTCAGGACGAACGGCATGACCGCCATCGACGCACCACCCGGGGTACTCCACGTTCCGGCACGCGAGATCCCCGTCCCGACGTCGGTGAGCGAGGACGCCCAGCGCGTGCTCGCCATGGGTCCGCTCGCCGCCGCCCCCGAGTGGCCCCCACTCGACGACGTCGCCGCCTGGGAGGCGATGGTCGCCGAGGCCGACGCACAGTCTGCCGGCATCGTCGGACTCCTGCAGCGAGCGCTCATCGGTGACGGCAGTGTGCCGGTGCCCGACGTCGTCGATCTCGACGTCGACGGCGTCACCGTGTACTCGTCGACCCCGACCGACGTGGCCACCGACGACACGCGGATCGTGCTCGACATCCACGGCGGCGGCGTTCGTGTTCGGCGGGGGAGCGCAGTGCCGCTCGATGACGCCGTTCACCGCGTTGCAGTTCGGTGCCGCTGTGTGGAGCGTCGACTATCGCATGCCTCCACGCCATCCGGCGCCGGCCGCGCTCGACGACTGCCTCACGGTGTACCGGGCGATCCTCGTCGACCACCGGCCCGGCGACGTCATCGTGAGCGGCGGTTCGGCCGGCGGCAACCTCGCCGCGGCGCTGATCCTGCGGGCCCGCGACGAGGGGCTCCCGCTCCCGGCGGGCGTCGTGCTGCAGACACCGGCGACGGACCTGACGGCGTCGGGCGACACGTTCAGCACCAACCTCGGGCTCGACAACGTGCTCACGGGACGGTTCGACGGGCCGATTCAGCTCTACGCCGCCGGGGCCGATCCCCGTCATCCGTACCTGTCGCCGTTGTTCGGCGATCTCGCCGGGTTCCCGCCGACGATCCTCACGAGCGGCACCCGCGACCTGCTGCTGTCCGACACCGTCCGGATGCACCGCGCCCTGCGGGCCGCTGGCGTCGACGCCGACTTGCACGTGTGGGAGGCGGGGAGCCATGGTGGCTTCCTCCAGATGGCGCCCGAGGACGCCGAACGCACCGCCGAGGTGCGCCGGTTCGCGGAGCGTTGCTGGGCCTGAGGAGGTCGACGAGATGCCAGATGCCAGATCGAGGATGACGGTATGAAGGAACAGCGACGTGGTGGCAAGATCGCCATGGACACGGCCGAGCGCGATGCGTTCCTGACCGAGGAACGGACGTGCCGCGTGGCGACCGTGCGCGGCGACGGTGCGCCGCACGTGACGCCGCTGTGGTTCGCGTGGACGGCTCGTCGCTCTGGCTCACATCGATCGTGAAGAGTCAGCGCTGGACCGACCTCCAACGCGACGGCCGCGTCAGCGTGGTCGTCGACGCCGGCGAGGGCTACATGGAGCTGCGTGGCGTCGAGATCAACGGCGTGGCGACGCCGGTCGGCGAGGTCCCACGCACCGGTGAGGAGACCCCCGAGCTCGAGGAGGCGGAACGGCTCTACGCCGCCAAGTACACCGGTGGGCAGATGTATCACGATGGCCGCCACGCCTGGCTGCGGATCGTCCCCGACAAGATCGTCAGCTGGGATTTCCGCAAGCTGGCCGCGCTGAAGAACTGACGCACTCGACATCTGGGTCGGTATCCGTGCGGAATGCGGGTGGCATCCGACCCGGACGCAGCGTGCACCGCAGTCAGCGCGACTCCGGCTCGTAGCGCACGACGTCGAGGGTCCGGGCGACGACGCGGCGGACCTCGTCGAGGTCGTCGGGCAGGGTGCCCCCCGCCATCGCCTGGACGCACACGTTGCCGAGTGCGGTCGCCTCGACCGGACCGGCGACGACCGGCACCCCCGACAACGTCGCGGTTCGTTGACAGAGCAGTTCGTTCTGCGCTCCGCCGCCGACGATGTGGATCGTGCTGACGCGGCGTGCTGCCAGATGTGCTGCCGAGGCAACGGTGCTGGCGTATCCCGCGGCGAGCGACTCGACGATGCAGGCGGTGATCGCTGCCGGCGACTCGAGTCGGCCCTCGCCCGCCGGGCCGGCCGCCTCGCGGATGCGTCGCGGCATGTCGCCGGGCGGGATGAACGTCGGATCGTCGACGTCGATCGTCGGGCCGCCACTGGGCAGGGCCGCGGCCTCGGCGAGCAGCCGGGCGAGGTCGTGCTCGACCCCGTCGGCGGCCCAGGCCCGCATCGATTCCTGGAGCAGCCACAGCCCGCCGACGTTGCGCAGGAACCGCGTACGGCCGCCGACCCCGGCCTCGTTGGTGAAGTTCGCGGCGCGGCTCGCCGCGGTGATCACCGGTTCGTCGAGTTCGACACCGACGAGCGACCAGGTGCCGCTCGCGACGTAGGCGAAGTCGGTGCCGCTCGCCGGGACGCCGACGACTGCCGAGGCCGTGTCGTGCGACCCGACGGTGGTCACGAACACGGTGGCCGGCAGGTCGAGCTCACGCGCGACGTCGGGCGTGATGACGCCGCGTACCGTGCCCGGCTGCTCCAACGGTGGGAACAACTCCGACGGGATGTCGAGCCGATCGAACAGCGCACCGCTCCACTCCCGCCGGCGGGCGTCGACGAGCCCGGTGGTCGATGCGTTCGTGTACTCGGTGCGCATCGTGCCGGTGAGCCAGTAGGCGAGCAGGTCGGGGAGGAGCAGGGCGTGCGCCGCGCTCTCCCAGATCGGGCTGCCGCGCTCGGCGTCGAGCTGGTACAGCGTGGTGAACGGGAGGTGCTGCAGTCCGTTGATCTCGTAGAGTTCGTCGGCATCGACGAGTTCGTGGACCCGCCCGACCGCCGCGTCCGTGCGGGTGTCGCGGTAGGCGATCGGGTCGGCGAGCAGGCTGCCGCCCGCATCGAGCAACGCGTAGTCGACCGCCCACGTGTCGATGCCGATCGATTCGACGGCGGGGAACTCGCGGCCGAGCGCCCGCAGGCCGCGGCGGACCTCGACGTACAGCCCGCCGATGTCCCACCGCAGATGGCCGTCGGCCTCGTGCATCCCGTTGGCGAAGCGGTGCACGGTGTGGAGCGCCACCGTGGGCCCGTCCGAGTTCGCATCGACGACACCGGCGATCACGCGGCCACCGGAGGCGCCGATGTCGACAGCGGCGAAGACGCGGGCCGCCATGGCGTCAGCGCAGGAACGCCGCGGCGACGCCCGCGTCGACCGGCACGTGGAGGCCCGTCGTGTGGCTGAACTCGGCCGAGGTGATCGCGGTGACGGCGTTGGCCACGTGCTCGGGAAGCACCTCCCGCTTGAGCAGCGTGCGCTGGGCGTAGAACGCGCCGAGCTCGTCCTCGGGCACGCCGTACACGGCGGCGCGATTGGCGCCCCATCCGCCGGCGAAGATGCCGCTGCCGCGGACGACGCCGTCCGGATTGATGCCGTTCACCCGGATCCCGTGCTCGCCGAGCTCGGCGGCGAGCAGCCGCACCTGGTGGGCCTGGTCGGCCTTGGCCGCGCTGTAGGCGATGTTCGCAGGCCCCGCGAACACCGAGTTCTTCGACGAGATGTACACGATGTCGCCTCCCAGGCCCTGGGCGACCATCACCTTCGCCGCGGCCTGGGCGACGAGGAAGCTCCCCTTCGCCAACACGTCGTGGAGCAGGTCCCAGTCAGCCTCGGTGGTGTCGGCGAGCGCCTTGGAGATCGACAGGCCGGCGTTGTTCACCACCAGATCGACCCCTCCGAACGCCAACGCGGCCGCGTCGATCGCGGCCTGGACCTGTGCGGGGTCGGAAACGTCGACCTGCACGCCGACCGCGACATCGGTGGTGCCGATCTCCTCGGCGGCGGCGTTCGCCCGATCGAGATCGAGGTCGGCGACGACCACGCATGCGCCCTCGGCGGCGAGCCGGATCGCGATCGCCTTGCCGATGCCGCTCGCCGCGCCCGTGACGAACGCGATGCGACCGGCGTGCGATCGCGGTGCGGGCATCCGCTGGAGTTTCGCCTCCTCGAGGGCCCAGTACTCGATGCGGAACTTCTCGGCCTCGGGGATCGGGGTGTACGTCGAGATCGCCTCGGCGCCGCGCATCACGTTGATCGCGTTGACGTAGAACTCGCCCGCAACGCGCGCGGTCTGCTTGTCCTTGCCGAACGAGAACATGCCGACGCCCGGCACGAGCACGATCGCCGGCGCGGCGCCACGCATGGCGGGGGAGTCGACGTCGGCGTGCCGCTCGTAGTAGGCCCGGTAGTCGTCCTCGTAGGACGCCTGCAGCTCCTGCAGGCGGGCGACGCACTCGTCGAGCGGTGCGCCGGCGGGCAGGTCGAGCACGAGCGGGCGCACCTTGGTGCGGATGAAATGGTCGGGGCACGACGTGCCGAGCCCGGCGAGCCGCTCGAGGTGTTCGCCCGCGAGGAACTCGAGTACCACGTCGTCGTCCGTGAAGTGGCCGATCACTGGCCGATCGGCCGACGCGACGGCGCGCACGTACGGTGCCAGAGCGGCGGCGCGGGCGCGGCGCTCGTGCGGCGCGAGCGGACGGCGCCCGAGGACGGCCGGGCCGAACGGATCGGGCCGGCCGTGCTCGTCGATGTACGAGGCGGCAGTGCGGATCATCCACAACGAGTTCGATTCGGCCTCGTCGCTCGTCGAGCCCCACGCCGTGATGCCGTGACCGCCAAGGATCACACCGATCGCCTCGGGATGGGCGTCGTGGATCGCCGCGATGTCGAGACCGAGCTGGAAGCCGGGGCGGCGCCACGGCACCCACACCACCCGGTCGCCGAAGATCTCCTTGGTGAGCTGCTCGCCGTCGGCGGCCGTCGCGACGGCGATCCCGCTGTCGGGGTGGAGGTGATCAACGTGCGCCGCGGCGACGAGGCCGTGCATCGCGGTGTCGATCGACGGGGCCGCACCACCCTTGCCGTGACAGCAGAAGTCGAACGCGGCGACCATCTCGTCCTCGCGTTCTGGCCCGGGATAGACGTTCGTCAGCGCCCGCAGACGGTCGAGTCGCAGGACCGACAGGCCGGCCTCGGTCAGCGTGCCGAGGTCGCCGCCCGACCCCTTGACCCACATCAGTTCGACGGGTTCGCCCGTGACGGGGTCGACGTCGGTGGCCTTGGCCGACGTGTTGCCGCCCGCGTAGTTGGTGTTGCGCTTGTCGGCACCGAGGCGGTGCGAACGGTCGAGCAGTTGGCGGACGCAGTCGTGCACCTCAGGCCCCCCGACCGGTCGCGGTTCCGTCGACTGCTGTGATGAGTGGTGCGAGTGCCATGACGTCAGTATGCGTGTGAACTTGTGTGAAATCGTACAAGTGTTATCATGGCGCGTCAATGGGCCGATCGCAGGCGAACCTCGCCACCGAGGAACGGTTGGAACGGCTGATGCACGTGCTCGCCACCGAGGGCTCGGTCGTGATCGCGACGTCGGCACTGGATCTCGACGTCAGCGAGATGACGATCCGGCGCGATCTGATCGAATTGGAGGAGCGAGGTGTCGCTCGCCGGGTCCGGGGTGGAGCGATGGCCCTCGGCCCGCAGACGTTCGCCGAACGCAAGCAGTCGCGCTCGCGGGCCAAGGCCCAGATCGCGGTGAAGCTGCGGCCGTTCATCCCGGTGACGGGCACGGTGGCGTTCGACGCCTCGTCGACGGTGATGCGGGCGGCGACGGCGCTCACGGGCGCTCGCGGCCTGACCGTGCTGACGAACGGGCCCGACACGTTCCACGCGCTCCAGCAACGCCCGGGAATCACCCCCATCCTCACCGGCGGACAGCTCGATGCGCGGACGGGGAGTCTGGTCGGAGGCATCGCGGCCTGGAGCGCCCGCCAGCTCACCGTGTCGCGGTTCATCGCCTCGTGCACCGCGCTCGATGCCGCGAGCGGGGCGACCGAGATCGTGCTCGAGGAGGCCGATGTGAAGCGGACGATCGCCACCGGGGCCGGCGAGGTGATCCTTGCGGTCGACTCGTCCAAGCTGGAACGCCGAGCGACGGCGGTGTGGGTCGTGTGGGAGACGATCGACGTCCTCGTGACCGAACTCGACCCCGACGATCCGCTGCTCGACCCCTACCGCGACCTCGCCACACTCATCTGACCGCAACCTCGTGCATCGGTGCCAGGCACCGATGCACGAGGTTGCGGTTCACTCCGCCGGGACGAGGCCGCGGGGGAGGACGAGCCGGAGGTCGGGATAGGTCTTGATGCCCGGTTCGGCGGCGACGACCGCCGGGATCGCGTTGAGTGCCGGCGTCGCCGTCATGATGTGGCCGAGTTCCATGAAGTCGGCGATCGTCTCGGCCTCGAAGTAGGGCGGCGGCAGGAATCCGACGTTGAGCGTCACCGTCGGGCGACCGTCGATCTGGATGACCCAGCCGTCGGCGCCGAGCTGCCAGTCGGGTTCGAGCGTCGTCCCCTTGCGCCAGCGGACGGCGAGCTCGACGATGACCCGGTCGCCCACGAGGCCCTGCCAGCTCGCAGCGACGCCCGCCACGCAGCCCGCCTTGATCGTCCACGACCCGAGATCGAGATCGGCAGTCGTCTGGGCATGCTCGGCGACGCAGCGCACCTCGTCGAGTTCGACGCCGAGCGAATCGGCCACCATTCGCACGGCCTCGCCGAACACGGCCGTGCCCTCGGCGGTCATCGCCTGCAGATCGGGCCGGTCGATCGGCTCGCCGAACCCCGCCAGGATCTCCGTGGCCGGCGAGTCGTAGAACGTGGTGTCTGCTTCCTCGCTGATCGTCACCTTGTCGACGCGGTCGCAGATCGTCGCCGACACGATCGCCAACAGCTCGGCGAAACCGGGGCTCACGCCCGCCCCGAACATCGTCGACCCGCCCTCCGCGCAGGCCGCGGCGATGCGATCGCGACCCGGCCCGAGATTGTGCCCGGTGATGAACGCTGCGGTCGACACGACATTCACACCGGCCGACAGGATGCGCACGAGCTCGTCGGTGTCGGACCACATCGGGTTGTAGACCACGCAGTCCGGCCGGAGTGCAAGCAGGGCATCGACGTCGTCGCTGGCGAAGACGCCGAGCGGGTCGATGCCACACAGCTCTCCGACGTCCGTGCCGACCTTGTCCGCCGACCACGCGTAGCACCCGACCAGTTCGAACAACGGGTTGGCGACGACGGCCCGCACCGAACTCTTCCCGACGTTCCCCGTGGTCCACTGGACGATGCGATACGGACGTGCGTCTGACATGGGCGCGCAGTGTAGGTGGGGGGTCGGCGCTCCCTCCCAATCCTCGTGGCGGTCGTCCTCGCCCCTCCACTTTCTCGGCTCCTACACTGCCGTTCGACGTATGGCGACGACACCTTCAGCCCCGCCGGTGGGTCACGCCGATGTCGCCGACCGACCTCATGGCCAGGGGCAGCGCGAGGGCAGCAAGTTGGCCGCCACGGTGGCGGACCGGATCGTCTCGGACATCGCCGCGGCCGGCTGGCCCGAGGGGATCGTGCTGGGGTCGGAGACCGAGCTGCTCCAGCGGTACGGCACCAGCCGGGCTGTGTTCCGCGAGGCGGTCCGCCTGGTCGAACTCCAGAACGTCGCCAGGATGCGCCGTGGCCCGGGCGGCGGCCTCATCGTCACGGCACCGTCGGTCGACGTGATCATCGACGCCGTCTCGGTGTACCTGTTCTTCGTCGATGCCGACGTCGACGAGGTCTTCGAAGCCCGGATCGCCCTCGAGTCAGCGGCGGCCGAGATCGCGCCCGACCGCCTCGACGAGGACCGGATCGACGCCATCCGCGCGCTCGTGCGACGCGGAGCACGACCACGACGTCTCCGACTACCGGGAGTTCCACCGCCTGGTGGCGTCGATCTCGGGCAATCCGGCCATCGAGTTCTTCGTCGATCTCCTCAACCGGTCGGCATTCCTGTTCCTCGCGCCCCGCACACCGCTCGGCGCGCGGGTGGTCGAGGAGTCCGCCCACGCACACGCCGCGATCGCGACCGCGATCCTGTCGGGCAACGGCGGACTCGCCGGCCGGCGGATGCGCAAGCACCTCGACGCCGAGGGCGCGTTCCTGCGGCGACGTCGCTCCGGCCCCTCCCGCCTCGTCAACCTCCCGCCGATCGGGCACTCGGGACGGCTCTCGGAGGTCACCGCGCGCCACATCTTCCAGGACGTCGTCGACCAGGGTTGGCCTGTCGGTGCACTGCTCGGGTCGGAGGGCGAACTGATCGAGCGGTGCGGGGTGAGCCGCGCCGTGTTCCGTGAGGCCGTCCGCCTGCTCGAACACCACCAGATCGCGCGGATGCGGCGCGGCCCCGGCGGTGGGTTGTTCGTCACCGCGCCCGGGGTGGAGGCGACCACCGAGGCGATCGCCATGCACGTCGAGCGGCACGGGATCACCCCGAGTCAGCTCTTCGAGGTGCGCACGGCGATCGAACTGGCCGTGCTCGATCGGGTGCTGGAACACCCCGATCCCGAGATCGTCGGCCGCCTCGCGCGATGCCCTGACGGCGGAACAGTCGGCGACGCGGTCGGAGTTCGTCGGCGTCGGCCACGACCTGCACGAGGTGCTCGCCGAACTGTCCGGGAATCGCGTGCTGCAGTTGCTCACCCAGGTGCTCGTGCGGCTGTCCCGGCGGCGCGCCACACCGCCGGACGACGCGGTCGACAAGGTGCCGGCCGCCCACATCAACCGGGTCCACACGCGGCTCGTCGAGGCGATCGTCGACGGCGACCGGGAGCTGGCGCGCCATCGTGCCCAGCGCCATCTCCAGGAGTTGGAACGCTGGGTCCGTTGAACGGTCGCGAGGCGCTCCGTCAGCGGTGGCGGGCGACCGGCTGGTACGCCGACGCGACGATCGGCGAAGCGATCGCCGACGGAGCGCGGGCGTTCCCCGACGGACGGATCGTGTTCGAGCAGGCCGACGGTGACGTCATCGATCTCACGCTGCCGGTGCTCGCCGAGCGCATCGATGTCACGGCGCGGCGTCTCGCGACGCTCGGGGTCGCGCCCGGTGACCCAGTCGTCGTGCAGACGGCGGCGGACGCGGCCGGCGTCGAGATCCTCGCCGCGCTGTGGCGGCTCGGCGCCGTCGTGATCCCGCTCGTCACGACAGCGGGGCCGACCGAGATCGGTCACGTCGTCGCGGAGAACGGTTGCACGATGATGATCGTCGCCGCGGCGTGGCGTGACGTCGACCTCGCGGCGACCGTGACGGCCAACCGCGAGGCGTGGGAACTCGCCCACGTCGTGGTCATCGGTGCGCTCGACGAACCGACGCCCGGAGCGATCCGGCTCGGGGACCTCGATCCGACCGCGGCGGCGCTGGACGATCCGCCACACAGTCCGGCGGCCGTGGCCTGCGTGCTCTACACGTCGGGGTCGACCGGCCTGCCGAAAGGCGTCCAGCACACGCACGAGACCCTGTTGACGGGCCTCGGCGCGGCGAGCGACCCGGCGGCGCGGACGCTCACGTCGTTCCCGGCCGGCCACGTCGCGTCGATGCTCGGGCTGCTGCGGCCGCTGACGGGCGGCGGTACGACGGTGGTGATGGACCGATGGAGTGCGCGGCGGGCGGCGCGCATCATCGAGCAGTACCGGATCACGTCGAGCGCCGGAACGCCGTTCTACCTGGCCACGCTGCTCGACGAGGCCGAGCGTTCGGGGCGCGACATCTCGTCGCTGTCGCGGTTCCTCGTCGGCGCGGCCACGGTCGCTCCGGCGCTCGTCGCCCGCGCCGAGGCGGCAGGGATCGTCACGTGGCGCACGTACGGGTCGACCGAACACCCGGCGATCGCCGGCGGATCGGCCGACGACCCGCCCGACAAGCGACGGCTCACCGACGGCCGGGTCGGGTCCGGGCAACGAGGTGCGGATCGTCGACGAGCACCTGGTCGACGTCGCACCCGGCGAGGAGGGTGAGATCCTGGCGCGCGGCCCACGCCAGTTCACCGGCTACCGCGACGCGTCGCTCGACGACGAGGCGTTCGTCGACGGCACGTGGTTCCGCACCGGCGACCAGGGCCGTCTCGACGCCGACGGGTTCCTCACGATCACCGATCGCGTGAAGGACATCATCATCCGTGGCGGCGAGAACATCTCGGCCCGTGAGGTGGAAGACGTGCTCGCCGAGCACCCGCTCGTCGACGAGGTGGCGGTGTGCGCGGCACCCGACGACACGTTCGGCGAGGTCGTGTGCGCGTTCGTGCGGCTGCGCCCGAGCGTCGATCCGCTCACGCTCGACGCCCTCCGAACGTTCGCCGCCGACGCCGGCCTCGCCGCCCACAAGCTGCCGGCGCGACTCGTCGTCGTCGACGACTTCCCCCGCACCGCCGCCGGCAAGGTCCGCAAACGCGACCTCCGCCCGTTCCTCCTCTGAGCGATGAGCGAGCGGTCCACCCGTCGGGCCGTTCGCTCACCGCAACGGCTCAGCGGAAGGTGGGTTTGCCGTTGGGGCGGACGTTGCGTTCGCCGCGGGGCGCGTTGCCGATGTGGGTGTAGGCCATCCCGTTCTGGATCGCCATCGTGCGCGTCAGGTCGAGCGACTCCCAGATGGCGCGGATCGTGCCCTGGATGGCGCGGGGATCGCGAGCGGCGATCGACGCGGCGATGGCGCGGGCGCGATCCCGCAGGTCGGCGCGTGGCACCACCTCGCTCACGAGGCCGAGGCGCAGCGCGGTGTCGGCGGTGATGCGCTCCTCGGTGCCCATCAGCGCCCAGCGCAGCACGTCGCCGAGGGGGACACCCCGGTTGAGCATGCCGATCGGCTCGAGCGCCGACACGATGCCCCCGTTGGCATGGGGATCGAAGAACTGGGCGTCGTCGGAACAGATCACGATGTCGGCCTCGTTGACGAAGTACTGGCCCCCGCCTGCACACATGCCGTGCACCGCGACGACGACCGGCTTCCACACCTTGTGGTGGAACTTCGGCGACAGCAGCGCCCCGGGGTCGAACGTGTTCCAGATGTTCGTCTTGATGAACCAGTCGGTGCTGCCCGTCACGTCGAGCCCGGTGGAGAACGCCCGCTCGCCGTTGGCCTGCAGGACGGCGACGTGGATCTCGTCGCGGTCGCGGACGGTCTCCCACGCCCAAGTCATCTCAGCGGCCATGACGTCGTTGAACGAGTTCAGCGCGTCGGGCCGGTCGAGCGTGATCGTGGCGACGTGCTCGTCGACCTCGAACGTGATCGTCGTGCAGTCCATCACGACCCAGCCTTGCTCGCCGCGGCGAGTTCGTCACGCAGCGGCTGCTTGGCGAGTTTGCCCGCCTCGGTGCGCGGCAGGTCGGCGCGGAAATGGATCGCCCGGGGCCGCTTGTAGCTCGCGAGGCGGTCCTTGCAGAACGCGAGGAGTTCGGCGGCGAGGGCGTCCTCCGTCTCGCCGGACCCGAATGCCGTCGGCTCGACGACGGCGACGATCGACTCGCCCCAATCGGGGTCGGGGATGCCGATCACCGCCACGTCGGCGACCCGGGGATGTTCGAGCAGCGCCGCCTCGATCTCGGCCGGGTACACGTTGGTCCCGCCGGTGATGATCATGTCCTTGGCGCGGTCGGAGATGAACAGGTAGCCGTCGGCGTCGAGGTGGCCGACGTCGCCGAGGCTGAACCGCTTGCCCTTGAACGCCGCCTGGGTCTGCTCGGGATCGCCGTGGTACACGAAGCCGACGTCGTTCTCCATGTAGATGTTGCCCACCTCGCCGGGGCCGAGTTCGTTTCCGCCGTCGTCGAGCACCGAGAGCCGCACGCCGCGGATGGCTCGTCCGACCGTGCCGGGCTTCTCCAGCCAGCGGTGCGGTTTGGCGATCGTGGCCGGCCCTTCCATCCCGCCGTAGGTCTCCCAGATCACCGGGCCCCACCAGGCGAGCATCGCCTCCTTCACCGGTCGGGGGCAAGGCGCCGCGGAGTGCACGACGGCATGGAGGCTCGACGTGTCGTACTTCTCGCGCACGTCATCGGGGAGTTGCAGGAAGCGGTGGAACTGCGTCGGCACCATGTAGGCGGTCCGCACGCCGTGCTGCTCGATCAACCGGAGCGTCTCCTCGGGGTCGAACTTCGCCATGATCACGAGCGCCTGGCCGACGTTCAACCCACCCATGAAGAAGCTGTGCGAGCCACCGTGGAACATGCCGGTCGACACGAGCATCGGCCCGTCGAACGGCCGGAAGTCGAAGGCCCGGCCGAACAGGGCCGCCGTGTTGGCGACTCCGCCGACGTCGCCGACGGGAAGTGGCCGCCGGATGCCCTTCGGTTTGCCGGTCGTGCCCGACGTGTAGACGAACAGACCGCCGGGCGTGCGATCGTCGGGCGTCGTGCGCGGCTGGGAGGATCGGGCGTCGGCGAGCGAGCGCACGCCGTCGATCGTGCCCGCCGCGAGCACGGTCACGTCGAGCGCCGGATCGATGTCGGCGAGCAGCGCCGCGAACCGTTCGCCGGCGATCAGCACCTTGGCGCCGCTGTGCGTCATGATCGCCGCGAGTTCGAACGCCGTCAGGTGCGTGTTGAGCGGGATGAAGTAGTAGCCGGCCTGCTGGCAGGCGAGCGACACCTCGATCAACGTCGTGCCGTTGTCGACGATGGCGGCGATCGCGTCACCCGCCGCCGCACCGAGCGAACGGAACAGATGGACGAGTTGGTTGGCGTCGCCCGCGAGCTCGGCGTAGGTCCGGGCACCGTCGGGGCCGGCCAGGATCGCGGGCGAGTCGGGGTGGTCCTCGGCGATCCACCAGAATCCGAGCCGCTGGTCCCAGGCAGTCGTCATTCTGGAAAGAGTATCCCCAATGTGTAGCCTTCCCGCATGGCCAGCACGACCTCCGACACCTCCTCAGGCGCCACCTCCGAGGAGTTCGACAAGGCGACGGACTACTCGTTCCAGGAGAGCGACATCGAGGCCGCGCAAGGCGCTCGTCGGTGTGTGGTCGCCGTTGAACACGCAGGAGTTCCTGACCGAGGCGACCTACGACAACATGCGCAACTTCGCCCGCGGGTACGGCGACGACAACCCGCTGTACACGTCGGCGGGGTACGGCGAGACGACCCGGTGGGGCTCGCAGATCGGTGCCCCGATGATGCCGATCGCCATGAACCGCCCGCTGTTCGGCGACCCGCCCGAGGTGAAGCTGCGGCGGCCGTCGTTCCGCGGTATCCACGTGTTCGTGTCGGGCAGTTCGTGGGACTGGTTCCGTCCGATCAACGCCGGTGACCAGCTGTTCAGCTTCGGCGGCACCGAGACGATCGTCGAGAAGGACTCGGAGTTCGCCGAGCGCTCGATGCAGCTGACCAAGACGATGGTGCGGTTCAACCAACGCGCCGAGATCGTCGCCATCTCGCGCACTCTGCTCATCCACACCGAGCGCAAGACCGCCCGCGAGCGGGGCAAGTACGACGAGATCGAGCCCGCCACGTACACCGATGACGACATCGCGGAGATCGACGCGATCTATGCCGCCGAACAGGCCCGGGGGAGCGAGCCGCGCTGGTTCGAGGACGTCACGGTCGGCGACGCGCTGCACCCCGATGGCCAAGGGACCGCTGACGACGACCGACATGATCGTGTTCCACGCCGGCGGCTACGGCTTCATCCCGTACGCGCCGACGACGAACCGGGTCGCCTACGAGAACCGCCAGCGCATCGCCCCGTTCTACGTGAAGAACGAGTACGGCGTGCCCGATGTGGCCCAGCGGGTGCACTGGGACTCGGCGTGGGCGCAGGCGATCGGCAACCCGATGGCGTACGACTACGGGGTGATGCGCGACTGCTGGCTGTCGCACTTCGTCACCGACTGGATGGGCGACGACGCGTGGCTCGTGCACGCAGTCGAGCCAGATCCGCAAGTTCAACTACATCGGCGACACCCACGTCATCACCGGCGAGGTCGTCGGCAAGCGGGTGGAGGACGGCCGCTGCCTCGTCGACATCGAGATGCGTGGCACGAACCAGCGCGGCACGATCACCTGCCCGGGCACCGCCACGGTGGCGCTGCCGAGCCGCGAGCACGGTGCGGTCGTGCTGCCGGCGCCACCGGCCGAGTACGCCCAGCAGGCGGCCACGATGCTGCGTCGCCACGGGGAGATCGTGCGCGACGAAGGCCGCCGGCGAGCTCGCCTGATGCCGCACTCGCTACCTGACGCGTTGCTCGACGCGGTCCGAGCGTGGGTCGACGAACAGTGGGACCCGGATCTCACGGTCCGCGAATGGTGGCGCCGCCTGTTCGAGGCGGGCTACTCGCATCCGACGTGGCCGGTGGGCACGGGCGGTCTCGGCACCTCGGCGGCTGACGCTCGTCGGATCCACGGGGTGCTCGCAGCAACTGGCGTGATCGCTCCACCGACCGGGCACGTGGCCGCTGGCCTCGCCGCACCGACGATCCTCGACCACGGCACCGCCGCGCAGATCGCGGCACTCGTTCCGCCGATCGCGCGAGGCGAGGTGGCCTGGTGCCAGCTCTTCAGCGAGCCCGGCTCGGGTTCCGACCTGGCGAGCGTCGGGGCGCGGGCCGTGCGCGACGGCGACGAGTGGGTCGTCACCGGGCAGAAGGTCTGGAACTCGGCGGCCGATCATCGCCCAGCTCGGGATGCTGCTGGCCCGCACCGATCCCGATCAGCCGAAGCACCGCGGGATGACGTACTTCGTGGTCGACATGGACCAGGCCGGCGTCGAGACCCGACCGCTGACGCAGATGAACCGCAGCGCCGAGTTCTGCGAGGTGTTCCTCGACGAGGTCCGGATACCTGCCGACCGGGTGATCGGCGAACTCCACGGTGGGTGGGCCGTCGCCCAGACGACGCTCGGGCACGAGCGTCGATCGATCGCCGGCCGCGGCATCCCCGGGCTGTTCCCGGCCCGATCCGGGCCGGCGGCGGGTGATCTCGACCTGACGTGCGGCGAGGTCATCGAGCGGGCACGGACGAATACGAAGCAGAGCCGGATCCCAAGGGCGCGATCCCGGGGGCGATGATGATCGATCTCGCCCGCGAGTACGGCGTCGACGGTGATGCGGTGATCCGCCAGCGGCTCGCCCGCTACCACTCGAACATCAAGATCAACGGCTGGATCAACCAGCGCATCGGCGCCGCCGGTGGCCGGTTGACCGGCGCCGACGGTTCGATCTCGAAGGTCGGCACGTCACGCATCTGCGTCGAGTCGGCCGAGCTGGCCTTCGACATCATCGGCGCCAACACCATGCTCGACGGCGCGGACGCCCCGATGGACGGCGAACTCCATCATGTCGGCCTCGCCAGCCCGGGCAAGCGGATCGGCGGCGGCACCGACGAGATCCAGCTCAACGTGATCGGCGAACGGGCCCTCGGCCTGCCCCGCGAGCCGGGCAACGACGCCGACGTCCCCTACCGCGACCTCAAGGTCGGCACCCAACGCTGACCTGGCGCGCGCCCGGACCCGACCCCCCGGCGCGTCACGCGAGGGCGACCCGGCCGTTCGGCTGAACGCGCCAGGGGGTCGGGTCCGGACGCGCCAGGTTGGTCAGGATTGATCGGCGCGGGCGGCGAGGCGGGCGCGGATGTCGACGAGTGACTGCTGCTGGCTCTCGGCTTCGTGGGCGAACAGGTAGCGGCGGCGGTCGACCTCGTACTCGGCCTCGTTGAGGTTCGACTTGACGAGGGCGAGCAGCGAGGCGGGCGTCCGGACGAGTCGGCCGGCGATGTCCATCGTGTAGTCGCGCAACTCGGCGGCCGGGACGACGGCGTGCACCATGCCGATCGCCAGCGCTCGCTCGGCCGGGATCTTGTCGTTGAGGAAGTACAGCTCGCGGGTGCGGGCGGTCCCGATGATCTGCGTCCAGAAGAACGACCCGCCGTAGTCGCCCGAGATGCCGTTGGCGGAGAAGCTCGAGGCGAACACGGCGTCGTCCGAGGCGAACCGGAAGTCGCACGCCGCCGCCAGGCTGCAGCCGGCACCGACCGCCGGTCCGCCGACCATCGCGATCGTCGGCTTCGGCATCAGGTGCAACCGCATCGCGGCGTGATCGTCGTGACGGGCGAGGTCGCCGGTCAGCGCATCGCGCGGAACACCGAGGAGCGATCGCGGATCGTTGCCGGGCTTGCCGCGGGCGGCCCCGCTCTCCTTCGTGTCGCCGCCGGCGCAGAAGCCACCGAGCCGGCCCTCGCGGCGCGGTGCCGGTGAGGATCACGACCTTCACGGCGTCGTCGTCGGCCATCTCGCGCACTGCGGTGTCGAGCGCACCGATCAGCTCCGGATTGAGGGCGTTGCGGCGCGCCGGCCGGTTGAGGGTGATCGTGCCGATCCGATCCGTGACGTCGGTGAGGATCACGGGTTCGGCCACGACATGTTCGGATGGCCCAGATTCGCCAGGCGCGGATATGGACGTCACGAGAATTGAGGCTACTGTATTGCCCGCATGGAACTGGCGCTCAACGACGACCAGGCGCTCTTCCACGAGACGACCGTCCGCTTCATCGAGACCGAACTGCCCCTCGAACGCACTCGGGCGCTCCACGACGATCCCGACCGGCTTCGACCGTGGCTGGTTGCAGAAGGCGGCCGAGCTGGGGTGGTTCACGATGTTGGTGCCCGAGGCCGACGGCGGCGGCAGCGTGAGCGGCAACGGGCTGATCGACGCCACGCTGATCGCCGAGGAGCTCGGCCGCTTCGTGCAGCCCGGACCGTTCGTCCCGATGAACGTCGTCGCCGCGGCGATCGCCGCCGAAGGATCGGAGGCGCAGCGAGAAGTGCTGCCGGCGATCATGGCCGGCGAGCACATCGCGACGTGGGCGTTCGCCGCCGGTGACGGCAACTGGGATCGGGGCGCCGGCCTGCGGGCGACCCGCACCGGCGACGGCTTCGAGCTGACCGGACGCCGCGGGTTCGTGCAGGACGCGGTCGCCGCCGACACGCTGCTCGTGGTCGCGGAGCTCGACGGATCGCCCGTGCAGTTCCTCGTGCCCGACGTCGTCGCCGGGCATCACCGTGACACCGCTCGAGTGCCTCGACCTCTCCCGCCGCCTCGCCCATGTCGACTTCGAATCGGTGGCCGTCGCTGGTGACGCCCTCGTAGAATGTCCGCTCGGGGACAGTCCCGGGCGGACATTCTCGGCACGGGCGATGCGCTGGAACGGCAGCTGCAGATCGCGCTCGCGCTGGTCGTCGCCGAGACGGTCGGCGCGATGGACGCGCTGTTCACGATGACCGTGCAGTACGCCAAGGATCGCGTCGCCTTCGGCCGGCCGATCGGGTCGTTCCAGTCGCTCAAGCACATCATGGCCGACGACGCGATGTACCTGGAGGCCTGCAAGGCAGGAGCCGTCAGCCTGGCCCGCGCCGTGCAGGACCGGGTCGACGATGCCGGCGAGATCGCGTCGATGGTCGCCGCCTACGTCGGCGACGTCTCGGACCAGATCGCCCAGGACTGCCTGCAGATCCACGGCGGCATCGGCTACACGTGGGAGCACGACCTCCATCTGTTCATGCGTCGCATCCGCACGAACGCGGTCCTCTACGGCGAGCCGGCGTGGCACCGCGAGCGCGTGTGCGCCTTCAACGGCCTCGGCACCGGAAAGGCGGTGGGTTCGTGAGCGATGGCAACGTGGACCTCGACGCCTACCGGGCCGCCGCGAAGGCGTGGCTCGCGGCCAACCTCGAGCGCCGCACACCCGAGTCGGCGTTGCGGTCGGCGCACGAGATCACCGCCAGCGGATGTCGCCGCCGGTCGCGCCCAGCAGAAGCACATGTACGACGCCGGCTATCTCGGCATCACCGTGCCGGTCGAGTACGGCGGCCAGGGTCTCACCGAGGCGCACCAACGGGCGTTCAGCGAGGAGTCGAGCGGCTACACGGTTCCGGCGCCGGGCGGGATCGCCACCGGCGTCACGATCGGCATCATCGTGCCGACGCTCCTGCCGTCATGCCAGCGAGGAGCAGAAGCGGGCGTGGATCCCGCGGATGCTCAGCGGCGAGGAGATCTGGGTGCAGCTGCTGTCCGAGCCCGGCGCCGGCTCCGACCTCGCCGGCCTGTTCACGCGGGCGACGCGCGACGGCGACACCTGGGTGCTCAACGGCAACAAGGTCTGGTCGTCGGGCGCGCTCGTCGCCGACTACGGCATCTGCCTCGCCCGCACCGACTGGGAGGCGCCGAAGCACAAGGGCCTCACGTGGTTCAAGGTGCCGCTCGACGATCCCGCGGTCAGCGTCCGGCCGGTGCGCGAGATCAACGGCAGCGCCGAGTTCTGCGAGGAGTTCCTCGACGACGTCGTCGTCGGCGACGACATGGTGATCGGGCCGGTCGACGGCGGGTGGGCGATCTCGAACACGATGCTCGCCCACGAGCGCGGCGGCGGTGCCCGCAAGCACGGAGGCAGCAGCGACACCGCGGTCGAGCGCGAGTTCGCGCCCGACCTCGTCGCCCTCGCCGCGGCCCGCGGGCTCGCCGACGATCCCGCGGTGCGCCAGCAGATCGCCCGGGCGAGCATCAACGACTACATGCAACGCCAGCTCAGCCAGCGGGCGACCGAGCGCATCGCGAGTGGGCAGGGCGATCCGTCACTCGCCTCGCTGATCAAGCTCGGCCTCGGCATGGTGCAGCCCCAGCGGGCCCAGATCGCGCTCGACATCGCCGGTCGCGCCGGCATCGCCTGGGAGCCGGGCGATGCGGCCGGCGGTGCCGCCTCGGTCAACTACCTGAACGGTCGGATCATGGCGATCGCCGGCGGGAGCAACCAGATCCAGCGGAACATCATCAGCGAGCGCCTGCTCGGGCTGCCGCGCGAACCGAGCGTCGACGGCGACAAGCCGTTCTCCGCGGTTGTGCGCGACGCCCACCGCTGGGGTACGAAGTCGTCGTGACCGACGCCGCTGACCGACATTCGCACGCCCATTCGATGGACGGCCACGTCCTCGGGCAGATCGGCCTGCACTGGCCGGAGGCGGGCGACCCCTGCGGCGAGGGCCTGCACCTGCACATCAGCCCGCTGCTGCTGGAGCCGGACGGCCACATCGATTTCGGCGTGCTCGGCGTATTCCTCGACATGGCGGGTTCACAGGCCAGCCAGACGCGGCCGTTCGTCCATGCCGACATCAGCATCCAGCGGATCGCCCGGCCACGCGGCGAGAAGGTCTTCATCAACGCCCGCGCCCTGCGCGCGGGCAAGCGCACGTCGATCGTCCAGGTCGAGGCGTTCGACGAGCTCGGCACCCGCATCGCCGACAGCACCCAGCAGATCTCCTACCGCACGCTCGAAGGGGTCGACGCGGAGCAGGCGTCCGGGCGCTCGGCCGAGATCCGACGGCAGTTCCGGGCGTCGTTCGACGGGGAGTGCAAGCTCGCCGGACGGTTGCACGACATCATCGGGCTGAGCGAGGGGACCGCCGACGGACGGCTCGTCGTACTGGACGATGCCGAGCGGTGAGGCCAGTCAGAACGGCTTCGGCGGGCTGCACGGCGGCGTCGCCTTCGATCTCGTCACCGACGCCGCGGTCGGCGGTGCGTCCCGCCAACTCGGACCGGTCCGGGCGAACGGTGCGCTCCTGCGCTATCTGGCGCCGGCGTCGGTCGGACCGTTCCGGGCGGTCCCGATCGTGATGGTGGAGGACGACGAGGTGGCGTTCGTGCGGGTCGAGGTGTTCGACGACGGTCAGGACGCCAAGCTGTGCATCGTCGGCGAGGTCCACGTGGCAGTGGTGCGAGATGCGGTGACGCCGTGAAGTCGGTGTCGCGGTGAAGTTGGGTGCGGCGATCGGGCCGAAGCACGACCCGGCAGCGCTGAAGGCGAACGTCCGGGCGCTCGAAGCGGCCGGGATCGACTACCTCTGGGGCGGCGAGGCGTACACGGCCGACGTCGTGTCGGCGCTCGGCTTCGTCGCCGCGGTCACCGAGCGGGCGCAGATCGGCACGAACATCATGCCGCTCTACTCGCGGACGCCGACGCTGATGGCGATGACGGCGGTCGGGCTCGATCAGCTGTCGGGTGGCCGGTTCGTCCTCGGGCTCGGCGCCTCGGGACCGCAGGTGATCGAGGGATTCCACGGCGTGCCGTACGACCGGCCGCTCGGACGCACCCGGGAGATCGTCGACGTGTGCCGCAAGGTGTGGCGGCGGGAACGGCTCGAACACGACGGCGCCAGCTATCGGATCCCGCTCCCCGCGGGCGAGGGGACCGGGCTCGGCAAGGCGCTCAAGATCATCGATCAGCCCCTGCGCGAGCGGATCCCGATCCACGTCGCCTCGCTCGGTCCGAAGAACGTGGCGATGACGGCCGAGCTGTGCGAGGGCTGGCTGCCGCTGCACTTCTGGCCGGACCGCGCCGAACAGGTGTGGGGTGCGTCGCTCGCCGAGGGCCTGGCGAAGCGTCCGGCGGATATGCCGCCGCTCGACATCGTGGCGGGTGGTCCGTTGGCGATCGGCGACGACGTCGACCACCTGCGCGACAAGGCGCGGCCGATGCTCGCCCTCTATTTCGGTGGGATGGGGGCGAAGGGGGCGAACTTCTACAACGACGTGCTGCGCGGCTACGGCTTCGAGCAGATCGCCGACGAGATCCAGGACGCGTACCTCGGCGGCGACAAGAAGGCCGCGGCGGCGATGGTGCCCCAGGAACTCGTCGACGGGATGTCGCTGATCGGCGACGAGGGCTTCGTCCGCGACCGGATTGCGGCCTACAAGGCTGCCGGCGTCACCGTCTTGAACGTCGCGCCCGTCGGCCCCAACGGCCTCCGCGACATCGAGACCCTCGCCGGTTTGCTCTGACCCGGCGCGTTCCCGGACCCGACCCCCTGGCGCGCGCGGTACGAACAGCGCGCCAGGGGGTCGGGTCCGGACGCGCGCCAGGTCAATCGCGGGACAGTCGGGCACCGAGCGTGTGCATGCGCTCACGGAGTTCGGGCGGTTCGAGAACCCGGAAGTCGACGTCGAGCATCCCGATGTGGAACACGATCGAGTCGAGATTGTCGGAGCCCGTCGTGAGCAGCGTCGTCTGCTCGTCGATCGCTTCGAGCACGGCGACGCTCGGTGGCACGCGTTCGGCCATCGTGGCGATCGGCGCGTCGAGTTCGACGCGCGCCTGGTAGCGGTAGGGCGACGTACTGATCGAACGCTGCACGAGCGCGGCCGCGTCGGGCGGATCGCCCACCACGAATCGATGACCCGTCGGAGCGACCGACTCGATGCGGTCGACGCGCCACGTGCGCCATTCGGGCTTGCGGGCGTCGCGGGCGACGAGGTACCAGCGGCGGCCGATGCTGACGACGCGGTACGGCAACAGGCGGCGCTCGCTCACGGCACCGTTGCGATCGCGGTAGCGGACCGCGAGTTCGTCGGACTCGCGGCAGGCGGCACTCACGGTGCGCAGCACCGAGCTGTCGAGTTCGTCGCTGGTCGGCGAGTCGACCCGCACGACCGTCGACGTGAGCGCGATGTCGCGTTGGAGCGAGGCCGGCAGCGTGTGTTCGAGCTTGCGGATCGCGCTTTCGGCGGCCTCGCCGAGACCGTGCCGGTCGCTGGCGCGGGCGAGCACGGCGAGGGCGAACACCTCGTCGGCATCGAGCATCAGCGGCGGGATGGCCGCACCTCCGGCACCGAGGCGGTAGCCACCGTGCGCGCCCGTGTCGGACTCGACGGGATAGCCCAGCAGCCGCAGCCGCTCGATGTCGCGCCGCACCGTGCGGACCGTGACGCCGAGCTGGAGGGCGAGATCGGGGCCGCTCCACGACGGGCGCGATTGCAGTGCGGCCAGCACCGCCAGCAACCGTCCCGTTGTCTCGATCATGGCGTCTCGACCATGCCATCCATTCTGACGTGAACGAGGACCGAAACGGTCCTGGTTCGTGCGTATCGTCGCTGCCATGGAGACCGAAACGACAGACATCGATTGGAACCACGAGCTGGTCGAGCAACTCGACTGGCACTGGCAGCATCATCTTCGTCCGCGGCTCGACGGACTCAGCGACGACGAGTACCTCTGGGAGCCCGTTCCCGGGTGGAGCCTGCGCCGCCGCGACGACGCCCGCTCGCCGATGGCGGCCGGCGCCGGCGACACGGTGGCCGATTTCGAGTTCCCGGAGCCGCACCCGGCGCCGTTCACGACGATCGCCTGGCGGATGGCGCACATCTCGATCGGCGTGTTCGGCATGCGGGCCGCCAACCACTTCGGTGATCCCGGCAGCGTCGAGTACGACTCGACCGACTGGCCACTCGACGCCGCCGGCGGTCTGGCGCTGCTCGACCACCAGTACGACGCGTGGATCAGCGGTGTCCGCTCGCTCGGGAACGATCGACTCGATCGCCGGTGCGGGTCGCACGAGGGGCCGTTCGCCGCGTACTCGATGGCCGCGCTCGTGCTGCACATCTCGCGCGAGGCGATCCACCACGGATCCGAACTGTGCCTGCTGCGCGACTCTGTACCGCGCCGGATGCGGCGAACGGGACGATCGGCGATGAGCCGGGAGCTCCACATTGCCGGCTGGCGTCGCGGTTTCAGCGCCAGGCCGACGGACATACTCGCCAAGCAATCGTCACCGAGGAGGACGTGATGTCTACCAGTGTCCAGATCACCTTTGACTGTGCCGATCCCGACAGCCTTGCCCACTTCTGGGCGGACCTGCTCGGCTACGAGTTGGACTCGCCGCCCGACGGCTACGACTCCTGGGAGGACTGGCTCACCGAGCAGGGCGTGCCCGAGAGCGAATGGAACTCGAAGAGCGCCATCACCGACCCCGACGGTGACGGACCGCGCATCTTCTTCCAACGTGTGCCCGAGCAGAAGGAGCGCAAGAACCGGGTGCACCTCGACGTCAACGCCGGCGGGCCGTTGGGCACGCCCGTCGACGAACGCCAACGGCTCGTCGACGCCGCCGTCGAGCGAGCCGTCGGGTTGGGCGCGACCAAGATTCACCTCGTCGAAGAACGCGGCGAGCGCTTCTACGTGATGCAGGACCCCGAGAGCAACGAGTTCTGCCTGCAGTAGCCGTCCACGCGACGGGTCAGGCGGAGGCGAGGCGGCGAATGGCGGCTTCGATCGTGGTGCGATCGGGCAGCCAGGCCGCTTCCAGCCCCGGCGCGTACGGCGGGGGAGTGGCCAGCGCACCGATCCGTTCGATCGGCGCGTCGAGATCCCAGAACGCCTCGCGGGCGACGGTGGCGGCGATCTCGGCGCCGATGCCGAACGGCATCACCGCCTCGTGGGCGATCAGCAGGCGGCTCGTCTTGTGCACCGACTCGAGGACGGGCACGAGGTCGAGCGGCGCGACGGTGCGCAGGTCGATCACCTCGACCGAGATGCCCGTCGCCGGCGACGGCCTCGGCGGCGGCGACGGCTTCGTGCACCATCCGCGACACCGACACGAGCGTGATGTCGGTGCCGGGCCGGACGACGATCGACTTGCCGATCGGCACGATGTGGTCCGCCGGCGGCCGCGGTCCCTTCATCCCGTAGAGCAGGCGGTTCTCGATGAACACGACCGGGTTCGGGTCCTGGATCGCGGCCCGCAGCAGCCCGTAGGTGTCGGCGGGCGTCGACGGCATCACCACGGTCAGGCCGGGGATGTGGGCGAGCAGCGCTTCGAGGCTCTGCGAGTGCTGGCTGCCCGACGACCGACCGGCGCCGAACTGCGTCCGCACGGTCAGCGCCATCGCGGCGTCGCCGCCGGTCATGAACGGCATCTTCGCCGCCTGGTTGAGCAGCTGGTCGAGGCACACGCCGACGAAGTCGAGGTACATGATCTCGACGACCGGGCGCATCCCGGCCATCGCCGCGCCGACGCCGAGGCCCATGATCGCCGTCTCGCGAGATCGGCGTGTCGCGGACGCGGTCGCCGAACCGGTCGTGCAGCCCGCGCATCAGCCCGAACACGTTGCCGCCCTCGGCCGACGTCGATGCCGGCGACGAACACGTCGGGCGTCGTTCGGCCAGCTCGATCTCGAGGGCGTCGTGGATCGCGTCCATCATGCGGAAGATCGGCGCGTCGGCAGGCGGTGGTGCGGGTTCGGGATGCGCCGGGCGGTCGCGCAGGACGAAGTCGTGCACCGACGCCGACGTCGGGTGCGGACGACGCCCGGGCCGCGGCTCGACGCGCCTCGTCGAGCTCGGCGTCGACGGACGCCTCGCAGCGCGCCGATCTCGTCGGCGTCGACACCGAGCGACTCGAGCCGGCGGGCGCTGCACGACGATCGGGTCGCGCTCCTTCCACTCGTCGAGTTCGCTGTCGGTCCGGTACCGCTGCGGGTCGCCCTCGTAGTGGCCGTGCCAGCGGTAGGTCGTCGGCCTCGACGATCACGGGCCGCGCCGCCGCGCACGGCGTCGACGCACCCCGGTCATCGTCGTCGCCACGGCCACCACGTCGTTGCCGTCGACCGCGACGTAGTCGACGCCGTACCCGGCGGCCCGGCGCTCGAGCGGCGCGGCGTGCTGGGTGGCGGCCGGGGAGAACTCCGCGTAGCCGTTGTTCTCGCACCAGAACACGACCGGCAGGTTCCACACGGCGGCGAGGTTGACGGCCTCGTGGAACGCGCCCTGGGCGACCGCGCCGTCGCCGAAGAACGCGACGGCGACGCCGCCGTCGGCCCGCAGCTGGGCCGCCGCCGCGGCGCCGACGGCGATCGGCAGACCGGCGCCGACGATGCCGTTGGCGCCGAAGATCCCGATCGTCGGGTCGGCGATGTGCATCGAGCCGCCGCGACCACGGTTCGTGCCGCTGTCGCGCGCCATCAGCTCGGCGAACATCCCGAGCGGCGCCAGGCCCTTGGCCAGGCAGTGACCGTGACCGCGGTGGGTCGACGTGATCACGTCGGTGTCGCGCAGCGGCCAGCAGGCACCGACCGCCGACGCCTCCTGACCGATCGACAGGTGGACGAAGCCGGGCACCTCGCCGTCGCGGTAGAGCGCGGACACACGCTCCTCGAATCCGCGGATCACCATCATCCGACGGAGCATCTCGATCTGCTCGTCGACGCGTGAAGGCGTCACTGGGGGAGAGCGTCAGCGACGCGCCGGGATCCACGAAGAGACGATTGTACTGATCGGTACAAGCGGCGGACAAGTCGGCCCGCCAGCGAGGCTGTGAGCAGCCGCGGTTCGTTCTGGCCCCGACCCCGAACGAACCCAACTTGAAACGAACCGGTCAGGTGGCGGCGATGCCGCGGATGAAGATGTCGGCGAACAGGTCGGCGACCTCGCGCCGCGCTGAGAGCTGCCGCCGGCCTTCAGCCACAGGTAGGTGTAGTTGTGCATGCCGAGCCAGGCCCGGGCGGTGAGCTTCGGATCGAGGTCGCGGAAGTCACCCGACTCGATGCCGGCCTCGAGCACCGCCTCGACGTGGTGCTCGTACTCGCGGCGCCGCGCGCGGAACTGGGTGGCGTTGTCGCCGGTGAGCGCCGGGAACTCGTGGAGGAACACCCACACGTGGTCGGGGTAGCGGGCGATCACGTCGAGCAGTTCGGTCGCCGAGCATCGCCAGCTGCTCGGTCGGCGAGCCGCCCTGCTGCCGCGACGCGGTCGGCGCCGAGCGAGCACCTCGTCCATCACGCGGTCGTGGATGGCGGCGAGCAGCTCCTCCTTCGAGCCGATGTAGTAGTAGAGCGCGCCCTTGCCGAGCTCGTTGCGCCTCGCAGAGCTCGGTCGTGCTCGTGGCGTGGTAGCCCGCGCTGGGCGATGATCGTCGCCGACCGGTCGATGATCTCCTCGCGGCGCCGGTGCCACTTGGCGCTGCGTGGCGACTCTCCGCTCGTCTGGCCGCCCGTCTGGCCGCGCCGTCGGCCGGCTGTGCCGGTCTCCAGGAGGGCCATCGGACGAGCTTATATTCTTGTTCCGACCAGTCGAACGAATGAGCCTCGCCGCTGCATGCCTGCGTCGTCGGCCGACATGAGCTGGTTGCGGCGTGCTCGAGCACCACGCCGCCCGCACGCCCGACAAGGCGCTCGCCGTCTTCGACGGCGCGACCGTGACGTACCGGGACATGGCCGAGCTGGTCGGCCCGGCTGGCCGGCGGGCTCGCGCGAGCGGGGCGTCGGCGTCGGCGACGTCGTCGGCGCTGCTGTCGTACAACAGCACCGAGTTCCTGGCCACGATCTTCGCCGCCAACCACCTCGGCGCGATCGCCATGCCGATCAACTGGCGGCTCGCCGCGCGCCGAGCTGCGGTACCTGCTCGAGCACTCCGGGCGCAAGGTGCTCGTGTGCGACGAGGCGCTGACTCGACCTCGCCGACGAGGCGATCGACGGGCCTCGCATCGGCTCCCGCCCGCGTCTGCGTGTCGCCGGATCGCCGACCGACGGCTGGGAGCCGTTCGCCGACCTCGAGGCCGAGCCGATCCCGGCGCGGGCGGCGGTCGGCGGCGACGACATCCATCGGTTGATGTACACCTCGGGAACGACCGGACGGCCCAAGGGCGTGATGCTCACCCACGCCAACCTGGCGTGGAAGAACTACGCCCACATCACCGAGTTCGGCTTCACGTCGAGCGACATCGGGCTGGCGTGCGGGCCGCTGTACCACGTCGGTGCGCTCGACCTGGTCACCACCACGATGATCGCCGTCGGTGCGACGACGATCATCCATCGCACGTTCGACGCCGCGCGCGTGGTCGACGAGATCGAGCGATCGAGGGTGACGACCGTGTGGATGGCACCGGCGATGCTGCGCGCCGTGCTCGACCAGCCCGGCATCGAGGAGCGCGACCTCTCGTCGGTGCGGGTGATCATCGCCGGCGGCGAGAAGCTGCCGATCCCGTACATCGAGCGCCTCCAGCGCGACGTTCCCGTCGGCGTGGCTCGCCGACGCCTACGGCCTGACCGAGACGGTCTCGGGCGACACGTTCCTCGACCGCGACGAGCGCGCGGACGAAGCTCGGCAGCGTCGGGCGGGCGTGCCTGTACCTCGAACTCGAGATCTGGGACGAGCGACGGCGCGCCGGTCCCCGCCGGCGAGCGCGGCGAGGTCGTGCTGCGCGGGCCCGAAGGTCTTCACGGGCTACTGGCGCGATCCCGACGCGACCGCCGCGGCGTTCGGGGCGGCTGGTTCCACACCGGCGACATCGGGGTGCAAGGACGACGACGGCTACGTCTACATCGTCGACCGGCTGAAGGACATGATCGTGTCGGGCGGCGAGAACATCGCCAGCTCCGAGGTCGAGCGGGTGCTGTACGAGCACGCCGCGGTGCTCGAGGTCGCGGTGATCGGACGCCCCGACGAGCGGTGGGGCGAGGTGCCGGTCGCGGTCGTCGTGCTCGCGCCGGGCGCCGACGGCGACGGCCGACGAGCTGATCGAGCACTGCCGCGGCCAGCTGGCGAAGTTCAAGGTGCCCAAGGACGTCACGTTCATCGAGGCGCTGCCCGCGCAACCCGTCCGGCAAGGTCCTCAAGCGAGAGCTGCGCACCGTGACCCGAGTCGATGCGATGACCGCGCAGTGCGGACAACCATCGCAGGTGCGATGAGCTCGCGCGTTCGACGGCCGGGTCGCGGTGGTCACCGGCGCCGGCCGGGGCATCGGGCGCGGCTACGCCCGGCTGCTCGGCGGCGCGGGGCGCGAGCGTCGTGGTCAACGACCTCGGCGGGTCGAAGGAGGGCGTCGGTGCCGACGCCGGCCCGGCACGGTCGGTGGCCGACGAGATCGTCGCCGCCGGCGGCGCGGCGGTCGGCGACACGAACGACGTGTCGACCGAAGGCGGGCGCGGCGGCGATCATCGACACGGCGCTGGCGCGAGTTCGGTCGCATCGACATCGTCGTCAACAACGCCGGCATCGTCCGCTGGGGCGATCTGCCCGACGTCGACCTCGACGGCGCTGCAGAACACCCTCGACGTCCACCTCATCGGGTCGTTCAACGTCACCCGGGCGGCGTGGCCGCACCTGGTCGAGCAGGAGTACGGGCGTGTCGTGATGACGACGTCGACGGGCATGTTCGGCCTGCGCGGCAACCTGGCCTACGCCGCGGCGAAGGCCGGCGTCGTCGGCCTCATGCGCAACATGAAGCTGTCGGGCCGCCGCTACGGGATCACCGTGAACGCGGTCGCACCGGTCGCGGCGACACGGATGGGTGGAGCCGAGGAGCGACGACGCCGAACCGCCGGCCGACATGGCGCCCGAGCTCGTCGCCCCGCTCGTCGCCTACCTGTGCCACGAGGACTGTCCGGTCAGCGGCGAGATCTACGCCGCCGGCGGGGGCCGCTTCTCGCGGATCTTCATCGCCACGACCGAGGGCTACGTGCCGCCGCGGCGACCCGACGCCCGAGGACGTCGCCGCCAACTGGGCGACGATCAACGACGAGGCGGGCTACTCCGTCCCCGCCGACCTCCCCGCCTGGGCCGCCGAGTACATGAAACACCTCGCCGATCGCGCCGACTGTCCGCCGAGCGGACAGTCCGCCGGCGGACATTCTCGGGCGCGGTTCGGTTTGTACCGATCGGTCTAATAGTCTCGGAGCATGGACTTCTCGCTCACCGAAGCCGAGCGGGACCTGGTCGATCTGTGCCGGCAGTTCGCCACGAAGGAGATCGCCGTCCGTGCGCCGGCGGCGTGGGAGCGGGCGGAATGCCCGACCGACCTGCTGCGCGAGATGGGCGAGCTCGGGCTGCTCGGCATGCTCGTGCCCGAGGAGTGGGGCGGCATCGGGATGTCGACCGTCGGCTTCGTCGCCGCGCTCGAGCAGCTCGGTCACGCCGACCAGTCGGTCGCCGCCGCGTTCCAGGCCCACGTCACGATCGGCTCGATGCCGCTGTACCTGTTCGGCAACGACGACCAGCGCGAGCGCTGGCTGCGGCCGCTCGCCGAGGGCCGCGTGCTCGGCGCGTTCGGGTTGACCGAGCCCGACGCCGGCTCCGACATCCGCGGCATCACCACCCGGGCCGAGCGCCAGGACGGCGGCTGGTTGATCAACGGTCGCAAGGCGTTCATCTCCAACGCCGGCACCGACATGTCGTTCGGCGTCACGCTGCTGGCCCGCACCGAGACCGGCGACGACGGCGGTCGCGAAGTTCGCCAGCTTCGTCGTCGAGAAGGACACGCCCGGGTTCACGATGGGCCCGAAGATGCGCGGCATCGGCTGGAAGGGGCTCGACACCCGCGAGCTGTTCTTCGACGACGTGTGGGTCGCCGACGATCACCTCGTCGGTGACCCCGAGCTCGGCCTCGGCCAGTTCCTCGGCGCGCTCGAGGTCGGCCGCATCTCGATCGCCGCGCTGTCGCTGAGCCTCACCCAGGCGGTGCTCGACATGTCGCTCGACTACGCCCGCCAGCGCCAGCAGTTCGGCCAGCCGATCTCGAAGTTCCAGGCGATCCAGTTCAAGCTCGCCGACATGGCGACCGAGCTCGAGGCGGCCCGCTGGCTCACGTACCGGGCGGCGTACCTGCGCGACACCGGCCAGCCGTTCCTCAAGGAGGCGTCGATGGCCAAGCTGAAGGCCAGCCGGCTCGCCGCGGCGGCGGCATCCGAGGCGGTGCAGATCCACGGCGGGGTCGGCTACATGCTCGAGTCGCCCGTGGCCCGCTTCTACTGCGACTCGAAGGTGCTCGAGATCGGCGAGGGCACCAACGAGATCCAGCACGTCGTCATCGCCCGCGCGCTCGGCTGCTGATCCGATGGCGGCCGCACGTCCGCTGTCGTCGGCGACGCACGACTGGTGGGGCTACCAGCGCCCCGCCGAGTTCGACGTGGTCGGCGACGACCGTCGAGGTCCCGATGCGCGACGGCATCACGCTGTCGTGCTCGCTCCGCCGGCCCGCCCGCGACGGCGTGCCGGTCGACGGGCCGGTTCCCGGGCCTCGTCGTCGAGTTCACGCCCTACGTCGTGCTCGCCGACTTCTACGCCGGCGAGGCCGACTTCTTCGCCGCCCGCGGCTACACCACGCTCGTCGGGACGATGCGCGGCGTCGGCGAATCGGGTGGCCGGTGGGAGCACGGCAGCTTCCGGCAGGGCGGCCGCGACGCCCACGACCTCGTCGAGTGGCTGGCGGCGCAGGAGTTCTGCGACGGCCGGATCGGCATGTTCGGCGAGAGCTTCGGCGGCCAGACCAGCTACGGCGCGGCGATCGAACGGCCCGAGCACCTCCTCGCGATCGCCCCGATGCAGTCGCCGGGGTCGCTGTACCACGACGTGATCTTCCCGGGCGGCGTGAAGACGACCGAGCGCGGCGAGATCGACAGCTGGCCCGACATCGCCGCCATGACGAGCGGCGGCTCGATCGACGCCGACGGCGAGTTCGCCGCCAACCGCGCCCATCCCACGTTCGACGACTACTGGCGCGACCGCTCGTTCGTCGACGTCCTCGACCGCGTCGACGGTCCCCGTGCTCGCGGTCGGCGGCTGGAACGACCACTTCTTCCGCTCGGGCACGCTCGCCAACATCGAGGCGATCCCGCATCGGACGTGGGCGATCTACGGGTCGTGGGCGCACTTCTTCCCGGTCGCGCTCAGCGAGGAGTCGACGTGGTCGACGGGCGACGGTGGCGAGCGCGACCAGATGCTCGCCGACAATCCGCAGCTGCCGTCAGGCGTGCTGCTCGCCTGGTTCGACCACTGGGTGGCCGGGCCGATCCGATGCACCGATCCCGGACGCGCCGACGTTCGTCTCGTACGAGGGACCGGTCGGCGTCGGCGCCGGATGGCAGGAGCTCGACGGATGGAATCCGCCGGGCACGCCCGGTGCTCGATGGTTCCTCGACGCCGACGGTTCGCTCGGCGACGACGGCGCCGCGGTCGGATCGGTGGCGTTCGGCCAGCCGAGGCGAGGCGCGGAGCAGCCCGTCGACGCCGTGACGTTCACGTCCGACCCGCTGGCCGCCGACCACGTGCTCGTCGGACACGCCGAGCGTGACGTTCCGCGCCACGCTCGACGCGGCGGAGGCGCACTTCTACGTCGAACTGGTCGACGTCGCGCCCGATGGCGACGAGACGATCGTCAACGACGGCTACCTCGCGGCGACGCATCGCCGGTCGCACGCCGAGCCCGAGCCGGTGGTGGTCGGCGAGTTCGAGCGACTTCGAGATCGGCGTCCGTGCCCATCACCACCGCTTCGTCGCCGGCCACCGGATCCGGTTGCGGATCAGCGGCGGCCCGCCGGCCAAGCTGACGGCCGCTCCCGCGCCGGTGACCGTGACGATCGAGACCGGTCCCGACGCGGTCCTGGTACTGCCCGGTTACGGCGCGGAGTAGCCGCCGTCGACGACGAGCGCCGAGCCGGTGGTCCAGCGCGGACGCGTCGCTCGCGAGGTACGAGTACGCGCCGACGAGGTCGGCGGCGGCGCCGAGGCCCAGCGGGTGCTTGGCGCGCCATCGCGTCGATCGCCTCCTGCGGGAGGTCGTCGTGGATCGCCGAGCAGGAACGTGCCGGGGCACACGCAGTTGACCCGGATGTTGTCGCGGGCGTACTCGACGGCGGCCACCTTGGCGAGGCTGGATGACGGCGGCCTTGGTGACGCAGTACGGCGCGGCGTGCGACCACGCGGTCATGCCCGGCGACCGACGCGGTGAGGATGATCGAGCCCGACCTGCTGCCGGCGCATCGGCGGCGACCGCGGCCTGGACGGCGTGGACCGCGCCCATCAGGTTGATGTCGATCGACCCGCTGCCAGTCGGCGTCGGTGAGGTTGTGGATCCGGCCGTTCGGGGCGAGCACGCCGGCGTTGCTGATCAGCACGTCGAGGCGTCCGAAGCGTTCGACGGTGCGGGCGACGACCGCTTCGACCTGGGCGAGATCGGTCACGTCGGCGAGCACGGTCTCGACGCCGACGCTCGGCGCCGTCACGCTCGATAGCGGCGATCGTGGCCTGCAGCGACGCCTCACTCACGTCGCTGAGCACGATCTCGGTGTCCGGTTCGGCGGCGAGCCGGCTGGAGATGGCGGCACCGAGCGCGCCCCGGCGCCGAGGATCGCGATGACCCGCCGATCGTCGTGCGAGTCGTCGCTCATACGAGCTGGTATCCGCCGTCGACGTGGATGACCGCGCCGGTGATGAACGCCGACGGCGTCGGAGGCGAGGAACTGGAACGCCCCGGCGAGGTCGGCCGACCGGCCCCACCGGCGCAGCGCCGTGTGTTGGAGGATCGACTCGGCGAGCCGCTCGTTGTTGGCGAACCCGTCGGCGAGCGGCGACTCGAACCAGCCGGGCGACACGACGTTGACGGTGATGCCGGCCGGCGCGAGGTCGAGGGCCAGACCCTTGGCCATGCCGACGAGCCCGGCCTTCGACGCGCTGTACGGCGTGAGTCCCTTGCGCGGTCGTTCGCCGAGCACCGAGCCGGTGAAGATCAAGCGGCCGCCCTCGCCCATCACGCGGGCCGCGGCGCGGGCGCCGAGGAACGCGCCGGTGAGGTTGACGTCGATCACGTCGCGCCAGACCTCCGGCTCGATCGCCAGCGGGCCGGCGACGATCGGGGAGATGCCGGCGTTGCAGATCCACACGTCGACGCCGCCCCATTCGGCGACGGTGCCGTCGGCGACGGCCTCGTTGAAGTCGGCGTCGCGGACGTCGCCGCTGAACACGAGCGTCTCGCCGGGGAGCTCGTCGGCGACCGCCTTCAGATCGCGTTCGGTCCGCGCGACGAGCGCGACCTTCGCGCCGGCGCGCGAGAACGCGTGCGCGATCACCTCGCCGAGCCCACGGCCCGCCGCCGGTGATCACGACGCGCCGACCGCTCACGTCGCCCGGTTGGGGGAACGTGTCGGGGATCTCGATTCGTTCGGCCATCGCCACCTTTCAATCCTCGAGTCGTGCATCGGTGCCGGCACCGATGCACGATCGCTCGACTTGGACCGATCAGTACAATACACGGCTGGCGTGCGATGATGGCGGTCGATGGACGAACTGACACACGACGCGACGAGCCGCACGCTCGACACCCCGCAGGGCACATTGCACTACCACGAGGCCGGCGACGGCCCGCCGTTGCTGCTGCTGCACGGTTCGGGCCCGGGCGTCAGCGGGTGGGCGAACTTCCGCGGCAACCTGCCGGCGTTCGCCGAGCACTACCGCACGCTCGTGCTCGACATGCCCGGCTTCGGCAAGAGCTACTCGTGCGAGGGCAGCCCGCTGATGGCCGCGCCGCGGCGCCGTCGTCGACTTCCTCGACGGCATGGGCCTCGGTCCGATCCCGATCGTCGGCAACTCGATGGGCGGCAACGTCGCCGCCCGCATCGCGTCGAACCACCCCGACCGCGTCAGCCGGCTGGTGACGATCGGTGGGGTCGGTGTGCCGATCTTCAGCCCGACGCCCGGCCGAGGGGGTCAAGCTGCTCGTCGCAGTTCGTCGAGGATCCGACCCGCGAGCGGCTCGTGGCGTGGATGGAGTCGATGGTGTTCGACCCGGCCATCCTCACCGACGAGTTCGTCGAACTGCGGTGGGAGGCGGCGAACGCACCCGGGCGCGCTCGACGACGTCCGCCGGATGTTCAACCGCAAGATGCTCGACGGGCATGCGCAAGTTCGCGGCCGCCGCGGCGACCGATCAGGTCGCCATGCTCGCCAAGATCGAGGCGCCGACGCTGATCACGTTCGGCCGCGACGACCGCGTCACGCCGCTCGACAGCGTGCTCGTGCCGATGCGCATCGTCCGCCACTGCGAGGTGCACATCTTCCCGAACTGCGGGCACTGGGCGATGATCGAACGCAAGGACGAGTTCGAGAGCGTCGTGCTGTCGTTCCTCGCGCCGCGACCGCCGACGCGGCCCTGACGTTCAGCTCGGACGTGTCGGCGGCTCGACGCGCGGTCGCGTGTCACGTGCAGCGGCCGCAGGTACGAGACGTCGTCGCCGGTCGAGGCGGGGCGCGACCTGCATCGCCGGATCGATCCCACCTCCCGGCATCGCCCCGTACCACTCGAGCACGACGACGCGCTCGGCGATCCGCCACTCGCCGTCGCGTCGCTCGAGCCGGTCGACGTAGCGGCCGCCGGTGAGTCGGAGCTTCTCGGCGCCGTCGATGCGGATCACGCTGAGGAAGTAGCTCTCGGCGTGGGCGGCGTCGCCGTCGATGTCGATGTTCTGAGTGGTGACGTGGCGTTGGTACCCCGAGAACGGGTGCGTGGACGTCCATCAGGTACTCGACGAGCCCGTCGAGCCCACCGACGTACTGCCCGTGGTCCTCGACTGCGTCGGCGTGGTACGCCGACGCGACGAGTTCGGCGTCACGCCGGTCGAGGCCACGGGCATAGCGATGCACGCACTCGGTGATCGCCGCCCGGTCGAGCAGGCGCCGCAGCGCGCTCGATCTCCTCGTCGTCCAACTGGGTGCCGTCTCACCGCGCATCGGTCATGGCGGCCAACTTACGGGCCGCTGGATAGCGTCCCCGTCGATCGTATAGCGTTGGGGTGTGCGCACGTTCAGTGACCTCTTCCGCAACGTGATGCAGCTCGCCTACGTCACCGACGACCTCGACGTCGCGTGCGACTACTTCGAGCAGACCCTCGGCACGGTCGACTGCCTCAAGACGTACAAGTCGTCGCTGAACGGGATCGCCGTCGTCGACGGTGAGACGGCCGAGGAGTGGATCATCGACGTCGCGCTCGTCAACGCCGGCGCCACGAACTTCGAGCTGATCAAGCCCGTCAGCGGATCGGTCGATCTCTACCGGTCGGCGATCCGGCCCGGCGTGCCGGCCACGTTCCATCACGTCGGGTACCGCATCCCCGACTTCGACGAGGCGACCGAGATCCTGGCGGCGAACGGCAAGACGTGGGCGCAGTACGGCCACATGAAGGGCGGCCTGCGCTTCGGCTACGTCGACATGACCGCCGAACTCGGCCACTACATCGAGTTCATGGACCTCGAACGCGGCGGCGAGATGCACTTCGCTGCGCTCGAGGCGAAGTCGAACGAGCGCTGATCGGTCAGCTGCTGGACAAGCCGCGAGGCAGGCGGCGCGACAGCACCGCTCCCGCCGCGGCGACCAGTGCGGGGACCACCAACGCGACGGCCACGGCCTCACCCGTCGGCCAGTCGAGACCCACGCCGAGCGCCACCATCGCGCCGGCCGCGCCCGTGCCGAGGGCGACGCCGAGATTGTCGGTGAGCTGCAGCGATGAGGTCGTCGAGCCGACCTCGGCCTCGGGCACGCTGCGCAGCGCGAGTTGGGCGTGGGCCGAATAGGCGAGCCCCATCCCGAATCCACCCAACGCCGCGCCGACGTGGATGAACCAGAACGGCACGCCGTCGGGGATCGATGCCACCGCCACGGTCGCGATGCCGGGAACCAGCAGCAGGAACCCGGCGCGCACGAACCAGGCCTCGCCCAACCGTCCGATCCAGCGCTGCTGCACCCAGGCCGCCGACGTCCACGCCACGGTCGCCACGGTGACCGCCACGCTGCCGGCGAGAGCTCGACGTGCCCCTGCCGTTGGTCAGCGCGAACGGCACGAACGCGTCCACGGCGAAGAAGGCGAACGTCAGCACGCCACGCGAGGCGATCACCGCCGGGAGTCCGGCGGCGCCGCGCAGGGTGCCCGGTGGGGTCAGGCGGCGCAGCGGCCCGACGCCGACCAACGCGCCGGCGATGCATCCGGGCACGAACCACCACGCGCCGGCGGTGGAGCCGGCCACGACGAGCGCGGCGCCGGCGGCGACCCGGGTCGCCTCCACGAGGCGCCGGCGGAGGAACGGCACCGGCTCGTCGACGGTCGTGCGCGACCGGCCCGAGGCGGAAGATGGCAGGCAGCACCATCACGCCGGCGCATCGCCACGAGCGGCACCAGGCCGAGGAACACCCATCGCCAGCCGACCAGTTCGGCGATCCGCTCCGACAGCACCGGTCCGATCACCCCGGGCACCACCCAGGCGGTGGACAGGATGGCGAACATGCGCGGCCGCTCGTCGACCGCGAACGCCCGACCGATCGCGACGTAGCCGATCGCCGGCACGACGCCGGCGCCGAATCCCTGCACGAATCGTCCGACGACCAGGACGGGCATCCCGGGGGCGAACCCGCACACCAGCAGGCCGACGGCGAAGAGGATCAGGCCGAGCAGGTACGGCGGTCCGGCACCGACCCGATCGGCCCGGTCGCCGGCGTAGACGATCCCGATCATCGTGCCGAGGAAGAACGCCGCGGTGACCCACCCGTACCAGCTGAGTCCGCCGAGGTCGCCCTCGATCTGGGGAAGGATCGTCGTGACGGCGAGCGACTCGAAGGCGACGAGCGTGACGACGGAGACGAGGCCGATCTTCAGCGCCCGCCGACCCGCGTCGACGTGCTGGCCGTCGCGTTCGTCACGCTCCTCGCCTCGTCCCTCCGATCGTCACCAGCACGACGGGAACGGTACGGCTTCAACCGCAGTTGAACGCAACCCCGTTCTGATCGATCGTCGCGGATTTCGACAGATTGGTCCAACTGGTACAATTTTGATGTGGTGCACGACGAGGGGTCAGGCTGCGAGGACGCGGCGACGCGGGCGCTCCGTGCTCGGTCGCATCGCCACGATCATCGACGCGTTCGACATGGGCGAGCAGGTGCTGACGCCTCGCCGACCTGAGCCAGCGGGCCAACCTGCCGAAGTCGACGGTCCATCGCCTCGCCGAACAGCTCCGGGCGATCGGCTGGCTGGAGCGCGACCACAGCAACGGCTACCGCGTCGGCATGCGCCTCTTCGAACTCGGCGGCCTGGCGCTGCAGCGCAACCAGCTGCGCGACACGGCGTTCCCCCACCTGCACGACCTGGCGACGAAGACGGGTCTCGCCGTCCAGCTCGGCGTGCTCGATCGCGGCGAGGTCGTCTACCTCGAACGGATCGTGCGTCGGCGAGTTCTCGCTCCCGACGCGGCTCGGCGGACGGATGCCGGCGTACTGCACCGGGCTCGGCAAGGCGATGCTGGCCTTCGACGATGCGGCCGCCGACGAGGTGATGAGCGCCGACGCTGCCGCGCCGCACCGACCTACACGATCACCGAGGCCGACGGCGCTGCGGGCCAACCTCGATCAGGTCCGCTCGCTCGGCGTGGCCCGCGACGTGAACGAGTCCTACGACGGCCTGGTGTGCGTGGCCGCGCCGATCCGCAACTCCGGCCGCGCGATCGCCGCGGTGTCGGTGACCGGTCCGGCCCAGAGCGATGGACTGGGAGGCCACGACCGAGGCGGTCAAGTAGCACCGCCGCCAGCATCTGGAACGCCCGCTTCGGTCGCGGCTCCGCCGCGCACCGCCGACGCGCACCGTCGCCGCGCCACGCGCCTGACCGTCACGCCGCGTCCGCTGACGCCGACGTCGACGCGACCGTCTCGCTGGGCGAGCGACGGCCGCACTCGCCTCGGTCGCGATCGCTGCATCGCGGACGCGTCGGACCATCTCGACAGGCGGGACACGGCACTCGTCCCGGCGGGCGCCGTCAGGCATGCTGGTGCGTGGATCGACGAAGCGCGACGGCGGCGATCGTCGGGTCGGGCAACATCGGCACCGACCTGATGTTCAAGCTGCTCCGGTCCGACGTGATCGAGCCGCGCTGCATGGTCGGCATCGACCCGGCGAGCGAGGGCCTCGCGCTCGCCCGCAAGCACGGCGTCGAGGCGATCGCCGAGGGCGTCGACTGGCTGCTCGCCCAGGACGACCTGCCCGACATCGTGTTCGAGGCGACGTCGGCCTACGCCCACGTGCGCAACGCGCCGCGCTACCGCGAGGCCGGCATCCGGGCCGTCGACCTGACGCCCGCGGCCCGCGGTCCGTACGTGATCCCGGTCGTCAACCTCACCGAGCACCTCGACGAGATGAACGTCAACATGGTCACCTGCGGCGGCCAGGCGACGATCCCGATGGTCTACGCCGTGTCGCGGACCGTCGACGGTGCCGTACGCCGAGATCGTCGCCACGGTCGCCTCGCGCTCGGCCGGTCCCGGCACGCGGGCCAACATCGACGAGTTCACCCGCACGACGTCGTCGGCCGTCGAGGTGCTCGGCGGCGCCGAGCGCGGCAAGGCGATCATCATCCTCAACCCGGCCGAGCCGCCGCTGATCATGCGCGACACGATCTTCTGCCAGATCCCCGACGACGCCGACCACGACGCGATCGAGGCGTCGATCGACGACGTCGTCGCCGCAGGTCCAGCAGTACGTGCCCGGCTACCGCCTGCGCCAGCGCCCGCAGTTCGACCCGGCCGAGCGGCAGCCGCCCGGCCCGGGTGGCGATCTTCATCGAGGTCGAGGGGGCCGGCGACTACCTGCCGCCGTACTCCGGCAACCTCGACATCATGACCGCCGCCGCCACGAAGGTCGGCGAGGAGATCGCCCGCCACATCACCAGCACGACCGATCGCACAGCGACGGAGGCCACACGTCTGATGCCGTATCTCGGCCGATCTCGACATCCGCATCACCGACTCGTCGCTGCGCGACGGCTCGCACGCCAAGGGCCACCAGTTCACCGAGGAGATGGTGCGCAGCGTCGTCGCCGGCCTCGACAGCGCCGGCATGCCGGTGATCGAGGTGACCCACGGCGACGGCCTCGGCGGCTCGTCGTTCAACTACGGCTTCTCGCTCGACGACGAGCGCACGCTGATCGCCGCCGCCGTCGAGGAGGCCAAGCAGGCGAAGATCGCCGCGCTGATGCTGCCCGGCCTCGGCACCAAGGACGACATCACCGCGGTCGGCCGACCTCGGCGTGTCGGTGATCCGCATCGCCACGCACTGCACCGAGGCCGACATCTCGATCCAGCACTTCGGCCTCGCCCGCGAGATCGGCCTCGAGACGGTCGGGTTCCTGATGATGGCCCACTCGCAGCCGCCCGAGGTGCTCGCCGACGCAGGCGCGGATCATGGCCGACGCCGGCTGCCAGTGCGTGTACGTCGTCGACTCGGCCGGGGCGATGATCCTCGAGGACGTGAGCGCGCGGGTCGCGGCGCGTCGTCGCCGAGACTCGGCAACGACGCCCAGGTCGGCTTCCACGGCCACGAGAACCTGGCGCTCGGCGTCGCCAACTCGATCCACGCGATCCGCGCCGGCGCGACCCAGATCGACGGCTCGACCCGCCGCTTCGGCGCCGGCGCCGGCAACACGCCGTGCGAGGCGCTCGCCGCGGTGTGCGACAAGCTCGGCATCCGCACCGGCATCGACGTGCTGCGCCTGTTCGACGTCGCCGAGGACATCGTGCGGCCGGTGATGGACGGCGAGTGCGCCCTCGACCGGCTGTCGCTGATCATGGGCTACGCCGGCGTGTACTCGTCGTTCCTCCGGCACGCCTACCGGGCCGCCGAGCGGTACGGGGTGTCGGGCGCCGACATCCTCCTCGAGTGCGGCGAGCGTCGACTCGTCGGTGGTCAGGAGGACGAGATCATCGACATCGCCGTCGGCCTCGCCGACGCGGCACGCTGAACCGCTCGCCGAGCTGAACAGATTGGAGCATCGCATGGGAGTCCGCTCGCTCGGGTACTTGCGGCTGGAGTCGACCGACGTCGACGCGTGGAAGGTGTTCGGCGGTGACTTCCTCGGGATGATGCCGGTCGACGGCGCCGACCCCGACTCGCTGTACTTCCGCATCGATCACTACCCGCCGCGGCTCGTCGTCGAGCCCGGCGCCGAGAACCGGATGACGGCGATGGGCTTCGAGGTGCTCGAACAAGCGCGAGCTCGCCCGAGCTCGTCGCGCGCGGTCGAGAGCGCCGGGATCAAGGTCACGGTCGGCGAGCCGGAGGCGTGCGCCGCGCGGCGCGTCACCGGCTTCGTCGTCGTTCGACGATCCGGGCGGCAACCCGGTCGAACTGTTCTACGGACCGATCCTCGACCACGTCCCGGTGCAGACGCCGCTCGTCAGTTCGTTCGTCACCGGCGACATGGGCATGGGTCACGTGATCGTGTCGGCCGAGGACGCCGAGGCGACGCTCGACTTCTACATCGACGTGCTCGGCTTCGTCGAGCGCAACACGATGGGCCGCACGTGGTTCCTCGGCTGCAACCCGCGCCACCACACGTTCGGCATCGCCCGCCGCCGCGGGCCGGGCGCGCTGCTGCACCTGATGGTCGAGGCGGCCACGCTCGACGACGTCGGGCTCGCGCTCGACCGGGCCGCGAAGCTCGGCGTGCCGATGATGAACACGCTCGGCAAGCACACCAACGACCAGATGGTGTCGTTCTACGTGTACTCGCCGGAGAACTACGCCATCGAGTTCGGTTGGAACGGTCTGCGTGGTCACCGAGGAGCACCCGACCTACGAGATCACCCAGGGCGCGTTCTGGGGCCACAAGTTCACGCCGCCGCCCGCTGCGCCCGAGGGCGCCGGATGAGCGAACCGGTGCGCACCGCGAGCGCGCCGCGCGCCGTCTGATCGAGGCGGCCGAGTCGGGCGTCCCGTGCGACCCGATCCTCGACCTGCTGCCCGACGGCACGGTCGACGACGCGCTACGCCGTGCAGCAGCGGGTCATCGCCCTGACCCGAGATCGGCGCCCGGCGGGTCGGCCGCAAGATCGGGTTGACGTCACCGGTCGTGCAGCAGATGTTCGGCGTCGACCGCCCGGACTTCGGCGTGCTGTTCGCCGACATGGCCGATCGGCGACAGCGAGCCGGTGCCGCGCACCCGGCTGATGCAGCCGCGGGTCGAGGCCGAGGTGGCGTTCGTGCTGAAGAGCGATCTGCCGGAGCGCCCGGTGATCGCCAGCGACGTGCTGCGGGCGACCGACTTCGTGGTCGCCGCGATCGAGATCGTCGACAGCCGGATCAAGGACTGGAACATCTCGATCGTCGACACGGTCGCCGACAACGCCTCGTCCGGCATGTTCGTGCTCGGCGGTTCGCCGAAGCGGCTGCGTCGACATCGACGACCTGCGGACGTGCGAGATGGCGATGACGGTCGACGGCGGCGACGTGGTGAGCTCCGGCGTCGGCGCGGCGTGCCTCGGCTCGCCGATCAACGCCGTCGTCTGGCTCGCCAACGCGGTCGCCGAGCGTGGCGCGCCGCTGCAGGCCGGCGAGGTGATCCTGTCCGGATCGCTCGGCCCGCTCGTCACCGTCGAACGCGGCCGCACCTACGAAGCCACCATCACCGGCCTCGGCTCCGTCCGCGCCACCTTCGAGGCGTAGCGCTCCCTCCGCTCGCGCGAGGTCTGGGTCAGATCTCGTGCGGAATCCGAGGCGCCGTCCGACCCAGACCGTCGGCGCCGGTGCGAGCGGTTCCGGGTGCGTGCGATGCCGGACACCCACGTTGTGGCGTGCGATTGGACGAACTCGATCGGCTGGCCCGACGGAACCACGGCGTGGTCAGCCGTGAGATGAGCGGTCTCAGCGAGAGTGCGTGGGGGCGGGCGATCCGCGCCGGGACGCTCGTGCCGGTTCACCCCAAAGTGGCCAGGCTCGTTGGAACCCCGGACACGCCGGAGCAACGGATCGTCGCCGCTGTGCTGGCCGCAGGATCCGGTGCGCTCGCCTCGCACCGTTCGGCGACGCATCTGTGGGGCGTTGCCCGGCCGCAGTCGCGATCCGGTCGACATCATCGTCCCGGACCGCCGAGCCGGTGCGCCGTCTTCGACGGCGTCGTAATCCATCGCCCGAGAGATCACGCCCACCTTTCACCGCCGCAACGACGCTCGGGGATCGCGTGCACGAACATCCTGCGCACGCTGTGCGATCTCGGCGCCGTCGATGAGACCGGCGTCGTCGATGCCGTCGGGCACGCGCTCGCCGCGCGGTTCGTGTCCTTGAGCGCGCTCGAGGCAGCGTTGATCGTCCACGCCCGACCGGGCCGTCACGGCGTCCGGGCGCTCCGCGACGCCATCGGCGCCTGGTCGATCGACGGTCGTCCGATCGATTCGCTCCTCGAACGTGCGATGCGTCGGCTCGTGAGGCACTTCGGGCTGCCGCCCGTCGAGTTCCACCCGGTCATCGAGGGGTGGGAGGTCGACTTCCGGGTCGTCGGCACGCCGGTCCTCATCGAGTGCGACGGGTGGACGGCACACGGGCTCGACCGCGACCAGTTCGAGCGGGATCGCCGCCGCGACATCGAGCTTTCCGCCGCGGGATGGATCGTGCTGCGGTGTTCGTACCGCGCCATCACCTCCGACGCTGCTCGAACGGCGGCCCGCATCCGAGCCGCGATCGAGCAGTGGACCTCGTGACCTCGTGTCTGGGTCAGATCGCCTGCGGAAGCCGACGGCGAATCGACCCAGACGTGATTCCGATCGAGCGGGTCAGTCGGTCCAGAGGTAGTGGTCGGCGGCGCGGTGGTGGTTGTAGATCGTCATCTCCTGCGCGGTGCTCAGCCGGTGGCCGTCGAAGCTCGGGGAGTGCATGCCGATGGTGACGTTCTCGGAGTTGTCGAGGTCCTGCGTGAGGACCTCGCCGAGGTCGGCGTCGCGGTAGTCGTCGAAGTGCTGCGGCGCGAAGTCGGTGCTTCTTGTCGTAGTCGGCGACCGGGATCTGCTCGAGCGAGAACATCTCGAACAGGCAGCTGTCGGGATCCTTGCCGTTCGGACGGGCCCGGTACCCGATGATGCAGCCCTGGTTCGGGAGCAGGATCGTGTTCGGGAACACGTGCCACGCCGTGCCGGCGGCGGCCCACTCCTTGCCGCGTGATCACCGGCCAGTCGAGCCCGTCGGCGATCGCCTGCCTCGCGCAGCAGCTCGAGGTAGTACTGGCCGGCCGTCATGCCGTCGGGAACGTCGGCGGTCCGCAGCTGCTCGGCGACGCGGACGCTGCGCTCGGTCTCGAGCGCCTGCATGTCGTTGGCGATGTACTGCACGGCGTCGGCGATCGAGCGGCGCTCGTCGCTTCGCCCCCTCGATGTGCTTGTTCGACGGGTCCTTGCCGAGCTCCTCGCGTTCGGCGTCGTCGATCGGTCCGTTCGTCGAGTCGAAGATCGACCCGGCGCTCTTCTTCGGGCCGAGGCTGGCGTAGCGGGCGAACTTGCCGAACGTGGCCGTCGGCGACCAGGCCCGCCGGTCGAGTTCCTTCAGCGTGGCGATGTTGTGGTTGCGCTTGTCCCAGCGGGTGAGCTGCGGGTGTGTGCCGGGCACGTGGTACGCCTCGAGGAAGCCGTCGAGCACGGTCTTCCAGTTGCACGGCAGCGATGACGCCCTTCATCCACCGGTAGCGCATGTTCTCGAAGTGGAACGGCTCGAACACCGTCGGGATCGGGATCGAGGTACTCGAGCAGCGGCTCGGCGTCGGGGTCCATGTTGATGAACACGAACCCGCCCCACGTGTCGACCTGCACCGGCTGCGAGGCCGAGGTCGTCGTCGGAGCGCGGCGACGAACTCCTCCGGGTCGAGCACGAGACGGATCGAGCCGTCGAGGTTCCAGCGCCAGCCGTGGAACGGGCAGATCGAGCGCACCGACGCGGCCGCGACCGGTGGCGAGGCGGGTGCCGCGGTGACGGCAGGCGTTGAAGTAGCCGCGGATCGAGTCGGTCGACTCGCGGACGACCAGGATCGAGTGGTCGCCGATCAGGTACTCGACGTAGCTGCCGACACCGGGGAGTTCCTCCAGGCGACACGCCATCAGCCACGTCTTCGGTGAACAGCCGGTCGAGCTCGAGCTGCTGGAACTCGGGGTCGAGGTAGCGGCCCTTCGGCACGAACGCCTCGCCGAGCCGGTAGCGCTCGGGCACCAGGTCGGCGGGCGACGTCGTCGTCGGACCAGAGCGGCCGGGGCGCCCGCGATCGGACGGTGACCGGTTGGGTATCGGAGCCGGTGGTTCGGAGTCGAGTGTTGATGTCATCGTGATCTCCAGGACTGGTCGCCAACTCGTGGAACGCGGGAAGCAGTGTACGGATCCATGGCTACGAGCGCTCGGCCGTGTCGAGCGCGGCCATGTCGAGCGCGGCAAGGTAGGAGAACACCATCGCCGAGCCGATCGGTCCGCCGGCACCGGGATAGATGCGGCCGAGCGCGGGCGCCATCGTGTTGCCCGATGCGTAGAGACCCTCGATCACCGAGCCGTCGGGACGCAGCACGCGGGCGTCGGCGTCGGTGACGAGGCCGCCCTTGGTGCCGAGGTCGGTGACGACGACCTGCACCGCGTAGTACGGCGCCTGGTCGATCACGCCGAGGCACCGGTTCGGCCCGTCCTCGTGGGCGCCGAACAGCAGCGCCGTCACGCGGTCCCACGGCGTCTCGCCGCGGTGGAACTGCTCGTCGACGCCGCGCACGGCGAACTCGTTGAACTGCTCGACCGACTCTCGACGAGCGCGCCGGCCGGGACGCCGATCTGCTCGGCGAGTTCCTCCAGCGTGTCGGCGCGAACGAGCGCGCCGGCCTCGATCCACGCTCGACGTCGAACCAGCCCGGCACCGGCGGGTCGACGGGCAGCATGTCGAACGCGTTCCGGTCGACCTGGCGCTGGTCGAACACCCAGTACGTCGGCAGGTGTCGACACGCCGGTCTCGGCCTGCGACCCGCAGGATCTCGTGGCCGGCCCGGTCGTAGGGGAGGCGCTCGTTCATGAAGCGCTCGCCGGCCGCGTTCACCCAGATGCCGCTCCACACCATCGTGTAGAACACCGGCCGACCGTCGGGCGCCATGACGCCCGGGGCGAACCACGCCTCGTCGAGCAGTGCGGTGTCGGCACCGACGTCGATGCCCGGCGAGGAGCGCGTCGCCGGTGTTGCTGGCGACGCCCGATCGTCCACTCGTCGGTGATCGGCGCCTGGTACTGCTGGCGGAGTTCGCGGTTGCTCTCGAAGCCGCCGGCGGCGAGCAGCACGCCGCGGTCGGCGAAGAGCCGCACCGGTTCGCCGTCGCTCACGGCCTCGACGCCGACGACCCGGCCGTCCTCGACGATCAGGCGCTCGAGCGCGGTGTTCGTGCGGACCTCGCCGTTGCCGGTGTTGATGAACGCCAGCAGCGCCGCGGCCGATCAGGGCCTGGCCGCCGACCATCGTCTCGGGCGCCTCGACGCCCCACCGTTCGGTCCACAGCGGTCGCCGCACGAGCGGTTCGAGGTCGCCGAGTTCGGAGCGGTCGATGTTCGCCGGGAAGATCGTGCGGCCCTTGCGGAGCGCGCCGGGCGCGTCGGCGAAGTAGTCGGGCACGCCGCGCCACTCGAACTCGCCGATCGCCGGGTCGGCCTCCAGTTCCTCGATCATCCGCGGGCCGGCTTCGAGGTAGGCCTCCCGCAGCGCGACCGGGGCGTCGTCGCCGATGATCGCGTCGAGATACGGACGGGCGGCCTCGGAGCCGCCTTCGAGCCCGGCGCGCACCTCGGCCGGGTTGCCCGGCAGCCAGATGCCGGCGCCCGAGTAGGCGGTCGTGCCGCCGACGAACTCCGACTTCTCGATCACGAGCGTCCGCAGCCCGCGGCGCGCCGCGGCGTACGCGCCGAACAGCCCGCCGCCGGAGCCGACGACGATCACGTCGAAGCGGTCCTGTTCCTCGCTCATGCGTCCCGTCTCCGATCCGCTGGTCATCGTGCGACCCAGCCGTGGTCGTGCCAGTACGTCTCGAGCTTCGTCACCGGTTCCGGCCACGTCTCGACGAACGTCGCACCGTCGGCGCCGGCGGTCAGCGTGTACGGCATCGCCGCGTCGATCACGAAGAACTGGCCCGGCCCGACCGTGCGTCGCCGCGTCGCCACCGTGCTCGACGCGTCAGTTCGCCGCCGAACACGATCACGAGTTGGCGCAGGCTCTGGTGGTGCCTCGGCATCGTGAAGCCGCCGCGGAGCTCACGCCGATCAGGTTGAACGCCGGATCGATCTTCGTCGAGCGCCACATCGCCCCGTCGAACGTGGCGGCGACGATCGACCGGCGCCGTCGGCGAGCGGCGGCCGTCGATCCAGTGCTGCGACGGGTCGCCGGATCGATCGACATCGGCGACCCAGCCCTGCGTTCGTAGCGTCGCCGAGCAGGCTGAAGTAGTCGATCGCCACGACGTCGATTCTGCCCGCTGCCCGCGCCGGTGTCATAGTCGCCGTCTTGTCAGGTGGGACGTCGGCCATGACAGCGCCGGCCGGGACGCGGCATGATGGCGACGTGGGAATCACGTTCGCCGACCTCCTGGACGACGCAGGACTGGGTGCCGCTGTCGCTCGACCAGCAGACGTTCCCGAGCTACCTCTGGGTCGACGGCGGAACGCTCGCCGACGCGCCGGTCGACTTCGCCGCCACGTTCGACGGCGCGATGTGGATGAGCCGCAAGCCGATCGAGATCCCGGTGTTCAACCGCAATCCGCTGCGGGTGCGGCCGCACTTCGTGGTGCCGCGCCATCACCACAACTTCGACGAGATGCTGTTCGTGTTCCAGGGCGAGTACAGCATCGAGTACGACACCGACGACGGTGGCACCGCGACGGTGGTGGTGAAGCCGGGCGACGTGTTCGTCAGCCACGCCGGCACGCCGTACACGATGACGGCCGGTCCCGAGGGCGTGGTCTACATCGAGACCTGGCCCGGCCCGATCCGCGCAGCTCACGACGACCTGGCACGACTCGGGCTGGGTCCGCCGCTGACCGAGGTCGTGCATCGGTGCCAGGCACCGATGCACGACCTTTGGACCGATCGGTATAAATCTGTACGCTGTCGTGAGACGGACGTGACGAAGCGATGGACTCAGCGCCCGGAGGGATCGACATGGGGCGACTGGGGTGACGACGACGAACTCGGCCGCATCAACCTGATCACGCCGGAGAAGGTGCTGCAGGGTGTCGCCGAGGTGCAGGCCGGCGTCAGCTTCTGCCTCAGCCTGCCGCTCGACTTCCCGGGCGGCACCGTCGCTGAACCAACGTCGCCGCCCACCGCGCCTCGCGCCGACCGAGGACCTCGACGGCAACCCCGAGACGTTCTTCAACATCCACATGAGCGACATGGACCCGCGCTACGTCGACGTGTGGGCCGACGACGACGTCACGCTGTCGCTGCAGTACTCGACGCAATGGGACTCGCTCGCCCACGTCGGCGCCGAGTTCGACGTCGACGGCGACGGCGTCGAGAAGCCGGTGTACTACAACGGCTACCGGGCCCACGAGGACATCGTCGGCCCGCACGCCGACGCCGCCGACGACGGCTGCGGTCACGCCAGCTTCGGCAAGCACCTCGGCCTCGAACACATGGCGTACCACGGCGTGCAGGGCCGGGGCGTGCTCGTCGACATCGCCCACCACGTCGGCCACGAGTGGCGCGGCATCGACCTGAAGACGCTGCAGGAGATCATGGACGCCGACAACGTCGTCGTCGAACCGGGCGACATGCTGCTCCTGCACACCGGCTTCGCCACCGAGATCCTCGGCTGGAACAAGAACCTCGACCCGCGCAAGGTCTTCACGACGTGCAGCTACCTCGATGCGCACGACGACGCGCTGCTCGACTGGATCGTCGACTCGCAGATCTCGGCGCTCGTCGCCGACAACTACGCCGTCGAGGGGCTCGTCGCCCCCCACCGCGACCCGCGATCCCGAGCCGCCACTCGTTCCTGCCGATCCACCACCTGTGCCTGTTCCGCTCGGCATCCCGCTCGGCGAACTCTGGTACCTCCACGAGCTCGCGGCGTGGCTGCGCGAGCACGACCGCAGCCGGTTCCTGCTGACCGCACCGCCGCTGCGCCTGCCCGGCGCGATGGGCTCGCCGCTGACCCCGATCGCCACCGTATGAGCGAGCACCGTCATGAGTGAGCGAACGGATCCGGACTTCGATGTGGTGATCGTCGGCGGCGGCATCGTCGGGATCTACCAGCTCTACCGGGCCCTCGAGGCCGGGTTCACCGCGACGCTGATCGAGGCCGGCGACGGCGTCGGCGGCACCTGGTACTGGAACCGCTACCCGGACGCCCGGTTCGACTCCGAGAGCTACACGTACGCCTACCTCTTCTCCGAGGAGCTGTTCGACGAGTGGGAGTGGCAGGAGCACTTCGCCGGCCAGCCCGAGATCGAGCGCTACCTCAACCACGTGGTCGACAGGTTCGACCTGCGCCGCCACATCCGCTTCGGCACGCGGGTCACGTCGGCCGTGTTCGACGAGCCGACGGCCACCTGGACCGTCGACCGCCGGCGACGGCGCACGATCCGCTCGCGCGTGCTTGATCGCCGCGACCGGCGTGCTGTCGCTGCCCGTTCTATCCCGGACGTGCCCGGCCGCGAGACGCTTCGGCGGCGAGTCGTACCACACCGGTCTCTGGCCGCAGACGCCGGTCGACTTCGTCGGCAAGCGCGTCGCCGTGATCGGCACCGGATCGAGCGGCGTGCAGCTGATCGCGGCGATCGCCGACGAGGTCGCCTCGCTGACCGTGTACCAGCGCACGGCCAACTGGTGCACGCCGCTCAACAACCGGCCGATCACGCCGGAGGAGCAGGCGCAGCTGCGCGCCGACTTCGAGTCGATCCGCCACACGCTCAACACGTCGGCCAGCGGATTCCTCCACGTGCCGTGCGACCGGTCGTCGGCCGACGACTCGAAGCAGGAGCGGTGGGCGTTCTACGAGGAGATGTGGAACAGCCCGGGCTTCACGAAGATGACGAGCAACTACCCGGATCTGCTCACCGACAAGGACGTCAACGCCGAGTGGTGCGAGTTCCTCGCCGGCAAGATCCGCGGCATCGTCGACGGATCCCGACGACGGCGACGAAGCTGATCCCCGACCATCTCTACGGGCAGCGCCGGCCGCCGTTCGGCACGAACTACTACGAGACGTACAACAACCCGAAGGTGTCGCTCGTCGACCTCAAGGCGACGCCGATCACCGCAGGTCACCGAGCGCGGTATCGAGACCGCCGAGGGTGAGCAGGAGTTCGACATCATCGTGTGGGCGACCGGCTTCGACTTCGGCACCGGTGCCCTCAACCGGATGGGGATCCGCGGTCGCGACGGCCTCGCCCTGGAGGAGTACTGGGCCGACGGCCCGAGCACGTACCTCGGCGTCGCCTGCCGGGGATTCCCCAACTTCTTCTTCCCGGGCGGACCGCACGGGTCGACCGGCAACAACCCGCGCTACGCCGGCGACCAGGTCGACTTCGTGATGGACGTGCTGGTCCACATGCGCGAGCACGGCGACGACGTCGTCGAGGTCGACGCGGCGGCGGAGGAGTACTGGAGCGGGATGGTCAACACCTACGCCTCCACGGCGTCGTTCTCCGAGGCGAGCTACTTCTTCGGCGCCAACATCCCCGGCAAGCCGATCCGCTACCTGCTCAACCCGGGTGGCCGTCCGAAGCTCCACTCGAGCGATCGCCCGGGCGATCGACCACGGGTTCGACTCGTTCACGTTCGAGCGGGCCGACGAATCACGTCGCTCGCGTTGACCGGCTTGGGAGCGAAATCGATCGGTCGGCTGAACAGACCGTCGGTCGAACAACATCGCGACAGAACGTCCTCGGCGGCGCGAGCATGTCGACACCGGTGAACATCGCCGCCCGGTCGCGGTACGTTCGGCGACGTGACGACACCTGATCAGGCGCGAACCCGCGTGTTGAACGCGGTCGGTGATCTCGAGGAACAGCTCGTGGCACGAGTCGTCGACGTCGTGCAGCAGCCGAGCGTGAGCGGAACGGACGGGGAGAACGAGGCGCAGGCATCCATGGCGGGTCTGTTCACCGAGCGCTGGATTGGAGGTCGATCACTGGCAGATCGACCTCGACGCGTTGGCGGCTCACCCGGATTTCCCCGGAATGGAGGTGCCGAGAGCGGAGGCCTGGGGGCTCGTCGGACGGCTGCCCGGTGCGGGCGACGGGCCGACGCTGATGCTCAACGGGCACATCGACGTCGTCCCGACGGGCGATCCCGCCGCATGGTCGGCGTCGCCGTTCAGCGGCGAGCTTCGCGACGGTCGGCTCTTCGGACGCGGTGCATGCGACATGAAGGCCGGACTGATTGCGGCACACATCGCGGTCCAGGCGGTTCGTCGCAGCGGCGTCGCACTCCGCGGGGACGTGCTGGTGGCGTCCGTCCAAGGCGAGGAGGACGGCGGGCTCGGCACGTTCGCCACACTGCAGCGCGGTTGGCGTGCCGACGCGTGTGTCATCCCCGAGCCCACCGATCTCGACATCATCCCGGCGAACTCCGGAGCGCTCACGTTCCGCTTGCGCGTCCACGGCAAGGCGACGCACGCGGCTCGACGCACCGAGGGCGTCAGTGCGGTCGATGCGTTCTGGCCGATCTGGAACGCGCTGCGCGAGCTCGAACGACGTCGCCACGACGTCGTCGATCCGGTAATGGCACGCTGGCCGTTGGCGCATCCCTTGTCGATCGGCACGGTGCAGGCCGGTGACTGGGCGTCATCGGTGCCCGACCTGCTCGTCGCCGAAGGTCGTCTCGGCGTGGCGCTCGGCGAACCCGTCGACGAGGCGCGTCGGCAGCTCGAAGCTGCCGTGGCCGAGGCGTGCGCCGGTGATCAGTGGTTGCGCGACCACCCGGTCGAGGTCGAATGGTGGGGCGGGCAGTTCGAAGCCGGCCAGCTCCCGCCGGACAGCGATCTCGTCGAGCGGGTACGGGCGGCGCACGATCTGGCGGGTGGTGCACCGCTCGACGTGTACGGCGCGCCGTACGGCAGCGATCTGCGGCTGCTCACCGGGCTGGGCGGCATTCCGACGGTCCAGTACGGTCCGGGCGACGTCAAACTCGCGCACGGTCCGTACGAATCGGTCGCGGTCGAACAGGTCGTCGTGACGGCGCACACCCTCGCTGCGCTGATTGTCGACATCTGTGGCGTCGCCTGACGTCACGACCAGATCTCACGTCCGGTCGTCGCGCGGCGGTTGACCGATGATCCAGGAGTTCTGTAGGCTGAAATGGACCGAGCGGTACAAGTTTCGGCGACGGCCGAAGGATCGAGAGAGATGCGAGAGATGACCGACTATCCCGAGAAGGACCAGGCGGCGACAGGCAAGGACTTCGTGGTTTCGGGGGACGGGCACGTCCTCGAACCCACCGACCTGTTCAAGACCCGCCTGCCGAAGCACCTGCGCGATCGCGCAGTGTGGGAAGAGGACTTCGAGCTCGACGAGCCATGGGTGGAGAACGGGGCACGCTCCTTCCGGCGCCTGCACACCGCCGGCTACGAGGGCTGGACCATCTCGCGTTATCGCCAGACCAGCGGGCGCACGCCGGAGGGCGATCCGGAGTGCATCCTCGAGGACATGGCCGAAGACGGCGTCGACGTGCAAGTGATGCACCCGAACCTGTCGCTGTTCGGCTTGTACTCCGACGACCACGAACTGTCGATCGCTCATGCCCGGGTCTACAACGACTACATCGTCGAGCGGTTCGCCCCGTACTTCGATCGCCTGGTCTTCACCGCACCGATCCCGCTCACCGACGTCGACGACGCGGTGGCCGAGATCGAACGCGTCGCCGCGATGGGATTCCGGGCGATCCTGCTGCCGGCAACCCCGCCGGACGAACTACTACACGCGTGACCTCGACCCGGTGTGGGCGGCCGCCCAGGCGAACGGCGTGCAGCCGTTCTTCCACACCCAGACCGGAGGCGTGCGGGTCGCCGATACCGAAGCCGTCACCCTCAAGGTCGTGTTGGAGAACGCGGCGCAGGTCAACCGGCCGATGACCGACAAGGCAGCAGCCAAGCGGATGGTCACGCAGGCGGTCCACAGCGCGTTCGTGCCCCAGCAGCTCATGTGCCACCTGATCGGTGGAGGCGTCCCGGAGCGGTTCCCCGATCTCCAGTTCTGCCTCATCGAGTTCAACGCCCATTGGTTGTCGTCGCTGGTCGGCGGCATGGACAAGTGCTGGGTCACCGGCATCGGCCAGGACGCTGACTGGTGGCTCGGACGCTGGGACGACTCGCGGCCCGCCGACGACCAACCCGACATGGCGCAGCTCTTCAAGCTGAACGAGAAGTGGCCCTATGAGCTGGCGCCCAGTGAGTACGTGAAGCGGCAGTTCCACGTGCAGTTCCAGGACGACCCGGTGGCGATCGCCTGCCGGCACATCACCGGGCTGTCGACCATCGTCTGGGGCAACGACTATCCGCATGCCGAAGGGACGTTCCGGGGCAGCCGGGCGTTGATCGCCGAGCAGTTCGCCGGTGTGCCCGACGACGAACGCAAGGCCATCCTCGGTGGCACCCTCGGCCAAGGTTCTCGGGCTGAAGGTGCCGACCCCCGCCTGAGCCCATCTCGTTCGTTCCGGATCGGTGGCCGACGGGGTCGCGTCGCGTGCCAGGCTCGCGCGATGGACACATCGGGACCGGAACCCACACTCGTCGACGTCGCCGAGACGACGACGGCGGTCATCCAGGGCGTGGTGCCCATGACCGAGATGGCGGCGTTCTTCGACTCGACGTTCACGCGCCTGCCCGGCGTCATCGCAGGCCAGGGCATCGCCATCGCGGGGCCTGCGTTCGCGCTGTATCACGGTGCTCCGAGCGCTACCGCCGATCTCGAGGCAGGGTTCCCGACCTCGGGCACGGTCGAGACCGACGACGATGTCGTGGCGAGTCACCTTCCGGGAGGGCGAGTCGCCCGGTTGGTGCACGAGGGTTCGTTCGACCAGCTCGGCTCGTCGTGGGGTCGGCTGCGGGCAGTGGATCGCCGCCGCCGGGCTGACTCCCGGTGAGGACATGTGGGAGGTCTACGTGACCGAGCCCTCGCCCGACATGGATCCCGCCGACCTGCGCACCGAACTCAACTGGACCATCACCGGCTGACGCGTCGCTGTCACACCCCTTCTTTAGGGTGGTGAGTACCAGCTTCGGCTGGGTTCGTCGGCGTCGCTCCGACCGGTTGTCCCTCTCTTCGAGGAGGTGAACATGATGGACGAGGACCTGCGAGATGCCCTCGGGGTGTTGCTCGAGGCTGATGTGGGTGCGGCGGATCGTGATGCGGTCGCCGACTTGCTCCGACAGTCGCGCGAGTTGCGAAGTTGGCTCGATTCGTTCGACGTGCGTTGTGTGCGGAGAACGTCCGAGCTGGCGGGTCAGGGTCGGTCGGAGCCGGCGGAGTCGATGGGCCCGGATCACGGGTTGTCGGCGCGGGAGAGTCGGGTGGGCCGGTTGCGCGCCGAAGCGTGCGACCTGTTCGTGTTGTTCGAGCGCGCCTTGACGCGTGGCGACATCGCGGCCGGGCATGTCGATGCGTTGGCGATGGCGATCCGTGATCTGAACGACGAGCAGCGGTTCGGGCTGATCGACCGAGAGGAGCGGTTGCTCGAGGCGGCGATGCGGATGCGCGTCGACGACTTCGTGCGTCACTGCCGGGTCCAGGCGGCCGACGTCGTCGCCGAGCTGGCGCGGGCCGCATCGGCCACGGCCGCGTCATCCGCTGACCCGTCGGGCGACGCTGCTTCGGGCTCCGATGAGCCTGCTGAAGCTGAGCCGGTCGGGAATGCGGCGCCGACGCCGGATCCGTTGGTGGTGGAGTATCTGCGTCAGCGGGACGGGTCGAAGGTGCGCCGGTGGCGCGACGTCGAGACCGGGATGTGCATGACGCTGGTCGCACTCGACCCGATCCGCGACGCCGTGTTCAAGCGAGCCTTCGACGCCCATCTCAACGCGTTGCGCGCCGAGGGAGCCACGTCTGGGATGACGTGGCGACAGGTCGAAGTCGAAGCGTTCATGCGCACGATCGCGGCCGGGGTCCGTCCCGCTCGCTCGGGTTGCGATCGTCCCGACGTATCCGCAGCCGCACACGCAGGCGAGCACCCGAGCGATCTCCTGGCCGTGGCCAATGCGGTGGTTTCTCCGATGAGGGCGGACGCCGACAGCAACGTGCCGGAGATCTGTGTCGTGACCACGCTTGACCGGTTGCTCGACGACAGCTGCTCCCACGGGCTGTGCGAGACCAGCGACGGCCAAGCCTTGGCCGCGACGTCGTTGCGACGGATGCTCTGCGACGCCGTCGTATATCCGACGGTGCTGGGCGGCGACGGTGAGGTGCTCGACTCGGGTCGGGCCCAACGCACCGTCAACCGCAAGCAGCGGCGAGCGTTACGGGCGATGCACCGCACCTGTGGTCATCCCGGCTGCACGGTGCCGTTCGAGTCGTGCCGCATCCACCACGTCCGATGGTGGACCCGCGATCACGGCCCGTCGGACCTCGACAACCTCCTGCCACTCTGTGAGACCCATCACCACTTGGTGCACGAAGGCGGCTGGACCCTGACGATGACGCCCGATCGGGTCGCCACCTGGATACGACCGGACGGCACGGTCTGGAAGGTGGGCAACACCGCCGACCGTGCCGCCGACGTGCTCGAGAGTGAACGGCGTCAGCTCGACGGGTTCGAGTCCGAGTTCGCGTTGGAGTTCGCGTCCGGGACGCGGGAGAGGTAGGTCCTCAGGAACTCATCGATCCGACGTTCGAAGTCGACGGACGCGGTGGCCTTGGGTGCGGTGCTGACGAAGCCGTGCGGGGCACCCGGCACGGCGACGAACTCGCACGGTACGCCGGCGGCTACGAGTCGCTCGGAGTAGTCGCGGTCCTCGTCGTGGAACAGGTCGACCTCCCCGACGCCGATCCACGCGGGCGGCAGGCCGGCGAGATCGCTCCGCCGCGCCCCGACGGCGTACTCGGCGACTGGTTCGGTGGCCGGCCCGCCGGTTTCGGCGCGGTCGGTTTCGGGACGGCCGGTTTCGGGATCGGCGGGCTCGTGCCGGCCGGGTTCGTGGCCGAGGAACGCGGTCCATCCGGCGCGGTTGGCACGGTTGTTCCACAGGCGGTGCTTGACGGCGTCGAGCTCGGTGCGGGCGGCCGTGCGATCGTCGAGCATCGGGTACACGAGCAGCTGCGCCGTCGGCTGTGGGCCACCCGAGTCGTGGATGCGCTGGACGAGCGTCGCCGCCAGACCCCCGCCCGCACTTTCGCCGCCGACCACGACGCGATGTGGGTCCACGCCCAGGCCGTCTGCATGCTCCTGCAACCAGGTCCAGGCCGCGAAGCAGTCGTCGAGCGGTGCAGGAAACGGATGCTCGGGGGCGAGCCGGTAGTCGATCGACACGACGACCACTCCGAACTCGAGTGCGTTCCGGCTGCACCTGGCGTCGTCCATCTGGGCCGTGCCGATCACGAAGCCGCCGCCGTGGATCCAGAGCACCGCGCCGTCGGACAGCAGTTCGGCCGGCCGGTAGATGCGGACGGAAGCGGCCCCGACGGGACGGACCTCCACGGTCACGCCGGTCGGCAGCTTGGGACGGGCTCCGACCTTGGCGAGCCAACGCATCACGGACAATGCCCAGGGGCGATGGACCGGCGGCGTCGGCACCACCCGCGCCGCGCGGCGCATCTCGGGATCGATCAGGTCGAGATCCATCGGCGCAGTCTCGATCAGGCGAAGATCGGAACGATCATCGGGAGATCGATGATCGTGCGGATGCCGGGCGCTGCCGCGCACACGACGGGGACCGCGTTGACCGCCCGGTTCGCCGTGTACCCGGGTGAACGCTCGGCCATCTCCTCGATCGGGAAGGGGAACGGCATCTCGACCTCGAGCGGGGCATCGCCCTCGACCGAGATCCGCCAGCCGGTCGGCGACAGGTTCCACTGGGGCTCGAGTTCGTGGGCGCAGTACCACGTGGCCTGAAAGCGCAGCAGCTCGCGTCCGTCCTTCCGGCCCGAAACCGTGATCCGCTGCGCGGCGACCGTGCCTGCCGGAACGGTGCCCGCGGCGATCTCGATGTCGCGCGGCGCGACCGCCACCTCGCCGCCGGCCTCCAGATCGTCGAAGCCGAGACCGAGCGCGTCGGCGACCGTGCGCAACGACGGGCCGAAGCTCTCCCGGCCGTGTTCGAGGCGGGCCGGGATTCAGTTCGGCGGGTGGCGTGCCGAACCCCATGATCTGGAACAGCAGCTCGGGGGAGTTGCGCGGCGACAGATCGGCGAATTCGTGGATCGTCAGCCGGTCGAGCCGACGTTGGATCGACAGCAGCGTGAGGGGGACGGCCTCGGTGATGAAGCCGGGGCTGCTGCCGGTGCTGTGGATCGACGTGTCGCCGGCGCGGCACGCGGCCTCGACCCGATCACGCACGTCAGGTTCCATGCTCGCCGGATTGTGGAACATCCCACCGGTCGACACGACGTTGATGCCCGCCGCGAGCAACTCGCACAACACGTCGACCTCGGTCCGCCGCGGCGAGTAGACGACGCAGTCGGGCTGCGCGGCGATGATCGCGTCGATCGAGTCCGTGGCCAGCACGCCGGTCGGGTCGACTCCGCAGAGTTCGCCGGCATCACGGCCGACCTTGTCGGCGCCGTACACGTGGACGCCCACGAGTTCCATCGTGGGATGCTCGATGATGTGGCGGAGCGCTCGCGAACCGATGTTGCCGGTGGCCCACTGCGCGACGCGATACTGCCCACCCGAGAACGTTCCCCTCATGTCCGGAGAGTACCGTATCCGCCGGTTTCGGCACGTGCCCGTGCGACGATGGACCCGAGATGACCAACGCTCGCCGTATCGCCGGCCCACAGGCGAAGAACCGTGCCGTCCTGCTCGACGCGGCCGAGCGCTTGCTGCTGACGGAGGGGTACGCGGCGGTCACGTCGCGGCGGGTCGCCGCCGAGGCCGGCCTCAAGCCGCAGCTCGTCCACTACTACTTCGCGACGATGGACGAGCTGTACCTCGCGGTGTTCCGGCGTCGGGCCGAGGAGGGACTCGCCCGCCAAGCAGCGGCCCTCGCGTCCGACGAGCCGTTGCGTGCGCTCTGGGACTTCAGCCTCGACGATGCGGGCACCGCGTTGACGTCCGAGTTCGTCGCGCTCGCCAATCACCGCAAGGAGATCCGTTCGGAGATCGCCCGCTACGCCGAACGCTTCCGGTCGATGCAGGTCGCCGCGCTCGGCCGGCATCCTCGAGTCCGCCGGCGTCGACACGTCGGCGTTCCCACCAGGCGCGGTGTCGGTCTTCCTCACCAGCCTCTCGCGGGTGGTGATCATGGAGCGAACCCTCGGACTCACGGCCGGACACGCCGACGCCGTTGCCGTCGCCGAACGGTTCATCGCCCAACTCGACCGCTGAGCGAATCCCTGAGCGATCAGGCGAGGCGTTCGGCGGTCGACCAGAGACCCATGGCCGGGTTGGCGATGAATTCGAAGGCGCCCCCGGCCTTGTCGATCCGTCGGCCGGAGGTGGTCCCGGCGCCGACGCCGAGGTGCTCGAGCTCGTCGCCGAGCAGGCGCCACTCGTAGCCGACCGACTCGACCTCCTCCCGGGTGAGGCCCGTCGTCGGGTCGGTGCACCAGACGATCCGGAACCGGCCTTCGGAGCTGCCGTGCACGAGGTGGGCCGCTGCACCGAGGTTGGCGGCGAGTTCGGGATCGTCGCGCACGGCGCCGAGCGTCGCCGGCGTCCCCCGGTAGCCGTGGCGGCGGATCAGCGTGTCGATCGCCGGATCCTCGCCGAAACGGGTGACGCCGGGCGCGAGCACGATCAGTTCGCCACCGTCGGCGATCGCCATCCGCGTGCGGTACACGGCCTTGTTGCCCAGCCAGGTACTGCGCATCTCGGTCGGGTCGAGCCAGCACGCGACGCGTTCGAGCGGCTCGTCGACGATGTCGATGTTCGTGCGCCGGGCGAGGTCGGCGGCGGCCCGGAACGCGGCACCTCCCGAACGCATCGTCCCGCCGGCGCCGACGAACAGGCCGCGTTGCACCATCGAACCGCCGACGTCCTCGACCACGGTGAGGACCCACAGCACGGGGACCAGCGGGTCGACGAACCGATCGAACGCCGCGTCGACCACGTCGCGGACCGCGCTCGTCGTGCGACCCATGATCTGTTCCATGCCGGCCACCGCGCCCACGAAGTGGCTGCGATGGATCGTCGGCGCGCCGCCGAGGCCGATCACGACGTTCTTGGTGAAGTTCGCCATCCCGATCACCTCGTGGGGCACCACCTGCCCGATCGAGATCACCAGGTCCCACCCGTCGAACAGTTGGGAATCGACGGCGACCGGGATCGGTTCGACGTAGCGGCCAGCGGTGACCACGCTCACCTCGTCGCCACCGATCTCACCGAGGACCTTCAGGCCGTGCCGCCAGTCGTGGACGAGCAGGTCGGCGGCATCGATCTCGTCGCCGAACATCGCCGCCGCGTCGGCGTCGGTCATCGCGACGTGCGTACCCAACGCCGGCAGCACTCCGACCGCGCAGCCGCGTGCCTCGAGTTCGCGCTTCAGCAGCACCGTGATCGGTCCGGCGTGCGAGTGCAGCCGGGTGTGATCGGGCGGCACGAGGAGTACGCGTCGGGCACCCGTCGCCAGCACGTGGTCCTCCGCGAGCGATGCCATGTGGCGGGCGAGCTCGTCGGCCGTGATCGCTCGATCGGCGCCGCCATCGGCGATCAGCGGTTCGGCCGACGTGCCGGGCGCCGTCGCTGGCGAGGCGACGGATCGCCTCGGCGACGATCTCGTCGATGTGCTGCGTGCCATCGACGGTGACGATGTCGGTCTCGTCGACCTCGGGCGGCTCGAGCGTGCTGAACTGGCTCGCCACCATGTCGGCGCCCATGTAGTGGCCGGTGCGCTGGAGCGCCCGGTCGCGAGCGGTCGTGGCGTCGAGTTCGAGGAACACGAATCGGACGTCACCGGCGTGGCGGAGCAGATCGCGGTACCGGCGGGTCAGCGCCGAGCAGGCGATGACGATGTCGCTCGCGCTGCGCAGCTCCTGGCGGACGCGTGCCAGCCAGGGCCAGCGGTCGTCGTCGGTCAGCGGCTGACCCGACGCCATCTTGACGACGTTGGCCGGTGGGTGCAGCGAGTCGGCGTCGACGAACACGGCTCCGATGGCGCCGGCGACGGCCTGGCCGATCGTCGACTTGCCCGAGCCGGCGACGCCCATGACGACGACTCGACGGTTCGCGGTCACGGCGTCGGACGCTCCATCGGGTCCCAACCTAGGTCAGCGTCATCCGACGGACCACGCCGCCCGTCGGGCTGTGCTAGCCAGGCAAGCATGTTCATCACCGCCGACGTCGTCGATCCCGAGTTGGCCGAGCCCTACGTCGACATCGACGAGCAGCGCACGACGAACGACCCGGAGACCCACCGCACCGTGAGCTACCGCTACGTGCACGGCGGCTTCGCCGGGACCAACGCCCGCTTCTCGATGTACTTCCCCAGTGTGGACGACTACCAGGGTCGGTTCTTCCAGCACACGTATCCGACGTTGGCGGAGGAGGAGGCCGCCCCCGGCACGATCGTGTTCGCCATCTCGAACGGTGCCTACGCGGTGTCGGCGAACAACGCCGGTGGCGTCGCCGTCGCTCCCGTGATCGGCGGGTACCGCGTGAACGCCGCCGCGGCGAAGTTCTCTCGGCAGGTGGCTCGTGACATGTATGGACCCGATGCGCCGATCCGCGGCTACCTGTACGGAGCGAGCGGCGGGGCGTACCAGACCATCGGCGGCCTCGAGAACACGTCGGGGGTCTGGGACGGCGGTGTCCCGATGGTGCCGGGTTCGCCCAATTCGATTCCGAGCTACCAGGGTGCGGTGATGCTCGGGTTGCGCGTGCTGCACGACGCGTTGCCCGCGATCGCCGACGCGCTCGAGCCCGGCGGCAATGGCGACCCCTACTCCGGGTTGGACGACGAGCAACGGTCGACCCTGAGCGAGGTGACGGCGATCGGGTTTCCGCCGCGCGGGTGGTGGCAGCACGCGACGCTCGACGGCGGATCGTTCTGGGCCGTCGCGGCCAGCCCCCGGATCGCCGACCCGACCTACGTCGACGACTTCTGGAGCGTCGATGGATACGAGGGCGCCGATCCGTCGTCGTCGGTCCGTTCCGCTCGGATCCGGTTCGACGCGACCGTGGCCGCCGTCGGTCCCGACACCGTGACACTGTCCACTGCTCCGGCCGGCGACGTCTTCGCTGCCGACCTCGTGGTCACGAGCGGGGCGGCGGCAGGCGCCACGGTCCCGTTCGTCGACGTGATGGGCACCGACGTGACGTTCCGCACCGGCACCGACCTGGGGGCGATCGCTGCGCTCGCGCCGGGCGACGAGGTCCGTCTCGACAACTCGTGGTTCCTGGCGCTGCAGTACTACCACCGCCACCAGGTGCCGGCGGGTGACCTGTACGGGTGGGACCAGTTCCGTGACCCGAGTGGTGAGCCGATCCCTCCCCAGCGTCCGATGCTGCTCGGGCCCCTGCTCGCCCGGGTGTCGGGCGGAGCACCGACCGGGACGTTCCACGGGAAGATGATCATGCTCGCATCGACGATGGACGTCGAGGCCTACCCCTGGTCGGCCGACTGGTACCGGCGGCAGGCGGAACTTGTCCTGAGCGACCGGTTCGACGACAACTTCCGGCTGTGGTTCATGGACCACTGCGACCACAACCCCACGGTTCGCACCGTTCCGGCCGAGGCGCACGTCGTGGGGTACGAGGGCGAGATGCAGCAGGCCTTGCTCGACCTCGACTCGTGGGTGGCGAGCGGCGCCGAGCCGCCCGACACCAGCGCGTACCAGGTTACGACCGACAATCAGATCGAACTTTCGACGAGCGCTGACGTTCGTGGCGGCGTGCAACCGATCGTGTCGCTGACCGTCGGCCGACCGGGGAGGAGTCGGCGGAGGAGCCGGCGGATCGCGTGGCCGTCACCGTCGGCGTCGGCGAACCGGTCGACCTCACGTCGACGGCCGAGGTTCCTCCCGGGTCGGGCCTGATCGTGCGGGTCGACTGGGACTTCGAGAGCACCGGTACCTTCCCGGACCGTTCGACACTCGAGACGCCGGACCGGCACGTCGTGAGCCGGGTGACGCACACGTTCACCGAACCGGGCGTCCACTTCCCCGTCGTCCGGGTCACGGCCGAGCGCGACGGTGATCCTGGCGCGGTGTTCGGCCTCGTCCAGAACCTCGCCCGGGCCCGCGTCATCGTCGAGTCGTAGAGGTCGTGCATCGGTGCCAGGCACCGATGCACGACCTCTACGTGTAGCCGAGGCGCTCGAGCACTCGTGTCCGTAGACGTCGGCAGCTCGCGTCGCTCGACGTGAGAGCTCGACCCTGCCGGGCGACGTTCCGTGCCGTCTGTGCGCTCGCCATTCCGTATCGGGCGGCGGCGGCGGTTGGCTCGGCGATCCGCAGCTCGATGAGCAACGTCACAGCGAGGATCCGTGCACCGTTGCGAACGCCCCGATGCCCGCCGTACAACGTCGCAACGTCGACCTCCGCTTCGTGAGCGATGGCGGAGTCGACCTCGTCGCCGGTGGTCACGACGTGCGAGTGAAAGCCCGTAGGCGGTGATCGGTCCGCCGGCTGTTCCGTCTCGACGTGGGTCCGGAGCCGTTGCACGTCGTCGCCGAACAGTCCCAGCACATCATCGAGCACCAGCCACGACGACGCGGCGCGAATCCCCAGAAACGGACCGAGGCTGGACCATCGGTACTGCGCCAGCGCCGATGCCGGTACGAACGACAGCGGATTGCGGTGGATGTACCGGCTGAGTTGGATGAGCTGTGCGCTGCTGTCGACGGCGACGGAGTGAAAGCGTCCGCGGAACACAGGACCGTCCCGCTCGTACCGGCCGTTGAACCACCGGGCATAACCGGACTCCAGCAGGTGCATCGCCTCGGACAACCCGGCATTCGGACAATGCAGGAGCAGGTGGAAGTGGTTCGTCATCAGACAATAGGAGTGGACTTCGACCTCGTACCTCGACGTGGCGTCGCCGAGCGACGACTCGAACAGTCGATAGTCGTCGTCGGCGAGATAGATGTCCTGCCGATCGGCGCCTCGGTTCATCACGTGGTACCAGCCGGTTGAATTGCTCGAACGGTGTGGTCGCGGCATGCGCAGAGAGTGGGTGGCCTCGACGTAGATCGGCAAAGATCGTGCATCGGTGCCTGGCACCGATGCACGATCTTCAGGAGACGGGGCCGCTGCGTTCGATGGCGCGCTCGTCGGTGCCGAGGTAGCTGGCGATGACGGCGGGATCGTTGCGCACCTCGTTCGGGCTGCCTTCGGCGATGACCCGGCCGAGCTCGAGGCAGTAGACGCGGTCGCTGATGCTCATGATGAGCGGCATGTCGTGCTCGATGATCAGCATCGAGGCGTGCGAGCTCGCGGCGGATCTCCTGGATCAGCGGCCGGCCGCCTCGGTCTCGCGCTGGGCGAGGCCGGCGGTCGGCTCGTCGAGGCACAGCAGCTGCGCGTCGAGCGCGAGCAGCCCGGCGAGCTCGACGATGCGGCGGGTGCCGGTCGACAGGTCGGAGATGTACGCGCTCGGCGTAGCGCCCGAGACCGAGGAAGTCGATCAGCTCGTCGGCCTCGCGCGCGGCGCGTGCGCTCGGCGCGCGAACGTGTGCGGCAGACACAGCGCCGTCGACAGCAGACCCGTGCGGTCGCGCGCCTCGAGGGCGAGCTGCGACCGTCTCGCGGACGGTGAGCTCCGGGAACAGCGTGGCCGCCTGGAACGTGCGGCCGAGCCCGTGCCGGGCCGGTCGGCCGCGCGACATGCTCGGCGATCGACTCGCCGAGCAGCTCGATCGCGCCCGTGGCTGGGCACGAATCCACCGATGGCGTTCATCAGCGTCGACTTGCCGGCGCCGTTCGTGCCGATCAGGCCGACGATCTCGCCGGCGCCGACGTCGATCGACACGTCGTCGACGGCGCGGATGCCGCCGAAGTTGACGCTGACGTCGATGGTCCGCAGCACCGGGACGCCGTCGGCGACGGTGGTCGCGTCCGGGCCGTCCGAGCGACGGTCGGGATCTCGCGCGTGCTGCGTCGACGGCGCCGGTCGGCGCGGCTGCGCCATCCAGTCGAAGAGCGCGTCGCGGGCCGCGTAGCCGAGCTGCACCAGCCCGCCCGGGAAGTACAGCAGCAGGACGAGCAGACCGAGGCTCGAGCGTGAGCAGCGGCACGATGTCGTTGCCGGGGAAGAACGCGGCAGGCCGATGACCCACAGCGCGCCGAGGATCGGCGCCGACCACCGAGCCGAGGCCGCCGATGACCACGATCGAGACGAGGAGCGAGCGAGTCGTCGACGGTGAAGAACCGATCGAGTCGGGATCGTCTGCGAGGCCGAGACCGAGCAGGCGCACCGCCGAGCGCGGCGATGCCGCCGGCAAGCGCGAACGACGACAGCTTCACGCGGCGTCGCCTTGATCGTGTACGCCGACGCGCCGTCGGGGTTGTCGCGCACGCCGATCGTGGTCCGTCCGACGCCGCTGCGCCGGAGGCGGGCGACGACGAGCGTGACGACGACGAGCACGCCGAGCACGACGTAGTAGAAGGTGCGTTGGTCGGTGATGTCGAGCCCGAACAGCGTGTCGCGCGCGGAACGGCACCGATCGGCCGAAGCCGCCGTTGAGGATCGGCTGGTGGTACATGTACTGCGACGCGGCGAGCGCGAACGCGAACGTGCTGACGGCCAGCATCAGTCCCTGGGCACGCGGAGCGCGCTGAGCCCGACGAGCGCGGCGAGCCCGGCGGTGATCACCACGGCGAGCACGAGCGACACCCCGGACGGCAGCGCGTCGATGCTCGGCCTCGCAGCATGCGGGTGTCGCCGCCAGCCGATGTCGACGGCGATGCCCGCGGTTGAGACGCGGCGGCGAGGAACGCGCCGATGCCGGCGAACGCCATCTGGCCGAGCGACAGCTGACCGGCCCAGCCGGTGAGGATCGGTCAGCGACATGCCGCACAGAGGCGAAGACGAGGATCGTCGTGTAGAGCAGGTGCCGGGACGACTGCGTGACGACGATCGGCAGGATGATCGCGGCGATCCCGCAGCACGAGCAGGCCCGAGCCGGTCGATCTGGCGCACCCACCAGACGATCGCGCAGCTGCGCGGGGATCGGCCGTCGCTTCGGCGCGAACGAGAACGTCTGCGTCTCGCGCGGTCGCGTTGCGGCTCTGGAAGTACGACCGCGACGAGCACGCCGACGAGCAGCAGGAAGTCGATCAGCCCGGACTGGTCGATGAAGTTGAACCCGATCAGCGCCTGCAGGATCCCGATGGCGACGCCGGCGACGAAGGCGCGCGGGAACGAGACCATGCCGGCGATCACCGCGGCGACGAGGGCGCGGACCAGCGTGCTCGGGCCGAGCGTGGCGAGGTTCGTCGCCGCGCCTGACTGCGCGGCCATCAGCGAGATCGAGATGCGTCGACAGACCGCCGGCCACCGCCCACACGAACAGCGACACCTGCTTCGGGCTCACGCCGGCCAGTCGGGCCAGGTCGGGGTTCTCCGCCGACGCCTTGACGCTCTTGCCGAACGTCGTGCGGTTCAGGTACCAGCCGAGCGCGACGGCGATCAGCGGCACCACGACGAGGATCGACGAGCTGTGGCCCGGTGATCCGGATGCCGGCGATCGTCGAAGGTGGCGCCGACCGCGGTCGGGAACGCGAGCCCCTGGCACGTCGACCTCCGGATAGGCGACGAGGATCGACCTGCGACAGCTGGGCGACGCCGATGGTGGCGACGAGCACGATCACCCGCGGCGCGTTGAACAGCCGGCGGATGACGGTGAGCTCGATCGACCGCGCCGTACAGCGCGCCGACGGCGAGGGCGATGGCGGCGCCGAGCCAGTAGGGAACGTTGTACTGGACGACCAGGAGCACGAACAGGCCGGCGCCGACGAGGCCCATGTTGCCGACGGCGAAGTTGATGACTCGGGTGGCCCGGTAGACGAGCACGATGCCCATCGCCAGCAGCCCGAAGATCGAGGCCGTTGACGTCAGGCCGTCGAAGAGCAGCTGGCGGGTGAACGAGGGCGGCGATCATGCGATCAGCCGCCCTCCGTCCCGAGGAACACGGCCCGGACGAGATCGTCGCGGTCCGCGCAGGTCTTCGGCCGCGGCCCTCGAAGCGCACCTGGCCCTTCTCGAGGAACACGGCCCGATCGGCGATCGACAGGGCGACGTTCAGCGACTGCTCGACGATGACGATCGTCATCCCCTGCGGCCTTGAGCCGCTCGATGATCTGCAGCAGCTCCTGCACGACGACCGGCGACAGCCCGAGCGAGAGCTCGTCGATCAGCAGCACGTCGGGGTCGTGCAGCAGCGTGATCGCGAGCGCGAGCATCTGCTGCTGACCGCCCGACATCGACGCCGGCCAGCTGATCCTGGCGGCTCGCGCCAGGTCGGGGAACAGGTCGAGCACACGGTCGATGCGGGCGTCGCGGTCGGCGGTGTCGGCGCGGTAGATGTAGGCGCCGATCTCGAGGTTCTCGCGCACGGTCATGCCGCGGGAACACGCCCTTGCCGCCCGGGCAGCAGCCGGATGCCGTACTTCACCCGCTGCTCGGGTGCCATGTAGGTGATCGGGTTGCCGTGCAGCCGGACGACGCCGCGAGCCGGCGTGCCGAGCCCGGCGATGGCGCGCAGGATCGTCGACTTGCCGGCGCCGTTCGTGCCGAGCAGGGCGAGCACCTCGCCCTTCTGCACCTCGAAGGCGACGTTGAACAGCACCTGGACCGGGCCGTAGGAGTAGTCGATGTCGTGGACCTGGATGCGCCGGGACGTGCTCCGGGATCGACCTGCTGGCGTTCGTGCTCGGCCAGGTCGTCGCGCAGCTCGGCGACGACGAGGGACAGGTCGTTCTTGATCGAGCTCGCGCCGCGCATCACGAGCAGCCCGCCGATGATCGTGCTCGGCACGCTCAGCAGCAACGTGGCGGCTCGGGGCCCGAACGCGTTGGTGAAGAAGGCGGCGAGCAGCGCGCCGCCGGTGGCGCCGATGAAGAACACGTAGATCGCACCGAGCGCGGAGCCCAGGCCGCGCAGCCGGTAGGGGACGACCGACTGGAGGACCGGGCTGACCATCGTGAACGCGGTGATCAGCAGGATCGCCGGGGCGACGCCCGATCGCGGTGAACAGCACGGCGTTCGGCATGAAGTACTGGATCGGCAGGATGAATGCCGACCGGCGACGATCAACAGCCCGAGCAGCCGCAGGGCCTTGGCCGGGTCGCGACGGAACAGGGCGTCGTAGCGCTTGGCCGTGAACGGCAGCACGCACAGGACGCCGATGCCCGTTGACCGTGCCGATCACGCCTCGCCCGAACGCCTCGAGACCGAACTGGTCCTCGAGGTACAGGTTCTGCAGCACCGGGCCGGTGAACAGCCCGAAACCGATCGCGGCGAACGCCAGCAGCATCGTCTTGTAGCGTGCGGATCTTGTTCAGCCGGGCGAACGCGGCCTCGATCGAGATCGGCGCCTGCTTGCGTGTCTTCGATCACCTCGCCGAGCACGTCGAGCTTCTCGAACTGACCGCGCGGCGGCTCGGGATCCGGAACGCGAGGATGGCCAGCGGGATCGCCGGGATGCCGAGCAGGAAGTACGACCATCGCCACCCGTCGTCGCCGCCGGCGAGCGCGGCGATGCCGCCGACGAGGATCGGGCTGAGCACGCCGGCGAGGCGCGCCGCACCGGTGATCGACGCGCTGATTCGGCCCCGGATCCCGATCGGGTAGGTGTCGGCGATCAGCGACCCTGGACCGGGATGCTGTTCGACTTGGTGATGCCGACGCCGAACCGCGACCAGAACAGCGCGAACGCGTTCGACCGCGAGACCGCACGAGAAGACCATCACGGCGAAGAACGCCGTCGCCCAGCCGATCACGGGCGCCTCGCCGGAACCGGTCGGCGAGCCACCCCATCGGCAGGGCACCGAGCACGATGAACGCGCCCGACGCGGCGCTGATGAACACGATCGCGCCGTCGCTGATGCCGAGGCTGTCGCGGATGTCGGGGGCGAGCACCGACAGGACGGCGTTCTCGAGTTCGTCGACCGACTGGATCAGCAGCAGCATCACGAAGGCGAAGACGCCACCGATCTTGACGCCGTGCTTCAGCGTCATCTCTTCGCCGCCGACCCCCGGGAGGAGGTCGTCGGCGAACAGCGCCTCCTTCTCGTCCTCGATCTGCAGCTCTCGACGCTCGGTCTCGGCGTCGAGCATGGTGCGAGCCAGCCCCGCTGCTGCCCGTGCGGGGCCGGCTCGCGCTCGTTCGTCGACGTCAGTGCGTCATCGCGACACGCTCGTCACGTGTGTGGGTCTTGGACATCACGGTCACGTCGGCGTGCGCCTCGCGGTCAGCCCTCGTCGAGGACGACGGACCTGCTCGCCACGTCGCACGTGTAGATGTAGGCCGGCGGGTTGCCGTTGTCGGGTGCCGGGCCGTACGTGCGCTCGGATCGGGATCACCGGGAATCGTGATCGTCGAGCCGTCGACGGCGGCGGCGAACGTGCCGTAGTTCAGGTTCTCGCCGGCGCGTGTCGAGCAACGCCCTCGTCAGGACGATGTCGGGGCAGGCCTGGAACGCCGCCTGGTAGGGCTGGTTCGACGCATCGTCCGGATCGAACTGGTCGGGCGCCGGCGTCTCGACGCCCGGCGGCGGTGAGCGATCGTCACGCATTCCTGGAACGACTCGGTGTCGAACCGGGCCTGGTCGGGGCCGTAGCCGCCGCCGAGGATGGCGCCCTCGAGGATCGACGTGTCGGTCACGTCGGCACTCGTGTAGTACGACCGGGCGGAAGTCGCCTCGGTGAACAGGAGCTGCGGACGGTACGACGTGTCGTCGTCCATCGCCTCCATCCAGGCGGTCGTGCCGATGCCGACGAGCAGGATCGTGTCGACATCGGCGGCCTTGAACTGCTCCGCGATCAGCTTCACGCTGGCCTCGCTCGCCGCGGTGTCGTCGGTCGGCGCGTCGTTGATGCCGACGGCGACCGGCTCGATGCCCAGTTCGTCGAGCACCGGTTTGACGTCGTTCTCGTAGTCGGGCTGATCGGCGACGGCGAAGTACACGCCGACGTTTCCGTCGAGCAGGCCGCGGTCGGCGAACTCCTGGGTGACCACTGCCGCCTGGGTACTGGAGGCGAGCCACGCCGCCCACGGCGCCACCGCCCGCGGCGCGAGTTCCGGTGTGATCGAGCCGCCGACGACGTGCGGTGTTGTGCGTCTCGAGCGGGCACATCACGGCATCGTTCAGGAAGAATCCGGTCACGAGGAAGACGTCGTCGTCCTCGGTCAGCTTGAGGCATGCGGCCTCGGCGCCCGCCGCGTTCGTCGGGTCGATCGGTGCGAACACCGCTTCGACCTGCCGACCGTTGATCCCGCCGTTGGCGTTGATGTCGGCGACGAGCGCCTCGTACACGGCCTGGTGCGGTCCGAGGTCGTAGTCGAGTCCGACGGCCTTGAGCGCCTCGGTGTCGACGTAGGTGATGCCGATCTTGATCGTCGTCGTCGGTGACGCCGGGGGCATCACCGGTGAGCGTCTGATCGACGACATCGTCGGCGGGTGCCTCGGTGACCGCGGTCGTGTCAGCGGTCGTGTCGGCGGTGGTGTCCGCGGTCGTCTCGGCCGTGGTGTCTGCGGTCGTCTCGACCGGTGCGTCGGTGGCGGCCGGCTCGCTCGCGGCGGTCGTCGCCTCCGGCGCGGCGGTGGTGCCGGCGGCGTCGTCGTCGCTGCCGCAGGCGGCGAGCGAGCCCGGCGGCGACCAGTGCGCCCGCGACGACCGCCCTCGAGCGGGCGCGCCTGGTGTGGGTGTGCTTCATGTGGTGTTCCCCCTGTTGTGTTTCGGCTTGTTGTTTTCGGCTGCTGTGCTGGTTCGGGTTGGGTTGGTTCGGGTCAGTCGGCGGTGACCACGACGCGGACGCGTCCGAGGTTCTGGATGCGGGCGTGCTTGGTGGTGAGGTCGCCGCTGCGGTGCGACGTGACACGCACGGCCGGGAAGTAGGTGCCCGGTTCGGCGAAGGTGTGGGTGGCGGTCAGGACGGCGCGGGTCGACGCGCCGTCGAGCCAGTCGGACTTCAGCGGGTAGTCGCCGAGGCCCTCGAAGTCCCACTCGGTGCCGACGATGGTGCCGGCGCTCGTGCGGCACGACGATCGACGCCACGAACGTCACCTCGTCGCCGACCTTCACGTCGGCCCGGACGCCGCCGTTCGGCGGTGAGGTCGACGACCGGCTTGGACGCCGCGACGCTCCGCGGCCGTCGGCGGCAGCGTGACCTGTCCGTCGGCCAGCTCGAATGCGGTGCTCGGCCGGCGGGGCGATGCCGTGCTCGACCCACGCGGCGACGTCGCGCAGGGCCTGCTGGAGCACGCCGATGTAGTTGATCATGCGGGTCTTGCGGGCGGGGTGGTGTCGGCCATGACGAGGCCGGCCATCGGCTCGGCGCTCGTGTGCATCGCATGGTCGATGAACCACAGCCGGTACTGGTCGTCGAGCGTCGTCGCCGAGGTGGTTGACGATCAGGTCGCGGTACCAGAGCGCCATGTACGGGAACGCCGCCTCGTCCATCATCGTCTGGACGGCGATCATCTTGCCGCCGAACCGACCGCTCTGGATCGAGCCGGTGCCCTGGTACGCCATGCGCGGCCCGATGAAGTTCGGCCGCTGCGGGTAGATCGGCTGGCCGTCCGGCGGTGAACTGGTCCCACACCGGGAACGTCGGGTGGACCTGGTGGCGGTGCAACGTCTGGAAGGCGAGGTACACCGAGTTGTCGATCAGCACCTCGTCGCCGTCCTCGACCGAGCCGGACGCCTCGAAGTTGGCCTCGCCGACGCCGGTGATGATGATGTCGCCTTCGACGCCGACGACGTACATCTTCAGGCCGGCGCGCGGGGCCGGTCGTGACCAGCACCGTCGATCCGAGCGACGTAACCCTCGGGCGGCTCGGCGACGCGGAGCGCGGCGGGGATCTCGTTCGACGTCGTGCCACGCGGCATCGCCATCGGCATCGGCAGGCCGAGCGCTGCTGCCTGTTCGCCGAACAGCACCTCGGTGATCGTCGTCTTGTGCTGGATGCGCGCCTTGGCGAGCGACTCGGGCGCGTCGTAGCCGAGGTAGCCGGGCACGGTCCAGAAGTCGTCGAAGTAGCCGGGGTCGTTGCGGACGACGTTGTCGGCGAGCACCGACCACACGCCGGTGTACCCACGGGCGACACGCTCGACGTCGAACCACGAGCGGGGCGGGCAACCCATCTTCGTCACCTCGGCGAGCGCCTCGCGCTGCTCGACGGTCGAGCCCGGCGTACATGTCGCCGCTGCCGCCCGGCTCGATGGCGTCGATGATGTCGGGGAACTTGTCCCACAGCAGGCGCATGGCGTGCGCCTGCACGGAGAACACGTACGGCATGCTCATCGGCGTCGGCGCCGACGAACGGCACGGCGCCGTCCCACACGTCGGTCGTGTTCTCGAAGCAGCTGATCGTCTTGAACGCGCCACCGCTGCCGCCGTAGACGTAGCCGTACGGGCGGTGCTCGCCGTACATCTCGGCGGCGACGATGCGCGAGTAGCGGGCGACGGCGGCCGATCGCGCGGTAGCCCGGTCATCGTCGGATCCTCGCCGGGGAACGGGTTCAGGCGCCCGAGGTTCGACTCGACGAGGTAGGCGCCGCTGTCGACGGCGAACTCGATCGATCCGGCACCGCCGTAGAGCACGCCGATGGTGGCGGCGAACTCGATGCCGGACATCGGCAGCACCGGGTGGAAGAACCGGCCCTCGTACTGCTCGGCGGGCGGGAAGTAGAAGGAGAAGCGCGTGTCGCCGTCCGCGAAGCCGCCGTGGACGTAGCGGTGCCGCACCGGCGCGTCGCGCCATTCGTCGACGTCGATGAACGGCGCGCCGAAGCTCGCGTCCTTGGAACCGATCGGTCAATCCCGTTCCGTCATTGTCACCCCCTGCTCACTGGCGTCGGCAGACTTGCCGGCCCGACGACTGCCCCGTGTGGTCGGAGTCCCCACGTCGTCCGACCGCTGACTCTACGTCGTGCGCTATACGTCGTACAGCGATGCGACGTCGTATGTCACTCGAAGCAGTCAATGGCACCGCGGTCCAGCCGTCACCGGTCCACCGATCCGCTCGGACGGGATCACGGCGTGTCAACCCTCGTTCGGCGTGAACTCGATGTGCAGCCGGGTGAGCCCCGGAGGATGAACGTCGGGACGTACCGGTACCGACGGTCGCCGGCCGGGCCGTGCTCGCTCTCGGAGATGCGGATGTCGCTCGTGCGGTCGAGGAGCCGTTCGATGCACACGCGGGCCTCGGCGCGCGCGAGCGGCGCGCCCGGGCACGTGTGGATGCCGCGCCCGAACGAGATGTGCTGGCGGGCGTTCGCCCGGTTGACGTCGAACGTCGCCGGATCGTCGAAGCGCCGGGGATCGCGGTTGGCCGCGGCGAGCAGCAGCATGAGCGTGGTGCCGGCCGGAATGTCGACGCCGCCCACCGTGGTCGGCACCCGCGACAGGCGGAAGTCACCCTTGATCGGGCTCTCGGTACGGAGCGACTCCTCGATGAAGTTGGGGATCAGCTCCCGATCGTCACGCAGCTGCTGCTGCAGCTCGGCGTCCTCGGCGATCAACTGCACCGCGGAACCGAGCAGGCGGACCGTGGTCTCCTGGCCGGCGGCGAACAGGTTGGCGGCCACGCGCACGGCGTCGATCACCTCGGGCGTCGAGCCGTCGGGGAACGTGGCGGTGGCCAGCCCGGTCAGCACGTCCTCGCGGGGCGACGCCCGCCGGTCCTCGATGTAGGTCGTGAACTCGCGGTAGAGGTGCTCGAGCGGCGAATGGGCCATGGGCGCGGGTCGTGCCGATGGCGCCGCCCGTCCGGACGGTGGAGGAGCATCTCCTCGAACCGCTCGTGGTCCTCCTCGGGAACACCGAGGAGGTCGGCGATGACGAGCATCGCGAACGGGCTGGCGAAGTCGTTGATGAACTCGCAGCTGCCCCGGTCGACGAACGTGTCGAGCTGGCGGTCGGCCAACCGCCACATGAAGTCCTCGTTCTCCTTGAGGCGCTTCGGCGTGATCAGCCGCATCAGCAGACCGCGATGGTCGGTGTGCGTCGGCGGATCCATCGTCGGGAGCTGGTCGCTCATCGGCAGCGAGTCGCGGTGCTCGAGCGATGAGGTCGGAGATGTCGCCGTCGGCGTACTCGTCGAGCGGCACCGGGAAGCCCGGGAACGGGCCGGTGACCGCGGTGCACGACGAGAAGGTCGTCGGTGTCGTTGAGCACCGCCGTCGCCTCCTCGTAGCCCGTGACCATCACCACGTTCTCGTGCGGCTCGCGGCGCACCGGGCACTCGCCGCGCAGCGCCTCGTAGTACGGGTAGGGGTCGGCGACCATCTCGTCGTCGCGGAAGAAGTTGATGGCGTCGACGTCGGTCATCGTGTGTCCTGTCCAGGGTCAGAGCGGTGCGCTGGGAGCGTTCCGCGACGGCCGCGAGCCAATAATTGGTCTCGCGGCGAATGAGAATACCCTTCTCGCCAACCGCTGTCCATTGACGGTCGATCGACCCCGTCCCTCATCGTTTGCGTCAGGATTTCTGCCGCCCAGGCGCCCGAAAATCGTGACGCAAACGTGGTTGCGACGGATCCGAGCGGACGACGTCGGCCGTCTAGTGTGCGGCCCGATGGCCGACCTGAACACCGCACGGATCGCGTCGGCAGCGCTCGCCGTGGCCGACGACCGCGGTGCCGGTGGCTTCACGATGCGGGCCGTCGCCGACGCGCTCGACGTGACGCCGATGGCGCTCTACTACCACGTGGCCGACAAGCAAGCCCTCGTCGCACTCGTCGTCGACGAGGTCGTCCGCGAGATCGCGCTGCCGGCCGAGACCGGGGATTGGCGTGACGACCTGTGGGAGATGGCGCGTTGGATGCGGCAGATCTCGGCAGCACACCCGGCGGTGTCGCAACTGAGCCGCCACTATCGGGTCTGGACGCCGGCGGTGCTGCCGATGACCGAGCGCTGGTTCCGCGTCTGGCTGCGCAGCGGTCTCGACGCGGAGTCGGCCGTCCGTGCCGCTGCGGCGAGCAGCTTGGCGATCGTCGGCGTGGCGGCCGAGGAAGGGCGCTTCGACGAGATGGAGCTGCCCGACGCGGCACAGCTCGACGAGCTGCCGAATGCGTCGATCGCGTTCCTCCGTCGCCGTGACAGCGACGCCGAGTTCGAACTCGTCGTGCGGTCGCTGATCGACGGGCTGTACGTCCGCTTGAACGCGACAGCGTGAGGGGCGCCCGGGTCACTCGTCGATGAACAGCAGCGCCGGCATCTCGAGCAGCGACTTGACGCGCTGCACGAACGTGGCCGCGTCCCAGCCGTCGATCGACGCGGTGATCGAAGCTCGACGACAGGTTGAACATCGCCGCGGCTCGAACGCGCCGTTGCGCCACACCGGCCGGTGTCTCGAGCTTGTTGACGCCGACGATCGCCACCTCGGGCTGGTTGATGATCGGTGTCGTCATCAGGCCGCCCATCGCGCCGAGCGACGTGATCGTGATCGTCGACCCGGAGAGTTCGTCGCGCGTCGCGCTGCCGTCGCGGGCCGCGGCTGACACCCGGGCGATCTCGCCGGCGAGGTCCCAGAGGCCGAGCCCGTCGGCGTCGACGGACGACGGGCACCATCAGCCCGTCGGGCGTCTGGGTGGCGATGCCGACGTGCACGTCGTCGAACGTCGACAGCGTCCGCGACGCGTCGTCGTAGTGGGCGTTGAGGCGCAGGCTGCTCGCGGCAGGCGAGCACGATCGCCCGGACGAGGAACGGCAGCATCGTCAGCCGTGCGCCGCTCGGCGTGCGCCTGCGCGGTTCAGCTCGGCGCGCAGCGCCTCGAGCTCGGTGACGTCGACCGCGTCGACGTAGGTGATGTGGGGGATCTCGGTCCACGCCGCGGTGAGGCGTTCGGCGATCCGTCGGCGCAGCCCGCATCACGGTCTCGTCGTGCCGCCCGCCCGTTCCGCTGCTCGGCGCCGGTGGCAGGCGACCCGCGAGGCGCCCGAGTCCGGCGAGTCGGCGGTCGAGGTCGGCGTGCACGACGCGCCCGTCGGGCCCGGACCCGGCGAGCGACGACGAGGTCGATCCCGAGCGCGCGCGGCCCGCGCCCGCACCGCCGGCGCGGCGGTCGGTCGCGCGACCGGTGCGCGGTGCCGGCGGATCGTCGCGATCGAGCTCGCGGCTGGTCGAGCGGATCCGGCGGCGCGGCGCATCGGCTCGGCGACCGTCGTCGGTTCGTGCGTCGGTCGCCGGCGCCGATGCGCCTGACCGGCGTCCGTCGCGTCCGGCGTCGCCGATCCGTCGAGTCTCGATGCCGACGAACTCGGTGCCGACGGCGAGCACCTCGCCGGGCTCGCCGACGCGGAACGTGACGACGCCGGTGACCGGGGACGAGATCTCGACGGTCGCCTTGTCGGTCATCACGTCGGCGAGCACCGTGTCGGGCGTGACCTCGTCGCCGACGTCGACGTACCACTCGATCGAGCTCGGCCTCGGCGACACCTTCGCCGACGTCGGGCAGCTTCACCCCGAACACGCTCATGTCGAGGACCGTCACGATTCGAGCATCCGGCGCATCGCCCGGCCGACCCGGTCGGGCCCGGGGAAGTACGACCACTCGTGGGCGTGCGGATACGGCGTGTCCCAGCCGCACACCCGCGCGATCGGCGCCTCGAGATGGTGGAACGCCCGCTCCTGCACGGTGGCGCTCAGCTCGGCGCCGAAGCCCGACGTGAGCGTCGCCTCGTGGACGATGAGGCAGCGTCCGGTCTTGACGACCGACTCGACGATCGTGTCGACGTCGAGCGGCACGAGCGTGCGCAGGTCGATGATCTCGGCGTCGATGCCCTGCTCCTCGGCGGCCGCCTGCGCGACGTGGACGAGCGTGCCGTAGGCCAGCACGGTGAGCTCGTCGCCCGGCCGATGCACGCGGGCCGACGCCGAGTTCGATCGAGTAGTGGCCGTCGGGCACCTCGCCGAGCGGATGCTTCGACCACGGCACGATCGGCCGATCGTGATGGCCGTCGAACGGCCCGTTGTAGACCCGCTTCGGTTCGAGGAAGATCACCGGGTCGTCGTCCTCGATCGCCGCGAGCAGCAGGCCCTTCGCGTCGTACGGGTTCGACACGACGACGGTCTTCAGCCCGGCCACGTGGGTGAACAGCGCCTCCGGGCTCTGCGAGTGGGTCTGGCCGCCGAAGATCCCGCCGCCGGTCGGCATGCGCACCGTGATCGGCGCGGTGAAGTCGCCGGCCGACCGGTGGCGCAGGCGGGCGGCCTCCGACACGATCTGGTCGTAGGCCGGATACATGTAGTCGGCGAACTGGATCTCGACGCACGGCCGCAGCCCGTAGGCCGCCATGCCGACCGCGACACCGACGATGCCGGCCTCGCTGATCGGCGTGTCGAAGCACCGTTCCTTGCCGAACCGCTCCTGCAGTCCCTGCGTGCAGCGGAACACGCCGCCGAAGTGGCCGACGTCCTCGCCGAACACGACGACGCGGTCGTCGCGCTCCATCGCGATCGCGTGGGCGTCGCGGATCGCCTCGATCATCGACATCGCCGGCATCAGTCACCCACCTGGTCGCGTTGTTCGCGCAGGTGACGCGGCAGCGTCGCGAACACGTCGTCGAACATCGTGCTCGGGCTCGAGATCGCGCCGCCCTTCACCGATCCGTGCGAGTCGGCCTCGTCGAACGCGGCGTCGACCTCGCTCGGTCGATCTCGGCCGCCAACGCCTCCTGTCGCTCGTCGTCCCACTCGCCGATCGCGATCAGATGGCGGACGCAGCCGGTCGATCGGATCGCCGAGCGGGAACGACGCGCGCGTCGTCGGCGCGATAGCCCGACGGGTCGTCGGACGTGGAGTGGGCGCCGACGCGCAGCGTGACCCACTCGATCATCGTCGGGCCGAGGTTGTTGCGCGCCCGCTCGGCGGCCCACTGCGACACCGCGTAGACCGCGAGGTAGTCGTTGCCGTCGACGCGCAGGGCCGGGATGCTGAACCCGAAGCCACGGTCGGCGAACGTCGCCGAGGCGCCGCGGGCGAAGTCCTCCGGCGTCGAGATCGCCCAGTGGTTGTTGACGATGTTCAGGATCACCGGCGCCTGGTACGTCGACGCGAACACGAGCGCGGCGTGGAAGTCGGACTCGGAGGTCGCACCCTCGCCGATCCACGCCGAGGCGATCGCGGTGTCGCCGCGCAGCGCCGAGGCCATCGCCCAGCCGACCGCCTGGACGTACTGCGTGGCGAGGTTGCCCGAGATCGAGAAGAACCCGTACTCCTTCGACGAGTACATCACCGGGAGCTGGCGGCCCTTGCAGCGGATCGAGCGTGTTCGACAGGACCTGGTTCATCATGTCGACGATCGGATAGCCGGCGGCGATGAGCAGACCCTGCTGGCGGTAGGTCGGGAAGTGCATGTCGCCGGGGCGCAGCGCGTGTTGCTGGGCGCAGGCGATCGCCTCCTCGCCGAGGCACTGCATGTAGAACGAGATCTTGCCCTGCCGGTGGGCCCGGAGCAGGCGGGCGTCGAACGCCGCGCACGAGCATCATGTCGTGCAGCCCGGCGAGAGCTGGTCGGGGGAGAGCTCCGGCGCCCACGGCCCGTCGGCCTTGTCGTCGTCGCCGAGCACCTGGATGAGCTGCTTGCGCATCAGCGCGATCCGCTCGACCTTCTCGTCGAGCGGCGGCTTGCGGACCTCGACCGCGGTGTTGAGGTGGCGGCGCACCCGTTCGGCCGGATCCCAGCCGCGGGTCGGCTCGGGGATCCTGAGCCGCAGCACCGGTTCGGTACCGGGCGCGTCGTCGGGCTCCATGTCGAGAATCTGCCTGGTACAGCGCCCGCTGTCAAGTGGTATCGGGACATTTGCGCAAACGATCGATCCGACGGCGTACGATCAGTGCATCAGGGCGTCCATTGATGATCGTTTGGTCAGAGTATCGGAGGTTTGATGTGCAGATGAACGATGGGGTCCTGTCTGTGGTGAGTGCACCGTTCGACCTCGACGACCTCGATCGACAGATCATCGACGTGCTGCGCGAGGACGCCCGCCTGTCCGCGCGCGCCGTCGCCCGTCGGCTCGGTGTGGCCGCCGGAACGGTCGGCCAGCGCGTGGCGCGGCTCGAGCAGTCGGGCGTCATCCGCGGGTACACGGTGGTGATCGAGCCGGCGCTCGTCGGTCGACCGCTCGGATTCGTGGTCGGACTGCAGATCGCGCAGGGCACGCCGCTCGACGGGATCCTCGACGAACTCGTCGCGATCCCCGAGATCGACGAGGTCATGGTCGTCACCGGCCGGTGGGACCTCCTGGTGAACGGCCGGGTCGCCGACGCGGGCCAACTGAACGATCTCCTGACCAAGGGCCTGTGGCAGTCACCGTCGTTCCGCCACAGCGAGACGATGGTCGTGATCGACGACCGCCGGGCTCCTTCGACGTGAAGGTCGTGCATCGGTGCCTGGCACCGATGCACGACCTCAGCTCGCGTGACCGGCGCGGAGTTCGCGGCGGAGGACCTTGCCGGAGGGGAGGCGGGGGATCTGGTCGACGAACACGACCTCGGCGACCCGCTTGTAGCTCGCCAGGCTGTCGGCGACGAGGGCCCGCAAGCTCATCGGAGTCGGTGACCGCACCGTCGCGCAGGACGACGGCGGCGACGACCCGCTCGCCCGTGCGCTCGTCGGGGACGCCGAACACCGCGCAGTCGGCCACCGCCGCGTGGCCCAGCAGCACGCCCTCGACCTCGGCGGGGGCCACCTGGAACCCGTTGACCTTGATCATCTCCTTGACGCGGTCGGTGATCGTGATCCATCCGTCGGCGTCGACGGTGCCGACGTCTCCCGTCGCGTACCAGCCGTCGACGATCGACCGATCGCTCGACCCGTCTCCCCGTCACCGCCATCCCCGATTTCAGGCAGGTAGCCGACCATCAGTGACGGGCTGCGCAGCTGGAGCTCGCCCGCTCGTCCGGGACCGAGCACGTCACCGGTGTCGAGATCGACGACCCGCACCGCGACGTCGGCGGGCGGCGGCCCGACCGAGTCGAGGCGCCACTCGTCGGGACGGTCGACCGGGTTGGCGGAGATGAACGGCAGCTCGCTCGCCCCGTACGCGGCCATCACGGGCACCCCCGTCCGGCGGGTGATCGTCTCGGCGACCGACGCCGTGACCGGCGTCGCGCCCCACATGATGTAGCGCAGCGTCGACAGGTCGAACCGTTCGAGGTCGGGATGCGACGCGATCGCGAGGGCGATCGGTGCGACCGCCATCTCGATCGTGATGCCGTCGGTCTCGATGGCGTGCAGCACGGTGTCGAGGTCGAATCGGCGGTGGAGCCGCGCGCTCGCGCCGGCGGCGACGACGGCGTACAGGTTGAGCAGCCCGAGGATGTGGAACGGCGGCGTGGCGATCTGCAGGCGGTCGGCGTTCGTCATCCCGAGCGCGTCGACCCAATGCATGGTGCCGTGGAACAACGTGCGGTGCGTGTGTTGCACGGCCTTGGGGAGCCCGGTCGTGCCGGAGCTGAACACCATGACGGCCAGGCTGTCCAGGTCGATGCGGCGGTCGATGGGAGCGTCGACGGTGTCGTTCTGCCGGGGCCAGCGAGCGCGCCGATGTCGAGCACCGGACGATCCGTGACGAGCGCGGCGAGGTCGGTCGCGCCGGAGCCGTCGATCACGAGATGCGTCGGCCGGGTGAGCGCGAGCGCGTGGGCGACCTCGCGTTCGCGCCACGCCGTGCTGATCATGATCGACCGTCGCGCCGAGCCGGGCCGTGGCGAACACGGTCGCCACGAATTCCGCGCTGTTGCCCGCGCTGAGGGCCGACACGTGACCCGACCGTGACGCCATGGCCGGCGAGGGTGGTCGCGGTCCGATCGACCATCGTCTGCAGCTCGCGGTACGTCCACGACGACTCGTCCATCCGCAATGCGACGTCGTCGCCATGTCCTGCGACCGCTTCGTCGAGCAGGACGCCGAGCGGTCGAGGGTCGGCGTCGCGGCATCAGCGCGGCTCGAGCACGTCGTCGGGCACGATCGCGTGCAGGCAGAACTCCCACACCTCGTCGCCGCTGATCGGCTGGCCGCCGCTCGTGCGGCCGGCGGTGATCGTCGCCGTCTGCAGCACGATCGAGGCGAGGCGATGTGGCCGCCCGGGCCGCAGCAGATCCGCGGCCGCGGCGTCCTGCACGATGGAGGCGATGTACTCGATCACCGGCGCGTACGCCGCGGTGACGTCCTCGGGCTGGTCGACGATGAGCCGCTGGGCGAAGTCGGCGAACAACGGTTGGACCGACAGCCGCCCCGGAGCGCAGAGGTCGTAGAGCATCAGCACCGTGTCGCGGAGCCGGTCGAGCGGATCGCCGGCGGCGGTCTGCCTCTCGCATGCGCTCGACGAACAGACCCATCTCCTCGTCGAACAGCGCCAGCAGGAGCGCGTTCTTCCCGTCGAAGTACTGGTAGAAGCTGCGCAGCGACTGCTTCGACCGGTCGACGACTTCCTGCACGGTGAACTCGATCGACCCCTTCTCGGCGATGATCGCCCGTGCCGAATCGAGGAACCGTTCCATGCGCGTGTCGCGTGCCGGTCGGCGGTCATGCCGGTGCCGGTGCCGGTGGTCGGGCGGTGGGAGGGGTGCCGTGTCCGGTTCCGGCGTGAGCCGCCAGGTCTCGAACGCCATCGCCAGCATGCTGTACGTGCCGACGATGAACACGAGGTCCATCATCTGGTGCGTGTCGAGTTCGGCCTCGATCCGTGGCAGCAGGTCGTCGCTGATCCGTCCGTCGACGAGCAACTCGTCGGTCGCCTCGAGGACGAGGCGATCGGTGCCGTCGAAGCCCGCGTTGCCCTGTGCGAGCTGATCGATCTCGTCGGCGGTGATGTCGCCGTCGAGGGCGATCTTGACGTGCTGGCCCCACTCGTAGGCGGACCTCCGCTGATGGGCGACGCGCAGGATCGCCAGCTCGCGCCAGCGCAGTGGGAGCGAGCTGCGTTGGAGCTGGTAGCCGTTGAATCCCCAGAACGCCTCGGCCAGTCGGGGGTGGCGGACGAACGTCCCGACGACGGAGAACCGTTCGGGGTCGTAGGCGTGGCCCGATCCGAAGCGGGGCACCCGGTCGCTCGGCATGCGGAGCAGTGAGCCGTAGGCCGCGTACTCCTCGTCGCCCCACTCGTCGGCGGTGAGCGGACGCAAGCCCAATTCGCACCTGTCCGAGATCACCGGCGTCGTCCGCTTCCTCGAATGGCATGGATGGATCCCCCTGTGATGGCTCGCCCGCGTGTGGAACTGTTCTCCGAACAGCGAAGATGATAACGTAGTTCTCATTCAACGGATACATCATTTCCCCCAGCTAACTCGGACGGCAACTCGGACGGCAACTCGGGCGACGGGTCGCACGGAGTGCCGAGCACGATCCCGGCTGCAGTGATGGACAGCGTCGCGCGCCGCGGGGCGGTCGAGGCCGTCGTCGACGGCGACGTCCGTGTCACGTACACCGAACTCGGTGATCGCGTCATCGAGGCGACCCGGGCGATGATCGCTGCGGGCATCACGCGCGGCGATCGGGTCGCCATCTGGGCACCGAACGGGCTGGGTTGGATCGTCGCCGCGCTCGGGGCGCACTGCGCCGGAGCGGCGCTCGTGCCGATCAACACCCGGTGGAAGGGCGCCGAAGCGGCGTACCTGCTGTCGGCCGCCAAGGTCTCTCTGCTGGTCACCACGGTCGGCTTCCTCGACACCGACACCGTGGCGATGCTCGACGACGACCCGACCGAGCTGCCCGACCTGCGCTCGATCGTCCTCCTCGACGGCTCCGCCGAGCCGCGCTCGGCCCGACACGGCGCAACCGTGCGCTGCGCTGGCGGGAGTTCCTCGCGGCCGGGGAGCCGGTCACGACGGAGGCCGCATGGGAGCGGCTGCGTTCGGTCGAACCGACCGATGCCAGCGACACGCTGTTCACGTCGGGCACGACCGGCCGTCCGAAGGGCGTCGTGATGACCCACGCCCAGACGGTCGCCCAGTTCAACGAGTGGTGCGACTTCGCCGGGCTGCTGCCCGACGACCGGTACCTCATCGTCAACCCGTTCTTCCACATGTTCGGGTACAAGGCGGGTTGGCTCGCCAGCCTCCTGCGCGGCGCCACGATCGTGCCGGTCGCGGTGTTCGACGTGCCGACCGTGCTCGACCTCGTGCAGACCGAGCGCATCACGATGCTCCCCGGCGCGCCGACGATCTACCGGTCGATCCTCGACCACCCCGATCGCGGCGAGTACGACCTCAGCACGTTGCGCGTCGCGGTCACCGGCGCGGCCGACATCCCCGTCGCGCTGATCGAGCAGATGCGGGCCGAGCTGCCGTTCACGTCGATCCTCACCGGCTACGGCCTCACCGAAGCCGGCACGGTCACCGGGTCGCGCCCCGACGACGACGCCACGACGATCGCCACGACCGCCGGCCGGGCGATGCAGGCCCTCGAGGTGTCATCGCCGACCCCGAGGGAACGGACAGCGCAGAGCTCGAGCGGGGCACCACGGGCGAGCTGCTCGTGCGCGGCTACAGCGTGATGCAGCGCTATCTCGACGATCCCGAAGCCACGGCGGCGGCGATCGACGAGCACGGCTTCCTGCACACCGGCGACCTCGCCGCGATGGACGACCGCGGCTACGTGCGGATCATCGGCCGGCTGAAGGACATGATCATCGTCGGCGGCTTCAACGTGTACCCGGCCGAGGTCGAGAACGTGCTCGTCACCCATCCGGCGATCGGCCAGGTCGCGGTGATCGGCGTGCCCGACGAACGGATGGGCGAGGTCGGCATGGCCTGGATCGTCCCCGCCGCCGGCCAGACGCCCGACGCCGACGAGATCATCGCCTGGTCGCGCGAGCGCATGGCCAACTACAAGGTGCCGCGGCGGATCGCCACGATCGACGCGCTGCCGATCAACGCCGCCGGCAAGGTCGTCAAGGAAGAGCTCCGCGCCCTGGCCGCGGGCACGAGTCAGGAGACGTGATGGAGTTCAGCCGGTCGAGCGACCACGAGGCGATCCGCGAGGGGATCCAGCGCATCTGCGCCGACTATCCCCGACGAGTACTGGGCCGAGAAGGACGAGGCGCACGAGTTCCCGTGGGACTTCTACAACGCGCTCGCCGACGGCGGCTGGGTCGGCATCGCCATCCCCGAGGAGTTCGGCGGCGGCGGGCAGGGCATCACCGAGGCGTCGGTGATGCTCGAGGAGATCGCCGCCTCCGGCGCGGCGATGAACGGCTGCTCGGCGATCCACCTGTCGATCTTCGGGATGGAGCCGGTGCGCCGCCACGGTTCACCCGAACTCGCGAAGGAGGTGCTGACCACGGGTCGCCTCGGGCGAGCTGCACGTCGCCTTCGGCGTCACCGAACCCGACGCCGGCACCGACACCACGTCGATCCGCACCCGCGCCGTCCGCGACGGCGACGAGTACGTCGTGCACCGGCGCCAAGGTGTGGACCACGAAGGCGCCGTACTGCGAGATGTGCCTGCTGCTCGTGCGCACGACGCCGCTCGAGGAGTGCGCGAAGCCGACCGACGGCATGACGCTGTTGATGGTCGACCTGCAGAAGCCGGAGGTCGACATCACGCCCGATCCCCAAGCTCGGCCGCAACGCCGTGGTGTCGTGCGAGGTGCGCTACGACGGGCTGCGCGTGCCGGTGAGCCGGCGCGTCGGCGAGGAGGGCCAGGGGTTCAAGTACCTGCTCGACGGCCTGAACCCGGAGCGGATCCTGATCGCCTCCGAGGCGCTCGGCATCGGCCGGGCGGCGATGGCCAAGGCCGTCACCTACGCCAACGAGCGCGTCGTGTTCGGCCGGCCGATCGGCAAGAACCAGGGCCTCGCGTTCCCGCTCGCCGAGGCGCACATGAAGCTGCACGCCGCCGAGCTCGCCATCCGCGAGGCGTCGTGGCGCTTCGACCAGGGCCTGCCGTGCGGCGAAGCGGCGAACACGGCGAAGTACCTCGCCGCCGAGGCGGCGTTCTTCGCCTGCGACCGGGCGATGCAGACGCACGGCGGCATGGGCTACGCCCGCGAGTACCACGTCGAGCGGTACTGGCGCGAGGCTCGGCTGATGAAGATCGCGCCCGTCAGCCAGGAGATGGTCTGCAACTACATCGGCACGCAGGTCCTCGGCCTGCCGAAGAGCTACTGAACACGGAGTCGAGCCGTCATGACCGTTACGAACGAGCCCGGTACGAGTCTCTCGCCCGCCGACTACCGCCGGATCACCGTCACGCCGATCGCCGGCGCGCTCGGTGCCGAGATCGGCGGCGTCGACCTGACCGATCTCGACGACGAGACCGTCGCCGAGATCCGCGCCGCGTGGCTCCGGCACCTCGTCGTGTTCTTCCGCGACCAGGAGCTCGACAGCGACCAGTTCGTCGCCTTCGCCCGGCGCATCGGCGAGCCGATCGAGTACCCGTTCGTGCGCGGCTTCGACGACCATCCGGAGATCATCGCCGTCAAGAAGCTGCCGACCGAGACGGTCAACTTCGGCGGCATCTGGCACTCCGACACCGTGTACCTCGACCAGCCGCCGATGGGCACGATGCTGCTCGCCCGGGAGATCCCACCGACCGGCGGCGACACGATGTTCGCCAACCAGTACGCCGCGTACGAGGCGCTGTCACCGGCGATGCAGGAGCTGCTCGCTCCGCTCCGCGGCGTCGAACAGCTCGGCGCTCGCCGACGTGAGCAAGACCCGCGAGGACCGCATGCGTGACGCCGGCGACGGCGGCCGACGGACACGCGTGTTCGAGGCGTCGCACCCGGTCGTGCGGACGCATCCCGAGACGGGACGCAAGGCCCTGTACGTCAACGTCGCCCACACGGCGCGCTTCGACGGGATGACCGAGGACGAGAGCAGGCCGCTGCTGCAGTTCCTCTTCCAGCACCAGGTGAAGCCCGAGTTCACGTGCCGCTTCCGCTGGGAGGTCGGCTCGCTCGCGCTGTGGGACAACCGCTGCGCCCAGCACAACCCGGTCAACGACTACCACGGCTTCAAGCGCGTGATGCACCGCATCACGCTCGCCGGCGACACGCCGTCCTGACACGCGTTTGCGGTGAGCGAACGGTCCGGGGCCCGGTCCGTTCGCTCACCGTGGGTGGGGTCAGGGCGGGACCGACCGCGAACCCAACCTCGATCGCGAGTCGGTCCCGCCTGGCCATCGGCGTCAACCCGGCGGTATCGGCCCCGCCACCGACGCGGCCACGCGGGACAGCGCAACGTCGAGCAAGCACTCGCCCTCCGGCTTCGAGCGCATCGGCCACGGCCACCGCCGCGGTGAGGCCGGCGAGCGGATCCGCAACCGCGTCGCCGACGAAGTGCGGGGTGCCGTCGATCCAGTCGACGAGCCCACCGGCCGCCGCCGCGTCGTCGCCGAAACCGACCCGCATCGCGTTCGCGCCGTCCCGGCCGTGGCCGGTGATCGACACCCAGACCTGCGGTCCTCGCCGAACGACCGCACGGGCGTCGATGCCAAGTTGTTCGAGGGCCCGCGGTCGCGAACCTTCGATCACCACATCGGCCGACTCGAGCAGGTCGCGCAGCCGATCGCGACCCTCGTCGGTCGACCAGTCGAGCGTCACGAAGTCGGCACCCGCATGCAACTGGTCGAAGAACTCGGCGTGTAGGCGGCCACCATCCGGGCGGCCGACGCTCTCGACCTTGGTCACCCGCGCCCCGAGCCGGTGGAGGAGCTGTCCGGTGAGAGGGCCCGCCCAGAGCGACGCCAGGTTCACCACCCGTGCGCCCGCGACCGGTCGCCGCGCGGCGGAACCGAGATGTTCGGCGACGGTCGGCCGTCGGTCGGTCTGTTCGCCGACGACCGAACAGGCCAGACCCAGCAGCGCCGCACGTTCGACGAGTTCGGTCCCCGAACGGGAGCGGACGTGCTCCTCGACGACGGCCCACGGATCAGCTGCAGCGACATCCGGGTCGACCACCTCGAGCCACGCGGGAATCGCTGTGATGTCGTCGCGGCGGGCGAGCGAGACCGCGATCCATCCGTCGGCGACGCGCAGCAGGCGGCAGGCCCCGCCACTGCTGACGGCGCCGGCGGGCGGGAGCCCGAGCAACCGGGCGCGGTCGGTCATCAGCCCTCGCCCATCGGCACCGAACCGGTCGGCGAGCGCGGCGCCGCGTTCGTCGAGCAGCGCGGTCTGAGCGGCGACGTACCGCCACATCGCGGCGCTGGCCGGGCCGGTCGTTCACGTCACCATGTTCCTCTACGCTGCGGGCATCGGCCACATCGACGTCTCGACGAGCGAGTACCGCGAGCTCATCGACGGTCCGTATCTCGACGAGTTCCTTTCTGGCGTGGCGCTGGTGATCGTCCACCCCGACGCATCCGAACACCACCCGGCGCCGCCGCCCGGATCCACGCCCGTCGTGGTGTGTTGGGCGGGGTCGGGCGACGCACCACGGTGGGCCGACGTCGCGCTCGACGCCGCCGACCGCGCGACGCTCGTCGAGCAGGTCGAACGTGTGCCCCACGCGGCGATCTCGTTGGCCGTCCTGCTGCGCCAGACCGAGATGCTGCCGATCCCGGCCGCCCTCGCCGCGGAATCGGCGGTGTACTCGATGCTCCAGGGCGGACCCGAGTTCGCGGCGTGGCGTGCCGCCACGCCGGCGAAGCCCGACCCCGAACCCGACCGGTCGACGGTGCTGATCGACCGCGACGGCGACCGGCTGTCGCTGACGCTCGATCGGCCGCATCGTCACAACGCGATCTCCATGAAGCTGCGTGACGAGCTGTACGCCGCGTTGACGATCGCCGTCGTCGACGACTCGATCCGCGAGGTGGTCGTCGGCGGCAACGGACCCTCGTTCTGCAGCGGGGGAGACCTCGGGGAATTCGGCAGCCGCCCCGATCCGGTCACGGCCCACGTCACCCGGTTGACGCGCAGCCCGGCCGCGCTGATCGAACGGCTCCGTGACCGGGTCGAGATGCGCATCCACGGTTCGACGTTCGGCGGCGGGATCGAGATGGCGGCCTTCGCCGGGAGGGTCGTCGCCGATCCGGACACACTGGTCGCGCTACCGGAGGTGTCGCTCGGGCTGATTCCCGGCGCCGGCGGCACGGCGAGCCTCACTCGTCGGATCGGGCGGCAACGGACCGCCGTGCTCGGATTGCTCGGCACGGTGATCGACGCACCGACGGCGCTCGAGTGGGGTCTCGTCGACGAACTCGCGAGTCGCTGAAGAATGTCTGAATGTGGTCAAGACACCGCCCGGAGCGGTGGACAACGTGCTGGCGGGAGGCCAAGCTGTCGACATCCCGCTCGGGTGGCAGCGCCAGTTGAGTTCGGGTACGGCGGAACCAGTGCGGAACAGTGGATCGCGGGACGGGCGGAACGCGCTCCCGGGTCGGCTTGTTCCACACGTGAATCAGGAGGCGGAAATTGGGACTCGTCCATGGCAAGGTCGTGGTCGTCGGGTGTGCGACGCGAACCGGTGCCGAATGTGGCGCTGCTCCTCGGGAACGCCGGGATGTCCGTCGTCACCCAGGGGTACCGTGGGCTGGAGACGACGATGGCGGTGCTCGAACCGGATCTGGCCATCGCCGAGTTGCAGAACGGCGACCCCGGCGCGACCATCGCACTACTGCGAGGCCGGTTCCGACGTGCCCGTCCTGTTGCTCGTCCCGAAGGACACGGCGTCGGCGGTGACGATCGCCGCCTTCCACGCGGGAGCCGACGATGTCATGGAGCACCCCGTCGACCCCCAGGAACTTCTCGAGCGGGTTCAGGCCATCTTGGATCGACGGGATCTGGGCGGGCAGGTGAGGGTGCGAGACGTGATCATCGACGAGGTCGGCCATCTCGCCTGGCGTGATGACCAACCGCTCGCGCTGACATCGACGGAGTTCCAGATCCTTCTGGTGCTGGCGCGCAATGCCGATGTGGTCGTGTCGAAACGGCGCCTGCTGTCGGAGGTGTGGGGGTTCGACGAATTCGACGTGAATGTCGTCGAGGTCCACGTGTCCGCGTTGCGACGCAAACTCGAAGAGTTCGGTCCGCGGCTGGTCGAGACCGTGCGGTCCCGCGGCTACGTGATCCGTGCCGGCAGGGCGGCCGCCCGCGGCGCCCGCTCGCCGATGCACCAGCCCGCATCGCACCTTCATCTGGTGCCGTCCCCGGTACCCGATGGTCGAGTCGGGCTGGGCGAATCTGACGTCGTCCTGGGGATCGACTGAGCGGTTGACCCGAGGCCGCTCACTCGCCGGAATCGACTCGGCGTGGTTCGTGGTGTCGCTGCGAGGAGTGGTCATCGGGGGGAGCGTCGGGCGGACGACACTCCCGCCCCGATGACCGGGCGGGCTCGCCGGAGCGAGCCGCGCACTTGGAGCCGGCACGAGTTGGTGCTGGCAGACGGTGGACTGGAATGGTGAACGGGGGATCGGCCTCGCCGATCGGTCACGACGCCATCAACTCGTTCGGTAGCTCGACCGATTTGAGCGTTCCCGCGATGGTTGGCGCCTGCAGCGAGGCAACGGCGCTCTGGGTCGCGGGACGAAGCGCACGCCACCCGCGGCCGAGCACGGCAGGCACCGTGTGCGCGAGGATCGTCACGTCGAGCAGCAGCGACCAGTTGTCCACGTAGTAGAGGTCGAGGCGGCGATAGGCCTCGAACGACCCGTTGTCACGCTCTTCGACCTGCCACAGGCCGGTGACGCCCGGTCGAACGTCGTGTCTGGACGCGAGCCGCGCATCGAACTGGGTCACCTCGCTCGGGAGCGCTGGACGCGGGCCGATCAGGCTCATCTCGCCTCGGATCACCGAGATCAACTGGGGGAGCTCGTCGATGCTCGAGGCACGGAGCAACCGTCCGATCTTCGTCACGCGGGGATCGTGGGCCACCTTGAACAGCGGTCCGCCACCGCGTTCGTTGAGATGTTCGAGGTCACCCTTCCGTCGCTCGGCGTCGACGCTCATCGACCGGAGCTTCGGCATGAGGAACGTGGCGCCGTTGCGGCCGACGCGGCGCTGCCGGAAGATGACGGGTCCTCCGTCGTCGACCTTGATGGCGACCGCGCTGATCGCGAGGATCGGCGCGGTCACCACCAGTACGAGGGAAGCCAGCGTCACGTCGAGCAGTCGCTTGACGAATCGTTGGCAGCCGAGGAGTCGAGGGCTGTCGAGACAGAGCAGCGTGTCGTGTCCGATCGGCGCCGCACGGACCTCACGATGGTCGATCCCGCGCAGGCCGGCGTGGACCCGCACGTCGGTTCCGGCGCGCCGGAGAGCCAGGAGCTGAGCGTACGTGGCCTCGCACCTGAGCGCATCGGCCGTGGCGACCACGATCGACGCGCGGGTGGTCGAAACCGTGTGCACGAGCTCGTCGCTGGCACCGATGTGGGCCACACCACGGTCGGCGGCCTCCGGTGCGCATGCCCCGACGCAGCCGAGGACCGTCCAACCCGCGTCGGCATGCTCGGTGATGAGGTCGAGGACGTCGGTCGCGTCGCTCCCGTCGGCCAGCACGATCACCCGGTCGACGAACGACCCGCGAACCCGCAGTCGGTCCTCGATCCGGTCGACCACGAACCGTCCGGCCTGGACGGCTCCGGTTGCCAGTGCCGTCGCCAGCACCGAACTCGTGAGACCTCGATCGACCGTCTCGTCGAGAACGATGACGGCGGCTCCGCTGATCAGGCTCGCTCGCATCACGATGCGATGCTCGAAGACGCGGCCCACCCCTGCTTTGGGTGAGTATCCGCGTTGGAGCACGGTGAGGATCACCACCGCGCCGCCGATACCTGCCGCCATGACCACCGCCGTGGCGGTGGTGACCGTGGTGGTCGAGAGGACGAGCAGCCAGATGACGGCGCTCGTTCCCCAGTCAGTGATTGCCCGCGTTGCGGCGAGCGAGGTCCGCCCTGAATTCGCCATGGGTCGAGTGAAACCCACGGGGCTGACGCCGCACCTGAGGTCAAGCTGAAAGGATCTGTGCTCGAGACGTGGCGCGGCCGAACATTTCGAAATGATTGTCAAATGCTGAAGGTGGGCTGACTTCTCCTGAGGACACCCCTGAATTGCGTGGACCCGAATCGACCGTCGTCTACTGTCGGGTTTGGGCAGGAGCACGGGCAGAGAAGTCGTCCTCACAACGAATGGTAAAGGGCGGTTTCCATGTCATTCCACACTGGCGCGCGCATCCTCGTGATCGACAGCTGGGCGGCGCTGCGAGTCGAGCTCGCGGCACATCTCGGTTCGCTCGGTCACAACGTGGTCGTCGCGGATCCGGGACCGGGGATGGTCCGGGTGATGCAGGTGTTCCAACCACAGCTCGTCATCATCGAGGCGTTGGATGACCATCCCGAAGCGATTGTCGGTGCGGTCCGGGCCACGGGCCGCGGGCTCGTCATCGTCACGGTTGCGTCCACGGCCCCGCCCGAGCGACGGGCGCGAGCGATGCGCGCCGGAGCCGACGACGTGCTCGTCAAGCCGTTCGAGCTCGACGAGCTGACGGCTCGCATCGAGTCGCTGATGCTGCGCAGCGGGGCGTACGCATCGTTGTCCTTCGGTGACGTCTCGATCGACGAGGTCGGTCACCGCATGTTCCGCGGCGAATCCGAACTCGAGTTGACGGTCACGGAGTTCAACCTGCTGGCGATGTTCCTCCGCAACGCCGGGCGCGTCCTGTCGAAGCGTCAGCTCCTGGCGACGGTCTGGGGTTTCGACGACTACGACGTCAATCTCGTGGAGGTGCACGTGTCGGCACTCCGCAAGAAGTTGGAGCAGCATGGTCCCCGGATCGTGCAGACCGTCCGCGGGATCGGGTACGTCCTGCGCGAGACGACACCGATACGGCAACCGAACCCCGCGAGCCACCTGGCGTTCACCGCCTGACACGCGACCGCATCCTGAGTGACCGACACCGGGCCGTCCCAACTACGGTCGGCGCCATGACGCGCTGGTTGCTCAAATCGGAACCGGAATCGTTCAGCTACGACGATCTGGTCAGGGTCGAGCGCGAGGGGTGGGACGGCGTGCGCAGCTATCAGGCGCGCAACTACATGCGCGAGATGAAGATCGGCGACCGGGCGATCTTCTACCACTCGAACGCCAAGCCGCCCGGTGCGGCCGGCGTGTGCAAGATCGTCGGGCGGGCCGAACCCGACCCCACACAGTTCGATCCTGAATCGCACTACTTCGACCCGGCCTCCAAGCCCGACGATCCCCGCTGGGACTGGGTGACGGTGGCCCCGGTCAAGCCGCTGCGCTTCGTCCCGCTCGACGAGTTGAAGGCGATGCCCGAGCTCGTCGAGTGCCGGTTGCTCGCCCGCGGCAACCGCCTGTCGGTGTTCCCGATCACCGACGACGAGTTCGACGCCATCGTCCGGCAGGGCACTCGCCGTCGCTGACGGGTTACTCGATTCACCCGGTTGGGTACCGACCGGGCATGGACGGCGCAGACCTCTCGACGCTCGATGTCCTCGTGCGTGTGGTCGGTGGTGCGCTCCTCGGAGCGATCGTCGGCATCGAACGCGAGTCGGCCGGTCAGGAGGCCGGGTTCCGGACGCACCTGTTGCTCGCCGACCGGGGCGGCGCTGTTCGGCGTCGCATCGGTCGGCGCGTTCGATTCGTTCGTGACCGAGCGGGCCGACACGAACGTCCAGGTCGACGTCACCCGCATCGCGTCGTATGTCGCGGCAGGTATCGGCTTCATCGGCGGCGGGGTCATCGTCAAGCATCAAGGCAACGTGCGAGGCATGACCACCGCCGCGTCGGTGTGGGTGGCTGCCGCAATCGGCCTCAGCGCCGGTCTCGGGTTCTGGGCCGGCGCGATCTCGGCCACCTTGATCGCCCTCATCGCGCTCTACGCGCTGAAGCCGATCTCCCATCGGCTCGCGGCACGGAGCGAACCGGGCCGATTGGTGGTGTCGCTGTCGCCGGAAACGCCGGCGTCGACATCCGACGTCGCGACGGTCATCGAGGCGTGTGGACCGAACCCACTGCGGAGCGTCGATGTCGAGCGGCCGGCCAACGACGGCGAACCGATCCAGATCGTGCTGACCTTTCCGGAGGCGCCTCCCGACGGGCATCGTCGAACGCGTCGCCGGTCCTCTGCACGAGACGTTCGGTGACCGGTTGCGCTCGGTGCAGTTGCGTTCCACCCGGTGAGGGCACCGGGTCCCCCTGTGGTCGAGTTTGAGCCGGACGCTGCCGCGGGTAGGCCCAGGTCATGACGACGTTGCACATGACCGACCTGGTCCGACATGTCGAACCAGGCGGTCGGATGATCTCGACATCGAATCCTGAGCCGGCGTTGCGTGCTTACAACGTGGTCGCCCGGTACCGCTCCGAGGATGCCGCCCGGAACGCGGTGCTCGCGCTCGAGAGCCTGAATGCCGACGACGGTGCCGTCGGGGTGACCGTGGTGGAACTCGCGACGGTGGAACTCGCGACGCCGCCGGGCGGAGCCGATCAGCAGGCCGTTGTAGAGCAGCACCGTGGCCCGATCGAAGAGCTGACCCCGCGCATGCTCAAAGGGGCGGCGATCGGTCTCGTCGTCGGCGCCATCCTCGTCGGCGGTATCACGGCGCTGATCGATTCCAGCATCTGGATCGGTGCCGCCGTCGGTGGAGCGATGTTCGGTCTCGTCGTCGGAGCCATTTGGGGGGCGTTCCTGCGCATGGGCGGGAGCGATGCCTACCGCCAGACGTTCGTCGAAACGTCGTCGCCGACCCTGACGATCGTGTCGCTGCACTCCGACGACCCCGCCGAGGCCGACGAGGCGGGACGGCGCCTGGCTCTCGAAGCCGACGCGGCTCCACTGGTGGTCGAGCAGACCGGCGACACCCTGTCGATCACGCCCGCCGCGCTGATCGTCCGCGCCGATCTCCATGCGGCCCGGGCTGCAAGAGTGGGCGCATGACAAATGGGAGCACGACGGGCCGGCCGACCAGCGCGCGCATCCAACCCGTCGGCGAGCCCGACGCCGAGCTGCGGGAGATCTTGGCTGGCGCGCTGACCCATGACGGGACGCCACTGAACATCTTCGGCGTGCTCGGGCGTCATCCGAAGCTGCTCAAACGGTTCAACCTGCTCGGTGGATTCCTGCTGAACAAGGGTCTGATCCCCGAGCGCGAACGCGAGATCGTCATCCTGCGCATCGGCTGGAACGCCAGAGCACGATACGAATTCGGGCAGCACACCCTGATCGGGCGACGCTGCGGTCTCACCGACGACCGAGATCGTCGCCCTCACGCGCCCGGCGGACGACCACGCCTTGGTCCGACGACGATCGGGCGCTGATCGCGCTCGCCGACGAACTGGCCGACGACGACTGTGTCGGCGATGCCACGTGGGCACGAGCTGGCGGGTCGTTGGGACGACGCGGAACTCGTCGAGCTCCTCGTGCTCGCCGGGTTCTACCGGATGGTGTCCGGGTTCCTCAACAGTGCCGGCGTGCAGCTCGACGACGGCGTGCCCGGCTTTCCCGAGCCGACCACCTGATCGGCCCGACACCGTGTCCGGCCATGCCCGACCTACATTGCGAGTTCATGAGGTCGCGACGAGTAGTGCTTGCCGTCTCCGCGCTGCTCGTCGTCTCGCTGGCGGGCTGCAGCAGCGACGGCAACGGTGCGTCGCAGGAATCGTCGGCCACCACGCCCGTAACCGGCGCGCCGACGACGGACGAATCCACGACGGACGTCCCGGCGACGAGCGCGCCGACCACGGGCGTGCCTGCCACGAGCGTGGGCGAGCCTGAAGGGAGTGACACCACTGTGTACGAGCGAGGTGACATCGACGAAGGTCTCCGGCCGTTCATCGACCAGGCGACTGACGATCTGGCCGCTCGGCTCTCGATCGATCCGGCCGACGTCGAGGTGCTGTCTGCGGTCTTGGTGACGTGGCCCGACGCGAGCCTCGGCTGTCCCCAGCCGGGAATGCAGTACGCCCAGGTCCTCACGGACGGGTCGATCATCGAACTGGGCGTGGGCGAAGGCGACGACACGGTCGTCTACCGGTACCACACCGGGGGTTCGAGCGGGCCGTTCCTCTGCGACCAACCACTCGAACGGAAGCCTGCTGCCGGAGGTTGATTCCGAGCGGAATCGACGTTCCGCTTGCCGGTCGCCTGTGACGTGCGCTACTTTTCGCCGCTGCGGGCGGTTCAAGAGTGGGTCTCTAGAGAGGAAACCGTCCGTGAAGCGATGGATTGCCACTGTCAGTGCTGCCGCGATGAGCGCTGCGCTGCTCGTACCGATCGGGGCAGCCACTGCCCAAGAGGGTCCTGGCCAGGAGGCGCCCGGCCGGCGGATCCAGCCGTCGATCCACCGGGCAAGACCGTCGTCGAGAGCGAGACGGGCAGCTACATCGTGGTGATGGCGGCCGACCCGCTCGTCGCGACGATCGCGCCGGACGACCTCGACACCCCGGCCGCCGACGCGCAGGCGGCAGTGTTGGAGGAGACGCACGACGAGGTGCTGGCCGAAGCCGGTGTCGACAGCGCCGACAAGGTCCAGGACTACACGAACGCACTCAACGGATTCTCCGCCGTCATCAGCCACGACGAAGCCGTCAAGATCGCCGGTTCCCCCGATGTCGCGCTCGTCGTGCCGGATGAACTCCGTCAAGCGACCACCGATTCGAGCGGAGAGTTCCTCGGTCTCACCGGTCGGGGACGGGCGTATGCAAGCGGGCTCACCGGTGAAGACGTCGTCATCGGCGTCATCGACACCGGTATCTGGCCCGAGCATCCGAGCTTCGCCGACGACGGCAGCTACGGGCCGTCTCCGATCGAACCGCTCGACGAGAGCGTGGGGCCGTCGTGCGACTTCGGCAACGTCGCCCACAACGCCAACGACGCGCCGTTCACGTGCAACAACAAGCTGCTGGGCGCCCGCCAGATGCTGGTGACCTACCGTGCGCTCATCGGCGCCGAACCCGACGAATTCGACTCGGCCCGCGACGACGACGGTCATGGCACGCACACCGCCTCGACCGCCGGCGGCAACGCCGGCGTGTCCGCGTCGATCTTCGGCCGCGACTACGGCGAGATCACGGGTATTGCTCCACGGGCGCGCATCGTCGCGTACAAGGGCCTCGGCAACCTCGGCGGGTTCACGTCCGACCTTGCGGCCTCGATCGATCAGGCCGTCGAGGACGGAGTTGACGTGATCAACTACTCGATCGGTGGCGGCGCCAACCTGGCCTCCGCCGACGCGATCGCCTTCCTGTTCGCCGCCGATGCCGGTGTCTGGGTGGCCACGTCCGCGGGCAACAGCGGCCCGGGCGCCGCGACGATCGGTGGACCCGCAGACGTCCCGTGGATCACCACGGTCGGTGCCAGCACGCAGGAACGGTTCCTGGCGGGCACCGTCGAGCTGGGTTCGGCCCGCGACCGGCGCGACGCGGCGCTCGCTTCGTCCGACCGTTCCGGGTCGGGCAACGGGCGCGGTCACGACCGGGGCCGGACGTTCACCGGTGCCTCGGTGACGCCGGGCACCGACCGCGCCCTGCCGCTGGTCGATGCGGCGTCGGCGGGGAACGACCTCTGCTTGGCTGGCGAGCTCGACCCATCGGTGGTCGCGGGCAAGATCGTGTTGTGCCGTCGAGGCGGCAACGGCCGCGCCGAGAAGGGTTTCGCGGTGCACGAGGCCGGTGGCGCCGGGATGATCCTGTACAACAACGACAACGCAGACAACCTGTTCACCGACAGTCATTGGCTGCCGGCCGTCCACGTCAACAACACCGACGGCGTGAAGATCAAGGAGTACATCGCCGCCGCGACGAACCCGACGGCTCGTATCCGTTCCGGCGACGTGACGAAGCTCCGCGACGCCCCGTCGATGGCGTACTTCTCGTCCCGTGGCGAGAACTCCGCGGCACTCGACATCATCAAGCCGGACATCACGGCTCCCGGCGTGCAGATCCTTGCCGGGGCGAGCCCGTTCCCCGATCCGGGTGCGATGCCCGCTGGCGAGCTGTTCCAGGCGATCGCCGGTACGTCGATGTCGAGCCCCCACGTGGCGGGCTACTACGCCCTGTTGAAGCAAGCGCATCCCGATTGGTCGCCGGCCATGGGTCGTTCGGCGATGATGACGACCGCCTCGACGGACGTCGTCGACAGCGACCACGTCACGCCGGCCGGGCCGTTCGCCATGGGAGCCGGGCACTTGAATCCGGGCAAGGTCGCGAGCAAGGGCTCGTCGTTCAACCCGGGACTGGTCTATGACGCCGGCCTGCTCGAGTATGCCGCGTTCACATGCGGCTCGGGTGCGGGCATCTTCACGCCCGGTTCATGTGACTTCCTCGAGGCGAACGGGTTCCCGACCGATCCGTCCGATCTGAACTATCCGTCGATCGGCATCGCCGACCTGGCGGGCAGCCAGACCATCACCCGTACGGTCACGAGCGTGGCCGACCGGAACGTGACGTGGCGGGCTCGCGTCGACGCGCCGGCCGGGTTCGACGCCGTGGTCGAGCCCAGCACGATCACGCTCGCCCCGGGTGAGTCGGCGTCGTACACCATCACGTTCACCGCCAACGGCGCCGTCCCGGCCGGCGAGTGGACGTTCGGCGACATCGTTTGGAAGGGAACTGGTGGCTACGCCGCGCGAAGCCCGATCGCCCTCAAGGGTGCGCTGATCGGCACGCCTGAGGGAGTCGCCGGAACGGGCGCCGCCGGTTCGCTGAGCTTCGACGTCGACTTCGGCTACTCCGGCCCGTACACGGCAGCGCCACACGGTCTCGTACCCGAGGCGCTGCTGAGCGGCACCGTGTTGCAGGACCCGGACCAGACGTTCCCGAGCCCTGATGACGGCGACGGCGGTGTGGTCACGTTCCCGATTGAGCTGAGCGGTGCGGCGTTCGCTCGGATCGAGCTGGTGATACCGGGCGATGACGACATCGACCTGTATCTGCTCGACTCCGGCGGCAACGTCGTGGCAACGAGCACCAACGGCGCGACCGACGAACACATCGACCTCGAGTTGCCGGCCGACGGCACGTACACGCTCGTCGTCCACGGGTGGTCGGTGCCGAGCGAACCACTGGCGTTCGACGTGTCGACCTGGGTGGTGCCGTTGGCGAGCGGTGGCAGTCTGGCGGTCGACAGCGCTCCCAACGAAGCGGTGATCGGCACGTCGGGGACCGTCACGGTGTCGTGGGCCGGCCTCGATCCCGGTGGGAGCTACCTCGGTGCCGTGTCGCACAGCGACGGTGCCGGACTGCTCGGCCTGACACTGGTCGCCGTCGAATCGTGAACTCGACGGCCGAGTGAGGCGCACTTCGGGCCCGGACGCGTGTTCGGGCCCGAAGGGTGCCTCCCGGATGCGGGGAAGGCTTCGAATCAGTCAGCGAGACCGGCGAACCGGCTCGTTCCATGATCCCTGTGTGACACCCCTACGGACCCGACACGATGCTCGCGCCGATCGGACGCGATTTCAAGTGCCAGTCGTGTTGCCGCGTGAAGTTGGGTCGTCTCAGACGACGATGTTGACCATCCGGCCGGGCACGACGATGACCTTCTTCGGCGTCGCGCCGCCGAGGGCCGCGATCACCTTCTCGTCGGCCAGCGCGGCCGCTTCGACGGTCGTCGTCGTCGGCGTCGGCGGCGACCGTGATCCGGCCGCGGACCTTGCCGTTGACCTGGACCGGGAGCTCGATCATGTCGTCGACGAGCAGCGCCGGATCGGCGACGGGGAAGTCGAGGTAGGTGACGGTCTCGGTGTGGCCGAGCTTGCGCCACAGTTCCTCGGCGATGTGGGGCACGAGCGGCGCCACCATCAGCACGATCGGCTCGGCGACCTCGCGCGGCGTGGCGTCGAGCTTGGTGACGTGGTTGTTGAGTTCGACGAGCTTGGCGATCGCCGTGTTGAAGCGCAGCGCGTCCATCTCGGTGCGGACGATGTCGATCGTCCGGTGGAGCAGCACCCGGGTCGCGTCGTCGGCCGGCGCGTCGACCACGGTGCACGCACCGGTCTCCTCGTCGACCATCGTGCGCCACAGCCGCTGCAGGAAGCGGTACATCCCGACGACGTCGCGGGTCTCCCACGGACGGGACGCGTCGAGCGGGCCGCCGGCCATCTCGTACAGCCGCAGCGTGTCGGCGCCGTACTGGTCGTACATCTCGTCGGGCGAGACGGCGTTCTTCAGGCTCTTGCCCATCTTGCCCCACTCGCGGGTGACGGGCTCGCCGTCGAACGTGAACCCGTCCCGGTCGTTGCCCGTCGACCTCGGTGGCCTCGACGTAGATCTCGCGCGCGTCCTTGAACGCCGCGGCCTGGATGTAGCCCTGGTTGAAGAGCCGGGCGTACGGCTCGAGCGAGGTGACCTCGCCGAGGTCGTACAGCACCTTGTGCCAGAAGCGGGAGTAGAGGAGGTGCAGCACGCCGTGCTCGACGCCGCCGACGTACAGGTCGACGCCGCCCGGATGATCGGGACGCACGTCGGTGCGCGGGCCCATCCAGTACTGCTCGACCTCGCGGTCGACGAACCGCTCGGAGTTGGTCGGGTCGAGGTAGCGCATCTCGTACCAGCACGAGCCGGCCCACTGCGGCATCACGTTGCCGTCACGGCGGTACTTCTGCAGGCCGTCGCCGAGGTCGAGTTCGACCTCGATCCAGTCGGTCAACCGGTCGAGCGGGCTCTCCGGGTTGGAGAACTCGTCGTCGGCGTCGAACGTGCGCGGCGAGAACGACTCGGTCTCGGGCAGCGCGACCGGCAGCATGTGGTCGGGGATCGCGTGCGGGTGCCCGTCGGCGTCGTAGACGATCGGGAACGGCTCGCCCCAGTAGCGCTGGCGGCTGAACAGCCAGTCGCGCAGCTTGTAGTTGATCGTGCCGTGGCCGGCGCCGTTCGCTTCGAGCCAGGCGTTGGTCGCGGCGATGCCGTCGGCCTTGTTGTCGACGCCGTTCAGGTCGAGCGTGTCGTTGGCCGAGGCGACGTACGGCGCGTCGCCGACGTAGGCGACGGGCCACGCCACGCGTGTCGAGCGTCGGGTCGATGCCCTGCTCGTCGAACCAGTCGGCGGGCGGCTGCTGGATCGCGGGGATCGGCAGGCCGAACTTGCTGGCGAACTCGAAGTCGCGCTGGTCGCCGCACGGCACCGCCATGATCGCGCCGGTGCCGTAGCCCATCAGCACGTAGTCGGCGATCCAGATCGGGAGCGCCTCGCCGTTGATCGGGTTGATCGCCGTCGAGCCGAGTGAACACGCCCGTCTTCTCGCGGGACTCGTCCTGGCGCTCGAACTCCTTCTTCGCCGCCGTCGCCGTGCGGTAGCTCGGCGACCGCGTCGACGTTGCTCGGCGGTGGTCAAGCCGTCGACGAGCGGGTGCTCGGGGGAGAGCACGAGGAACGACGCGCCGAACAGCGTGTCGGGCCGGGTGGTGAACACGGTGATCGGTCCGGCCGGGGAATCGAAGTGCACCCGTGCGCCGTGGCTGCGGCCGATCCAGTTGCGCTGCATCGCCTTGATCGAGTCGGTCCAGTCGAGCCGGTCGAGGTCGTCGATGAGGCGGTCGGCGTAGGCCGTGATGCGCATCATCCACTGGCGCATGCTGCGCTTGAACACGGGGAAGTTGCCGCGGTCGCTGCGGCCGTCGGCGGTGACCTCCTCGTTGGCGACGACGGTGCCGAGCCCGGGGCACCAGTTGACCGGCGCCTCGCTGACGTAGGCCAGGCGATGGTCGTCGACGATCGTCGGCCCGCTCGCCGGCGGTGAGGTCGGCCCACGGTCGGCCGTCAGGCGTGGGGCGGGCTGCCGGCTGTCGAACTCGGCGATCAACTCGTCGATCGGTCGGGCGCGCTGCGGCGTCGGTGTCGTACCAGGCGTTGAAGATCCGGTTGAAGATCCACTGCGTCCAGCGGTAGTACTCGGGATCGGTCGTCGACACGCTGCGGCGCGGGTCGTGGGCGAGGCCGAGGCGGCGCAGCTGGCGGCGGTAGGTGGCGACGTTGCGATCGGTCGTGATCGCCGGGTGCGTGCCGGTCTCGACGGCGTACTGCTCGGCGGGCAGTCCGAAGGCGTCGAAGCCCATCGTGTGCAACACGTTGTGGCCGGTCATCCGCTTGTAGCGGCCGAACACGTCGGTGCCGATGAACCCGAGCGGGTGGCCGACGTGCAGTCCGACGCCCGACGGGTACGGGAACATGTCGAGCACGAACAGCTTCTCGCCCGCGTTCGGTGGCGGTCAGGGTCGGCGAGCGGTCCGGCCGGGTTCGGCGTCTCGAACGTGTGGTGCTCGTCCCACCAGTCGTGCCAGCGCGCCTCGATCTCCTGGGCGAGCGTGGCCGAGTACCGATGCGGGGGCGTGTCGACGGTCGCTGCGGGGGAGTGGGTCTCGTTGTTCATACCGGCCGACCAGCCTACGCGCCCACCTCGAACACGCCTGGGGTCAGGCACCGACGGCGTTTCAGGCTCGACCTTCGGCCGACGTCGGGTGCGCCGCCGGACTCGGTGCGGGTCGCGCCGCATCGGTACGGTCGGCAGCCGATGACGCAGATCAAGGGGACAGTGGCAGGACGGCTACGGGAAGGTCGCCGACGCGTTCGGCGCCAACTTCGACGACCACGGCGAGCTCGGCGCGGCGTTCGCGCTGTACGTCGACGGCGAGTGCAAGGTCGACATCTGGGGCGGCATCGCCGACAAGACGACCGGCCGGGCGTGGGAGGAGGACACGCTGCAGCTCGTGTTCTCGACGACGAAGGGTGCGGCCGCGATCTGCGTGGCCCAGCTCGTCGAGGCGGGCAAGATCGACTACGACGCACCGGTCGCGTCGTACTGGCCGGAGTTCGCCGCCGAGGGCAAGGAGGCGATCACGGTCGGTCAGTTGCTGAGCCATCAGGGCGGGCTGCCGTACGTCGACGCCCCGCTGACGTTCGACGACGTGATCGCCGTCGACCCGGTCGTCGCCGCGCTCGCCGCGCAGAAGCCGATGTGGGAGCCGGGCAGCGCGACACGGCTATCACGCGCTCACCTACGGCTGGCTCGCCGGTGAGCTGGTCCGACGCGTCGACGGCCGCCGAATCGGCCAGTACTTCGCCGACGAGGTCGCCGGCCCGCTCGGTCTCGACTTCTGGATCGGGCTGCCCGAGTCGGAGGAGCCGCGGGTGTCGCGTCTCGAGCAGTCGCCGCCACCGTCCGATCCGGCGGTGCTCGCGCTGATGATGACGGTCATGGGCCCCGGGACGAACGGCTTCAAGGCGCTGACGCTGAACGGAGCGATGAACGGCTTCGGTGGGGAGTCGCCGTTCAACACGCGGGCCGTCCACGCCACCGAGATGCCGGCGGCGAACGGCATCACGACGGCCCGCAGCCTCGCCCGCATGTATGCGGCCACGGTCGGCGAGGTCGACGGCGTGCGACTGATCGACGATGCGACGGTGAAGGCGGCGACCGCCGAGCAGGTCGAACGGCCCCGATGCCTGCCTCGTCGCCGACAGCCAGTTCGGTTGCGGCTTCATGCTCGACGGCACGCTGACGCCGATGCTCACGCCGAGCGGTCGTTCGGGCACGCCGGCGCCGGCGGATCGCTCGGGCTACGCCGACCCCGATGCCAAGGTCGGCTACGGCTACGTCATGAACCAGATGGGCGGCGGCCTCACCGGCGACCCCCGGACGATCGGCCTCACCGCCGCCGTCCGCGCCAGCCTCGTGAGTCGCGAGTCCCGTTGCGATGAGCGAACGGTCCCGACGTCGGTCCGTTCGCTCATCGCGACGGTGGATGGCGTGCCCGTGAGTGGCGGAATGTCGGCGGCTAGCGTTCGCGCGCATGACGCCGACGTTGTCGACCATCGAACGGCTGGAGCGGGCCGCCGATTCCGACACCGGGTGTCCGCTTCGTCGGGTCGTCGATGACCGGCGACGGCGGGCCGGTCGTGGTCGACCTGGCGGGAGATCCACGACGATGCCCGCGCGGTCGGCGCCGCACTCCAGGCGAAGGGGCTCGTGCCCGGCGATCACGTGGCGATCCTCGGCCCGACCAGCCGCGAGCTGATGACGATCATCCGCGGCTGCTGGATGGCCGGGCTCGCGTCGATGGTCCTGCCGCTGCCGATGCGGATGGGTTCGCTCGACGCGTTCATCGAGAGCACACGGGCGCGCATCCGCCACGGCGACGCCAAGCTCGTGTTGATCGACGACCTGCTCGCCGACTTCTACGTCGCCGCCGCCGGCGATCCGCCGATCGCTCCGATGCGCTCGGTGATGCCGGGTGCGCCGAACGTGCCGACCGGCGACGCGCTCGAGACTGCCGTCGCACGACCCGGAACGGCTCGTGATCCTGCAGTACACCAGCGGGTCGACCAGCGAGCCGAAGGGCGTGATGATCCCCGATCGTGTGCTCAGCGCCAACATCGACGCCTGCTGCGAGGCGGCCGCTGCTGGCCACGGCGACGTGATGGTGTCGTGGCTCCCGCTCTACCACGACATGGGCCTCGTCGGGTTCCTCGCCGCTGCCCGATGACGAAGGGCGTCGACCTCGTCCAGGCCGCCCCGCAGGACTTCCTCGCCCATCCGGGCAACTGGATGCAGTGGCTGTCCGACTACGCGCGGCACCGCCACCGCCGGGCCGAACTTCTCGTGGGTGCTGGCCACCCGGGCGCTCAAGCGGATGAAGGATCTCGACCTGTCGAAGCTGACGCTCGCGCTGTCCGGCGCCGAGCCGGTCGACCCGCAAGCGGTCGACGCGTTCGTCGCCGAGGCCGTCACGATTCGGGTTCCAGCCCGGCGGGGTGTTCCCGGCGTTCGGCATGGCCGAGGTGGCGATCGCCGGGTCGTTCCCGCCCCGCGGCCGGGGGCTGCGCACCGACGTGGTCGACCGGTAGGTGCTCGAGACGCAGCGTGTCGCCAAGCCGGTCGAGTCAGCGACGTCGACGATCTCGACGTGTCAGCGCCCGCGAGCTGCCGCTGCTCGGCAAGGCGGTGCCCGGCCTGGAGATGAAGGTCGTCGATCCCGACATCGTACGAGCCGGTGCCCGAACGTCACGTCGGCGAGCTGCTGCTGCGCGGCACGTCGGTGACGCCCGGCTACTACAAGCGGCCCGGACGCCACCGCGGCGCTGTTCCACGACGGCTGGCTGTGCACCGGCGACCTCGCCTACCTGCTCGACGGCGAACTGGTGCTGTGCGGGCGGATCAAGGACGTGATCATCGTCGGCGGGCGCAACGTGTTCCCCGAGGACATCGAGCGCGCCGTCGGTCCGCTCGACGGCGTGCGCGCCGGCAACGTGATCGCCTTCGGCATGGAGGGCTACAAGGGCAAGGAGAGCGTGGTCGTCGTGGCCGAGGTCCGCGTCGAGCGACACGTCGGGCGGGCTCGACGAGATCCGGAACGGATCCACCACCGCACGCTCGAGGTGTGCGGCATCCCGCCGCGCGACGTGATGCTCGTGTCGCCCGGCACGCTCCCGAAGACGTCGAGCGGCAAGCTCCAGCGCGCCAAGTGCCGCGAGGAGTACCTCGCCGAAGACCTCGCCCTCGCCGAGTCTGACCGATTCCGAGGCGATGGCGATGTCGGGTCAAGCGCCGCATCGCGGTCGGCGCTCAGGACAGGGGCGCGAGGGTTCGGCCGAGGAGTTCGACGCGACCCTCGATGTGGCCGTTGGCCGGCATGTTGACGGTGAAGCCGTCGACGCCGAGCGGCGAGGAACTCCTCGAACTTCTCGCCGATCGTGTCCGGGTCGCCCCAGACGAAGTTCGCCAACCACGGCGCCCGCTCCTCGTCCGACATCGAGGCGATGTCGAGTCCGCGGCGTTCGAAGTAGGCGTACGAGGTCGGCCTGCGCCTCCTCGGTGGTCGGGGCGATGCACGCGGTGCGTTGCCACGACACGGTCATCTCGGAACGGTCACGACCGAGCTGCTGGCAGTGCTCGTCGAGCGCCTCGAGCTTGCGCGGCAGATCTCGCGGGGCTGGCAGATGATGTTGGACTCGTCGGCGTACTGCGCCGACCATCCGCAGCGTCTTCTTCTCGCCGCCGCCACCGATCATCACCGGGATGCGCGACACCGCGGCGGCTCGTTCATCGCGTCGCGCACGGTGTAGCGCTCGCCGGCGAGCGTCGGACGCTCGCCGCGCAGCATCGGGATCACGATCTGCAGCGCCTCCTCCAGCTTCTCGAAGCGGTCGGTGAACGTGCCGAACTCGATGCCGAACGAGTCGTGTTCGAGTTCGAACCAGCCGGCGCCGATCCCGAGCTGGGCCCGGCCGTTCGACACGATGTCGAGGGTCGTCACGGTCTTGGCCAGCACCGCCGGATTGCGGTACGTGTTGCCGGTGACGAGCGCGCTCAGCCGGACCGTCGACGTCTCACGGGCGAGCGCGGACAGCAGGCTGTAGCACTCGAGCATGAAGCGCGTCGGGGTCGCCGAGCATCGGCAGCTGGTAGAAGTGGTCCATCACCAGCACCGTGTCGAAGCCCGAGGCGTCGGCCTCGCGGGCCTGGCGGGCGACGACGTCGAACAGCTCGGCGGGGCCGACGCCGGGGTACGTGAAGTTCGGGATCTGGTAGCCGAGGCGGGTCATGGACGGGAGTTGACCAGGGTGACGGCGTGCTGTCAATGCGCTCGGCGGACCGACACGCGCCGCTCGTGGGACCGTAGAATCGGATGGCAATGGGAACCGGCTGGGACGACCGACAGGAGCGCACACGTTCGGACGTGCTCCAGGCGGCCGGGGAGACTGATCGCCGCCGGCGGGCGTCGAGAGCCTGTCGATGCGCCGCCTCGCCGAGCGCGCCAAGGTGGCCGTCGGGACGCTGTACAACCAGTTCGGTGATCGTGACGGGATCCTCGTCGCGTTCGTGAGCAACGGGCTCGACGGGCTCGAACGTTCGCTCGACGAGGGGGCGGCGGCCGACCCGATCGAGGCGACCCGGCAGGTGTTCGAAGGGCTCGATGCGACGATCGCGTCGGCGATCGACGTCTGGAAGCCCGGTCTTCGCCGTGATCACGACCACCCCCGACCTCGCCGGCATGGGCGCGGTCGGCGATCGCTTCGTGCAGCTCGTCGAGGACGACCTCGGCAAGGCGGCGGCCGCCGGCATGTTCGCCGCCGACATCGACTCGAACGGCTCGCCCGGCACATCTTCAACACCCGGATTGCGCCGCCTCGAACGGTGGGCCGTCGATTCGATCGACTGGGATCAGTACCGCGACTCGTCGCGGCTCGGCCTCGAGATCACCCTGGCGGCGGTGCTGGCCGAGCCGCACGCTTCCGAGGCGATGCAGCGCTCCGGCCTGCTGACGTGACCTTCCCGGTCGTCGCGTCGGACGTGCACCGGCGTCACGCACCGCTGGCCGAGATCGAGTCGTCTGGCCTCCAGTCGCCGTGGGAGCACCCCGGCCGCGCCGACGCGATCCACGACGTGCTCGCCGCCGACGACCGGTTCGCGATCGCTCGCAGCCCGACGACTGGGGCACGGCGCCGATCGCCGCGGTGCACGACCCCGGCCTCGTCGAGTTCCTGTCGCGGGCGTGGGCCGACTACCAGGTCCGCCACCCCGGCACGCACGACGTGGTGCCCGACGTGTTCGTCAACGCCGGCCTGCTCGACGGCATCGGCCCCGTGCGTGACGATCTGCCGGTCGTCGCCGAACTCGGCCGCTGGTGCTTCGAGACCACCACGCCGCTCACCGAAGGGACCTACGAGGCGGCCCGCGGTGCCGTCGACATCGCGCTGACCGCGACGCAACTGCGTCCTCGACGGCGCCGGCCACGCGTACGGCCTCTGCCGCCCGCCCGGTCATCACGCGCCGACGGGCGCTGTACGGCGGCTACTGCTTCTTCAACAACGCCGCGGTCGCCGCGCACCACGTCGCGTCGACCACCGGATCGCGCGTCACCGTGCTCGACGTCGACTACCACCACGGCAACGGCACGCAGCAGATCTTCTACGGCCGCGACGACGTCCAGTACGTGTCGCTGCACGGCGACCCGGTACGGGCGTACCCGTACCTCACCGGCTTCGCCGACGAGACGGGCAGCGGCCGCGGGAGGGGAGCGAACCTGAACGTTCCGCTCGCCGCTCACCTCGACGACGACGGCTATCTCACCGCGTTGAGCGTGGTCTGTACCGCGATCGACGCGTTCGACCCGGCGGTCGTCGTGGTGTCGCTCGGCCTCGACACCTACCACGCCGATCCGATCTCGGATCTCGGCGTGACGTCCGACGGATTCCGGCGGCAGGGCGCGTTGGTCGAGTGAACTCGGCCGCCCGACGGTGGTGTTGCAGGAGGGCGGCTACGACGTCGCGACCCTCGGGCTCAATGCCCGCGAGTTCCTTCTGGGTCTTGCGATGTGAGGTCGTGCATCGGTGCGCCCGCGATCGTGAGGGCACCGATGCACGACCATCGATCAGCCGAGGAAGCCGTTCTCGGTCAGCCAGTCGGTGGCGACCGCGTCGGCGTCCTCGAGTTCGATGCCGACCCGCCGGTTGAGTTCGGTGAGCGCCTCGGTGGTCATCGCCGCACTGATCGAGTCGACGAGCGCCTGCACGTCGGCGCCGTAGGTGTCGATGAGTTCCTGCGACAGGACCGGCGTGATGTTGTCGGCGTTGAACAAACCCTTGTCGTCGACGAGGACGACCCAACCCTTGTCGGCGATGGTGCCGTCGGTCGAGAACAGCAGGGCGACGTCGATCTCGCCCTCGTCGAGGGCGGCCACGGTGAGTGGCCCACCGAAGTCGAGCGGTACGAAGTTGGCCGACAGGTCGAGGTCGTACACCGACTGCAGTCCGGGGATGCAGAATGCATTCTCGGGGCAGTCGGGAGGTCCGCCGAACGTGAGATCATCGGTCAGGTCGCTGATGTTGGCCAGTCCGAGCTCCTCGGCCTTCTCGGACGTGACGACCAGGGCGTTCGAGTCGATGGCTGGGGACGGGGTCAGGGCGACGAGCCCGAGCGGCTCGAGTTGGGTCTGCAGGAGTGCGACCGTCTCGGCGACGTCGGCGGTTGCCTCTCCGGCGCCGCCGTTCAGGGACTCGAGCGCCGATGCGGCGTACTCGGCGGTGAAGTTGATGTCACCCGACTCGAACGCGGCGTACACGAGTGTCGCGCCCGCCGCCGAGATCCTGCTGCGAGACCGGATAGCCGGCCGCCTCGAGCGCCTGGCCGTAGACCTGGCTGAGGATCGCGCTCTCGCCGAAGTCCTGGGCGCCGATGGTGATCGTCGGGCCGTCGGGAACCTCGCCTCCCCCCGTCGAGTCGGCGGGCGCCGCGCTCTCGGCGGGCGCGGCGCTGTCTGCTGGCGCTGCGCTGCTGTCGGCTGGCGCGGCGCTGCCGGCGGTGGTGTCCGAACTGGAGCTGTCGTCATCGCTGCCGCAGGCGGCGAGCGGGAGCGCCAGGGCCAGAACGGCGAGTGTGGCGAAGCGGAGGCGGGAGGTTTTCATGCAGTGCTCGTTTCGTGTGGGGACGGGCGTTGCGCTCACCGTAGTCGGCGGTGCCACGGGGCCAAGCCTCTTTCGAGTCGATCGAGGAGCAGATCGACAGTGAGTGCGAGCGTCGCGACCAGGATCGCCCCGGCGAGCACCTCGGGTCGACCGATCGGTCCCCGGGCCAGGCCGGCGACGATGTACGTACCGAGGCACTCGTAACCGACGAGCGCGCCGAGCGTCGCGGTGGCGACGATCTGCACGCCCGACACCCGCACACCGGTCATCAACAGCGGGACCGCGGCCGGCAGTTCGACCTTGCGCAGCACCTGGCCGCCGCTCATGCCGATGCCGGACGCCGCCTCGACGATGCTCCGCTGCGTCTCCATCACGCCCGCATACGCGTTGGTGAACATCGGTGGGATGCCGAGGGCGACGAGCGCCACACACGTGGGCCAGAAGCCGAGGCCGAACCCATACCGGATGCTGAACGGGAAGACGAGGGCGATGATCGCGAACGACGGGATCGCCCGGCCGAGGTTGACCATCGCCACCGACAGGGTCGGGGCGCGACGTCCGTGGGCGAGCCACACCGCGGCCGGGATGGCGGCGGCCGCCGAGATCATCACGGCGACGAACGAGATCCAGACGTGCGCCTGCCCTCGGGCCAGGATCCCGTGGTCGCCCGTCCAGTTCGACCCGGTGGTGAGGAACTCGAGGGCGCCGCGGATGGTGTTCACGATCCGCGCCGCCAGGGTGTGAGGAGGCGCTGGGCGAGCGCCAGACCACCGTCGACGAGGAGCGCCAGGCAGATCGACAGCGTGGCGCCGATCACGATCGGGGTCGGAAAGTTGCGGCGGAGTCCGTCGTTGATGAGCGCGCCGTACCCGCCGATGCCGATCAGCGCGGCGATCGTGACGAGCCCGATCACGGTCACGGTGGCGATCCGGATGCCGGCGATGATCGTCGGCAGGGCGAGCGGGATCTCGACCGTGAGGAGTCGCCGCCCTCGCGTGTACCCCATCCCGTCGGCGGCCTCCTTGACCGAATCGGGCACGGCGTCGAGTCCCGCCACCGTGTTGCCGACGAGGATCAGGATCGTGTAGCTGACCAGGGCGATCTCGGCGGTGAGGATGCCGAGACCGGTGAACGGGATGAGGAGCGCGAACAGGGCGATGCTCGGGATCGTGTACAGGACGGACGCCATCCGGGTGATCGGTCGGTACGTCCAACGGACGCGGATGGCGAGCAAGGCCAGGGTGAAGGAGATGACGCAACCCGACCGCGATCGCGATGAGCGTGAGCTGGACGTGCTCGACGGTGCGCTGCCAGATGTCGTCGAGGTGGTCGCCGACCCACTCCCACCAGATGATCGAGCGCCGCTCGTCGGCGATCACGATTTCCGGGATCATGACTCAAGGCCTCCGGCCAGTTCGTCGATCGTGATCATGCCCTTGTACACCTCGCCGTCGACGACCACCGCCATCCGCGATCGGGCGTTCACGATCACGTCGAGCGCCTCACGCAGCGGCGTCGTCGGTCTGACCTGTGACACGAAGTCCTCGCGCGGGAGGGCGTCGACGGTCGGGGCGGAACATTCGCTGACCGCTTCGCGCCCGATCCACCCGAACAGCTGGTCGCCGTCGGCGACGGCCACCCACGGGGTGCCGAACCGGGCCATCACGTCGAGGGCCTCCGCCGGGGTGGCGTGCGGTGTCACCGCCGGCCCGGCGATCGGGGCGATGTCGGCGACGGTGCGCAGCGCGAGCCGGCGCAGACCACGCTCGCGGCCGAGGAACGAGGCGACGAACGCGTTCGCCGGGGCTCCGAGCAGCTCGTCTGGCGTGGCGTACTGCTCGAGCACGCCGCCGACGTTCATGATCGCCACGCGGTCGGCGAGCTTGATCGCCTCGTCGATGTCGTGGGTGACGACGACGATCGTCTTGCGCACGGTCGCCTGCAACGTGAGCAGGTCGTCCTGGAGGCGCTCGCGCACGATCGGGTCGACCGCGCTGTACGGCTCGTCCATCAGGAGGATCGGCGGATCGGCGGCGAGCGCCCGCGCCACGCCGGCGCGTTGCTGTTGTCCACCGGACAGGGCGGCGGGGTAGCGGTCGAGCAGGTCGCGGTCGAGCCCGACCAGGTCGGCGAGCTCGTCGCAACGTGCCGAGATCCGCTTCTTGTCCCACCCGAGCAGCTCGGGGACGACACCGATGTTGCGGCGCACCGACCGGTGCGGGAACAGTCCGATCTGCTGGATGACGTAGCCGATGCGGCGGCGCAGGTCGTGGGCCGGCAACGAACGCTGGTCCTCGCCGAGCACCGTGATCGTGCCCGACGTCGGCTCGACGAGCCGGTTGATCATCTTCAGCGTCGTGGTCTTGCCGCAGCCGGACGGCCCGACGAGCGCAACGATCTCACCTTCGGCGACGTCGAGCGTCAGGTCGGTGACCGCCGGGGCGGCGGTGCCGTCGAACCGCTTGTGCACGTCGACGAGGGAGATCGCGGTCGAGCCGCTGGCATCACTGATCAGCGGGAACCTACTTGGAGTTGAGATGGTCTGGAGTTGAACCGGACCGGTCAGACCGCGGCGAGCGCGTCCATCACCGCACGCCAGCGTTCCGGATCCGACTTGTACGGGGCGTAGAACGAGATCCGTTGGATCACGTCGCCGTAGCGCGTGGCGAGTTCGGGAGCGATCGATTCGGGCGGGCCGACCACGGCGAACGTGTTGAGGATCTCGTCGTCGATGAGCGTGCCCATCTTCTCCCAGCTCGCCCTGCTTCGACAGCGCGTTGAGCTCCTCCTGCAGGCCGCCCCAGCCGTGCAGTTCGAGCACGCCCTTGTATGCCGGTGTCGAACCGTAGAAGGCGATCTGCTGTCGCGTGCCGGCTGCGGCTGCCTCCATCTGCTGGTCGTTGGCTCCGGTGACGACGAACGACGGGCCGATGATCTCGAAGCCCTCCATCGTCTTGCCGGCCTTGGCGCGGCCGCGCTCGAGGGCGGGGATCGTGACCTCGCGCAGGTACCGCTCGGTGGTGAAGCCGTGGCAGAGGAAGCCGTCGCACACCTCGCCGGCCACCTCGGTCATCAGCTCGCCGACGCCGGCGAGGAAGACCTTCGGCGGGCCGAACCCGTCGAGGTCGGACGCCGGGGGAGTGAAGAACGGGGTCATCAACGTGTGCGTGTAGAACTCGCCGCGGAACTCGAGCTTCTCGCCGGTGAGCCACGTGTTCCAGATCGCCCGCATCGCCAGGATCGAGCTCGCGCATGCGTGGTGCCGGATGGCTCCACTCCATCGAGAAACGCTTGGTGATGTGCGGCTTGATCTGGCTGCCGAGGCCGAGGATGAACCGGCCCTTCGAGAACGCCTGCAGGTCCCAGGCCGTGTTGGCGAGCGTCATCGGCGACCGGGCGAAGGCGACGGCGATCGACGTGCCGAGCTCGAGGTGCTCGGTGTGCTCCGCGCCGAGCAGCAGCGGGAGGAACGGGTCGTGGGACGTCTCGGCGGTCCACACGCCGGCGTAGCCGGCGGCTTCGGCCTCCTTCGCGTTGGCGCCCGCCTTGGCGAGATCGGTTCCGAGGTTCCCGTCGACTTTCATCCCGCCGAACGTAGTGGGCCGCTCACGTGATCGATGAGTCCGAAGGTCGTGCATCGGTGCCTGGCACCGATGCACGACCTTGTCAGTCCTGTTCGTTCAGGAAGCGCTGGATCTCGGCGGCGAGCTCGTCGCCGGACTGCATCTCGAGCGCGGGCGCGTCGGTCGCCTGCTCGCGTTCACGTTCGCCATCGGCGGCGTCGTAGATCTCCTCGAGCTGACGCAGCATCGCGAGGTGATCGGGGTTGTCGCCGACCGACTTGTCGATCCGCTCCCGCTGGATCGCCACATCGCCGCGCAGGTCGGTCGCCGGGATCGTGATGCCGGTGACCTCGGTGAACCCGTCGAGCAGGGCCACCGACGCGGCCGGGTACGCCATCGCCGCCACGTAGTGCGGCACCTGCGCCCAGATCCCGAGCGTCGGGATCTTCCGCGCGTGGAGCGCGTGTTCGAGCGCGGCGGCCGCGCCCGCGGGCACGTCGATCGAGCTGCGGGCGAACGTGACGGCGGCGAGCACATCGGACGACGGTGACGAACACGACAGACGCGGCGGGCGGGTGTGCGGTGCGGCGAACGGATAGGCGCCGAACGCGACCATCCGCGTGACGTCGAGTTGCACGGCGATGTCACAGACGGCGGCGGCGAAGCGGTGCCACGCCATGTCCGGCTCCGGGCCCGTGAGCAGCAGGATGTCGCGGCCGTCGACCGAACGCCCCGAACGCAGCTCGATCGTCGGCCACACCAGGTCGGTGTTCAGGCCGTCACGAAGTTCCATCGTCGGCCGGCGGGCCCGGTAGTCGACGAACGTGTCGTCGTCGAAGCGCACCAGCGGCACCGTGCCGCACTCGGTCGACACGACGGCCGCCGCGGTGGCTCCGGCGCCCGCCGCGTCGATCCATCCGGTGAGCATCACGAGCAGCACCGGTTCGTGCAGCATCGGTTCGTCGATCAACCACTCGTACGAACCCTGCGGATCGATCATCGCAGCGCCTCGAGGTGTTGTTCGGCCTGACCCGCCGCCGCCTCGACCTGCATCTTGAACGGCGTGAGTTCGTCGGCGCTGCGCTCGCCGAGTGCACCTCCGAGGTAGCGCGAGTAGACGCCTTCGAGGATGCAGGCGAGCTTCCAGTAGGCGAACGCGACGTAGAAGTCGAGGTGTTCGATGCTCCGTCCCGACACCTCGGCGTACCGGTCGGCGAGTTGGCGGCGGTCCCAGAAACCCGTCGCGGTCGTGGCGTTGCCGGTCCACGCGGACTCGGCATCGCCCGGACCGGTCCAGTACACCTGCAGCAGCCCGACGTCGGCCAGCGGGTCGCCGAGCGTGCAGATCTCCCAGTCGAGCACGGCGACGACGTCGCCGCTCGTCGTCGACCATGCAGTTGTCGAGGCGGTAGTCGCCGTGGACGATCGTGGCGCCCTGCTGAGCGGGGATCCGATCGAGCAGCGCGTCGTGGACCCGGTCGACAGTGTCGAGTTCGCGGGTCTTGCCCTGGTTCCACTGGCCGTACCACCGCTTGAGCTGACGCTCGATGTACCCGTCGTGCCGGCCGAGGTCGTCGAGGCCGGCGTCGACGAGGTCGACGGCGTGGATGGCCGCCATCGTGTCGACGAGCGAACGGCTCGCGTTCGATCGTGCCGCCTCGTCGAGCACTGCTTCGGCCGACGGTGCGGTCGCGCAACACGTGCCCGTCGACGAAGCGCATCACATAGAACGGCGCGTCGTTGACCGAAGGGTCGTCGCAGTACCCCTCCACGGGCGGCACCGGCACGTCGGAACCTTGCAGGCCCGCCAGGATCCGGTGCTCGCGACCCATGTCGTGGGCGCTCGCCAGCACGTGACCGAGCGGTGGTCGGCGCAGGACGAAGCGGGCTCCGTCGGCGCCGCTGACGCGATAGGTGAGGTTCGAATGCCCGCCGGCGATGGCGGTGAACTCGAACGGCGCTCGGGCTCCGGTGACGTTCGCGACGAGCCATTCGGTGACATCGCCGACGTCGATCCCGGGCACGGTCACACCTTGCACTGGTACCCCCTGCACGTCCTGTGGCGCTCGCTCATGCGGTTCCGAGGGTAGCGATCACCCGCGGATAGCGTTGGGGACATGGCTTACATCGATGTCACCGACGCAACGTTCCAGACCGAGGTCCTGGACAAGTCGAGGCATGTGCCCGTCGTCGTCGATCTCTGGGCACCGTGGTGCGGGCCGTGCAAGACGCTCGGCCCGATCATCGAGAAGGTGGTCGACGACACCGCCGGCAAGGTCGTCCTGGTCAAGGTCAACGTCGACGAGAACCCCGGCCTGCATCAGGCCTTCCAGGTGCAGTCGATCCCCGCCGTGTACGCGATGAAGGACGGCGTGATCGTCGACGGCTTCATGGGTGCGTATCCCGAGCACGTGGTGAAGGAGTTCGTCGACGCGCTGCTGCCGACCGAGGAGCAGACCGAGGTGGCCAAGCTGATCGGCGCCGCCGACGAGGACAGCCTGCGTCTCGCGCTGTCGAAGGAGCCGGCGAACGAAGACGTGATCGTCGCCCTCGCCGACCTGATGATCGACAAGGGTGATCCCGAAGAAGCGCTGGGTCTGCTCGTGCGGATCCCCGAATCGGAACGGACCCGGCAGGTGGCCGCCCGCGCCCGGCTCGGATCCACCGTCGACGACGACTACGACCAGCAGCTGGCGGCGCTGCTCGACCAGGTGAAGACCGACGACGAGGCACGCCAGAAGTTCGTCGACATCCTCGAGTTGATGGGCGCCAGCGACCCCCGCACCGCCGACTACCGGCGCCAGCTCACCGCTCGCCTGTACTGAACCGTCCCGTCCCGAAAGTCTGGGTCACATTTCGTTCGGATGTCGAGCGGAATGTGACCCAGACGGGTCAGCGGTGGAGAAACGCCCGTAGCTCCTCGCGGAAGCGCCGCTCGACCGCGTCGTAGCGTTCCCGCAGTTCGTCGCCGATTGTCGGGGAGTGCAGCTCGGAGGGGAGTTGCGGCTCGACGCGGAGTTGGCGCAGCGCGAGGGCGAGCGCACCGAACGCCGGGGCGAGACCGTCGCGTCCACCTCGGTCGAGTTGGTCGGCGGCGCGGTCGAGGTCGGTCCGTCGGAGATGGCTCTCGCCGTCGATGCGGGCGAGGTCCCACAGGTGCCCGGCGGTCGCCGTCTCGTCGGCGCCCTCGAGCGGACCGCGCGTCACGAGGCAGTCGGGAAGGTCGTGCGAGATCTCGATGTTCGCCGGCCGCATCCAGATGTCGGGGCGCAGTTCGCCGAGCTTCGACCCGATCGCCCGCGCCCGGAAGTCACGACGTTCGGTCGTGGTGCGTCGTCCGGCGGTCACGATCACCACGAACCACTCGCCGTTCCACTCGGCCGGCGATCGCCGGCGCCCGCTGTCCTGCTCGCGTTGCCGGGTGAGCAGCCGACCGCTCAGGGAGTAGCTGGCGTCGTCGGTCGTGAGTTCACCCCGGTCGACCATCCGCGACAGTGCCGTGCGCACCGTGCCGGGCGCGATGTCGAACAGGCCGCAGAAATCGACGATCGCCGATACCGGCATCACGGGCGGATGCGAGCCGAGCAGGAGCGACAACACGATCGACCGAGTGGTCAGCGGCGTGCGTATTACGAGAGTTGCTCATCGTGATCAGAGAATGTAACATGATGTCATGACCCCGTATGGCGTCACCGATGCCGTCGACACACAGCGATCGGCACACGTCGCCGTCGCACACGATGGCGCCCACGGCGGGCGACCTTCCCGACGTGTTGCCGACCGACCGGTTGAACGCGCGGGGCATGGCGACCCCGGCGTGGCGCGACGAGCTCCGGAGGATCCCGAACGTCCGCAACGGCTTCACCGTCGTCGGGGCGCTCGCCCAGTCGTTCGGCGTCGTCATCGCCGCAGCGTGGATCAACACGTGGTGGTCGTACCTGATCGCGTTCGTGTTGATGACACGGGGCCACGTGTGCCTCAACATCCTCGCCCACGAGGCGGCGCACCGGCTGCTGTTCACGAATCGCCGGCTCAACGACGGCGTCGGCCGCTGGCTGCTCGCCTACCCGACGTACCAGGCGATGCTCGTCTACCGCCGGGTCCACTTCGCACACCATCGCGACGAGATGGGTCCCGACGAACCCGACATCGCGTTGTACGCGGGCTACCCGATCCCGAAGGACTCATGGCACCGCAAGCTGAAGCGCGACGCGATCGGCAACAGCGCGTCGAAGAACTTCAAGTCGCTCGGCCGCGCCATCCGGTCAGGTCAACGAGAAGCGCTCGAGATCCTCGCCGTCCAATCGGTGATGCTCGGCGCGTCGCTCGCGTTCATGCGGCCGTGGGCGTACGTCGTGTGGATCCTGTCGTGGTCGACCCTGTGGAAGGTCTCGAATCGGCTCCGGTCGATCGCCGAGCACGGCGGCATGATCCGCTCGAAGGACCGGCGCCTCACGACCCACGTGATCCGACAGAGCCGGCTCGCCCGCTTCTGGATGGTGCCCTACAACACCGGTTGGCACCTCGCCCACCACGTCGACATGGGGGTTCCGTGGCGCAACCTCCCACGGTTGCACGACGAACTGGTGCGTTCCGGGTGGGTCACCGAGGCCATCACCTACCCGAGCTACCGCGCGTTCTGGCGGGCCGCCACCCGCTGATCTCTCCCGTGGCGATGCATTGTCCCGGTCGCCGGATACCGTGACGCGACCGATCTCCCCCTGCTGAACGAGGCGCGCTCGCGCGCTGGTCGAGGAGGTCGAATGTGGTGGATTCTCCGGATGGTTCCCGGCTACACGCCGGCGTTTCCCCGGGCCGATCGTCGGACGGGACCGATGTCCGCCGGCCATCGCCGCGGGGCTCGCGTGCCGAACAGATCCGAGCATGGAGCAGGTGGTTCGGGTTCCGCCGGCTGATCAGCTCGGCGATCGCGATGGTGGTCGTGTGCGCCGGTGCGTACTGGCTCGTGCGGACGCCGCCACCGCCGACCGAGGCGCTCCTGCCGATGGCCGCCACGACCTCGACCGCACCCTCGAACTCGACGGCCACCCCGATCGCGTCGGCCACCGCCGACCGTGGCGCCGCCGGTGGCCACGACGACGCCAGCGATCGCGGTGGTCCACGTGGCCGGCGCCGTGGTGTCGGCCGGCCTCTATCGGGTCGACGCCGGCGCCCGCGTCGGCGAGGCGATCACGCTCGCCGGCGGACCCACGCCTGATGCCGACATCGACGTGGTGAATCTCGCCGCGGTCGTCGTCGACGGGAGCCGTATCTATGTGCCCCGCATCGGCGAATCGATCCCGCCCGAGGTAGCGCCGACCGGGTCGGGCGCCGCCGGTTCCAACCCAGGCGCATCGAGTGCGGCCGGTTCGAGCGCCACATCGGAGCCCCACATCGTGGACGTCAACGTCGCCACGATCGACGAACTCGACGAGCTCCCGGGCGTCGGGCCGGCCACCGCCGTGGCGATCGTCGCGGAACGCGAGCGCAACGGTCCGTTCGTCGGCGTCGACGACCTCGATCGGGTGCCAGGCATCGGGCCGGCCAAGCTCGAGGCCCTGCGCGACCTCGTGACGACGTGAGCGCGGACGTGGTGCCGGTCAGAACAGTGACGGTCAGAACAGATCTTGGCCGACGGCCATCGCCGCCACCACCAGGGCCGCGCAACAACCCAGCCAGATGCCGGCGCAGAACCAGAAGAACTGGCGCCAGTAGTCGACCCAGGTGGCCATCGGGTTGCGGGTGCACCGGCGCGACGCCAAGATGCCGACCAGCACCCACATCACCGCCGATCCTGCGATTGCCAGCGGATACCGCGAGGTGTCGCCGAACGGCGCGCCGACCACGAGTAGCCCCGGCGCGGCGCACACCCCGGCGATCAGACCGACGGCCCCACTCCACGGCCCCTCGAACACCTTCAGCGCCACGATGGCGACCACGCCGAGCGTCGCCGGGACGATCAGCGCGGCGACGGGACCGAGCCGGCGGATGCGGCTGCGGTACCAGAACGGACCTTCGATGAGTGGCGCCGACATCACGGTGCGGGGGTCGGCCGACGGGCCGTTCGACGGTCGCGTCGAACGCGGTGGGAGCGAGGGGGCGTACGAATCCACAAACGTCATAGCGTACGGTGTCGGCGCGGCGGTGAGCGGGCACCCTTCCGAGCCCGACCGCGCGAGTGCGCGACATCGCGGTGCCTGACATGGTCATCGTCGGCGTCGCCGCGACCACCGTCGTGGCCGTGTGGTCGTCGGCGGTCGGGCCGGCCCTGTTGCTCGGTCTGGTCACCGCGGTCGTCATCTGCCGGTGGTCGCGGTCGTGGTGGATGGCGGTCCTGGTGGTCGGGCTCACGACCGTCGGCGGCGTGCGCGCCGAGCACGCCTGGAACGGACTGGCGCCGGATCGGTTGGGCCCGTACGAGGGCTGGGCGCGGCTGGTCGCCGATCCGCAGACCTACGGGGCCAGCACCCGGCTCGTCGTCGGCATCGATGGTGAGCGTTTCGAGGTGTGGTGTCGGGGACGTGCCCAGCAAGTTCGGGTGAGCAACTGGCGCGGCGGCGAACTGATCGCCCTGAGCGGTACTCGGCGCGCACTGACCGACGATCGCGCCCGCCGGGTCGCCTCGCAGCACATCGTCGGAGCGTTCGATCTCGACTGGGCGGCCGATGTCGATGCCGGCAGCCCGTTGGCGCGAGCGTCGAACCGGGTGCGAGGCGTGATCGAGCGCGGCGCGTCGTGGATGCCCGAACCCGAGGGGGCGCTCTTCCGGGGCTTGGTGATCGGTGACGACCGCGATCAACCGGCCGACATGGTGGATCGCTTCCGGGCGAGCGGGTTGTCGCATTTGACCGCGGTGTCTGGCCAAAACGTTGGCTTTCTCCTCGCCGCGTTCGGGCCGCTCCTCGTGCGGCTGCGTCCGGTTCCACGCTGGATCGTGACGGTCGGGGTCGTCGCGTGGTTCGTGGCGCTGACGCGTTTCGAACCGTCGATCGTGCGCGCCGGAGCCATGGCCGCGCTCTCGGCCACCGCCTACGCGACCGGGCGCGAACGGGCGCCGGTGCGGTTGCTCGCGATAGCGGTGTCCGGGCTGGTGCTGGTCGACCCGCTGCTCGTGTGGTCGGTCGGGTTCTGGTTGTCGGTCGGGGCGACCGCCGGGGTCTGTGCCGTCGGCCCTCCGCTCGCGAAGCGGCTCGCACCGCTCGGGGGTCTGGCGGTGCCGCTCGGGATCACGCTCGGTGCGCAGGTCGGCGTGGTCGTGCCGAGCGTGCTCGTGTTCGGCCGGCTGCCGCTCGTCAGCATTCCGGCCAACCTGTTGGCGGTCCCGGTGGCCGGCGCGGTGATGCTCTACGGATTGCCCGCGGCGCTCGTGGCGGGGGCGATCCCGCTGCTGGCGCCCGTGGTGATGCTGCCGGCCCACGTCGGCACGCGATGGGTCGATGCGGTGGCGCAGGTGGCGGCGCAGGTCGAACCCGATCCGCCGTGGGTGTGGCTCGGATGGCTGGTCGTGGTCGTCGTCGGCGCGGTGCTTGTCGTGTCGGCGTCACGATCGGGTAAGAATCGACGACGCCATGACGACACACCTGCTGACCGGTGACGACGAGTCCATTCTGCGGGCGGCGGTCGTCACGCTGATCGACGAACTGGTCGGCGACGGCGACCGGTCGATGATGGTCGACGAGTTCGACGGCGACGAGTACGAACTGCGCGCTGTGGTCGATGCGGCGCAGACACCGCCGTTCCTGTCGGAGAAGCGTGTGGTACTCGTGCGCGGCGTCGGACGCTTCGTCACCGACGAGGTGGCCCCCCTCGTGGCCTACCTCGAGAATCCGCTCGACACGACCGACCTCGTGCTCGTCGCCGGCGGTGGGCGTGTGGCCAAGAAGGTGGCCGACGCCGCGAAGGCCAACGGCACGGTCGTCAACACATCGCCCCCGACGCGGGCCAAGGACGTGCAGGGGTGGGTCAGCGATCACATCTCGGCCGCCGAGTTGCGGATGAAACCCGATGCCGCGGCGCTCCTGACCGGCTGGCTCGGTGAGGACGTGGGCCGGCTCGACGGGATCCTGGCCACGCTGCGGAGCACGTTCGGCAGCGACCACGTGGTGACCGCCAGCGATGTCCAGCCGTTCCTCGGCGTGGCGGGCGGGGTGCCGCCGTGGGACTTCACCGATGCCATCGATGCGGGCAACACGACCAAGGCGCTCACTCTGCTCGCCCGGATGACCAACGGCGGTGGGCGGCACCCGTTGCAGGTGATGTCGATCCTGCACAACCACTACGGCGGCCTCGCGAAACTCGACGGCGTCGACGCTCGGACCGAGCAGGACGCGATGGCTGCGACGGGGATCAAATCGCCGTATCCGGCCAAGAAGGCCTTGCAGAACTACCAGCGCCTCGGTGGCGCCTCGGTGAAACGGGCGATCGAACTGCTCGCCCAAGCCGATCTCGACCTGCGCGGAGCACGGGAACTCGACGGCGACGTCGTGATGGACGTGCTCGTCGCGCGGCTGTCGAAACTCCGCCGCTGAAGCGATTATTCTGCGATGAGCGAATGGACCGAGGGGTGGTCCGTTGCCTCATCGCAACGGGATGTCTGGGGCCGCCGAGTGGATCGGCGGCGCACGCTCAGACGGGGGCGTTGACCTTCTTCATGAGCCGGCTCTTCTTGCGGGCCGCAGCATTCTTGTGGATGATGCCCTTGGAGGCCGCCATGTCGATGCGCTTGATGGCGAGACGCACGGCCTCGTCGTTGTCGTCGGTCCCGATGGTGGCGTGCGCGGTCTTCGTGCGCGTCTTGAGCTCGGCCTTCACGCGCTTGTTGCGCTCGGCGCGCTTGACGTTGGTGAGGTTGCGCTTCTTCTGGCTCTTGATGTTCGCCATGTCGTCGGAGACCCTGCTTCTGTTGCTTCTTTGTCGCGGACCGGATGGTTCCACGTCAGGTGGAACAGCCCGAAAACCTTATCGGCACGGGGGCTGAGCACCAACCGGCAGCAGAATGACCGCCGGGGACAGACCCCGAGCGGACATTCTCAGTCGGTAGCGTTGGTCCGGCCATGGACCTCGATCGCATCAGGAACTTCTCGATCATCGCGCACATCGACCATGGTAAGTCGACGCTGTCCGACCGGGTCCTCGAGATCACCGGCGCCGTCCAGGCCCGTGACATGCGGTCGCAGTACCTCGACTCGATGGACCTGGAACGCGAACGGGGCATCACGATCAAGGCGCAGAACGTGCGTGTTCCCTGGAAGGGCCACGTCTTCCACCTCATCGACACGCCCGGCCACGTCGACTTCGGGTACGAGGTCAGCCGCAGCCTGGCGGCCTGCGAGGGTGTCGTCCTCGTCGTCGACGCCGCCCAGGGCATCGAGGCCCAGACGCTCGCCAACTGCTACCTGGCCCTGGAGAACGATCTCGAGATCGTCGCGGCACTGAACAAGATCGATCTCCCGGCGGCCGACCCCGACCGCTACGCGGGCGAGATCGAGACGGTGCTCGGCATTCCGGCCGAGGAGATCATCCGCATGTCGGCCAAGACGGGCGAAGGGGTGCCCGACCTGCTCGATGCCATCATCGAGCGGATCCCGGCGCCGATCGGCGATGCCAATGCGCCGTTGCAGGGGTTGATCTTCGACTCCCAGTTCGACCAGTACCGCGGTGTCGTGTCGAGCGTGCGGATCATGCACGGCCGTCTCGTGTCGGGCGCCAAGTTGCAGTTCATGCAGGCGGGAGCGAACCACGAAGCGATCGAGATCGGGGCCCGCATGCCGGTGCCGACACCCGTCGCCGAACTCGGCCCTGGTGAGGTCGGGTACCTGATCGCCGGCATCAAGGAGGTCGGTGACGCGAAGTCGGGGGAGACGATCACCACGGCGGCCCACGGTGCCACCGTGGCGCTCGACGGGTATCGCGAGCCGAAACCCATGGTGTTCTCCGGGCTGTTCCCGATCGACGGCGACGACTTCGAGAACCTCCGCGAGTCGCTCGAGAAGCTCAGGCTGAACGACGCGTCGATCACCTACACGCCCGAGTCGTCCGGCGCGCTCGGGTTCGGGTTCCGCTGCGGCTTCCTCGGTCTGTTGCACATGGAGATCGTGAAGGAGCGGCTGGAGCGCGAGTTCGGCCTGGCACTCATCGCCACAGCGCCGAGCGTCGAGTACCGCCTCACCCGCACCGACGGCAGCGAACAGGTCGTCGACAACCCGGCCGACCTCCCGGAAGCGCAGAAGATCGCCAGCATCGAAGAGCCGTTCTTCAAGCTGTCGATCATCACGCCCACGCAGTACACGGGTGCCCTGATGGATCTCTGCCAGACACGGCGGGGCGAGATGAAGAAGATGGAGTACCTGTCGCCCGAGCGCGTGGAGCTCATCTACGAGGTGCCGCTCGCCGAGGTGGTCGTCGACTTCTTCGACCAGATGAAGTCGCGCACCCAGGGCTACGCCAGCCTCGACTACGAGCTCGCCGGATATCGGCCGTCGAATCTCGTGAAGGTCGACCTGCTGCTGAACGGGCTGCCCGCCGACGCCTTCTCGACGATCGTCCACCGCGACAAGGCGTACCAGTACGGCGCCCGGATGTGCGAGAAGCTCAAGGAGCTGATCCCGCGGCAGATGTTCGACGTGCCGATCCAAGCGGCGATCGGCGGCAAGGTGATCGCTCGCGAAACGGTGAAGGCCAGGCGCAAGGACGTGCTCGCCAAGTGCTACGGCGGCGACATCACCCGCAAACGCAAGCTGCTCGAGAAGCAGAAGGAAGGCAAGAAGAAGATGAAGTCGATCGGGCGCGTCGAAGTGCCCGGCGACGTCTTCATCAACGCCTTGAAACTGGACGATTGACCGTGGCGGCGGGGGCGCCCGAGTCGGGCACCGGCGGGGTGTTCCGGTCGTTGCGCTATCGCAACGCACGGTTGTTCTTCGCCGGTCTGGCGATCTCGAACGTCGGAACGTGGCTGCAGCTCACGGCGATGTCGCTGCTCGTCTACCGGATCACCGACGGCGATGCACTGATCGTCGGGATCAATGCCGGGTTGCAATTCGTCCCGATGCTGTTTCTCGGCGCCTGGGCCGGCGCGGTCGCCGACGGGCACAACCGGCTGCGGATGTCGATCATCACCCAATCGGCGCTCGCGGTCCAGGCCATCGTGCTCGGCCTGCTCGATCTGACCGGCGCGATCAACGTGCCGGTGATCTTCGTGTTGTCGCTCGTGCTCGGACTCGTGAACGCGTTCGACAACCCGGCCCGGCGGGCGCTCGTGACCGAGCTGGTCGAGCCGGCCGAGATCCCGAACGCCACATCGCTCAACACCGCGGTGATGACGGGGTCGCGCATCTTCGGCCCGGCACTCGCGGCGGTGCTCGTCGGTGCGATCGGCACCGCATGGTGCTTCCTCGCCAACGGGATCACGTTCGCCGCAATCATCATCTCGCTGCTGATGATCCGCACGTCGGAGATGTTCACCGTGCCGCCGCGACCGCGTGGCGGCCAGCCCGTGCGCGAAGGACTGCGGTGGGTGACCGGCCGCCGCGACATGGCGCTGCTGTTCGGGCTGCTCGTGGTGGTGAGCATGTTCGCGTTCAACTACAGCGTGTCGCTGCCGAAGCTCGCCGACGAACAGTGGGGCGGCGAGGACAACTTCGGCTGGGTCCTGGCGGTGACGTCGATCGGGTCGCTCACCGGCTCGTTGCTCACGGCTCGGCTGCGGCGGGTGCCGTTGAGCTGGATGCTGATCAGCATGGTGGTGCTCGGCGTCGGCGCCATCGGCATGGCCTGGGCGCCGAACCTCGCGCTGGCGTTCGCGTGGTCGATCCCGCTCGGCGTCGGCGGCGCCGGCTTCATCACCGCGGCGAACGCGATCTCCCAGCAGGAGTCGCCCTCCGACATGCGCAGCCGGTTGATGGCCCTGCAAGCGGTCGCGTTCCTCGGTTCCACCCCGATCGGCAGTCCGATCACCGGATGGATCGCCGACACGGTCAGCGCGCCGTGGTCGCTGGCCTACGGGGGAGTGATCAGCCTGGTCTGTGCGTTCGGTGCCTGGGTGTACCTGACGGTGCGGCCGCTCACCCCGCTCCCGCCGGTCGCTGCCGAAATGGTTGCGGTCAGCCGGACCGCCGGGGTGCGAGACTGACCGCGTGCCTGCCACCATCGAAGACTTCGAACCGTTCATCGATGATGTCATCGGCGCCCCCAGTGAGGCTGGAACGGTCGAACTCGTCGTCTGCCGGCCGGCGATCGGCGAGCGGCAGGTACTCGACGCCGCCGAACTCGAACCGGGTCGAGGACTGGTCGGCGACAACTATGTCGAGCGGGGGAGCACCAGGACAGCCGACGGGCTCGCCGACCCGCTGAGCGAGCTGAACGTGATGTCGTCGCGCGCGCTGAGCGCCGTCGCCGGTGCCGATCGCGAACGGTGGCCGCTCGCGGGCGATCAACTGATCGTCGACTTCGATCTCTCCGCCGAGAACCTGCCACCCGGGTCTCGCCTGCGGGTCGGCACCGCGGTCATCGAGGTGACGACGAAGCCGCACAACGGCTGCGCCAAGTTCTCCGAGCGGTTCGGCGTCGACGCGGTCCGCTGGGTGAACTCCCGCAAGGAACTCCGCTTGCGCGGGATCTGTGCGGTCGTCACCGAGCCCGGCGTGGTTGCACCCGGCGACCCGATCGTCAAACTCGGATGAGCAGCTCGCTCCCGTCCAGCCCACGGTGACGCAGGACGGGTGCCGGGCTACCCTGAACGTCAGACATGTTGGACGACCGGAAGACCGCAATCCTGAGTGCAGTCGTCCAGGAATACATCACGACCGCGCAACCGGTCGGGTCGAGCCACATCGCCGAGGCGCCGACGATCAAGGTGTCGTCGGCCACCGTGCGCAGCGAGATGGCGCAACTGGAACACGAGGGCTACCTCGTCCAACCGCACACGTCGGCCGGTCGGATCCCGACCGACAAGGGCTATCGCTACTTCGTCGATCACCTCACGTCGCCGGGCGTGCTCGACCAGGCGACCACCAAGCAGGTCGGCGAGTTCTTCTCGGCCGCGCATGGACGCCTCGAGGAACTGCTCCATCAGACGTCGAATCTGCTGTCGACACTGACGAACAACACAGCGCTCGTCGTCGGGCCGCGCGCCGAAGCGGTGGCGGTGCGGCGGATCCAGCTCGTGTCGCTGTCCGCGAGTCTGGCGACCGTCGTGGTGGTGTTCGCCAACGGATCGGTCGAGCACACCACCATCGATCTCGAGGAGGGTGACGACGATGTCCGTCTCGCCGCCGCGGGCGTGCATCTCTCGGCGGCGCTCGACGGCGCGGTGCTGAGCGGCGTCAATTCGGTCGCTCCCACGGGCGACCGGTCGATCGACCGGATCTGTGACGCCGCGCTCCACGCGGTCCGCTCGGCAGCGGCGGAGGACCAGGTCTTCACGGGTGGGGTGTCGACCGTGGCCAACGCCTTCGACGCCGTCGACGTCGTCCGGTCTGTGTTGCAGACGCTCGAGCAGCAGTTCGTGGTGGTCACGCTCGTGAGCGACATCGTCAACCGCGGCATGTCGGTGGCGATCGGCATCGAGCACGGCGTCGAGCAGCTTTCGGCGTGTTCGGTCGTGGTGGCTCCCGTCGTCATCGACGGGGAACACCTCGGATCGATCGGGGTGCTCGGCCCGACCCGGATGAACTATCCGCTGGCCCTCGCAGCCGTCGACGTGGTGAGCGAGCAGTTGGCCCACCGCATCGAGGACGGTTGAGTACTTGGCGTTCTCCCGGCATCCTGTAGCGGACCATGGCTGACTATTACGAACTTCTCGGCGTCTCGCGCACGGCGAGCGCGGACGAGATCAAGAAGGCGTATCGCCAACGGGCCCGTGAGCTGCACCCCGACGCCAACCCCGGCGACGCCGCACGCGCCGAACGCTTCAAGGAGGTGTCGACGGCGTATCAAGTGCTCTCCGACGACGACCAGCGAGCGCGCTACGACCGCTACGGCGAGGCCGGCGTCCGAGGACCCGGCGGCGCAAGTGGTCCCTCGGCGGAGGATCTGTTCGGCGGCGGCCTCGGCGACATCTTCGAGACGTTCTTCGGTGGCGGCCAGAACCCGTTCGGCGGCGGTCGGTCCCGCGGGCCGGCAGGCCCTCCTCGCGGGCAGGATCTCGAGGTCGTCGTCGACATCTCCTTCGAGCAGGCCGTGTTCGGTGATCAGATCGACGTCACCCTGAAGCTGCCGATCGCCTGCACCGACTGTGGCGGCTCCGGCGCGGGGGCCGGGACCCAGCCCGTCACGTGCAGCGACTGCGGCGGAAGCGGCCAGGTACAACGGGTGCGTCAGAGCTTGTTGGGACAGATGGTCACCGCGAGTCCGTGCGGTCGCTGCGGCGGCATGGGCCAGGTGATCACCACGCCGTGCGCGACCTGCCGCGGCGAGGGCCGCGTCACGGTCGACCACACGTACCAGGTCGACGTCCCCGCCGGTGTCGACAGCGGCTCCACCCTCCGACTCACGGGCCGCGGTGCCGCCGGTCCACGTGGCGGCAAGTCGGGCGACCTCTATGTCCACCTGCGGGTCGCGGCGCACGCTCGATACATCCGCGACGATCACGACCTGGTCACCGACGTGCCGATCTCGATCGCCCAGGCGGCGCTCGGCACCTCGCTCGAACTGGAGACGCTCGACGGCGTGGAAGACCTGGTGATCCCGGCCGGTACACAGCCAGGGCGCGAGTTCGTGCTGCGTCAACGGGGTGTACCGCACCTCCGCGGCCGCGGCCGTGGCGACCTCAGGGCGCGGATCCGCGTCGAGGTACCGCTCAAGCTCACCGAACGCGAGGCCGAACTGCTCGGCGAGTTCGCCGAGGGACGCGGCGAAGCGGTCGGTCATCCGAAGGAAGGGATCCTCTCCCGGATCAAATCGGCGTTCTCGTGACCGAGGGGGTACCCGACCCCGGTGCGATCCGTGCCGCCGCCCTGCGACGTTCGGCGGCCCACGTCGTCGTCGACTGCGTCGGCGAGGATGGCGACGCCGTCGTCGCCATCGACCACGACGTCGAACACCATCTGCGCCGCGTCCTGCGCCTGCGCCCCGGCGAAACGGTGACGGTCACGGATCTCGCCGGTCGGTGGCGGTCCACCGTGGTGGCCGGATCGCGCGAGCAGGTGCAACTCGACGTGGCCGGCGCCGTCATGGTGACCGATCGGCCGTCCCGACCGATCACGATCGCGGCGGCCATCCCCAAGGGCGATCGGCTCGACTGGATGGTGCAGAAGCTCACCGAACTCGGCGCCGACCGGCTCGTGCTGCTCCACGCCGAACATTCCACGACCCGGTGGGACGATGCACGAGCGGCCGCACAACGCGACCGGGCGGACCGGGTGTCGCTCGAGGCGTGCCGGCAGAGCCGCCGCACCTGGAAGATGCGCATCGAAGGTCCGCTGCCGGCGCTCACGGTGCTGCCCGACTGTGTGGTCGCCGAACCTGGCGGACGCGCGCTGGCCCCAGCCGACGATGCCATCGCCATCGGACCCGAAGGAGGGTGGTCGGACGCCGAGCTCGGCGCGGCGCGCGGGGCCGTCTCGCTCGGCTCGAACATCCTGCGTGTCGAGACCGCCGCGATCGCCGCCGTCACACTCTTGGGGTCGTTACACCCGTAGGTGGCGCCGAGCACGTACTGTGCGGTAACCTCACGCTCGGCGGTAATGGTCGAAGCAGTCGACCACGGGATGAATAGGCGGGTTTGGCAATGACGATCACGGAAGAAGCTCCATCGGCTTACAGCCGACAGGTCGGCGAACGATTGCGGGCGATCCGCAAACAGAAGCGATTGTCGCTGCAGGAGGTCGAGGCACAGAGCGACCAGGAGTTCAAGGCATCGGTGCTCGGCGCCTACGAGCGCGGCGAGCGGGCGCTGTCGGTGCCCCGTCTCGACCGGTTGGCGCAGTTCTACGCGGTGCCGGTCGAGCAGCTCCTACCCCGCGAGGTGACGAGCCGCGAGGCGATCGCCGCGCTCGAGTCGTCGGCGACCAAGAAGCTGGCGATCGACGTCGTCAAGCTGGTGCAGCTGAAGGGTGCGCCGTTCGAGATGTTGTCGCGGTACCTCAAGCTCATCCAGGTGCAGCGACAGGACTTCAACGGCCGGGTCATCACGATCCGCGGCGACGACGTCCGGTCGATCGCGGCGATGCTCGACGTGCCGGTCGACCAGGTCGGAGCACGCCTCGACGCGCTCGACCTGCTCTTCAAGACGAGCTGAGCCCGAACGCGTCCGAAACCGCGCTTTGACCAAATCCGCGCTTTGACCGAAACCGCGATTGGATTGGTGCGTGAACGAGTTCGGGGTGTACCTGCACATCCCCTTCTGCGCCTCGAAGTGCGACTACTGCGCGTTCGCGACGTGGACCGATCGCGCCCATCTGGTCGATCGGTACCTCGGTGCGATGTCGACCGAGATCGAGCGCGCCGTCGGCGAGGGGCTCCCGGTCGCCGACACGATCTTCGTCGGCGGTGGTACGCCGACGCTGGTCGCGGCCGACGCGCTGGCCGAGCTGATCGCCTCGATTCCACGGCGTGACGACGCCGAGGTGACCGTGGAGTGCAACCCGGACGACGTGACCGTCGAGATGTTGCGCACGTACCGATCGGGCGGCGTGAACCGTGTGAGCGTCGGCGTGCAGTCGATGTCGCCACACGTGCTGGCCGCGCTCGGTCGCACGCACGATCCGGCGAACGTCACGCGAGCGGTGACGGCGATCGTCGAGGCGGAGATGCCGACGTTCAATCTCGACGTGATCTACGGCGCCGCCGGCGAGTCCGTCGACGACTGGCGGCGCACGGTGGAGGGGGTGCTGGCATTCGATCCGCCGCACGTGTCGGCCTACGGCTTGACCGTCGAGGCGGGCACGGCGCTGGCAGCGCAGCCGGAGCGTCACCCCGACGACGACGATCAGGCCGACAAGTACGAACTCGCCGACGAATTGTTCGAGGCGGCCGGCCTCGCGAACTACGAGGTGTCGAACTGGGCGCGGCCGGGCCACGAGTCGCGCCACAACTTCCTCTACTGGCGGCAGGCCGACTACCGCGGGTTCGGGTGTGCGGCGCACTCGCATCAGCACGGCCGTCGCTGGTGGAACGTGCGAACACCCGATCGCTACATCGATCTGATCGAGGCGGGGAGGCCGGCCGAGTCCGCGGCGGAGGTGCTCGACGACGAGGGGCGGCGGGTCGAAGGACTGCAACTGATGCTCCGCACGCGTGACGGTGTCGCGCGCGACTCGTTCGACGACGCCACGCTCGACCTGCTCGATGCGATGGTCGTTCCGCATCCGGACGATGCGAACCGCGTCGTGCTCACCCGGGCCGGCCGGTTGATGGCCAACGACGTGTCGGTCAGGTTGCGGTGACGGCGAACAGGTCGGGGAACACGCGGGCGACCTTGGCCGTGAGGTAGTCGCCGTAGGTGCCGTTCCAGGCTGCGACGTCGGCGCCGTCCCATCGGGCGCGTCGATCGACCGGTGATGATTCGTCCACATCGATCGGGAGCACCGGCACCGTGGCGTTCCAGGACGGATCGAAGAAGTAGGGGAACGAGAGCCGGCCGTGTTCGGTGTCGTTGCGGACGCGGTGCGGGGTCGACAGGTACCGGCCTCGGGTGAGGCGTTCGAGCATGTCGCCGAGATTGCACACGAACATGCCGGGCGTGGGTGCGACGTCGATCCACGTGCCGTCGCGACGGCTCACCTGGAGCCCACCGAGCGAATCCTGGGCGAGCACGGTGAGCAGGCCGTAGTCGGTGTGTTCGGCGACGCCCCATTCGTCGAGGCCGCCGGTCGTTGGCGGATAGTGGAAGATCCGGAACAGCACCGTCGGGTCGGTGGTCAGGTTGTCGGCGAACCATTCGGCGGGAAGGCCGAGCCCGAGGGCGATGCCGCGCATCACCGCCTCGGCGACCCGACGCATCTCTTCGAGCCAGCGCAGGACGATCGGACCGAGATTCGCCGGCTCGGCCGGGAAGAGATTGGCGCCGTGCAGGGCGACGCCGGCGCGAACCCGAGGGTGGTCGGCATCGTGCTCGGCGCCGAAGTAGATGCCCTCCTTGTTGTCGGGGCGACCCGACGTGAGTTCGCCGCCGACGGGAAACCATCCGCGCCATGCCCGTCCGGCCCGCGGCATCGCGATCGCGGCCTTGGCGCTGACATCGAGCGCGAAGAATTCGTGCGACGCACGTTGGAGTTCGTCCTGCAGTGCAGGGTCGACGCCGTGCCCGACGATCCCGAAGAATCCGATCTCGCGACATGCCCGGTCGATCTCAGTCGCCACCGAAGTCGCGGCTTGGGTGGCACTGGACGAGTCGAGTAGGGGAGCGATGTCGACGACCGGCAGGTCGCTGGAAGGCTCGACGTGGAGGTGGGCGCCGCTGCTCACAACTGGTAGCGTACGGCTCCGCTACGGGCGCGTAGCTCAGTTGGTTAGAGCGCTACCATGACACGGTAGAGGTCCCGGGTTCGAGTCCCGTCGTGCCCACGAAACCTACCCGATGACGTCGCCGCGACGATCGAGATCGTGGACCCGCGCCGCCATGCCGACGAGGAGCCGAGGGTACAGTTGGGGCATCGAGCCCAACAGCTTGTTGAACCTGGTCGCATAGATCACGAGGGTCTCGACCTGGGTATCGGCCACGACGGAAGCCGACGTCCGCTTCCCATCGATGAGTGACAGCTCGCCGACGACATCGCCAGGGCCGATGGTCGCGAGACGACGACTGGTGCCCTGCTCGAAGGCCTTGGTCGCGCCCTCCCGGGCGACGAATCCTTGGCGTCGCACTTCGGCCGTGCCCGCTCGGATGATGATCAAGCGACGACCGACGTCCAGTTCCTTGACGAGTACTGCGCCGGGCTCGAAGCTGGTGTGGTCCACAACGTTCGCCACTGCAGCGAGTTGCCGCTTGGTCAGGCCGCTGAACAAGGGCACCGAATCGAGCATGGCAATCGTCTCAGCTCGCGAAACCTCTTCCATCGTCCTGACCCCTTCCTCGAAGTTAACACGCCTTCTGGTGCACGATGATGGCATCGCCCTCGACGGCTGCGCTCGAGACCCGTTGTGTGGCGTGAACTCCCGAGCACCCGGCATCGCCCCGGGACCGGGAATGGTCAGGCGGTGAACCAGCCGGTGACGTCGAGCAGCACGTGCGTCGAGCCGAAGCTGTACACCTGGGCGCTGCCGCCTGCCGCGACGGGGCTGACGACCGCGTTGGCGATCGTCTGGTCCTCGTAGGACGTGTTGAGACTCGACGAGGCACCCGGCGACACTGGCGTGGGAGCAAGCTGCAGGTAGCCGTTCACGCCGCCGCCGGTCGAGGTCAGGTTTCCCGCGATTGCCGACGCTCCAGGCGCGACGGATGCGACGTTCACATTCACGATGCCGCCAGTCGGTATCTCGGGTTGCGGCGCCGGCAGGCGGGTGTCGACGTTGCGCGTCGGCGTGATCGGCACGAACAGTCCCGACGTCGTCGATGCGGCCGTCGCATCGGTGAAGTAACCGACCACATCGGCCAGCAAGTCCAGCGTTCCGGCGGTGTTCAGGTGCGTGTAGAGGTCGACCTGCCCACCGGTGCCGAGCGGCACCACGACAAGGTTGGCAATCGTGCGGCCCGGCTCAGGGTTCAGGTTCGAGAAGGCGCCCTTGCTCACCGGCGTCGGCGACACCTGTACGAATCCCTCCGCCGTCGGCGATGCGACGGTCACGTTCAATACGACTGCCGACACACCCGAGGTCGGGACACCGCCGCGGCCGGCGACCTGCAAGGTGACGACTTGCTCGCCGGTCAACAGCGCGGTGATCGGCTCATCGGGCAGCGACTCGCAGGCGATCAAATTGCCGTCGGCGTCGAGTCCAGCCACGTCGCCATAGAACGGGTAGTAGAGATCGAAATAGGCCTGCGCGTCGGCCTGCGTCGCGAAATCGCTGCAGTTCACCGTGTTCCCCGGATTGGCGGGTGGCGGCACCGGCGGGGTCGGCGTCGGGTGGAGTGGGTGTTGGCGCGACGGGCGGCGTGTAGCCGATGTTGTTGCGGGTGTCGAGAATGCGCGTCGGGGTGACCGGAACGAGACGGCCAGCGGACGCGGTCGTGGCCGGCACGAAGTAGCCGAACACGTCGACGAGCACGTCGGTCGTGAACGTCGTGTACACCGTCACCCTGCCTCCGTCACCGAGCGGTGCGAATGCGGCGTTGGGAATCGTCTGTCCGGCGAAGTCGAGGTTCAACGTCGAACTCGAACCGACGGCTGCCCGCCCCGTGGGAAACACCTGCAGGAAGCCGTTGCCCTGCGACCGGGTGGCGGTGACGTTCAGCACCACCGCGGTCGCGGTCGCGGGAACGAGCGAACCCGTGATCTGGAAATCGCGTGTCGTGTTCGCGTCAATCGGTGCACTCGAACGCGTGTCCGCGATGCGGGTCGGCGTGATCGCCACGTAGCTGCTCGTCGCATCCGCGGCCTGCGCAGGCCCGCCTGACGCACTGGGGACGACGAACGCGGCAACCGTGATCGCGGCCGCAATCACCGAAATGGTCCGCCGACGCTTCGACTTCACGAGTGTCGGGATAGAACGTGTCATGTTGAGTGACGGTAATGCCTTGCCCTGCTGGCCGCAAGACGCCGCGCTTCAGGTGTCGCGGCAGAACTGGGCGATGCTCGCCGCCGTCTCGCGGCTGACGTCCGGGCAGGCCATCGACGAAGATCTCGGTGCCGTGGATCGTGCCCATCACCTGCCGGCAGCGCGCCGGCACGCCGGCCCGCAGCGAGCAGGCGGTAGAACTCGATGCCCTCGTCGCGCAGCGGATCGCACTCGTTGACGCTGATGACCGTCGGGACGAGCCCCCGACGTCGTCCTCGGTCGGCGAACGACGGCCAGGCGAGCGGGTTCCCGGCATCGAACTCCTCGATGCCGTAGCCGATCGCGACCGCGGTTGTTGTGCAGGTCGAGCAGGATGCCGTTGTTCTCGATCGACGACGGGAACCGGTCCTGCGGCCACTCCCCGGCGATGTACGGGCACAGCGCGTACAGGCCCGCGGATCAGGCCGAGGTCGCCGTCGCGCTTCAGCTTGAGCCCGGTGGCGAGCGTGAGGTTGCCGCCGCCGCTCTCGCCGGCGACGATCAGGTGGTCGGCGTCGATGCCCGAGCTCGTCGGCATGGTCGCGCACCCACTTCAACCCGGACACGCAGTCGTTCAGCCCGGCCGGGAACGGCGCCACCTCGGGCGCCGACGACGGCGACGAGCGCAGTTGCGGAAGTCGACCATCGCGACGGCCACGCCCTGCGCGGCGATGATCCGGCCCCACGCCCGGTACATGCCGTCGAAGCACGACATCGTCTGCATGCCGCCGCCGTGGATGTAGTACACGCACGGCAGGGGATCGCTCGAGTCCGGCCGGATGAACTGGATCTTGATCGTGTTGCCGTCGGGCTCGGACACGAACTCGAGGGTGCGTCACGGTCAGTCCGGTCGATGGCGCGACGTCCTCGTTGTCGAGCGCATCGAGCACCGCGCTCGTCGCGGCCTGGACCGCCAGCGCGTCGGGTGTGTTGACCTCGGCGAGTAGCTCCTCACGGCTGCCGATGTCCGGTTGTCCTCCGCTCGGGAACATGCCCATCAACGCTTTGATGCGTGGATCGATCCGCGGATCGCTGACGATCTTGCTCATCTCCTGGTCCCCCTGTTCGGCCGAACCGTAGTCTGGCAGACCCCGGGTGGCGCATCTGGGGTTGCGGCCGGTCGAGACGCCGGTCCACGCCCGCCATATCGGCACGTTTTCGGTCCGACTTGAGCATTCGATGCGAAATCTTCGAAGAATCCGACGGCAGCCGTCGGCGCACGGTGAGCGTCAGACGGCGATGTCGAACAGCGCCCGGGCGTTGTCGCCGATGAATCGTCGCCGCTCGTCGGCGGGGAACGACGACACCAACTCGTTGAGGTCGTCGACGTATTCGGGCGTGTGGTCGGCGTGCGGGAAGTCGCTCGCCCACAGGAACCGCTCGACGCCGTAGCGCTCGGCGAGCGCCGGGATCATCCGCTCGTCCGGGTCGCAGCTGATCCAACAGCGTTCCCGGAAGTAGTCGCTCGGCTTGTGCTCGAGCGGCACACGGTCGCCGATGAACGTGTGGCCGTACACGGCGTCGATCCGGTCGAGCCAGTAGCCGATCCATCCGCCGCCCGACTCGAGCACGAGCACCTTCAACTGCGGGAACTTGTCGAAGACCGCGTAGTCGAACAGCGTCGTGAACTGTTGACGCACGCCGTCGGAGGCGGTCACCGACGCGAGCAGCCGGAGTTGCTTCACGTTCTCCCAGGTGCCCATGCGTTGGCCCTTGGTCCACTGCGGCTCGAACGTCGGGTGGATGGCGAACGGCACACCGAGGTCCTGCGCGGCGGCGAAGACCGGGTCGTGGTCGGGATGTCCGAGCGGCTTCGCGTCCTGGGTGAACGGCGCCACGTAGCAGCCCTTCGCACCGTCGGCGACCGCCCGCTCCAACTCCCGGGCGGCGGCGGCCGGGTCGGACAGCGACAGGTGGGCGGTCGGCACGAGCCGAGGCGACCCCGAGCAGAACTCGCAGATCCAACGGTTGTAGGCGGTCGTGTACGCCTGGGACAGCTCGGGATCCTTCAGCTCGGCCTCCCACAGCAGGCCGACCGTCGTGTACAGGATCACGGCGTCGAGGCCCTCGGCGTCGAGCAGTTCGAGGCGCTCGTTCGGATCCATGCTGCCGAACGGAGCCTCGCCGACGTAGGTGCGTGCGGGGTCCTTCTGGATCGCCGGCAGGTCGGGCGCACCCATCGCGCCGAGCGTCGCCGGGAAGCCCCGCCGGCTCATCATCGACCGCTCGCCGCCGATCTCCAACTCCTCGAGGCCCTGTTCGTCGAGCCTGATCCGCAGCGCCCGGTCGCGGTACTTCGGGTCGATGTAGTCCTCCCAGATGGTGGGTGGTTCGAGGATGTGGCCGTCGGCGTCGATGGCACCGGCGTGCTCGATCCGACCCGTCTGGTGCATCGTCTTGCTCATCGTCACTCCTTCTCTCTTCAGTTGTCGAACCTCGTGCATCGGTGCCTGGCACCAATGCACGAGGTTGCTCACACCATGGTTTGTCCGGCGCTCACGTTCATCGCCTCACCGGTGACGCCGGTCGCGTCGTCGGACAGCAGCCAGCAGATCGCCGAGGCGATCTCGTCGGCCGTCTGCAGCCTCCCGAGCGGGATCTCCCGGGCGAGGTAGGCCTCGAGTCCCTCCTCGCCTCCGATCATGGCGACGAACATCCCGTTCGGGTTCGTGAGGTCGGTGTCGACCGTGCCGGGACACACGGCGTTGACCGCGATGCCCGACGGGCCGAGTTCGATCGCCATCGCCTGGGTCAGCGAGATCACCGCGGCCTTGGCGGCGGAGTAGGTGCCGATCATCGGCCACGCCTTCTTGCCGGCCTGACTCGACACGTTGCAGATGCGCCCCGGCAATTTCGCCGCGAGCATCCGCGACGCACACGCCTTCGACACGAGCCAGGTGCCCGTGACATTGACCTCGAACACGCGACGGAACTCTGCGGCGGGCAGGCCGACGAGGGGTCCGAGTCCGAAGCCGGGCCCGCTTCCGCCGGCGACGTTGGCGACGAGGGTGATCGTGCCGAGTGCCGAGGTGGCCGCTTCGACGGCGGCTTCGACCGCGTCCTCGTCCGAGACGTCGGCACGAACACCGACCGCCTTGCCGCCGAGCGCCTCGATCTCGGCCACCAAACTGTCGAGATCGTCGGACGACGCCACACCGTGGAGCGGCGCGTCGTCGTAGTTCCGAGCGATGTCGAGACAGGCCACGGCCGCGCCGTCGCGGGCGAGGCGGAGCGCCGTCGCCCGGCCGATGCTGCGCGGGCGGGCCGCTCCCGTGACGAGGGCAGTCGCGCCGGCGAACCGGGTCACGACCAGGGATCCTCGGCCCGGACGGCATCGAGGAAGTCGATGAGGGCGACGTTGACCGCGTCGGCCGACTCCTGCTGCACCCAATGCCCCGCACCATCGACGATCACGTCGCCACGGTGATCGGACAGGAACGCCGCGCCGGCGCTCGGCGGCGACATGACCAGCACCGGGTCGGCGCTCCCACCGATGAAGAGCGACGGAACCTCGACCTTGGCGCCGTCGAGTTGTGGCGTGCGTTCCCAGTTGCGATCGAAGTTCCGGTACCAGTTGAGGCCGCCGGTGAAGCCGGTCCGCCGGAACGTGTCGATGTAGTGGTCGAGTTCGTCCTGCGTCAACCAGTCGGGGAGGCCGTCGGGTTCGGGCATGCGGTCGACGAAACCACGGCCGTCGAGAGCGAACGCGTCGGGATCCGGCCCGGCGGTGGAGGCCATCCCCGCCAGAAGGCGGCGCATCGTGCGCGCCGGATCGCCACCGAGCTCGGCATCGGCGACACCGGGCTCCTGGAAGTACACGATGTAGAAGAAGTTCTCGGCGAAGACGAAACGCATCGCCTCGATCGGCGGACGTTCACCGCGGGGAAGGAACGGGACGCTCATCCCGACGACGCCGGCGAGCCGCTCGCGATGCAGGAGCGCGGACTGCCACGCGACCATCGATCCCCAGTCGTGACCGACCACCACAGCACGCTGCGCGTCGATGTCGTCGAGCAGACCGATCAGGTCGCCGGTGAGAGCGATGATGTCGTAGTCCTCGATCGCTTCCGGCCGTGACGATCCGCCGTAGCCCCGCTGGTCCGGGGCCAGCACCCGGTAGCCGGCGTTCACCAACGCTGGGATCTGGTGCCGCCACGAATACGCCAACTCCGGGAATCCGTGGGCGAGGATCACGGGCGGGCCTTGGCCCTCATCGATCACGGCGAGATCGACCCCGTTCGTGGAAATCGTTCGTGTCGTCATGTTGGTCGGCCGGTCCTCATGGCCGACGAGTGTGCTCGCGGCTCGCGATGCCCGACGAGTCGGAGCCGATCGAGCCTTCGACAACGATTCGACCTCCCGGGTCTGGTAGCAGTGCACGCATGGGAAACTGGAACTTCGCCGACATGTGGGAGGTCGTCGCCGACGATCTGCCCGACGCACCATGCCTCATCCACGGTGACGACCGTCGGAGCTGGAGTGAGGTCGATCGCCGCGCCGATGGGATCGCACAACATCTGCTCGACGCGGGGCTCGCCCGTCAGCAGGCGGTGGCCCAGTACCTCTACAACTGCCCCGAGTACCTCGAATCGATGTTCGCCGCATTCAAGGCGGCGTTCGTGCCGGTCAACACCAATTACCGGTACACCGCCGACGAACTGCTGTATCTCTGGGACAACGCCGACGCCGGAGCGGTCGTGTTCCACGGCACGTTCGCCTCCACCATCGGGCCGATCAGGGACCAGCTGCCCAAGGTGCGGACGTGGCTGTGGGTGGACGACGGCACGGGCGACTGTCCCGACTGGGCCGACGCGTACGAGTCGGCGGCGACGAGCGGCGCCGCTCGGGTCGTGCCGGCGTGGGGGCGCAGCGGCGACGACCTCAACCTCCTCTACACCGGCGGCACGACCGGAATGCCGAAGGGCGTGATGTGGCGTCAGGACGACCTGGCCGTCACGCTCAACGCTTCACTCGGCAGCGCGCTCGACGAGGACGGCACGGCCGCCGACCTGCGCGGCACGCACACCGTACCTGGGTCGCGTTTTCTCCCGGCCTGTCCACAGATGCATGGCACCGGCAACTTCCCGTGCCTGTCGACGCTGTCGGGTGGTGGGAGCATCGTCACGCTCGACAACCGCACCTTCGATCCGGCCGTGCTGCTCGACACGATCGAGCGCGACGGCGTCAACACGATGGCGATGGTCGGCGACGCGTTCGGCAAGCCGATCCTGCGCACGCTCGACGAGAATCCGGGCCGCTGGGACCTCTCGAGCCTCGTCGCGATCGTGTCGTCGGGCGTCATGTGGAGCAAGGAGACGAAGGAAGGGCTCCTGCGCAATCACCCGGGCATGCTGCTGATGGACGCGTTCTCGTCGTCCGAGGCGCTCGGGATGGGCAGCTCGATGAGCGGGGCCGGCGCTGCCGCCGACACCGCCAAGTTCCAGCTCAGCCCGAACACGATCGTCATCGACGACGCCAACCGTCCGGTCGTGCCGGGGTCCGGTGAGATCGGTCGGCTGGCGGTGGGCGGCCGTCAACCGGTCGGGTACTACAAGGATCCGGAGAAGACGGCGCGGACGTTCCTCGAGATCGATGGCAAGCGCTACTCGTGTCCGGGCGACTTCGCCACCGTCGAGACCGACGGGACGATCACGTTGCTCGGCCGCGGTTCGGTGTGCATCAACACCGGCGGCGAGAAGGTGTTCCCGGAGGAGGTCGAAGAAGCGATGAAGACCCATCCGAGCGTGCTCGACGCCGTTGCCGTCGGGGTTCCCGACGATCGCTTCGGTGAGATGGTGACCGGGGTGATCGAGGCGCGTCCGGGCGAGGTCGTCGACACGGATGCGGTCATCGCCCACGTGAAGACCACGCTGGCGGCCTACAAGGCTCCGCGGCGGATCGTCGTCGTCGACACCATCGGGCGCGCCGCGAACGGCAAGGTCGACTACAAGCGGTTGAAGTCCGACGCCATGGCGTCGCTCGGGGTCGCTCCGACCTGACCCGTCCGGGACCGGGGATCCGGTCAGTCGGCGACCGACGGCACCGTGATCCCGCAGTTCGGGACCGCTTCGGTGATCGCCGCGGCACCCGCTTGCTGGGCCTCGGCCGGGAGTGTGTCGAGGTCGACCAGCTCGCCGTCGACGATGAGGTTGTCGGCGCCGAGCGCATTGACCATGAACACCGCCGCGCAGTCGGCTTGCTCCTTCGACAGCCCGAGGTTGGCCTGTATCGAGGCCGACATCAACTCGTTGGCGAGTGCGACGGAGGCAGGGTCGACGGACTCCGCTGGCGCGCCCGTCGCCACCACGTCGTCTGTGGTGGTCGGGACGCTGGTCGTCGGCTCGCCCGTGCCCTCGACGACAGCGGTGTCGGCCGTCGTGTCGGCGCTGTCGTCGCTGCCGCTGCACGACACGAGGAGGCCGACCAGCGCGCCAACCGTGAACAGCGAGCGGACGTGGCGTGGCGTCATGGACGGCAATGTATCCGTCGAACTTCGGCGTACGATCGCGGCGGATGTACGAGTTCCGACCAGCGGCGGCGGTGCGTGCCGACGCCGAACTCGTGGTGGCCTTTCGTGCCGCTGACGACGACGCGATCAGGTCGCTCGTCGCCCGCTACGGCGGACTCGTGTACCGCATTGCGTCGGAGGTTTCACCCGTCGCGACGGCGCACGACCCGTCCGCAGCCGATCTCACGGTGCACACGTTCCTCCAGGCGTGGCGCAACGCCGAAGTGTTCGAGCCGGGTCGAGCGTTCGGGCCCTGGTTGGCAAGCCTGGCCGTACGAGTCGTCGGCGCCGAGGATTCCGGGGTCGCTCCAGAAGCGCAGGCCCCCGACGTCGAGGGGCTGTTGGCGGACCGCTCGTCCTGGACCGACCCACCGGCCGACGTCGCCGACCGTGTCGTGGCGGCGATCCTGGCCGAGGCCACCGTCGGGCCGGCCGAGCTCTACACCGCTGCCGACCTCCGCGCCGCGCAGGAGTCAGCACGCGGCAGGGCCTCGGCCCGACCGTTCGTGGTCGGCGCGATCGCCGCGGTCGGTCTGCTCCTCCTCGGCGTGCTGGTGTTCAGCGCGCTCGGCGGAGCGGACGTCGAGACGGGCGACACGATCGATCTACGCCCGACCGGCCGGGTGCCCGATGTGAGCGGCTCGATCGAGGTGATCACCACCGAGGCCGGTGTGCGGATCGTGCTGAACGCGCCGACGCTGCCCGACCCCGGCACCGGGTGGTACGAGGGTTGGGTGCAGCTCGACGACGGCTCGATCCGATCCGCTGGGACGTTCTCCAGCGCGGACGGTGTGGAGCTCACCGCGGCCGTCGACGTCGCCGGCGCCGATCAGTTCCTCGTGGTGCTGGCCGACGACGATCCGTCGGCCTTCACCGACACCGACGTCGTCCTCCGCGCGCCCCTCTCCTGAGGGCCCCTCCGATCAACGTTTGCGTCGGGATTGTTGGCCGACAGGTGTGAGAAAAGCGCGACGCAAACGTGGATTGGACGCGTGCTGGCGGTCGGTCGGCGTGAATCAGAGGACGGCGGCGGCGTGGCGGATCTCGTCGGCGACGAGCGCGGCGCCGCGCGTGCTGAACATGACGGTGTAGTGGTTGAGCCCGTCGGCGCGGATCCAGCGGTGTTGTGGGTACCGATCCATCATGTCGTCGGCGATCAGCGGCGGGGGAGTGCCCATCAGTCCGAACTCGGCGCGGATGATGGTGGCCGGCTCGGGATGACGGTCGATCGACGAGCGCACCTCGTCGTCGGCGAACAGCTCCCGACCGTTGTGCCGGATCGCGTCCGGATCGACCATCACCCGGTAGCCGCCGTCTGTCGGTGTGAGGTCGGCGAGCAGGATGCGCTCCAGGTCGGGGCCGATGCCGTCGACGAACGCCGGATGTTGTGCCCACATCGCCCGGTAGCTGGCGCGGTCGGGCCACACCTTCCCGAGCCGCTCGATCACCGGTCCGAGCGACACATCGAGCACCTCGTCGATGAACTCGCTCCTCGCGGGTGACGGTGCCGTCGGCACGAACGGGCGGATCGGGGAGGTACAGCGCCGTGCCGCCGTCGACGAGGACGAGCGACCGCACCGCTGCCGGGTGCCGTTCGGCGAGGAGCAGCGCCACGTAGGTGCCCATCGAGTGGCCGACCACGACGACCGGTCCGCCGAGTTGCTCGATCACAGCGGCGACGTCGTCGGCGTGCTGCCGCAGCCCGACCGGGCCCGGCTCGGTCCAGCTGCGTCCACGGCCGCGCAGGTCGACGGCGAGGAGATCGATCTCGCCGTTCAGCGCCTGGGCGATCGGACCCCACGACCAGGCGTTGGCGGTGATGCCGTGGACCGCGACGACCGTCGCGGCGCCGCTGGCCCGGGACAGGCCGTCCGGCGCCCAGCGCAGCGCAGCGATCGTCGCGCCATCGATGTCGAAGCTCGTCGACTCAGGCGTTGGCGACACGTGGGAGACCCAACACGCGCTCGCCGAGGATGTTGCGCATCACGTTCGATGTGCCACCCATGATCGTGTAGCCGGGCGCATAAACGAGCCCCCGGGTGACGTCGCTCCACAACGTGCCTTCGGCGCCGAGCACGTCGAACACGAACTCGGCGACCTCGATCTCGTGCTCGGTGCAGAAGCACTTCGTCGCCGCGGAGAATCCGGCCGGCGCCTGGCGGAGCACTTCGCGGGTGACGAGGATTCGTCCCAGGCGGTACCCGGTCTCGAGGCGGGCCATCCGCTGGCGGACGAGGGGATCGGACCGGTCGGCGCGGGCCACCGCCATCTCATAGAGGGCACGGTTCGACACGAGCCGATCGATGCCGCCCCGTTCGTGTTCGAGCTGCGCCATCGTCTGCTTGAACGCGGCTCCTTCGACGCCGACCAGGTTGGCGACCGGCACCCGCACGTCGGTGAAGAACACCTCGCAGAAGTGGCGGTTGGTGGTCATGTCGGTGATCGGCCGAACGTCGATGCCCGGCGTGTCCATCGGCACGATGACCTCGCTGATCCCACGATGCGGCGGGCCGTCGCTGCTCGTGCGACAGATGAGGTAGCAGTAGTCGGCCTGCGTTCCGAAGCTCGTCCAGATCTTCTGCCCGTTGATCACGAACTCGTCGCCCTCGCGGCGGGCGCTCGTGACGAGCGACGCGAGGTCGGAGCCGGCGTTCGGTTCGGACATCCCGATACACCAGGTGGTTTCGCCCGAGAGGATGCCGGGCAGGAACTCGGCCTGCTGGTCGGGTGTGCCGTACTTGATCAGCGTCGGGCCCATCTGGCGATCGGCGAACCAGATCGCGGCGATCGGTGCCCCGGCGGTGATCAACTCCTCGCCGACGATCAACCGGTTGATGGCCGGCTGGCCACCACCGCCCGACTCCACGGGCCACGTCATCCCGATCCAGCCGTGGGCCGCCATCTCGACGGCGAACTCCTTGGAGAACCCGTTGATCCACGAATCGTTGTGCCGGCCGTACCGCTCGACCGCCTCGGTGGCGACCTTGCGGGCCTGCTCGCGGAGGGCTTGCTGTTCGGGCGTCCAGGCGAAGTCCATCACGGGCGAGCGTAGACGCATCATCTGGCTGGCGCGCTAGTGTGGATACAAGTGAAAGACAAGTCGACCATCATCTACACGTTCACCGACGAGGCCCCGGCGCTGGCCACCTACTCGTTGCTCCCGATCATCGAAGCGTTCGCCGGAGCGGCGGACGTCGAGGTCGAGACCCGGGACATTTCGCTCGCCGGACGCATCCTGGCGGCGTTCCCCGACCGCCTCACCGACGACCAGCGGGTCGGTGACGCGCTCGGCGAACTCGGCGACCTGGCGTTGACGCCGCAGGCGAACATCATCAAGCTGCCGAACATCAGCGCGTCGGTGCCGCAGCTCAAGGCGGCGATCGCCGAGTTGCAGGCGAAGGGGTACGCCCTGCCCGACTACCCCGACGAGGGGTCCGGCGCGGACGCCGCGGACATCCGGGCCAGGTACGGCGCCGTCATGGGATCGGCCGTCAACCCCGTGCTCCGCCAAGGCAACTCCGACCGTCGCGCGCCGAAGGCCGTCAAGGAGTACGCCAAGTCGCACCCGCATTCGATGGGGGCATGGTCGCCCGACTCCAAGACGCACGTCGCCACGATGGGCGCGGGCGACTTCCGGTCGAACGAGCAGTCGCTCACGGTCACGGACGACGGTGCCGTGCGCATCGAACTCGTCCCCGCCGACGGTGACGTCACCGTGCTCAAGGCCTCGGTGCCCGTGATCGCCGGCGAGGTCATCGATTCAACGGTGATGAACGTGGCCGCGTTGCGGACGTTCCTCGCCGAGCAGATCGCCGATGCCAAGGCGCAGGGCGTGCTGTTCTCGCTGCACCTCAAGGCCACCATGATGAAGGTGTCCGATCCGATCATGTTCGGCCACGCCGTCGAGGTGTTCTTCGCCGACCTGTTCGAGCAGCACGGTGAGGTGCTCGACGCGGCGGGTGCGAACCCGCGCGACGGCCTGGGACAGGTGATCGACGTCATCGCCGGTCTGCCCGCCGACGAGCGCGCGGCGATCGAGGCCGATCTCGCTGCCGGCTTCGCCAACGGACCCGACGTCGCCATGGTCGACTCCGATCGTGGCATCACGAACCTGCACGTGCCGAGCGACGTGATCGTCGACGCGTCGATGCCGGCGATGATCCGCACGTCCGGCCAGATGTGGAACCGGGCGGGGGAGCAGCAGGACGCCAAGGCCGTCATCCCCGACAGCAGCTACGCCGCGATCTACGAGGTCGTGATCGAGGACTGCATCGCCAACGGCGCGTTCGACCCGTCCACCATGGGCACCGTGCCGAACGTCGGCCTCATGGCCCAGAAGGCCGAGGAGTACGGCAGCCACGACAAGACGTTCGAGGCCTCCGCCGCCGGCGTGATCCGGGTGGTCGACGTCGCGTCGGGAGACGTCCTGATGGAGCAGCCCGTCGAGGTCGGCGACATCTTCCGCATGTGCCAGGTGAAGGACGAGCCGATCCGCGACTGGGTGCGCCTCGCCGTGTCACGGGCCCGTGCCACCGGTTCGCCCGCCGTGTTCTGGCTCGACGCCACCCGCGCCCACGACGCCCAACTCATCGCCAAGGTGCAGCAGTATCTGAGCGACCACGACACCGACGGCCTGCAGATCGAGATCATGGCGCCCGGTGAGGCGACAAAGTTCTCGATCGACCGAATCCGCCGCGGCGAGGACACGATCTCGGTCACCGGCAACGTGCTGCGCGACTATCTCACCGACCTGTTCCCGATCCTCGAACTCGGCACGAGCGCCAAGATGCTGTCGATCGTGCCGCTGCTCGCCGGCGGTGGGCTGTTCGAGACCGGTGCCGGTGGTTCGGCGCCGAAGCACGTCCAGCAGTTGGTGAAGGAGAACTACCTGCGGTGGGATTCGCTCGGGGAGTTCCTCGCCCTCGCCGTGTCGTTCGAGCATCTGGCGAACGTGACCGACAACGCCCGCGCCCAGATTCTCGCCGACACGCTCGACGCCGCAACGGGTGCGTTGCTGGAGAACGGCAAGTCACCGGCGCGCCGGCTCGGCCAGATCGACAACCGCGGCAGCCACTTCTACATCGCCCTCTACTGGGCGCAGGAACTCGCGGCGCAGACCGCCGACGCCGAGTTGGCCGCAGCGTTCGCGCCGATCGCCGCCACGCTGGCCGACAACGAGCAGACGATCGTCGAGGAATACCTGGGAGCGCAGGGCCAGCCCGCCGACATCGGCGGCTACTACAGCCCCGACCCGGCGCTCGCCGCCGCCGTCATGCGCCCCAGCGCCACCTTCAACGCCACCCTCGAGTTGCTGTAGTTGGTGCGCGGGGTCAGGCACCGCGCACCAACCCACAGTTCGCCGACGCACGCGGCCGTGCCGCGGTTGGTGCGCGGTGCCTGACCCCGATCGTTTCAGCGGGCGGCGAGGTCGACGTAGTCGCGGGCATCGGGGCCGGCGTACCACTGGCGGGGGCGGGAGATCTTCTGCGTCGGGTCCTCGAGCAGCTCCTGCCAGTGGGCCAGCCAGCCCGACATGCGGGGAATGGCGAACAGCACGGTGAACATGTCGACGGGGAATCCCATCGCCTGGTAGATCAGCCCCGAGTAGAAGTCGACGTTCGGGTAGAGCTTGCGATCGACGAAGTACGAGTCCTTGAGTGCCGTCTCCTCGAGGGCCAAGGCGATGTCGAGGAGCGGGTTCTTGCCCGTCACGTCGAACACGTCGTAGGCGGTCTGCTTGATGATCGTCGCACGCGGGTCGTAGTTCTTGTACACGCGGTGCCCGAAGCCCATGAGCCGGCCCTTGCCAGCCTTGACGGACTCGATGAACGCCGGGACGTTCTCGAGCGAGCCGATCTCGGTCAACATCCGCACGACCTGCTCGTTGGCGCCGCCATGGAGCGGGCCGTAGAGCGCCGACGCGGCCCCGGCCGCCGACGAGTACGGATCGGCCTGGCTGGAACCGATCACCCGCATCGCCGTGGTGCCGCAGTTCTGCTCGTGGTCGGCGTGGAGGATGAACAGCACGTCCATCGCCCGTTCGAGGACCGGGTCGACCTCGTACTCACCGATCCTCCACATCATGTTGAGGAAGTTCGCCGGGTACGACAGCTCGTTGTTCGGCTGGTTGAACGGCAGTCCGACCGAGAACCGGTAGCACATCGCCGCGATCGTCGGGGCCTTGGCGATCATCCGCAGGACCTGGCGGCTGCGCGCCTCGGCGTCGTCGATGTCCTTCGCCCCCTCGTAGAACGTGCCGAGTGCCGCCAGTGCCGAGATGAACATGCCCATCGGGTGGGCGTCGTAGTGGAAGCCGTCGACGAACCGCTTGCGCATGTTCTCGTGGATGAACGTGTGGTGCGTGACGTCGAACGTCCACTGCGCGAGCTGTTCGGTCGTCGGCAACTCGCCGTTGAGGAGCAGGTACGCGACTTCGAGGTACGTCGACTTCTCGGCCAGCTGTTCGATCGGGTAGCCGCGGTAGCGGAGGATGCCCGCATCGCCGTCGAGGTACGTGATCGCCGACTTGCACGACGCCGTCGACAGGTACGCCGGGTCGTAGCAGTACAACGTCGGGTCGAGCTCGCGGAGGGCCGAGGACGAGAACACCCCACCTTCGATCGGGACGGTGACGGTCTTTCCCGTGCGGTCGTCGGTGATGGTGATGGTGTCGGGCACGTGGCTTCCTTCGGTGGCTCGATTGGTGTCGGCGGGCGGATTACGACCGACGACGTGGGCGATCGAGGGGTCGGCCCCGACCGTCGGCCACGATAGTGCGATCGGGAGGGTACGCACCCAGCCGGTGGAGAGTTCCGGGTGCCGTGCGGGCGCTAGCGTGCAGCGGCCGTCGGGACGAGCCCGGCCCAATCCGGAGGTTCCGCCGTGAGCACCACCGACCCGTCCGCCAACCTCGATGAGGTGCTCGCCACGGTCACGGGCCCGATCGTGATGATCGGCTTCGGTTCGATCGGCCGTGGCACGCTCCCGCTGATCGATCGCCACATCGATTTCGATCGCTCGCGCGCCGTGCTGATCGAGCCCGACGATCGCCAGCGCTCGATCGTCGAGGGCTACGGGTTCACGTTCGTGCACGGCTCGGTCACCGTCGACAACTACCGGGATCTGCTGACGCCGCTGCTCACCGCCGGAGACGGGCAGGGGTTCTGCGTCAACCTGTCGGTCGACACCTCGTCGCTCGATCTGCTGCGGTTGTGCCGCGAGCTCGACGTGCTGTACATCGACACGGTCGTCGAACCGTGGCCGGGCTTCTACTACGACACCCACGCTGACAACGCCACGCGCACCAATCAGGCGTTGCGCGACACGGTCGTCGTCGAGCGTCGCAACTCACCGGGCGGCACCACGGCCGTGTCGTGCTGTGGGGCGAACCCGGGGATGGTGTCGTGGTTCGTCAAGGAGGCGTTGGTATCGCTGGCGTCCGATCTCGGAGTCGACACCGTGACACCGGCCCCGGGTGACCGGAGCGGCTGGGCGGCGTTGATGCGTGACGTCGGTGTGACCGGGATCCACATCGCGGAACGCGACACGCAGCGCGCCGTCTCGCCGAAGCCGATCGACGTGTTCTGGAACACGTGGTCGGTCGACGGATTCATCTCCGAGGGCCTGCAACCGGCGGAACTCGGCTGGGGGACGCACGAACGATGGCTGCCGGCGAACGCCCGGACCCCCGACGATCCCGCGGCACCCGGAATCTTCCTCGAGCAGCCGGGTGCCGAGACCCGTGTCCGTACGTGGTGTCCTTCGCACGGCGAGCAGTACGGCTTCCTCGTGACGCACAACGAGGCATTGTCGATCCCCGACTTCTTCACGGTTCGATCCGACGAGGGCGAGGTCGAGTACCGCCCGACGTGTCACTACGCGTATCACCCGTGCAACGACGCGGTCCTGTCGTTCCACGAACTGTTCGGCGCGGCCGGGCGTTGGCCGTCGGGACAGCACGTGCTCGACGAGGACGAGATCGTCGACGGGCGCGACGAACTCGGCGTGCTGCTGTACGGGCACGCCCGCAATGCCTACTGGTACGGCTCGCAGCTCACCATCGAAGAAGCGCGCCGGCTCGCTCCGTACCAGAACGCGACCGGTCTCCAGGTCACCTCCGCGGTGCTGGCCGGAATCGTCTGGGCCCTCGAGAATCCCTCGGCGGGGATCGTCGAGACCGACGACATGGACCATGCGCGTTGCCTCGAGGTGCAGCGTCCCTACCTCGGCAGCGTCGTGGGCGTCTACACCGACTGGACCCCGCTCGCCGGCCGCCCGGGGTTCTTCGCCGACGACATCGACCCCGACGATCCCTGGCAGTTCCGCAACGTCCTCGTCCACTGAGACCGCCTTCTGTGTGAGCGCCGGTATCGTCGGCAGTCGATCTCCTGTGAGCGCCGACGTATCTCCTCGACGTAGCGATCCGGGCACCAGTGGGTCGAATCACCTGGTCGCCGATCTCGGCCGGTCCGTGCTCCGCATCGTCGTCGCCGCGTGCATGCTGCTCGCCGGTGTGATCGGTGCCGGCGCGACGAACACCACCGCGGCGAGCGTCGTCGAGCAAGCACTGGCGACGTCGATCGATGAAGTCCCGGTCGCGCCACCCTCGTCCGAATCGACGGCACACCGCACCGTGCAGCGCCGCCGACGGTTGCGTCGGGTGTTGGCTCCGGTCGTGGCAGGTGCCCGTGTCGTTCGGATCCGGTCGCGGTTCCTGCCGGCGCAGCGCCATCGCGTGCCACCCGTGTGGCGCGGTCCACCACTGCAGCGAGTCTGAGATCTGGCTCGGCGCTCCCCGCCGACCAGTGACATCCGTCGACCGCTCGTGTCGGCCGCGCCCATCGAGGGAGCGACCGTCGATCGGCCGATGCCCGAAGTCGACCACCCTGTCGCCGCACCCTCCCGAGGCACCGATGCTCCGAACACCCGTCCCCACCCGCTACCGACCGTCCACCTCGTCCAGTGATGTCTGACGTCCTGCCCCAACTCCTCCTCATCGTCGTCCTCGTCATCGTGAATGCCGCGTTCGCCGGTACCGAGCTCGCGCTCGTCTCGCTCCGCGAGGGGCAGCTCCAGCGGATCGAGACCGCATCGTCAACGGGAGCGGTCCTCGCACGACTTGCTCGGCAGCCGAACCAGTTCCTGGCCACGATCCAGATCGGCATCACCCTGGCCGGTTTCCTGGCGTCCGCGTTCGCCGCTGTGTCGCTCGCTGAACCACTGGAGGCGCCACTGAGCTTCCTCGGGCGCGCCGCCGCGCCGGTGTCGATCGTGGTCGTGACGCTCGTGTTGTCGTACTTCACACTCGTGTTCGGCGAACTGGCCCCGAAGCGGGTCGCGATGCAGAAGGCCGAGCGCTGGGGCATGGTGATGGCCAGACCGCTGGCGTTCCTGTCGACGATCACCCGCCCGATCGTGTGGCTGCTGTCGTGGTCGACCGACGTCGCCGTCCGGTTGATGGGCGGCGATCCCGACCGGCAGCGTGAGGAGGTGACCGAGGAGGAACTCCGCGACATGGTGGCCGCGCAGGTGACGTTCACGCCGCAGCAGCGCGTGATCATCGAGGGCGCATTCGAGATCGCCGAACGGACACTCGAACAGGTCCTCGTCCCGCGCAGCCAGGTGTTCGTGCTCGACCCGACGCTCACCTGTGACCGAGCGCTCGAACTGCTCAACGAGTCTGGCCACACCCGGGCGCCGATCGCACCGGGACGGAACCTCGACGACGTGATCGGCGTCGTCCATCTCCGCCAGTTGCTCGGCGGCGGCGAACGACCGATCGGGCCGCTCGCTCTCGACGCACCGATCTTCCCCGAGGCGGCCCACGTGCTCACCGCGATGCGCGAGATGCAGTTGCGGCGGGCACAGATGGCCGTCGTCGTCAACGAGCACGGGGGAGTGGCCGGGATCGTGACGATGGAGGACCTCGTCGAGGAGCTCGTCGGTGAGATCTACGACGAGACCGACCCCGACCTGACGACCGTCCGCCGCGAGCCCGATGGCACGATCGTGCTTCCCGGCATGTTCCCGATCCACGACCTCGACGACATCGGCGTCGGGCTGCCAACCGGTGACTACGCGACGGTTGCCGGTCTCCTGCTCGAACGCCTCGGCCACATCCCGATCGTCGGCGTCCGCGTCGTGATCGACGGCTGGGAGATCGAGATCCGCGCCATGGCGCGCCACAGCATCACCGAAGTCGCACTCACCCCGTTCGCACCCACCCAATCCAGCGAGGACCACCCATGATCATGTCCCCACCCGCCCTCCTCGCCGCAACGGCGTCGGACGAGAACTTCGCCTCGTTCGACGTGCCCGTCTGGGCGTGGGTTGCGCTCGTCGCGGCGATCACCGCGATGCTCATCGCCGACTTGTTGCTCGTGCACCGCACCGCGCACGTGATCACGATCAAGGAAGCGGCCATCGAATCGACCGTGTGGATCTCGATCGGGCTGCTCTTCGGCCTGGTCATCCTCGCCTGGCAAGGCGGGCAGGCCGGAAGCGAGTACTACGCAGGCTTCCTGATCGAGAAGAGCCTCTCGATCGACAACGTGTTCGTGTGGGCGGTGATCTTCTCGTTCTTCGCGGTGCCGCGGGAGTACCAGTTCCGGGTGCTGTTCTGGGGCATCTTCGGCGCCCTCGTGATGCGAGCGATCTTCATCTTCGCCGGCGTCGCGCTCATCGAGAACTTCGAGTGGGTGTTGTACATCTTCGGCGCTTTCCTGCTCTACACCGCCGTGAAGATCGCCCGTCACGACGAGACCAAACAGGTGGACTACAACAACAACATCGCCATGCGCCTCGTGCGCAAGATCGTGCCGACGACCGACGAGTACGACGGCCAGAAGCTGTTCACCCGGGTCAATCTCAAGCGCGTCGCCACACCGCTGTTCGCGGTGCTCGTGCTGATCGAGGCGACCGACGTTGTGTTCGCGGTCGACTCGGTGCCGGCGGTGCTCGCGGTCAGCCGCGAGCCGTTCATCGTCTTCGCGGCGAACGCGTTCGCGATCCTCGGCCTGCGCGTCGCTGTACTTCCTGCTCGGCGGCATGCAGGGCAAGTTCCGCTACCTCAACATCGGCCTCGGTGTGATCCTCGGTTTCGTCGGCATCAAGATGCTGCTGATCGGCGATCCGTTCGAGATCCACCTGCCGACGTACGTGTCGCTCGGGTTCATCGCCGTCGTGCTGACCGTGTCGATCCTCTGGTCGATCCGCGCCGACGCGAGGTCCGGCGTGAGGGGCCGACGTGACGGGATCGCGTCAGAGCGGTGAGTTGCCGTGCTTGCGCGGCGCGAGCACCTCGCGCTTGTCGTCGAGCATGTCGAGCGCCGCGGCGATCTCCCGTCGAGTGTCGGCCGGGTCGATCACGGCGTCGACATAGCCACGTTCGGCGGCGACGTACGGATTGAGCAGACGCTCGGCGTAGTCGGCCTCGAACGCGGCCCGCTCGTCGGGCGTCGCCCGGCGCTGGAGGATGGCGGCCGCCTGTCCGGCACCCATGACGGCCAGTTCGGCGCCAGGCCATGCGAGACAGAGGTCGTTGCCCATCGTCTTGGAATCCATCACGATGAACGCGCCGCCGTAACTCTTGCGGAGGATCACGCAGATGCGCGGAACGGTCGCCCGGGCGTAGGCGAACACGAGCTGCGCGCCGTGACGGATCATCCCGCGCCACTCCAGATCCTTGCCCGGATAGAAGCCGGGTGTGTCGACGAGCGTGATGATCGGAAGATTGAACGCATCGCAGAACGCCACGAACCGGGCCGCCTTCTGCGATGCCGGGATGTCGAGCGTGCCCGCGAGCGAGATCGGCTGGTTCGCCACGATGCCGACCGGACGTCCGTCGATCGTCGCGAACGCGGTGACGACGTTCGCCGCCCATCGGTCGCGGAGTTCGAACAGGCTGTCGTCGTCGACGATGGCCTCGGCGACCTTGCGCACGTCGTAGCTGCCGGTCGACGTCGCCGGGATCTGGGCCCCCGCTTCGGGGCACGGCCGATCGGCGGGATCGTCGCACGACCAGCGGGCCGGCTCGGCGTCGGTGCTGTCGGGCAGATACTCCAACAGGTTCTCCACCGCCGCGACGGCTGCGTCGCGATCGGCGACGACCATCGTGGCCACGCCGGTGTAGCGGGCATGGGTGGTCGCTCCGCCGAGTTCGTCGACGTCGATGCCGACGCCGGTGAACTCCTCGACCATCACCGGCCCGTTGACGAACGCGTAGCTGGCCTCCGTCATGATCGTGAAATCGGCGAGCCCCAGCAGCAGGGCCGGCCCCGAGACCGCGGGACCGTCGACCACGGCGATCGTCGGGACCCTGCCCGAACAGCTGGCCAGCGCGGCGGCGACGCGTCCCCACGCGTCGAGGGCCGACATGCCCTCGAGGATGTCGGCGCCGGCGCTCGACAGCACGAGGACGACGGGCAGGCCGACGTCGCGGCCGGCGGTCAGACCGCACTCGATCTTGGCCGACGTCGCTGACGACAGGTGCACCATCTCACCTGGCGAGTCGACATCGATCCAGATGACGTCGCGGTCGCCGAGGCGGCGCATCATCGGGCGTGCCGCGCCCGGCACGAGGTTGGCGAGATCGAGATCACCCGGCCGGTGGCCGGACCAGGGGTCGCGCAACTCGGCCGGCGTCATCGCCCGGACAGTACCGGGCGTCACGCCGAACGGGGAACCACGAGCACGGCGGTGTCGAGATGGACACCGTGCTGGTGTGCACCCTGCTCGACGACGACGTCGCGCAAGGTGTCGCGGGCGGCCACGGTCGGCGCGCTCGGCCGGGGGCGACGGCGGCGGGCGAAGGCGACCACGCGACGGGGGAGTTCGGGCACGGTGATCCGCCGGAACGAGCCCTGCAACCAGATCGGCACCGCGGTCGCGGGGACGATCGATGCCCCGAAACCGTCGAGCGCCAGGGAAGCGAGCAGCCGGACGCCGTCGATCTCGGCCTGTGGCCGCAGTGTGATGTCGGCGGTCGCGGCGGCGCGATCGAGCACCCGGCGCAGGGCGGAACCGGTCGGCGGCAGCAGGAGCGGAACCTCGTCGAGGTCGGCCAGCGCGATCGTGTCGTGCGCGGCCAGCGGATGGCGCTTGTCGGCGAGCAGGAGCAGATCCTCGGCGAACAGTGGCTCGATCACGAGCTCGGGATCGTCGACCGGCAGGTGGATGACTGCGGCGTTGAGCTGCCCCGACAGCAGGTTCGGCACGAGTGTCGACGTCGCGCCGTCCTGGATGATGACCCGCACGTTCGGGTGTTGCTGCTCGAGGCGGCCGAGGAACTGGGGCATCAGCCATCGCGCGGTGGTGCCGATGACCCCGAGGCGGGTCTGGCCGGACACCGTCGCGTCGCGGCTCGCCGTGTCGGCGGTGATGTCGTCCATCTCGCGCAGCACCCGTCGCGCCCGTTCCACCACCCGCGCACCATCCTCGGTGAGGCCGCCATTGGCGCGGTCGACGAGGGTGACGCCCAGTTCCTTCTCGAGGCGGGCGATGTGGCTCGACACGTTGGACTGCACGGTGAACAAGGCGCGGGCTGCACCGGAGAACGTACCGTGATCGGCGATCGCCACGAGCGTGGCCAGTTGCCGGACGTCCATCTCCAAAAACGATAGCAAGTATCTCGGAGTTCTACTTGCCAGATCGCTTGTTCACGTGCATAATTTCACAAGCAAGACAGATCGCAGTGCGAACACCCCCCATGTTCCACTCGAAGGGAACCCACGAACCGATCCCCCATCGGTGGAGTTCCCAGGTTGAGAGACCCGGATCCCCCATCCGGGTCTTTCCCGTTTTTCCAGCGCTGGTGCCGGCCGGACGTAGTGTGGCGCAGGTGAGCAAACCTTCCACCGCGCCGGGCTCGACGGGCCTGGTCTCGGCGACTGAGCGGGGTGCGGCGTTCTTCGATCTCGATCGCACGCTGTTGCGCGGCGCGTCCGGGGAGGTGTTCTCCGAGGCCATGCGACTCGCCGGGCTGACGTCGGGGTCGATTCCCGGTGAGCGCCTGCTGTTCGGTGTGTTCAACGCGATCGGCGAGACCCTGCCCTCGATGGCGCTCGCCCGCCAGGCGGTGACGCTCGCCAAGGGGCGGTCCCAGGCTGCCGTGCAGGAGGCGGCCGGCACCGTTGCCGATCGGCTCGTCGGCATGGTCCAACCGTTCGCCGAGGCCACCTTCGCTGCGCATCGCGCCGCCGGACGGCCGATCGTGCTCGCCACGACCACGCCGTACGACTTCGTCAAGCCGTTCGCCGACCGCCTCGGGCTCGACGACGTCGTGGCCACGCGGTACACGGTCGACGCGGACGGGTTCTACGACGGCACCCTCGCCGGTCCGTTCGTGTGGTCGGCCGGGAAGCTCGCCGCGATCACCGCGTGGTCCGACGAACACGACGTCGACCTGGGCGCGAGCTACGCCTACTCCGACAGTGCCTTCGACTCGCCGATGCTGTCGGCCGTCGGCCATCCGATCGTGGTCAATCCCGATCCCCGGATGGTGCTGATCGCCGCCACTCGGCGTTGGCCGACGCTGAACCTCGACGTGTCGCCGGGTGTGGTCAAGATCCCGGTGGTCGGCCTCGAGCTGCAGCAGTTGGCGCTGCGTCTCGCTCGACCGGCGGCGTACCCGTACGCCCGCTTCGACATCGCCGGTGTCGAGAACATCCCTGCGTCCGGGCCGGCGATCCTGGTGGCGAACCATCGCAGCTACTTCGACGTCGCGGCGATGTCGATGGCCCTCGGCCGAAGTGGTCGCACGGCGCGGTTCCTCGGCAAGAGGGAGGTGTTCGACGCGCCGGTCGTCGGCCAGATCGCTGCGGCGATGGGCGGCATCAGGGTCGATCGCGGGACCGGGTCGGACGAACCGCTGCAAGCGGCCGCCGACGCGCTCGCCGGCGGTGAGATGGTCGTGATCATGCCGGAGGGCACGATCCCTCGCGGTCCGGCATTCTTCGCCAAGCCCAAGGGCCGTTGGGGAGCGGCGCGCCTGGCACAGCTGACCGGTGCGCCGGTGATCCCTGTCGGGTTGTGGGGCACCGAGAAGGTGTGGCCGCGCTCGAGCCGGCTGCCGAACGTGCTCAATCTCTCCGATCCGCCGACCGTCCGCGTCCGGGTGGGGCCTCCGGTCGAACTCGTGGGGAGGTCGCTCGGCGCGGATACGAAGCGGATCATGGGCGCGCTCGTCGACCTGCTCCCGGCCGACGCCTACTCGAACCGCAAGCCGTCCGCCGAGGAGCTGGCGCTGACGTATCCACCTGGATATCGCGGTGATCCGACGACCGAGTCGCAGCGTCGACCGGGCAGCGACGTCTGACACGAGTGCCACAATGTCGATCGACGCGTCGTGTGAGCTCTGTGAAGCGACGCCGTTCACCGAGTGGTTCCACGCCGACGAGCTGTGCTGGATCGCCGAGTGCGATGCCTGCGGGGTGCCGATGGTGGTGTGGCGGGTCCACGATCCGTCGCCGCCCGACGAGATCCGGCACGAACTCCACTCTCGCCTCGCCGACGTCATGAACGCGCGATCGCCCGACGACTTCTGGATCGACGACAACATGCGCAGCATCCCCGACCACTACCACGCCCACGCCCGCCGTCGAATCGATTGGACCCGACGATCATGACCACTTCTCAGCCCGGCGACCCGACCGTTCCGCTCTCGAACCCGCTCCCGTCCCCGGCGTCGCTGCTCCCGCACCGGCCGCCGTTCCTGCTCGTCGACGAACTCACGTCGATCGTGCCGGGCGAGTCGGCGTCGGGGGTGTGGCGCCTCACGGGTGAGGAATACTTCTTCGCCGGTCACTTCCCGGGTCGGCCGACGCTGCCCGGGGTGCTGATGTGCGAGGCGATCGCCCAGGTGGGCGCCGCGGCGGTGCTCGCCGACGAACGGTTCGCCGGCAAGCTCCCGCTGTTCGGCGGGCTCGACAAGGCGCGGTTCCGCCGTCAGGTGGTGCCCGGCGACGAGCTGGTGCTCGAGGTCGAACTGGGCCGGATGTCGGCCCGCGCCGGCAAGGGATCCGGCCGCGCGCTCGTCAACGGCGACGTCGCCTGCACGTGCGAGCTGCTCTTCGTGATCGTCGACGCCTGACGCACTACCGCCTGAAACTTGCCGGGATTTTCCCGCCTGGCGGGACGATCCGTGCAAGTTTCGGAGGGGAGGTCGACCGATTCCGGCAGGCGTGTCAGCTCGCGGGCGCGATGACGACCGAGCCGTTGTGACCGCCGAAGCCGAAGTTGTTCGAGATCACCGGACCCGGCGTCCACGGCCGGGCCTGGCCCATCACGACGTCGATCGTCATGTCGTCGCCGAGCACCTTCGTGTTCGCCGTGGGCGGGATCAGTTGCTTCTCGATCGACAGCAGGGCGGCGGCGGCCTCGAGTGCACCGGCGGCGCCGAGCGCGTGGCCGGTGACGCCCTTGATCGACACGACCGGGACGTTGCGCTCCCCGAACACCTCGGTCACGGCGGCAGCCTCGGCTGCGTCGTTGAGCGGCGTCGACGTGCCGTGCGCGTTGACCTGCTTCACTTCGCTGGCCTCGATCCCCGAGTCGGCGAGTGCGAGTCGCATGCAGGCGATCGCCCCGACACCGCCCGGCGAGGGAGCCGTGATGTGATGAGCATCGGCATTGCTCGCGCTGCCGAGGATCTCGCCGAGGATGTTGGCCCCGCGCGCTTCGGCCCGTGACCATTCCTCGAGGACGAGAACTGCCGAGCCCTCGCCCATCACGAAGCCGTCGCGGTCGACGTCGAAGGGGCGGCTGATCCCCACCGTCGACAGCGCCGTCATGTTGCGGAAGCCTGCCAGCGCGGTGATCGTGCCCGCCGACTCGCCGCCGCCCGTGGCGGCCGCGTCGATGACGCCCCACTTGATCAAGCGGGCGGCATAGCCGATCGCGTGGCTGCCGGCGGCGCAGGCCGTACAGATCGTCTCGTTGGGTCCCTGGAGGCCGTACCGCATCGAGATGGCCGCGCCCGAAGCGTTGACCATCATCATCGGCACGAGGAACGGTGACACGCGGCGCTCACCCTTCTCCACGCGCACGATCACCTGTTCCTCGAGGGTGTTCAGCCCGCCGATGCCGCTGGCGAAGATCGTGCCGAACCGGCCAGGGTCGACGCCGATCGCATCGATGCCACCCGCTCGGTCGAACGCCTCACCGGCGGCGGCGAGGGCGAACTGTTCTACGCGGTCGGCCCGTCGGGCGTGCTTGGGACTCTCGAAGTACGGCGTCGGGTCCCAATCCTCGATCTCGATCGACTGGCGGCCGTCGGAGATGCCCGGGCCGAGCAGTCCGGACCAGAACGCGTCGACACCGATCCCAGCAGGGGCGACGACGCCGAGTCCGGTGACCGCGACCCGTCGGTCGCCGCTCATCAGAGCTTCGCAGTGACGAGGTCGTACGCCTGTTGCACCGTCTCGACGCCTTCGAGCTCCTCCTCGGGGACGGAGATGTCGAACTCCTCCTCGAGGGCCATCACGAGCTCGACGAGGTCGAGGCTGTCGGCGTCGAGATCGTCACCGAAATTGGCCTCGGGGACGATCGCGCTCTCCTCGACGGACAGCACTTCGACGGCGCACTTGCGGAAGCGGGCAAACAGTTCTTGGTCCACAGGTTCTCTCCTTGTTGATGGTTCCGATTGTAGATCGGCGGTCAGTGTCCCATACCCAGTCCGCCGTCCACAGGGATGACGGCGCCGGTGATGTACGCCGCGTCCGTGGAGGCGAGGAACGTCGCGACGCCGGCGATCTCGTCGGCGGTGGCGACGCGACCGAGCGGCACGGCGGCGGTCATCGCCGCGAGCAGATCGTCCGACAGAGCGGCGGTCATGTCCGTCGCGACCGGGCCGGGGGCGATGACGTTGACGGTGATCGAACGAGACCCGAGTTCGCGCGCGAGTGAACGGGCGAGACCGACGAGGCCGGCCTTCGACGCCGCGTAGTTCGCCTGGCCGGCCTGGCCGAGGAGCGCGACGACCGACGACATGAACACGATGCGACCCCGCCGCGCCCGGAGCATCCCCTTGGAGGCCCGCTTCGCGACGCGGTAGGCGGCCGTCAGATTGGCGTCGATGACCGACGTGAAGTCGTCCTCGCTCATCCGCAACAACAGACCGTCGTTCGTGATGCCGGCGTTCGAGACGAGCACCTCGACGGTGTCGCCGAACTCGGCCTCGACGGCATCGAAGGCGGCCTCGACGTCGGCCGACGACGTGACGTCACACTTGACACCGAAGAACCCGTCCGGCGGCGGCGACGAGTTGTAGGTGACAGCGACACGATCGCCGAGTGCGGCGAAGCGTTGCGCGCAGGCGAGCCCGATGCCGCGCGATCCGCCGGTGACGAGCACGACGCGACCGGTGGCTCCGCCATCGATCTCGGCTGCGTCGGTCACGACTGCTGCTCGCGGGCGGTCGACGACCAGCGGATGATCGCACTCGCCGCGGTCATCCCGGCTCCGAAGCCGACGAACAGGACGAGGTCACCGTCGTTGACGCGGTTGGCATCGAGCGCGTGGGCGAGGGCCAGCGGCACCGACGCCGACGACGTGTTCCCGGTGTGGTCGAGCACGATCGCGGTGCGGTCGAGCTCGATGCCGAGGCGGTCGCACGCCGCGCTGATGATGCGGATGTTGGCCTGGTGCGGAACGACCAGGGCGATGTCGTCGGCGGTGACACCGGCGTGAGCCATCGACTTCTTGGCGGAGTCGACCATCACACGCACCGCCCGCCGGAAGACCTCCTTGCCGTCCATCTGCATCTTGGCGTCGAAGTCGCAGTACAGGAATCGCTCGGCGCTGCCGTCGGAATCGAGGTCCCACGACAACAACTGGCCGGGCCCGTCGACCGCTTCGATCACCACGGCTCCCGACCCGTCGGCGAACAGGATCGCCGTGTTGCGGTCGGTCCAGTCGACGATGCGGGCGAGCGTGTCGGTGCCGACGACGAGGATCTTGTCGGCGCCCATGGCGACCATGCCGTGGGCGTTGATCAACGCGTAGACCCAACCGGAGCAGGCGGCGTTGACGTCGAAGGCGCCGCAGGTCAGGCCGAGTTCGTGCTGGACCGTCGATGCCGTCGCCGGCACCCTCCGGTCAGGCGTGGTTGTGGCGAGAATCAGGCCGTCGATCTCGCTCGGTTGAAGGCCGGCCATGTCGATCGCCTGCCGCGCGGACTCGATCGACAGGTCGGCGGTGGTGCCGCCGACGTGGCGTTCACGAATGCCGGTCCGATCGACGATCCACTGGTCGTTCGTGTCCATCATCTGTTCGAGATCCGCGTTGGTGAGGATCTTCGGTGGGAGGGCAGTGCCCCAACCGGTGATCACCGCCCCGCGGGTGCCGTTGCGTACCGCAGGCATCTGGACCTCCTCACTCTCGTCATCGGCTCGCTCGCCTCATGTGGTTCTATCTCATCACGTGGATCGCAACCAGGCGATCGGTTGCCTGGTGGTGACCCGTTCGGTGTCGACGGCGATGTAGCTCTGCAGGACTCCGGCGAATGGTGAACGAACCTCGAGGTCGCCGACGTGGCCGATCACGGTGCCGACCGAAATCCGCTCGCCGTCCTCGATACTGCCGAGCGGCGTGAAGACGCCGGTGCCGGGACTGACGACGAGCCGTTCGACCGCGAACAGGTGCTCGCCCTCCACCGCGGTCGGCATCGACGGACGCGCCGCCGCCACACTGGGCTCGACCCACTCCAAGAGCTTGTCGAGGTCCTCCGGTGTCGACACCGAGATCGTCCGCGCGTCGGTGACCGTGCGCTTGGCCATGCCGGTGAGCACGCCGCCAGGGCCGAGCTCGGCGAAGCTCGTGACGCCGGCGTCTTCGAGTGCGAGCAGGCAGTGCTTCCAGCGCACGGGGCTCGAGAGCTGCGCCGACAGCAGGCTCGCCCAGTCGTCGCCGCGGTCGTGGGCCATCGCATCGACGTTCGACACGACCGGGACATCGGTGTCGCGCGGCTTCGCGGCGGCGAGTGCCTCCCGCAGGCGATCGCGTGCGGGAACCATGAACGGCGTGTGGAAGGCCCCCGACACCTGGAGCGGCATGATCTTCTTGGCGCCGAGGTCCTTGGCGTGGGCGGCGGCCGCCGCGACGCCTTCCGGTGAGCCGGCGATCACGATCTGGCCGGGAGCGTTGAAGTTCGCCACCCAGACATCGGCATCTGCCCGCCGGCAGGCGATCTCGACCTGGTCGTCGTCGAGCCCGAGCACCGCGGCCATCGTGCCGGGTTGGGCGTTGCCGGCGTCGTGCATGGCGGCGGCGCGGGCGGCCACGAGACGGACGCCGTCGTCGAAGCCGAGGGCGCCGGTGGCGGTGAGCGCGGTGTACTCACCGAGGCTGTGGCCGGCGCAGAAGCTCGGTTCGACGCCGAGGCGCTCGACGGCATCGAGCACCATCAGACTCGACACGAACGTGGTGAGTTGTGCGTTGCGCGTGTCGCGGAGCTCCTCGGCATCGGCGCCGCAGAGCAGCTCGGCGACGTCACGCCCGGCCACCTCGCTCGCTTCGTCGACGAGCTCCCAGCTCTCGTGTTCACGCCACGGGAGCCCCATCCCCGGTCGTTGCGACCCCTGACCGGGGAACGTGAAAGCGAGCATTCGCGGCAGGCTAGACCGACCACGCCGACGCTGCGAGCTACCGGACGGTAGTGTTCGACACGGCACCTTGCCCGGGTGGCGAAATTCGGCATACGCGAATGATTCAAACTCATTTGTCCGTGAGGACGTGCGGGTTCAAGTCCCGCCCCGGGCACGCTTCACGACGATCGCGTCGGTCAGTACTTGGCCCCGACGATCTCGTCGAGTCGTCGCACGCCGTCGCGATCGTTGACCGACTGGTTCCAACGGTTCATGCGTCGGGACGCGATCCCGAGCCGGTCACAGGCCTCGGCGAAGAGCCCCCGGATGTCGTCCGACCGGTTGGAGAACATGTAGCGCGGGTACTCGTATCGATTGCCGTTCGCGCCACGGACACGGTTGATCGCCCGGCACCCGTCGCTGTGGATGAGCCCGCGGACGAACGGCCCTGGGAGCTCGTCGAGCGCGATTCCGGCCTGCCAGGGCTCGAGCTTGATCGGTCGTGTGTGCTTCAGCCCTGGCCCGTGCTGGGGGAACAGGCAGGGTAGATGGTTCGAGTAGACGCCGACCATCACGACGTGCGGCCGTACGCGAGCGAGGGCGCGATTCGTCGGGAGGACGGCCCGCATTGCCGCCATGGCCTCTTCGATGATCCCCGGGTACTTGGGATCGCAAGCGATCTCCAACCGAAAGCTGCGACGCGTGTGCACGATGTGACCATCTCCGAGATACATCCCGAGGAGGTAGGCGTACGCGGCACGTTCCAACCCTTCCCGGATGCGACACGTGGTCGGACTGCACGGACCATCGCGGGGTAGACGAACGCCATCGGTGGCGATCCAACGTCGTACGGTCTTGACGTTGATGCCGAGATCGTGGGCGATCCTGAGTTTGGGAACACCGGCGGCGGCCAGGCCGAGCACTCGCTCGACCACCGCCTGTTCGTGGTGGACGTACATGCCTTTCATCGTCGTCCGCGGGTGTGACACCGCGGGTCCGTGCGATGCGTGGATGGTCTGGCAGGATCGACGACATGGACGCAGTACTGGCACGAAAGACCTGGCGGACGCTCGAGCCGCTGCACGGCGCGATCTATTTCGCTGCGGAGGCCCGGGAGGAGTACGCCGCACTCGGCATCGACGATCGGATGACCGGCTACTTCGCGTCCCGCTCCGCGCCGATGGGCGCGGTGCGGGCGTCGGTGGTGATCGCCACGTTCTTCAACTTCGATCACGGCCTCGTCGAGCGGAGCATCGATGGCGTGTGGGACCGGGTGACACCCGATGAGATCCTGGCGGCGAGGCTGCGCGCCGCCGACGGCATGATCCGCCGCCTCGTTCCCGAGGCCGTGGACTCCGATGAGATGGTCGAGGCTGCCGACATCGCGCGTACAGCCGCGCTCGTCGCCTGCGAACACCCGGAAGGGCGGCCGCTGTTCGCCGGCCACGCCAACCTGCCGTGGCCGACCGAGCCGCACCTCGTTCTCTGGCACGCCCAGTCGCTGCTCCGTGAGTTCCGCGGCGACGGCCACATCGCGGCGCTCACGGTCGAGGGTCTGTCCGGTTGTGAGGCCCTCGTCAGTCACGGGCTCGCCGGCGACGTCCCCAGCGACACGCTCCGGCTGAGCCGTCAACGGACCGACGAAGACTGGGCGGCGGCTGTCGAATCCCTTCGCGGACGCGGCTGGATCGGCGACGACGGTGCTTTCACCGAGCTCGGCCGCGAACGCCGGCAATGGATCGAGGACCGCACCGACGAACTCTCGATCGCGCCCTACGCGGCGATCGGCGACGACCGTTGCGATCGGCTGCGCTCGATCGGTCGCCCCTGGAGCGTCGCCATGATGGCGGCGATCGGCTGATCCATGGGTTCGTGGCTCGTCGAGCGCCGACTCTCGTCGGTGGCATCGCGCCTGAAATCGCTGCGCGCCGAACTCGCGATCATCGATGAGCAGTTGTCGCACCTCGGCAACGACGCCGACGACCAGGCCATCCGCGCCCTGGTCTCGGAGACACCCGGCGCGTCGTTCGAGGCTCGCGACGCGCAACGCCACGTCGATGCGATGCACAAACATCGGACGCACGTCGTCGACGAGATCGCCGGTCTCGAACGGAAGCAGGACGAACTCCTCGACCGCATGTGACACGACCCCGGACCCCACGGGCGGCCGATCCCGTCCGCGGATGGTAGATAGTGGGGATGCCGTTGCGCGTCGTGATCGCCGAAGACGAAGCCATCATCCGCATGGACCTGCGCGAGACCCTCGAGGAGGAGGGCTACGAGGTGGTCGGCGAGACGGGCCGCGGCGACCAGGCCGTCGAACTCGCCCGGGCGCTCCAGCCCGATCTCGCCATCCTCGACATCAAGATGCCAGGGATGGACGGAGTCGAAGCGGCCCGCATCATCAACGGCGAGAAGATCTGCGGCGTGTTGATGCTGACCGCGTTCAGCCAGCGCGAGGTGGTCGAGGAAGCTCGTGACGCCGGCGCACTGGCCTTCCTCGTCAAACCGTTCCAGAAGAGCGACCTGATCCCGGCGATCGAGGTGGCGATGGGTCGCTTCCGCGAGCTGCGCACACTCACCGGCGAGATCGACGCCCTGGCCGAGCAGCTCGAAGCGCGCAAGTTCATCGAACGGGCCAAGGGCGTGCTGATGGACGAGTGCGCGATGACCGAGAACGACGCGTTCAGCTTCATCCAGCGCACCGCGATGAGCGAACGGACCCGCATGCGCGACGTGGCCGATCGGGTCCTCGACGGGTCGCTGCGTCCGGACACGGACTGAACGGACGCGGCACCGATGGGCACCTACATCGTCGTCGACGGCAACTCGTTGACCTATCGCGCGTTCTTCGCGCTGCCGACCGACATGGCGACGGCCAGCGGCCAGGTCACCAACGCCGTGTTCGGGTTCACGTCGATGCTGATCAACGTACTGAAGGACCACAAGCCCGACGGCGTGCTCGTCGACGTTCGACCGACCCGAGCCCACATTCCGCCACGATGCCGAGCCCGAGTACAAGGCGCAACGCACGGCGGCGCCCGACATCCTCCGCCAGCAGATGGGCCTCGTGCGCGAGGTGCTCGACGCCATCGGGATCACCACCATCGACCTCGCAGGGTGGGAGGCCGACGACCTCATCGCCACCGCTGTCGACCTGCTCGTCGACGCCGGTCATGACGTCCTCATCGTCACCGGCGATCGCGACAGCTATCAGCTCGTCGCCGATCCGCACGTGAAGGTGCTGTACAACCGGCGGGGGGTCAGCGACTATGCGCTCTACGACGAGGCCGGCATCGTCGAGAAGACCGGTGTCACCCCGGCCCTGTACCCGCAGTACGCGGCGCTGCGCGGCGACACCAGCGACAACCTGCCTGGCGTGCCCGGAGTGGGGGAGAAGACCGCGGCCAAGCTGATCACCACGTACGGCGGCCTCGACGGGATCTTCGCCAACGTCGACGCGCAGACTCCGAAGTTGAAGGGCTCGCTGATCGAACACGAGGCGCGGGCGCGCAAGAACTTCGACCTGATGCTGCTGCGCCACGACGCACCCCTCGCCGGGATCACGGTCGAAGGCCTCGGCGTCGCCCCGAATCCGGAGGAACTGCAGCGGCTGTTCGACTTCCTGGAGTTCCGCACGTTGGGCGTACGGCTCGCCGAAGCACTCGGCGGCATGGGCACGAGCATCGACATCGGCGCCGGCGAGGAACGCCAGGAGCTCGTCGCGGAGACGGAGGTCGTCGAGCGATGCGTCGGCGGCGGTCGCCCTCATCGAGGGTCTGGCGACGCTCGACGTGGCGGCGGCGTGGGAGGGCGAACCAGGCCGGAGCTCCCTGAGCGGGCTCGCGGTCGTGCGCGACCCGGAGCAGGCGGAGGTCGCCTGGATCCCGGCGGCCCTGCTCGCCGACGACCATGTGGCGATCGCGTTCGCCGGGCATCACGACATCCGCGGCCACAACGTCAAGCCGTTGATGCGGTCGATGATGGCCGCCGGCGTCGACGTCGAGGGGCTGACGCTCGACACCGCAATCGCCGCCTACCTGATCGATCCGGCAGAGGCCCGCTACACGCTGCCCGACCTCATCGAGAAGTACACGCGGTTCGCCCGCCCGTCCGACGTCGCCTCGTCCGGCCAGCTCGATCTCGACGGCACATCGCTGACCGACGCCGAACGGGCCGGCCGTGACGCGCTGGCGGTCAATGCGCTCGCCGAGCCGATCGTCGCCAGCCTCGAAGCACAGGGGATGGCCGAGCTGTACCGCACCATCGAGAACCCGCTCGTGGTGGTGCTGGCCAAGATGGAACACGTCGGGATCGCCGTCGACGTCGCCGAACTCCGAGCGCTCGGTGCCCGGTTGTCGGCCGAGGTCGACGGGCTCGGCGCCGAGCTCCGCAGGGTCGCCGGCCGAGACGACCTCAACCTCAACTCACCGAAGCAGCTCCGCGAGATCCTCTACGACGAGCGCGGCCTCAGCCCCGGCAAGAAGACCAAGACCGGATTCTCGACCGACGCCGCGACGCTGGAGAAGATCAAGGACCAGTGGCCCGAGTTCCTCGGCCCGCTGATGCGCTTCCGCGAGGTCGAGAAACTCCGCAGCACGTACGGCGAGGGCCTGCTCGCCGAAGTGGCGGCCGACGGTCGCATCCACGCCACGTTCAACCAGACGGTGGCGCGCACGGGTCGCCTGTCGTCGGATCAGCCGAACCTGCACAACATTCCCGTGCGCACCGACGAGGGCCGTCAGTTCCGACGAGCGTTCGTCCCCGCCGAGGGCACGACACTGCTGGTCGCCGACTACAACCAGATCGAGTTGCGCTGCATCGCCCACCTCGCCACCGATCCCGGCCTGATCGAGGCGTTCACGAGTGGCCAGGACATCCACAACGCCACCGCCGCGAGGGTGTTCGGCGTCGACCCGAAGGCGGTCACGCTCGAGCAGCGGTCGAAGGCGAAGATGGTGTCGTACGGGTTGGCGTACGGCATGGAGGCCTACGGGCTCGGCCAACGGCTGAACATCTCGACCGAGGAGGCCGCGGTGATCCTCGACGCCTACTTCGTGGCGTTCCCGAACGTGAAGCACTACATGGACCGCACCGTGATCGAAGCGCGCGAGCGCGGCTACACCGAGACGTTGTTCGGTCGTCGCCGTCCGATCCCCGAACTGATGAACTCCAACTTCCGGGTTCGTCAGGCGGGGGAGCGGCAGGCGATGAACGCCGGTATCCAGGGTTTGGCCGCCGACATCTTCAAGGTCGCACTCGTGCGCATCGACCAAGCGCTGGTCGAACAACGCCGCGCGAGCCGGCTCGTGCTGCAGGTGCACGACGAGGTGCTCGTCGAAGTCCCCGACGACGAGCACGACGAGGTCGGCGAACTGGTGGTGGATCTGATGCATGGTGCGGCCGAACTCGCGGTGCCGTTGGAAGTGAACGTGTCGTGGGGCGACACCTGGGCATCGGCCAAGTCGTGAGAACCGAGACATCCTGTGATCGAGACCGAGACGGAGAGAGATGACATGACCGACACAACCGTGGCGCTGCCGTTCGGTGAGCTGATCGATTCGGCCGCCCAACTCGAGGAGCTGTACCGGGCGCCGGGACAGCTCGTCGCGGCCAAGAAGCGACCCGGCATCGACGAAGGGACCCGATCGTTCGTCGCGCAGTCGCCGTTCGTGCTCGTCGGCACGATCGGACACGATGGCGGCGTCGACGTGTCGCCGCGCGGCGGACCGCGGGGGTTCGTCCGCGTGATCGACGACGAATTCCTGGCGATCCCCGACCTCAACGGCAACAACCTGATCGACAGCCTCCGCGGCGTCGTGGCGTCCGGGTCGGCCGGCATGTTGCTGCTCGTGCCCGGCAAGGACGAGACAGTCCGTGTCAACGGCCGGGCGTGGGTCACCACCGATGCGTCGGTGCTCGACCGGTGGGCCGACGAGCTGCGGCGACCGACGACCGCGATCGTCGTGCGTGCCGACGAGGTGTTCGTGCACTGCGCGAAGGCGTTCCGGCGGGGAAGGGTGTGGCAGCCCGACAGCTGGACCGAGGCCGCCGACGTACCCGAGGCGCTCGATGTCCTGGCGGCGCAAGGCGTGATCGGCCCAGTCGATGACGCGATCCGGGCCTCGATGGAGGACGGCTATGCGGAGGGGCTCGCGTACGACCGTCCGGAGCAGTAGCCGGCGGTGCCCGAGCGCGACCACTGGTTCGAGGACCTGGCCGATCACCTCGGGGCGGCCTACGACCGGTACGCGCACACGAAGGGCACGGTGCAGGAGGTCGATCACATCGTGGCGCAGCTCGGGCTGGAGCCCGGGTCGCGGGTACTCGACGTCGGCTGTGGTACTGGGCGCCACGCCCACGAACTCGCCCGGCGGGGTGTCATGGTGCACGGGATCGACATCAGCCAGCGGTTCGTGGAAATCGCCGGCGACGGTGCGCCGGAGGGTGCGACGTTCGCCCGACTCGACGCGCGGGCGATGACGTTCGACGACGAGTTCGACGCCGTCGTCTGCCTGTGTCAGGGCGCCTTCGGCATGATGACGGCCGACGGTGACGACGACCTGGTGGTCGCCGGAATGGCCAGCGCCCTCCGCGACGATGGCCGTCTGGCACTGAGTGCGTTCAACGCCTACTTCGCGGTCCGGTACCACGAGGAGGCGTCGTTCGACGCCGCGACCGGCGTGTCGCACGAGCGGACCGACATCCGCTCCGAGTCGGGCGAGGTCGCCACCGTCGACCTCTGGACCGGCTGCTACACGCCCCGCGAACTGCGTCTGCTGCTGGGCGCCCACGAGCTCCGAATCGATTCGCTCTCCAGCGTCGAGCCGGGCGCGTACACGCTCACGCCCGCAACGATCGAATCGCCCGAGTTCCTCGTACTCGCCACCCGCCTCCCCCGAGAATTGGAGCAAATGTCGCGCTCGAGCGCGACATCTGTTCCATTTTCGGAACGGGCCCGCGAGCGGCGGCGCCGCACGGGAACACGCTGGTGACGTCCTGTTCATCCTGTCGCCACAAACAGGAAATCAACACGAAACAAAGGAGATATTCCGGCGAAATGCGTCCTCTGTAAGTTGCCGCCGGGCATGGCAAACCGGCCAGCCGAACAGACACAGGAGGAATGAATGCTGTCGCTCTTGACGGGCCTGCTTCCGATGCAGGACGACCCAGTCGCTGCACTCGGTGGACAGGTCAACATGCTGTGGGTGGTCATCGGAGCCATCTTGGTGATCTTCATGCAGGCCGGATTCGCGCTCGTCGAGACGGGGTTCTGCCGTGCCAAGCACGCCGCCCACGTGGTCAGCACGAACTTCGCCATCTTCGGCCTCGGCTTCATCGCCTTCTTCTTCGTCGGCTTCCCGTTGTCACTGAGTGCCCTCGACATGACGGGCTACTTCGGTGGCCTCGGCGCGGCGGTCGGGAGCCCGCTGATCGGCGACGGCAACTGGATCTTCCTCTTCAAGGGCGGCTGGGCGCTGTCCGGCGGCGGCATCGACGCCGGTGTGCTCGCGCTGTTCCTCTACATGGTGGCGTTCATGGACACGGTCGCGACGATCCCGACCGGCGTCGATGGCCGAGCGCTGGAAGTGGGGCAGCTTCGTGATCTGGGGCCTCTTCTGCGGCGCCATCTACTACCCGCTGTTCGCAGCGTGGACGTGGGGCGGGGGTTGGCTGTCGAAGACGTGGGACACGATGGGCCTCGGTGCCGGCTACGTCGACTTCGCCGGATCCGGTGTCGTGCACACCGTCGGCGGCGTCGCCGCACTCGCCGGAGCGATCGTCATCGGCCCGCGCATCGGCAAGTTCGACAAGGACGGCACACCCCGCGGCTATCCCGGGTCACCACATCCCGATGGCGATGCTCGGCACGTTCATCCTGCTGTTCGGTTGGTTCGGGTTCAACGCCGCGTCGACGTTCGCCGCCACCGACGTGCAGTTCGCGATCGTGGCCACGAACACGGCCATCGCCGGCGCCTTCGGGGCCATCGTGGCGATGCTCTGGATCACCAAGCGGACCGGCAAGCCGGACCCTGGCATGATGGCCAACGGCATGCTCGCCGGTCTCGTCGCCATCACGGCGCCCTGTGCGTTCGTCAACCCCAGCGATGGCGGCTGTCATCGGCACGATCGCCGGCGTCCTCGTCATCGAGGCCGTGTTCATCGTCGAGAAGAAGCTGAAGATCGACGACCCGGTGGGCGCGATCGCCGTCCACGGCGTGAACGGAACCTTCGGCGTGCTCGCCGTCGGCCTGTTCGCCAACGGTAGTTACGGTGGCGGATGGAACGGCTCCGATGTCGAAGGTGTCAAGGGGCTCTTCTGGGGCGACGCCGGTCAGCTCGGAGCGCAGCTGCTCGGTATCGCCGTGCTGTGGACCGTCATCTTCGGCGTGGCCTTCGCCTTCTTCAAGACCCAGGACACGGTCTCGAAGCGCATGGGCAAGGGCGGCATCCGTTCGGCCGAAGCGGACGAGATCGAGGGCCTCGACATCCCGGAGATGGGTGTCTCTGCCTATCCCGAGTTCGTGAAGCAGTAGTCGCCATGGTCCACAACCATCAAGCATCGACCCCCGCAACGAAGGAGCAGCACGCATGAAGCTCGTGACCGCAATCGTCAAGCCGTTCAAGCTCGACGACGTCCAGGAGGCACTCAAGTCGGCAGGTGTCGTCGGCATGACCGTCAGCGAGGTCCGAGGGTTCGGACGTCAGGGCGGCCACACCGAGACCTACCGCGGAGCGGAGTACAAGATCGACTTCGTCCCGAAGGTGCAAGATCGACGTCGTCACCTCGGACGAGACCGTGGACGCGATCATCGAGGCGATCTCGACCGCGGCCACGCACCGGCAAGATCGGTGACGGCAAGATCTGGGTCACCGACGTCGACGACCTGGTCCGCATCCGCACGGGCGAACGGGGCGCCGACGCCGTCTGAATTTCATCGATCAACTCTGAAATTTGGAGCAGATGTCGCGCTGGGCGCGACATCTGCTCCATTTTTTCGTCGGGGTCGTCTTCGATGTGGGAAATGCAGGCCCAAAGGTGGTTGTGACGGGGGAGTGCTATCATTGTCGGCCTGCCGTTGGCAGACGGGTCGTTCGCGATCCCATCCATCCGTTCCACTTCTCGAAGTTTCCGAAAGCAGTCCGTCCCTTGTCCGACACCGCAACCACCTCACCGACGACCTTCCCCGCTGAAACCAGTCAGCCGATGGGAACGTTCGACGACGAGGGCAACTACACCCCCCGCGAGGTCGTTTCCGACGATCTCGGCATGTCGTTCGCCGACGCGATCGACGGCACGATGGTCACCGTCGACGACGGGCAGCTCGTGCACGGCACGGTGGTGAAGATCGACAAGGACGAAGTCCTGCTCGACATCGGGTACAAGAGCGAAGGTGTCATCCCGGCTCGCGAGCTGAGCATCCGCAACGACGTCGACCCCTCCGAGGTCGTCTCGCTCGGCGAGCACGTCGAAGCGCTGGTGCTCACCAAGGAGGACAAGGAAGGCCGTCTCGTCCTGTCGAAGAAGCGTGCGCAGTACGAGCGTGCCTGGGGCGACATCGAAGCGAAGAAGGAAGCCGACGCCGTCGTCACCGGTCCGGTCATCGAGGTCGTCAAGGGCGGCCTCATCGTCGACATCGGCCTGCGCGGCTTCCTGCCGGCATCGCTCGTCGAGCTGCGTCGTGTGCGCGACCTGGCGCCGTACATCGGCACCACCGTCCACGCCAAGATCATCGAGCTCGACAAGAACCGCAACAACGTCGTCCTCTCCCGTCGCGCCTACCTGGAAGAGAACCAGAAGGAGACCCGCGACCAGTTCCTCACCAACCTCAAGGTCGGCGAGGTCCGCGAAGGCACGATCTCCTCGGTCGTCAGCTTCGGTGCGTTCGTCGATCTCGGCGGTATGGACGGGCTCATCCACGTCAGCGAGCTGTCGTGGAAGCACGTCGATCACCCGGGCTCGGTCGTCGCCATCGGCGATCCGGTCAAGGTGCAGGTCCTCGACGTCGACTTCAGCCGTGAGCGCATCAGCCTCTCGCTGAAGGCCACGCAGCAGGATCCGTGGCAGGAGTTCGCCGAGAGCCACCAGGTCGAGCAGCTCGTCTACGGCCGGGTCACCAAGCTCGTGCAGTTCGGTGCGTTCGTCCAGGTCGGCGAAGGCATCGAGGGCCTCGTGCACATCTCGGAGATGTCGGCGCATCACGTCGACTCGCCTGAGCAGGTCGTCACGCCCGGTGAAGAGCTGTGGGTCAAGATCATCGATCTCGACCTCGCCCGCCGCCGCATCAGCCTGTCGATCAAGCAGGCCGCCGAAGGTGGCGAACTCGCCGCCGAGTACCGCGAGCACTTCGAGGTCGACGCGGCCGGCAACTGGGTCGCCGGCGAGACCGACGCCGAGGCCGAGGCCGCATGGTCGGAGTACTACGCCGAGACCAGCCCCGGTGAAGCGGCCGAGAGCGACGACGCGGCGACCGAAGCCGTCGATGCCGACCTCACGTCGGTGGTCATCGACGAGCCGGTCGAAGCCAACGCCGAGTGACCCGGCGGGTCGCCCGACTCCTCGCCCGTTCTGCCGCGTGATCACGTTGCCATGATCTCGTTGTCATGATCGTCGTGGGCCTCACCGGTGGGATCGGTGCCGGGAAGTCGACGGTGTCACCGATGCTCGCCGAACGTGGCGCCGTCATCGTCGACGCCGACAAGATCGCCCGCGACCTGCAGGCGCCCGGTACCCCGGTGGTCGCGGCGATGGCCGAACGGTTCGGGCAGCACATCATCGCCGCCGATGGCTCGCTCGATCGGGCTGCGGTGGCGGCGATCGTGTTCAACGACAAGCAGGCCCTCGCCGACCTGAACGCCATCGTCCATCCGGCGATGCAGTCCGAGATCCAACGACAGATCGCCGAGCACGCCGACAGCGATCGGGTGGTCGTGCTCGACTTCCCACTGCTCGCCGAGAACCCGCGTGAGGAGTTGGCGGCGACGATCGTGATCGACGTCGACCCGGAGATCGCCGTCGAGCGGCTCGTCGAACACCGCGGCATGGACGCCGCCGACGCGCGGGCCCGGATGAACAGCCAGATCAGCCGCGCGGATCGTCTCGCACAGGCGACGCACGTGATCGACAACTCGGGCGGCCTCGAGGCGTTGCGTCCGCAGGTCGACGCCCTCTGGGCCGAACTCGAGGGCCTTGCCCGAGCCGGGGGCTGAGCGATGGGCGCCCCATCGTCGCCGACCTGGGTGTTCGGATACGGATCGCTCGTCGACCCCGAATCGCTCGGGCGCACGCTGGGACGTCCGGTGATGCTGGATGTCGACTTCCTCGCGGCCGAGCTGACGGGGTGGGGCAGGCGTTGGAACTACGGCGTGGGTCACGTCGTCGGGACGTGGCGCCGCCCGGACGGCCTCGTGATCGATGACGGCGTGATCGTGGCGCTCGGCGTCGTCGCCGCCGCCGACGAAGCGGTCAACGGCATCGTGGCGCGAGTGTCCGGCGTCGAGATCGCCGCGCTCGACCAGCGTGAACGCGACTACGACCGGGTCGATGTGACCGCCTCGGTATCGGTTCGTCACGAGGCGTTCGAACCCGATGCACGGATCGTGACGTACGTGCCGCGACCCTCGGCGATCGAGCGGTACGAGCGTGCTCGCGATCGAGGGCGAGCGGGAATCCGCAGCAGTTACTGGGGTCTCGTCGACGCGGCGTTCGCGGTATGGGGCGCCGATCAGCTCGAACGGTATCGATCGTCGACTCCACCGCCGGACGTCCCCGTGGTGGCGATGTCCGAACCGGCGCTCTAGCCGTTGTGCCGCAGCACGACGGTGGGCCCCCACCGGAGAGCGCGGCGGCGAGGAGGCCACGGGGATATCATCGCGGTGGCCATGTACGACGACCGACTTCGAAGTTGACGCCGTGCTGAATGCGCTCGGAATCCTCGCTGTCGTCGCGTTGATCGCAGCCAACGGATATTTCGTCGCTGGTGAGTTCGCCTTCGTGGCCGCTCGGCGGGGAAAGTTCGCCGAGACCGCCGAGCACGACCGCAAGTCACGCCGCGCCGTGACGGTCCATCAACGATTGAGCTTCATGCTGTCGGGTGCGCAACTCGGCATCACGGTCACCACGCTCGTGCTCGGGTTCATCGCCGAGCCCGCGATCGCCGGGTTGATCGAGCCGGGCTTGACCGCGATCGGGCTGTCCGACTCGGCCGCGTTCGGCGTGGCGTTCGCCCTGGCCTTCGTCGTCGCCACGATGGCGCAGATGGTGTTCGGCGAGCTCGCTCCGAAGAACCTGGCGATCGCCAAGCCCGAACCGGTCGCTCGATCGGTGGCTCCGTCGCTCCTGATGTATCTGCGGATCGCGGGCCGGCTGATCAGGCTCTTCGACGAGTCGGCGAACCGCCTCCTGCGTGCCGTCGGGGTGGAACCGGTCGAGGAACTGAACTTCACGGTGTCGGCCGGGGAACTCGATCTCATCGTCGACTCGTCGGCGGAGAGCGGACACCTGACGGTCCAGCAGGCGGCCCTCCTGGAGCGGGCGATCAACTTCAGCGAACTCGAGGCGTCCGACGCGATGGTCCCGTGGAATCGCGTGGTGACGATCGGTGTCGACGAGACGGCCGACGACCTGCGCGAGCTGATGAGTTCGAACCATTCCCGGTTCCCCGTGATCGACGGCGACGGCTCGCTCGAAGGCATCGTCCACGCCAAGGACCTGCTCGGGGTGCCACGAGATGGCTACGGCCAGGTGAAGGTGCGCGATCTCGTCCACGACGTGCTCGCCGTGCCCGAGGCGGCGGGCCTCGCGGTGGTGCTGTCGGAGCTCCGTGCCCGGTCGACCGAGATGGCGATCGTGATCGACGAATACGGCGCGCCGGCCGGCGTGGTGACGCTCGAGGACATCGTCGAAGAACTCGTCGGCGATATCGAGGACGAGTACGACCCGACGGCACCACGCGACTACACGGAAGTCGAGCCGGGGGTCTGGGTCGTCGACGCGTTGTCGCGAACCGACGAGATCGAGAGGGTCACCGGCTATGAGCTGCCGGAGGGTCCGTACGACACCGTGGCCGGCCTCGTGCTCGACCGCCTCGAACGAATCCCCGAGATCGGTGCACACGTCGTCGTCGATGGCGTGCGGATCGACGTGCTGGAGGTCGAGGAGTTCGCGATCCAACAGGTGCGTCTCAGCATCGCCGAGCGGGACGTCGACGACGACGAGGACACCGACGGCGACCGACAGGGCCGAGCCACCGGATCGGACGAGCGGTCATGATCGGATCGGTCGGTGTCGCCTCACTCGTGATGACGGCCGAGGAGGCGGAGCGTCGTGAGCTTCCGCGCCCCCGCGTTGCTCATCGCCATCGTCCTGTTGGGGTTGAACGGGTTCTTCGTCGCCTCCGAATTCGCACTCCTGGCCGCGCGACGTTCGAGGATCGAACAGCTCGCCGCCGAAGGCGACCGTCGTGCCGATCACGCGCTCGCCGGATTGCGTGAGCTCACCCTGATGCTGGCCGGCGCACAGCTCGGCATCACCATGTGCTCGCTCGGTCTCGGCGCGGTTGCCGAACCGGCACTCGCCGGCATCATCGAACGAGTACTCGGCGCGGCGTTCTCGTTGTCGTCGACCGCCGAACACATCATCAGTTTCACCTTCGCGCTCTCGATCGTGGTGTTCCTCCACATGGTCGTCGGCGAAATGGCGCCGAAGTCGTGGGCGATCGCCCACCCGGAGGATTCCGCCCTCCGTGTGGCCCGACCGTTCCGCCTGTTCTGCTCGTTGCTCCGTCCGCTGATCCGCTTCCTCAACTGGCTGGCCAACGTGACGGTCCGCGCCATCGGCGTCGAACCCCAGGACGACCGGGCGATGGCCCACTCGCCGGCCGAACTCCAGTTGCTGCTCGACGAGTCCGCCGGCCACGGCGGGCTCGCCGCGGACGAGCACGCATTGCTGACCCGTTCACTGGAGTTGTCCGGCCTGACGGCCGCCGATGCGATGACGGCGCGCCGCGACATCGTCGCCGTGGCGGCTGACGTCACGGTCGAGGTGACGGCGGCGGAGGCGCAGCGAACCGGACGCAGTCGCGTCGTCGTGCACGAAGGTGATCTCGACCACGTTCGCGGATTCGTGCACGTCAAGGACCTCCTGCGGCTCCCGGACGGCAGCTGGTCGACCACGCTCGTCGGCGACGTGGCGCGGCCGATCATGGTCACGCCCGAGGCCCACCGGCTCGAGGATCTCCTGCTCGAGATGCGCACCGGTCGGCACCACATCGGGCTCGTGGTCGACGAACACGGCACGGTGGTGGGCGTCGTCACGCTCGAGGACGTGATCGAGGAGTTGATCGGCGACTTCGACGATGAGTCCGATCGGCGCGACGGCGAGTGTCAGACGCTCGCCGACGGCAGCTTCAGCGTGAGCGGAGCGGTTCGCGTCGACCAGTTCGAGGACTGGGTCGGTGTCGAGCTGCCGGACGGCGACTGGCACACGCTCGCCGGCTACGTCATCGCCGCGTTCGACGAGATCCCCGCCGTCGGCGACCACGTCGTGACCGAGATCGGTACGTTCGAAGTGCTCGCCATGGACGGCTTCGCCATCGACCGGGTGAAAGTCCGCCCGACCGCCCACGACGCCCGCTGAACCTCGATACTCGTTTGTGTCGGCATTTCTGCGCACCCGGTGCGCGGCAATCCGGACGCAAACGAGGATCGAGGGCGGGCAGTACGGTGTGTCCGATGGCGTACCCGCGTCGGCTGCTGAACGACCACGAGACCGTCGTCGTCGATCTGCACCCGCACTGGTGGTGTCTGGTCAAGCCGATCGCACTCCTCGTCGCGGCGATGGTGGCGAGCATCGCCGTGCTGCTGCAGACCGATGCGCGCACGGTTCCGCGCACGGCGTTGGGCTGGGCGTGTCTCGGTCTGATCGTCGCTGCGGCGTGTTGGCTCGTCGCCCGTTCACTGCGTTGGGTGACGACCAACTTCGTGATCACCACCCAGCGCGTGATCGATCGCTGGGGCGTGTTGTCCAAACACTCGACGGAGATTCCGCTGGAGCGGGTGAACACGGTGATCTCGAGCCAGGGCTTCTTCGAGCGGGTCGTCGGCGTCGGAGATCTCGTGATCGAATCGGGCGGGGACGCGGGCAACAGCGATTCGCCGACATCCGGAACCCGAACCGTGTCAAGGGTGTGCTGCACGGGCTCGTTCACGAACGGCAGCACGCGAGTGACTCGTCGTCCAGGGGCAACGTGGCGGATCAGCTCGAGAAGTTCGAAGGCATGCTGCGCCGCGGCTCGCTCACCCAGGACGAGTTCGACGCGCAGAAGCAGCGCCTGCTGGAACAGCTCTGACGTCGCGTGGCGCTGCGCATCGTCAGCCTCGTCCCGTCGGGCACCGAGACCCTGCTCTCACTCGGCGCGCCGGTCACGGCGTGCACCCGCTTCTGTGAGCAACCCGGTATCCCACACGTCGGCGGGACGAAGAACCCGGACATCGACGCGATCATCGAACTCGACCCCGACTTCGTCGTGATGGATCGCGAGGAGAACCGTCGGGAGGACGCGGACGCGCTGGTGGCGGCCGGCATCGACCTGTTCGTGTCGGACGTGACGACGGTCGACGCGGCGGAACGGTTCGTGGTCGACCTCGCCGCGCGCGTGGTCGACCGGGGCCGACAACGCCGCCGCCAGTGGCAGTGGCGGCGGCTCGTGCGACCGCGTTCGTGCCGATCTGGCGCCGTCCGTGGATGTCGATCAACCGGCTGACGTACGGCGCCGACCTCCTCGCCAGGGTGGGAGTCTCGCTCGTCACCGATGACCATCCCGACCGCTATCCCACCGTCGACCTCGACGACCTCGCGGCCTCGCGACCCGGCATCGTGCTCGTGCCGAGCGAGCCCTACGAGTTCCGCGACGGACACCTCGACGAGTTGCGCGACGCGGTTGGAGCCGGCGTGCCCGTCGTGCGGGTCGACGGGCAGGACCTGTTCTGGTGGGGCAGCCGGACCACCGGCGCCCTGTCCCGCCTCCGCACCCAGCTCGATCCGTTCATGCCGTGAGTTGGTGCATGGGGTCAGGCACCGCGCACCAACTCCGGGGCTCCGCCGGCGAGTTGTTGCGCGGAGCCTGACCCCATGCACCAACTGTTCGGGTTCAGCTGGCGACGGGTCGCCTGCAACACTGCCTGGCATGCCACGTACCACGCTGCCGAGCGGGATCGAGATCGAATACGACACGCACGGCTCACCTTCCGACCCGGCCCTCCTGCTCGTCAACGGATTCACGTCACAGATGATCAGCTGGCACGGCGACCTGCTCCAACAGCTGGTCGACCAGGGCCTGTACGTCATCCGGTACGACAACCGCGACTGCGGGCTGTCGTCGAAGCTGGACGGCCAGGGCGTCGAGCCGATGGAAGTGCTCAAGGCGCAACTCGCCGGGGAAGCGATGCCCGACGTCGCCTACACGTTGTCCGACATGGCCGACGACGGGATCGGCGTGCTCGACCATCTCGGGGTCGATCGGGCCCACATCGCCGGCGTGTCGATGGGCGGGATGATCGTGCAGACCATGGCGATCGACCACCCCGACCGCGTCGCCAGCCTGATCTCGATCATGAGCAGCACCGGCGACCCGCGGGTCGGCGCACCGACCCCGGAGGCCCGTGACGCCCTCCTGGCGCCGCCCCCGGTGGAACGTGCCGCCTTCATCGAGGCGTCGGTGCGGGCGAAGGTCTGGCAGTCGAAGAAGTACTTCGACGAGGACGAGGTCCGGACGTTGGCGGCCACCGGCTTCGACCGCTCGTTCGCGCCGGAAGGATCCAAGCGTCAGCTGGCGGCGATCTACGCGAGCGGTGACCGATCCGAGGCCCTCGCCGGTCTCGACGTGCCCACCTTGGTCATCCATGGCCGCGACGACACCCTGATCTCGCCGGAAGGTGGATTCCGGACGGCCGAGCAGATCCCCGGGGCGCGATTGCTGTACGTGTCCGACATGGGCCACGATCTACCGAGGCCGTTGTGGCCGGAGCTCGTCGAGGCGATCGGTGGCCACGTTCGGACCACCGTGCGTCGCCCGGCCGTGGTGGGGAACTGACATGGCCGGTCCACTGAGCGGTTACCGGATCCTCGAACTCGCCGGCATCGGGCCCGGCCCATTCGCGGCGATGATGTTGGCCGACATGGGCGCCGAGGTCGTGCGGGTGGAGCGCAGTGCCTCGGTGCGGGGGCCCGTGCCCTCCGCGCCGCACGGCGATCTCCTGCTCCGCGGCCGCCGCAACATCGCCGTCGACCTCAAGCATCCTGACGGCGTCGCCACGCTGCTCGATCTCGTCGAGTCGGCCGACGGCCTGATCGAGGGGTTCCGGCCCGGCGTCATGGAACGGCTCGGTCTCGGACCGACCGAGTGCCTCGAACGAAATCCGCGCCTGGTGTACGGCCGGATGACGGGATGGGGGCAGGACGGGCCGTACGCACAGGCCGCCGGTCACGACATCAACTACATCTCGCTGGCCGGTGCCCTGGCCCACTTCGGACGGGCAGGGGAACCGCCGGTGCCGCCCTTGAACATGGTCGGCGACTTCGGCGGCGGCGGCATGTTCCTCGCGTTCGGCGTGGTGTGCGCGCTGCTCGAGGCGCAACGCAGCGGCGAAGGCCAGGTGGTCGACACGGCGATGGTCGACGGCTCGGCGGTACTGATGACGATGTTCTGGGCGTTCAAGCAGTTGGGCGCGTTCGACGAGAATGCCAGAGGCACCAACCTCCTCGACACGGGCGCCCACTTCTACGACGTGTACCGCTGCGCCGACGGGGAGTACGTGTCGATCGGCTCGATCGAGCCGCAGTTCTACGCCGAATTGCTGCGTCTCGCCGAACTCGAAGGAGACGAGGGCTTCGCCGCACAGATGGACGCCGGCGGCTGGCCCGACCTGAAGGCGCGGCTCACGGAGGTGTTCGCCCGGAAGACCCGGGCTGAATGGTGTTCGATCATGGAGATGACCGATGTGTGCTTCGCGCCGGTCCTCACGATGAGCGAGGCCGCGGCACACCCGCACAACGTCGAACGCCAGACGTTCCTCGATGTCGACGGGGCGGTGCAGCCGGCACCGGCCCCGCGGTTCAGCCGGACGTCGCCCGAGCTCACGCACACTCCCGCGTACGCCGGGCAACACACCCAGGAGGTGCTGTCGGATTGGGGTGTGCCGGACGACCGCATCGCCGGGCTCATCGACTCGGGAGCGGTCAAGCAAGCCGGCTGATCCGCTGCCACACTGGTCGCCGATGTCGACCATCGTCTGCCTCCACGCCCACCCCGACGACGAAGCGACCTCGACGGGAGGCACGATCGCGCGTGCTGTCGCTGAGGGCCATCGCGTCGTTCTCGTGGTGGCAACGAACGGCGATCACGGCGAGGTTCCCGACGATCTCGCTCCTGGTGAGACGCTGGTCGACCGCCGCCGTGCCGAAGTGCTGGCATCGGCGGAGGTGCTCGGCATCGAGCGAGTCGAGTGGCTGGGTTACACCGACTCGGGGATGACCGGCTGGGAGCAGAACGGCGAACCGTCCTCGTTCCATCAGGCCGATGTCGACGAGGCGGCACGGCGACTGGTCAACATCCTCGAGGCGGAGTCGGCCGACGTGCTGACCGCTTACGACTGGCACGGCATGTACGGCCATCCGGACCATGTCCAGGTGCACCGTGTCGGCGTTCGCGCCGGCGAGATGTTGCCTGGCCTCCGAGTGCTGCAGTCGACGTTCAACCGGACGGCGTTCGTGCAACGCATGACCGAGGCCATCGAGGCCGGCGAACTCGTGGTGGCACCCGAGGACGATTGGGATCCCGACGGCCCGGCCGACGACGGCAATCCGTTCGGCTCGCCGGAGGAGGAGATCACCCTCGAGGTCGACGTCGCCGAGTTTGCCGATCTGAAGCGCGAGGCGCTGCGCTGTCACCGCAGCCAGGTCACCGACACCTCGTTCTTCCTCGAGATGCCCGCCGAGCGCTTTCGCCAGGCGTTCGGTACCGAGTGGTTCATCGAGTCCGGCGTCGACGCACCGATGCGTCGCGGCTGGCTGTTCGACATCCCTCGATGAGCCACCGCGCCCGGCCAGACTGTCGCCGCATGAAACGGCCTGTCCTCATCCCCCTGACGGCCCTGTCGCTGATCGTCGGAGCCTGCGCGTCCGACGCCTCCGGTGACGCCGATCCCGCCACGACGCAGGTCACGTCGCCACCGACGACGTTCGCAGCGACGACGACCGCGGCACCCGCGACGTCCACCACCGCGTCGACGAGCCCTCCCGCAGAGACTTCCACCACCTCCACCGTCACGTCCACTGGCGCGGAGGTGCCCACGACCACTGTCGCCCCACCCATCGACCCGGCGGTCGCGTCGCTCGTACTCAGCGCCGGAGGCATCGGCTCGGCCGCGTTCGGCGCCGACCCGGAAGTCGTGATCAGCGACATCTCGTCGTTGCTCGGCGAGCCGACGAACGACACCGGCTGGATCGACCCGCTCTCGGTCGGCGCCTGCCCGGGCACCGAGATCCGTTTCGTCGAGTGGGGGACACTGTCGCTCGTCTTCGGTGACGCCTCGCAGGTCGCCGAGGGCCGTCGCCACTTCTATGCGTACTACTACGGCTCGGCCGGCGAGGTCGGGGGAGCACCGTCGGGCCTCGTCACCGACACCGGCATCACGACGGGGTCCCGCGTGGCGGACGTGAAGGCGGCGTACCCCGGCGTCACCTTGATCCCGGAGGACGACTTCACATCACCGTCCTTCTACGTCGACGACAACCTGCGCGGTTATCTGACCGGCCTCGACGACGACTCGACGGTGACGGTGATCCTCGGCGGCAACGGGTGCAGCGAGTGACCGCAACACCGACCTCCGGCACCACGGCTCCCGGCTGACGGTTCGGTAGGTGTGATGCAGGCCGTTCTCGACGCCCATCGCGCCGCCGGGTACTTCCTCATCGCGTCGAGCGCGCTCGTCGGTATCTGGGCGGTCGCTGCGCAGTACATCGAGCCGCTCCGGGTGCAGGCGCTCTGGTGGTGTGTGGCGGTGGCCCAGGTCGTGCCGTTCGTCAGCGCCTTCCTCGGGGTGGTGTTGGTCAGCCGCTACGACGTGGAACTCGACCAGTTCCACGCGTTGTACGGGTTCAGCACGATCATCGCCGTCGGCATCCTCTACAGCTACCGCTCGAGCCCGTTCATCAAGGGCAAGCAGCACCTGCTCTACGGCCTCGGCAGCCTGTTCATCATGGGGCTCGGCATCCGCGCGCTGTACCTCCACACCTGAACGCAGGCTGGCACACCTGAACGCGGGCTGGCACCCCTGAGCCCCGCCCGGGCCTTACGGCGTCCAGGCTCCTTGGACATTGACGGTCAGGTTGATCTGCCGCTGGCTCGACGTCGGCTCGGAGATGCCGAGCCAGTACAGCAGCATGTCCTGGTGCTCGACCCGGAGGCGGGCACAACCCTTGCTCTGGGGTGACGTCGGCACGTTGTTCGCACCGTGGATCGCCTGGCCGCGGTCGAAGTAGAGCGGCTTGTACATGTTGCCGTTCAGCGGGTTGTCCTCGGCCACCGGGTACACCGAGCTGTCGTGCCACCCGGCGTTGTCGAGCGCGGGATCGAAACGACCCACTGGCTGCCGGTCCTGGTTACGCGTCTCGTGGCCGGCCTCGCCGGTGGAGGTGGGGAACACGAACACCAGCTCGCGGTCGGCGTTGCCGGCGAACATGATCTGGCAGGTCCGGTCGATCAGCACCCAGCGCTCCGACAGCACCGCGGTGGTGAACGGCACGGCCAGCGACGTCGCGGCCATCATCCACTGCTCCTCGTCGCTGCCCGGCGCCATGTCGGCGGTGCTCACGGGTAGGCCGAGGGCCAGGCGGGCCGCGCAGAGCCGTTGCCGGGTGACCGGCCCCGAGATGCCGTCGACCAACAACTCGCGGATCCCGAGCCCGGCGAACAGCTCGTTCAACTTGTTCTGTTGCTCTTGGACGTCGAGCGACAGGAGCGCCGCGTTCCGTTCGGTGATCGCCTCACCGGTGATGTCATCGACGCCGTTGTCGACACACACGTCGAGCAGCTGGCCCACGTTGATCGTGTCGTCGGGCAGCCGGTTCTCGGCCTGCACACTCGCCCCGGTCACCGTCTCGTCGTCGAAGCGGTCGGCGATGAGCAGCAGCGAGTCGCCCTCGACGACCTTCACCACACACGCCGGGTCGTAGACGTCGAGCGGTGGCTCCGTCGTGGTCGTCGTGGTGGTCGTGGTGGTCGAGGTCGAACTGATCGACGTGGTCGAGGTCGAACTGATCGACGTGTCGAGGCCGGCACGGTCGAAGTCGGCACGGTCGAAGTCGGCACGGTCGATGGCACCGAGTCGTCCGAGGCCGTGGTCACCGGGACGGGTGAGGTGTCCGAGATCGTCGCCGGTTGTGACCCCGCCGGTCCCGCGGAGGGTGCCCGGCTCTCGACCGTCGTCGTGCAGGCCGCCAGCACCGCCATCGGCGCAGCCATCCACATCCTCGTGCGCCGTGTCATCACCGGCGCCAACCGTACCGAGCCTCACCCCCCGGATTCCGGCAGGCCGCACGATCGCGGGTCAGAGACCGACGCCGTGGGGGAGTTTCGCCGGATCCCAGTTGAGCTGGGTGAGCCCCTGCTGGCACGCGAACCGGTCGGTCATGCCGGCGACGTACGCCACCGCGGCCCGGAGAGCATCGGCGCTGCCGGCGGCGAGGTGGTCGACGTCGACATCGACCGCGGCGCGGGCGGTGGCCAACGGGACGGCGTGCGGCCGGTCGGCGTAGTGCTCGACGAGGGCCCGCAACAGCGCGATCACGGCGTCGGCCTGGGCGCGGCTCGCCGGCCGCAGGTACACGTGCTCGTAGTTGAAGCGCCGGAAGACCGCCAGCGCCTCGGCGTGGTCGGGATCCATGCCGATGCGCCCCGTCGCCATCGTGGTGGAGATCATCGCCCGGATGAACGTGCCGAGCTGGCTCGATCGGTCGCGACCGCACCGTTCGGCGACGACGGCAGGAAGCATTTCGGCGCGCAGGATGCCGGCGGCCACGGCGTCTTCGAAGTCGTGGCAGACGTAGGCGATGCGGTCGGCCCACGACACGACCTCGCCCTCCGGAGTCTGCGGCGCCGGCAGGCTCCACGAATGATGACGGATCCCGTCGAGGGTCTCGCGGCACAGGTTGAGCGGCTGCAGCGTGACGTCGGCGCCCCACGGGGCATGGTCGAACCCGCCATCGAGGTAGGGGGAGAGGGCGTCCTCGCTGGCGTGTCCGCCCGGACCGTGCCCGCAGTCGTGCCCGATGGCGATCGCCTCGGCGAGGGGCACGTTCAATCGCAGCGCTTCGGCGATCGAGCGGGCCACCTGGGTGACCTCGAGGGCGTGGGTCATGCGGGTGCGCTGGTGATCGTCGGGGAACACGAACACCTGGGTCTTGCCGGCGAGTCGCCGGAACGACGAATCGTGCAGGATGCGATCGCGATCTCGCTCGAAGCACGTCCGGAACGGATCGGGTTGCTCGGCGACCGCTCGGTCGCCGGCTCCGCTGGCTCGCGTAGCTCCCGTCGCGAGGAGCGAGGCGTCTCGCTCCTCCCGGGCCTGACGGTCGAGTGGACGGCCGCTCGGGTGGTCGAGCGTGATCGCGGCGAACGAGTCGGCGTGGGCCACCACCACGTCGTGCACACCGAGGTGCGTCTCGTGCCCGGCCATGGTGGATGCCCAGCGGTCGGCGCGATCGTCGGCCGAATCGTCGAGCGGAAGGTCATCCACGCTCGCGACGATACGAGATGGCCGTCCGCGCTCGGCGTTAGCCTGCACGAAATGTCCCAGTTCGTCGACGAGTGCCAGCTGAACGCACGCGGTGGCGACGGCGGCGCGGGCTGTGTCAGCTTCCGCCGCGAAGGTCCGGTGGCCTTCGGCGGCCCGAACGGCGGTGACGGCGGCAACGGCGGCAACGTGTGGTTGGTGGCCGACCACAACGTGTCGTCGCTCCTGGCGTTCCGCGACCACCCGCACCGTCGAGCCGACAACGGCGTCCACGGCAAGGGCAAGGACCTCCACGGCCGCCGCGGTCAGTCGCTCGAGATCGCCGTGCCGATGGGCACCGCAGTGTTCGACCTCTACAAGAACGAGTTGCTGGCCGAACTGGTCCATCACGGCGACCGGTGGTTGGCGGCCGCGGGCGGACGCGGTGGGCGCGGCAACGCCAAGTTCCTGTCCAACAAGCGCCGCGCGCCGAGCTTCGCCGAGCAGGGCGAGCACGGCGAGGAACACTGGTTCCGGCTCGAACTGCGTCTCATGGCCGACGTCGCCCTCGTCGGGTTCCCGAACGCCGGCAAGTCGACGTTCATCAGCGTCATCTCGGCGGCCAAGCCGAAGATCGCCGACTACCCGTTCACCACGCTCGAGCCGAATCTCGGAGTGGTGAAGCTCGACGACGACACCGACTTCGTGGTCGCCGACATCCCCGGCCTGATCGAGGGTGCGAGCGAGGGCCGTGGGCTGGGGCACCAGTTCCTGCGTCACGTCGAGCGGGCCCGGGTGATGTGCGTCATGGTCGATCTCGCACCGGTCGACGAGGTCCCGCCGGCCGAACAGGAACGCATTCTGCTCAACGAGTTGGCGGAGTACCGCCCAGAGCTCCTCGACCGTCCGCGCATCGTGGTGGGCACCAAGGCCGACGCCATCCAGCCCGACGACCTGGCCGCGCTCGGCTGGGACGGCCCGATCATGTCGGCGATCACCCACCAGGGCGTCTCCGAGGTGGTGGGAACACTGGCGTCGCTCGTCCACGAAGCTCGCCAGGCAGCGGTCGGCCCCGAGGGAGTGGTCGTCCTGCGGCCCGACGCCAGCGGCGCGTTGGTCGAGCGGATCGGCGACGGCGAGTTCCGCCTCGTCGGCCGCGACGTCGAGCGCGTCGTCGCCTTGAACGACGTCACCACGCCGGAGGCGCTCTCCTACATCGACTTCCGCCTCGAGCGGCTCGGCGTGCCGAAGATGCTCGCCAAGGCCGGTGCGCAGGAGGGCGACGTCATCTGGATCGGCGAGTTCAGCTTCGACTATCAGCCGGATCTCTGACGATGCCGGCTCGATCATGAGGGTCGTGGCGAAGATCGGCACCGCGTCGATCACCGACGACCGGGGTGCGATCGACGGCGAGGCGATCACCAAGCTGTGCAGCGAGGTTGCGGCGTTGCGCGCCGAGGGGCACGAGATCATCGTCGTGTCGTCGGGTGCCGTCGCGGCGGGGGTGCTGGCGGTCGGGCTGCCGAGCCGGCCGAGCGACATGGCCACCCTCCAGGCGATCTCCGCGGCGGGGCAGGGACGGCTCGTGGAGGCGTACAACGCGGCGCTCGCCCGGCACGGGCTCGTCGCCGCGCAGGTGTTGCTCGATCCGTACGACTTCGTCGACCGGACGCAGTACCTGCATGCCCGGCGGACACTCGTGCGGCTGCTCGAGCTCGGCTGCGTCCCGGTGATCAACGAGAACGATGCGATCGCCAACCACGAGTTGCGCTACGGCGACAACGACCGCCTCGCCGCGCTCGTGGCGAACTCGGTCGGCGCCGACCTCCTCGTACTGCTCACCGACACCGACGGTGTCTACACCGCCGACCCTCGCCGCGACCCGTCGGCCCGGCTCGTCGCGCGGGTGACGGCCGACGATCCGCTGTTGGCGATCGCCGCCAACAGCAACGGGAGCGGCCGGGGGAGCGGCGGCATGGCGAGCAAGCTGACCGCGGCGCGGATCGCGTCGTGGTCGGGCATTCGCAGCGTGATCGCCCGCGCCGCCGCGCCGAACGTGTTGGTGCGCGCCGTCAGCGGGACGTCCGGCGATGCCGGCGAATCACCGGTCGGCACGACGTTCGATGCGCACGCCCGGACGTTGCCGGCACGCAAGTTGTGGATCGCCTTCGCCGCCGAGGTGGAAGGGACGCTCGAGGTCGATGCGGGCGCCGAACGGGCGATCACCGAGGGGCCCCGGAGCCTGCTGCCGGCGGGCGTGGTGGCGGCGACCGGGTCGTTCGTGGTGGGCGACACCGTCGACATCGTCGGCCCGTCGGGTCGACCGTTCGCTCGCGGCATGGTGGCCGTCGACTCCCGGGTGATCTCCTCGATCGCCGGCATGCGCACCCACGACCTGCCATCCGAGATCGCCCACGAGGTCGTCCACCGCGACGACCTCGTCGTGTTGCCCTAGTCAGGCAACGACTCAGGTGAGGCCGAGTTCGGCGCGCAGGTCGGCGACGCGCTCCTTGGCGGCGTCGGTGTCCGTCGCTTCCTCGATCTCCTCGATGCAGTGTTCGGGACTGGCCTGCTGCTGCTCGGCGGCGGCCGTGGCCCGCGCATAGCGCGCCTCGATCTTCGCCTCGACCTCGGCGAACGTGGGGACGTCGTCGCCGACCGTCTCGCTGAGCTGGGCCATCGCCGCGTTCATCTCTTCCTGCATCTTTGCCTGTTCGAGCTGGCTCAGCTGTTTCGACTTCTCGGCCAGCTTCTCCTGCAGCAGCCGACTGTTCGTCTTGACCGCCGCCTTGGCCTGGTCGGTGGCCTGTGTCGACTCGAGGACCATCGTCTTCAAGCTCTCGACATCGGCCTCGACCGAGATCAGTTTGTCGGCGATGGTTTCGGCCGCGTGGTCGTATTGCGCGGCCGCCGCCTCGTCGCCGGACTGCTCGGCGTCGGCCGCGATGATCAACGCCTGGCGGGTGGTCCGGTTCAGCTTTTCGAGTTCGCCCAACTTCGTGTTCAGGCGGATCTCGGCCTGCTTCTGGTTGGCGATCACGCTTGCCGCCTGGTCCTTCAGCCGCTTGTGCTGGTGCTGTGCCTCGGCGATCGCCTGTTCGAGCTGGATCTTCGGATCGGTCTTGTCGTCCGGGCCGCCACCGAACCTGCCAGCTTGCGACCGATCCAGGAGGTCAGCGACTCCCACCACCTCGTCGCACGGTCGATCATGGGTCGAGCCTAACCTCCACCCGATTCGTCGTCCGAGGCTGTCCGAGCGTTGCCGAGGCCCACCCGAATCGTCGACGGAGGAAGTCGAGTTCGGGAGCGCCGAGCGCGATGAGCACCGCGAGGTAGACCACCACGCCGACCGCGGCGCCCACGATCAGGCGGATCGCCGCGTCGGTGCCGACATTGCCACCCACCCATTGCGACACGAACCACACCGCCTCGCCCATCAGGAGAGCCGCCAGCAACATCGGCGCGAGGCTCACCGCGATCGACCGCGGCGAGAACCCGGGAACCTTGTAACTCAGCACCGACGAGCGCCCAGCAACGACGACAGCACGTAGGCGATCGCGAACGCCAGACCGAGCCCCAGCACGCCGTAGCGTCCGACGAGCACGATCGCGAGGACGATGTTGATCAGGTTCTCGACGACGTTGATGACGAACGGGGTGCGGGTGTCCTTGTGGGCGTAGAACCCCCGCAGGGTGAACATGTAGATCGAGAAGGCGCCGAGGCCGAGCGCGAACCCGGCCAGTGCCCGTCGAGGTGTTGGCGGCGTCGGTCGCGTCGAACTGGCCGCGTTCCAGCAGCGCGCCGATGATCGGGCGGCGCAACACGAAGATGCCGACGCCGGCCGGAATCGTCAGCAGCGCCGTCATCCGCACGCCGAGCGACGCCTGGTCGACGAACGCCGGGACGCTCCTTGCGGGCCACGGCACGCGCCATCTCGGGTTGGAACGTCGTGGCGATCGACACGGCGAGCAGTCCGTGGGGCAGCACGAAGAACGTGAACGCGGCGAGGTAGGCGGACGCGTCACCGGACCCGGGCTCGGCGAGGTTGCGGACGACGATGAGCGAGATCTGGTTGGCGGCGACGAAACCGATCGTCCAGAACGACAGCCGGAGCAGCCGACCGACGGCCGGATGGCGGAACTCGAACACCGGCCGGAACCGGAACCCGGTGCGAACATGGCGGGGATGAGCACGATCGCCATCGAGGCGATGCCGAGCGTGGCCCCGAGCCCGAGGGTGTACTTCAGCCGGTCGTCGCTGAGCACGTCGTCGAGCACCCAGTCGGCCGAGCCGGCATCGGGCAACGACAGCAGCGTGGCGATGATGATCACGTTCGGCAGGATCGGACTCCACGCCGCGGCGAAGAACCGGCGCCGGCTGTTGAGGAACGCGTTCGCCAGCCCGACGAGTCCGTAGAACAGGATCTGGATCAGGAAGATCCGCGCCAGCGTGGTGCCGACGGTGCGGAAGACCTCGGGGTCGACGTCGTCGCCGACCTGGATCGCGTACACCCGGAAGATCAGCGGTGCGGCGACGACGGCGATGACGGTGAGTGCCAGCATCAGCACGACCGACACGGTGAGCACGACGTTGGTCGGCCCGCTCGTCGTCGTCCTCGTCGAAGGTGGAGAACAGCGGCACGAGCGTGGCCGAGAGCACGCCACCGAGCAGCAGCTCGTACACGATGTTCGGCGTCTCGTTGGCCAGGCTGTAGGCGTCGGTCAGGGCCGTCTGGCCGAGCACGTAGGTGAGAGCGACGACGCGGAGCAAGCCCGTCACCCGCGACAAGCGTGGTCCCGGCGGCGACGATGAGGTTGCTGCGGAGCAGGCGACTCACGGGCGGGCGGTCTCGTCGATCGCTGCTGATCGTCAGGTCCGCCCATCCCGTCGAACGCTACTGTCGGCGACGTGCCAGCCGCCGACACTCCCGAGTTGCTCACCGACCGTCTCCGCCAGACCGCCGCTCGCCCACGATCGGCGACGGCTGCAGGCGCGGTTCGCCGGTGTGCAGATCACGCGGATCGACGAAGCCCCGCAGCGCGTGCCGGTCCGCGTCGGCGGCGAGATTCGCAGCCAACACCGATCGTCGCCGGACGCCCGCCGATTCCTGCGGGTCGAGATCGACGACGGCTCGGGTTCGGCGATGCTCGTGTTCACCGGTCGCAACCGGATCAGCGGGATCGAGACCGGCCGGGCGATCGTGGTCGAAGGCGTCGGGCGGATCGAGAAGGGTCGGTTGATGATCTGGAATCCGGCCTACACGTTGCTCGACGGCGCAACGAGGAGCTGACGCACCGCTGGCTCGGACTCGTCGGTGACGAGCACGAGCACCTCGTCGCCCGGCAGGAACGACGTGTCACCACGCGGGACGACGACGGCACGCGACGCGCAGGATCGCGACCACGGAGGCTTCGCGCGGGAAGTCGAGCTGCGCGATCTGCGAGCCGACGACCGGCGCATCCTCGGTCAGGGTCACCTCGACGAGGCGGGCGTTCTCGGCGAGGTCGAGCAGCCGGACGACCGATCCGACGGTGACCGCCTCCTGCACGAGGCCCGACAGCAGGTGCGGTGCGGACACGGCGTGGTCGATGCCCCAGTCGCTCGTGAACAGCCACTCGTTGGCCGGATGATTGACACGGGCGAGGACACGGGGAACCCCGAACTCCTGCTTGGCCAGCAACGACGACGACGAGGTTGTCCTCGTCGTCGCCCGTGACCGCCACGAACACGTCAGCGGTCTGCGGCGACGCGGTCGCGAGTTGCGACACCTCGCAGGCATCGGCGACGACCCATTCGACGTGGTGCGAGATCGTCGCGCTGACGCAGCTGATCGACGCGTTCATGAGTCCGCTCGACGATCGACGACTTCGTGACCGGCTGCGGCCAGGTCGCCGGCGATGAACGTGCCGACCTTGCCTGCTCCGACGATCAGGACTCGCATCAGTGGCCTGCCTTGTGCGCGTTGGGATCGCGGTCCGGGTTCAGCAGTTCGTCGACGGTGTCGAGGTGATCGTTGGCCACCGACATGTAGACGACGTCGCCTTCCTGGAACACGAGGTCCGGGGTGGCGACGATGCCGACGCCGAGTCGCCTCACGGCGACGACACGAACCTGACCGGAACGCTCGATCTCGGTCAGGCGCGTGACCGGCGAGTTTGGCGGGGACGCGTGCGGTCGACGACGCACACGTTTGCGCTGGGCTCGACCCACCGAACGCCGGCGTCGTCGGGCAGCACGCGCCGGACGGCCAGTTCGGTGGTCAACTGGGCCGAAGCGACCGTCGAGATGCCGAGCCGCTCGTAGATCGCCGCACGTCGAGGGTCGTAGATCCGCGCGACGACCTTCGGCACCTGGAAGTGCTCGCGGGCCGTGCGTGCCACGACGATGTTCGTGTTGTCGCCGTTCGTCACCGCGGCGAGGACCTCGGCGCGTTCGACGCCGGCTTCGAGCAGGGTGCCGCGGTCGTAGCCCATGCCGATCAATCGCTCGGCCGACGTGCCCTCGAGTCGGCTGAACGCCCGGGTCGTCCGGTCGATGACGGTCACCGTGTACCCCTCCTGCGTGAGACGGCGGGCCATTCCGGCGCCGACACGACCGCAGCCGACGATGATGGCGTGAAGTGGGTCCTCGGCTCGTGGCTCGGTCATGTGGTGACCTCCGGTACTGCTGCTTCGGCATTGGTGGCTTCGGCGGGCTTGTGATGGGCGATCTGCACGGGAATCAGCGTGATGGCCGTGTTCGGGCGTTGACGCAGCTTCGAGCGGAGCACCACGGCGCTCTGGTTGTGCAGCGCCTGGTCCCACCAGTGCTCGACGACGAACTCGGGGATCACGACGGTGATGACGTCGTCGGGGCGCTCGGCATCGAGTTCGTCGATGCACTTCGAGGATCGGATTGGTCAGGTCGCGATAGGCCGAGAAGACGGTGCGCAATTCGACCGGCAGCTCGAACTGCTCCCACGCGTCGACGACCTGCTGTCTCCTCTTCGGCGTCGGTCACCACGCTGATCGCGACGAGCCGGTCGGGGCGCATCGATCGTGCGTAGGCGATGGCGTTGAGCACGCCCTTGTTCACCGAACCGATGAGCACGACGACGGTGTGGGAGTGGCGCGCGCGACCCGCTCGGTCGGCTCGGCCTTCAGTGCCGAGGCGACGTGGTCGTAGTGCCGCTTGATCTTGCGGAAGCCGAGCACGATGATCGGGATCAGGACGACCGGGATCCACGCGCCGTGGCTGAACTTCGACACGACGACCACGATCAGCACGACGAAGGTGGCGATCGCGCCGACCATGTTGATGACCTGGTTGCGCTTCCAACCCGGCTCCTGCAGCCGCCTGTGGTGCACGACCATGCCGAGCTGCGAGAGGGTGAACCCGCAGAACACACCGACGGCGTACAGCGGGATCAGCGCGCTCGTCTGGCCGCCGAACGCGATGATCAGCACGCTCGCCACGCCGGCGAGGGCGATGATGCCGTTCGAGAACACGAGGCGGTCGCCGCGGTTGGCGAGCTGGCGAGGCAGGAAGCCGTCGTTGGCCAGGATCGAGCTGACGCGGGGGAAGTCGGCGAACGCCGTGTTGGCGGCGAGGATCAAGATGGCGAACGTGGCGAACTGCAACACGTAGTACGGCACGGTTCCGTCGCCGAAGACCGCGCTGCCGATGATCGACAGCAGCGTCTCGTTCTCGCTCACCGTCGGCTTGAGGAGGTTGGCGAGCACCGACGAGCCCGAGGAAGAAGCTGCCGAGGATGACGCCCATCACGATCAGCGTCGTCGCGGCGTTGTGCGACTCGGGCTTCTTGAACGCGGGCACGCCGTTCGAGATGGCCTCGATGCCCGTGAGGGCGACCGCGCCCGACGAGAACGCTCGCAGGAAGGCCATCGCCGTGATGCCGGTGAGCAGCAGCGCCGTTGTCGGTGAGCTCGTTCAGCTCCTCGGTGTTGGGCGGGAGGGCGCTCGATGCTTCCGGTGAAGTAGCGGAAGAGGCCGATGCCGAGCGAGCGCGATGATCATGATCATGTAGAGGTAGGTCGGTCCGGCGAACAGCCGGCCCGACTCCTTCAGCCCGCGCAGGTTGGCGAACATCATCAGCGCGACGAAGCCGAGGCACAGCAGCACGCGCTCGGGCCGCAGTTCGGGGAACGCCGACGTGATGGCGGCGACGCCGGCCGAGATCGACACCGCGACCGTGAGGATGTAGTCGACGAGCAGCGACGCTCCGGCGACGAGCGACGGCGTCTCGCCGAGGTTCTCGCGTGACACCACGTACGAGCCGCCGCCGCTCGGGTAGGCGTAGATCGTCTGGCGGTAGCTCGTGATGACGATCGTCAGGAGCACGATCACGATGGCCGAGATCGGCAGCAGGTCGGTCAGCGCGGCGAGGCCGGCGAGCGGGACGAGCACGAGGAGGATCTCCTCGGTGGCGTACGCCGTCGAGGAGATGGCGTCGGAGGCGAAGACCGCCAGTGCGGTCGGTCGGCCGAGTCGCTGGTGTTGCTCCTCGGAGGTCGCCAGAGGTTCGCCGACGACGAACCGCTTCATCATCCCCATGGGTTCACACGGGTCCGCCGTTTGTCGAGGTAGTCCAGGTTGTCGAAGTTGTCACGACTTGCTCCTGCTCGTGGACCACCCGACCGTCGAGTGGTCACCACGGTCACCCGTGACGTGCGCGGTACCAGCCCCGCTTCGCACGCATCCGGCAACCTAGCGTCGCGGCGAACTCCGTGTACGGGGAACCGGCAGGTTGTGACCTTTTCGATTGACCCCGCGGTCAAGTCGGCAACTAGCGTGCACGAGATGACGACCGATGGTGCCCTCCAGGCAACGGAACGATTCGCCAGCGTGCAGGGTGTCCGTGACGCCCTCCGGGACGTGCAGTACCTGGCCGACGACGGCATCGCCGGGGTGGCCTACCTGGCCGACAAGCTCAGCAAGCCGATCCTCGTCGAGGGTCCGGCCGGCACGGGCAAGACGCAGCTGGCGAAGTCGATCGCGGAGATCACAGGGTCGCGGCTGATCCGTCTCCAGTGTTACGAGGGTCTCGACGAGTCCAAAGCCCTCTACGAGTGGAACTACAAGAAGCAGCTGCTGCGGATCCAGACCGAGCGCGGCGACCAGAGCGAGGACTGGACGGAGATCAAGGACGACATCTTCTCCGACGAGTTCCTCCTGACCCGCCCGCTGCTGGAGGCGATCACCGCCACCGACCCGGTCGTCCTCCTCATCGACGAGGTCGACCGTGTGGAGGTCGAGACCGAGGCGCTGCTGCTCGAGATTCTCTCCGACTACCAGGTGTCGATCCCCGAACTCGGCACGATCACGGCCACGCAGATCCCGCTCGTGTTCCTCACGTCGAACAACACCCGCGAGCTGTCCGAGGCGCTGAAGCGGCGCTGCCTGTACCTCCACGTCGACTACCCGCAGCTCGAACGCGAGAAGGAGATCGTGCTGGCGAAGGTGCCCGGTATCAGCGACAGCCTCGCTGATCAGGTGGCACGCATCGTCCGCTCGATCCGCCAGCTCGACCTGAAGAAGTCGCCGAGCGTGTCCGAAACACTCGACTGGGCGCGCACGCTGATGATCCTCAACATCGACGTCATCGACGAGGCGACGGCCAAGGAGACGCTGAACATCCTCCTCAAGTACCAGACCGACATCGCCAAGGCCGCCAAGGAGCTGTCGGTCGACGGCTGATCGGTCGACTGGTCGCTGATGCTCGAACTGCTGAACGGCTTCGTCGTCGAACTCCGCAACGCGGGGCTGCCGGTGAGTCTCACCGAGAACCTCGACGCGATGGAGGCGGTGCAGTACATCCCGCTCGAGGACCGCGACGCGTTCAAGTACGCGCTCGGCGCCACGCTCATCAAGAACCACGCCCACTGGCGCAGTTTCGAGACGGTGTTCGAGGTCTACTTCAGCCTGCGCGGCCCCGAGTACAAGCTGGCCAGCAGTGACGAGGACACCGATATCGACCAGCTGTGGCGCGAGATGCAGGAGCAGCAGCGCCAGGAGGGCCAGGGTGGTGCCGGCGGGCTCGACAACCTGACGCCCGAAGAGATCGCCCAGATGCTGATGCAGGCGCTGATGAACGGCGACCAGGGCATGATGCGGGCGATGGCCAAGCAGGCGGTGCAGCGCTTCGCCGGGATGGAGCCCGGCCGGCCGGTCGGTGGCACGTACTACCTGTACCGGACGCTGCGCAACCTCGACCTCGACGGCATGCTCGAGAAGTTGATGGACGCCAGCCGCGCCCAGGTCGACGGCGAGCTGACCTCGCTCGAGGAGCGCCTCGAGCGGGAGGAGTTCGAGGACCGCATCGAGAAGTTCAAGGGCGAGATCGAAGCCGAGATCCGGCGCCGGCTCGTGGCCGACCGCGGGCGCGGAGGCGATGGCGAAGACGCTGCGCAAGCCGCTGCCGGAGGACGTCGAGTTCATGCACGCGTCGCGCGACGAGATGGTGGCGCTGAAGAAGTCGCTCTATCCGCTCACGCGCAAGCTCGCCGCCCGGCTGGCGCGCAAGCGTCGGCACGGTCGCAAGGGCCCGCTCGACTTCCGCAGCACCGTGCGCCACTCACTGAGCTACGGCGGCGTGCCGGCCGAGCCGAAGTTCAAGTATCCGCGCCCGGCCAAGCCCGAATTGATCGTGGTGGCCGACATCTCCGGATCGGTGGCGGCGTTCGCCCGCTTCACGTTGATGTTGGTCTACGCCATCCAGAACCAGTTCTCGAAGGTGCGGTCGTTCGTGTTCATCGACGGCCTCGACGAGGTCACCGACTACTTCCGGGCGACCGAGGACATCACCGAGGCGATCCACCGGGTCAACACCGAAGCCGACGTGGTGTGGGTCGACGGGCATTCCGACTACGGCCACGCGTTCGAGGTGTTCTGGGAGCGGTACGGCAAGGATGTCGGCCCGAAGTCGACCGTGCTGCTGCTCGGCGACGCCCGGAACAACTACCACGCCAGCCAGGCGTGGGTCGTGAAGGAGATCCGCCAGAAGGCGCGGCACGTCTACTGGCTGAACCCCGAGCCGAAGAGCTACTGGAACACCGGCGACTCGATCGTCGGCGAGTACGGCACCCACACCGATGGCGTGTACGAGTGCCGCAACCTCCGCCAACTCGAAGCCTTCGTCGA
>CAWDFZ010000005.1:0-850708 GCA_963801795.1 Ilumatobacteraceae bacterium
CGGCGAGGTCGCCATCTTCCAGACCGGCTCGGGTGGTTTCCTGCTCCAGCGTCACTTCCACGAGGATTGGGCCGCGTACTGCATGACGCAACTCATGGTCGACGACCTCGACGTTGGTGGGAGCACATCGACGGGCTGGATCTGGTGGGCGGATTCGGCGTGCCAAGTCGAAGTCTCCGGCTCGACAGCGGTGGGGCCTTCGTATCGCACACGTTGTCGACGCGGCGGGCGTGCTGTGGCACGTCGTGGAACGGCGGCTGGGCGCTGGTGCGATCAATAGCGATGACGACCTCGGGCGGACTTGATCAGTCCTGACGGGGACCCGCCCCGAATGCTTGATATGGGTGCTCGACGCAAGCGTCAACGCGGAGCCGGGCACGGCGCGGAACCGACCGATACCGACGCACGTAATCCCGATTCGACGGCTCGTGTTCGCGTGCGAGTTCTACCCGGATGCGACGCCACAAAATCGCATCACTAGGCCAGCGGTTGGGGAACTTTGACGGGCAAGGCTGCTGCCGGTTGCGCGGCCGAGCCGCCAGGCGTTGCGTCTCGATGGTGGTCCGGGCCCGCGCCCTGGCCGTGCGCCCACGTCGAGGCTGCTCGATGGCTTGAGTCGGAACCAAGTCCGGTGTTGGAAACTGGTCGATATGTGGGAACGGCCGCCGGAGTACGTTGTCGACCGGGAGCGAGGGGGGCGCATGGAGTTCCGGGTACTGGGCAAGCTCGAGGTTGTGCGCGATGGGCACCCGGTGGATCTCGGCGCGTTCCGTCAGCGTGCTCTGCTCGGGTTGCTGTTGACGTCACCGAACTCAGTGTTCAGCACCGATCAGATCCTCGAAGGGTTGTGGGGTCAGGAAAGTGGGCGGACAAAGTGAGTTCGCTGTGGGTGTACGTCTCCGGGCTCCGTTCCGCACTGGAGCCCAACCGAGCGAAACGCTCGGAGGGGACGATCCTGCTCACCCGTGCTCCCGGGTATCTCGTCGAGATCGCGCCGGACCACATCGACTCGGTGCGTTTCGAGCGGCTGGTCGCGCAAGGTCGGGCACTCGCCGAGACCGATCTCGCCGCGGCGTCGTTGGTGCTCGGGGAGGCGTTGGCCCTGTGGCGGGGGCGCGCATTCGAGGACTTCACGTACGAGTCGTTCGCGCGGGGCGAGATCGCTCGTCTCGAGGGACTGCGACTCGAAGCGGTCGAGGCGCGCGTCGATGCCGATCTGCGGCGGGGGATGTCGCGGGAGTTGGTGCCCGAACTTGAGAGCCTCGTTCGTCAGCACCCGCTGCAGGAGCACCTGACGGGGCAGTTCATGGTCACGCTGTACCGGTCGGGTCGTCAGGCCGATGCCCTTCGGGCCTACCAGTTACTGAAGACCGGGCTCGGCGAGGAACTCGGTTTAGAGCCGTCGGCAACGCTCCGCCGCTTGCACGAGCAGATCGTCACCGGCGACGACGCGTTCGCTGGCGTGACCCGATCGTCGTCGGTGTCGAGCTCCGGGCTCGCCGTGGATGTCGTGCCGGGGAATCTGCCGGTGCAGGACTCGAGCTTCGTCGGCCGCGACGACGCCATCGCGGAGATCGTGGACGCTGTGGGTGAGCATCGGGTGGTGACGTTGATCGGGGTGGGTGGTGTCGGCAAGACCCGCCTCGCCCTGCAGACCGCAACGATACTCGCACCACGCTTTCGCGACGGGGTGTGGTTCATCGAACTCGCCCCGGTGACCGACGGTGCACGCGTGGATGGGGCGGTTGCGTCGGTGTTCATGCTGCAACCACAGCCCGAACGAACCTGGCGACAAGTCGTGGTGGACGCCTTGCAGGGACGTGAGGTGCTGTTGGTGATCGACAACTGCGAACACGTCCTCGACGAAACCGCAGGGCTGGTCGAGGCACTTGCCGCATGTGCAGCGGTGCGAGTGATGGTTACCAGCCGCGAGTCGTTGGCTGTTCGCGGGGAGTGGGCGTGGCGGGTGCCGTCACTTACGGGGGCCGCCGCGGTCGAGTTGTTCACCGAACGCGCCACCCCGACCGCGTCAGGTTTCGCCCCTAACGACGCCGATCTGGTCGTCATCGGTGAGATCTGTGACCGGTTGGACGGGATCGCGTTGGCGATCGAGTTGGCGGCATCGCGGGTACACGCGCTGAGCCCAACCCAGATCCGTGACCGTCTCGGCGAGCGTTTCCGCTTGTTGACAGGCTCCCGCAGATCGATCGAGCGACACCAAACCCTGCGCCATGCCGTGCAATGGTCCTACGACTTGCTGGAGCCGATCGAGCAGGCGGTGTTGCGGCAGGTGTCGGTGTTCGTCGGTGGGTTCAGCCTCGAATCGGCTACCGGGGTCACCGGACTCGCCGAGTTCGACGTCATCGACATCGTCGAGTCGCTGGTGCGTAAGTCGTTGCTGCACGTCGAGCGCGGCGACGGTGAGGTGCGCTATGGGACGTTGGAAACGATCCGCCAGTTCGCCGAAGAAGCCCTCGCCGGCACCGACACCGCTGACGACATTCGTGACCGTCACGCCCAATACTTCGCCGACCAATCCGACTTGGCGTTTGAACGGTTCACGTCCGAGGATGAGCGGCTCGCGTACCGGTTCGTGGACAGCGAGATCACCAACCTGACCACTGCGTTTCACTGGGCACTCACCCGCGAACTCGTCACCCCGCGGCACGAATCGCCACGAACACGCACCTGATCGCCCGAAACAGGTTGCAGACCGAAACGTATGCGTGGCCTGAACGGGCCCTCGATCTCGCCCGCCGCACCGGGCACCGGCAACTTGCTTACCTCCTCGCAGCGGCCTGCGACGCTGCCACCTGTGTCGGCCGATTCGACGACGGTGTCGGCTACGGGCTCGAAGCCATCAGCCTCAACGACGACGACCGCTTCGACTTCACCATCCACGCCTACTGGGCGACCGGACTGGCACTCTTCATTACTGGCGATGTCGAGCACGCGTTGCGGGTGGTGCGGGTGGGTGCTGCGCATCCCGCCGATGCTCCAGCCCGGGTCAACCTCTTTTACCTGCATGTTCTGGCCCACTTCGGCGGAGTGGCGATGTCCCAGCCAGAAATGATCGAAGCAATCGAACAGCTCAAAGCATCCTCGATGCCGACGATCCGAGCGGGCGGGCTGTGGGTGCAGGCCCTGGCCATGGCCGAAGATGATCCGCCCACGGCGATTGCCCTTTGCCAACAAGCACTTGACGCCAACACCGGATCCCGGACCCGCGAGGCGTTGGTCCGCGGGTACCAGCTCGGGTTGATTTCTCAGACGGATGATGTCGAAGCAGCACTCGCAGGGTTCACTCACGTCATCGACACCTTCCAGGCCACCATGGGCGACAGCTACACCCGTAACGGCATGAGCAATTTCGTTGTGTGGTTGGCCCGGCTCGGCTACCACGACGGTGCCGCCCGCCTCTCCGGGGCCGTTGAGGTTGGACGCCTTGACTCCTGGAGCTATCCGCCCGAGGTGTTGGAGCTGCGTGAGATCATGGGCGAGGAGGCATTTAGCGATGCATTCCAAGCCGGTGCCCAACTCAGCCCCCACCGCGACTGGCGAGCTGGCCCACCAACTCCTCGCCCACGCGCCGCGGACAGAGTTGGGTCTTGAGCTTCCCTGGGTACCCACGAATAAATCGCTGAGCAGCACCGCCCGGGTTCTCTGAAAGAGTGCCCGAAATGCCATGAACTACGCCCCAGCCGACTACACACTCCGGGCGACGTGTTGGAGGTCGTGTCGACCACGAGCGCGACTCAAACGCGTCCCGGTTCGTTAGGTTCGGCCGTCACCTATGTGCCGGTCGGCCGCGGGCGGTCGAAGTGCCGTTGACGGCGCTCGATAACCACACTCGGTATCCCGGTCGATTGTCGCCGAGAGGCCGCTCGTAACGGCCCAAGCACCGCACTCGGAAATCACGCGATCGTGCCGATGATCGGCCAGTCGAGAGGTAGCGCCAGGCAGTTCGGCGCTATACGAAGCGTTGCTCGATCTCGACGCTCTGACTCTCCAAGGCATCGAGAAGTGTGCGCTTCAACAAATCACGGTCCTCGTCGGCTGGACGCGCTCCATGCGTCCATAGGTTTCGGAGAAAATCCAAGTCTTCCCAAATCGGCGCTCGGGGACGCGAATCGTCGTCGTATCGCGGCGTCAGCCACCAATGCAGATGCGGCACCATGTTGCCAAGGGCTTCATAGTTCAGCTTCCGGGGGTTGAACGCATGAAACATTGCCTGCGCGACATCTGACATCTCCATGAGATGAGCAGCCCGGATCGGTCGTGGAAGTTCATGCAATTCAGCAACGCAACTCGTTGCGACGAAGAATGTCGCGCCCCGGAACCACTGAGTGGGGCTGAGGCGGACCATTCCTGTCGAGAGTCTTGCAACCGCCCACGGATCCTCGCCACGGTCAGCCGCAGCGTTCTCGGCGCAGAGCGCGCAGCCAGTTTCGCCCGCGCTGGCGATGGGTTCCATCCGAGCAGAATGCCCTGATGGAGGATGTGATGCAAGCGTCGATGCCAGCCCAGACCGCTCGGTATCGGCAGGCGTAATCGCTGCGACGTCATCTCCGAGGGTGTGCGACTTCGGCCCAAGCACACCGAGATGCCCAAATGGGCCTGTCAAACGAGCCCGACACGCCAACTCGCCCAACTCACCGCAACCACCCGAGCCGATCATCCAACCCACCCAACTGAACGGCGTTGCATCTAGGCGTCACGCCAGCCGCGCCGGCGGCGAGCGGCCGCCTCGAGCCGAGTGCCGCGGGCGATGCACGATCAGGGTGCGACCGTGATCGTGATCACCCGATTCATGGTCGTGCCGGTCGCGTCGCGCAGGCGGAGTGTGAACGTGAACGCGCCGGCGGTCGTGGGCGTACCTGTGACGCGTACGAGCGGCCCGGAGGGATTGTCCTGGACGAGCGACATGCCCGGAGGTAGTGCGCCCGCGACGACCGACCACGTGTACGGGCGGAGGCCGCCCGCGCCATCGATCCACAGGTTCGAGAACGCTCCGACGACCGGCACCCAAGGCTCTTGCAGGTGGATCACGAGCGTCAGCGCGGGGTTCACGGTCACCGTGTAGTTGCCGGTTCGTGACACGCCGTTGGCGTCGGTCAATCGCACCGAAAACGCGAAGGTTCCCACTGTCGTCGGCGTGCCCACGATGGCGATCCACGTGTGCTTGGCGGGTGTCCCGCTCGTGTTCACGTCGGCCAACGAAAGGCCCGCAGGCAGCTGGCCGGCGACGACCGCCCACGACACGGGCCCGACCGCCGGGGGGCCGAGCGCGATCGTGGTGCCCAGTGTCGAGAACGCAGTGAAGTCGGATCCCACGAACCCGGGCCCCAACGCGCCGTCGGCGGTGATGAGCACCCCGGGGTCGGGGTTGATCGTGATCGTCGTGGTGCGCGTCACGGCACCGGCCGAAGCCGTGATCGTGACGATGGTCGGCGCGGCGACGGCCGCGACATGGCGGACGAGGAACACCGCCTGGTCGAACCCGGGTTCGACCTGGACGGACGCGACCTGCGCGGTCGTGCCGAGCGTTATCCGAGCGATCGCCGGATGGCTGCTCGTCACGGCGACGACGACTGGCGATGTCGCCAGTGAGCCGAGACGGACCTCGCCGATTGCGTTCGTGCCCACCTCGGCGAGCGAGGTATGGCTCAGGGCGACGAGTGCGAGCGGGGGCGCCGGAGCCGGAGGCGGTGGTGGCGGTGGTGCCGTAGTTGGAGGCGGTGGTGGTGGAGCCGTTGTTGGAGGCGGCGGGGTCGACGGCGTGCAGCCCGCGAGGGTCGCCAGCACCGAAGACGATCCGTCGCTCACGGTAGCTTTGCAGGTGCTCGAACGATAGTTCGAAGCCACGACCTTGAACTGGCCCCTGCTGTCGGACCGGGCGGTTGCGGTCGATTCCGGCGATGTGACGGTGACAGTCACCCCTGAGCGCGCGCCCTGACCCTCGACCCTCAGGTTTTGCCCGCTCAGCTCCGCTCGCTTGATGCTCACCGCGGCCGACGCCTCGGAAGCGACCAGCAGCGGGGCGACGACAATCGCAATCGAAACCAGTGCGACGACCCCGGGGTGCGATCGGATCATGGTGTTCTGCATTACTGGCCTCCCGGATTGCGTGGATCCGCCAGGGACTTGAATCGATCGTCCTCCCCGTCCGGTTGCGGGGCGCAATCGTACGATGGTGCTAGTACCGGCTTGGTGGGAGCACATCGACGGGCTGGATCTGGTGGGCGCATTCGGCGTGCCAAGTCCGAAGCCGCCAGCGCTACAGCCATGGGGCCTTCGCATCGCATGCGTTGTCGACCCGGCGGGCGTGTTGTGGCACGTGGCGGAACGGCGCCCGGGCGTCCTCGGCGATCAAGAGCGATGAAGACCTGGGGCGGAACTGATCGGTGCGCTTCGGCAGTAGCACGACGATCGGACGGGCACCTCGGAGCGTGCGAGTGCCTGGGCCAGCAGCGCCTGCACGTGCGGTCGCTCGACCGTCTCGCCTCGGGCACCGAGGCATTCGTCGAGTCCGTGTAACGACCAGACGTTGCGGGGGTGCTGGACGGCACGCGGCAGCGTGTCGTCGAGTCCGAGATCGGCGCGGTAGATCGCCTCGGCCTCGCCATGACGTCCTTGGTCCAGCAGTAGCGCAGCCAGTGCGTGACGGGGTGGCTGCATCCAACCCCACGGCTCGTCGTACAGAAGGTCGTCGGCCGCGGCGACTGCGTCGCGCAGATGGTCGAGCCCTTCGTCGACGTGTCCCGACTTGTAGGCGAGCTCGCCCTTGGCCATGTGTCCGGCGATCACCAGCACGCTCTCGGCCGGATTGTTGAACATGTAGCGGGTCTCCTGGACTGACGCGCGAGCGGGGCGGAACAGGTCGAGTTCCGCCTCGGCATCCGCGATCAGGCCGAGATTGGCCAGGGCCACGGTGCGCGCGTAGCGCTGTAGCGCGGTCGTGAAGCTGAAGAGGTCGGCATCGTCGGGCAACGGCTCATCGAGGACCTCGTGCCACATCCCGAAACGGACGAGCACGTGGAGCCGGATGCCCCAGAACGCCTCGAAGAAATCCGGGAGGAAGGCCACCGTTTCGACCGGGAGGAGACGCCGCAACGCATCGGCGGCGGCGAGCGCCTGCGACTTGCGGCCGATGAACATCGCACCGTATGCCTCGAAGTGGACGTTGTGGATCCGATACAGGGTGTAGAAGTTTGCGCTCCCGGCATAGTCCTCGAACTTGCGGTCGACGACCGCTGCACGCTGATTGCGAGTGATCACGTTGTGGTAGTCGCCGCAGAGCACGTCGATGTGCGTCGCCATGTGTTGCAGATGTCCGCTGTCGGGGACGATCTCGCAGAGACGATCACCATGGCTGAGAGCGAGCTCCGGCCACGGTGACATCTCCATCAGATGGATGTACAGATGGAGGAGCCCAGGGTGGTCCCACGCCCCGGGCGTGTCGGCGAAAGCACGTTCGAGCGCCGCGCGTGCCTCCTCGGTCGATGCGCCAACCGCCGGCATCCGAGCCGGGAGGTCCCACAGCAGCCAGGGAGTCCGGTTCATGCCCGCTTCGGCGAACACGGCCACCGCGTCGAGATCGTGAGGATGTGCCTCGTACACCGGGCGCATGGCGTCGGTGAAGGCGTCGTTCCACGGACCGAAGTCCTCGATCTCGGGGTCGGTCGGATAGCGCGCGGCAAGTGCCCGAATCATCGCCGTCTCGACCGGCGACAGCCCCGGCAGTGCCTGTGCCGTGTGGAGCGCTGTGTTCGCCTCTCGCAGCGCAGCCGCCTTCTCCTCGGGCTCGAAGAGGTCCCACGGCTTGTTGTAGTTCGGCCCGATCGCGTACGCGAGACCCCAGTAGGCCATGCCGCAAGCCGGGTCGGCGGCGATGGCCTTGCGGAAACACTCCACGGCCTCCTCGTGGTTGTACCCGTAGGTCCACCTGAGACCTCGATCGAACCAGGTCTGCGCCTCGTCCGAGGTCGTGGTGACGACGCGTGCGTAGCTGCCGAGGTCGAAATACTCCATCGTCTGCCCCCATCTCCTCGCACGAGCGTAACAAACCCGGAATTCTCGAGAAATGGGTGCCGCCCGACGCGCCACCAGGACGGCCCCAGGTCGGGCCCGATTTTCTCGGTGACACAACAGGTCCACGAGTCGTTCGGCAGTCCTGCGGACACGGCTGCGGCACGGTCGCCGGCCGGTGTGACGAGCGACCGGACCCGGAACGGAAATATTGCGATTTGGTGACGATACGGTTGCGGTTCGAAGTATTCCAGGCGTGATCGCCGGCGCCGCGGGGCGCCGTGAACCGCCCTTCTCCCCCTTAGGTACGAAACGATGCCCCCCTCTCTCCGCGTGTCCGCACGCGTGCTCCGCGCCCTGACGGGCCTCCTCGCCGCCGCCATACTCACCGGTTGGGCCGCTGGCCCCGCGCAGGCCGGCGTTGTCGGCGACCACCACTCACCAGCCGTCGTGACAACCGCCACGTCGGCATTGGCCGCCCAGTATGCGCTGGCGGCGAACGCCACAGCGGGGACGCTCACGACCTACATCGCCGCCCGCGACGCTGCAGCCGACTCAGTCGCGTTCGAGATGGGGCTCGACTCCGCGGCCGTGCGCGACGCCTGGTCCCGGGCGGACATGCCCCATCAGACCGCGGTCCTGGCAGCGCTCACAGAGCTCGGCAAGCCGTATCGCTACGCCACGTCCGACCCCGATCGCGGCTTCGACTGCTCGGGCCTGACGGCGTACGCGTGGGCGCGAGCCGGCGTCAACATCCCCCACCAGAGTTCGGCACAGATCCGTGCGGCCGCTCCCCGCGACGAGGCAACGGCCATAGCCGGCGACATCGTCCAGTACCCCGGCCACGTAATGCTCTATCTCGGCGTCGACGATGCGATCGTCCACGCCGCGAACCGGCGCGACGACGTCGAACTCGATGTCGTCGGGCGCCGCGTGCGCTTCGGCAGCCCGATCCACTGAGCGGCTGTCGGTCCTCCTCAGTACCGGCGCTCGATCAGCGCGATCCGCGTCGTGCAGCGGCTGAACCATGCGTCGTGGTGGGCGTAGTGAGGGTTCGCGCGGCGGGTACCTTGTCCAGGCACCGAGGCGTCGGGTTGAAGAATTCTCGATTCGCGTCGCGCAAGTCGGCAGTTGGGATGCTTTGTACCGTGATGGGTCGGGGGCGGTCAGACTTCGAGCGGTTCGTGGCGGAGGTCGAGCCGCGTGTGCGCCATGCCCTTGTGGGCGGGTTCGGGGCGGTGGTCGGGCGTCAGGCGGCGGCGGATGCGCTGGCGTGGGCGTGGCAGAACTGGGAGCGGGTGCGAGAGATCGAGAGCCCGGTCGGCTACCTGTACCGGGTGGGGCGGACGTTGGCGGTTCGCAGCGAGGCACGCGACGTCCCCGTGGCCGAGCCGGCGCCGGCCGTTGCGTCGTCGGACGACTCGTTCGAGCCGGGTCTCGCGCCGGCGATCGCGCGCTTGTCGGAGGCTCAGCGGTGTGCGGTCGTGTTGGTGGTCGGTTTCGGGTACACGCTGCGTGAGGCGGCCGAGGTGCTCGGGGTGACGGCGTCGACGGTGCACCGGGATTCCGAGCGGGCGCTCGCTCGCCTGCGGTCGGAGTTGGAGGTTGAGAATGCCCACTGATCTCGAACAGCAACTCCCTCGGTTCGCCGAGGCGCTCGACCGGGAGGCGCCGGCGATCTCGGTCGACGAGATCCTCAGCCGCGGAACCGTCGCGGTCGACGTGGACCGTCTGGAGCGGCCAGCGTGGGACCAGGTCCCGCGCGTCGCCGCCGTGTCCTGGGGCGACGCGATGCCCGGCCACGACGAGGACGGCGAACGCGACGCGTCGATCGAGCTTGCGCCGACGGCCGCCGAACCGCCGACCCGTCGCCGCGTCGCGCTGAAGATCACGCTCGGGCCGCGGCGGCCGCCGTGTTGGTCGTCGCCCTCGCGGCGATCGTGCGGATCGACGACGAACCCGACCCTGCCGACGTACCGCCGTCGACGGTCCCCACCCCGCCGACCACCATTCCGGTCGACCCGTTCGTGGGTGTGTGGCTGTCGACCGACACCGACGGTTCGTCCCAGACCATGGAGATCGCTCGCTCCGGCACCGACGAATACGAAGTCGTGATCCGCGACGAGGCCGCCACTGCCGCGTGCGCGGGCGGCGCGTCCACCCTGACCGGGACCGGACGGCTCGCGACCGATACGTCGCTGGTGATCGCCCAGCCCGAGCTGACTTGCGACGACGGGACCATTCCCCCGATCGGGCCCCCGCCCCAGGCGGAGCTCGCCAACTTCACGCTCGACCTCGACACCGCGACCGGTGAGCTCGTCGACAGCTTCGGGGTCGTGTGGCAGCGCGAGGGCTCGAACGTACGGGACGGCATCGCCGACGCACGGTCACCGCGTCCGTATCGAGCCCGCCGCATCGGCGTCTGCGACGTCGGGTGGGATGTGGCCGCAGTCGACGCTCGAGGAGGTGCGTGCCGCCCAGGAGCTCGCCGACGCCGGCGACCCCGCCTACACGTGGCAGGTCGACCCGCAACTCGTCGAGGACGATTCGAGGCACACCTGGCGAAGTCGAACTCGTCGACCGGTTCCTCCGTGAGGTGCTGGGCTGGGAGGCGTACATGTTGAACCCCGGGGAAGGGACGACCCGCAACGGCCTCTACAAGCGACCTCTACGACCAGCGTTACCTGCGGTGTGCGCCGGGCCGCACGAACCCGCTGTACCCACCCCGGCCCTGAGCCGGAAATGCGGCGAGGGCTGCGCGCCGACGATCGACGAGCTCAACTACGAGTCGGTGAGCGTCGACCTCGCCCAGCTCGACCGCCGAGGCGACGACGGGATCTGGGTGGTGAACCGGTGGGAGCTGACGGAGCCGTTCGCGCAAGCGCGATCCGGCGGTTGTCGAGGCACAGGCCACGGAACGCCTGGAGGAGTTCCTCGCCGCACGTATCGCCGGCCAAGGCGCCGAGGGGCTGTGTGGAGATCGGCCAAGGAGTCCTGGACGTTCCGCTCCTGTACGCCACCACCTCGGGTGCCTCGTACGAGCGATACGAGATCGAGCGTGTGGACGGCCGCGGTGGCCCTCGGCGTAATGGGACCTTCAGGGTTCGGCTGTTCGCGGACGGCGACGCAAGCGTGATCGAGCAGCAGTTCTGTCTGGTCGAGTGGCGGGTTGAGGATGGATGACGATGCGACGATCGAGAATGGCCAGCCGCTCGTCCTGTCCCACACGTCCTCCGACGGTGAGGTCTCCGTTTCGGCGCCGAGCACATGGTCGACGTGGTTGCCCGGCAAGGGCGCCGAGGTTTTACAGGAACTCGCCCCGGACGTGTGGTCCGGGAGCCTGTGGCGTCCCGAGGAGTCCTTCGGCAGCGGGGAGCGCATCGAATTCACCGACCCGGTCGCCTACGACGAGTGGTGCGCAGCGAACGGCGGGTCCCCGCTGCTCTCGGCGCCGGCCGATGCAGCGGCGATTGCGCAGCAGCTCATCGCCGATCCCAACTTCGAGACGACAGCGCCGGTCGCCGCGCGCATCGGTGGCGTCGAGGCCTTGTCGATCGACGTCGCCCTTGCTCCCGGCGGCAAGGCTTGCGGGATAGGAATGATCGAGATCAGCCGCTGGATCCACACGATCGGGTGGGACCCCGGGTGGCGCCTACGTCTCTACCTCGTCGATCTCCCCGAGGGCATGTCGGTTGAGACCCTGGCGATCACGGTCGTGGCGCCCGAGGAGCGCCTCGACGAAGTGATCGAAGAGACCGCACCGATCATCGACTCGATCGAGTTCCACCCGCAGACAACGTCATAAGGATCGATCACATCGGATCGAGGGGCGTGCGAATCAGCGCTATGCATGAGGCACCGGGGGAGGTGGCGCCCCACCACGGCAGCGTGAACAGTTGAATTCTCCGTCGCTCAGTGCCGGCCGACGGTTTACTTCGAAGCGCTCGCGTCGCTCATGCAGCACCGTGCCGGATCGATCCGCCTCGGGGGCGCTGCGGTCGACGAAGCGATCACCCGTGTCGTGGCGACCGAAAAGCCGGCCGGTGTGCCCTCCCTGATCCGTCCTAGCCAGCCGGGCTATGCGATGCGGCGAATGCCTCGGCGGTCGCCGCATCCTTCACGATGTCGTACCAGAGATGTTCGGGGTTGGCGAAGCCCTCGGTGAACTCGTCGCACATCGCCGGGTTGGACGCCATCGCCATGACCAGTCCCAGGAACCACTCCGGCGGGGCCAGAATCAGATCGTTGAACCCCACTGTTGCGACCGTTCGACGACGAACGGCTTGCTCGTACCGTTCCGCGAAGTCGACGCCGAAGTCTCCGGCGTTCGCAGCGATGTGGTCAGCCAGAACCGCCGCCCCGTACGACCCGAGATTGGCGCCGGCACCCGTCACGGGATCGAGCGTGACGCGCAGATCGCCGATGGCGATCACAGGCGTGGATGAGTCGGTCACGGCATACGACGTGCGCACCACCGGCCGGATCGCGCCCTGCATCAGTGCCTTGTCGTCGTGGAGGGCGAACGTCGCGAGATCGACGCGGTCGTACGTGTGGGGATGGAATTCCTTCATGACCGCGAGCACGGCGTGGAGAAAGCCTGCCGGGTCGTCGTCATAGCTCAGCTCTGCCAGGTGGGCGGCCGGCCCTCCGGGGATGTTCTCGAACAGGAGGGCGTACGTGGGGCCGTCGAATGTCTCCATCGGAAGGACGATCAGCTCCCCGGACACGGGTGACAAGCTGAGCGTCACACCGAAGGGATCGTTCGGTGCGATGCCGTGGTAGAAGCCGGAACAGATGACCCGCGCTGGGCGGTCGTGACGTGACAGTTCAGGGATCTCGTCGAACAGCGCGGTGAAACCCTCGGCTGCCTTGCCGACGCCGATGGTGACCAGGTCATGACGTGTCTGGAGGTCGGGCAGATCCGCTGCCGTCTTGCTCGCGTGCACGAGCGCGCCGCCGCGTCGCTCGAACTCGGCCATCAGGCGCGGGATCAACAACCGGTAGTCGACACCCTTGCCGAAATTGTCGAAGCTTCCCCAGAAGCGGATCGGGTCGAGTCCGGGGATGTTGACGCAGTGGTCGTGACCGCGCCCGACTCGGCAGTTCGCTTCGTTCCAGAAGTCGATGCCCATCGCTTGTTCGCGTTGCACAGTGTCGTACTGGTGAACGACGGAATTGAGGATGCGTCCGTGAGTGAGCTCGTCGGCGGTCTGACGATGGTAGATCGTCACCGATTGACCGAGGTCGAGCAGCCTGATACCGAGCTGCAGACCTGAGATCCCCTCGCCGACGATACCGACATCACTCATGATGACCCCCAATCGATCGGGCGCACCCTATATGGGCGCAGGGGATCCCGAGCGCGACGACGGCGACCACATCGCCGCCGGTGCCGTCGTTCTCGTCGGCATGGGCGCCGTCGGCGTCAGCCGGCGCCCGTCCCGGCGCGCACGCGATCCGTGACACGCTCACACGGTGCGCAAATTTGTGATCATGGGCGTTCAGGGCAGTGGCAAGGGCACGCAGGCGAAGCTGCTCGCCGAGTCCTACGACCTCGTCCACGTCAGCGTCGGCGACATCTTCCGCTGGAACGTGCAGCACCACACCAAGCTTGGCGCCCACGTTCGGCGCGTCGTCGCCTCCGGCCAGCTCGTCGACGACGAGCTCGTCGAGACGGTGGTGCGGGACCGCTTGGCGCTCCACGACTGGAACTACGGGTTCATCGTCGACGGCTTCCCCCGAAACGCCCGCCAGACCGAGTTCTTCCTGGAGACCTACGACATCGACGGCGTCATCAACCTCGAGCTCCCCGACGCCGAGGTCGAACGCCGGGTCCTCGGCCGCCGGCTGTGCTCTGGATGCGGGCTCGACTACAACCTGATCGCGCACCGTCCGGCGGTCAACGACGTTTGCGACGTGTGCCGGGGGACGCTGGTGATGCGCCCCGACGACACGCCCGAGGCGCTCGCCGTGCGCCTGCACGACTACCACGAGAAAACGGCACCGGTCATCGACCTGTTCCAGCGCAAGGAGTTCGTCGCCCGCGTCGACGCCACCCGCTCGATCGAGACGATCCAGTCCGAGATTCGCACTCGCTTCAGCCTCCCCTGATCCGAGTATCTGCGGCCGCGGTCACGCCGGCGGCCGGACGTGCGGCCAGGATCGACGTCGAGTTCTTGATCTCGTCGGTGGGTGACTGCCAGCGTCGAGCGAGCAGTCGCAGGGTGCGGCGTGCCGCGCCGAGCGGTGTCGTCGCCGGAGTGGTGTGGAACCGGGCGCATCGGGCGACGAGTCGTTTCGTGCACAGCCCGGCGAGGTCGCTGCGCAGCTCGGCGGGTGCGGTGGTGACCACGGCGTGGATCTGGTTGGCGGCCTGCGTGCGTGCCTTCATTGCGCTGCGCCGAGCGACGGACAACAACCGGATCGCCTCGACCCGGCCATCAGCGGTCTTGGGTGTCCGCAAGGTGACCGCCGCCCTCATCGGGTTGGGGTGGTCCTCGCTCGGGCCGGAACGATCCGGACGTGGTAGCCGAGCCGCCGACGCTCGGCCGCGACAGCCGTTCCCATCGACGATGCTGAGGCCAGTCCCCGTCGTTTGCTGACGTCGACCAGCTAGGTCGAGTGCGTCGACGGTGGTGATGGGAAGTGGTCGTCGTAGGCCAAGTCGAGCGCCCGCGCGCCGCGCCGTGTCGATCCACCCGGATCGCAGATGGCGCGGCGCTTTCTTTGTATATCTAGGCCGGCAGCGCCGCTCTTTCCGGTGAATGACCCGCGCTTGACGGGTCCCCACCGAAAGGCGGGCAGCCATGCCTCGATACTCGATAACTCGACACCGCGCGGCCCCACGTCTGGTCGTGCTGGCGATGCTGATCCCGTTCGGAACCGGTTGCGGGCAGGTACCGACCGCACCACTCCCACCAGCAGCCGTGCCATCTCCCGTCGTCGTCGCCGCCCCCGTCGCCACCGCAGCTCGCCGACTTCTCGGCGGGCACCGACGTCAACGCGGGCACCGTCACGACACCGTCGGCTGTCGAACTCGTCGACTTGCCCGCTGAGTTCGCGGCGGCCGCCACGTGGGCCACGGACCTCTTCGACCAGGCCGGATTCGACCTCCCGCCGCTGCGCTACGTGTTCCACGGCGACACCCCGGAACCCTGTGCCGGTCGACCCGGGCTGCAGCATCCCGTCGAGGGCGTCAACGTGATCGAAATCTGCACGTCCAAGATGTCGCCCCCCACACAGGTGCTGATCCTCCACGAGACCGCACATGCCTGGATCGACCACACCATCACCGACGAACGCAAGGCCGCCTTCCAGCAACTCCGCGGATGGACCTACTGGCGGAACTACGACGCCGCCGAATGGCACGACAACGGCACCGAGCAGGCCGCGGTGATCATGGTCTGGGGCCTCATCGATCGCCCGATGGCAATCGTTCAGATCAACCAGAACTCCTGCGACGAACTCGACGCCGGATACCGGACCCTGACCGGTCGGGCACCCCTCCACGGCTATCGCGACGAGTGCTGAACTCGCCCCGACACCGGGCACGACCCGCACGGTTCGGCCCATTCGTGACACGAGATGATCCCACCGGCACTGCTCGGATGCGCCGGTACTGAGGCGGCCGCCCGCCGATGGCCGCCTCAGGCATTGTGTGCGCCCGCAACGGGTAGTAGGTGACCGACATTCCGTGGATACCCGCAGCCCGGAGTTGATGCGACGTGCTCGAGTTCTCGATGCTGCTCAACATCGCACGCGCGGAAACGACGGAGCGCAGGTGTGCAGATATGGTCGCCGCGATCGTCCGACTCGGTTTGACAATGCCAACATCAGGGCCCACTTCAAAGGCGGTGTCATGACGACGACCAAGACACACATGGTCAACCCAGCGTGGGTTGTCGAGCCGGGATATGAGCCGGTTCGTGATGCTTTCGTGAAGGGCATGGGCTCGTTCGGCCTCGGCGGCGGCGCCTATTGCGCGTACGTCGACGGCCGGCCGGTGATCGATCTGTGGGGTGGCAAGGCGCGGGACGGTCAGTCGTGGCAGGCCGAAACTGCCTCGGTGCTGATGTCGGCGACGAAGAGCTTCGCGTCGATGTGCATGCAGATCCTCGTCGATCGCCGCCAGATCGACGTCGACGAGAAGGTCGCCACCTACTGGCCCGAGTACGCCCAGAACGGCAAGGAGTCCACGACCGTGCGGCAGCTGCTGCTGCACACCGGTGGAGTCGTGGGGTTCGACCGGATGGACGAGGTGCTCCGCTACGACGGGTCCGGGTGGGGCGACCTCGACGTCATCGCTGCGCGTCTCGCCGAGTCGGTGCCGTCGTTCCCGCCGGGGACGAAGCACACGTACCACGCGTTGACCATCGGCTGGCTGGTCGGCGAGATCGTCCGACGCGTCGACGGCCGAACGCTCGGGACGTTCTTTGCCGAGGAGATCGCCGGACCGCTCGGCCTCGATGTCTGGATCGGGTTGCCCGAAGCGGAACTGTCGCGGGTTGCGTACATCCACGACATTCGCCTCGAGTACCTGCCCAAGCCGCTCCGCAGCGCCCAGAAGGCGATGTTGGCCGCCGCTCGGGACCCCGACAAGCTGATGGGCCGAGCGTTCGTGGGTAACGGCTCCGCGAGCCCTCTCGACTTCGTCGAGACGGTGTTCAACAATCCGGAGTTCTTGGCCGGCGAGGTGCCGGCCGGCAACGGCATCGCCACTGCTCGCGGCGTTGCTCGATGTTGGGCGATGATGGCGAACGGTGGTGAGCTCGACGGAACGCGCGTGCTCAGTGCCGAGGTCGTCGAGGAGTGGGATCACGTGGTCTCGAACCAGGCCGACATCTCGATCAAACAGCTCTCCGACAGTTGGGTCCTTTCCCGGCTGGGCGAGGCGCCGGTGCCACGCACGCTCGGCCACCTCGGCAACGGCGGGCTGCCCGGGCTGGGCAACCGGTTCGGCCCCAACCCGAATGCGTACGGCGCCGAGGGTCTTGGTGGTCAATACGGGTTCTGTGATCCCGACGCCAAGATCGCGGTCGGTTACGTGCGTAGCGAGCTCGCTGCCTTCGACGTGTTGCAGGCCACACTCACCGGTGAGCTGTACCGCTGCGCGGCCGCGAACGGTCGCGCCGTGACCGTCGTGAAGTCCTCGCCGTGGAAGCGAGCCGCCAATGCTGCGGTTGCGGCGTATGCGTGGCGGCGGATCGCGGTACCGACGACGCCAAGCTGAGTCCGACCAGCACCCGAACGAACGGGTGGAGTCAGAGGCCGCGAGACTGCCGATGACGACTTCATGATCTCGGTCGCTCCGTGTCACGGAATCGCGTCACCGATCCGGGCTTTGGTGACACTCGACCACGCTGTGGCGGTTACCGCAATGTCGGGTCCAGTCCCGAATTCGCGGTCGGCGACGCGAAGAATTCAGGATTTTGTGTTTAGGAATCCGAAAAATGGGAAGGAGCCGCGCTCAACCGTCGGCGTGAAGCGCACGGGAGCATCATCCTGTCGGGCCACAACCCAAACTCATGGAGGTGCCCAATGTCCCTTGCTACTCGCCACCCGCACTGGCGTTCCCTGTCCCTCGTGGCAGGAGTGTTCACCCTCATCGCCGTGGTACTGCCGACCACGGCACAAGCCAAGACGTCGACCTTCGAGCGCTTCGAGGTCCACAGTGTCGCGATCTACCGCGACGTCACGTTCCCGTGCCCCGACGGCACCACGGCGACACTCGGTTTCCGCGTGGACGCCGGCCACGAGACCGAGAAGGAAGACGGTGTCGTCACCGAGGACAGCGACTTCCTGAGCGTGTTCGTCTTCGGCATCGACTGCGGAGACGTGTTCGTCAGCGACACCGGAACCGGAACCGGCACGTTCGCCTACTCGCCGTCACTCCAGAGCGCGAGCACGTCCGGCACGGTGATCACCCGCCGAGGCCGCGTCCCCATCGATGTCAACGTGTCCTGGACATCCACCTCGACGATGCAGATCAACACCAACGTCAACAGCTTCCCCGGCCGGGTGAGCACGTTCGTCGGAATGCGCCGCGATGCCGTGGGTACCGGCACGGTCGTGTTCGGCGGTCGTCAGTTCGTCAACGGCTCGACCGTTGGCCCTGACGCGTGGATCGAGACGTTCGACGACAAGAGCATCTCCACCCCCGCCGGTGGCTGACACCCGGCACTATCGCCGGCTCGCCACCACGGTGGCGCGCCGGCACACTCACCCGCGTCGATACCCGTCTGGTGAGTGGGTGTCATCGGTGCTTGGTTTCGCCTGGCCGAGTGGTGCTCCTCGGCCAGGCGGCGCAGGGCGACCGGTGCCGTCTCGAAGGCCGACGCGCCGACGACCACCGCTCATACGCCGCAGCGGGCAAAGTGCTCGTAGGGAGCGCGGACTTCCGGCCTCCACTGCCGTAAGTGTTAGCGGCGCTCCGTACGGCAGCGACTGACGACTCCCACCGGTCTCCGCGGCGTGGGAACCGTGCAGTCTCCACGGCAAGTTCGAGGTCGGACGGTGAACGGGGATCGCTCCTCACGGTTCTGAGAAACGACGTGCGTTTGAACCAGAGATGAACACCAGGTGTCGCGGTAATGTCGCCCGATCGTGATCAGGGGGGTCGCCGAACGGGGGGACGGACACATGAGGCGGAAGCGCTGCGTGGTCGGGCTGCTGCTCGCGGCCGCACTCATGGCGAGTTGCTCGAGCGGCCCGTCAGACCGTGACGCCTCCGCGGTCAGCGTCACGACGGAACGCACCGACGCTACGGACAACGCCGACGCGACGAACACAGACGACTCGACAGCCACCACGGACTCGCCGGAGACGACCCAAGCGCCAGCGGCGGAGCCGAGGTATGCGTCAGGCGATTCGGACCATCTGTTCGATCAGGGCGAGCTGCACACCTTCGAGTTCACCCTGTCCGACGAGGCGCTCGCCGAACTCGACAGCGATCCCGCCGCGGAGGAGTACGTCGAAGGATCGTTGACGTTCGAAGACGAAACGCTCGACGCTGTCGGCATTCGCTACAAGGGATCGATCGGGGCCTTCCTCGGCTGCACCGATGGCGGCAACCCCTTCGCTCCGAGCGGCACGAAGACCTGCACGAAGCTGTCGATGCAGGTGAAGATCAACTGGGAGGACTCGAAGGACGAGTTCTACGGCGTACGCACCGTGCAGCTCCACTCTCAGAACCTCGATCCGTCGATGATGCACGAGCGCCTCGGCTACTGGTTGTTCAGGGAGATGGGCGTGCCGGCGCCACGGTCGACCCACGCCCGCGTCATCGTGAACGGCGAGTACATCGGCCTCTTCGCCCTCACCGAGGAACTGGACGGCCGGTTCGCCCGCGAGAACTTCGACGACGGGACGGGCAACCTCTACAAGGAGGTGTGGCCGTTCGCCGTCGGGGGGCTCCCGCAGAGCGCCGACGCGTTGATCGCCGGGCTGGAAACGAACGAGGACGAAGATCCGAACGCCGACATCATGACTGGCTTCACGAACGAACTCGCCGCAGCGTCGCCAGGGACCGAACTCGACGTGATCGAGAAGTGGGCGGACGTCGATCTGCTGCTTCGGACGTTCGTTGTCGATCGAGCCATCCGCAACGACGACGGCCCGCTCCACTGGTACTGCTTCGGTCCGTGTGCGCCCCACAACTTCTACTGGTACGAGAACCCGACGGACGCGACCGTGACCCTCATCCCGTGGGATCTCGACAATGCGTTCGACAACCTCGCCGGCGGCGGCGTCACCGCGACGGTCACGCAGATCGCCGACCCGTTCGGTGCGATCACGAACGAATGCCAACCGTTCCCGTTCGGAGCGCTCGGGCTCACCCAGGTCTCGGCGGCGTGCGATCCTCTTGTCGGTTCGCTCGCCACGCTGAACACGGACTACGACGCGATCCGCGGCGAGTTGCTCGCCGGGCCGCTGTCGGAGGAATGCGGTCAACGAACAACTCGACGCATGGACCGCCCAGATCGAGGCATCGGTCACGGAGTCGGCCGCGGCACACACCGACGCACCGACCGTCGCCCAATGGCATGCCGCCGTCGACGCGTTGCGTGCCGCACTCGCCACCTCACGCACGGGAACCGGACGCTGACATGAACGACGCCGCACTCCTTCTCGCCGACGTCGTCGTCGTCTGCGTCCTCGCGTTCGGGCTGTACTTCCCGCGCTACCACCGACGCGACATGGTGCTGGCGATCATCAGCATCAACGTCGGCGTGCTCGCCGTGGCGCTCGTTCTGTCACGGGCCGATGTCACTGCAGCGCTCGGGCTCGGGCTGTTCGGCGTGCTGTCGATCATCCGGCTCCGATCGCAGGAACTCGATCAGGAAGAGGTCGCGTACTACTTCTCGGCGATCGCGCTCGGCCTGCTCGGCGGCATCCGGATCACCCCCGACTGGATCGCGCTCGCATTGATGGCCGCGATCGTCGCGATGCTGTTCATCGTCGATCACCCGCGGCTGTATCGCGACTATCGCAACCAGATCGTCACCCTGGACGCCGCTGTCACCGACGAGGCCGAGCTCACGGCACGCCTCGAGGCGCTGCTCGGAGGTGCGGTGGTCAAGATGAAGGTCAAGCGCGTCGACCTGGTCAACGACACCACCATCGTCGACGTCCGGTACAAGCTCCCGCTCAACACCCGAATCGAAGCGCCGACATGACAGGCGTGCTCGAGCCAACTCCCCGATGTGCTCGTCGCACATCACACTCGAGCAGTTGAACGAGGATGCGGCGCTGCTGACCCGAACGGATCGGAAGTACATCGTCTCGAACGAAGTGCTGATGGAACTCCTCGCGTCGAATCGTTCGACGTTGGCGGTGCTCGACATCGACAGCCGACGCGAGTTCTCCTACGAGTCCGTGTACTTCGACACCGCCGACCTGCGCCTCTACCGCGACGCGGCCACGAGCCGCCGTCTCCGATTCAAGGTACGAACGCGAATCTACCGAGACACCGACACGGCCGTGCTCGAAGTGAAGGCGAAGGACGGTCGCGGGCAGACGGTGAAGAGTCGGCTCGACTACTGCGCCGACGATCAGCGACGACTGACCGTCACCGCACGCGACTTCGTCGACGAGCTTGCCGGACGGCCGGGCCTCGCGGCCTCGTTGCAACCGGTGCTCACCACCGCGTACCGACGGTCGACGCTGATCGACCTGACGCCCGGCTCGAGGTACACGATCGATCGCGGCCTCGAATGCACCGAGCGTACGGCAGGCGGTCACGCTCGACAACGTGATCATCGAGACGAAGTCCGACGGCGGAGCGAGCGTGCTCGATCGTTGGCTCTGGCAGCACGGCGTTCGACCGATCCGGCTCAGCAAGTACTGCACCGCACTCGCCGCTCTACGGCCCGACTTGCCAGCGAACAAGTGGAACCGCACGCTCGCCCGTCACTTCAGCGGAGCACCCCCTGGCCGGGATCCCCGCGTTCGGCGTTAGGCGAATTGCCCGGGTCAGATCCTGCGCTCGGCGACACGAAGTTCGGTGTCGGCGGATGTCAGGATGAGTTGGATGGTGGCATCCGATGGCGAATTGCTTCCGCACGGCTACACCAACAACGCGGTCGTGCGCGGCGACCTGGTCGTGAAGACCTATCACGGGCCAGACGCGGTGGTCCGTCAGGATCGCGAGGTTCTTGCCATCGTGTCGTTGACGGGTCGTTTGCCGGTCGCTCCATTCATCGAGTCGACACCCGGCACGGTCGTTCTCGGGAGGGTGCCAGGGCGGCATGGTCAGGATCTGATCGAACTCGGGCATGGCGACGCCGTCATGTTCGCGCTGGGTCGGATGCTGCGCGAGCTGCAGACAATCGAGCCTTCGTTCTACAGCGAGTACGGGGGTGATGGCGTCCTCGTGCACGGCGACTTCGGGCCGAACAACGTCCTGCTCGCCGAGGGCGACGACACGGTTGCGTTGCTCGCCGACTGGGAGTGGAGTTCGATTGGCCACCCGACGACGGATCTTGCGTGGGCGGAGTTCATCGTGAGAATGCATCATCCGCGTCATGTGGATTGTCTGTCGGCGTTGTTCGATGGCTACGGGCATCGGCCGTCGTGGAACGAGCGCAAGACGGCGATGACCGACCGGGCGGGTGCGCTCGAAACGTGGCTTCGTTCGTGGAAGGGCGACGACGCTGAGGAATGGGACCGTCGCTCGCGGCTCATCTCCCAATGGAAGGAACTCTCCTAGCCCGAGTCACCGGTGTTCAGTCGCAAGTGCGCTCTGTCGTGGGCACATCCTCACTGGCGTTCGGTGACACTCGAATGAACGGTCTGATTGACTTCGGCGATGGCGACGATCGAGGTGCGGATCGGCCGCGCCTCACCGTCTCACCCGTGTTGTCGACGCAGGGCTGGCACACTGCCGTCATGAACGACACCGCAGCGAGCGATCCGGTCCTGGCCGCGGCGGCAGCAACGGGGGTGCCGTTCGAGGTCGTGGCGTGCGATCCCGACGTGGCCGACACGGCGGCGTTCTGCGAAGCGTACGGATACCCGCTTGACCAGTCGGCCAACGCGATCATCGTGGTCGGCAAGTCCGAGCCGCGGGTCCACGCGGCGTGTCTCGTGCTCGCCTCCACCCGCCTCGATGTGAACGGCGTGGTCCGCCGCAAGTTCGGCGTGAAGAAGGCATCGTTCGCGGCGGGTGAGGAAACGACCGACATCACGGGCATGGAGATCGGCGGGGTGACGCCATACGGTCTGCCCGCCGGCCTACCGATTTGGATCGACGCCGCGGTCGTGGCCTGCGACCGGGTGATCGTCGGCGGCGGGTCCCGCGACCGCAAGCTGCTCGTTCCGCCGGCGTCGCTCACGGCGCTCCCACACGCCGAGGTGGTCGACGGTCTCGCCCGCGTGCCCGAACCCAGCTGATCCGGGCAGGGGCAGAGCTTTGATCCGGCGGTAGGGGACAGTTACCGAAGTGCTCGCGGCCTTCGCTGCGTCGGCGATGTACACGTTGTCGACGTAGGAGAGTGCGAGCGACGCTGGCGAAGTCGAGATCGAGGTAGTGCTGGCTTTCACGAACCGTCAGGTTGGCCAGGTGACGCGTACCGGGTATCCGCCGTCGGCGACGATCAGGTCGCACCACGGGTCCAGCAGATCGAACAACCGCTGCGCATCCGATCCGAGCGCGGCCACGAGGCGACCCTCCATCCGATCCGTCGCGTCGTCGATCCCCTCGCGCAGCCCTCGACCGGCGTCCGTCAGTTCGTCTCTGTCGAGCAGACCTCGCGAGCGGAGCCGATCACACGCAGCGTCGAGTTCGTCCTCGGTCCAACCACGGGAGCGCACCCACGACTTCAGCGGCTGGCGGCGCCACGGGTCCGTGAGCACGCCGATCTCGCACGCGTCGAGGTCGGCGCCGGTCCACGCCGCGATGTGGCTGTCGCCGCGGTGCTCGCGCACGAGGTCGGCCGCCCGCCAGAACGCACCCATCGGATCGTCTGGGTAGCCGAGGGACTGCAACCCGGAGAACAGGGCGCGCCCCTCACCCGGCGCGGCGTCGACCATTCGCTGCAACACCTCCGTCGCCCAGCCCAGACCTTCGGGTTCATCGCCGATGAGTCGACGCAACGACGCGACACCGCCGCGCTCGCGTGCGGCGAGCACCGTCGGTTGATCTGCGCGGCGCCAGCCGTCGGCGACCGCGGCGACGACCATCGGGCGCTTGAACACACCGAACGCCGACGCAACGAGGTGTCCGTCGACGTTCGGGCCGAGGCACGCCCCACGGCTCGTGAAGTAGGCGACCATGTCCGGGTAGTGCACCTTGCCGGACGACCGAGTCGACGCGTCGAACCCGATCTCGTGGTACGCGGCGTGTACCTCGGGCGCGAAGTAGATGTTGGCAGCGATCGGTTCGACGACATCCCAGATCCGGCGGGCAACGTTGGTCATGACCCGGCACCGTACCGAGCGATACCGGCGAACGAAGAAGGCAGAGACGTTGGATCCAGCGCCGGCTGGCGCCGCGCACGCTCCCGGCGGTCGGGGAGGACTCTGGACTGGTGCTGGGTCGCGCGTTCACGACGCCGCACGGACAAGGCGTCAGGACGATGTTGCTCACGGCCGAGGGAGCGGGACTTGCCGACGGGCACGGTCACGTTCGTTCACGAATCATCGATCACCGAACATCGACGGTTCGGTGGGAGTGCGATCCGCCGAGGCCGTCAAACGTCCGGGCGTGGGTCGAAGTACATGAACCGTGGTGGAGCACTGACGAAGTCGGCCAGAACGTCGAACATGCCCTGCTCTTGACGCCAGCCGGGATCCGTCGAGGAGATGGCCGAGTAGCTTCTCGCGCCAGCAGCGATTCCGATCGGGACGCTCGGAGAGACGCGCTGTCCGGTTCGAGGTGTTGGGCAGAGGAGGCACATGACAGATGTGGGTTGGGAGCGGGGGGACCTGCTCGGTCACGACTTCCCCATTCACCTCGAGGCGCTGCGGACGGCCGGGCCCGCATTCCTGACCAGGGCGTTTCGCACGACGGGCTCGATCAGCGCGGACAACAGCATCGCCGCGATCACGCAGCTCGAGCCGTTCACTGGCGGCAGCACCGGTCGCAAGGCGGTGCTCTCCGTCACCTACGAACATCCCGACCCGCACCTCCCCGAGCACCTGTTCGTCAAGTTCTCGCGTGACCTCGACGACGAACTCCGTGACCGTGGGAAGCGGCAGATGGAGGCGGAGGTCCGCTTCGGGCTGCTCTCGCAGATCCCCGACTTCCCGGTGGCGGTGCCGCGCTGCCTGTTCGCCGAGTACCACGTCGAGTCCGGCTCTGGTGTGCTCATCTCGGAGCGGATCGTGTTCGGCGCTGACGGCATCGAGCCGCATCACGCGAAGGCCCGCGACTACGAGATCGACGATCTTCTGGCTCACTACGACGCACTGGTGTCGGCGCTCGCGCGCTTGGCGGGATCGCATCGGGCAGGACGGTTCCCCGCCGAGGTCATGGTGCACTTCGAGCCAGGGCCCACCACGGTGAAGCCCAGCCGGCGGGCAGCCGCGACGGCGGACCAGATCCGCGAACGGGTCGCTCGCTACGCCGACTTCGCGGCTCGGTTCCCGCAGCTCCTGCCGGCACCGATCCGATCCGAGGCGTTCATCGCTCAGCTGGGGGAGGAAGCCCCGCGCTCGATCGAGCACGCCGATGCGCTCCGCGCGGCGCTGCACGACAGCGCTCGCGGACTGTTCGCGTTCTGTCACTGGAACGCCAACATCGACAACGCCTGGTTCTGGCGAGATGAGCACGGTGACATCGCCTGCGGTCTCATGGACTGGGGCAACGTCGGCCAGATGAACATGGTGACGGCGATCTCGAGCTGTCTGGCCTTCGCCGAGCCCGACTTCGTGATCGAGCACCTCGACCACTTCCTCGCGCTCTTCTCGACGGTGTTCGAGGAGGCCGGCGGCGGTCCGCTCGACCCGGCGGCGCTCAGAGCTGCAGTTCTCGTTGCAGATGGTCGCCGGCGGTCTCCAGTGGCCGCTGGGTGCGGTGTCGCTGATCGAGCGTCACCTGCCCGAGCTGGCGACCGTGGCCGATCGCTTCGACTCGCGGATCGAGGACGACGAGTTCGCGCGCACGCAGCTCCACCTGCTGACCGGGTACCTGATGATCTGGCAAACGTTCGATCCGCGCGGCCTGATCGACTGGGCGATCGGCCGCGCCGACGGCATCACGGATGTACGTTGAACGGCCCGTCGAGCGAGGTCCTCACGACAGCGGGGTCGGCGCCCGGACGGTTTATCGTCGGCGCGCAAGACGGCTGACGAGATGAGACCCTCGAGGTCGGCGTCGGAATCGCTGGCCGGTCGAAGAGCGACGAGGGGGAAACATGGCTTCGGGACCGTTGAGCGGCCTGCGTGTGATCGAGATGACCGGCGACGATGCGCGACTGGCCGGCAAGATGTTGACCGAAGCCGGAGCCGCGGTCGTCCGTCTCGGCCCGGCCTTCGGTGGACCGGCGATGACCGACCCGGCCGTCGCGGCACGCGGTGGGCTGCTCGACTGGTGGTTCGACGGCGGCAAGGACGTCGTGGTCGACGACCTGGCGAGCGAGGCAGGCCAGAGCGCCTATCGACGGCTGGCCGAGCACGCCGATCTGGTGATCGAATCGTCGCCGCCCGGGCGGCTCGCCGAGCTGGGCTTGGATCACGACACGCTGGTCGAGGTCAACCCTCGGCTCGTCCAGGTCTCGCTCACGCCGTTCGGCCGCACCGGACCACGCGCCCACTGGCAGACGAGTGATCTCGTCGCCGGAGCGCTGGGTGGCGTGCTGAGCGTGTCGGGGACGGCCGACCACGCCGTCAACCCGTGGGGACGCCAGAACGTGAACTTCGGCTCGTTCATGGCGGCCATCTGCGGGCTCGCCGGCGTGTGGGATGCTCGCGAGTCCGGGGTCGGACAGCACGTCGACCTGTCGCTGCACGAGACGATCACCTCGTCGCTCGAGCACCTGTTCTTCCAATGGTGGTTCTCCGATCTCCTGCCCCTTCCGAAGCGGGCGTTGCGTCAGGGGTCGCTGCACTGGCTCGGGGCGTACGTCGTGGCCAACGCCCGGACCGGTGCATGCAACATCTCCACGGCCCCGAACCCGGCGCTGCTGTTCGAGTGGATGGCCGAGGAGGGCGACCAGGAAGGTGCCGAGCTCGCCGCGCTGCCGATCGAGGAGGTGCTCGTCCAGATGCCCCGGATCATGGCGGCCGTCAAACGGTTCGCGCTCACCAAGGACTCGGGCGAACTCTTCGCCGAGGCACAACGCCGTCACATCGCCTTCGGCGAGGTCCAGACCGTCGCGCAGGTGGCGGCGAATCCGCAGTACGAGTACCGCGGGTCGTTCCGCCCGGTCGAGGGCTACGCGGACGTGCGCATGCCCGGCCCGTTCGCCCGATTCCTCGGCAGCGGCGTCGCGGAGCAGCAGCCCCCGCCAGACCAGCCCCGTCGATCGAGCCCTCGTCGATCGACGACGTGCTCGCCCGGTGGGGCGAGCACGCGGCGACACTCCGCGGGCCGAAGGCCGACGCCACCGAGGCTCGACCACGGCGGGAAAGCCGCTCGAGGGGCTCCGCGTCGTCGACTTCACCTGGGTGCTCGCCGGGCCGTTCGCCACCCGCATCATGGGTGACCTCGGCGCCGACATCCTGAAGTTCCAGACCGCCGAGCGGGCGACGCTGGTCAACTCACCCGACTTCCCGTTCTTCTACGTGTGGAACCGGTCGAAGCGGCTCGTGTCACTCGACATGAAGCGTTCCGAGGCGCTCGCGATCATCCGCAAGGTGGTCGAGCAGTCCGACGTGCTGATGGAGAACTTCTCGGCCGGCGTGCTCGCCCGTTGGGGGCTCGACTACGAATCGGTCAGGGAGTGGAACCCCGAGATCGTCTACGTGACGATGAGCGGACCGGGGCACGAGGGTCCGTGGTCGAACGTGATCACGTACGCACCGACGATCCACGCGCTGTGCGGCCTGACGTACCTGTCGAACCCGCCAGGGCGCAGCGACGTCGGACCCGGGTTCTCCCTCAACGACCACGCCGCCGGCATGGCCTCGGTCGTCGCCGTGCTGGCGGCCCTCGAGGCCCGACGCCACACCGGCGAGGGCCAGCACATCGACATCGCGCAGATGGAGACGGGCACGTACCTGATCGGCCCGGCGGTGCTCGACCACTTCGCCAACGGACGGGACGCCCACCCCATCGGGAACGCCGACCCGTTCGGCCAGTACTGCCCGAACGAGGTCTACCGCTGCGGCGACCAGGAGGAGCTGGCGATCACCTGCCGCGACGACGACGACTGGCGCCGGCTCTGCGCGACGGTCGCCGCGGGCATGAGCGATCTGGCGGCCGACGACACGCTGCGGACCGTCGACGGCCGGATCGCCCGGGCCGTCGAGATCGACGAGCGCCTCCGTGAGTGGTGCTCGACCCGCACGGCGGAGGCCGGCGCCGAAGCGCTCCAGGCGAATGGCGTACCGGCCGGACGCGTGCAGGATGCCGGCGATCTGATGGACGACCCGCAGCTCGCGGCGCGGGACTTCTGGCGGTCGACGGACCACGCCGTGTTCGGCACGCGGCCGTACGACCGGTTTCCCGCGCTGTGGAGCGGCACCGACCTCGAGCCGTACGTGCTGTCCGGCGCGTACATCGGCGAGCACAACTTCGACGTCTACGTCGAGCTGGCCGGCCTCGAGATCGAGGCCATCGCCGAAGGCATGGGTGACGGCCTGTTCGCCTGACGCGGGCCACGCCGTGTCGATCCGTCGGATTCAGTCGTCGGCAGGTTCGACGGTCGTTCGGTGTCGGTCGTAGTCGACGCGAGCGCCGAGCGATGCTCGGGCGGTGCTCGCGGGTCCATGACACGAGCGGTTCGACCGCGACGAGCAGGCTGCGTCCGAGCGGGGTGAGTTCGTAGTCGACTCGGGGCGGGACGACGGGGTGCACCGTGCGCGTGATCAGTCCGTCACGTTCGAGGTGGCGCAGCGTTCGCGTCAGCATGCGTTGGCTGATGCCGTCGATCTGGCGCTGCAGTTCGGAGAACCGCAGCAAGCGGTGACCCAGCAACTCGACCACGAGCAGGGACCACTTGTCACCAAGGCGGTCGAGGAGGTCGCGCAACTCGCACGTGGCCGTCTCGTCTGGTCGCGGCAGCACGTCGGTTCCCTGCGTGTGCCTCGGTTGTCGAGATGTGCCGTCTTCCATCGGAACTGATCTTGCCGGATACTGGAGGTGGTTACAAGAAGTAACTGACCAGCAGAAGGAGAACCGACGATGGCTGGAACGGAGATGGAGAGAATCGAGATCGGCGTCTTCCTCCCGACGATGAGCGCCAAGGATTCGCTCCCCGGAGACGTCGTCGCCGCGGCCCGACACGCCGAGAACCTCGGCTTCGAGTCGGTGTGGGCGGTCGATCAGCTCGTCGCCGGCACCGGGACTCCGCTCGTCGACAGCATGGTCGCGCTGTCGGCGGTCGCCGGCGCCACCGACCGTGTCAAGCTCGGCCTCGGGGTCGTGATCGTCCCGATCCGTCCAGTCGCATGGATCGCCAAGCAGGTGGCATCGATGCAGATCGTGTCGGGAGGACGCGTCGTGCTGGGAGTGGGCGTCGGTGGCGACCGTCACGATCGATCGTGGGCGGCCGCCGGCGTCCCGCGCCGCGAGCGGGGAACGCGCACCGATGCCGCGCTCGCCGTGCTGCCTGACCTCATCGCCGGTAAGCCGGTACGGCTTCCCGATGTGGATGGCGCGCCCGTCGTCGAACTCGCACCTGGCGCTCCCGTGCCGCCGATCGTGGTGGGAGGGACCGCCGATGCCGCGTTGGTGCGAGCGGTCCGCCATGGCGACGGCTGGTTCGCGATGCCGGTGCCACCCGAGGTGGCCGCGCCGTCGGCAGATCGCCTTCGTCGAATTGGCCGCGGAGGCGGGTCGTGTCGCCCCGGCGATCACGGGGAGCGTCTCGGTCGCGTTCGATGACGATCCGGCGCTTCCCGCGCGGGACGAGATCGTCAGACGTCTCGCCGATCCGGACGGTATGTACGGCATGCCCGCCGATGCGATTCCGTCGATCCTGGTCAGCGGGGGAGCGGAGGCGGTCCGTGAACGACTGGCGGGTTGGGCGGCGATCGGCGCGGAACGGGTCGTGTTCACGCTCGTCGCCGGTGACTGGCACCGCCAGGCCGAACTCCTCGCGGAGGCAACATTGCGGTGACCGCCCGCCGTGAGGCTGGTTACCTTCACCGCATGACCGAACTCGCGCCGGACCCGGAACTCGATCCCGCCGCCGACGAAGCGACCATTCTGTTGGCGTTCCTCGACTTCTACCGCTCGGTGTTGATCCGCAAGGTCGAAGGCATCACGGAGACGCAGGCCCGAACCACGTTGGGACCATCCGATCTCACGCTCCTCGGACTGGTTCGACACATGGCCGAAGTCGAGCGCACCTGGTTCCGGCGACGATTCATGGGCGTCGACTGCGGGTTTCTCTACCGCGGTGAAGCGTCGGCGGGCGGCGACCCGGACGGCGACTTGCATCCATCCGACACCGACACGATCGGCGACACTGTGGCCGCGTTGCGCCTCGAGATCGACTTCGCTCGAGAAGCGACCCTCGGCCGTCCGATGGACAGTCTCGCCATGGCCGAACAGTGCTCGTCTCGCATTCCTGGATGGCGTCCGTCGTTGCGCTGGATACTCGTGCATCTGATCGAGGAGTACGCGCGACATTGCGGCCATGCCGACCTGCTTCGGGAGGCCGCCGACGGGTCGACCGGCGACTGACCGCAATCCTCGTTTGCGTCGCGAAAATTGGAGAGCAGGTTCTCAGAAATCGCGACGCAAACGAGGATTTGGGGGGCGTCGGGAGTGTCAGAACAGCGAGGTCTGATCGATGCCGGGGGAGTCGATCACGCTCGGCTCGGGCAGCGGTGCGAGATCCCGAACACGTTCGGACACGGCGGCGTGGAAGCGGCGAGCGAGCATCGGCGAGTCACGGTTCTCGGGCTGATGGGCGAACACGTACGGGCGCTTGCCGGCCGCCAACCAGTCGACTACGTCATCGATCCATGCTGCGAGCCCGTCGAAGGCAAGGCCCTCATCGTCGCCGCCGATCACGCGAACGACCGGTTCGTCGCCCATCTCGGTCGTCACGATCGGGAGTCGGGGCTTGTTGCGCTTCTCCTCGGTGGCCGCGGGCGTGACCTCGTCGGTCGCGTGCAGCGGCCGAGTGTCGAGCACCACCCGACCGACGCCGGCGGCAGCGAGCGCGTCGTCGGCCGCTCGGTGGACCGCGCCGCCGTCGAAGAATGCCGGGTGGCGGAGTTCGACCACCCACCGATGCGACGTCGGCAGACCCTTCACGAACGCCCGCAACTGATCCGCCGACTCCGGCCCGAACGACGGGGGCAACTGCAACTGCACCGGCCCGATGCGCTCACCGAGCGGCTCGATCGCGCGCAGGAACGCGGCAACGTCCCGATGGGCGGCCGTGTGGAGTCGTTGCTCGTGGGTGACCGTGCGGGGCACCTTGAAGGCGAACCGGAAGTCGGCGGGCGCCTGCTCGGCCCACCGATGGACGGTCGCCGCCGATGGCACGGCATAAAACGTGGTGTTTCCCTCGACCGCGTTGCACCACGACGCGTAGTCGGCCAGTTCGTTGCCTCGCCCGCTGGTGAACCGTCCGATCCACGGTTTGTGCGCCCACATCGCGCAACCCGACGCGCAACTCAGCGGTCATCGATCACCAAGCCGGCCCACGCCGCCGATCGTAGGTCGAACGGAACACGCCACGACCCTGGCCGAACAGTGCGATTTGGCCGGACTGTGCGCGACGGCGGTCGAACTGCCACGCTGCAACCATGACGACACGTGTGAGCGGAACCGGTATCTGGAGCCCGATGTTGCGGTACGGCGACCCCGGCGAGGCGGCGACGCTGGCCGGCGAGCTGGAGGGCGCTCGGCTACTCGGCGCTGTGGATCCCCGACGTCGGCGGCGACGTGTTCGGCCCGCTCGGCAACCTCCTCGGTGCGACGTCGACGGCGACGATCGCCACCGGCATCCTCAACGTCTGGATGCACACCCCGGACGAGACGGCGCCACAGCACGCCGCCCTGACCGCGACACACGGCCCGCGCTTCCTGTGCGGGATCGGGATCAGCCACCGCCCGTTCATCGACCACGTCAACACGCCCGGCACCTACCAGAATCCGGTGGAGACCATGGCGAGCTACCTCGACGGGCTCGACGCCGCCGACGCCGCCGCTCGCCGCGGACGACCGTGTGCTCGCCGCACTCGGGCCGAAGATGCTCGAGCTGGCCCGCACCCGCACCGCCGGCACGCATCCCGTACCTCGTCACGCCCGAGCTCACGGCGAAGGCGCGGGCGGGCATCGGCCCCGACGGCCTCGTCGCCAGCGAGCAGGGCGTCGTGCTCGACACCGATCCCGACCGGGCGCGGGCCACCGCCCGCCTCCACCTGCAGACGTATCTCGGCGCTGCCGAACTACTCGAACAACTGGAAGCGCCAGGGCTTCACCGACGACGACCTCGCCGACGGCGGCAGCGACCGCCTGGTCGACGCGCTCGTCGTGTGGGGCGACGAGGCGACCATCGCGGCCCGGGTCCAGGAGCATCGCGACGCAGGCGCCGACCACGTCTGCATCCAGGTGCTGACCGACGACCCCGCCGGCTCTCCCGATCGAACAGTGGCGGGCACTGGCGCCTGCGCTCATCGCCTGAGGAGCGTGCCGGCGATCCGTCGGCCACCGTGTCGCGGCGGCAGGATCGAAGTCACCCAGAGCGGCACGACCGCTCCCGAGTCGATCGAAGCCACGTCGGTCGACGCGACGGAGCCACTCTCGAGCCCCACGGACGGTCGGGGCTCGTCCCCACCGGCGCGCGACACTCGGTGATGCTGTTGCTCGTCCGTCACGGCGAGACCCTGCCGAATCGACAGCGGTCTGTTGCTGGGTCGGTCCGATCCGCCACTCACGGAGTCCGGTGAGGCATACGCGCGCCAACTCGCCGTGACGTTGCCGTCGCCGGACCGCGTGGTTGCCAGCCCGCTGCGGCGGGCACGAGACACCGCCGCCGCATTCGGGTGTCCCGTCGAGATCGACGAGCGATGGGTCGAACTCGACTACGGAGACCTCGACGGTCAGGATCCCACGTCGGTGCCGGACCCCGTATGGGCGCGTTGGCGTAAGGAATCATCGTTCTCGCCACCTGGTGGAGAGTCCCTTGACACGCTGTCGAGTCGGGTCACCGCGGCGTGCGCGGAACTGTCGCAAGAGGCAGTCGGGTCGACGGTCGTGGTGGTGACGCACGTCAGTCCGATCAAGGCGGCGCTGGCGTGGGCGCTCGACGTGCCGGTCGGGATCGCCTGGCGGATGTACGTCGAGGACGCGAGCGTGTCGCGCATCGACATCGGTGCTGACGGGCCGGTCGTGCGCTGGTTCAATCGAGCGGATCACCCGAGAGTCACTGAGCGCGCCGAAGAAGGCGTCGGCGGTCTCGCTCCACGTGGGCAACGATTCCCCGCGACGGCGCGCTGCGGCGGCGAGCCTGGCTCGCCGATCGTCGTCGTCCGCCAGGCGGCGCAGCGCCACGCTCAGGCCGGCGACATCACCAGGCTCCACCAGGCAGCCTTCCTCGTCGTCGTCGACCAGATTGGGCAGGTTGCCGCACCGCCACCCGACCGACGGGGAGGCCCGCGCCGCAGCGCTTCGGCGAACACGGTGCCGTACGTCTCGACGTAGGTCGGGAGCACGAACACGTCGGCAGCGGCGTAGAGCCCGGCGACGACCTGTCGGGGAACCGACCCGTGGACGACGACGCGTCCCGTCGAGATCGGGCGCGGCCAACCGGGTCAGTACTCGAGACGTGTAGCGGGCGTCGACGTCGGTGCGTCCGACGAGGTGCAGCGTGACCTGGTGTGCGTCCAGGGCGGCGACCGCATCGAGTAGTTCCACGACACCCTTGTTGGGCAGCCAGTTGCCGACGCAGAGCAACGCGATCCGGCGACCACGACGGCAGATCTCCAGCAGGTTGCGCGTCGGGCGGCATGTCGCTGCCCGGCTCGACCACGCAGACGCGCTCGGCAGGCAAGCCGTACTCGTCGACGAGGTCGTGTCCGAGCGCGGTGCTGGCGGCGATCAGCACGTCGCAGCGACGGTAGAGGAGCTGGTCGACCGGGCGCTGCAGCGACGTGCGCACGCGTCCCTGTCCGACGCCGCCCGGGGGCTGATGGAGGATGGCGGCAACAGGGCCGTGGCCCCGCCGCCGCTCAGGACCCACGGTGCGATCGACCACGCCGCGAGGCTGTCGACGAGCACGATCCCCTGCGCATCTGCCAACGGGTTGCGCAGAGTCGGGCGGAGATGATGTCGACGACGCGCGCCGCGTGCGCTCGCCGCCTCGGCCATTCGGCGGTGGTAGAGGTGGCCTCCTGTGACCTGCGTCGGTGACCCACGGGTCAGCAACGTCACGACGAGTTCGTCGCCGAGGATCGGATCAAGCGAGCGGGTCGCTGTATCCACCGAACGACATCGAGTTCTCCCACACGCGCACCGACAAGGTGTGCGCACCGGAGTCGCGAATTGCATCGGCGACGAAGTCGTGCGCCCATCGCGCGAACACTTCGACGGTCACCGCCTCGGCGTCTGCCGGGCGGATCACCTCGAGGTTCTTGCCGCGCACGATCGCGTCGATGCCCTGCAGCGCCGCCTCGAGCACGTCGAGGTCACACACCATCCCTCGGTCATCGAGCGTCGCTCGGTCGACGACGATGTCGAGCCGATAGTCGTGCGAATGGAGCTGACCTTCCGGGCCTTCGACCCCCGGCATGATGTGCTGCGCGGAGAACTCGATCGCGGTGCCGACTTGGAACATGCGCTACTCGTACCCCAACGCGGCGTGGATCAACCCCGGCAGAGCGCCATCGATCGCGGCGTAGGCGTCCCCGGCGCGATCGAACGGAAACGTGTGCGTCGTCAACACGTCGAGCGGGAGTTCGGTGAGGAGGTCGACGACGACCGCACGCCTGCGCGCGGGCGTCCAACGGTCCGTCAAGCGAGCCGGAATCGTGGACACCTGGGTGCTGCGGATCGTGAGACGGCGGCGATGGAAGTCGCCACCGAGGGGCAGCGACACCTCCTTGGCGCCGTACCACGAAGCGACGAGGGCGACACCCTCGTGCGCCAACAAACCGAGCGCGCTGCGCAGAGCGTCGGGGTTGCCGGACACCTCGATCACGAGCGGCACGTGGCGAACACCGTCGGAGCCCAGGACTTCGGTGCAGCGCGTCGGATGCGACCGCCTCGATGCCGGCTCTGGTCGCTGCGTCGCGCCGCCACGCCTGCGGGTCCACGGCGAGCACTCGAGCGCCGGCACGCTCCAACATCAGCGCGGTCAAGATGCCGACGGCACCGAGCCCGAAAACGACGACTCTCTCGCCGAACACAGGGCCGGAGTCCAAGGAGATCTGCAACGCCGTTTCGACGAGCGGGAACAACGTCGCGGAACGCGGATCGACCGACCGCAGCGGCACGACATCGGCGGAATCGGCGACGAACACGTCCTGATGTGGATGGAACGCGAAGACCAGGGTCCCCACCTCGACGTCGGATCGGCTGTGCTCGACGACGCCGACGCAGCTGTAGCCATATTGGAACGGGTACCGAAACGTGCCGCCGAGCGCTCCGATCGTGTCATCGACGGCGACCTCGGGGTCGAGTTCGTCGCGGTACGCGAGCATCTCGGTGCCGCCACTGATCCCCGACATCGACGTACGGATGAGAACCTGGCCACTTTCGAGGGGCGCCAACTCCTGCGAGCGGATCTCGACGGTCCGGGGGCCGACGAACCAGAGCGATCGGCCATCACCCATCTGGGTCAGTTTGCCCGCGGAGGGGGCGGGGTAAACCGCCGCCTCATGACCGTCCAGTCGGTCTCCGACGCAGCGAGCCGTTCGAGTACCGCTGCAGACCCCGTACGGGTTGTTCGACATCCACGCATTCGAACGATCGTCCGGCCATGTGTACGTGGCGATGGTCATGGGCGACGTCGTCGACGGCGAGGACGTACTGGTGCGCCTCCACTCCGAATGCCTCACCGGCGACGCGCTCGGGTCGCTGCGGTGCGACTGCGGAGTGCAACTTCGAACCGGACTCCGCATGATCGCCGCCGAGCGACGCGGCGTGTTGGTGTATGCCACCGACCACGAAGGGCGCGGGATCGGTCTGATCAACAAACTTCGCGCCTACGTCGCTCAGGACGGTGGCGCCGACACCGTCGACGCCAACGTCGCACTCGGCCTCCCGGTGGATTCGCGCGACTACACCGAGTCGGCGGCGGTGCTCGCCGAGATCGGAATTCGCTCGGTTCGCCTGCTGACCAACAACCCGCAGCAAGGTCGTCGGACTGCGCGCGGCGGGCACGGTCGTCAGTTCGGTGGTGCCGCTGCCCACCGCTCCGCATCTCCGCAACGTCGGGTACCTGAACACCAAGGCGAGGCGGATGGATCACGTACTGCCGACCGGCGTCTCGCGGACCGACGAAAGGCCGTTCGGTGCGGAGCCATCGACCGATGTCGCCGTCGACGTCATGGCTCTGCTCGGCGAGGTCCGAGCCCACGACGACCGACCGTACGTGGTGCTCAAGTACGCCCAGACCCTCGACGGCCGCATCGCCACATCGACGGGCGATTCCCGGTGGATCAGCGGCGAGGCCGAACGGGTCGTGTCGCATGCGCTGCGCGCGGCCTGCGACGCCGTGATGGTCGGCATCGGCACCGTCCTCAACGACGATCCGGAACTCACCGTGCGGATGGTGGCGGGCGCATCGCCGAGACGAGTCGTGCTCGACAGCGGCCTGCGCGTTCCAGCCGGCGCGAGGATCCTCGATCCACGGCTCGGCCACGACGATCTTCACGACCGAGCGATCGGACCCCACACGTCGCTCCGCACTGCGCGAGCGCGGCGTTCGCGTCGAGGTCACCGACGAGGTCGATGGTCGGGTCTCGATCCACGAGGCGCTGGCGATGCTGCGAAAGGCCGGGATCGAAACATTGCTGGTCGAGGGCGGTTCGCGAAGTGATCACGGCCCTCCTCGCCGACGGGCTCGTCGACCGCATGATCGTCAGCATCGCCCCGATGGTGATCGGCACCGGCACCGAGGCGGTGAGCCGGCTCGGCGTGCAGACGGTCGCATCGGCGATCCGTCTCGACGAACCGCACGATGGTGCCGATCGGCGACGACATCATCGTGGCCGGGGACGTGATCGCGACAGGGTCACCGACTCATTCGGGTGCGATCCCCCCGGCGACGCTGCTCCAGGCGTCCGGACACTGACGCTCGCGGTCCGCGACGCGTTGCCGGTCAGTCCAGCTTCGCCCGGTCACCACGGTCTCCCTGGATATCCGTGTCCGTGGCTTGCTCGCGGAGGTCGCGGCCGCGTTCGATCTGCTCGTCGAGCTTGGCGGCCTCGTTCTCCGAGCGGCGGGTGTCTCGCGGCGGGAGCTGGAGCACTTCTTCGGCTTCGATGCCGGCCTGGAGCTGACGGGAGCGCTCGAGTCTCGGCATCGACCTCGGCGCCGAGCAACAGGGCGACGTTGGTGAGCCACAGCCACAGCAGCAGGATGATCGACGCCGCGCCAGTGCGCCGTAGGTCTCGTTGTAGGAGCCGAAGTTGGCGACGTACACCCCGAAGGCCAGCGACGCCAGGATCCAGACGACGATGGCAAGGCCCGCACCGACGCTGACCCAGCGGAACTGGGCTGCTGGACGTTCGGGGTCGCGTAGTACAAGACGGCGACGAGAACACGCACGACGACCAACAGGATCGGCCACTTCACGATGTTCCACACGGTGACCGCGGTGTCGCCGACGCCCAGCGTCTCGCCGAGTTCGCTGGGCGAACGGGCCGGTCACGACGAGACCGAGGAGCACGATCGCAGCGAGGACGACGGCGACGACGGTGACGGCGAGGTTGAGCGGGCGCAGCTTCCAGAACGGTCGACCCTCGTCGACTTCGTAGATCCGGTTCATCGCTCGGCCGAACGCCCCGACGTAGCCCGAAGCGCTCCACACGGCACCGACAGACTCCGAACACGAATGCGAACCCGGCCGCGTTGGTCTCGGTCATCTGGGTGATCGGCTGGCGCAGCTGGTCGACGGCGTCCTGCTGACCGATGCGCTCGACCAGCTCGAGCAGCGTGTCGGTCGTCGATCGACCCTGTCCGAACATGCCGAGCAGCGCGACGACCGCCAACAGGGCTGGGAACATCGACAGCACGGCGTAGTACGTCAACGCGGCAGCGAGGTCGGTGCACTCGTCGCGACGGAACTCGGCCCACGCCTGCTTGACCGCGTACCGCCATGACCCTGCGCGTCAGATCCGAGGGCGAGTCCGGCTTTCGTGAGTCGTCCGGGTGGCGGCGCAGTGCGTTCCTTCTCGACGGCGAGCCCAGCGGTGGACCCGACCCGTTCCCTGTGGTCGGTCATGCACAGCTCCTACCCCACTCGGGGGAGAATGAGACGCGGCATCATCCCCGGGGAAGTGCGACGGTCAGAGGTCCGGGATCTTCTGCTGCAGACCGATGAGCGGCGCGAGTGGGTCGCCGGCGTCGGCGATGCGGTCGCCGATCGTCCGGATCGTCCAACGGTCGGGGCGCAGTTCGGGATCGTCGAGCTCGTCCCAGGTGATCGGCACGGAGACCGGAGCGCCCGGCGCGGGCGCGAACGCTGAACGGCGCGACGAGCGTCTTGTTGATCGCGTTCTGCGTGAAGTCGAGGCGGGCGCGGCCGTGGCGCTTCGCCTTCTGCCACTCCCAACTGACCATGTCGGGGACGGCGTCACCGATGAGTCGTGACAATCGCTCGACGAAGGCGCGCGTGTCGTCGAACGTGTAGCCGTCGGCGACCGGAATCCAGACCTGGACACCGCGCCGTCCGCTGACCTTCGGGCAGGCCGCGATCGCCGAGGTGCTCGAGTGCGGTGCGGTGCAGGTTGGCGAGCATGACGACGTCGTCGAACGAGGTGGAATCGCCGGGGTCGATGTCGACCATCGCCCAGGTCGGGTTGTGCGGACGGTCGACGGTCGAGGTCCACGGGTGGAGTTCGATGGCGCCGAAGTTCGCCGCCCACGCCAAGGCTGCGGCACTGTCGAGCACCGAGTAGATCTCGGTCTCGCCCGGGTCGGCGTCCTCGTTGCGTCCAGCGCCGGGAGCCAATCCGGGGCATGGGATGGCCGGGCCTTGTGCCAGAACCCCTTCTGGTCGATGCCGTCCGGGTAGCGGTGGAGGTTCATCGGGCGATTGGCGACGTACGGCAGGATGGCGGGAGCGAGCATGGCGTAGTGCCGGATCAGGTCGCGTTTGGTCACCCTCTTGTGCGGCCGTTTCGCCGGAACGAGCACCTTGTCGAGGTTCGTGAGTTTCAGCTCGTGACCGCCGATCGTCCAGCGGCCGCCCGCCTTGCCGAGTTCGTCGAGTGCGCCGAGCTCGTCGTCGGTCGGTCCGGTCCACTCGGCAGCGCTCGTCCAGGTCGCTGCGGGTGCTGCCGCCACCTCGTCGTTGGTGCGGCCCGACTTCACCGAACGCGGATGGTCCTCGGGATCCCAGCCTTCGATCGCGTGCTTGTCGTGCTTGTGGATGAGCAGCCACTGCTCGCGGTCGCCGGCCGGACCGCGGCGCACGAGCGCGAAGCGTCCGGCGAGCTTCTCGCCGTCGAGGTCGAAGTGCAGATCGTCCGTCGGCGACGGCGTCCAACGGGTCGTCGGACCCGCCGATCGACCACGTCCCCCAGTCCCAGACGATCACGTCACCGCCGCCGTACTCACCTGCTGGTATGACACCTTCGAAGTCGAAGTAGCCGAGCGGATGGTCTTCGACGTGCACGGCCATCCGGCGCACGTCAGGATCGAGGGTCGGACCTTTCGGCACGGCCCAGCTGAGCAGGACGCCGGCAGCTTCGAGACGAAGGTCGTAGTGCAGCCTCGTGGCTCGGTGCCGCTGCACCACGAACCGCCATCCGTTCGCCGCGGGCGCCCCGGCCCCCACTCGGTCGCCGGACGGCTCAGGAGTACGAGCGAAGTCGCGCTTGGCCCGATAGTCGTCCAGCTTCCCCGAATCGTCGGAGGATCGCCGGCGTCGTCGCCGTGTCGTTGCCTGACTCATGAGGTGTGAGTACCCGACGCAGCGTCCCGCACACGTTCAACCCGTGAGCGATGCCGACTCGGACACCGTGACGTCGTCGCGCGGAAGTCGGAGAGCGATGGCGGCGATGTCGTCCTGGTTGGGGAGTCCACCGAAGTTCAGGGCGGCGTCGACCAGCTGGTGGAGCAGGTCGTCGACCGGGCGATCGCGAACGCGACCGATCAGTTCGCGGATCCCTTCCTCACCGAACAGTTCACCATCGCGACGCGCTTCGCTCACACCATCGGTGTAGCCGACCAGAACGGTCGACTCGTCGAGCGTCGACGTCGACGTCGTGGAACTCGACCTTGGAGAGCACGCCGAGCAGCGTCCCGGGTCGGCCGACGATCTCGACGCCCTGACTCGTGGCGTGGACGGGAGTGGGTGTCCTGCCACAGCTGATCGTGATCCGCCAACGTCCCCCGGTTCGTCGGCAGCGCAGGACGACTGCGGTGCAGAACCGTCTCGTCTCGTCGCGCAGGAGTATCTCGTTGACGATCCGGAGAACGCCCGACGGTTCGTGTTCGACCGACGCGGCACGGATGCTGTGACGGACGAGCGTCGTGACGATCGCCGCGTCGACGCCCTTGCCCTCGACATCACCGAGTGCGATCACCCAGTCGTCCGGGCTGATCTGGAACACGTCGTAGAAGTCGCCGCCGATCTCGTGCCCGGCGCCGGCGGGAAGGTAGACGCCCGCGAGGTCGAGTCCCGGAATGACCGGCAGACGGTTCGGTAACAGGGTGTCCTGAAGGGTGCGGGCCAGGACTCGCGCATGGGCCTCGGACCGTTCGGCACGCTCCTTGGCCGCCAGCAACTCGCGCTCGTACATGCGACGTTCGGTGGCGTCGAAGATCGCGACGTGGATCACCTCGCGGCCGTCGTGCAGATCGGTTCGCGCATTGACCAGCACGGGCAGCCGCTGGCCTCCTTGGGCAGACCAGATCGAAGGCGATCTCGCGTGCTGTCCCTTGCATCGCCAACATCGGCGCGAAGTGCGTTTCGTGGTAGATGCGACCGCCGGCCGGTCAACAGGTCGACGAACGTTCGCCGGCCGACGAGGGTCGAACGGTCGGTGCCGATCCAGTTCAGCAAGGTCTCGTTGACCGCCACGATCGTGCCGTTCGCTTCGGTGGTGAGCAGACCGCACGCGGCGTGGTCGTAGTGCCGGCTCATCGTCGATCAGCGATTCGCTCCGATGAAGTCGTCGATCGCCGCCGCGGTGTCGTCGGGTGCCGACAGGTTCGGGCAATGACCTGGTCGCGTCCAGCAATCGGTAGGTGGCGTTCGGCACGTGGTCGCGGACGTACTCGCCGACGGCGACCGGTGCGATCACGTCGCTACGGCATTGCAGCACCAGCGTCGGCACCGTCATCCTTTCCAGGTCGAGACGGTTGTCGGACATGAAGGTGACGCGGGCGAACTGCTTGGCCACCGTGGGATCGGTGCGACAGAAACTGGCGGTCAGCTCCGCGCCGAGTTCGGGGCGGTCCGGGTTGCCGATGATGACCGGTGCCATCGCCGACGACCAGCCGAGGTAGTTGCTGTCGAGTGAATCGAGCATCTCCACGATGTCCGCCTCGTCGAAGCCGCCGACATACCCGGCGTCGTCGATGTATCGGGCCGACGGACGCGACCATCACCAGTTTGGCGAACAGTCCCGGTTCGCGAATGGTCGCGAGACCGCCGATCATCGCTGACACGGAATGCCCGACGAAGATCACGTCCGTCAGCTCCAACGCATGACACAGCTCGATCACATCCGTCGCGTATCCATCGAGCGATGAATACCGTTCCGCGTCGAACGCGTCGGGATGCGATCGCCCGTGTCCCACGTGATCGAACGTGACGACCTTGAACTGCTGCTCGTAACGAGGTGCGATGAACCGCCACATGTTCGAGTCGCACCCGAAGCCGTGGGCGAACACGATCGGTTGCCCACCCGGTTGGCCCTTCACGACAGGTGCGTTACGGCTGATGGGATCCACACCTGGAACCTAGGGGATGCCCACGCGGCGACCGTACGTCCCCGAACGTCGAGGCGATTGCGACGGGGCGGCGAGCGAGCGGGGGCTCGATTGTTGACTACGCGGGTCGGTTTTGCTGAGATGGGGTTCCACAATTCGGCCGGTCGAACGGTCTCGACGCCCAAGGAGCACCCATGTCCGTCCTTCCCGAAGTACTCGCCGCCAACGAGGCCTACGCCGCCGACTTCGGCGACAAGGGGCAACTCGGCCCTGCCTCCGGCGCGCCAGTTCGCCATCCTCACCTGCATGGACGCCCGGCTCGACCCGGCGAAGTACGCCGGTCTGAGCGAGGGTGACGCGCACGTGATCCGCAACGCCGGAGGGCGGGCGAGCGACGACGCCATCCGCTCCTTGGTGATCTCCTACAAGTTGCTCGGCACGAAGGAATGGTTCGTGATCCATCACACGAACTGCGGCATGGAGTTCTTCACCGACGAGGTCATCTGCGGCCTCCTGGCGAGCAGCCTCGAAACCGCCGCGCTCGGTGACGACGGCTTCTACGACGTGGGCACGGGTCCCGGATCGACCGAGGGCGACTCCATCGACTGGCTGACGATTCGTGACCAGACAGAGAGCGTCACCGACGACGTCACGCGGATTCGCAACCATCCGCTGGTGCCTTCCGGGATCGCGATCTACGGCTACATCTACGACGTCGCGTCCGGACGTCTGATCGAGGTCGAGCCCGCCACCACCGCCGGCAAGCCGCGATAGGGGACGAGCCGGGTGCCAGACACGTGCGCCCACGTGACGATAGGTTCGCAGGTTTGGTACGAGCGTCGTGATCGGTCGCTCGGTCGACAGTCGGGGGAGGGGTTCCTGTGAAGTTCGTGTGGTTCAACCTGATGCCGTGGCCGCACATGCCGGACGACTTCCGCGAGAAGCACCGTTCGGTGTGGGTCGACATCGACCAGGCGCTGTACGACCCGGTCGAAGGTCATCGCGTGTACCACGAGTACATGGACCAGCTGGAGTTCGCCGACTCGCTGGGGTACGACGGCATCGGCGTCAACGAGCACCACCAGAACGGCTACGGCCTCATGCCGTCGCCGAACATCATCGCCGCCGGGCTCGCCCGCCGGACGTCGAAGGCGGCGATCTGCGTGATCGGCAACTCGATCGCGCTGTACAACCCGCCGATCCGGGTGGCGGAGGAATTCGCCATGCTCGACGTGATCTCCGGCGGGCGGTTGGTCGCCGGGTTCCCGGTCGGGACGTCGATGGACACGAACTACTGCTACGGCCAGATCCCGGCGCTGACGCGGGACAAGTATGCGGAGAACCACGACCTGATCATGAAGGCGTGGCGGGAGACCGAGCCGTTCGCGTTCGACGGGAAGTACAACCAGCTCAGGTACGTGAACTGCTGGCCGAAGCCGATCCAGCAGCCGCACCCGCCGATCTTCATCCCCGGAGGCGGGTCGATCGAGACGTGGGACTTCTGCATCGAGCACGAGTACAACTACTCGTTCCTCTCCTTCGGTGGATACCTCGCCGGGAAGGCGCTGCTCGACGGGTACTGGAACCGCGTCGCGCACCACGGCGTCGACGATTCGCCGTATCGCGCCGCGTTCGCCCAGACGATCTGCGTGGCCGACACCGACGCGGAGGCCGAGGAGCTCTATGCCGAGCATGTCCTGTACTTCTACAACCGGTGCCTCCACGTGTATCCGGGCTTCGCCGACGCGCCGGGCTATCGCACGATCAACACGCTGAAGGCCGGCGCGCTGAGCCAGCTCACCGCGGCGGCGCAGCGACAGTTCGCGTCGCTCACGTGGAAGGACCTCATCGAGGGCGGGCACGTGATCGCCGGCTCACCGGACACGGTGCGCGAGCGGATGGAGGACATGATCAAGGGCCTGCGCATCGGCACCGTGTTCGGACTCTTCCACGTCGGCAACATGCCTGACTGGAAGACCCGCTATTCGACGCAACTGTTCGCCGACAAGGTGATGCCGCACCTGCAGAACATGTGGCCCGAGTACGACAACGACGACCGATGGTGGTGCAAGCCGCTCGACACGCGGCTCGATCCGCTCGAGACGATCGGCGGTCTGGCGCGTTCGGAGCTGTCGACAGTGACCGCGCTCGACGGCAACCCAGATCGACACGCGCAAGGGCACGTCGGTCCACGTGTACCAGGGCGGGTCGGGGCCCGATGTGCTGTTCCTGCACGGCGCCGGCGGACTGCTCGGTGCCGAGGATCCGTTCCTGCTGCGGCTCGCAGAGTCGTTCACGGTGCACGCGCCCGAGCTGCCGGGATACGGCGCGTCGACGGGGGAGGAGCTGCTCGAGGACATGCTCGACTTCACGCTCCACGGCTGGGACTGCGCGGACGCGCTCGGTCTCGAGCGGCCCCACGTGATCGGGCACTCGATGGGCGGGATGATCGCGGCGGAGATGTGCGCGGTCGACAACCGTCGCGCGGCATCGCTGTCGCTCATCGCGCCGGCCGGCGTGTGGCTCGACGAGTACCCGATCGCCGACATCTTCGGCGTGCTGCCCTTCGAACTGCCAGGCCTGCTGTTCCACGACCCGGCGGCGGGCGCGGCTGTCCTCACGGGCGGCATGGACTTCTCCGACCCCGAAGCACTGGTCGAGTTCTTCATCCGCAACGCCCGCCAGCTCGGTACGGCGGGGAAGATGCTGTTCCCGATCCCGAACCGACGGCTGTCGAAGCGCATCTACCGGCTGACGACGTCGACGCTGCTCGTGTGGGGCGAGAGCGACAAGCTCATCCCACCCGTGTACGCAGAACGGTGGCAGGAACTGGTGCCCCTCGCCGACCTCGTGACCGTTGCCGCAGCCGGGCACATGGCCCCGATCGAGCAACCCGACCTCGTCGCAGCGGCGATCGAAAAACACATCGACGGGGCATTCCTCGGGGCGATCTGACGTCTACCCGTTCGGTCACACGGTGAGGGCGACCTCGAGTTCGTCCATGAATCGGCGAGTGAGTTCGTCGGCCGGGACGTCAGCGGTCGTTGCGCCGCCCTGACCCGACCACAGCGGTGAGAAGTCACCCGATCCGCCCGCCTCGGCAGCGGCGCGCAGCGGGGCAACCGCCGCGGCCGCAGTGGGGAATGGTGGGGCGAGCTCGGCCATCGGACCGACCTCGTCGACGAGCCGGTTGCGGCGGCCACGCGCCGGCCGTCCGGTGAACACATTGGTCAACACGGTGTCGTCGCCACCGCCGCCGGCCAGGGCGCGCCGGTGGACCGGCGAGGTGAGCGCCTCGGGACAAAGCAGAAAGGCGGTACCGATCTGTGCTGCCGAAGCGCCGAGCACGAGCGCTGCTGCCAACCCCCGACCGTCCGCGATTCCCCCAGCGGCGATCACCGGCAGGTCGACCGCGTCGACCACCCGCGGCACGAGGGCGAACGTGCCCGGCTGTGCAGCGACGTCCTCCGTGAGAAACATCCCGCGGTGCCCACCCGCCTCGGCCCCCTGGGCGATCACCACGTCGCATCCGTGGGCTTCGAGCCACACGGCTTCCGCCACGGTCGTTGCCGATGACAGCACGACGGCACCGGTCGCCCGGACCCGCTCGACGAACATCGAATTCGGCAGTCCGAAATGAAAGCTGACCACTTCGGGGCGGCACCGTTCGACCGCCCGACACTCATCCTCGCTAAATGCATTCCGTGACGTTCCTGGTGACACTGAGGACCGCTCGACCCCGAGCTCATGGTCGAAACGTGCGACCGCGTCGGACCACTGGTCGAGCGCGTGGCGTGAGACCTGCGGCTCGACGTGACAGAAGAAGTTCACGTTGATCGGAGAATTCGTGGCTGAGCGGAAATCGCCCACCTGCTGCACGAGCTGATCGGCTGTCAACATGGCGGCGGGCAAGGAGCCCAGCCCGCCGGCGCGCGCCACCGCCACAGCGAGATCGACCCCGCTGCTGCCCGCCATCGGGGCTTGAACGATGGGCAACTCCACACCCAGCCGCGCCGGGAGCGGACTCTGAGCGGCCACACCAGCACACTACGCGGCGACACCGAGCCGAACCAGCCCGTTGCCGCGGGCTGATGTTTACAGGCATCGACGACGGTGGTAGTACGGACCTGGCTGGAAACACCGGTGTGTGTTTCTGCGCGTGGATGGGGGTATGCGATGCGTGGTTTCAAGTTGCTCTTGGCGACCGGTGCGGTGGGCTTGGTCCTGACCGGCATCGCAATCGGGACCGCCGGTGTATCGGTCCCGTTGCCCGACGGTTCCGATGGGTCGGGCGAGGACGCGGTGCCTGCGCTCGCGCGCCGACAAGCGTCCGAGGCATACGCCAATCTGCCGGTGTCGTTCGTCGAGAACGAGGGCCAGACCGATGCGCGTGTGCGCTACTTCGCCCAGGGTGATGGCTACAGCTTCTTCATCACGCCGACCGAAGTGATGTTGTCGTTCGCCAAGAAGTCGATCGCCGACAAGTCGACTGCCGGGCAGACTCCACGCGGGCTCGCACTCGCATTGAAATTCGTCGGCGGTGATCCGAACGTCGAGCCACAGGGCGCCGAGCGAGCACCCGGTGTGATCAACGATCTCCGTGGGACCGATCCGAGCGACGTGGCACACGGACATCGCACAGTACCGAGATGTCGTGTATCCAGACCTGTGGCCGAACATCGACATGCGCCTGAATGAGCAATCCGGCGTCCTGAAGTACGAATTCCACGTGCATCCCGGCGCGTCGCCGTCCGACATCCGCCTGGCATACGACGGTGCCGACGGCCTTGCCATCGGCAAGTCCGGAGGGCTGCAGATCGCAACCCCGCTCGGCACGTTGGACGACTCGGTGCCGTTGTCGTACCAGGACATCGATGGTGTCCGCGTTCCCGTGGCGAGCCGATACGCATTGGACGACAGGGCGAACGGTCGTTTCTCGTTCGAGGTCGGCACGTACCAGCGCGATCACGAACTGATCATCGACCCGGGCGTGCAGTACACGACGTTCCTCGGCGGCACCAGTGCCGAGACCGCTGTCGGCATCGCGGTCGATGCGGCCGGCAACGCCTACGTCGCGGGCACGACACAATCACCCAACTTCCCGACCACGACGGGCGCGTTCGATCGCACCGGCGCAGCGCAGAACTTCCCCGACGTGTTCGTGACCAAGCTCAATCCAGCTGGCACCGCGCTCGTCTATTCGACGTTCGTCGGCGGGAGCAACATGGAGTTCGGGCAGGACATGGCGCTCGACGGATCCGGCAACGTCTACGTCACCGGCCAGACCAAGTCGTCGAACTTCCCGACCACCGGCGGCGCGTTCGACCGGACCTTGAACATCCCGGCGAACTGCCCGCGGTGCGCGGTCGACAACACCGACAACTTCGTCTTCAAGCTCAACGCGGCCGGCTCGGCGCTGACGTACTCGACGTACCTCGGCGGCACCGACTACGACGCCGCCCGTGGCATCGCCGTCGACGGATCGGGCAATGCCTACGTGGCGGGAGAGACGTTGTCAGCCGACTTCCCGACCACGGCTGGAGCGTTCGACCGGACGCGAGCCGGCGAGTACGACATGTTCGTGACCAAGCTCAACACCACCGGCTCGGCACTCGTCTACTCGACGTTCATCGGCGGCGCGCGTGTCGACAACGGCGGGAGACTGACCGTCGACAACGGCGGCAGCGCGTACGTGCTGGGCTCGACGAGCTCGACCGACTTCCCGACGACCGCAGGCGCGTTCGACACCACCGCCAGCGCCTCCGGCTTCGACGGAACACTGACGAAGCTGAATCCGGCCGGCTCGGCGCTGACCTACTCCACTCGCTTCGATGGCGGTGCCGGTGTGGTGGTCGACAGTGGAGGCAACGCCTACGTGGCGGGTAGTACGTCCTCGGCAAACTTCCCGACGACCCCCGGCGCGTACGACACCACGTTCAACAACGGCGACGCCTTCCTGACCAAGTTCAATGCCGCCGGGTCTGCGCTCGTGTTCTCGACGCTGGTCGGCGGGTCGGACTTCGACTCGTTCAGCTCGGTCGTGCTCGATGCGGCGGGCAACGCCTGGCTGACGGGCGGAACGAGCTCGCCCGACTTCCCGACGACCGCTGGCGCACCCGACTCGACGTTCAACGGCGCTGGGGATGCGACCATCGTCGAGTTGAACCCCACTGGTTCGGCTCTGCTCTTCTCGACCTTCCTCGGCGGTTCGAACAGCGAAGGCGGCGCCGACATCGCCCGCGATCCGACCGGCGATGTCTACATCACCGGCAGCACGTTCTCGCAGGACTTCCCGGCCACCGTCGGAGCGTTCGACCGGATCTGGAACGGCGACCTCCAGATCTTCTGGGGCGACGCCTTCATCACCAAGATCGACATCGACGCCAGCGGGTCGACACCACCTGCGCCGCCGGCTGTTCCGGCGACACCCGTCCTCGTGTCGCCGTTCAATGCGTCCTCGGAACCACAGCCGATCACGTTCGACTGGAACGATGCTGCGAGCGCCGTGTCGTACAACGTCCAGATCGACGACTCGAGCGCGTTCACCGCCCCGTTGGTGCGCGACGTCAGCGTGCCGACGTCGGTCTACGTCGCATCGGATCTCGGTACCAACACCCACTTCTGGCGTGTGCGCGGCGTGAACTCTGCGGGCGTGGCCGGGCCATTTTCAGCGGTGCGCAGCTTCACACCGCAGGTTGCTCCGCCGCCCTCGCAGTTGTCGACGATCGACCTCAACCCGGCGAGCGTCGTCGGAGGCAACGCGTCATTCGGCACGCTGGTGATGTCGACATTTGAGCCAAACGTCGTGGTGATCGCCCTGTCGAGCAGCAACCCCGCGGTCGCCAGCGTCCCCGCGACGACCACCGCGACCGGGTTCACCGGCAGCTTCATCGTGAACACCTCCGCCGTCACCACCACCACCTCGGTCACGATCACCGCTTCGTACAACGGCGACACGAGAAGCGGCACGTTGACCGTCACGCCGTCGGTCCCCACTGGTCCGACCCTGCAGAGCGTCACGGTGAGCCCGCCGAGCGTCGTCGGTGGCTCGCCGACCTCCGGATTCGTGACGTTGTCAGGGGGCGCGCCGTCCGCAGGAGCGATCGTGTCGTTGACGAGCAGCAACCCGGCCGTCGCCAGCGTTCCGGCGAGCGTGACTGTCGGTGCCGGCACGACAGCCGTGGGCTTCACCGTCACGACCACGAGCGTCAGCACGAACACGCCGGTCGTCATCACGGCGACCTACGACGGCGTCTCCCGCACCTATACCGTCAACGTCAACCCTGCGGCCCCGCCACCAACAACCCAGCCGCCCGTCCAGAACGTCACGCTGACGGTCACCGCTTCGGGTCGCAGTGGGGAACGCGTCACTTCGAATCCCACCGGCATCAGCGTGAACGTTGGCAGCAGCGGAACGGCCTCATTCGCCACCGGGACCTCGATCACCTTGCAGGTCTCCAACGGTCGCGACGCCATCTGGTCGGGTGCCTGCTCCAGTGGCGGCAACAAGACCCGGACCTGCACGTTCACGGCCAATGCCAACGCCACGGTCAACGCCAACGTGCAATGACGTGGAGCTCGACTCGTGTCTGTCGACCGACGACGCCTGACGGCGCGTGCTCACGGCGTCGAGGCAGCTCCGTCATCGACGAGTCCGGACCACGACCACTTCGGAATGCGCAATCCCTCGGGCACGTCCTCGGCTGAATCCTCGTATCGGGCCATCGTGGTCGTCGTCACGCACGCGAAGTAGTCGTGGAGCACTTGGCGAAGCAGTTCGTCGGTGAGATCGATGTCGTTCATCGCGTCGTCGAAGCACGCAATGGCGCGACGGTCCATCTCGCCGTGGGGTCCGTTCCCGCTGTGGATGCGAACGACCGATGTCTCATCGCCGAAGTCGTCGCTGTACGTGGTCGGACCCCCGAGCGCTTCGGCCCAGTAGGCAGCCAGGCGCTCGGTGCGGTCCGGACGGAATCCGTGGCTGAAGGCATGGCTCACCACGTCGTCGGACATCACACGTTCGTGCCACGCGTGTGCGAGCCGGGTCAGGCTGGCGAACCGCCAGATTGCGATATTACATCAATTTCATTTGATTTGATCGGTCAGCTTCGATAAGGTCGGTTCCGTGAGATCGAGTGCAGTCGGTGGCTGTCGAGGCCGGTGAACCGCCGGCGTTCGTGAGGTTGGCCTCGCATCCGGTGCGTTGGCGGTTGTTGCGAGAGTTGGTGCAGAGCGATCGCGCGGTGAAAGAGCTGGTCGCGCTCGTCGGGGAGCCGCAGAATCTGGTGTCGTATCACCTGCGGCTGCTTCGCGACGGCGGGCTGGTGACGGCGCATCGGAGCTCGGCCGACCGGTCGCGACAGCTACTACTCGATCGACCTCGACGCCTGCCGGGGGGCGTTGCAGACGGCGGGCGCAGCGCTGCATCCGGCGTTGGGTTTGTGGCCCGACCCGGTGCCGTCAACGCTGTCCCGACGTTCGTCCCGACGGCCGCGCGTGCTCTTCCTGTGCACCGGTAACAGCGCGCGGTCCCAGATGGCCGAGGCGTTGCTCGAACGCATGTCAGACGGTGCGGTCGATGCCGACAGCGCCGGGAGTCATCCCAAGCCGCTCCATCCGAATGCGGTGCGCGTGATGCGCAAGCGCGGGGTCGACATCGGCCTGAACCGCAGCAAGCACGTCGACGAATTCGTCGGCGAACGGTTCGACACGGTCATCACCCTGTGCGACCGGATTCGCGAGGTGTGCCCGCCGTTCCGCTCTCAACACCGAACACGTCCACTGGAGCGTTCCGGATCCGTCACTCGAGGGCTCCACCGACCGGACGACGTACCCCGCCTTCGAGCGCACCGCGGACGAGCTCGAGCGTCGCATCGGCTTTCGTTTCCACGTGCTCACGAACTTCTCAACGACAAGGAGAAACTCACATGTCAAGCGATGAAACCGTCAGTGTCCGCTACCTCGTCGACGACGTCGCCGAGTCGGTCGCGTTCTACACCGACCACCTGGGACTTCGAGGTGCTGAACAACTTTGCACCGGCATTCGCCGACGTCCAGCGGGGACAACTTCGTCTGTTGCTGTCGGGACCCACGAGTTCGGCAGGTCGTCCCATGGTCGACGGGGAGACGCCGTCACCCGGAGGGTGGAACCGGATCCATCTGATCGTCGACGACATCGACCGTGAGGTCGCGCGTCTCGAAGAGGCTGGCGCGAAGTTCCGCAATCCCATCGTCGAAGGCCCCGGCGGCAAGCAGGTACTCCTCCAGGACCCTTCCAACAACTTCGTCGAACTGTTCCAACCCGCCGGCACCTGACCGAGACAGATTCGGAGCTCGGTGAATCGGTGCGTCCACCGCCCTCCGTATGACCATTCCCTCCGATCGACCGACGGGAACCGAACTCGCGCGACGACTCGGACTGTTCGACGCCGTCGTCGTCGGCGCGGGTTCGATGATCGGTGCCGGCGTGTTCAGCGCCTGGGGACCCGCCGCGGACGCCGCCGGGGCCGGGCTGCTGATCGGTTTGGTCATCGCCGCCGTCGTCGCCTTCTGCAACGCAACCTCGTCGGCCCAGTTGGCCGCGGTGCACCCCGAATCCGGCGGAACCTACGTGTTCGCCCGCCGGCAACTCTCGCCGTCGTGGGGGCACCTCGCCGGCTGGAGTTTCATCGTCGGCAAGACCGCGTCCTGCGTCGCGTTGGCGCTCACCGCAGGCGAGTACCTGTGGCCGGAACACGCCCGACCCGTCGCGATCGCTCGCCGTCGCCGTCGTCGCGGTCGTCAACATCGGCGGCCTGTCGCGCACCGTCGCCGTCACGAAGTGCCTGCTTGATCGTGGCGATCACCGCGCTCGCCGCCGTGATCGTGGCCGGCTGGTCCGCCTCCACCACATCGCTGTCGCGGATCACGCCGATCGACACCACCGTCGGTGGAGCTCTCCGCTCAGCCGGGTTCCTGTTCTTCGCCTTCGCCGGGTACGCCCGGATCGCAACACTCGGCGAGGAGGTTCGCGACCCGGCCGTCACCATCCCCAGAGCCATACCGCGCGCGCTCGGTGCCGTGCTGGTGATCTACGCCGCGGTCGGCGTCACGCTCCTGGCCACCGTTCCCGTCGACGCGATCGCCGCGAGCGATGCACCGCTCGACCTCGTCGTCCAGGCCTCGCGATTCGATCTGCTGTCACCGATCGTGAGCATCGGAGCCGGCATCGCCGCGCTCGGGGTGCTCCTCAACCTCATCCCCGGCATCTCGCGCACGGTGCTCGCGATGGCCCGTCGCCATGAACTCCCGCACTGGTTCGCCGCGGTCGACGAACACCGCTCGATCCCGCTCCGCGCCGAGGCCGCGATCACCATCGTCGTCATCGCGACTCACCGCAACGGTCGACCTCCGGGGAGCGATCGGCTTCTCCGGAGTCACGATCCTCACCTACTACGCCATCACCAACGCCGCCAGCCTCACCCTGCAGCCACGTCAACGACGCTGGCCGCGATCGATCGCGATCACCGGAATCGCCGGATGTCTGATCCTCGCGGTGGCTCTCCCGTTCGCGGCGATCGCCTCCGGCGTTGCCGTCCTCTCCGTCGGCGTCATCGTCGGCCGACTCACTCCGAAGTCGAACCAGCCGAGCCGTCGTCTGCCTCACCGTCGGGAGCGGAGGGTGCGTGGCCGCGACTGAACCTCCAGGGGAGCAGGGAAATGCCGAACACGAGCGCGACCGCGGCGAGCCAGGGGCCGACGTTCGCCTCGAACGGCAGCGTGGAGCCGGCGATCGACCAGAATGCCGGCGACGAGGGCGATGAATGCGAGAACGGCGGAGACGGGGTCGAATGGGTGGGAGCGCATCGTCAATCGCCGATCGTGGTGGCAGGGGCCGGCAAGATCGTGATCGCCGGAGCGCCGTGGGATCACACGGGGGTACCGGGTCGCGACGTCGGGCACGGTGCGGACCGGTGGTTTCACGGGGACCCGGGCGTCAGGGAAGTACGTCCACACGACGACGTCGCCGATCCCCTGACGGGCGTCGACGATCACGTCCGGCGGCCGGTCGGGACCGAGCCGAATCACACCACCGGAGGCGACGACGCCGTCGACGATCAGGTCTCCGCTGTCGCTCTCGCTGCGGATCTCGATCGCGACGTCGTCCACGACGCGGACTTCGATCGGGCCGAGCGCGGTGCGAGCGTCGATCGTGAGCGGGTCCGCCGGCGCTCCGTCCACGGTGATCCAGATCGTTCCGATCCCCGACTGGAGCGTTGCCGTCCCGCCCGGTGTGGTGTCGGACACGTACAGCGACTGGTCGCCGAAGGTGTCGACGGCGTCGATCCCGAGGCGGGACATGAGGCCGGCGACGTAGCCGGTTCCGGCGAACAGCAGGGCCGGCACGATGAGCCACCACGCCCGACCTCGCACGACACCGACGAGGAGGCCGACGCCGCACACGAGCGCCGCTGCGCCCAGCCATTGCTCGGGGTGCAGACGGCCACCGTTGAACTGGTCGATCAGCGCCCCGCCCGCGGCGACGATCACGGCGAGCCCGAGCGTCGCGCGCCCGAGTATCGAGGGCTCCCGACGCGGTCGGCGGGGACGGGGCGATCGGCGTTCCTCGACGAACACCGGGAGCAGACCCGGCGGGCGGCGAGCCGTCGGGCTCGAGATCGTCGTCGGCGTCGACGGTCGGTGCCCCGATCGTCGACGCCGACTCGCGGCCGAGCGGTGGGGGAAGTGGCCGTGGCGCGGGCCGTCGCTGGGCCGAGTCGTTGCGTGGCTGCCAGAGCGCGAGCGTGAGTCCGATCAGGAGTGCCACGACGGCGACGGGTCCGTCGAAGAAGTCGAGGTCGCCGTCGGCGATCATGAGCGGCACACCGATCAACGCGATGGCGCCGCCGACGTAGCGCGACCCAGTCCAAGCCGGTGCGGTCGGGCCCGAACAGCACGAGCCACGACGCGAGGTAGATCACGATGCCGACGCCACCCGTCAGCGCGAGCACGACGAACGCGAGACGGACCCACAGGGCGTCGAGGCCGAGGAGATCGGCGATGTGGCCGGCGACGCCGAGCAGCACCCGGTCGGACGGTTCCTCGCCCCGGTCGGCCGAACTGGCTGCGGGCTGATCGTTCGGTACCGCTGGTTCCGCGTCGACGACGTCCGAGGGTGCGTTCCATGACGTCGACGGTACGGAATCGGTCGCGTGGTGTACATCGGGGATGTCACCCATTCGACCCTGATCGCATCTGCCTCGCGGAGCAGGAGAATCCGGGTCATCCCCCATGTGGATCAGGGTGCCGCTGTGCGAGCATGAGCGTGTGGCGAAGCACACGCTCAGGGTCCCCTCGGTGCATCGCAGCACCGATCGGGTGATCACCGGCACCGCCGGCGGCTGGGCCGAGCGATTACGGCGTCGACCCGACCGTCGTGCGGGTGGCGTTGGCGCTGCTGACGTTCGTGGCCGGACTCGGGGCGGTGCTGTACGGCGCGATGTTCGTGCTGGCCGACCCACCCGAGAAACGCTCGACGCCGATCGCGGAGCCGCTCGACCACCGTCGCGATCTTGCCGTTGCCACCGCCACCGGGGCGATCCTGGTCGCGGCCCGCCACCTGGGCGTGTGGCCAGGTGATCGAATCATGCTTCCCGCCGTGGCGGTCGCCGTCGGCGTGGCGATCGTCTGGTCGCGGGCCGGGCAATCCGGCCGGCCGGACCGGCCGCGTCGTCCCTCGGGCGATCCGTCTCGGTGCGGGCGTCGTGCTGCTCATCGCCGGTGTGGCGTCGCTCGCCGATCTGACCGGTGGCGTCGGCAGCGTCGGGGCCTCGCTGAGTGCGATCGCCGTCGTCATCGGCGGCCTGGCGATGTTCGGCGCACCCGCCCTGGGTCGCATCCTGCGCGACCTCGACGAGGAACGATCGACGCGCATCCGCGAGGACGAGCGCGCCAGGGTGTCGGCGCACCTCCACGACTCGGTGCTGCAGTCGTTGGTGCTCATCCAGCGCAGCGACAACCCGCGCCGAATGGCGAACCTCGCGCGGCGTCAGGAGCGCGAGCTGCGGGCCTGGTTGTACGGCGATGTCCCGACCGGCGACCCGACGACGCTGCACGCGGCGATCGAGGTCCTCACGACCGAACTCGAGGCCGACCACGACGTGCGCATCGAAGCCGTCATCGTCGGGGATCAGCCGCTCGACGACGCGTCCCGCGCCCTGATCGCGGCGCTGCGCGAAGCGATCGTCAATGCGGCGCGCCACGCCGATGTCGACCGCATCGACGTGTTCGTCGAAGCCGACGACACCGAACTGACCGGCTTCGTCCGGGACACCGGCATCGGGTTCGACCCCGCCACCGTCCCTGCTGACCGCCACGGCATCAACGACTCGATCATCGGACGCGTCGAACGGGTCGGTGGCACGGCGGTCATCGAAACGCAACCTGGGTGTCGGCACCGAGGTCGAGATCCGTATCCCGAGGCGACCGACATGACGACGATCCGTGTCGTGCTGGTCGAAGACCATGCGCTGTTCCGCGCCGGCGTGCGACGCGAGCTCGCGGACCTGAATCGTGACGACGCGACGACCATCACCGTGGTCGGTGAGGCCGCCGACCGTGACGAGGCGATCGCCGTCATCCGAGCGTCACAGCCCGACGTCGTGCTGCTCGACGTGCACCTTCCGGGCGGTGGTGGCGACACGGTGATCCGGGCATTGCGCGACGACCAGATCGACACGCGGTTCCTCGCACTGTCGGTGTCCGATGCCGCCGAGGACGTCATCGCGGTCGTGCGGGCCGGGGCGCGCGGATACGTCACGAAGACGATCACGATCGAGGAACTGCGACAGGCCATCGAACGCGTGCACGCCGGCGACGCCGTGTTCTCACCACGACTCGCCGGCTTCGTGCTCGACGCCTTCGCCGGTGACCTCCCGATGCCGGCCGACCCCGAACTCGATCAACTCACCGAGCGGGAACAAGAGGTGCTGCGCCTGATCGCTCGCGGCTACACCTACCGCGAGGTCGGCACCCGTCTGCACCTGTCGGTGAAGACCATCGAGAGCCACGTGTCATCCGTGCTCCGCAAACTGCAACTCACCAACCGCCATCAACTCACGGCCTGGGCCAACGAACGCCGGATCGTCTGAGCCGCGCAGCCGGGCCAGGTCTCCGACGGCGAACGCGTGAACAATTTGCGCACCTGGGCCGCAGATTGTTCACGCGTTCGACTCGTCCGCCCAGGCGTCGGCGGCGAAGCGGTCAGCGTCCGCACCGAGCGCCGACATCTCGCCGGGGGTCGTCGTCCCCGACCGGCTCCAGTCGCCGGATCCGCGCATCACACGGCATCTGCCGAAGGTGGGATCGACCACCACGTGCGTCAGGCGGTTGGCGTTCAGGTAGTCGTCGAGGCTCAGGTCGCGATCGACGGCGGGCGCGGCAGGGATGTCCGCCGCCCGCAGGTCGTCGACGACATCGGCGACCGGTCGCCCGATGATCGACGCCGCGAGCGATCCGGCAGTTGCGCCGTCGGGGTCGTCATCGATGCGAGCGGTGTCGGCACCCAGCGCGCCGAGCGCTCGTTCGAGATCGCCGGCGTCACGCGCGGCGATGGCCACCCAACCGTCGAGGGCGCGGTAGAACCGTCGGCGCGCGCTCGGCCCGATGAAGTCGACCGCGCCCACACCGGCAGGCGGCCGGCCGTCGAAGTCGGTGAATTCGGCGCATTGGAGCAGGCTCGCCGCGCCGGCCAGTGAGCCCGCCACCGCCGACGCGATGCCCGACGAATGACGATGCCAGAGCGCCGCGAGCACTCCGAGCGCCATGGAGACGCCGGCACCGACGTCGTGGACCGGTGTCGTGGTGTTCAACGGCGTGGCCGCGCCTCCGGTGGCCACCATCAGCCCGCTCAGCGCCTGGATCGAGGGATCGAAACCCGGCCGCTCGGCCCAGGCCCCGTCGTCGCCGAACGCGGTGAGCCGACCGTGGATGAGACGCGGATTGATCCGCTCGATGGCGTCGTCGTCGAGGCCGAGTGCTTCGCGGGTGCTCGGCCGGAAGTTGTCGATGAACACATCGGCCCCGCCGATCACCCGCTCGAGCTCGTCTCGATCAGCCGCCGTCGCCAAGTCGAGACTCAACGACTGCTTCGCCTGGTTCACGGCCAGGTAGGAGATCCCGTAGGCCCGGTACGGGTCGCCCTCACCGACCTCGATCTTCACGACGTCAGCTCCCCAGTACGCGAACAGCGCCGGAGCGTACGGTCCGGCGAGGAACGTCGCCATGTCGACCACGCGCAAGCCGTGCAGCGGCCCCCGAGTCGGTCGCTCGCCACCTTGCCGTGATGGCCACACCGGAACGCTTCCCACCTCACCACGCGCGGCGAGGTGGACGGGGTGCCGTGGCGTCTCGACGCGGCCGACGACCGGATGGTCGAAGCTTCGTCGACCACCCGTCGCCGCGAACGCGTCGCTGGCGAGCCATTCCGCTCGCGACTGCACCGGTTCCGCTGGGACGCCGGCGGCTTCGAACCTGTCGAGCCAGTACTGGCGAGGCTGGGTGGCGAACCGTGCCTCGACCATCGCCGAGGCCGTGCGGCCGTGCGTGGGATGGAAGAGGTTGAGGTACTCGCCGTCGACCCCCTCGATCACCATGACCTCGAGCGCGTCGAGCACGTCGAGGGCCTTGATGAAGAGTGGCGCGACCAGCGTGGCGAGGAAGAGCATCTCGCCATCGGCGCATCGGTAGGGCCGGAAGCTGGGCCCGAGTTCCGCATCGCGGCCGGTTTGGTACGCCTTCTCGACGTCGAGGCTGTCGTTGACGAGCGTGGCGATCAACGCACCGATCGCGTCGATCCCACTGATCGACGCGATCTGTCCGATGCCGCTGCGTTCGCGTTCGAGCACGGCGGCGACCGCGGCTGACGCCGCGAGCGAACCCTGCACGTACTGGACGATCGGCACGACCGGCGCGATGGGAACCTCCGGGTCGCGCGCCGGCTGCCACATCGCGAACCCGGAGATGGCAGACAACAACAGGGGATCCGACGGCAGATCCTGGTACCGCTCGCCCGAAGCGCCGTACGGCGGCACCCAGATCACGCCGAGTCGCGGATGGGCGTCGCTGAGCGCCTGCGGGTCGAGCGGTGCGCCGTGCGCCGCGCCCGGGGTCGGGTCGAGCAGCACGACGTCGGCGGTGCCGAGCAGGTCGCCGAACGAGCGGTCGGCCACGGGGTCGAGCGCCTGCACGGTCACCGTCCGCTTGCCACGGTCCCAACAGATCCAGTCGGGGTCGATGTCGGGGTCGGCGCGACGGTGGCCCCCGTCGGTGGTCTCGACCCGGATCACGTCGGCGCCGAGATCGGCGAGGAGCATCCCCGCCACCGACCCGGGCCGGTCGATCGTGAGGTCCAGGACGACCAGCCCGTCGAGCGGTGAAGCGATCTCAGCCATGTTCCGGACGCAGCGGCTCGAGGTCGGGGCGATGCACGTCGGCACGTTAGCCCTCGGCCGCGTCGGTCAACGGAGAGCGACGTCGTCGAGGAATCGTCTCATCGCCCTGCGCGTCCGCAGTTCCACGACATCGAGGTGATCGTGTCGCTCCAAGGCGCTGTCGAGGCGAGGTCGGCTGTCGCGTTCGTAGTTCCAGATCCAGCGGTAGAAGGCGAGGTCGAACCGCTCGGGACATCCCGCGGCCTGGACGGCTTGGCCGTGGTTCCGGGCCGATCGACCGGCGGCGGCGGCGACGCAGGCCAGCCGTGAGCGGGCGACGATGATCACGGTGTCGGCGCGGGCGAACCGTTCGTCGAAGGTGCCGCCGTAGTTTCCGTCGGCGATCCAGCGGTCAGCAGCGAACAGCTGGGTCTGCCGTTCGCGCCAGTCGTCGCGTGGGGTCTCGATCCACCCCGGATTCCAGAAGTATTGGTCGAGGTGGAACACCGGCAGGCCGGCTCGTTCCCCGAGCAACCGCGCGAACGTGGACTTGCCGGCACCACCGGGGCCGACGACGGCGACACGCTCCATCTGCTCCAGCCTGGCTGACGTGACCACCCAACTCGTGGTTCCCGCGCCGTGACACCGGCATGGCGGCGCGGCATAGCGTTGGGTCATGTCGGACCTCGACGACTCCGATCCCGGCCTCCCGCTCAAGCTGTGGCCGTGTTCGAACGGCGAGTACCTGCCGCCGCCACTCGACGATCTGCGCCGCGAGGCGATGCGCCGAGCGCGGGCGGACGCCGACGAGCACGCTCGCCGCCACCGGTGGTCGCGCCGGCGGTTCCTGTTGTCGTCGGCCGGCATGGCGTCCGGTCTGATCGCGTTGCAGGCGTGCAACGCCGAGCGGTCCGCGTCGGAGGGCACCGAGCCCGGCGGCCGCTTCACGGTGCCGTCGTCGGCGGCGACCGACCTGGAGGAGGCCGAGACGACCATCCACGGGACGACGACCCAACCGCCGACGGCGGGCACGAACCGCCGGCGGCGACCGAAGGCGATGTCGAGGTCGTCGTCGACGTGCAGACGCACTTCCTCGAGTCGGGGGAGTGGGGCGTCAACTTCCCGCAGGGTCAGTGCGGCGAGGCGGAGGCGATCGACTGCTTCTCGGCCGAGTACTGGCGCGACCTCGTGCTCGCCGGCAGCGACACCGCCGTCGCGATCATCTCGGCGATCCCGGTCGTCGGTGCGGCCGATCCGCTGTCGATCGAGGCGATGGAGCGCGGCAAGGAACTGGCGGCCGAGCTGTGCGGCGACGGCCACGTGCTGATCCAGGGTCACGCCGTTCCCGATGTCGGTCCGCTCGACGTCGCGTTGGCCTCGATGGCCGACGTCGCCGCAGCGCACCAGCTCGCGGCATGGAAGGTGTACACGCACGCTCCCGGCGGCTGGTACCTCGACGACCACGATCCGTCCGCCATGCAGGTCGGCGCGCCGTTCCTCCAGGCGGCCCGCGACACCGGCGTGCCGGTCGTCGCCGTGCACAAGGGCCTCTCCGGCGGCAACCCGTTCGCGTCGCCGGTCGACATCGGCCCGGCCGCATCGGCCAACCCCGACCTGTCGTTCCTCGTGTACCACTCGGGCTTCGAGACCGGGGTGCGCGAGGCGGGGTACGACCCCGAAGGTGGTGGCGTCGACCGGCTCGTGCGGAGCGTCGCGGAGGCGGGGATCGGGCCCGGTGGCAACGTCTACGCCGAACTCGGCTCGACGTGGCGCACGGTGATGGGCGATCCCGACCAGGCGGCGCACGTACTCGGCAAGCTGCTCGTCGCGTTCGGCCCCGAGCGCATCCTGTGGGGGACCGACAGCATCTGGTACGGCTCGCCGCAGGACCAGATCGCCGCGTTCCGGGCCTTCGAGATCGCCCCGTCGTTCCAGGAGCAGTTCGGCTATCCGACGCTGACCCCGGAGGTGAAGCGGCGGATCCTCGGCCGCAACGCCATCGACCTCTTCGGCATCACGCCGCCGACCACCGCGTGCACCACCGAGCCACTCGGTCTGCGCGCCACCAACCGCACCCTCGGCCCCGTGTCGCGGCGCGACATCGCCCGCACGTTCCTCGCCGAGCACCCGTGGATGGCGCATCCGACGACTTGACCGATCGTGACCTCGGGGTCAGGTTGTCATCACCGGCGCCGATGGCGACCATCGGCACATTCGTCTTCCCGTGCGGCGCACGCCCGAAGGACAATGGCGACCGTCCGATCCACGAGAGGAGTTCACATGAGCTTGACGGGACCTGTCCGCCGGATCGTCACCGGCCACGACGCGACGAACAAGGCGATCATCGTCGCCGACGGTCCGACCGATCGGATCTTCGACGATCTCGGCGAGGACGGCCTCGTGTTCCAGGAGATCTGGAACACGACCGAGACGCCCGCGCTGATCGATCGTGACCGCCGCGAAGCGGACGAGCCGGGTCTCGTGCTCGCCCCACCGCGCAACGGTGTGCGCATCCGCGTGCTCGACATCCCGCCCGAAGCCGAGGGTGCCGACATGGAGGTCGTGTTCGAGAACATCGGTGCCGCCGACGCGAAGGTCGACTCCGACCGGCATCGGTCGTTCCACCGCACCGAGACGATCGACTTCGGAATCGTGCTGTCGGGTGAGATCGTGCTGATGGTGGACGAGGACGAGACGACGGTTCGGCAGGGCGAGATCGTGGTGCAGCGCGGCACCAACCACGGCTGGGTCAACCGCACCGATCAGGCGTGCCGGATCGCGTTCATCCTGATCGACGGGACGTACACCGACGGACTCGCCTGAGCGCCCGGCCGTCGACCGTCAGGCTGCCTCGACGGTCAGCGGGAAGCGATTCGAGGCCACGCAGCGAGTTGTTCAAGCGAGGCACCGGCGCCGACGTCAGTTCGAGTGTCCGCACGCGGTCGGCGAGCGCCCGCAACACGGCCTCGCCTTCCATTCTCGCGATCACCATGCCGACGCAGGCATGGATGCCGATGCCGTAGCCGAGGTGTCCGGTCACCCGTCGGTGCACGTCGAACCGATCGGGGTCGTCCCAGCGCCTCGGGTCGCGATTCGCACCGGCGTACAGGATCAAGACCTTCTGGTCGGCGGGGATCGAGACGTCGCCGACCGTCGTCGGTCGGGTGGTCGTGCGGAAGAAGCCGATGACCGGGGACTCGCGACGAATGGTCTCCTCGAACGCGTTGCGGGCGAGCGCGCCGTCGTGGCGGAGCAGGTCCCACTGCTCCGCGTCGGTGGCGAGGTTGGCGAGCGCGAACGAGATCCCGCTCACGGTGGTGTCGATGCCCGCCGAGAGGAACGACCGCACGAGCATCGCCCCCTCGTCCTCGGTCAGCCCGGCCTCCTCGGCGGCATCGTGGATCGCCACCCCGATGCCGCCGGGCCGGAGCGCCTCGCGTGAGCACACGTGCGAGACCCAGGCGATCGTCTCGCCGGCGCTCGCCATCGCCTCCCGGAAGCGCTGATTCTCGACACCGTTGCCGTTGAACACCAGCGATCCGTAGGCGAGCAGGCGGACTCGGGTCTCGTCGTCGACCTCGAGACCGAACGCGCGCGGGAAGACCTCGGTCGGGAACACCTCGGCAAGGTCCGACACGCCGTCGAACGCTCGGCGTTCGACGAGCTCGTCGACGATCCGCGCCGCCGCTTCGTCGAAGACGTCCTCCAGCGAACGCAACGCCTTCGGCGTCATCGTGCCGGCAACGACCCGGCGGTTCCGCGTGTGATCGGGTGGATCCGCCTCGACGAGCAGACTCGGTCGCCGCCACGGCGTCGCCGACCGACAGGTCGGCCAGCCCGACGCCCTTGCAGGACGAGTACGTCTCGTGGTCGCGCAGCGTTGCCATCACGTCGTCGTGGCGGGCGATCGCCCACACGTCATAGCGCTCGAGCCAGACCGCCGCCGCGGCGTCGCGCAGCACGGCCAGGTCGTCCCACGGTTCGGCGAGGAAGCGATCGCTGTACGGATCCACATCCGACGGGCCGCGAGGGCTGTCCGCCGCCTCCATCACGACACCGACACGGTCTGATGAATCGCACCGAAGACCGATGCACCCGACGCGTCGTGCACGTCGAGATGCACGGTCTCGCCGTCGCCGAGGAACGACGTCGATGGCGATCCGTGATCGATGATCTCGATCGATCGACGTTCGGCGATGCACGCCGAACCCACCGCACGGTCGGCGTTCGAGACGGTCCCCGACCCGACGATCGTGCCCGCCGACAGGCGCCTCGTCCGGGCGGCGTGCGCGATCAGCTCACCGAAGTGGAACGTCATCTCCGACCCGTGCGGATGACCGAACCACTCCCCGTTCCGCTCGACGCGCATCGGCAGGTGGACACGTCCGCCGTGCCAGGCGTCGCCGAGTTCGTCGGGCGTCACCGCCGCAGGGCCGAACGCGGTCGACGGCTTGGCGTTGAGGAATCCGAAGCCGATCGTGATCTCGCGGCCGGCGTAGGCGCGCAGGCTCACGTCGTCGATGAGCACGAGCAGCCGCACGTGCGCGAGCGCGTCCTCGGGGCTCACCCGCATCGGCACGTCGTCGACCACCACGCCGAACTCGCCCTCGAAGTCGATGCCCTCGTCGAGGTGGTACCCGGCGATGGGATCGGTCGACCCGCGAAGGTCGTCGGATGCACCCTGGTAGATGAACGGGAACTCGCTCGGCTCGTTCGGTTTGTCGGGGTGCAGCGCCTTGGCCATCAGGTCGAGATGCGTCTGGAAGACCGAACCGTCGAGCCACTGCGGCGCCCGGGGCAGTGGCGCCAGCGCGTCGCCGCTCTCGAACGGCGCACGAAGTCGCGAATCCGGCGAGTCGTTCGACTGCAGCAGCTCGAACCGCGCGGCGAGCGCCGGCGCCGCCTCGTCCCAGTGCCGGACCGCCTCGAGCAGGGTCGGTGCGATGTCGTCGGCCGCGATCATGCGCGTCAGGTCGCGCGAGACGATCACCAACCGGCCGTCGGGCGTCGGTCCGCGCATCGTCGCGAGCTTCACGAGCGCGCCTCCGTTGCAGTGCCAGGGTGGGGCGCGGTGGAACGAGCCGTCCTGCATCACCGCGACGATCCGGTCCCGGTCCTGCAGGATCGAGACATCGACCGTCGGGTCGCCGTCGACGAGGAGCAGGTCGGCGAGACGACCGGCCTCGACCGTGCCGACGTCGAAGTCGACCATCTCGCCACCGGTTCTGGTCGCCGCGACGAGTGCTTCGACCGGCGAGTAGCCGAGATGATCGACGAACAGCTGCAGGTCGCGTGCGTTGCGACCGACCGGGTTGTACGGGAACCCGTAGTCGCCGCCGGGCACGACCCGGATGCCGCGTCGCTTCATCTCGGGATAGATCCTCTCCATCGCCTCGAGGCCGGACACCGCGCCCATCCGCTCGGCCGCCTCGCGATCGATCCCGAATTCCTCGGCCTCGTGGATGCGTGCGTACAACAGCCCGGCGGCCGGGGCGACGAAGACATCATCCCGGTGCTGCTCGAGCAGGTCGAGGGCCTCCTCGTCGACGAGCGTGCAGTGATAGATGCAGCGAAACCCCGACCGCACGGCGCGCTTCACCGCCTCGGCGGCCTGCGCGTGGCAGGCGAGCCACACGCCCGCTTCGCGCGCCGCGGCGCCGACGGCCTGCGCCTCCTCCTCGGAGTACATCAGCACGTTGGCGCCTCCCGGCGCGAAGCCTTCGTCGCTCGACATCAGGAACTTGATGGTGTCGGCGCCGAGATCGGCCATGTCGTGCACGTACTGCTGCAGGCCGGCGATGCTCCGATCGTGCGTCGCGTCGTGCCCCTCGGGCACGCCCATCACGTCCTGCATGCCCATCTCGAGCGCCGATGCGCGCAGGCGGGGACCCGGGAGGTGCCCGCCATCGATCTGGTCACGGAGCGCGACCTCCATCCGCTCGCCGAGCGCCCCGGCCGAATAGGCGCTCGTGAAGCCGGCGTCGAGCGTGATGCGGGCGTTGACCGCCGTGGTGAGCATGTGCTCCTCGATCGGCAGCGCCATGGCGTTCACGACCCGCTCGATCGACGACGGCCAGGTCAGGTGGGCGTGTCCCTCGACCAGGCCGGGCATCAGCGTCCCACCACGCCCGTCGACCACGACGGCGTCGGGTGCGTCGATCTCGTCGGTGCCACGTGCGACCGTGTCGATGCGGTTGCCGCGCACCAGGACCGCACCGGGGAAACGGTCGGCGCCGGTGCCGTCGAAGACGGACACGTCGCGGAACAACCACGCGGCATCGTGATGACGACCGATCACGTGGGCGACCCGTCTCCGGTGTCCGCGACGAGACCGACCGCTTCGATGCCGGCAACCGCGCAGAGCTCGTCGTTGTCGGACGTGTCGCCGCTGATGCCGACGGCGCCGAGCAACACGCCGTCGCCGTCACGCACGAGCACACCGCCGGGGACCGGCACGATGCCCTTCGGCAGCACGGCCGCGAGGGCGGTGAAGAACGTCGGGACGGCATCGGCGCGGCGTGCCAGTTCGCGGCCACCGAAACCCATCGCCAGGCAGCCGTGGGCCTTGCCGGTGGCGATCTCGACACGGCCGATCGACGACCGCTCGTCGCGCTTCACGACGAGTGCGTGACCGCCGGCGTCGAGCACGACGACGCACAACGGGGCGAACCACCGCGTGCGTGCCCTCGGACAGCGCCGCGTCGGCGATGCGATCGGCGGTCGCCAGAGTGAGTATCACGGCGTCACGCCACGGTCAGCTCGGGCCGGTGATCTCGCCGAACGTCTCGGCGATCCAGTCGGCGATGAAGTGGCGGCCGTACGTCATGTTGTCGACGCTCACGTGTTCGACTCCTCCGGTGCGGTCGTCGAAGATCTTCAGCTCGCGCTTCGGGCTGTTGACGAGCTGGTCGTAGGTCTGGTGCGCGTACTCGACGGGGATCTGACGATCGTTCTGACCGTGGGTGACCAGGAACGGCACGGTCACCTGGTCGAGCAGCCCGTCGAGGGTGATGCTCGGGCACAGGGCCAGGAACTCGTCCATGTCGTCGGCCCCCCACACCCAGCGGACGTGCTCCCAGTAGTGCGGCACCGGCCGCTCGCCTTCGTTGGCGAGCCGGCGGCGCTGCACCTCGCCCCAGTTGTGGTTCGCGCCCCACACGGCGCCGAGTACGAATCGCGGCTCCGACAGCAGCGCGCGCGGGGCGTAGTAGCCACCGAGCGAGATGCCACAGATACCGATCCGATCGGCGTCGACATCGGAGCGGTGGGAGACGGCCTCGAAGACGGCGGTGCCCCACTCGCAGGCGGGCGTGGCGGTGAGCCCGTGGAGGCGGAGCGCCTCACCCGTGCCGGGCTGGTCGATGTGCAGGGTGTTCACGCCGCGCCTGGCCAGCTCGTCACCGAGGAAGCTCCAGACGAGCATCTCCTTGGTGCTGTCGAGACCGTTGACGTACACCATCGTCGGGCGCGGCCCGTCACCCCGATCGGCGCGCCGGAACCAGCCCGGGATCACGCCGTCGAGGTACGGGATCTCGACCCGTTCCATGCGGAGGCCGCCGAGTTCGATCGAACGGGCGAAGGCGTCGATCGCGTGGCCGTAGACCGGTGGCGCGTTCCGGACTGCCGTGGGCCTGCATGCGTTCCGCGATCTGGTAGTAGAGCGCCGCACGATCGAGCTTGTCCGCGGCAGCGAACCCGTGGCCGACGGCCGCGTCCTCGTCGGCCAGACCGACGAGCTTGTCGGCCATCGCCACCCACGACTGCAGGAAGTCGGTCGTGCCCGGATCGTCGCCTTGCGCCGCAGCGGCGCGCAGCGGCGCGCACATCTCGTCGATCTCGCCGATCTGTGCGCCGCTCTCGAGCGCGATGCACACCGACAGGTTCCAGACGTAGTTGCCCGGAAAGTACGCGAACATCGTCGAATCGACCCCCTCTCTCTGACGCAACGTACCAACGCGCCCGACGGCGGAACAGCGCAAACCGCTGATGCCCGACATCATCCGTGCTGATGCCGGACTGGCGCTCAGCAGGGGGTCGGGACCTCGGCCTGGATCCGCCGCCCTGCCCGCTCGACGATCGTGCGGAACCAGAGGTGGCCGGGGTCGTGATCCAGCGACGAGTGCCACCACAACGCCTCGACGAGCGGGACCGCATCGAAGGGACACTCCAACACCCGGAACTCGGCGGCCGGCGCGATCCGGTGCGCCAGCCGCTCCTGGATCATCGTGATCCGGTTGGTGCCCTTGACGAACCACGGCAGCGACGCGAAGCCCTCGAGATCGACGACGACCCGCACGTTGACGCCGAGCAACTGCAGCTGGCGGACCGCCGGGACGTACGAGCCCTCGCGGTGGAACGCCGAGACCCACTCCAGTTCCGCCAGCTCGTCGAGCGTCACCGACGTCGCCGACGAGGTCGTTGTCGCGATCGACCATCAGGACCCATCGATCCTGATAGGCGACGAGGTGCGGAAGTCCCTCGACGAACCCGAGCGGGAGCGACGAACCCGTCGACGTTGCGCAGCGCGTCCGACGCCCCGGCGATGAGCACGTCCGAGAGCGGTCGGAAGTGCAGCCGGGTCTCCGGCGCGTGTTCGGCCAGCTCGGTGGCGATCGCCCGGCCGAGCATCTGCTGCCCGTAGTCGGCCGTGTACAGGACGAACTGGCGGGTCGAGGTCGCCGCATCGAACCGGGCGCGCGTGGCGAACAATCGCTCGACATCGGCCATGACCATCGCGAGACGCGCCTTGAGTTGGGTGCCCAACGGCGTGAGCTCGTGATGGTTCCCGACGCGGACGAGCAGGTCGTCCTGGAACTGGTGCCGCAACCGCTTCAGCGATGCGGACAGTGCGGGCTGGCTGCGCTGGAGGACCTCGGCGGCGCGGGTGACGCTCTGCTCGCCGAGGAGCGCGTCGAGCGCGACCAGCAGGTTCAGGTCGAGGTCGAGGAAGTTGACGTCCTCGCTCGTCAGGTGTGTGCCGGTCGTGGTCGTCTGGTGCGACACGTTGCGGTTCCCCTCGTCTCCCTCCCCGGACCGGCACCGCAGAGACACGTCCGAGGCCATCGATCCGACCGATGAAACGTACCACGGGATCATCCGCGTGGATGGACGCGGGCCCGGTACGCGGGTCATCGATCCGGTCGATGGAGCGCATCACGCGATTCGTCTGTCCTGCCGCGGAGACCCTTCGTTACCGTCGAGCCGTCACACCTGTCCGAATCGTCGAGACGGGTGACATGACGACAGGAGGGGTCGATGTCGGCAGTCGCGAGGGTTCTGGTCGTCGGCGCCGGCAGCGCCGGCTGCGTCGTTGCGACGCTGCTGGCCCGGGCGGGCGTCGAGGTCGATGTGGTCGAGATCCACGACGACGTCACGGCGCTCGGGTCGGGCATCACGGTGCAGGGCAACGCGCTGCGGGTCCTGCGCGAGATCGGTGCCTGGGACGTCGCCAAGCACGACGGTTTCGGCTTCGAATCGACGGGCATCCGGCTGCCCGATGGCACGCTGCTCGTCGAGCTCGACGACATCAAGACCGGCGGACCGGACCTGCCCGCGACGATGGGGATGGAGCGCCGCAAGCTCGCCAAGGTCCTGGTCGATTCGGCCGCGGCCGCCGGCGCCGGGCTACGGCTCGGGACGACGGTGAGCCGACTTCGCCGACGACGGCGCGGGCGTCGACGTCACGTTCTCCGACGGCAGCGCCGGCCGCTACGACCTGGTGATCGGTGCGGACGGGGTCCGATCCAGCGTGCGGTCGATGATCGGGATCGACACCGAGCCCGAGCCGACCGGCATGGGGATCTTCCGTGTCTTCACCGGCCGCCCCGAGTCGATCACGCGGACCGACCTCTGCTTCGACGGACCGTGCTACATCGCCGGCTTCTGCCCGACGGGCGACGACTCGATGTACGCCTACCTCGTCGAACCCGCGCAGGATCGCTCCGACATGCTGCCCGCGGACCGCTTGGCGCACATGCGCCGGCTCGCCGAGGACTACCACGGACCGTGGGACGACATCCGCGAGCTCATGACCGACCCGAGCACCGTCCACTACGCCTGGTTCGAGAAGATGCTGCTTCGCGCGTCCGTGGTGGCGGGGGCGGGTCGCCCTGATCGGCGACGCCGCCCACACCTGTCCGCCGACCGTCGCGCAGGGCGCGGCGCAGGCGATGGAGGACGCACTGGTGATGGCCGAGAGTCTGCTGGCGCACGACGACGTCGACACCGCGCTCGATGCCTTCATGGACCGCCGATTCGACCGGGCGAAGTCCGTCGTCGATGCTTCGGTCCAGATCGGCCAGTGGATGATCGACGACGACCCCGACGCCAACATCCCGGGCCTGATGATGCAGACCCTCGGCGCGCTCTGCGCGCCCGCGTGACCCGACCGCCGAGACCGACCCGACACGACCCGCACGAGGACGACATGACCGAACGACTGATCACCCACCTCCGCCACGTCGACCTCGCCGTGCCCGACTACGGCACCCAGCGCGACTTCTACCTCGACCTGTGGGGTCTCACCGAGGTCGCCAAGGACGGCGACCTCTCGTACCTCGCCGCCGAGGGTTCGACCGAGCCGTTCGTCGTCCGTCTCCGCAAGAGCGCCGACAAACGGATCGACCTGATCGGCATCGGCGCGGCCGACAAGGCATCGGTCGATCAGCTCGCCGCCCAGCTCGGCACGGCCGGGGTGCAGTTGATCTCCGAGCCGGGCGACCTGTCGACGTTCGGTGGCGGCTACGGGTTCCGGTGCTTCGACGGCGACGGTCGCACGCTCGAGGTGTCGTGCGACGTCGAGGAGCGCCAGGCGCGCGAGATCGAGCCGCTCGAGTCGATCCCGGTGGCGCTCTCGCACGTGGTGCTCAACTCGCCCGACCCGGAGGGCACGGTCGCCTGGTACATGCAGCACCTCGGCGTCGCGATCAGCGACCAGCTCACCATGCCGGGCATGGGCGACCTGATGTGGTTCCTGCGCTGCAACCCGTGGCACCACACGTTCGCCGTCGTACGCGGACCGCACGCGTCGCTGCACCACCTCTCGTTCGAGATGCGCGGCGTCGAGGAGAACATGTTCGGCACCGGCCGGGTGATGCGCGCCGGCATCGAACGGATCTGGGGACCCGGCAAGCATCTCGCCGGCAACAACATGTTCAACTACTTCATCGACCCGTCCGGGAACACGATGGAGTACACCACGGCGCTCGACATCGTCGACGAGGCGACCTGGGAGTCGCACCAGTTCTCCATCGCCGAGCCGATGGTGGCGGACCAGTGGGGCACCGCGAACCCGATGGGGCCCGACGTCGCCCAGAAGAGCTTCAACGAACCCGACCGCGGGTTGTTCGTCGCTCCTCCCGTCTGATTCCGACCGCGCCCGAGTCGCTGCGCATCAGTTGGATCGATGGAGCGCATCATCAGAGTCGTCTTCCCTGACCGATGCTCCTGCCCGTACGGTTCGCATTGGGGGCCACGAGCCGCACGCGAGGGGGGTTTGGCGCGATCGACGCGCCGACTTGCGGGCGGGGAGGTTCCCGCTGGCCTGACCGTCCAGCCCAACCATCCCGTGCCAAACCATCCGTGCCAACCACCGTGCCAGATCATCGTGAAGGAGATCCCGTGAACACATCACTGCGACGCCGTCGCACCACCCATCGTGCCGTTGTCACGCTCGCGCTCGCCGCGCTCGCCGTGGCGGCGTGCGGCAGCGACGACGACTGCGACCGACATCGACCGAGGCCGCCGCGGAGGGCAGCGAGGCGCCGACCGACACGGACGCACCCGACGACCACCGAGGCGACGGCCGACACCACCGAGGCGACGACCGACGGACACGGACGCGCCCGCAGCCACCGACGCCGCGACCGATTCCTCGGCGCCCGCCGCGGGCGGTGAGGCCGCGCCGATGCGGATCGGGTTCCTCCCGCCCGGACTCGAGATCCCCGCGTTCCAGGGGCTGTGGCACGGACTCGAGGGATACGGCGGCGAGCGTTACGGCGACGAGGTCGTCGCCGTCGACGCCAAGTTCGACCCGACCGTGCAGGTCCAGACGGTCGAGCAGTGGGTCGAGCTCGACCAGGTCGACGGCATCTGGATCATCCCGGTCGCGGCCGAGGCGGTGGCACCGACGCTGCAGGCCGCGACCGACGCCGGGATCGTGGTGATCGCCGGTGGCGCTCCGGCCGACTACGGGTTCGACTCACCGCCCCCGGGCATGACGTTCTCCAACATCGACAACGCCGAGTTCGGCGTCGGGATCGGCGAGATGATGGCCGACTGCGTCGACGAACGACTCGGTGGCGAGGGTCAGCTGCTGTACATCGGCAGCGGCGAGGGTTCGATCAGCGTCGAGGACATCAACGAGTCGTCGAAGGCGACGCTCGCCGAGCAGGCGCCCGGCGCCGAGATCGTGCAGGAGCTCGTGGCGATCCCCAACGACGTCGCCGGCACCCAGAGCGTCATCGAGAGCGCCCTGCAGGCCAACCCCGATGTCGTCGGCCTGATGGCCGGTGACGCCGAGTCGACCATGGCCGGCGCTCAACGTGTTCACGGCCGCCGGCAATGAGCGGTCAGGACATCTGCATCGTCGGCAACGGCGGCACCGAGGACCAGATCGCGGCCGTCGAAGCCGGCGACGTGTTCGGTGTCGTCGCCTTCGACTTCGAGGCCGACCTGGTGCAGAACGTCGACAGTTGCACGCCATGGCGCAGGATCCGACCGCCCCGGGCCAGGTCCTCACGATCCCGATCAGCCGGATCGGGGGCTGACGACCGTGAACGGTGCGAGCACCGAGATGCCGGCGGGCGCAACATCTGCGGCGGTGCCGGACGGATCGACCTCGGCGGCGGCGTCGGCCGATGCGGCCGGCACCGCCCAGGTGCGGATCCTGCTGTTCCTCCGTGACCGGGGGATCATCATGCTCTGGCTGTTGCTCGTCGTGGTGTTCGCGTTCTGGGCCGAGCCGTACTTCTTCACCTGGACGAACGCTCGGCTCGTCGCCAACGCCGCCGCCCTCAGCGCCGTGTTCGCCGCCGCCGTGGCGTTCGGGATCCTCTCGGGAGCCCTCGACCTGTCGATCCCCGGCACGGCGGCGCTGGCCGGCGTGGTCGCCGGCAAGCTGATCGAGAACGGGGTCGCCGAGTGGGTGGGCCATCGTCGCCGGGATCGCCGTCGGGGATCGGCGGTCGGGCTCGTCAACGGCCTCCTGATCCAACGCGGTCTGAACCCGCTCGTCGTGAGCATCGCGACGTTGACGGTCGTCGGCGGTGTCGCCAACCTCGTCGCCGGCGGCGTCGCGATCCGCAACATCACCCAGCTCGACTGGGCGGGCCGCGGCCGTCCGTTCGGGATTCCGTCGATGGTGCTGGTGGTGGCCGCGCTCTACTTCGTCGCCTGGGTGTTCCTCACCCGAACGCGAGGTGGGGCTCGCCTGCAGGCCGTCGGCGGCAGCGCCGAGGCGGTCCGGCGGATCGGGGTCAACGCCGATCTCTATCGCATCCTCGGGTTCGTCCTCGGTGGCACGTGCGGTGCGCTCGCCGGCCTGGCGACGGTCGCCACCACCCGTCAGGCCTCACCGTCGGCATCGGTGAGCCTGCTGTTCGCCGCGCTCACGGCGGTCGCGTTGTCGGGCATGCCGCTCACCGGCGGCCGCGGCAGCTTCCCGCGCGTGCTCGTCGGCACCCTGATCATCGCCACGATCAACAGCGCACTCGTGATCCGTGGCATCCAGCCCTACTGGACGACGATCATCACCGGCGTGCTGCTGATCGTCGCGCTGGCGTTCGAGAAGGTGATGACGTCCGCGGTGACGGCGCGGCTGACCGAGGGAGCACGACAGTCGACCCACGAGGCGGTCGGCGGGAAGGGCGACGCATGAGCGGGGTCCCAGCGCTCGAGCTGATCGGCATCGAGAAGCACTACGGGTTCCTCAAGGCACTCGACGATGTCGACTTCCACGTGCGTGCCGGCGAGGTGGTCGCCGTGGTCGGCGACAACGGCGCCGGCAAGTCCACCCTGCTCAAGGTGATGTCGGGCGCCCACCGACCCACTCACGGCACGGTCCGCGTCCGCGGGGAAGATTGCGATCTCCACTCGCCTCGTGCGGCGGCCGACGCCGGAATCCAGATGGTGTACCAGGACCTCGCGCTCGTCGACGCCGCCGACATCGCCACCAACCTCACGCTGGGCCGCGAGCCGCTCCGACGCGGGCCGCTCGGCTGGCTCGGGTTCCTCGACAAGAAGGCGATGCGGCAGGAGGCCGATCGTGAGCTCCGTGCGCTCGGCGTGACGACCGCGCCGCCGGGACGCGTCGTCGAGATGCTGTCGGGCGGACAGCGCCAGGTCGTGGCGCTCGCCCGGTCGGCGGTCCGCGTGACCGATCGCGGCCACGGCGTGTTGCTGCTCGACGAGCCCACCGCAGCGCTCGGGTACGCCCAGTCCCGCCAGGTCGCCACGCTGATCCGGACGCTGGCCGATCGCGAGATCGCGGTGGTGGTCGTGTCGCACAACCTCCCGCTCGTGTTCGAGGTGGCCGACCGGATCGTGGTCATGAACCGCGGCCGCAAGGTCGCCGACGTCGCCACGCACGGCGACCGACAACGAGGCGGTGGTCGGCTGGATCACCGGGGCCAGGCCGGCGCAGGACGATCTCGCCCGCATCGACTGATCAACTGAACGGGAGCGACGTGACTCGACAATTTCCCCCGGGTTTCCTCTGGGGCGCATCGACGGCCGGACATCAGATCGAGGGCGGCAACTCGAACAGCGACACGTGGTTCCTCGAACAGCAGACACCGTCCGTGTTCCGCGAACCGTCGGGAGCGGCCTGCAACTCGTTCGAGCTCTGGGAGACCGACCTCGATCTCGCGGCCGGTCTCGGCCTCAACGCCTACCGGTTCTCGGTCGAGTGGGCCCGCGTCGAACCCGAGCCCGGCCAGTTCGACACCGGCGCGTTCGAGCACTACGAGGCGATCGTCGACGGCTGCCTCGACCGTGGGCTTGCGCCGGTGGTCACGTTCAACCACTTCACCGCACCGCACTGGTTCGCGGCGCGCGGCGGGTTCATCGATGACGACGCCCCCGACGACATTCGCCCGCTACTGCGGTCGGGTCACCGAGGCGTTCGGCGATCGGATCGCCTACGCCGTCACCCTGAACGAGCCCAACCTGCATCGCCTGCTCGACTGGCTCGGTCTTCCCGACTTCGTCCGCGATCTCGAACGAGCGACCCTCGAGGGCGCGGCCCGTGCAGCCGGTGTCGAGCACTACCGGGTCGGCAATGTGGTTCTGCCGGAGGACTACGACGGCATGCAGGAGGGTCTCACCGCGGCGCACCGTGCCGCGGTGCGGGCGATCAAGGACCGGCGCGACGACCTTCCGGTCGGGCTGGAGCATCGCGATCGTCGACGACTGCGCGGTCGGTGACGACACGTCGGTCCGCGACGCGAAGCGCGCCGAGCTCTACGACCACTACCTCGACGTCGCGGCCGACGACGACTTCATCGGGGTCCAGAACTACGAGCGCCGGTGGTACGACGCCGAGGGTGAGGTCGTAGCCGCGACCCGGACGCGCCGACGAACGACATGGGTTCCGCCGTCGACCCCGCCAGCCTGGGTGGCGCCGTCCGCTACGCGTCCGAACGGTCGGGCGTGCCGGTCCTCGTGACCGAGCACGGCATGCACACGAGCGATGACCGGCTCCGCGCCGCCTTCATCGAGCCGTCGCTCGCCGGTCTGCTCGACGCCATCGACGACGGTGTGCCCGTGCTCGGCTACCTCCACTGGTCGTTGATGGACAACTTCGAGTGGATCTTCGGGTTCGAGCCGCAGCTCGGGCTGATGTCGGTCGACCGCACGACGTTCGATCGGACCCGCAAGCCGAGCGCCGACGTGTACGAGCGCATCGTCCGAGCCGGAGCTCGTTGAGACCTGACCAGGCCATGCCGTTGTGGGTCGGCCCCGACGAAGGCGACCCACCGCCGCCCGGCGAGCGGCCCGCCTACTGGCTCCGCCGCGAGTTCGAGCTGACCGGCCCGACCGGCACGGCACCCGCCACGCTGCGCGTGTCAGCGCGCGGGCTGGTCGAGGTGTTCGTCAACGGGCGACGGGTCGGCGACGAACTCCTGCCGGGCTTCATGCAGTACGACCGGCGACTGCCGGTGCGCACGATCGATCTCACCGACGACGTTGCTCTCCGGGCGCGAACGCGATCGCCGTCCTCCTGGCCGATGGCTGGTTCCGCGGCCAGACCGGCGCGATGCGCGCGGCCGACCAGTTCGGAACCGCCGACGTCGGTGTGGGTCGAGCTGGTCGTCGGCGGCGAGGTGGTCGCCGGCACCGACGAGTCGTGGCGGAGCGCGCCATCGCACGTCATCGCCGCCGATCTGATCGCGGGTCAGATCGAGGATCGACGCCGCGTCGACCCACGCGGCGCTCCTGCGCGGGCTTCGACGACTCCGGGTGGTCCCCGGTCATCGTTGCCGCGACGCCCGACGCCGCCGCTCGTCGAGTACGAGGCGCCGCCGGTGCGACGGGTCGCAGGAGCTGGTCCCCGTGTCGATCACCGACCGTCGGGCCCGGCGTCCAGGTCGTCGATCTCGGCCAGAACATCAACGGCTGGACGCGGCTCACCAACCTCGGTCCGGAGGGCACGGAGCTCACGCTCACGCACGGCGAGTGGCTCGATGCCGACGGCGACGTCACGACCGACCACCTTCGCGTCGACTTCCCGTTCCTTCCCGAACCGCTCCCGGCCGGCCAGGTCGACCGCGTCATCTCGGCGGGTGTGCCCGGCGATGTGTTCGAGCCGCGGCTCACGACGCACGGCTTCCGGTACGTCCGCATCGAGGGTCATCCCGGACCAGCTCGGCGTCGACGACGTGCGGGGCGTCGTCGTGCACAGCGATCTCGAGCGGACCGGCTGGTTCGAGTGTGACGACGAGCGCATCAACCGGCTGCACGACGCGGTCGTCTGGAGCCTGCGCGGCAACATGTGCGAGATCCCGACCGACTGCCCGCACCGCGAGCGCGCCGGTTGGACCGGCGACTGGCAGATCTTCACGCCGACCGCCGCGTTCCTGTACGACGTCGAACGCTTCGCCCGCAAGTGGCTGGCCGACGTTCGCCTGGCCCAGCGCGACGACGGGATGATCGCCAACCAGGCCCCGTCGACGCCGGCCGAGGGGTTCGCCGGGCCCGACCGCGGCACTGCACGGATCGGCCGGCTGGGGCGACGTCATCGTGCTCGAGCCCGTGGGCGCTCTACGAGGCGTACGGCGACGCCACCGTGCTGGCGGAGTCGTGGGATGCGATGGAGCGCTGGGTCGCGTACGGCGAGCGGTCGGCGAGGGACGGACGATCAGCGGCGCGCGTCGCTCGCACGACCGACGCCGGCCCCGCACGAGCGGTACCTGTGGGACACCGGGTTCCATTGGGGCGAATGGCTCGAGCCCGGCTTCGAGATCCCCGACTTCGAGGCGTTCGTCGACCGCCGACAAGTCGGAGGTCGCGACGGCGTACCTGCACCGATCGGCAGCGACGATGGCGCGGATCGCCGACGTGCTCGGCAAGCCGGCCGAAACCATCGAGCACTACCTGCATCTGGCTGCTGCCACGCGGGACGCCTGGCAGCACGAGTACATCGCCGACGACGGATCGCTGATCGTGCAGACCCAGGCCGGACACGTCCGCGCCCTGATGTTCGGTCTCGTGCCCGACGAACTCGCGGCGAGCGACCGCCGACGCGCCTGGCCGCGCTCGTACGCGACGCGGACACGACCGTGGGCACCGGCTTCCTCTCCACGGGCATGTTGCTCCCGGCGCTCGCCGAGCACGGCCACCTCGACCTCGCCTACGAACTCCTGCTCCAGCCGAACGAACCGGGCTGGATGTGCATGATCGACCGCGGGGCGACGACGATGTGGGAGCGCTGGAACGGCGTCGACGACGGACAACGTGCCGCACGAGTCGCTCAACCACTACAGCAAGGGTGCCGTCGTGTCGTTTCTCCATCGCTACGTCGCTGGGCTCGCCCCCACGTCGCCCGGCTACCGCACGTTCGACGTCCGGCCCCGCCCCGGCGGCGGGCTCTCCCGAGTGTCGCAGCGACTCGACACCCGCCACGGTCCCGATCGAGATCGAGTGGCGTCAGACGACGGCCGCGTTCGAACTGGACGTGACCGTCCCGGCAGGTACGGAAGCAACGATCGAACTCCCGAACGGCGAGCCGACCGTCGCCGGTCCCGGCCGGCACACCTTCGCATCGGGCCGGTGATGCCGGGTTCAACCGTTCAGGGCAGAGCCAATGTCTACAGTTGTTCGATGCAACCCAGGGCGCGTGGGGTCGGTCGGCTCCGGATCGGCGCAGTGGCGTCGCTCGCTCTTGCGCTCGGCGCCTGCGGCAGCGACAGCGACAGCGGAGGCGGGGGAGCCTCGCCGGTGCCCGACGAGATGTGTGCAGTCGGTCAGGTTCCGCAGGCTGCCGCCTACGACCTCGACGACGGATCGTTTCGATGGGCATCATGCGCCGACGGGAACGCGTACCGATCCGTGCGAGCGGTGACCGACGACGCCGTGTACGTGCGCGGGCCCGAGCTGATCGCCCTCGACCCGGCCGATGGCAGCGTTCTCGTCGACGCTCCGGACGTGCCGCGAAGCGCAGTGCCGCCGCCTGGAGCGATCGAGGTCGACGGGCTGACGGTCAGCGGCGGCCAGGACGACCCGGTCTCCGTGCGCGACGCCAACGGCGAGTTGTGGACCCAACCCGGCATCTGGGCATACGACGACGTGTGGGCGATCGACGACGACGCGGTCTTCGCCGTCGAGCGCGGGGGCGGGGGCGAGCTGAACTCTGCACGACTCGTCGCCTACGAACTCGCCACCGGTGACATCCGATGGGAGTACGTCGGAGACCCGTACGGGGAGGGCCTGTGGCCGTGGCACGCCGAGGACGGACGTCTGTTCACGGTGTGGAACAACCTGCAGGTGCGCGACACCGGCAGCGGAGACCTCCTCTGGAAGACGTCGTACCCGCCGTCGCAGAACCCGGATCTGCGCATGGCGGGCGTCGACGCCGACGACGAGGCTGTCTATGTGGGATTCGCCACCGCAGCATCCGGTGGCGACTGAGCGGCCCCGAAGCCGCTCGCTCGTTCGGGTTACCCTTCACGTTCTGGCCATCGACGGAACTCAGGTAGGGGACAGATGGCCGTGGGTGGCGATCGGTACCGGACTCGTCGGTCTGATCGTGACGGCCTCGCTCGCCGCGTCGGGCGCACCAAACTCGACCGAGGTCGCGGTGTTCCGATGGTTCAACGATCCGCCCCGTGCCTTCGGTGCCGTGATGGCCGTCGTCAACCCGCTCCTCCGACCCGTCGGACTCACCGTGCTGATCATCGCCGCGCTCGCCCTGCTGGCCCTGACCCGGCGCGATGTCTTCGTGCCGCTCGTCGTTGCCGCGTCCGCGGCAGGGATCCTGGCCTATGTGCTCGACAACGTCGTGAAGGAGATCGTCGACCGGGGCCGCCCGCCCGCCTACCTCACGGACGTGCTCGTTCACGGCTATCCGACCGACCCGCGAGGCTCCGGCTACCCGTCGAGCCACACGGCGGTCGCGGTCGCCGTCGTCGTCGGCGCGTGGCCGTGGCTCAACGGGCCGTGGCGGGTATGCGGTGTGGTGGCCGCCACGATGATCGGCCTGAACCGCATGTACGTCGGTGCCCACTTCCCCCTCGACATCGTCGGCGGCGTCGCCGTCGGCCTCGTGGCCGGCGGAATCGTGCTCGTCGCTCAGCGTCTCTGGGTGCGGAGGGCTCCGAACTGAGTCAGCGGGGGGTCAGCACACAAAATTCGTTGTCGTCGGGGTCGGCCATGACGATCCAGTCGACGTCGCCCTGGCCGATGTCGATGCGCCTCGCACCCAGCGAGATCAGCCGGTCGACCTCTGCTTGCTGATCGCCGTCGGCCGGTGGGGCGATGTCGAGATGCAGTCGGTTCTTGCCGAGCTTCGGGTTCAGCGGGCCGCCACCCCAGGTGATCATCGGACCGGTGAGGTCCGGTGCGCGAATCGCCGTCTCGTCGTCCTGATCCCACACCAACGGCCAGCCGAGCGCGGCGCTCCAGAAGTATCCGACCTCGCGCGTCCCGTCGCAGGTGATCGATCCGAGGCGCCCGCACGTCGAGAGGAAGTTGTTGGTCGGCTCGATGATGCAGAGTTCGTTGCCTTCGGGGTCGGCCAGCACGACATGTTCGTCATCGGGGCTCTGACCGATGTCGATGTGTCGGCCACCCAGCTCGATCAATCGCTCGACCGTCTCCGACTGGTCGTCGAGGGAGGTGGTCGTCAGGTCGAGGTGGAGCCGGTTCGCCCAGTTCCCTTCGGCTCGGGCACCGACCCGAAATCGATCTGGAACCTCGTGCCATCGGTCGGCACGAGACTGACGACGTCACCGTTCTCCTCTCGTCCGCGACATCCCAGCGCAGCGCCGCCGCCCAGAACCGCGCCAGGCCGCAGCGGATCGTTCGCGTCGAAGCAGAGCGCAACGAGCTGACAGGTCATTTCGGCATTCCGACGCGGTCGGTTGGCATGGCACGACACCTCCGGAGGCCACCGTAGTGAGCAGTGTCGGCCGTCCGGGCGTCAGTTCGTGAGTCGGTCGAGGTGGGCGTCCAACACCGCGATGGCTTCGTCGGCGGTCGTCTGCTCGAGGAGGACGGCGATCGAGAGTCCGAGCAGGAGCGACAGCAGGCCGGTCGCATCGGCGTCGCGATCGAGGCCGCGCGCGCGCGTCGTCGTTGCGGATGAGCGCGAGTTGCGTGGCGAAGAAGCCGATCAGGCCTCGACCGTTGGTGAACATCTCGCTCGCTCGAAGTGCAGGATCGGTGAGCGCGGCCGCGGCGAAGCCGTGGTAGACGAGCATCGAGCGTCGGCTCACCTCGTCGATCGGCAGGAACGCTCGGGCGACGGTGCGCAGCACGTCGATCGGGTCGGGATCGGCGCCGAGGCCGGCGAGTCGTTCGCCGATGTAGGCGTTCATGGTCGGTCGGACTGGATCTCGAGGGTGGTCCTGAGCAGGTTCGCCTTGTCGCCGAAGTAGTGCTGGACGAGTGACACCGACACCCCGGCTCGGGCGGCGACCTCGCGGAAGCTGACGTCGCTGAGTCCGCGCGTCGCGGCGATGTCGCTGACCGCGGTGGCGATCTGGCGGCGGCGTTCGTCGTGGTCGACGACCTTTGGCATCTGCGACTCCATTCGTTATAGTACGATCGTACTACAAAGACTCCAGGAGGTGTTCTCCATGTCCGAAACGATCGTCGAGTCTCGTGCACCGAGCGTCACCGAGCCGGTTCTCGAGGTGCGTGGGCTCGCCCGCACCTTCGGCGACGTCGACGCGCTCCGCGGCGTGGATCTCGAGGTGCACGCCGGCGAAGTGGTGGGGTTGCTCGGACCGAACGGTGCCGGCAAGACGACGCTCGTGCGCATCGTCGCCACGCTCATCGAGCCCGACTCGGGGCACGTGTCGGTGTGCGGGGCGGACGCGTCGACGGCCGCGGGGGAGGTGCGGGCTCATCTCGGGCTCGCCGGCCAGTTCGCGTCGGTGGACGAGCTGCTCACCGGACGCGAGAACCTCGAGTTGATCGGCCGGCTCTACGGCATCGACGCGACCGACTGCCGCGTTCGTGTCGACGCGCTGCTCGTGTCACTCGGGCTCACCGACGCGGCGGATCGCCGGGTGAGCACGTACTCCGGAGGGATGCGCCGCCGACTCGACCTCGGCGCGACGCTGATCGGCGAACCGTCCTTGCTCCTGCTCGACGAGCCCACGACCGGACTCGACCCGCGCAGCCGGCTGGAACTGTGGGACCTCATCGCCGACATCGCGAGGCGCGGCACGGGCGTGCTCCTCACGAGCCAGAACCTCGAGGAGATCGAGCGGTTGGCGGACCGCGTGATCGTGTTGGACGACGGTGAGGTGATCGCCGACGATCGTCCAGAAGCCCTGCGACGCCGGATCGGCGGACAGGTCCTCGATGTCGGTGTCGATGCCGAGGATCTCGACGCGACGGCACAGGCCCTCAGTGCACGGCCGGGTTCGACGTGCGGCCGGACCGGGGCGGGCGTCGGGTGACCGCGGCGACGACCGACGGGATCCACGCCGCCGCCGACGCGGCCCGGCACCTGATCGACGCGAACCGGGAACCGAACGAGTTCGCGCTGCGCAGTCCCAGCTTGGAGGAGGCCTTCCTCTCCCTCACCGGCGCGGCGGTCGGATCGCGACGACGAGCACCGATTCCTCCGTCGTGCTCGGTGGAAGCCCGACGTCCGAACGGACCCGTCCCGTCATGACCCGATCGACGTCGCGTGACATCGCTGTTCTCGTCGGCCGCGATTGGAAGCGCCTCCTGCGTACCCCCGAGTCACTCTTCTTCGCCGCGGTGATGCCGGTGCTGTTCGTGCTCGGCCTCGCCGCCGTCTTCGGTGATCTCGTCGAGGGCGTCATCGGTCAGGACTACATCCAGTTCCTGCTCCCCGGTGTCCTGGTCATGCAGATCACGCTCGCCGCCGGAGCCACGGGTGTCGGACTGGCAACCGATCTGCGCGACGGGATCATCGACCGCTTCCGCAGCCTCCCGATGGCCCAGATCGCCGTGCTCACGGGTCGGACCACCGCCGACCTGGCCCGCAACGCGCTCGGCGCGGCCGTGATGGTCGCGGCCGGCTTCGCGATCGGGTTCCGACTCGGCGGCGGGCTGGCCGGCGGCATCGCCGCGCTCGGGGTCGCCCTGTTCTTCGGGTACGCCGCGACGTGGTTGTTCGCTGCTGCAGGTCTCGCCGTCAAGGATCCGCAAGCGGCCAACTTCATCGGCTTCGCACCGGTCCTGCTCTTCGTCTACCTCTCGAGCGCGTGGGTGCCCATCGAGACGATGAACGGCGCCGTGCAGGGCTTCGCCCGCCATCAACCCGTCAACGTCACGATCGTTGCCGTGCGCGGCCTCGCCAACGGAACCGGCAACACCGGCGACATCGTCGCTTCCATCGCCTGGTCGATCGGTCTCATCGCGATCTTCGGGTGGCTCGCCGCCCGACAGTTCCGCCACGCCACGGCCTGACCACCGATCCGCCTCAGGCGTCACCCGGGCTGCAACCCGTAGCGGAGGTGCGTGACCGTTGCTGATGTCCGGGCGTCGAGTGGCTCGAAACGCGCCGCGCCCGGCGGCAGACCGCCGAAGAGTGGCGCACCGCCGCCGAGGATGATCGGCACGAGGGTGATGTCGAGTTCATCGATCAGCCCGGCGCTCATGAGCTGTCGGCTGAGGTCGGCGCCCATCACCTCGACGTCCTTGCCGCCGGCTGCAGCGCGAGCCTGTTCGACGGCGCTCTCGAGGCCGTCGGTCACGAAGGTGAACGTCGTCGACCCCTTGCTGATCGGTTCACGAGCGTTGTGCGACAGGACGAAACACGGGACCCCGAATGTGCCGTCGTCGCCCCAGTGCCCGAGCCCGACGTCCAAGGTGCGCCGACCCATGAGCACGGCACCCATGGTGTCGGTCGAGAACATGCCGGCTGCGATGTCCCGATCGACCGGATGCTGCGGACTGGCGAACATCCACTCGTGCAGGGCCTCGCCACCAGTACCCATCGCGTTGTCGGTGGCGACGTCCGGCCCGGCCACGTATCCGTCGAGCGACACACTCACATGGAGTTTCAACATCTCCGCACTCCCTTCCAGCGCCCTGTTGGGTCTCGACCTCGTTCGACGAGAATCTGATAGTGAATTGCAACCAGTCAGATTGTAGCTACACTGGTTGCGTGACGCAACCGGTTTCCGGCTCGGATCGCCAGACGCTTCCCGTCGAAATGGGGCGGTCAGGGTGTCCCATCAACATGACCGCCGAACTGCTCGGTGACCGATGGAGCCTCATCGTGCTCCGCGACATCATGTTCGGAGGCTTCACCCATTTCCGCGAGCTGCTCACGAACTCGCTCGAGGGCATCGCCTCCAACATCCTGTCGGCTCGCCTCGCCAAGCTCGTCGATGCGGGCTTGCTCACCCGCGACGATGACCCCTCGCACAAGCAAAAGGTCGAGTACCACCTCACCGAGCCAGCCATCCAGCTCGTGCCGATCATCGCGACGCTCGGTGAGTGGGGAGCGCGGTGGCTGCCGACCGAACCCCAGCTCACGATCCGCGCCGAACTCCTCGCCGACGGTGGGCCTGCGATGTGGGAGCGGTTCATGGCTGAACTCCGCGACGAACATGTCGACCGCCGACCCCGTCGGGACGACGGCGTGCGAGCCGAGCTACAGCGCGCCGTGTCAGGCCGGACGTCCGTCCGGTCGGGCCCGAAGGACGGTCTACGCTGACCGACCAAACGACTGGAGCCGATCATGGATGCGATACAAGCGAGCGCACGCTTCCCGAACATCCAGGCGACGGATCTCGCCGAGTTCAGGCAACTCGCCGCGGAGGCCATCGACACGACGCGCGGCGAAGCCGGGACCCTGCAATACGACTGGTTCTTCAGTGACGATGACACGCAGTGCGTCGTTCGCGAGACGTACCGCGACTCCGAAGCCGTGCTCGTGCACCTCGGCAATGTCGCACCGTTGCTCGGACGAATGGTCGAACTCGGTGGCGGCATCGAACTGGAGGTGTTCGGCTCGCCGTCAGCGACGCTGCGCGAAGCGATCGCTGACCTCCAGCCTGCGGTCTACGCCTACGTGCAGGGCAAGTAGCTCACCCGCTGCCGCCCGCGGTCACAGCTACCTGAGGCCGGCGGACCAGTGGGCTGGGGGTCGGTCGTCCGGCCATTTCTCGTGATCGCAGCGCTCGCACACGCGGTAGACGCCGCCACCGTCGCCGAGCCGGTTCGGCAGGCGCCTCGCGACGTAGCGATGCCGGAGGACGAGACACACCCAGCGCGACGAGGGTGGTGTGGCCACTACCGGGGCTGGGGCGATGGGCGCGGCTGCGGGATCGGGTGGCAGGCGGCGCCACGACAGGTCCGCTGGCATCCCCACCAGCAACCGGCGGAGAATCTGCGCGTTCACCCGGACGGCGCCGATGCCGGTTCGCTGCGCCTCTGCTTCGTGTTCCCACACGTCGCTGGCGAGTTCGGCGCGGCGGGCGTCTCGCCGGGACGGGTCGAGATGTGCGGTGTACGTGCGCACCCAGCGGTGCGTCAGCCGCGAGGCGAGAACGGGTCGTTGGCCGGCGTTCACGTCGGCTCCAGACCGAGGCGCCCGGCGGGTCCGCGGTTTGTGGAAACCGAGGTAACCGCCGACGCGGCGGCCTGCTCGCCGCGAACGGTGATGCGATACAAGCGCCGGCGGGGTCGGCCCTGACTGAGCGCATCGTCGGGATCCTCCCAGTCCGACGTCAACATGCCGGATTCCGCGAGGCGATTCAGTGCCTTGTACAACGTTCCGTGGGCAAGCAGCCGGCCCGCTCGCTCGTCCTCAGCGACCAGCTTGGCCAGTTCGAAACCGTGGAGGTCAGGCTGATCCGTAGCCGCTCGGGAAACGGCAACCTTCAGGATCGAGACCTCGAGGGGGAGGAGCGTTCCCGGTTTACGCCGCACGTCTCAATTAAAGGCATCTATCTTCCTATTGTCAAGACGCGGGAGCGTCGCTCCTGATCGCTGGGGTACGAACCGGCACGCGTGGTCACCCAGATCGTCGTCGCTCCTCGATGTCGTTGACCTGCGCCGGCGCCGGTACATCGACATCGCAACGACCGGGTGGCGGCATCGATGTCGTTGACCTGTGCGGGCGCCGGTACATCGACATCGCAGGTGACGATCGAGGCGGGGGCGGGCTCGCGCGGCGTCGAGCCTCCGCGGGAGACGACGTACCAACTCGTCGACGGCCAGATCGAGGTCCCTCCGACCGCGGACGGCGCGCGGTGGCGTGCAGCCGGTCGTCACGCTGACGGTCAACGGCGGCGACCGGGCCGACGTGGCCGTCGGCGAGCCCGTCGAACTCGTCGGTGATGTCGACGTGCCGCCGGGCGCCGGGGTGGTCGTGTCCGCCGAGTGGGATTACGACGGCTCCGGGGTCTACGCCGACGTCGAGGACGTCACGGAGGCTCGACCGGCGCAGCGGGTGACGCGCACGCACACCTTCGCCGAGCCCGGCACTTGGTTCGTGACGTTGCGCGCGGCCTCCCAGCGTGCGGACGCCGTGGGCTCGCCGTTCGGCAGGGCGGAGAACCTGGCTCGGGTCCGCGTCGTCGTGACCTGACCCGACCGAGCGTGCGGCGCGATGCTGAAACGGTGGTGATGCTCACCGAGGAGATGCGCCGGATGGTCGACGACGGTCTGGGCTTCGTGGCGACCGTCAACGCTGATGGAACGCCGAACCTGTCACCGAAGGGGACGCTGTCCGTGTGGGACGACGGCCGATTGGTGTTCGCCGACATCGCCTCGCCCAACACATCGGCGAACCTCGAACGGAACTCCGCGGTGGAACTCAACGTCGTCGACCCGCTCATCCGTCGGGGCTACCGGTTCGCCGGTACAGCCGACGTTCACCGCGCCGGAGTCTCCTTCGAAGCCGGGATTGCGTTCTATGAGCAGCGTGGCACGGTTCGCGCGCGGGACCGTATCCGAGCCGTCGTGATCGTGTTGGTCACGAGCGCTCGGCCGGTCCGATCACCCGCGTACGCGCTCGGCGCCACCGAGGACGAACTGCGATCGAAATATCGCCGACTCCTCCTCGACGAGTAGGGCGACGGAACTGGACCCGCTCAACGCGGCCGACGTCCCCATGCTGCGATGAGCACCGAGGTCCCGACGATGGTGTCGGGATCGGCCAGCGCCTCGAGGAACCGGTCGACCTCCTCCGCGGTGATGCCGACTGCGGAGAGACCATCGCGCACCTGGCGTGCGTTGGCCGCCATCACCTGGGTGAAGCCGTCGCCACCACGATCGAACACGACATGGCCGCTGGCCCCGGTGTCGGTCAGGCCTCGCTGGCGGAGGTGTCGCCAGGCATCGGCGGCGAAGTCGTTCGCACCGTCTCGGTCGGCGAGCAACCGATTGAACGCCGCCGCCATGCGAACGATGAGCTCATGATCGGGGCCGGCGCGATCGGTCGTGCGAACCTCGCCCGTGTCGAAGTCCTCCAGGACCAACCAGCCTCCCGGAGCGAGCCGGGCGACGAGCTCATCGAGCACATCGAGACGCGCCGGCACGTGTTGCAGCACGAGCCGTTCGTGGATGAGATCCCACGGACCCTCCGGAATCGGCCCGGTCGCGACATCCATCTCGCGCACCTCGAGTTGCGGGCTGCCATCGTGCTGGAACCATCGCGTGTCGAGATCGACCGCCACCACCTGACCGTCGCCCCCGACTCGAGATGCGAGCCATCGGGCGATCGAACCACCGCCCGTCCCGATCTCCAGGCAGCGGGCGCCCGGCTTCACGCCGACGCGTTCCAGATGAGTGATCGAGATCGGATCGAGGGTCTGCTCCAGGCCTTCGAAGCGTGCACCCGTCTCCGGATGCATGTTGTTCATCAAGTACGGGGACTCCGGCACGGCGACCACCTCGACGTCTAGGCCTAGCACACCCCGGGATGCTTGATTGGCGGACGCACGAGTCCGGGATTCACTGGGCGAGCAGGTGCTCGTAGAGCTGCACGGTTGCAGGATCGGGGGAGACGCCCAGTTCGCCGCTGAGCGTGTCCCTGCACCGACGGTAGGTGCGCAACGCGTCGGCTCGACTTCCGAATTCGGCCTGAGCGGTCATGAGCGCTCGCCAAGCGGGTTCATGCAGCGGAGCCAGGTCGACGGCCTGTTGCGCCATCGCCGTCGCCAGCACGCCGTCTCCCTGTGCCGTCCACACCCACGTGAGACAGTCGTAGCCGCGCAGTGCCGTGCGCTCGAGTTCGGCGCCCACGGCTCGCACCCACGCGGCGTGCTCGCTGGGGAGGAAGCCGCGGCGTGCGATCGAGACCGCGACGGTGGCATTCGCCCAGGCGGCGCGCACATCGTGGCGACGTCGATCACCTTCCGCGCGGTCGATGGCGTTGCGGGCGTCCTGCAGGTCCACCGTGCTGCCGGTCCCCAGCCGCAGTTCGTAGGTCCCCGGACCTCCGAGGATTCGCGCCGATGCTTCGGTGTCGGCCCGCCTCAGAATGGTGCGGAGCTTGCTGACGATCGACGCCAACGCGCCGACGGCGTCATGTGGAGGCTCGTCGCCCCAGAGGCAATCGATGAGGCGCTCGGAGGAGACGGGACGCTGCTGCTCGAGGCAGAGCCGCGCCAACGCCAGCCGTCCCTGCCGTCCCGGAAGGTCGCGCTCGTCGACCGCACCGCCGTCGCCGACCAGGGTGATTCGGCCACAGAGGTGGATCCGTAACCCCATCGATCACCAATCTTTTCCCCATCGCGCCGGCGTACGGTCGCGGAAACCAGAAACCCGGAGGAGGATTCCATGGAACAGGTCATCGAGTGTCCGTGTGGCACTGTGCTGAGGGCTGCGGATCTCACCGCCGTCATCGATCAAGCCAAGGTGCACGCCCACGACGTTCACGATATGGATCTCAGCGACGAGCAAGCGACCTCGATGGCCCGGCCCGCGCTAGCCGCTCTGGAACGGACGGCACCGCAAGGACGTTGGCTACTCGGCGTGTCCGATGTGGAACCGCCGACCGAGTTCAGTGCCGATCTCGAGGTGGCTGCGCAGCGGAGCGTTCGTGTCGGCGCAGTAGGCGCACCCGCCCCACGCAGCCCGGAGCGCCGCCCACTGCTCTGCGGTCAGATCGTGTTCGACGCGTTTCATCCGTCGCCGACGTCTCTTCGCGGCCCGTGCCCTGCGACGGTCATCGACAGCCATCGCTCAAACGTAGAGAGCGCGACGCGACGCCGAAGCGGCATGGCCTCCGCTGCGAACGAACCGACGACGCCCTCAGTCCGATCGGGCGAATGGAGTGGCGATGTACCAGTCGTGCCCTTCGGGATCACGAAGCCCGTACTCGCGCTGTCCGTAGTCCTCATCCGTGGGTTCCCGCACGATCGTTGCACCCATGTCTCTGGCTCGGGCGAAGTGCGCGTCGACGTCCGCTACGTAGACCACGATGCCGCCCGTCGCAGCTCCCGCGCCCGCCGGAGTGGTCAATCCGCCACCCACGGCGTGCAACCAGAGCCGTCGGTCATTCGCGCAGACCTCGGCATGCACCACGACTCCGTCACCGTTCTCGATGACACCACCCGACGTGAATCCGAGCACCTCGACGAGGAAGTCGTGTCCTGCACGGATGTCCTCGTACGGAACGACCGGGATCACATCCTGAATGAACGTCCCCACGGCGAACAACCATATGCGATCGCATCGATCCAATGACCGTCCGGGTAGTTAGGTGTGCCTACTTAATATCAACTAGGTTCCTTCACATGTTGCGTACGAGAATTCTGGTCGTGCCGGTCGTGGTCGCGCTCCTCATGGCATCCGCCTGCGGAGGCGGTTCGAGTGACGGGTCCGGCCCGGTGGTCGGTGACACGGCCACGGGTGACACGGTCACCGGTGACACGGTCGCGGTCTCGACCGACACGGCGGATGCCCCGACCGCGGTCGCGCCGGCCACCGACGATGCGACCGCAGCGGCGGCTGCTGACGACGCGGCCTTCCCGGTGACGATTCCGCACAAGTACGGCAGCACCACGATCGACGAGATGCCGCAACGGATCGCGGTCGTCGGGCTCACCGAGCAGGACGCGCTGCTCGCGCTCGGCGTCGCCCCCGTCGCGGTGACCGACTGGTTCGGCGGCTACGACCATGCGGCATGGCCGTGGGCGCAGCCGTTCCTCGGCGATGCCGCCCCGGTCGTGCTCGACGACACCGAAGGCATCGCCTTCGAGCAGATTGCCGCGGTTCGACCCGATCTCATCCTCGGGCTCTATGCGGGTTTGACCGAATCGGACTACGCGACGTTGGCGGAGATCGCGCCGACGGTCGCGCAACCAGCCGAGTACGTCGACTGGGGCATCCCGTGGCAGGAGCAGACTCGGACGATCGGGGCGATCGTGGGTCAGCCCGAACGGGCGAACGAGATGGTCGAGGAGGTCGAAGCCCGGTTCGACGAGATCCGGGCGGACCATCCGGAGTTCGTCGGGGCCACCGGCGCCACGGCCACGCCGTATGAAGGGGTCTGGGTCTACGGGCCGGAGGACTCGCGGGGCCGTCTGCTCGACTCGCTCGGCTTCGTGATGCCCTCCGAGCTGGAGGCACTCGCCACGGACGAATTCGGTTTCGATCTGAGTCTCGAACGGCTCGACCTGCTCGACCTCGATGTTCTGATCTGGCTCGATGCGGAGGACGCCGGGCAGGCGTTCACCACGAATGCGGTCTACAACAACCTCGCCGTCCACACCGAGGGACGTGATGTGCTGCTCGACAGTGAGAGCTCTGATGCGCTCGGCGGCGCGACGTCGTTCGTCACCGTCTTGAGCATCCCGTTCCTCCTCGACGGGCTCGTCCCGTTGCTGGCGGCGGCGATCGACGGTGACGCGGCAACGACCTGAGCCGATCGCTCAGCCAGCGGGCACGTCGTGTTCGACCTGGGCCAGCCAGTCGCGCTTGACCTCGCGCCACGCCTCGTCCGTGAACTCCCGTCGCCAGTAGGGAGAAATCGAGGTGCCCTCGCGCGTCAGGCCGCGTGCGGCGAGGAGATGTCGGCGTACGGCGCGCACCTCGCCGGCCTCGCCGTGCACGAAGACATCGGGGCGTCCGGCGGGGAAGTGGAGACGCCCGACCGCCCGCACCACGGCCTCCTCGCCGGGCGTGGTGTCGCGGTGCACCCAGTGGACCTGGAGATCGCCGCTGCAGTCGAGGTCCATCTCGCTGGCGACGTCGTCGACGATGAGGACCGCCAGGACCGGCGCTGCGGGTCGGATGCGTTCGAGCGCCGCCGCGATGGCGGGGATCGCGCTCTCGTCGCCCACCAGCAGGTGCCAGTCCGCGCTGTCGTCCGGCGCATAGCCACCGGTCGGTCCGACGAACTGGAGCACCTCGCCGACGCGAGCGTTGTTCGCCCATCGTCCGGCGACCCCGGCATCGCCGTGGACCACGAAGTCGATCGCCACGACCCGCTCGACCGGATCCCATGACCGGATCGTGTAGCGCCGTCCGACGGGGCGCTCTTCCGGCGCGCACCGACGTGCTTCGTCGACATCGAAGGGCGCCTCGTACGGCGCGCCCGGAGGCACGAACAGCGCATTCACGTACTGGTCGGTGAACGACGTCGGCTCGTACCCGTCGAGGCCGTCGCCACCGAGGACCACGCGGACCATCCGGGGTGCCACTCGTCGAACTTCGATCACTTCTCCGTGCATTGCTGGTTCCTTCCAGGTTCCTGTCGTCGAGACACGGACACCACCATGATGTAAGGCTAGCCAAACATTGTACCTATGGCCCCCTATCCACGTCGGGGCCCAATGAGTGACACGTCCTCCCATCCATCCTGCAATTCTTCTCCTCGTGACTCGGAAACCATCGATCGACGAAGGGGCGCCCGGAGCACGTGCGTGTGTTCGCACCCGATGGGTGGTTGTCACCATCGCCCTCGGAACACTGGCCGCGTCGTGCACGACGAGCGACAGCGACCCGCTGGCGGTCTCGAGCAGCGCAACGACCGCGACGTCGTCGACGAGTGCGTTGCCCACCGCAACCACGACGACCGGCGTGCCGGACGCCACGCCGGCCACGGGCGCGCCGCCTGCGGTCACGGCGGCGTCGACCTCCACGTCGACCTCGACGTCGACGCCCGCGGTCCCGGCCTCCACGAGCGCGCCCGGATCGCCGATCGTGCAGCCGCCACAACCGATCTCGGGTCCCGGCGGCAGCGACTACGAACACGGCGACTGGCGCGTCGGCAGTGGCGGCGAAGGGGCGGACGGGTGGTTCGTGTTCGAGCCGGTCGACCCGGCACCAGCCTCGGCGCCGGTGGCGATCGTGATGCACGGGTACTTCGAGTTCGCGGGTTTCGACCAGATGTACGAGTTCATCCGTCATACGGTCCGTCACGGGACGATCGTCGTGTACCCCCGTTGGCAGACCGACACCGCGGTGCCGTGCCCGGGACCGTTCGACATCGAGCCGTGCATGGCCTCCGCGCTCAACGGCATCGACGGCGCGCTCCAGTACCTCGCCGCCGACGCCACGCGGGTGCAGCCCGAACTCGACGGCGCCAGTTACTTCGGGTTCTCGTTCGGCGGCATCATCACCACCAACCTGGCGAACCGATGGCAGGCCCTCGGGCTGCCCGAGCCCGAGGTCGTGTTCCTCGAGGATCCCCATGACGGGGGTCTCGACGGAACCGGGGAACCGGCCCTCGACGACGACCTCAGCGGCATCCCGGCGAGCGCGTTGTTGCAATGCCACTCCAGCGCCGACGGCATCATCGCCGGGAGCCCGGATTCGAGTTGCAATGCCATCTTCCCCGGGCTCGGCCATCTTCCCGCCGCGAACAAGGATCTGGTGATGGCTCGAGCCGACGACCATGGTGTGCCTGCGCTGCCGTCGGTCCACGGCGTGTGTGCCGCCCCTCCGGGAACCGCCGACGCGTACGACTGGAATTTCTGCTGGAAGGTGTGGGATGCGTTGCGCAGTGCCGCATCGGACGGCGAGGCGTCGGAGTACGCGCTCGGCGACACCCCGGAACACCGCTCGAACGGGTTGTGGTCCGATGGCACCCCGATCGCCCCGCTGACCATCCAGGACGCCGCACCGATCGGACCCTGATCGTTCGATTCAGCCCGTGCTTTCTGCGGCCTGACCCCGACCGGTCGAACTCAGGGGGAGCGAGGTCGGTCCGCGCAGCGCGAATGAGCGTTTCCACACGGTCCGCGCCGGGTCGATCGTGTAGTCGCCGAGCGTGTCGAGCAGCACGGGGAGTGCGATGCGCAGTTCCAGGCGGGCGAGGGCGGCCCCGAGACAGTGGTGGGCGCCGAAGCCGAACGAGATCGGTCGTGGATCGGGCCGGTCGAGACGAAGCTCGTCGGCATCGCTCCAGCGACGCTTGTCACGGTTCGCGGCGCCGATCATGAGCCCGATGTTGTCGCCGCGCCGGATCGTCACGCCGGCGACCTCGAAGTCGGCTGTGGCCTGCCGACCGCTGACCTGTGCCGGCGGATCGAAGCGCAACAGCTCCTCGACCGCGTTCTCGATCAGATCGGGGTTGTCACGAAGGAGTGTGCGCTGGTCCGGATGGCGGGCCAGCGCGACGAGGGTGTTGCCGAGCATGCCCGGTCACCGTCTCGTGTCCGGCGAAGAGCAGGACGGCGATCATGGCGACGATCTCGTCGTCGTCGAGGTCGTGTCCGCCGTCGCTGGCGGCGAGGACCGAGATCAGATCGTGCCCCGGCTGGTCGCGGCGCTCGGCGATGACGGTCCGGAAGTAGGCGTCCAGCTCGGCGAAACGTTCGCTCATCGAGTCGGCATCGAACGGGGTCAGCGGCTCCAGCATTCCGCCGATCTCCTGGGACGCGTCCAGCAGCCATGGTCGACGATCGAGCGGAAGCCCGAGGATCGCCGCGATCGCCTGGATCGGCAGCCGGGTCGTGAACGCCTCGACGATGTCGATCTCGCGGGTGGTGTCGAGTTCGTCGACGAGGTCGCCAACGGCCTGTCTGATCAGTGGCTCGTAGCGATCGATCTGCCGCGGTGTGAACGCCCGACTCACCGCGGCCCGCAATCGGGTGTGGTCGGGCGCGTCGTTGATCAGCAGCCATCGGGCGAAGTTCGATCTGGCGGTCGGCGTCAGCTTGCGGTACCGCGACGTCGACAGCAGCAGCTCACCGACCGGTGCCGTCGCGGTGTGCGGCGACCGCAGCACCTCCTGGACTTCGTCGTAGCCGAACACGAACCACTGCCGGTACGGACGGCCGTACGTGACCGGCCCGTCGGCCCGCATCCGGTCGTACATCGGGTACGGCCAGGAGAACCGCTCGTCGGCAAACGGATTCCCCCACTTCGTGAATCGGAACAACGCATCGGAAACCCGTCGATGACGCCCGACGGCGGCGACACCCGACATCGCCATCTGCTCGAGACCCATGCTCCACCCCGTTCGAAGAGACCACATCATGCCCCGCCGCTCCCGGCACGAATCGCAACGGGTGCCGGCGAGCACCCTCGCGCATGATCGGGACCTTCGGCCCTGGTTGCCCCGCGGACGAAACTCATACGTTCACACGGTGACCACGACCACGCTGGCGACACCGGCAGCGACGCAACGTCCGCTCTGGCGATCGGTCGCGGTCCCCAACGAGCACGGAGGATGGGGTCTGACCGCCGAGCCGGTCCTGCTCGGTCTGCTCGTCGCCCCGTCGCCGGCCGGTGCCTGCATCGGCTTGGCCGCCCTGATCGCCTTTCTGGTCCGCACGCCGCTCAAGCTCGTCTCGATCGACGTCCGCCACGATCGTTGGGTCGATCGAACACGCCTCGCGCGCTGCGCATCGCCGCCGTCGAACTGGTCGTGTTGGCGCTGCTGGGAGTCGCCGCAGTCGCCCTCGCCGGTTGGTCGTGGATGCTGCCGATCGCCGCCGCCGCCCCGCTGGTGGCGATCGAGTGGTCGTTCGACTCGCGCGGTCGAGGACGCCGTCTGATTCCCGAGCTGGCCGGGGCCGTGGGGATCGCCGCGGCTGCGGCGGCGATCGTCGTCGCCGACCACGGATCGGCGGCGCTCGCCGCAGGAGTCTGGCTCGTGCTCGCGGCCCGCGCCGTCGGATCGATCCCGTTCGTACGCGTCCAGATCGCTCGTCTGCGCCGCGGTGCCGGCAACATCCGCCAAACCGACGTCGCCCAGCTGGTGGCCGTGCTGCTCGCCGTCGCGGCGGTCGCCGTCGACACCGATCTTCTGGCCGGCACCGTCGGTGTCGTCGTGCTGGCGGTGCTGCAGCTGTGGTGGGTACGCCGTCCTCCGATTCCCGCCCGACGCCTCGGTCTCACCCAACTCGGCCTCGGCCTCGCCCTCGTCGTGGTCACCTCGATCGGAGTCCTCGTCAGCTGACGAACGAGCCGCTCTCGAACTCTGCTCCCGCTGCGCCGACCGTCGGTGGAAACGCGTCGAGTACGGCGTCGGGCCCGCTCTCGACACGCCTGAGCGACAGGAGATCGACGAGACGGCGGAGGTCGTCCTCGGTGATGTCGATGAACGAGTCCAGACTGCGGAACGCCTCGATCACTTCGGCGTGCGTCAATTCCGGTGGACCGGCATCGGTGGCACGCGGCAGCCCGAGATGCGCCGGATAGCGGCGCCACTCGAACGGCCAGTTGAACACCACCGCGACGGCGAGGATGATCACGACGTTCACGACGACCGGTCGCCACACGAACGAGTAGCCGAGCTCAGTGATCGAGGCACCGCCCATCACTGCCGCGAGAGCCGTCGCCCCGCCGGGTGGGTGGATGAACTTGAACTGGTGCATCGCCCCGATCGACAGACCGACCGCGCACGCGGCAGCCAGTTCCACGTTTCCGATGTAGCGAGCACATGTGACGCCGATCAGCGCCGACACCACGTGACCGGCAGCGACCGGCCATGGCTGCGACAACGCGCCGTGCGGTGCGGCGAACAGCAGCACGGCCTCGCACCCATCGAGTCACGAGCATCGGCGCGCCGGTGAGCCCCAGGACGTGGTGTGTCACCACCAGGATCGCAACGATCGACACGGCGCCACCGACGATCGAGACCACCTTTCCGCCAACTGACCTCGTCGAGTTCGACACCGATCCACGCCTGCAGACTTCTCACGGCGGGCGAGGATACGCACCGATCCGGCGGATCACCCCGGCCGAAGGACCCAGCGGTGTCGGAATGTTCGGTCGAGCTTCCGGACGGCCGGTATCGAAGTCGTTGGGTCCGCACGCCTTGTTCGAGGACGCGAGCGCCCGCCGCGACGGTCTGCTCGTGACCACCGCCAACACGCATGTGATCGCTCACGCCGGCCGTCTCCTGGCGTTGGAGGAGGGCGGGCTGCCGTACGAGATCACGCCAGGGCTGGAAACGATCGGCCCGTTCGACTTCGACGGGGCACTGTCCGGACCGATGACCGCCCATCCGAAGACGTGCCCCGTGACCGGCGAGCTGTTGTTCTTCGGCTACTCGATCCGGCCGCCGTTCCTCACCTTCTACCGGGTGGACCCCGACGGGCGCCTCGTGGAGGCGGTGCCGATCGACCTTCCGGTCCCGTCGATGATGCACGACTTCGCGATCACGAGGACGCGCGTCGTGTTCTTCGATTCGCCCTTCGTCTTCGACTGGTCGCTCGCCGCAGGTGGCTTTCCCTGGCGCTGGGACCTCGAACACGGTGCGTCGATCGGGGTGATGGATCGCACCGGCGGTCCGGTCCGCTGGATGCGGGTGCACACGGGGCATCTGTCGCACGCGGCGAACGCCTGGGACGACGGCGATGCGATCGTCCTGACCGGGACGCGACTCGACGATCCGACGGCGTTGCCGCTCCTGCACGAGTGGCGGATCGATCCCGTCGCCGGAACCGTCGACGAGCAGCCACTGTGGGACACACCGACCGAGTACCCGCGCATCGCCGACCGCTTCACCGGGCACGAGAACAGGTTCGTCTACACCAACTCGTTCTTCTTCACGGCCGAACCCGACCACGGCGAGATCAACAAGCACGACGCCGGCAAGCACAACACCGGCAAGCACGACACCAGCACGACCATCACTCATCGGCTCCCCACCGGACACACGTGCGGTGAACCGGTCCACGTCGCCCGTTCCACCCTCGCCGAGGACGACGGCTACCTCCTCACGTTCGCTCACGATCGGGTGGAGGATTCGAGCTATCTGCTCGTGCTCGACTCGGCCACCCTCGAGAACCTCGCCGAGGTCCACCTCCCGCACCGGGTGCCCGCCGGTTTCCACGGGAGCTGGCTGCCATCTGGGCTCCAATGACGCCGATTCAGTGACGGCGCGTCACGCACCCCAGCCGGCTTGATTGCCGCCGACGCGGGTCGATTCGATCTCGGCCTGATACCCGGACGATGCGTACGCGGCCATCGGGTCACGCGGCAGGCCGCGCTGCTCGCGCCAGTCGGCGAGCGCCGGTCGCACGTCGGAGTAGAAGGCATCCATCAGCACGGCGTTCGCCCCGAGCACGTCGCCGGCCAGCTGCGCCGCGGTCGAGCGCGTCGGCGTCGACCGACAGGGCGCGAGCGGTCATCTCCTGGACGTTCAGCACGCTGCGGATCTGGCCGGGGATCTTCGCTTCGACGTTGTGGCACTGGTCGAGCATGAACACGACGCCGGAAGCCGTGTCGAATCCACCGCCGCGGTTCACCTCGTGCAGGATCCGGAACAGCTGGAACGGATCGGCGGCGCCGACGATCAGATCGTCGTCGGCGTAGAACCGCGAGTTGAAGTCGAACGACCCGAGCTTGCCGAGCCGCAGCAGCTGGGCGACGATGAACTCGATGTTGGTGCCGGGTGCGTGGTGCCCGGTGTCGAGACACACCACGGCTCGTTCGCCGAGCGCGGCGCACTGGACGTACGACGTGCCCCAGTCGGGGACGTCGGTGTGGTAGAACGCGGGCTCGAAGAACTTGTACTCGAGCACCAACCGCTGGTCGGCGCTCAGCCGCTGCGTAGATGACGGCGAGCGCCTCGGCCAGCCGGTCCTGTCGTGCTCGGATGTCGTCCTGGCCCGGGTAGTTGGTGCCGTCGGCGAGCCAGATCTTGAGGTCCGCCGAACCGGTCTCGTGCATGATCTCGATGCATCGGAAGTGGTGGTCGATCGCAGCCTGGCGCACGGCGCGGTCGGGGTGCGCCAGGCTGCCGAGCTTGAACATGTCGTCCTGGAACGTGTTCGAGTTGATGGTTCCGAGGCGGACGCCCAACGACTCGGCGTGCTCGCGCAGCTTGCCGAAGTCGTCGACCTCGTCCCACGGGATGTGGAGCGCCACGCTCGGTGCCAGACCCGGTGAACGCGTGGACCTGGGCTGCGTCGGCCAGCTTCTCGAACGGGTCGCGGGGGACACCCGGTTGGGCGAACACCTTGAACCGCGTGCCCGAGTTGCCGATACGCCCACGACGGCACCTCGATCGCTTGCGCGTCGAGCAGCCCCAGCACCTCGCGTGCTCAATTCCATACGTCACCCCTTCCGCATCCTCCCGGGCGCGAGCCGCTGAGAGGTCATCGTCGCATTCTGAAGCGTTTCAAAAACGGTACGCCTTTGGCACGTCGCTGTCAACCCGGCGTGCGATGATGGACGGATGGGAGCGCGACCGTGAGCGACGCGCGCATCAAGGACGTCGCAGCGATGGCGGGTGTCTCGATCGGCACCGTGTCCAACGTGCTGAACCGGCCCGAACGGGTCCGTGCGGCCACGCGTCGCAAGGTCGAGGGTGCGATCGCCGAACTCGGCTTCGTGCCCAACGGGTCGGCACGGCAGTTGCGGGAGGGGCGCAGCCGGATCGTGGCCTACGTCGTGCTCGACGCCGCCAATCCGTTCTTCATGGACGTGGCCCACGGTGTCGACGAGACGATCCGCGGCAAGGGATTGTCGTTGTTCCTGTGCAACAGCAACCAGGACACCGAGCGCGAGGACGCCTACCTCGCCGATCTGGCCGAACTGCGCGCGCGTGGCGTTCTGATCACGGCCGTCGATCCATCCAATCCCCGACTCGAGCTGCTGCGCCGACGGGGAACCTCGATCGTGCTGGTCGATCGAGTGCTCGAGGGCGACAACGCGGACTGGTGCGCCGTCGGGGTCGACGACGTCGCCGGCGGCGATCTGGCCGTGGAACACCTGGTCGAGCGTGGTCACGTCCGGATCGGCTTCATCGGCGGGCCGATCGCGATCCCGCAGGTCCGCGACCGGCATGTCGGTGCCGGCCGCGCGATCAAGCGTGCAGGACTCCCGGCGAATGCGTTGACCGTGATCCCCACCATGGACCTGACCGTCACCGCCGGCCTCAAGGCCGGTGAGAAGCTGCTGGGGATGTCGGCCCGACGGCGACCGACGGCAGTGTTCTGCGCCAACGACCTGATCGCCGTCGGTCTGCTCCAGCAGTTGACGCAGCAGGGCGTCACCGTCCCCGACGACATCGCCATCATCGGCTACGACGACATCGAGTACGCGGCCGCTGCGGCGGTGCCGCTCAGTTCGGTCGCCCAGCCTCGTCACGAACTCGGTCAAGCCGCGGCGCGACTGCTGATCGAGGAATCCGAGCAGGGGGCGGCGCACACCCATCGAGCAGGTCGTGTTCACACCCGAGCTCGTCGCCCGGGCCTCGACCGCACCAGGTCCTGCGCCCGACTATCCGACGTTCTGCCTCGACGCTTCGATCACCTTGACACGGTCAGCCTTCCCTTACTCTCATATGAAGCGTTTCAAAAACGAGGCATTCGACCAGGCATTCGAAGGGGGATCGCTTGTCGCAGACCGCCGAACTCTCTCCGGCGCGACGCGGTGCTCGTCGCACGGGAGGTGACCAAGAGCTTCGGCGGCACGCTGGCGCTCCACGACGCGCAGATCGAGCTGTACCCCGGCGAGGTCCACGCGCTGCTCGGCGAGAACGGCGCAGGGAAGTCGACGCTGATCAAGATCATCACCGGGCTCCACCACCCCGACCGTGGTGAGATCCTCATCGACGGCGAACCGGCCGTGGTGTCGTCGCCGGCCGATGCCCAGCGGCAGGGGATCGTCGCGATCTACCAGGAACCGCTCGATCTTCCCCGACCTCTCCGTCGCCGAGAACATCTTCATCGGACATCGTGATCGTGGTCGAGTCGTCAGCTGGCGCCGGATGCAGCGCGACGCCTCCGAGATCCTCGCTCGGCTCGACGTCCCCCTCGATCCGACGACACCGGCGAGCACGTTGACGGTCGGCGAGCAACAGGCGATCGAGATCGCCAAGGCGATGTCGCAGGACGTCCGCGTGCTGATCATGGACGAGCCGACCGCGGCGCTGTCCGCGCACGAGGTGCAGCGTCTGTTCCGTCAGGTCGATCGGCTCAAGCAGTCGGGCGTGGCGGTGCTGTTCATCAGCCACCGCCTCGACGAGGTCTTCGCGATCGCCGACCGGATCACCGTGTACCGCGATGGGCGCCACATCTCGACACGGCCGACAGCCGACACGAACGAGGCACTCGTCGTCCGGGAGATGGTCGGGCGCGAACTCGGCGACTTCTTCGCCCGCACCCACTCGCGAGGGCGGCGAGGTCGCCCTGAGCGTCGAGGGCCTCGGACGGCGCGGGGTCTTCTCCGACGTGTCGTTCGAGGTCCGACACGGCGAAGTGCTCGGCTTCGCAGGGCTGGTCGGGTCCGGACGGACCGACGTGGCGCTCGCCCTGTTCGGCATCGCACCCGCCGATACGGGCGAGATCCGGGTGAGCGGTGAGCGCGTGACCATTCGTTCCCCACAGGACGCGCTCGACCACGGCATCGCCTACCTCTCGGAGGACCGACGCAAGCTCGGGCTGAGCATGCCGCAATCGGTCACCGCCAACATCACGCTGCCGGTGATGAGCCGCTACACGGGCCCGGGGCATCTCGTCGATCGGTCAGCGGAGTACGAGACCGCCGAGCTGTTCCGCGTCGCGCTCTCGATCCGCACGCCATCGCTCGACACCCCGGTCGACAACCTGTCCGGCGGCAATCAGCAGAAGGTGATGCTCGCCAAGTGGCTGAACACCGAGCCGCGGATCATGATCCTCGACGAACCGACGCGGGGGATCGACGTCGGCGCCAAGGCCGATGTCCATCGACTGATCGACGAGCTGGCGTCACAGGGCATGGCGGTGATCATGATCTCGTCCGACCTGCCCGAGGTCCTGGCCATGAGCGATCGCATCCTGGTGATGCGGGAGGGGCGGCGGATGGCGTTGATCGAACGCGAGCACTTCGACCAGGAACGGGTGATGGCCGCGGCGGTGGGTGGGCCATGACGGCGACCACCACCGAGGAACTCGCGCCGACCGCCGCGGCTGCGCCGATCAGGCGTCGACGTGGCCTGAGCCCCGAACGGGTCAAGGAGTTCACGCTCCTCGGGTTGATCGTCGTGTCGCTCCTGCTCTTCAACCTGGTGATCGACAACTACCTCGAGGGCCGGTTGTTCAACCGGATCCAGATCAGCGTCGCCATCACGGCGCTGCTGGCGGCCGGTGAGGCCGTCGTCATCATCGCCCGCCACATCGACCTGTCCGTCGGATCGATCCTCGGCGTGTCGGCGTTCGTGACCGGTGACGTGCTGTCGTCGCAACCGGATCTGGCTCCGGTCCTCGCGATCCTGCTGGCGGTCGCGATCGGCGCGGTGCTCGGGCTGGTCAACGGGCTGCTCGTCGCCTACGCCAAGGTGCCCTCGATCATCGTCACGCTCGGCACGCTTGGCGATCTACCGCGCCGTGCTGACCGAGATCGCCGGCGGCACGACGATCGTCACGAACGATCTTCCCGACTGGCTCGTCGACCTGCCGCGCTCGTCGATCGGCAGCTGGGGCGGTTTCGACCTGCGCACGATGTTCATCATCGCCCTCGTCGTCGCGCTCGTGCTCCAACTCGTCCTCGCGCGGCTGCGCGGCGGTCGGATCCTGTACGCCGTCGGCTCCAACCCGGATGCCGCCCGCCAGGCCGGGCTGCCCCAGGCGATCACCGTGCTCGTCGCGTTCACGGTGTGCGGTGCGCTGGCCGGTCTTGCCGGCTTCATGTTCCTCGGTCAGTTCGGCACCGTGAACGTCACCGCCGGCGCCGGCTTCGAACTGGCCGCGATCGCTGCCGCCGTCGTCGGCGGCGTCAGCATCCAGGGTGGCTCCGGCACCGTGATCGGTGCACTCCTCGGAGCGATCCTGATCGAGATCCTCGACCTCAGCCTCGTCCGAGTGCCGCAGGTCAGCGAGTTCTGGCGCGACGCGATCCTGGGTGTGCTGATCATCGGTGCCGTCATCCTCGACGTGGTCGTCAACAAGCGGTATCGCCGGCGAGTGGCGGCACAGACCCAAGCGCTCCGGTCAGGTGCCGGCGCATGCGTGACTGGCTCCTGCAACGGTCGTGGAACGCGCTGCTCGGCGCGGTCCTGTTGGCCTCGGTCGTCTTCAACATCGCCCAGTCCGACGGGTACCTGAGCGTCAACAACTTCGTCAACCTGTTCGAACTGTCGATCGAGAAGATCATCGTCGTCGTCGCCATGACGTTCGTGATCGTGGCCGGCGAGATCGACCTGTCGGTGGCCTCCGTGATGGGTTTCGCGGCGTGCGTGATGGCGGCACTCCACGAGCGCAGCGGGCTGCCGTTCTGGCTGATCCTCCTCATCACACTGATCGTGTCGGCGCTGATCGGGCTCATTCAGGGCTTGATCATCACGCTGCTCGAGTTGCCGTCGCTCGTCGTCACGCTCGCCGGATTGATCGCTTGGCGAGGAGCCGCCCGCATCCTCGTCGAGGACCGATCCGTCGGGCAGTACCCCGACTGGTTCAACACCCTGGGGCAGGACGACCTGATCGGCCCGCTGCCGTTCGCCATCCTGCTGTTCGTCGGAATCCTCGCGATCGGTGCGGTCATGCTGCACCGCAGCGTCGTCGGCCGCTACCTCTACGTGATCGGTGACAAGCCGGCGTCGCCCGCTTCTCGGGCGTTCGAGGTCGATCGGGTGCGCACCTCGCTGTTCGTCGCTTCGTCGACGGTCGCCGGACTCGCCGGGACTCCTGTTCGCGTCGCGGCTCGGCACCGCTCGCGCCGATCTCGCCTACGGATTCGAGTTGGAGATCATCACGATCGTGCTGCTCGGCGGCGTCTCGATCTTCGGGGGATCGGGCCGCATGTCCGGCGTGGCGTTGGCGATCCTCATCGTGCTGAACATCCGCAACGGCCTCGGGCTCGCGGGCGTCGATGGCACGACCCAGGTCGGCGTGATCGGCGTGATCCTGATCGCCTCGGTCCTCGTCCAGAACGCACTCGGGCGGATCACCACCCGTCGACACCGACAGCAGGCGACCGCCGAACTCGCTTCGATCGCTCCCACTGCCTGACACCAGAGCTCCAGCAACACCAACCAACCAACTTCCGTACAAGGGGGAACCGAGACATGAAGTCACGAACGATCAGAATTGCGGCGCTCGTCGCCACTGCGTCGCTGCTCATCGCGGCCTGTGGCAGCGACGACGATGCCGAACCGGCCGCCAGCGAGCGACCAGCCGCCACCGAAGCCAGCCGGGACCGAACCAGCCGCGCACCGAACCAGCCGGGACCGAAGCGCCGGCCGCGACCGAAGCGCCCGCGGCGACCGACGCATCGAGCGATACGACGGCCGACAGTGCGGGCGCCGCACCGTCCGGCGACGCGGTGACGATCGAGGCGGCCGGTGATTTCAACGCGCTGTTGTTGCCCAAGTGCACCGGCAATCGCGGTGTTCGATCAGGCCAACGACGGCGCGATCGAGGCGGCAGGAGAGTTGGGCGCCGCCGAGCCGCAGTTCTCGGCTCCGGCGTCATGTGCTGACACGACGGGTCAGATCGAGTTCGTCACGAACGCGGTCACCCAGGGCGTCGACGCGATCATGATCTCGAACAATGCCGGCGATCAGGTGCAGACGGCGGTCGACGATGCTGCCGCGGCGGGGATCCCGGTCGTCGCGTGGGACTCACCGATTCCGTCCGGGCGAGGGCGAGAGCCTGTTCGTCGCCCAGGTCGATTTCGACGAGACCGGTGTCGTGATGGCCGACATGGCCCTGAACATCCTCGGCGACGATGGCGGGCAGTTCGCCATCCTGTCGGCGACGCCCGACGCCGCCAACCAGAACGCCTGGATCGCAGCGATGGAGGAGGCGCTGGCCGGCGACGACAAGTACGCCAACCTCGAGTTGGTCGACACGGTGTACGGCAACGACGACGCCGACGAGTCGTACAACCAGGCGTTGGGGTTGATCGACAGTCGAATCCGGATCTGGAACTGATCATGGCTCCGACCACGGTCGGCATCGCCGCCGCGGCCAAGGCGATGCAGGACGAAGGACTGTGCGAGACGGTCAAGGTGTCGGGTCTGGGTCTGCCCGACGAGATGCGTGAGTTCACGCTCGACGGGTGCGCTCCGGAGTTCGCACTGTGGTCGTTCGTCGATCTCGGCTACCTCACCTACTACGCCGCCTACGGGATTGCCACCGGCCAGATCGAGGCGGCCGAAGGCACCAGCTTCGAGGCCGGCCGGATGGGGGAGTACACGATCGAGAAGGACCCCACCCGCGACAACGGCCTGCGGATCGTGATGGGCCCGTTCAGCGTCTACAACGCCGACAACCTCTGACGCCTCCGGCACACACCAGCGTGACGGTGCGTCTGCGGGATCGGGTCCGACCCGATCCCGCAGCCACCGCGACAGTCGACCCGCGAGGAGTTCGCAACATGAACCGAGTGTGTTTCACGCTCCGCGTCAAGCCGTCGTCGCTCGACGAGTACAGAGCGCATCACGAGCGGGTGTGGCCCGAGATGCTCGAAGCGCTGTCACGAACCGGATGGCACAACTATTCGCTGTTCCTGCAGGCCGACGGACTGCTCGTCGGCTACTTCGAAACTCCCGGCATCGTTCGAGGAGGCGTTGGCGGCCATGTCGAGCGAACCGATCAACGCCAAGTGGCAGGACCTGATGGCCCCGTTCTTCGAAGGCGGCGGCGAACACGCCGACCAGATGATGAGTCAGCTGGACGAGATCTTCCACCTTCCGTGACGACGTCGTGAAGATGTCGTGAGCGATCACGCGAAGGTCGTGAAGAATCCGCAAAGAACGCTCCGGCGGAGCGCTCGCGGGCGTAGACCGGAGTTGTGGAACAGCTGCACAGTTCGGTCGTGCGTCGTCGGGCTTCGGAGACGATTCAGCCTGGTGAGCGCACCGTCGTCCCGGTTCGACGCCGAGTCGTGGCGTACGTGCTGGCGGTCGCCTTACCGGTCGTCACGGCTGTTGCCCTGATTCCGGTTCGTGTCGATCACGCCCGGGTGGCGCTGCTGGTGCTCGTGCTGCCCGTGGTCCTCGTCGCCCTGCTCGGTACGACCGGGCCGGCGATCGTGGCCGCGGCGTGCGCGGTGCTCGCCTTCGACTTCTTCCTGGCGGAGCCCTACTACAGCTTCGCGATCGAGGATGCGGACGAGATCGTCGCGGCGGCGACGCTGTTCGTGGTCGCACTCGTGGTCGGTGTCCTGAACGCGAGGCTGGTGCGAGCACGCATCCGCGACTCGGCTCGGCGCGACGAGTTGCGCAATCTGATCGCCTTCGCCCGAACGGTGGCCGACGTCCGCGACGAGGCGCGCCTGACGGAGGCCGCGTGCGAGCACATCGCCTCGGTGCTCCATCTCGAACAGTGTGAGTGGCAGCCCGGCGGCGCACAGCCGTCCCGGCCGGTGCTGCTCGCCGACGGGAACCTGATGGCCCGGCTGGTCGATCTGAACGATGATCGGGCCACGCTGCCCGAGCAGATCGCGCTCCCGGTGCGGGTCGACGAGGTCGTCATCGGGACATTCGTACTCACGTCGAACGGCCGCGAGATCGTCTCGTTCGAGGAACGGCGCACCGCAGCAACGATCGCCGAACTCTTCGGCCGGGCTGTCACGTCACTCGTTCGCACGTGAACGGACTTCGGTCGGAGCGATCGACCGTCCGAGTGGCGGAGCGGCGCGACCTGTAGCGTCGCTCCGGGTGAGTGACCACGAGCGACATTCAGGGGGTGGGGCGCTGCTCGCCTTCGGCGCCCTGGGCATCGTCTTCGGCGACATCGGAACCAGCCCGCTCTATGCGTTCCGGGAGACGTTCCACCACGCCGACCTCGAGGTGACCAAGGCGACCGCGTTCGGTGCAGCGTCGGTGGCGTTCTGGGCGCTGGTCATCGTCATCTGTCTCAAGTACCTGGCGACCGTGATGCGGGCCGACAACCACGGTGAGGGCGGCATCCTGGCGTTGACATCGCTGGTGATCCCGCCCGAGGGTCAGGTGGTGTCGAGGGTGGCGGCCGGTGTCGTCACGCTCGGCGTGTTCGGCACGGCGCTGCTCTACGGCGACGGGCTGATCACCCCGGCCATCTCCGTCCTGTCCGCGGTCGAGGGCTTCGAGGTCGCCACCCCCGCGTTCGAGCGGTGGGTGATCCCGATCGCCGTCGTGATCCTGGTCGCCCTCTTCGTGATCCAGCGCCGCGGCACGGCCGGTATCGCCAAGGTGTTCAGCCCGGTGATGGTCGTGTGGTTCGTCGTCATCGGGGTGCTGGGCATCAACCAGATCCGTCAGGCACCCGAGGTGATGCGGGCGATCTCGCCCACCTACGCCGTCGATCTCTTCGTCCAGCACCCGTGGAAGGCGTTCATCGCGCTCGGTTCGATCTTCCTCGTCGTCACCGGTGGTGAGGCGCTGTACGCCGACATGGGTCACTTCGGCCGCGGCCCGATCACGTTGGCGTGGTACGTGCTGGTGCTCCCCGGACTGATCCTCAACTACTTCGGACAGGCCGCCCTGCTGTCGGGCCGGCCGATGGATCACATCGAGGAGCTGTCACCGTTCTACGCGATGTCGCCCGACTGGGCGATCACCCCGCTGGCGATCCTCGCCACGATGGCGACCGTGATCGCCTCGCAAGCGCTCATCTCCGGGGCGTTCTCGCTCACCGTGCAGGCGGTGCAGCTCGACTATCTGCCGCGCCTCGCGATCCTGCACACCTCGGAGCGCCACATCGGGCAGGTGTACGTGCCGCTGGTGAACTGGCTGCTGATGATCGGCTGCGTCGGACTGGTCGTGGTGTTCCAGACCTCGACCGCTCTCGCCGCGGCGTACGGGATCGCCGTGACGACGACGATGCTCATCACGACCTTGATCTTCTATCGATTCGCTGCGCGACCGGTGGAACTGGTCGGTGACCAAAGCGCTCGTGGTCCTGATTCCGTTCCTGATCGTCGACATCGGATTCCTCTCCGCCAACGTGCTGAAGATCCCGCACGGTGGCTGGTTCCCGCTGCTCGTCGGTTTCGGACTCGTGATCCAGATGACCACCTGGCGCAAGGGGCGCGATCTCGTCGCCGCACGCATCCGGCGCGGGGAGCGGCCGATGCGCGAGGTCGTCGACGAGGCCCTCGCCGGTGGTGTGGTTCGCGTCGCCGGGTGTCGCGGTCTACATGTTCAAGGACGAAGGAGCCGCCCCGCCCGCGCTCATGTCGAACCTTCGTCACAACCGCGTGCTGCACGACGACCGTGCTGCTCGTGTCGGTGCACACCGCGGACGCGCCGCGCGTCGACGACGACGCACGGGCCAACGTGACCGACCTCGGCAACGGCATCGAACTCGTGCGGCTCAACTACGGCTTCATGGAAGACCCCGACATTCCCGTCGCGCTCGCCGCGCTCGATCTCGACGGACGTCGACGTGTCCGAACGCGACCTACTTCCTCGGCCGTGAATCGGTGACCGCCGGCAAGGCGCCCGGCATGCACCCTTGGCGTGAGGAACTGTTCGTGCTGCTCAACCGGGGCGCCGCCAGCGCCAGCCGCTTCTTCAAGCTGCCCGCCGAGCAGGTGTTCGAAGTCGGCAGCCACGTCGAGATCTGACGTCGACGCGGAGGACGAGGACGGCGAGCACGAGCGCCGCGATGCCCATCGCGAAGCCGAAGATGACGTCGATGGTGTAGTGCATCCCGACGTAGACGCGTGCCCACGCCATGGCGACCGCCATCACCGCGCCTGCGATCGCGACGAGCACGCCCGACCTGACGAATCCGTAGGCGACGAGGAGCACGCCGATGCCGACCCAGCAGACGAGCGTCGCCGCGACGTGACCCGACGGGAAGCTGTACGTGCTCGGCAACGGACCGATCTTCTCGACCGGCGGACGCTCGCGGCCGACGAGTTGATTGACGGCCAGGAACGTCGTGATCTCGGCCAGCATCGCCATCGGCACGAACGTCATCGCCCGCCACTTGCGCAGCACCGCGACCACGATGGTGACCGCGGCCATCAGGCCCAGGATCGCCATCGTGTCGCCGATCTTCGTGATGAACCGTGCCAGATCGACGGCCTCCGTCGTTCTCTGCTCTGCGACGTCGGTGCTGATCGAGAGGTCCCATTCGCGCACCCCTTCGAACGCGTCCGCCGACGTGAGCACCACGCCGATCACCGTGAGGGTCGCGATCATGGTGGCCAGCCCGAGGAGGAAGGTGACCGCGATGCGACGCGCGGACGGCAGGTCCGCGAACGGGATCTGGCGACGTCGGTCGCTCGTCGGGTTCTTCCTCGTCGGCGCGAGCGGAGGTCGGGGCTGGGTACGTCCACGGGCGTCACGGATCGAGGCATACCCGGCGGCGGATTGGGTAACCACGGGCGAATGGTGATGCTCTTGACGCTCGGCGCGGGTGTGGTCGTGGGGAGCCTGGTCGCGCTGCTGGCGATGCGCTGGCCGGCCACCCCGGAACCGCACGTCTCCGGCGGGACGATCACCAAGGAGGTCGTGCGGCACCCGGGTCTCGCCGGCCACCTCCGTCACCACTTCAACCCGAAGACCGAGACGGGCGTCGCCCTGATCGTCGCGACGGCCGTCGTCGGAGCGGCCGCGGTGGGCATCGGGGTGCTGCTGGCGATGATCCGCACCAAGCGTCGGGTTGCAATCGGTCGACGTGCGCCTCGCCCGCTTCGGTGCCGAACACGCCACGGCGTGGTCCACCGATTTCCTCCGCCATCTCAGCGAACTCGGCGGGACGCGTGGCGTGATCCTGATGGCGATCGTCGCCTGTGCCATCGAGTGCCGCCGCGGCCAGGCCCGATCCGTGATCCTGTTCCTGACGCTGGTGGTGGCGCGGTCAGTTCGCACTGTCGAACGGGATCAAGTACCTCGTCGAGCGAGCCCGTCCGGATTTCAGCCGACTCACCGGCTTCGCCGGAACGTCCTTCCCGTCCGGTCACTCCACCGCCGCCGCAGCGACACTCGCCGCGATCGCACTGCTCGCCACCCGACGTCGATCACCGCGCGCGAAGACGATCGGCGCCGCACTCGCCGCCGGAACTGCCGCGATGGTCGGCGCGACGCGGGTGTTCCTCGGTGTCCACTGGTTCACCGACGTCGTGGCGGGGCTCCTGCTCGGATGGGCCTGGTTCGCGATGTGCTCGATCGCCTTCGGTGGTCGGTTGCTCATCTTCGGTCTGCCGGTGGCCGAAGCCGAGGCGGTCGCCGATGCGGTCCCGAGCAAGGCACCGGTGGAGACCGCCGGCTCAGGGATACCGGACGGGTGATCGGCCAGCGACCGCGGCCGTTCGATGTCGTTGACCCGAGCGGGCGCCGGTACATCGACATCGCAGAGTGGCGGTGCGCCTATGCAGGGTTCGGGTTCAGGTGTGGGTGTTCGGTCTCGAGCCACTCGCGCCACTTGGGAAGTTGGAGGGCCACGCCCGGGAGCGGACAGCTCAAGCAGTAGTGCGGGCCTGGTGTGTGTTCGGCCCCATCGTCCTGCGCCTCGTCGGGAACCTTGTACCAGAGACAGCAGGTTCCCTTCTCGACCACGACGACATCTCGGACGGTGCACGGGATGGTCAGTGTCGTGGGACGAGTCACCGGCAACCCGCTGGTCGTCGCGAGCGTGTCGACGAACACTCGGGCACGCTCGATCTCCTCGCGCTCGTCGCGTCCGGAGCGGAGGGCTTCGTACGCGGCGCCGCTCATCACGCTGTCGGCGGCCGTGCCCCACATGCCGCGGGTACCGAACGGCGCACGCTGACGGATCGCGGCAAACACGGGCGCGAGCAGCGCGACCGCGTCGATCGCGAGCGCGTGCGCGAGTTCGTCGACGTCCACGCTGACGACGACTCGGGCGTCGTGTGCGGTCGCGGCGAGGTCGCCGGTGACGACCCGCACCGGCACGTCACCGATCGCGAGGCCGTCGAACCAACCCTCCGCGTGGCGACGCATCCACAGCCGTTCGGGATCGAGCACCCACGTGCGACCGGACGATGCCATCGCGCCGTATGCCTTTCCGACGATGAGGTCGGCGACCCAGCCCGCGAGGTACGCCGCGCCGGCGTCGCGAGCGTTTCCGCACACCGCGGTGGTCGAGGCGAGCACCGCATCGATGACCCGGGCGTCGCTCGTCAGGTCGTGCACGCGGATCCATCGATCCGCCTCCTCGGCAGGCGGCGGACCCGCGACGACCGAGATGTACTCGTCGGCTTCGTCGAGCTGCTGGACGAGGCCGCGCAGCAGGGGCGACAGGACGGTGGACGGCCCGGTCATGTCACGAACGGGTCGCGAGCCCTTCGAGTGCGGCGCGGATGTCGGCGAGGACGACGCGAGCAGCCTGGGCTCCGCCGTACTCCCAGTGGTTGCCGACCTCGGCCACGCCGCCGTTCTGCACCACTGACAAGGTCTCCCAGAGCGGACTCTCCTCGTAGGTCTTCGTGTCCTCCCGCACCTCGACGAACAGCAGGTCACCGTCGACGAGGTCGAGGTTCTCCTGGGAGATGTCGATCGAGCCGAACTCGTCCACGGTCGCCGCCGCCTGCTGCGGCGGCGCGGTGAAGCCGAGCTCGGACAACAGGATCGTTCCGAGCACGCCCGATTCGAGTGCCGTGCTCAAGGCATTGATGGCGACGAAGTCGGGGGTGCTCTTCATCTCCGTCGCAGTGGTTTCGGGGATCACGTCGCCATAGTCGTCCTGGAGTGCGGCGATCTCGGCCTCGGTTTCGGCGATGTACGACTCCGCCTCGTCCTGCCGGTCGAAGACCTCACCGAACGACCGGAGCGTCGTACGCCAGTCCTGGAACGACGCCGTCCCACCGTATCGGACCCGCGGATCGCGGGTATCCGTCGTCGGGACGACGAGCACCGGGGCGATCTCCTCCATCTCGCTCAACTGCGGCGCGCCGTCGATCTGATCGAACGGCAGGACGATCAGGTCGGGATCGGCTGCCGCCAAGACCTCGAGATTCGGCTCCCACTGGAAACCCGGATCGACCAGCCCCTCACGGTTGAGATCGTCGGCGAGGTAATGATCGTCCGGGAAGAACCCGGCGTCGAACACGCCGACGAACCGGTCGGAATCGATGCCGAGCGCGGTCATGTAGTCGAGCGCCATCAGGTCGCCGACGATGCGTTGGGGCTCGGCGGGAATGTCGATCGGCCCGTAGGCGCCTTCGACCGTCACCGAGTCGGCGAGGTCCGTTCCCGCGGCTGCAGTGTCAGCCGATGCCGGCTCGGTCGCGACGGTTGCATCGGGCTCGGCGGTGACTTCGGCACCCGGCGACGTGCCGGATGCGGCGTCATCGGTGTCGCTGCCGCACGCGGCGAGGGGGACGAGGAGGGCGAGAGCGGTCAGTGAGACGACTGGTAGGCGACGCATTGCTCGCATGTTAGGTGAGCTGTACATTGATCGCCAAGACGGCTGAGAGTCGAATGATGGGCGGAAGCGCAGCCCTCAGCGGTGGTCGAGGGCCGTGTTGATCGTCCGCGCAAGCTTGGTCAGGGGGAGCCCCTTGGCGTGCTGGACGACGAATCCGACAGCGAGCCGTCGGTGAGGATCGGCATAGCCGCCGGAGCCGTACGCTCCGTAGAAGCCGAACGCCGACGGTGAAGTGTGCTTGGTCGGGAACGGCTGGTGGTAGCCGAGGCGCCATCGTGTCCGAATCGGGACGACCAGGTCGCGGCGGCGCTGCTGCGGCTCGGTTGCCTGCCGACGAGTGTTGTCGGACCACAGCCGCACGCCATCGAGTCCGTCGACCGAACCGAGCGCCGCATACAGGCGCGCCAGCGAGCGGGCAGTGAACACACCGTTGATCGCCGGCACCTCGACCGTCAGGAACTCCGTGGTCGGAATCACCGCGTCGCCGCCGGGCGGCAAGAACGCGGCAGCGAAGCGTGCCGGACTGAACCCGACGAGCCGCGTCAACGGATCGATCGCCTTCGCGACCGCTCGGGCGAAGGGTGGCTCCGAACTCAGCGCCGGGCGTGCGGCGACCCGATGGAGCTCGGCGGGCGGTGTTCCGATGAAGCAGCCATCCAAACCCAGCGGCTCGGCGATCTCGCGCTGCACGAACGCGCCGAGCGTGGACCCGGTGACGCGGCGAACCAGCTCGCCAGCGATCCAGCCGTACGTGAACGCGTGATACGCACTCGCGCGACCGGGCTCATGGCATGGACGAGTCGCGGCGAGGAGACCCGCCATCGTGTCGTGGTCGAGCAGTTCGAGCGGGTCATCGATCAGGTGACGCACGTCGTACAGCCCCGCCTCCATCGCCATGAACTGCCGAATCGTCACCCCTGCCTTCCCGTTGACGGCGAACTCGGGCCAATACGTCGCTATGGGTGTGCCGTAGTCCAATGAGCCTCGATCAGCGAGCATGTGCAAGACGGTCGAGGTGATCCCCTTCGTCGTCGACCACGACATCGCCATCGTGTTCGTGCTCCCACGGCATGCCGCGGGACGGGTCACGAGACCCTGCCCAGACGTCAACCACCGGAACGCCATCGAGGTACACGCACAGCGCGCCGCCACCGGCACTCACCGCCGATGTTCGGGCGAGGGCGGCGACCGCTTCGAGCCGTTGATCGAGCACGAACCCATCGACTTCCGGCTCGCTCGGAGACTCGTTTGCCATCTGAGCCCCCGGAGACAGAATCGGCGAAGTGCGCAAGCTAGCACGACGCTCGACAGCGTCCCGCGGGCCGCGGTCTCCTGCCGAGTGATACTGATTGTTCCCTATCAGCTCCAACCGGTACCCTCATGGGGATGAATAGGGAACATCTCAGCCAGCATTCACTCGACGTGTTGCCGATGCAGCACCGTGATCCCGCCCGCGCCGCGCTGCTCGCGGCGGCGGACGGCAACGCCCGCGCGTCGCTCGAGCCGGTCAGCGGAGGGGCGTCCGGCGCCCTCGTCCACCGCGTCGACATCGAGGGTGCGCGCAGCCTGCTCCTGCGGATCGAGACGGCGCGTGACCCGTTCCGTAACCCGCACCGCAGCTACGTGTGCCTGCGCACGGCGGCTGATGCCGGCATCGCACCGGCGGTTCACGTGGCCGACCCGGACGCCGGCATCGTGGTCATGGACTTCATCGATCAGCGACCGATCACCGAGTACCCCGGTGGCCCGGTCGGCGTGGTGCGCGAACTCGGCGGCCGCCTCGCCGAGCTGCAAGCGACGGCGACGTTCCCGCCGCTGCTCGACGACTTCCCCACCCTGCTCGGTCAGATGCTGGCGATGATCCAGGACGCTGCCGTCTTCGCCCCAGGCGTGCTCGCGCCGGTGCACGACGGATTCGACCGGATCTGCGCGGCCTACCCGTGGGACCGCGACGCCCAGGTGTCCAGCCACAACGACGTCAATCCCTTCAACGTGCTGTTCGACGGAGAACGCCTCTGGCTGATCGACTGGGAGATCGCGTTCCGCAACGACCCCTTCGCCGACGTCGCGGGTGTCGCCAACAACTTCGTCGACCCGGCTGCGCAAGCCGGCGTCGGGGAGGGACTCGAGGACGCGCTGCTGCACGCGTGGCTCGGGCACGCGCCGGATCGGCCGACCCGCAGCCGCCTCGCGCTCATGCGACAGCTGAATCGGCTGTTCTACGCCTGCCTGATGATGAGTACGTCGGCCGGGCAACACCCGCCGGAGACCGACCTCGACGCACTCACGGTCGACGCGTTCCGGGCCGAGGTGGAGTCGGGGCGGCTCGCTCTCGGTTCGCCGCTCCTGCTCCACACGATGGGCAAGATGCAGCTCGCCGGCTTCCTCGGTGGCCTGGCCGCCGACGGCTTCGACGAGACCCTGCAGGGAAGCCGGATCCGGCTGATGGGTGCCGTAAGGTTCGACGTGTGGTGACGCCCGCGAACCGGCTCTCCCACGACGAGCTCTGCACCGTCGAGACCGCCGCCGCGCACCTCCAGGTGCACCGCAAGACGGTGCTCCGCTACATCCGTGACGGCCGGCTGCCGGCGACCAGGATCGGCAAGGCGTACCGGATCCGGCGCGCCGACCTCGACACGTTCGCCGGCACTCCCGCTTCGACCGTGACCAGCGCGGACGCCGCTCGGGTCACGAGCATCGTCGACGTGCCCGGTGTCGGGTCAACCCTCGCGAGCAAGCTCGCGGGCGCGGTGACGAACGCCTTGTACAGCGGCCGCGATCAGCGCGGCGACGTGCACGCCGAGGTGGTCTACGACCCCGAGCACGCGCAGCTGAAGATCATCGTCATCGGCACGGTCGCCGACACGCGCAGCCTGCTGGGACTCGTCCAGGTGTGGCTGGAGCAGTTGACGCCCTGACGCGCCGCGGATCACACGCCGAGGCGGCCGAAGGTGTCGTGATCGGTGAGTGCGGCGGCGATCCGGGGCACATGGATCAGCACGACCGCCCGGGAACTGATGCGGGTGATGGTCCAGAGGAAGTAGCCGTGAGCGAATCCCGCGGTGTACATGCCCCACGCCTCGTCCCAGTCCGGTGGGTCGGCACCGTGTGCCGCGAGGCGTTCGAGGTACCACCGCAGCAGTTCGACTTCGTGGTCGCGCCTCGTGTCGACGTCGAGCACGGTCGACAGGTGGTACGCGACGTCGACGGCCCAGTGGCCAGGTTGGATCACCTGCCAGTCGAGCCAGCACGCGCGTCCGTCGGCATCGAGGTAGACGTTGCCCGAGTGGGTGTCACCGTGGATGACGTTCGTGTGCGGCAGCGCCGCGGTGGCGAGCAACGCGGCCTGCAGACGTTCGCCGTCGCGGACTTCCGCGGGGAGCCCGTCCGCTCGTCCGTCGTCGAGCAGCGACTGGAGGACGGGGGCGGGAAACCGCGCCGCCATGTCGGTCATCTTCGGTCGGAGCCAGCCGCATCCGTCGGGGACCGGGTCGCCCCAGGTGGCTCCATGGAGGACGGCGAGCTGTTCGAGGCTGGAGCGCACGGTCTCGACCGGGTACGGCTCGTGCGCGTCGAGGAACCGGCCGCCGATACCCGTGACGTCGTCCATGACGACGAGCGCGCGGCCGGTCGACTCGTCGATACCCGTGTAGTACGCGCGTGGAGTGCGCACGCCGACACGCGGCGAGAGTTCGCGGTAGAAGTGGGCTTCGGGACCGAGCGTGTCCGGGCCGCCGTCGAAGTGTCCCTTCGCACAGTACGGGCGCGTCCGGGTGTCGCCGTGTCGGTCGCGGACGGTGACCGCGAACCGGACCTTCTCGGCGATCGTCTTCGAGTCACCCACCGGTTCGACGGAGGTGATCACGTCGTCGACGGCGATGTCGTCGAGGGCCCACGCCAGCCACGTCGGTGCGAGCAGCTCCTCGATGGTGCGCGGGACGGGTTCGAACGCCGATGTCACGGGACGATGACGGGCAGGGTTTCCCAGCCGCGGACGGTCGAGGTGGGGGAGAGGCGCGCATCGTCGAGGTCGACGTGCCATTCGGGGAACCGGTCGAGGACCTCGTCGAGTGCGATGCGACCTTCGATGCGCGCGAGCGCGGCACCGAGGCAGAAGTGGATGCCGTAGCCGAAGGTGAGGTGGCGGCGGATGTCGCGGTGGATGTCGAAGCGGTCGGGGTCGTCGAAGACGCGGTCGTCGCGGTTGGCGGCGCCCACGAGCATCAGGATCGCGCTGCCGGCCGGGACGGTCTGCCCGTAGTACTCGACGTCGCGTGCGACGTAGCGTCCGACGTGCGGGCGCGGGCGGCTCGAAGCGGAGGAGCTCCTCGATCGCGTTGGGGATCAGGGATCGATCCTCGACGAGTTCGCGCCGCTGGTCCGGATGTTCGGCGAGCACCTTGCCGGTCCAACCGATCAGCCGTGTCGTCGTCTCGTTCCCGGCGCCGGCGATGACCGACACGTAGGTGAGGATCTCCTCGCGGCGCAGTCGTCGCATCGTGCCCGTCTCGTCCTCGAACTCCGCCTGGAGCAGTTCGGTCATCAGGTCGTCGGAGGGGTGCTCGGCGCGCCAGTCGATGTACTCGGCGAACTGCGTGCCGAGGTCGAGATGGTCCTCCGCCGACGTCCATCGGGGCGCCCGGCCTCGGTGCGGAGGTTGTCGTTGGCGCGGTCGCGGATCGCCTCCTGGTCGGCGTCGGGGATGCCCAGCAGCATGCGAGATGACGCGCATCGGCATCTGGGCGCCGAGGTCGCGGACGAAGTCGAAGCCGTCGGTGCCGACGAGCGGGTCGAGGCTGCGCGCGCAGAACTCACGGATCTGTGGTTCGAGTTCGGCCATGCGCCGCGGAGTGAACACCCGCGACAGCAGGCGCCGGTGGATCGTGTGGGTCGGCGGGTCTTCGAAGATCAGGATCCCCGGAGGCATCTCGATGCCGGCCTTGATGATCTCGAGGATGCCGCCGCGTGCCGGAGATGAACGTCTCGTGGTTGCCCAGGCCGCGTTCGACGTCGTCGAACCGGCTGAGCGCGTAGAAGTCGTGGGGCTCGTTGTAGTAGAGCGGCGCTTCGTCGCGGAGCCGTGCATAGACCGGATAGGGATCGGCGTTGATGCCGACGTCGTACGGGTCGTAGTAGACGTTGCTCTCGGTCGCCGTGTGTACGGTCATGTCATCTCCTCGGGTGTCGCCGGGCCGCCCCACATCCCCCGGATGGGTGGCGCAGCCGCCTCGAGCGACCTTGACGTTAGGTAGAACAGCATTCTATATTCGCTGTCAAGCCCGGAGTGGGCAGACGTCGGCGGCCGGGGGTGCGTCGAGGAGGGGGAACCGTGAGTGCCGATCCGACAAGCGTGGCCGATGCCGGTCCGGCGAGCTTTCCGAGACACTTCGCGGGGCTCGTGGCAGCCAATCCGGACGAGTTGGCGATCGTGCACGTCGATCCGACGGGTTGCGAGCGTTCGTTCACCTGGGCGGAGGTCGAGCGGAGAGCGGCGCAGGTGGCCGGCGGATTGCGTACCCGTGGGATCGTCCCCGGCGATCGCGTCGGCATCCAACTGCCCAACTCGCCCGAGTTCGTCTTCGCCGCGCTCGCGTCGTGGAAGCTCGGTGCGGTACCCGTGCCGGTGCGGTGGGACCTGCCCGACTGGGAACTCGGCCGGCTGCGCACCGTGGTCGACGCGACGGTGCACCTCGATCCGTCGTCGCTCGGCTGGATCGCCGAGACCGAACGACGACGATCCACCGGAGTTCCCGGACGTCGTGTCGCCGAGTCTCAACGGCATCTGCAGCAGCGGTTCGACCGGCACACCGAAGGTGATCGTCGCCAACCGTCCGGCGATCTACAGCGACCTGTACTCGGCTGCCGATGTACGAGATGTGGGCGCCGGTGTCGCGTCCGCAGACGATCCTGGTCCTGGCGCCGATGTACCACACCAACGGCTTCGCCACGCTGTACACGCTGCACGGTGGCGACCGGTTGGTGATCTGCAGAAGTTCGACGCGGCGCGGATACTCGACGTGATCGAGGAGCATCGGGTGACGACCTTCACGGCGACGCCCACGATGCTGAAGCGGATCGCCGACGAGCCGCGACGTCGACGACCCGCGACCTGTCGAGCATCGAGTGGATCCTGCAGGGGGCCGCGCCGATGCCGCCGTCACTCGTGCGAGCGCTGGGGCGCCCTGATCGGGTTCGAGCGCATCCTGATGGCCTACGGGATGACCGAGGGCATCGGCCTCACGGCGCTTGCGTGGCGACGCTTGGCTCGAGCATCGAGGCAGCGTCGGCACCGGCATCCGGGGCACCGAGATCCGCATCCTCGATCCCGATCAGCAGCGACCTGCCGAACGGCGAGATCGGCGACGTGTACATGCGCTCGCCGATGTTCGAAGGTGCGACGTATCTCGGCGCCGGACAACTCCAGCCGACGGCCGACGGGTTCCGCACCGTCGGCGACATGGGGTGGCTCGACGACGACGGCTACCTGCATCTCGCCGACCGCCGGGTCGACCTGATCCTCAGCGGTGGCGCCAACGTGTTCCCTGCCGAGGTCGAGACGGCGTTGATCGATCATCCCGCCGTCGCCGATGTCGTGGTGATCGGCCTGCCCGACGCCGACTGGGGGCAGCGGGTGCACGCCGTCGTCGCCCCGAAACCGCGGCGTCGCGGTGACGTCCGACGAGATCATCGCCTTCGCCAAGGAGCGGCTCGCCGCCTACAAGGTGCCGAAGTCGGTGGAGTTCGTCGACGAGATCCCGCGCAGCGCGGCGACCAAGGTGAACCGGCAGGCGATGATCGCCGAGCGCCAGGTGAGCGCGTGAACGACGCACCTTTCGAAGGGGTCCGCGTCGTCGAGCTCGCGCAGTGGGTGTTCGTCCCGGTCGCCGGTGCGCTGCTCGCCGACTGGGGGGCCGACGTGGTCCGGATCGAGCGGCCCGAGGGCGACCCCTACCGCGGCTTGGCCACGCAGGGGATCGGCTCCGACAGCGGGGGAGTCAACCTGTCGATCGCGCTCGCCAACCGCGGCAAGCGTTCCATCGCGCTCGACCTCTCGACGGCCGGCGGGCTCGATGTACTGCACGAGCTGCTCGCCGGGGCGGACGTGTTCCTCACGAGCCTGCGACCCGGTGCGCTGGCGCGGCTCGGGCTCGACGCCGACCAGCTCACGGCCCGCTACCCGTCGCTGGTGTATGCCCGCGGCCACGGGTTCGGGGCGCGCGGGCCGGATGCCGATCAACCCGGCTACGACGCGTCGGCGTTCTGGGCGCGCGGCGGACTCGCCGACGCGCTCACACCGCCCGGCAGCGAGCACCCGATCAACCCGCGCGGAGCACTGGGCGACCGCAACGGTGCGATGGCGCTGGCGTTCGGCATCGCCGGAGCGTTGCTCCGCAAGGCGCGCACCGGTGCCGGCAGCGTCGTCGACGTGTCGCTCCTGGCGACCGCGATGTGGACGCTGTCGTCCGACGTCCTCACCGCTCTCCAGGGAGCCGAACTGCCACGCCCGGGCGATCGTTCCGCGTCGCCGAATCCGCTCGTCGGCACGTATCGCACGAGCGATGGCCGTCATCTCCAACTCGTGTACCTCCAGGGTGACCGGTACTGGGCCGACCTGTGCACGGCGCTCGGGACGGCCGGAGCTGATCGGCGATCCGCGGTTCGTCGACATGGCTGCCCGCCGTGCCAACTCGGCGGAATGCGTCGCGTTGCTCGACGGGGAGTTCGGCCGGCGGACCTTCGAGGAGTGCACCAAGCTGCTCGGATCCGTGGACGCCCCGTGGGCGCCCGTGCAGTCGGTCAACGAGCTGCTCGACGATCCACAGGTGACCGCCAACGGTTACCTCGGTGAGGTCGTCATGGACGACGGCACGACCTACCGGCTGCCGGCCGTGCCGGTCCAGTACGACGGTGCGCCGCCCGAGCTTCGACGAGCACCCGAACTCGGTGAGCACAGCGAGGCGATTCTGCTCGAACTCGGCCACGACTGGAGTGACATCGCGCGCTTCAAGGACGAGGGGGTCATCCCGTGAGTGTCGACGCGATCCGCCCGCTGCGCGACGAACGGTCCGGTCCCTACTGGGATGCCGCACGCGACCATCGGCTGACGGCCGCCAGATGCGGCCGCTGTCATCGTTTCGTCAGCGTTCCCGAGGACATCTGTGCGAACTGCGGGTCGGTCGATCCCGAGTTCCGGTTCGAGCCGGTGAGTGGACGTGGTGTGGTCCGGTCGTGGGCGGTCGTCCATCAATCGTTCCTCCCGAACGTCGACGTTCCGTTCGTGCTCGTCGACGTCGAACTCGACGCCCAGCCGGACCTGCGCGTCGTCGCCCGCCTCGTCGACGGTCCCGGCGCAGCTGTCGAGCTCGGATCGGCCGTGACCGTGGCGTTCGACGATGTGCCCGACGGTGAGTCGATCCCCGTGTTCGCGCTCGATGTCGTCGCTGCCGACGGGTCGGCATGAGCCGGCGATTCCCCGCGAACGTCGCGATCGTCGGCTACGGGCAGAGCCGGATCGAGCGGCACGCCGACCGGTCGCTCGGGGTGCTGGCGGTGGAGACCGCCCGCGCTGCCGTCGCCGACGCCGGCCTCACGATCGCCGACGTCGACGGGTTCGTGTCGGCCGCGATGTTCCCGACCGCGGGTGATCACACGAACGTCGACGGCGTCACATCGGTGTCGTCGACATGGCTGGCCGCTCATCTCGGCGCCGATCCGAGCTACGTCGCCGGGTTCCAGGGCATGGGGCAGATCCCCGGCTCGCTGGCCATGGCGGTCAACGCGATCGAGGCCGGTGCCGCCGACACGGTCGTGTTCCACCGCGCGCTGCACAACCCCCGCGCCCGATACCACGGCAATGCGCGCGTCGAGTTCGGTGGGCCCGAACAGTGGACGGCACCGAGCGGGTTCTTCGGGCCGGTGGCGTCGATCGCTCTCACCTGCAACGAGTACCTCCAGCGCTACGGCGCCACACGGGAGTCGCTCGCCGATGTGTGCGTCGAGGCGCGCAAGAACGGATCGCGCATCCCGTGGTCGCCGTGGTACGACCGCCCGCTCACGCGCGACGAACACCGCTCGTCGCCGCCGATCGTCGAACCCATGTCGCGGCTCGACTGCGATCTGCCGGTCGATGGCGTGGCGGTGTTCGTGCTCACGACTCTCGAACGTGCCCGTGACCTGCCGCACCGTCCGGTCGTGGTTGCCGGCTATGCCAGCGCCGGCCCACCCCGTGCTCGACTCCCGATGCACTGGCCGCTCGACGACGTCATGGACGCCGGTGCCGGCGTGGCCGGCCGGCTCTGGTCGCACGCCGGGCTCGGACCGGCCGACGTCGACCTGCCGCAGGTCTACGACGGGTTCTCGCCGTTCGTGTGGTTCTGGCTCGAGTCGCTCGGCTTCGCACCGATCGGCGACGGCCACCGATTGGTGAGTCAGGGCGGCATCGACAGCGACGACCCGACCGCGCTGCCGGTCCTCAGCGGGGGAGGGGCGCTCGGCAACGGGCGGATGCACGGGACCCCGCAGATGCTCGAGTGCTACCTGCAGTTGGCGGGTCGTGCCGGCGACCGGCAACGACCCGGCGCCTCGGTGGCGGTTGCCTGCCACGGCTCGCCCCATCTCGGCGGTGCCGTCGCCTACCGGAGCGACGACCGATGACGGCGTCTGCGGAAGTCGTACTTGCGCTTGACCGTTCGAGCGTGCTTAGGTAGAATGACATTTCACGCAAGGGGGAAACTGCGTTGACCACTCCGAATTCGGTCGAGGAACGCCGGACGTATGTCGCCGGTCGGTGGGTGACAGGTGACGCGTTGCTCGCGGTCGAGAATCCGGCCGACGAGTCGATCGTCGGCAGCGTCACCGAGACGCCGTTGGCGGAGTTCCGTGCCGCGATCGACGAGGCTCGCCGCAGTTTCGACACCGGGGTGTGGTCCGGCCTCACCGCTGCCGATCGGGCGGCGGTCATGCGGTCGTTCTGCGACCACGTGGAGGCGCGCCGCGATGAGCTGATCGCGGCGATCGTCGCCGAGGCGGGACAGCCGGTGTTCTTCGCCGAGCGGGCGCAGGTGGGCATGGGCCTGTCGCTGGCGCGCGACACCATCGACCTCTACCTGTCGATGCGTCACGAGGAATCGAATCCGGTGCCGGTCGACCAGCTCGTCGAGGCTCGGGTCGCTCTCAGCATTCGCCGGCACGAGCCCGTCGGGGTCGTCGCCGCGATCACCCCGTACAACGGGGCGATCATCATGGCGTTCCAGAAGCTGGTGCCGGCGTTGATGGCGGGCAACTCGGTGATCCTGCGGCCGAGCCCGCTCACGCCGATCTCGTCGTTGCTGCTCGCCGAGGCCGCCGAGGCCGCCGGGATCCCCGCTGGCGTGCTGAGCGTCGTCGTCGAGGGCGGTTCGGCCGGTGCGGAGCTGCTGACCACCGACCCGATGGTCGACATGGTCTCGTTCACCGGCTCGACTGCGGTCGGTCGGGCGATCCTGGCCCAGGCGGCGCCGACCGTGAAGCGGGTGGTGCTCGAACTCGGGGGCAAGTCGGCGCAGATCTACCTGCCCGACGCCGTCGAGAAGGTGGCCACCGGGGCGATGATCGTGATCGCCGGCTCAGCCGGCCAGGCGTGCGTGGCGGCGACACGGATGCTCGTGCCCGAGGATCGCAAGGACGACGTGCTTGCAGATGGTCAGCGACACGTACCGCAGCCTCAAGGTCGGCCCGCCCAGTGACCCGAGCGCGCTGATCGGGCCGGTCATCTCCGCCGGTCAGCGAGCGCGCTGCGAACAGTTCGTCGCCGCAGCAGAGGAACACGGCGGCAAGACGGTGACCGGTGGCCGCCGTCCCGACGGGCTCGATCGTGGCTACTACTTCGAGCCGACCGTGCTCGACCTTCCCGACAACTCCAATCCCGCCGCGCAGGAGGAGATCTTCGGGCCCGTCCTCGGCGTGATCGGCTACCGCGACCTCGACCACGCCGTGGAGATCGCCAACGACAGCATCTACGGGCTGTCCGGTCAGGTCTACGGCGCCGACGTCAGCGCCGCCACCAATGTCGCCCGCCGCCTGCGAACCGGCGCCGTGAACGTGAACACAGCGCTGTTCAGCGCCTACGCACCGGGCGGCGGGTACAAGCAGAGCGGCCTCGGCCGCGAGCGCGGTCCCGACGGGATCCGCGAGTTTCAAGAAGTCAAACACATGGCCATCGGAGAGCTCCGTTGAGCCAGACCGTCACACCCGCTGCCACACCAGCCCGGAGGGAACAATGACCACCGCCACGTCCACCCCGACCGGCCTCGACTGGTTGATCTCCGTCGACGACCACATCCTCGAACCACCGAGGCTCTGGGTCGACCGGGTCGCCGCCAAGGACCGCGACCGGGCACCCCACGTCGAGACCGTCGACGGGCGGGAGTTCTGGGTGTACGAGGGCAAGCGCATGCCGACGTCCGGTCTGAGCGCCGTCGCCGGCAAGACGAAGGAGGAGTTCAGCCCCGAACCGGTCACCTACGCCGAGATGCGCCCAGGCTGCTACGACTCGGTGGCGCGACTCGAGGACATGGACCGCGCCGGCATTCTCGCCTCACTGTGTTTCCCGTCGGTCACGCGCTTCTGCGGGCAACTGTTCCACGAGGCCCAGGACCACGACTTCGGCTTCACCTGCCTGCAGGTCTACAACGACTGGCTCATCGACGAATGGTGCGGTGCCGCGCCGGGGCGCTACATCCCGCTCATCCTCATCCCGTTGTGGGACCCGATGCTCGCCGCCCGGGAGATGGAGCGATGCGCCGCGAAGGGAGCCACCGCCTACGCGTTCTCGGAGAACTTCGCCCCGATCGGCCTGCCGACCATCCACGACAAGGGCCGCTACTGGGACCCCGTGTTCGCCGCGGCGAACGAACTGAACATGGTCGCCAGCATCCACGTCGGGTCGTCGTCGACCGTGCCGCAGATCGCCCCCGACTCGCCGTTCATGGCCAACCTCGCGTGGGGCGCGATCCGCACGTCGGGAGCGATGCTGTCGTTCCTGTTCAGCGGGATCTTCACCCGCTTCCCGAACGTCAAGGTCGCACTCTCCGAAGGGGAGATCGGCTGGATGCCCTACTTCCTCGAACGCGCCGAGCAGGTCCTCGACACCCAACGGCACTGGGTCAAGAAGGGCGTGACGTTCATGGAGCACGCGGCCACCGACGTCGACCTCGACACGATCGACATCAGGGCCCTGTTCCGCGATCACATCTTCGGCTGCTTCATCCGTGACGAGCACGGCATCCGCAGCATCGACGAGATCGGCGAGGACAACATCATGTGCGAGACCGACTACCCGCACTCCGATTCCACCTGGCCCGACTGCATCGACGTGGTCCGCGAACAGATCGCCCACCTTCCCGTCGAGACCCAGTACAAGGTGCTGCGCGGCAACGCCGAGCGCCTGTACCGGTTCACCCCCGCTCAACCGCCGGTCCTCGCCCATGCCTGACGGCTCCCCGTCGAGCGAGTGGTCGATCGACATCGACCGCGAACGCTGCATCGGCTCGGGCGTGTGCGTGATGTACGCCCCGGACCACCTGACCCAGGACGCCGACGGCACAGCGAGGAGCCTCGGCGACGTGATCGGCGATCTGGACTCGATCGAGATCGCGATCGAGGCATGCCCGACCGGAGCGCTGGCCGTCACGCCGCGCCGAACGCACAGGTGAGGAGAGCAATGTTGCTCGAAGGAAAGTCAGCGATCGTCACGGGAGCCGGCTCCGGTGTCGGCCGCGCCTCCGCGCTGCGGTTCGCGGAGGAAGGCGCCAAGGTCGTGTGCGCCGACATCGACCTCGCCAACGCCGAGGAGACCGTGGCGCTGATCGAGAAGGACGGCGGGACGGCGGTCGCGGTGCACACCGACGTGTCGAACGAAGACGACGTGATCGCCATGATCCAGACCGCAGTCGAACAGTTCGGCCGCCTCGACGTGCTCTACAACAACGTCGGGATCCCCACGCCGCGCCTCGGGATGACGCTCGAGGAGCACACGATGGACGACTTCCGTCGGCTGATGGACGTGAACGCGGGCGGGGTCTTCCTCGGTTGCAAGCACGCCGTCAAACAGTTCAAGGAGCAGGGCGGTGGTGGATCGATCGTCAACACCGGGTCCGTGGCCGGCCTCGTCGGCTGGGGCGGCACGGTGTACGGCGCGACCAAGGGTGCGGTCCACCAACTCACCCGCGCCGTGGCCATCGAGGCCGCACCACACGGCATCCGGGTCAACGCCCTCTGCCCGGCCGCGATGCCGCTGACCGGCTTCATGGCCGCCGGTGGCGTGGTGCTCCCCGATGACCAGCTGGCGTCGGTCGCCGAATCCGTCGGCGCAACCCATCCCCTCGGCAAGCCGATCACCGCGGAGGACTGCGCCGAGGTTGCCGTGTTCCTGGCGTCCGATCGGGCCGCCAATCTGACCGGCTTGGTGCTGCCGGTCGACGGTGGGTACGTCGCACGATGAGTTCCACCGGCACCGGCACAGGCATCGACGGCGCGGGAGGCCCCGACGCCGCGCCCGTCCTCGACCGCGCTCGCGTGCGCGAGATGTTCGACCTGCGGAGCAACACGAACGTGTTCACCGGTGGCGCGTACCGGGACGACCCCAATCCGGCATGGCACCGCCTGCGCGCCGACGGGCCGATCCATCCCGGAACCGTGCACGAACTGACCGGGTTCGACGGGGACGCGTTCTTCCACGGCCTTCCCGAAACGGGACGCGAGCACTTCTCCGTGTTCTCATTCGCCGCGTGCAACGAGGCGTACCGCGACGAGGACGTGTTCGCGTCGGCGGCGCACGCCGCTGACGGCACCGAGGCCACAGAGGGCATCGGCGTGATGAACACGATGCTCACCATGGGCGGCGCGGAGCACCGCCGATATCGCGGGCTGGTCCAACCGTCGTTCATGCCCGCCAAGGCTCGGTGGTGGATGGACAACTGGATCGAACAGACCGTGCACATGCTGATCGACGAGTTCGTCGACGCCGGACGAGCCGAACTGAACGTCGACTTCTGCGCCGCGATCCCGGTGCTGACGATCACCGGCAGCTTCGGCTTCTCGGTCGACCAGGCGCTCGACGTGCGAACCAAGCTGTACCAACCCGCCGAGTTCGTCGAGATGCTCGCACCGATCGTGGCCGCTCGCCGCGCCGCACCGCAGGACGACCTGATCAGCGTGCTCGTCGAGGCCGAATATGCCGATGACGACGGCGTCGTGCACCGGCTCACCGACGACGAGATCCACTCCTTCGCCATCCTGCTGCTCCTCGCCGGCTCGGGCACCACGTGGAAGCAGATGGGTATCACGCTCGCCGCCCTGCTCCAGCGGCCCGACGTGCTCGAGGCCGTCCGCGCCGACCGCTCGCTGGTGAAGCCCGCCATCGAGGAGTCGGTGCGCTGGTGCCCGACCGACCCGATGTTCTCGCGCTGGGTCACTCGCGACATCGACTTCCACGGCACCCACCTGCCGCGCGGATCCGTCGTGCACCTCTGCATCGGCGCTGCCAACCGCGACCCCGACCGCTGGGCCGATCCCGACACGTTCGACATCGGTCGCCCGCTCAAGCCGACGTTGGCGTTCGGCGGCGGCCCTCATGTGTGCCTCGGCATGCACGTCGCCCGCGCCGAGATGACCGTGGCGATCAACGCGCTGCTCGACCGGCTCCCCGGCCTGCGCCTCGACCCCGACGCCGAGCCACCGCAATTGATCGGCATGTACGAACGCGGCGCGACCGAACTCAACGTCGTCTTCGAAAGGACCAGCCGGTGACCGACTCGAACTACACCCCGCCCGACCTCATGCTCCTCGGCGCTGAACACGTTCGCGTGTATCAGGAGACCGATGGCGCGGAGGGCTACCTCTGGAACGGCGTGCCGATTTTGCTCCTGACCACCGTGGGTCGCCGAACCGGGGAGCCACGGACGGTCCCGTTGATCTTCGGTCGCGACGAGGACCGTCTCCTCGTGGTCGCGTCGAAGGGCGGCGCCCCGCACCATCCACTGTGGTACGAGAACCTGGCAGCGGACAGTGCGGTGTCGGTCCAGGTGCGCGGCGATCAGGGTGCCTTCGTCGCCTCGACCGCGGCGGGCGCCGAACACGATCGTCTCTGGCAGGTGATGGTCGACCAGTGGCCCAACTACGACACGTACCAGTCGCGAACCGACCGACCGATCCCGCTCGTCGTGCTCACCCCGAACACCGCGGACGACGTGCTCACGTGAATTGGTCGACCCGGGTGCTCGAGAACTCACCGCCCGTCCGACGGACGCGGGAGGGCGCGATCGAGCAGGCCCGGCAGATCGTCACCGGCGCCCAACAACTGGTGGCCGAACGGGGCGCCGCCGTGTCGGCCCAGGAACTCGCGCGTGCCGGGAACGTGGCACTGCAGACCTTCTACCGGTACTTCGCCAGCAAGGACGAACTCTTCCTCGCCGTGTTCGAGGAGACGATCGAGGCCGGTTGTCTCGCGATGCGCGAAGCGGCCGACAGCCTCGATGATCCGCTGGACCGCCTGCAGTACTACATCACCTCGCCGCTGCAGCCGGCCGACGCCGATGGGCTCGCCATCCGGCAGTTCATCACCTCCGAGCACTACCGCCTGCAGCAGCTGTTCCCGGCCGAGATGTCGATGGCGTTGCGGCCCTTCGCCGACCTGATCGAGCCGGAGTTGCGCGCGGCTGCGGCCGCTGGGTCATTGGCGCCGGGGGACATCGAACGCGAAGCGTTGTTCGTCACCCGGCTCGTGCTCGGGGCGTTCCACCACCAAGCGTTCGCGCCCGATGACGGTCATCGGGAACAAGATCGACAGGCGCTGTGGGCGTTCTGTCTGCGAGGACTCGGTGCCGGGGGCACCGGGCAGGCGTCTGACGCCGAAAACTGACAACAAATTGCCAACTTTCAAACTGGGGGAGTCCTGATGTCCATGAAACCTGCGTCCACCCGCTGGCCCCGACGCCTCGTCGTGCTCGCGTCGGTCACCGCGCTCGCGCTGAGTGCTTGTTCCAATTCGAGCGACGACGAGGGCGCCGACAACGCCGCCGCCGACACCACCGGGGCGACGACGGCGCCGGCCGAAACCACCGCCGAAACGACGGCCGATACGGCCGCGCCGGAGACGGACCCGACCGCGACCGAGCCGACCGACACGGAGGCGCCGGCGACCACCGAAGCGGAGGCCGAGATCGAACTCGGTGAGTTCCAGCCGATCGAAGGAGTACCGGGGGTGACCGACGAGACCATCAGCTTCGGGATGCTCGGCACCGGGCCGTCGAACCCGCTCGGGTACTGCCTGATGGAGTGCTTCCAGAACGGCGCGCAGGCCTACTTCGACTATCGCAACAGCCTCGGCGGAGTCCACGGCCGGCAACTGCAGTTCAGCCAGGTGCTCGACGACGAAGTCGGCAACAACCAGGCGAAAGCGCTCGAGCTGACGATCGCGCAGGACGTGTTCGGCGTGTTCCTCGCGCCGCTCGTGTTCTCCGGCCTCGCCGACCTCGGCAGCGCTGCAATGCCGACGTTCACCACCCCGCCTGCGTCTGGCGACGCATCCGGGCTCGACAGTGTGTTCGTCGCGGGTGGCACGCTGTGCACGACCTGTCCCCGCAAGCAGACCGTCCAGGCGGCGGTGGTCGCCGGCGGGACGAAGGTGGCGTCGCTCGGTCTGGGCGCGTCGCAGGCCTCGAAGGACTGCGCGAACAACAACGTGACGACCTTCGAGAAATGGGGTCCGGCCGTCGGCGTCGAGAACGTGTACCTGAACGACGACCTGCCGTTCGGTTTCCCCAACGGTGTCGGGCCCGAGGTGACGGCGATGAAGGAGGCCGGTGTCGACTACATCACCACGTGCATCGACGTGTCGAGCGCGCTGCTCCTCGAACAGGAGCTCGAACGTCAGGGGATGGCCGACGTGACCGTGGCACTCCCGCAGGGATACGGCGACACCGAGTTCATCTCGACGAACGGGCCGTTGCTGGAAGGTGACGTCCTTGCGGTCCTGTTCCGCCCGTTCGAGGCCGACACGGAAGGCACGATGCTCGAGACGTTCCTCGAGTGGATGGAGAAGGGCGGCTACGAGGTGACCGACAACGCGCTGTATGCGTGGATCGGCGCGGACCTCGCCGTGCAGGGGTTGCTGGCAGCCGGCCCGCAGTTCGACCGCGCGAGCGTCGTCGCCGCGGCGAACGAACTGACCGAGTACACCGCGGGTGGCATCACCCCGCCCGTCGACTGGAGCCGGCAGCACACCGCCCCCACGACCGACGATCCGGTCACGAACGGACCGGCCCAGGACTGCATGGCATTCGTCATCGTGCGGTCGGGCGCGGTCGAACTCGCGAACGACCCCTCCACACCGTGGTCGTGCTTCGACCCGGCCGTCGACGAATGGGCGGACGCTGTCCCGATGAACTTCGAGTGAACGACCGCCCGGGTCGGCCGACGCACGTCGGCCGACCCGGGCGGCGACCGTCTTGTGGCAGGCCGTCGCGGTCGGCCAAGGTGTGCACCATTCATGGACGATCAGGGCATGGGACGATCAGGCATGGACGATCAGGGCGTCGGGCGACGATGGTGACGATGGACATTCCGCAGGCGTGGGATTCGGTCACACCGGAATGGATGACGGCCGCGCTGGCCGATTCGTTTCCCGGTGTCGAGGTGAAGGATGTCGCGGTCGTGCTGCGCGATGACGGCACGAATCGACGAGCTCGGCTCGCTCTCACGTACGTCGGCCGGCAGGGTCCGGCCACGGTGTTCATGAAGGCGTCCGATCCGGAACACGCCGCCGTGAACGCCCGCACGGGTGGGGTGTTCAACGAGCCTCGCCTGTTCGCGTCGGGCGTGGCGTTGCCGCTCGATCATCCTGCGGTGCATCGCACCCTGATCGACGAACCACGCTTGGATTTCATGATGGTGATGGAGGACATCACCGGGCGTGGCGGCGACCCGCGCGATGCGACACGTCCGATGACCGTCGACCAGGTCCGCAACGGTGTGCGCAGCCTGGCCAGATTGCACGGCGCCTTCTGGGGCGACCGATGGGTCCGCTACCCGCAGCTGTCGTGGATCGAACCGTTCGTCGCGTGGCGCGGGATGGCCACCGGGATCGACATCGGGTTGGAACGCGTCGGCGACTCGATCGCGTCGGACGTCCGACGCCTGAACGGCAAGCAGATCATGCGCGACATCTGGGTGCCGTTCGTCGCCACGCTCGCCACGGGTGGTCAGACATTGGTCCACGGCGACGCCCACATCGGCAACACCTACGTCCTGCCTGACGGGAGCGTCGGCTTCCTCGACTGGCAGGTCGTCCGGCGGGCGAACCCCGCCATCGACCTCGGATACTTCCTGCAGGGTGCGTGCACCATCGACGATCGCCGCTCCGCCGAACGCGAACTCGTCGAGGACTACCGACTCGCGCTCGACCTGCCCGCCGACGAACTCCCGACGTCGGATGACGTCTGGCTCCGCTACCGGGCCTCGACTGCACACGGGCTCGCCGTGTGGCTCGTCACCGCAGCTTCGGACTGGCAGCGGTTCGAGGTCTCGCTCGCGTTGTCACAGCGGTACGCGGCGGCCTTCGTCGACCTCGACGCGGTCACGGCCATCGCCGCACTCGCATAGCGCTGGGCGGTCTTCGGGCAGCCGGCGTCGTGGTAGGCATGACGGACCGCAATCTCGTCGAGGGGGTTCTGTGGATCGGGTGACAGCGAGTGCCGAGAAGTACGAACGGCTCTTCGGTTCGCCGCCTGACGTGGCTGGCGGACCCGACCCCGAGTTGATGGCGATTCTGCGTCATCTGATCTTCGGTGAGGTGTTCCAGATCGGTGCGCTCGACGACCGCACACGCGAACTGATCACGATCGTGATCCTCGTCACCAATCAGACGCTTCCACAGCTCCGGTCGCATACCGCCGCGGCGCTGAACGTGGGTGTCTCGCCGATCGAGATCCGCGAAGCCGTCTACCAGTGCGCGCCGTTCCTGGGCTTCCCCAAGACGCTGAACGGCGTCGCCGTCATCAACGAAGTCTTCACCGAACGCGGAATCGAACTTCCGTTGCCGAGTCAGGGCACCGTCGCCGAGGACGAGCGGTTCGAGCGAGGTCGAGCGATCCAACAGCCGCTGTACGGCGACGCGATCCGCGACAGCCTGGCCGGTCTACCGGACGACCTCCGCGGAGTCGTGCCGCGGCTGCTCAGCGAGTTCTGCTTCGGCGACTTCTACACGCGCACCGGACTCGACCTCGCCCGCCGCGAACTGTTGGTGTTGTGCCTGCTGGCCGCCCTGGGTGGCGCTGACGCGCAACTCGAGTCGCACGCCGCGGGGAACCTGCGAGCGGGGAACGGCGCGGAGGTGCAGATCGCCGCGATGATCCACTGTCTTCCGTACATCGGGTTCCCACGGGCACTCAACGCGATCCGCGTGATCAGCTCCGGCGATCGACGGTGACGGTGGCGGTCCAATCCGTCACGATCCGGGCGAGCGCGGGCAGCGGGCACATGCCGCTGCCGAGGACGATGTCGTGGAAATCTCGGAGGTCGAAGGTGTCACCGAGGCGAGACTCGGCCGTCCGGCGGATCCGTTCGAGTTCGAGACGACCGACCATGTAGCTGGTGGCCTGGCCGGGGTTGGCGATGTAGCGATCGATCTCCCCTTCGGCGTTGCGTCGTACGAGTGCGGTCGAGTCGACGAGGAACTCGATCGCCTGATCACGGGTCCATCCCATCGCATGCAGCCCGGTGTCGACCACCAGTCGTGCTGCGCGCAGCGAATCCAGGGTGAGCATGCCCAGGCGTTGCAGCGGTCCCGAGTACAGCCCCATCTCGTCAGCGAGTCGCTCGGCATAGAGTCCCCAGCCCTCGCCGAAGCTGTCGACCTCCAACTCGCCCAACACGGGGTGGAGGTCGCGCTCCTGTGCCGTCGCGAGCTGGAGGTGGTGTCCGGGGACCGACTCGTGAAACGTCGTCGGTTCGAGACTGAAACGAGTCCACATCGGCGGGTCAGCCACGTTGACGTAACAGGTGCCGGGGCGACCGCCGTCTGGTGAGGGCGCGGTGTAGTAGGCCATCCCGCCCCCGTGCGCCCGGGCGACCCGGCATGGTGCTGCCGGCATGGTCGTGAACCAGTGTGGTGCTGCCTCGGTCGCCCGGTCGATGGCCGCGGCCGCGTCGGCCACGATCTGCCCAGCCGACCCGTAGCGCAATGCCGGGTCGTCTCGAAGGCGTGCCCGCACCGCTGCCGGATCGGCCTCACCGAAGTGTTCACCACCCAACGTCGCGTACTCGTCGTCGAGCCGAGCCAGCTGCCGTCGACCCAGTTCGTGGATCGCGTCTGCGGTCAACTGCGTCGAGGTCGAGGCGTGCAGCAACGCGTCGTAGTCGGCGAGGCCTCCCTGCTGGTGGCCGATCCCGGGGCGGTCGTCACCGCGCGCGATCGGCGCGATCTCCTCGTCGAGCGCCGTGCGCAGCCGGGCCAACGCAGGACGAACATCGCGATCGACGGCGGCCAGTACCTCGTCGCGCCAAGCCGCGACCTCCCGTCGGGACATCTCGACCGGTGGGGTCTGCGCCGTCATCGGATCGGCATCGAGCGGGAGCGTCAGCCAGTGATCGATGTCACCGATCGCCCGCATGACGCCGCGAGCGGGTGCGGTTCGTCCGACCGCGGCACCGCTCCGCAATCCGTCGATCCAGCCGTCGACGAAGGCGGGTATCGACCGCAGCTTGGTCACATAGCCACGGCCATGCTCCGCGGTGGTCAAGCCGTACGACGTGGCCAGCACACTCATCGTCGACAGCGCATCCATCGGACCGGCGACGAGGGACGAGTCCCGTGCGTACGGAAGCGTCGCCGCGATCGACGTCGCGTTGAACTCGACCGCAGCGACCAACGCCTGATCGTCATCAGCGGCGGAGTCGACCAAGAGGCCGGCCCGTCGCGCGAACTCGTCGAGCACTCCGATGCGCGATCGCGTGCCTTCGCTGCTGAGGTCCTCCCAGTGCTCGACCTGGTCGACGTCGCCGCGATCGACGTTCCACAGCTGGGCGGTGCTTCGGTGGAAGTCCCAATAGTCGTCGGCGAGCTGCACGACATCGCGGTGCGCCGTGTCGCCAGTGTTCCTGGTCACCCCGCGATCCCGCCCTCCCTGGAACGTCCCCGACTGGTGGAGGCTAGCCGCGGCTATGTCAGCAGTTCGGCGAGGAGTGTCTGCACCCGTTGGTCGATCTGGTCGCGGATGGCTCGCACGACCTCGGGCGGTTGTCCGGCGGGATCGTCGAGCTGCCAGTCCTCGTATCGCTTGCCGGGGTAGTACGGGCAGGCATCACCGCAGCCCATCGTGATGACGACGTCGGAGCCGGCGACCGTGGCATCGGTGAGGTGCTTCGGTGCTGCTTGCGTTGCGGTGAGATCGATGCCGATCTCGTTCATCACCTCGACGACGGTGGGGTTGATCGAATCGGCCGGCGCAGTCCCGGCCGAGCGAACGGTGATTCGATCTCCGGCGTAGTGGGTGACGAGGGCGGCGGCCATCTGTGAGCGTCCGGCGTTGTGCACGCAGACGAAGAGGACCTCGGGGATGTCAGACATTGCGGACCTCACGGCGCGGTATCGGGTAGAGGATGGCGATGAGACCGAGGGCGATCGCCGTGCCGACGAGTTGCATGACGATGAACATCGGTACCGAGGATGGCTCGATCCCGGCGAAGCTGTCCGAGAGGGTGCGAGCGATGGTGACGGCGGGATTGGCGAAGCTGGTCGAGGACGTGAACCAGTAGGCCCCGGCGATCCAGAACCCGACGGCGTAGGGCACCGCTTCCGATCGGCCGGTGCGGATGCAGCCGTGGATGATCAGGAGGAGGCCGATCGTGGCGACGACCTCCGACAGCCACAGCGCACCGGACGAACGTGCCTGGGTGGAGAGCTCGAACGCGGGGAGTTCGAACATGACGTTTGCCAGGATCGCGCCTGCGCATCCACCGACGACCTGGGCCGCGACGTGGACGATCGCTTCCGGCGTGTCGATCGTGCCGTGGACGCGGGCGGTGATGGTGACCGCCGGATTGAAGTGCGCGCCTGACACCGTGCCGAAGATCAGGATCAGACCGACGAGCGCCGCGCCGGTGGCCGCGGCGTTCTCGAGCAGCTGTAAACCGACATCGTTCGGGGAGAGGCGTTCGGCCATGATCCCCGAACCGATGATGGCGACGATCAGCAGACCGGTGCCGAGCGCTTCGGCGAGCGCTCGGCGCCCGAGCGTGATTGGCATCCAATCAGGCAGGGCAGCACGGATCGTCGGGGCCGCACGACAGCGAGGGCGCATCGGCGAGCACGGTGTAGAACTCCCAGTCGTTCTCGGGTCCCTTGACCCAGGTCTTGTCCTGCACCGCGAAACAGCAGGTGACGTTCTCCTGAACGTCCTGATCGAACCCGAGTTCCGTCGTGCGGGCGATCGCCGCGGCGACCTCGTCGGTCGAACCGACCTCGACGCCGATGTGGTTGAGCGTGCCCGGCGCTCCAGCGTTGGCGAAGAGCACCAGCTTCATGGGCGGGTCGGTGATGGCGAAGTTGGCGTAGTCCTCGCGCACCTTGGCCGGCGGGGTTTGGAACAGCTTGGTGTAGAACGCGATCGAGGCGTCGAGGTCTTCGACGTTGAGGGCGAGTTGAACACGGGACATGGTTGGCCTCCTGACCTACATTGACGAATGTCGATGCAGTTACCGTACCGAGTAAATCGAAGATTGTCAATGGACTTCTTCGACAACCTTCGATACAGTATGCCTCATGCCGAAGGTCGCTCCCGTGCTCGATCCGATCGCGTGTTGCACGCCGGTTCGCGCCGAAACGCTCGACGCGGACACCGCCGAAACGCTGGCGCGGTCGTTCGCTGCCTTGTCCGATCCGATCCGGCTCACGCTGTTGAGCTGCATCGCGTCAGCCGACGGCGACGAGGTGTGCGCGTGCGATCTGATCGAACCCTCCGGTCGCTCGCAGCCGACCGTCAGCCATCACATGAAGATCCTCGTCGACGCCGGACTCGTCACCCGCGAGAAGCGCGGCTTGTGGGTCTGGTACCGCCTGGTGCCGTCCCGCCTCGACGCACTCCGATCAGTGCTCGGCTAGCGCCGACTGCCGTTCGGTAATCGCCTGCGGTCCGGATGTCCCGGCTCGGCTACAACGTCGAGGTGGGCGAACTGGACGTTCCCGAACTCGTGGTGCAGCGTGCATCGAGAAACGGCGCGGCCGGACAGCGATGGCTCGACCGCCTTCCGGCGTTGGTCGCCGAACTCGCGGATCGTTGGGGACTCGTTCTGACGGCACCGTTCGCTGGGGGCACGGCGAGCTACGTAGTCGCCGCGACGGACTCATCGGGCCGGGCGTGCGTGCTGAAGGTGGCGATGCCACTGGACATGAGCGACCGCGACGTCTTCGCTCGCAGCGTGCGCGCCCATCGGCTCGCCGCCGGACGAGGCTGCGCCGAACTGCTCGCGCACGATGCGGGAGCGCCGGCGATGCTGCTCGAGCGTCTGGGCCCCAACCTCGCCGACTTGGGACTGAACGTCGTGGAGATCCTCGAAGCCGTCACGACGACGCTGCGGTCGTTCTGGCGGCCGATCACCGCGAACGACGGTCTGCGTGCCGGCGATGAGCAGGCGCGGTGGCTCGCTCGCTACATCGCCGAGACGTGGGACGAACTCGGCCAGCCGTGCGAACGGCCGGTGATCGATCAGGCGCTGATCTTGTGCGATCGGCGCGCGGCGGCCTTCGATCCGAGACGGTCCGTGCTCGTGCACGGAGACGCGCACGGATGGAACACGCTCGCGGCCGACCCCGGCACCTACAAGTTCGTCGACGCCGAAGGCCTGTGCTCGGAACCCGAACACGACCTCGGTGTCGCGATGCGCGAGTACAACGATCCGCTGCTGGACGGCGACACCCCGCGGCTGGTGCGAGATCGAGCCGCGTTCCTTGCCGATCGGTGCGCCGTCGACGCGCAGATCGTGTGGGAATGGGGCTTCATCGAGCGCGTGTCCACCGGCCTCGCCAGCATGCGCGACTTCGACAACGACGACGGCCTCGAGTTCCTCGAGGTCGCCCGACGCTGCCTGTGATCACGGTCGGGTGCCGTCAGTCGTCGTCGTCGATGATCTTGTCCGCCTTGCGATTGATCCGGTCGAGCTCGTCCTTCGTCAGGTTGCCCTTCTTGCGCTGCTGCTTGGCCCGTGACTTGGCGCTCACCGCGTGCCCCTTGTCGGGCATCGGATAGTTGCCGGTCTCCTTCTTGGCCTCCGCGGAGCGTGCCTTCTCGGGCAGACCGAACTCCTTGGTTGGAATCTTCGCCCGTTCCTTCTCCGACAGCGTCGACATCGCACACCTCATTTCATCGAACCGGATTTCACCTGGCCCGCTGGGGGAGAGGGTTCCCGCGGCTCCGAGACGTCAAACCGCTCAGAATCGGGGGATGGCGGGCGCGTTCGGCCGGTTCGGATCGAGCGCGGGGTCGTCGGTCGGGAGCGTGCCGTCGAACCACGGGTCGAGCTTCCAATCCGGGACGGGCGGATCGACTTCGCCGCGCGGCACGAACGGTGACGGCGACACCTTGCGGTACTCGTGGACGTACCGGCGACAGTTGGCGAAGATCGATCGGGCCCGGACCCGCACGACGCACAACGCTCCCTGAAACGAGGCGGTGAGGGGATCATCGAGATCGATGCTCGCCTCGCCGTTGACGCGGAGCCGGGTCCCGGTCTCGAAGTCGATGAACAGGAGCCCGACCTGCGGATTCACCCGCAGGTTGCCAATGGTACGGAACATGCCGTTGCCGTCGAAGACGGGGAACGCCAGCGTGGCGTCGTCGATCACCCGCACGAAGCCCGGGTCCCCGCCCTTGTAGGAGCAGTCGGGCGCCCCATTGTCGTCGGTCGACGCGATGAAGAACATGTCGCGCGCCTCGACGAAGTTGGCCAGGTCCTCGTTGAACGTCTCGCTTGCCGCCTCCGCCAGCCGGTCCGCGAGTCGACGCGTGTCGAAACGGTCCTGAAACTCCCGTTGCCCGTCGTGATATCGATCCGTCATCGAGTACCCCCACTCGCCGCGTCCGGAAAACCGTACTGGATCCAGCAAGGCGGGCACCACCCCCGGCGTCCGGGTCACGCGTGCACGGTCTGTTCGTGTTCGCTCGGGTCGGCCGTGCCGCGATCAGGTATCCGCGAGCAGATAGGGCGATGTCGTCGACGTCATCGTGCGACCAGTTCGGTTGGCCGGTCGGCCAGTGCGGGCGCCGCGCCGCCGATGAGGTCGATGAGTGCTTCTCGATCGGGCCCCGGGAGTGCAGTACCGCCACCGGAGGTGGACAGTCGTTCGGCGACGCCGGGCTCGGCGAGGACGTCACCGATCCGGCTCAGCGCCTGCGTCACGGCGAGTTGGTGGCGGAACAGGTCCGGGTCGGTGCCGGCCGATCGTGCGAGCCGCTGGGACGAGTACCAGTCGACGTCGGTCGTGCGGTAGGGCTCGCCCCGTGCTGCGGCCCGCATCTCGCCCAGGCGGTGCTGGTCCCACCTGGTCGTGTCATCGATCCACGGGGCGATCCGTTGTCGGGTCTCGGCGTGGAACGCCTCGGCCACGCCGAGGCGATCGGTGACCGGAACCTCGCGCAGCACGTCGCGGAGCACCACCGCGTGCATCGCACCGAACGAGCTGCCACGGCCGAGCGATGGGCTCGTGGAGGCCGACGCATCGCCGATGGGCACGACGCCGATTGCGGCCAGGCGTCCGTCGACGAGGTAGTCACAGCGACGATCCTCGATGCTCGCCATCACGTCGATGCCGGTGATCGGTTCGGCGTCGATCCAGTGGGCCGCCAGCGGACAGGCGTCGGACGACCCGCTCCCAGGCGTCGACCCGACGAAGCCCGGCCACAGCCCGGTCCCCGCTGCTGGCGAAGACGACCACCGACCAGCTGCCGCGTTCGGCGGGCAGTGTGGCGATCGAGATCGATCCGTAGGGCTGGAGCAGCGGACCACGCAGCGGCGGCATGACCTGCTCGTCCCGGTAGTGGCGTGCGAAGTAGACGTAGCCGGAATCGCGACGGATCTCGATCGGCCCGCAACCGCTGATCGAACGCAGCATCGTCGCCATCGAGGATCGGCGCCCGCCGGCATCGACGACGAGATCGGCGTGGATCGTGCCGTCCATCACGATCACGCCGGTCACGTCGACGGTGCCGTCGCCGAGGATGCGGTGCTCGAGCCCGGACACGGCGACACCGCGCCGGATCTCGATCCCGAGGTCGGCCGCGTGGGTCGCGGCGACCGCTTCCATGAACGGGCGACGCCCCGTGATCACGTCGAAGCGCTCGTCGCCGGCACGTCGCCCGCCGGTGATCGCCGCCGGAAGCGCGTCGATCGGATTCCACGCGAGCGCGCCGGCGTCGACGAATCGAGCCGCCAACGCCGGAAGTTCGCTCGACACGGTTCGAGCGAACCGGGCCGAGTAGTGATGCGGCAGCCGGAACTGCGCGACGCCGCGCCTCGGCCAGTCGTCCCAGGCCCGCTGCGGATCAGGCGCCGGGGCGGTGTCGCGTTCGATGACCGTCACGTCGTGGCCTTCGTGATGCAGCAGCATCGCCGCCGTCAGCCCGATGGTGCCTGCTCCGATGATCACGATCCTCGCCACTGATGTCTCCTCGCCCTCTCGTCCGTCGAGATCGACGGCATCTCGCCCAGGGTGCGCAGGTCCGACCGTTGTTGTCTTGGCGACGACGTGGCGGAAACGTGGCGAATTGTGGTTCGACGGGTCAGCGCGCAGGAGTCTCGGCGAGGAACCGCCGGAGCTCGGCGACGAAGACGGGCCACGCGGGTTCGTCGACCGTGAGCAGGTGGTTGCGGCTGTCGAGGAGCACCAGACGGCTGTTCGGTATGGCTGCCGCCAGCTCGATGCCTTGATCGACCGGAACCCGATGGTCGTCGCGGGCGTGGAACACGATCGTGGGGCACCGCACCAGCGGGAGTACATGGGCGATGTCGATCGCCGCGAATTCCTCGAGGAAGCGGCCCGCGTTGGCGGCCGATGTCGTCTCGCGCTGGAGGTCGTTGAACGCGGCCCGCTGCGTCGCGGTCGCGTCAGGCAGGAACTGCGAGGCGAACACGTCGAAGAACGCGTCCTCGCCCCGGCGCCACGCCACCTTGGCGAGGTTGATGTCGAGCGCCGCGTCCTCCCGTTCGTCGGCCGTCGCCGCCCGGACCATCCGGCCTCGCGCGTAGGCGCCGACCAGGACGAGCGCAGTCGACGCGTTCGGGATGTTGCGCGGCGTAGGCCACCGCCACGGCACCACCCTGGGAGATTCCGAGGAGAGTGAACGGTCCGTCGACCACGGCGGCATCGACGACGTCGGCGAGATCGGCCACCCAGGCGTCGAACGTGATTCGCACCTCGTCCCGGTCGGACAAGCCGCAACCCCGCTCGTCGTAGCGGATCAGCCGATGCCCGTCCGACAGCGCCGCCAACCAGTGTCCCCATACTGGGCTGTCCCACTCCAGATCCAGATGGGTCAACCAGTTCGCGGCCTTCACGAGCGGCGGTCCGCTTCCCGATTCGGCGAACGCGATCCGGGTGCCGTCGGCGGCTGCGCAGAACCTGATCCGCTGCCCGTCCTCGACGGACGGCCGCGGGAGAGGAAGGCCAGCCGGTTCGATGGTCGCCACGAACTGGTACCCCCGCCCGTGGATCGTGCGGATCACGGCTTGGCGATGCCCGTCGTCGCCCACCGCGCGGCGTGCCGCTTTGATCCGGCTCGTGAGAGCGGACTCGCCGACGAACCGATCGCCCCAGACGTCGTCGAGCAGTTCATGCTTCGACACCACTCGATCGCGATGGGCGACCAGGTGGACGAGGACATCGAACACCCGGGGCTCGACGTGGATCGGATCGTCACCGCGCCGCAGCTCGAAGCGCATCGGGTCGAGCACGTACTCGCCGAACCGAACGACGCTGTCGCCCGACTCCGGAGCCGGGCCACCCGTTGCCATCACCTCCACCCCCGTGCTTCGCCCGCCGCACATCATCGCGCGCCCCGCACCGGTAGCGCCCGTGGATTGCCGAGAACGCCAATCCGTCGGACGGCAGCTGCGTTCGAACCTACGGTGCGACCCATGGAAACTGTGCTTCGCACCGTTGATGGTCGCAGCCTCGGCGTTGCCGAGTTCGGTGACCCCGACGGCACAGCGGTCCTGTGGTGTCACGGCGGTCCGGGGAGCCGGCTGGAACCGGCGTGGCTGGATGCCGCCGCCTCCGAAGCCAGGCTGCGGATCGTCGGTGTCGACCGGCCGGGGTACGGGCTCTCGACGCCCCGACCTGGCCGAACGATCGCCTCCGTCGTCGCCGACATGCTCGACGTCGCCGATCAGCTGTCGATCGACCGTTTCGCGGCCGTCGGGGTCTCGACCGGTGGTGCGTATGCCCTCGCGCTCGCCGCGCTCGCCCCCGAGCGCGTGCTCGGCGTCGTGGCGTGCTGCTCGATGACCGACATGTCATGGTCGCCCGGACGGGCCACGATGAGTCCACCGCACGCGCATGCGGTGTGGGATGCCCCCGACCGCGACGCGGCGATCGCGGCAGCGACCGCCGCCCACGGTGAGAACGGGTCGAAGATGATCGGCGCTGGCATCGCGCCGGCGTTGGCCGACCTCGACCGTGAGCTGTTCGCGAACCCCGCTTGGATGGGCCCGGCGATGGAGGGCTTCCCGCAGATGTTCACGTTCGGCCTCGAGGGGTACGCCGACGACCGGATTGCCGACGGGCCCGGCTGGATCGATTTCGATGTCTCGCGGGTCCGGTGCCCTGTCATCGTGCTCCACGGCACCGAGGACCGGATGGTCGACGTGATCCACCCCCGACACACCGCGGCCATCGTGCCGGACGCGGAACTCGTCGTGCACGACGGCCACGGTCACTTCAGCATCGAGGCCCACGTGATTCCATCGCTGTCGCGCCTGCTCGATCGCGGGTGACGCCGATTTGGGCCTGTTTGACAACTGCTGTTAGGTTTACCTTTCAACTGACGTTCAGCGCTGCTGATCACCGAAAGGGAACCCCGATGTCGAACCCCTCCCGTCGCCGCTCGAGACGAGCCGGCTCCGTTCTCGTCGTTGTCTGCACCATGCTCGCCGTGGCCTCGTGCGGCAGCGATGACGACCCGGCGGTGGAAGGCACCAGCGCGGACACGCTGACGACGGAGGCGGTCGGCGACACGACCGGGAGCACGGACACGGTCGCCGACACGACGGGCGGCACGGACGCCGTCGATGGGGCGTTCCCGGTGAGCATCGACAACATGTTCGGCACGACGGTGATCGAGTCGAAGCCGGAGCGCGTCGTGTCGATCGGATACACGGAGGGTGACTACGTGCTCGCCCTCGGGGTCACCCCGGTCGCGATCCGCGACTGGTACGGCGAACAGCCCGGGGGCCTGTGGCCGTGGGCCGCGGAGTCGCCGGCCGCCGACGATTCGATCGTCGTGCTCCAGCCCGATTCGTTGAACTTCGAGAAGATCGCCGAACTCGATCCGGACGTCATCGTGGCGATGGTCTCCGAGATCGAGCAGGCCGACTACGACCGGCTCACCGAGATCGCTCCCGTGCTCGCCCAGACCGACGAGTACGTGCGGTACGGGACGCCGTGGGACGAGGTGCAGCTGACGATCGGCAAGGCGCTCGGCCTGGAGGCCGAGGCGCAGGCGATCGTCGACGACGTCAGTGCGCAGATCGCCGACGCGGCGGCCGCCCACCCGGACTGGGCCGGGCAGACGGCCAACTTCGTGGTGCCGGCCGCCGACGGCACCTGGTACGCGTACACCGACCAGGACAGCCGGGGACGTCTGCTCACCGAGCTCGGATTCATCATCCCCCAGCCGATCCTCGATCTCGCCGGCGACCTGTTCTACGCCCAGGGCAGCGGCGAGAACCTGGCGTTGGTCGACGCCGACCTGGTCACCTACGTGACCGAGGAACGCGACGAGGTCGAAGCGCTGCCTCTCTGGCAGACCATCCCGGCCGTCGCGGACGGTCGCAGCCTGTTCGTCGATCAGGGTCTCGCCGGGGCCATGTCGTTCTCGACCACGTTGAGCCTGCCGTACGCGATCGACGGACTGGTGCCCCAGATCGAGACGACGCTCGGGAGCTGATCACGCCCGCCCGTCGGCGCGCTCCGTCCCCGGTAGCTTCGAGGCGTGTCGATCGAGCCTGCGCATGCCATGCGCGGTCATCGATGACCGACCTCTCCGTACTCGCACACGTCGGCGCGGCCGCCGCGGCGTGCGCCGCAGGCGCCGTCAACTCGCTCGCCGGCGGCGGCACGCTGATCTCGTTCCCGGTCCTCACGGCGCTGGGTGTTCCCGCGGTGCAGGCGAACGCGACGAACACCGTCTCGTTGCTGCCCGGCTACTTCGGCGGCATCGCGGCACAACGCAAGGACCTCGAGGGGCTGAGCTCGACCGTCAAGCCGCAGTTGGTCGCCTCGGCGATCGGCGGTCTGGCCGGTTCGATCCTGCTGGTCGTGACGAGCGAGTCGGTGTTCCGGGCGATCGTTCCGTACCTGATCCTGCTGGCGTCGGTGCTGCTCGCCGTGCAGAACAGGCTCCGTGGTTGGATCTTCAGGCCCGGCAGTACGCACGGCAGCCATGTCGTGCTGCAGACGATCAGCGTCGGTCTCGCCGCCGTCTACGGCGGCTACTTCGGCGCCGGCCTCGGCATCATGCTGATCGCCGTGCTCGGGATGTTCTCGGACCTCCCGCTCAATCGGCTCAACAGCGTCAAGCTGCTGCTCGCGTTCGTGATCAACCTGTTCGCCGCGGTGTTCCTGGCGTTCTCCGGCAAGGTCGTGTGGTCGCTCGTGCTCGTCATGGCACCGGCCGCTCTGATCGGTGGGAACGTCGGCGGCCGGTTGGCGTCGTGGCTGCCTCCGGAGCGGCTGCGCGCGTTCGTCGTCGTGTTCGGCATCGTGGTCGCGGGCGTCTACTTCGCGAAGTAGTCCGCGGTCGGTCGACCGGTCTCGGCCGTCGTGGAACCGGCGTACTGTCTGCCGATGCAACTCGCGGGCGCGCACGTGCTGGTCACCGGAGGGTCTCGGGGGATCGGAGCCGCCTTGGCGCGCGAGTATGCGCGGCGCGATGCCGTCGTGTCGGTCGCGGCGCGCGACGGTGCGGCACTCGATCGGTTGGCGACCGAGCTGCGCGGCCACGCCTTCGTCGCCGATCTGCTCGACCCCGTTCAGGTCGACGGGCTGATCGACCGTGTCGAGGCAGCAGCCGGTCCGGTCGATGTGCTGGTGAACAACGCCGGCCTGGATGCCATCGGCGCGTTCCACGCGACCGACCCGTCGCTGATCCGCAACGTCGCTCGGCTCAACTTCGAGGTTCCGATGGTGCTGACCCGTCAGGTGCTGCCGGGCATGCTGGAACGCCGTCGAGGTCATGTGGTGTTCGTGTCGTCGCTCGCCGGGACCAGTGGCTTCGCCGGCATGGCGGTGTACTCGGGAACAAAGGCCGGCCTGAACAATTTCGTCGCGTCGATCCGGATGGAACTGAAGGACACTCCGCTCACCACCACGGTCGTGGCGCCCGGACCCGTCGACACCGAGATGTGGGACCGGGTCGAAGCGACGACCGAGGTCGCCGCACTGCTCCGGCGACTGCGGCTGTTCCGTCTGATCCCGAAGGCCTCGCCGGAAACGGTCGCCCGCAAGACCGTCGACGCGACGATCACCGGCTCGCGTCACGTGCGTATGCCTCATCGATTGCTCGTCAACCACCTCCTGCGCGAGGCCCCGACGAGGATCATCGAGGGCCTGACCACGGGTGTCGTCCTCGGCCCACAGGTCGCCGCCACGGACGGCAGTGCCGGTTGATCGGGCCGGGCGATGTGACCGGTGTCGCCAGCACGAGCGAGAGGTGCTGAACTAATCTCCGCCGGCGAGGTCGAACCATGCCTGGCAGATCAGCGGTACGAACGGCAGCGTCAGTGGCGGCACTCACGAGTGGCGCGCTCGCAGGACTGATCGCCGAGTACTACTGGACGACTCGCCGTCCCTTGCCGTCGTTGACCGGCATCGACGCGTCGGGCCTGATCGGCCGGACGTCGAGCCAGGCCCCGTTGCGCGTCGTCGCCCTCGGCGACAGCACGCTCACCGGTCCGGGGATCGACGATCCGCGCGACATCTGGCTGCCGCGGGCGCTCGCCCATCTCGATCCGCCGGGAGGGGTGGAGCTGATCTCGCTCGCGGTCGGGCGGATCCTGTGCGGTCGATGTGCTCGCCCGTGTCGACGAGGCGATCGCACTCGACCCCGATCTCGTCGTGGTCGCCGTCGGCTGCAACGACGTGATCCACAGCACGCCGACCCGGCGCTTCAGCGCCACGCTCGACGCGGTGCTCGCACGCCTGGATGCGTGCCGGCGCCGTCGTCGCTGTCGCCAACATCGGTGACCTCGGCAGCATCGCCCGGCTCGTCCGGCCGCTGTCGAATCTCGTCAGCGTGCGGTCGTCATCGATCCGCCGCGCCATCGAGGCGGTCGCTGCCCGTCATGATCGCGTGGTGCTGCTCGACGTGACGGCATCGAACGTGGGCTTCCGCGATCGCAGCGTGTTCGCCGCCGACCTGTTCCATCCCGCAGCGGCCGGTCACGCACTCTGGGCGGACGCCGTCCTGCCGGGGCTCGAACGGGCAGTCGAGATGGCGCTCGCCGACGAACGGGATGCGCTCGAATTGGCGTGAGCCGCCGGCCGAGGCGGCTGTCCGACCGCCGAGGGTCTCAGCGTCAGACTCGTTCGATGATGATGGCGGGCGCCATGCCGCCGCCGGCGCACATCGTGACGAGCCCGAACTGGCCGTCGCGTGCGCTCGAGCTCGTCGAGCACGGTGCCGATGAGGATCGCGCCGGTGGCACCGATCGGGTGGCCGAGCGCCATCGCGCCGCCGTTGACGTTGACCTTGTCGCGGTCGAGGTCGAGGTCGCGCATGAACTTCTCCGACGACGACGGCGAACGCCTCGTTGATCTCGAACAGGTCGATGTCGTCGAGCGTCAGGCCGGCCCGGGCCAGCACCTTGCGCGCCGCCGGCACCGGCGCGTTGAGCATCAGCGTCGGGTCGTCGCCCATGTTGGCCGTGGCGACGATCCGGGCCCGGGCCTTGAGGCCGTGCGCCTTGGCGTAGTCGGCGCTCGCCATCAGAGCACGGCCGCCGCGCCGTCGACGACACCGGAGGAGTTGCCGGCGTGGTGGACGTGCTCGATCTCGAGGTCGGGGTACTTCTGGTTGATCGAGCTCGCGGAACGTGGGCTCGTCCTCGTGGCGGTAGTCGGCCATGCCGGGGAAGCTCGGCGCCAGCGCGGCGAGCGACTCGGCGGTCGTGCCGCGGCCGCGGGAACTCCTCGTGGTCGAGGGCGACCGTGCCGTCGAGGTTGAGCACCGGGATCAGGCTGCGGTCGAAGCGACCTTCCTTGATCGCGCTGGCGGCGCGGCGCCTGCGACTCGGCCGCGTGCGCGTCGAGCGCCGCGCGGGCGATGCCCTCGAGCGAGGCGATGGCGTCGGCGCACACGCCCTGGTGCGACTGCGGGTGGATCTCCTGGAGGTGCGCGTTGTTCGCGCCCATCGGCAGCAGGCCCTTCTTCGGCAGCGACATCATCTCGGTGCCGCCGCCGATGACGAGGTCCTCCATGCCGGCCATGATCGCCGTGGCCGCGATGTTGTTGGCCGTGATGCCCGAGCCGCAGAACCGGTCGAGGGTGACGCCGCTCGCCCGCACGTCGTAGCCGGCGTCGAGCGCGGCCATGCGGCCGAGGTCGCCGCTCTGCTCGCACACCTGCGAGCTGGTGCCCCAGACGATGTCGTCGACGTCGGCGGTGTCGAACCCGTTGCGCTCGACGAGCGCCGCGAGCACCGTCGACGCCGAGGTGCTGCGGGTGCAGGTGGGCGAGCGCGCCCTTGCCCTGCTTGCCGATGCCCCGCGGGGTGCGGCAGGCGTCGATGATCAGTGCGTCAGGCATGGCGGGCGTCCTCGTTCGGTCGAGTGGCGTCGGTCGAGGGGCTCAGTGTGCCAGAGCACCGTCTTCGCCGACCAACCGTCCGCCCGCACTCCGGTCCACGTCGGGTCCAATCACCCGAAAGATGCCGGAATTCGCTCGCTCAGCGCACGTTTCCGTGCATTTTTCGGTGAGTTGTGGTGGTGGTGGCGGGATCAGTCGGCCGTGGTCGCGTCGGCTTCGATCGCGTCGTTGTCGGCCTGCAGCTCTTTCAGATCGACCTTCTCGGCGTTCTTCATCGCGGCTTCGATGTGGGCGCCCTGATCGGCGATGCCGACGACGATGAGGCCGGCCTGACCCTTGTCGAGCGATTCGCCGAGTTCCTTCAGGTCGTGGCGGCTCATCCCCATCGCCGCATGCCCGGCGACCGCGCCCAGTACGGCCCCGCCGGCAGCGGTGCCGACGAGGAGCCCGCCGCCGATCGCGGCGAACGGGAACAACGCGACGACGAGACCGGTGGCGAGACCGACTCCGCCGCCGAGCACACCGCCGACCCGTGTGGGCGTCTCGTGCTTCTTGGTGATCTTGACCTTGCCGTTGTCGCGGCGGCTGATGACGGCGGCGTCGTACGCGTCCATCAACCCGGCCTCGACGTGAAGGTCCTTCACGAGTTGATAGTCGGCCTCGGCAGCGTCATCGTCGGCGTACACGCCGACGATGACCACGAAGGTGTCAATGGCCATCGGATTCCTCCTCGGTACTGGCTGTGTGGTGGTCCACATTCGCGGACGCACTGGACGAGCGAACCTACCATCAGCCGCGCGGGCACGATCCCGTCTTCCGCGGCGCGGATCAGACCAGCATGCCGTCGCGGGCGACGAGGCGGCCGCCGAAGAAGACGGCCGATCGGGGTGGATGATCCATGACCGCCGCGGCGACCGTGTCGGCCGGGACGACGACGAGGTCGGCCGGGGCGCCGACGCCGAGCCCGGTCGAGGTGTCGTCCACCATCGGGTCGTTCGACCACGGACGCCGATCGAAGACGGCGCGCCCACCGCGGCTGGCGACGTCGACGCAGGCCTCGATCGCGTCGTCGCGGCGTACGCCGGCGCGGAACGCCAGTTGCCACGCCCGCTCGAGCATGTCGCCGTTCCCGTACGGCGACCAGTAGTCGCGGATGCCGTCCTGCCCGAGACCGACTCGGACGCCGGCCGCCCGCAGGGCGTCGAGCGGAAGCGGTTCGCGATTCCCGGGCGCCACGGTGGTGATGCCGATGTCGCAGGCGGCGAGCAGCTCGATCAGCGCGGCCTGCCGGGCAGGATCGACCGACGACAGTGCGAAGACGTGACTGATCGTCACGTTGCCCTCCATCCCCAACGCTCGCGTGCGTTCCGCGATCAACTCGATCGTGAATGCGCCCAGTTCGCCGACCTCGTGGAGGTGCAGGTCGACGCCGACCTGCTTGCGTTCCGCGAGGCCGAACACGACGTCGAGGTGCGCCACCGGATCGCGGTCGAAGGCACACGGGTCGATGCCGCCGACGAGGTCGACTCCGGCGTCGACGGCCGCGCCGAGCAGATCGGCGGTCGGTGGATCGCGGATGATGCCCGACTGGGGAAAGGCCACCACCTGCACATCGCACCGACCCTCGAACGCGGCGCGGGCGGCGAGCACGCCCTCGACGCGCTCCAGTCCGGCGTCGGCATCGACCTGGGCGTGGGAGCGGACCCGGACCGTTCCCGCGGCGACGGTCGCCCCCAACGTACGGATCGCCCGCTCGGCCACCGATCCGTCGCCCCGCCAGTTCCGACGGTCGTTCTCCACCAGTCCGAGCAGCCCCGGCTCGGCGGTGTGGGGCCGGAACGGGCAGTCCGAGCCGGGTCGAATCGAGGTGGGCGTGCACGTCGGCGAACGCCGGGAGGAGCAGTCCGCCGTCGCCGTCGAACGTCGGCGTGTCGCCGAATCGATCCGTTCCGTCGACTGCAGGCTCGAGCGGAAGCGATCAGCCCGGAGCGCACGACCACGTCGACGTGCGGCGCGTCGGGCAGCCGTGCCCACGGACGGACGCGACGGACGACGAAATCGTTCATCGAACCATCTTGCTCCACGATGTGTGCCCGACGACGTACCCCGACCGGGGGCACCGGCCTCGGCAAATATGCGAACATGGATCGGTGACGCCGATCGACGCCACCCTCCGCCACGTGGAGACGAAGCCGGCGCTCGTCTTCGAGGAGATCGACTTCACCGTTCGCGACCCGACCGGCCTGGCTCGCGACCTGGCCGCACCCCTCGAGTACGCCCAGCGTGTCGAGGCGGTCGTCGTCGCCTCGGGGATCGAGGCGCTGATGCCGCGGCGTGATCGGCGCATCGACGACTTCCTCGCCACGTGGACCACCGACGAGCAGGGCCATGCGCGAGCGCTCGGCTGAGTTGATGACGCTGCTCGGACTCCTGGAGCCCACCCCGGTCGGCGACCCGGGCCTCCCGCTGCACAACCGGCTGATCAGCGTCCTCGCCGCACGGTCCGACTCGATGCACGATGTGGTCACCACCATCTGGTCGCTCGCCGGGGCGATGAACGAGCACCTCGCCATGGCCGCGTACAACCGGATGGACACGATGTTGCGCCAGCGGGGCGAAATGGCACTCCATCACACGCTGTTCCGCCGGCTCCGCGCCGACGAGTCGGCCCACAAGAGCTTCTACTGGTCGGTCGCCGCCGACACCTGGCAACGCCTGCAACCGTGGCAGCGGCGGCTGACGCGTCTCGTGGTCACCAAGACGTATGCGCCGGTGGGAGCGGGAGGGGCGGCGGACCGCCCGGCCCTCGCGCGCACGGTGCATGCGCTCGGTCGCGACGACTGGAACGAGGCGATCGTCGAACCGGTGCAGGGTGTCGCCGATCGGCTGCTCGGCGACACCGAGCCGTTCGTGCGGCGGGCGTTCGAGAAATGTCTCACGACCGACCCGCTGGGGATCGAACTCCTCGCGCCGACCGGTACCTGAGCCGCCGGCGCCGACCGAGGCCACGGTCGTTGCACGGCAGCGGTCGTCGCGCGCCAACATGGAAGTGACTGACATGACCGATCGTGGAAGGACTGGGAGGCCACGTGAGCACGTTGCAAGCTGGTACGACGGTGCGGGAGGGATCGTCCGACGTCGCGGACGTCATCGGCCCGGCATTCGAAGGTCTGCTCGGCACGCCAGCCGTGGAGATCGAGTTCTGGGACGGATCGACGATCGGGCGTCGCGACGGGCCCGGACGTCTGCGGGTCAATTCGATCGACGCGATACGGCGCATCGTCTGGTCGCCCGACGAACTCGGCCTCGCCCGGGCGTTCGTGATGGGTGACATCGACGTGGTCGGTCCGGTCGCCGAGATCCTGCGGGCATTGCAGAACGGTGATCCGCACTCGAAACGGGTCCAGGCGGCCGCGCTGCCGAAGTTCATCGCCGCGGCGCACCGTCTGGGAGGCATCGGAACGGCACCACCGCCGGCACCGGCCGAGGAGATGATCCCCCGCGGTCGTCGGCACTCGCTCCGGCGTGACAAGCAGGTGATCAGTCATCACTACGACGTCGGCAACGACTTCTACGAGATCGTGCTCGGCCCGGCGATGACGTACTCGTGCGCCCGCTTCGTCGAGTCCGACACGTCGCTCGTCGACGCGCAGGCCGCGAAGCACGACCTGATCTGTCGCAAGCTCGGCCTCCACGAGCCGGCGCTCCGGGGCGACGCTGACGGCGTCCCGGCACGGCTGCTCGACGTCGGATGTGGGTGGGGGTCGATGGCGATGCACGCCGCGCAGCACTACGGCGCACGACGTGGTCGGGGTGACGATCAGCGACGAACAGGCGACGTACGCCCGGCGACGTGTCACCGAGGCCGGTCTCGACGATCTCGTCGAGATCCGCATCCAGGACTACCGCGAGATCGACGACGGTCCGTTCGACGTGATCAGCTCGATCGGGATGTCCGAGCACGTCGGGTCGGAACGCCTCTCCATCTACTACGAGCACCTGTACGGGTTGCTCGCCGACGGCGGACGTCTGCTCAACCACGCGATCTCGTCGCGCGGTGGATCTCGACTGCGGCCGCCGCAGCTTCGTGTACCGCTACGTGTTCCCCGACGGTGAGTTGATCGACGTCGGCGAGTCACTGCTGGCCATGGAGCGCGCCGGCTTCGAGATTCGCGACGTCGAGGACCTGCGCGAGCACTACGCGACCGACGCTGCGCCACTGGGTCGCCAACCTCGAAGCGCGGTGGGACGACGCGGTGGCGCTCGTCGGCGAGCACCGCGCCCGGGTGTGGCAGCTCTACATGTCCGGGTCGATCAACGGCTTCGACGACGCCGGCCTGCAACTGCACCAGGTGCTCGGGGTGCGCAACGCGGCCGACGGCACGAGCCACATGCCTCGGACGCGCCGCGACTGGAACTGATCAGCCGCGGCGCGGTCCGCCCGAATCACGGCGCCGGAGTCACGGTGCCGGTTCGAGTTCGACCGTCTCGGCCACGCTCGCGAGCCGACGTAGGTCGTCGCGCAGGGCTTCGGTGCGATCGCGATGCGCAGGGATCAACAGGTGGAACAAGCGCTCCATGACCGGGTTGAGCTTGAGCACCTCGAACGTCTGCACGATCGTGGTGACGTCACCGTCGCTGTCGATCGTGATGCCACCACTGCGTCTGGTCGGTGTAGAGGCGGGTCGGCACGGTGCGCCACGACAGCACGTGTGGAGCGTCGGCGACGACGATCTCGTTCTGTCGCGACCAATTCATCTTGCCCGTGCTGTTGCCACCGCGGAATCGGGCACCGGGTGCGGCGCGTCGAGTCTCGCCGAGCCATTCCGCGGTCCGGCACTCGTGGCTCCAGTCGCCGATCCGGGTGACATCGGAGATGATCGCCCAGACCTGTTCCGGGGTGGCGCGGCTGGTCGCCTCCACCCGTCCTTCGTGCATCAGTCGGCCCATGATCAGTTCTCCTGTGCTCACGCCGGGGCGAGCATCATCGAGACCAGGAAGTCGAGCACGTCCTGGCCGGGGTTGGGGGGTGTCGGCTGGTTGGCCAGCGCGATCGTACGCTCGAAGGCCGACGTGATCTGGCGCCCGCGATGGACGGGGCCGTGGGCCGACGCCACGAGTTCGAGTGGCAACGTCGACGTGGTCGCGACGTGTGCCGCGAAGCGGACGGGGTCGACCAGCTCGAGCCACGGCGTGTTCTGCGCGTTGAGGATCGTGAAGCTCTCGTCGTAGAGGTCCGGCGCGCACATCGCCCGCCTCGTACACCTCGCCCTGGTGGAGCGTCCCGAACGAGTCGACGGCCCAGAGCATGCCGGTCGTCGGGTCGTACAGGCCGCGGGTGGCGGGTGAGTCCCACATCGGCGGGCGCACGAGGCGCAGGTGCCGATCGCCGGCGTCGAGCACGTCGCCCTGATCGAGCCAACGCATGCGTTCGAGCGGGAGCTCGACGTCGCCCGACAGGCGGGCCACGATGGAGAAGTTGGCCACGAGCGTCGCGTTCGGACAGAGGTCGAGCACGGCGTCGAGGTTGCCGATGTGGTCGTGGTCGTCGTGCGAGATGAAGATCCATCGGACGTCGACCGGATCGACGATCGAGAACGTCTTGTTCAACCACTCGTCGCGCACCAGCGAGCAACCGGTGTCGACGATGACGGGCTGCTCGCCGCGGATGACGAGGGAGTGGGCGGCGAAGAACGCTCCGGAGGGCTCGGCGGCGAAGGTCGGGATCAACCAGGTGTCGGCGGCGATGAGGTGGGCGTCGGTGTCGAGCGTGATCGGGATCATGATGTGCTTCCTTTTGATATGTCGTTGACTCTATTGATCAGAAGTGCAACTGTATTGAAACAGATCATGCTGTATGATGCAAGCATGAATTCGCCCGCCGCCCTCGATCACGCCGACAAACCGCGCCGGAAGTACAACTCCACGCGGCGTTCGCTCCAGGCCGCCCAGACCCGCGACGATGTCCTGGCCGCCGCGATCCGCCGGTTCAGCACGGCCGGATGGGCCGGCACGACGATCGCCGGGATCGCCGTCCGACGCCGGCGTCGCCGTCGAGACGATCTACAGCGGCTTCGGCTCGAAGAAGGCCCTGCTGCGCGCGGCGATGGACGTCGCGGTCGTCGGCGACGCCGAACCGATTCCGTTCGCCGACCGTGCATATGCGCAGCGCATGGCGGAGGGAACGTCGACCGAACGGGTCGAGGCGGCAATCGAGATCATCGGCGACGTGCACGAACGATCGGCGGGTGTGTGGAGTGCACTCATCGAGGCGGCGGCAGCCGACCCGGAGATCGACGGCTGGCGCCAAGAGCTCGAACGCGGGCGGCGCACCGAGGTGGCCCGGTCCCTGCGGGCGGTGCTCGGCCTCGATGTCGACGTCGACGAGATGACCGTCGATCTGGCCTGGGTGATCTTCGGTCCCGAGGTGTACCTGAAGGTCACCACCGACCTCGCCAGGTCGCGACGCCGGGTACGAGGCGTTCATCCGCGAGGGTTTCTCACGACTCATCGCCCCACGGTGAGCTGTGCGAAGCTGCGCCGATGAGCGACACCGACACGACCTACGACGACCGAACGCATCGAGGTGCAGCGCACCATCAGAGCGGACCCGTCGGCGATCTTCGCCGTCCTGCGCGATCCCGACGGTCACGTGTCGATCGACGCGTCGGGGATGCTGATGAGCTCCACCGGCGAGCCGGCCTCGGCGGTGGGCGACACGTTCGTGATCCACATGGACCGCGAGGCGCTCAACGACTTCCCGCTCGGCGAGTACGACGTCACGGTGAAGTTCGTGACGTTCGAGCCGGACCGCGAGATCGCGTGGACGATCGAGGGCCTGATCAAGCCGCAGATCGGCCACGTCTACGGCTACCGCCTCGAGCCGGGCGACGACGGCACCACGGTCGTCACCTCGTACTACGACTGGTCGGCCATCGACGACACCTGGCGCGAGCGCGGCATCTTCCCCGTCATCCCCGAGAGCGCGTTGCGGGCCACGCTCGGCATCCTCGCCCGGACGGTCACCACGACGAACTGACGGCGCCGGGCCGACGGCGGGCGCGCCTCAGGCCCGGCGTTTGAGGATGGCCGAACCGACGGCAACCACGATGATCGCCCCGATCAACGCGCCGACGATGCCACCCCAGTCGAACTTGTCCTCGTCGCCCCATCCGAACAGGCCGGCGAAGATCCAGTAGCCGACGAGCGCGCCGAGCAGACCCAACCCGGTCGACACCGCCCACGAGCGCCAGCCGCTCATCGCCCGGAACGCGTCGTTCGGCATCAGCGTCCGCGCGATGACCCCGCAGACGAGTCCGAGCAGCAGTGCGGAGATCAAGCTCCAGATGTCCATCACGTCCTCCTCCGTGTCACCCCCGGTCGAGAGATCGGTCTAGCACGTCGGCCGATGTGGCGGATGACCCAGGTCAGCGACACGCGTACGGTCGTGACCCATGTCGACGATCGGGGACGAGTCGCCCGCCGGCGTCGGCTCCGACTCGCCTGCCCGAGCGACCTCCATCCTCGGCACGTTGATCCTCGTCGCGGCGGTCGCCAACCTCGCGGTCACCAACGTTGCGCTCCCCGACATCGGCGACGCCTTCGACGCGTCGTCCTGATCGCGACGAAGTATCCGAAGCACGATCGTGAGAGCGAACTGCTCGACGAGTACCACCGGATCGACGGCACGGTCCTGTCGAGCGCCGTCACCGAGGGTGGTACGGTCGCCTCATGACCGAGCCGGGCGGGCAGCTCCGGGCCGACCTCGTGCTCGAAGGTGGCGGCGTGAAGGGGATCGGGCTCGTCGGCGCCCTCAGCGTGCTGGAGGAGGCGGGCTACCGGTTCGAGCGGGTCGCCGGCACGTCGGCAGGATCGATCGTCGGCTCGCTCGTGGCAGCTGGCATGACGCTCGGCGGAGATGTACGACGTGATGACGTCGCTCGACTATCGCCGGTTCCGCGACGCCACCCTGCTCACGCGCATCCCGGTGCTCGGCCAAGCTGCTGTCGTTGTTCGTCCACGAGGGGGTGTACGAGGGCCGGTACGTCGAGTCGTTCGTCGCCGACCGGTTGCGGGAGAAGGGTGTCACCACGTGGGGTGATCTGCGTCGGGACGACCCGGGCAGCTCCCTCCCACCCGACCATCGGTACAAGCTCGTCGTCCACGTCTCCGACGTGACGCGAGAGCGCGCTGTTGCGATTGCCATGGGTGTACGAGTCGAGGTTCGGGATCGCACCCGACACCGAGTCGGTCGCCGGCGCCGTGCGCGCCTCGTCGTCCATCCCGTTCTTCTTCCGGCCGACGAAGCTCAAGCGCCCGGGCGGTGAGACGTCGTGGTTGGTCGACGGCGGGATGCTCTCGAACTTCCCGATCGACGTGTTCGATCGCACCGATGGCGAACCGAGCCGCTGGCCGACGATCGGCATCAAGCTCTCCGCGGAGAAGTCGCCCGGTACGGGCGGGCGCAAGGTCAACGGCCTGATCTCGTTGGGCAAGGCGCTCGTCGGCACCCTGACGAGTTGGTACGACCGCATGCACATCAACGATCCCGACGTGGTCAAGCGCACGATCTTCGTCGACACCACCGGTGTCCGCGCGACCGACTTCGGGATCACGAAGCGCCAGCAGGACCAGCTCTACGAGAACGGACGCGTCGCGGCCACCACGTGGCTCGCCAGGCAGAAGGCCGCCGCCGGAGGCGCCGCCGAGCACGTCGATCGGTAGGCGGCCGCGGCGTCCCGATCGTCAACCTGCGCCGGCGGCGACGGGCTCGGCCCGTTCGGCGACGCGGGCCCGGGCGAATCGCATCACGCCGTCGGCGACCGGTGACTTCTTGAACATCTTCTTGTCGCGCCGGTAGTTCTGCGGGTTGATCCACGGCTCGCGGTCGCCCTGCTTGGGGAACCGGTGCATCATCCGCTGCATGTAGCCCGACGTGAAGTTCTCGATCCATGGACGCTCGGGCATGTCGGCATCGGAGGCGCGCAGGCGCGGCGTGCACTGCACGGTGCCGGTCTCGTCCATGTGGTTGAGCAGGCGGCACACGTACTCGCAGATCAGATCGGCGCGGAGGGTCCACGACGCGTTGATGTACCCGAACGACGACGCGAGGTTCGGCACGTCGCTGTAGGCGAACCCCTTGTAGGTCCAGGTCTTCGAGAAGTCGACCGGCTCACCGTCGACGACGAAGTCCATCTCGCCGAGCGTCACCAGCTGCAGGCCGGTGGCGGTGACCACGATGTCGGCGTCGAGTTCGTCGCCGGACTGCAGGCGGATGCCGGTCGGGGTGAACGTGTCGATGAGATCGGTGACGACCGACGCCCGCCCCGACGAGATCGCGTTGAAGAGGTCGCTGTTGGGAATCAGGCACATCCGCTGGTCCCACGGGTTGTAGCGCGGCGTGAAATGGGTGTCGACGTCGTAGTCGTCGCCGAGTTCCTTGCGGACCATCTTGAGGAGTTGGGCCTTCGACTTCTCGGGCTGCGAGCGCATCCGCTTGTAGAGCACCTGCTGGAGTGTCGTGTTCTTCAGGCGGGTGATGTCGTAGGCGATGCCCTCGGGGAGCACCTTGCTCAGCGTGTTGGCGATCACGTCCTCGTCCGGTCGGGAGACCACGTAGGTCGGCGAGCGCTGGAGCATCGTGACGTGCGCGGCGTCGTCGGCCATCGCCGGGACGAGCGTGACGGCCGTGGCGCCGGAGCCGATCACGACGACCCGCTTGCCGGCGTAGTCGAGATCGTCGGGCCACGCCTGCGGGTGCACCACCTGCCCGGTGAAGTTCTCGATGCCCGGGAACTCGGGCGCGTAGCCGCCCTTGTAGCTGTAGTAGCCCGAGCACATGAACAGGTAGTTGCACGTGAACCCGACCGGTTTCTCCGGTGTCGGCCCGGGTACCGGTGACGGTCCATCGCGCGTCGTCGGTCGACCACTCGGCGCGCTCGACCAGGTGATCGAAGCGGATGTGCGGACCGATCCCGAACTCGGCCACGGTCTCGCGGAGGTATTCGAGGATCGACGGCCCGTCGGCGATCGACTTCGCGGCCTTCCACGGCTTGAAGCTGTACCCGAGCGTGTGCATGTCGCTGTCGGAGCGGACACCCGGGTAGCGGAACAGGTCCCACGTGCCGCCGATGTCGGGGCGGCCCTCGAGGATGGCGTACGTGCGGCCGGGACAGTTCTGCTGCAGGTGGTACGCGGCACCGATCCCCGAGATCCCCGCACCGACCACGATGACATCGAAGTGTTGCATGCGGAGTGTTTACTACGCTGCGTCCATGGCAGGTCCAAAGCTCGAACTGATGCCCGGCGAGACGATGGTCTTGTACTCCCATCCCCACTGGTGGTTCTTCTGGAAGGAGGTCACCGGGGTCGTCGGTGTGCTCCTGCTGATCTGGCTCTGGATCAGGTGGGAGGGCACGCTCGGCACCGTTGCGGGTTGGCTCGTGGTGCTCGCGGTCATCGTGCTCGTGATCGACACGATCATCCAGTTCGCCCAGTGGCAGACCACACGGTTCGCCATCACCGACCAACGGGTCGCGTACCAGAGCGGGTTCTTCCACCGCCGCGGGGTGTCGATCCCGTTGAACCGGGTGAACAACGTCAACTTCCACCAGAACCTGATGGCCCGGATGCTCAACAACGGCGTCGTCATCATCGAATCGGCCGGCGAGACGGGCGACTCGGTCTTCGAGAACATCCCCGACCCCGAGCACGTCCGCAACGTCATCTTCGCCCAGGTCGAGGCGGATGAGGTGGCGGATTCGAAGCGGAACGCCGCCGACCTGCGCGACGCGATCCAGGGCACGGCGCTCACCACGCCGCCTGCCGGGCCGTCGACCACCGATCGCCTCCAGCAGCTCACCGACCTCCGCGACCGCGGCCTCGTCACGCCCGAGGAGTTCGAGGTGAAGCGCCAGGAGATCGTCGGCGACCTGTAGCGGTCCACCACGCGACGGCGTCGGTGCGGCTCAGATGTCGCGGATCGCCTCGATCCGCCCCGACGCGATCGCCGCGGCGTGCACACCGTGATCGCCCTCGACGATGTCGGCGTAGCCGCTCGCGAAGTCGGTGACCGCATCGTCGAACGTCGGCTCGGTCCCGAGGTACCCCGAGATCATCGCCGCGTCGCCGCATCGGGCATGGGCGAGTGCGAGCGTGTCGCCGCACACGGCCGCATAGATCTCGAAGCCGACCGGACGCATCGACTCCGGGTCGAACGACCCCTTGCCGTCCCACAGCTGCCGGAAGTAGAAGTCGGTCGTGTGCCCCTCGCGATGGAACTGTGACCACCCGAGGAAGATGTCGCCGGTGGTCTGCATCAGGCGCTGACCCTGGACGACCCGTTCACCGTGCTCGGCGTACGGACTGGCGCCGCAATACGGCTCGAGCACCGACGGCCCGGCTTCCTTGAACTGGAGGAACAGCGGGATGCCCGTCGCCGCTCTCGAGCAACACGATCATGCATCGCGTGCCGACACTGCCGACACCGACGATCTTGTGGGCCACGTCGACGACGGCGTAGTGGCTGAGCAGATGCTGGCGGTGGTGCGGCAGCGTGGACAGATACGAGCGGAAGAAGTCCTGGATCTCCTCGGAACCCGTGGCCGCGAGCTGCTCGTCGAGCCGGAGGATCAGCGGCGGGACGCGACACGATCTGATGTCGTCCGTTGACGATCTCGGTCAGCTTGCCGACCGCGGCGATGCTGTCGCGCAGCGGCGCCTTCTGCGACACCTTGTCGGCGCGCTTGCGCATCGTCGGGTCCTTGAGCGACTGGATGACCGGCTCGATCTCGATGCGTCGATAGTTCAGTGCCAGCGGCGCGATCTGTGACAGGCGATCGAGGCCCTCGCGGTAGGCGGTGACGGCGGACCGGGTGGCCCGCCGGATCTCCTTCTCCTTGAAGTCGTTGTTCCGGCCGGCGAGGGTGATGCTCGCCGCGAGCCGCTTCACGTCCCATTCGAACGGGCCGGTCAGCGTCTCGTCGAAATCGTTGAGGTCGAACACGAGTCGTCGGTCGGGGCCGCTGAAGACGCCGAAGTTCGACAGGTGGGCGTCTCCGCAGATCTGCAACGTCAGGTCGGTGGTCGGTGTGCGGGAGAGATCGGAGGCCATCACCGCGGCCGTGGCGCGGTAGAACGTGAACGGCGAGACGCTCATCCGGCCGTGGCGGATCGGCACGAGCTCGGCCAGCCGCGACACGTCCTGCGCCGTGATGATGTCCATCGCGTCGTCGCGGCCGGAGGGCACCGTGGCGTGCGACTCCAACGGGACGATCGCTCGCCGGTCCTGACCGTCCTCGCGCCGGGCGCGGGCGGCCGCAGCGTGGTGGAACTCGGGAATCGACTTGTTCTTCTTCGCCATGACCTGTCTCGCCCAAACGTCTCGGTGGGGTGTGGCTCGGGTGTGCGAACTGTACATGGCCCGGCGCGAGGGAAATCGATCGTCGTTCCTGCTCGTCGAACGGGTTCAATACGACGGTGCCTCCCGCTTCGTCACTGGTCGGATTCGCCGCTCTGGCGTTCGCGATCATCGTCATCCCGGGTCCGAGCGTGATGTTCGTGGTGAGCCGCGCCGTGTCGCACGGCCGTCGCGCGGCGTTGGTCACCGTGCTCGGCAATGCCGCCGGGGCGTACACCCAGGTGCTCCTCGTCGCGGTCGGCGTCGGTGCGATCGTCGAACGCTCGATCGCCGTGTTCACCGCGGTCAAACTGCTCGGCGCCGCCTACCTCGTCTGGCTCGGGGTGCAGACCATTCGGCATCGTCGCGACGCGGCCGCGGTCGACCTGGCGCCCGTCGTCGCCCGATCGACCCGGTCGCTGGCTGACCGACGGGTTCGTCGTCGGATCGTCGAATCCCAAGACGATCGTGTTCTTCGCCGCGATCCTGCCCCAGTTCGTCGAACACGGCGGCGCGCCCGGGGCGGTGCAGATGGCCGTGCTCGGCCTGGTGTTCGTCGCCGTTGCGCTCGTGTCCGACAGCGTCTGGGGCCTCGGCGCGGGGACGGCCCGGCAGTGGTTCGTCCGGTCGCCACGCCGGCTCGAGGTGCTCAGCGGCGTCGGCGGGATCGTGGTCGTCGGCCTGGGCGTGCGCCTCGCGATGCTCGACCGGAACCGTTGACGGCCACGCTGCCGATGCGACCGTCACCGGTGGCCGCTCACTCGGCGGCATGCGTGTCGCCGAAGTTGATGCCGAGGTCGCGGGCGGTGAGGATCGTGTCGCAGTCCGGTGGCACGCTCTTCATCCGGTTCGTCGCCTCGTCGAGCGGCACGTAGGTGACGTTGGGCGGGTCGAGCGCCACCATCACCCCGTCGTGGCCCTCCTCGAGCGCCCGCACCGCGGCGGCGCCGAAGCGGAGTCCGAGCAGCCGGTCGACCGACGTGGGCGAGCCGCCGCGCAGGAGATGGCCGAGCACCACCGTGCGGGCCTCCTTGCCGGTGAGCAGCTTCCAGTTCGGCCGAGACCTTGCCGCCGATCGCCACCGAGTTGCACCGCCTGGCCGATCGCGTGGCCGATCGTCGACACCTCGCCGTCGACGGGCAGCGCTCCTTCGGCCACCACGACGATCGAGAACTTCGCGCCGCGGAGCTCGCGTTGCCTGATCGTCGCCGCGATCGGCACCGAGCGAGTACGGGATCTCCGGGATGAGGATGCAGTGCGCGCCGGCCGCCATCCCCGAGTGCAGGGCGATCCACCCGGCGTAGCGACCCATGACCTCGACGACGATGACGCGGCCGTGCGACGTGGCCGTCGAGAAGAGCCGGTCGATGCACTCGGTGGCGAAGCCGACCGCGGTGTCGAACCCGAACGTCGCCGTGGTCTTGTCGAGGTCGTTGTCGATCGTCTTCGGCACCCCGATCACCCGCAGCCCGTGGCGGTACAGGTGATGTCCGATCGTGAGCGAGCCGTCACCGCCGACCGTGATGAGGGCGTCGATGCCGGCCTCGTCGAACCGTGCCGAGCAACTCGTGTGTGCGATCGACCTCGATCCACGATCCGTCGTCCTGCTGGACGGGGTAGGCGGTCGGGTTGCCCTTGTTGGTCGAGCCGATGATCGTGCCGCCGAGGTGGGAGATCCCGCGCACGGACTCGCGGGTCAGCTCGATGAGCCCGTGGCCGTCGTAGTCGTCGGGGAAGAGCAGCCCGTTGAACCCGTCGCGGATCCCGACCACGTCCCACCCTCGGTTGCGGGCCGCCAACGTCACCGAACGGATCACGGCGTTCAGTCCCGGCGCATCGCCGCCGCCGGTACTGATCGCCACACGTCGAATCTGTTCCATCGGACCCCGACAGTACGTGACGATCGGCCCCGGCGCGTGCTGCTTCATCGAGCGTTCACCTGGCCGCGGCGGTCACCGCTGGCCCGCAACCGTGCTAGTCCTTGGGAGGTGCCGGACCTGCCCGTCGATCCCCTCCTCGACGGGCTGCCGACGCCGTCGGAGCGACGCCTGGCGGTGCGGGTCACGCCCGACGCGCTCCGCCACGTGCGCGCCGGCCACCCGTGGGTGTTCGCGGACTCGATCACCTCGATCACCGACGGAGGGCGTCCCGGCGATCTGGCCGTCGTGTTCGATCAACGGCGGGCGTTCGCCGCGATCGGTCTGTTCGATCCGGCATCGCCGATCCGCGTCAAGGTGCTGCACCACGGTGCACCGGCGACGATCGACGAGTCGTGGTGGCGAGCGGCGATCGCCGCGGCCCTCGACCGTCGGGCGTCGTTCGTCGAGCGCGGCCGACGCCTCCGACCTCGGGTACCGGGTGGTCAACGGGGAGAACGACGGCTTGCCCGGCCTGGTCGTCGACCGGTACGCCGACGTGCTGGTCGTGAAGGTCTACTCGGCCGCGTGGTTCGCGCATCTCGCCGCCGTCGTGCGCGCCTGGTCGATGTCACCGGCGCGATGGTGCCGACGACCGCGGTGGTGCTGCGGCTCGCGCGCACGGTGGCAGCGCGGCGAGACGTTCGGACTGCGCGACGGCGACGTGATCGCCGGAGCGCTGGCTGCCGACAGCGTCGTGTTCCGAGAGGGCGGGCTCGCGTTCGAGGCGGACGTGCGGCACGGTCAGAAGACCGGTTGGTTCCTCGACCAACGGGCGAACCGGATGCTGGTCGGAGCGATGACGGACGGCCTCGACGTGCTCGACGTGTTCGCGGCGGCCGGCGGATTCAGCGTGCATGCCGCCGCCGGTGGTGCCCGATCGGTGCTCAGCGTCGATCTGTCGGCACCGACGCTGGCCGCCGCCGCTGCGCAACATGGAACGGAATCGGACGCTCCCGGCCGTGCAGGCCTGCGCGCACGAGGCCCGGGTCGGCGACGCGTTCGAGGTGCTGTCCGACCTCGGTCGGCAGGAGAGGCGCTTCGGGTTGGTCGTCGTCGATCCGCCGTCGTTCGCCCAGCGCCAGTCGAACGTGGAGGCCGCGCTGCGGGCCTACACGCGCCTGACCCGTCTCGCCGTTCGGCTCGTCGGCTCCAGGAGGCGTGCTCGTGCAGGCCTCGTGCTCGAGCCGGGTGCCAGGCGAACGACTTCTTCGAGACCGTCGAGCGCGCCGCAGCTGCGCGCCGATCGTCCGCTGCGGGAGATCACCCGCACCGGTCACGACATCGACCACCCGGTCACGTTCCCGGAGGGCGCCTACCTGAAGGCTGGCTTCTGGCAGGTGCCGTGACATGCTTCGACGATGACTGCGATCGACGCCAACGGAATCACCATCGAGTACGAATCACGGGGCGACGGCGAACCGCTGCTGCTCGTGATGGGCCTCGGTGGCCAGCTGATCGACTGGCCCGACGAGTTCGTCGACGGGCTCGTGGCCGCCGGTTTCCGGGTGATCACGTTCGACAACCGCGACATCGGTCTCTCCACCGAGTTCACCTGGGAGGCGCCGAGCCAGGTCAAGGCGGTGCTCGGCTCGATGGCCCGGCGTCCGGTCAAGTCCGAGTACCTGCTCACGCGACATGGCGGCCGATGCGGTCGGTCTGCTCGATGCGCTCGGAGGTGCGAATCCGCGCACGTGGTCGGCATGTCGATGGGCGGGATGATCGCCCAGACCATCGCCATCGAACACGCCGGCACGGGTGCGATCGCTGACGTCGATCATGTCGAACACCGGCGACCGCCGGAACGGCAAGATCGCGCGGAAGTTGCTGTCGAAGATCGCCCGGCTCCCGGCCCCGACGCGCGAGACGGCCGTCGAACGTTCCGTCGACGACGTTCCGGTTGGTGTCGGGGCCGCACTTCGACGAGTCCGAGCACCGTCTGATCGCGAAGCGCGGGGTCGAGCGCAGCTTCCGCCCGCAGGGCACGGCCCGGCAGACCACCGCCATCATGGCCAGCCCCGACCGGACGCGCGGGACTGCGGCGCGTCACGGTGCCGACGCTCGTGGTCCACGGGCTCGTCGACCCGCTCGTGCGGCCGAGCGGTGGGGTCGCCACCGCCCGGGCCGTCCCCGGCGCCCGGCTGGTCATGTACCCCGACATGGGCCACGACCTGCCCCGACCGCGCTGGGCCGACCTCACCGCCGAGATCCGTCGCACCGCCGACCTCGCCACCTGACCACCACCGCCCCGCGGAGACCCGCTCCCACACCCACCCGGCCCTCGAGTCCCGGCCCTCGAATCGCCCGCCAACGGTTTGCGGCAGACACAACGACCGCAGGAGGGTGAAGTGTCTGCCGTGAAATCCGGTGCCGAAATCTGCGGCAGACATTGCGACCGCAGAGCGTCGTTGTGTCTGCCGCAAACCGGATGGGAGGGGCGCGGCGGGATCGCGGGGTCGGGTGGGATATCAGTCGACGAGGCGGTGGCCGACGGGGGCGGCCGACCGGACGTGCCCGAGGAACGGTGTCGCGGTGATCGTCGCCCGGGCGCCCTGCGGCACCGCGGTGCGTTCGGAGCAGCGCCAGGCCTGGATCGTGTCGGACGTGCCGTCGTCGACGGCGATGAACAGGCTGTACCGATCGCGCTCGAGCCGACGCCGCAGCGCCGTCGGGAGCGGACTCACCTCGACGGGCCGCCGGGCGCGCAGCACGACCCCGGTCCGCCGGACGTTGGCGAAGCCGTCGACTGCGCCACCGATCGCGATGAGGAGTCCCGCGAGGATCGGCAGCCAGGCGAGCGCGGTCAAACCGGTCGCGACGTCGGCGATCAGATCGGTCTGCTCGGGGAACCGCTCGTAGAGCGACTCGAGCGCGTTGCCACGCGCGACGTCGGCGAAGAATCGCAGCGCCCAGATGCCGCCGAACGTGAGCGAGCAGTCCGACACCGATCGCGGCGAACGGCTGCATCCCGTACCCGAGACGATGCGGGATAGCGGATGCGCACGAGCCGGGCGTCGCCGCCCATCGCGCTCCACGCCCGGTAGTGGTCCTCGCGGGCGAGCGGGAGTTCGACGCTCGCCGCCTCGGCGACACACATCGCCGTGGCATAGGCGAGCCGGCGGTCGCCCGGCTCCATCGAACTCGGTGGGATCGACGCCATGTCGGCCTCGACCAGCCGGCGCCGAACCGCCAGCCAGCGTTCGGTGGCGACGACACCCTCGTCGGTGTGCGTCAGCAGCGGATCGGCGGACGTGGTCGACCACCCGCGCCGCGAGGGCGATCGCCGCGACCAGCACGACCACGGACGCGACGCGTCGCCCGATCGAATCGATCACGGCGACGGAATCGTCGCCGCTCGATGACGACCACCACCACACGAGGAGCCCGACTGACGGCGAGCGCGCCGGGACCCGCGAGGTCGGTCCCGCGTCCAACGACGCCGCAACAGGTCACGACGCACGGCCTCGTCGGCGACGAGCCGGGTGAACCGGCGCCACCACGAGCCGCGGATGTCGACGGCGAGATAGCGGGCGGGGATCGCCCGCTCGGAGGTGTAGCGGGCCAGCACGTGCTGGAGCACGAGGCGTTCGTGGGGGAGCAGGGAATCACCCTGGAAGGCGGTGGCCGCTGGGCGTACCCGGGCGAGCTCGTCCTCCTCGTCGGGAGGGAGGATTCGCAGCCAGCCGCGGGCGGCCAGATCGATCACCGTGGCGCGGAAGCCGGCGGCCGTCAACGTGGCGTCGTTCGTCAGCATGTTGACGATGCCGGGCGGCTCGCCGCGCAGCGCTCCGGCGGTCTTCGGCGGCACGCGGTCGCGGTGGGGCGACCCGGTGCTCGACCACCGCGAGGACGACGAAGCCGGCGATGACGATGAGCGCGCTGAGCACGAGAAGCACCGTCGACGGTGCCGGCGCGAACACCATCAGCGCTGACCCACCTCCGCTCTCTTCATGGTCTCATTGTGACATTCATCGGTCCGGCGGGCTACTACAGGCGTTGTGCGGGGATTTCGATCCCCGCGTCGTCGAGGGCGGCCTTGATCGACTCGCGCAAGGCCCGCTGGAGCGCCCATTGCTTGCCGGGCGTGGTCTTGACCAAGGTGCGCACGGTGACCCCGATGCTCGCAAACGCCTCGACACCGAGCAGATCCGGCGGTTCGAGGACGTCGTCGCGCCACTCGTCGGACGCACAGACGTCGTCGCCGTGCGCAGGATCACCGCCTTCACCTCGATCGATGTCGCTCGAGTAGGCGACCGTCACGTCGACGATCGCCACCGAGTAGATCTGCGATTTGTTGCCGACGCGCATGCACCTCGCCGTTCGGGACGTGCCAGACGGTCCCGTCCTGGGCACGCAGCACCGTCTTGCGCAACGTGATCTGCTGCACGGTCCCCGACCGCCTCGCCGAGGTCGACGGTGTCACCGATGCCGTACTGGTCCTCGATCAGCACGAACAGACCGGCGAGGAAGTCCTTGACGATGCTCTGCGCGCCGAAGCCGAGGGCGACACCGGCGATGCCTGCGCCGGCGATCAACGGGCCGAGATCGATGCCGAGCTCGCCGAGCACGGTGATCAGCGCGATCACCCAGATGATCACGCCCGCCGTGCCCCCGACGACGCCGGAGATCGATGACGCCCGTGCCTCGAGCCGCGGGTCGGCCTCGTCCCCGATCGCCGTTGCCCGACCCGAGTGAGCTGCTTCGACCGGCAAGGAGTTCTGGCGCATCATCACGCCGCGGACAGCGCGGCCGAGATACCGGCGGGCCAGATGGGCGAGGATCCACGCGCCGACCACGATGCACAGCACGGTGAGCGGCGTTCCGACCAACCAGTCGCTGAGCTTGGCGAGCGTGTCGTTGCCCGTCTGGTCGTAGACCCACTCACACAGCCAGCCGGGTCCTCGCCGCACGCCTCGATGACCTCCGGGTCGACCTGCGCGGGTGTCGCCATCGTCGCTGGGAAGATCGACGCGAGGGCGGACATCGTGTGCGCAGGGTAGTTCGCCGTCGACCGTCACGCGATCGTCTCGCGTCCTGGTCGTCCTCGCGCGAGGCCACGGATAGGCTCGACCGGATGTCGCAGCAGCCCGTGATTCGACTCGGCGTGGTCGGGACCGGCTACGTCGGCCTCACGACCGGCGCCTGCTTCGCCCATCTCGGACACCGTGTGACCTGCGGCGACGTCGATCAGCGCAAGGTCGACATGCTGAACAACGGCGAGATCCCGATCGTCGAGGACGGTCTGGCGAACCGTGGTCGACGCGGGTCGAGCAGCGGGCCTGCTGACGTTCGTGCTCGGTGCCGAGGAGGCGGCCGCGACGCCGACATCGTGTTCCTCTGCGTGCCGACGCCCCAGGGCGACGACGGCAGCGCCGATCTGTCGTACATCGAACAGGCGGCGCGCCAGATCGCCCCGGTGCTCAAGCCCGGCGCGGTGGTCGTCAACAAGTCGACCGTCCCGGTCGGCTCGACCGTCGTCGTCGAAGCGGCGCTGCAGCGCCCCGACGTGTTCGTCGTGTCGAACCCCGAATTCCTGCGTGAGGGCACTGCGGTCAGCGACTTCCTCGCACCCCGACCGGGTGGTGATCGGCAGCGCCGATCGGCGGTGCCGCCGAGCGCGTCGCCGACCTGTACGCCGGCGTCGACGCACCGATCCTGATCACCGACCCGGCGTCGGCCGAGACGATCAAGTACGCCGCCAACGGGTTCCTGGCGATGAAGATCTCGTTCGTCAACGCGGTCGCCGCGATGTGCGAGGCGGTCGGCGCCGACGTCGCCGCGGTCGTCGACGGCATCGGTGCCGACAATCGGATCGGCCGGCAGTTCCTCAACCCCGGCCCCGGTTGGGGCGGGAGCTGCTTCCCGAAGGACTCCCGGGCGCTCGTCAAGATCGCCGAGGAGCACGGCTACAACTTCACGATGATGCGCGGCGTCATCGACGTCAACGACGAGCAGCTCGAGCGGATGGTCGTCAAGATCGCGAACGCCGTGGGTCGGGGCGTCGATGGCGGACGGCCCGACGACCTCGCCGGGATCACCGTCGGTGCGCTCGGCCTCACGTTCAAGGCCGGCACCGACGACCTCCGCGAGTCGCCCGCGCTGGCGATCATCACCGAACTGCGCCGGCTCGGCGCGCGGGTGGTGGCGTACGACCCGACGGTGTGCGGCGAACTGTCGCCCCATCAGCAGGTCACGCTCGCCGGCATCGAACTCGTCGACGACATGCTCGCGGTGGGCGCGGGCGCTGACGTGATCGCGGTGTTCACCGAATGGCCCGATTTCGCCAAGGTCGACCTGGCGGCGTTGGCCGCCACCGTTCGGCCCGGCATCACGATCGTCGACACCCGCAACCTGCTCGACCCCGTGCTCGTCCGCGAAGCGGGCTTCGAGTACGACGGCGTCGGCCGCCGCTGATCAGTCGTCACGAAGGGTCAGACCCACGTGACATGTTCAGTCGAGTCGTGAGCGGAAGTACTCGGCCGTCAGTTCCAGACCTTCGCGGAGCTGGACCGTCGGCTCCCAGCCGAGCAATGTGCGGGCCTTCGTGAGGTCCGGCTTGCGCTGTGTCGGATCGTCGGCCGGCAGCGGTAGGTGGACGATCTCCGATTTCGATCCGGTGACCTCGAGCGCCAGCTCGGCGAGCTCGCGGATCGTGAACTCGTTGTCGTTGCCGATGTTCGTGGGGGTGTCGACGTCGGAGTCGAGCAGGGCGAGGAACCCGCGGATCTCGTCGCTCACGTAGGTGAACGAGCGGGTCTGTGAGCCGTCGCCGTAGATCGTGATCGGTTCGCCGCGCAGCGCCTGCACGAGGAAGTTCGACACCGCCCGCCCGTCGTCGGGTCTCATCCGGGTCCCGTAGGTGTTGAAGATCCTCACGATGCGCACGTCGAGGCCGTGGTGGCGGTGGTACGCCATCGTCATCGCCTCGGCGTAGCGCTTGGCCTCGTCGTACACGCCGCGGATGCCGATGGGGTTGACGTTGCCCCAGTACGTCCTCGGGCTGGGGATGCACGAGCGGATCGCCGTACACCTCGGAGGTCGAGGCGAGGAAGAACTTGGCCTGCTTGGCGAGTGCGAGTCCGAGGCCGTTGTGTGTCCCCAGGCCGCCGACCTTGAGGATCTGGATCGGAATGCGCTCGAAGTCGACGGGGCTCGCCGGGCTGGCGAGGTGCATCACGGCGTCGACGTTCCCGGGCACCCAGACGTAGTTGCTGACGTCGTGTTCGACGAACGTGAAGCCCGGCCGTGCCGAACAGTTCCTCGATGTTGGCGACCGAGCCGGTGACCAGGTTGTCGATCGCCACGACGTCGTCACCTCGATCGAGCAATGCACGACAGAGGTGCGATCCCAAGAAGCCTGCTCCACCCGTGACGACGACTCGTGCCATGGCGGGGATCGTACGGGTTCGGCGCAATCGGCGTCGCCCCCGGGAGCGACGTAGAGTCGGGGATCGTGTGGACTCCGAGCATGGAGCGTTTCCGCTCCACCAGTTTCGACGTCCGCACCCAGGAATTCCGCGATCTCGTCCGACGGTCGCGCGAGGTCGTGCTCCTCGCGGCGGTCACCGGCGCCCTGACCGGACTGCTCGTTCGGTTCTTCGAGTACGTCGTCACCGAGGTGATGCTCGAGCGCGTGCTGACGGCGCCGCTGTGGTTCGGCGCGATCGCGCCGGGGATCGGTCTGCGTGCTGGCGGCGATCCTCCTGCACACGGTCGGCGGCGGGGCCTCGGCGGCGACGTCGGACGAGTACCTGCGGGCGTTCCACGACCCGGAGTACCCCGTTCGCACGCGGGCCTTCGTCGGCCGCATCATGGCCGCGGTGGTCACGCTCGGCTTCGGCGGTCGCGATGGGTCTCGAAGGTCCGTCGATGTACGGCGGCTCCGCGCTCGGCGCCATGATCCAGCGGCGGCTGCCGGCGGCGTTCAAGGGCGCCGACCATCGGACGTTGCTCGTGGCGGGTGCGGCAGCCGGCGTTTCGGCGATCTTCAAGGCGCCGGCCACCGGGGCGATCTTCGCGCTCGAGGTCCCGTTCCGCGACCAGATGGCGCGCCGGATGCTCGTGCCGGCGCTCGTCGCGAGCGCGTCGGGTTACCTCGTGTTCGCGGCGCTCAGCAGCACCAGCCCGATCTTCGTGTTCGACGACAACCGCCGCGCCGAGTTCGCATACAAGGACCTGCTCGGCGCGGTGTTGGTCGGGATTGCCTGTGCCGTCGGGGCACGCGGCTTCGCCTACTTGATCCGCCGGGCGAAGGCCTCCACCGTGCGTCCGATCGTGGTTCGTGTTCCGATCGCTGCGGCCGTGTCGATCGTGTTGTTCGTGATCACCCGGCTGCTCACTGGCGAGAGCCTCACGCTCGGGAGCTACCCGACGATCGTCTGGCTCGGCAAGGACAACGCGATCTGGCTGCTGGCCGCGGTTTTCGTGATCCGCTGTGTGGCGACCGCCACCACCACCGCGGGCGGCGGCGTCGGTGGCCTGTTCATCCCGCTCGTCGTCGGTGGCGCGCTCGTCGGTCGTGCGGTGGGCGACATCGTCAACCCGTCCGACCCGACCCTGTACGTGATCCTCGGGATGGCGGCGTTCCTCGGCGCGGGCTACCGCGTTCCGCTGGCGGCCGTGGTCTTCGTGGCCGAGACGACGGGACAGCCGGGCTTCATCGTGCCGGCCCTGTTCGCCGCCGTCGCCGCGGAACTCGTGATGGGGGAGCAGTCGATCACCCCGTACCAGCGGCGGTCCGAACGAGGAGAATGACCGGGCCCGTCGGCTAGACCAGTCGGATGGCTGTTGCGGTGACGTCGGAGTTGCAGGGAACGATCGTCGGTGTGTTCGTCGAGCCGGGCGCCGCAGTCGGGCGGGGCGACGTACTCGCGCTGATCGAGTCGATGAAGATGCACCACGAGGTCGTCGCTCCGGCAGCGGGCACCGTGCACGAGGTGCTCGCCATCATGGGCGCCGCGGTCCTCGCCGGCGATCGCCTGATCGTGCTCGACGAATCGGTCCGGCCGGTCGCGGACGGCGCCGACGACGCAGCCGCCGAGCGCACGGCCGACGCGGCCGGCGAGCGGCGAGACTCGCAACCGGGCGCGCCGACCTGGCCGACGTCGTCGAGCGCCACGAGCGCGGCCTCGACGCGCAGCCGGCCGACCGCAGTGGCGCGGCGCCGGCAACGAGGGCGGCGGACGGCCCGCGAGAACCTCGCCGACCTCGTCGACGACGGGTCGTTCGTGGAGTACGGCCCGCTCGTGATCGCCGCGCAACGCCGACGTCGTTCGCTCGACGACCTGATCGAGAACACGCCCGCCGATGGCCTCGTCGGTGGTGTCGGCACGGCCAACGCGGCCCTGTTCGAGGACGCGTCGTCCGGCGCGACCGTGAACACCGGAGTGGTGGCGATGTCGTACGACTACACGGTGCTCGCCGGCACCCAGGGCACGCAGAACCACCGGAAGAAGGACCGCCTGTTCGAGGTCGCCGAACAGCTGCGCCTCCCGATCGTGTTCCTCACCGAGGGTGGCGGTGGACGGCCGGGCGACACCGACGGCATCGGTGTCAGCGGGCTCGACTGTCTCGCGTTCCGATGGTTCGGCGAGCTGTCGGGCACCGTCCCGCTCGTCGGGGTCAACGCCGGCTACTGCTTCGCCGGCAACGCCGCGATCCTCGGCTGCTGCGACGTGGTGATCGCCACCGAGGATTCGAACATCGGGATGGGCGGACCGGCGATGATCGAGGGCGGCGGCCTCGGCGTGTACGAGCCGACCGCGATCGGCCCGATCGAGGTGCAGCGGGCCAACGGCGTCGTCGACATCGTGGTGGCCGACGAGGCCGCCGCGATCGCCGCAGCCAAGCAGTACCTGTCGTACTTCCAGGGCCGGATCGTCGTCGTGGGAGGCGCCGCCCGACGACGAGATCCGCAGACGTCGTGCCCGTCGACCGGTTGCGCGCCTACGACATGCACCGGGCGATCGACGCGCTGTTCGATGTCGGCTCGGTGCTCGAACTCCGCCGCGAGTTCGGTGTCGGCATGATCACCGCGCTCGCGCGGCTCGAGGGTCGACCGGTCGGGGTGGTCGCCAACAACCCGACCCACCTCGCCGGTGCGATCGATTCCGACGGCGCCGACAAGGCGGCGCGGTTCCTGCAGCTGTGCGACGCGTTCTGCCTGCCGATCGTCACCCTCGTCGACACGCCGGGGATGATGGTCGGCCCCGACGTCGAGGCGACCGCGCTCGTGCGTCACTGCAGCCGGCTGTTCGTCACCGGTGCGAACGTGTCGGTGCCGATGGTGTCGATCGTGACGCGCAAGGCGTACGGGCTCGGGGCGCAGGCGATGATGGGCGGCTCGACGAAGGCACCGCTCGCCTGTCTGGCCTGGCCGACCGGTGAGTTCGGCGGCATGGGTCTCGAGGGTGCCGTCCGTCTCGGCTACCGCAAGGAGCTCGAGGCGGCCGTCGACGACGACACGCGGGACGCGCTGTTCCGGGAGATGGTCGACCGGATGTACGAGCACGGCAAGGCGCTGAGCGTCGCCACCCACTTCGAGATCGACGACGTGATCGACCCGGCCGACACCCGGCGCTGGATCGCGACACTCCTCGACGCCGCCCCCCAGACCCACTGGCGCAGCGGCCCGCCCCGCGCCGCCCCAACATCGACACCTGGTGACCCACCGCCACGGTGCCATCAATCCACGTTTGCGTCGGGATTTCCGGGGGACAGGCCCTCAGAAATCGCGACGCAAACGAGGATCGGACGGGAGCGTCGACGGGTGCGGATCAGAGGTGATGGTGTCGCCGGGGGAGAGCACCGGAGGCGGTCGGTCTGGCCGGTCGCCTCCATCGCTTCGATGAACAGGTCGGGGGCGTTCGTGAACCAGTTCGGCAGGCCGCGCCGCCCGTCCTCCGGGGCGTAGGTGCCCCAGTGGATGGGGACCACGAGGCCGGGCTCGATCAGCAGGGCGGCCTCGGCGGCCCGTGGCGGGTCGAGATGGCCGACTCCGAGCGTCGAACCCCATCCCCAGATCGGCAGCAGGGCGAGGTCGACGTCGTCGAACGAGCCCATGCCGTCGAAGAGGTCGGTGTCGCCGGGGAAGTAGACGCGCTTGCCCTGGTGCTCGCCCGTCTGATCGGTGTCGACGATGTACCCCACCGGTGACGCGGTGAGCCTGGTGTGCGGCCCGCGTCCGGCCTTGTGCTCGGCGTGGACGACCTCGATCCGCAGCGGTCCGGCTTCGAGGACGTCGCCCTCGACCACCTCGGTGACATCGTCGAAGCCGGCCTTGCGGAGCAGCGGCGCGGCGTTGCGCGGGACGACGAAGGCTGCCGACGGCCGCAGATGCCGGATCGACGGGAGGTGGAGGTGGTCGAGGTGGATGTGCGAGAGGAGGGCGAGGTCGACGTCGGCGTGGTCGTCCGGCGGGAGCGGTCGGCGGCGACGGAGATGGGCGACCCGCCGGGTCAGGAGCGGATCGGTGATGACCCGGTATCCGTCGACGTCGATGAGCACCGTGGAGTGTCCGATCCAGGTGACGGTGGTCGGGCGGTCGTCCATCGGCTGCTCAACCCGCGATCTGCGGCAGCGGAGCCATCGGTGCCTCGGCCGGCAGCGTCCACGGCTGCGCCGAGTTCGCCACGGTGCACGCCGAGGAGCCAGCCCTTGAACAGGTGGTGCACGGTGGCGGCGCCGACGATCGGACCGTCGGGCATCGGGAACACGGACGGATGCAGGATGAAGGGCATCGACTGCTCGCCGCCGAGGCCGCCGTGGAAACCGATCAGTTCCTCGAACGCCGCCCCTTCGTCCGCGTGCGGGTCGAAGAAGCTGTTGACGAGGATGTCGGGAGCGTTGACGAACGAACTCGTGCGCCGGAGGTGATCCGCACAGTTCGGACCGAAGTTGGCGAGGGGATCCTCGCCCTCGACGCGATCGTCGACCAGATAGCGGATGCCCGTGCCGCCGATGGCGAGCGGCCCGAGTTGCTCGGAGTGCACGAGCACGAAGCCGATGCCGGGATGCTCGGCCAGTCCGGCGAGCAGACCCGGGTAGCGCGTGCCGAGCGCCTCGAACGTGGCGCGTCCGTCGATCTTGGTGAACGAGATCAGTCCGAGATTGCCCGACGCCAGCACGACGACATCGGCCGGATCGTGCGGCCGGTCGGAGCGGGCCTTGACCTCGTCGTCGTAGCCGGGCCCGAGCACGACGTCGTCGTCGACGGTGTGGTTGCGCACGAGGGCGCCGACCAACTTGCCGACGCGACTGGTCTTGTCGTTGACGATCTCGGTGAGGGCGCCGTTGAGGTTGCCCCAGCCCTCCGAGACCATCTCGGGAACCTCGATGTCGTGGTGCTCGTCGATCAGCGACGACACGACCTGCTCGAGGGTCACGCCGTACCGCTGGAGGAAGGTCGCTCCCTGCGACTGTCCGTGGTCGGAGAGCACCACCACGTGGTACGGGCGGGGCGCCTCGCCGATCGCCTGCTCGAGTCGGCCGAGCTGCTGGTCGAGCCGGCCGAGGGTGTCCATCGCCGTCGAGGCGAAGATGCCCGAGTGGTGGGCGACCTCGTCGTACCCGACGAAGTCGACGTACGCCGCCGGCACCCCGCGGTAGACATCGCTCATCAGCGTGTACAGCGTGAGGTCGCGCAGGATGGTGGTGGTCGCGGCGCGCAGCACGGGATAGATGCCACCGCGCTTCAGGCGTGGTTCGATCTTCAGGTGACGCGTGGTGCGCCGGTCGATCATCTCCCGCACGACGTCGGCGACGGTGAGCGCCAGCAGTCGGCTCACGGCGTACGGATCGGACAGCACGTAGTTCGTCGTGTGCTTGCTGTGCTTGGAACGGTCGGTGACCGTGCTGAACGTGAGGATCGAGTCCTTGCTGTCGCCGGAGAACACGTTCGACCGCGAGACGCCCCCGTCGACGAGCAGGCCCTGGCCGTCGGACTGGCGGTGCTCGATGATCGCCGCATCGCGGGGCCGGTTCGACGTGAGCACCTTGCCGAGGTCCTTGTCGTACCAGCGGAACGCGGGCATGTTCTCGTTGTTGCCGTGGAGGATGCCGGCCTGGCTCGCTCCGGTCTGCGACGACAGGTCGCACTCCCATCCGGTGATCTGATGGGTGCCGCCGCGTACCCAGCGGGCGAGCGTCGGCACGGTGCCCGCCGCGATCGCCCGCCGCAGGACGGGTTCGGCGAGGCCGTCGATCTGCAGGAAGAGCACGCCGGGCACGTCGGTCGGTGTGGGCGGCTCGAGGCGGTCGACCATGCGCCGCATCGTCTTGCGCTGGAACACGGCGTCGTCGTCGAGCGAGAGCACGCTGCTGATGATGACGGTCGCCGCGGTCATGAACAGCGACGCGAACGAGCGCCGACCCACCAGCCGTCGACGACCAGTCCGTCGAGCAGCTCGTCGACCGCCATGAGGATCGCGCCGTTCAGGAAGAGGACGAGCAGTCCGGCCGTCCAGAGGAGCGCACGGGCGAAGTAGCGGGCGACGACCGGCCAGATGATCGCGTTCAGGATCGACACGAGCGCGGCGGCGACGAACGCGGTCCCCCAGTCGCGGATCGAGATGCCGGGCAGGATCCAGGCGATGAACCAGAAGCTCAGTCCGCTGACGACGAACTCGACGACATACCGATGAATCGGAATTCGAATGGACTTCGAGGTCTCGATCGACGGCACGCGGGTGAGGCTACTTGTCACGTGGGGTCAGGCACTTCGCGACAGGTTGGACCCAACCTGTCGCGAAGTGCCTGACCCCACGCGACCAAGCTCAGCCGAGGTCGGGCCAGGGGCGTTGCTGGCGGCGGCGGAGGCCGGCGTGGCCGATGCTGCGGCGTTCGGCGAGCGCCCACTCGCGGCGCCAACCCTGGTACTCGGGGCCCGACAGCGTGGGGCTGGTGCCGTCGGCGGCGCGGCGTCGGGCGGTCCAGAAGTCGGTGAGCGCCTCGTCGCCGAGCACGGTGACGGCCTGCTCGATGCGGGCCCCGAACCGGCGCGTGCTCTCGTCGGGCTCGGCGCGGAGCGGGCTGCCGAACACGACCGTGGTGCGACCCGGCCGCGGCCGCTTCATCCCCTTGCCGAAGATCACGCCGGTGCCGTCGATGAACACGGGCACCACCGGTGCGCCGGTGCGCGCCGACAGGTACGCCGCGCCGCCCTTGAACGACTGGCCCCAACCGTCGGGGGAGCGCCCGCCCTCGGGGTAGATGACGAGGCTGTAGCCGTCGTCGATCAGATCGCGGATCAGGTCGGACGACTTGCGGCCCGTGAGCTCGCGGTCGATCGGGATTGCGTTCAAGCGCCAGCGCGGAGATCGACGCCTTCCAGCGCTTGTCGAAGAAGTAGTCGGCCGCCGCGGCGACGACCATCTTCCGGCGCCACACGGTCGGCACCGACCGGATCATCAGGCCGGTGTCGAGGTGGCTGTGGTGGTTCGGGGCGAAGATCACCGGCGGCGGATCCTCGAGTCCGGTCAGGTCGGCGAGGCGATCGGTGCCGTGGATCTCGGGGTCGGTGATGATGCGGGCGGCGAGCCGGATCGGCCCCTCGGTGATCACGGTGCGCACCGCGCTGGCGAGCGGCCGCCGGGCCCACTCGGTGTCGTAGTGCGCGCCGAGCCCGCTGACCTCCGGCGGGATCTCGACGCCGCGCGGGACCGTCGGTCTGCGGTACGGGAACCCGAAGTTGCGCAGCGGACGCGCCGCCGCGCCGACGGCATCCTCGATCGCTGCGGTTGCTCGCTGCGCCCGGCGCAGGTTGGCCTTGCTCGCCATCGTCGCCGAGACCTACTTCACGTCCGCGATCATCAGCGGCGGCGTCTTGATGTGGGTGATCGTCGGGTGGCGGCCGACGGTGTCGGAGGCGATCTCGAACGCGTCGTTCATCGTCGAGGCCGGCGTGAAGCCGAGCTTGCGCACGGTCGCCGCGTCCCCGCCGACGATGATCACCTTGCCGGTGTGCTTCATCCCGTGGGCGCCCCAGTACCACATGTAGAACGGGTGGACGCCGTGGTAGGCGTTCGACGTGCGGTACAGGTGGCGGTACCAGTCGTCCTCGGCGTACTGCTGCTCCCACTTCTGCGACATCACGTGGGGGTCGGTCGTGTCGGCGAGCACTTCCTCGAAGAAGTCGATGTAGCTCGGGTGGTGCACCGGGTGGAACTCGTTCGGCGTCGGGTGCGTGAGGATGATCACGCCGCCCTCCCGCACCAGCGGCATGCCGCGGTACAGGTTGAAGAAGTAACCGAGCCCGGTGCACATCACGAGGATCGGGTTCATGATCGAGTGGACGTTGTACGGGCAGATGTACGGGATGCCCATCGTGAGGATGTCGGTCTGGCCCTGCACCTCGACGAGCTGCTGGCGATAGACGTTCTCGGTGGTCACCTTGTGGACCGCTTCGACCTCGCCGCACTGGATGCTCGTCATCTGATGCGGCGCTTCCATGCCGTGGAAGATCTTCCGGGTCGAGCCGCGGTGGCGCGGCCGGCCACCGACTTCGCCGTCGCCAGGTAGCTCGCCCGGTCGCGGGCGTTCCACTCCCACTCGCGCTTGGACAGGAACCCGAAGGGCTTGGGGAACGTGTCGGTGTTGAGCGTCGTCTCGATCTGGAAGATCTTCGGGCCGTGGTCGCGCATCACCTTGCCCATCCGCCAGTTGCTCTTGTGGAGCTCCGAGCGGTGCTGGTCCATGAACGAGTGCGACGCCTCCATCGTCTGCGGGTTGTGATGGTGGCGCAGCGAGCGGTACGAGGCGAGGCCGGTGGCGGTCGACTTCCATCCGCCGTCCATCGCGACGAGGTTGATGTTGACGTAGACGAGCAGGTCGGACTCGGCGGCCCGCTTGTTGATCTCGATCTCCTCGCCCTCGGGCGTGGTCCCGAGGAAGGCGAGCGCGTCGGGGTCCTCGGCGTCGTGCTGGTAGAGCAGCCCGCGCGGTTCGAAGGCGTCGTAGATCCGGTCGCCGAGGGCGTGGCGGAGTTCGAACTCGTGCATCCGGCGGTGCAGGGCGAGGGCGGCAGATGATGTGGACGTCGTCGACGCCGGCGTCGGCGGCCATCGTCAGCACCTGCTCGATGACGCGCTGACGGACGTCGGGCCGCTGCATCTTCGGCAGCGGCAGGCTGACGTCGTCGAACGCGATCGTCAGCTTCATGCCGGGGAACAGCAGCGTCGGCAGCGGGTCCATGTCGATCGGGTTGAGCAGGGAGTGGCGGATGGCGCCGTCGATGTCGTCGATCGCGTCGTGCGGCTCCGGGGCGTAGATCACCCGGCTGCGGTCGGCGGGCAGCTTCTCGAGGCGGAACCCCTCGCCGTGCCAGAACAGCGTCGGCGGCGTCGAACGGTCGACGTCGAGTACGAATCCAGGACGTGGCATCAGTTCTTCCTCAGATCGAAGGCGATTTTCACGGCGCCGCGGCGGCCGGCGGTGGCGGCGTGGGCGATGGCGTCGACGTGGTCGACGAGCGGATAGGTGGCCGACAGCAGTCGCTCGGCCTCGATGGCGTTGGCGGTCTCGATGGCGAGGTCGAACGTGCGGCACGTCCGTCCGTCGGCGAGCGTCTCGGTGCCGTAGGTGTAGGCGCCCTTGAGTTCGGTCTCGCGGTGCCAGAGACCGGTGAGGTCGAGGTTCACGTCGGCCGGCATCCCGAGCAGCACGACCCGCCCACGCGGGCGCGTGATGCGCAGGCAGTCGGCGACGCTGGCGCTGTTGCCGACGGCGTCGATCGTCGACGTGCGCGCCCGAACTGAGGTGGTCGCCCACGACGTGGCACCCTGCGGCACGGCGCACCGCTCGTGGCAGCTCCGACGGTGCGACGACCGTGTCGGCGCCGAGCTGCTTGGCGAGCACACGTTGGTGCGGGTAGCGGGCGCCGACGATGATCCGCACGTCGGGCAGGTACCGGCGGAGTCCGGCGATCGCCGCCAGCCCCATCGTGCCGGCGCCGAGCACGGCGACGATCGGTTGCACCGGACGTGTCCTGGCGGGCGGCGATCGTCGGTGCGCACAGCAGCGCGGCGTGGATGCCGCCGGCGAGCGGCTCGACGAGCACGGCCCGCTCGTCGGGCATGTCATCGGGGATCGCGTGGAGTTGCGAGGCGTGGGCGACGAACGTCGGCGCCCAGCCGCCACCGGTCGAGCAGCAGAACCCGGTCTGGATGCCCGGCTCGAGCGGTCCGGTGGCGAGGTGCGCGTAGTCGTCGCCGTCGCCGGGCGCGGCGCCCTCGAACGGGGGAGCGAAGCCACGGGCCTCGTGGCCGAGCACCGGTTCGAGGATCACCCGCGTGCCGTCGTCGAGTTCGCCGACCACCTCGTGGCCGGGGATGAACGGGAACGACACCCAGTCGTCGAAGTACAGCGAGGCGTGGCCCTCGACGAGCGACAGGTCGGATCCGCAGATGCCGGCGAGGCGGGTGTGCACCCGCTGCCAGCCGGGGCCGGGGAGCTCGGGTTCGTCGACGGCCACGTAGTCGAGCGGGCCGATCTTCGTCGCGCCGGTCGGCGACACCGCCGAGGCGATGCGGGCGAGGCCGAGGCGCGGGACCGAGCGGGAGACCTGGAGCGCCTTCATCGGACCGACCCGATCGACGGCACGGAGCCGCTCGCCGCGCCGAACCGCTCGCGGCGTTGCCGTTCCGACAGCAGCGGCCCGATCGGCAGCCGCGGTCGCGGGCCGCCGGGCGACTTGCTCCAGTGCTCGACGAGCCAGCCGCGCTTGCGGGCGATCGCCGCGAGCCGGGTCTCGGGGTTGACCGCGACCGGGAACCCGACCGCCTCGAACAGCGGGAGGTCCGACGACGAGTCGGCGTAGGCGACGCACTCGTCGAGGTGGAAGCCCTCGGCGTCGCAGTAGTCGGACAGGATCTGCGCTCGCGCCTCGCCGGTCGGCGGCACGGTGATCATCTCGCCGGAGTAGGTGCCGTCGGGGCGGATCGACATCTCGGCGGCGACGATCTCGTCGAACAGCGGCCGCAGACCCTCGACGGCGAAGCTCAACGCACCGGTGATCAGGATCGTGCGATGCCCGAGCGCCCGGTGCTCGCGGACCCGCCGCATCCCGGCCGGGAACGACTTGGTGATGATCAGCTGGGTGAACAGCTCGCGGGCGTCGCTGCTCGATCTGCTCGACCGGGGCGTCCTCGTAGCGGCGGTAGAAGTGGCGGAGGAAGTCGGTGCGGTCGGCCCGGTCGAGCTTCAACAGGCCCGGCGCCTCGACCATCGTGCGCAGCGCGTACCGCATCGCGCTCGGGCGTGTCGAGCCGGCGGGTCGCCAGCCACGAGTAGCTCTCGACGACGTTCGACGCGATCAGCGTGTTCTCGAGGTCGAACGCGACGACCTGGCGCTTCGGGTCGAGCACCTGCTTGCGCATCCGCGCCATGCGGTCCGTGCCGCCCGACGGTCCAGGCGTGGTCTTCACCCGGGCGTGCTGGATGATCGACGGCAGGTGGATCTGGGTGATGTAGGTCGGCCAGTCGACGCTGCGCGGGTCGATGTTGAAGTCGCGCGCGGTCGGTCTCGTCGAGGCCGTCCCAGATCTTCATGAGGTTGTCGACCTGGTAGATCGCCTCGCACTCGGTGTAGAGCCCGTAGAGCTCGACGTAGGTCAGCGCCCGCTCGATCTCGAGGCGCTTGGTCTCGATCTGGGCGGCCCACTCGGCCTGCCGTCCACGGAGCGGCAGGTGGTGCAGGACCTTCTCACCGCGGGCGAGCATCGTCTTGGCGCGAGTGAGTTGACCCTGGACGCGGCCACGTCCGATGAACTGCCATTCGGGGGCCACGATCGGCTGGCCCTTGGCGTCGTACACCGGATGCTCGCGGAACCAGCCGCTGGCGTTGTCGACGAGCGTGCGGTACTTCAGCGGGTTGATGCCGCCGGACGCGACCTGCGTGATCGGTGGGGCCTCGTCGGGCCCGAGGGCGGCGACGGCGATGATCGCGGCGACCACGAGGTCGACCGGGATGACGTCGACGGTGCCCTCCGGGGCGCCGGGGAATGCGCTGAGCAGTCCGCGGGCGTAGGAGATGATCACGGGCTCGGCCATGCGGAAGCCGCGGATCCAGCCCGGCTTCGGCTCGGCGAGCGCCGACTCGATGATCGAGGGTCGCACGATCGAGACGGGCACGTCGCCCTTCACGTCGGTGAGCGCCTGCTCGCCGAGCGCCTTGGTGAACGCGTAGGCGTCCGGCCAGCCGACGCTGGCGGCCCGCGCTCGCCCGGCCTCGACGAGTTGGTCCTTCACCCAGCGCTCGCGGAGCTGTTCGGTCTTCGACGCGAGGGCGGGCGCCCCGGCGGCGCCGAGTTCGGCGCGGGCGTCGGCGCGGAACTTGACGAGGCGGGCGGGTTCGCGGCTCGCCGCGTCGCAGTCGGAGCGCAGGCGCCGGCTGGCCGCGACCTCGCTGCGCCAGTCGATGCCGATGTCGAACGGGCCGTCGCTGACGAGGATCTCGGGTGCGTTGCCGCGCCGGTTGCCGGCGACGTAGCACGTCGACACGGCGACGAGGTGCGGGGTGATCGCCGATCTCGTTGCAGAGGTCGGCGATGCGCGACGGCCCGAGCAGGTTGATCTCGACGGCCGAGTCGAGCGGCGAGTCGAACGAGACGGCCGCGGCCGAGTGGATGATGATGTCGCACGACGCCCAGATGGCGCGGTCGATGTCGTTCAGGCCGAGCCCGTCGCGGGTGACATCGCCGGCGACCGTGGTGATCCGGCCGGCCATCGCCGTGTCGAAGTCGGCGCCGTACTCGGCGCGGAGGCGGTCGAAGGCGTCGTTCTTGAGGATCTCCTTGCGGGCCCGCTCGGCGGCGGTCGTGCGCTTGCCGTCGCGGATCAGCAGCACGAGGTGGCAGTCGGGCACGCTGCGCAGCAGTCGCTCGACGAGGGCGGTGCCGACGAATCCGGTGCTGCCGGTGATGGCGATCTTCTTCCCGGAGAGCGACGCGGCGATCACGGTTGACAGTTCTAGCAGATTCGTCTACCAATTGGTAGAGAGAAGTTCGGAGATGGTGGGAGGGCCAGGTGAAAGAGATGGTCGAATTCGCCGAGGTCACCCGCCGTCCCCGCCAGACACGGCGCGACGCGATCGCCGTCGGATCGACGCGGGAACGGATCCTCGACTGCTCGATCGACCTCTTCGGTACGAAGGGCGTCGACGCCGTGTCGCTCGACGAGATCGCACGGCAGGTCGGCGTCCGCAAGCAGACGGTCCTCTACTGGTTCGCCTCGAAGGACGACCTCGTCGACGGGGTGCTCGAATCGGTCGCGGCGCAGCTCCTCGTCGTGATCGATGCGGCGGTGCGCGTCGGCGTCGGACGATCCGCTCGAGAAGATCGATGCCGTCGTGCGCGCCGTGTTCCGGCCGGCGGTTCGTCGTCCCGCCCTGCTCGGTCTGGTGCGCGAGATGAACCGACTCGGGCCCGGTCACGCCGACCGGCTCCGCGACCGGATCGGTCCGTTGATCGATCGCGCGCTGTCGTATCTCGGCGCGGAGATGGATCGCGGTCGCCTTCGTCGGGCCGATCCGGGTCTCGTGGCCGCCCTCGCCTACGCCACGGTCACCGGCATCGCCACCGAGCCGGAGGCGCTCCGCGCCGTCGGGTGGGTCCCCGACGCGCCCGGCCTGCGACGACTCCGCGACGAGATCCGGTCGTTCCTCCACGCGGCCCTCGAACCCTGAACGAGTGACCGCACGAATCCCATGTTCTCGTGAACTTCTTGCGTACCCGCGTGCGCAACAAGTTCACGAGTTCAGCGCACGAAGACGGCGACGATGCCGCCGACGAGCAGTCCGGCGCCGAGGCCGGCGGTCACGTCGAGCGGGTTGTGGGCACCGACGAACACTCGGCCGAACATGACGAGCAGCGTCAGGACCACGGGAACCCACCACCAGCCGACCGGGATCGTCGGCGCGACGACCGTCGCGATCGCGGCGACGAGGATGACGTGGCCCGAAGGGAAGCTGGCGCCCGAACTCGGCACGTCGGCTCCGCGCAGGATCGCTCCGACCTGGCTCGTGCCCGGGCGCTGGCGGATGGCGAGGTAGTCGGCCATCTGGCGGCGGACGATCTTCTCGGTGCCGAGCTTGCTGATCGTCGCGATGACGACGCCGGCGGCGACCCACCAGTCGCCCGACGGCCCAGGCGACGGCGATCCCGACGAGGGTGCCGACGACGAGGTTGCCCAGCTGCATCGGCAGCCAGAGCGGCCAGTACAGCCAGTTCGGCAACCCGTTCACGGCATGGAAGACGCGAGCCTCGGTCGGGCTGATCGCCGGCCGGCGGGCCTCGTTCGACGACGCGGCGAGGAACGACGAAGCCGAACGCCGACACGGTCAACCACCAGAGGTTCATGCGGTCGAGCCTCCCGCGCAGGTCGTCGAGGAGACCGGGCCGCTGCTTCAGCGCCGCTCGGGTGGCGCCGCTCAGCGCCCACGGTTGCAGCCGATCGACGGCCCGGTGCAACGTCGCCCGGTCGACGGTCTCCAACGCCGGCGCGACGGCACGTTCGGCGCCGACGTACACGCTCGACGAACAGAGGAGTTCGGCGACGTCGTTGGCCAGCAACAGCTCCGACGCCGCCATCTCGCTGAAGCCGAAGTCGATGATCCACACCGCCCCGTCATCGCCGAGGAACACGTTCGCGAGGCGGAGGTCGCGGTGGGCGATGCCGTGGCGGCGCAGATCGGCGATCGCCTCCCAGATCGCGTCGAGCACGTCGTCGGTGACATCGTCCGGATCGAGTTGGTCGAGCGACCTGCCGGCCACCGCGTCGTAGGCCAGCACCAACGACTCGGGCTCGGCGACCGCCAGCGCCCGCAGGCGCGGCGTCCTGATGCCGAGGTCACGCGCGGCGAGCGCGAGGAGTGCTTCGTGCTCGATGGCCCGACGCAGCGACGAGAACGGGCGCTCGTCGCCGAGGTCGCGGCGTTGCAGCTTGCGGTAGATCCGGAACATGAGGTCGGCGCTGCGCTCGTCCCGTCCGAGCACCTTCACGAACAGTCGATCACCGTCGGGCGTCACCGCGAAGTAGGGGGTCGATCCGCGGGCGTCGACGCTCGCCGGCGTGATGTGGTCGACGGGGAGCCCGACCGTCGCCAGTCCGGCGGCGATCGACTCGGCGCCGGCCCGCCGCGCCGGGGCGCCGACGATCACGATCGCGGCGGCGCCGGCGAACCATCCGAGGAGCACGGCCTGCACCGATCCGAACGACATCTCCGACGTCAGCGTGCGCACCAGCATGAGCGCGATGACGGCGACCCATCCGACCTGGCGCCACCGGCGGGTCAGCCACGGTGCTCCCGCGGTCAGCGCGGCGGCGAACATTCCGAGGCCGATCGGCGTCGGGAACCATTCCGACGGTGAGCGGCCCGAGGTCGGAGTCGGGCGTTGCGACGACCGCTCCCTCGTCGACCCCGGCGAGCCCGTCGAGCAGCGGCGACGAGCACCGCCGCGATCACGCCGCCGAGCGCCATCGCGACCGGTGCGGCCCACCGCGCGCGGACGGCGGTCCACAGCAGGCCACCGACCAGCACGACGACCGTGAGCAGGCGGGCGCCGGCGATCATCGCCGTGAGCAGCCAGTCGGGGACCGCGTCGATGCCGGCGAGGAAGTCCGAGGCGAACACGACCACGGTGTCGCCGAACAGCCACGCGACCAGGAAGACGATGACAGCCGCGACGGCGGCGACGATCAGCCGGAGGAAGTCGGCCGGCGACCTGACACGTTCGGATCCCTGGTCCGGTTGAGCGGGAGACATCGACAGGATCATTGCACCACCACCCCATCCCCCCGGGTGATCACGCGTCAGCACGTCAATCCTCGTTTGCGTCAGGATTTCGGGTGCCCGGCCGTCGGAAATCCCGACGCAAACGACGATTTGGCCGTTCAGTGGGTGGTGTTGCGACGGCGGCGGGCCTGGCGTTCGACGGCGAGGGCGACGAGGCGGTCGATCAGTTCGGAGTACGGCACGCCGGAGTGGATCCACAGCTTCGGGATACATCGAGATCGGCGTGAAGCCCGGCATCGTGTTGACCTCGTTCAGGAGGAATCCGCGGCCGCGGCCGTGTTCGTCCATCTCGTAGAAGAAGTCGACGCGGGCCAGCCCTTCGCACCGCAGGGCGCGGAATGCCCGGAGCGCCAGGGCGCGCACCTCGGCGGTCGCCGCCTCGCCGAGGGGCGCGGGGATCAGCAGTTGGGCGCCGTCGGTGACGTACTTGTCCTCGTAGCTGTAGAACTCCTCGCCCGGCACGATCTCGCCGGGCACCGATGCCTCCGGCTCGAGGTTGCCGAGCACCGCCGACCTCGATCTCGCGACCGACGATCGCCTCCTCCACCACGATCGTCTCGTCGTAGCCGAGCGCGACAGCGATCGCATCGCGCAGCTCCTCGACCGTGTGGGCCTTCGACACGCCGACCGACGACCCCATGTTGGCCGGCTTGACGAAGGCCGGGAGCCCGAGGTCGTGCGGCGAGCTCGGCCGGCAGCCCGGGCGTGAGTTCGTGTTCGCCGAACGAACGAAAGCGGGCCTGCGGGATCCCGGCCGCCAGCGCCACCTGCTTGGCCATCGCCTTGTCCATGCTGACCGCCGAGCCGAGGACGCCGCTGCCGACGTAGGGGATGTCGGCCAGTTCCAGCATCCCCTGGACCGTGCCGTCCTCGCCGAGCGGGCCGTGGAGCAGCGGCAGGACGACGGTCTGTCCGGCGGGCGTCGACGGCGTCGGCGAGCATCGGCGTGGGCGACACGGCCGTGCCGGACGGATCGAGCCGCCCGGGCAGGGCCTCGGGTCCCGCGGCGAGCGCCGCGGCGGCGCCTTCGGCGATCGCCCACTGACCGTCGGTGGAGATCCCGACCGGGGTGATGCGGTACTTCGTCGGATCGGCGGCACGCAGCACGTGGGCGGCCGTCGTGCACGACACGTCGTGTTCGGCCGATCGGCCGCCGAAGATCACGACGAGATGGATCCGATCGTCGGTCATCGAGCGGCGATCCCATCGTGGTCCATCGGCCGAACGGTACCGTTCGACCTCGTGAGGATTCTGGCATCGGACGCAGCCGCTGCCGTCGAGGGGCGGCTGGTCGGACCCGACGTCGAGTTCGACGGGGCATCGTTCGACTCCCGATCGACTCGCGCCGGGCGAACTGTTCGTGCCGATCGTCGCCGAACGCGACGGCCACGACTTCATCGGCCAGGCGCTCGCCGCTGGCGCGGTCGCGTTCCTCACGAGCGAGCCCGCCGAGCGCCGGCGGTGACGGCACCGCGATCGAGGTCGCCGACACGTCGACGCCCTGATGACGCTCGCTCGATGGGCGCGCCGCCGATCGAGCGCCCGCGTGGTGGGCGTCACCGGCAGCGTCGGCAAGACGTCGACGAAGGACCTCATCGCCGCCGCGTGCGCCGCCACACGACGGACGACGGCGAACGAGCGCAGCTTCAACAACGAGCAGGGCCTGCCGGTGACGATCCTCAACGCGCCGGACGACACCGAGGTGCTCGTCTTGGAGATGGGGATGCGCGGGTTCGGCGAGATCACCCGGCTGTGCGACGTCGCCCGACCCGACATCGGTGTGGTCACCACCGTCGGTCATTCCCACACCGAACGGGTCGGCGGGATCGACGGCGTGGCGGTCGCCAAGCGCGAGCTCGTCGCAGGCGCTGCCGACGTCGGGGACCGCGGTGCTCAACGCCGACGACGAACGCGTGATGGCGATGGCTGCGCACACCGGAGCGGACGTGCTGACCTATCGGCCGGACGGGCGACGTGCGGGTGATCGACCTCGCCCTCGACGAACTCGCCCGCGCCGCGTTTCACGATCGACACGCCGTGGGGTTCGAGCCACGTGGCGTTGGCGACGAGCGGTGCGCACATGGCGACGAACGCCGCGGCGCGCGATCGCGGTGGCCGGTGCGCTCGGCGTTCCGCTGGAAGCCGCGGTCGCCGGACTCGGCGACCGCCACCGTCTCGGCGATGCGGATGCAGGTGACGATGCTGCCGACCGGAGCGACGATCATCAACGACGCCTACAACGCCAACCCGACCTCGATGGCTGCCGCCCTCGACGCGCTCGCGGCGATGCAGGCGACCCGACGGATCGCCGTGCTCGGGCTGATGGCCGAACTCGACGATCCGGTCGTCGCGCACCGGGAGATCGCCGCGTTGGTGGCGAAGGCCGGCATCGAGCTGATCGCCGTCGGCACCGACCGGTACGGCGTCGCGCCGTCCGCCGATCCGATCGGCGACCTCGGCGATCTGGGTCCGGGCGACGTCGTCCTCGTGAAGGCGAGCCGAGCCGCCGGACTCGACCGCATCGCCGACGCGCTATCGACGTTTGCGTCATGATTTCCGGGACCGGTCCAGAAATCCTGACGCAAACGTGGATCGTGGTGGTGCGACGAGTCAGACGGCGGGTGGCGTTCACGGGAGTGAACGGTTCGCCGCCGTCCGCCTCCGCCAGGAACGCCGACTGCGGGAGGCGCCGCAGGTCGAGCCACCACGCGAGGAACAGCGCGAACACGGCGCCGAACCCGAGCACGGCCCGCACGCCGATCCACTCGATCACGACGCCGAAGATCAGGTTGCCGATCGGGACCGTGCCGCCGAACACCATGAACCACAGCGGCATCACCGTGGCCCGCTCGGTGTTCTTCATGTTCAGCTGCAGCGTCGTCGTGATCGCGGTGGCGGTCATGAAGTAGGTGAAGCCCAGCACGAACGCCACGGGGAAGGCGAGTGCCGGGCCTCGCACCTGGGAGAAGACGCCGAGCGAGATCGCGAAGCCGACGAACCCGCGGACGATCAGCATCTTGCGGTCGAGCGAGCGCGAACACGGTGCCGACCGCGATCGCTCCGACAGAACGCGCCGGTGCCCCAGACGGCGTAGAGCCAGCGGTACGTGCTGCCGCCCGACTGGACGCCGAAGGCGAGGCGGGCGACCGACGGGAACAGCCCGATGTAACACGAGGCTGAACAGCGAGAACAGGAACATGCCGAACAGCAGCCGTCTGAGCACGAGGCGCTCGCGCACGGTCCTGATGCCGATGCCGAGTTGGCGCCAGCCCTTGGGCCGGTCGATGCTCTTCACGTCGGGCATGTGCACGTAGAGCAGTGCGGCGATGAAGAACAGGTACGTGAACGGAGTTGACGACGAAGATCATCGACACGCGACATGCCCGCTGCCGCGAGCAGTGCGGCGAGGACCGGCCCGACCACGCGGGTGCCGTTCATCATCGCCGAGTTGAGGCTGATCGCGCCGGGGAGGTCCTGGCGGTGCACGAGCAGCGGCATCGACGACTGGAACGCCGGCGCGTTGAGTGCGTTGGCGATGCCGATGCAGAGCTGCGAGGCGAACAGCGTCCAGATCGCGGCATCGACGGCGATGCAGTACGGCCATCGAGGAGGGTGAAGATCGCCGACAGCGGCCTGCATCGACGACCTGCAGCTTCTGCTTCGACACGCGGTCGGCGAGCACGCCGGCGGGGATCGACAGCACGAGGAGCGGGCCGAGTTGCATGAACACCATCAAGCCGACGAGCGAAGGGCGTCCGGTGCGGTCGTCGATGTAGGCCGGCAGCGTGAAGTTCTGCATCCACGTGCCGATGTTCGACAGGGCGAGGCCGATGAAGATGATCCGGAAGCTGCGGTACGACAACGCCGCTCGGGCGGTACCCGGCTCGTAGCCGTGTCGGGCGGGATGAGGATCTCAGCGGCGGTGTTCATCGTGCACGGGCGGTCGGAAGCTTGACCCGTCGGTCAAGTTACCGCTCCGTCGCGAACCGCGGGCGACACGGTTCGCTGTGACGTCGGCCGTCCGATCGCCGGAACGGTCAGCGGAACTGGCGGGCGAACGTTGCGGATGTCGTCGACGAAGAGGTCGGGCACCTCGAAGGCGGCGAAGTGGCCGCCCTTCGGCTGTTCGGCCCAGTGGCGGATGTCGGTGAAGCTGCCCTCGACCCACGCCCGCACCGGCGGGATGATCTCCTTCGGGTACACGGCGAATCCCGACGGGATGTTCACCGTCGAACCGCGGGCCGCGCCCGAAGCTCTCCCAGTAGATCCGGGCCGACGACGCTCCGTTGCCGTTGATCCAGTAGAGCATCACGTTGTCGAGCAGCTCGTCGCGGGTGAGCACGTTCTCGGGGTGCCCGTCGCAGTCGGTCCAGGCCCAGAACTTCTCGAGGATCCACGCCGCCTGCGCCGCGGGCGAGTCGACGAGGCCGTAGCCGACGGTCTGCGGGCGCGTGCCCTGCTGCTTCGAGTAGCCCGAGTCCCACTCCTGGTAGTAGGTCGCGCCGGCGATCGCCCGCTGTTCCTCGGCGGTCGGCTCGCCGTCGAACTTCGGGCGGGCGCCCATCGCCAGCGTGACGTGGACGGCGGCGCAGTGGTCGGTGTCGGTCGCGCCGATCGGCCGTCGTCACCGCCGAGCCCCAGTCGCCGCCCTGGGCGAGGTAGCGGTCGTAGCCGAGGCGGGCCATCAGCGTCGGCGAACACCTCGCGCGATCTTGCGCGACGCCCCAGCCGGTCGCTGTCGGCTTGCCGGAGAACCCGAAGCCCGGCAGCGACGGTGCGACGACGTGGAACGCGTCGGCCGCATCGCCGCCGAACGCCGTCGGGTTCGTCAGCGGCTCGATGACCTTGTGGAACTCGACGATCGAGCCGGGCCAGCCGTGGGTGATCAGCAGCGGCAGCGCATCCTCGTGCGGCGAGCGGACGTGGATGAAGTGCACGTCGAGGTCGTCGATCGTGGTGGTGAACTGGTCGAACCGGTTGAGCGCCGCCTCCCGGGCCCGCCAGTCGTACTCGTCGGCCCAGTACGTGCACACGTCCTGGACGTAGCCGAGCGGGATGCCCTGTGACCAGTCGTCGACCAGCTCGCGTTCGGCCAGCGCGTGTCGCGCAGCCGCCGCCGCAGATCGTCGAGCACCGCCTCGTCCACATCGATGGTGAACGGAGTGATCACGTCGTCAGCCATGCCGGGACTGTAGAAGTGAAACGCCCGGTGCCTGGCACCGAACGTTTCAGGCGGGGGCTGGGCCGTCGGTGGCGGTGCCGGCGAACGCTTGGGCCTTGAGCATCCAGTCGCGGGCGGCCTCGCCCGTCACGTGGAGATCGGTGTCGTCGACGTGGCGGCGCTGCGTGACGACGAGGCAGAAGTCCTCGGCCGGGCCGACGACCGATTCCGCCGCATCGTCGGGGCCGAACTGCCACACGCCGCCGGTCGGCGCCGTCAGCTCGACGCGCACCGCGACGTCGGGGACCTCGAGGCGACGGTTGACGTAGGTCCAGCCGCGGGTGATGTAGCCGAGTTGCGCGATGTGCCGGAGACGGTCGGTCGGCGGCCGGCTCGGCGCCGACCGTGTCGACGATGTCCTGGCCGTGCGCCCACGTCTCCATCAGGCGAGCGGTGAGGAACGACTTGGCGCCCATCGACGGGCCGTACCAGACGACGCGATCGTCGTCGGCGAGTGTCGACGACACCTCGGCGAGATGCAGCCGGTTCGTCCGCCAGGCGTGCGAGCAGTTCCAACGGGCGTCATCGCTCGGGCACGCGTCGAGCGTCGGGTCGGTCCCGGTCGAGGCGGCCGATGCCATCCCCTCCAGCAGCCGCGTGACCGTCTCGGTGAACGCTTCGGGGTCGGTGATCGCGGTCGCCGCGGTGCCGTCGAAGTACATCAGGTGACCGATCTGATCGGCCACGGTCCAGCCCGGGCTCGGGCGTCGGCAGCGCCCACTGTTCGACGGTGAGGCCGGCGACGATCGCGTCGAGGTCGGCCTGCTCGGCGAGCAGGTCGGCCCGCACCTTCTCGACCGTGAGCGTCGTGTTCATGATGTCGTTCTACTCACCGTCACGCCGAACGGCGAACTCGCACGACCGATCGCCTACCGTGTCCCGCGTGCCGGGATTGAGCGTGCGATGACCATCGGGACCGTGCTCCGCAGCCGGCTCGACACGAAGTCCGACGAGTACCGGGCGAATCTCGCCGCGATGCAGGCGCTGTGGGACAGCGTCGCCGAGCGAGTTGGCGTCGGTGCCGACGATCGGCGGGCAGCGCTACGTCGACCGTCACCACGCCCGCGACAAGATGCTCGTGCGGGAACGGATCGAGCGGATCGTCGATCCCGAACACGGCGTTGCTCGAGCTGTCGCCCGCTCGCCGCGTGGGGAACGCAGGACATGGTCGGCGCCGGCATCGTCAACGCGATCGGCGTCGTCGAGAACACGCTCGGTCGCGATCAGCGGCACCGACATGACCTACCGCGGCGGGTCGGCGAACCCGACGAGCTGGCGCAAGCAGCAACGCTTCTACGAGATCGTCAAGGAGAACCGGCTGCCGCTGATCCTGCTCAACGAGTCGGCGGGCGCCGATCTCCCGCGCCAGGCCGACCTGTTCATCCAGGGCGGGGCGAGCTTCCGCGACCTCACGCAGATGTCGAAGATGGGCATCCCGTCGATCACCGTCGCCTTCGGCCCGAACACCGCCGGCGGCGCGTACACGCCGGGGATGAGCGACTACACGGTGTTCGTCAAGGGCCGCGGCACGGCCTACCTCGGCGGTCCGCCGCTCGTGAAGATGGCGATCGACGAGATCGTCGACGAGGAGACGCTCGGCGGCGCCGAGATGCACAGCCGCACGAGCGGACTGTCCGACTACCTCGCCGATGGACGAGACTCGACGGGCTGCGCATCGCCCGACAGATCGTCCGGCACCTCCGTTGGCAAGCGCTCGGCCCGGGCCCGACGGAGCCCGCCGACGATCCGCTCTACGACCCCGCCGAACTGCTCGGTTGCGCGTCGGCCGACGTGCGCATCCCGTTCGACATCCGCGAGGTGCTGGCGCGGCTGCTCGACGGCAGTCGCTTCGAGGAGTTCAAGCCGTTGTTCGGCGACAAGCTCGTGTGCGGCTGGGCGTCGATCTGCGGCTTCCCGGTCGGCATCCTCGGCAACAACGGGATCCTCTTCTCCGAGGAGGCGAAGAAGGGGTCGCAGTTCATCCAGCTGTGCAACCGGACGAACATGCCGCTGCTGTTCCTGCACAACATCACCGGGTTCATGGTCGGCTCGAAGGCGGAGCAGGGCGGCATCATCGTCAACGGCGCGAAGATGATCAACGCCGTGTCGAACTCGACGGTGCCGCACTTCAACCTGATGGTCGGGGCGAGCTACGGCGCCGGCAACTACGGCATGGCGGGCAAGGCCTACAACCCCCGGATGATCTTCTCGTGGCCCAACCATCGCGTCGCGGTGATGGGCCCGAAGCAGCTCGCCGGCGTGATGGAGATCGTCGCCCGCAACGCCGCCGCGGGACGCGGGGTCGAGATCGACGAGGAAGCGATCACCGGCGCAGACCGCCACGCTCGAGGCACAGATCGAGCACGAATCGACGGCGCTCTACTCGACCGGGCGGATCTGGGACGACGGGATCATCCACCCGGCCGACTCGCGAACGGTGATGGGGATCGCCCTCGCCGCGGCGCACAGCAACGTGATTCAGGGCGCCACCGAGTACGGCGTGTGGAGGCACTGATGGCGCATCGACGAGCGATCGGCTGCTGATCGCCAACCGCGGCGAGATCGCCGTGCGCATCGCCCGCACCGCGCACGCGGCTCGGGATCGAGCACCGTCGGCGTGTACTCCGAGCCCGATGCCAACGCGCTCCACGTCGATTCGGTCGACGTCGCCGTGGCGCTCGGCGGATCGACGCCGACCGAGTCGTACCTGCGCGGCGACGCGATCATCGCGGCCGCGCTGCGGACCGGTGCCGATGCCGTCCACCCGGGCTATGGATTCCTCGCCGAGAACGCGGCGTTCGCGCAGGCGGTGATCGACGCCGGCCTCATCTGGGTCGGGCCCGACCCCCGAACAGATCCGTCTCCTCGGCGACAAGGTGGCGGCCAAGAAGGCTGCCGTCGAAGCGGGTGTGCCGACCGCGCCGATCCACGAGATCATCGATGGTGCGAGTGCCGGAGGACGTGTCGTTCCCGGCTCTCGTGAAGGCCGCCGCGGGCGGTGGCGGGCGAGGGATGCGGATCGTCCGGTCGGCCGACGAACTCCCGGCGGCGATCGAGGCGTCATCACGCGAGGCGCTCTCGGCGTTCGGTGACGGGACGGTGTTCGTCGAGCCGTACATCGAGCGTGGTCGGCACGTCGAGGTCCAGATCATGGGCGACATGCACGGCAACGTGGTGCACCTCGGCGAACGGGAGTGCTCGATCCAGCGTCGCAACCAGAAGGTGATCGAGGAGTCGCCGTCGGCGGGGATCTCGCCGACATCCGAACCGCACTGTGCGACGGCGCGCTCGCGCTGGCCCGGGCGGTCGGGTACCACGGCGCCGGCACGGTCGAGTTCCTCGTCGGGCTCGACGGGACCGTGAACTTCCTCGAGGTCAACACGCGCCTGCAGGTCGAGCACCCGGTGACCGAGGCGGTGACGGGGCTCGACCTGGTCGAGTTGCAACTGCTCGTCGCCGCGGGCGAACCGCTGCCGATCACGCAGGAGGATGTTCGTTTCGACGGGCACGCGATCGAGGTCCGCGTCGTCGCCGAGGATCCGTCGGCCGGGTGGCTCCCGTCGACCGGGACGGTCAGGTCGTTCCAGATCGGCGACGGCGTTCGCGTCGACACGGGGATCCGCGCCGGAGCGATCGTGTCGGCCGACTACGACTCGCTGCTGGCGAAGGTGTCGCGCACGCCCCGACCCGGGCGCAGGCGGCACACACGCTGGCCCGGGCACTCCGCTCGTCGCAGGTCAGTGGCGTGCGCACGAACATCGAGGCGATGGCCAACGTGCTGCTCGAGGCCGATTTCCTGGCCGCGGCGACACCGACCGCATACCTCGACGAGCACCCGGCGACGATGGTCAGGGGCCGGATCGAACCGGCCGACGACGACGTGGCTCCGGCGCGGTCGGACGGCGTGGCGCTGCTGCTGGCCGCCGTGTTCGCCCGGGAACAGGCCGACCGTGAGATCGATCCGGTGCTCGGATTCGCTCCGTCCGGCTGGCGCAATCTGCGAACGCAGGGCCAGCGCGAGATCTGGATCGACTGGGCGACGGGCGACGAACACCCCGTCGAGTTCGTGTTCAACGGGCGCGATCGGGCGGTCGTGATGCTCGGCCCGTGGCCCCACCCCGGACCGGACGGCGCGATGTCCGCCGACGACCGCGCACCGCTCGCAGGTCCGGTTGCTGTCCCGTTCCGAGACGCGACAGGTGATCGAGGTCGACGGTATGCGTTCAGCGGTCGACGTCCATCTTCCGCACGGTCCCTCGACCACGGCGACCACGCACGACGTGGTCGAGGTCCGGTCCCGCACCGGTGCCGGAACGTTCGAGCGCGCGCCGGTGTTCGAAGTGCACGACGCCGACGTCGGCGGGAGCGGGCCGATTTCGCCGCTTCCTGGCACCGTGATCGCCGTGCACGTCAGCGTCGGCGACGCGCGTCGCCGAGGGCCAGCTGATGATGGTGGTCGAAGCGATGAAGATGGAGCACAAGATCACGGCGTCGTCGGATGCCGTGGTGAGCGAAGTGCGGTTCGCCGTCGGCGATCGGGTCGACACCGGCGACCTCCTCGTCGTCTTGGAGATCGCGGACGAGGCGGAGTCGCCCGCGTCGTGACGATCACGCCGTCGCCGGCCCCGATCCGGATCGCCAACTGCTCGGGGTTCTTCGGCGACCGGCCGAGCGGTGCGCTCGAGATGGTCGAGGGCGGCCCGATCGATGTGCTGACCGGTGATTGGCTGGCGGAGCTGACGATGCTGATCCTCAGCCGGATCCGGGCCAAGCGGCCGGGCGCGGGATTCGCCCGCACGTTCGTCGATCAGATGGAACAGGTGATGGGAACGTGCCTCGACCGCGGCATCAAGGTGGTGTCGAACGCGGGTGGCCTCGACCCTGGTGGGTGTGCCGACGCCGTGGCCGAGGTGGCCGATCGGCTCGGTCTCGCCCCGACGATCGCCTACGTCGACGGCGACGACCTGATGCCCCGTCTCCCGGAGCTCCTCGCATCCGGCGCCCTCCGCCCCTTCGGCCCATCCGACCCCGATCCACGTTTGCGTCGGGATATCGGAGACCCGGTCCCCGGAAATCCCGACGCAAACGAGGATTCGGCGGGGTTCGGGGGAGATCCGGGGCGGTTCGTGACGGCGAACGCGTACCTCGGGTGTTTCGGGATCGTCGAGGCGCTCGACCGGGGCGCCGACATCGTGATCACCGGCAGGGTCACCGACGCCGCCGTCACGTGCGGTCCGGCGGCGTGGCATCACGGCTGGCAGCGTGACGATTTCGACCAACTCGCGGGAGCGGTCGTGGCCGGCCACGTGATCGAGTGCAGCGCGCAGGCCACCGGTGGCAACTACTCGTTCTTCACCGAGATCGATGGCCGCGACGAGATCGGCGGGCGGGCCCGGTTCGGTTTCCCGTGGGCCGAGGTGGCGGCCGACGGTTCGTCGGTGATCGGCAAGCACGACGGCACCGGGGGAGCGGTCACCGTCGGGACCGTCACGTCGCAGTTGCTCTACGAGATCACCGGCCACGAGTACCTCGGTCCCGACGTCACGGCGCGCTTCGACACGATCGAACTCGAGCAGGTGGAACACGACCGCGTGCGCATCAGCGGCGTGCGCGGCCAGGCGCCGCCGTCGACCCTCAAGGTCGCGACGAACGAGCTCGGCGGGTACCGCAACTCGTTCACGGTTGCGCTCACCGGCCTCGACATCGACGAGAAGGCCGCCCTCGCGGAGGCGACGTTCTGGGACGCTTGTCCGTACCGGCCCGACGACTTCGACTCGATCGTCAGCCGGGTGATCCGCACCGACAAGCCCGACCCCGACGACGCAGGAGGAGGCGACGGCGATCTGGCGCGTCACGGTGAAGGATCGTGACGAACGCAAGGTGGGCCGGGCCTTCGCCGATGCGATGGTGCACACCGCGCTCGCCGGCATCCCGGGGATGTACGGCCTCGGCGGCGGCCCCGGCGCGGGGTCACCGTTCGGCGTGTACCGTCCGGCGACGATCCCGAGCGACCTCGTGCCCCAGTACGTCCACGTCGCCGGACAGAACACCGTGCAGGTCGATTCGGTCGCGCCGACGGGCGTGTCGAACACGTCCGATCGCTCCGCTCGACGAATCGACGGGCAGCGAGCCACCGCGCCGCCCGGTCCGACCGTCGACCGCCCGCTCGGCGTGTTGGTCGGCACCCGTTCCGGCGACAAGGGTGGCGACGCCAACCTCGGCGTGTTCGTCCGCACCGACGCCGCCTGGCCGTGGCTCGACGAGTTCCTCACGGTCGAGCGGCTGCGAATGCTGCTGCCCGAGGCGGACGATCTCGTCATCGACCGGTATCGGTTCCCGAGGATCCGCTCGCTGAACTTCGTGATCCGCGGACTGCTCGAGGAGGGTGTTGCGGCATCCACCCGCCAGGATGCGCAGGCGAAGGCACTGGGTGAATGGCTCCGAGCCCGCGTGGTCCCGATTCCCGAAGCTCTGATTGCGACCTGAGCGTTCAGCCCAGTACGAGTTCGGCGAAGGTCGGAAGCGCCGCCGCCGGGCCCGAGACGAGGAACTCGGTGATGCACGTCTCGCGCCACTTGTCGAGTTCGTCGCGGATCTTGTCGGGTGGCCCGACGAGTGCCACGTCCTCGACCATGGCCAGTGGAATCGCCGCCGCAGCCTCCTGCTTCTTGCCCTGCAGGTAGAGCTCCTGCACCTTGTCGGCGACGTCCTCGTACCCCATTCGGGCGAACACCTCGTAGTGGAAGTTGGCGCCCTTGGCACCCATTCCGCCGGCGTAGAGGGCGAGCATCGGTCGGACCATGTCGGCGCACTGCTCGGCGTCGTCGCCCGGGATCAGCATCAGCGTCGCGGTCACCTCGAAGCGGTCGGCCTTCGACGGATCACCGGCGGCCGCGAACCCTTCCTGCAGACAGCCGCGGTAGAACCCGTCCTCCTTCGGGGAGAAGAACAGCGGCATCCAGCCGTCGCAGATCTCCGCCGAGAGCGCCACGTTCTTCGGGCCCTCGGCGGCGAGGTAGATCGGCATCTCGTTGCGCAGTGGGTGAACGGTCGACTTCAGCGCCTTGCCGAGGCCCGCACCGCCTTGGAACGGCATGTCGTAGAACGTCGCCGTGGTGCTCGACCGGGGCGTCGCGGGCGACGATCTTGCGGACGACGTCGACGTACTCGCGGGTGCGGGCGAGCGGCTTCGGGTACGACTGGCCGTACCAGCCCTCGACCACCTGCGGGCCCGATGCTCCGAGCCCGAGGATGAACCGACCGTTCGAGAGATGGTCGATGCGTGATCGCCGCCATCGCCGTGGCGGCGGGCGTGCGGGCGGACATCTGCACGATGCCGGTGCCGAGCTTGACCCGTTCGGTCGCCGCTCCCCACCACGCCAGCGGTGTCAACGCATCGGACCCGTAGGCCTCCGCGGTCCAGATCGAGTTGAACCCGAGCCGCTCGGCCTCCTTGATCGCGTCGAGGGCGCCGGCCGGCGGACCGGCCGACCAGTAACCGGTGTTGTAGCCGAGCTTGAGATCCTTCATCCCCGAACCGTAGGCCGATTCACGTTGGCGTCGTGCAGGGGCCGAACGCCGGTGGGTGGACAGTGCCGTCTGCGAGGATTCGGACATGGGGGAGCACGCGAACGATCGATCCGACGATCGGTTGGTCGTGACGAGCGGCGTGCGCATCCCGCGACACGAACTCGACGTCAAGTTCTCGCCGTCCGGTGGGCCGGGCGGCCAGCACGCCAACAAGACGGCGACCCGGGCCGAGTTGACGTTCGACGTCGACGCATCGGCCGCGTTCAGCGACGCGCAACGCGACCGGGTGCGGGACAAGCTCGGCTCCGTGATCCGGGTCGTGGCGGACGACGAGCGTTCGCAGCTCCGCAACCGCGCGCTCGCCGAGGAACGACTCGCTGATCGCCTGCGTGCTGCGCTGCACGTCGAACGGGCGCGGCGCCCGACGCGGCCGACCAAGGGCTCGCAGCAGCGCAGGATCGACACGAAGAAGCAGCGCGGCGACGTCAAGCGCGGGCGTCGACGCCCGTCGGCCGACGATTCCTGACCGGCGGTGCGTTCGAGATCGGTGCGCTCAGCGACCGGGAGTGAACGTGACCGGAAGATGTGCTGGGCCGAAGATGGCCGTGGTCTGCGGCTTCCATTCGATCGCGCCGTCGACCGCGAGGTCCGGCATGCGGCGGGCGAGGATCGGGAGGGCCTCCTGCAGTTCGGCGCGGGCGAGCGAGGCTCCGAGGCAGTAGTGGATGCCGGATCCGAACGTCATCTGCGGATGCTGCTTCACCGGTTCGCGGGTGATGTCGAGCGTGTCCGGGCCGTCGAACACCGTGCCGTCGAAGTTCGCCGTCGACAATGACGGGAACACGAACGTGCCCGCGGGGAACAACAGGTCGCGGTACACGATGTGCTCGCTGGCGAACCGTCCGGTGCCGCGCACTGCACCGAAGTAGCGCATCAGCTCTTCGACCGCGTTCGGCGCGATCTCGGGCCGTTGCGCGAGGAGCTTCCACTGGTCCGGGTGATCGGTCAGCAGGCCGACAGCGCAGCCGAGCTGGTTGCGGGTCGTGTCGGTGCCGCCGACGATCACCGCGTTGACCATCATCACCAGCTCGTCGGTCGTCAGGCGATCGCCTTCCTCCTCGGCGGCGATCAGGTCGGTGATCAGGTCGTCGCGCGGGTCGTTGCGACGGGCGGCGATCAGACCGCGCGTGTACTCGTCGAGTTCGGACTGAGCCTGCTTGATCACGTCGAGTTCGTCGAGCACCGTTGCGTTGAAGATGCGCAGCACGTCCTCGGCCCATCGTGAGAACAGCTGCCAATCTTCCCGCGGGGCACCCAACAGTTCGCAGATGATCGGGATCGGGTAGGGCTCGCAGATGTCGGTCGCGATGTCGGCCCGGCCCGATGGCGCCACGTGGTCGACGAGGTCGTCGACCACCTCGCGCATGAACGGTCGGAGCCGGTCGGCGGATCGCGGGGAGAACGCCTTGGCGACGAGTCGTCGCAGACGCGTGTGCATGTCACCTTCGGTGGCCAGAATCGAGACCCGCCGGTTGCCGAGGAAATCGGCGTCGGTGATGCCCATCATCTCGGGCAGTTTCGCCACCGCGTTGTGCCAGCGCTTGTCCCGCAAGATCGCGGTCACGTCGTCATAACGGAGGATCAGGTAACCGAACGCTCCCCGGACGATCCAGGCGTCGGCCACCTGTCCTCGAAGTTGGTCGCGCGTGTCCTGGCCCGCGTCGATGTCGAGCATGTCGAGCGAGGGCATCTCGACGTCGTGCACCGAGCGCACGGTCGTGGCGGGTTCGGTCGTTCGATCGCCCATGTGTCGAGCCTATGGAAGCAGCGCTGTCGCGTCCGACTCGTGCGGGAGGAGTGGCCGGTCGCTCGGAGCGATCTGTCTGTCCACCACTCGACACGTGGGCTCGGCCGACGGCGGAGCAGGGGCGTCGCAGTCGATCCACTCGGAGGGTTCGAACGGTTCGGCGAGCCCGAAGCGGTTCGTGGCGGTCCATCGATGGAGGAAGATCCGCAACTCCGGCGGACGGTCGATCCTCGACAGATCGAACTGGTGGAGGAGGTCGCGGCCATCGGCGCTGAGCCGGACGGTGATCCCTGGCGGCGAGTCGATGTCGTGTCCACGCAGCACGAGCGGCTCGTCGAGGAGCCCGATGCGGTCCGCCTCGTCGAGGAACTGCTGCACCATGGGGTCGGTGATCGTGCCCGTGCGCCACCCGTCGTTCGTGACCGCAACTGCCCGAAGCCCGCCGTACACCGTGAGCAGCGGAATGGCCAGGCCGTCTTGATCTACCGAGATCTGCACGATGACGTCGGTTGGTCCCGACGGATAGTCGCGATCGTCGACGGGCGGCAGGACCACGAACCTCGATCCGTCCGTGGCCGACCTTCGGCGCCGCCCGCCGACGCATCGCTCTGCGGTTCGGTGGCGGGGGACGATTCGGGCACCGACACGTCCACGGCGTCCGGCTCGGCGGATTCGTCAGTCGTGCATCGCGCCGACGAACGCCGCCGCGGTGATCGCGAGAACCAGCAGCCGCGGCGTTGGGCGGGTGAGGTTCACGTCCCACCAACTCACCGTTCACGCGGTCAGCGGGTCGACGGCGGTGGCGCCCGAGCGATTCGGCAACGATCGAGTTGGCGTGCTCGCCTCCGACGGTGTTCAACCCGTGGGCGATCGACGGATCGCGGCGGGCCGCCCCGATCGCGCCGTGCAGGGCCACCTCCAACTGGTACGGCAGCGTCGCGTTCGTCAGGGCGTAGGTCGACGTGTGCGGCACCGCGCCCGGCATGTTGCCGACCGCGTAGTGGACCACGCCGTGCAGCGACGTAGGTCGGCTCGTCGTGGGTGGTCTCGCGGGTGGTGGCGATGCAGCCGCCCTGGTCGACCGCGACGTCGACGATCACCGATCGTGGCTTCATCTGGGCGACGAGGTCCTCGGCGACCACCACCGGTGCCCGGCCGCCGGCGACGAGCACGGCGCCGATCACGAGGTCGGCATCGATGACGGCCCGCTCGATCGCCCCGCGGTTCGACGCCGCCGTCATGATTCGGCCGCGATGGATCTGGTCGACGAAGCGGAGCCGATCGAGGTTCTTGTCGATCAGGACGACCTCGGCCTCCATCCCCGCGGCGATCCACGCCGCGTTCCAGCCGACGTTGCCGGCCCCGAGCACGACGACCTTGGCCGGCCGAACGCCGGGCGATCCGCCCATCAGCACACCCCGGCCACCGTTGTGGCGTTCGAGGAAGTGCGCCCCCATCTGCGGAGCGAGACGGCCGGCGACCTCGCTCATCGGCGCGAGCAGCGGGAGCGATCCGTCGGCCAGCTGCACGGTTTCGTAGGCGACCGCGGTGGTGCCGGCGGCGAGCAACGCCTCGGCGACAGCGGGATACGCCGCCAGGTGGAGATAGGTGAACAGCGTCAGGTCGGGACGGAGGAAGCCGAACTCCTCCGCCTTGGGCTCCTTCACCTTGACCACCATGTCCTGGGCCCACGCATCGGCGGCCGTCGGCACGATGTCGGCGCCGGCCGCGATGTAGTCGGCGTCGCTGATCGAGGCACCCTCGCCGGCACCGGCTTCGACCATCACCTCGATGCCGTGGCGCTCGAGCTCGCGGACACCGTCGGGCGTCATCGCCACACGATGTTCGGCGGTCTTCACCTCCCGCGGCACACCGACGGTTCGGATGGCGGGGGAGGGCGAGGCCATCGGCTCATCTTGTCATCGATCGGCGACGGCCTCGGACGCTACGGTTTGCGAGAACATGACGAATCGTGATGCGCTCGCCGTCGCCCTCGGCCCCGCCGGCTCACCCGAATGGCTCGAGGAGGCGATCCACGACGGCGGAGGCCACCTCGTCGGACTCGACGAGTGCGAAGCGATCGTGTGGAGCGACGCGCGCAATCCCGAGGCCCTCGGCGAGGCGATCGAACAGGCGCCGCATCTGCGCTGGGTCCAGCTCCCGTTCGCCGGGATCGAGAACTTCGTCGAGCACCTCGACGACGAGTACACGTGGACGTGCGGCAAGGGCGTCTACGCCGAGCCGGTCGCCGAGATGGCGTTGGCGCTCGGCCGTGGCCGGGCTGCGCAACATCGGCCAGTACGCAGCGGCGACCACGTGGTCGGGCCCGGCCGGTCGAAATCTGCTCGATGCTCGCGTCACGATCCTGGGCGGCGGCGGGATCACCGAGTCGCTGGTCCGGTTGCTCCAACCGTGGAACTGCCACATCACCGTCGTCCGCAACCATGCGCAGCACATGGACGGCGTCGACGACGTGCTCGAGTCGGATCGGTTCGCCGACGCGCTCCCCGGTGCCGACGTGGTGGTGCTCGCGCTTGGCGCTGACCCCCGAGACCGACGGGCTGTTCGGGCGCGACGAGTTCGAGATGATGGAGGACGACGCGTGGATCGTCAACGTGGCTCGCGGCCGTCACATCATCACGGATCACCTCGTCGAAGCGCTGCAGAACAACACGATCGGTGGCGCCGCGCTCGACGTCACCGATCCCGAGCCGTTGCCGGACGGGCACGCGCTCTGGAGCCTGCCGAACTGCATCATCACCCCGCACGTCGGCAACACGCCCGGAGATGGCCAAGCCGCTCCTGGCGAAGCGGGTGACGGAGAACGTCCGTCGGTATCGCAAGGGCAAGGAACTCCTCGGACTCGTCGACGTCGAAGCGGGCTACTGAGCACGCGCGGTGTGCGGGCGCCGTGACTCTCGTGGACGGGTCGCCGTAATCTCGGAGCAGTGACCGATCCGAATCTGTACGACGTGCTGGGCGTGGCCCGCGACGCGTCGGGCGCGCAGATCCGGGACGCATACCGGGAACAGGCGCGCCACGCCCACCCGGATCGCCAGGCCGAGGGAGGAACCGGGTCGAACGGACCCAACGGCGACCGCTCGATGGCCGATCTGAACGAGGCCTACCGGGTGCTGCGCGACCCTGGCCGGCGAGCGTTGTACGACGCCACCCTGCGCAACGTCGGCTCGGCCGCGCCGTCGCCGACCCGCACCGCCTGGTCGCGTTCGACCGACGGGTCGACGACGGAGTGGTTCGAGACCACGGCACCGCGCCCGACCGGGCAACGGGGTGCGATCCATCCGAGCCAGATCGGTCCGGCGCGCGTGCCGTGGCGGATGCTGCTGTTCTGCGCGGCATTCGGTTGCGTGGGCGTGATCGTCCTGTCACAGTTCACCGAACCCGGCGAGCCGGCGGGCCCCGACGGCATCCTGCACGTCGGCGAGTGTGTGGTGCTCGAGCCCAACACGGATGCCCGTGAGGTCGTGTGTCGCCACGACGATGCCGATCCGGATCTCGTCGTGCGGGCGTTCATCCCGTTCGGGGCGACGTGTCCCGGCCTGACCGAGCCCCACCGCGACCGTCAAGGGATGGGCGTCGCCTGCATCGATCTGATGGAGTGAATCGCCGCGGCGCTGCTAGTTTGAGGGCCCCGTAGGGGCGATTAGCTCAGTTGGAAGAGCGCCACGTTCACACCGTGGAGGTCGGGAGATCGAGACTCCCATCGCCCACCCGACAAGTCCAGGTCAGGCCATTTCGCCGACGCTGTCGACTGAGGAGATTCGCCAGGTGCACACCAGGTGCACAGGATTTTCCGCGAAGGACCGACACGCATTGTGTCTAGGTCCAATCGCCGGCAGGGATTGGCACCTGCTGAACACGGCATCGGCGAGGCGACTGCACGCGGTGGCTCCGCTCGGAATGCCGGTGTCTGAGCGGCCAGCGGAGCGGAAGTGGGTCCGGTATCAACGGGGCGCGAAGAGTTCCCAATGACCCTCAGAGACCACGTGGACGACACCGTCGGTCACAGTGGGGTCAGGAGCTTTGCCAGCCCGGACGCTCGGATCCAGTAGCTGAGGTAGAGCGGATCACCGCCCAGAACAGCAGCGCCATCCGTCGAGTGTCACCGAGCGCCGACTGAGTCGAACGCGACCAGCGAGACAACGTTCGGCGGTTACCGACGACCACGTCATCCCTGCGCCGCGGCGATGGCGTCGTACCACTCGAACGCGTGGTCAACCCGGTCGCGCCTCGACCGACATGTCATAGGTGATCCACGTCGTCCGCGTGGCGAGCTCGTCGTAGACAGCTCGCGCTCGATAGTTGTCGTCGGCCGTGGTCCACCGGATGATCGACCAGCCGTGCTCGACGGCGACCTGACGCATCGCTGCAAACAACGCGTCGACCGCACCCGATCCTCGATGGTTCGGGTCGACGAACAGGTCGTCGAGGTAGCCGCACCTGGCACCGAGCAGCGGCCGAACCCATTCGCGGAGATGAGCCAGCCCCTGGATCTCACCTGTCTCAGCGCCGTCGCTGTCAACGGGGGCGGCGACCAGCGCCTCGACCGACTGGTCTGCATGAATCCATTCCCAGATCTGGCGCTGGTGGTCGTCCGACGTCGGCTTGTTGTAAAACGCCGCATACCCCCGGAACAGGCGTGACCACGCTTCGAACTCGTCGCTTCGCACGTGTCGCACCAACCAGTCACTCATGAGTCGACCGTACCGTCGCGTCGCCTGCTGGCGGGAGTGCTTTCCCGCACGACCCGGGACTCGAAAGCATTCACACGCGGCAATACGGCCGATGGAGCGTCCTCGACCGCCCGGAGTGCGGCTCAGCCTGCCGTGAGCTGGGCGACGATGGCGCCGGTGTCGAGCCAAACCTGCTCGCGTGAGATGAGGCCGTCGTTGAACTCGAACACGTGGAAGATCCGAAACGTCACCCGCCTGCCGTTGCCGGGGATGCCCAACATCTCGCCGATCACGGTCCCGGTCATGGACTGTTCGAGGAACATCGTGTCGTCGAGGAACCAGCGCCGGATCGGTTCCTCTTGCTCGGTGCGGAAGTTGGCGGTCAGGAAGCCGTAGAACTCGCGGGCGGCGTCTTTGCCGTGACGCGGGGAGCCAGGGAACCCGACGGCGTCATGGACGATGTCGTCGTGATATGGAGCCACCGCTCCCTCGACATCGCCGGCGCCCTCGGCCTTCAGATGTCGTTCGACCACGGCGATCATCTCTTGCTGGTCCATCGTTGCCCTCATTTCTGTTGCAGCCGGCTCGGCTGCGTTTGTGCTATCATCATGAGATGGATCTCTCACGTCAAGAGGTTTCTCGCACGAATGTCGGACGAAGCAATCAGAAGACTCGGACGCGATCCGCACTGCTCCAAGCAGCGACCGAACTCGTCCGAGAGGGACACCCACCGTCAATGCCAGACGCAGCCGAGCGCGCATTGATTTCCGTCGCCACCGCCTACCGGTACTTTCCGTCCGCCGACGACTTGTGGTTCGAGGCCGCGCAGGCGGCGGTGTCGTTCCAGCCCCGCCTCGCCGAGACCGATGCCGCTATCGAGGCGTGCGGTGACGACCCCGTGGCGCGAGTCGAGGTGCTCATCCGGGGAGTGGGATTCCTCATGCTCGACGACCAAGTCCCGTATCGGCGCCTCGCCAAGGCCGCCCTCGAGCAATGGTTCAGCCTCGCCGAATCGCCGACGCTCGAACCGGCACCGGTCCGCGAGGGACGCCGCAACCGGCACATCGCACTCGTCGTACAACCACTGCGGGGTCAACTCCCAGACGATGACGTCGACCGGCTCGCCCGCGCCCTCGGCCTCGTCGTGGGCACCGAGGCCATGATTGCGCTCACCGACGGCGTCGGACTCGACGTCGCGGATGCCAAGGACACGATGCTCGATGCCGCCCGATGGATCTTGACCGGCGCCCTCGCCGAGATCCAACCCCCCACATCAGACACCAGCGTCGTGCCACCCATCGGGTGACTTCGACGTTCGGCGCACGTCAACGCTGACGGAAGAGGGCATCGACCCAAACCGAAAGTGCCCCCGAAGTCGGATTGCGTCAGCGAGCGCGTGCGGAGTTGACTCGGCAATGATGGCGACGTGGCTTCGTTCGAAGCGGTCGCCGAAGAGTACGACGCTGCGCGCCCCTCGTATCCCGATGAGGTGGTTGACGCGCTCGGTCCACTCGCCGGGCTCTGTGTGCTCGACGTGGGTGCCGGAACCGGGATCGCAACGAGATCGCTCATCGCCCGGCACGCCGATGTGATCGCGATCGATCCCGGCCGCGAAGTACTACGGCGTGCGAGGTTGCACACCCACGATCTCGTCGCCGTCGTCGCCGATGGCACAGCGCTTCCCATTCGTCCGAACGCGGTGGATCTCGTGTGCTTCGCCCAGGCCTGGCACTGGCTGCACCCGGCCACACGTGTCGCGGCAATCCATCGGGTGCTCCGCCAAGGCGGCCGATGGGCGGGATGGTGGTCGCACGCCCACGCCGACGCGCAGCAATGGTTCGACGACTACTGGACTGCCATCGAGCGCAGCTGCCCCGGCACCAACCGCGGACAGCGTGATACGGACTGGGGCGCCACCGTCGACGTCCCAGGCAGCTTCGTCGTCGGCAAGCGCATCACCGTCTCTTGGATCCGCGAGATTTCGGTCGACGCGTGGATGACCGATCAGGCCAGCCACAGCTACATCGTCGGACTTCCCGACGAGGAGCGAGATCAGCTGCTCACCGAACTCCGACACATCGTGCAGTCCAGGTTCCTCGATCGAACCATGGTCGTGCCGTACGAAACGTGGCTCTGGATCGCAACACGAATCTGAACGACCTCGACTGCCGCCGGCTGCGTGGCGACCGCCGGACCGCGTTCGGGGAGCGGCGCCTGGCGGCCATGAGCTCCGTGGGCTCGTTCGACTGGTCGTTGCACGGTCGATTGGTTGTAGGCGCTGATCGAGAAACGGGACCGCCGGTCTTGGCTCACGCCGGAACGGGCGGTTGCACATCGCGGGTCGCGACGATCTCCACCTGCGCTCGCGGAACGCTGGCTCTCAGGCCGGTGATCGCGTTCTCGATCTTCGGCTTGATCAGCAGCCCGGGCGCGCCGTCGGGCGCACCGTTGACATCCGGGTCGGCGACGTAGAGCACGACGTCGACGATGTCCGGCTGAACACCGGGCTGCTCGATGATTTGCCGATGGTCGACCTGCAGACCCTCGTCGCGCAGCAGCGAGGCGAGCAGACCGATGGAGGCGGGGCTGCCGCGATATCTGACCTTGAGCCCAACGCTCACGACGCCTGCTTCAAGGGGAACGGGTCTGCGCTGCACGGCGGGCACGCCCACCAGTCACCGACGGTTCTCGGCACGAGCCCGGACCCTGCTCGGAAGAAGCCGCGGCAACGTCCACATTGACACTGCTTCGTCAGGGGCTCTTTGTCGCGGTCGGGCGGTGCGAGCGCGAGCGATGGCTGTTCAGAGTGATGGTTGAGGATCGACATGGTGAACGCTCCTGGCGTGTGACGCAGAGGCGTCGAGCCTGCGTGCGGGGCGGCAACCGAAAGTGGTCGTCCTGCCCAAACGCGGCGTCCCTACTGGGTGTGGCTTCCACCCTAACAGCGACCTCCGTGCCCGTTGGCCGTCAACACTCCGACGGGTGCCAAAAGTCCAGCCGGTTGTGCGCCCGGAGTCGGGCGGCGGTGGAAGATCTCGGCGGACACGCCGGCGGCAAGGTCCCCACGCGGCGCGGTCTGACCACTTGGATGCGTGGGAGCGGTACGGTTGCGACGCTCGTCGTCATCGTGGCGGTGGACACCATCGCCACGAACCGGGGGTTCCATGGATGCGCTCCGGATGACACGTTCGGACACGGTGCGGCTTGTCCCGGACGCACGCCGTGTCATCACCAAGCCGTTCCTGCCGCGTGAGGAGATCTATCCGGACGGCTCGACTCGGATGCAGGTGGTGCTCGAGCGGATCCTGGCCATGACGGACGACGACATAGCCGAAACGCTCGCCACTGCTCGCGGCTGGTTCGAGCACAGGCATCGAGATCTGGATTCGGTGCTGGAGCGGAACTTCGCCGGCGTGGCGGCTCGCCTCGGTCATCTCGAGTTGCTCGTCGAGCCTCTTTCCGCCGACCGCCGACAGCTGATCGGCGCCTACTTCACCCACGAGTACTCGATCGAGGCGGCGGCGCTCGGCAACCCGTCAATCGTCGCGGCGCCCGATCAATCCGGCCTCGGCCCGGGAGAGGTGCGGTTCGTGATGAGTCTGCGTGCGATCGGTGAAGGACATCTGTCGTCGATCGAGTTCCGCTCAGGTGTCGTTGACGCGGATGCCATCGGTGCGACTCGACACGCCGAGCCGCTATGCGACGACCGGCGATCCGACACCAGGCGGAGCGTCGGACTATCGGACTTCGTTCCCGGCGTCGATCGACCTGTCCGAACGGGTCCTGTTCCCGAGCAGTCCGACGGAGAGCCACGGCATGGAGGATGCCCGCTTCGTCCGCTTCGTCGACGAGGACGGAGTGGTCACCTACTTCGCGACGTACACGGCGTTCGACGGTCATCAGATCGTGCCGCAATTGCTCGAGACGGTCGACTTCGCCGAGTTCCGGGTCTCGACGCTGAGCGGTCGCGCCGCTCACAACAAGGGCATGGCGATCTTCCCGCGCCGGATCGGCGGCAACTATGTGGCGTTGGGTCGCCACGACAACGTGAACAATTTCGTGCTGACCTCGACCGACATCCGGGAATGGCAGGACGCCACCATGATTCAGGAGCCCGAGCGGCCGTGGGAACTGATGCAGCTCGGCAACTGCGGTTCTCCGCTCGAGACCGAGGCCGGCTGGTTGGTGATCACTCACGGGGTCGGCGCGTTCCGGCGCTACACGCTCGGCGCGTTGCTCCTCGACCTCGACGAGCCGAGCCGAGTGCTCGGCCATCTGGCCGAGCCACTGTTGAGCCCGAACGACGACGAACGCGACGGCTACGTACCGAACGTGGTGTATTCGTGCGGGAGCATGATCCATGCCGGGCATCTCGTGTTGCCGTACGGCTTTGCCGATGTCGGCGCCGGCATCGCCACGATCCGCGTCGACGACGTGCTCAACCGGTTGACCAGTTCGGCCCGCTGAGCACGCCGGACCCGACCTGCGCTTCTACTGGTCGGGGCGCATGCTGGAGCGTCGCGATGAGAGCGAGCGTGGATTCTGCTCCCTGGTTCAAATTCGGACCGGTGGCGGTCAATCCGTCGAAGCCGCCGTGCGTGTCTGTGTCCCACATCACTGCGCCGACGTCGTTGTTGCCTGCGAACCAGTCGATCGCGAGATCGACACCTCGCCGCCACTCGTCATCGTCGGTGACCGTATAGGCGCGAGCGCACGCGTCGGCCAATGCGGCGACCTCGATCGGTTGTTGGTCGAACCGGGGCCGGTCGTCGTGCGGGCCAGCACCGCCGACCGGTGTCGGGGAGAGATGACCGTCGACGGTCTCGTGGTCGAGCAGCCAGCGCAGCAGCGTCAGCCCGTCGTCGAGAACGTCGGGGCGATCGAGCGCCTGACCGGCGGCGATGAGCGCCTCGGGCAGGGCTGCGTTGGCATAGGAGAGCCGGGGCTCGGGCCACGGCCATCGCGGGTCCGTCGACAACGGCCCGATCGTCGTGATCGTGTCGGCGAGCAGGTCGCGAGCCCGCTGGTGGCGGGGATCGGACTCGACGACCTCGGCGGCCCCGAGTGCGGCGAATGCCATCGCGCGACGGTGTGGCGAGCGTTGTGCGACGCCGTGGTTGAAGTACGACATCGCACTGGCCCGCATCCAATCCTCCGGCGCCCGACGCGCGGCGGTGCCGAATGCCCAGACGCTGCGTCCCCAACAGTCCTCGACGCCATGCCGACCGTGCCACCGACCGGAGGCGTCGCGCCGGTTGCGGGTACGACCCGTCGCGCTCTGCGATGCCGCCAGGAATCGAAACGCGGTCCGTCCGAGCTCGCGTACCGCCTCGCTGCCGTCGGGCTCGCGGACGGCGACGATCAGCAGACGGGCGACGTCGTCGGTGCAGTACCCGTGTTCACGACGCGGAATGTTGTGGTCGGCGTGCTCGAACATCCCGATGCGGTCGGTCATCGACAGCACGTGCCCGAACGACGGCAATGTCATGACGCCACCGGCCGGCGAGCGGCCACGAGGCCATCCGCGAGCCTGGCGTAGCGCTGCGCGACGGCGGACCACGACAGACCGGGTGCCAAACGCCGGGCTTCGGCCGCCATCGACGCGGCCAGGCCGGAATCGGTCAGGACCGACCGAATCGCCGCGGCCAGTGCGGCCGGATCCCGCTGCGGCACCACGATCCCGGCGCCGCTCGCCAACAGTTCCACGGCGTGTGGGAACGCGGTGGACACCACCGGTCGGCCCGCAGCGACCGCGTCGACGAGCACGCCGGAGGTGACCTGATCGCGAGAGTCGTACGGAAGCACGACCAGGTCGACCGATTGGATCAGGCTGGTCAGCGACGCCAGGTCCCGGTACGTGTCATCGAACAGCACGTGACTCGCCGCACCCGACTTGGCTGCTCGGTCGACGAGCATGTTGCGGTACTCCTCACCGTGCGCCTCGCGTACCTTGGGGTGGGTGGCACCGGCGACGATGTAGTCCGGGTGCGGATGCAGATCGCTGAGGTCGGCAACGGCGTCGATCGCCCACTCGATCCCCTTGCCGGGGCCGAGCAGACCCCACGTCAACAACCTCGCCGGACGGTCACTCGGGCGTCGGCCGGTGGTCGCGTCGGCTGGCGGCGTCGCCGCGCCGTGCGGAATCAGCAACACCTTGGCCTGATCGACGTCGAAGCCGGCGAAGAGCCGGGTCCGGGCCGTTTCGGTCATGACCACGATCGCATCAGCCGCCGCACACACCTGTTCCAGAACGACTCGTTGGTTCGCGGTCGGTTCGCTCAACACGGTGTGCGCCACCACCACGATCGGTACGTCGATCGCACCGATCAGCTTCACGATCGAGTCGCCGTCAGCACCGTCGTACAGGCCGTACTCGTGCTGGATGATGACCACGTCAGTTGCGTTCAACGCGTCGACCGCAGATGAGCGTTCGGCCAGCGAGGCAACCACCAACACATCCTCGACCGCGGGCGACGCGTCAGAGCGCACCACGTCAACCGACGCGCCCGACGCGATCAGGCCGGCCGCCAACGCCGCCGAGAACGTCGCGATCCCACACGACGTCGGCGGGAACGTCGACACGATGCCGATCGATCGACCCTGGGTCTGGCCCCTGGTAGCGGGCGGAACCGAAACGACGGTGTGCAAGACAGAACTCCTTGTTCGGCTCGGCCGATTACGACAAGCCTGCGACGGGCGACAGCACCGTTGATGGCCGTCCAGCCCAAGCGGGCGCACGCGTCCAAGAGAGATAGGAGCACCCTACTGCCGACCGTCCCGATCCGCCGTCGGTACCCTGCACTCATTCCTGCTCGCCATCACGGCACCGACCCGGATCGACCGCTCCGGATCGCAGTGCTCGCGCCGATCTCCTGGCGAACCCCACCGCGCCACTACGGGCCCTGGGAGCAATTCGCATCACTGCTCACCGAGGGCCTCGTGGCCGCCGGCCACGACGTCACCCTGTTCGCCACGGCCGACTCGGTGACCGCAGCCACACTCCACGGCACCGCCGCCCACGGCTGGTCCGAAGACCCCACCATCGACCCCAAGGTCGCCGAATGCCTCCACATCGCGTCGGTGTTCGAGCGCGCCGACGAGTTCGACCTCATCCACAACGGTTTCGACTTCCTCCCGCTCACCTACAGCGGCCTCGTCGACACACCGGTGATCACGACGATCCACGGGTTCTCCTCACCCCGAATCGTGCCCGTCTACGCCCGCTACGACGCCACGACGCACTACATCGCGATCAGCGACGCCGACCGCCACCCGGACCTGCACTACCTCGCCACGATCCACCACGGAATCCGCACCGCCGACTTCGCGCTCCATCCGGCACCAGGAGAACACCTGCTGTTCTTCGGTCGAATCCACCCCGACAAGGGCACCGCGACCGCCATCGAGGTCGCCCGGCGTGCCGGACGACGACTCGACATCGCCGGCATCATCCAAGACGAGCAGTACTTCCACGACCAGGTCGCCCCACACATCGACGGCGTCCACGTCCGATACCTCGGACCGGTGAACGCCGCCGAACGAGCCGGTGTGCTCGGAAGCGCCCACGCCCTTCTCCACCTCATCGACTTCGACGAACCGTTCGGCTACAGCGTCGTCGAGGCCATGGCGTGCGGCACGCCCGTCATCGCCACCGCCCGAGGCTCGATGCCCGAACTCGTCGACCACGGCACCACCGGCTACCTCGTCACCACCCCCGACGAAGCGGACAACGCAGTCGCCAACGCCGCAAACCTCGATCGAGCAGCAATTCGCGCCGTCGCCGTGACCAGGTTCGACACGGCCACCATGATCGACAACTACCTCACCGTCTACCAAACAATTCTCGATCCGGACCGCCGTCCGTAGCGACCCGCCTACCCGTCGAGCTTCGACCTCCACACCGAGTCCCCACACCCGCCTGGGACCGACCTTGCTGACGACTGGCCCCGGGTCAGCTTGGAGCGGCGGAGCGCCTCCAACCGACTCTTCGGAGCAGCGACCGATGCCGATTCCTCCTCGGTTGGGGCATCGCATGGGCTACCGTCGTCAATCGCAGGAGCAGACGCACCCAGTCACCGTTCGCCGCGTGGAGCCGCGAGGGTCCCAAGACGAGTGCCACCAGGAACACCTGATCGTTCGGCACGACAATTGGTCAAGGAGCCACGTGAAGCAACTCACCGGGATCGACGCTTCGTTCCTGTACATGGAGACGCCCTCGACGCATGCACACGTCACCGGCCTGATGATCCTCGAGCGGCCGAGTGTCGACTTCGACCCCTTCGCAGCGGTGTACGCCAAGTACGCCTCGGTGGTCGGCGAGCTCGAGCCGATCCGTCGCCGCCTCGTCGAGGTGCCGTTCGGGCTCGACCATCCGTACTGGATCGACGACCCCAACTTCGATCTGCGCTTTCACGTTCGCGAGTTGAACGTCGCCGCACCGGGCCGGGACGACCAGTTGGCCGAGCAGGTGGCGCGGATCCACGGTCGCCCGATGGACCGCAGCCGGCCACTGTGGGAGGTGTATGTCATCGACGGTCTGGAGAGCGGAGAGTGGGCGCTGCTCACCAAGTACCACCACGCCACCATCGACGGCGCCGCCGGGCAAGTGATGCTGGAGTTCATGACCGACACCGAGCCGGACGCGCCGTCGCCGGGTGAGAGCGCACCGTGGGAGCCCGGGGCGATCCCCAGCGACGTCGAACTGCTTCGCCTGACGATGAACAACCTGGCCCGCAACCCTCTGCGAGCGATGCGCGTGCAAGCCCGCATCGTGCGGCAGTTCGCCGACGCCGCGGGCATGACCAGCCTCAGCGGTCTCGCGACGAGAACCGGTGCGGCCGTGAAGCGCATCGCTGAACCGGGGGCCGGGGATCGGCCCCGCGTGGAGATGCCGACCACGTCGGCGCCACGCACTCCGTGGAACAAGGCGATCAGCCCGCACCGCCGGTTTGCGATGCGCACGGCCTCGCTCGCCGATATCAAGCGCCTCAAGAACGCCACCGGCGGCACGGTCAACGACGTCATCATGGCGATCGGCGCCGGCGGGCTACGCGAGTACCTGCTGCACCACGCCGCCCTGCCCGACCTCCCGTTGCGGGTGATGGTGCCAATCTCGATCCGCACTGGTGAAGAATCCGACATCTGGACGAACCGGGTCTCGGCCATCGTCGCCGACCTGCCCACCGACTGCGCCGACCCACTCGAAAGGGTGGCCCGCTGCCGCGACGCGATGAACGCGGCGAAACGACAATTCGAGACCCTTCCGGCCGCGGAACTTCTCGACCTCTTCCAGTTCTCCTCACCCGTGCTCGCAACAGCCGCTTCACGGGTGGCTTCGCAGCTTCGTCTGGCCGACCGCGTCGATCCGCCGGTGAACCTGGTCATCTCCAACGTCCCGGGCCCCCGCCGGCCTCTCTACTTCGCCGGCGCCGAGATCGCGCATCAGTTCCCCTTGAACATCATCACCGACGGCCAAGGGCTCAGCATCACCGTGATGAGCTATCTCGACCGACTCGACTTCGGGTTCGTCGCCGATCGGGAGCTCATCCCCGACCTCTCGGACCTCGCCGACATGCACCTCGAGGAGATCAGCCGCCTGTTCGATGCCACCGGCGCGGAGCGGGCCGATGCGCCCCGGCCCTCATCCAGTGAGTCAAACGGGCCGACACCCGCAGCCGCGCGGACCGCCACGGACGCGACCACCGAGAAGCCGCCGAGAAGGAAGGCGGCCGTCAAGAAGTCGGCCGCCCGCGGAGCGGTGAACAGAAAAGCACGCGCCAAGGGCTCCCACGCCGCGACAGCCGGCTGACGACCACTCGACCACGCGCTGGGCGGCGCGGCCCGGGTCATGCGCTCGATCGCTTGCTTTGCGCTCGCTGAGCGAGTCGACACATGGAGGCACACGCCGACCTCGGGGTGCCCGCCGGTTCCATGTTCGCCAGCGGATGGCCTGCCGACGTTCGCTCGCCGGGTGGCGGGACCCTGAACGATTGTTCGTCCCGACGCGCGGACTACTGGCCCGCCGTCATCCCTCAGAGCAGCGGAGGTGGCGATCATCGGTCGCGAGTACACCCGCACTGAGCGCGAGGGCTGCGGCGATGCTCGCGCTGCGCTCGATGACGGTTGCGTACTGGAGGAGAACGGCCTCGGCGTCGGCCAGTGGGGGCTCACCGAGCGAGCGCAGCAGGACCGTCGGGTCGTTCGATGGCATGACGGGTTCAACGTCGGGGAGTGGTCCTGCGTCTCGCCAGATGTCGGCGGTGGTGCGCTTGGCCGGTGGGCGTCGCCGCTGGTTGCCGGGGCGTTGACGTGGGTTGCGGTTCATGGTTCGTCCTCGGTGAGCAGCTCGTCGGGCCGCAGGCTGAACGCGCGGGCGATTTGATCGGGGTTGAGGTCGGCGATCGAGCTCGACTTGGGCAGGATCAGCCCGGCCACGTGTCGTTTGCCTTGCACGACCTCCTCGACGCGTTCGTCGATCGTGCCTGGGCACACGAGCCGGTGCGAGATGACCGTGCGCGTCTGCCCGATCCGCCACGCCCGGTCGCGTGCTTGATCCTCGACGGCAGGGTTCCACCAACGGTCGTACAGGATCACATGGTTCGCCGCCGTCAGGTTCAGACCCGTTCCGCCCGCTTTCAGGGAGAGCACCATCGCGCCCGGGCCCTGACCGTTCTGGAACTCGGTCACCATCCGGTCGCGGGCCGACCGGGTGAGGTCGCCGTCGTAGCAGGCGATGGAGACGCCCGTGATCTCGCTGAGGTGCGCGGCGAGCCGGCGCCCCCAGGACGCGAAGTGCGTGAAGATCAGCACCCGCTCGCCAGACGCGAACACCGACTCGACGATCTCCTCGAGGCGGGTGAGCTTGCCGGACCGCCCGGTGAGTGGCTGGTCATCGGCGAGGTACGCGGCGGGATGGTTGCAGATCTGCTTGAGCGCCGTGATCGCGGCGAGCACGGCTCCCTTGCTCGTCGGCGCCAGCGGATCGGCGGCCTTCGCGAGGAGGTCGTCGAGCACCGCTTGATAGAGCCCGATCTGCTCGGTGGTCATCGTGCAGTGGTCGAGTTCGTCGATCTTGTCCGGGAGTTCGGCGGCGACCTCCGGCTCGCTCTTCGTGCGCCGGAACAACAACAGCCCGTTGAGCGCACGCAATCCCGTCTCGGCGTCGCTGCCGAGCTGCGCGACGAACTGCGCTCGCGGCCCGACGAGACCGGGGTTGGTGAAGTCGAGAATGGCCCACAGATCGCCGACCCCGTTCTCGATCGGCGTGCCGGTCAACGCCAGCCGTGTACGGGAGGGGATCCGGCGCAACGCCTGAGCCGTTTCACTCGCCGGGTTCTTGATCGCCTGCGCCTCGTCGAGCACCATCGTCGCCCACTCGGCATCGGCCAAGGCGTCGACGTCGCGCACCGCTGTGGCGTAGGTCGTGATGATGACGTCCGCGTCGGCGATCTCCTTCTCCAACTGCGTGTCCGCGGCGCGCGCCGCTCCATGGTGCACGAGCACCCGCAGGTCGGGTGCGAACCGGGCGGCCTCAGCCGCCCAGTTGCCGACCACCGCGGCCGGAGCGATGACCAACGAGGGACCTCGACCAGCGGTGCGGGCGAGGTGGGCGAGCACGGTCGGTGTCTTGCCCAACCCCATGTCGAGCGCGAGACATCCGCCGAGCTCGTTGGCGGCGAGAAAGTCGATCCACGCCAGCGCCTCTGCCTGATAGGCCCGCAGCGTTCCGGTGAAGCCCTCGGGGGCGACGTCGAGCGAGATTTCCGTGTCGTGCGCACGGTTGACGAGCTGCTTGGCCCAACTGTCGCCGTGCACGACGACCTCGACCCCGTGCACCGAGCCGTCGAGACCGACGCTCTGGCGGAGGATCTCGGCGCCGGTCATCTCCGTGACCGATTCGCGTTCGGACAGCGCGGCAGCGGCACGTTCGAGATCGAGCCGATCGATCGCCACCCACCGGCCGTGTGATTCCACCATCGGCCGCGCCTGCCGGGCGAGGCGGGCGATCTCCGTCGCGCTCAGTTCGACGTCGTCGAACACGACGCTCCACGAGACGTTGCTCAACTGGTTGACACCGACGGTCGATCCCGGCCTGGCCTCGGTGAACATGTGCAGCGCCGGTCTCGCTGAGCGAGGTGACAGCTGGGGCGCCCGCACGTCGAAACCGATCGAACTCAGCATCGGCCCCAAGCGGCTCATGAAGTCCCACGCTTCCTCCTGGTCCAACGCGACCTGACCGCGTGTCGACTTGGATCGATCGAAGGCGGGCAGCATCCGCTGGAGGCGAGCCCACTCGTTCGTCGCCGTTCGACCGCCGTCCGATCGGAGCGCGGTGTCGAGCGGGACCAACGTCGACCCGCCGGCGTGGGCCTGCACCGAGAGCAACCACACTGCCCGTGCTCCCGGCGGGTCCAGGCGCACCACCAGTGGGCTCCGACCGGGATCGGTCACCGACCGCGCCCACAGGTCGAGACGCCTCGACGTCTCCCTGGCCAGCTCGCGGTCGGCCGGGAACGCCGCGCCGTCCATCCGGGCAACCATCGTGTCGGCCAGGTCGGTGGGAGACGACGCACGCGGCGGTTGCGCAGGCAGGTCGAGTCGTTCGAGACCCTCCGACACGATCGCTTCGACCACTGCGCCGATGACTCCACGAGTCGTCGACTCCGGCAGCATCTCCGGTCAGCGCGGCGACCGTGCCCGGCATCGCCGACGCCAACGAGGCGATCATCGCCGAATCCGACAATGCCGGAACCCATCGCACCCGCGCGTCGACGGATCGACCGTTCGCCTGCGAGCCCACCTCGAGGCGCGGCACGATCGCGCCGCGGGCCACCACCCGAACACCCTCCAGGGCCACCCGTGCCAGCCAACGCACGCTGGGTCCGAGACCGTTCCCGTCTCGATCGGCGCTGATCGCGATCAGCCATCCCAGCGCGTCCTTCACCTGGATCGACAAGGCCTCGGCCGAGACGCCGTCCCCCAGCCGAATGCCGGGGTGGACCGACCAACCGTGCGCCGGTCCGCCACACATCTCCAGGCGCGTTGCCAACTCGTCGTTCGACGCCGGCATCGCGCCCCGCCCGCCCGCCCAGACAACGATGGTGCCCGCCGACCACGACGCCTGCAGCACCACTTCCTCGGGCGGTCGTTCGGCTTCGGCGGCCCTCACAGGCCGCAGCAGATCAGCCGTCCTCCGCAAGCTTCCAACGGTGTCGGTGAAATCGGCGACGACGTGTTCCCGTTCGTCACCGGGAAGATCACGCGCCGAGGCGAGGCCATCCTCGGCCTCTCCCACGAGGCGAGCCAGTAGCGACAACGACGTCGCGCCTCCGTCCCGCAAGAGCGCCACGTCGTCGTCGTTTCCGCGCCCATCTGCAATCCGCCAGATCGCGCTCTCGAGTTGTGTCATGTCAACCATCGATCTCCGTCCACCACCCACCAACGCCACCGCTCGGCCGAGTCCACGCGATCACAGCGCGCATCGGACATTTACGCAGGGCAGAACCGCGACGACAACTGCGGAACACGTCTCCATCGACGTGTCGCCCGCCACAAGGCCTCTACCGGGGAGCAGAGTTCCGTGCAGCAGAACCAGCCTACCGACACGACGCCGCGTGCAACCCGCCAGCGCTAGCCCGGTGTGGTGTGCCACCAGATCCATGCTCTGGTCCGCCCAGTCTGGTCGGGGGTTCGACGCGCTGCGCGACCACCCCCCAAGACGAGCGCTTTCAATGGTGCTGGGTCAGCTTGCGGCGGATGTCGCTCCGAAAGCGGTCCTCGAAGACTTCGCGGACCTCGAAGCCGCTGACATCCCAGCTGCGCTCGAGTATGCGGCAGTGGCCGTTCAAGAACGTGAACTGCCCCCGATCCGGTCTGCGAAGTTCGTCATCGATGCTTCAGCGTGGGTGGCGCGTCGATGCCGCGAGGGATCCCGTCGGGCCATCAACTCTCAGCTGAGCCAGGGGTAGCGGTCGGTGTCCTGGGCGGCGTAGTCGGGGTCGAGGTAGATGAAGCATCGCTGGATGAAGAAGTCGCGGACCTCGAACACGTCGCACCAGCGGCCGGCCTTCCACTCGTCGACGCCGGCCCGCCAGGGGCCGTCGCGATGGACGCCGTGGCTGGTGCCCTCGCAGGCGAAGGTGTCGGTGCCGGTCATGATCCAGTTGAAGTGCGAGTAGTGGTGCACGATCTCCTGGATCGTCCCGCCCACGTCGCCGAACAGTTGGCCGATCTGGTCGTGGCCGTTGGCGAGGCCCCACTTGGGGAACCACACCTGCGCGTCGGTGGCGAACAGGCTGAGGATCGAGTCGCCGGTCGACGTGACGCCGCCGTTGTCGAACGCTTTGAGGTACTCGAGCGCGATGCTCTTGCGCTGCTCGTCGGTCATCGTCTCCCGTGCCACCGCCATGCGGTTCCCCTTTCCCCGGCGCCGACCCTCGTCGACACTGCGCCACATCGTCCCTGCACTGTGCGGTGATGTCAATCCTTCGGGCTCGTCGGACTTGGTGCAAGGCCACGCGGTCGCGGTTTCCGTCCGGGTTGTGCCGGGTATGAGCCCGACATGGCTCGTCCCATCTGGAAGGGGTCGATCAGCTTCGGTCTCGTGAACGTGCAGGTCAAGGCGTTCACCGCGGTCCGTGATCACAACGTCCACTTCCACCAACTCGACAAGAAGTCGGGTGCGCGAATTCGGAACCGCAAGGTGTCGGAGAAGTCGGGCAAGGAGGTCGACGCGGCGGACATCGAACTGGGTTTCGAGATCCGCAAGGGCCGGTACGTCACGTTCGACAAGGCGGAGCTCGACGAACTACGACCGGCCTCGACGCGTTCGATCGAGGTCACGGATTTCGTCGGCCTGGCCGAGATCGATCCGATCTACTACGAACGCACCTACTGGTTGGCACCCGACGGCGATCAGGCCAAGGAGGCGTACCAGTTGCTGCTCGCCGCGATGGAGGATCGTCAGCGGGTGGCGATCGGCACCGTTGTGATGCGCAACACGCAATACCTCGCCGCCGTTCGACCGCTCGACGGGGTGTTGGCGATGTCGACGATGCGGTTCGCCGACGAGGTCGTGCCGCGCCGCGATGTCGACGGACTTCCGAGCCGGCGGACCAAGCCCGACACCAAGGCGATGAAGATGGCCACGATGCTGGTCGACTCGCTCGAAGCCGACTGGGATCCAGAGCGGTACCACGACACGTTCACCGAGGAGCTCCGCGAGCGGATCGCCGCGAAGGGCTCCGGCAAAAAGGTCGCTAGCGACGAGACGGAGGCCCCGAAGGGCGAGGTGCTGGACCTGATGGCCGCGCTGGAGCGGAGCGTCCAGTCCACGCGGGCGAAGAAGCGATCGGGCAAGTCGTCACGGGCTGGCAGGAGCCGCAAGAGCGCGTAGCGCTCGACTCGTCGGCGGGTTGTGGTCAACACGGGCGACGACCTCTTGGGCAGACCCTTGACTTTCCTAGTAGGAAACCATAGGGTTACTTTCCGACTCGGAAAGTGAGGATCGGTTCACATGACGAATTCGATGGACGCGAGCGACGCTCGTTCGGCCTTGACGACGGTCGAGTACAGCCGCCGACAAGTGATCGAGGAAATCGACATGCCGCGTTGGTACTGGTTCGGCCTGGCGGCGGGATGGATCGGACTCGGACTCATCGCCGACGTCGGCCCGGGGTGGTTGGCGGTCGGCGCGACGCTGGCATTCGGCGCCGCCCACGCGGCGGCGGCGCAGAACGTGCTGTCGGGCAGGAGGAGGTCGGCCTCGTTGAGCGTGCGGGCGGATCTTGCCGGCACGCACGTCACCGCACTGGTGATCACGTTCCTCGTTGGTCTCGTGGCACTCACCATCGCGGCTGCGTTGCTGATCGATGCTGACGGGGCGAACCATCCGGCAACGATCGCCGGAGTCATGGCGGCGATCGCGGTTGCGCTCGGGGGTCCAGAGCTGATGGCCGCAGTGCGCAGGCGAGCGCTGCGCAGCGTCGCTCGATGACGGCAGAGCCGCGATTCGACGAGCTCATCCACCCGAGCACGCGGTTGTCGATCGTCGCTCTGTTGGCCGCTGCCGACTGGGTCGATTTCGCGTTCGTCCGTGACCGGCTGGGACTCTCCGACTCCGCGTTGTCCAAGCAGTTCGCCACCCTGGAGGACGCCGGCTACATCGCGATCGAGCGTCCCACGGAGAATCGACGGCGCAGGGTCCATGTGAGGCTCAGCGACACCGGGCGGGATGCGTTCGAAGGACATGTCGCCGCACTTCGTCAGATCGTCGACAGCGCAGAACGAATCACAGTCCCGTGACTCGGACGAACGATGAGGGCTCGAGTTCGGCGACGGCGAGCCGAGCATGGCCCCACACGGCGGGCTGGACGACGTCGATACGCTGCCGAGGTGGCCGAGCAACCGATACCCACACGGTGGCTGGAGCGACTGGCGGATGAGTTCGACGACGACGGGATCGAGCTTCCCGCGGATCCCGAGTTCCGCCGGCTGTTGCTCGAGGAGCTCGACCACTGTCGACGTGTCCCGATGTTCGAAGGGCGACGGCCGACCTACGGCGCGATCATCCTCCCCGGTGATCGGGCCGTTCGTGAGCACCGAGCAACGCTCGAGGCGCTCGACTACGACCTCGTCGCGCTCGACGATGACCCGGCCGCTGGTCGCGTCTACGCCGACGGGCGGGCGTCGTTTCTCGTGCGGTCGGTCGACGGTGGCGTTGCGCTCGCCTGCTTCGCCGGTTCGATGCTGATGGAGGCCGACCTCGTGCGGCTGCAGCGCAAGACGGGTGCGGCGATCATTCAACGGACGCCGGTTCTCGACGTCGTGCGCATCGCCGTCGACGAGACCATCGTCACGTGGGACGGCCGTCATTGGCACTGTCGACCGACGGCGATGGCGTTGGCCGACGCCCTCCTCGATCGTGCGCCGGATCTCGACCCCTCGTTCGCCAACCACGTCCTGGAGCTCGCCGTGCACTGGCTCGCCCCATCACGGATCGGCGCAACGATCGTGGTTCACGACGGCGACAGCCTCGACTGGTCCTCGCTCGATACCTCGACCGCGGCACGTACGCCCCAGCTTTCGGTGTGCGATCGTCGCCACTTCTCGGCTCTCACCACCGTCCTGCGCCAGCACGATCTCGCCGTGATCGTCGACCGTGACGGTTCGCTCCGCAAGGTCGCCGTCGGTCTCCGCTGGACCCCGGACGCCGAGGGCGCGGTGACCAGCGACCGCGGGATGCGCCACCGATCCGCCCAGCGATACAGCCACGACCACCCCACGGCGACAATCGTGGTGGTCAGCGAGGACGGCCCGGTGTCTGTCTTTCGCGGCGGCGCAGTCATCGTCTCCAGCGCCTCCGCCGCGACCTGACCGGGACACGAGCGAACCTGGCCCGAATGCCGGGTCACGACGGTCGGACGTCACAGGAGTTTGGCGTACCAGACTTGGGGACACCCGGTGAACCCTGCTCGCTCGTAGGTTCGCCGGGCTGGCGCGTGTCCGGGGTCACCGCCGGTGGCGACGATGGCGAGATCGAGGTTGCGGGCCCGAGCACGTCGCGGACGACGAGAAGACGGGCTGCCATGCGGCGAGCGAGAGCTCGACGATGCGGTCGGCGTCAGCCGGAATGAATGGTCGAATCACGGTGACCATGGTCTCGTCCTCCTGCCGCGCCGCTTCGACCCGCGCGTCCGCAAGGGGCCGAGCACCTCGATGTGCACTGCGTCCGCGGACATCCCAGCATTCTTGATCGCGATCATCCGATGCGCCACCGCGCGTTGCACGGACTCGCCATTGGCGGGTCAACGAATCGACAGGCGCCGGGCGGCCTCGACGATCTGGTCGTGGCTGACGAGCACCAGATTGGCGGCGTCGCCGAGCGGCACGAACGAGTCGAGCGCGGCGACCCGCTCGATCGCGCCGCGGTAGCCGGCCTCGATCAGCCCGGTCACGATCCCCTCCCCGACGCCACCGGAATGGCGGGTCTCGTCGACGATCAGCACCCGGTCGGTCTGGATGGCGTGGGCGAGCACCTGTTCGATCGGCAGTGGCGCCAGCCACCGCAGGTCGAAGACCCGGCACGAGATGCCCTCGGCCGCGAGTTGGCGGGCCGCCTGGAGTGACATCGCCAGACCGTTCGCCCAACTCACGATCAACACGTCATCGCCCTCACGAACCAGGCGGCCTTCCCCGATCGGCACGTGCTGGGCAGCCCACCGATCGGGTGCCGCGTACGGGGCGGTCCAGGCGCCGTCGTCGACTTCGAACAGGTCGCGGGTGTGGTAGAGCGCGATCGGCTCGAGGAAGGCGCAGACCGTGCCGTCGCTGAGCGCAGCGGCCACGCAGGTCCGCAACATCGGCGCCGCGTCGGACGGGTGGCCCGGGCTGGCGATCACCAGACCCGGGATGTCACGCAACACGGCCACGGAGTTGTCGTTGTGGAAGTGCCCGCCGAATCCCTTCTGGTAGCCGTAGCCGGCGATGCGTACGACGAGCGGGTTGCGGTACTGCCCACTGGAGAAGAACGACAGGCTCGCCGCTTCGCCGCGCAACTGATCCTCGGCGTTGTGGAGATAGGCGAGGTATTGGATCTCCGGAATCGGCAGCATCCCCGACACCCCCGCGCCGAGGGCCAGCCCGAGGATCGACTGCTCGTCGAGCAGGGAGTCGAAGACCCGTGCCGCGCCGAACCGCTTCTGCAGCCCGCGGGTCACGCCGTACACACCACCTTTCACCGCGACGTCCTCGCCGAACACCAGTGCATTGGGCGTGGCGGCCAGGACGTCGACGAGCGTGCGGTTGATCGTTTCGGCGAACGTCAGTTGGCCCTCGTGTTCGGGCAATGCGCCGTCGAAGGCCGCCTCGCGATCCGCGGCCGTACCGGCACATGAGGCGATCTCCGCCACCCGGTCAGGGCGACGCGGCGACAACATCCGCACCACGTCGTCGGCATTGTCGAACGTCGGGGCGTGGATCATCTCGAGCGCCAGCGAGCGAACCGAGGCGCGCACCGACAGGTACCGGTCGACCAGTTCGTCAGGAGTCGCCAGACCGGTTCGTCACCATCGCCATGGCCGTGCCGAGGATCGGGTCGCGGGCCTGATCGTCACGGATCGCGGCGGCAGATCGATAGCTCGATTCGACGTCGGTTCCGGCGTGGCCCATGAATCGCACGGTGCGAAGGTGCAGGAACGCCGGCCGAGCGGTGTCGCGCACGTGGGCGGCGAGTTGTTCGGTGGTGTCGTAGACCGCCTGCGGATCGGCCCCGTCGACCTGTGCGTAGCGCAGGCCCGGCCGGTGGCCGAACGAGGCCTCGATCCAGCCGGCCGGCGTCGGGACGCTGATCCCCAAGCCGTTGTCCTCGCACACCAGCAGCAGCGGGATCGGCAACCCACTGTGCGACACGTAACAGGCGGCGTTGATCGCCCCCTGGGCGGTGGAATGGTTGGCGCTGGCATCACCGAAGGAGCACACGGCAAGAGCGTCAACTGCCCACGGGGTCGTCAACCTGAGCCGCCGCGCCCGACCGATCGCGAACGCCACACCGAGCGCCCGCGGCAGCTGCGAGGCGATCGTGGAAGTCTGTGGAATCACTCCGAGTGCGTGGTGCCCGAACACCTTGTGGCGGCCACCGGAGATCGGATCCTCGGTGAGCGCCAACATCCCGGCCAACACATCTCGAACCGCCTGGTGCCCAGGTCGCTGCTGCGCGCGGGCACAGTAGAACCCTCCCGAGCGGTAGTGCAGCAGGGCAGGGTCGGTCAGTCGGAGAGCAGCCGCCACCGCAGCGTTTCCCTCGTGACCGCTCGAGCCGATCGTGTAGTAACCGTGCCCCTGGGCGCGCAGCCAACGGGCGGTGTGATCCAGCACACGGCTCTCGACCTGTGCGGTGAAGATGCTCGCCAATGGTGCCGTCGACCGCGGCGGTCGTTGTCGTTGGCGCGTCGAACGCCGCGATCGCGCCGAGCAGCGACCGTTCGAGTTCGTGGAGGTCGTCGGGCAACACGGCACCGGTCACACCTGGATCGTAGGAGCATCGACGACGTCACGACCGGGGCACCCCATCACCCGATGAGCGACGCACGAGCACAAGGGGATCCGCCACCATTGCTCTGACGCAACCTACGATCGCGGTCCGTTGACCGGCACTGAGCTGCTCTCGTCATCCGTCATAGTTGCCATTGCTGAAGCTTGATGTTGCTCCATTGTGGCAACAGTTTGATTGAGATCATTCAACATCTCTCCTGCCGCCACCCGAGCTCGGGCAGCCTCGGCGGGAGTTGTCTGCTGGCCTTTCCCGCGACATCGAGAAGGATGACGTTGGTGATGCCGATGAAGTCGACGTCGACTCGCGGCTCCATATGCCGTCTGTTGGAGCAATGGTTTGAGCCATCGTACGGGTGTTTGGGCGAGGTGATACGGTTGACGCCTACGATCGGTTGACAAGGGAGGTCCCTCCGGACCGGGGCCGGGGTCGATTCGGTTCGAACCATGCGGATATTGTCCCAAACGAGACTGCAGGATTCGCAACGCTCCTCATATGGAGTGCCCGACCTCGAGCCGAATCGCAATAGGTTGTCGCCGCCGGGTCTCGCACCATCGAGCTCCAGGGGTCGAGGCGAGGGGTGCTGACAACCCTTGAGATCGGCTTGACAGTTCGACAGATACGAACTAACCATGTGACCCACGAGTTGTGCTGACGGGTGCAGAACTCATCAATGAAGAGGACGGCTTCTTGTATCGGGACGGTTTTTTGAGCGCGCGACTTCGCGCGTGGCGGGTGTTCGGGCGAATTCAGGTGGTCGACACTGGACGCTCCGCGTCGAGGAAGCGACGCGGGGTCGAGACGGTCGCGTGTGCCGCGGCTGCTGGTCGGCCTGGTCGTCACGAATGTCGTCGGCTCGGGTGCGGGCAGCGTGGCCACCGCGGCGGTCGGGCCGGTGGGTAGTGGGTTCACGGTGACGCCGGCCGATCTCGCGTTCATCCTGCGACAGATCGAGATCGCCGAGCGGCATTCGCGCGCGTTCCAGGGCACCGAGCCGACACAGGAGCCGAACCCGGACGTCCAGAACGACCCGCAGTACTGCGCATCGCTGCTGCCCGGCCCGCTGACGCACCCGCTGGTCGCCGATGTCTATCCGGACCAGGTCCCTGACTATCTCACGACGTACGGGCTGCGGACCGTCGACGGCGGCTGCAACAACCTCGCGCCGGCCGCACTGTTGAACCCGGACGGCTCACCGGCGACCAATGCCGACGGGACGCCGATCCTGAAGTACCAGACCGGTCGCGCCGACGAGCAGTTCACGCGCCTGTCCGCACCGGTCTTCCGTGCCGCCGAGCCGATCACGCCGGCGTTCCCGGTCGGTCCTCCGGGCCCGACGACCTACGCGCAGAAGTCGGGCAGCGTCATCGACTCGCAGCCGCGCGTGGTGAGCAACCTGATCGTCGATCAGACCGAGACCAACCCGGCGGCGATCGCTGCAGCGGGATTTCCGGTCAGGACGCAGGGCAACATCGGCACCGCACCGTGCACCACACAGCCGAGCCAGCCGGGCGCCGATGACGGGCTGCCCGCCGGTTGCACGCCGGCGCACCACACGCTGTTCATCCCCAATGTGACCACGGACGTCGGCCTGTCGCCGCCGTACAACAGCATGTTCACGTTCTTCGGGCAGTTCTTCGACCACGGTGTCGACCAGACGGTGAAGGGCGGCGGCACGGTGTTCGTGCCACTCAAGGCGGACGACCCGTTGCGAACGGTCGGACCCGACGGCATCGCCGGTACGGGCGACGAAGTGCCGCCGCAGCAGGCGTTCATGGTCCTGACGCGGGCCAAGAACCAGCCCGGTCCGGATGGCATTCTCGCGACGGCCGACGACATCCAGGATGCCGACAACACCGACTCGCCCTGGGTCGACCAGAGCCAGACGTACACCTCGCACGCCGCTCACCAGGTATTCCTGCGGGAGTACGCGATGAACGCGGCCAACCGTCCGGTCGCGACCGGCAAGTTGCTCGGCGGCATTGTCACCGACCGACCGATCACCACCGCATGCACGACAACGGCGACGTGCCTCAATGACGGCAACGCCACCACCGGAAGCATCTCGACGTGGGCGTCGACCAAGAAGCAGGCGGCCGAGAAGCTCGGACTGTTGCTGCGGGACCGGGACGTGACGAACGTCCCGATGCTCGCCGTCGACCCCTACGGCAACTTCCTCCCGGGTCCGGCGCGCGGGTTGCCGCAATACGTCACCGCGAGCGGCTTGGTCGAAGGCAACCTCGCCGCCCCGGTTCCCGTTCCGGTTGACGTCGTGTACTTCGACACGCCGTTCCTGACCGACATCGCCCACAACGCCGACCCGTCACCGCAGGACACCGACAACAACCCGGGGACCCCGCCGGTTCGCCCGACGCCTGACGCCGATCTCGTCGCGTCGGCGGACTTTCTGAATCAGCCTGCCGGCACCTATGACGACGAGATGCTCAACGCACACTTCATCTGTGGCGACGGTCGCTGCAACGAGAACATCGCGCTGACGGCGATCCACCAGGTCTTCCACCACGAACACGACCGCCTGATCGACGACATCAAGTCCGTACTGGCCGGCGACAACACGCCCGGTGGCCGTGAGGCACTGCCGGAGTGGAAGGTCCCGACCACCGCCGCGCCCGACGGTTGGAACGGCTCGCGCCTGTTCCAGGCTGCCCGCTTCATCACCGAGATGGAGTACCAGCACCTCGTGTTCGAGGACTTCGCGCGCAAGGTCCAGCCGTTGATCCGACCGTTCCACGTCTACAACCCCGACATCAACGCGGCGATCCCCGCCGAGTTCGCGGCCGCCGTCTACCGCTTCGGTCACTCGATGCTCGACGACGAGGTCATCCGCACCAACGAGGACGGCTCGGACAACTCGCTGCCGTTGCTCGACGCCTTCTTGAACCCGCCCGAGTACTTCAACGGTGGGACCGCCGGCACGCTGACCCCCGAGCAGGCGGCGGGCACGATCGTCATGGGCTCGTCCGACCAGGTCGGCAACGAACTCGACGAGTTCGTCGTCGAGACGCTGCGCAACAACCTGCTCGGCCTGCCGCTCGACCTGGCGGCGATCAACATGGCCCGCGCCCGCGAAGTGGGCGTCCCGCCACTGAACCAGTTCCGCCGGCAGGTGTTCGCGTCGACCAACGACGGTCAGCTCGCGCCCTACACCAGCTGGTCCGACTTCGGTCAGCACCTCAAGCACCCCGAGTCGCTGATCAACTTCGTCGCCGCCTACGGCACCCATCCGACGATCACCGCCGCGACGACGGCGGCCGGCAAGCGCGCTGCCGCACGGGCGATCGTCGATCCGATCGAGGGCGACGTCCCGCCCGCCGATGCCGCGGACTTCATGTTCAGCGTCGACACCTTCGCCACCCCTCCCGGCGGCTTGACCACGACCGGGCTCGACAACGTCGACATGTGGGTCGGCGGCCTCGCCGAGGTCACCAACGTGTTCGGCGGCCTGCTCGGCAGCACGTTCAACTATGTGTTCCAGCTGGCCATGGAGAACCTGCAGGAGGGTGACCGGTTCTACTACCTGGCCCGTACGCCGGGCATGAACCTGCGCGCCCAGCTCGAAGGCAACTCGTTCGCCGAGCTGATCGTCCGCAACACCGACGGCACGCACACGCTCAAGGCCGACGCGTTCGCCACCGCCGACTGCAAGTTCGAACTCGGTCAGCTGACGTTCCCGGCTCCGGCCGGGAGCCCCGTCACCGGCGCCGGTTCGGTCGCCGATGACCCGACGAGCGACTGTGACGAGAACCGTCTGTTGCTGCATCAGCCCGATGGCACCTTCCAGTACCGCCAGTTCAACAGCGTCGACCCCAGCGGCATCAACGGCCAGGGCGTCTACAACGGCACCGCGTCGAACGATCGGGCATACGGCGGCAACGACAACGACACGTTCTGGGGCGGCCCCGGCAGGGACGTCATCGAAGGCAATGGCGGAGACGACATCGCCCTCGGTGGTGAGGGCAACGACACGCTCACCGATCTCAGTGGTTTCGACGTCCTCAAGGGTGGTCCCGGCAACGACGCCATCGACACCGGAATCGGCGACGACATCAGCATGGGTGGCGACGGCCAGGACTTCATGAACGGCGGCGCCAACGACAACGAGGCCTTCGCCGGTCCCGGCAACGACTTCGTGATCGCCGGTCAGGGCGCCGACGTCGTGCTGGGCGACAGTGGCGACGACTGGATCCAGGGTGGATCGGGTCAGGACCTGCTCGAAGGCGACCACGCGGCGCCGTTCTTCGACGATCCCGCACAGGTAAGGCCGGGCAACGACATCTTCATCGGCCAGGTGGGAGAGAACGACTACGACGGCGAGGGCGGCGACGACCTGATGTCGCAGAACGCCGCCATCGACCGGAACGCCGGCTCGGCCGGCTTCGACTGGGCATTCCACCAGTACGACACCGTCGGGGCCGACGACGACATGCTGATCAACCAGCAACTGGTCGGACTCCCGATCCAGATCGTCGTCAACCGTGATCGCTGGCAGGAGATGGAGGCCCTCTCCGGATCCAGGTTCAACGACACCCTCCGCGGCGACAGCATCGAACGGATCGTCGGTCCAGGCGGTTTCGCGGGCTGCGACGCTCTCGATCCGATCGGTGTCGCCCGCATCGCCGGGCTCAACCGGCTGGTCACCAGCTTCCCGACGCCGCTCGGTGGCATCATCGATGAATCGATCATGGAGCAGTGCCCGCTGATCGGCTTCGGAGAAGACCCGTCCGACGTCAGCACCGGAACCGTGTGGACCGAGGGCAACATCATCCTCGGTGGCGGCGGCAACGACCTGATCGACGGCCGCGGCAACGACGACATCGTCGACGGCGACCATGCGCTCCGTGTGGCCATCACGGTTCGTACCGATCCGACGAATCCGGCCTCCGAGATCGGTCGGACCGACCTCATGGAGAACAAGGCGACCTCGGGCAGCTTCGGTCCCGGTACCGCCGGCATGACGCTGCAACAAGCGGTGTTCGCCGGACTCGTCGATCCGGGCCACCTCGTGGCCGTGCGGGAGATCGCCGACCCCAGCGGGTTGCGAATGGGCCCCACGGCCTACACGGGCTTGCCCGCCGACTGTCCGGTGCCCACCCCGGACGGCATCGGCGGCCGAACGGTCAAGTTGACGCCGAGCACGACGAACTGTGACACGGCGGCATTCTTCGCCCAGATCCTGACCGCCGGGCCGACCGGCGCCTTCGATCCGACGTCGCAGTACACGATCGTCAACAACACCGATGGCAGCATCACCGTCACCGACACCCTGTCCGTCGGCGATCCGGCGATCGGTGACGGCGCGGCCAACACCTTGTGGAACATCGAGAACCTCCGGTTCTGCGTCGGTACGAGCCCGGACACCGGGGATTGCAACGCCTTCTACGACCTCCCGGTCACGCCGACCGTCCCGGTCGCCGCTCCGGCGATCGAACTGTCGGCGTCGTCGCTGACGTTCGCCTCGGCGGACACCGGCCCCCCAGCCGGTCCCCGCACGGTCACGGTGACCAACGTCGGAACGGCTCCTCTGATCGTGGCGCCGTCGACGGTGAACAACTCCCAGTTCTCGGTCACCGACAACTGCACGACGGTGGCCCCGTCGGCTATCGTGCACCGTGACGGTTGCGTTCGCACCCGACGGCCCCGGCCTGCAGATGGGAACGCTGACCATCGCCTCCAACGCACCGGGAGTGAGCACCGTCGCACTGGACGGAACCGCCGGAGGTGCTCCGGTGGTCGAGGTGGCGGAACCCTCGTTGGCGTTCGGGACGGTGGGCATCGGCACGATGTCGGCCGAGAAGCGAATCACGGTCAACAACATCGGGAAGGCACCGCTGACGTTTACCGGCATCGCCGTCGAAGGTGGCGATGCGACGCTGTTCACGGCGACGCCGGCCGGCTGCGTCATCGTCGCCGTCGGTGGTTCGTGCACCGTCGATGTCGCCTTCGCCCCGACGAGCGCGAGCGGCCCCGGGCAGAAGGCGGCGGTGGTCCGTTTCACGCACAACAGCAGGAACGTCCCAGGATCGGTGTCGACGGTGACGCTGAGCGGAACCGCCGTCGTACCAGCACCGACGCCAGTCTCGACGACTCCGGTGACGTCGACGACCGTGCCGACCTCGGGTGTGCCCTCGTCGAGCGTGCCGTCGACGCCGGTGGCGCCGGAGGACCGGATGTTCGTGCCATTGGAACCGGCTCGGGTGTTGGACACCCGTGGTGGCAACAAGGTGGGAAGCCCCGACGGCAAGGGCGCACCGCTGACGCTGTCGCTGTTCGGTCGCGGTGGTCTGCCGAACGGTGGCATCAGTGCGGTGGCGTTGAACGTGACGGTGGTCGATGGTGGCAGCCCGACGATCGGTGGCGGCTACGTCACGGTGTACCCGTGTGGCACCCGTCCCGAGGCATCGAGTTTGAACTTCTCGGCTGGTCAGACGATCCCGAACTCGGTCATCGCGCCGGTGTCGGATTCCGGCACGGTGTGCTTCTACGTGTACGGCACGGCGCACCTCCTCGCCGACGTGTCGGGGTACTTCCCGGCGGGTTCCGGTTTCACGTCGTTGGTTCCGACACGGGTGATGGACACCCGTGGTGGAACCAAGATCGGCAACGCCGCCGGCACCGGCGCTCCGGCGACGTTGTCGCTGTTCGGTCGCGGTGGACTGCCGGACAGCGGTATCGGTGCGGTGGCGTTGAACGTCACCGTGGTCGACGGTGTGAACCCGACGATCGGTGGTGGCTACGTCACGGTGTATCCGTGCGGTACGCGTCCGGAGGCGTCCAGCCTGAACTTCACGACCGGTCAGACGATCCCGAACTCGGTCATTGCGCCGGTGTCGGCGACGGGGACGGTGTGTTTCTACGTGTACGGCACGGCGCACCTGCTCGCCGACGTGGCCGGGTACCTCCCGGCCGGTTCCGGGTTCACCTCGTTGGTGCCGGCGCGGGTGATGGACACCCGGGGCAGCGCCAAGGTCGGCAACGCCAGCGGCAACGGCACGCCGTTCACGCTGTCGCTGTCGGGGCGGGGCGGCCTGCCGAGCGGTGCGATCGATGCGGTGGCGTTGAACGTCACCGTCGTCGACGGTGTGAACCCGACGATCGGTGGTGGCTACGTCACGGTGTATCCGTGCGGTACCCGCCCGGATGCGTCGAGTCTGAACTTCACGACCGGTCAGACGATCCCGAACTCGGTGATCGCGCCGGTGTCGGCGGCAGGCACGGTGTGCTTCTACGTGTACGGCACGGCGCACCTGCTCGCTGACGTGTCGGGATACTTCAGCAGTTGATCTGAGCGAACGGTCCGCCGACCTCGTTTCGGGGTCGGCGGGCGTCGCTCGCTTCAGCGATTGTCGCGGCGTTCTTTGACGAACAGTCGCAGGAGGATGACGCCGGCGAGGAGCGTGCCGGCCCACACGATCACGGTCGCCAGCAACCATGTGGAGGCGCCCTCGATGTCGAGACCGTCGGACACGAGGTCGGTCACCACCAGCGCGAGGAACGTCGTGACGAGCGACGTGAACATGCGCAGCCGCTCGGCATGCTGCGGTGACCATCTTCTCGATGAGCGGTTCGAGCACCAGCTCGGCGACGGTGAAGATCACCACGGCGAGGATGAACGCCGCGCCGTCGAGGTTCACGTCGTCGAGCAGGACGGCGGCCACGAGGAGCCCGATGGCGTTGCCGGCGATCGTGAGCCCGACCTTGATCAGAGTGCGAACCATGCTGTGACCTCGCTGTCGTGCCGTGGACGGTCCGTACATCATTGCGCATGTCCGTGCGACGTTGCGCGGACCCGAGCGCGGCCCGGCGTCGGAGCGTTCCGTCAGCGCGCTCGGTCGGAGGCCGCGCCCGGCTCGGGTGGTGGCAACGCGCGCCGCGGATACAGCGTCACCAGGCGGGCCACGAACGTGGCGAGGAAGATCTGACCGATGACGGCTTCGATCACGGTGAGGCGGGCGGCGAACGGCTCGACCGGCACCTGATTGCCGAAGCCGAGCGTCGTCAGCACGACGAAGCTGTACTCCGGAAAGGCGGACGGGACCGAGGCGTCGAACGAGAACTGATCGCTGTCGATGGTCGACATCCCGAGGTAGAGCCACGAGAACGCCAGCCCGATGAGGGCGTAGGCGGCGACGGCTCCGAGGATCGTCTGGATGGTGACGACCTCGTGGGCGAGCACCGCCCGCAAGAGCGCGACGACCAGGAAGAGTGAGGAGCGCGAACTGGGCGAACGACGGAGATCGCTGCTCCGTTCGACCCGGTGTCGGCGAGTGCCGAGAGCACCGCGGCGGCCGTCGCGATGACGGCGATCGCACTGGCGACCGGCATCGCCGTCCGAACACCAGTGGTGCGGAAGGCCACCACCACCAACACCAGGTTGACGAATGTCGTGACGGTCGTCGCCCAGTCCTGCTGGATGCCGGACACGATGAACGCGATGGTGATGATCACCAGCAACCGTCCGAAACGGTCGGTGGGATTCGCCCGGGCGAGCTTCATCGTCGATGGTGTCCCTTCTCGGTCACGCGGACCGCGAAACTAGTGGGCCACGATCGCCAATCGTGGGACGGCTAGGGTCGGGCCGAGATGGGCAGGCTCTGCGAACGACCGGGTTGTTCCGAACCGGCGTCGGTCGCGTACTGGGATGCGGGCCGAGGATCTGGTGTTCTGGCTCGATGTGCTCGCGAGCGGACGACGGCGCCACGTCCGGGGTGCTGTGTCGACGACATGCCGACTCGATGGTCGTGCCGCCGCTACTGGACCCTCGACGATTTGCGCGACCCCGATCTCCGCCTCTTCCGACCTCCGCGTCGGCGCTGCCACCTCCGGCTCCGGTTCCCCGGCGCCGGAGCCAGCCGACCGGGTCGGCATCGGAGCAACTCCTGCTGTTGACCGACGTCGTCGCCGCAGCACCCGAGGGTGAGGCGACCGACGCCGATGCTGCGGTGCCGTGGACACCGACGTTCGACGAGCACGACGATCTCGACGGGTTGTTGTCGGCGCGCTCGCCGCTGTTGGCCCGCGCGTTCCGCGGCGGTGGCCGTCCACGACCGTCCTGACGACGATGGTCTGACCCGATCGAACATGGAGATCACTCGCGAGCTGATCGTGCCGGCGACGGTCGAGCGCACGTTCGGACTCGTCGACGACCTGGGCGTCTACCCGACGTGGCTGCGGATGGTCCACGCCGCCACCCCGTCCGACGATCCGGGCGAACCCGACGCCGCGAACCGATGGCACCGGCGTGGATCGTCGAGCTGCGCGCGCAGGTCGGGCCGTTCGCCCGGTCGAAGCGACTGCGGATGGTGCGCTCGGTCCACGAACCGACCGAGCGGGTGCGGTTCGAGCGCGCCGAGCGCGACGGTCGGTCACACGCACCGTGGACCCTCGAGGTCGAGCTCGAACCCGCTGGCGAGGCGGAGCCGCCACCGTCGACGCGATTGACGATGCGCCTGCACTACGGCGGTCGGCTCTTCACCGGCGCCGTGCTGCAGCGGGTGCTCGACGACGAGATCGAGCAGGGCAGCAGCGAGCTCGTCCGGATCGCCGCGCGACTGACATGTCACGCGGTGTCTGACCGCTTCGTGACAGGTCGATCTGCCCGATGCGGTTCGGCGCGCGGCGATCTGTGATTCTTCGGCGATGGACGCCGCCGCCTTCAGTGAGTCGCTTGTCGTCGGTGCTCGACGGTGCCGCGATCACCGACCTGCACCGGTTGTCGGGCGGCGCCTCGCGGGAGACGTGGCGGTTCCTCGCGGACGGCCGGCCGACGATCGTCCAGCGTCAGCGGGCGGGCGATCAGCGCGACATGTTGATCGAGGCCGACGTCGTGCGGGCGGCCGCCGTGGCGGGTGTGCCCGTACCGCGAACTCCTCGCCGCCGAGCGACAACCCGACGGTGCCGCGTTCATGGTGCTCGAGGCGATCGAGGGCGAGACGATCGCCCGCAAGATCCTGCGCGACGACGACTATCGCACCGCGCGCGAGAACCTCGTCGCCGACATCGGGCCGGGCACTGGCGAGCATCCACGCGCATCGATCCGGCGCCCCTGACGAAACTGGTCGAGATCGATCAGGTGGCCCACTACACCGAGGCGCTCGACAACCTCGGCCAGCCCCATCCCGTTCTCGAACTCGTGCGCAACTGGCTCATCGACCATCGGCCTGCGACTCGGTCGGGCCGCCGTCGTGCACGGCGACTTCCGCCTCGGCAACCTCATCGTCGGCGAGCACCGGCTTGAACGCCGTGATCGACTGGGAGCTCGCCCACATCGGCGACCCGATGGAGGATCTCGGTTGGCTGTGCGTGAAGGCGTGGCGGTTCGGCCAGGGTCCGCCGGTCGCCGGGGTCGGGGACTACGACGAACTGGTCGATGCGTACGAAGCGGCGGCGGGCGTGACGATCGATCGGGCGGCGATGCACTGGTGGGAGGTGCTCGGCACCTGGAAGTGGGCGATCATGTGCATCGGTCCAGGCCGCGACGCACCTGTCGGGCGTGAGCCGCAGCCACGAGCTGGCGGCGATCGGTCGTCGCGTCTGCGAGAACGAATACGACCTGTTCCTCGCCCTGGAAGGGACGTGGTGATGGCAGCGCCCCACGACGTTCCGACCGCCGGGCAACTCGTCGAGGCGGTGCGCGAGTGGCTCGAACGCGACTGTTGCCGCAGCGACCGAGGGCCGGCTGAAGTTCCACGCCCGCGTGGCGGCCAACGTGCTGGCGATGGTCGAACGCGAGCTCGATCTCGGCGGCGCGCAGGCCACCGAACACGCGGCCCGGCTCGCACGGTTCGGGGTGCCGGACGATGCCGCGCTCGCGGCCGGGATTCGCCGTCACGAGTTCGACGATCGGATCGACGAGGTGCGTGAGCTCCTGCTGAGTTCGGTGATCGACAAGTTGCTCGTCGCCAACCCGGGCTATCTCAGCGGCGCGGGCTGAGGGTCACCGGCTGACCGGCCGCGAGCTGGCCGCACGCGGCGTCGATGTCGGTGCCCCGGTTCTGGCGCACCGTCGCATTGGCGCCCGGCCGCCTCGAGCAGGTCGCGGAACGCGTGGACCCGCTTCAGCGGCGTGCCCTGCGTCGGGTATCCCGGGGTCGGGTTGAGCGGGATCAGGTTGACGTGGGCGTGGGGATACAGCCGCCGACAGATGCGCGCCAGTTCGGTGGCGTCGCTGTCGCGATCGTTGACGCCGTCGATCATCGCCCATTCGAAACTCACCCGGCGGTTCTTCACCGCCAGATAGTCGGTCGCAGGCCTCGACGAGGTCGTCGATGGGGTAGCGCTTGTTGATCGGCACGAGCTCGTCGCGCAGCGTGTCGTTCGCGGCGTGGAGCGACACCGCCAGATTGACCGGGAGCGGGAGGTCGGCGAGCTTCCGGATGCCGGGGATCAGCCCGACGGTCGAGATGGTGATGTGCCGGGCCGACAGTCCGAGATCGCCGTGGAACCGTTCGACGGACTGCCAGACGGCATCGAGGTTGGCCATCGGCTCGCCCATCCCCATGAACACGATGTTGCTCACGCGGCGCCCGGCGTCTCGGCCCGACGCGACGCATCGGACCACCTGCTCCACGATCTCGCCGACGGTGAGATGGCGGTGGAAGCCGGCCTGACCCGTGGCGCAGAACCCGCAGGCCATCGCGCAACCGGCCTGGCTGCTGACGCACACGGTCGCCCGGTCGCGATAGAGCATCAGCACCGTCTCGACCCGGCTGCCACCGTCGAGTTCCCACAGGAACTTCACGGTGTCGCCGCTGTCGCTCACCGATTCGGTGACCGCCGCGAGCGCCAGCGGGAGGTCGTCGGCCAGTCGGGCGCGCAGCGCCTTGGGCAGGTTGGTGATCTCGCGCCGGATCGGCGAGTTGTTCGTACAGGCCCGACCACACCTGGTCGAGCCGGTAGCGCGGTTCGCCGTCGAGTGCCGCGGCGAGCTCGGCTCGGTTCACCCCGTAGCGGGTCGGTGCTGAGGGCAGCGCCATGCGGGGCGTCCGTCCCGATCAGCCGGTGGCGCCGTCGAGGTCGCCGGCCAACCGCTCGTAGTCGGCCATGCGGGTCCGCACCACGTCGAGGCTCGCGGTCCAGAAGGCTTCGTCGGTGACGTCGAGATCGAAGGCCTGCCCGAGTTCCTCGGCGGTGTCCATCCCGGCCCGCGACAGCAGCGTGTCGTAGCCGGCGCGGAAGTGGTCGGGGTCGTCCTGGTACCGGGCGAACAGTCCGAGTCCGAACAGCAGGCCATACGTGTACGGCCAGTTGTAGAACGAGCTGCCGTAGTAGTGCGGCTTGAGCAGCCACATGTACGGATGCGCGGTCGACTGGTCGAGACCGTCGCCGTAGGCGGCGTGCCTGGGCCTCGGTCATCATCTCGCACAGCTCGCCGGCACTCAACGTGCGCCGCTGGCGGCGGGCGTAGACCTCGGTCTCGAACAGGAAGCGGGAGTGGATGTCGACGACGACCTGGTTCGTGCCCTGGAGGTCGATGTCGAGCAGCGCCAGTCGATCGGCGCCCTCGAGGCGGGCGAGGCCGGCCTCGACGACCAGCGTCTCGCAGAAGATGCTGGCCGTCTCGGCGAGCGCCATCGGCAGGCGCTTCTGCAGCGACGTGCGATCGACGAGCGTCGTGTTGTGATAGGCGTGGCCGAGTTCGTGGGCCGTGGTCTGCGCCGATTCCGCCGAACCCGACCAGTTCAGCAGGACGAGCGAACGGTCGCCGACGAACGGCATGCAGAAGGCGCCGCCCGATTTGCCCTCGGCGGGCGGCGCGTCGATCCACTGCTCGTCGAGGGCGCGGTCGACGAGGTTGCCCAGCGCGGGGCTGAACTGGCTGAACGCGGAGCGGACGACGTCGACGCCCTCGTCCCACGACATGTCGGCGGGGGCCACCGGCAGCGGCGCGACCAGGTCCCACCAGGCCAGCCCGGCTCGGTTCGTTCGGGGTCGGGTCCGGAATGAACCGAGCTCGGCGTGGAGCGACGCCTTGACCCGCATCCAGCGCCGGAAGTCAGGCAGCGAATCGCGGACGGCCGCTTGCATGGCCTCGAACGTCGCCCGGCCGACGCTGTTGGCGAACAGCGACGCGTCGAGCGGCGACTCCCAACCCCGCCGGCGGTTCACCGTGTTCGCCTCGCCCTTGATGGCGTTCATCGCCGCGGCGACGGGCACCTCGACGGTCGGCCACGCCCGCATCTCGGCTTCGTAGGCGGCTCGACGGACGTCGGCACGGGCGTCGGTGGCGAGACCGCGCACGGCCGGCATCGGCAGCGTCTTCGGTCCGTCGGGCAGGGCGACCTCGACCGACAACTGCGACGTGACGTCGCGTTGCAGTCGGCCCCACGCGCCCGATCCGGTGGCCGACAACTCGGCGTACAGGTGCTCCTCGACCTCCGACATCTGGTGGTCCGCCCGGTCGGCGAGGCGGGTGAGCGGGCCGAGATGTTCGGCCGCCTCGTCGCTCACCCGGGCGAGCGATTCCGCACCGAGCGCCTGCACCCAGTCGGACAGGCGGGCGAGGAGTGGTCGCATCGCCGCTTCGGCGGGTTCGAGCTCGCTCATCAGCCCCTGTGCCTGTTCGTCACGGGAGTTGGTCGACACCGTGGCGTAGATGCTCGCCTCGACGATGTCGAAGTCGGCCGACGACGCGGTTGAACTCGCGCAGCACCCGGTCGGCCGCTTCGCCGTCGGCAGCGTCGGCTTCGCGTGGGTCGATCGCCCGGATGCCGAGTTCGTCGAACAACGCCACGAGGCGTTCGACATCGGCGGTCGAGCGCTCCATGGCGTCGGAGAACGATCGCGCCGAGAGCGACTCGAAGACGTCGGCAATGCTCCACCGGGGGAGTTCGGTCGATTCTTCGACGGCGGTCATGTGTCTCCCTTGCTCGCTTGGCGTGTTGATCACTGCCGGCGGCACTGGTCGGCCGTGGGCCCGGCTCGATTGTGTGGTCGTGAAGCCGAGCCGTTCGTAGAGCGACACAGCGGTGTGGTTGTCGGCGTCGACGTACAGCATCGCGTGTTCCACGCCGCGCTCGGCGAGTGACTCGAGGCCGGCGAGGGTCAGCTGCTTGCCGAGCCCGAGCCCGGCGAAGTCGGGGTCGACGGCGATCACGTAGATCTCGCCGACGCCGTCGGCATGGATCTTCGTCCAGCAGAACCCGGCGAGGCGGCCGTCACGCTCGTGCAGGCGGAACCCGTCCGGGTCGAACCACGGCTCGCCCTCGCGGAGGCGCAGCGTCTCGAGATCCCAGTCGCTCTGTTCGTGGTGACCGGCGAACGCCCGGTTGTTGACCTCCAGGAACGCTCCCTCGTCGACGCCCGGCACGAACGATCTCGTGTCGATCGTGACCGGCATCCCGGTCGGCAGCTCGCGCCGCATCTGGAGCAGTTCGCGCCGCAGCTCGAATCCGAGCCGCTGTTCCAGGCCGGCGTCGGCCGCCGGGGATCCGTCACGCCACCAGGTGACCTCGGTGTCGGTGTCGATCGACCCGGTGAGTTGGCCGAGCGCTTCGGTGACCAGCTGCTCGATGCGTTGCTCGTCACCGAACTGATCGCCGGCCACGACATCCAGGGTCCACCCGACGCTGTCCGGTGAGAGTTCGGCGAATGCTTCGAGGCGGCCATCCCCGTCGCGACGAGTCACGACGATCGGTCCGTCGGGGCCCGGGTGCTGCAGTGCCAGCCTGCTCTGGTCGGACAGCGCAGGCCGGCCCGAACTTCGCTCCTGCCGATCGACGAGCTCCAGCAGGTCGTCGGATTCGCTTGGATCGAGCGGCACCATGGTCGAACCGAGGGTATCGCCCCCGCCCGCACGAGATAGCTCAAACACTTCCGCGACGAGATACCTGAGACACCTGCCATTGTTCCGGCTTGTCGCGGGTGTATAGTCAGACTCCACAACCAGGTTCCCGCCACCTGGTTTGCTGCGACGGCCGGGATCCGCCTCCTGGCCTCGCCTGAGCGACGGCCCCTCCACCAGGGGCCGTCGCCGCTTTTTCCGGGTCGCTTCGGTCGCTCGTGCCGTCAGATCCGCGCCGTCCGGGCGGCCCGGATGAGACCGCGTTCGGCGTTGCGCAGTTGCCGTTCGGCCTCGTGAATGGCGGTCACGAGGTCGTCCCGCGTCGTTCCCACGAACGGTGCGGCGAGGTCGGCCACCCGCGCCCGATAGTCGCCGATGCTGTCGGCGATGACGGCCAGCTCGGTCGCCGCCGATTCGACCGCCGCAGCGGACGGTTGTGTGCCTGAGGATCCCACGGGCGCACGATACCCACAGCCCCGCTCGGGCGACCGCTGGCTAGCATCTCGCCAGGTGATCAGCGTTCGCGACGACCTTCGTGCACTCGAGGGATACCACTCGGCCCAGGTCGACGTGGCGGTGCGTCTCAACACCAACGAATCGCCCGAACCGCCACCCGTGGCGTTCCGCGATGCGTTCGCCGCCGAGTTGTCGCGCGTCGAGTGGCACCGGTATCCCGATCGATCGGCGCTCGAGCTGCGCACGGCCATCGCCGACTTCCACGACGTGTCGCCGGACCAGGTGTTCGCCGCCAACGGCTCGAACGAGGTGCTCCAGACCGTGCTGCTCGCCTACGCCGGGCCGGGGCGGACGGTGGCGACGTTCGAGCCGACCTATCAGATGCACGCGCAGATCGCCCGGGTCACCGGGGCCACCGTCGTCGAGGGGCAACGTGGCGACGGACTTCACCCTCGATCCGAGCGAGGTCGAGCGCGTGATCGCCACGTATGCGCCCGACGTCGTGTTCCTCACGTCGCCCAACAACCCGACCGGTCTCGTCGAACCCGCCGAACGGGTGGCCCAGCTGCTCGAGCTCAGCGATGGGCTCGTGGTCGTCGACGAGGCGTACGCCCAGTTCGCCGACTGGTCGGCCCTCGATCTCCTGGCCGACGACCGGCCGCTCGTGGTGACGCGGACGTTCTCCAAGACCTGGTCGATGGCCGGTGCCCGTCTCGGCTACCTGATCGGCCCACCGTGGCTCGTCGCCGAACTCGACAAGGTCGTGCTGCCGTACCACCTCGACACGGTGAAGCAGATCGCCGGTCGCGTCGCGTTGCGGTTCGTCGACGACATGGACGCCCGGGTCCGCCAGATCGTCAGCGAGCGCGAACGCGTGTCGCGAGGCCCTGCGCGGCCTGCCGTGCGACGTGGTGCCGAGCGGCGCCAACTTCGTGCTGTTCCGCCCGCGGTCAGCGAACGGTCGTGCGGTGTGGCAGGGGCTCGTCGACCGTGACGTGCTCGTCCGCGACTGTTCGAGCTGGCCACATCTCGACAACTGCCTGCGGGTCACGATCGGCACGCCGCAGGAGAACACCACGTTCATCGACGCGCTGGCCGCCGTGCTCGGCGACCCGTCCATCAGGCAGGAGGCCTCGTGACCGGCATCGCATCGTCCAGCACCGCTCGGGCCCGCGTCGCGGAGCGCCATCGCTCCACGAAGGAGACCACGATCGACGTGTCGATCGACCTCGACGGCAGCGGGGTCACCGACGTGTCGACCGGCATCCCGTTCTACGACCACATGCTCGACCAGCTCGGTCGCCACGGCGGATTCGATCTCACCGTGCACGCCGTCGGCGATCTGCACATCGACACGCACCACACGGTCGAGGACGTGGCGATCGCGGTCGGCGAGGCGTTCGCCGAGGCGCTCGGCGACAAGGCCGGTGTGCGGCGGTTCGCGAGCGGGCGTTATCCGCTCGACGAAGCGCTCGTCGACGTGGCCCTCGACCTGTCCGGGCGGCCGTTCGTCGAGTGGCACGTGCCGATGCCGGAGAGCCTGCCCCTCGGCACTCCGCCCTTCGACCCCCAACTCGCCGAGCACGCGGTGTCGTCGTTCGCCACCGTCGGCGGGGATCACCCTGCACGTCGAACTCGTGCGCGGGCGCAACGTCCACCACATCATCGAAGCCACCTTCAAGGGCCTCGCCCGGTCGCTGCGCGATGCCGTGCGCATCGACGATCCAGGCGGCGTGCCGTCGACCAAAGGCGTGCTGTGACCGGCACGGTCGAAACGCGCGGCCGTTGATCGCGGTGCTCGACTACGGCATCGGCAACCTGCACTCGGCGCAGAAGGCGCTCGAGAAGTGTGGCGCCGACGCCCGCCTCACCGCCGACGCGGTCTGATCGGTGACGCAGCCGGCGTCGTGCTGCCCGGTGTCGGTGCATTCGGCGCCTGCATGGACGCACTCCGCGGCGCGGGGTTGGAGGACGACGCACACGCGTCGGTGTCGTCGGGGCGACCGTTTCTCGGGATCTGCGTCGGCATGCAGATGTTGTTCACACGGTCGGAGGAGTCCGAGCACGCCACCGGCCTCGGGATCATCGACGGCACGATCCGCTGGATCCCGCCCGGCCCGAAGATCCCCCAGATGCAGTGGAACCGGCTGCAGATCCGTCGGGACGATCCGATGTTCGCCGGCCTCGGCGACGACGCCTGGGTCTACTTCGTGCACTCCCTGCACGGCGTACCCGAGGATCCCGAGGTGGTCGCCGCCACGGTCGAGTACGGAACCACGATCAACGCGGCGTTCCGCTCCGGCAACGTCTTCGCCGCCCAGTTCCATCCGGAGAAGTCGAGCCGGCCCGGCCTGCGGCTGCTCGCCAACTTCGTGGACGTCTGTCGGAGTGCGGCGTGATCGATCTGTATCCCGCCATCGATCTGCTCGGCGGCCGGGTCGTGCGGTTGCGCACGGGCGACTACGACGACCAGACGGTCTACGGCGACGACCCGGTCGCGGTCGCCCGTGACTTCGCGGCCGCGGGGGCGACCTGGATCCATGTCGTCGATCTCGACGCCGCCAAGTCGGGCGACCCGGTCAACCGGCCGGTCGTGGCGGCGATCGTCGCCGCGGTCGGAGCGACCGCCAAGGTGCAGACCGGTGGCGGCGTCCGGACCGTGGAGGACGTCGCGGAGCTGGCCGGGCTCGGGGTTGCCCGTGTGGTGATGGGCTCGGCGGCGGTGCGCGAGCCGAGCATCGTCGCCGACGCGTCGGCGGTCCTGCCGGTCGCGGTCGGACTCGACCACCGTGGCGGCGAACTCGCCGTGCACGGCTGGACCGTCGGCAGCGGCCGCTACCTCGACGACGTCTATGAGTTGTTCCCCACCGCCGCGGCGTTCGTCATCACCGACATCGACCGCGACGGCATGCTCGGTGGGCCCGACGTCGACGGTCTGGCGGCGTCGGTGCGACGGGCCTCGGCGCCGGTGATCGCCAGCGGGGGAGTGGCCGACCTCGACGACATCGGCGCACTCGCCGAGATCGACGGGCTGGGCGGGATCATCACCGGCAAGGCGCTCTACGAGGGCCGGTTCGACGTCGCCGCCGCCCTCGAGCGGCTGCGCGGCGGGCCGTCGGGGAGGGCACTCATGAGGGTGGCGCGGGTGATCCCCTGCCTCGACGTGACGGACGGCCGCGTGGTGAAGGGCACCAACTTCGTCGACCTCCGCGACGCCGGCGACCCGGTGGAACTCGCCGCGCGCTACGACCTGGAGGGTGCCGACGAGTTGGTCTTCCTCGACATCACCGCCTCGAGCGACAACCGCGCCACCACGGTCGACATGGTGGAACGGGTCGCCGACCAGGTGTACATCCCCTTCACCGTCGGCGGCGGCATTCGCCGGGTGGCCGACGCCCGCCTGATGCTCCGCGCCGGCGCCGACAAGGTGAGCGTGAACACCGCCGCGGTCGAGCGGCCCGAGCTGATCTCCGAGATCGCCGCCGAGTTCGGTGCCCAGTGCGTCGTGTGCGCCATCGACGCCAAACGGCGACCCGACCCGCCCGGCGGGATCGAACCGGCGTGGGAGGTCTACCTGCACGGCGGGCGCACGCCGACCGGCATCGATGCGGTCGAATGGGCGCGTCGAGGCCGTCGCTCGCGGGGCGGGCGAGATCCTGCTGACGTCGATGGACCGTGACGGGACACGAGCGGGTTTCGATCTCGCGCTGACCCGGACGATCGTCGACGCCGTCACGGTCCCGGTGATCGCGAGCGGGGGCGTGGGCTCGCTGCAGGATCTCGTCGAGGGCATCGTCGACGGTGGCGCCGATGCGGTGCTGGCCGCGTCGATCTTCCACTTCCGGGAGCACACGATCGCTGACGCGAAGGCGCTGCTGACCGAGGCGGGCGTCGTCGTCCGCCCCGTCGCGGCGCACTGAGGAGGATGCGCGGCAGCGCGTCGCCGAATAGCGTCGGCGCGATGTCATCAGCAGCAGTCACCACCGAGCAGCGCGACGGCGTGCTCATCTGCCACATCGACGACGGCAAGGCGAACGCGCTGTCGAAGGAGATCATCGCCGCGATCATCGACGTCCTCGACTCGGCCGAGCACGACGCGTCGGTGTCGGCGGTGGTGCTGCACGGGCGGCCGGGCCGCTTCAGCGCCGGGTTCGACCTGTCGGTGATGCGGGGCGACGACGTGGGTGCGATCGCCGACCTCGTCTGCGACGGCGGGATGCTCGTGCGGCACATGTACGGCGCGAAGATTCCGATCGTCGCGGCCTGCACGGGCCACGCGCTCGCCGCCGGCGCCCTGGTGCTGCTCGGCTGTGATCTGCGCATCGGCGCCGACGTCGACTGCAAGATCGGGCTGAACGAGGTGGCGATCTCCATGGTGCTGCCCGACTGGGCGTTCACGATCGCCGTCGATCGGTTGAGCAAGCGACACCTGCAGCGCGCCGTGGCGACGGCGCGGCTCACCGACGCCGCCGGCGCCGTCGACGTCGGATACCTCGACGAGGTCGTCGGCGCCGACGACGTCCTCGACGTGGCGGTGGCGCGGGCGGCCGAGTTCGCCACGCTCGACCAGCGGGCGTACGCCGGGACGATCCGTCGCCTGCGCGGCGAGGTGCTCGATCTGATGACCGCCCAGATCGATGCCGACCGCGAGGCCGGCCAGGTTCCCAACGTCTGACTCTTCAGAACACTTGGCCAGAACACTTGGGCAGGTCGATCGGCCAGGTCACTCCGCCGGATCGTCGGCGGTATGGTCGGCGCCATGCCTACACCGACCGTCAACACGAAGATGGAATACCGCCGGCTCGGCAACAGCGGCCTCAAGGTCAGCGTGTTGTCGTTCGGGAGCTGGGTCACCTTCGACACGCAGCTCGACACGTCGCTCGCCCTCGACTGCATGGCCGCCGCGGGCGATGCGGGCTGCAACTTCTTCGACAACGCCGAGGCCTACGCCGGCGGCAAGAGCGAGTCGATCATGGGCCAGGCGCTCCTCGATCTCGAGTGGCCGCGCTGGTCGTACGTGCTCACCACCAAGGTGTTCTGGGGCCTGCACGGCGACCGCACGCCGAACATGCGCAACACGCTCAACCGCAAGTACCTGATGCAGGCGATCGACGGATCGCTCGAGCGCTTCCAGCACGACTTCGTCGACGTCCTCTACTGCCACCGGTCCGATCCGGACACGCCGCTCGAGGAGACGGTGTGGGCGATGAGCGACATCGTGTCGTCGGGCAAGGCGCTGTACTGGGGCACGAGCGAGTGGTCGGCCGACGACATCCGCGGCGCGATCGAGATCGCCGAGCGCCACCATCTGCACAAGCCGGTCACCGAGCAGAGCCAGTACAACATCCTCGAGCGCACGCAAGGTCGAGCAGGAGTACGCCCGGCATCCACGACGACTTCGGCTACGGCAACACGATCTGGAGCCCGCTCGCGTCGGGTCTGCTCACGGGCAAGTACAAAGACGGCATCCCCGAGGGGTCGCGCGCCGCGCTCGCCGGGTACGGCTGGCTCGCCAAGCGGCTCACCGATGCCGAGGCGATCGAGCGGGTCGAGCGCCTGCGCCCGATCGCCGATCGTCTCGGCTGCACGATGGCGCAGCTCGCGCTGGCGTGGTGCACGAAGAACCCGAACGTGTCGACCGTGATCACCGGTGCGTCGAAGGTCGACCAGGTCGTGTCGAACTTCGAGACGCTCGACGTCATCCCGCTCCTCACCGACGAGGTGAAAGAGGAGATGGAGTCCGCCCTCGCCTGAGCCGAACTCGACCGACCCGAAAATGCACGGACTGTCGCGCTCAGCGGCGACATTCCGTGCACATTTCGGTCGGCGGTGGCGTCCGAGCGCGACGGATAGCGTTGGCCACCCATGGCTGGCGCAGACGACAAGCTCCCGATCAAGATGCTCAACGACCGCGTCCTGGTCAAGATCTCCGACAAGGACGGCGAACGGCGCTCGTCGGGCGGCATCGTCATCCCGGCGACGGCGCAGGTGGCCAAGCGGTTGATCTGGGCGACGGTCGTGGCGCACGGCCAGAACGTGCGGGCGTGCGAGGTGGGCGACAAGGTGCTGTTCAGCCCCGACGACCGCTACGAGGTCGAGGTGCAGGGTGAGGACTACGTGATGCTGCGCGAGCGCGAACTGCACGCGGTCGCCGCCCAGCGCATCGAGGCGTCGACCGGCCTGTATCTGTGATCCGATCACTTACGCACAAGTAGTAGGTACACCTAACAGCATCTGCTATGTTCGCCGGATGCTCCGGACCCTCCCGCACCCGCCGACCCGCCCGCATCACTCGATCCGTCGTCGCTGCCGTGGCCGCTGGCGGTCGGTCTGGTGCTCGCCGCGTGCGGCAGCGACGACGCCGACACGACCGCCGGACTGACGACCGTGACGAGTCGGCGGCACCGAGCCTGCCGGACACGGACGTCGTCGACGACCGAACCGGTCGAGACCGAGCCCGTCGACGACCGACGCGCCGACGCACGGACGCGCCGACGACGATCGCCGAGACGACGACCACCGTGCCGCAGGCCGCACGTGGTCGCGCACGCGATGGGCGAGACCGAGGTGCCGGGTGCGCCGACGCGGGTCGTCGTGCTCGACTCGTCGTTCCTCGACGCCGCCGATCGCACTCGGTCTGCCGCCGATCGCGGCGACCGAAGGGGTCGCCGGTTCCGGACTGCCGGCCTACCTCGGCGACGCCGCCGGCCGACATCGAACTCGTCGGGCTGACCACCGAGCCGAACCTCGAACAGATCGCCGCGCTCCAGCCCGACCTCATCCTCGGCGCCAAGGTCCGCCACGAGGCGCTCTACGACCAGCTCAGCCAGATCGCTCCGACGGTGTTCAGCGAGTCGTCGGGCACCGACTGGACGAGCCAGGTGACGCTGACCGGCGACGCGCTCAACCGTTCGACCGAGGCCGATGCGCTGCTCGCCGAGTTCGACGAGCGGGCGGCGGCCGTCGGCGAGGCGATCGGCGCCGCCGGCAAGACGGCGGTGATCGTCCGCTTCATCCCCGGCCAGAACCGGCTGTACGGTCCGACGACCTTCTCCGGTTCGGTGCTCAGCGCAGGTCGGCTTCGACCTCGGCGACAAGGGCTACGACCCGAGCGTCGGCATGGCGCTGATCAGCCCCGAGCAGATCGACATGCTCGACACCGACGTGATCTTCGCCACCAATCCGGACGCGCGAGAGCGGCGGTGCGATCGTGACCGATCGGGGCACCGTCGAGTCGCTGTGGTCGACGCTGCCCGCCGTGCAGTCGGGGAGCCAGTTCGACATCCTCGACAGCACGTGGATGACCGGCATCGGCGTGCTCGGCGCGAACGAGATCCTCGACGACCTCGAGACGTTCTTCGCCAGCTGACCGCTCAGACCCACGTTTGCGTCGCGATTCGTACCGACAGGTCGGACGAATCGCGACGCAACGTGATGGCGGGCCGGAACCGTCTCGCCGTTCGCTGACCCGCCCGTAAGCTGGCCGCCATGCCCGAAGGGACCATGATCGTCGCCACACCCGAGCAGCTCGAAGCGGTGACGTTCAACGACGACGGCCTGGTGCCGGCGATCGCCCAGGACATCGACAACGGCGACGTGCTGATGATGGCGTGGATGAACCGGGAGTCGCTGGCGATGACGCTGAGCGAGGGGCGGATGGTCTACTGGTCGCGCAGCCGCCAGGAGCTGTGGCGCAAGGGTGACACGAGCGGTGACCGTCAGTTCGTGCGCGAGGCGTACTACGACTGCGACGGCGACACGTTGCTGTTCAAGGTCGAGCAGGAGGGTGCCGGCGCCTGCCACACGGGCACGCGGACCTGCTTCTTCCGGGCCTTCGGCTGACGATGAAGATCCTTCCGGCCCGCGAGGACTTCCACGCGCACGCGGCCGAGCACACGATCGTGCCCGTGTGGACGTCGGTGCTCGCCGATCTCGAAACGCCGGTCGCGGCGTACGTGAAGCTGGTCGGCGACGGGCCGGGCTTCCTGCTCGAATCGGTGGAGGGCGCGGAGCGGTGGGCGCGGTTCTCGTTCGTCGGTCGCAATCCGACGGCCACGATCGTGTCGCGCAACGGCGTGGTCGAACTCGACGGCACGCTGCCCGACGGGATCCCGACGGGCGAGGGCATCCTCGCCGCGCTCGAGGCGCTGCTCGCGATCCACTCGAGTCCCGACGTTCGACGATCTCCCGCCGCTGCACGGCGGGGTCATGGGGTACCTCGGCTACGACGTGATCCGCGAGGTCGAGCACCTGCCCGACGTGCCCGCCGACGATCGGGACTATCCCGGACGCGGTGATGTCGGTGATCGGGTCGCTCGCGGCGTTCGACCACTGGCGCCAGCGGGTGTACCTGATCGAGAGCGTGCCGACGCTCGGGCTGTCGGCCGACGAACTCGACGCGGCCTACGACGCGGCGATCGAGCGGGTCGAGCAGGCGGTCGCCGATCTCGCCCGGCCGCTGGCCTACACACCGGTCGAGCCACCGTCGCCGGACGACGAACTGCCGCACCTCGTGTCGTCGATGCCCGGCGGGCTGTACCAGCAGGCGGTCGAGGTGGCCAAGGAGTACGTCGTCGCCGGCGACATCTTCCAGGTGGTGCTCGCCCAGCGGTACGACCTCGATCTCGATGCCGATCCGTTCGACGTGTACCGGGTGCTCCGCCAGGTCAACCCGTCGCCGTACATGTACTTCGTGCGCCATCCCGAGTTGACGATCGTCGGGTCGTCGCCCGAGCCGATGGTGCAGTTGCTCGACCGCCGGGTGATCTCGCGCCCGATCGCCGGCACGCGGCGCCGCGGGTCGACCGAGGAGCACGACCGGCGGATGGCCGCCGAGCTGAGCGAGCATCCGAAGGAGCGCGCCGAGCACGTGATGCTGGTCGACCTCGCCCGCAACGACGTCGGCCGGGTCGCCGCAGTTCGGCACGGTCCACGTCGACGAGCTGATGACGCTCGAGCGGTACAGCCACGTGATGCACCTGACGTCGCAGGTGTCGGGTGCGCTGCGCGACGGCCTCGGACCGATCGACGTGCTGCGGGCGACGCTGCCGGCGGGCACGGTCAGCGGTGCGCCGAAGGTGCGGGCGATGGAGATCATCGACGAGCTCGAACCGGTCAAGCGCGGGCCGTACGCGGGCGTGGTCGGCTACGTCGACTGGTCGGGCAACCTCGACACGGCGATCGCCATCCGCACGATGTTCGTCACGCGGCGACGGCAAGCGGGCGAGCCTCCAGGCCGGCGCCGGCATCGTCGCCGACTCGGTCCCCGACGACGAGGACCTCGAGTGCCGCAACAAGGCGGCCGCCCTGCTCGCCGCGATCCCCGCCGCCCGCCGCATGACCACCGCCCGCCGCGAGTCCGGCACCCCCGCCTGACCGTGGGGTCAGGCACTCGCGCGGTCAGACCGCCGAGGCGTCTGCAGGTCGGTCAGAAGATGAGGATGCCGGTGAAGATGAGGCCGAGCGTGGCGAACACGACCGTGACCACGGTTGCCACGAGCATGAGGAACGGGAACGTCGTCATCGCCCGCAGGGCGTAGGCGAGGGCGACGAACTGCGCGGCCCTTGCCGTCGATCGAGTCGCGCAGCGTGAAGAACTGGCGCGACATCACGACGGCACTCTGGTCCTGCACCTTCTCGGAGGCCTCGATCGTGTCGATCACCACACGTTCGGTCTGGCGGTCGCCGACGAGGAGCTGTTGGACCTCGACGACGAGTTCGGTGGCACTGCGCTTCACGAGCCACAGCCGGAAGATCGCCAGGACGACCGCGCCGACGCCGATGACGACGAAGATGCCGCCGATGACGATCCAGGCGGTCCGGTTGTCGTCGGAGAGCGCGGCGAGGCCGAGCAGCGAAGCTGCCGATGCAGATCAGCGAGACCACCGCGAGCGTGCCGACCGCGAGCGCCGTGCCGCGACGGACCAGCGTCAGGAACATGTCGACCGCTCGCTGGGCGAGGTTCTGCGGGGGTCGCATCTCCGACGTACACGCTCGTCACCGGTCATGGCGTTCGCAGTGTGCCACGACGGACTGGTGTTCACGACAGACTGACACCATGGACACCAGCCGCCTCGATCCTCGCATCCGTCGTTCCTCGACCCGGCCGAGCGCGATCGGGTCGTCGTGCGCGGCGCCGACGCGCTGTCGTATCTCCAGTCGCAGATCGCCCAGGACGTGCGCGCACTGCCGGTGGGCGACGCCGCGTGGACGCTGCGTGCTCGAACCGACCGGCAAGGTCGACTCGCTCGCACGGGTCACCCGGACGGGCCGACGACGAGTTCACGTTCGACATCGACGCCGGCTTCGGTGAGGTGCTCGCGGAGCGGCTGCGTCGGTTCAAGATCCGCGTCGACGCGGAGATCGAGTGTCGAGCCGCCGTCGCCGAACCGGCGCCGACCGAACGAGGACGCGCGCATCGCCGCCGGTTGGCCGCGGATGGGCGCACGAGATCGTGCCGGGCGAGACCATCCCGGCGGTGACCGGCGTGACTCGGCGTGGCGGTGAACTTCACCAAGGGTTGCTACCCGGGCCAGGAGCTGGTCGAACGCATGGACAGCCGCGGTGCCGAGGCGCCCTCGTCGTTGCGGGTCCTCGCCATCGGGTCGGACGTGCCGCTCGGCACCGCCGTCGGCCACCCGGTGGTCGACCCGTCCGGCGCCACGATCGGCACCATCACGAGTGTCGGCTCGACGCACGCTCTGGCGACGATCAAGCGCGGCCACGACCTCGGCACGATCCCCGCCCACCTCCAGCTGAACGCCTGACCGACGAATGTCCGGCCGTTCGGGACTGGTCCGACCGGCCGGACATTCTGCGTGCGGAGCGTCAGGGGGTGGGGAGGCCGGGGAGCATCAGCGCGTGGCGGATCGCGGTGACCTGGGGGTGATGGCGCAGGCCGGCGAGCTCGGGGGCGTGGTCGATGATGTTCGCCACGCCGCTCGGTGCCGTGCCGGTGTCGGCGGCCGCGCGGAGCCAGCCGATCGCGGTGGCCTGATCGCCGAGTGCACCGGCGGCGCGGGCGACGTTCGCCGCGGCGAGCGATGTGCGGAGTGGCGTTCGAAGCTGGCCGCGGAATAGTGCGCGGCGTCCTCGAACCGGCCGACGCGGATCAACTCGTTCGACAGCACGTACTCGTTCAGCGGGTCACCGAACGGCAGCGGATCGGGGAGGAGGTCGATCAGCGCCGTCGCGTCGGCGACCGACATCGGTGCGGCGATGGGGCGCACGTCGGGCCGTGGATTGCTCAGCGCGGTGACGAGGATGCGGCGGGCCTTGGCCGCCTTGCCGGCCGCGAGCGCGAGCGCTGGCGTCGTTCCACGGTGACGTCGGCGGCTTGGACGCGCCGAGCATCTGGAGCTGGGTGACGAGCAGGAAACCGACGAACACGAACAGGCCGCGGTAGCGCTCGGACGGTGAAGCACAGGGCGGCGAACACACCGGTGACGGCGAGCGAGAAGTAGAGCATCCACTGGCGCGAGCGATCGCCGACGATCCGGTCGAGGCCGGTCATGCACGATGTTGCCGCCGTCGAGCGGCAGGACCGGAATGAGGTTGAGCAGCCCGATCATCGGCCCCGCCCACCAGATCGCCCAGCTCGCCGGCGAGTCGTCGATCGAGTGCCGATCCGTCGGGTTGACGCCCATCGCGAACAGCACGGCGAGGCTGGTGACGATCTGGACGGCCGGGCCGGCGAAGGAGATGCCGGCGCGCTCGAGCCGGGAGATCGGTCGGGTCGGGCGTGTACGACGCGTACCCGGCGAGGAAGTTGAGCGAGATCTCGGCCTCGGCGCCGGTGTGCCGGGCGGCGAGCGCGTGACCGAGTTCGTGGATCAGGGTGAACACGAAGAGCGCCCCGGCGAGCCAGAGCCCGAACTCGCCGCCGTACAGCAGCGACGATCAACACCATGAACATGAGGAAGCCGGCGCGAACGTGGACGGGGAACCCGAGCAGCCGGAACATCGGGACGCATTCTACGTGGCAGATCGGGCTGACGCGGCCGGATCGGGACTCGTTCGGTCTGCACCGCGGAGGGCTCACCTAGACTCGACCACCGTGACCTACGTCTATGCCTTCGATCACAAGCACCGCCGCCCTCCCGATGGAGTACAAGGATCTCCTCGGCGGGAAGGGCGCCAACCTCGCCGAGATGACCAGCGTGTTGAAGCTGCCGGTGCCGCCGGGGTTCACGATTTCGACCGATGCCTGCCGCGCCTACATGGAGGGCGGCTGGCCGAAGGGGCTCGACGACGAGATCGCCAAGCAGGTCGCCAAGCTCGAGAAGCAGATGGAGCGCACGCTCGGCGACGCCGACGATCCGCTGCTCGTGTCGGTGCGTTCGGGCGCCAAGTTCTCGATGCCGGGGATGATGGACACGGTCCTCAACCTCGGCCTCAACGACAAGAGCGTGAAGGGCCTGGCCAAGGCGACCGACGACGAGCGCTTCGCCTACGACAGCTATCGCCGGTTCATCGCGATGTACGGGCGCATCGTGCTCGGCGTCGACGGTGAGACAGTTCGACCATCCGCTCGAGGAGGCCCGTGAGGCCGCCGGCGTCAAGACCGACGCCGAGATCGGCCCGCCGAACTGAAGGCAGCTGTGCGACCACTTCAAGGCCGTCGTCAAGGACGCGACCGGCAAGCCGTTCCCGCAGAACCCGACGGCCCAGCTGCGCGGCGCGGTCGAGGCGGTGTTCCGGTCGTGGAACGGTCCGCGGGCCATCGCCTACCGCGTGCGCGAGCGCATCGAGCACACGCCTCGGCACCGCGGTCAACGTGCAGGCGATGGTGTTCGGCAACCGCGACGACAACTCCGGCACCGGCGTGGGTTTCACCCGCAACGCGGCGACCGGCGAGAACAAGCCGTACGGCGACTTCCTCGTCAACGCCCAGGGTGAGGACGTGGTGGCCGGCATCCGCAACACCGAGGACCTCGACCACATGAAGCCGCGTGTTCCCGGTGATCCACGACGAGCTGCTGGCGATCTTCGATCGGCTCGAAGCGCACTACCGCGACATGTGCGACACCGAGTTCACGATCGACCAGGGCAAGCTCTGGATGCTGCAGACCCGCGTCGGCAAGCGCACCGGCGCCGCCGCGCTGCGGATGGCCGTCGACATGACCAAGGGCACCGGCAAGGGCGACAAGCGCGTGGAAGATCACGCAAGCGAGGAGGCGCTCACCCGCGTCACCGACGACCACCTCGATGCCGTGCTGCACCCGCAGTTCGCCGAGACGGGCAAGGTGCTCGCCACCGGCCTCGCCGCGTCGCCCGGCGCCGCTGTCGGCGCGGTGTACTTCACCGCCGATGAGGCCGCCAACGCCGCCGAAGCCGGCGAGAAGGTCATCCTCGTCCGCAACGAGACCAGCCCCGAAGACGTGCACGGCATGATGGTCGCCGAGGGCATCCTCACCGCCCGCGGCGGCCTCGTGTCGCACGCGGCCGTCGTCGCCCGTGGCTGGGGCACGCCGGCCATCGTCGGTGCCGAAGCGATCAAGATCAAGGGCGACCAGTTCAGCCGTCGGTGACGTCGTCGTGAAGAAGGGCGACGTCATCTCGCTCGACGGCACCACCGGCGACGATCGTGCTCGGCGCGATGGTGCTCGAGGACGCCAAGCCGCCGGCCGAGTTCGACACGATCCTCACGTGGGCCGACCAGGTCCGCAAGGGCAAGCTCGCCGTGCGCGCCAACGCCGACACCGGCGAGGACGCCGACCAACGCCCGCAACCTCGGCGCCGAGGGCATCGGCCTGTGCCGCACCGAGCACATGTTCCTCGCCCCCGACCGTCTGCCGGTCGTGCGCAAGATGATCCTCGCCCAGACCGAGGCCGAGGAAGCGGCGGCGCTCGCCGAACTCGGCCGGGTGCAGCAGATCGACTTCGAGGAGATCCTCGAGGCGATGGACGGGCTGCCCGTCACGATCCGCCTGCTCGACCCGCCGCTCCACGAGTTCCTCCCGTCGGTGGAGGAGCTGCGCATCAAGGAGGCCACGGAGCGGCCTCGACGAGCAGGAGCAGCTCGAGCTGAAGGCGGCCGAGAGCTGGGCCGAGCACAACCCGATGATCGGTACCCGCGGCGTGCGCCTCGGCGTGATCAAGCCGGGCCTGTACGCGATGCAGGTGCGGGCGCTGCTCGCCGCCGCCGCCGCGCTGCGCAAGCGCGGGCTCAATCCGATCGTCGAGATCATGATCCCGCTCACGGTCACCCGTGAGGAGACTGGCGCTCGCCCGGTCGTGGGTCGAGGCCGAGATCGACGAGGCGCTGAAGGGCATGAAGAAGAAGCCGACCATCACGATCGGCACGATGATCGAGACGCCACGGGCGGCGATCCGTGCCGACGAGCTGGCCGAGGAGTCGGACTTCTTCAGCTTCGGCACCAACGACCTGACGCAGTTGACGTTCGGGTTCTCGCCGTGACGACGTCGAGAGCCGGATGATGCCGGCCTACCTCGAGCAGGGGCTGCTGAAGCGGAACCCGTTCGACACGATCGACCAGACGGGCGTCGGCGACCTCGTCCGGCTCGGTGCCGAGCGTGGCCGCGCCGTCAAGCCGAAGCTGAAGCTCGGCGTGTGCGGCGAGCACGGCGGCGACCCCGAATCGATCCAGTTGTTCTACGACGCCGGGCTCGACTACGTGTCGTGCTCGCCGTTCCGTGTTCCGATCGCCCGCCTCGCTGCGGCGCAGTCGGTGATCGCGTCGGCCCGCCGTTGACCCCGGCCATCCTCGCATCGTCGCCCCGGCTGGTTGCAGCCGCCGAGGGCAGCGGCAACTTCGTCGACATCACGGTCCACGCCTGGCAATGGATCGCGCTGCTCGGCGCTGATCTTCACGCTGCTGCTCGTCGACCTGCTGGTCGTGCACCGCGAGGCGCACGAGGTGCACACGAAGGAAGCGGCCATCGAATCGGCCGTCTGGATCAGCATCGGTGTCGCGTTCACCGGCGTGATCGTCTGGTGGTTCGGCGCGGCGGCCGGCGGCGAGTACATCTCCGGCTACCTGATCGAGAAGTCGCTCAGCATCGACAACGTCTTCGTCTGGGCGTTGATCATGGGCCACTTCCTGGTGCCGCTGAAGTACCAGCACCGCGTGCTGTTCTGGGGCATCTTCGGGGCATTGCTGCTGCGGGCGATCTTCATCTTCGCCGGGGTCGCGCTGATCGAGAAGTTCGACTGGATCCTCTACGTCTTCGGGGCGTTCCTGCTCTACACCGCGGCGAAGTTGGTGTTCGGCAACGACGAGCACGCCGACCCGACCGATTCGAAGTTCCTGAAGGTCGTCAACAAGATCGTGCCGTCGACCGACGAGTACGACGGCCAGAAGCTGTTCACCACGCGCAACGCGCAAGCGGGTGGCGACGCCGCTGTTCGCGGTGTTGCTGCTGGTCGAGGCGACCGACGTGATCTTCGCCGTCGACTCGGTGCCGGCGGTGCTGGCGGTGAGCCACGAACAGTTCATCGTGTTCGCGTCGAACGCGTTCGCCATCCTCGGCTTGCGGGCGTTGTACTTCCTGCTCGCCGACATGCACGCCCGGTTCGCGTACCTGCAGGAGGGTCTCGCGATCATTCTCGCGTTCGTCGGCGTCAAGATGCTGATCGCCGAGTGGTACCACATCCCCACCTGGCTCTCGCTGACGGTGATCGCCCTCGTGCTGACGGCGTCGATCGGGTTCTCGTTGAAGGCCACCAGGAACGAGGAGCAGAACGAGATCGCCGGCAAGGCGTTCGCGGACGAGAGTCCGGCACCGGACGTGTCGTCCGACCCCGTCGCAATAGCCTGACCCGGCCATGGGGATCCAGGACGACGACATCGAACGGCTGCGTTCGACGGTGTCGATCGTCGACACGATCCAGCAGTACGTGGCGCTGAAGCGCGTCGGGCGGAACTGGGTCGGACTGTGCCCGTTCCACGCCGAGAAGAGCGGGTCGTTCAACGTCCGCGAGGAGACCGGCCGCTACAAGTGCTTCGGCTGCCAGGCGGCCGGTGACGTGTTCACGTTCGTCCAGGAGATCGAGCACCTCGACTTCCCTGGCGCCGTGGAGCATCTCGCGGCCAAGGCCGGGATGCAGCTCACGTACACCTCGACCGGCCAGTCGAAGGAGCGGGCCCGGCGCAAGGAGCTGATCGAGGCGATGCAACGCGCGGTCGAGTGGTACCACCAGCGCCTGATCGACGACCCGGCGGCGCGAGCGGCGCGTGACTATCTGCGCCAGCGGGGCCTGGCGGGCGAGGTGGCGCGCCAGTTCAAGATCGGGTGGGCACCCGACGATTGGGACGCGTTGAGCCGCGATCTCGCCGTGCCGCCGGCGGTGCTGCAGGACATCGGGCTCGCCTTCCGGAACAAGCGCAACAAGATGCAGGACTCGTTCCGGGCCCGGGTGATGTTCCCGATCTTCTCCGAGTCGGGCGAGGCACTGGCGTTCGGCGGGCGGATCCTGCCGGGATCGGACGACCCGGCGAAGTACAAGAACTCGGCGGAGACGGCGATCTACAGCAAGTCGAAGACGCTGTACGGGCTGAACTGGGCGAAGGCCGACATCGCCAAGGCCGACCAGGTCGTCGTGTGCGAGGGCTACACCGACGTGATCGGGTTCCATCGGGCGGGCGTGCCGCGGGCGGTCGCCACGTGTGGCACCGCGTTGACCGAGGAACACGTGCGCCTGCTGAAGCGGTACGCGAGCAAGGTCGTGCTGGCGTTCGACGCCGACGCCGCCGGGCAGGGCGCCGCCGAGCGGTTCTACGAGTGGGAGCAGAAGCACGCCGTCGAGGTCTCGGTCGCCGCGCTGCCGCAGGGGAAGGATCCGGGGGAGCTCGCCCAGTCCGATCCCGACGCGCTGGGTGCGTCGGTCGCCTCGTCGGTGCCGTTCCTCGGGTTCCGCTTGCAGCGGACGCTGCACGCCCGCGCCGCCGAGACGCCCGAGCAGCGGGCGCGGCTGGCCGAGGAGGCGATGGCGGTCGTCAACGAGCACCCCAACGCGAACGTCCGCAAGCTCTACGCCGGCGAGGTCGCCGCTCGCGTCGGGCTGCCGGTCGCCGATCTCGTCCGGTTGGCCGAGCGCGGGGTGAAGCACCCGTCGATCCAGGTGTCCCCGACGCGGCAGCGTGCCCCGATGGAGAATGCCGAGTTCGCCGCGCTGGTGTTGTTGGTCCAGGACTGGAACTCGATCGCGCCGTGGTTGGTCGAGGCGCTGTTCGACGACGATGCCAACCGGATGGCGTTCCTCGCGCTCGCCGAGTCGGGCGGCGACTTTCCCGCCGCGCTTGGATCTGGTCGCCGCCCGATGCTCGCGAAGTTCTCGAACGTGCCGCGGTCGCCGACCTGCACCTCGTCCCGGAGGTCGAGGCGCGCACGCTGATCGCGGCCGCCGTACGCCGTGAGCTGCGGTTGCGCGCCGGCTTGACCGATCGGGCGGCCATCGACGACGACCGGCAGGCCCGGCTCGACGTCGAAGGACTCGTCGATTCCGATCGACAACGCGCTCAGGCGGCGGCCGAGTCATTGCTAGGTTGGCTCAATCGCCGATCAGAGGAACGCCGCGGTGGGGCCAGCTGATCAAGCTGCTGACATCGAGACCCGCGTGCGCTTCGTCGCGACCGATCCACGGTGTGGACGTCGAGGAGTGGGATGCGTTGATCGAGCGGGGGCGTCGCTCGGGTCGTGTTCACGCCGAGGACGTCACCCATGTGTTCCGTGACGTCGAACTCACCGGCGACGTGCTGGCCGACATCCAGGAGGCGATGAGGGGCTTCGGGATCACCATCGACGATGCGGTGGATCCGGTGGTGGACGACACCCCGTCGTCGATGCGGCGCGAGACGCTCGTGGAGAGCCACGCCGTCGAGGGCGGTGGCGACGATGTCGACGAGCAGTTGCTGAGCCGGCGGCGGACCCGGCGAACGAAACGGGTGGCGCCGAAGGGCGACGGCGGCACGTCCGATGCGGTGCGGATGTACCTGCGGGAGATCGGCCAGGTCGACCTGCTCACGACCGACGACGAGCGGCGGCTCGCCCAGCTGATCGAGGAGGGCAAGCTCGCCGCGGAGCGCATCGACGAGGCGGCAGGCCGCGGGTCGGCCGTTCGAGGGTGTCGAGAACCGCATGCTGATGCGGGCCGTCAGCCGGGGAGAGCGGGCCAAGAGCGAGCTGACGCAGGCCAACCTGCGCCTGGTGGTCAGCATCGCCAAGCGCTATTCGGGCCGCGGGATGCAGCTGCTCGACCTGATCCAGGAGGGCAACCTCGGGCTGATGCGGGCGGTCGACAAGTTCGACTACACGAAGGGCTTCAAGTTCTCCACCTACGCCACGTGGTGGATCCGGCAGGCCATCACCCGTTCGATCGCCGATCAGGCACGCACGATCCGGATTCCGGTCCACATGGTCGAGCACATGAACCGGGTGTCGCAGGGCGAAGCGGCAGATGCACCAGGAACTGGAGCGGGAGCCGACCGTCGACGAACTGGCGGTGCGGTTGCAGCTCGAACCCGACCGGATCCGAGAGCTGCTGCGCTACGCACTCGATCCGCTGTCGCTCGACTCGCCGATCGGTGAGGAGGACGAGTCGAACCTCGGCCGACTTCATCGAGGACGACACGATCGACAGCCCGGCCGATGCGGCGACCAGGGCGATGCTCACCGCCGCGGTCGGCGAGGTGCTCGGCGAGCTGTCCGAGCGCGAGCAGGAGATCGTGCGCCTGCGATTCGGGCTCGACGGCGGCCAGGCCAAGACCCTGGAGGAGGTCGGCAAGGAGTTCGGCGTCACCCGGGAGCGCATCCGCCAGATCGAGGCCAAGACCCTGGCCAAACTCCGCCATCCCCAACGCTCCCAACGTCTCCGCGAGTTCCTCGAACTCGAGTAGTTCGGTCGTTCTGGCTCGGCCGCAACTGTCAGACCCCGTCGTCAGGATGGGGGTATGGGGTACGGAGGCAAGATCGATGAGCGCCGGCAGGCGCGCGAGCTACGAGCGCAGTCGTGGACCTTGCTCGACATTGCCCGCGAGTTGGGCGTGTCGAAATCGTCGGTATCGGTGTGGGTCCGCGACGTCGAGTTCGTGCCGAGGCCCCGCAATCGAGGTCACTCGAGTCACAAGCCCCACCCGCTGACGGTGAAGAAGCACGCCGAAATCGAACGCTGCCGCCGGGAAGCCGAGGCGCGGATCGGCGGGCTCTCCGATCGCGACCTGAGAATGTTCGCCCTGGCGCTCTACGCCGGAGAAGGCAGCAAGGGTGACGGAAGCATCGTCTTCGCGAACAGCGACCCGACACTCATTCGGCTGTTCGTCACATGGTTGCGACGCGAGTTCGCGCTGGAGGAGGGGCGATTCAGGGTCAAGCTGTATCTGCACGCCGATCTCGATGTCGCCGCGGCGGTGGAGCACTGGAGCACGGTGCTCGGCATCCCTGCGCGTCAGTTCAACAAGCCATATCGCGCGGTCGTGGACGAGACGATTCGCCACAACCGGCACGTGTACGGGTGCGCGTCGATCGTGTACCACAGTCGTACGATTCACCGGCGTGTCATGGCGATGATCACGGCGATAACCTCACCCTTCGCTATCCGGGATAGCTCAGCTGGCAGAGCGTCTGACTGTTAATCAGAATGTCGCAGGTTCGAGCCCTGCTCCCGGAGCCACGCCGAACGGGACCTTCTCGTGAAGGTCCCGTTCGACGTTTTCGGGTCGGGTTCGCTACCTTCCGGGTTCCGACGACGAGGGGGACCGATGGAACTGGGTGCTGGAAAGATCGCGGTCGTGACCGGAGCGGGGAGCGGGATCGGTTTCGCGCTGGCCAACGCCCTGGCGAGCGCCGGGTGCTCGATCGTGCTCGCCGACGTGCAGGACGATGCGCTCGAGCGTGCCACGGCGGCGATCGGCGAACTCGGCGTCGAGACGCTGGCCGTCCGCACCGACGTGAGCAAGGCGGAGCAGGTCGAGGCGCTCGCTCAGGCGACGCTCGACCGGTTCGGCGCCGTGCACGTCGTGTGCAACAACGCCGGCGTCGCTGGTGCCGGTGACCCGTGGTTCGGTCCGATCGACGGCTGGGAGTGGACCATGGGGGTCAACTTCTGGGGGATGGTCTACGGCGTCCGGACGTTCCTGCCCCACGTCATCATGTCCGGCGGTGGTCACATCGTGAACACCGCTTCGATGGCCGGGCTGTACCCGGGCTTCGCGCCGGCCTACGACTCCAGCAAGCACGCCGTCGTTGCGATGACCGAGTCGCTCTACCACAACATGCAGATGGCCCAACTCCCGGTCGGGGTGAGTTGTCTCTGTCCGGGTTGGGTGAAGACCGGCATCCTCGACTCCGATCGGAACTGGCCCGCCGAGTACGGCGAACTGCCGGCTGTCGATCCGGCGGCCGAGATCTCGCGCAACTACGTGCGTCGCGCCATCGACGAGGGCATGCAGCCCGGTGCTGTGGCGGATCTCGTGGTCGACGCGATCCGCACCGGTCGGTACTGGGTGCTGCCCCATCCCGACTTCCTCGAGATCGCCGTCGAGCGGTGGCACATCATCGGCGAGGGACAGAACCCGGTCGCACCGGAGGAGACTCCGGGGATGCCGCCGCGTTCGCAGATCGTCGCCGAGGTGCTGGCTGCAATGGGCATTGCGCCCGAGCCCCGAATCGACGGCGGTCGACTGACCCGCGGCGGTCGCGCCAGATCTGGGTGCGTCGGCCTATCGTTGCGGCTCTGCGGGGCGGTAGCTCAGTCGGTTAGAGCAGCGGACTCATAATCCGTGGGTCGTGGGTTCGAGCCCCACCCGCCCCACACGATCTACCTGGTGTGATAAGCGATTTTCGTCGCTGCCGGGAGCGGTCGAATCGGAAAATCCAACATCCATCCAACAGTTTTCCAACATTCGCGTTCGTTCAAGCCACCGCCAATGGTCGCCGTTCGATCCGATCCGCCGCACCCGGCCACGCCTCCGCCGTCCGTGAACTGTTCATCGACCGACTCGACACGGACCAACTCGATGCCATCACCGGAATCGCCGCCGATGTGCTTCGTGCCAACGATGCTCGGCGGGCACCACCCGTCCCCGCAGGGCCGACGTCGAAAATGGTTGATATCCATGGGCGAGGTCCGGGCGACTCGCGAGCACCGACTCGGTGAGGAGCGGACCAGTTCTGGTCGCGTGCCGACGAGCTGCGGGCGGATACGATCGAGACTGTGGTACGCACGCTCGATCTCGCTGCCTGGGCCGGGCGGTGGGTCGCGGTCGATGCCGACGGTCGGGTGCGCCGCGATGCTGAGTCGCTCGCAGATCTGGTGGCGGTCCTCGCGGCCGACGGCGTCGCGGATCTTGAAGTGATGCGTGCACCGGCGCCGGGTGATCCGGTGGTCTACGGGCTTGGCTGAGCCCTGGCGATACGCCTACACCGATTTCGGAGAAGGACGGGGACGTCTTTCGCATCCGGTGCTTCGCGCCGTCATCAGCGTGTCAGTGCCGGACGTTCCGGCCACCTTCTCGGCGATCATTGACACCGGCGGTCCGATCACGGTCGTGGCGCGCGAGCTGCTCGATCTGGGAGGCGATGCGGTGTCAGTCGGCGAGACGATGGTGCTTCGTCTCGCAGGGTCGACGACCGAGGTCCCTCTGTACGAGTTCACACTCGAGGCGCGACCGCCTCGTGAACTGATCGACGAGCCTCCAGTGCGATGGCGCGAGACCGTTGCGGTACTTGATCCGTGGCCTCATCAGGGAACGGCCGTGATCCTCGGTCAGCGTGGTTTCCTCGACACGTTTACGGTCACCCTGGGGCCGGCGGGGTTCGTGCTGGAGGCTGCGACAGCGTTTGGTCAGCGGTTTTCCGGTGCTCGATCCTGAATGAGTGCAGCGATGACTCGGCGTCGCTGCGCGTCGCACCTACGCAGCCCCGAGAACCTCGAGACCGGCGGCGCGGCACTGCTTCGCCAGTCGAGCATCGAACGTCGCCACACCCCGAGCGCCGTGGTGCAGCGCCGTCTCCAACACGATCGCATCGGGAAGCCGGAGCCCGCTCGCCGCCCGTCTCGAAGCCCAGCGCGCTGGCGCAGTGTCGTCGAGCATCTCGACGTCGAACGCCGACCGGAGCGCCAACTCCGCTTCCTCGAGCCGGCCGAGTTGCGCAGGCGCGACGAGGCACTCAGCCAGCGTCACGACGGCCACCAGTACCGACTCGTCCCCAATCTCGTCGCTCGCCCCGGCCGCTGCCGCATGATGAGCGTCGTCCGGGTCGCGCAATGCCGCAACCCAGCTGGTATCTGCGACGATCACGCCGGCCACTCGCCGACCGGGTCGTACAGCTCGGATGACCCCGGCATCGACCCTGTCAGTCGACGGCGTGCGGCATGTCGCGCCGCCGGGCTGGCCCCGCCGTCGTGCCAGTCCATCAGCACCCGCTGAATCAACCGGCTCCGGGGGACGTCGGGCCAGCGACGCGCTGCCTCGTCGAGCACGGCGGCGATGTCGTCGGTCTCGGTCACCGGGTAACGCGGTTTCGTGGTCGGCACACCACAAGTGTAGCACCGAGTGTTGCACCAGCGGCGATCAGCGGATCGCCGTGCAAGTCAGCTCGATCATGGGTGCAGGGCGTGTCCGTCCCAACCGCACTCACCCAGGATGTCGGGGTGGTCGATCCCTTCACTCGCCACCACCTGCCAGATGCCGTCGACCAGATGCATGGTGTTGGTGGTGAGGCTGATCTGGATCGCATCGTTCACGATCGCTTCGGTGTCGCCGATCGGCTCGTAGACGACTGCGCCATCGAGGCGGCACGCCACGACCACTGCCTCCGCGAGGGGGTCGCTGGCATGTTCGACACGCAGGACTCTGACTGCGTTCGGCACCTCGTGGGACGAACGAACGAGCAGACCGTCACGAACGATTCCGTCGAGGAACTCGGTCAGCGTCGCGAGCGGTGCGTCAGCGAAGTACCGGGCGAGATCGCCTCGCAACGCAGGGTTCGACGGGTCGGTGCCAGCGACCATCAGTGCGTTCTCGCCGACGTTGAGGTCCCACTCGATGTTCATTCGCAACTGTTCGGGCGAATCGACCGGAATCGTCACGTGCGCGGTCGTCGGCACGACGGTTGTCGACGGTGCCGTCGTTGTCGGGGGCGTCGTTGTGCTTGGCGGACTGGACGTCGACGGCGTGGTCGTCGTGGACGTTCCGATTCGCGTTGCGCTCGCCGATTCGGCCGGGACGTCGACCGAGTCGACCGGCGCCGAGGCGGGGGCGGAGTGCCGTGCCGTCGAGTTGGTCGATTCGGTCGGGTCGGCGGAGGTGCACGCCTCGGCAGCCATCGACATGATGATGAGCGGGAGCAGGATGAGGGGCGCGGTTGGCCGTGCGATTCGGGTGGTCATAGTCGAAACGTGGGCGGTCGGTCGGCTCGAGCGGAACGCCATGTCGGCAGCTTGGAGTCGGCGCGGTGCGCGATTGCGATCGGCCTGGCATCGGCTCGAGGTGATCGGAGAGAACGTCACAAATCGAAGGTGGGCGACGGCGGAGGAAAAGTGGAGTCCCGTACCGTCGACGTTCCAGGGCTTCTGTCCGTCGTGGGTCTCGCCTTCCGAAACCGAGAACGGAAAGAAGTTCTCGAGGCCGGTGGGTCACCCGCCGACTGGGCGCAGGGTCGGCGGAACTCGACGAGCACGTCCGACAATCATTCGATCGAGTCGCAGGTGATGAGTCGACGGCGAGCCACGCCCGGATGCGTCCGTGCCCGCATCTGGAACAATCTGTTGCTGTGGTCGACGAACCGGATGTGGACGTGGATCCGCGATCCATGCCGAACACAGTCGACGGCGTACGCGTGGCTTGGTCGGTCGTCGAGCGGACGTGGAGGTCGACATTCAGCCGGGCCACGCAACTTCCAGAATCGGTCTTGCACGAGAACGTGAACGGCGAATGGTCGTTCGTCGAGACCCAGAGGCATTTGCTGTTCGTGACCGACGTCTGGGTTCGCCGGAGCGTCCTCGATGAACCTGGGGCTTGGCACCGTTTGGGCATGCCGCCCGATCACCGCACGGGCCAACCAGCTCCGGGCGGCGACGTGGGTCGGTGGGGCATCGACGTCTGGGCAACTCCGTCGTTGGCGGAAGTCCTGGACGTTCGTGATGAATACATGAGGTTCATGCGTGATTTCGTGGGTGGTCTCGCTCCGGATCAGCTCGGCCACGCGTTGGCACACAACCCGCCGTGGGTTCCGACGTCGACCGCGATCCCGTTGCGGGTCGGCCTGCAACTCGTGATCCGCGAGGAGTGGGAGCACCACGACTTCGCCATCCGCGATCTGACCCGGGCAGAGCAGCAAGCCTGACGGCATCTGCGACGATCACACCGGCCACTCACCGACCGGGTCGTACAGAGTTTGGATGACCCCGGTATCGATCCCGTCAGCCGTCGGCGAGCCGCTTGGCGCGCCCCTCAGCAACGCGTGTGCGTCCCCGGACGGGCAACGCGCAGATGAAATCCAGACAAACTTCTGTGATCCGAGCACGACGTCGCTCCGCGTCATCTGTTGCGCTCACCGGGCTGCATCCACATACTTCCAGTAGGGAGTGGAGAGCTGATGCTCGTGTGGATCGACCAGGACTGCTGTACGGGAGCAGGGTTGTGTGTCGATCGCTGCCCCGATCTCTTCGTCGTACTGGAAGATGGCATCGGTTATGTCCACGACGGCGAATCGGTGCTCACCGACCCGATCGCGCGGAGCGGGGTGCCGCTACGCCTCGAGCGTGACGCGATCGACGCTGCTGAGCACTGTCCTGGCGAATGCATCTACCTCGAAGTCGATCCGCCGGACCAGCCAGATGCCGACGACTCGGACATCCAGGATGCCGACATCGTCGTCGAGGTTGTTCGCTCGGAACCTGCTCGTCGCGAACGCTCGTGACGTTCGCGGACGACGTCCTCCCGCTCAGGAGCCTTGGGCTGGGGTGACGAGGTGCTCTCGTAGTGCGGCGAGTTCGCCGGGTTCCATGCCGGCGGGTCCAGTGAGGAAACTCCTCGACGCCGTCGGGGGAGCGGAGGAGCAGGTCGACGGCCTCGGCCATCGCCCAGCGAGGTGTGCCGAGCACGCCCGCGGCGGCCTCGGGTGAAATGCCGGCCCGCAGCATGTTGGCGAGGCTGTCGTGCTGGTCCTCGGGGAAGCGGTACAGGCTGGTGGCCTCGTAGTCGTCGAGCACGGTGTCGCGGTCGACACCCAGTGCGAGGAGGAGCACGGCCGCGACGAGTCCGGTGCGGTCCTTGCCGCCGTGGCAATGGAAGACGGCCGGCGTCAGGCCCGGGTCGGAGAGGCCGCGCATGACGGCACCGATCTCGCAGGCGCTGTGGGTCAGGGCCCCGACGTACGTGTCGCGCAGCAACTCCTCGCCGTCGCGGGCGGTCATCTCCGGTGCTGGTGGGGGCGGCTCGACGTCGCGTGGTCGCCCGACGATCGACAGATGCAGCGAGGGAACCGGACCCGGGAAGTCGGCGCGTTCGGCATCACCGCGCAGGTCGTACACCGTCGTCACGCCCAGCTCATGGAACGCGTCGAGGTCGTCGGCGGTCAGCTTGTGGAGGGCGTCGGCACGAAACACCCGGCCCCACCGCGTCATCCCGCCGGAGGTGGTCGGGTAGCCGCCGAGGTCGCGCAAGTTGGTGATCCCCTCGAAGGGGATCCGACGTTCCGCCGCGACGACGGCCGGCTGGCCGGGCGGGACGAGCGAGAGGTAGGCCCGCCGCGGAACCGGCCCCTCGATGCGAATCAGGCCGCCGTCGACTGCAGTACCGAGGGACGTGTGTTCTGACGGGTGCGGCGTCGCGCCGATCCCGATGTCGATGGGGTCGTCCGCTTGCCACCGCACGAAGAGGACTCCCTGCTCGTCGCGCTCGACCCGGACGTCTCGCAACGGGCTCTCCACCCAGGCGACGGTATCGAGCGCGTCATGTCCATCGAGTGAACGACCAGTGAATGCTCGGACGACGTCGGACCGCACGTCGCGCCGACGTCGAGGATCAGCCGGCCACGACGTCGAACTCGTTGCCCTCGGGGTCGGTGAGCGTGGCCCAGGTCGTGCCGTCCTCGGTGTGATCGGCGAGGTGGGTCGCACCGAGGTCCTTCAGGCGGACGAGCTCAGCGGCGAGGTCGTCGGTGGTGAGGTCGGCATGCATCCGGTTCTTGGCCGCCTTTGGCTCGGGCACCTGGAGGAACATCCAACCGGGCGTGCCCTTCACCAGCGCGTACTCGGACGAGGCCCCGTCGTCGACGGGTTGCGTCGAGCACGGCGGCCCAGAACGACGGCGAGCGCGGCGGCGTCGGCGCAGTCGAAGGTGAGGTGGGTGAGGGTCGAGGTCATCGGGATTCTCCTTGTGTGACGGACGGTGTGATGGGCCAGCAGACCTCGGCGCGGTCGTCGGCCAGGTAGATCTCGCGGATGGGGCCCTCGAGACCGAGGCCGAGCTCGGCCACGACGGTGCCGAGGGCGCCGTAGGTCTGGTCGATGTCGTCGAACGAACCTTCGTGGATCATCGCCGCCACCCGGGTCGGCGGCCAGGTCGAGCGCCTGGGCGCGACCGGTGGTCGCCGGAGCGAGATCGGCGAGGTCGACGCCGACGGGCACGTAGGCGACGACGTCGCCGTTGCCCTCGGTGAAGAAGGCGTCGTCGTAGAGCCCGCCGTCGGGACCGGCGGGCGACAGGCCGGCGGCGTCGAGGGCGCTGTGCAGCTCGGCGTAGGCGTCGTCCAGCCAGTCGGTGGCGTCGTCGAACGCGACGGTGGCCGCGATCGCGAGCGCCGGTGTGGCGGCGAGGGTGCGGTAGCTGATCGGCTTCGGCGCGCGCCGGCGTGGTGAGCAGCGCCTGGAGCGACGCCACCGTGTGCTGCGTGCGCTCGAGCTGCTCCTGCATCGCCTCGAGGTGATCGAGGATCGCCCGGTTCCTGGTGGCGAGATCGGGCGCCTGGAGCACCACGCGCACCTGCTCGATCGGCATGTCGAGGTCGCGGAAGCGACGGATCGCCTGGGCGGTCGGCACCTGGTCGGCGCTGTAGTGCCGGTACCCGCTGGCCGGGTCGATGTCGGCGGGTTCGAGCAGCCCGACGTCGTGGTAGTGCCGCAGCGCCTTCACGCTCAGGTACGTCATCTTCGAGAACTCGCCGATGGTGAGGGCGACGGTCATGACTCCAGCTTTGCCCCGTACCCGAGGGCGTGCTGCGCGGCCAGCGCGCCCTGGTCCATGAGGTCCTCGACCATCGGGGCGACGTCGTGCGGCAGCACGTCGCTCACCCAGGAGAGCACGCTGGTGCCGTCGGGCTCGGCTGCCACCACGAACGTGGCGTGATGGTGGGTGAAGGGGCCGTCGAGCACGGTGTAGGCGAGTCGGCGGGCGTCGTCGTCGACGTCGACGATCCGCTCGTGCACGACCATTCCGTTGGCGAAGGTGACGACGCGGGTGTCGTCACCGTCGAATCGGCAGTCGGTGAGCACGGGGCCGAAGATCTGGTGCGGCGTTGCCCACGTCGCGGAGGGCGGTCCACACCGTGTCGGCGTCGACGTCGACGGGAATGTGCTTGCTGATGGAGGCCATGACTCCATCGTGCTGCCTCCCCCCGCAGGAGGGTCAAGCATCCGTTGCGGTGAGCCAACGGTCCGACTGTCGGTCCGTTCGCTCATCGCTGAGGGCCGTGGGACGGGCAACGGCCCGCGGTGCTCAGCCTTCGATCGCCTCGCCGGCGGGGTCGACCGCAAACCAGTTGGGCAGGCCGACGCCGTTGGTGTCGCCGGGCGCGGCGTCGTTGGCGAAGTAGTAGAGCAGGTGGCCGTTGTAGGTCACCTGGTTGGGCTCGATGCCGTCGGCGGTGCCGAGTAGGGCGGCGTCGATTCCGTCACCGCCGGTCGGGTCCTCGGCGACGATCGGCGGCCAGTTGGCCGCACATTCGCCCGTGCAGGCGGTGGTGGTGCCCTCGTCCTTGCGTGAACAAGTAGAGCGTCATGCCGTCGCCATCGACGACGTAGTCACCGAGTTCGGCGTCGTTGGCGACCATCACGGTGGTCGCGCCGGTCGCGGCGGCGTCGCCGGTCGTCCCAGCGGGGGCCTCGCTCGCTGCAGGAGCATCGCTTGCCGCTGGGGTGGTCGCAGCGCTGGCGTCGCCTGTCGTCGCCTCGGCGGCGGCGTCGGTCGTCGCGGTGTCCGACGAGTCGTCGTCGCTGCCGCACGCGGCGAGGATGACGCTGGCGGCGACGAACGCAGTCAAAAGATGTCGAGTACGCATGGTTCTCTCCCTTGTCGGTTTGTCCTGCCAGAGATACGAGTCGCACGGGCCTCGGGATTGCCGGTAGGGCGAATCTCGGGTTCCGCGCCGCGGCGACATGGGACTCACTCGAAGCTTGCGGTGGCGACCACTGTCGCCGTCGGAGGTGATCCGCATCGCCGTGGCATCGAGCAGTTCCGGATCGACGCCGACCGCCCAGACCCCGGAGGCGATCCCGGCGGCATCCCATTGTCCGACGAGTTCCCACGTGCCGTCGCGCCGCCAGGAGTTCACAGAGACGCACGCCGGGGCCGGGACGAGGGTTGTCGACGGTGATCAGGAGATACGACGTCGGGTCGGCGAGCAGCCGCGCGGCACCGATCTCTGCGCCCTCGTCCGTGACGATGGCGGCGGTCGCGACGGGGAGGACGACTCCGGTCGCCGGATCAGCGCCACGGCCGCGCCTGCGACGAGTATCGCGGCGACCGCGGCGGCGATCCATCGGACCCGAGCAGGTCGGCGGACCCTCGAGGGCACGGCGCTGCCGAGACGGGCGACCACCCGACTCTCGAATCCCTCGGGTGGCTCCACCTGGGGCGCCACGAGCAGGAGGCGGTCGGCCACCGTGCCCAGGCTCTCGAGCAACGAGTGGCAGTGCGGACAGGTCGCGGCGTGCGCCAGGAGTCGACCGCGTGTCGGCTCGTCCACCTGTCCCAACGCCAACTCGTCGGCGAGGAGATCGAACTGCGCGCAGCCGATGGGCCCCCGTGCACTCATGGCGCCACCTCCGCCACGGCGGCGCGCAGCCTCCTGAGGCCGGTGCGGATCCGTGTCTTCGCCGTGCCGAGGGGGATGCCATCGATCGCGGCGATCTCGCTGGCCGTCCGGCCCGCGAGCGTGGCGAGCAGGACTGCCCGTCGCTGCTCGACGGGCAGTTCCGCGAGCTCGACGCCGAGCCGGCCGAGCTGGTCGGCATCCTCGGCCGCCTGCTGGGGGTCGACGTCCGACGACGCTGGGAGGAGCTCGCTGAGGAGATCGGGATCGAAGGGCACCGAGTGGCGCACGCGCATCGCGTCGATCGCGAGGTTGCGGGTGATCGTGAGGAGCCAGGTGGTGACCGAGGCCCGCCGCGCGTCGTAGGTCGCCGCATGACGCCAGGCGCGCTCGAACGTGACCTGGGCGATGTCGTCGGCGAGCGCCGCATCGCCGGTCACGGTGACGGCCAGCCCGAAGACCCGACGCTGGAACCTCCGGACGAAGACCACGGCCGCGTCCCGCTCCTCGAGCCCGACCGCGGCGAGGAGCGCCTCATCGGACAACCGATCGAGATGCCGCATCACACGATGGTACGTACGGACCGCGCCAATGGATTGCGCGAGGGGCAATCCGTCGTGCACGTTCGTTCGTAACACCGGTGCACAACTCGCGCACGAGCACAAGGAGTCCACGATGAGGTCCACCAAGAAAATGGCAACGTTCGCCGCTCTCGCCGCCTTCGCCGTCGCAGGGGTCACGGCAACCGCGGTCGCCCGAGACGACGGACGGCTCAGGTCGGAGAAGTTCATCGGCGTACCGATCGAATTGATCGGTCCCGCTGGCAACATCCGCGGCCTCAACGGCGCCGGCGCGGCATGGGCGATCGGGGAGGCCGAGATCTCGGTCAGGTCGTCCGGCAGGGTCGACGTGGAGTTCGAGGATCTCGTCTTCGCCTCCGGGCCGAACAACGGCAGGAACACGGTCGCCACGATGCGGGTCGTCGTGTCGTGCCTCGATGCGGCCCTCCAGCCGGTCAACGTCGACCTCGGAGCCGTTCCCCGTCACGGTGGCGACCGCGACCGACCCGGGCGGCGACGCCGACGTCGAGACCAAGGTCGCCCTGCCGTCCCCCTGCTTCGCGCCGATCGTGTTCGTCACGAACCCCGCCGGCGTCGGCTGGTTCGCCGTCCAGGGACTCTGACGGTCGGGGGAGCGCGTCGGGCCCCTCGCGACGCGCTCCCTCGGTGCGAACCCGCAATCCGAGTTGACGACCCGTGCGCCGGATCTGGCGCGCGCATCGGGATCGTTGTGTGACGAAGGTCACGTGCGAATTTCGCGACGGTTCGAGGGGTACGCGTCTCCGTCGGTGGACTGACGCTGAGGGGTGAAACAACCACGCTGCGTGAGTTTCGTGGTCCTCGAAGTCCGGATTTGGTGGGGTACTAGGCCACGCGGCGGAACCGAACGCGCCCCGAATGCGGCCTGCGGTGGAGCACTAGCGACCGGGTTGTGGCGCGGATTCGGCGTCGTCCATAGTGGCTCCCGACGGAGGCGATGGTGACATCGTCAAGCGGAGGGCGAAGCCGCAATTCGAATTTTGAACATACCCCGCACGGGCGGGTCAAAGAGCGGATTGCGGGCGGTCTCCCCTACTTACAAGGGGTGCAGAAAATGGAAACGGTTCATGAGCCTTTGGACGGCGTGGATCAGAAGTCACGGGTGGCACGGCGCGAGTTCTTGCGTCTCGGTGCGATCGGTGGCGCAGCGGTGGCCGCTGGTGCGGTCGCTTCGACCTGGATGCCAGACCTGCGCAAGCGCGGTCTGCTGTCGAGCGATGGTGTGTTCGATGCGGCCTCGATCGCCTGGGCGGACATGTTGTACGTCGAGGAGTTCCCGACGAGCCCGTTGATCCTGAACCCGTTCACGGATCCGTTGCCGATCCCGAAGGCGTTGGCGCCCGAGCAGTATGTCGATTGGACGAACTGGTCGAACGCGCCGGGGCCGGGGATCGATCAGCAGAGCTCGTACGGCGAGCGCCATCAGCGTTGGTGCGACGATCCGCGCGTCCAAGGGCCGGCGGCTCCGGTGGTGTACAAGATCGAGTTGAAGATCGACGAGCATTCGTTCACCTCCTCGAAGGTGTTGCCGATCGATCACAACGGTCGCCCGACCGAGTCGTTCGACGAGTTCGGCAACAAGGTCAAGGCCGGCCCGCGGTACTTGCCGAAGAGCACGATCTACGGGTTCAACGGGCAGTTCCCGGGGCCGATGATCAATGCCGAGTACGGCAAGCCGGCGCTGGTGCGGTTCGTCAACAAGCTCGGTGACGAGCACAACGAAAAGGGTCTCGATCGTCAGGACTTCGGCGCGCCCGACTACACGTTCCTGACCCACCTCCACAACGCCCACACCGCACCCGAGAGTGACGGCAACCCGGGTTGGTCGATGGCATACGGCCCGCACAACCACGGGTACTCGCCCGGTGATTGGTGTGACAACCTGTATCTGAACTGGCCGGCAGGTGGTGACGATCGGGAGAAGCAGAGCTTCTTCTGGTTCCACGATCACCGGATGGATCACACCGGGGCCAACGTGTACAAGGGCATGGTCGGGTTGTACCCGATCTACGACCCGGTCAAGGACTTCGGTGACGAGACCGACAAGCGTGGTCTGCAGCTGCCGGGTCGGCGTACGAACAACGCGGATGGGTCCTTCGATGTGAAGTACGACATCCCGTTGGCGTTCTTCGATTGTGCGTTGGATGACGGCGTCACGATGCACAAGGACATGCACGACGGCATGGGCGAGTACCCCGAGGTGGGTGCCCCGCGGACGCATCCGGAGTGGTGGGGCAAGACGTTCTTCAAGCACTTCCCGAACCACGGCTTCGTCGGTGACCTCTTCACGGTCAACGGTGTCGCGTTCCCGGTGTTGAACGTGGAGCGTCGCAAGTACCGGTTCCGGTTCCTCGATTGCTCGGTCGCTCGCATCTACGACTTCCAGTTGATGACCTCGACCAAGGGTCCCAAGGCGTCACGCGATCTGGGGCACACGGGCGACGACCTGCAGGGCCAGTACCGGATCCAGGACGGTCAGCAGTGCATGCAGTTCACCGAGATCGCCACCGATGGTGGTCTGCTGCCGGCACCGATCCCGCGTGACAACTTCGAGCTGTGGCCCGCCCAGCGCCGCGAGATGATCATCGACTTCACCAAGTACAAGGACGGCACCTCGACGACCAAGGGCGACGCGATCTACCTCACCAACACCATGGAGATGACCGACGGTCGTATGTGGAAGAGCTCGAGGCGCTCCTCGTCGCTCGACCCGAAATACAAGATCCCGATGCTCAAGTTCGTCATCGGCGACCTGCCGGTCGAGCCCGATGTGAGCGTGATCCCGCCGGTGTTGCGTGAACTTCCTCCGGTTCCTTCGAACTGGAAGGACCTGATGAACAACCGGATGGTCTTCGAACTGGAACGCGGTGCCGTCGGCGGCGAGAGCGAGTGGTTGATCAACGGTCAGGCCTTCGATCCGGCCCAGGTGGTGCGGAGCAAGAAGAACCCGGCCAACAAGGAGCCGCTGGCGCAACAGCCGATGGACAGCTTCAACGTGTGGGAGATCCGCAACGGCGGCGGTGGCTGGGTGCATCCGATGCACCTGCACATGGAAGAACACCGCACCCTGATGCGCAACGGCCAAGCGATCACCGGGCCCACGAAGGCCCGCCCCGACGGTGTCGCCAAGGAAGACGTCATCGGGCTCGATCCGGGTGAATCGGTGATCATCTACCGCGGGTTCCGTGACTTCGTCGGCCCGTACGTGGCGCACTGCCACAACCTGGCCCACGAGGACCACGCCATGATGTTCGGCTGGGAGATCACCTGACCCGTCCCTGACGGACCAGGAGAGCACAAGCCCATGACTGTTCACGAACTCTCGGCATACCGATTGGTGCCCGAAGCAGTGGCGGAACACGCGACGACCGCACAACCGGTCAAGCGTGTCCGCCGCCGGCTCGGCGTGTCATGGCCCACGATCATCCTGTTCGCCGTCGTCATCTCCTATGTCAACGGCTTCTGGGTGACCTCACTGCAGATCACGGTCGGCTCACTCGAGCGCAGCGCACCACCGTTCGGGCGGTGGCTCCATGACTCCACCATCATGTTGCCGCTGTACACGGCCGGCGTGCTGCTCGCGGTGTTGCTCGCCCGTCGCTGGTTCGGGCGTAGCAAGCGGACCCTGGTCCGCGCGGCCGGCGCCGCGGTGTTGATCGTGGCGGTGTGCACCCTGGTGGGCATCGTCGAGGTCGCCAACAGCGCGGCCTACGACTACCAGCTGCAGAAAGAACACGTCGATCTCCTCGAGGGCTTCAACCACACCCAACACGAGGCGACATCGACATCGACCGTCGCACAGACCGACGATTGCGTCGGGACGTGCGCGGCCAAGCAGGCAACCCTCGGGCTCCACGTCCGAGCCGGCACCCAAGCCAGCGCACTCATGCTGATCACCAACATGTTGTTGGTCGCATGGCTCTTCGCTGTCGGCGGCGACCGGCTCTGGACACGAGCCCGACCCGACGAGAACGTCGGAGCCAGGTCATGACTCCGGTGGTTCGCGACGTGGGCTCGGGTCGTGTGGAGGCGGAGGCATCGCGTTCGACGTCGATTCCGGCATTGGCCGGAATCGGTGCCGGGGCGATCCATGCCGCGGCGGTCGGTGTTCATGCGGATCATCGACTGCTGGCAAGCATCTTTGTCGTCGTGGCGGTATTGCAACTCGTCACCGGCGTGGCGTTGCTGGTGCAGCCCGGGCGGGCGGTGGCCAAGGCGGTCGTGGCGGTGAATGCGTTCGCGGTGGCCGGTTGGCTGCTGACCCGCACGGTCGGTGTGTGGCTGATCGTGGGTCTCGGGGTCGAGCGTCCGGGTTTTGCGGACACGGTGTGTGCGTTGCTGGGTGTGCTGGCGGCCGTGGGTGCGTGGATGGCGCTCGGCAGTGACACCCGGTCGGGTGCGACGTCGAAGTGGCGTCCGGCGACGGGTGGGCGCGTGCTCGCGCTGGCCTCGGTAGTGGTGTTGTTCCTGGCGGTCCCGGCGATGAGCTCGGCTGCCACTGATGTCCATGAGCACGGCGCCGAACTGGCCGCCGGTCAGGCTCATGTTCCCGCGGATGGCGCCGGAGCGCGTCCTGCGGATGAGGTCTTGTCGATCACCAACGCCGGCAACGGCGTCGACGAGGGCGGTGCTCTGTGAGCGCTGTCGGTGTGTCAATCAATCAATCGAATATCCAATCGGTCGGCGTTCGCCGGTCATCAAGTGCCCATCAGGAGGCGGAAGTGAAAAGGAATATCCATCAAGAGAGGACTGGGCGGGGTCGTACCCGTCCGGTCATCGCGGGCTTGCTCGCGGCGGCGTCGGTAGCGGGTGCTGTCGGTGTTGCTGCGGCAGCGCAGGGTGATGTTGATGACTTGCGGGCGGTTGGCCCGGTCAGCACGGAGAACGGGTACCCGATCTGGTATCGGGACGCCGACGGCACCGAGGTCGAGCTGTGTCTCGATCAGGACCCGTTGTGCCGGTATCTGCCGACTGATGTCGCGGATCCGAACAGCCCGATCGCGTTCCCCGGCAACTTCCCGGGTGAGGCGTTCTGGTGGGCCGGTGAGTCGGTCATCGCAGATGGTCTGACCAAGAAGGTCGTGCTCGTGATGGCTGTCGAAGCAGCGTTCGCTTCTGGTGAAGTGGCCACGCCTGGCGATCAGGTCAGCTTCGGTCGTGTCCGTGTTCGTATGGACGACATGATCCCGGGTGCGACGTACCACATCACGCATCCTTATGGTGAAGTTGATCTCGAGGCCGACGAGGATGGCCGCGTGTTCGCCACCGAGGACATCGGCGCCTTGACGACGCCGGCGGACTTCTCGCTTGGCGTTGAACAGCCCGGTGTTCGGCAATCTGCTCCAGTGGGATCCGGCCGAGTCGGCGCCGCCGGCTGGGTATCTCGGTGACCCGGGTGTCGAGCACACCGTGATCGGCAGCCCGAAGGGCACCAACTTCTTCAAGGTCGAGGGTCCTGCGGGATCGTTCGGTCCGGCTCAGGCCTGCCCCGGAGTCGAGGACGGCAGCTGCGTCATCAACGACCTGTTCTCGGTCGTCGGCAAGCACGCCCAGACCTCGGGTGTGCAGACGATGCGCGCCGGTCCGTATCGATCAAAATGATGCGAGCAACGACTATCTGGAAGTGTTCGTGACGTCGCGTCCCGGCCAGAAGATCATGTTGTCGGGTGTCGGTATCGGCACCACCCAGATGAAGGGTGTCACCACCGGCAAGGGCGATCTGTACTACGCCAAGGTGCTCGTGCCGGGGGCGGCTCCGACCAAGGTGCTGGCCACCAACCAGACCGATGGCACCAGTTGGGAAGCTGACGTGACGGACCTGGTCGATGTGACCGCGGCCCGTTACGACCTGGAGACCGGCAAGCTGACCGTCGGGGCACGCAGCAGCGTCGCCGCCGGCGTGACCCTCACCGCCATTCCTGGTGGTGTGGTGGGCAGTGACGGTACGTTGGCCACGCCGCTGGCCTCGCCGCCGTTGAACGTCGTGATCAAGTCCTCTGCTGGTGGTTCTGACACCGAGCCGGTGCGGCTCGTCGGTTTGGACTTCGACTCGGTGGTCGTCGCGGCGGCCGCCTCGGCGAACCCGACCACGGCCATCCCCGGCCAGCCCGTGCTGTTGAACAGCGTTGGTTCCTCGGGTGACATCGCCACGTTCCAATGGACCCAGCTCACCGGCACCCCGGTGACCTTGACCGGCGCCAACACCGAGGCTGCCACGTTCACCGCACCGACCGCTGGTGGCGCTCTGTCGTTCCGTCTGACGGTGTCCGGTGCGGGTGGTCTCACCACCTCGCACCACCGATGTCACGGTGAACGTCGCTGCCGGCTATGCGCCAGTGGCGCAGGCTGGGCTGGACCGGACGGCCATCGTGGGCACGAACGTGACCCTCGACGGCACGGCATCGCAGTACGCCACCGGTTACCAGTGGGTCCAGACCGGAGGTCCGACAGTGATCCTCAACGGTGCGGCAACGTCGATCGCATCGTTCACGATGCCCGACACGACCATGCCGATGAGCTTCGAGCTCAAGGCCACCGCCGGCGCCCAGGTCGCCACCGACTCGGTGACGATCAGCAAGGTCAACGAGGTCGTCACGATCTCCCGGGCCGAGCTGCGTACCAAGAACGGTGAGATCCGTGTCGAAGGTTCCACGAACCTGTTCTCGATGCCCAACGTGGTGTCGATCTACGCCAGCGACGGCGTGGCCGGAACACACCGCACCAACGCCATCGGCACGATCACGGCCGACCCGTTGACCGGAACGTTCGCCTTCCGTGTCAACTCCGGTGTCACCCTGCCCGCAGGCGTCACCCGACTCGACATCTACACGAGCCGTGGCGGTGTCCTGGAGAACGTGGCGGTCTCCATCCGGAGCTGAACAAGTCGACCTGAGGGGCCGGGCGATTCCGCCCCGCCCGGCCCCTCGGTCTACCCCGGTCGCTCGCGGTCTGTCCGCCGTTTGAGCGATCATGGGGTCACACGAACGAGGTCACCGTCACCCGACGGTGGCCTCGTTCCGCGTGGCGGCTTCGTGAACAGCGCTGCGAATCGATGGACGTTCTACAGTCGAGTCATGAACCCCGAGCCGACGTCGACCGTCGACATGATCAACGGCCTGCTGGGTGTGTACTACACCGCCCTCGCACAGCACCAGACCCACGTCGCCTTGCTCGACTCGTGGGGATTGGCCGGCCTGGCGCGCAGCATGGAAGGGCGCATCGCCGACGAGCCGATCACCATTGCCGAGCTGCTGCAACGACTGCTCGACCTCGGCGGCACGCCCGCCTTCACGCTCGGTGCACCGAACATCGGTGCGACGGTCGCCGAAGTGCTGGACAAGGACCTCGAGATACAGCGCCTGGCTCCTGCCGGCCTCAACGCCGCGGCCGAGGCAGCATCGGCCGATCACGACGCGACGACTCGTGTGATCCTCGAAGGAATCCTTGCCGACGAGGAGAGACACCTCGCGTGGCTCGAAGGGGAACGAGCACTGCTCGACAAACTTGGCGAACCCCTGTACTTCGCGAACCGAATGGCTGCGCCGACAACTCCGCCGGGCACGTGAAGTGCCGGGGCTCCCGACAACGGGGCCTACGGGGGCGTTGAACGAGGTCACCCGGGCGGATGGGTGACCTCGTTCTCGCGAACGGCGAGAGCTCAACTCGGGGCTGTCAGCGGGTCAGCGGTCGAGGAGCGTCTCGTCGAGCACGAAACGGATCGGCAGGGCGGTCGTGTCGCTGTTCGTGGTCGCCGCTGCCACGCACCAAGTGTGCACGAGCGACCGATCGAAATGAACTGTACGTTGGTCGTAGCACCAGGTACTAGGACCAAGGTCTCATTGCGTCGGGCCGATCGCCCGATGTGACATGCCCGTCGCCATGTCGGGCAGACTGGTGAATGGGTGGAAGCTGGCTGGATCGCGGACATGGTGACGGCGAGTCGCTCGTTCCGGTGACTGGCGTGCCGGCGCGCGAAGTGGCTGGTCCGTCGGATCATGGTTCGGCGGGCTGGAACTCCCGGTCGACCAAGGCGATCGTCGGGGCGCTCGCGACGGCGGCATTGATCGGGTCGGCGGGGACGGCCTACGCGATTCGCGAGACGTTGTTCCCGAGTCTGGGGGCTCCGACGTCGCGTTCGGTGTGGTCGAACCCGGCGCCCCCTCAGGAGCCGGCCGACGTCACGGCTGCGTCGGCGATGACGACGGACTCGACGTCGTCGCGTGCCGCCGGTGACATCGGTTGCGGACACATCGCCGGCGCCGGTATCGGCAACCGTGACGAGCGTGGAGGATCACGCCGGGACTGACGATACGCAGGATTCGGGGTCGGGGACCTCAGGTCGGCGTGGTTCGGCGTCGAACACGGTCGTGCCGGAGATCGATGATTCCGGGTCCGAACAGCATGCGACCACGACCGACGCGGTGTCGAACACCGTTCCGAGTGTTCCCGAGTCAGGCTCCGGTGGTGTCCCGACCACGGACGGATCGGGATCGGGCCGCGGTTCGAGCGGGTCCGGTTCGGGCTCTGAGGCGCTCCGACAACTCCGGGTCCGGACACTCCGGCAGCGACGATCGACGGATCGACGACTTCCGGCGACCGGTCCGATTCCGACGACTCCGGATCCGGACGCTCGGTCGGCGACGACGACGAGTCCGATTCCGACGGCCGTTCCGACTCCGACGACTGATCGCCAGAACCGGGGCCGCCGGTGTGATGCGTGGCGGGCCTTCGTGATACGGCGAAAAATGTCACACGCTCGCGCGAGCGATCGATCGCTCGTCGGCGGGCGGTCGCCGGACACGATTTCCCACGCCACGTGACTGGCTTCGTCGCGGAGAGTGTGGATTGGGGATGGTCTTAGGACCTTTGACCGACAAAAGTCGGCTGGTGTCCGTCATTAGTCCTAGGTCCTGAGTCGCAATTGTGCCCTTGTGCGAGGCCGGTGCATAGTGGGCCCCGACGGAGGCGATGGTGACATCGTCAAGCGGAGGGCGAAGGCAATTCGTGTTGGACAAACCCGTCTGGGCGGACGGGGTCAGCGGATTGTGGGCGATCTCCCCAATTGAAAAGGGGAACACAATGGAAACGGTTCATGAGCCTTTGGACGGCGTGAATCAGAAGTCACGGGTGGGGCGGCGCGAGTTCTGCGGCTCGGTGCGATCGGTGGCGCCGCGGTGGCGGCCGGTGCAGTCGCTTCGACGTGGATGCCGGATCTGCGTCAGCGCGGTCTGTTGTCGGCTGACGGGGTGTTCGACGCGGCGTCGATCGCGTGGGCGGACTCGTTGTACGACGAGGTGTTCCCGACGAGCCCGTTGATCCTCGAACCCGTTCAGCGACGAGTTGCCGATTCCCCAGGCGCTGCGGCCCGAACCGTATGTGGACTGGACGAACTGGACGAACGCGCCGGGGCCGGGGGAGGGTCGGCAGAACTCGTACGGCAACGACAAGCACCAGCGGTGGTGCGACGACGACGCGGGTCACCGGAGCGACGACTCCGTTGGTGTACAGGATCGAGTTGAAGGTGGAGGAGCATTCGTTCACGACGTCGCAGGTGTTGCCGATCAACTCGGACGGTCTGCCGAGGGACTCGTTCGATCAGTTCGGCAAGCGGGTCGCCGCGGGTCCGCGGTACTTGCCGCCGAGCACGATCTACGGGTTCAACGGGCACGTTCCCGGGGCCGATGATCAACGCCGAGTACGGCCAACCGGCGCTGGTGCGGTTCATCAACAAGCTCGGCGAGAACCCGAAGAATCTGGATCGTCAGGACTTCGGTGCCCCGGACTATTCGTTCCTGACCCATCTCCACAACGCGCACACCGCACCGGAGAGTGACGGCAACCCGCACTACTCGATGATGCACGGCCCGTACAACCACGGGTACAAGCCCGGCGATGTGGTGTCGACAACCTGTATCTGAACTGGCCGGCGGGTGGTGACGAGCGGGAGAAGCAGAGCTTCTTCTGGTTCCACGATCACCGCATGGACCACACCGGCGCCAACGTGTACAAGGGGATGGTCGGGTTGTACCCGATCTACGACCCGGTGCTCGATTTCGGTGACGAGACGAACCCGGCCGGCTTGCGGTTGCCGGGTCGGCGCACCGACAACGGTGACGGCTCCTTCGACGTGAAGTACGACATCCCGTTGGCGTTCTTCGACGTGCGCGTTGGACGACGGCGTCACCGATCATCAGGACATGCACGACGGCATGGGTGAGTACCCCGAGGCGGGGAACCCGCGCAAGCATCCGGAGTGGTGGGGCAAGACGTTCTTCAAGCACTTCCCGAACCACGGCTTCGTCGGCGACCTGTTCACGGTCAACGGCACGGCCTATCCGGTGTTGCAGGTCGAGCGTCGCAAGTACCGGTTCCGGTTCCTCGACTGCTCGGTCGCTCGCATCTACGACTTCCAGCTGATGAGTTCCACGCAGGGCCCCAAAGCGGCCCGGGATCTGGGCTACACGGGGCAGGAGCTGCAGGGTCAGTACCGGATCCCCGACGGTCAGCAGTGCATGCAGTTCACCGAGATCGCCACCGATGGTGGTCTGTTGCCGGTGCCGATCCCGCGGGACAACTTCGAGCTGTGGCCGGCCCAGCGCCGCGAGGTGATCATCGACTTCACCAAGTACCAGGACGGCACGCTCGACCACCAACGGGCGACGAGGTCTATCCTCACGAACGTGATGAAGATGAAGGACGGTCGCATGTGGAACAACGTCCACACGCTCCTCACCCGACCCGAACTACAAGATCCCGATGTTGAAGTTCGTCATCGGTGACGACCCGGTCGAAACCGGACCAGAGCGTGATCCCGCAGTGACGTTGCGAGCGCTTCCGCCGGTCCCGTCGAACTGGAAGGACCTGATGGCCAACCGGATGGTGTTCGAGGTGCAGCGCGGCAGCGGTGGCGGTGAGAGTCGAGTGGTTGATCAACGGCCAGGCCTTCGATCCGGCCACCGTGGTGCGCAGCTTGAAGAACCCGGCCGGCAAGACTCCGCTTGGCGCAACAGCCGATGGACAGCTACAACCTGTGGGAGATCCGCAACGGTGGTGGTGGCTGGGTGCACCCGATGCACCTGCACATGGAAGAACACCGCGTCATGATGCGCAACGGCAAGGTGATCACCGGGCCGACGAAGGCCCATCCCGACGGGCACGGCGAAAGAAGACGTCGATCGGGCTCGATCCGGGTGAATCGGTGATCGTCTTCCGCCGGTTCCGTGACTTCGTCGGACCGTACGTGGCGCACTGCCACAACCTGGCCCACGAGGACCACGCCATGATGTTCGGCTGGGAGATCACCTGAGCCGTCTTTGACGGACCAGGAGGTACACCATGTCTGTTCACGAACCCATCTCGACCGACGACACGACGGTACGGCCCACCGATCGGGCCCGCCGCCGGCTCGATGTGTCATGGCTCACGATCATCCTGTTCGCGGTGGTCATTTCCTTTGTCAACGGCTTCTGGGTGACGTCGCTGCAAGGTACGGTCGGTGCCATCGAGCGGAGCCATCCACCGTTCGAACGGTGGCTGCGCGATTCGACCATGATGGTGCCGTTGTACGCGGCCGGGATTCTGGTCGCTGCGCTGCTCGCTCGCCGATGGTTCGGCCGCAGTCCGCGAGCCGCAGTCCGCGGTGCCGGGGCGGCGCTGCTGATCATCGCGATGTGCACACTGGTCGGTATCGCCGAGGTTGCCAACAGCGCCGCCTACGACTACCGCCTGCAGACGCGAGCACATCGAGCTCGTGCACGACATGAACCACACCGGCACACCAGATGCTGGCACCCCGGCAAAGACCTCGACAGACGATTGTGTCGGGACGTGCGCGGCAAAGGAATCAACGCTTGGGCTCCACATCCGCGCCGTCACCAAGGCCAGCGCGCTGATGCTGGTCACCAATATCTTGCTGGTCGGATGGCTCTTCGCTGTCGCCGGTGACCGGCTCTGGCAACGCCCCCGCTCGACTACGGCCGGAGCGGACGAGGCGTGAACGGGATCAGGTCGAGCGGTCTTGCGGCGGCAGGTTCCGTTCCGCCCAGACCGCAGCCTGGGTCCGGTCGGCCACACCGATGCGCTGGAACAACCGACTGCAATGCGTCTTGACCGTCTTCTCACTGATGCCGAGCGCGTGGGCGATCTGCTTGTTCTGACGACCGTCGACGATCAACCGCAGCACCTCGAGTTCGCGACGTGTCAGCTGGGTCGTGGGCGCGTCCAACTGCCAACCGCCGCGCAGGAGGTGTCCCGCCACCGACGGGCTCAAGGGCGCGCCGCCGTCGAGGACCGAGCGGATGCCGGCGACGAGGACTTCCGGTTCGACGTCCTTGACGAGGTACCCGTGAGCACCGGCATCGAGCGCACCCACGACCTGCTGCGGGTCACCGTGCGTGCTGAGGGCGATCACTGCGACGTCGGGCTGCGCCGCGACGAGGCGCCGAGTGGTCTCGATCCCGTCCATGTCGGGCATCGCCATGTCCATCAGGACGACCTGTGGCGACGTCGCCGCCGCCATCCAGATGGCCTCCTCGCCCGAGGCGGCCGCGCCGACCACCTGGATCTCGTCGAACGACTCCAACAGCCGTTCCAGACCCATGCGGACCATCGTGTGGTCGTCGACGATCATCACCCGGATCAATGTGCCATCTCCAGTTCGACGGTCACAGTGGTCCCTTCGTTCGAGGTCGATTCGATCGTCAAATCGCCTCCCGCCTCGTGGATCACGTCGTGAATCAGCCGCAATCCGAAGTGTCCGTCCTTGGCGTGCGACGACGGTTCGAAGCCGGACCCGTTGTCGACGACGGTGAGCACGAGTCGGCCCCTGCGCTCGGTGAGCCGGACGACGACCTGGCTGGCGTGCGCATGGGACGCGACGTTCCGCAGCGCTTCCCGGGCAACGCGCAGGATCAGGACCTCCTCGGTCGACGACATCCGCACATCGTCGACGTCGAGCCGAACGTCGACCCCCAGTTGGGTGAGCGCGGTGACGAGATCTTCGATACCGGCGACCCAGCCGCCCGGAGGCACCTCGACGGGGTAGATGCTGCCCAGGAGGCTGCGCAGCGCAGCCACCGAATGTCGGGTCGACGTGGCCAGCTCGGCCAGCGGTACGGCCTGTTCTGGTGTCGACTCGGCGAGCGCAGCGAGACCGAACGAGACGCCGATGAGGTCCTGCACGACACCGTCGTGGACCTGGGCGGCCACGCGGCGACGCTCGGCGTCGGACATTTCGAGCATCCGTTCGAGCAGGTCGGTGTGCCGGCGCTCCGCCCGATTCAGTCGCCGCCCGAGGAACAGTACGAGGAGCAGCTGCGCGATCGCGAGCGCGACGAGTGCCGCGGTCATCGCCGGCACGAACTGCCGCCGCAGCGCGTCGGCGCGTTGCGGAATGAGCTCGTACGGAGAGTAGATCTCGAGCAGGAGCGGCGTACCCGTGACGGTCTTCGTCCCCGCGTACACCTCCACCAGGTCCTCGTTGTCGACCGTTTCGTACTGATTCTCGCCTCGTTCGAGCGGGCTGACGGCGACGGTGACGCCCTGCGTCGCGAACAGCTCGCGGTCGGCCGGGTCGAGTTCGAACTGCTGTCCGATCAGATCCGACTCGTCCGACCAGAGAACAGTGCCGTCCTCCGACCAGATCTTCACGTGGGTCAGCGGGCTCTGGTCGATGAGCGAATCGCCGGCCTCCGAGATCGCTGCCAGCGCCTCGGGGTCGCCTGCGATGAGTTCGTCCGTGAGGAAGGGCGCGAGCGCGACGTTCACCGATTCCGACGCGAACCGGGCGGACTCGTCCAGCGCAACGTTCGTGGCGTTGCGATCGATCACTCGGATCGAGACGAATTCGAGGATGCCGAGGATGACGAGCGACCCGATGATCGACAGGACGACGCCGCGCGGCAAACGCCGGCGCCGACACGCGCGCCGTTGCTCGTGTCTTCAGCAAGGTTAGGAACCTGCCGTGATGCCATGGTCCTGCCCGCTTCCAACGACTTCCGGTACCAAAGATGACAGTTTAGGTACCGTGAACCCCGAAAACAACGTGACCGCGACCATGGTGCCTCCGACGTCGGTTCCGGCGTTGGCGGGGATCGGTGCCGGCGCGATTCATGCGGCAGCGGTCGGTGCGCATGCCGATCATCGTGTGGCGGCGAGCATCTTCGTCGTGCTGGCGGCCTTGCAGCTTGCCACGGGAGTGGCGTTCTTGGTGCGGCCGGGTCGGGCCGTGGCCAAGGCGGTCGTGGCGGTCAACGCGTTTGCGGTGGCCGGTTGGTTGCTGACGCGCACGGTTGGTGTGTGGCTGATCCCTGGTCTTGGCCTGGAGCGTCCGGGGTTCGCGGACACGGTGTGTGCGTTGTTGGGTGTGTCGGCGGCGGTGGGTGCCTGGCGGTTGTTGAGTGCCGACACGCGCGTCGGGTGCGACGTCGCGGTGGCGTCCGGCGACGAGCGCCCGCGAGCTGGCGGTGCCCTCGGTCGTCGTGGTGTTGTTGGCGGTGCCGGCGATGAGCTCGGCGGCCACTGATGTTGCCGACCACGGCGCCGATGGCGCTGCCGGTCACGCTCTCGTTTCCGTGGAGGACGCCCGGATCACCGCGCCGGGTTGAGCCCGACGAGTTCGGAGGCGTTGAACGAGGCCACCCGGGCGGAATGGGTGACCTCGTTCGCCGTGAACGACGAGAACTCGACTCGAAAGCTGTCAGCGGATCAGCTGTCGAGGAGCGTCTCGTCGAGCACGAAACGGAACGACCCGAGGGTCATTCGGAGCGATTCGGCTGCCTCAGCGACGGCGGCCGATTCGATCGTCATTGGCGCGCCCGTCTTGCTGAGGATGGTCACCGCTGACACATGTGCCAGTGTGCAGGACCGGCCGCTCGAGGTGAACTGTACGTTGGTCGTAGCACCACAGGCGCCCTGCGGCGACTTCGGACACCCATCGAAACGCGACAGGAGCGGCACCGTATCGGTGCCGCTCCTGACGAGTGGGATTGCCGGATGGACGTACCGGCTACGGTCGACCGAGGTCAGTCGTCGTCGTCATCGTCGATGGTGACGGTGGTGACGGCGCCGTCGTCGTCGTCATCGTCATCGTCATCGTCGTCGTCATCGTCGTCGTCATCGTCATCGTCATCATCGACGGTGGTGACTGCGCCCTGGTCGTCGTCATCGTCGTCTTCCACCCCGGTGCCGCCGCAACGGATTTCGTCGGCATGATTGCCTCCGCCGCAGTGGCCGCTGTTGTCGCCCTCCCCGGTGCCGCCGCAACGAATCTCGTTCGCATGGTTGCCTCCGTCGCAGTGGCCACTGTCGTCGTCCACCGTGCCGACCGGTGCCGTGCCGTCCACCGTGGTGGTCGTCTCGTCGATGGTGGTGGTCGTCTCGTCGACGGTGGTGGTCGTCTCGTCGACGGTGGTGGTCGTTTCGCCCACGGTGGTGGTCGTCTCGTCCACGGTGGTGGTCGTCTCGTCAACGGTCGTGGTCGTCTCGTCGTCGTCGTCGATGGTGGACGTCACGACGATGGTGGTGGAGCTCGGATCGGCGAGGCACTCGGGATCGTTGGCGTGTTCGGCCTCGTCGCAGTTGCCGCGCACGTCGCCGGGCACGCCGTTGTCCTCAGGGGTGCCGTCGCCGCCTCGTGCGGCTGCGAACGCGGGAACACCGAGTCCCAGCACTGACACGCTTGCGATGATCCAGATCAGTCGTCGGTTCATGGATGTCTCCTTGTGGTGGTTGCCGACGTGGTGTTGCCGACTCGTGGTTCTGTCTCCATGAAGCCCGATCCGACGTGCGGTGTACCAGTGGACCTAGGTGCTAGGACCTCCGGGGTTCAGAGGTTTTCGGCGACATTCGTGGTGTTGTGATAGGTGTCACGTCACGTTTTTCCCGTGTTTTCGGGCGTTTGGCCCGGTCGGGAGTGCCCGGCAGGGGACTAGTACGGTCACGCTGAGTGGTGTCATGTCTACGCCAGGTGGTCGGTTTGGGGGGGTACTAGGACCTTTGACTGAACGAAACCTGACTTGAGAGCGACATTCGGTGTACCACCAGAGCGACTCTCGGACGGGTTGTGTCTCGGATTCGGCGTGTCCATAGTGGGTCCCGACGGAGGCGATGGTGACATCGTCAAGCGGAGGCGAAGCGGCAAATCGAATTTGAACAATCCTGCGCGGGCAGGTCAAAGGCGGATTGCGGATGGCCTCCTTCTCACGAAGGGCGGAACAAAATGGAAACGGTTCAGGAGCCTGCGGACGGCGTGGATCAGAAGTCACGGGTGGCACGGCGCGAGTTCTTGCGTCTCGGTGCGATCGGTGGAGCGGCGGTCGCCGCGGGTGCGGTCGCTTCGACCTGGGCGCCGGACCTGCGCAGGCGCGGTCTGCTGTCGAGCAAGGGCGTGTTCGATGCGGCCTCGATCGCCTGGGCGGACGAGCTGTACGTCGAGGACTTCCCGACGAGCCCGTTGATCCTGAACCCGTTCACCGATCCGTTGCCGATCCCGAAGGCGTTGGCGCCGGAGGTCGATTGGACGAGCTGGTCGAACGTGCCGGGGCCTGAGTATGGCGCAGCAGAACTCGATCGAGTACGACGACGGGAAGCATCAGAGGTGGTGCGGTGAGGGCACTGGTGGGTCCGCGACGCCGTTGGTGTACAAGATCGAGTTGAAGATCGACGAGCATGCGTTCACGACGTCGAAGGTGTTGCCGATCGATCACAATGGTCGCCCGACCGAGTCGTTCGACGAGCTCGGCAACCAGGTCACGGCCGGGCCAGCGGTACTTGCCGAAGAGCACGATCTACGGGTTCAACGGGCAGTTCCCGGGGCCGATGATCAACGCCGAGTACGGCAAGCCGGCACTGGTGCGGTTCGTCAACAAGCTCGGTGACGAGCACAACGAAAAGGGTCTGGATCGTCAGGACTTCGGTGCGCCGGACTACACGTTCCTGACCCACCTCCACAACGCCCACACGGCACCGGAGAGTGACGGCAACCCGGGCTGGTCGATGAACTACGGCCCGCAGAACCACGGGTATGAGCCCGGTGATTGGTGTGACAACCTGTATCTGAACTGGCCGGCGGGTAGTGACGAGGCGGAGAAGCAGAGCTTCTTCTGGTTCCACGATCACCGGATGGATCACACCGGGGCCAACGTGTACAAGGGCATGGTCGGGCTGTACCCGATCTACGACCCGGTGCTCGACTTCGGTGACGAGACCGACCCGACGTGGGTTGCGGTTGCCGGGTCGGCGCACGAACAACGCGGATGGGTCCTTCGATGTGAAGTACGACATCCCGTTGGCGTTCTTCGATTGTGCGTTGGATGACGGCGTCACGATGCACAAGGACATGCACGACGGCATGGGCGAGTACCCCGAAGTGGGCGCCCCGCGGACGCATCCGGAGTGGTGGGGCAAGACGTTCTTCAAGCACTTCCCGAACCACGGCTTCGTCGGTGACCTCTTCACGGTCAACGGCGTCGCCTATCCCGGTGCTGAACGTCGAGCGTCGCAAGTACCGGTTCCGGTTCCTCGACTGCTCGGTCGCCCGCATCTACGACTTCAAGTTGATGACCTCGACCAAGGGCCCCAAGGCGTCGCGCGATCTGGGCCACACGGGTGACGACCTGCAGGGTCAGTACCGGATCCAGGACGGCCAGCAGTGCATGAAGTTCACCGAGATCGCCACCGATGGTGGTCTGTTGCCGGCACCGATCCCGCGTGACAACTTCGAGCTCTGGCCCGCCCAGCGCCGCGAGATGATCATCGACTTCACCAAGTACAAGGACGGCACCCCGACCACCAAGGGCGACGCGATCTACCTCACCAACGTGATGGAGATGACCGACGGTCGCATGTGGGACAGCTCCACCCGCGACGATCCGGATCCGAAGTACAAGATCCCGATGCTCAAGTTCGTCATCGGTGACCTGCCGGCCGAGCCGGACCAGAGCGTGATCCCGCCGATGTTGCGACCCCTTCCCGCGATTCCGAAGAACTGGAAGGACCTGATGAACAACCGGATGGTGTTCGAACTGCGAGCGCGGTGCCGTTGGCGGTGAGAGCGAGTGGTTGATCAACGGCCAGGCGTTCGACCCGGCCCAGGTGGTGCGGAGCAAGAAGAACCCGGCCAACAAGGAGCCGTTGGCGCAACAGCCGATGAACAGCTACAACGTGTGGGAGATCCGCAACGGTGGTGGTGGCTGGGTGCATCCGATGCACCTGCACATGGAAGAACACCGCACCATGATGCGCAACGGCAAGGACACCACGGCGCCGACCAAGGCCCGCCCCGACGGGAACGGCAAGGAAGACGTCATCGGGCTCGATCCGGGTGAATCGGTGATCATCTTCCGCCAGTTCCGTGACTTCGTCGGCCCGTACGTGGCGCACTGCCACAACCTGGCCCACGAGGACCACGCCATGATGTTCGGCTGGGAGATCACCTGACCCGTCGTCTGACGGACCAGGGAGCACCATCATGTCTCTTCACGAACCCATCTCGATCCACGAAGCGCTGGCGGAACACGCGACGACCGAACAACCGGTCAAGCGTGTCCGTCGCCGGCTCGGTGTGTCGTGGGCCACGATCATCTTGTTCGCCGTCGTCATTTCCTATGTCAACGGCTTCTGGGTGACCTCACTGCAGATCACGGTCGGCTCACTCGAGCGCAGCGCACCGCCGTTCGGGCGGTGGCTGCGTGACTCCACCATGATGCTGCCGCTGTACATCGGCCGGGGTGCTGGTCGCGGTGCTGCTCGCCCGTCGCTGGTTCGGGCGCAGCAAGCGGACCCTGGTCCGCGCCGGCGGCGCCGGCGCTGTTGATCGTGGCGGTGTGCACCCTGGTGGGCATCGTCGAGGTCGCCAACAGCGCGGCCTACGACTACCAGCTGCAGAAAGAACACGTCGATCTCCTCGACGGGTTCAACCACACCCAACACGAGGCGACATCCACCGCCGCCCAGACCGACGACTGCGTCGGGACGTGCGCGGCCAAGCAAGCAACCCTCGGGCTCCACGTCCGAGCCGGCACCCAAGCCAGCGCACTCATGCTGATCACCAACATGTTGTTGGTCGCATGGCTCTTCGCTGTCGGCGGCGACCGGCTCTGGAAACGAGCCCGACCGAACCACACCGACGGACAACAGCCATAACGGCACAAGAAGTCACTCAGCGGTGACATTGAACGCGGACGGGTGTGTGTGTCCGTTGTTCGAGAACACATTGATCGGTGTTCGCCGATCAAACAATCCAAGTAAAGAGGCGGAAATGAAGACTTTTATGCAAGGTAGGACCGCGCGGGGTCGAACCCGTCCGGTGATCGCGGGCTTGCTCGCGGTGGCGTCGGTGGCGGGTGCTGTCGGCGTCGCTGCGGCGGCCCAGGGCGATGTCGGATGACTTGCGGGCCGTTGGCCCGATCAGCACGCAGAACGGGTACCCGATCTGGTACTCGGACGCGGACGGCACCGAGGTCGAGCTGTGTCTCGACCACGACCCGTTGTGCCGGTACCTGCCGACCGATGTTCGCGGATCCGAACAAGCCGATCTCGTTCCCGGACAACTACCCGGGCGAGACGTTCTGGTGGGCCGCCGAGTCGAGCATCGACGACGGGCTCACGAAGAAGGTCGTGCTCGTCATGGCTGCTGGAGGCCGCGTTTGCCTCCGGTGAAGTGGCGAAGCCTGGCGATCAGGTCAGCTTCGGCCGCATCCGCGTTCGCATGGACGACATGACCCCGGGTGCGACGTACAAGGTGACGCATCCCTACGGCGTCGAGACACTCGAGGCCGACGAGGATGGCCGGGTGTTCGCCACGGAGGACATCGGCGCGTTGACGCTGCCGGCGGATCACTCGATGACGTTGAAGAGCCGGATCTTCGACGAGTTCCTGCAGTGGGATCCGGCCGAGTCGGCGCCGCCGCTGGCTATCTCGGTGATCCGAATCAGGAGCACACGGTGATGGGTAGCCCGACGGGGACCAACTTCTTCCGCGTCGAGGGTCCAGCGGGATCCTTCGGTCCGAACCGAGGCGTGCCGCTCGGGCGTTGTGACCGACGGCAGTTGCGTCGAGTCCAACCTGTTCTCGGTCATGGGCAAGCGCCCCACGATCTCGGGTGTGGAGACGATGCGGGCGATCCGCGTCGATGAGAACAATGAGAACACCGACTATCTGGAAGTGTTCGTGAAGTCGCTGGACGGCCAGAAGATCATGCTGAGCGGTGACGGCATCGCCACCACGCAGATGGTCGGCACCTCGACCGGTCGCGGCGACCTGTACTACGCCAAGGTGCTCGTGCCCGGGGCTGCTCCGGCCGTGGTCACGGCGACCAACGAGACCGACGGCACCAGCTGGACGTCGCAGGTCACGGACATGATCGACGTGACCTCGGCCAAGTACGACCTGGGCACCAAGACGTTGACGGTCGCTGCACACAGCAGCGTTGCAACGGGCGTGACGCTCACGGCCGTTCCCGGTGGTGACTTGCTCGCTGACGGGACATTGTCCGCGGTGCTGCCCTCGCCGCCGTTGAACGTCGTCGTCAAGTCCACTGCCGGTGGTTCGACCACCGAGCCGGTGCGGCTCGTCGGTGCCGACCTCCAGTCGGCGGGCGTCACGGCGGCCGCGAAGCGCGAGCCCGACCTCGGCGATCCCGGGTCAGGTTGTCAAGTTGGACAGCGCCGGTATCCACGGGTGACATCGCCGACGTACAAGTGGACGCAGATCGGCGGCACGACCGGTGGATCTGCAGAACAAGAACGACGGCAGTGGCCAAGTTCGACGCACCGGCAGTGAGCGAGCGCTCTGACGTTCCGTCTGACGGTGACCGGAGCTGAACGGCAGCACGGCCACCAGCGACGTCACGGTGAAGGTCGTCGCCGACCAGCCGCCGATCGCGAACGCCGGACCGGACAAGGCTGCCATCGTGGGCACGATCGTGACCCTCGACGGAACAGCATCGCTGTACGGCAAGAACTACGACTGGGTCCAGATCCGACGGCCCGCCGTGACGCTCACTGGTGCGGACACGAAGGTCGCAACGTTCGTGATGCCCGACACCAACAAGCCGTTGGTGTTCAAGCTCAAGGCCAAGGCCGGCCCCGACCTGGTCAGCAACGACACGGTGACGATCACCAAGGTGGCCGACGTCCTGACGATCACGCCGGGCCGAGCTGCGCACGGGAAACGGTCAGCTCCGTGTCGACGGTACGTCGTCGGTGTTCTCGATGCCCAACGTGGTGTCGTTCTACGCCAGCGACGGCGTGACCAAGACGCACACCGGCCCACTGCGCTGGGCACGATCACCGTTGATCCGGTCACGCTCGGGACCTTCGCGTTCCGTGCCGAGGGCATCACGCTGCCGGCCGGTGTCACTCGAATCGACATCTTCACCTCCCGTGGCGGTGTCCTCGAGAACGTCCCGGTGACCATCAGGAACTGAGTCGATCTGACTGAGTCGATCTGAGGGGCCGGGCGATTCCGCCCGCCCGGCCCCTCTGGTCCACCCGTACGACACGCGCCGCCGTGGCTTCTCGCCGTGGCGGCGACCGATCTGGCAACGACGCCAAACCCCGGCCACACCAACGGACTACAGCCATCACGGCACAAGATCCACCCAAATGGGGGGCACAGAACGCGGACTGGTGTGCGAGTCCGGTTGTTCGAACAACAAATCGGCCGGTGTTCGCCGGCCAACAACGCAATCAGGAGGCGGAAAGATGAAGTGTTCTATTGGAAGTTCGACTGGACGAAGTCGAGGTGTCCGGCGGGGTCGGGCGGTGCTGCCGCTTGGTGTTGCGGCCCTGGTGGGCCTGCCGTTGTTCATCGCGGGGGGTTCTCCGTCGGTGAGTGCGGTGACGCCGAACTTGCCCGTGTTCCCGAACAACTTGGTGGTGTTCCCGAACCGTGACTTCGTCACGGTCGAAGGGTTCGCTGAGTACCAGGGCGAGTTCGGCAAGATCGAAGTGACGCGCCCCGGTGTGGGCGTCGTGGGGTCGGCGATCGGTGAGATGTCGGGCGACGATGTGGCCTTCGAGATCAACCATCCCGGTGGCGTCTGTTGGGGTGAGGGCACGGATTTGGAAGTGACCCCTGACATCCAGGCGGGTGACGTGGTGTCGCTGAGCATCGACGACCAGGTGGTGGCGGCGACCACGACGCTGGATGTGTTCGCCAACGATGCGGTCCAGTCTGGTACCACGGTTGTCGTGACCGGGCGTATCGGTCCAGGTGTCGATCCGGACAACTTCGAACAGCGCATCATCGAACCGGCTCTGGTCGAAACCACGATCGGTCGGCGTGATGTGCGTGCCCTCCCCGGGGAGATGGTTCGGTCTGACAAGGGTGGTTACTCGTCCGGGGTCGTCATCGATGACGTCAAGGACACGTTCACCGCGACGTACATCTTCGACGTCCTGGCCGAGGCCACGATCGCGGCCCACGCTGGTCTCGGTGAGCGGGCAATGGCCTGGGAACTCGTCGACGACTTGGCGAACCGTCAGGGTCTGACGATCGCCGAACACGGTGAGCCGGGTGGCCCAGGGATGGGCGGATGCCCGAACGGGCCGCTGCAGTCGGGTCCTCCCGGACCGGAAGACGCGGTCGCGGTGGATGTCGCCGGCGGTATCAAGGTCAACTGGACGCCGGCCGTGGCGATTCCCGGAACCCCCGCCATCCTCGGTTATCGGGTGACGGCGGTCTCGAAGTTGCCGACCAACGGCGAATTCCTCGAGATCGGTCGCCGCATCGTGAACCCTGCCGCCAGCAGCACCACGTTGCCCGGCGTCGCGTCGGCGGACTACAGCGTCAACGTCGTGTCGCTGAGTGAGATCGGTGAAACGTTCCCGGCGATCGACGCCAACATGGCGGGCACTGACGAGATGCCACCGACGGTGTCAGCAAGTCCCGATGGTGGGAGCTATTCGGTGGCGCAGCAGGTGACCTTGACGTCCCCCGACTTCGGCGCGGACATCTATTACACGCTCGATGGCACGGACCCGATCAGCGGTCATGACCTCAGCACGCCAGCGCCGTTCCACTACGACGGGCCGATCACGATCTCCGACACGGAGACGACGCTGAAGTTCGTCGCCTTCGATCCCTCGAACAACCATTCGAGCGTCGTGACCGAGGACTACACCATCACCAACAATCCAGTGGCCGCTCCGCCCGTGATCAGCGGGGCATCGGTCGGTTTCGGCGAGGTGACGTTGAACTGGGCACCCTCCGATCCTGGGATTGCCGGAGCGACCATCCTCGATTACGAGATCGAGGTGTTCATGGGCATCGACGCATCGACGCCGGTGATGACGGAGCACACGGGAGGTGCCGGAACCTCGATCACGATCGATGGTCTGACCGGTGACAAGGCCTACTTCTTCACCGTCAGCGCGAAGAGCACTGCGAATCCGGTTTTCGGTTCGGCTTCGGCGAAGTACGGACCGGTGACGCCGCAAGGTGTGGTCGTTGCCAATGCCGGCGTCGACCAGGCGAACATATTGCGCGGCACGGCAGTGACGTTGTCGGGTGCCGGCTCGACGCCGGGCGCGACCTACGCTGGACGCAGCTCGTCACCGGCGCCTCCGTACGGACCGAGGTGACCAACCCGGCCGACAAGGTGGCCCTCACGCCGTCTGGCCCGAACGCCACCTTCACGCTTCCGTTCTTCAAGTTCGGGATGGACCGCGGGCCGCTCACGTTCGAACTGAAGGTCACGACCGCCAACGGCAGCATCACCGATCAAGTGGTGATCACGCCTCGTGCGGACCTTGTGACCATCGGAGGAGCCAAGTGGAAGGCCCGCGACTTCCGAGTCAGTGGCGCCGGCAGCATCGAGGGAGCCGTCATCATCGTGCGAGCGACGAACGGAACGCCCTACGGAACCGCCGTGGTCACGGGTGGTGCCTGGGAACTCCGCCTCCGTAACGGCCAAGCCCCCGCGAACAATCCGGGAACCGTGCACGTGGACTCCAACCTCGGTGGCACCGCAGGACCCTTCACGGTCACCAACGGCTGAACTGCACACCAACACGATCTGAGGGACCGGGCAACTCCGCCTGTTCGGTCCCTCGATCGACCCCAGTCGCTCCGTGAGCCCCACCGCCCAGGGAGTGAACCAGGGGTCATGAACGAGGTCATCGCCTGCCCGCGGTGGCCTCGTTCCGCGTCCCGCCCCGGGAGATAAACCGCCAAGGAGCGGCGATGGCGAATGTGGGAGAATGCTTTCCGAAAGAGGTCACCGCGGGCGGGCGGTGACCTCGTCTCGCAACTGGGAGAAGTTCGAACGAGGTCACCCGGGCGGATGGGTGACCTCGTTCTCGCAAACGGCGAGGACTCGACTCGAACGCTGTCAGCGGGTCAGCAGTCGAGGAGCACCTCGTCGAACACGTAGCCCAGTGTGCCGGAGCGCCGGTGCGAAGTGAATTGGACCTTGGTCGTAGCACCACCCGGCGCATGGCTCGGGTGTCGAGGAACCGGTGCTACGACCATCGTCTGATGGTTGTTGTGCGGTCGTTGGGGCACACTTGGTGTCATGGGTGGCAGCTGGCTCGATCATGGACATGGCGATGGTGAGTCGCTCGTCCACGTCACTGGTGTGCCGGCGCGTGAGGTGGTTGGTCCCTCGGATCGAGGCTCGGCGAGCTGGAACTCCAAGTCGAGCAAGGCGGTCATCGGAGCGCTCGCAGCGATGGCGTTGATCGGGTCGGCGGGGACGGCGTATGCGATTCGCGAGACCTTGTTCCCGAGTCTGGGCCCGACGACGTCGCGTTCGGTGTGGTCGAACACGGCGCCCCCGGAGGAGTCGGCCGAGGTCACGGTGTCTTCGGTGACGACGTCGACGTCGACGTCGACGGTGCCGACGGCCACCACGGTTCCTCCCGAGACCTTGCCCGCGCCGACAACGGTCACGAGCGTCGAAGACCAGGCCGCCGTGGTCGCGTCGCAGGATTCCGAGTCGCGGCCGAGGTCGGGAGACTCAGGAAGGCGCGGTTCGGGGTCGAACACGGTCGCGCCGGCGAACGATGATTCCGGGGCCGACGAGCACGCGGACACGACCGAAGCGGTGTCGAACACTGGTCCGAGCGTTCCCGAGTCAGGCGATGGCAGCGTCCCGACCACGGAGACGACGACTCGAGCGGGTCGGGATCGGGCGGGGACTCCGACAATTCGGGCCCAGGAAACGCGCGTGACGACCGGTCCGACGACGAGCCGGACGACTCGTCCGACATCGACGACTGATCGCCTCACGCCTCCGTCAGGTGTTCACTGGCCCACAACGCGGCCTGCGTGCGGTCGGTCACACCGAGACGCTGATACACGCTGGTGAGGTGTGCCTTCACGGTCCGTTCCGCGATGTCGAGCCGGCGGGCGATCTGCTTGTTGGCCAAACCGTCGCGGACGAGCAGGAGCACCTCTCGTTCGCGGTCGGTCAGTTGGGGAGCGACGCGGCTGCCACCGCGCCGTGACTCCAGCAGCGATCGGGCCGCCTTGGGATCGAGCGGCGAACCGCCGGTGTAGACCGCCCGGATGCCCTCGGCGATGTCGTCGGGGTCCGCATGCTTGAGCAGGTAGCCGTCGGCGCCTGCCTCGAGGGCATCGAGAATTCGCGTCTGGTCGGAGAACGAGGTCAAGACGAGCACCCGGGTCGACGGGTGGCGCGCGGCGATCTCCCGGGTGGCGTCGATACCGTTCATCTCCGGCATCGACAGGTCCATCAGCACCACGTCGGGGTGCTGTTCCGCGACGCGTTCGAGTGCCTCGATGCCGTTCGCGGCCATGCCGACCAGTTCGATGTCGGAGGTGGTGGCGAGGAACTGTTCGAGCCCCGAGCGGACCACGACGTGGTCGTCGACGATCACCACGCGGATCTTCGGCGTTCCCGACTCCGATTCGGCCGTCATCGTTCCATCCTGTCGTCGATCGGAATGGTCACCTGGACTCTGGTGCCGGTGCCCGGACTCGATCGTACCTGGAGCGAGCCACGGAGATCCGCCGCGAGGCCGGCCAGCGATCGCAGCCCGACGTGGCCGTCCGCGGTCCGGGAGTCGAGTGTGTCGGTGGAGAACCCCCGTCCGTTGTCATCGACGACCAGGATCAGCGAGTTGTCCTTGACGTCGAGCGACACTCGAACCTCGGTGGCTGCCGCATGCGACACGACGTTGCGGAGCGCCTCCTGGGCCACCCGGTATGCCAGGGTCGACGCCTCGAGGTCGATGCGGTCCGCTTGCAGGTCGGCGACGAGACGGGTCGAGATCCCACGAGCGGCCAGCACGTTCAGGAGATCGCCGACCGCCGACTGCAGACCCTCCTCCTCGAGATTCGCCGGATAGATCTCGACCAGCAGCGACCGCAGGGACTTGATGCTCGAGCGAATGGCGGCTGACGCTTGGACCACCTGGTCCTGGTCGACGGCCTCGCGCCGCCCCTGCGCGGCGAGCGTCAGCGACACGCCGGCCAACTCCTGCACGACGCCGTCGTGGAGATCGCTGGCGATCCGTCGCCGCTCGGTGTCGGATGCGTCGAGGGCCGCTCGGAGCAGACGTTCCTGGTCCTGCTGGCTGGCATGCAACCGCCGCGCCATCGACCACGCCAGCGGGATCTGGACGAGCTCGAGCACGATCAACGCGCCGAGTGTGATCGGGGCGAACTGTGACCAGAGCTGTTGGCCGACGTCGGTCACGCCGCTGTAGCGGAAGTACGTCTCGAAGAGGAGCGGGGTTCCCGACTCCGTCTCCGCGTGGGAGTAGACCTCGAGCAGCTTCGACTCGGTCTCGAACTGGTTCTCGGGTTCGGACAGGTCGCTCACCTCGGCGCCTGGATCGCCGCCGAGCAGGACAGCGAGCTCTTCGTCGCCGAGCTCGAACTGCTGACCGATCAGCCGAGGCTCGTCGGAATAGATGATCGTGCCGTCCTCGCGCCAGATCTTCACGCGCACGAGCGAGCCCTGCACCACCAGGTCACGGATTGCACCGTCGACGTCGTCCAGGGCACCGCTTTCCATCGCCACCGCGTCGTCGTCGAGGTACGGAGCGACGATCGCCGAGCTGACCGCAGCGACGCGCTTGGCCTCGTCGATGGCCTGGTCGGTGCCGATTCGACGACTTGCGATCGCAGTCAGCATGGCCACGAAGACCAACGCGACGAACCCGGCGATCGCGAACCGCAGGACGAACTTCCTGACCGAGATCGGTGCGACCAGTACCCGCTCTTGGCTGTCTCCCACGTGTCCTCCGGTTCTCTGCGAAGTTTCCATTCTCGTCGCGAAACGACGTCAGGAGCGGCACCGTGTCGGTGCCGCTCCTGACGGATGGATCTGAATGCTCGGGCGACGTCGGCCCAATCGACCTAATCAGTCGTCGTCGCCACCGCGACCGGAGTTGTCGTCGCCGCCGTCGTCGTCTCCGCCACCGTGACCGGAGTTGTCGTCGCCGCCATCGTCATCTCCGCCACCGTGACCGGAGTTGTCGTCGTCGCCGCCATCGTCATCGATGCTGCCCGGTCCGGAGTTGTCCACCCGGGGAGCGCCGGTGCAACGAGGATCGTTGACATGCTCGGCTTCGTCACAGGGGCCACTGATGTCTTCCACCGTGTTGACCGGAGTGGAGGCGCCCGGGACGCTGTTGTCGGGAACGCTGCTGTCCGGCGTCGACGTGTCGGGCACGCTGTTGTCCGGAATGCTGCTGTCCGGGACGCTGTTGCCCGGGACACTGCTGTCGGGGACCGTGGTCTCGACGGCGGTGGTGGCTGGGAGGGTGGCCGGCACGGTCACCACGATGGTGGTCGTGCTCGGATCGGCGGCGAGGCATTCGGGATCGTTGGCGTGTTCGGCCTCGTCGCAGTTGCCGCGCACGTCGCCGGGCACGCCGTTGTCCTCAGGGGTGCCGTCGCCGCCTCGTGCGGCTGCGAACGCGGGAACACCGAGTCCCAGCACTGACACGCCTGCGATGATCCAGATCAGTCGTCGGTTCATGATGTCTCCTTGTTGTGATTGCCGACGTGGGGGTGCCGACTCGTTGTTGACTCATGAAACCCGAACGGGCGTACGGTCCACCAGTGGACCTACGTGCTAGCACCGGCAGCCGTGCGCCCTGCCTGGTAGCGATACGTGAGGCGACTCTGAATTCTATGCCCGTAGGCTCCATTTCCATGCGCAAACGCCATGTGTCGCCGCTCCGTTTCGGCCTCGTCGCCGTCGCTTGCATGTCGTTCGTCGCGGCGTGCGGATCCGATGACGATTCGAGCGATTCGGACGAGGCCGACGCCGCGGAGGAAGCGGATCCGGCCGCCGTCGCCGCGGGCTACGCCGACCTGCTGGCAGCGATGACGGAACTGTCCGCCGATCCGGTCAGCGCGACCGACGAGGCGCTCGACGAGGTCGAGGAGACGTGGGAGAGCTTCGAGGACGCGGTGAAGGAGGTCGACTCCGATGCCCACGAGGCGAGCGAGGAAGCGCTCGACAATTTCCTCGAGGCCGGCGAGGACGGCAACGCCGTGGCGATGGGGGAGGCCACGGCCGAGTTGTCCGCGACGTCGACGGCGTACCTCGCCGCGCACCCGGGTTGACGCCGGCGCGCCGGCTCCGCACGCTCAGCGGCGGTTGACGTTGCCGGCGTCGACAGGCAGGACGGTGCCGGTGACGTAGCGGGCCTCGTCGGAGGCGAGCCACGCGACCGCGTTGGCGATGTCGATCGGATCGACGGCCTCCACCGGGATGGCATTGGTCAGCGCTCCGGCCAGCTCGGGGACGTGCTGGAGGATGATCGACACGTTGCCGTCGTTCGCCATCGGCGTGCGCACGGTGGTGGGGGCGACGCTGTTGACACGGATGAAGTGCGGCGCGAGGTAGTTCGCCCACGAGCGCATCAACCCGATCACGCCGTGCTTGGCGGCCGTGTAGCCCAACATGCCGGGGACGTTGGACGGTGATCCGATGAGCCCGCCGGTGGAGCTGGTGAGGACGATGCAGCCGCCCTGGCCGTTTTCGATCATCGAGGGGATGGCGACGCGGCCGGTGTTCCAGACGCCGGTGAGATTCACGGCGATCACCTCGTCCCACTGTTGCTCGGCCGAGGCGAATCCGCCCGGCCCGATCCCCGCGTTGGCGACGACGATGGTCACCGGACCGAGCTCGGTGACGCCGTGGTCGAACGCCTTCTGCAGACCTTCGGCATCGCACACGTCGGCCTCGTAGGCCTCGATGCGTTGCCCGAGCGCCTGCACCTGGCGCACGGTCTCGTCGAGGTCGTCCCGCGTCGACATCTGGTAGCCGACGGACTGCATCTGCTGGCAGATGTCGATCGCGATGATGTCGGCACCCTCCTGCGCCATCCGGACGGCGTGCGCACGGCCCTGGCCGCGTGCGGCACCCGTGATGAAGGCGACCTGTCCCTCGAGCTTTCCCATGATTGTCCCCTTGCCTGTTCGGATCCGTCGGATCATCGTGACGGTCGCTCGGCCACGTCGGCCCGCTACCCAGCGCCGACGTTAGGCGGTCGAGTGCGAATTGCTGCAATACGACCGTTCAGCAGCGGGGAAGACGAATCCCCCGAGCGCTCGTCGGGCCGTGATAGAACCGGTCGCCGCCATTCATGCGCGACGATGGTGAGCGAGTCGCGGCCTGTTCGGTTGCACGATGAGGGAGGCGAAGGAACGATGGCTGGCAAGTCGAAGAAGTCCAAGAAGTCGAAGAAGGGCAAGAAGGCGAAGCGGGCCACCGAGTTCGCCGCGGAGGTCAACGAGTCGAGCGTCGAGGGTTCGGTCGACGGGTCGAAGCGCAAGATGAAGCGCAGCGAGTACGAGGCCGCGATGGAGATCCTGCAGGGCGAGCTGGTGGCGATGCAGGAATGGGTGAAGGCCACCGGCGCCAAGATCTGTGTGGTGTTCGAGGGCCTCGATTCGGCCGGAAAGGGCGGCACGATCCGACGGATCACCGAGCGGACGAGCCCGCGCGTGTTCAAGCACATCGCACTTCCTGCGCCGACCGATCGCGAGAAGTCGCAGATGTACATCCAGCGGTACATCGCGCATTTTCCCGCGGCGGGCGAAGTCGCCATCTTCGACCGCAGCTGGTACAACCGGGCCGGAGTCGAACCGGTGTTGGGGTTCTGCACGCCCGAGGAAACCGAGCGGTTCTTGGAGATCGCCCCCCAGGTCGAACGGGCGATGGTCGACTCGGGGATCATCCTGATCAAGTACTGGCTCAACGTGAGTGTCGAGGAGCAGGCTCGTCGACTGGAGAGCAGGATCGACGACCCGCGCAAGGTCTGGAAGCTCTCGCCGACCGACCTGAAGTCGTACGGGCTCCGCTACGAGTACTGCAAGGCCCGCGACAGGATGCTCGCGGCCACCGACACGCCGTGGGGTCCGTGGTTCGTGGCGCACAACGACGACAAGAAGCGCGGTCGCCTGAACATCATCTCGCATCTCCTCGACCGCATCCCCTACGAGCCGGTGCCGCGGGACGACGTCGAATTTCCCGATCCGCCGAGCCCTGACGGCTACACCGAGCCCGACCTCCGGGTGCACCTCGTCCCCGAGAAGTTCTGAGCCGGGGCGCCTGACCACGATGGTGTCGGACGGCGCGACGTCGACGGTGGCGGTCGAGCCCGCGACGAGTGGGCTGGCACGTCATGTGCCCGGGATCGTTGCGCTGCGGTCGTACCACCGCTCCTGGTTTCGGTTCGACCTCATCGCCGGAGTGGTGCTGGCGGCGATCCTCGTGCCGCAGGGAATGGCGTACGCGGAGCTCGCCGGTCTGCCGCCGGTCACCGGGCTGTACACCACGATCGCCTGCCTCGTCGGATACGCGCTGATGGGGCCGTCGCGGGTGTTGGTGCTCGGACCGGACTCGTCGGTGTCACCACTCATCTTCGCCGCCATCTTCCCGCTCGTTGCGGTGACCGACGACCCGGCGACCGCCATCGCGCTCGCTGGAATGATGGCCGTGCTGGTCGGATTGATCCTGATCGGTCTCGGTCTCGGCAAGCTCGGTTTCGTGGCCGACCTCCTGTCGAAGGAGGTGCAGGTGGGCTACATGAACGGCCTCGCGATCACGATCATCGTCGGCCAGCTCCCCAAGCTGTTCGGCTTCTCGACCGATGCCGACGGCTTCATCGAGGAGGTGCAGACGTTCTTCACGGGGCTCGACGAACGCAACTCGACGGCACTCGTCGTCGGGGTCGGAACGCTGGCGGTGCTCCTCTTGCTCCCTCGTGTGACTCGGGTCGTCCCGGCCGTGCTGGTGGCGGTGGTCGGAGCGACCGTCGTGACCGCACTGTTCGATCTCGACATCTCGACGGTGGGTGCCCTACCGCAGGGCCTGCCGAGCCCGGAGCTCCCGTGGACGAAGTGGGACGACGTGGCACCGATGCTCGTCGCAGCTGCCGGGATCACGCTCGTGTCACTCACCGACACGATCGCGACCGCCACCGCCTTTGCGGCCCGTCGGGGCGACGAGGTCGACCCCAACCAGGAGATGATCGGCATCGGCACGGCGAACATCGCCGCGGGGGTCTTCCAGGGCTTCGCCGTCTCCACCAGTGGGTCGCGAACGGCGGTGGCCGAGTCGACGGGCGCCAAGAGTCAGCTCACCGGTCTCGTCGGAGCGTTGGTGGTCGCGTTGCTGCTGCTGTTCTTCAACACGTTGCTCGCCGATCTCCCGCAGACCGCGCTGGCGGCGGTCGTGATCTCGGCGGCACTGTCGCTCGCCGACATCTCCGCCCTGCGCCACTACCTGCGCGTCCGCAACAGCTCGTTCGTCCTGTCGCTCGTGGCCACGGGCGGTGTCGTGTTCTTCGGTGTCCTGCAGGGCATTCTCATCGCCGTCATCCTGTCGATCCTGCTGTTCTTCAAGCGGAGCTGGTGGCCCCACGGCGAGGTGCTCGGTCACGTCGAAGGGGAGGGATGGCACAGCCTCCGGATGACACCGACGGCCGAGCCGCTCCCCGGCGTGCTCGTGTACCGCTGGGAGGCACCGTTGTTCTTCGCCAACGCCGGCATGTTCCGCCAGCAGGTCCGGCAACTCGTCCGGCAGGAACGTCCGCGCTGGGTCGTGCTGCAGTGCGAGGCGATCACCGACATCGACGTGAGCGCGGCAGACGTGCTGGAGCAACTCGACCGCGAGTTGAACGCACAGGGGGTGCACCTCGCCTTCGTCGAGTTGCGCGACCGGTTGCACGACCTCGTGTTCCGGTACGGCCTGTTCGCCACGCTCGACCGCGACCACTTCTACGACTCGGTCGAGCAGGCGCTGGACGCAATCGGCGCCGGACCGGACGACTCCACTCCGAAGGACATCGCGCCGTGACGTCTCGGAGCATCGTTCACCCGTCCTATGATTCGGCGCACCAAGCCAGCAGGCACTCTGTGGGAATTCGGATCGAGGGTAGCGGTCGATGAAATCACGTCGGGTGGCAGCGATCACCGCACTCGCACTGTTCGTCGTCGCCGGCCTCGTGGTGCTCAGTGCCCTCCGCAGCTTTCCCCGCGGATTGATCGCCTCGGTGCTGCTCCTGCTGGCGTGCATCGCCGGCTGGGAGTCGATCCGCCGGCGGGGCATCCTGCGCACGGTCTTGGCGGTGCTCGCTGTGCTGCTGCTGGCGAGCACGATCGTCGCCATCGCGGTCGGCGGGATTCTGCTGGAGGTCGTGCTGCTCGCCGTCGTCCTCGTGCTCGCGTCGATCGCCGCACGTGAGGCGTTCCGGATCCACGTGCAGTTGCCGACCGCCGATCCGCCGAAGCATCCGGTCGTGATCTGGAACCCGAAATCGGGTGGAGGCAAGGCCTCTGCCGCACACCTCGACGTCGAGGCCCGCGCTCGTGGCATCGAGCCGATCCAGTTGAGCCCCGGCGACGATCTCTTCCAACTCGCCCGCGATGCCGTCGATCGCGGCGCCGATGCGCTCGCCGCGGCCGGTGGCGACGGCACGCAGGCGATCATCGCGACGATCGCCGCCGAGTTGGATCTCCCGTTCGCCTGCATCCCGGCGGGCACCCGCAACCACTTCGCGCTCGATCTCGGAGTCGATCGCAACGATGTCGTCGGAGCGCTCGATGCGTTCGTCAACGGCGGCGAGCGCCGCGTCGACCTCGCGGAGGTGAACGGCCGGGTGTTCGTGAACAACGTGTCGCTCGGGCTCTACGCCGACGCCGTGCAACACGAGGGGTACCGCGACGCGAAGCTGCACACCGTGCTCGAAACCGTGCCCGAGTTCAGCGGGCCGCAGGCCTCCGGCGGCAACGAGTTGCGGTTCGAGCGATCCGGCGATGATCCGGCCGGCCAGGCGATCGTCGTGATGGTGTCCAACAACAACTATCGACTGGGCAACCTGATCGGGGCGGGGACGCGGCCGCGAATCGACGACGGCCGCCTCGGTCTTGCCGTGCTGGAGGCCGCAGTCGGTGGCCGCCGTCCGAGGCTCCGTCAGTGGGACGCTCCGACGCTTCGAAGTCGAATCGGACGGTCCGGTGCCCGCCGGGGTCGACGGCGAGGCGCTGATGATCGATCCACCGTTGCGGTTCACGATCCGACCGGGCGTCCTGCGGGTGCGGATCGCGCCACATCATCCAGGCGCGTCGCCAGGGGCGGCGCTCCCGAACAACTTCGTCGACGGCATACGCCGGCTGTTCGACATCGCCCGTCACGGCTGAACACCTCCGTCCGCGTCGAGAACGGCGCGAAGTTCCGATCGATGAGTGAACGGCCCGAGGGGTGGACCGTTGGCTCATCGGAATGTCGGTCGTGCTAGGAAAGGGGCATGTCCGATGCGAATGACGCCCATCCCGAACCGGTGATCGTGTCGACGTTCGGCAGTGTCGGCGAGGCGGAGGTCGCGCAGGCGAAGCTCCGCTCGTTCGGCGTCGAGAGCGAGATCGTCGACAACGACGGCGGGGGAGTGATCCCGGTCGAGGGCGACGGCGGTATCGACCTCGAGGTCCGTGCGGCGGATGCCGAAGCCGCGCAGGAGATCCTCGGCGACCCGCTTCCCTGACGAGCTTCAGCCCGGCGGGAGGAGTTCGATCGTCACACGGCGGAGTGGATCGGGGACGGCATCGAGATCCACCGTCGCGGCGAGGAGATGGCCGTAACGGATCTTGCGCATCGACTTGGTGCCCATGAACCGCCGGAGCTGCTGGTCGGCGGGACGCCCGCGCTGGGCCGGTTGCGCCTGGAACCGGCGCAGTGACAACAGTTCGCCCTCACGTTCGATCAGCTGCTCGACCCCGTCGGCTCCGATGGCGCGGATGAACTCGGCCTCGAGATCCGTGACGCACGCGTGGAACCCGAGGTGTTCGAGGTCGGCTCGCCCGCTCGGTGTGCCGATCCCCGCGGCCGCCACGGCGCGTCGGACGACGTGCTCTTCGGGTTCGTCGTACAGCCCCACGATCTGCTTGCTCGCCCGTGCGTGCGCGAGTTCGGTGAGGATGCGTCCGAAGTTCGTGACGCCGAACGCCACGATCGTGCGCAGCCTGCCCGGAGCGATGGCGTACCGAGCGGCCACCGTCTCCACGGCGGCGGCATCGCTCTCACCCTCGACGAGCACCACGACCTCGGCGTCCATGACGGCTCGATCATGGCAGGCCCCTGGGCGGTCCCGGCTCACCGTTTCCGGGCCGGTCAGGGCCGGTCGGGAGTCGGGGATCAGGCGTCGGGTTGTTCGATGGCGTCGAGGAAGGCGGTGACGTCGGCCTCCTCGCCGCCGACGAGCCAGATCGTCAGCTCCCCCGGGCTGTCGGAGTCCTCGTCGTCCTCGTCGTCCTCCCAGGGAAGTACCCCGTCGACGAAGTAGCGGTCGACGGTGATGTCGTCGGACCCCTCATCGACCGGAGCGATCACGGCGAGCTCGACTTCGGCGTCGGCCGGCTGGTCGCTCAGGATGTCGATCAGTTCGTGGACTCGCATGGTGCTCCCCCTGGTGCAGGTGGTCGGTGCAGGTGTGGCCGGTGCAGGTGTGATGGTGCAGGTCGATGTGGCGGGTGGGTCGAACGGTGTCAGTCCTCGCCGAGCCAGGCGTTGGCTCGGTCGAGCAGGTACAGACTGACATGTTTGCACCGGTCGAGCGCGGCTGTGATGGCGTCGTCGATGTTCATGTACACGTCGGCCAGGTCGACGGTCATGCGGGCCACGATCGACAGGCTGCGCTCGGGGGCGTCCGTGACGCTCGGGAACGAGTCGATCGCCGACACCTCGACGGGGAGGTCGATGCCGCCGATGCCGGCCAGATCGGTCGCCAGCACGAGGAGATCCGGGGGGTCGGGCAGTGGCGGCAGCGTCCACGTGAACAGGAGGGGGAACGAGAACCCGTGCGGCGGCGGATCGTCGATCTCGTCGAGCTTCATGATCTCGTCCTCGAATCCGAGCATCGCCCGCGGGTCGACATCGAGCGACAGGTGCAGGTCGATCGGGCCCGAGCAGGCCTCCTCGGGATGGAGGTCGACCTCCCACAGTTGACGCAGTGAGTAGGTCTCGACGAAGTGGCGCTCGTCGTGGACGTGGAAGCCGTGGTCGATCGCCTGACTCTTCACGTCGGCCACGAAACCTGCAACGTCGATCACTGCCATGCGGTTCGGACACTACCGTCCACGATCGTGCGCAGCGCCAACGATGACCAGCCGATCGGAGCCGACGAGGCCGCCTCGGTGATCGAGTTGTTCGGCGTGATCTGCGACCGCACTCGTGACGTCGTGACGTCGAATTCGGACTGGGCCGAGTCGGGGGTCAGGGCCGGGCAGTACAACGTCGACGTCATGGTCGACCGGGTGTGCGTCGAGTCGTTGCTCGCCGCCGGGTTCGACCTGTTGTCGGAGGAAACGGGAATCCAGCACGCCAGCGTCGAGGGGCACCGGCGGGGGATCGTCGTCGTCGATCCGTTGGACGGCTCGACGAACGCCAGTCTCGGCCTGCCGTGGTTCGCGACGTCGTTGTGCTGGGTCGTCGACGGTGTCCCGATCGCCTCGATGGTGACCAACCTCGCCACCGGCGAGCGGTTCGAGGCGATCGCCGGCGGGGGAGCGAGGTCGTCAGGGCGCACGTTGTCGGTGAGGGCACCGTTGGGTTCGATCGGCGACGCGATCGTCGGCGTCAGCGGGCTCCCGAAGCAGCACTTCGGCTGGCGCCAGTTCCGGGCGATGGGCGCGTCGGCGCTCGACATCTGTGCGGTCGCCCGTGGAGGCTTCGACGGGTTCGTCGACACGAGCCGCGACGCGCACGGCGTGTGGGACTACGCCGGAGCGATGTTGGTCCTCACGGAGGCGGGTGGCGTGATGGTCGACGCACTCGGACGCGACCTGGTCGTCCTGGAGCACGAGGCCCGCCGAACGCCGATCGCCGCGTCGAACGCCGGGCTGTTGGACACGCTCGTCAGATCGATCTGACCATTCGGTTTCGCTCGGCGAGCCCTCAGCGCGCATCGTGGCGAAACGTGATGGAGATGCGCGGGCCGACATCGTGCACCTTCGGGACGCAGTGCTCCCATCTGTGCTGGCAGGCGCCGCCCATCACGAACAGGTCGCCGTAGCCCAGGTTCCACGCCCGCGACGGCCCGCCGCCTCGCGGGCGGAGGCGTAACGGTCGCCCGGCACCGACGCTGAGGATCGCGACGATCGGATTCTCGACGCGATCTCGGTGGCGGTCGCCGTGCCAGGCCACCGAGTCGCGGCCGTCGCGGTAGAGGTTGAACCCGATCGAGTCGAACGCGACGCGGTATCGCTCACTCAGCTCGTGACGGATCGTGCCGAGCACGGCGAGCGGCTCCGGCGTGTCCGACGCGAGCGACCACCAATGAACCAGTCGCGGCTCGTCGACCAGCCGGTCGTACATCTTCACGCCGCGCCGTTGTTCCCACGGGAGGGTGTGGAACAAAACGTCGAACACGTCGTCGGCACCCGCCAGCCAGGCGGGGGACTGGTCGATCCATGTGGTGTCGTCGAGCCACGTGCGGTCGATCCGTCGGTCGCCGGCATCGGATCGGTCGATCAGACCGAACAGCGAGCCTTGGAGGAACATGTGTTCGATTGTCGCGCTTTCGGGCCGGTTGAGTCAACGCGGTTTCGAGTGTCCTCATCACCACCGATTGCAGCATCACCGCCGATCGGACGGTTTCGACACCCTCTCGGCGAACGCCTCGACTTGACGATGGTGCACCTCAGCCCACCGGTTCAGTCGAGACGGACCTCGGCCAACTCGATGCCACAACGAGCAGCCAACGCTTCGACCACGAGTTCGTGATCGTCCCGCTGGGGCAGCCCCGACACGGTGACCGCGCCGATGCAGCCCACACCGTCGACGATGATCGGGAAACCGCCACCGTGCGACGCGACCTCATGATCGGGGAGACCCATCTGCGCCAGCACTGACCGTCCGTCTCGGACCTCCTCGAGACCGACGGCATACGACGGCTGATGGAGCAACTCGACGACGTTTCGTTTGCGGCGTGCCCAGTCCGCGTTGGCGGGTGAGGTGCCGGGCATGGCATACATGAACACGGTCGATCCCGCGATGCGGATCTCGATCGTGACGGCCACGCCGCGTTGCAGTGCACGCGCTCGAAGGTCGCTCCCGAGTTCCCACGCATCGGTTTCGTCGAAGCGGGTGAATCGAAGCCGTCGCAGTTGCTCATCGATCCGGTCGAGGTCTGCCGTCATCTGCGTCAAGGTAGTGAACGGACTCACTGCGTTCTGGCGCTCGTCGTTCGCTCGAGGGTGTCGAGATAGCATCGCCCGCTGCGGGCGCATAGCTCAGTTGGTTAGAGCGCTTCTTTTACAAGGAAGATGTCGGGGGTTCGAGTCCCTCTGCGCCCACAATTTTCCGGGTCTCGATCTCCGCCGGACATCGACGGTTACCGTGGCGTCGTGAACGCCCATCGTGCATCTGCCGCCCTGATCACCGCCGCGCTGTGTCTCGTGGGTTCTGCCTGCGGCTCCGACTCGGATCCTGCAACGAGCGAGTCGACGGTTCCGCCCTCGTCGGTCAGCGATACCCAGGAGTCGACGGCCACGACTGCGCCGACCACCGCTGCGGTCGAGTCCACCCAGTCGTCGGTTCCCGAGTCCACTTCGAGCGGCGCAGCGACGACGGCACCTGCGTCCGACGGTGGCGCGACGACGGGGCCTGTCACGGCAGAACAGGCGATCGACTTCGCCGATCGCGAACACGCCCGGCGACGCCGTCGAGATCGAAGCGAAGACCGAGCACGATGTCGCGGTGTGGGAGATCATCGTGCTGCAAGCCGACGGCACGGCCGTCGAGCACGTCGTGGGCATCGCGACGGGCCAGATCCTGGAGCAGAAGCCGGCCAACACTGCGGTGACCTCGGCACCCTCGGTGAGCCTGGTTCAGGCGATCGAGATCGCCACGTCGGCGGTTCCCGATTCGGTCATCGTCGAAGCCCGTCTCCAAACCGATCGCGGACGAGTCGTCTGGGACGCCTTGGTCCGCCAGATCGGTTCCGGTGGCGAGGTGGAGTTCTCCATCGACGCGGAGACCGGCGAGATCATCTCGCAGGAAGTGGACGACTGACCGACGGGTCCCCGACCCGTCGGCGACGACCTCCGCCGGCGATCATGCCCGACGGCGCACCCGAGTCAGCCCCAGTCCGATGGCCAGCAGGGCGATGGCGACGGCGATCAGTGGCATGGTCGCGTTCCCGCCGGTCGTCGGCAGTGAGCCGCCTCGCGAGTTCGTGGAGTTCGCCGACCCGCCTGACGTGGTGGAGGAGTCCTCCACCTCTTCCTCGAACGTGGTCGTGTCGTCGGGCGTCACCGGGGCTGAGTCATCCGATTCGAAGCTCGTGCCGACGGCGTTGGTGGCCGTGACCGTGAACGTGTAGGCCTTGCCGTTGATGAGGCTGCCCACCGTGCAGGTCAACGCGCCGGTCGTCTCGCACGTCGCGCCGCCGGGTGACGCGGTGACGGTGTAACCCGTGATGGGTGAACCGCCCGTCGACGGGGCTGTCCAGGTCACTGTGACCTGGCCATCGCCCGCATCGCCCCGGACGTCGGTCGGCGCCGAGGGCACATTGACGAGGGTGGTGACGAATCGGCCGACGCTGGCCGAGCTGGTGCCGGCGACGTTGGTGGCCTGCACGACCACGAAATACGACTGACCATTGGGCAGGTCGGTGATGATGCACGAAGTATCGGTCAATGTTTCCGGGACGCACGTCCAGGTGTCGTCGCCCACGGTGGCAGTCACGACGTAGCCGGTGATCGGGCTGCCACCGTCAGCGTTCGGGATCCACGACACCCAGATCGATCCGTCGCCAGCGAGGGGAGTGTCGAGCGTCGGTGCAGCGGGAGCCGTTGCCGGGGTCGCAGGTGTCGTCGGTGTCGTCGGGGTGGTCGGGGTTGTCGGGTTGGTCGGGTTGGTCGGGGTCACCGCCGGCGTCGTCGCAGCTTCGCTGTCGCCGACGGACGTGCGAGCGACGACCGCGAATGAGTACGAGACACCGTTGGAGAGCCCGGTCACGTCGCAGGACGTGCCGCCGGCGACCGAACAAACGGCGGGGGACAGCGGTGCGCCCGCACCGTCGAGGACCTTGACGTCGTATGACGTGATCCGTGAACCCCCGTCGGATTCCGGTGCCGTCCACGACACCGAGGCGCCCCTGTCTGTCGCGATCGCGGTCGCGTTCTGGGGCGGCTGCGGCTTGGTGAGCGGGGTGGTGGTCACGTCAGCGGAGGCGGAACCTTCGCCGATGCCGTTTCTGGCGGTGACTCGGATGGCGATCGGCTCGCCGCCGGTCAGGCCGGCGATGGAGCAGGAGGTTCCGTTCGTGATGCATGCGAACGGTTCGCCGGTGCCGTAGCGCACGGTGTACCAGTCGATGGGCGAGCCGTTGTCGTTCGGTGCGGTCCACGACACGGTCACCATGCCGTTGCCGGCAGGGCGACCTTCGGCGGGCACAACCGTCACGTTCGTCGGCGCGCCGGGAACCGACGCCTGGGTTGTAGTGCCTGCAGGGGTCACCACCTCGGTGGTCGCCGGCACGCTGTCACCCTCGGTCGTGTGAGCGACGACCGCGAACGAGTAGGACTCGCCGTTGGTGAGCCCCTTCACGATGCACGACTTGGCGTCGGTGACCGTACAACCGGGCAGATCCAGCGCTGCGCCCGCGCCGTTCAGTACCAGGACGTCGTACGACGTGATCGATGACCCGCCATCGGACTCCGGTGCGTTCCACGACACCAGGGCGCTCGCCAGGCCCGCGATGGCCGTCGCGTTCTGAGGCGGCAGCGGCTTCGTGAGCGGGGTGGCGGTCACATCCGCCGAGGCGGGACCATCGCCCTTGCTGTTGGTGGCGGTGACTCTGATGGCGATCGCGTCGCCACCGGGCAGGCCACCGATGAAACAGGAGGTTCCGGATGTCATGCATCCGAATGCGTCGTCGGCGCCGTAGCGGACGATGTACGACACGATCGGCGAGCCGTTGTTGCTCGGTGCGGTCCACGACACGGTCACCAAGCCGTTGCCGGCAGGGCGACCCTCAGCCGGCACAGCCGTGACGTTCGTCGGCGCGGCGGGCACCGTCGCGGGGATCGACACTGCGGTCGGGGTCACCACTGCGGTGGTCGCCGGCTTGCCCTTGCCGGATCCGTTGTGAGCGACGATCTTGAAGGTGTAGGAGGCATCGTTCGTGAGCCCGGTCACGGTGCACGACGTGCCGTCGGTAACCGAACAACCTTTCAGGGACAGCGGTGCGCCCAGTTCGTCGAGGACCTTGACGTCGTACGACGTGATCGGTGACCCGCCGTCGGACTTCGGTGCCTTCCACGACACCACAGCGCTTGCGTTGCCCGCGGTCGCTGTCGCCTTCCGAGGAGCGGGCGGCTTCGTCAGGAGCGTGACATCGACGATCTCCGAGGCCGGACCCTCGCCCATTTCATTGGCGGCGATGACGTGGATGGCGATCGATCCGCCGGTCAGTCCCGCGATGTCACAAGACAGCACAGGCGCGTTCACTGCGCAGCCGTACCCATTGTCGCCGTAGACGTAGTACGCCTTGATCGGCGAGCCGTTGTCGATCGGTGCGGTCCACGAGACCTTCACGACACCCTTGCCTGCCGCGTTCCCGTCGACGGGAACAGCCGTCACGCCGGTCGGCGCAGCGGGCACAGCCACGGGGCCCTGGAGGACGAGCGGTTCGGTCTGCGCAGAGGGTGCGCTCGCGCCGACCGCGTTGAGTGCCGTCACGGTGAACCGGTACGTCCCGGAGGCGAGGCCGTCGACGACGACGGACGTCGCAGTCGGTCCGGCGACTTCGTCGAGGACGTCGAGCGCCGTACCGGACTCGTCGAACACATCGACGTGATAGCCGGTGATCGCGGTACCGCCGATGTCGACCGGTGCAGTCCACGACACGGTCGCGGAGGCGTCGCCCTTCGGCGCGGCGACCACGTTGGTCGGCGCACCCGGCGCCACGGCGGCAACGGTGAACGTGCTCGTGAACGGCGTCGCCAAGGCATTGCCAGCGATGTCGGTGACGTCGGTGGCCACGCTGACGGTGTAGCTGGTGCCCGGCGCGAGCGGTGCCTTGGGCGTCAATGGTCGCCGACCGGAGATTGGTCGACATCGTCACCGTCGTGGCGATGTCGCCCGAGCTGTTCGACAGCCGCAGCGACTGAGCCGTCACCGTTGCCGCTTTGATGCTCTCGGAGAACGTCACCGTCACCTTCGCGTCGGCCTTCACGCCCGGCGCGGGGTCGATGGGGTCGACGGACGTGACGGTGGGAGCGACCTTGTCCGGCCCGAGAACGGTCTGGTCGAGGACCTGGATCGGATTGCCACCCGCGTGGGGGTTGTCGGTGGTCTCGAGCGGTGTCAGGTTCCGCTCGGTCCCCGGTGCGGGCTTCGGGTAGACCCGGAGGATTCCCCACGAGCCGGACGACATCCCGTTGTGGCCGTGCACGACGCCGTACTTGTAGTCACCGACGTGCTGTCCGTCGCCGCCTGCGCCTTGCAGGTAGAAGGTGAACGCGCTCCCGGTCGCCATGGATCCCTGCACGCCGGCGCGAACGGAGCCGACGTCGAAGGCGTGCTCGAGCCAGTTGTGGCCCGAGATCTCGGTTTCGAGCATGCGGGCGCGGTCGCCCGACTGGAGCACGTGGACCCGCATCGGGTCACCCTGGTAGGCGCGCAGGATCGGGGTGTCTGGATCGCCGATCGGTGCGCCGTCGATCTCGTAGCTGCTGCTGAACACGTTGGCGAGCTGCTCGCCCCAGCCGGGAACGTTGAACGGTGCGCCGAGGGGGTCGGCGCCGACGTGTTGGATCGGAGGCATCGAGCCCGAGCCGACGGTGCAGCGGCGCGTTCTTGTAGTTGATGCCGCGTTCGCCGGCGTCGGGCTCGTCGCCCAGGATCGGGTCGACGATGATGTTGCCGTCGGCGTCACGGAGGTTCAGACCGTTGTGGTGGATGATCACCGAGTCGCGGTAGTCGACGGCGACGCCGGGCACGTGGACGTCGACCGATGCACCGGTGCGCACCTCTGCGCCGGTGATCTGATCGTGGAACGTCGCGTTCCGCGGGCCGACGACGAGCGCGGCGAGCAGACCGTGGTGGCGGTGCCCACGCGCGTCACCGAACTCCGTCAGCGGCACGCCGCCGAGTTCGCCGTCGGTCAGGGTGGCCGGGTTCTTCGAGTCCGGGTAGGTGATCTCGTCCGCGTACCAGAGATACGTCACCGTCTCTCCTGGCCCTGCGGTCTGGTCGTAGTTGTACCCGACGGTGGTGCCGTCGCTCGTCCGCACGTCGGCGCGCACCAGGGACGGGTGCATCGAGACGCGATTGCCGGCGAACCACGGTGGGCCGTCACGGGTCACTTCCGCCTCACCCGGCTCGAGGGCCTCGGGACGCAGCGGCTCCGACTGGAGCGAAGCGTCACCGTCGAGCGAGCCGAGGTTGCCGTGCTCGGCGAACTTCTCCCAGTTCACCTCGTTGCGCAGCTTGACCTCGATGCAGTCGCCCTCGTTGGCGCGCAGCACCAGCGGCTCGAGCGGTTTGGTGCCGGCACGGATCGCGGCGACGTCGGACGAGAGCACGTAGGCGAGGCCGTACGGGTCGTTGTCGCCGTAGCGGTTGTACTCGATCGGAACGTCGATGGCCGACACTTCGAAGGTCTCCAGCGCCCATCCGGTGGGGCACGAGTTGAGGTTCACCTGGCTTTGGGCAGGGTGCCGTCGGACGTGGTGCCGCCCTCTGGGATGTCGAGCTCGTCGACGCCGCCCTTCGGCAGGGCCGTGCCTGCGGGCGGCATCGCAACGCTGTTGTCGGGGAGCACGGGAAGCACGTCCGCCGAGCCCACGCCGCTGTCGGCGGTCTGATCGAACACGCGCATCATGCCCCACGCGCCGTTCCACAGGTCTTCCAGCCCGGCACCGCCGTACAGGAAGTCGGCGACGCGGGGCTGGCCCGGTTCGGGGGAGAAGCAGGTTCCGGTCTTGCCCATACCGCAGCCGACCGCGACGTCGTCGATGTTGAACGCCTCGGACGTACCGATCGCCCGGGCGTTGATGTACGGGGACGCCGGGTCGTTCGAGTCCTTCTGCCACCTGGTGCCGTGGATCGTGAAGTTGTGCTGTTCCTCGTGCGAGCCCTGGATGAGGCGGAACCGCACGTTGTCGCCCCGGTACGCCTTGAGGATCGGCGTCTGCGGATCGCCCCACACCCTCGAACTGAAGTTGTAGGCCGGGTCGACCTGATTGCCGAGGACCTTCTCCGCGCCGGCGGGGAACTGGCGGATCTGCATGGGCGCGTTCTTGTAGTTGACGCCCATTCCGCCTTGGTCGCCCTCGGGCGCGTGCAACGGTGTCAAAGGCGGAGCGATGGCGTTCGCCGGGTTCTTGATGTCGGCGAGGGTGAGGGAAGACGCCTTGCCGTTGGGAGGAATGATCAGCGGCGTGAAGTCGTGCACCGCCACCCCGTACTCGCGGAAGTCGTCGTCCTTGTTGGGGCCGACCATGTCGACGGCCGCGCCGATCGCGGTACCGACACAGGCGTCGGTGCAGACCGTGCCGTGCGCGGGGTTGTTGATCGGCTGGAGGTACTCGCCCGTCTCGGGGTCGCGCGAGTCGAAGCCGGTCGGCTCGACGAGCATGGCGTTGAACATCCCGCGGTTCTGCATCACTGCCGCGAAGTGGTGGTCGTGCATGAACACGGTGCGCAGTTCGTAGGCGGCGAACCAGCGCTCCTTCAACGTCTGGCCCTCGCTGAGCCACGACTCCTGCACAGCCGGATCGGTCGGGTCGTACGTGGCCGCGTTGGGGAGCGGCACGGTGCAGCCAGCTTCGAGCGAACAGGGCTGCGTGCCGGCGAGCACGTTGTCGTTGAACTTCGCCTGGTCCTCGGTGAACGCCGCCTGCTGGTAGTTCCAGCCGTTCGACGAGCCGTCGGAGGAAAGCACGTCGAAGTTCACGAGGTGGATGTGGCCGCCGACCATGTTGGTCTGGACCAGTTGCTGGTAGGCGTCGTTGCCGATCTGGTTCGGCGTGCGGTTGGTGATCTCGAAGTTGATGCAGTCGCCCTGGTTGACCCGGAAGAAGAACGGCTCGGGTTCCTTGTCGCCAGCGACAATGGCGGCGACGTCCTCGTCGGCGACCATGATCCGACCCTGGAGGTCGATCCACTCGGACTCGTTGTAGACGATCGGGACCTGGATCACCGACGCGCGGTACGTGACGATGCGCGCGTCCGGCCGGGCAGGGATCGACGACGGGCGCGCCCGGGAGCGGTTCCTTACCCGCCTTCACGGGCTCACCGGCGACATAGGTCGGATCGTGGAACTTGCGAGTGGTGTGCTGTTCCTGCGCGAGCTGGAACGCCATGCGTGCGACTTCGGGATCGGCGGGTGTGAATCCGACCTGCGGCACCACGACGACCGTGCTCGCGGCCGTGCCGGTGAGGTCGGCGTGCGACCGGCGGCACGACGGGAGTACTCGGCGTGGCGGGCAGCGAGGTGATCGTGATCTGCTCACCGGTGGCCGGTGTGATGTTCGTCGCGGTGATCGTCGAGCTCGCGGGGTCGACGGACACGACCTCGACGCGGTATGGGTCGAGCGTGGTGCCGGTTCCACTGACGGTGGCATCGGTGACGGTAGTGAGGTCCTTCAACGCCGTCTCGACGGCCGAGGCTGTCGCCGGGAACGGGATCGGAGTGGTTGTTGCGCCACCCACCGTGAGCGTGAACTCGGCGATGGCGGGATCGATCGCGATGGTCTGGATCGACGGTGTGGCGGGGGCCGCCGGCGTCGCGGCGACCGTTGCGGTCGGGGTGGCCGGGGTGTAGTTGGCCGTGATCGAGAGATCTGGCGTCGAGCGCCACAGCACGAGTTGGACCTTCCACGGTTGGGCGCTGGTGCCTGCACCGGTGACGATCACCCCGTCGATGTTCTCGAGCGCTTCGAGCGCCGTCTTGATGTCGGCAGCCTTCGCGGGGAGCGTGATCGGCTCGGTCGTCTTCCCACCGAACGCGAGCGTGAACGAGCCATCGGTCGCGGTGGTGCTGATGGCCTGCGTCGCCTCGAGCAACGCGGGGTCGAGTGCCTTGTCGCCGACGATGCGCATCGCGGGTGCGTCGACAGGCACCCCGTTCTGGTCGAGGACGGGCTGCTGCGTGGTCGGGTTGTATTCACGCTGCCATGCGCCGTTGATGGGCTGGGGCGCGCGAGCCCGAACTCGCCCGGGATGAATCGCGGGTAGCCGGGCATGTCGATCGAGGGGAGGTTCTTCGCCGGCGGTACCGAAGCATGCACCGCAACCGATTCGGCGCCGGTTTCGCTCAACGCGAGTAGCGGGTTGACCAGCTGACCGTCGGGGGTGGCCCCGGTGCCGTCCTCGTGTGCGTCGTGCACGCGCAGGAGGGCCCAGAAGCCGGCTGCGAAGTGCGGGTAGAGGTGGCAGTGGAAGATCGCGTCGCCGACGGTGCCGACGCGTGACCCGGCCCCGTAGTTGAGGTCGGCGGTGAACGCAGTCCACGGGCTGTAGGTCTGCGAGTCGATGGTGGTCGCCCGCGGCAGTTTCGCCGCTGTCGGCTGCGGGGGGTTCGATCCCGCGGGGCCGTTGTCGTCCGGTTCGGCCGACCAGGAATGGGCGTGCAGATGGAAGACGTGGGTCTCGTGGACGCCGGAATGGCCGAAGCGGATCTTCAACGGGTCGCCCTGGTAGGCGCGAGTCGTGTTCGCCGTGTAGCACGAGACGGCTCGCGTCTCGTCGGGCGCGTTCGTCAGGAGTAGGTCGCAGTCCTCCACGTTGGGTGCCGGGATGCCACCCGGCGCGGCGAGTGGGTCGGCTCCGGCGTAATCGGGCTGGACCGGCTCCCAGGGTCCGGAACCAGCGGCGAGCTTGACGGTCGACGGATCGCCGTACACCCACGACGACAGCCCGGTCTCCTCGCCCACGCAGTCGGCGCACCACTTGTCCTTGTAGTCCACACGCTTGTACACCGCCTCGGAACCGAAGTTGAACGCGAACCGCTCGGGCGGCTCCACGGCCACAGCAGGTGCGCCGGCCTCGGGTTCTTCGACATGGGGTTCTTCGACCTCAGGTCCCGCGGGGTGCACATCCTCGACACCTTCCGGGAGCATGACCACCGGGCTCACGTCCTGGCTGATCTGCACCGTTTCGCGGAACCTCTTTCCATCGGCGAGCGCAATGGCGGAATCGATGTAGAGGTCGCCACTCTGACCGGCGACCGACGCGTACTGCTGGTCCGGCGTGCTCGAGGACAATTCGACGCCCGTGGTGGGGTCGAACCAACGTGCACCGGCGGGCTCGACAGCCAGACCGCCGTAGAGACCGTGCTCGGAGCTGCCGCCGTCGTGATCGGCGCCGACGGGCATGCCCATGTCGCGGAACAGGTACAGGCCCTCGCTCGCCGGTGCCCGCCAGAAGTAGGTGATCTGCTCACCGACGCCGACCGTGCTGTCCTCGTTGTACCCCACGGCGCTGCCGTCTCCGTTGTTCGGGTCGTACGACACCCCGTACGCGTGCATCGACACGCGCGGGTCGACCTTCGGCAGGAAGGGCCCCATCTGGGCGGGCTCGAGCTCGTTGGTCAACGTCACCTGGATGCACTCGCCGGCGTTGGCTCGCAGCACGAGTGGGCGGGGACGGACGCGCCGACCGTTGGCCGGGTCACCCTCGTAGCCGTTCGTCCGGTCGCCGACGATCGGGGCGTACCAGTTCTGCATGGCCTCCTGGTCCTGCTGCAACACATAGAGCAGTCCGTTGGGGTCTCCGTCACCGAGATGCGGGAAGCCGTCGGGTCCCGACTGGGCGACGCCGGAATCGTTGATCCATCGCGAGTAGGGGATGAACGCGTTGACGGCCGCGACGTCGTACGCCCGTATCGCGGTTGATGCCGAGCATCCCGCCAGCGCGGGCACCGGTGCGGCGTCCGCCGCCGATCCGCCCGAAACGGCCACGGTCACGCCCGCCAGTAGTCCGGCGACGATGCCCCAATGGACGAGGGCGACGGGATTGGCACGAAGACCGTCGTTGCGAACCCGTTGCATCCACCGGACGACGAGCGGACCGCAGGCGACGACGATCAACGTGAGCGGCGAGATCGCGGCGGCTTCGCGGACGGCGTGTTCGAGCGGGCTCATCCCGGCATGCGCACCGGACACCATTCCTTCGTGGCCGGCTCCCGTACCCTCGAGTAGACCTTGAAGGTAGGAGAGCACCATCATCGATGCCGACACGCCGAGCGTCACCGTCACGATTGATGCGAGGCGCTCGGTCACGCCCTGGAATCCGAACGTCTCGCGAACCGACGGCCAGCCGGCCTCGACGATCACCAGGACCAGTGCGACGGCATTGGCCAGCAGCAACGACGTGCGGATGATGTCAGCGAGGCTCTGCGCCCCCGACCATCCATTGTTCACGAGGATCTGCACGATCGCGATCGGAATCGCTATCGACAGGGCACGCGCGATCAGCCGTTGAATACCCGAGTTGTCCGCCACCGAAGATCCGCCTACCTATCAATTTCCGCCACCGCCCGCTGAGGCAATGTCTGCCAGATAAGCTTCCATCGGCTCGTACAGGCGGGAGCATGAGTGATTCTTGAAAACATTTTTGTCAGTCGCTCGGAGAGCGCGAAAATGAACCACAGAGCGTGGGTTTTCGTGGGGTTTGGCCTGATGATCATCGTCGCGCTCGGTTTCTGGGGGCTCACCGCCGGCAGCGACACCGTCTCGACGATCGGTACCCCGATCGACCACGACGGCGGCACGTACACCACCGTCGACGCGTGGACGATCGACGATCCGATGGCCGCGATGATGGGTGGCGACCGAAGGCAACGCCGACCAGTTCGCCCAGTCGGGCATGCCGATGGGGCAGATGTCGCAGATGATGTCCGACGCCGTCCCCGAAGGGATGAAGCGGGTGGGCGTGGAGCTCGATCTCCAGGCCGGCGACCAGGAAATGGACTTCCCCGCGGACCAGATCACGCTCGAAGCCGACGGCGAGACCTTCTCTCCGTACGGAGCGCTCCTCGCGGACGAGTCGCTCGCGCCTGGGAGCCGCCTCAGCGGCATCGTCATCTTCGAGGTGCCCGTCGGCACCGGAACGGCCACGTTTCGGCTGAATGGAGATGCACCCTCGGTCACGGTCGACGTGAGCAAGGGGCCCGGTGGCCGGCCGGTGACCACCCACGAGCACGAGAACTGACCGATTCCGACGTTGGACGTGAGCGTTCCGACCTGCCTCGGACAGAGAGCGTTCGGGCGCGCCGGAGCGTACGGCACATGAGTTTCGTCATCGACCCGGCGGCATCGACGAAGCGCGAAGTCCGGCGCATCACCCGAGAATGCCTCGACGAGGCGATCGCCATCCTCGGCGAACTCGACGACGCCGACGTCGAGCGCGCCGTGCACAGCGTCCGGAAGCGCTGCAAGGAGGTCCGCGCGATCGCGCGTCTCATCCGACCGGCCCTCGGTGACGGAATTTCTCACCTTCAACCAGACGGTGAGGGATGCAGCCGACGTGCTCGCCCCGATCCGCGATGCGCACGCAATGCTCGCCACGTTCGACGCGCTCCGCGCCCGCAACGACCTGGACGCGGAGCTCGACGCCGTGCGGGAGGGACAGGCCGCCGTCGCCGCGGAGGCCACGAGAGGTCTGGACCACACCGACGCCCGCATCAGCCGGGCCCGCGAATTGCTCGTGGCGAGCCGTCGCAGCGTCAAACAGTGGGATGTCCCTGACGGGTTCAGCGCGCTCGGTGCCGGCCTGGCGCAGACCTATCGTCGTGGGCGCCGGGCGCTCACGAGAGCGCAAGCCAAGCCGACGGACGATCGCATGCACGAGTGGCGCAAGTCCGTCAAACATCTCTGGTACCAGACCCGCTTGATCGAACTGGCCGCGCCGAGCGTGCTCGCGCGTTCCGCATCGACCCTCGACGACCTCGCCGAGGCGCTCGGCGACGACCATGACCTCGCCGTGCTCATCGAGCGCCTGACCGCGGAACCCGACCGTTTCGGCGGCAGTGCCCAGGCGCACCACGCACTGCAGCTCGCCCGGACCCAGCAAGCCGACCTTCGCCGGAGGGCGTTCCGGCTCGGTGCGACCATCTACGCGGAACGTCCACGAGCATTCCGGTCGAGGATGCGGGCCTACTGGATCGCCGCGGTGGAGCGGGGCCCCGAGCTCGCCACCGGCGGAATCGCGGAGCTTGCGGCGGAGGACGAGCGGGCGGCGCTCGCTGCCAGGGCGCACGACCCGACGAAGTCCGTGGAGCGGGAGCGGAAGTTTCTCGTGGCCGACATTCCGTCGCTGCCCGACGACGGCGCCGCGTTGCGGCAGGGCTACCTGGCGATCGACGGCAGCGTCTCGGTCCGCGTCCGCGAGGCCGAGAAGGAGGGATGCACGTTGACGGTCAAGGCGGGCCGTGGCGGCGTGCGCACCGAACTCGAATGGCCGCTCACGCGCGACGAGTTCGAAGCGGCGTGGCAGCAGACGGGGGGTCGACGGGTCCGAAAGACCCGGTACCGCCTCGACTACGGCGAGCATCTGATCGAACTCGACGTCTTCCACGAGGAACTCGACGGGCTGGTCGTCGCCGAGGTCGAGTTCGACAGCGAGCAGTCGCTCGACGCCTTCCAGCCGCCCGGGTGGTTCGGACGCGAGGTCACCGACGACGAGCGCTTCTCCAACGCGTCGCTCGCCACCAACGCTCGACTCGGCCCCCCGACGTCTCCCGACGACTGATCAGGACCGAGGAGGAAGTCGATGGTTCCAGGCCTCCGGGGAGACGTCGACGCTGCACCTGGAATCGGCGCCCGGTCACGAGGGTCGGGTCGATGCGGACGAAGTCCGGCTTGTCCGAAGCGACCCAGGGATACAGGGGGAGGTCATCGGCGCGGTAGCGGTCGAACATCGACTCGATCTCGCTGGCGTTCCCCTTGACCACGACACTCCACGCCGCCCCTTCGTCCGGTAGGTATCCGTCGATCTCGAAGGCCACGTGCCGGTTGAGAAGGGCGCCGGCCAATTTCGTCCCGGCGCCCGAGCGGAACACGATCGTGTCGCCGTCGACGATGTAGTTGATGGGAAAGATGTCCGGCCAGCCGGCGATGTCGACCGCGAGACGACCGACGGTGTTGCGGTCGAGGAGCTCCCAGCACTCCTCGACCGCAAGCTCCTCGACAACTGACCCGCTCATGTCTTCAATTGAAGACCGTTCCTCGGATCGACGGCAGGGCCGAAGGTCACGAGTCGGCGATGATGGGGCGATGGCCCTTCCCACCCACTCGGAACTCATCGACATCGCGCGGACGACGGCACGACGGCTCGGCGTGGAGATCGACGGCCCCGACGCCGACACGCCGGCGCGATCGCCCATCACGGGTACGCCGCTCGGTCACGTGGTGGCCGACCACGATCTCGACGGGGCCGTCGCACGCGCAGTCGCCGCGGCGACCGTCTGGCGTACCGTCCCTGGCCCGCAACGTGGCGCCGTCGTGCGCGAACTCGGCGAGGAGCTCCGGACGCACAAGCACGACCTGGCTGTGCTCGTGTCGATCGAGACGGGAAAGATCCTGTCGGAGGGGCTCGGCGAGGTGCAGGAGATGATCGACATCTGCGATCTCGCCGTCGGCCTGTCGCGTCAGCTCCACGGCCTGACGATCGCGTCCGAACGCCCGGAACACCGGCTGACCGAGACCTGGCACCCCCTCGGACCGATCGGCGTGATCAGCGCGTTCAACTTTCCGGTCGCCGTGTGGTCGTGGAACGCCGCACTGGCGATCGTGTGCGGCGACCCGGTCGTGTGGAAGCCGTCGGAGAGGACAATCCTCTCGTCGGTCGCCACGATCGGTCTCGCCCGCCGCGCCGCCCAACGATGCGGGGCGCCGGACGGCCTGTTCGAGCTCGTGGCCGGCGGAGCCGATACGGCGATGGCGGTCGCGGCCGATCCCGGACTCGCGCTGGTCAGTGCGACCGGATCCACGGCGATGGGTCGGGCGGTGGGGCCGGTCGTCACGGGCCGGTTCGGACGCACCCTGCTCGAACTCGGGGGCAACAATGCCGTCGTCGTCGCCCCGTCCGCCGACATCGAACTCGTGGTGCGTGGCGTGACGTTCTCCGCGGCCGGGACGGCGGGACAACGCTGCACCACGCTGCGGCGGCTCATCGTGCACCGCAGCCGCCGTGACGAGGTGGTCGATCGGCTCACCCGCACCTACCTCGGCCTGCCGGTCGGCGACCCGCTCGCCGACGGCACGCTCGTCGGGCCGGTCATCGACGCAGCGGCCGCCGGACGGCTCGCGGCAGCAACGGCGACGGCCGTGAACGATGGCGGCACCGTGCTCGTCGGCGGAGAGCGGTTGCTCGCCGACGAGGCGCCGGACGCGTACTACCTGCGGCCGTCGATCGTTTCCATGCCCGACCAGACCGACATCGTGCGCACCGAGACGTTCGGGCCGCTCCTCTACGTGCTCGCATACGACGACCTCGACGAGGCGATCCACCTGAACAACGACGTGCCGGCGGGACTCTCGTCGTCGATCTTCACCACGGATGTGCGTGAGGCGGAGCGGTTCTGCGGCCCGGCGGGGAGCGACTGCGGCATCGTCAACGTCAACATCGGTACGTCCGGCGCCGAGATCGGCGGTGCGTTCGGTGGCGAGAAGGAGACGGGCGGTGGCCGCGAGAGTGGTTCGGATGCGTGGAAGGCCTACATGCGCCGCTCGACGTCGACGGTCAACTACGGCAACGACCTGCCGCTCGCGCAGGGCGTCACGTTCGCCTGAGCTGGCTCCGCTACGGGATCGCCGACGACGGTCTGCTGAGCTGACCCGATGCAGTTCGGCGTGTTCTACGAGCACCAACTCCCCAAGCCGTGGAGCGACGACGACGAGTTCCGGTTGCTGCGCGACGCGCTCGATCAGGTGGAGCTCGCCGACCGGCTCGGCTTCGACTATGCCTGGGAGGTCGAGCACCACTTCCTCGACGAGTACTCGCACTCGTCGGCGCCGGAGGTGTTCCTCGCCGCCGCGGCCGCCCGCACGTCGCGGATCCGGCTCGGCCACGGCATCCGCCAGGTCATCCCGAACTACAACCATCCCGCCCGCACGGCGGAGGGCCTGGCGACGCTCGACCTCATCTCGGACGGTCGCGTCGACTTCGGCATCGGCGAAGGCGCCACCCGGATGGAGTTGCACGGCTTCGACATCCCGGCCAAAGCAGAAGCGGGCGATGTCGCTCGAGGCGGCCGAGCAGATCGCCAACATGATGGTGCTCGAGCCCTATCCCGGCTACGAGTCGGAGAAGTTCTCGCTGCCGTGCCGCAACGTGATCCCCAAGCCCCGCCAGAAGCCGCATCCGCCGATGTGGATCGCCTGCACCAACCGCGAGACGATCAAGGTCGCCGCCCGGCACGGTCTCGGTGCGCTGGCCTTCAGCTTCATCGACCCCGAGGAGGCACGCGCCTGGGTCGACATCTACTACGGCATCATCAAGAGCGAGGAGTGCGTGCCGCTCGGCCACACGGTCAACGCCAACATCGCGCTCGTCACGGGTTTCTCCTTGCACGAGGACCGGGCCGAGGCCATCCGCCGGGGCATGGAAGGGTTCCAGTTCTTCGGGTACGCGTTGAACGCGCTCGTCGCCCACGATCAGACGACCGGGACGGACCGACCTCTGGGGCGAGTTCCAGGCCCGACGCGCGCCGGACAGCGTCGACCGCACGATCGCCGAGGCCGACGCACTCGGCGACGGCTACGCCGAGCTGCATCGGATCGCCTGCCGATGCGCGAACGCCATCTCCGGCAGATGAGCGAGGTCGGCGTCGACCAGGTCATCTTCATCCAGCAGGCCGGCCGCAACCGGCACGACGACATCTGCGCCTCGCTCGAACTGTTCGCCGCCGACGTGCTCCCCGAGTTCGCCGCCCTCGAACCCGAGCGCCAGGCGCGCAAGCGCGCCGAGCTCGAACCGTACGTCGAGGCGGCACTGGCCCGCAAGCAGTGGATGCAGCCGCTCGCCGAGGCCGACATCCCGACGGTCCATGCCGCAGTCGCCCAGCGCGCAGACCGGCGGCCACCTGGCGTGATGAACTGTCTCCGATGAACACTGCCGAACTCCTCCTCGAGCTGTACGGCCGGGTGCCGCCGCTCGTCCATGACGCCGTCGAGGGCCTCGACGCCGACCAACTCCGCTGGCAGCCGGCTCCGGGGACGAACACGATCGGATGGCTCGTGTGGCACCTCACGAGGGTCGCGGACCATCACATCGCGGAGATCATCGACGCCCCGCAACTGTGGGCGAGTGGTGACTGGGCGGCGAGCTTCGGCCTGGAGCCCGATCCGACGAACACCGGCTACGGGCACACCCCAGCCGACGTGCTCGCCGTTCGCCCGAACAGTCCGGAGGCGATGATCGGCTACCTGGCGGTGGTCGACGAGCGCACGCGCTCGGTGCTCGGTGCCATCGACGACGGCGCCCTCGACCGCATCGTCGATCGTCGATGGGACCCGCCGGTCACGCTCGGGGTGCGCCTCGTGAGCATCGCCGACGACTGTCTGCAGCACGCCGGCCAGGCCGCCTACCTCCGCGGTCTCCTGCCCACCTGACCGCCTCGCCGTAGCGATCGCTCTCGCCGCGTGGCGGGGTGCTCCCGTCGTCGACTCGCTCGGTGGATCGGAGCGGGTCGATGCCGTGGTCTGTCACGATTGCGGTATGAAGCTGTACATCGCCGGCCCGCTGTTCAACCCCGGCGAGCGGGCGTTCGTCGACGAACTCGCCGACCGCCTCGAGGCCGCGGGCCATGACTGCTTCGTGCCGCATCGCCAGGAGTTCGAGACGATGGACTCGGCGACGGTGTTCGCGGTCGACTCGGCCGGCGTGCACGGCGCGGAGGCGATGGTCGCCTGGCTCGATGGTCCGATGGTCGACGACGGCACGGCGTGTGAGATCGGCATCTTCTCCGAACTCGTTCGCACCGATCCGGTGCGACATCGGGGCATCGTCGGACTGTCGATGGACTGGCGGGTGTGGCGTCGACGCGACGCCGGCGTCACCGACGGTGCGCTGAACTACTTCGTGGCCGGAGCGATCGAGCGTGCCGGCCGGATCGTGTGGAGCGTCGACGAGGTCGTGGAGGTGTTGGCCGGCTGGGCGCCGGCAGGGGAGCCGGCAAGGGAGCAGGGAGGGGCCCGGTCGTGACCAGGATGGCGATGTTCTCAGCGAAGGCCTACGACCATCGCTCGTTCGACGCCGCCAACGTGGCCGGCCGGGTGAGTATCGACTACCACGAGTCGCGACTCGATGCATCGACCGCTGCCTACGCGGCCGGTGCCGGCGTCGTCTGCGCCTTCGTCAACGACGACCTGTCGTCTGCCGTGCTGGAAGTCGCTCGCCGAACATGGGGTGCGCGTGCGTCGCGATGCGCTGCGCCGGCTACAACAACGTCGACGTCGGTGCCGCGGCACGTCTCGGGATCACCGTCGTGCGGGTCCCCGCGTATTCGCCGAACGCGGTGGCCGAGCACACGCTTGCGCTGATGCTGAGCCTCAACCGCAAGATCCACCGGGCCCACAACCGGGTTCGCGAGCGCAACTTCTCACTCGACGGTCTCGTCGGTTTCGACATGGCCGGCAAGACCGCGGCCGTGGTCGGGACCGGCAACATCGGGGCCATCGTCGCCCGCCTGCTGTGGCACCTGCGCTGTGAGGTGGTCGCCGTCGACCCGCACAGCGACGACTTCCTGATGGACCTGGGGGTCCGCTACGTCGATCTCGACGAGGCGCTCGCCGTCGCCGACATCGTCACGCTGAACTGCCCGCTGGTGCCGGAGACGCACCACCTCATCGACGAGCGGACCATCGCACTGATGAAGCCCGGCGCCATGCTCGTGAACACCGGCCGTGGCGCGCTCGTCGACACCGACGCGGTGCTGGCCGCACTCAAGACCGGGCAGATCGGTTCGGTCGCACTCGACGTGTACGAGGAGGAGGGCAGCCTCTTCTTCGAGGATCGCAGCGACGAGATCCTCGACGACGACGTGTTCGCGCGACTGCTGACGTATCCGAACGTGTTGATCACCGCGCACCAGGCGTTCCTCACCCACGAGGCGCTGGCCGCGATCGCCGACACGACGCTGTCGAACGTCGCGGCCGTGCTGGCCGGCGAGCCGTGTCCCAACGTGGTCACCTGACGTCTCGTGGCGCGGTACCGTGCGACATGGCGCTCGGCGAGTGAAGTCACGCGGTCAGGTCGGGAAGCGTGCGTGAGCGGATTCCGGCACGTCGTCATGTTCCGCTGGGAGGACACGGTCGACGACGAACACGTGGCCGCGTTCACGGCCGGTCTCTCGACGCTGCCGGGGTTGATCCCCGAGATCGCGGACTATCGATTCGGGGTCGACGCCGGCGTCAACGAGGGGAACTTCGACTTCGTCGTCGTCGCCGACTTCGCCTCGGTCGACGACTATCTCGTGTACCGGGATCACCCCGACCATCGGGCTCTCATCGCGGATCTCGTCACCGGCCACGTCGCCACTCGCGCTGCGGTGCAGTACGTCATCGACCGCTGACCGGACCTCGTGCATCGGTGCCAGGCACCGATGCACGAGGTTCTGGTTGCTTGAGAGTGTTGATCGGCGTACCTTACGGGGCGATGACCGCCCAGCAGCCGCACTCGACGCACTGCCGATCTGGCCACTGTCGATCTGGATCGTGACGTTCGCGCCGATCTCGACGTGACGATCGAGCATCTCAACGCGAACCATGCCGACTCGGTCCTGCTGGTCGCTCGTTACGCGGCAGGATGCGTCGAGGCCGACGATGCCGAGTTGACGGGCATCGACCGGGAGGGCGTCGACTTCGACGTGCGGATCGGGGATCAGCGCGAGTCCGTGCGGTGGAGGTTCGGCGAGGTGGTCGGGACGGCCGCCGAGGTGCGGGCCAAGCTGCAAGAAGCGATCGGAACCGCCCGTTCGGCCGCCGGCGACCGCGATGCCCATCACGAGCATCGAGCAGGAGCGGCAGGAACAGGCGCTGATCCCCACCTTCTACACGAGCGTCGCCGCGGTCTCGTCGCTCAACGACGGACTGATCGAGGTCGAGTTGGACGGTGGCCTCGACGAGTTCGCCACCCGCGGCGGCGACCAGTTCTTCTACATGATGATGCCGCGGGCCGGCGCCGACCCGATCCCGGACGGCTACACGATGGCCGACTACATGGCGCAGACGGACGACGAGCGCCCGATGGGTGCCTACTACACGGTTCGACGCTGGGACGCCGAACGCCGGCGCATGACGATCTGGGTCGTCGTGCACGGCCACGACGCCGGAGCCGGCGGCTGGTTCGAGCGGTGTCGTGTCGGGGATCGGGTGGTGATCTGGGGGCCGAGGCACTCGTTCAGCCCGCCCGTCGAGGCGCGGCAGCAACTGCTGATCGCCGACGAGACCGGCTTCGCCGCGGTCGTCGCACTGTTCGACGAGACACCCACCGGTCGGCCGTCGACGGTCGTGCTCGAGACCACCGACGAGCACCACACGATCGACCTGTCCGAGTTCCCCGACGCGACGGTGCAGTGGCTGTTCCGCGGCGACGCCGAAGCGGGAACCGGCGATGCGCTCCTGGGCGCGGTCAGACAGCTCGACCTCGATCCCGCCGGGCTCGTGGCGTTCGGGGCGGCCGAATCGCGTCAGATCACCGCCGTTCGTCGCTACCTCCGTGACGACGTCGGCATGCCGGCGGCGAACGTGTTCATGACGGGTTACTGGCGACGCGACGAGCTGACCTGTCGCGTGAGCCGCCCGAACCGCGAAGCGGGCCTCAGCCGTCGATGTCGGCGAGGATGTTCAGCAGGTCGTCGGCGTGCTCCTCCTCGACCGCCAGGATGTCCTCGAGCATCCGCCGGGTCGTCGAATCCTTGTCGCCGAGCCACCGGATGATCTCGTTGTAGCTCTCGATCGCGACGCGCTCGGCGATCAGGTCTTCCTTCACCATCTGCGAGCAGGTTGGTGCTCGCGTCGTACTCCGAGTGCGACCTGCTGGCCAGGCCGTCGGGATCGAAGTTCGGCGCACCCTGCAGCTGGGTGATGCGCAGCGCGATCTGGTCGGCGTGCACCTGCTCCTCGTTGGCGTGTTGCAGGAACTCGGCGGCCACCGGAGCGGCGTTCAACCCGCTCGCCGTGTAGAAGTGCCGCTTGTAGCGCAGCACGCACACCAGCTCGGTGGCGAGCGCCTCGTTGAGCACCTCGATCACCCGGTCGCGGTCGGCGCCGTACGCGTCGGTGATCGGGCCCTGCTCGATGTTCTCGACGGGCCCTGGCGCGCAGCGTTTCGATGTCGGTGAGGAATTCGGCCATGCGCCATTCCACCACGCGGGCGTCCGGTCGCGCACGAACGGCGCTCAGTAGGCGGCGACGATGGGGGCGAGCTCGGCGGGGCTGGCACCGTGCATGATCACGGCGTCGGCCCCGAGAGCGAGTTGGCCATGCACGGCGGCCGCACACTGCGTCGGCGGTGCCCGTTGCGCTCGGCGCCAGCCACTCGTCGGGGATCAGGGTGGCGATGTGTTCGAGCTGCTCGGTCGTGGCGATCGCGTCGATGGCGCCGGGGAACTTCGCCACCATCTCGTCGGCGCGGAATCGGGCGAGCACGGCCGGATCCCAACGGTTCGTCTCGACCATCAGGTCGCCGTAGCCCTGCAGGTAGGTGGCGAGCCGTCCGACCGTCTTCTTCAGCCGGAGGTCCTCGGGGATGTGGTCGCCGATCGTGGCGAAACACGACCAGACGGTGACGTCGTCGGGATCGCGGCCGGCCCGCTCGGCGGCGTCCTTCACGGTGCGGACGCAGCGCTGCAGCGTCTCGTCGGTGAAGAACGTGTGGAGGATCACGTGATCGAACGCCCGCCCGCCGAGTTCGAGCGAGTTCGGACCGAACGCGACGAGCCCGAGCGGGATGTCCTCGTCGAACTTCGGATCGAGCCGCAGCACCGGATACGAGCCGAGCGACCCGGAGTAGCCCGACCACGGTCTCGCCGTGCCAGAGCCGCCGCATCAACACGGTGAAGTCCTCCATCTGCGCGGTCGTGATCCGCGGGATGCCGAACGCGTCGAACATCGGGGCGATCCCGCGGCCGATGCCGAGCACGAACCGGCCGCCGGTCAGGCGGTGCATCGTCGTCGCGTACGAGGCGGTCACGATCGGATGGCGGGTGTTGTGGTTGGTGGCCCCGGTGATGATCTGCATGTTGGTCGACGCGACGGCGGCCGCCCCCGACAGCGTGACGGCCTCCTTGACGTTGAAGCGCTCGCTGATGAACACCGCACCGAGGCCGAGCTCCTCCGCGTCGTGGATCTCCTGGACGAGGTCGCGGGGGTTCTGCGCGCCGCCGGCGAGCGTGTAGAAGCCCAATTCGGGATGTGACGGTTCGGGATGTGACTGGTCGGGATGTGACGGATCGAGGCACGCGGCGATGGTAGGGCGAGCGCCGCGTGCGGCGGTCAGCCGGAGTTGCGGATGCCGGTGGCGATGGCGTTGATCGTGAGCTGGATCCCACGCTGGACGAGCGCGTCGTGGTCGCCGGCGCGGAACCGGCGCAGCAGGTCGACCTGCATGACGTGCAGCGGGTCGAGGTACGGGTACCGGTTGCGCAGGCTGCGCGCCAGCACCGGGTTGTCGGCGAGCGGGATCGGGCGAGCCCGTGATCCGTCGTGCCAGCGCAGCGGCGCGGTCGTGTTCGGCGACGATCGCGCCGAAGATCTCGTCGCGCACGGTCGGCGTCGTCGACGAGCACCTCGGCGTAGCGCCGCCCGATCTCGATGTCGGTCTTCGCCAGCACCATGCCCATGTTGTCGACGATCGCGTGGAAGAACGGCCACTCGCGCGTACATCTCGCGAGAGCAGGTCGGCTCCGACCGTCGGACGTCGGCCGCCGCCTCGAAGGCGGTGCCGGCGCCGTACCAGCCGGGCATCATCAGCCGGCACTGGGTCCACCCGAACACCCAGGGAATCGCCCGCAGGTCCTCGATCGCCCGCGACGCCGTGCGCGACGCCGGGCCGGCTGCCGACGTTGAGGGTGGCGATCTCGTCGGTCGGGGTGATCGAGCGGAAGAAGTCGACGAACGCGGTCGTCGTCGTAGACGAGCGACGCGATACGTCGTCGAACGCCACCGGCGACATCGCCTCCATCGCCGCGACGAACTCGGGACGGGTCGACGGCGTCGCTCGTGCACGTCGAGGCACGACACCTCGAGCGTCGCCGCGAGCAGCGTCTCGAGGTTGCGGCGCGCCGACGCCGGGTGCGAGTACTTGGCGGCCACCATCTCGCCCTGCTCGGTGACGCGGATCGCCCGCTGCACCGAGTGCGGCGGCTGGGCGAGGATCGCCTGGTAGGCGGGACCGCCGCCGCGACCGACGGTGCCGCCCCGGCCGTGGAACAGGCGCAGCCGCACGCCGCCCGCCGCGGCGGCCTCGACGAGCGCGGCCTGCGCGTCGTACAGGTTCCACTGCGACGTGAGATAGCCGCCGTCCTTGTTCGAGTCGGAGTAGCCGACCATCACCTCCTGCACCCGGTCGCGCGACTCGACGAGGCTGCGGTACGTCGCGTGCTCCAGCATCGCCGTGAGGGTCTCGGCGGAGTCGCCGAGGTCGTCGATCGTCTCGAACAGCGGGAACGATGTCGAGGTCGCTCTCGCAGCGCCGGCCGTCGGCGACCGGCGCACGAGGCCGACCTCCTTGAGCAGGACGGCGACCTCGAGCACGTCGCTCACCTGACCCGCCATCGAGATGACGTAGTGCGGGATGGCGAGCGGCCCGACGCGGGCGATGGCGTCGGCGGCCTCGTGCAGCACGGCGATCTCGCCGGTGGTCAGGTCGCTGTAGGCGACGTGCGGGATGGCGAGCAGCCGCGGGCTGGCGAGTTCGGCTTCGAGGAGCTGCGACGCGTGCCGCCTCGTCGAGGGCGGCGTAGTCGTCGCACACGCCGGCCGCGGCGACGAGTTCGGCCACCACCTGCTCGTGCACCCGCGAGTTCTGACGCATGTCGAGTCCGCAGAGGTGCGCGCCGAACATCGACCACGGCGCGCCGGACGGGCTCGACCTTGGCGCCGGGCGAGTTCGTCGGCGCCGTGCGACGACAGCGACGCCATCACGACGTCGAGGTCGTCGACGAGTTCGTCGATCGACTCGTACGGCTCCCGGGTCGACGCGGGGCGGAGCCGAGTCGATCGCGTCGAGATCGTCGCCGAGGACACGTTCGGTGAACGCGTACAGCCGGGCGTGCATGCCGCGCAGCGCGCGGCGGTAGGGCTCGTCGGCCCGGAACGGCGAGTCGTCGCCGGACGACCCGGCGAGCGCGAGCAGCGCCGTCGGTCGGCGTGACAAGCCGGGCCGACATCGACAGCTCGACCGAGAGGCGCTCGAGCGCGACGCAGGTGATGATCGAGCGCCGTGGCCGCCTGCCGGCCGATCGCGAAGCGCAGCACGTCGGCGGTGACGAACGGGTTGCCGTCACGATCGCCGCCGATCCACGAACCCATGCGGATCGCGCCGGTGGCATCGACCGGTGGCGACCCCGCGGCGACCGACTGGCGAGTCGCCATCGTTCGAGCTCGCTCGTCAGCGCCGGCACCGTCTCGAACAGGCTCGCGTCGTAGTAGCGGAGCGCTTCGTTGATCTCGTCGCGGACCCGCAGCTTCGACAGGCGCAGCAGCGCCGTCTGCCAGAGCGTGATGATGCAGATCGTCAGCCGCGTCGTCGATCTCGGCGAGCGCCGGGTCGCCGACGTCGAGCCGGCCGCGTTCGTCGAGCAGGTCGGCGACCTCGTTCGACGACCCGCAGGATCGGTCTGGCGCCGGACCTCGGTCGGGTGGGCGGTGATCACCGGGCTGACCCGGAGTTCGGCGATGACCTCGGCGACCAGTTCGGCCGGCACGCCGGCGTCGGCGATGCGCTCGAAGCGTCGCGACGAGGCTGCCGGCACGCGCCGGGGTGCCGACGACGCGATGGTGGCGGCGACGTCGTTCGAGATGCACGTCCTCGGCGGTGTTGGCGAGCAGCGCGAGCCAGTCGAAGGCGCGGATCACGTGGAGCTGCTCGGTCGATCGGGCGGTCGCCGAGCAGGGCCTCGAGGTCGTCGACCGTCGCTGGTGTGACTCCGTCGGGCGTCGACCGCCGATGCGGCGGACCTGTCTCGACCAGTTCGAACGTCGACGTCGCCCGCCTGGCGTCGGATGACGTCGCCGAGCAGCCGACCGAGCAGCCGGATGTCGTCGCTCAGCTCGTCGTCGGAGGCGACGTGCACGTCGGCGTCGGTCACGGACATCCGCTCAGTCAAGTCGATTTCGTCCGGACGTGCTCGGGGACGGGCGTGCTCGCGCGAGCGGCACGCATCTCGCCGTTCCGCGAGACTGGTCGGATGCGGGTCGTCTTCGTCTCAGCGGAAGTGTCGCCCGTCGCGACCGTCGGCGGCCTCGCGTTCGCGGTCGCCGGGCCTCGCGCGCCGAGCTCCGCCGGCTCGGCGTCGACGTCGAGGTCGTGATGCCCGACTACGGCGGCATCGGTCTCGTCGACGAGACGTCGTCGCACGATCGCCGTGCCCGATTGGGTCGGCGCGGCGACGCTGCGGATCGGGACGCATCCCGCGGTCGGTCGGCTCCACCTCGTGTCGGTGCCGGGGATGGCACGGGCGCATCCCGTATCTCCAGCCGAGCGGACACGGGTGGCCCGACAACCACGACCGGTTCTTCCGGTTCGCCGCGGCGGTGGCGGCGTACGTCGCGCGCCGACCCGCCCGACGTGTTGCACCTCAACGACTGGCACACCGCCACGGTGCTCGCCGCACTCGACGATCCGCCGCCGAGCGTGCTGTCGATCCACAACCTCGCGTATCAGGGGACGACCGACGGATCGTGGTTGACCCGTCTCGGTCCGCGTTCGTCGCACTACGAATGGTGGGGCGACACGAACCCGCTGTCGGGTGGCGATCGCCCTCGCCGACCGGGTGGTCGCGGTGTCGCCGCACTACGCCTGGGAGATCACGACACGGGAGGGCGGGTTCGGTCTCGACGGACCGTTGCGGGCCCGCGGCGAGGCGCTCGTCGGGCATCCTGAACGGGATCGACACCGACCTCTGGAATCCGGCCACCGACCCGCTGCTCGAGTCGACGTTCGACATCGATTCGCTCGACGGTCGGGCGGCGAACCGCGACCGCGTTGCTGCAACGGTTCGGCTGGCCCGATCGACGACGTCCCGCTCGCCACCGTGGTGACCCGCCTCACCCACCAGAAGGGCATCGACCTGGTCACGCCGATCGTCCCGCTGCTGAGCGAGATCCCGATGCGCATCGCCGTGCTCGGTTCGGGCGACGCCGTGCTCGCCGACGAACTCCGCCACCTCGCGGACGACGTATCCCGACACGTTGGCGTTCGTCGACGGCTACGACGAGGCGCTGTCGCACCGACTCTTCGCCGGCGGTGACGTGTTCCTCATGCCGAGCCGGTTCGAGCCGTGCGGGCTCACGCAGATGCAGGCCATGCGGTACGGGGCGATCCCGGTGGTGACGGCGGTCGGGGGACTGGTCGACACGGTCCCCGACGCCGATCGCCATCCGCGGTCGGGCGTCGGCTTCGTCGCCCGACCGCGCCGAGCCGGCGGATCTGCTCGCCGCGATGTTCCGCGCCGCCCGGCGCGTCCGCGATCGTCGGCGTCGCGTCGTGCTGCAGAAGCGGGTGATGAGCATCGACTGGTCGTGGGCGGCGCCCGCCGCGGACTATCTCGCGCTGTATCAGGGGCTCCTCACGACATCGGCCTGACCAGCCGTTGTACGTTTGGTTGCAATGTCTGCCGCCGACCCGTCCGTGCTCGTCATCGTCCTGGCGGGCGGTGAGGGAAAGCGACTGCAGCCGCTGACGAACGACCGGGCCAAGCCGGCGGTGCCGTTCGCCGGCACCTACCGGTTGATCGACTTCGCGCTGTCGAACTTCGCCAACGCCGGCTACCTGAAGATCGTCGTGCTCACGCAGTACAAGAGCCACAGCCTCGACCGCCACATCACCCAGACGTGGCGGTTCTCGGCGATGCTCGACAACTACGTGACGCCGGTGCCGGCCCAGATGCGCCGCGGGCCGTACTGGTTCCAGGGCTCGGCCGACGCGATCTACCAGAACCTCAACCTGATCCACGACGAACGGCCCGACATCGTGTGCGTGTTCGGCGCCGACCACATCTACCGGATGGACCCGCGCCAGATGGTCGCCGAACATCTCGAATCGGGCGCCGGCGTGACCGTCGCGGCGATCCCGGTGCCGAAGCACGAGGCGGTCGACTTCGGCGTGATCGAGTCCGACGACCAGGGCAACATCGTCGCCTTCCACGAGAAGTCGGCGACACCGCCCACCATGCCCGGTGACGACACGCGCTGCCTGGCGAGCATGGGCAACTACGTGTTCGACACCCAGACGCTGATCGACGTCGTGACGCCGCGCGAGAACCAGTACACCGACCTCGGCAGCCACGTGATCCCGGCGCTGACCGACTCCGGCGTGGCCAAGGTGTACGACTTCTCGCAGAACGTCGTGCCCGGCCAGGACGATCGCGAGAAGGGCTATTGGCGCGACGTCGGGACGCTCGATTCGCTCTTCCACGCCAACATGGACCTCATCGCGCCCGTGCCGGTCTTCAACCTCTACAACGACCGGTGGCCGGTGTACACGTCGATGAAGGCGCTGCCGCCGGCGAAGGTGTCCCGTGGGCGCGGCGGCGAACCGTCGTTCGTCGACGGCAGCCTGCTGTGCCAGGGCTCGATCGTGTCCGGGCTCGCACGTCGAGCGTTCGATCATCGGGCCGAGCTGCTTCATCGACCACGACGCCCACGTGACCGAGTCGCTCATCTTCCCCGGCGTCACGATCGGGCCCGGTGCCCGCCTGCACCGCTGCATCATCGACAAGAACGTCAACGTGCCCGCCGGAATGCGCATCGGTCTCGAACCCGAACTCGATCGCGAGCGCTTCACCGTGAGCGACGAAGGCGTGATCGTGATCGAAAAAGGCCGCGACCTCACCCGCTGACCCGAAAATGCCTCGAATCGTTCGGCAGGCGAACGAATCGAGGCAATTTACGGTGGATGCGGTGCGGGTCAGGTGCCGGCGAGCGCGGCGACGACGGGGGCGAACGACTCGATCTCGCCGGCGCCGACCGTGACGTAGCTGAAGCCGAAGCGTTCGCGCCGCTCGATCAGGTCGTCGGCGATCTGGGCGGCGCTGCCGACGAGCGCGAACGGTGACGCGGCGATCGCGTCGGGCTCGAGGCCCGCCAGGGCGCCCATGTCGGCGAGGGCCTGCGCACGGTCGTCGGTGACGCTGACGAAGAACGTCCGGATGTGCAGCTCGATGTCGTCGAGCCGGCCCGCGGCGCGAGCAGCGTCGGCGACGATGGCGACCTTGTCGACCACCGCCTCCTCGGTCATCGTGGCGATCGCCTCCGCGCCGATCACGCCGGCGTGCAGCGACGCCGTTGACGCCGACGATGTCGGCCTCACGGGCGGCGATCGACAGGACGCGCTTGCCGCCGCCGCCGATCATGATCGGCGGGCACGGCGACTGGACCGGCTTGGGGAGTCCGTCGTAGTTCGGTGATCGTGTAGTGCTCGCCGGCGAACGAGAACGGCCCGGGGCCCATCACGCCCTTGATGACGGCGAGGCCCTCGACGAAGCGGTCGATGCGCACGCCGGCGGAGTCGTACGGCATGCCGGCCTGTTCGTAGTCCGACACCATCCAGCCCGCCCCGAGGCCGATGTCGACCCGGCCGTCGGACAGCACGTCCATCGTGGCCAGCTCCTTGGCGAGCACGAGCGGGATGCTTGTAGTCGTTGTCGAACACGAGCGCGCCGGCGCGCAGGGTCGTCGTGGCGTCGAGCACGGCCTGCAGCGCGGGCAGGGGAGCGAGCTGGTCGGTGAAGTGGTCGGGCATGTTGGCCACCGCGTAGCCGAGGTCCTCCATCCGGCGTGCTGTCTCCACCCAGCTCGGTGCGGCGTCGGCGCGCCGGAGAGCTGGACGCCGAAGCGGAACGGTCGTTGCGGAAAGGCCGAGGTCACGGCGCCACCGTAGCGATCCGACCCGAAATTCGTCCGCCACGGTGCGCTGAGCGCTCGATGCACTCAGAATTTCGGGACTGGGGCCTGCCGCTCCTGTCGGCCGAGGCGCCAGTAGCGTGTTCGGCACTGTGCGTGCCCTCGGCTGGATCCCTCGATTGGCGCTCGTCGTCGCCGGCGGCGCCCTGCTGATGACGGCGATGGTCATCGGTGTCGCGCCCGCGCATCTGGTCGGCGGCCAACGCCCACGACGAGCTCCCGGTCGTGCTCCCCGACGTTCGAGGCGCTCGCCCAACGAACGTACGTGTACGACGTGAACGGCAACGAGATCGCCGTGTACGAACTCGAGAACTCCCAGCCGATCACGTACGCCGACATTCCCGAACCGGTCATCCAGGCGTTCCTCGTGGTCGAGGACAAGGAGTTCTTCGGTCACCACGGCGTGAACGTGCGCAGCCTCGTGCGCGCCACCCTGTCGAACTTCGCCTCCGACTCGCCACAACAGGGCGCGTCGACGATCACGATGCAGGTCGTCAAGAACGACTTCCTGGCCGGACTCGAACGCGACGGCCGGTACAAGCTGCTGCAGATCCACTACGCCCGCATGCTCGAACGGGAGATGCCGAAGGAACAGATCCTCGAGCGCTACCTCAACACCGTGTTCTTCGGCAACAACGCCTACGGCATCCAGGCCGCGGCCGAGACGTACTTCGGCAAGACCGCCGACCAGCTGACGTTCATCGAGGCGGCGTTCCTGGCCGGGCTCGTGCGGTCGCCCTCGGGATTCGATCCGATCAACGCGCCCGAACGCAGCCGTGCCCGCTGGGTGCAGGTACTCGACGGCTCGTCGACGAGGGGTACCTGACCGAAGCCGACGCCGCCCTGACCCTCGAGGAGTTCGTGCTGCCGTCGCGGCCGAAGACGATCCCGACCCGGCACGAACGTCCGCACGTACTTCACCGAGGCGCTGCGCGACTACCTGCTCAACCGGTCGACCATGCTCGGCGACACGTACCAGGAGCGGTACAACCGGCTCTTCCGCGGCGGACTGCGCATCCACACGACGCTCGACTCCAACCTGCAGGCGGCGGCCGAGGTCGCCCGCAACGAACTCCCGCGGAACAACCAGGGATTCGACGCGGCGATCGTGTCGCTCGACTCGAAGACGAGTGCGGTGCGGGCGATGGTCGGCGGCGAGGGCTTCATCGCCGGCCAGCGCGAGACCAACATGGCGTTGGTGCCGCGGCAGACCGGCTCGAGCATCAAGTTCTTCATCCTCGCCGCTGCGGTGCAGGCTGGCGCACAGCCGGGTGACGTCATCGACGGCACCGCGCCGTGCACGCTGCCGAACCCGGGCAACGAAGCGGAACCGTTCGTCATCACCGATGCCGTGTCGAGTGGCGCGGTCACGCTGGCCGAGCAGACGTGCAGGTCGATCAACTGCGCGTTCGGCCGCCTCTCGCAGATCGTCGGCCTCCACCGCGTGGTCGACACCACGTATCGGATGGCGCAGTCGGAGTACCTCTACCAGGGCCAGCCCGACCGAGCGCGACCGATCGAACCGTTCGCCAGCTTCGCCACCGGCGCCAACGAGATGAGCCCGCTCGACATGGCCTCGGGCATCCAGACCCTCGCCAACGACGGCGTGCACTTCCAGCCGTACTTCGTCGACTACGTCGACGACGCCGGCGGGAATCGTGTCTACACGCACCTCGATCCCGGCACGCAGGTGCTCGACGAGGGCGCCGCCCGCCAGACCGTCGACATCCTGAAGACCGTGCTCACACGCGGCACGGCGCGCAACTATCCGCTGGCCGATGGCCGGCCGGCGTTCGGCAAGACGGGTACCCAGGACAGCAACACGAACGCGTGGTTCTCCGGCGGGACGCGTCAACTGTCGACCGCCGTCTGGGTGGGTGACCCCGATGCCTACACGGCGATGAACAACATCCCCGAGTTCGTCGCCGCCGGCGTGCGCAAGGTCCAGGGCGGAACGTTCCCGGCGAAGATCTGGAAGGCGTACATGGATGCGGCGCACTTCAGCGTGCCGCACGAGGACTGGGTGAAGCCGCCCGCGCCGCCCCGTCCGAACGCCCGGTTGTACCTGCCGGGCAACGAGTGCATCATCACCGTCGTCGCCCCGCCGCCGGCGGCCGTCGATCCGAATGCTCCCGTCGATCCGAACGCTCCCGTCGATCCGAACGCCCCGGCGACCACGGTCGACCCGGCGGCGCCAGCGACGACGGCCGTGACGCCCGCGGGATTCGTGAACCAAACCCCCGTCGATCCGGCGGTGCCCGAGACCACGACCGTCGAGGCGCCCGCCCCCGCACCGCAACGGATCGTCGAGCAGGTCGGCACCACGATCCCGACCGATGTGATCGATCCGCCGTGGCCGCTGCCGACGATCGAGCGGGACGAGGACGATCGGCCCCTGTCGCTGACCTGCCACACTGGTCGACGATGACCACACTCGCGGAGCACCTCGTCGAACTCCAGCGGATCGACACGCTGGCCGATCAGCTCCGGGTGCAGCGCGAGCGCTCGCCGTTGCGCGTCGAGTTCACCGAGGCCACGGCGCGGCTGCGTCGTGGGAGCAACGGCGTGACTCGATCACGACCCGGATCGCCGAACTCGAGTCCGAGGTCGAGGCCGACGAGCAGCGCGGCGCCGAATTGGCCGCCCATCTCGAGCGTCTCGAGCGTCAGTTGAAGACCGTCATCGCCCCGCGCGAGGCGGAGGCACTGATGCACGAGATCGCCACGTTCACCGCGCAGCGCGACGACTTGGACATCCGCGAACTCGAGGCGATGGAGGAGGAGTCGACGCTCGAATCCGAACTCGCCACGCATCTCGCCGACGAGGCATCGACGCGGGCAGCGCTCGCCTCGGCGGCCGACGCGCTCACGGCCGCGGTGGCCGACATCGATCGACAGGTCGAGACGCTCGCCGCCGATCGCGGTGCGGCCGTCGCGTCGATCCCGGCCGACCTGCTGGCCCGCTACGACCGAGGGCGTCCACAGTTGGGTGTGGTCGTGTCGCGGCTCGAAGGAAAGCAGTGCACGGGTTGCCATCTCGACCTGTCGGCGGCCGAACTCGACACGGCACGCGCCGATGCCGCCGAGACGGGGATCACCGACTGCCCGCAGTGCGGCCGGATCCTCGTCATCGCAATGATTGGCTCGGCCTCACCGCAAGTCTCGTCGGAGTAGTCGAGGTCGGCCGAGCGTCCGCCTCGTCGCCGGCGCTTCCCTCGGCGGTCGATCGTTAGCCTGCCCGCGTGTTCTTCTGGTTCATCGGCACCGCGTTGTTCGCGGTCGGCTTCGTCTTCCGCGACCCGCGGTTCGACTATCGCCTGTTGATCGTCGGCTCGGTGCTCCCGCTGGCCGACGGTGCGTTCGGAGGGGCGCGTGCGCTGCACAGCATCGTGACGACGATCGTCGTGCTGGTGATCGTCATGCTGGTCACCATCGGGCGGCGTCCGCTGCGCAAGATGTTGCTCGGACTGCCGATCGGGATGTTCCTCCACCTCGTGTTCGACGGGGCATGGAACAACACCGACGTGTTCTGGTGGCCGCTCACCGGCTTCGGCTTCGACGACGATCCGCTCCCTCCGTTCGACCGGGGAGCGCTGACCGTGCTGATGGAGGTGGCCGGCATCGCGTTGTGTGCCTGGGTCTGGAGAACCAACCATCTCGGCGACCCGGCCCGCCGCCGGCGTTCCTCCACGACGGCCACCTCACCCTTCCGGGCTAGTTGCGACAACTGCGTGTGGCATGCTCGGCGGCGTGTTGATTCTTGTCCGTCACGGTCGAACGGCGGCCAACGCCGAGGGTCGGCTCCAGGGCCGGCTCGATCTCGAACTGGACGAGGTCGGCTTGCTTCAGGCGACCGCCGTTGCCGAACTCGTGCTGTCGGACACGACGGTCGACGCCGTGATCTCGAGTCCCTTGAAGCGCGCCACCCAGACGGCCGACCGGTTCGGGATGCCCTACGAGGTCGACGAGCGGTGGATCGAGTTGTCCTATGGCGAGTGGGAAGGGAAGACGCACTTGGCGGTGCCGTCGGGTGCGTGGGCACGATGGAAGGAGGACCCGGGCTACGTGCCCGAGGGCGGTGAGTCGCTCGCTCACGCTGGACGAACGGGTCCGGGCGGCGTGCGCGGCGATCGCCGAGCAGGCCTCGCGATCGAACGTCGTCGTGGTGAGCCACGTGTCGCCGATGAAGTCGGCGGTGGCCTGGGCGCTCGGTGTCGACATCGGCATCTCGTGGAACTGCCATCTCGACCACGCGTCGGTGTGTCGGATCTCGTTCCAGGGCACCCGCCCGGTCCTCGAGACGTTCAACGAAACCGCCAAGTACCTGGTACGCGCGGGGTCTGACCCCGCGCACCAGACGTCGATCGTCAGCCGGCGGGGCTGGGGTACTCGATCGGTGCTTCGCCCTCCGGCGGGGTTTCGTAGATCGCCACCGCTCCCGCGGGGTCGAACAGCGGCATCACTTCCGTCGGCCATTCGCCGGGCAGGTACCGCGTGCCACCGTCGACGTACTGCCACATGCCGGTGCCGTCCTTGCGGATCTCGTCCGGGCCGGTGGCGGTCGGGTCCCACCAGATCAACGTGGCGTCGTCGATGCCGTTGTAGTCGGTGCCTTCCCAGTAGCCGTGGTCACCCCACGTCAGGTACGGCTGCACTGATCGCCTGCTGCGTCTCCACCGCGAACAGGGCGTCACTCGAACGTCTCGGGGTCAGGTTCGGGCCGGCCGCCTGCACGGTCGAGTGGAACAGCGCGAGCGGCGGCACGAGCACACCGACCGAGTCGTTCGCCGGCGCTTCCTCGCCGCTGAACCACTGGTACAGCGAGTAGTAGCCGCTCACCTCGGGCAGCGTCCGGGCACTCAGCTGGGAGATGCCGAACGCGTGCTGCCACTGTTCCTGGTCGTAGGTCCGGGAGAACGCCGTGGTGTCGACCAACGGGGAGTTGGCCAGGAGCCACTCCGGGAAGTACTCCTGGGCGGTCGCCTCACGGGTGAAGGCGCCGGGGGCGACCGGATCGCCGCTGAAGATCACCGTCGTGACGCCGGACGCCTTCAGCTTGGCGATGATCTGCGCGGCCGAGGCCTGGATCGTCGCCGGGTCGAGGCGTAGGGGAGCCGCTCCGCGATCTCGATGCCCTCGCTCGTTCAGCCGGCTGACGAAGTCGTCGGCGATCGCGGCCGACTCCGCACTCGACTCGATGTACACGAGGCCGAACTTGCGCGGCGTCGACGTGAACTCGTCGCCGGCGAACTCGGCGTTCTTGCCGGCGAGCTGCTTGCTGATGAACTCGGTGGCGTGCACGCTCATCTGTCGTGCCGAAGCGGTGATGCCGACGTTGTACGGACGCGCGCTCGTCGTAGAAGTCGGCCGGCTGTGCCGGGTTGCAGGCGATGCACAGGATGCCGCGCGACGAGAGCTCGTCACCGAACGCGGCGGTGAGCGCCGGTCCGCCGAGCACGGCGAACGGCTGGATCTCCTCGGCGATGCGCACCGCGTCGGCACGTGCCGCGACCTCGTCGGAGGCGATGCCGCTGCCCTGAAGAACTGGAGGTCGACCGTGCGTCCGTACAGCTCGTAGAACTGCTCGTAGTAGTCGCGCATCGTCGTTCAGCGTCGCTTCGCTGTCGGCGTTGGTGTCGTCGTTGGCGATCGCCGCGGTGATGTAGTTGATGATCGGGTCGTCGTCCGGACCGAGGTAGAACACGACCTTGATCGAGTCGGCCGTGACACCCGGCGCGGTCTCGCCGCCGTTGTCACCCTCGAACGGTGCGTAGCACTCCGGCGCGAAGAAGTCCCGCACCGCGAGACGCCCGGTCTCCGGGTCACAGTTGCTCGCCCCATGCAACGTCGATGCCCTGCTCCTCGGCCTGGGTGAACGACAGCGGGAAGGTGACCTCGCCACCGCCGGCCGCGGCCTCCGTGCTCGTCGGCTCCGTGCCGGTCGCTGCGGTGTCGGTCGCCGCCGTGTCGGCGGTCGTCGTCTCGGCCGCGCTGGTGTCGACCGGTGCCTCGGACGCCACAGGCGCCACCGTGTCCGTGGCAACGTCGTCGTCATCGCCCCCCGACGTGGCGACGAGGACTCCGACGACGATCGCGACCACCGCGACGATCGCAGCGATCGGCCCCCATTTCTTGAGCGCACGACGAGGAACCCCCGCCTTCGGCCTGTGCTGGTTGCATGTTCGCTACTCCGTTCCCCCTGAGCGGGCGATGGCGGCACTCGACGTGCCGAGGTATGACTCGATGACGTCCGGGTGTGCCAGCACGTCGGCTGGCGAGCCGGTCGTGACGACCCGGCCCTGGTCGAGAGCGATCAACCGATCGGCGACACCGGACACGAACGGGATGTCGTGTTCGATGACGACCAGACTCGCTCCCATCTCGTCGCGCAGGCGCTCCACACGGGAGCCAGCGCTTCGACTTCGCGCTGGGCGATGCCGGAACTCGGCTCGTCGAGCAGGATCACGGTCGGCCGGTGGGCGACCAGGCAGGCGAGGTCGACGATGCGGCGGGTGCCGGTCGACAGCTCGCGGACGAACGAGTTGCGGTACTCGACGAGGCCCATCAACTCGAGCAGCTCGTCGACCCGCGCGGCGCACGTGCTGTCTCCGACGTCGAACGACCATCGGCAGGTGGAGCGCGGCGACGAAGACGCTGCGGCTCTCGACGAACCGCTCGAGCGAGATGGCCAGCGTCTCGCTCACGGTCAGTTCGGGGAACAGCAGCGCGTCCTGGAAGCGACGGCCGAGCCCGGCTGCGCGCCCGACCGGCGGCGCCGAGCGACGTGACGTCGTCGCCGCCGAGCACGATCCGCCCGGCGTGCGACGGGCGTGAACCCGGAGATGAGGTCGAACATCGTCGTCTTGCCGGCGCCGTTCGGCCCGATGATCGCCGACGATCTCACCCGTGCCGACCTCGAAGCGTCACGTCGTCGACGGCTCGGATGCCACCGAACGTGACCGACAGTCCGTCCACGGCGAGGATCGGCACGTCGTCGACCGGCCGGACGTACTCGGACCGCGTCGCGCCGGCATCGGCGTCGCCATTGGTCGACTCGTCGCCGCCGGCGAGGAACACCGACCGCAGCAGGTCGGGCCGGTCGAGCAGCTCGGCCGTCGGGCCGCTGAAGCGGATCTCGCCGCGCTCCATGAAGTACGCCCGGTCGGCGACGGTGAGCGCGACGTTGACGCTCTGCTCGACCAGCACGACGGTCACGCCGTCGGCGCGCCAGCCGCTGGACGATCGGCAGCAGCTGGCCGACGATCACCGGCGCCAGCCCGAGCGACAGCTCGTCGATCAGCAGCACCCTCGGCCGCATGATGAAGCTCATCGCCAGCGCGAGCATCTGCTGCTGGCCGCCGGACAGGTTGGCCGCGGGGGCGTCGAGCCGTTCGCCGAGGATCGGGAACATCTCGAGCACCTCGGCGGTCGCCGCCTTGACGCCGGCCGGATCGCGCCGGTTGCGTCCACCCGGCGAGCTCGAGGTTCTCCTGCGACGGTCAGCGAGCCGAACACGCCCTTGCCGCCGGGCATCTGCACGATGCCGAGCGCGGCGATCTCGTTCGGCGGGGCGTGGGTGATGTCGCGGCCGTCGAGCACGATGGCGCCACGGTCGGCCTCGACGACGCCGCTGATCGACTTCAGCAGCGTCGACTTGCCGGCGCCGTTCGTGCCGAGCAGGGCGACGATCTCGCCTTCCTGGACGTCGATGTCGACGCCGAACAGCACCGGCCGCTCGCCGTAGCCGGCCTCGACGCCACGGATGAGCAGCAGCGTGCTGTTGCCCTGCCGCCGGTCGTAGCAGCACCTCGGAGCGGGCCGCCGCCGACTGCCAGACCTGCGCGATGTCGTCGTCGATCACGTCGCCGACGCTGCGCAGGATGAGCGCGCCGATGAGGAACAGCGGCAGCATCACGAGCATGCCGACGCGGATCTCCAGGTGTCGGCGATCCAGCCGATGAGCGGCAGGACGAGCAGTCCGGGGATGACCCACAGCGAGGCGACCGAGAATCCTGTCGCCCGGGCCCGCGGCGGGATCGCCAGCGAGAGCGCGGCGAGGATGCCCGGGCCGAGGATCGCCAGCGACGCCGAGATCACGCAGTTGAGCGCGACCGCGACCACGATGTTCGGGCGAAGCGCGAACAGCCGAGCGCAGCACGCGGCGACCAGCGGCGATCGTGCGCGAGGAAGCGGATGAGGCCCTTGACGTCGCCGACGAATCGCCGCGTGGCGATGCGCGCGCCGATGACGAGGCCGACGAGCTGGAACGGCTCGGCGATGGCGGCGGCGACGCCGCGGCCGCGCTCGTCGAGGCCGAACTCCTGCTCGTAGAACAGCGACGCGAGCGACGACGAAGCCGACGAGCGCGACGGCGAGGAACGGGAGGCTCCACCAGATCCGGCGCAGCGATCGGCACCTTGTGCACCGTGCGCCAGCTCTCGGCGAACGACGGCGCCGCCTCCTCGGTGTCGACGATCTCCTCGGCGGCGCCCGTCGCGTGTCGCTCCCAGCGGCCGCGGACCGGCTCGCGCAGCTTGCAGCGCGAGCAGCGCGAAGATCACGGTCGGGATGACGAAGACGAGGAACGGCACCCGCCAGCCGAACCAGTAGGCGAGGAGGCCGGCGGTGAGCGGCCCGACGAACGCGCCGACGGCGTTCGCCGCGCGGTGGAAGCTGTACACGCTGCGACGCGGGTCTCGATCGGGTAGTAGTCGGCGAGCAGCGAGTTGTGCGTCGGGTCGATGACCGCCTTGCCGAGCGACGACTGCCGCTGCGGGCGACGGTCAGCATGATCAGCGCCGATCGGCCAGCCCGGTCATGCCGGAGAAGCAGCGCCCAGCACGAGCGCGCCGCCGATCGACGAGCGGGATCCGCTTGCGAGCGGTCGGCGAACTGGGCGATCGGCACCTGCAGCGCGAGCGCGGCGACCGCCGACAGCGCGACGATCGACAGCGCCGTCTGGATGTCGAGGTCGAAGCTGTCGCGGATGTTCGGCAGCAGGATGCCGAACGCCGTGCGGTCGAGTTCGTCGACGGCGTTGAGCCCGAACAGGATGACGAGCGGGAACGCCGCCTCGCCGCCGCAGATCGTCGCGCAGCCACACCATCGGGTGCGCCATGCCGAACCGGAATCGCCGCCACACCGACGGGTCGTCGATCGGCGTCGATGGATTCTCGTCGCGTTCGGTGGTCGCTGGTGCCGTCACGGTTGACTCCGTTCGACGATGACGTTGCCGGCTTCGCCGAGCTCCGTCGGCGGCTTCGTTCGACAGCCACGTGGGCAATCGCCAACTCCGCGATGTCGAGGTCCGCGACGACGTCGAGCACGAACTGCTCGTCGTCCTGCTCGTCGTCGCGCTGTCGCCGTTCCACGATGGCCTGCACGAGTCGGTCGCGCAGCTTGATCACGAGGCTGGCCAGGCCGCCCGGCAGGATGAGCAGCACGAGCAGCACGCCGACGGCGGACGACAGGAACTGCCACTCCGGCTCGGTGATGAACCACTGGGTGCCGCGCAGGAAGACCGCGCCGAGCACGCCGCCGAACAGCGATCCGAGCCCGCCGACGACGCCGGCGGTGAAGACGTCGAGGCTCTGCGCCCGGCCCGTAGCTGACGAGGTCGAAGCTCTGGGTGAGGTGCACGAACAGCCCACCGGCGATGCCGGCGACCGCGCCGGAGATCGTGAACGCGGTGAGCTTGACCGGCACGGGCCGCACGGCGTAGGCCTGCGCGGCCCGCTCGTTCTCGCGCAGGCCGACGATCGCCCGGCCCGGTGCGACTGTGGCGGATACCGCGCACGGCGACGTAGACGAGCGCCAGCGACGACGAGCGTGTACGACGTAGTAGCGCGTCGGCGTGCTGATGTCGATCCGGCCGAACAGCGGCGGGCGCTCGAGTCGCTGCCTGCGGGACCCAGCCGAAGAACAGGTCGTTGAGCAGCCACGACGACACGGCGAGCGCGAACACGAGCGTGGTGACGGCGAGGTACAGCCCGCGCAGCCGCAGCGCGGGCAGCCCGACGACGAACGCGGCGACCGCGCCGGCCGCGCCGCCGGCGAGCAGCGCGAGCGTGAGGTCGACGTTCCATTCCGACGTGCACTTGGCGGCGACGGCGGCGCCGATGGCGACGAAGCCCATCTGACCGAGCGAGATCTGCCCGGCCCAGCCGGTGAGCACGACGAGCGACAGCCCGATGATGGCGTAGACCACGACGGCCGACGCCTTGATGATCTGGTCGGCTGCGCAGCAGCAGCGGGATCAGCCACGAGCCCGGCGAGGATCGAGCACGCCGACGCCGACGCGCATCAGGCGGACGAGCGGCAGCCGAGCGACCCGCGGCGCGAGCGGACGGACCTCGTCGCTGAGCCGCCACGACGCGGCTTCGTCGGTGTCGGCCCGGCTGTACTGACGGCGTTGCAGCAGGAGCGCGATCAGCACGGCGGCGCCGACGATCGGCGTGACGAGGAGCGGGCTGCTCGGCGTTCCAGGCGACGCCGTACTCGAGGATGCCGAGGGCGACGGCGGTGGTGGCGACCGTCGGCAGGTGTCGGAGGCGGCCGATGACGAGCGCGGCGAGCGCCTGCACGAGCGCGACGATGCTGAGCGCCGTGCCGAGCGGCACGCCGATGATGCCGGCGCGGAGGAACAGGGCGAGGAACGACAGCCCGGCGGCGATCGCCCACACGAGCGTCGACAGCCAGGCGACCGGGATGCCGAGCATCTGCGCCCGCTCGCTCTGCTCGGCCGCGCCGCGCACGGCGGTGCCGAGCCGGGTGCGTGCCGAGGAACAGCGCCACGGCGACCATCGCGATCGGGGCGACGATCAAGGCGATCAGGTCGTTGGCGTTGAGGATGAACGTGCCGATCGTCAGCTTCCAGTCGAACGGCGGCGGGATGCGCTGCGAGGCGGCGCTCTCGCCCCACATCCGCGGCACGAGCAGGGCCAGCACGGCGAGGAGCTGGGTGATCCCGATCGTGGCGACGGTGAGGACGAGCCGCGACGCCTTGGCGAATCGTCTGACGAGTGAGAACTCGACGACCGCCGCCGAGCGCGACCGCGGCGACCAGGCCGACGCCGAAACCGAACGAGGTAGGGCAGCCCGGAGAAGACGATCAGGCCGACGGCGAGCGTGGTCGGCACGAAGCCGAGATCGGCCTGGGCGAAGTTGATGACCCGGTTGGCGCGGTAGACGAGCGCCATGCCCATCGCCAGCAGGGCGGTGAGGAGGCCGAGCACGACGCCGCGCACCCACGCACCCGCCGGCATGCCGAACCAGATGAGTTGGACGGCCACCAATGCGATGGCCGGCGCGAACGGGCTCACGTATCGCGTCAAGCGATTCGAACCCCAGCCTGTGATGGACACCCCCATGTCGAAGCGTCACCGTAGTGGTCGGCGTCACGCGGAAAGGTGTCGGACGGCCGCTTTGTTACAAAATGTAACCAGAGCCTCGATCGGCTCGAATCGCGGAGCCGCGTCGTGGGTTCAGCCCGCGGCGGGTGCCGCGACGCGGAAGATCTGACCGTTGGTCTGATCGCCGGTGACGATGCGGTAGGCGATCTCGCCATCGGAGATCCAGACGGCCTCGGGCTTGTCGCCCTCGCCGTCGGTTGCCTGGATCGCGCCGATCGCGGGGTCGATCACGAAGAGCTGTTCGGTGTCGATGCCGTCGTTGCCCGTCGCCGTCATGCTCACGACGAGGCGACCGCCGTCGGGCGACCACGACGGTGCGCGCAGCACTCCGCTGCGCGGGCTGGCGATGATCGGATATTCGATGCCACCGGCGATGTCGGTCGTCACGAGCGTGTTCACCTCGTTACCTGCTTCGTCGGTATCGGTACGCACGAAGGCGAGCTGTGTGCCGTCAGGAGTGACCGTGGGATCGTGGTCGTTGAACCCGTCGGTGATGGTGTGCGGGACGGGCGATGCCGCGTCGGCCTGCACCGACCCGATGCTGCGTGCCCCCTCGGCGAACGAGACGTACACGATCGTGTCGTCGGTCCCGCCCTCGATGTCGACCACCGTGACGGGGAGGTCGAGCGGTTGCAACGCGCCGGCATCGTCGACGATGTTGATCGTGCCGCCCACCTCGCCGGGTTCGGCGAGCAGCACGGCGAGGCGACCGTCGCCGAGGTACGTCGGCTTGGTGGCTGTCGTCGTGTCGTCGTTCTCGACGACGTAGGAGATGTCGCCGGTCTCGACGGAGAGGAGGCCGACGCCGCGCTCGTTGTCGAACGCGATCGTTGATCCGTCGGGGGACGCGTCGAGCGACTCGAAGGTGGTGTCGGGCTCGTCCGTGAGTTGCACGCTCTCGGGAATGTCCGGATCAGCGGTGGCTGACTCGGTCGTGGCGGTCTCAGCGGTGGCCGTGTCGGGCGCGGCGGTGTTCGGCGCTGTGTCCGGCGCCGCCGGGTTCGTGGCCACGCTGTCCGATCCACTGGTGTCGGACTCGGCTGCCGGCTCACCGTCGCTGCTGCACGCGGCCAGGCCGATCAGCAACGCGGCCGACAGCACCACCCGTCGGGCGCGTGTCGACGTTCGAGTATTTCGCGTTGTCCGCACGCCCCGCACGATACGAGCTGAGGTGGGTGGAGCATCGTCAGGCTCGCGGCTCAGCGATGCTCGACCGCGGCCTCCAGGGCGGCGGTCACCGTTTCATTCGCCAGTCGACCACGAGCAGGGCACCGAACACGGTGCAGAACACGATGACGAGGAACCAGTCCGCCGCTGTCATGGGCGGGCACATACCCATCGCGTCTCGATCGCAGACGCGCCCGCCGCGGGTCGCGGGCAACCACACTCTGGGCCAAGGTCTTGTGGTGATGGTGAGGTGACCTGATAAGCGGGATTCTGTAAGTCGCTGCCGAAGCGGCGACCCGGTGACCATCCATCTTTGCGGCCTACCCGAGGGATGTCCGCGACCTGTCGGTCTCGGACGAACGGGCCGTTCGTTCCCTCTGCTCGGCCTTGCTCCGGATGGGGTTTACCGAGCCGATGCCGTCACCGACATCGCTGGTGCGCTCTTACCGCACCGTTTCACCCTCACCTGTGATCGAATCACCTTGCGGCGCCCGGTCCATCGGCGGTCTCTCTCTGTTGCACGTCCGTCAGGTCGCCCCGACCTGGCTCTCGCCAGCATCCTGCCCTGTGGAGTCCCGACTTTCCTCGACGCTGCAGCACGCAACGCCGCGGCCACCCGGCCACCTCACCATCGCTGCCGAGCCTACGGCACCGTCAGCCGAGCCGGCCAGCTCCGCGTTCTCGTGATCATTCTGCGCAGATAGTGCGCAAGAAGTTCACGAGAAGCGCTGTGGGCCGCGCAAGTCAGCAGTCGGGTACGAGCTCGTTGTAGATGTAGCTGTTGAGCGACGGCGTCTGGATGACGAAGTCCTGACGGGTGCCCTCTTCGTTCGGGGCGCCGACGATCAGCTCGAACTGGGCCGACCGAACCGAAGCGCCACGGGACGGCGTACTGCAGCGGCACGCCATCGGCGTCGGTACCGACCTCGAGCCCGTCGAGCGCCGGGCTGACGTACCCGTCGGAACCTTCGGCCGCGATGACGAGCGCGGCCGAGTTGCGCGAGTCCTGGGCGGCCGCCTCGACCACGGCCACCCGCTGTTCGGGCGTCGGTGACCTGGATCGAGTACTGCTGGTAGGTGGCCGCACCGAGATTCTCGAAGCTCACCGCCACGTTGTAGACGTCGCGGAGCTGATTGTCGCTCGTCTTGATGGCGTCGGTGATCGGCACGAGGTAGCGGTCGTCGAACCACGGGTTCGTGCACGGCCACACCTCGCCGCCGGCGGCCACGGTCAGCTCGCCCATCACCGTGTCGAGTTCCCTGTGGTTCTCGAGCGAGCTGGCCGACGAGCGTGGTTCCCGCTTCGTCGAGCACGCCGAGGTCGAGAATCGCCTCGTAGAGCATGATCGTCGTCTGCTCGATCGACGAGCCGGTGCGGAACAGCACCGCGTCGTCGACCGGATAGGCCGGCGGTTCGGTGATCGGGGGAGCGATGCCGATGCGGCCCGGGTCGGTGCTTCCGCTGCGATCGTCGCCGCACGCGGCGACGATCGCCGCGAGCGACACGGTGAGTCCGCCGATCTTGAGCAGGTCGCGACGGCCGAGGCGGGCGGCGATCCGGCGTTCGAGTTCCGTCGTCACGCGCCCTCCTCCGCTTCGGCGTCGGCCTCGCTGAGCGCCAGTTCGAGCGGCTCGGCGTCCGGTGACGTTGAGGACGTCGTTCCCGGTGCCGAGTTCGGCGATGTCGGCGAGGACGATCGCCTGACGTGCTTCGACGGTGATGATCGAGGCGACGAGGTTGACCGGCTCGATGGCCTCGAACTGGCCGATCGCCTCGGTGTGGGTGGCGACGAACGTGGTCTCGAGTTCGTGGCCGGCCGTGGCCCACGTGGTGTCGTCGCCGCTGGTGAAATCGGCCGCGAACCGGTCGAACAACGTCGAGCTGCGCAACTCGGCCGACAAACCGGCGATACCGGCGATCGCCTCGGCGTAGGCGCCGTGGTTGGCGGCGAGCGTGGCCGCGAACTCCGCCGCGACGTCGTCGAGCCCGGTGTCGGCGCTGGCGAGGTACAGGTCACGCGCCGTCAGCTCGAATCGCATCATCACGTTCAAACGATCACGGTCGGCATCGCTCGGGGTGAACGTCCCGGCGGCGGCCGGGCGTGAGGCGACGAGTGCACCGACGGCGATCGCCGCTCCGGCCGCACCCACGGCGCCGATCAGGCTGCGCCGCGACGATGCGGGATCAGCGGTAACGAGGTCCACGGGGGTGTGTCCTTTCGGGTTCATGCTCACGACAGCCTTGCCCCTGGCGGAGCATCGGCACAACTCTAGGGGGCGGCACGTCATCAGACCGCGATCGCCCAGAAGTCGGCTCAGAAGTCGATCGCCGACAGTTCCGGGATCCAGCCGAGCGTCCGTTCGACGGCCGTGTGCCAGCGGTCGCGATGCGCGTCCCGGTCGGTCGGCGGACGGTTCGACGACCCGATCGCGGCCGCCACAATTCGTCGAGATCGTCCATGTCACCGAACACACCGACGCCGAGACCGGCCACGAACGCCGCACCGATCGTGGTCGAATCCGCCGATCGGCGACGACCTCGATCGGTCGACCAGCGGCGTCGGCCACCGCCTGCACGAATGTGGGATTGGTGCTCATGCCGCCATCGATGCGCACCGACGAGATGTCGATGCCGGTGTCGGCCTCGGCGGCCTCGATCAGGTCGGCGCCGCGATGGGCGATTCCCTCCAGCACCGCCCGCACGACGTGCCGGCGCTCGGTCCCCCGCGTGATGCCGAACAGCGAACCGCGCGCCCCGTAGTCCCAGTGCGGCGTGCCGAGGCCGAGCAGCGCCGGCACGTACACGACCCCATCGGTGTCCTGGCACGCGCTGGCGACGTCGTGGCTCTCCTCGTTCGTGGCGATCAGACCGAGGTCGTCACGCAGCCAATCGAGGTTCGTGCCGGCGGACAGCATGATCCCCTCGACCCCCCAGGTGAGATCGCCGTCGCGCGACCAGAGGGGCAGGGGATAGGTGCCGTGGGGGCTCCGGCTCGTGCCGGCGGGCGTTCCGTCGTCGGTGCAGAGATCGAGCATGCCGCCGGTGCCGAAGGTGATCTTCGCCCGGCCGCGCACCACGCAGTTCTGGCCGACGAGCGAGCCCTGCTGGTCGCCGAGAATGCCGGCGATGGGCGGTGCTCCGGCGAGAGCGGTGGCCTCGCCGCACACACCGATCGAATCGACCACGACGGGCAGGACCGACCGGGGCACACGCGAACGCGTCGAGCACGTCGTCGTTCCAGTCCGATCCGTCGACGCGCCGCAAGCCGCTCGTGGTCGCCGACGCGTTCGTCTGATCACTGATGTGGAGCGACCCGCCCGCCGCGCCACCCGACAGGGTCCAGGCGATCCAACTGTCGACCGTGCCGATGCAGACGTCCCGCCCGGCGAGGTCGCCGCTGTTGGCGAGCAGCCAGGCGGCCTTGGTGACCGATTGGTTCGGTGCGATCGTCCATCCGTGCTCGGCCTTGGCCGTCAGGCATTCGCCGATCGTGCGCAGGTCCTGCCAGCCGAGCCCGTTGCCGATCGGCTCGCCCGTCGTTCGATCCCACAGGAGCGTGCAGGCCCGCTGGTTGGTGATGCCGACAGCGGTGATCGGCTCGCCGACCCGGTCGATCACGGTGCGCGCCGCCTCGAGCAGCTTGGCCGCCATGTCGGCGGCGTCGAACTCGACGAGCCCGCTGAACGGTGACACGGGGGGACAGGCCCGGTACTCGAGTGCACGGAGCGTCAGCGTGTCGTCGACGATCGCCGCACGCAGGCCGGTGGTGCCGACGTCGATCACGAGGAGTGCGGTCATCGATGATCCGATCTGGTCGACGGGGTGAAGCCGCTCGCCTGGAGACGGGCGCCGAGCAGACCGCCGAACACGCCGGCGAGCAGCACGAGGCCGAGGGTGAAGAAGATGCCGAACCAGTTCACGTCGCGTCCACCGAGGAGGCGGATCACGACGAACACCGCCTGCGTCGCGAGGTAGGTGCCGCCGGTGGTGACCACCGAGTGGCTGATCGGCGTCCCACGCCGCTCCACCCACGCGGCGCAACCGCCGCCGAGCACGAAACCGGCCATCGCACCGAAGAAGAACAGGGCCCGCACCCCGCCGTCGTCGGAGTCGACGATCGCCGCGATCACCGTGACCGGCACGGCGATCAGCAGGCACACGCTGGCGCCGGCACGCAGCGCGGCGGTGTCCCAGCGTGACTCGTCCCCGCCAGTCGTCCCCCCGCTTGTCGTTCATGGTCTGCTCGCTCACGGCCAGGGCGACCGCGCCGAACGGTGCGGCCAGGCCGAGCTTGCCGGGATTCAGGATGCCTTGCGGGTCGAGCGCCGATTTGACCGATTGCAGCACGCCGTGGCCGGCGCCGAGTGCCTCGGCGACGAACCGGGCGCGGTTGAGCCCCACGCCATGGTGGTGCGACAGGTTCCCGCCACCGGCGAGCACGGCCCGCTGGCCGGCGTCCCACAGCGCGATGTAGGTCGCCTCGATGTCGTTCGCCGGCGGCGTCGCGGCGAAGGTGAAGTAGAGGCAGGCGCCGTCGGAGTAGCTGTGCGACAGATGACACGTGGCGGCGCGCGCCGTCGGCACGGCGAGGAGCGTCCGGCGGACGTCGTCGAACAGGCGTGGCGAGCGCCGACCAGGGCGCGGCGATCTCCATCGTGTCGACCACGAATCCCCGGCGGGTGAGCGCTTGGAGCGCCGTCGTGTCGTTGCGGTGCTCCATCCATTCGGCGACCAGTGCGGCATCGGCGGGTGCGCCACCCGCGGCAGCGCAGGATTCCGCGACGATCGCCATCGTGGCATCGACCAGCGCGGCCGTCTCCCTCGTCGAGCACCACCATCGTGCACGTCGTGCCGTCGCCGCCCCGGCCACGAGCCGATTCCTCGGCGTCGTACAACCGGAGGACGGCCGGTGTGGCACCTGCCCGCAGCGTCGAGCGGCACGCGTCGATCCCGGCGCCGAACGTCGGGAACGAGTAGGCGGCACGCGCCTCGTGGGCGGGGAGCGGATGGGTGCGCAGCCAGACCTTGGTGATGACGGCGAGCGTGCCTTCGGACCCGAGCACCAGTTGGGTGAGATCGGGCCCGACGGCGCCGGCCGGCGCGCCGCCGGTGACGCACGACCGTGCCGTCGGCGAGCACGAACTCGAGCCCGACCACCATCGACTTCGATCTTGCCGTAGCGCGTCGAGTACTGACCAGCACCGCGCGACGCCACCCACCCGCCGACCGTCGCGAGGTCGAAGCTCTGTGGGAAGTGGCCGACCGACAGGCCGTGGTCCGCCTGGAGAACGTCCTCGAGATCGGGCCCGAACGTGCCGGCCATCACCTCCACGATCCCCGACACGTCGTCGACCGACACGACGCCCGACAGCGCCGTCGTGTCGAGCACGACACCGCCGTGGGCCGGGATCGCTGCCCCGCACACGCCGCTGCGCCCGCCGGCGACGGTGAGCGGGACCCGGGCGATGTTGCACGCTCGGACGACACCGGCCACCTGGTCGGTGGTCGCCGGCCGCACGACGAGGTCGGCCAGTTGCGGCACCTCGCCGTCGATCGACCAGTGCAGCGCCAGCGGCCACCAGTCGCGGCTCGCTTCGGCCACCGCACCGTCGTCGGTGACGACCTCGCAGATCGCCGACGAGCGCGGCGACGAAGTCGTCGTCGAGATCGACCCCCTCGCCGTGGAAGTGAGAGGCGTGGCCGTTCAACTCAATTGGTGGCGTTGGCGACGTGGTCACCGGCGAACTCCTCTGCGGCGCACATCGCCGCGTAACGGTCGACCTGTCGTGCGGTCTCGTCGTCGGACCAGCCGAGCTCGACCTGCATCAGCGCCGCGACGTCGGCGGCCGCGGCGAGTGTCGCCGAACGGTCGAGCAGATGGGCGCGGGTGCGCCGCGCCAGCACGTCGTCGAGCGTGGTCGCCATCTCGTGTCGCGCGGCGTAGACCGCTTCGGCGCGCAGGTAGGGCAACCCGACGACGAGCGGCTCGCCGAGCGACGCGTCGAACGCCACCAACGCCCGCACCTCGTCGGCGTGCGACCCGTACCGCCGGGCGAGATGTGCATCTGGTGGTGCCTCGGTGCTCGCACGATCGCGGCGGCCCGATGCGCGACGTGCGCCGGAGAGGCGGAGGCGCCGGGTGGAGCGGTGCTTCAGCGAACCGCGGGGGAGCAGGTCCCGCAGGGCATCGACGGTGTCGGCGGCCATCTCGCGGTAGGTGGTGAGCTTGCCGCCGGTGACGGTGACCACGCCAGCGGCACTCACGGCGACCAGGTGCCGGCGGGACAGATCCTTGGTGGCGCCGGTGTGGTCGCCGGTGTGATTGACGGCGACGTTCACCAGCGGTCGCAGGCCCGCCCAGGTTCCGGTGATGTCGTCGCGGGTGATCGGGCGGCGGGTCGACGTGTCGAGCGCCTGGTTGAGCGCTTCGAGGAGGTAGTCGATGTCGTCGCCGTCGGCGAGCGGTTCGTCGAGCGATCCGTCGTCGTCGGTGTCCGTGGTACCGACGTAGACGTGCCGGAACGTGCCGTCGCCGAGCGGGCCCCACGGGACGAGGAACAGGCTCCGCTTGTCGCGGCGGACGGGGATGATCACGGCGATGTCGTTGCCGCACGAGATGCCACGGCAGCGTGATGTGCACACCCTTCGCCGGGCGGATCGAGCCGGGATGGACGCCCTCGTCGAGCGCCCGCACGTCGTCGGCCCACACGCCGCAGGCATTGACGATCGTTCGGGCCGCGACCTCGATGATGGTCCCGTCGGCCTCGACCACCGCGCCGGCGACACGCCCGTCGCGGTGGACGATCTCCACCACGCGGGCGCGGTTGACCACGACGGCCCCGTGCTCGGCGGCGGTGCGGGCGATCGTGAGCGTGAGCCGGGCATCGTCGGCGGTGGCGTCGAAGTAGAGGAAGCCGCCGTTCAACCGGTCGAGGTGCGTGCTCGGGAAGTGCGTCGCCGCCTCGTCGGCCGACAGCCGCCGATGGAGCTTGCCGATGCGCCAACCACCCGTGATGTCGTACATCCACAACGCGGACCCCAATGCCTTGGCGATCTTGCGCGAGATCACCCCGTCCTTCGTCATGATCGGGATCAGGAACGGGAGCACCTCGACCAAGTGGGGCGCGTTGCGCATCAGCCGCCGCCGCTCGTGGAGCGCCTCGTAGACCAGCCGCACGTCACCGTTCTGCAGGTACCGCAAACCACCGTGGATCAGCTTCGAACTCTTCGACGACGTGCCGCTGGCGAAGTCGTCGCGCTCGACCAGCGCCACCCGCAGGCCGCGATGCGCCGCGTCGAGGGCGACGCCGGCACCGGTGATGCCTCCGCCGACCACGAGCACGTCGAACGGGTCGTCACCGTCGAGCGGGTGCCGGCGGAGCTCGGCGAGCATGGCCGACCGCTCGAAGGGCAGCATTCGCGATGAGCGAACGGACCGAGGGGTGGACCACTCGCTCATGGCAGAGGGTTCGCCCGCGCCGACGGCATGGTGGCGATGTTACGTCGGCCGCTGTTCGACGCTCCGATCACGGCGGCGGGCGGTCCGGACGCCGAACTCGTGGCCGCGCACACGTTCGACGCTTCCGAGTACCTGCTCGGTCTGTACGACGGCGCCGCCACCGTGCTCGACACCGCCTTCACCGGCGAGATCGCCCGCAGATCACCGATCACGCCCCGTGTCAGCCACTTCACCCGCTGCAGCTGCTCGCCCGGGCGTACGGCATCGATCCTGTCGAGCGCGCCGCGCGGTGATACGGGTCTCGCGAAAAATCGAATTACCCCTGGTAATCGGACCCGAAGCGATCTACATTCGTTCTCTCGATCGGTCTGGTTGGAACGGGCCGACGGCGACAGCTGCGTAGCTTGGGGAGCGGTCACGGTGTCATTGCACGAAATGAAATGGTGGGATCTCGGAGCGTGTCGGGGCCTCGACGCGTCGATGTTCTACCCGGAGGACGACGAGGGCGCCGAAGCCGCCAAGGCGGTGTGCGAAGGATGTTCGGTCCGCGTCGCCTGTCTCGAACATGCGTTGTCCGTGCGGGAGAAGGCCGGTGTCTGGGGCGGCGCGACCGAGCGCGATCGCCGCCGCCTGATCCGCCAACGCCGCCGAACCGCCTGAACCCTCGACGGACCGTCCGCCTACGCTCTGCGCCGATGACCTCGACCGAGGGCGCGACGCCCCCATCCTCACTCGACTCGGCTGCACGCACCTGGCCCTCGTTGATCGGCGATCTGATCGCCGGACGCAACCTGACCGGGGCCGACGCGTCGGCGGCGATGGAGATGATCCTCACCGATCAGGCCACCTCGGCGCAGATCGCCGGGTTCGTCGTGGCGCTGCGGGCCAAGGGTGAGACGTCGGAGGAGCTGTCGGGCCTGCTCGACGCGGTGCTGGCCCAGGCGGCCATCGTGCCACTCGACGACGACGAGCGCGCCCGGGCGATCGACGTGGTCGGCACCGGCGGTGACGGGGCCCACTCGATCAACGTCTCGACGATGGCGGCGCTCGTGGCCGCCGGTGCCGGCGCGCCGGTGTGCAAGCACGGCGCCCGATCGGCGTCGTCGAAGTGCGGGACCGCCGACGTGTTGGAGCAACTCGGCGTGGCCATCGAGCAGACGCCCGACGGCGTGGCGGGATGCGTGCGGGAGGCCGGCATCGGCTTCTGCTTCGCCCCGGCGTTCCACGGTGCGTTCAAGGCGTCGGCCCAGCCCCGCCGTGAACTCGGCGTCCCCACGGCCTTCAACCTGATCGGCCCGATGGCCAACCCCGGCCGGGTCCGCCGCCAACTGATCGGCGTCGCGGAGGTGCGCTTCGCCGAGGCGATGGTCGAGGCGCTGCGCCAGCACGGCCTGATCTCGGCCTGGGTCGTGCACGGACAGGGCCTCGACGAACTCACGACCACCGGCCCGTCGACCGTGATCGCGCTGCGCGGTGGCTCGATCGAGGAGTTCCGGGTCGACCCCGCCGACTACGGATTCGCCCCGGCGACTCCCGCCGATCTGCGTGGAGGCGGACCGGCGGAGAACGCCGAGGTGGTGCGCAGGGTGCTGGCCGGCGACACCGGGGCCCACCGCGACATCGTGCTCCTGAATGCCGGGGCCGCCCTCGTGGTCGCCGGGCTGGCGGCGGATCTCGGTGAGGGCATCGAACGGGCGGCCGCCTCGATCGACGGGGGCCACGCCGCGGCGTCGCTCGACGCGATGGTGCGGGTGTCGCAGTCGTATGTCGTCGAGTAGGCGTCGTCGAGTGATGCTCGGGTGCCGGACCGAGCGATGGTTCGGACGGACTCGCCGCCTCCCGCCGGTTTGCGGCAGACATCCTGCTGGCCTGAGCGCGTTGTGACTGCCGCAGATCTCGGGACCACGATTGGCGGCAGACACTCTGCCGCTTTCGGTCGTTGTGTCTGCCGCAAAACGAAAGGCCGCGCGAGGAGGGCGGCGGTGAGGTGACGTCGATCGCCGTGCGCGTCCCGGCGTCGTCGGCGAATCTGGGGCCCGGGTTCGACGTGTTGGGCATGGCCCTCGACCTCCCGGCCGACGTCGGGACCGGCGAGCCGCCACCGGGGGCGAGGCTGGCCGACGAGCACCATCCGGCGACGATCGCGTTCCGCGAACTCGGTGGTACGGGGGCGCTCTGGGTCCGGACGTCGATTCCGATGAGCCGCGGCCTCGGCTACAGCGGAGCCGTACGCGTCGGTGGGGCCGCGGTGGCGGCGATCCAGCGCGCCGGGGACCGGGATGCGACCGAGGTCGTGCGCGGACCGGAGATTCTCGAGGTGGCCGCTCGGCTGGAGGGCCATGGCGACAATGCGCTCGCCTCACAGCGGGGCGGTGTGACGGTGTACGACCACGAGCGACCGTTCGAGCTGCGTCTCGCCTTCGATCCCGAGCCGGTGGTCGTCGCGTGGAGCCCGATCGACGTCACGGCATCGACCGACCGGTCGCGGGCGGCGCTGCCGGCGGCGGTGGATCGTGCCGACGCCACGTTCAACGTCGGCCGGGTGGCGATGCTGGTCGCCGCGTTCGAACGCGGCGATGTCGATCTGCTCCGCGTCGCCATGGACGATCGACTCCATCAGCAAGCCCGTCTCGGGGCGCTGCCGGGATCGGCCGAGGCGCTGGCACTGGGCGTCGAGGCCGGGGCGTGGGCCGGCTGGCTGTCGGGCTCTGGTCCGACGATCGCGTTCCTCTGCGCGCCGGCCGACGCAAGCCGCGTGTCGGAGGGGCTGCCCCCGGGCGGCCAGGTCCGAACCATGGCGATCGACAAGTCGGGCGTCCGTCCCATCGACCCGACGGACACTCGCTGAACCGGGCGCGCGCCGGGGTCAGGCCGGGGCGGGCGCCGGGCTCGGCTGATCCGCCGCCGTCGGGAACTGCCAATCGCCGGCCGCCGACACGTCGAACTCGCCGGCGCGGGCCTCGCAGAAGCGGGCGAGCAGCAACGCCTCGTCGATGGCCCGGCGGGGCACAGGACCATCGGGACCGATGGGTGCGGGCGCTTCGATCGGCAGCGCCCGTCCCGCGTGTCCCCGCCGTCCGCCATCGACGAGGGAGGCATGTTCGATGATCCACCACGAATCGCCGAGCTCGACGCGCACGCGGCCGGCACGCCGGAGTGCCTCGACGAGGCGACGGCGTTTGAGCGCTCCTTCGAGCGCGCTCAGGCGATCACGCGCCGCGGCCGCCTCCTCGAAGCGCTGCTGACCCGCGAGCATCCGCATCCGTTCCGTCAGCCGCTCGCTGACCACCGACGCGTCGCCCCCGAAGCATCGGCGGGCGTCGTCGACCGCCCGCTGGTAATCAGCGGCCTGCACTGAACCCGAGCAGGGACAGTGCGCCACGCCGAGCTGCGCGGCGCTGCACGCGGTGGCGTCGGGCGGCGCGGTGAACGTCCGGCCGAGCCGTGTGGAGCAGCGTCGGAGTGGGATCGCGGTCTGGATCGCCTCGATGACCAGCGCCGCCATGGTCCTCGACGGGAGCGGACCGAGATGGAGGCCGGTGCGGGCCGGGATCCTTCACGATCGACAGGCGCGGCCACGGCGTGTCGACGTCGAGGCGGACGTAGCAGTACTTCTCGACCCGCTTGCCGGCCCGGTTGTAGCGGGGAAGGATCGAGGCGATGAGCCGGCTCTCGATCACCTCGGCGGTGAGTGCGTCGGGCAGGTCGAGGTGGCGGACCGATTGGGTCTCACGCAGCATCGGGCCGATCTTGCGCCGGTCGTCGCTGCCGAAGTAGCTGCGCACACGCTGGCGCAGGTTGGTGGCCTTGCCGACGTAGAGCACCTGGTCGCGGTGCCCGCAGAACATGTAGACCCCGGGGGAGCGGGGGAGGTCGGCCGTCATCTTGAGCTTCGCCGCCTGCGGGTGGCCCGCCAGCTTGGCCAGCGCGAAGAGATCGTCGAGGCCGAGCACGCCGAGCCCGGAGGCCCGTTCGATCAGGAGGTGGAGCAGATCGGTGGTGGCGAGGGCGTCGTCGAGGGCACGATGGCTCGGCTGGTGATCGAGCCGGAACCGCGACGCCAAGCGTGCCGAGCCGGCAGTCGGGCACCTCGTCGCGCACGAGGCGGCGGGCCAGTGCGACCGTGTCGAGGCTGCGGTTGGTCATCGCCGGCCGCCCGGTCCGCTCGAAGGCATGGCGGAGGAACGCGAGATCGAAGCCGATGTTGTGCCCGACGATCACCGCATCGCCGACGAACTCCGAGCAACGACGGCAACACCGCGCCGATGCGCGGCGCCGGACCGACGAGGGCATCGGACAGCCCGGTGAGCAGCGTGATCTGGGGCGGGATGGCTCGGCCGGGGTTGACGAGCGTCTGGAACGTCCCGAGGAACTCGCCGCCGCGTACCTTGACGGCACCGACCTCGGTGATCTGGTCGTCGGTTCGATGGCCGCCCGTGGTTTCGAGGTCGAGCACGCAGAACGTGACATCGCGCAGCGGGGTGCCCAATTCGTCGAACGAACGTTGCATCCCGTCGAGTGTTCCGGTCCCAACCACCATGTTCGGGTACTTGAACACGAACACACGTACGTTGTCAACTTTACGGTTTCGTGACGGTTTGGGGTGGACAGTGTGACAAGATGGCATGCGAGGGCGCCCACGTCGGAGGAGTTACACGATGAATCGATTGTCCATTCGGGCAGGTGCAGCCCTGCTCGCCGGTTCGCTGCTCGCCATCGGTGGCTTGGCCGTGTCGGCAGCGCCGGCCCAGGCAATTCCCGGCCCAGGCGGTTCCAGCGCAGGCGGTCCCGGCGCCGGTGGCGGCCGAGACGACCACGACGCTGCCGCTGTTCGGTGCGCCGCTGACCGTCGACGTCACGACCGCGCCCGGCGGCGCGATCAGCGCCGTCACCGTCGATCCGGCCGACGGCCTGACGGCGAGCACGTCAAGCCCAACAAGGTCAGGTTCGTGAACGAGGACGGCACTGCCCGGGTGCAGGTGGTCACGCGCCATGGCGGCGAACGGGTGTCCGCCCGCGCCGGCACGCTCGCCGACATCACCGGCCCCGGCGGTTGGAGCGGCGACCTCTTCGGAACGGGCGTGATCACCACGGTCGGTTTCGAGGTCGCCCCCGCAGCCGACGGCACACCCGACATCGTCAACATCACCACGTCCGATGCGACCGCCCAGATCGGCGACGTCGACCACGACATCGGCGACGAGGCGGCGCGGGCCAAGGTTTCGATCCTGTTCACGAACGGCATCGAGCAACGCTCGTTGTCGATCCGGGTGACGGCGGCCAGCTCCGACGACTCGTCGAGCGCCAAGGTGTCGGTCGGTCTGTCCGACGTCCGCGGCCAGCGCCTCCCGGCCGAGCAGGTCGTCGGCGCCCACACGTGGGACGGGATGCTGTGCGACGGCACTGCCGCCTCGATCGCCTACACCGTGAACGCCGACGGCACGATCAGTGGGGTCACGGCGACTCCTGCCACGGCCGACGTCGATGTCGATGACGACGACGTGAGGGTGGAGTTCTCCGACGACGAACGCGTGCGTCTGCGGGTCAGGTCGTCCGACGACGGCGCCGAACTGCGGGTTGCGGTCGACGAGCGGATCCGTTGCGAACGCACCGATCCGACCGTCAACACGCCCGTCGACGAATCACTCGACGACGACGGCGGTGATGGCCGCGACGACCGCGACGACCGGGACGACCGGGATGACCGCGACGACCGGAGCGGTCGTGGCGGCGACGACGATGGCGACGACGGCTGGCGATCGCGAGGACCGTGACTGATCGTCGCTGGGCGCGGCTGCTCACGGCAGCCGCGCCCGTCGTGTTCGGCCTGGCTGCGCTCGGATGCAGCGACGACGGAGCGAGCGGAGCCGACTCGCTCGCCCCGCTGGTCACCGCCGGGCCACCGTCGTCGACGGCGACGACGCCGGTCGCGCCGACGACAGTGCCGGCCGTGCCCGAGTCGACGGCTCCGGCGGCGGCGGCGACTGCTCCACCCACCACCGTCGCGCCGCCCGTGGATGGCGCGGCGGTGTTGGGAGCGGCGGTCGCCGCCATGGCTCCCGGGTATCACTACCGCTCGACGGTGACCGTCGACGGTGTCGTCGCCGTCGAGGCCGACGGTGACCGTGTGGGTGACGGCACCCGGCTCGGTGTGACCCGGGACGGGACATCGGTCCAGTACGTCATCACACCGGAGGGCACCTGGGTGATGGCCGACGGCGGCGAATGGGACCAGCTCGACACACCGGCGGCGACGTCCGATCCGATCGCCGCGCTCGCGGCACCGACGGCGGTAACGGTGCTCTCGTCGAGTCCGGACGTCGTGTCGATGGTCGTCACGGTGCCGACCTCGGCACTCGGGTTGCCCGGCGACGGCGCCGCCGACCTGAACGTGACGGTCACGAACGGGATGGTCACGTCGGTCGCCTATCGCACCGCGGTCGACGGGCGCGACGCTGCCGTCGACACCGATCTTGGGCCCCGTCGCCGACCCGTCCGCCGTCGTCCCGCCGATCTGACCCCGGCGAACCCCGGAACGTCTCCGGTTGCGAACGGCGGCGAGGGGTAGCGTTGACCCATGAGCGAGGGTGCCGAGATCGAGCATCGACACCTGCGCAGCGCGATCGAATACGCGGTGCTGATCGCGGAGGAGACCCAGCGGCGCAAGCCTGCCGATGGCTGTGCCCAACGAGTTGCGGCCGTTCTTCGGCAAACCGCGGGTGCCCTCGGGTGCGCTCGGCCGCTTGCGCCGATCGATCGAGGCCGACGACGTGTTCCGGAGTCGGATCGCCGTGGGCGCGTCGCCCGAACTGGTCGACGATGTCGGACGGCTGTGGCTGCAGCGGCCCGACGGATGGGTCGACGACGCACTGGCGGCGATCCGCGCGGCCGAAGCCGAACGCGCCGGCCTCGACGCCGCCGCCGCACTCCGCCGGGCCGAGAAGCGCCGCGTCGCCGCGGAGGAATCGGCGGTACGGGCCCGGGCCGAAGCGGTCCGCCTCGCAGGCGCTCGTCGACGAACAACGAACGGAAATCGATCGACTCGTGGCCGATGTCGACAAGGCCGACGACGCGTTGACCGAGATGCGGGCCGAACTGATCGACGTCCGCAACGAGGCTCGCCACGCCCGCGATCGTGAGGTGGCGGCGACCGCCAAGCTCGAACGAGCCGTCGCCGCGGCGGTCGCATCGCGCGCCCCGGTCGACCAGCCGTCGACCGTGGACACCTCGGTGGTCGCGGCCGAAATGCTCGCCGCGTTGCGGGCCGAGATCGACGAGGAACTGGCCGAGATCCGCGCCGGAGTGTCACGTTCGACCGCGTCGATCGACGCGGCGATGGAGCGCGCCGAGGCCGTGCTGGCACACACCGACGCCGACTCGTCGGACGGCCCGCACCAGCATCCGGCCGGTGCTCGCGCGCCGCCCGCTGCGTCTCCCCGGCGGCGTCCTGGCTACGTCGGCCGAGGCCGCCGCGCACCTCGTCCGGTCCGGCGCGCTCGTGCTGATCGACGGCTACAACGTGTCGATGCTCGGGTGGCCGAACCTGTCGATCGACGAGCAACGCACCGCACTGGTCAAGGCCGTGGAGAACATGGCGCTCCGGTTCGGGACCGAAGCGACGATCGTCTTCGACGGCGCCGACGTGGTGGGGGCCCACTCACTGACACGACGATCAACGCGCGTGCTCTTCTCGCCGAGTGGCGTGATCGCCGACGACGTGATCCGCGCCGAGGTCGAGCCGCACGCCGGCGGTCGTCACGTGGTGGTGGTCACGAACGACGCGGAGATCGCCCGCGACGTGCGTGCCGCCGGAGCGAACGTGCTGCCGAGCAACGCCCTGCTCGCCGTGCTCTGAACGCCGGTCACCCGGGTAGGAGCCGGGTAGTACCCTGCGGCGGTGGATCGACGGGCGGCGCTCGCGACGGTGACCGGCACGATCGTGGCGGTGCTGTTCGTGGCCGTGGCCACCGCGGGCAGCGTGGAGTTCGCCGACCCCTCGGGCACGAGTTCTGGTGCGCCCCGCCACGACGATCGCTCAGGACACGTGTGGAGTTGGCCAACGTGGGGGATTCGCCACCGTGGGAAGTGCCGGCCTTCGTCGAGGTGATCCTGCGTCGTCGTGTTCTTCGGGTGCGTCGCCATCGTCGCCTTGCTCGTCCTGCGGTACCGTGGCGGCACCGGCCCACGTTGCGCTGGTCCCGACGCCGGCGGCCACGGTCGGTCGATTTCGAGGTGCTCGACGAGGTGGCCGCCGCGATCACGGCAGATGCCGAGGCCCAGCAGTCGGCGCTCCGGCGTGGCACGCCGCGCAACGCGATCGTCGAGTGCTGGCTCCGGCTCGAGGCCGCAGTGGTCGCGGCCGGCGTGCCGCGCACACCCGCCGACACGTCGACCGAGCTCACGCAGCGGGTCTTGGCCACGCGTCAGATCGAGCCGATCGGCGATCGCTCGTCTCGCAGCGCTCTACCGGGAAGCTCGCTTCTCGGATCATCCGATGACCGAGGACTCCCGCCGTGACGCGATCGATGCGCTCGACGCCGTCCACGAGGGCCTCCGATCAGCCCTGGGAGAGACGGTGGCGACCACATGAGGACCTGGAAGGGTCCCGTCGCCGCGATCGTCGGGATCACCGTCGTTATCGAACTGCTGCTGGTCGTGAGCCGATCGGGGCCGGCGGTGCTCTTGATCGCCGCGCTCTGTGGTCTCGTCGGCGTCGTCTTCTGGTTCATCGTCGACCTCGCGGAGGTCACGCTCGACTCGAGCGAGTCCGACGTCGAACCGTCAGGGCCGCAGTTCGTCGGGAGAACCGATCGCCGGGTGATGCGGCTCCGGAGTGGGCTCGCCTACACGCGTGACGATGAGACGCTCGAACGGCTGCCGCGTCGAGTCTCGTCGAGCTGGTCGACGACCAGCTCGAGGCTGTGTACCACATCGACCGTGCCGCCGATCCCGAGCGGCTGCCAGCGCGGTACTCGGGCCTGACCTGAGCACCTTCGTCGACGATCCGCACGCGGCCAGTCGGCTCGCCCGGCCGAGCCAGGTCGATCGGGTAGCTGACGCTCATCGAACAGATCTGATCAGGAGACCTCCATGGAACGACTCGAACTCCACGACGTGTCGCGGCTCGCCGGGGCGGTGCTCGACGAGGTCGAGGTCGCGGTCGTCGGGAAACGCAGGGCGTTGACCCTCGTGCTCGCCGCGATCCTCGCCGGCGGGCATGTGTTGCTCGAGGACTTCCCCGGGCTGGGCAAGACGCTCGCCGCCCGTTCGTTCGCCCAGACGCTCGGGCTGAACTTCGCCCGCGCGCAGTTCACGCCCGACCTCCTCCCCTCCGACCTCACCGGATCGTTCGTGTACGACCAGCGGTCGAGCGATTTCTCGTTCCGCCGCGGACCACTGTTCGCCGGGCTCCTGCTCGCCGACGAGATCAACCGCACGCCGCCGCGGACACAGTCCGCCCTGCTGGAGGCGATGCAGGAGCGCCAGATCACCGTCGAGGGCCAGACGTTCGTGCTCGAGCCGCCGTTCCACGTGCTGGCGACGGCGAACCCGATCGAGTACGAGGGCACGTATCCGCTCCCGGAAGCACAGCTCGATCGGTTCATGATGCGCACGAGTTTCGGCTATCCGTCGGGTGACGAGGAGTGGGACGTGCTGCGGCGGCGCATGGATCGGCGGCGTGAGGAACAGTCGCTGCGACCAGATCACCGACGCGTCGACGTTGCTCGCGATGCAAGAAGCGGTCGAACGGGTGACGGTCGACGAGAGCGTGGGTCGCTACTGCGTCGAACTGGCGACGGCGACGCGGACGCATCCCCACGTGCTGATGGGGGCGTCACCGCGCGGGTCGCTCGGGCTTCTCCTCGCGGCGCGCGCGTACGCAGTCGTCGTCGGTCGCGACTACGTGACGCCCGAGGATGTCAAGGCGGTGGCCGAGCCGGTGTTGGCCCATCGCATCACCGTGAAGCCGGCGATGTGGATGAGCGAGGCGTCGGGCAGGACGGTCGTGGCCGCGGTGTTGTCCTCCGTTCCCGCGCCGGCGCCCCTGGAGTTCGTGTCGGAAACCCCGTGACCGATGTGACGAGTTCGGCGAACTCGGCGTGGCGGCCGAGCGTGGCCCACTTCCGTTCCGCCGTGTGCGCCGTCGTGGTCATCACGGTCGCCCTGATCGGTCGGCGGCCCGACCTGCTCGTGATCGCGACGCCGATGGCCGTGGTGACCGTGTGGTCGCTGCTCACGCGCCCGACGTCGCCGCCCACGTTCGACGAGCATCTCGGGCATTCGACGATCCGCGAGGGGGAGGCGACGACCTGGCACGGCGAGTGCTCGGGGGCCGACGAAGTCGACATCGCGGTCGCCTCGATCCAGCCGTCACCGTGGATGGACACTCGCCCGTCGTGTGGGGCCGTGACCGTCGATGCCGCCGACGGTGCCGCGAGCTTGGCGATCGACCTGCGCTCGACGCGGTGGGGGTGGCGTCCCGTCGAGACGGTGTCGGTCGTGGCGATCAGCCCTTGGGCCGCGATTCCGTTGGTCGACCACCACGACGCGGCACGACTTGACCACACTGCCCCGGCCGGCACTGTTCGACACCGACGCGTCCGCCCGACCGTCCGACGGGCTGATCGGGCAGCATCGATCGGCACGTGCGGGCGAAGGGAACGAGTTCGCCGGAATCAGACCGTTTCGGGCGGGGGACCGGATGCGTCGGATCAACTGGCCTCGATCGGTCCGGACCGGCGAGCTGAAGGTCAATTCGACGTGGGCGGACGTCGACACCCACGTGGCGCTCCTGATCGACGCCACCGACGACTTCGGTGTCAGCGAGGGGATCGACGGCCTCGCGTCGAGTCTCGACGGGGCAGTGCGCGCCGCTGGTGCGATCGCCGAGCACTATGCGCCACGCGGCGACCGCGTCTCACTGCGCACGTTCGGAACGACGATGACGCACTCGGTGCGACCCGGCACGGGGCGGGTCCAGCTCCGCCGAATCCTCGAGGCGCTCGCCCGGGTGACGCCCGGGAACTCCTCGCGGATCGCGTCCCGCCGCTCCGGCGGTCGGACGATTCCGACGCTTCGACGCTCAGCTGGTCGTGATGTTGTCGCCGCTGATCGCGCCGGACGCACTCGACTTGGCGGTCGAGCTCGGCCGGCAGGGCGTCGCCGTCATCATCGTCGACACCCTGCCCGACCACGTGATCCAGGACGACGATCAGTACGTCGCGCTGGCCTGGCGCATCCGCCTGCTCGAACGGCGGCGCGAACTCCGAATGGTGATGGCGGCAGGAATACCTGTCGTCGAGTGGCGCGGGCCGGGGAGTCTCGACCAGGTGATCCGAGACATCTCCCGTCGCACGAGTGGACCGCGGATGCTGCCGCGATGAACCTCGCCGAGGTGGAGCACTGGTTCGATCGTCTGAGGACGATCCCCGCGCAACGTTGGGGTCTGCTCGCGGTCACGGTGGTGGCGGCCGTGGCGGCGTCGACGTTCACCGGTGTGGTGGCCGGGCAGGTGTGGACGCGGTTCGTCATGACGCTCGTGTTCGCCACCGCGCTCGTTGCCGCCATTCGGCCCGACTTCCACACCGCATTGCTCGTCGAGACGATCGTGGTGTGGCACTGGTTCGCCGCGACCGACGATCGGCTGACGCCCTGGGCCATGCCGATGGGTCTGTGCGTCTTCGTGTTCCACACCGGCATCGCCCTCATGTCCGTGGCGCCGATGAGAGCGATCATCGACCGGACCGTCATCTGGCGATGGTCGGTCCGGAGTGGATGTGTCGTGGTCGCCACCGTCGCGGTGTGGTTGCTCGTCGTCGTGCTCGACGGGCGTCGGGCCGCGGGCAGCGTGGCATTGACCGCCGTCGCGTTCGTGACACTCACGGGTCTCGTGCTGGTGACCCGGGTTCGCAGCGCCTCCGGCGGGCGTCCCACCGCGTTCATGAGCTGTCACACCCCCTCGCGATGATGGGGACCATGTTCCAGCCGAACGGATCGTCCATCGAATGCGCCACCTGCGTGGCGGCCAACACGTCCGCGTGCAGCGACTGCATCGTCAACTACGTGCTCGCCAACGATGCCGGGCCCGTCGAGTTCGTCCCGGTGCACGTCGGGGGCCACGACGAACGTGTCGATGCCACGGTCCGGTTGTTCGTCCGCGCCGGGCTCGTCGACGATCCGGTGGTCTTCCTCACGTCGCGGGAGTTCGAGTCGGGTGTCGTGGTGTCACCGCACCATCCGAGCCGGGCCGGGGCACGATGATCCACGCTGGGCCGGGCGCACGGCGGCCGTACGCTGCGGGTCGTGCGCCGCCCCGAGCCGCTCCCCACGATCGAACAGATCCGTGACCAGTTGGCCGCGCGACGGTATCGATCATGTCGGGGTGGCATCGGCCGAGGTGTTGAGCGACGCTCGGGACGCGATCCACGACCGGATTGCCGGCGGCCTCGACGACGGCATGGGCTTCACGTTTCGGAATCCGGACCGCTCGACCGACCCGTCGCGGGCGGTCGAACATGCGTCGTCGATCATCGTCGCCGCCCGCTCCTACCTGACCGACGTCGACCCGGCCGTGGACGCCGAACACGCCCCACGCCCGGGTCGGGCGCTACGCCTGGATCGATCACTACGCCCCGCTTCGGGCCGCGCTGCGCGACGTGGCGCGCTCCATCCGGCGCGCCGATCACCGTGCCGTCGCGTTCGCCGACGACAACTCGGTCGTCGACCGCGCCGTGGCGCACCGCGCCGGCCTCGGGTGGTACGGCAAGAACGCCAACCTGCTCCTGCCCGGTGTCGGCAGCTGGTTCGTCCTGGGATCGATCGTCACCACGGCGGAGTACGCGCCCACGGCGCACCGTCGTGGCCGACGGGTGCGGAACGTGCCGGAGATGCCTCGACGGCTGTCCGACCGGCGCAATCGTCGCTCCGGGGGTGATCGACGGCCGGCGATGCCTCGTCGTGGATCCTCCAGAAGCCGGGATCGATCCCCGACGACTTCCGCACTGCGATCGGCGACCGGATCTACGGGTGCGACGACTGCCAGGACGTCTGCCCGATCACCGTCCGGCTCGGCCGCCGATCCACCGTCCACGTCGACGACCTCAGCCGCGCGCGCGGTCGACGTCGTGCGGTTGCTCGACGCCGACGACGAGTGGATCGAGCAGCAATACGCACACTGGTACGTGTCCGATCGTGACTATCGATGGGTGCGTCGGAACGCGTTGGTGGTGCTCGGCAATGTCGCCGATCCCGACGACACGCGGAGTCGGACGGTGCTCGCCCGGTACCGTGCGGGACCCGATCCGATCCTCGCCGAACATGCCGGCTGGGCCGAACGGCGACTCGACGAACGTCGTGCGCCCACGCCGGTGGCCGCGCGAGCCATCCCCACCCCTATCACCACCCCCGGCCACGACTGAACTCCGCCGACACCTGAACTCGCCATGAAGCACCTGCTCGTCACGAACGACTTCCCGCCCAAGATCGGTGGCATCCAATCGTTGCTCTGGGAATGGTGGCGCCGCCTCCCGAGCGACAAGTTCGCGGTGCTCACGAGCCCGCACGCCGACGCGGCGGCGTTCGATGCCGAGCAACCGTTCCGCATCGAGCGCACCCGCGAGCCGGTGTTGCTGCCCCACCCGTGGATGGTGCGACAGGTCAACGACCTCGCTCGTGATTTCGGCGCCGATCTCGTCGTGCTCGACCCGGCGGTGCCGCTCGGCCTGATCGGTCCGTCGCTGCAACTGCCGTACGACCTCGTGCTGCACGGGGCCGAGGTCACCGTGCCCGGCCGGCTCCCGCTGAGCAAGCAGGCGCTGGCGTACACGCTCGGCCGGGCCCGCCACATCATCGCGGCCGGCGGGTACCCGGCCGCCGAAGCCGAACACGCGGCCGGGCGGGAGCTGCCGATCACGGTCGTGCCGTGCGGGGTCGACGCCGAGCGATTCCACCCGTTGAGCGACGCCGAACGGCACGACGCGCGGCGTCATTTCGACATCCCCGACACGGCCGAGATGATCGTCGGCATCTCGCGGCTCGTGCCGCGCAAGGGGTTCGACACGGCGATCCGCGCCGCGGCGCGGCTCGGGCGGGTGCGGCCCGATCTCCTGCTCGTGATCGCCGGCGGCGGCCGTGACGACGAGCGCCTGCGGCGGCTGGCGACCGAACTCGATGCGCCCGTCCGGTTCCTCGGGCGGGTCCCGAACGACGACCTGCCACGCCTGTACGGCTGCGCCGACGTCTTCACGATGCTGTGCCGGAACCGCTGGGGCGGCCTCGAACAGGAGGGGTTCGGCATCGTGTTCGTCGAGGCGGCGGCGTGTGGCGTCCCCCAGGTGGCGGGCGACGTCGGGTGGCGCGGCCGAGGCGGTGGTCGACGGTGTCACCGGGCTCGTGATCGACGACCCGGAGGACGTGCAGGCTGCGGCCGACGCGTTCGCCACGCTGCTCGACGACCCGTCGCGGCGGGCCGAGATGGGGAGCGAATCGCGTCGCCGTGCCGTGGAGGAGTTCACCTACGACGTGCTGTCGCGGCAACTGGGCGCAACCTTGGGAGTGTTCGATGACTGAGACCGACGATCGTTCGCGTCCGAGCGGCCGGCACGCCGGCGACGTGATCGTCCTCGCCAATGCGATCGGCACGATCGCGTTCACGATCACGGCCGTGACGGCCGCGATCGTCTTCTCGACGGCGGCGCAGTGGGTGGGTGCGATCACGGCCATGTCGCTGTTCGCCGTCGGCGTGTTCGCGTTCCTGTGGTCGTTCTGGAACGTCGTGCAACGCAGCCGCGCCGAGCTGGTCGGCGTCACGCAGGTCTACCTGCTCCTCGGGCCGCCGACGCCGGGCCGAGTGCGGGCGCGCATGCTCGGGCTGCTCGCCGTGCAGATCGTGGTCGCCCTGGTCACGGCGCTGTCACGCACCGAGACCGCCGACGGCGGCGCCGGCTCGTCGCTCGCCCTCGGTGTGCTCGTACCGATGTACGGCCTCGGGCTCAACGGGCTCTGGGCGGCGTACCACGCCACCTTCCCCCGATCCCGAGCAGCCCGAACCCCCGCTCGACGCACCACCGACCCGGCCCCGAACCCGACCGAACTGCGTGATCAATTGCGACCCAGGTGCGCAGCTGTTCACGGAACGCCGATCGTCGCGCCGAGTGGGCGTCCGATCGGCCAGAATGTGACCATGGCTGATACCGCGACCGAGATCATCACCATCGATGCGTCGCCGGAGCGCGTGTGGGACATCGCCGTCGACATCGCCAACTATCCGAACTGGGCGCACGACATCAAGGACGTCACGATCCATCAGACCGACGACGAGGGACGGCCGGCCGAGGTCGAGTTCCGGGCATCGGCACTCGGACGCAGCACGCACTACACGCTGGCCTACGACTACGGGGCCGCTCCGAAGCGCCTCGGCCTGGAGCATGGTGCGTGGCGACATCCAGCGCTCGATCGACGGTGTCTTCACCTTCGAACCCACCGACGACGGCGGCACGCTGGTGCGCTACGACCTCGAGATCGACCTCGCCATTCCGCTGCCGGGCTTCGTGAAGCGACGCGCCGAGGTGCGGATCCTCAACACGGTGCGCGAACTCAAGGTCCGCGCCGAGGCGTGAACCCGCCGGTCGGTCCGCCGCCGGCCCGCTTCGTCGGCATCGACGTCGGCGGCACCAAGGCGCTCGGCGTGGCGCTCGACGCCTCGGGAGTGGTCGTCGCCGAGCAGACGCGTCCGACGCCACGTGGCGACGACAGCCTCGAACCGTTGATCGACACGCTCGTCGAACTCGCCGGATCGTTGGAGCGTCGAGGCGACGCTCGGGGTCGGCGTCCCCGGGCTCGTCAACCGCGACGGCGTGCTGCAGGCGGCGCCGAACCTCGACGGCGTCGCCCACTTCGACGTGGCCGGACTGCTCCGGGCCGCGTTCGCCGGCAGGCGAGATGCGGATCGAGGTCGACAACGACGCCACCTGCGCGACGGTGGCGGAATGGAAGCTCGGTGTCGGGCGCAGGCGTCGACCGACTCGTGCTCGTGACGCTCGGCACGGGGATCGGTGGCGGGCTGGTCGTCAACGGCGAGTTGGTGCACGGCCGGAACGGGTTCGCCGGCGAGTTCGGTCACATGGTCGTCGACCCGACCGGGCCGCTGCTGCCCGTGCGGTCGACGCGGGTGCTGGGAGCGGTACGCGTCCGGATCGGGGCTGGCGATGCTGGCCCGGGAAGCGGCGATCGCGCGGCGCTGCCGCGCGGTGGTCGAACTGGCTGGCGGCGACCCGCAGGACGTGCGCGGCGAGCACGTCCAGGCCGCCGCCCGTGCCGGCGACGCCGAGGCGCTGGCGGTGATCGACGAGTTCGCCCGTTGGGTGGCGCTGGGATTGTCGAATCTGACGAACGCGCTCGACCCGCAGATGTTCGTGCTCGGCGGGGGACTGGCGGCGGGTGCCGATCTGTACCTCGATCGCATCGTGGCGTGGTTCGGCGAATTGCTCTACCAACCGCACCTGCGGGAGATCCCGCGCGTCGAGTTCGCCACGTCGGGCCCCCGCGCCGGAGCGATCGGCGCCGCCCTGCTCCCCACGCTCTGAGGCGTCAAATCGGCGTTTGCGTCAGCAAATCTGCGGACCAGTCCTCCGAAATCGCGACACAAACGTGCCGACGGGCGGGCCGTGGTCGGGCCGGTCAGGCGGGTCAGTGGGCCGGGTAGGCGGCCTGGGCTTTGCGGATCTCTTCCCAGGCTTCCTCGCGTCCGCCGAGGCCTTGCGCGGACGAGTACTTGTCCGGCTCGAGCGCCTTGTAGACGTTGAAGAAGTGCTGGATCTCCTCGACGAGCTGCGGCGTGAGATCGACGAGATCGTTCACGTTGGCGAAGCGCGGCTCCTTCGGCGGGACGCAGATCAACTTGGCGTCCTCGCCGGCCTCGTCCTGCATGTAGAGCACGCCGACCGGACGACACTCGACGACGACGCCCGGATACACCGGGTCCTCGAGGAGCACGAGGGCATCGAGCGGGTCGCCGTCACCGGCGAGCGTGTCCGGGATGAAGCCGTAGTCGGCGGGGTACGTCGTGGCCGTGAACAGGCGGCGGTCGAGGTACACGCGGCCGTCCTCGTGGTCGATCTCGTACTTGTTGCGGCTGCCACGCGGGATCTCGATGATCACGTGGATGCAGCCTTCGCTCGGAGTCTTCGGCATTCGGCCCAATGTACGGGGAACTGGCCAGGGTACGGTGCAGCGCCGCCGGATAGCGTCAGGGCCATGGAGTTCCGGCGCATCGAAAATCTGCCCCCGTACGTCTTTTCCATCATCAATGGACTGAAGATCGAGGCACGCCGGGCAGGCGCAGATGTGGTCGACCTCGGGTTCGGCAACCCCGACATCCCGTCGCCCGACGATCGCCGTCGAGAAGCTCGCCGAGGCCGCCCACAACCCGAAGAACCACCGGTACTCGCTCAGCCGCGGCCTGCCGAAGCTGCGCGAGGCGATCGCCGGCTACTACAAGAACAAGTGGGACGTCGACCTCGACACCGAGCTCGAGATCACGAACGTGATCGGTTCGAAGGAGGGCTTCAGCCACCTGATGTGGGTGCTGCTCGACCGTGGCGACGCGGCGATCGTGCCGAGCCCGAGCTACCCGATCCACATCTACGGTCCGCTGTTCGCCGGCGCCGACCTGCGCCAGGTGCCGATGAAGTTCCTGGCCGACCCCTCCCAGCGCGAGCACTTCGCCGACGACTTCATGGCCAGCCTGCAGACCGCCTGGGACGTCGGCTGGCCGAAGCCCCGCGTGCTCGTCATCTCGTTCCCGCACAACCCGACCGGGGCCTGCGTCGACCTGCCGTTCATGCAGCGTGTGGTCGACTTCTGCCGCGAGCACGAGATGATCGTCGTGCACGACTTCGCCTACGCCGACGTCGGCTTCGACGGCTATCAGCCACCGAGCATCCTGCAGGCCGAGGGCGCCAAGGAGTGCGCCGTCGAGCTGTACTCGATGACCAAGAGCTTCTCGATGGCCGGTTGGCGCAGCGCCTTCCTGCTCGGCAACGCCGAGGTCGTCCAGGCGCTCGTCAAGCTGAAGAGCTACCTCGACTACGGCATGTTCCAGCCCGTGCAGATCGCCGCCACGGTGACGCTCAACGAGGCGGCTGACTTCCCGAACGAGGTCCGCGCGATCTACGAGTCGCGCTGCGACACCCTCATCGACGGGCTCGGCCGCATCGGGTGGCACATCCCCAAGCCGGGCGGGTCGATGTTCGTCTGGGCGCCGATCCCCGAGCCGTACGCGGAGATGGATTCGGTCGAGTTCTGCTCGCTCATCGTGCGTGATGCCGACGTCGCACTGTCGCCCGGCGTCGGTTTCGGCCCCGGCGGCGAAGGGTTCGTCCGGTTCGCGCTGATCGAGAACGAGAAGCGCATCCAGCAGGCGATCCGCAACCTGAAGCGCGGCCTGCCGAAACTCGGCTGAATCGATTGCTCGGCCTCACGGCGAGTCCGTCGCGTGAGCAGATCGGCCGTAACACGATGGTCACTCGCGCGGTGACGATGGTCACACGCGTGCGTGCCGATACCGTGCCGCCGCGTGATCACCGTCGTCGTCAGAGTCTGGATGCCCGACCGTCCCGGCGCGTTGGGCCAGGTGGCGAGCCGTATCGGGGCGGTGCGCGGGGACGTGCTGGCGATCGAGATCCTCGAACACGGCGCCGGCCGGGCGATCGACGAACTGATGGTCTCGCTGCCCGACGAGAACCTGATCACGCTGCTCACGGCCGAGGTCGACGCGGTCGATGGCGTGTCCGTGGAGAGCATCCGCGAGGTCGACGAGGACCGCACCGACCCGAGCCTCGCGGCGCTCGCCCTCTGCGCCGCGGTGGCGGAGTCGCCGAGCCGACGAGCGGGTCCACGTGCTGACCGCCGGGATCGAGCGCATCGTCGAGGCCGACTGGGTGGCCGTGCTCCGGCGACGGCGAGCTCGTCGAGCACGTCGGCGAACCACCCGACCTGGGATGGCTCAGCGCGTTCCTGGCGGGCAGCGAACACCTCGACGCGGCCGACGACTCGGCACCGAGCGACATCGTCTGGGTGCACCTCGCCGGAGTCGGCGCTGACGCTGGCCGCCGGTCGGGTCGGTCATCCGATCCACGAGCGCGAGCGGGTGCGGGTGTCGCTCGTCGGCCGGCTCGCGGACGCCCTGATGGCGCTGATCACGTCGCGCAGCGTCGTCCGGACGGTCAGCGTGGTCCAGGCGCGGGAGCGCTCGACGGCGCGCAGCCACTCGGCGTGCTGCGAGGTCGGGAATCGTCCGGTCGGGCTCGGGGGCGAACTCGGCGTCCTCCTCCCAACGGTCGGCGATGGCGTCGGTCGTCGGCCACACGCCCTCGGCCAGTCCGGCGAGGAAGGCGGCACCGAGCGCCGTCGTCTCACGGTCGACCGGGCGCGCGCACGGTCACCCCGAGTTGATCGGCCTGGATCTGACAGCAGCAGGTCCATCGCCGAGGCGCCGCCATCGACGCGGAGGTCGGTGATCGACGGTGCCGCTCGCAGCCACCATCGCCTCGACCACGTCGCGGGTCTGGAACGCCATCGACTCCACGACGGCCCGCGTGAGGTGGGCACGCCCCGCGCCGCGGGTGATGCCGACGATCGTGCCGCGGGCGTACGGGTCCCACCACGGCGAACCGAGCCCGGTGAAGGCCGGAACGACGAACACGCCGCCCGAGTCGTCGACCGACGCGGCGAGCGGCCCGGCCTCGGCCGCATCGTCGATGAGTCCGAGGCCGTCGCGCAGCCACTGGATGGCCGAGCCGGTGACGAAGATCGAGCCCTCCAGCGCGTAGTGCGTGGTGCCGTCGGCCAGCGTCCACGCCACGGTCGTCAGCATCCCGTCGGCCGGCGGCGGACACGTCTCGCCGACGTTGAGCAGGACGAACGAACCGGTGCCGTAGGTGTTCTTCGCCATCCCCGGCTCGACGCAGGCCTGACCGAACAGCGCGGCCTGTTGGTCGCCGGCGACACCGCTGATCGGGATGCCGGCCGGCACACCGTCGAGGCTCGGCGGTCACACCGATGCGCCCGCTCGACGGCACGATCTCGGGAAGGCAGGCGATCGGCACGTGGAGCAGGTCGCACAGCTCGCGGTCCCACCGCCGGCTGCGGATGTCGCACAGCATCGTGCGGCTGGCGTTGGTGACATCGGTGGCGAACACGGCGCCGCCGGTGAGGTTCCAGATCAGCCAGGAGTCGATCGTGCCGATCGCCAGGTCGTCGTCGACCGGGATGTCGCGCTCGGTGAGGAGCCACTCGATCTTGGTGCCGGAGAAGTACGGGTCGAGCACGAGGCCGGTGCGTTCGCGCACGAGCGGCAGGGCGCCGGCCGCCGTGAGCTCGTCGCAGCGTTGCGCCGTCCGGCGGTCCTGCCAGACGATCGCCGTGCCGTACGGCTCGCCGGTCGATCGGTTCCAGGCGAGCACCGTCTCGCGCTGGTTGGTGATGCCGATCGCGGCGATGTTCTCGACACCGACGGCGGCATCGACGTCGGCGACGACCGTGCGCAACGTCTGCAGCATCGCCTGCCAGATCTCGGCCGCGTCGTGCTCGACCCAGCCCGGGCTCGCGGGAAGTACTGGGTGAACTCGCGATAGCTGGCGATGCTCGCGCGCCCGTCGGCGAAGACCGCCCGCGAGCGAACGCCGGTGGTGCCCGCATCGAGGGCGATCACGCAGGTGTCGGTCACGGACGGCGAATGTACCGGACGCCACTCGGCGGGACCCGGTCCGGGTGACGGTCGGGTGGCGTCCGGCGAGCAGCGGTGCGGCAGCGTACGATCCGACGCGTGCGCGTAGGAATCCTCACCGGCGGTGGCGACTGCCCAGGCCTCAATGCCGTGATCAGGGCCGCGGTCCGCATCGGCGAGCGGATCCACGGCGACGAGATGATCGGCTTCCTCGACGCGCTGGGACGGGGTCCGTGATCGCCGCACCGTGACGCTGACGGTGGAGTCGATGCGGGGAACGCTGCCGCGCGGTGGGACCGTGCTGGGCACCCGTCGGGGGAGTCCCTTCGACGACGACGGACGGAGTGGCCACCGTGGAGGCGACGTTCCGCGACCTCGGCCTCGACGGCCTGATCGTCATCGGCGGCAACGGCAGCCTCACGCGTCGCGCATCGCCTCCACGAGGAGTGCGGCCTGCCGATCGTCGGTGTGCCGAAGACGATCGACAACGACATCGTCGGCACCGACGTGACGTTCGGCTTCAACACCGCCGTCCAGATCGCGACCGACGCCATCGACCGCTTGCACACCACCGCCGAGAGCCACGACCGGGTGATGGTGGTCGAGGTGATGGGGCGCCACTCGGGATGGATCGCCACGCACGCCGGCATCGCGGGCGGCGCGACCGCCGTGCTCATCCCCGAGATCCCCTTCGACATCGATGCGCTCTGCAGCCGGCTCACCCATCGTCACGAGCGCGGCCGCTACGCCTCGATCGTCGTCGTCGCGGAGGGCGCCGAACCGAAGCCCGGCACGCTCGAGATGGAGCCGAAATCGTACGACCGGTTCGGTCACGTGCTGCTCGGCGGCGTGGCCACCCGCATCGCCGAGGCGATCGGCGAACGGACCGGCTTCGACACACGAGTCGTGCAACTCGGCCATGTCCAGCGCGGCGGTACTCCGACGGCGTTCGACCGGGTGTTGTCCACCCGGTTCGGCGTCGGCGCGATCGAGGCGGTCCACGACCGGGCCTGGGGCCAGATGACGGTGCTGCGCGGCGATCGCATCGAACGCGAGCCGTTGTCGACGGCGGTCGGCAGCGACCCGCCCGGTCGACGTGCAGCTGTTCGAGGACGTCGCCGAACCGTTCTTCGCGTAAAGGCTTCGGTCAGGTCCGCGTCGAGGTCCTCGCGTGAGGCTCAGCGAGTCGACGACGACAGTGAGGGATACGGCGGCTGCGTCGACTCGACGAGGCCGGGGAAGTCGTACGGCGTCAGCGGCTCCGTCGGTCAGCGCACCGTCGCCCCGCGGCCACTGCCGCTCCTCGCCGTCGACGCGGATCTGCACCTCGTCGACGTCGTCGATCGCCGGTCGCGGTCGTCACGATCTGGGCGAGTGCGGTGCGCAGTTCGACGGCGTCGAGTTGATCCAGCCCGTCGTTCACGTCGACGATCCAGGTCGGTCCGGTTTGGCGCACGTCGATCAACTCGAGGTCGGTCGGGATCGCGGAGCCGAGGTCGTCGCGGCTCTCCGCCGTGTTCGGACCGTCGAAGAGCGCCCGCAGCACACTCGTCGATGTCCGACGGCACGTCCCGCATCACCGAGCGCAGGAGCTGTGGTTGGCCCGCTTCATCGACCAGGAAGATCAGACTCGAGCCTTCGGCGGCGCCGCCGGTCGCCGGGTCGACTCCGACGGCGATCTGGTTCTCGTCCGGAATGTCGCGCGGCGAACCATCAGGCTGGATCGCGCACCCCGCGACGGCCATCGGCATGACGAGCAGCGCCGGGAGCAGCACCGCGCGCATCAGTGGATGTCGTCCCGATCTCATTCGTCGAGCTCCATCGCCATCAGTTCGATCACGAAGCGCGCTCCACTCTCGCCGTCCAGCCGATCCTCGACCCAGACCCGTCCCCCGTGCATGCGCACGTGTTCGTCGACCAGCGCGAGGCCGAGTCCCGCGCCTTCGCTGCCCGTGCGCCGGCCCGCACCGCCACCGCGGGCGAAGCGCTCGAACACGAGATCGCGCTCGTTCGGCGCGACGCCGGGACCGCGATCCTCGACCGCGATCTGAAGATGGGTGACCGGATCCTCGGCGTCCTCGACGATGGTGATCGAGATCTCCGGTTCGCCACCGCCGTACGCGCGGGCGTTGTCGATGAGGTTGGCGATCACGCGGGCGAGCCGCCGGCGGTCGCCACGGATCAGGGCGTGCTCCGCGCGTTCGGACACGTGGACCGGCGTGGTGGGAAGCGAGCTGACGGCCACCGCTTGACGGACGAACTCGGCGGCGAGCAACTCCTCCAGGTGCAGTCGGATCGCGCCGGCGTCGAAGCGGGAGATCTCGAGCAGGTCCTCGACGAGTCCCTGGAATCGGACGACGTCGCTCGACAGCAGGTCGAGGGCGGCCTGGGCGCGCTCGGGCATCTCGTCACGCCGAGCCTCCATCACCTCGACCGACGCCGCGAGCGTCATCAACGGCGAGCGCAGTTCGTGGCTGACGTCCGAGGCGAAGCGGGCGTCTCGCTCGACCCGCAGCTGGAGCGCTTCGGCCATGTCGTTGAACGACTCGGTCAGGACCCGCAGGTCGGGGTCGTCCGATGTCTCGAGGCGCGTGTCGAGGCGTCCACCGGCGATCGACGACGCGGCCTGGGCGGCGGTCGCCACGGGCTTCACGGCGCGCCGCGCGGCGAACACACCGAGCAGGACACCGAGCAGGATCGAGACGAGGGCGGCGAACACGAGGGAAAGTCGAACGCTCGACAGGGTGGCCTCGGCTTCGTCGAGACTGAAGAACTCGAAGTAGGCACCGACGCTCGGCACGTCCCAGCCGACGACGATGCCGAGCTGGTCGCCGACCCTCGCGATCTGGCTCGCCGGTTCGCCGTCGTCGATGACCTTCGACGTCAGGTCTTGTGGCAGCGACGCGGGGTCTGATCGTCGCGGATCCGGCGGTCCACTCTTCACCGGACCAGATCAGGTAGTTCTGCACCCCGTTGCTACCGAGTGAGATCGTTGCACTCTCCGTGGACGCGGGATTCGATTGCATCTCACGCGCGACGTCCTGAGCATTGCGCAACGATGTGCGGACGGAGCTGTCGATGCGCTGCTGGATGAGGTTCGACTTCGTGAGGCCGTAGGTGGTCAGCGCGAGGAACAGCGCGAGCGCAACCGACCCGAGGAGGAACGTGAGCAGGATTCGACGGCGCATCCCCAGCGCCGCCGGACGGGATCGGTTGGCTAGGCGACGGAGCGGGCCGCCGCCGGTCACGTCTGCAGCCGGTAGCCGAGGCCACGGACGGTGACGACGTGGCGCGGGTTCGCCGGGTCGGCCTCGACCTTGGTGCGGAGCCGGCGCACGTGCACGTCGACGAGGCGCCCGTCGCCGAAGTAGTCGTAGCCCCAGACCTTGTCGAGGAGCGCCTCTCGACTCAGGACCTTGCCGGGGCTCTCGGCGAGTTCGCAGAGGAGCCGGAACTCCGTCTTGGTGAGATGGAGCTCGATGCCGTCGCGCAGGACCTTGCCCTCGTCGGGGATCAGCTCGAGGTCGCCGAACGAGAGTCGTTGGTGCTGGCCGTTGATGCTCGGCCGGATCCGGCGCAGCAGGGCGCGGATGCGGGCCGACAGCTCCTTCGGGGCGAACGGCTTGGTGAGGTAGTCGTCGGCGCCCGCCTCGAGCCCGGCGACCACGTCGTGGGTGTCGTTGCGGGCGGTGACCATCACGACCGGAACGTCGCTCGTGCGGCGCAGCGTGCGGCAGAGCTCGAAGCCGTCCATGCCGGGCAGCATGATGTCGATCAAGACCACATCGGGCGGTGTGCGATGGAAGAGTTCGATCGCCGCCTCGCCGCTCTCGGCTTCGTCGACGATCCACCCCTCGTCCTCGAGGGCCAGCTTCACGGCCGAACGGATGCGCTCGTCGTCCTCGACGGCCAGGATGCGTGTACCCACGCCCCCATGATGCCCCATTCCCGACCGGAACGGCACACACCGGCCTCCGTCCCGTCAGGCGTCCGGCGGCGTGGTGGCTGCGATCAGCTCGACGAGGGCGGCGTGGATGCCCGGCCCGGCCACGACGACGCCGGTCGTGGAAACGGCGCCGCCGTGCAGGTCGGTGGTGACGGCGCCCGCTTCGGCGGCGATCAGGACCCCGGCGGCGATGTCCCAGCGTGTTGAGGTGCTCCTCGAAGTAGGCGTCGAGCCGGCCGCACGCCGCGAGGCACAGGTCGAGCGCGGCGGATCCGTAGCGTCGGATGTCGCGGACGTGCGGGATCATCGCCGCAACTCGGCCGCCCTGGGCCCGCCGGCGATCGGGGAGGTAGCTGAACCCGGTGCCGACCAGCGCCATCTCGAGCGACGTCGGTTCGGAGATCGTGAGCGGTACGCCGTCGAGCGTCGCCCCGGCTCCGCGAGCCGCCGAGAACATCTCGCCGAGCACCGGCGCGTACACCGCGCCGGCGACCGAACCCTGCGCATCGACGGCGGCCACCGACGTGCACCACATCGGCAGGTCGTACACGAAGTTGACGGTGCCGTCGATCGGGTCGAGGTGCCAGTCGATCCCGGAGGTGCCCGTGATGTCGGCGCCCTCCTCGCCGACGATCCCGTCGTCGGGCCGCAGCCGCCGCAGCTCACCGACGATCAGGGCCTCGGCCGCACGATCGAACTCGGTGACCGGATCGGTGACCGTCGACTTGGTGTCGTGCAAGGCCGGCTGGCCCACGCCGAGGCTGCGGCGTCCGGTCAGTGCCTGCGTGCCGGCTGCGAACGCGAGACGCTCGGCGAGCCGGCGGAGGTCGTCGGGGCGCGACTGACGTCGGACTCATCGCGGCGCGTGCCCGGCGTTGGAGCGATCCTCGATCTCGCGCCATTCGCCCATCGCCCGCATCACGAGCACGGCCACGATGGCCATCCCGATCGCCGCGGTGACCGCTCCGACCAACAGCCCGACGCCCTTGGCGAGCCCGCAGTCGCCGTCGCACTGGAGGTCGATGAGTGAGTAACCGATCAGTCCGCCGGCCAGTCCGCTGACCAGGATCGCCGACGAACGCCGCCACCCGCACGCCCACCGAGGGCAGTGCCGACAGCGCCCGTTCCTCGTTCATGTCCGGGGATCGTACCGATCATCGATCATCGAAATTTCGAGAGGGTCGATGGGGCAGACTGGTGGGGTGTCAGGCGTCGTGATGGTCGACCGCACCGGCGCACCATCCTCCACGCCGACATGGACGCGTTCTTCGTGTCGGTCGAACTGCGCCGGCGCCCCGAACTCGTCGGTCAACCGGTCGTCGTCGGGGGCACCGGCGCCACGGGGCGTGGTGGCGGCCGCGTCGTACGAAGCCCGTCGCTACGGCGTCCACTCGGCGATGCCGTCGGCGGTCGCGCGGCGCCGATGTCCGCACGCCGTGTTCCTGGCCGGTGATCACGAGTTGTACGCCGCGGTCAGCCGCGACGTGCGCGAGATCTTCGATCGGTACACGCCGATCGTCGAGCCGCTGTCGCTCGACGAAGCGTTCCTCGACGTCACGGGATCGCTCGCCCTGTTCGGCGACGGCGTCACGATCGGCCGATCGATCCGCGACGCGGTCCGCGACGAACTCGACCTCGACTGCTCGGTCGGCGTCGCCCGCAACAAGTTCCTCGCCAAGTTGGCCTCGGTCGAGGCCAAGCCGATCGCCCACCCCGACCGGATCGAGCCGGGTCCCGGCGTCGTGATCGTCGAGCCGGAACACGAACAGGAGTTCCTCGACCGGCTCCCGGTCTCAGCGGCTCTGGGGCGTCGGGCCGGCGACGCTCGACAAGCTGCAACGCCTCGGGGTCAGCCGTGTGCGCGAGCTGCGGGCGATCGACGACGATCTGCTCGTCGCGGCGCTCGGGTCCGCGCAGGCGCGCCATCTCTCGGCGCTCGCCGTCGGGCACGACGAGCGGCACGTCGAGACCGATCGCGCGGCGAAGTCGATCAGTCACGAGGAGACGTTCGCCGCCGACAAGTTCACCACCGCCGAGCTCGATCGTGAACTCGTCCGCCTCGTCGATGGTGTGGCCCGGCGGCTCCGGGCCAGCGGGCTCGGCGCCCGCACGCTGCAACTCAAGGTGCGCTTCGGCGACTTCACCACGATCAGCCGCTCGACGACGACCGCCGACGTGCTCGATCTCGCCCCCGACATCCTGGCGGCCGTCCGCCCGCTCCTGGCGGCGATCGACACCAGCCCGGGCGTGCGCCTCCTCGGCGTCAGCGGCTCGAATCTCGGCGTCGCCAGCCGCCAGCTGAGCTTCGACGAACTGACGTTCGCCGACGGGCCCACCGATGCGCCCGACTGGGCCTCGGCGACCGTCGCCCTCGACAAGATCCGGGAGCGTTTCGGCACGTCGGCGATCGGTCCGGCGAGTGCGCTCGAGGACGGTGCCCTGCGGGTGGTGCGGCCCGGGGAGCAGCAATGGGGGCCCAATCAGAGATCTGATCGGGCACCGCGTTGAGGAATGGCTCGGAACGTGCGATGATGAGGTCGTGCCTCTCTCCGAGGAAGAGCAGCGAATCCTTCGCCAGATCGAGCAGGAGCTCGAACAGGACCCGACCTTCGCGCAGCGCGGGTACCGGGTGTCTCGGCGACGGTCGATTCTCCTCGTCGTCGGTCTCGATCGGCGGGCTCGCGCTCACCATCGGCGGACTGGCACTGAACTTCCTCTTCGCCTTCGCCGGATTCGTCCTCGTGCTCGTCGTGGCGATCATGCTCGAGACCGAACTGCGCCTCCTCGGCCGCGAGCGACTCGGGCAGCTCCCGATCTCGGCGTGGCTCAGCGGACGCCGCGCCAGCGGCGTCGACGACGACGCCACACGCTGACCCGACCGGATCACTTCCAGCCGGTTCACTTCCAATTGGTGAAGTAGCGGTACACGCGGACTCGCGTTGGGCATCGAATCGTTGACCGCGCGCTCGATCTGGCGGGCCCAGTGCGACGTGTCGCGCAGCGTGCTGGCCCCGTAGGCACCGACGTGGTCGAGGTCGACGGTGCCGCGCTCGGCGTACGTGGCGAGCGTGATCGCTTCGGCGAGTGAGCGCATCGGTCGCGACACGATCGGAAACGTCCGCACGGTGACGAGCGCCGTTTCGGTCGGCGTGGCCGAGGGGACGATCGGCACGTCGACCAGACGGAGCGCATCGACCGCCCGCTCCCAGTTGTTCGCCAGTTGATCGCTCGGCGACCTCCAGGAACGCCGGCGGATCCGTCGCCCGATCGGTGGAGCGGCGACGGCGAGCACGGCCGCGGCGAGCAACGCGAACGGAATCCACGTGTTCCCCGAGTCGCTCGACGTCGGCTCGACCGGCTCGGCCGGGATCGGCGTGGCCGGCTCGAGCGCCTCCTCGGGGATCGGCGGGAGCGTGGTCGGCCCGGTGTCCGCCTCGGCGGCCGCGGGCTCGTCGGGTACCGGCAGATCGCCGTCACCGTCCTGGGAGCCGGTCGAGGTGTCCTGGGCCGGGGCGACGCCCGTGTAGCTCTCGGCTCCCGGTGCACCACGGCCGGGGGTCGGTTCGAACAGCACCCAACCCAGACCGTCGAACCACACCTCCGGCCAGGCGTGAGCGTTGCGTCCCGGTCACGGAGTACGCCCGTCGCCGATCGCCTTGCCGTCGGTGAACCCGACCGCCACGCGGGCCGGAATGCCGAGCGAGCGCATCATCGCCGCGTAGGTGCCGGCGAACTGTTCGCAGTAGCCGACCCGGTCGCGCAGGAACCCCTCGATCGCGTTGTTCCCGTGACCCTGCTGGACCTCCAGGCTGTACGTGAACTCCGACCGGAACCAGTCCTGGAGCGCGAACGGCCGCTTCGTAGCTGTTCGCCGCTCCGGCGGTCACCTCCGCGGCCAGCGCGGCGGCGTCGGCCGGGAAGTCGTCGGGGAGCTCGAGGTAGATGCGGTCACCGGGGTCGAGTCGAGGTCGCGGCGGCCAGGACCGCCGGCTCGAATCGCGGCGATGCGGAGATCGATCGTGAAGCTGTCGCCCTTCGACAGCTCCTCGTCGGCGGTCGACAGTGTCGACGACGCCGGGTCGTACAGCGGCGGCATGCGGCTCGGCCCGTCGGCATTGGTCGGATCCGGCGCCGCCGGCACCTCGCGTCCCGCCGAGGCCGACGATGTCGACCTGCTGGCGGAGTTCGACGTCCGACGGATCGGGCGGCGGCAACGTCGGTCGGGCTCGGCGATGTCGCGGTCGGGCGCTCGCCAGATCTCGCCGTCGAACTCCGCCAGCGTGGTCGATCGCCAGTACGACTCGGCGTTCGCCGTGACGACGATCATCTCCACGTCTCGTCTGATTCGTGAGCCGGGACCGGATGTCGACGAGCGGACTCAGGGCGGAGCTGTCACCGTCGCCCACGCCACGGGTCTCGAGCAGCGGTTCCGACGTCGCACCCGGCAGGCGGGCGCCGACGTATCCGGCGATCAGGGCGACGGCGATGGCGACACCGGCGGCCTGCATCAGCACCCGCGGCGCGCCGCGCGTCGCATCCGTGATGCCGCCAGGCGCGTGATGGGCCCGGAGCAGCACGGTGGTGACGACACCGGCGCCGACCAGCATCGCGCTGAGCGAAACCCGCAGCCGGTCGTCGCCGAGGGCGGCGATGAACACGAACAACACGCCGCCCGGCACGAGCGCCTCGGCGCGGGCGAGCGCACCGAACGCGAACGCGTCGGCGAGCACGACGGCGATGGCCAGGCCGATCGCCGCGAGCACGTCCCAACCGCCGCTGTCGACCACGGGTGCGACGGCCACGCTGAACTGCTCGCGCACCAGGTCGAGTTCGGCGTTGAACAGCGTCCACGTGTCGCTCGTGGGCAGGCCCCAGGAGTACGTGGCGCCGTAGTAGAGGTAGCCGACCGTCCAGAACACCACCAGCATGACGATCGGGATGGTGGCCCAGGCCGCGACCCGGAACCGGCGGGCGACCAGACCGCTGCCGTGCCCCACGATCGCGATCACCGCGAAGTCGTCGAAGAACCCCCAGCCCGGGAACACCCGGGCGAAACCGGCCGCCACCGCCAGCGCGAACAGAACGAGACCGCTCGAGGCCAGCAGATCGGACGTGAACGATTTCGCCGGCCGCTCGCCCGGAGGCCGGATCCGCGGTGGCGTCGGCGCGCGTCGGCTGGACGATCGATCCCGCTCGGCCGTGCCCGCCAGCACGGGTGTGTCGAGCGCCGTCACGACCGCGCCGCCTCGACGTCGAGTCGGCCCCGGCCGAGCAGTGCGTTCCACGACGCGATGAACTCGCGGTCGGATCGCGCGGCGACGTCGAGGGCCCGTCCGGGCGCCCGCTCGGTCGACACGGTGATCGCTGTCTGCGTCGGATCGAGCATCGCGTGGATGCGCGCCGCCGAGCGCGCCGGATCCCGCGCCGACGGCGATGAGGAGGCCGAGCCCCTCGCCCGGGTCGTGTTCGAGCGTGTCGAGCGTGGCGCTCGACAGTTCCAGACGAGCGAGGTGGCGGAGCGTCTGCTGCGCCACATCGGGCCCGCGCAGGTCGATGCCGTCGACGGTGACGAACCGTGTCGTCAGCCCGGCGCGGTCGGCGCTGTGCACGAGGCTGGCGGCGACGGTGACGGCGCGCTCGAACCCCTCCGGATCGCCGTAGCCGGAACTCGACGCGTCGAGCACGACCGTGCACCGGCGCAAGCCCTCGGTCGTGAACTCCTTCACGAGCAGCTGTTCGCTGCGCGCCGACGCCTTCCAGTGGATCGAACGCGGCTCGTCGCCGTCGACGTACTCACGCAGCCCGTGGAACTCACCCGGCCCGAGGCGCCGCGCCATCGCCAGGAGGTGCGCACCGAGGATGCCCTGACCGAGCTGTGGCATGTCGAGCAGGTACGACCGCGGCGCCACGAAGACCTCGTCGACGTCGAGCAGCAGCGTGCGTGTCCGGGCGATGCCGAGCGGATCACGGTGCTCGACGATCAGCGGGCCGAGCCGCACGATGCCGCGCGCCGGTGGTGGTGAGCTCGTATCCGGTGATCGTGAAGGCCCGGCCGGCCATCGGCGGCACCGGCAGCCGAGCGGTGTACGGCGTCGCCCGCGGCCGTCCGACGGTCTCGGACAACGTCGAACGACACCGACGGCACGGTGCCCACGTGCTCGATGCGGATGTCGACGCGCCCCACGTCGCCGGCGACCATCACCATCGGATGGATCCAGCGACCTGCCGCGGAGCCGCGGCCGTCGGATCAGCACGATCGCCGACGCCACGGCCACCGCGGCGAAGAAGCCGACACCGATGACGAACAGTTCGAGGATGCCGAACACCCGGGCGACGACGATCGACACGACCCCGGCGCCGACGGCCACCCAGCCCTGCCGGTCGAGATCGGAGTCATTGCGCGATCGGTACGGGGACGGCCTCGAACACCTCGCCGATCGCGTCGCTCGGGGAGAGGTGGGCGCTGCGATCGGCCCGCATCATGATGCGGTGGCTGAGCGTGGCCAGCCCGACGGCCTTCACGTCGTCGGGCGTGGCGTAGTTGCGGCCGCGCGCCGCGGCGTGGGCGCGGGCGCCGGCCGCGAGCTGCAGCGTGGCGCGCGGCGACAGCCCGAGTTCGATTCCAGGGTGACGTCGGCTCGCCTCGGCGAGATCGACGAGGTAGGCCTTCAGGGCATTGGCGACGTAGATGCCGTTGACCGCGGCGATCATGCGCCGCACCTCGTCGATCGACACGACCGGCTCGAGGACGCGCAGCGCGGCCGCCGACCCCTGGTTGTCGAGCATCTGGATCTCCGCCGTACGGCCGGGATAGCCGATCGTGATGCGGAAGAGGAAGCGGTCGAGCTGGCTCTCGGGCAGGCGGTAGGTGCCTTCCTGGTCGACCGGGTTCTGCGTGGCGATGACCATGAACGGCATGTCGAGACGACGGCTCACACCGTCGGCGGTGATCTGCCGTTCCTCCATCGCCTCGAGCAGCGCGGACTGGGTCTTCGGCGAGGCCCGGTTGATCTCGTCGGCGAGCACGATGTTGGCGAACAGCGGTCCCGGCCTCGAAGCGGAACGTCTCGGTGGACCGCTGGTAGATGCTGACGCCGACGAGGTCGGTCGGGAGCAGGTCGGGCGTGAACTGGACCCGCTTCCAGCTGCAGTCGATCGACGCCGCGAGCGCCTTGGCGAGGCTCGTCTTGCCGACACCCGGGACGTCCTCGACGAGGAGATGGCCCTCCGCGAGCAGGCACATCACGGCGAGTTCGATCGCATCGGTCTTGCCGTGGAGCACCTGTGGCGACGTTGGCCGTGATCGCGTCGAACAGCTGGCCGAAGGTCCGGCCCGCGAGCTCGGTTTCCGGCTCGGCGGCGCTGGCGGTGGCGGTCGAACCTTCTGCGGAGATTCCGGTGGTCACCGCCGGAGCAGTAGCCCTGCTCGGTGCTCGCCCGGGATCGCCGGTACCTTCGCGGCCATGAGTCCTGCGGGTTCGACCGTGCTGTCGGTGGTCGTCGATCCGGTCCGGCTCTCCGCCGGCATCGTCGACGCGAGCGGCGACGTGCTCGTTCGCGACCGCATCAGCACCCCGAGTCGCGAGGTGTGGCGGGTCCTGGAGCAGCTCGTCGGTCGTGTGCTCGCCGCCGCGTCCGACGACGTCGCCGCCCCGGCAGCGGTGGGCGTGAGCACCACCACGCCGTTCGATCAGACCGCCGGGTCGGTCTCGCCGCACCTGATCCCCGCGTGGACGGCGTTCCCGCTCCGCGGCCATCTCGAGGATCTCACCGGCCTGCCGGTCGTGCTCGACTCGGCGGCGGCCGCCCTCGCGGAGGGTGAGCGCTGGCTCGGCGCGGCCCGGCAGATCGACAGTTCACTCACGCTCATCGTCGACACGACGGTCGAGTCGGCGTGCATCGTCGCCGGCCGGCCGGCTGCGCGGTGCCCAGGGCAACGCCGGTTCGATCGCCCACACTGATCGGTCGATCCCGGCGGGCCCGGCCTGTTGGTGCGGTGGCACCGGATGCCTCGCCGTGATGGTCTCGGCCACCGATCTCGAACGCGAGATGAACCGACCGCTGCGGCGGGCGACCGACACGATCATCGATCGCACCGGGCATCATGATCGGCCGGGCGATCGCCAGCACGTTGGCGATCGTCGACGTGTCGACCGTGTTCATCACCGGCTCGGTCGTCGACACGTTCGGCGATCCGCTGCTCGAAGCGATCCATCGCGAGGTGATGCTGCGGTCGCGCCTCACCCATCTCGGCGATTTCTCGCTCGTCGAACTGACCGATCCCGTCCAGCCGCTCGTCGCGGCAGCCGCCCTGGTCGCCACCCACGGGTTAGCCGCCTTGGTAGGGTTGCCGGCCCATGCAACCGACCTACACCGCCGATGCCGAGGCCTACCGCGAGAAGGTGCAGGCGTTCCTCGCCGAGAAGCTGCCGGCCGACTGGCAGGGCACCGGTGCGCTCGAGGGTGACGCGATCGATCGAGTTCCTCACCGAATGGCGCAAGACCCTGTACGAGGCGAACTACCTCGCGCCCGGTTGGCCGATCGAGTACGGCGGCGCCGGGCTGAGCGCGCTCGAGCAGGTGATCCTCGCCGAGGAGTTCACCCGCGCCGGCGTGCCGACGGGTGGACCCAACGACGTGTTCGGCATCCAGATGCTCGGCAACACGATGCTCGATGTGGGGGACCGAGGAGCAGAAGCGCTACTACCTGCCGCGCATCCTGTCCGGCGCCGACACGTGGTGCCAGGGCTACTCGGAACCCAACGCCGGCTCCGACCTCGGCAACGTCGGCCTCCGGGCCGAACTCGACGGCGACGAGTGGGTGCTCAACGGCCAGAAGATCTGGACGTCGGCCGGACACCTCGCCGATCACATCTTCACGCTGGCCCGCACCGATCCCGATGCGCCCAAGCACAAGGGCATCTCGTTCCTGCTCGTGCCGATGGACCAACCGGGCATCGAGGTGCGGCCGATCAAGATGATCTCGGGCGAGAGCGAGTTCAACGAGGTGTTCTACACCGATGCCGCGGTGCCCGAAGGAGAACGTGCGTCGGCGGCGTGAACAACGGCTGGGCGGTGGCGATGTCGCTGCTCGGGTTCGAGCGGGGCGAGGCGGCGGCGACCGGCCCGATCCGCTACGAGGCCGAGTTCGAGCGGCTGTTGGCACTGGCCCGCCAGTACGGCGTGGCCGACGATCCCGGTGATCCGCCAGCGTCTCGCCTGGTGCTACTCCAAGGTGCGGATCATGAAGTTCCTCGGTCAGCGCACGCTCACGAAGTTCCTCGCCGGCCACCACCCCGGCCCCGACGGCGCGATCTCCAAGCTCTACTGGAGCGAGTACCACCGCATGGTCACCGAACTCGCGCGTCGACATCCTCGGCGCCGACGCCCTGGTCCCGAGCGGCCGTCCGCCGTCGTCCGCGTTCCAGACCGACGATCCCGGCGCGCCGAACTCGTCGGCGTCGTGGGTCGGCACGTTCCTCAACGCCCGCGCCGGCACGATCTACGCCGGGTCGTCGCAGATCCAACGCAACATCATCGGCGAGATGATGCTCGGCCTGCCCGAAGGAGCCGCGGCCCGTGAGCCGGCTGGCCGAGCGAACGTCGGCCGCCGTCGCCGCGTCGGCCCGACGCTCTGGGCGACCGGTGTCCGGCAGGTCTGCGTCAGGATGGCTGTCCGCCGGGGTTGGTGGCGTCGCGCGCCGTACCTCCCGCTGCCGTCGACAGGAGTATCTGGGCTTCCGGATGCTCACCCAGTACGGCGACGCTGCGCACGCGCCCGGACTCCGCGGATGTGGTGAACTACCTGCGATGGTGCAGGGCCTGGCAGCGACGGCGTGGCCGAACGCACGCGAGCGCCCGACTGGCGAGCGACCGCGCCGTCGGTAGGGTCCGGACCATGCGGAGCGCGCTCGTTCTCAACGCCAGTTTCGAGCCGCTGAGTGTCGTGTCCGCGCAGCGGGCGACCTGTCTCGTCCTCGCCGAGAAGGCCGACGTGCGTCGAAGACGACGGGCACGTGATCCACTCGGCGTCGTTGGCCGTGCCGTGCCCGTCGGTGATCCGGCTGCGGTACATGGTCAAGGTGCCCTTCGTCCGCCGCGCCGCGCTGTCGCGCCGGGCGATCTTCGCCCGCGACGACCACCGGTGCCAGTACTGCGGCGAGCGCGCCGACTCGATCGACCACGTCGTGCCCGCGGTCGAAGGGCGGGCCGCACACGTGGGAGAACGTCGCGGCCGCCTGCCGCCCGTGCAATCTCACCAAGCGTGATCGCACGCCCGACGAGGCCGGGATGCGGCTCGCCCGTCCGTGCCGCGCGCCGCGCGCGACGGCCTGGGTGGTCGTGTCGGTCAGCGGCATCCCCGACACCTGGCGGCCGTACCTGCCGCTCGCGTCCTGAGCGCGGCGTTGCACCGCTTCGCCGCTCGAACACACCGCAGGGCCGGCCCGATCGTTGCACGACCGGCCGATCCCCGATCCGGCCCACCCGACGATCTGGTGGCACGAGGTGACCGCACCGGCGCTCGTGCTCGGCTCGACGCCAGCGCCGACTCGACCATCGACCGCGACGCCTGTCGCGCGCGCCGGCGTCGACGTCGTCCGGCGGCGCAGTGGCGGGGGAGCGGTGCTGCTCGTGCCGGGCGAGGTGGTGTGGCTCGACGTGATCGTGCCCCGCGGACGACCGAGGCGCTCGACGACGTGCGGGCGTCGATGTGCCGGATCGGTGCGCACGTGCGCGACGCGCTGGTCGGCGGCCGCCCCCGGTCTGGCGGGGCGGGTCGAGGTGCACCGAGGGTCCGCTCGAGACGACCGACGTGGTCGTCGACGATCTGCTTCGACGGTCTCGGCCCGGGTGAGGTGCTCCTCGACGGCGCCAAGCTGGTCGGCATCGAGCCAGCGCCTCACCCGGCAGGCGGCCCGCTTCCAGGCCTGCTGGCACACCGTCCTACGACCCCGGGCGCTCGTCGACGCTGCTTCCGGCCGAGTCCCGCCCGTCCGTCGACGCCCTGCGCCCGGTCGCGACGCTCGACGCCGCGGCTTCGGCCGCCGTGCCCGAACTGCTCCGCGCCGCCCTGTCCGCCGCGCCGTAGCCCGCCGCCGCAGCCCGCGCCCGCCTCGCTGCGGTGAGCCAGCGGCCCGACCCTCGGTCCGTTCGCTCATCGTCGGGCCGGGTCGCGCTGCGGTGAGCCAACGGCCCACCCGTCGGTCCGTTCGCTCATCGCTCGGGTGCTCGGCGGGGGCGACGGGGGAGAATTTGGTGGGCAAATGGGGGAGAATGGTTGACAATGGGGGGAATTGGGGGAAGAATGGGGATCGCTGGGGAGATCTCCCGCGAGACCCGGCGAGGCAGACGTTCGTGGGAGTTCGAGGCAGAAGGAACGAGGGACGCGGCGCGTGTTTGTCGGGGTTCACGAGCGACAGCTCGACGAGCGGGGACGAGTGGCGCTGCCATCGCCGTTCCGTGCCGACCTCGGTGAGCACTGCTACCTGTTCATCGGCGACGACGGCTGCGTCACCGTGCGCAGCGAGGAATCGTTCCAGGCCCAGGCCGCCGACGTGATCGAACAGGTCCGCCGCGGCGAGGTCAGCCGCGACCGCAAGCGGGCGTTCTCGTCGTCGGCCGTCCACGCCACGATCGACAAGCAGGGTCGCATCACGCTCGACGGCCGCCTCCGCGAGCACGCCGGAATCGAACAGCAGGGAGCCGTCATGGTGCTCGGATCGCTCGACCAGATCGAGATCTGGCACCCCGATGCCTACCGGCGCAGCGAGCAGCCGGGTCAGCAGGAGATCGCGGGCGGGACCCGATGAGCGCCGACGACCCGGAGACCTCTGGATTCGACCATCGACCGGTGATGGTCGACGAGATCACCGATCTCTTCGCCACGGTGCCGCCCGGGACCGTCGTCGATGCCACGCTCGGCGGCGGCGGGCACAGCGCGTCGCTGCTGCGGCACCACCCGCAGATCGACGTGCTCGGCATCGACCAGGACGCCGAGGCGCTCGAGGCCGCCTCCGCGACCCTGGCCGAGTTCGGGCCCCGGGTGCGCACGAGCCATCGCCGGTTCGACCAACTCGCCGACGCGCTCGACGACCACGGCGTCGACGAGATCAGCGGCGCGCTGTTCGACCTCGGCGTGTCGTCGCCGCAGCTCGACCACGCCGACCGCGGCTTCTCGTACCGGAACGACGGCCCGCTCGACATGCGGATGGACGTCGATCAGCCCTGGTCGGCGGCCGACGTCGTCAACGGCTACGACGAGCGCGAACTGGCCGACATCATCCGTCGCTACGGCGACGAGCGTTTCGCCGGCCGCATCGCCCGGGCGATCGTCGCGGCCCGGCCGCTGCAGTCGACGACCGAACTGGCCGAGGTGGTGACCACCGCGATCCCGGCCGCCGCGCGGCGCACCGGCGGGCACCCGGCCAAGCGGACGTTCCAGGCCATCCGGATCGAGGTCAACGGCGAACTCGAAGTGCTGCCGAGCGCGCTCGACCAGGCGGTCGAGGCGACCCGCACGGGCGGTCGCATCGCGGTGCTCGCGTACCACTCCGGCGAGGACCGCATCGTCAAGGAGCGCTTCGCCGTCGCCGCCGGGGCGTGCGAGTGCCCGCCCGATCTGCCGTGCGTGTGCGGAGCGGTGCAGACCGTCCGCCTCGTGCGCGGCGTTCCCAAGCGCCCGAGCGCTGCCGAGCGCGAAGCGAACCGCCGTGCCGCGTCGGCACGGCTCCGGGTGGTCGAGAAGATCGATCCGATCGCCAACGCCGACCGGAAGGACCGCTGATGTCCGCACTGGCATTGCGTCGCGAGCCGAAGGCGACGGGCCGTTCGGTCCGAGCGCGTTCGCCACGGCAGCAGACCGTCGTGAAGCCGAACCTGGCCGTCGTGCCGCGACGTCGGCGCTGGCCGGCGGTGATCGGAGCCTTGGCGTGGGCGGCGCTGTTCGCCGGGCTCCTCGGCGCGGCCGTGTTCCACACCCAGCTCGCCGAGCGGCAGCTGCGCATCGACCGCCTCGACCGGGCGGTGGCCGAACAGCGCGAGCTGCTTCGACGAGCTGCGCTACCAGCGCGCCGAACTGCGCTCACCGGTCCGCCTCGCCGAGGCCGCCGGCGCGCTCGGCGATGGAGCGCGGCGACTCGAGCGACTTCGTCAGCGTCACCCCCGAGGCGGTCGCCCGCCAGCTCGCCGCCGCGGGAACGCTCGACGCCACGTCGCGCGTGATCGTCGACACCGACCCGCTCCAGCAGTTCCGTGACGTCAAGGCGGTCACCGCCGGGGAGCTGTCCGACGACGATGCCGACGCCACGGACCCCGACGGCCGCCGGAACCGACGCGACCGCACCAGTCGCCGCGACACCCGCCGCCCAGACAGGGGATCAGCCGTGAGCGAACGCGTCGGCCCATACCGGACGCACGGCACGGCCAGCGCGCCGGGGTCGGGCCGTGCGGCACCGGCGGCGCCGGCCGCACGCCGTCACGGCGGCGGTCCGGCTCGTTCGGCGGCGCCGCGGGCCCGCCAGGCACCGTCATCGGCAAGATCTGGCACCGCCCCCGCGAAGCGCTCGGCCCCCGCGAAGCGGTCGGCCCCGTCCAAGCGCCAGGCCGGCAAAGAGCTGCAGGTGGCGGCGCGGCAGCCCGCGAAGGCAGGCTCCCGATCGAACGCCCGCAAGCACCCGCCGCGCAACCGCGTGCGTGTCCAGGCGCCGCCGCCGCGCAAGCGCGCCCCGCGTCGAGCGGGTTCACCGCGCTTCCGCTGATCGCCGCGCTGGTCGTCATCGCGATCCTGTTGGTGGTCGTGATCGCCCGCGTCGCGGCACTGCAGACCACCGAGGCCGACGCCTACCGCGAGCAGGGCGCCGCGCAGTGGACCCGCACGTGGGACGTGCCCGCGCAGCGCGGCACGATCTTCGACCGCAACGGCAACGAGTTGTCGATCTCCGTGCCCGCCGCCACCATCTCGATCAACCCGAAGCTCATCGAGAACGGCACCGCCACGATCCAGACGCTCGACGACCTCCTCGAGCCTGCCCGACGAGAAGGTCTCCGACCTGCTGGCCGAGATCGACAGCAAGCAGCGCGGGTTCGTGTACGTCGCGCGCCAGGTCGACGCGGCGCTCGGCGACCAGATCTCGAGCCTCGAGCTGCCCGGTGTCAACGTCGATCGGGAGGACCGGCGGGAGATGCCCGGTGGCGAGACCGGACGCAGCGTCATCGGCAAGACCAACATCGACGGCGAGGGCATCGCCGGTCTCGAGCTGCAGTACGACGACATGCTCAGCGGCACCGGCGGCGAGATGTCCCGCGAGGTCGCGCCGGGGAACCGTTCGATCCCCGGTTCGCGAGACCGTCACCGAGGCGCCGATCCCCGGCGACGACCTCGTGCTGACGCTCGATCGGTCGATCCAGTTCTCCACCGAGCAGGTGCTCCTCGAACGGGTGGGCGAACTCGGTGCCCGCGGCGCCACGGCCATCGTCATGGCGCCGCACACGGGCGACATCCTGGCGATGGCATCGGTTCGGCGCAATGACGAGACGGGCCAGTACGAGGTGACGTCCGGCAACTACGCCGCCGTCGACGCCTACGAGCCCGGCTCGGTCGCGAAGGTCATCACCATCTCCAGTGCGCTCAGCGACGGCCTCGTCACGCCCGACACCTACTTCGAGGTGCCGTGGCGCAAGCAGTACGACGACGACCTGCTGACCGATGCCGAGCAGCACCCGACCGAGGCGATGTCGGTCTCGAAGATCCTGATCGATTCGTCGAACATCGGCACGATCAGCGTGCAGGAACGCATGGGCCGCCACCGGCACCGCGACTACATGGCGGCGTTCGGGCTCGGCCAGAAGACGGCGCTCGACTTCCCGGGCGAGTCGGCGGGCATCCTCAAGGAAGCCAAGGATCTGTGGGGCAGCGAGCGGGTCACCGTCGCCTACGGGCAGGGTGTGTCGAGCACGTCGCTGCAACTCGTGGCCGCGATCAACACGATCGCCAACGGCGGCGTCTATGTCGCGCCGAAGCTCGTGAGCTCCGTCGTCGATGCCGACGGCACGATCACCGACACGCCACCGTCGGAATCGCACGCCGTCGTCACACCCCAGGCCGCGGCCGAGACCACCGAGATGATGCGCCAGGTGGTGTGCCAGGGAACCGCGACCCGGGCCCAGGTCGCCGGGCTGTCGGTCGCCGGCAAGACGGGTACCGCCTTCAAGGCGGCGGACAACGGCACCTACTTCAACGAGAACGGCGAGCGCATCTACTACGCCAGCTTCGTGGGCTTCTTCCCGGCCGACGACCCCCAGGCGACGGTTCTCGTCTCGGTCGACGAACCGCCGGCCGGAACGTTCGACCGCTTCGGTGGCACGGCGGCGGCGCCGGTGTTCGCGGAGTTGGCCCCCGACGCTGATCCACGAACTCGGGATCGTGCCGAACGCCGACGCACCGACCTGCGAGCCGACCTGAGTGACCATGATCGCGGTGCCATGATCGCGATGAACGCGCTCCTCGCCGAGCTCGAAGCACGTGAAGGCGGCTCGGTCACCGACGTGGTCGGGGACGTCGATCGGGTCGAACTGTACGGGGTGTCGCACGACTCCCGCCACGTCGGGCGCGACACCCTGTTCGCCTGCGTCCGCGGCGCCACGGTCGACGGGCACGACCACGCCGCGCAGGCGATCGCGGACGGCGCGGTGGCGCTCCTGGTGGATCATCCACTCACCGGGGTCGGGCACGTGCCTCAGATCGTCGTCGACGACACCCGTCGACGGCTCGGACCGATCGCCGCCGCCGTCTACGGGCATCCGAGCCGCGATCTCGCGACCGTCGGCATCACGGGCACCAACGGCAAGACCACGACCGCCCAGCTGCTGGCCGCCATCTTCGAGGAACACGGCTGGAGGACCGGGATCGTCGGCACGCTGCACGGCGAACGCACCACACCGGAAGCTCCGGAGCTGCAGGCGTTGCTGGCGTCGTTCAGGACGTCGGGCTGCGGTGCCGCCGTGATGGAGGTGTCGTCGCACGCGCTCGCGCTCCATCGGGTCGACGGCACCGTGTTCGACGCCGTCGTGTTCACCAATCTCGGCCGCGACCATTTCGATCTGCACGGTTCGACCGAGGAGTACTTCCGGGCCAAGGCCCGCCTCTTCGATCCGTCGTTCGCGCCGCTCGCCGTGGTCAACGTCGACGACACCTACGGCAGGTTGCTCGCCGACACGCTCGAGGGAAACGACGATCTCCGCGTCGTGCGCATCTCGAACGACGACCTCGACGGCGTGGTCGTGGACGGTTCGACGCACTCGTACCGATGGGGGAGCGTCGACGTGACGGTGCCGATCGGTGGCCACTTCAACGTCGCCAACTCCCACGCCGCGCTGGTCACCGCGGTCGAACTCGGCATCGACCCGCGTGTCGCTGTCGCCGGCCTCGCCGGCGTCACCCCGATCCCGGGACGGTTCGAGGCGGTCCAGGCAGCGACCGAGCGCGGGCTCACCGTGGTGGTCGACTATGCCCACACTCCCGACGGGTTGGCCGAGGTCCTCCGGTCCGCGCGCGCGATCGCCGATCCGGGATCGATCGTCGCCATCGTGTTCGGGGCCGGTGGCGACCGTGATCGTGAGAAGCGTCCCGAGATGGGTGCGGTGGCGGGCCGTCTCGCCGACCGGGTGATCGTCACATCGGACAACCCTCGCGGTGAGGACCCGGACGCGATCATCGGTGACATCCTCGGTGGGATGAACGACACCGCCGTCGACATCCACGTCGAGCCGGATCGCCGCGCCGCGATCGCCGCCGCACTCGCCCCGCTCACCCCCGGCGACGTCCTCGTCGTGGCCGGCAAGGGCCACGAACGAACCCAGGACCTGGGCGACCGCGTCGTCGACTTCGACGACCGGGCCGTGATCACCGAACTCCTGGAGGAGACCGCGTGATCGCGATCATGCTGTCCGGCGCCACGGCGATGCTCGTGTCGCTCTTCGGCACCCGCTGGTTGATCAGCTTCTTCCGCACCCGCGGTCAGGGCCAGCCGATCCTCGGCAAGGAGGATCACGGGCCCGATCACCACATGCACAAGCAGGGCACTCCGACGATGGGCGGTCTGGCCATCGTGTTCGCCGCGCTCGTCGGGTGGCTCGTCGCGCACATCCGGCCGGGCCTCGCGTTCTCCGACCAGACGATGATCGTGTGGGTCGGGGTGCTGTTCATGGCCGGGATGGGGTTTCTCGACGACTTCATCAAGGTCCGCAAGCGGCACAACCGGGGGATCTTCTGGAAGCAGAAGAACTATCTGACGATGCTCGCCAGCCTCGGCTTCGCCTGGTGGCTCGTGGTGGGCACCGGCATCTCCGAGACGATCTCGGTGACCCGCGCCGACGTCGGCTTCGAGGTGCCGACGGTCGTCTGGATCTTCTGGGCGGGCATGATCATCTGGGCGACCACCAACGCGGTCAATGTCACCGACGGTCTCGACGGACTGGCCGCCGGATCGGCGCTGATGGGCTTCGGAGCGTTCACGATCATCGCCTACTGGGCGTTCCGCAACCCCGACATCTACGGCGCCATCGTCAACCCGCTCGACATGGGCGTGTTCTCGGCGGCGTTCGCCGGAGGATGCCTCGGCTTCCTGTGGTGGAACGCCGCGCCGGCACGCATCATCATGGGCGACGTCGGCGCGCTCGCCCTCGGCTCGGCGCTGGCCTTCTGCGCGCTCACGCTCAACACGACCCTGCTGCTCGTCCTGATCTGCGGCATCAACGTGATCGAGGCGGGCTCGGTCGCCGTCCAGATGGGCGTGTTCAAGGCGTCGGGCCGGACACGGCGGCTCTTCCGCATGTCGCCGATCCACCACCACTTCGAACTGGTCGGCTGGCCGGAGACCACGGTGATCATCCGCTTCTGGCTGATCTCGGCGATCTGTGTCGCCGTGGCGCTCGGCATCTTCATCGCCGACTTCACGAACGTCGCCGGCGGCACGCCGTGACGGCGCTCGTCTACGGATTCGCGGTCGCCGGCGCGTCGACCGCGCGAGCGCTGCGGGCCCGCGGTGTCGATGTCATCGTCGTCGACGACGACCCCACCGATGCTCGCCGCAGGATGGCTGACGACCTCGAGGTCGAACTCCTTCCGACGCCGACCGAGGCGCAACTCGACCGGCTGGTCGGCTCGTGCGACCTCGTCTGCCCGGCGCCGGGCGTGCCCGAGACGCACGCGGTCGTCGCTGCCGCGCACCGCCACGGCGTCGATCTGGTGTCGGAGATCGAGCTGGCGTACCGCTGGGAACAGGATCGCGCCGGGGGGCCGCGTCCGATCCTCGCCGTCACCGGCACCGACGGGAAGACGACCACGACGCTGCTCACCGTCGAGATGCTGCGCGCCGGCGGAGTCCGCACGATCGACGCCGGCAACACGGACACGCCGCTCGTCGACGCGATCGATCTCGACGTCGATGCGTTCGTGGTGGAGTGCACGAGCTTCCGGTTGGCCTGGACGCCGACGTTCCGCGCCGAGGCGGCGGTCGTGGCTCAACCTCGCGCCGGATCACCTGAACTGGCACACGTCGATGGCATCGTACGAGGCGGCGAAGAGCCGGATCTTCGCCAACCAACGCGCCGATGACACCTCGATCGGGTTCGTGACCGATCCGGTCGTCGTCCGGCATCTCGAGGCGTCGCCGGGCCGGCACGTCACGTTCGGGCTCGATCGTGGCGACTACCGACGCTCCACGACCGGCGGCAAATCCGTCCTGACCGGTCCGCGCGGGCCGTTGGCCGACGTCGGCGCGATGCGGCGGGCGCTGCCGCACGACATCACGAACGCGCTGGCCGCGTCCGCGCTGGTCCTCGAGTCGGGACTCGCCGGCAACGATGCGGTCGCGTCGGCACTCGCCACCTTCGTCGGCCCGAGACACCGCTTGGAACACCTCGCCGACATCGACGGCGTCGCGTGGTACAACGACTCCAAGGCGACCACGCCGCACGCCGCGTCCGCGGCGATCCGCAGCTTCCGTGGAATCGTGCTGATCGCCGGCGGCTACGACAAGGGCGTCGATCTGTCACCGATGGCGGCCGAGCCCGATCGGGTCGACGCCGTGATCGCCATCGGCGACACCGGCCCGGCATTGGCGGCCGTGTTCGCCGGTGTCGACCGGGTCGAGGTCGTCGACCGACTCGACGAGGCGGTCGACATGGCCGCCCGGATCGCCTCGCCCGGTCAGACCGTGCTGTTGTCGCCCGGCTGTGCGAGCTTCGACCACTACCAGCGGCTTCGAGGCCCGCGGTGACCACTTCCGGTCGCTCGTCGACGCGCTCCGATCCCACCTCGACCACGCCGATGGGCCACGCCACGCCGTCGCGCCCCAACCTGATCAGGGAGACCGAACATGACCGCTCCACTCACCGTCGGAGATCGTCGTCGTGCGGCGCTCGAGCGCCTGCACGGCGTGCCCGCCGCGCCGCCGCACCCGATCCGCATCCCCGCGAAGCGGGGTCGCATCACACCGGCGGAGGCCCGCGCCCGGCTCGGAGGCAGTTCGGACCGGACGTTCCACGACGCGCACGGCCGAACTCGGACCGCCGACCGGGACCTATTACGCCATCGCCGCCGTGGTCGCGGTGTTCGTGATGCTCGGCCTCGTGATGGTGCTGTCGGCATCGGCGGTGACCGAGGCCAACCTCGGGCACTCGCCCTACCGGATCTTCAGCAAGCAGGCCATGTGGGCCGGGCTCGGCCTCGTCAGCCTCGTCGTGGCGGCACGGTACCCGTACCAGATGTGGCGGAAGCTCGTGATCCCGCTCGGCGTGCTCGGCGTGATCGCCATGTCCCTGCCGTTCCTGCCCGGCCTCGGCGCCCAGATCAACGGCGCCAGCTCGTGGATCCGGATCGGCGGTCTCAGCATCCAGCCGTCGGAGTTCCTCAAGCTCGCCGTGGTCGTGCTCGCCGCCGACCTCCTCGCCCGCCGGGTCGACGACGTGGTCGAGGCTCGCCGCGCCATCGTGCCGATCGCGCTGCTCGCGGGCGTCGGGGCAGGGCTCTGTCTCGCCCAGGGCGACCTCGGCTCGGCGGTGGTGCTGGCCGCCATCGTGCTGTCGGTCGCATGGATCGCCGGTGTGCCGATCACCCACCTCGCCACCGTCACCGTCGGCGGCGCCGCGGTCGCGCTGCTCTTCGTCGTGTCGAGCCCGCGCCGCCTCGCCCGCTTCACGGCCTTCACGAACGTCGCCGAGGAGAAGGACCACCTCGCCTACCAGATCTACCAGGGCTATCTGAGCATCGCGTCGGGCGGGTTCACCGGTTCGGGCATCGGTGGCGGCAAGGGCAAGCTCGGCTACCTGCCGTACGCCCAGAGCGACTTCATCTTCGCCGTGATCGCCGACGAGTTGGGTCTCGTCGGGACGACGGCGGTGATCGGCGGGTTCCTCATGCTCGTCGCCTTCGGGATCCAGACCGCGCTGGCCGCGCCTGATCGCTTCGGCATGCTGCTGGCCGGCGGCATCGCCACGTGGTTCGGAGTGCAGGCGATCGTCAACCTCGGCGGGGTCGTCGGTCGGCTGCCGGTGACCGGCCTCACGCTGCCGTTCTTCTCGGCCGGAGGCAGCTCGTTGTTCGTCAGCATGACCGCCGCCGGTCTGCTGCTGTCGGTGGCCCGCCGAGTCGTCCGATCGTGACCACAACGACGGAGGGGTCCGGCTGCTTCGCCGTCGTCACCGGTGGGGGCACCGCCGGACACGTGCTGCCGGCGATTGCGGTGGCCGAGGCGCTGGTGGCGGCTGGTCACGACCCCTCGACGATCCGCTACGTCGGGTCGCGCGCGGGATCGAACGGCAGCTGCTCCCCGACACGCCGTTCCCGTACACACGTTCGTCGACGTCGTCGGCTTCCAACGCCGGCTCGATCGACGGAACCTCGGGTTCGTACCGAAGATGACGTCGGCCACCCGCGCCATGATCAGGGCGTTCCGCGCCGACCGGCCCCGTGTGGTCGTCTCCGTCGGGGGCTACGCGAGCATGCCGTCGGTGTTCGCCGCCGAGCGGCTCGACATCCCGATCGTCGTCGTCTCCTACGACCGCACACCGGGCCGCGCCAGCCGGCTCGCGGCGCGGCGGGCCGCCGCCTGCGCCGTGGCGTTCGAGGGTTCACCGCTCCCGCGGGCCGAGGTGACGGGCGCCCCGTTGCGGCGGGCGATCCTCGACGTCGACCGGGTCGCCGATCGAGCGTCCGCCCGGCGCACGCTCGACCTTCCCGACGACCGCTTCGTCGTCGCGGTGATGGGCGGGTCACTCGGCTCCGGACCACTGAACGACGGCGATCAGTTCGTACCTGACGGAACACCGTGACGACGCCGGCCTCGCCGTGCACCAGGTGGCCGGAGAGCGCTTCGCCGCGGGTGTCGAGCGCATCGAGGCCAGGTCCGTCGAGGCCGGAGCTGGGGTGATCCATCAGGTCGTCGGCTACGAGCCGAACATGGCCGCCGTGTACGCGGCCGCTGACGTTCTGGTGGGACGTGGGGGAGCGAGCACGGTGCACGAGGTGGCGGCGACCGGGATCCCGTCGATCCTGGTGCCGTGGCCGGGCGCGACCGATGACCACCAGCGCGACAACATCGAGTGGCTCACCGAGGTGGGTGGCGCCGTGATGCTCCGCGATGACGCAACTCGACCGCCTGGGCGGCGAGATCGAGCGCCTGCGTGCGGATCCCAGCGCACGCGTCGCGCTGTCGAGCGCGGCGTCCGGCCGGGGAGAGGTGCACCGCCGGGGCGCCTTGGCCAGTTTGATCGAGCGGGTCGCCGTAGCATCGTCGCCATCGTGACGACCCTCCCACCCGCACCGATCGACCCCGCTCCGATCGAGCCCGTGACGAACGAGCCCCGTGTGATCGAATTGGCCGAGCCCCGCCGGCTGCACGTGGTCGGCGTCGGCGGTCCGGGAATGAGCGCCATCGCCATCGCTCTGGCCGAGATGGGCCACACCGTGTCCGGATCCGATCTCCGGGAACATCCGGTGCTCGAACGGGTCCGGGCCGCCGGCGTCACCGTGCACGTCGGACACGATCGGGCCCTGGTGCACGGCGTCGACGCGGTCACGGCGTCGACCGCCATCCCGCGGCACAACATCGAACTCGACGAGGCACGGCAGATCGGCGTGACGGTCCTGACACGGGCCGGCATGCTGGCGTCGATCTGTGCCCAGGCCCGCTCGCTCGCGGTCGCCGGCACGCACGGCAAGACGACGACCACGTTCGATGCTGATGCTGATCCTGGCCGAGGCCGCCTGCGCCCGAGCTTCGTGATCGGCGGCGACGTCACCGACCTCGGCACCGGAGCGCAGTGGACCGGGTCACCGTGGTTCGTGGTCGAGGCCGACGAGAGCGACGGGACGCATCTCGAGCTTCCCTTGCACGGGGCGATGCTGACGAACGTGGAGGTCGACCATCTCGATCACTACGGCGACTTCGCCGGCATCGTCGACAGCTTCGACCGGTTCCTCGGCCAGATCGCCGGGCCCAAGGTGGTGTGTGGCGACGACCCGACCGCCGCCGCGCTCGCGATTCGCCACGGTGCGATCACCTACGGGCGCTCCGACGGCGTCGACGTGCGCGCCGTCGACATCACCCCGACCGAGGGCGCGTTCCGGTTCACCATCGAACGAGCCGATCGCGAGGTCGAACACCTCGACGGCGTCACCCCGGGTCATGTGGTCGACGTCGAGCTGCCGCTGCGTGGCGTGCACAACGTGGTCAACGCCACCGGTGCGGCTGCCATGGCGTTGGCGGTCGGCGTCGAGCCGAAGCACGTCGCGAACGCGCTCGGCCGGTTCGGCGGTGTCGCCCGCCGGTTCGACATCCGGGGTGTCGATCGCGGTGCCACGTTCGTCGACGACTACGGACACCTGCCGAGCGAGATCGCGGCGGTGCTCGCCGCGGCGCGGTCGAGTGGCGATGGCTGGTCGCGCGTCCTCGCGGTCTTCCAGCCGAATCGGTTCAACCGCATCGCCGAGATCTGGGCCGACTACGCCGATGCGTTCGTCGATGCCGACATCGTCGTGCTGACCGACATCTACTCGTCGGGGACCGCGCCGATCCCGGGCGTCACGGGCAAGCTGCTCGTGAATGCCGTGACGGAGGCCCATCCCGAACAGCGAGTGGTGTGGCTGCCGCGGCGCGACGACCTCGTTCGTTTCGTCGCCGCCGAGGCGCGGCCCGGCGACGTGTGGATCTCGATGGGTTGCGGCGACATCGCGACCTTTCCCACGGAGGTGCTCGATGCTCGGCGCGCCGGCTGACCGCACCGGTACCCAGGTCGACCGCAGCGGCGCACCGGCCGCCGCCGCCTCCGAGGCGGTTCGTGCCGCAGCCGCCGTTCTGGGCGACCTGGCACAGTTCGACGTGCCGATCGGTCCGCTGACGACCTACCGGGTCGGTGGGCCGGCCGCGCTCTTCGTCCAGATCCGTCAGCTCGGTGACCTGGCCGTCCTGGCGAGTGCCCTGCATGTGTCCGGGCTGCCCGTGCTCGTGCTGGGCCGCGGGTCGAACCTGCTCGTCGCCGACGCCGGCTTCGAGGGGATCGTCGTGTCGACGGCCGCCATCACCGACAGGTTCGAGATCGACGCCGGCAGCGGCATCGTGCGTGCCGGGGCGTCGGTCGCCCTCCCCGTCCTCGCTCGCCAGACGGCGGCCCGGGGACTCACCGGGTTCGAGTGGGCCGTCGGCGTTCCTGGATCGATCGGCGGCGCGGTGCGGATGAATGCCGGCGGCCACGGATCCGACATGGCGGCATCGCTGGTCGAGGTCGTCGTCGCCGACCTCGACGCTCCGGACGCCTCGGTCGTCGAGGTCCTGCCGGCGGCCGCGCTCGGCCTGCGCTTCCGTGGCAGCAGCCTCGGTCCGCGCCGCATCGTGCTCGAGGCCGTGTTGCAACTGGCGCCGGGTGACCGGACCGCCTCGGAGGCGACCATCAGCGAGATCGTGGCGTGGCGTCGGACGAACCAACCGGGCGGTCAGAACGCCGGGTCGGTGTTCGTCAACCCGGTGCCGGGCGAGGTGAGCGCGGGAGCGCTGATCGACGAGCTCGGCCTGCGTGGCACCCGGGTCGGATCGGCGCAGGTGTCCGACAAGCACGCCAACTTCATCCAGGCCGACGACGGCGGCTCGGCCGACGACGTCTACGCGTTGATGGAGCTCGTGCAGCGCAAGGTGGCCGAGGGCACGGGACACCTGCTGCGCAGCGAGATCCGTCTGCTCGGGTACCCGCCGATCGGATCGGCCGACTGATGCTCGGATCGAGGTGGCGCAAGCGCGCCGACCACCCGGTCGACGCCTCGTCGGGCGATGTCCGACTCGTTCCGATCCCCGAGCCCGGATCGGACGGAGTCGAGACCGTGCCGCCGGCGACGGCCGCGACACCGACGGCGAGCCGGCGACGCGAGCGAATCGACGAGCGATCGCGATCGACCGGCGACGACGCCGACTCGCCGACGTCACGTCCACTCGGGACCAGCCGATGCGGCGCCGACCACGGCACAGCCCATCCCGGCGAACGCCGCGGTGCTCGACGAACTGTCCGCCGCGTTCGCCGAGCGGCCGACGATCTCGATCGGCGACGACGAGCTGCCCGACGCCGTGTACCTCGACGACGAACTCGAACGGGGCGTGGCGGTCGGTGCGACGCTGTTCATCGACGACGACGGCTCGGCCGACGCCGTCGCCCCGAAGGAGGCCTCGACGCGGGGCATCGAGCCCCGTCTGCGGCAGCGGCGGATCGGCGTCCGACGGGCCGAGAGCCGCCGTCGGCTGCGATGGCTGATCGTCGCCGGCGTCGTGCTGGTCGTGGTCGTCGCCGCGCTCGCCGTCGCTCGGCTCGTCGCTGTTCGCGGTGGACGACGTCGCCGTCAGCGGCAACGTGTACACCGACGCCGCCGAACTCCAGGCCGTGGTCGACGATCTCACGGGCACGCCGGTGCTGCGCGTCGACACGCTGGCGGCCGAGGAGCAGCTCGAGTCGATCCCGTGGGTCGAGGACGCCCGGGTGACGACGAAGTTCCCGAACTCGGCGACGATCGAGATCCGTGAGCGGACGCCCTCTCGTCGCCATGCTCGGCGCCGACGGCCAGACCCGCGTGCTCGATCGGGAAGGCCGCGTGCTCGCACTCGATCGATGGGCAACCGGTGGCGCTCGTGTGGATCAGCGGGCCGGGCACGCTCGACGACGGCGCTCGGTGGCACGGCCTCGATCGGTTATTCCGCGGCAGCGTCGCTCGTCACGAAACTGACGCCGACGATCCGGTCTCGGGTCCACTCGATGATGGTCACTCCCGACGGCTCCGACCTCCGGCTGATCCTCACCGGCGTCGACGCCAACGGACCGATCGAGGTGCGCTTCGGATCGGCGATCGGCGACAGCGACCAGATCGCCAAGCTCGTCCGCCTCGAACGGAAGCTCGAGGACGTCGGATCCGAACCGGTCTCGGTGATCGACGTGTCGACGTCCGAGGTCACCGTCCTGTGAATCACGGGTTAGCGTCCCCGTTCTCGTGTCGCAGACCTGGCAGGATGTGCGCCAGTCCGTTTCGATGGACACCGGCACATCGATCCGCACGATGAACGATTGGAACCCATGAACTCGAACCGCAAACCGAATCGATGGAGGATCCGCTGATGGTCGGCGCTCCGCAGAACTATCTTGCCGTCATCAAGGTCGTCGGTGTCGGCGGCGGCGGCGTCAACGCGGTGAACCGCATGATCGACGCCGGTCTGAAGGGTGTCGAGTTCATCGCCGTCAACACCGACGCGCAGGCGCTGCTGATGAGCGACGCCGACGTCAAGCTCGATGTCGGTCGCGACCTCACGCGAGGGCCTCGGCGCGGGCAGCGACCCGGAGGTCGGCCGTTCGGCCGCCGAGGCGCACCACGACGAGATCGAAGAGATGGTCCGCGGCGCCGACATGGTGTTCATCACCGCCGGCGAAGGCGGTGGCACCGGCACCGGTGCGGCGCCGGTCATCGCCGAGATCGCACGGGAGGCCGGCGCGCTCACGATCGGCGTCGTCACCCGCCCCTTCTCGTTCGAGGGGCGCCGTCGCGCGGTCCAGGCCGACAGTGGCGTCCAGCGCCTGCAGCGAGAAGGTCGACACGCTGATCGTCATCCCGAACGACCGCTTGCTGACGGTCGCCAACGACAAGACGAGCGTGCTCAACGCGTTCAAGATGGCCGACGAAGTGCTGCTGCAGGGCGTGTCGGGCATCACCGGTCTCATCACCACGCCGGGCCTGATCAACACCGACTTCGCCGACGTCAAGATGGTGCTGTCCAACGCCGGCTCGGCCCTGATGGGCATCGGCCAGGCGAGCGGCGACGAGCGGGCGGTGTCGGCGGCCAAGGCCGCGATCTCCAGCCCGCTGCTCGAGTCGGCGATCGACGGCGCCCGTGGCGTGCTGCTCAACATCACCGGCCCGTCGTCGATGGGCCTGTTCGAGATGAACGCCGCCGCGGAGATCATCCACGGTGTCGCCCACCAGGACGCGAACATCATCTTCGGCACCGTCATCGACGACGAGATGGGCGACGAGGTCCGCATCACGGTCATCGCCGCCGGCTTCGACCGTGTCGACGGTCCGGCGCTCGGTCGCACCGGTGCGGGAGACGTACCGCGGACCGGGTCGCCGACGCGGATCACGGAGTTGTTCGGCGACGACGTCGAACCCGATCCGCTCGATCCCGACGACGACGACGATTTCGACGTTCCGTCCTTCCTGAAATAGGAGCCGATCGTCACGGCGCACGAACTCTTCCGGGGTTCGGTGGGCCGACGCGTCGCTCACGGTCGTCGCCACCGATGCGGCCGACGGCGACATGCGTCCGTCCGGACTCGCTCGGGCGTGCCGGCACAGATCGAGCGCCAGCGCGCGCTCACCGGTGCGGCGTGGACGATGGTCGACGAGGAGCACGGTGTCGGGGTCTTCGATGCCGACGCCGACGCACGCCTCGACCGACCGCGGCCGCCGGCGAACTCCCCTCGGCAGACGTGATCGTGACGTCTGCGGTCGACGCTCAGCTCGCGATCTGGGCCGGCGACTGTGCGCCGGTCGTGCTGTGCGGCGACGAAGGAACGCTCGTGGCTGCCCACGCGGGCTGGAGAGGATTGGCCGCCGGGGTGCTCGACGTGGCCGTCGACCTCATCGTCGATCGCGGTGACCGCGTCGGGGCCGCGGTGCTCGGACCCTGCATCCACGCCGAGTGCTACGAGTTCGGCCCGGCCGAGCTGCGGGCGGTGGCCGCCGGGGTCGCCGGTGACGGTGATCCGATGCAGCACTGGCCGCGATCACGGCAACCACGGTCACCGGACGGCCGGCGCTCGATCTGCCGGCCGCGGTCGCCTGGGCCCTGCGGCGCCATGGCGTCGAGCTCGACACGGTCGCGCGCGTGCACGGCCTGCGATCCGCGCTGGTTCTCCCACCGCGCCCGCGCCGACGTCGCCCGCCACGCCGTCGTCGCCTGGACCTCGCCCCACCAACCCACCCAGGAGAGCCGGTGAATTCGCCGTCGGTCGGGGAGCGGTTGGCGATGGTGCGCGCCCGCATCGAGGCCGTCGAACGGCCATGGACGCATTCCGTCGACATCGTCGCAGTCACGAAGGGATTCGGGCCCGATGTGATCGAGACGGCAGTCGAGGCGGGATGTCGTTGCGATCGGCGAGAACTACGCGCAGGAGCTCGCCGGCAAGCGGGAGGTGATCGAACGGCTCGGACCGCACGTGCACTTCATCGGTCACCTGCAGAGCAACAAGGTGCGCCTCGTATCGCCGCTCGTCGGCGTCTGGGAGACCGTCGACCGTTCGTCGATCGCGACCGAGATCGCCCGTCGGTCCACGGGGCGCGGGTCCTGATCCAGGTGAACACGACCGCCGAGGAGTCGAAGTCCGGTTGCCCGCCCGACGATGTGGCGTGCGCTTGGTCGACCATGCGACGGCAGGCCGGACTCGACGTCGCCGGGCTGATGACGATCGGGCCGACCGACGGCGACACCGACCGCACGACACGGGCATTCGTGCAGACCCGGACGCTCGTCGACGAACTCGGCCTCGACGTGTGCTCGATGGGGATGAGTGGCGACTACGAGCTCGCGGTGTCGTGTGGATCCACCGAGGTCCGCCTCGGCAGCATCCTGTTCGGCCCCCGCCCGCCCGCGTGACCTGCCCACGTACGTGACCCGCCCGCCCCAAACCGGTTTGCGGCAGACACGATGACCGCCTGACGTCATGATGTCTGCCACAAACGGCGGGCTTGGCATTTGTGGCAGCCACGATGACCGTAGCGACGTCGAAGTGTCTGCCACAAACCGGGGCGAGCGAACTCGTGCATGGTCGGCGAAACGGTGTGTGGCCAGGCCGGGATATCAGTCGAGGTCGGAGGGCGCCGGCAGTGGTGGCGATGACTTCGGCGGGCGATGAGGTGACCTGGTCGTAGGTGAACTGGTACGGCAGGTAGCCATCGCGAAGGAGGGCGTTGGTCCGCCCCGCATCACTGGTGATCTGCGACTTGGTCCGGTGGAATCGATAGCCGAGCAGTTCGACCACCACTCGCGTCCCCGGGAAGTAGCAGTCGACGCGCACCAGCCGATCACCCGCCCGTGTCAGCACCGCCTGGGTCTCGGGACGGGGCAGGCCGGCCTCGGCGAGCAGCCGGAGGTACTCGCGCTCCAACCAGCTCTGCCCGCCCCGGGTCGTTTCGTTGCCGACGAGCACGTCGAGGAGCGCCGGCAGACCGTGCCGGCCGCTCGACCGCAGCGCCGCGATGCGTCGATGGACCAGATCCTCCGACACGAGCCCGTCGCGGAGGGCACTGTCGAGGCACACAGCCATCTCACCAGGGCCGACCACCCTCGCGAGTTCGACGAGCGTGCGGACAGCGCTCGTTGCGGGTATTCCGTCGATCTCGCAATGGTCGATCGGATCCATCCGATCGGTGCGGTGGAGACGGACGGACTCTCGGCTGATGTGTCGATGCCGCGGCACGAGCAGATGGAAGGGTCGTCGAAGCACGTAGCCATCGAAGCCGAGGAGCGCGGCCGACGTCGGTCCGGTGGTCCACACCGGTTCGCCGATGTCGAGGAGCAGTCCGCGGAGCTCGATCAGCGGTGTGATCGGACTCATCGAGCTGCGGAAGCCGTTCGGACCTGACTGAATGAGGATGCCGCTCTGGACTCGGCGTCGAAGTTGACGGTCCGACACCCCAACGTCATGCGCTTGACGGCGGGAGAAGGTTGCCAACTGACCGGTCGCAATCGCCGCCAGACGGCGATCAGCATTGGTCATGTCGTCATCCAAGCCGATGGGTGTGACAACGCGCGTTCGAGCGCCAGCGACATGGCCCGCAGCCGTATCGCCGAACGCGATTTGCGGCAGACACATCGACCGCAGGATGTCGATGTGTCTGCCGCAAACCTCGAGGGGCCGTTGTGCGGCAGCCACGTTGACCGCTGCTCGGCGTTGTGTCTGCCGCAAACGTTCGGGAGCGGCGGGGTGGGCTGGAGGGGTGGGCTGGGCGGTGGGCTGGGGTGGGCTGGGGCGCGGGGTGGTGAGAGGTGCCTGTCCACTGAGAACGGGGAACGGTCGACTAACCTCCCGCACGCAGGAGGATTGCATGTCACTCTGGAAACGGACCATGGACTATCTCGGTCTCGGTCCCGACGACGCCTACGACGACTACGACGGATACGACGAACCCGAGCCGCCGCGCCAATCAGCGCGCGCCCCGCGACGCCGATTCCCGGTCGCAGCGTGGGTACGAACCCGAACCCGAGCCCACCGTGCGAACGGTGACGGCCCGGCCGAGCTTCCCGAGCAAGGACTTCGATGCCTCGCCGTCGCGGCGCAGGCGGCCAGTCGAATCGGGGCGCTCCGACGACTCGGGCGTCCAGATCCGACCCAGCCAGAATCAGCCGACATCGCAACCGACGCTGCGCAGCGTTCAGGGAGGCACCATGGAGCCCTCGACCGTTCGACCCCGTCGCTTCGACCAGGCCCAGGAGGTCGCCGACAAGTTCAAGGACGGCCAGCCGGTCATCATGAACCTCGAGGGCACCGAACGCGAGGTGGCCCGCCGTCTCATCGACTTCGCGAGCGGCATCTGCTACGCGCTCGACGGATCGATGGAGAAGGTGGCGACCGGCGTCTACCTGCTCAAGCCGCCGATCGGTGCACCGCGCCAGTCGCGGTACGACGATGTCGACGAGTGACCAGCGCGGGCGGCCACGATCCACCACGGAGGCAACACCATGGAGATGAGCCCGCAACGCGTGCGCAGCGCCGAATTCAAGACGGCGCGTAAGGGGGCCGATCCCGAGCGAGGTCCGGGCGTTCCTCAACGACGTCGCCGACGAGCTGGAGCGCGCCCAGAACCAGTCGACGGCGATGGAAGCGCGGGCGCGGGCGGCGGTCGCACGACTCCAGGAGGTGTCGGAGGGACAGGCGGGCCGATGCGCCGCTGCCCGCGCCGTCGACGGCCGCTCCCGACGCCGGCGACGTGCCGGCCGAACAGTCCGACACGATCAGCCGCACGCTGGTCCTCGCCCAGCGCACCGCCGATTCGCTGATCGCCGAGGCGCGGGCCGAAGCAGCCCGGCTCGTCGCGGCCGCGAACAGCGAGGCGGCAACGACCCGCGACTCGACCCGCGAGATGGCCGCCACGATGCTCGACGAAGCCCGCGAGGAGGCGCGTCGCCTCGGGGAGACCGAGCGGCTCGCCGTGGCGAGCGAGGTCGACTCGCTCAAGGCCCGGCGCGATTTCCTCGAATCCGACGTGGACCATCTCGAACAGTTCCTCGTCGCCCAACGCAGCCGGGTCCGCGATGCGGCGGCCGAACTGATCGAGATCACCGACCGGGTGCCGGCGGGCCTCGGCGACGTCCGGCGTCCGCTCCTGTCGGCGTCCGACGACGCTCCGGCGGATGCCGCGATCGTCCGACGACCGCGGCGTCCGAGCATCGGCGATGCGGCGATCGCCGACGGCGGACGACGACGCTGACGACCCGGCTGAGTTCGTCGACGTCGACGCCACGCAGGCGATCGTGGTGGTCTCCGAGATCGACGATCGGCCGGACGACGGCGACGCCACGCCCGTCGGGTCGGGATTCTCCGGCGACGACCCGTCGGCCACCGATGACGAGCGGAAGCGATTTCCGGTTCAACTTCGACGACCGCACCCGCTGACCGGACCAGCTGACCGGACGCTGAACCGGACAGCGGAACGGCCATCGGCGGCCGCAAGCCGCGTCGATAGCATCGGGGCGTGCCGTATCCCGCCGTCGACCCGAAGCCGAACTTTCCCGCCCTGGAAGACGACATCCTCGCGATCTGGCGCAAGGAGTCGACGTTCGAGCGTTCGGTCGAGCAGCGTGACGCCGGGCCCAACGGCGACAACGAGTTCGTGTTCTACGACGGCCCTCCGTTCGCCAACGGACTGCCGCACTACGGCCACCTGCTGACCGGCTTCGTCAAGGACGCGGTGCCGCGCTACCAGACGATGAAGGGACGGCGTGTCGAGCGCCGGTTCGGATGGGACTGCCACGGCCTGCCCGCGGAGGTGAAGGTCGAACAGGAGCTCGGCATCTCGGGACATCCGGAGATCACCGCGTTCGGCATCGACAAGTTCAACGATGCCTGCCGTTCGAGCGTGCTCGAGTTCACCAACGACTGGCGTGACTACGTCACCCGTCAGGCCCGCTGGGTCGACTTCGACAACGACTACAAGACGCTCGACCTCCCGTACATGGAGAGCGTCATGTGGGCGTTCAAGACGCTCTGGGACAAGGGTCTCATCTACGAGGGCTTCCGGGTGCTGGCGTACTGCTGGCGCTGCGAGACACCGCTGAGCAACACCGAGACACGGATGGACGACACCTATCGCGACCGCCAGGATCCGGCGCTCACGGTCGGCCTTCGAGCTCGAGACCGGCGAGCGCATCCTCGCGTGGACGACCACACCGTGGACGCTGCCGTCGAACCTGGCGCTCGCGGTGGGCCACGACATCGACTACGCGGTCGTCGAACTCGACGGCGTCCGCTACATCATCGCCGACGCCCTGCTCGGCGTCGTACGCCGCCGAGCTGGGCGAGGCGACGACGCGTCGACACGCTGCAAGGGTTCCGACCTCGTCGGCCGGACGTACACGCCGTTGTTCGACTTCTTCGCCGACACCGCCAAGTGGGGGACCGAACAGGCCTATCCGCGTGCTGGCCGGCCGACTTCGTGTCGGTCGACGACGGCACGGGCGTCGTGCACATGGCACCCGGCTTCGGTGAGGACGACCAGGTGGTGGCGAACGCCGCCGGCATCCCGACGATCTGCCCGATGGACGAGCACGGCCAGTTCACGGCCGAGGTCGGCCCGTGGGCGGGCGACCCACGTGTTCGACGCCAACCCGCTCATCATCCGGGCCCTGAAGGAGCGCGGCGTCGTGCTCCGCCACGCCACCTACGACCACTCGTATCCGCACTGCTGGCGCTGCAACCAGCCGCTCGTGTACCGGGCGATCTCGTCGTGGTTCGTGAAGGTCACCGAGTTCCGCGACCGGATGGTCGAGCTCAACCAGCAGATCACCTGGCAGCCGGCCCACATCAAGGACGGCAGCTTCGGCAAGTGGCTCGAGAACGCCCGCGACTGGTCGATCAGCCGGAACCGCTTCTGGGGGTCACCGATCCCCGTGTGGCAGTCGGACGACCCGAACCACCCGCGCATCGACGTCTACGGCTCGATCGCCCAACTCGAAGCCGACTTCGGCGTGACGGTCACCGACCTGCACCGGCCGCACGTCGACGACGCTCGACCCGACCGAACCCCGACGACCCGACCGGGCAGTCGACGATGCGCCGCGTCCCCGAGGTGCTCGACTGCTGGTTCGAGTCGGGATCGATGCCGTTCGCCCAGGTGCACTACCCGTTCGAGAACACCGAGTGGTTCGAGCACCACTACCCCGGCGACTTCATCGTCGAGTACATCGCCCAGACCCGGGGCTGGTTCTACACGCTCCACGTCCTGGCCACCGCGCTGTTCGACCGGCCCAGCGTTCGCCACGTGCGTCAGCCACGGCATCGTGCTCGGCGACGACGGTCAGAAGATGTCGAAGAGCCTCAACAACTATCCCGGACCCGCGGGCGATGTTCGACAGCTACGGCGCCGACGCGATGCGGTGGCACCTGCTGTCGTCGTCGATCCTGCGCGGCAACGACGCCATGGTCACCGAGACCGGCATGCGCGACACGGTCCGCCACGTGCTGCTCCCGCTGTGGAACTCGTGGTACTTCCTGGCGCTCTACGCCAACGCCGCCGATCACCGGGGCACGATTCGCACCGACTCGACGAACTCGCTCGACCAGTACATCCTGTCGAAGACGCGCGACCTCGTCGCCGACGTCACCGACACGATGGACGCGTACGACCTGTTCGGCGCCTGCCAGCACGTCCGCGGTCTACATCGACGTGCTCACCAACTGGTACGTCCGGCGCAGCCGATCCCGCTTCTGGCAGGGCGACCACGACGCGATCGACACGATGCACACGGTGCTCGAGGTCGTGACGCGGCTGATGGCGCCGCTGCTGCCGCTCATCTCCGAGGCGATCTACCGCGGGATGCACGAGACCGATCCCGGTGTGAGCGACGGCGCCGACAGCGTCCATCTCACCGACTGGCCGACCGTCGACGAGCTCCCGGCCTTCGACGAGCTCGTCGACACGATGGATCTCGTGCGCGAGGTGTGCTCGGCCACGCTGTCGGTCCGCAAGGCGCATCAGCGTCGGGTCCGCCTGCCGTTGCAGTCGGTCACCGTCGCTGCTCCGGACGCGGAGCGCCTCCGCGAGTTCGTCGACGTGATCGCCGACGAGGTCAACGTGCGCGGCGTGGAACTCACCACCGACCTCGCCGCGGTGGCCGACGAACGACTGCAGCTCGTGCCGGCCAAGCTCGGGCCGCGCCTCGGCAAGGACGTGCAGCACGTCATCAAGGCCCACAAGGCCGGCGACTGGACGAACGTCGACGGCGTCGTCACCGTCGGGGGGCAGGTACTCGTCGACGGCGAGTACCGACTCGAACTCGTCGCCGCCGACGACCGCGCCAGTGCCGGGCTCGCCAACCGGCCCGGCGTGATCGCCCTCGACATCGAGGTCACCGACGAACTCGAGCAGCGAGGGCACCGCCCGCGACCTGGTCCGACTCGTCCAGCAGGCCCGTCGCGACGCCGATCTGGCGGTGTCCGATCGCATCGCCTTGTCGATCACCGGCGGCCGACAGTGGATCGATGCGGCGACCGCCCATCGCACGATGGTGATGGACGAGACGCTGGCACTGGAACTCGACGTCGACGTGTCGCCGACGGACGATGACGAGCCCGTGATCAGCGTGCACCGGGTGGGTTGACCCGACGCCTCCGTCGTCGGCACCGGCCGGCAGCCGTTTCGGTCGTCGTGGTGGCCGGTCGCGCGAACCGCCCGGTAGAGTCCGCCGCTCAGCACGCCGGGAAGGAAGCGCGAATGGCCGCATCGAACAAGCCGAACCCTGCTCCGTCGAAGAAGTCAGCGACAACCGGACGCGCCGCTCCGAAGAAGGCGCCTGCGAAGAAGGCGCCCGCCACGAAGCGAGCTGCGGCGCCGGCGAGCGCACCGGCACGGAAGCCATCCACCTCGCCGCAAGCCCGCCGCGACCAAGGCCCGAGCCACGAAAGCAACGACCACCACCATGAACAAGACGGCGGCGACGACGCCAGCCCCCACGAAGATCGACCGCGACGACGGCACCGGCCAAGAAGGCCCCTGCCAAGAAGGCGCCGGCGGCAGGCGCACCGGCGAAGAAGGCAGCGGCTGCGACGTCGGCCGGCACATCGGCGACCGCCGGTGGCCAAGGCGGCGCCGCGTCGGACGCCGAAGCCACCGTCTCCCGACACTCCGTCGATCCTGTCGAACTACCGCCCCGACCGCCACGAGATCCCCGCGCCGCGCGGCACTCGAAGGACGGCATCACCTACACGAAGGACTTCGACGTGAAGTTCCTCAAGGCGCAGCGCGACGAGTCTGCTCGCTCGGCGCGCAAGCCGAGCTGGCCCGGGCCACGCGGCTCGAGGACGAAGCGACGAGCCTGATCGAGGACGGCGAGATGGGCGATGTGCAGTTCGACGACGAGGGTGGCGAGGGCGACACGATGGTCGTCCAGCGCGATCTCGATCGGGTGCTGTCGACGCAGGCTCGCCAGACGATCGCCGACATCGATGCCGCGCTCGACGCGCATCGAGGCCGGCACGTACGGCTACTCCGAGGTGTCGGGGCTCCCGATTCCCCGCGAACGCCTCGAGGCGCTCCCGGAGACCACCGTGCTCGCCGCGGAGAAGGTCAGCGGCATCGGCCTGCGGTGATGACCGTCGCCGAAGGCGCCCGGCCATGACCATCGCCCGCTCGTGGCGGGCGCCGATCGTCATCGCGCTCGTCGTGGTCGTGCTCGATCAGCTGACGAAGCACTGGGCCGTGAACGCACTCGCGGACGGGCACATCATCCACGTCATCTGGACCCTGCAGTTCAACCTCGCGTTCAACAGCGGGATGGCCTTCAGCCGTGGCCGCGGCTTCGGGCCGGTCATCGCGGTGGTCGCCACCATCGTCATCGTGTGGCTCCTGGCGTCGTTGCGGTCCGGCGGGACGAAGCTCAGCCGCGTTCGGCATGGGATGCTTGATCGGTGGCGCTGCCGGCAACCTGCTCGATCGCCTGTTCCGCGGCGACGCCTGGCTCCAGGGTTCGGTCGTCGACTTCATCGACTTCCAGTGGTTCCCGATCTTCAACGTCGCCGACATCGCCGTGAACGTGGGTGCCGCCTCGTTGATCCTGAACAGCATCCTCGTGCAGCCGTGCGCTGAGGCGCGACGTCGGAGCGTCGACGTCATGATCGCCGAGGTCGTTCCGGCCGCGCTCGACGGTGAACGCCTCGACCGGATCGTCGCGCTGATCGCCGACGTCAGCCGCGCCGACGCGGCGGCGCTGATCGCCGCCGGCGGTGTCTCGGTCGACGGCGCCGTGGCCACGCTCGGGGAAGGTGCGCCTCGCCGAGGGCCAGCAGCGTCGAGGTCGATCCGGCGCCTGCTCCCGACCGTGCCACCGCCGGCCGCCGATCCGACGGTCGACGTTCGGGATCGTCCACGTCGACGACGACGGTGATCGTCATCGACAAGCCGGCCGGTCTCGTCGTGCATCCCGGCGCCGGCAATCTGCGACGGGACGCTCGTCAACGGGCTGCTGGCGCAGTTCCCCGAGATCGCCGACGTCGGCGAGGACGCATCCGGCCCGGCATCGTGCATCGTCTCGACGCCGGGAGTTCCGGGCTGCTCGTCGTCGCCCGCACCCAGGACGCGGCCGACGCGCTGATCGAGCAGTTCGCCGACCACAGCGCGACCCGCCGTTACGACGCGCTCGTGTGGGGCGTGCCCGACGCACCGCACGGGATCATCGACGCGCCGATCGGTCGTGACCGTGGCGATCCGCTCAAGATGGCGGTGGTGGCGAACGGTCGCTTCGCCCGCACCGACTACCGGGTCATCGGCACGTACTCGGCTCCGGCGGTCGTGTCGCGGCTCGAATGCCGGCTCGAGACGGGCCGGACGCACCAGATCCGGGTGCACCTGGCCTCGATCGGTCATCCGCTCGTCGGCGACCCGACCTACGCCCAGCGGCGCCCGATGCTCGGGCTCGACCCGCCCGTTCCTGCACGCCGCCGAACTCGCCTTCGTCCACCCGGCGACCGGCGAGCGGGTCACGTTCCACAGCCCGCTCGCCGCCGACCTCGAGGCCTGGCTCGACGCCGCCACGCCGTGATCCGTCACGTCGCGGGTCAGCACGCCGGTGCCGGCGTCCGATCACCCAACCTGTCACGGTCTGACGGCGACAGTTCGACGGGGATCGACTTGAAGGTGGGGGTGCCGGCGGCGTCGATGCTGTGCCAGCGGGACGAGGACGTTGGTCTCGGGGTAGTAGGCGCGCACAGCTGCCGGCCGGCGTCGGGTACTCGATCACCCGGAACCGGGGCGCCACGCGTTCGACGCCGTCGACGTCGACCGATCGCAGGTCGACCACGTCGCCGTCGCGGAGGCCCGCGTGCTGCGAGGTCGTCGGGCGACACGAACACCACGCGCCGGCCGTCGTGGACGCCCCGATAGCGGTCGTCGAGGCCGTAGATCGTGGTGTTGTACTGGTCGTGGCTGCGGATCGTCTGGAGCAGCAGCGTGCCGCGGCGCGGCACCGGCGTGGGTCAGTTCGTTGACGGTGAACTGCGCCCGACCGTCGGCGGTGGCGAAGGTCCGGTCGTCACGCGGGCCGTGCGGCAGGACGAACCCGCCGGGCGCCGCGATCTTCGCGTCGAAGTCGTCGAATCCCGGCACGACCCGGCTGATCGAGTCGCGGACGACCGCGTGGTCGCGGGCGAAGCGGCCCCAGTCGGCGGTCGCGGCCGACGTGGCGAGCGCGGTGTCGACGTCGTCGTCGAACAGCGCCTCGGCGATGGCGCAGACGATCTCGACCTCGCTCAGCAGCTGCGGCGCGACGCCTGCGGCAACGTGCCGCGCGAGGCGTGCACCACACCCATCGAGTCCTCGACGGTGACGACCTGTTCGACGCCGTCGACCTCGTGGCGCTCGGTGCGGCCCATCGTCGGCAGGATCAGCGCCTGGTCGCCGGTGACGAGGTGCGACATGTTGAGCTTCGTCGACACCTGCACGGTGAGCCGGCAGCGTTCGAGCGCGGCGTGCGTCACCGCGGTGTCGGGCGTCGCCGACGCGAAGTTGCCGCCCATGCCGACGAAGACCTGCACGTCGCCGTCGCGCATCGCGCCGATCGTGTCGACGGTGTCGAGGCCGTGCGCCCGCGGCGGCTCGAACCCGAACTCGGCGGCCAGGGCGTCGAGGAACGCCGGTCGCGGGCCGCTCGCAGATCCCCATCGTGCGATCGCCCTGCACGTTCGAGTGTCCGCGCACGGGGCACACGCCGGCACCCGGGCGGCCGATGTTGCCGCGCAGCCAGCAGGAAGTTGACCACCTCGCGGATCGTCGCCACCGAGTTGGCGTGCTGCGTGAGGCCCATCGCCCAGCAGACGATGATGCGCTCGGATGCTCGGACGCGCTCGGTGAACGCGTTCGGCGACGTCGCGGTCGAATCCGGTGGCGCGTGTCGAAGTGCTCCCAGTCGAACGTGCGGGCGTCGTCGGCGAAGTCGTCGAAGCCGTTCGTGTACTGCTCGATGAACTCGGTGTCGAGGGCGTCCATCGCCGGCGGTGACGAGCAGGTGGTTGACGGCCTTGAAGAACGCGAGGTCGCCGTTGATCCGGATCGGGAGGTGGTCGTCGGCGAGTCGCGTGCCCGATCCGAACAGCCCGCTCAGCCGTTGCGGGTTCTTGAACCGGATCAGGCCGGCTTCGGGCAGCGGGTTGATGGCGACGATCGTCGCGCCCGCCCGCTTCGCCTCCTCGAGCGTGGTCAGCATGCGCGGGTGATTGGTGCCCGGGTTCTGCCCGACCACCACGATCAGGTCGGCGGCGACGAAATCGGTGATGTGCACCGAGCCCTTGCCGATGCCGATCGTCTCGGTCAGCGCCATCCCGCTCGCCTCGTGGCACATGTTCGAACAGTCCGGCAGGTTGTTGGTCCCGAAGCGACCGGGCGAGCAACTGGTAGAGGAACGCGGCTTCGTTGCTCGTGCGACCGGACGTGTAGAACGCCGCGGCGTCCGGCGAGGGCAGCGCCCGCAGCTCCGCGGCGATCAGCTCGAACGCTGCCGTACCACGAGATCGGTTCGTAGTGCGTGGCCCCCGACCGCTTGACCATCGGTTCGGTGAGCCGGCCCTGTTGGCCGAGCCAGTGCTCGGAGCGCTGGCGGAGTTCGGCGATCGAGTGTTCGGCGAAGAATGCCGGCGTGATCCGTTCGGTGGTCGCCTCCTCGGCGACCGCCTTCACGCCGTTCTCGCAGAACTCGGCGACGTGCGCATGTCCCGGCTCGGGCCACGCGCACCCGGGACAGTCGAATCCGTCGGGCTGGTTCAAGGCCCGCAACGTCGACAGCGTCCGGCGCGCCCCCATCTGTCCGACGCCCTCGCGGAGCGACACCGCGACCGCCGTGGCCCCGGCGACCCAACCCTTGGGCGGTTCGACGGTGCCGGAGAACTCCGTCGGGCGGGTCCGTGACCGTCATCACGATCGAGTGTAGGAGTCGACCGTGGCTCCTCGACGTGCACCGGCCGACGGACCGTTCGTGGCCGTGACGGTCCGATCGGTCAGACTGTGCGCCATGACGTCATCGATCGACTCCCTCCCCATCAACACGCTGCAGGGCGACGCGACGTCGCTCGCCGACTTCGACGGCAAGGCGATCCTCGCCGTCAACGTCGCGTCGAAGTGCGGTCTCACGCCGCAGTACACCGGCCTCGAGGCGCTGCACGAGCAGTACACGGACCGCGGCTTCACCGTCGTCGGCTTCCCGTGCAACCAGTTCGGTGCGCCAGGAGCCCGGCACGGCCGAGGAGATCGAGACGTTCTGTTCGACCACCTACGGCGTCACGTTCCCGATGATGGAGAAGATCGACGTGAACGGCGAGGCGCAGCACCCGATCTACGCCGAGCTGACCCAGGTCGCCGACGCCGAGGGCGCACACCGGCGACATCCGCTGGAACTTCGAGAAGTTCCTGATCGCCCCCGACGGTATCGATCACCCGCTTCTCACCGATGGTCACCCCCGACGACCCGACGCTCGTCAGCGCCATCGAATCGAGCCTGCCGGCCTGATCGACGTCGGGTCGCACGCCGGAGTCCGCACGAGACGACCCAGAGTCGCGCGAGCGTCGAGTGCGGCAGGAAGAGCCGAGGGAAGCGCCGCGACGAGGCGACGCTCGGCCGACCGTCGACGGTCAGCGAGGAGAGCCGAGGGAAGCGCCAGCGACGAGGCGACGCTCGGCCGACCTCGATCGTCGCGACGAGACTCGCGGTGAGGCCGAGCCAATCGTCACGGCCAGGGGGCGTCGCCGCGGGCGATGTCGGCGATGCCGGCGAGGGTGTAGCCCTCGAGGGCGCGGCGCATCTCGGCGCCGGCCTGGTCCCAGATCGCCGAGCAGCACGCACTGGCCCTCGTGGTCGCACGCTCCGTCCTGGTGGGGTTGGCCGAAGTCGCCGAGCGTGATCGGGCCGTCGACGGCCGACACGATCTCGGACGAGCAGGATCTCCTCGGGCGGCCGCGACAGCACGTAACCGCCACCGACGCCGCGCTTCGACCGCACCAGTCCGGCGCCCTTCAGGGCGAGCAGGATCTGTTCGAGGTACGGCTGCGGGAGGCCGGTGCGGTCGGCGATGTCGCGCACCGAGGTCGGCCCGGTGTCGGCGTGCAGCGCGAGCGACAGCAACGCTCGGGAGGCATAGTCACCGCGGGTCGAGATGCGCACGGCGTCACCTTATTGAGTCAGCCGACGACTGACGCATCGAGCGATGCGCTTGTGAACACCGGCCGCGACGTGGTGGACTGACACGCAGTGACGACCTCGAACGGCGGCGGGCCGATCATTCCTGACTATTCGGGGCCCAACGTCCGCGGAATCATCCCGGCGCTGCTCGGCCCCGCGCCCTGGGCGACCGGGTTGCCCGACTGGTTCCCGGCACCGGTGCGCACACGCCGAGCGGGCCGTGCTGCTCGTGCTCGACGGCCTCGGCTGGGACCAGCTCGAGACGCACCGCGACCTCATGCCGACGCTGTCGTCGATGACCGGTCGGCCCGATCCACACCGTGGCGCCCGACCACGACGGCCACCGCGCTGAGTTCGATCGCCACCGGGCTCACGCCGGCCGAGCACGGGCTCATCGGCTACCGCATGGTGCTCGGCGGCGAGATCATGAACGTCTTGCGGTGGACGGTCGGCGAGCAGGCCGTTCGACGTTCGCACCCGCCGCGCGAGGTCCAGCCGTTCGAGCCGTTCCTCGGGCACGACGGTGCCGGTCGTCAGCCCGACCGAACTGCAGAGTCCGGCGTTCTCCGAAGCCCACCTGCGTGGCTCGACGCCGCACGGCTGGCGCGCCGCCAGTCTCGATCGCCGTCGAGGCCGCGGACTCGCTCGCGGCGGGGGAGCGCTTCGTGTACTGCTACTACGGCGGCATCGACAAGATCGCCCACGAGCGCGGGTTCGGCCCGTACTACGACGCCGAACTCCGCACCGCCGACCGCCTGGTCGGCGATCTCATCGACGCGGTCGGCCCGGGTACGGCCGTGCTCGTCACGGCCGACCACGGTCAGGTCCACGTCGCCGATCGCATCGTCCACCCGTCCGCCGAGATGCTGGCGACCGGTCGACGTTCCAGTCGGGCGAGGGTCGCTTCCGCTGGCTCCACGCCCTCGCCGGGCGCGATCGGCGTCGGTCGTCGAGGCGGCAACGACGGAGGTCGGCGACGAGGCCTGGGTCGTCACGCGTGAGCAGATGCTCGACGAGCACTGGTTCGGACCGACGATGGCGCCCGTCGTCCGGGCCCGGTTGGGCGACGTCGCGCTCGTCGCCAGCGGCCGACGCCAGCTTCCACGACCCGGCCGATTCCGGACCCGTTCGAACTCGTGTGCCGGCACGGATCACTCACGTCCGCCGAGGTCAACGTGCCGTTGTTGGCCACCCTGCGCTGAGACGGGTAGAACGTCACCATGTCCGACCAGCCGTCACCATCGGAAACGCTGCACCCCGACGCGATCACGAACGTCGCCGATGAACATCCGGTGGACGGTGCCGGCGCGGACGGCGAGCAGGAGGTCACCAAGGAGTCGGTCACCGAGCCGGCCAAGGTGATGCGGATCGGCGTCGATGGTCAAGCAGCTCCTCGACGAGGTGCACGAGGCACCGCTCGACGAGGCCTCCCGCGAACGGCTCGCCGAGATCTACGAACGTTCGGTCACCGAACTCTCGATGGCGCTGTCGCCCGATCTGCAGGAGGAGCTGCACATGCTCGCCCTGCCCTTCGATCAGGAGAGCGTGCCGACCGAGAGCGGAGCTGCGGATCGCCAAGGCCCAGCTCGTCGGATGGCTCGAGGGGCTGTTCCACGGGATCCAGGCCACGTTGATGGCCCAGCAGTTCGCCGCCCGCCAGCAACTCGAACAGATGCGCGAGCTGCCGAAGGGCCCGGGCGGCATGCCCCCGATGGGTCCCGGCGTCGAACGCCCCGGCACCTACCTGTGACCGCGCGACTCGCGGTGCGTTGCGACCGCTGAACGCGCGCGGTCGCTTTCGGCTACATTCGAACCACAACGTTGTAACTTCCGAGGTCCGCGCGCATCAGCGAACCCTCACCACTCCGCCAACCGTCAACCGTCAACCGTCAGCCATCAGCAGTCCGTGCCCGATTCCTTCACCCACCTCCACGTCCACACCGAGTTCTCGATGCTCGACGGCGCGGCTCGGCTCGACGAGCTCGTCGCCAAGGCGGTCGGCGACGGCCAGCCGGCGATCGGCATCACCGATCACGGCAACATGTACGGCACGCTCGACTTCTACCGCGAGTGCAACAAGCAGGGGATCAAGCCGATCATCGGCACCGAGGCCTACATGGCCCACGACCACCGCAGCGAGCGACCGACCCGCCGCGGCCGGATCGACGACTCGGGTGGCGACACCGAGGGCGGCAAGAAGCTCTACTACCACCTCACGCTGCTGGCCGAGAACCAGACCGGCTACAAGAACCTGATCCAGCTCTCCAGCCTCGCCTTCATGGAGGGCTACTACTACAAGCCCCGGATGGACTGGGAGCTGCTCGAGAAGTACTCCGACGGGCTGATCGCCACGACCGGCTGCCTCGGCGGGCACGTCCTGCAGTCGCTGCTGAACGGCGACGAGAAGGGTGCGCTGGCCAAGGCGGCCCGGCTGCAGGACATCTTCGGGCGCGACAATCTGTTCGTCGAGCTCCAGGACCACGGTCTGCAGGCCCAGCGTGACACGAACCCGAAACTGATCGAGATCGCCAAGCAGATCGGCGCCCCGCTCCTCGCCACCAACGACAGCCACTACACGCACCAGCACGACCACGAGTCGCACGACGCGCTGCTGTGCGTGCAGACCGGCGCGTTGCTGTCGGACCCGAAGCGCTTCAAGTTCGAGGGCACCGAGCACTACCTGAAGACGGCCGCCGAGATGCGCTACCTGTTCCGGGAGGTCCCGACGGCGTGCGACAACTCGCTGTGGATCGCCGAGCGGGCCGAGCTCGAGATCGAGTTCGGCAAGCCGTTGCTGCCGAACTTCCCGCTGCCCGGAGGGTTTCGCCGACGACGCCGCGTACCTCACGCCACCTCACCTGGCGGGGCGCCGCCGAGCGCTGGGGCGACGACCTGCCGCCGGACGTGGCCGAGCGGCTCGGCTTACGAGCTCAAGGTCATCTGCGACATGGGGTTCGCGTCGTACTTCCTGATCACGTGGGACCTGATCAAGTACGCCAAGGACCGCGGCATCCGCGTCGGCCCGGGCCGTGGTTCGGCGGCCGGTTGTGCGGTCGCCTACTGCGCTGCGGATCACCGACCTCGACCCGGTGCGCTACGACCTGCTGTTCGAGCGCTTCCTCAACCCGAGCCGCATCTCGATGCCCGACATCGACATGGACTTCGACTCGCGATACCGCGACGAGATGATCCGCTACGCCGCCGAGCGCTACGGGCGCGATCACGTCGCGCAGATCATCACGTTCGGCACGATCAAGGCCCGCAACGCCGTGCGCGACGCGGCCCGCGTGCTCGGCTACCCGTACGGCATCGGCGACAAGCTGGCCAAGGCGATGCCGCCGATGGTGATGGGTCGCGACACGCCGCTCAAGTACTGCTTCGAGGAGAACCCGAAGTACGCCGACGGCTACAAGGCGGCGGCCGACCTGCGGGCGATGTACGACACCGATCCCGATCTGAAGCGGGTCATCGACGTCGCCCGAGGGCTCGAGGGACTCAAGCGTTCCGACGGCATCCACGCCGCGGCCGTGGTGATCACCAAGGATCCGGTCACCGACTACGTCCCCATCCAGCGCAAGCCCGAATCCGGTCAGGAGCCCGCCGACGCGCCGGTCGTGACGCAGTACGAGATGCACAGCATCGAGGACCTCGGTCTGCTGAAGATGGACTTCCTCGGGTTGCGCAACCTCGACGTCATCACCGACACGGTGGCGATGATCAGAGCGACGCGCGATCCCGACTTCCTCATCGAGGAGATCTCGCTCGCCGACGAGGTCACGTTCGCCCTGCTGTCGCGCGGCGACACGATGGGTGTGTTCCAGCTGGAGTCGCCGCCGATGCGCCAGCTCCTGAAGGCACTCGCCCCGAACTCGTTCGAGGACGTCGCCGCCCTGATCGCCCTGTACCGGCCCGGGCCGATGGGCGTCAACATGCACTACGACTACGCCGACCGCAAGAACCAGCGCAAGCCGGTCGAGTACTTCCATCCCGACGCCGAGGCGGTGCTCGGCGACACGTACGGCCTGATGATCTATCAGGAGAGCGTGATGCGGGTCGCCCAGAAGTTCGCCGGCTACAACCTCGCCGAGGCCGACAACCTCCGCAAGGCGTGCGGCAAGAAGATCCGCGAGATGATGGCCAAGGAGCGCGTCTCGTTCGAGGCCGGTGTGGTGCGCGACGGGGTACGGCGAGCTCCTCGGCCGAGCAGCTCTTCGACATCATCGAGAAGTTCGCCGACTACGCGTTCGCCAAGAGCCACTCGTTCGGCTACGGCCTCGTCACGTACCAGACCGCGTACCTCAAGGCGCACTACCCGGTCGAGTACCTGTCCTGCCTGCTCACGAGCGTCAAGAGCAACCTCGACAAGGCGGCGACGTACCTCGCCGACTGCCGGTCGATGGGCATCAAGGTGCTGCCGCCCGACGTCAACCGGTCGGTGGCCAACTTCGCCGCGCTCCCGGCCGAACAGATGCCGGCCGACATCGCCCTGCCGCTCGGCAGCCCGGGCGCGATCACGTTCGGTCTCTCGGCGGTGCGCAACGTCGGGGAGGGGCTCGTCGAACTGCTCGTCGCCGAACGCAACGAGAACGGCATGTTCACGAGTTTCCACGACTTCGTCGAACGCGTGCCCGAGCCGGTGCTCAACAAGCGCACCGTCGAGTCGCTGATCAAGGGCGGAGCCTTCGACTCGCTCGGCCATCCGCGCCGCGGGCTGCTCGACGGTGTTCGAACACATCATCGACTCCACCGTCAGCCGCCGGCGCGAACGCGAGAAGGGCGTGATGAGCCTGTTCGGCGACTGGGGCGACACGGACGCCGTCACCGGACGGCGCCAGCCGACGGCTTCTCCGAGCGCACGGCGATCCCCGGGCTCGTCTTCGACAAGGGCGACCAACTCCGCTACGAGAAGGAGATGCTCGGGCTGTACGTGTCCGACCACCCGCTGTTCGGCGTCGAGGGCGCCCTCCGGCGCAAGGTCGAGCACCAGCTGATCGACCTGCCGATGATGGACGACGGCGCGCAGGTGGTCGTCGGTGGGGTGATCACCAACCTCGCCCGCAAGTTCACGAAACGGGGCGACCAGATGGCGGTGTTCGTGCTCGAGGACCTCGACGCCTCGATCGAGGTCACGATCTTCCCGCGCACGCTCACCGAGCAGGGCCACAAGCTCGAAGACGATCTGATCGTCACCGTGAAGGGTCGCCTCGATCGCCGCGACGAATCGCGCTTCGGCCTGATCGGCCAGACGATCACCGTCCTGACCGGGCTCACCGACGGCCCCGCGCCGGCGCTGCGGCTTGCGGTTGCCGTCGACGTCGCTCGACGAACTGCGCATCCAGCGCCTGAAGCGCATCCTGCGCGAGCATCCCGGCGATTCGCTCGTGATGGTCGACGTCGGTCAGGGCCGCGTGCTCAAGCTCTCCGACGAGTTCCGGGTCGACCTCGACCGCTCGGTCGGCGAACTGCGGATGGCCTTCGGCCACGAAGCCGTGTTGTTGTAGCGCGCTCACGATCGGACGTCGCGTGGCGTCCGCTTCGGTGCGTCGGACCCGGTGCGGTTTGAACGATTGCGATCCAGATGGCAGAATGGGGGGGATGGCTCTCGACGTGTCGACCAACGACGCTGCTGCTCTCACCGATTCCGACCTCGACGAATTGGCGTCGATGGAGGAAGCATTCAGTGCGGGGCAGCTGTCCAAGGCCAAGGAAGACTGGGTCCTGATCACCACCGCGCGGATCAGCGGCAAACTGCACGGGTTCACGTTCTCGACGCTCGAACGCATCGGTGGGACACCGTGTGTGCTGCTCGGACTGATGAGTGTCAAGCGGTCGTCGAAGCGTGACCAGGTGCTGCGCGGGCTGATCGGCGAGGCCTATCACCGGGCCCTGATGGCGTTCCCCGACGAGGACGTCGTCGTCGGCTGCCGCTTCGTCAACGCCGACGGTCTCGAAGCGTTCAAGGACCTGCGCGAGGTCACGCCGTCACCCGGCAACACCGCCGTCGGCGAGGAACGGGCCTGGGGTCGCCGGCTCGCCAAGCGTTTCGGTATCGAGGCCAAGTACGACCCGACGACGTTCACGTCGGCCACGGGAGCACAGTCCGGCTATCTCGACCACGAATCGTCCAAGCCCGACAAGCTCGACCCGGCGGTCGTGGAGATGTTCTCCAAGGTGCCGGTCGCCAAGGGCGGCGTGATGGTCGTGTACGGCTGGACGATGGCCGAGGATCTCGTCAAACTCGGTCGTCGCTGACCGCTCCACCGCCATGGCCGAGTTCGCCGACGTCGTGCGACGTCGGCGGATGACCCGGGCGTTCGCCCCCACTCCGGTCGACTGCCGCCGACCTCGAACGGCTCGTCGATCTCGCTTCGCGAGCGCCGAGTGCCGGCAAGGCACAGGGCTGGCACCTCGTGGTGCTCGAAGGCGCCGAGACCGAGATCTTCTGGGACGCCACGCTGCCGGCCGTCCGGCGTGACTCGTTCCGGTGGCAGCAGCTGTTGAGCGCGCCGGTCATCGCCCTGCCGTTCGCCGACTCGAAGGCCTACACCGACCGCTACGGCGAACCCGACAAGGTGCAGACCGGTCTCGGCGCGAGCCCCGACGCCTGGCCGGTGCCGTACTGGACGATCGACGCGTCGATGTCGGTGATGACGATGCTGCTGGCCGCGGAGGATGTCGGTCTCGGGGCGCTGTTCTTCGGCGTGTTCCGCGGCGAGCGGGAACTGCGGCAGCGGCTCGGAATCCCACCCGGCCTGGAGCTGCTCGGCGCGATGGCCATCGGGCACCGCGCGCCGTCTGGCGGCGACGACACCGACCCGGGTCGCAGTGCGGATCGTCGTCGACGCTCGCCGGCCGAGATCATTCACCGGGGGCGCTGGGAGGCGGAGCCGGACTCGCAACCGGGCCGGTCGACCCGTGAGCGCTTCGATGAAGCCCTCGACGGTGTCCTGCGGCGTCTGGCACGCGTAGTCGCGGCACACGTAGCCGAAGCCCTCGCGTGCGCCCCTGCCACATCGGCGATTCGTACGGTTCGCCCCAGGCGAGCACCGTGTCGGGCCGCCAGATCGTGTGGGCGATGCGCACCAGGTCGGCCCGGTCGCCGACGATCGGCGACCTCGGTGAGGCCGCGGCGTCGGAGATCCACGGCGAGCAGGGCGTTCGAGTAGATGCCGACGGTGTCGCCGAGGATCCCGCCGATCAACTGCAGGATCCGGTCGGCGTGGTTGGCGAAGCGCTGCTCGCCGGTGAGGGCCGCGAGACGGTAGAGCGCGATCGCCGCCGTCGAGTTCGCCGACGGTGTGGCGTTGTCGATCAGGTCCTTCTGCCGGACGATGAGCGCTTCGGCGTCCTCGGCGGTCGTGTAGAGGCCGCCGTTCACCGGATCCCAGAACCAGTCGAGCATCGTGTCGGCCACCGCGCACCGCCTCGTCGATCCAGCGGGCCTGCCCGGTGGCCTCCGCCGAGCCGCGTGAAGGCGTCGACGAGGGCGGCGTGGTCGGCGGCCAGCGCCGTCGTGGCGCGCCTGCGGTTCACCGTCGGCCTGCCAACTCCGCCACCAGCGCCCGTTCGGCCGGCGAAGCTCGCGGAACAGGAATTCGCCGTTGGCGACCGCCGCGTCGAGCCAGTCCTGCTGTCCGAACGCGGCGCCGGCTTCGGCCAGGCGCCGACAGGAACAACGCGTTCCACTCGGTGAGCACCTTGTCGTCGAGCCCGGGACGGCGGCGACGTTCGCGGGCGGTCGAACAGTGGCCCGTCGTGCGGCTTCGATGTGCGGTGGCCGCTCGAGCTCGCCGCGGGCATGGAGCCGGTTCGGGATCGACCGACCCTCGAAATTGCCCTCGACGGTGATGCCGAACCAGTCGAGCGCCGCCGTCTGGACGTCGTCGGGCAGATCGGCCATCGCCGCACGGGCCTCGGCGGGCGTCCACGTGTGGAACAGCCCCTCCACGCCGTGCCCGTCGGCATCGGGCGAGTCGGCGTCCTCGGCCGAGTAGAAGCCGCCGTCGGGGTGGCGCAGCTGCCGGAGGACGTAGGTGATCGTCTCGCCGAGGACCTGGCGCCAGGGCGTCCGGCCGATGACGATGAGGCCGTGCAGGTAGGTCTCGCACGAGCAGTGCCTGGTCGTAGAGCATCTTCTCGAAGTGCGGCACGAGCCATTCGCGATCGACCGAGTAGCGGGCGAAGCCCCCACCGATGTGGTCGTACATCCCGCCCGACGCCATGGCGTCGAGCGTGGTGGAGACGATGTCCCGCGGGGCCTCGGCGGCGGTGGTCATGTAGGCCCGCAGCATCAACTCGAGGTGGAACGTCGACGGGAACTTCGGGGCCTGGCCGAACCCGCCCCAGTCGGGGTCGAAGGCGCGTCCCAGCCCCTGGATCGCCTGGTTCAGGTGGGTCACGTCGGGCAGCTCGTCGGCCGGTTCGATCGTCGCGGTCGTGTCGATCGCCTTGGCCAGCGCTCCGACGTTCTGGCGGAGCTCGTCGGGCTTGTTCCGGTAGGCGTCGTCGATCGGCGGTCATCAGCGCCAGGAACTGTGGCTTGGGGAAGTAGGTGCCGCCGTAGAACGGTTGGCGGTCGGGCGTCATGAACACGGTCATCGGCCACCCGCCGCGGCCGGTCAGGGCCTGGACGGCGTCCATGTACACGGCGTCGACGTCGGGTCGCTCCTCGCGGTCGACCTTGACGTTGACGAACAGCTCGTTCATCCGGGCGGCGACCTCGAGGTCCTCGAAGCATTCGTGGGCCATCACGTGGCACCAGTGGCAGGCCGAGTAGCCGACCGACAGCAGGATCGGGACGTTGCGCTCCTCGGCGGCGGCGAACGCCTCGGCGCCCCACGGGTACCAGTCGACCGGATTGTCGCGGTGCTGACGGAGGTACGGCGAGGTCTCGTCAGCGAGTCGATTCACGTCGATCGAGGGTACCGGCAGGTGTAGGCGCCGTAGGCCCGCCGCACGTAGTCGACGTCGAGGATCTCGAAGCCGACCCGCTCGAGCATCGGCTCGAACAGCCAGCGGTAGGTGCTGAACTCGATGCGCACGTGCTCGGCGAGTTCGTCGGGCGTCCAGCCCCGCGTCGGGTCGTCGACGCCGCCGGCCATCCACGCCGGGATGAACTCGTCGGCCTCGGCCGGTTCGAAGTCGAACACCAGGTCGCGGACCCGGAAGATGGCGCCCGGCTGCGAGGTACGCGGTGATGCGCTCGAGCGCGATGCCCTTCCAGAAGTCGGGCAGCTGATGCAGCGCGTTGCGGCAGTACACGAACTCGACCGGCGGGCCGGCGTGTTCGTAGGTGAGGAACCCGGCCTCGGACGACCGGTAACGTTGTCGGCGACCGGCGAACTGCTCGCGTGAGGTGGCGCCACCATCGGCGGCGAGACGTCGACCGCGATCACCGTCGGCACCGGTCGCGGCGGCCGCGGCGGTGAACACGCCGGTGCCGGCGCCGAGGTCGACGATCGTCGTCCCGGGCCCGAGCCCGTGGGCGACGAGGATCGCGATGTCGTCGCTCGGGTCGACCTGGGCCTTGGCGTCGTAGCCGGCGACGTAGTCGGCGTCGAGGTGCTCGAGCGCCCGCGTAGCCGATCTCGTCAGGGATCCAACTCATCGTCCGGGCGAAGGGGGCGGGTCACACGCCGGTGGCGTGGAATCCACCGTCGACGTGGATGATCTCGCCGGTCGTGGCGGGGAACCAGTCCGACAGGAGCGCGACGCAGGCCTTGGCGACCGGTTCGGAGTTGGTGACGTCCCAGCCGAGCGGGGCACGTTCGTCCCAGACGTCCTCGAACAGGGCGAAGCCCGGGATCGACTTGGCGGCCATGGTCTTGATCGGTCCGGCGGCGACGAGATTGGAGCGGATGCCCATGCGGGCCGAGCTCCTTGGCGAGGTAGCGCGACACGCTCTGCAGCGCCGACTTGGCGACACCCATCCAGTTGTAGGCCGGCCACGCCTGCTGATTGTCGAAGTCGAGGCCGACGAACGAACCGCCGGGGCCCATCAGCGGGAGGAACGCGTCGACGAGGGTCTTCAGCGAGTACGTCGAGATCTGCATCGCGACCGCGACGTCCTCCCACGGCGCCTCGAGGAAGTCGTCGCCGAGGCACGACGCCGGCGCGAACCCGATGGCGTGGAGCACCCCGTCGACGTGGCCCCATTTCGACGGCGAGGGCGTCTCGGACCAGCGGCCCGTGCTCGGGCACCGTGACGTCGAACTCGAACACGTCGATGCCGTCGCCGAGCTTGCGCGCCGTGCGCTGCGTGAGCGACAGCGCCCGCCCGGCGCCGGTCAGCACGATCTCGGCACCCTCGTCGATGGCGATCCGCGCGACGCCGAACGCGAGCGACGCGTCGGTCAGCACACCGGTGATCACGATCTTCTTGCCGTCGAGCAGTCCCATGCCCGGCAACCTAGCTCCGGTGCCCGCGGGCAATCGGCCGCACCGGTTGTCGTGAACTTCTTGCGCACGCGGGTACGCAAGGAGTTCACGAGAACGGGGTGGGCATGCCACGCTGTCGCCATGCGCATCGGAATTCTCGGCGGTACCGGCCCAGCAGGCAGCGGCTTGGCCGCCCGGCTGGCCAGCATCGGCCACGACGTCGTCATCGGCTCACGATCGAAGTACCGCGCGATGGAGACCGTCGACGACCTGGTCGGCAAGTGGCCGCAACTCACCGACCGCCTGACGGCCGGCGACAACGCCGGCGCCGCCGAGTGCGAGCTCGATCGTGATGGCCACGCCATGGGATTCCGCCGCCGGCACGGCGCAGGAGAACGAGGAGGCGCTCGCCGGCAAGGTCGTCGTGTCGATGGCGAACGCCCTCGTGCGCGTGAACAAGGAGTTCCAACCGCTCGTCCCGCCGCGGGGCAGTGTGGCCGCCCACGTGCAGGCCGCGGTGCCGCGCAGCCGGTCGTCGCCGCGTTCCACCATCTCCCGGCGACCGAACTCGGGCACATCGACGAACCGATCGACTCCGACGTGTTGATCTGCGGTGACGATCCGGCGGCGGTGCAGACGGTCAGCGCCATCGTCGCCGACATCCCGGGATGCCGGCCGCTCGACGCCGGTGAGCTGTCGAATGCCACCGCGATCGAGGCGTTCACCGCGGTGCTGCTCCAGCTCAACGTGCGCTACAAGACCCGCGTGGCGCCGAAGCTCACGGGAATCAAACGCGACCCCCGGGTTGTTGCCCCCTCCGAATGAGCTCCGGGACCATGCAGCTGTACGACACCGCGCGAGCGGGCCATCGTGGCGTTCGAGCCCAACGATCACGTGCTGATGTACACGTGCGGGATCACCCCGTACGACGCCACGCATCTCGGTCACGCGGCGACGTTCATCGCCTACGACGTGCTGCAACGCCGGTTGATCGACCGGGGCCACACCGTGCGCTGCGTCCGCAACGTCACCGACGTCGACGATCCGCTGTTCGCCAAGGCCCGCCAACTCGGCGTGCACTACCTCGATCTCGCCGCCGGCGAGGAGGCCCGCTTCGAACGCGACATGGAGGCGCTCAACGCGCTGCCGGTCGTCGTCGTCGCCCCGGGCGTCGTCGGCGATCCCCGACATCCGCGGGTTCATCGGCATGGTGCTCGACCGGGGCTACGCCTACGAGGCCGGCGGCTCGGTGTACTTCGACGTGTCGAAGTTCGACTCGTTCGGCTCGCTGAGCCACTACACGTACGACGAGATGCTGCTGCTCGCCAAGGAGCGCGGCGGCAACATCGACGACCCGAACAAGCGCTCACCGCTCGACTTCGTGCTCTGGCACCCGTCGGCCGCCGACGAGCCGTCGTGGGACACGATGTGGGGCCCCGGTCGACCCGGCTGGCACATCGAGTGCTCGGCGCTCGCGCTGCGCGAACTCGGCACGACGATCGACCTGCACGGCGGGGGAGCCGACCTGATCTTTCCGCACCACGAATGTGAGCGGGCGCAGTCCGAAGCGGCGACCGGTGAGCCGTTCGTCACGCACTGGATGCACACGGCGCTGATCTCCAAGGACGGCGAGAAGATGTCGAAGAGCCTCGGCAACCTCGTGTTCGTCGACCAGCTGCGCGAGACCCACGACCCGCGGGCGATCCGCCTGGCGATCATCGAGCACCACTACCGCGATCCGTGGGAGTGGGACGACGAGCTGATGCCACGCAACGGTCGCCGGCTGGAGAGCTGGTCGACACACGCCCGGATCGAACCCCGAGCTGCTCGACGGCGTGCGCGAGCGCCTCGACGACGACCTCGACACGCCCGGTGCGATCCGGCTGATCGACGACGCGGCGCGTCACGGCCAGGGTGTGCTGCGAGGCGGCCGCACTGCTCGGCGTCGACCTCGACTGACGAAACTGGGCACGGTTCACGCGCGCACGTTCACACAAAGTTCAAGATCGTGCGATCGTGTCGTCACATGGATGTCCTACTCTGCAGGCATGACGAGTGGTCCTGGAGCGGGGCGTGGCAGCGGAGGGTCCGCAAGGTCGGACGCCCGGTGGCGACGCGCCTGTGGACCATCGACGTAGCGGGCTTCGAACGGCTGCCGATCGACGGTCCGGCGATCCTGTGCCCGAACCACATCAGCTTCCTCGACTCGGCGTTCCTGATGCTGATGGTGCGACGCAACATCTCCTTCGTCGGCAAGGCCGAGTACATGGACTCGTGGAAGACGAAGTACCTGTTCCCGGCACTCGGCATGATCCCGATCGATCGCACGCGGTGGCGACAAGAGCACCGCCGCACTCGACACCGCCGAGGCAGGTGCTCCGGCGCGGTGAGCTGTTCGGCATCTTCCCCGAAGGCACGCGCAGCCGCGACGGCCGGCTCTACAAGGGTCGCACGGGTGCCGCCCGGCTGGCGATGAAGCTCGACTGTCCGATCTTCCCGGTCGGCGTCGTCGGCACCGATGCGATCCAGCCGCCGCGACGCCAAGGCGCCCAAGTTGTTCGCGGGCAGTGCTCGATCACGATCGGTCGGCCCATCCGTCCCGAGCGGTACCGGGGCCGCGGTGCCGAGCACATCGCCTGGCGCTCGATGATCGACGAGGTGATGTACGAGATCCGCGAACTCACCGGTCAGAACTACGTCAACCTGTACGCCGGCGAGCAGGCCGAGACCGAACCGACGGTGGCGGCCCGGGTCGCGAGCGTCACCGACGTCCGCGATCCCGATTCGAGCGATGCCCGATCGATGCGCCAACTACGCTGCCGTCGCCGGCAGCTGACGGCGCCTGCTGCAGCACGGCACGCTGAACCGAACGCGGGTCGATCCCCGCCGTCGTCGTATCCTGGGACGACGATGTCCACGATCACGATCTCGCTCCCCGATGGCGCCCAGCGTGAGCTCGACGCGCCGGCCACGCCGCTCGACCTCGCCGCGGCCATCGGCAGCGGGCTGAAGAAGGCCGCGGTCGCCGCGACCGTCGACGGCACGGAGGTCGATCTCACCACCGAACTCCACGACGGGGACGTCGTGTCGATCATCACGAGCGACACCGACGCCGGCCGGCACGTCCTGCGCCACTCGACGTCCCACGTGATGGCGCAAGCCGTCACGCAATTGTTCCCGGGCGCCAAGTTCTCGATCGGCCCCGCCATCGAGAACGGCTTCTACTACGACTTCGAACTGCCCGGCGGCGAGCACGTTCAGCGACGACGACCTCGAGCGCATCGAGGCGCGGATGCGCGAGATCATGAAGGCGAACCAGCCCTTCACGCGTTCGGAGATGTCGATGGCGAGGCGAAGGAGCTCTTCGCCGACCAGACCTACAAGGTCGAGATCATCGAGAAGGTCGAGGCGGCAGGCGTCGACGAGGAGGACTCGGCCGAGGTGTCGGCCGACGGCGTGATCAGCGTGTACCGCAACACCGACGATTTCGTCGACATGTGCGTCGGCCCGCACGTGCCGTCGACCGGCCGGCTCGGCCATTTCAAGCTGCAGAAGGTGGCCGGCGCGTACTGGCGCGGCAACGAGAAGGGGCCGATGCTGCAGCGCATCTACGGCACGGCCTGGGAGTCGAAGCAGGCCCTGGCCGACCACCTCCACCAGTTGGAGGAGGCGGCCAAGCGCGACCATCGCAAGCTGGCGACCGAACTCGACCTGCTGAGTTTCCCGTCGATGCTCGGTGGTGGCCTCGCGGTGTGGCACCCGAAGGGCGCCATCGTGCGCAAGCTGATCGAGGACTACAGCCGCCTGCGGCACGAGCAGGGCGGCTACTCGTTCGTCTACACGCCCCACCTGGCGAACTCGAAGCTGTTCGAGACGTCCGGGCACCTCGGCTTCTACGCCGACGGCATGTACCCGCCGATGGAGATGGACAACGGCACGTACTACCCGAAGCCGATGAACTGCCCGATGCACTGCCTGATCTTCGACAGCCGGCAGCGCAGCTACCGCGAGCTGCCGTTGCGGCTGTTCGAACTCGGCACCGTCTACCGCTACGAGCGGGCCGGCACGCTGCACGGGCTGATGCGGATCCGCGGGTTCACGCAGGACGACAGCCACATCTTCTGCACCCGCGAGCAGATGGCCGACGAGGTCGCCAGCCTGCTCGACTTCATCCTGTCGGTGCTGCGGGCGTTCGGTTTCGACGACTTCACGTTCAACCTGTCGACGAAGGATCCCGAGCAAGTACGTCGGCAGCGACGAGATCTGGGACGACGCGACCGAGGCGCTGCGCCAGGCGCTCGACAAGCACGGCCTGCGAGTACGGCATCAAGGACGGCGACGCCGCGTTCTACGGCCCGAAGATCGACGTCGACGTGCGCGACGCGATCGGGCGGTCGTGGCAGCTGTCGACCATCCAGGCCGACTTCAACCATCCGGAGCGGTTCGACCTCGAATACGTCGGCGCCGACAACGCCCGGCACCGTCCGATCATGTTGCACCGGGCGCTGCTCGGCTCGGTCGAGCGGTTCTTCGGCGTGCTGCTCGAGCACTACGCCGGTGCATTCCCGACGTGGCTGGCGCCGGTGCAGGTCGAGGTGCTGCCGGTGGCCGAGGCGCACGAGGACTACGCCAAACAGGTGGTCGATGCGCTCGGCGAGGCCGGGATGCGCGTGAACTACGGCGCGGCCGACGACGGGCTCGGCAAGCGGATCCGCCACGCCAAGATGGAGAAGATCCCGTACGTGCTCGTGGTCGGCGACGACGACGTCGAGGCCAAGACGGTCGGGGTCAACCCGCGTGGCGGCGAGGTCGTCCGCGGCGTTCCGCTCGACCAGTTCGTGGCCGACCTGCGCGCCGAGGTCGACGACGCCGAGCGCCTCGCTGCGTGCTGATCGGCCATGAGTCTGGACCGCATCTGGTCGGGATGGCGGTCGGCGTACGTCGTCGGTGAGGGTGCCGACAGCCGCGCCGCGTTCGATCGCGGCGCCGATGCGCCGAGCGTGTTCACCCAGCTGCTCGACTCGGGTCTGTCCGACGACGAGACGCCACATCGTCCATCGGGGCCCGACCTGCTTCGCCGTGATGAACGCCTTCCCGTACACCTCGGGCCACCTGATGGTGCTCCCGTACCGCGAGGTCGCCGACCTGGACGATGCTGGACGACGCCGAGACGACCGAGCTGTGGGCGTCCGTCACCGCCGCCGTGGAGGCGGTGCGCGAATGCGTTCCGACCCGACGGCGTCAACGTCGGCCTGAACCTCGGCCGGGCGTCGGGTGGTTCGGTGCCGTCGCACCTGCACGTCCACGTCGTGCCGCGGTGGACGGGTGACTCGAACTTCATGTCGGCGATCGCCAACGCCCAGACGCTGCCCGAGAGCCTGGCCGAGTCGGCCCGGAAGGTACGAGACGCCTGGCCGGACCGACCGTAGGCTGGTGGCACGATGACCGAGTCGCCGAAGCCGAATACTGCGCCGAGAACGCTGGGACGCCGATACTGCGATGCCGAAACTGGGATGCCGGCCGACGACGTGCGCGACGAGTTGCCCCACGATCTCGATCCGTCCGGCTTCGTCGGCCCGTACCAGTTCCCCGACAACAGCCGTCGCCGCTGGCCGGGCGTGATCTACCTGGTGATCGCCGCGTTGTGCGTCGGCATCTACTTCGCGTTCCCCGACTCGCCGATCGTGAACGTCGGTTGGCTCGTCGCGGCCGGCCTGCTGACCGCGGCCGCGCTCATCTCGATCACGTCCGGGTGGCGGATGCACGTCGACGAGACCGAGGCGCTCGTGGCGGCGCAAGGGGCCGTCGGCTTCGCCGATCGGCCACGCATCGGCGCAACAGGTCTGGCGCGGACTGCGCAGCCGTCCGACGTGGCGCGTGCTCTGCTACTCGGCCGAGGACCCGCCCGTGCAACGCGGGCTGGTGCTCGTCGACGCGATCGACGGCGAAGTGGTGCAACACCTCGTCGAAGCCGAACCCCGACGTCGACGTCCGCTCGACCTGCTCGCGAACGCGCCGGCGCGATGCGTCACGCGACGCGGTCGTGCTGGGATAGCGTCGTTGCGATGTTCGACGGCAAGTTCCGGACACCGGTCGACCGGGCGGTCAAGCCGATGGGCAACCTGCTGCGCAAGACGGGTCTCACGCCCGACCACCTGACCGTGCTCGGCCTGCTCGTCGGCATCGGTGCGGCGTTCGCGATCGGTTCGGAGCACCTCCGGCTCGGCCTGCTGCTCGTGATCCTCGCGGCGCTGCCCGACCTGCTCGACGGCGCGCTGGCGAAGGCCCAGAACGCCTCGAGCCAGCGCGGCGCCTTCTTCGACTCCACCGTCGACCGGATCACCGACGCCCTGCTGCTCGGCGGCATCGCCTGGTACCTGGCGAGCACCGAGTCCGCCCACATGTCGATCCTGCCGTTCGCGGTGGCCTCGGTGTCAGTTCGTTGATCAGCTACCAGCGGGCGAAGGCCGAGTCGCTCGGGATCAACGCCAAGGGCGGGCTGATGGAGCGCGCCGAGCGGATCATCGCGATCTGCATCGGCCTGCTGTTCGAGCCGTTGCTGATCCCGATCCTGTGGATCATGCTCGTGCTCACCTCGATCACGGCGATCCAGCGGTTCGTCAAGGTCTGGCGGCAGGCCGCCGTGGCCCCCGTCACCGCGGCCCGCATCGAGATGCGCCGGTCGCGCCGGCAGAGCCGCCGCGTGGCCCGCACGGAACGTCGCCGCACACGCGTGCCGCGCCGCCGGCCGTGAGCGTCGGCGCCGCGTACGGTCGATGAGCCGCCTCGCCGACTTCGTCACCACCTCGTCGTACCGGCTCGGCGCGTTGTCCGCGGGGGCGATGCCCGGGCTCGTCGCCGCCGGCATGGCCACACCGTTGGCGTTCGGCGCCAACATGGCCAGCCCGCAACGACGGGCGATGATCGAGCGTCACCTCCGGCGCGTCGACCCCTCGCTCGGGGGGCTGCGACTGCGCCGCGGCGTGCAGCAGGCATTCGACTCCTACACCCGCTACTGGTTGGAGAGCTTCCGGCTTCCCAACCTCAGCCGGCGTGCCGTCGCCGCGGGTTTCGACCAGGTCGGCTACGAGGATCACATCGTCGGCGGCCTCGCGGAGGGCAAGGGCGTCATCGTCGCCCTGCCGCATCTCGGCGGCTGGGAGTGGGCGGGGCGCTGGATCGCCGACCGCGGGCACCCGATCACGGTCGTGGTCGAGCGGATCGAGCCACCGGAGCTGTTCGAGTGGTTCGTCGATCTCCGTGCGAGCCTCGGCATGACCGTCGTGCCGCTCGGTCCCGACGCCGCCACGACGGTGATGCGGGCGCTGCGCGACAACCACATCGTCTGCCTCGTCAGCGACCGGGACCTCGCCGGCGACGGCCCCGAGGTCGAGTTCTTCGGCGAACGCACCACCCTGCCCGGCGGTGCGGCCACGCTGGCCCTGCGCACCGGCGCGCCGATCGTGCCAACCGGCGTGTACTTCACCGACCGCGTCGACGGACACCACGCCTGGGTCCGGCCGCCGATCGTCGTCGAGCGGCGCGAGAAGCGGTTGCGCGACGATGTCACTCGTGTCACCCAGGATGTCGCCGCCGAGTTGGAGATCCTCATCCGTCGGGCGCCGTTCCAGTGGCACTTGTTCCAGCCCAACTGGCCGTCCGACCCCGGATACGGGCACTGACCTGGGGCGACGCCGCCGTCATCGCGCCGACAACGCACAGGTATACCCTGGCGTCACAGGCATGGCGGGCAGCGCTGCGCCACGGGCTGCGGCAAGGGTCACGTGTCCCGGGTTCAACATTCGTTTCGGAGTGCCGATGAAGTGACCATCGACCAGGCATCCTCCCACCCGTCTGGCGAGCCGCGCCCGCGCGCTCGTCGTGCTCGCCGGCGTCCTCGCGCTGGTGTACTTCGTGCTGCCCAACGGCACGGGCGCCGAGTGGATCCGGGTCATCGCCCCGGCCATCGGGGCCGGGGCGGTCCTGATCGGCATCGCCACGTACCAACCGGAACGGACGCTGCCGTGGGTCACCTTGGCGATCGCCCTCGGGTGTCTGGCCGCGCAGCAATGCCGTCGCGGTCGACGTTGTACTTCGCGTCACGCGAAACGTTCCCGTCGGTCGCCGACCCGTTCCGCCTCGTCGCGGCCGGCCTGCTCCTCGCCACCGCGACGATGCTCGGCCACGACACCGCGGCCAAGGACGCGCGGAGCGGCATCGAGACCACGATCGTGAGCATCGCCGTCGGCGTCGGCGTGTGGTTGATCGTGATCGAGCCGTTCCTCGGCGAAAGCGACGTCGCGCCCGCCGACCATGTCTGGGCGGCATCGATCCCGCTGCTCGAGGCGGTGGCGCTCGCCATCGCACTGCACACGACGGTGCAGATGCGGTTCCGATACCCCTCGGCGATCCTGCTCGCGGTCGGGCTCGCGTTCCAGCTCTGCTCCGACGTGGCGCGCAGTGCGCAGGAACTGCGCGACACGGTCGGGTCGGGCGGGGTGTTCGACGCGCTGTCGATCGCCGCTCCGCTCGTGCTCGCATCGGCGGCCCTCGATCCGACGATGGCGCTCACGCACTTGCCCGACGACGAACCGGACACGGTCGGATTCGGCCGCGTCGTGTGGCTCAGCGTGGCCGCGCTCACCCCTTTGACCGTGCTGTTCGCGCTGACGGTCACCGACCTCGGAAGCCAGGAGACACGGACCGCGCTGGCCCTGTGTTCGATCGCGGTGGTGGTACTGGCCCTCGCTCGGGTGTGGGGCCTCGTCGCGCGAGTTCGGCAGCTGACCGAGCGTCAAGGCCAGGACCGGCTCGCGGCGATGGTCGAGCACTCCAGCGACGTCGTGATGCTCACCAACGCGTCGGGCCAGATCCAGTACGCGAGCCCAGGTCTCGTCAGCACGCTCGGGCATCGCAGCGACGACTGGATCGGCCGCCCGCTCATCGATCTCGTGTCGGCTGACGATCGCGACGCGGCCGCCCTCGAACTCCAGCGTGTCGTGCAACTCGGACAGGGGAGCACGGTGAAGTTCGAGGTCAGCCTCGTGCGCGTCGACGGCCAGCGGCGGCGGATGGAGGCCACGATCGCCAACCTCCTCGGCGGCGACGCCGTCGACGGGATGGTCGCCACGTTCCGCGACGTCACCGAACAGCGCAACCTCGAGCGGCAGCTCAGCCATCGGGCGTTCCACGACGAGTTGACCGGCCTGGCGAACCGGGCGCTGTTCCTCGATCGGATGGACCATGCCCTGCGCGTCGCCCGCTCGGAGAACGATCCGCTCGTCGTGTTGTTCGTCGACCTCGACGACTTCAAGTCGGTCAACGACGCGCTCGGCCACGGCGTGGGCGATCAGTTGCTGCGCTCGATCGCCGACCGGATCAGGCAGGTGACGGCCACGGGCGACACTCCGGCCCGGCTCGGAGGCGACGAATTCGCCATCCTCCTCGAGGACAGCGGTGGGGTGGATCGGGCGATCGACGTGGGCGAACGACTGCTCGGCCTGCTCCGCGAGCCCGTCAGCCTGGCCGGATACGAACTGGCCGTGCTGGCCAGCGTCGGGGTCGCTGTCGCCTCGCCCGGCATGACCACCTCAGGTCTGTTGCGCGACGCCGACATCGCCATGTACGAGGCCAAACGGGCCGGCAAGAGCCAGATCAAGATCTTCGACCCCGCGATGCGCCTGCCGGCCACGCGGCATCTCGAGTTCCGCACCGAGCTGAGCCTGGCGATCGAACGCGGCCAGATGCGCCTCATGTTCCAGCCGATGATCGATCTCGAAACTGGCGCAGTGGTGGGTGCGGAGGCACTCATCCGATGGGATCATCCGGTGCGCGGCGTGATCTCGCCCGACGAGTTCATCCCGGTCGCCGAACGCGCCGGACTCATCGGCCCGATCGGCGAATGGGTGCTGCACGAGAGCTTCCGGGAGGCGACGACGTGGCAGCGCGGCGGCCCGCGCAGCGTCAGCGTGAACGTGTCGGCGTTGCAGATCCGTCAGGACGACTTCGTCGAGCAGGTGTGCGCGGCTCTCCGATACCACGACCTCGACCCGGCGTTGGTCACGTTGGAGATCACCGAAACCATGTTCGTCGAGGAGGTCGAGGCGTCGAACGGGAACCTCGAGGCATTGCGGGCCATCGGAATCCGCATCGCGATCGACGACTTCGGCACCGGCTACTGCTCGCTGTCGTACCTCCAGCGCTTCCCGGTCGACATCGTGAAGATCGACCGTCGTTTCGTGGAGGAACTCGGCGAGGCCGGAAAGAGCTCTACGCTCGCATCAATGATCCTCCAGATGACGGCGGCGCTCGGGGTCACGAGTGTCGCCGAGGGCATCGAGAACCCGGCCCAGCTCAGTGTGCTGCGGTCGCTCGGCTGCGACATCGGGCAGGGGTTCCTGCTCTCGCGTCCCGCTGGAGGCCACCGAACTCGCGGCGAGTTTCGGGGTCACGGTCGACGCCATCGCCCGCCCGACCGCCTAGCGATGTCCGCTCCGCTCCGAATCGGGCTCGTCAGCCCCTACAGCCTGTCGGTGCCGGGTGGCGTCCAGGCCCAGGTGCTCGGCCTGGCCCGCGAACTCCGCAGCCGGGGCTACGAGGCCCGGGTGCTCGGACCGTGCGACGGCCCGCCTCCCGAGAGTTTCGTCACCCCGCTCGGCAACTCGCTGCCGACCGCCGCGAACGGGTCGGTCGCACCGCTGGCCCCTGACCCGTCAGCGGCGCTGCGCACCCTGCGCGCCCTCAACGACGAGGCCTTCGACGTGATCCACCTGCACGAGCCGATGGCGCCGGGAATCACGATGACGGCCCTGTTGGTCCATCGGGCGCCGACGGTCGGCACGTTCCACGCCGCCGGCACGTCGCTCGGGTATCGGATGCTGCGGCCGGCGCTCCGCCGCATCGTCAACCGGCTCGACCATCGCGTGGTCGTGTCGAAGGACGCCGGGGAGCTGGCCCACGAGCACATCGGTGGCGACTACGAGGTGCTGTTCAACGGTGTCGACCTCGGCGCCATCCGTGCCGCCACGACCGACCGTGCTCGATCGGACTCCACGCGACGTCCGGCGATCTTCTTCTGCGGCCGCCACGAACATCGCAAAGGGCTGTCGGTGCTCCTCGACGCGGTCGGGCAGATGTCGACGCCCGTCGAGGTGTGGGTGGCGAGCGACGGGCCGGAAACGGCGGCGCTCACGGCCCGCCACGCCCACAACCCGTCGATCGTCTGGCTCGGCCGGGTCACCGAGGCGGAGAAGTTCCACCGCCTGCGCTCGTGCGACGTGTTCTGTGCACCGTCGCTCGGGGGTGAGTCGTTCGGCGTGGTGCTCATCGAGGCGATGGCGGCCGGAGCCACCGTGGTGGCCAGTGCGCTCGCCGGATACCGCAACGTGGCGACCGACGGTGTCGACGCCGTGCTGGTCGAACCGGGTGACCCGTCCGGGCTCGCCGATGCGCTCGACCACGTGCTCCGCGACCAGGCGTTCGCCGGCTCACTCCGGTCGGCCGGTGCGGCACGAGCCGAGGACTTCTCGATGACCCGACTCGCCGATCGCTACCTCCAGATCTACGAGACGATCCGTCGCTGACGCCGCCGATCCACCGGCCGTGCGCCGCGCATCCTCCGATGCGCGGGTCCGACCCCGTAGGCTGGCTCGAACATGTGGGGCATCATCATCGTCATCGTGATCATCCTGGTGATCGTGGCCGTCCTGATCGGCGCCTACAACAGCCTGATCCGGAGCCGCAACCAGATCGACAACGCGTGGTCGCAGATCGACGTCCAGCTGAAGCGCCGCCTCGACCTCATCCCGAACCTCGTCGAGACCGTCAAGGGCTACGCCGCGCACGAACGCGGCACGCTCGAGGCGGTCGTCCAGGCCCGGAACTCGGCGATCGCCGCCCCCGACACGCCGCACGCCCAGGCCGCAGGCCGACAACGTGCTCACCGGAGCGCTGCGCCAGGTGTTCGCCCTGAGCGAGGCCTATCCCGACCTGAAGGCCAACGAGAACTTCCTCGCGCTGCAGGAGGAACTGACCGGCCACCGAGGGTCGCGTGGCCTACGCCCGCCAGTTCTACAACGACAGCGTGCTGACGTTCAACAACAAGATCCAGTCGGTGCCCGCCGTGTTCTTCGCCAAGATGCTCCACTTCGACGAGCGCGAGTACTTCGAGGCCGAGGAAGGCGCCCGTGTGGCGCCGACGGTCGAGTTCTGACGCATCCTCCGCATGTTTGAACTGATCCGCTCGAACAAGCGCCGCAGCGCTCTGCTCGTCGCCGCGTTCTTGGCGATCGTCGTGCTCGTCGGCACGATCATCGGGTTGCTGTTCGGCAACGGCCCACTGTTCGCCGTCATCGCGCTCGTCGTCGGCGCCGCGATCGCGTTCGGCTCGTACTGGAACGCCGACAAGATCGCCCTGTCGGTGAGCCGGGCCCACCCCGCCTCGCCGGAGGAGTACCCCCGCCTGCACAACCTCGTCGAGGGACTGTGCATCGCCGGCGGGCTGCCGAAGCCGGGCATCTACGTCGTCGACGACCCGGCGCCGAACGCGTTCGCCACGGGACGCAACCCCCAGCATGCGGCGATCGCCGTCACGACCGGCCTGCTCGAGAAGATGAATCGCGTCGAACTCGAGGGTGTGGTCGCCCATGAATTGAGTCACATCCGCAACTACGACATCCTCGTGTCCACCCTGGCGGTCACGATGGTCGGCGCGATCGCGTTGATGGCCGACATGGGCGTGCGCACGATGTGGTGGAACGGCGGTCGCATCAGTCGTGGCAGCGATCGTGACAACGGCATCGAATCCGCTCGCCTACGTGGGCTTTCTCCTGCTGATCATGGCGCCGATCGTCGCCAAGGCGATGCAGGCGACGATTTCGCGGAGCCGCGAGACGCTCGCCGACGTCAGCGCCTGCCAGCTCACCCGGTACCCGCCGGGGCTGATCTCGGCGCTCGAAAAATTGAAGGCCGACACGACGGTGACGCATTCTGCGTCCACCGCTACGGCACACTTGTGGATCGAACAACCCATGAGTGGCGTCGGCGACGACGGCAAGCTCGGCGGTATCCACCGACTGTTCGACACCCACCCCCCGCTCGACGAGCGAATCGCCCTACTGAGAGAACTGTGATGCGCATTACCCGAACGTTCCTACTCCTGTCCGCTGGTGCCCTGGCGCTCGCCGCATGCGGCGGCAGCAGCGCCGCCGAAGAGACCACCACGGTCGCGTCGACCACCACGACGACGACCACCGTCCCGGAGACCACCACCACCGTCCCGGAGACCACCACGACCGAGACGATCGCCACGACGACGACGCTCCCCGAGGTCATCCGCCAGCCGCTCACCGGCCAGCCGCTCGCCAGCGCCGACGAGATCCTCCAGCGGCCGGCGCTCGTCGCCAAGATCGACAACGTCGACGCCCGCCAGAACCACACCGGCCTCGCCGTCGCCGACATCGTCTACGAAGAGATCGTCGAAGGACGGGCCACACGGTTCGCCGCCGTGTTCCACTCGCAGAGCGCCGATCCGCTCGGGCCGATCCGTTCCGGCCGCACCCAGGACGTCGCTGCTGTTCTCGTCGTACAACTCACCGCTGTTCGTGTGGAGCGGTGGCAACGGCAACGTCACCCGGATCGATCGACGAGTCGACGTTGATCAACATGGGCCCGAGCCACGCCGGCGGCTACTACCGCGGCCCCGGCACGGCACCGCACAACCTCTACAACTCGACCGACGCGATCTGGCTGCAGACCCCGCCCGAGCATCCGGGTCCGCCGCGCGCAGAACTTCCAGTACCTGCGCGACGGTGAGACGTTCACCGGCGATCCGACGGCCGGGTTCGCCGGCGAATGTCGGCAGCACCCAGGTCGACTGGCAGTGGAATCCCGAGACGCGGCAAGTTCGACCGGTCGCAGAACGGCACGCCGCACGTCGACAAGACCTACGGTCAGATCGCCGCGACGAACGTGGTGATGATGGGCGTGCAGTACCAGCCGAGCGCCGTCGACGCCCGCAGCCCGGAGGCGCAGACCGTCGGTGATGGTCCGGTGTTCGTCTTCAGCGACGGCAAGGTCATCGAGGGCACGCTGGAAGCGCGACAACGTGTATCGTGCCCGATCCAGTACTTCGACCTCGCAGGGCAACGAGATCAAGCTCAACGCCGGGCAACACCTGGGTCGAACTGGCCGAGGAAGTGCCGACGATCGACCCGGCGAAGACCGGCGTCAACATGATCATCAAGCCGGCTGCCCGAGTAGCCGAGCCAGCACCAGCCTGACCGTGACGGGCGCCGAATCCTCGGGCCCGTTGCGGCAGACGGTCAGTACGATGGTCGCATGAGTGACGCACGGAGCACCGGCACGTTCCAGGTCAAGCGAGGCCTGGCCGAGATGATGAAGGGCGGCGTCATCATGGACGTCGTCACGCCCGGTCAGGCCAAGGTCGCCGAGGATGCCGGCGCCGTCGCCGTGATGGCACTCGAGCGTGTTCCGGCCGACATCCGTCGTGACGGCGGGGTGGCCCGCATGAGCGACCCGGAGATGATCGAGGGCATCAAGGAAGCCGTGTCGATCCCGGTCATGGCCAAGGTCCGCATCGGTCACTTCGTCGAGGCGCAGATCCTGCAGGCGCTCGGCGTCGACTTCGTCGACGAGTCCGAGGTGCTCACGCCCGCCGACGAGGCGCACCACATCGACAAGTTCGCCTTCGACGTGCCGTTCGTGTGCGGCGCGACCAACCTCGGTGAGGCGCTGCGGCGCATCTCCGAAGGGGCGGCGATGATCCGCTCGAAGGGCGAGGCCGGCACCGGCAACGTCGTCGAGGCCGTGCGCCACCTCCGCTCGATCATCGGCGACATCAAGCAGATCACCCAGGCCGACCACGCCGAACTGTTCGAGTGGGCCAAGCGTCTGCAGGCGCCGCTGCCGCTCGTGCAGGAGATCGCCGAGACCGGCAAGCTGCCGGTGCCGCTGTTCTGTGCCGGCGGGCTCGCCACGCCGGCCGACGCCGCGCTCGCCATGCAGCTCGGCGCCGAAGCGGTGTTCGTCGGTTCGGGCATCTTCAAGTCGGAGGACCCCTCGCCGCGGGCCAAGGCGATCGTCGAGGCGACGACGCACTTCAACGATCCCGACATCCTCGCCAAGGTGAGCCGTGGGCTCGGGGCGCCGATGACCGGCATCGAGATGGACGACGTCAACCAGCGGTACGCCGACCGGGGCTGGTGAACTGATCGATCCCGCCGATCCCGGCGCGCCACGGACCCGACCCGGCACGCGCCAGGTCGATCGGCGTCGCTGCGCCGCTGCAGGGGGCGTTCGCCGCGCACCAGCAGCGACTCGCCACGCTCGGCGTCGACGCACCGCTGGTGCGGACACCCGTCGGACCTCGACGCTGTCGATGCGCTCGTGCTGCCCGGCGGGGAGAGCACCACGATGTCGAAGCTGCTCGACACGAGCGGGCTGTTCGACCCGCTGAACAAGCGGATCGCGGCCGGCATGCCGGTGTTCGGCACGTGTGCCGGCATGATCCTGTGCGCCACCGAGGTGCTCGACGGCCGCCCCGACCAGCACGGATTCGAGCGCCTCGACGTCACGGTTCGCCGCAACGGCTACGGCCGCCAGCTCGACAGCTTCGAAGCCGACATCGCCGTGGCCGGCCTCGACGATCCCTTCCACGCCGTGTTCATCCGGGCGCCGCTCGTCGTCCGGGTCGGCGGCGGGATCGAGGTCCTCGCCGAGCACGACGGCGTGCCTGTTCTGCTGCGTGACGGAAGTTGTACCGTGGCAGCGTTCCATCCCGAGCTCACCGCCGACCACCGGTTGCACGAGATGTTCCTCAACACGCTCGACCCGCTCGCACCAACGGAGTAACGACATGTCCGGCCATTCCAAATGGGCAACGATCAAGCACAAGAAGGGCGCCGCCGACAAGGCGCGCGGCAAGCTCTTCAACAAGCTCGCCCGGCAGATCGAGGTCGCCGCGAAGAACGGCGGTGACATCGACACCAACCCGACGTTGCGCACCGCGGTCCAGAAGGCCAAGGCCGGACGGATGACCAACGACGCGATCGATCGTGCGATCAAGCGCGGCACCGGCGACGCCGACGGGGGCACGTACGAGAGCATCATGTACGAGGGCTACGCGCCGGGCGGGGTCGCCCTGATGATCGACGTGCTCACCGACAATCGCAACCGCACCGGATCCGAGATCCGCAACGTGTTCAGCAAGCTCGGCGGCTCGATGGCCGAACCGGGAGCGGTCGGCTGGCAGTTCGGTCGGCGCGGCGTGATCCTCACCGGCGAGGGCGTCGACGAGGAGAAGGTGATGATGGTCGCCATCGAGGCCGGCGCCGACGACGTGATCGCCGAGGGCGACGGCTTCCGGATCATGACCGACCCGCACGCTCGTGTACGACGTGAAGACCGAGCTCGACAACGCCGGCATCGAGGTGATCTCCGCCGACTCGCCGATGGTGTCGGACAACCTCGTGCCGATCACCGACCTCAAGGACGCGAAGGCAGTGCTGCGGATCCTCGAGGCGCTCGAGGACAACGACGACGTGCAGGACGTGTTCTCCAACTTCGACATCAGCGACGAGCTGATGGAGGCGGCGGCATCGTGAGTCTCGGCGTCGGCGATCGCCGCTCCCGACTTCACCCTGCCCGCCACCGGCGGGACCGACGTGTCGCTGCACGATTACGCCGGGCACCCGGTCGTGCTCGTGTTCTACCCGGGCGACGACACGCCGGTGTGCACGAAGCAACTGAACAGCTACAACGACGAGCTCGAGCAGTTCACACGAGCTCGATGCACAGGTGCTCGGCATCTCGGCGCAGGACGTCAGCAGCCACGACGCGTTCGCCGGCAAGCACGGGTTCTCGTTCCCGCTGCTCGCCGACGTCGACAAGACGGTCGCCGGGCTCTACGGCACGCTCGGCCCGATCGGGTTTCCCCGCCGCAGCGTGTTCATCATCGATGCCAACGGTGTGGTCCGCTACGCCCACCGGGCGATCGCCGGCCTGACGTACCGGCCGGTGAAGGAGCTCGTCGCCGAGCTCGCCAAGATCTCGTGACGACTTGCGCATCCCATCCGGCCGAGAGGTGAGCAGCTATCCTGCGAACCTGTGTTCGACCGCACGCCATCCTCCCGGCTGACCGAACGATTCCGGGTGCTCGGCATCGACCCCGGCCTCACGCGCTGCGGGTACGCGGTCGTCGACGGCGGCCGGGCCGGCGCCGTCACGGCCGTCTCGCTCGGCGTGATCCGCACGCCGGCCGGCCGACCCGTTGCCGCAGCGTCTCGCCGCGCTCCGGCTGGAGTTCACGGCACTGCTCGCCGAGTTCGAGCCCGACGCCGTGGCGGTCGAGCAGGTGTTCTTCCAGGTCAACGTGCGGACGGCGATGAGCGTCGGTCAGGCGAGCGGGCTGGCACTCGCCGAGGCGGCGCTCGCCGGGTGCGACGTGGTGCAGTACACACCGAACCAGGTGAAGGATGCCGTCGCCGGATGGGGCGGGGCCGACAAGGAGCAGGTGCAGAAGATGGTGCAGGTACGGCTCGGACTGACCGCACTGCCGAAGCCGGCCGATGCGGCCGACGCGGCGGCGCTGGCCTTGTGCCACCTGGCGATGGCGCCGATGCGACGGCGGATCGCCGACAGGGAGGTCGGCATGATCGGGTCGCTGCGCGGCGAGGTGCTCGAACGCAACGTCGACGGTACCGTGCTGATCGAGGTCGGCGGAGTCGGCTATCTCGTCACGGTGTCGCAACGCACGATGGCCGAACTCGAGCCGTCGACGAACACGTTCCTCTACGTCCACCACCACATCCGCGAGGACGCCCAGACGCTGTACGGGTTCGTCGCTCGCGAAGAACGCGGCACGTTCCAGGTGCTCATCGGCACGCACGGCGTCGGCCCGGCGCTGGCGATGGCGGTGCTGGCGACACATCCGCCGCTCGCCATCGTCGACATCGTCGCCAACAACGACGTCGCGGCCATGTCGCTCGTCCCGGGCGTCGGCAAGAAGACCGCCGAGCGCCTGATCGTCGAACTCCGTGACCGGCTGTCGATCCCCGTGTTGGAACGGTCCGGCGGCGGTGGCGGGCAGAGTTCGGCGGTGGCCGACGTGCGCGAAGCGCTCACCGGTCTCGGGTACGGCACCGACGAGGTCCGCGACGTCCTGCGCGACCTGTCCGCTGACACCGACGCCTCGTCGTTGCTGCGCGAGGCACTGAAGTCGTTGGGAGCGCGCCGTGCGTGACGAGTTCGTCGATCCGAGCATCGGCCCCACCGACGACCTGTTGCGCGACGGCGAGTCGCCGGCGAACTCGAGGTCGAGGCCGGTCTGCGGCCCCGCGCGCTCGACGAGTTCATCGGCCAGCGCGAGCTCAAGGAGCACCTCACGATCGTGCTCGAGGCGGCACGCAAGCGGAACCAGACCGTCGACCACCTCCTGTTCGCCGGGCCGCCCGGACTCGGCAAGACCACGCTGGCCGGCATCGTCGCCACCGAGATGGGCGTCCACCTGCACGTCACGTCCGGGCCGGCGTTCGAGCGCGCCGGCGATCTCGCCGCGATCCTCACCAAGCTCGACGACGGCGACGTGCTGTTCATCGACGAGATCCATCGCCTGTCGCGGGCGGTCGAGGAGATCCTGTATCCGGCGATGGAGGACTTCCAGATCGACATCGTCGTGGGCAAGGGACCGGCGGCCTCGAGCATCCGGCTGACGATGGCGCCGTTCACGCTCGTCGGCGCCACCACCCGCACCGGCATGATCACGGGCCCGCTGCGCGACCGGTTCGGCCTCGTGGCGCGGCTCGACTACTACGACACCAACGAACTGCAGGCGATCGTGCGAACGGGCGGCGGGGATCCTCGACGTCGAGATCGACGCCGACGGAGCGTGGGAGATCGCCCGCCGGTCGCGAGGCACGCCGCGCATCGCCAACCGGCTGCTGCGGCGCGTGCGCGACTTCGCCGAGGTCCGCGCCGACGGGTTCGATCGACGCCGACGTCGCCCGCGACGGGCTGGCGCTGTTCGGTGTCGACGATCGTGGGCTCGACAAGGTCGACCGGGCGATCCTCACCGCGCTGTGCGTGCAGTTCAACGGTGGCCCGGTCGGGCTGTCGACGGTGGCGATCAGCGTCGGCGAGCAGCCCGAGACGGTCGAGGACATGTACGAGCCGTTCCTCATCACCCAGGGGATGATCGCCCGCACGCCGCGCGGTCGCGTCGCGCTCGACGCCGCGTACGAGCACATCGGCGTGCCCGTCCCGCGACGGTCCGGCGGCGCCAGCCTGTTCGACTGAGAATGTCCGCCGGGGACAGACCCCGGCGGACATTCTCGATCGCCGTAGCCTCGGGGCGGTGCAGATCGCCGACTTCGACTACGAGCTGCCCGACGATCGCATCGCCCAGACGCCGATCGAGCCGCGCGACGGCGCCCGGCTGTTCGTCGACCGTGGTTCGGCGGCGCCCGAGCACCGTCACGTCCGCGACCTCCCGGAACTGCTCCGCGAGGGCGATCTCCTGGTGCTGAACGAGACCCGGGTGATCCCGGCGCGCCTGCGGCTCCGGCGCGACACGGGCGGAACCGCGGAGGTGCTGCTGCTCGAGCCGTCGACCCCCGACCGCCGCCGCTGGGAGGCGCTGCTGCGCCCGGCAAGCGGCTCCGCGTCGGGGAGGTGCTCCTCGCCGGCGAGCGCCCGATCGTGCGGGTGGGCGAGCGCACGGCCGCCGGTGACACGTTCGACGTGGAACTGTTGACCGACCAGGTCGATCCACTGGAGCTGCTCGACGAGATCGGCGAGATGCCGTTGCCGCCGTACATCACGACGCCGCTCGGCGACCCGGCGCGCTACCAGACGGTGTTCGCCGCGATCCCGGGGAGCGCCGCGGCTCCGACGGCCGGGCTCCACTTCACCGACGAACTGTTCGATCGTCTCGCCGCGGCCGGTGTCGGCGTGGCCAAGGTCGAGCTGGTCGTCGGGCTCGACACGTTCCAGCCGATCAGCACGCCGCGACCCGCTCGACCATCCGATGCACACCGAGCGCTACCACGTCCCCGAGTCGACCCGGCTGGCGTGTCAGGAGGCCCGTCGTGTCGTCGCCGTCGGCACCACGGCGGTGCGGGCACTGGAGTCGGCCGCTGCTCGCGGCGAGGCGTCGGGACGCACCGACCTGTTCATCCATCGCGGCTTCGACTGGCAGGTCGTCGACGTGCTGATGACCAACTTCCACCTGCCGCGGACGACACTGCTGATGATGATCGACGCGTTCGTCGGCGACCGGTGGCGCCGGCTGTACGACCGAGGCGCTGGCCGGCGACTACCGGTTCCTGTCCTTCGGCGACGCGATGCTGCTCGACCGGACTGGCGTCGACTCGATGTTCCGGGTCGACCTGACGATCGACGGTGCCGACGGGGCGGCGCGCGCCGGCACGGCGACGACGGCGCGCGGCTCGTACACGACGCCGCTGTTCATGCCGGTCGGCACGCGCGGCCGCGATCAAGTACCTGAGCGCCGCCGACTACGCGCAGGTCGGCGCCCAGATCGTGCTCGGCAACACCTACCACCTGATGCTGCGACCGGGCGCCGACCTCGTCGAACGGTTCGGCGGCCTCGGCCGCTTCGCCGGGTGGGACGGCCTGACGCTCACCGATTCGGGCGGGTTCCAGGTGTTCTCGCTCGACCCGAAGATCGACGACGACGGGGTGACGTTCAAGAGCATCTACGACGGCTCGTCGCACCGGTTCACGCCCGAGATCGCGGTCGACGTGCAGCAACGGCTCGGGGCCGACATCCAGATGGTGCTCGACGTGTGCCCGCCGCTGCCGAGTGCGCCCGAGGTCATCCGTTCGGCCGTCGAGCGGACGAACGCCTGGGCGCACCGGGCGCGTGCCGCCCACGTGCGCACCGACCAGTCGCTGTTCGGCATCGTGCAGGGGGGAGTGAGCGAGGCGCTGCGCGCGGAGAGTGCCCGCCGCACCGTGGAGGTCGGCTTCGACGGCTACGGCATCGGTGGGCTGTCGGTCGGCGAGACGCGCGAGGAGATGCTGCCCGCGCTCGCCGCGGCCCTCGCCGAGCTGCCGACCGACCAGCCGCGCTACCTGATGGGGGTGGGCGACCCGGCCTCGCTCGTCGAGGCGGTGGCGCTCGGCGTCGACCAGTTCGACTGTGTGATGCAGACGCGGCTCGGCCGGCACGGCACGGCGCTCACGTCGACGGGTCGCTTCCAGGCCAAGGCGGCGCGCAACGCCGAACTCGACGAGCCGCTCGACACCGACGTGCTCGTGCGACGTCTGTGCTCGTCACAGCCGGGGCTACATCCGGCACCTGCTCCAGGTCGGCGAGCCGACGGCGTCGCGACTGTTGTCGATCCACAACGTCGCCTGGACGATCCAGCTGATGGACCGGATGCGTGCCGCCATCGTGGCCGGCACGTTCGACCAGCTACGCCGCGACGTCCTCGCCGTCTGGGAGTGAGAATGTCCGCCGGGGTCTGTCCCCGGCGGACATTCTCGTCAGGTGCGCGGTCGCCAGGGGCCGGTGATGAGCCTGGCACTGCGCTGGAACGTGAGGTAGTTCCAGGCCCAGTTGAGCAGCACGCTGAGCTTGCTCCGGAAGTCGATGAGGAACACGATGTGGACCGACCACCAGGCCATCCACGCGATCCAGCCGGAGAGCCGGAAGCGGCCGATCGTGCCGACGGCCGACGACCGGCCGATCGTGGCCAGTTCGCCCTTGTTGCGGTAGCGGAACGTCGGTCGCGGCTCGCCGGCGAGGTCGGCCCGGATCGCCTTGGCCACGTGCGCACCGCCCTGGATCGCTCCCTGCGCGACGCCCGGTACGAGGTGGTCGTCGACGGTGGCGTGCGCGACGTCGCCGATCGCGAACACGTCGGGGTGACCGCTGACCGAGAGGTCGTCGGCCACGATCACACGGCCCGCACGATCGGTCTGACCGCCGGTCATGGCCGCCAGCGGGGAGGCGCGGTTCCCGGCAGCCCAGATCACCGTGCCGGCCCGGATCGCGCCCGTCCGATCGAACCGCTCGATCGGACGAGTCGACGTCTCGACGCCGTCGGCATCGACATTCGTGACCGTCACGCCGAGGCGGAGGTCGACACCGAGGTCGCTGGAGCTGACGCGCCGCCTTGTGCGACAGCGACTCGGGATAGTTGCCGAGGATCCGGTCGGCACCCTCGAGCAGGATGACCGTTGGCGCGGTTGGGGTCGATGGCGCGGAACTCGCTCGTGAACGTCTTGAAGGCGATCTCGGCGATCGCGCCGGCGGTCTCCACCCCGGTCGGGCCGCCACCCACGACGACGAACGTGAGATCGCCCGCGCTTTCCTCCGGATCGGCGGCGCGCTCGGCGCGCTCGAACGCGAGCAGTACTCGGCGCCGGATCTCGAGCGCGTCCTCGATGGTCTTCAGCCCGGGCGCGTGGACCTCCCATTCGTCGTGACCGAAGTAGTCGTGGGTCGTGCCGGTGGCGAGGACGAGGTAGTCGTACGGCAGTTCCTCGCCGTCGTCGAGCGAGATCTGCCGGGCATCGGGATCGACGGCGACCACCTCGGCGAGCAGCACTCGCGCGTTCGACTGCCGGGCGAGGATCCCGCGGATCGGATGGGCGATGTTCGACGGGTTCAGCCCTGCCGTGGCCACCTGGTACAGCAGCGGCTGGAAGAGGTGATGGTTCCGGCGGTCGATCACCGTCACCTCGACAGCCGCGGCGGCAAGGCCGCGCGCCGCGGACAGGCCGCCGAACCCGCCGCCGACGATCAACACACGTGGGCCCGTCATGCCGGCAACGTTGCCACAGCTCGCCTCGCCACAACTCGCCTCGCTGGTTCGTCCGTCGGGCTGACCGAATTCCGCCGCTGCTCGCCGATAGGCTCGCTCGCCGTTATGTCGACGCTTTTTTCCATCGCCCTGCTCGCTTCCGGTGACTCCGGCGGGGGCGGGGTGGCGCCATCGTGCAGCTCGGAATCCTGCTGCTCATCCCGTTCGCGATGTACTTCTTCATGATCCGCCCGCAGCGCCGGCGCACTCGTGAAGCCCAGGAACTGCAGCGGTCGATCGAGGTCGGTGACGAGATCGTCACCACGTCCGGCTTGTTCGGCAAGATCACCGGCGAGGACGGACCGAACCGGTTCTGGCTCGAGATCGACGACGACGTGCAGATCCGCATCGCCCGGGCCGCCGTGCAGGGCAAGGTGGACGCCGACGACGAAGTCGCGGACGCCGCACGACACTGCCGACGAGGCCGCCAGTTCCGGCCCGTCAGATTCCGACGACTGAGCCAGCCCGATGCGCCGTCGTCTCTGGGCCACGCTGATCAGCACGGTCGTCATCGTCGTCGTGCTCTTCATCGGCAGCGATCGCCACCGGCACCACCCCGATCCTCGGCCTCGACCTCCAGGGCGGCGTGTCGGTCATCCTGGCGCCCGTCGAGCCCGCGTCGGGTGACGACCTGATCGTCATCCGCGACCTGATCCGCAGCGAGCTCGAGAACCAGGGGATCGCCGAGCCCGACGTCCGTGTCCAGGGCCAGGCGATCGTCGTCGACCTGCCCGGCGTGAAGGACCAGCAGCAGGCGCTCGACGCCGTCGACGTGTCCGGCGTCGTCGAGCTCCGTCCGGTCGTCGAGCCGGCGCAGTGCGCCGCCGCCGCTCACACCCGACGACGTCACCGCCACCACGATCGCCTCCGGCACGGCACCGGCCGCTCCGGCCACGACGACCGCCACCGGCGAGCGCCACTGCAACCACCGCACCGGCCTCCGACCGCGCCGGCCGGGTTCCGGGGCGCATTCCCGGCCCAGACCGTTCCCGTACCGGAGCCGGTCGCCACCGAGCCCGTCACCGCGCTGCCGACCGGCACCGACCGCGACCGGCGCCGAACTGCTGCCGACCCGCGACGGCACCAGCGTGTGTGTCGGCCCGGCGCAGGGCACCGGCGAGGTGTTCTCCCGTGGCAGCGCCGCAGCTGACCGCCGACAACGGGTGGGGTGTCGCCGTCGACCTGCGCGGCGACGGCCAGGCCACCTGGAACAGCCTCGCCAGCCAGTGTTACAACGCCGCGCCGACCTGTCCGTCGACCGCAGCCGGCGTGCGCGGTCAGATCGCCATCGCCCTCGACAGCGTGGTGCAGTCGTCGCCGCAGGTGAACCAGCCGAACTTCACCGGTTCCGTCGCGATCACCGGCAGTTTCTCGAAGGGCGAGGCCGAGGATCTGGCTGCGGTGCTCAACCGTGGTGCCTTCCCCGTCGAGGTGAAAGCACAAGAAGCGCGCATCGTGTCGCCGTCGGCCGGTGCCGACTCGCTCAACGCGGCGATCGTCGCGGGCATCATCGGCATCCTGCTCGTGCTGGCGATGCTGTTCGCCTACTACCGCTGGATGACGCTCGTGATCCTGCGTCGCCCTCTTCGTGTGGGGCCTGTTCGTGTTCGGCGTGGCATCGCTCATCTCCGGTTGGACGAACTACGCCCTGACGCTGGCCGGCGTCACCGGCATCATCGTGTCGATCGGTGTGACGGTCGACAGCTACGTGGTGTTCTTCGAGCGCTTGAAGGACGAGTTGCGCAGCGGACGGACGTTCCGCAACGCCACCCCACGGAGTTGGAACGCCACGTGGCGGACGATCTGGGCGGCCAACCTGGTGTCGATCATCGGCGCCGTCATCCTCTTCGTGCTCAGCGTCGGATCGGTGCGCGGCTTCGCCCTCTACCTCGGCGTCACGGCGTTCTGTGACCTGCTGATCCTGTACACGTTCACCAGGCCGTTCATGTTGCTGCTCGCGTCGAGCGAGTACATGCGCAACCGGTCGGCCTTCGGAATCAAGCCGGTGCAGTCATGAACACGAACGAGCAGATCTCCAAGAGCCGCATCGGGCGGCTGCTCAACAGCCAGACGGCGATCGACTTCTACGGCCGGCGGATGGTCGGGTTCGTCGCCGCGGTCGTCATCGTGATCATCACCGTGGTGTCGCTGTTCACCCAGGGACTCAACCTCGGCCTCGACTTCGAGGGCGGCAACGCGTGGGACGTGCCGGCCAGCGACACGTTCGACATCGACGAGGCCGAGCAGGTGCTGCAGGACCAGGGCATCGACACCGCCAGCGGCGCGTATCCAGCGGCGGACCTCCGAGTCGGCCGACGTCGTCACGGTCCAGATCGAAGAGGTGTCCACCGAGAAGTCGGCCGAGATCACCGCCGCGATGGCCGATGCCGCCGGCGTGGACACGTCGGCCGTGAGCGTGGCGTTCACCAGTTCGACCTGGGGTGCGGAGATCACCGAGAAGGCGGTCAGGGCGCTGATCGTGTTCTTCATCGTCGTGTCGCTGTTCATCAGCGTGCGGTTCGAGTGGCGGATGGCCGTCGCCGCGTTCGCCGCCATGGTGCACGACGTGATCGCCGTCGTCGGCGTGTACTCGGTGTTCCAGTTCGAGGTCAGCCCGGCGACGGTCGTCGCCTTCCTGACGATCCTCGGGTACTCGCTCTACGACACGATCGTCGTGTTCGATCGTGTGAAGGAGAACCAGGCCAAGTTCTCCTCCGTGCGCACGCCGTACCCGGACATCGTCAACATCTCGATGAACCAGGTGTTGATGCGCTCGCTCAACACGAGCATCGCCTCGATCCTGCCGGTGTTGTCGCTCTTGGCGATCGGCTGGGGCCTGCTCGGCGCCGAGGCGCTCGAGGAGTTCGCGCTGGCCCTGTTCATCGGGATGGTCGTCGGTGTGTACTCGTCGATCTTCATCGCCACGCCGCTGCTCGCCTCGATGCACCGGGACACCAGCGGGAAGGTGCGCCGCGAACGCCTCACCGGCGCGGCCCTTCGTGCCGCCGTCGTCGGCTCGAGCGCCACCGGCCGCGACGCGAGCCATGTCCTCGTGAAGGTCGGAGCAGACGAGAGCGCGGGATCCGAATCGTCGGTCGGTGTCGACGATCAGGGCGGCACGGCGCCGCCGCCGCGGACCGAGTCGGGCGCCTCGCCCGAGCGACTGCTCATCGCACCCGCCACGGCCGCGCAAGAAGAAGCGCCACTGACGTTCCCGGCCCCGACCGGTATCCTCGGGACATGGCAGGCGAGTACGGCACGTTGCGGGGTTTCGTCCGAGACATCGGCGACTACCCGATCGACGGGGTCACGTTCCGCGACATCACACCGCTGCTCGGAGACGGCGCTGCCTTCGCCACGTCGATCGACGGCCTGGTCGAACAGTTCGACGGCGTTGCCGGTCGATCGGGTGGTCGGCGTCGAGTCGCGGGGCTTCATCTTCGCTGCGGCGGTCGCCTACCGGATCGGCGCGGGGTTCGTCCCCGTGCGCAAGGCCGGCAAGCTGCCGTGGGCGGTCGTGCGCGAGGAGTACCAGCTCGAATACGGCACCGACAAGCTCGAGATCCACCGTGACGCGATCCACCCGGGCGAGCGGATCCTGATCATCGACGACGTGCTCGCCACCGGCGGCACGGCGGCGGCGACGGCCGTGCTCGTCGAGACGCTCGGCGGGGTGATCGCCGGGCTCGGGTTCGTCATCGAGCTCGATGCGCTCGGCGGGCGGAGCAGGCTCGGGGAGCGACCGGTCAGGACGCTGCTCCACTACTGATCATGGGCACCGTCGACCGAGTTCTTCCCTGGAGGCGACATCAGGTGTCGCTGTCGGCGGTCGAACTCGCCCCGCTGCTCGCCTCGTACCGCCGCCGGCACCCGAAGGCCCCGGTCACCACGATCAACCGCGCCTACCAGGTCGCCGCGCGAGGCGCACCACAGTCAGCTCCGGTCGAGCGGCGAGAGCTACATCAACCACCCGCTCGCCGTCGCCCACATCGTGGCCGACATCGGCCTCGACGAGGTGTCGGTCACCGCGGCGCTGCTGCACGACGCCGTCGAGGACACCGAGCTCACGGTCGCCGACGTCGACCGCGAGTTCGGGCCCGAGGTCGCGGCGATCGTCGACGGCGTCACCAAGCTGGAACGGATCCGCTTCGACTCGCGCGAGGAGCAGCAGGCCGCCACGATGCGCAAGATGCTCGTGGCGATGGCGAAGGACCTGCGGGTGCTCGTCATCAAGCTCGCCGACCGCCTCCACAACATGCGCACCATCGCCGCGATGCCGATCGACAAGCAGCAGCGCATCGCCCAGGAGACGCTCGACATCTACGCGCCGCTGGCCCATCGCCTCGGGATGCAGGAACTGAAGCAGCAGCTGGAGGACCTGTCGTTCGCCGCCCTGCACCCGAAGCGATTCGCCGAACTCGACCACCTGGTCAGCTCGCGCACACCCGAGCGCGACATCTACCTCGCCAAGGCGCTCGCCGAGGTGCGGGCCCGTCTCGCCGAACTCGGTATCGAGGCCGAGGTCACCGGTCGCGGCAAGCACCTCTGGAGCATCTACGAGAAGATGGTCGTGAAGGGGCGCGAGTTCGACGAGATCTTCGACCTCATCGCGGTCCGGGTCGTGGTCGACTCGATGAAGGACTGCTACGCCGCGCTCGGCTGCATCCACGGTCGCTGGCGCCCGGTCGTCGGGCGCTTCAAGGACTACATCGCGATGCCCAAGTTCAACCTCTACCAGAGCCTGCACACCACGGTCATCGGGCCGAGCGGCAAGCCGATCGAGGTGCAGATCCGGACCAAGGAGATGCACCAGCGCGCCGAGTGGGGCGTGGCCGCGCACTAGGCGTACAAGGGCTCGAGCGAATCGGCTTCGGAGATCGACTGGCTGAAGCGGATCATCGACTGGCAGGAGGACATCAGCGATCCGGCCCAGTTCATGCAGAGCCTGAAGACCGACCTCGAACAGGACGAGGTGTTCGTGTTCACCCCGAAGGGCCGCGTGATCACGCTGCCGGTCGGCTCGACCACGGTCGACTTCGCCTACGCCGTGCACACCGAGGTCGGCCACTCGTGCATCGGGGCGAAGGTGAACAACCGGCTCGTGTCGCTCGACCACGTGCTCGCCAGCGGTGACAACGTCGAGATCTTCACGAGCAAGGTCGAAACGGCCGGCCCGTCGCAGGACTGGCTCGCGTTCGTGGTGTCGCCGCGGGCGCGCAACAAGATCCGGCAGTGGTTCAGCCGCGAACGCCGCATCGACATGATCGAGCTCGGCCGGGACGATCTCGACCTCCGAACTCCGTCGTGAGCGGCTCCCGGTGCAGCAGGTGTGGAAGTCGACGCAGCTCAAGGACGTGATCGTCGAGATGAGCTACGTCGATCTCGACGCGCTGCTGGCCGCGATCGGCGAGCATCACGTGTCGGCGAAGACGGTCGCGCAGCGCATCGCCCGCAGCCTCCGTTCCGGCGACGATCCGGCCCAGCTCCCGGCCACCGTCGAGCGGCCACGCCGGGAACGGCGAGAAGGGCAGCCGCACCAAGGTCGGCGTGCACGTCGAGGGTCTCGACGACGTTCTCGTCCACCTGGCGAGTTGTTGCACGCCCGTGCCGGGCGACGGGATCATCGGTTTCGTCACGCGCGGTCGCGGGGTGAGCGTGCACCGGTCCGACTGTGCGAACGCGGTGTCGCTCATGGCCGAGCAGGCCACGCGCATGATCGAGGTCGAGTGGGACGGCCAGGGTCAGAGCGGCGCCACGTTCGTGGCGGGTGTGGAGGTGGTGGCGCTCGACCGTTCACGCCTGCTGCGCGACGTCGCCAACGCCCTCGTCGACCATCACGTCAACATCCTGTCGTGCCAGACGATCACCGGCGTCGACCGGGTGGCGAAGATGCGCTTCGAGTTCGAACTCGCCAATCCGGGCCATCTCGAGGCCGTGGTCCGCACGATCAAGGGCATCGACGGCGTGTACGACGCCTACCGCCTGATCCCCGGCGCCGCCGTCCCCGTCGCCTGATCCGGATTGCCTGATCGGTCTCGAACCTTGCTCGACCTTCCTGTCGCCGATCCCTGGTTCGTCGTCGAGCGGGTCGACGATGCGATCACCCTGGTCACCGAGCCGCACGTCCACCCCCTCCTGCGGTGCAACGTGTGGCACGTGCGGGGACGCGACGTCGATCTGGTGGTCGACACGTCGCTCGGGTTGCGTCCGATGCGGCACCTCGTCGAGCGTGAGCTCGGACACGACGTTCTGGCGGTCGCCACCCACGTGCACGCCGATCACGTCGGTGGCATGCACGAGTTCGACCGTCGGGCGATCCACCCGTCGGAGGCCGAGCGGCTCGCCGATGCCGGCGTGGTGACGCTCGACATCACCGAGTTCGGTCCCGCGGTGCGCCAGCCGTATGTCGATGCCGGGTACGACGTTCCGGACATCCTGGTCGACGCGGTGCCGCCCGGTGGCCTGCGTGGCGGATCCTCGAGCGACTCCCGGCACCGGCGACGATGTTGCTCGACGACGGCGACGTGGTCGATCTGGGCGACCGGGTGTTCGAGGTACTCCACCTGCCGGGTCACTCGGAGGGGAGCATCGGTCTGTGGGAGCCGGCGAGCGGCGTGTTGTTCTCCGGCGATGCGGTCTACGACGGGCCGCTGCTCGACGAACTCGACGGATGCGACATCCCGGCTTACGTCGACACGATGCGGCGCTTGCGTGACCTCCCGGTGACCGTCGTGCATGGCGGCCACGAGCCGAGCTTCGGCCGCGAGCGCCTCGTCGAACTGTGCGACGCGTACCTCGCCCGCCGGGCGTAAACCCGCTTCGATCGACCTCGTCCGCCTCACTACCGTCGTGGTCATGACGTTGATGGTGATGGCCCGTGTCCGAGCGACAGCGCAGGACCGGGCGCGACGAGCGGCGCCGCTCGTTCGGTCAGAACTTCCTCGCTGATCCTGCTCTGGTCAGGCGATTCGTCGGCTCGCTCGGGCTCGAACCGGGTGAACTCGTCGTCGACGTCGGTGCCGGCACGGGCGCGCTGACGCATCCTCTCGTCGCGGCCGGCGTGCGTGTCTGGGCGATCGAACCCGACCCGGTGTGGGCCGGGCGCTTGCGCGAACGCCTTCGAACGGTCGGATCGGGCGACCGGGTGCGGGTGATCGAGACCGACGTTCGCCGGCTGTCCCTCCCGACCGAGCCGTACCGGGTGGTGGCGAACCCACCGTTCGGGATCACCACCGAGCTGCTGGCGTTGCTCCTGGATCGACCACGGCGCGGGCCCGACCGGGCCGACCTGGTGTTGCAGGCCGAGGTCGCCCGCCGGCACGCGTCGACGCCGCCCATTGCACTGCGAACGGCGGGATGGGCGCCCTGGTGGGAGTTCGAACTCGGCGAGGCGATCGGCAGGGACTCGTTCCGTCCCCGCCCGTCGGTCGACGCCGCGGTGTTGACGATTCGCAAGCGGCGGCCCGCGATCCTGCCGGAACGGCTGGCTCCGACCTTCGTCGAGCGGCTCCGCGACGACTGGGGTCGAGCGGCCGGGGCGCGCCAGGACGCCGTAGGATCTCGACCGCCGAAGGGGGAGCTGCACTGGCGTGACGACGAACGAGGAGATCACGCGACACGAGGACGCCGATCCCGACGATGACGTGTGGGTCGGCGATCCGCCGCCGGAGGTGCCGATCGCCGTGGTCGAGTACGACCCTGCCTGGCCGGCCGTGTTCGAGTTCCTCGCTGGTCGGCTTCGTGATGCCCTCGGAGACCAGGTCCTCGGACTGGAGCACGTCGGGTCGACCAGCGTCCCGGGCCTCGCCGCCAAGCCCGTGATCGACATCGATCTGACGGTCGTCGACTCGAGCGACGAGGCCGCATACGTGCCGGCTCTCGAGGCGATGGGGTTCGTCCTGCGGATCCGGGAGCCGAAGTGGCACGAACACCGATGTCTGTTCATGAGCGATCCGCGCACGAACCTGCACGTGTGGTGCCCGGACAGCCCGGAGGCGATCCGCCACCGCATGTTCCGTGACTGGCTCCGAACGCATCCCGACGATCTGGCTCTGTATGCCGCGGCGAAGCGGGAATCGGCCGACGAGACGAACTCGCTGGGGGAAGCGGTCATGGCGTACAACCTGCGCAAGCAGCCGGTGATCCGCGACATCCTCGATCGCATGTTCCGCGCCCACGACATGTTGTGAGGTCGCCCAGCGGTCGCTGGGATGCAACGGCCCGTCCGATGGCGTCTAGGTTCGCTATGGGAGGGACTCACATGCCGAAGAAGAGCGAGCAGAAGCCCAAGCTGTTGGCCGGTGGGAATCCGCAGATTCCGAAGGGCGACGGCGACGGGCCGGTGCAGGACTACATCGCCGCGATGCCGGAGTGGAAGAGCGACGTCGGGCGCCGGATCGACGCGGTCATCACGCGCGAGGTTCCGGATGTCCGCAAGGCGGTCAAGTGGAACTCGCCGTTCTACGGCGCCGAGGACGAGGCGGGTTGGTTCCTCAACTTCAGCTGTCTCACGAAATACATCAAGGTCGCGTTCTTCCAAGGCACGCTGCTCGACCCGGTGCCGCCCGTCGAGTCGAAGATCGACGAAGTCCGGTACTTCCACATCTTCGAAGACGACGACTTCGATGAGGGGCAGTTCGCCACCTGGGTGAGGCAGGCGAGCGAGCTTCCGGGTCACACGCTCTGACCAAGGGCACGAATCAGACCTGGGTGCGCGGCGGGATCGGCGCGCGTCAACCCCGGCTCGGGCTGACGCTGCCCACCGATAGCCTGACCGGCCGTGTCGACGTTCCAGACCAGCCCCGGGATGCGGGACATCCTGCCGCCCGACAGCGGCCGCTGGCGTCGATTCACCGCGGTGTTCGCCGACGTGGTGAGCGCCGCCGGGTACGGCGAGCTGATCACCCCGCTGCTCGAGGACATCGGCGTGTTCACGCGCATCGGTGATGCCACCGACGTGGTCGGCAAGGAGATGTACGACTTCGTCGACAAGGGCGACCGGCACATCTCGCTGCGACCCGAGATGACGGCGAGCGTGTGCCGTTCGTTCGCCCAGCACCGACCGACCACCCCGTGGAAGGTGTTCTATTCGGGCTCGAACTTCCGCTACGAGAAGCCCCAGCGCGGGCGTTACCGCCAGTTCGACCAGGTCGGGATCGAGGTCCTCGGGGTCGACGATCCCCACCTGGACGTCGAGGTGATCGCGTTGGCGTGGGAGTTCTACCGCCGCCTCGGGCTCCGCCAGGTGAAGCTGATCGTCAACAGTCTCGGGGAGCCCGACGAGCGGGCTGCCTACGTCGAAGCCCTCCGGGCGTACTTCCTCGCCGCCGGCGACGCGCTGACCGAGCAGAGCCGAGAGACGCTCGATCGCAACCCGCTACGGGTGCTCGACTCCAAGCGCGGGCCCGACCAAACGGTGATCGCCGGTGCGCCGACGATCGCCGACTACCGGGGGGAAGCGTCGGCTGCCCACTTCGAGGCGGTGCTCGCCGGCCTGCGGGTCGCTCGACATCCCGTTCACCGTCGAGCCGAAACTGGTGCGCGGCCTCGACTACTACCGGCGCACCATCTTCGAGTTCCAGGGCGGCACGCTCGACTCGGCGCAGAACGCGCTCGGCGGCGGTGGACGGTACGACGGTCTCGTCGAGGCCCTCGGCGGTCCGCCGACCCCCGGAGTGGGATTCGCCCTCGGTGTCGATCGCACCCTGCTCGCCTGTGACGACGAGGGCGTGTTCGCCGCGGACGAGCGACGTCTCGATGCGTTCGTCGTCGACGTCGTCGGTGGGGGCGAGGCGACCCTCGTCACGGCCGCCATCCGCAACGCCGGGCTCACCGCCGACCGCGGCTACGACAACCGCTCGATGAAGGCGCAGATGAAGCTCGCCAACCGGAGCGGCGCGAGCCACGCGGTGATCATCGGCGAAGACGAACTCGCTGCCGGCACCGTCGTCGTCAAGCCCTTGCGCACGGATGCCGACCAGGTCGCCATCGACCGGCACGACTTGATCACGTACCTCACCGAAACCCATTCAGGCCTCACAGCAACCCACTCAGGATGACGAGCAGCATGACCGACACCGCACCCTCACAATCGGCTCCGGCACAATCGGCTCCGGCGCAACCAACTTCGATGCGGACCGACCTCTGCGGCAACCTGCGTCCGTCGCACATCGGACAGACCGTCAGCGTCTGCGGTTGGGTGGGCCGCCGCCGCGAACACGGCGAGCACCTCGCCTTCGTCGATCTGCGCGACTACTCGGGCATCGTGCAGTGCGTCGTCGACAACGACGTCGACGTGCGCAGCGAATACGTCGTGCGGATCACCGGCGTCGTCCGCCAGCGTCCGGAGGGGACCGTCAACACCGGCCTCCCGACCGGCGAGATCGAGATCGGCGACTGCGTCGTCGAGGTGCTCCGCAAGGCCGACCCACCGCCGTTCCCGATCGACGCCCGCGCCGACGACGTCGACGAGAACGTCCGCCTCCAGCACCGCTACCTCGACCTGCGCCGCGAACGCATGCAGAAGAACCTGCGCGTCCGCTCCGCGATCAACGCCGCGGTGCGCAACGCGATGGACGCCCAGGGTTTCGTCGAGGTCGAGACGCCGATGCTCGTCCCGTCCACGCCGGAAGGTGCCCGCGAGTTCCTCGTGCCGTCGCGCAAGGAGCCGGGCTCGTTCTATGCCCTGCCCCAGTCGCCGCAGCTGTTCAAGCAGCTCCTGATGGTGGCTGGCGTCGATCGGTACTACCAGATGGCCCGCTGCCTGCGCGACGAGGACCTGCGTGCCGACCGGCAGTACGAGTTCATGCAACTCGACATGGAGATGAGCTTCGTCGACCAGGACGACGTGCTCGACGCCGTCAGCGAGGCCGTCCTCGCCGCCGCCGAAGCGGCGACGGGGGAGCGGCCACAGCCGATCGAGCGGATCACGTGGCGCGAGGCGATGGACCGTTTCGGCGTCGACAAGCCCGACCTGCGCTTCGGGCTCGAGCTCGTCGAACTGACCGAAATCTTCGCGGCGACGGAGTTCAAGGCGTTCGCCGGCGTCCCGTCGATCAAGGGCATCCGCGTCCCCGGCGGAGCGGCCGAGTACGGCCGCAACCAGCTCGACAAGCTCACCGACCGCGCCAAGGGGCTCGGCGCGAAGGGCCTGGTGTGGCTGAAGGTCACCGACGGCGAGGGTGCCGCAGGCTTCGACTCACCGGTGGCCAAGTTCCTGTCCGACGCCGAAGCCGCCGCGGTGCGCGGCGTGACCGGCGCGGAGACGGGCGACCTGATCCTCATCGTCGCCGACGAGTGGGCCACGACGTGCGACGTGCTGGGCACGCTGCGCAACGACATCGGCCGTCCGCCGGTGCACGAAGGACCGTACCGCTACGTGTGGATCGTGGAGTTCCCGCTGTTCGTGGGTGTCGACAAGGAGACCGGGCGGCCGAAGCCCGGTCACCATCCGTTCACCCGGCCCCATCCGGACGACGTCGACAAGATCGAGACCGACCCGTTGTCGGTCCGTTCGATCGCCTACGACCTCGTGCTCAATGGTTGGGAGCTCGGCTCCGGTTCGATCCGGATCCACGAGCCCGAGTTGCAGCAGCGGGTGTTCAGCGCACTCGGCATCACGCCGGAGGAGACCGACCGCAAGTTCGGCTTCTTCCTCAACCCGTTCAACTACGGGGCGCCGCCGCACGGCGGGTTCGCGTTCGGTCTCGACCGCCTCGTGGCGATCCTCGCCGGGGAGGAGAACATCCGCGAGGTGATCGCCTTCCCGAAGACGCAGTCGGGCACCGACCCGATGACCAACTCGCCGATCCCCGGCGATCCCAAGGCGATGTCCGAACTCGGCCTGAAGATCCTCCCGCCCGCGACCTGAGGTCGTGCATCGGTGCCAGGCACCGATGCACGACCTTTACTCGCCGGGGTAGACCACACCCACTTGGCGGCGGATCTCGTCGAGGATCTCCATCGTGCCGACCGACACGTCGAGCGGGATCACGTCGCTCTCGAGTTCGCCGGAGCGCACGCGCGCCATGGCGTGGGCGGCCTCGTGGGCCAGCCCCTGGTTCGCCAACGCGACGTGCTCGGCCGGTTGGCCGTTGCGGTGCAGGGTGAATCCCCCGCTGAACCAGAACGGCGGATCGATGTCGATCCGACCGTCGCTCCCGATGATCGTGGCCCGCAGGGTCGAGGTGGCGTCGAGGGAGGTGTGGAACACGGACATCACGTCGTCGCCGATGCGGAGCACGCCGCCGAGCGTGCTGTCGACGCCGCTCGGGCCCAGCCGGGCGAGCGCCCGGACGTCGATCAGCTCGCCCGCCGGATCGCCGGTGAGAAAGCGGGCGAGTGAGATCGGGTAGATGCCGAGGTCGAGCAGGGCACCACCGGCGAGGTCGATCCGCCGATGCCGTCCTCCCTCGTCGACCACGGTGATGCCGAAATCCGACTCGATGACCGTGAGCCGACCGATCTCGCCCGCCCCGATGCGGCGCTTGATGTCGACGATCGCGGGGATGAACCACGTCCACATCGCTTCCATCAGGAAGCGACCCTCGTGACGGGCGGTGTCGACCATCGTGCGCGCCTCGACGACGTTCACGGCGAACGGCTTCTCGCAGAGCACGTGCTTGCCGGCGCGCAACGCGGCGAGGGTCATCTCGCAGTGGCTCGTATGAGGCGACGCGATGTAGACCATGTCGACGTCGGGATCGGCGAACAGGTCGGCGTAGGTTCCGTGGGCCCGCGGGATCCCGAACCGTTGCGCGAACTCCTCTGCCGAGTCGGGGGCCCGCGAACCCACGGCGACGACCTCGGCGGCGTTCGGCCCGTCGTCGAGCGTCTGGAGCGCTTGGGTCATGCTCGCCGCGATCGAGCCGGTCGAAGCGATACCCCAGCGAATCGGCCGGTCTGTCACGGCGCGGTCTGTCATGGCGCGAACGTAACCGGCCCGGCATCGTCCGCCGCACGTGTCAGCACGAGGTCGAAGCGCCCGGGCGGCATCACCGTGCCGAAGTAATGGTCCTCGGCGGCCGACCATCGCGCCGACCAGTCCGCGCGATACGTCTCCCCCTCCCGAGCGAGCAGTTGTCGGAGCCGCACGTCGGTCGGAGTGTCGAGCAGCACGCGCAGATCCAGGAGGTCGTGGAGTTCGGGTCGCGCGCTGTACGCGCCCTCCAGCAGGACGACCGGTGTGACCGTGCAGTGCAACGGCTCACGGCGGAGCGGGACGATGTCGGTGTCCCAATCGTCGGCGTCCCAGTCGAACGGGTGCCACTCGGCCCGTCCCGTCGTGCGCAGGGCCTGCAGAACCTCGTGCTGGCGTCGCCAGTCGATCACCCGGCTCGCTCGTTCGATCGGTGTCCGTTCGTCCCAGCGCTGCGCCGACCCCCCGGCGTAGAAGTGGTCGCCCTCGATCACCGTCACGATCGGCTCTGCCGGGACGGGACGCGTCGAGCATCCGCGCGACCGACGCGGCGAGCGTCGACTTCCCGGAACCGCTGCGTCCGTCGAGGGCCACGACGCACGGTGTCGCGCGGTCACCGCGCACCGTGTCGATCCGCTCGACCAACTGGCGGGCGAGCCGGGTCCCCTCCCCGATGAGTGTCACACCCGCAGCGTATGTTCGAGCGCACCGACTCTCCCGATGCAATCGAAGCCCGCAACACGCCAGGGAGAACAACATGAATGCGTCACGTCAGAATCTCGTCGTACTACGCGGTGTGCTTGCCGCCGAGCCGCAGGAACGCACCTTGCCGAGCGGCTCCGTGGCCGTGCAGTTCGACGTGCGGACCGCGCTCGGCGACGCCGGTGACGGGGCCGTGGCGACCGTGCCGGTCTCGTGGATCGATCCGTCGCCGGCCGACCGGGCATCCCTCGACGTCGGCGACGACATCGTCGTGATCGGTGCCGTGTGCCGCCGCTTCTTCCGCGTCGGCGGGGCGACGCAGAGCCGGACCGAAGTGGTCGCCGAGGTCGTCGTTCCACGCCGGCGCACCCGATCGGCCCGGTCGGCGATTCCGCGAGCCGTCGATTCGCTGGGAGACTGACCCTCTGAGCGATCGCATCCCCGACCTTCCGGTTCCGAACCCCGCCGATCGCTGGCGCGAGGTCAGGGCGCTGCGCGAGCCCTGGCGGATGATGGCCAAGGTCGGATCGGTCGCCCGGCAGCCGCGCGGGCGTGGTCGGCCGGTGATGGTCATTCCCGGCTTCAGCACGAACGACGCGTCCACGATCCCGCTGCGCTCCTATCTCGCCGGACTGGGATACGAGTGCCGCGGGTGGGGCCTGGGCGTCAATTCGGGGGATGTGCCGACACAGTTGCCGCAGACGATCGAGCGGGTCGCCGCGTGGAGCGCAGAGCGCGGTGAGCCGATCGCACTGGTCGGGTGGAGCCTGGGCGGCGTGATCGCCCGCGAGGTGACGCGGGTCCGACCCGACATCGTCGAGCGGGTCATCACGTTCGGCACACCGCTGTGGGGGCCGCGTCACACCACCACGACGATGGCGGGCCGCACCGATCTCCTGCCCGGCATCGAAGCACGGCTGCTGGCCCGCAACAACACGCGGATCCTGCGGCCGGTCACGGCGATCTACAGCCGCAACGACGGTGTGGTGCATTGGAAGGCGTGCATCGATCCCGACCCGAACACGGTGAACATCGAAGTCACCAGCAGCCACATCGGACTCGGCATCGACCCCGATGTGTGGTGCATCGTCGCCTCGACGCTCGGGGCTCGTCAGCGCTGATCAGGCGACCGTTCGGCGGCTGGTCAGGCGACTGGTCAGGTGACTGGGCGGATCACGAGGCCGGTCCGCAGCTTCGGCGTGAAGAACGTCGACTTCGGCGGCATCAGGAGCCCCTCGCGTGCGGTGCGTTCGATCTCGGCGACGCTCACCGGCCGGATGAGCACGGCCCCGACAGCGTCCCCGGCCCGCACCGCATCGACCACGAGGTCGACACCGTGCTGGTACGACACGCCGTGGGGGAGGTCGGCCAACGCGGTTTCCAACCACAGATCCGTCGAGCGCGCGCACGCCGTCGAACGCTCCGGCCCGCGGCGTCAGCCATTGCCCGTCACCGTTCGGGCCGACGAGGCAGAGCACGCTGTCGCTCTCCATCGTCGCGAGCGTGGCGGACGAAATCTCGCCCGCGTCGCTTCGCTCGAAGTACCGGTCGAGGGTCTCGACCAGCTCGTCCCACGTGGTGTCGTGGTAGAGCCGGTGGATCGCCTCGACGCTCAACTGGTCGGCGACGAGTTCGCTCACGAAGGCGAGTGTCTCCTCGGCCGCACCGGCCGACCCGCCGGTCTCGTCGCGCCGCTCGTCGCGGTAGGTCCGGCTGATGCCGTAACGGTGGTGGCCGTCGGCGATCAGCACGTCGTCGGTCGCGAGGAGCGCGCCGATCGCATCGATCCGACGTTGGTCGGTGACCCGTTCGACGATGTGCTCCACGCCCTCGACGGTGACCGAGGCGATCGGCTCGGCCGGTTCGGCGAGCAGCTCGCGTGAGCCCGGCCGCCAGCGACAGACCCCAGACGGGGGAGAGATTGGCGCCGGTGGAACGCGTGAGGTCGAGCCGGTCGGTCGACGCCTTCGGCGTGACGCGCTCGTGAGGCAGCACCCCGCCCGCGCCCTCGTCGACCACTTCGAGCCCGCCGAGGACCCCGACGATGTCGCGGTCCGTCCCGGCAGCGTCGGTGAAGCGCATCCGATAGATCGTGAACGTCGGGGCGTCGTCGGCGACGAGCACCGACGAGTCGATCCACGCTTGCAATGTCTCGGCGGCCGCGCTCGTACCGCTCGGGCCCGTCGGCTTCCCGCGGAACGTCGACGTGGGTGATGTTGTGGACGCTCCGTGCGCCGAGTTCGTCGAGATCGGTGTCGGACAGCACGTCATAGGGCGGGGCGATGAGATCGTCGATGTTCCGATCCCGGTAGCGGAGGGCGGCGAACGGAGTGAACCTGGGCACGGCCCCACAATGCCACCCGCGGGGCTCCGCGACTGCAACGATCACCTGGCGATGATCTCCACCATCCTGTGCGACCTCGACGGCGTGGTGTGGCTCGCCCATCGTCCGATCGATGGCGCGACCGAGGCGATCGCGGCCCTGCAGGCGGCCGGCCGGCGCGTCCTGTTCGTGACGAACAACTCGGCTGCCACCGTGGCGACGCAGGAGGCGGCGCTTGCCGCGATCGACGTGGATGCGACCGGATCGGTCGTCTCGTCGGCGATGGCCGCAGCGCTGCTGGTCGAGCCAGGCGAGCGGGTGCTCGTCGCCGGTGGGCCCGGCCTCGTCGAGGCGATGCACGCCCGCGGCGTCGAGGTCGTCGTGAACGACGGCACGCTCGACGGTTCGGCGATCGAGGCGGCGCCGTTCGACGCCGTGGTCACCGGCCTGCACCGTGATTTCGACTACGCACGGCTGCGGAGCGCGGCGGCTGCCGTCCACCATGGCGCGCGATTGATCGGCACGAACGCGGATCCCACGTACCCCACGCCGTCCGGATTCGATCCCGGCGGGGGATCGATCCTCGCCGCCATCGCCACGGCCGGTCTCGTCGAGCCGATCGTGGCGGGCAAGCCACACCGTCCGATGGCGTCGTTGATCGCCTCGATGCTCACAACGCCCACGTCGCCGTACGACCCCGGGACCGTGTTGATGGTCGGCGATCGGATGGACACCGACGGCAGCTTCGCGATCGAACTGGGATGCCGATTCGCCCTGGTTCGCAGTGGCTCCACCGCTCCCGGTGCCGACGTGCCCGGACTGCCGGCCGGCTCGCTCGATGTCGCCGACCTGCGCGCCGTTGCGAACGCCCTGCTTGCCGTGGATGACTAGCATGCGGCGATGGAGATTCCCACCATCCAGCAGTTGATCGACGCCGGCGTCGAATTCACCGAGGTCACGCGCAAGCAGGCCGACGCCTTCGTCAAACAATTGGTCGACAAGGGCGAGGTCCAACGACGCGACGCTGAACGAATCGTGCAGGCGCTGGTCGACCGCGGTCGCGAGACATCCGAGCGCATCGCGGCCAGCGTGCAACGTGAAGTATCGAAGCAGGTCGCCGTCATGTCCGAGCGCTTCGACGAGCTCGAGCAACGGTTCGAGGCGCTGACCGAGCTCCTCGCGGAGCGCGTGCCTTCCGCCTCCGCCCTCGTCGTCGTCAAGAGGACCTCGGCCAGGAAGGCTCCCGCGACGAAGAAGGCTCCAGCGACGAAGGCGGCCGCGAAGAAGGCACCGGCCAAGAAGGCTGCCGGCCAAGAAGGCTCCGGCGAAGAAGGCCGCTGCCAAGAAGGCACCGGCCAAGAAGCGCGCCGCCAAGAAGGCTCCGGCGAAGAAGGCTGCCGCCAAGAAGGCATCCGGCGCCGCCGGATCCTGAGGTCGAATGGCACCACGGCGACGGCTCGACGCCGAGTTGGTCCGTCGCCAGCTGGTCGGTAGCCGCACCGAAGCGCAGACCCTGATCGGCGAGCACCGGGTGCTCGTCAACGGATCGGTCGCCGACAAGGCATCCCGCCAGGTGTCACCGGCCGACGCCGTGCTCGTCGACGGTCCGCCGGCTCGCTTCGTCGGACGGGGTGCCGAGAAGCTCGACCATGCGTTATCGGTCTTCGCCATCGACGTCAATGGCCTGCGCGCCCTCGACGCCGGCGCCTCGACCGGCGGGTTCACCGATTGTCTTGCTCCAGCGCGGCGCGGCCCACGTGGTCGCGCTCGACGTCGGGCACGGGCAGCTGCACGAGCGGTTGCGGGCGGATCCGCGGGTCACGAACCTCGAACGTTGCAACATCCGTCACGCCACCGCCGAGCAGATCGGAGGGCCGGTGGACATCGTGGTGGGCGACCTGTCGTTCATCTCGTTGCGCATGGTGATCCCGTCGTTGGTGGCGCTGTGCCAACCTGGGCGACCGATGGTGCTGCTCGTCAAGCCACAGTTCGAGGCCGGCCGCGCGGAGGTCAGCAAGGGCAAAGGGGTCATCACGGATCCTGAGATCCGTCAGCGCGTCCGGGACGAGGTCGGGGCAGCACTCGTCGACGCGGGCTGTGCTGTCGTCGCGTGGACCGAGTCGCCGTTGCGTGGGGCCGACGGCAACGTGGAGTACCTGGTCCACGCGATCACGCCGGCGGTGACGGCGCAGGAGTCGTCGTGACCATCGACGGTGTGGCGCTCGTTGCCCATCACGAACGCGAACTGGCGCGCGATCTCGCCGAAGAAGGCCGCGGCATGGTGCGCGGCACGCGACGTCGAGGTGTGGATGCCGAAGGTCGACGCCGACGCGATCGGCGCGGCGCGACGTCGCCTCCGATCGTCCGATCGCCGAGGCGCAACTCGTGCTCAGTCTGGGCGGTGACGGGACGATGCTGCGCAGTGTTCGGCTGCTCGACGGAGCGTCGGTGCCGTTGCTCGGGGTGAACCTCGGTGCGCTCGGCTACCTGACCGAGGTGGAAGCCGACCACGTCGACGAGGCGCTCGACCGATTCGCCGCGGGCGCTGATGCGGGCCACTGGCATCTCGACGAGCGGATGTTGCTCGATGTGACGGTGAACGGCCGGCACGTCGGCCGGGCGCTCAACGAGGCGGTCATCGAGAAGGGCCTCACCGGGCACACCGTGCGGCTGCTCGCCCGGATCGACGGTGAACCGTTCACCCACTACAGCGCCGACGGCCTGATCGTGGCCACGCCGACCGGGTCGACCGCGTACTCGCTGTCGGCGCGCGGCCCGATCGTGTCGCCGCGCCACCGGGCCATCCTGCTGACCCCGGTGTCGCCGCACATGTTGTTCGACCGCAGTCTCGTGCTCGATCCGACCGAGGTCATCGACATCGAGGTGTCGGGGCATCGCCACGCCCAGTTGACGATCGACGGGCAACCCGTCGGCGCGCTCGACGACGGCGACGTCGTGCGGGTCGTGCCCGCCGCCGAGACGGCGAGCTTCGTGCGCTTCGGCACGTACCACTACCACCAGATCCTCAAGGCAAAGTTCGGGCTGACCGACCGGTAGCCGGTCCTTGCGACGACATCCGCTCGGCACAATCTGGGTCGGAATCCGTGCGGAATGCGAGTGGTATCCGACCCAGACGAAGCGTGCGTCGCCGTACGGCGACTGATACAGCCCCTCGTCATACTGCAACGATGGAACCGCAGCGCTCCCTCCCCACCGTCGGCGTGGAATGCTTGGCGGTCGAATGCTGACTGAGCTGCACATCGAGAACCTCGGCGTGATCGAGCGGCTCGAGCTGATCCTCGGCGACGGGCTGACCGTGGTCACCGGCGAGACCGGAGCAGGCAAGACGATGCTCGTCGAGGCGATCGAACTGCTCGTCGGCGGGCGGGCCGACACGACGGTGGTGCGCCACGGCACCGACGAAGCGCGAGTCGACGGTCGGTTCATCACCGCCGACGGCGACGAGCTGGTGCTCAGCCGGGTGATCGCCCGCAACGGGCGGTCACGCGCCTACGTGAACGGTCGGTTGGCGACGGTCGCGTCGCTCGCCGAGGCGACCGACCGGGCTGGTCGACCTCCACGGCCAGCACGCCCATCAGAGCCTGCTGTCGACCGCGACGCAGCGGGCCGCACTCGACCGGTTCGGCCGAGTCGACCTCGAACCGCTGCGGGCTGCCCGGGCCCGACTCACCGAGATCGACGCCGAACTCGCGGCGCTCGGCGGCGACGAGCGGGTGCGGGCGCGGGAGATCGACCTGCTGCGGTACCAGCTCGACGAACTCGACCGGCGCCGATGTCATCGATGCCGACGAGGACGCGCGGCTCGACGCCGAGGAGACGCTGCTCGGCGATGCGGTCGGGTTCCGCGAAGCGGGCGAGCAGGCCGTGGCCGCGCTCGCCGACGACGGTGGCGCACGCGACGCGCTGGCCACCGCCCTCGGTGCGCTCGACGGACGGCCGCCGTACGACGAGATCGTCGAGCGGTTGCACGCCGCACTGAGCGAGGTCGACGACGTCGTCGCCGAGGTCCGCCAGACCGCCGAGTCGATCGACGAGTCGCCCGAACGGCTCGAAGCGATCCGCGAGCGTCGGCAGTTGCTCAAGAACCTGTGCCGCAAGTACGGCGACGACCTCGGCGCGGTGATGGCGTTCCACGCCGAGACCCAGGCAGCGCCTCGACGAGCTGGAGCAGTTCGATGCCCGCGCGGCAGCGCTCGACGGGGAGCGGCAACGGGCGCTCGCCGACGAGCTCGCCGCCGCCAGGGCGGTCGGCAAGGCACGGCGAACGGCGGCGCCGAAGCTGGCGGCCGCGGTGCAGACGGCGCTGCGCGAGCTGGCCCTGCCGCACGCCGAGATCGCCGTGCAGGTCGGCGACCACGACGGCGACGACCCGGGCGACCACGTGTCGTTCCTGCTCGCCGCCAACCCGGCTCGCCGTTGCTGCCGCTCACCCGGGTGGCCTCCGGTGGCGAGCTGGCCCGCACGATGCTGGCCCTGCGGCTCACGCTCACGGGCGAGGCGTCACCGGGGCTGACGCTGGTGTTCGACGAGGTCGACGCCGGCATCGGCGGCACCGCGGCGACCGCGGTCGGCGCGGCGCTGGCCCGCCTCGGCGACGACGCGCAGGTGCTGGTCGTGACGCATCTCGCCCAGGTCGCCGCGCTCGCGTCGCACGCAGTTCGTGGTCGACAAGACCGTGCGGCGGGGCACCACGAGCGTGTCGGCGACGCGCGGTCGACGGCGACGAGCGGGTGACCGAGATCGCCCGGATGCTGTCGGGGAGCGACTCGGAGTCGGCGCGCCAGCACGCCCAGGAGCTGCTGCGTGACTCCGTCACGATCACCGACACGTGACCGATGCGCGGGGTAGGGTGAGATTCCGTCGTGATGTCGAGACGGAGGAGCGCCGATGACCAAGCACATTTTCGTGACCGGAGGGGTTGCCAGCTCGCTCGGCAAGGGACTCACCGCCTCCTCGCTCGGCCGGCTGCTGAAGCTCCGTGGCCTGCGGGTCACGCTCCAGAAGCTCGACCCGTACATCAACATCGACCCGGGCACGATGAACCCGTTCGAGCACGGCGAGGTGTTCGTCACCGACGACGGCGGCGAGACCGACCTCGATCTCGGCCACTACGAGCGCTTCATCGACGAGAGCCTGTCGCGCAACTCCAACGCCACCACCGGCTCGATCTACCAGACCGTCCTCGCCGCCGAGCGCCGTGGCGACTACCTCGGCAAGACCGTGCAGGTCATCCCGCACATCACCGACGAGATCAAGCGGCGCGTCGAGCGCGTCGCCCGCAACGACGTCGACGTCGTGATCACCGAGGTCGGCGGCACCGTCGGCGACATCGAGATCCTCCCGTTCCTCGAAGCGATCCGCCAGTTCCGCAACCTCGTCGGCCGCGACAACGTCTGCTACATCCACGTCACGCTCGTGCCGTTCATCGGGCCGTCGGGCGAGCAGAAGACCAAGCCGACCCAGCACTCGGTCACCGAACTGCGCAGCCGTGGCATCCAGCCCGACGTCATCGTGTGCCGCAGCGAGGCGCCGCTCTCCGACGACCTCAAGCGCAAGATCTCCAGCCTGTGCGACGTCGAGGAGCGGGCCGTCGTCAACGCCGCCGACGCCCGGAACATCTACGAGCTGCCCGCTGATCCTGCACGACGAGGGGCTCGACGATTTCGTCTGCGACGTCCTGCGCATCGACGCCCTCCCGATCTCACCTACTGGGAGGAGGTCGTCGCCAAGGTCGAGGCCGCCACCATCCCCGTGAAGATCGGCCTGATCGGCAAGTACATCGAACTGCCCGACGCCTACCTGTCGGTCGTCGAGAGCCTGAAGCACGCCGGCTTCCATCACGGGGCCAAGGTCGAGATCGTGTGGATCCAGTCCGAGAACGTCGAGGGGCTGCTCGCCGCCGGCCAGCTCAACGACCTCGACGGCATCGTCATCCCCGGCGGGTTCGGCTACCGCGGCTTCGAGGGCAAGATCGCCGCGGCCAGGTACGCCCGCGAGGAGGGCGTGCCGTGTCTCGGGCTCTGCCTCGGGCTGCAGGCGATGACGATCGACTTCGCCCGCAACGTCGTCGGCCTGACCGACGCCAACTCGACCGAGTTCGAACCGACCACCCATCACCCGGTGATCGACCTCATGCTCGACCAGCGTGGCATCGAGGACAAGGGCGGCACGATGCGCCTCGGCGCCTACTACGCCGTGCTCGCCAGCGGCAGCCAGGTCGCCGCGGCCTACGGCGAGCCGGTCGTGAGCGAACGTCACCGTCACCGCTACGAGTTCAACGAGCAGTACCGGGCGCAGCTCGAAGGCGCCGGGCTCTGGTGCTCGGGCACCTCGCCCGACAATCGGCTCGTCGAGTTCATCGAGCTGCCCGGCCATCCGTTCTGGGTCGGTACGCAGGCCCACCCCGAGTTCAAGAGCCGCCCCGACCGGCCGCACCCGTTGTTCCGCGAGCTGATCGCCGCGGCGCTGGCCAGGTCGCCGCAGGCGGCGGGTTCCGTCGAGCGGGTCGACGGCGCGGTCGAAGTCACCACCGCATGACCGACCCCGTCGGCTCGTTCCGATGGGTCTCGGACCGGCTGGTCCACCAGGGATACGTGTGGAACGTCGTCGTCGCCGAGTTCGACGACCCCGCCGGGGAACGATTCACCCGTGACATCGTGCGGTCGCCCGGTGCGGTCGGCGTGGTGCCGCTCGTCTTCGACGCCGAGGGCAACCCGTCGGTCGTGCTCGTCGCGCAGTACCGCCCGCCGTACGACCGGCCGATCCTCGAGATCCCGGCCGGAATGCGCGACATCGACGGTGAGGCCACCGAGGAGGTGGCGCGCCGCGAGCTGATCGAGGAGGCCGGACTGGCTGCCGGTCGTCTCGACCTGCTGACCGCGATCGGTCCGTCGCCGGGGATGACCGATTCGATCACGACGATCTACCTCGCCACCGACTGCACCCCGGTCGACCACGATCGGCAGGGCCCTGAGGAGCAGTACATGGAGTTGGTGCACCTGCCGCTGCGCGACGCCGTCGACCGGGTGATCAGCGGCGAGATCATCGACGCCAAGACCGTGGTCGGCCTGCTGCTCACCGAGCGACGGCTGGCCGCGGGCGACGGCTGAACGACGGCCGAGACCTGCCGTGCCGAACATCGAACTCCCGATCGAGGCCGAGGAGTTCCTCTCGTGGATGGTGGCCGAGAAGGGCCGGTCGGTCAACACGCTCGCCGCCTACCGCCGCGACCTGGAGGCCTACGTCACGTGGCTGGCGGCCCGCGGCGAGACGATCGAAGGGCGTCTCGACGCCGGTGCTGGTGCAGTTCGTCGGCGAGCGGCGGGCGAGCGGTGCGGCCACGTCGTCGATCGCCCGGCAACTCGCGGCGATCCGCATGCTGCACCGCTACCTGGCGCTGGAGGGTGAGCGTCCCGACGACCCGGCGGCCGACCTCGAAGGGGTGCGTGTCCCGGCGGGAATCCCGAAACCGCTGACCGAAGCGCAGGTGACGAGCCTGCTCGACGCGGTGATCGTCACCGAACCGGTCCACCGTCGTGACCTGGCCCTGCTCGAGCTGCTCTACGCGACCGGTGCCCGGATCTCCGAGGCGGTCGGGCTGTCGGTCGGCGCGCTCGACCTCGACGCCCAGCTCGTCCGCCTGTACGGCAAGGGCTCGAAGGAGCGGATCGTGCCGTTCGGATCGTCGGCGGCCGAGGCCCTGGAGGAGTGGTTCTCGCCCCGCGGTCGCGCCCGCCTGGTGCCGGCGCAGTGGCGGCGTCGCGACGACGCCGAGGCGGTGTTCCTGAACACCCGTGGTGGGCGGCTCAGCCGGCAGGCGGCCTGGCTCGTGGTGAAGAAGTACGGCGAACGCGCGGGCATCACCGAGCACCTCTCGCCGCACGTGCTGCGCCACTCGTGTGCGACGCATCTGCTCGACCACGGCGCCGATCTGCGCGTCGTGCAGGAGATGCTCGGTCACGCGTCGATCTCGACGACGCAGATCTACACGCAGGTCAGCCAGGAGCGGCTGTGGGACGTGTACCGCTCGGCCCACCCCCGCGCCACCCTCAAACCGTCGAACGCGTGATCCGGCCTCGCCATCGGTCGTCTATCCGAGGTTGCTCGTGCGGGGGTAGACGTCGGCCGGATCGGTCATGACGTTGACCAGGTACGGGACGCCACTGGCGAACGCCCGCTGCAGTGCCGGCCCGATCTCGTCGGGGCGGCGGACCGTCTCCCCGGCGCCGCCGAGCGCCTTCACGACGTCGTCGTAGCGCGTGTCGGGTTGGAGGTCGCAGGCGACGTCCCAGCCGTAGATGAACTGCATCGGATGCTTCTCGAGGCCCCAGATGCCGTTGTTCCCGACGATCATCACCACCGGGAGCCGGTGCCGGACGAGCGAGTCGACGTCCATCAGCGAGAAACCGGCGGCACCGTCGCCGAGCAGCACCACGACCTGCCGATCGGGATGCACCGTCCTCGCCGCGATCGCGTAGCCCATCCCGCTGCCGAGACACCCGTACGGGCCGGTGTCGAGCCAGGTGCCGGGCTGGTTGACCTCGACGTACTTGCCGGCGTACGACACGAAGTCGCCGCCGTCGCAGACGACGATCGCGTCGGGGTCGAGCACCTTGCGCAGCTCACCGTAGATCCTGGTCGGCTTGATCGGAGCGGTGTCGGCGGCGAGGAGCGGCGCCTCGGTGGCGAGTTCGGCGTTCTCGGCGGCTCGCAGCTCGGCGATCCAGTCGGTGTGGTCGACCCGGTCGCCGCCGTGGTCGGCGAGCCCACGCAGGATCGCCGCGATGTCGCCGGCGACCGTCGGGACCTCGATGTGTGCCGCGACCCGGGACGGTGCGTCGACGACGTGGGCGACGGCGGCGTCACCGAAGCGGCCGAACCCGACGCGGAAGTCGAGCGGCGTGCCGATGACGACGACGAGGTCGGCGCGCTGCTTGAGCAGCCCGCGGGTGCGGAGGAAGGCGAGCGGGTGGCGGGCCGGCAACATGCCGCGACCCAATCCGTTGAAGAAGCAGGGGACCCCGAGGTGCTCGGCGGCCGCGGCGAGCTCTTCCCACGCGCCGTCCCAGTAGGCGTCGCTGCCGACGAGGAACGCCGGGCGCTGCGCCGACGCGACCGTCTTCGCCAGCCGCTCGACGTCGTCGTGGTCGATCGAGTCGTCCTTCGGCCCGGTGCCATCCGGGACGTCGCCGTCGGTCGGTCCGAAGAGGTCGAGCGGGAAGTCGAGGAAGACCGGCCCGCGATGGCGCTGGGCGGCGAGCCGCACGGCGTCGTGGACGACGGCGCCGGCGGTCGAGGGATCGGTCACGGTGGTGGCCACCTTGGTGATCGGCGCCAGCACCGGCACGTGGTCGAACTCCTGGAGCGAGCCGGCACCCCAGCGCGCCGCCGGTGCGCGGCCGGCGAGGACGACGAGGGGCGACCCGTTGAACATCGCCGACGTCACCGCGGAGATGCCGTTGGTGACCCCGGGCCCAGCGGTGAGCGCGGCGACGCCTGGCCGGCGGGTCAGCTTGGCGTATGCCTCTGCGGCGAACGTCGCCGACTGCTCGTGGCGGGTGTCGACGATGCGGATCTCGGTCCCGCGGGCGGCGTCGTAGAACGGCCAGATGTGGCCGCCGTTGAGCGTGAACATCGCGTCGACCCCGAACTGGCGGAGTGCGGCGATCGTCTGGTGTCCGGCATGCCCCTCGATGTGCGCCATGGCCTGCACAGTACGACGACCTCCTCCGTCACCCGAACGCGTGATCAATGTGCGGCGCAGGTGCGCAGATCGTTCACGCGTTCGGCCACACTGAGCGGGTGAGGATCGGGCCGGTGAGGAAGGTGTGGCACCTCGCGGCGCGGTTCTTCACGTCGTTGTCCTCGGAACCGCCGAGCGACGAGACCGAGACGTGGGTGGCCGAGCGGTTGCTCCCCGGCGAACACGCCCTGTGGGTACAGATGAGCAACCAGGACCGGCGCCACAGCGCGTTGGTCGGGCAACGCTTCGCCGAGCTCGACCCGGCCGCACCGCGCGAGCTGGTGGCGGGAGCGCTCCTGCACGACGTCGGCAAGATCGAGTGCCGGCTCGGCACGTTCGGCCGGGTGGTCGCCACCGTCGTCGGGCCCCACGGGACGCGCTTCCGCGCGTACCACGACCACGAGGAGATCGGTGCGGCGATGGCCGAGGCGGCGGGCTCCGACCCGGCGACGGTGGAGCTGATCGCCGGCCGCGGGCCCGGGATTCGCGACGCTCCAGGCCTCCGATCACGCCTGAAACCCGAAAAATGCCGCGAATCGCCCGCCTGGCGAACGATTTCCGGCATTTTCGGGCTCGTCAGTCGTCGGTCGCCGGGCCGACCTCGGGAAGCATGAGGGCCGCGCCGACGAAGAAGCACACGGCGCCGACGAACGTGCCGAGGTTGACGAGGCGGATGTTGGCGACCTCGCCGGTCGTCGGCAGGGTGAAGGCGGCAGCCGCTGACAGACCGAAGGCAACCGAGCCGAGCAGGTTGAGCTTGGCGATCCAGCCCGGGCGACCATCGGGTCGCCACCGCCACGGCTCGCCGCGTGACGGCCACATCGGCGAGGTAGCTGGCCACGAGGAAGGCGATCGAGCCGTACACGTCGGGCCGCCACACGAGCCGATTGATCTGGTGCTCGTCGAGGGCGGCGTCGATGGCGAACCCCGTGCTGATGTTGAAGCAGATCGTGCCGACGAACTGGACGAGCGCCGCCCAGAAGTCGAGCGGCTCGACGTCCCAACGCCACACCCGCCACGAACGCGGCCGCGCACCACGGTCGGCGTGCCGGACCGTGATCGCGTCGCGTGAGCTGGCCGAACGCCGCGGCCGTGAAGAAGATCGAGCCGACGAAGAACGTCACCGCCACGACCCGGGCATCGATGTGCTCGAAGTACAGCGGCAACGAACCGAGCGCGAAGCACGTCGATCCGATCATGAACCCGACGGCGATCTGTCGGCCCTTGGAGTGGCGCCGCCGCCAGAACTCGTGGTGCGCCACGTGGCCGCTCAGCCGTCGGACATCGCTTTGGCCGGAAAATGCCGCGAAATGCCCGCCTGGCGAACGATTCGAGGCATTTTTCGGATCAGTGGGCGAACGCGGGGTCGGTGGGCACGATCACGGGTGGGTTGGCCTCGAAGTACGCCACCGCCGCGGCGATGTCGTCGACGAGCGCACCGGCCAGATCGAGGCTGAACCCCTCACGGACCACGACGCGCAGCACGGCGACGTCGGTGGCGTTGTCCGGCATCGTGTACGCCGGAACCTGCCACCCCTTGACGCGCAGCCGATCGGAGATGTGGAACACGGTGAAGTCCGTGCCGTCCTTGACCTTGAACGCGAACACCGGGATCGCCGTGCCGTCGCTGACGAGTTCGAACGGGCCCATCTCGGCGATCGCGCTCGAGGCGAACACGGCCAGGTCGCGCAGGCTCTCCATCACACGGCGGTACCCGTCGAAACCGAGCCGGAGGAAGTTGTAGTACTGACCGACGAGCTGGTTGCCCGGGCCGCGAGAAGTTCAGGGTGAACGTCGGCATGTCGCCGCCGAGGTAGTTCACGTGGAACACCAGATCCTCGGGCAGGTCCTCCTCGCTGCGCCAGACGACGAAGCCGATCCCGGGATAGACGAGCCCGTACTTGTGTCCGGACACGTTGATCGACTTCACCTGGGGGAGCCGGAAGTCCCACTTCAGGTCGGGGTGCAGGAACGGGGCGACGAAGCCGCCACTCGCCGCGTCGATGTGCAGCGCGATGTCGAAGCCGTGCTCCTCGTTGTAGGCGACGAGTGCGTCGTGGATCTCCTCGATCGGCTCGAACTCACCGGTGTAGGTCGTCCCGAGGATGGCGATGACACCGATCGTGTTCTCGTCGCAGCGGGCGAGAGCGTCGTCGGCGGTGATCACGTACCTGCCGTTCTCCATCGGCACGTACCGGGGCTCGACGTCCCAGTAGCGGCAGAACTTCTCCCACACCACCTGCACGTTCGAGCCGAGCACCATGTTCGGCCGGTCGGTGCTCAGCGCCGCCGCAGCCCGCCGGGCCCGCCAACGCCACTTCATCGCCAGGCCGGCCAGCATCACCGCCTCGCTCGACCCGATCGTCGACACGCCGACGGCGCCGCCCTCCATCGGCGCGTTGAACAGGTTGGCCACCATGTTCACGCAGCGCCGCTCGATCTCGGCCGTCTGCGGATACTCGTCCTTGTCGATCATGTTCTTGTCGAACGTCTCGGCCATCAGCCGCTCGGCTTCCGGCTCCATCCACGTCGACACGAACGTCGCCATGTTCAACCGGGAACTCCCGTCGAGCATCAGCTCCTCGTGGATGATGCGGTACACGTCGTTCGCCGTCGACTCGTTGTCCGGCATGCGGTTCTTGGGGATCGGATTGACGTTGAGCCGGCCGGTGAACGGCGGCAGCAGGTCGTCGAACAGCGGATCGTCGCCGGGCGGTACGTGCTTGTGGACCATCGAGATCTCCGCTCGTGCTCGTCGACCGCCGGACGCGGTCGGTGCGGACATTACCGCTACCGGGGCAGGATCTGCGCCGCCCGGCGGGCGTTGAAGCCGGCGCGCAGGACCATCCACAGGACGAGGCCGATCCAGATGCCGGCGAGTCCGAGCGACGGGACCGCGATCACCACGGCGGCGATCGGCAGCACCGCGAGCAGGTAGCCGAACGCGGCGCGGCCGAGGAACCGGTAGTCGGCGGCGCCGATCAGCACGCCGTCGAGGCCGAACGCCACCGCGCCGGGCAGGAGCATCAGGGCCAGGTACCGCAGCGCCGAGGTGGCCCGCTCGATCACGGCCGGGTCGTCGGTGAAGACGTGGGGGAGCACCGGCGAGAGCAGCGCCAGCACGACCGCCAGCACCGCCGCCGCCATCAGCGAGAGCCGCACGACCCGTGCCGACAGTCTCGGCCGGCGTCGCCGTCGTCGCGGCCGAGCTCCTCGGCCACGAGCGTCTGGGCGGGGACGGCCAGCGCGTCGAGCGTGAGGGCGAGGAAGGCGAACATCGACGCCGCGATCTGATGCGCGGCGAGCGATGGCGGGTCGACCCGGGCGGCCAGTGCGGTGGCGCCCGTGAACACGGCGAGGATCGAACCGACCCGCAGCAGCAGGTAGCGACCGGCGCTCAGCAGCGGCCGCATGCCGTCCCAGCTCGGCCGCCGGTGGCGTGCCGAGCGCCAGCCGGCGCCGGATCACCACGACGAAGGCGAGCCCGGCGCACGCCTGGGCGATCGACCGTCGACCACGCCGTCCCCGCCAGGCCCATGTCGAGCGCGTACACGAACGTGAGCGCGAGGACGAGGTTGACGACGTTGGAGGCCAGCAGGATCACGAGCGGAGTCCGGTAGTCGGACGCGCCCCGCTGCACGCCCTGGGCTCCGAGGGCGATGAGCACGAAGGGGATGCCGAGCGACGCGATCCGCAGGTACTCGACCGCCGCGATCGTGGACATCACCCTCGGCTCCGAGCAGCGCCGTGAGGACGGGCGCGAGGGCGAACAGCAGCGGCGCGGCGATCGCTCCGACGATCACCGCCAGCCACATCGCCTGGACGCCGACCTCGGCCGCGTCGTCGGGGCGGCCCGCGCCGATCCGGTGGGCGACGCGTTCGGTCGTGCCGTAGGTGAGGAAGTTCGAGCCGGCGACGACGAGCGTGAGCACCGTGACGGCGATGGCGACGCCGCCGAGTTCGTCGGTGCCGATGCGCCCGACGATCGCCGTGTCGACGAGGCGGTACAGCGGCTCGACGGCGAGCGTGCCGAGGGCGGGCACGCCCGAGCGCGATGATCCGGCGATCGGTCGGACCGAGTCGCAGCCTCACGTTGCGCGCGTTCTCGTGAACTTGTCGCGCCCGCGGGTACGCAAGAAGTTCACGAGAACGGCTCAGGCCGGGAGCATGCCGATGGCGCGGTGGGCGCGATCGAGGGTGGCCGAGGCGACGGTGCGGGCCTTCTCCGACGCCGACCCGGAGCAGGCGGGCCAGCTCGCCGCGGTCCTCCATCAGTTCGAGGTAGCGCAGCCGGATCGGTTCGAGGGCGGCGACGACGGCCTCGCCGGTCTCGACCTTCAACGACCCGTACTGCTCGTGACCCTCGGCCACCTGCTGCGGGGTACGACCGGTCACGGCGGCGTTGATCTCGAGCAGCGAGCTGACGCCGGGCTTGGCCGCCCGGTCGAACCGGACGGCATCGGGACCGGTCTCGGAGTCGGTGACCGCCCGCTTGAACTTCTTCATGATCGCCGCCGGTTCGTCCATCAGGTACACGCATCCGGCGTCCGGACTCGTCGGATTTCGACATCTTCGACGTCGGGTCCTGCAGGCTCATCACCCGGGCGCCCGCCGCCGGCATGACGGCCTCGGGGATCACGAACGTGTCGCCGAAGCGATGGTTGAAGCGGATCGCCGCATCGCGGGTGATCTCGACGTGTTGACGCTGGTCGTCGCCGACGGGGACGTGTTGGGCGTCGTACAGGACGATGTCGGCGGCCTGCAGCGCCGGGTACGTGAAGAGCCCGGCGGAGATGAAGAGGTGCTCGCGCTTGGCCGTCTTCTCCTTGAACTGCGTCATCCGTGACAGCTCGCCGTAGCTCATCGTGCACTCCATGATCCAGCCCAGCTGGTTGTGTTCGGGCACGTGGCTCTGGACGAACACCGTCGCCACGTCGGGGTCGAGGCCGATGGCGAAGAGCACGGCGGCGAGTTCCACCGTGCGCTGGCCGACGATGCCGGGCGTCTCGGTGACCGTGAGGGCGTGCAGGTCGACGATGCCGTGGAACGCGTCACACGTGTGCTGGCCGGCCACCCAGTTCCGCAGCGCTCCGAGGTAGTTCCCGAGGTGCACGTCGCCCGTGGGCTGCATGCAGGACAGGACGCGAGGCAGGGCTGCTGGCGTCTTGGTGCTCGTTGGTGGGGCGGTCACGGGGCACGAGGCTAACGGTCGGCTCCCAGCGGCGGTGTCGGGAGTTTCAGCAGAACATGCCCTGGCACCCGTCGTCGGTGGGATCGGGTTCCGTCGTCGAAGCCAGCCACTCCGTCTCGTCGACGGCGCGGAGGCCGCGGACGATTCGTTCGGCGGTCGCCCGATCGCCGTGGAAGCCGAAGAGCGCCTCGATCCCGTCGGCCACCGTCCAGGCGATCGCCACCCGGCCGGCGGTCTCCGCCACGACCGCCGTCGCACCGTCGAGGTCCACGGTGTCGACGGACGACTCGGGCGACCATGCGGTGATGATCGCGTCGGCGTTCTCGGTCGACAGCGTCAACTGAGCGATGGGGGTCCCGCTGTCGTCGCGCCACAGGGCGGTGCGCCAGGCACCGGTCGTGGTTCCGCTCTCGGCGAACGTGGTCAGTGCGACCGTGGAGTCGATCAGATCCCAGCCGGCTTCGGGGAGCGGTCGGCGTTGCAGGGAGCGGGCGACGCCGATCATTTCGTCCACGCTGAAGCCGACCGCGCTGATGCTGACGCCGCCGTCGGGTGTGAGCAGATCGAGCACCTGATACGGCCCGCCGTCCTGGAGGTGTGCGCTCTCCCACGGGATCGGCCAACCCGTCGTGTCGACCGGGGTGCTGACTGCGTCGGGAGGCGGGACGGTGTCGCCGAGCGTGGTCCGGATCGCGAGCACGCCGGGCCGCGTCGGGTCGTACATCGTCTGCACGTGTTGCGTGTAGACGATCGAGCCGTCGTCGGCCGACTGGAAGCGGATCGTCTCGGTGGCGCCAGGGATCGGTTCGTTCGGGAGCATCGCCGGCACGTCAGCGACGTCGGCCGGCTCGGACGTGCGCACCGGCCACCCGTCCACCCCCGTGGGCAGCACCGGTCCGGTGGTGATCGGGGCCAGCGTGGTCATCGGCACGAGCGTCGTCGCCGGGGACGCCGGCTCGGTAGCTGCCGGCTCGGTAGTTGCCGGCGCGGTGATGGCCGGCGCGGTCGTGGCCGGAGCGGGCAGCGAGCCGGACACGGACGGCGTCGGGGGCACCGTGGTGACGTCGCCCTCGGGGTCACGGCTCGCCGTCACCACGAGCCCGACCACCAAGGCGACGACGGCCGCGGCCGCCGCCGCGGTGAGGTACCACGATGACGGTGACGACCGCTCCCGGTCGGTGCGAGTGGCGAGCGCGGCGAACGCGGGTGGATCGCCGGCCTCCTCGGCCAGCGCGCGCAGCCCGGCGCGGACGCGATCGTCGAACAACGGTTCGGTCATGACGGATCCTCCATCGAGAGCCGGTCGCGCAGCGTCGCCCGCGCCCGGGCCAGGTGCTTGTGGACCGACCCCTCCGAGATCCCCAGCTCGTCGGCCACCGCCGCCGCCGGGAGATCGCTCCAGTACGTGAGGAACACGACCGCGCGCTGGCGCAGGGGAAGCCCCAGCAGGGCCGTTCTCACCTCGAGATCGGGGTCGTGGGGTGCCGCAACGATCCCTGAGGGCGGGCTTTTCGCCTCCCGGGTGAGGCGTCGCCGCTCCGAGCGTCCCCGGGAACGGGCCTCGTTGACGACGGCCCGGGTGAGGTAGGCCCCCGGATCGCGGACCGACGTCCACGCGTGGGACGTCATCGCCCGTACGGTGGCCGCCGCGACGACCTCCTCCGCAGCGGACGGGCCGGCGACGGCCGAGGCCAGTGCCATCAGGCGGGAGGCGTGCTGACGGTACGTCGCCTCGTCGAGCCCGACCGTCCTCATCGGTTCTGCCATCGTCACCACACCCATCAGACGCCACCGCGGCCCGTCGCGGGTGACACGAATCCCGAAATGGTCGCACACGATCACGCGTCGGATTGCCCCGATTGGCGGGCGGTGGTCGGTAGGTTGGACCGATGTCCATCGACGTCGACACCCCCGTCTACACGGGTCCGTTCGACATGCTGCTCCAACTGATCCTGCGCGAGCAGGTCGACATCTACGAGGTCAGCCTGTCGACGATCGTCGACGCCTACCTGACCGAGATCGACAAGATGCGCGATCTCGACCTCGACGTGGCGACGAGCTTCCTGCTGATCGCGGCGACGCTCGTCGAGCTGAAGGCCCGCCGGCTGCTGCCGAACATGGTCGACGTCGATCTCGACGACGAGTTCGCCCTCTGGGAGGAGCGCGACCTGCTGCTCGCCCGGCTCCTCGAGGCCAAGACGTTCAAGGACGTCGCCACGGTGTTCGCCCGGCTCGCCGAGGATGCCGACTGCAGCTTCCCGCGGCTCGTCGGCCCCGACGAACGGTTCGCCGACGTGATGCCCGACATGCTGGAGGGCACGAGCCTCGACACGGCTGCGCAACGCGGCGATCGCCGCGCTCACGCCGCGCCCGGTGCCGACGGTCGACCTGTTCCACGTCGCCCCGATCACGACCACCGTCGCCGACGCCGTCGCCGAGCTGATCGACGAGCTGCCGCGGGTGGGCACGATCTCGTTCCGGCGGCTCACCGGTGATCTCGTCGACCGCATCGAGGTGATCATCCGCTTCCTCGCCGTGCTCGAACTGTTCAAGCAGGGTGTGGTCGAGATCGATCAGCCCGAGCGGTTCGGGGACATCGAGATCGAGTGGTGTGCCGGCGCCGACGTCGACAGCGAGTCGATCCTCGTCGATGCCTACGACGGATGAACGCATGACTGACGACGAGACGGCGAGCCCGAGCAGCACGAGTTCAAACGGGCGATCGAGTCGATCGTGCTCGTGGCGCACGATCCGGTGCCGCCCGAACTGCTGGCCCAGCTGATCGAGCAGCCGACGGTCTCGATCGAGCGTTGGTGCGACGAGCTGGCCGGCCGACTACCGGCAGCGAGGCCCGCGGCTTCGAGCTGGTCCGCGTGGCCGGCGGCTACCGGTACCAGACCGCCGCCGACCTCACCCCGTACGTCGAGCGGTTCCTCCTGCACGACCAGCGCGCCCGGCTGTCCGGCGCCGCGCTCGAGACGCTCGCCATCGTCGCCTACAAGCAGCCGATCTCACGCGCCCAGGTGGCGGCCATCCGCGGCGTCGACCCCGACGGCGTGATGCGCACGCTGCAGGCACGCGGCTACATCGACGAGGTCGGCCGCGACACCGGGCCCGGGCCAGGCCATCCTGTACGGCACCACGGCGACGTTCCTCGAGCGGCTCGGTCTCGACTCGGTCGACGACCTCCCACCGATCGCCGAGTTCATCCCGGGCGCCGACGTCGTCGAGGCGCTCGAGGACGGGTTGCGGGTCACGCCGGTCATCGAGGTCGGCGCGCCCCGTCCCGACGGCCCGGATCCCGGCGTCGACGGTGCCCGACCGTGGCACCGGATCCTGAGCCCGAGCCACCGCTCTGGGAGCAGTGGGCCGAGCAGAGCGCCGCAGCTCCCGCAGGGCGAGCGGCTGCAGAAGGTGCTCGCCGCCACCGGGTGGGGGAGCCGGCGGGTGTGCGAGGACCTGATCGCCGCCGGCCGGGTCACCGTCAACGGTGAGGTGGCCATGCTCGGCCGTCGCGTCGAGGTCGACCACGACCGGGTCGAGGTCGACGGTGTGCCCATCGGCGTCAAGCCCGGCCTCGTGTACTACCTGGTGAACAAGCCGCGCGGCGTCGTGACCACGAGCAAGGACACCCACGGCCGCCCGACGGTGATCGAACTCGTCCCGCCGAACCGCGGGTGTTCTCGGTCGGGCGGCTCGACGCCGACACCGAGGGCCTGCTGCTGTTGACCAACGACGGTGATCTGGCCAACCGCATCGCCCACCCGTCGCCACGGGGTCGACAAGGAGTACCTCGCCGAGGTGACGCCGGCGCGCGTGTCACCCGGAGCGCTGCGCCAACTGCGTGACGGGGTCGACCTCGACGACGGCATCACCGCTCCGGCCAAGGTGTCGCACCCCGAGCCGGGCCTCGTGCGGATCACGATCCACGAGGGCAAGAACCGTCAGGTGCGGCGCATGTTCGAAGCGGTCGGCCACGACGGTGACCCGGTTGGTCCGCACGCGCATCGGCCCGCTGAGCGACCGGACGCTCGCCCCCGGCGCCTGGCGCGAGCTGCATGCCGCCGAGCGGCGCAGTCTGATCGAGGCCGTGGCCGGAGATCCGCCCCAGTACGATTCCCCGACGTGATCGACAAGCGTGCCAACGTGATCGGGCTCGGCCTGATCGGCGGGTCGATCGCGCTCGGCCTGCGGGCCCAGGGCTGGCACGTGAGCGGTGACGACGTCGATCCGGCCCGGATCGCCGCGGCGCCGCGAGCACGGCGTCATCGATGCCGTCGACCTCGATCCCGACGCGGTGATCACGTTCGTCGCCGTGCCGGTCCTGGCGATCGCCGACCAGGTCAAGCGGGCGCTCGCCGAGACGGCAGGCGTGGTGACCGACGTCGGCAGCGTCAAGGGTTCGGTGTGCCGGTCGATCGACGATCCCCGCTTCCTCGGTGGCCACCCGATGGCCGGCAGCGAACTCGACGGGCTCGACGGCGCCCAGGCCGACATGTTCGTCGGCGCCGTCTGGGTCCTGACGCCGGCGCCGACATCGACGACTCGACGTTCGCCACCGTGACGGGCGTCGTCAGCTCGCTCGGCGCCGACGTCGTGGCGATCGACCCCGAACGTCACGACCATCTGGTCGCCGTCGTCAGCCACGTGCCGCATCTCACCGCGGCGACCCTGATGGGTCTCGCCAGCACGCGCGCCGAGGAGCACGCCGCGCTGCTCCGCCTCGCCGCCGGTGGTTTCCGCGACATGACCCGTGTGGCGAGCGGGCAGCCCGGGATCTGGCTCGACATCTGCGCCGAGAACCGTCCCGCCATCCTCGACGCGCTCGACGAGCTGATCGAGGGCCTGGCCGACGGTGCGCGGCATCATCGACAACGACGACCGCGAGGCGCTGCTCGATCGGCTGCACCGCGGCCCGTCAGGCCCGCACCAACCTGCCCACCCGGGTGGTCCACCCCGAGGACATGGCCGAGGTCCGGATCCCGATTCCCGACCGCACCGGCGCGGCCGCCGAGGTGTTCACGCTGGCCGCCGAGCTCGGCGTCAACATCGCCAGCTTCGAGGTGGTCCACGTCGTCGAGAGCAACCGCGGCGTCGCGGTGGTCATGATCGACCAGTCGATGGTCGACATGTTCCGCGGCGGCCTGATCGCCCGCGGGTTCCGCCCGGCCGTGCATTCGCTGTCGTGACCACGCTCAGCACGCGACGTGCGCCCGATCCGTCGCGCCGACGGGCCGGTGGTGGCCGACGTCGCGGTTCCACCGTCGAAGAGCATCACGAACCGCGCCCTGATCTGTGCCGCGCTCGTCGACGGCACGAGCGAGATCGTGGGCGTCGCGCCCGGCGACGACACGTCGGCGCTGATCGCCTGCCTCACCACCCTGGGGTGCGGGATCGGGATCCGCGAGACCGACGAGGGGACGTGCGCCGACGTCGTCGGCACGGGCGGCGTGTTCCCGCGCCGGCCGATCACGTTGCACGCCAAGCTCGCCGGCACCACGTCGCGCTTCGTCACCGCGCTGGCGGCGCTCGAACGGCGGACCGTTCACGATCGACGGCGATCCGCCGCTGCGCAGCCGGCCGATGGAGCACCTGCACGATGCGCTCGTCGCCCTCGGCGCCACGGTCGAGCCGGGGGAGCGAGTGGGGACATCTCCCGGTCACGGTGTCGGGCCCGCTGCGCGGCGCCGACGCGGTGATGATGCCGGGCGACGTGTCGAGCCAGTACGTCACGGCCTTGATGCTGATCGCGCCCGCACGTTCCCGGCGGGCTGCATCTGTGGTTGTCGACGCCGCCCGTGTCGGCGAGCTACCTCCAGATCACCAAGGCGGTGATGCGCGAGTTCGGCATGGCGCGACGTGGAGATCAGCGGCCGGCGGGTCGCGGTCCAGCCGGGCGTGTACGAGCCGACCGAGTTCCGGGTCGAACCGGACGCCTCGTCGGCGAGTTATCCGCTCGCCGCCGCGGCGATGGTCGGCGGCGCCGTGTGCGTGCGCGGTCTCGGGGCGGCGTCGGTGCAGGGTGACGCCCGGTTCGCCGAGGTGCTCGCCTCGATGGGGTGCGTCACGTCGACCGGCACCGACACGGTGGTGATGCGGCGCCGCGACACACCGCTGCGCGGGATCGACATCGACATGTCCGACATGTCCGATCTGGTCCCCACCCTCGCCGTGGTCGCGACGCAGGCGGTCACCCCGACCCGGATCACCGGGGTCGGTTTCATCCGGCGCAAGGAGAGCGACCGGCTCGGGCGATCTCGCCGACCGAACTCGCCAAGACCGGCGCATCGGTGATCGTCGAGGACGACGGGCTGCTCATCCGCCCGACCGACCTGCTCAACGGCGCCACACTCGACACGCACCACGACCACCGGTTGGCGATGGCGTTCGGGCTGCTCGGGCTCGTGGTCGACGGCATCGCAGTGTCGCGACCCTGCCGTCGTCTCGAAGAGCTGGCCCGGATTCTGGGACGCGCTCGACTCGATCCCGGCCCGTCACACGTGACGCGGATCGCCGCGTTCGATCTCGACGGAACGCTCACCGACCGTGACTGCGTGGTGCCGTTCCTGCGGCGGGTGGCCGGCACGCCCCGGCTCGTCGCCGGCGTCGCCGCCCATCCGATCGACGTGTCGAAGGCGCTCGTCGGCCGCGACCGGGACGCCTTCAAGGCGCTCGCCACACGGGCCGCGTTCGCCGGCCGCCCGCTCGGAGTTCTGGAGCCGGCGCGCCGTCGAGTTCGCGGCGCTCGTCCACGGCGGCTGGTTGCGCACCGACACGCTGGCCACCCTGCAGGCCCACCTGGCCGCCGATGATCAGGTCGTGATCGTGTCGGCGTCGTTCGCGATCTACGTCGAGCCGCTCGCCGCGCTGCTCGGGGTGCATCAGGTGCTGGCGACGCGCCTCGCCGTCGGAGCGGACGGCCGGCTGACGGGCGAACTCGACGGCGCGAACTGCCGGGGCCCGGAGAAGGTGCGCCGCCTGCACGAGTGGCTCGACACGCGCGCACGGTGGACGATCCGCCGTCGAGGTCGTCGCCTACGGCGACTCGCCCGGCGACCGCGAGCTGCTCGCCGACGCCGACGAGCCCCACTGGGTCGGCAAGCCGTGACGCTGCGCGACAGATCACCGGATCGACGCACCCCAGCCGGTACCGTCGTCGGCCATGTTCACGGCCCTGCTGCGCGAAGCGCAGGCCCAAGCAGTGGCTGAAGAACATCCTCGTGTTCGCCGCGCCCGGCGCGGCCGGCGTCCTCGATCAGCGCCACGAGCTGGTCCTCACGATCGTCACGTTCGTGGCGTTCTGCTTCGCCGCGAGCGGCATCTACTTCTGGAACGACCTGCTCGACGTCGACGCCGACCGGGTCCACCCGACCAAGCGCTTCCGGCCGATCGCGTCCGGCGAACTGACGCATCACCGCGGCCCGGGTCGCGGGCGTCGTGCTGCCACTGATCGGTCTCGGCTTGAGCGCGCTCACCGGACGGTGGCAGACCGTCGCCGTCGTCGCCCTCTACATCGTGACCACGCTGCTCTACACCGTCTGGTTGAAGCACGTCGCCGTGATCGACATCGTCACGATCGCCTCCGGGCTTCGTGCTGCGGGCCGCCGCGGGTGCCGTGGCCGTCGACGTGCCGATGTCGCGATGGTTCGTCCTGTGCATCACGTTCGGCTCGCTGTTCATCGTCATCGGCAAGCGCTACGCCGAGCTGATCGAGCTCGGCGAGGGCGCCGGCACCCGCGGCGACGCTCGAGGTGTACGACATCGGCTACCTGCGCATCCTGCTCGCGGTCAGCCTCGGCGGCGCCCTGCTCAGCTACTGCGTCTGGGCGTTCGAGACCGCCGCTGCTGTCGACCTCGGACCTGCCGCTGTACGAGTTGTCGATCGTGCCGATGTTGATCGCCCTGTTCCGCTATCTGCTGGTGCTCGAAACCGGTGACGGCGCAGCACCCGAGGAGGTCTTCTCCTCCGACCGGGTGCTGCAGCTCGCCGGGCTGTGCTGGCTCGTCGTCTATGGAGCTGCCGTCTATGTCTCATGAACCGTCTCCGGCGACAACCGACCCTCGGGCGACCGTCCCGATCTGCCGGCGGTGATGACGCTCGTCGCCGACGTCGAGGGCTGGATGAGCCCCGGCCAGGCGGCGACGCTGTACGACTCGGCCACCCGCTGTCCCACCGGGCGGATCGATCGTCGAGATCGGCAGCTTCCGTGGCCGGTCGACGATCGTGCTGGCGTCGGCGGCCGCGCCCGACGTCGAGGTGATCGCCATCGACCCCCACGCCGGCAACGACCGGGGCCCGCAGGAGATCGACGGGTACGCCGCCGAGGCCGCCGACGACCACCAGGTGTTCCTCGCCAACCTGGAACGCGGCCGGCGTCGCCGATCGGGTGCAGCACCTGCGGATGTTCTCCGACGACGCCCTGACGTCGATCGTGCGACCCGATCGACGTGCTGTACATCGACGGCGCCCACCGGTACGCACCGGCGCTCGCCGACATCCGCAACTACGGGATCCGGGTGACCGACGGCGGCACGATGCTCATCCACGACTCGTTCTCGTCGATCGGCGTCACGCTGGCCATCGTGCGGGCGCTGGTGTTCGGCTCGACGTTCCGGTACGTCGGGCGATCGCGATCGATGACGATCTACCGGGCCGACCTGCGCCGCGTCGGGCACCGGGCGCGCCCGCAACGCCGCGCGCCAGCTCGCCCAGCTGCCGTGGTTCGCCCGCAACGTGGCGTTGAAGGTGCTCCTGACGCTCGGCGCTCGGCAAGGTGCTCGGTCGTCTCGGCCGGCCCGTGCCCGAGTGGCCGTACTGATTCGGTGGCCGTACGATTCGTCGACACGATCTGTAGCCTCGGGAGCCCTGTGAAGTCCGAACGCACCGCACTCGCCGGTTGGGGCGGCACCGCGCCCAGCGTGGCGACGGTGATCGACGTCCGCCCCGACGAGCTGGACGACGCCGGGGCGCTGCTGTCACAGATCGGTCCCCGCGGCGCCATCGCTCGCGGCCTCGGGCGTTCGTACGGCGACCCGGCGCAGAACGGCGGCGGCACGGTGATCCGCCTCCAGCCGGGCGACGATCCGATCCGGCTCCACGCCGACACGGGCACGGTCACGGTCGACGCCGGCGTCAGCCTCGACGAGCTGCTGCGGGTGATCATCCCGCAGGGTTGGTTCGTGCCCGTGTCGCCCGGCACGCGCTTCGTCACCGTCGGCGGCGCGATCGCCAGCGACGTCCACGGCAAGGGCCATCACGTCGACGGCACGTTCGGCGCCCACGTCAGCGAGATCGAGATGCTGCTGGCCGACGGGAGCATGCGGACGATCACGCCGGCGTCCGATCCCGATCTGTGGTGGGCGACGATCGGCGGGATGGGCCTCACCGGGCTCATCCTGCGGGCCACGTTCGACCTGATCCCGATCGAGACCCAGCACATCCTGGTCGTCAACGAGCGGGTGCCGAACTTCGACTCGCTGCTCGAACGGATGGTCGCCGAGCGATCACCTCTACCGCTACTCGGTCGCGTGGATCGACCTGATCGCCACCGGGTCAGCAGCTCGGCCGGGCGGTGCTCGGCGCGGGGCAACCACGCCACGCTCACCGACCTGCGCGAGCACCACCCGCGTTCGGCGGCCGACCCGCTCGGCTTCGATCCGCCCGTGTTCCCCGACGTGCCACCCGGCGTGCCGAACGTGCTCAACCGGCACGCGGTCCGCGGCGTTCAACGAGGTCTGGTACCGCAAGACCCCGAAGATGCATCGCGGCACCGAGACGCTCACCGGCTTCTTCCACCCGCTCGACATGGTCGGGCGGTGGAACCGGCTGTACGGCCGGCACGGCTTCCTGCAGTACCAGTTCGTCGTGCCGTTCGAGGCGGTCGAGACGCTGCGCACCATCGTGGCCAAGGTGGCCGCCGGCGGCGATGCCGGATTCGTCAACGTGCTCAAGCGCTTCGGCGCCGAGAGCGGCGGCATGCTCAGTTTCCCCCAGCCGGGCTGGACGCTCACCGTCGACTTCCCGGCGGCGCCCGGGCGGCTGGCCGGCCTCCTCGACGAACTCGACCGGCTCGTGCTCGACGCCGGTGGGCGGCACTATCTCGCCAAGGACGCCACGGCCGGCCCGTCGATCATCCGCGCCGGTTATCCACGACTCGACGAGTGGAAGGCGGTTCGCGCGCGCGTCGATCCCGACGGCCGTTGGGCGAGCGACCAGGCGCGCCGACTCGACCTCTTATGACCGCGAAGCTCTGACCGCGAAGATCTGTACGCGAACCGACACGACAGGACCAACGTGAACAACGCCATCCAACAGCCCCAGACCATCCTCGTGCTCGGGGGCGGCAGCGACATCGCCCAGGCGATCGTGCACGAACTCGCTTCGCCCGCGCTACGGACCGTGATCCTCGCCGGCCGTCACACGCCGATCGAGCTGACGACGCCGCTCGATGATGCCGTCTCGGTCGTCTCCGTCGAGTTCGACGCCCTCGATCACGCCGGCCACGACGCGCTCGTGCGATCGATCGCCGACGAGCACGGCGACCTCGACGTGGTGATCCAGGCGTTCGGACAACTCGGTGACGACTCGGTGAACGACGACCCGGTGGCCGCCGCGGCGCTCGCCGAGGTCAACTACGTCGGCGCGGTCAGCTCGGGTCTGGCCGTCGCCGCGCCAACTCCGCACGCAGGGCCACGGGACGCTCGTCGTGCTGTCGAGCGTGGCGGGCGTCCGCACCCGCGCCTCGAACTTCGTCTACGGCTCGACCAAGGCCGCCCAGGACGCGTTCGCGACCGGCCTCGGCCACGCGCTGCACGGATCGGGCGCCAAGGTGCTCGTGGTGCGGCCCGGGCTTCATCCGCTCGAAGATGACCACCGGTGTCGCCGAGGCCCCGTTCGCCGCCGACGTCGACGTGGTCGCCGCCGCCGTGGCCAAGGGCCTGCGCAAGGGGAGCTCGGTCGTGTGGGCGCCGTCGATCCTGCAGGCGGTGTTCGGCATCCTCCGCTTCGCGCCGGCCCCGATCTGGCGCAGACTCGATCGCTAGTGCTGTGCCGATGAGTTGGTGAGAGGGCGCCCATGACGGTCGAACGGCAGCCGGCGCTCGACGGCGTGCGCGCCTTGGCGCTCGTGCTGGTGCTGTTCTTCCACGCCGGCTACTCGTGGATGCCGGCCGGGTACATGGGCGTCTCGGTGTTCTTCACCCTGTCCGGGTACCTGATCACCAACCTGCTGCTCACCGAGTTCGACGCGTCGAACGGGATCCGGCTCGGCACGTTCTACTCGCGGCGCTGGAAGCGGCTGCTCCCGGCCGGTTTGCTGTGCCTCGTCGGCATCGTGCTGCTGCGGTTCGCCGGTGCGTTCCGCGAGGTGCAACACCTGCGCGGCGACCTGACCGCGGCGACGTTGCAGTTCTTCAACTGGACCGAGCTGTCGCGCGGAACGAGCTACGCCGACCTCTTCACCGCCTCGGCCGAGCAGCTGTCGCCCGTCAAGCACTACTGGTCGCTGGCGATCGAGGAGCAGTTCTACCTGCTGTGGCCCGTGGTCCTGTTGCTGCTCGCCCGTCACGCTCGCCGTCGGAACGTTTCGGTGCTCTGGCCGGTCGCCGCGCTCACCGCCGTGTTCGTCATCGCCGCGCCCGTCATCGGTCGGCTGTTCGGCCCGGATGCCGCGTACTGGGCGACGCCGGCCCGCTTCGGGGAGATCCTCGTGGGGGCCACGCTGGCCTGCGTGCTGCGTTCGCCATGGGCGTCCCGCCGTGCGCCGTCGGCACGTGTGGGGACGGCGCTCGCGGTCGGCTCGCTGGCGGTCATCGTGGCGTCGGCCGTGGTCCTGCCCTCCGACGGCGGCCCCGCGTTCGACGGTTGGCTCGGCCTCTTCGCGCTCGCCTCCGCCGGTCTGATCGTCGGCCTGCAGGCACCCGGCCCGGTGCGTCGCGTGCTGTCGTGGCGCCCGCTCGTGCTGCTCGGACTGGTGAGCTACGGCGCCTACCTCTTCCACTGGCCGGTGTTCGTCCTGTTGTCGACTCGCGGTTGGTCGTTGTCGAACTCGCCGTCGTTCGTCGTCGCCGTGGCGATCACCCTGGGGTTGGCGGCGGTGTCGTACCGACTCGTCGAACACCCGATCCGGCTGCGGTCGTGGAGCCCCGGCCGCGTCGGTGGGGCCGCGATCGCGGCGAGCATCGCGACGCTCGTGGCCGTGTTGGTGGCACCGCCGTCGTCGGGTGGATTTCTCGTGGCCGACGAGGGTCTGCTCGATTCGGCCGCCATCCAGCCCGTCGCGCCATTCACCGAACTCGAACCGGTCACCGAACTCGAACCGGTCACGAACTCGCCGCCCGCCCACCTCGACGACCCTTCCCGCGGTCCCGACCCCGATCGCCGTCGCGGGCCGATCGCCCGGCCAGGGCGGCCCGGCCGTCGCCAGTGAGACCACGGGCCCGGCCACGACCTTGCACGACCGACGACCGTCCCGCCGACGAGTGGGCCGCTGGTCCCGCCCGCGTCCGTTCCGCTCCCGCTGACGCCGAACCGTCCGGTCCGGATCCTGGTCGTCGGCGACTCGACGGCGTTCTACGTCGGGCACGGTCTGGCACGTTGGGCCGTCGAGCATCCGGACCTGGCGCAGGTCGACCTGCTCTGGAGCCAGGGTTTCGGTCTCCTCACCGCCGGCACGGTCACGGCGTGGGACGGCACACAGTTCGCGCAGCGCTCGATCGAGGTGCTCGACGAGGACCTACCGGCCCAGATCGATCGCCTGCAGCCCGACGTGGTCGTGCTGATGACCACGATCGACGATGTCCTCGACCGCGTCTGGGATGACGCCGAGGGTGAGCTCTCCACGGAGGACGAGCGGTTCCAGACGCGCTTGCACCAGGCGTACCGCGATGCCACCGCGTCGATCGTCGAGCAGGGTGTGCCGTCGGTCGTCTGGATCGTGCCTCCCGTGCCGGTCAGTTCCAGCACCGCGGTGGAACTGAACGACCCTGCGACGTTCGAGGCCCAGCACGAGGTCATCCGCCGCGTCGTGGAGGAATTCGCCCCGGCGACTTCGGCGGTCGAGCTCGACCGTTGGATGGTCGAGGGCGGCCACGCCACCGACGCGTCGTGGCGCCCTGACGGCACGCACCTCACCGAGGAGTCGGCAGCACTCATCGCCGAGCTGATGCTCGGCCCGACGCTGGTGAACACCGCCGTCGGCGCCTGACCGTTGATGACCTGACCCCGCTTGATCGGTCAGTCAGCGGGGCAGGTCTTCGGGATCGACGTACAGCGGGTACTTGCCGGGGACGTCGGCCGGGCTCACGCCACCGCCGCCCTCGCACCGCTGGTACAGCAGGACGAGGTTCTCGTCGTACTGTTCCACGAGGCAGAAGTTGTCGGCGACCGCCTGGTTCGCCTCCTCGGAACGGTGGACCGCCGACGTGTTCGGTTCGATCCAGCCCGTCCAGAAGTTGGTCAGCACGAGGCAGTCGGCCGACTCGATGTCCTCGGCCAGCCCCGAGCCCGCGGTGTCGGCCAGGCCCGGATCCATCTCGATGAAGTAGGTGCGCCGGCACCAGTTCGGGGAACAGGTAGTAGAGGGCGACGTCGCTGTAGATCGTGCGGCTCAGATCGGCCGGGCCGACGACGATGCGGTCGCCCGGCTCGCTCAGCTCGTCGAGGTCGACGATCAGATCGTTGAGCGCCGCGGCGACGGTCGAGTGCGAACCAGAACCGGCGACCGTCACGTTCGACCTAGGAACGGCAGCGGCACGTCGCCGAACGAGACCCGGGTGTGCAGCAGGTAGTTGCGGTAGGTGAAGAACGGGGCGACCACGAACATCAGCACGCTCACGGCCACGACGCCGGCGACCTGGGCGACCCGTACCCGGCCCGGCCAGTGGCGCATCGTGATCTCGGTGATCGCCACGGCGAGCAGCGGCCACGAGACGACGGCCACCCAGGCCAGGTGCGTCGAGTCGGGTCGTTGGAGCGCCTGGGGCAGGATGCCGAGGCCGAGGAGCCCGGCCGACAGGAGGACGAACGTGCGCGGGGTCGAGTTGCCCCGGCGGCGCTGCCACCAGGCGACGAGCGGCACCGCGATGGCGATGATCACGACGGCGAAGAACCAGAGGAACAGCTGCTTGGACGCGTTCGAGCGCCGGGAAGCGCCACCACGGCGGCAGGCCTTCGGCGACCGCCTGCAGTGCGCCGTCGATCATGTTCCACGACGGTGGTCGGGGGAGTTCGCGGCCGGCGCGGAGGCGGAACACCGGGTCGAGGAAGATCCCCTCGAACACGTTCCACGGCCCGGCGATCGACGAGATGGACCCACATCGGGATCAGCCCGACGGCCGCTCCGATCAGCAGCGGCTTCCAGCGCCGCCGCCGATGGACCCAGACGGCGAAGAGGAGCGCGAGCGCCGATCGCCAGCACGATGTCGGGCCGGAACGTCAGGGCGATGCCGGCGAGCAGCCCGGCGATCACCCAGTTCGACGTCCGTCCGGTGCAGACGGCTCGCACGGCGAACACGATCGACCACAGGGCGAGCGCGAGCGCACCGTGCCAGGCCAGCGCCGACAGGCCGATCGGGGTCATGATCAGCACGGCCGTGATCCACGCCGCGCCGACCGCCGCGACACGACCCCAGGCCCGCGTCAGCGCGTACATCGCCGAAGATGATCCCGAGGTGCTGGAGCAGGCCGAAGGTCCGTTCGGCCTCGAGCGTGTACCCGAAGACCCAGTACCAGAGGGCGAGCAGGTCGAGCGAGCCGGGCCCGTACAGGTGCAGGAAGTCGACGTTGGGGATCTTGCCCTGCTGCACCAGGCGGGGGAAGACGAGCATGAAGCCCTCTTCCATCGACGACCCGGTCGTCTGGAACAGGCCCTTCACGGGCAGGGCCACGACCGCCAGCACGGCGAGCGACGGCGAGCCCGCCGCGCCACGACCACCGCAACCGGCCACCGAGCACGAACGGCCCATCGGGAACGACGGTCGACGTCGACGTCGGATTGTTCGAGCAGGTCGGTCAAGCCCCGAGATGGTATCCAGCTCGACGCCGCCGATCCCGGCCACACGGCCTATCGTCGTGGCGATGTCGGGACGCGGACCTGCAGTGGTACGTCGACGACCTCGTCGGCTCGGGCGTCCGGCGGGTCCACGTGCTCGCCTGGCGCGACCTCGACGATCCCGACGCCGGCGGGTCCGAGGTGCACGCCGACGAGTTCATGCGCCGCTGGGCCGCCGCCGGGCTGGAGATCACGCACCGCACGTCGGCGGCGATCGGCCAACCGGCCACCGCACGACGCAACGGCTACGACGTGGTCCGCCGCGGGAGCCGCTACACCGTGTTCCCGCGGGCCGATCGCCGGCGAGATCGACGCGGACGATGGGTCGCTACGACGCCATCGTCGAGATCTGGAACGGCGTCCCGTGGTTCTCGCCGGTGTGGCGCCGCACGCCGGGGATCACGTTCCTCCACCACGTCCACGGCCCGATGTGGGACCAGATCCTGCCCGGGCCCACTGGCCTCGTTCGGGCGGGCGCTCGAGGCCCGGCTGGCGCCGCCGTTCTACCGCCGCGGCCTGACGGTGACCCCGTCCGACGCCACCCGGGACGAGCTGCTCGAACTCGGCTTCCACCCCGATCGGGTCACGGCGATCCCCAACGGCACCGACCCGATGTTCAGCCCGGGCGGGCAGCAAGACGGCGAACCCGTCGATCGTCGCGGTCGGGCGCCTCGCACCCGTGAAGCGCTTCGAGCTGCTGATCGACTCGGCCGTCACCGCCCGCCGCACGCGTGCCCGGGCTCACGCTGACGATCGTCGGGGAGGGGCCCGAACGCGACGCGCTGCGTCGACCTGGTCGACGCGGCGCGACGCCGGCGACTGGGTCCGCTTCGCCGGACGGGTCGACCACGCCGACCTCGTCGATCTCTACCGGCGCGCCTGGATCGTGGCCAGCGGCTCGCTCGCCGAGGGCTGGGGCCTGAGTCTCACGGAGGGTGCCGGCTGCGGAACGCCGGCCGTGGCCACCGACATCCGCGGCCACCGCAGCAGCGTCGTCGACGGCGTCACCGGCATCCTCGCGCGCGCCCGACCGAGCTCGGCGACGCGAACTGGCCCGTGTCCTGCTCGACGACGCACTCGCGCCTGCGCCTCGGCCAGGCGGCGCTCGAACGGGCCCGCACGCTCACCTGGGACGCCTCGGCGCTCGGGATCATCGAGGTCCTGCACCGCGGCGACGTGACCGGTCGGCTGACATGACGGTCCGATGGCAACCGCCAGTAGGGTGTCGCACCGATATGCGCAGCGTGATCGTCCTGCCGACGTACAACGAAGGGGAGAACATCGAACCCTTCCTGCGCGCCGTCCGCAAGGCGGCACCGACCACCGACGTGCTCGTCGTCGACGACAACAGCCCCGACGGCACGGGCCGGATCGCGGAGACGATCGGCGCCGAACTCGACCGGATCGACGTGCTGCACCGTGCCGCCAAGCACGGTCTCGGCAGTGCCTACCGGGACGGGTTCGCCCAGGTGCTCGACGGATCCGTACGACGTGGTCATCTCGATGGATGCCGACTTCTCGCACGACCCCGAGCAGCTGAGCGAGTTCATCCGGCTGGTCGCCGACGGTGCCGACGTGGTGATCGGCTCGCGCTACATCACCGGCGGCGGAACCACCGACTGGCCGGTCCACCGCCAGCTGCTGTCGAAGTGGGGCAACACCTACACCCGGGCGATCCTCGGTGTCGGTGCCCGCGACTGCACGAGCGGCTACCGGGCCTACCGGGCGACCTCGCTGGCCGCCATCGATCCCACCTCGACGTCGGCCGAGGGATACGCGTTCCTCACCGAACTCGTCCGCCGGCTCACCCGTGACGGCGCGACGGTGGTCGAGACGCCGATCATCTTCCGCGACCGGACCCGGGGCAAGTCGAAGATGTCGGGCCGCATCATCGTCGAGTCGATGATGCTCGTGACCGCGTGGGGCCTCCTCGACCGGTGGCGCCGGTTGAGCGGTCGCTTCCGCCGGTGATGACCGACAGCGCATCGGCCGACACTGCGCCGGCGCGACCGCACCGGCGAGACTGGCCGACCGACGGTGCCGCACCGGGTCGACGGCGTCCGCCTGGCGCACGTCGCCCTGGATCACGATCGTGGTCGTCACGATCGCCGTCGCGCTGCCGCTGATCGTCGCCGTCGCCACCCTCTCCGGCCGGCGGTGGTTCCCGGTGCTCGACCTGGCGATGACCGAGTTCCGGGTGCGCGACGTCGGCGGGCGGCACACGCCGCTGATCGGGCTGCCCGGGCCGGATCGGGACGTTCCCGGAACAGGGCAGCCACCCCGGCCCGATCAGCTTCTGGCTCGTCGCGCCCGGCTACCGGCTGTTCGGCAGCTCGGCGTGGGCGATGGAGGCCGCGACGGTGATGATCCAGATGGCCTGGATCGCGCGTGGCGCTGTGGATCGGTCACCGCCGGGCCCAACTGGCCGGCGTGCTGGTCGTGGCGGCGGTGATCGCGGTGCTGCTGCCGCGGCTACGGGCTGGTGGTGCTGATCCAGCCGTGGAACCCGTACCTGCCGCTGATCGCCTGGATCGTCGTGCTGCTCGCCGCCTGGTCGGTGGTGTGCGGCGACCACATGATGCTCGTCCCGCTCGTCGTGGCCGCGTCGTTCGCCGCCCAGACCCACATCCCGTACCTGCTGATGGCCGGCGGCCTTGGTCTGTTCGCCGTCGCCGTCGTGCTCGTCCGCTGCTGGCGCAGCGACGATCGCCGGGCGTTCGTGCGGCCCCTGGCCTGGACCGGCGGTCTGTTCGCGGTGCTCTGGTTGGCGCCGTTGGTCGAGCAGATCCGTCACGATCCGGGCAACCTCCGCCAGCTGATCGACCACTTCACGTCGCCGACCGAGGACGTGATCGGCTGGCGCATGGGCGGCAACGTCCTGCTGCGCCACCTCGATTTCGTCGACGGCTACCTCCGGCTGCTCACCGGCACCGATCGCTTCCTCCAGGTCGGCTTCGAACCCGACGGTCGCATCTGGCCGGGGGTGCTGCTGCTCGTCGCCTGGATCGCCTCGGTCGTCGTCGCAGTCCGGATGCGGCATCGCTCGCTGATCGCGCTCGACACGGTGATCGGGGTGACGCTGCTGCTGTCGTTGGTGTCGATGGCCCGCATCTTCGGCATCGTCTGGTACTACCTCACGCTCTGGGCCTGGGGCACGACGACGCTCCTGATCGTCGCCATCGTGTGGACGGCGGCCACCTCGTGCATCGGTGCCTGGCACCGACGCACGACCTTGACCGTGCGGCGGGTGGCGATCGTCGGGTCGCTGGCGCTCGGTGGGTTGGTGATCGTGTCGATGGTGATCGTGGCACCGGGCACGGACCATCCGGAGGAGCGCCTCGGCGCGACGGTGGGCGCACTGCTGCCGGCGACGATCGAGGCCCTCGACGCCGGAGTCGGCGCCGCCGACGGTCGCGACGGCCGCTACGTCGTGCAGTGGAACGACGCCTACTTCTTCGGGAGTCAGGGCTTCGGCCTCGTCAACGAACTCGAGCGCGCCGGCTTCGACGTCGGGATGTACGAGCCGTGGCACGTCCCGGTCACCTCGCACCGCGTGATCCCCGCCGGGCAGGCGACCGCCGAGGTCGTGATGGTCACGGGCGGGTTCGTCGACCAATGGCGTGGCCGACGACCGCGTGGTCGAGGTCGCCTCGTTCGACCCGCGTACCGACGCCGAGCGCGAGCAGTTCACGGCGCTGCGCGACGGATCTGATCGCCGATCTCGAAGCGAACGGTCTCGACGACCTCGTGCCGATCGTCGACACGAACCTGTTCGGGGTGCGCGTCGATCCCGCGGCTCTCGGAACGAGCTCGCGAGGATGCCGCCCGCCTGCTGCTCCTCGGTCAGGAGACCGCTGTGTTCATCGGCCCGCCCGGGGTGGCGACGCCGTGACCACCGAGATGAGTGGGATCGTGGCACCGGCGGATACGTCGGCGTCCTCGGACGTGTCGATCGACGATCGCGTGCGCCGGTGGGGATGGAAGGTCCTCGCGGCAGCGACCAGCTTCGTGATCCTGCTCTCGGCGGTCCGCGGCATCCGCCGCGGCTACGAGGCGATCGGCGACAACGCCCTGATCGAGATGCGCGGACGCGACGTGCTCACCGGCAACCATCCGCTGCTCGGCACCTGGTCGTCGGCCTCGATCAGCTCGAGCGTCGACGTCAACCATCCCGGACCGCTGCTGTTCGACGTCGTCGCACTCCCCGTGCGCCTGTTCGGTGGGGCGGTGGGCATCGCCCTCGCCATCGCCGCCCTCAACATCGCCGTCGTCTGGGCGGTCGGGTTCGTCACGGCGCGCACCGGCGGGCCGACCGCAGCGATCATCGCCCAGGTCATCACCGCCGGCCTCGTCTGGACGCTCGGGAGCGAGCTGCTCTACGACCCCTGGCAGCCGAACGTGCTGGTGCTGCCCTTCTGGCTCCTGATGTGCACCGTGTGGGCGGTGATCGACGACGACGTCGTCCTGCTGCCGTTGGCGGTCGCCGTCGGCTCGTTCTGCATGCAGACCCACCTCGGCTATCTGTTCCTCGTGCCGATCCTGCTCGCGTTCGCGCTCGTCGTGGTCGTCCTGCGACGTCGGCGGCGGCGGTCCCGGACGGTTCCGCGACCTGCGGGCACCCGTTGCGGAACTCAGTGATCGTCGGTCTCGTGCTCTGGGCCCAGCCGCTGTGGGAGCAGTTCTTCAGCGCCGGCCAGGGCAACCTCGGCCGCCTGCTCACGGCCGGCACCGGCGGCTCGGAGGCGGCAGCGGAGAAGAGCACCACCGGCCTGTCCGTCGGCGTGCGACTGTTCAGCTCGGTCGTCGCCCAGGCCCCATGGTGGCTGCGCCCGGGCTTCGACACGTCGGTGCCGAGTTCGACGTGGATCGAGACGCCCGACGGGCGCGTGCTGTCGGCGCCCGATCTGGCCGGGCACGGGCGTCGCGCTCGTGGCACTGGTGCTGTTCGTCGCGGTGGTGGCGCTCGGTTGGGTGGCGGCCCGGCGCAGCGGACACGTCGCCATCGAGCGCGGGTACTGGCTCCTCGCGCTGTGCAGTGGCGTCGCCATGGTCACGTTGATCATCACGCCGATCGACGTGCTCGGACTGACGCCGCACAAGATCCGCTACCTGTGGATCATCGGGGCGTTCGCCACGTACCTGTTGGTGCTGTCGCTCCTGTGCGTGCTGCGCGCCGACGCGCGCCGCGGGGCGGTCGCCGGGCTCGCCGTGGTGGGTCTGGTCGCCGCGGTCGCCACGATCCCGGTCCACGCCAACGCCGCCGGACCGGTGTACTTCAGCGCCACGTACGACTCGATCGCCGACATCCGGTCGCAGGTGTCCGACTACTTCGCCCGTGACCCGCTCGCTCCGTCGGAGGTCCGGTTCGACGCCGGTGGGCTCGGGTTCGCCGAGCCGTACACGGCGCCGGTGATGGCGGAGTTGGCGGAGAGCGGGGTCGATCTCGTGGTCGACGACGTGCCGCTCAGCCGCCAGCTGGGCCCGCGGCGTCTCGCCACCGAGGAGGACAGCACGAACCGGCCCGTCGTGTTCGTCCGCGCCGGCGCCGAGGCGCTCGAGGAGCTCCCGGGCGTCCGGCGCATCGCCTTCCACGACGGCGACCGCACCCCGTTCACGCTGAACGACGTGACCGATCGGGCCGTCGGCGTGTTCATCAGCGACAACGGCATCGTGCCCGATCCGCTCGCCATCGGGGATGTTCCGGTCGAGGACGGGTCGTGAGCACGGCCAACGACACGCGCGTCGACATCGTGGTGCCCGTGTACAACGAGGAGGCGATCCTCGAGTCGAGCATCTGCCGACTACGTGAGCACCTGATCACGGGGTTCCCGTTCCGGTGGCGGATCGTCATCGCCGACAACGCATCGACCGACGGCACCGCGGCGATCGCCACCAAGCTCTCGGGGACCGACGACCGGATCGTCCACCTGCACCTCGATCAGAAGGGTCGTGGGCGGGCACTCCGGGCGGCGTGGTCGAGTTCCGATGCCGACGTGGTCGCATACACCGACGTCGACCTGTCGACCGGCCTCACCGGCCTGCTCCCACTCGTGGCACCACTGGTGTCGGGACACTCCGACCTCGCCATCGGGTCGCGTCTCAGCTCGAGTTCGGTCGTCGCCCGTGGCCCGAAGCGCGAGCTGATCTCCCGGTGCTACAACCAGCTCCTGCGGCTGGTGTTCGCCGTGCGGTTCCGCGACGCGCAATGCGGGTTCAAGGCGGGCCGTGCCGACGTCGTGCAGCTGCTCCTGCCCGCCGTCGAGGACGAAGCCTGGTTCTTCGACACCGAACTGCTGCTGCTCGCCGAATACAACGGGCTGCGCGTCCACGAGGTGCCCGTCGACTGGATCGACGATCCCGACAGCCGGGTCGACGTGCGCTCGACGGCGATGGCCGACCTCCGCGGCGTGCGGCGCATGGCGTGGCGCTTCTTCCGGGGCCGCGCCTCGGTCGACCTCGGCGAGCACGAACGAAAGCCCTTGGCCGACGACTTCGGCCGCCAAACGGTCACCTACGCCAGCATCGGCCTCGTCTCGACCGCGATCAGCCTCGTGATCTTCCTGCTGCTGCGCGACCAGATCGGCGCCGTCTGGGCGAACGTGGTCGGGTTCACCGCCACGGCGATCGGCAACAACTGGGCCAACCGGCGCTGGACGTTCCACCGGCGCAGCGACGAGGATCGCCGATGGCGGATGGTCACGACGTTCACCGTGTTCGCGATCTCGCTGCTCGTCACCTCGCTGGCACTGGCCGCCGTCGACGGCAACCCCACCGCCGAACTCGTCGTGCTGGCCATCACGTGGACGGCCGCGGCGATCTTCCGCTTTGTAGTGTTGCGGCAATGGGTGTACCGCCGATGAGCTCGACGGGCGCGGCGGCCGGGAGCGGCGCGAAGGTCGGAGTCCTCGTCGTCGCCTACAACGCCGAGACGACGCTGCGGTGGGTGCTCGACCGCATCCCGTCGCCGCTGCGCAGCGAACTGGTCGAAGTGCTCGTGATGGACGACCACTCGGGCGATGCGACGTTCGACGTCGCCCAGGACTACATCGCCGACGGCACCGACATCCCGCTCACGATCGTGCGGCACGAGGCCAACCTCGGCTACGGCGGGAATCAGAAGGCCGGGTACCGCTACGCCATCGACCACGGCTGGGACATCGTGGTCCTCCTCCACGGCGACGGCCAGTACGCGCCGGAGAAGATGCCCGACCTGCTGGCGCCGTTCGCCGACGATCGCGTCGACGCCGTGTTCGGCTCGCGCATGCTCGACCCGGGCGGGGCCCGCCGCGGTGGGATGCCCTGTACAAGTACGTCGGCAACCGGATCCTCACCCGCACCCAGAACGTGATCGCCGGGGTCCGCCTGAGCGAGTGGCACTCGGGTTATCGCGCCTATCGGGTGTCGGCGCTGGCCGACCTGCCGTTCGTCGGCAACAGCGACGGGTTCGACTTCGACACCGAGATCATCCTGCAGCTGCTCGGTTCGCACCGCCGGATCGTCGAGGTCCCGATCCCGACGTACTACGGCGACGAGATCTCGCGGGTGAACGGGATCGCCTACGCCCGCGACATCGTCCTCGACACGGTCCGCCACCGCCTCGGGGAGGTCGGCTTCGGCCGCGGCGACCTCGGGCGCAAGGACGAGCCCTACGCGTACAAGCCGTCGCCCGACAGTTCGCACGGCATCGTCCTCGAACTCGTTCCCGACGACGCGCCGCTGCGGGTGCTCGACGTCGGGCTGCGGACCCGGCTGGGTGGCCGCCGAACTGCGCCGCCGCGGCCATCACGTCACGGGGGTCGACCTGATCGCCGACGAGGGCGTCACCGAGCGGACCGACCGCTTCTTCGAGGCCGACCTCGAGCAGGGTCTCCCCGACGCGGTCGGCGGCGGGTTCGACGTGGTGATCGCCGCCGACGTGATCGAACATGTCCGCAATCCGGACGAGCTGCTCGCCGACCTCGCCGGCCGGACGTCACGGACCGGGATGATCATCGCCAGCGTTCCGAACTTCGGCCACTGGTACCCGCGGGCACGGACGGCGGCCGGACTGTTCGACTACGACCAGCGCGGCATCCTCGACCGGACCCACGTGCGCTTCTTCACCCGGCGCAGCTTCCGGCGGGCGGTGGCCAACACCGGCCTGGTCACCACCGCCGAGGAGTACGCCGGGCTGCCGCTCGACGTGCTCGGGGTGGAGGGCGCCGCGGGCACGTTCGTCGCGTTCGTCGATCGCGTGCTGCGCACCGTGTGGCCGACGATGTTCGCCTACCAGTTCGTCGTGAAGCTGGAGACGGCACCGGCGCTGCTCGAGCCCGTCGTGACGTCGCGTGACGGCGGCCGTACGTCGACGCGGCCGAGCAGCGCCGCGGCTTGTCGACCGCTGCGGTCGTCAACGTGATCACGGTCGTGGCCGTGTTGCTGTTCTGGCTCGTGTCGACGTCGTGGCAGCCGTGGAACCTCCTCGCCCGAGCCGGTTTCAGCGCCGACTTCTACGACGAGCAGGCGAGGGTGTTCCTCCGGGGCCGGCTCGCCGTCGACCCGCGGTTCCGGGGCCGGAGGGTTTCCTGATCGACGGCGGGACGTACCTGTACTACGGCCCGTTCCTGTCGTTGGTGCGGATGCCGTTCCAGCTGTTCGGCGACTTGTTCACCTCGCGCCTCGTGCGGCTGTCGATGCTCGTCGCCGTCGTCGTGCTGTGTCGCTGGTCGGCCCGCCTCGCCCGCGCCGCCCAGCGCACGTTCGGTTCGTTCCGGACCCGTCCCCAGACGAACCGAGCGGACGGGAAGCCGGTCGACGAGCGATGGGTCGTGGGCTTGTTCACGGCGGCCGTGGTGTTCTCGCCGGCGATCTTCGCCGCCGGGTGGATCAGCGTCTACAACGAGACCGAGCTCTGGGCGTTCACGCTGGCCATCGTGTCGGCCACGCTCGTATCGTGGAGTGGGCCGCCTCGCAGTTCACGTCGATCCGCCTGCTGATCGGTGCGATCGCTGCCGCGCTCGGCGGCGACATTGACCACGCGCCCCGATCGGGCTCGGCATGGCGTTCGCCATCGGCGTGTGTGGACTGGTGCTCGCCTGGCGGAACCGGACCGATCGCCGACCTGGCGGCACCCGTACGGCGATCCTGGCGATCGTCGGGGGACTGCTGCCACTGGTCGCCCACGCGGCGGTGAACTTCGCCAAGTTCGGCACGCTCTTCTCGGTGCCCGGCGGTCGCCAGGTGCTCTCGTTGCAGGACCCGTCGCGGGCCGACTGGTTCGCCGGGAACAACGACAGCTTCTTCTCGCCGCGGTTCCTGACCACCACCGTCGTGCAGTACCTGCGACCGGACGCGATCCGCTTCGAGCGGCTCGTACCCGGCATCCGGTTCGGCCCGGTCGCGCCGAACCGGGCGTCGTATCCGTTGCTCGGCAACACCCCCTCGTCGTCGCTGACACTCACGGCCACGCTGCTGTTGATCCTCGCCGTCGTCGGCGCTGTCTGGATCGTCCGCCGGCGAGCGCTCACGTGGGGGTTGGTCGTCGTGTGCACCGCTCGGCGGCGCGCTCCCGACGTTCCTCATCGGCTTCCTCGCCCAGCGGTACCTGATCGACATGCTGCCGCCGCTCGCCGTCGCCGGATCGATCGGCGCGTGGGCGATCGGGACGTGGGCGGTGGGGCGATCGTCGGCTCGTTGGATCGCCGCCGGCGGCGTCGTGCTGGTCGTGTGGGGCGCCTGGGCGAATCTCTCGCTCGCCACGTGGACGCTCGACCAGAAGTCACCGGGGTTCACCGAGCTGCGTTATCGGGTCGACGACGCCGTCTTCTCCGGCCCATCACCCGGCCTGATCTCGATCGAACCCGGCTCGCCGGTGGCCCGTGATGGCATGACGGCGGTCGAGATCGACCCGGATGCGGGCTGCACGGGTGTCTACACCGCCGAACAGGGTGTCTGGGTCGCCGTCGAGCGGGGATCCGCACGTCAGGTGACCCAGACCGTGACCGCCGACCGGGTTCCGACCCCGCTCGCCGCCGGCGACGGGTGGGCCGTCGACCTCGACCTGTCCGACCCGGCCATCGCGCACGTCATCGTCACCGATGGGAGCGGTGCGGTGATCAGCGATCAGCCGGTGCCGAACTGGACCCCGCTCGAGGAGGACGAAGAACGCGACGTCACCGTGATCGTCGACCCGGTCACCAACACCTCGACGATCACCATCGACACGCGGCGACGCCGGCGACGAGGCCATGCTGTTCCTCCCCGGTGAGCTCCTCGACCGCCGGTCCGCTCCGCTCCACCGCCGACTCGAACGGCGAGAGCCCCCTCTGCCGGCAGCTCCTCGACCGCCTCTGACCCGAAAAATGCCGCGAATCGTTCGCTCAGCGAGCGATTCGCGGCATTTTCGGGGATTTCGGGGATTTCGGGGCGGTCAGAGGATCTGGGAGAGGAAGCGCTTGGTGCGTTCCTCCTGGGGGTTGGTGAAGAAGTGTTCGGGCGTGCCGACCTCGACGATCTGGCCGGCCTCCATGAACACGACACGGTCGGCGACCTCGCGGGCGAAGCCCATCTCGTGGGTGACGACGACCATCGTCATGCCGCCGACGGCGAGGTCCTTCATCGTGTCGAGCACCTCGTTGATCATCTCCGGGTCGAGCGCCGACGTCGGTTCGTCGAACAGCATCACCTTCGGGTCGCATCGCCAACGCGCGGGCGATCGCCACCCGCTGTTGCTGGCCGCCCGACAGCTGACCCGGATACTTGCGGGCCTGCTCGGGGATCTTCACCTGGGCGAGCATCTCCATCCCGAGCTCCTCGGCCTTCGCCTTCGGCAGCTTGCGCACCTTGCGCGGGGCGAGGGTGATGTTGTCGAGCACGCTGAGGTGCGGGAACAGGTTGAAGCTCTGGAACACCATGCCGGTCTCGCGGCGGATCTCGGCGATGTTGCGGATGTCGTTCGACAGCTCGGTGCCGTCGACCACGATGCGCCCCGCGTCGTGCTCCTCGAGCCGGTTGACGCAGCGGATCATCGTCGACTTGCCCGACCCCGACGGCCCGATCACCACGACCACCTCGGTCGTCGCCACCTTGAGGTTGATGTCCTTCAGGGCCTGGAAGTCGCCGAAGAACTTGTCGACGTGTTCGAGTTCGATCATCGGCGCGCCGTCGCCCGACATCGCCGTCGCATCGCTGAACACGGTGCCGGTCTGCTCGTCGCTCATGCCAATGTCGTCGCTCATCTCGTCCCCACTCATCTGGCCCCACTCACCCTGTCCCACTCATTTCGACCGGCTCATCTCGTGCCGACGCCGAGCCGCCGTTCGAGGCGCTGGCTCTCCCGACTCATCGTGAACGCCACGATCCAGAACATCAGCGCGGCGAACGTGATCGTCTCACCGATCAATCCTTGCCCGCTGAACGCCTCCTGGGCGGTGATCGCCGCCGACACGTTCAGCAGCTCGAACAGCGCCATCGCGATGCCGGCCAGCGTCGTGTCCTTGAACAGCGAGATCAGCTGGCCGATCTGGGCCGGGATCACGTTGCGCAGTGCCTGCGGGAGCACGACGTACGCCGTCTGGCGCACCGGGGAGAGTCCGAGCGCCTTGGCCGCCTCGATCTGGCCGCGCGGCACCGACTGCAGGCCGCCGCGGACGATCTCGGCCATGTACGCCGCCGTGAACAGGGTGAACACGACGATCGCCCTCGTCGCCGTCGACGGTGCCAGGTTCGGCGGCACGAAGAACCCGAGCGCGACGTTGGCCAGCAGCAGCAGCACGTAGAGCGGTGCGCCGCGGATGATCTCGATGTACACCGTGCACATCCAGCGCACGAGCGGCAGACCCGATCGCCGCCCGAGCGCGAGCAGCACTCCGAGCGGGAAGCACAGGATGATCGAGCACACGGCGAGGAACAGGTTGAGCAGGAACCCGCCCCACTCGTCGAACCCGACGGCGGTGACGACGTAGAGATAGAGGGCGAGCGGCACCGCGGCGAGCAGGAGCGACGAGCCCGATGCTCACCGCCCGGTTGGGCCGGCGGCGGCCGAGCCAACCGCCCGCGACCCTCGTCACCAGCGCAGCGGCGAGCGCCAGCCCGACCATGATCCACGGGCCCCGGTGTCCCCGCCAGCACGAGCAGGTAGACCACGACGAGCGCGAGCGCCCAGAACCGGCCGACCAGGTCGGCCGCCCGCCGGCGCAGTGGGAGCCGTCTCGCCGTGCCGGTCCGGGCGCGCCGTCCGCTGATCGAGCCCGGCCATCAGCCCGGCCCACGCCGCCAATCCGACGACCGTCACGGCGAGCCGCAGGACGTGGGCCGGCGGGAAGCGCCCGATCATCAGCAGCTGGAGGTTGACGCGGATGATCTCCCACCGTCCGGTGAGGAACACGAACGTGAAGGTCTTGTACAGCACGACGACGGCGATCGAGCCGAACACGACCGTCAGCACGCCGTCGAGCGGGGTGCGGAACAGGTTGTGGCGGACCCACACGCCGGCGCCCGGGCGCGTGCGTCGGCCCGTCGATCGACCGGGGGCTGGATGACCGGTTCGGAACCGAGTTCGACGATGGCGTCGCTCATCGTTCGGCCTCATCGTTCGACCAGGGCCATCCGACGGTTGGCCACGTTGACGATGAACGACGTGACGAGCGACAGCGAGATGTACACGAGCATCGTCGAGCGCGAACACCGGCACGGCCGGTGATCCGTTGCCCACCGTCGTCTTGGCGACGAGGGTGAGGTCGTAGAAGCCGATCGCCGCCCCGAGCGAGGAGTTCTTGATCAGGTTGAGGTACTGGTTGCCGAGCGGCGGGATGGCGATGCGCATCGCCTGCGGCAGCACGACGAACCACATCTTCTGGAACCCGCTCAACGCGACGGCGTCGGCCGCCTCGGCCTGACCGAGCGGGACCGCCTGGATCGAGCCGCGGACGATCTCCGCGATGTGGCTGGCGGTGTAGATCACGAGGGCGAAGAACAACGCGAAGAACGACGGATCGACCCGCATCCCGCCCGCCGTGGCCCGCCCCTCGACGGCGGGCACGCTCCACGCGTAGCCGAACACGAACCAACCGACGACCACGACGACGACGAAGCACGAGACCGCCCCACAGGCCGGATCGCGCCGGCGCGCCCGTGCGGTTCGACACCGATCTTCGCCACCGGGCCACCGCCCACCACGAGGAGGCCGCCGATCAGCAGGATCAGGAGCAGCCCCCGCCCGCTGCCTCCGTCGTACCACGGCACGGCCAGGCCGCGGTTCGAGAGGATGACCAGCCCGAGGAAGTTCCAGGCCTCGTTGATGTTCGGGAACACGCCGAGGACGATGACGAGCAGGCCGGCGACGAGGAACAGGGCGAGCGGGATGTTGCGCACGACCTCGACGTACACGGTGGCGATCTTGCGCACGATCCAGTTGCTCGACAGGCGACCGATCCCGACGAGCGTCCCCAGGATCGTCGCCGCGATGACCCCGGCGACACACACCCGCAACGTGTTCAACAGACCCTCGAACAGGGCGTCGCGCACCGGCGCACTCTGGGACAGCGAGTTGCCGGTGATCTGGAACGACGCCGGGTTGTCGAGGAAGTCGAAGTTCGTCGGGATGTTCGCCTCGCGCGGCGTTGGTCGTGTAGTTGCCGTACAGCCAGATGACGATCGCCGCCACGACGGCGACGATCGCCAGCTGGACGATCCAGCGGATGACCCGGACGTCGCGCCACAGGGGCACGCGCCGGGTCACGCGTCGGGGTTGGGGTCGAGGTCAGCGGTACGGCGGCGAGTACATCAGGCCGCCATCGGTCCAGAGCGCGTTCACGCCACGCTCGAGGCCGAGCGGGGCGAGGTGCTGTTCGAAGATCTCGCCGTAGTTCCCGACCTGGCTGACCACCTGGAAGGCGAAGTCGGGCGGCAGCCCGAGCCCCGGATCGAGCACGCCCTCACCTTCGACCTCGAGGCCGAGGAACCGTTGGATGTTGACGTCGGTGGTGTCGGCGAACGTGTCGACGTTCTCCGACGTGATCCCCAACTCCTCGGCCTGGATCGTGGCGAGGATCGCCCAGTTGACCGCCTGGGCCCACTGGCTGTCGCCGTCGGCGACGGCGGGCGTCAAGGGCTCCTTGGAGAACACCTCGGGCAGGATGGTCAGCGCCTCCGGGCCGTCGGGATAGGTCGATCGCAGCCCGGTGAGCTGGCTCGTGTCGGACGACCAGCCGTCGCACTGCCCGGCGACGAACGCCTCCTGGATGAGGTCGACGTCCTCGAACGGCCGGATCTCCCAGGTCACCCCGAGGCGGGCGGCCTCGGCCGCCGCGTTGCCCTTCGGTGGTGGTGCCCTGGGCGACACAGACGATCACGCCGTCCATGTCCTCGAGGGAGGCGAAGCCGCTGTCGGCGGCCACCATCATGCCCTGCCCGTCGTAGAACGTCGGTTGGAGGAACGTGGCCCCGTTCGACACCGTCACGGGTCGCGGTGAAGGTCGTGTTGCGGACCAGCACGTCGATCTCGCCGGACTGGAGGGCGGTGAACCGGTCGTCGGTGGCGACGTCGACCATCTCGACCGCGGTGGCATCGCCGAGCACGGCCGCCGCGATCACCCGGCAGAAGTCGGAGTCGAAGCCGACGTGTTCGCCGCTCGGATCGAGGGTGGCGAAACCCGGAAGGTCGTCGCGCGTGCCGCAGTTGAACGTGCCGGCGGCCTGAACGGCGTCGAGCGTCGATTCGGACGACTGCACCTCCTCGGCGCTGCCCTCGGCGGGAGTGCTCTCGGCGGGCGCCGCACTGCCGGCGACGGACTCGGCGGGTGCATCGGTGCCGGGCGCTTCGCTGCCCGCGACGTCCTCGGTGCTGTCGGAGCCGGAGTCGTCGTCGCTGGTGCACGCCGCCGTGCCGAGCACCGAGATCACGGCGAGTGGTAGGACGAATCGTCTGATGGACCTGGTCATTGCCTCCCCTTCCTGGCGCCTTGCGACGCAGTTGCTGCTCCCGCCCAGCGCAGACCCTAGGTGCAGGGCTCGGTCGGGGCAACCGATTCAGCGGCCGATCCAGCGCCGTCCGTGGTGTTCCGCTGCTGGTCAGCGGCGAGATCCGTGGGATTCGGGAGCGGCGGGACGCGGGTGGCGTAGGAGTTCGGCTCGTCGGATCGCCGGAGGACGACCACGCCGACCACGTCACCCGCTCGGTCGACCACGGGCGATCCACTGTCACCGGGCCGCACCTCGGCCGCCAGCACGAGTGCCCGTCGTTCGTGGACCACGCCGGCGCTGACGTCGTCGACGCGCAGGTTCACGACGCGTTCGACCGTCGTCGGCACGTCGCCGTCCGCGGCCACGATCGTCACCGCCGACGACACGCCGACCGGAGCCGGCAAGGCGTCGTCGATCGTGTCGAACCATCGGCGGGCGGCCTCGATCGTTCGATCGGGGGACGCGTCGGTCGCGACGAGCGCGAGATCCGTTGCGGCCGAGATGGCGACGACGCGTGCCGCGCGACCGTCGACCTCCAGGCGCCGGAGCTGGTCGTCGACCACGTGGGCGGCGGTCAGTGCGACCCCGTCAGCGAGCACCGTGCCGACTCCGAGGCGCGGCTGGGGACGACCGCACGTCTGCGACTCGACCGTCACCACCTCCGGCGCGGCGCCGATCGGCGCGTCCGCGTCGGAACGGCCGCAAGCGACCAACACGATCGCGGCAGGGACGAGCAGGCCCATCAGCCGCCGGCCAACCGCCCGCCGATCGCGTCGCGCGGTCACAGTACGAGGATCGCGAGCCCCGACACGGCGACCGTCGCGGTGAGCCAACCGATGGCCACTGTTCGGTGCGGGAACGAGTGCCCGGCGAACCGGCTGTTCGACGACGAGATGGAGGCCCGCGGCAACGAGGCCCGCCACAGCGACCTTGAGCACGACGAGCCCCCACGACGACATCCCGGTGCGCTCGGGTGTCAGCACGAGGATCACCGGCCAGTGGACGAGGTAGATCGAGTAGCTGGCGATGCCCACGGCCGCCAGCGGACGCCAGCCGAGCGCACTGGTGAGACGATTCGGGACGAGCAGCGACAGCACCAGCACGGCGCTGACGAGCGAGAGCGCGCTGTAGCCACCGCGCAGGAGCCACGGTGGGTCGTAGTCGTTGGTGAGCGCGAGCACGATGATGGCGGCGAGCGCGACAGCGCCCGCGGGAGTAGACCACCGCTGCCAACGGTCGATGAGCGCCGGTCGTCGATGCAGGAGGATCGCCAGGCCGCAGCCGGCGAGGATCTCCCCGCCGCGCGTGTCGGTGCCGAACTCGAGCCGGTACTGCGGTCCGCTGATCAGGAGTTGGGCGGCGAGCGAACCGAACCAGCCGGCGACCACCGCGACCGTCAGCCAACGAATCGGGTTCCGGCTGCGCCAGCACAGCAGCACCGTGACCGTGAGCAGCACGTAGAACTGCTCCTCGATGGCGAGCGACCAGAACGGTCCGAGCGGCCCGACGATCGTGCGGAGGAGCTCGTCGGCACCCGACCAGATCACGTACCAGTTCGTGTAGCCGTACACGCCGGCGAAGGCGTCGGAGGCGATCATGCCGGTCCACGCCCACGACGACAGGAGGACCACGACGGCGACGACGCACAGCGACGCCGGCCACAGCCGCTTCACCCGGCGCGCCCAGAACCGACCGAAGTCGATGGCGCCGATCTGTCCGTCGGGAGCGCCCTCGCGCAGCAGGATGGTGGTGACGAGATATCCCGAGATGGTGAAGAACACCGACACCCCGATGAAACCGCCGGGAGCGAGCCCCGGAAGTCGTGACGTCGCGCCCGCATGGAACAGCACGACGAGCATGACCGCGATCGCCCGCAGCCCGTCGAGGGAGGGGTGGTAGCGCAGCCGCGTGGTCGTGGCGACCATCGCCACGTCCGACGCGGTCATGGCGAACCTTTGGAACGATCGGGAAGGTTCGAACGGCGAGGGAGGCTCGACCTTCCGGGAATGAGCGCCGAGCACGTCAGCAACACCACGCCCAAGCAGTGTCCACGGGTGGAGCCACTCGAAGTGGACCGGAAATCCCGCGTTGGGGAACGGCCGGTCGCGGCGGACGACGAGGACGACGATGCACTGGGCGACGATCACGATCAGGAACCCGAAGACGGCGAGCAGACGTTGGCGGCGGAGGGCGTAGGCCACGAGCGAAACGGCGAGCGCGACGGCTCCCCACACCCAGCCGATCAGTACCGCACTCGCGACGGTGGCGATGATCACCGTCGGGACACGGACCGCTTCGGCACGCCAGCGCGACGGCGGGAAGGGCCGTGGCACCGGCGCCGGCACGAGCGCGTCACCGTCTCGACGACGATCGGCGACGACCAGGACGATGCAGGCCAACACTCCCAGGAGCGAAGCGACGAGGGCGACGTTCAAGGTCCGCTGTGCGGTCCAGCGGAACGTGATGGTGGTCGGTTCGTCGGTCGGTCCGACGAACCAACCGTTCGCGTTGCCGTCGACGAGCGTCGGCGGGCCGAGCGACCCGGCGTCGTCCGATGCCGTCCACGCCGGGTTGTACCCCTCACCGAGCACCACCCAGCACCCTTGCGGACACGGCGACACCTCGACCGTCCGACCGGTCCGCGACGTCGAGGTGACCGTGACGGTGGGAGCGGGTGTCTCTTCGGCGGCCGCGCCGTCGTCCGGCTCGGCCAGGACGACCTGGTCGACGTGGAACCCCGACCCCGCGCCGGAGATCGACGTGCCGGAGATCGACGTGCCGGTGGTCGAGGTGACCGTGTGGGTTCCGGAGTCGAGTGCGACCACGGACGAATTGTCGCCGGTGCACAGTGTGGCGTCGATCGGCTCGCCGCGCAGGATGGCATCGGTCGATGCCGTGAACGACAGTCCGACCGGCGCGCCGTCGACCTGCAACAGGTCGTCGCGGCACTCATCGACGTGATCGCCGGCCGGTGTCACGCCAGGTGACGTGCCGTCGAAGGTGATCTCCGAGATCGCGGCGGGCAGCAGGACGGCCTCGCCGAACCGCCGGTCGACGGTGGTCCTGACGTCGACTCCGGTGATCTCGATCGTCGCATCGCGCAGATCGATCGCGCGGGGGAGTGCCACGTCGGTGCCGGCCGGGTCGACGTCGAGATCGAACGATCCGGCCGGGTCGGAGATCCGGACCTGCGTGATCGGGCTGAACGTCCCGGCCGGCTGGGCGATCGCGATGGACTCAGCGGTGCCGTCGAGGGCGAGGTGCAGCGACGGCCCGACGGGTGAGCCGAACGGCGTGATCCACGACGTGTCGGGGTCGCCGTCGACGGCGGACGCCCCGCGGGCACCCGGCACACCCGTGAGGTGAGCCGTCGCCACGACCGGCTCGCCGAGCAGTTCGGCGAGCGCCGGGTCGTCCATGCGCTGGTCGGCGCGCAGCACGACACTCGTGTCGAACGCGGCATCGTTCGGCACCTCGAACTGCCGGCGCAGTGCCGGGCTCCGGATCGGACCTCCAGCGGTCGGTCGGGTCGGTGCGGAGCCGAGTGAACACCATGCTGAGCGGAGTCGTGGCATCCGCACCGTTCATCGCCGTCGTGGCGTCGACCGGCACCCGGATCATCTCGGTGGTCGGTTCGAGCCCGACGTCGATCGTGGCGAAGCCCACGCCGCCGACCGCTGTCACCGATCGGCGACACGTCGATCCCCGTGCCGGTGCCGGTGATCCGCAGCGTGATCCGGCTGCGGCGCCGTGGTCGGGTCGATGTCGATCCGCTGGCCGTCGCCGACGAGCGAGGATTCGTCGAGGGCGATCAGCGTCGGGTCGCGATCGTCGACGGTCAGTTCGACTTCCGTGATGCGCCGCTGCCCGTCGACCGTGTCGGGCTGGCGCAGGGTCACGTGGTCGATCGGTTCGCTCACGTCGAGCACGATGGACTCGTCGAGCGCCGGCCCACGATCGCCGACGGTCCAGCTCGTCGCCGGGTCACCGTCGATCGCCATCACCGGACGGTGTTCGGGCAGGTAGGCGAACGGTTCGCCGTACGCGCTGGCGGTCGCGGTGACCGGCCCGTCCTGGATCGAGATGGTCTGCGTGTCGGGATCGTCGGTGTCGAACACGGGCAGCCGTTGGTCGCCGCTCTCGTAGCGCAGCACGCCCGCATCGTCGCCCGCCTCGGTGTAGCCCGTCACGTCCTGCGAGCTGCGCCAGTGGTGCGCACGGTCACGGTTCGAGTCGGTGACGACCACCCGCGTCGCGTTCGACACGGCATCGCTCGAGCGGCGTCACCGCTGAGCGAGGCGCTGTAGAGGATCAGTTCCGATCCGTCGATCACGCCGGCGGCGGCGGCGTCGACGAGCCCGTCGCCGCTGCCCGACAGCACGACCACGGCGTCCTTCGCCCGGATCGTGGCCACCGGTGCGTCGACGCCGACCAGCGACACCGTGGCGAGCGGTTCACCGACGCGGGGGTCGCTGACGGACTGTTCGTCGACGACCGGGATCGCGCCGATGTTCGGTGCCGGTCTCGCCGAACCGCTCGGGCGGGAGCAGACCGGCGTCCGCCGCTCCGGCGCCGGTGAGCAGATCGTCGACGATCTCGGGTCGGGCGAGGCGGAAGCGGTCGAAGGCGACGTCGTCGGCCACCCAGATCGTGTCGACACCGAGCAGCCGGGCGACCGGCGCGATCGCATCGACGTCGACCACGCCGTCCTGGAACCGATCGTCCAGGGCGAACACGAGATCCATCGCCGCGGCGCTGCCGAGCGGCAACAGGTCGCGGGTGAGCAGCGGGCGCTCCGTCAGCGCCGGCAACGGCTGGTCGACGGTGTAGCCCCAACGGAACGCACCGAACTCGCCGCCGGGCAACTGGAGGACCCGGTAGCCGGCGGGCAGCGAGTCGAGGTGCGCCGCGGCGTCGAGCCACGCCTGCGGCGGATCCTGGTCGCGTTCGAGTTGGGGGTCGACGAACCCGCCGTTGCGCAGCGACGGGAGATAGCCGACCGCCAGCAACGCGATCACGACCGCGCTCACCGCACCGCAGGTCCAAACATGTCGCATGGGGTCAGGCACTTCGCGACGTTGCACGCCGACGGCCCGGCAGTCGGATCGACCCGCAGGCCGCCACGAGCGAGGCCGCACTCAGGGCCGAGCCCGAACACGAGCACCGGCACGGCGCGGGTGCTGCTGCGCAACGCCAGCGCGAGCCCACCTTCGCCGTCACCGAGCAGCGACCGACATCAGCGGCGACGGATCGTCGATCGGGTGGACCCCGACGGCGAGCACCAGCCCCGAACCGATCAGCAAGGCGACGTAGCGGCGGTGCTGCCACGTCGTGAACACCAGGCCGCTCAGCACCACGGCGAGCAGGCCGACCCCGAACACGATCACCCGGGTGGACGCGAGGTAGTCGAGCGAGGCCGTCGTGGTGGCGCCGAACGCGTCGCGGATGTAGAACAGCCAGTAGCCCAGACCGCGCAGGACCTCCGTCGACGTCGACGTGAACGACACCGACTCGAGCGACTCGGAGTAGGCGAGCACGTCGGCGCCGTGCTTGCCCTGGATCATCAGCATCGCGATCCACCACAACGACACGGCGATCGAGAGCACGGCCACCTTCGCCGCGGTGGCGAGCGCCCGCCGCCACGTGATCGACCGTTGCCAGACGGCGTGGACGAGCCACAGCGCCGGTGCCGGGATGATCATCGCCAGCGCGGTGGCGTTGACCGCGCCGACGGTGAGCACCACGAGCGCCACGCCGGCCGCGAACCGCCATCGCCCGCGCTGCGCCGCGAGCACCGTGAGGCCGACGATCCACCCGAGCCCGGCGTACGGGAGGAGCAGGATCGACGTGCGCGACACGTAGGGGAGGATGTACGGCGAGAGCTGGTAGACGATCGCCGCGGCGAGCGCGGCGGTCGGGCCCGAGCCCGAGCAGCCGCGCCACCCAGCGCACGCCGAGGCCGGCGGCGAGGAGCAGCGTGCCGACCCAGAGTCGATGGGCGAGCCAGTCGGGGACGCCGATCGCGCTCGAAGAACCAGAACCACGGGCCCATCGGCCACAGGTAGGCGATGTGCTGGTGCGGCACCCACCCGGCGTACTGGCGGGGGTCGAACGTGAACGTCGTTGTCGCCGAGGAAGCGGCCCGGGTTCAGGTACACGTAGAGCTTGGAGTCGGACGGCATCCGCCCCGGCGCCGCGGTGAGCGCGGGCACGTACGCGAGGAGCACCAGCACCGCCACCGACACCGCCGACTGACGGCGGGCGAGCCACCGGCGGAACTCGTTCAACGTGCCTCGGGCAGCAGGCTCGACCAGCGCTTCACGATCGACAGCACGCCTTGACGGGCGCTGCGACGGTGGTGCGAGGCGCCGGCATCGTCGACCGTCGCCCGATTGGCGACGAACCAGTCGTAGCTCTGGGCGAACATGTCGGCGGTCGACCACGCCGGGCGTCCAGGCGAGGCTCCGCTGCAGGTGGTCGAGGTCGAACCACATCGACTTCGAGTACATCATCCAGTGGTACGGCGCGAACGGGGAGATGCCGAGCGCGGCACTGAGCCGCATCCCGAGCGACGCCGGCGCCGCCGGCAGCGAGCGGACCGTGGCGCCCGTGCCGGCGTGCTCGCAGAGGTCGGCGAGCGTCTCGCGCATCGTGCCGAACCGGTCGGTGCCGACGTTGAAGATGTCGGGACCTTCGGTCGCCGCGGCCCGGACGCACGCCTCGGCGAGATCGTCGGAGTGGACGAACTGGTACCGGTTGGTCCCGTCACCGAGCACGATCGGGTCGTACGCCGTCGGCGATCCAGTCGAACAGGATGCCGAAGATGCCGAGCCGGCCGTGACCGAGGATCGTGCGCGGGCGCACGATCGACACGTCGAGACCGTCGCGGGCGGCGGCGAGGCAGGCCCATTCGGCGGCGAGCTTGGCGTGCCCGTACGCCTCCATCGGCGACGGCACCGTGGTCGGCATCACCGGGTTCGACTTCGGAACGCCGAACACCGCGCTCGACGACGTGTGGATGACCTTGGCCACACCGGCCGCGGCGCTCGCACCGAGGAGGTTCGCGGTGCCGTCGACGTTGACGGTCCGCAGCAGTTCGGCGTCGCGGGCGAGCGGCACCTGGGCCACGTTGTTCATCACGACGTCGATGCCCTCGACCGCACCGCGCACGACCGCCATGTCGCGAACGTCGCCGCGCACGAACTCGACGTCGGACGGACGGTCGGACGCGTCGTTCAGGTCGAGCACGCGCACGCGGTTGCCGGGCGTGGCGAGGCGGGCGACGAGGAGCGAACCGAAGTACCCGCTGCCACCGGTGACGAGGTAGCTCGTCACCGCTGCACGCCAATCACAACTGAATGCCGTTCTCGATGCACCAGCGGATGCTGCGGCGCATGCCGTCGTACAACTCGACGGCGGGTTCGTAGCCGAGGTCACGGCGGGCGGCGTCGATGTCGACGGCGATGGTCTTGTTCATCTCGCCGAGCACGTGCAGCTGCTGGTACGTAGCGGCCGGAACCCTGCAGGACGCCGTCGAGACGTCTCGGCGACGTCGCCGGTGAACTCGGGGAGGCGGAACCGGTTGCGCTTCACGTCGGCGAAGCCCTCGTCGCGCGAGCGCGCGCCCGACCGTGTCGACGATCTCGGCCACCGTGTAGGGACGGGCGTCGGCGATCCACCAGGCGAGGCCGGCGTCGGTCGGGGTGAGCTCGGCCCGCACGATGCCGTCGACGAGGTTGTCGATGTAGACCATCGAGCGGCGCTGACCTCCGTCGCCGAACACCGGGAACCGGCCGGTCCGCACGAGGGTGAAGAACGTGGTCTGGCGGGCGGGTTGGTGCGGCCCGTAGAACCACGGCGGCCGCACCATCACGACGTCGAGCCCACGTTCGGCCGCCTCGAGCACCCGGAGTTCGGCCTCCATCTTCGAGCGCCCGTAGCCGAGATACGGGTGATACGGCTCGTCGTTGCGGAACGAGTCACGCCGTTCCGGGTTCGTGCCGAACGGGCTGTTCGACGACACGTGCACCATGCGCCGCACGCCGCCGGCCGCTGCACCGGCGAGCACGTTGACGGTGCCCACGTGGTTGACCTGCTCGAACTCGTCGATCGATGCCGGGTGGATGACGCCGGCGGCGTGCACCACGTCGACGGTCCCGGTCAGCCCCGCGAACAGCCGGTCGATCGTGTCCCGCCGGCTGATGTCGCCGACCACGACCTCGACGGTCACATCGGCGCCCTCGGTCAGCGCGAGCAATCGCGCCTCGTCGTCGCGGTCGTGGACCAGGAGGCGGAGCCGTCCGCTGCGGCGCCGCTCGCCGTCGCCGGAGAACGCGGCGACCAGGCCGGTGCCGAGCCAACCGCCGGCACCCGTGATCACCGTCGTGTCCGGGAGTTCGATCGGGCCGGCCGGGCTCATGCCGTCCGTCATCACTTCGACCGCCGATCGGCGAAGCGGCGGGCGTTGCGGATCGCGACGGCCATCACCGACGCCTGCGGGTTCACACCGGGCGCATCCGGCAGCAGCGAGGCGTCGTTGACGTGGACGTTGCGCGCCCCGTGCACCGTTCCGAAGCTGTCGGCGGCGCAGCGCGCCGGCCGCTCGCCCATCGGCACGGTCGAGCACAGGTGGACCGTCATCACACTCGCCGACGACGCGGCGAAGGCGGTCGTCATCGCCGCGAGATCGGCACGGTTCCGGATGCTGGGGGCGTCGCGGAACGAGGGGTACACCTCGACGGCGTCGGCTTCGAGCATCAGCAGTGCGAGGCGGGCGAGGCCCTGGCCGAGGAGATGCCGGTCGCGTTTGGTGAGCCGGTACGTGACGATCGGGTCGCGGAGGCCCGGCACGGCCTGCACCCAACCACGGCCCTGGCTCGTGATCGCCGCGTAGTAGACGGCGATCTGCGGCCACTCGGTGATCGCCGCGCCGAAGGTCCGCCAGTTGTCGCTCAGGGCGAGGGCGATCAGTCCGGGATGGCTGGCCGAACCGCCGAAGGAGATGTCGGGCGAGAACTCCTTCACCTGGTGCACCGGCACGTCGTCGGGCACGTTCATCTCGGTGTCGAAGCGGGCCGCCAGCTTCACCGTCGGGTGGACGGCCAGCGTGCGACCGACGCGGTGACGGAACCCGGCCCGTTGGAGGATCGCCGGGGTCTGGATGGCGCCGGCACACACGAACACGTCACGGAACGCGATCGTGACGGTGTTCGGCGTCTCGCCGCTGCGGTCGGTCAGCTCGGCGGTGACGGCCCGATCGCCGTCCATCACCAGGCGATCGAGACGATGCTCGACGAGCAGCCGCGCTCCGGCCCGCTGGGCGCGGGGGAGATACGTGACGGTCATGCTCTGGCGGCGACCGTCGACGGCGTTGCCCCGCTCGGGATAGGCCATCCACCGTGGGATCTCGTCGTGCTTCCAGCCGAGGCGCTCGGCACCGAGGCGGAGCTTCTCGCTCGGGGCGGTGTGCTCGCCGGGCACGGGTTGCACGCTGAGCGCCTGCTCCACCTCGTCGCAGATCGCCTCGATGTCGTCGGAGGCGAAGTCGGCGATCCCGTACTCGGTGCGCCACCGTTCCAGCGTCTCGGCCGGGGGACGCCGGTAGAGACCGCTGTTCACCTCGGTGCCACCGCCGGCGCAACGACCCTCGGTGTAGGCGATCGAGGGGAGTCCGAGGGCGACCGTGACGCCACCGGAGCGGTACTGGCGGTCCATCTGCTCCAGCGAGAACGGCACGACCGAGCCCTGCTCCACCCACGGCCCTTCCTCGACCACGATCACGTCGAGGCCGGCCTCGGCGAGGATCGCCGCCGTCGTGGCTCCGCCCGCGCCCGAGCCGATGATCAGGACGTCGCAGTCGTACCGGACCGGCGCGGTCACGACGAGGCTCCCGAGCTCGTCGTGGCCGGCCACGTCTCCCACACGAACGCGTAAGCCGAGCGAACGGATGAGGCGCGGATACTCGGCGAGGAGGGGGAGCGGCTTCGATCCGACGAACGAGATCACCCGGTCGCAGGCCGACGATCCGGCTGATCGCGTCGAGCGTGAAGGCGATGACGACGACGCCGAAGCGGGTGAACGACGGAAGCACCGTGATGCGCCCTTCGATGAACGCGATCGTCGTCGCGCGTCGCTGCGGATCGAGGTCGGGGAGGTCGATCGCGAGCAGCGCGTCGGCGAAGCGCCCCACCGGCGGAGAGATCGACGACGGCAGACGCATGGGGTTCCGAATCGTAGCAATCAGGCCCTCCTGATCAGGTGCGGGCTTGATCTGGAGTGCGTCGATCAGGCCCGGTCGTTCAGGTCTCGTCGACCGTCCGATAGGCACGCCGGCGACGCTTCAGGCTGACCATGTCCTGGACGCCCCAGATCGTGACGAGCCAGAACGCCTCGGCGATGATCGGCAGCCCCATCTTCGATGCTCCGGCCACGCGGTCGGTGAAGGAGATCGGCACCTCGACGACGCTCAGGCCGGAACGCACCACCCGATACGTCATCTCGACCTGGAACCCGTATCCGCTCGCCTGGACACCGTCGATCCCGATGGCGCGCAACGTGTCGGTCCGGTAGACGCGGAAACCGGCGGTCGCGTCGTTGATCGCGAGACCCAGCATGATGGCGACGTAGCGGTTGCCCCAGCGTGACAACCAGGTGCGCCGGTGGGGCCATCCGGTCACCGTGCCACCCGGGATGTACCTCGATCCGATCACGAGCGCGATGCCCCGCTCGGCGAGATCGAGCATCATCGGCAGCATCGACGGGTCGTGGGAGAGGTCCGCGTCGAGCTGCACCACGGCGTCGTACTGCTCGTCGAGGGCGATGCCGAACGCGTGCAGGTAGGCGTCCCCGAGACCGCGCTTGGCGTCACGCTCGATGATGCGCAGGGCGGGGTCGGCCGCGGCGAGTGCGTGCACGATCGAGCGGGTGTCGTCGGACGACGCGTCGTCGACGACCAGCACGTCGGTGGTCGGCAACACGTCCCGCAACTCGCTGATGAGACGCCCGATGTTGTCGGCCTCGTTGTGGGTCGGCACGACGACGAGCGGGCGGATCACGGAATCGCCCCGAACACCGCGTACAGCCCGGTGAGCACGGCGATGCCTGCACCGCCGAGCACGAGCGTCATGTCCCACCCGGTCGTGGCCCAGTCGAGCCGGTCGTCGGCATCGGCTGCGCCCTCTGCCAGCCCTGCGCTCGCTCGCTGCCGTTCCGGCCACCAGGCGGCGACGGCGATGATGAGCGGGAACGCGGTGATCAAGAAGCGGGGACGGGCCGTGACGGTCTGGGTCACCAGCATCAGACCGACGACGACGGCGCGAGTACGAGGCCAGCACGGGATGCAGCCGGACCTTCCAGGCGCACCAGACCATCGCCACCAGCGCGATCATCGACACAGCGGTGAGGGCGTCGGTCGGCGACGACAGCGGGTGGATGAAGAACTCAGCGGTGTTCGACACCGCGGTGGCGCCGTAGCTCGTCCCTTCCGACCAGGCCTCGCGCTGGACGCGGAACCACGCGCCCCGCTCGCCGGCCGTGTGGTCGACGTACAGCTGGAAGAGGATGAAGCCGAGTGGCGCCAGCACGACCGCCACGAGCGAGCCCCAGGCGCGGGTCCGGCGGATCGCCAGGAAGCTGGCGACCGCGCAGGCGGCCACGAGCGCCAGCCCGTTGGGTCTGGTGGCGGTGCCGAGCATCGCGGCGATGCCGGCGAGCCACCACTGCTCGCGGAGCAGGAACAGCAGACATGCCGCGGCGAGCACGATCAGGGTCGCCTCGGAGTACGTGAACGACAGCACGAAGCTGCCGGGGAACACGGCGAACAGCACCATCGCCCGGGAGGCGACGCGCACGCCGTACAGCTCCCGGGCGAGGAGGCCGACGAGCAGCACGGCAACGGCGCCGAGCACGAGGTTCAGCATGATCGCGGCGAGCGTGTCGCCGCCGGGGAGCACCACGTCGACGGCACGGGCGAGCCACGGATACACCGGGAAGAACGCCGCGCGCGCCTCGTTCTGGCCGTACGTGATGTTCGGCGGGATCGAGCTCGGATACCCGTCCCGGATGATCGCGAGGTACCAGCGGCCGTCCCACGACGTCAGCACCTCGGCGATGGTGTGCGCCGCGCTCGGTTCCTGCGGCGTCGACTCCGGCGAGCCGGGCGAGCTGGCGGCTGTCGACCACCATCTGTGCGGCGCGCACGCCGGCACCGGCGAGCACGCACAGTCGGGACACGACGTAGGCGATGAGCCCGACGATCATCGCGCGGTGCCAGTCGGTGAGGCGTCGCATCGGTGCGTCCGGGGTGGGCGATGGAGCGGTGGTCGTCGGTTCGGTCATCATCGATTCACCAGCGCGACATCGGCAGGATTCGTTGACGCGGACCGAATTTCGGGGCCCGGTGCCCGTGCCGCAACAGGGCACGGATGACGCGGCCGCGCTGGCCGGCGTACGGCGACAGGAGTTCGAGCATGCGTTCGTCGGTGGCGCGGGCCTCGCCGGCGAGGGCGAACCCGATGACGTTCTTCAGGTGGTAGTCGCCGACGGCGACCGCGTCGGGGTCGCCCATCGCGGTCGCCGAGCACGGTCCCGACCGTCCACGCTCCGACTCCGGGCAGCAGCCGCAGCTTGCCGGCCGCGACATCCGGCGGCGAGGTCGGCCCATTCCCAGAGCCGGGCGGGATGCCGCGCGATCTCGACGAGGGCCATCGCCCGCTTGCGCTCGATACCGAGCGGATGGAACCACCAGGCCGGGCGGCCCAGCAGGCGTTCGGGCGCCGGCGGGAGGAGGAGCCCGGGGAACGGACCGGGCGCGGGCTCGCCGAGCTCGACGCACAGACGTCGCCACTGCCGATGCGCTTCGTGGCCGGTGATGCGCTGCTCGACGATCGTCGGGAGCAGCTCGTGGTAGAGGTTCGAGCTGGCACCGATCGCGACGTCACGCGACGCGTGCAGGGCTGAGGTGACCGTCGGCGACCACCCGGCGGTGTCGACGCCCGCGAGGCCGGTGTCGTCGCTGCCGAGCATCCGCGGGATGCGCCCGGCGAGCCACTCGCCTCCGCTCCCGTAGCTGTCGACGTCCCATCCGTCGCGGTCGGGGCCGTGACGGCTCCAGCGGACCCGGACCGTTCCGGGCCCGTCGGGGGTGAGCGTGGCGTGCAGGAACGTTCCCGAGGCGGTGCGGCCACGGCCGACCGAACGGAGCACCGTGGTGGGATCGGTCCGGCCGTGCCGGAACGGCGCCAGCGTGGCGGCGATCGAGGTGAACGGTGTGTCGAGCGGACTGAGCGCGGGCACCGGTGTGGGCAGAGCGACCGCAGGCATCCGGGCGACGGTACCAGCCGCGAATCGTCGCAACGAAGCACCATCAGCAACGATGCAGCCATGTCCGAAGTGGAACGCCACGAACCACGCGCCGGTGTGGTGCAACTGACGCTGAACCGTCCGGATTCGCTGAACGCGATGACGACCGGGCATGGTGGAATCGCTGCACCGCCACCTCGACGAGATCGCCGTCGACCCGGTCGCCCGAGTGGTGATCCTCACCGGGGCCGGACGAGGGTTCTGTTCCGGGCTCGACCTCGGCGGGTACGGAGCGGCACCCGACACCGATCACCTCGGTCCGACCCAACGCGGGCTTCGCCGTGCAGAAGCACATCGCCACCCTGATCCCGCACCTGCGCTCGCTCCCGCAGCCGGTCATCGCCGCGGTCAACGGCCCGGCCGCCGGCGGGGGATTCGCCCTCGTCCTCGGCTCCGACGTGCGCCTCGCCGCCGAGTCGGCCAAGTTCTCGGCCGCGTTCATCAAGATCGGCTTGTCGGCGTGCGACATCGGCACCTCGTGGTTGCTCCCGAGGCTCGTCGGTGCGGCGCGATCACAGGAGCTGATGCTCACCGGCCGGGTGTTCGGTTCCGAGGAGGCGCTGCGCATCGGTCTCGTGATCGAACGCGTCGCCGACGCCGACCTGGCTGATCTCGCCCTCGCCAAGGCCGAACTGATCATGTCCAACACGCCGTTCGGGGTCGCGCTCACCAAGGAGGGGATGTGGACGGCCCTCGAGATCCCGGGCATGCAGGCCGCCATCGACCTGGAGAACCGTCAGCAGATCATGGCCTCCGCCACCGCCGACCACCGCGAGGCGATGAGGGCGTTCCTCGAGAAGCGACCGCCCGAGTTCCGCAACGCCTGAGACTCGCAGGCGATGGCGATGTTGGGTCGATAGCGCCCCGCAACTACATCGCTGAGTCGCCCGCCGGCGCTCAGGCGTGCGGCGGTGACGGGGGAGGGGCTGATGGTGACCGCGGTCTCCACCGGGTGGTGGCAGGCCACGAAATGGCCGTCGCCCATCGACCGCAGTTGCGGCTCGTCGGTGCCGGCACAGCTCGTCGGCGTTCGGGCAGCGGGTGTGGAACCGACAGCCCGACGGCGGGTTGACCGGCGACGGCAGCTCGCCGACGAGATCGGCCACCGAGTGATCGGCGATCGGGATCGGGCTCGGGGATCGACTCCAGCAGCACGTTCGTGTAGGGATGCGCCGGCCGGGCGTACAGGTCGTCGCTCGGCGCCACCTCGCACAGCTTGCCGAGGTACATCACCGCGACCCGATCGCTGATGTTCTTCACGACGGCGAGGTCGTGGGCGATGAACATCAACGTCAACCCGTACTTGATCTTGAGGTCCTCGAGCAGGTTGAGCACCTGCGCCTGCACGCTCACGTCGAGCGCCGACACCGGCTCGTCGCAGATGATCATCGTCGGGTCGAGCACGAGCGCCCGGGCGATCGAGATGCGTTGGCACTGGCCACCGCGAGAACTGGTGCGGGCGGCTCTCGGCGGCGCGTTGCGGGTCGATGCCGACCGATTCGAGGATCGTCGTCGACGAGCGTCGCCGCGCTCGGCCGGCGTGCCGCGCTTCCAGATCTCGAGCGGTTCGAGCACGCTCTCGCGGACGGTCCGGCGCGGGTTGAGCGACGAGATCGGATCCTGGAAGATCATCTGGACCTTGGTGCGCGCCTCGCGGAGCTCGCTTCGACGTCAGCGTCGGTGAGGTCCTGACCCTCGAACACGACGATGCCCGACGTCGGCTTCGGGATCTGCATGATCGCCCGCCCGGTGGTGCTCTTGCCGCAGCCGGATTCGCCGACGATGCCGAGCGTCTCGCCGCGGCGCACGTCGAAGCTGATGCCCGACACCGCCTTGACGGTCACGTCGCGGCCGGTCTTGAACTCGACGACGAGGTCCTCGACGCGCAGCACGTTGTCGCCGTCGCGCAGGTGCGCCTTGCCGGTGCCGGCCATCAGGACGCTCCTGCGATCCCGACGGGCACGCCGCCGACCGCGGCCGAGCTCGGCGTCGCGCTCCTGGAACTCCGGCGAACCGACGGGATACCAGCAGGCGTACACGTGATCGGGCATGGTCGGCCTGCACGAGCGGTGGCTCCTCCACGCGGCACTTGTCGCGGGCGTAGGCGCAGCGCGGTGCGAACCGGCAGCCGGCGGGCGGATGGACGAGGTCGGGCGGTCGGCCCGGGATCGACGCCAGGCGGGTGTGGCTCGGATCGGTCGAGCTTCGGGATGCTCGCATCAGCGCCTTGGTGTACGGCATCTTCATGTTGGCGAACAGCGTCTTGGTCGGCGCCCGCTCGACGAGCTTGCCGCCGTACATCACGGCGATCTGGTCGGTGTGGCCGGCCACGACGCCGAGGTCGTGGGTGACGAGGATCACCGACATGTTGCGGTCACGCCGCTGCTCGCCGATCAGGTCGAGGATCTGGGCCTGCACGGTGACGTCGAGCGCGGTGGTCGGCTCGTCGGCGAACAGGATCGTCGGGCCACAGGCGAGGGCGATGGCGATCATCACGCGCTGGCGCATGCCGCCGGAGAGCTCGTGCGGGTACTGATCGAGCCGACGCTCGGCCTCGGGGATGCGGACGTCGCGCAGCAGCTGCGACGGCGGTGGCGCGGGCGTTGCGCGCGGTCCATGTCGAGGTGGAGCTTCAGCGGTTCGGTGATCTGCTTGCCGATCTTCATCACCGGGTTCAGCGAGTTCAGCGGGTTCTGGAAGACCATCGACATCTCGGCGCCCCACAGGTGCCGCATCTGCTTGTCGGGCAGCCCGAGGATCTCCTGGCCGGCGAACCGCACCGAGCCCGACGTGACGGCGGTCGACGGGAGCAGACCCATGATCGATCGGCTGAGCACGGTCTTGCCGGAACCGGATTCGCCGACGATGCCGAGCGACTCGCCGCGCTGCGAGCGACAGCGACACGCCGTCGACGGCGCGGACGAGGCCGCGATCGGTCCGGAAGTGGGTCTTCAGGTCGTCGAGGACGAGCAGCGGTCGTCCGGGTGGGTCCGCGACACCCCGAGGTGTTCGGCGACGCGATCCGCCGGCGTCGAGTCGGGGGCGGGCGTCACAGTGCGGACTCCTTGACGTCGAAGTGGCTGCGGAGGCTGGTCGCCGGCGAAGTTGAGCGACAGCACGGTGAGGAACAGCACGAGGATCGGCGCGAACGCGATCCACGGTGCATCCTCGAGGTCGCTGCGTCCGGCACCGTTCTGGATCAGCTTGCCCCAGGTGATGCCCTTCTCGACCGAGAGCCCGAGGAACGCCAGGCCGCCCTCGGCGACGATCGCCACCGCCACGCCGAGCAGCGCGAGCGCGCTCATCGGGATCACGACGTTGGGCAGCAGCTCGCGCACGATGATGCGCGGGTGCTTGGCGCCGAGCGTGCGCGCGGCGAGCACGAACTCGCGGTCGGCGAACGAGATCGTCGTCGCCCGCGACACCATGCCGACCGGCGCGATCGCCAGGATGCCGATCGTGAACGAGATCGTGAACAGGCTGCGATTGAGCAGCGAGGTGATCAGGATCGCCAGCACCAGCGCCGGGAACGACAGCAGGACGACGAAGCACGAACGAGATCGACCGCGTTGAACCTGCCCCGGAAGTAGCCGGCGATCATGCCGAGCGAGCCGCCGACGAGCATGCCGAAGGCGATCGCCGCGAAGCCGACGGTGAGCGAGATGCGGGCGCCCCAGATCGTGCGGCTGAACATGTCGCGCGACAGCTGGTCGGTGCCGAACCAGAACTCCCGACGAGGGCGCGTACGGCGGACGTTCGCCGGCGACGACGTACGACTTCTCGGGGTCCTTGAGCGGCAGCCACGGCGCGAGGATCGCGGCGAGGACGATCAGGACGATGCCAGCCGACCGCGAGCCAGAACCCGAAACCGAGTCTCGGCGCCTCTGGCGGTCACGTCGGCGGCCGGCGTGCCGGCCGAGCTCGGCGATCAGGTTCTCCTGGTCGTGCTCCATGTGGGTGGACATGTCGGTCATCGGCGACTCCTATCTCCGGACCCGTGGGTCGATGAGCGAGTAGACGAGGTCGACGATCAGGTTGAGGAAGACGAACGACCGCCGAGACGATCATCACGATCGCCAGCACGACCGGGAAGTCCTCGCGGAGCACCGCTTCGACGATCGCCCAGCCGAGGCCGGGGATGAGGAAGATGCTCTCGACGACGAGCGCGCCGCCGATCAGCGCGCCGGTCGTGATGCGCGAACACGGTGACGAACGAGAACAGCGACGGCCGCAGTGCGTGTTTGAACAGGATCGACCGGCGCGACACGCCCTTGGCCCGGGCGGTGAGGATGAAGTCCTCCTGCAGGGTGGTGATCAGGTCGGTGCGCAGCAGCCGCTGGTACACCGCCGCCGCCGGAATGGCGAGCGTCAGCGCCGGCAGGATCAGTTGGTGGAACCGTGACGGGAGCGGATCGTCGGCCTCGTACACGAGCGGGAACCAGTCGAGCTTGATCGCGAGGAGGTACGAGACGATGATCGCCAACGCGAAGTTCGGGATCGGAGATCAGCCAGGAACGCCGCCGACCGTGGACACCTTGTCGGCTCTCGAGTTTGCTCTCGAGGCGGACCAACAGTGCCCACGGCAGGGAGATGACCAGCGCCATGAGTCTGGGCCATGACCACCAGCGACAGCGTTCGCGGGAGCCGTTCGACGATCAGGTCGCGACGGGCGGCTGCCCGTCCTCGCTGAACTGCACGCCGAAGTCACCCTGGACGAAGCCGCCGAGCCAGATCACATAGCGAACGGGCAGCGGATCGTCGAGGTTGTACTCCTCCTTGGCCGCCTCGATCTTCTCCAGGCTCTCCGGGTCGTCCGTCGCCCGGCCGTCGGGCCGAGGATGTTGAACAACGGATCACCCAGGACGTTCATCGCGCCGAAGGTCAGCATGCTGATCACCAGCAGGAGCACGATCGCCCCCCCGATTCGTGTGAGCCAGTATCTCATGGTGTTCGGGACTTCCTCCGGTGTCGATTACTCGGACATCCAGATGGACGAGAACCAGTTGCGTCCGTTGCGACACGCAACGCAGCGGCACGTCCTCGGGCGACACGCGGTCGCAGACGCCGTGCACGTTCTCGGCGAACGCGTTCGACCAGAGCGTGTGCGGCGAGGAAGATGTACAGGTAGTCGTCGTGGATCATCTGCTCGACCTGCTTGTACAGCTCGACCCGCTCGGCCTCGTCCGTCGGTCGCCTGGGCCTGCGAGCAGCAGCTCGTCACGTGCTCGGTCGCAGAACTTCGGCCAGTTGAGCGAGATGCCGCCGACGGTGCGGCACAGGAGCCACACGTTGTCGAGCGCCGGATCCTCGGCGCCGAACTGACGCCACAGCACGACGTTGTACTGACCGAGCGCGGCTTCCTGGATGTGCTCGTCCTGCGGGAGTCGTCTGGACGGTCACGTTGAACGACTCGCCCCAACCCTGGATCAGGAGATCGGCCGTCTGGTCGAGCACGACGGAGCCGGCGGGATACTGGAGCTCCATGTTGATCTTGCCGTCGGAGCAGTTCTCCGGGAACTCGCCGCAGTACTCGTCGGAGAGCACCTTCGCGGCCGCCGGGTCGTCCATCTCCATGGTGACGTCCGGGTTGTAGTACGGGCTCTCCGGGATGAACCGCTGCGTCGCCGGGCGCAACACGCCGAGCCCGATCAGGTTGAGGTAGTTCTCCTCCGGGGTGGCGAGCGTGAGCGCCTCGCGGGCACGGATGTCGTCGAACGGCGCCGACGCCCGAGTTGATCATGACGAAGCTCTCTTCGCCGGTCTCGTCCTTGACCTGCTGGATGCTCGGGTCCTCGTCGAGCTTCAGGATGGCGCCCGGGTCGGAGGTCTGCAGGGCGTTGAGGTCGCCCTCGAGCAGCAGCTCGGCGCGGGTGTCGGCGTCGGGCACCGGCACGAACTCGACGGCGTCGAGGTAGACCTCGCCGTTCCACCAGTCGTCGTTGCGGACGAACCGGGTGACCGAGTCGGGCGAGCGGCTGTCGAACACGAACGGTCCGGTGCCGACCGGCTCCTGGTTGAGCGTCGGATCGGCGAGCGCCGCGGCGAGCCACGTCGGCGACGACACGTAGCCGAGCTGGCCGGTGAGCGCGCCGGGGAAGAACGCGTTCGGCTCGAGCAGGTTGAACTGCGCGGTGAAGTCGTCGATCCGCTCGATCGGCGCCGGTCTCGGGATAGAACGGCTTCACGGCGAGGCCGACGAGCGGGTCCTGCCGTCTGCGTCTCGAAGCTCTGGATGACGGCGTCGATCGTCAGCGGGCGTGCCGTCGTGGAACGTGATGCCCTGACGGATCGTCACGCACCCACTTCGAGAAGTCGCCGTCGAGCGGCTCGACCGACTCGGCGAGGTACGGAACGGCCTTGCCGTCGACGTCCCAGGCGGTCAAGCGTGTCGAACACGGCGTTCGCCATCATCAGGCCGGGCGCCGACAGGGCGGACGACGTGGGGTTGAGACCGTCGACGTCGGCTTCGAGGCCGTAGCGGAGCGTGCCACCCGGCACGGGGTCACCGACGTCGGTGGTCATGCCGATCTCGATGTCGCCTTCCTGCGACCTCGGTGTCGTCCGGCGCCTCGGTGCCGGCCGGCGCCTCGGTGCCGTCCGGCGCGTCGGTGCCGGCCGGTCGCGTCGGCCGTGGCGGCGTCCGACGTGTCGACGACCTCGGTGTCGGCGGTCGTGTCGGCGGTCGTGTCGTCGCTCGCGTCGTCGTCGCTGCCGCCGCACGCCGCGGCGATCAGCGAGAAGCTCACGAGCGCAGCGAGCCCGTATTTGGTCGCTCGCCGGGATGATCGTGTTCGCATCTGTACTCCCCCAGAATCGATTCTTGCTGGTGCGTGACTGGCGTCACGCTGCGCGGGACCTTAGTCCCCGACTGCTCAGGCGTAAGCGGGAGAGAATTAGCGATCCGCGTCGAGAGCGGGCACGGAGTGGAATCCGTGCTGTCGACCTGCGTGGGACACGACGCCGCACCCCGCAGCGGCTCGCCGCCGAGCCACCGCCGGACCGAGATCCTGCGACGCACGCCGGCGGTCGCCGCCGGCGGCCGGTGTACGCCGACCCGACATCGGACTGTCGGTCTTCACCGCCACGTTCCTCGCCGCGGGGCTGCTGCTGCGACAGCGGCTGCCGCCACTGTCCGTACGTCTCGAACCGCGTGAACCGTGCGCGCGTGGCCCGGACGTCGATTGACGTTTTGTACAGTCGCGGCTGATGTCGCTGCTGCTGCCCACGTCGCTCGACGAGGCCGTCACCATGCTCGCGGAGCACCCCGAGGCTCTGGTGCTCGCCGGTGGGACCGACCTGATGGTCGAGATCAACGACGGTCACCGCCGCCCCGACGACGTCGTGATCGCGGTCAACCGGGTGCCCGAACTCCGATCGTGGCGGCACGACCCGGCCGCCGCCACGCTGACGATCGGCGCCGCGATCACCTACACCGAACTCCTGGCTGACCCGTTGGCCGCGGTTCTCGCCGGCGCTGGCCGAGGCGTCGCGTACGGTCGGTTCCCCGCAGATCCGCAACGCCGGCACGCTCGCCGGCAACCTCGGCACGTGCTCGCCCGCCGGCGACGCGCTTCCGGTGCTCGCCGCGCTCGATGCCACGGTCACGCTGGTGTCGGCCGCCGGCGTTCGCACCGTGCCCGTTCGGGAGTTCATGGTCGGCGTGAAGCGCACGGCGATCGAGCCGGGGGAGTTGATCGTCGAGATCACCGTGCCGACCGCTCGCGGCTGGCAGGGCTACGCCAAGGTCGGGGTGCGCAACGCCATGGTCATCGCCGTCGCCAGCGCCTGTCTCGTGGTCGACGAGTCCGAGCAGCGGATCGCGCTCGCCCTCGGGTCGGTCGGCCCGACGATCATCCGGTGCGCCGAGGCCGAGGCAGGGCTCGGCGCCGCGCTCGACTGGGCGACGATGACGGCCGCCGACGACGATCTCGTCGCGTTCGGGCAGCTGGCCGCCGCCGCCGCCCGCCCGATCACCGATCACCGCTCGAGCGCCGAGTACCGGCGCCACGCGGTCGGGGTGCTGGCGACGCGCCTCGCCCGGCGAGCCGTTGCCGCGGGCGACGATCGACGGTGGCGGCATGACGGACTCCGACACGACGAATCCCGACACGACGGATCTCGTCGATCACTTCGTGCTCCACGTCAACGGCGTCGAACCGGGACGTCCACGATTCGTGGCTCGGCGAGAGCCTGCTCGACGTGCTGCGCGATCGGCTCGGGTTGGCCGGCACGAAGGGCGCGTGCGAGCAGGGCGAGTGCGGGTCGTGCAGCGTCCTCGTCGACGACGTGCTCGTGTGCTCGTGCCTCGTGATGGCGGCCTCCGCGGTCGGCCAACCCGATCGTCACGGTCGAAGGGCGTGGCCCCGGCGGGCTCGCCGTCCGACGTCCAGCAGGCCTTCGTCGACGCCGGTGCCGTGCAGTGCGGGTTCTGCACGCCGGGCCTGATCGTCGCCGTCCACGACCTCGCTCGATCGCGATCCGGCACCGACCGAGATCGAGATCCGCGAGCAGCTCGCCGGCAACGTCTGCCGCTGCACGGGCTACGGGCGGATCATCGACGCGGTCCAACGGGTCAGCGTCGCCCGCGCCCCGTCCCGTGCGGGGTCGCCATCGTGACCACGATCGAACGCCCCGACGTCGTCGCTCCGGTCACCGACCCCGACGGACGACTCGGCACGATCGGCACGTCGCCCACCCGGCCCGACGGCATCGCCAAGGTGCAGGGCACGTTCGCCTTCTCGTCCGACCTCTCCGCCGACGGGCTGTCTGTGGGGGGCGACGTTGCGGTCGCCGCATCCGTACGCCGCGGATCCGCGTCGATCGACGTGTCGCGCGGCGTGGAAGATCGCCGGCGTCGAGGCGGTCATCACGGCCGACGACGTGCCCGGCTCGATGTTCTACGGGCTGATCAGCCAGGACCAGCCGGTGTTCGCCTCCGACGTCGTGCGCTACGTCGGCGAGCCGGTCGCCGCGGTCGCCGCCGATCATCCCGGAGACCTGCCGGCGGGCCCTCGCGGCGATCGTCGTCGACTACGAGCTGCTCGATCCGCTGCTCGACCCCGAGGCCGCGATCGACGGCAGCCATCCGCCGATCCACCCCGACGGCAACCTGATCCGTCACCAGCGCATCGTGTGCGGCGACCAGAGCGTCGATCGGCGACGTCGTCGTCGAGGGCACCTACGAGATCGGCATGCAGGACCAGGCGTTCCTCGGGCTCGAGGCGGCGCTCGCCGTGCCCGATCCCGGCGGCAAGGGCGTCGAGCTGCACGTCGCCACCCAGTGGCTCCACGAGGACCGCCACCAGATCGCCGCCTGCCTCGGCCTGCCCGACGAGGCCGTGCGGCTCGTGCTCGGCGGCGTCGGCGGCGCCTTCGGGGCCCGCGAGGACATCAGCCTGCAGGTCCACACGTGCCTGCTGGCGCTGCGGCTCGGGCGGCCGGTGCGCATCGCCTACAGCCGGGCCGAGAGCTTCCTCGGCCACGTCCACCGCCACCCGGCGACGATCTGGATGCGCCACCACGCCACGACGCGACGGCGAGATCGTCAAGATCGAGGCGCGCATGGTGTTCGACGGCGGGGCGTACGCCTCCACGTCGTCGGCGGTGCTGATCAACGGCATCACGCACACCCAGGGCCCGTACCGCTGCGCCAACGCCGTCGTCGACGGGTACGCCGTGCGGACGAACCACCTGCCGTGCGGGGCGATGCGCGGGTTCGGGGTCGTGCAGGCGTGCTTCGCCCACGAATCGCAGATGGACCGGCTGGCCGCCGCCTGCGGGCTCGATCCGGTCGAGATCCGCCTGCGCAACGCGATGCGCACGGGCGACCCGCTGATCACCGGTCAGGCCGTGGTGAACGTGGCGCCGGTCGAGCGGTGCATCCGCGACACCGCGGCGCTGCCGATGCCGACGGCCGTCCGGCCGACGGGACCACGTCATGGCGCTGCCGGGCGGCGCGGGACGCACCGCCGATCCGCGCCGACATCGTGCGCGGCGTCGGCTGGGGCGTGGCGATCAAGAACCTCATGTACTCCGAGGGCTTCGACGACTACTCGACCGCACGGTGCCGGCTCGCCGACGGCGTGGCCACGCTGAAGTTCGCCACGTCCGAGGTCGGGCAGGGATTCGTCACGATCGCCGGGCAGATCGCCCGCGTCGATCCTCGGCGTCGACGAGGTCGTGCTCGACCGGATCGACACGCAGGTCGGCTCCGCCGGGTCGACGTCGGCGTCGCGGCAGACGTGGATGAGCGGGGGAGCGGTCGACGCCGCCTGCCGGGCGGTGCGCGAGCGGCTGTTCGAGCACGTCGGCGGCGGCGCACGGCCTCGACCCGCTGCGCCTCGCGATCGAGGGCACCGACGTCGTCGACGTCGTGTCCGGCTGGCGGCATGTCCGTCGCCGAGGCGACGCGCCGGGCGTCGCGTTCGACGAGACCGTCGAGTACCGCCATCCGCCCGACCGAGGACCTCGACGAGAACGGCCAGGGCAACTGCCACACGGCGTTCGCGTTCGTCGCCCACCGCGCCGTCGTCGACGTCGATCCGCGAGCTCGGCCTGGTGAAGGTCGTGCAGATGGCCACGGCGCAGGACGTCGGGCGGGCGCTGAACCCGCTGTCGGTGCACCGGCCAGATCGAGGGCGGCATCGCCCAGGGCCTCGGGCTGGCCGTGATGGAGGAGATCATCCAGATCGACGGCGTGATCCGCAACGGCAACTTCACCGACTACCTGCTGCCGACGTTCCTCGACATGCCCGACGTCGTGCGCGACGCTGATCGAGATCCCCGATCCGCACGCGCCGCTCGGCGCGAAGGGCGTCGGCGAGCCGCCGTGCATCTCGTCGACGCCGGCGATCGTCGCGGCCATCCGTGACGCCCTGCGCCAGGTCGACGGCGTCGGCAAACCGCTCGACCCGCGTCCCCGTCCGCCCCAGCGACATCTGCCTGTGACGATCGCTCGGCACGTCGATGTCGGTCGACGTCGACGACATCGCGGTCGGCCGAGCGTCGCATGTCGCTGACGCTCGCCGGCGATCGTGCGCCGGATTACCGGTCGGTCGGCTGCGATAGCTTCCGACCGCATGTCCGACGAGCGGGAGATCATGACGTGGGAGATGTTCGGGACGGCGTCCCGGGCGCTGGCGCAGGCGGTGGCCGACGACGGGTACGAGCCCGACATGGTGCTGGCGATCGCCCGCGGTGGGCTGCTGATCGGCGGGGCGATCGGCTACGCCCTGTCGGTGAAGAACGTGTACACGATGAACGTCGAGTTCTACACCGGCGTCGACGAGCGCCTCGAGGTGCCGCGCATCCTGCCGCCGGCGCCCGACTTCGTCGACGTGTCCGACGCCCAGCATCCTGATCGTCGACGACGTGGCCGACACCGGCCACACGCTCGCGGTCGGTGCACGACTTCTGCGAGGGCAAGGTCGCCGAGGTCCGCACCGGCGTGCTCTACGAGAAGTCGCACTCGGTCGTGAAGTGCGACTACATCTGGAAGCGCACCGACCAGTGGATCAACTTCCCGTGGAGCGACAAGGACCCGGTCGCCAAGCGCGACTGGGCGGTCAAGGACGCCTGAACCGACGCGACCTCCGCGACGTTCAGTGGCTGAACGCCTGGCCTTGCGCCCGCTTGAGGCGTTCGGCGAGGAGTTTCGGCGGGACGACACCGAGGAGACGGTCGTCGGACCACACGGTCACGATCGGACGCAGCGGGTTGATCCGGGGGAGCACGTCGGACAGCGCCTCGTCGGGTGTGGCCCGGGCAAGCTGGCTGAACGGCACCATCAGATTGGTCAGCATGATCATCGCCCGCCGTTCGGACGGCACGGCCCACAGCTGTTCCTCGAGCACGAGGCCGTCGAGTTCGCCGTCGTCGCCCATCACGGCGACGGCACCGGCGCTACCGAGGCGCTGACGCTGCCAGATCATCGAGTCGGCGTCCATGTCGGTGCCGGCGTGGGCGACACCGAACCACGTGAGGTCGCCGACGGTCACCCCGTCGAGCTGCTCGGCGACGTACGAACGCCATGATCTCGGCGCGGGCGTTCATCGCGATGAACAGCCCGGTCAGGCCGAGGAAGATGCCCGGCATGCCGTTGAGCATCATGGCCAGCCCGATCGCCGGCCATCGCCCATCCGAGCACCCGTCCCGCCTGGCCGGCATCGCGCGCCGCCCGGTACTTGTTGCCGGTGCGCGCCCAGCGCCACGGCCCGCAGCACCCGCCCACCGTCGAGCGGTGCGCCCGGGAGCATGTTGAACACGGCGAGCAGGAGGTTCACGAGACCGACCCACCCGAACACGGCCGACTCGAAGGCGATTCCGGCACCGAGCGCGACGCACGCCGATCAGCAGGCTCACCGCGGGCCCGGCGACGGCGATCAGGCCGTCGGCGCGTGGCGTGGGCGGTTCCCGGTCGAGCGACGCGACGCCGCCGAGCAGCCACAGGTCGATCGACTCGGTCTGGACGCCGTACCGGCGGGCGACGAGGGCATGGCCGAACTCGTGGGCGATGATCGAGGCGAAGAAGGCGAGCGGTGGCGACGATGCCACCGGTGAGGCCGAGGCTTCCGGCGAGCGTGGTGCCGAACAGCAGGACGATCAGCGCCATGCTCCAGTGCGCGCGCACCGGAATTCCGGCGTAGCGACCGAGCCTCAACGACCCACCGTTCATTGCCGTCGTCAACGCCTCACGACCCCGAAAAATGCCCCGATTCGCCCGCTCAGCGATCGATTCACGGCATTTTTCGGGTCAAGCCGTCGATCTTCAGGACCTCGGCGACCATCAGGACCGGTGTTCGAGGATGACGGTGGCGCAGTTGCGGCCGCTCGCGCCCCAGACGCCGGCGCCCGGGAAGGTCGCCGCGCCGGTGAGGTAGAGGCCCGGCGACGGCGGTCTCGTAGTTCGTGAGCTCGGGGTTCGCGTTGCGGAAGGCGGCGAGCGGGCCGCCGGCGAAGCTCGTGGCGTGGCCGGCCGGGAGGTGGAAGTCGCGCTCGTACACGTCGGGTGTCATCGCCCGCCAGTCGACGATCGAGTCGAGGAAGCCGGGCTCGCAGCAACTCCGACACGGCTTCCAGCCAGCGCCACGGCTCGGGCGAATCCGTCCACCCACCCACGACGGAGAACGGGGTGAACAGGACCTCGAGGCTGAACACGTGCCGGCCGGCGGGCGCCATCGTCGGGTCGAGCAGGCGTCGGGACGTTGACGAGCATGCCCGGCCGGTCGAGCACCCGGCCCTCGGCCATCAGCGCCGCGCCCCGGTCGATGTCGGCCAGGCCGGGAGCGATCATCGTGGTCGGCCCGAGCGTGCGGTCGGAGCCGCGAAGCCGCGGGACGCGCGTCGACGATCGACGTCGAGCTTCGACTCGTAGCCTTCGGCATGCGGGACGTCCGTCCAGCGCCGGACGAGATCGTCGGCGCGGTCGGCGGCGGGTTCTTCAGCCACCGCAGGAACGTGTCGTGCGGGTTGCACGCCGACACGACGATCGGCGCGTCGATCTCGGTGCCGTCGACCAGCCCGACCCCGCGTACCCGGTCGCCCTCGCACCGGATCGAGTCGACCGACGCTCTTCGTCCGCACCTCGCCGCCCGCAGCCTCGAACGCCGATCGCAGGGCGCGCGGCACCTCGCCGCTGCCGCCGATCGGCCGCCCGACCCTGGCCGACGTGACGCATCGCGCAGGCCGAGCGCGCCGAGCCCGTGCCGGGCGTCTCCGGCGAGATCCCCCACACCATCGGGCCGGACATCGCCGCGGGGCCGCTGATGGCGTCGTCGTCGAAGAACGACCGCAGCACGTCGGCCGTCGACTGCGCCGGACCACCGCAGCAGCGTCGGTGCCCCGGCGAGACGGCGGCGGAGGGCGAGCGCCGTCAGGCCGCGCACCGACGGCGGTTCCGCGGCGGCCTCGAGGATCATGCGGATCGCCGGCATCGCGGCGCGGGCGTACCGGCGGTAGCCGTCGACCTGCGTCCGGCAGCACCTCGGCGATCGACGCGACGGTCTCGTCGAGGTCGTGATGGTGCGACCAGGCGACGCCGTCGCCAGCCGTCGCCCAGGTCATGTTGTGCTGCGCCGGATCGAGGTCGAGGTAGCGCAGGCCGTGGGCGGCGAGGTCGAGTTCGTCCATCACCGGCGTGGTGCGGAACGTGAGATGGTCGCAGTTGCAGATGTTGACCGTCGCGCCGGCGAACTGCTCGCTGGCCGCCGTTCCGCCGACGTCGGCCCGGGCCTCGAGCACCAGCGTGCGCAGGCCGGCGCGGGCGAGATAGGCCGCGGTGACGAGGCCGTTGTGGCCTCCGCCGATCACGATGGCGTCGAAGTCGTCGCCCGTCCGGCGCCGCGGTCGTGGTTCTGGTCGCCGTCATGACGTGCCCGCTTGCATCCGTCACAGTCTCTCGCGGCCAGGCTCCGACGGCCTAGCGTGGCGGTGTGTCATCCGCCATCACGTCGCCTCGACGAACTCCGGGCGCCCGACATCGCCCGCGTCCTCGACGACGCGGAGCATCCTCGTCCAGCCGCTCGGAGCGATCGAACAGCACGGCCCCCACCTGCCGTTCAACACCGACCTGCTGATCGCCGAGCGCGTGGCGACGGCCGCGGTGGAGCGGGTCGGCGAGGAGCTCGACGTGTGGCTGCTGCCGCCGCTCGCCTACACGAAGTCGAACGAGCACGCCTGGTCGGCCGGCACGATCTGGCTGTCGGCCACCACGCTGCTGGCGGTGCTCGACGACATCGGTCGCTGCGTGGCGATGACGCCGGCCCGCAAGCTCGTGTTCATGAACGGCCACGGCGGCAACTCCGCGCTGGTCGGCGTCGCCAACCGGGAGCTGCGCCTGCACCACGGCCTGATGACGTTCCTCGCCCACCCGGGCGTGCCGCCCGACCAGGGCGGCCACTCACCGGCGGCCGAGCTCGGCATGGGCATCCACGGCGGGACCGACGAGACGTCGCTGATGCTGCACCTCGCGCCCGGAGCTGGTCGACATGTCGGCCGCCACCCGCAACGTCCCCGAGCAGCTCGCGGCCAACCGCTACGTCCGCTTCGGTGGCAGCGTCGGCTTCGGCTGGCTGTCGAACGACTTCGGGCCCGACGGCCACATCGGCGACCCGACGACGGCCACCGCCGAGCGCGGCGAGGAGCTGTTCGGCGCGGCGGTCGACGCGTTCTGCGCCGCCCTCGCCGAGATCGCCCCGTTCGAGCTCCCGATGAAGCCGGCATGACCGGTACGGCATGAACACCGGCGACCTGCGCATCGACATCGACCGCCTGCTCGGACGGATCGCCGAACTCGGCGAGATCGGCCGGATCGACGGGCCGGCGGGCGAGTGGGGCAACGCCCGGCTCGCGCTGACCGACGACGACCGCGCGCGGCCGCGAGCTGGTGGTGTCGTGGATGCGCGACCTCGGCCTGAGCGTGGCCATCGACGCGATCGGCAACGTGTTCGCCACCCGGCCGGGCACCGACCCGCACGCTGCACCCGTGATGACCGGCTCGCACATCGACACGGTGCGCACCGGCGGCCGCTTCGACGGCAACCTCGGCGTGCTCGCCGGGCTGGAGGTGGTCGAGACGCTGGAACAGCACGGCATCGTCACCGAGCGCCCGTTCGTCGTGGCGTTCTTCACCGACGAGGAGGGCGCCCGATTCGCGCCCGACATGCTCGGCAGCCTGGTGTTCGCCGGCGGGATGCCGCTCGAGGTGGCGCTCGACGTCACCGCCGTCGACGACGGCGCCCGCCTCGGCGACGAACTGGAACGCATCGGCTTCGCCGGTCCCTTGCCCTGCCCGACGGCCGCACCGCCGCACCGGTTCGTCGAGCTGCACATCGAGCAGGGCCCGATCCTCGAGGCCGAGGGCGTCGACATCGGCGTCGTCGAAGGGGTGCAGGGCATCTCGTGGACCGAATACGTCCTGCGCGGTCAGTCGGCCCACGCCGGCACGACGCCGATGCGGCTCCGACACGATCCCGGGCTCGTGGCCGCGCAGATCGTCGCCTTCGTCCGTGCGTTGACCGCCGAGATCGGGGGCGCGCAGGTCGGCACCGTCGGGCGGATCGACGTCCAGCCCAACCTGGTCAACGTCGTTCCATCGACGGCGTCGGTCACCGTCGACCTTCGCAACACCGACGAGACAGCGTTGGCCGAGGCAGAACGGCGCTTGGACGGCCTTCGTCCAGCGGGTGGCCGCCGCCGAGGGGGTCACCGTCGAACGCCGCTCGCTCGCCCGCTTCGAGCCGGTCGACTTCGATCCCGACAATGATCGACTCGTCGAGGCCACGGCCCGTCGGCTCGGGACACTCCACACGCCGAATGCCGAGCGGCGCCGGACACGACGCACAGATGTTGGCCCGGCTCTGTCCGACCGCGATGATCTTCACGCCGAGTGTCGATGGGCTGAGCCACAACATCGCCGAGTACACCGAAGCATCCGACCTCGAGGCCGGCGCCAACGTACTGCTCCACGTTGTGCTCGACCAACTCGGCGCAACCGACGATCCCGACTGACGCCACTCCGACCACTGCCCGATGCCCCTCCGCACCCCACCCTCCGATGCCACCGACCGGCCGAACCTCGCGTTCCTCGCCGCGGGCGGGCTCATCGTGATCGTGCTCGGCGTCGGCTTCCTGAGCGCCGGGGGCGGCGGATCCTCACCCGAAGCGCTCGGACCGGAGACCGCGCTGACGACGACTGTTGCTGGTCGATGCGGCCGCACCGACGACGACGCTCGAGACGACGACGACGGTTCCGACCGTGCCGCCGCTCGCCGCGACGCTGGTGAAGGGCGCCAATGGCGACGACGTGGTCCGCCTCCAGGAGCGCCTGGCCGGTCTCGGGTTCCAGCCGGGTCCGGTCGACGGCCAGTTCGGCACCGGCACGCAGCAGGCGGTGTGGGCGTTCAAGAAGCTGGTCGGCAACGTCAACTGGAAGGATTTTGCCGCATCCGGTGACCAGACCTCGGTGACCGACGCACTGTGGCAGCAGATGAACGATCCGGCCTTCGCGATCGCCCCCCGGCGCCCGAACACCGGCAAGCACGTCGAGATCTACCTGCCGCTGCAGGTGTTGGCGTTGTTCGACGCGAACAACCAACCGATCTTCGTCACCCACATCTCGACCGGCGAGCTCAATCCCGACGGCACCGATGCGACGTTCTGCGAGGACGCCACGTACACGACCGACATCCGCGGCAACGCGCTGGCGGAGCCGGAGACGAAGGCGATCTGTGCCGAGTCGAAGACGCCGCCCGGTGTGTTCCGCCTGAAGCGGTACGAGGACGGCCAGCACGTCAGCCCGCTCGGGGGGATGAAGAACCCCTGGTACTTCAACTACGGCATCGCCATCCACGGGGCGCAGAACGTGCCCGACCACCCGGCGTCGCACGGCTGCGTGCGGATGAGCAACGGCCTGGCCGACCTGTTCCCGACGCTCGTCGAGAAGGGCAACGCGGTGTACGTGTGGGGCTACGACGGCCGCGAGCCCGAGGGGTACACGGAAAAGGAGTCGACTCCGTCGTTCAACCGGCCTGATCCGGACGCGACCACGACGACGACGTCGACCACCACGATCCCGACGACGACCCTCGTGCCGACCACCACGGTCGCGCCGACCACCGCGGCGCCGACCACCGCCGCCCCGACGACCGCCGCACCCACGACGGTCGCGCCGACGACGGCAGTCCCCACGACCGCCGCCCCGGCCACCACCGTCGCCCCGCCGGTCTGACCGACCCGCCCGTTCCGCACGTCGTTGCGGTGAGCGAGAGGCCCACCCCTCGGTCCGTTCGCTCACCGCTGGGATCAGGCCACTCGTTGCGATGAGCGAGCGGCCCACCCCTCGGTCCGTTGGCTCATCGCTGGGTCGGGGACGCGGCGAGGGGGCGCCCCGTGTGGAGCGCCCCCTCACCGGTGTTCGGGAGTTCAGTTGTACGACGTGGTGTCGATCAGAGACCGATGCTCGGGTCGATGAACTGGTTGGTGACGATGTCGTCAGCCGTCACGCCGTCCTTCGGCGTGGCGCCCTGGGCCGTGTAGATCGGCACGGCGAGCTCGATGAGCTCGTTCACACGATCGAGGTCGAAGTTGCCGACCGTGTCGTCGGGCCCGTTGGCCACGAGGCCGTCCTCCTTGATCGTGCTCGACGCCGTAGTCGGCCGTGCCCTCGGTGTAGGTCCAGCCGAAGTCCTCACCGAACCCGGCGACGGCGTCGAGGATGATCGCGTTGGTCCGGGCCGGGTCGTTGATGTAGTCGATGCTCGCCTGCTGGATGATCGGCACGAGCTTCGTGAAGCAGGCGCTGAAGCGCCTCGATGTTCTCCGGCTTCGTGGCGATCGACTCGGCGTAGTTCTCCCAGCCGACGTCGTTGATGTACTCGTACTTGACGGGCTTCACCCAGTTCGGTCGAGCTCGTTCTCGTACAGGTACGGCTCGGCCGAGCCGAATCCCTGCTGGGCCGCCTTGCCCTCGTCGGCGATGAACAGGCTCGGATCGCCCTGTACGAGCCGTCGACCTGATCGACCGACAGGATGCCCGAACCGGTGAGGTAGTCCATGTACGCCGCGCCACCGAAGTAGCGGATCTTGACACCCTCGGTGCCGAGGTCGGCGATGCCCGTGACGTCCGGATAGGTCTCGGGATCCCACATGATCATCTGCGGGTTCTTCTCGAAGCCGGACTCGATGGCCACGGTCGGGAAGTCGCCGGAGAACTGGATCGCCTCGTCGGTGTAGACGTAGCCGAGGGTGATGGACGTCGTCCGTGTACATGATCTGGCGTGACCGGCGAGAAGTTCTGGGCCGCGCCGCCGGAGCGGATCTGGATCTTCACGCCGGTGTCGTTGCCGCCGGCGTCGATCAGCGGGCCGGTGACGTAGGCCTTGCCGGCATCGATCTCGTAGCCCTCGCCGACCATCTGGTACAGGAAGCCGTGCTCGGCCTCGGGCATCCAGTCGGTCTGGATGACGACCGTGTCGGGGCAGTCGCCCGCGAGGCTCACGGCCTCGCCACTCGCTTCGGCCGCGGCGGTACCGGCCGTCGTGTCGCCGGTGGTACCCGCCGTGGTGTCGGCGGGCGCATCGGTCGTGCTCGAGTCGTCGCTGTCGCTGCCGCAGGCGGCGACCGCGAGCGAGGCCGCGAGGGCGAGACCGAGCAGCGAGGCGCTGCGTTGCTTGTTCATGTTTGCTCCTTGTAGGGGGTTCACGCTGGCTGGAATCGGGGAGTTCGGGGAACTCCGATGGATGGGGGAGGAGGGCTCGTCACGAACCGGATTCGTCGTACCAGCGGCCGATGACGAGCTTGCGAAGCAGGCCGAAGAAGAAGAACACGACGATGCCGAGGACGCACGGCCACGATCAGGGCGCCGTACAGCTGGGGGAAGCGCGCCTTCTGGCGGAAGAGTTCGGCGACCACGCCGATGCCGGGCTTCTGCCCCGAGCGGAAGAACTGCTCGCCGACGATGGCACCGATCACGCTGAGGCCGGCCGAGATCCGGAACCCGACGAAGATCGACGGCAGCGCGGCAGGGAACTGCAGCTTGGTCAGCCGGGTCCGACGCGACACGCCGCGCAGCGTGAACAGCTCGTGCATCGAGTGTCGACCGAGGTGAGCCCGAACAGCGTGTTGGTGACGATCGGGAAGATCGAGATCATCACGCACACGAAGATGCGCGCGCCCATCCCGCCGCCGAACACCGAGTTGATCAGCGGCACGATGGCCAGCACCGGCAGGGCCTGGGCGGCGACGAGGTACGGGTACATCGACCGCTCCATCCACCGCGCCTGGGCCATCAGCGACGGCGAGCGCGATGCCGAGCACGATGCTGATCGACAGCCCGACCACGGCGGCGAACGTCGTCCAGGCGATGCCCGTGATGTACTGCTGGCGCACGACGGAGTCGAGGAAGCCCTGGTCGAACACGGTGGCCAGGGACGGCAGCAGGAAGCCGGGCTTGTCGAAGAACCGGCGCATGCCGTCGCGGTGGAAGTACTCCCACAGCAGGATGAACAGCACGAGGAACACCAGCGGTCCGACGATCGAGCTGACGAGCGTGCCTCGAGCGCCGCGGCCGGACGGCTTGACCGTCTCGTCGGCGCCGGGTCGGCACCGAGGGCGATCCCCGAACCCGCCATGACGGCGTCGACGCGCTCCTCGGAGGCAGACGTCCGCGTGTCAGGTCGTTGCCCACGGTGCTCATGCGTGGGCTCCGCGCAGCGCGTGGGAGATCTCGCCGCTCAGCTCGCCGAACGCCGGCTCGAAGCGCAGGTCGGGCACCCGGGGGTACTCGAACGGGACGTCGAACTCGCCGATGATCCGCCCGGGGCGAGCGCTCATCACGAGGATGCGGGTCGACAGGAACACGGCCTCGCTGATCGAGTGGGTGATGAACAGCCCGGCGAATCGCTTGCGCATGAACAGCGAGATCACCTCGTCGTTCAGCCGTTCCCGGGTGATCTCGTCGACCGCGCCGAACGGCTCGTCGAAGAGGAACACCTTCGGGTCGAGCACGAGGCTCCGGGCCAGCGAGGCGCGCATCTTCATGCCGCCCGACATCTGCCGCGGGTACTTCTTCTCGTGCCCGGCCAGGCCGACGAGGTCGATGTTCTCCTGCGCCCGCCGCCGGGTCTCGTCCTTCGACAGGCCCTCGAGTTCGGCGAGCAGCTCGACGTTCCGCATGCACGGTGCGCCAGGGCAGCAGCGTGGCGTCCTGGAAGACGTAGCCGAGCCCGGTGCGGTCGATCGTGACCGACCCGGTCGTCGGGTTGGTCAGGCCCGAGGCGATCCGCAGCAGCGTCGACTTCCCGCAGCCGGACGGGCCGACGACGGTGACGAACTCGCCCGGGTGCACGTCGAACGTCGTCTCGTCGAGGGCGTGCGTGCCGTCGGAGAACGTCATCGACACGCCCCGGAACTGGAGCGCAGGGGTCGGCCTCGACTCGTCGGCGAGGATGTCGGTCAGCGGGAGGCCGGTCGGCGATGCTTCGGTCATGGTCAGTGCATGATCATTCCACCGGTGACGTTCAACGCCTGTCCGGTGCAGTAGTCGGCGTCGCCCGACGCCAGGAAGAGGGCCATCGCGGCCACGTCGGCCGGTCGGCGCAGGCGCCCGAGCGGTGACTTCGCCGACCACTCGGCGACCATCTCGGGCGTGCGGCGTGGCGGCGCCCATCTCGGTCAGCACGTAGCCGGGACAGATCGAGTTGACGGTGATCCCGTGGCAGCCCGAGCTCGACGGCCGACACCTGGGTGAGCGAGATGACGGCGGCCTTCGACGCCGCGTAGTGCGCCTGGCTCGGCGGCGCCGACCTTGCCGCCCATGCTCGCCATGTTGACGATCTTGCCGCCGTCGCCCTGGGCGATCATCGTGCGGGCGGCGACCTGGGTGGTCAGCAGCATCGCCCGGACGTTGACGGCGAAGATCCAGTCCCATTCGTCGGCGGAGATGTCGAGCAGCGGCGTGATGCGGAAGACGCCGGCGTTGTTGACGAGCACGTCGATGCCGCCGAGTTCGCCGATCGCGGTGTCCATCGCGGCCGTCGGTGCTCGCCGCGTCGTCGAGGTCGCACTCGCACGGCGGTTCCGCCGATCTCGTCGGCGACCGACTGCGGCCTCGTCGACGAGCCGGTCGAGGATCGGCGACGCGGGCGCCTTCGGCGGCGAACGCGGTGACGATCTCGCGTCCGATGCCTTGTGCTCCGCCGGTGACGACGACTCGAGCACTGGTGAAACGGAACGGTCGGCGACCGTCGCTCTCGCCCCTCATGACCATGATCGCGCCATCCTAGATTGGTGACCGCGAGAGGCCCCGCTCGCGCCATCTGTTAACTCTGGATTTCGCCGATCGGGCGCCCGAATCGCAGGCGGATGCGGTCGGCCGGGCCCCAGCGCGATCGCCTCGCGCAACGTTGCGGCCCGGACGGCGATCAGGTGCGCCGGTGCGCCCGACGGCGACCGCCGGCGGCGGATGACCGAGCACGCAGGCCGGCGCCGCCGACACGGCCCGCCAGGCCTCGCTGGGGCGTGAGGTGGGCGGCCATGATCATCAGCCCGGCGGTCTCGAACGGGCAGGCGCGCCCGACCGGATTGAACGGGTCCTGCAGGTTGTCGGCACCGGCGGCGACGGTCGCGCCGGCCTCGCTGCAGGGCGGCGACGGCGGTCAGGCCGCGAGGCATCGGCGCGGTGCCGCGACCCTGGCAGGAAGAGGTTCGTGTGGGGCAGTGTGACGATGTTCACGCCGGCCGCGGCGACGAGCTCGGCGACGCGCCGCTGCTCGGCGTGCGGGCGCTGGCCGAGGCTCACGCAGTGGCTGGCGGTGGCCGGATGGGCGAACCCGGCGAGCACCGCACGGCACAGTTCGCTGAGCCCGTCGACCGTCGGATCGAGCGTCTCGTCGGTGTGGAGATCGACGCCGACGCCGAAGTCGGTCGGCGACGCCGAGCAGGACATCGGTCGCCGCACCGAGGTCGTCGTCGAGATGCGGACACCCACCGACGAGGTCGGCACCGGCGGCCATCGCCTCGCGCAGCAGCGCCCGCTGGTCGGCGCCGCCGACGCCGGTCACCGGCCAGCCGCACAGGGCGACGATCTCGATCGAGATGAGGTCGCCGAGCCGTTCGCGCACGGCGACGAGGGCCTCGACGCTGCGCAGGCCGTTCTCCAAGGTGACGTCGACGTGGGTGCGGACCGCGACGTAGCCGTTGTGCGCCATCAGTCGGGCCGCCCGCTCGGCCCGTTCGGTGATGTCGTCGACCGTCGTCAGATGACGGCTCGCCGCCATCGCCTCGATCGCACCCATCAGATCGCCCGTCGGATTGGCGATGCGTTCGGCCAGGAACGCCTTGTCGAGGTGGGCGTGCGGCTCGACCGCGGCCGGCAGCGAGCAGCCGACCGTCGAGATCGATCACCTCGGCGCCCGACGTCGTGTGTCGGTCGTCCCGATCGCATCGATGAAGCCGTCGACCACGTGCACATCGGTGAGCACGTCGCTGCCCGTCGAGCCGGGCGTTCATGAGGAGCGTCGCGGGCATGTGCGCGAAACTACGTCCATGAGCGATCGACCGGAACTGAAATTGGGCGCGTTCTTCTTCGGCGGGGTCGAGATGGACGATGCCGGCGCCGGCGCGCCCGCTCCGATGGACCGTCGGTTCTCGAACGAAGCCTGCTGGAAGGCCACCCTCGACTACGTGAACTCCGCCAAGGAGGCCGAACGGCTCGGGTACGACTCGTTCTGGACGACCGAGCACCACTTCCAGTACGAGGGCTACGAGGTGATCCCGAACGGCATCTGCTGATCTCCACGTGGATCGCCGCGCAGACCACGACGCTGCGGTTCGGTTCGATGTTCAACGTCGTGCCGCAGTGGAACCCGTTGCGTCTCGCCGAGGACTTCGCCACGCTCCACAACCTGTCGGGCGGCCGGGCGATGCTCGGCGTCGGTCGCGGCACCGTGCCCCGCGAGGTGCTGCACCTCAACGACAAGGGCGTGTCGATCGGGTCGCAGGACAACCCCGACCAGGCCGCCGACGATGCGTTCAACCGCGAGGTGTTCGAGGAGTCGATGGAGATCGTGCGTCGCGCGCTGACCGAGGAGATCGTTCTCCTACCAGGGCAAACACTTCCAGATCCCGCTCCCCGGCATCCCCGATCGCGGCTCGACGGTGCAGGAGCTCACGCTCGTGCCGCGGCCGTTGTATCCGTTCGAGATCTGGCAGGCGGTCACGTCGCCGCCGACGCTCGACTACGTGCCCGTCGTCGACCACGGCGCCGTGTTCTGGAACCAGCACTACTCGTTCATCAAGCGGTTCTGGGACCGTACGCCGAGAACTACGCGGCCGCCCACGACGGCCACGAGCTCGCCGATCACGAGAAGCGGATGCTGGTCGTGTCAACGTCCGGGTCGAAGACACGATGGAGCAGGCCCGGGCCTCGGCGCTCGCCGGCCACGACGAGTTCTGGAAGTTCCTCGGCCCGTACGGCTGGAGCCGCGGCTACATGGGTCCCGACGGCAAGCCGTCGGCGCCCGGCCTGATCCCGACGCTCGACGAGTCGATCGAGAACAAGACGATGCTCGTCGGCCCGCCGGAACACGTCGCCGCCGAGGTGCAGTTCCTCCGCGACCTCCTCGGCTTCGACCACCTCACGATCTTCCCGCACCTGCTCGGCGACCCGTACAAGAAGGCCGACGAGCAGATGGCCCGCTTCGCCGAGGAGGTCGTGCCCCTCCTGTCGTGAATCGGTGACCGGCGGTCGGCGATCAGCCGCCGGCCGCGGAGCCGATCAGGGTTCGTGGGTCGGCCGCGCCGGCGAACATCCCGTCGGGTTCCACGACGATGGCATGGGCGTGACCGAAGCCGGAGTCCCAGGCGGCGCGGCTGGACGTGCGGTGGCCGAGGTCGGCGAGGTCACGGGCCCACGACTGCCGGAGCGTGCCCTTCGACCGACACCCCGATCCGGTCGGGCGCCGTCCACGTGTCGAACCCGGTGGCCGGACCGTGGAGCGCCCAGCGGCCGGCGTTGATCGCCGTCGCCGGTGACTGCCGGTGGCGGAAGAGCCGGGTGGCGACCTGCAGCAGGATCTGCGGCTGGGCGTCGCCGCCCATCGTGCCGAACACCGCGGCCAGGGCGCCCCGCCGGCTGGCGAGCGCGGGCGACAGCGTGTGCGGCGGTCGGCGACCGGGCGCGAGTTCGGCCGGGTGCCCCGCCGCGAGGTGGAAGCCGATCCCACGGTTGTGGAGGTTGATGCCCGTGGTCGGCTCGACGAGGTGACTGCCGAAGCCCGACGCGTTCGACTGGATGAGCGACACCCCCATGCGGACGCCGGCGCGGTCGACACCGGCCGTGCAGAGATACGTGGTGTCGCCGTCGTTCGTCGGCGAACTGGCGCGTCGACGCTCGCTGCGGATCGACGAGATCGAGCCGGGCGTCGATCGCGGCGAGCAGCTGCCGCTCCGTCGGCGCCGTCGTGGAGGACGTCGGGCCGGTCGAAACCGGCCGCGGTGGCGGCCTCGATCAGGAGATGCGCCCACCGCGGGTCGTCCGGATCGTCGGGCAGGTCGAGGCGCTCCGCGAGGCGACAGCCCCCGAGGGTCAGATAGCCCTGCGAGTTCGGGCGCGATCGTGTGGAGATCGACACCGAACGCGCTCGTCGTGAGCGGCTGCTCCCACGTCGCCTGCGAGGTGGCGAGGTCGTCGGCGACGAACAGGCCGTCGCCGAGCTCGATGAGCCCATCGCCGAACGCGCCGCCGTAGAAGGAATCACGCCCACCTCGCGCCAGTGCGGCGAGCGCCAGCGCCACGCCGGGGCGCCGGACGCGGGCTCCGGCCGGGTGGCCTGCTCGGCGAGCTCGGCCGAGTTGGACGCGCGACGGCTGATCGAGCCGGCCGAGCGAGGCGACGAGCAGCGGGCTGGCCGGGAAGCCGTCGGCCGCCAGCGCCCTCGCCGGTGCGAGGAGCCGCTCGATCGGCAGGCTCCCGAAGCGGGCATGGAGTGCCATCCACCCGTCGACGCATCCCGGCACCGTGACCGACCGGACGTCGAGCTTGAACGGCATCGCGGACAGGCCCTCGGCGCGCATCGCCGCGGGATCCGCGCCCGAACCCGCCCGTCCGCTGGCGTTCAGCGCCACGACCTCGGTCTCTCCAGCCGGGTCCTCGCGGTGGACGATGGCGAACAGGTCGCCGCCCATGCCGCAGAGGTGCGGCGCCGTGACGGCGAGGACGGCGTTCGTGGCGATCGCGGCGTCGACGGCGTTGCCGCCGTCGTGGAACGTGGCCACGCCGGCCGACGTCGCCAGGTGGTCGGCCGACGCGACGAGGTGGTTCGGTGCTCGAACCGAACGCCACGGCAGTGCGGGCGATCGGTCGATCGCCCGGTCGATCGCCCGGTCGATGCGAGGTCGGATGCCGGCACGGGCCGACCATACGCTGTGCGGAATGCCTGTCCGCGCCGGTCCCGGCCGATCGATCGCGATCGGCACCGTCACCGCCGGCGGCGTGGTGGCGATCGTCGGAATGTTCGGGCCATGGGTCCACACGGGGGCGGCGAGCCGGTCGAGCTTCGAGCTGGCCGACCTCGTCGCGCGGCTGGGATACACCCGCGGTGGGCCGGTCGGGCTGGCCCTGCGGACGTGGCCGATGGCGCCGCTGTCGGTCGTGGTCGCCGTCGTCGCCGTGTGGTGGATCGGTGGACGAATCGCGGCGTCGATCGCCATCGTGGTCGGCCTCGTCATCGCGCTCGTCGGGGCGGCGGTGTGGAGCGCGCCCGAGTCGGTACTTCACGGGAGCCGATGGGGTTGCCTCGTCACCGCCCTCGGTGCCCTGGCGATGGTCGTCGGTGGGTTGGCTGTCGTTGTTCGCACTCGACACCCCCGCCCGCAGCGGTCGGATCGGGGCAGTCGCCAGCGGCGTCACTGGTGCCAGATGCCCCGGCGCTCGAAGACCTGCCGTAGGAGTTCCGGATGGTCGGTCATGATGCCGTCGACGCCGAGGTCGAGCAGGCGGTCCATCTCGGCTTCGTCGTCGATCGTCCAGACGTGCACCGCCAGACCCGCCCGATGCGCGTCGCGGACGAAGCGCTCGTTGACGAGGGTCACGTGGAACAGGCTGTCCTCGTCACCGGCCGTCGACCGGCACCTGGGCGACCCGCTGGCTGGAACCCCAGCACGCGACCGAAGGATTCGGAGCGACGCGATCTCCGGTGGGCTGAGACACGTCAGGAGCCGGGGTCCGCACAGTCTGCGGAGCCGCCGCAATCGCCGGTGACTGAACGCTCCGAGGCACACTCGATCGATCGCTGCGGTCGCGGCGACCAGCGCGGCGAGGGGCTCGACCGCGGAGTCCGCCTTGCAGTCGATGTTGAAACGCACGTCCGGCCAGCGTTCGAGCAGGTCGCGCATCAGCGGGATCGGTTCGCGCCCGTCCACCCGCAGCTCGGCGATCTCGGCCCACGTCATGTCGATGATCTCACCCGGGTGACCGCACGTCCGGTTCAGGTCGGTGTCGTGGAACGCGACGAGCACGCCGTCCGCCGTGACGTGCACGTCGGTCTCGAGGTAGCGGAAGCCGAGCGACACGGCGTGCTCGAACGCCGGCATCGTGTTCTCCGGGATGCTCGCTCGTGCCGCCCCGGTGGGCGAACGCGATCGGGCCGGGCCAGTCGAGATACGGATGGGAGAACTCGGACATCGCACGGTACAGTCAGCCGATTGCCACATGCGACGGCAACGAGGCGTACGGTTCCGAACGTCGCCCGACCTCCCTGAGCGGCGACTTCTGCTTGACGGCCTTGCGGTCGAGGAGCACGCTGGAATGGCCAAATTTTGCTCGACTCGAAGGAGGTCAACCATGTTCATCCAGGTCATCGAGGGGCGCACGGAACGCCCTGAGGAATTGCACGAACGTCTCGACATCTGGCAACGGGATCTGATGCCGGGGGCGATCGGGTACCTCGGCTCGACCGGCGGTTGCACGTCGTCGGGCGACTGCATCCTGATCGCTCGCTTCGAGAGTCGTGACGCAGCGCAGCAGAACAGCGATCGACCCGAACAGGGCGCGTGGTGGGCGGAGACCGAGAAGTGCTTCGACGGGCCGGTCCGGTTCCACGACACCGACGACGTGCAACTCATGAGCCACGGCGAGCTCGACAGCGCCCACTTCGTCCAGGTGATGGAGGGACATGTGTCGGATCGTCGGAGACTCGACGAACTCGAGCACGACGCCGACCAGGTCCTCGCCGAGATGCGGCCCGATCTCCTGGGCTCGGTGACGGCCTACTTCGGTGACGGCGAGTTCACCGAGGTGGCGTACTTCACCTCGGAGGCCGCCGCCCGCAAGGGCGAGAAGGGCGAGATGTCGAAGGAGATGGCATCGATGTTCGCCGAATGGGAGCGGCTGATGAAGGTCGAGAAGTACATCGACATCAACGATCCCTGGCTGGTCAGCGCCTGAGACAGCCGGGCGGGCGCTCAGATCGAACGACCTGCCTGGCTCCAGTACTCGTCCTTGAGGATCCGCTTGTAGAGCTTGCCCGTCGGGTGGCGGGGGAGTTCAGGCCGGAAGTCGATCGATCGGGGGCACTTCACGTCGGCCAGTTCTGACCGGCAGAACTGGATGAGTTCCGAGGCGAGCGCCTGCGCCGCAGCGTCGTCGGCCGGCATCTCGACGGGCTGCACGACCGCTTTGACCTCTTCGCCGAAGTCGTCGTTCGGGACGCCGAACACGGCGACGTCGACGACCTTGGGGTGGGTCACCAGGACGTTCTCCGCCTCCTGGGGATAGATGTTCACGCCACCCGAAATGATCATGTACGCCTTGCGGTCGGTGAGGTACAAGAAGTTGTCGGCGTCGAGATAGCCGACGTCGCCGAGCGTCGACCAGCCCTTGGGGTGCCGCGACCCCTTCGTCTTCTCCGGATCGTTGTGGTACTCGAACGTCGCGCCGCCCTCGAAGTACACGGTGCCCGACTCGCCCGTCGGGACTTCCTCGCCGTCCTCGTCGACGATGTGCACGGTGCAGCCGATCGGCGTGCCGACCGTGCCCTCGTGGGCGAGCCACATCTCGCTGTTGCAGTACACGAAGCCGTTGCCCTCGGTGCCGGCGTAGTACTCGTGGATCACCGGCCCGAACCACTCGATCATCTGCTTCTTGACCGGCGCGGGGCACGGCGCGGCGGCGTGGATCACGCACTCCAGCGACGACACGTCGTACTTGGCGCGGACGTCCTCGGGCAGCTTGAGCATGCGGATGAACATCGTCGGCACGACCTGGCTGTGCGTCACGTGGTAGTTCTCGACGAGCCGCAGGTACTCCTCGGGGTCGAAGTGCTCCATCGCCACGACCGTGCTGCCGAGGGCTTGCGTGGCGAGGCAGAAGCGCAGCGGAGCGGCGTGGTAGAAGGGCGCCGGCGAGAGGTAGATCTTCGTGTCGTCGACGCCGAACAGCATCTGGCTCAGCCCGAGCACGCCGGACGTCCGCTTCGTCCATCGGGGTCGCCTTGAACGGGAGCGCCACGCCCTTCGGACGGCCGGTCGTACCGGACGAGTACAGCATGTCGGTGCCGGCGATCCGGTTCTCGAGCGGTTCGACCGACTGCTCGGCGACGGCGGTCTCGTAGCTCTCGTAGCCGTCGATCACGCCGTCGAGCATCAGCCGCAGCTCGACCCCCGGCGTGTTGGCCACGATCTCGGCGGCCTGTTCGGCCTTGTACTTCGAGGTGATGAAGACGCGCGCCTCGCAGTCGTTGATGATGTACTCGAGTTCGCCGCTCTGGAGTCGCGACGACGTGCACGTGTAGACGAGGCCGGCGTAGTGGCAGCCCCACACGACTTCGAGATACCGGTCGTGGTTCTCCATGCAGATCGCCACGTGGTCGCCCGGTTCGAGGCCGGCCGATCGCAGGAGGCGGCTGAGCCGGTTCGCGGCGGCGTCGAGTTCGGCGAAGGTCTGGGTGAATCCGGAACCGCCCATGATGAGTGCCGGTTTGTCGGCGTGGGCAGCGAGATGGGCACCAGGGAACATGAGGCGGAACGTAGTCGACCGGTACCGTTCAGCCGATGTCGCGTCACGCTTCGCCACGATGATGGCGGTCGGCGGCGACGTGATCCTCGACGAGGCGGCGCTGCTGGTCGCCGCCGCGCTGCGGCCGGGACTCGACGAGATCGAGTGGCTCGCCGCGCTCGATCTGCTGGCCGGCGACTGTCCGACGCCGACGGCCAACGGCGTGGCCCGGTACCTGTTCGACACGCTTGGGCTTCACCGGCAACGAGTCGTCCTACTACGACTGGCGGAACTCGTGCCTCGACCGGGTGATCGCCACGCGAGTCGGGATCCCGATCACGCTGTCGGTGCTGATGATCGAGGTCGCCCGCCGGGTCGGTGTGCCGCTCGTGGGGGTCGGGATGCCGGCCCACTTCCTCGTCGGCGTCGCCGATGACGCCGACGCCTTCTACGACCCGTTCCACGGCCCCGGCCGACTCGACCGGAGTGCCGCGGCCGCGCTGTTCCACCACGTCACCGGTGGGGGAGCAACGTGGAACGACGACTTCCTCGCGGCCACCTCGAACCGCGACATCGTGATCCGCATGCTCAACAACCTGCGCGCGGTGTTCGTCCGCCGTTCCGACGTCGTCCGCCTCGGCATCGTGATGACGCTGCGCGCCCAGGTCCCCGAACTCGCCGCCGCCGAGCACTCCGAGATCATCGCCGCCACCGCCCTCTTCAACTGAACATGTCACGTGGGGTCAGACACTTCGTGACATGTTCCGGTTGAATCGGCCGGACGGCCGACCGCTACCTTGCGAAGCATGACCGTGATCGATGCCCCGACCTCCGAGATGAGCGCCGACGAGCGCCGCGTCACCGAACTGGTCGACGATCTTCTCGACCTCGTTCCCGCCCGCCACCACCGACCCGAAGGTGTTCCTCGGCGAGCAGTTCGATCGCGGCCTCGCGTGGGTGCACTTCCCGGAAGGCCACGGCGGCCTCGGCCTGACCCCGAAGCTGCAGAAGCAGATCAACGAGCGGGTGTACGCCGAGGGCGCACCGAACCCGATGTACCGCAACCCGATCGGCCACGGCATGACCGGGCCGACGGTCGCCGTGTGGGGGAGCGAGGAGCAGAAGTCCCGCTATCTCCGTCCGCTGTTCACCGGCGAGGAGATCTGGTGCCAGCTGTTCTCCGAGCCCGGTTCGGGCTCCGACTTCGCCGGTCTGTCGTCGACGGGTGTCAAGGACGGCGACGAGTGGATCGTCAACGGTCAGAAGGTCTGGACCACGCTCGCGCACCTGTCCCGTGGGGGCTGCTCGTGGTGCGCACCGATCCGCAGGCGGTCAAGCACGCCGGCCTCACCGCGTTCGTCGTCGACATGCAGGCTCCGACGGTCGAGATCCGGCCACTGCGCCAGATGACCGGCGAGGCCGAGTTCAACGAGGTCTTCTTCACCGACACCCGCATCCCGGCCGAGGAGATGCTCGGCAGCCCGGGCGACGGCTGGCGCGTGTCGCTCACGACGTTGATGAACGAGCGCGTGTCGATCGGCGGCACGATCCCGACGAAGGGCTCGGGCACGATCGCCGCACTGACCGCCACGTGGAAGTCGCTGCCCGAGGATCGCAAGGACCCGGCCGCTGCTCGACGAGGTGATGAAGCTCTGGGCCCGCGCCGAGGTGCTGCGACTGACGAACATCCGCGCCAACCAGAACCGCAAGATGGGCGACCCGGGCCCGGAGGGTTCGATCGGCAAGATGGCCTCGGCCGACCTGAACAAGGACATCTACGCGATGGTCGTCGACCTGATGGGCGCCGAGGGAATGCTGTACGGCAGCTACGAGATGATCCGGCCCGAGACGGCGATGGGTTCCGACACGCTCCAGAAGGCGTTCCTGCGCAGCCGCGCCAACTCGATCGAGGGTGGCACCACCGAGGTGATGAAGAACATCCTCGGCGAGCGCGTGCTCGGCCTGCCCGGCGACGTCCGCGTCGACCGCGAGGTGCCCTGGTCCGAGGTCCCGCGCAACTGATCCGACCGCGGAACGCGTGATCAATGCGCGGCGCAGGTGCGCACATTGTTCACGCGTTGACCGATTGGGCCCACCCGAGCAGCCCGCTCAGGTCGGCGGATCGGCGCTGACCATCCAGGGGATGCCGAAACGGTCGACGCACATGCCGAACGCCGGCGAGAAGAACGTCTCGGCCATGGGTGCCCGGACTTCGCCACCGTCGGACAGCTGCTCGAACACCTCGCGGGCGCGAGCGGTGTCGGGCGTCGAGAAGTTGACCGAGAACCCGGTGCCACCGCCGGCGTCGCCCGACGGGTCGTCCGACGCCATGAGCAGGTCGTCACCGTTCCTGAGCGACGCGTGCATGATCAGGTCGGCCGACGCAGCATCGGCGGGTGCCTCTCCTGGAGGCGCATCGGACATGGCGATCAGCTGGAGTTCGCCGCCGAAGATCTCCTGGTAGCGCGTGAACGCCTCGCGGCAGGTTGCCGCTGAAGAACAGGTACGAGTAGAAGGCCATCCACCCATTGTGGGAGCAGGGCCCCCACCGGTCAATGCCGGTCGATCGTCAGCCGATCACAGGGCGAGTGCGGCGAGGACGTCGCTCGCACCGACGCTGCGGTCGTCCATGCCAGGCCGGTCGAGCAGGCTGCCACCGAGCATGACGGTCGATGCGGTCTCGATCGACAGCTGCAGGTCGCGGATGTTGCGCGGCGGCGGGAAGTACTCGTCCTCGTCGGTGATGCTCACCAGTTCGACCCCGTTCGGCGGGCTGCGAGGAACTCGAGGACCTCGGCGACGAGTTCCTCGGGCGCCGACGCGCCGGCGGTGACCCCGACGATCCCGGCGAGGTCGTCGGGCAGCTCGTCGACCCCGTTGACGCGGTAGACGCGCTCGACAACCGGCCTCGCGGGCGAGTTGCTCGAGCGCCTGCGTGTTCGACGAGTTGGCCGAGCCGAGCACGACGATCGCGTCGCACCGGTGGGCGAGCTCCATCAGCGCCGCCTGGCGGTTGGTGGTGGCGAAGCAGAGGTCGCTGCGCCCGGGCGTCCACACCTGCGGGAAGCGACGCTTGACCGCCACCGCCACATCGTCCCAGTCGCGGTGCGACAGCGTCGTCTGGGCCAGCAGTGCGACCGGTTGGTCGATCTCGTCGAGCGCGTCGACCTCGGCGACCGACTGCACCCGGTCGATCGAGTCGGGCGCGACCGCCATCGTGCCGACCGCCTCCTCGTGCCCTTCGTGGCCGACGTAGAGGATGCGATAGCCCTTGCCGGCGCGCACCTTGACCTCGTGGTGGACCTTGGTGACGAGCGGGACACACCGAGTCGACGACGTACGCCCCGCGGGCCCGAGCGGCCTCGACGACCTCGGGCGCCGAACCGTGCGCCGACAGCATGATCGGCATGCCCGGCGGGATGTCGGCGATGTCGTCGACGAACACCACGCCGAGCTGTTCGAACCGCTGCACGACCAGCCGGTTGTGGACGATCTCGTGGTAGCAGTACACCGGCGCGGGGAACGAACGGACCATCCACGCCAACGCCTTGATCGCCATCTCGACACCGGCACAGAACCCCCGCGGCTCGGCGAGCAACACCTGATCGACCCGTGAACCCGGACTGTCGGGCTCCGATGCGTCGCCGGCGGTCGTGTCGCTCGTCATGTGCCCTCGAATCTACCCAGACAACCGCAGGTAGCCTGGCTCACCGGTACCCCATGGTGCTCCACCCACCGACCTTTCCGCGCCCGCGCGACGCAGCAAACGGTCGCTCGCGCCCATCGTCGTGTCGGTGCGCGCCGGTTCGGCGGCCGCCGACGTCGGGGTCGCGGTCGGCGACGAGATCATCCGCGTCAACGGTGATGATGCCGCGCGACATCATCGAGTGGCAGCTCGCCGCCGACGAGGCCGAGGTCGACCTCGACGTCAGCCGCGGTGGTCTCGAGCTGCTCGTTCTCGATCGAGAAGGCGGCCGGAGAGTCGCTCGGCGTCGAGGTGTCGAGCGCGGTGTTCGACCGGGTGCGCACGTGCGACAACCACTGCGAGTTCTGCTTCATCTACCAGCTGCCCAAGGGCATGCGCTCGAGCCTCTACCTGAAGGACGACGACTACCGGCTGTCGTTCCTCTACGGGAACTTCACCACGCTCACCCGGTTCACCGAGGCCGACCTCGAACGGGTGATCACCGAGCGCCTGTCGCCGCTGCACGTGAGCATCCACGCCACCGACCCCGACGTGCGCAGCCAGATGCTGAAGAACCCGCGCGGCGGCATGAGCCTGCGCTGGCTGCGGGCGCTGCTCGATCACGACATCACCGTGCGCGGCCAGATCGTGGTGTGCCCGGGTGTCAACGACGGTGCGATGCTCGACGACACGTTCGCCGGCATCCTCGATCAGTATCCCGAACTCGACTCGGTGGCCGATCGTCCCGCTCGGCATCTCCAAGTTCAACGGTGAGCCGGCGATGCGGCTGCACACCGTCGACGAGGCCCGCGCGGTCGTCGACGCCGTCGCCGACTGGCAGGACGTGTTCCAGGCCACGCTCGGCCGGCGGATGCTGTACGCCGCCGACGAGTACTACCTGATGGCCGAGCGACCGTTCCCCGACGCCGAACGCTACGACGGGTTCCCGATGCACGAGGACGGCATCGGCATGGCCCGCACGTTCGAGGCCGAGTTCCACGGTCGGGCAGCCACGTCGACCGGCGTCCAGCGGGGCTTCTTCGCCGCCGTCGACGCCCCACCCAACCCCGCCTCCTACACCGCCCTTCACAATGTTGTTGCATCGGGTCAGGCTCCGCGCAACACCTCCAGTGAAACCGTCACGGTCAGCCTCTCGCCGCGCCGGTCGGCACCCGTCGCGGTGCTCACCGGCGAACTCGGGGCGCGCATCATCGGTCCGCTCGTCGAGTCGCTCGACCGGACCGACGTTCGTGTGCTGCCGGTGGTCAACGACTTCTTCGGTGGCAACACCGGGGTGACCGGGCTGATCACGGGCGACGACGTGAGCGCCCTGCTGGCCGACCCAACCCGAAGGCCACCGCTACCTGCTCCCCGACGTGTGCCTGTCCGACGAGGGTCGATTCCTCGACGGGATCACGATCGACCAACTCCCGCGCATCGTCGAGGTCGTCCCGACCGACGGCATCTCCCTCCGCAACGCCCTGAACGAACACTGAGAACGGACACCCGATGGCCAACGACCCGACCCCCGACGATCACGGATCGGGCGACGACACCGACGTCGCGGCCCCGCCGCGCCTGCCGACGGTGGTGATCATCGGACGGCCCAACGTCGGCAAGAGCACGCTGTTCAACCGCATCGTCGGCCAGCCAGGAGGCGATCGTCGAGGACCGCCCGGGCATCACCCGTGACCGCAAGGAACACGAGGCCGAATGGCTCGACATCCCGTTCCTGGTGGTCGACACCGGCGGGTGGATGCCAGGTGGCGACGCCCTCGAGGCGAAGGTCAGCCGCCAGGTCGAGGCTGCCGTGCAGGAGGCCGACGTGGTGCTGTTCGTCGTCGATGCGTCGGTCGGGCTCACCGACGACGACCAGACGATCGCCAACTGGATCCGTCGTACCAAGACACCGGTGCTCGTCGTGGCCAACAAGTCCGACAACGAGCGGCGTGAGACCGAGATGTGGGAGTTCATGAGCCTCGGCCTCGGCGAGCCGGTGCCGGTGAGCGCACTGCACGGGCGACGCGCCGGCGACCTGCTCGACCTGGTCCTCGAACGATTCCCCGACGAGGCGCGGCAGCCGCCGGCCGGCGAGCGAGAACGACCCCTGGGCCGACGACAGCGACGAGGATGCGCCCGAGGAAGCGGCCCCGCCGCGGGTCGCGATCGTCGGACGGCCCAACGTCGGCAAGCGACGTTGTTCAACCGGCTGGTCGGCGCCGACCGAGCGGTCGTGCACGACCTGGCCGGCACCACCCGCGACTCGATCGACACGCTCGTCGACACCGACGACGGCCCGATCGTGTTCGTCGACACCGCCGGCATGCGGCGCAAGGCGAAGATCGACGACTCGGCCGAGTACTACTCGTTCGTCCGGGCGCTGCGGGCGATCGACGATGCCGACATCGCCCTGCTCGTGATCGACGCCACCGTCGGCGTCACGGCGCAGGATCAGCGCCTGGCCGAGCGCGTCGACGCGGCCGGCTGCCCGACCGTGATCGTGCTCAACAAGTGGGAGCTCGTCGGCACCGAGGAGCGCCTCGAGGTGCAGGGCGAGGTGCGGCGCATGCTGGGCTTCGTCGGCGACGCGCCGGTCCTGAAGATCTCGGCGCTGACCGGCAAGAACGTCGACAAGCTGCATCCGCTGCTGACAGGAGGCGATTTCGCAGTACCACACGCGTGTCCCGACACGCGACGTCAACCGGGTGATCGCCGCCGCGCAGCAGCGGAATCCGGCGCCGCACGGCGCCAAGATCCTCTACGCCGTGCAGGGCGCGATCGATCCGCCGACGTTCACGTTGTTCGTCAACCGGGAGATCGGTCGGCCGTACCTCCGCTTCATCGAGCGGACGATCCGGGACGAGTTCGACCTCGGCTCGACGGCGATGAAGATCCGGGTCCGCAAGCGTGAGTGACTGGAGCGATCTGATGCCGTACTGTGAGGCGTGTTCGAAGTACTGGACACCGAACTCGATGAACGACGACGGGACGTGCCCGCAGTGCGGGGAACTCGTCGAGGAGCCCCACGTCCACGACGACGACGGAGTCGGACGAGAAGACGCCGTGGCACTTCAAGCTGCTCGTGGTGACGCTCGCCGTCTACCTCAGTTGGCGGTTCTGGCAGATCCTCACCTGAAACCTCTGACCACTGATCACTTCTCGCTCTGGGCGTCGGCGCTCGAGCGAGCCCGGCGTTTGCCCTCGTGCATTGCCGCAACCCGGGCGGCCGGGATCTGATGACCCTCGCGGATCAGGTCAGCCGGAAGTAGCTGCGGGGCGGGCAGCAGGGCGGCCCACACATCTCGCCCGTCGAGCAACCGGGGCGCGGTCAGAATCGTGAAGTCGGTGGGGGAGATCTCGTCGAGCTGATCCCACGGGACCGGGAACGACACGGGAACACGCGGGCGGGCACGCGGGCTGTACGCCGCCACGACGGTCGCCCCGCCTGCGCGGGTGGAGTCGAGGAACACCTTGCCACTGCGATCGGCCTTGACGAACGCCGTCGTCGTCGAATCGGGATCGAGCCGCTCGGCCCGTTGAGCGATGGCACGGGTCGCGGCCGACGCATCCTCCGCGGTGATCACGTCTCGGTCGATGGGTACGACGACGTGCAGACCTTTCGCCCCGCTGGTCTTGACTGCGGATTCGAGGCTGGAATCGGCCAGGACCTGTCGGATCAACTTCGCGGCGTTGACCGAGCGCTCGAAGCCGGCTCCCTCCGGTGGATCGATGTCGAGCACGAGATGCGTCGCTCGGTCCAGACGGTCCACCCGACCAAGCGTCGGGTGGTACTCGATCGCGCGTTGGTTGGCGAACCACAAGAGCGTGCGGCGGTCGTTGCACAAGGCGTACGACACGGTGCGTTTGGAAGCCTCCGCCCACAGGGGAATGGTGGTCAGCCAATCCGGGGCGTGCTTCGGCACGTTCTTCTGCATGAACGGTGCCTGACCGCGCGTCACCCGGATCACCGAGAGCGGGCGATCGCGCAACTCCGGCAGGATCCGGTCGCGCATCACGTCGAGATAGTCGACGAACTGACGCTTCGTCGCGCCCGCTTCCTCGAACAGCGGCTGGTCGAGGTTCGTCAGCTCGACACCCTCGCGTGTCTCGACGCTGCGAGAACCGGCCATCGCACGATGGTAGTGCTGCCCGCCGAAGACCCCGGTAGAGTCGGCGGTCCACACGTCCGGGCTGTGGCGCAGCTTGGTTAGCGCGCTTGTCTGGGGGACAAGAGGTCGGGAGTTCGAATCTCCCCAGCCCGACGCTGTGACCTGGGGTTTCGCGTGAGCGGAACCCCTGGTTCGCGTCTGGACACCTGACGGGGTCGGATGGTGCCGACGGGGCGAACATCCCCGTTCTCGACGAAGCCACCGATTACCTTGCGCCCGCGGCCCTCGACGCTTGATCAGTTCGCCCTGGTCGCGTCGGGGGCCGCCCACCAGCCGAGGGGGCGGGGCGAGCGGACCATCGCCCGCGCAGATCCGCCCAAGCTCAGGGACGGTCCGCCCGCCCACGGACGGGAATCGTGGCAGATGCGACCATCGCCCGAACGGGTGATTCAGGCCGTCTGGCGGGAACTGGGGGACAAGAGGTCGGGAGTTCGAATCTCCCCAGCCCGACGCTGTTGCTCACCGCGGCGATTCTCCTGCCATCGCTCGCCGGTCGTCCATGTCGGAGCGAACGAGGAACTCAGCGACCTTTGCCGTGACAACCGCGAAGGTGGAGATTCCGACGAGCATGGTGAACACTCCGATGACACGGCCGAACGCACTCACTGGATAGACATCGCCGTACCCGACGGTCGTGATCGTGGCCGCTGACCACCAGAGTGCGTCCCCGAACGAGTTCACCCGCCCGGTTTCGCTCACGTCCTCGGCGAGCGTGAAGGCCACAGCGGACATGAGCCAAGTGAAGGCCGCGAGACCGAGAGCAAACCGTGCAGCCTTCCGGCGAAGTATCGCTCGCCCCTCGGTCGCCGCGGCGCCTCCCACAGCGACGAGCCGTAAGACGACCGCCAGCACCCGGAACAGGCGGGCGGCACGAAACGCACGCAACACTCCGAAGCCTGCGAGTCCAGGCAGGAGTGCGATGGCCTGGCTGACCACAATGGCGGCGCTCGTCCACTCCTTGCGGATGTAGATCCCGCGCTGCGTGGCGAGGATCAGCTCAACCGCGTAGTCGACGGCGAAGGCGACGAGCACGAGCACGTTCACGACGTCGAGGAAGATCCTGTCCGCATACGGCAACTGCGCTCGCTTGAACTCGAGGAGGAGGAGCGGCAGGCTGCCGATGGCGATGACGAGAAGGGCCCCATCCGTGGCCCGACGCCATCGGCGGAGACCTTCGGTCATGTAGGCCGGAACATCTGGCGGGCGCGTGTCGTCGTTGGCCATGGTCATGCGCGGGACCTTAGAAGGGATGGTTCGTTCAGGATTGCCCGCCCTCGCTAGCTCGGCTTCGTCGATTCGCTCGTCGGAGCGTCGTGGACCCTGAGAGCCTCGTCAGTGCCGTTCCGGAGGTTCCACGCCGAGCAGGTCGAGGCAGGGCTCGAGACCGTCGATCGTGATGTCGTCTCGCCGGATCGTCATCCAGTGCTCGCGGGACATGCGGTACTCGAGGATCGTGTCGCGCTCGTCACGCCGGAGCGTGTCGTGCCAGCCGGTCGGCTCGTAGCCGAGCGACAGGGTGACGCCCTTCGAGGCTTCGTTGTCGTGGAACGCGCCGGTGGTCGCGTAGTCGGCACCGAGGCCGTCGAAGCCAAGGGTCAAGGTCGCGATCCGCATCTCCTTGCCGATCCCTCGACCCTGGAATTCACGCCCGAGCCATGAACCCGTCGCCACGCCGCGCAGGCGCGGGAAATCCGTCGCCAACAGATCCGTCAGCCCGACGGTCACGCCGTCGACGATGACCGCCATCTGCAGACTCCAGTCCTCGGGCCGCAGCCCCGCTCGGCGACCCCAGTAGAACTGCAGCGCCTCGCGCTCGAATCGGGGCGACGGGATATCGGTCCACGGGATCGAGAACGGCATCGTCGCCGGGTCGTGGATCCCCCGACCGGCGAGTTCGATGAGCTCGACCGCCAGTACGTCGTCGACGTAGCGCAGCGTCAGGCGCGGCGTCTCGACCCTGAGGTCGAACAGCGGCCAGTACGTACTCCCCATGGGTCGAGTGTGGCACGCCTGGCATGATCCGAGCCGTGGGATTTACTCGTGCCGAACTGGAGTCGTTCGCCGGCACCACTGTTCCCGACCTGCTCGGACCTGGACTGCGGCTGCTGTTCGTCGGGATCAATCCCGGCCTGTGGACCGCCGCCACACAGACCCACTTCGCCCATCCGGGGAACCGCTTCTACCCGGCATTGCTCCTGGGCGGCGTGATCGACCGGCCGATCGACCGGGGCACGGGGTTCACCGACGACGATCGTGACTACCTCGTGCGCCGCGGCATCGGGATCACGAACCTGGCGAAACGGGCCACGGCGAAGGCGTCGGAACTCACCCCGGACGAGCTGCGACGAGGTGGTGAGGAGCTTCGAGCACTCGTGCGCGAACGGTCGCCCGCGGTCGTGGCGGTCGCCGGGGTCACGGCGTTCCGCACGGCGTTCGGCAACACGAAGGTCACCCTCGGCGAGCAGGCCGAGGGCTTCGAGGGCGCCCGATTGTGGGTCGTCCCCAACCCGAGCGGCCTCAATGCACATGCCACGGTCGAGACCCTCGCGGCGGCCTACCGCGAGCCGGCGATCGCCGCCGGCATCGAGTGCTGACCGGGACGACTCGCGTCAGTGCCGCTGCGTCCGAACGACCACGCCGTCACGATCGTACGTCTGCCATGTCCCGGTCTTCGCGCCGTTCTTGAAGCTGCCGGCCCGCATCAGCGAGCCGTCCTGGCGGTACCACTTCCACGCGCCATGGAGCTGGCCGTCCTTCATGCGACCGGCCGCCTTCAAACGGCCGTCGGGGTAGTAGGTCCGGCGGGCGCCATCGGTGACGGCGTCGAACTCGGCGAGGCGCAGCTTGACCAACTTGCGAACGAGCGAGACGGGCAACGGCTCGTCGATCGGGAACCGCAGGCCACCCTTCGACGTCTCGTACCTGCCGATCGCGTCGCCCGCCTCGTCGAGCACGCTGCCGCTCATCGGGAAGTAGCTGCAGTGCGCCTTGAACGCGGCGTACCCGACCACCCCGTGCCCGTCGAGCACGAACGACGGCATGCCGTACTTCATACCCTCCTCGGCATGGGGGAGCAGCTTGCGCAGCGTGGCGCGGAGTGACTCCAGCGTCTCGCGTTGTGGCGACGGCGCCGACCCGAGATACGCATCGACTGCTGGAATTCCCGCTGACGCCATCCCACGAAGATAGATCGACCGGTGGCACTGCTCAATCGCGTCGCCACCGGAATCCGGCCAGCGTCGGGATCTGTTCCTGTCCGGTCATGTCGGGATGTCGTGCCAGGGTGGCAGCGCTCGGCCCACGTTCGATCATCTGCTCGAGCGACCAGCCAGCCCGCGCCGCGCTCGTGAGGAGATCGCCCAGCGGCCGGTGGATCAGATCGACCGAGTGCTCGTCGATGCGTTGCGGTAGGACCCCCGGTGTCAGGTAGGTGCCCCACCGCCACAGGACCTCACCGGTGGGATCGACGAGCGGTGCCGACGCGGGCGCCGTTGCGATCGGATGGTTGATCACAACACACAGGTGGCCCGACGGGCGGGCGATCCGGTGTGCTTCACGGAGGAATGTCTCGTGGTCGTCGATCAGGTCGAGCAACCCGACGGCGACCACCCGCCCGAACACACCGGACCGGATGAACGGCAGATCCGGTGCCTTCCCGACGACGACGGGGCCGGCCGACCGGGCCGTACGCAGCAGCTCGTACGACACGTCGACGCCGATCACCGGTCCGCCAATCGAGCGCATCCCTTGACCCTCACCGCACCCGACGTCCACGGTCGGTCCATCGGTGCCGGCGAGGAGCGCAGCCAGCACGTCGTGCGTGTCGGTCGACTGCGACGGATCGTCGCGGACCGCGTCGATCCACCAGCCGGCGAGGTCGTCCCACGAGTCCGTCATCGCAGCGGAGCATGACACGTGAGCATCCATCGGGTCGTCGCCCCGATCCGACTACCGTTGCCAACGACGCGACGCTCACGAAGGGGCACACTGCAATGATCCTGGTCGAAGCCTGGAAGCTGGTCGTTCTCGAGCGATACGCGAAGTTCGACGGCCGCGCCGGCCGAGCCGAGTTCTGGTGGTTCGTCCTCGCCAACGGATCGTCTACGTGAGCTCGGTGGTCCTGCTGCTGATCGGTGTGGCCCTGAACTCTGCTGCGCTCATCGTGCTCTTCGCGTTGGTCATGGGTGTGTACTGGCTCGGGATGATCGTTCCGACCCTCGCCGTGGCCGTCCGCCGGCTCCACGACACGAACAAGTCGGCCTGGTTCCTGTTGCTGTACCTGTTGAGCTGGTTGCCGCTCGTCGGTCTCGTCATCGCGATCGTGCTCATCGTGTTCTACGCCACGGAGGGCAACCCTGGCCCGAACAACTACGGCCTGCCGGACCCGGGACCGCAAGCGGCGCTCACTCCCTGACGCTCCGTCGCTCGGCGGATCCCGCCCGCGATACGGTCGCGGGCATGACGTATGTAGGGGATCGCGTCGTGTTCGACGCCGACAGTCATGTGATGGAACTGCCGGGCTGGCTCGAGGAGTTCGCCGACGACGCCACCCGTGACCAGTTGCGGCCGCTCGCACTCGGCGGGAGCAGGCGCCCTGGCCGATCGTGCCGTCGCCGAAGCTGCCGAGCGGGCGGCAACCGGTTCGGTGGCGCTCGTCGACGACCCGATGGAACTGTTGCACTCCAAGGGCTGGGGCGCCGTCGGTGCCTTCGAATCCACCGAGCGCAGCCATGTGCTCGACGCGCTCGGGTTCGCCGCACAGCTCGTGTTCCCGACGTTCGCCGCCACGCAGTTCGCCGGCAAGGACGTCGACCTGCTGTACCGCGGATCCGACGCGCTGAACCGGGCGATGGCGGCGTTCTGCGGCGACGACGACCGGATGCTCGCGGTCGCGTCGGTGCCGTGGGGCGTTCCCGCACGCACCGTCGAGTGTGCTCGGCGGGCGATCGACGAGGGCTGCGCGGCGGTGATGGTCCCGACCGATCTGCCACGCGACGTCGTCTCGCCCACGCATCCCGACCACCATCCGCTGTGGGCGATGCTGGAGGCGGAGAACGTGCCGGTCGTCAGCCACATCGGCGGCGGCGGTCGTCCCGTTCGCCCGGGCTTCCACGACAACGGCCATGTCGTCACCGACTTCCTCGGCGGCGGGGAGAACGTCCGGGCCAAGGACTTCATGGCCATCCACCAGCGTCCCGAGATCTTCTGGGCGGCGATGGTGCTCGACGGCATGTTCGAGACCTTCCCCGGCCTGCGCGGCGCCTCCGTCGAGGAGGGTGCGCTGTGGGTGGTCCCGTGGATCCGCAGACTCGACCGGGCGATGCAGTTCGCCAAGACCGAGCCGCCGTTGCGGGCGCTGACGAAGCAGCCGAGCGAGTACGTGCACGACTGCATGCGCTTCACGCCGTTCGCCGGCGAGCCCGTCGGGTGGATGATCGAGCAGGCGGGTGCCGACCTGTTCATGTTCTCCTCCGACTATCCGCATCCCGAGGGCACGAAGGACCCGATCGAGCGGTTCGAGTCGACGATGTCCGAAACCGGCGAATCCGCCTTCGACAACTTCTACCGGCACAACTTCGCCCGGCTGTACCGCGACGCCGTGCCGGTCTGACGCGCCGCATCCGCCGTCACACCCCGGCAGTAGCGTCGCGTCCATGTGCGGCCGCTTCGTCTCCACCGCCAACCCCGAGCGCATCGCGTCCTACTTCGGGGCCGAGGCCGACGTCGAAACGCTCGGCGAGAACTACAACGTCGCCCCCACGCAGGACATCTACGGCGTGGTCACCGGCCCCGACGGGGTGCTGCGCGTGCAGGCGTTCCACTGGGGGCTCATTCCCGAGTTGGGCGAAGGACCGCAAGATCGGCGCCAAGATGATCAACGCCCGATCGGAAACGCTCGCCGAGAAGCCGGCGTTCAAGGGCCTGTTCGCCAAGAAGCGGTGCCTGATCCCGATGGACGGGTTCTACGAGTGGAAGGCCGGCGCCGCCGACGGCCCGGTCAACGCCAAGGGCAAGCCGCTCAAGCAGCCGATGTTCATCCACCGCATCGACGGCGAACCGCTCGCCGTCGCCGGACTGTGGACGGCATGGAAGGACCCCGAAGCCGGCAGTCGCTGGCTGCAGAGCGCAACGGTCGTGACCACCTCGGCCAACGAGACGATGCAGGCGGTGCACGACCGCATGCCCGTCATCGTGCCGGCGTCACGGTGGAAGGAGTGGCTCGACCCGGACAACCACGACATCGCCGCCCTGTCCGAGCTGTTCATCGAGCGCAACGACGGCATCCTCACGATGCATCCGGTGTCGACCGACGTCAACAACGTCCGCAACAACGACGCCGCCTGATCGATCCGGCCTGATCGACCCGGCCTGATCGACGGCCTGACCGCCTGGCGACGTCCGGTCGGCCTGGTCGGACGGCAGGTGGGCGCGGATCGCGGCGGCCGCAGCTTCGAGGTCGGCGGGGTCGACGTGCGCGGCGGCGTTGGCGAAGCTCAGCTCCGACATCGTCGACGTCGGGATCACGTGCACGTGCATGTGCGGGACCTCGTAGCCGGCGATGATCACGCCGACCCGCTCGCAGTCGAACGCGGCCCGCTGGGCGACTCCGATCATGCGTGTCACCTCGAACAGGTGGGCGGTGAGATCGGCCGGCGCGTCGACCCAGTGGTCGATCTCCTCGATCGGCACCACCAGGGCGTGACCGCGCGCCATCGGATTGATCGACATGAACGCCACACAGCGGTCGTCGCGCCAGACGAACGTGCCGGGGATCTCGCCGTCGATGATGCGGGTGAAAATCGTCGCCATGCACGTCGGACCCTACGCTGTCGACCATGCCGGAACCGGAGCCGACCGTCGACCCCGATGCGACCGACTGGCGTCGAGACACGGCCACCGTCGATGTTCGACGGGATCTGGTCGCTGCCGAACGCGTTCACGCTCGCCCGGCTGCTCTGCCTGCCCATCTTCCTCTACCTGCTGTTCGGCCGTGACGATCAGGCCGCGGCGGCCTGGATGCTCGGCGCGCTCGGCGCGACCGACTGGGTCGACGGCTATCTCGCCCGCCGGCTGAACCAGGTGAGCGAGTTCGGCAAGGTGTTCGACCCGACGGCCGATCGCATTCTGTTCATCGTGGCCATCATCGCCATCATGATCGACGGATCGATGCCGATCTGGTTCGGTGTGGCCGTGCTCGCCCGCGAGGTGCTCGTCGGGCTGATGATGGTGATCGCCACCTTGGTGTTCAAGATGGAACGCATCGACGTCACCTGGCTCGGCAAGTGCGCCACGTTCCTGTTGATGTTCGCCGTTCCCGGATTCCTGATGGGCAACAGCGACTTTCCCGGAGCCGACTGGTTCGAGGTCGCGGCGTGGATCCTCGGCATCCCCGGGCTGGTACTCAGCTACTACACCGGACTGGCCTACATCCCCGAGGTGCGGCGCGGGATCGCCCGCCATCGGGCGACGGAGGCCTGCGAGTGTTGTACCGTCGACCTCTTGAAGATGGATACGGTTGCACCATGAACGTCCCCGCCGACCTGCGCTACTCCTCGGACCACGAATGGGTCCGACGAGTGGGAAATCTGGTCACGATCGGCATCACCGAGTACGCCCAGGACTCGCTCGGCGACATCGTGTTCGTCGAGGCGCCCGACGCCGGACGGACGGTCGCGGCGGGGGAGTCGTTCACCGAGGTCGAGAGCACCAAGTCGGTGAGCGACATCTACGCACCGGTGTCGGGCTCGATCACGGAGATCAACGATGCGCTCGAGTCCCGACCCGAGCTCCTCAACAGCGACCCGTACGGCGACGGGTGGATCTGCACGATCGAGATGTCCGAGCCGACCGAGTTCGACGCCCTGCTCGATGCCGACGCCTACCGCGCCCTGACCGAGGGCTGAGGGATCGCGTTCCGTGAGCGGCTACGTGTTCTGCAATCAGTGCGGTCATCGCAATCCGCCGACGAGTGCGTTCTGCTCGAGCTGCGGATCGCCACTCGACTCGCTCGACGACCGCACCATCACCCTGACCGCGATCGATCCGCTGCAGGACGCACCGGGCGCCGACGACGACATCGAGATCCCGATCGGGCAACTGCCCACCGAGGTCGGGGTCCTGATCGTGCGCGCCGGAGCACAGGCGGGGGAGCGGTTCCAGCTCGTCGACCTCGTCACCCGTCTCGGGCGGCATCCCGACAGCGAGATCAGCCTCGACGACATCACCGTGTCGCGCCGTCACGCGGAGATCGAGCGGACCGACGGTGGCTACGTCGTCAGCGATGCCGGGTCGCTCAACGGCACCTACGTGAACCAGGATCGCATCGACCAACCGCAGCCACTGCAGCACGGCGACGAGCTGCAGATCGGCAAGTTCCGCCTGGTGTTCTTCGAGCGCACCGATGTCTGAAGCGACGAGTATCGAACGCGCCATGCCCCATCTCTCGATCGGTGAAGTGCTCGGCCTGCTGCTCGAGGAGTTCCCCGACGTCACGATCTCGAAGATCCGCTTCCTCGAGAGCCAGGGTCTGATCGATCCGGAACGGACGCCGTCGGGATACCGCAAGTTCTACGACGACGACGTCGAACTCCTGCGCTGCATCCTGCGCGAACAGCGCGAGAACTACCTCCCGCTGCGCGTCATCAAGGATCGCATCGACTCGGGTGAGATCGACCCGACCGGCGAGCAGCTCCGCCCGCGAGGCATCCGCAACGTCGGCGACGGAGAGCCGCATCGTGCGCGCACCGCGTGCCCGTCGCGCCGCACGCCGAGCCGGTCACCGGCGCCGCCGCGCTGTTCGTGCGCACCGACGGAGCACCGCCGGCATCGTCGGACCCACCGTCCGCACGGACACTCGAACCGTCGAGCAGCCGACGACCGTGCCGACGACCGAGCCGGCCGTCGCACCCGAGCCCGCCGTCGAGGCGGCGCGCGCCGAACCGGCGGTCCAGCCCGGCGACAGTCCGCTCTCGCACCCGGCGAACTGCTCGACGCGCACCGGCTCTGCTCCCTGAGCGGGATCTCGCACGACGAGCTCGAACAGCTGATCGCCTACGGCGTACTGACCGCAGAGTCGTCCGGCGGGCTGGTCCGGTTCAACGAGGACGCGCTCGACATCGCCCGTGAGGCCAAGCCGTTCCTCGCGGCCGGCGTCGACGCTCGCCACCTCCGAGGGTGGCGGGTCGCCGCCGATCGGGAGGCCGGACTGCTCGACCAGCTCGTCCAGCCCCTGCTGCGTCAGCGCAACCCGGAGGCCCGCGCCCACGCCGTGGAGCAGCTCCACGAGCTCGAGGCCGTCGGTGGTCGTCTCCGATCGGCGATGATGCGAGCCGCGCTGCGGTCCCTGACGCACTGAGCCGCACTAGGCTCGATGTCGTGGTTCCTCTCGAACTGGTCGGCGTGCGGGTCGAAATCCCGGCGAACACTCCGATGGTGTTGCTCCGGGAGCTCCACGGGTCGCCACCGCTTGTTGCCGATCTACATCGGCACGCCCGAAGCGTCCTCGATCCATTACGCACTCGAAGGCGTCGTGCCACCGCGGCCGCTCACGCACGACCTGTTCCTGTCGACGCTGCTCGAACTCGGCGCGTCCGTCAGCAGCGTCGTCGTCACCGAGGTTCGCGATCGCACGTACTACGCCGAGATCCACCTGGCGACCGCGAGCGGCGAGAAGATCATCTCCAGTCGGCCCTCCGATGCCATCGCCCTGGCGGTGCGCTGCGAGGCGCCGCTGTTCGCCGACGACGACCTGCTCGACGCCGTCGGTCAGGACCCGCCGGTCGACGACGCCGAGGACGCCGACGAGATCATCGACGAGTTCAAGGACTTCATCGAGCACGTGAGTCCCGAAGACTTCGGGGCCTGACCATCCGGCGACCACTCCGATGGATCCGTTCATCGGCTACGGGATGGACGACGCCGAGCGGCGTGTGCTGTCCCGGTTCTTCGTCGGTCGCACGCTGACCAAGATTCCGGTCGGGCACACGAAGCGCCGTGTAGTGCTGGAGCGGCTGGCCCTCGAGTTCGAGATCGGTCGCCACTATCCGGAATCGTCGGTGAACGACGTGCTCCGCGCGTTCCACCCCGATGTCGCTGCGCTGCGGCGGTACCTGGTCGACGAGGGACTGCTCGACCGGGCTGACGGCGTCTACTGGCGCAGCGGCGGACGGACCGAGGCGTTGGACGATTCCGTGTGAGGCCGGCCGATCGACTCGTTGCCGGTTCGCCGCGTTGACAAGACTGCCCATCACTCGGCCAGGCGACGACAGGGGAGGCACCGATGGCATGGACAACAGAGGAGTCGGTCGAGGACGGTTTCATCGAACGCCCCTTCGCGTTCGACGCACCGACGAGCGGATCGTGGATCCCGGGCGTCTATCGGACGCCGCCCGGCGGGGGAGCGGATCGGCTCGTGCTGCTGGGACACGGCGGGACCACGGACAAGCACGCGCCGTACATCGTGGAGGTGGCTCGGCAGTTGGCGCAACGCGGCATCGCCTCGATGGCGATCGACGGCCCGGGTCATGGCGAGCGCGCCACGGCCAGCGCCGCGCCCGGGCTCGAGTGGCTGGCCCGCGCGTGGGAGGACGGCGGCGGGACGAACGCCGTGATCAGCGACTGGGGTGAAGCGCTCGACTTCATCGAGGCCGAGTTCGGCGCTCGCAGCACCGGGCTGGTGGGGGTTGTCGATGGGGACGATGATGGGGCTGCCGGTCTCCGCCAGCGACGAGCGGATCCAGGTCGCCCTGCTCGGCCTGATGGGGGTCGGCGGTCCGAATTCCGACGACCTCGAACGGTTGGCACCGCAGCTCGCCTGCCCGGTGCGCTTCCTCGTGCAGTGGGACGACGAGATCGTTCCGCGGGCGACCGCACTCGAGTTGTTCGGACTGCTCGGCAGCACCAAGAAGACACTGCACGCGAACCCCGGGATCCACGTCGCCGTGCCCGGGTTCGAAGTCGCGGCGTCGGTCGAGTACCTCGACCACCACCTGCGCTGACCGCCGTTCCGAGTCGAGGGCGGCGCGCGGCCCGCTCGGTCAGTCAGCTGACAATTTCTCGTCCATCGCCCGCACACGGGCCACGAGCACGTCGACGAGATGGAGGGGGATCTCGGGATACTCCTGCATCAGCGACCGCATGTTCCACGACGCCAGACCGAGCGCCGACAACGCGCTCGTGGCGGTCACCGTGGCCGAACGGGACTTGCCGTCGAGGACGCTCATCTCGCCGAACGAATCACCGGGACCGTACGTGGCGACCTCGTTGCCGCCGACCGTCGCCGACGCCGTACCGTCGACGATCACGAACAGCCTTCCGAACCGGCCACCGTCGTCCTCGACGATCACCGCCTCGCCCGCCGAGAACTGGTAGGGCTTCATCTGGGCGGCGATCTGTTCGGCGCACTTGCCGGTCAGCCCGGCAAACAGCGGGATCGCTTCAACCTTCGCGACGAGTTCGCGGTCGACGGTCATCGTTCCTCCAGTCGGTCGGCGTGACCGTACACCCTGCGGAGGTCGGGGGAGGGGAGAGGGTGCGCGCGCAAGTGTTGACGTGGCAGCAGCGAGTCCGTAGGGTTCACCATCTCACAAAGTCGTAGTTACGTTCGTGTGACCGGCGACCTGGGGAGGGAGTCGCCGATCGGCGCTCGTTCACGAATGTTGGGCAGAACAACCTCGGAAGGCAGCCATGGTTGATGTGATCGATGCAGATCTCGCGGACCGGATGGGCTACAGCGGTACACAGGCCGCGAAGGTCGTCGGCATCTCGTACCGCCAGCTCGACTACTGGGCGCGGACCGATCTGATCCGCCCGTCGCTCACCGACGCCGCGGGCAGCGGGAGTCGACGGCGGTACTCCTACGCCGATCTGCTCGAGCTCAAGACGATCAAGAAGCTGATCGACGCCGGGCATCAAGCTCGAACAGGTCCGCAAGGTGTTCAGCTACCTCCGTCGAGCACGTGTCGACCGACATCGCGTCGGCGCACATCGTCATCGACGGTGGGCAGCGTGGTGCTGTGCGACGGCGACGAGCTCGTCGACGTGCTGAAGAACGGGCAGGGCGTGCTCAACGTCCTGTCACTCGGTGGGGTGAAGGACGAACTCGAAGCCGACCTCGCGGCCGACATCGCCACGATCGGCGGAGGACCCGGCTCGACATCGGGCGCCGACGCCCGACGAATCGGCTGACGTCACCGATGGCGCTGCAGACTTCGCCGCTCGACGCCGCGCACCGCGAACTCGGCGCGTCCATGGCCGAGTTCGGTGGCTGGGAGATGCCGATCGCCTATCCGACGGGCACGATCGCCGAACACGTGGCGTGCCGCACGTCGGCGGCGATCTTCGACGTGTCGCATCTCGGCACCGTCCGGCTGCAGGGGAGTGGCGCCTTCGACGTCATCCAGACCGCGCTGACCAACGACCTCGGCAAGATCGGTCCCGGGCGCGCCCAGTACACCCATCTCCTCGACGACGCCGACGCGTCGGTGCTCGACGACATCATCGTGTGGTGGCACCCAGACGACGCCGGGCCGGTGTTCGACGTGATGCCGAACGCCTCGAACACCGACGACGTGCGCGCCGCCGTGGGTGGCGACGACATCACCGCGTACCCGTGCCGTGCTCGCCGTGCAGGGTCCGTCGACGCATGCGCCTCGTCGCCACCGTCTTTCCGGACGCCGCCGAGGTGGGCCGGTTCAAGGTCGGCGCGGGCCTCGTGGAACGACGTGCCGTGCACCGTGGCCGGCACCGGCTACACCGGCGAGTCCGGTATCGAGATCGCCGTGCCGGCCGAGGCCGCGGCGGCGCTCTGGGCCGCGCATCGTCGCGGCCGGCGTCACCCCCGCGGGTCTCGGCGCCCGCGACACCCTCCGGCTCGAAGCCGGACTTCCGCTGCACGGTCACGAGCTCGGTCCGGGCATCACGTCGCTGCAGGCGGGGCTCGGCTGGGTGGTGGCGTGGGACAAGCCGTCGTTCCGCGGGCGCGAGGCCGCTCGCGCCGAGCGCGCCGCCGGCATCGCGCGACGGTTGTTCGGGCTCGCCACCGATGGTCGTCGTCCGGCGCGCGCCGGATGCTCCGTCGCCATCGACGGGCTGTCCGGTCGGCGAGGTGACCAGCGGCAACTTCTCGCCGACGCTCGGGCGAGGCATCGCGTTCGCGTTCCTCCCGCCCGACACGGCGCAGGGTGAGCAGGTGGTGGTCGACGTGCGGGGCAAGGACACTCCCGGGCCACGTGGTGGCCACGCCGTTCGTCGGCTGAGCGGCTCAGCGACCGGTCGACCGGCGTCGCCGCTGCCCGCGACGCGGTCGACTTCTTCGCCGTCGATCTCCGCGCCGCCGACTTCTTCGCGGTCGACTTCTTGGCCGTCGACTTCTTCGCCGCCGACTTCTTCGGCGTGGCCTTCCGGGGAGCCGACGGCTGTCGGCGTCGCCGTGGAGCGCGGCGCGACGGCCGGCGTCGGATCCGCCCGCGGCACGGACGTCGTGGGCAACGGCCGTGTCCCCACGAGCTCGCGCTCGACGCCGCCGGCGGGTGCTGGACGCGGCGATGGAGTGCCCGGGAACCGGAGGCCACCGAAGAGCCCACCGGCCGACTCGGCCAACTGGGTGAGCGGGCCCAGGCGCTTCGACATGTCGGTCATCACCTCGGTGAACTGCCCGAGCTGCGCCGGGAGTTGGCCGATCCCGGGCGTGCTCATGATCTCGGTCAGTTGGCGCAGCGCCGGTGCCGCAGCGATGGCCGGCCCGCTCACCACCTGCATCACCTCGTCGGCCAGCTTGACCGTCCGGGTGATCTGCGGGATCGCCGCCTTGATCGGTTCCTCGACCTCGCCGAGCAACACGTTGATCCGCTGGGCGGTCTCGTTGAGCGTCTCCATCGTGCGGTTGAAGTTCTCGACACCGCGGAGGAACTCGTCGACGCCCTTGCGGAACTGGTCGAACGAGCGGATCGTGCCGGCGAGCGGCGCGGCGAAGATGTTCAACACATCCGAGAGCGGATCGGATCGTTCATCGCCGGTCATCGCGCCAACCTAACCGTCCCGGACCATTGCGATGAGCGAACGGACCGAGGGGTGGGCCGTTCGCTCATCGCAACGGGGGAGTCGGCGGAGTCAGAGGGCGGTGGCGTAGGCCTCGAGCGGTTCGCAGGAGCACACGAGGTTGCGGTCACCGTAGGCACCGTCGATGCGCGACACCGGCGGGAAGTACTTCGCCACGCGCAGCGAGGGGAGGGGATAGGCGCCGACCTCCCGGCTGTACGGGCGATCCCACTCACCGAGCAGCTCCTCGGCGGTGTGCGGGGCATGACGCAGCGGACTCTGCTCGACCGGCCACTCGCCCGAGGCCACCCGATCGATCTCGGCGGCGATCGCCAGCATCGCGTCGCAGAACCGGTCGAGCTCGCGCAACGTCTCGCTCTCGGTCGGCTCGATCATCAGCGTGCCCGCCACCGGGAAGCTCATCGTCGGGGCGTGGAAGCCGTAGTCCATCAGCCGCTTGGCGATGTCGTCGACCGTGACACCGGTGGCCTTCGTGATCGGACGGATGTCGACGATGCACTCGTGGGCGACGCGGCCGTTGGCCCCCCGGTACAGCACCGGGAACGAGCCGTCGAGCCGCTCGGCGATGTAGTTGGCCGACGAGGATCGCCACCGTCGGTGGCCTCGGTCAGGCCGGGCGCCGCCCATCATCTCGATGTACATCCACGGGATCGGCAGGATCCCGGCCGACCCGTGCGGTGCGGCCGACACGGCACCGACCGGCGCATCGGCATCGAGCGGGATGCCCGGGATGAACGGCGCGAGATGCGCTCGCACCCCGACCGGCCCGACGCCGGGTCCGCCGCCGCCGTGCGGGATGCAGAACGTCTTGTGGAGGTTGAGGTGGCTCACGTCGGCGCCGAACTCACCCGGCCGGGCGTGGCCGACGAGCGCGTTGAGGTTGGCGCCGTCGACGTACACCTGCCCGCCGGCGTCGTGGATCATGTCGCACAGCGCACGGACCTCGGACTCGAACACGCCGTGCGTCGACGGATACGTGATCATGATCGCCGCGAGTCGATCACCGACGGAGGCGATCTTGGCCCGGACGTCGTCGAGATCGACGTTGCCGCGGTCGTCGCAGCTCACGACGACCACGTCCATCCCGGCCATCACGGCGCTGGCGGCGTTCGTCCCGTGGGCACTGGAGGGGATGAGGCAGACCGTGCGGTCGTCGTCGCCCCGCGAGCGGTGGTACCCGCGAATGGCGAGGAGGCCCGCGAGTTCGCCCTGACTGCCGGCGTTCGGCTGCACGCTGACACGGTCGTAGCCGGTGATGGTGGCCAGCCGCGCTTCGAGGTCGGCGATCATCGTGGAGTAGCCCGCGACCTGATCGGCCGGCGCGAACGGGTGGATGTCGGCGAACTCGGGCCACGTGATCGGGAGCATCTCGGAGGTCGCGTTGAGCTTCATCGTGCACGAGCCCAGCGGGATCATCGTGCGGTCGAGTGCGAGATCGCGGTCGCTCAGGCGACGCAGGTAGCGGAGCATCTCGTGCTCGCTGTGGTAGCGGGAGAACACGGACTGGGTGAGGAACTCGCCGTCGCGGCGCGCCGTCGACCGGCAGCCCGTCCGGCAGCGTCGTCGAACTCGTCAGCAGCGAGCGGGATGCCGCCGAGCGCCGCCACGACCGCCGAGACGGTGTCGAGCGTGGACGTCTCGTCGAAGGTGAGGCCGACGGTCGTCGCATCGATGCGGCGGATGTTGAACCCGGCCGCCAACGCCGCCGCGATCGCACGCGTCGGCATCGGCGACCTCGACGGCGAGCGTGTCGAACCACGTGTCGTGGCGCAGCGTGAGGCCGCCACGGCGGAGCCCGGCGGCGGCCACCGAGGCGAGCCGTTGCACGCGTTCGGCGATCCGACGCAGCCCGTCCGGGCCGTGCCACGCGGCGTACAGACCGGCGATGTTGGCGAGCAGCACCTGCGCCGTGCAGATGTTCGACGTCGCCTTCTCGCGCCGGATGTGCTGCTCGCGCGTCTGGAGGGCGAGCCGCAGGGCGGGACGGCCGGCGGTGTCGGTGCTCACCCCGACGATGCGGCCGGGCATCGCCCGCGCGGCCGATTCGCGGGCGGCGAGGAACGCGGCGTGCGGGCCGCCGAAGCCCATGGGTACCCCGAAGCGCTGCGCCGAACCGACGGCGATGTCGGCGCCGAGTTCGCCGGGAGGGGTGGCGAGCACGCAGGCCAGCGGGTCGGTCGCCACGACGGCGAGCCCACCGACGTCGTGCACCCGGGCGATCGCCGCGGTCCAGTCGGTGACCGCGCCGGTCGACGTCGGCAGCGAGAACAGCGCGCCGAACAGCCCGTCGCCGACGCGCTCGTCGAACAACGCCGTGTCGCCGACGACGCAGGTCGATCCCGATCGGCTCGGCCCGTGTGCGCAGCACGGCCAGTGTCTGCGGGTGCGACGTCGGCGTGCACGAAGAAGCACGATCGAGGCACTCTTCGACAGCCGGCGCGCCATCGTCATGGCCTCGGCGGCAGCGGTGGCCTCGTCGAGCAACGAGGCATTCGCCACATCGAGCCCGGTGAGTTCGGTCACCACGGTCTGGAAGTTGAGGATCGCCTCGAGGCGGCCCTGGCTGATCTCGGGTTGGTACGGCGTGTACGCCGTGTACCACGCCGGGTTCTCCAGCACGTTGCGGGCGATCACCGGGGGAGTGATCGTGCCGGTGTAGCCCATCCCGATCAGGCTGGTGACCGCCGCGTTCGCCCGGCGAGCGTGCGCAGCCGATCGAGCGCCACGTGCTCCGGCACCGCGTCGGGAAGCCCGAGCGCCTCGGCGGACCGGATGCCCGACGGCAGCGTCTCGTCGATCAGCGTCGTCGATCGACGCCACGCCGATCGCCGCCAACATGACCGCGACGTCGTCGTCGGACGGCCCGATGTGCCGCCGGACGAACTCGTCGGTCTCGAACAGGTCCGCCGACCGGATGAGCGATCGTGCGGGTGTCGTTGCGATGTCGTTCACGGGAACCTCCAGCGGTTGGTCTCGGTTCCCCCGCTGTCATCGGTACCTGAGAGTGTTACCCCATCGGTGGACATCACCGCCGCACGACGCTCCGTCGGTGGCGATGTCGCTTTCCAGCGTGCCTCACACGGACGGTCCGGGTGCCTGAGAGATTCCGGGGAGGTTGCTCCTTCGGCGTCAGTCGCCCCCAACAGGCGAGTGACTCTCCCGTTCGTGTGCGAACGGCAATTCAGTTGTGTCCGCGGAGCGTACCCGAGCGTCAGGCGCGCGATGCCGTGTTGGTGCAGGCGTCGACGGCCTTCACCAGCGGATAGGGGTTCACCGCGCCGCCCGCCGTACGGATGGACCTCGAAGTGCAGGTGTGGCGTCGCGGCGTTGCCCGTCATGCCGACGTAGCCGATCACCTGGCCGGCCTTGACCGGCACGCCCACGTCCATCCCCTCGGCGAACGCACTCGAGGTGCAGGTACGTGAAGTAGGTGCCGTTCGGCAGCGACACGCGCAGCCCGTTGCCCGGAGAGCGAGCCGGGGAAGTCGACGTACTGCTTGCCGATCTTGCCGTCGACCACCGCGTAGAGCTCGCTTGCCCTGCGGCGGCGATGACGTCGAGACCCTGGTGCAGACGCCCGCCACCACGCGGCGCCTGCCACGTGTCACCGAACCAGCACTGTCCCTGGACCGGGAACGCTTGGAGGGCGATGCCGCTCGCGCTCGGAGGGACGGGGGCGGGGGCCGGCCGCCTGGCCGAGGCGCCCGGCCGTCTGGTCGTCGACCTTGCCGGTGACCGGGATGCCTTCGCGCCGCTGGAATTCCATGACCGCACCGGCGGTGCTCGACCCGAACACCCCGTCGGCCCCGCCCGGCACCTTGATGCCGGCTGTCGAGCAGCGATTGCTGCATGGCCTTCACGCGGTCGCCGTGTTCACCGAACACCGGGTAGCCGGAACCGCTCGAGATCCCTTGCGGCCCGGTCGGGCCGGATGCGGTGAGGCCGAGAATCGAAGCATCCTGGTCGCCGACGACACCGGTCGGCGGTGTGCCGTTCGTCGTCTGGAAGGTGGTGAGCACCGTCTGCGTCGCGGCACCGAACGAACCGTCGGCGCCGCCGCGCAGCGCCAGACCGGTCTGCATCAGGGCGCGCTGGAGATGCTTCACCGCGTCGCCCTGTGCGCCGGCCTTCAGCCCGACGTACGGATTGCCGGTCGCCGCCGGTGCGGCCGGAGCGGCTGCGGCGGCGCCCAGACCGAGTTTGGCGGCCGTCGCCTCGTCGACGCGTGCCCGACGCGGTGAGCCCGTTGGCGCCCTGGTACGCGGTGAGGGCGGCCTTCGTGGCGGCACCGAACGAGCCGTCGGCTCCGCCAAGAATGCTGATCCCGCTGTTGATCAATGCCCGTTGCAGCGACTTGACGAGCGTGCCCTGCGCGCCGATCTTCAGCCCGACCGATGGGTTCGGGGCGGCGGCGGTGGCGGCCGGCGCCGCGGTGGCGGGCGCGGCTGGTGCCGTCGAGGTCAGTTTCGCCATCGTTGCGGCGTTCGCGATCCCCGTGGGCTCGAGACCGTTCCAGCGCTGGAAGCTCCTCACCGCTCTCTCGGTCGCCGCGCCGAACACCCCGTCGGGTCCGCCCGGCACGAAACCTCCCGCCGCCGTCAACGCCTGCTGGAGTGCCTTGACCGCATCTCCCTGCGCCCCGAGCGCCAAATCTCCAGGGCCGGCGGTCGCGGCAGGCGCCGCCGCGGGCGTGAGGGCAGCGAGCGTCGCGGCATCGACCTCGCCGGTCGGCGGCAGTCCACGGGCGGTCTGGAAACTCGCCACGGCGGCCTTGGTGCCGGGACCGAACACGCCATCGGCTCCGCCTGGGAGCGAGACGCCTGCGCCGACGAGCGCGTTCTGAAGTGCTTTCACTTCGGGACCGCTCTGGCCCTGCCGCAGGCCGACCGAGATCGACGGGGCAGTCTGCGCTGGGAGTCCGGCGACGGGCCCGGCGAAGATCGGCGCCGGAGCTTCCGAAAGCTCCCGCCAGCACACCGAGGCTCACGCCCAGGGCGACGGTGCGCCGGCGCCTGAGACGGGCGCTGCGTTTGGCGGGGCGGTGGTGCAATGAGTTGGACAAGGTTCCTCCTGGCATCATCGGATGTATCGGCCTGTCTGCTTGGCGAGCCCGAATCTCAACCAGAGATTGAGGCTTGGCCGGACAGTTCTCGATCTCATGTCGAGGTCTGGAGTTTCTTCCTGCACCCCTCTGACCAGGGGAGAAGGATTCGAGAGCGGCATCTTGACACGTTCGAGAAGAAATGTCCAACGATCTGAGCCAAGTTGACATAACGAGGATTATGGGCGATGGGTGTCAAGGAGGAGGCGTCGGCGGGCGACGCCGACGGCGTCTGGAAGACTGGCGGCATGGAACTGCCCACCGCACCCGAGCGCTCGTTCGCCAGTGACAACTCCGCCGGCGCTCATCCGGCCGTCCTCGAGGCGCTGGAACGCGCCAACCGCGGACACGCCATCGCCTACGGCGCCGACGACGCCACCCGGGAATGCGAGGCGCGGTTCGGCGACCTGTTCGGCGCCGACGTCGACGTGCTCCTGACCTACAACGGCACCGGTGCCAACATCCTTGCCCTCGCAACCATGTTGGGATCACTGCCCGGCCCGCACCACGCCGTCGTCTGCACCACCTGGGCGCACATCAACGCCGACGAGACGGGCGCGCCCGAGCGCGTGCTCGGCACGAAGCTGATCGATCTGCCGTCTGCCGACGCCAAGCTCGTCCCGGAGCAGCTCGCCGAACTCGCTCACCTCCAGGGGGTGCAGCACCACGCGCAGCCCGGGGTGGTGTCGCTCACCCAGGCCACCGAGCTCGGCACCCTCTACACCGCCGACGAGATCGCCGCGCTGTGCGATCAGGCTCACCGAATGGGAATGCTCGTCCACCTCGACGGCGCGCGGATCGCCAACGCCACGGCGGCACTCGGCGCGACTCCCGCGGCGTTGCGTTCGTTCACGATCGATGCCGGGGTCGACGCACTCTGCTTCGGCGGGACGAAGAACGGCCTGCTGGGTGCCGAGGCCGTGATCTTCCTCAACCCCCTGGCCGCCGTCGGGTCGGCGTTCGTGCGCAAGCAGGTCACGCAACTCTCGTCGAAGATGCGCTTCCTCGCCGCGCAGTTCAACGCCATCCTCGACGGCGGGCTCTGGCTCGAGCTGGCGGGTCACGCCAACGACATGGCACGCGAGCTCCACGCTCGTACGTCGTGCATCGACGGCGTGAGCTTCGACGGCCCGCCGGCCGTCAACAGCGTGTTCCCGTCACTCCCCCGGGCTGCCATCGAGCCGCTGCGCGACTGGTGCTTCTTCTGGGACTGGGACGAGACCCGCGATCAGGTGCGCTGGATGACCGCGTGGGACACCACCGTCGACGACGTCGACCGCTTCGCGGCGGGTGTCAGGGCGGCGCTCGGCCGACCAAGGTGATGCGGAGAGGAATTTCAAAAGTATTTGCATCATGCAATTGACTGCGCGGTCGGTTCGCTCTACGCTCGGTCACGTTCGAGAGACGCTCCCGAACATGGGTGGACGCAAACCGACGCCGAGATCGCCTATGGGGGGCACGTACATGGCCGCAATCGAACTGCCTGTTGACCGCATCGTCACCGAGGACGACTGGATGCGCGAAGGCGCGTGCCGCGGTCTCACCCACCTGTTCTTCCCGCCGGCAGCCGAACGTCCGCAGGCGCGGGAACGGCGCGAAGCCGGTGCCCGTGAGGTGTGTGCCGAGTGTTCCGTGCGGCTCGACTGCATGGCGTTCGCCCGTGAGCATCACGAGTACGGCTTCTGGGGTGGCGAGTCGGAGGATGAACGGCACGCCGCCGGGTTCCGTCTGATCGCGCCGATCGGCGTGAGGGCGCGAGCTGCCAGCTGAGCCACCGACTGTCGACGTGGACGTTGTCGTCGTCGGCAGCGCCAATCTCGATCTCGTCGTCCGCTCGCCTCGCATCCCGGGGCCGGGCGAGACGCTGATCGGGAGTTCGTTCGCCGAGTATCCAGGCGGCAAGGGGCTCAATCAGGCTGTCGCCGCGGCACGATCGGGTGCGCGTGTCGCCCTGCTCGGCGCGCTGGGCGACGACGATGCCGGACGGTACTTGCGGCGCGTCGCCGACGACGCTGGTGTCGACACGACCGGGGTTGTCACGATCGCGAGGGAATCGACCGGCCACGCCCTGATCACCGTCGGCGACGACGTCGGTGAGAACACGATCGTCGTCGTTCCGGGCGCCAATTCTGCGGTCCGCGTCGACCTGATCCCCGACTGCCGCGTCGTGCTGGCCCAACTCGAGGTACCGCTCGACGCGGTCGTCGCGCGCGTTCGTCGCCGCCAAGCGAGGTGGTGCGACCACCATCCTCAACCCGGCCCCGGCGAGGGCGCTGCCGCGCGAGTTGCTCGCGGTCACCGACGTGATCGTGCCGAACGAACACGAGGTCGAACTCGTCGGTGGTGTCGACGCGCTGCTCGACAGCGGGGTGTCGACCGTGATCGTCACACGTGGCGCCTCGGGCGCGGAGGTGTTCACGACCGACCACCACTCCCCCACGGCGCATGCCGCGCTCGCCGTCGAACCGATCGACACGACCGGCGCCGGCGACTCGTTCTGCGGTGCCCTGGCAGCGAGGCTCGCCGCGGGCTCCGGCCTCGACGAGGCGATCCGCTGGGCGATCGTCGCCGGCGGACTGGCCACCACGGTCCACGGGGCGATCCCGTCGATCCCCGACGCCGTCGCGATCGCGGCGCGTCTATCGGATTGACCCGGCCGGTTCAGGCGCGCCAGACGAGTGTCTCGCCCTGGCCTTGGAGCAACACCGACCCGGGCATGACCCGCAGGCGTTGCGGTGTGAGGCGGAGGATCCCGAAATCGGGCGACTCGGGACTCGTCCAGCCCGGGATGATCGAGGGGTCGTATCCCACCGGCGACGGCCCGTCGGCGAAGCGGCTCCACCCCGCTGCACGAGCAGCCGGGTCGGCGTCGAACACGGCGTCGCAGTCGGCGGTGCACGTGTCGTGGTCCGGCGCCCAGTACGTGAGCGACAGCTGCGGCGTCGCGGACAGGTCGGCCGCCTTGGGCGACACCGGCGAGGTCGCGATCCATCCGGTCAGCGCGCCGTCGTCCCACTCCCAGATCGGGTGCAAAACGCGGGTGTGCGGACCGCCGTCGGCACCGGTCGTCGCGGCGACGCACCACACGATGCGATGGGCCATGGTGACGAATGCCGGGGCGACGGTGTCGAGTGTGTGCATGATCAGCCTCCGTGCGGGACGACCGAGATCTCGGTGCGGTCCGGGTAGAACGAGAGGTGGCCGGCGATCGCCTCGGCGCGGTCGATCGGCGTCTCGTATCCCCACACCACGCCGTCGTGCCGGGTACCGCCGACCTCGGCACTCCAGTACGAGGCCTCACCCTTGAATGGGCACGTCGTGTGAAACGACGTCGATTCGAGCAGGTCCATCCGAACGTCGTCCTTGGGGATGTAGTAGCGCGGCGGGAGACCGGTCTCCTCGAGTCGCAGGGCCCGATCGGTGCTGGCGAGGAGTTGGCCGTCGAGGGCGACCTCGACATGAGCGTCGCTCGGGTGGATCGAGATCGTGTGGCCCTGGGTCATGAGGGGGACAACCCCTTCGACGGGTGGGGAATTCCTCGTCCATCGCCGGGTCGGAGCACCAGGGCGGCCCAGCCTTCCTGCGTCGCCGTGTCGACGAGCCAGAGCGGAGCCAGCGCCGTCACGACGTGTTCGTGATCGTCGGCGAGGATGCCGCTGACGATCAACGTCCCATCGCTACCGATGAGCCGTGTCAAGGCCGCGGCCGAGGCGATCAGGACCGGCGCGAGGATGTTCGCCACCACCACGTCGTATGTGCCGTCGATCTGATCGAGGAGCAGGTCGTCGACCTCGATTCGGTCCTCGACTCCGTTCAGCGCCGCGTTGGCCGCCGTCGCCGCCACGGCATCCGCGGCGAGGTCGATGGCGCGCACGCTGGTCGCTCCGGAGAGCGCCGCGACGATCGACAGCACCCCGGTCCCGCACCCGACGTCGAGCACCGAGATCGCTGTGTCGCCACGGTCAGCCCGACGACGGACCTCGGATCGCAACGCGCGGGCGCTGAGCTGCGACGTCGGGTGGTCGCCGAGGCCGAACGCGCCGCCCGGTTCGATCACCACGCGGGTGACGTCCGCTCCGACTTCGATCGCGATCCACTCGGGCACGATCACGAGGTCGTCGTCCAGCCGAATCGGCTGGGCGTACTCGCGCCATGTCTCCGAGTACGTCGTCGGCACGTCGACGACCCGCCACGTCCAATCCGGTTCGAGCCGATCAACCGCGCGGGCGATCGCGTCGTCGTCCTGCCCGACCGACGTCCACAGTTCGGTGCCCGCTCCTCCGTCGGCCGGCACTCGTTCCTCGACGGCGCGCACGCCGAGCTGCCAGAGTCGGTCGCTCGCCAGATCGACGTCGTCGTTCCCGACCGTGACGACGAACGTGCGGATCGATGCGGACGTCGCGTGATCGCTCAATCGAGCCGCCGTAGTTCCGTCCGGTACAGGGCGATTCGTTCGACGTAGGTGTTGGCGCCGAATCGGATCTCCTCCAGTCGCGCCTTGCCGGGCTTGATCACCGCCGGCGTGCCGACCGCCAACGCTCCCGACGGGACGTCGGTGTCGGCGAGCACCACGGCGTTGGCCGCAACGATCGCTCCCGAGTGGATCACCGACCGGTGCAGGACCATCGACGCGTTGCCGATCATCACGTCGTCTTCGACCGTGCAGCCCTCCAGGTGGATGAGGTGTCCCAGCACGCACCCGTTGCCGACGACGGTGGGCCACGTCGGCGTCGTGTGCAGCACCGCGTTGTCCTGGACGCTGGTCCGCTCGCCGATTCGGATCTCCCCGCCGTCGCCCCGCAGCACCGCGCCCGGCCACACCGACGAGTTGGCCCCGATGGTGACGGCGCCGATGATCACTGCATCGGGATGGATGTAAGCGTCGTTGCTGATCGTGGGTTCCTCGGATCCGAAGGCGTAGATCGGCATGCGGTGCACCGTAGCGGTGGCGCGGCGCGCCGAGAGCGTCGTTCCGGATCGATGTGGAGAACTCCGAGTGGGAGCAGGTACGGTGGCTCGTCATGTCCCGACGGATTGACATCGAGCTGACGAGCGCGCTCGCCGACGGCTCTTGGACCTGGCGCGCAGCCGGAGCACGCAAGCCGAATGGGGTCCTCGACGGATCCATTCTGCCCGACGGCGCCAAGGTGGGTGACGAGATCAAGGTCGAAATGGAGCAGATGCTCGACGGTGTCGAGATCCTCTCGGTCGTGAAGGGCCGACACAAGGCCGGTGGCGCCAACGTGCTCGAGATCCTGCCGAGCAGCGAACCGTTCGAGGCGGTCATCGAAACCCGGGCCCGCCGCAGCCGTCCCGAAGGCAAGGGCGGTGACCGTGACCGTCCGCGCCGCGACGACCGCAAGCGCGACGACCGGAACCGCGACGATCGGAACCGCGACGGTCGCAAGGGCGACGACCGCAAGCGCGACGACCGCAGCCGTGACGACCGGCGACCGGCCGGCGAAGGCCGCGCGGCGGACGATCGGCGTGAGCGCGCACCGCGCCGCGACCGGCCACATTTCGAAGCCCCGCCCGAGTTGCCGCAGCGGCCCAAGCCGAAGCGGCTCCGTCCGGGTAAGGCCCGCCGCAACGCCGTGCTCGCCGATATCCCCGAGGAGCAACGCCCGCTCGCCGAGCTGGCGAGCCAGGGTATGGCCGCGGTACGGACGAGGGTCAAGGAGGAGAACGCCAAGCTCGAGGCCAGCGGGCAGCCGACGATGCCGGAAGCCAGCGTGTTGAAGATGGCCGAGGAGCTGCTCCCCAAGCTCCGCGTGGCCGACTGGCTCGATCGGGCCGAGGCGGCCCAGCGTCAGATGGAGCACCTCGACCTGCGCGATCTGCGCAGCGTCATCGCCGCGGGCGACGATTCGACGATCGCTCGTGACGAAACGGCGCGGGCGCTGAACATCGATCTGAAGGCTGCACTCGTTCGACGTCAGGAGGAGGAACTCCACCTGTGGATCGGTGACATCGACGCCGCGCTCGGCGTCGGACGCGTCATCCGGGCCCTCCGCCTGTCGTCGCAACCGCCGAAGGCGGGCGTGATGTTCCCACCCGAGCTCGCCCGCCGTCTCGGCGAGGCGGCCGGTCAGTCGTTGCAGCCGACCGATTCCGCCGACCGTTGGATCGCCGTTCTCGAGGCCGCCGCATTCTCACCGGTGCGGAGCCTCGTCGTGCCGGCCGCGCCGCCGGAGACGATCACCGACGACCTGCGCCACACCGTGGTCCGCCTCGGCCCAGCGCTCCCCCAGATCGCGGCCCTGCTCAGCGTCGAAGTTCCCGCCGGAACGCCGCAGCCCAAGCCACTGCGGCCGAATCCCCGTCAGGACGCCAAGCGCCGCCCCGCCAAGCCGGGCGGCGGCCCGAAGCCGGACCACAAGCCGAAGTCGACCCCACCCGAGGCCAAGGCGACCCCGCCCACCGCGCCGGAAGCCGAATCGGCGAAGCCCGCGGATTCCACCGCACCCGAAGCCGAACCGGCGACCCCCGCCGATACGACCGCATCTGAAGCTGCACCGGCCCCCGAGCCCGCGTCGCAGACGACCGAGCCCGACCTCGCCAGCCGCGAAATCGACCGAGCCGGAAGTCGCACCGGCGGAACCCGACGCGAAGTCGACTGAGTCCGAAGCCGCACCAGCACAGCCGACCGAGCCCGACACAGCACCGGCCCAGCCCGAAGCCGCACCAGCCGAGCCCGAGGCCCAGCCCGAAGTACCGGCGCAGCCCGACGTGCAGTCGACCGTGCCCGAAGCACCGGCGCAGCCAGAAGTCGCACCGGCCGAGGTGGACGTCGCGTCCGAGCCGGATGACGTCGACCGATCGGGAGGCGAGGCCGAACCGTCAGTACCGGAGGTTGCTTCGTCATCCGCTGACGTTGCGGCAGCCGACGAGCCAGAGTCGGCCAGCACTCCCCCGTCGGACTGACGGTTTGCGGCAGACACTCTGCCGTCCCACAGCACGTCGACTGCCGCAAATCCTGGAGTGCGAACTTGTGGCAGACATCTTGACGTCCTCGTGGCGGGATGTCTGCCGCAGATCCCGTCGGTGCGGCCCGAGGCGGGCTGACCGTTTCGTCGGGCGCGGAACCGGCGTCCTACGATCCCGACCATGTCAGAGATCGTCACCTACGAAACCGAGGGCCACATCGCCCTCATCACCCTCAATCGCCCCGACGCCCGCAATGCGGTCAACGGCGATGTCGCCCAGGGCCTCGAGGCAGCCGTCGACCAGCTGGAGAACGATGACGACGTGTGGATCGGCATCCTCCAGGCGAACACCGAGGGCCAGAACAACCCGGTCTTCTGCGCCGGCGCCGACCTCAAGGCCATCAACTCGGGCAACGCCGCGTCGTTGAACACCAAGCGCGGCGGGTTCGCCGGTTTCGCCTACCGCGAGCGGCGCAAGCCGATCGTCGTCGCCGTCGACGGCCTCGCGACCGCCGGCGGTTGCGAGATCGTGCTCGCCTGTGATCTGGCCGTCGCCACCACCCGGTCGGCGTTCGGGCTCGCCGAGGTGAAGCGCAACCTGATCGCCGGCGCCGGCGGTCTGTTCCGCCTGCCGCAGGCGATCGGGCGGGCCGCCGCCATGGAGGCGATCCTCACGGGCGAGCCGATCCCCGCCGCCCGCGCCTACGAACTCGGCCTGATCTCGCGTCTCGTCGAGCCGGGCGAGGCGACCAACGAGGCTCGGCGCCTCGCCACACAGATCACCGCGTCGGCCCCGCTCGCGGTCTGGGCGAGCCGGAAGGTCGTCCTCGCCTCCGCCTACGACGACGAAGCATCGCTGAAGCAGCTCACCGATGTCGAGTTCATGAAGGTCATGCAGTCCGAGGACACCAAGGAGGGCCTCGAGGCCTTCATCGAAAAGCGGGCCCCGGCGTGGAAGGGCCGCTGACGGTCACAGCTCGCGATACGTGGTGATCAGCCGAGCCACGATCCCGGCCCGCTCGTAGAGATTCTTCGTCTGGCGATCGCCGGGGAGCGACTCACCCTCCACCGCGACCGCACCTCGTTCGCGGGCAGAGCCGATGGCGTGCTCGAGCAGCGCGTCGCCGAAGCCGACTTCGCGCGCCAGCGGCGTCACCCAGACCTGATCGATCCGGACGATCAGGTCGGCACCCAGCTCGGCCACCATGTAGCCCACGACGACGTCGTCGATGTGGGCGACCCAGACATCGGCGCCGGAACAGCGCTCCCGCCAATCGGCGCCGACCGGAGGATGTTCGACGAGCCAACGCTCGCCCCCGCGCTGGCCGACGAGTGCATCGCGCGCTTCATGTTCCAGCAGCTCGAGCTGGGCGACGTCGGCGTCGTCGGCCCGACACCGTCGGACCGTCGGATCGATCATTGGCCCATCACGATTGGCCCGTCACGATTCGCGCAGCTGGTCGATCTTGCCGAGGATCGTGCGACGGTGACGATGGGCGAGTTCGTACCGTTCGATCGCCGCACGCTCCTTCGGCGTCAGCGAGGCCAACTTCGACACGACGTGCGCCGCCGGCAGGTGGTCGTAGTCGGGCAGGACGAGTTCGTCGCGCCCCGGAGCATCGCCGTGATCGACATCCGTCGGGGATGACGCCGGCGGTGATTGGGGTGCCGGGTCCTCCGCGGTCGACATGGCGATCGTCTCGATCACAGGCACCGGGCTCCGCGGTTCCGCTGCGAAACGGTCGCGCAGCTGGCCGAACGCGCGATCCACGGCGACCTTGCCGACGAACCGTGCCAGGACGACCTTGCGCTGGCCGTGCTCGACGAGTCCGGCGAACGGATCCAGGATCATCAGCCGATCCGACCGACCTCAGGAGAAGATGGGACAGTCGTCGTCGCCGACAGGACAGTTCGGCGCACTCGCCCGAACCAGCAGGAAGCACGACGGGCACAGCTGCTCGTCCTGCTGCTTGGGCAGGAGTCGTTCCGATCCCTCGCCGCGCGCGTCGACTTCGTCGTCCTCGTCGTCCTCATCGACGTCCTCGTCGACGGTGACCATGCGGTCCTTGAGGATCTTGTCGAGGTCCGCCTCGACGTCGTCGTCGGCGATGAGTTCGTCGTCGTCATCGTCCTCATCGTCGTCGCGCTTCTTGCGGCGGGTGCGTGGAGCCTCGGTAGCGGCTTCGTCTTCGTCGCTGTCCTCGTCCTCATCGACGACCACCACATCGTCGTCGTCGAGGTCGGGATCGATGGCGACGTCGTCGTCATCCAGATCCTCCTCGTCGAGATCGACGTCCTCGACTTCCTCTTCGACCTCGTCATCGACGTCGAGTTCCTCGTCCGGGTCCTGGTTCGTGTCGTCAGCCATCTCGTCGCTTTGGTCTCGTCGGTCGTGGTCGTGTCGTGCCCGCGCTGTCGCACCGATGGGCGGCGCCGCGGGAGCATAGGCCTGGTGTTCACCGAGACCGGGCGGGCCAAGCTGTGACACCGGTCACATTGTGTCCCGTGGCGGGCTCAGGAGCTGCCGCGACGCGCCTCGGCACGCCGCTCCGACTCGAGGCGTTCGAGCTCGGGCGCCTCCGTGGTCATGTGCCCCATCGTCTGGGCGATCGCGTAATGGCCGGCACGTTCACCGATCAGGCGGTGCATCTCGAGCGCCACTCGCCGGTACGACGGGTGGCCCTGCGGCGACGAGCGCAGCTCGAGCATGTGCATCGCCTCGCGAGCGTTGAACTGCATGACGTATCGCATCCGGTACGCCATCGACACGGCGTATGAGGCCTGCTCGTGATACCCGTCCTGGAGAGCGTCGAACAGCGCCGCCGATCGCTGCATCGCTTCGTCGAACACCCCACCGACACCGGCCTCCTCCACGAGATCGGGGCGCGTGTAGCCGTGGTTCGGGGTGAGTCGTTGCCACTCGATGGTCAGCATCCGATGGCGTTGCATGTCGCGGAACGCGCCGTAGTCGCTCAGCACGTCGAAGCGGTAGAAACTCCGCTCGAACGCCCGGCCCGGTTTGTGACGACGATTCTCGCGTTCACCGACGTAGGCCCGCAGCAGTGACACCCGTTCATCGATGCCGAGCCGGCGCACCCGCTCGAGGAGCTGCTGTTCGGGCAGCGTCGAGTGCGAGTAGCAGATCGCCGCGAGGATCTTGTCCTCGGCCTCGGGATCCCAGTCGACGAGTTCCACCTCCGCGGCGGGGTCGACCGGTGTGCTCCCGAACAGCGACTGCACGATCGCTGCCGTGTCGTTGCGTGTCGTCTCGAAGTACTCGCTCCAACGACCGCCGCGATCGGGGAGATCGACGCGGCGGAGAAAGCTCGGGATGACCTTGCGCAGCTCGTGCAACATGAGGTCGGCGTACTCGCGCGATTCGGGGAGCGGGTTCGAGCGCATCCGCAACAGCAGGGCCTCGAACGCCTGGCCCGTGCCGTAGATGCCGAGGTTGGAGGTGGCCGCCGCCGGCAGGATGCCTCGCACCGCGTCGAGCGCCTTCGCCCGGGTGGCCGTGCGGTAGACGAACTCGCTGTCGGACGGGTCACGGACCACGGTGTTGCGGACGTGATCGGTGACCAGTTCGGCGGCGTTGCTGTACGCATCGAAGATCCGATCGAGATCGCCGACGTAGCGGGTACCGAGCGGGCCGGCGAGCACGGCGGGATCGCGGAAGTACCGGTAGCGCCCCCCGAGGCGGGAGTCATACGCGATGTATCGCGTGCTCTGTTCGAGATAGCTCATCAAGCGTCCCCATTCGAGGATCTTGGTGAGCAGGTTCGACGCCTGTTCGCAGGCGAGATGGACGCCACCGAGCTGGGCGACGGAGTCGTCGCCGTAGTCGAAGAAGACCCGCTCGTACAGCTCCTCCGCCCGTTCGAGCCCCACCGTCGCATCGATCGACTGGTCGCCGGTGACGTCGAGGTCGCCCACGAACTCGTCGAGGAACAGCCGTCGCAGCGACTTCGGGCTGCGGCTGTAGCGGGCGAACAGCGCGCCCTTCACCACTTCGGGAAGGTTGACCAGGGCGAACACCGGGCCGTCGAGGTTCGTGAAATACCGGCGCAGTACGTCCCCCTCGTCCGAGGTGAAGGATTCAGGGACGTACACAGCCACGGCGCGACATCCTACGGCGGGGTACCAGCCGGGCCTGTGATTGCCCGGTACCGGTGACCTGCGGCGATGTCAGTGCCTGCGCGGTTCAGTGAAGGATCACCGCCGCGTCGGGGAGCACCGTGATCGACAGCGAGCGCGTCGGAAAGGGCGCGGCGCCGTCGATCGACACCACACGACCGCGGGAGAACTCCCAGCTCGCTGCTCGCAGCGGCCGAACGGTGATGCCGGGGTGCGGTACGTGGGTGCCGTGCGGGAGCCGGCGACGGACGGCGAGTCGGTCCCGCCACGACAGTTCGTTCGCCTCGACGACCTCCACGCGCCCATCGTTGGGATGACCGCGTGGTGCGACATCCCAGTCGCCGAGGAACTGGGCGTTCATCACGGCGATCACCGGTCCGTGCCACCACCCTCCCCTCGACCACGACGATCGGACCAGCACGTGAGCGCAGGCGATCGCGGCACCTCGGTCGGTGGCCACCTCGAGCAGGTCGATCGGGAGTTCCAGCACGGTCTCGCGCGGCTCGGGCGGCGCGGTTCCCAATGTGCGGGCCAGATCGCCGCCCGTCACCATCACCGATCCCGCCGAATCGTCGTGCAGCAATCGGACGACCTCGGCGTCACTCGTGGCCACCTTTACGTGAGACGGCGGAGCCACCGGACGCCCCCATTCCTCGCCGGGCCCGATCGTCACGTGGCAACCACCTCGGTCGGTGCGGAGCTGTCCGCCACCACCCCGCGAAAGGCAGCCTCGGCCGCAGCTGCGGCGGCTCGCCGCGTGTCGGGAGCGGGGGCGATCAGCGACAGTTGGCGCAGCAGGTCGATCAGCTGTTTCACCGTCCGTACGAAGTCGCCGCCGGTCAGCTCCTCGTCGCCGACCACCTCGGCGAATCCCTCGCCGGCGACCCAAGCATGAGCGACGGCCGCGAACGTCGCGTCGGGTGCACGATGTTCGGCGAGCCCCACGGCGCGCTCCTGGGCCTGCAGCTCCTCGCTGATCGCGGCGATGCGACGCCAGCGGTCACGGACGTCGGTTGACGAGAACCATGGTGTCCCCGCCGGCTCGGGGCTGCGGTGTTCGTACACGACGACCGACACGAGTGCGGCGAGGTCGGCCGGATCGAGACCGTCGAGCAAACCGGCGCGGACGATCTCGGTCACCAGCAGGTCACACTCGTGGAACGTCCTGGCCAGCATCTCACCGCCCTCGGTCAGCTCCCACACATCGACGTCGACGTAGCCGTAGGTGCGCAGCACGTCGAGCACCCGATCGAAGTCCTGACCGAGCGTGCGGGTCTTGCCGGCGACACGGCGCTCGGTGTCGGTGATCTCGCGTGCCACCCGGTCCGCGTCTCCGGCGGCGCGCAGCTTGGCGCGGAGGTCCGGGTCGTGCTCCACCGGATGGACGTCCGTCGAGCCCGACGGCTCACCGGTCGCGCTGGCGGTCGGTGCGATGCGCCGTCGGCCGCTTGACCTTCGCCTGTCGGAGGCGCTTCGCGACCTCGTTGCGCCAGTCCCGGCGTTGCGGCGCGAATCCGCCCGGGAGCTGGATCGAACCGACCACCACCGGCACCTGTTCGAGATCGTCGACGGCGATCGACAGGTCGTGCCCACCGCCATTGACCACCGTCAGGCGCACGCCGCCCTTGCGGTGCGCGGTCGCCAGCAACACGACCGCGCCGCGATGCGTCGACGCGGCGATGTCGATGATCGCTCCCGGCCGGAGCGAACCGATCAGTTCGTCGAGGTCGTCAGCGCGGCGGGCGCGGTCGGCGGAGCGCCGATCGGCGGCCTCTGCCCGGCGGCGTCGATAGTCCTCGATGTCACCGAAGTCGCTCACCGCCTCGCGGCGGAGCTCAGCGACCTTCACCCGCAGACGGTCGAGGCGCGCCTCGAGGCGCACGATGTCGCGGTCGGCCTGATACTGAGCGAAGGAGAGATTGAGCAGGTGGTGCGCCTCCTCGCTCGTGTACGTACGGATGAGATTGGCCGCCATGTTGTAGGTCGGACGGAACGCCGAGCGGAGATGAAACGCAGTGCTGCCGGCGAGCTCGGCCACCTCGTCGAAGCGGACCCACGGCGACCAGAGCACGACGGCGTGCCCGAGGTTGTCGATCCCCCGCCGCCCGGCGCGCCCGGTCAATTGGGTGTACTCGCCGGGCGTCAGTTGCTGGTGATGCTCACCGGTGAACTTGGTCAGCTTCTCGATCACGACCGAGCGCGCCGGCATGTTGATGCCGACCGCGAGGGTCTCGGTGGCGAACACCACCTTCACGAGGCCCTCGATGAAGCATTCCTCGACGACCTCTTTCATCGGCGGCACCATGCCGGCATGGTGCGCTGCCACACCGATGTCGAGTTGGGCGACGAACTGCGCGTATCCGAGCACGTCGAGGTCGGCCGCCTCGAGGTTGCCGAGGCGGGTCGCGATGATGCGGCGGATGGCGGTGCGTTCGTCGGCGGACGTCAGCTGCAAGCCGGCGTCGAGGCAGGCCTTGGCCGCGGCATCGCATTGGGCCCGACTGAAGATGAAGAAGATGGCCGGCAGCATGCGTCGCTGGTCGAGGAGCTCGATCGTCTCCACGCGGCCGGGTGGTCCCACCTCGCCGACCTCGTCCGCTGCGACCGTCGCCGCCACGCCTGCGCAAGCCCGGACGGGCTGCGTCGTCGAGTTGCAGCGCGTCGCGGTTGGGTCGACCGTCGACGAACACCGGCAGCAGTTGCAACCGGTCCCGCGTCAGGTCGGACACGAGATATTGGTTCTTCAGTTCGACCGGGCGTTGGCGCTCGACGATCGCCGTGGTCGATCCGCGCACGGTCGTGATCCACTCGGCCAGTTCCGACACGTTGCTCACGGTCGCCGACAAGCAGACGAGGCGGACGGACTGCGGCAGGTGGATGATGACCTCCTCCCACACGGGACCTCGGTAGGTGTCCTGGAGGAAGTGCACTTCGTCGAGCACGACCAGCCCGAGGTCGTGCAGGGCCCGTGACCGCCCGTAGATCATGTTGCGGAGGACCTCGGTCGTCATGACGACGATCGGGGCGTCCCCGTTGATCGCGTTGTCCCCGGTGAGCAGCCCGACGGCGTCGTCACCGTGGATGGCGACGAGATCGCGGTACTTCTGGTTCGACAGCGCCTTGATCGGGGCGGTGTAGAACGCTCGGTGCCCGGCGGCGCGAGCCATGGCGATGCCGTATTCGGCGACCACGGTCTTGCCGCTCCCGGTCGGCGCCGCGACGACGACGTGGTGACCGCGATCGAGCGAGTCGAACGCGTCGGCCTGGAACCGGTCGATCGGGAACGCGTAGCGCGCGGTCAGCTCAGCGCGGCCGGGCGTGCGCGACGCCGTTGGTTCGCCGGAGCGTGGCGTCGAGGTCACTCGTCCTGGGGTCGCCTTCGCACGACCAGCCAACCGATGAGCACGGCCACGAAGTAGAGCACCATCATCGGGACGCCGAGCATCGCCATGGTGATGGGGTCGCCGGACGGAGTGATCACGGCGGCGATCACCGCGATGCCGACCATCGCGAGGCGCCAGCTCTGCATCAGCCGACGCGGTGTGACCACGCCGACGAGCTGGAGGAAGACGACGAGCACCGGGAGCAGGAAGCCGAGCCCGAACGCGAAGATCATCAAGCCGATCAACGCCACGTAGCTGTTCACCGAATACACCTGGTTGACGTCGTCGCCGGACCAGGAGATGAGGAAGTCGAGCGCCTGCCCGATCGTGAGGTAGGCGAGTGCGCCACCGGAGAGGAACAGCACGATCGACGACACCACGAACGGGATGGCGTACTTCTTCTCCTTGGGGTTCAAGGCCGGCACGATGAAGCGCCAGACCTGCCACAGGATCACCGGGAGGGCCAGAATGATGCCGCCGTACATGCCGACGCGGAGCCGGGTGCTGAGGCCCTCCGTCGGTGTGAAGTTGAACAGTTCGGACGTGCAGAAGTCGGGGGGCTTCGTCTCGCAGAGTTCCTGGTAGGGCTCGAGCAGGAACCCGAGCACCTGATCGTAGAACGCGACCACGAGCACCATGCCGATCGTGATGGCGAGCGCGGCGATCGGATGATCCGGGCGCGCAACTCACCGAGGTGCTCGGTGAGAGTCATCGTGTCGCCGGGCGGTTGATCTGCCTGGCGGTTGTCCGTCGTCACGCCGACGACTCCGATCGCCGTGACGGAAACGGCGCGGGCGACGGCGGACGCGGTGGCGGTGGTGGTGGTGGTGGCGGCGGCGGCGGAGGCGCGGGTGACGCGGCGGGCGAGGACGGCAGTGGAGGCGGTGGCGTCACCTCCGCCAGCGATGGCGGTGCCGGTGGTGGCGCCGGCGGAGGCGGAGTCGGCGATGCTGCTGCTCCTGCCACCGCGTCTGCTGCTGTTGGCGGTGGCGGCGGTGGAGCTCCGGACGCCGGCAGCACGCCGGGCGACGGGGACGGGAACGCCCCGTCAGCCCACTCGGTGGCCGGTGGGGCGTCGGCGACCGGCGACGCATCCTCCATCACCCGGGTGTGCTCGAGGCGTTGTTCGGCTTCGGCTTCGGCCATGATCTTGTTCGGATCGGTCGCATCGCGCACGATGTTGGCGGTCTCGCGCATCTCCCGCATCGGCTCTTCGAGCGCGTCCTTCAGTTCCGACTGGAAGCCGTTCCCCATCTTCTTCAACTCGGCGTAGGTCTTCGTGAACTGCTTGATCGCGCCCGGCAGCTTCTCGGGCCCGAGGACGACGAGCGCCAGGACCAGGATCACGATGATTTCGCTGCCCTGGAGGTTGAACACGCTGGCAGTCTACGGGCCTGGCATCATCTCTCGGAGTGCAGCAGCGCCTCCCCTCACGTCTCGATCCACCGATCGCATTCGCCCACCGTGGCGCACGCGGCGCACGCGCCGGAGAACACGATCGAGGCGTTCGAGCTGGCGCTCCGCCTCGGCGCGACCGGTCTCGAGAGCGACGTCTGGCTGACCGCCGACGGTGTCGCGGTGCTCGACCACGACGGCGTCGCGAAGATCCGCCGCCGGAAACGGCCGATCCGCGAACTCCTGCGCAGTCAGCTGCCAGGTCACATTCCGTCGCTGGCCGAGATGCTCGCCGCGTGCGGCACGGGGTACGCGCTGTCTCTCGACCTCAAGGATCCCGCGGCGGGGCCCGAGATCCTGCGCACGGTCCGTGAACACGATCCGGCGATGGTCGAGCACACCTGGTTGTGTGACATCGATCTCCCTCGGCTCCGGGCCCTCCGCGTCGCCGACCCGGACGCCCGCCTGCTGCTCTCGACCCGCCTCGACCGGATCAAGGAAGGACCGGAGCGCCGGGCGGCGACGCTCGCTCGCGACCGCATCGACGGCATCAACCTCAACCGTCGCGACTGGAACGGTGGCCTCGTCGTTCTGGCCCACCGGTTCGAACTCGTCGCCTTCGGGTGGGACATGCAGCTCGAACACGAGCTCCGCGACGGCCTACGGATGGGGCTCGACGCGGTCTACAGCGATCACGTGGACGTGATGGTCGACGCCATGAAGGCGGAGATCGGCTCGCTCTGACACGCAACACGACCGCGGCGCCGTGTACGACGCGGCAGGTTCAGAGCCCGATCAGAGCCAGGTCCAGTGCGACACGGGCCAGAACACCACGAAGGCGCGACCGACGAGGTCGTCCTCGGCGATCGGACCGATCGAACGGCTGTCCTGCGAACCACCACGATTGTCGCCCATCACGAAGACGTGGTCCGCGGGCACGAGTACCGGCGGGAAGTCCAGGCCACATTCGCTACGCGTGACCACCGCGGGGTCGAGGTACGGCTCCTGCAGCGTGCGCCCATCGATCTTGACCTCACAGTTGGCCATCTCGATGGTTTCGCCCGGCAGTCCGATCACCCGTTTGATCAGGTCGCGTTCGGAGGCGCCGGTGACCTCGTGGAGGACGACGACGTCACCGCGGTTGGGGTCGTGCATCCGGTACGACAGCTTGTTGACGAACACCCGGTCACCGGTCTCGAGCGTGGAGTGCATCGACGAGCCTTCGACGACGAAGTGGGCGAGGACGAACGTCCGTACCAGGAAGGCGACGAGGAGCGCGACAACGACGACGACGATCCAATCCACGAACGCCCGCGTGCCCGAGGACAAGCCGGGCTTGTCGGGGGTCGGTGCGAGCGGTGGCAGGTCGGCGTCGTCAGGGGGTGCCGGGGTGGTGACGTCTGAACTCACGAGAGCCCCACGGTATCTGCCGCCAGGATCGATTCCGAGCCAGCACGAGATCCGGGCGGCGCGTCGGCTACAAGCTCTCGATCAACCGTTCGACCCGCTCGTCGCGGCTCTTGAACGGATCCTTGCACAGAACGGTGCGTTGCGCTTGATCGTTGAGCTTCAGGTGCACCCAGTCGACGGTGTAGTCGCGCTTGCGCTCCTTGGCCCGCTTGACGAACTCGCCCCGAAGTCGGGCCCGCGTGGTCTGTGGGGGGACGTCGATCGCGGTGTCGATGTCGGCATCGGAACAGATCCGCTCGACCATCCCGCGGTCCTGCAGCTTGTAGAACGGACCGCGGGTTCGTGACACGTCGTGGTACTGCAGATCGAGCAACTGGACCCGGGCATGGCCGAGGGGCAGGTCATGACGCTGGCGGAACGCCTCGATCAGCTTGTACTTGATCACCCAGTCGACCTCCCGGTCGAGCAGCAGCGGGTCCTTCTCGATGGTGGTGATGCAGTGCTCCCACATCTCGAGCGCCTTTTGCTCCAGCGGCGGGAAGCCCTGGGAGTCGGCGTACCGCAACGCCCGGTCGAGGTACTCGCGCTGGATGTCGAGCGCGCTCACCTCGCGCCCGTTCGCCAACCGGACGGTCCGGCGACAGGTCATGTCGTGGCTGATCTCGCGGATCGCCCGGATCGGGTTCTCGAGGGTCATGTCGCGCAGCACCACGTTGCTGTCCTCGAGCATGCGCAGCATGCACGCCGCCGCACCGACCTTGACGAACGTCGTGTACTCGCTCATGTTCGAGTCGCCCACGATCACGTGCAGCCGGCGATAGCGCTCGGCGTCGGCGTGCGGCTCGTCGCGGGTGTTGATGATCGGCCGGCTCCGGGTGGTGGCTGACGACACACCTTCCCAGATGTGCTCGGCCCGTTGGGCGATCGAGAACGTGGCACCGCGGGCGGTCTGCAGGACCTTGCCGGCGCCGGTGTAGATCTGCCGGCTCACGAAGAACGGGATCAGCACCTCGGCGTAGTGACCGAGGTCGTCGTCACGGTTGGTGCAGTAGTTCTCGTGGCAGCCGTAGGAGTTGCCGGCCGAGTCGGTGTTGTTCTTGAAGAGATAGATCGTGCCCCGGATCGACTCCTCGGCGAGGCGCTGTTCGGCGGACTCGACGAGCTGCTCGAGGATCCGCTCCCCGGCCTTGTCGTGGACGACGAGGTCGTACAGCGAGTCGCACTCCGGCGTCGCGTACTCGGGGTGGGAACCGACGTCGAGGTAGAGCCGGGCGCCGTTCTGCAGGAACACGTTCGAGCTGCGTCCCCACGACACCACGCGGCGGAACAGGTAGCGGGCAACCTCGTCGGGGCTCAGCCTGCGCTGGCCCCGCAACGTGCACGTCACCCCGTATTCGTTCTCGAGGCCGTAGATGCGACGCTCCATCAGACCGCCAACCTATCCAGGTCCGGCGCTCGTGAACCGTATGGTGGTGCCCGGCACCGCCTGGGCGACGATCGGCAGGTCGAGCGGATCGACCACTCCGATCACCGGGTAGCCACCGGTGGTGGGGTGATCGGCCAGCATGATGATCGGTTCGCCGGCGGGGGTGATCTGGACGGCGCCTGCGATCAGGCCCTCGCTCGCCATCTCGGCGGGAGCCGACGGATCGCGTTCGAAGTCGCCGGCCGACAGACGGACGCCGACGCGGCTCACGTCGCTGCTCACCTGCCAGCGGCGCGACACCAGGGTGTCCCGCCCGCCGCGGAACCACTCGGTGCGCGGCGCTGCCCAGAGTCGCACCGTCGGGTCGGGTGGGCGGACGGGAGCCTGCTCGGCGACGAGGTCGGTGCCCGGATCATCGCCGACACGGACCACGGTGCTGTCCGCGATCGGCGCCGGACCCAGCCCTGAGAGCGTGTCGGTGCTGCGCGAACCGAGCACCGGCTCGACCTCGATGCCGCCGCGCACCGCCAGGTAGGCCCACATCTGACCGTCGGCAGGGTCGATCCGGAGGGTGTCGCCGGACTGCAACGTGTGACGCTGGCCGTCCGCGCTCGTCGCCGCCACCACGGGCCGGAGCGCTTCGATGACGAGGCCGCCCCGCGTTTCGATCGTCGCCGCGCCGGGTGGGTTGCCGACCAGCCGATTGCTGCGATCGTGCGCCTCGCGGTCGACGGCTCCGGCCGAAGGCACGCCGAGGTGGGCCAGGCCTTGCCGACCCTGATCCTGCACCGTCGTCCCCCAGCCGGCCGTGACCACACGGAGCGATGCCGTACTCATCCCGGCACCCTCATCCGGCCTTTGGGGTGAACGACACGGTCATGCCGGGACGGAGCAGCGCCGGTTCCGCGCGGTCGACGTCGAACACGCGGATCCCGGAACGGCCCAGCAGGTGCCAACCGCCGGGCGACGACGACGGATACACACAGCAGTAGCCGGCGGCGATCGCCACCGATCCGGCCGGCACCCTCGTCCGTGGCGTCGTCCGGCGCGGCAGATGCAACGCCGGGTCGAGCCCGCGGAGGTACGCGAAGCCCGGACTGAAACCGCAGAACGCGACCGTGTAGGTCGCCGACGTGTGCCGCCGGATCAGCTCCTCGACCGACAGGCCGAGAACGTCGGCTGTCGTGAGCAGGTCGGGGCCGTCGTAGACGACCTCGATCGACTGATGGCCGGGCGACTCGACCACCGCGGCCGACCCATCGATCTGGGCGACCACCGAGCCGATGTCGCCGTGGCGCTCGCGTTCGCACACGACGACGACGGTGCGCTCGGCCGGGATGATCTCGACGATCCCATCGACCCGCCGGGAGCGCAACTCGGCGACCCAGGAGATCGGGTCGTCGACCTCGTCGGCGAACCAGGCGCTGGGACCGAACGCCCGCACCTGCATCCGATCACGAACCCAGCGGACAGAAGCCGGCGACGTCGATTCCGGCCGAGTCGAACGCCGCCCGGATCGCCCGGGCGATCGCGACCGCACCGGGAGTGTCGCCGTGCACGCACAGCGACGCGGCCCCGACGTGCACCGTCGAACCGTCGACGGCGATGACCGTACCGTCGGTGACCATGCGCACCGACCGCTCGGCGATCTCGCTCGGATCGGTCAGCACGCTGCCGGGCTCCCGCCTGGCGACCAGGCCGCCATCGGGCAGATAGGCGCGGTCGGCGAACGCTTCGGCCACGGGCTGCAACCCGGCCCGATCCGCAGCCTGGAGCAGCTCAGACCCCGGCAGGCCGAGGATCGCCATCGACGGGTCGTACTCCACGACGGCGGCCACGACCGCCTCGGCGTACTCGGCACGCCGCGCCGCGTCGTGGTAGAGCGCGCCGTGCGGCTTCACATATGCCGTCCGCGATCCGGCGACCTGAGCGAACGCGTCGAGTGCCCCGAGCTGGTAGATCACCGCGTCGCGCAGTTCCGACGACTCCATGTCGATGTGCCGGCGGCCGAACCCCGCGAGGTCGGGATACGACACCTGCGCGCCGATCACCACACCGCGATCGGCAGCCGCGGCGCACGTCGCCCGCAGCGTCGACGGATCGCCTGCGTGGAACCCGCAGGCGATGTTGGCACTCGTGACCACCTCCAGCATCGCCTCGTCGTCGCCGAGCTTCCACGCCCCGTACGACTCGCCGAGATCGCTGTTGAGGTCGATGCGCACCGGTTCGATCGTAGAGGGCCGATCGTCAGGCGAGCGCCGCTTCGAGCTGGCCGATGTCGAGCCGATGGAAGCACCGGCGGCCGTTCGTCCGGGCGAGTTCGGCAACTTCGAGGTCGCCGGCGGCGATCTCGCGGTCGCCCCCGGACAGTGCGCGGACGCCGAGCTGGACGGCCTCGGAAAGCGAGAGACCCTCCGCCCATGTCTCGTCGAGACGACCATTGATCGTCTCGGCATCGCCACCGATGGCCGCAAAGTCGCGTTGGTCGACCACCGTGCCGTCGTACAGGATGTGGAACATCTGGTCGCCGGCGGGGTCGAGCCCCACCTCGGCCACCAGGATCTCGACCTCCATCGGCTTCATCTCGTGGGTGAAGATGTTGCCGAGCATCTGGGCGTAGCTGTTGGCGAGGCTGCGGGCGTCGACGTCGTCCCGGGAGTACTGGTACCCCTTGAGATCGGCGGCGCGCACCCCGGCGACACGGAGTTGGTCGAACTCGTTGTACTTGCCGACGCCGGCGAACGCGATCCGGTCGTAGATCTCACTGACCTTGCGCAGCGTGTCGCTCGCGTTCTCGGCCACGATGGCGATGCCGTCGACGAAGCGGACCGCGACGAGTGCCCGCCCGCGGGCGATGCCCTTGCGCGCGTAGTCGGCGCGGTCCTTCATCATCTGTTCCGGGGCGACGTAGAACGGCATGCTCATCGCGAGCGCACCTCCTCGACGATCGCCGCGAAACGCCGGGCGAGATCGTCGTCATCGAGGCGGTTCCAGCCGTTGACGTCGATCGAGGCGACGATCGGGTAGATGCCACGCAGAGCGTCGGGTCCGCCCGTTGCCGAATCGGCGTCGGCGGCTTCCCACAGCGCGCGGCAGGCCAGATCCACGGCGCCGTCGCGATCGATGTTGTCCCGCCATCCCACCTTGACGACGGTGCTGGCGTGCAGACTGCCCGACCCGGTGGCCACGTAGTCGCGCTCTTCGTACCGGCCGCCGGTGGCATCGAAGTCCCACACGCGTCCGCAGTCACGCCGCAGATCGAAGCCACCGAAGATCGGCACGACCACCAGGCCCTGCATCGCCGCGGGGAGATTGCCCCTGACCATCATCGACAGCTGGTTCGCCTTGCCCTCGAGGCTGAGCGTGGTTCCTTCGACCTTCTCGTAGTGCTCGAGCTGGAGCTGGAACAGCCGGATCATCTCGATGGCGGGGCCGGCCGCGCCCGCGATGGCGACACCGCTGTGCCGGTCGGCTTCGACCAGCTTGTCCATCGACCGGTGGGAGATCAGGTTGCCCGCCGTGGCACGGCGGTCGCCGGCCATCACCACGCCGTTGTCGTACCGCAGCGCCACACACGTGGTGGCGTGCGGGATCGACAGCGCGCGGATCAGGTCGGAGCCACCCGCAGGGAGTGTTGCGCTGGGGTGGAGCCCGACACGCCGGAGGAGTTCGGGAAAGCTGGAACCAGGGTCGTCACCAACGGTGAAGGTCGGCATCGACACGGATCACTGCCCACCCTTCTGCACGTACGACTTGACGAAGTCCTCGGCATTCGTTTCGAGTACCTCATCGATCTCGTCGAGCAGGTCGTCGAGTTCCGCCTTCAACTTGTCGCCGGCCTCGGTGACGGCGGGCGCAGCCTGGTCGACCTCGGTCGACTCACGGCTCGTGGTGGGTTTCGACTTCTGGGTTCGTTCAGCCATCTCCGTCACTCTCGCTTTCGATCACTGGGGTGGTCTCGATGTTGTGTCGGCGTGTCATGTTCATGCGTCCTGGCCGAGCCGTTCGAGCAGTTCGCGTGCGCTGTTGCTGGTGTCGATCAACGTAGCAACGTGTTCGGCGGTGCCGCGTAGTGGTTCCATCATCGGCACGCGGCGGAGAGGATCCCGGCCGACGTCGAACACGAGGGAGTCCCAGTTGGCCGCCACCACATCGTCGGGGAACTTCGCGAGGCAGCGCCCCCGGAAATAGGCGCGGGTCGTCGTGGGCGGCTCGGTCATCGCGGCCGTGGCGTCGGCGGGATCGACGAGTGTCTCGAGGCCGGCCCTCGACGCGAGACAGCGATCGGCGCGCAGGTCGTGGTACTGCAGGTCGATCGCCTTGAGCTTGGCGGCGGCGGGCTGCAGGTCGTGACGCTCGGCGTAGCCGTCGACGAGGCGTTGCTTGGCCACCCAGTCGACCCAGTGGGCGACCGATGACGGGTCGGATTCGAGGCCGGACAGGACACGCTCCCACCGGTCGAGCACGTCGATGCCCACCGTCTCGCCGACACATGCCAGGCCGTGGGACTGCTCGTACTTCTTCGCCCGCTCGAACAGACCCCACTGGACCTCGAGCGCGGTGGCCCGGCTCCCATCGCGCAGCATCACCGTCTGACGCAACGTCGGGTCGTGACTCACCTGGCGGATCGCGGCCACCGGATTGCCGAGGATCCACTCGTCGCCCAGGGCGTCGTCCTCGATCATCGCCAGCACGATCGCGGTGGTGCCCACCTTCAGGTAGGTGGCCACCTCGCTCATGTTGGCGTCGCCGACGATCACGTGCAGACGGCGGTACTTCTGGGCGTCGGCGTGCGGCTCGTCGCGGGTGTTGACGATCGGTCGCTTGAGGGTGGTCTCGAGGCCGATCTCCTCCTCGAAGAAATCGGCGCGCTGACTCAGTTGGTAGGCGACGTGGTCGTGGGGGCGGCCCGGGAGTTCGCAACCGACCTTGCCGGCACCGGTGAACACCTGCCGTGTGACGAAGTGCGGCGTGATCTGCGCCGTGAGACGCCCGAACGGCTGCTCGCGGGCGAGGAGGTAGTTCTCGTGGCAGCCGTAGCTGTTGCCCTTGCCGTCGGAGTTGTTCTTGTGCACGACGATCTCGGCGCCGTCGGGCAACACCGACCGGGCGTAGAGCATGCGACGCGCGGACGATCTCCTCGGCGGCCCGGTCCCAGATCACCGCTTCGAGTGCCGTGGTGACCTCCGGCGTGGAGATCTCGGGATGGGCGTGGTCGACGTAGTAGCGCGCACCGTTGGTGAGCACGGCGTTGACCAACGTGGTCTCGACCTCCGGGGCGAGCGAGTCGTCGAGGGAGAACCCGCGGGCGTCGTTGGCGGGGTGTTCGTCCTCGAAGTCCCAGCCGATGCGGCCGCGCTGACGGGCCGTGGCGGCAACGTAGGCGTTGATCAACGTCGACGACGCCGTGACCGGGTTGTTCTCCGCGCCGCGCACCATGATGCCGTACTCGGTCTCGAGTCCGCACACCTTCGGCAGCGCCATGTGGGCAACCTATCGGAGGCGGACCGTCAAGTCGTGTTCACCCGTGTTACAGGTATTGGCCGGTCTGCACCCGTTCGATCGCTCGGCCACCGACACCGTCGGGCGTGGTCGTTTCCGACACCAGCGTGCGGATGAACACGATGCGCTCGCCCTTCTTGCCGGAGATCTTCGCCCAGTCGTCGGGGTTCGTGGTGTTCGGTAGGTCCTCGTGTTCCTTGTACTCCTGCTTGATCGAGGCGACCAGGTCGGCCGTCGACACGCCCTTGGCGCCGCCGCTGATCACCCGCTTGATGGCGAGCTTCTTGGCCCGCCGCACCACGTTCTCGATCATCGCCCCCGACGAGAAGTCCTTGTAGTAGAGGATCTCCTTGTCGCCGTTCTGGTAGGTGACCTCGAGGAAGCGGTTGGCATCGTCGTCGCGGTACATCTCCTCCACCGTTGCGTCGATCATCTCCGGGATCGACTCGTCGGCGGCGATCGGGATCTCGTTCGTGAGGTACCGGGCGAAGATCTGGCGCGCCGCGTCGGCGTTCGGGCGTTCGATCTTGATCTTCACGTCGAGCCGGCCGGGGCGCAGGATCGCCGGGTCGATCAGATCCTCACGGTTCGTGGCACCGATGACGATCACGTTCTTGAGACCCTCGACGCCGTCGATCTCGGCGAGCAGCTGCGGCACGATCGTCGACTCCATGTCGGAGCTGATGCCCGAGCCACGGGTGCGGAACATCGAGTCCATCTCGTCGAAGAACACGATGACCGGCCAGCCCTCGTCGCTCTTCTCCCGGGCCCGCTGGAAGACGAGGCGGATCTGCCGTTCGGTCTCGCCGACGTACTTGTTGAGGAGTTCCGGGCCCTTGATGTTGATGAAGTAGCTGCGTCCCTTGCCCTCCCCCACCGTCTCGGCGACCTTCTTGGCGAGGCTGTTGGCGACCGCCTTGGCGATCAGCGTCTTGCCACACCCGGGAGGGCCGTACAGCAGGATCCCCTTCGGGGCGGGCAGCTGATGTTCGGCGAACAGGTCGTGGTAGAGGAACGGGAGCTCGACCGCGTCGGCGATCTGTTCGATCTGGTCGTCGAGGCCGCCGATGTCGGAATAGCTGATGTCGGGCACCTCCTCGAGCAGCAGGTGCTCGACCTCCGGCCGAGGCAGCTTCTCGAGCAGCAGGTTCGAGCGGACGTCGAGGCGGAGGTGGTCGCCGCTGCGGATGTGCGTGCCGCGCATCGCGTCGGCCAGTTCGCAGACACGTTCCTCGTCGCCGCGTCCCACCACGACGATGCGTACACCGTCGTCCATCACCTCCTTGACGGTGACGACCTCACCGGTGACCTCGGGGGCTCGCGCCAGCACGACGTTGAAGCTCTCGTTGAGCACGACCTCCGACCCGCGGTCGAGGAGCTCGTGATCGATGTCGGGATGGATCGCGACCCGCATCTTGCGGCCGCTCGTGAGGATGTCGACGGTGTCGTCGTCGTTCTTGCCGACGACGATGCCGTACGCCGAGGGCGGCTGGGAGAGCTTGTCGACCTCGTCGCGCAGCGTGGCGATGTGCTCGCGGGCCTCGCGCAGGGTGTACGACAACTTCTCGTTCTGGCCGACCGCCTGGGCGAGTTGGCCCTTCGTCTCGAGCAGTCGTTCCTCGAGGGAGTGGACGCGGCGGGGCGCATCGGCGAGTCGCGATCGCAGGTGCGCGATCTCCTCGGTCAGAGCCGCGATCTGGACCGCGTCGGACTCGTGATCGTTCGAACCGTTCGGGTGGAGTTCACCGTCGTTCGCCATGGGCCGAATGTACACGCGGGGGTCGGAAACATGTTTGCACGTACTCTGCCGTGTAAACTCCGATACACACTTCGGCGTTCGACACCCGTGCGCTGTCCCCCTCACGAGGAGCTGCTACTGACATGAAGGTCTGGATCGACCAGGATCTGTGCACCGGCGACGGACTGTGTGAAGAGATCGCACCCGATGTGTTCACACTGCTCGACGACGGCCTCGCCTATGTGGTGGAGAGCGGCAAGATCTTCGCCGAGGCGAAGGGCAACCCGCAGGGCGCCGACGGCCTCGCCGAAATCCCCGACGGCCAACTCGACGCCGTGATCGAATCCGCCGAGGAATGCCCCGGCGAGTGCATCTACATCGAGCCGTAACACGCGCTCAACCCACGTTTGCGTCGGGGATTTCTGAGGACAGGTCCCCAGATTTCGCGACACAAACGACGTTTTCGACGTGACCTGGCCCTCGGAGCGATCCGGGGGCCTTCGTCGTTTTCCGGCACAAGCACCGTCTGCGTCGGGATTCGGGGCGGACAGGTGCCCGGAAATCCCGACGCAAACGTGGACCGGGGGTAGGTTCGGCGGCATGAGTGCTGCGGCGGACCCGGTGCGACGGCAGCGGAACGCCCGTGGCGAAGGCGAGCGTCTGCGCACCGACCTGCTCGAGGCGGCAGCCGACCTGATGGCGACCCACGGCGACATCGAGAGCATCTCGTTGCGCGCGGTGGCGCGCGAGGCGGGCGTGTCGGCCACGGCCGTCTACCGGCACTTCGACGACCACCACGATCTGCTGCGCGAGTCGGTCGAGTACTGCTGGACCAACTTCCGCGCGACGCTGACCGATTCCCGTGTCGGCATCACCGATCCGTTCGACGTGCTCCAGGCGCTGCGGTCGGCGTACGTGCAGTTCGCGCTCGACCACCCCGGCCAGTACCGGGTGATGTTCTCCAACCGGATGCAGCCGGAGGGCGACTCCGCAGCGATCGGGCTCGCCGCGTATCAGCTGCTCGTCGACAGCGTGGCCGACATCCTCGACGTGCTCGGCGACGACCGGGACCCCTACTTCGTCGCGGCGCAACTGCACACGTGGCTGCACGGCGTGGTCGACCTGTGGTCGAACCATCCCGACGTGTCGTGGCCGGGCGCCGATCGACTCATCGACAGCATGACCGAGGTGATCGGCATCGACCGCCGACCGGCCACCGACGTCTGACGTCGGCGCTTCGCGTGATCAATGTGCGGCGCAATTGCGCACTTTGTTCACGCGTTCGGAAGATCTGCGGCGGGACGGAACCTCAGGACTCGTTGCGGCCGAGGAACCTCGCGACGCTGAGGAACCCGGTGTGCGCCACCATGCGGTGGTCGGGACGCACGGCTTGACCGTCGATGTGCCAACCGCGGTGGAGCACCTCGATCGTCCGACCGTCGATCCACTTGCCCTTCAGGGCCTCGCGGACCTGTGCCGCCTGCGTGATCGACGGCGTGTAGGCGACGAGCAGTCCGCCGGCCGACAGGACCGACTCGGCGTGCGGGACCACCTGCCAGGGTTCGGGAAGATCGAGCACGACCCGGTCGAACGGCCCGTGCGCTGGATCGATCCCCTGGTAGCTGTCTCCGATGTGGATCTGATAGCGATCGAGCGCCGCCGCGCCGAGGAAACTCTCCACGTTCTTCCGGGCCCGGTTGGCGAAGTCCTCACGGATCTCGTACCCGACGATGTCGGCGCCGTACCGCAGCATCGTCATCGACAGGGCTCCCGAACCGATGCCGCTCTCGAACACCCGCACCCCCGGTCCGATGTCGGCCAGGATGCAGATCGGCCCGAGATCCTTCGGATAGATCACCTGCGCGCCGCGTGGCATCTCCACCACGAAGTCCTCGAGGGTCGGCCGCAGCGCCGTGTACTCGGAGCCCTTCGTCGAGCGGACGACGACTCCCTCGCGGCCGCCGATGATCGATGCGTGAGTCACGAAGCCGGCGTGGGAATGGAACTCGCCGTCGTCGACGAGGTCGATCAGGTAGCGCCGCTTCTTGGAGTCGAGCAGGAGGGCCTTCTCCCCCGCGGCGAACGTGTTCGTCACCGTCGACCACGTCCGCTCAGCACCAGTTCCACCGGGACCGGATCGATCGCCCGCGACTTGTCGAGCAACCGGCAGAACGCGCACACGTCGCCGGTGGTCGGTGAGCCGCACCGCTCACACTGCTTCAAGCCGTCGATCGCGGCGACCGAATGCCCGGCCAGCAGCGGCGCCATGCGGTCGAGGAAACCGAGGTAGAACGCCGCCTTCGCACCGGGCGACCCGGCCTCGATCGAATTGAGCGTCTCCTTGTAGGCGAGGTGGCGGTTGCCCTTGGCCATCGGACATTCCTCGACGAGGTAGTCGATGCCGCGCACGACGCACCACGCCGCGGTCTCGCGCTCGGTCAACCGGACGAGGGGCTTGACCTTGCGCGGGAAGCCGTCGCTCGCCGGGAGCACCGGGAGCTGGCGTGCCAGGTAGTCGATGTCCCATCGCATCGTGTTCCCGAACAGGACGGCGGCCTCGTCGTCGAGATTGTGGCCGGTGACCACGACGTCGTAGTCGCCGTCGAGCGCTGCCTGGTCGAACAATCGTCGCTTCGACAGCCCGCACGCGGAACACGGCACGCGGCCCGTCGCCACCGCGGCCGTCGGCACGTCGTAGCCGAAGTCGTCGCGCAGATCGATCACACGGAGTCGCAGGCCCGCGCTCGTCGGCGAAGCGCTGCACGTACCCATGGCTCTCGTCGGAATACTCACCGATGCCCAGCCCGATGTAGAGGCCGTCGGCGTGATAGCCGGCCTCGACGAGCATGTCCCACACGGCCAGGGAGTCCTTGCCGCCACTGACCGCGACGAGGATCCGATCGTCGGGCTGCAACATGTCGAAGTCGTCGATCGCCTTGACCATCTGGCGACGGCACAGTTGTTGCAGGTGCTCGGCACAGAAGTGGGCGTTGTGCCGAGGTAGGTCGATCACCGCCGGGCCCTTGCAGACCTTGCACTTGCTCCCGACCGCCGTCATGTCGCACCGCCGGAGATGACGGGGCGGACCTCGATCGTGTCACCGTCGGCCAGTCGCGCGTCGCCGGGGACGAGCGTGCCGTTGCAGATCACGAGATGCGACTCGCGGGCAGACCGAGATCCTCGAGCAGGCGATTGACGGTGCGCCCACCTGGTACCTCGACCTCCCGCCGCGGGTTGCGCAGCAGCACCTTCATCACTCGATCGTCACGGCCGGAAGTTCGGGTCCTGGATCTCGGCCCAGGCCTTGTCGCGCAGCGACTTCTTGGTGATACCCGTCGCCTTGCGCTGTTTGCGCGTGAGCGGCGTGAACGTGGACACGCGAACCGTGTGGCCCGGACCGACGCCGTACCGGGCGAGGCGTTCCGACCGGCGGCCGAACGTCCCTTCGACCGGTCCGCGCAGGAACAGCGCGACGGCGACGATCTTCCAGAACACGCTCGGCCCGAGCAGGCCCTTCGAGATCGCCTTGCGCTGGATCACGATCGACGGGCGGATCGCTCCAGGGGCGAGTTCGGCGAGGCCGAGCGTGCTCATGAGCATCCGTCGACGCCTCACGAGCGACGAGGAGCGGAACGGTCCAGCCATCAGATCCGGCGGATCTCGACGATGGCGCTGCGCTTCTTGCCCGCCCGCTTGCCGAGGAAGAAGAAGATCAGGAGCAGGACCACGATGCCGCCGCCGGCCAGGCCGGCGATCGCCGGCTTCTTGTCGTCGACGGCGTCCTGGACGTCTCCTTGCAGTGCGCGGAACTTGCGCTCGAGATCTTCCGGCGTGATCTTGGTCGTCTGGTCAGACATCGTTCGGGCTCCTACTTCGGTTGCTTGTTCAGCGTCGACTTCTTGATCCGCATCAACGTCACCACGAGCAGACCGACGGCGATGAGCAGGGTGACGAGGTAGGCGACCCACGACCACGACCCGGTCGCCGACCGGTGCCACTCCTCCTGGATCACGCGCAGCACACCGAGCAGCACGATCACGAGCCCGAGGCCGAGACAGAAGGCGCCGGCCGCCCCGAACGCCAGCCACCGCCCGACGCCGCGCAGCGGGTCGACCGTCTCCTGCATGACATAGGAGCGGAGGTAGTCGATCAACTCCGGGATCGAGAGGTCGTCGCGATCCTTCCGCTGCCGGCGATGACTGCTGCTGTCGGGCACGGACATCGTTTCTATCACGAAAGGCGGAACTGCAACATGGCGTCGACGTCGTCGAGCACCTCGTCGAGCAAGCGCATCCGCTCCATCGGCCCGGGCGCGGCGAGCAGTCGGTAGCGATCGGCCGGACCGATCGGCGCGATCGCCGCCAGGTGATAGCTCGCCACGAGCGGGTCGTCGGACACCGCGGTGTCCGACGTGTCGACGGCCTCTCCCTCGACCTCGGCCGCCAAGGCCAGGGTCGTGCGCACCCTGTCGTGCGCGTGCCGGATCGCCTCGTCGAGTCCGGCCGCATCGGGGTCGTCGTCGGGCCATTCGTCGACGTCGGCGATCGGATACGGATCGTCGGGCAGCCAGGCGTTCACCGCGATCCGACGGGTGCCGACAGCGATGAGTGTGTAGCGACCATCGTCGAGCGCGTCGACCCGCAGCATCCGCGCGATCGTTCCGACCATCGCCCGCTCGTCACCGCCACCCGCCTCGCGACCGTGGGTGATCAGCGTCTGACCGAACTCCGGCTCACCGTCCTCGCGGAGACAGTCGATCACCATCTGGCGATATCGCGGCTCGAACACGTGCAGCGGAAGGATCCCGCCGGGAACGAGCACCGATCCCGAGCGGGAACATCGGCATGACCGCCATCCCCCAACCGTAGGTCCTCCACCGTCCGGGAGGGCATCGTTGCCGTCGTCAGCGGGGGCCGAGCGCGGCGGGGTCGGCGCCGGCCGGATAGCTGTCGAGGCGTTCCGCGAGGGCGCCCCAGAGCGGCTGGTACTTTCGTCGGCGGCGAGGTCCGGTTCGTTCAGGATGAGCACGAACTCGACGGAATCGCCGTTCGTCGCCGGGAGATAGCCGGCCAGCGCCTTGACCGCTGGCGGGTCCTCGTTTGCGGGAGGATTCCCGAGCGTGCCGGTCTTGGCCATCAGCCGACCCTCGACCGAGGTCCCCACGAACTCCCCGACCAGCGTGCCCGTCCGCCCGGCGACCGGCAGTCCGGCGGCAACGGGTCCACCCGCCGCGTGCTGGAGGACGGCCAGCATCGCGGCACACGTCGTGCGGTCCTCGATGCTGAGCCCCGAGCCGTCGATCGGACGGACGCCTTCCATCGGCACGCCCCACGTCCGCAGTCGCTGGTCGACCGCGTTGAGCCCCGCCGCCCGCGTCCCTTCTCCCGTCGTGGCGAACCCGATCTCCTTGAGCATCATCTCGGCGGTGTTGTCGTCGCTGTTCGTGAGCATCTCGGCGACGACCGCGGTGAGCGGCGCGGACTGGACCGACCCGATCTCGGCGGCGGCGGGATCCGCCACGCCGGTGGCCCACGTGCCGGTGACCCGGATGCCACGCGCCTGGAGCAGCCGGCCCAGTTCCCGTGCTGCTGCTTCGTTCGGGTCGGGCTGCACGGCCGTTCGCCCCACGGTCCGTGAGTCGTTCACGAGCAGCGCGTCGTACGGTCCGGCCTCGACGATCTTGATGTCGTCGCCCCATCCCTCGACGAAGAACTCGTCGTCGTAGCGCGTGCCGTCGCCGATCAGCGAACCGTTGATCCGGGTGATGCCCGCCGCGACGAACGCATCGGCGAGCGCGTCGAGCGGCGTGACGTTGAACGCAGGCTCCGCGTCGCGATCGAGCGGAAAGTCGGATGCCGTCAGCAACGGGTCGCCGCCGCCGACGAGATACACATCTCCCTCGATGACACCGCCGACCGCCGCCGGGCCGGTGACGCGCGTGACGTAGCGGTAGTCGGCACCGAGCACTTCGAGTGCGACGGCCGCGGTGATCAGCTTCTGATTGCTCGCCGGTATGACCGACGCCGTCTCGTTCGCCCCGGTGACGTGCCGGCCGTCGACCGACACCGCGGCACACGATCGGTCGCCCACGTACCCGTAGATCTGCTCGACCTGCTCCGCCAGCGCGTTCGCGTTCGACACCGCACCCACGGCCGTCGGGGCTCGCCGGTAGTCGAGCAGACCCGTCCGCAGCGGGGTGACCACGGGAGTGGGCGCCGTCGCCTCGCCGACGATCGTCGTCGTGGTCGTGGCCTCGTCGGCTGCTGCGAACGCCTCGTACTCGTCCGCCTTCGTGTCCGACCACACCAACAAGCCGGTGAGGCCGGCGACCGGGAGCAGCGCGACCAGGATCAGCAGCAGCACCGGCGTCCGCGGATAGCGGACGGGAGGGGCGACCAGGTCGACACGCACGATTCCTACCGCAGCCCCAGCTCGGCCGGGGTGGGCCCACTCGGGTAGGTGACCAGCACGTCGGCGAGCCCGTTCCAGACCGGTCGGTACTCGCTCTGGTCGGAGATGGTCGGGCCGTTGAGCACGAGGGCGTACTCGACCACGCTGCCGCCGTCCACGCCGACGTAGCCGGCGAGTGACTTCACGGCGGGCGGGTCCTCGTTGAACGGCGGGTTGCTGAGCGTGCCGGTCTTGCCGAGCAGGCGTCCGGCGATCGGATGATCGACGAAGATGTCGGCCAGCGTGCCGGTCTGACCGGCCACGGGCAGGCCGGTGCCCATCGGACCGTCGGGGTCCGATCGCTGGAGCACGGTCAGCAGGGCGGTGCAGGTGACCCGGTTGTCGGGGCTCAGTCCCGAGCCGTCGGCGAGCACGATCTCGGTGGTGTCGACCGCCCAACCCGCGAGCGAGTTCTTGACGACGGCGAGCCCGGCCTCGCGCCCACCGGTCGCAGACTGCTGGTAGCCCAGCTCCTTCACCAGCATCTCGGCGGTGTTGTTGTCGCTGTTGCCGAGCATCTCGGCGACGATGTCGGACATCGGCGCCGACTGGATCGAGGCGAGCTCGGTCGCCCCGACCGGCGACGTGCCGGTCGTGGCGGTGCCCCCCACCGTGATGCCCCGTTCGTTCAACATTCGGATGAATTCTCGCGCCGCACCCTCGGCCGGATCATTCGCCTTCAACGGATCGTTGAGCACTCGCGAGTCGTTCACCATCAGCGAGTCGTACGGACCCGCCTCGAGACCGGCGACACCGAGGGCCCAGCTGGGCGCGAAGTATTCGTCGTCGTAGCGACTCGCATCACCCACCACGTTGCCGCTCACCGACGTGATCCCGGCCGCGACCAGTGCGTCGGCGAGCCCCTCGAGACGGGTCGGCGACGTGACCGGATAGCGCTCGAGGTTCGACACCGGGTACCAGTCGGACGACAACACCGGATCACCTCCCCCCACGAGGTAGAGATCGCCGGTCACCGCACCCCCGGCCGGGGCGCTCGCAGTCGTGGCGCTCGTGGTGAACTGGTAGCTCTCGCCGAGCACCTCGAGCGCGGTCGCGGCCACGAGCAACTTCTGTGTGCTCGCCGGGATCACCGGCAGATCGGCGTTGCGTGCACCCACCGGCTCACCGTCGACCGAGACCGCCACACACGACCGATCGCCGATGGCAGGCAGGAACGAGGTGACCGCGGCGCGGAAGTCGTCGATCGCCAGGTCGCGTGACACCACCGTCGAAAGCCGTCGCATCGTGAACATCGGCGCCGTGAGGACCGGTGCCGGCGCCGCAGCGGCCGGAGGTTCGGGCGCCGGTTCGATCGTCTTGATCTGCGCGTCGGCCCAGCGGTGCGTCGCGAACAGCACGATCGCCGGCACGACGAGGAGCAGCGCCAGCACGATGAACGGACCGGGACCGCCTCGGCGTCGTCGTGGCGCACGCGCGCCGGATGGCGCGTTCACGATGGTCGCGACCGCCGGAACGCTGCGTCACGGATCAGGTGACCGAGGGCGCGGGCCGCTCGCTCGCCACTCGGATAGCAGAGCCGGCCGAGTGAACGCAGCGTGGCCGGTCCGGCGTTGTCCGGGTCGGCGAGCGCGAGTTCGGTGGCGACGAGGATCGGCTTGCCGGTCCGGGTGATCAGCTCGTCGGCGGCCTCGGCGAAGCGGGCATCCTGCCGCTCGTGGTACGCCACGATCCGCTCGAGCCCGAAGTCGGGATAGAACCGGCCCTCGCGCATCATCCGGGCCTGGTTCGACTGGATGCCGAGGCCCAGATAGATCACAGCATCGACCGCGGGATGCGAGGCGATGAGCTCGAGCACCTCGGGAATGGTGTCGCGCGTCTCTCCACCGGCGCAGTCGACGGGGTTGTTGCGGCTCCAGCGGGGAGGGAGCTTCTCGTCGATCGCGGCCCGCAGGTCGTCGGGCAGGGCCATCAGCACGATGTCGGGATCGCGCGTTATCGCATCAGCGGTGACGACACCCCAACCCCCCGCGGTGGTGAGCACGACGGTGTTCGGACCTCTTGGAGCGGGTTGCGTGGCGAACGTCGCGGCGGTCTCGAACGCTTCGGTCACGTCGACGGCGCGGGTGATGCCGGCCGCTCGGCACTCACCGTCGAAGATCTTGTCGTTGGCGGCGAGCGCTCCGGTGTGGCTCGCCGCGGCGCTGGCGCCGCCCTCGGTGGCCCCGCCCTTCACGAGCACGAGCGGCTTCACGGCGGCGGCAGCGGCGAGGCGATCCATCAGACCGCGTCCGTCGGTGATCCCTTCGACGTAGGCGAGGCCGACGGTGGTGGCGTCGTCGGTGGCGTACCAACCGAGGTAGTCGGCGACGGTCACGGCCGCGGCATTGCCGGCGGACACCGCACGGCTGATGCCGACGCCGGTCATCCGCGACAGGTTGAGGAACGTCGACACGAAGTTGCCGCTCTGGCTGGCCACACCGATCGTCCCGGCCGGCGGGTACGGGGCGACGATCTGGGCGCAGAGCGAGACCGGCGTGCTGACGACGCCCTGGCCATTGGGACCGGCGAGGAGGATGCCGAGTTCGTCGGCGAGCGCGACGAGCTCCTGCTCGGCGACCCGCCCCGCGTCGCCGGCCTCGCCGTACCCGGCGGAGGTCAGGAACGCAGCCCGGATGCCTTTGCGCGGCACAGGCGCGGAGCAGATCGGGGTTGGCGGCCGCCGGAGTGCAGACGAAGACGAGGTCGACCTCGCCGTCGGGCAGGTCGTCGATGTCGGCCACCGTCCGGATGCCGAGGACCTCCTCACCTTTCAGGTTCGTCCCGTGCACGCCGCCCGCATAGCCGCTGGCGAGGAGGTTGTGCAGCGACACGAATCCGAACTTGCCCGGATGGCTCGAGGCGCCGGTCACGAGGACCCCGCGCGGTTCGAACAGGGCCCGGAACTGGGCGTCGGTCGGCGCGGGGCGCGCGGCCTGGGTCGCGTCGCCGGCCGTGCCTGCGGCAGGCGACAGCTCGACGAGCGCGTCGACGGCGACGACGACGCCGTCGGTGCCGACGATCAACGGGTTGATGTCGACGCTCGCCACGTCGTCGCGTTCGGTGGCGAGTCGGCCGAGGCCGACCAGCACGCGGGCGAGCGTTTCACGTTCGACGGCGGGCTCGCCCCGGAACTCGCCGAGCAGTTTCTGCGTCGCGAGGCTGTCGATCATGTCGAGTGCCGTTTGCGCCGACACCGGCGCGGGGCGGAACACGACGTCGGCGACCGCTTCGGCGAGAATGCCCCCGACCCCGAGCATCACGGTCGGTCCGAACTGCGGGTCGCGCACCACACCTGCGATCAGCTCCCGGTTGCCGCTGATCATCGGTGCGACGAGCACATCGACGTCACCGTCGTCGGGTGTCGCCGCCGCGAGCAGATCGGCCGCGGCGCGTTCGACGCTGGCTCGGTCGCCGAGCCGGAGCCGCACGAGACCCCGCTCGGTCTTGTGGGCGATCGCGTCGCCGTTCAGCTTCGCCACGACCGGATAACCGATCTCGTCGGCCGCCTCCCCTGCCTCGGCCGCGCTCGATGCGAACCGCTCGGGGGCGATCGGCACGTCGAAGGATGCGAGCAACGTCTTCGATTCCCGCTCGGACAGCGTGGTCGACGCGTTCGGGGCCGCGCTGGAGGAAGGGTTGGTCACGATCACCATCGCCCAAACCGTACCGGCGACTGCTCCGCCAACGGTGGCACAGTCATCGCGCTTCGGTCAGTGCGCAGCGGTCACGCCGGCGTGTGTACCTCGACCGGGATCAGCGCGGCCGCGAAGAACTCGATGATGTGCTCGCGTCGGCGTTCGAGCGCGGCCGGTGCCAACGGGTTCTCGTCGAGGAGTCCCTCGAGGAACGGAGCGTCGGAGAAGTAGCTGAGCAGCGCTCCGTACCCCGTCAAGAGGAGTTGTTCGGGGTTCTGCTCGCGGAACGTCCCCTTGGCCATCTCCCGCCGGAAGTAGTCGGCCGCCTGGTCGAACATCGGCCGGAGGACCGCGGCGAGGTCGATGCCGAGGTGGGAGCCGCCATCGATGGCCTCGCGGCGCATCAGTGTGACGTAGGAGGGGTTGTCGGCGAAGAACCCGAAGCCGGCCCGCAACACCTGATCGACCTTGAGCCACCCGGTCTCGGTCGACCCGATCGCGCCGGCGAGCCGGGCGAACCAGTCGGACAACAGACGCTCGAAGACCTCGCCGTACAGCACTTCCTTGGACGCGAAGTGGTGGAGCAGCGACTGCCGGCGGATCCCGACCTCGGCGACGATGTCGTTCAGCGACGTGCCGTTGTACCCATCGTGGGCAAAGCACGCGAGTGCGGCATCGAGGATCTGATCGCGGGTGGAACGCTCCCCCACCGGACTCTCGGGCGCTGAACCATCGGGCGCTGAATTGGCAGGCGCTGGACGGTCGTCGTGGATGGACATGGCCAGACGAACGCTAGCCCTCCCCGACCGGAAACGATCGGGGAGGGCTGATCAGGGAGTACTGAGCCGGCGAATCGCGCGGAGAACCGCCGCGTTCAGTTCGCGAAGTTGCTGGCGGCGAACTCCCAGTTCAGGAGCTTGTCGACGAACGTTTCGAGGTACGCCGGGCGGGCGTTCTGGTAGTCGAGGTAGTACGCGTGCTCCCACACGTCCACGGTGAGCAGTGGCGTCTGGCCGTGCTTGATCGGGGTATCGGCATCGTCGGTGTTGACGATCGCCAATCCGTCGCCGTCCTTCACGAGCCACGTCCAGCCGGAACCGAAGTTCCCCTTGCCCTTCGTGACGAGCTCCTCCTTGAAGGCGCTCGCGCTGCCGAACGATGCGTCGATCGCCGCGGCGAGATCGCCGGACGGGTCGCCACCGCCCGACGGGGCCATCGAGTTCCAGTAGAAGGTGTGGTTCCAGACCTGCGCGGCATTGTTGAACAGCCCGCCAGGCTCGGCGTCGGCGATGATCTGCTCGAGGCTCTTGTTCTCGTTCGGCGTTCCCTCGATCAGGCCATTGAGGTTGGCGACGTAGGTGGCGTGATGCTTGCCGTAGTGGAAGCTGATGGTGCGGGCCGAGATGTGCGGGTCGAGCGCATCGTCGGCGTACGGCAGCGGGGGCAGTTCGATAGCCATGATTCTCCTTTGAGCCAGATGTTCCGTGAGGTGGAACGGCGACAACCGTACCGGTTCCCGGGGTTCGGCCCAGTCAAACCGTTGCCGAGCCGCGCCGGTCTGTCTTCGCCTGTCTAGCCTCGACAGCCATGGCCACTCCGATGCAGATCGTCTCCGCGTTGTTCGTCGAGAACTTCGAGTTGCGTCAGGCGCCCGGTCCGTCGACGCGGATCGACATGACCGGCGTGATGTTCTCGCAAGCGGCACCAGAACCGGCTCCCCTCACGATCACCCCGCACCTCGTCGGGTTGATCTTCTGCCCGCAGGACGGCTCCGGCAGCGGCGTGTTCGAGGTGGTGTTCCGCAAGGGGCTCGATCCCGAGGGTGGCGACGGCAGCGACCAGGTGGCGCGCAACGTCAGCCCGTTCACCGTCGAGCCGGGCAAGTTCACGTACCGTCTGGTGCGCGGCGAACTCGAGTTCGACGACTACGGCACGTTGTACGCACACTGTCGCATCGACCGCGGCCCGTGGATGGTCGTCCCGTTCACGCTCCTTCCGCCGGTCGACTGAGGTCGTGCATCGGTGCCAGGCACCGATGCACGACCTTGGCGGAGCGAGGCGGGCAGGTTGCGCGTCGGACCCGTCGGGTACTGTCCTCGGCGTGTCGTTGACCCCCGAACAGGATGCCCAGATCGTCTCGCTCGCCCGCGGCATGGCGATGGATGCCCCGCTCGCCGCCAACAGCGGCCACCAGGGCACCGCGATGGCTCTCGCACCGCTCGCCCACGTGCTGTTCAGCCGGATCATGCGGCACGACCCCGCCGACCCGACGTGGCCCGACCGCGACCGGTTCGTCCTGTCGAACGGCCACGCGTCGATCCTGCAGTACACGATGCTCTTCCTCTCCGGCTACGGCCTCGAACTCGACGATCTGCGCCAGTTCCGTCAGTGGGGCTCGAGGACGCCCGGTCATCCCGAGGCGGGGCACACCTGCGGTATCGAGGTCACGACCGGGCCGCTCGGGCAGGGGTTCGCCAACTCGGTCGGCATGGCGATCGCCGAACGCAACCTCCGCGTGCGTTTCGGCGAGGACGCCCAGCAACACCACACGTTCGTCATCACCGGCGACGGCTGCATGATGGAAGGGATCAGCCACGAGGCCGCCTCGCTGGCCGGACATCTCGGCCTCAGCGACCTGATCTGCATCTTCGACGACAACCACATCACGATCGACGGTGCGACCGACCTCGCCACGAACGACGACGTCGGCGAACGATTCCGCGCCTACGGCTGGAACGTCGTCGACCTCGGTGAGATCGCCGACGACCTCGACGCCCTCGAGGCGGCGGTGCGCGAGGCGATGACCGAGACCGAGCGCCCATCGTTCCTGATGCTGCGCACGCACGTCGGTTCCCCCTCCCCCGACTACACCGACGACCACGCCGCCCACGGCAACCCGTTCAAGGCCGCCGACGTCACCCGCACCAAGGACGTGATGGGCATCCCCGACGAGCCGTTCTGGGCGCCCGAGGAACTCGTCGCCGCCGCTCGCGCCAACGCCGCGGAACGGGGCGCCGGCGCCCGGTCGGCCTGGCTGCAGCGTTCGGCGGAGATCACCGGGTCGCCCGAGTGGGTCGCCGCCTGGGCCGGCACTGGGCTCGAGGGCTGGGACGAGAATCTCGAGCACTACGACATCGGCGAATCGCTCGCCACCCGCAAGGCGATCCAGAAGGCGCTCGACCTCACGTACGACCACTTGCCCGGCCTCGTGTCGGGTTCGGCCGATCTCAGCGGGAGCAACGGCACCGTCCTCGATCGCACCACGCCGCTGTCGAAGTCAGATCCTGGTGGCCGCTACATCCACTACGGCATCAGGGAACACGCGATGGGTGCCGCGATGGTCGGCATGGCCAAGCATGGCGGGGTGCTCCCCGTCGGCGGCACGTTCTTCGTGTTCTCGGACTACATGAAGCCGGCCATCAGGCTGGCGTCGCTGTCCAAGGCCAACGTCTGTTTCGTGTTCACCCACGACTCCGTCGGTGTGGGAGAGGACGGCCCGACGCACCAGCCGGTCGAACATCTCGCCGCGCTGCGGGCGATCCCCGGGCTGCACGTGATCCGCCCCGCCGACGGGAACGAGACGATCGACGCGTGGGTGGATGCCGTCCGTCACGACGGGCCCACGGCGCTGATCCTCAGCCGCCAGAACATCGAGGTGACGACCGACGGCTCGGCCGTCGAGCGGGGCGCGGGAATCGTGGTCGACGCCGCATCACCGCGGGTCGTTCTCCTCGGTACCGGCAGTGAGGTGGCCGTGTGCGTCGCCGCGGCGCGGCAACTCGCCGATGCCGGCGTCGCCGCCCGGGTCGTGAGCATGCCGAGTTGGGACCGCTTCGAGGAACAGACCGACGAGTTCCGGGCGACGGTCCTGCCGCCGGGCGTCCCGGTGTTGTCGGTCGAGGCAGGCAGCACGTTCGGGTGGGCGAAGTGGGCCGACCAATCGATCGGGATCGATCGGTTCGGTGCCAGCGCGCCGGGCGAGTTCGTCCTGGAGTCACTCGGGATCAACGTCGGCCACGTCGTGGAGTGTGCAAGCGCTCTGATCGCGGCATCATGAACGGACCGGGCAGACCGAGACCGACAAGATCGAGACTGGGCAGAATGGAGCGACGATGAGCACGAACCGACTGCAGGCACTCTTCGACGAACAGGGCCAGAGCCCCTGGCTCGACAACCTCAAGCGGGGATACCTCACCTCTGGCGAACTCGCCGTGCTGCGCGACCGCGGCATCCGCGGGCTCACCTCGAACCCGTCGATCTTCCAGAAGGCGATCCAGGGGTCGAGCGACTACGACGACCAGTTCGGCGAACTCGTCGACGCGGGCAGTTCGATCGAGGACGACTACTGGGCCCTCGTCATCCAGGACATCCACGGGGCCTGCGACGTGTTCGACTCCGTGTACGAATCGTCCGACGGCGTCGACGGGTTCGTGAGCGTCGAGGTCGAGCCCGGCCTCGCCCACGACGGACCGGGCACCGAGGCCGCGGCGCGTGACCTGCACGAACGGATCGCCCGCCGGAACCTGATGGTGAAGATCCCCGGCACCGCCGAGGGGCTCGGCCCCATCGAGGCGATGATCGCCGAGGGACGGAACATCAACATCACGCTGATCTTCAGCCTCGAACGGTACGGCGAGGTCATCGAGGCCTACCTCACCGGGCTGGAACGGCTGGCCGTCGACCCCGACGCCGACCTGTCACGGGTGGCGAGCGTCGCCAGCTTCTTCATCAGTCGCGTCGACACCGAGGTCGACCGGCGCCTGGAGGCCATCGGGTCCGACGAGGCGTTGGCGCTGCGTGGCCAGGCAGCCGTCGCCCAGGGCAAGCTCGCCTACCAGCAGTTCGAAGAAGCGTTCTCCGGCCCGCGGTGGGAGGCGCTGACGGCGCGCGGCGCCCGGGTGCAGCGCCCGCTCTGGGCGTCGACGTCGACCAAGAACGACGCCTACCCCGACACGCTCTACGTCGACGAACTCATCGGGCCGCACACGGTGAACACGCTTCCCGACTCGACCATCGAGGCGTTCGACGATCACGGCACGCTCGCCCGGCGCGTCGACGCCAATGTCGACGAGGCCGAGGCCGTGTGGGTCGCCCTGGCGGAGGTCGGTGTCGACATGAACGACGTCGCCGAACAACTCGAACGCGAGGGCGTCGCCAGTTTCGAGAAGGCCTTCGACGAGCTGATCACGGCCCTCGAGACGAAGGCCTCCGATCTGGGATCCTGACCGGAACCCAGAAATTCTGAGCGTTCGGAGCGCTGGGCGCACCGAGACCGAAGAATTTCGGGTTCGCCTGGGTCAGACCGCGATGATGTCGAGGTTGATGCGGTGGTAGCCCTGGGCGCCGTCCGGGGCGGGAGGCGCCTGCTCCTCGGGCTGGATATCGCCGGCCTTGTCGATGGCGCGGGCCTCGACCACGTATGAACCCGGGTCGCCGGTGAAGCGGTACACCCACTGCGCCCACGTGTCGTTGGACGGGACACCGCCGAGTTCGGCATCGAGCCACTCGCCCTCGTCGACGCGGATCTGCACCCGGCCGATCCCGCGATGGACTGCCCAGGCGACGCCACCGATCGCGACCTCGCCGGACCGATCGCTCCCGGTGCGGGGCGTGTCGATGCGGGCCATCGTCTTCACCGGCCCGAGCTTCGACCAGCCCCTCGGGATCCAGTAGCCATCGAACTCCTCCCACGTGGTCAGGCGGAGGTCGGTGACCCACTTCGTGGCCGACACATAGCCGAACAGGCCGGGCACGACCATGCGGACCGGGTAGCCGTGCTGAGCGGCCAACGGTTCACCGTTCATCCCGATGGCGAGCATCGCGTCACGGCCGTCCATCACGACGTCCAAGGGCGTGCCGCACGTCCACCCGTCGGTGGACCGGCTGGCCAGCTGCGCGGCGCCGGCCTGGGGCCCGGCCTCGTCGAGGATGTCCTTCAGGAGCACGCCCTGCCACAGTGCGTTGCCGACGAGGTCACCGCCGACCGGGTTCGACACGCACGCCAGCGTCACGTACCGCTCCACCTGCGGCCGGGCGAGGAGGTCGTCGAACGTGAGCCGCATCGGCGTGTCGACGAGGCCGTCGATCGTCAGGGCCCACGACTCCTTCGACACCTGGGGCACCACGAGTGCCGTGTCGATGCGGTAGAAGTCGGAGCTCGGGGTGACGAACGGCGAGATCCCCTCGACGCCGAGTTCGGTGTCGGCGGCGAGCGTCTCCGACGATGCGGCGGCCGGCAGGGCGACCGCGGCGCGCTCGGAACCGACGTCGAAGCGCCGCTGCAACAGGCGACCGATCCCGCCGGCGATCACGGCGACCGATCCGATGGCGGCGAGCCCGAACATGAAGGTGCGCCGGTCGAGCCCGACCAACTCCGTCTCGCCGTCGGGGCCAACGTCGGATTGCCTACGGACCGGCTTCGGACCGAGGTACCAGAGCACCGCGATCGACACCGCCGTGCCGACGATCGTCGGCAGCAGTTTGCCGAGCGTCGGCGCCGGGCGGGTGAGCACGGCGAAGCCGCCGATGATCCCGATCACGCTCGTGAGCGCATACGCACCGGCGCGGGCCCCGCGGATGGCCATGATGCCGACCGTCACGCCGAGCGCCAGCACGACGATCATCGCCCCCAGGATCAGCACCGCCTTGTCGTTGGTGCCGAACTGCTCGATCGCCCAGTCCTTCATCGACTTCGGGACGTGGTCGATGAACAGCTGACCGACGGGTACGACCGGCGAGGCCGAACCCTCGACCAAACCGACCACGACCTCCGCCGCGGCGAGACCGGCCCCGGTGGCCACGAGACCGAGCGCCGCGCCCCACCAGTTCGAGCCGTAGGGTCGGGGTTCCATGGATGCAGAGCTACCCGCCGGCGAGGCCTCCCGCGCGGCCGAGATCGTCGCCGGGCTCGGCGTTTCCGAGGATGTGCGGCTCGCGGAAGCACTGGTGGCCGAAGCCCTCGGTCTCATCACCGACCAGCCTGACACGCTCGACCTCAAGCTTGCCACCGCGGCGCTCGCCGAGATGCGCGACGCGTACGCCGTGTTCAAGCCGTACCGAGGTGAGCGCAAGGTGTCGATCTTCGGCTCGGCGCGCACCAAACCCGACGATCCGCTCTACGACCTGACCCGGCGTCTCGCCCACCTGCTCGCCGAACACGGCTGGATGACGGTGACCGGAGCCGGTCCCGGCATCATGCAGGCCGGGATGGAGGGTGCCGGTGTAGCGCACTCGATCGGCGTGTCGATCCGGCTGCCATTCGAGACGGGGGCCAACTCGATCATCGCCGGCGACGCGAAGCACGTGAGCATGAAGTACTTCTTCACCCGCAAGCTCATGCTCATCAAGGAGTCGCAGGCCTTCGTCTGCCTGCCGGGAGGGTTCGGGACGCTCGACGAGATGTTCGAACTCCTGACGCTCACCCAGACCGGCAAGGGCATGCCGGTGCCCATCGTGCTCCTGAACGCACCCGGCGATTCGTACTGGCAGTCGATCGACACCTTCGTGCGCGACACCCTGATCGCCCGCGGGCTCGTGGCCGCCCACGACACCTCGCTCTACACGATCGCCGAGACGTGTGATGCAGCCGCCGCGGTGATCGAGCGCTTCTACTCGAACTACCACTCGATCCGATTCGTCGGCAACACGCTCGTGATCAGGATGCAGCGCGCCCCGACACCCTCCCAACTCGACGATCTGAACGAACGGTTCGGACATCTGGCCACGAGCGGGCGGATCGAGGTGGTCCAGCCGTTCCGCGTGGAGCGGCGCGACGACGATCACGTCGATCTCGCCCGGCTCGCCTTCAACTTCTCCAAGCGTGGCTTCAGCGAACTGATCACGATGATCGACGTGATCAACGGGTTCACCGCGGTCGGCTGATCGTCAGGCGTCCGGGGTTCCGTCGATCGAGCGCAGCGCCGCGGCGGCCTTGTCCAACGCGCGCCGCGCCTGCATCAGCTGCTTGTCCGCCGCGGGACGGACTCCGGCGCGAGCCGCGACGGCCTCGCTCAGTTCGCCGAACGCGCGGTCGTCGATCTCCTCGGCGATCGCTTCGATCCGTGCTGCCAGATCGCGGTAGTCGCTCATTCGTCGCCGATCGCCAACACCATGTTCACCGGTGGGACCTCACCCGTCACCACGAGGTCGGAGTCGGCCTGGGCCGACTTGAAGATGCCCTTGGCCATCAACGACGTCTCGACGGCGCGACGGGCCGCGTAGATGGTCGATCGGGCTTCGTGAACGGCTCGTGATTCCGGTTCGGCGGCCGCGGCGTACTCGATGATCTGGCACGCCAGGCGGTGGTCGCCCGCTGCCGACAGCTCGGTCGCCCGATCGATCAACCCGTCGACCCCGCCGGCGAGGCGGGCGACCTCGGCTCCGACGACCGCGTCGGATGGTGGTTTGAGCCGCGCCGGATTGCCGTCCCACCATCCGCCGAACAGCCGCCAGATGTTGCGGATCACGAACTCGGGCTCGTCGTACAGCGGGCGGAGGTACGGAAGTTCGAGCGTCGCCGCCGGCACCGTCACGCTGTGGACGATCTCGTCGAGGAAGGCCCCAGCGTTCATCGCATCGATCACCTCGGCGACGAGCGTCTCGAGTGTCGAGGCGACCGTTTCGAGACACGTCCGGATCCGGTCACGACCGGCGATCGGGAGCCCGTGGGCCGGTACGAACAACTCGGGTTCGACAGCGATCATCGCCCGCAGCGACTCGGCCCACTCGATCGGGTAGCGCTGTACCTTCTGCGGGTTGCCACAGTTCGGGAAGTTCCAGATGAACTGGTCGCCGGCGCTGATCATCTTGTGCTCGGGGAGCCACGTCCAGGTGTGATCGTCGGTCTCGCCCTTGCAGTGGTGGTACTCGACGTCGACCTGACCGATCGTCTCGGCGAGTTCGTCCTGGTACGTCACCTCGGGGCGGAGTGTGTCGCGCGGCAGGAACCCGAGGTCGCGCGCCGCTGCGGCCGCCTTCGCCGCGCCACCGAACTGGCGCATGTTGATGATGCGGTTGTACCCGGCGGTGTATTCGTACCGGTCGAACCGGGCGTGGATCCGCTCGTGACCGAGCACGCGTGGAAGCGCCTCACCGCGCTCGCGGGCGGCGGCTGCGAACGCCCGCGAACCACCGACGTGGTCGGCGTGTCCGTGGGTGTAGACGATCGTGTGCACGGGTTCGTCGGACCACGCGCGCAGCGACTCGACCACCGCCGCGCCCGATTGTGCGCCGCTCGAATCGAACGCGATCAATCCGTCTCCGCTGTCGACGACGAGGACATGGCTGAACGATTCGATCAAAGCGACACCGTCGGCGAGTTCGCTCAGTTCCTGGGTGACCCGGTTCGGTGGGGTGTCGAGCGCGCCGGTGTCGATCAATCGGGTCGAGAGCTCGATCGGATGGACGCTCATGCCGAGAGTCTTGCCTCCCGACCCACCCCGCCCGTACCGACCCGAAAAATGCCTCAAATCGTGCGCCCAGCGGGCAAATCGAGGCATATTTCGGAGGAAAGCGGACGCCCTGCGCTCACTGGGCCGTCCAGGTTGCCGCCTGGGGATCGCCGCGCCAGTACGCGAGTCGGCGCTCGGCCTCGACCCGGGCCGCGGGATCGGACCGGCCGGCGCGCAACCGCATCAGCGTCGCCGCCAGCAGCCGCAGCTCGGCGTATCCCTCGGCGATCGGGTCGTCCCGGAAACTCCGCCCGTATCCGTCCGCGAACGCCTCGTAGATCCCCCGAGCTCCGCCCCAGCGCTCGGTCCATGTCATGAGCGGAGCGTGGTCCCACGCGGCCGGCGCCGAGCTCAGCAGATCCCAGTCCATCAGGACCGGCCCGTCGGCGCTCATCACCACGTTGCCGGGATGGACATCGCCGTGGCAGGCGACCAGGTCGGCCCCGTCGCCCTCCCACTGCTCCCAACCGGCCCGCCGCTCGAGTGCGGTGTCGATGCCGGCGCGTGCCGGCGGGTCGAGGAGATCGGCCGTGTCCGCCAGCAGCGATCCGAAATCCCACCACGGGAGGTCGCGCGGCGACGCGAGCGGGTAGTCGACCGGCAATGCGTCCGGCGCGACGGCGTGGACACGACGGACGATGTCGCCCACCTCGCGCCAATCGACCGCTGCCGCGACCGGGACGACCCGCTCCCAACACGTCACGACCAGGTCACCGACCGTCACCACATCCGTGCGGGCAGGTCGCGTCACCGGCACACCGAACGAACGGAGCGTCTCGTGCAGCGCGAGCGCCGCGTCGCCGGGTGCCGAGGGTCTGGACACGCGCAGCACGAACGGACCGGCGGCAAAGACCGCGTTCATCCCGATCCGGATCAGGTCCGGGCTGCCGAGACCCCAGTGTGCCGCCGCGACCCGCGCCGCGCTCGCGGCCACGACCGGGTCGCCGAGCGGGCGATCGACGAATGCCCTCGTCATTCGACGATCAAACGGGCCGTCGAAATTCCTTTTTGCGCATCACGATCACCCGGCCGCTTTCGACGGGCACCCCGTCGACGAACACCTGGTCGCCCGGGGCGACATGATCGGCGAGCGACTCCAGCCGGCCCTCGCGCTTGGCGCGGAGTTCGTCCTCGTGGTGGCGCGCGACCTGGCGTCCCTCACGCACGGCATCGACCACGTCACGGGACTTGACGACGTGCCCGGTATGCGGCCGAACGCGCCACCTGCGTCGGCGAGATTTGTGCGGCGGTCTGCTTCACCTTCTTCGTCGCGTAGCTCGCGCCGACGACGCCCGCAGTTGCTCCACCGACGAACCACGTGATTCGCTTCATCATGCTCGGCGCCTCCTTCGTTGGTCCTGCGCTTCGAGCTCGATCGGCTCGTCGGGACCGATGTCGATCGTACGCGACGGACCGTCCTTCGGCCCCACCGCTCGGCTCGCGGGCGTCCCCCGCAGCCTGGCAAACGTCCTCGTCGTCCCCTTGGCGAGCCCCGCGAACTTGATCATCGGCGCCGAGAACGCGGTGCGCGCGACGTGCACCGACACGGCATCGCCGATCGCCTCGGCCGATCCGAGAACGCGGTCGAACCGCTCGAGGTCGGAACGGGCCTCGTCGACGGTTTCCCGGGCCTCGATCGTCGACATGCGCAGGTCGTGCAGGAGCGGACGCGTCTCGGCCCGCAGGTCGCCCACCTCGCGGCGGAGCTCGCGCAAGGTGTCGAGAACGCGGACCAGGACGACGACGAGCGCGGCGAAACCGATCGAGCACAGCACCGCTGCCAGCAGGACGGCCAGCTCGCCGGCGGTCATGACTGTTCCGTCACGGTCTGGTCCGTCGTGTTCTGGTGCGTCACCTGTCGCGCGGTCATCCGCCGCTCGATCTCCTGCTCGTCGCCGTACGCGACTCGGCTCGTACCAATGGCGGTCGACCAGTTCGTCGGGCAGGTACTGCTGATCGACGACGGCACCGGCATGGTCGTGAGGATACTCGTAGCCGACGCCGTGGCCGATCGTGGCCGCCGCCTGGTAGTGCGAGTCCCGCAGATGCGCCGGAACCTCGCCGACCGCTCCGTCGCGGACCGCCGCGCGGGCGTTCCAGATCGCGAGCGCCGACCGATTGCTCTTCGGCGCGGTCGCCAGGTAGATCGCGGCCTGGGACAGGTTCAGCTGCGCCTCCGGCAATCCGACGTGTTCCAACGCGTGCGCCGCGGCGACGGCGACGGTGAGTGCGCCGCTGTCGGCCAGGCCGACGTCCTCGCTGGCGAAGATGATCATGCGCCGGGCGATGAACCGGGCGTCCTCGCCGGCCTCGAGCATCCGAGCGAGCCAGTACACCGCGGCATCGGGGTCGGATCCCCGCATCGACTTGATGAACGCACTCACGACGTCGTAGTGGTCGTCGCGTCCATAGCGCAGTGCGCTCGTGCCCAGTGCCTCCTCGACGTGATGGAGTTCGACGTGCCCGTAGCCGCTCAGGGCACACGCCACCTCCAGCGCGGTCAGCACCTGGCGGCCGTCGCCGCCCGCCCGCTCGACCAGCAGATCGAGGGCATCGTCATCGGCGGTCACCGCTTCGGCCCGGAGTCCGCGATCGACGAGCTCGCGGATCGCCGCCCGATCGAGCGGTTCGAGGCGGAACAGGGTGGATCGACTGCGCAGCGGGGCGTTGACCTCGAAGAACGGATTCTCGGTGGTGGCCCCGATCAACGTGAGCGTCCCGTCCTCGACCGCCGGCAACAGGGCATCCTGCTGCGACTTCGAGAACCGGTGGATCTCGTCGAGGAACAGGATGGTCCCCTGTCCGCGCTCACCCAGTCGATGGCGGGCGCCCTCGATCGTTGCTCGCACGTCCTTCACGCCGGCGTTCACCGCCGACATCTGCACGAACGCCCGGGCCGTGCTGCCGGCGACCGCCAGAGCGAGCGTCGTCTTGCCGGTCCCGGGCGGGCCCCAGAACAGCACCGACGACAGCCGGTCGGTTTCGACGAGCGCCCGCAGTGGCCGGCCTGGTCCGACCAGGTGGTCCTGGCCGACCACGTCGTCGATCGTCCGCGGGCGCAATCGAGCGGCGAGCGGGGCGCGACTGCGACGCAGCTCCTCGCCCGCGGCCGAGAACAGGTCGTCAGCCACTGTCACGCGTCCCGCCGCCCACCCCGCCGAGTCCGCCGAGCACCTGGTCGACGAGCACCCGTTGATAGGCCGGACGCCGGAACTCGACCACCTGGTCGACGAGCCAGCGCGGCTCCACCCAGCGCCAGGCTCCGAACTCGACACCGTCGGGTGTCGGTTCGATCGTCTCGTCTCGAACTCGGAACACGAACCACCGTTGCACCTGCCCGAGTCGCTGCCTCGCATGGCGTCGCCCACCGTCGCGCACTTCGGGAGGCCACTCGTAGATGGTCCACTCGGGATACTCGCCGATCAGTTCGACCTGGTCGGGCCCGAGCCCGGTCTCCTCGACAGTTCACGCCACGCCGCGTCACCCGTCGCCTCGCCGACGTCGATGCCACCCTGCGGGAGCTGCCAGGCGCCGGGCACGTCGCTGCGCTCGAACGCCATCACCTGTCCGCTGGCGTTGGTGACCACCGCGACGACACCGGCGCGGAACTGCATGCTCGGCATCGCGGCGATGGTACCGGGGCCGATGGCACCCGGACGGTTCAGCGACCGAGTGTGCGCAGCCGTTGGTCGACGTCGGCGAACTCGGGGTCGAGCTCGGCGACGATGCCGAACCAGCGGCGGGCGGCGATCGGATCGCCGACACGGTCGTACAGGTCGCCGAGTACGTAGTACTGCCGCAGGTGGTGATCGCGCACGGTCTTCGTGCGCTTGGTCGCCGGTTCCATCACGGCGAGCGCACCGCGCAGGTCACCCTGATCGGCGAGCGCACCGGCGGCGACGATGCGCCCTTCGGCGAGCACCTCTTGCGACGGCGACATCTCACGGATCTCACGCCAGACCCGATCGACCGACGACCAGCGACCGAGCGCCCGGTAGCAGTCGGCGATGACCGGCATGATGAACGGATCGGGGTGCAGGTCGAACGCGGCCTCGAGCGAGCGGACCGCCGGCTTGAACATGCCGAGGCGGTAGCTGGCGAGCCCGTGCACCTCGTGGGCCGCGGCCACGTCGGGCGCCTCCTTCACGATGGCGCCGGCGATACGCCGGGCTTCCTGGTACCGCTCACGGTCGAGCGCCTCGGAGGCCTGCGCCAGCCGCTCGGCGAGCCGCTCGCCACGCTGCTTGCCGACTGCATCGGTCAGTTCGGCCGCGACCTCGGGGTCGAGCGGCTTCGGCGCACGGCGCTTCGGCGCGGTGTCCGATGTGACGGCGGATGCCCGGTTCGCGGCGTGGCGCGCTTCGTCGCGGACCGAACCGTCGTCGATCCAGGTCTCGAGCGTGCGATCGGCGATCTTCTGCCGCTCGAGTTCGGGATCGCGCGGCGCCCGCGGAGCCCGGCGCATCTTCACCTCGAGCGCCCGTCGTTCGGCGGTCGTCAGCGGCCGTTCCTGACGGCGATCGTCGTTGCGCCGCCTCTCGCCTCCACCAGGACGGCCCCCTTTGGCGCCACCACCGGCGGGCCGGCCCGCACCGCTCCGGCCCGAGTACGAACCCGACTTACCGGAACCGTCCCTCGACGATGCCGGCCTCGACGATGATGACCTGGACGATGCGGGCTTGGACGATAGCCGCCGGCTTGCCAGATCCAGGCTTGCCGGTGCCGGGCCGCGCCGATCCGGGCTTGCCCGAGCCCGTGTTGGCCGATCTGGGCTTCGAAGCACCCCGGTACGAGCCACCGGCCGAGCTGCGCGAACCGCCGGGTCGACCGCTCGACGGGCGCGAGGACGAGGACGGACGGTCGTTCGACATGGCTGACCATGCTACGGCCCGGTTGGGAGCGACAACGCCCCACCAGCTCCCGAATGGGCCGAAAACGCAGAAAACGCACCGCCGGCAAACCCGGTCGGTGCGTTTCCTGATCGAAATCCGGCGACGTCCTACTCTCCCAGGGGATCACTCCCCAAGTACCATCGGCGCTGACAGGCTTAACTTCCGTGTTCGAGATGGGAACGGGTGTGACCCTGTCGCTATGGTCACCGAAATCAGTTGTCAATGAGGGTGGTTCCCTCAAGGACTCCAGAGCAAGCACGAGCGTGTTCAAACCAAGCCCTCGGCCGATTAGTACCGGTCGGCTGAGCGTGTTACCACGCTTACACCTCCGGCCTATCAACGTGATGGTCTCGTCACGGGCCTTACTGCGTTAACCGCATGGGAATACTCATCTTCAACCGGGTTTCCCACTTAGATGCTTTCAGCGGTTATCCCTTCCGTAGGTAGCAAATCTGCGATGCCGCTGGCGCGACAACAGACACACCAGAGCTACGTCCGTCCCGGTCCTCTCGTACTAAGGACAGCAGTTGTCAGTATTCCTTCGGCTGCGGAGGATAGAGACCGAACTGTCTCACGACGTTCTGAACCCAGCTCGCGTACCGCTTTAATGGGCGAACAGCCCAACCCTTGGGACCTGCTTCAGCCCCAGGATGCGATGAGCCGACATCGAGGTGCCAAACCTTCCCGTCGATATGGACTCTTGGGGAAGATTAGCCTGTTATCCCCGGGGTACCTTTTATCCGTTGAGCGACCACACTTCCACACGTGATGGCCGGGTCACTATGCCCTACTTTCGTACCTGCTCGACTTGTAGGTCTCGCAGTCAAGCTCCCTTGTGTCATTGCACTCGACGGCTGATTGCCAACCAGCCTGAGGGAACCTTTGGGCGCCTCCGTTACTCTTTAGGAGGCGACCGCCCCAGTCAAACTACCCGCCTGGCGCTGTTCCTGATCCGGATCACGGACCGAGGTTAGAGCTCCAAAGTACGCAGGGTGGTATTTCAACATTGACTCCACACTGGCTGGCGCCAATGCTTCCAAGTCTCCCACCTATCCTACACAACGCAATTCAAAACTCAACACCAAGTTATAGTAAAGGTCCACGGGGTCTTTCCGTCCTTCCGCAGCTAACGAGCATCTTTACTCGTACTTCAATTTCGCCGGGTCTATGGTTGAGACAGTGGGGAAGTCGTTACGCCATTCGTGCAGGTCGGAACTTACCCGACAAGGAATTTCGCTACCTTAGGACCGTTATAGTTACGGCCGCCATTCACTTGGGCTTAGGTTCACAGCTTCGCTCCGAAGAGCTAACCGTTCCCCGTGACCTTCAAGCATTGGGCAGGCGTCACAGCGTATACAGCGCCTTGCGGCTTCGCACGCTGCTGTGTTTTTGGTAAACAGTCGCTACCCCCTGGTCTGTGCCACCCTCCTCAGCTCGAGCCGTAAAGGCTTTCACCAAAAAGGGTCCTCCTTCTTCCGAAGTTACGGAGGTAATTTGCCGAGTTCCTTAACCATAGTTCTCCCGCTCGCCTTGGTATTCTCTACCCGCCCACCTGTGTCGGTATGGGGTACGGGCACTGTGCCAACTCATTGCTGGGCTTTTCTTGGCAGCATGGAATCAGTGACTTCGCGGTATATCGCTCGGCATCGCGTCTCGACGTTAAGGCTCCAACTCTCATCGGAACCCGTCTACACGCTTACCCGGGGTCTACCATCGCCCCGGTTCACCTATCCTCCTGCGTCCCCCGTCAACTATCCGCCAGCAGCTCGGTCGGTTCGCTACCCGAAGGTAACAGCCCCAACGTTGCGACTCTTGGACTTGGCGCGGGCACAGTGGTACTGGAATATCAACCAGTTGTGCATCGACTACGCCTTTCGGCCTCGCCTTAGCTCCCGACTCACCCTGGGGGGATTAGCCTTCCCCAGGAACCCTTGGGCTTTCGGCGGAGGGGTTTCTCACCCCTCTCTCGCTACTCATGCCTGCATTCTCACTCGATGGCGCTCCACGACTCGTTTCCACGGCCGCTTCGCTGCACCATCGACGCTCCTCTACCGCTCCTACTTACGTAGAAGCCCATAGCTTCGGCTCAGGACTTGAGCCCCGTTACATTGTCCGCGCAGGATCACTCGACCAGTGAGCTATTACGCACTCTTTCAAGGGTGGCTGCTTCTAAGCCAACCTCCTGGCTGTCTGTGCAATCCCACATCGTTTTCCACTTAGTCCTGAATTAGGGGCCTTAGCTGATGATCTGGGCTGTTTCCCTTTCGACCAACGAAGCTCATCCCTCGTGGTCTCACTGCCGTGCTCTGGAGTACCGGTATTCGGAGTTTGATTGGGGTCGGTAAGCTTGTGGGCCCCCTAACCCATTCAGTGCTCTACCTCCGGTACTGAACACACGACGCTGCACCTAAATGCATTTCGAGGAGAACCAGCTATCGCCAAGTTTGATTGGCCTTTCACCCCTATCCACAGCTCATCCCCGCAATTTTTAACTTACGTGGGTTCGGTCCTCCACGGAGTCTTACCTCCGCTTCAACCTGGCCATGGATAGATCACTTGGCTTCGGGTCTACAGCATGCGACTCTACGCCCTATTCAGACTCGCTTTCGCTTCGGCTCCCCATCACTGGTTAACCTTGCCACACACCGTAACTCGCAGGCTCATTCTTCAAAAGGCACGCCATCGCGGCCATACCCGAAGGCATGACGACGCTCTGACTGTTTGTAAACCAACGGTTTCAGGTACTATTTCACTCCCCTCCCGGGGTACTTTTCACCTTTCCCTCACGGTACTGGTTCACTATCGGTCGCCAAGGAATACTTAGACTTATGGGGTGGTCCCCACAGATTCACGCCGGCTTTCACGGTTCCGGCGTTACTTGGGATGACAAGCGGAGAGTGCGTACATTTCGGATACGGGACTGTTACCCACTCTGGTCGACCCTTTCCTGAGTCGTTCTCCTATGCAGCACTTGTACTCCGTGACACATCTGATGCTGTGTCTCCTGGTCCCACTACCCCGCACCAGCAACGCCATCAGGCTTGGCACTGGCACGGTTTGGTCTCTACCCTTTTCGCTCGCCGCTACTCAGGGTGTCGCGGTTGCTTTCCTTTCCTCGGGGTACTGAGATGTTTCAATTCCCCCGGTTCCCTCCTCCTGCCCTATGTGTTCAGGCAGGGGTAACACTCCATGACGAGTGCTGGGTTTCCCCATTCGGACATCTGCGGATCGAGGCCTAGTAGACGGCTCCCCGCAGCTTTTCGCAGTCACTCACGTCCTTCATCGGTTCTTGGCGCCAAGGCATCCACCGTTGGCTCTTATTAGCTTGGAAAGAACAAGTTATCTATTCGAGATTTCTCTCAAGATGCTCGTGCTTGCTCTGCAGTTCTCAAGGAGCCACCTGAACAGCGGAACGGCTCGCGCCCGAAGGCTCGAGCAGCTCGACGCTGCGGCGTGAGGGAACAACTCCCTCAAAACGGAAGAGAAGACGGTGGCCGGCGACACGCCGAACAGAGAGAGGGACCGAATCCCTGCGACCTCTGGTCGTTGTGGCGACAGCCCACCAGTGCACCAACAGGTGTGTCTCGTACTGGGTGGAACAAATGTCCATCTTCAGTAGAGAGGCACTCCTTAGAAAGGAGGTGATCCAGCCGCACCTTCCGGTACGGCTACCTTGTTACGACTTCACCCCAATCACCGACCCCACCTTCGACGGCTCCCTCCTACAAGTAGGTTGGGCCACCGGCTTCGGGTGTTGCCGACTTTCGTGGTGTGACGGGCGGTGTGTACAAGGCCCGGGAACGTATTCACCCTGGCGTGCTGATCCAGGATTACTAGCAACTCCGGCTTCATGGAGTCGAGTTGCAGACTCCAATCCGAACTGAGACCGGCTTTGTGGGATTCGCTTACCCTCGCGGGATCGCAGCCCTCTGTACCGGCCATTGTAGCGTGTTTGCAGCCCTGGGCATAAGGGGCATGATGACTTGACGTCATCCCCACCTTCCTCCGAGTTGACCCCGGCAGTCTCCTACGAGTCCCCACCATTACGTGCTGGCAACATAGGATAAGGGTTGCGCTCGTTGCGGGACTTAACCCAACATCTCACGACACGAGCTGACGACAGCCATGCACCACCTGTGTACCGCCCCGAAGGACACCCTATCTCTAGAGCTTTTCGGTACATGTCAAACCCAGGTAAGGTTCTTCGCGTTGCATCGAATTAAGCAACACGCTCCGCTGCTTGTGCGGGCCCCCGTCAATTCCTTTGAGTTTTAGTCTTGCGACCGTACTCCCCAGGCGGGGCACTTAATGCGTTAGCGACGGCGCGGATCTCGTTGGTTGAGACCCACACCTAGTGCCCAACGTTTACGGCATGGACTACCAGGGTATCTAATCCTGTTTGCTACCCATGCTTTCGCTCCTCAGCGTCAGTTACGGCCCAGAGCGGCGCCTTCGCCGCTGGTGTTCCTCCTGATATCTGCGCATTTCACCGCTACACCAGGAATTCCCCGCTCCCCTACCGCACTCTAGTCACAGCAGTATCGGGTGGCCTCTCTGGGTTGAGCCCAGAGTTTTCACACCCGACTTACCGAACCGCCTACGAGCTCTTTACGCCCAATAAATCCGGATAACGCTTGGTGCCTACGTGTCACCGCGGCTGCTGGCACGTAGTTGGCCGCACCTTCTTCTGTAGGTACCGTCATTTTCTTCCCTACTGAAAGCGGTTTACAACCCTAGGGCCTTCTTCCCGCACGCGGCGTTGCTGCATCAGGCTTTCGCCCATTGTGCAAGATTCCCCACTGCTGCCTCCCGTAGGAGTCTGGGCCGTGTCTCAGTCCCAGTGTGGCTGATCATCCTCTCAGACCAGCTACCCGTCGATGCCTTGGTGAGCCGTTACCTCTCCAACTAGCTGATAGGCCGCGAGACCCTCTCAGTCCGATAAATCTTTCGTCACTCCACCATGTGATGGTGTGACGGCATCCGGTATTAGCAGTCGTTTCCAACTGTTATCCCAGAGACTGAGGCAGGTTTCTCACGTGTTATGCACCCGTTCGCCACTAGATCTTCCGGAGCAAGCTCCATGGACCTCGTTCGACTTGCATGTGTTAAGCACGCCGCCAGCGTTCATCCTGAGCCAGGATCAAACTCTCCAACAAAAACGTGGCCGACCGTTGGATCGGCAACGAGTAGTCAGCGAGTGCATCGTCCGAGCCGGGAAGGCTCATGTGGACGATACGCCTTAGCTGATTTGGCCGAACCTGCACCGTACAAAGGTGGAGGACGGCCGGTATCCGTGTTGCTGCCGGCAGGGTGTGCCGACAGCGAAATTGACAGACAGTTCTGCAGGGTCACCCGAAGGCGGCCCGACGAACTGCCCGCACTGGCGTTCTGTCTTCTCTTCCGTTTTCAAGGAGCCGAAGCTCAGGCACGCACCGGCCCGTCAGCTTTCGCTGGGGTTTGGCGTTGGTGCCAGATCGCCTTTCCGGAGGAGTGAAATCCTTCCGTGAGGCGGAGAACAATACTAACCGCTCGTGCTTGGAGGCACAACCCGACTCCGGGAGAAATTTCCCTGAGATGTACTCAGGATGAAATCTCGAGGAGATGGTGCGTCTTCTTGCCCTTGCGGAGAAGAACATACCGGCCCTGCAGGCGTTCCCACTCCGAAGGCACAGAGTTCTCGTCGATCGTGACGCCGTTCACGTAGTACGAGCCCTGGGCGAGGTTGCGTCGAGCGTCGCCGTTCGAGGTCGCCAGCCCGGTGCCGACGAGCACCGCGACCAGATCACCCAACTCGGCAGCGTCGACGCTCGACGACGGGATCTCGGCCGACAGTGCCTCGAGCGCCGACGTCGATGCCGCGGTCGGATCGGCGGAGAACAGCAGGTCAGCGGCCTCGGCGGCGGCGTGCGCGGCGTCAGCGCCGTGCACGAGCGTCGACCATCTCGTCGGCGAGCGCACGTTGGGCGAGCCGGCGTTGGGGTGCCTCGGCATGTCGTGCGACAAGGTCGCGCGATCTCGTCCACCGGGCGGAGCGAGAACGTGAGGAGTTGCGCCTCGATCTCGTCGTCGGCGATCTGCATCCAGTGCTGGCGGAACTGGTACGGACTGGTCTTGGCGGCGTCGAGCCACACCCGGGCCCCGGTGGTCTTGCCGAGCTTCGACCCGTCGGCGGCCGTCAGCAGCGGCCACGAGAACGCGTGCACGTGGTGGCCGGTCTTGCGCCTGATCAGATCGACGCCGGCGATGATGTTGCCCCACTGGTCGGAACCGCCGATCTGGATGGTGCAGTCGAGGTTCTCGTGCAGCCACAGGTAGTCGTTCGCCTGGAGCAGCATGTAGCTGAACTCCGTGAACGAGATGCCGTGCTCGGAGTTGATGCGCATCTTGATGCTCTCGCGGGCGAGCATCTGGTTCACCGTGACGTGCTTGCCGACGTCGCGCAGGAACTCGAGCACCGAGATCGGTTGCGTCCACGTGCGGTTGTCGACGAGTTCGCCCCGACTCCGTCTCCCTCGTCATGGCCTGGCTCGCCCGTTTCCCTCGTGGGGCCCGAGATCGACGATCCGGCCGAGCTGCTCCTTGATGCAGGCCACGTTGTGGTCCAGCACGTCGTCGTCGAGGAGGTTGCGCTCCTCCGAACGACCGCTCGGGTCCCCCACCATGCCCGTCGCACCGCCGGCCAGGGCGATCGGACGATGGCCGGCATCCTGGAAGCGGCGCAGCGTGACGAGCCCGATCAGGTTGCCCACGTGGAGGCTGTCGGCCGTCGGATCGCAGCCGTAGTAGATCCCGACGGGACCGGCGGCCACCTGCGCTCGCAGGAACTCGCGATCGGTCGAATCGTGGATGAGGTTGCGTGCCTCGAGATCTGCAATCAGGTCGAACTCGATCGAAGCCATACGGACAGGCAGGGTACTCTCGACCGGTGGAACCGCTGGGGGACGATTCGGCTGCCGAGCGGGTCGATCCGCTCGATCGCTCGCTCGCCCAGCAGTTCGTCAACTTCGCCTCGACGTCCGCTCGACGCGCGCCGCTCTATTCGACGCTCGCCAAGGGGATCGCCGACGAACCGTCGCTGTTCCGGCTGCTGCTCCACGCACCGACGGAGCAACAGCAGCCGGTGCTGCTGTTCGCCTGCACCCACCATCTGGTCCTCGACGAACCGCGCAGCGAACTCGCGCAGTGGTATCCGAACCTCACCACCGACCACCGCCACCCCGCCGATCCCGAGCTCATGCCGACGTTCCGGCGCTTCGTCGAGGCGCGAGCGACCGAACTGACGTGGCTGCTGTCCACGCGGACGACGCAGACCAACGAGGTCGGGCGCTGCGGCCTGTTCCTGCCGGTGTTCGGCATGCTCGCCGACGAGGTCGGATCGCTCGGCCACATCGACATCGGCACGAGCGGCGGTCTGAACCTGCTCCTCGATCGGTACGAGTACCGGTATCGGGCCGACAACGAGGCGGAGTCCGCAGTCTCGTCGGTCGGCGGTCCCTCGACGGTGGTGCTCGAGGTGTCCACCCGTGGTGCCGTGCCCGTGCCCGACTCGATGCCGGTCATCGGTGCGCGCCTCGGGATCGACCGGCACCCGGTCGACGTCACCGACCCGATCGAGTCGCGCTGGCTCGAGGCGTGCGTCTGGCCCGATCAGGCCGACCGCTTCCATCGCCTCCGGGCCGCGATCGAGCTGGCCACGGCGGCGCGGCCCAGGGTGCGGTCGGGTGATGCCATCGCCGGCCTGCAGACCGCGGTGGCCGAGGTCGGCACCCGCTGCCATCCCGTCGTGACGAACTCGTGGGTGCTCAACTACCTGACCCCGACCCAGCGCATCGCCTACCTGAACGGACTCGACGACATCGGCGGCCGGCGCGATCTGAGCTGGATCTACGCCGAGTCACCCGCACTCGTCCCCGAGATTCCGGTCGACGACGATCTCGCCGGCGCCGACGTGACGGTGATGACGCTCGTCCGCTGGCGCGACGGGACCCGCACGTGCAAGACCCTCGCGGTCTGTCATCCGCACGGCTACTGGATCCACTGGCGCTGACGCTCACCGGGCTGGCGATCATTTGGCGGGCGATCATTGGGGAACGCGGAACCGCCAGGGAGTGTCGACGCCCTTCGTGATGCCGATCCGTGGCCCGACGACGGGCGCGACGGGTGGTGGCGTGCCGTCGTCGACGAGCGCGACGGGACCCGAGCCGCAGAGGTCGACGCCGTTGTGGGCGAGCGTGAGTCCGAGCGCCTGGCACAACTTGCCCGGGCCGTCGGCAAGTCGGCGACCGCCTGGCCGCGCCGGCGACGCATCTCGTCGATGCCGGTGACGGGTGTGACCGCTCGGATGAGCACCGCCGCACCGCGCCCGCGGCGCCGGTGACGATGTTGGCGCAGGTGTGGATGCCGTACGACAGGTAGCAGTACAGGTGGCCCGGCGGACCGAACATCACCGAGTTGCGAGCCGTCTCGCCGCCGAACGTGTGGGAGGCCGGATCGTCCGCGGTGTAGGCCTCCACCTCGACGATCCGACCGACGCACGGCGCCGTGCACGAGCAGCTTGTTGAGCAGCATCGGTGCCACATCGGGCGCCTCGCCTTCCAGCGCCCCACGATCGAACGTCACCCGCCGCACCGTACCAACCCGTGTGCGATGTCGATGTACCGGCGCCCGCGCAGGACAACTACATCGCTGGTGCGGGCCGACCGTGGCGATGTCGATGTACCGGCGCCGGCGCAGCACAACGACATCGCTGGGGTGGATCGGCGTCAGAGGCCGAGGCGGGTCCGCTCGTCGGCGAGGAGGCGGCGATACGACGCCACCTGGGCGTCCGAGCGCGTCCGGCCCCGCTGCGCCGGGCGAGGTGCGCATCTTGACCCCCACACCCGGCCGGACCAGCGCCGCGGCATCGGGGCCGAGCACGGGATCGGCGGCGACGAGATCGCTGAGCGCACCCGCACCCGCCAACGCCGCCCGCACGTGCGCACCGACGACGGCGTGCGCCTCGCGGAACGGCATGCCCGAGCGGACGAGGAACTCGGCGAGGTCGGTGGCCGCCGTGGTCTGCTCGTCGGCCGCGGCCTGCATGGCCTCGGGGACGAACGTGGCCGTGGCGATCATGCCCGTCAGCGCGGCGACGGCGAGCGTGACCTGCTCCACCGAGTCGAACAGCGGCTCCTTGTCCTCCTGGAGGTCGCGGTTGTAGGCGAGCGGCAGCCCCTTCAACGTCGCAAGGAGGCCGGTGAGGTTGCCGATGAGGCGTCCGGCCTTGCCGCGGGCGAGCTCGGCGATGTCGGGGTTCTTCTTCTGCGGCAGCATCGACGATCCGGTGGCGTAGGCGTCGTCGAGCCGGGCGAAGCCGAACTCGGCCGAGGTCCACAGCACCCACTCCTCGCCGATGCGCGACAGGTGGACGCCGATCAACGCGAGGTCGAACACGGCCTCGGCGACGAAATCGCGGTCGCCGACGGCGTCGAGGCTGTTGTCGAACGGGCGCGAGAAGCCGAGATCGGCGGCGTTGCCGGCCGGGTCGATCGGCAACGACGAACCCGCCAGCGCACCCGCGCCGAGCGGCGACACGTCGAGCCGCCGCAGCGTGTCGAGCAGCCGGTCGACGTCACGACCGAGCGCCCAGCCGTGCGCGAGCAGGTGGTGGGCGAGCAGCACCGGTTGCGCCCGTTGCAGGTGGGTGTAGCCGGGGAGGTACACCCCGTCCGATTCGAGCGCCCGGGCGAGCAGGGTCTCCTGGAGGCCGAGGAGGCCGGCGGCGACGGTGACCAGCTCGCGCTTGCACCACAGCCGCAGATCGGTGGCCACCTGGTCGTTGCGGCTGCGGGCGGTGTGGAGCTTTCCGCCGGCCGGGCCCGCGAGCTCGGTGACGCGGCGTTCGACGGCGGTGTGGATGTCCTCGTCGGAGTCGACGAAGACGAACACGTCCCGTTCCATCTCGTCGGCGACCTGGTCGAGTGCCGCGAGCACGTTGTCGCTCTCGTCGGTGGACAGCAGGCCGACCCGGGCGAGGCCGCGCACGTGGGCCCGCGATCCGGCGATGTCGTCACGCCACATGACGCGATCGAAGGGCAGGCTGACGGTGTAGGCCAGCAACGCCTCGGCCGGGCCGCCGGCGAATCGGCCGTGCCAGAGCGTCCTGCCGGTCGCCGCCGGTGGGTCGGCCGGTGCGCGTCGGTTTGGTCGGTCGGGTCAGTCAACGCCGGCGAGTTCCTTGAGTTGTTCGGCCAGCGCCGATCCGTCGACCGAGGCCGACACGCACATCAGCGTGTCGTCGCCGGCCACCGTGCCGAGCAGGCCGTCGATCCGGCTGCGATCGAGGGCCGAGGCCACCACGTGGGCGCATCCGGGTGGGGTCCGCAGGATGACGATGTTGCCCGAGCAGGCGACCTCGGCCACCCACTCCCCCATCACCCGGCGCAGTTGATCGACCGGCGCGATGCGATCGGGTGCGAACTCGGGGATCGCGTACACCGTGTTCCCGCTCGGCACCCGCACCTTCACCGCGCCGATGTCGTCGAGATCGCGTGACACCGTGGCCTGTGTCGCCTCGATGCCGTGCTCGACGAGCAGCGCGATCAGTTGCGGCTGGTTCGTCACCTCGTGATCGCCGATCAGTCGTGAGATCGTGGCCTGCCGTTGCACCTTGGTGGTCATGGTCGAACTCCGAGGACGAAGGCCAGCGCACCGCGGGCCGCGTGCATCCGGTTGTGTCCCTGTTGGAACACGACCGATTGCGGCCCGTCGATCACGTCGGCGGCGACTTCGATGCCGCGGTAGGCCGGCAGGCAGTGCATGAAGATCGCCCCGGAGGCGGCGAGCGCCATCATGTCGGCGTCGACGGTGTAGCCCTCGAACTGCTTCCGGCGCTGTTCCTTCTCCGCTTCCTGGCCCATCGACACCCACGTGTCGGTGTGGACCGCGTCGGCGCCGCGGACGGCGTCGGCCGGACGGTGCGACTGCTCGATGTCGCCGCTCGCCGATCAGCCGCAGCCGTTCCAACTCGGCGTCGTCCGTCGGCGAACCCCGGCGGGGACGCCAGCCGCACGCGGGCGCCGAGCAACAGGCTGACCTCGGCGAGCGAGCGGGCGACGTTGTTGTAGTCGCCGACGTAGGCCACGGTCCGGCCGGCGAGCGGGCCCAGCGCCTGGGTCATCGTGAGGGCGTCGGCGAGCGCCTGCAGCGGGTGCGACCAGTCGGACAGCAGGTTCACGACCGGGGTGTCGACGACGGCCGCCATCCGTTCGAGGGTGTGGTGGGAGAACACGCGCGCCGCGATGACCGCGTGATAGCCGGCGAGGATCTTCGCCACGTCCTCGACGGGCTCGCGGGTGTCGAAGCCGACCTCCTCGCCCCGCGTGTAGATCGGATGCCCGCCGAGTTGGACGACGGCCATCTCGGTGGAGTGGCGGGTCCGGTTGGACGGCTTCTCGAAGATCAACGCCGCGCCCGAGCCCGTCGAGCGGACGGCCGAGCGAGGCGATCGGAGCGGCCGCCAACGCCAGGATCTGCTCGATCTCCCCGGCCTCGAAGTCGGCGATGGTCAACAGGTGGCGGCTCATGCGGTCGCCCCGTTCGTCGCCTCGTCGAGCGCGTGCGCCAGCACGTCGGCGACCAGGGCGAGCGCCTCGTCGATCTCGTCGTCGGACACCGTGAGCGGCGGCACGAAGCGCAAGCGTCGACGCGTTGACGGCGTTGGTGATCAGGCCCCGATGGAGGAGTTGCAGGTACACGGCCTTCGCGTCGATGCCGTCGGCGAGCTGGGCGCCGAGCATCAGGCCGTGACCCCGGACCCCGACGACCCCGTCGAGCGCGAGCAGGCCGTCGGCGAGCCGCCGGCCCTGCCGTTCGGCCAGCGCCGGCGCGTCGAGGCGGCGCATCTCCGACAGCGTGGCCACGACCGCCGCAGTGGCGATGGCCGTACCGGAGTACGTGCTGCCGTGGTCGCCGGGTTCGAACACCGACGCCACGTCGGTGCGGGCCCAACACGCGCCGACCGGCATGCCGTTGCCCATCGCCTTGGCGAGTGTGACCACGTCGGGCTGCACGCCGGCGTGCTCGAACCCGAACCACCGACCGGTGCGGCCGAACCCGGTCTGGATCTCGTCGATCATCAGCAGGGCGCCGACCTCGTCGCAGAGCGCGCGGATGCCCTGCAGGTACTCGGTGGTGGCCGGGTTGACGCCGCCCTCCCCCTGCACCGGCTCGATCAGCACCGCCGCCACCGATCCGTCGACGGCGGCGCGCATCGCGTCGAGTTCGCCCCACGCGACGTGGCGGAAGCCCTCGGGCATCGGCTGGAAGGGTTCGTGCTTCGTGGGCTGACCGGTGGCCGCCAACGCGGCGAGCGTCCGCCCGTGGAAGCTGCCGAGGGCGCTGACGACGGTGTGGCGGCCGCGTCCTCCGTGCTTGCGGGCGAGCTTGATCGCGCACTCGACCGACTCGGCTCCCGAGTTGGTGAAGAAGATCTGTCCCTGCCGGCCGGACGCCGCGGCCAACTGCTCGTTCACCATCGTCGCCGCCTTCGCAGCCACCGGATTGGTGAAGAAGTTCGACACGTGGAGCAGTCGATGCGCCTGGTCGCTGATCGCGTCGGCGACCACCGGGTTGGCGTGGCCGAGCGAGACCACGGCGATGCCGGCGAGGAAATCCAGATAGCGCTTGCCGTGCACGTCCCACAGCTCGGTGCCCTGCCCGCGTTCGAACATGATCTCGGGTGCGCCGAACACCGGCATGAACGGGCAGTGGTCGAGCGCGTCGAGATCGAAGTCGTGCGCCTGGTCGTGGCGGTGGTCATGTGCTTGCTCCGGTCCCGTCGGGCGCGCCGACGACCATCGTGCCGATACCGGCGTCGGTGAACACTTCGAGCAGCAGCACGTGCTCGATCCGTCCGTCGAGGATGTGGGCGCGCCGCACGCCGTTGCGCACGGCCTGCGTGCAACTCGTGACCTTCGGGATCATGCCGCCGGCGATCGTGCCGTCGGCGACGAGCGCGTCGAGTTCGTCGGCCGTCGTCTGGCGGATGAGGCTGCCCGGGTCGTCGACGTCGCGCCGCAGGCCCTCGATGTCGGTGAGATAGACGAGCTTCTCGGCACCGAGCGCCTCGGCGATCGCGCCGGCCACCGTGTCGGCATTGATGTTGTACGACTGACCGAGCGACGTCGCTGCCGATCGTGGCGATCACCGGGATGAACTCGTCCTCGATCAGGCCGAGGATCACCTCCGGGTTGATCTCGGTGACGTCGCCGACGAAGCCGAGCTCCGGGTCCCTCGCCACCGCCCGGATCAGACCGGCGTCGATGCCACTCAGCCCGACGGCGTACCGGCCGTGGACGTTGATCGCCGCCACGAGCTGCGGGTTGACCTGGCCCTTCAGCACCATCCGGGCGATCTCGACCGTCTCGGCATCGGTGACGCGGAGGCCATCGACGAACGTCGTCTCCTTGCCGAGGCGCGCCATCAGCTCGGAGATCTGTGGTCCGCCGCCGTGCACGACGACCGGGCGCATGCCGACGAGTCGCATCAGCACGATGTCCTCGGCGAACGACGCGAGCGCATCGTGGTCGGAGGTGCCGGCGAGCGCGTTGCCGCCGTACTTCACCACCACCGTCTTGCCGGCGAAGCGGCGGATGTACGGCAGGGCCTCGACGAGCGTCGCCGCCTTCAAGCGCGGCGGGTGCAGCTCGTGGTGCTCGAGTGGCGTCGAGCGGTCACGGGGCGAGGCCGATCGACGACAGGCCGGCGGTCTCGTCGAGGCCGAGCGCGACGTTCGCCGCCTGCAACGCCCCGCCCGACGCACCCTTCGTGAGGTTGTCGATGGCGCACATGGCGATGACCGTGCCGGTGCGCTCGTCGAAGCGGGCGCTGACGTGCGCCGCATTCGAGCCGAGCACCGACTTGGTCGCCGGCGGCTTGGCGGTGACGGCGACGAACGGCTCGTCGACGGCGAAGTCGTGCAGCGCGGCGGCGATCCGCTCGGCGCTGCACCCGGCGGTCGGCCGGGCGTAGCACGTGGCGAGCAGGCCGCGGCTCATCGGGACGAGATGCGGGGTGAAGATCAGCTGGGCACCGATCTCCTGTTCCATCTCGGGCGTGTGGCGGTGATCGATCAGCCCGTAGGCGACCGCGTTGGAGTCGATGTTGGTGAACACGTTCGTGTCGGTCGGGGCGCGTCCCGCCCCGGTGATGCCCGTGACGGTGTTCACGACGATCCCGGTCGGCTCGACGAGGCCGGCGGCGACGAGCGGCCGCAGCGCCAGCGTGGCCGCGGTGACGTGGCAGCCGGGTGTGGCGATGAGCCGCGCCTCCTTCAGCTCCGTCCGGTGCAGTTCGGGCAGGCCGAACACCGCCTCGGCGAGCAGGTCGGGTTGCGTGTGTTCGAAGCCGTAGAACGTGGGATAGGCCGCCGGCGTCCTTCAGCCGGTAGGCCGCCGACAGGTCGACGACACAGCCGACCGAGCCGACGAGCTGCGGCGCGAGCGCCATCGACGCCTCGTGCGGCAGACCGAGGAAGGCGACGTCGAGTCCATCGGCCATCGCCGGGTCGAACGCCTCGAACACGAGATCCGGATAGGCGACCTCGAGCGACGGATAGACGTCGGCGGCACGGCGGCCGGCCATCGAATCGCCCGTGGCGACGACGACATCCATGCTCGGATGACCGGCGACGAGGCGGAGCAACTCGGCTCCGGTGTACCCCGAGGCACCGATGATCCCGACCCGTAGCGACGACATCTGCATGAGCATACGGAATTTCGCATGTTCATGCAAACCATTTCCGGATCGTCCATCCGGCCCGGTTGTGGCACGGTCCGATCGGGCAGACTGGAGCGCATGCTTCCGGGAGCGCTGCCGACGAAGGGCCGTCTGCTCGTCGCCACGCCACCGCTCGAGGATCCGCATTTCGACCGCACGGTCGTGTTCGTCCTCGAACACCACGACGACGGCGCGATCGGCGTGGTCATCAACCGCCCGTCGATCGAGAGCCTCGACGAGCCGCTCGATCGTTGGATCGACCTGCAGAGCGCACCGTCGGCGGTGTTCTCGGGCGGGCCGGTCGAGGAGAACGCGTTGATCGCGCTCGCCGAGACGACGGTCGCGATGGTCGAAGGCGACGAACACCTCTCCCCCATCCTCGGCACGATCGCGTCGGCCGATCTCTCCGCCGATCCCGCCCTCGTGGCGGGCGAGGTCCGCGGCGTCCGGGTGTTCCGGGGCTACGCCGGGTGGGGCCCGGGTCAGCTCGAGGGGGAGATCGAAGCCGGAGCCTGGCTCGTGCTCGACTCCGAGCCGGGCGACATCTTCTCGAGCGAACCCGACGAACTCTGGCGGACGGTGTTGCGGCGTCAAGGCGGTCGGCTGGCCTGGCTCGCCGACGCGCCCGACGACCTCAGTTCGAACTGAGGGCGGCGATCGCGTCCTCGGCGCGGGCCATCGGAACGAGGAGGTGATCGTGGTGGTAGCCGGCGAGCACGTTGCAGGCGATGTCACGTTCGGCGAGCCGGGCGCTCACCGCGGCGGTCAGCCCGACCGCCTCCAGGCTCGACTGGACCGACAGCGTGAGCCACGCGAACTCCATCACCACGGGCAGCCCGGCACGCTGCGCCGACTCCCGGGGAACGACGAGCGTGGTCAGTTCGCCCTCCACCACCATGGCGTGGGCCGCGGCGAGCAGACCCTGGGTGGGGACCGCGACGGCGACGTAGGTGAAGATGCCGGGGCGTCGACGCACGGACAACGACGCCGAGCATGGCGGCGAGGTCGGTCTCGCCGGGGGCACCCGAGGTCGGTCCGTCGGTGGGCGAACTCACCGGTTCAGCTTCGCAGGTCTGCACCCAGCTTTGTCGCCGCGGCCTCGACGCCCCGCCGCACCTCGGCGATGTCGCCGTCGGTGAGGTTCCGGTCGGGCGCCTGCAACCGCAACCGGTAGGCGAGCGAGCGGGTGCCGTCGGGCACTCGATCCCCGCGGTACACGTCGAACAGGGTGACGTCGACGAGCAGGTTGCCGGCGCCCTGGCGGATCGCCTTGTCGACCCGCTCGGCCGCGACGGTCTCGGGCACGACGAAGGCGAGGTCGAGATCGCTCGACGGGTACCGGCTGGTGGCCTTCCACTGGGTCGGCTTCGGCTCGCGGTCGAGCACCTGATCCAGGTCGATCTCGAGGATCGCGACCCGCTCGGTCACGTCGAATCGACCCAGCACCACCGGATGGACCTCGCCGACGCCGCCGAGCGGCTCGCGTCCGGCCTGGAGCACGGCCGACCGCGTGGGATGCATGCCGTCGGGAACCCGCGACTGATCGATGCGCGCGCCGGCACCCAGCGCGTCGGCCAGCTCCCGCCAGACCGCGATCGCCTCGGGCGCCTCGGCTCCCGCCAGGACCACCGCCAACGATTCGTACTCGTTCGGCAGTTCGCCGTCGCCGGGCGGGTAGACGTGGCCGATCTCGAAGAGCCTCACGCCGCTGCGCCGATGTGACTCGTTGTAGGCGATCGCCTGCAGCAGACCGGGCCGCAGCGACGTGCGCAGCACGCTCTCGTCGGACACCAGCGGGTTCGTCACCCGGAGCGCATCGGCGGACAGACCGGCGCGTTGCAGCGTGTCGGGACCGAGGAACGGGTTCGGCATCGCCTCGGAGATCCCGAGGCCGAGCAGCACCTCGCGGGCCAGCCGGCGGCGCTGTTGACGCACGCTGAGCCCGCCGTGCACCACCGATTTCGGCACGGTCTTGCCGAGGCGCTCGTACCCGTAGTGGCGGGCGACCTCCTCGATCACGTCGATCTCGGCGGTCGAGTCGGGGCGCCAGGTCGGCAGGGCCACCGTGCGGACGTCTCCCGTGCCGGTGACGGTGTAGCCGATCGGGTCGAGCAGCGGCGGGAGGTCGTCGGCCGCGAGGTCGGTTCCGAGGATCCGGTTGACCTCGCTGATGCGCACATCGGCCGATCGCCGCTCGGCGGGCAGTGACTCGGCGCGGGCGTCGGCGGCGCCGGCGTGCACCGTCAGCTCGGGACAGGTCTCGGCGAGCAGTTCGGCGAAGCGGGCGATCGCCAGCGGCATCCCGTACGGGTCGACGCCGCGCTCGAACCTGGCCGATGCCTCCGAGCGCAGCCCGTGCCGGGCGACGGTCCGACCGATCCCGATCGGCTCGAACCACGCCACCTCGAGCGCGACGACGCTGGTGTCGTCGCCGATCTCGGTGTCGAGCCCGCCCATGACGCCGGCGAGCCCGCCGACCGGACGATCGCTCGCCGTTGCAGACCAACAGATCGGCATCGGTGAGCACGCGCTCCTGACCGTCGAGCGTGGTGATCCGCTCGCCTTCGGCCGCGGGCGGATGCGGAAGCCGCCGGCGAGCGTGGTGAGGTCGTAGGCGTGGTTCGGCTGGTCGAGTTCGAGCATCACGTAGTTGCTCACGTCGACGACGTTGTTGATCGGCCGCATCCCGGCGGCGGTCAGCCGCCGCGCCATCCAGTCGCGGCGAGGAGGTGACGGCGATCGCCCGAGATGACCGTCGCCGTGAATCGACCACAGCGCGTCCCGTCGACGATGTCGACGCTGACGGCGCGGTCGTCGCCGGCGACGCCAGCTGCCGCCGTCGGCGGGCGGAACTCCACGCCGAGCTTGGCGGCGAGGTCGCGGGCGATGCCGACGTAGCCCCAGCAGTCGGGACGGTTGCGGGTGACGTCGGCGTCGATCAGCACGTCCGGACGCAGGCCGAGCGCGTCGCCGTACGGCACGCCGAGCGGGGTGCCGGCGGGCAGGATGGCGATCCCGGAGTGGTCGTCGCCGAGCCCGAGTTCGCGGGACGAGCACAGCATGCCCTCGGAGTCGATGCCGAGGATGCCGCGCCGTTCGATCGTGCGGCCGTCCGGCATCGTGGTGCCGAGCGTGGCGAGCGGCACGATGTCGTCGGGCTGCATGTTGAACGCGCCGCACCACACGTGGCGTTCGACCCCGTCGCCGGCGTCGACGTAGACGCGATGCACCTTGGCCGCGTCGGGATGTTGTTCGAGCCGCACGACCCGGGCCGTGACGACGCCGTCGACCGACGCACCGACGTGCTCGATCGAGCCGACCTCGAGGCCGAGCGACGTCAGCGCGTCGGCGACCCGTTGCACGGCGGCCGGGATCGGTCGGATCGCCGAAGTCCCCGTATTCGTTGAGCCACGACAGGAGGACCTTCATCAGAACTGCTCCAGGAAGCGGATGTCGTTGGTGAACATGTCGCGGATGTCGTCGACACCGTGACGCTCCTTGGCCATCCGGTCGATACCGAAGCCGAACGCGAACCCGCTCCACTCCTCGGGGTCGAGCCCGCCGGCGCGCAACACGTTCGGGTGCACCATCCCGCACCCGCCGAGTTCGATCCAGTCGCCGTTCGGGCGTTGGATGTCGAACTCGGCCGACGGCTCGGTGAACGGGAAGTAGCTCGGCCGGAGGCGGGACGTGAAGCCGGGCCCGAAGAACGCCTTCGTGAACGCCTCGATCGTGCCGGCCAGGTCGGCCATCGTGATGTGGCGGTCGACGACGAGACCTTCGATCTGGTGGAACACGGGCATGTGCGTGGCGTCGGGCGTGTCGCGCCGGAACACCCGTCCCGGAGCGACGATGTAGATCGGCGGTTCGGTGGTGAGCATCGTGCGGATCTGCACCGGCGACGTGTGGGTGCGCAGCAGCGTCGTGCCGGTGCGTGCCGTCCGGCGTGACGTGGTCGACGAACAGCGTGTCGAACTCGCCGCGGGCGGGGTGCCCCTCGCCCATGTTGAGGGCCTCGAAGTTGTGCCAGTCGGTCTCGACCTCGGGGCCTTCGGCGATCTGGAAACCGAGGCCGATGAACGTGTCCTCGAGCCGCTCCCAGGCCTGCGTCACGAGGTGCGCGTGGCCACGGGTCGGTCGGCCGGCGAACTCGGTGAGGTCGAGACGTTCGGCGGCGATCCGCTCGTCGAGCGCCGCCGAGCCGAGCGGCGCGCGGCGATCTTCGAGCGCCGCGGCGACGGCGGTCATGGCGTCGTTGATGGCCTGGCCGGCCGCCTTCTTCTCGTCGATCGAGTCGAGCGAGCCGAGGCGCGTCTTGAGCTGGGCGAGTTCGCCCTTCTTGCCGGCGAGCCGGGCGGTCAGTTCGTTGACCTCGTCGAGCGTCGACGCAGTGTCGATCGACGCGAGCGCCGCGTCGCGAGCGGCAGTGATGTCGGAGAGCACGTGTGGCCTTTCGAGATGAGTGAGTGGGGAACGGAGACCCCGGACGAACTCAGGACATGGCCAGGAGCGATGATCGCGACGTGTGGAACGTCATCCCCGGTTTCACCCGGGGCACGCAAATCGCTGCAACTGCGGCTTCACGGCAGCAACCCTACCGGCTCGATGTCGCCCGGCCGACGGCCGATACGGTGCGGTCATGCGGCTCGACGAGATCGGCGAGATGGATGGATGGCGCTGCTGGCTCTGCGACGAGCCCGTCGATCCGATGATGTCGGTCAACGACCCGCGCGGCCCGAGCGTCGACAGCCGGACCACCGAGCGCCGGGCCAAGGCGAAGGGGACCGGGAAAGGCAAGGGCAAGGGGAAAGGCACCGGTCAGGAGCGGCTCGCCCACCGGGCGTGCAACACGGGCAAGGGTGCGGTCGAGGCCTGTGATCCCGTGGCCCGACCACCTGTTCGTCGCCGACGCCGCCGTGATCATCCCGATGGTCGACCGGCTGCAGCGCAAGGGCGGCCGCGAGGTCGTCGGACGTTGCACCGACCGGGACGATGCACTTGCGGCAGCGAGTTGGCTCGTCGGACCGGATCTCACGTCTCGAGCCGGATCTCGCGGTGACATCGGAGATCGAGGCCGGCGGTGGCCAGTACCTCGTGATCCTGCGTGTCCTGACTATCGCCGACTACGGTCGCACGGACGCCCGTCCGGAAAGAGGAGACCATCGCCGATGTCCATCCCGCCACCGCCGCCACCGCCACCGCCACCCCGCAACACTGCCGAATCCCGCCCTCCGCGTCGGGCCCGTACGCGGCCCGCCTGAGCATCGACTACCCACAGCAGCTGAATCGGGTGACGACCGCGTTCCGGCTCATCCTGATCATCCCGATCGCGATCATCCTCGGCATCCTGAACAACAGCAGTACGAACGCCGTGAGGACGGAGAACGGGACCTGGATCACCACGACGCGGTGCCACCATCCTCGGCGCCCTCTTCTTCGCGACCGTGCTGATGCTGGTGTTCCGGCACCGGTACCCGAAGTGGTGGTTCGACTTCGCCTACGAGCTGACGCGCTTCAGCACCCGCGTGGGCGCCTACTTGGCCCTGTTCGACCGACGAGTATCCGTCGACGGTCGAACAGCAGCGCGTCCACCTCGACATCGACTATCCGGACCACGTCGAGCGTGATCTGAACCGCTGGCTCCCGATCGTCAAGTGGTTCCTCGCCATCCCCCACTTCATCGTCCTCGTCTTCCTCGTGATCGGAGCGTTCTTCGCCGTGATCATCGCCTGGTTCGCGATCCTGTTCACCGGGCAGTACCCGAAGGGTCTCTTCGACTTCGTGGTCGGCGTCGGGCGCTGGGGCCTGCGGGTCTATGCGTACGCAATCCTGCTGGTGACCGATCAGTACCCGCCGTTCTCGCTGTCCTGACCCCGTTGCCGGGCGGCTTCGAACAGGAGCACCGTGGCGGCCATCGCCACGTTCAACGACTCGCTGCGACCGCGGTGCGGGATCGTGATCCACCGGCGTATGGGGCCGACGGAGTCGTTCCAGTCATCCGGCAGGCCGGCTGCCTCGTTGCCCATCACGAGGGCGGTGCGTCCGGTGAGGTCGGCATCGAGGTGACGCTGGACCGTCCGAGCCGGCGCGTCGTGGCTGCTCGTGCCGACGAGGTCGAGCCCGGCGCCGACCACGTCGTCGAGCGTCGCGGTCGACGACCGGGACGTGGAACAGCGCGCCGGCCGACGAGCGGACGACCTTCGGGCTGTACGGATCGACCGATCCGGGCGTGAGCACGACGGCCTCGACGCCGGCCGCTTCGGCGGAACGGATGACGGTGCCGAGATTCCCGGGTCGCTGATCCGGTCGAGCACGACGACGAACGATGCGTCGGCGAGCACCTCGGTCGCGGTGGTGGTCGGCATCTCGACGACGGCGATCGGTGGTTGCGGCGCTTCGGTGGAGCCGACCCGTTCGAACACGCCCGCCGCGAGCTCGACCACCTCGCCGGCGCCGTCGACGGCAGTGCCGGAACCGACCGGAACGTACTGCTCGACGAGCGTCCATCCGGCGGCCAGCGCCTCGCCGACCAGCACCGGGCCTTCCACGACGAAGCGACCTTCGTCGTGACGCGAACTGCGGCGCCCGATCAGGCGCCGCAGTTGCTGAACTCGTTGATTGTTGAACGCCAGCGCAGTCATCCTGCGCCAGTCTGCCCGATGCGGGCAAGTCGGCTCAGAGGGCGGCTTTGGCGCTCTCGACCAGCTTGGTGAACGCAGCGGCGTCGGTGACGGCGAGATCGGCGAGGATCTTGCGATCGACTTCGATGCCGGCGGCGCTCAGACCGGCGATGAACCGGCTGTAGCTCATGTCGTTCAGACGGCAGGCGGCGTTGATCCGCTGGATCCACAGCCGGCGCATCTCACCCTTGCGGGCACGACGGTCGCGGAAGGCGTAGTTGCCCGACCGCATCACTTGTTCGTTGGCGGCCCGGAACGAACGGCTCTTGTTGCCGTAATAGCCCTTGGCCTTGGTCAATACCTTCTTGTGGCGCTTCTTCGACGCCACACCACGCTTCACACGTGCCATGTCGAATCCTCCTCGGGAGTCTCAGTCGGGTCGAACCCGGTTGATGGTTGTCTCAGCGCTCGGCGAGGAGGCGCTTGATCTTCTTCGCGTCGGTCGGGTGCACGTCACGGTCGCCGGCAAGGCGACGCGTGCGGGTCGACGACTTCTTCTCGAACAGGTGCTGACGCATGGCCTGCTCGCGGCGCAGCTGGCCGCTACCCGTTGTCTTGAACCGCTTCTTGGCGGTCTTCGACGTCTTCATTTTCGGCATCGGTTGCTCCTTGTACTTCCTGATCCGCCACAACCACCTGGCCGTCACCCTGATGACTCGTCATCCTGGAGATCGGCATCCTGGAGATCGGCATCCTGATGATTGGCTTCGGCGGCTGCCTTCTTCATGGCCTCTTGGGCCTTCTTGTCGGGTGACAGCACCATCGACATCGCCCGTCCTTCGAGACGGGCCTGCGTGTCGACCTTGGCTGCCGGCCCCACCGCGTCGAGTACGTCGTCGAGGATCTTCGACCCCAGTTCGGGGTGTGCCATCTCTCGACCACGGAACTGCAGCGTGATCTTGACCTTGTGACCTTCTTCGATGAATCGGATGACATTGCGTGTCTTGGTGTCGAAGTCGCCCTTGCCGATCTTCGGCCGGTACTTCACTTCCTTCACCGACACGTTGGTCGACTTCTTCCGCGCTTCTTTGGCCTTCTGACCCTCTTCGTACTTGAACTTGCCGTAATCCATGATCCGGCAGACGGGAGGGTTGGCGTTGGGCGCCACTTCGACGAGATCGAGTTCGAGGCCTCTGGCCATCCGCAGGGCATCGGGGACCGCTTTGATTCCGAGTTGGTCACCGGTGGGTCCGATGAGACGGACTTCCCGGGATCGGATGCGGTCGTTGATGCGATGTTGATCGCCACGCTGTTCTGGTCGCGGTGCTATGACTGCTCACTCCTGTGCAATGGGCCTCCCCATGTGTCTGATGTATTGGCGCTCGACGCGAACCGCACGCGGAGCGACCGACACACACACCACCGGCCGTGCCGACGGTGCAGAGTGGCTGTCTCAGCCTTGTGACCCGAACGCACCAGGGGTGGCCGGGTGGGGGTTTCCCCCACTTCGCCTCAGTTGTTGATCGGTAGGGTACCGCACGTGACCGATGAAACCTCTGAGCAGGACTTCGATGACGACTTCGATCGCGACCTCGCTGACCTCGGCCTCGACGATGCCTTCGACGACGCCGACTTGGACGATGACGCGCTGGACGAGGCCTTCGATGCCGACACGATGGACGCCGTCGCCGAGGCCCAGCGGGCGATGGCGGAGGCGCGGGCGCGCCTCGCCGACGTGCCCGCCGAGATCGTCATCACCAATCATGTGATGGGGCTCTACGAGTTGGCGGCGATCCACCTGTCGTCCGGCCCACCCGACCTCGTGCAGGCGGCACTGGCGATCGACGCCGTGGCGTGTCTCGTCGACGGCCTCGGCGACCGGCTGGGTGACGAAGCGCCCACCATGCGTGATGCTCTGAACAACATCCGGCTGGCGTTCGTGCAGATCAAGAGCGCGACGGCCGAGGCGGCCGACTGAACCGTCCCGACGGAGCGTTGCGGACGCGCCCATCGCGCACGTCGACGCCCTCGGCGCGCAGCAGTGCCGTCTGTTCCCGCACGTCGTGGGCCCGGAGCTGGCCCGACACGTTGACCACGCGCCACCACGGCACCTCGGCGTCGGTGGTCGCCAGGATCCGGCCGACGAGGCGCGACAGCTTCGGGTATCCGGCCGTCTCGGCGACGTCGCCGTAGGTCGTCACCTCGCCCTCGCGCAGGGCGTGCAGCACGTCGAGGATCCGCCGCTCGCGCTCCTCCGCGTCAGCCGCTCGCCGTTCATCTCGGCCCCGTCCCCGGACGAACCGGGTCACCGGCTCCGGATGTCGGCGGCTTCGTAGCGGCCGAGCTTGGGCAGCAGGGTGAAGTCGACCCCGGTGCCGACGGCGATGTCGCGGCTGCCGTCGGCGATCTCGATGCAGTGGAACGGGTAGTTCGTGCCGTCGTCTCCGGCCAGCTCACCGAGCCCGGACTGCACGTCGAACCGGAGGACCGTGCCGTCGATCCGTCCGTTCACGGCACGATCTTCGAGATCGGCAGTTCGAGCAGATCGGTGGCGCCGGACTCGATGAGTTCGGGGATGATCAGGTTGATCGACCGCTTCTCGACGACGGTCTCGACCGCGTAGCCGCCGTTGGCGAGCAGCGAGATCGTCGGCGACTTCATCGACGGGAGCACGGCGAGGAGGCGGTCGCGGTTCTCCTCGGACACGTTGAGCTTGAGGAGCACCCGGCCACGGGCGTCGAGCACACCGTTGAGGAGCGTCATCACCTGGTCCATCGCCCGGCGCTTGTCGGGGTCGGCGGCCGATTCGGCGTTGGCGATCACCTCGGTGTAGCTGGTGAGGATCGTGTCGATCACCTTGAGCCCGGCGGCCCGCAGGGCGCGGCCGGTCTCGGTGATCTCCACGACGCAGTCGGCGATGTCGGGGATCTTCGCCTCGGTCGCTCCGTACGACAGGCGCACGTCGGCCTGGACGCCGTGCTTGGCGAAGAAGCGCTTGGTCAGCTCGGGATACTCCGACTGGACCCGCACGCCGTCGGGCAGGTCGGCGACGGACTCGGCCTTCGAGTCGCCGGCGACGGCGACGACGAGCTTGATCGGGCGGCTGGTGGCCTTGGAGTACTTCAGTTCGCCGAGGCTGACGACGTTGCTACCGGTCTCCTCCACCCAGTCGCGCCCGGTGATGCCGAAGTCGAACAGCCCTTCCTGCACGTAGGTGGCGATCTCCTGCGGCCGCAGGATGCGGACCGAGGCGATCCGCGGATCGTCGATGGTGCCCTGGTAGTCGACCGACGACGACCGGGTGACCGGCAGGTCGGCGGCCTCGAACAGTTCGAGGGTCGCCTTCTCGAGCGAACCCTTGGGGAGCACCAGTCTGAGCACGACGGCTCAGGCTACCCCTCACCCCCTCCGACCCTCGGTCCTCGTTTGCGTCGGGATTTCTGCGGCACAGTCCGCCGGAAATCCCGACGCAAACGGGAATTGACGGCGGATCAGTGGGACGTGTCGGTGTCGTGGAGGAGGCGCAGGGCGTGCGGGATCACGTCGAGCACGGCGTCGAGCTGTTCGACACAGCCCTTCGTGCTAGCCGGGCGTGTTGGCGATGATCGCCATCCCGCGGATGCCGACCACGCCGCGCGACAGGCGACCGAGCGGGCTGCACAGCCGCATCGCCTCGGCGAGGCCCGGCGCCTCGCGCTCGATCACCTCCCGCGTGCCTTCGGGCGTCTGGTCACGCGGAGCGAACCCGGTGCCGCCCGTCGACACGATCAGCCCGGCGAATCCTTCGGCCATCTCGGTCAGCACACCCGCGACGAGATCGGCGCCGTCGGCAGTGACCCGATGGTCGACCACGTCGAACCCGGCGGCCGTGAGGTGGTCGACGAGCGCTCGCCCGCTGGCGTCGTCGCGCACGCCGTGAGCGACGCCGTCGCTGACCGTCAACACCTTCGCCTGTTGCGGCGTGCCGGATCCGTGGTCGTGGCTCATGCCGACCGACGGTACCGAAGGAGCACCATGCCGTCGGTGTCGGCGTCGTGGGGCAGTACCCGCCATCCGTGGCCGAACTGTCGCCAGGTGCCGGTCGCCGGCTCGCGGTCGTCGATCTCGAAGCCGGCCGGTACCGGATGGTCGATCGACTCGGCGGCGGTGATCGTGCAGACGCTGTAGATCAGGCGCCCGCCGGGACGGACCAACTCCGCCGCGGACGACAGCAGCCGTCGTTGGAGGTCCGCCAGCTCGACGACGTCGTTCTCCGTGATCCGCCAGCGGGCATCGGCGCGCCGGCGCAGCGCACCCAGGCCGGAGCACGGCGCATCGAGCAGCACCGCGTCGAACCGCGCCCGGCGGGAACGGGGGCGCCGTGCCGTCGGCCACGACGATCGGGATCGGCAGGTCGAGCGTCGCCGCGTTGTCACGGACCAGCCGCGCCCGACCGGGACGGTTGTCACCGGCGATCACCACGCGCCGTGACCCTCGATGGCACCGGCGATGGCGGTCGCCTTGCCGCCGGGGGCCGCGCACATGTCGAAGATCCGCTCCCCGGCTCGGGCCTCGACGTTGGCGGCAACCCACTGCGACGACTCGTCCTGCGTGTACCCGTCGTCGCGATGGGTCACGATCGGCGCCTCGTTCATCCGTCGCCAGCGCCGCTTCCCACTCGTCGCCCAGTTCGGCGCGGAACGTGTCGACGATCCAGTCGGGATAGCTCAGCCGGGCACCGTCGGAGGGCCACACCTGCTCGTCGACCGAGAGCCGTGACACCTTGCGGAGCACGGCGTTGACCAGGCCGCGGGTGCGCTTCGGGGCGAGCCCGACGGTCTCCCCGACGGCCGCGTGCGGAGGCACCCCGGCATAGGCCAGCTGATAGGCGCCCGAGCCGCAACACCGACCGGGTCACCGCGTCGGGTGGCGACGCGATGAAGCGATCGACGAGCGAGTCGCACGCTCGGCGCATCCGGGTCGTGCCGTAGACGAGTTCGGTCGACGAACTTGCGGTCGAGTTCGCCGAGTTGCGACTGCTGCAGCGCCGGGCCGAGTGCGAGGTTGGCGTAGGCGCCGTCGTCCTCGATCCGCCGGAGCACCGCGAGCGCTACCGACCGCGCGTTCGGCGTGCGCTCCGACGCGCGTGGTGTCGCCGGCGCCCGGGAACCTCGGCGATCCGAGCGCTTCACGGCGTGCCGAACAGTTCCGTCGGACCGGGCCGGGCGCCGTTGCGCCACGCGTCGAACGTCATCACCGGTCTGCCCTCGGGCTGGACGAGCGTCGGCACGATGCGACCGTCGACGAGGTCGGCGGCCTGGATCTTCAGCCGCTTCGACCGGAACGTCGTCCACGCGCCGCCGACACGGATCAGCCGATGGATGTCGACGACCGGGACGCGCCCAGTCGATCTCGAAGTCGCCGGCGGAGAACTTCTGGGCGTACGTCACCTCGCCCTCCTGCGGGTGCGCGGCGCCGATCCATTCGGCGACCGGCGTGCCGAGCGTGCTCGACGAGCAGGTCCGCTCCGGCGTCGACCAGCTCGGCCCGCAGTTCCTCGGCTGTCGACCGTGTCGTTGATCGGAACGCGCGCGGACCGCATAGACGCCGCCGGTGTCGAGGCCCTCCTCGACGCGCATCACGCACACGCCGGTCAGGTCGTCGCCCGCCAGGATCGCCCGCTCGACGGGAGCGGCGCCGCGCCACCGCGGCAGCAGCGAGAAGTGGAGGTTGACCATCGGCAACGCGGCGAGGACGTGGGGCTTGATGATCTGCCCGAACGCCACGACCACGCCGAGTTCGGCACCCTGCTCAGCCGCGCTGATGGCGTCGTCGACGTGGTGCGTCACGGTCAGCCCCAGTTCGAGCGCGGCTGCCTTCACCGGGCTCGGCGTCGTCGCTCCCCCGCGTCCCCGACGCTTGTCGGCACGGGTGACGACGAGCACCACCTCGTGGCCGGCTTCGACGAGCGCCCGCAACGGCGGCACCGCCATGTCGGGCGTGCCGAGGTAGACGAGTTGCACGGCGACCGTCAGCCCAGACGGAGGCGCCGACGCATCGGCTGCCGCACGGTCTGCGCCGCCGCTTCGTCCTCGATGCGCCGATATTCCCGCAGCGCTTCCTTGCGCTGATCGGGCGTCATCCGGTCGAACATGAGCACGCCCTGGAGGTGGTCGATCTCGTGCTGGAACATGCGGGCCTCCAGCTCGTCGGCCTCGATCTCGATGACGTTGCCGTCGAGGTCGACACCCCGGACGAGCACGGTCTTCGGGCGCAGCATCTCGACGTACAGGCCAGGAATCGACAGACACCCCTCGTCGTACACCCACTCACCGTCGGACTCGACGACCTCGGGGTTGATGATCGCCAGCGGTTCGTCGCCGAGATCCCACACCACGACCTGCTTCTGCACGCCGATCTGTGGGGCGGCGAGCGCGAGACCGTTGCCCGAGTCGATGAGCGTGTCGAACATGTCGTCGACGAGGCGGATGATCTTGCCGTCGACGTCGGTCACGAGCGCGGCCTGGGTCTTGAGGACCGGATCACCGAAGGTGCGGATCTTGTACGACATCACCTGCCAGGCTACGGGACGTGACTCTTCACGGCGACGACGGCGCGAGCGGCGGCGGAACGTCGCAGTACTTCGACGATCCGACGGTCGCCTCCGATCCGGTCACCATCGACGTCAGCCTGCCCGACACCGCGTTCACGCTCCGGACCGATCGGGGCGTGTTCTCCCGCGGGCAACTCGACGCCGGCACGTCGCTGCTGCTGCGGGCCGACCCGCCGCTCGCGGCCGCCGGTGACGTGCTCGACCTCGGCTGCGGCGCCGGCCCGATCGCGATGACGATGGCGCGCCGCTCGCCCGACGTGACCGTGTGGGCGATCGACGTCAATGCACGGGCCCTCGACCTGTGCCGGGCGAACGCCGCCGCGAACGGGATCGCCAACATCCGTGCTGTGGCGCCCGACGACGTCCCGGCTGACGTCCGGTTCGGTTCGATCTGGTCGAACCCGCCGATCCGCATCGGCAAGGCAGCCCTCCACGATCTCCTGCTGCGCTGGCTCCCCAGCCTCGCTCCCGACGGGATCGCCACACTCGTGGTGCAGAAGCACCTCGGCGCCGACTCGCTCCAGCGGTGGCTCGCCGATCAGGGCTTCCCCACCGAGCGGGCCGTCTCGAAGGCCGGCTACCGGCTGCTCTCAGTCCGTCGCTGAGCAGCAGACCTCGAGTTCCATCCCGTCGATGTCGCGGAAGAACAGCGACCATTCGTCGCCCAGTTGCTGGATGTCGCCCACATCGGCGCCGGCGGCGATCAACCGCTCGCGGGTCTGCTCGAGCGTGGTCAGCGAGTCGACGGCGAGCGCGAAGTGGTCGATCGCGCCGCGGTGGCCCTGCCGGCGCTGCTCGCCGATGATCTCGTCCGCCGAGACCTCGAACACGTTCAGCGCCGCGCCACCACCGAGGTCGAGGATGAACATCCGCGGGTGGTCGTCCTGCGCCTCCATCTGGAAGCTGACGACCGCGCCGAACGCCTCGGCGTAGAACGCGGCGTGCCGGTCGCAGTCGGTCGTGAGCGTCGCCACGTGGTTGAAGCCCCTTGTGATCGGCGTGGGGGTGATCGGCGTTGGAGTGATCGACATGACGTCTCCCTTCCTCGGTTCCGCACCAACCTACGCGGCCGCCGCGGCGACGAGGAGCGCCGTTCAGCGTGAGGCGGCGAGCAGTTCGAGTTCGGCGGCGACCCGACCGGCGAGTAGCGCGTGCCGATCGACGCCGGTCTCGTCGACGATCGGCGTCAGGTCGAGCGGTTCGCCGAGTTCGTACTCGAAGTCGAACTGGTCGGACGTGAAGTCGAGGAACGTCCCGTCGGGCAGCACGTTCCAGCAGTGCATGTCGACCTGCACGCCGTCGCGCAACACCCAGGCGAGCCGCACCTCGCCGCCGAGGTAGTCACGGACCGCCAGCGACGTGACGGCGCACTGGCCCGCGCTCGGGTTCTCCAGCGTCCAGTGGTCGGGATCATCGCTGGTGTCGACCCACCACGAACGGGAAATCGCTGTGCGCAGCGTGTCGAGGTCGATGTCCACCGCGGGACAGGATAAGGATCGGTGTGACAGATCTGACATGGCCGTGAGTCACACCTCACGCACGAACGGGGTCGACCTCGATCCGCAGACGTGACCCGGGAGGTCGCTCCGTTGCGTTGAGCGTCGCTCCCAGTGCCATCCAGTCCCGGCCGCGCACCAGCGTCGACTCCCCGCTTCGGCCCACGTCGAGGCCCGCTGCAACGAGGGAGCGGGCGAACTCATCGGTCCCGTCGCCCGTCACCCGCGCCAGCGAACCGAACGGCGGCAGCGACAGCGATTCGCGGCGGCGGCGGTCGACGTCGGAGACGATCGCCGGATCGCCGGCACCAGCGGCCCGGATCACCTCGTGGGCGGGCGTGAACGTCTGGATCAACACCTCCGGTGCGATGCGGCCGGCGCGGACGATCAACGCCATCGCGTGCTCGGCGGAGCGGAACCGCGGCGCCAGCATCTCGGAGTCGAACTCGAGGAACGCCACCACGTCGGCGGACGAGACCCGATGCAGTACGGCCTCGGTGCCGACGAGAATGTCCGCCGGCGTCTGTCCCCGGCGGACATTCTCGTCGGTCGATCCCGTGATCTGCTGCACCGGACGGTTCGCCGCGGCCTCGAGTTCCTCGCGCAGCCGGGTGACGCCCGGGCGCAGGTTGGCGAACGCCGAGCGACCGCACTCCTGGCACACCGGCGGTCGTTGCGTGCCGCAGCGGCGGCAGTCGAGGCGGCCGTCGTCGGCCAGCCCGACCGCCGCGTCGCAGGTCTCGCACCGCACGAGGGCGCGGCAGTTCCGGCAGGCCAGCACCCGTGCCCGACCGGTGATGTTGCTCACGCACACCACCCTCGCCGCGGGGTCGCGCAGGCGGTCGATCAGCGCCGAGGTGACCAGCGAGCGCTTCCACGGGTCCTCGTCGGTGCGGTCGACGACGATGACGCCGGGCCAGCCGGCACGTTCGCGTCGGGCCTCGCGGATGGACGACGCCGCGCTCTCCCGCCGCAGTCGACCACCGCGGTCAACGTCGGGACCGGCGACACGAGCACGGCCGGCACGCCGGCGCGCCGACACCGTTCGAGCACCACGTCGCGGGCGTGCCACGTCGGGGCTCGTTCCTCCTGCAGGGCTTCGTCGTGCTCGTCGAGCACGACCGCCGCGGCGAGCCCGGCGCACGGCGCCCAGGCCGCCGAGCGCGACCCGATCACCACGTCGACGCCCGCCGTGGCCAGTGCCCAGTCGTGCGGCACGACGGCCACGGACACCCCGGCACGTGACAGGCGTGTGGCGAGGAACGCCACCTGGGACTGCGATGGGGCGATGGCGAGCACCGACCCGACCGCGGTCGCGGCGAACCGCACCGCCGACAACAGCGCCGGCATCTGGTCCGCCCGCGGTGGGAGCCGCAGCACACCTCCGCCGCCTTCGAGCAATGACGTGGTGGCGGGCGACGTCGGCCCGACGGTCCCGCGGACGGTCCGTGACGCGAGCGGCAGGCCGGAGACGGCGCGATCGGGCGACGCCGTCACGAGGAACGGCCGGATACGCCCCGCGGCCCAACGCACCGACGCCCACTCGGCGAGTTCGATCAGGTCGGCCGACGGACCTGTGCCGGTGATCTTCGCGATCGGCTTGAGGACGATCGGCTTCCGGCGATCGCCGTCGCGGCCGTCCGTCGGCTCCTCGGTGAGTTCGATCACCCACCCGCCGACGCGACGACCGTGGAGGTCGACACGAACGATCGTGCCGACCTCCACGGTCGCGCGGAGTTCATCGGGAACGAGGTAGTCGAACGCCCGGTCGAGCCCCGACACGTCGGGGAGGACCCGGGCGATCAACGATGCGGTCAATCGCGTTGGGCGACGCGGTTCAGGCGCCGACGGCGACCATGAAGTCGTCGAGGCGACCGAGTTCTTCCCACGGGAAGCCGGGCCGGCCGAAGTGGCCGTAGGCCGCCGTCGCCTTGTAGATCGGACGCTTGAGGTCGAGGTCGCGCACGATGGCGCCGGGACGCAGGTCGAACGTCGAGCGCACCGCCGCCTCGATCAACGCGGGGTCGACCTTGGCCGTGCCGAACGTCTCGACGAGGATGCTCATCGGCTGAGCCATGCCGATGGCGTACGCCAGCTGCACTTCGCAACGGTCGGCGGCGCCGCTGGCCACGACGTGCTTGGCCACCCAGCGACCGGCGTAGGCGGCCGAACGGTCGACCTTGCTCGGGTCCTTGCCCGAGAACGCGCCGCCGCCGTGGCGGCCCATGCCGCCGTACGTGTCGACGATGATCTTGCGGCCGGTGAGACCGCAGTCGGCGTACGGTCCGCCGCGCACGAAGTTGCCGGTCGGGTTGACGTAGATCTCGTAGTCGTCGTCGGCGAACTGCTCGGGGATGATCGGACGGATGACCTGATCGATCAGGTCGGGGCGGATGACCGTGTCGCGGTCGACGCCTTCCTGGTGCTGGGTGCTGATGAGGACGCCCTTGAGCGCCACCGCCTTGCCGTCTTCGTACTCGAAGGTGACCTGGGTCTTGCCGTCGGGGCGCAGGTACGGGACCTGGCCCGACTTGCGCACCTCGGCGAGCCGCTCGGAGAGGCGGTGCGCCGTCCAGATCGGCAGCGGCATCAGGTCGGCCGTCTCGTTGCAGGCGTACCCGAACATCATGCCCTGGTCGCCGGCGCCCTGCGCGTTGAGCTGATCCTCGCCGGACAAACCGGTGCGGACCTCTTCGCTGACGTTCACGCCCTGGGCGATGTCCGGGCTCTGCTCGTCGATCGACACGATGACGCCGCAGGTGTTGCCGTCGAAACCGTAGAGAGCGTTGTCGTAGCCGATGCTCGTTGATCGTCTCGCGGGCGATCTTGGGGATCTCGATGTACGCGTCGGTCGTGATCTCGCCGGCGATGACGCACAGGCCCGTCGTGAGCATGGTCTCGCAGGCCACTCGGGCGTTGGGGTCCTCGGCCAGGATCGCGTCGAGCACCGCATCGGAGACCTGGTCGGCCATCTTGTCGGGGTGGCCCTCGGTGACGCTCTCAGAGGTGAAGGTGTACGTGGTCATGTGGTGTTGTCCGATGTCCTGTCAGGGTCGTGTGCGTATGGCGACGATCGCGTCGATGACGGCCCGTGCGACATCTCGCTTGTCGGCGAGGTCGATCTCGACAGGCTCCGCGTCGGGCCGCAACAGCGTAACCGCATTGGTGTCGTGTTCGAAGCCAACGCCGGGCTTCGCCACGTCGTTCGCGACGAGCAGGTCGAGGCGCTTGGCGACGAGCTTGGCGGTGGCGTTGGCGATGAGATCGTCGGTCTCGGCGGCGAAGCCGACGAGCACCTGACCATCGCCGTTTGCGGGCGCCGAGGCCGGCGAGGATGTCGGGTGTCGGCTCGAGCACGATCTCCGGCGCACCGTCGCGCTTCTTGAGCTTGCCGTCGGCCACGGTCGCCGGGCGGAAGTCGGCGACGGCAGCAGCCATCACGATCACGTCGTGATCGTCGGCCGCCTGCTGCATCTCCACCTCCATCTCGGCCGCGGTCTCGACCCGCCGTACCGTCGCCCCGGAGGGCGTGGGCAGGGCGACGGTCGAGACGATCGTGACGTCGGCTCCCCGTGCCGCCGCCTCGGCGGCGACGGCGTACCCCTGCTTGCCGGAGCTGCGGTTGGCGATCACCCGGACGGCGTCGATCGGCTCACGGGTGCCGCCGGCCGACACCACCACGCGCACGCCCACGAGATCACGCGGCCCGAGCACCCGTTCGGCCTCGGCGACGATCGACGCCGGATCGGCCAGACGTCCGGCCCCGAGATCGCCACCGGCGAGGCGCCCGACGGCGGGCTCGACGATGTGGACGCCCCGCTGGCGCAGCACGGCGATGTTGTCGACGACGCGCGGGGTGCTCCCACATCTCGGTGTGCATCGCGGGGCAGATCACGACCGGTGCGCGGGTGGCGATGAGCGTGTTGGTGAGCAGGTCGGTCGACAGACCCATCCGGTACGCGGCGATGATCCGCGCCGTGGCGGGAGCCACGACGACGAGGTCGGCACCCTGGCCGATCTTGGTGTGCGGGATCGGGGTGGTCGGGTTGTCCCAGAGTTCGGTCTGCACCGGTTCGGAAGCGAGGGCGCTGAGCGTGGTGCGGCCGATGAAGCGTTCGGCGCCGGCCGTCATGATCGGCACGACATGCGCCCCGGCGTCGACGAGACGACGGCTGACACTTCGATGGCCTTGTAGGCGGCGATGCCGCCGGTCACTCCGAGGACGATGCGCTTGCCGGCGAGTGCACTCGACATGCGACGGCTCGGTTCAGTCGACGGCGGTCAGGCGTCGTCAGGATCGGCGACGAGGAAACCCTCACCGGCGGCGTCGGCCATCGCCTGCGCTTCGGCCTCGGGGTCGAACTCCGGCTCCACGGGGGCTTCGGTCCAGACGATCTTGTGCTGGGCGATCTCCTCGAAACCGATCGACAGCGGCTTGCGCGACACCGACGACACCTGCGGCGGGATCATGTGGCCGAGGCCGTCACCGAGCTGGTTGAAGTACGAGTTGATGTTGCGCGCCCGGCGGGCGGCAAGCGTGACCAGGGAGAACTTCGAATCGACCGTGCCGAGCAAGGCTCTCGATCGGCGGATTGATCATCGTGTCGTGGTCCAGGGCCATAGTGCCGACAGCCTACCTGGCGCGGGCCGATTTGATGATCGACAGCATCTCGTCGACGGTGGTGTCGAGGTCGTCGTTGACCACCACGTGGTCGGCGAGTTCGCGCCCGATCGGCTCTTCGACCTCGGCCTTCTTCAGGCGGGCGAGCACCTTGTCGTTGGGATCGCCGCGCCCTCGGAGCCGTCGTTCCTGTTCGTCACGCGACGGCGGGAGCACGAAGATCAGCAACGCGTCGGGATACAAACCCTTCACCTGCTGTGCCCCGTCGACTTCGATCTCGAGCACGACGTCGAGCCCGTCGCGGGCTTCGGGAGTCGGGCTGCCGTAGTAGTGGCCGAGGAACTCGGTCCACTCGAGGAAGCCGCCGTCGTGCGACCCGACGCTCGAAGCTGGCCGTGTCGGTGAACACGTACGCGTCGGCCGGCTCGGACGGGCGCTGTTCGCGGGTCGTCCACGAACGGCTGAGCCACAGTTGCGGATCGCGCTGGACGAGCCGCTCGACGATGGTTCCCTTGCCGACCCCACCCGGCCCGGAGACGACGATGATCACGCAGCGTCAGCCGAGTAGATCGAGCAGTTTCAGCTTCTGCTGTGCACCGAGGCCCTGCACGCGACGGTTGTCGGCGATCTCGACGTCTTCCATGATCTTGCGAGCCTTGACCTTGCCGACGCCGGGCAGCGACTCGAGCATCGACACGACCTTCAGCTTGCCGACGTTCCCGTCGTCGGACGCGAGCGCCTCGGCGAGGGTCATCGAGCCCATCTTCAGGCGAGCCTTGATCTCGGCGCGGGCGGCGCGAGCTTCGGCCGCTTTGGCCAGAGCAGCGGCGCGCTGCTCGGGGGTCAACGGTGGGGGTGTTGCCATGCGGTCACGCTAGCGCGCCGATCTCATCGACGCCGCGAATGCCCTGCTCATGCATCCACTGCACGAGTTCGCGCTGGACGTCGGCGGTCGCCGCCGGGTTGGCGAACGAGGCGGTGCCGACCTGGACCGCGGAGGCACCGGCGAGGAGCAGCTCGGCGGCGTCCCACCCCGACGCCACGCCACCGACCCCGATGATCGGGGAGCTCGGGCAGTGCGTCGTGCACGTCGTGGACCGCACGGACCGCGATCGGATGGATGGCCCGCCCCGACAGCCCTCCTCCACCGGCTGCGAGCGACGGCCGCAGCGTGTCGGGGTCGTAGGCGAACCCGAGCATCGTGTTGATGCACGTGACCGCCTCGGCACCGGCGTCGGCCACGGCGTCGGCGACCTCGACGATCCGGTCGGTGTTGGCGCTCAGCTTCGCCCAGCGGGGCCGACCACAGGCCGCCGTCGCCTCGATGACCGCGGCCGACAGCGCGGGATCGTGGGCGAAGATCGAGCGGCGACCCTCGAGGTTGGGGCACGACAGGTTGACCTCGACGGCGACGACCTGGGCCGGTGCGGCGGCGAGCAGTTCGGCCGCCCGCGCGGTAGTCGTCGATCGAGCGTCCCCAGATGCTCGCCACGACGGTCGCCCCGCTCGACACGAGATCGGGCACCACGTGGTCGAGCCAGTGCTCGATGCCCGGTCCCTGCAACCCGACGGCGTTGAGCATGCCCTGCGCGGTCGGATGCAAGCGGGGCGCGGGATTGCCGTCCCACGCGAACGCGGCGAGCGACTTGGTCACCAGCGCCCCGATCGACGCGAGGTCGAACGCGCCGGCCAGCTCGACGCCGTACCCGGCGGTCCCCGACGCCGTCATGACCGGTGAGGCCAACTCGACCGTGCCGATCCGTGACCGCCAGGTCGATCGGCGGGGCGCCCGCGCCCGGCAGCCGGCGGCGGGCGAACCTCACGGCATCCGGCCGAGCGCGTGATATTCCTGCAGCGGACGCACGGTGACCGACTCGCCCTCGCGTTCGGCCATCCCCTCGGCGGCGGCGAGGGCGGCGTCGATGGTGGTCACACAGCTGACGCGGTGCAGGCTCGCCGCCTTGCGGATCTGCTCACCGTCGCTGCGGCCGACCCGGCCGCGCGGCGTGTTGACGACGAAGCTGATCTTGCCGTCGGCGATCAGGTCGACGGCGGTCACGCCGGCACCGTCCTGCACCTTGGCGACGACCTGATCGACCGGCGCGTCGAACCGGGCGAGGTACGCCGCGGTGCCCTTCGGTGGCGGCGATGCCCAGGCCGAGTGCCCGGAGCCGCTGGGCCACCACGAGCCCGGCCGGCTTGTCGGGGTCGGCCAGCGAGAGGAACACGGTGCCCGTCGGTCGGCAGGATCGTGCCGGCCGCGAGCTCGGCCTTGTAGAACGCCCGGCCGAACGTGTCGGCGATCCCCATCACCTCGCCGGTCGAGCGCATCTCGGGCCCGAGCGCCGGGTCGACCTCGGGGAACCGGTTGAACGGCATCACGGCTTCCTTGACGGCGACGTGGCCGCCGACCGGCGACACCAGCAGGCCCTCGCTGCGCAGCTCGTCGAGCGTCGCGCCGAGCATCACCCGGGTGGCCACCTTGGCCAGCGGCACGCCGGTCGCCTTGGCCACGAACGGCACCGTGCGGCTCGCCCGCGGGTTGGCCTCGATCACGTAGACGGTCGTACCGACGACCGCGTACTGGACGTTGATCAGCCCGATCACCTCGAGCCGCTTGGCGATCGCCGCCGTGTAGGCGTGGATCACCTCGACGACCCACGACGGCAGCGTCGGCGGCGGGATCGCGCAGGCGGAGTCGCCGGAGTGGACGCCGGCTTCCTCGACGTGCTCCATGACCCCGCCGATCAGCACCTCACCGGTGGCGTCGCGGATGGCGTCGACGTCGACCTCGGTGGCGTCGGCGAGGAACCGGTCGATCAGCACCGGACGTTCGGCGGACAGCCCGCCTTCCTTGCCGAGGCTGCCGAACCCGGCGAGCTCGTCCATCGCCCGGGCGAGGTGGTTGCGGTCGTGGACGATCTGCATCGCCCGGCCGCCGAGCACGTAGCTCGGGCGCACGAGCACCGGGAAGCCGATGTCGTCGGTGATGGCGAGCGCCTGTTCGAGGTCGGTCGCCGTGCCACCGGGAGGCTGCGGGATGAACAGCTCGTCGCAGATCTCGTTCCACCGCTGGCGGTCCTCGGCGGCGTCGATCGAGTCCGGCGACGTGCCGGCCACGAGCTCGGGCGGGATCAGGCCGGCGAGCTTCAGCGGGGTCTGCCCGCCGAGCGACACGATCACCCGGTGCGGTCGCTCGGCGGCGAGGACGTTCAGCACGTCCTCGGTGGTGAGCGGCTCGAAGTACAGCCGGTCGGACGTGTCGTAGTCGGTCGACACGGTCTCGGGGTTGCAGTTGATCATCACCGTCTCGAAGCCGGCGTCGCGCAGCGCGAACGATGCGTGCACGCAGCAGTAGTCGAACTCGATGCCCTGGCCGATCCGGTTCGGACCGGACCCGAGGATCACGACCTTCTGGCGGTCGCTGTCGCGGACCTCGCTCTCGTCCTCGTACGTCGAGTAGTGGTACGGCGTCTCGGCGGCGAACTCGGCGGCACATGTGTCGACCGTCTTGTAGGTCGGGATCACGCCGGCGGCCTCGCGGGCCGTGCGGACGTCGCCTTCGTCGACGCCCCACAGATAGGCCAGCTGGACGTCGGAGAATCCGAGCCGCTTCGCCCGCCGCCAGTTGCGCCGCGACATCGTGGCGGGTCGTTCATCGGCGAGCGCATGCCGCTCCTCGACGATCATCGAGATCTGGTCGAGGAACCAGGGGTCGATCCTGGTCACCGCGTGCACCACTTCGATGCTGATGCCGCGGCGGAGCAGCTCGCCGACCTGCAGCAGCCGATCGGGTGTGGCGATCGCCGACGCGGCGACGACAGATCGTCGTCGCCGAGCGTCGTCGAAGTGTGCTTCGGACGGGTCGCAGTTGAGCCCGGCCCGGCCCTGTTCGAGCGAGCGCAGTGCCTTCTGCAGGCTCTCGGGGAACGTGCGGCCGATCGCCATCACCTCGCCGACCGACTGCATCTGGGTGCCGAGCACGCCGGTGGTGCCGGGCAGCTTCTCGAACGCCCAGCGCGGGATCTTGGTGACCACGTAGTCGATCACCGGCTCGAACGGCGGCCGGCGTCGAACGCTCGGCGGTGGCGGTGATGTCGTTCGGGATCTCGTCGAGCGTGTACCCGACGGCGAGCCGGGCGGCGATCTTGGCGATCGGGAAGCCGGTCGCCTTCGATGCCAGCGCCGACGAGCGCGACACGCGCGGGTTCATCTCGATCACGACCTGGCGACCGGTCTGCGGGTCGACGGCGAACTGGACGTTCGATCCGCCGGTCTCCACACCGACACGGCGGATGCAGGCGATCGAGGCGTCGCGCATCTGCTGGTACTCGACGTCGGACAGCGTCTGGATCGGGGCGACGGTGATCGAGTCGCCGGTGTGCACGCCCATCGGGTCGACGTTCTCGATGCCGCAGATGATCACGCAGTTGTCGGCGTGGTCACGCATCACCTCGAGCTCGTACTCCTTCCAGCCGGCGATCGACTCCTCGACGAGGATCTCGCTGATCGGGCTGGCGGCGAGCCCGGCCGCGGCGAGGCGGGTGAACTCCTCGGGCGTCGCCGCGATGCCGGTGCCCCGGCCGCCGAGGATGTAGGCGGGGCGGATGATCACCGGCAGTCCGATGCCGCTCGACGATGGCTTCGGCCTCCTCGAGCGAATGAGCGGTGCCCGACCTCGGCACCTCGAGGCCGATCTCGATCATCGCCTCCTTGAACAGCGCTCGGTCCTCCGCCGTGGCGATGGCCTCGGCGTTGGCGCCGATCATCTCCGGCGTGCCCGGCACGCCGATCAGGCCGCGCTCGAACAGTTCCATGGCGATGTTCAGGCCGGTCTGGCCGCCGAGGGTCGGCAGCACGGCGTCGGGCCGCTCGCGCTCGATGATCGCCGCCAGCACCTCCCAGGTGAGCGGCTCGATGTACGTGGCATCGGCGAAGTCGGGATCGGTCATGATCGTCGCCGGGTTCGAGTTGGCGAGGATGACGCGGTAGCCCTCCTCCTTCAACACCCGGCACGCCTGGGTGCCGGAGTAGTCGAACTCGCAGGCCTGCCCGATCACGATCGGGCCCGAACCGATGATCAGGATCGAGTGGAGGTCGTTGCGCCTGGGCATCAGCGGGCCCCGTTGCGGGTCATCATGTCGGCGAACTGGTCGAACAGGTAGTTCGCGTCGCTGCGGGCCGGGGTTCGCCTCGGGGTGGTGCTGCACGCTGAACGCCAACTCCCCCGTCACCTCGCAGCCCCTCGCACACGCCGTCGTTCAGGTTGACGTGGGTCATCGTGGCCCGATCGCCGAACGAGCCGGCGTCGACGGCGAAGTTGTGGTTCTGGCTCGTGATCTCGACCCGGCCGGTGGCGAGGTTCTGCACCGGGTGGTTCCCCCCGTGGTGGCCGAACGGCATCTTCACCGTGTCGGCGCCGATCGCCCGCGCCAGCAGCTGGTGTCCGAGGCAGATCCCGAAGATCGGAACCTGCCCGAGCAGCGCCGTGATCGCCTCGACCTGGGGCGTCGCACATCGCCGGGATCGCCCGGGCCGTTGCTCAGGAACACGCCGTCGGGCTCGAGGGCGAGGATGTCGGCGGCGGAGCGTCGCGGCCGGGACCACCTCGACCGTGCCGAGCCGTGGCGAGATGGCGGCCGATGTTGCGCTTCATCCCGTAGTCGATGGCGACGATCCGCCGCGCGGCTGGCCGGGTCGACGCGCGTCGACCGTGTAGCGCTCGGGCGTGGTCACCGTGCTGACGAGGTCGACGCCGTCGGTGCCGGGCTCGCGCCGCGCCGCGTCGAGCAGTTCGGCTTCGGTCGCCGATCCGAACGCGCCCGGGATGGCGCCGGTGTCGCGGATGATGCCGGGTGAGGCGACGGGTGTCGATGCCGGCGATGCCCGGCACTCCCCTGGTGGCGAGCATGGCACCGAGGCCGCCCTCGGCACGGTGGTTGCTGTGCCGGCGGGCGAGTTCGCGGATCACGATGCCCCGGCAGAACGTGCCGCGGGACTCGTCGTCGGTCGGGTTCACGCCGTAGTTGCCGAGGTGGGCGGTGGTGAAGGTGATGATCTGGCCCGCGTAGCTCGGGTCGGTGATCACCTCCTGGTAGCCGCTCATCACGGTGTTGAACACGACCTCGCCCGTGGCGATCGCCGCCTCGGCGCCGATCAGTTCGCCCTCGAACACGCTCCCGTCGGCGAGCACGAGGGCTCCGTCCCGAATCGTCTCACGGCTCATCGAGCGGGCCTCCGGAGCGACAACGGCTGCATGTTCATCCAATCTACCGCATGGTCATGCGATCCTGTGAGACGATTCGTGACGGATCGGTCCGAGCCAGACCCGGACGCGAGACGATTCGTGACGGGTGAATCCACCACTGGTTCCGGCGCGAGACGATTCGTGACGCTCATCGGGTGGCCACTCCGTCGCGCACGACGACGGTCGCCGTCGAAGATCGTGTGGCGGACCTGGCCGCGCAGCGGCGTGCCGACGAACGGGGTGTTGCGGCTCTTGCTCGCCAGGCGGGCGGGCACGACCTCCCACTCGAGGTCCGGATCGAACACCGTGAGGTTCGCCGGCTCGCCGACCTCGATCGGCCGACCGTGACGGTCGGCGACACCGGCGATCGCCGCCGGCTTCCACGACAGGGCGGCGACGATGTCGGCGAGCGGCATGTCGAGGTGGGCGATCGACACGCCGAGCGACGTCTCGAGGCCGAGCATCCCGGGAGGCGCCTGGTCGAGCGGCTGCTCCTTCGTCTCGCGGGCGTGCGGCGCATGGTCGGTGGCGATCGCATCGATCGTGCCGTCGGCGAGCCCCGCCCGCACGGCGTCGACGTCGGCACGGGTGCGCAGCGGCGGGTTGACCTTGAACGTCGCGTCGTAGCCGGCGAGGAGTTCGTCGGTGAGGCTGATGTGGTGCGGTGTCGCCTCCGCGGTCACCGGGAGGCCATCGGCCTTGGCCCGGCGGACGAGTTCGACGCTGCCCGCGGTCGAGAGGTGCAGGAAGTGCGCCCGGGCGCCGGTGAGTCGCACCAGTTCGATGTCGCGGTGCACCATGAGTTCCTCGGCCATCGATGGCCATCCCGGCAGGCCGAGCCGGCTGCAGCACGCACCCTTCGTGCATCACGGCCCCCTCGGTCAGCCGGGCGACCTCGCAGTGCTGGGCGAGCGTGATGTCGAGCCCGCCGGCGTACTCGAAGGCCCGGCGCATGAGGAGCGGGTCCTGCACGCCGTTGCCGTCGTCGGTGAAGATCCGCACGCCGATCGCGGCCAGTTCGGCGAACGGCGCGAGTTGGGTCCCGTTCCGGCCGACGGTGATCGCGGCCGCGGGCAGCACGTCGCACAGTCCGGCCCGGGCGGCCTGCTGCCGGACGAAGTCGACCACTTCGACGCAGTCCTGCGTCGGGATCGGTGTTCGGCATCGCCACGACGGCGGTGAAGCCGCCGAGGGCGGCGGCGCGGCTGCCGGTCTCGATCGTCTCGGCCTCCTCCTTGCCGGGCTCGCGCAGGTGGACGTGTGCAGATCGACGAATCCGGGGCTGACGACGCATCCCGAGGCGTCGATCACCTCGTCGCCATCGGCCGCCGCGAGGCCCGTCGCCGACCTCGGCGATGCGGCCGTCGACGACGCGCACGTCACCCGCTCGTTCACCGGTCTGGTCGAGCAGCCGTCCGCCGGTGATCAGGATCCCACGGTTGGCGGTGGTGGTCATGCGCTCACTGCTTCCTGGTCGCTCATCGACGACCGTTCGCCGCCGAGGAGGTCGAACAGCACCGCCATCCGCACGGCGATCCCGTTCGTCACCTGCTGGGTGATCACCGCGCCGGGCAGTTCGGCCGGGTCGACCGTGATCTCCACGCCGCGGTTCATCGGCCCCGGGTGCATCACGAGCGCGTGCGGTGCGAGCCGGGCCGCTCGATCGGCGGTGAGGCCGAAGCGCATCGTGTACTCGCGCAGGCTCGGCACGAGCGCCTCCCCCATCCGTTCCTGCTGCATGCGCAGGAGGTAGAGCACGTCGATGTCGCCGATCAGGTCGTCGAGCGCCTCGGTCGACGGCAGGTCGATCACCGGCGGGAGGAGCGTGCGCGGGGCCACGAGGGTCACGTCGGCGCCGAGCATCGTCAGTGCGGTGGCCGTGCTCCGGGCCACGCGGCTGTGCTTGATGTCGCCGACGATGGCCACGCGGAGCCCGTCGAACCCGCCGGTGCGGTTCGAGCGCGGTGCGGATCGTGTACGCGTCGAGCAGCGCCTGGGTGGGGTGGGCGTGCCAGCCGTCGCCGGCGTTGATCACGCTGGCCGTGCGTCCAGCCGTCGACCAGCAGCGGTGCGCCGCTCGAACGGTGACGGACGACGAACGCATCGACGCCCATCGCGGCGATCGTCTCGATCGTGTCGCGCAGGCTCTCGCCCTTGTTGACGCTCGACTGGCCGACGGCGAACGTCATCGTGTCGGCCGACAGCCGCTTGGCCGCCGTCTCGAAGCTGAGACGGGTGCGGGTCGAGTCCTCGAAGAACACGTTGCAGACGGTCTTGCCGCGCAGCGCCGGCACCTTCGGGTTCGGCCGGCGGTTGACCTCGGCCATGTGATCGGCGAGGTCGAGGATGCGCTGGATGCCGGCGGGGCCGAGGTCCTCGACGGTCAGGAGCGACAGCGATCGTCATGAGATCACCACGCCGTCGACGGTCGCCGACACCGACTCGGTCGAGCTGGTGGGCAGGTTCTTGCCGACGAAGTCGGGCCGGATCGGCAGTTCCCGGTGACCTCGGTCGACGAGGACGGCCAGTTGGACGGCCTGCGGGCGTCCGTAGTCGCCGATGGCGTCGAGCGCGGCGCGGACCGTACGGCCGGTGTAGAGCACGTCGTCGACGAGCACGACGGTGATGCCGTTCACGTCGAAGCGGAGGTCGCTCACCGCTCCCGGCGAGACCGGGCGCAGTCCGATGTCGTCGCGGTAGAGGCTGGCGTCGACCGAGCCGACGGGCACGGGAACCGACGAGGTGTCGATCCGGGCGATCGCGTCGCCGAGCGCTTCGGCGAGCCACACGCCACCGAGTTGGATGCCGATCAGCGCCACACGGTCGGTGCCGTGGTTGCGCTCGATGATCTCGTGCGCCATCCGGGTGATCGCGCGTCGCACGTCGTCGGGCCCCAAGACCTGCTTGGCACCCGGCGGCGTGCTGGTTTCGGGGCCAGCAGCCATGTTCGTCCTCTCCGTGCGGGCCTCTCGGGACCCGCTTCACGGTCGAGAGGCAAGGTAGCAGGAACTACGGTGACGCGGATGCACGATCTCGTGATTCGTGGGGGATTTCTGGTCGACGGCACCGGTGCGCCGGGCCGTCAGGCCGACATCGCCGTCGATGACGGGACGATCACCGAGGTCGCCGAGGCCGGGTCGATCGAGCGCCGGATCGGCATCGACCACGATCGACGCCGACGGCCTCCTCGTCACCCCGGGATGGGTCGACGTCCACACGCACTACGACGGTCAGGCCTCGTGGGACCCGTTCCTCACCCCGTCGTCGTGGCACGGCGTGACCACGGTGGTGATGGGCAACTGCGGCGTCGGCTTCGCCCCGGCGGCCCCGACCGCCACGAGTGGCTGATCGAGCTGATGGAGGGCGTCGAGGACATCCCGGGCACGCGCTGACCGAGGGGATCACGTGGGAGTGGGAGTCGTTCGCGGAGTACCTCGACGCCCTCGACGCACGGCAGTACGCGATCGACGTCGGCACGCAGATCGCCCACGGCCCGCGTGCGCGGCCTACGTGATGGGCGAGCGGGGCGCGGCCAACGAACCGGCCACCGCCGCCGACATCGAGGCGATGGCCGACGATCGTCGAACGAGGCGCTGCGGGCCGGCGCGCTCGGCTTCTCGACCGTCGCGCACACCGATCCACCGGTCGAAGTCCGGCGAGCTCGTGCCGGGCACGAACGCGGCGGCCGACGAGCTGTACGGGATCGCCGACGCGCTGCGCCGCGCCGGGCACGGCGTGTTCCAGTTCGCGCCCGACCACGCTCGACGTGCCGACCGGCGAGTGGCCGTGGATGACGCGAGCTCGCCCGCCGGACCGGCCGCACGGTGAGCGTCAACCTCAACCAGCCCGACCAGCGCGCCCGACCTGTGGCGCGACGTGCTGCGCCTGCTCGACGAGGCCGCACGCCGACGGCCTCCCGATCGTCGCCCAGGTGGCCGGCCGCCTGGTCGGCCTGCTGATGTGCCTCGAGGGCAGCTTCAACCCGCTCGCCTTCCACCCGGCGTTCCGGTCGTCGCCGACCGGCCGCTCGCCGAGCAGGTGGCCGCGCTGCGCTCGCCCGACCTGCGGCGGCGCGTTGGAGACCGAGCCGGACGACGGCGGGCTGTTCCGCACGGTCGTGCTCGACAAGCTCGATCAGTGGTGGGCGGTGGCCGACGGCGACATCGACTACGAGCCCGACCGCCGACGACGTCGATCGGCGCGGTCGCCCGGCGGACCGGGCGTGCACCCGATGGAGCTGGTCATCGACCAGCTGCTCGCCCACGACGGGCACGGCATGATCCTCACGCCGTTCTTCAACTACGCGTACGGCGACCTCGACTTCACGTACGAGGCGCACCTGCATCCCGGCACCCGGATGGGGCTGGCCGACGCCGGGGCCCATTGCGGCGTGATCTGCGACGGCGGCACGCCGACGTTCATGCTGACCCACTGGACCCGCGACCGCACCCGCGGGCCGAAGCTGCCGCTCGAACACGTCGTCCACCGCCAGACCCGCCAGACCGCCGAGCTGTACGGGCTCGGCGACCGCGGGCTCGTGGCGCCCGGGCATGCGGGCCGACCTGAACGTGATCGACTACGAGCGCCTGACGTTCGGCCCGCCCCGCATGGTGCACGACCTGCCCGCCGGCGCCCGCCGACTGGTGCAGAAGGCGAGCGGTTACGTCGCCACGTTCGTCGACGGCGTGCAGACCGTCGACCGACGACGAGTTCACCGGCGCGCTCCCCGGCCGCCTCCTCCGCGGCCCCCGCTGAGGCGTGGCGCCAGGGGTCGGGTCCGGCGCGCGCCAGGTCAGAGCGGCGGGAGCTGGGACGTCCGGGTCGCGTTGGTAGAGGAGCCAGTAGTCGTTGGAGTCGACGAGGTCGAACGCCGGGGCGATCGCGGCCCAGTCGGCCTGCAGCTGGGCATCCTGCGCGGTCGGGATCATCACGTACTCGACGCGGTCGGCGCGGTCCTCCAGGCGTGACCCCTCGATCGACGTGTCGGGCCCGTACAGCACGACCCGGAACGGCGTCGGGAACTGGTAGATCTCCTCCCGATACGCCAGGTGCGGCGTGATCCGATAGTTGGCCGACACGACGGCGTCAGCGGGGATCTCGGCCATCAGCTCGCGGGCGGCGACGGCGTCGGGACTGCTCGGGTCACCGTCGAACGGCCGCTGCAGTCGCCCACGGCAGCGGCGCCCACAGGTAGGCCGTGATCAACGTGACGACGCCGAGCACCAGCACCGCCACCGCCCGGAGCGGCACGACCTGTCCCGACCACTCGACGCGCTCGCGCATCGCGCCGATCGCGTACACCGTGCCGATCGACAGCGCCGGCACGGCGATCAGGCTGTAGTGGTACTCGATCTGGTGCTGGTACCAGAACGTGCTGAGGATGTTGGTGAACAGCACGAGCGCACTGATCGCGGCGACGCTCGGCAGCCGCAGGAACAGCCAGGCGAACGGCGCCGTCATCTGCCAGATGTACCAGGGCCGCTCCTCGCTCGACAGGTACTCGACAGCTGCGTCGGGTTGGTCACCGCCGTGTCGATCACCCCGCGCGGACCGCCGAACGGGATCCGCCACCCGTTGCGGGTCGGCACCCCGATGAGGTTGCGCATCACGAGGTACATCGCGGTGATCATGAAGGCGACGCTGCCGACGATGGTCAGCACGCCGATGCGCCGGTCGCGCTTGATCGCCACCCAGATCCCGAGCGGCACGATCACGAGCGACGCGTCCTCCTTCACGAGCAGCGACAGCACGACGAACACGACGTACAGGCGCCACTTCGATTCGAGCGCGGCGTAGATCGCGAACCCGACGAACACGCCGAGGAACGCGTCGGGGTGGAAGTTCTCGAGGTTGGTCCAGCTGACCGCCGGGTGGAGCAGGTACGTCGCCGGCGCCGACGATCGCGAACCACTCCGACCCGAGCCGCCGGCGCCCGTAGAGGAACACCGGGATCGCGCCGGCGCCGATCGCCAGCGACTGGGCGAAGAACATGATCCACGCGCCCGGGAACACCCAGTAGAACGGAACGAGGAAGAACAGGATGAACGACGTGTGGTCGCCGAACATGTTGCGGCCCATCAGCGTGCTGAACGGCGCCTGGAACCTCGACAGCAGCCACATCCCCTGGTCGTAGAGCGCCGAGTCGTAGCTCGACGTGCCCGAGCGCGTGGTGGATGTCGAGCGAGCGCTTCGTGAAGTACCACGTGTAGATCGCGACGGCACCGAGGACGATCAGCAGCGGAACGCTCGGACGCCGCCACGAGTACGTCGGCCTCGACGAGCGCGTCGTCGGGTCGATTCGTCGAGAATGTCCGCCGGGGCCTGTCCCCGGCGGACATTCTCGACGGTCGACTCGGACATCGCGGATCTATGTTCGCAGGTCGCCGGCCAGGGCCGACAGCACACCGTTCACGAAGCGACCGCTGTCGTCGGTGGAGAACCGCTTGGCCAGTTCGACCGCCTCGTCGAGCACGACGGCCACCGGCACGTCGGGCCGTTCGGCCAGCTCGAACGAGCGCGATCCGCAGCACGTTGAGGTCGATCACCGGCATGCGCTCCAGCGTCCAGCCCTTGGCCCGGCCGGCGATCGCCGCGTCGAGCCGCTCGACGGTGTTCGCCGACGCCGGCCACCAGCTCGCGTCGGTGAGGGCGTCGGGTTCGAGGACCTGCAGGGCGAGCGCGTCGGCCGGCGCGATCCCCTTCGAGTTCGGCCTCGTACAGCAGGTAGAGGGCGCGTTCGCGCGCGTCGGAGCGTTCGTCGGGGCGCGGCAGCGAGGGCATCGGATCGCGGCGATCAGACGCGGGTGATGTAGTCGCCGGTGCGGGTGTCGACCTTGACCTTGTCGCCCGTTCTCGACGAACAGCGGCACCTGGATGACCTTGCCGGTCTCGAGCGTCGCCGGCTTGCGGGCACCCGACACGCGGTCGCCCTGCACGCCCGGTTCGGTCTCGGCGATGGTCAGCTCGACCGAGGCGGCGATCTCGACGCCGATGATCTCGCCCTGGTAGATGCGCGATCTGGGCGATCATCTGCTCGGTGAGGTAGTCGGCGGCATCGCCGAGCGCCGCCTGGGGCACGTTCATCTGGTCGTAGGTCCTCGTGTTCATGAACACGTAGTCGTCGCCGTCCTTGTACAGGAACTGCATGTCCTGGCGGTCGACGATCGCCTGCTCGACCTTGATGCCGGCGTTGAACGTCTTGTCGATCACCGCGCCGTTGCGGACGTTGCGGATCTTCGTGCGCACGAATGCGCCGCCCTTGCCGGGCTTGACGTGCTGGAACTCGACGACCTGGAACAGGCCGTTGTCGAGTTCGAGGGTGATCCCGTTCTTCAAGTCGTTGACGGAGATCTGTGGCATGGGTGCTTCCCGTTTGCGACGGACTGAGTGATCAGTCGAATGGTCGCTCGGGCGTGTGCGTCAGCGGCGCGAACCCTGCTCGGTGACGACGAGGAGGTCCTCGATCCGGAATCCACCGAAACCGACACGATAGAGGCCAGGCTCGACGGTCACCACGTTGCCGGCGGCGATCGGATCGTCGGAGACCAGCGAATGGAACGGGCGTTCGTGGATCTCGAGGCCGACGCCGTGACCGGTGCCGTGCAGGTACCAGTCGCCGTAGCCGGCCTCGGCGAACACGTCGCGGCTGGCCCGATCGACCTCGCGGGCCGCGGTGCCGCCCGCGACCGCGTCGATCCCGGCGTGCTGCGACCGCGACACGAGCGTCGTAGAGCTCGCGCTGCTGCGGCGGTCGGCTCGCCGATCACGTACGACCGGGTCATGTCGGAGTGGTAGCCGTCGACGAGCGCGCCGACGTCGATGATCACGGTGTCGCCCTCGACGATCCGGCGGTCGGCTCGGTTCGTGGTGCGGTCGGGCGCCGTGCTCGGGCCCCGCCGCCACGATGGTCTCGTAGCTGCGGTCGTCAGCGCCGAGCAGGCGCATCCGGTACTCGAGTTCGTTGCGGATGTCGGCCTCGGTGACCGGCGAGTCGACCGTCGCGAAGAGCATCGGCTCGACCTCGGCGAGCGCGGCATCGGCGGCCGCGGCCGCGGCCGCGATCCGGGCGATCTCGGCGTCGTCCTTGACCAGCCGATGCTCCTTGACGCCGACGCGACCGGCACGACGGCGATGTCGGTGGCGAGCCGTGTCCACTCCGACCGAGGTGGTCGCGGTGGGGTCGAGGCCGACCCGACGCCGCCGATCGCACCGCGTCCGACGAGCCGCTCGTGCGAGCCGGACCCGCTGACGTCTCGGCGATCACCGGGCGCCGCTCGCCGCGGTCTCGGCGCAGCGCCCGGTCGCCGTAGCGACCGTCGGTGCCGAGGATCAGGTCGTCGGCCGTGACGACGACCCAACCGTTCGATCCGCTGAACCCGGTCAGCCAGCGGACGTCGATCAGGTCGGTGTAGACGAACGCGTCGGCGCCCGACTCGGCGAGCGAGGCACGCACGGCATCGACCCGCGAGCCGTGCTCGATCGGCGGCAGGGCGGCGCGGTCGAAGGCAGGTCCGACGGTCATGTCCCGTACCGTTCGAGAAGGGTCCGTTCGAGCACCTGCGGACGACGCCGGCGTCGACGTCGTTCACGACCTCGACGCCGACGGGACCGTCGAGCACGAACGTCAACCCGTCGAGCGCCTTCTTGTCGCGGCTCATCAACGCCAGGAGTTCGTCGGCGTCGAGCCCGGCCGGTGGGGCGATCATCAGGTCGTACTCGCCCGCCACGACCCGGCGGTGCTCGTCGACGCGGGCCTGATCGATGCGGCCGAGTTCGCGCGCCAGTTCGGCGGCGAAGATCAACCCGACCGCCACCGCCTCACCGTGCGCGAGGTCGTGGTCGGTGGCGATCTCGAGGGCGTGGGCCAGCGTGTGGCCGTAGTTGAGCAGCGCCCGCCGGCCGCCTTCGCGCTCGTCGGACGCCACGACCTCGGCCTTGATCTCGATGCAGCGGGCGATCCGATCGGCGAGGTCCAGGCGAGCAGGTCGTCACCGGTCAGGAAGTGGTACTTGGCCATCTCGCCGAGCCCGCAGCGCATCTCGCGGGCCGGCAGCGTGTCGAGCGCGTCGAGGTCGCAGATCACCCCGGACGGTTGCCAGAACGCGCCGACGAGGTTCTTGCCCTCCGGGCAGGTTGACGGCGGTCTTGCCGCCGATGGCCGCATCGATCATCCCGAGCAGCGTGGTCGGCGACGTGCACCACCGGCGTGCCGCGATGCCAGCTGGCGGCGGCGAACCCGGCCACGTCGGTGACGAGACCTCCGCCGACGCCGATCACGACGTCGTGGCGGGTGAGACCCTGGCGGGCGAACCCGCGGGTCAGCGTCTCGATCGTGGCCAACGACTTCGACTGTTCGGTCGTCCCGATCTCGTACACCTCGACGTCGAGATCGGCCAGATCGCGGCTGGATCCCGATGCCCGGTTGGGTCACCACGGCGGCGCGGCGCGCCGAGGCGGGCACCAGCGAGCGCAATTCGCCGATCGCGCTCGCGGCCGACGACGACGTCGTACGGCGGATCGAGGGGAACGGTCACGCGCGGCATCGGAGCACCTCCGCCACCGGTCGCGGTCACGGCAGCGTGGCGCGGAACGCGTCGGCGTTGCGCACGAACTCGTCGACCGAGTCGCCGCCGAACTTGCGTTGCGCCTCGGCCGCCACGACGAGTGCGACCATCGTCTCGGCGACCACGCCCATCGCCGGAACCGCGGTGACGTCGGTGCGCTCCTTGAACGAGACGGCCGGCTCCTTGGTCGCGGTGTCGACCGTTTCCAGCGTCGGCTTGTTGAGCGTCGCCAGCGGCTTCATCGCCGCCCGAACGACGAGCAGCTCACCGGTCGAGATGCCGCCCTCGGTGCCACCGGCGAGCGTGCTGCCACGGCGGTACTCCTTGGCGTCGGCGTCCCACCGGATCGGGTCGTGCGCCACACTCCCCCGTCGCCCGGCGACCTCGAACCCGTCGCCGATCTCGACACCCTTCACGGCCTGGATGCTCATGACGGCCTGGGCCAGGAGCGCGTCGAGCTTGCGGTCCCAGTGCACGTGGCTGCCGAGGCCGACCGGGATGCCGAACCCGAGCACCTCGACGACGCCGCCGAGCGAGTCGCCGTCCTTCGAGGCGGCCTTGATCTCGGCGATCATCGCCTCGCTGGCATCGAGGTCGAAACAGCGCACCTGGTTCTCGTCGACCCGGTCGAGCTGCTCCGGCGTCGGGCGCGCGGCGCGTCGGCGGGAACGGTGGCGGCGCCCATCTGGATGACGTGGGAGATGATGTCGATGTCGAGCGTCTTGAGCAGCAGCTTGGCCACCGCACCGGCGGCGACCCGGGCCGCGGTTTCCCGGGCGCTCGCCCGTTCGAGCACGTCACGGGCATCGGTGAACCCGTACTTCTGCATGCCGGCGAGGTCGGCGTGACCGGGCCGGACCTGGGTGAGCGGATCCTTGGTGGCACCGGGCGCCGGGCTCATCTCCTCGTGCCACTTGTCGCTGCGGAACCATTCGCTGTTCTTGATCTCGATGGCGATCGGTGAGCCGAGCGTGCGGCCGTGACGCACGCCGCCGATCAGGGTCAGCTCGTCCTGCTCGAAGCGCTGCCGCGGGCCGCGGCCGTATCCGAGGCGTCGCCGGGCCATCTCGGCCTGGATGTCCTCGACGGTGACGTCGAGCCCGGCGGGGAGCCCCTCGATCACCACGACCAGCGCCTGACCGTGTGATTCGCCGGCGGTCAGGTAACGAAGCATCGGGTCGAGGCTACCCGTCGCCCCTGCTCACCCCGCCGCCAGTTGCCCGACCACCCGTAGCGGTGAGCCAAAGGTCCACCCCTCGGTCCGTTCGCTCACCGCGACGAGGTTTCAGCGGGCGAGCAGGGCGGATTCGGCGGCGGCGCGCATCACGGCCACGTCCGGGAGCGTGCCGAGCCAGCGCTGCTGCTGCAGCGCGGCCTGATGGATCAACATGCCGAGACCGTCGACGGTGCGGGCACCCGACCGCGTCGGCGGCGGCGAGCCAGGCGGTGCGCAACGGGTGGTACACGAGATCGACGACGACCTGCTCGGGATGCAGCAGTGCCGGATCGCACGGCAGGTCGTCGACGCCGGCGCCGGCGGGCACCGACCCCCATCCCGACGCTCGTCGCGTTGACGACGATGTCGGCGCGGGTGACGTCGCTGACGATGCCGACCGACGCGGCGGTGGCCAGCTGGGCGGCGCGTTCGGCGTCTGTCCGGAGATCGGTTGAGCACGGTGATGTCGCTCGTGCCGGCGCGGCCGAGCGCGTCGATCACCGATCGGGCCGCGCCGCCGGCGCCGATCACGGCGACCCGCGCCGCCGTCGACGTCGATGCCGACCTCGGCGAGCGAGGCGACGAACCCGGCACCGTCGGTGCTCGAGCCGACGAGCTCGTCGCCGTCCCAGCTCACGGTGTTGACCGACCGCAGCGACCGCGCCGCCGGATCCAGCCGGTCGACGGCGTCGGCGACGTCGGTCTTGTGCGGCATGGTGACCGACATCCCGGCGATGCCGAGCACGCGCATCGCCTCGACCGCCTCGCCGCCACGGCCCGTCGGCCACGTCGAGCGCGGCGTACGACCAGTCGACCCCGGCCGCGGCGAACGCGGCCCGATGGATGACCGGCGACAGGCTGTGGGCGACGGGCGAACCGATCAGCACGGCGAGCCCGCCGTGCGTCACGACCCGCTCACAGGAGCCCGGCCTCGCCAGCGGCGATCGACGTTGGCGTCGTGCTGGTCGGGCGTGGAGGCGAACACGTGGCTGCCGTCTTCGTTGCCGAGCACGTAGTACAGGTAGAAGCACCTGCTCGGATCGGGAAGATCGACGCAGATCGGGTCGCCCATCGACGGGTTCGGCGCCGGGTGCAGGGCGGCCTGGATCGACGCCCGGCCGGGATTGGCGATCGGCGTCGGCGGCAGGCCGACGTTCTCGGTACGTGTTGTACGGGCCTGGGATCTGTCGGAGTTCGGAGAACGGCAGGTTCGGGTCGAGCCCGGCCTGGGTCGCGCCGTAGTAGACCGCGGCGTCGATGGCCAGCGGCATCTGGAAGAAGAGCCGGTTGTAGATGACGCGGGCGATCTTGGCGCGGTCACCTTCGACGCCTGGCCTCACGTTCGATCATCGACGCGATGATCAGGATCTCGTACGGCGTCCGTCCCGACGGCGGCGGAGCCGTTGACGATGTCCTCCTGTTCGCCGACCCGCTCCATCAGGGCGATCATCCGCTCGATGACCTGACCTTCGCTCTCGGCGTTCGACACCTGGTACGTGTCGGGGAACAGCATCCCTTCGAGCGACGTCACCTCGGGCGGCTGGAACGACGACCGGATCGTCGTGTCGCCCGCTGCGTCGAGGAAGTCGGTGGCCGTCAATCGGTCGACGGTCGCATCGAGCCGTTCGGCCATCTTGGCGACCGTGAAACCCTCGGGGAACGTGACCTTGGTGTACGTCTGGCCCGGCGGTGTCCGCAGGCGCCCGAGCACGTTGCCCATGTGGTCGTTGGGGCGGATCTCGTAGTAGCCGGGGGTGATCTCGAGGCCGCCATTGCGGTCGACGTACCACTCGAACACGCCGACGTCGCTGATCAGCCCCTGCTCGTAGAGACGCTCGGCGATCGAGTCGACATCGTCGGTCTCGGCGACGGTGAAGCTCTGGACGTCGCCGGCGACGCCGGCCGGGTTCATCTTGCCGAGGTACCACCAGCCGACGGCACCGGCGATCATGACCATGACGATGCCGAGCACCATCGCCGTGTAGACGATCCACTTGATCGGACGCGTCTGCCGGCGGAGGCGCTCGACCGTGCCCGTCTGATCGGTGGCGTCCCACGGGTCGGTCGGCCAGTCGAGCGCCGGACGCGCGTCCGGATCGACCTGCGCCTCGGGGAGCAGCGGATCGAGCGACTGCTTCACGTGGTTCCGCTCGGCTCAGGCCATGCACCCGGCCTGAGCGGCGCCAGGTCCCGCGACGATGGTCGAGCCACGCCTGCAGCATCACGGCGGCGGCGACCTTGTCGACCACCTTGCGGCGGGCGGGGGCGTCGAGGCCGGCCTCGAGCATGCCGCGTTCGGCGGTCACGGTGGTGAACCGCTCGTCGTACATCTCCACCGGCACGCCGACCACGCTAGCGAGGTGACCGGCCTCGGTCGAGGCAGCCTTCGCCGCCGGGCCCGTGCGTGCCGTCGAGCGACAACGGCAGCCCGACGACCACCACCACGGCCTCCTCGTCACGCACGAGCCGGGCGATCTCGGTGTGGTCGTGTCGCTTCGACTTCGAGCGGTGCACCGTGGTGAGCGGCGACGCGATCGTGCCCGACATGTCGCTCACCGCGATACCGATGCGCTTCGAGCCGAGGTCGACGCCGAGCGCCCGCACACCCGGCGCGCGGCCGGACCCGACCCCCGGCGCGTGGCTCCCGCGTGCGTCGATGGCTCACGAAGAGTCGGCGGCGGCGATGGCAGCGAGCCGCAGCGCCTCGGGGATCCCGCTCGGATCCTTGCCGCCGGCCGTGGCGATGTCACCCTTGCCGCCGCCACCGCCGCCGACGGCGCGGGCGGCGTCCTGGATCAGCGCCGAGGCGGGTGGCTCGCTGCCGGGCGCGACCGCGGCGACGAGTGCGACGCCGCCGGTGGTGGTCTCGCCGACGAGCACGACGACGCGCATGCCGGGCTGCTGACGCACGGCGATGGCGAGCTCGCGCAGGTCGCCCGGCGTGAGGCCGTCGACCTGGGTGACGACGACGCCGTCGTTGGCGATGGCCGCGAGTTCCGAGGCTCGCCCGACGGCGAGCTGCCCGCGCAGCGACTTGATCTCGTCGTTGAGCGACCTGATCTCGTCGAGGCGCCGCTGCACACCGTCGAGCAGGTCGTCGGCCGGGGCGCCGACGAGCCGGGCCGCGTCGGCGATCAGGGCCTCGTCGCGCTGGAGCAGGGCCACGCTGGCCTCACCGGTGACCGCCTCGATGCGGCGCAGGTTCGAGCCGATCGACGACTCGCTGACGATCTTGATCGTGCCGATGTCGCCGGTGGCCCTGACGTGGGTGCCGCCGCACAGCTCGATCGACGAGCCGGCCTCGAGCACGCGCACGATGTCGCCGTACTTGTCGCCGAAGAAGGCGATCGCGCCGAGCGCCTCGGCCTCGTCCTTGGTCGTCTCGAAGATCCGCGTCGGCGTGTTGCGCAGCGTCTCGGCGTTCGCCAGCCGCTCGATCTCGGCGATCTGGTCGGCGCTGACGGCCTCGTAGTGCGAGAAGTCGAACCGCAGACGGTCGGGGCCGACCATCGAGCCGGCCTGCTTGACGTGCTCGCCCAACACCTCACGGAGCGCGTGGTGCAACAGGTGGGTGCCGGTGTGGTTGCGCCGGATCGCATCGCGGCGGGCGACGTCGATCGACGCCGTGGCGATCTGGCCGGTCGTGATCGTGCCCTCGGTGACGCGGGCGACGTGGCGTCGCAGGTTGGGCAGGGCGTACGTCGTGTCGAGCACCTCGGCCCGCCCCGTCTCGGTCGATGATGCGTGCCCGTGTCGCCGATCTGACCGCCCGACTCGGCGTAGAACGGTGTGCGCTCGAGGAAGATCTCGACGTTGCCCGATCCGTCCGGGGCGTCGACCACGGCCAGGACGCGGCTCTCGGCGGTGTTCGCCGAGTAGCCGACGAACTCGGTGGTGCCGAACTGCTCCATCACGTCGCGGTACACGTCGAGCGTCGAGGCGTCGGCGGCACCCTTGTGGGCGGCCTTGGCCCGGTCCGCTGCGCGGTCATGTCGGCGTCGAACCCGGCCTGGTCGACCGCGACGCCGCGCTCGCCGGCGATCTCCTGGGTGAGTTCGAGCGGGAATCCGTACGTGTCGTGCAGCAGGAACGCGGTCGAACCGGACAGCGACGCGCCGTCGGTACCGCTTTCGAGTTCGCCGTCGAGGATCGACAGCCCGTTCTTCAGCGTCTGGCGGAACCGCTCCTCCTCCTTGCCGATGACGTTGACGATGAAGTCGCGGTTCTTGACCACGTCGGGATAGGCGTTGCCCATCACGTCGGTGGCCACCTCGACGAGGCGCGGCATCACCAGCTTCTCGGTGCCGAGCAGGTAGGCGTAGCGCACGGCGCGACGGATGATGCGCCGCAGCACGTAGCCGCGGGCCTCGTTCGACGGGAACACGCCGTCGTTGACGAGCATCGCCGACGAGCGGGCATGCTCGGCGAGGACGCGCATGGCGAAGCTGTCGCGGTCGTCGTAGTCGCCGACGATGTAGGACTTGCCCGTGATCGAGCACGCCTCGTCGATGAGCGGCTGCATCAGATCGGTCTCCCACACCGAGTCGACGCCCTGCACGAGGGCGAGGATGCGTTCGAGGCCGGCACCGGTGTCGATCGACGGCTTCGGCAGCGGCGTGCGCGTGCCGTCGGCCGCCTGGTCGAACTGCATGAACACGAGGTTCCAGAACTCCATGAAGCGGTCGCCGGCCGGATCGCCGAGCGGGCCGCCGTCGGGGCCGAACGCCGGGCCGCGGTCGATGTGCAGCTCGCTGCACGGCCCGCACGGGCCGGTGTCGCCCATCTGCCAGTAGTTGTCCTTGTCGCCGAGCCGCTGGATGCGTTCCATCGGCACGCCGACGATCTCGTGCCAGATCGCCTCGGCCTCGTCGTCGGACTCGTGGACGGTCACCCAGATGCGGTCGCCGTCGAAGCCCCAGCCGCCGCTCGACGGGTCGCCGGTGACGAGGTCCCAGCTCCACGGGATCGCCGACTCCTTGAAGTAGTCACCGAAGCTGAAGTTGCCGAGCATCTCGAAGAACACGAGGTGGCGCTTGGTGCGGCCGACGTCGTCGAGGTCGTTGTGCTTGCCACCGGCGCGGGCGCACTTCTGCGAGCTGACGGCCCGCTTGTACGGCGGCTGCTCGTCGCCGACGAAGTACGACTTGAACGGCACCATGCCGGCGACGTTGAACAGCACGGTCGGATCGTGCGGGATCAGACTCGCCGACGGCACGGGCGTGTGCCCCTTCGCCGCGAAGAAGTCGCGGAACGAATCGCGGAGTTCGTCCGCGCTCATCGACTTCATCGTGCCGAGTGTTGGGTTGGTCGGCGAATCCGTGCTCGTCATATCCCGATCGAGCCTACCGACGGCGTTCCGCCCGTTCAGCGGGCGTTCCACCGTCACGCCATCTGGCACGCACGCGCCGGCACCCGACCCCTGGCGCGCGGGCGCCCGCCGCGACGACGTCGTATCGTCGCGGCGATGAGCGACGGCTGCACCCATCTCGACACGGTCACCGTCGACGGCGCCAACAGCGACGGGTGCGAGGATTGCCTCGCCATGGGATCGCACTGGCTGCACCTCCGGCGGTGCACGTCGTGCGGGCACGTCGGATGCTGCGACAGCTCACCGAACCGCCACGCCACGGCCCACTTCCGATCGACTTCGCACCCGATCGTCCAGAGCTTCGAGCCCGGCGAGGAATGGCTGTGGTGTTACGTCGACGAGATCGCCTTCGAGCTCGACACCGACGTGCCGAGCCCCGCCCACCGCTGACCGCGACCGAGCGATACCAGTGAGCAACGACCAGGCCTTCCCGACGCTGTCCGACGAGATGATCGACATCGCCCGGCGCTACGGCAGCGAATCGACCATCGCGGCCGGCGAGTTCGCCTTCGTCGAGGGCCAGCTGTCGTACGACCTCGTGGTGATCGTCGACGGCAGCTTCTCGATCCTGCGCCCACGACTCGAGCGGCGGACGGCGCCGAACGGGTCGTCACCACGCACGGGACGGGACGGTTCCTCGGCGAACTGAGCATCCTCACCGGCGAACGCACGACGCTGGCCGCTCGCGCCGACCGCGACTCGGCGGTGATCCGGATCGACCCGCTCGGCGCTCCGCCGCCTCATGGCCGCCGAGACCGACCTGTCCGACATTCTCTTCGCGGCCTTCGTGGCACGGCGCGAGGTGCTGCGCGGCGGTGCCGACGACACGGCGATCCGCATCATCGGGTCGCGCTATTCGGCCGCCGCGCTGGCGTTGCGCTCGTTCGCCCGGCGCCGCCGGCTCGCCCACACGTTCATCGATCTCGACGACCCGGGCATCGACGACATCGACGTCCTGCTCACGAGCCTCGAGCGTCCGCCGCGGGACACGCCCGTGGTGATCACGCCGACGGCGGTGCTGCGGAATCCCACCGTCGGCGACCTCGCCGAGCACCTTGGCGTCACGTATCGGGCGGTCGCCGGCAGGGTCTACGACGTGGTGGTCGTCGGCGCCGGCCCGGGCGGTCTCGCCGCGGCGGTCTACGGCGCCTCCGAGGGCCTCGACACCCTCGTCCTCGACGGCGTCGGATCGGGCGGCCAGGCGGGAACGAGCTCGCGTATCGAGAACTTCTTCGGCTTTCCGGCCGGCGTGTCGGGCGGCGAACTCGTCGAGCAGGGAGCGCTGCAGGCCACGCGACTCGGGGCGACGATCAACGCACCGTGCACCGTCGTCGGGCTCCAGCTGACCGGCGACGGCTTCGCGGTCACACTCGGCGACGGCACGGACATCCCGTGCCGGGCCGTGGTGATCGCCACCGGCGTCCAGTACCGGCAGCTGCCGCTCGACCGTCTCGACGAGTTCGAGGGTGCCGGCGTGTACTACGCGGCCACCGATCTCGAGGCGCGGGTCTGCGCCGGACAGCCCGTCACCGTGGTCGGCGGGGGAAACTCGGCCGGGCAGGCGGCGATCTACCTGGCCCAGGGCGGCTGCAACGTCTCGATCGTGATCCGCGGCGACGACCTCGCCGCCTCGATGTCGAACTACCTGATCGACCGGATCGATGCCGCGCCGAACATCACCGTGCTGTCGCGCACGCAGGTCGTCGAACTGCACGGTGAGCGGTCGCTGACCGGCATCACGATCGAGTCGAACGGTCGCGCCGGCGGCAGTACCGCGGACACGACCCGCCGGCACGTGCCGTGCTCCGGGATGTTCTCCTTCATCGGCGCCGCGCCGTTCACGGACTGGCTGACGCGGCGGTGGTCGAACTCGACGACCACGGCTTCGTCGTGACCGATCGCGACGTCACCACGCTCGCCTGCACCGGCGTCGAACTGCTGCCCGTTCGAGACGTCGCAGCCGGGCGTGTTCGCCATCGGCGACGTCCGCCACGGCTCGATGAAGCGCGTCGCCGCGGCGGTCGGCGAGGGCTCGAGCGCGATCCGCTCGGTCCACGAACACCTCGCGCGATCGCGCGCGCCAGCCCACTAGGTTCGCCCGCGGTGGCGACTCCTCCCGACATCCACGAGTGGATCAGCTTCGACGAGGTCGACGAGCAGCGCACCTGGGTGTTCGACGCCACCTACCTGCGCTCGAACTACACGTGCATCTTCGGGTGCGGCTGCCAGGGGATCCTCGACGAGCCGGCGCCGGAGCTCGGCCTCGGGTGCTGCAGCTTCGGCGCCCACCTCGTGGACGACGACGACACGGAAGAACCTCGACCGAGCACGTGGCCCGTCTCGAACCACGCCACATGCAGTTCCACGCCAGGCGCGCAGCCGGAAGAAGGGCGATACCTGCAGCCGGGCGATCCCGACGGTGACGGCAATCCGACGACGCTCACCCGGCTCGTCGAGCACGACGGCGTCGAGGCCTGCATCTTCCTCAACCGACCCGGATTCGAGGGCGGCGCCGGCTGCGCCCTGCACATCGCCGCGCTCGAGGCCGGCGAGCGACCACTCGACTGGAAGCCGTCGGTGTGCTGGCAGGTGCCGATCCGGCTCGAACATTCGACCGACGAGTCCGGCCATCTCACGTCACGGCTCCGCGAGTGGAAGCGGCGCGACTGGGGCGAGGGCGGAGCAGACTTCGGCTGGTGGTGCACCGACACCGCGGACGCGTTCGTCGGGGCCGAACCGCTCTACGTCAGCGCCAAGGACGACATCATCGAACTCGTCGGGGCGCGCGTGTACGACCAGATGGTCGAGTTGCTGGAACGACCGGGCTGGGTGCCATTGCCCCACCCGGTGCGGCGTCGCATCGTGATCAGGCGTCGCGATCGGCGGGATCAGTCGTCGGGGGACTCGTCGTCGTCGTCGAAGGTGACGCCGTACTTCTCCGCGAGCGCGGCGTACTCGTCATCCTCGGACTCCACTGGCACCGAGCGGTCACCGAACCCGAGATCGAACGCCCCAGGACCCGACTGCTTCAGTTTTCTCGCCTCTTCGAAACGGCGATGACGACCCTTCTTCACGACAGGGCTCCCACACTAGAAATCTGACATTGAGGAAGAATTGTACCGGTCCACCCCAGGATTACACGGATGCCCGGACCAGCCGATGCCCGCACGGCGCCGAGCCCCCAAATCTCGTTTGCGTCGGGATTTCTGTCGGCCGGTTGCCCGATTTTCCGACGCAAACGACGTTCGGAGGGGCCTACATCGCCAGATCGCCCGGGCATGCCGCCACACGGGATCGTCCTCAGGCGCGACGGGGATGAGGCGGAGGCGGCCCTGGCCGTCGAACGTGAGTCCGGCCTCGCCGGCGACCAGCCGTCGAATGCCGTCGCCCAGCAGCTCCGCCCGCCAGCCGGTACCGAGGCGGGCATCGTCGTCACCGCGCAGGAACGCCACGAGGTCGGCGCGGGTGGCGAGCAGCGCCGTGTCGATCGTTCATCGCGGGCGAGTTGGCTGACCCACGCCGAGATCAGCGCGACCGCCGGGCGCAGGGTGCGTTCGAGATCGTCGGCCGTCGCCGGCACGGAAGGCGGAGGCGCCTCCTTGCCCTCGCGCACCGCCGCGAGGATCTCCTCGGCGATGGCACCCTTGGCGTGCCGATCGTCGACACCCCGGGACTGGCTCAGCTCGCGCAGCGTGCGACGGAGCGCGTTGGGCGATCCCGAGCATGGCGAGGTCGGGCAACACCTGACGCACCGGGATGTCGACGCGCATCGCCCGCCGTTCCCGCCACGCGGCCACCGCTCGGGCGACCCCGCGAGCACTCGGGCCGCAACGTGCGGGAGTCCTTCAGCCGGAGCCACGCCTCGTCGGGGGCGGCCCCGCTCACCGGCTTCGTGCGGAGCTCCTCGCACGCTTCGTCGACCCAGTCGGTCCGGCCGCGACGCGGCGAGCTTGGCCGCCAGCCGGTCGTGCACCTCGAGGAGGTACTCGACGTCGACGGCCGCGTACTGCATCTGGTCGTCGGACAGCGGTCGGCGGAGCCAGTCGGTGAGCCGGTCGCCCTTCGGCGGCGACACGCCGATCTCGCCCTGGAGCAGCGACACCAACGACGGCGTGCCGTAGCCGACGAAGCCGGCGGCGATCTGCGTGTCGAACATCCGCGCCGGAATCGCTCCGGCCGCATGGGTCAGCACGTCGAGATCCTGCTGGGCGGCGTGGATCACGCAGAGCGACGTCCGACGTGAAGAGCGGCGCGAACGACACGCACGTCGACCGCCAACGGATCGATGAGTGCCACCTGCTGGCCGAACGACGCGTCGTGCCAGGCGACCTGGATCAGCGCCAGCTTCGGGAAGTAGGTGCGCTCGCGGTGGAACTCGGTGTCGAGGGCATAGCGGGGACACGCGAGCAGCGTGTCGACCAACTGTTCGAGTTCGTCCTGGCGGTCGATCCAACGGTAGGCGATCCGCTCGGCTGCGGGTTCGAACTCATGCGCGGCCGGATGCGAACGGGTCGGCGCCCACGTCAGCCCCCATCGGCCGTCGTCGCTTCCGGACGACGTCGAAACCGGCCCGTTCCCAGGCGAGCATTCCGCCGACCACGTTGACCACGTCGAGACTCGCGGTCGGCAGCGAACTCACAGGCGCGAGCGCTGCGTCCACCCACTTGCAGATGACGTACGTCGGTGTTCCGTCGAAGGAGGCGAGCCGGTCGGGCACGGTGGCCAGCGGGACGTGCACCGCCCACGGAATGTGGCCGGCGGACCACTCGTCGTGCTCGCGGACGTCGACGATGCGCGACCTCGGGACCGAGCGCAGCGAGTTCGTCGACGGTGATCTCTCCATAGGACACCGCGTCAGGCTACTGATCGAGGTCGTCCAGCGTGTTGATGTTGCGGACCGCCTGCATCGACACCCGAACATCCTCGGTGTCGAGTTCGTCGAGCACGCCGAGGATCGAACGTGTCCCGCGTTCGAACGCCGCTCGCACGCGGCCGGCCGTTCCGGTCGACCACACCGCGCACAGTGGTTGCGGTCGGCTCGATCGCCCGACGACGACGTCGACATCCGCGACCTCGGCACGAGCGACGAGGGGTCGAGGTCGGCGGCGGTGAGAAACGGCATGTCGCACGACACGACGACCACGTGATCGGCGGTGAGGGCGAAGCGGTCGAGCGCCGTGACGACCCCACCGAGCGGGCCCCTCGCCTGGAGCCATGTCGGCGACGACCGCAGCTCCGAGCTGGTGGAGCAAACCCGGTTCACCGCCGATGAACACGACCGGATCACATCCGGCGACGACGGAGGGTGTCGACCATCCGCGCCCCCATCGCGACACCGTCGACCACGACCAACGCCTTGTCGCGCCCCATCCGTGAGCTCGCCCCGCCGCTCAACACGGCCCCCGCCAGACGCACGATGCCCAAATGCCCGAGGCTCAGCCGTCGGGGATGCCCGACGGGTCGAGCTGCAGCAGGAAGAGCTGACACCGCTCGGCTTCGTCGTGCTCACCGATCGCTGCTGCCATGTCCCCCAGACCGCGCAGCGCCCGGAGGAAACCCCGGTTCGTCGGCTCGGCCCAGCGCACGTAGCCGCTCCCCCGCCAACCGTTCGCCCGGAGCGCATCGAGACCCCGGTGGTAGCCGACCCGGTAGCGGCATAACGCTCGATCGTGTCGCGTCCGAGATCACCGAGCGCCGCCCAGGCGTCGAGGAAGCGCGGCGATCGGGCGGCGACGGCGGCGACGGCGGCTCGACGTCCCGCCTCGTCGGTCGCGAGCGCGGCCGCCAAGGCGTCGGCATCGCTGGACCGACGGCGGGGGCAGGACCGTGCTCGGCAAACCGTGTGACATGTGGATCGGCTGGTCGCTCACGACGGGCATCGTACCGAGGCGATGCCGAGCGGGTGCCCCGGCAAGTGCCGCCTCCGCGGCGGGTCGGGGCGATCCCATTAGGGTGCGGCCGTGCTCGGACTCGACCTCGACTTCGATGAGGCGAAGAACGTCGCTCTGCTCGCTGCCGTGGCGTGCGGCGATCGGCGCCGTTCTGGCGATCTGGATCCTCCAGTCGATCGTGCAGAAGGTCGTGGTGGCGTTGTTGCTCCTGCTGCTCGGGTACGCCGCCTGGTCGCAGCGAGAGGCCTTGCAGGACTGCGCGTCGAAGGTCCAGGCGAGCATCGAGATCGTCACCGGCTCAACCGTGCCGACAGACGCCACCGCGCCGGTCCCCACCACCCTGCCGACCGAGGTGCCGGCCGAGGTTGCAGGACTCGACACGTCGTGCACGTTCTTCGGCATCGACGTCCCGATCCCGTGACAGCACCGCCGGGCGGCGATCTGCAGCCCGCCGCTGCCGACTCGCATGGGCGTCGAGACGCTCGACGCTCACCACCATCACCGGCGCGAAGGCCGTGGCGAACACCGCGCTTGCGATGGATCCCGCCGTTCCTGCCGACGCTGGAGGCCGCGTTCGGAGCCACGACCACGCAGCTCACCACGATCCTCGGCGCCAGCGAGTTCGCCGGCCTGTCGACGTTGGCCATCGGCGACCACCTCGATCGCGGCCGCGAACGCGCCGTCATGGTCGCGTCGCTCGGGCCTCGTGACGATGTCGTCCCTCATCGCCCTCGACCGGATCGATCGTGTCGTTCGCCGTGGCCTTCGTGATCCTCGTGCTGGGGGTCGGCAACTACACCGTGGCCGGTCACGCCTGGATCAGCCACCGCGTCGTCTATCGGTGGCGGGCGCGAGCGATCGGCATCTTCGAGATCTCGTGGGCGTTGGCGATGCTGGTTGGCGCTCCGGTCGTCGCCGTTCTCATCAATCAGTTCGGCTGGCGCGGCCCGTTCGTCGCACTGGCCGCCGGCTCCCTGATCGGCGCCTTCGTCGTCGCCCTCGTGCTCCCGACATCGGCGCCGCGGTCGACCGTCACCCCCACACCCACCGGCACCGGCGCCGACGACCACCCCGACGGCGCGCTGAGCGACCTCCGCCGCCGGCCGGCGATGACCCATCGGGCGTGGCTCGTCGTGACCGGTTCGGCGCTCCTTGCACTCGCCGGCATCTCGGTGTTCGTGATCTCCGGGAGCTGGCTCAGCGACTCCTTCGACGTCTCGACGAGCGGCATCGGTGTGGTGGCGATGGGATTCGGCGCCGTCGAACTCACGGCGAGTACGAGCATCGTCGCGTTCGCCGACCGGCTCGGCAAGATGCGGAGCACGCTCGCCGGGATCTGCACCGTGCTCGTCGGCATCGGCATCATGAGCATCGCCGGCGACCGCTTGGCGATCGGCGTCGTCGGACTCCTCGTGTTCCTCCTCGGCTTCGAGTACGGCTTCGTCACCTGGTTGTCCCTCACCAGCGAAGCGATGCCGGAATCGCGCGGCGCGACCCTCGCCATCGGCAATGCCGTCGGGACGCTCGCCCGCGGCAGCGGGATCATCCTCAGCGGGGTGCTCTACGGGGCGTTCGGGATCGCCGGGTCCGTGACGTTGTCGGCGTGTGCCGCCACGGGTTCATTCACCTGCTACCGCTCAGTCGGCGCCAGCCCGCTCCGGCGCACTGAGCGCAGCGCCGTCCGCGTGGCCATCGCCGATGAGGCCGGTCCCGATGAAATCGGTGAGCGCCGCCGCCACCGCATCGGCGTGCGTGTTCGGACCGAAATGGCCCGCGTCGGGGATCTCGGCGAGCCGGCAACCGGGCAGCACCGTCGGGAGCGTCTCGAATGCACGCCGGTGGTGGTCGTGCGCGCGTTCACCACACAGCGCCAGCACGGGCTGTGCGATCCGGTCACCGTCCCACGGGGCGTTGGCGCGGAGGTCGGCCAACTCTGCCACCATCGCCGCGCCCTCGGCCCGCCGTGCGGCGCGGGTCGACGGTGGGAGCCGCTCCCACTTGTCGTCGCCGACCAGCCGACGCATGAACGCTTCCGCGGCATCGGCCGGATCGGCTGCGCCGAGGGCGGTCGACCCGGCGGTCTGCTCGGGCCACCAGGGCAGCCACGACATCGGGGTCTCGTAGATGGCGACGCGCTCGACGAGTTCGGGCCGCCGCTGGGCGAGACCGAGGGCGACGTTGCCCCCGAGACTGTGACCGAACGCGAGGCACACGCCTTCGCCCCCGGTCGCGTGCTTCGACGAGCGCGGCGAGATCCTCGATGTGCGCGTCGATCGTGAACGGTGGGCCGACACCACTCGATCGGCCGTAGCCGCGGCGGTCGTAGCGGATCACCCGGAACCGATCGGACAACCGCCGGCTGAGGCGGAGCAGGCCGGCCGACCGGTCCATCGCCCCATGGACGAGCACGATCGGCGGCGCATCGATCGGCCCAGCGGCCTCGGACCAGATCGTCATGTCCAGATCGTCATCGGCGGGTCGTTACGACCGGATCGTCAGTCGACATGCACGATCCGCAACACGTCGGTGGCTGCACCCGCCACCGGGTCGATGACCTCCCGGGCGGCGGCGCCTGCTCCGTCGTCCGGCCGGTGGCGGCGCCCGGCCTGGGGTGCTCCCGCCAGGACGAGCACCGTGTCGCCGTGGGCGATGAGGGCGTGATCGAGCGCGGTCTCCACGGCGAACCAGACCATCTCGTCGGTCGATGCGTACGTGTCGACCTCGAGTGGATCGACACCCCAGATGAGCGCCATCGAGCGGACCATCGACGGGTCCGGCGACAACCCGATCATCCGCGCCTCGGGTCGGAACCGGGCCATCGCCCTGGCGGTGCGACCCGACCGGGTGCAACACAGGATCGCCGAAGCGCCGGCGTCGGACGATGCCTGCCAGGCGGCGTGTGTGGCCGCGCCGGTGATGCGGTCGATCGCCGACATCGCCGCGTGATCGTCGCGTCGCTGCTCGCGGCCGAGACGGGAAGCCCACTGTCGATAGCTCGCCTCGCTCTCGGCCCGCTCGGCGACACGGCCCATCGTGAGCACGACCCCGACCGGATCACGACCGATCGCCGTTTCGCCGGACAGCATCACGGCGTCGGTGCCGTCGAACACCGCGTTGGCGATGTCGCTGACCTCCGCCCGTGTCGGTGAGGGTGCCGCGATCATCGATTCGAGCATCTGCGTCGCCGTGATCACGGGTACCCCCAACTCGACGCAGTGCCGCACGACGCGCTTCTGCAGGTGGGGCACGTCCTCGATCGGACAGTCGATGCCGAGGTCGCCACGAGCGACCATCACCGCGTCGGACGCGGCGACGACCTCGGCGAGGTTCGTGATGGCCGTGTGCGTCTCGATCTTGGCGACCAGTTGGGCGCGCGTGCCGACGACCTCGCGCACCTCGTCGACGTCGCTGCCCTTGCGGACGAACGACACCGCGATGTACTCCACACCGGCCGCCGCCATCTGTTCGGCGAGTTCGAGATCCTCCGCGGTCGGCGTCGTGAGGCGGAGCGTCTCCGACGAGAGGTGCACGCCGGGTTGGCCGTTGGCGTGTCCACCGGTTTCGATCCGCGCCCGCGCACCACGCTCGTCGATGTCGACGACGGTCATCGAGATCGCTCCGTCACCGAGTTGGACCCGGCTGCCGACCGACAGATCGTGGAGCAGCGTCGCGTACGGGATCTGGATCAGCCCCGCGTCGCTCGGCCCCTCGCCGGGCCGGAGCACGAGCAGGCTTCCTCCGACGAGTTCCACGCCGCCGTCCGGGAAGTGCCCCGTGCGGATCTTCGGGCCCGGAAGGTCGGCGAGCACCGCGACCGCTCGGCCTGCCTCGGCCGCGACCTTGCGCACACGCGCCAGCCGGCCGAGGTGCTCTTCGACCGCCCCGTGGCTGAGGTTGAGCCGGACGACGTCGACACCCGCGTCGATCAGCCCGCGGAGGATGTCAGGGCCGTCGCAGGCCGGCCCGAGCGTGGCCACGATCTTCGTGCGCCGGCTCATATCTGCTTGTCTATCCCAGAGTGGAACTCTTGCTGATCAGACATGCCCTGCCGATCAGGCGGGAGCTCGAAGCGGGCATTGCCGACCCCGAGCTCTCCGAATCGGGACATCGTCAGGCCGCTCATCTCGCTCAGTATCTCTCATCCGAACGCATCGATGCCGTGTACTCGAGCCCGTTGACCCGGGCACAGGAGACGGCACGCCCCGTCGCCGCTGGTCAGGGCCTCGATGTGCGGACCGAGCCGGGGCTCGCCGAGTGGGATCAGAACAGCCCGGAGTACATCCCGATCGAGGAATTGAAGGCGGCGAACGACCCCCGCTGGCAGGCGTTGATCGACGGACACTGGGACTCCGACGAGGACGAGGAAACCTTCCGCGAGCGCACCATCGGGGCCATCGAGTCGATCATCGTCCGCCATCCGGGCGAACGGGTCGCCGCCGCGTGCCACGGTGGTGTGATCAATCTGTACCTCGGCCACATCCTCGGCCTGCCGGCCGGCACCCGCGGCTTCTTCTATCCGAACTACACCTCGATCAACCGGGTCGCCGGGGCGTCGAGCGGTGAACGCTCGATCGTGACGATCAACGAGACGAGCCACCTGCGCGGCACCGGCCTGCCGATCGGCTTGTTCCAACAGGCGTCATCGTGAGCGGCGTTCCCTCCTCCGGTCCCGCCATCGGCGATCTGATCGACTTCCTCGATGCGTCCCCGTCGCCGTGGCACGCCGTCGAGTCGACGATCGCGCGGCTGCCCGGGTTCGTTCGGATCGACGAGGCCGACGACTGGACCGAATTGCCCAGGGCGGGCTACGTCGTCCGCGACGCGGCCCTGATCGCCTGGCGCCTGCCCGACGGAGCGACCGATCCCGGCCTGCCGTTGCGCATCGTCGGCGGTCACACCGACTCGCCGTGCCTGCGCGTGAAACCGCGGCCCGACAGCGGCATCCTCGGCTGGAAGCAACTCGGCGTCGAGGTGTACGGCGGCATCCTCAACAACTCGTGGCTCGACCGTGACCTCGGCATCGCCGGTCGCGTCACCGCCGCCGACGGATCGAGCGTCCTCGTCGACGTCGCCGACGCGGTGGCGCGCGTCCCCCAACTCGCCGTGCACCTCGACCGCGAGGTCAACGCCAACGGGCTCGTGCTCGACGCGCAGCAGCATCTCACCCCCGTGTGGGGCGTCGGCTCACCGGCGATCGGTGAGTTCGCCGCGTGGATCGGCGAGCAGGCCGGGCTCGGCGACGCACCCACATGGTGGGAGTTGTCGCTGTACGACGTGCAGGGCGCCTCGCTGCTCGGTGCCGACCGGTCGCTGCTCGCCGTCCGGGCGCCTCGACAACCAGGTGTCGTGCTGGGCGGCCGCCGGCAGCCTCGCGGCCAGTGCGCCCACCGAGCACATCGCGATGATCGTGCTCAACGACCACGAGGAGGTCGGCTCGTCGAGCCGCACCGGCGCGGCGGGACCGTTCCTCGACCACGTGATCGAACGGATGGTCGAGGCGCTCGGCGGCAGCAACGCCGATCGCCTGCGGGCGTTGTCGCAGTCGGCCTGCGTGTCGTCCGACAACGCCCACGCCGTGCATCCCAACTATCCGGAGCGGCACGAGCCGGGCCATCGCCCGATCGCCAACGCGCGGCCCGGCGATCAAGGTCAACTCCAACCAGCGGTACGCCACGTCCGCCGCGACGGCGGCATTGTTCCAGCAGGCGTGCGAACGCGCCGGCGTACCGTGGCAGGTGTTCGTGTCGCGCAACAACATGCCGTGCGGTTCGACGATCGGTCCGATCACCTCGACCCGGCTCGGCATCGCCACGGTCGACGTCGGGGTGCCCCAGTTGTCGATGCACTCGGCCCGCGAACTCTGCGGCACCGACGACCCCGTCCACCTCGCCGCCGCCCTCACCCACTTCCTGTCCTGAGTCGTTCCTTGCGATGAGCGAACGGACCGAGGGGTGGACCGTTCCCTCACCGCAACGTGGTCGTACGGGGGAGTCAGCCTGCCTGTTCGAACGGCTGGGTGCGCGACGACTCGAACTCGTGGTACCGATCGAGAAGGGTCGCGATCGAGAGATCGAACCCGTTCGTGTAGTCGTGTGCGCTGATCCGGCTGACCGACCATCCGAGCGCCGCGGCGGCATCGTCACGCCGACGGTCGGCCGCTCGACCCGCGGTCTCCTCGTGTGTCGGATGCACGTCGATCTCGATGGCCCAAAGCAACCGCGGCACGGCGAGATCGAACCGGGCCCGGCCATACGGCGGAATGTCGATCCGGAACTGACGGACGAGACCACGAACGCCGGCACGCTCGAGAGCGTTGCCGACTCGCACCTCCGGATGTGATTCGGCCGCACCGCCTGCCAGTCGTGCCTCCACCAGGCGCCCGAACGTCGAGGCCCACGGTCGGCGAGGTGACAGCCACTCACTCGCCACGTCGAGCATGTCCTGCGCCGTGTACCCGCCGTCGTACATGGCCTGCTCGATCACGGACCGTAGATCGCCCGGCGCGAGGTGGCGGGCGAGATCGAACGCGGTGCGGGCTCGCGTCGTGACGCGAATGCCGTCATCGCGGGTGATGACGTCCGTCGCCCGGATCGCAGCGGTCCGGTACGTCACGACCCACGGCGCGATCGCCGGTTGGCTCACCGGTGGGCCGATGACGTGGATCCGACGGTCGCGGGGGATCCGGCGGAATTCCCACAGACGACCGGCCGTCGGGCCGGCGACGATCACGGCCGGGCGGGCCGAACAGACCGCGGCGCAGCGACCGAGTTCGTCGAGCTCCACACTCGGCGTCCGATACGCGCCTCGCAGCACAAGGATCAACGAGCCCTCGGCCTCGAGCCGCTTGATTTGGCGGGGGCTGAGCCCGGCGGCGATCAGCTGGTCCACTCCGGCGACGCCGTGCTGGGTGGCGAAGAGGCGGTGTGCCTGGGGTGTCAATCGGGCCATCGTGTCCTCCGTTCCGAACGTCTCGGTCAGGGAGCGAGTGGGCGACGAGATGGCGCAACCGGAAATCCGACCCGATCGATGCTTCCGGTGAGCGAACGGCCCGAGGGGTGGACCGCTCGCTCATCGCTGAGTGACCGCCCTTCACCGGTGAGCGAACGGCCCGAGGGGTGGACCGCTCGCTCATCGCATTGGTGGTCAGGCGGTGGCGCGGGATTCGGCTTCGGTGAAGAGGCGTTGGAGTTCGGTCGAGAGTTCGGCGGTGACGGCGGCGATCGACGCCCGCGCGACCCGGCCGGTGGCCGTGCGCTCGACGTGGATCGGTGCGCCGATGATCACGTGCACCTTGCGACGGGCGGAACATCTTGGCGTGACGCGGCATCACCCTGGCCGACCCGCCGATGCCGATCGGGACGATCGGCACGCCGGCGCGGGCAGCGACGTAGGACGCACCGTCGAACAGCGGCTGCACGATCGGGCCGTCCTTGCGTTCACCCTCGGGGAACAGCACCAACGGCTCGCCACCCTCGAGCGCCGCGATGCAGCGCTTGAGCGCCTCGCGATCGGCCGTGCCGCGGGCGACCGGGAACGCGCCGAGCGTCGAGGCCAGCCAGCCCGCCCGGCTTGTGCTCCCACACCTCCTGCTTGCCCATGAACCGGATCCGGCGACGCGTGACGCAGGCCGTGATCGGGGTGTCGACGTAGCTGCGATGCACCGGCGCCAGGACGTAGGCGCCCGACGTCGGCAGGTTCTCCTGTCCCTCGATCTCGACGCGGGTGACGAGCCGCGTGATGCCAGCAGATGCACGGCCCGGAACACGGCGTAGACGAAGTGGTCCCAGCGGGAATCACCGGCCCAGCGAGCTTCGGCGCCGCTCACGGCACCATCGCCAGCAGGTGCTCGACCACCTCGTCGATCGACAGGCCGCTCGTGTCGACGACGACCGCGTCGGACGGCTCGCGTGCAGCGGACTGTCGGCGCGCGTCGAGTCCTTCCGATCGCGCTCGATGATCGACGCCTCGACCTCGTCGACGTCGCCGCCGATCTCGGCGACCCGCCGCTCGGCGCGCACGCGCGGCGACGCCGTGATGTACAGCTTCAGCGCGGCGTCGGGGAACACGACCGAACCGATGTCGCGTCCTTCGACGACACCTCCGCCCGCGCTCGGCCACCCACTCCCGCTGGCGGCGGACCAGTTCGGCGCGCACCCGGCTGTTGGCCGCGACCGCGCTGACGGCCGAGGTGACCTCGCGGCCACGGATCTCGACGGTGGCGTCGACGCCGTCGACGGTCACGCCGTGATCGTCGACCGTCGAGCTCGAGCCCTTCGGACACGTCGGCGACGTCGTCGTCGTCGGACGGGTCGAGCCCGCGCCGGAGGGCGGCGAACGTGACCGCCCGGTACATCGCTCCGGTGTCGAGGTACTCGAGCCCGAGCCGGTCGGCGAGCGCCCGTCCGACGGTGCTCTTGCCCGGCCCCGGCCGGGCCGTCGATCGCGATGACGACCGGCACGCTCTCGGCGGCCGGACTCGACCGCGGCTGGCGTCACCAGGACACCCCGAGCGGACGACCTTCGTCGTACCCGGCGGTGCTCTGCACGCCGACGACCGCCCGTTCGTGGAACTCGGCGATGGTGGCGGCACCGGCGTACGTGCACGACGATCGCAGCCCGGCGACGATCTGGTCGATGATGTCCTCGACGCTCGGACGTTCCGGATCGAGGTACATCCGCGACGTGCTGATGCCCTCCTCGAACAGTTCCTTGCGGGCCCGCTCGAACCCGTCGTCGGTGCGGGTGCGGTCCTTCACGGCACGGTTCGACGCCATCCCGAAGCTCTCCTTGTACAGCCGCCCCTCGGGATCGCGCAGCGTGTCGGCGGCCGACTCGTAGGTGCCGGCGAGCCACGACCCGAACATCACGTTCGCCGCACCGCCGGCGAGGGCCAGCGCGACGTCGCGCGGGAAGCGCACACCACCGTCGGCCCAGATGTGCCGACCGAGCCGCGACGCCTCGTCGGCGCACTCGACGACCGCCGAGAACTGCGGCCGCCCGACGCCGGTCATCATCCGCGTCGTGCACATCGCACCCGGGCCGACGCCGACCTTGACGATGTCGGCACCGGCTTCGATCAGCTGGCGGGTGCCCGTCGGCGGTGACGACGTTGCCGGCGACGATCTTGCACGTCGGGCAACGCGGCGCGGACCGCTCTCGATGGCGCGCGAGCGTGCGGGTCTGGTGCCCGTGCGCCGTGTCGATGACGAGCACGTCGGCGCCGAAGCGCGACCAGCTTCTTGGCCCGCACCGCGGGATCGCCGTTGATGCCGACCGCGGCGCCGATCAGCAGCCGGCCGTCGGCGTCGACCGCGGGACGGTAGATCGTCGAGCGCAGCGCACCCTTGCGGGTGATCACGCCGATCAGGCGGCCGTCGTCGTCGATGATGGGCGCGACCGCGCAGACGCTTCTCACCGAGCTGCTCGAACGCCGCCGCGGGATCGACATCGGGCGGCAGACGGTGCAGGTTCGGTGCTCATCACGTTGCCGAGCTGGGTGAACCGGTCGACGCCCTCGGCGTCCTTCTCGGTGAACACCCCGACCGGGCGCCCGTCGTCGACGACGACCACCGCGCCGTGCGCCCGCTTGTGGATCAGCGACAGCGCGTCGCCGATCGTGGCGTCGGGCGCCAGCGTGATCGGCGTCTCGAAGACCGTGTGACAGCCCTTGACGTACTCGATGACGCGGCCGACCACGTCGACGGGGATGTCCTGCGGGCAGGATGGCGATCCCGCCGCGGCGGGCGACGGTCTCGGCCATGCGGCGACCGGCCACCGCCGTCATGTTGGAGACGACGAGCGGGATCGTGGTGCCGACACCGTCGGGCGTCGTGAGGTCGACGTTCATCCGTGACGGGACGTCGGACAGGCTCGGCACCATGAACACGTCGTTGTAGGTCAGGTCGTAGCCGGCGTCGGGGTGGAGCAGTCTCATCGTGCTGTCGCAATCTGTCGTCGGACTGGCTCGTCGGAACCGGCGCGACGCGGTGATCGTCGCTGCCGTTCGGGCGACGACAGGCTACGGCCTAGCCTGTCGGCTCGATGAACACTTCAGCGCCTCCCGTCGTTCTCGTCCACGGCTGGGGAGGCTCGTTCGCAGTCGACGTGGCAGCGCAACGGGTTCACCGCGCTGCTCGACGATGCCGGCCTCGAGGTGATCGGCGTCGACCTGCTCGGCCACGGCGACGCCCCGAAGCCGCACGATCCCGAGGCCTACGACGACCTGACCGACGCGGATCGTCGAGGTCCTCCCCGACCGGCCCGTCGACGCCATCGGCTTCTCGCTCGGGGCGATGACGCTGCTGCGCCTCGCCATCGCCGAGCCGCAGCGCTTCAACCGCCTCGTGCTCGCCGGGGTCGGCGCCAACGTCCTCGACCCCGACCGGGCACGGATCGCGAGGTGATCGCCGCCGGACTGCAGACAGGTCGCCGCCGGCGAGGATCCGGCCGAACTCGACAACGTGGTGCGACTGTTCGTCCAGTACGCCCAGCAGCCGGGCAACGACCTCGAGGCGCTGAGCGCCGATCATGAGCCGCCCGCCGACGCCGCCGCCGACCGCCGAGGAGCTCGCCGCGGTGACGTGCGCCGTGCTCGTGGTCGTCGGCGACCGCGACTTCGCCCATCCCGGGCGACGAGCTCGCGGCGGCGTTCCCGAACGGGCGCTGCCAGACGTTGCGCAACGTCGACCACTTCGCCACGCCGGACTCGTTCGGGTTCTTCGACGCCGCGCTCGAGTTCCTCGACGCGATCCTGACGGTGCTCACCCCGTCACGACCGATGTCGAGCGCGCGGTCGCGGCGATCGACCGGGGCGGGCTCGTCGCGATCCCGACCGAGACGGTGTACGGGCTCGCCGCCGACGCCACGAACCCGGCCGCCGTCCGCCGGATCTTCGAGGTCAAGGGACGCCCCGCCGGGCACCCGCTGATCGTCCACCTCGCGCGACGGCGACCAGCTCGACGACTGGGCGCGCGACGTGCCCGACCGGCGCCCGGCGCCTCGCCGCGCTCGCGTGGCCCGGACCGCTCACCGTCCTGCTCCCCCGCTCCGACCGCGTGCTCGACGAGGTGACGGGCGGCCGCGACTCGGTCGGACTGCGGGTCCCGGCGCATCCGCTGACGCTCGAACTGATCCGCCGCACCGGCACCGGGCTCGCCGCGCCGTCGGCGAACCGGTTCGGCAGCGGTCAGCCCGACCACGGCGGCGCACGTGCGTCGCCGACCTGGGCGACCGCCTCGATCCCGATCTCGACGTGATCCTCGACGGCGGGCCTGCCCGATCGGCGTCGAGAGCACGATCGTCGACTTCTGCACCGACCCGCCGCAGATCCTGCGGGCGGGCGGGATCCCGCCGGAACAGGTCGAGCGCGCTGCTCGGCGCCGACCTCGCCGACGCCTCGGGCCCGTCCCGGGCGAGCGGCATGCTCGACTCGCACTACGCACCGCGTTGCCCGGTGATCCTCGTCGACTCGCGTGCGCAGGCGGACGCCGAGTCGCGCCACCGACCCGGTTCTGTCGTGCTCGACCTGACCGACGACCTCGCCGAGTACGCCCGAACGCTCTACTCGTCGCTGCGGGCGGCGGACGACGCTGCCGCGTCGTGCGTCATCGCCGTGCTCCCACCAGCGGCTGGGCCTCGGCCACGCGATCCGCGACCGGCTCGTCAAGGCGGCGGCGCCGCGTCGCTGAGCGCCGTCCAGTCGAGACGGTTCAGCACGTCGACCCACACATCGCGGACCTGTTCGACCGGCGCGACCGGCGAGTCGGCCCACGCGGCGACCGTCAGGCTCACGGTGGAGGCGCCGGCGTCGGGGACCATGTCGAGTCGGCACCAGCACTCGAACGGATCGGTCATGTGCACGTCGAGGCGGTACGGCGGGTCGTCGTCGATCACCTCGCCGAGCCAGCGCCGCGGCGACGAGCATCGCCTCGAACGTCTCGACCGGCAGCGCCTCCACGGTGAACGAGGGGATGTCGTGTTGCCGCACCGAGCCGACGACCGGCTCGTCGTCGTCGATCGTTCCGTCCACGCCCGACCCGTCACTCCCCGCCTCGTCGCTGCGCGTCGCGTCATTGGCCGGTTCGTCGCCGGCGACGCCGGCCGCACCCTCCAGAGCGCGCAGCGCCCGCGTCGGCCGCGTCGTTGATCGACGCCATCGCCGCGTTGTCGCCGCCGGCGTCGGGATGGGCCTGTCGCGCCAGCCGGCGGCGAGCGGCGCGGACGTCGTCGGCGTCGGCGTCCGGGCCGAGTCCGAGCGCACGCAGGGGGTCGTCGTCACGCGCCATCGGACGAGCCGCGCAGCGCGGCGTAGCGGTCGCGCAGATCGCCGGGATCGAGTCCGTTCTCGATCGGCGTTCCCCCGCCGAGCCCCCAGCGCTCCTGGATCGTGGCCGCGTCGACCTGTTCGAGCACCGCCGCGGCCTGCACGGCGGCTCCGGTGGCCACGGCCTGCTCGGCGTCGCTCACCACGATCGGCACATCGACCAGACCGGCGAGGACCCGGCGGAACGCGACGCTGCGGGCCAACCCGCCGACCAGCACGATCCGGCCGTCGACCACGGCGTGACGCCGCAGCGAGTCGAGCGCGTCGACGAGCCCACAGGCCACGCCGTCGACCGCCGCGCGGGCCAGCGCCTCGCGTGATCACGTCGGTGCGCAGCCCACCGATCACGCCGGTGGCCGTCGGACGGTTCGGGGTGCGTTCGCCGTCGAAGTACGGCAGCAGCGTGGGTCCCGAGGCGCCGTCCGCGGCGAGCGCCAACCGGTCGAATTCGTCGTGATCCACCCCGAGCAGCCGGGTGACGGCATCGATGACCTTGGCCGCGTTCAGCGTGCAGACCAGCGGGCAGGAACTGCCCGGTGGCGTCGGCGAATCCGGCCACTTCGCCGGTCGGATCGGACGCCGCCGTGGGCGACACGGCGTAGGCGGTCCCCGACGTGCCGGCCGAGATCACGGCGTCGCCGGTGCGCAGGCCGACACCGAGCGCCGCGGCCATGTTGTCACCGGTGCCCGGCGCGACGACGCGCCGCGCCGAACGTGCCGACCGTTCGAACGGTCCGAGCGACCGCGGGGAGGACCCCGCTCCAGTCGCGGTCCGCGTCGATCATCGCCAGCACCTCGTCGACGTACGCGCCCGTCGCCGGCGACCAGTAGCCCGTGCCGGACGCGTCGCCGCGATCGGTCGTGAACCGGCCGGTCATCCTGAACGTCAGGTAGTCGTGCGGCAGGACGACGCGGGCGATACGCGCCCACGCGTCCGGATGCGTGCGGTGCAGCCACGACAGCTTCGTCACCGTGAGCGCGGCCACCGGCACGCTGCCGACGGCGGCCACCCAGGCCGCCCGCCCGGCGTCGCCGCCACCGAACTGGCTGATCAGCCAGTCGGCGTCGGGAGCCGACTCGGTGTCGTTCCAGAGCTTCGCGGGATGGACCGGCCGATCGTCGGCGTCGAGCGCGACCATGCCGTGCTGCTGGCCGCCCGACGCTGATCGCCGCGATCGCGGCGTCGCCTCCGGCGACCGCGCCGGCCGCCTGCTGCTCGGCCATCGCGAGGCCGACTCGAAGGCCGCCCACCACGACTCGGGATGCTGCTCGCTCACCGGCGGGGTGACGATCGGGTGCGGCGCCGATCCGCGGCCGACGACGCGGCCGGTAGTCGAGGTCGCGGATCTCGACCTTGGTGGACTGGGTCGACGAGTCGACGCCCGCGACGAGGGTCATGGCGCGGGACGTTAGACCCAGTCGGCGAGCCTGACCCCAGGCGTCGTCGAAGGTGACGTCCCCGATGCGGCTTGCGCTTGAGCGGGCCGTGGCGGCCGGCCGGGCACACCGAGGGTGATGCACGCCGACAGAGCGACGCCGAGTCGGGGATCGACAGGATCTCGCGGAGTTCGGCCTCGACGTCGAGGTGCCACATCGTGAGCGCCCCGCCGTACCCGAGCGCCCGCGCCGCGAGCAGCAGGTTCTGGCAGGCCGGGTACACCGAGGCCCCCTCGTAGGGCGACGGCGCCCGATACCGGTCGAGGCACGACCAGCACGACCACCGGGACGTCCTCGAAGTCGTCGACGTACTGCTGCATCGAGTCGGCGAAGCGTGACGGCCGATACCCGTCGTCGACGCGCTTGGCCTCCCAACCCGACCGGAACGGCCGCGCCGAGCAGCGACTTGCGCGGCGACGCGCGTTCGGGCCGTCGCGCAGCACGAGGAACCGGAACGGCTGACGGTTGGATCCCGACGGCGCGCGACCCGGCGTGCCAGCAGGATCGCGGCGAGGTCGTCGTCGGGGATCGGGTCGGCGGTGTAGCGGCGGATCGCCCGCGTCGTCGCCAGCCCCTCGAGCAGCGAGCTCGTCGGTCATCGGCGACTCGGCGGCACGGTCGGTCAGCGACCGGTGAACTCGGGCTGGCCGCTTCTCCATGAAGGCCGTGACGCCCTCGGTGAAGTCGTCGGTCCGCAGCAGCGGCAGCAGCTGCAGGAACACGTGGTGCACGTTCTGCTCGAACGTCTCGGTCTCGGCGGCACGCATCATCCGCTTGATCGCCCGCACGGCCAGCGGGGCGTTGGCGGCGATCTCGCCGGCCAGCTCGCCGCCCGCTTCGCCAGCTCGCCGGCCGGGACGACCTGGTTGACCAGGCCGAGTTCGAGCGCCTCGTCGGCCGTGAGCGTGCGCCCGGTGAACGCGATCTCGGCGGCCTTGGCGTAGCCGACCATCCGCGGCAGCAGCCACGTGCCACCGCTCTCGGGCAGGATGCCGCGCTTGGCGAAGCCGGGGTTGAGCTTGGCGCGTGTCGGCGGCGATGCGGATGTCGCAGCCGAGCGCCAGGTCGAGGCCGTAGCCGGCGGCGCCGCCGTTGAGCGCGCAGACCGTCGGCGTGTCGATGTTGTGCAGGACGATCGGCGGTGCGTCGCGCAGCTCGAACTCACCGGTGAACGACTGCGGCCCACCGAGGTTGCCGAGCCCACCCTTCGGACCGGCCATCTGCGCCTGGAGGTCGAGCCCGGCGCAGAACGCCCGACCCTCGCCGGTGAGCACGATGCAGCGCGACGTCGCGGATCGCGATCGGCCTCGAGCAGCCGGGCGGAGATCTCCTGCAGCATCGGCCCGGAGATCGTGTTCATCCGCTCGGGAGCGTTCGAGCGTGATGGTGGCGACGTGGTCGGCCACCTCGTAGAGCACTTCGGTCACGGTCGGTCTCTCCATGCTCGGGGCTGGCGCGGCCCAGGTCGGGCCGCGTTCATACAGCCGAAACGGTAGTGCCTGGCAGTTCGTGTCGAACGATGCCTACACTTGGCGGACCTTATGAGCTCCGGCATCCCGCCGGAGCCCCAACAAGGGGGAGAACCCACAACTATGCAGAAATCACGCGTGATGCGCGTTGGTGCACTGCTCGTCGCCTTGTCGTTCACCGCCGCAGCCTGCGGTAGTGATGACGACGACGCGGGCAGCGCACCGGCCGACACCGAGGCGACCACGGGCACCGAGGCTCCGGCAGGCACCGAAGCGCCCGCCGGCACCGAAGCACCGGCGGGCACCGAAGCACCGGCTGGCACCGAGGCTCCGGCAGGCAGCGAAGCTCCCGCCGCCGAGGGCGAAACGGTGCAGGCTGCACCGACGTGCACCGGCGAGAGCGACGGCACGCTGAACATCGCGACCGTCCTCCCCGAGACCGGCAACCTGGCGTTCCTCGGACCGCCCGAGTTCGCCGGCGCCGAACTCGCCGTGCAGGAGATCAACGAGGCCGGCGGAGTGCTCGGCCAGGACGTCGTCCTCGACCAGGGCGACTCCGGCGACACCTCGACCGACATCGCCAACCAGACCGTCGACCGCCAGCTCGCCGCAGGCGGCGACGCTTTCATCGGTGCCGCGTCGTCGGGTGTGTCGTTCACGTTCATCGACAAGCTCGTCGAGAACTGCAAGATCCACTTCAGCCCGGCGAACACCTCGCCGGACTTCACCACCTACGCCGAGGACGACCTGTACTTCCGTACCGCTCCGTCCGACGTGCTGCAGGGCCGCGTGCTCGCCGATCTCATGATCGAAGAGGGCGTCACGACCGCCAGCTTCATGGCGTTGCAGGACCCGTACGGCGAAGGTCTGCTCAAGTACTCGACCGAGCCGTTCGCGGACCAGGGCGGCGAGATCGTCGACCAGTTCACGTACGACCCGCAGGCCGCCGAGTTCTCGGCCGAGGTCGACCGGGCCGTGTCGGGCGATCCCGAAGCGCTCGTCATCATCGGCTTCGAGGAGACCTCGAAGATCCTCACGTCACTGTTCGAGGCCGGCTACACGCCGGAGTCGGGCAAGAAGATCTACCTGGTCGACGGCAACGTCGGCAACGCACTCGGTGAGCAGATGCCCGCCGGTTCGATGGAAGGCATCCGGGGCACGCTGCCGGCCGCTGAGATCACCGACGACTTCCAGGAGCGTCTCCTGGCCGTCGATCCGGAGCTCATCGACTTCAGCTACGGCCCGGAGACCTACGACGCGGTGATCATCGTGGCACTCGCCGCGGCGATCGCCGGCACCGACGATCCGGCAGCGATCGCTGCCGCAGATCAACGGCGTCACCCGTGACGGCGAGAAGTGCACGACCTTCGCCGACTGCATCGCCCTGATCGAGGCCGGCACCGACATCGACTACGACGGTCCTTCTGGCCCGCAGACGTTCGGCCCCGAAGGGGAGCCGACCGAGGCGAGCTTCAAGATCCTCACGCTACGATGCGGAGAACAAGGTCGAGGCTGGCGTCCCGACCGAATTCCGTTTCGCCACAGATCTGATCACTCGGACCTGAACGAACGCGCAGACGGGGGTCGCCCACGGGCGGCCCCGTTCGCGTCCCAGCGGCTGATCCGCGCCACTCAGTCGTTGACGAACTGCTGGATCACGTTGCGGCAGTGTGGTTCGTCCAGAAAGGCCTGCTTGAACTCGACCCGCTCGAACGTGAAGATCTCGGGTTCGGACACCGACATGACCTTCTCGATCGTGTTGAACCAGATGCCCACCTCTCCCTGCACCTCGTCGTCGGGGATCTCCGCCGGTGGGTCCGCCCACTCGGCCGCCTGGTCGCTCGAGTTCAGACGCACGCGCCTCGGCGGCACCCTGGTGAAGTTGCCGGCGCAGCACGTCGGCCTCCGCCTGTTCGGGAAGGTCGATCGCGTCGATCCGTGCGTCCCAGGCGTCGACGGCCTGGGTCGCCTCGGCGACCCCGGCAACGAAGTGCTGCGGCCGCTCGTCGGCCGGCATCGCCGAGATGCCGGCGACCGAGTCGTTCACGATGTCGACGAGGCCGTTGTCGAACCGCCGCAGCGCGTCGCACGTCGCGAGGGCAAACGCGGCGTCGTCGCCTACCCCGGCAACAGCCGTGACGGCGGCGCTCGTGACGTCCGGAGATGTGCCGGTCGTGCCGTCACTGCTGCACGACGGCGATCGCCGCGACGATGGCGATCACGCCGAGCGGCCGCGACCGGGCGTGCGCCCTCACGAGCGGGTGACCCTCACCGGGGCATCTGGCACGACCGGGGCAGCTGGTGCGTCAGGCGATGTCGCCGACGACCAATTCGGGCGCGACGTTCGTGTAGTTGGCCACGTCGGCCATGATCTCGGCACCGTGCTCGGCCAACGCCGCGTCGAGCGTCGCCTGGCTGTCGACGATCGCCCAACCGATGGCCGCGTACGGGCCGGACTTGGCGGTCGATGCGCCCCAGCTCTGACAGCCCTCGCCGAGCGCCGAGGCGAACATCGGCATGTGCTTGGAGTTGTAGTAGTCCATGTCGAAGGTGGAGTCGTCGGTCTTGGGGTACAGGATGTGCACGGAGATCATTGCCACGTTCTAGCACCCGCGAACGCGCCGGGAACCAGCCGACGAACCGGCGGGCTCAGCGGGCCTTGGCGAGGGTGCCGAGGTAGAGCTCGATCACCTTCGGGTCGTGCAGCAGTTCCTCACCGGTGCCGGTGTAGGCGTTGCGGCCCTGGTCGAGCACGTAGCCACGGTCGCAGATCGACAGGCAGCGGGCCGCGTTCTGCTCGACCATGATGATCGAGACGCCGGTCGCGTTGACCTGCTGGACGCGGTCGAACACCTGGTCCTGCAGCACCGGGGAGAGGCCGGCGCTCGGCTCGTCGAGCAGGAGCACCGACGGTTCCATCATCAGCGCCCGGCCCATCGCCAGCATCTGGCGTTCACCGCCCGACAGCGAGCCGGCCCGCTGATCGATCCGCTCACCCAGCCGGGGGAAGATGCTCGACGACCGTGTCGATCATCGCTCGACACGCCCGACTTGCGCAGGTAGCCGCCCATCTCGAGGTTCTCGCGGATCGTCAACGACGGGAAGACGTTGTTGATCTGCGGGACGTAGCCGATGCCCGTGGCGACGAGGAAGTTCGCCTTCTTCCCGGTGACGTCCTCGCCGCGGTACCAGACCGATGCCCTCGGTCACCTTGATCAGCCCGAACAGCGCCTTGAGCATCGTCGACTTGCCGGCGCCGTTCGGGCCGATGATGCCGATCAGTTCGCCCTGCGCCAGTTCGAGGTTGGCGCCGTTGAGGATGTTCACCCCGGGCACGTACCCGGCGATCGACGTTGTCGACATGGATCAAGCGGTTCAGTCGATCGTCTCGCCATCCGGTCTCGGCGCTCGCCGGGTCTCGGCTCGCGACTCGATCCGTCGGTGCTCCGTGGCTCGATCGACTTCCCGGATCTCCTCGGTGAAGCGCGGCGTGCGACGAGCCGAGGTAGGCGTCGACGACCGCCTGGTTCTCGCCGATCGATCTCGGCGGCCCCTCGGCGATGACCTGCCCCTCGGCCATCACGACGACCCAGTCGCGAGATGTCCTGCACGACGTCCATGTCGTGCTCGACGAACATCACGCGTGATGCCCTCGGAGCGCAGGCGCTTCACGTGGCCGAGCAGCGACTGGGTGAGCGCCGGGTTGACGCCGGCCATCGGCTCGTCGAGCATGATCAGCCGCGGTTCGGCCATCATCGCCCGCGCCATCTCGAGCAGCTTGCGCTGCCCACCCGACAGCGCACCGGCGAACTCGTCCTGCATGTGGGTCATGTTGAACTCGTCGAGCACCTCGAGCGCGCGCCGTCTCGATCTCGGCCTCCTGGCCGCTCCACATCCGGTGAGCAGCCCGCGCCACATCGACTCGCCCGATCTGCTGCTGGGCGGCCAGCATCATGTTGTCGAGCACCGACATCTTGGCCAGCACCTTGGTCAGCTGGAACGTGCGCACCATGCCCCGCGCGGCCAGTTCGTGCGACCGGCACTCCCGCTGGTCGCCTCACCGTCGAACATCGACGCGGCCGCTCGTCGGGTTTGTCGAAGTCCGTGAGCAGGTTGAAGAACGTCGTCTTGCCGGCACCGTTCGGACCGATCAGCGCGGTGATCGCGCCGCGCTGGATCTCCACGTGGTCGACAGCGACCGCGCGCAGGCCACCGAAGGAGCGGGCGACACCGTCGGCGACCAGGATCGGGTCGGGTTTGGCGACGCCGGGCATCGTGCTCGACCGTGTCGAACATCCCGACCGCCGGATTCGGCCAGTCCTGCTTGCAGACCGGACGCGCCGCCGCCGCCGGACGTCCGGCCGAACTCGACCTCGGAGCCCGTGGCGGGCGCGTCGTCACTTGCGGACATCGATCGCGATCTCTCTCTTGTCGCCGAGGATGCCCTGCGGCCGGAAGATCATCAGCAGCATCAGCGTCAGACCGACCAGCATGAAGCGGACCGGGCCGACCTGGGACGCTGTCATGATCGAGTCGGGCATGATGTCCGTTGTCGATCAGCTCGATCAGGATGTTCTCGGCGAACGACAGGATCACCCAGAACAGCATCGACCCGACCACCGGCCCCCAGACCCGCGCCAGGCCACCGAGGATCGCCGCCGTCAGGGCGAAGAACGTCTGCTGGCGTGGCGTAGTTGTCGGGCTGCACCGAGTTCTGCTGCATGGCGTAGAAGATGCCCGCGATCGTGCCGAACGTGCCGCCGAGGATCAGCGACTGCATCTTGAACCGGAACACGTTCTTGCCGAGCGCCGTGGCGGCGTCCTCGTCCTCGCGGATCGACTTGAGCACCCGGCCCCACGGACAGTTGACGAGCATCCACATGAGCAGCACGCGACAGCAGCACCAGGCTCCAGCCGACGAGCGAGCTCCCAGACGTCGGCGCCGCTGAACTCGAGGTTGATGCGGCCGAACAACCGGAACCCGTAGCGTCCCGGCGTTGTCGAGCGGATTCCAGTCCTGGAAGCTGTTGGCGAAGCCGTTGATGCCGTTCGACCCACCGGTGACGTCGCTGCAGCGTGGCCGCGCGCACGATCAAGCGGATGATCTCGCCGACGGCGATCGTCACGATGGCGAGGTAGTCGGCGCGTAGTCGCAGCGTCGGGACGCCCGAGGATCAGGCCGAGCACGCACGCCGGCCGCCAGACCGACGAGGATGCCCGACCCACAACGGGGCGCCGAGCGTGTCGGTCGTGATGCCGACGCCGTAGGCGCCGGCCGCCATGAACGCGACCTGGCCGAAGTTGAGCAGACCGGTGTAGCCGAAGTGCAGGTTGAGGCCGATGGCGGCCAGGGCGAAGATGATCGCCTGCTGGCGAGATCCCGGACCGCAACGCGTTGGAGATGATCGAATTCCAGTCCACAGCTCAACCGATCCGTTCCTTTCGTCCGAAGATGCCCTGCGGTCGGATCATCAGGATCGACGATCATCACGAGCAGCGCTCCGACGTTCTTCAGCTCCGGCGCGACGACCAGCGTCGCCGATGAACGTGAAGATGCCGATCACGAGGCTGCCGACCATCGCGCCGTAGTCGGTGCCGAGCCCGCCGAGGGTCACGGCGGCGAACACGAGGAGCAGCAGCTGCTGTCCCATCAGCCAGTTGATCTGGCTGTTCAGCCCGAAGAACACCGCACCGACCGTGACGAGCGCCACCGCCCACGAACCACACCGACGTGATGACCCGATCGACGTCGATGCCGGTGGACGCGGCGAGGTCGTTGCTGTCGGCCACCGCCCGCATCGCCTTGCCGAGCTTCGTCACGCGCAGGGCCACCGCGGTGCCGACGAGCATGAGCGAGCACACGACGATGATGAGCAGTTCCTTCGGCAGCACGTCGATCGGGCCGACCGAGAACAGTGCCTCGGTCTGCACCGCGTACTGCTCGTACGGGCGGGAGCGCTCACCGAACAGGAACAGGAACAAGAAGCGCAGGAAGAGCGCGAGGCCGATCGAGATGATCATCATCGCCGTGAGACCGGTGCCGCGCTTGCGCAGCGGGTCGCCACAGCCCGAGGTCGAGCGCGGCACTCGCCGAGGCCGCCGAAGACGAGCGCGAGCAGGCCGGCGAGGATCAGGTTGAGACCGAGGATCGAGTTGAAGAAGAAGGCGGCGAGCGCGCCGAACATGATCAGCTCGGACTGGGCGAAGTTGACGAGCCCGGTCGTGCCGTAGATCAGCGAGAACCCGATCGCGCACATGCCGATGATCAGCCCGAAGATGATCCCTTCGTACAGCAGGCGGGCGCCGCGCTCGAGCAGCCCGTCGCTCTCCTTGCCCCGCGCGGCCGAGGCGGCGTCGCCTTCGGCCAGGTTGAACAGCACTCGGCTCGTCTCGCCCGCCCGGGCCTCGATCGGCAGCTGCTGCCGGTCGGCGCGCACGAGCTCGACGCCTTCGGGCAGCGTGTCGACCTGCAGCTCGACCGCGTAGGTCCCGGGACCGGGGAGCGCCACCGACACGAACCCGGTCTCGTCGCTGGTGCCGCGGCCGACCTCCTCGACCGACCGATTGGATGACCCGGTTCTCGACCACGGCCTCGTACACCACGATCTCGGCGCCCTCCACGGGGATCTTCTCGGCCGTGGTGTCATCGGCTGTGGCCAGCAACGTCGTCTGGACCGCCTCGCCGGACTGGGCCGACACGGCACCACCTGCGAGGTCGAACAGCCCGGGAGCGAAGCCGGCGACAGCGAGGGCGCACAGAACCAGGAACAGGAACCGTCGCCCACCTCGCTGCTGTGACATTGGCGACGTACTTTAGGCGTTCCCGGGAATGCCCGCGACAATTCCACGACGCCCGCTCTCGCGGATCACCGGTTCCACCGCCGCGGCCGGCAGCGTCGACACGATCGATCCGACGAGCACCACGGTGACCACCCACAGCGCGGTGGCGCCGGCGATGTGGGCGCCGACGAGCATCTCCGGCACGCCGTTGAAGTACTGGACGTAGCCGATACCGCCCTGCACGATCGGCCACGAACATCCAGGTCGACAACAGCGAGCCGACGCGGTCGCGCTCCGACGCCCGGCTGCGCCGCAGCATGACGGCCAGCACGAGGCCCGCGGCCGACCGCCGCCAGCACGGCGACGCTGTGGATGCGCGCGACCGTCGAGATCGTCGAACCCCCAGCGCCGTACGTCCTCGTCGCCGGCGTGCGGACCGGTGCCGGTCACGACGGTGCCGGTGACGAGCGCCAGCCGCGGTGAGCGCACCGAGCAGCCAGGCGGTCGCACCGGACGGTCGCTGGAGCCGGCGCCGGTGCCGGTGCCGGTGCGTCGACCGAGCGCGACGCACCGCGATCAGGGCGAACGCGATCGAGCGCCATCGCCAGCAGGAAGTGCGACTGCACGAGCGCCGGATGCAGGTCGGTACGCACGGCGATCCCGCCGACGACACCGTTGCCCAGCACGGTGACGAGCACGCCGAGCGACGGCCACGACGAGACCGTCGCGGCGCGGCCGCACGCGGAACGCACCCGATCGCCATGGCCAGCGTCGGGATGCCGATGAGGCCGCTGAGCAGGCGGTTCACCTGCTCGATCGCGGTGTGCCCCGACGACACGTCGACGAACGACTCGGCGTTGCAGTTCGGCCAGTCGTCGCAGCCGAGCCCGCTCCCGGTGAGGCGGACCACGCCACCGGCCACGACGAGCAGGCACAGCCCCGCCGTCGGTGACGATCGCGAGCTGGCGGAACTCGGTGGTGCACTCAGGGTCCAGCGATCCATCTGCCGTCGAGGATATGAGTAGGTTCACCCGGGTGCTGAGTTCGTTCGACGACTTTCCCGTCCATCAGACGTCACGTCCGATCGCCCAGACCGTCGTCGGCCGACCTGAACCACTACGACCGCTACTTCTTCAACGGCTACACCCGCGATGCCCGGCTGTACTTCGCCGCCGCGATGGGGCTGTACCCGAACCGCCACGTCGCCGACGCGGCGTTCAGCGTCGTGGTCGACGGTGGCACGCGTCGACGGCCGGCAGATCAACGTGCACGCCTCGCGACGGGCGCCGACCGATCGCGCCGACGCCAACGAGGTCGGCCCGATCAAGGTCGAGGTGCTCGAGCCGCTCCACGCGCTGCGGCTCGCAGGTCGACGCGCCGGAGCACGGCCTTCGCGCCGACCTCACGTTCGTCCGCCGCTCGGCACCGATCGAGGAGCCGCACTTCCTCCATCAGGTGGGCGTGCGGGTGATGTTCGACTACACCCGGCTCACCCAGTTCGGCGGCTGGGAGGGCTGGATCGAGGTCGACGGCGAGTTGTACCGACCTCGCACCCGGCGAGACGTGGGGATCACGCGACCGCTCGTGGGGCATGCGTCCGGTCGGCGAACGCGGCCCAGCGGGCGCCCCGGTCGCCGACCCGCAGTTCTTCTGGCTGTGGGCACCGGTCAACTTCGAGACGTTCTCGACCCACTTCGACGTCAACGAGCTGTTCGACGGCCAGCGCTGGCACGAGACGGCCGTCGTCGCCCCGGTCGACACGGGCGACGGCGTGCTCCCCGAGGCGATGCGTGCCGGTGGACTACCGCATCGAGTGGACGCCCGGCACCCGGTACGCGGAGGCGTTCGAACTCGATCTCGTCGCCGTGGGTCGGCGAGCCGTCGACGATCCGCCTCGAACCGCTGTTCGACTTCCAGATGCTCGGCATCGGCTACGGGCACCCGGAGTGGGCACACGGGGTCTGGAAGGGCGAGCTCGTCGTCGGCGGTGACCGGTGGGATCTTCCGATCGACGACCCGACCGCGCCGCGAGCACGTACACATCCAGGCGATCGTGCGGGCGACGATCGTCGGGCGGCCTCGGCGAGCACGAGGGCATCGGCATCCTCGAGCAACTCGCCATCGGTCGCCACGTCCCCACCGGCCTCGAGGGCATCTTCGACGGCTGACAGCGCGAGCTGACAGCCCGACCGTTACGTGTGGCGGATGGTCATGCCGCCGTCGACGGGGATGGTCGCGCCGTTGACGAACGAGGCGCTCGGCAGGCAGAGGTTGAGCGTCATGTGCGCGACCTCCTCGGGATGCGCCGTACCGACGCAGCGGCACGCGCCGCCGGGCGTAGGTCGCCTTGGCGTCGTCGGGTCGATCCCGGCCGTCATGCCCGGTGTCGATCGGGCCGGGACAGATGCAGTTGACGGTGATGCCGGTCCGGCCGAGTTCGACGGCCATGCTCTTGGTCAGCCCGACGACGCCGGCCTTCGTCGCGGCGTAGGCGGCCAGCCCCGCCGTCGTCACGATCGCCTCGGTCGACGCGATGTTGACGATGCGGCCCGCGCCGGCCTCGATCATGTGCGGCACCGCGAGGCGGATCAGCCGGGCGTGGGCGGTGAGGTTGACGTCGAGCGTGTGCGCCCAGTTGCTCTCGAACTCGTCCTCGTCCTGGAACGCCGAGTTGATCATCGAGACCCCGGCGTTGTTGACGACGATGTCGAGCCGCCCCGCCCACTCGACGGTCCGCTCGACCAGCGCGTGCAACTGCGCCGAGGTCGGCGACGTCGCACACGACGCCGAGCGCCGCGTCCGGGCCGTGCACCGCGGCGATCTCGTCGACGACCGCGGCCACCCGCTCGGCGCCGAGATCGGCGACCACGACCCGGGCGCCCTCGTCGGCGAACAGGTGCGCCGTCGCCCGGCCCATCCCGCTCGCCGCGCCGGTGACGATCGCGGTCTGTCCGGCGATCGACCGCGACAGCGTGCTGAGTCGTGCCCTCGGGGTGTCGGCGATGTCGGTCATGGCGCTCCGTTCGGTCGTGATCGAACTTCGACCGTACGGTACGGTCCGGCCGACACACCCATCGAACGGTCACGACGGATGCGCCGGACCACCGTCGAACGGACCGCCGGCGCTACGTCCGGTCCGTGAGGGGCCGCACCTCGTAGAACGCGTTGATCGCATGGTCGACGTCGAGCGTGCGGAAGCGGCCGAAGCCGGCCGTCGGCGGCCATCGCCTGCGGCGAGGCTCGCCGGCAGGCCGAGCGTGCCGAGCCCGGCACCGTCGGGCGTCGACATCGCCGACGACATGCACGACAGCACGCTGATGCCGTACATCAGCGGGGCCATCGGGTTCTTGGCCGACGTTCTCGGCGAACGTGTCGCGGGCCTTGATGTCGACGAGCAGCCAGGTGCCGTCGTCGGCGAGCGCGGCCCGGATGGCGTCCATCATCCCCTGCGGATCGGTCATGTCGTGGATGCAGTCGAACGTGGTGACGAGGTCGAACCGAGCCGTCGTCGGCAATCGGCTCGTCGCGCGGGTCGACGAAGCGCACGTTGTCGAGCCCCGCCTCGACACGCCGCGACTCGGCGCGGTCGAGCGCGAAGCGGGAGATGTCGTAGCCGACGAAGCGTGCTGTGCGGGAACGCCGCCGCCATCAGCAGCACCGCTCCCCCGGCGCCGCATCCGATGTCGGCGACGTCGATGCCCGACGTCCAGCCGCTCGACGACCCCGTCGAGCGCGGGCAGCACGTCGGCATCAGGTGGTGACGGTTCCACGGTTCGAAGCTGCGCTCGATGCCGACCGCGCCCTCGGGTCCGTGGCTGTCGTAGTCGTGCCCGAGGCCGGTGCGGAAGCTCTCGGGCATCGCCTCGAGCGCCGCCATGGTCTGCGGGAAGCGGTGGAACATCCCCATGCCGAACGCCTCGTGGTCGGGCGAGGCGAGCACGGCCACCGCCTCGGGCGTCAGCGAGAACCGTTCGCCGCCGACCTCGGCGCGTCGTCCGGCGTCGACGCGACGATCAGCTTCGCCGCCGCCTGGTTGTACGCCCACTCGCGCACCCACCGTTCGTCGAGGCCGCGTCGGCGCCGCCAGTTCGTCGGTGGTCACCGGCTCGCCGGCGGCCGCCAGCGCGGTGTACAGCCCGAGCTTGTCGCCGAGGTGGATCATCCCGGCGGTGACCGCACCGCTCAGCTGGGTGAACACGGCGAACGAGTAGAGCTTCAGCACGATCGGGTCGAATCGGCGACGTCGGTCATGGGTCCGACGGTAGACGTCGCCCGCACGCCGTGCGATCGGCAGCCCTCAGCGGGTGCGATCGTCGAGCGCGAGGTGTTCGACGTCGCTCAGCTTCGACAGGCAGAACGTGTAGCCGTCGTGCAGCGGCATCGCCTCGAGGCGGCTGATCGAGGCTGTGCCCGAGGACGAAGCGGTCCCACTCCCACGGCGTCGCCTGCAGGCCGAGCAGGTGGCCGATGGTGACCGAGTTCGTGCCGGCGTGGGCGATCGAGCAGGATCCGTGCGCCCGGCTCCTCGATCTGCCAGATCGGCAGATCGACCTCGCTGCGCACCACGCCGCGCTCGGCGAGGAAGCGCCGCCGCCCCGATGCGGATGCGGGCCGACGAACTCGCGCATCGACTCGCCACCGTCGAGGCCCGACCAGCGCTCCTCGGCCGGACGGCCGCGCAGCTCGGCGTACGCCTCGGCCGCCTTCTCCGCCGGCGTGCCGTGCCACATCGGGTCGCGGATCTCCTCCAGCCACGGGTCGACGACCTCGTCGCGTCCGAGCGCGGCGAGCAGCGGTGCCGCCGTCTGGCGGGCGCGCACGCAGCGGCGACACGAGGATCTCGTCGAAGCGCTCCTCGGACAGCAGCTCGGCGAGCCGCTGCGGCCTGAGGTGCCCACGATCGGTGAGCGGCGGGTCGACCACGTTCAGTCCGTCCGCGAATCCACTCCGGTTCGCCATGACGGATCGAGCACGATCTCCATGGCCCGACCGTACGGACCGTGACCGCACCGGACCTCGCACCGTTCCGCCTCAAGCTTGCGGCTGCCCGATATGTTGCCGACGCATGTCGGCGCCGGCCGTACCAGCCCGGCTGGTACCCGGATCCGATGCGGACGCTTCGAGTTCCGGTTCCACAACGGTCGGTGTGGACCGCCGACGTGTCGACGAACGGCGCGCGCTACGTCGATCCGCTCGGACCGACCCGGCGACCGGCAGCGCGGAGCGGTCCGCCGCCGTGCCGGGCGGATCGGCCTCGCCGCTCGCCTCGATGATCCTCGGCATCATCGCCGTCGTCGATCGCCTGGATGCCGTTCATCGTCGTGGTCGGCGCGATCTGCGCCGTCCTCGCCATCGTCGTTCGGCGGCATCGCGCTCGGCCGTGCCCGCGACGGTCACGGCGCAGCCACCGGGCGCGGGCTTCGCCATCGTCGGGCTGCCACCGGGTGCGCTCGCCGCCGTCGCTGTGCGTCGTCGGGGTGATGCTCTCGGTCACCGTCGTCGGGCGGTCGACCGGCTACGACAACCCTGCCGACGCAACGAGGTCGAGTCACCGCGTGCGAGCTCGACGGCTCGATCGCCACGATGACCGGAACGATCACCAACCTCGACGACTCGACGGCCGACTTCGGCGTCCAGGTCGCGTTCACCCGGCCGGGCACCGACAACGTCGCACCGGCAGCGCAGCGCGTGTCGTCGACGACGTCGCACCCGGCGACAACGGTCGAGTTCGAGCTCGACCCGCCAGGTCGGCCTCGAGCGACGTCGACTGCCATCGTCACCGACGTCACCGGCCCGCTGCCGTTCGGCCTCGACTCGAGTCGAGAGCGTCTGTCGACCGACGCCGGACCTGGTCGGTCAGACGGAGGTGGCCGAGACCCAGGCGTCGTACAGGCGGCGGTACGGGCCGTCCGTGCGTCGATCAGCTCGTCGTGATGACCGTCCTCGCACGAGGCGGCCGTGTTCGAGCACGAGCACCCGGTCGGCGCGCGCCGCCGTCGAGAGCCGGTGGGCGATGGCGATCGTGGTCCGCGACTGCGGCCAGCCGCTCGAGGGCGCGGGCGATCGCGCACCTCGGTGAGCGCGTCGACCGACGACGTCGCCTCGTCGAGGATCAGCACGTCGGGGCCGGCGAGACCGGCGCGCAGCAGCGCGACGAGCTGACGTTCACCGGCCGACAGCTGATCGCCGCGTTCGCCGACCTCGGTCGCCAGGCCGTCGGACAGCGACTCGACCCAGTCGCCGCACGCCGAGTTCGTCGACGACGCGCTCGACGTCCTGCGCGCGTCGAGTGCTCGACGGCGAAGCGCGACGTTGGCGCTGATCGAGTCGTCGAACAGGAACGGCTCCTGCGACACGACGACCAGCCGCCGACGCAGCTCGCTGCGATCGACCCGCCGCAGCGGCACGCCGCCGAGATCGATCGTCGCCGATGGTCGGGTCGGCGAATCGGGCGATGAGGCGGCCCAGCGTGGTCTTGCCGGACCCGGTCGAGCCGACGATCGCCACCTGCTGACCGGCGGGGATCGTACACGTCGATGTCCTTGAGCACCGCCGGCGTCGGCACCCGTCGTCGCGTCGCGGCTGCGGTAGGCGAACGTCACGTCACGGATGTCGATCCGCAGCTTGCCGTGCGGGCAGCGGGATCGGGTCGTCCGGCGGCGGCGGACCGATCGGCAGGTCGAGCACGGACAGCACTCGGCGCAGCCCGGCGACGGCCTTCTGGGTCTGGTCGAGGACCTCGGTGAACTCGGCGATCGGTTCGAGGAACCGGTACGTGAGGAAGATGAAGCCGACCAGCGCGCCCGGCGGTCAGGCTGCTCGACGGGCCCATCCACACCCCGACGACCGACGACCGCGGTGATCGGTGAACGCCGAGAAGATCTCGCCGGACGGGAACAGGAAGGCGCCGATCAGCGACGCCTCTGATCTGTGCCGCGCGTCTTGACCTCGACCGCCTCGTGCGACGTCGGTTCGAGCATCTTCGCCGGCCCCGTAGGCGCGGATCGTCGGCGTGCCCGACACGACTTCGGCGATCGTGCCGAGCATGTCGCCGTTGGCGTGGCGGGCCGCGTCGTAGGCCACGCACGCAGCCGCGACTGCACGGCCCGCAGCACGAACGCCAGCGGCATCGACACGACGAACGCGATCAGCGCCAGCTGCCAGTTGTAGGCGAGCATCACCGCCGCGACGATGACCATCAGCGTGCCGTCGAGCAGCCAGGCGAGCCCGCCCCACTGGAAGAACTGGGCCAGCGACTCGATGTCGCTGGTGACCCGCGACGACGAGCCCGCCGCGCCGTTCGTCGTTGTGCGTCGGCGAGGCTCAGTTGGTGGATGTGGCCGATCAGCCGCGCCCGCAGGTCGTAGAGCGCTCGCTCGCTGCGTTCGCCGAGGCGGATCGAGGCCTGGCGCAACGCGAGGCCCGACACGAGCACGACGACCGCACCGATCAGCGCCATCTTCACGATCAGGTCGAACTGGACGTCGCCGGTCTCCTCGTCGACGCCCTTGTCGATCGCCTGCTGGATGAGGATCGGCACGACCACGCGTCCCGCCGCACCGACGGCGGCGAACATCCACGTGACACCGAGGCCCTCGCGCAGGATCGGCGCCGTCTCGAGACCGCGGCCGATGATCCGCACCGCGGAGTCCTGGCTCGGCGGCGCGATCGTGCCGGCCCGGGCGATCAGGTTCGGATCGATGGTCGTCACGACGTCGCCCACTCGGTCGCCGTCATCTCGGCGCCACGGTCACCGTCGTCGTCCGAGCGGTCGGACTCGAACGCCTCGACCAGCTCGCGGTACGCGCGGCGTCGCTCGCCATCAGTTCGTCGTGCGTACCGTGCGCCGCGACCCGACCGTCGGCGACGTACACCACGTCGTCGGCGAGCGCGATCGTCGACGGGCGCGACGCGACGATCAGCACCGACGACTCCGGCAGCCGCGTCCGCAGGTTGCTCGAGCACGATCGACTCGGTCGTCGGATCGAGCGCCGAGGTCGTGTCGTCGAGCACCAGCAGACTCGGCTCGCGAACGAGCGCCCGGGCGAGCGCGACTCGCTGACGCTGGCCGCCGCTCAGACTCACGCCGCGTTCGCCGACCACCGTGTCGAGGCCCGGCGGCAGCTCGCGCGACGAAGTCGCGGGCCGCGGCCATGTCGAGCGCGTCCCAGAGCTGTTCGTCGGTGTAGTCGGTGCCCATCCGGACGTTGTCGGCGCACCGTGCCGCCGAGCAGGAACGCCTCCTGGAAGACGACCGACGCGGACGCCCGGTGCGAGCCGAACGACGCCGGAGGTCGGTGCCACCAGACCGGCGACCAGCATCGACAGCGTGCTCTTGCCCGAGCCGGTCGGCCCGACGAGCGCCGTGACCGACCCGGTCGGTACGGCGAGGTCGACGTCGATGACCGTCGGGAGGTCCTCGCCCTCGTGGACGAACGACACGCCGTGCAGCTCGACGCCGAGACCCGGCGACGCGTCGCCGATCGCGTCGGCCGGGTCGGCCTCGAGCGGTTCGTCGACGCACCGTGCGCACCCGCTTCCAGGCGGCGATCGAGCGTGGCAGCTCCGACAGCGCGAAGCCGATCAGCCGCAGCGGGCAGCACGAGCAGCGTGAACAGGAAGATCGACGCTCGAGAACTCGCCGACGGTCAGGTCGCTCGACTGGATCTGCGCGGCACCGATCACGACGAGCAGGATGTTGGCGAGCGACGGGATCACGTCGAGCAGCGCCTCGAACCAGCTGCGCATCCGGATCGCCTTCAGCGCGCGACGCCCGGACCTGCTCGGCGAGACCCGCGAGCCGCTCGGTCTCGCGCTCCTCGGCACCGTAGGACTTGATCAGCTGCACGCCTTCGAAGCTCTCGTGGACGCCCGCCGAGAACTCACCGAGCTGGTCCTGCGCCCGCGTCGAAGTGCGACCGACACCGACTCTCTCGTAGACGACGTTGGTGACCACGAGCGTCGGGAACAGCGACGATCGCGACGAGGCCGAGCCAGACGTCGATGGAGAACAGCCAGATCGTCGACACGACGATCATCAGCACCGTCGACGGTGGCGAACGGGATCGGTGCGAGCACGCTCACCGATGCCTTCGGCGTCGACACCGGCCCGCTGCACGAGGTCGCCGTCGGGGCGCCGGGTGTGCCAGCTCATCGGCTGACGGACGAACCGGCCGCACGACCTCGTTCGTGTAGCGTCTGGGAGACGTGCCACATCTACGATCCCGCGTACGACCGGCGGATGACGACGCCGATCGCCCGCAGCGACGCCGATGCCGATGATCATCGCCGATGCCGATCAGCGACGGTGATCGACGGCACCTCGCCCTCCTCGAAGCGGGGCAGGATCACCTCGTCGATCACCCATCCGATCGCGAAGCTCGACGCGATCGTGCAGATGGCGAACACCGCGGCACCGGCGACGGCGATGACGAACAGTCTTCGGGTGGATCTTGATCAGCGTGAGGATGAAGCCGGCGTTGCGTCGGGCGTGCGCCCGTCCGTGGCGTCGGCGGCGCGTCACGCCGTCGGCGACTCGATCGGCGACCTCCACGGTCACGTTTCTACCAGCGCGCATCGACCCATATCGTCCTGAGTTGTGACGACCGCCCACCCCGTGACCTGACCGGCGACCGCCCGAGTCCGACGACCGGCCCGGCCCGTGGCAGCGCTCGCCCATCCGCAGGTCGTTGCTCGCCCTGATGCGTCGCGTTCGCCGCGTTCTGGATCTGGGCGCTGTTCTTCGCCTCCAAGACGGCGATCAACAAGGTCGAGGACGAGGCCTGGGCCGCAGCGCGCCGAGTCGATCTGCGCCGAGGTACGATCCGAGCTCCGGGCGCTCGACGACGCAGGTCGTCGACCGATCTCGACGTGCGCGCCGACCTCGTCGAGCGAGTCCACCGATCTGCTGTCGGACATGCTCGACGACATCGTCGTCGTGACTGCCGCACCGACGACGAAGGGCCAGGCGATCGTGCCCGCCTGGGAGGACGACTACCGCACCCTGCTGGACGACCGCTACCGGTACGCCGAGCAGCTGCGCATCGGCCAGAACGGCCCGTTCACCGAGACGGCGGTCGAACAACGTGCCGGTCACCGAGCGCCTCGAGACGTTCGCCGGCGACAACGAGATGCCGAGCTGCGCCCCGCCCCGCGGCTCGGTCCTCTGACCGCCGTCCGCGATCGCGCATCCGGTCCGTCCGGTCAGCGCATCGGTCAGCGCTTGATCACGCGGGCCGGCACACCGGCGGCGACGCAGTTGTCGGGGATGTCCCCGGTCACCACGCTGTTCGCGCCGATCACCACGTGGCGGCCGATCGTCGCCCCAGGCAGCACCACCGTGCCGTGACCCAGCCACGAGCCGTCGCCGATCGACACCGGCACGCTCCGGCATCACCTGCCGCGAGATCGGGAGCGTCGAGATCCTCGTACCCGTGGTTCTGATCGGTGATGTAGACGTGGTGCCCGGTCCAGACGTCGTCGCCGATCGTCGATGCCAGATGTCCGACGATGCCGCTGCCCTTGCCGAACAGACACCGATCGCCGATCGAGATCACCGGATCGCGACACCATCGTCTGCCCGGGCACCATGCCGGCCGACAAGGTCGATCTGCGGTCCGAACATCGTGCCCGAACCGATCTGGATGTACTGCTCGTTGAAGATCGCGTTCGTCGGGAAGCAGATCACGCTGTCGGCACCGAACGCGCCGAACCGCGGCCGCGGCGCGTGTCGGGTCCGATCGCGCCGAGTTCGACGGCGCTCTCCCAGCCGCCTGATCACGAGCTCGCCGGCCGCCCGCTTGGCACCGACGCGCACGCCGTGCGGCGCAGCGTGTCTCGGCATCTCGGGACGTTCGAGCACGCGGCACGCACCGCCAGAACTTCGCTCCGTCGCCTGCACGGCCTCGACCACCGTACGTCTCGCGGCGATGACGCGATGGCCCGACTCCGCCGCCGCTCGGCTCGATCACCGACGTCCCCGGCATCCGCGTCGGGCACCACCAGCGGATCGGGCGCGGGTGGCAGACCGGCACGACGGTCGTCTTCGCACCCGGCGGTGCGACGCCCGGCGTCGACGTCCGCGGCGGCGGTCCGGGCACGCGGGAGACCGACGCCCTCGCGCCGCGAGAATCTGGTCGAGCAGATCCACGCCGTCTGCCTCACGGGCGGCAGCGCCTACGGGCTCGCCGCCGCCGACGGGGTGATGACGTGGCTCGAGGCGCGCGGGCTCGGGTTTCCCGTCGGTCCGCCGGACGCCGGACCCGCGCCGGCGTCGTTCCCGTCGTGCCGACCGCGGTCATCTTCGATCTCGGACGGGGCGGCGTCTTCGCGCAACCGTCCCGACGCCGGCTTCGGCGAGCGGGCCGTCGCCGCACGCCCGCGCGCGCCCAGCGCGCGTGGGGTGCCGTCGGCGCCGGCACCGGCGCCAGGGCCGGCGGGCTGCAGGGTGGCGTCGGCACCGCGAGCACGACGGTCCGGCTGCCCGGCTGGTCGACGAGCCCGCGCCGACCAGCACGGTCGAGGTCATCGTCGGGGCGCTCGCCGTCGTCAACGCGAACGGCTCGCCGATCGACCCGTCGCACCGGTCTGCCGTGGGAGCCGCGGTCGGACTCGGCCGGCGACCGATCGCGCGCGTCCGCGCGATCGACGGCCGCTGCTCGTCGGTCGCTCGACGGGCAGGCGGCGACCCGACGCCGGCAGCCTCAACACGACGATCGGCGTCGTCGCCACCTCGGCGCGCGCTGACCAAGGCCGAGGTCGGCAAGCTGACGTCGGTCGCCCACGACGGCCTGGCGCGGGCGATCCGGCCCGCGCATTCGATGTTCGACGGCGACACGATCTTCGGCCTGGCGACCGGCGACGTCGACCTCGGCGATCGCCCGGCAGCCATGCGCTCCACGCCGCCGCGGTCCGCAACGGCGCACTCAACCTGCTGCTCGCCGCCGCCGCCGACATGTTCGCCGCCGCCTGCACCCACGCCTCCTCAGCGCCACGATCGATCGGCGACGCGCCGAGCTACTTCGACCTGTGCCCGACGCGTCCGCGCACCGCTGCGATGAACGCGGCGTCAGCGTGTCGGCGATGACCCGGTGCCGTGTTCGACGACCCGACGGCGATGCGCGCCTGGTCGCGATCGACGCACACCGGTCGGGCAGACCATCGCCCTCGTCCCGACGATGGGCGCGCTGCACCGCGGCCATCTCGCGCTCATCGAGCGACGCCACGGCCACGCCGACGCGTCGTCGTGTCGATCTTCGTCAACCCGCTGCAGTTCGAGCGAGCCGGACGACTTCGACCACTACCCCCGCCCGATCGACGCCGACCTGGCGGTCTGCGCGCGAGCTCGGCGTCGACGCCGTCTACGCGCCGACCGCCGCGACGATGTACCCGGCCGGCTTCCAGACGACGCGTGTCGTCGGCGCGCTCGCCGATCGCGATGGAGGGCGCGTCCCGCCCGGGACACTTCGACGGCGTCACCACCGTGGTCACCAAGCTGTTCACCGCGGTGCCGGCCCGACGTCGCCGTGTTCGGCGAGAAGGACTACCAGCAACTGGCCATCGTGCGCCGGCTGTTCGCCGACCTCGACCTCGGCGTCGAGGTGATCGGCCGCCCGACCGTCCGCGAAGCCGACGGCCTCGCGCTGTCGAGCCGCAACACCGCGCCTCGACCGACGCACAGCGGCGGCCGCCGCGGTGCGTCCCGGCGGCCCTCGACGCCGCGGTCCGACGCGCCGCCGACGGCGAGCGGCCACGCCAGCGACGGTCATCGACGCCGCGTCCGAGCGTGCTCGCTCGACGAACCGCTGGCAGTCGCTCGACTACGTCGCGGTCTTCGACGCCGACGATCGCTGCAGCCGGTCGACCGACATCGCCGACGATCGACGCGCACCGGGCGCGTGCGCATCGCCGTTGGCGCGTTCGTCGGCGACGTGCGACTGATCGACAACCGCGACCTGTTCGCCGCGACCTGACGCCCGAGCCGTCGGACGCGTCGGCAGTCCTGGAGGCGGTCGGCGACGCCGGTCAGCACGATGAGCAGCACGCGCCGTTGAAGATCGCGTGGGCGACCATCGTCGGCCCGATCCGCCGCAGAAGATCGCGTCGCCGCGCCGAACGCGATGCCGACACCGGACGAGCACCATCACGAGTCCGAGGTTGCCGGGCCACGCACCGGGTCGAAGTGGGCGGCACCGAACAGCACACCCTGCACGACGATCGCGACCAGGATCGGGCATCCTGCTGCGCAGCCCGCGCATCACGACGCCGCGGAACACCATCTCCTCGACGATCGGCGCGGCGATCACCGCGGTGATCACCAGCGACATCACGTACGTGCGATCGCGTCGCAGCTCGGTGACGCCGTCGGTGTTGTTCGAGATCGGGCATGCCGAGCCCGACGACGACGGCGGCCATCGACGATCTGGGCGCCGAGCGCGCGCGAGCCAGATCGACCGGGCCCCATCCGAGGTCGGCCCACCGCGGCTGCAGACCGATGTCGCGCCGAGGTCGCCGGTTCCCCAGCGCCGGCTCGCGTACACGGCACCACACCAGCGACGGGCCGTAGCCGATCACGGCGAGGAGCACGACGTACACGACCACCGGCCACTCGAAGCCGACCACGCGCGTCGAGCAGGTACTTCGAGGCGATCAGCGAAGCGGTGAGCACGGCGATCGCTCCGAACGCGGCGACGATCGGCAGCGTCGGCGGCGGCGCGTCACGGTCGGCGCCGCGGCGACGTCGGCGTCAGCGAGTACGGCCGGTGCCCGGCGAGGGGCGGTCGGGCAGCGGCAGTTCACGTGTCAGCGATGCGACGCCGTGATCGGTGACGCCGGGCGCGGTACCGGACGGTGAAGACGCTGTCGCCGGACAGGATCGCGCCGCGCCCGAGCAGGCGGCCGCCCTGCCAGTTGGCGAGACCGAGTTCCGGTGCGATCGAGCGCGTACTGACCGTCGACCCAGCGGGTGAATCCGTTGCCGATGAACGGCGCGTCGAGCGCTCGCGTAGCACTCGTTCGAACTCCGCGTCGATCGTCGGTGATCAGCGACGCGACGAACTGCGGGCTGTAGCGGTTGCAGAGGGCGACGGCGTCGGCGACGTCGGTCGACGACGACGAGCGTGACCTCGGGCGACCGCTCCCACTCCCACTCGGTGGCCAGCTCCGACTCGTCGATCGTCGAGGCGAACGGCTCGTCGCTCGGGCCGTCGGCGCGATCGACCACGATCGTCGCCGGCGAAGCGCTCGGCCGGCACGCCAGCGTTCGCTGCCGTCGACGACGTGCAGCCGACCGTCGACGCCGAGGCCGGCCGCCAGCCGCGTCGAGCGCGTCGAGGAACGCCCGGACGAGTCATCGTCGGCTCGCGACTGCGGGATGACACAGACGTTGAGCGTGTTGCACACCTTGCGGTCGAGCGAGTGCTCGACGGCGTCGCCGCAGCGTCGCCGGCTCGCGCCGGCACTCGCCGGCGATCATCCAGGCGCCGCCGGTCCCGTGCAGGCTCACCGGCGTACCGGCCTGCGCGGCGACGGCGCCGAGCTCGGCGACCGCCGCGCCCGGACCCGCGGGCGACCGCCAGGGCCAGGCGGCGGTCGGCGAACAGGGCATGACCGGCCGCCTGGGCTCGGCGAGTCGATCAGCTGCACCGCGCCCGACCGGCAGACCGGCGGCGGCGCAGCGCCGGGCGCGAGCGCGTGCTCGACGATCGCCCGTGCGGTGCCGAGCGCATCGGACCCGATGCGGAACACGACCGTGTTGCCCGATGCGCACGACGCCGCACGCGTCGGCGAACACGTTCGGGCCGACCCTCGAAGACGAAGCCGACGACGCCGAGCGGCGCGCGGCGCGCCTCGACCGACCATCCGTCGTGGTCGACCGTCGATCGACCGCACCGTCGCGCCGACCGGGCTGGTCACGCCAGACCCGCAGGCCCGCCGATCATGTCGGCCCGCATCCGGTCGGTCGAGCTCGAGGCGGGTCGTCGATCGGCCGGCGGCCGCGGCGGCTGCCACGTCGACGGCGTTCGCCGCGGCGATCGGCGCGAACGTCGTGTCGTCGGCCGAGTCGCGCGGCGAAGTCCTCGAAGAACGCCGCGATCTGCTCGTCGTCGCACGCGCCAGCGCGGCGAACGCCGTCGTCGGCCGCGCCGACCGCCTCGTCGACCACGCGCCGCGATCCGCGCCGGGATGTGGAGCAGCGCACCGGTCGCCTGGACGACGACGAGTCGGTCACCCGGGTCGGAACGCGTCGGCGAGCTCGGCGCCGACGGCGACGACACGATCGCCGCCGAACAGGATCTGCTGGCCGGGCTCAGGCGGTGAGCGCACCGACGTCGCTCACCGTGCGGCCGTGCCGATCGGACGGTTCGGTGCCAGGATGGGCGGGATGAATTCGTTGTCGCCCCGATGTCTCCACCTCGCCGCGCTCGCACCCGTGCTGGTCGTGCTCATCAGCGAAAGCGTAGGCCGATGACCGAAACCAGCCTCTACTTCCGCCAGCTGCTCTCGGGCCGCGACTTCGCCGCCGGCGACCCGCTGGCCGCGCAGATGGTCAACTTCGTCTACGCGATCGGCGACCGGGCCACCGGGCGAGTGCCTGCTCGTCGATCCGGCGTACGCGGTCGACGATCTGGTCGACGTCGTCGGCGCCGACGGCATGACCGTGACCGGCGTCGCTCGTCACGCACTATCACCCCGACCACGTCGGTGGTTCGATGATGGGACCACACCATCGAGGGCATCGCCGCACTCCTCGCAGCGCGTCGATTGTCCGATCCACCTCCATCGCGACGAGATCGAGTGGGTCGCGAAGACGACCGGCGTCGACCGCCGACCATTTCGTCGAGCACGACTCGGGTGACGTCGTGACCGTCGGCGGCATCGAGATCTCGCTGCTGCACACGCCGGGCCACACGCCGGGCAGCCAGTGCTTCCTCGTCGACGGACCGCCTGGTCGCCGGCGACACGCTGTTCCTCGAAGGGTGCGGACGCACCGATCTGCCCGGCTCGGATCCGGCCGACAGATGACCGAGAGCCTGCGCCGCCTCGCCGAGGTGCCCGACGACACGATCCTGTTCCCCGGCCACCGCTACTCGGTCGGCGAGCAGCGCCACCATGGAGGTCGTCAAGGAGATCAACTCGATCTTCGACGCGCCTGCGTCTGACGACGCCGTCAGGCTCGGGCGACCCGCCGAGCTGGTCAGACTGCAGGTCAGCAGTCGGCCTTGCCGGGGATGACGATGATCGGGCCCGGGATAGAACTGGCTGTAGCCGGGGGTGCTCGGCGTTCGCCGCGTTCAGCGCGTCGACCGTCACGTCGAACTTCTTGGCCACGCTTGACCTCGGAAGTCGCCCGCCTCGACGATGTGCTCGCCGGCGCCGCAGTTGTCGCCGGCATCGGGGATCGTCGACGGCCGGGCGGTCGACTCGGTCGGTCGCTGCTTCGCCCTCGGTGGCGGGTGCCGCGGCCACCGTGGTCTCGGGCGTCGCCGCCGCGACCGTGGCGCCCGGCGGGATCTTGATCACCGTTCCCGGGAACGGGAACTCGTTGACGCTCCCCCATTCGTTGAACGCGACGAGCTCGTCGACCGTGACGCCGAACTGCTGGGCGACCTTGAGCGGGTAGTCGCCGCTCTGCACCGTGTAGTCCTGCGCGGCGGTGGAGACACCGCCGGCGACGACGGTCGTCTCCGGCGGCCACCGTGGTCTCCGGCGGACGAACGACGAACGCGGTCGACCCCTCGCTCAGATCGATCGTCGACTCCGTGGCGCCCTCGTCGGATCCGCCGCCGCACGCGGCGAGCAGGATCATCCCGACGCGCGACCGGCCCGGCGACGGCGCCGAGGCGACGCCGCGCGCGACGAGACGGACGAATCCATGGCGGACATGCGACGACATCCGCGCCAGCGTAGGCGCGTGGTCAGGCCGCATCCGAACGTCAGCGTCCCGAGTCGTGCATCGGTCCAGGCACCGACGCCATGACGCGGTCGACGTCAGCATGAGCGGGCGGTCGGTCGGGCGGACCGGCGACGGGAGGCGGGTCTCGCCCATCAGGTACGCGTCGACGCCGGCCGCGCAGGCGCGACCTTCGGCGATGGCCCACACGATGAGGCTCTGCCCGCGACCCATGTCACCGGCGACGAAGATGCCCGCGCTGCGAGCTCATGTAGCGATCGTCGCGGGCGACGTTGCCGCGGGCGTCGTAGTCGACCTCGAGGACGTCGAGCCACGAGCCGTGCTCCGGCCCGACGAATCCCATCGCCAGGAACACGAAGTCGGCCGGGATCTCCTGTTCGGTCCCTTCGATCTTCGTGAACCTCCCGTCGATCATCTCGACCTCGTGCAGCACGCAGCGCCCGGACCCGGCCGTTGCCGTCGTCGACGAACCGCTCGGTGTTGACGCTGTAAAGGCGGTCGCCGCCCTCCTCGTGCGCGGACGTGATCTTGTACACCATCGCGAACTGCGGCCACGGGTTGCCGCCACCGCACGCGCCTCGGGCGAACGCGGCATGATCTCGAGCTGCGTGACCGACGCCGCACCCTGCCGATGGGCCGTGCCGAGGCAGTCGGCACCGGTGTCGCCGCCGCCGATGATCACGACGTGCTTGCCGTTGACGTCGATCGGCGACTGCTCGATGTCGCCGAGCTGCACCCGGTTGGCGTGCGGCAGGTACTCCATCGCCTGATGGATCCCGTCGAGCTCCCGACCGGGGATCGGCAGGTCGCGCCAATCGGTCGCGCCGCACGCCAGGACGATCGCGTCGTGCGAGGCCCGGAGCACCTCGATGTCGACCGTCTCGCCGACGACCGCGTTCGTGCGGAACTCGGTGCCCTCCGCCTCCATCTGCGCGAGGCGGCGGTCGATGTGGCGCTTCTCCATCTTGAACTCGGGGATGCCGTAGCGCAGCAGGCCGCCGATGCGATCGGCCCGTTCGAGCACGACCACGTCGTGGCCCGCCCGCGTGAGCTGCTGTGCGACGGCGAGCCCGGCCGGCCCGCTGCCGATCACGGCGACGCGCTTGCCGGTGCGCACCGACGGCACGTGCGGCACGACCCAGCCCTCGTCCCAGGCGCGGTCGATGATCTCGACCTCGACCTGCTTGATCGTCACCGGATCCTGGTTGATGCCGAGCACGCACGCCGACTCGCACGGTGCCGGACAGAGCCGGCCGGTGAACTCGGGGAAGTTGTTCGTGGCGTGCAGACGCTCGATCGCGTCCTGCCAGTGATCCCGGTAGACGAGGTCGTTCCAGTCGGGGATCAGGTTGCCGAGCGGGCAGCCGTTGTTGCAGAACGGGATGCCGCAGTCCATGCAGCGGCCCGCCTGGTGGTTCGAGCTCGTCCCGATCGAACGGCTCGTACACCTCGCGCCAGTCGCGCAGTCGCACCGGCACCGGCCGCCGCGCCGGCGTCGCCCGCGACCACTCCAGAAATCCCGTCGGCTTGCCCATTACTGGTGTCCTCCTCGTCGGCCCTTCGGTTCTCCTCGATCGGACTGCGGCTCGTCGCTGGCGCTTCCCTCGCCGCGCGCTCCCGAGTCGTTTCGAACGCCCGATGTCGGCTTCATGCGGTCATGCTCTCGCTGCTTCCATGATGCGTTCGACGGTCTGCTCTTCGTCGAGGCCCGTCGGCCTCGGCGGCGGCGATCACGTCAGGACCCGCTTGTAGTCGATCGGCATCACCTTGCGGAACCGGGTCGACCTCGGTGTCCCAACCGCGCAGCACCCGCTCGGCGACCGCCGACCCGGTGAGGTCGCGATGGCGTGTCGATCGTCGTCTCGCAGGAACTCCCGGTCGACGTCGTCGAGTTCCTCGAGCGGTCACCATGTCGTAGTTCACGAGGCTGGCGAACCGATCGTCGACGTCGTACACGTAGGCGATGCCACCGGACATGCCGGCACCGAAGTTGCGACCCGTCGGCCCGAGCACCACGACACGGCCACCGGTCATGTACTCGCAGCCGTGGTCGCCGACGCCTTCGCTGACCGCGGTGGCGCCGGAGTTGCGCACGCAGAACCGCTCGCCCACCCGGCCACGCAGGAAGATCTCACCGCCGGTCGCGCCGTAGGCGATCACGTTGCCGGCGATGACGTTCTCCTCGGCGACGAACGGTCGCGAACGGGTGCGGCTGGACGATCAGCCGGCCGCCGGACAGGCCCTTGCCGAGGTAGTCGTTGGCGTCGCCGACGAGGCGCATCTGGATGCCGGCCGGCATGAAGGCACCGAAGCTCTGGCCGGCCGAGCCCGTGAGCGTGATGTCGATCGTGTCCGTCCGGGAGACCGGCGCCACCCCACCGCTTGGTCATCTCGTGGCCGAGCAGCGTGCCGACCGTGCGGTTGACGTTGCGGATCGGCAGGTCGATCGTCACCCGATGAGCGTCGATGATCGCCGGTTGTGCCAGTTCGATGAACGTCTGGTCGAGCGCCTCGTCGAGCCCGTGGTCCTGGCCGACGCTCTGGGTGAACGTCTGGCCGTACGGGTTCTCGGGCACCCGCAGGATCGGGCTGATGTCGAGCCCCGACGCCTTCCAGTGGTCGACCGCCCTGCTGGTGTCGAGGCACTCCACGTGGCCGATCAGCTCGGCGAGGGTCCGGAAGCCGAGCTCGGCCATGATCTCGCGCACCTCCTCGGCGATGTACTCGAAGAAGTTGACGACGAACTCCGGCTTGCCGCTGAAGCGCGCGCGCAGCTCGGGGTTCTGGGTGGCGACGCCGACCGGACACGTGTCGAGGTGGCAGACGCGCATCATGATGCAACCCGACACGACGAGCGGAGCGGTGGCGAAGCCGTACTCCTCGGCGCCGAGCAGGGCGGCCACGACGACGTCACGGCCGGTCTTCATCTGGCCGTCGGTCTGCACGACGATGCGGTCACGCAGACCGTTGAGCAGCAACGTCTGCTGGGTCTCGGCGAGCCCGAGCTCCCACGGGCCGCCGGCGTGCTTGAGCGACGTGAGCGGGCTGGCGCCGGTGCCACCGTCGTGGCCGGAGATGAGCACCACGTCGGCCTTCGCCTTCGACACGCCGGCCGCCACGGTGCCGACGCCCGACTCGGCGACGAGCTTGACGTGCACGCGCGCCGCCGGGTTGGCGTTCTTCAGGTCGTGGATGAGCTGCTTGAGGTCCTCGATCGAATAGATGTCGTGGTGCGGCGGCGGGCTGATCAGGCCGACGCCGGGCGTCGAGTGCCGGGTCGCGGCGATCCACGGATACACCTTGTGGCCCGGCAGCTGGCCACCCTCGCCGGGCTTGGCGCCCTGGGCCATCTTGATCTGCAGGTCGTCGGCGTTGGTCAGGTACTCCGACGTCACGCCGAAGCGCCCCGAGGCCACCTGCTTGATCGCCGACCGGCGCCGCGGATCGTGCAAGCGATCGACGTCCTCGCCACCCTCGCCGGTGTTCGACTTGCCACCGATCTGGTTCATCGCGATGGCCAGCGTCTCGTGCGCCTCCATCGAGATCGACCCGTAGCTCATCGCGCCCGTGGAGAACCGGGCGATGATCGACCCGATCGGCTCGACCTCCTCGATCGGCACCGGCTCGCGATCGGAGTTGAACTCGAACAGCCCGCGCAGCGTCATCAACTTGCGCGACTGGTCGTCGACCGTCGCCGTGTACTCCTTGAAGATGTCGTAGCGCTTGGCGCGTGTGGCGTGCTGCAGCTTGTACACGGTGTCCGGGTTGAACAGGTGCGGCTCACCCTCGCGCCGCCACTGGTACTCGCCGCCGAGTTCGAGGCGGCGATGGGCCCGCTCCTCGGGACGGACCGGATTGGCCATGCGGTGACGGGCGGCCACCTCCGCGGCGATCTCGGCGAGCCCGATGCCGCCGAGCTGCGACACGGTGCCGGTGAAGTACTCGTCGACGACGTCGGCGCCCGAGGCCGATCGCCTCGAAGATCTGGGCGCCGGTGTACGACGCCACCGTCGACACCCCCATCTTCGACATCACCTTGAGCACGCCCTTGCCGCAGGCCTTGATGTAGTTGCGTGACCGCCTTGGCGGGGTCCATGTTGCCGAGGCCGTGCATGTCCTCGGTGATCAGGTCCTCGACCGATTCGAAGGCGAGGTACGGGTTGATCGCGCCCGGCGCCGTACCCGATCAGCAGCGCCATGTGGTGCACCTCGCGGGCGTCGCCGGTCTCGATGATCAGCCCGGCCATCGTGCGCTGCTTCGTTCGCACCAGGTGGTGGTGGACGGCGGCCGTGAGCAGGAGCGACGGGATCGGGGCCTCGACCGAGTCGGCGTTGCGGTCGGACAGCACGATGATCCGGGCGCCCTGGTCGATCGCCTGCGGATGCCTTCGCGCAGACGTCGTCGAGGGCCGCCCGCAGCCCGGCCGCGCCGTCGCCGACCCGGAACAGGCCGGAGATCACGACCGCCCGCAGACCCGGGCCGGTCGCCGTCGTCGTCGATGTGGATGATCTTCGCCAGCTCGTCGTTGTCGATGATCGGGAACGGCAGGATCAGCTGGCGACAACTCGCAGGGCCGGGTTCGAGCAGGTTCGCCTCGGGGCCGACGGTCGAGCCGACCGCGGTGACCACCTCTTCGCGGATGGCGTCGAGCGGCGGGTTCGTCACCTGGGCGAACAGCTGCTTGAAGTAGTCGAACAGCAACCGCGGCCGCTCCGACAGCACGGCGAGCGGCGTGTCGGTGCCCATCGATCCGAGCGCCTCCATCCCGTTGAGCGCCATCGGCGTGATGAGGATCTTCAGCTCCTCGTGGGTGTAGCCGAACATCTGCTGGCGGCGCAGCACGCTGTCGTGGCTGAACACGACGTGTTCCCGACCGGGCAGGTCGCGCAGGTTGACGATTCCAGCTTCCAGCCACTGCCCGTACGGGAACTGCGCGGCGAGGGTCGACTTGATCTCGTCGTCGCTGACGATCGCGGCCCTCGCGTCGTGTCGATGAGGAACATCTTGCCCGGGTTGCAGCCGGCCCTTCGCGACCACCTTGCGACGGCTCGACGTCGATCACGCCCACCTCGGAGGCCATCACGACCAGGTCGTCGTCGGTGATCCAGTAGCGGCTCGGCCGCAGGCCGTTGCGGTCGAGGACCGCGCCGATCACTCGCCGTCGGTGAAGGCGACGCTGGCCGGACCGTCCCAGGGCTCCATCATCGAGGCGTGGAACCGGTAGAAGTCGCGCTGCTCCTGCGACATCGTGGCGTGGTTCTCCCACGCCTCCGGGATCATCATCAGCATCGCGTGGTGGATCGGGTAGCCGCCGAGGTGCAGCAGCTCGAGCACCTCGTCGAAGCGCGCCGTGTCGGAAGCGCCCGGGGTGCAGATCGGGTAGCAGTCCTCCAGGCCGGGGAGCAGGTCGCTGGCGAGCATCGCTTCACGGGCGCGCATCCAGTTCTCGTTGCCCTGGACGGTGTTGATCTCGCCGTTGTGGGCGACGAACCGGTACGGGTGCGCGAGCGGCCACGACGGGAACGTGTTCGTCGAGAACCGGGAGTGCACGATGAGCAGTGCCGACTCGATGCGGTCGTCCGAGCAGATCGGGGAAGAAGGCGCTCAACTGCGGGGTGGTGAGCATCCCCTTGTAGACGACGGTGCGGGACGACAGCGACGCGAAGTACGTGTCGAGTTCGCCCGTCAGCTCGCGACGCAGGCGCTTGCGCGCCACGTACGCCTTGCGATCGAGGTCGATGCCGCTCGCGCCCGCCGGGATCGCTGACGAACAGCTGCATGAACCGCGGCATGGCCGCGAGCGCCGTGGCGCCGAGGCACGTGGGATCGGTCGGGAGTTCCCGCCAACCGAGGACCTGCGAGCCCGCCGTCGGCCATCGTCGACTCGATCACGGCGATCGCCTTGTCGAAGGCGACGTCGTCGGTCGGCAGGAACCCGACGCCGGTGGCGTAGTGACCGGCGGCAGGGAGATCGAACTCGACGACGGCGCGGTACAGCGCGTCCGGGACCTGCAGCAGGATGCCGGCGCCGTCGCCGGTGTCGGCCTCCGCGCCGGTCGCACCACGGTGCTCGAGGTTCGTCAACGCGGTGAGGCCGGTGCGCACCAGTTCGTTGGATCGAACACCGTGCAGGTTGGCGACGAAGGAGACACCACACGAGTCGTGCTCGTGTCGGGGGTCGTAGAGGCCGATCTTGCCCGGGGGCGTGCGCATGATCACATCCATCAGTGTCGAGTGTGGGAACGATCCCCTGCGGTGCCGTTCCGTCATCGACGTCGATGAGCGGTCGGCTCGGAGAGGGTCGCTCGAGACAACACTGGCCCAAGCGAGCGCCCATCATAGGCCACGCCCGGTCGTTGCGGAAGCTCGTTCGCTCGTGATCCGTGGCGGGCCTGGTGGTCTCGCCACCCGGTTCAGGTCTGGCATCGTGTGCGGGTGAGCCACCACCAGCCCGTCACCGCGGCCGATTGCTCGACACGTGGCTGAGCCAGACCGGCCGGAGACGGTCGCCGACGATCCCGACCCCGGCGCGATGACGCCCGTCGTGAGGGCCGAGCGTCGATGGCCGATGGCGCTCGCCGTGCTCGTGTCGGCGGCCATGCAGTTCGCCCTCCCCAACCGGCACGTGTTGTCAGCCGACGTTCCTGTTCCCGACGATCGAGTTGCTGCTGCTCGTCGTGTTGATGATCGGCGATCCGGGTCGAATCGATCGTCGGTCGACGCTGCTGCGCCGAATCACGTTGGTCCTCGTGGTCGCGATGACCCTCGACAACGCCGCCGCGGTGGTCGAGCTCGATCGCCGCGATCCTCGCGCGACGACCGGAACGAGACCGGCACCGTCCTGCTCGCCACCGGCGCGGCGATCTGGGTGACCAACGTCATCGCGTTCAGCCTCTGGTACTGGCTGCTCGACCGCGGTGGACCCGCCGAGCGGGCCGTCCGGCACCGGTGTCGCTCCCGCCTTCGTGTTCAGCGAGATGCAGACGCCGGAATTCGTCGCGCGACGACTGGTCGCCGGAGTACGTCGACTACCTCTACCTCGGCGTTCACCAACGCGACCGCGTTCAGCCCGACCGACACGTTGCCGATCACGCACTGGGCGAAGATGCTGATGTTCCTGCAGTCGGCCACTCTCGCTCGTGATCGCCGTGATGATCATCGCGCGGGCGGTGAACATCCTGAACTGAAGCGCCACGGGCCGACCGCCGCCCGGCGCCGACCGGCAGCGAGTCAGTCGACGTCGGCGTACACCGGCGGCCGGTTCTCGAAGCCGGCCTTGACCGCCTCGATCTGGTTCGGCCGAGCCGATCTGCGCGCCGATCACCGATCGCTCGGCGGCGAACTGCTCGGCCGCGCCCGGCGTCGGTGAGACGGTTGAACAGCGCCTTGCTGCCCCGCACCGCCCCCGGGCTGCGGCCGGCGATCTCGACGGCCAACGCCATCGCGTCGTCGTACGGGTTGTCGCTGAGCCTGGTCGCCAGCCCGAGTTCGTGGGCCTCGGTGCCCGATGAACACGCGCGCCGTGAACGTGAGCTCCTTGGCCACGTCGGGACGGACGAGCTGCGACAGGATGAACGTGCCGGTCATGTCGGGCACGAGGCCCCAGTGGACCTCGCGCACCGACAGCTTGCGTGTCGGGATGGACGATGCGGATGTCGGCGCCGAGCGCGATCTGCAGACCGCCGCCGAGGGCGTGCCCGTGCACGGCGGCGATCACCGGTACCGGGAGCTCCTGCCAGACCCAGCACACCTGCTGGCCGAGGTGGGTGATGCGACCGTCCTTCATCTCGCCGGGATTGCCTTCGGCGCGCGCCGGGCGCTCCGCCGGCGGCGCGTCATCGTCGCCGCCGGCCATGGCCTGGAACGACGAGAAGTCGAGCCCGGCACAGAACGACGGTCCGTCGCCGGACAGCACCACGGCCCGCAGGCCCGCCTCCGACTTGAGCTGCTCGCCCGCGTCGGCGATCGCCTGGAACATCGCGTTGTCGAGGGCGTTGCGCTTGTCGGCACGGTTGAAGCGGACGTCGGCGACGCCGTCGGAAAGGGAGATGAGCACGCGATCGGACATGCTGCGGATTCTTCCACTCCCCCGCCCGACCCGACGAACGGGCCCAATCCTCGTTTGCGTCAGGAAAATTGTGGAGGGGGTCGCCGAAAATCCCGACGCAAACGTGGATTGCGCCGGATTCAGGCGGTGGTGCGCCAGTGGACGAGGTCGCGGTCGATCTCGGCGACGGTGCAACATCCGGTGAGTGCCATCGTGCGCTCGAAGCCGTCCTGGAAGAACTCGAGGACGTGGTCGACGCCGCGCTCACCGGCGGCACCGAGCCCGTAGAGGTAGGCCCGGCCGATCGACACCGCGTCGGCGCCGAGCGCGACCGCCTTGAACACGTCACTCCCGCGCCGCACGCCACCGTCGCAGATGATCGCGGCCTGGTCGCCGATCTCCTGGCGCACCGGCTCGACGAGCTCGACGGCACCGGCGCGTCGTCGAGTTGACGGCCGCCGTGGTTCGACAACCCGATCCCCTCGACCCCCATCGCCACCGCCTGCTTCGCGTCGGCGACGGTCTGGATGCCCTTGAGCACGATCGGCCCGTCCCACATCGTGCGCAGCCAGTCGATGTCGGCCCACGACAGCGCCTGGTCGAACTGGCTGTTGACGTGAGCGGCGAGCGAGATCGGGTTCTTGCCGTCCTCCTGGTCGCCGTGCCCGACGACGTTGGCGAACATGATCGGGTCGTTGCGCAGGAAGTCCCATGTCCAGCCGGGATGGATGGCGCCGTCGAGGATCGTCTCCAGCCCGATCTTCGGCGGGAGCGCGAACCCGCGGCGGACGTCGCGCTCACGGCGACCGAGCACCGCGGTGTCGACGGTGAGCCACAACGTCGTGTAGCCGGCGGCCTTCGCCCGACCGACGAGATCGGCGACCAGTCCCCGGTCACGCCATGTGTACACCTGGAACCACTTGTCGCCGTCGGTCACCGCGGCGACCTCCTCGATCGACCGGGTGCCCATCGTCGACAGCGAGTACGGCAGGCCGGCGCGGGCCGCGGCGCGGGCGACCGCGAGTTCACCCTGGGAGTGGGCGATGCGCGTGTAGCCGGTCGGCGCGACGATCAGCGGCATCGCCATCGTGCGCCCGAACAGGGTCGTCGTCGGATCGAGCGAACTCACGTCGCGCAGCACCCGGGGCCGGAACTCGATGCGCCCGAAGCCGGCGGAGTTCTTTGCCAGCGAACGCTCGTCCTCGGCGGCACCGTCGATGTAGTCGAACACACCGCGTGGGAGGCGACGCTTGGCGATCCGACGGCACTCCTCGATCGACACCATCTTGCGCAGCCGGTGATCGACGGGGTTCAGGCTGAACCTCCGGAAGCGAACCTGCGATCGGAAGTTCTTGAGCATTCCCACGCCACGGAGCGTACCGACAGGGCACCCGACGATGCGCCGACATGTCACGAAGTGTCAGACACTTCGTGACATGCCTTCGTGACATCAGTCGACGATGCGCAGGCCGCTCGGCGTCATCGACGGTTCGGCCTGCGGGCAGCTCGACGACGAACTCGGTGCGGTGGGCCGGGAAGACGTGCTCGCTGACCAGCACGTTCGTCCCGTGCCGGTCGGTGGTGACGCGCTGGCACCGCAGCACCGGCGAGCCGAGCGGCACGCCGAGCAACCGGGCATCGGCCGCGTCGACGAGGTCGGCCGCGATCGTCTGGGTGGCGCCGCGCAGACCGAGGTCGAGCAGTTCGTAGAACGGCCGCCGCTCGACGTCGTCGCGCGACAGGTTGGCGCCGAGCGCGGCGGGGCACCACACGGTGACCACGGCGAACGGCTCGCCGTCGGCCAGGTTGACCCGCTTGACCCGCAGCACCTGGTCGACGTCGAGCAGCTTGCGGACCCGATCCGGCGCGCGTCTCGAAGGCGAACTCCTCGACCTTGCGTTCCGACAGCTTGCCGCCGCCTTCGACCTGCGACTCGATCGTGCCGAGCGACTGCAGGCTCTGGCGCACGGGTTCGGTGGCGACGAACCAGCCGAAGCCCTGACGGGCGGCGATCAGGCCGTCCTCGCGCACGAGTTCGAGGGCCCGGCGGATCGTCACCCGCGACGCGCCGAACTCGACCGACATCTCCGCCTCCGACGGCAGCAACGAACCGGCCGGCGACGTGCGGCGCGCGCTCGCGCAGTTCGTCGGCGATCTCCTGGTAGCGGATCCGCCTCATCGTCGTCTCGTTCGCTCGTTGTCGTTCCGTTGCCGGTGGTCACAACTTGTATTATAGTTGTCTACATGAGCGACGCCGTACATGCCACCGCCAGCACGCCGATCTCACTCGTCGAGAGTGTCTACGCCAGCCTCCCCGAGCGGGTCGCGCTCGGCCGCGAACGGCTCGGTCGGCCGCTCACGCTGACCGAGAAGATCCTGATCAACCACCTCGCCGATCCGAACGAGGAGATCGAGCGGGGCGGCAGCTACAACGACTTCCACCCCGACCGCGTCGCCATGCAGGACGCCACCGCCCAGATGGCGCTGCTGCAGTTCATGACCGCCGGACTGCCCGAGGCGGCGGTCCCGTCGACGGTCCACTGCGACCACCTGATCCAGGCCAAGGTCGGCGCGTCGATCGACCTCGGCGTGGCGATCGACACGAACAAGGAGGTCTACGACTTCCTCCGTTCGGTGTCGGCCAAGTACGGCATCGGCTTCTGGGGCCCCGGCTCGGGCATCATCCACCAGGTCGTGCTCGAGAACTATGCGTTCCCCGGCGGGATGATGATCGGCACCGACAGCCACACGCCGAACGCCGGCGGTCTCGGCATGATCGCCATCGGTGTCGGCGGCGCCGACGCCGTCGACGTGATGACCGGCTTCCCGTTCAACGTCCGCTGGCCGAAGGTGATCGGCGTCAAGCTCACCGGCACGCTCAGCGGCTGGTCGAGCCCGAAGGACGTCATCCTCGAAGTCGCCCGGGTGCTCACCGTCGAGGGCGGCACCGGCGCGATCGTCGAGTACTTCGGCCCCGGCGCCGACTCGATCTCGGCCACCGGCAAGGCCACGATCTGCAACATGGGTGCCGAGATCGGTGCCACCACGTCGCACTTCCCGTACGACGAGAACATGGCGCTGTACCTCAAGTCGACCGGCCGCGAGGCGATCGCCGACGCCGCCGACAAGGTCGTCGAGCGACCTCCGCGCCGACGACGGCGCGTTGTACGACCAGCTGATCGAGATCGACCTCGACGAACTCAAGCCGCTGATCAACGGCCCCCACTCCCCCGACCGCGCCCACAAGGTCGGCGCGGCCGGCGTCGGCGCGGCCGCCGAGGAGAACGGCTGGCCGCTCGAGCCGTCGGCGTGCCTCATCGGCTCGTGCACCAACTCGTCGTACGAGGACATCACCCGCGTCGCCTCGATCGCCCGGCAGGCCAAGGCCGCCGGGCTGACCGCGAAGTGCGAACTGCTGATCACGCCCGGCTCCGAGCAGGTGCGGGCGACGATCGAGCGCGACGGCCTGCTCGCCGACCTCGAGGCGATCGGCGCCACCGTGCTGGCCAACGCCTGCGGACCGTGCATCGGGCAGTGGTCGCGTCCCGAGTCGATCACCGGCGAGCCGAACACGATCGTCAACTCGTTCAACCGCAACTTCCCGAAGCGCAACGACGGTTCGGCCAAGACGCTGAGCTTCGTCACGTCCCCCGACACCGTGCTCGGCCATCGCCCTCGCCGGCCGCCTCGACTTCGACCCGACGATCGACACGATCACCGCGCCGGACGGCACCGAGGTCACGCTCGACGCCGCCGGTCGGTGAGATCCTCCCCGACGCCGGCTTCGATCCCGGCGAGAACACGTTCACCGCGCCGCCGGCCGACGGGTCGGGCGTCACGGTCGAGGTGTCGCCCGACCAGCGACCGCCTGCAGCTCCTCGAAGCGTTCACCGCCGTGGGACGGCAACGACTACGTCGGGCTGCCGGTGCTGATGAAGGCGCAGGGCAAGTGCACCACCGACCACATCTCGGCGGCCGGCCCGTGGCTGAAGTACCGCGGTCACCTCGAGAACATCTCCGGCAACCTGTTCGCCGGCGCCGTCAACGCCTACACCGGCGAGGCCGGCACCGGCAAGGACATCACCGACGGCGAGACCCGCGCCTACCCCGAGATCGCCCAGCGCTACCACGAGGCGGGCATCAAGTGGGTGGCGATCGGCGACCGCAACTACGGCGAGGGCTCGTCCCGCGAGCACGCCGCGATGGAGCCGCGGTTCCGTGGCGGGCTCGTCATCCTCGCCCGCTCGTTCGCCCGCATCCACGAGACGAACGCCAAGAAGCAGGGCCTGCTCCCGCTGACGTTCGCCGATCCGGCGACCTACGACGCGATCGGCGAGGACGACCGGATCAACGTGCTCGACCTCCCGCCGGTGCCCGGCCAGAACGTCCGCTGCCAGATCGTCAAGCCCGACGGCACGACGCTCGACTTCGAGGCCGTCCACACGTTCAGCCCCGAGCAGGTCGAGTGGTTCAAGGCCGGTTCGGCCTTGAACATCGTCCGCCAGAAGGTCGCCGCCCAGTCCTGACCGCGCGTGCGATGTCGATGTACCGGCGCCGGCGCCGGACATCGACATCGCCGCACGACATCGAAGGGCGAACGACAGCTCAGCCGGCGAGGACCGAACCGGTCTCGAGCAGCGACTTGAGGTCGCTGAGGATCCAGTCGTGGCCGCCGCCGGCGCCCTGGCTCTCGCCTTCGCCGCGAACCAGCGACGCGGTGTTCGGCGCACCGGTGACGTCGTGCTCGACGGTGAGGCGGCAGTAGCCGTCGAACTCCTCGATCTCATAGGTGATCGTGGTCATCGGCTCGGTCGCCGTCGCCGGGTCCATCAGCATCCGCCACGTGGTGACGAGGCGATGCGGGGCGTCGACGGCGACGACCTCGCCGTCGACGATCACGTCGGGGCAGGGGTAGCCCTGGGCCTCGGCGCCGGCCTTGAACTCGTCGTTCGGCACGATGCTCAAGGCGCCTCCGGGACGCAGGTCGTAGTGGGTGTAGCCGGTGTACCCGTAGCGGTTCGTCCACTCCGGGTCGGTCAGTGCGGTCCAGATCGCGTCGGCCGTCGCCTTGATGTACACGCGTGACACCTTCACGTCACGTGCCGCTGTGTCGGCGCTCGCTCCGCTGCTGATCGTGTCGGTGGTGCTCATGATGATTTCTCCAGTTGGTTCTTGAGGTCGACGAGCGCGCTCACGTCGCGCTCTCGTGTACTTGTCGATCCAGCGGTCGTGCATCATCCGGATGGGGACCGGGTTGAGGTAGTGGAGCTTCTCGCGCCCCGACCGCCGACTGACGACGAGGTTCGCCGCCTCGAGCACCTTGAGGTGTTTCATCACCCCGAAGCGCGTCATCGACAGCTCGGACTCCAGTTCGGTCAACGTCCGTCCGTCGCGGACGAAGAGGAGGTCGAGCAGGAACCGACGGGTCGGGTCGGCGAGCGCCTTGAAGGCACCGTCGAGCTCGTCGTCGTGTTCCATGACTTCCACTATATGTGACCATTTGGTCACATGTCAATCAAACGGTGGCGAACGCCCGCACGGTGAACGTGCCGGCATCCCTCGATCTTCGGTGGGACGGCTGTGAACCGGAAGCCGTCGAGCGGCAGGCGTTCGAGGCCCGTCAGGTGCTCGATGATCGGAATGCCGGCGCGCAGCAGTGTCGTGTGGACCGGCCGCTCGCCACCGTCCGTGGAGTCGATGTTCAACGAGTCGATTCCGACACAGGCAACACCGGCCGCCACGAGCCGTTCAGCGGCCGCCTCCGTCAGGAACGGATGGCCGGTGAAGTACGCGTCGGTGCCCCAGTGCTCGGCGTGACCGGTGTGGACGAGGACCGCGTGTCCGGCGAGCTCCGACAGATCGGCGTCGGCGAGGTCGATGGCGCCGACACCCCTGCGATCGAGGCACACCGCGGGCACGTCGGCCACACGTTCCAGGGCGAGGCCGGTCAGGTCGTGTCCGTCGGCGAACCGGTGGAACGGCACGTCGAGATACGTCCCGGTGTTGGTGCACATCGTCACGAGCCCGATCTGGAACGTGATGCCCGGGCCGTACACCTGCTCGGCCGCCTCCCGCGTGAGGTGGTCGGCGATCGTCGGCACGGGCAGGCCGGGATACGTGGTCATCCCTGCGGTGATGTCATGGCTGAGGTCGACGAACCGGCCAGACGTGGATGGTGTCATGCGACGATTGTCTAGCGTCGGCGCCATGGAACTGCGCGACGCGATTCGCACCAACGGCACCGTCCGGCGCTTCACGACCGATCCCGTCGACCGCTCGACCGTCCTGTCGATCCTCGACGACGCGCGGTTCGCGTCGTCAGGCGGCAACCGCCAGCCGTGGAAGGTGGCCATCGTCGAGGATCGAGCGCTGCGGCGGGAGCTCGCCGGGATGATGCAGCCGGTGTGGGACGAGTACCTCGAGCCGTTCGGCCGCGATTCCGCGCCGTTCAACGCGGTCGACTGGACGCGCCCGGCGTCGATCACCCCGGGCAAGCCGAACGAACTGCTCGACCGGGATCGAGACCGATCCCGGTCGTGTTGGCGGTCGCCGCCGATCTGCGCAAGGTCGCCCTGATGGACGGCGAGCTCGACCGCCCGGCGATGACCGGTGGCGGGTCGATCTACCCGTTCTGCTGGAACCTGTTGCTGTCCGCCCGGGCCCACGGGTTGGGCGGCGTGATGACGACGTTCCTCAGCCGTGTCGAGCCGGTGGCCGGTCCGCCGCTCGGTCTCCCGCCGCACCACGCGCTCGTGGCAACGATCTTCCTCGGCGTGCCCGAGCACCAGCCGACCAAGCTCACGCGCAACCCCGTCGAATCGTTCACCACCATCAACCGCTTCGACGGCCCACCCGTGTGAACCACCGAGCGATGAGCGAACGGACCCCGCAAGACATCGAACCGAGGGGTGGACCGTCGGCTCATCGCACGGGATGACGGGCTGACGGTCAGGGGGCGTCGATGGCGGCGCGGACTTCGGCGACGTACTCGCCGACGGCGTCGGGACCGCCCTCCATCAGCCGCCGGACCACGCTGGCCCCCTGGATGACGCCGTCGGCGATGCGGGACGCCTGATAGGCCTGCGCCGCGTCGGACACGCCGACACCGACGAGCACCGGCGTGTCGGTGATCGCCTTGAGCCGTCCGGCCAGCGTCGGTCGCGGTCTCGGCGAGCGACGACCGCTCCCCCGTGACCCCGAGCAGGCCGACCGAGTAGACGAAGCCGCGACGACCGGGCGACGACGCAGCGGGAGCCGCGCGTCGGGCGCCGTCGGTGCGGCGAGCATGATCGTCTCGATGCCGGCCTCGTCGGCCGCCGCGCACCACGGACCGGACTCCTCCAGCGGGAGGTCCGGCAGGATCGCCGCGCAGATGCCGGCACGTCGCAGGTCGGCGGCGAACCGCTCGACGCCCGGCATGGTGCACGAGGTTGTAGTAGGTCATCACGCCGAGCGGGATGTCGACGTCGAGGCCCGGCACCTCGTCGAGGATCGCGGCGGGCACGGCGCCGGCGTCGAGCGCGACCTGTGAGGCCTGTTGGATGATCGGCCCGTCCATCACCGGATCGGAGAACGGGATGCCGATCTCGATCGCGTCGGCACCGTTCGCGGCAGCCGCCCGGATCGCGTCCTGCCAGCCCGGATAGCCACCGGTGATGTACGGCACGAGCAGCTTGCGACCGTCGTCCCGCTTCGCCCGGAACTCGGTCTCCAACCGTCCGAGCGACACGCCAAGTGCCGTGGTGTCGGTCGTGCTCATCCGATGATGTCCATCATCTGGGCGACGTCCTTGTCGCCCCGGCCCGACAGGTTCATCAACACCGTCTGGCCCTGGAGCGACGCCGACTCGCGGGCGATCCAGGCGAGCGCGTGCGCCGACTCGAGCGCGGGGATGATCCCCTCGCTGCGCGCCATCAGCTGGAACGCGTCGATCACCTCGGCGTCGGTGACACACGGATACTCGGCCCGCCCGATCGACGCGAGGTACGAATGCTCCGGGCCCGACACCCGGGTAGTCGAGCCCGGCCGAGATCGACTGCGCCTCCTCGACCTGGCCCACCTCGTCCTGCATGAGGTAGCTGCGCATCCCGTGGACGACGCCGGGGTTGCCTCGGCTGACGGCGGCTCCGCCGGCCGGTTCGACGCCGATCAGCCGGGCGTCGCCGTCGACGAAGCCGGTGAAGATGCCCATCGCGTTCGATCCGCCGCCGACGCACGCCACCACGACGTCGGGGTCGCCACCGAGCAGGTCGCGGCACTGCTCGCGCGCCTCGTCGCCGATCACCCGGTGGAACTGGCGCACCATGTACGGGTACGGGTGCGGCCCCATCACCGATCCGAGGCAGTAGTGGCTGTGGCCGACCGTGGCCACCCAGTCGCGCATCGCCTCGTTGACCGCGTCCTTGAGCGTGCGGCTCCCGCTCTCGACCGCTTCGACCTCGGAGCCGAGCAGGCGCATCCGGAACACGTTGAGCGCCTGCCGCTCGACGTCGACCGCACCCATGTACACCTTGCACTCGAGCCCCATCAGCGCCGCCGCCGTGGCGCTCGCCACGCCGTGCTGGCCGGCACCGGTCTCGGCGACGATGCGGGTCTTGCCCATCCGCTTGGCGAGCAGCGTCTGGCCGAGCACGTTGTTGATCTTGTGCGAGCCGGTGTGGTTGAGGTCCTCGCGCTTGAGCAGCAGGCGGATGCCGAGCTGGCGCCCGAGGTTGTGGCACTCGGTGAGGATCGACGGCCGCCCGGCGTACTCGTCGAGGATGTTGCGCAGGTCGAGCCGGAACGCCGGGTCGGCCCATGCATCGAGGAACGCTTCCTCGAGCTCGAGGCACGCCGGCATCAAGGTCTCGGGGACGAACCGCCCGCCGAACTCGCCGAAACGGCCGGTGGAGTCGGGCGCGGCGAGCAGCGAACCGTCGGGAAGGTCCTCGAGCCGGCTCTCGACGTCCGCTCATCGACAGACCGGCTCATTCGACGTCCCAGTCGTACGGCATCGCCTCGTCGTCACCGAGGTACTGCACCGGCGCGGCGGCCCGTGCGTTCTCGATGAACCGCTTGACGGCCAGCGCGTCCTTGCGGCCCGGCGAGCTCTCGACGCCGCTCGCCACGTCGACTCCCCACGGTCGCACCTCGTCGATCGCCGCGGCCACGTTCTCCGGGGTGAGCCCGCCGGCCAGGATCAGCTTCAGCGAGTCGGGCGCGTCGCCGACGAGCGACCAGTCGAAGACCTTGCCCGAGCCGGGTTCGGCGCCGTCGATCATGATCATGTCGGTGCCGTACTGATCGGCGCGAGGCAGGTTCGGATCGCCGGCGCTGAACGCCTTGATCACCCAGCGGATCTGCTTGCCCACCTCGATGCACTGCTCGGGTGTCTCGTCGCCGTGCAGCTGCACCGCCTTCACGCCGGACTTGTGTGCCAGTTCGACCACGCGCTGCGGGCAACTCGTTGCGGAACATCCCGACGGTGAGGATCTCGGGCGGCAGTCGGCGAGTGATGTCGTAGGCGACCTGCGTGGCGATCTGGCGCGTCGACCCCGGAGACGAAGTTGAAGCCGACCGCGTCGGCGCCCATCGCGACCGACAGCAACGCGTCATCTTCGTTGGTGATGCCGCAGATCTTGACGAACATGGAGGGCTCACCGTACCGGCCGCGTCGTCGCCGGAGCGGATTCGTTCGAGCGACGGGCTCGCTGCCTATCGTTCGTCGCGGCATGGGACGACTCGACGACCTCGACCTGACGACGCGGCTGTCCAACGACGAGTACACGAAGCGGCTCGAAGCGGCACAGCAACAGTTCCTCGAACTGCGCCTCCATCTCGGCGGCCAGACCCGACGGCGGGGCCATCGGGCCGGGTCTCCTCATCGTGGTCGAGGGCGTCGACGCATCCGGCAAGGGTGGCGCGGTGCGGCGCGTGGTCGAGCCGCTCGATCCCCGTCACTACTCGGTGTACGCGTACTCCAAGCCGAACGAGCGTGAGTTCCGCCACCACTTCCTGTGGCGGTTCTGGAGCAAGATCCCCGGCCAGGGCGGGATGTGCGTGTTCGACCGGAGTTGGTACGGGCGCCTGCTCGTCGAACGGGTCGAAGGGTTCGCCACCGTCGAACAGTGGATGCGGGCCTACGACGAGATCGTCGACTTCGAACGGAGCCTCGTCCACGAGGGCGTCATCCTCGTGAAGTTCTGGCTGCAGGTGAGCCAGGAGGAACAGATGCGGCGGTTCGAGGATCGCAAGCACGACCCGCTCAAGCAGTGGAAGCTCAACGACGAGGACTGGCGCAACCGCGACAAGTGGCCGCAGTACGTCGAGGCGATCGAGGACATGTTCGCCAAGACCGACCACGAACTCGCGCCGTGGAACCTCGTGTCGGGCGAGCAGAAGAAGTGGGCCCGGGTGGCGCTCCTCGAAACGCTCAACGATCGCATCATCGAGGGCCTCGCCCGCTGGGAGTGCCTCAACCGCGCCGCTCGCTGATCGCCGCCGGGCTCGATCGCTCGATCGCGGCCGGCCGAGCGTCGACTCGACGCTGAGGCCGAGCGGATCGCGTCTCCGGACAGTCGGAGCCGATGAGGTCGGCGATGGCGGCGGCCGGGTCGCCGCTCGTCACGAGGGTCTCGCCGACGAGGATCGCGTCGTAGCCGGCCGAGTCGCAGCGCTCGGGCATCGGCGGCCCCGCGCACGCCGGATTCGGCGACCTTGACCGCACCGCTCGGGATGGCACCGGCCATCCGGACCGCTCGCTCGCTGGTCGACCTCGAACGTGACGAGATCGCGCTGGTTGACGCCGATCAGCGTCGCGCCGACCGCGAGCGCCCGTTCGAGTTCGGCTTCGTCGTGGATCTCGACGAGCGCGTCGAGCCCGATGCCGACCGCCAGGTCGTGGAACCGCCGCAGCTCGTCGTCGGACGAGTGCCGCGGCGATCAGCAACACCGCAGTCGGCGCCCATCAGCCGCGCGTCGATCACGTCGAGTTCGCACACCGTGAAGTCCTTGCGGATCACGGGCAGGCCGCACGCGTCACGGGCCTGCTCGAGGTCGGCGACCGACCCGCCGAAGTGCGCCTCGTCGGTGAGCACCGACAGGCACGCCGCACCGCCCGCTTCGTACGTCGCGGCCAGCGCGGCCGGGTCGAGCCCGATGTTCAGGTCACCCTTCGACGGCGACCGCCGCTTGATCTCGGCGATCACGGCCAGTTCGGGACGGCCGGTCAGCGCGGCCCGGAATCCGCGGGTCGGTCCGAGGCGCGAGGCGAGTTCGACGAGATCGTCGACGTGACGATCGTCGGCGGCCGCCCGCGCCCGATGGTGATCGAGGATGCGATCGAGGTACGTGGCCGCCATCGGGACTCCCCGCCCATCGACCCGCGGTCGGCGGGTCAGCGGCCCTTGCCGCCGGCGATGTTGCTGACGTGAGTTCCGGACGGCCGGCGAGGAACGGGCCGATCGATCCGCCGAGCGCCTTCATCGCGTCGCTGGTGCTGTGGCTGTCGAGGGCGGCCTGGTCGGTGTACTCCTCGTAGACCCAGATCACGTCGGCGTCGGCCTGATCCTCGAGCAGCGTGTACACGAGCGTGCCCGGCTCGGTGTCCACGTGGGCCAGCATCGACGCCATCCCGGCGACGACGTCGGCGCGCTTGCCGGGCTGGGCGGTGATCTTGGCGATGACGGCGATGGTGCTGCTCATGGCTGCCGACGGTAGTCGGCGGGTGCTCGACGGACGTGGTCGCGGATCCGGGCCGTCAGAACCCGAGGCGCTCGGCGATCGTGGCGAGCAGGTCGGAGATCGGAACCCGGACCTGCTCGGTCGTGTCGCGATCGCGGACCGTGACCGCGTGGTCGTCGAGGGAGTCGAAGTCGACCGTGACCGCGAGCGGCGTGCCGATCTCGTCCTGGCGGCGGTAGCGCTTGCCGATGTTCTGCGTCTCGTCGTAGTCGACCATGTACCGCTCGGCCAGCGTGGCCCGGATCTCCTGGGCGAGCGGCGTCAGCGTGTCCTTCTTCGACAGCGGCAGCACGGCCACCTTGTACGGCGCGAGGCGCGGATGGAGGCGCAGCACCGTGCGCGTCTCGTCGTTGATGACGTCCTCGTCGTACGCCGCGAGCAGGAACGCCGCCATCGTGCGGGTCGCGCCGGCGGCCGGTTCGATCACGTACGGGCACGTAGCGCTCGTTGGTCTGCGGGTCGAAGTAGTCGAGGCGCTCACCCGAGCGGGCCGAGTGCGCCTTCAGGTCGAAGTCGGTGCGCTGGGCGATGCCTTCGAGCTCGTCGAAGCCCCACGGGAACTTGAACTCGACGTCGGACGTGCCGGCCGAATAGTGCGACAGCTCGTCGGCGTCGTGCGGCCGGAGCTGGAGCATGTCGGCCGGGATGCCGAGCTCGACGTACCAGTTCATCCGGTGCTGGCACCAGTACTCGTACCACTCGGCGCTCTCGGCCGGCGGCACGAAGAACTCCAGCTCCATCTGCTCGAACTCGCGGGTGCGGAAGATCCAGTTCTGCGGCGTGATCTCGTTGCGGAAGCTCTTGCCGACCTGGGCGATCCCGAACGGCGGCTTCTTGCGGGTGGTCTGCAGCACCTGCCCGAAGTTGGTGAACATCCCCTGCGCCGTCTCGGGGCGCAGGTACGCGTCGGCGCCGGTGCCCTCGACCGGCCCGGCCTGGGTCTTGAACATCAGGTTGAACTCGCGGGCCTCGGTGAAGCTGTTCGTCGCGCCGCAGTTCGGGCACGTGTTCGGGTCGTCGAGCTTGTCGAGCCGCCACCGCTGCTTGCAGTTCGTGCAGTCGACGAGCGGATCGGAGAAGTTGGCGAGGTGGCCGGACGCCTCCCACACCTGCGGCGGGCTCGAGGATCGCGGCGTCGATCAGCACGACGTCGTCGCGCTGTTGGACCATCGACCGGACCCAGGCCTCCTTGACGTTGCGCAGCAGCAGCGAACCGAGCGGCCCGTAGTCGTAGGTGGAGCGGAAGCCGCCGTAGATCTCCGCCGACTGGTACACGAAGCCACGGCGCTTGCAGAGGCTGACGATCTGGTCCAGGTCGGTCGCGGGCATAGGGCCGTCAGGCTAACGGCGCTCCCCCATCCGACAGCCCGACGATTCCGGCCCGCTGCCCGTCATTCCACGTTTGCGTCGGAAAATGTGCGGACCCGTCCCCGAAAATCCCGACGCAAACGAGGAATGACGCCGGCCGACCGGTGCAGTGCGGTGCTACTGGGTCAGTGGGATTCGAACATCGCCACGGTCTTGAGGCGGCGTTCGATGTGGAACTCGAGCGCCTTGGTCGCGAGCGACGACACCTCGTGCGTCGCCGGCGACGCGTCCTGCGACAAGCGCGGACGTGAGCCGGCCGCCGAGGATGTCACGCAGCAGCACCAGTGCATCGGCGCTGATCGCCTGCCCCGACCGGCACGTCCGACACAGCACGCCACCCTCGTTGAGGTCGAACGCCACCAGGGCCACGTCGGGTTCGCCCTCGCCGCAGCGGATGCACCGGTCGAGCTCGGGACGCATGCCCTCGTTGGCGAGCAGCTTCCAGTAGAACGCGGCCACGTTGAGCGGCGACGGACGCTCGGCGATCGTGCGCAGCACCCCGACCACCATCCGGTAGAGCTGCGGGTTCGGCTCGCGTTCGAGCGACAGCTGGTCGACCGCCTCGATCACCGCCAGGCCCTGCGATGCCCGGTCGAGCGACGACAACATCGGCGACAGCGGCTCGACCGCCTCGGCCTGGCTGACGATGTCGAGCTCGCGGCCCCGGTAGAGCAGCAGCTTCACGTGGCTCATCGGCTCGAGCCGGGCGCCGAACTTCGACTTGGTCTTGCGCACGCCCTTGGCGACGGCGCGGACCTTGCCGTTCTCGGCGGTGTGCAGCACGACGATCCGATCGGATTCGCGCAGCTTGTACGTGCGCAGCACCACCCCGGTGTCGCGGTAGAGACCGCTCATCGGCGCCGAGCCGATCGGGACGCGATCATTCGTCGAGGCCGCCGAAGCGACGCTCGCGCCGATCGAAGTCGGCGATCGCGGCGACGAGGTGATCGGCCTCGAGTTCGTCCCACCGCAGCGGATGGAAGACGAGCTCGCCGTACGCCAACTCCCACACCAGCGACGGCGGAAGACGATTGGGTTCGCCGAGGATCACGATCAGGTCGGGCTCGCAGTCGGCCGGGCTGTACAGCGCCTCGGTGATCGTCGCCTCGTTGACCGGTTCGTTCGGCGGAATGCGGGCGATCGCCTCGGCGAACCGCTGGCGACCATCGCCGCACGGATCGATCAGCACATGACACGAGCCCACGTCGCGTTCCCACCGATCGAGGTCGATCGGATCCCGTCCGGGCTCGAAGGCCCGCAGGCTGAGGTACGACGCGCCGGCGCTGATCGGCCACACCGCCGAGCGCATCGACCCGGTCGGCCCAGCGTCGCTCGTCGAGATCTGCCCACTCCCGCAGCGTGCCACCGACGACCATCACGTGCCGGAGGGTCTGGCGGGTGCTCGACGAGTGCTCGGAGCTGGTCTCCGAGGACGGGGCGAGCGACGTGGCCATCGCCACCATTCTTCCACGCATGGCCCGGCGATCAACGGCTGGCTAGCGTGCAGAGCGCTGTGTCGTCCACCTCGCCCCGCATCGGCCCCTCGATCGATCCACGTGGCGTGCATCATGGACGGCAACGGACGGTGGGCGGCCCGGCGCGGTCTGCCCCGCACCGACGGACACACCGAGGGCGAGGAGAACCTGGCTCGCCTCGTGCGCCTGGCCGTGCGCCGCAACATCGGCTATCTCACCGTGTTCGGCTTCTCGACGGAGAACTGGCGCCGGCCGCGCCCCGAGGTCCGCCACATCATGGGTCTCCACGAGAAGCTGTTCGGGCGGGTCGCCGAGCTCAACGAGTTGAACGTGCGGATCCAATGGATCGGTCGACCCTTCGATTCGCGGGAGGCGAAGACACCTCGGTACGTCCAGCGGGCGATCCGCAAGGCGATCGCCGACACCGTCGAGCAACACCGGCATGGTCCTCACGGTGGCGTTCGACTACGGCGGCCGGGCCGAACTCGTCGATGCGGTCGAGGCGGCACGCATCGTCCGGCGGCGATGTCACGACCGAGTCGATCGCCGACCATCTCTACCTGCCGGAGCTGCCGCCGGTCGACGTGCTCGTGCGCACGAGCGGCGAACACCGGGTGTCGAACTTCCTGCTGTGGCAGTCCGCCGGCGCGGCGATCTACTTCACCGACGCGCCGTGGCCCGACTTCGACGCCGCCGAACTCGACGCCGCCCTCGCCCTCGCCTGACGCGATCGATGCCGTCGATGCCCGGTTCGTCGATGCCCGGATCGATCCGCGCGACGCCCTCGCCCGCGTCACCACGCGCCTGCCCGGCGCCGAGGCGCGCCTCGGCCAGGTCGAGATGGCCGAGCGGGTCACCGAGGCCATCGCGGCCGGTCGGCACCTGGTGATCCAGGCCGGGACCGGGACCGGCAAGACCCTGGCGTACCTCGTGCCGGCCATCGAGTCGGGTTCCACCGTCGTGGTGGCCACCGCCACCAAGGCACTCCAGGACCAGCTGGCGATGAAGGACCTCCCGTTCCTCGCCGAGCACCTCGGCGTCGACTTCGACTTCGCGGTGCTGAAGGGCCGGAGCAACTACGTCTGCCTGCAGCGCCTCCGCGAGATGTCGTCGCCCGATCAGGCGCAGCTCGAACTCGACACGATGGCGCTCACCACGCAGGTGGAGATCAAGCGGATCGCGGAGTGGGTCGGCCACCACCGACACCGGCGACCAGGCCGAGATGGAGTGGACGCCGACCGACAACGCCTGGCGGGCGGTGAGCGTCGGCAGCGACGAGTGTCCCGGCGCCGACCGTTGCCCCCTCGGCGATCCGTGCTTCGCCGAACAGGCCCGGCGGCGCGCCGCGGCCGCCGACGTGATCGTCGTGAACACCCATCTCTACGGGCTCGACGTGGCGAGCGGCGGCGCGATCCTGCCCGAGCACGACGTCGTCGTGTTCGACGAGGCCCACGTGCTCGAAGACGTGATGAGCGACACGGTCGGCGTCGAGATCGCGCCGGGACGGTTCACCACGCTGGCCGGCGTGATCCGGCGGATCGTCGAGGACCCGCAGCTGATCGGGTCGATCGCCGAGATCGCCGAGTCGCTGCGGGACGCCATCAGCGGGCATGGTCGGCCAACGCCTGACCATCCCGCTGCCCGACCCGGTGCAGGACGTGCTCACCGATGCCCGGCTCCGCCTCGGCTCGAGCGAACGAGGTGCTCGTCGCCATCAGCACCGACGTCGAGGACGCCAAGCAGCGCAAGCTGCGGGCCCAGACGCTGACGGGCCGGGCGATCGAGCAACTCGACGTGGCGATCGAGGGCCGCGAGGGCTACGTGGCGTTCGTGTCCGGCTCGCCCGATTCACCCCGTCTCGAGCTCGCGCCGCTCGACGTCGGACCGGCGATGGCCGAGGGCGTGTGGTCCAAGCGCACCGCGGTGCTCACCAGCGCGACGATCCCTTCGTCGCTGGCGACACGCGTCGGGATGCCGGCGGACGCGGTCGACGTCGCCGACGTCGGCAGCCCGTTCGACTACGAGGCGCACTCGATGCTCTACTGCGCGATGCACATGCCGAATCCGAACAGCGAGGCGTTCCGGCCGGCGGTGCACGACGAACTCGAGGCACTGATCACCGCCGCCGGTGGCCGCACCCTGGCCCTGTTCACGAGTTGGCGGTCGATGGACGAGGCGGCCGAGGCACTCCGCGCCCGCGTGCCGTTCCCGATCCTCACCCAGCGCGACCTGCCGAAGCCGGCGCTCGTGAAGGCGTTCGCCGACAGCGCCGAGACCTGCCTGTTCGCCACCGCCGGCCTGTTCCAGGGGGTCGACGTGCCGGGCTCGACCCTGTCGCTCGTCGTGATCGACCGCATCCCGTTCCCGCGCCCCGACGATCCGTTGCTGTCGGCGCGGCGGGAGCAGCTCGGGTCGAATGCGTTCGCCGAGATCGACATCCCGCGGGCGTCGATGATGCTCGCCCAGGCGTGCGGGCGGCTGATCCGCAATGCCGACCGACCGGGGCGTCGTCGCCGTGATGGACCCGCGCCTCGGCACCGCCCGCTACCGGTGGGACATCGTCAAGGCCCTGCCACCGATGAAGCGCACGCGCCACCGCGCCGACGTCGAAGCGTTCCTCCGCGAGATCACCGCCCCGACCCTGCCTGACACCCGCTGCGAGTCGATGACGGCGCCAGTGCGGGACGACTGCTCGGTATTCGACCCGACTCGGCGATGTAGGATCGCCGATAGGCCGACATCGCACGATCAGGCGAGGCGAGGGTGCCGACGTTGTGGAGTTCGGCGAACGCCTGCTCGAGGCGGGTGACGAAGCTCTCCTCGCCGGCGCGCAGCCACACGCGCGGGTCGTACTGCTTCTTGTTCGGGGCGTCCGGCCCGTTCGGGTTGCCGAGCTGGCCCTGCAGGTAGTCGTGCTTGTCGGCCTCGTACCCGCGGATGCCGTCCCAGAACGCCCACTGCAGGTCGGTGTCGATGTTCATCTTGATCACGCCGTAGCTGAGCGCCTCGGCGATCTCGTCGGCGGTCGATCCCGAACCGCCGTGGAACACGAAGTTGACCGGCTTCGGATCGGTCGAGAACTTCTCGGCGATGTACGCCTGTGCGTCGCGCAGGATCGTCGGGCGTGAGCTTCACGTTGCCCGGCTTGTACACGCCGTGCACGTTGCCGAACGCCGCGGCGATCGTGAAGTTCGGGCTCACCTCCGACAGTCGTTCGTAGGCGTACGCGACCTCCTCGGGCTTCGAGTAGAGGTCGGCCGGATTGGCGTCGGAGTTGTCGACACCGTCCTCCTCGCCGCCGGTGATCCCGAGCTCGATCTCGAGGGTCATGCCGATCTTCGCCATCCGCTGGAGGTACTCGACGCAGATGTCGATGTTCTCCTCCATCGGCTCCTCCGACAGGTCGAGCATGTGCGAGCTGAACAGCGGCTCGCCGGTCTGCTCGAAGTGCTGCTCGCCGAGGTCGAGCAGGCCGGAGATCCAGCCGAGCTTCGGCTTCGGGCAGTGGTCGGTGTGGAGGATCGACCCTGGCGCCGTACGCCTCGGCCAGCGTGCGCACGTGCCGCGCGCCGGCCACCGAACCGAGGATCGAGGCCTGGTCGCCCGACACGGGCACCGCCTTGCCGGCCACGAACGCGGAGCCGCTGCTCGAGAACTGGATGATCACCGGACTGTTCAGCTTGCCGGCGGTCTCCATGACGGCGTTCATCGAGTTCGTGCCGGTGCAGTTGGCGGCGGGAATCGCGAACTGCTCCGACTTGGCGAAGGCGAAGAGCTGGGCGACGGCGTCGCCGGTGAGGACACCGGCCGGGAAGTCGTTTCGGAGGTCGGTCACATCGCGAGTGTAGAAGCTGTGCTCGCGCCGGTCCCGAAATCGCACCACCGTTCTCGTGAACTGTTGCGCACCGGGTGCGCAAGTTCACGAGAACGCGGATCGTACGGTTCGGGGGATGGGACAGATCGTCAGGACGGAGGTGGTCGACGGAATCGCGACGATCACGCTCGACTCGCAGCAGAACCGCAATGCGCTGTCGCGCCAGCTCGTCGCCGAGCTGCACGAGGGGATCGACACCGCCGAGGCAGCAGCAGGCCCGGGCCATCGTGCTCACCCACCGGGGCCCGGCGTTCTGCGCCGGCGCCGACCTCAAGGAGCGCTCCGACGCGCCGGCCGACTCCCGGCCGTTCGTCAGCGCGCTCGAACGGCTGATGGACACCGAACGGCCGACGATCGCGGCCGTGAACGGTGCCGTCCGCGCCGGCGGGATCGGCCTGATGGCGGCCTGCGACCTCGTCGTCGTGCACTCGTCGACGACGTTCGCCTTGACCGAGGTGCGCATCGGTGTGGCGGCCGCGATCATCTCGGTGCCGATCCTCCGGCGTGTCCCCGCGGGCAAGATCGCCGCGGCGATGCTCACCGGCGAGCCGTTCGACGCCGCCGAAGCACGCTCGATCGGGCTGGTCAGCCATGTCGCCGACGACGTCGAGGCCACCGTCAGCGCGCTGTGCGACGGCATCCGCGCCGGTGCACCCCTGGCGGTCGCCGAGACGAAGCGGATGCTCGGCGTCGTGCCGTCGATGCCCCGCGACGCGGCGTTCGAAGCGATGCGCGAACTGTCCGACACGTTGTTCCGTGGGCCCGACGCCGCCAAGGGCATGGCCGCCTTCGCCGAGAAGCGCACGCCCGTCTGGGACTGATCCCGCGCCGACGACCGAAAATGCCGCGAATCGTGCGCTGAGCGATCGAATTCCGGCATTGTTCGGACTTCCGGCGTCGTCGGACGTGCCGGCGTTTTTCGGGCTTGGTGGGGTGCGGGTGCGATGCTCGCACGATGCCCGACGTCGTCCACATCTCCTCCCCGACCGGCGTCGTCATCGCCGCCGACCACTGGGCCGGCCATGGGAGGGTGCGGCAGCGCCCGTCGTGCTCGCTCACGGTGGGGGTCAGACCCGTCACTCGTGGGGTGGGACGGCCGCAGGCGCTCGCCGACGCCGGGCACCGGGTGGTCTCGATGGACCTGCGCGGCCACGGCGACTCGACGTGGGCGCCCGACCACGACTACACGATGACGACGTTCCGCGACGATGCGCTCGCCGTCGCCGACTGGATCGGCGAACCGATCACGTGGGTCGGCGCGTCGCTCGGCGGCATGTCCGGGCTGCACGCGGTCGACGAACGACCCGATGCGTTCCGGGCACTCGTGCTCGTCGACATCACGCCCGCACCCCGCCAAGCAGGGCGTCGACAAGATCCTCGGCTTCATGGGCGCCAACGCACAGGACGGGTTCGGCGTCGCTCGACGAGGCCGCCGACGCGATCGCCGCGTACCAGCCACACCGCACGCGCCCGAAGGACCTGTCGGGCCTCGCCAAGAACCTGCGGCTCGGCGAGGACGGCCGCTGGCGTTGGCACTGGGACCCGGCGTTCCTCGACATCCGCACCGGCGGCACGAGCGAGCACGCCCGCGATGCCCATCACGACGAGCTCGCGGCAATGGCGCGCCGGCTGACGCTCCCGACGCTGCTGATCCGCGGCAGGCTCTCCGACCTGGTGACCGAGGAGCAGGCCGCCGAGTTCCTGCGTCTCGTGCCGCACGCCGAGTACGTCGACGTGGCCGGGGCCGGTCACATGATCGCCGGGGATCGCAACGACGTGTTCACCGACGCCGTCACGGCATTCCTCGACCGTTCCACCTGATCTCGCGGACGCGCGATGATTGGTCGATGCCCACCAGCCAGGACTTGCACGATCGCATCGTCGGCCAGAACGTCCCGAAGCGCTTCCTCGCCAACGTGGCGCGCAACGGGTCGACGACGGTGCTCAAATGGAAGGACTCGTCCGGCGATTGGCAGTCGTCGAGTCTCGAGGAACTCGCGGCGCTGACCGCCCAACTGACCGCGGGGCTGCAGGACCTCGGCGTGGGTCATGGCGACACCGTGGTCATGATGATGCGGAACCGTCCGGAGTTCCACGCCATCGACCTCGCCGTGCTGTTCTGCGGTGCCACACCGGTGTCGATCTACAACTCCTCGGCCCCGGAGCAGATCGAGTACCTCGTGAACGACTGCAAGGCGAAGGTGGCGATCGTCGAGGACAATGGCTTCCTCGAACGGTTCCTGAAGGTGCGCGCGGCACTGCCCACGCTCGAACAGATCGTGCTGATCGAACCGTCGGATCTCGCCGGCGACGACGTCGATCCGGTACTCGGATCTCGCTGCATTCGACCCGGCCGATCTCGCCGCCGAAGCGGAGACCGCGACGCTCGACGATCTCGCCACGATCATCTACACCTCGGGCACGACCGGCCCGCCGAAGGGTGTGATGCTCAGCCACAGCAACGTGCTCTGGACGCTCGAGTCGGTCGGCCAGATCATGCGCGACCAGACCTCGATCACCGACTTCGCGGGCAAGCGGCACGTGTCGTACCTGCCGATGGCCCACATCATGGAGCGGCTGCTCGGGCACTACTACCTCGTCGACTTCGCCACGCTCGTCGCGTGCTGTCCCGAGACGTCGCAGATGGCCGCCATCGCCCGCGACGTGCATCCGAACCTGTTCGTCGGCGTGCCGCGGGTGTGGGAGAAGCTCTATGCCGGCGTCAACGGCGCGCTCGCCGCCGATGCGGAGAAGAAGCAGGCCTTCGACGAGGCGATCGACGCCGCCCTGCCGATCATGGAGAAGATGACCCGCGGCACCGCCACCGACGAGGAACGGGCGACCTGGGACGTTCCTCGACGAGGTCGCATTCAAGGGCGTCCGCGCACTGCTCGGCCTCGACGAGACCGAGATCGCGATCACCGGTGCCGCGCCGATCACCGCGGAGATCCTCGCCTGGTTCCGGGCGATCGGGGTGCCTCTCACCGAGGGCTACGGCATGTCCGAGACGATGGCCGTGCTGACCTGGTCGTCCACGCCGAAGCCCGGTTGTGTCGGCACCGCCGCGGCGGGCGTCGAGATGAAGATCGCCGAGGACGGCGAAGTCCTCGCCCGGGGCGGCAACATGTTCGTCGGCTACCTGGGCCAGCCGGAGAAGACCGCCGAGACGATCGACGACGACGGCTGGGTGCACACCGGCGACATCGGTGAGATCGACGCCGACGGGTATCTGAAGATCATCGACCGCAAGAAGGAACTGATCATCACCGCCGGCGGCAAGAACATCAGCCCGGCCAACCTCGAAGCGGAGTTGAAGATGATCCCGCTCGTCGGCCAGGCGTGCGCGGTGGGCGAGCAAGCGCCCCTTCGTCGCCGCGCTCGTCGTGCTCGATCCCGACGCCTCGGCGGCGTGGGCCGCGGCGCACGGCCTGTCGGGCGACGACGCCACCATGGTCGCGCTCGCCGACAACCCGGAGGTGCAGGCCGAGATCGACGCCGGACTCGTCGAGGTGATGGCCAAGTTCAACAGCGCCGAATCGGTCAAGAAGGTCAAGGTGCTCGGTGAGGAGTGGCTGCCCGACACCGACCTGCTCACCCCCACCTCGAAGCTGAAGCGGCGAGGCATCCTCACCCGCTTCGCCGCCGAGATCGACGCCCTCTACGCCAAGTAGCGCCTCAGGCGATCAGGCGGTAGCCGACGCCGCGGGCGGTGACGATCAACGTCGGCTCGTCCGGCTGGTCCTCGACCTTCAGGCGCAGCCGACGGACGTGCGCATCGACGAGACGCGAATCGCCGAGGTACTCGTACCCCCACACGCGTTCGAGCAGCTGATCCCTCGACAACACCGCACCGGCGTGATCGGCGAACTCGCACAGCAGCCGGAACTCGGTCTTGGTGAGGTTGAGTCTCCTTGCCGCCCTTGTAGGCGAGGCCGAGCTCGCGCCGCAACTCGATGTCGCCGAACGAGCTGACCGATGCCAGCGGCGCCGCACCGTGCAGGTGCACCCGCCGCAGGAGCGCCCGGATCCGGGCGGCGAGTTCCTTCGGCACGACCGGCTTGGTGACGTAGTCGTCGGCGCCGGCTTCGAGGCCGGCGACCATGTCGTGGGTGTCGGTCTGCGCCGTGATGATGATGATCGGCACGATGCTCCTGGCCCGGATCTGCCGGCACACGTCGAACCCGGACATGTCGGGCAGACGCAGGTCGAGCAACACGAGGTCGGGCGCATGCTGCGTCGAAGGCCGCCAGCCCGTCGGTGCCGTTCGCCGCCTCGCGGACCGAATATCCCTCGTCCTCGAGGGCCAGCGACAGAGCGAGGCGGATTCCGTCGTCGTCCTCGATGAACAGCAGCGATTCCATGGCTGCCGCCCATTGTGACCGAACCGACCACTCGAAGAGCGCATGCCGTCGAACATGATGGGCGATGCGACGACCGCTCTCTGCGTTCGGCGACCGCTCTTTGTTACGGAAATCGCACAATTCCATCGTGGCTCTGTCACACACCAGCTTCATGATGAGAAGCGTTCACGCTGCCCCGGTGAGGTACCTTCCTCCCCCTGGTGCCTCACCGGCAGCGGGTGAACCTCTCCACCTGGCGAAACCTCGATCTGGCGAAACCGTGGCGCGCTCGTCTCCTGCCACACTGTCGCCCGTGGCGATGCGTCGAACCCTCCGGCTCCGCACCCGCGTCACGCTGTTCTTCGCGTTCATCGCCCTGCTCGCCGGCGTCGTCCTCGATCGGCGTCACCTACGGCTTCGCCCGCAACAACCTGATCAACGAGCGCACGACGACCGCCCAGAACCAGGCGTTCGTCAACGCCAACGACGTGAGCGAGGTGTTGACCAACGATCCCGACGGCATCGGCGACTTCTTCGACAACAACCTGCGCACCGAGACCGGCGGGTTCGCCAACCTCGCCTCCGACACCCCGGGGGCGCCGATCAACGAGATCACCGCGACCGACTTCACCCACCCGATCACCGACTTCCCGCAACGTCTGATCGACGCGGTCGGCGCGGGGCGCTCGGCCACACAGTTCGTCACGATCGACGGCAGCGACTACATCGCCGTCGGCGTGGCGATCGCCGCCCACGAGACCGGCTACTTCGAGACGTTCCCGCTGAGCTCGACCGAACGGACGCTCACGGCGGTGCTCACCGCCCTCACGCTCGGCGCGGCCGGCACGCTGGTCCTGGCGAGCCTGTTCGGGCTCGCCACGAGCCGACGGTTGCTCCGGCCGCTCAGCCAGGTCGCCGACGCCGCCGAGGAGATCGCGTCCGGCGGCCTCGACACGCGGCTCGCGCCCGAGTCCGACCCCGACCTCGACCGGCTCGCCGGCTCGTTCAACGAGATGGCCGACGCCGTGCAGACGAGGATCGAGCGCGAGGCCCGATTCGCCTCCGACGTCAGCCACGAGCTGCGCTCACCGATCACCGCCCTGGCGGCCGCCGTCGAGGTGCTCGATGCCCGCCGCGACGACATCCCCGAACGCACCCAGCAGGCGCTCGACGTCGTCGTCAGCCAGGTGCGGCGGTTCGACGACATGGTGATGGATCTGCTCGAACTCTCCCGTCTCGACGCGGGCGCGCCCGACCTCAACGTCGAACAGCTCGATCTCGTCGATCTGACGCACCGAATCGCCGGCTCGCTACAACGCCGCCGACGTGCCGATCGACGTCGTCCCGTCGGCACCGACCCAGGTCGCGATCGACAAGGTGCGCTACGAACGTATCCTCGGCAACCTGATCGACAACGCCCACAACCACGGAGACGGCCCGGTGCGCATCGAGATCGCACCCTGGAAGTCCGAGCAGGGCCAGTCCGAGCCCGGAAACCGGGCGCGGCGAGAACAACCGCGTCAGCATCGCCGTGGAAGATGCCGGCCCGGGCGTCGCGACGAGCGAACACGAGCGGATCTTCGAACGCTTCGCCCGCGGCAGCGCCGCCCGCAACCGGATCGGGACCGGACTCGGGCTCGCCCTCGTCGCCGAGCACAGCGCGGCGATGGGCGGACACGCGTGGGTCGAGGACCGACCCGGCGGCGGGGCCCGCTTCGTCGTCGAACTGCCCGTCGAGGTCGGCACGTGGGTGGAGTCATGAAGCGCGGGAGTTCGGTTCCGGCCCCGGTGCTGGCGATCGTCGGCATGACAGGTGTGCTCGCGCTCGGGCTCGGGGCCTGCGGGATCCCGACCGGCGACGACACGTTCAGCGAGATCCCGCACCGAGGAGGTCCTGTTCGGTCTCGACGCCACGTCGACGACGACGTCGACCACCACGACGACCGTCCCGGTCGCGCCCGCCACGACCGAAGTCAGGCCGACCACGACGGACGTGCCGCTCGAGGAGGTCGACATCTACTTCCTCTCACGGGGACGGCTGCAACCGGTGCCGGTCGCGCTCACGACCGACTTCGCCCCCGATCAGGTGGTCGACGCGCTCGAGAAGGGTCCGCCGCCGGGCGTCGGGCTCGACACGCACATCGAGCCGGGACTGATCGTGTCGACCGAGGTCGCCGAAGGCGTCGTGACGGTCGATCTCGACCCGGAGATCTTCGCCAGGATCGCCGCGTCCGACCAGGCGGAGGCGATCGGCCAGATCGTGCTCACCATGATCGACAACGTCGACCGGGTCGGCTCGGTGCTGTTCACCCTCGCCGGCGAGCCGACCCAGGTGAAGAAGGGCGACAGCCTGCTCACCGAACCCGACGAGGCCGTGACCTTCGACGACTACGCCGTGCTCCTGACCACCTCGACGCCCACCACGTCGACCACGTCGACCACGGTCGCCCGCCGAGACCGTCCCTGACCCCGCCGGTGCCCGATCCCGCCGCTGACCGACGCCGACCGGCTGATCAGTACCCCAGGCGCTCCACCCGTTCCGGGCGGCGCTGCCAGTCCTTGTCGACCTTCACCCGCAGCTCCAGGTACACGCCCGGCGGCATCTGGGCGCGGGCCAGCTCGCCGACCTGCTTGAGGATCTGACCGCCCTTGCCGATCACCATGCCCTTCTGGCTGTCGCGCTCGACGATGATGTCGACGCGGATCCGCGGCCACTCCCACTCGGTCACCTGCGTGGCGATCGAGTACGGGAGCTCGTCACGCGTCACGGCCAGCAGCTGCTCACGCACCAACTCGGCCACCCAGCGCTCCTCGGGCAGATCGGACACCTCGTCGTCGGGGAAGTACTTCGGGCCGGGCGGGAGCACGCGACGCCGAGGTGATCGACGAGCGCGCCGACCCCGTCGCCGGACTTCGCCGAGACCGGGAAGTACTCCGCCGCGTCGAGTGAGCTCGCCGCCTGCAACATCGCCATCACCTGCTTGCGGCTGGCGACGTCGGTCTTGTTCACGATCACCACCGACTCGGGCATGTGGATCTTCTCCGCCACCCACCGATCGCCCTTGCCGAACGGCGCGGTGGCATCGAGCACGAGGCACGTCGCATCGACGTCGCTGACGCTGCCGAGCGCCGTGGCGTTCACCCGCTCACCCAGTGCCGACACCGGCTTGTGCAGGCCGGGCGTGTCGACGAACACGATCTGTTCGTCCGGTCGGGTGAGCACCCCCATGATGCGATGGCGAGTGGTCTGCGGCTTGTCGGACACGATGCTGATCTTGCGGCCGCAGATCGCGTTGACGAGCGACGACTTGCCGACATTGGGTCGGCCGACGAACGTCACGAAGCCGGAACGGAAATCGTGCGTTTCGTCGGTCATGACCTCAGTTTGCCAAGCTCTCCCCCATGACTCGCACGATCAACGGAATCGACGAACTCAAGACGCTCGTCGGCGAACACCTCGGCTACTCGCCGTACGTCGAGATCACCCAGGCGCAGGTGAACACGTTCGCCGACGCGACGGGCGACCACCAGTGGATCCACATCGACGTCGACCGGGCGAAGAGCGGGCCGTTCGGCGGTCCGATCGCCCACGGCTATCTGACGCTGTCACTCGGCCCGATGCTGGCGCCGCAGATCTTCGTCGTGTCGGGCATCTCGATGGGCGTCAACTACGGGTGCGGCAAGGTCCGCTTCCCGTCGCCCGTGCCGGTCGGATCGCAGCTCCGCCTCGGGGTGACCCTGACGTCGGTCGAGGACGTCCCCGGCGGTGTGCAGGTCACGCAGGAGTTCGTGTTCGAGGTCGAGGGCGCGAGCAAGCCGTCGTGCGTGGCCGAAGTCATCTTCCGCTACTACGCCTGAGCCGCCGGCCGACGCTCCATCTGGTCGATCCGTGACCTCACCCGTCCCCGAATTCAGCCTTGCCGAAGTCCTCGAGGCGATCGGCGACTCGCGTCCCGACGCGGAATGTCTCGTGTTCGGCGACGTCCGGCTGACCTGGGCCGACGTCACCGAACGCACCCGGCGGTTGGCGAACCACCTGCTCGGTCGCGGGCTCGGCTGCCACGTCGAACGGTCCGAGCTCGCCAACCACGAGAGCGGGCAGGACCACCTGGCGATCTACCTGCACAACGGCAACGAGTACCTCGAGGCGATGCTCGGGTCGCTCAAGGCCCGGGTCGGGTCGCTGAACGTCAACTACCGCTACGTCGCCGAGGAACTGCAGTACCTGCTGGCCGACTCCAACGCGCGGGCGATCGTGGTGCACTCGCAGTTCGCGCCGACGCTCGCCGAGGTGCTGCCGGCGCTCCCCAACCTCGACGTCATCCTGCAGGTTCCCGACGCGTCGGGCAACGAACTGCTCCCCGGCGCCGTCTGGTACGAGGACGCGCTGGCGGCGGCGTCACCGGAGCGGCCGGCCGTCGACTGGAGCCCCGACGACCTCTACATGCTCTACACCGGCGGCACCACCGGCATGCCCAAGGGCGTCATGTGGCGCAACGGTGATGCGATGGTCGAGTGCTTCGGCGGATCGAAGACCGCCACGTCGATCGCCGACTTCGTCGCCGAGGCGACACGGCGGCTCGCGGGCACTGCTCGCTCACCGCCGTTCATGCACGGCGCCGGCCACTGGGTCGCGTTCAGCACGTTGCTCGGCGGCGGGACGGTCTTCGTCCAGTCGGTGCCCGAACGTCTCGACCCGGTCGACATCTGGTCGCTCGTCGAGCGGGAGAAGCTCAACTTCCTGCTGATCGTCGGCGACGCCTTCGCCCGTCCACTGCTCGACGAGCTCGACCGCAACGCCGTACGACCTGTCGTCGCTGACCGTGCTCCTGTCCGGTGGTGCACCGTTGTCGGCGAACCTGAAGGACGAGCTGCTCGCCCACCTCCCGACGTTGATGATCGTCGACGGGCTGGGATCGTCGGAGGCCGGCGGGCAGGTGTCGCACGTCTCGGTCGGTGGGAGCGCCACGACCGGCTCGTTCGAGATCGCACCGGGCAATGTCGTGCTGTCGGCCGACCTCGACCGCGTGCTCGAGCCGGGCGACGAGGAGATCGGCTGGCTCGCCAAGGAGGGCCGGCTCGCGCTCGGCTACCTCGGCGACGCGGCCAAGACTGCTCGCACCTATCCGGTCGTCGACGGCGTGCGCTACGCCGTGCCCGGCGACCGCGCCCGCCTGCTCGACGGCGGCGTCGTGGAGCTGCACGGGCGTGACGCCGTCACCATCAACTCGGGCGGCGAGAAGATCTTCGCCGAGGAGGTCGAATCGGCGATCAAGGCCCACCCGGCCGTGTACGACTGCGTCGTCGCCGGACGGCCGAGCGAGCGCTGGGGCAACGAGGTCGTCGCCATCGTCCGGATCCGTGCCGGCTACGAGGTCGACGACGCCGCACTCCGTCAGGAGGCCGAGCGCCACATCGCCCGCTACAAGCTGCCCAAGTCGATCGTCTACGTCGACGAGGTGCTCCGCTCGCCGAGCGGCAAGGCCGACTACCGGTGGGCCAAGCAGGTCGCCGCGGCGTCGGCGTCACCTCCACGACGGCCACGACCGGCCTGTCGCCTGCCGGGCGGTGACGAGCGAGCGTGGGACACCGACGAGTTGCTCGAGGGCGACGCCAAGGTCGCCGCGGTGCGGCACATGTTCGACGCGATCGCGCCGAAGTACGACCGGCTGAACCGGATCATCTCGTTCCGCCTCGACGTCCGCTGGCGCAAGCGGGCCGTTCGCGACCTGGCCCTGCCCGCCGGGCAGTCGCGTGCTCGATCTGGCGAGCGGCACGGGTGATCTCTGCATCGATCTCGCCCGCGGCGGTGTGCGACCGATCTCGATCGACCTGAGCTTCGGCATGCTCTCCGCCGATCGGTCAGGTGCGCCTCGCGTGCAGGCCGACATCCTGCGCCTGCCCGTTCCGGACGGCTCGGTCGACGGCGTCACCTGCGGCTTCGCGCTCCGCAATCTGGCCGACCTGCCGACGTTCTTCGCCGAGCTCGGCGCGGGTGGTGCGACCGGGTGGACGGATCGCCCTGCTCGACGTCAGCACCCCGCCCAACCCGCTCATCCGCACCGGGAACAACATCTACTTCGGCCACGTCGTGCCACGGATCGGTGCGGCCGCTCTCCGACGGCGCCGGCCTACCGATACCTGCCGAAGAGCGTGGCCTACCTGCCGTCGCCCGACGAGATGGTGGCCATGCTCGCCGCGGCCGGATTCGCCGCCGTCGCGCCACACCCAGTTGAGCGGGGGTCTCACCCAACTCCTCGTCGCCACCCGCTCGGTCGCCGGTCGACCGAGGCTGAGGCCGACGATGTTACGCGATCACCCGGCGCGCTCGACGAGGTGCTCGACCGGCGACGGCGGCCAAGCTCGACCTGAACGACATCGCCCGCGGCGACGGCACGCTCTTCGTGCGCGACGGCGTCGGGGTTGCCGGACGCGGGACGGCCGCACGCATCGCCGCCGACGCCGCCTCCGATCGACTCGCCGGCTTCGCACACGATTCGACGGTGGAGTCGCACGGACCCATCGCCATCGGCGTCGTGCCGTTCCGGCCGGGCACCGCATGCGACCTGCTCGTCCCCGAGGTCGTCGTGCGCAAGTCGGCGGTGAGTCCGAGCACGATCACCGTCGTCGGGTCCGACCGGCAGCAGGCCCACCGACTGCTCGCCGACGCGATCGCCTGGCTCGGTTCGGACGATTCGACGACCCCGCCCACGCCGACCGCCGGCGAGCTTCACGATCGAGCCGGCGTCGCCGATCGAGCAGTACCTCGCCGCGGTGGCGACCGCCCGCGACACGGTGCGCGCCGGGCGATCTCGTCAAGGCGGTGATCGCCCGGCCGATCATCGTCAGCTCCGACCAGCCGATCGACGTCCACGCGGTGCTGCGCCGCCTCCGCGCCAGCTTCGGATCGAGCTACCGCTATTCGATCGACGGTCTGATCGGCGCCTCGCCCGGAGCTGCTCATCGAGGTCGACGGCGACATCGTCCGATCGCACCCCCTCGCCGGGACCGCGCCGCGCACCGGCGACGTCACGCAACGACGAACGGCTCGCCGCCGAGCTGATCGCCAGCACCAAGAACCAGATCGAGCATCGGGTCGTGATCGACGTCGTCCACGACACGCTGCTGCCGTGGTCGAGCTATCTCGACTGGGAGCCCGAACCCTCGATCGTGACCGTCGCCAACGTGCAGCATCTCGGCACCCGGATGGAGGGCCGGCTCTCGCAGCCCGGCCCGTCGGTGATCGAGCTGGTGCGGGCGCTGTCGCCGACACCGGCGCTCGGCGGGCACTCCCCGCGACGAGGCGATCGCGCTGATCGAGCGGGTCGAAGGGTTCGAGCGTGGACGCTACGGCGGCGCGGTCGGTTGGGTCGACGCCCGCGGCAACGGCACGTGGGCGGTGGCCATCCGCTGTGCCGAGCTCTCCGCCGATCGCCGGTCGGCCCGGCTGGTGGCGGGCGGCGGCATCGTCGCCGACAGCGATCCGCTGTCGGAACTCGCCGAGACCCAGGCGAAGTTCCAGGCGATGCTCAGCGCGATCGTCCGCCCGTAGCGCGCGCGGCGCATCGTCGAGCGTCGAGGGCGGCGACGACGGCGGCGTGCAGGCGCGTCGTGGACCACGACGTTGTGCTGACGGTCGGACGGCACACTGGCCACCCACGGGCCCGGACGCGCGAGGAGCGCCGCCAGGTCGGCCGCGGTCGTGACCGTGGCGGTCGGGATGCCGTGGGCACCGGCGAGCGCGAGCACGTCGACGCCGAGCGGCGTGCCGAACAGCTGCTCGAACCGGTCGGGCTCGAGTGCGGAGGCCTGCGGGAGGAACGAGAAGATGCCGCCGCCGTCGTTGTCGACCACGACGATGCGCAGGTCGGCGTTCCGGGCCTGCAGGCCGAGCAGGGCGTTCGAGTCGTGGACGAACGCCAGATCGCCGAGCAGGACGACCGACGTCGCGCCGTCGAGGGCGCGGCCGAGCGCCGTCGAGACGACCCCGTCGATCCCGTTGGCGCCCCGATTGGCGTGCGCCACGGCCGATCGCCCGCCGAACCACTCCAGGTCACGGACCGGCATCGACGACGCAACCGTGAGCACGGCACCGTCCGGGAGAGCGGCCGCAACGGCTCGGGCAACGGCGGGCTCGGTGAGTTCCACCTCGCCGGCCAGCGCGGCCTCGATCGTCGCGTCGGCCAGTGCGTCGGCCGCCGTCCAGGCCTCGGTCCAGCCGGTCGCCCCGCTCCGGTCGCCGATTTCGCCACTCGTCGCGGCGAGGAGGTCGGCCATCGAACACACGGCCGTGACGTTGTGGTCGGGGTCGATGACGCCCGGCCCGCCGACCTGGATCAGCGGGGCTCCGGACGCGGCGGTCCATTGCGCGAGCACCTTGGAACTCGCCGGTCGTCCGAGGCGGACGATGACGTCGGGGCGGTGGTCGGCGGCGAAGCCCGGGTGACGGAGCAGGCAGTCGGCGTACGCGACGCTGCCCGTCGAGGTGGCGCATCGCCGACATCGGATCGGCGAGGATCGGCCATCCGGTGGCACGGTGGAGCGCGGCGACGTCGGCGGCAGCGACGCCGCTGCGTCCACCGGCGAGGATCACGCCCCGTTCGGCACGGACGACCGTCGGCACCGGGGCGGTCGAACGCGACCCGCCTGACGGAGGGCATCGGTCGCGGTGCCGGCTCGGGCAGGGTCGACGCCGCGCCGATGAGCGGCTCGCGGAACGGCAGGTTGAGTTGCACCGGACCGGTGGCCGCGTTCAACCATGCGTCGTGGGCCAGGTCGCGCCAGAGACTGCGCTCGGCGTCGTCGGCGACCCCGGCGTCGCGGGACCAGCGGACGTGTCGCCCGTACAGGTCGATCTGGTCGATGGTCTGCGGCGCCCCGACCCCGCGCAGCTCCTCGGGCCGGTCGGCGGTGACGACGAGCATCGGGATCTCCGACAGCCCGGCCTCGACGACGGCCGGGAGGAAGTTGGCCGCCGCCGTGCCGCTCGTGCACAGCAGGAGCGCCGGAGCACCGTCGAATCCGAGGCCGAGCGCGACGAATCCGGCGACACGCTCGTCGTGCACGACGTGGATGCGCAGCTCCGGCTCGATCGGCGATCGCCAGGGCCAGCGGCGTCGAACGTGAACCCGGCGCGATGACGGCGTGCACGACGCCGAGGCGGATCCACTCGTCGACGAGCGTGGCACAGAACGTCGCCTGCACGTCCTGCGGCAGGAGGCTCGTGTCACCGACCATGGTGACGTGACGATACGGGCCTACGGTGGTGATCGTGGTGACCAGCAGCCCCGATCGAGCCCGTCCGCCTGCCCGTCCTGTCGTCACGATCGACATCTACTCCGACGTCGTCTGCCCGTGGTGCTACATCGGCAAGCGCAAGTTCGAAGCGGGGCTCGATCTGCTCGCCGGCGAGGATCTCGGCGTCGACTTCGACGTCACCTATCGACCGTTCCAGCTCGACCCGACCGCGGCACCGGGCGCCGCGCAGCCGGTGATCGAGACCTACGCGAAGAAGTTCGGCGGGCCCGAGCGGGCGGCCGAGATCCTCGCAGACGGTCACCGAGCGGGCCGCGGAGGCCGGCATCGAATTCCACATGGACCGCGCCCTGCGGGCCAACACCCTGCTCGCCCACCGACTGCTCTGGTTCGCCGATCAGCCCGGGTCACCGGTCGCGCAGGCCGACCTGAAGGAGCGTCTGCTGCAGGCCTACTTCACCGACGGGCTGAACATCGGCGACCCGGACGTGCTCGCCGACTGCGCCGCCGAGATCGGCTTCGATCGGGACGCGGTCGTCGAGTTCCTCGGGTCCGATCGACGGCGACCGCCGAGGTCGCCGCCGAACTCGCCGAGGGTCGCGACGAAGGCATCACGGCGGTGCCGACGTTCGTGTTCGACGGCCGCTGGGCGGTCCCCGGGGCGCAGGAGCCCGAGACCTATCGCCCAGGTGCTCCGCAAGATGGCGACCCGGGCGACCGCCGACAGCGACGCCTGAACGGGTACATGTCCGAACCAACTCCGCACCGGATCATCCTCGCCCACGGTTTCACCCAGACCGCGGCGTCGTGGGAGACGTTCGCCGGTCTGCTCGCCGACGCGGCTGCCGACCGCCACCGTGCGTCGCCGTGGACCTGCCCGGGCACGGGAGCGCCGACGGCGTTGCAGGCCGACCTGTGGGCAGAGCGCCGACCATCTCGTGCGCCACGGCGGTCGGGCGACGTACGTCGGCTACTCGATGGGCGGACGAGTGGCGCTGCACGCCGCGCTCGCCCATCCGGAGTTCGTCGAGCGGCTGATCCTCATCGGGGCGACCGCCGGGATCGATGACGACGACGAGCGGCTCGCCCGACGGCGTCCGACGAGGCGCTGGCGACGCACATCGAAACGGTCGGTGTCGAGGCATTCATCGACGAGTGGCTGGCCAATCCGCTGTTCGCGGGATTGACACCGGCGACGGACCTGCGTGCCGACCGCCTCCGCAACACCGCGGCCGGCCTGGCCTCGAGCCTCCGCTCGACCGGCACCGGCACGCAGGAACCGCTGTGGGAGCGCCTCGCGACCCTCCATGTACCGACGCTGATCCTCGCCGGAACCGACGACGCGAAGTTCAGCGAGATCGGACGGCGCCTCGCGCGACACGATTCCCGGCGCCCGCTTCGAGCAGATCGACGGCGCCGGCCACAGCGTCCACCTCGAACGCCCCGCACGCCACCGCCGACGTCATCGCCGAACTGGCTGCACGTCAGGAGCCGAGGAGCAGGCCGATCGAGGCGAGGAGGGCGTAGGCCAGCTGCAGGCGACCGGTGCGCGCCGAGGACGCCGATGAGGTCACGTCCCGGACGCGCCGCGCAGCACGGCCCTGCTCGGGACGACGGCGAGCGGGGCGGCAAGCGAGTGCGAGCAGCACCGGCACGCGCCAGAACGCGGCCACGATGACCACGATGAACGCCGCCGTCGAGCAGCACGACGTAGAACCACCGGGTCCGCCGATCGCCGAGGCGGACGGCGAGCGTCTTCTTGCCGACCTCGCGATCGGTCGGGATGTCACGGAGGTTGTTGACCACGAGCAGCGCACAGGCGAGCGCTCCGGCCCCGCAGCCCATCACGACCGAGAGCGCGGTCACGCCCTCGATCGCGGCGAACGTCGTGCCGGCCGTGGCGACGAGCCCGAAGAACACGAAGACGAAGACCTCGCCGAGGCCCAGATAGCCGTACGGATGCGGATCCGCCCGTGTAGAACCAACCCGCGGCGATGCCGCCGCACCGACGAGCGATCAACCACGGCGACGTGTCGATGGCGATCGCCAGGCCGGCGAGCCGCCGCGAGCGCCGAAGGCGAGCAGCGCCGCCCGTTTCACGGCGGCCGGGCTCGCCAGGCCGCCGGCGACGAGCCGCATGCGGTCCGACCCGGACGTCGTCGGTTCCGCGCACCCCGTCGCTGTAGTCGTTGGCGTAGTTCACGCCCGACCTGCAGGGCCAGGCTCACGAACAGGGCGCAGCGCCACCCGCCACCACACGACGTCGCCGGCCCCGACGGCGCACGACGGCGCCGAGCGCGACGGGAACGATGGCCGCTGGCAACGTGCGCGGGCGGGCTCCGATGATCCAGCGATTCATGAGTGCGCCATGATGGGCCGCATGACCGAGCTGTGGCAACTGGGAGCACTCGAACTGGCCGGGAAGATCGCCACCAAGGAGGTGTCGAGCCGCGAGGTCGTCGAGTCCCACCTCGCCCGCGTGCTCGCAGGTGAACGACGACGTGAACGCCATCGTCCGCGCTGTTGACCGACGAGGCCCTCGCCGCCGCCGACCGCGCCGACAAGGCCGTCGCCGCCGGCGCGGCGCTCGGCCCGCTGCACGGCGTGCCGTGCACGGTGAAGGAGAACATCGACGTCGCGGGCGTCCCGACCACCAACGGCGTGCCGATGCTTCGCCGACGCGATCGCACCGAGCGATGCTCCGACCGTCGAGCGGATGCGCGCCGCCGGTGCGATCCCGTTCGCCCGGACGAACCTGCCCGACTTCGGCCTGCGCGTCCACACCGACTCGTCGCTGCACGGGCTCACCCGCAATCCGTGGAACCCGCACGTCACGGCCGGCGGGTCGAGCGGTGGCGAGGCATCGGCGATCGCCTCGGGGATGAGCCCGATCGGCCTCGGCAACGACATCGGCGGATCGCTGCGCAACCCCGCCCACTGCTGCGGCATCGCCTCGCTCAAGCCGACGCTCGGCGTGGTCCCGATGGCCTCGGCGATCCCACCCGAGGACAAGCTGCTCTCGTCGCAACTGATGCTCGTCGAAGGCCCGATGGCCCGCCGCGTCGCCGACGTCCGCGCCGGACTCGAGATCCTCGCCGGCCAGCACTGGCGCGACCCGCGCAGCGTCACCGCCGTGCTCACCGACGCCGAACCCGGCGAGCGCCTGAAGATCGCCGTGCTCGCCGAACCACCGGGCGGCCCGACCGACGCCGGCATCGCCGCCGCGATCCGCGCCGTCGGCGACCGACTGTCGGACGCCGGCCACAACGTCGTCGAGATCGCCCCACCCGAGTACGAACGGACCGTCGACCTCTGGACGCGGATCCTGATCGGCGACATCCGCGCCCAGCGCGACCTGTTGGCGCACGGTGATGGGCGAGGACGGCCTGGCGCTCATCGCCGACTTCGAAGCCCGAGGTCCGCGCCGACGGAGTTTCCGAGCGTCGCTGCTCCTCCACGCCGAGCGGTACCGGATCATGCGGCTGTGGTCGGCGTTCTTCCTGGAGCACCCGATCCTGCTCGCCCCGACGTGGACACAGCCGGCGTTCGCCCACGGCGCCGACATCGCCACGGGCGACGACGCGATGCGACTCTCGTCGACTCGATCCGCCCCGTGACCCACGCCAACGTCCTCGGCCTCCCGGCGGCGGTCACCCCCGCCGGAATCGCCGACGGGCTGCCTGTCGGCGTCCAGGTGATGGGCGACCGGTTCACCGACCTGCGCTGTCTGACGGTGGCCGCCGGAGATCGAGGACGCTCGTCGGCGTCCTGACACCGATCGACCCGGTGACGGTCTGAACGGTGGCCGGCCGGCTCGTCGCGCTCGATCAGCCGGGCGGACCCGACGTTCGTCGACGCGACTGCGGCGGATCTGGGACGCCGGCGACGCCGCGTTCCCGGTCGACCAACGGCTGCCCGCCGCGGCGCACGCGACGGTCGTGCGCGGCGATGGGCGTCGGCGAGGAGGTCGACGACGGCGATGCCCTCGTCGTCGCGACGAGCGGCTCGACCGGGGCGCCCAAGGGCGTCGTGTTGACCCACGACGCCATCGCCGCGTCGGCCGAGGCCACGAGCCGGCGGCTCGAGGTCGACCGCCGACGATCACTGGCTGGCCTGCCTGCCGCTCTCCCACGTCGGCGGGCTGTCGGTCGTCACCCGGGCGCTGCACACCGGCACCCGCTTGACCGTCCTGCCCGGCTTCGACGCCGAGCGCGGTCACCGCGGCCGGTGCGACCCTCGTCTCGCTCGTCGCCACCGCCCTGCGACGGATCGACCCGGCGATCTTCCGCACGATCGTGCTCGGCGGGAGCCGCCCGCCGGCCGATCGACCTCCGAACACCGTCACGACGTACGGCATGACCGAGACCGGGAGCGGCGTCGTCTACGACGGCGTGCCGCTCGACGGCGTCGAGGTCCGGATCGACGACGGCGCCGAGGTCTGGCTGCGCGGGCCGATGCTGCTGCGCTGCTATCGCGACGGGTCGCGCCCGTTCGATGCCGACGGTTGGCTGCCGACGGGCGATCTCGGCCGCTGGCTCGACGACGGCCGGCTGCACGTCGACGGACGCCGCGGCGATCTGATCATCACCGGCGGCGAGAACGTGTGGCCGGAAGCCGTCGAGGCGATCCTCGCCGTCGCATCCCGCGGTCGCCGAGGCGATGGTGCGCGGCGTCGACGACGACGAGTGGGGCCAGGTGGTCGAGGCCGTCGTCGTGCCCGTCGGGCGACGCCTCCGACGCTCGACGCGCTCCGGGCGTACGTCAAGGAGTCGCACCCGGCGTTCATGGCGCCGCGGTCGACTCGTCGATCGTCGACGCGCTCCCCCGCACCGCCCTCGGCAAACTCCGCCGCGCACCGCCACGATTACCCGTGAACGCCAACGCGTGACCAATGTGCGCACCTGCGCCGCACATTGATCACGCGTTCGGAGACGGTCAGGCGCTGGACGCGACGCCGGCGCCGCCGTCGATCACGTAGGTCTCGCCGGTGATCCAGCTCGCCTGGTCGCTGGCGAGGAACACGGCGAGGTTGGCGATGTCCTGCGGCTCGCCGAGGCGCTTCATCGGCAGCCGGGCCGCCAGCTGCTCGCCGAAGTTGTCGACGAGGAACGCCGCGAAGTCGGTCTGCACGAGGCCGGGCGCGATGCCGACGACACGCGTCGGGCCGAGCTCGTTCGCCAGCTGACGGGTCAGGTGGATGAGCGCCGCCTTGGTCAGGTTGTACACGCCGAGCCCGCTTCGGCGCGCAGTCCGCCGACCGACGCGATGTTGATGATCGTGCCCGGCCGGTCCTTGAACGCGTGCTCCCAGGCGGCCTGGCTCCAGAACAGCGGCGCCTTGAGGTTGACCTGGAACGTCTTGTCGTACCGGCCGGCGTCGACGCCGAGCGTCGCACCGAAGTACGGGTTCGTCGCCGCGTTGTTGACCAGGATGTCGAGGCCGCCGAACCGTTCGATCGGTGGCCGTGACCGCCCGTTCGCCCGCGTCGTCGTCGCCGGCGTTGCACGGCGAAGATGTCGACCTCGCCGGTCATCTCGGCCGCCGCGGCCTCGAGCTGATCCTGCTTGCGGCTGTTGAGCATCACCTTGGCGCCGGATGCCGCGAGCGTGGCGGCGATCGCCTTGCCGATGCCCTTCGATGCGCCGCTGACGAGTGCGACCTTGCCGTCGAGAGTGATCTCCATGGGCGGCGACGCTAGTGATCAGTCGTGCGTCTGGCGGAACCCGGCAGGCGGCGGGCCGTGCCAGTGCAGCGCCGTGAGCAGCTCGAGTTCGCGGGCCCGCATGATCTCGGCCTCGTCGGGCTCGGCGTGATCGTGACCGAGCACGTGCAGGATGCCGTGCACGACGAGCAGGGCGATCTCGTCGTCGAACGTGCCGGCGTGTTCGGCGTACTGGGCGAGCGCCACGTCCGGGCAGATCACGACGTCACCGAGCAGCGCCGGCACACCGGGGACGGGGTCGCCGTCGTCGAGCGGGAACGACAGCACGTCGGTCGGCCCGTCCTTGCCCATGTGCTCGGCGTTGAGCTCGGCGATGTCGGCGACGTCGACGAACGTGACGCGTGAGTTCGCCGCTCGCGCCCTCGGCGTGCAGCACCGGCCTCGGCGAGCGCCCGCCCACCGATCGACGTCGACCGGCGGCGCGTCGACCTCCGTCGGAACGTTCGTCGGCACACACGACCGACGCGGGACTCGTCACGTGGGCGTGGGCGACTGCTTCTCGTACGCCGCCACGATGTCGGCGACGATCTTGTGCCGCACCACGTCGGCACCCGTCAGCTTGACGAAGGCGAGACCGTCGATGCCGGTGAGCGTGCGTTCGAGCCCGGCCAGACCGCTCTTGCCGTTGGCGACGTCGACCTGCGTGGTGTCGCCGGTGACGACGACCCGCGAGTTGAAGCCGATCCGGGTGAGGAACATCTTCATCTGCTCGGGCGTGGTGTTCTGCGCCTCGTCGAGGATGATGAAGCTGTCGTTGAGCGTGCGGCCGCGCATGAACGCGAGCGGCGCGACCTCGACGATCTGGCGCTCGAGCAGCCGGGCGACGCCGTCGGGATCGAGCATGTCGTACAGGGCGTCGTAGAGCGGGCGCAGGTAGGGATCGATCTTCGCCATCAGGTCGCCGGGCAGGAAGCCGAGCCGCTCCCCCGCCTCGACCGCCGGACGGGTGAGGATGATCCGCTGCACCTGCTTGTTCTGCAGCGCCTGGACCGCCATCGCCACCGCCAGCCACGACTTGCCGGTACCGGCCGGGCCGAGGCCGAACGTGATGACGTTCTGCGAGATCGTGTCGATGTAGCGCTTCTGGCCGGCGGTCTTCGGCTTGACCTGGCGACCCTTGACGCCGCGCAGCACCTGATGCGTGAGGATCTCGCTCGGCTTCTCACTGGCCTGGACCATCGTGAAGACCCGGTCGAGCGTGTTGTCGTCGAGCTGCTGGCCGCTCTGGAGCAGCGCGATCAGCTCCTCGAACAGTTCGGCGACCGACGTGATCGCCGCCGTGTCGTCGCCACCGATGCGCACCTCGTTGCCGCGCACGCTGATCTGCGTGGTCGGGAACTGTTGCTCGACCCGCCGCAGCACGTGGTCCCGAGGACCGAGGAGCGCCGTGGTGAGGTGAGCGCCGGGAACGACCACCGTCGTGGTCGCGGGTGAGGTGCGGGCAGGACTCGTCATCGGTCGAGGGCACAGCGTAGTGGGCGCGTGTCCCGCCGTCGCCCCAATTTCGGACCGGCCAAGTGTTGGACGGGCGAACTCGGATCAATCGGCGACATCGACCTTGGCGACGACGTTCGTCGGTGTCACCCACACCACCATCTCCGGTGGCACGGCATTGCGCCGCCCGTAGGCCTCGGCCTGCTCGTCGCCCATGTACCGAGCGGCGATTCGGGTTGCCCACGACAGCAACTCGTCGGGGTCGGTCGACGTCGTGGTGGTTCCGTTGATCGTCACGAACGAGAACGGCGGATGTTCGTCGTCGAAGCAGATCGCGATCCGCCCGTCACGCAGGATCGACTTGCCCTTGATCGTCTCGGCGGAGGTCATGAACACCAGCCGCGCATCGTCGCCGTCACCGTCGACATCGACCCAGACCGGTGCGACGTGTGGTGAACCGTCGAGCCGCGTCACGGCGAGCTTTCCCGTCCGGGCCGGAGTGGCCTGCACGAACTGCTGCCACCACCCGTCAGGCGCTGCCGTGTATCCCACGGGCCGGACAACCAGGGCCGGACCGCATCCATTCCGTCAGGACTCCTGCTCCCAGAGCGGCTGCCGCTCTCAAGGTCGGACCGCGTTTGGCTATGGCTTGCTGATATCGGGTGCCCGTCAGGGCAGAACTGCAACGACATGTCTTTTTGCGCCAGCCGCCGAGAATGTCGACACCTGAATCGTGGCTCCCGAGACGCTTACTGGCCATCGACACAAGCCCGAGCGCCTTGCTGCTGCGATGGGGCGAAAAACGACAGGTCTCGAAGAGCGTACGCTTCGCGTCGTGAGTCTCAGCGACGGTGAGGCACTGCGGGTGTTCCTCTCGTATCGGCGCGGGGACTCGATCGGCATCGCAGGACGCATCCACGATCAGCTCGCTCGTCACTTCGGTTCGGACAACGTGTACTACGACATCGACAACACCCCGTTGGGTGTCGACTTTCGAAAGCACATCGACCGGATGGTGGCCGACTGTGACGTCATGTTGGTGGTGATCGGTCCGCGTTGGGTCGACGCCGTCGATGAGCAGGGCCAGCGGCGCCTCGATCAACCCGGCGACTACGTGCGGTTGGAGGTGGAAGCCGCCCTGCGCCGGGAAATCCCCGTCGTTCCACTGCTGGTCGAAGGGGCAACGATCCCACAACCACACGCCCTGCCAGAGTCCTTGCGGAGCTGTCGTTCCGCAACGGAACCCCAGTGCGCCATGACCCGGACTTCCATTCGGATATCGATCGCCTCATGCAACGCCTTGCCCCGAGTTCACCCCCGCCGGCCGGGTCACACATCGCCGGCGACCGTGCCGAACGACAGAGCCGCCGGTCGTCAGGCCGAGCCATCCGAACCCGCCCAATCCCAAGGCGACTGTCACCGAGACCACGGCCGGGTCGAGCGTGACGAACGCGGGGGCAACGGAACTCACCGGCTGGCAGACGCCCGCCCGCGACTTGAACGCACCAGGCTCGCCGGCACCTCGCGTCGGCATCCTGCGCGGTCACAGCGAGTCGTTGTTGGCCGGTTGACGCGTGTGCGGTGGCGCCGGATGGCACCTGGATCGTGTCCGCCTCCGACGACAAGACGTTGCGGATCTGGGATGTCGCCAGCGGCGAGACTCGCTCGCACCCTGTAGGGCCACACCGACTGCGGTCCGTGGGTGTGCGGTGGCGCCGGATGGCACCTGGATCGTGTCCGCCTCCGACGACAAGACGTTGCGGATCTGGGATGTGGCCAGCGGCGAGACGCGCCGCACCCTGTAGGGCCACACCGAGCCGGTGTCCATGGGTGTGCGGTGGCGCCGGATGGCACCTGGATCGTGTCAGCCTCCGACGACAAGACGTTGCGGATCTGGGATGTGGCCACGCGGCGAGACGCGTCGCACCCTGTAGGGCCACACCGACGGCCGTGCTGCGGGTGTGCGGTGGCGCCGGATGGCACCTGGATCGTGTCCGCCTCCGACGACAAGACGTTGCGGATCTGGGATGTGGCCAGCGGCGAGACGCGCCGCACCCTCTCGGGCCACACCAACTGGGTCCATGGGCGCGATCTGCTATCCGGTCGTCCGGACGACTGGCGTCGCGAGTCAGTCGATCCGCATCCGTGCAGGACTCCTGGTCGCCAGAGTGCGCGAGGGTGAGCGCGATTCGGTCGTCGTCCGGATCGATGCGGTCGATCCCCGAGCAGGACGCTCCTGACTCAGGGGCGATATGGAGGCGACGCCGGGAATTGAACCCGGGTACACGGCTTTGCAGGCCGTTGCATGAGCCACTCTGCCACGTCGCCGAGGCTCTGCGAGGATATCGGCGGTGCCGGACAATCACCGGTCGATTTCGGGATCGCTGCGCGTACCAGTCGGCGAGTCGGCGCAGTCCCTCGTCGATCGTCACGGTCGGCGCCCAGCCCAGGTCGCGCGCCGCCGGCCGCGGGTCGAACCAGTGGGCGGTGCCCAGCTGCTCGGCGAGGAACCGGGTGAGCGGCGGTTCGTCGTCACGGCGCAGCACGGGCCAGACCCGTTCGACGACGGACCCGACCCTCGTCGCCGACGGCGAGTGGCACGTCACGCGGCGCGAACTCGACGCCGGCCGCCGCACAGATGCCGGCGATCAGGTCACGGATCGGGCGCGGCTCACCGTTGGCGATGACGTAGGCGCGTCCTGCGCACGCCGCGCCGGGACGCACCGCGTCGAGCGCGGCGACGAGCGCACTGACGGCGTTGTCGATGTAGGTCGTGTCGACGAGCGCTCTGCCGCCGCCGACCAGGGCGAGCCGGCCGGCACGGGCCCGCTCGACGATGCGACCGACCAGCTGCGTGTCGCCGGGACCCCACACGAGATGCGGCCGGATCGCGACCACGCCAGGTCGTCCGACGTCGCGGCCAGGGCGCGCGATCTCGGCGATGGCCTTCGACTCGGCGTAGTACGCCCGCCGGCGGCCGAGCACCGGAGGATCGGCGCCCGCACCGACGAGCGCTTCGCCGCCGTGGGCCACCGATGGCGACGACACGTGGACGACCCGGCCGATGCCGGCCTGCCGCGCCGCGGCGAGCACGTTGGCGGTGCCGTCGACGTTGATCGACCGGTACTCCTCCCACCCGCCGACCACGCCGACCTTGGCCGCGAGGTGGACGACGGCGTCGCACCCGGCCGCGGCGGCGTCGACGGCGCCGGCGTCGCGCACGTCACCGAGCACCTCGATCACGGCACGCTCGCCGCTCGGGATTCCCGACGCGGTCGGCGCTGGAAGCACACCACCGAGTCGCCGCGACGTGCCAACGTCTCGGCGACGCCGCGCCGATCAGACTCGACGCACCGGTGACGAGGACCCTCATCTTCGGGGGCCGGGCGCGACGGCCGGCCAGCACCGTCGTCGGCCCACGCGGCCACGCGCAGTCGCGATCGATCTTGGCGTTGTGGCGGATGTCGACGGGCAGACGACGCAGCGTCAGCACCGCCGCGACCGGGCGCTCGATCAGGCGTCGGACCTGCGTCGGTCGCGGCGGTGCCCGCCAGGCCCGGATCCGACGCCGTCGGTCCTCGAGCGACCACGACCAGCTGTTGGACACCGACCGGGCCGACGCCGACCGCCGCCGACCGAGCGACACCCAGGCCGCGCTCGACCACACGCTCGACCGGGACGGGCGTGATCGGGCCGCGACTCGCTGTGGATGACGTGGACGAGTGCGGCCCTCGACCCACAGCCGCCCGGCGTCGTCGAGGTGGCCGACGTCGCCCGACCGGTGCCAGACGACATCCCCGTCGAGCAGACGCGCCCGGTGTTGCGTGTCCCACAGGTCGAGGTAGCCGTCGGAGACCCACGGCGCGGTCGACGAGGATCTCGCCGTCTCCGTCGGCGGTCGAGTCCTGCACGACGATCGCACGCGCCCTCGACCGGACGACCGACGCAGACGCCTCCCGTCGGGTCGTCGAGCAGGGCCGCGTCGATCGCCGGCGAGGTCGATGTCGGCGACCGGCAGCACCTCGGTCATGCCGTAGGGCGTGTGCAGCGACGCCGACGGGGCCAGGTCGGCGACGGCGTGGAGCGTCTCCGGCGGGACCGGCGCACCCGCGGAGAACACGGTGCGCAGCCCGGCGAGGCCAGGCCAGGTCGGCACGCCGCCGCAGCGGTCGCCACGACGTTGGCGAGCGCCGACGGGGATCCGAACGCCAGCGTGGCGCCGATGCGCACGCAGGCGTCGTCGAGCACCGCTGCCGTCAGCTCGCGCCGGCTTCGTCACGTCGCAGTCGGGCAGGCACGTCGGGATGCCGAGCGCCGGGCCGTACAGCGCGAACGGGCGCGAAGGCCGCCACGAGGCGATCGTCGGCGGTGATGCCGTAGGTGCGGGCGAGCGCGTCGCGTTGCGCGGCGAGCTGCCGATGGCGGTACACGCACGCCCTTGGCCGGCCCGGTGGCGCCCGACGTGAACAGGATCGCCGCCACGTCGTCCGGCTGACGGTTCAGCCGGGAGCGACGACGTTCCGACGGGCGCGGTCGCGGCGACCAACTCGTCGACGTCGACGGCGGTCGCCCGCGGCGCCCAGCGGAGCGTCCGCGCCGCGAGCAGCGCCCGTCGCGGACCGATCACCCAGCTCGGTCGCGCCCCGTTGACCGCCGCGCCGAGGCCGCGTAGCCCGAGCCCACGATCGGCGACCACGGTGACCCCGCCGGCGCGCCACACGCCGTACACGGCCGCGACGAGGTCGATCCCCGGCGGCGTGAGCATCGCCACCCGATCGCCCCGCTCGCAGCCCGCGGCGAAGCAGGTCGGCGGCGATCGCGTCGATCCGCTGGGCGAGCTCGGCGAAGCGTCAACTCGTCGCCGGTCGCCATGTCGACGAACGCCACGGTGCCGTCGCCCGCCCGTTCGCGCACCCCCGCCCCCAACCCGCGGAATGAACCGTCGCCCCCCAGATCCTCGTTTGCGTCACGATTTCGGGCGTCCTGGCGCCCGAAATCGTGACGCAAACGCCGGTTGTCGGAGTTGGGGTTGGAGATGACCTCGGTCATGAAGTGGTCGGCGACGGCGGCGACGCTCGTCTCACCGTCGCCGGCCTCGGCCATCACGAGGTGGCTGGCGTTGGCGAAGCGGTGCAGCACGGTGTTCGGCAGCCGGGCCGCGAGGTCGGCCGCGAAGTCGTCGTTGAACACCGGGTCGCGTGCGCCCCACGCCAGCAGCACCGGGACGGTGATCTCACCGAGCCGATCGGCGACCGCGGCGATCGCTCGTTCGGACGGATGGCCCGGATGGAGCGGGATGTCGCCGACGAAGTCGGCGATCGCCACCCGCGACTGCGCCGTCTTGTACGGCGCCCGGAGCGCCGATCGATCAGCCGCCGACAGCCGATCGCCCGACAGGCGGATCGTGCCCTCGACGAACGTCGGCGTCCCGTGGCAGACGAGCTCGAGCATGCCGGCGGAGGCCGCCAACCGGATGATCGCCGGGGCCGACCGACCCTCCGGCACGGCGATCCCGGTGTTGCACAGGATCATCCCGGCGAGCCGGTCGACGTGGTCGACGGCCCAGCCCATCGCGATCGCACCACCCCAGTCGTGGGCGGCGAGGAACAGCGGCACGTCGCCGCTGATGTCGAGCGCTTCGATCACGTCGTCGAGGTCGGCCACCCTGGTGGCGAAACGACGCTGCGGGGTGCGCTCGCTGTAGCCCATGCCGAGTTGGTCGACGGCGATCACCCGATGGGTCGCGCCGAACCGTCGCAGGAACGACGCCCAGGCGTAGCCCCACGTCGGGATTGCCGTGGACGCACAGGATGGTCGCCACCGGGTCGGGCGGCCGCTCGTGTCGAGCACGTGCCAACGGTCGCGAGACACCGTCATGGCCTGCGACGTCGATGAATCGCGACCACGCGCGGATCGAGGTCCCACGCGGTCCACTGCGTCGTGGTCGGCGGTATCGGTGCCCACCCGGGAACGGGTGTCCCAGCGGTAGGCCGCCGGCGTCACCAGACGATTTCGGTGAAGCTCGTGTTCAGTCCCGAGCCGATGCCCATGCAGAGCACCCGCTGGCCGGCCTCGATCTGATCGCTCACGCTGGCGAGCGTGATCGGGATCGCGGCGGGCCCGACGTTGCCGTATTTCGGGAACGTCAGCGGCACGCGGGCCGGGTCGATGCCGAGCCGCTCGGTGATCAGCTTCGTGTGGACCTGACTGACCTGGTGGACGATGTACCAGTCCATGCCGACTTCCCAGTCGAAGTCGTGGCCCGAGTGCTTCCAGGCCGCCTCGGCCAGGTCGAGTCCGGCCACGAGCAGGCCGTGCGTGTCGGTCTCCATGCGATCGAGGTCGCCGACGCACAGCTTGTTGTGCTGGGTGCCCGAGCGGGCGACACCGCCGACGAGGCGGTGGGCGTCGGGGTGCTGGTCCATCCGCCCGATGACCGCGGCGGCGGCGCCCGACCCGAGCGTGAGCGAGGCGAACTCGGCGAACACGTCGCCGGCCTCGGTCGTCGGCTCCTGCAGCCGAGCGATCGTGGTCTCCTGCGTGAACCGACTTCCCTCGCCGTCGACGATCAGGGCGTAGTCGATCTGTCCGGCGTCGATCGCCGCGGCCGCGATCTGCATGCCGTTGATGAATCCGAGGCAGGCGTTGCCGACGTCGAAGTTGAGACAGCTCGTCGGCAGGTCGAGACGATGGTGCACGGCACACGCGACCGACGGCTCGAGATGGTGCTTGCACACCGACGTGGAGATGAGCATGCCGATCCGCTCCGGGTCGACGCCCGACGCATCGATCGCCGCCCGACCCGCCATCGCCGCGGCCTCGTCGAACGATGACCTCGGGCGGCCACCACCGACGCTCCTCGATCCCGGCCAGTTCCGTCAGCGTGCCGGGCTTGAGACCGGTGCGCTCGTAGGTGTCCGCGAGCTGCTCGTCGATCCAGGCCGAGGTGACGACCTCGGGCGCCTCGACCGCGTTGACCGTGAGCACGCCCACGTTGCGGTGGGTCAGTACGGAGTTGACGGTCATCAGGGTCCTTTCGATGGCGGAGAATGGTGATCCTACGCCACCCCACCCGATCTCCCCTGTTCGCCCCGACCCCTCGCCGCAAGGTCGTGCATCGGTGCCTGGCACCGATGCACGACCTGTTCAGAGCCGGTAGACGGTGGCCGCGGTGCCCCGGAACATCTGGTCGCGTTCGGCGTCCGAGTACGGCCCAGCGATCAGCTTCAGCCCGTTCCACAGCGTGCGGTACGACATCGAGAAACGATCGACCGGGAAGTTCGACTCGAACATGCACCGCTCCGGCCCGAACGCCTCGATCGTGTGCACGTAGTACCGCGCCTGCGCGGCGACGAACTGTCGCGACGTCGGTGGACGCTCGGCCGTGTTCCACCCGAACCCGTTGTCAGGCATCGCCAGCCCGCCGAGCTTGGCGATCACGTTCGGGCAGGCGGCGATGTCGGTGATGTCCGTGAGCCACCGCTCGAAGATCTCCTCGCGTTCGCTGGCGTACGGCCCGACGCCGAGCGGCGTACCGAAGTGGTCGAGCACGATGAGCGTGTCCGGCGCCGCACGGGCGAGTTCCACGAACTCCTGGTTCTGGTAGTGGTAGTGCCACGTGTCGTACGTGAGGCCGCGTTCGCCGAGTTGGCGCACGCCGGCCTGGAACGACTCGTCGAGGTACAGGCCCGCCGGTGCCCGCCCGGGGATCATCAGGACCTCCGGATGCACGCGCGTGTGATCCCGCGTGACGGATGCCGCGCAGTCGACCGCCGGCCGCGTCGCGCGTGGGCGGCGAGCACTTCGTCGAGATGATCGGCGTCGGTGAGGTCGACGTGCGCGACGATCCCGCCCATCACCTGCCGGTCGGACGATTCGGCAGCGGCCGCGACGAACTCGGTCTCGCCGACCGATCGGAGGTGCTCGGGCCCGTCGGAGCGGTAGCCGCGTGGCACTCGATGAACACCGTGTCGATGATGTTGTGACCAGACGCCGAGGTCGGCCTCGAGCTCGTCCAACCCGTACGGCAGCGCACCGCCCGGATGGCCAGAGGTGGTGGTGCGGATCGATGATCGCCACGTCGGGATCGATCACGTCCTCGACCACGGACGCCAACCACTCCTCGGATCCGGGCTCCATCGCTGCTCCTCGCCTTGTCGTCACGCGCCGCCTGCCTGAGTGCGGCGGAGGTCAGCGATCCTGCCACGTGCAGATGCAGGCCTCGTTGCCGTCGGCATCGGCGAGCACCCAGAACGACCTGGCGTACTCGTCGGTGACGAGCCTGCCGCCGGCGGCGACCACCTCGGCGACCCGTTGCTCGGCCTGGTCGTGCGGCACCGACACGTCGATGTGGAACCGGTTGCGATCGGTGCGCGGCTCGTCCATCTGCTGGAACCAGATCGCCGGCCCGATCCGCGACGGATCGACGAGGGCACCGTCCTGTTCGCGATAGGCGAGCGCGGCGGCCCAGAACGGCCGGATCCGATCGGCGTCCATCGTGTCGATGGCGATCTCCACCGCCTGCGGCACGGACGACGCAACCGAGGCGCCGATCCCCGCTGCCAGTACCGACACCTCCCGGGCGAGCGCCGACGTCGTGGTCGGTCAGCCCTCCGGTGGCGTGCGTGGTGATCGTCACGACGACCCGGTCGGGATAGCGGATGTCGATGTCCGGGTGGTGCTGCATCCCCTCGGCCGCATCGGCGATTCCGACACTCAGCGCCGCTGCCGCCGGGAACGACCCGCACGCGAAGTCGGCCATGATCCCGCCGAGCACGACGCGCCAGTCGGCGACACCGTCGAGCGCGTCGAAGTCGGCGGCGGTGATCTCGGTGTACTCCATCTCGGTTGCTCGCGGTTCAGTTCGCCGTCGGATGGATCCGCTGGTCGTGCTCGAACGCACCGCTCAGGACGCGGACGACCAACTGTCCGTTGGCGAGCCCCGCCTCGACACCGGCCCCGTAGCCATGCGGAACGTCGACCTCGCGCTCGTAGCCGCCGTACTCCCACTCGTGGATGGCGTAGTCGCGAGGGCCGGCACTGCGGAGTTCGGCGCAGATCCGGACCGAACCGTCCGTCAACTCCACGGTGATGTCGCGATCGGTCACGGCTGGCACCGGCGCGACGATCACGAAGGCGCCGGGAGCCTCGTAGGCATTGACCGGAACCCGCTGCGGGGCCATCGAACGGGCGGTCTCGGCGGTGGTGGCCCTGACCTCCTCCACACTCGGTCGAGTCGTGCTCATGGACGTCAACGGTAGGCGCGGCGTCATGCCCTGTCGACCCCCTATCGACCATGGGTCGACCCCCGGTCGATCGGCCTCAGCCGATGTTCTGCGCGACCTCCCACAGGTGCCCGTCGGGATCCGCAAAGCAGGCCGTTCGCTGGCCCCATGCCCGATCGATCGGCCCGTTGACCAGTTCGACCCCGCGCCCCTGCAGTGCCGCGACCGTTGCGTCGACGTCGTCGACCCAGATCGTGAACTGGGCGCTCGCGCCGGCGTCGGCCCGCGCCACGGCGGCCGGTGCGATCAGCTCCGGTGCCTCGCTGATCGCGAGGAGGTTGATCAACGTCGAGCCGAACTGAAGCACCCCTGACTCGTCGTCCTCGTGGACGAGCGGTCGCTCGAAGACACGCTGGTACCACTGCTTGGCACGCTCGACGTCGGCCACGAACAGAGTGATCGCTCCGATGTTGTCCAGTTCCTGCACGACGATCTCCTTCGTCTTCGGGCGGGCGCCACTGACACTCAGTTTCGCGCGTTGGCGATGACTACGGTGCCACCGATGAACCTCGAGGAGCTCCTGACGATCGACGTGGAGGTCGAGCCGATCCTCGATCTCGGCGACGTGGGCACCGGTGTACGGCGGCTCATCCCGTTCACGCGCGGCACGTTTCGCGGACGTGACGGCCTGCAAGGCACGCTGGCACCGGGCGGCTCCGACTGGCAACTCGTCCGACCGGATGGGACGATCGAGATCGACGCCCACTACGTGTTGCAGACCGACGAGGGCGCCCTGATCGAGGTCCGTTCGACCGGCGTGCGCCGGGCGTCGGCAGCGGTGCTCGACCGCATCACCGCCGGTGAGCCCGTCGATCCGAGCGAGTACTACTTCCGGACTCACGTTCGGTTGTCGACCGCCGATCCGGCGCTGCGCTGGATGAATGACATGATCGCCGTGTCGAGCGGCGAACGCCGAAAGTCGGCAGTCCGCATCGACGTTTTCGAGCTGACCTGACGTGGCGACGATCGACCGCGGGGCCGGCATCGCCATCGCCGGCGCCGGCATCGGTGGGCTGGTCGCCGCTCTGAGCCTCGACGCGATCGGCGTCGAGGTGACGGTGTTCGAGGCGGCCGACGAGATCCGGCCCGCAGGTGTCGGCATCAATCTGCTCCCACACTCCACGCGTGAACTCGACGCGCTGGGCCTGCTCGACCGGTTGGCCACGAGTGCGATCGCTCCCACCACCCTCGGCTACTACGCCAAGAATGGCCGAGAGATCTGGAGCGAGCCGAGGGGCGTCGAGGCCGGGTACCGCTGGCCGCAGATCTCGATCCACCGGGGCGAACTCCACCGGATCCTGCTCGACGCCGCGATGTCGCGACTGGGCGCGGACCGGGTGGTCCTCGGCCACCGCCTCACCGCGGTCGCCACGACCAGCGGCGCCGCCACGGCGACCTTTGCCGGACCAGGAGCCGCCGAAGTGAACGTGTCGGCAGCCGCGATCGTCGCCGCCGACGGGATCCACTCGGCGGCGCGAGCGCAGTTCTATCCCGACCAGGGTCCTCCGAAATGGAGCGGCGCCCTGCTCTGGCGCGGGATCGTCGATCGCGAACCGGTGCTCGACGGCAGTTCGATGATCTGGATCGGCCATCCCGCCCAGAAGTTCGTCGGCTACCCGATCGCCGACCTCGACGACGGCCGGCAGTCGTTCAACTTCATCGCCGAGCTCCGTCCGGACGACGCCACCCTGGCCGACCGTGAGGACTGGAACCGCGAGGGGGACCTCGCCGATTTCCTTCCGGCGTTCGAGTCGTGGGTGTTCGACTGGCTCGATGTGCCCGCGCTGATCCGAGCGGCGCCACGGACGTTCGTGTTCCCGATGGTCGACCGCGACCCGGTGGACCGGTGGACGTTCGGACGGGTCACGCTGCTCGGCGACGCGGCGCACCCGATGTACCCGATCGGATCGAACGGCGCGTCGCAGGCCATCCTCGACGCCCGCGTGCTGGCTGGATGCATCCGGTCACATGCCGACGTCGAGACCGCACTCGGACGGTACGAACAGGTCCGCCTGCCGCCCACGAGCGCGATCGTCGAGGCGAACCGCGGGCTCGGGCCCGAGCGCCCGATGCAGCTCGTCGAGGAGCGGGCTCCGAACGGGTTCGACCGCATCGATGACGTGATCACCCGTTCGGAGATCGACGAGATCACCGAGGGCTACCGGCGCACCGCCGGGTTCGCCCTCGCTGCCCTCGACGATCCGACGTCGCTCGCCGACCGCGCCTATTGACGGCCGGGTCGATCGGTTACCTCACCACCACGCTGGTGCGCATCCACGGGTGGATCAGGCAGATGAATTTGTGCGTGCCCCTCGAGAGATCCTGTCACGACCGAAGGTCCCACCGAGCGGAGGGAGAAAGGTCGCGCCGAAGATCGCCGGGTCGTCGCACTCCGGCACCGGCGTCAGCAGGAGCGGGATGTTGAGGTCTGGGACGCAGCCGCCGCCGAATGCCGCCACCTCGGTGAACGTGTGGGGCTCGCCGCCCTTGTTGACGACCTTGATCGACTCGCTCCGTTTGATCGACGATCCGCTGGCCTGGAACCGCCAGTGGTCGTCGCCGAAGTCGTCCGGGTTGAGGTCCTCGAGGAATTCGTCGAACGTGGTCGTGCCGTTGCCGACACAGGCGCCTTCACCGAGGGCATTGTTGAAACTGACCGGTTCGCAGCGGTCCTCGACGCGGATCTCGTTGCCCGATTTGGAGGCGTCCGCCGAGAACGGCGCGAGTGTGAGTGCGGCGAGCGCGAGTCCGGCCGCCACGATCCTCTTGTACATGTCCATCCCCTTTTGTTGGCGCGAGCGAGCCGCAGCCCCCAGCGGGAATGGTGGTGCCTCCGCCGTGGTGTTCGTCCGTCCGCATGTACTTCAACTGGCAGCAACCGTGTTAGTCGCGTCGCCACCGAAAATCAAGGATCAATCCCGGATTGCTCACACCAGGAACTGGACGACGACGATCTTGGCGATCATCGCGGCAGGGAACGCGAGTGCGTACGCCATGTTCACGCGCTCGTCGCCGTCGGTGCGCTCCACGGCGTAGGCGAGTGCCGCGGGTTGCGTCTCGACACCCGCGAAGAGACCTGCCGTCGCCACGTGATCCCTGCGCAGCACCACCTCGATGACGAGCGGCACCAACAGCGCGAACGCGAGCGAACAGATCGCACCACCGGCCATCAGCTGCAGCCCGGTCCGGGTACCCAGAGCATCGGCGAACGTCGACCCCGAGCCGAGGCCGGCCGCCGCCAGGAACACGAGCACTCCGATCTGCCGAAGGACGAGGTTCGCGCCGTGCGGCAACTGGAACGTGATCGGTCCGACCCGCGAGGAGACTCCGAGGATCAGTCCGACGATGAGCGGACCGCCGCCGGCACCGAGCGACAGCTCGCCGCCACCCGGCAGCGGAAGGGTCACGGCACCGAGCGCGAGTCCGGCGGCCATGCCGATCGCCAACCCGGCCGCGTCGACCTCGGACAGGCCGCGCTCGGAATCGCCGAGCACGCGGGCGACGTGGGCGATCGCGTCGGTCGGTCCGACGACCCGCACCCGGTCGCCGAGCGCGAGCACGGTGTCGTCGTCGGCGACGAGGTCGTCGTCGCCGCGCCGGACCCGCGTGACCGATACGCCGTACCGGCCGACGAGGTCGAGGTCGACCAGCCGCTTGCCGGCGAGCTTGCGGTTCGACACGAGGATCCGCCGGAAGTCGAGCGTCGAGCGATCGAGTGGCAGGTGACGGTCGCTGCGCTCTCCGACGCCGACGCAGAATCGCTCGACCTCGTCGGGTGGCCCGACCACGACCAGTGCATCACCGGGCACCGGCAGGTGGTCGTCGACGGCGACCGACACCACGCCGTCGTGGCCGATCCGGCTGAAGCCGACCTCGTAACGATCGCGCAACTCGCCCAACGTCGGCAGCCCAGGTGCGTTCACCGTGACGGTCCAATTGACGAGATCGGCCGCCTTCGGCGGGGGTGGCGGCGGTTCGAGCGACGTCGGAAGGTGGAGCCGACGGCCGATCAGGAGCGTGAGCACGAGCAGCATCGACACCACCGCCGCCGGATAGGCGAGCGAGTATGCGACCACGGGGTCGCCCTGGTCGACCGCCTCGACCGCCGCCTGCAACGACGGCGTGTTCGTCGCACTGCCGGCGAACAGTCCCGCCCGTTCCGCCGCCGTGAAGCCGAACCCGGCCGCGACCGCGCTCACGATGCCGGCGAGGACGCCGACCAGGGCGACGGTGACGGCGACCGTGCCGATGCCGCCGCGTCGGAGCCCGGCGAAGAACGTCGGCCCGGCGGCCAGACCGATCGTGTACGTGAACAGCACGAGTCCGAGCTCGCGGAGGATGGAGAGCCCGCCGGCGGCACTGAGCGATTCGTCGACGGCGCCGACGGCGAGACCGACGAACAGCGCGGCGGCAGGGCCGATCGACACTCCCCAGATGCGGATGCTTCCGATCGCGGCGCCGATGCCGACGACCAGGAATGCGAGCAGCACCGGATCGTCGGCGAGGAAGTCGACCACGGGCCGAGCGTAGGGGGAACGACGACACGGTGAGGTGAGGACGCGATGAGGTTCGGAGAACTTGTTCAGCGTCTCGTGAACCGATCCGCGGTATCGGCGGCACAGATGTCCTGAATCCCGTCGGACTCCGGAAGGACCGGAGCGATACATCGGCGGACGAGTGCCGGAACGATCGGCAAGGAGAGATCATGGCAAGGCTCAACAATGCCCATCGATGGACGCGCCCAGGCATCGGTGCGACCGCTGCGCTCGTCGCGCTCCTCGCCGCGACCGCGGCGGGCTGTGGTGATGGAGAAACCGCGGCGAGCGGCACCTCCGCGGCGGTCGACGAGACCGCCGTCACGGTGGGCGGCACGAACTTGGACGAGTGGTGCGGCGCGGTCCGGGAGGTCGGCGACATCCTCGATGGCAACTCGCTCGATGCTCCGCTCGAGGAGCTCCAGCCGATCCACGCCGACGTCGTCGCCCTGAGCGATCAGCTGATCGCCGGGATCGAGGTGATCGATGCCGAGTATCGGGACGACGTGCTGACGGTGATCGAGGGTCAGCAGATGCTGAGTCAGGTGATCGTCGACGCGACCGATGCGACCACGATGCGCGCGGAGATCGACGAGGTGACGACATCGCAGCAGTTCGTCGTCGCCGAGGGGACGTACGAGTGGGTCGGCACGACCTGTGGCCTCGATGAGTCCGGAGAGGAAGACGGCGAGGCCGCGAGTCGACGAGCCGCTCGTGCCAGCGGCATCCCACGGCGACGTCAGCGTCATCGTCGACCAGAGCCCGACGGTGTCCGACGTCGGAGCACTCGGGTTCCTCGCCGCTCGGCCCGATGTCGAGCTCCTCGCAGTGACGATGCCGGCGACCGGTGAGGCCGACTGCTCCCCCGGTGCCGTGACGACACGCGCCGTTCTCGACGCCGCCGGCCGGGGCGACGTGCCGATCGGTTGTGGCGGCGAGCCGCTCGACGGGACGAACGAATGGCCGGCGGCGTGGAGCGAGGCAGCCGACGCGCTCGCTGAGATCGTGGCACCGGGAGCCGACGAGCCGACGTACCACGACGCCGAATCGCTACTGCTCGAAACACTGGCCTCGGCCGACACGCCGGTGACGGTCGTCGTCCTCGGACCGCTGACCAACATCGCCGCGGTGCTGCAGACCGACCCGTCGTTGGCCGATCGGATCGAACAGATCGTGGTCATGGGTGGCGCGGTGTCGGTCGCCGGCAACGTCGAGCCGGATCTCGCGGCGGAGTGGAACCTCCATGCGCATCCGGCCGCCGCTCAGGCGGTGATCGAATCCGGCGTGCCGATCGCGCTGGTCCCGTTGGACGCGACGGATGAGGTGCCGCTGACGTCGGATTACGTCGCCAGGGTCACATCGATCGACAACGACCTGGCCGGTGTGGAGGCCGCCGCCCTCGACTCGCTCGCAGAGCCTCGACGGGATGTTCATGTGGGACGAACTCGCCGCGGTGCTGGCCGTGCAACCCGAGGTCGCCACATGGAGCGAGCGCTCGATCGTCGTCGAGGACGACGGGTCGACGGTCGAGTCACCGGAAGGCATGATCGTGAAGGTCGCCGTCGGCGCCGACGCTGCGAGCGTGCGATCGATCGTGCTCGATGCCCTGAACGGATCGGTCGATTGACCGACGCTGGTCGGCTCGTCCATCGTTCGCTCGTCACCACGCCGTGCGCGGTTACAACCTGCGCGACACTGGGTAGCAGCCGTGCGTGATCACGGACCACGAGGCCGTCGTGAACGGACCGATGAAGGGAGAGTCCATGAAGCCGAAGGTGAATGTGTGGAGGACCAGCCGAAGGATCGCCGCCTGCGTCGCCGTGGGTGTGCTCGTCGTGTCGTGCGGTTCCGACGACGAGGACTCGGCATCGACAGCGACCTCCGACACCGCCACCGTCGACACAGAGAGCACCGAGAGCACGGATGCCGAATCGTCCGAGAGCACGGATGCCGAATCGTCCGCGACGGCTGCACCTGACTCGACCGAGGCATCGGACTCCACATCCGACAGCACCGGGGATCCGTGCGCCGACCGAGACGCACTACGTGACTCGATCCAGGCGCTGGTCGATGTGGACCTCGTCGCCGACGGGACGAACGGACTCACCACGGCAATCGAGGCCGTCACCGACGACCTCGCTGCCGTACGGGAATCGGCGGGCGACGACATCCGGCCGGAGGTGGACGCCGTGCGGACCGCCCTCGACGACGTCCAGGCCGCCATCAGTAGCGGAGCGGCGGACGACATCGAGGGGACCGCGGAGGCGGTGTCGACGCTCGTCTCGGCCACGACCGACCTGTTCGACGCTCTCGACGCCGGCCCGTGCGCGTGCGTCCGCTCCCGCCACGACGTGACCCGACGGCCGCTCAGCGGTCAGCGACGCTCGGTCGCCGTCGAGACACATGGCCGCGAACCGGTCGAAGCCGTCACGGTTGTCGGCCATCCGCAGCCCGCTGCCCGAGTGGGTGATCGTCAGGCTCGGGCAGAACCAGTTGCCCTCGGCAGCAAAGAAATGAGGCGACCCGACGACGCCACGGTGCTCCCCGTCCCGCCAGTCGGCGATCACGTCGTTGTCAGACTCCGCCAGCGGAACGTCGACGCCGCACCTCGCGGCGATCTCGCGCAGTACTTCGGCGTCGGCGATGTCGCGTCCGTGTTCGAACATGGCATCGCGGAGGGCGAGGCTGACACGTTCGCCGGCGCCGACGGACTGCCGACGCGCCCACGCTTCGAGCCGCAACGCCGGCATCGACGTGGCGGGAAAGGCCCGCTCGTCGAATCCGCGGAACAGGTTGGGGGCCACCTGGTCGCGCAACGCCCGAACGCAGCAAACCGACATGCGCGAACGGGCAGCGCACATCCGCGAACACTTCGATGGTCCGTGGCCGATGTCGAGAGCCGTACCGTTCGATGCATCGACGAAACGAGTGGAACGTGCCATCAGCGCCATCGTGCGCCCGTCCACCGTGCTCCGACAGGGCCATCGGTCCCGATTTCACGCGCCTACGCGATCGCAACGGCGGCACCCCGGTGTGTCGGGCGTCAGGACAGCTGCGTGCTCGTCCATGACGCGACGAGATCGATGAGGCTCGGTGCAACAGGATGGCGAAGTTGGTCCGTATACCGCTGCAACGAGGGCGCGTGGTGGTCGATCCGAAGCAGATGGGTGAGATCGGCGGGGGTCTCGCCTGTGAACGGTCCGGTCACGAGACGACCGATCGCCGCCACATCGGCCGAATCGACCTGAAGGTCGGCGAGCCCGGTGATGGCAAGGACCGGCCCGGCGACCGTCGCAAGGTCCTCGGCGGGGTCGTACCTCATGTACTCACGGAGCCACGCCGCCGGCTGTTCCTGACGTCGTACACGCAGGGTGGCACCGGTCGAGGCGAGCAGACGGGCGCGGTCACGCGCCTGACGTCGCTCGATGATTGCACTGAACCACCGCCACGGCAGGGGGAGGGTTTCCGCGATGCGTCTCGACTGCCACGCCATGACTGTCTCACCGGGCGAGGCTGCGCCGGCGAGGAACACGTACGCGTCCGGCGGCGCGCCGCTCCGTGCGAGTCGCATGGCGATCGTGGCCCCGACGGAATGGCCGATCACCGCGACCCGGCCGTTGGTCTCGGGGCGGGCACGGAGCATGTGCAGGGCGTTGCCGGCATCCGCGGTCTCGTCGGACAACGTCGCTGCCAGGTAGTCACCGCTGGACGCACCAACACCGCGCTTGTCGTAGCGCAGTGATGCAACACCTCGCGCGGCTAGACCCTCGGCGAGGGCCCTGGAGACGTCCAGCCGTTGACCGGGAATGTTCGAGTCGCGGTCGAGCGGACCGCTGCCGCTCAGCAGCAACGCGGCTGGGTGCGGGCCCTCACTCTCAGGCACGCACAAGCTTCCCGAGAGCCGAACGTCATCAGCCAACACCTCGACGGCCTTGTCGAGCATGGTGAATGTTCTACCGCACGGCCGTCGGCGACCGCGGTCGAGAATGTTCGACATGGGGCGGGCCCGTATGGTCGCCGTATGTCAACGCTTCTCTCCAATGACGGAGGACGACGATGACGGCCATCCTGATCGTGGCTTGGGCGGGTCGGACTGACGATGGCGAAAGTTCACCGAGTTGGGTCACGAGGCAGACCGTGAACCGGGGCCCTGCGAGGGAGTCGACGTCGACCGACTTGGTGCGGCGATGACGCTCGTCACCCTCGACGGTGGGGCCTTCCACATGGGCTCGGTCGATGTCAGGGCCTACCCGGCTGACGGTGAGGGTCCGGTGCACGTCGTCGAACTCTCACCGTTCCGCATGGATACTCGAGCGGTGACGACGACACGTTTCGGCGAGTTCGTCGATGCGACCGGGTTCGTAACCGAGGCCGAGCAGTTCGGTTGGTCCTTCGTCTTCGCCGGGTTCCTCCCCGACGATTTCCCGGACACCCGGGGCGTCGTCGGTTCCGAATGGTGGCGTCAAGTCGAGGGAGCCGATTGGCGGCATCCCGACGGCCCGCAATCCGACCTGGACGGCCGGCGGGATCACCCCGTCGTGCACGTGTCGTGGAATGACGCGCAGGCATTCTGCACCTGGAGCGGAACCCGGCTGCCGACCGAAGCCGAGTGGGAGTACGCCGCCCGCGGCGGGCTCCACGACATGGCCTTTCCGTGGGGGGACGAGCTCGAACCCGACGGCCGGCACATGATGAACGTGTTCCAGGGATCCTTTCCGACCACCAACACGTGTGCCGACGGTTTCGACGGTACGGCACCGGTCGACGCGTTCGAGCCGAACGGTTACGGGTTGTACAACATGACCGGCAACGTGTGGGAGTGGTGTGCCGACTGGTTCGACCCGACGACCTACCTCCACGGCGATCGCCGCGACCCCCAGGGACCCGAGCGGGGTACGAGCCGCGTGATGCGCGGCGGTTCGTATCTCTGTCACCAGTCGTACTGCCGGCGCTACCGGGTGTCGGCACGCAGCGCCAACACACCGGACAGCTCGACCGGCAACCTCGGATTCCGAGTCGCGTCGAACACCTGACGCATTCAACTCCTGGTGCACTCGCTGCTGTCCGCACCCGACGATCCATGACTCGTGGCCCGGCGCGGCGTTGTCAGTCCGTGTCGCGTCGGTAGAAGAGGGTGGTACCGATCGCGAGGAGGGCGAACGCGTAGCCACCGAAGAGCAACGCATTCTGGAACGGAGTCAGGGCAGCAGCGAGTGACTCGGGTGTGTCGGTTGCCGAACTCATGCCGAGCAGTCCGGTGGCCGCGCTGAAGGGCAAGTACCGGGCCGTGCTCACCGGAATGAGGGTGCGGGCGATGTTCTCCAGCACGAACGCCCAGACAAGCAGGATCGAGACCGAAGCGGCACTGTGGCGCAGGATCATGCCGACACCGAGGCCGAGTACGGGAGCGAGCGTGGTGAGCAGGAGCCCCCACAGCGCGGTCGATGCCATCCCCGACGTGTCGCCCTTCCCGAGTCCGCCCAGGATGGCTCCACTGAGACCACCGATCATCCCGAGGATCCCCATCGCCAGTCCGAAGCTCGCCGCGACGATCGTCTTGGACGCGACGGTCACCCATCGGGCGGGTTGCGCCGCAACTGCGGTCGCCATGGTTCCGTGCTGAACCTCGGAGGTGAACATCAGCGTTCCCACGATCGCAGCGAGGACGGCGGTGAGCCATGTCGAGAAGATGAACGTTTCACCGACCGTGAACGGCAGATCCGTGTCCGGATCGATCTTGACGAAGGTGGCCAGGATCCACGACAGCGCGACGCCGATGACAGGGGTCAGTGCGAGGATCGTCACGTTCGAGCGAAGCGATGACACCTTGATCCATTCGCTGTGCAGCGCGGTCGGGATCGAGGCCGTGTCGTCACGACGAGATCGCTGGAGGACTCGGACGGTGGGCGATGCTTGCGCGACCGAGGCCGCCGCGGTGGGGTGGGTGGTGATGGTCATGGAGATGGGTTCCCTTCGTCGTGGCAGTGACATGGGTCGCGGCGGATGGATGCGGTGGATGCGATGGGCTCAGCGGTTCAGCCCGAGGCGAACTCGGTGACGGAGCTCGTCATCTCGAGCAGGATCTCTTCGAGGGATTGCGAGGTCTCGGTGATCTCGACGACCCGAATCTGATGATCGAAGGCGAGCTGCGACACCGTCGCCGTGGTCGCGCCGTGAATCGACAGTCGGTCGTGGGAGATGCCGAACTCGATGTCCCCGCGATGCAGGAGGCTGGCGAGCTCGGCCGCCTGGGGTGTCCGGACGACGACGGTCGAACGCCCACGGGCGAGCGTGCTGGAAACGGATTCAGCGGCGAGGAGCTCTCCCCCGCCGACGACGATCAGGTCGTCGGCGAACATCTCGAGTTCACCGATCAGGTGACTCGACACGAACACCGTGCCGCCCCGTGCCGCGAAGGCGCTCAGTGAGTTCCGCAACCAGCGAATGCCATCGGGGTCGAGGCCGTTGGACGGTTCGTCGAGCAACAGCACCTCGGGCTCTCCCAGCAGGGCGCCGGCGAGGGCGAGACGTTGGCGCATGCCGAGCGAGAAGCTGCCGGCGCGTTGGTCCGCTGCGCTCTCGAGTCCGACCTCGCGGAGGACCTCGTCGATTCGATCCGCGGAGATCGCGCTGAGCGCTGCGGTCGCCCGGAGATGGTTCCTGGCTGTCCGGCCGGGGTGCATGCAGCGTGCATCGAGCACCGAGCCGACGATGCGTGCGGGCCGCAGAAGTCGCGTGTACGGAACGCCGTGGTAGCGGACGTCGCCGTGGTCGGGACGCGTGAGCCCGACCATCATCCGCATCGTCGTCGACTTGCCGGCGCCGTTCGGGCCGACGAATCCGGTGACTCGTCCGGCCGCGACATCGAAGCTCATCTCGTGGACGGCGATGCGGTCGCCGTAGTGCTTCGTGAGTCCTGAGACCGAGATCATGATCTGAATGTCCATTCCTGTTCGTTGTTGATGCCCCCATCCTCCGGATCCTGCGCCGGTGGCGCATCAGGAGTCCGGCCACTTACACACCGTCTGATCGGCCGGTCCGTGGATCGTTCTTTCGGCCGATCTGCTCGACGCTCGGATTCCGTACGATTGCCCACGTGGTCTTGGACACGAGCCGTCCGTACTGGTCGGAACCACGGGCGGCAGATCCGCCCGGACCGGCTCGGCGCGACTGGCTGCTCGTGGCGGTCCTGGTGGGGGCAGCAACGATCGAGACGTTGGCCAGGGAGCATCTGGTGTGGAGCGGTGCCTCGCTGGTCGTGACCGTTGGCGTCGCGTGCCTGTTGCCGTGGCGCCGCGTCCATCCGCTGTTGGTGGTCGCTGTTGCGTTCGGGACGATGAGTGCCGTCGAAGTGGTGTCGCTCGTGCGAGGCGTGGAGTGGGAAGGGCTCAACACCGCCCTCTTCCTGCTTTTGCTGCCGTACGCACTCGCGCGTTGGGCTTCGGGACGGGAGGTCGGCATGGGTCTCCTCGTCATGTCGGTCCCGGTCATCCTCACTGCAGTTGCCGGCAATCCGGTCGGCGACACCGTCGGCGGTGCCGTCGTGCTCCTGCTCGCCTGCGCCATCGGGTTCGCCGTTCGATATGCGAGCGAGCTGCGAACCGAGGAGATCGCCGGTGTGCGGTCGCGTGAGCGAGAGGAGCTGGCGCGCGAGCTCCACGACACCGTCGCCCACCACGTCTCCGCCATCGCCGTTCGGGCACAGGCCGGTCGGGTCGTTGCTGCCACCCGACCCGAGGCGGCGGTCGAAGCGCTGTGGGTGATCGAGGAAGAGGCGAGCCGCGCCCTCGAGGAGATGCGATCGATGGTCGGCTCCCTGCGCCGAGGCGATCAGGCCGATCTCCGGCCGCAGCAAGGCGTGCGCGACCTGTGCCGGCTCGAGCGTCTGGGCGAGGGCTCGGGACCCCGAGTGAGCGTGACGATCGCCGGCGAGGTCGATGAACTCCGCCCGTCGGTCGACGCCGCCTGTTTCCGCCTCGCACAGGAAGCGGTCACCAACGCCCTCCGTCACGCTCGACGAGCGTCGGAGGTGCAGGTGCGTGTCGACGGCGGCGAGGACCTCGTCCGGCTCACGGTCGTCGACGACGGAGAGGGCGGCGGCGCATCGACGCCCTCCGCGGCGGGGTTCGGGCTCATCGGCATGGCCGAGCGGGCCAAGCTCCTCGGCGGCACATTCGACGCCGGCCCGAGCGCCAGCGGCGGCTGGACCGTCGAGGCCGCATTGCCCCGTCGAGCGGCGACCAGATGACCATCCGGGTCCTGATCGCCGACGACCAGGACATCGTGCGCACCGGACTGCGCATGATCCTCGACGCCCAGCCCGACATCGAGGTCGTGGGCGAGGCAGTCGACGGACGCGACGCCCTCGAGCTCGCTCGCAGTTTGCGCCCCGACGTCTGCCTCTTCGACATCCGGATGCCCGAGTACGACGGAATCGAGGTCACCCGCCGACTGGCGGGACCAGACGTCGCAGACCCTCTGGCCATCGTCGTCATCACCACGTTCGACATGGACGAATACGTCCACGGTGCGCTCAAGGCGGGAGCCCGCGGATTCCTCCTCAAAGACGCCGGTCCCGAGCTACTCGCTCAGGCGGTGCGCTCCGCCGCCGCCGGCGACGCGCTCATCGCTCCGAGCGTCACGGCCCGGTTGCTGTCGGCATTCTCCGAACTCGGCGCGTCCACCAGGGAGCAGGCGGCGCAGCCGATCGACCCTCTCACCGAACGGGAGGAAGAGGTGCTCGTCACCGTCGCCCGCGGCCGCACCAACGCAGAGATCGCCGATGACCTCCACATCAGCCTCAGCACCGTGAAGACCCACCTCGCCAGCCTCATGAGCAAACTCGGCGCTCGCAACCGCGTCGAGCTGGCCATGTGGGCCTACGAGACCGATCGAATGCCGACCGACTGAGACAGCGCGACTGAGCGGCCGACCAGAGATCGGTGCCGTGCGACGACCTCACCGGCGAGGGTCAGGATGAGGCGCTGTACGACGCGCTCGACGAGGGATACGCCCTCGTGGGCAACGTCAACACATTCGCACTCGACGTCAACTCCGACGCACTGGCCACCGCGGTCATCACGTTCGTGTTCGACACCTCCACCGTGAACGGCGTCCGCGCGCCGGGCAAGTCGCACGGTGCCGGTAACAGCGCAAACGCTCACTCGCACGACGTGCCTGTTCTGCAGTAGCGGAGCGGGAGAGCCGAATCGGCCCGGTCACGAGCGATCGTGGCCGGGCCAGGCACATGCCCGAGATGCACTCAGCGGATGCCGGCGAACTTCGGGGTCGCGGCGTCCGTCTTCGCCTCCGCGTCAGCGGCGACGAGAGCGACCATCATGTCGCCGGGCAGTGACGGTCATCTGATCAACGCCACTACCGAGGTGCCGGTCGGCCCGCGCGGTCGAAGTGCCGTTCGAGGGCGATGCTCGATAACCACACCCGGTATCACGGTCGGGTCGCCGAGAGGCCGCTCAAATCTACCCAAGTCTCGCGTCACGGAATCGCGTCATCAGAACAGAGCGACGTAGACCGCGCCGTCAGCGGTGGCCGTGATGCCGACCGGCCCGCCGTCGATCGGGGTCTCGGTCACCAACGAGAGTCTCTGCGTGCCCGAGCGAGACCCCGCGTGGTCCCAGTCACCAACCTGCGGAATGTGACACTGCGAGATCACGTGATCTGAGCGGTTCGGCAGCTTGTGCCAGCAGCTCGTGACGGGCAATCTGGCCCGTCGATGCAGTTGACTGGCGAGTTCATGTGGGAGGAAGTGGCGGCACCGACCCGTATCGGGCGCTCCGACGACCGTTCAATACGTAGGATCGAGTTGTTGCCGCCCCGAGGTTGCGTCCGCGAAATGGAGGGCAACATGACCGACACTCCTGAAGCGTTTCTCGACGAGTTCATCGCTGCGTTCGTACGCGGCGATGCGGCTGCGCTGAAGGCGCTGTATCGAGACGACGCTCGCTTGATCTCCCCCGCCGCCGGCGTCGACGCTCATGGTCGCGCCGAGATCGATGCCGCGTGGGACTCGTTGGTTCAGGTCGGCACCGTTCATCGGTTCGAGGTCCTGAGCCGAGAGGTCACGGTGACGGGTGAGTACGCGATCTGCCACATGCGATCGGTGCTTCACGGCCGGTGGGCAGGCGCCGACGAGGACGTCGCGATCCCTTTGCGCTCGACCGAGATCCTTCGCCGCGGCACCGACGGCCAGTGGCGCTACTTGATCGACCACGGGGCGTAACCGATGGCGCGGCGCCACGTCGCGGCCCGCGCCTCCAGCCGGGGCGACTGCTGGCACACGGTGCAGGAGCGTCTGGCCGTGTTCCCAGCTTCGAACCGCCGCTCGAGAACGCCCAATACGCGCGTCCCATCCAAGCCGTCGGTCGCAACCGTCAAGCGTCGCTGAGCCGGCGTTCAGGCACCAAATGACGCCGGTCGATAGCCCGCCCCGACACGGGCACGACCCCTTCGCTTCGGCCCTACCGTTGCGCAACAGAATCATGGGTGGTGTCCGGCCACAATCCGATCAGTTCATTGAATGCCGAGACGATCGCCTCGACGGTTCCCTCCAGCACGTCTCGCACGGTGTCGACCCGCGGTTCAGGCGTCGTCGACGTCCACGAAAGCAACTGGTCAAGCCCATCGCGATGCGTTGGTTCGATTTCGCTCCACCGGTGTGCGCTCGTGTCTCGGTCCGTGGTCCACGTGTGGTCATGGACGCTGACCAGTCCCGCAACCGCCAGCAGTGACTTGCGTGCCATCCGCTGGGCGACGACTCCGGCGTCCTCGCCCGCCCCAAGAGCGCTCTTCCATCGGTGGGCGTGTTGGGCGATGTCGCCGTTGAACCCGCGCGCCGCACGACGGTCCCCAGCGAAGTCGTGCGTCGGGCGATGTAGGTCGGATCCTGCGAGCAGAACGCAGTAGTGGCGAAGGAACACTCGATTGCCGTACGACTCATCGCTCTCGCCGACGAAGTCGCCGGCTTGGGCGGCACCGATCTCGACGCCGCGACAGACGTCGGCGAACCGTATCGACAGGTCTGCTCCAATCAGGTTGGCGTCGCTTGACGAGAGCCCAATCGTCAGCAGGTCGACATCGGATCCCCCGACTGTCGCCTGGCCCGTGACGACGGATCCGTAGGCGTAGACCGACACGGAAACGTCTCGCTCGTGAATCATCGCCGAGGCTGCCTCGTGAACAGGTCGGAACGCGTCGGCGACATTGGACATGTCGGCACCGGTCCGGATGGTGCCGAACTCCGACAATCCCTCGAGCGGGTCACGCACGAGAGCGTCCCGGCTGGATGGTCATCACAGGCTCACTCTCGCACGGGCTGGGCCGCGGCCAACAGCTGCCCGATCACGACACCCGATACTCACGACGCCGGCATCGGACGTCGCGCCGCATCGCAGGCCCAAGCACCGCATTCGAAAATCACGCGATCGTGCCGATGATCGGTCAGGCGAGTTACGGGCAAACGACCTGTCCGCCCACGTCCACACGCCCCACCGTCTGGCTCTGGCGTCGGGCGAGTTACGTTGTCGAGTTGGCCACCTCGATGACACGAAAGCGTGAGGCGCCGACTCATGACAGATGGAATCTCGTCGCCGCCGGTACCGCGACCGCCAGCACCGAAGCCATGGAGGGGCTGGTACAACGAACGCATCTTCCTAGCGATCTGCGCTGTTCTGATCATCGCCGGCTCGTTCGGGCCGTGGATCACCGCTGACACGTACCGACACCATTCATTTCGCACGGAGTGGCATGGACTTCGACGGGCGCTTGACGTTGGTCGGCGGCGCACTCCTTGCCGTGTTCGTGTTCCTCCGCGTATACCTCGGCGCCATCGTGATCGGGGCACTCGTGACGCTGTGCGGCGTGCTCAACCACCGAGACCTTCAGGACGGCGCCCTGTTCGACGACGGAACGGTCTTCCTCGCCGGCGGGATCGGTTTGGGCCTCTACGCCGTACTCGCTGGCGGGGTGGGTGCGCTCATCCTCGGCATCCTTTGCATTCGGTACGAGCGCCGCATCGACTGGCGGGTGCTCGAGCTCCTTCGGCAGCGGGAGGATCGGAGCTCACAGTGGTGACCTTCCCTGAGAAGTAATTGCGGCGGCGTCCGCCGCGGGTGGTGTCCGTCGGTGGCGGCGAGACACCACGAACGTTGCCTGACGCGGCACTCGTTCAGTCGCCCACCGGCCACGGCACCTGATGGGGGTGAGCGGCGAACCCCACCACTCAGCGGGACTCATACGCGAGGCCTGCTCGACCGTGGGTAGTTACCCGCGCAAATCACCGCCACCGTCCCGGCGGTTGGGCAGCAGCGTCCCGCGCTCAGGAGCGTCCTGACCGTCGTGGACTCGCGCTGTTCCGATCAGTTCGCTGCTCTACCGCTCTCGTGGCGCCAGATTGCGTGATCGAGCTCCACAAGGGTTGGCCGCGGTTCCGGCCAAGCCTGCTGCGCGCGCATGAGGAGGTCAACCGCTTCCTCATTTGTCACAGCAACTCCTGTCGCCGCGGTAATGAAGCGGTGAATCATTCGATCGGGCTTGATCCCATCGACGCCCGCAAGCATCAAGAAGTACCGCCAACTGATCCCGCTGCCCTGTCCGGGGATGCGATACCAGCCGGGTTTGACATCCGCCTCGCGAGCTGCCAGATCGGTAGTCGTGATGATCCCGCTTGTACACAACAGCCGGGCGGCCCGGTCGACAGCCTCGGCCTTCAGGATCCCGTTGACCGAGGAGGTGCGGTGTCGGCTCTTGACGGCCTCAGCGAACGACTCGGGCCCACCGGCCCGTGCGATCGTCGCCGCAAGGTCACAGGGTGAATCGCCGCTGGGATCGCGGCCAGACGCCGTGGCGAGCTTGCGGTACCGGTCAAGTACCGGGACGACGTGGTGGTCGTAGTTGATACCAATGGACCAGATCGAGTCGAGGATGCACAGGCCAAGCGAGCCCGGATAACCGTCGGGGGTCTTCCACACAGTCCCGGCTGGAAAAATCGCTCGCGCGTACGCTCCCAGCGCATCGACCAGATCCGATTGCATGCGGAGGAACCGTAGCCACGCGCCGTCTAGGCATAACCGTTCATAGGGTCGTCGTTGAGCCGGGTGAACACGTCCTCGACCACCTCGACCAGCTCGGCCCTCGCCGGGCGCCGTTCCTGAGGTAATGAATCGCGGGTGACAGGTCCGGGCGATTCATGTCGACCACCCTGTCATTGTCACGTCCGCATTTGCGGGCCGGTGGCTTCCGTATGTGAACACAGGTGCGCCTCACGAGCGACCAAGGTCAAGAACTGACTTTGGTCCCGAGTCGAAACCGTGAATCCAGGGTTGGATCGACAACAAGGAGTTCACCATGACCGCCACCACCCACCTAGACGCCCTGGACCTGCGCCCGATCCTGCAGCTACAAGCCGAAGCGCTCCCGCTGCACATCCATCTCAAGGCCGGCGACATCACCGCCATCGAGCCAGCCGAAGCGCTGCTGAACCGCGAACGCACCATCGTTCACGCCTTCCGGATAGCCCTCGACGACTTCGGTACTTCCGGAACACCTGACGTGGTCGAAGCGGCCTGGACGATCGTGAACACGCTCGGCACCGGCGAACTCGGCTCCGAGATCGAGGAACTACGCCACCGCGCCCTCGAGGAGAAGTACGGGCCAGTCCCCGACGACGGCATCGGCCTGGCCGGTCACGACGGCTGGGTGCATCTCGTCGAGTACGTCGAGGGTGGCCTGTCGATCATCAGGTTCCCCGGAACCGAAGAGGAGATCCCGGTCGCCACCGACCAGCTCGGCATCCCACGCTGCACGATCGGCTGATCCGCAACTGGCAGATCCCAAGTCCCCCACAGTGGTTCGCGGAACTGCGGCGTGTCCTCAGATCCAGCATTCGATTCGCACCGAATCCCTAGGGCTTCACCTCGTGCAGGTGACTTGAACGCGACGACTACGCTCCCAGCGGGCGAGCGGAATCGCTTCCCTTGGTTCGGGGGTGAGCACGTGACGGCGCGCGACAACGGTGGTGAGACGGCGGTGCACAGGTCACACCAGCGCGGGCTACTCCGAGTGGCACTCGTCGCGACCATCACCATTGCGATGGCGTGCGAGTCGGACACGAGCAGTGAGTCGCAGGGTACGGAGGCGTCGCCGGCTCGCACGGTGACGCCGTCGACCAAGGAATCGACCGCAGTAGCAACGACGTCGCCGAACGCACCAACGGACGTCACCATCGCGAGCGACTCGACCGTTCAACCGGTGACCACCAACCCCGATGCGATCGGTCCGGATCCAGCGGCTTGGTGCACCGGTGAGCAACACCCGGCCATCGCCGCGTACGACCGCGCCACAGGCGCGGGGCTGTGGGCGACATGCGCCCCTGAAGTGGGAATCCGAGGACTCGTCGAAGCAACCGAAGAGTCCGTGTACTTCGTCGATCTCGTCAATGGGAACGGTTTCCCGACACCACAACTCGTCGCCGCTGGAGCGAGTGATGGCGCCGAGCAATGGCGTGTCTCACTGACAAACTCTGCACCTCCGGCGCCAGGCCCTGCAGTGGGCTCGGGGGTCGTGGTCGCGCAGGTGGACGACCCGGTGCCCGCCGTCGTCGGGCTCGACCCCGCCACGGGCGTCATCGTCTGGCAGACCGATCTCGGCGATCAGGGGGTCGGGAACCCGCCGGCAGTCGTGGCGACCACCGAAACCTCGGTCATCGTCTTCGGACCCGCGACGCAGACCTCACCTGCCTCGATGCCGGTCGTGGCCGTTCGCGGGCTCGATCGAGCGTCCGGTGAGCTCCGCTGGCAGATCGACCGTGAACTCGGTGTCGGGAGCACGGGCCAACCGCGGGCGGTCGTCGATGGCGAAGTCGTCGTACTCCAAGACGCCGAGCTGCTCCGCCTCGACCCGTCCAACGGCGACGTGTTGTGGGAAGTCGCGGCACCACGAGTTGACGAACCCGGGGTGTGCGACGTCGCCGAGGGGGTGGTGCTGCTGTGCGGCCAGGACGATCCGACCGTCGCCATCGACGTCGACAACGGCGAGACGCTGTGGGAGCGGGACGCGACGACGGTGTACGACGCCGCCATCCCCGCCTCAGACGGCGCGACGTACGTCGTCGTCGATCGCGAAAAACATCGTCGCGTACGAGCTCTTGAACGGCACCGAGCGATGGACCACCCCGATCGTCGACTACTCGTGGCCATGGCTGGCGGATGGCGACACCTTGTTCGCGATGTGGCACAACCTCGAAGCTCGATCCACCATCGACGGTTCGGTGGTCTGGGCGACGACCTATCCGACTGACCCCGTACCGACCGGCCCGACACCACGAATGGTCAGCATTGCGGCTTCGCAGACCGCGGTGTACGTCTCGTTCACATCCGGAGCGACCGGCGGCGACTGACCTTGTCGCAGGTCAGTCCAGGCCGAGTTTCGGCCAGCCTGCCGACCCGGAGCTCCTCAGACGCCGAGTTCCGCGAACAGTCGAAGGTCCCGGTCGATGGTGACCACGCTGTGGCGGCGGCGTTCGACGAGCGTCGACGTCATCGACTCTGACGCACGAGCACCCGATGTGCAAGCTGAGACGTTGGCCCGCGACGCCGTGAGCTCACGACGCGACATCCTCCAATCCAGCGAAGCGCTCGCGGAGCTCGACCGGATCGAGCCCGAAGTCGGCTGGCGCGTACGCGTGCGGTCCATGGGCGTGACGAGGGAAGGCGTCGTGATACCGCTCGATCCAGCCGTGGGGATCGGCGGGAGTCTCCATCCCGGCGGCGGCGTAGATCTCGCCGATCGCGCCGACCGGATCGCTCACGAGACGAGGGAAGTCGACATCGACGAAGGTGACCGCCCGGGACGCCTCGTCGGAGCGGAACGCGTTCGCCCGTCGGAGCCACAGCTCGGTGGTGTCGGTCTGGTAGCGGCCGATGTCCGCGGCGTCGACGTCGTCGCTGTACATCGAGCGGAACACGGCGAAGAGGCTCGATCCGGACGCGATCGTCTCGACGATGTCGCGGTGCAACCACACGACGACCGCCCCCGGGAACGCCGTGGCGAGGTGCGCCAGCTCAGCGGTGTGAGCAGGCGCCTTGATGACCCATCGGCGTCCGTCCTCCTCGTCGAGCACCTGCAGCACCTGGCGATACCGCTGGTAGCTGCCGGCCATCGACTGTCCCGCCAACCACCGGGCATACGAGTCGAGCCGGACGGTCGACGTGAAGCCCCAGTTGCGGAGGTCCGTGCCCATCGCCAGCACGCATTCCTCGGGGAGTCGGGGGCCGGAGTCGTGAACCGCCTGCAGCTGTGGATTGAGGAAGTGCAGCATGTCGTGCGAGCGCGAGCTGGCGTCGAGGAAGCGTTCCTTCTCGAGCCCCGACAGTTGGGCGGCGCGGGTCGGGGCGGCGAGTTCGGAGGGGACGGGGCCACGCAGCCGGGAGTCCGTGGCGAGGAGGCGGTACAGGAAGGTCGTGCCGGTCCGCCAGCCGCCGATGATCACGATCGGAGGTTGCAGCGCTCGGGCGGCGACGTCCGGATGCGCATCGGTGTAGCTCGCCATCGTTGCACCCGTGCGCAGTCGGGCGATCGCCGTCGACACGACCATGGCGCTGCCGAGGGCGTTGAGACGACCGTCCTCCGCAGCCGACGCGAGGTACTGCTCGAGTCCCACTCGCCAGCCCTCGGCGAAGTGTTCGTCCGAGCCCTGGCCTGCCGCCACCGCGGCGATGCGATCGGGATCGAGCAGGTAGCGGTCCGGGCCGCGCGACACGGTCGGACTCGGCAGCCGCATACGCCTCCCGCACCGCCTCGCTGCGTGTCGGCTGACGCCACATGGTCACGGCGTCGTTGCTGCGAGGTCCGCCAGCCGGCACCGTCGCAACGACGGGACAGCCGGTTCCGTGTCGGGCTGCAGGAATCGCATGACGAACATGCCGAACGGGCGGCCCTCGGTGTCGAGCCAGTCGAAGTCGGCGCCCGGATCACGCGCGGCGATGACGAACCGGTAGCGCGCGTCGCTGAGACGGGCGGTGTTGCCGGTGAACGAGACGCGACGGCTGCGATGATCGAGCGAGTTGCAGTAGCGGCTGTACAACAGCACGTTCCAGTACCTGCACGCCGGCAGCTGCCCTTCGACGACGAGTGCTTCGTCATCGGCGAGTTGCCAGGCACCGCGCAGGTAGTGGATGTTCGGTTCGGTGAACGCCGCACCGCCGGTCATCTCCGTCCATCGCCGGACCTCGTTCGGTGCCTGGAGATCCGCCTTCGTCGAACCGGCCAGCAACTTCGGCATCGCTGCCATCGCTCCGCCGAGCCGCTGCACCTGGTGGGCGAACCGCGCCGGGTCGATGAACGGGCCCGGCGGCGGAGCGTCGATCGGTTCGATCCGGCAATCGCCCAGCACGTCGTGCGCCACGTCCCCGTGGAAGTGGCGGACCCACAGCGCCGACGACCCTGGGGGCAACGGCAACCAGTCGCCCGCCGCCGCGGGCCGTTCCTCGCTGACGAGCACGTCGAAGCGACCCTCGGCGTCGAACGTCATGAGCATCGCTGTCGAGGCGCGCCACGGCGCCCGCCTCCAGCGTGCCACCGGACCGGTAGACCGTGATCGACACGTACTGTGCTGCGCCGCGTGTGCCCGTGATCCGATAGCCGCGGTCGTCGCGGATGTCGGCGACCCAGTACCGGAAGTCGGGGTTGTCCATCAACATCTTCTCGCGCCACTCGTTGAACGCCACCAGTTCCGGCCGCTCCCGATCGACTTCGAACCGGCCGAGGTTGTTGTTCAGCGCCCGCAGCAGTGCCCGATAGCCATCGGCCCGCTCCTCGAGCGACAGTGCAGCGGTGTCCGCCTCCAGGCGTTCCCCGGCGACGCGGAGGCCGTCGAGCAACGCCGTCCACGCGGCTGCGAGATCCGTACGACGCTCGTCATCCACGACGGCAACTTACGATTGGCAAGTCTCCGGCGACGAAAGCTGGCGCTCCTCGATCTGGTCGGCGTCGCTGGCCGCGCTCTCCAAGGCGTCCAGGTATAACCGTTCATAGGGTTCACATATCGACGGGTATTTACGGAGATGCACGGTGGCCGACACGGCGGAGTCGGTCGTGTCGACCCCGGACTGTCCGGCGACCAGACGCGACGCCGAGTGGAAGGCGTCTCAGACGACGCTGAGGGCGACGTCGACGTTGTTGCGGGTGGCGTTCGAGTACGGACACACCTCGTGAGCGCTGGCGACAGCGTGTTCGGCCTGCTCGGGCGTCGCATTCGGCAGGCTCACATCGAGCTCGACGCCGATGCCGAAGCCGCCGCTTTCGGTCGTACCGAGATGCACGGTGGCCGACACGGCGGAGTCGGTGGTGTCGACCCCGGACTGGCCGGCGACCAGACGCAGCGCCGAGTGGAAGCAGGCTGCGTATCCGGCGGCGAAGAGCTGTTCGGGGTTCGTCGCCCCGCCCGCGCCACCGAGTTCCTTCGGCATCAGGACCGGCAGATCGATGATCCCGTCATCGGACGAGACGTGGCCGTTTCGGCCGTCACCGGTCGCATGGACGGTGGTGCTGTACAGCGGTGTCATGACCACAACTGTACGCGGGGGCGACGGTCAGCCATCCCCCACCGACTACGAGCGGTGATGAGCGCGCTGCAGACTGTCCCGAATTGAGGATCTGACATGGGGTGATGTAGGTACTGGTCCCGGTCCGGGTGCTGAGCCTGTCCAACTTCTTGAACAAGCGTTCGTCGCGCGTTATTGCGCTGGTGACCGCCCGCGGTCGTGCCGATCCCGGACGGTTGCAGCCGACCGTCGAGTCGGATTATGCGCTGCTTCATCGCCGTTCGCGCGGCCCACATATCGCCGGTTATCGGGTGGCCAGGACTCGCGTTCAACCGGCGATACCGAGCGCTCTCGAACCGGCAATCGAGGACGCGGCGATCTCGTCGTGATCCCGCGCGGTTATCAGACTCGAGCAAGAATCGTTCGAGTAGCGGCGCAATCGCAGCGGCCTCGACCATGTGAGTTTGACCTTCGACGACCAAACGTGTCGTCGTCAAATGCTTCGGCTGGCGTCGGCGGCGCAGTCGACGCGATCGACGCAGTGCTCGGACTCGACCGGCACGCGATCCGCACCTTGACCATCGAACGGTTCGGCGTCGCGCGCCTGGTCGACGGGTGCGTCACGTCTACTGGACGATCATCGACGCTCGCGAGTGAGCGGTGCCGACCGTTCGGGTGGCGTATCGTAGGAATCCTCAGCACGCCGTGTTTGGGAGCTGGACGATCATGAGATTGCCGCCCCGCACGCAGGCTCGACGCCGCTGCCACCGCAAGGAGCCTCATATGTCAGTGCCCTTCCATCCTTCAGGTTCGGCGATCGGGGACACCGACCGGCTCCGACGCGACGTGCATGCGTCCCGAATGTTGCGCCCCGGGCGCGACACAGTCCATCGGTTGCCCCCCGACAGGGGATTCTCGTGCTGGCGGTGCGACGAGTTCGCCGCGCAAAGCTCGAACGAGCCAGGTTGGCCGGTCGCGGCATGAGCGGGTGGGAGTACTTGATCGTCTCGCTTCCTGCGTTCGAGACCGCCAAGCACACGCAGGGCCATTCAGCGGCCGTCGAACTGCTCAATCAGGAAGGCGCCGCGGGTTGGGAAGCGGTTGGGATGAGCACCATCGCCGACGCCAGGGTGGCGGTCCTGCTGAAGCGCCGCACCACCAACGATTGAATCGGGGAAGGCCGTCGTGAACGAGGACAGCGCCGGCCTCTCGCGTCCCTCGTGTCCAACCGAAGCGGTTCCACCCCATCTGCTTATGACAGATACATGTCCGATCGACCTGATCGCTTACGCGATTCTTGCGCCCAAACCGGGAACGTCAGCAGCCTCGCTTCTGTCGTCCGTGCCGCGATGGCCGCCGTCCGTCCTTGCGCTGGCGCTGCGGGCCGCCACCGTCATCGGCTGACACGTCCCACAGCGCACCGTGGGCACGGTCACCACGAACGTCCGCGACCCCGACCCACACCCTGTACGCCGACCAATGCAAGATGATCGCCTACCAACCGTTCGTGCCGATCGCCCAAGGAGTCCGCATCGGGTCGCGATCCTCAGCTACGACGGCAACGTCAGCTTCGGTGTCAACCGGCGAGTACGACACCGTCGCCGACGTCGCCCGCCTCTGCTGCCGATCGATCGAGTCAGGCATCGACCAACTGCACGATCAAGCTCTACGGCCGACGACGTCGCGGAAGTGACGTTGTCCTCTGGTCTCCGCAGCAGTCCCGGGCCGATGATCGAGGCATGACCACCACCACCGACCGCCTCGGCATGACGGTGCTGGCAACGAACGAGAGCCTCGAACTGCTCCGCTCGAGCGTTGTGGGACGCCTCGCCGTGTCGATCTCCGACCAGCCCGACATCTTCCCGATCAACTACGTCGTCGACCACGGCTGCATCGTGTTCCGCACCGCCGAAGGCACCAAACTCGCCGGCGCAGTGTTGGGCCGAGGGGTGGCGTTCGAGGTCGACGGCTACGACCAGGCCAACGGCGAAGCGTGGAGCGTCGTCGTCAAGGGCCCCGCCGTCGAGTTCGAGCAGACCCACGACCTGTTCGACGCAGTCGAGCTGCCGTTGTTCCCGTGGCAAGCCGCACCGAAGCCCCGCTTCGTGCGGATCGAACCCGTCGACATCTCCGGCCGCCGATTCCGGGTCGTCGAAGGTGCCCGCCGCTGCGGACCGGACATCTCGGCGATGTCCGGCACCGTCGGCTCCCGTCGACCGACTTGACGTTGGTGGCACGGCGGGAAGCGACGGTCGAGCTCCATCGGCCTGCGACCAGGCTCGATCGGAGCGAGGGCGCGGTCGCGGACCGCACGAGAGACGACTGATCCGAGCACGTCACAGCCCGCCGTCGCAGTGGGCACCGTGACGCTCTGCTGGATCCCGCTGGGCGCCGGACATCACGCGGTCGTGTCAGCGCGGCTGGGTCTTCGAGGCGCTCTGCTTCTGGTGACCTTCTCGACCGCGTCCTGCAACGTGACGACGACGGTCCGCGAGGGCGCCCAAGCGTCAAAGCGCTATGGCTCGCGACTCCCATACAGGTCCAAGGACCCTTCCATGTCGAGCGTCACGGTGTCACCATCGAATCAAAAGGGGTCCAATGAGAAGTGATCAAGTCCACAGCGACGAAAGCATGCACAGCGACGTCCTCGATGAGTTCGCCCGGGACATTCGTGTGCCGGTGGCGCACATCGGGGTGGCAGTCACGGATCTTTTGGTGACGCTGTCGGGAACGGTCCGTGACGATCGAGATCGAGCGGCCGCTGTGGATGCGGCCAGGCGTGTCGACGGAGTGTGCGTCATCCTCGACGCAATCACTGTGGGCGTGCCCGAAACCGACAGCGCGGCCGACCACACGATCGCGAGCCGACTCCACGAGATCATCGACTCGGCTCTCAAGGTTCCCGTCGGTATCGCACTCACCGTGCGCAACAAGGTGATCACAATGGAGGGCGCGGTCGACACCGCCCACGACAGGCAGACCGTATGTCGCCTCGCCACGTACCCGCAGGGAGTGAACTGGGTGCGCGACAACCTCACCCAGGGCTCCGTCACCGCCAAATCGCGCCGACGCATCGGCCCCATTCGGGTTGCGAACTACGCCAACGCTCAGCAACCACGCAAGCAGGCGGTCACCTGATCGGCCAATCCACCGAAGCGTTGAACGCGGATATCGACGACTTGTCGACCGAGCGTGGGCATCGGACCTTGGCAATCGTGCGCAAGGGTGGCAAGCACGTCACGATCCCGCTCGCCCCGCGCACAGGACGGGCACTCGATCTGTACATCGGCGACCGCACTGTCGGGCCGATCTTCCTTGGAGTCGAAGGCGGACGCATGGACCGCTACTGTGCCGACCGGATGGTCAAGCGGCTGGTGAAGCGGGCCGGGATCAACAAGCAGATCTCGCCGCACAGTCTGCGGCATTCTTTCATCACCGCCGCCCTGGACGCTGGCGTCCCACTGCGCGACGTCCAAGAGGCCGCCAGCCACGCCGACCCCAGAACCACGATGCGCTACGACCGTGCCCGTCGCAGCCTCGACCGGCGTGCCACCTACATCGTGTCGACGTTCATTGCTGGAGCAACCCGTCCGGGCTGATTCCGCGCGGCAGACGCCTCTCGACCGAAGACTCATTGTGCATGTATAATGCATGCATGCCGAATGTTCAGATCCGGGAAGTACCCGAAGATGTGCACAAGGAACTGGTCCGACGAGCCGAGGTCGCTGGCCAGTCGCTCCAGCAGTACCTCTCAACCCAGCTGGCCGCGATGGTGGCGACCCCAACAATCGGCGACATGATCGCGCGGATAGAGCACCGACCGAAGGGTCGGCTCTCGCGAGCGGATGCGGTCTCCGCAATCGCGGACGAACGTGCTCGTCGTTGACGCCTCGGTGATCGCTCCCGCGGTCGCCGACGGCGGACCTGACGGCGAGGCATGTCGCGCACGGATCAACGGACAATCACTTGCGGCGCCCGATCTGCTCCGAGTCGAGGCCGTATCGGTCATCCGACGTCAACTCGCGAGCGGTGCACTCACCGCAGCACAAGCGAACAACGCGATCGAAGATCTGGTGAACCTCCCCATCACCGTCTACCCGACCGCACCACTCCTGCGCCGTGCATGGGAGCTGCGAGACAACGCGACGGCGTACGACGCGTGCTACGTCGCTCTCGCCGAAGCCCTGGACTGCGCCCTCGCTACGGCCGACCAACGACTCGCCAACGCCCCAGGGGCCCGCTGCAAATTCGACATCGTGTGAGCGTCTGACCAGCAGCCCACCGCATCAGCACGCGTTACCGGGCGATCCAGTCGCGCGTAACGCCGAAAGCGCGCTCGTTTCGTGCTGTTCGTCCGGTGATTACCGGGTGCGTCCACATCACCGGGTGAAGCGAGATCTCTGTCCGGCCGCTCTCGCTCGCAGCGGTTCACAACGCCGGCAGCATCACGCACGACGAGCGCGCACTACGACACGCAACATCGCCGTGACCCGGTCGAGCGGGTATGCGATCAGGCCGATAGCCGACGGCACCAGCCGGATTCCTCGGATGAGTATTCCTATAGATGACATGACTGGCACGAGCCGCACACCGGTACTCCGACTCGCAGAGAAACTGTCCGGTGACGGAGGGACGTGCGCGTAGGGTGCACTCGATGAGTGGATACCGAGCGTCGATTCAGATGGAATCCTGGTCCAGGCAGGGTCTACGGGCCGCATGGCGTGGGGTGGACATGGGCGGCGCAGCGCGGTGAGCAAACGGTGGCAGCGGCGACCGGATGGCTCGACGTGGGGTGATTGGGGTGATGATGACGAGCTCGGCCGGGTCAATCTGATCACCGCTGAGAAGGTCCTCCAGGGTGTGCGCGAGGTCGAGGCGGGAATCAGCTTTTGTCTGAGTCTGCCGCTCGACTATCCCGGCGGCAGTGTGCTCAACCAGCGGCGCCATCCACCCCGGATCGCGCCGACGGAAGACATGGATGGCAACCCAGAGGTGTTCTACAACGTCCACATGAGCGAGATGAAGGACTTCGGCGATCCGAAGTATGTCGACGTCTGGGCCGACGATGCAGTCACGCTCTGGCCGCAGTACTCGACGCAGTGGGATGCCCTCGCACATGTCGGCGCCGAGTTCGACGCCGACGGTGACGGGAACGAGGAGGGGTTCCTCTACAACGGCTTCCGCTCAGGGACCGATCTCGTTGGCCCGTCCGACGACGCCGCCGGCGACGGCGTCGGCCACGCGAGCTTTGCGAAGCATCTCGGCGTAGAGCACATGGCCTTTCATGGTATGCAGGGTCGTGGCGTGCTCGTCGACTTGGCGCACCACCTCGGCCACGACTGGCAGGGTGTCGACCTGGCGACGCTGCAGGCGATCATGGCCGCGGACAACGTGGTCGTGGAGCCGGGCGACATGCTGTTGCTGCACACGGGCTACGCGACCAAGCTCCTCGATTGGGATCGCGACCCCGACCCGAAGCAGGTCTTCCAGATGTGTTCGTGGCTCGACGCTCGCGACGATGCGTTGCTCGAATGGATCGTCGAGTCGCAGATCTCCGCGCTGGTCGCGGACAACGACTCAGTCGAGGGGGTGCTCGGCAAGGATCGCAATCCGCAGCGTCACTCATTCCTGCCGATCCATCACCTGTGCCTGTTCAAGCTGGGCGTCCCGTTGGGCGAATTGTGGTACTTGAACGATTTGGCCGCCTGGCTGCGCGAGCACGACCGCAGCCGTTTCCTGCTCACGGCGCCGCCGTTGCGCCTGCCCGGCATCGTCGGCTCACCGCTGACCCCGATCGCGACGGTCTGACCGAGTCGTGTGTGAACGCCTCCGCTACACCGCTCACGTGGCGTCGTGATCAAGATCGTCGCGCTCATCAAACGGCGGGCTGATGTCACGCTCGACACGTTCCGCGACTACTACGAGCACAGTCACGCTCCGCTCTTTCAGCGGTCGATCCCCGACGACGTGGCCGCGGTCATCACCCATTACGTGCAGAACCACGCGGTGCGTCTCGGTGACGGCTCCACCGACGCACCGTACGACTGCATCACCGAGATCGGCTTCGACGACATCGAGGGGATGCACACATGGAGCCGGTGGTATCTGGGTGAGGAGGGCAAGGTGCTGCGAGACGACGAGGAAAGGTTCATGGACACCAGTCGACGCGTCGTGATCGTCACCGACGAACATCGCATCGGAACCGATGTCTGACGCACCGCGCTCGTCGCCGGGCGACGGCGAAGCGCTGGTGCGGCGTTCCTAGATCTGCCGGTTCGATGACGCAGTCCAGCGTGGACGCGTCGCTGTCGGGCACGGTGGTTGCCGCCAGGCCTCGATCGGGAACGAGAGGTTGATCAGCGAATGGTTGGGCTCCCTCATCGTGTGCGAAAGTATTGGGACTGGAGTCATGCTGAACAGTTGAATTGCATCATTCTCCGGGGTCGAATCACACGAGGGGGACTCGATGACCATCAGCATCACACCGATCAACGACCAGATGGGTGCGTCGATCACGGGGATCACGGGCGCGGAGGCGGCGACGCCAGAGGTGGCACGCCAACTGCAGGGTGCGCTCGACGAATACGGTGTCGTGGTCCTGCCCGAGTTGAACATCAGCGACGACGATCTGGCCGCGCTCGCCCGGCTGCTCGGCGAGGTGGTGCTTCCGCCGTACGGTGCGCTCGCTGATCACCCCGAGATCTCGCCGGTCACCCGCGACCCCGCACTGGACAAGCTGGCCCGTTACCGCGAGGCGAACGTCAACTGGCACATCGACGGGACGACCAGCGATGCGCCAGACAAGATGACGCTGCTCACCGCGCGCCGCACGGCTGAAAATGGCGAAGGCAACACCGAGTTCGCCAACACGTACGCGGCGTACCGAGCGTTGCCCGACGACGACAAGGCCCTGATCGACGGCCTGCGCGTGCGATTTTCGGCCGACAGCGCCTACCGCAAAGTCGATCCGAATCCGACCGAGAAGCAGGTGGCCCAATGGGCGACCGTGCCGAAGAGCGAGCACCCGCTCGTGTGGAAGCGCCAGGACGGGCGGCGATCCCTCGTGATGGGCTCCACCGCCGAGGCCGTGATCGACATGCCCGACGACGAGGGGCAGGCCTTGCTCCGACGCTTGCTCGACTGGGCGACGCAGCCCGAGTTCACCTTGTCGCATTCGTGGCGCGAGGGCGACCTCGTGATCTTCGACAACACCGGCCTGCTCCACCGAGCCATGCCGTACTCGGCGACGTCGCCGCGGTTGATGCACCGGGCGACGATCGCCGGCGACGAAGCCTTCGGCTGATGCCGCGAATCGCCGCGGTTCAGGCGAGGACGATCGGCATGCTGCCTCGATGCCCCTCCGACCGCGAGCAACTCACCGAAGTCGGTATCGATCCCTCGTGGTTCGAGGATCTCACCCCGAGCTGCTCGGCGATCCGCAGGTGACGATCGCCCCGGATGGCATTGACGCCGACGAGTCCGACATGCGTCGAGCACTACGGCGTCGAACATCGACGGGTTGAACCGGGGGCCTGGATGTGTTTCGGGCGGCCAGTGCCTGGCGGGATCGGTGGGCGAAGGTGTTGGGATCGCACAGAATGTCGGAGCCGATGGCTCGTGACGGCGCGATCCGGCCACGACGTGCGCAGCAGTGAACGCGGAGTCTCGACAGCGGCCAGCGCCGGTGACGCCGAACTCGAGAATCCACGGGTCGCCGTCGTCGTGACAGCACCCGTCAAAGTCGAGTCTCGGTCTGCGCGAAGCTGTCTGATGACCGATCGCGGGGTGCAACAGAATGTCGGACAGCTGCTCACGAAACGAGCGGTGCGCGATCCTGGCGCGGAGGCGATCTTCGAGCCGGCGAACGGCCGACGACTGTCGTACTCCGAACTGAATTCCCGGTCAAACCAGGTGGCACATGCGCTCATCGAGGGCGGTGTCGGACTCGGTGACCGGGTCGCCCTGCTCCTGATGAACGGCACAGAATTCGTCGAGTCGTTCTTCGCGATCGCCAAGATCGGTGCGGTCAACGTGCCGCTGAACTGGCGCCTCGTCGCCGACGAACTCGAGTTCATCCTGGCTGACGCCGGCGCAACGGCGATCATCTTCGGCAGCGAATTCACTGAGATCGTCGATGACTTGCGTGGCCGGGGTGAGGCGACGTCGATCGCGACATGGATCCAGGTGGGCGGCGAGGCACTAGACGGGACCATCGGGTACGAAGGTTGGATGAGCGCAGCGTCGTCGGCCGAGCCGACGCCATCGGGTTCCGGTGATGACCTGGTGTTCATCATGTACACCAGCGGCACCACCGGGCTGCCGAAGGGTGTGATGCACTCCCACGACACCGTGCTCTGGTCGATCCTGACCGGCGCGGCCACGGCAGACTTCCGTACCGGGGATCGGTATCTGAACTCGTTGCCGATGTTCCACGTCGGGGCGTTGAACCCGGTACTGGTGTGCGTCTACTCGGGCGTGGCGCTCGTGGTCCTCAAGGCGTTCGACCCGACGTTGTCATGGGAACTGATCCGCGACGAGCGGATCACGTCCACGTTGATGGTGCCGGTGATGTTGCAGTACATGTTGGCCGTACGCGACCCTGCGATCCATGACGCGACGTCGCTGCGCTGGATCATGAGCGGTGCGGCGCCGGTCGCCAAGATCCTGATCGAGCAGTACGCCGCCCTCGACATCGAGATCCATCAGGTCTACGGACTGACCGAGACGTGCGGCCCGGGTTGTCTGATCAGTTCGGCGGACGCAATCACCCGTGCCGGATCGACTGGCAGAGCGTTCTACTTCACCGAGGTGCGCGTCGTACGCGAGGACGGCACGGACTGCGACCCCGATGAATCGGGTGAGGTGTTGCTCAAGGGGCCGCACATCATGGTGGGCTACTGGAACCAACCCAAGGCGACGGAGGAGGCGATCGTCGACGGATGGCTGCACACCGGCGACGTCGCAACGATAGACGACGAGGGCTTCGTCACGATCGTCGACCGTGTCAAGGACATGTTGATCTCCGGAGGGGAGAACGTCTATCCGGCCGAGATCGAGTCCGTGCTCCTGGCCCACGACAAGATTGCCGATGTCGGCGTGATCGGCGTCCCGTCGGACAGGTGGGGGGAGTCCCCCTTGGCCGTGGTGGTCGCCAGTGATCCGACACTGACCGCTGCCGAGGTGATCGAGTTCTGTACCGGCAAGCTCGCCCCGTTCAAGGCGGTGAAAGCGGTCGAGTTCGTGACCGAACTGCCCCGCAATGCGAGCGGAAAGATCCTCAAGCGCGAGCTCCGCGAGCAGTTCGTGGAAACCCTGGCACGCTGAAGACGGAACTCGGCACCGGCCACGTCACAGGAGATCGTAGATCGTCTCGATGAATGCCACGACCTGTTCCATCGGGACGTCCGATGCGGGTGGCCACCTCGCACCCGCCAGTCCGCCATCCGTCGCACACTTCACACACCCAGAATCACCACCACGGCGGTCAAGGCAGCGCAGCATCACGGCCTTCCAGGGCACCCGATAATCGCGTCGCCAACCAGGCGCGGGGTCGGCGCGAGCGTGGACGGCCCGTCTCCTCCGGAGACCGGGTCACTGAAGGAGGCCAGCATGGCCGACGCACACAACACCACCGTCCGCACAGCCGAAGTCGTCCGTTACGACGACCCGGTGATCATCACCGAAGGAGTTGCCGTCGCGGCGTTCATCGCCGGCTACACCGACCCCGCACGACGCAGCTATGCGACCGACCTGCGGATCTTCGCTGCGTGGTGCCACGACCACGGCATCAACTTGTTGAACGTGAAGCGACTCCATCTGGAGACGTTCGCTCGTTGGATGGAACAGCAGGGCCGGATGCCGTCGACGATCGGGAGGCGGTTGTCGACGTTGTCAGCTCCAGAGTGATCAGCGGTTCGCCGACTTGTGCGCCAGTCGGGGCGACCTCAATCGTCGGTTTCCCAGAGTGAGCGAACTGCCCGAGCGAGCTCGACGGGGCGCTCGAGGGGCGGGAGGTGACCGGCGCCGTCGATGGTGACGGCCGAGGCGGACGTCAGTGCCGCAGCCACCGCCGCAGCTCGTGTCGCTGAGAATGTCGGGTCCTCGCTGCCGCTGACGATCAGGGCCGGCGCCGTGATCTGGGGAAGATGGTGGCTCAGGTCGGGCCGCTGCAACATCATCGACTGCATCACCCGGTGCATCCCGACCTTGTGCCCGTGGCGGAAAGCCTCTGTCACGAGGCCGACAGCCTCCGGGTCTGTTGCTCGGGTGTGCTCGGCCAACAGCGTCTCGACGACAGCCTTGCGCAGCGGCATCGTGGCGCCGGCGAGCCCGTAGGCGGCGACAAGAAGACGGATCCGCCGCCTCTGCTTCGGCGGCAGTGGTGTCACCGGGGCCGCGATCGAGGTCAAGGAGCGACATCGCAGCGGGTGGGTGGCGGCAAACACGTAGCCGACGTGCCCGCCCCAGGCGTTGCCAATCCAGTCCGCCTCGTCGAAACCGAGCTCGTCGAGCACAGTCGTGGCCGCGTCGGCGCAGTGCTGGAAACCGGCCTTCGCGGGCGGCGGTCCACTTCGACCGTGTCCTGGCCCGTCCACCAGCACGAGCGTGCGAGCGGTGCTCAGGTCGTCGACGAGACGATTCCACTGGCTCGAGTCGACGAGCAAGCTGTGCCAGAGCACGGCAGGCGCGCCGGAGCCCCGGATCGTGACGTGCAACAGGCCGGCCGGCGTGTCGATCATGGTGTCAGTGGCGACTGTCATCGCTAATCTCCTTCGGAATCCGTTGTTTCGGAAACAGGAGTATGCTGGTGGTCGATGTCAGATGCAACCCCCACTTCGGAAAATGCAGGCGACGGACCGGCCATCGGGCAGCTCCTCGTGAGGCTGCTGCAGCACTTCCGCTCCGACGTCTTCGAACTCGCCGAGGCCGGCGGCTTCACCGACCTCCGGCCAGTCCACCTCCAGGTCTTCGGAAATCTCCGCGGCGAGGGCGTCCGCCTGACCGTGCTCGCTGAACGAGCCCAACTGAGCCTTTCGGCGATGGCAGAGCTCGTCGACGATCTCCAGCATCTCGGCTACCTCGAGCGGGTCCCCGACCCGACGGACGGGCGGGCTCGGCTGATCCAGCCGACCGACCGTGGGGAGGCGGCGTTGCTGCTCGCGGGTGCGAGGGTGGCCGAGATCGAACTCCGTTGGGGGGACACCGTCGGCGTCGCTCGATACGAAACGGCGAAGCGAACCCTCCAACAGTTGCTCGCAGCTCTGGATACGCCGGATTGACGAACGGTGGGTGGACGAACGATCGGCGGCTCCGACATGTCCGCTGGTGTCAGGCGATCGCGACTCCATCATCGACCGTGCAGGTACTCGTCGGGGTCAGGTTGAGACACTCGGCGGCAGAGTCTGCGTTGCACGTCGCCAGCAGCGCTTCCAGCCGATCGCGGCGAGCGGTGAGCTCGATCAGCTCGCGCTCCGTCTCCGCGAGTCGGGACGTCGCGATCCGGCTGACCTCGTCCACCGACCGCGAACCCCCGTCGCCGAGCAACACCGCGATCTCGCGAAGCCGGAGGCCGAGGGCCTTCGCGCGCTGCACGAATGCGAGCCGCCAGAGGTCGTCAGGGCCGTAGCGCCGGTATCCGCTCGCAGTACGCGCCGGCTCGGGCATCAGCCCGCGGCGCTCGTAGAAGCGGATCGTCTCGACGTTCACCCCGGCGGTGGCCGCGAGCTCGCCGATCGAGTAGGTCATGGCGGGCACAACGCGGCCGTGGCCGTCAGGATTCCCGAGTCGCGGCCAGTTCGGCTTCGAGATAGCCGCGCGGCCGAGCGCCGACGACGCGACGCACCGGCCGCCCGTCGCGCACGAACAAAATCGTCGGCATGCTGAGCACCTGGTACTCGGCGGCGAGCGACGGGTGCTGGTCGACGTCGACAGCCAGCACGGTGACGTCGGCGTGGGCTGCAGCCATGTCATCGAGGATGGGCCAGATCTGCTTGCAAGGCCCGCACCAAGCGGCAGTGAAGTCGACGATCAGAACGCCCTCCGTCGAGCCGATGGCCTCACGGACGGCGGCGGGCGATGTCAGCGATGTAGTCATCCCCGGAACGTACGCCCCGTACCGTGGTCCGGAGTCAAGGGCTTTCGTACCGGATGCGCCTGCCCGCGGTGTCCCATGATCGGCGCCGCCTCCAGACCGTTCAACTGCGCAGCCTGATACGCACGGACAGCCATGGCACTGCGCACTTGAGCGACAGCATCCTCAATGTGTTGTTCGAGGATACTCGACTGACGACGCTTGCACAACCACGTCGCTGGCATGAGGCAGCGCGCTCATAACGGCCCATGCACCGCACTCGGAAATCACGCGATCGTGCCGATGATCGGCCAGTCGAGAGGTAGCACCAGGCAGTTCGGCGCAAGCGATCCGATCGCGTTTGGATGCACCAGTCCGTGTCTTCCCAGACGGTGAAGACCCTGTGCAAAGCCGCTGACTGCGGCCGAGTAATGGTCTGATTACTGAGGCAGCGCGAACGATAGGTCGATCCAGCTGGTCAGGCGCACGATCAGCCCGTCTGTCACGGCGGCGGTGGATGCACCCGAAGTGTGACGAACCTCCCCGGACTCGGCGTCTGTCCAGCTCGCTGTGTATCGCCACCACACACGTCCGGAGTCATCCGCCGTCCACAGGTCGCGTCTGAGTTGCATGGCTGGGTCGTGGGTCGAGCGCTCGTACTCGGCGATGTTGTCGCGTCCTTGCGTGACCGCTTGGCCGACGAACTCGTAAATTCCGTCCGGGTGGTACTGGGCGGCGAACGCAGTCCAGTCACTCGCGTCCCGGGCGTCGCACAAACGTTGACAAACTGCCTTGGCTCGGTCCGCGTTCGCTCCCACGTTCCAATTGTATTCGTCCGCGTAGTCGTCGATGCCAGCCCACAGACCGCTCGGGATCGGCACTCGTAATCACTGCGACGTCATCTCCGACGATGTGCGACTTCGGCCCGGGTGCGGCGCCACGAAATGTCGCGACCCGTCACGCGGCCACGAACGTAGAATCGAGGCATGAGCAATGCTGCAGACGGTCGGCTCGCCCCGCATGGAACATCCCTGCTGCCACGCGACCTGTCCGCGGACCAGTTGGCCGCAGCACCGACGCTCGCGACGACTGACGCTTTGCTGATCGACGAACTCACGGAGCTCGAAGACGAAGCGTTCGCCGCCGCCCTTCGCTCGTGAGGTTGGTTGTCGACACCGGCGTCTTCAGCGCCGCACTGAGTCGCCGCCGACGCGTTGAGTTCGATCGACAGGTCACGTTCCTCGCTGGGAATCAGATCTTCCTCGCAGCATCGACTGTTGCGGAGTTGCGCTATGGCGCACTGCTCGCAGAGTGGGGCGAACCGCGCCGTAGCCGACTCGAACAAGCCATCGGAACCACGACGGTGATCCCGATCAGCGACGCCCTCCTCACGACACTCGCCGAATTGCGTTTCGCGTGCCGACGCGTTGGCCACCCCGTCGCCGATCCCGTGCACGCCAACGACTTGTGGATCGCTGCGAGTGCTCTCCACACGGGATTCGTGCTGGTCACCGCGGACCGGCTGTTCCAGGGCGTGCCTGGACTCGAGCTCGCATCCTGAGTCAGGTTCTCGGTCCATCGCCGGACCACACAGAACGCCCCGCATAATCACGGGCCAGCGGACGGTCGACGCGTGCGAGTGCGACCCGGATGCGACGCAAAATCGCGTCACCAGGACGGCGGTCGGGGAGACTTCCAGATCACGTGATCTGTGCGCGTCGAGCGCTTGGGGATGCGCCCGGTCCGCGCTAGCTGGGTCGCGCAAATGCGTGAAACGGGTTCTCCCGCGTCAGCTTGTCGATTGTCGTCTCGTCTACCCCGGCTTTGCGCAGCTTCGGCAGGAAGGTCTCCGACAGGTACGTGTACCCCTTGATACAGCCCGCCTCGGCAGTCGGGGACAAACCCGATGCTGTCCATGCTGAGCAACAATCGATGGTCACCGAGTCCCGCGTCGAGCATGTGCTGAATCATGTCGATGTGCATCGTGTCGATGTGCGCCGCGTCACCCTCGGGTTTGGGGAACCCGATTTTGTCGAACTCCACCCATGCACCTCGGCGCGCCAGTTCCTCGCGCAAGCCCCAGTCGCGTTCAGGATCGGCATGAATCCACGGTTCATGGTCGGCGTGTATCCACACGAAGCGCTCGGCTCGGTAGCCCGACCTTTCCACGATGTCCAGCGCGTCGCGGGCCACGATCCCGCTCGCGCTATGGCAGCCGATGGTGGCGTCGGTCGCTGCGCCCGCGCGGGCAGCGGCACGCAAGCACTTGCGCTCGAGTTCGGTGAGTCCGACGTCGCTGGCCGCCAGCTTGATCCAGCCCGCCTTCACGTCTGCCTCTTCGATTCCATCGACCAGTTCGCCGACCATCCAGTCGCGCAGCTCCTCCTCGCTCGCGGCCCGCGCCCATTCAGGTATCGACCGGTCGAGATAGAAGCCGGTCGGCACGACCACCGGCAGCCGGGCCGCCCGTGACACCGCCACGATGATGTCGGCCCGGCGACCGAGACTCGGCGAAGCTGCGTCGACCAACACGGCAACTCCGGCTGCGCGCGCCTTCTCCAACTCGGGTTGCATCACCTCGACCACGTCCTCGACCTGCACCGGTTCCTGCTGCGGATCAGATTGCTGGCGCGGAATATCCAAGAAGATGTGTTCGTGAGGCAGGATGACGCCCGTGTCGGGTAGCGCCAGATCGCCGAGCGTGGTGATGAGGCGCGGCCCGGGACTGGCGAGGCGCTCGCGGCCCTCTACGCACCCGGCTACGACCACTCCTGCAGCTGCGCTCGCGGACAGCCGGATGAACCGTCGGCGGCTCAGGTAGCGAGCCGCGTTCACGCGACAGTGATCGCCCATCCACTGACCTCCGGAATCGCCAACTTAGTCCGTCGCCCGACAGCGCAATCGCCGAGGCAAGCGCGCCGGGGACTGCCGCTGGGCACTAGCTAGAACCCCGCTCGCGCGCCGCCGGGTTTGCCCACCACGCTCCCAACCTGTCGGTAGATCGACCGTCTCCGATGTCCTGGTCAAGGGCACCCGACAATGCGTCGCGTAATCACGCCGCCGACACCGGGCCAGGCCACTCGATATCTACCCAAGCACCGCACTCGGAAAATCACGCGATCGTGCTGATGATCGGCCAGTCGAGAGGTAGCGCGGATCCGCGGTTCTGCGCTGCGGGGCCGCTCGGAAGTGGACCCGACATGACTTGCTCGGTTGATTCGGCCGCACCGCTAGGTTCGGCGCCGTGTGGGTGTCTCGTCGTTCGTTGGCCGTTCCACTCCTCGCGTTCGTCATGACCGGCGTGTCCGCCTGTTCGTCCGACGGTGAAAGCGCCGAGGACTACTTGGCGCCGCTCGCCGACACTCCGGGGGTCGACGCGCTCGCTGCCGACGACTCGGTGGTGCCCTTCGGTGAGTGGGGCGTGGTCCAATACGAGAACGACGGCTCCACGATCTTGGCGATCAAGCTCGTCGGCGTGGTCGCGGGCGAGCCGGGCGACCTCGACGATGTGACGGTGTTCGGCGTCGACGACCTCGGCTCGATGACCCCGTATCACGTGGCATACGTGTGGGCTCCGCTCTCCGGCGATCCGGCGGTCACACCGACGCAGAACCTCGTCGCGTACGGGTCGGACGACCCGGTGACGCTTGCGCTACCGCCGTCGGAGGAACGATGTGATCCGCCGAAGGCGATCGAGTATCCCCAGGTGCTCGGCTACGAGCAGCGTGGGTGCGCAACCTCGGCATCGGCGGGCGAACAACCGGTCGCGCTGGTGTTCCGAGGCCCGGAGGGCAGCAGCGAGGGCGTGTCGTTCGAGTTGCCCCCGGTCGATTGAGCGATCGCTCACTGCCCACGATCTCCTCGCCGTCCCGAGCCGCAAGCCAATCGTGGTCGCCGAAGCTGTCGGCACCTTTCCCCTGATCTCCCATTCGTTGGTACATCCGCCAGGTAACACCGAATGCCCTGGTATGTGCGCCTCACGCAAGCGTCGATGCCAGCCCACAGACCGCTCGGTATCGGCACTCGAAATCACTGCGACGTGCTCTCCGACGGGGCGCGACTTCGGCCCCGATGCGGCGCCACAAAATCGCGTCACCAAGTCACTGGCGGTCGGGGACACCTGCGTCGTACCTCTCATTCGTCGCGGCTGACTTCGATACGGTGCTCGTCCCGGAGAAGGGGAGGCATGGGAGTGGAGACGAGAGAAGGCTTCGATCGTTTGCTCGAACCGTTCCGTGCAGAGATGCTGGCGTATTGCTATCGGATGCTCGGTTCGTCTCGGGACGCTGAGGATCTGGTCCAGGACACCTTCGTGCGGGCATGGCGAGCGAGGGAGCAGTACGACGAGACACGCAGCTCCTTGCGCACCTGGCTGTATCGGATCGCGTCGAACGCCTGCCTCACAGCGTTGGAGGTCCGCGGCCGTCGGCCGCTGCCGTCCGGGTTCGTTTCCGCGTCTGACCCGCGCGGGGCTCTCGTGCCGGGAGAGAACGTTTCGTGGCTCCAACCCCTGCCGGACTCGATGCTCGACGCGGGCGATCCAGCCAGGACCGTGATCGACCGCAGCACCGTGCGGCTGGCTTTCGTCGGCGCCCTCCAGCTCCTCTCGGCGCGTCAGCGCGGTGCGCTGATTCTCCGCGATGTGCTCAGCTTCTCGGCGTCCGAGGCTGCCGACATCCTCGGCACCAGTGTCATCTCGGTGAACAGCTCGCTGCAGCGTGCGCGTGCCCGTGTGAGAGAGGCTGGGGTCGGACCCGACGTCGTCAACGAACCATCCGCGCCCGAGCAGCGGGCCTGGGTTGATCGCTACATGGAGGCGTTCGTCCGCGCCGATATCGAGGCACTCAAGCGGCTCCTCACAGCGGACGTGCTGATGGAGATGCCGCCGATGCTCAACTGGTTCGTTGGTCCTGACAACTACGGCGTGTTCATGGAGTGGGTCTTCGCGAAGGGCGGCACGGAATGGTGCCTGCGGGCGGTCGAAGCCAACGGCCAGCCCGGTTTCGCCGCCTACGGTCGGGTCGACGGACGGATACGAGCTGCGCACGTTGCAGATCTTCACGGTCACCACCGAAGGCATCAGCCGGAACTCGGTGTTCCGGGACTTCGATGTCTTCGCATCGTTCGGCCTGGCGATCGCGCTCGATGCCGACCAAGTACCCCTCAGCGATCTCGACGGCGACAACCACTCCCGCTGAACACCACCTCGGCAGGGCGTACATCTTCTTCCGCGCCGCGATGAGTTCCGATCCCTTCGCCGGTATGTACTCACGTTCGCTGGAAAACCCTCGAGTGGACTGATCGCAAGGGAGAATCCGATGTCAGACAACCGTGCAGAAGACAAGGCTGCCATCCAGGCCGTGCTGGATGCGTCGTACGACGCGTGGAAGGCCGGCGATGCCGACGCCATGGTCGCCAATTACACCGAGGACGCGACCGCCATCATGACCGGCTCACTCCGCGAGAGCCGTGACACGATCCGCCAGAACATGGCGCTGGCCTTCGCAGGTCCGCTCCGCGACACCTCCACCTTCAACAACCAGCTCAGCCTTCGCTTCGTCGGCGAGAACGCGGCGATCGCCGTCAGCGAATCCGGCATTCTGTTCGCGGGCCAGGTCGAGGTTCCGGATGCGGCCAAAGTGAACGCGACCTGGGTCCTCGAGAAACGGGACGGACAGTGGCTGATCGCCGCGTACCACAACAGCCCAGTGCTGGCGACCGCGCCGTAGTTCAGCCCGGACACCGGCAGGGATCGCGGAGACGAGACGCGCAATCAGTCGTCCGTCTACGACCAGCCGCTCGCCGGCGGTTGGTGACACAGGGCGACGGCGCGGCGATCTCGTGAACCGTTGCGTCGACGCGGCGCAAGATGTTCACGGGTTCGGCGCCGGACTCCGGATCGTCACCGACATGCCGGTCGAGGGCACCCGATAATGCCTTGCGTAATCACGCAGCCGACACCGGCCGCCACTCGATATCGGCCGGGATGCGACGCCACAGAATCGCGTCACCAGGCGTTCGGTGACACTTCGTCGGTTGTCGACGGCTCATTTGGCGCCGGTCAACCGTCGTCGACGACGCTTCGGTCGGCGTGTGCGCCGTACAGGAAGTCGGTGACCGCCCGCTTGGACCTCAGCACGTGAACGGCCACGTTCTGCCCGTGTTCGCGAGATGACCTCGCGCTCGCGTGCGGGTTCCTCGTTTCGCTTGCGCCAGATTCGACCGGCCAGGCGCCACTCATCGCGCAACCGGGCCCAGGCCGAGTAGTCGCATCCTTCAGGAAGTTGGCCCGGCATCTTGAACCCGCGCCGGAGCGCGCGTCCTGAACAGAGCCACCAGGGCATGTCGAGGACCACCAGGGTGTCCGCGCGTTTGATCCGGAGATCGAGTGTCTCGTGGTAGTTGCCATCAGCGATCCACGCGTCGCCAGCGAGCACGACGCGCTGCTTCTCGCGCCACTCGGTCTCCGACGGTGCGACCCAGCCTGGCTTCCAGAAGGCGAGGTCGAGGTGGATGAGGGGCAAACCGGTCTCTTCCGCGAGTGCGACGGCGAGGGTGCTCTTTCCCGACCCGGCCAGACCCGTGACGACAACGCGGCGTCCGATCGCCAGCCGGGTTTCGCCCACACCGCCAGTGTCGCTCTCCGGCCGGGCCTCGGCATCACGAATATCACCATTGTTCAACTGTGCCCACCCAGTCAGGTCCGGCAGTGATCGATCGGCATGACGACGTGGCGTAGCGGGATCACTGGCGGTCGGAGAAATTCGGCCCGCCAGCTCCGGATTGACGCCCAAGCTCGGCGTCTTCGTGAAGGGCAACGAGGTGGCGCTTGTCGTTCACAATTCCATTGCGGCCGATCGTCCCTGCCGTGATCGGGCGGTGGCCAGCGTATCCATCCCTTCGACAGCACCGGAATGGCAGGTCCTTCCGCCATGCCCCGCCGCCGGTGCTCGTTCCTGCAGATGGGTCCTGCCTGTATCGCAGCGGCTGCGATCCGACCAAAGCACAGCCGTGGGAGTTCAGGCCAATTAGGCACAGACCCTTTGACCGAAGGGGTCGTCCAAAGGAGCCAGCCATGCGGCTCCGATGGCATACCGGAGTGCGAAGCAGCGGCCCTCGAAAGGGCCGCTGACCAAGGTATTCGTTGGAGCGGATGACGAGATTCGAACTCGCGACCCTCACCTTGGCAACGTTGCGAAGGCCATTTGGAGCGTCCGCGGGAGTCCATTTCATGCGGTTTCATCCGCTGGCTCGACCGGAAATTCCGCACGATCCGGTCAGTACGTATACCGGTCTACCATCGCCGTCCGCCGGGTCGTGCGACACTCGGGTAGCGACATCTCGCAGCCTACGCCGACCATTCGGCGAGCAGCATGATGGATCGTTGCGCGAGCTCGCTGAGCCCGGGCGACGCAGCGATCGAGGTGAGCAGGTTTCGTTCTTTCTTCGTGAGCTCCGCGGATTCTCGATCAGTCGGGCCGATCATCCGAGCGAGGGAATCGACGTCGCGTTCGTGCTTGGCTCGTTCGGAGGTTGTCTGCGACACGATCTGGGTGGCGGCGGCCGCTTTGCCGAGCAACGCACCGACGAGAGTCGGGCGCCGAATCATCGCCGAGTCGTTGTCCAGCTGCACCATGACGGTTCCGCTGCGGGACAACGCTTGAGTTCCGCCTGGCGCCTCGATCGTGCGTCCGCTCCCCAGTGCGAGGCTGGCTCGCTTGCCGAGATTGTCCGGAGCCAACACGTCGATCGTCGCACCGTCGCGCCGGTAGCGGTGAGCAACGCCGTCGGCACTCGGCATCGATTGTTCGAAACCTGCTTCGCGCAGCAGGACGTCCACGACACCGAGCCCCGCTGGCTCGATGCGCACATCGACGACGACGTCGACATCGTCGGTCGGTCGCATATCGGACACTCCACGTTCGACCTCGTGCAGGAACACCATTTGCCCACCGATGAGGAGCCAATGCGCACCGAGGTTCGGTGCCAACTCGATCAGTGCTCGCCACGACTCACGCTGTCGTCCCGCCAGGGATCGGAGCCGCACGATCGGAAGTTCAGCGGTCATCGAGCAGTTCCGCTGCCGCGATTCGATGGCGTGGATCCGCGGACTCCAGCAGATCGAGCGCGACCGCTCCCGGTGGAGCGAGCGGGCCAGCGGGAATGATCTCCCAGGCGTCGTCGTCGACGACGCGAAGCCGGATCGAGCCGAGCGGGTCGATCACGTAGGCCACCACGGCAGCGAGACCGTCGAATGCACGGCCCGCGAGGTAGAGGTCTATCGAGCCATCGTCGACGAGCGAGGCCCCGTGGCCGACCGCACCGCGCACTCCCCCGACCAACGCGTTCGAAAGGTGCGGAACGGAATCGACATCGGCCTTGCTCATCTCGCAACGCACGACACGCGCCCGTCGCTGATATCGACCCGGTCGTTCGGGATCGACGCGACCGGAGGCAATCTCCCCCCAGGCACGCTTCGCACCCAGCGGACGTCCACCCAAAGCGGGCATCTCGCGGACGCGCGAGCAGGGCGTCTCGCGGGACCGCCCATGCGTTGCCGAATCGCTGCGCCGGCAGATCCCCGGCAACGACTAGCTGTCGCACGCGCTCTGCCGAGACTCCCAGCACAAGCGACGCATCACGCAACGAGACAAGATCCGAGACCATGTTCGTAATCTATTGGAATAGTCCAATAGATTCAACCGTGAGTACCCGCAGACGGTCGCTGGGGCGTTGATCGTCACGACGACGGCTCACAACGGGATCGCCTCCGCGAGCACACGGTCGCGCATCGCTGGCTTCAATGAATCAGCCGGCACCACATCGACGGCCGCACCGACGATCTCGGCGATCTCGCGAGTCAGCGCCGAGAGCGCGACCAGCCCGACATCGTCCTTCAGATCCACGAGCAGATCGACGTCACTCCCCTCGGTGTCTTCGCCGCGAGCCACACTCCCGAACACCCGCACATTGCTCGCGCCACGGCGAGCGGCGGCTTCGATCACGGATCGCCGCCGCCGCCGGAGCCGCCGTCCGAGTCTCGAGTCCGGCAATCCACGACGCAGGGTGGGAGACGGCCGTACGTCGATCACGAGCTCGTGACCTGCGGCCTCGACCAACTTCGTCAACATCGCCAGCCCGGGCTCGCGACGGTCTGACTCGTAGGCGCTGATCACCGACTGCGCGACCGCAGCACGACGCGCGAGCTCCATCTGGGACAGCCCTGCATTCAGGCGCGCTTCACGGATCAACGTTCCTGAACTCACCGACACGAACCTATCACGGATTGTCGATTGGATCGAGTCGATGGTGGGACAGTTCGCAGACGTCCGCAAACGGGGCGCTTGGCGATCGAGCGGGCCGTGTCGAAGTAGCGCGCGAACAGACGCTCATGATCTGGCGAGCTGGGCCGCAGTGCGCCACGCCGTCGCCATGATTGTGAGGACCGGGTTGACCCCACCGTTGGTCACGTGAACGCTGCCGTCGACGACGTAGATCCGGTCTGTTCCCCACACCTTGCCGTTGGTGTCGGTGGCGCCGTGGGCGGGCGAGTCCGACATCCGAGCGGTTCCGGCCTGGTGCTGCCCGCCCGACAGGATCCGCTGGTCGAGCCTGAATTTCCACACCTCTGCGGCACCTGCGGCACGGAGCCAGGCCTGCGCCTGTTCAGTCATGAAGGCGGTGCCTCGAAGGTCCTCGGGGTGCTGCAATCCCTCGGGGCGGGCGACGGGAATCCCGAGGCTGTCTCGCACCGATGACGCCAGGCGCACGCGAGCGGCTCGTGTCGGGATTTCCTGCAGTGGGCTCATGATGTGTGCCGTTCGGCGGTAACCGTCGGCGACGGCTCGGCGAGCGTCCTCACCCTCGGTCGCTACGCCAGGTGGTAGCGCCCACAGGATAGTGGAGCGCGGGAAGCTTCACGAATTCGTTGGCGAGCAGCCCGCCACCGATGACACCGTCGTTGCCGTGCAGGAACTGCAGGCTGGCGATGGACGGTCCAGGGCCGAGCCCGTCGATGACGATCTCGTCAAAGCGTCCGAACGCGCCGGAGTAGGTGTGGCCCTGCAGACAGTCGCCGACCCAGTCGTTGCCGAGCGCGCTCAGCTGCAGCAGGCGCGCCGTTTCGACCGCGCCCCCAGCGAGAGCGATCCGCCCGGCACGGACTGGTCTTGGCGACACCGTCGACGACGAAGTCGACCTCGCCGGCGTCGCTGACACGGGTGACCTGTGCGCCGACAAGGAGGTGAGCGCCCGCCGCTGTTGCCTTGGGCAGGACGGTGACGTCGGTGCCGTTCTTGGCGTCGACCGGACACGGAAACCCGACGCAGAACCCGCATCGAATGCACGCCGCACGCCCATCGCGCGCTTCGGTGTTGATGAGCAACGGGACGCGTGTGGTCGACCACCCGAGCTGCTTGGCCGCGACCGCCAGACGCTCACCCTCGGTCGACAGCGGCCACGGCGCCATCGGGTAGTCACGTTGGCGAGCGTGCACGATCGTCGCTTCACCGGCGACGCCGAGCTCCCACTCGACCTTGTCGTAATACGGCTCCAGATCCTCATAGGTGATCGGCCAGTCGGCCAGCGCCGACCCCTCCGGCACGCCGTAGACGCTCGCCATTCGAAAGTCGTCGGGGTGGAACCGCCACGCTTGGGCACCGAAGACGCGCGTGCCGCCGCCCACCGTGATGGCGTTGTTGCCTGCACGCTGATCGTGCGGGGCAACCTCCACCTCATCGCCATCGAGGCCGATCGATGCCCGAACGTGACCTGCGGGACTCGTTGCCGTCTCCGAGTACGGAGAGCCGATGGTTCCGAAGGTGGTTCATCCCGGGCGCATCCCGGTCGAGCCATGTCCCCCGCTCGAGGATCAGCACCGACGCCCCGGACTGCGCCAGCACGTGCGCCGCTACTCCTCCGCCCGCGCCGCTGCCGACGATGACCACGTCGTAGCCCGACCTCACCGCCGCTGCCTCGACTGTCGTTGGCCGCACCGGCAGCGGGACCGGATCCGGTCGACCCATCGGGAACGGCCGATACCCGACCTCGTCCCAACTGCCCGACGATGGGTCCGCCAAGTACTCGATGAGCTCAAGTCGGTTCATGACTTGGCCCCCGGACTCGCGACAGGCACCTGCTCAGGCTCAATCCACATCCCCGCCCACCGCTCGTCACCGAGACCCGATGCCAGAGGAAACGGCTTTGTCTCATACTCGACGAGTCAACCCCTCGACTCGGATGTCGCTGACGGTCATTCAAATTCCTCCGGAAGCGTCTCGCCGACTGTCAGTCCTCCTCGCGGACCATGGTCCCGGACGCCGGGTCCCAGTTGTACACGTAGAGGATGGGGGACCCGTTCGGGTGGTCCTTGTCGAAGTAGAGCGGCTCGAAGGCGCCCGCCAGATCGACCTCACCGAGGTTCCAACCGGCCGAGGTGAAGGTGCCCCAGTTCAACGCGGGACCGGTGGCCTCCAGGAGTGTCGTGACGAGCCCGACGAGCTGGCAAGCGGTCGACGAACTCGCCCAGTAGTCGGGCTCACCATCGGGTACCTGGTCGACTGGGAGAATGGTGATGCCGAGCTTTTGTTCCTGCGACGCGATGCACTCCGCGGTCGCTCCGCCCATCTCGGGGAAGAGGTTCCCGGAGTCGTAGCCGCCGACGGCGACCGCATTCTCCATCACAGACAGGTCGCTGCCCTCGCCGTTGTAGTAGAGCTGGGCGTCGCCGATGGTGTCGTACAACAGTTGGGGCCGGTAGTCGGTGCGGGCGAGACCGTTCGGGAAGATCCGTCCGGCACCGGTGTTGAAGATGACCTGGTCGATGCCCTCCGACTGGAACTTGAGCGCGACGGTTTCCGCTGCCGCGTAGAGCGCGTTCGGGTCGCCGGCGCCGCTGATGATGTCGAGATAGGCGACGTCGACCACGTTGACGCCGCCGGCCTCGAGGATCGGCTTCGCGACGTCTTCATACTGCGACTCGACCCCGAGCGCGCCGACGACTCCGACGTTGCCGTCGAGCAGGCCCTCGTCGATGAGCGTCTGCAGACCTGCGGTCTGCGAATCCGAGCCGCCGCCGACGGCGTACCAGAGGGCTTTGGAGGCGGCCAACGATTCGTCGTTCATCGCCAGGTCGCCACCGAGCAGCGGGGTCTCGTGGGTGGTCACGATGCACGGTGCGTTCTCGTCGACGTAGTTGCCGAGCACGACGAACACGCTCTCGTCGTCGGTCAGCGCGGTGCACGCAGCAGTGCCCTGATCGGCGCTGGCCGGCACGATCGGCGTGAACACCGGCTCGAGCGTGCGACCGTTGATGCCGCCCGCCTCGTTGACCGTGTCGAATGCAGCCGTGTAGGCAGCCTGCCAGTCGCCCTGGTTGATCCCCAGGACTGGGCCGGCTTGGGAGAGGTCGAGGTACATCACGCCAACCTTGACCGAGGTGTCGGTGACACCGGGCGCTCGATCGTCGGTCACCGGAGGGAAGGTTGCCGCTGGGGCCTCAGTGTCCGGCACGGTCGTATCGACAACTGAATCAGCGGTGGTGTCGGCGGTCGTCTCGACCGGCTCGGTAACGTCGGGGACCGTGTCGGCCGCGACCGTGTCCGAAGTCGCCGTGTCCGACGGCGTCGTTGCGCTCCGCGCCGTCGTCGGGTTCCGACGTCGAACATGCTGCCAACGCCAGCGCGGTGGCGAACAGCGTGATGGTGAGCTTGCGCACTCTTGTCTCCCTTTGTGATGGTTTGTATGCAGGGTGTGGATGACGGCGTTCGGATTCCCGACGCCGCAATGCGATCGCGCAGCGATCGCTCTTCGGAAGGGTCATGTCACGACGATGCGGACGCGCGCCAGGTTCTGGATGAGGCCGTGCGGCGCATCGATGTCGCCATCACGTTGGGCGGTGACGCGCACGACGGCGAAGTACGTGCCTGGCGTGTCGAAGGTGTGGGTCTCACACAGGTCGATGTCGGCGCTCGCCGCATCGAGAGCGGCCTCGTCCAGGTACTCGCCGGTGCTCTCGAAGTCCCACTCGACGCGAACGATCTCGCCCGTGTCGGGCGGGAGTTCGGTGATCACCGACAGCGACACGGGATCACCGGCAGCAACTTCGACGCTGACCTCGTCGGCAGTATCGGGGCAATCGTCGCCCGCCACGGCAGTCAGGCTGACCACCGGCTGCACGCCGCCGCGCTCGGCGGCGTTCGCGGCGAGTCCGATCTGGTTGTCTGGACCGATCTCGTAGTTCGAACTCGCTGGGGGTGCGGTGCCTTCGGCGACCCAGGCGTCGAGGTCGAGCAACGCCTGTTCCATCTCGCCTTCGTACGACACGATGTGCGCATTGGCCTCCGTGGACTTCGGAGGCGTGTGGTCGGCGTTGTCCATGAACCAGAGTCGGAAGGTGTCGTCGAAGCCGTCGCCCGTCGCCGCGCGCACCTGTTCCTGGTACCAGTCGGCCGACCACGGGAATGCCTCGATGTCCTTGACCGAGGCAAGCACGATCATCTTGCCGTCGAAGCGGCCCGTGGCCACCCCACCGGACACTCCGGCGAATATCGGGCCGACGAGCATCGCTCGCTGGGGGTGGATCGGTTCACCATTCGCGTCGCGGAACTGATCCCATCCGCGGAGATCGCCGTAGACGTCCACCGGCGGAACTTGGTACCGGTGGTAGTACTGCAGCGCGAGCACCCACGAGTTGTCGAGGCGGACGCTGTCTCCCGGCGACAGCATGCCGGCCAGTTCGCCGCCGACCCGCACCTCGGAGCCGTCGATCGTCACGAACGAGGCCGAGTCCCCCGTCGCAGCGCCCGACGTGACCTCCAGGTCGATGCCGATGGGGTTGCCGGGCGGGGCCTCGGCCAATGTCACCGTGTCCTCGCCGACGGCGACGACGGTGGTGTCGAACTGGATCCGATCCGCACGCACGGACGCCGACGGATCTGCGCCTTCGTAACCCGGCGTGTTCCAGAAGTCGTCGACGTAGGTCGGGTCGACGGTCTTGACGCCGCCGGCCACAGCCCAGAATGAACCCCCGTCGAGGGACTCGTACTGCCACCACCCGCGTGGCGGGAATCCGAGCGACGTGACCTCCTCGAGGATCGCCGCTTGTTCTTCGCTGAGGCCTGCGTACGGGTCGCCGCTGCCACCCGGCTCGAGTGCGTCGACCACGCCGGCGAGCTGGTCACCGAGGACGCGTAGCCCGAGCAGCATCGCACCTTGGAAGCTGGGGATCGAGTTCGGCGTCCCCGGGACCATGGGCACCGCGCCGTCCCACACTCTTGACGTGCTCTCGAGGCCGCCGATCGCCTGATAGGCGCCGCCGCTGGCGCCGTACAGATAACCCCGCACGGGGGCTCCTTCGCCGTACAGCACCTGTGCGATCTGACGGGAGAACTTCGCTGCCGCAGCGTTGACGCGGTAGCCGCCGAGCGCCGGTGAAGCCGACACTCCTCCAGCGTTGTTCGACGAGACGACGTAAGCACCGTTCGTGAGGGCGAACATGATCGAGTCCTCCCCAGCGTCCTCTTGCGACACCGTCGGATAGGTGCCGTGGAAGAACCGCCCCTGGTACTGGTCCGCCGGGGGAAAGTAGAACGAGAACCGGGCGTTGGTGTCGGTGAAGCCACCGTGGATGTAGCGGTAGTTCAAGGTGGTATTCGTCGCGGGATCGGTCACCGTTCGCTGCTCGTCGATGTCGATGTACGGTTCAGCGAGATCGGCGTCGAGACACTCCGGGGTGACGAACATCGATCCGCCCTCCGGCGTCTCGCACGGAGCCGTCGGCTGCGGAAAGTTCGCCGGTAGTGCGACATCGATCGCTGGCGACGGGACGGTGGTCGACGTGGCCGCCGGCGCGTCGGTCGTTGACGGAACAACGCTCGTCGATGACGCGGACACGGTCGTCGAGGCGGCATTGGTGGTGGACGGATCCGTCACCGGGCTCTCATCGCCCGAGCTGGAACACGCTGCCACCAGCATGAGGGCTGAGACACCGACGGCGACTAGTGAGCGCATTTGCTTCCCCCAAGCGAGCTGACCACGAACGGGACGATGTCGTTCGCTGCAGCAGAATGGTAACGCAACCATAATGGTGGCGCAACCATCCCGGCGACAAAGTGGGGTCGCCGCCGGGCCGGCCGATCGTTGCTGCTCAGAGCTCGCGAATGCGGATGTTGCGCCAGCGGCAGGCGGCGTCGCGGCCCCATCGCCGCTCGCCGAACCTGCTGTCGTTGTCATGGACTTCAAGCCCGATGTGTCCGCGCCGGCCGAGAAACGCGGCGACGTCATCGGCGTCGTAGTGCGGCGCCACCAGCGTCGCCATGTCGATCTCGGCGATCTTGACCCCGTTGACCCAGGAGGTGACGATGGGCTTGGCGCCGACGATCCGGACCCTGAACTCGTTCCAGTCGCACCAGTGCCACACGTCGAGGAAGTCCTCGATCGTCGCTGCGTAGCTGAGCATGTCGCGCTTGGCATCTCGGAACGGTTCAAGGCTGGTCGCCGGGTCGTCCGAACCCAGGCCGATCGCGTTGTGGTCGTCGTCGTAGCGCGCGTCGATGGCGAACGGCACGGCATGAAAGCCTCCGATCCCGTTGCCGTAGAACCCGGCGATCGAGCCGGACTGGCGGTGGTCGAGCAGCACTTGGATGCCGTGGAACGTGGTCGGCAGCTTGCGCAGATAGATCCCAGTGTCGGCGGGCCAGTCCGGGTTTGCTTCGAGGATCAGTTCGAAGTCACCGAACGTCTCCTCGGACACGAGGTAGCCGCCCCATCCGCTGCCGGGCGCGTCTTGCCGGCCGACGATCGCGCCGTCCTCGACGGTCCATACCGCCGGGTGTTCGGCGGCCTGTTCGTTGTAGTCGTCCGGGAACAGACCGGGAGCGGCCTCGGCGACCGTGGGGCCGCCGGGCCACAGCTCGCTGTACGTGCGTGGCGTGGGGAACCAACCGGTCAGGTCTCGCCCGTTGAACAGCGGGACGAATCCCTGCTCGTCGACTGTCATCGGGCCGCCTTCGAATTCGCGTCGCGTGGAGCCCGCCGATCGAGCCCCGCCCGATGGTAGGCGGTGCCGGCGTGAGCGGAGTTTGCGCCTGGCTGGCAGACGCCCGAGGTGCTGTGATGGCGACCTCTGGGGTCGACCCCGGCGCCTACGATCCCGTCATCGCAGCATCGGCCGACGACATCCGCTCCGTCGTTCGCGTCGACATCGCCGCCTGACCGATCACCACCGAGGACATTCGTGAGCGAACGAGACACACGAAGAATTCGCCACCGTCCGCTGGCCCACGACCAGACGTGCGTCGTGTACATCGTCGACGTCACGACGGGGAAGTCGACAGAGGTGTACCGCACGACGGAGCTGCTGCTCGAAGCACCGAACTGGATCGACGAGGACTCCATGATTTTGAACGGCGACGGAGTCCTCTGGCGGTTGTCGATTCCGTCCGGCACGGTCGCACCGATCACTCTCGACGGTGTTCCAGACCTCAACAACGACCATGTGCCGGCCCCGGACCGCAACGTCGTCTTTCTGTCCGCCTACGACGGGCACATCCATCGCGCGACGCTGTCGACCGGCGCGACGGAACAGATCACGACGCACGATCCGAATCGGCCGATGCTCCACTTCCTCCATGGCGTGAGCCCGAATGGAGCAACACTCGCGTTTGTCGGCGTCGAGCCCGGCCCGACGGGCGCCGGGAGTAGCGCGAACATCTTCACGATCCCGTCCAGCGGTGGTGCCATCCGACAGCTGACCTTCGGGGCCCGCCCAGCTGACGGGTGCGAGTTCTCGCCCGACGGGGAATGGATCTACTTCAACACCGAGGCGTTCACCGAGCACGCCGGCCACGCCCAGATCGCCCGCATTCGCACCGACGGCAGCGAAACCACCCAGCTGACCTACGACGACCGGGTCAACTGGTTCCCACACACATCCCCTAACGGCGCGCACGTCTGCTACCTCTCGTACCCGCCGGGCACCATCGGCCATCCAGCCGACCTCGACGTCGAGATCCGCCTCGTCGCCGACGACTGGTCGGCACCGACCATCCTCGCCAAGCTGCACGGCGGCCAAGGCACGATCAACGTCAACAGCTGGGCCCCCGACTCCACGGCCTTCGCCTACGTCGCATATCCGCGTGCAGACACGGCGACGGCGTCCCCCATCGTCCTCAACTTGGGGACTTAGAGTGCGGCGAATGCCGACTCCACACGACCGGTCGACCACGCGGGAGCGAATCCTTGACGCCGCGTTCGACCTGTTCGTCGAGCAGGGTTTCACCGGAACGACGATCAGTGAGGTGGAGCGCCGGGTGGGGCTCGCCGCCGGAACGGGAAGCTTCTACCGCCACTTCAGCTCGAAGGAAGCCCTGCTCGGTGCCGCGGTGGAGCGCGAGGTCACGCGTCGTATGGCCGAAACCAAGGCGGAGCGGGATGCACTCCCGCAGCTGGCCGATCCCAGGGCACAGTTCACCGTGTCGGCCGAACAGACCTTGCGCGATCTGCGCCGGTTCGACCGGCTGTTCCGATTGATGTTGACCGACGGTGACCGTGTCCCCGAGGTACGCAATGCCATCGCGAGCGCACTTCGTGGGTCCGGAGCCGTGAGCTGGACCGACGACCCGGTCCTCACGACGACCATCGCTGCCCTCCTCGGCTATCACGTCTTCGGGATGATCGGCAGCGGGTTGGGGGGACAGGTCAGCCAGGACGACTTCATCGACGCGCTCGCCACCCTGACCGACAGTACGGGCCTCCGACGCTCGACTGCGCCGGCGACGAGCGCCACGCGTGACGGTCGGCGTGCTCCCTGAGCGGTCGGGCAATTGGCCCGAGCTGCTGTCACGCGAGTTCGTGGCTCGCAATCCGTGCTGACCCTTGCCCACGCTGCTGTTCACGCACCGTGTGCTCGCTGAGGGCGAGCCGCTTCCGGCGCGCTTCGGCGTGGTCGATCTCGACTCGCCGGTCGCCGGGCCGCGGAGCGAGCCCGAAACCGGTGTAGACGACGCGACGCTCCGCGGAGACAGGCGGCCGACTCATGTGCAACGTGCACGAGCAGTGCACGGTGACGTCGCCCGTGCGCGTCGGGAGCGGAAGGCGCGGCAGATCGAGCCCCTCGACGCCGAGATGCGGAATGTTCGCCCGGTGCGAACCCGGCACGACACCGAGCTCGCCGGTTTGGCGGTCAGCGCCGGTCACCGAGATACCGACAACGAGGCCGCAGCAACCCGCGGCTGTGTCCGCCCAGCGAGCAGTCCTTGTGCCAGCTGACATCGGAGATGCCCTCGACGACGCCGATCTTCTTCAGCAGTCCCTCGGCCGAGTCACCGACGTCCGGATCCCGTTGCACGAAAGCAGTCGTCGGTGAACGATCGCGATCGATCCGAACCGGTCGCTGTGGAGCAGTTGGCGAAGGGTCGGCGAGCGCTGGTTGAAACCGAGGATCCGCGCCGCGTACCACTCGCCGGCCTCGGTACGAGCCCACCACGACGCGCCGTCGTCGCGCTCGGCCGCGGCGACCGCGGCGTCGAGCTCGGCCGACACCGCCGCCATCTCCGCTTCGGTGAACACACCTGCGAGGTGCAGGAAGCCCGCTTCGGCCAGGAAGTGACCGATGTCCTCTGGCGGGTCGTCGTCGAGCGTGAACGATCGGCGCAGGTCGAGTGGCGCGCCCGTCGCGGTCGATGAAATTCGATGGAGCCCGGAACGTATACCGGACGTCCGTCCAGCAGGCATCGCAGCACGGGCTCCCACTCGACGAACGCGTCGAGCGTGCCCTTCTGGACGTGAGCTCGGCCCGTCTTCTGCAGACCGAACGCGATGCGACGTCCTGCACCAGATCGGAGAACGCATGCCGGTCGAGCGCGACGACGAGCGCCTCGCCGCCACCGCGATCCACTTCGAGCCGTTGACCGTCGTCGACCGAGAAGGTCAGCGGTTCGCCGTCAACGTCCAGTGTCAACGGGACGAGTCCGAGGCGCGCCGCGTATCGACCGGCCTCGGCACCGTACGCGTCGACGAGCGCCGGGGCGATCTCGTCGAGGAACGACGTTGGATCGAGGTCGATGACGTCGCCATCGAATCGCGTTCGGAAATCAACCGTTGACATCTGCGCTCCCCTTTGTGACGGCTCGACATCGCCGAATCTACACCCGTCCGCCTCCCGATGCAAGGGGATCCTTGCATCGGCCTCGAATTGCTGGCATGCTTCTTCCACATGAGTCGCGCGCCTGGATCATTGAGATTGCTCGCACGACACGTGGGCCCGGCGCGTCGCATGCTGCTCATCGGGCTCGTGGCGATCTGTTTCGACGCCTTCTTTCAGTCAGCGGTACCGGCGGTGTTCCGCACCGTTCTCAACGACCTACAGGAGGACCCCGCTGCGTTCGTGGCGCAGGGCTGGCAACGAGCGGCCCTCGAGGCGGTTGTCGTGATGTGCGGCTTCCTGGTGTTCGCCTACATCGGGCACACGTTCACGCTGCGCGCAGCGACGCAGTGGGCGAACCGCCTGCGCGTCGACGTCTTCGATCACGTCCAGCATCTGTCGGTCGACTACTTCGCCCGACACCACGTGGGTGACCTTGCATCGCGGATCAACCAGGACGTCGAGCGGTTCGAGATCGCGCTCCGACAATTGATGGTGATCACTTGGACGATCGTGATGATCGTGCTGGCGATCTTCTTCATCGCCTGGATCGATCCCGTGGTCGCGATCGTGGCGTTCACGTTGTTCGCCGTCGGCGCGGTTGCCAGCGCGCTGGTGCTGCCGAGGCAACGACGTTTGAATCGTGAGGTTCGCGACGAGATCGGCGCAACGTCCGGCGTGCTCTCCGAGCTGCTCAGCCTGAACACGCTGATCAAGGCATACACCGGCGAACGTCGAGCGACGGCACAGGTCGCCGGCCAGACCGCCGACATCCGTGACCGCAGCGAACACATGATCAAGCTCCAGTACCGGTTCAGCGATGCATTCGGTGCGTACATGGCATTCTTCGCCCCGTTCGTTCTCTTGTTCGTCAGCGCGTGGCGAGCCGCCGACGGCGCGCTGTTGATCGGCGACGTGGTGGCCATCTGGGCATTCTGGCAACGGGCATCCGGTGCGCTCGGCGCGCTGACGGTCAACCTGCCCGAGCTGCTCGCCGGGCTTGCCGCAGCGGACCGGGTCGCCGACGTGCTCCGCGAGACACCGACCGTCGCAGAACGAGCGCATGCCGAGCGCTTGACGACACACGAGCCCCTCGCCATCTCATTCGACCACGTCTCCTTCCGCTATCCCGAGCACCGTGGCACCGACGTCCTCAGCAATCTGAGCTTTCACGTGCATCCGGGCGAACGCGTCGCTCTCGTGGGCCCATCGGGCGCCGGCAAGTCGACGGTCTGCCAACTCCTGCTGCGCTTCTACGACACCGACACCGGTACCGTTCGCGTCGGCGGCCACGACGTGCGCGACCTACGCCTCGACAGTCTTCGCGACCACCTCGGCATCGTGTTCCAGGAGAGTGTCTTCTTCGCTGGCACCCTCTTCGACAACCTGCGGCTCGGGTCTCCAGACGCTGACGAGGCCGCCATGCGGGCCGCACTCGAATCGGCGTTCGCTTGGGAATTCGTGAGCACGTGGCCCGATGGCCTCGACACGCGCTTCGGCGAACGCGGCGTTCGCGTGTCGGGCGGCGAACGGCAGCGGCTCGCCATCGCACGCGTCTTGCTCAAGAACCCGGCGATCGTCCTGCTCGACGAACCGACCAGCGCCCTCGATGCCAGTTCCGAGGTCGCCGTGCTGTCGGCGATCGAGCGACTGCTCGAGGGTCGGACCTCACTGACGGTGGCGCACCGCATGTCCACGATTCGCCAGGCCGACCGCATCATCGTGATGGGCAGCGGCACGGTCGTCGATGACGGGACCCACGAGGACTTAATGGAGCGGTGCGCTCTGTACCGGACGTACTGTCAGCACCAGTCGGTCGCCTAGTACGGGCTACCGGTCGGCACCTTGGGTCACCGCGAACTGTCGGTGGTCCGGCGCTGACCATCATGGCGGACCCCTTCAGAGCTTCTGACCTACTTCTCCGGAGCGCCGCCCGTGAGTGCGTGACGACGTGCCGCCTTCAACGCTCACAGCTCGATGCCGAATGAGCGAGGACTGATCGATGGCGCCGGCCGATCCGGGGCCGCGTTCCGCCCATGGCAGAGGGCCTCGCGAGCGTCGGCGATCGTCATGTTGACCCGATACCAATAGGCCTGGCAGTCGAAGTCACGCGGCTCGCGTCCGACGGCTGTCCGAAAATCGGTGATCCCCTGTTCGAAGCGATACTCCTGGATGGCGACGACGGCGCTGACCCATGCTCTAGCAGCATTGCGATCCGCTGGACGCTGGCCGATCGTCTTTGTGATGTAACCCGGTGGGTCCGTGACGGATCGATTCGTTCGTTTCGTGAGGCGGTCGTCGAGCACCTCGACGATGGCGTGGAGTTCGACTCGATCGAAGCAATGAGCGGCGAGATGACTCTCGCGTCGATGTTGGTTGGCATGGAGCGCGGTGATCGACCCCAGACGCGAAGCAGCGGCCCTCGAAAGGGCCGCTGACCAGGTGTTTCGTTGGAGCGGATGACGAGATTCGAACTCGCGACCCTCACCTTGGCAAGGTGATGCTCTACCAGCTGAGCCACATCCGCATTGGGAGCGACAATCTAGCAGTCGAGTCGCCGGACCGGACAACGCGACGGGCCGGAACGTCTCAGCGTTGATCCGGTGGACGGAGATCGACTCGTAGCGTCAGGACGCCGTCCTCGATCGTCGATTGGGCGTCGCCGATGATCGCGAAGTCCTGGAAGTCGAGCTGCGATTGCTGGAGGAACGCCTGTCGTTCCTCGCCGGCGACGGGAGGGAGTGGGCGCTTCTTCACCGCGGCGGCGCGCTCACGGAACCGTTTGATCATCTCGTCCGGGTCGAAGGTGGTCACGCTGCGACCCTACTGGCCGGTCACCGAGCCATCGACCGGCTCGATCGGCGCGGTCGGGGCGTCGACGACGTCGTCCGCCGAGGCGCCGTCGTCGATTGTGAAGTCGGGCGCAGGTAGGCCACTCTCCGGCGTCGCATCCACATCGTCGGGAGCGGCGACCGGAACGTCGGGAGCGGCGACCGGAACGTCGGAGTCCGCTTGCTCCTCGATCGGAACGACCTCCGCAGGAACTTCCTCGACGGCGACCACCTCAGCGGGGGCGGCATCGGCATCCTCCGACTCGTCCGCAGCGACCGGTGCCGCCTCGGAATCGCCCGGTTCGATCGTTTCGGCCGGCACCGCCGCGGCGTCGTCGACCGGCGCGCCGTCGCCGACCGTCTCGGGATCCTCGACCGCCCCGGGGGCTTCGACGTGTTCGACCGGCTCGACGCCCTCGGGGCCGGCGACGAAGGTGGCCTCGTGCGGCGGTTCGCCGGCGGACTCGATCACCGGCGGTGGAAGGTCGACGGGGGCGGCCTCGAGTTCTTTCGGCGACGGGCCGGTCGCGCCGGCCGGCCGCACCGCATCGAGGAGTTGGCGACGTGACTCGGAATCAGCCTTCCGCCACCTCCGGCTCCCCATCCGTTCGAGCGGCGCGAGCACGGCGAGGTCGACGCGAGTGCGGCGGAACACCACAACGGCCAGGACGATCAGGACGACACCGATGATGATCAGCGCGAACACCATCGCGTACACGAGGCGGCTCGAACCGTCGTCGGCGGCCAGCAGGCCGAATCGGACGAAACGGCTCTCGATCGACGACGTGGGGTATCGAACACTCACAGCGCCGCAGATTGTGCCAGGTTCTCCCAGGTTCTCCCCGGTTTCACCGCTGATGTGCCGTGCACCAGACCGTGGTCCGGCTACCGACCTGAGCTCGGCCGAGCGGTGCACCGTCGCGCGGACATCCGGGTAGCTCGACGCGCACGCGCGGGTCGATCACCCCCATCGTGCTGCCGCCACGGCGCAACATCACCCGGAGACGTCGGCGCATCACGGTGACCAGCCGGCGAGTTTCGTCGACCGTCACGTCGCCGCTCGCGCGATTCGGCGCGATCCCCGCCCACCACAGCATCTCGTCGACGCAGAGGTTCCCGAGGCCCGCGACGACGTGCTGGTCGAGCAGCACCGCCTTGACAGATGCACGGCGACGGGCCAGCACCGCATGCAGCTCGGACGGCCTGATCACGAACATGTCGGGCCCGAGCCCGGACAGGTCCGGATCGAGGCTGACGTGGCCGAACCGCCGCGGATCGTTGAACCGAACGGCCGGAGGATGATCCGGTGGACCGGTCCACAGCAACAGGCGGTTCCACGCCGCCTCGTCCCGACCGGACGCGTACGACAGTCGTTCGATCGGAGCCGATCCGTCGACCACCACGCGCCCGGTCATCCCGAAGTGCAGGCCGATCGTCGGCCCCTCGGTGTCGACCAGGACGACCTTGCCGACGCGACGAACGGCGGTGATCGCGCGAATTCCGCACCGCCGACACGAACCCCGGTGGGGCAACGCGCTCGTCGACCCAGGCGTCGACGATCGTGCGGCCGACGGTCACCTCGATCGCGGCGCGCCAGATCTCGGCCTCGAGCCCCTCCGGCACGCGCTACAGGTCGGACTTGCTCGCGCTGGCGAGGAAACGCTCCAACGGACCGGCGAGCTGGTCGCCGTTGATGAGGAACGCGTCGTGCCCGTGCGGTGAGTCGATCTCGAAGTACTCGGCCACCGCACCGACCGCCGTCGCCGTGTCGGCGATCTGACGCTGCTGGTACGCGGGGTACAACATGTCACTCGAGATGCCGACCGCCAGGGTCGGGCAGCGCAGACGCGCCATCGCATGATCGAGTGCGCCACGCCCACGGGCGATGTCGTGGAGGTCCATCGCCTTCGAGATGGCGAGGTAGCTGTTGGTGTCGAACCGGCGGGCCAACTTCGTGCCGTGGTACTCGAGGTACCGCTCGACCTCGAAGCGCTGCCACATGTCGAGCGTGTCGCCGACCTTGGCGGTGTCGGCGAGCTCACGGCCGAACCGATCCGTGAACACGTTGTCGCTCCGGAACGTCACCTGGGCCACCATCCGGGCCACCTCGAGGCCCTCGTGGGGCCCGTCGCCGGGCGCCGCGTCGTAGTAGTCGCCACCGCGCCAGGCAGGGTCGAGGCGAATGGCGCGCCGCCCGATCGCACCCCACGCGATCTGTTGCGCCGAGGCCTGCATGCAGGTGGCGATCGCCACGAGCGAGCGCACACGACGGGGATACATGACCGCCCACTCGATCGCCTGCATGCCGCCCATCGACCCGCCGATCACCGACAGCCAGCGGGTGACTCCGAGGTGCTCTGCGAGCCTCGACTGGGCGCGAACCATGTCACGGATCGTCACCACCGGGAAGCGCGAACCGTACGGGCGGCCGTCGAGCGGATGAGGTGACGACGGCCCGGTCGATCCCTGGCAGCCGCCGAGCACGTTGGCGCACACGACAAAGTACTTGTCGGTGTCGATCGGCTTGCCCGGCCCGATCGTGTCGTCCCACCATCCCGGCGCCGTGTGGCCCCGCCCGGCCGGCCCAGCCGCGTGGCTGTCGCCGGTCCATGCGTGACACACGAGCACCGCGTTCGAGGCGTCGGCGTCGAGGCGGCCCCACGTCTCGTAGGCGACCACCACGTCGCTCAACATCGTGCCGCAGTCGAGCGCGAACCGACGGTCGGTGGCGAACGTGAAGAACTGCCGATGACCCGGCTCGTCGCCCGCCAGCCAGGCGCCGGTTGCGGGGAGCGGGGGTGGGGACGTCATCGGGCGAGGTCGATGTCGGAGACGAGGACGAGTCGACGAAGGGACAATCGTACCAGCGTGCCCATCTCGTCTCGGGTTTCGTTTCCCCACGTCCGGGCTGGCGGGTCGGTTGCTGGCGGTGTGCCACGATCTGCCGATGACTGCGACCGCCCTGTTCGAGTCGGTCGGCGAGGACCTGTGGATGCCGACCGAACTCTGCCGCGGCCCGTGGGACCCGCGCCACTGCCATGGCGGACCGGTCGGCGCGCTGCTGGCGCGAGCCGTCGAGCACGCCGACGGCGAAACCCACTGGCAGACCGCCCGCCTGACGGTGGAGCTCACCCGCCCCGTGCCGGTCGGCGCGCAACTGCGGCTGACCACCACGATCGAGCGCCCCGGCCGCAAGGTGTCGCTCGTCGCCGTGGTACTCACCGATGGCGACACCGAGGTCGCCCGGCTCCACGCGCTCCGCATCCGTCGCAGCGACTTCGGACTTCCGGCCGACACGATCCAACCCGATCCGGACCCGCCGGGGCGACCGGGCGACGGCCGCGCGATCGACTCGACGTGGGGCACCGAGGGTGGCGTCGCGTTCCACACCCACGGCTGTCAGCACCGGTTCGTCGAGGGCGGCTGGGACGTGACCGGACCGGTCGCCGTCTGGATCCGGCTGACCGTGCCCGTCGTCGACGGCGAGGGGCCGTCCGGGGTCCAACGCTGCGCCGCGGCGGCGGACTTCGGCAATGGCGTCAGCCGCGGGATCGATACCGAGCGCTACATCTTCATCAACCCCGACCTGACGATCCACCTTCTCCGTCAGCCGGAGGGCGAGTGGGTCGGCATGCGCTCCGCGTCGTTCTACGGAGCGGGCGGACGGACCACCGGTGCCGGCTTCGCCGAGTCGGCGCTGTACGACGCGGCCGGCCGGGTCGGGCGCAGTGTGCAGAGCCTCTTCGTCGATCCGCGTTCCTGACCATCCGTCCTGGCGTCGTAGTGTCGCGGTCATGACTTCCGGCAACGGGGCGATCGACGACGAGTTGCTCAACCGGGCCACCTGGAAGATCCCGAACGCACTGGCCCTCGTGGGCTCGCGTGCCGGCGACGAGTGGAACGCGATGACGACGAGTTGGATCACTCAACTGTCGATGGAGCCCGTGCTGATCGGTGTCGGCGTCGACAACAAGGCCGTCACCCATCGACTGATCACCACGGGCGGATCGTTCAGCGTGAACCTGTGGTCGGCCGAGGACACGAAGGTGTTCGTGAAGTTCTCGAAGCCCGCGTCGTTCGAAGACATGACCCTGAACGGCCGCCCGGTCCACGCCGGCACCACCGGGGCGCCGGTGTTCGACGAAGCGATCGCCTTCGTCGACTGCGAACTCCGTCAGGCACTCGACCTCGGCAGTCACACCCTGTTCATCGGCGAGGTCGTCGACGCCGGCGTGCGCGACGACGATGCGCGGGCGGCGGCGATGAGCGACACGCGCATGAAGTACGGCGGCATCAAGCGTCACTGAGCGGCGCCGCCTGGATCACGTCACAGGATCAGACGATGCCGACAACCGGCTGGGCGAAACGCATGCGCTGCTCGTAACCCGCCTCGTACGGCATGAACCCGTTGCGGTCGGGGAACAGGAGTTGCGTCATCCGGAACGGCTCACCTCGGTACCAGGCGAAGGCCGTCGGGAACCACTCGCCGTTCTCCTCGAGGTCGATCGGGGCGAACAGGCACCGCAGTTCGTTGTCGAGCACGCCGAGCAACTCGACACCGAGCGGGATCTCGGTGCCGCCGCGGCAGGCGTCGACGACGAGTTGGACGAGCCCGTTTCGCGGCCGCCGGGGCGAGCCCGAACACGGCGATCTCGGTGAACCCGACCGCCGCCGGAACACCGATGGAGTAGGCGTAGCTCGGCGTCGGCGGGTCGAGTTCCGGCTGCGCCGACACCGCTTCGAGTGCCCAGCCCTTCGTCTCGATCATCCAGTCGATCTTCTCGGCATGATCGATGTGGAAATCGGGCAACTCCATGCGGCCAGTCTGCCCCCTCAGATCAACGGGAGGGAATCAGATCACGGCGTAGGAGTCGAGGTCGAGGGCGTGCTGGAGATGGCGGGTCGCCATCGCCGCGAACATGCCTTCGCTGCGTTCGCTGCCGCCGACGATCTGCGACGCGACCACGGCCATGATCACGCCGGCGAAGGCATCACGGCGGTACTGGTGCCACAACCAGTCGTCGTCGACCGAGACGTCGTATTCGGCGAGTCCCGCCGGCATAGACGTCGAGCAACTCTCGCTCGTGCCGGCGGCGATCCTCGGGCTGCAGACCTGCTCCGCAGAAGTACGCGAGATCGTTGATCGGCGGGCCGTGACCGGGGTCTGCCAGTCGACCACGGCGATCGGCGCGCCACCCGCCGCCGATGCGAACAACATGTTGTCGAGCCGGTAGTCGCCATGCGTGACGGCCATCGCATCCTCGTGGCCGAGCAGGATCTCCGGGATCCTTGCGCCGAACGCCTCGGCGACCGCGGCGGCTTCGTCGCTCAGGTACGGCCGGTACGTCGCGATGAACTGCGGGAAGACCATGGCATACAAGCCTTGGAGTTCCTGCCCGTCCTGCGGTCCGGTGCGCCGGGTGAGCCAGTCGACGTCGTGAAGCGTCGGGTCGTTCCAGCGCGGGCCGTGCAGCCGGGCCAACTCGGCGACCGCGACGCGTGCCGTGGCCACATCGCAGCCGGTGATCTGGTCGCCCTGCTGGGCCGGTGTCATGTCTTCGAGGACGAGGACGAAATCGCCCGATGCCTCGTCCCACGATCCATGGTGGCAGTGGGGTACACGGATGTCGACCGTGTCGGCGAGCCCGAGGTAGAACTTCACCTCCCGCTCGTAGTTGCGCAGCATGATCCCCGTCATCCGGCTCGTCGGATCCTCCGACGGGAGCTTGATGACCACCCCGTCGGGAAGATCGGGTGCGTGGTCGTCGAGCACGACACGCAGGTTCATGCCCACGAGACCGTCACCGATCCGCTCGTGGCGGATCGATCCGATCTCGCCGCCCCAGCAACTCGGACAACCACTCGCTCGTGACATCTTCGTCATGCATCCACGGGGACGGTAGTTGTCGTCCCCGGTACCTTCGTCACCGAGATGTACCGGTTCCTGTTCCGTCCGAAATGGATCGCCTTCCATCTGCTGTGCCTCGCCGCGGTGTTCCTCATGATCAGC
>CAWDFZ010000006.1:0-353651 GCA_963801795.1 Ilumatobacteraceae bacterium
TCGTACGTCAGGTCCCGGCACGTCGGGTCACGGTCCGTGGGGTCCCGGCACGTCAGGTCCCGACACGTCGTGTCACGGCCCGTGGGGGACGAGCGTCACCACGGGGCCGATGTCGACCGCACAGTTGGCCTTGAGCCACGCGTCGACCTTGGCCGCTGACGCCTCGGCGGAGTAGATCGCGGCCACGGCCACCTGCTCCGACTCGGGATCGCCGACGACGATCGTGTCGGCCGTCTCATAGGCGGCGACCAGTTCGTTCCATTCCTTCTCGATCGACAGCGGCGCCAGGTCGCCGATCGAGCGGTACAGATCGAGCACGGGCGCGATGTCGTCGCTGAACTGGAGGTCGGGAGCCGTCAGGTCGTCCTTGTTGGCGGCGATCTCGCCGCAGAACCGCTCGGCGTTGCCGGCGTCGTCGCCGCAGGCCACGACTGTGAGCGCCGCGAGGGCGACGACACCGAGCGCACCGAGGATCCGCGACGGCCGTGGACGGCGACGTCGACCGGGATTCGCGGTGACCGTGCACGGCCGAGAGTGTGACACGGCGCGACCCCGAAACGGGCGCGTGTCGACTGTGACACCCCCTCGGTAGGGTCTCGGTGCGAGTCGTCGACGGCTCGCCGGTCGTGGGGTCCGGTTCGCCCCTCCTCGATGTCCGTCGCGGCGCCGCGCCGCGTCATCCAGGAGGTACCGATGTTCGCATCGATCTCGTCTGCCGTGTTGCTCGGTGCCGAGGGCATCCCGTCCAGGTCGAGGTCCAGGTCGGCGCCGGGCTCCCGGGCTTCAGCATCGTCGGGCTGCCCGACGTGTCGATCCGTGAGTCACGCGATCGTGCCCGCCGTGGGCTCAGCAGCGGTACGACTGGCCGAACCACAAGATCACGGTCAACCTCGCGCCGTCCGGCGACCGCAAGACCGGATCCGGGCTCGACCTCGCGATCGCCGTCGGGGTGCTGGTCGCGCCGAGGTCATCGAGGGCGCTCGGCGGCCTGTCGTTCATCGGCGAACTCGGTCTCGACGGCTCGCTGCGACCGGTGCCCGGGGTCGCGCCGATGGTGGGCGTGCTCGGCGAACGCGACGTCGTGGTGCCCGCGTCCAGCGTCGTCGAGGCGGGCGTCGCGCTCGCGGTCGACGTCCACCCCGTGGGGACATTGCGCGAGGTGGTCGCCACGCTCTGTGAGGCGCCGTGGCCCGACCACGAGCCCCGTGCCGCTGACCCCGCCGACGGCGGTCCCCGACCTGGCCGACGTGCAGGGCCAACCGCTGGCGCGGCTCGCGCTCGAGATCGCGGCGGCAGGCGGGCACCACACGCTGTTCATCGGACCGCCGGGCAGCGGCAAGACCATGCTGGCGTCGCGTCTGCCCGGTCTGCTGCCCCCGAACTCGAGCGCGATCGGGCGCTCGAGGTCACGATGGTCCACTCCGCGGCCGGCGGCCGCTGCCGCCGGCCGGCCTGATCGAGCGTCCGCCGTTCCGGACGCCGCACCACACCAGTCCGCGGTCGCCGTGATCGGTGGCGGCTCGCAGCTGCGTCCGGGGGAGGTGAGTCGCTCACCACGGTGTGCTCTTCCTGGACGAGCTCGCCGAGTTCCCGGCGTCGGTGCTCGACTCGCTCCGCCAACCGCTCGAGGACGGTCGTCCTGCCGCACCGGTCGCAGCTCCGCGATCCATGCCGGCCGACTTCCTGCTCGTCGCAGCGATGAATCCGTGTCCGTGCGGGGCGGGGGAGGGCCCGGGCGACTGCGTGTGCGGCGATGCGGCCCTCCATCGGTACGCCCGACGGCTCTCGGGTCCGTTGCTCGACCGATTCGATCTGCGCGTCCGTGCACCGCCCGGCGATCGACGACCTCCTGGCGAACGAACCGGACGAGCCCTCGAGCGTCGTGGCCGCCCGCGTGCTCGCCGCGCAGCGACAAGGCGCTCGACCGCCAGGCCTGCTGAACCGAGCGATCGAACCGGCCGACCTCGATCGGTTGGCACCACTCGAGCCGGCAGCCCGGGCCCTGCTGCGCAACGAGCTGGAACACGATCGACTGAGCGGCCGCGGCTACCACCGTGTCCGCCGGGTCGCTCGGACGATCGCCGATCTGCGCGACGGAGGCACCGACGGCATCTCCGAGCCCGACGCCTCGCTGGCGCTCGAACTGCGGGCTTCGCTGTCTCGTGCTCGGCAGGGGCGTGCGGCATGAGTCGCCCGTCTGCCCGCCACCCGAGGGGTACCTCGCCTCGCTCGCCGGCTTCGACCGGATGACGACGTCGCGGCTGTCGTCGTTGCTCGCACACCACGACCCGGTCGCCGCGTTCCATGTCGCCGTCGGCGACGCGCCGCCACCGCCCGGCATCGGTGCGCTCTTGGCGAAGGACCACACGATCGCCGAGGCGTGGCGTCCGACGGTCGGCTCCGTGATCCGGCCGAGTGCTGGCAGCGTGCGTCGACACCGGCCGGCGTGGTCGCCCACGGTGACCCGCGGTATCCGCCGCGCTGCTCGACGATCCGCGGGCGCCGGCGGTGCTGTTCGTCCGTGGCGACCTGTCGTGCTCGATGCGCGTCGCGTCGGCATCGTCGGCACCCGCAACGCCACGCAGCGGGGACGCGAGACGGCTGCCGAGTTCGGGTACGAACTGTCGGCGCGTGGGGTCACCGTCGTGTCCGGCCTGGCGAAGGGCATCGACGGCGCGGCCCACCGAGGCGCCCTCGCCCATCCCGATGCCCGTCCGGTCGCGGTGGTCGGCAACGGTCCCGACGCCCCGTACCCGAAGCAGCACGCGTCGTTGTGGGCCGAGGTCAGCGCCCGCGGCGCGGTGATCTCCGAGTGGCCACCGGGCACACGTCCCGACGCCTTCCGATTCCCGCTGCGCAACCGCATCCTCGCCGCGCTCGTCGAGGTGCTCGTGGTCGTCGAGAGCCGGGAGCGCGGCGGCAGCCTGATCACCGCCAAGGAGGCCGGCGAGCGTGGCGTCGAGGTGTTCGCCGTGCCCGGTCCGGTCGATTCGCGGGCGTCGGCCGGAACGAACAATTGCTCTGCGACGGTGCCGCGCCGGCCACCGAGCGTCGACGATCTGATGATGGCGCTCGGTCTCGATCAGCGGCGGGCGGGCCGGCGCGCTTCGACGCCCGGCCGCGGCCCGACGACGTCGAGGTCGATGTCCTCGATCATGTCGGCCCAGACGCTCGAACCATCGAGCAGCTGATGCTGCTGCTCGACCGTCCGATCGTCGACGCCGCCATGTCGTCGCTCGACTCGAACACGACGGTTGGCTGCGCGAGACCGGTGGCTGGTTCGAAACGATCGACGAGTGGGGCGACCTCGCATGAACCGAGATCGACCGCGAGTCGCCCGTCCCGGACCCATCCGCAGGCCAAGCCAGGCGCGACGCGCAATACCATCGGGCCGTGGACACGTGGCGCATCGACGACTTCTCCGACGCGCTCACGTCGTTGTCCGACCACACGGTCGCCGCGTACACCTCCGATCTGCGGTCGTTCGCCGACGTGGTGCGCGCGCAGCAACGTCAATTCGCCACCGGCCGTCACCCGCCCGACGATGCGCCGCTATCTCGCCCACCTCACGACCCGCCAGTTCGCCCGCAGCACGATGGCGCGCAAGACCGCCGCCATCCGGCGGTACTACCGCTGGCTCGATCGCCATCGACTTGGTCACCATCGATCCGACCAGCGGCGTGTCGGTTCCTGGCGGGGCGGGCGGCTTCCCCGCGTGCTCGACCAGCGCGAGCTCAACGGGCTGCTCGACGCCGCCGCCGCCGAGCGACGAACCCGACTGGCGTCGGCGGCGCGACGATGCGGTGCTGGAGTTGCTGTACGGCTCCGGGCTGCGGGTCGGCGAACTCTGTGGTCTGCAGCGTGTCGTCGCTGTCGTTGGCCACCGGCTCGGCCACGGTCTGGGGCAAGGGCGCGAAGGAGCGGCGAGTCCCGCTCAGCGAGCCGGCGGTCCGTGCGCTGCGCCGCTGGCTCGCCGTGCGTGCCGACGTGCTCCCGCCGAGTGCGGCGACATGCTGTTCGGCAACGAGCGGGGCAAGCGCTGACCACTCGCGACGTGCGCCGGATCATCGATCGACGATCGCCGAGCCCGACCCATCCGCACGCGCTTCGCCACACGTTCGCCACGCATCTCCTCGACGGCGGTGCCGATCTCCGCGCCGTCCAGGAGCTGCTCGGTCACCCCGACGTGGCCACCACGCAGCGCTACACCCACGTCAGCCGCGAGCGACTGTCGGCCGCCTATCGCGAGGCCCACCCCAGAGCATGAGCATCGTTCCCGAAGACGCCGACCTCCAGATGCAGTGGACCCGGTGGTTGAATCGCCGAAACCCCGCGGCACGCGATCACCTGATCGTCCACTACTCACCGCTGGTGAAGTTCGTCGCCGGCCGTGTCGGCGCCGGTCTGCCGTCGAGCGTCGACCCGGCGACCTCGTCAGTTCGGGTGTCTTCGGCCTGATCGACGCGATCGAGCGCTTCGATCCCGGAGCGCGGCGTGAAGTTCGAGACGTTCGCCGTGCCACGCATCCGAGGTGCCGTGTACGACGGGCTCCGCAAGCTCGATTGGGTGCCACGGTCGGTTCGCAGCCGCGCCCGCAGCGTCGAGCGGGCGTTCTCCGAACTGGAGCACCGGCTCGGTCGCGCGCCGACCGACGAGGAGCTCGCGGAGCATCTCGACATCTCCGGCGCCGAACTCACTCGCTGGTTCGCGGCGATCGCCAGCACCACGGTCGGCCCGCTCGACCGGGCCATCGCCGCGGGCGCCGAGCCGGCGGCGCTCGACGGTCCCGGTTCCGGTTCACCGTCGGCGGTCGTCGAGGATCAGGAACTCGAGCCAGATCATGCGGACGCGAGATCAAGAAGCTGCCCGATCGCGAGAAGCTCGTCCTGTCGCTGTACTACGACGAGGGTCTGACGCTCGCCGAGATCGGCCAGGTCCTCGGGGTCACCGAGAGCCGGGTCTCGCAGATCCACACCAAATCGGTGCTGCACCTGCGGTCGCGGCTGTCCGCCGCCGGCGTCGGCTGACAGCTCGCCTCCTCGACCGTCCGCGTCCTCTCGTCGCCCGAGGCGACCGTCCCGCAACCGCTCGGTTTCCGGAGGTCGTCGATGTCTCGTTCTCGGAACGTGGCTGTTCGCCACGGTCTCGCCGTCCTGCTCGCCATCATCGCTCGCCGGGTTCCCCGTCACCGGCGCTCGGCCGCACCGTGCTGGAACCCCGCCGTCGTCGGCCGCGTCGTCGATCCGTTCCGCATGCCGGCGTGCATCGTGGTGTCCGGGCAACCGGGGGATCGAGTACGCGGTGGCATCCGGCACCGCGGTGCGTGCGGTCGCGCCGGGCACGGTCGCGTTCAGCGGATGCGGTCGCCGGCGAGCGCTACGTCGTCGTCGAACTGACGAACGGGTGGCAGATCACCTACGGGCGGGTCACCGGCAGCGCCGTCGAGGTGGGGCAGTCGGTGCTGGCCGGATCGATCATCGGCGGGCGGACGACGAGTTCTTCTTCGGCCTGCGCATCGATGGCGACTACGCCGATCCGGCGCCGTACCTCGGCATCGCCGACCGGCCGCCGACGCCTCGTGCCCACCGATGGCCGGCCGGCCAGACCGGCGCCGGCGGCCGCACCGCGGTGTGCCCCAGTGTCGTGACGCCGGCGAGTCGTGGCGGGAGCGTTGTGGTGGGGAGTCGACGTCGGGTCCCGATAGCGTTGCACGAGTCGAATCGCCAGATTCGGCCGCTGTTCGCAGCGTCCACGTCACAGACCATCCGATCAACAAGCGGTCGCTACGGCGCCGATCGGATGGCCGCAACCGCTCAAGGAGACAACATCATGGCTGTCATCACGATGCGCCAAATGCTCGAAGCCGGCGCCCACTTCGGTCACCAGACCCGCCGGTGGAACCCGAAGATGAAGCGTTTCATCTTCGGTGAGCGCAACGGCATCTACATCATCGACCTCGAGCAGACGCTCGGTCGAGTGGAAACCGCGTACGGCTACGTCCGCGACCTCGTCGCCGGTGGCGGCACGATCCTGTTCGTCGGCACCAAGAAGCAGGCCCAGGATCCCGTGCGCAGCTACGCCGACAAGTGCGGCATGCCCTACGTGAACGAGCGTTGGCTCGGCGGCATGCTCACCAACTTCGAGACGATGTCGAAGCGCGTCGGCAAGATGCTCGAGTACGAGCGCATGCAGGCCTCGGGCGAGTTCGACGCCATGATCAAGAAGGAAGCCCTCCTGCTCGATCGGGAACTCACCAAGCTGCAGCGCAACCTCGGTGGTCTGCGCGGCATGACCAAGGCCCCCGACGCGATCTTCGTGCTCGACACGAAGAAGGAGCACATCGCGGTGACCGAGGCGAACAAGCTCGGCATCCCGGTGGTCGCCGTCGTCGACACCAACGTCGACCCCGAAGTCGTGCAGTACCCGATCCCGGGCAACGACGACGCCATCCGCTCGAACAGCCTGTTCGCCCGCGTGATCGCCGACGCCGTCGAAGAGGGTCGCTTCATCGCCAACAAGCGCAACCCGGCCCCGCCGCCGCCCGTCGAGCGCACGCCCGAGGAGGTCGCCGAGTTCGAGGCGGCCCAGACCGCCGCCCGTGCCGCCGCCGCCCAGGCCCAGGCCGACCGCGACGCCCGCCTCGCCGCCGCCAAGGAGCAGTCGGCCGTCGCCGAGGAGCAGCCGTCGCTGCCGAGGCCGCTCCCGCCGCCGAGGCCGCTCCCGCCGCCGAGGCCGTCCCGCAGTCGAGAGCCGCTCGCCGCAGTCGAGGCGCCGTCGCAGCCGAGGCGCCCGCCGTCGCCGCCGACGACGCCGCCGTCGAAGCCGCCGACGGCACCGGCCGAGCCTGTCGCCGAAGCCGACCGACGAAACCAGCACCGAAACCACCACGGAGGCCTGATCACCATGGCGTTCACCGCACAAGACGTCAAGGCGCTGCGCGACTGCGACCGGCGCCGGGATGATGGACTGCAAGAAGGCACTCGAGGCCAACGACGGCGACATCGAGGCCGCCAAGCTGTGGCTCCGTGAGAAGGGCCTCGCCGCCAGCGCCAACCGTGAGGACCGCGACAACGCGCAGGGCGTCGTCAGCCTCGCTCATCGACGGCAACGTCGGCGCCATCGTCGAGCTGAAGTGCGAGACCGACTTCGTCGCCGGCTCCGACCAGTTCAAGGCCGAGTCCGACACGCTGACCGCGCTCGTCGCGGCCAAGGGCACCGAGGCCGTCGCCGAGCGGGCCACGGAGCTCGAGGAGCTCAAGGTCACGCTCAAGGAGAACATCGGGCTCGGCGACGTCGTGCGCATCGAGGCCGCCGACGGCAACGTGCTCGACAGCTACCACCACATCCAGGGTGGCCGTGGCGTCAACGCCGTGCTCGTCGAGATCGCCGGCGGATCGGTCGAACTCGCCCACGACATCGCCGTGCACATCGCCTTCGCCCGTCCGACGTACCTCAGCCGTGACGACGTCCCCGCCGACGTGGTCGAGGCCGAGAAGGCGACGCTGCGCACGATCACGCTGCAACGAGGGCAAGCCCGAAGCGGCGGTCGACAAGATCGTCGACGGTCGCCTGAACGGCTTCTTCAAGGACGTCGCGCTGCTCGACCAGCCGTACGCGAAGGACGACAAGCAGTCGGTGACGCCAGGTGCTCGGCGGCGCGACGATCGTGAAGCTTCGCGCAGGTCGAGATCGGCTGACACGTCGGCACGCTGACGCCGATCGCGACGTCGTCGACCAGCGTCAGCACGCACGTCGCCGGTCGACGCGTGCGCGGTCGACGCGGTCGCGTCAGCTACGGTCGACCCGAACCTCGACCGACACCGCCTGGAGAATCGATGACCGAGCAGATCCACGCCCCAACGGCCTCGGCCGAGCTGGAAACGCATCGTTTTCAAGCCGTCGGGCGAGGCCCTGGCCGGTGAGTCCGGCAAGGGCCTCGACGGCGACACGTTGGCGGCGACGGCCCAGGACATCATGGATCTGCGCCAGAACCTCGACGTCGATGTCGCCGTGGTCGTCGGCGGCGGCAACTTCTGGCGCGGCCGCACCGGCTCGCTGACCGGCATGGACGCCACGCAGTCCGACCACATCGGCATGCTCGGCACGGTGATGAACGCGCTGGCCCTGCAGGACTCGCTCGAACGGCTGGGCCAGGACACCCGGGTGCATGTCGGCGATCGAGATGCCGCGGATCGCCGAGCCGTACATCCGTCGACGGGCGGTCCGCCACCTGGAGAAGGGCCGCGTCGTCATCTTCGCCGCCGGTACCGGCAACCCGTTCTTCACGACCGACACCGCCGCCGCGCTGCGCGCGGCCGAGATCGAGGCCGAGGTCCTGATCAAGGGCACCCATTCGGGTGTCGACGGCGTGTACTCGGCCGATCCGCGGTCGGATGCGAGCGCCACGAAGTACGACGAGGTCGGCTACCTCGAGGTGATGACCAAGGATCTCAAGGTGATGGACGCCACGGCGATCGCCTTCTGCCGCGACAACGGCATCCCGATCGTGGTCTTCGACATGTCGAAGAAGGGGTCGCTGCGCAGCATCGTGCAGGGCGGCACGCGAGGGAACGCTCATCCACGAGCTGTGACCGCCGATCGACGCTGGTGTTCCACTCGGCGCGACGTGCCTGGGTACGCTGGTCACCGTGATCGATGAGACGCTCCTCGAAGCGATGGACAAGATGGACAAGGCGGTTGCCCACACCCAGTCGCAGTTCGCCACCGTGCGTACCGGGCGGGCCACGCCGTCGCTCGTCGAGCGCATCACGATCGAGTACTACGGCACGCAGGTGCCGCTGCAGCAGATCTCCTCGATCTCGGTGCCCGAGGCCCGGCAGCTGCTGATCAAGCCCCACGATCGGGCGACGCTCGACGCGATCGAGAAGGCCATCCGCGACAGCGATCTCGGCGTGTCGCCCAACAACGACGGCATCTCGATCCGCTTGTCGCTGCCGCAGCTGACCGAGGAGCGGCGTCGGGAGTACGTGAAGGTGGCCAAGACACATGGCCGAGGACGGACGCATCGCCCTGCGCAGCGTGCGCCGCGACGCCCGCAAGCTGCTCGAGACGGCCGAGAAGAACGGCGAGATCTCCGCCGACGAACTCGAGCGCGCCGAGAAGGAACTCGAGAAGGTCACCCACGAGCACGTCGAGCACGTCGACGCCGCGCTGGGGCGCAAAGAGCAGGAACTGCTCGAGGTATGAGCGGCGCAGGAACTGCTCGAAGTATGAGCTGGAAGGCGATCGAGCGAGTGAAGGCGATCGACATGACATGGACGGCCGGGTGACAAGAATCCACGCCGCCCGGGTCCGCTCGAGAGCGAGATGGACGCCTTCGACGACGACGAGTTCGGTGGTCCCCTGTTCGGTGAGACGTCGGAGCAGCCGGTCACCTCGCTCGACGATCGCAGCACACGATCCGGCTCCGGCGACAAGCTGAGTTTCGGCCGCGACGACTCCGGCTCGTTGCCGCACTGGACCGAACCGGCCACCGGCGAGGTGCCGCGGATCGAAGCGGTCCAGCCGCCGGAGGGCACGACCGACGATCTCGACGTGTGGTCGTCGTTCACCACCGAGTCACCGGTGTGGAAGGGAAGCGACGTGCCGAAGGACCCCACCGGCGAGCATCCGGTCGACACGACGGGCGAACTCACCTGGCACGACGATGTGCCGGCTGCCGCGCGACGACTCGAACGCCACCACGACGCACGACACGGTGACCGAGCCGCGTCGCGAGCCGGCGCGCATCACGATCGGCACCGATCCGTCGGGGATGCCGCGACGTCCCGACCCGAAGCGGCGCGGTGGATCACCACAGCGTCCGCCGAGTGCCGGTGCCACCCCGCCGCCGTCCGGCGATCGCAACCTGCCGGTGGCCGTCGCCTCCGGCGTCGTGCTGGCGGCGGTGTTCATCGCCCTGACGCATGTGGCGGCCGGCCGGTGCGGTCGCCTTCGTCACGATCGCTGCTCGGCCTGGCGGCGATCGAGTACTTCCGCAAGGTCACCGAGAAGGGCTATCGCCCGGCGGTCGCCGCCGGTGTCGCGGCGTGCGTCGCCGCACCGCTCGCCGCGTACTGGGTGGGCGACGACGGCGATTGCCGCTCGTGATCGCGTTCGCGTTCATGGCCGGTGCACTCGGCTTCATCGGGGCGAACTCGATCGAGGTCGGCCCGATGCCGAACATGGCGATCACGATGCTCGGCGTCGTGTGGATCGGCATCCTCGGTTCGTTCGCCGCGTTGATCCTGCGTTGGTCGACCTTCGGCGCCGGCACGCCGTGGGGTACCGACACGCTGGTCCTGATCGCCATCGGTGTGGTCGCCAACGACGTGGGCGCCTACTTCGTCGGCTCGGCGTTCGGTCGCACGCCGCTGCGCGCAGTGGATCAGCCCCAACAAGTCGGTCGAGGGCTTCCTCGGCGGCACGATCGCTCACGCTCGTGGTGATGCTCGTCATCGGGATGCAGGACTTCAGCGACACGTGGTCGAGCACGACGCACCTGCTGATGCTCGGCCATCGTGATCTCGATCATGGCGCCGCTCGGCGACCTGACCGAGAGCATGTTCAAGCGCAACCTCGACGTGAAGGACTTCGGCACGATCATCCGTGGTCACGGTGGCGTGCTCGACCGCTTCGACGGCTTCCTGTTCGCCCTCCCGGCCGTGTACTACCTCATGCTGGTGGTCGAGCCGTGGGCGGCGACGCTGACTGACGCGATGCCCGCATCGGGACGCCGACGCGGGTCGGCATCGCCGGTTCGACCGGTTCGATCGGCACCCAGACGCTCGACGTCATCCGGGCCGAGAACGCACGCTGCCCGGCTCGTACGAGGTCGTCGCACTCGGTGTCGGTCGCTCGGTCGCCGGCCGTGATCGCCCAGGCGATCGAGTTCCGGCCCGACGTCGTGGTGGTCACCGATCCCGCGGCACGCGCGCGAGGTCGCCGACGGCGCTCCCGCTCGGTCACGGTCGTCGGACGATCTGGCCGACGTCGTCGAGCCCGCCGACGTCGTCGTCAACGGGGTGGTCGGATTCGCCGGCCTCCCCGTCACGATCGAGACGCTGCGGGCCGGCAAGCGCCTGGCGCTGGCGAACAAGGAGAGCCTCATCGCCGCCGGGCCGATCGTGCAGCCCCTGCGGTCGACCGCCGGCGCCGAACTCGTGCCGGTCGACAGCGAGCACTGCGCGCTGCACCAGTGCCTGCGATCGTCGGTCGACGCCCGACCGTGAGGTCGCCCGCCTCGTGATCACCGCGAGCGGCGGCCCGTTCCGCGGGCGATCGGCTGCCGATCTCGCCGATGTCACCGTCGAATCGGCGCTCGCCCATCCGACGTGGAGCATGGGCCCGAAGATCACGATCGACTCCAGCACGCTGATGAACAAGGGCCTCGAGGTGATCGAGGCCCACGAGCTCTACGGCACGCCGTACGACCAGATCGACGTCGTGGTCCACCCGCAGTCGGTGATCCACTCGATGGTCGAGTTCACCGACGGCTCGACGATCGCCCAGCTCAGCATGCCCGACATGCGGCTCCCGATCGGGTACGCCCTCGGCTACCCCGACCGGATCGCCAGCCCGTTCGGTGCGATCGACTGGACCACGCTGGGCCGACTCGACTTCGAACCGCCCGATCGGTCGGTGTTCCGGTGCCTCGACCTCGCCTACGACGCCGGTCGCGTCGGCGGAACCGCCCCGGCGTGGCTGAGTGCGGCCAACGAGGTGGCAGTTGACGCGTTTCTCGCCGGATACTTACCATGGAATGAGATCCCTGACGTGTGCGTTGGGGTGATGGAGCGCCATGATGGTGCTGATCCCCACATCCGTCGACGACGTGATCGAGGCCGATCACACCGCTCGGCGGATCGCAACCGAACTGCTTCGGCAGGGAGCACGATGACCGACCAACTGACCCCACTCGACAAGCACGGCACGACCGACGCCGACGCGCCCGCGTTCGCCCCGCCGTCGCGGCTCGACCGGGCCAAGAGCGAGATCATGGCCGGCGGCGCCGTCACCGAGCACGCCGAGGACGAGGTCGCCGGCGGCTGGCAGGGCTTCCTCGCCATGGCCGCGATCGTCGCGCTTGTTCGTCTGGCTCGCCACGGTCAACATCTGGATCTTCGTGTTCGTCGTCGGTGTCGTCATCTCGATCTTCCTCCACGAACTCGGCCACTACATGACCGCCCGGTGGACCGGGCATGAAGGTCACCCAGTTCTTCCTGTTCTTCGGTCCCCGCCTGTGGAGCTTCCGGCGCGGCGAGACCGAGTACGGCGTGCGTGCGTTGCCGCTCGGCGCGTTCGTGCGGATCATCGGGATGAACCGGATGGACGAGGTCGACCCGGCCGACGAAGGCCCGCACCTATCGTCAGGCGACCTTCCCGCAGGCGGCTGCTCGTGATCTCGGCCGGCTCGATCATGCACATCCTGATCGCCATCGTGCTGCTGTTCGTCGTGTACTCGACGCAGGGCGAGCTCACGGCGCAGGACGAGCCCGAGGTGATCGTGGCGGCCGCCGAGCGCCGAGCCTGCCGGCGCAGAACGCCGGCATCCGCGACGGCGACCGAGATCGTGTCGATCGACGGTGTCGCGGTCACGTCGCCCGACGAACTCGGCGAAGCGGTGCGGACCTACGACCCGGGCGACCGTGGTGCCGGTCGTCGTGATCCGCGACGGCGAGACCGTCACGATCCCGGTCGGGCTCGGCTCGAACACGTCGGTGCCGTCCGACGACGAACTGTTCGGCACGGCGCTGCTCGGCGTGCGCAGTTACAGCCCGCCGCACTACCAGGACCACAGCGTCGGCCTCGGCCGGCGTGAACTCGGTCACCGACATCCTGCCCGTCTCGTGGGAGTCGACGCAGGGCATCGTGAAGGTGCTCAACCCGGTCAACATCGTCGGCCACCTCTCGGGCACCAACGACGATCTCGAAACCCGCCCGACCACGTTGTACGGCGTGGCGACGGTGTCCGACGACGTCGGCGAGTCCGGTGGGCTGATGGGCGTGCTCTACATGCTCGCCGTGCTCAACGTGTTCGTCGGCGTGTTCAACATGATGCCGCTGCTGCCGCTCGACGGTGGCCACGCGGCGATCGCGGTGTACGAGCGCATCCAGGAGCGGCGCCGGCACACCAAGCAGCGCTACTTCGCCGACGTCGAGCGGCTGATGCCGTTCGCGATGGGTGTCATCACCGTGCTGGCGATGCTGATGTTCACGGGGCTGTACCTCGACATCACCCAGCCGATCGGCTAGACGGTCGGCATGGACGTCTCGAGTTCGCTCGTCACCCGCAAGGTCACCAAGCAGATCTCGGTCGGCGACGTGAAGGTCGGCGGCGACGCGCCGATCACCGTCCAGTCGATGACGATCACCAAGACGGCCGACGTCGAGGGCACGCTCCAGCAGATCTACGCGCTGGCCGCCGCCGGCGCCGACATCGTGCGGTGCACGTGCAACGAGATCGAGGCGGCCGAGGGGCTGGCGCAGATCGTGCCCCGGTCGCCGGTGCCGATCATCGCCGACATCCACCACCAGTACAAGATGGCGATGGCCGCGATGGAGGCCGGCGTGCACGGCCTGCGTCTCAATCCCGGCAACATCCGCCGGCCCGAGCACATCAAGACCGTCGCCGCCGAGGCGCGCGACCGGGGTCTGCCGATCCGCATCGGGGTGAACGCCGGGTCGCTCGATCCCGTCGCTCTACGAGAAGTACGGCGGCGCGACGCCCGAGGCGATGGTCGAGTCGGCGCAGCAGCGAGATCGCCTACTTCGACGAGGTCGGCTTCGACCAGATCAAGATCTCGGTGAAGGCGTCGAGCGTGCCGTTGATGGTCGAGGCGTACCGCCAGCTCTCGGAGGTCACCGACCATCCGCTGCACCTCGGTGTCACCGAGGCCGGGCCGCCGCCGGCGGGCCTCGTCAAGGCCACGGCCGGCATCGCCACGTTGCTGCTCGAGGGCATCGGCGACACGATCCGCTACTCGCTCACCGCCGACCCGGTCGAGGAGGCGCGCGCCGGCCGCCAGTTGCTCGAGGCGCTCGGCCTGCGGGAGCGCAAGAACGTCGATCTGATCGCCTGCCCGTCGTGCGGCCGCGCCGAGGTCGACGTGATCGCCGTCGCCAACCAGGCGATGGAGGCGTTCGCCGACCGGGAGATCCCGTTGCAGATCGCCGTGATGGGCTGCGTCGTCAACGGCCCCGGCGAAGCGCGCGACGCCGACCTCGGCATCGCCGCCGGCAACAAGCGCGGCCACCTGTTCATCAAGGGCCAGAACGTCGCCGTGGTGCCCGGAGGCCGAGATGGTCGAGCAGCTCGTCGAGTGGGCCGAGTTCATGAACGAACACGGCGTCGAGGCGGCTCTCGCCCGCGCCGACCTGGCGAAGGCCGCCCGCGAGGCCGAGAAGGATCGGGCCAAGCTCCTCGACGATCAGGGCGCCGACGCCAACCACGCGTCGGAGAAGATCGTCGAGATCCGCCGCAACGCCTGACCTGCCGTCGCCCGATTCCTCGTTTGCGTCAGGATTTCCGAGCGCCCGGGCGCTCGGAAATCTCGACGCAAACGGGGATTCGGTCAGTCCGGGACGACGATGTAGGTCGGGGCGGTGGGGGTGAGGGTGGCGCCGGCGGGGACGTACCAGGCCGTGCCGTCGAGGCCGACGGCGAGCTCGTCGCCCGTCGAGGTGTGCGCGGTCGCCGACGTCGAGCCTGACCAGCGTGCAGCCGGCTTCGGGGAGCGGGTAGCGGCCGGTCGCCGCGGCGTCGACCATGATCGGCTGCGGCAGCGGGCGTCGGGTCGACGACGCGCAGCAATTCGTCGACGTCGACCGGCTTGACGGTCAGGCCACCGCGCACGACGTTGTCGCTCGCCCCCATCAGCTCGATGCCGGCGCCGTGCAGGTAGGCGTGGAGGTTCCCGGCCGTGAGGTGGATCGCCTCACCGGGTGCGAGGACCACGTGGTTGAGCAGGATCGTGGCGGCGACGCTGGCGTCGTTCGGATAGCGATCGTGCAATCGGTTCACCCACACCGCTTCGGGGCGTTCGCTCCCGCCGCACGCCTCGACCACCTCCGCCGGAGCGACGTCGCCCCGGTACAGCGCCCGCAGCACCGCGCCGGGCCCGTCGCGCTCGACCAGGTCGGCGGTCGCCGTCGCACCGAGTTCGTCGCAGGAGGGCGATGGTCGCCTCGACCGGCCGCATGCCGCACAACGCCTCGAACCGGGTGAGCGCGCACAGCAGTTCGGGCTTGGCGCTGGCGTCCGGGTACACGCCTCGGCGATGCCCGTCGACGGCCTGGTCGGCGGTGGGATGGGCCTGCAGCGAGAGGGGTTCGGCCGCGGCGAGCACCTTGAGCAGGTACGGCAGATCGCCGGTGACCGAGCGCAGTTCGGTGCCGTCGGCGAAGCGCGCCGGGCCGTTCGGGTGGGTGCCGAGCCACCATTCGGCGCACGGCCGACCGTCGGGTTCGCGCCCCTGCAACGTGGGGATGAACGTCGGGTCGCCCCACGCGTAGTGTTGGACCGGTCCGACGATCCGGCGTGGCTCTGGCGGCACGCCGAGAGCCTACGGGGCGGCCTGCCCCGCACGGGAGGGGTTCGGGTCCACTCCCGCTAGCCTTGCAACGTTCTCATTTGCAACCAGGAGTGACGATTTCATGGCAGTCAAGCTGCGACTCACACGTGTCGGCAAGAAGAAGCAGCCGCAATATCGCATCGTTGTGGCGGACTCGCGTTCACCCCGCGACGGCCGCTTCATCGAGATTCTCGGGCACTACGACCCGCGTCAGAATCCGTCGGCCCTCACGGTCGACAACGACAAGGCCGTGAAGTGGCTCGGCGACGGCGCCCAGCCGACCGAGCGCGTCCGCAAGCTGCTCGAGATCTCCGGCGCCATCGACCAGTTCGAGGCCGCCAAGGCCTCGAAGTGAGCGACACCGACACGGTCGAGCACGAGTCGACCGAGTCCGATGCCGGCGCACCCACCGCGGTGGCCGTGCTGACGCACATCGTCAAGTCGATCGTCGACGATCCCGACGCCGTCACCGTCGAGACCGACGACTCCGGTCGCCGCCTCACGCTCAACGTCCGCGTCGGCGAAGGCGATCTCGGTCGGGTGATCGGTCGTCGTGGCCGCACCGCGGCGAGCATCCGCACCGTGGCCCGTGCCGCCGCGGCGAAGGACGATGTCGAGATCGACATCGAGTTCCTCGACGACTGAGCGCTCGTCGCTCGATCACCCGCGCCGGCGCCATGCCCGACACGCCGCCACGTCCGCCTCCTCGATCCCTGACGGGCACCTCGAGATCGGACACATCCGCCGGGCGCACGGATTGCGCGGCGAGGTGTTCGTCCAACTGCTCTCCGACAATCCCGCTCGGGTCGCGCCCGGGCGCCGCACGTGCGCACCGTCGACCGTGAGCTGACCGTCGAGTCGGCACGGGTCGCGTCGAACGGCCGGCGCGTCGTGAAGTTCGCCGAGATCCCCGATCGCACCGCCGCCGAGCGGTTCGCCAACGTGGCGCTGTACGCGCCGCCCGATCGACGACCCCGACGCGCTCTGGGTGCACGAGCTCATCGGGTCGGACGTCGTCGAGGTCGACGGCACGGACCGTGGTCGCTGCGTCGCCGTGATCGCCAACCCCGCGTCCGACATCCTCGAACTGGAGTCGGGCGCGCTCGTGCCCACCGTGTTCGTCGTGTCGAATCGCGACGGCGTCATCACCGTCGACGTGCCCGACGGCCTGTTCGACCTGGACTGACGGGAGCGGGCGATGAGGATCGACGTGTTCGCCCTGTTCCCCGACCTCGTCGACACGTTCTGCAACGAGAGCCTGCTGGGCAAGGCCCGACGGTTCCGGCCTGCTCGATCTGCGATGCCACGACATCCGCGACCACACGACCGACGTCCACCGGACCGTCGACGACGCGCCGTTCGGCGGAGGTGCGGGCATGGTCATGAAGCCCGAACCGATCTTCGACGCGGTCGAAGCGGCGCGATCCGCCGCGCCCGCTGTTCCTGCTCGGCCCCGGCGGGCGGCGGTTCGATCAGCGGTTCGCCGACGAGTTGGCCGGGCTCGACGGGTTCAGCCTGCTGTGCGGCCGTTACGAGGGGATCGACCATCGGGTCCGTGCTCATCTGAGCGACGGCGAGATCAGCGTCGGCGACGTGGTGCTGAGCGGGGGAGAGGTCGCCGCGTGCCTCGTGATCGAGGCCGTCACTCGGCTGCGCGACGGAGCGATGGGCAACGCGGCCAGCCCGGTGACCGAGAGCTTCGGCGCCGACGGCCTGCTCGAGGAGCCGCAGTTCACCCGGCCCGGCGGAGTTCCGCGGCTGGACGGTGCCCGACATCCTGCGCAGCGGAGACCACGGGCTGATCGCCCGCTGGCGTCATGCCCAACGGCTGCATCGGACACTTCGTGACCGACCGGACCTGATCGAGGCCGCCGGCGGATTGACCGACACCGACCGACGCCTGTTGGAAGAGTTCCCCGCGGTCCCGTATCATTGACAGGCCCCATCGGCGCCGTCGTGTTCGTGATCGACACGTTCCCGACAGCGTCACGTTCCAGACAGGTAGTCACGCCATGAAATCCACCGACCTCATCGACAACGATTCGCTGCGCAGCGACCTCCCCGACTTCCAGGCCGGCGACGAGCTCAAGGTGCACGTCCGCGTCGTCGAGGGCGGCAAGGAGCGCATCCAGGTGTTCCAGGGTGACGTGATCGGTCGTCAGGGTGGCGGCCTGCAGGAGACCTACACGGTCCGCAAGCTCAGCTACGGCGTGGGCGTCGAGCGCACGTTCCCGCTGCACACCCCGACCGTGCAGAAGATCGAAGTGGTCAAGCGGGGCGACGTGCGTCGCGCCAAGCTGTACTACCTGCGCGATCGCAAGGGCAAGGCTGCCAAGATCCGCGAGAAGCGCGACTTCTGAGCGCTCGCGGCGACGCGATCGCCGCTCTCGGGCCGCAATCGAGCCCCTCCAGCCAATCCCACGGAGTCCAGGGACGGAGGTCGCGCCATGGCCGCAGATCGATCGAACATCGCCGCGTGGCTCGTGGGGCGAGACGCGTCGCGGCGACCGAGTACGAACGTCGGGGCTTCGAGATCGTCGCCCGGAACTGGCGATCGCCGACCGGTGAGACTCGATCTCGTCGTTCGCCGCACGGGCCTCTACGTGTTCAGCGAGGTGAAGACCCGGCGCACCGACCGACTACGGCGCAGCCGCTGCTGGCGGTCGGCGGGCCGAAGCAACGCCGGATCCGGCGGCTGGCGGTCGAATGGCTGCGGGCCAACGACGTCCACGCCGCGGAGATCCGCTTCGATGTGGTGGCGATCACCGGCGTCCGACGTCGACGTGATCGAAGCAGCGTTCTGAGCGTCAGCCGCCGCAACGCCCAGATCACCAGACGACCAGGCGACCGCCGACCAGCGCCCCCACCACGAGTGCGTAGTCGGCCGGACGTGCCCGGAACTTCCGGTACGGGTTGAATCCCACGGTCGTCAGTATCGTCGCGCGCATGACCGCTGAAACCCGAGAACTGGAAACGATCACCGTCGAACGTCTCGACGGGGTCGTCACGATCACGCTCCGGCGGCCCGAGCGCAAGAACGCGATCAACGGCACGATGTGGGACGAGTTCCTCGCCGAGATCCGCGCGATCGCCGGCAGCGCCGACCGACCGGGCGGTCGTCATCACCGGCGCCGGCGGCGAGTTCTGCAGCGGAGCCGACGTCGGCGACATGGCGCCCGCCGCGGCGAGGGCGACGCCGGACCGGGGCAGCACTCGCTCGCCGCGATGCGCCACGTCGGCGACATCTGCCTGGCGCTTGCATCGGCTGCCGCAGCCGACGGTCGCCAAGGTTCGCGGCGTGGCCGTCGGCGCCGGTGCCAACCTCGCGCTGGTGTGCGACCTCGTCGTCGCCGGCGAGACAGCCCGCTTCTCGGAGATCTTCGCCCGGCGCGGGCTCAGCATCGACTTCGGTGGCTCGTGGATCCTGCCGCGCGTCGTGGGCATGCACCGGGCCAAGGAGCTGGCGCTGCTCGCCGACATCATCGACGCCGAGCGAGGCCGAGCGACATGGGACTCGTCAATCGGGTCCTGCCCGACGCCGAACTCGACGCGTTCGTCGCCGATTGGGCCGGCCGGCTCGCGGCTGGGCCGCCGATCGCGCTGGCGATGACGAAGCGACTGCTGAACAACTCGTTCAACGTGACCCTCGAGGAGGCCCTCGACGACGAAGGGCTCTCGCAGACCGTGAACTTCGGCGACGAAGGACACGGCCGAGGCGGTGCATGGCGTTCGTGGAGAAGCGGACGCCCGCTTTCCGGGGTCGCTGACCCTCGCCAGGCTCGAACCCGCCTGAGGGTGCAGCCGGCGTCGGCGGTCGTGTTCGTTAGCCTCGCGTGTGTGACTCGACGATGGCTGGCCCCCTGCATCGGGGCGCTCGCCGTCATCTGGCTCGGCACGGCGGCGGAACGCTGTCGGCCACCGTCCGCCGCCTGACGTCACGGCACTCGGCGACACCACCCGACGAAGGCGGCACCCCGGCGCCGCCACCGCCCCCGACCGTGCCGGGCACCGGCACGGTCGACGGGCCGACGCGCCTGGTCGTGATCCCCGACGGCTGCCCCGAACCCGACGTGGCCGCGCTCGCGTTCGTCGGCACGGTGATCGGCAAGGACGACATCGCCCAGGTGGTCCGATTCGAGATCGACCAGTTGCGGGCCGGGTCGACGCAGCGACTGGGCGATCGACGGACTGATCGACGTCCGGTTCGGCGACGACTATCGATTCCTCGACGTCGGCGAGCAGTACCTCGTCGGTGCCGGATTCGACCCGGAGTACGGCGCGCTGTCGTCGATCGGTGCGACCGCCCGAGCCCGACTTCGGCGGCAACGACGTGGTCGGTGTCGACGACAGTTGCCGTCGACTGCCCCACCGTCGACGACCCGGTGCGGACGCTTGATGGTCGACGGCACCGACGTCGATTCGGGCGTGATGAGCCTGCTGTTCGACGATCGGCGCGTGGTCCTCGCCACGATCGCCGTGCCGACCGCGATCGCCTTCGCCGCGCTGGTCGTCCTCGTGCTCCTGCGGATGGTCGATCGTGCTCGCCGGCAAGGGCGTGTTCCAACTCGGCCGCGCGGCGGTGACGCCGGTGCCGGATCACCGTGCGGTGCGGATCCGCCGCCACCGCCCTGCCGACGAGGATCAGCTGACGAGCTGACGGACCTCGCCGCACCGCATCGGCCCACCGTTCGACGGCGATCTGATCGGCGGCACCGTCGGCGACGCACCGCACGAGGATGCCGCCGGCGATCGGCTCGCCGAGCGCCGACTCGAGCGCCGCCCCGTACGCGGCGAGCTGGAGCCGGTAGCGCTCGAGGCGCTCGGCGGTCTGCGACGGGCCCGACCACTGGTCGGTCTTGTAGTCGACGATGACCAGGCCGTCGGGTGTCCGCACCAGGAGATCGACGTATCCCTCGAGCACGCGATCGCCGACGGTGCGCCGCCACGAACAGCTCGCGCCAGTGCTCGAGCCCGTCGACCACACTGCGGACGATCGGCGTGCGCGAGCGCGCTGCGTGCCAGGGCGGCGACCCGGTCTTCGAGACCGATGACGCCCTCGGCCGCGCACTGCGACCGGGCGAGCGTGTCGATGTCGTGACCGTCGCCGAGATCGCAGAACTGGAGCACCCCGTGGACGGCGCGGCCGATGCTCGTGCCGTACCGTCCGCGTTGCCACGGCGGCAGCTCGATGTTGACCGGCTGCTTGTCGAGCCCGGCGTCGTCGGTGGGGCCGACCGGTCGCTCGTGCGGATGCAGTTCGGCCGCGAGCCGTGTCGCCGCGATCGCCGACCGCCGGGACGCCGCGGCGAGGACGCGGCGGCGTTCCTCGGCCCAGCCCTCCGGATCGCTCCAGTCGAGTTCGAGCGGCGTCGCCGTCGGCCGATCGACCGGGCTGACGCTCGAACGTCGCCGAGCCGGGCCCCGGAGGTCGGGTCCGGCGGCACCGCCGTGCCAGAGCAGCTCGGCCGACGTCAGCTTGCCCTGGTCGGCACCGTCGGGGTTGCTCTTCGCCGGCGGCGGCCGGTAGCAGCGACACCACGAGATGGTCGACCGCCCGCGTGCAGGCCACGTAGAGCAGGCGGCGTCGCTCGGCGTCGCTCATCTGTTCGTCGATCGGCAGATGGTCGACGAACACGCCGTCGTCGCCCTTGCCGGCGAGCATCCAGGTGTCGTCGACCCACACGACACCGGCGGTCTGGCTGCGCCGCGGCTTGGTGGTCAGCCCGGCCACGATCGTGATCGGGAACTCGAGGCCCTTGGCGGCGTGCACGGTCATCACGCGGACGGCGTCGTGGTCGTGTTCGGGAAGGATCGTGTCGGCGACCCGGCTCTCCGACGCCTGCAGCGCCGCCCAGTGCAGGTAGCGCCGCAGCCCGTGGCCACCGGCATCGGCCCACGCCCGCGCCTGCTCGATGACGTACCGCAGCCGGCGCCACACGTCGCGGGCGTCGCCGCCGGCGAGCGCGAGGTCGAACACGCGCCGCTCGTCGGCGACGGCGGCGAGCAGATCGGCGGGCGACACGAGCCCCGATCGCTCGGCGATGGAGCGCACGTGGGCGATGGCGTCGGCGACCGGATGTGATCCGCGAGCCCGTCGGGCGGCGGTGCCCACAGCCCCCACGTACCGCCCGCCGTCGGCCCATTCCCAGAGTTCGACGTCGCTGCAGCCGTAGAGCGGCGAGCGCAACGACGCGACGAGCGCGAGGCTGTCGGTGGGGTCGTCGGCGGCCCGCAGCGCGAGCAGCAGCGGCGCGCATCTCGGACGAGGCGTAGACGACCGATGAGTTCTCGGCCCGGTACGGCAGGGCGGCGTCGCGGAACTCTGCTTCGAGCGCCGGCAGGGAGATCCGGGTCGGGAGCAGCACGCAGATGTCGCCCGGGACGCACGGCCGGAGCCGCGCCGAGCGTCCTCGTCGAACACCGGCCAGCCGTCGGCGAGCGCGGTGGTGATCGTGGCGACGACGTCGCGCGCCTCGATCGAGGCGCAGCGCGTCGGCGGCGCCCATCTCCGGGTCGCCGAGTCGCGCTTCGTCCTCGTCGAGCAGCGAGACGTCGACGATCTCCGACTCCGAGCACGGTGACCGTGCCGTGGCCGAGCAGGTCGGCGCGGCGACAGGCGTCGAGCGCACCGAACGCCGGCTGCGCGTCGGGTTGGTAGGTGATCAGACCGACCGAACACGTCGTTGACGAAGTCGATGACGGCGGCGGTGGAGCGGAAGTTGGCGGTGAGCGTCGACCTGGTCGGCGCCGACCTGGTCGGCGGCACGCAGGTACTGGGCGATGTCGGCGCGGCGGAACCGGTAGATCGACTGTTTCGGGTCGCCGACGATGAACAGGCGGCCGGGCACCGGCACGAGCTGCCGCCAATCGGTGTCCTGGGCCGGGATCGTCGGGGCGCGCCGTGAGCCGGACGGCGATCTCGAGCTGGATCGGGTCGGTGTCCTGGAACTCGTCGAGCAGGATCCGCGGGTAGCGGGCGTGGAGGAGGTGGCGGATGTCGCGCGCGCTGCGCGACGAGACGCCGGGCGAGCACGAGCAGGTCGTGGAACTCGAGCCGCCCGGCGACTGCGCTCGCTCGTGGGCGCCGTCGAGCACGAACCGGCCGATGATCGCGCCGAGCAGCATGCGGCGCTGATGGCGGACGCCGTCGAGCAGCCGCTGCAACTCGTCGCCGAACTCGAACTCGAGCGCCGCGCAGGTCCTCGAGCGCGGCCTCGCCGAGCGCCGAGGTGCTTCTTCCAGTTCGCCTTGTTGCCCGGCATCGCCTTCTTGCCGGCGAACGACGTCGTGCGCGGCCAGGATCGCTCTCGAGCGTGACGCGGCAGGCTGGTCGGCGTTGCGGACCGTCGCGGCGCAGGAGGCCGCCTGGGCGACCGTGTCCTCCTGGCGGTCGCCGGGTGGAACGTCGGTGGCGGTGATCTCGTCGGCCAGGGCGAGCAGCGCGGTCGGTGTCGATCACGCAGCGGTCCGGGATCGTCGAGCGCGACGCGGTCGTCGACGAGGTCCCAGTTGGCACGGAAGTCCTCGGCGATGCGGCGCACGCCGGTTCGCACGCCGAAGCGGTCGAACTCGCACAGCTCGACGAACGCGCGGCCGCCGTCGATCGAGCCCGCCGGCGGGTTCCGGATCGTCGAGCAGACGGTCGAGCAGGTCGTCCCACTGCTCCTCGAACGCCAGGCCGCTCTCGAGTTCGTCGAGCACCGTGAAGCCCGGCGGGAGGCCCGGCTTCGATGGGGAAGTCGAACAGCACCCGGCGGGCGAACGCGTGGAGCGTGCCGATCGGTGCGTGGTCGAGGCGCTCGAGCGCGGCGGCGCGCCCGCTCGGTCGCTGCGTGCCGCCAGCTGCGCTGCGGACCCGCGTGCGGAGTTCGGCGGCCGCCTTCTCGGTGAACGTGATCGCCGCGACGCCGGTGATGTCGACCCCGTCGTCGACGAGGTTGACGATGCGGTCGACGAGCGAGCTGGTCTTGCCCGCACCTGCGCCGGCCTCGACGAACAACGTCGCATCGAGGTCGTTCCGGATGCGGGCACGGCCGCCTCGTCGGGCGGCAGAGCCGCAGGCGATCCTCGATGTCGTCGCCGGCAGTGTCGTCCGCGGTGAGGTCGAACCCGAGTTGCTCAGCCATCGCTGTCCGCCGTGTCGTCCGTCGTCGTCGACGTCGCTGTCGCCGGGTCGCCGAACCAGCGGGCGAGCCGCGGGTCGTGCCGCTTGCGGAGCCACTCGGCCCAGCGTTCGGCCGTGCCGAGCTCGTCGGGGTCGCAGTAGAGACAGGCCGCGTACATGCGCCATCCCGGCCGCTCCGGCACGTGCGGGAAGCACCCGGTCTCGATGCCGTCGACGACGTGTTGCAGACCGTGGGCGACGAGATCGGCGACCGCGGGGTGACGGTGTAGCCGTACCGTTGGTAGTCGCCCTTGCCCATCAGGCCGTATTCGGCGCGGACCGGCGCACCGTGGTCGCCGACGAACGTGGTGGCGGCCGCGGCATAGGCCGGCAGTTGGAACACCGTGGCGTCCAGCGTGGGGTCGTCGGCCGTCAGGTCCTTGTACTTGTCCGCCGCGCCGGACTTGTGGTCGGTGACGACGATCGTCCCATCGGCGGTCCGGTCGATGCGGTCGACGGTGCCGCGCAGGCCGATCGTCCGACCGTCGCGCGAGCGACAGACTCGACGGGCCGGCCGTCGGGGAATCGGCGCCGAACCGCTGCTCGGACGCCAGCACGGTGCTGCCGCGTCGCGATCGATTCAGTCGCTGTCGCGTCGAGCCAGCTCGAGCAGGTCGGCCCGCATCCGTTCTCGTTCGTCGGACCAGTACGCGGATCGCCCCGTTCGGCCCCGCCGCTGGGCGCGGGCGCACTCGTCGTCGAACATCGACATCAGCGCGGCGCGGTGCTCGTCGGTCCACCCGTGGTCGGTCGGCTGCGGCAGCTCGCCGGCGATGACCGCCCGGTGGAACTGGTCGAGCGCCCGGTGCTGGGTGGTGCCGATGTCGCTCGCCGTGATGCTGATCTGGTCGGCCGGCTCCTCGATCGGTGTCACGCGCAGGAGGTAGTGCACGAAGTAGGCGTGCGGACAGGCGGCCCACGCTTCGAGTTGCGACGGTGAGATGACGCCGTCGATCCGTGGCACCGTCGACCGACGACAGGTCGCCGTCGAACACGGTGAGCCCGTCGCTCGCGCCGGGCGGCGTGTCAGCGTGATCGCCCGCTGAGGACCCGATCGCCGGCGACATCGGCGGCAGTGGCGAGGTCGCCGCCGGCGCGGACGTGGGTGGAGCGGGCGCGCAGACGGTGCTCGCTCGGGCTGACCGGGAACTCGGTGACGGCGAGCCCGGCGGTGTGCGAGTCGACGGTGATCGTCGTCGGTGCGCCATGCGCAGTGGTCGAGCCAGCGGGACGGCTCGAGGTGCGCGGTCGATCGCAGGTCGCCGCGAGGCACCGTGAACGTGAGGTCGGACGTGTCGCCGAGCGCCAGCGAGGGCGCGATGCATCCGCAGCGTGTGGGCGTCGGACGTGGGCAGTCCGGCGTCGGCGCGTTCGGCGTCGGTGAGCAGCGGGTCGCTCGTCGGTCGTGGTGGCAGCGTGCCCTCCGCCGCGCCGAGCACGATCGCCACGTCGATGTCGAGACCGACCGCGCCGGCCAGCGCCGCCGACGGTGACACCGTCGCCGACCCGCCCGACGCGACCGGGCATCGCATCGAGTTCGCTCTCCAGCGCCGACCGGAATCGATGCCGGGTGACCGGCTCGCCGACCGGGTCGAGGTGGCGCAGCCGGTCGAGCGCCGACGTGAGTGCTTCGCAGGCCCGGTACTCGGCCTCGGGCAGACGTTCGAGGCGCGTGCTGCCGACCCAGCGCTCGAGTCTGTTCGACGCACCAGTGCGGCCCACTCGCTCCAGCGGCGGGTGCGTCCCGGGTGGCCGAGCGCGGTACGGAGTTCGGTGACGAACGTGAGGAGCGAGTCGGCGGATGTCACCCCACCGTTCGCTCCCCACGAGCGGGCCGAGCCGGACGCCCCAGTCGTCGTCACGGGCCACCCCGGCCTGACGGCTGGCGCGTTCCCACGCCGCGGTCGGCTAGAACGCCCCCGACGCGTCGCGGGCGGCACGTCGGCGAGCAGTGCGAACAGGCCCTGCCGGCGCAGGCCGCGCCGGTCGATGTCGAGCAGATCGAGCACGAGGCGCGGGAGCGAGCCGCTCGCCGAGCAACGTGCCGGGGCGCCCGTTCCAGAGGATGCCGGCGGCGTCCAGATGGTGCTCGACCAGCCGGGCATACGGTCGCTGCGTCGGCCAGAGCACCCCGATCCGCTCGAACGGGACACCGCGGCGGGCGGCGTCGAACACGGCGCGCACGGCGTGGCGGACCTCGTCGTCGGCGTCGGTCGTCGAGACGATCGTGACCTCGCCGCTCGGCCGACGCGAGCCGGGTCGACGCTGGACCCGATGTCGAGCGAGCGCCGGATCCAGCAAGGCGGGATCGTGTTGCGAGGAGGTGGACATCGATGCGCTCGGCGAGCGCCTCCACGAACTCGAGCGCGAGGCCGCCGAGGTCGACGGGGAGGTGCACGACGACGTGAGCCGCGGTAGGCCACGCCACCGGCGCTGACGAGTCGTGTCGCCTCGGTGAACAGGTCGGCCTCGTCGTACCAGCTCGTCCTCCAGGCGGGCCGTGACCGCTCGGCTGATCCGGACTACTTCCTGTGCCCGCCGGGACGACGAGGCGAGCCGAACGGCGGCGTCAGGACCGACGAGGCGGAGCTCGTCGTGCACCCGCCGGAGCGCGACGACGGTGGTCGGGTGGCCGGCGACGTCGCGGAACGAACCGGGCTGCGTCGTCGAGGACCCGGGCGACGGCGAGTTCGACCAGCGACGACGACATCGGTGAACGTCCCGACGCGGCGAGCGTCGGGCCGGCGATCAGCTCGGCCAGCCGGTTCAGCGTGACCATGTCGACGCCGACGACGCCGCCCGTGCGGCCGAGCGCGCGGCGAGCCATCACGCCGCACGTGTTGGTGGGAACGACGACCGTGACGGGCGCCAGCCGATCGGACCCCTTGGCCGCACCGATCGCTCGCGCCAGCTCGGCGAGCGCGTCGGCGGGCCGGACGGCCGAGGTGGAGAGCGTCACGTGTCCGATCGTACGGAAGGGGTGTGACGCTCGTCAGCCCGGCGGGCGCGCCGCTTCGGCACGGGCGCGGAGATCCTTGACGGCGTGTTCCAGCCCGAGCGGGTCGCGGAACAGCGCGCTGCCGGCGATGAGCACGTTGGCACCGGCCGCGGCGGCGCCGGCGATCGTCGACGGTCCGATCCCGCCGTCGACCTCCACGTCGACCGTGTCGGCGTAGCCGGCGTCGTCGATCATCCGTCGCACCTCGGTGATCTTCGGCTCCATCGTCGAGATGTACGCCTGGCCGCCGAAGCCGGGGTTCACGGTCATCACGAGCACCAGGTCGACGAGGTCGAGCACGTGCTCGATCGCCGATGCCGGCGTGGCGGGATTCAGGGCGACCGCCGCCGATGCACCGAGGTCGTTGATGTTGCCGAGCGTGCGGTGCAGGTGGGGGCAGGCCTCGGCGTGCACGATCAGGCGGGAGCAGCCGGCGTCGATGTACTGCTTGGCCATCGCGTCGGGCGTGTACACCATGAGGTGGGCCTCGAACGGCAACGTCGTGTGCGGGCGGGCGGAGGCGATCACGTCCGGTCCGAACGTGAGGTTGGGCACGAACTGCCCGTCCATCACGTCCCACTGGATGAGGTCGACGCCGGCGGCCTCCAGCGCGGCGACCTCCTCGCCGAGGCGGGAGAAGTCGGCCGGCAGCACCGACGGGACGATCTGGATCGGTCTGCTCATCGGTGCGGCAACCTATCGCTCACGGCTCACGTGTCATCGGCCTTGTCCGTGCTCGCTGTCGCGTCGTTCCAGGCCTCGTCGGCGTCGTCCCACGTGTCGTTGCGGTGCTCGACCGTGCTCCTCCAGTTCTCGGCTTCGGCGCGGGATGGCGTACGGGCCGAGCATGTCGTCACCGGGCCCGCGTTGCGCGGCCGGGACGGCGACACCGCGGTCGGAGATCGAAGTACCACTGCTCGCTCATCGGCTCCACTCTGCCACGGCCGGTCGCGCCCGACTGTCGCCGCCGCCGACTGGCCATACGCTGCGCCGATGCAGTTGACCGTGCGCACCGACCGACTCGTGGCGGGCGGCGACGCGATGGGGCGGGCCGACGACGGTCGTGTGGTGTTCGTCACCGGAGCGTTGCCCGGCGAGCTGGTCGAGGTCGACGTCGTCGAGGCGAAGAAGGACTTCGTCCGCGGTCGCGGGTCACGCCGGTCCTCGAGCCGTCGGCCGACCGTCAGGTGCACCGGTGTGCGCGCATCGCCGTGCGGGTTGCGGCGGATGCGGCTGGATGCACCTCGAACCGACGGCGCAGCTCGGGGCGAAGGTCGAGATCGTCCGCGAGTCGCTGCGGCGGATCGGCCGCCTCGACGCTGCGGTCGTCGACGATCTCGTGCGGGTCGGCGGTGCGGTCGACCCGTTCGGCTATCGCACCACCATCCGGGTCGTCGGCGGGCCCGACGGCACGCTCGGCTACCGCGAGGAGCGCAGCGACCGGGTCGTGCCGATCAACGAGCTGTCCGATCGCCGAATCGTCGCTGTCCCGTCTGCTGCGCCAGATCGAGCTCGACGAGGGCGCCGAGATCACGCTGCGGACGAGCGTCGCCACCGGCCAGATCACGGCCATCTGGTCGAGGGAGCATCACAAGGGCGTCCGTGGCGTGCCGACCGACGGTGCACATCGGCGAGCGGGCCTGGTTGACCGAACGGATCGCCGGCGTCGACCTGCGGGTGTCGGCGGGCTCGTTCTTCCAATCCGGGGCGCAGGGCGCCGAGCTGCTCGTCGACGCCGTCGGGCGGGCCGCGCCCGAGCTGGCCACCGCCGCGCCACGCCGTCGATGCCTACGGCGGTGTCGGCCTGTTCGCCGCCACGGCGATGGCGACCGCCGGCCACGTCACGGTCATCGAATCGTCGAAGTCGGCCTGCTTCGACGCGCAAGCACAACCTGGCCGACCGCTCGGCGACGATCGTGAAGGCGGAGGTGGGTCGCTGGCGGGCCGATCCCGGCCGACCCGTCGACGTCGTCGTGGCCGACCCGGCGCGCTCCGGACTCGGCAAGCCCGGCGCCGACGTGCTGACCGCGGTGGCGGCCGCCGGTGTTCGTGCTGGTCAGCTGCGACCCGGTGTCGCTCGCCCGCGACGTCACGTTGATGGCGCAGCGCGGCTACGCGCCCGAATCGGTCGAGGTGCTCGACCTGTTCCCGAACACGCCGCACGTCGAGACGGTCACCCGATTCACGCTCACCCCGACATGAGAATGTCCGCCGGGGACTGTCCCCGAGCGGACATTCTCGGTGATGGCAGACTGCGAGCGTGATCACTCCGACCTGTTCCGACGAGGTCGCCACCGCGCTCGCCGAGGCGGCGCCGGTGGTCGCGCTCGAGTCGACGATCTTCTCCAACCTCGGCCTGCCGTCGCCGGCCAACCGCGAGGCGCTCGATGCGCTGCACGGCGGCGATCCGTGACGGCGGTGCGGTCCCGGCCGTCACGGCCGTGCTCGACGGGACGGTGCGGGTCGGGCTGGACGACGACGAGGCACGACCGCATCCTCGGGCCGGCCCGCAAGATGGCCGAGCGCGACATCCCGGTGGCGATCGCCCAGCGCTGGGAGTTCGGCGCCTCGACCGTGTCGGCCTCGGTCGCGATCGCCGCCGCGGCCGGCATCTCGGTGTTCGCCACCGGCGGCATCGGTGGCGTCCATCGCGGTTCGGATCTCACCGGCGACATCTCCGCCGACCTCGACGCGTTCGCCCACCACCACGTCGTCACGGTGTGTGCCGGGGCGAAGGCCTTTCTCGACCTCGCCCGGTCGCTCGAGTACCTCGAGACGGTCGGGGTGCCGGTGCTCGGCTGGCAGCACGACTGGTTCCCGGCGTTCTACACCCGCTCGTCGGGTCTGCCGGCGCCGCACCGGGTGGAGTCGGCCGACGAGGTCGCCCGCGTCCACGCATCGCTCGACGCGGCCGTCGTCGGGCGTGCTGCTCGCCGTGCCGATCCCGGAGGGCGACGAACTCGATCCCGACGAGTTGGGCGCAGTGCTCGATCAGGCGCTTGCACGACTGTGACGCGGCCGGCATCACCGGCGCGGCGATCACGCCGTTCGTGCTGGGCCGCATCGCCGAGGCGACCGACGGACGCAGCATCCCGGCCAATCTCGCGCTGGCCGAGAACAACGCCCGCGTCGCCGCCGAGGTCGCCGTCGCCATCGCCCGCTGATCGGTCCGGCGCCAGTCGGTTGAGCCGGATCAGTTGGTGAACGTGTGGAGCGCTCCGCCCTCGTCGGCGAGACGGTGCAGGAGCGGTGACAGCTCCCAGTGGCGACCGCCGAGCGACTCGCCGTACGCCTGCACCTTCTCGGCGATCTCGGCGAGGCCGATGGAGTCGGCCCAGAACATCGGGCCACCGCGGTAGACGGGCCAGCCGTAGCCGTTGACCCACACGACGTCGATGTCGCTGCCCCGGATGGCGATGCCCTCGTCGAGGATCTTCGCGCCCTCGTTGACCATCGGGTACAGACAGCGTTCGAGGACCTCCTGGTCGGTGATCGTGCGCTGCTCGATGCCCTTGCCGACGGCGAAGTCCTTGATCAGCTGCTCGACCTCGGGGTCGGGCGTGGACGCCCGGGTCTCGGGGTCGTACGTGTAGTAGCCGCGGCCGTTCTTCTGGCCGCGGCGGCCGTTCTCGCAGAGCACCTCGCGGATCGTCGAACTCGACGACTTCTCCTCCTTCCAGCCGATGTCGAGGCCGGCGAGGTCGCTCATCGCGAACGGGCCCATCGGGAAGCCGAAGTCGAACAGCACACGGTCGACCTGCGCCGGGGTGGCCCCTTCGAGGATCATCCGTTCGGACTCCGCACCGCGCGAGAACAGCATGCGGTTGCCGACGAAGCCGGGGCACACCCCGACCATCACGGGGATCTTGCCGATCCGCTTGCCGACCGCCATCGTGGTGGCGACGACGGTGTCGGACGACTTGTCGCCGCGCACGTTCTCGAGCAGCTTCATCACGTTGGCGGGGGAGAAGAAGTGCATGCCGATCACGCTCTCGGGGCGCGACGTGACAGCGGCGATCTTGTTCACGTCGAGCGCCGACGTGTTCGACGCGAGCAGCGCGCCGGGCTTGCAGATCTCGTCGAGCTCCTTGAAGATCGACTGCTTCAGCTCCATGTCCTCGAACACGGCCTCGATCACGATGTCGCAGTCGGCGAAATCGGCCTTGTCGGTCGAGCCGGTGATCAGCGCCATCCGCTGCTCGACGGCCTCGGCCGGGATCGACCCGCGGGAGGCGGAGCGTTCGTAGTTCTTGCGCACGACGGCGAGTCCCTTGTCGAGCGCCTCCTGGTTGCGCTCGACGATCGTCACCGGGATGCCGACGTTGGCGAAGTTCATCGCGATGCCGCCGCCCATCGTGCCGGCGCCGAGCACGCCGCACGTCTCGATGTCGAGGATCGGCGTGTCCTTGCCGATGTCGGGGATCTTGTTCGCCGCCCGTTCGGCGAAGAACGCGTACCGCTGGGCGGCCGACTGTGGCCCGGTGACCAGTTCGACGAAACGCTTCGACTCCACCTTGATGCCCTCGTCGAACGGCAGGTTGGCGGCCGCCTCGATGCACTGGATGTTGTACTCGGGCGCCAGGAACCCGCGCGCCTTCTTGGCGATCGACCGGCGGAAGTTCGCGAACAGTTCGGTGTCGCCCTTCGCCGCGGCGACCTTGTCGTCGCGATCGCGCACCTTCTTCAGCGGTAGCTGCTCGGCGACGGCGTGCTCGGCGAACGCGACGGCTGCGGCGCGGAGGCCGGCGACGTCGGCAGCGTCGGTGACCTCGTCGATCAGCCCGTTGGCGAGCGCCTCGGCGCTGCTGATGTGGCGACCCGACGTCATCATCTCGAGTGCCATCGGCACGCCGACGAGGCGAGGGAGCCGCTGCGTACCGCCGGCCCCGGGCAGGAGCCCGAGGTTCACCTCCGGCAGACCGAACTTCGCCGACGACAGCGCCACCCGGTAGTGCGCGCACAGGGCCACCTCGAGGCCACCACCCAACGCCGTGCCGTGGATCGCGGCGATCACCGGAACCGGGGCATCCTCCATTGCCGCCTGCACCTGCTGCAGGCTGGCGCCCTTCATCGCGCTGCCGAATTCGCTGATGTCGGCACCGGCGATGAAGGTGCGGCCGTCGCAGATCACGACGATCGCCTTGGCCCCGTCGCTGACGGCGCGGTTGATGCCGTCGAGCAGGCCCTGGCGGACGTGCGAGCTGAGTGCGTTGACGGGTGGATTGTCGACGATGACGAGGGCGACGTCGCCCTCGGTCTCGAGGCGCACCGATTCGGAGATGGTGGTAGCGGAGGTGGCGGTCACCGTGCCAGTCAAGCAGTCGCCGCCGTGCCGCCCCGATTCGGGCGGCTGACCCAGCAGCCCCGAAAGTTGACCAACTTTGTCGGGTATCGTTGACGGGGTCATGTCTCGACTGTTCAGCTTCCCCAACCCGGTGAACGAGGTGTCGGCGCGGCTGGTCGCCGGCGGGGTGGTGGTGATCGCCGCGACCGCCCTGCTGTTCGGGCAGACGTGGCTCGTCCTGCCGCTCGCGTACGGCTTCGTCGCCCGTGTGCTCGCCGGCCCGCGGTTCAGCCCGCTCGGCCAGCTCGTCACCCGGGTGCTCACGCCGATCCTCACGCGCCGGGGTATCGAGCCACGGCTCGTACCCGGCCCGCCGAAGCGGTTCGCCCAGGGCATCGGCGCCGTCGTCACCGTCGGCGCCTCGATCGCCTGGTTCGGTTTCGGATCCGTACTTGGCGCCAACCTCCTGCTCGGGATGCTGGTCGTCGCTGCCGGCCTCGAGTCGGTGTTCGGCTATTGCATCGGCTGCCGGATATTCGGCGTGCTGATGCGCGTCGGCGTCATCCCCGAAGCCACGTGCGCCGAGTGCAACGCGTTCGTGCCCGGCACGCTCACCCGTCGGCGAACACAGCGCCGCGTAGGTGTAACCACCTGAAACGCCTGGGGTCTGGCCCCAGGCGTTTCAGGTGACGTCAGACGGGGGTGAGTTCGTCGTCGCGGGGGTCGTTCTCGTAGAAGTCGGCGTCGTGGCCTTCGACGTCGATGTTCGGCAGGATGCGGTCGAGCCAGCGGGGGATCCACCAGTTGCGGTCGCCGAGCAGTTCCATCGTGGCCGGCACGAGCACCATGCGCACGATGGTGGCGTCGACGAGCACGGCGATCGCCAGGCCGAGGCCGAACAGCTTGAGCTGACGGTCGTCGCCGAGGGCGAAGGCGCCGAACACGCAGAACATGATCAGCGCCGCGGCGGTGATCACGCGGGCCGTCGCGGCGAGGCCGTCGGCGACGGCGGTGGCGTTGTCCTTGGTGCGGTCGTACTCCTCCTTGATGCGTGAGAGGAGGAACACCTCGTAGTCCATCGACAGGCCGAAGACGATGGCGAACAGGAACATCGGGACCCACGCCTCGATCGGGCCCGACTTGTCGACGCCGATCAGGTCGCGTCCCCAGCCCCACTGGAAGATGGCGACGAGGATGCCGTAGGCGGCCCCGATCGACAGCAGGTTCATGACCACGGCCTTGAGCGGCACGAGCACGCTGCGGAACACCGCCATCAGCAGGAGGAAGCTGAGCAGCAGCACGACGCCGATCAGCCACGGCATGCGGCCGGCGAGGTAGGCGGCGAAGTCGGTCGACCCGGCGGTGAACCCGCCGACCAACGCCTGCGACGCCCGCTGTCGGGGATCACGTCGTCGCGCAGGTCGTTGACGAGCGTCGAGGTGGCCTCGTCCTGCGGCGCGCTCTCCGGGTAGACGATGACCAGGGCGAGATCGTCGGTGATCGGGTTCGCCAGGCTGAAGGCGACGTTGTCGGTGGCGTTCAACGTCTCGACGAAGGCGCCGAGCGCTTCCGGATCCGACGCCGTGTCGCCCTGGACGGTGATGAACAGCGGGCCGTTCGTGCCGGGCCCGAAGCCCTTCGGCGAGCATGTCGTACGCCCGGCGGACCGTCTGGTCCTCCGGGTAGTTGCCGGCGTCGCCGAAGCCGAGACGGATCGAGAACAGCGGAATGGTGAGCAGCAGCAGGAATCCGACGGCGACCAGCGGCACTCCAGCCCGGCCGATGCTGGATGAAGCGGCTCCACCGGTACCAGACCTGCTCCTCCTTGGGCTTCTCCACGCGGTGGGGTACGAGACGCCGCAGCGGTTTGATGGCGAAGCTGATGGCGAAGAACAGGATCGCCAGCAGGAACCCACCGAGGAAGATCCCGCTCTGCCCGGTCGTGACACCGACGAATGCGCCGACCACGGCGACACCGACGGCGATCAGGGCGGCCCAGGACGTCTCGTCGATGCGGGTGCCGACCCATCCGAGCAAGGCCGGCAACAGGGTCAGCGAGGCGAGCGATCATCATGGCCACGGCGATCGCGGATGCGATGGCGACACCCTGGACGAAGGCCAGCCCGATGAGCAGGAGTCCGAGCAGCGCGATGATGACGGTGATGCCGGCGAACATCACGGCGCGGCCGCTGGTGTCGATCGAGGCCACCACCGAGTCCTCGACGCTTGCGCCACGTTTGAGATTCTCTCGGTAGCGGGTGACGATGAACAGCGCGTAGTCGATGCCGACGCCCAGGCCGATCATCGCGACCATCGACGGTGGTGAAGTCGGGCATCGTGATGACGTTGCTGGCGAGCGACACGAGCGCCGAGGCGATGCCGAGACCGAACAGGGCGATGCCGATCGGCAGACCCATGGCCATGACCGAACCGAACGCGAGGATGAGGATGATGACCGCCGCGATGATGCCGTAGACCTCGCTCTCGGGGAGCTCGAACGTCGGCGAACAGGTCACCGCCGTACTCGATCTCGAGCCCGTCGACCGTGTTGAGCTGGTCGCCCTGCTCGATGATGTCGTCACCGATCTCGTTGAGTTCCGTGAACGTCCGGGTGTCGGCGATGTCGATCTGGGCGAACGCGATCGTGCCGTCCTGGCTCACCTGCTGCGGGCTGTCGTACGGCGAGGTGACGGTGATGTCCTCGATCTCTTCGACGTACGCGAACAGTTCCTCCATCGTCGCCTGCACCTCGGGGTCGGTGACCCCTTGCGGCGCGCTGGAACACGATCTGTGACGTGAAGCCGGCTTGCTCGGGCGCGTTCGCCTCGAGCAGTTCCTGCACTTCCTTGGTCTCGCTGGCGGGGAGCGTGAAGTCGGTGCGGTAGTCGGGTCCGACGGCGCCGGAGATGACGTTGATGACGACCAGCAGTGCGACCCAGAAGCCGATCACCATCCAGCGATGCCGGACACAGGTGCGCGCCGAGCCGCGCCAGCGTGCTCAGCTCCGATTTGGTTTCAGGGGGACGTGTGTCGATGTCCGACGTCATCAGGGGGAACTCCTCGGGTTCGGTCCACTCGCGCCGACAATGTTCGCACGCGGGTGTGACATTGCGCAGGGGACATTTGTCACGTCCCGCCCGATTGACGCGACGGCGGTGTCAGTATCCGCGGACTCGGCGGATCCTGCGCTCGACACGATCGAGGAAGCGCGCTCGCTGATCGCGGACTCGACGTGTCCATGCCGTACATCGCGATCCAGGTCGTCCGGGCCAGCGGGTGACACATCGAGCGGAGGCTGCGCGTGAGTGTGCGTTTGCCGCTCTCGCCTTCGATCGCGTTGACCCACTTCGACGACCCGTGCGTGGTGACGGCGACGAGGCGGCGCACGTTGGTGAGGCGTCGTTCGATGCGGTCGGCCCCGGGTGGGAGGGTCCACGCCACCCCGTTCACCCAGACGCGGTCGATCCACCCCTTGAGCATCGCCGGCTGACCCGACCACCACGTCGGGTAGACGAGCACGAGCGTGTCGCACCACAGGAGATCGTCGACGTACGCCTGCAGCGACGGGTCGGCTCCCGGGCTCGAGGTGCCGCGCGTGCTCGGTCGCCGTGAACGTCGGATCGAACCCGTCGGCGTACAGGTCGTCGACCCGGACCTCGGCGCCGCGCGCCTCGAGCGCGGCGATCGACGCGATCGCGTACCACCCGGACGAACGACCCGTCGTCGGGATGGCAGTACACGACGAGGCGCGGCGTCATCGCCCGCTCGTCATCGGAGATCGGCCAGCGTTCGCTCGACGAGCGCGGCGAATTCCGCCCGGTCGTCGAAGGTGGACGTGTCGATCGCGTACAGCCCGAGCCACGTCGTGCGCGTGCGCAGCCCGCAGCTCACCCGGAGTGCTCTGGTGAGGATCCGTCGCCCGTTGTCGTTCACGGCGAGCACGTACGAGCGCGGTGACCCGTACGTGGAGATGCCGACGATCCGGCGGACGTGCCCGAGACCCGGCTTCGACCTTGCCGGTGCGCTCGTCGAACCGGAAACCCGACGCCGGGCACCATCACCCGTTCGAGCCAGCCCTTCATGATCGCCGGCAGCCCGCTCCACCATGTCGGGTAGACGAACACGAGGAGCCCGGCTCGTCCGACGACGTCCGCGTGGTGCGCCACCAGCGGATCGAGGATCGGATCGTCGCCGTGGTAGGCCGTGCGTTCGGCGGCCGACATCGCGGTCCGGAAGCCGAGCCGGTACAGATCGAGCACCTCGACCGTGTGGCCGCCCGCCAAGCAGGCCGGCGACCGCGCGGGCCGCGAGTGCGCAGGTGTAGCTGTCGTCACGCGGATGGGCGACGACGACGACGGCGTGCACGGTCAGAGCTGCTCCTGCCCACCGAGGGCGGGTGGCGAGCCGTGACGGAACGTCGCAAGCTGCGTGATCGCCACCGTGACGAGCAGTCCGGCGAACAGCACGTTGGAAGTCTGGTCGCTGAGGCGGTCGGAGATCGACGCGCCGATCACCGCGGTGACCGCACCGCACGCTCCGACGATGCCGGCCGTGCGCAGGTCGGCGTTGCGGTTCGACCGGTTGCGGATCGTGCCGATGAACGCAGTCGGCACGATGACCGCCACCGACGTGCCCTTCGCCACCGCCGGGCTGACGCCGAGCAGCACGACCATGGCGGGCACCATGATCACGCCGCCGCCGATGCCGAGGAGCCCGGCGAGCGTGCCGGCGGCGAGACCGACCAGCAGGAGAACCAGCGCGGTGCCGATCGTCAGGTCGTGTTGCCCGCCGACGTCGGTCGTGGTGAACAGGCGGACGGCGGTGAGGAGCACGACCGCGACGAAGACGATAGACGAGTACGGCCCTCGGGACGATATGCAGCAGGTGCGTTCCGATCACTGCGCCGCACATGGATCCGGCGGCGAGCAGCGCAGCGATCGGCCAGTCGACATTGCCGTGGACGAGGTAGGTGAGCAGGCTGGCGATCGCGATGATCAGGGTCGATCCGAGCGACGTGCCGTGCGCCAGCCGCCTGTCCATCCTGCCGAAGATCAACAGGCCCGGCACGATGATCAGCCCGCCGCCCACGCCGAACAGCCCGGCGAGCAGGCCGGCTCCGAGCCCGATGGCGACTGCGACACCCGTCGTGACGTGCCCCGCCGTCGGCGCGGAGACGGCAGCAGCCCTCATCCCGCCGACCCTACGCGTGATGCACGGCCCCTGCCCCGCCCCGATTCAGGGCAGAGGGGTTCAGGGCGACGGCAGGCGGGCGCGGATCGCGGGCCAGTCGTCGGCGATGATCGAGTAGACGGCGGTGTTGCGCAGGGTGCCCGCCTCGCCGGCGGCGGTCGACGGGCGGTGGCGGCGCAGGACGCCCTCGAACGTGGCGCCGAGGCGCTCGATCGCCCGACGGCTGCGATCGTTGCGGTCGTCGGTGCAGATCGCCACGCGCTGCACCGACCACACGTCGAACGCGTGGGTGAGCAGGAGCAGCTTCGCTTCGCTGTTGATGGCGGAGCGCTGCGCGTCGGCGGCGAGCCACGTGCCGCCGACCTCGACCTCGTCGGGATCGCGCCGCCCGAGCGGCCACGCGGGCGACATGAACCGGGTGCACCCGACGATCGCACCATCGGCGGTCCGCCGTTGGACGAACGGGGCGGCGCGGCTGCCGGCCGCGTCGGCGAGGAGCGTGGCGACGTACTCCTCGGCCTCTGCTTCATCCCCTGGGACACCGGTCCATCCGAACGTCGATCGGTCACCGCTGCCCGCCACGGCGATGTCGGCGACGTGATCCGGTCGGAGCCGTTCGAGGATCACGTGCGTACCGACGAGGTCGTCGACGTCGAGTGCAGGACGCGGCCGGGGTCGTCTGGCATTTCGGTCGGCCACGCGCGGTCAGTCTGCACGAACAGCGTCGGTCGGACCGTGCGAGATACCGTGCGGCGCATGTACACCGCGATCGAATGTCCGTCCTTCGGCCCGATCGACGGGCTTCGCCTGATCGAGCGTGAATCCCCCGACCTCCGACCGGGCACCGTCCGGATCGCGGTCACCGCATGCGGAGTCAACTTCGTCGACGGACTGATCGTCGAGGGCCGCTACCAGATCAAGCCGCCGGTGCCGTTCGTGCCGGGGATGGAGGTGGTCGGCCGGGTGAGCGAGCTCGCGTCCGACGTGACGTCGCTCGACGGTGCCCCGCTGCAGGTCGGCGATCGCGTGTTCGCCAACGTCGGCTTCGGCGGATACGCCAGCGAGGCGGTCGTGTCCGCTGTCGCAGGTGTCGCGGGTGGCGCCGATCGTTGAGCGACGGCCAGGCCGCCACGTTCATGCAGAGCTACATGACCGGGTGGTACGCGCTGCGCGTCCGGGCCCAGGTGCAGCCGGGACAGTCGATCCTGGTGCTCGGCGCAGGCAGCGGTGTGGGGCTCGCGGCGGTCGACATCGCGGCGGCCCTCGGCCTGCACGTGATCGCCGCGGCGTCCACGGCCGACAAGCGGGCGCTCGCCGAGTCCCTCGGTGCCGAGGCGACGATCGACAACTCGGCGCTCGATGCGGCCGGCGTCAAGGATGCGGCCAAGGCGTTCGCGGCATCGTTCGACGGTGCCGCTGGGATCGGCGGTGTCGACCATCTCTACGATCCGGTCGGTGGCGAACTCGGCGCGACCTGTCTGCGGGCCCTCGGCGAGGACGGGCAGTACCTGGTGATCGGGTTCGTCGCCGGGATCCCGTCGCTGCCGGCCAATCAGGTGCTGCTGCGCAACCGGCGGGTCATCGGCGTCGACTGGGGAGCCTGGGCCAGCCGCCATCCCGACGACGAATCTGGCGATGCTCGCGTCGATCCTCGACCTGATCGAGCGCGGCGAGCTCGCGCCGGTCGAGCCGACGATCTACGCGCTGGCCGACGCGCCGCGGGCGCTGGCGGACCTCGCCGGCAGAAAGGTGGCCGGCAAGGTGGCGCTGGTCCCGTGACCTGGCAGACTGTTCGCTCCCATGGTGGTCATAGCTCAACAGGTAGAGCACCAGGTTGTGATCCTGGCGGTTGGGGGTTCAAGTCCCCTTGGCCACCCCAACGCAGCAATGCGGTGACACGGCTGGCGCCGATCGGATCGTGCAGATGCACGGTTCGCTCGGTAGCCTGCCGTGCTGCGCTTCTCTAGCTCAATGGCAGAGCAGTGGACTCTTAATCCATTGGTTCTGGGTTCGAATCCCAGGGGAAGCACCACGGTCAAGGGAGGTTTCTCTCTCGATTCTCGACCCAGAGATGACCAACCAGGTGACCGCAAGATGAAGTTGGCCGAAGCGGAGGACATGTGGGCGAGTGCCGCTTCGGTTCGGCGAAAGCTGGCCGAGGTGCTACGTCGGATGACCGATACCGGCACACCAGTGCGGCCATTAGCGTGTCACTGGCTCCTGGGGACCGTCCGCCCGCTTCCCCAGGAGCACTTGCGTGAGGTCGGTGACAGGGGTACCCGCAGGTAACGCCTGATGATCAAACTCGGTCGCCACCTTGCGTTCGGGCCGACACCGATCGGAACTCCCGGTCGTAGAACCTGGCGTCGTGCCCTCAGAGGGTCAGCGCGAGGAGGCCGACGATGCCGCCCACGAAGAGCACGAGGAAGATGATCTTCGCGATCGGCGACCCGAAGTGTTCCTTCTGGTGGGTCTCGTGTTCCCACTGCTCGTTCGCCGGCGAGCCGACCTTCGGCAGGTGGTGCGGGTGCTCGTGACCCTCGCGCGGCTTGCTCGTGTTGCTTCCCATCGCCCCGGACCCTACCGAGTGAGCGCGGCGAGCATTGCCGCGGTGTCGATCGAGAAGTGGGCGGCGACCGCCCGCCCGTCACGGATGGTCCAGCGGTGCACCTCGTCGATGTCGAACGGAACGCCTCCGTGCACGGTCGTGCCCGCGGTTCGACCGACCTGGAAGACATCGCCGTCGGCGGCGAAAATGGCCGTCGTCGTGACCTTCGACTGGATGTTGCCCGTGAGGTGGGCGGCGAAGTTGGCGAATCCCTCGTGGCCGACATGGCGGCCGCCCCATGGCAGCCGGTCGTCCTGGACGATCACGCACTCCGGGTCGATCAACTCGATCAGCCGACCGATGTCGACGGCCTCCATCGCAGCGTAGATCGCCCGCACCGTCTCGATGTCGCGCGCTTCGGTGTCGATCTGATCGTCGCTCATGACCGAACAGTAAATCGACTCAGCTGACGACGATCTCGTCGTCCTTGCCCGTCCCGCGCTGCCTCGTCGCTATCGCTTCGCCGACGGAGTTGAAGTCACCATCGGTGCGTGGTGTTCTGGGCGGTGTGGTTGGCGAACTCGCGGGTGACGGCGTTCGTGCCACCATCAGCGAACGCCGCTCCAAAGAAGCAAGCGAGCAAGATGGCTCCGACGACAAGGCCGATGATGAGCGAGTCTCGGAGCAGGAGCATCCAACGCTTCGAGGCGTGCTTCTTCATCGTGGTCCCTTCTGTGTGGTCGAGGCGACTGCTACGACCCGTTCAGGGTCTGATGCGAATCAAGGTGTTATCGGTCAGAACTCGTCTGTCATCTACGTGACAGTCGGCACGACCATCCGCTCACGTCACCACTGCGACACAAACCGCCGCCGACCGGGCGGCTTTCGGAGCAGGGCTGAGGTTCCACTGACTGACGAAAATGTCTCGACCGTCTCTGTTGTGCGACCCGCTCGGTTGGCAACTCGCCGCAGCGACGACACCCACGGCCGAACATGAGCCGAGATCCTCGACAGCGCCGTCACGCATCATGACCCAACAGCCACAGGGACCACCATTGTCAACCCCGACCTCCGGGCGGGAGGACCGATATATGGTCGTTCGGTTCAGTGACGGGTTGGTACCTGGGTTTCGCGGTCGAGTTCGGCCAGTTCGGCGTCGAGGTCGGGCGGTGCTTCGATGTGGACCTTGGGCAGGATCCGGTCGAGCCAGCGGGGGATCCACCAGTTCCGGTCGCCGAGCAGCTCCATCGTCGCCGGCACGAGGAGCAGGCGGACGATGGTCGCGTCGATGAGCACGGCGACCGACAGTCCGAGCCCGAACAGCTTCACGATCCGGTCCGACTCGCCGAGGAAGCTGCCGAAGACGACGACCATGATCGCCGCCGCGGCGGTGATCACCCTGGCAGTGGACGCCAGGCCGTCGGCGACCGACAGTCGGCTGTCACCGGTGCGGTCCCACTCTTCTCGAACCCGGGACAGGAGAAAGACCTCGTAGTCCATCGACAGTCCGAAGACGATGGCGAACAGCATCATCGGTATGAACGGTTCGATCGGTGCCCCTTCGATGTCGAGCAGCCCGCCGCCCCAACCCCACTGGAAGACGGCGACGACCACGCCGTAGGCGGCGCCGATCGACAGCAGGTTCATGATCACCGCTTTGAGCGGAACCAGCAGGGACCGGAACACGACCATCAGCAGCAGGAACGACAGCCCCAGCACAGCGGCGAAGAAAATGGGTAGGCGAGCGGACAGGTAGTCGGTGAAGTCGACGCCGACGGCGACGCTTCCGGCGACGGCGACTTCGAGGCCGGTGCCGGCGGTGGCGACGGGGAGTATGTCGTCACGCAGGCGGTTCACGAGGTCCGTCGTCTCGGCGTCTTGCGGGGCGGTCGTGGGGACGACCCGCCACAGCGCGGCGGTGGGCGCGGTGTCGTCGTTGGTGATCGGGTCGCTGACGAACGCCACGCCGGAGTCGGCGCCGATGGCGTCGGTGATCGCTTGGAGCGCGGCCGGATCGGTGCCCGATGGCACTTCCGTCGCCAGGCTGAGGGGACCGTTGAAGCCGGGACCGAAGCCTTCGGCCAAGAGATCGTAGGCTTGGCGGGTGGTGGTGTCTTCGGGGTAGTTGCCTTCGTCGGAGAACCCGAGCCGGAGGCCGAGTACCGGCAGTGCCAACGCGACCAGCGCGGCCACGCCGATCAGCACTGCTGTCCACGGGCGATGCTGGATGACGCGGCTCCACCGGTACGACAACGTCTCGTGCAACGGCCTGTGCTCCCGCTCGAGCACCGGCTTGCGCAACGAGGAGACGGCGAAGCTGGCGAGCAGCACGACCACCGCGACCGGAAGCGTGACGACCAGCAGGGCGGGGATCCCGAGCCCGACGCCGATCAAGGCGACGGCGATCAACCCGGCGGCGATCAGCCCGCGCCGGCGGGTCAACTCGATGCGTTCACCGGCGTACCCCAACAAGGCAGGCAGCAACGTGAGCGAAGCCAACAGCGTCAGCGCGACGACGAGGGCCATCCCGATCGCCATGCCGGAAACGAAGCTCAGCTGCATGATCAGCATCCCGAGCAGTGAGATCACGACCGTCGAACCGGCGAAGACGACAGCCCGCCCGGCGGTGTTCATCGCGATGAGCGTCGAGTCCTCGATGCCGTGACCCTTGTGCAGGTTCTCCCGGAACCTGGTGACGATGAACAAGGCGTAGTCGATGCCGACCCCGAGGCCGATCATCACCCCGATCGTCGACGTGATGTCGGGCATGTCGACGACCTTCGACAACAATCCCGTCAGGATCGAACCGGAGACGATCCCGGCCAGCGCCACGCCAATCGGCAACCCCATCGCCAGCACCGAACCGAAGGCGATGATCAGGATGACGATCGCGAACCCGAGGCCGAGGGCTTCTGACGACGGCACCTCGAACTCGGCGAACGCCTGCCCACCCAACTCGATCTCCACGCCCTCGGCCGACGGCATGACAGCTCGGATCTCGTCGCCGATGAGCACCGTCTCTTCGAACGACGCGTCCGACGGCACCTCGAACTCGGCGTACGCGATCCGGCCCGCGTCGACACCCTCGGACGCGATCTGCCGCTCATTGCCCGGCGTGTACGGGCTCGCCAGCGACTGCACCCCCTCGATCTTGGCTACCTCCGCCAAGAACGGCTCGATCACCGCCCGAACGTTCTGATCCTCGACCCCGTTGTCCGCTTCGAACACGATGTTGCCGACCTGGCCCGCACCCTGCCCACCGAACTGGTCATCCAAGATCTCGATGCCCCGCTTGCTCTCCACGTCCGGGAGCGTGAAGTCGGAGCGGTAACCGCTCCCCACCGCCCCCATCACCGCGCCGAGGACGACGATCCCAAGTACCCAGAGCAGGAGGACCCGGCGACGGCGCCGGAAGCAGACTGCGGCGAGACGATTCAACATGACATGTCCTTTCGGGGGGTTCCGGGGTTGAAACGCACGGGAGCCGCGAAAGTCATCGCACCCTTGACGATTGGGGACGCCGATCTGTGACGAAGACGGTGCGCACTGCGTGTTGTCCGAACCCGATTGCTCAGCGCCCGCATGGCGTGCGTCACGCCCGAGTGGTGTGACAGCGGCGTCGCGGCGGGGTTTCAGGACGTTCTCGCATGCTGGCGGGCGATGCCAGATCGGTCAGCGCTCACCGCCGGGAGATGGGTGATCGATCCCGATCACAGCCGTGTCCTGTTCGTCGTCCGCAGGCGAGGGCTGCCACCGATGCGGGCCCGGTTCACGTCGATCTCCGGGCACCTCGAGACTTCCGACGACCCGCACGGTTCGTCCCTCGAACTGGTGGTCGTCACCGCCTCGATCGTGTCCGACTCGGCGGGCTGCGACCTACGCGCGGCCGAGCAGCTCGACGTGGCTCGCCACCCGACGGCAACGTTCCGTGCGACGAGCACCGGCTCGGCCGGCGGGCTGACGCGGTTTCGCGGGTGGCTCACGATCGTCGGTGCCACCAACGAGGTCGACGTCGATGTCGATCTCCGCGGCATGGCCGTCGACCCGTCGGGCACGCCCCGCAGCGTGTTCTCCGGCGCTGTCTCGATCGACCGGGAGTCGTGGGGACTCAGCTGGAACGTCACCCTTGCCGACGGTCGGGCACTCGTCGAGCGGATCGTCGATCTCGAGTTCGAGCTGGAGGCCGTTCGTCAGCCGACGCCGTCGGCGCCATCAACCAGCTCCGACACCGGCCGGCTCTGACCGCGCCGCCGAGCCGCCTCGACAGCGTCGGCGCCCAACCGGTCGCGCAGGGACGCCACCAGCGAAGACACGGCACGTTGCTGAGTCGGGTTCGCCGGAGTGGCCGAGTCCTGTCGGAGGGCGCCGGCCGTGCCGAGCACCTCAGCCGCACGATCAAGATCACCGGCCTCGGCCATCGCCTCGGCCAGCCCCTCCAAGGCCTTGGCGACGGCGCGCGGGGAGCCGAAGGCGACCGCCCGCTGCAGGCCGCGGCGATGTTCGTTGATCGCTTCGGCCGGCCGACCGCCGGCGACCAGCGCCCGGCCGATCGCGTCGTGAGCGGCGGCGATCCCGGCTTTCCACCCGACGGCCTCGTGGATGGCCAACGTCTGGCGGGCGAGGTCGAGAGCCCGGGCGGGATCGCCCGAACGCAGGGCAATGCGCCCGAGTTGATGGAGCGTCGCGCCGGTCGCCCGGCGGTCGTCGGCCCACTCTGCTCGCCACCGGGCCTCCTCGAGCAGGCGCTCGGCCAGCTGGTCGTCGGACTGATCGGCGGCGACGGCGGCGCGCCAGTACGAGGACACGGCAACCGCCCAATTGGAGTAGTTGCGGATGGCGATGTCGACCGCCCGGTCGAGGGTCTCGGCCGCCAGCTCGAGGTCGCCGCGCGCTCGTTCGGCGAGGCCCCGGTAGATCAACGCGGCGAAGCCGCGCCCCGGAGTCCCAGCCTGAGCCCACAACCGGGCGGCCTGTTCGGCCGCGCGGCGCCCGGCATCGATGTCACCGGACGCGAACGAATGCATCGCCACCCCCTCCAGCAGGCGGGCGCCTTGCTCGTCGTCGAGCCCCCGGGTTTCCAGCGCTCGTCCCAGCCACCGAGTCGCCTCCTCATTTGCCCCGACGGAGCCCCAGAACCAGACGAGCGCGGCGACCAGGCGCACACCGATCATCCGATCACCGGTGGTGAAGCAGTCGTCAAGGGCGACCCGCACGTTGGGCATGACGCCTCGCAGCTCGGCGAGCACCGAGTCGTCGTCGATCACCCGCTGGTGGGCGTCTCGAGCTTCGCAGAACTCAGCCAGCCAGCCGGCCATGCGCGTTCGGGCGGCCTCGCCGTCGGCCGACTCGGCGTCGAGCTGCTCGACGGCGAAGGCTCGAAGGGAGTCGAGTAGCCGGTAGCTGTCCTCGCCGTCGAGGACGACGAGCGACCGGTCGACGACCATCGTGAGCAGCTCCAGCGGATCGCTCCCCAACCCGTCGCCGGCGACCCGGGCGGCGGCGTCGAGGCTGAACCGTCCAGCGAACACGCCGAGCCGGTCGAAGAACTCCCGGTGGTCCTCGTCGAGCAGGTCGTAGCTCCACTGAATCGTCGCCCGCAGCGACTGCTGGCGGACGTCGGCGGCCGGGCCGATCTTGTGCAGGAGGGCGAAACGGTCGTCCAGGCGGGCGAGGATGGCGGCCGGCGACAGCACCTTGATCCTGGCTGCGGCGAGTTCGATCGCCAACGGGAGCCCGTCGAGCACCTGGCAGATGTCGGCGACGTTGGCGGCGTTCGTCTCGTCGACCTCGAATCCCGGGCGGGCGGCGCGAGCCCGGTCGCGGAACAGGCGAACGGCCTCGGACTCCTTGATCTCCTGCAACGACGCGCCCGGATGGGGGAGGCCGAGCGGAGGAACCGGCCAGGCCACCTCGCCGGCCACGGCGAGCGGCTGGCGGCTGGTGGTCAGGATGGTGAGTGCAGGGCAGTCCCGGAGCAGCCGGCGGGCGGCCGTCGCACAGGCATCCACGAGGTGCTCGCACGTGTCGAGCACGAGCAGGCCGGACCGGTCTCCGATCCCGACCGCGAGCGCCTCGAACGTATCGGCGTCGGCCGCCACACCGACGGCGCCCGCAATCTCGTACGGGACCACGCGCGCGTCGTTGACCTCGGCGAGCTCGACGAGCCACACCGGCCTTCTCGCCGCCTCGGCATGGGCCACGGCGAGGGCCAGGCGGGTCTTGCCGGACCCGCCCGCCCCGGTCAGCGTCACGATGCGGTCGTCCGCGAGCACCTCCTGGATCCGCTCGAGCTCCTGCTCCCTGCCGACCAGCCGGGACGTCGTGGCGGGCAGCCGCGACCGTGGCGCCGGCTCCGGCGGGACCGTGCCGGAAAGTGGTCGCCAGTCGATCTCGGACGCCTGCTCGAGCAGGGCGCGGTGGAGCTGCTGCAGCTCACGGCCGGGGTCGACGCCGAGCTCCTCGACGAGCAATCGGCGCGTGGCGTCGACCTCGCGCAACGCCTCGGCCTGCCGGCCCGACCGATACAGGGCGAGCGCGAGCTGAGCCCGAAGCCGCTCGCGAAGCGGATACTCGGTGATCAGCTGGCGTAGCGCCGGCACGGCGAGATCGTGCTCGCCGAGCGCCAGCCGAGCGTCGATCTCGTACTCGAGCGCGGCCGCCCGCAACTCCTCCAGCCGGACGGTCTCGGCGACCGCGGAAGGAGCAGCCCGTAGGTCCTGGAGCGGCTCGCCGCGCCAGAGGTCGAGAGCGGCCCGCAGTTCCTCCAGGGCAACGTTGGCGTCGACCGGCCGCGGCGCCGCGAGCCGCGCGGCCGCCGCGTGGATGAGGACCTCGAAGCGGTGGGCGTCGAGCGAGTCGGGATCGACGTCGAGCAGGTATCCGGCGCCCACCGTGCGCAGCGCCGGCCGATCGGCGCCCGATCCCAACCCGATGGTGCGGCGCAGGTAGGACACCTGCACCTGCAGGGCGTTGACGGAATCGGCGAGCACCTGCTCGCCCCAGACCTCCTCGACGAGGGCGTCCACGGATGCCACCTTCCCCAGCCTCAACAGCAGCGCCGTCAACAGGGAGAGCGGTCGTCCCTGCCGGAGGGGGAGCAGACGCCCATCGTCTCGCACCTCGAGGGGGCCAAGGATCGCGAACTCCACCGCGGTGAGGGTAACGACGGCAACAGATCCGTGTCAGCGATCTGACAGCCGGGGAACAGTGGGTTCAGCGATCGTCACCATGATGACGACCGAGCCGGCGAGCCACGCCGCGCTCGCCGATGCCGGCGAGCTGGAGCACCATCGGGCGGCGTTGGCCCGCCACTGTCGCCGGATGCTCGGCTCGTCCGCGGAGGCCGACGATGCCGTCCAGGAGACGATGATGCGCGCGTGGCGGGCCCGTGACCGGTTCGAGGACGGAAGCAGCCTCAGCACGTGGCTGTACCACATCGCCACCAACGTCTGCTTCGACGCGCTGCGCCGCCGGCGCCGCCACGCCGTCGCCGTCGATCTCGGGCCGGGGTCGACGCACTCCGCCGCACGTGTCGCGGCGTCGGGGGACGGTCCCGCCGAGCTCGCCGAACGGAGCGACAACATCCGCCTCGCCTTTGTCGTCGCTCTCCGGCGTCTCCCGCCAACCCAGCGCGTCGCCGTGATCCTGCACGACGTCTTTCGCTGGAAGGCCAACGAGGTCGCCGCGCTGCTCGACACCAGCGCACCGGCCGTCAACAGCGCTCTGCAGCGAGCGCGGGCGACGCTCCGAGCCGGCGCCCTCGCGGCGCCGGCTGCGGTCGACGGAGAGCAGCGGCGCAACCTCGACCGTCTCGTCGACGCCTTCGCCCGGAGCGACGTGACCCGGCTCGTGACGTTGTTGCGCGACGACGGCGTCGCCGCCGCCTGAATGGCGGTGGAGGCGACGCAACCGTGGTCCAAGCCTCCCTGGCCAACGGCGCCAAGCGCGGCCAATCTGCGCTTTCGAGCCGTGTTGTATTGTTCCAGTCCTATCCGTGGGGGTTCATGGGCGAGCGACTCGAGATCAATGGGCATCCGACCTGGGTCGAGCAGCGTGGCGACGGTGGCGACCCGATCCTGTTGCTTCATGGCGGCATGTCCAACAGCGACCTCCTGCTCGATGCGTTCGGCACCCCGCTGGGGCAACGGCATCGACTGGTCGCGTTCGATCGCCGCGGGCATGGCTTCACCGCTGACACGGATGCACCGTTCCACTACGCGGACATGGCGACCGAGACGATCGGTGTGCTCGAGAAGGTCGTCGGCGGGCGAGCACATCTGGTCGGTTGGAGTGACGGAGGAATCGTCGGTTTGTTGGTCGCGCTCCGGCGTCCGGACCTCGTCGACAGACTGGTTCTCATCGGCGTGAACTTTCACTTCGACGGCGTCTTGCCGATGGAGCTCGATCCGAACTCTCCAGTGACAGCCGTGCTGATGCAGTCCTATGTGGAGCGTTCACCGGACGGCGAGGCGCACTTCGCAGAGGTCATTGGGAAGTTCATGACAATGATGTCGACTGAGCCGACCCTCACCGTTGACGATCTGGCGAAGGTGACAGCGCCGACGTTGATCATGGTCGGTGATGACGACCTGATCGCCTTGAACCACACCTGTGCGCTGTACGAGTCGCTCCCAGCGGGCCAGCTCTGCGTCGTGCCACGTGCCTCGCACGCGTTGCCGCTCGAGTATCCAGACGAGACCGCGCGCCAGGTGCTCAGCTTCCTGGAGGCTGATGAACCACCGCACACGCTCATGCCAGTTCGTCGTGTCGAAGCAACAGCCCAGTCGTAGTCAACACGTCAAGCGGGCATCGCAACCGGACCTTCGCAGCAAACCGCACCCATCAATCCTTGTCGTCAAGTTCGGGTGCCAGCTCGCCGGCTCCTGCGCCAGGCGGTCGGCCACGACGAGCGCCACCGACGGGTTGTGCCCCAGGCTCGGACCGGTTCCGAAAGGGCAGGGTCAGCGCGACCAGCTGCGGTCGTCGCGGTAGCGGCCGACCGACAGGGGGGTCGACCATTGCCGGTGCTGGCGCATGCTGCTGGTGCCGAGCGCGATCGCCACCGCGAGCACGATCGACACGAGCGCGATGGCCAGCGGTCTGCAGCAGCATGTCGTTGGCGAGTCGGGCGAACAGACCCATCCAGATGTTGTCCGAGATGGCCGGCAGTACGGCCACGGGCACGACGTAGCCGAACAGCACGATCAGCACAGCGAGCGCGGCGAAACCGATCGCGACAGCCTGGGAGAACTCGCCACGCTCGGGCCGCATCACCACCCCGGCGATGAACAGCAACAGTCCGAGCACCGCTCCGCCGAGCGCGATCGAGCCGGCGAGGCGGTTGATCACCGACAGTGCACCCATCTCCTGCACGGGCAGTGTGATCGGTGCCATCTCCCCGACGCGTTCGTCCCGCACGAGTTGGACCTGCTGCTCGGCATCGATCCGCACCGGCTCGTCGCGCTCGACCGATCAACCGTTCGTGGGCCTCGCTGACGAAGTCGGTCATGAGGGCCGCGCCGTCTTGCCAGGTGGCGATCTCCTGGATGAACTCCTTGAGCTGGGTCGGCGACTGGCCGGTCGCCGGCGCCGTGGCGCTCGCGACGACCGTCGCGACCTGGCTGCGGATCTCCTCGTCGCCGAGGATGGCGAGGGTCGGTCCGGTGTCGGCTGACGGCGTGAACGCGACGCGTTGGAACCACCATGCGCTGATCGATGCGGCGAACAGCACCGTCGAGATGATCAGCAGGATCCCTGCCAGTGAACGCCGCACTGGGAGAGTCTGACAAATTCGGCACCGTTCCTCCGACTTACCGTCGCGCCGCCGCCGCGGTCGTCCACCAAGCCGTCGCGATGTCGATGTACCGGCGCTCGCGCGGACAACTACATCGACCAGCGATCACTGTGCGGAGCGATGTCGATGTACCGGCGCCCGTGCCGGACAACTACATCGACGGGTCGTGCGCGGTCGGGGCGCTGGGGAATGGCACGGGTCGCGGCGCCGCTTCTATCGTGCGGGCATGGTCCGGCCGAGTCTGCGACGCATGTTGTGGCGAGGGCTGCGACGAGCCTGCCCGTGGTGCGGCGGTCGGCACGCCTTCTTCGTCGGGTGGTTCACGAAGACCGATCACTGCCGGTCGTGCGGGCTGCGCTGGCGCCGCGACGACGTCGGCTTCGAACTCGGCGCGGCGACGATGGCAGCGATCCTGACCCTCGGTCCGCTGATCGTGGGCCTCACCGTGATGCACTCGCCATCACGTGGCCCGACGGTGCCGGTCGTGCCGATGCTGGCGTGCGTTGGCGCCGGTGGCGATCATCCTGCCGATCGTCCTCTATCCGGTCAGCTACACGTCGTGGCAGGCGCTCGACATCGCGATGCGTCCGGTCACGGTCGACGACTTCGAACTGGTCGAGCCGCTCGGCGAGACCGGCGACGGCCCCGCCTGAGCGCAGCACGGGCCGCGTCGTGACGATCCGTTCGTTTGTCGGATGCTTGTACGAACGGTTGTTCGTCAACTACACTGGTGTCATTCACCGGCACCGCACACCTGCAACCGCACACCCGGTTTCCGCTCCGACCGCCGCTGTCACACCCCCTGCGTACTGTCGGCTCCATCGAGTTCGTCCCCACCGAAAGTGAGACACCGCAATGAACACTGACCGCGACAAGGCCCTCGACATGGCCCTGGCCCAGATCGACAAGCAGTTCGGCAAGGGCGCCATCATGAAGATGGGCGAGCGCACGAACATGAACATCGAGGCGATGTCGACGGGCGCCCTGGCGCTCGACCTCGCCCTCGGCATCGGCGGCCTGCCCCGTGGCCGCATCACCGAGATCTACGGCCCGGAGTCGTCCGGCAAGTCCACCCTCGCCATGCACGTCGTGGCCGAGGCGCAGCGCAACGGTGGCGTCTGTGCCTACATCGACGCCGAGCACGCGATGGATCCGATCTACGCCAGGGCGATCGGTGTCGACGTCGACCAGCTGCTCATCTCACAGCCCGACACCGGTGAGCAGGCGCTCGAGATCGCCGACATGCTCTGCCGGTCGGGGGCGATCGATGTCATCGTCGTCGACTCGGTGGCGGCCCTCACGCCCCGCGCCGAGATCGAGGGCGAGATGGGCGACACCCACGTCGGCCTCCAGGCCCGCCTGATGAGCCAGGCCCTGCGCAAGCTCACCGGCAACATCAGCAAGACCAACACGATCATCATCTTCATCAACCAGCTCCGCGAGAAGATCGGGGTGATGTTCGGCTCACCTGAGACCACGCCGGGTGGGCGGGCGTTGAAGTTCTACTCGTCGGTGCGTCTCGACATCCGTCGCATCGAGTCGTTGAAGGACGGCGCCGAGGTGGTCGGCAACCGGACCCGTGTGAAGGTCGTGAAGAACAAGGTGTCGCCGCCGTTCCGCCAGGCCGAGTTCGACATCATGTACGGCCAGGGCATCAGCCGGGAGGGCTCGCTCATCGACCTGTCGGTCGATCTCGGCATCGTCAAGAAGTCGGGCGCCTGGTTCACCTACGAGGGTGAGCAGCTCGGCCAGGGTCGCGAGAACGCCAAGACCTACCTCAAGCAGAACCCCGAGGTGATGATGGAGATCAGCGACAAGGTGCTGATCGCCGCCGGCCTGAAGCGAGGTCGAGGGTGCGGCCGACGAGGTGTTCACCGAGGCCGACGAGGCCCCGATCGACCTCGACTGACGGTCGTCGGAGATCGGCCTGGTGAACTGGATGGCATGACCGTTCCGCAACGCATGTCCATCGTCACGCTCGGTGTGGCCGACGTCGCCGCAGCAACTCGCTTCTACGAGTCGCTCGGCTGGCGTCGGGCGCCAGGCTCACAGGACGCGATCACGTTCTTCGAGATGCAGGGCTCGGCTCTCGGACTGTTCGGGCACGGCGATCTGGCCGATGATGCCGGCGTCGACGCCGGCGGATCGGGCTCGGATGCCGCGACGTTCCGGGGCGTCTCGATCTCGATCAACGTCGATTCGCCCAGTCGACGTCGACGAGGTGTTCGCCGAGTGGGTGGCTTGCGGGGCGGTCGCGGCGACGGCCGCCCGGGCCCGTGTTCTGGGGCGGGTACATCGCCTACGTCGCGGACCCCGACGGGAACCTGTGGGAGATCGCCCACAACCCGCACATGCCGAACGACGCCGACGGCCACATCACCTTCCCCGACGGCTGAACCGCGCAGGTCAGGGATGACGAACGCGGGCCCGCCAGTAGCCTCGGGTGCCATGTCGCGGCGCTATCTCGTTCGTACCTTCGGGTGCCAGATGAACGAGCACGACTCCGAGCGGATCGCCGGCCTGCTCGAGGCCGACGGCCTCGTGCGCGCCGACTCCGAGGTCGACGCCGACGTGGTCGTCCTCAACACCTGCTGCATCCGCGAGAACGCCGACAACAAGCTCTACGGCAACCTCGGACATCTGAAGACGTGGAAGGGCGACAAGGACGGCCGCCAGATCGTCGTGTCCGGCTGCCTGGCGCAGAAGGACCAGGACCGCGTGGCCGAACGGGCCGGGTACGTCGACGTGGTGATGGGCACGCACAACGTCCATCGTGCCGCCGAACTGCTCCGCGAGGCCGAGCACGCCGACCGGCCCATCACCGAGATCCTCAGCGAGGCGGTCGATCGACGACCACGCGATGTTCCCCTCGGCGCTGCCCGCCCGGCGGGAGACGTCGTACAACGCGTGGGTGACCATCCAGATCGGCTGCGACAACAACTGCGCGTTCTGCATCGTCCCCGCGGTCCGTGGCGTGGAGATGAGCCGCCCGTTCGACCAGGTGGTCGACGAGGTGCGGGCAGCTCGCCGAACAGGGCGTCACCGAGGTGACCCTGCTGGGCCAGAACGTCAACAGCTACGGCCGTGACCTGCAGCTGGCGGCCCGCCAGGCCGGTGACGAGTCCGCGCGGCTCCGCCCGCTCTTCGCCGATCTGCTGCGGGAGGTCGGTGCCGTCGACGGCATCCGTCGGGTCCGCTTCACCAGCCCGCACCCCAAGGACATGCGACCCGACACGTTCGCCGCGATGGCCGAGGTGCCAGCGCGTGTGCGAGCACCTGCACTACCCGCTGCAGTCGGGCAGCGACCGCATCCTCGCCGCGATGCACCGGGGCTACACCGCCGAGCGCTACCTGACCCGCCTCGCCGAGGCGCGCCGCGACGATCGCCGACCTGGCCGTGTCGACCGACATCATCGTCGGGTTCCCTGGCGAGACCGAGGCCGACTTCCAGCACACGATGGAGGTCGCGGCCGCAGCCGAGTACGACTACGCCTACATGTTCATCTTCTCGCCGCGTGAGGGCACCGAGGCCGCCACGATGCAGGGCGACTTCGTCGACCCGGCCGTGGTCGGCGAACGATTCGGACGCCTGCGCATCGTCGTCGAACGCGCCGCGCTCGCCAAGCACGAGGCCCGGGTCGGCCGGGTCGAGGAAGTTCTCGTCGAGGGTCCGAGCAAGCGCGACCCGTCGGTCACCAGTGGACGTACCCGACAGAACAAGCTCGTCCACTTCACGCCGCCCACGCCCGCTGCGCACCGGCAGCTACGCCTCGGTCGAGATCACGCACGGCGCGCCGCACCACCTCCTCGGGAACTTCGTCGAACTCGTCGCCGAACCCACCCACCGCCTGCGCATCCCCGTCGCCGCCCTCTGAGCGCGCCCGGACACGTCATTGCGATGAGCGAACGGCCCACCCCGCGGTCCGTTCGCTCATCGCTGAGGCAGGCAGGAAGGCGTCGCAGCAGTAGGTTCTGACGGGATGAGTGACCAGTCGGTCGACGGGCAACTGCAGGACTATCGGGCGAGCATCGACAACATCGACGCCGCGCTCGTGCACCTGCTCGCCGAACGGTTCAAGGTCACCAAGGCGGTCGGCCGCTACAAGGCGACCGCCGACCTCCCGGCGGCCGACCCCGAACGCGAGGAGATCCAGATCGCCCGGCTGCGGGCACTGGCGGAGCAGTCCGGCCTCGACCCGGTGTTCACCGAGAAGTTCCTGCGCTTCATCGTCGCCGAGGTCATCCATCACCATCAACGCATCGCAGAGGGCGAATCGCTCTGAACGGCGCGGTCGACGCTCGGTCGGGTTGCGATCGTCGGCTCGACCGCGTCGGGGAAGTCGGCCGTCGCCCTGACCGTCGCCCGCCGCCTCGGCGGCGTCCACCTCGTGTCGGCCGACAGCATGCAGGTGTACCGCTGGATGGACATCGGCACCGCCAAGCCGACCCCTGCGGAGCAGGCCGAGGTGCCGCACCACTGCATCGATCTCGTCGACCCGACCGTCGACTTCACGGTGGCGGCGTACAAGACCGCCCACTCCGACGCACTCGCCGACATCGAAGCGGTCGGGTGTATCGCGTTGATCGTCGGCGGCACCGGGCTGTACCACCGGGTCGTGATCGACGACTTCGACCTCCCGGGCGAGTGGCCGGCGATCCGGGAGGAGCTCGACGGTCGACGCCGACACGGCTGCCCTCTACGAACGGCTCGAGTCGCTCGACCCGGCGGGGGCCTCGAAGATCGAACCGTCGAATCGGCGCCGCGTCGTGCGGGCACTCGAGGTGACGCTCGGCAGCGGCCGGCCGTTCAGCTCGTTCGGCCCGGGGGTCGACTCCTACCCGCCGACGAACGTGGTGCAGATCGGTATCCGCCGCCCCCGGCCCGTCCTCCGCGAGCTGATCGAGCGGCGGGTGCACGGGATGATCGACGACGGTCTCGTCGACGAGGTGCGGACGATCGCCGGCGGCTGCGGATTCTCACGGACCGCGGCGCAGGCCCTCGGCTACAAGGAAATCCTCGCCCACCTGGCGGGCGAGATCAGCCAGGATGAGGCGATCCAACTCATCATCACCCGCACCCGCCAGTTCGCCGTCCGTCAGGAGCGATGGTTCCGCCGCGATCCACGCGTACGCTGGATCGACGTCGACCACGACCCGGTTGCCGAAGCGGTGTCCGCGGTGATCGACGCGATCGCCGAACAACGCTCACGATGACCACGCTCACCCTCACCAAACACCACGGCCTCGGCAACGACTTCCTGGTCCTGCTCGACGCACCCGACGGTCGGCCGACCTCGGCCGTCGATCTCGCCACTGGCGCGGCGCCTGTGCGACCGCCGCCGCGGTGTCGGCGCGGACGGCCTCCTCATCGGCTCCCCGGCCGAGGCCGGCAGCGGTCCGGATGACGCTGTTCAACGCCGACGGTTCACGCGCCGAGATGAGCGGCAACGGCATCCGCTGCTTCGCCCAGGCGATCGCCGCCGAACGTGGCGAGCTGCGCGACCTGCTCGTGCACACCGACGCCGGCGAGCGCATCGTCACGATGGCCACCGACGGACGAACCCGACACGATCGTGGCCACGGTCGACATGGGCGAGGTGGACCGGATCGAGGAACCCGCGGGCTGGCCCACGCTCGGCTGCCACCCGGATCGGCCGGTGATGCACCTCAGCCTGGGGAATCCGCACAGCGTGGTCGGCGTCGACGAGGTGGGCGTCGTCGACCTGCTCGCGCTCGGTGGCAAGGTTCCCCAGGTGAACCTCGAGATCGTCGAACCGGGCCCGGAAGCCACGGCGATCACGATGCGCGTGCACGAGCGCGGCGCCGGCATCACCGAAGCCTGCGGCACCGGGGCCTGCGCCGCGGCGTTCGCCGCCCGGTCGTGGGGGCTCGTGGCCGGCGGTTCCGACGAAGTCACGGTGCACATGGACGGAGGAACGGCGACCGTCGGGTTCGACCCGGACGTTGCCGGCCGCGTCTCGCTCACCGGCCCGGCAACGCTCGTCGCCACCATTCAGGTGGACCTCGCTGGCCAGGTGGAGCTCACTGGCGAAGTGGAACTGGCGTGACGACGCCGTACGACGAGGCACTCGCCGCAACGCTGATCGACCGGACGATCCGGGAACGGATCGTGCTCGTCGCGGTCGCCGGTCCCCGCGACACCGATGACGACGTCGATGCCAGCCTCGACGAACTCGCGCTGCTCGTCGACACCGCCGGCGCCGACGAGGTCGGCCGGATGGTGCAACGGCGCGACTCGCCCGATCACACCTGGTACATCGGCAAGGGCAAGGCGGAGGAGCTGAAGCAGCTCTGCCTCGCCGTCGATGCCGACACCGTCGTGTTCGACAACGAACTGGCCCCGGCCCAGCAGTACAACCTGGAGAAGCTGCTCGGCCGCACGGCGATCGACCGGACCGCGGTGATCCTCGACATCTTCGGTCAGAACGCCCACACCCTCGAAGGCAAGGCCCAGGTCGAGCTGGCTCTGCTCCGCTACCGCCTGCCGCGGCTGCGGCGCGGTTCGCAGGCCCGCCTGTCGCAGCAGCGCGGTGGCGTCGGCGCCCGGTTCGGTGGCGGTGAGACGAAGCTGGAGACCGATCGCCGGCGCATCATGCGGCGGATCAACAAGCTCGAAGCCGACCTCGTGCAGCTCGCCGAGACGCGATCGTTGCAGCGCAAGGGCCGCGGCAAGAGCGGGCTCGCATCCGTCGCCATCGTCGGCTACACGAACGCCGGCAAGTCGACACTGCTCAACCTGCTCACCGATTCTGGCGTGCTCGCCGAGAATCGCCTGTTCGCCACGCTCGATCCGACCACGCGGCGCCTCGCCCTCCCCGGCGGCGAGCCGGTGCTGCTCTCCGACACGGTGGGATTCATCAACCGGCTCCCGCACGGCTTGGTCGAGAGCTTCAAGGGCACCCTCGAAGTCGCGGCGCACGCCGACTACCTCGTCCATGTCGTCGACTCCAGTGCGGCCGACCCGCATGGCGCAGATCGACGCGGTTCGCGAGGTGCTCGACGAGATCGACGCGGCCCGGGTGCCCGAGCTGCTCGTGTTCAACAAGGCCGACCTCGCTCCAGGCGTCGCCAAGGAACTCGTCGAGGACCACCCCGGCTCGGTGGCGATCAGCGCCGTCTACGGGGGAAGGCGTGGACGACTTCCTGCGCACGCTCGGTGACCGGCTCCGGCTGCTGTCGACGGTCCACGAACTCTCGATCCCGTACGACCGTGGTGACGTGCTGGCCGCCGTCCACCGCGAGGGCGAGGTCGTCTCGATCGGCGAGGGCCACGACGTCTGGACCGTCCGTGCCCGCTTGTCCGACGCATCCGCCGGGCGCCTCGAGTCGTTCCTGGCGGCGGCACTCCCGGCGGACGCGCCGTGACCACCGCCGTCCCCACCGGCTTCGTGCCGCCGCCCTATCCGTACGACCGGCTCGACCGCTCGCGCCGATCGCCGCGGCCACGACGGTGGCACGGTCGACCTCTCGATCGGCACGCCGTGCGACCCGCCCCCGCCGGCGGTCATCGCCGCTCTGGCCGCGAGCGATTCCGAGCGGTCGTATCCGCCGAGCATCGGGTCGGTCGCCCTCCGCGAGGCCGCCCGGCGCTGGATGCAGCGGCGATTCGACATCGACGTCCCGGCGACCGACATCGGGGCGACGGTCGGCACCAAGGAGTTCGTCGTCACGCTGCCCCAGTGGATGAGCCTGCGGACACCGACGCGCGACACGGTGCTGTACCCGGCGGTGTCGTATCCCTCGTACGCGATGGGCGCCGAACTGGCCGCGCTGTCGCGCGGTTCCGGTGCCGGCACGGCCCGACGGACAACTCGACCTCGCGGCGATCTCGCCCGACGATGCGTCGCGCGCCCTGTTGCTGTGGGTGAACAGCCCGAGCAACCCGACCGGGGCGCTCGACGATCTCGATGCCGCGGCCGACTGGGGACGCACGCACGGCGTGCCCGTGTTCTCCGACGAGTGCTACGTGGAGTTCACCTGGTCGGGCCGCGGTCGCACGATCCTCGAACGCGGCACCGACGGCGTCGTGGCGGTCCACTCGTTGTCGAAGCGTTCCAATCTCGCCGGACTGCGTGTCGGCTTCTACGCCGGCGACGCCGAACTCGTCCACTACCTGCAGGAGGTCCGCAAGCACGTCGGGATGATGGTGCCCGGTCCGGCCCAGGCCGCCGGCGTGGCGGCGCTCGACGACGATGCCCACGTCGAGGTGCAGCGCGAGCGGTACCACCGCGCCTCGTGCGGATGGCCGACGTGCTCGGAACCTGGTCGGGCACGCCGGTGGACGCTGCCCGTCGGGAGCGTTCTATCTGTGGATCCCGACCGACGACGGCTGGGCGTTCGCCGAGCGGCTCGCCGTCGACGGGGGAGCGCTCGTCAGCCCCGGCGAGTTCTACGGTGACGACGGGCGGCCCTACGTGCGGGTCGCCGTCGTGCAACCTGACGATCGGATCGATCTCGTGGCGCGACCGCCTGCGCGCGGCGGGTCGCACGAGCACGACATCACGAGAGGTGGCACATGAGTAGCGGGACACGTCGAGGTGCTGGCTGATCGCCGGGATCGTCGTGCTCGTCGTCGGCATCGGCGGCGCCGTCGGACTGTGGCTGGGTGCGAACGCCCGTCTCGACGGCCGCGGTCGACGGGCTCGCGCGCGGCCCGGTCGGCTGCGACACGGTGCTCGACTTCGACGAGACCGGCGACTTCGTCGTGTTCATCGAGACCGAAGGGCGCGATCGACGAGGGCCGCGGCGACTGCAACTTCGACTCGTCCGTCGCCTGGTCGGGCGACGAGCTCCCGGACGCGACGGTGACGATCACCGGCCCCGACGGCGACGAGGTCGAGATCGCGCCCGACGACGGGGTCGACTACGACGCCGGCGGATCGCAGGGATCGTCGATCGGCACGGTGACCATCGAACAGGACGGTGACCACCTGCTCCGCGTGGCGAGTCTGACGACGATGGCTTCTATGTCAGCATCGGCCGCGAACCCGAACGATCGGCGTGGCACTCATGCGCGTCGGGGCACTGGCATTGTTGGTGGTCGGCCTCGGCGTGGGCGTGCTGTTGATCGTGACGGGGCGTCGCCGGGCTGACGCCGGCGCTCCGGCACCGTCGGCCGCATGGGTGCCGCACCGGGTCCGCTCCCGGGTGGCCGTCGAGCCCACCGGGGTTCCCGGCCCCGCCGCCGACGACCGGGGTGACCGGCGTGGTCGGTTCCGCCGAACGCACCCCCCGTGCAGCGGCCGGGGGCGCCGCTGCCGATGCCGCCGCGACCGAGCGACGACGAGCCGACCCGCTGGGGCCCGCCCCTGCGCCTGAACCGATGCCCGATCAGTAGCGGCGCATCACGGTGACGACCTTGCCGTAGATCTCGACCTGGTCGGCGGTGAAGGTCATCGGCTCCATCGTGGCGTTCGCCGGCGTGAGCGTGACGTCGGCTCCGGATCGGCTGTAGGTCTTGATCGTCGCCTCGCCGTCGGGGATGCCGGCGACCACGATGTCGCCGTTGTGCGGATGGGTGATCTGCGTGGCGACGACGAAGTCGCCGTCGAGGATGCCGAGTTCGATCATCGATTCGCCGCGCACCCGCAGCATGAACAGTTCGCCGTCGCCGGTGAAGTCGACCGGTACGGGGAGCAGCTCTTCGACGTTCTCCTCGGCGAGCACGTCGGTGCCGGCGGCGACGTCGCCGACGAGGGGGACGTGGCGTACCGGCCGGCGCTCCATGACGGCGCCGCTGTTCGTGTCGTAGCGCACCTCGATCGCCCGAGGCTTGGTCGGGTCACGGCGCAGGTAGCCGAGTCGCTGCAGCGTGTTGAGGTGGCTGTGGACCGTCGACGGCGACGTGAGGCCGACTGCGTCGCCGATCTCGCGCACCGACGGCGGATAGCCCCGCTCGCGGATCTGCTGCTCGATGTACTCGAGGATGCTGCGCTGCCGCGTACTGATCGGAGGTGCCATGGCGAACAGTGTACGGATCGCGTCCGGCCAGGTCAAACATCTGTACGGAACACCTGTACGGAATTTCCCGCCTTTCGGGTTGACGAGCGGCAGCGAACGCGCTTGACTGTCGAACAGACGTGCGTCGAACATACGATCGAGTCACGTCGAACGGTCGGAGAAGTCGTTCGTACAGTCGAGTTGCCAGTCAAGTTGCCATCCACGTTGGGAGTCACGGTGAGTCAATCGGTCTATCGATCATCGGTCGAGTTCTTTCCGTCGGTTCCCCGGCCGGTCCTGTCGCGTCCTGCCGGCACGTCGCGGCAACGCCCTGCTGAACCGAACTTCGTGCTGCGCCGGGCGGGTGCGCTCACCGTCGCCCTGGTGGCGGCGGCGGTACTCGTCGGGATCATCGTTCTGCTGGCCGGCTCTCGGGGGGCGACCTGCCTCCGCCTCCCGGGCCGAGCCAGCACTCACGTCGCCGGCGGCGGTCCACGTGGCCGCGGCGGGCGACTCGCTGTGGTCGATCGCCAACGGCCAACCACGGCGACGTGTCGATCGATCGGTACGTCGATGCCTTGATCGATCTCAACGGTGGCACGGACATCGCCGTCGGGCAGGCCGTGCGGCTGCCATGACGCGGCGTGTCGACCACCGGCCGTAGCCCGCTGGTGAACGGGCGGTCGGGCTATCGTGCGGGTGTGCAATGCCCCGTGTGTCATGCCGACGACACGAAGGTCGTCGACTCCCGGGTCGCCGAGGAGGCGACGGCCATCCGCCGTCGCCGGCAGTGCCTGTCGTGTGCTCACCGGTTCACCACGTTCGAGCGGGTCGACCACGCCGCACTCACGGTGGTCAAGTCGCACGGCGGTCGCGAGCCGTTCGATCGCAAGAAGCTGATCGCCGGACTCGCCGCGGCGACCACGGGTCGCTCGGTCACCGCCGAGCAGCTCGACGCGCTGGCCTGCCGGGTCGAGGATTCGGCCCGCCTGCAGGGTTCGGAGGTGTCGAGTGCCAACGTGGGTCTCGCCGTGCTCGACGAGCTGCGCACGCTCGACGAGGTGGCCTACCTGCGGTTCGCCAGCGTGTACAAGGACTTCGACGCGGCGTCCGACTTCCACCGGGAGCTCGAGCTGCTCCGCAAGTCAGCGGTCGTCGCCCCGCTTCCGTAGCCAGCGGCTGAACAGGAACGACTCGTCGTCGATCAGCAGTTGGTGCAGACCGAACGGATGGGAGTGCGCCGGGGCGCCGGTCGCCAGCCTCGCGCCGTCACCTCCCACGACGAGCGGTGACGTGGTGACGTTGATCTCGTCGACGAGGTCGCGGGTGAACAGCGAGCCGTTCAGGCTCGGCCCGCCCTCGCACTGCACGACCCGGGGGTCGTCGCACACCGTGCCCAACGCGAGCGAGCGCCGCGCGGAGGTCGACGGCGTCGTCGCCTGCCCGCACCGTGTCGACCGACGCGGTGACCGAGGCGGTCGTCGTGGTGATCAGGAAGCCGGCGCCCGAGGTGAACAGCGGCGTGTCGACGTCGACGCGGGCCGATGCGGTGACGACGCCGATGCGCTGACCGGGCTTGCTCGGCGGTCCGTATCCTTCGGCCCGCGCGGTGCCGGCGCCGACGATGATGACATCGGCGATCGAGCGGAGCTGCTTGAGCACCGCCGAATCGTTCGCGTTCCCGAGCTTGGCCGAGCCGCCGTCGACCGCGGTCGAGCCGTCGATCGAGGCCACCATGCAGAGGCCGACCCACGGTCGATCCGTCCGCTTCCCGAGCGGCGCCCCGTACGCCTCGTCGATCGAAGTGGGAGCCGGAGGGCCCGGGAGGAGTCGTTGCATCGTTCATCGACTATGGCACGCCGAGCCCGCCGCCGGGCCGCGACGACCTGCGACGATGGGTGCATGGCCACCGCTGACAGCGACACCCGCACCGCCTACCGGACCTGCCCCTGTGCGAGGCGGGGTGCGGCCTGGAGATCACCGTCCGCACCGGCGACGGACGGGTCGGAATCGGTGCAACGCATCCGCGGCGACCGCGACGACGTGTTCTCGCACGGCTTCATCTGCCCGAAGGGCTCGACGCTCAAGCAGTTGCACGACGACCCCGATCGTCTCCGCTCGCCGATGATCCGGCGCGACGGCCTCCACGTCGAGGCCACGTGGGACGAGGCGTGGGCGGCGATCGAGCAGGGCCTCGGCGCGACGATCGCCCGGCACGGTCGCGAGTCGATCGCGATCTACGTCGGCAACCCGACGGCCCACAGCCTGTCGGCGATGTTGTACTCCGGGCGCTGCTCACCGGCGCTCGGCACCCGCAACCGGTTCAGCGCGTCGACCGTCGATCAGATGCCTCGCCAGGTCGCGTCCGGGTACGTGTTCGGTTCGCCGCTGGCCGTGCCGGTTCCCGATCTCGACCGCACCGACCACCTCGTGCTGCTCGGGGCCAACCCGTACGCGTCGAACGGCAGCATGTGCACCGCCCCGGACTTCCCCGGCCGCATCGAGGCGATCCGGGCGCGTGGCGGCAAGGTCGTGGTGGTCGACCCTCGTCGTTCGAAGACCGCCGAGGAGGCCGACGAATGGGTGTCGATCCGCCCGGGTTCCGACGCGCTGCTGCTCGCCGCGATCGCCAACGTGCTGGTCACGGACGGCATCGCCGATCCGGGTGAGCACGTCGTCCGGCACCTCGCGGGGCTCGACGAGTTCGTCGCCGCGATCGCACCGTTCACGCCCGAGCGGGTGGCGGTGGCGACCGGCGTCGACTCGGAGACGATCCGCCGGATGGCTCACGAGATCGCGTCGGCACCCACCGCTGCCGTGTACGGACGCATCGGCACCACGACGACCGAGTTCGGGTCGACCGCGTCGTGGCTGATCGACGCCGTCAACATCCTGAGCGGCAACCTCGACCGGCCGGGTGGCGTGATGTTCTCGACGCCCGTCGCCGGCGGGCCGACGACGCACGGCACGCCCGGCTCCGGCCGTGGCTTCTCGGTCGGCCGTGGCCATTCGCGGGTCAGCGAGCACCCCGAGGTGATGGGCGAGTACCCGGTGGCGGCACTGGCGGAGGAGATCCTCGAGCCCGGCGACGGCCAGGTCCGGGCGTTCATCACGCTCGCCGGCAACCCGGTGCTGTCCACTCCGAACAGCGACCAGCTCGACGCGGCCCTCGACGATGTCGAGTTCATGGTGAGCATCGACATGTACCTCAACGAGACCACCCGCCACGCCGACGTGATCCTGCCGCCGCCGTCGCAGCTGCAGCGCCCGCACTACGACGTGTCGCTCCTGCAACTCGCGATCCGCAACGTGGCCAACTACTCCGAGCCCGTCCTGCCGCTCGACGACGGCCAGCCCGACGAGTGGGAGATCATCGCCAAGCTGACGCTCGATCGCGCAGGGCCACGGCGTCGACGCCGATCCGGCCGTGGTCGACGACACGATGATCGCGGGCATCGTCCAGCGCATCGACCGCGAGCTCGCACTCGAACGTCGCCGGGCGGGACCCCGACGAACTGCTCGCCGAACTCGACGCGTCGCGGCCGCCGCGGCCCGGAGCGCCTGCTCGACGCCATGCTCCGCACGGGACCGTTCGGCGACGGATTCGGATCGAACCCGGACGGGACGTCGCTCGACGACCTGCTCGATCATCCCCACGGCCGCGACTTCGGCGCCCTCGTCGAACGGCTCCCCGGGGTGCTGCGCACGCCGAGCGGCAAGATCGAGCTGGCGCCCGCGGTCCTCATCGCCGACCTGGGTCGCCTGGAGGCGGCCATCGACGAGCTGGAGGCGAGGGACCTCGTGCTCGTCGGGCGCCGTGACCTGCGCAGCAACAACTCGTGGATGCACAACATCGAGGTGCTCGTGAAGGGCAAGCCGCGATGCACGCTCCACGTCCATCCCGACGACGCCGCGCACCTCGGGCTCGCCGACGGTCGACCGGCATCGATCACGTCGCGGGTCGGGTCGGTCAGCGCGCCGGTCGAGGTGACCGATGCGATCCGCCCCGGCGTCGTGAGCCTCCCGCACGGCTGGGGCCACGACATGGCCGGCACCACGTTGCGGGTGGCGTCCGAGCACGCCGGGGTGAACTCGAACGTCCTGTCCGACCACGCCGCGCTCGACCCGCTGTCGGGCACGTCGGTGCTCAACGGCATCCCGGTCACCGTCACGCCCGTCTGACGACGTTGAGGATCGCGGCGCCAGCATTGCGGATGGGCGTCGTTCGTGTCGTTCCCGTTGCTTTCTGTTCACCTTCCACACGGAAATTCACAGGGTTGTACCCCTTTCGCCACACAGGGGACAGTTCCTAAGGTTGACCTCTGCCGACTGCGGCACCGATCACGGACAAGACAGCGGGCGCCGAAATTCGTTCGACCATGGGTCGACGGCGTCTGCTTGGGGAGCGAACCCTGTACCTGTGTGACGATGCCGCAGTCGGCCGTGTGATCGGCACGACATGGCTGTAGTTTGATTGTCTCGTCTTACGCCTTTCGACCGGCCGTTCGAGACACTTCCGAACCCACTTTCCGAGCCACTTTCCGAGCCACTTTCCGAGGAGGGGTTGACCATGTCGATCGCATCCGATCGAGCGGCCGGCGCCGCGATCGGCCTCCGGCGGTTGTTCACGTCACCGGGCGTCCATCCCGTACGACGAGATCGTGTGGGAGCGCCGCGACGCCCGGATCGCCCACTGGCAGACCGGCGCACGTCGCCTTCGAACAACGCGACGTCGAGTTCCCGGCGCTCGTGGTCGCAGAACGCCACCAACATCGTCGCCCAGAAGTACTTCCGCGGCACGCTCGGCACACCCGAGCGGGAGACGTCGCTGCGCCAGGTGGTCGACCGCATCGTCGACACGATCACGCGGTGGGGCGTCGAGGGCGACTACTTCGCCGACCAGGCCGAAGTCGACGCGTTCTCGGCCGAACTGAAGTACATCCTCGTCACCCAGCGGGCCGCGTTCAACAGCCCGGTGTGGTTCAACATCGGCGTCGAGGGCGTGCCGCAACAGGCGAGCGGCGTGCTTCATCCTCGCCGTCGACGACGACATGAACTCGATCCTGAACTGGTACCGCGAGGAGGGGATCATCTTCAAGGGCGGCTCCGGCACCGGGGTCAACCTCTCGCACATCCGCTCGTCGAAGGAACATCTGAAGGGCGGCGGCACGGCGTCCGGGCCGGTGAGCTTCATGCGCGGCGCCGATGCGTCGGCCGGCACGATCAAGTCGGGCGGCAAGACCCGGCGGGCGGCGAAGATGGTGATTCTCGACGCCGACCATCCCGACATCGAGGAGTTCATCTGGTGCAAGGCGATCGAGGAGCGCAAGGCGCGGGCGCTGCGTGACGCCGGCTTCGACATGGATCTCGACGGCGCCGACTCGTTCTCGGTCCAGTACCAGAACGCCAACAACTCGGTGCGCGTCACCGACGAGTTCATGCAGGCCGTCGTCGACGACGCCGACTGGGACCTCGTCGCGGTCACCACGGGCGAGGTGCTGCGAGACGGTCCGCGCCCGCGACCTGTGGCGTCAGATCGCCGAAGCGGCGTGGGAGTGCGCCGATCCCGGCCTCCAGTTCGACACCACGATCAACCGCTGGCACACCGCCCCGAACACCGGCCGGATCACGGCCAGTAACCCGTGCTTCACCGGTGATTCCCTCGTCCACACCGACAAGGGGCTGATCCGGTTCGACGAGTTGTTCGCCCGAGCGAACACCGGTGAGGAGTTCCAGGTCTGGACGCACGACGCCACCAACCCCGACGCGCCGGCACACAGCCGTGACGCTCACCACGCCCGAGGCGTTCATGATCACGGGGAAGAACCCGGTACAGCGCCTGCGATTCGACAACGGCATGGAGCTGCGGTGCACGCCGACGCACCGCGTGTTCACGACGAACCGGGGCTACGTCGAGGCGGCCGAGCTGACGGCCGACGATCGAGTGTGTCAGCCTCGACCTGCCGGCACCCGCCGTCTAGGCGCGACTGGTCGATCCCGGTCGAGACCGACTGGGATGTCCTCCGGGTGAAGGGCGAACGCGACAATCCGCTCCATCTGCCCTGAGGTGTGGACCGACGAATTCGCCCACTACGTCGGCTGGCTGATCGGCGACGGCTCCACGAGCGGTGTCTGACACATCGACGATCTACGGCTCGGCCGACGATCGCACCGAGATCCTGCCGAGGCACCAGGACCTGATCGAGCGGATCAACGACGGACGTCCGCTCAAGGTCAGCGAGCAGGCGAACGGCACGGCGCAGTTGCGGCTCAGCCGTCGGTCGTTCAAGCGCTTCCTCGAATCGCTCGGCGTCGCCTCGGTGACCGGCGAGCACAAGCGTGTTCCGTGGTCGATCGAGCAGGCTCCGCCCGAGGTCGTGGCCGCGTTCCTCCGAGGTCTGTTCGACGCCGACGGCTGCGTCGTCAACCAGGTCAGCAAAGGGTCGGCGTACGTCGGGCTCGGGTCGATCTCGATCGAGCTGCTCCGAGGCGCCCAGCGACTGCTGTCGACGTTCGGTATCTCGTCTCGGATCTACAACGTGCATGGCGGCGGCGGCGATTTCGTTCCGGTACACCGGCAAGGACGGGGTCGAACGGCAGCTACCGGCGCAGGCCGAGCTTCGACCTGCGCATCACCGGCCGGAGCCTCGAGCGGTTCGCCGGCTCGGTCGGGTTCACGCTCTCACGGAAGCGCGGCGTTGCTGCGAATCGCTGGTCGTGGAGCGGACCAAGGGCTTCTACGACGTCGACACGACCGTCCGGCTGGTCGAGCGATCCGACGAGGGCATCGAACTCACGTACAACCTGTCCGAGCCGCGGAACCACTCGTACGTCGTCAACGGCGTCGTCGTGCGGAACTGCTCGGAGTACCTTCACCTCGACAACAGCGCCTGCAATCTGGCCTCGATCAACCTGCTGAAGTACCTCGACGACGACGGCACGTTCGACGTCGGAGCCTTCACGCACACCGTCGACATCGTGTTCACCGCCCAGGAGATCCTGGTCGGGCGGGCCGACTACCCGACCGAGCAGATCGCCGAGACCACTCGCGCCTTCCGCCAGCTCGGGCTGGGCTACGCCAACCTCGGCGCGCTGCTGATGGCGCTCGGGCTGCCCTACGACTCCGACGAGGGTCGGGCGTGGGCGGCGGAGATCACGTCGCTGATGGCCGGCACCGCCTACGGCGCGAGCGCCCGGATCGCGGCACGGGTCGGTCCGTTCGACGGCTACGCCGACAACGACGAGCCATGCTCCACGTGCTGGAGATGCACCGCGACGGCCAGCCAGGCCATCTCCGCGGCCGACGGCGTGCCGGCCGAACTCGTCGCGGCCAGCCGGCAGGCGTGGGACACCACGCATCGACGCCGCCCACGGGTACGGCGTGCGCAACAGCCAGGCCGTGGTCATCGCTCCGACCGGCACGATCGGCCTGGCGATGGACTGTGACACGACCGGCATCGAGCCCGACCTGTCGCTGGTCAAGACGAAGAAGCTCGTCGGCGGCGGCACGATGTCGATCGTCAACCAGACGATCCCGCGTGCGCTGCGCCGTCTCGGCTACTCACCCGGCGCAGGTCGACGACATCGTCGCCTACATCGACGAGCACCTGTCGATCCTCGGCGCCCCGCACCTCGCCGCGCGAGCACGTGCCGGTGTTCGCCTGCTCGATGGGCGACAACACGATCCACTACGAGGGCCACGTGCGGATGATGGCCGCCGTGCAGCCGTTCGTCAGCGGCGGCGATCTCGCAAGACCGTCAACGTGCCCGAGCGACGTCACCGTCGACGACGATCGCCGACCTGCACCGGCTGAGCTGGGAACTCGGCCTGAAGTCGGTGGCGATCTATCGCGACAACTCCAAGGTCGGCCAGCCGCTGTCGACGTCGAAGCCGATCGTCACCGACGTGACCGAGGCCGTCGAGGTCGGCCCCGACGGCATCGTCGAGCGGATCATCGAGCGCGTGGTGCACCAGCCGGTCCGCCAGAAGCTGCCGCGCACCCGGCGCGGCAAGACGTTCGAGTTCCGCGTCGCCGACTGCAAGGGCTTCGCCACGATCGGCGAGTACGACGACGGCCAGCCCGGCGAGATCTTCCTCACCGTGTCGAAGCAGGGCTCCACCATGGCCGGCGTGATGGACGCCTTCGCCAAGTCGGTCAGCTACGGGCTGCAGTACGGCGTGCCGCTGCGGGCGTTCGTCGAGGCGTTCACCAACATGCGCTTCGAGCCGGCCGGCATGACCGACGACCCCGACCTGCGGTTCGCGTCGTCGATCATGGACTACCTGTTCCGCCGGCTGGCGCTCGAGTACATGACCTACGACGAGCGGGCCGAGCTCGGCATCTTCTCGGTCGAACGAGCGGCTGCAGCCGACGCTGCCGGGCGTCGAGGAGGCGATCACGGTCGACGAGCCAGGGCTCCGAGCTGCCTCCCGACCCGAAGTCGGTCCCGTCGGCGGGCGAGCTGTCGACGCAGATGCAGCTCGGCCTCACCGTCCCCACGCCCGAGGACAACACCGCTGCCCGAGGCATCGTCCGGCCGAACGACGCCCCGATGTGCATGCAGTGCGGCGTCGTGATGATCCGCGCCGGCAGCTGCTTCGCCTGCCCGAGCTGCGGCAACACCAGCGGCTGCAGCTGATCGCCGACCGGCCCGTGATGACTGCCGCCATCGATCACGCTCGGCAAACGCCGTTCTCGGATCCTGGGCGCCACGCCGCGCTGTTCGCCGAGCTGCCGGTCGACCCGGTGGCGCTGTCGGCGGTGTCGCGCAACGTGATCGTCCACTACCGCGCGTCTGGCCATGACCTCCCGGTGGAGACGCGTGACGACATCAACGCCCGCTGGCTGGAGACCATCGTCGATCTCGATCAGGCGCGTCATCCAGGCCGCTGACCGATCCGCGCACGGTCACCGAGCGGGTCCAGGGGTGCTGTCGCGACCACACGTTGTTCTGCGTCGGCGCACTCCGCTCCCACGGGGTGCCGGCCCGATCGCGGGTCGGCTTCGCCGGCTACTTCGTCGAGGGTTTCCATCACGACCACGTCATCGTCGAGGCGTGGCTCGACGGGCGCTGGCGGCGGTTCGATTCCGAACTCGAGGAGGGCCGACCGGCCCTGCCCACACCGATGGACATCGGGCACTGCGAGGTCGGCAGCACCGGCTTCGTCACGGCCGCGCAGGCGTGGGCCGGCTACCGGCGCGGTGAGATCGACCCCGAGCCGTACGGCGTCGATCCCGCGATTCCGGTCTTCCGAGGCGCGCGCTTCGTGTTCGACGAGGTGATCTACGAGGTCGCCCATCGTTTCGGTGACGAGCTGCTGCTGTGGGATGGGTGGGGGCGTATCGGCGAGCCGGGGTCGCCCGTGAGCGACGTCGACGCGTTGTGGATGGACGGCGTCGCGGCGTTGCTGCTCGCCGCCGATGACGGCGACGAGGCCGCCGAGCGTGCGCTGCTCGAGCAGTACCGCGCCGACGACGGCCTGCACCCGGGCCCGATCGTCACGCAAGCCAGCCCCTACGGCGACCCACCGGTGGCCATCTCCCTGGCCGAGCGAACCCGTCCTGAGAAAGCGTTTGCGTCGGCATCTCTGACGACCGGTCGACCGAAGTCATGACGCAAACGGGACATGGTGGGGCCGGTCGCTCAGTAGTGGCGGAGTTCGACGACGGCGCCGTCGGGGTCGCGCACGTACAGCGACGTCCCGTCGCCGCGCGCGCCGTACCGCGTGCCGGGTCCTTCGACCACGTCGAAGCGGCCTGACGTCGCTACCGCGTCGAGGTCGATCGGCTCGATCACCACGCAGAAGTGGTCGAGCCGGCCGTCGGTCGTCTCACCCGCGACGAGGTCGATGATCGTCCCGTCGTTGATCCGCACCGACGGGAACGGGGCCTCATCCCGTCGCCACTCGTCGAGCCGCACCGGGGCCAGCCCGAGCACGTCGGTGTACCACGCGAGCGTCCGCTCGACGTCGCGCGCAGCGGAGCACGATGTGGTCGAGTTCGGTCACCCTGATCGACGGTTCCATCGTGCTGTTCTACTCCAAGCCTCGTTTGCGTCGGGATTCCGACGCCCCGCCCCGGAAATCGCGACTCGGGCGATGGCGATGTCGGGCCAATAGCGCCCCACAACTACATCGCTTCGTGTCACACGGCCTGGCGATGGCGATGTCGGGCGATGGCGCCCGACAACTACATCGCTTGGGCCGATCGGGGCTCGAGCGCCCGGCTGCGGTGGTGCGGGGGTTGCGGTCGCGTGGAGGGCGTGCGAACATGTGTTCGATGGCGACCGAACAGGCGCAACTCGACGGGGTGGATGCAGCTGCGGAGCGGCGGCCGCGTCGGGAGCGGATCGCGGGGAAGCGGACAGAGGCGACGATCCTGCACGCCGACCTCGATTCGTTCTACGCCTCGGTCGAGCAGCGTGACGACCCCTCGCTGCGTGGCAAGCCGATCACGGTCGGTGGCGGCGTGGTGCTGGCGGCGAGCTACGAGGCGAAGCGGTTCGGCGTGCGGGCGGCGATGCCGGGTGGCGAGGCGCGCCGCCTGTGCCCGAACCTGATCGACGTGCCGGCGCGCTTCGATGCCTACGTCGAGGCGAGCAAGGCGGTGTACGCGATCTTCGACGACACCACGCCGATCGTCGAACCGATGTCGATCGACGAGGCGTTCCTCGACGTCGCGGGACTGTGGCGACTCGTGGGCACCCCCCGGGTCATCGCGGAACGACTCCGTCAGCGCGTCGCCGACGAGGTGGGCCTGCCGATCACCGTCGGCGTCGCTCGGACGAAGTTTCTCGCCAAGGTGGCGAGCGGTGTCGGCAAACCCGACGGGCTCCTCGTCGTCGAGCCGGAGGGTGAGCTGGCGTTCCTGCACCCGTTGCCGGTCGAACGGCTGTGGGGCGTCGGCGTGATCACCGCCGCGAAGCTGAACGACCGGGGCGTGTACACCGTGGGGGAGGTGGCGGGGATGGACGAGCGGGCGCTCACCGCGATCGTCGGTCGGAATGCCGGGTCTCATCTCCATGCACTCGCCCACAATCGTGATCCCCGACGGGTCGAGGGCGGACGCCGGCGCGGATCGATCGGATCGCAGCAGGCCCTGGGCCGCCGACGGCGCTCCCGCGACGACCTCGAGGTGGTCCTGCGGCGGCTCGTCGATCGGGTGACCGGACGGATGCGCAAGGCCGGCCGTGTCGGCCGCACGGTCACGCTGCGGTTCCGGTTCGACGACTTCACGCGTGCCACGAGGTCGCACTCCCTGGCCGACGCGACGGCGTCGACCGCGGTCGTGGTCGCCACGGCGCGCGGCTTGTTCGACGCGAACTGGGAGCTGATCGAGGCGCGCGGGCTCACGCTGCTCGGGTTGTCGGTCGGCAATCTGCACGACGAGGACGCAGTGCAGCTGACCCTGCCGTTCGCCCGGTCGGACGCCGATCGTCTCGACGCGGTGGTCGACGCGGTGCGTGGCCGCTTCGGAGGCTCCTCCCTGGTCCGTGCCGCCACGATGCGCGGCCACCAGGGCATCACGGTCCCCATGCTCCCCGACTGACCGCGTACGGTGGGGCATGACCGGCGACACGGGAGACGTGCTCGAGATCGACGACGACGAGTTGGCCGAGTTGGCGCTGGCCGCCGATCCCGATGTCGAACTCGACGCCGACGCAGTGCCGTTTCTTCCCGATCAGACCGGCGGGGCCGAGCTGCTACCGGCGTGGTACATGCCGGCGCCGCGGAGCTTCCGCCGGACCCCCGGCCGCACGGTGGCCGCCGTGTCGTTCGTCGTGGCGCTCGTCGCGCTCAACGGCGCCGGCCTCTGCGTCACCTACGGCCTGCCCGAGATCGCCTGGTAGGACCGTCGAGCCAGCGTGGTCAACCCGCCGTCGTCGGGCCGGACGACCCCACTCGCAGGGATCGTTCCACCGGTCGATCGTGCGGTTCTCACGCTCCCAACCGAGCACCGACAGCGACGTCGTGTCGAGCGTGAACCGACGTCCCTCCACCGCCGGCAGCTCGCAACCAGCGGGCGGCGAGGATGCGCAGGAAGTGGGAGTGCGCGACGAGCGCCGTCGCACCGCCGAGGCCGATCAGCCGCTCGATCACCCGATCCGCCCGAGCGCCCACCTCGTCCACCGACTCGCCGCCGACCATCGGATGGGTCCACACCGACCATCCCGGCACGGTCCGCCGGATGTCGTCGGTCGTTCGGCCTTCGTAGTCGCCGTAGTCCCACTCGACCAGGTCGTCGTCACGGATCGGATCGAGGCCACCGAGTTGCGCCGTCTCCCACGCCCGGCTCAGCGGGCTGGCGAAGCACCGGCGGATGGGGAACGTCCGGAGCGCGCCGGCGATCGCGCGGGCATCGTCGCGCCCGTCGTCGGTGAGGGGAACATCGGTGCGCCCCGTGTGGCGGCGCTCGACGCTCCACTCCGTCTCACCGTGGCGCACGAGGATCAGTTGAGCGGTTTCAGCCATCGATCCAGAGTGTGCACGATCGCGGACGTCTTCTCGACCGAACACGTGTGCGATCGGCGCCGCGGTCGCTATGGTCAGGGCGATGGCGATCTCGTGTGCGTACTGCGGGGGTGTGCACGACTCGCCCGCGCAGATCCGGCAGTGCTGGAACGATGGCGGACGGCCTGACGTGGAGGCGGAACGGGCCGATGTGGCGACCGACGTCGAGACGTACGCGCCAAATGATTTCGGGACGGCCGAAATCCGAACTTCGCCGAACCGTCCCACCAGCCGACCGCGCCGCGAGGTCACTGCGCCGTCGGCAGTCGCACGCGGCGTCGCCGCGGCGCAGGCCGGGCCCGACGCCCTCGCCCGCAACGCCCTCGTGCTCCCGGACGGACCGGCACCCGCACCGTGGCTCACGGCCGAACGCATCCGGATCACCTCGGACGACACTCGCCGCGCCGACCGAGGTCTGCGCCCGTCTCCGGCGCGCGGCGATCGACCGCGAACGACTCGTCGTCGAACTCGACACGGATTTCGAGCAGACCCCGTCGGTCGCGACGACCGAGGCGCCGTTCGATCTCGGCCCGCGGTTCGGCTTCGAGCTCGACGAACTCCACCACCTCGTGTGGTCGAACACCGTCGACTTGCCGCGACCCCGATCGCCCGACCTGGATCGGGCTCGATCTCGCGGTCGCGGCCGGTGCGTCGGCGGGTGCCGCCGGATCTCCCGGAGACGTGGTGGTCGCCCGACGGCACGACCGTGTGGATCGACGCTGGGCCGTTCCGCCACACCGAGCCGATCGACGGTGTCGCCGTCGTGCACATCGTGGCGATCGAGCAACGGTCGTTCGCCAGTGCCGGGCCCCAACCGGTCGGACGCCGACCTCGCCCCCGACCAGCTCGCGGCCGTGACCCACCCGGGTGGTGCCGCCCGCATCATCGCGCCCGCCGGATCCGGCAAGACCCGCGTGCTCACCGAGCGGGCCCGGCACCTCCTGCAGCAGTGGAACGTGCCGAGCGGTGCGCTCAGCCTGGTGGCGTTCAACAAGCGGGCGCAGGAGGAGATGCGCGAGCGCACGCCCGACCTGCCGGGCCTCCACGTCCGCACGCTCAACTCGATCGCCCTCGCCATCGTCAACGGCACCGCGCCGTTCGCGCCGCAGGCCCGGACGTGGCGCACGATCGACGAGCCCGAGGTACGGCGGATCATCGGCGACCTCGTGTCGTTCCCCAAGAAGCGCAACAGCGATCCGGTGGCGCCGTGGATCGAGGCCCTGAGCCTCATCCGCCTCGGGCTCGTCGCACCCGAACAGGCCGAGCAGCGGTACGACGGCGACGTCGACGGCCTGGCCGCGGTGTGGCCGGCGTACCGGGCCCGGCTCGAACGGCAGGGCGCCGTCGACTTCGACGACCAGATCTACCGGGCGCTGCTCGTGCTGCTCACGCAACCCGAGGCTCGCCACGCCGCGCAACGGGCGTGCCGCATCATGCTGGTCGACGAGTTCCAGGACCTCACGCCCGCGCACCTCCTGCTCGTCCGGCTCCTCTCGGCGCCCGGCGGTGCCGTGTTCGGTGTCGGCGACGACGACCAGACCATCTACGGCTACAACGGCGCCGACCCGGCGTGGCTGATCGACTTCGCCGACGCTCTTCCCGGGTGCCGGCGAGCATCCGCTGGAGGTGAACTACCGCTGCCCGGCCGGCACGGTCGAGGTGGTCGACCGTCTGCTGCGGCACAACCGCCGTCGGGTGAACAAGACGATCCGCGCCGCTTCGACCGATCCCGGTGGTTGGTCGATCGACCGCGGCGTCGATCCCGTGGCGGCGAGCCGCGCCGCCGTCGAGCGGGCGCTCGCCGACGGCGCCCGGCCGGGCGACATCGCCGTGCTCGCCCGGGTCAACGCCTCGCTGGCGCCGATCCAGGTGGCGTTGGCGTCGGCACGGATACCGATCGCCGGCGGGGTCGGCCTCGAGTTCGCCGACCGCACCGCGGTGCGCAGCGTGCTGGCCTGGCTCCGGCTTGGCTGCCGCGGGCGCCCGCGGCTCGGCCGGCTTCGACCCCGACGACGTGCGCGAAGCGCTGCGACGGCCCTCGCGGTCGTTCCATCCCCGGATCAACGACTGGATCGCCGAACAGAAATCGGTCGTCGACCTGCACCGATTGGCGACGCGGCTCAACAACGAACGCGACAGCGATCGGCTCGTCGAGTTCGCCGTCCGACGTCCAGGCATTGCAGAAGCTGGTGCGCCGGCGGCGCGGCGACGCTCCGACGTGATCATCCACCTCATCGACGAGATCGGCCTCGCCGGCTCGGTCGCCACGCTCGACGCCCATCGCCGCGGGATGAACCGCGCGGCCCAGGGCGACGACCTCACGGCGGTGCGGCAGCTCGCGGCCCTGCACGACGACGTCGCGACGTTCGAGTCGTGGCTGCGATCGCAGCTCGCCGTCCGACGCGCCGCCGACGGGGTGCTGCTGTCGACCGTCCATCGGGTGAAGGGCCAGGAGTGGCCCCACGTGGTCGTGCACTTCGCCGACGACGAGCAGTACCCGCACCGGCTGGCCGACGACGTCGAGGAGGAACGGCGCCTGTTCCACGTGGCGATCACGCGCTGCAGCACGCACGCCACCATCGTGACCGGACCGCGTCCGAGCCCGTTCGTCGCGGAACTCACCGAGCGAACCGTCGGAACGTCGAGTCGTGTCGTCGCACCGACCCGAACCAGCCCCGGCGCGGCGAGGGGCATCGGCAGCGTTCGTCGTCCGACGAGGTGGCCGCGTCGCTCGACGCCGCGGGGCTCGCCCGGTTCGAGGCACTGAAGGAACTGCGGAACGAACTGCGCGACGGCAAGCCCGCCTACGTGGTGTTCGACAACAAGACGCTGGTGGCGATCGCCCGGACCGTGCCGAGCACGCTCACCGAGTTGTCGCGGATCTCCGGCGTCGGGCCGGCCAAGCTCGAACGGTACGGCGAGGCCGTGATCTCGCTCCTCGCCACAGCCGGCGTGACGTCGGGCCCCGCCGGGCGGACCGCCCACCGGCAAGGGTACGGTTGACACAGTGACGGACGCCCACCACCTGCTCGAGCGGCCGACATGGCGCGGCCGGCTGCACACGTGGGCCTTCGCGGCTGCCATCCCGGCCGGCATCTACCTGATCGTCATGTCGCACGCCGCCGAGGCGCGGGTCGCGGCGTCGCTCTACGCCGCGTCGCTCCTGCTCCTGTTCGGTACGTCCGCCTCGTACCACCGGCTGGCCAAGTCGGTCCGCGCCCGGCAGATCATGCAGCGCCTCGATCATTCGATGATCTACGTGCTGATCGTGGGTACCTACGTGCCGATCTGCCTCGTCGGCCTGCCGCCGGCGTGGGGCATCCCCGATGCTCGTCGTCGTGTGTGTCTGCGGGGCCGTGGGCATGGTGATGAAGCTCACGTGTTTCCACCGTGCGCGGTGGCTGTCGTACGCGCTCTACCCGATCATGGGGTGGGTGGCGGTGATCGCCGCACCTGCGCTGATCTCCCACCTCACACCGCTGCAAATCGGTTTGATCGCGGCCGGGGGCGTGGCCTACACGATCGGGTTCCCCGTGCTGCTCGTCCGCCGCCCCGACCCCTGGCCGACCGTGTTCGGCTATCACGAGGTCTGGCACCTGTTCACGGTCGTCGCCGCCGCGCTCCACTTCGCGGCGGTCACGAACGTGCTCGTCTGAGCGCACCAGCACCGGGTTCCGATGACCCGCGTCGTGTCGTTCGACCGGATCGTGGTCGTCGACTGGAGTGCCCACTCCACCCCGAAGGTCGGAGCCGACTCGATCTGGTTGGCGATCGACGACCGAGGAACGCTCGCCGTCGGAGAATCCGGCCACCCGGGCCGGTGCGTTCGCGCCGGCTGACGTCGATCGTCGAGGCGGCCGGTGACTCGACGACGCTCATCGGCGTCGACTTCTCGCTCGGCTATCCCGCCGGTACGGCGCGTGCACTCGGCTGCAGCGGTCAGCCGTGGCATGCCATGTGGACGCTCCTCGCCGACTCGATCGTCGACGACGAACGCAACGGCAACAACCGGTTCGAGTTCGCGGCCGAGTGCAACGCGGTGGTCGGCGACGGCCCCGGCCCGTTCTGGGGATGCCCGCCGCGCCGGCAGGTCGAGCACTGCCTGACGACCACCAAGCCCCGCCGCTCGGGCGGCCATCCACCGGAGTGGCGGCACGTGGAGGCGGTCCTGCGCGGCAGCGGCCGCCGACCCTTCTCGTCGTGGCAGTTGCTCGGCGCGGGTGCGGTGGGGAGCCAGAGTCTGCTCGGCATCCCGGTGCTCGAACGGCTCCGCCGGCGGTTCCCGGACCGTGTGGACATCTGGCCGTTCACCACCGGCCTGCGGCTCCCACCGAGACGAGCCGGGCAGGTGGTGGTCGCCGAGATCTGGCCGACCATCGTGTCCGGCACGGCGACGAGCGAGCGCGGCCGTCGGTGCGCGATGCTCGGCAGGTCGCCGACGTCGCGACGTGGTTGCGTGGCCTCGACCGTCGAGGTGAGCTGCGCGAGCACTTCGAGCCCGAGGTCGCGGCAGCACGCCGATCCGGCGTGATCGACGAGGAAGGTTGGGTGCTCGGGGTGAGTGAGCAGGACACATCCGGGGAACGCACGGAACGCGGCTGATCGCGATGGCAGCGGTCGCTCTCGACGACGCGACGGTCGTCACCGGCGGTGTCACCGCCCTCGGCGGTGTGGACCTCGACATCGCCGACGGGGAGTTCGTCGCGGTCATCGGACCGTCGGGCAGCGGCAAGACGTCGTTGTTGCGGGCGATCGCGGGGCTCGCCGCCGTGCAGCGCGGGCGCGTGCTGATCGACGGGCGCGACACCACCGGCGTCGCGCCGGGCGACCGCGACGTCGCCATGGTCTTCCAGCAGAGTGCGCTCCTGCCGCGTCGTTCGGTTCGGCGCAACATCTCGTTCCCGCTGGAACTGCGTCGTCGCCCGGCGGCCGAGATCCGACAACGTGTCGACGCCGAGGTCCGCGCCCTGCACATCGAAGCGCTGCTCGAGCGCGATCCCGCCCACCTCGCGGAGGGCGAGGCACAGCTCGTGCAGATCGCCAGGTCGATGGTGCGCGTGCCTCGGGTCTTGCTGCTCGACGAACCGTTCGCCCATCTCGACGAACATGTCCGGGCGGCGATGCGGGCGGAGATCGGGATGCTCCAGCGGGGCTACGGAGTCACCACGATCATGGCGACGAACGACGGTGTGGATGCGATGACGCTCGCCGATCGCGTCGTGGTCCTCGACCGCGGTCGGGTGATCCAGTTCGCCACTCCGGACGTGGTCCGCCGGTCGCCCGCATCGCTCGACGGCGGCGGTGGCCGCGGGTGACGTGTCGTGCTTCCCGGCCGAGTTGCTGTCCGATGCGGACGGCGATCGGATCGTGCGACGCGGCGCGTCAGGTGTCGTGGAGTTCCGCCACCCGGTGTCGTCCGACGAGGCGATCGGCGGATCCCGCGCGGTGGTCGTGGCGGTGCGGCCGAACGACGTGCTGCTCGACCCGAGCGGCCCGATCGACGCTGTCGTCGAGCACCACGTGCCGGGCCCCGGGCGTTCGGTCTCGTGCGAATTCGCGGGCGTTCGAGTGGAGGTGGCCGCCCGTCCACCGCTGCCCGACGTCGGATCGCGGGTGCGGTTGCGCATCCGCCGGGTGCTGGTGGTCGACGCCACGACGGAACTCGCCGTGGCGCGCTGACGGCCAGATCGTCACGATCGTTTCGTGACGGTTTCCAGATCGTGACAAGCACTTCATGACGGTTTGATGACGAATCGGCGGGGTACCGTCGTCCGAGCGGGCCCCGACGAAAGGACACGCAGTGGGAACATCACGACGCAGTATCGGGACCAGGATCGCCGCTTTCACGGCGACCGGGTTGCTGGTCGCGGGCATGACGGCCTGTGGCAGCGACGATGACGACGACGACGCGCCGACCGACGACCCGGTCGAGTCCGTCCTCGAAGAGTTGCCGGCCGAATCGACCGTCGACGACCTGACGTACAGGTGCCATTCGTCGTGCCGGTGCAGGTCGTGCATCGGAGCCCGCGGCATCATCGCTCGGGCGCCGGTGCACGACCTGAGGGACTTCAGTCGACGGCCCAGGTGCCGTTCGACCGCAGCAGCGCCGAGAGGTCGCCGGGACCCTTCGCGTCGCTGACGGCCATCACCTGCTCGGCGACGGCAGCCGCGTACTCCGGACGGTCGATGTCGCGGAAGACGCCGAACGGGGTCGGTGATGCGTCGTCGTTGCTGAGCCTCGCCAGCGCGAACGCGAGCGACGGGTCCTGCGCGATGGGCATCGTGCACGAGCACGTCGGCCTCGTTCACGTCGGCCAGCTCGACGAGCCGCAGTTGCCCGTCGGTGCCCATCACCACGCCACGTTGACCGTCGGCACCGAACGTGACCGGCTCACCGTGCACGAGGTTGATCATCATCTCGTCGCGCACCTGCTTCTTGGTGATGTGCTCGAACTGCCCGTCGTTGAAGACGTTGCAGTTCTGGTAGATCTCGACGAACGACGTCCCGCGATGGGCGTGCGCGGCGCGGAACGTGTCGATCATGTGCTGGCGATCGAGGTCGTGGGTGCGGGCGACGAAGCTGGCCTCGGCCCCGAGCGCCACCGCGAGCGGGTTGAACGGCGGGTCGATCGAGCCCATCGGCGTGGACTTCGTGACCTTGCCGACCGGCGAGGTCGGGGAGTACTGGCCCTTGGTGAGCCCGTAGATCCGGTTGTTGAACAACAGGATGTTGAGGTTCACGTTGCGGCGCAGTGCGTGGATCAGGTGGTTGCCGCCGATCGACAGGCCGTCGCCGTCGCCGGTGATCACCCACACGTCGAGGTCGGGCCGGGCGACCGCGACGCCGGTGGCGATCGCCGGCGCCCGCCCGTGGATCGAGTGCATCCCGTAGGTGTTCATGTAGTACGGGAAGCGGCTCGAGCAACCGATGCCCGACAGGAACACGGTGTTCTCCGGGCTCGTGCCGAGTTCGGGCATCAGCGTCTGGACGGCGAGCAGGATGCCGTAGTCGCCGCAGCCGGGACACCAGCGGACCTCTTGATCGCTCGTCCAGTCCTTCTTGGTGGTGACGGCGACCTGGGCGGTGGTCATCAGTGGGCTCCTTCCGAGCTGGGCGGTGGTCGATTCGGTTCCGAGTTCGTCGAGCGCCTCGTCGATGGCGGCTTCGATCTCGCGTGACTTGAACGGCAGGCCCTGCACCTTCGACAACGACCGGGCGTCGACGAGGTACTTGGCGCGCAGGATGTTGCACAGCTGGCCCGGAGTTGAGTTCGGGCACGATCACCTTCCGGTAGCGGCCGAGCACCTCGCCGAGATCGGACGGCAGCGGGTTGAGGTGCACGAGGTGCGTCGACGCCACCTTGTGACCCGCCCGCCGCCGCCGTTGCACGGCGGCGTCGATCGCCGCCCACGTGGAGCCCCATCCGACGACGAGCACGTCGGCATCGACGTCGCCGCTTGACCTGGATCGGTGGGATGTCGGCGGCGATCGCCGCGACCTTGGCCGCGCGGAGGTGGACCATCCGCTCGTGGTTCTCCGGCGTGTAGTCGATGTGGCCGGTGCCGTCGGCCTTCTCCAGGCCGCCCACCCGGTGCATCAGCCCGGGCGTGCCGGGGATCGCCCACGGCCGGGCGAGCGTGACCTCGTCGCGCAGGTACGGCCAGTACTCGGGGTTGCCGTCGTCGTCGACGTGGTTGAACTCGGTGGCGAACGGCACGGAGATGTCGGGCAGCGACGTCGATGTCGGGCAGCTTCCACGGTTCCGACCCGTTGGCGAGGTAGCCGTCGGACAGCAGGATCACCGGCGTGCGGTACTTCAGCGCGATGCGCACCGCTTCGATCGCGGCCGTGAAGCAGTGGGCCGGACTGTACGACGCGATCACCGGCAGCGGAGCCTCGCCGTGGCGTCCGAACAGCGCGATGTTGAGATCGGACGCCTCGGTCTTGGTCGGCAGCCCGGTCGACGGACCGCCGCGCTGGATGTCGACGATCAGGAGCGGCAGTTCGACCGAGATGGCGAGCGAGATCGTCTCGCTCTTCAGCGCGAGCCCGGGACCGCTCGTGGTGGTGACGCCGAGATGGCCGGCGAACGCCGCGCCGAGCGCCATGCCCACCGCGGCGATCTCGTCTTCGGCCTGCACGGTGCGGACGCCGAAGTGCTTGTGCTTCGACAGCTCGTGGAGGATGTCGCTCGCCGGCGTGATCGGGTACGAACCGAGCGTGATCGGCAGTGCCGCCAGCTGACCGGCGGCGACGATGCCCCACGCCAGCGCCGTGTTGCCGGTGATGCTCGTGTACTCGCCGGCGGGGAGCCGGGCCGGGCGGACCTCGTAGCGGTGGCCGACGGCCTCGGTCGTCTCGCCGAAGTTGAAGCCGGCGAGGAACGACGCCCGGTTGGCGGCCTGCACCTGTTCGTTCTTGGCGAACCGCGTCGGCGATCCAGTCGAGCGTCTCGTCGGTCGGTCGCGTGAACATCCACGACACGAGACCGAGGGCGAAGAAGTTCTTCGACCGCTCGGCGTCGCGCGGCTTCACGCCGAGGGGGATGCACACCTCCTTGGTGAGGCTGGTCATCGGCACGCGCAGCACCCGGTAGTTGGCGAGGCTGCCGTCGTCGAGCGGGTTCGTCGGCGTAGCCGACCTTCGCGAGGTTGCGTTCGTCGAACGCGTCCTCGTTGACGATGACGGTGCCGCCCGGCTCGAGGCGGTGGAGGTCGGCCATCAGCGCCGCCGGGTTCATGGCGACCAGGACGTTGGGCTCGTCGCCCGGTGTGGTGATGTCGTGGTCGGCGATGTTCACCTGGAACGACGAGACGCCGTTCACGGTGCCGGCTGGTGCGCGGATCTCGGCCGGGAAGTCGGGCATCGTCGACAGGTCGTTGCCGAACGAGGCACTGACCGAGGTGAAGCGATCGCCGGTGAGCTGCATCCCGTCGCCGGAGTCGCCGGCGAAGCGGACGACGAGATGGTCGAGGACGCGGTCGCCCTCCGCGGCGTCGGACCGTTCGATCATGTCGGTCATATGTCTGATATCCCCCAGGGTTGCCGGACGGACGTCCCCCGACGTGCGCCCTGTCGCCCCGGCACCGTTGCCGGGGCCCTCCGTCATCCAACGTAGCGCTCGTGTGGTGTATCCGTCGTGGCAGCCCGCGAAACTGTTGGAGTGCCGACGCTCTTCGACGATCTCGCCGGAGCGTCCGAGGTCGTTGCGTCGACGACGAAGCGCAACGAGAAGGTCGCCACGCTCGCTGCCACGCTGCGCCGGCTCGATCCGGCCGAGGTGGCGCCGGCCGTCGCCTTCCTGATGGGATCGTTGCCCGACGGTCGGATCGGTGTGGGCTGGGCGACGATGTCGAACGCGCGGGTCGATCCGGCGCCCGTCGCGACGTTGACCGTCCTCGAGGTCGAACGACGCGTTGGCGCGGCTCGCCGCGCTCGTCGGGCGGGCTCGGTCCGCGAGCGTCACGATCTGTTGCGTTCGGTGTTCGCCCGATCGACCGAGCGCGAGCAGCGGTTCCTCGTCGGCGTCCTCGGCGGCGAGCTGCGCCAGGGTGCACTCGACGGCGTGATGACCTCCGCGATCGCCGCCGCCGCCGACGTGCCGGTCGCGTCGGTGCGGCGCGCCTCGATGATGACCGGCGACCTGCTCATCGCGGCGAGCGTCGCCCTCACCGGCGGGTCGCGAGGCGCTCGACGCGCTCGACGTTGCAGCCGAGCCGTCCGGTGTTGCCGATGTTGGCCAGCCCGTCGGCCGACGTGGCGTCGGCGCTGGCGGCGACCGGCGCGGCGTCGGTGGAATGGAAGCTCGACGGCGCCCGCGTGCAGGCCCACCGCGCCGAGCGGCGGGTGCGCCTCTTCACCCGCAACCTCAACGAGGTCACCGATCGGCTGCCGGGCATCGTCGACACCGTCGCCGCCCTTCCCGGCGGCGACCTCGTGCTCGACGGTGAGGCGCTCGGCGTCCTCGACGACGGCTCGCCGCAACGGTTCCAGGACACGATGGGCGACTTCGGCGCCGACGCGATCGTCGGCCGGGGGAGCGGCATCCGGGCGTTCTTCTTCGACGTGATGCACGCCGACGGCGCATCGCTGCTCGACGAGCCCCTCGTCGGTGCGACGCGACGTGCTCGCCGCGATCGTGCCGGAGGCCGACGTCGGCTCCCGTCGATCGTCACCGCCGATCCCGGCGAGGCCGGCCGGTTCCTCGATCGGGCGATCGCCGCCGGCCACGAGGGCGTGATGGTGAAGGACCTCGAGCGGCCGTACGAGGCCGGGCGTCGCGGTTCGTCGTGGCGCAAGGTGAAGCCCGTGTACACGTTCGACCTCGTGGTGCTCGCCGTCGAGTGGGGTCACGGCCGGCGCGTCGGTTGGCTCTCCAACCTGCACCTCGGCGCCCGCTCGAACGACCCGGACGACGCCGCGTCGTTCGTGATGGTCGGCAAGACGTTCAAGGGTCTGACCGACGAACTGCTGCGGTGGCAGACCGAGCGGTTCCTCGTCGCTCGAGATCGGCCGCGAGGGCCACGTCGTCCACGTGCGGCCGGAGCAGGTCGTCGAGATCGCGATCGACGGCGTCCAGGTGTCGACCCGCTATCCCGGCGGGATCGCGCTCCGGTTCGCCCGCGTCAAGCGCTACCGCGACGACAAGGCCGCCGCCGACGCCGACACGATCGACGCCCTCCGCGCGATGCTCCGGCCCGGCTCGTAAAGTCGCTCGGATGCCGTCCTTCCCCGAAATTCTGCGGTCTGGGTGCACCAGGCGCTCGATCCGCTCAGAATTTCGGCGGGGTGTGGTCGTCGCCGCGGCGCTGATCGCCGGCGGGTGCGCGTCGGGCTCACCGGTTGTCGTTCCGACGACGGGGATGCGCCGGTGACGCCGCCAGCCGGGCGGCACGACGGCCACCACGATCGATCCGGCTGAGGCCGCGGGCCCGGCGCACCGGGAACCGGCCTCGATCACGATCGACGGACCGGCCACGGTCGACTCGAGTTTCGGCGCCGCGACCCCGGATTCGAGGCGGCGGGTAGGGTCGCTCGGCGAATGGCGATCCTGCGTTTCAGCTTCGGCACGATGGGCTCGGGCAAGAGCACGCTCGCGCTCCAGATCCACCACAACCTGTCGAGCCGGCAGCTGTTCGGGCTGCTGCTGACCACCCTCGACCGCGAGGGCAAGCAGGTCACGAGCCGCCTCGGCGTCGCCGCCCCGGCGATCGAGGTGACACCGGACCTCGACCTGTACGCGTTGGCCGTCCGGCACTGGCCGATCCACTACCTGGTGTGCGACGAGGTGCAGTTCTACACCGTCGAACAGTGCGACCAACTCGCCCGGGTCGTCGACGACCTCGAGGTCGACGTGTACGCCTTCGGCCTGCTCACCGACTTCCGCGGCGAGCTGTTCGAGGGCACGCGGCGGATGCTCGAGATCGCCGACGAGCACGCGCCGCTCCAGGTCGAGGCGCGGTGCTGGTGCGGCGCCCGGGCGACGCACAACGCCCGCGTCGTCAACGGCGTGATGGTCTACGAGGGTGAGACGGTCGTCGTCGGCGACACCAACGAACAGACCGAGCGACTCTTCGGCGACACGGTGCGTTACGAACTCGTCTGCCGTTCCCACTTCCGCAGCGGCAACCTCGGCGGCTGATGCGCGGGGTCAGGCACCGCGACCACTTCGGCCCGCCGGCAAGTCGGTGCGCGGTGCCTGACCCCGCGCATCAGTCCCAGGCGCAGGGCATGCGCTTGATGCCGTTGATGAACGCGCTCTGCAGGTAGTCGGGCTCGCCGGTGATCCGCATCGACGGGAGCCGGCGGCGGATCTCGTCGAACATCACGGTCATCTCCCGTCGGGCGAGGTTGGCGCCGAGGCAGAAGTGCGGGCCGCCGGCACCGAAGCCGATCTGGGCCGGCTGCATCGGGCGGGTCACGTCGAACGTGAACGGGTCCTCGAACACCCGCTCGTCGCGGTTGCCCGAGTTGTAGAACATCACGACCTTGTCGCCGGCCTTCAGCTCCTGACCGCCGAGCGTCGGTGTCCTCGGTCGCGGTGCGGCGGAAGTGGATGACCGGGGTCGCCCACCGGACGATCTCCTCCATCGCCGTCTTCGAGTGCGCCTCGAAGTCGCCGTACAGGATGCTCGCGCTGGTCGGGGAACTCGGTGAGCGCCTTCATGCCGTGGCTGATCGCGTTGCGGGTCGTCTCGTTGCCGGCGACGACGAGCAGGATGAAGAACGAGCCGAACTCCTGGGCGGTGAGCTGGTCGCCGTCGACGTCGGCGGCCATCATCACCGACGTGATGTCGTCGCTGCGGGTTGGCCCGGCGGTCCTCGCCGAGCGCCTGGGCGTACATGAACATCTCGAGCGCGTGCGCCATCAGGTCCTCGAGCGTGCCGACGAACTCGGGGTCGCCGACGCCGAGGATCGTGTTCGTCCACTTGAAGATCTTCGCGTAGTCCTCGGCCGGGATGCCCATCATGTCGCAGATGATCTCGAGGGGCAGGGCGGCGGCGACGTGCTCGACGAAGTCGCACTGCTTGTCGGGGAACTGCTCGAGCAGGCGGTCGACGATCTCGGCGGCCTTGACGCGCACGTTGTCCTCGACGCGGCCGACCTCCTTGGGCGTGAAGCCCTTCGACACGATCGAGCGGAGGCGGAAGTGCTTCGGGTCGTCCATGTTGATCATCGAGCCGAAGAACTCGTTCATCTCCTGGGGGAGATCGCCGATGTTCGAGCCCTTGCTCGAGCAGAACAGCTGGGCGTTGCGGCTGACCTGCCAGATGTCCTCGTGGCGGCGTCAGGGCGTAGTAGCCGGGACCGCGGCGGGAACGGCGAGTCCTCGATCAGCGCCTCCTCGAAGAAGGGCGAGGCCGGGCGTGTCGCGCATCGTCTTGAACGCCCCGTCGCGGTAGTCGCGCGGTGCGATCCAGAAGGCGACGTCGGAGAGGTCGAAGTCGCCGAGCGGGACATCGGGGAGAGTCATGTCGCGACTGTAGAGAGGTCAGGGCGAGTCGAAGGCCTCATCGGAGCGCCTCGGCGACGCGTTCGAGGGTTGAGTTCGCTGCGACAGCGCCGTTGACTGATCGCCATGCTGCAGCCGTCGGAGATCGAACGGGTCCTCGTGGTGATGGCGCATCCGGACGACGTCGACTTCTCGGCGGCCGGCACCGTCGCGTTGCTCACCGACGCCGGCGTCGAGGTCGTCTACTGCCTCGTCACCGACGGTCAGGCGGGCGGCTTCGACCGCTCGATCCCGCGCACCGAGATGGCTGCGATCCGCCGTGAGGAACAGACGAAGGCGGCCGCCGAAGTCGGCGTCTCCGTCCCTGCACTTCCTCGGTCACGTCGACGGCGCGTCGAGGTGACGATGCAACTGCGCCACGACATCAGCCGGCGTCATCCGCACCGTGCGCCCTCAGGTCGTGATCACGCAGTCGCCGGTGCGCAACCTCGCGTCGACCTACGGATCGCACCCGGACCACATCGCGGTGGGCGAAGCGACGATGTGCGCCGTGTATCCCGACGCTCGCAATCCGTTCGCGTTTCCCGGTCTGCCGTGCGCCGATCTCGAGGACTGGGCGGTCGACGAGGTCTGGATCCCGAACGGGCCCGACGCCGACGAGTTCGTCGACATCACCGGCCGTGGTCGATCGCAAGATGCGCGGCGCTGCGGTGCCACGTCAGCCAGCACGTGGATCCCGATGCGATGGAGGCGCGGGTCCGCGCCTGGTGGGGGTCGACCGCCGTGGCCAACGGCCTGCCCGATGGATCGACCGCCGAGTCGTTCCGCGTCATCGACACCCGCTGACCGCCAACGCTCGCTCGATGAGGGCTGTCAGCCCGGCGGGAACGCCAGGCGGGCGGCTCCGAGGAGCGGCCCGGCGGCGCCGAGTTCGGCCGGCACGCACGGGGTCGGTCCGAGCGCGTCGCGCAGCGCAGGTCCGAACCGATCGAACGCCGCGACGAGGCCGCCGCCGACCACGACGAGGTCGACCGTCAGCTCGTCGACGACCGGGGCCAGGAAGTCACCGAGACGGCGGCCGTGGTCCAGCACGACCGGTCGCCGCCCGATCCTCGTCGATCACGGCGCGCAGGTCAGCGGTGGCGACCCCCAGACGATCGGCGAGGCCACGGGCCGACAGCACGTCGTCGGCCCGCCCGTCGGGCGTCGATCGCTGGGCCAGCTTCTCGATCTCGAGGTCGCCGACGGTTTCGATCACGACGCCGCCGTCGGTGAGGCACGACGCGAGGCCGGTGCCGAGCGTGACCGTGAGCACGCGTCCGCCGTCCCGCCCGGCGCCGAAGACGGCCTCGCCCACTCCCGCCGCCTCGGAGTCCCGGGCGAATCCGATCGGCAGGTCAGGCGCGACCGATCCGTGCGGCGAGCAGCGGTCGGAGTTCGAGACCGTAGATCGATTCGAACTTGTGCAGCCCGCGGATCAATGCCCGCCCGCCGGCCACGTCGAACGGCCCGGGAAACGCGATGGCGAGACCGACCGGCGCCGAGCGGGCGTGTCCGACGACGCTGTCGATCGCGGTCGCGAGCTGCGCCGAGCACGACGTCGGCCGTCTCGGTCGCACGTGTCGGGATCGATGCCCCGATGCGTCACCGCGCCGGCTCCTCGTGATCCGTGGTCGATGTCGACGACACCTGACTTGATCGACGTTCCGCCGACATCGAGCACCGCGACCGTCGCCATGGCCCGCAGGCTAGGGCCAGGCCGACCGCCCTGGCCGGTGTTGGGGCCGGTGCCGGGTTGGTGCGGGTGAATCGGCCGTCACTACCCTGGCGCGATGACCGACGCCGTGATCGTTGCCACCGCCCGCAGCCCCATCGGGCGTGCCTCGAAGGGTTCGCTCGTCGACCTCCGCCCCGACGACATGTCGGCCCAGATCGTCCAGGCGCTCATGGCCAAGGTGCCGTCGGTGCAGGCCTCCGACGTCGAGGACCTCATCATGGGCTGCGGCCAGCCGGCCGGTGAGGCGGGCTTCAACATCGGCCGCATCGTCGCCGGTCTCGCCGGTCTCGACGACGTCCCCGGCGTCACGGTCAACCGGTACTGCTCGTCGAGCCTGCAGACGATCCGCATGGCGGCCCACGCCATCAAGGCCGGCGAGGGCGACTGCTTCATCGCCGCCGGCGTCGAGGCGGTCAGCCGCTACGGCAGCGGGGCCAGCGACTCGGCGCCGAACCCGATCTTCAAGGGACCCGGTGCCCGGACGCGGGACCGGTCCCAGGGTGGGCAACCGAACTGGACGCCGCCCGACGGGCTGCCCGACTTCTACATCGCCATGGGCCAGACCGCGGAGAACGTGCGTGAGGTCGAGAACGTGTCGCGCGAGGACATGGACGCCTGGGGCGCGCTCAGCCAGCAGCGTGCGGTCGCGGCGCAGGAGCGTGGGTTCTTCGAGGACGAGATCACGCCGCTGACGCTTCCCGACGGCACGGTCGTGTCGAAGGACGACGGCCCGCGCGCCGGCACCACGGCCGAGGGACTCGCCGGCCTCAAGCCGGTGTTCCGCCCCGACGGCCAGATCACGGCCGGCAACGCCTGCCCGTTGAACGACGGCGCCGCGGCCGTCATGGTGATGAGCGACACGAAGGCGAAGGAGCTCGGCCTCACCCCGCTGGCGCGGATCATCGCCTCCGGTGTCACGGGCCTGAACCCCGAGATCATGGGGCTCGGCCCGATCGAGGCGTGCCGCCAGGCGATGCGCCGGGCCGGCATGACGATCGACGACATCGATCTCGTCGAGATCAACGAGGCGTTCGCCGCCCAGGTCATCCCGTCGGCGCGCCACCTCGGCATCCCCGACGACAAGCTCAACATCAACGGCGGTGCCATCGCCCTCGGTCACCCCTTCGGCATGACCGGCGCCCGCATCATGACGACGCTCATCCACAACCTGCAGACCGAGGACAAGACCTTCGGGATGGAGTCGATGTGCGTCGGCGGTGGCCAGGGCATGGCCATGATCGTCGAACGCCTCAGCTGAGCGGGCTCCGCTCGTCATCGATGCGGTCGCGAAGGATCGCGCGACCGAGCTCGACAAGGTCGCGGCCATGGCCGCGCTGCATTCCGCGATCCACGACCTCAGGGTCGAGCGCGGCGCGTTCGAGGAAGCGCTCGATCTCCTGGTGGTCGATCATGCCGCCCCGCGGGTCGGCTCGCAGTGCTCCGACCAGCATCAGAGCGCCGTCGACATCGCCGGCGCGGAGGCGGCGATCGGCTTCGATGACGACGCACAGGCCCAGGTCGGCGGTGTGTCCGGTATCGAGGGCATCACGGAGTGCGATGTCGAGATGAGGGCCGGTCTCGGAAGGCCGATCGAGCCGCAGGTACAGCTGGGCGAGGTTTGCATGGCAGATCAGCTGCGCCTGGCGGAGCCCGAGGCGGGTGCTCATCTCGAGCTCGGCGAGGTAGTAGGGCTCCGCCGCCCGATATGCGTCGATCGACCCGGTGGCGTCGCCGATCAGGTGCTGGACCACACCGAGATTGCCGCGAGCGGAGCACTGGAGTTCCAGATCGCCGGTCTGCTCGGCAAGGATGAGCGCTTCTCGTAGGTACCGCTCCGACTCGTCGTAGTCGCGGGCCAGGCGCGTCACCGACGAGATCGCCATCAGCCCGCGGCCCCGTTCGATCGGATCGTCGATGGCGATGGCGGTGGCGAGGCCGCGTTCCGCCGACGCTCGCGCCTCGTCGAGTTCGCCCGCATTCGCCTGCGACCACGCCACGCCGACGAGTGCCCGCGACAGAATCTTGCCGCCCACCGATTCGGCCAGCGGCAACGCATCGGCGAGGATGGTCCGCTCGCGGTCGTAGTCGCCACGGTCGGCCGCGATCCAGCTGGTGAAGTACAGGGCCGTCGCCCGTTGCTCGTCCGTCAATGGCGTCTCGAGCAGCGGCACGAGGACGGATTCGGCGGCGTTGAGATCGCCGACCTGGAGACCGGCTTGGGCGAGCGCGATGAGCGTCTCGGCGGTCGGCTCGGTCGACGTCTCGTTCCACAGATCGACCGCAAGTCGGAGCAGCCTGTGGGCACTGGACGACCGCCCCGACTCCAGCGCCCGCCGGCCCGCCGTTCGCGTAGACCTCGGCTGCCCCGGCAGCGTCGCCCGCGAGCCGGCGATGATCGGCGATCATCTCCTGGAACTCGTTGAGGCGGTCACCGGCGTGACGCGAGAGCCATTCGGCGGCGAGCGCGTGGAGATGCTGTCGATCGCGGAGGAGCACCGTCTCGTAGGTCACGTCGCGCAGGAGGGCGTGCTTGAAGATGTACTCCTCGGCCGACGCGAGCGACCGACTGGTCGCGCTCGGTAGACCAACTCGCGCTCACAGACGTTCGCGCAATGCCTCGGTCGTCTCGGTCGCCGACCACGGACGGGTCCATGGAACCCACCGCCGCATCCCAGAACACGCGGCCGACGACGGCCGCCCGCTGCAGGGCTTCCCGCGGAGCCTGGGCGAGGCTGTCGAGACGGGCTTCGAGGACGCCGGTCAACGTGGAAGGCACCGACGACGCCTCGAGCTGGTCGAGGTCGATTCGCCACGCCATCTCGGATCCGCCCGGGACGATGACGCCGTCGTCGATGAGCATCTTGATCAGCTCCTCGACGAAGAACGGGTTGCCTTCCGCACGGCGGGTGATGAGATCGACCAGTGAGTCCGGCCGATCCGACACGTGTTGCAGGACGTCCGCGACCAACGCCCGGCTCGTGTCGTCGTCCAACGGGGTCAGTCGGAGCAACTGGCACGTGGCGATCACCCGACAGCACGTGCGGGACGTTCCTCGAGCAGCGTCGGTCGGGTCGCGATCAAGATCAACGTCGCGGAGTCGTCGAGGCGTTCCGCCAGGTCGTCGAGGAGGCTCAACGAGTCCGCGTCCGCCCAATGGAGATCCTCGATCACGATGAGCACGAGGTCTTCGCTCGCCAGTGACCTCAGGAACCCGGCGAGGTGGGCGGTGCACGCCGACGCGAATCCAGGCGATCCGTGGATCCGGCGAACCGCCTCGGTTTGTGACAGATCGAAGCCCAGCCAGTGACCGACGAGGTCGGCCTCGGCGGCCGCGAGGTGCGGCGCGAATCCTTCGCGGAGCTTCGACGGCGACCGTGTCCGGACGATCGCTGTCGAGCATCGAGAAGCGCGATGCGATGAGGTCGCGGAACACCCCGTACGGGACGTTCTGCCGCGTCGCCAGGGCGCGTGCCTTCAAGTAAGTAGGCCTTCTGCGGAAGGAGCTCGACCCAGTTCTCGAACTCGTACAGCAGGCGCGACTTGCCGACGCCAGGCTCCCCGACGACCGCCACGGTACGCAGGCGTCCGGCCGAGCGTCGCGTCGGCGAAGCAGTCGCGGAGCACATCGAGCTCCTGGTCGCGACCGACCATGCGCGTCTCGACACCCTCGATCGCCTCGCGTCGGCATCCGGAACGTCCGCGGCTTGGATCGCAGCACCTCGTAGGCGCGCACGGGCTTCGTCCTGCCCTTGACCGTGAGCGGGGTCGAGCGGGCTGACGTCGAAGACGCCGCGGACATGTCGATACGTCTCGTGCGCGATCAGCACACCGTTCGCGGGCGCCGAGGTGCTCGAGCCGCGACGCAACGTTGACCGTGTCGCCCATCGCCGTGAACTCGCGGGTCGTGGCCACCTCACCGAGCAGGACCGCGCCAGTGCAGATCCCGACCCGCATGACGAGTGGTCGCCCAGTGGACGCGTTCGAGCTCGGCAACGGCGCGCTGGAGCTCCAGGCCCGCCCGGACCGCTTGCTCGGGATCGTTCTCGTTCGACGATTCGGCGCCCCACAGCGCCATGACCGCATCGCCGATGTGCTTGTCGATCCACCCGCCGAACGAGGTGATGATGTGATCGAGCCGTGACCACACGTCGTTCATGACGTTGCTCACGAGCTCAGGGTCCATCGTCTCCGCGAGCGCGGTGAATCCCTGGAGGTCGGTGAACAACACCGTTGCCTGCCGACGGCGTCGGTCCGTCGACGTGAGCGCGCTGAGCTGGGAGCGGAGCGAGGAGAGCGTCAGATCGACGATCGCGTCGTCGACGACGCCGCGGAGCTTCTCCTGCGCCGCGATCGCGCGTTCGAGCTCGGTGCGCTCGTCCGCCTTACCGGTCATGTCGCGGAATCCAGTTGTGCGCGCACATGAACCTCTCCCTCCGCCGCGAGCTTGTCACCGCGAGACGGTTCGGGCGTCAACCGTCGGTCGAACGAATCAACTTCGAACTACCGGCGCTCCCAGCGGTTCGGGCGGTCGGCGCGGACCAGCACGGCGTCGCGGTCGTGCGCGCACAGGGTCGCCCGCAGCACGTACTGGTCGCCGCCGCTCGACAGTTCGGCGAGCGCATAGCCCTCGCTCGAGTCGCGCACACCGGTGCCGATGCACTGCAGCGCCGGCGATCTCGAGGCCGGCGGTCTCGGCCTCGGCGGCCCACAGGTTGACGAGGCCCTGGCGCAGCGACGGATCGTCGAGCAGGTCGGAACCGGCGAGGACGAGGGTGACGTTGCGACATGTGGACCGGCTCGATCTCCGTCGGATCGACGACGTCGCCGCCGAGTTCGCCGTCGAGCATCACCACGATCGGTCCGCCGTCGTCGCTGACCCCGCCGACGAACCCGTAGCGGACGAGCGGGAGTCCGTCGTCGCCGATGGTCGCGTAACGGATCCGATCGCCGTGGCTGAACGTCGTCCGCGATCTCCGGTCGACGAGCTGCGGCGTACTCGACGAACTGCGTCGGACAGCGTCGGCCGAGCACGGGCCACGCGTCGAGCGCCCACGTGTCGAACGGTCGGTCGGTCAGGGCGACGAGCGCCGACGTCGACGATCCGGATCGAACCAGAACATCGTGCCGGCGCCACCGAAGTGGCCGACCGTGCGCGGCGAATTGCCGGTCGCCGGTCCAGTGCGGCGACTTGTCACCGCGGAGTTCGAACCCCAATCCCCACGGGCACGGTGCGAAGCGGCCCACGCCCGGAACGATACCGCTGAGGTCGGGGAACGTGCTCGTGAACGCGAGGTCGCGGGTCGCCTCCGACACGACGGTGGGTCGGCGCATCTCGCCGACGAACCGGGCCAGGTCGGCAACGCATCCCCGAGACGCCGTGCGCCGGCGAACCGCGCAGCGCGGTGTCGACGCATGCCGAGCGGTTCGAGCACGGCTTCGGCGAGGTAGTCGGCCGATCGGAATCCCGCACGCAGTCGACGAGCGCGTCGGCGGCGATCTCGATGCCGGTGTTCGAGTAGATCCGCGTGCGCTCCGGCGGGCTGATCGGTTCGGCGCCGTCGAACGGGTAGCCACCGGCATGGCTCAGCAGGTGACGGATCGTGCAGCCCGGCTGCCCGACCGGCTGGTCGAGGCTGAGCGATGCCCTCCTCGACGGCGACGAGGATCGCCCAGGCGACGAGCGGCTTGGTGATCGACGCGAGTCGGAACGGTGCGGGTGGTGTCACCGATCGCGGCGACGACTTCGCCGTCGTGCACGACGGCCGCGCTGACATGGTCGACCGGCCAGTCGGCGGTGAGGTCGAGGGCAGCCATCGGTGGCCCGCCGGTCCGGCTCAGGTGAAGTCGCGGAGGAGTTCGGCGACCCGGAAGGCGAGGTCGACGCTCTGGCGGGCGTTGAGCCGTGGGTCGCACACCGTCTCGTAGCGGTCGTCGAGGTCGGTGTCGCTACACGGCGTCGCCGCCACCGAGGCACTCGGTGACGTTCTCGCCGGTGAGCTCGACGTGGATGCCGCCGGGCCAGGTGCCCTCGGCGCGGTGGGCCCGGACGAAGCCGCCGATCTCGCGCGACGATGTCGTCGAAGTGGCGGGTCTTGCGTCCGCTCGGTGCGGTGAACGTGTTGCCGTGCATCGGATCGCACGCCCAGACGACCGGGTGGCCGGCGTCGGTGACCGCGCGCAGCAGCGGCCGCAGCGCGTCCTCGACCTGGTCGGCACCCATGCGGCTGATCAGCGTCAGCCGGCCGGGGATGCGGTTCGGGTTGAGCACCTCGCACAGTTCGAGCAGGTACTCGGCGATCGGTGGTCGGGCCGATCTTGCAGCCGATCGGGTTGCCGACGCCGCGCAGGAACTCGATGTGCGCGCCGTCGAGTTCACGGGTCCGCTCGCCGATCCACAGCATGTGCGCCGAGCAGTCGAACCAGCGCACCGGTCAGCGAGTCCTGCCGGGTGAGCGCCTCCTCGTAGCCGAGGATCAGCGCCTCGTGCGAGGTGTACACGTCGACCTCGGACAGGTTGGCGTTCGATTCGGTGTCGATGCCGCAGGCCCGCATGAACCCGAGCGCACGGTCGATCTCGCCGGCGAGCTGCTCGTAGCGCTGGCCTTCCGGGCTCGACGCGACGAACTCCTGCGTCCAGGCGTGCACCCGTGAGAGGTCGGCGAAACCGCCCTTGGTGAACGCCCGCAGCAGGTTGAGCGTCGACGCCGACTGGTGGTAGGCCTGCACGAGGCGCTCGGGATTCGGGATGCGGGCGGCCTCGGACGCGGTCGGGTCGTTGACGATGTGACCGCGGAACGACGGGCAGCTCGACGTCGCCGATCCGTCTCGAAGTCGGCCGAGCGGGGCTTGGCGAACTGTCCGGCGATGCGGCCGACCTTCACGATCGGTACGCCGACCGAGTACGTGAGGATGATCGCCATCTGCAGGATGACGCGCAGCTTCTCCCGGATGTTGTCGGCGGAGAAGTCGTCGAAGCTCTCGGCGCAGTCGCCGGCCTGGAGGAGGAAGGCGTTGCCGGCAGCGACGCGGCCGAGCTCGGCCTGCAGCGAGCGGGCCTCGCCGGCGAACACCAGCGGGGGCATCGAGGCGATCTGCTTCAGCGACCGCTCGAGGGCACCGCTGTCGGGCCACGCCGGTTGCTGCTCGGCCGCGCGCTCGTGCCACGACGCCGGCGTCCACACGTCAGACCGTTCCTGCATGGCCGACAGGCTATCGGGCCCGAAAACGACCAGAGCGGCCGGATTTCTCCGGCCGCTCCGATCAATCTCAGTTCCTGGGTGATCGAGGTTTCGACTGGCTAGGAGGCCGTGACCGACGTTGCCTTCGGGCAACGAGGGAGCCGACCGACAACGCCAGGCGGAAGCTCAGACGGCCAGGATGCGCTCGGCGTCGTCGCGGAGGCCAGCGACGGCACGGCTGACGAGGCGACGGGCGGCCTCGGCGGTGACGCCGAGCTGCTCGCCGACTTCGCGGAAGCTCTTGCGCTCACCGTCGATGAGCCCGAAGCGGGACTCGACGGCGAACCGGGCCCGCGAGTCGAGCGTGCCGAGCAGTTCGTCGAGCAGATCGCTGTCGACGAGCGCCATCACGTGGTCTTCGGGCGTGCCGTCACCGTTGGCCATCAGGTCGCCGAGGGTGGCGTCGCCGTCGTCGCCGACGGTCTTGTCGAGGCTGACCGGCGTGGTCAGGCGGTGCAGCTCGGCGTTGTTCTGGTCGAGGGTCTCGCCGTCGCCGGACGCCTGACGCAGGGCCGCACGCAGGCTGGCCGAGCGGTCGCCCGGGATGCGGATGAGGCTGGCCTTCTGGTCGAGTGCCCGGCCGATGGCCTGGCGGATCCAGAACGTGGCGTAGGTGGAGAACTTGAAGCCACGGCGCCAGTCGAACTTGTCGACGGCGTGCTCGAGGCCGAGGTTGCCTTCCTGGATGAGGTCGAGCAGATCCATGCCCTGGGGGAGCGGGTAGCGGCGAGCGATGCGTGACCACGAGGCGGAGGTTCGAGCGGATGAACCGATCCTTGGCGTTGGCGGCGGCAGCGCACCTGCCATCTTGAGGGCTGCGCCCTTCTTGCCGGCGGCGAGCTGCTCGGCGGCCTCGCGGCCGGCTTCGATGACGCGGGACAGCTCGCGCTCGTCCTCGGCGGTCAGCAAGGGCACCTTGCCGATGTCGTTCAAATACAGACCAATGGAGTCGTTCATGATGTTTTCTACAACCGTTCGTGTGTTCGATGGATTCCGACCAGCGCTGTGCCGTGAGGCACATTGCAACGACCGGCAGGATCGAGAACTCGCCACGTTGGTGTACGCGGGACGGGTTGATCGGGAGCGTCGGACGCCGTAGACGATGGGTTTTCCGGGCGAAAACCGATGAAAATCGTCAGATCGGGGGTATGTGGGGGACAATTGACAGTAACAGACGTGTCAAGTACCCGAGGAGGTCGGTTCGGCGGATTCTTGGTGAGAGTCTCGTAAGATGGTCGCTCGTGCCCGAGTCTCCCGAGCCAGTCCGCTCCTGACCTGCCAGACTCGACCGGATGATGCGCCTCGGACTGTTCGGTGGCACCTTTGACCCACCACACGTCGGCCATCTCGTCACGGCGGTCAACGTCCGCCACGCGCTGGAGCTCGACGAGGTCATCCTGATGGTCGCCAACGTGCCGTGGCAGAAGGAGGGCACGCGCCGGTCTGACTCCGGCCGAGGATCGCTTCGCGATGGTCGAGGCGGCCGTCGTCGACGTGCCCGGTCTCGTGCCCGGCCGGCTCGAGATCGACCACGGGGGCAACAGCTACACGGCCGACACGCTGCAGGCACTCGGCGCCGACGCATCCCGGTGCCGAGCTGTTCACGATCGTCGGCGACGATGCGGCCGCCGGGCATCCACACGTGGTCGCGGTACGACGAGGTGGCCAGCCGGTCGCGGCTGGTCGTGGTCGACCGCCCGGGCGAGCCGGTCGAGCTGCCCGACGACGTCGACTGGATCCGCGTCGAGGTCCCACGACTCGAGGTGTCGAGCACCGATCTGCGCGCCCGGTTCTCCGACGGGCGACCGCTCGACTATCTCGTCACCCAATCGGTGCTCGACGTGATCGCGGACCGGTCGCTGTACCAGGAGCGTCCGTGACGGCGATCGCCGAGCGGCGGCGCCGGACCACACTGTTCGGGTTCATCGGCATCGTCGTCCTGATGGTCGGGGCGGCCGCCGTGTTCGTCGTCGGCGTCCTCACGCTGTCGAACTCGCAGGACGGCGAGGCGGTCGGTGTCGAGACTCGTCCGATGACGACGCTGCCGATCACACCGAACGCGCTGCTGGCGGTCGAGGACGACGACGGTGCCCTCGTGTCGTTGACGGTGATGACCCTGCTCCCGGACGGAACCGGGGGGAGCATCGTGGGCGTGCCGGTGAACGCCGATGCCACTGCGGCGTTCGGCGACGCAGCGACGTCCGCTCGACGAGCTGTACGCGGCGGCCGAGCTCGACGGCTTCACCGAGGCGGTCCAGGAGATGTTGTCGATCACGATCGAGCGATCGGACGTCGTCACGATCGACGAACTCGCGGCGCTCGTGCCCGGAGCAGACGGTGCGGAGCTGGAGGCCGTCGTCATCGAGGCGGCCGAGGCGTCGTCGACGACCGACCCGGACACGACCGACCCGGACACGACCGACCCGGACACGACCGACCCGGACACGACCGACCCGGACACGACCGACCCGGACACGACCGACCCGGACACGACCGACCCGGACACGACCGACCCGGACACGACCGACCCGGACACGACCGACCCGGACACGACCGACCCGGAGGCCGATCCGCCGGTCGCCACCGAGTTCGACCTGGGGGCCGTCGCGTCGAGCGTGGCCGAGTTCTGGTCAGCCGTCGCCGGCAGTGCACCCGTGGCCGATCCGGTGTCGCCGCCGCTCGACGAGTTCGGCCAGCCCGTGCCGCCGGCGACCGTTCGCTGAACTGGTCGAGCGGTTGATGTCCGGCCCTGTCCAGTCCCGCACGCTGGCGAGCCGCGTTCCGGTGGCGTCCGAGAACCCGACCGACGCCGACGCGGTCATCGTCGACCGGCGCGATGCGAATCTCGTGTTCGCCCAGGTGTCGCCGGCACTCGTCTCCACGCCGAACCTCGGCCGGACCCTCCGCATCGTGGCTCCGTTCAGCGACGAGCAGATCACCGCGACCGACGGCCTGTACGAGTCGACGTCCGAGCTGATGCTCGACGTGATCGGGAGCATGCTGTTCTTCCAGGCCAACGTCGTGTCGGTCGACACCGAGCCGGCGCCCGGCGGCGCGGGCGCGGAGACGCTGATCGAGGTGGCCGAGGCGCGGTTCATCCCCGACATGGAGGCGATCGCGCCGGTCGTGTTCGGCGAGTCGAAGGTCGTTCTGGCGTCGACGCTGATCGATGGGATCGATGCCGTCGTCACGCTCGGAACCGACTACCTCGCCACGCAGAGCGCCGCTCCGCCGACCGACGAGTCGGCCGACTCGACGGTTCCCGATGACTCGACCCCGGCTCCCGGCGATACGGTCGCGGTGGATGACTGAACCGATCGACGATTCCGGCTTGGCGCTGGCGACGCTCGCCGCGCAGGTGGCCGACTCGTCGAAGGCGAGCGACATCGTGATCCTCGACGTCGGCGAGGTCCTGTCGATCACCGGGTACTTCGTGGTCGCCGGGGCGTCCAACCCGCGGCTCGTCCGGGCGACCGTCGACGAGATCGAACGGCGCGTGAAGTCAGATCTCGGCCGTTCACCGCTGCGGACCGAGGGCATGCGCGAACAGCAGTGGATCCTGATGGACTACGGCGACGTCGTGATCCACGTGTTCCTCGATTCGATCCGCGAGTTCTACGAGATCGAGCGGCTGTACCTCGACGTGCCGCGGATCGCGTGGGAACCCGTCGCCGACACGGCCGAATCCTGACGAATCACCGCGGAGTCCGGTGATCTCGTTGTGACCGGGGAGCGTCGGACGGTATCGTACGACGTCCTTCACGGGGCTATAGCTCAGTTGGTAGAGCGCTTCCATGGCATGGAAGAGGTCAAGGGTTCGATTCCCTTTAGCTCCACGGAAAGCCCCAGGTCACAGGCCTGGGGCTTCTTCGCGCCCCAGTCATCGACGGCCCGGGACTCCTCACGGGATGAAGAATATGAGTGCGTTGTGCATCAGGATTCTGTGGGTGACAAGCGAGCTGATCGCCACCATCAAGGCCTCGAAGGCTGGGGGTGGGGGCGACTCGATACGGCTGATGCCGGCCATCGGTGTGAACGCTTCTCTGTGGCCCGCATCGCACGGCTCGACGACGGTTCCGTGCAGCCCGCCGCCGACGCCGACGCCGGCAGCGCACAACCCCGAAGCTGCCGGGGGCGTACTCGCCACAGCGGGACTCAACGCCAGCACGCCGATCGCCATTGCGGCCGCGGCGAGCGGGACGGTCATTCTCGACATCCTCATGGATTTCTCCTCATTTCGATTGTGCGATGCAGAGGTGGACTACGTTCCGTCACCGGGGCTCACTCAGGTGCCGGTACGGCGTGGAAGGTCGGGCGGTACACGTCGGAGAACGCGCCGTCCCAACGGTTGTTGGACAGGCCCCACGGGAGCGTCGTGGGCGACTCACGCCACGGGAGCCAGGAGGCGAAGTAGGTGTTACAGATGGCGGGTTCGCATCGCAGCGGCTGCGTGATACGTGTCCGCACCTCGAACGGGCCCGTGGGCGCCGCAGACGATGCGACCACGATGTCGGTGCCCCACCAGTCCCCTTCCTTGACGATCGCAAGGAACGCCGTTCCGTCCCACATCACCTGGGCCGGATTCACGCCAGCGCCTGTGGTTGCCGCGCCGATGACAGGCGCGGCCGTGGAGCGGTCCGAGTTCCAGGCGACACCGTTCCAGTACTCGGGCACGGTGGAGAGTTCGCCCAAGGGCACCCGAGCGACTCGCACATTTTCGGCGCATGGGTCGTGGCCAAAGGCGCTCCAGCCGAACTGCCGGTAGCAGTGACCGTAGAGGTAGGTGTGCGATCGATCGCTCGTCACAGACCATCCGTACAACTCGGCGCTCGGGTCGGGCGCGAGCTCCACGGCGACGGGTTCGAGCGTGTCCGATCGGAGCGTGACGAGCCATGTTGCGACGGGTTCGGTCTTGCCGAGGTAGCGCGCAGAGCGCTCAACCATCTCGGCAAAGAACACTCGCACCACGCTCCCGTCGGCCGAGGTCGCACCCGCGAGCGGCCAGAACCAATGGCCAAACGACGCAGTGTCTGCGGCGAACTGCCATGAGCGGCTGCCGTCGTTGAGGATCGTGAAACAACGTCCCGACTGGACCATCGCCGCGTTGTGCACCAGCGTGCCCGCGTACATGAAATCCTGGAACGTCCACAGCACACGCCCGTCGGCCAACCGGGTGGCGCGCTGGTAGTCGGCGCCCCCATACGGTCCGTGCGCGCTGTTGAAGAAGGCGTCGAGTGACGCCACATCCGTACCAGCAGCGCAGTGGTCGCCGACGTCAGGGGCCGCCACGAACGCCAGTGGGTCGGTCGACGGGGCTGGTGTGAGTGCACGCTGCGCACGGGCGGTTGCCTGTGCGCCTCCACCGACCGTCGGCAGTCCGTTCAAAGGTTCAGCCAGTACCGACGGGTCGTCGGCGGACGGCGACGTCGGCTGCGGCGACGTCGACTGCGGCGTCGGCGAGGGTGACGACGGGCGCGGCGGGAGCGGCGTCGGCGAGGGTGACGACGGGCGCGGCGGGAGCGGCGTCGGCGACGGTGACGACGGGTGCGGCGACGACGGGGGCCACGGGAGCGGCGTCGGCGACGGTGACGACGGGCGCGGCGACGACGGAGGCGGCGGGAGCGGCGGTGGCGACGACGGGGCCGGCGGCGACGACGGGAGATGGCAACGCAACTGGTGGGAGTGGCGCGGTCGGTACCTGCCCGCAGCCGGATCCGAATGGGATCAGCATCGCCAGCACGGCCAGACCTGGGGCCGCGCGGTGTCGAGTTATCGAGTATCGAGGCATGGCTGCCCGCCTTCCGGTGGGGACCCGTCAAGCGCGGGTCATTCACCGGAAAGAGCGGCGCTGCCGGCCTCGATATACAAGAAAACGCCGCGCCGTCTGCGATCCGTGTGGATCGAGACGGCGCGGCGGGCGTCTAGTTCGTGCGTGATCTGGAACCGGCGGACGGCAACAAGTTGTTGTCGATCATCCGACGAGGTTCAGGATTGGGTTGGTGGTCAGGTGGCGAAGTTCCCAGATCGTGATGCGGTCAACTTCTCACCGCACCTGTCCACCAGAAGGACCACTCCGAGCCCTCGTCGCACGCGCCAACGTTGCCTCACATGGGACGAGCGATTCACGTCAACAGTTCGTGTTCGGCACTGGATTCTGGCCATGTCGGTGGTCGGGTCAGCCCGGCCCTGCGGGGAGGGCGGCCGCCCACGCGTCCGCGACGGGTTGGGAGTCTGCGGCCAGGGTGGCCGTGACGCGAGCGGCAGCAAACGACGTTCCCTCCCATGCCGCGTAGCGCCGGCCCTTGAGGTCGGGAAGTTGGAGATCTGCGTACCTGGGGCCATCGCGTTGGCGTAGGGCAGGTGTTGCTGAACCACATCGCTGCTGATTCCCGTCGGACGCGGCGACGGAGATGACCTGGCTGCCGACTCGCCTGCGGTTGCATCGTCGGCGAAGGCTGCGGGATATCGCAGTAGCTCGGTGCTCGTCACTGTCATTTCCAGCAGCGGCGACGAAGTACGTGTTGTTCTCCGTGGACTCCAGGTATTCCGCAAGTACTCCCTCGAGCACGCCGTGCGTATCCTGCGGACAGCCGACTGAAGCCGAGCGAGAGGTTGACGAGGTCGAAGGTCGTTCTCGAAGGTCCTCGTCGGCAGACATCTCGAGGATCAGCGCGAGCTACGTCGTCGTGGACCGCCTCACGCGCCCTCGAGCGCAGCGATCAAGTCTGCCTCGGTGAAGAGGAAGCGGCGCGCACCCTCGTCCGAGGTTCGCCGACGAGAGCGAGGCGAATGTCACGTTCGTTGGGTCGACCATCTGCTCGACGATGCCGCGCACGAACTCGCCGTGCCCTGCGACGAAGTCGACTGGGCCGTTGCGTGCCGTACGAGGGGCTGACACTCGGGTCCGCTGGCATCCCAGGAATCATCGAAATTGGTCCGAGGAACTCGTTGACATTGGCGTCGGCGTGCCGTCGGGGTGATCGCGGCGAATCCACGATGAGAACACTGTGGCGCCGTTCGGTGCATCCGGCGGGATTCGGCTGCGGGCGGCACCGCTGGCGGACCGCGCCGGGTGGAAGTGACCGACCGGAAAGAACCCTCCGACATGATTGAGCCCGACGGCGATCGGCTCGAGGGCCGTCGTTCTCGTCGAGCAGCCGATGAGATCGGCCGTTGGTGTCGATCGAGATGCGGTAGACGGGCCCGCCGCGGAACTCACGATCGCGGACTCGTCGCACCGACTCAGACGGGAGTTGGTTCGGCGATCCGCCGAGACCGAACGCTCACCCGAGATCATCGTCCAGATCCTCGCTGGTGTTGACCTCCCGCATCGAAGCAGGCACGTACACGAGCAACTCCCCGGGGACGTTGGGGTGTTTCCACAATCGTCGGCCCACCGGTCGCTGCAGCTAGCCACGCCGATCGAGTCGGTAGTCGGTCATGCACTCGGGGCCCAGGTCCACATCGGGCAACAGCGGAGCCGCGGTGGTCGGAACGGTTGACGGACTGTTCCAGCAAGATTTCGCCGGGCACGACGGTCGTGTCCGCGCAGTCGTCGTCCCGGCGGTGTGGCCGCCGTGTCGTGTGCGCCGGTCGGTGGGTCCGCTGTGGTACCGGCCGTCGTGTCGCCGGTGGTGTCCGCTGTGGTATCGGCCGTCGTGTCGGCGGTGGTGCCCGCGGTCACCTCAGTGGAGGTGTCTGGGTCCGTGGTGGAGGAGTCGTCGTCGTCGGATCCGCAGCTCGTCACAAGGACGAGTGCGGCGCAGGCCAGCAGTGGAAAGAGGACAGTTCGAGTCGATGTGCGCATTACCGTCAGAGGGCGCGAGTGGGTCATTGGATACCACCTATCGTTCGTTGGTCGCCATGAGCATAGATGACAATATGTACGACAGATTCCTGGATATTGCGCTGGATCGACCCCAAGAATTTGCCGACTCGATCGAGGGTCGGCTGCGCGATGCAACAGGTTCTCGACGGATCGAAATACTTCGCGCTGGTGCTGTCGCTCACCGTGAACTGGAGGACATGGCCCGCTCGGCGGAGATGTTCGAGCGGGCGCTGGCCGAGGCAGACCAACAGGGCGATGATCAGCAATCCGCGCTCGTCGAGATGTCAGCTGCGGCGACCATGCTGTACAGCGGCGACGCTCGTGGCGCGGTCGCGGCGAGCCGCATGGCGCTCGGACGCTTGGACCCTGAGCACCGCTTCGAAGGTCTCGTGCAGCTCGGCGGAATTCTGGCTCGTGCCGGTCTGCCGGACATGGCGCTCGCAACGTTCGACGAGGCACTCGCCGATGACGGAAGCTCGCACCATCTCTACGCGCTCGCCGAGCTGTACAACCATCGCGGCACCCTGCATGTGTACGCGGGCGCGCTCGGCGTTGGGGAGAGCGACTACCTCGCGTCGGTCGACATCTATCGCCGGCTCAACAACCGGTCTCGAGCCGCCGACATGACGCACAACCTGGCGTGGCTCGTCGGGCGGCGCGGCGACCTCGTACGAGCGCTCGACCTGTTCGCAGAGGCGGCCGCCGAGTACCAGGCGGTGGGCCGAGCTCCCGTCCAGGTGCTCACCGATCGGTGCGAGGCGCTGCTCGCCGCGGGTCTTCTCGACGAGGGTGCGGCGATCCTCGCCGAGGCGTGTGCCGCGCTCGCCAAATTGGGATCGGATGCTGTTCGAGCCGAAGCGCTCGTGCTCTCGGCCGAGTTCAATCTGCGACTCGCACGATGGGAGCAGGCGGAAGCAGACGCGTTCCAGGCAGCCGCACTCCATCGGCGCTCAGGCAAGACGGCGTGGGCAGCGCACGCCGACCTGATGCGTCTGAGTGCCTCATTCGGAACCGCTACAGCCAACGCCGGGATCTTTGACGAACTCGCCGAGATGCGTGTGCGACTCCGGGCCGGGGGGCTCGCCGATCCGCTGCTGCAGGTCGACATCGTCGAGGCCCGGGCGCGCCTCGAGGCCGGAGACACTGACATCGCCGCGGTGCTGCTGTCACAGATCACGATGAAGCGTGTGCAACCGCACGTTCGACCCCACGTGCGCGTGCTGCGCGCACGTCTCGCGTTGGCGGTCGGTGACTCGGCGGCGGCGCGCCGAGAGATCCGCAATGGTCTCGCCAGTCTGGAATCGACCCGTGCCGAACTCGCCTCCAGCGAGCTCCGCACCACCATCGGATTGCATGGCGTGGACGTCCTGCGGCTCGACCTGCAGATGGCATTGGACGACGGTCGACCTTGGGCGGTGTTGCGCAGCGCCGAACGAGGCCGTTCGCGAGCGTTGCGTTACCCGCCTGTGCGCACGAGCGACGACCGACTCGGCAACGCGCTGACGGCGATGCGAGCGCTCGAGAGCGATCTTGCGTCGGAAACCGACGGCGAACGACAACGGGCACTCCAGGCTCAGGTGCGAGCAGCGACCGAACGCGTTCGCACATTGGGCCGGCATGGCAGGCGGCAGCCATCGCCCGTCCGCCCCCAGCCGACTCTGGCGGAGATCCAACGAGCGATCGGCTCGGCAACGCTCGTCTTGCTGGTCGACGATGGTGCCGATCTCCACGCGGTCACGGTCGCAGCACGCTCGACTCAGCTGCATCGGCTCGCGTCGGCAGACCGTGTCAGGTCGGCAGTCGAGCGCCTCCGTCGGGAGTTGACGAACCTGCTCATGGCGCGCGGTGATGCCCGACTGCGGGCGGAGGCCCCGGCCCGTGTCCGCGCCGCGGCCAACGCACTCGACCAGCTGCTCGGCGCCTCGCTCCCCGTCGGCGACGGGCCCGTGGTGATGATCCCCACACCGGACCTCCACCTTGCCCCGTGGGGCGCGCTCCCTCGTCTCGCCGAGCGCTCCGTCACGGTCGCTCCTTCGATCGTCAGCTGGATGGCGGCGACGATGACACCGACCGAGCGGCCGCACACAGCACTCTTCGTCGCGGGGCCGTCGCTCGTGTCCGCGGAGAACGAGATCGACAGGCTCGGCCACGGCCATCCTGCGGCGACGTTGCTGACGGGGTCCAATGCGACGGCCGCACGCGTGCTCGCTGAACTCGAACGTGTCGGACGCGCCCACCTGGCATGCCACGGGCACTTCGCACGCGACAACCCCCTGATGTCCACGTTGCAGCTCGCCGACGGGCCGCTGTATCTGTACGACCTCGAGCGCTGCGCCCTCCCGCCGACGGTCGTCCTGTCAGCTTGCCATGCCGGTCAGGATGAGCATCGGCACGGGATCGAACTGATGGGGTTCGTCTCTACCCTCCTGTCGTCGAACTGTCGTGCCCTCGTCGCTCCGGTGACTGCGCTCCCAGACGACGACCGCACCGTGCACGCGATGCAGACGTTGCACGACGCATTGGATTCCGGCCGCAGTGCTGCATCGGCGCTGCGTGACGTGCGCGTCGAGGAGCCGGAGGTGGGCTCGGCGTTGCTCGCATTCGGTGCGAGCGTCGCCCCGCCCCGCGTCATGCGTCCGTGATCGGCTCGATCTCCGGTGTCCGGTACTGCGCGTCGGTGTGATCGACGACGATCCAGAACGTTGCGGATGGGGCTGCCGTTTCGAAGTGTCCCTCTTCGTCACACGCGACCGTGACGGCCGACGCGCCGCTCCGTACCACAACGGCAGCCGGGCCAACGGGCTCGATCTCGCCGAGCAACCGACCGTCATCACCGAGCTGCAGCACCATCCGCCACCCGGCACCTTCCATGACGATGAGACGCTCGCTCTGCTGCGACGCACGTGTCGCCACGAGCGGCAGCTCCGCGGCCGAATCGTAGATGAGTTCGATCACATCGGTCCCGAGCACCCCCCAGTCGAACACCCCTTCGGCATGCTCGTGGAGATGACTCGGCACCGGGCCGATCTCGGCGCGACGGCGACCGAGCGCGTGCAGCGCCCGCTGCAGTTCGTCGTCCCCGAGATCGAACTCGTCAGTCACGGGCCAGCTCCCGGATATGTGGCGCCAGCATCGGCACCGCACGAACCTTCTTGACGCAACGACCTTGAGTCGGACCGATCGACCCCCTCGGCATCCCGAGGAGACCTGCGATCTCCGTCACCGTCGGCCTGGGGTCTCGCATCATCAACATCAAGAGTGTCCGACAGGGCTCGGCCAGCCCGCACACCGCTGCGTACAAGGCGTTCGCCGCCTCGTCGGCAATGAGGCGCGCATCCACCGCCGGAGCCAACCAATCCGCCCGATCAGCGAGTTCGCCGGAAGGTACGAGCCGGTCGCGGCGGAGTATCTTGAGCGCCTCGCGCCGGGCGACGGTGGCGATCCATCCGGGGAGTGCTTCGGGTTCCTCGACTGTGTGCAGCTTGAGCACGATCCGCTCCCACGTGTCGCCGACGACCTCCTCCCGCATGCCCAAACTGAGCTGATCGAAGTCGTGGGCGATCTTCCACACGAGATCCTCGAACCGTCGGACGAGTTCGTTCCACGCCGGTTGGACGCCCAGCTGGGCGTCGCGCGACGAGCTCGGTCAGCGTCGCCTCCCGAACCGGGGTCGCAAGCACGGCGCGAGCATAGGTCCCGGATCGGCACGGTCGAGGACGTACATCATCACGGGGGTGAGCGGTCATTACCCCGATGAGGACCCGGGACCCACCTTGGATGCATTTTGTCGCAGGACAACGCCCTGCACCCCACAGTTCGGATCCTGCCTGGCGTTCTCCCGGCGAGGGACGGTCGTCACCGTTTGGTGATGCTGTGGTTTGTGATGTGTTCGACGAGTTCGCGGGTGGCGCCGCGGGTGTGGGCATCGGCGAACACCGATTCAGCGACGCCGGCGAGCAGAGCGGTTGCGACGACAAGGCCGACGATGAAGGCGACGATGAGCGCGTCACGGAGCCGATCCGTCATACGACTTGACTTCTGCTTCGTCATGGTGGGTCTTTCCAGCGTGTGCGCCCCGTGTGGGAACCTGTGACCGCGACCCTAAGTCTGGGTCACCGGGGCCACTAGGGCCATTGGTCACATTCCGGCGCCTGTCGCGAATCGCGGCGTCGAACGGCTGCTGTCGGCGCGGTTGCGTGTGGCGGGGCGACATCACGCAAGGTGCCGCAGCAAGCCATCGAGCGCCACGAAGTAACTGTGACGACCGAAGCCGGCGACAACGCCCACGCACACCGGCGCCAGCACTGACGTGTGCCGGAATTCTTCCCGTGCGTGGACGTTCGAGAGGTGCGTCTCGACAACAGCCAGTCCTGTGCCGGAGATCGCGTCCCGCAGGGCGATGCTGTAGTGCGTGAACGCTCCGGGGTTGAAGACCACGCCGTCCACCTCACCGCGGGCATCGTGGAGGCGTCCGACGAGTTCTCCCTCGGTGTTCGACTGAAAGTCGACGATGGTGACGTCGAGCTCGGCGGCATGAGCACGCAGATCCCGGAGAATGTCGGCCAGCGTGTCGTTGCCGTAGATCTCCGGTTCCCGCGTACCGAGCAGGTTGAGGTTCGGCCCATTGAGGACCAGAATCGTTCGAGTCATTGGGAGTTGGCGGCCATTCGACGGGGTGAGCGTGAGTCCTCGTCACTGTAGACGCGGACACCGACCCCGCCCGAAGCTGTCGGGACGTGCCTAGCCTTTGACGTCGGACCATGCCTGCTTCGGACTCTCGCAACATCGTGCTCACCGGCTTCATGGGCACCGGCAAGACCACCGTCGGCCGCCTGCTCGCCGAGCAGCTCGGGTACGAGTTCGTCGACACCGACGTGGTCATCGAAGAACGCCACGGCAAGATCGCCGACGTCTTCCGCTCGGTCGGCGAGGAGGCCTTCAGGCAACATCGAGCGCGAGCTGGCTGCCGAACTCGCCGATCGCGTGCGTGTGGTGATCTCGACCGGCGGTCGCATGATGCTCGATCCGCAGAACGTTGCCAACCTGAGCCGCAACGGGAGGGTCTTCTGTCTGGTCGCCACTCCCGATGAGATCGTCGACCGGGTCACCAACGATCCGTCGCCGATCGAGCGTCCGTTGCTCGCGGTTCCGGATCCTCGACAGCGGATCGTCGAGCTGCTCGCCGAGCGCAGCCCGGACTACCGTCGCTTCGCGCAGCTCACGACCGACGCCGTGAGCCCGCAGTCGGTTGCCTCCGATCTCGCGGCGCTGGCGAAGTCCGACCCTCACCGGTTCGCGATCGACAACCCGACCGGCGACTACGAGTACTCGGTCGGCGCGGCGGTGTTGCCGTTCGTTCGTCAACTCGCCGGCATCGAAGGCCCGATGGTCGTCGTCACCAACCCCGAGGTCAGCGGTCTCTACCTTGCGAGCTGCGGCGACGTCGATCTCACCATCACGCTCCCGACCGGCAGCGGGCGTCAGAAGAACCTGAGTGCGGTGCAACACGTGTACGACGGGTTGCTCGACGCCAACATCGATCGCTCGGCCACGATCGTCTCGCTCGGCGATTCGATCGTCGGCGATGTGGCCGGCTTCGCGGCCGCGACATACTTCCGCGGTCTCGACCTCGTGCACTGCCCGACGGACCTGATCGCGATGATCGACACGAGCATCGGCGGCAAGGTCGGGCTCGATGTTCCGCAGGGCAAGAACCTGATCGGGCTCTTCAAACAGCCACGAGCGGTCGTTGCCGACGTGGCCACGCTCCAGACGCTCAGTCGGCGTCAGTTCTCGTCAGGGATGGCCGAGGTCGTCAAGCACGCACTGATCGCCGGCTCGCACCTGCTGGACCAGCTCGAGGGCGGCGAATGGCATGCGTCGAGTCACGAGGAACGTGACTCGCTCGGCCGGCTCCAGACGTTGGTCGCCCAGGCGATCCAGGTCAAGATCGCGATCGTCCAGGACGATCCGTTCGAGGAGGCGCGGCGGGCCGTCCTCAACCTGGGGCACACGTTCGCCTACGCGTTCGAACAGGTCGGTGGCAATGCACTGACCCATGGCGAGGCAGTCGGCGTCGGGCTGGTCGCCGCGGCGCGACTCTCCGAGCAATGGGGATCCGCAGCTCCGGGACTCGCCGACCGCGTCGAGGCATTGGTGGAGCGGGTCGGCCTCGCCACCCACCTGCCGACCGCGATGCCGGTCGATGACCTGATCGAGGCGATGCGTCGGGACAAGAAGCGGCAAGGCGGCAAGCTGCGATTCGTGTTGTTGCACGACGTCGGCGAGCCCTTCATCGCCGACGACGTACCGGCGTCCGCGCTCGACAAGGTCCTCCTCAGCGTGCAGCCCGCCTGACGCAGCGAGGCGGATGCCGAGTGCGTCGAACTCGCCTCGTCAGTCGCCTGAGATGACGTCGAGTCCCCACCACGGGCCGACGAGACCGAGCTGTGCCGCCGCCATGTCGGCGCCGTATTGGATGCGGCAGCCTCGATCGAGCGCGGCCTCCAGCCACGGCGTCACGCGGGGAAGCGTCACCACCTCGCCGACGAGGGATCTCGAGTCGAGGGTGTCGACGGGATGCGGCACGTTCGGGTCGCCGTCCATGCCGACCGTCGTGGCGTTGACCACGAGGTCGAAGCCCTCGAGCGAGTCGAGGTCGAAGCTGAGCCGAGGCGGGTTCGGCACCGACGCGACGACGCGTCGCATCTCCTCGTGTCGAGCGTGGTTGCGGACACTCAGCACGAGTTCTGCGACGCCTTGCTCGGCACACGCGTGGGCGATCGCGGTTGCCGTTCCGCCGCCGCCGATCATGGCGACGCGTGCCCCGGCAGGGTCGAAGCCGTGTGACCTGGCAGCGGCAAGAAACGCCAATCCGTCGGTCACGTCGCCGACCAGCCTGCCGTCGACGCGCTTCACCACGTTCACCACCCCGAGGGCCGACGACGCGCGGCGTGAGTTCGTCCATGTGTCGCGTCGCTTCCCGCTTGTGCGGCACGGTCACGAAGCTGCCGCGAAAGTTGGCCGTTCGGCGCATCGCGTCGAAGAACGCGCCGACCGCGTCGGATTCGAGATCGAACGCGACGAGGACGGCATCGTGGCCGTGCTCGGCGAAGCGTTCGTTGAAGATGCGCGGCGCCACGACCTGCACCACTGGACTCCCGATGATGGAGAACAGTGCAGTGGTGCCCGTGGGGATGACACCACGGTTCGAGGCGCCGCTCCCATCGCCGCGCGGTGAACCGGATGCCGTCATCACGCCGTCGAGCCGTTGCCCGCCGACCGAGTCTGAGAACCGACGCCGCGCATCGCGCCACCGAGGAACAGGCGACCGATCTCCGGATGGTTGAGCACCTCGGACGCGGTGCCGGCCAGGGCCAACCGGCCCTGTTGCAACACCAGTCCGTAGTCGCTCACTTCGAGCGCCGACTTGGCGTTCTGCTCGATCATCAGGACGGTCGTGCCGCGGTCACGCAGCTGCTGCAGCACCTGAAAGACCTGCTGCACCAGGATCGGTGACAGACCGACCGATGGCTCGTCGATCAGCAGCAACCGAGGTTCGAGCAGCATCGCTCGGCCGATCTCGAGCATCTTCTGCTCGCCGCCGCTGAGCGTGCCGGCCTGCCTGCTCGGCCTTCGTGTGGAGGATCGGAAACAGCTCGAACGCAATGCCGGCAACTCGCTCACGCGTCAGCGCCAGGTTGCCGAGGCTCACTCCTCCCAGCTCGAGGTTGGCCCGCACGGACATCCGCGGGAACACGTTGCGACCCTGTGGCACGAGGCTGATGCCGCGCCGGAGCAACTCGACCTGGCTCAGACCGACGATGTCTTCGTCGTCGTACCACACGTGACCCGACCGGACACGAACCATCCCGAAGATCGCCTTGACCGCGGTGGACTTCCCCGCGCCGTTCGGACCGACGATGGTCGTCAAGGCGTTGCGGTGCACGTCGAGGGTCGTTCCGTCGAGCACCGTGGTCGCGCCGTAACCGCCGACGACGCCGTCCATGCGCAGGATGATGTCGTCCTGGCCGCGACGTTCGGGGACGGTCGATCCGGCGTCGGGCGACATGGTGTCAACCACCGAGGTACACCTCGAGCACCCGCGGGTCCTCCCGGACTTCATCCGGGGTGCCGGTCATCAGGATCTTGCCTTGTTCGAGGACGACGACGCGGTGGGCGAGTCCGAGGACGAACTCCATGTTGTGCTCCACGATCGCGAACGTCATGCCGTCGTTCTCGTTGAGATCGCGAATGCGCTCCATCAGATCGCCGAGCATCGCCGGGTTGACACCACCGGCAGGCTCGTCGAGGAAGACCGCGGCCGGTTCCGACACGAACGCCATCGCCGTGTCCAACAACTTCTGTTGGCCATAGCTGAGGTTGCCTGCCTTCTCGTCAGCGACATGCGCCAGGCGGAACCGCTCGATGAGCCGGTCGATCCGGTCGTCGAGGCCCATGTCCGGGCGTCGGAACAGCCGCCGTCCGATCGAACCGATGTGCTCCTGGGCAGCGGTTCGGAGATTGTCGCGGACCGACATCGACTGGAAGACCTGCAGGAGCTGAAAGGTGCGGGCCAGGCCCGCCTTGGACCGGCGGTGCGGCCTCCAGCGGCTGACGTCGCGGTCGTCGAGTTCGATGCGTCCCTCGTCCGGTCGGTACTGACCCAGGATGCAGTTGAACAACGTCGTCTTGCCGCATCCGTTCGGACCGATGACTCCGAGGATCTCACCCTTCCTGAGGTCGAACGACACATCGTCGACCGCCCTGATGCCGCCGAACGACTTGGTGATGTTGCGTACCCGCACGACCACGTCGGTGTCGTCGCTGGTCGGCGAGATCCGCGCCGTCGTCGACCACGGTCATGACGAGTTCCTCGTGGCCTTGTCGCGGCGACGCTTCTGCAACGTCGCGCGGAGTTGGTTGAACGATCCAGCGATTCCCTTGGGAGCGATCAGCATCATGACGACGACGAAGATGCCGAACCACACCCGGTAGTGATCGCCGGCGATGCGCAGCCGGTCCGCGAGCACGGTGATGAACGAGACGCCGATGAACGGGCCGACGAGTGTGCCGAGCCCTCCGACGACCGTGGCGAGGAAGAAGTCGAACGATTGACCGATGTAGAAGCCTCGCGGATCGATGAACTCGATCAGGCGCGCGTACAGGGCACCCGCCACGCCGGCCAGTCCCGCGCCGACGGAGAATGCCATCAGCGTGTAGGTCCGAATGTCCACGCCGACGCTGGCGGCCCGTGCCGGGTTGTCGCGCAAGGCCTTGAACGCCCGACCCCACGGACTGCGAACGATCCACCACACCAGCGCCGGTCGCCATCACGAGGAACGCCAGACAGAAGTAGTAGTAGTTGCGGCCGTCGGTCAGATCGATCCCGAAGACGACGACATCGCCGCGCGGGATCCTGATCCCTCGCGATCCTTCGGTCACGCCCGCCTCGTTGTTCAGCACGAGGTACACGAGCAGGTTGAACGCCAACGTCACGAACGCCAGCCACGGGCCCTGCACCCGCAGTGCCGGAAATCCGATGAGCACGCTCAACACCATGCACGTCAATCCGGCGATCGCGATCGCGAGCAGGAACGGGAGGTTCGGCAGGGTCATGGCGGTGCCGCCGACGACGATCTCGCGACCGGTGTCGAGGAGCACGGAGACATAGGCGCCGATCCCCAGGAACGCCGCTTGGGCCAAGGTGATCTTGCCGGCGAATCCGTGGGTCAGGTTCGTCCCGATGCACACCATGCCGAAGACCGCGAACAATCCCATGTCGAGCAGGGTCGAGTTCGACCGCCCGATCGGGAACACGACGAGGAAGGCGAGGCATCCGGCGAGCGTCGTCCATTTGACGGCCACGCCGGTCCACGACTCGACCGGGACCAACAGGTTGAGCACGACGACTCCGACGAGCGCCACCACCCAGAGCCAGATGATCCCGTCGAACTGCGAGTGTCCGAGGGGCAGCAGCACGACCAGCGCGGTGGCGACGACCGCCGCCGCGGCGAGTCCCCACGCCATCGCGCCGCGCTCCGCCCTGGTGACGGCGGGTCGGTCATCGGCGAGGTCTGGATCTTCGGTGGTGACGGCGCTCATATCGTCCGTTCCTCGGCGATGCCGAAGAGACCCTGCGGTCGCCACAGGATGACGAGGATCATCAACAACAGCGGGATCGCGTCGCGGTAGGCGCTCGACAGGTAGTAGCCGGACCAGTTCTGGAGCAGCCCGACCATGAACCCACCGATCAGCGCGCCCCGGACCTGGTTGAAGCCGCCGATGATGGCGGCCGTGAACGCGAACAGGCCGAGGCTGATGCCGCCGTCCCAGCGGGCGTTCGTCGTCGGCGACACGAGCAACGCGGCGACGGTCACCAGCACGGCGTTGATGCAGAACGTGTACAGGATCATCCGGCCGACGGGGATCCCCAGGACGCGGGCCGTGTTCGGGCTCTGCGCGGCGGCCTCCATCTGCCAACCGGTGTACGTGCGCCGCAGGAAGTACTGGAGCGCCGAGATGGTGGCGATCGCGACGACGAGGATCCCGACGTCGTCGGCCGAGATGGCGATGCCGCCCGGTCGCCACACCTCGGTGCCGAACACCGACGGGAACTGTTGCGGGGTGGCCCCGAACTCGACCCGCAGGTACTCGCGGATGGCGAGGCCGAGTCCGATGGTGGCGATGACGAGCGGAATGTCGTCGCCGCCCGGTCTGAGCAGGCGACTGACGAGCGACGCGTTGAAGACGTAGCCGAGCAACAGGATCGCGATGGGGATCGTGATGACGGCGGCGAGCACGATCCCGATCTCGGGGAGCGGTCCCAACAGCTCGGTGCCCCCGATCAGCGGGACCCAGTCGGGCACGCCGATCGTTCGGCTCCTGCTCGCCCAGGATCAGGATGATCATCGCCGGCAGGACGATGAACTCGCCGTGGGCGAAGTTGATGGCGCCGGCGGTCTGCCACAGCAACGAGAACCCCACCGCGGCGAGAGCGTAGATCGCTCCTGTCGCCAGCCCCGACAAGCTGATCTGGACGAACGTCGACATGGCGTTTACGCGCGACCCCCAACGCTCAGCGGGTGGCCCGCACCCTACTGCGGGCCACCCTCACCAGCCGGTTCTCTAGCAACCGCGATCGGCGAGATTGTCGAGTGGTGGGACCGTGGCGGCGATCTGACCGACCCCATCGACGACCTCGACGATGTAGCTCTCACGGTCGATGTCGCCGTTGGCGTCGTAGCTCACGTCGAGCAGGACACCGGGCTCGTCCTCGACGGTGATCGTGGCGCAGTGCAGGAGGTCGGAGACCTGCGAGTTGTCGAACGAACCGATCCGTTCCGTGATCTCCTTGACGATGTACACGGCGGTGTAGCCCTTGATGCTGTTGTGATCCGGCGGATCCGCCGACGGATGGAATGCGGCGTAGGCCTCCTTCCAATCGGCGAACACCGGAGCCGAAGCGTTGAGACCCGCGTGCGTCTTGGTGCCATCGGCCGCCCCCGGCTGGACGAGCGCAATCGTCGACGCCGCGCTGAGCACGTCGCCGCCGTAGATCGGCTTCTCGACTGCCTGGGCTTGCATCTCGTCGAGGAACGCGGCCGTCTCGATCTCGGTCATGAAGGCGAAGATCGCGTCGGCACCGCCACCCGCGAGTTGGGCGACCTCGGCCGACAGGTCGATCTGATCTGGCTGCACCTGGATGTCGAGCTGCATCTCGATCCCGACCTCCTCGAAGGCCGCCGCATACGCATCGCGGCCGCCGGCGCCGAACTCGTCGTTCTTGTAGATCATGTCGACCGACGTGACGCCTTGGTCGACGATGTAGTCGATGAACTTGTCGGCCGCGGTGTCGACCCCGAACGACGTCCGGTAGATGAAGTCGTTGTCACCGTTCTCTTCACGGTTGGTGATGGCCGGCGCCTCGGCACCGACGAACATGGGGATCTCGGCACGCTGGGCTTCGACCATGTTGACGATGGTGTTCGACGAGAAGACCGTGCCGAGGAACGCGTACGGATTGCCCTCGGCCATGTCGGCCACCACCTGCTTGGAGACGTCCGGGTCGGCTTGGGTGTCCTGGAACTCCGGAACGATCTGACATCCGAGAATGCCACCGGCCTCGTTGATCTCGGCGACCGCCATCTCGAGGCCGAGGCGCCAGTTCGCGCCGGCGGGCTGGTTCGCCTCGTAGGGAACCGCCACGTTGACCGAGTCGCCGTCTGGGCATTCGGCCGTTCCCGCACCCGACGATTCGGTCGCGGTGCTGTCGGATGTGTCTGCGGGCGCTTCTGTCTGCGGCGCGGTCGCTTCGCGTCGTCCGACGGGCGCCTCCGTCTCGACGGGCGCCTCGGTCGTGGCCGCGTCTGTCGTCATCGGCCGCGTCACCGCCATCGTCGTCGTCGGATCCGCATGCTGCGGCAACGAGCGTGAAGGCGGCGAGCAGCGTCAGCGGCTTCGACCAGCGTGGAACCTTGGACATTCGGGTCCTCCCCCTCCCAGCCTGGCGCGTCACGGTGTGTACCGTCCCCCAGGATCAGCAACATAAATGAATATAGTCTTTTGGGGTCGAGTGAGTCAATCCATCCGGCAGAAGAATCACGCTGCCCACGCGCTTCGCCGTCGGCGCGACGCGATGTTCGTCAACCGGGTTCGCGAAGCGGGCGCGACACGAGGCGCACGAGTTCGGCATGGTGACGCGCCGCTTCGACATTGCCGTCGGCGACCGCCACCAGCATCGACGCGTGGGCCGCGATGCGCTGGCGCTCCTGGTCGCCTTCGATGCCGTCGGACGGGAACACGCCGCCGACGATCAGTGCTTCGGCGGAATCGAGCAGGTCCATGTAGACGTGGCCCAGCAACTCGTTGTCGGCCAGCTCGACCAACGCGCGGTGACCGGACCAGATCAGGCGTTGCGTCTCGAACGATGGTGGCGCGCTCACCAGGCGCGCGGCGAGCTCACGCAACGTCGCGACGGCGGCCTCCGGCCGGTTCGCGGCCCTGGCTGCGGACACTGCGAGCAGCGGATTGAGGGACTCGCGCATCTCGATGTTCTCGGCGATCGATTGCGCGGTGCCGGTTGCCAAGCGTCTCGTTCCGATCCGCAGAACTGGTCGCGACCGTTCCACGAAGATGCCTCCGCCCGGCCCGCGGCGCATCGAGATGAGCCCATCGTTGGTCAGGAGTGTGAGTGCTTGGGCGATCGTCGGGCCGGCGACGTCGAACTCCTTCTGCAGGTCGGCCTTGAGCCCCAGGCGATCGCCCGGGCGCATCTTTCCGTCGACGATCCGCGCCTCGATGGTCCGCCGGATGGCTTCCGGACGGGAGTCGAAGCCGGGGGTCGCTTCACCGTCGGACATTGGATCTCACTCCTTGCGAATCGAGGACGGCCGTCGTCCGCGCTGGTTGCGAACTCGTGCTCGCTCGAGCGTTGGCGATTGACCATACCTGGCTAATTCAATATAGTCTTTTAGGAAGGTTCCACCAGTGAGGTGAGGGCAATTGAACCAACCCAATTCGACATCTGGTCCACCACTCTGGACCACGTCGCTCTCCGAAAGCACCGCCGAGTCGATCTCGATCCGCGGGTACGACCTCGCTGAACTCATCGGCACGGTCTCGTTCCCCGCTGTCGTCCACCTCCTCTACACCGGTGAACTCCCCGATGCCGCGACGGCACGACTGATCGATGCGGTCATGGTTGCCAGCATCGACCACGGGGCCGGCGCTCCATCGGTGCTGGCCGCGCGCACGGCCATCTCCGGTGGCGCCTCCCTCCAAGCGGCTGCGGCCGCCGGACTCCTGACGCTCGGCGAATTCCACGGCGCCGCCGTGGAGTCCTCGATGCAGACGATCGCCACGCGTGGCGGACGCGGCGAGGGCGTCGAATCGCCGGTCGCTCGACGCCGTCGCCGATGAACTCGTCGCCGAATGGCGCGCCCGAGGCAAGCGGGTGCCGGGCTTCGGCCATCGCCAGCACAAGCGCCGCGACCCCCGGCTCGACCGACTCCTGGCCGTCGCCCGAGACGCCGATGTTGCGGGCGACCATCTGGCCGCGGCCATCGCGCTCGAGGGTGCGCTGACCCGAGCGATCGGCAGGCCGATGCCCATCAACATCGACGGTGTCATGGCGGCCATCCTCAACGAGGTGGGGTTTCCCAGTGATCTCGGCAACGCCCTGTTCATCGTCTCCCGTCTCGCCGGCATCCTCGCCCACGCCAACGAGGAGCGCCAGACGATGACGCCGATGCGGCGGATCGACCCGATGCACCACGCCTACAGCGGCCCCGCCTCCCGCGGGTTGCCCACGACCGGTGTGGTCGCTTCACGGGCCACGGCAGGACACCCATGAGCGCTCGCCATCCGACCGCTGCCGAACAACTCGTCGGCTACTTGGAACGGCGCGGTGTACGACACGTCTTCGGCCTGTGTGGGCACACCAACATCGCCGTGCTCTCCGCGATGGCCGGCAGCGGCATCCAGTTCGTCAACGTCCGGCACGAGCAGGTCGCCGCGCACGCTGCGGACGGCTACGCGCGTGTCACCGGGCGGGCCTCGGTCGTTCTCAGCCACCTCAGTCCTGGCCTGACGAACGCGGCGACCGGCGTCGCCAACGCCGCGCTCGATTGCATCCCCATGGTGGTCATCGCCGGCGACGTGCCGTCGCACTACTACGGCCGTCATCCGCACCAGGAGGTGAACCTGCACGCCGACGCGTCGCAGTTCGAGATCTATCGACCGTTCGTCAAACGCGGCGTGGCGGGTCGAGCGGGCAGAACTCCTCCCCGAGATCATCGAGAAGGCGTTCCTGCTCGCCGAGAACGGGCAACCGGGGCCGGTGCTCGTCGACGTGCCGATGGACGTCTTCTCGCAGCCGGTCGACCCGGCCTTGTTCGCCCGCCTCGACCACGGCACCAAGACGTTGCACAAACCGTCGCTCGACGACGAAACCGCACACGCCATCGTCACCCGACTTGCCGAGGCCGAGCGACCCGTCATCTACGCCGGCGGCGGTGTGTTGTTGTCGAGGGCCAGCGACGAACTCCGAACGCTTCGTCGACCACATGGGGATTCCGGTCGCCCACAGCCTCATGGGCAAGGGCGCCCTCAGCGACGATCACCCGTTGGTGTTGGGGATGACCGGATTCTGGGGGACGACGCTGGTCAACGAGACGTGCCTCGCCGCCGACGTCATCTTTGCGATCGGGACGCGCTTCAAGGAAGCCGACAGCAGTTCGTGGTACCGCGACTTCACGTTCAACATCCCCGACACCGCCCTGATCCACATCGACGTCGAGGCGAGCGAGATCAGCCGCGCCTTTCCCACCGAGATCGGCGCCGTCGCCGATGCGACGGCGGCGCTCAAGGTGCTCAACCGGGTCGCTCGCGAGCGGTATCCGAAGGGCTTCGTCAACACCGACGTGATCCGACGCATCAGCGACTTCAGGGCCGCGTTCGACGTCAGCAACGCACCGATGGCCACGCAGCGACGCCTTCCCGATGATGCCCGAGCGAATCCTGGCCGAGACCCGCAGCGTGCTGCCCGACGATGCCTACCTCACCACCGACGTCGGCTGGAACAAGAACGGCGTCGGCCAGCAGTTCCCGATCCGCACGCCCGGCACCGTGCTCACGCCGGGAGGGTTCGCGACCATGGGCTTCGGGCCGTCGGCGGCGATCGGCGCCAAGCTCGCCGCGCCCGACCGCGTCGTGGTGTCGCTGGTCGGCGACGGAGGGTTCGGCCAGAACCCCGCACTGCTCGCGACCGCGGTCGAGAACGGCCTCGGCATCGTCTGGGTCGTCATGAACAACAACGCGTACGGCACGATCGCCGGGCTGCAACTCGCCCACTTCGGCCTGACCCACGGCACCACGTTCCCCGGTGACAGCGCCGACCCCGAGCTGCTCCCGAACTACGCCGCGATCGCTCGCGCCTACGGCGCCGAGGGCATTCGGATCGCCTCCGCCGACGACTTCCGACCGGCGCTGGCCAAGGCGATCGCGATGGATCGGCCGATCGTGCTGGACGTCGCGATGAAGAACAACCCGACGCCCACCACCGGCCACTGGAACATCCTCGACATCTTCTCGCCGAGCGAGCAGCGCTCGCACGTGACGACCGACTGAAGGAGCGACCATGGCCCGAGACATCACCGCCGACGAGATCGTCTCTCGCCGCAGACCTGCTGGCCAAGGCGAGAGCCGCCATGGTGGAGATCGCCGACTACGACCAGGCCCGGGTCGACCGGCTGGCGCAGGCCATCGGCTGGGCACTCGGCAACGAGACCACGTTCCTGCGGCTCGCGCACATGAGCGTCGACGAGAGCGGCATCGGCGACCGCGAGGGCCGAGCTGCCAAGCGCTTCAAGATCCACGGCATCCTGCGCGACGCGTTGCGAGCCAAGAGCGTCGGTGTGATCGAGGAGGACCTCGACAGAGGATTGATCAAGTACGCCAAACCCGCCGGCGTCATCGCGTCGATCGTGCCGATGACCAACCCCGAGCTCACGCCACCCGGGAACGGCCATCTACGCCATCAAGGCGCGCGACGCGGTGATCTTCTCGCCGCATCCGCGCACGAGGAAGACCACCAACGAAGTGGTGCGGATCCTGCGGGAGGTGATGGTGCGCGAAGGCGCCCCGGCCGACGTGTTCCAGTGCGTCGAGGAGCCGTCGATCCCGCTGTCGCAGGAACTGATGGCGATCTGCGACCTGACGCTGGCGACCGGTGGCGCGGCGATGGTCAAAGCGGCGTACAGCTCCGGCAGGCCGGCGTTCGGTGTCGGCGGGGGCAACTCCACGATGGTGATCGACGAGACGGCCGACGTCATCGAGGCGGCCCACAACTCGCACTTGTCGAAGTGCTCCGACTTCGGCTCGGGTTGCTCGGCTGACGGCAACCTGCTGATCGACGACCGCGTCTACGACGCGATGGTCGCCCGACTGCAGGTCGAAGGCGGGTACCTCGCATCGAGTGAGGAGAAGGCGTTGCTCGAGCGGGTGATGTGGGATGACGACGGGAGCCGAATCGTCGCCACGGTGGCCCAGCCGGCTCCCAAACTCGCCGCGGCTGCCGGCTTCACCATCCCCGACGACCGCACGTTCATCGTCGTCGAGCAGGACGAGATCGGGCGCGAGCACCGCTTCTCCGGCGAGAAGCTCACCACGCTGATGGCCGTGTTCCGCTACCACGGCTTCGAGGACGCGCTGGCCAAGGTGACGCAGATCTACGAGGTCGCCGGCAAGGGCCATTCGTGCGGCATCTACTCCTACGACGAGGACCACATCGACGCGCTCGCCCGAGTGGCTCCCGTGAGCCGCATCATGGTGCGCCAGCCACAGTCGAAAGCGAACGCCGGATCGTTCACCAACGGCATGCCGATGACGTCGAGCCTGGGCTGCGGAATCTGGGGCGGCAATGTCACCAACGAGAACATCAGCCTCAAGCACTACTTGAACGTGACCTGGGTGAGCTTCCCGATCGCCGAGGACCGCCCCTCCGAGCAGGAGTTGTTCGGCGACTTCTTCGGTACCGCGGCACCGTGATGAAAGACCTGGGATGAAAGACCTGGGATGAAAGGAAAGGACCTCTGGCGATGACCGTGAAATTCTCCCTCGCTCACCTCACGGTGCTCGGCACCACGCCCCTCGAACTGATCCGGATCGCCGCCGACTCCGGCTACGACTACGCGAGCATTCGGATGACGGCCGTTGCCCCGGGCGAGAGCGTGACGTCGCTCGTCGGGGATCGCGAGATGGTGCGCCGTGTGTCGAAGCTCCTGCACGACACCGGCCTGCAGGTGCTCGATGTCGAGCTCGCCCGGCTCGGGCCCGACGATGAGCCGGAAGAGTACCTCGGCGTTCTCGAAGCCGCCGCCGCGATCGGGGCCCGACATGTGCTCGCCCAACTTCCCGACCCCGATCGAGACCGAGCCATCAGAGCGGTTCGGTCGCCTGTGCGACCGCGCCTTCGAGTTCGGACTGACGGTCGATCTCGAGTTCCCCTCGTGGTCGGAGATCGGCGACCTGGACGCCGCGGCGGCGGTCGTCGGCGCCGCCGATCGATCGAACGGCGGAATCCTCGTCGACACGCTGCACTTCTTCCGATCCGAGTCGTCGATTGCCCAGTTGGCCGCGTTGCCCCCGCAGTGGTTCCGATTCGTGCAGCTGTGCGACGCACCTGCCGAATCCGCCCCGACGATCGAAGGCGTGATCCACACGGCGCGTGCGGCGCGTTCACTGCCCGGCTACGGCCACCTGCCGCTCGGCGAGTTGCTTCGCCGCCTCCCCGCCGGGCCCTACTCGCTGGAGGTCCCCAACGACGTGTTGCGTGGCGAGCTCGGAACGACCGAATACGCCCGGCTCGTCCTGGCGACCGCTCGCGACGTCGTCGCCGGTTGCGGGCTCCCAGCGATGGCCCGGTGATGGCAAGTTGACCGACTGCCCCGATCCCACGCCTCCGCCTTGTCACAGCACCGTCGAACCCTGCAGACACCTTCGAAGGAACCATGACGTCCCGTCCAATCGTTTCGCCAGACGCCTGACTCCGCAACCGCTGAACCCGCAGCAGACGACCTTTCGGCTCGGGCTGATCGGGCGCGGGATCGACCATTCGCTGGCGCCGGCGTTTCACACGCTCGCCGGTCGGATGCTGGGACTCGACGTCAGCTACGAGTTGCTGCCCCGAGAATCCCCACTCTCCGCCGAGCTCGACGGGCTCCTCGAGGAGCTCGGCCGCGCCGGCTACCGAGGTGTCAACATCACCGTGCCGTTCAAGGCGTCGGCCTGGCGGGCGTCGTCCGACGTGGCTGATGAGGTGGTGAGAACCGGCGTCGCGAACACCCTGCTGCTCGGACCAGTCGGTCCGACGAACGCCTTCAACACGGACTTCTCGGGATTCAAGCGGGCCTACCTCCGACAATTCGCGGACGATTCCCCCGGGACCGTTGCACTGCTCGGCGCCGGCGGCGTCGGAACCGCCACCGCCGCGGCGCTCGTCGACCTCGGCGCGACGGCCATCCGTATCTACGACGTCGTCGCCGACCGATCTGACGCACTCGCCGAAACGTTGCGACTCCGCAGCTCGATGCTCCGGGTGGACGTGACGACATCGGCCGAAGACGCCGTGGACGGTGTCGACGGGGTCGTCAACGGAACACCGGTGGGGATGTACTTCCAGCCGGGCGCTCCCGTCGAACTCGCCGCCATCGGCGAGCAGCGTTGGATCTTCGATGCCATCTACTCACCGATCGAAACCGAGCTGATGGCCCGTGCCACGGAGATGCAGCTCGCTCGCATCACCGGCTTCGACCTCTTCATGGGCCAGGGCATCGATGCGTTCCAGATCTTCACCGGGCATCAGCTCGCCCCCGCCGTCCTCGACCAACTCGAGGCCCAGATGCGTGTGCTCGAAGCGGAACGCAAGTTCTGATGCGATGGTCGATCGCCAGCGACTTCCACATCCGTCGGTGCGTCGAGGGGGCCTGTGGCATGGCGTCTCGGGCCTCTCGATGCGGCGTACGCCAATGCGGCCACCGCGCCGAAGGCGATCGGGAGTGAGCGGTACACCAGTTGGGGATGGATCTGGCTGTGGTTGTTCAGCGCCAGATACCAGCTCACCACGGGCACCGCGACGAGTGCGCAACACACCGCCATCGATCCGATCTCGCCCTTGGAGCGCCGCCACCTGATCGTGCCGTAGGCGACGGCGGCCAGCGTCCCGAACACGACCCACGGCGTGAGCGGCTGGCCCCACCACTCCTCGACGTTGATCGTCAGACCGCGTACACGCGAATCGGTGACGCCGTGGGTGCCCGAGGAGAGGCGGAACTCGATCGCCTCCGTCACCGCGTCCATCACCGTCGCGGGCCCGACGACCAATGACGCGATGAGCCACTTCGATGCCCACATCCCGGCCAATCCGATCGCCCAGCCGCCGGCAGCTGCGGCGCTCACCCGCCAGAGACCTTGTCCCGCCAGTCGAACACCAGCGGCCATCGCGCCGAGCGTCGCCCCGGCGACCGTGAGGGCGTAGGACCCGGGCATCGTCGTCATCAGGTCGAGGTAGGCGGTGATCGCACCGGCGAGCGCGGCCACGAGCGCTGCGCTGCGCCAGGCGGGCCGGTCCCTCACCAGGACGAACGACAACCAGCCGGCGACCCAGGCGCTGCCCGTCCCGATCGCCGTCGACGTCGACAGGCTCCCGATCACCACGTCGGTCGTGAGCAGCGTGGGCGCGAGCAGGAGCACGGCGGGTGCGGTACCGAACGAACGCCGCACCGCGGCACACATCCCGCCGACGGCAACGGCCATGAAGGCGAACGACAGCCAGCGCGTGCCGGCGACCCCGACGAGCCCGAGCCCAGGGCGGGTGAGGATGCTGTAGCCGTGCCAGTAGCGAAGGTAGGAGTAGCCGGATGGCAGCTCTCCGTTCTCGGCGTACGAGTCGAGCGCAGCGCCGAGCCGCTGACATCCGGTGTACGCCGTACCCGCCAGGGCGTTGGCGACGAAATCCTCGCCGGGAACGTCGGCGAGGCCCAGCGAGAACACCGTGCACTCCGTGTAGAGGGCGGCCGTCGTGCCGAGCGGCGTCGGCCCCGGATCGGACGTGTCCGTGAGAATGCCGGCGCGTTCGGCATCGATGAGGTGGTCGGCGATCCGTGGACTGGAAACGGCATCGGCGGCCATGACGCCGATGAACCCGAGCAGCGGCGCGCACAGGAGCAGGATGATGAGACGGCGCTCGGCGCTCACCGAAGCGCGCTCACGATGGTGTCCTCGAGCGGCGAACCGCGCCCGCCAGACGCCCGCTCTCGTGATTCGCCATTCACCGCGACGGTATCGCATGCAGCGTCCCGAGGAGGCGGACACGCGCCGTCGGGCTCATCATCCGGCGGGGTGCTCTGACACCGGGCCCGTCACCGTCTGTCCGGCATCATGGGCATCGGCGGCGCGAGTGTGGCAGGAAGGGATGGATGCCGGATGAGTGAGATCCTGTTGGAGGTCGACGATCCCGTCGCGACGATCACCCTGAACCGACCCGAGACGTTGAACGCACTCACGTTCTCGATGCTGGCCGCGTTCCGCGAGGCCGTCGACGAGGCGGCGCGGGATCCGCGGGTCGTCGGCATCGTCATCACCGGCGCCGGCCGCGGGTTCTGCTCGGGGCTCGACGCCAGCGTGCTGCAGCAGACGGCAGCGGCGGGCTCGTCGACCCGGCCGAGATCGGATGACGTTCCGGGGATGTTCACGTGGTTGCTGTCGGTCCCCAAGCCGATCATCAGCGCGGTGAACGGCGTCGCCGCTGGCGGCGGGTTCGTCCTGACCGTGATGAGTGACCTGCGCATCGCGTCGACGTCCGGTTCGTTCACGTCGATCTTCTCGAAACGCGGCCTCGATCGCCGAGCACGGGACGACGTGGATCGTGCCGCGCCTGATCGGCACCGGCGCCGCGCTCGACCTGTTGTGGTCGTCACGGAAGATCGACGCGGCCGAAGCGCACCGCGTCGGGCTGGTGCAACAAGTGGCAGAACCCGACGACCTGTTGCCGGCTGCTCGCCGGTACGTCGTCGACCTGGCGGAGAACGTGTCGCCCGCGTCGCTCGCCGACACCAAACGGCTCGTGTACGAGGGCTACGGCGTCCGCTACCCCGATGCCCTCGAAACGATCGACGGGGTGCAGTACGCGGCGCTCGATCGCGTCGACGCCAAGGAGGGGGCCGGCGCGCTCATCGAGAAGCGGGCGCCGAACTTCCCCCGATTGACGAGCTGATGGGATGACGAGCTGATGGACTTCGACACGATCCGCTACGAGATCGCCGACGGGCTGTGCCGCGTCACCCTGCACCGGCCCGACCGCATGAACGCGATGACCAACCAGATGGTGCGCGAGGCGTACGACGCGCTCGACACGAGCCGCGGCCGATCCGAGCATCCGCGTGCTGGTGCTCACCGGTGCCGGCACGGCCTTCTGTCCTGGCGCCGACCTCAAGCACTTCACCACTGGCGGACCGGACGAGACCCTGACCGAGCGCGAGTTCGAGGTGACGACGCTGCTGCACGAGATCCCGGCCGTCACGGTCGCCGCGATCAACGGAGCGTGCGCGGGTGCGGGCCTGGGGTGGGCGCTGGCATGCGACGTGCGGGTGATGACCGCGTCGGCGAAGTTGAACACGGCCTTTCTCGACGTGGCCGTCGCCGGCGACATGGCCATCCCGTGGTCGCTCCCACGCATCGTCGGAGCCGCGCGGGCACGGGACCTGTCGTTCTTCCCGCGGCGGATCGAAGCCGACGAGGCGGAACGCCTCGGGATCGTGGCTCGGGTGTTCGCCGACGAGACCTTCCGCGACGACGCCGAGGCGCTCCTCGTCGACGCTGCTCGAGAAGTCGCCGACCGCACTCCTCGGCCTCAAGCAGAACTACCTCGCCGCGGAGCGCATGACGTTCGCCGACTTCACCGTGTACGAGGCGGGTCGGCATCTCGAGATCGCGGCGAGCGCCGACACGGCCGAGGCGTTCCGGGCCTTCGTCGAGAAGCGCAAGCCGGTGTTCCGATGATCCGCCTCCGCCAGGTGGCACTCGTCGCTCACGACCTCGACGCGGTCGTCGCCGATCTCGGCCGAGTGCTCGGTCTGGAGGTTGCGTTCAACGATCCGGGCGTCGCGATGTTCGGCCTGCGCAACGCGGTCCTCCCGGTCGGCACGCAGTTCATCGAGGTCGTCTCGCCGGTCGCCGCAGGCACGGCCGCCGGACGTCAACTCGAGCGCTTGGGAGGCGATGGTGGCTACATGGTGATCAGCCACACCGACGACCAGGGCCCGTTTCGCGAACGTGCGGCGGCGCTCGGGATCCGCACCGCGTTCGAGGCCGACGACCACGGCTACCAGATCTGGCAGCTCCACCCCGGCGACACCGGCGGGTCATTCCTCGAGATCGACTTCCAGCCCGGTGGCGACGATCCGCACGGTCCGTGGATCGCCGGCAGGGCCGGACTGGCAACGCGCCGTGCGCACCGACGTCGTCAGCGTCATCTCCGCGGTCGAGCTGGCGGTGCCCGACCCGGAGACGACGTCGACGCGTTGGCGCGAGATCCTCGGTCAGCCGCACTTCGACAACGCCGAGATCCGATGGTCGGAGGGCGTCGGCGGACTCGTCGCGGTCGACCTCGGCCAGAGCGCGACGCGCAGCGAACGCATCGGCGGCGTCGAGTTCAGGTTCTGACGGGGTCGTCGAGGCCCATCAGCTTGGCGAGGTTGCCGCCCATGATCTTGGCGATGTCGTCGTCGGCCAGGCCCTCGAGGTCGTCGACGAACGTGATCGGGTCGGCCATGCCCTCGGGGTGCGGGATAGTCCGAGCCGAACAGCACGTTGTCGGCACCGATCAGCTCGACGAGCCCGACGGGGTCGTCCTCGTGGAACGGGTGGACGAAGATGTTCCGCTTGAACACCTCCACCGGGTCCTCGTCGAACAGGTGCGGGTTGAACGCGTAGGCGTCCTCCATCGTCTCGAGCAGCGGGCGGACCCAGCCGCTGCCGTTCTCGACCGGCGCGATCTTGAGGCTCGGGAAGCGGGTGCAGAGGCCGTGGCCGATGGCCGAGGCCATGGTGTCGATGATCGGTCGGCCGCCGTGGCCGACGATCGCGGCGAAGCCCGACCTGCCGGCGAACGGCGTGAACTCGTCGTCGGACGCCCTCCCACTCGTTGAGGTAGCGCTGGTAGCCGCTGTCGGACGGCGTGCATGCCGACGACGACGTCCGGCTCCTGCGACGAGCTCCCAGAACGGGTCGAACTCGGGCAGCGCGAACGACCGCGGGCCCTCGAAGCCGGGCACCGGCGCCGGGCGGATCGAGGATGACTCTTGGCGCCTCGCTCGAGCGACCCACTCGAGCTCCTCGATCGCCTTCTCGACGATCGGCAGCGTGATGACCGGGGTGGGGAAGATGCGGTCCTCGTAGTTGAAGGTCCAGTGCTCGTGCATCCACTGGTTGAGGGCGTGGACGACGACGTGGATGGCCCGGGGTCGTCGCGCAGGCGCTCCTCGAGGAGGCTGGCGAGCGTCGGCCACATGAGGGCCCGGTCGATGCCGAGCTCGTCCATCAGCTCGAGCCGGGGCGCCGGCTCGCGGAAGGCCGGCAGGGCGTCGATGCCGCGGCCCAGGATCTCCCGGACGGTCTTGCCCTCGGGGTTGCCGACCTTGAAGTACTCCTCCTGCGCGCCCGGCGCGGCGACGCGGTCGAAGGTGGGGTTCGGGATGTACTCGCTGATCTGGCCCTTGACGGCGATCTTCGTCCGCCCGTTGACCTCGACGTAGTCGATGACGCCCTCGTACTCCTCGGGGAGGAACTTCGTGAGCGCGTCCGGCGTCTCGTACATGTGGTTGTCGGCGTCGAAGACCGGGAAGTCGAGCTGACGAGACGGCATGGTGCCCCTCCTCGTGAAACTTGTTCCTGGAACTATACCTGACGTGACTGTTAGATACCACTGCCGTCAGCCGAGAGGCCGAAGATGGCCTGCTCGATGAAGAAGCCGGTGGCGTCGATGGCGTGGGTGGCGTCGATGGAGTGGAGCACGATCACGTCGTATGGGATCTGTCCGATGATGGCGGTGAGCGACAGCGCGTCGATCGACGACGGGCCGAAACCGCGCGTTGCGATGATGCGGCCGAGGTGGTCGTGGACCGCGGCCGACACGTTCATCGTGTAGTCGCGCAGCGCGGGGTCGTCGAGGTCGATCTCCTGCCAGGCCGAGATGATCCCGCCGTTCGCTCGGAACGACTCGAAGTACCGCTCGAGCCAGGGCCGCAGTTCGTCGAGCGCGTCGAGCGGCGGAAACGAGGAGATCAACTCGAAGAGGTCCCGGAAGGCCGCCTCGGCGACGACGCCGAAGAGTTCCTCCTTGCTCGTGAAGTAGCGGTAGAAGGTGCCGTGGGAGACGGCCGCCTCCTGGACGATGTCATCGACCCGCGACTCGTGGTACCCCCGCCGTGACAACACGGTCGTCGCGGCCGCGAGCAACCGGTCGCGAGTGGCGCGGCCGCGCGGTCGGGCCGGCTCCACGACGCCGGTGCTGCCCTCGAACGTCGGCACGGGGACGCGCCGTGGTGGCGGGGGGTCAGAGGGCGGCGGCGTGTTGACACCCGCGATCGGGCCGTGGAGCAGGCGGTGCAGCATCTCCGCGAGGGCCGTGACGAACGCGGGGCGGGGAATGTCGGACGAGTGCTGCCAGTGGTGGATCGTGCGCACGGTCACGGTCGACACCACCTGGGCGATGGCCGGAACGGGTGGGAAACGGCCCGCAGGCGGTGCCGAGGCGATGATCGCCAGCCCGAGTCGGTCGCCCATGCCTGACGCCTGCGTGAACTGCTCGGTCGGCTCCCGGAAGGCGGTCGGAAAGGCGTCGACGATCGGGCGGTACCGGATCTGCAACTCGATGAGCATCTCGAGCCACCGTTCGACGTCGGTGACGCCGCGCGGATCCGACGCATTGGGCCGGATCGAGCCGGCGACGTCGTCCATCCCCTTGGCCATCTGGCCCGCCAGATGCCAGAAGACGTCGTCCTTGCTCGAGAAGTACTGGTAGAACGACGGCCGCGAACACCCCGCTGCCTCGGTGATGTGTTCCACGCGCGTCCCGTGGAAGCCGTGTTCGCGGAACACCTCGAGGGCGCCCTCGAGGATCGCCCGATATGTCGTGGTGCCCCGTTCGCCGACGTGTGGACTGGCGCCGAACGGCTCGCGTCTCACCACCTGCATGGCGGGAGGGTAATCCGACGGCGCGGACGATGCCGGAGACGCCGGCGTTCGGGCCCGATCGATCAGGTGGCCGTGTCGATGACGATCCGTCCGCGGGTCGCGCCGGCGAGGATGGCCTCCGCCAGCTGCGGAACGTTCGTCATCGGTTCGACGGTGGTCATCGCGTCGAGCAGGTCGGTCGGCAGGTCGGTGCCGAGACGGCGCCACGCCTCGTCACGCACCGGCGCCGGGACACGACACCGAATCCACCCCGAGGAGGGCGACGTTGCGCAGGATGAACGGCAGGACGGTGGTCGGCAGGTCGTTCCCACCGGCAAGGCCGCACGCCGCCACGGCGCCGCGGTACTTCGTCTGGGCGAGCACGGTCGCCAGCGTCTGGCTGCCGACCGTGTCGACGCCGCCGGCCCAGCGCTCCTTGTCGAGTGGCCGGCCGGCAGTGGCCAGTTCCGCGCGGTCGACGATCGTGGTCGCCCCGAGCGACCGCAGGTAGTCGTGCGTCTCGGCGCGACCGGTCGACGCGGCGACGTCGTAGCCCAGATTCGCCAGGACGGCCACGGCCACGCTGCCGACGCCCCCGCCGGCGCCGGTGACGACGACCTCGCCGTCCGTCGGTGTCAGTCCGTTGCCCTCGAGCGCCAGCACGCACAGCATCGCCGTGAGGCCCGCGGTGCCGACCGCCATCGTCTGTTGGAGCGTCAGGCCCGCAGGCTTCGCGGTCAGCACGTCGGCAGTGACCCGCTGACGTTGCGTGAAACCGCCCGAACGGGTCTCGGACAGACCCCATCCGGTCACGAGGACTTCGTCGCCCGGCTTCCAGTCCGGCGAATCGGACGCCTCGACCACCCCGGCGAGGTCGATCCCGGCGATCATCGGATGCGACCGCATGATCTTGCCCTTGCCCGTGACGGCGAGGCCGTCCTTGTAGTTCAGCGAGGAGTAGGCGACGGCGATGGTGACGTCACCCTCCGGCAGGTCGGCGTCGGTGAGCTCCTGCAGGCGTTGCGGGACCGGGCTCGGACGCGGCGATCGCGCGAAATGTGTTCATGGTGCTCCTGTCTGGTGTGCGGACCCACTCGGGGGCACTCTGCCACATCGACGAGTTTCCGCCCGTGCTGTTCTCGGTGTCGTACCCGATCGTGTCGCCTCCTCCCGGTCCCGAGTTCCTGACCGCGGCAGAATGGGCGCCGTTCTGCCGGACCGCGGCGGCCCGACACAAAGGAGCACGATGGATCTCGGACTGGGAGGGGCGGCGGTGATGGTCTCCGGTGGCACGACCGGCATGGGGCGGGCGGCCGCGGACTGCTTTGCCGCCGACGGCGCGCGGGTGGCGGTGCTCGCCAGGTCGCGGGACGACCTCGATGCCACCGCCGCGGCGCTGACCGCGTTGGGCTCGCCCGATGCGATCGGGATCGCCGTCGATCTGTTCGACGGTCCGGCGACCGCGGCGGCCGTCACCGAGATCGGCGAACGTTGGGGGCACCTGAACGCAGTCGTCAATGCGGCTGGCCCGATGGTGGGCGGCCTGCAGGACTTCGAGTCGTACACCGACGAGGACTGGCACGCCCTGTTCGACGGGATCGCGCTGAGCGCCGTGCGCACCATTCGCGCCGCGCTGCCGTACCTCCGGAAGGCACCGTGGGCCCGCATCGTCAACGTCTCGGCGACGTCGACCAAGCGGCAGTCGCCGCAGCTGATCGCCTACACGGCGTCGAAGTCGGCGCTGACGAGTCTGACCAAGAACCTCGCTCAGTCGCTCGCCGCCGACGGGATCCTCGTCAACACGGTCAGCCCGGGCACGTTCGTGTCGCCGTCGTTCAAGGCGTTCCTCACCGAACTGCCAGACGTCGACGAGAACGACCTGTACGACGTGATGCGGTTCATCAAGCGGAGCTTCGGCCATCCGGCGTTCCTCGACCGGGCCGCGGATCCGAGCGAGATCGGTCCGGTGATCGCGTTCGCCGCGTCGGCCCGCAACACCTACATGACCGGCGCCAACCTCAATGTCGACGGCGGCACCGACTTCAGCTGAGGCCGTGTGCGGTGACGCCTCACTGCCTGGGTGATCATTGAAGGGTGTAGCGCAGGGGGAGTGACTTGAAGCCGCTGACGAACGTCGCCTGCCCGGTGGTGGCGGCGCCGGCGATCTCGGCGCTGGCGAGGCGGGGGACGAGGTGGCTGAACAGCGAGCGCAGCTCCATGCGGGCGAGCTGCGCACCGAGGCAGAAGTGGATGCCGAACCCGAACGCGATCTGCTTGTTGGCGTTCGCCCGGGTGACGTCGAACCGGAGCGGGTCCTCGAAGTGGTGCGGGTCGAGGTTGGCGGCGGCGTAGTTGAGCATCAGCCAGTCGCCCTTCTTGATCGGTTGCCCGGCGATCTCGGTGTCCTCGGTCGCGGTGCGCATGAAGTGGCGCACCGACGATGCCAGTCGGATCATCTCCTCGACGGCGTTGCCGATCAGGCTCGGGTCGTCGCGGAGCAGGGCGAGCTGATCCGGATTCGACGCGAGTTGCGCCATCCCCTCGGTCATCGCGGCCGACGTCGTGTCGTGGCCGGCCGTGGCGATGATGACGTAGTAGCCCATCTTCTCCAGGTCGGGCATCGGCTCGCCGCCGATCTCGCCGTTGGCGATCAGCGTGGCGAGGTCGTCGGTGGGGTTCGCCTGCCGGTCCGCGGACAGCTGCATGAAGTAGCTGTACATGTCGACGAGCGTCTCGACCCGGTCCTCGGGGGTGCTGCCCTCGCGCTGCAGGTCGGGGTCCTCGGCGCCGAACAGTTCCTGGGTCAGCGTCAGCATGCGCGCGTAGTCGTCCTCGGGGAGGCCGAGGATCGAGAGGATGACCTGGAGCGGGTACTGCACGGCGACGTCGCGGTTGAAGTCGACGACGCCGACCCCTTCGGTCGGCCGCGGCCTCGAGCGTGGCCACCGCCCGCTGGCTGAGTTCGTCGAGCCGAGGCGGCCATCGCCGCCATCGCGGCCGGCTTGAACCAGTCGTTGGTCAACGAGCGGTATTCGGTGTGATCCGGTCGATCCATGTGGATGAGCGTGCGGATCTGCACCGGCTGCGCCTTGCTGCATCTCCAGCGCGACGTCGTTGGCGAGGACCGGGACCGGCGCGTTGGTGAACAGCGCCGGCTGCCGCTCGACCGACATCACCGCGTCGTGGCCGATCACCGCCCAGAACGGGGTGAACCCCTCGGCCTCGATCCGGTGCACGGGTCCGGCGGCGTGCAGGTCGAGCACCTCGCGGCGCCATGACGCCATGTCGCCGTAGCGGCGCGGGTTGTGGAACACGTCGGTGGGTGTGGCAGTGCGCATCGGCTTCCTCTGGATCTCTGGGGCGTGCCGCCCCGGCACGACCCGAATGTAGTCGCCGACCTCACGTCGACGACGGGCCGCCGCGCTTCGCGTACTCCGCTCGGTAGGCGCGGGCGAGCTCGGTCTGGCGCGACTTCGACAACAGCTTTCCCGCCAGTTGGAAGGTGCCGTGTTCCTCTTCGTCCAGATGGTCCCGCACCTCGGTGGAGAGCTGCCTGGCGAGTTCGGTGAAGCGCTTCGGTCGTGGGATCGACGCCACGGAGCTGCTCGACCAGTTCCTCGGCCTTGTGGTGATCGGCGAGCGCGTGGCGGCTGACGGACAGCCCGGCATCGTCCATCAGGAGGGGTACGTAGAAGTGGCGCTCCTCGGCGGTGGCATGTGCGTCGAGTTCGTGCGCGAGCGCGAGGAAGGCGGCGCGCCGGGTGTCGGCCGACGCACGGGCATGGGTCATCGTGCGCGCCAGCGACCGTTGGACCGCATGGCTCGCGCGCAGGTCCTCGAAGATCGTCATGTGTCCTCTTCAGGCTCTCGTTGATTGGTTCGCTCGTCGGTGTTCGATCGGGTGTGGTCGTGCGCGGGCGATGATCGAGGTGCGCCGATCGTGCCGGCGTCGATCAGTGCACGGAGACGTGCTCCGTCGTCACGCCACTGCTCGAAGCCCGGCGCCTCGGAGTACCGACGCCGGATCTCGTCGTCCACCGCCTCTGCACCGATGCCCAGTCGCCGATGCCGGGTTCGCCGCACGCCACGTAATCGACGACGCAACCGGCCCGCTCGAGCGCGGCCACCACGTCATCGGCCGTCCAGAACGTGTTGTTCGCGCTCGTCACCCGCTGATCACCGTTGGCGGTCAGATCGGCGACGGCGACGATGCCATCCGGGCGCGTCGTCCGGGCCGCTTCGGCCACCGCTGATCCCAGGTCGTCGAGCAGGGAGATGACGCCGTTCAGCACCGTCACCGAGCACGACGCAGTGGCGAACGGGAGTGTCGAAGCGCCGGCCCGCACGCTGGCGAGACCGAAGAGCCTGCCGGGCGCCGCGGCAGCTGGCCTCGGACGGATCGACCGGCACGACCCGATGTTGCGTGCGCTGCATCAGCCACGAACTCAGCGGGCCGAGCCCGCCACCGATGTCGAGCCCGGTTCCCGGCGCCGTGGTGCCGAGTACGTCGCACAGGTGGTCGACGAGTTGCGGCATCGCCGCGCTCGTCGACGCCCCGGCGCAGCGCTGCTCGCCGTCGAGACCCAGGCCGACGACCACGTTGGTGCGCCATTCCGACGGATCCTCGAACAGCTCCGCCGTCGCGCTGACGACGGGTTCCGTGCGAAGTCACCGACCACGTGTACCCGAACGGTCGCGGGCTACACGTCGTCACGGCGCTGTCGCGATCGCACAGCAGACTGGCACCATGCCTGCCACCGTCGGCGCTCGTGGCGTCGGATGTCCCAAGTCGATGGTCTACGGCCCGTGCGGTGGCGTCCGCGCCGATCGACGGTGCGAGATCGACGACCGTGACTGCCCGTTCTGCCTCGACGCGTCGCCGCCCGTCTGGCGTGGACCGGCACAGACGCCGCGGGCTTGTTCGACCTGCCCGCGATCGTGATCGACGTCCGCCCGTCGATCGACGACCCCGCGATGCTGCGCCGCACGGCGGCCCAGCTCGCCCAGCACGGCTACGGAGCGCTGCTCGGCGAGCACCTCGACGATCCGGCGCCGGATCGTCCACACATCGCGGCGGCCGCCGTCGCCGCGCAGGGCGTGGCGGTGGTGGCCACGGTCACGCCCCGCGACCGGAGCGAGCTGGAGTGCACCATCGAGATCGATGCCCTCATCGGCGCAGGAGTTCGAGCCGTCCACTGCGTGACCGGCGATCATCCCGCGGCCCGGCTCGGCGCCGACTTCACCGCCACGTTCTCGATGGACGGCACCCGCCTCGCCGCGCTCGCCCGCAGCCGTGGTGCGTTCGTCACGGTCGCCGAGAGTCCGGCCAGCCCGCCCGTCGAGTGGCGGCCCGATCGGGTGCTGTCCAAGCAGCACGCCGGTGCCGACGCGGTGTTCCTGAACCATGCCGGATCGGTCGACGACCTGTGCCGGTTCGCTCGGCGCTGTCGCGACGTCGGGGTCACGATGCCGCTCGTCGCTCCGGTTCCGGTCGTCACCGACCACCGATCCGCGCACGCCCTGACGCAGTTCCCCGGCCTCTGCCTCCCGCCCGGCCTGCTCGACGCCGTCCTGCACGCTCCCGACCCGCATCGTGCCGGGATCGACGCCGCCGTCGACATCGGCCGGGCCCTGCTCGCCTCCGGCGACTTCCGCCATCTCAACCTGTCGGGATCGGCGTCGGGATCGGGCCTCGCCGAGCGGGCCGAGGTGATGACCGCGGTGGCCGAGGCCATCGGCGACGGCTGAGCACTCGGGCCTGAGTATGGTGCGGCGATGCCACGTCGCGCCGAGTCGTCCCGCCCCGATTCCGGCCGCACCGTGGCCCGATGGGTGCTCGGTGGTGCGCTGCTGGTCGCGGGCACAGGCCATCTCACTGCTCAGCGACAGGAGTTCCAGGCCCAGGTACCCGACTGGGTCCCGGTCGACGACGACGTCGTCGTGGTCGTGTCCGGGGTCGCCGAACTGCTGCTCGGCGCCGCGCTGATCCTCGTGCGGCGTCAACGCGTGGCGGTCGGCCTCGTGGTCGCCGGGTTCTTCGTCGCGGTGTTCCCCGGCAACATCGGCCAGTGGCGCGAGGGGACCGATGCGTTCGGTCTCGACAGCGACACGAAGCGGTTCGTCCGGCTGCTGTTCCAGCCGCTCCTCGTGGTGTGGGCCCTCTGGTCGACCGGCGCCACGACGTGGCTCGCGCAGCGCTGGCGCGAGGTAGCCGCAGTCGCGCGCCAGGGGTCGGGTCCGGGCGCGCGCCGGGTTCTATCGGGCGTTCTGGATCGCCGCCCACACGCGCTCGGCGGTGCACGGCATGTCGATGTGCGTGACGCCGAGGTGCGACACGGCGTCGACGACGGCGTTCTGGATCGCCGGGGTCGAGCCGATCGTGCCCGACTCGCCGATGCCCTTCGCGCCGAGCGGGTTGCGCGGGCTGTCGGTCTGCGTGTTCGACGTCTCGAAGCTGCAGCAGCTCGGCCGCCGACGGGATGGCGTAGTCGGCGAGGTTCGACGTGATCGGGTTGCCGTCGTCGTCGTAGCTGCACCTACTCGTACAGCGCCTGCGCCGCGCCCTGGGCGATGCCGCCGTGCTGCTGGCCGGCGACGAGCAGCGGGTTGAGGATGCGACCGCAGTCGTCGACCGCGATGTGACGCAGCATCGTGACACCGCCGGTCTCGGTGTCGACCTCGACGACCGAGACGTGGGCGCCGAACGGGAACGTCGAGTCGGTGCCGTCGAAGTCGAGCTCGTGGCGCAGCGCCCCCGGCTCGAGGCCGTCGGGCAGCTTCGCCGCATCCTTCGACGCCGCCGCGAGCTCGGCCCAGGTGACGGCGTTGGCCGGCACGCCGGCGACCTGCAGGCCACCGTCACCGACGACGATGTCGTCGGGCGAGGCCTCGAGCAGGTGGGCGGCGATCTGCTTGGCCCGGTCGAGCACCTCGTTCGGACGCGACGTGGATGGCGCTGCCCGCGGTCTGCAGCGACCGCGAGCCCAGCGTGCCCGAGCCGCGCGGCACCCGTGCGGTGTCGGAGTTGACGAGCGTGATCTTGTCCATCGGGATGCCGAGCACGTCGCTGGCCAGCATGGCGAACGCGGTGTGGTGACCCTGGCCGTGCACGCTCGTGCCGGCGAACACGCGTGGCCGACCCGTCGTCGTGGACCTCGACGGCACCGTACTCGATGTGCAGCCCGACCGGCGCGGTGACCTCGACGTAGGTCGAGACGCCGATGCCGAGCTGCTTCGCGTCGCCCGACGCCCGGCGCGCCGCCTGCTCGGCGCGCAGCGTCGGCGTAGCCCGCCGCCTCGAGCGCCGCGTCGAGCGCCTTCTCGTACTCGCCGGAGTCGTAGTTGGCGCCGGTGATCGTGGTGCAGCGGGAACGTGCCGGGCTGCAGGAAGTTGACGCGGCGGATCTCGGCCGGGTCGATGCCGATCTGGTCGGCGGCGACGTCGAGGACCCGCTCGATCAGCTGCGTCGCCTCCGGGCGGCCCGGCACCGCGGTAGGCGCCGATCGTCGTGTTGTTCGTGAGCACCGTCTTGGCGTCGAAGCGGACCTTCGGGACCTCGTAGACGCCGACCGACATCATCTGCGTGAGCATCGGCAGGATGGCGCCGATCGCCGGGTAGGCACCCGCCGCGGCCAGCACCTCGCCGTCGAGCCCGACGATCTTGCCGTCGTTGTTCACGCCGAGCCGGGCGGTCATGACGTAGTCGCGGCCGTGGACCAGCGACACCATGTCCTCCGAGCGGGTCTCGGCCCACTTGACCGGCTGGCCGAGCGTCGAGCGCCGCCTGCCGGCGACGAGGTGCTCGACGTAGACGGCGGCCTTCGGACCGAACCCACCGCCCACCCACGGGCAGACGACGCGCAGCTTCTCCGGCTTCGAGACCGAGCATCGGGGCGTACCCGGCGTGGATCGTGTGCGGCGCCTGGTGCGACACCCACACGTGAGCCCGCCGTCCTCGGGAACGCACACGATGCCGTTGTTCTCCATCGGCACACCGGCCAGCCGCTGGCTGACCATCGTCACCTCGGCGACGACGTCGGCGCCCTCGCACGGGTCGCCGCCCTCCTCGCCGAACTCCGTGGCGAAGCACACGTTCGAGCCGTGCTCGGGGAACAGCAGCGGCGCGTCGGCAGCGAGCCCGGCGGCGGCCGTCATCACGACGGGCAGCGGGTCGTAGTCGACGACCACCTGCTCGGCGGCGTCGTCGGCCTGCGCCTGCGTCTCGGCGACGACGGCGGCGACGATGTCACCGACGAAGCGCACGCGTTCGCTGGCGAAGATCGGGCGGTTGAAGTCGGGCGGCATCATCGGGAAGCCCTGCATCGCCGGCATCCCGAGGTCGTTGCCGGCGTGGTACACCGCGACGACGCCCGGCATCGATTCGGCGTCGCCGACGTCGACCGAGGTGATCGTGCCGTGGGCGACCGGCGAGCGGACGAACGCCACGTGCAGCATGCCCGTCTCGACGAGGTCGTCGACGTACTTGCCGTCGCCGGTGAGCAACGTCGGATCCTCCAGTCGCAGCACCTCGTTGCCCAAGATCGAACCAGCACCAGCCATGTGACGAATCCCCTTCAGATCGTTTCCCCGGAGCCCCACCTTAGAACGTCGTCGGTGCGCCGCTGATCAGCGGAGACGGTGTCGTCCTCGTGTCTCGCTCAGCGCTTGTAGACCTTGCCGTCCTTCATCACGAACGGCACTCGCTGGGTCACGGTGATGTCGGTGAGCGGGTCGCCCGGTGACGCCGATGATGTCGGCGAGCATCTCGGGGGCGATGCGGCCGAGGTCGGGCGCGTCGATGAGCTCGGCGCTGACGGTCGTCGCGGCGCGGATCGCCTGGAGCGGGGTCATGCCGCGCTTGACGAGGACGACGAGCTCCTCGGCGTTGCGGCCGTGCCAGATGGCCGGGGCGTCGGTGCCGCAGGCGATCTTCACGCCGGCCTCGATCGCCTTGCGTCAGCGACTCCTTGGCCTTCGGGAAGACGTCGGCCGCCTTGGCCTGGAGCGCCGGCGGCTGGTTCGAGATGTCCCAGTTCTCGGTGAGCGCGGTCGTCGACACGAGGAACGTGCCGGTGTCGACCATCCGCTGGATCGTGTCGTCGCTGATCATGATCCCGTGCTCGATGCAGTCGATGCCGGCGTCGAGCGCGGCGTTGACCGCCGTGTCGCCGTGGCAGTGGGTGGCCACCTTCAGGCCCGCGCCGGTGGGCCTCGTCGGCGATGGCGGCGAGCTCCTCGGTGGAGTACTGCTGCGCGCCCGGGCGGACCGGTCGGCGACATCACGCCGCCGGAGGCGCAGCACTTGATGAGCTTGGCGCCGTGCTTGATCTGGTAGCGGACGGCCTTGCGGACCTCGTCGATGCCGTCGGCGATGCCCTCCTCGACCGACATCGGCATGATGTGCGGGGCGAGGACGCTCTGCGCGCTCGGGTCGAGGTGACCGCCGGTCGGGCAGATGGCGTGGCCGGCCGGGACGACCCGACGGTCCCTCGACCCAGCCGGCGTCGATCGCTTCGGACGAGCGCGACGTCGAGGAGGTAGCCGCCGGTCTTGACGAACAGGCCGAGGTTGCGCACGGTCGTGAACCCGGCGAGCAGCGTGCGGCTGGCCGTTGGCGACGCCGCGCAGACGTCATCTTCACCGGGTCCATCCGCACCGGATCGTTGAGGCCGGCGCCCGGACCGCCGAGCACGAGGTCGACCTCCATGTCCATGAGGCCGGGGATGAGGGTGAGGTCGGGCAGGTCGATCACCTGGTCGGCGTCGTCGGCGAGCGATGGCGTCGGGTCCGACGGCGGTGATCCGGTTCCCCTCGACCCGGACGTAGCCCGACTCGATCACGTCGCCGGTGTCGACGTCGAGCACACCGGCGGCATGGAGAACGGTCACCGTGGATTCGGGCATGAGTGGTCCTTTCGCCGGTTCGTGATGAGACTGTTCGTGTTCAGAGGTCGTCGTACTCGATGGCGACCTCGGGGCCCACGGGCAGAGATTGGCACGTCAGCACCCACCCCTCGGCCAGCTCGTCGGGCGTGAGTGCGTTGTTCACCCGCATCGTGACCGACCCGTCGGTCACGAGCGCCATGCACGTGGCGCAGTTGCCCTGCTCGCACGAGTAGGGCGGGTTGAGCGAGGCGCGGCGGGCGGCGTCGAGCACGGTGTCGCCGGGAACGTGTTCGAGCACGTGGCGCTTGCGCTTGATCGTGATCGTCAGCTGTGTGGGCTGCGTTCCCGCTGTCGACGCTCGGTTCGTCCTCCGCTGCTCCGTCGGCCGGTTCGTCGCCCTGTACGTCGCCCGGGAGATCGACGACCGAGTTCAAGAACCGTTCGATGGCGATCCGATCGGTCGGAACGCCGGCCGCCGCGGCACCCGCCTCGACCAGGTCCATGAACGGGGTCGGGCCACAGATGAACACGTGCGGGTCGGCCGCGCCGGTGTCGGCGAGGAACGTCGTGATCTCGTCGGCCGACACGTATCCGTCGTCGGCGTCGAGATGATGGTGCACGATCAGCCGGTCGGGGTGCGCGGCGACGAGTTCGTCGATGGCGTCGCGGAAGATGACGGAGGCGTGGTCGCGGTTGGCGTAGAACAGCCGGACGGGCCGTGTGCCGCGGTGGAGCGCCTGCTTGACGATCGAGAACACGGGCGTGACCCCGCTGCCGCCGCAGAACGCGACGATCGGAGCGTCGTCGCCGGACCGTTCGCAGAAGACACCGGCAGGCGGCATCAGCTCGAGTTCGTCGCCGGGCGCCACGTGGTCGTGGAGCCAGTTCGACACCAGGCCGCCGGGCACTCGCTTCACCGTGACGGCGAGCCGGTCGTCGATGGCCGGAGCGCTCGACATCGAATAGCAGCGCATCACGTCGTCGCCGCCGATGTGGGCGCGGACCGTGCAGAACTGCCCGGGCTCGTAGTGGTAGAGGTCGGCGAGCGACTCCGGCACGTCCATCACGTACGTGCGCGTGTCGGCGGTCTCCTCGACGACGTCGAGCACCGTCAGCGCATGGTACGAGTGGCGTCGGATGGTGTCGAGTTGGTTCGTCGACGGCATCACACGGCCTCCTCTCGTGTTCCCCGGATCACCGCCTGATCGATGCGGTGTGAATACGACACTATACGAGAACGCGAATGTAATTCTCATCCAGCGCCAGCGCTTCAGCGGGACGTGGCGGCGCGGCGGCGGTAGGCCGACGGCGCCTCGCCCGCGTGCCGGGTGAACGACCGGGCGAACGCGCTGACGTTGTCGAAGCCGACGGCGAGTGACACGTCGAGGACCGTGCGACCCGGCTCGGTGAGCAGGGCCATGCTCCGCAGGATCCGGGCCTGGGTCAGGTACGACCGCCACGACATGTCGAGCCGCGCCGCGAAACGTCGCCGCAGGGTCCGTTCCGACACGCCGATCGCGGCGCACGTCCCCGCCATCGTGGCCGTCGCCAGATGTCGTTGCGTGTAGTCGATCGCCGCGGCCACGACGGGGTCGTCGGACGTGGGCAGTCCGCGGCCCGACTCGTGGTGGAGCTCCTCGCCGACGAGGTGGCCGAGCGTCCGGAAGAAGTCGTCGGCGGCCGGATCGGCGTCGCGGCGGGTGATCGGCCACCGGACGGCGTGCATCACCATCTCCCGGATCAGGGGTGAGGCGGCGAGGATGCGGACGCGGTCGCCGGCGGCCGGGACGAACGGCGGTTCGAACAGCACCGAGATCGTGGTGACGGACGCATGCAGCGTGGCCTGGTGCGTGCACCCGGCAGGGATCCACGCCGCCTGGTGCGGGGGGAGGAGGTACGTGCCGTCGGGCGTCTCGACCTCGACCGCACCGTGGACGGCGTATTCGATCTGGTGGAGATCGTGGTGGTGCCAGCCGGTGGTCAGTCGCTCGCCCTCGTAGACCAGGCTGCCGCACGCGGCGTGGCCACCGTCGCGCAGGTCGACCCAACGCCGAGGTTGGCCGGGCGATGGCCGATCGAGCACGATGATTGACCGATTGTGCAGAGACGGTCATACGTCGAACAGGATAGAAGAGAGTCATGAATATTGACGATCTTGTCCTGGTGAGCATCGACGACCACGTGGTCGAGCCGCCCAACATGTTCGACGGTCGCCTCGCGGCCAAGTACGTCGACGACGCGCCGCGTGTCGTGAAGGACGACAACGGCGTCGACCGCTGGATGTACCGCGGCAACCAGACCGGCGTCGTCGGCCTGAACGCCGTCGTGTCGTGGCCGAAGTCGGAGTGGGGTTTCGACCCGACCGGGTTCGACGAGATGCGCCCCGGTTCGTACGACATCCATGCCCGCGTGCGCGACATGGACGTCAACGGCATCACCGCGTCGATGTGCTTCCCGACGTTCGCCGGCTTCAGCGCCGGCCACTTCCGTCACGTCAAGGACGAGACCACGAATGCGGTCATCCGGGCCTACAACGACTGGCACATCGAGGACTGGTGCGGTGCATACCCCGATCGCTTCCTGCCGCTGTCGATCGTGCCGAGCTGGGATCCAGCAGGAGGCCGTCGCCGAGATCAAGCGCGTCGCCGCCAAGGGCGCCAAGGCGATCACGCTGCCCGAGCTCCCGCACATCGACGGTCTGCCCAGCTATCACAACATGGATCACTGGGGCCCGATCTTCGAAGCGCTGATCGACAACGGCCTGGTGATGTGCCTGCACATCGGACAGGGTTTCGCCGCCCTGCAGCTCGCCCCCGACGGGCCGGTCGACAACCTGATGATCATGGCCTGCCAGATCTCGATGCTCGGCGCGCAGGACCTCCTGTGGGGGCCGGCGTTCCGCACGTATCCCGAGCTCAAGGTGGCCTTCTCCGAGGGCGGCATCGGGTGGCTGCCGTTCTACCTCGACCGCTGCGATCGCCACTTCACCAACCAGGTGTGGCTGCACGGCGAGGACGACTTCGGCGGCAAGCTGCCGAGCGAGGTGTTCCGCGAGCACGCCCTCGCCTGCTACGTCACCGACCCGACGTCATTCGGGCTGCGCAAGGAGATCGGCATCGACATCATCGCCTGGGAGTGCGACTACCCGCACTCCGACTCGATCTGGCCCGATGCCCCGGAGAAGATGCTCGGCGAGTTGAACGCGGTCGGCGCGACCGACGAGGAGATCGACAAGATCTCGCTGGCAGAACGCCTGCCGCTTCTTCGACTGGGACCCGTTCCAGAAGGGGAGCCGCGCCGAGCACACGGTCGGCGCGCTGCGTGCCCAGGCGACCGACGTCGACGTGTCGACGACGACCCGCAAGGAGTACGCCGAGCGCTACGCGCTCGCCCACGCCGGCACCTGAGTCGCGGGCTTCTGGCCGCCCCATCTGTCGGTCGGCTGGCCCCGACCCGCCGGTTTGCGGCAGACACTTCGACGAATTCGGCGGTTGTGACTGCCACAAATCTTGCCGACGCGTCTTGAGGCAGCCACATGGCCGAAGGTGGGCCGAGTGGCTGCCACAAACCCGGACGAGCGCGACGGATCGACGTATCGAGCTGAGCGCCAGTCGGTCGCGGGTCAGACCCCGCGCCAACTGACGCGGTCAGTCGGTCGGTTTGGCGGCCGACATGATCAGCCGCGTCTGCGCGATCGGCGGCCCGGCGGTGGTGCCGCCGTCGATCGGCAGGACGATGCCGGTGATCTGCGCGGCGCGCTCGCTCGACAGGAACGCGACGGCGTTGGCGACGTCGGCCGGCTGCGCCTCGCGTTCGAGCGGCTGCATGTACTTGATGACCGGACCCATGTCGTAGTTGGTGATGCCGCTGCGGATGTGGGCCGGCGTCAGGCAGTTGACCCGGATGCCGTGCGGGGCGAGGTCGATCGCCATGCACTTGGTGGCATGGGCGATCGCCGCCTTCGAGGAGCGGTAGGAGATCATCCCGGCGCCGGCGTTGATGGCGGCGATCGACGCGTTGTTGATGATCGAACCGCCACCGTGATCCTTCATGTGGCGCGCCGCCCGCTGCGTGCCGAGGATGACACCGAACAGGTTGACGTTCATGATCCGCTGGAAGTCGTCGAGGTCGTCGGACAGGAAACCCTTGAGTCCGCTGCCGATCCCGGCGTTGTTGAACATGATGTGGAGCCCGCCGAAGCGTTCGACGGCGACGTCGACGAGCGCCTGCACCTGATCGGGTTCGCTCACGTCGGTTCGCTGGAACAGCGCCCGCTCACCCAACGCCGCGGCGATCGCCTCGCCCTGCTCGACGTCGACGTCGGCGACGACCACGCTCGCCCCTTCGGCGATCAGTAGCTCGGCGGTCGCCTGCCCGATGGTGCCGGCGCCGCCGGTCACGATCGCGACCTGTCCGGCGAATTCCTGGCCGTGTGCTGTCCTGTGTCCCCATGGGCACATACTACGGTGCAGATACTACGACTCCGAAGTGATTGTGATGCGAACTGACTCGATCCGACTGGACATGATTCGAGCCTGCACCTCATTGCCGTCGAAGCACGGCTGCTGCAGAACACGTACGCCCACGCGATCGACACTCGCGACTGGGACCTCTTCCGCACCGTGTTCGCTCCCGACGTCGTGGCGGACTACCCGCGGCGGCGCTATCGCGGGCATCGCGGAGTGGCTGGACGAATTCGTTCCGTTCCACGATGCGTGCTCGTGGACCTTGCACATGATGAGCAACCATCTCGTCGGCCGCGACGACGGCGGGGTCTGGGCGTCGTGCTACGGCGACGTCCGGTGGCAGCTGCACGCGTCGACCGACCGCTACAGCCACGCCCTGGGGATGTACCAGGACCGGCTCGCGCTCGTCGACGGCGAGTGGGTCGTCGCGCACCGGAAGTTCCGCATGGTGATGTACCGGCCCGACATCCCGTTGCCCGATGGCATGGCGCTGCCCACCTCGGTGCGTGCCCTCATGGAGGAGAATGCTGACGCATGACCGCTGACACGGATCTGTACTACGACCCGTACGACTTCGAGATCGACAACGATCCGTATCCGATCTGGAGGCGGCTCCGGGAGGAGGCTCCGCTCTACTACAACGACAAGCACGACTTCTACGCGCTGAGTCGCTTCCAGCGATGTCGAGCAAGGGCTGACGGACTGGAAGACGTACAGCTCGGCCAAGGGCATGCTGCTCGAGATCATCAAGGCGGTGATCGAGTACGGGGTCGAGCTCCCGCCGGGAAACATCCTGTTCGAGGATCCGCCGATCCACGACGTGCATCGGGGGATCCTGTCGCGGGTCTTCAGCCCGAAGCGGATGCTGTCGATCGAGCCGAAGGTTCGTGAGTTCTGCGCGCAGACGCTCGACCCGCTCGTCGGCTCGTCCGGCTTCGACTTCATCACCGACCTCGGCGCACAGATGCCGATGCGGACGATCGGCATGCTGCTCGGGATCCCCGACTCGGACCAGGAGGCGATCCGCCAGGCGATCGACGACAGCCTCGCGCTCGACGACGGTGACGTCCCGAAGGTGCCGATCGACCACGTCGCATACGCCGAGGGCCTGTTCGGCGAGTACATCGACTGGCGGGCGAAGAACCCGTCCGACGACCTCATGACGCAGCTGCTCGAGTCCGAGTTCGAGGACGAGCACGGCGAGCGGCGCCGCCTCACGCGGACCGAGGTCGCTGGTGTACGTGAGCAACATCGCGTCGGCCGGCAACGAGACGACGACCCGGTTGATCGGCTGGACGGGCAAGGTGCTGGCCGAGCATCCGGACCAACTCGCGCGCGGTCGCCGCCGACCGGGAACTCGTCCCGAAGGTCATCGAGGAGGTCCTGCGCTACGAGGCGCCCTCGCCGGTGCAGGCGCGTTACGTGACCCAGGACGTCGAGTGGTACGGCCAGACCGTGCCCGAGGGCAGCGTGATGTTGATGCTCAACGGCGCGGCGAACCGCGACGACCGCAAGTTCGAGCACGGCGACTCGTTCGACATCCACCGCAAGACCGCCCACCACCTGAGCTTCGGCTTCGGGCTGCACTTCTGCCTCGGCGCCTCGCTGGCCCGCATGGAAGGACGTGTTGCGCTCGACGAAGTCCTGAAGCGTTGGCCGCAGTGGGAGGTCGACTACCCCAATGCTGTGCAGGCGCGCACCTCGACGGTGCGTGGCTGGACGCGCCTGCCGGTGCGGGTCGACGCGTGAGGTGCCGGCGTCGTCTGAAGGCGGTTCGGCGTCAGATGCCGTGGGGGTTCCAGAGCGGCGCGTCGCCCCAGGCGGGGGAGTCCCAGTGGTCGAGGGCGACGACCTCCGACATCGGGCGGCGGCGGAGTGGACCGTGACGACCTCGCGGCCAGCCCACGACGACGTGCGCGGCGAGCATCCACGTGTCGGGCACGCCGACCGCTTCGCGCAGCATCGCCTCGCCCTCGTAGTCGGCCCAGCTCGTCGGACAGGCGCCGAGCCCGATGCCGCGGGCGGCGAGCAGGAAGTTCTGGACCGCCGGATAGATCGAGCCGCCGAGCAGCAACTCGGACGCGGACGTGAACCGACGGGTGGCGAACAGCACCGACGTGAACTCGCCGGCGCGGTCGTGGAGCTCGTAGGTCGCCCGGTTGCTGCGCGCCCGCCTGCTGTCGTCGTCGGGGTCCGGCCGGCTCATGCCGTAGACCGGCTCGATCACCGCGAGGGCGTGTGCGGCGGCCGCCGCGACGACGGCGCGCTGTTCGGGCGATCGGAGGATCACGAACCGCCACGCCTGGAAGTTGCCGCCCGACGGCGCCCAGGTGGCAGCCTCGAAGCAGCGGCGCAGGGTGTCGTCGTCGACCGGCTCGTCGGTGAAGCGACGGATCGATCGTGCCGTCGACATCGCCTCCCACAGGTCGTCGGTCCCGCCGGCCCCGGTCTCGATCGTGCCGGTCGTGTCGGTCATGGGCGGGCCTCCCCGTGGGCGTGTCGGGAGTCGAGGTCGTCGATCACACGTTGCGACCGGTCGACCTCGAACTCGTTGCCGTTGGCGCGCAGCTCGGCGAGCAGATCGATGAGCTGCTCGCGCTGCGCGCTCGGTGAGCCCGATGCGCTCGTAGACGGTCGTGTTCAGGTCCTGCGTCGCGGCGTCGGCGACGCGTCGCCCGCGCGGCGTGATGACGGCGAGCGTCGTGCGGGCGTCGAGCGGGTGCTGGCACCCGGCGGACGAGCTCGTCGTCCTCGAGGCGATCGATCAGGTTGGTCACCGTCGCCGGCGGGATGCGCAGCGTCTTGCTGATCCAGCTCAGCGTCAGTGACGACTCGGGGTCGATCGCCAGCCAGGAGAGCACCTCGTAGCGGGCGAACGTCAGGTCGTGCTGGCGCATCACCGCGGCGATCTCGTTGCTCAGCAGCTGCTGGGAGCGCAGGATCGCGGTGAACACCGCCATCCCCGACGCGGCCTCGTCGTTCCAGCGCTCCAGCCAGACGCGGCGCGACGCTTCGACGACGTCGAACGGGGCGGGCTCGAATGCCATGGCACGGGAGGCTATTGGACCGCCATCGGCGGCACGCTCAGCCACTGGGGATCGATCGGCCGATGATCGCCGTCGGCTTCGAGCGATTCGATCTCGGCGACGGTCAGCCCGAGGTCGGCGAGCAGCTCGTCGTTGTGCTCGCCGAGCAGCGGCGCGGGCGCGGGTGTGGAACCGGTCGGGCCCGCGTGAGAACCGGAACGGGAGCGTGGCGTAGCGCGACGGTCCGATGACGGGATGGTCGAGCTCCTCGAAGAACCCGCGGTGCTGCAGCTGCTCGAGGTCGGGCTGCTCGTGCGGCTGCATCACCTTGCCGACCGGGACGCCGGCGCCCCACAGCGCGTCGACGATCTCGTCGGCCTGGCCGCTCGCGGCACCACGCCGCGAGGTGCTCGTCGATCGCGTCGTGCGCGGCGACGCCGGCCGGCGGCGGTCGCCAGCGCCGGGTCGGCCGCCCACGCCGGGTCGCCGAGCGCGGCGCGCAGCGCGACCCACTGGTCGTCGTCGGCGACGGCGATCGCCACCCAGACGTCGTCGCGGCCCTCCGCGTCGGCGCCGGCCGCCTGGTAGAGGTTCTGCGGCGCCGCGCACGGGCCGCGGTTGCCGGTGCGCGTCGAGCAGCGCGCCGTACGCGGAGTGCTCGATCACCTGCTCGGCGGCGACGTTGAGCGCGGCGTCGACCATCGCCGCCTCGACGAGCGACGCCCTCGCCGGTGCGGTCGCGGTGCTCGAGGGCGAGGAGCAGGCCGACCAGCGCGTGGAGCCCGGCGTTGGGGTCGCCGACGCCGTACGGCTCGATCGGGAGCAGATCGGGGTGCCCGGTCAGCCAGGTGAGGCCGGACGCGTCCTCGATGACGAAGGCGAACGCCGGCGAGGTCGCGCCACGGGCCGTCGAGCCCGAAGCCGGGCATGCGGACCATGACGAGGTCGGGCCGGATCGGCGCGCAGCGACTCGTAGTCGAGGCCCGAGCTGCGTCGAGCACCCGCGGCGTGTAGTTCTCGACGACGACGTCGCAGGTCGCCGACGATCCGCGTGCACGAGCTCGACGCCGCGCGGGTCGGCGAAGTCGATCGTCAGGCTCTTCTTGTTCGTGTTGAGCGCGGAGAAGATCGGGCCGCGCTCCCAGTACTGCGGCCTCGGTCTGCGGCACGCCGCCGACGAGGCGGACGCCGTCGGGCCGCTTCGCCGACTCGAGGTGGATCACCTCGGCGCCGAGCAGCGCGAGCACGTGGCCGACGAGCGGGCCGGCCCAGAACGCCGTCATGTCGAGGACCCGCAGCCCCTCGAACGGCAGCTGAACCGTCGGTGCCTGACCGCCGGTGCGTCGCGTCGGCCGCGGCGACGCGCGGGACGCGGCGTCGGCGGTGTGCTCGCCGAGCGCGCGGCGCCGGCGCGGCGCGGCGGCAGCGCGGCCGACGACAGCCGGTACGGCGGGCCGGGGTTGCGCGACCCCGTCGCGCGGGTTGGCGACGAACGTCGCCGCGCTCGCGAAGTGGTCGATCGCCGGGCGCGTTCGCGCCGTCGACGATCGGCGCGTTCGGGATGCGGAACGCGGAGGCGAGGTCGAGTCACCTCGGCGACCGTGTGCTCGGCGACCCACGCGTCGATCGTCGGGGCGAGCGCGGTGCGGTCGAGGAAGTAGCGACCGGTCCTCCATCCACTCGGGGTGGCCGACCATGACGCAGAAGTCGAGCCACTGCTGCCCGGTGCCGCAGCCGAGCCCGACGAGGCCGTCGCTGCGCCGCGCCGACGCCCGGCGTCGGCACGAAGCGCTTGCGGCGCATCGGGTCGGCCGAGCTGGTCGCTGGAACGTGACCGGGTAGTAGGTGAGGCACGATCGCCATCACCTCGAGCATCGACACGTCGACGAGCTCGCCCGGTCGCCGTCGCCGCCGTCGCGCGCGGCGAGCCAGCGTGCCGATGGCGGCGTAGACGCCGGTCAGCCACTCGCCGATCTGGCCGCCGACGTGCACCGGCGCCCGGTCGGGTGCGCCGCGGCCGAGGCCGACGATCGCCGCCCGACCACGCCTGCAGCGTGAACTCGGTCGCCGGCCGGTCGCTCCACGGGCCCGTCGAGCCCGAACGGCGTGATCGACGTGACGATCAGGTGCGGGTGGGCCGCGCAGGATGCTCGGCGGGCGCCAGCGCCGGGTGCTCGGCCAGCGCCGAGCCCGCGCGACCACACGACGACGTCGGCGCCGTCGAGCAGCGCCGTGCAGCGCCGCGAGGTCGTCGGCGTCGTCCGGGTCGACGACGACGCTCTGCTTCGACGCGCCGAGGAAGTTGAACAGCGCGCCGTCGTCGCCGTCGGCGATCGTCGCGCCCGACGCCGACCAGCGGCGCAGCGGGTCGCCGCTCGGCGCCTCGACCTTGACGACCTCGGCGCCGCCGTCGGCGAGCAGCTTCGTGCAGTAGGCGCCGGCGATCCCGCTCGACAGGTCGACGACGCGCAGGCCGCTCAGCGGCGGCACGGCCGCCGATGGCCGACTCGGTCCGTCACTCGGGCTGCCGCCGGCCCGAGCGGCTCAGGCGCCACTCCGGCGGGAAGCTGGCTGTCGTTGTCCTTCACCGCGTTGTTGAGCCCGGCGTCCATCGTCTCGTCGGTGATCGTCGCCCGCTTGCCGGTGCCGTCCTCACGCAGCAGGCTGCCCATCGACTCCATCCAGGCGCTGAGCATGCTGCCCATGTACTCGCCCTGCTGCTGCTTCATGATCTCGAAGAAGACCTTCTGCATGAACACGGTGTCGGTCGGCCGGGTCCGCGCGCAGGCCAGGGCGTACTTCGCCGTCTCGGCCTCGAGCTGGTCGCGCGGCACGACGCTGTTGACGAAGCCGCACTCGTCCATCTCGTCGGCGGTGAACGGGCGGCCGGTGAAGACCATCTCCTGGAACTTGCGCAGCCCCATCATCATCGCCCACTGCCACATGCGCGGGGCGTAGCCGACGTAGCGGAACGCGGGGTGGCCGAACAGCGCGTCGTCGGACGAGATGACGAGGTCGGCGTCGGCGGCTTGGTAGAAGTGCCAGCCGTAGCAGTAGCCCTTGACCTCGAGGATGCTGATCTTCTTGAAGTCCTGCAGGCTGCGGCAGCCGGCCCTGCGGGTTGGCGTACCAGTGCACGAGCGCCGGCGCCGGCGCGGTACGAGCGCGGGCGGGCATCGTGACGTCCTCGTCGGGGTCGATGCCGAACTCCTCGTGCAGCGACGTGCCGGCGGCCTGCTTGGCCATCAGCTCGTCGAGGTCGGCGCCGGTGCCGAGGTCGTCGCCCTCGCCGCGGACGACGAGCACCTTGACGTCGTCGTCGATGCTGGCCTTGAAGATCAGGTCGCCGTAGCGGCGGCGGGCGCCGATCGTCGGGACGTTGAGCTGGTCGGGCCGGTTCGAGCGTGATCGTGGCGATCTTCGTCGCCGGGTCCTTCTCGTAGCGGATCGATCTCTTCGGGCGGCGGGACGTCGATGTCGGTCACGTGGTCGTGCTCCTGTGCTGGTGCGGTACGGAATGGGTCGAGTGCGTCGAGCAGCGGCTCGGCGCCGTCGTCGGTGATGACGACCGGCTCGCTGCGCGTAGGCGGCGCCGACGCCGTGCCTCGCCAGACGAACGCCGGTCAGGCCGAGCACCATGCCGGGCTCGAGCCGCTCGCGCGGCCGCGGTCGTCGGGGAGCGCGTGGCGTCACGAGCGGCAGGTCGAAGCCGAGGCCCAGCCCGCGGGCGACCGGCATCGGGCGGCAGCGGCGTCGCCGGCCGCGGCGTAGGCGTCGAGCAGATCGCTCGCCGGCGCGCCCGGCCGGCAGGCCGTCGAGCAGCCGGTCGCAGCAGCTCGTCGCGGCGTCGGAACAGCGCCGCCGTCCCGGCGCGTCGTCGCTCGCCGACGACGACGGTCCGGCCCAGCTCGCCGACGTAGCCGTCGCTGACCACGCCGGCGTCGAAGGCGACGAGGTCGCCGTCGCGCCACCGGGGTGTCGCGGCTGGCGCGCTGCCACGGCTGCTCGCGCGAGGTGATCCACGCGACGTCCTGCGTCGCCGGCGTCGTGACGCCCTGGCGTCGCCATCGCCTCCATGAACACGCCGGTGAGCTGCCGCTCGGTGACGCCGGGCGCGCAGCGCGCTCGAGCGCCACGGCGAGCGCCCGCTCGGCGATGCCGACCGAGTCGCGGATCGCGTCGACCTCGTCGGGCAGTCTTGATGCGCCGGGCCCGGCGCAGGAGCTGCTCGCCGTCGACGACTCGGCGCGTCGGGGAAGGCCTTGGCGAGCAGCTCGGCGCCCGAGCCGGCGTCAGCGCGTCGGTGGCGACGCGTGCGGGCCGTCGCCGCGCCCGTCGATGCTCGCTGCAGCACCGTCGAGGAAGGTCTGCGAGTTGAACGAGATGCCGTAGAGGTGCTCGTGGGGGATGTCGTCGGGGACGCCCTCGTCCCAGGTGCTCAGCAGGTGGATCGTCGCCGCGTCGCGCGCACGAGCACGCAGCCGGGGCCGAACGCCCGCGACCCGGCGGTCCACAGGCGCGGCACGCCCGACGACGTAGCGGGCGTTCGCCTCGCGTCCGAGGACGAGGATGTCGATGTCGGCGCGCCTCCATCTCGGCGAGCACGCGCGCGCGGCGGGCCAGGCGCAGCGCGGCGTCGTCGGGGAGGATCTCGGTGGCGCGTCATCGGCGATCCTCAGAACGGGTCGTACGGGTAGTCGGTCATCGGTTCCCAGCCGTCCTCGGTGATCAGGACGACCTCCTCGGAGCGGTAGCCGGCGGCGCCGTCGTCCCACACGATCGGCTCGAGCACGAGCACCATGCCGGCCTGCGAGGACGAGGCGCGGCGTCGAACGCCTCGCCGATGTCGCTGCCGACGTACGGCATCTCGGCGCTGTCGATGCCGAGCCCGTGGCCGAGGTAGAAGTGCGACATCCACGGCTTGCTCGCCGCCGGCAGCGCCGATCGCCGCCGCGGTGAGGTCGGCGCCGGTCGCGCCGGCCCGGGTGACGTCGAGGACGGCGTCGATGATCGCCCGCCACCGCTCGAACTGGTCCCGCTGGCGGGCGTCGGCTCGCGGCCGACGATCCAGGTGCGGCCGAAGTCGGAGTGGTAGCCGTTCGCAGGTGACGCCGGTGTCGACCCACAGCACGTCGCCCTCGACCAGCTCGCGCTCGGTCGACAGCAGCGGGCAGGCGAGGTCGCCGGTGCGTCGTCCACGGGCCGTCGGCCATCGACGGTCGGCATCACCTGCCAGATCGGGTCGAGGATGTTGGCGTCGGCGCCGAGGTCGAAGATCGTGCGCAGGAACGTCGCGGTGAGGTCGGTCTGGCGCACGCCCGGCGCGAGCTGCGCCTGCACCTCGGCGATGCCGATGCTCGGTGATCCGCAGCGACGTCGCGCATGCACGACAGCTCGTCGGGCGTCTTGACGAGCTTGGCCGCGGCTGATCACGCTGCCGCCCGTCGAGCGGCGGGCCGTCGGCGAAGAAGAACGTCGCTCGCGGCGCAGCGCATGGGTCCACTCGTCGATGGCGATCGACGCGCCGCCGGGCACGCAGCGCGGCCAGCTGCGGCGGCGAACGCGGCGACGCCCTCGTCGAAGTCGAGGTACACCGGGCCGTGCAGGTGGTCGGCCGGCGAGCTCGGCGCGCAGCCGCTCGTCGTCGCGGACGGGCGACCAGAGTGCGGGAACTCGTCGTCGGCGAGCACGACGGCGACCGGCTGCTCGAAGTTGGCCCGCCCGGAGTCGGCGAGCGGCCAGATGGCGCCCGGTCGCGTAGACGACGTTGGTGTTGCCGAGCAGGACGAGCGCGTCGATGCCCTGCGTCGCGCCATCGATCGAGCGCACCCGGTCGCGTGCGCTCGCGGCGCATCCGCGCCGAGGTCGGGCTGCGCCGGGATCCGCGTCGGCGGCGCCGGCGCCATCGAGCCCGGCGGCCATCAGCCGTCGAGCCCGAGGTAGCGCTTGACGTTGCGCGCTGACGATCTTCGACCGCGTCCTCGGGGCCGACCGCGTCGACGACCGCTGGCCAGCGACTCGTTGCTGTAGCCGTAGGTGCTCTCGTTGTGCGGGAAGTCGGTCGACCACATCACCCGGTCGACGCCGATGCGGTCGATCAGCTCGAGCCCGAGCGGGTCGACCATGAACGACGCGCACATGTGGTGCGTCCCAGTAGTGCGGCGCGTCGTGCTCGGGGATCGAGGTTGTCGATGTGCTGGAGCGACGCGTGCGAGGTGCTCGGCGTCCTGCAGCGCCGACGGCACCCAGTTGATGCCGCCCTCGAACCAGCCGACCTGCAGGCCGGGGTGGCGGTCGAGGATCCCGCCGAAGACGTAGCTTGCCGAACATCTCGCGGAACGGGGCGACCGATGTGCAGCATGCCGATCGCCGACGGCGTTGTACTCGTTCGGCGTCGCCGGCGGGCGTCTCGCCGATGTGGTGCGCCACCGGGAGGCCGCTCTCCTCGATCGCCTCCCACACGCCGTCCATCGCCGTGCTGGCGTAGTCGATCGGGACCTGTCGTCGTCGTCCTTGCCGGGCTTGAGCGGCAGCAGGAACGTCTTGAGCCCGAGCGCCTTCAGCTCGTCGAGCGTGCGCCGCGCGCCGTCGGCGTCCCACCAGTTGATGAGCCCGACGCCGTAGATGCGGCCGCCCGAGCGCTCCTGCACGCTCGGCGATGTGCTCGTTGTAGATCCGGAAGCAGAGCTCGCGGACCTCCTTGTCGGGCCAGCCGAACAGCGCCAGGATCGAGTTCGGGAAGGCGAGCTCCCGGTCGACGCCCTCGGAGTCGAGCGCCGCGAGGCGGGCGTCGACGTCGCCGGCGTGCGAGCCGGGCAGCGGGTCGTACTGCGTGAGCACCTCGAGTGAACTCGCGGGGCAGGATCGACTGGCCGCCCATGCCGACGGCCCAGCCGCCGTCGACGTTGACGACCGCGGGGCACCTGGTCCTTCATCGACTCGGGGAACCGCTCGTAGAAGATGTCCTCCGCCAGCGAGATGTGGTTGTCGGCCGAGAACACCTCGGTGCCCGCCGGGCAGGCCGACCGTGCCGGTGGCGCGGCCCGTGCCGGTCCTTCGGCGCGCCGAACCCCTCGCGCGGATACGTGAGCGTGCCTGCGACTGCGTCGTCATGCGCCCGCGTCCCCCTCGTGCGGCGTGGCCGACAGATTACTTCGACTTCGTAGCAATCGTCAACGGATCCTGCTAGCTTGCTCCGGCGCTGAGCAGTGCGTCCGGGTGAGAGGGGACGTGACATGACGACGTGGGACACCACCGTCGACTTCGTGATCGCCGGATCCGGCGGCGGCGGCATGGTCGCCGCGCTCGCCGCGCGCCGACGCCGGCGCCGAGCGCGCTCGTGCTCGAGAAGCAGGCGCTGATCGGCGGCTCGACGTGCATGTCCGGCGGCGTCGTCTGGATCCCGAACAACCCGGTGATGCGGGCCGAGCGGCGTCGCCGACTCCTACGAGGACGCGATGGCCCACTTCGAGGCGGTCGTCGGCGACGTCGGCCCGGCCTCGTCGTTCGAGCGGCGCCACGCGTTCCTCACCGCCGGCCCGGAGATGGTCGACGTTCCTCCAGCGGCTGCGGCGTGCGCTTCGTCCGCTGCCCCGGCTACAGCGACTACTACTCGAACCTGCCAGGGCGGCCAGCGACATCGGCCGGGCGATCGAGCCGGTGCCGTGGGACGGCCAGGCGCTCGGCGACTGGCTGCCGAAGCTGCAGCCCGGCCTGGCCCAGAGCGTCGGCCTGGCGGTGATGACCAACGAGGCGCGGTCGCTGTCGCACTACAACCGCAGCGTCCGCGGCTTCGCCGTCTCGGCCCGGGTCGCGATCCGCACCGTACGCGCGCCAAGGCTGCGGCGGCAGGCGCTGCTGACGAACGGCGCGTCGCTGATCGGCCAGATGCTCGCGATCGCCGCTCGACCGCGGCATCCCGGTGTGGACCGAGGCGCCGCTCGACGACCTCATCGTCGAGGACGGCCGCGTCGTCGGCGTGCGCACGGTGCGCGACGGCACGCCCGTGCGCGGTCCGCGCCCGGCAGGGCGTGCTGATCTCCGCCGGCGGCTTCGCCCACAACCCGCGAGATGCGCGAGGAGTACGGCGGCGACCAGCCGAACCAGGCGCAAGTGGTCGATCGCCAACCCCGGCGACACCGGCGAGGCGCTGCTCGACCGCGATGCGGCTCGGCGCCGCAGACCGACCTGATGGACGAGGCGTGGTGGCTGCCGTCGCCGCGGACCGGCCGCTTCGGCCAGTCGACGCTCGACCAGGCCCGCCAGCGGCCGCGCACGATCTACGTCGACGCCGCCGGGCAACCGGTTCGTCAACGAGTCGAACTCGTACATGGAGGTCGGCAAGGCGATGTACGCCCGCGACAAGACGAGCCGGGCCGTGCCGTGCTGGCTGATCTTCGACGACCGGTACCGCAAGCGCTACGCCCACCAGCGGTCGCACCCCGGGCACTTCCCGAAGAAGCTGCTCGAGAGCGGCAACCTGAAGCAGGCGTGGACGCTCGCCGACCTCGCCAGCATGTGCGGCATCGACCCCGCCGGGCTGGCCGCGACCGTCGAGCGCTTCAACGAGCACGCCGCGCAACGGCGTCGACCCCGACTACGGGCGGGGCGAGTCGGCCTACAACCGGTCGCTCGGCGACCCGCAACCGCAAGGTGCACCCGTGCCTCGGCCCGATCGACGAGGCGCCCGTACTACGCCGTGCGAGATGCTGCCCGCCGACATCGGCACCTGCGGCGGCCTGGTCACCGACGAGCACGCCCGCGTGCTCGACGAGCACGGGCGCAGCCGATCGACGGCCTGTACGCGACCGGCAACAGCACGGCGACGGTGATGGGCCGGCACTACCTCGGCCCCGGCGCGAGCATCGCCAACAGCATGGTGTTCGGCTACCTCGCCGCCCGCCAGGTGGCCGCACGAAGCGGCCGAGCAGGCGGTCGTCAGTGCAACGTGACGCCGTCGCGGCGCACCGTGATCGCCCGCGTCGGGCAGCAGGCGCGCCGCCGAGATCAGCTGCGCCTCGTCGACCGCGTCGACGTCGACCACCGTCGCGATGCCGTCGTCGTCGAGGTCGAACGCACCGACGGCCTCGTAGACGCAGTTGCCCGAGCCCATGCACGCGTCCCGGTCGATGTCCACTTCGATGGCCACGCCGCGAGTCGTACGACCGGCCCGATTCGAGTGAGGAAGCACCATGCCATCTGACGAGACGACCACCGACTTCGCGAACGTCAACTTCTTCCGCGACCGGGCGATCCAGGACGACCCGTACGACTACTTCGACTGGGTCCGCCAGCAGGGTCCCGTCTGGCAGGAGCCGAACTTCGGCGTGTTCATGATCACCGGCCATCCCGAGGCGATGCAGGTCTACGCGCGACCCGGCGACGTTCCCCGAGCACGACGCGGCGTCGGGCCGGTTCTCGTCGTGCAACGCGGTGAGCGGGCCGTTCCAGAAGTTCTCCGAGCCGATCGAGGGCGACGACGTCACCGACGTCATCGTGCGCTGCCGTCACGAGCTGCCGTTCTCCGACCAGCTCCCCGCGTTCGACCCGCCGAACCACACCGCCCACCGCCACCTGCTGATGCGGCTGATCACCCCGAAGAACCTCAAGGAGAACGAGGACTTCATGTGGGACTACGCCGACGTGCTGATCGATCGGTTCATCGGCGACGGCACGTTCGAGGTCGTCGTCGCAGTACGCCGAGCCGTTCACGCTGACCGTCGTCGCCGACCTCGAAGGCGTGCCCGAGGCCGACCACGAGCTGTTCCGCGAGCGGCTGTCGACCGTCCACGAGCACCTCGAGCACAAGCCGCTCGAGTTCCTCTACGAGCAAGTTCAGCGAGTACATCGCCGACCGTCGCCGCGAGCCGCGCAACGACATCCTGAGCGGCCTGGCCGACGGCGACGTTCCCCGACGGGTCGACACCGGAGGTGAGCGACGCCGCGCTGCTCGCCGCCAACCTGTTCGCCGGCGGCCAGGAGACGACCGTGCGGCTGCTGTCGTTCGCCCTGCGGATGCTCGGCGAGCACCCCGACCTGCAGCAGGCGTTCCGCGACGACCGCGACCGGATCCCCAACTTCGTCGAGGAGACGCTGCGCCTGGAGAGCCCGCTGCGGACGCAGTTCCGCATGGCGCGGGTGGCGACCGAACTCGGCGGCGTCGACGATCCCCGCCGGCGGCACGCTGATGCTGGCGCCCGGGCATGTGCAACCGCGACGCGCGGGTCTTCGCCGACCCGCACACGTTCGACCTCGACCGGGCGAACGCCCGCCAGCACATCGCGTTCGGGCACGGCATCCACACCTGCGCCGGCGCTCCGCTCGCCCGCGCCGAGGGCCGGGTGACGATCAACCGCCTGCTCGACCGGCTCGGCGACATCCGGATCTCGGAGTCGGTGCACGGCCCGGCCGGCGATCGACGCTACGAGTACCTGCCGACGTTCTTCCTGCGCGGCCTGCAGACCCTCCACGTCGACTTCACGGCGCTGGCCTGACCCATTGACGCAGCGCGTGGCGCGCCCTGGAAGTCAGCCTCTCCGTTCCGGAGAATCGGGCGGAGTGGTACTCCCGGATCACGCGATTCGTATTTCCGAAAAGATAGTGTCGCGGGATGGCGACCAGCGTTCCCATCGACGATGCTTCCGATCCGGGCGACGACGGCGACGCCGTCTGGCGCGATCGAGCGATCGAGCGGTCCACTCGCGCGGCCCGCGAGCGCGCCGCCGTTCGCGTGCAGCAGTTCCTGAACGCGGCCCGCGAGATCATCGACGAGAAGGGCTCGACCGAGTTCACCGTGCAGGAGGTCGTCGATCGTTCGAAGCAGTCGTTGCGCAGCTTCTACCAGTACTTCGACGGCAAGCACGAACTCCTGTTGGCACTGTTCGAGGAGGAGATGGGCGAGGCAGTCGCCCGGGTCAGGCGGGTCACCGTCGACGGCGATCCCCTCGACCGGCTGGAGCGGGCAGTGATGGAGCTGTACGACCTGTGCTCGCCCGTCGGAGATGTCGGAGCAGCCGCTGTTCCTCGAGTTCGCCCAGCGGCTGCTCGTCACGCACCCGGCCGACGTCGCCAACGCGTACGCACCGCTGCTCGAGTACTTCGTGGCGATGGTGGAGGAGGCGAGCGAGGCCGGGCTGTTGCGTCCGGGTCGCCCGCGGCGGCAGGCCGCGATCGTCCTGCAGTCCGCCACGACCACCGCGGGACGCAGCGCGGGCGGCCGTCAGCCGATCACCGCGGCGGAGATGTGGGAGTACTGCCTGCACGCCATCGCGCCCGACTCCGTCGTCGACCGAACGCGAGCTGAGAACAAGCGAGAACTCTCTCCAAAGTGAGAGTTCGCTTTCCTTCCCCGTAGATCTTCGCTATCCTCTGCGGGATGGATGCGAGACCGACGACCGAGCAACGCGAGCTCGAAGATGCCGCGGTGCGCCTCGCCGAGAAGCTCGGACCGACGACGGTCGGCGATCTCGACGACGCCGACCGCCGGAGCCGCCTCGACGCCGCGCTCGACGCAGGCCGGCTGGCGGGAACTCCGCACCGGAACACCGAGCGAGCCGCTCGCGTCCGGCGTCGAAGCCGCGCTCGTCGCCCGAGTCGCTGGCCCGCGGCGCGGCGACGTCGCGTTCATCGGACCGCGTGCTCGCGCACGACCTGCTGCGGCGGGCCGATGCAGCACACGACCGATGGCGTCGGCCCGCACGGTCGCCGTCACCTCCGATCTGCAGCCGGCTCGCCCGCGGCAGCGGGCGTCGCCGTCGATGCCGCGGGCAGCACCGTCGCGCTCGCCCTCGGCGGTTCGGGCGACACCCTGGTCGAGGTGACGATCCCGGCATCGGACGAACACGCCGGCGTCGATCTGACCAGGTCGGTGCGCCGGCTCGTCGCCGACGCTCGGCGACCGCTGCGGATGGGCTCGGCACGCTGTCGCCCGACGATCTCGTGGCGTGGGAGGCCCTCGCCGTGACGCTCACCGCGGCCGACCTCGTCGGGGTGATGGAGGGTGCGATCGAGCTGACCACCGACGTACGCCCGGGAGCGTCGCCAGTACGGCGTGCCGATCGGTTCGTTCCAGGCCGTGCAGCACCTGCTCGCCGAGGCCAAGACGCTCAGCGAAGGCGCCCTGAGCGCGATGTTGTACGCCGCGTGGGCGGTCGACGCGCTCGAGCCGGCCGAGGCCCGGGCGGCCGCCGCGGTGGCCAAGGCGTACGCCGCCCGCAGCGCCCGCACCGTGTGCGAGACCGCGATCCAGGTGCACGGCGGCATCGGCAACACGTGGGAGTGCATGGCCCACGTGTACCTCCGCCGGGCGCTGCTGTCGACCGAGCTGTTCGGCGGCGAGAGCCCGCAGCTGGCGCTGCTGGCACAACAACGATGGGGAGCCCGACATGGACTTTCGTGATTCGCCCGACGAGGCCGAGTTCCGCCAGCGGCATCCGCTCCTGGCTCGCCGAACGGGGCGACAGCGTCAAGCGTTCGCACAGCGACGACGGCTACTGGACGATGCTCGGCGACTGGCACCAGCAGCTGTACGAGGCCGGGTTCTTCGCACTGACCTGGCCGGCGAAGTACGGCGGCCGCGAGCTGCCGCCCGTGTACGAGGTGATCGTCGACGAGGAGCTGGCCCGCGCCGGCGCGCCGCCGAAGCCGAGCCTCGGCTACCTGATCCAGGGGATCAGCCATCACGGCAGCGAGGCGATCAAGGACCGCTTCCTGCCTGGCCTCATCAACGGCCGCGACCGGTGGTGCCAGGGGTTCAGCGAGCCCGACGCCGGGTCCGACCTCGCCTCGCTGCGCACCACGGCGACGCTCGACGGCGACGAGTACGTCATCGACGGTCACAAGATCTGGACCAGCTACTCCGACGTCGCCGAGTGGTGCATCGTGCTGGCCCGCACCGATCCCGACGTCCCCAAGCACAAGGGGCTGTCCGCGTTCGCCGTGCCGATGCATCAGCCGGGCATCGAACAGCGGCCGCTGAAGATGATCAACGGCATCACCACCGAGTTCGGGCAGGTCGCCTTCGACGGCGCCCGCGTGCCGGCCGCGAACATGATCGGCGAGCCGGGCGAGGGCTGGCGGCTGGCGATGACGATCGTCAGCCACGAGCGCGAGCCGGCCGAGCTCGGGCTTCGCGTCCCGCTACCTCAAGGCGGTGCAGGACCTGGAGGCGACCGCCCGGCAGGATCCCGGCGGCGGTGTCGGCCGAGCACGCCGATCAGCTCGCGTGGGCGTACGTCGAGGCCGAGATGCTGCGGATCCACACGGCGCGGCGCCTGTCGGAGCGATTCGACGGCGTGACCCACGGGTCCGACGGCTCGATCGACAAGCTGCTGATGACGTGGGCCGAGCAGAGCATCGGCCACGCCGCGCTGTCGTTCGGTCTGGCCGACGCGATCGGCGGAGGCATCGTCCGACCAGCTCGACTTCTATCTGTACAGCCGTGCGCAGAGCGTGATGGGCGGCACCTCGCAGGTGCAGAAGAACATCATCGCCACCCGCATCCTCGATCTGCCGGTCGGCTGAAGACCCATCGCTCGCAGCAACTCACCGCAACCAGCACACGAGGGGAACCCCCATGTACGACGTGCCCGACGAGATCGTGGTCGAGGCCGACGGCCCGATCCGGATCGTCCGCCTGAACCGGCCGGACGATCTCAACGCGGTCAACCACGACCTGCACGAGGGGCTCGCCGACCTGTTCCCGCAGATCAGCCTCGACACCGAGGCCCGCGCCGTGGTGTTGACCGGCAACGGGCGGGCGTTCTCGGCCGGCGGCGACTTCAACTACCTCCGCGAGCTGGCCGACGACCGGGCGCTGCGCCGCGTCAGCATCGACACCGGCAAGCGACTCGTGCTGAACATGCTGCAGTGCCGGGTGCCGGTCGTCGCCGCGGTGCAACGGCCCGGCCGTCGGTCTCGGGTGCAGCCTCGTCGTCGCTGTCCGACGTGGTGTACATGTCGGAGAAGGCCCATCTCGCCGACCCGCACGTCGTGGTCGGTCTCGTGGCCGCCGACGGTGGGCCGATCACGTGGCCGCTGCACACGAGCATGCTGATCGCCAAGGAGTTCGCGTTCACCGGCGATCGGATCACCGCCGAACGGGCCCACGAGATCGGGCTCGCCAACCACGTGTGCGCGCCCGACGAGGTGTTCGACGCAGGCGCATGGCCTGCGCCCGGCGGATCGCGCAAGCTGCCGCAGTACGCCGTCGAGTCGACCAAGCGGATCCTGAACATCCACATGGAGCGTTCCGTGCTGGCGACGATCGACTTCGCGCTCGGCGCCGAGTTCGAGTCGTTCGACACCGACGACCTCCGCGGCTTCATCAGCCGCACCCTCGACGCCCAGCCCTGACGACCCAGGTCGTGCGGCCGACGCCAGCGCACCGGTCCGCCAGGCGAGCCGATCCGTCGACGCGTCGTTGGTCAGACGGTGGCGGGGGCGTGGACGACGGGGGTGTTCTCGACGTTCATCAGCTTGGCGAGGTTGCCGCCCATGAACTTGCGCGACCAGCTCGGGGCCGTGGTGCTCGAGGTCGTTCGCGTAGGCGACCGGGTTCTCGAGGCCCTCGGGGTGCGGGTAGTCCGAGCCGAACAGCACATGGTCCTCGCCGAGCAGCTCGGCGAGCTGGCCGTAGTCCTCTTCCCAGAACGGGCTGATGTAGATGTTGCGACGCATCGCGGCCACCGGCTCCTCGGGGAAGTCCTGCGGCATCTTCTTGTACGTGTCCTTCATCGCCCGCTGCAGCGGCTCGACCCACGAGCCGCCGTTCTCGACGACGGCGATCTTGAGCTCCGGGAAGCGCTGCAGCGCACCGTGGGCGACGAGCGACGCGACGGCGTCCTCGATCGGCCGCCACGACGACAGCATGCGGAACGCGGCCGGCTGGAACGGCAGCATCTCCTGGTCGCTGCCCTCCCACCAGTTGGCGATCTGGTCGTAGCCGCTGTCGGAGGAGTGCAGCGCGACGAGGATGTCGAGCTCGACGACCCGCTTCCAGAACGGGTCGAACTCGGGCAGGGCGAACGAGCGGGTGCCGCGGAAGCCGGGCACCGGAGCCGGACGGATCAGCACGACCTTGGCGCCGCGCTCGAGCGACCCATTCGAGTTCCTCGATCGCCTTCTCGACGATCGGCAGCGTGATCACCGGCGTGGAGAAGATGCGGTCCTCGTAGTCGAACTGCCACGTCTCGTACATCCACTCGTTGAGGGCGTGGATGGCGGCGTGGAGGAAGTACGGGTCGTGCTTCATCCGCTCCTCGATGACGCTGGCGAGCGTCGGGAACATGAGCGTGCGGTCGATGCCCTGCTCGTTCATCAGCTCGAGCCGTGACGCCGGCTCGCGGAACGCCGGCGGCGACTTGATCGGCTCGCCGAACAGCTCGCGGCGGCTCTTCCCCTCCGGGTTGCCCTTGCGGTAGTACTCCTCCTGGGCGCCGGGGCGGGCGACGACGTCGAACGTCGGGTTGGGGATGTACTCGCTGATCTTGCCGCCGACGGCGAGCTTGGTGCGACCGTTCTCGAGCTTCACGTACTGCAGCTGGCTGCGGTACCGGTCGGGAAGGTGACGGGTCAGCGCTTCCGGCGGCTCGTAGAAGTGGTTGTCGGCGTCGAAGATGGAAATGCCGGACGGTGTGGTCATCGGATCCCTCGCTGGTGTTCGGGCTGGTGTTCTCGGGGCTTGGTTCCTGCTGCGGATGGGGGGCGCAGGGGTCGTGCGAATAACGTCATCTCCCTCAGATGAGAACATCATTCTCTCAAAGGCGCCAACCGATTGCAAGTCGCTGCAGGTCGTGCATCGGTGCCTGGCACCGATGCACGACGTTCACGTGGCGGCGGCGAGGCTGGCGACGAATTCGCGGGTGCGGCGGCTCGACTCGAGGAGTTCGTCGCGGCCTTCGCCGATCGGCAGGACGCGCACGGAGATGTCGGTGACACCGGCCGACGCGAACGACGGCCAGGCGGGCGCGGATCATCGTCCTCGTCGCCGCGCGGCGAGGATGTCGGACACGCCGGTCGCGTCGCCCTGGTCGAGCAGGCGCTGGTAGTTGGGCGACACGGTCGCTTCGCTGAGCACACGGTCGGCGCGGGCCTTGGCCGCGTCGACCTCGCTCGGGCAGGCAGAGACAGATCGGCACGCCGGCGACGATGCGCGGCGCCGGTCGGCCGGCCTCGGTCGCGGCGGCGTTGATGCGCGGCGCGATGTGCGACTCGATCGCCTTCTCGTCGGCGAGCCACAGGATCGTGCCGTCGGTGCGCGACCCGGCGAGCTTGCAGCATCACCGGCCCGAGCGCGGCGAGCAGCACCTGCATGCGCGGCTCGTCGGTGACGTACATCGGGTTGTGGATCGTGAAGCGTGTCGTTCTCGACGTCGACCGGTGCCGGGGCCGGCCATCGCCGCGTCGAGCACGTCGAGGTAGTCGGCGGTCAGCGCGGCGGGACGCTCGTACGGCGAGCCCGAGCATGTCCTCGATGATCCAGTGGTGCGACGGGCCGAGGCCGAGCGTGAACCGGCCCTCGGCGACGAGCTGCGTCGACAGCGACTGCTGCATCAACGCGACCGGGTGGCGCGACTGCAGCGGCACGACCGCGGTGCCGATCTCGATGCGCGACGTGGCCTGGGCGATCAGCGCGGCCGCGGTCATCGCGTCGAACTCGTCGGGCACCTGGGGGATCCAGACGGTGCTCAGTCCGTTCGTCCTCCGCCCACACCGCGTCGTCGATCATCCGCTCGCACCTTGGTGGCGTAGCGGTTCCGTTCGGGGCCGACCATCAAGCCGATGCGCATGTGAGAACTCTACTCTCCTAGACTGAGAGTCCAAGTTCCGTGCAGCGCCAGCGACGGCCTGCCGGACCGGAACCGGACGAGGGACGACGAGATGGACCACACACTCGGCCACGAGACGGGCGGTGCCGCCCCTGCCCGCACGCAGCGGTCCGCTCACCGACATCCGCATCATCGACCTCACCGCCGCGCTGGCCGGCCCGTTCTGCACGATGCTGCTCGCCGACCTCGGCGCCGACGTGATCAAGGTCGAGCCGCCGAAGGGCGACTTCACCCGCTACGGCGGTCCGTTCACCAAGGGCGACACCGAACATCACTACGGCGGCTACTTCGCCAGCGTCAACCGCTCGAAGCGCAGCATCGTGCTCGACCTCCAGCAGGAGGCCGACCGCGACACGCTGCGCGACCTCGTCCGCGACGCCGACGTGATCGTCGAGAACTTCCGCGTCGGCGTGCTCGACAAGCTCGGCCTCGGCTACGAGGCGCTGGCGGAGATCAACCCGCGGCTCGTCTACGGCGCGGTCCGCGGCTTCGGCGACCCGCGCACGGGCGAGAGCCCGTACGCCGACTGGCCGGCGTTCGACGTCGTCGCCCAGGCGATGAGCGGGCTCGTCGCGACCACGGGCGAGCCCGGGCACGTTCGGCACCCGCATCGGCCCGAGCGTCGGCGACATCTACCCGGCCACGCTGCTCGCGCTCGGGATCGTGTCGGCGGTCCACGAGGCCCGGCGTGTCGGGTCGCGGTCAGTTCGTCGACGTCGCGATGTACGACGCGCTCGTCGCGCTGTGCGAGGAGACGGTGTACCGCTGGAGCCACTGGGGTCGCCACGACGTACCGCACGGCAACGAGCATCCGATCCACCTGCCGTTCGGCGTGTTCGCCACCGCCGACGGTGCGGTCGCGCTCGCCGCGCCGACCAACCACTGGCCGATCCTGTGCGAGGTGATGGAGCGGCCCGACCTGATCGACGACGAGCGCACCCGCGACAACCGCGCCCGCAACAAGAACCGGGCGATGGTGCTCGAGATCATCGAGGGATGGCTCGCCGAGCGGACGACCGCGCGAGGTGCTCGACGCGCTCGGCGGACGGGTGCCCGTCGGGCCGGTGAACAACAACGAGATGCTGTTCGACGATCCGCACCTCCAGGCGCGCGAGATGCTCGTCGCGTTCCAGACGCCGGGGAGCGAGCGGCCGACGGTGTACGCCAACACGCCGATCAAGTTCAGCCGCACGAAGGCCGGCGTCAACCGGCGGGCGCCGCTGCTCGACGAGCACGGCGACGAGGTGCGGGCCGAAGTGCGCGAACCGAATCGGCAGCACGAACGGGAGCGTGACGGAATGACGCATCGCATCGCGGTGATCGGTGGCGACGGGATCGGGCCGGAGGTCACCGCCGAGGCCCTCAAGGTGCTGCGCGCCGCCGGCGCCGACATCGACACCACCGACTTCGACCTCGGCGGCGGTCGCTACCTGCGCGACGGCGAGGTGCTGAGCGAGGCGACGATCGAGCAGCTCCGCGAGCTTCGACGCCATCCTGTTCGGTGCGGCCGGCCGGCCCGACGTCACCCCGGGCATCCTCGAACGCGGGCTGATCGTCGGGATGCGGATCGCGTTCGACCTGTACATCAACGAGCGGCCGTTCCAGGGGACCGCGCCCGGCCACGACCGAACCGCACGATTTCGTCGTGATCCGGGAGAACACCGAGGGCCCGTACATCGGCGACGGTGGGTTCCTCCGCAAGGGCACCCTCGACGAGGTGGCGACGCAGGGCTCGGTGAACACCCGGATGGGCGTCGAGCGGGCGATCCGGTACGCGTTCGAACTCGCCCGCCGCCGCGACGGCCGCAAGCACGTCACGATGGTGCACAAGACGAACATCCTCGTGTACGCCGGCGACCTGTGGGAGCGGACGTTCAACCTCGTCGCCGCCGACTATCCCGACGTGGCCACGGCGTACCAGCACGCCGACGCGGCGTGCATCTACTTCGTGCAGGATCCGCACCGCTACGACGTCGTGGTCACCGACAACCTGTTCGGCGACATCCTCACCGACCTCGGCGGCGCGGTGTCGGGCGGCATCGGACTCGCGGCGAGCGCCAACCTCAACCCGGCGCGCACCGGACCGTCGATGTTCGAGCCGGTCCACGGATCGGCACCCGACATCACCGGTCAGAACAAGGCCAACCCGACCGCCGCGGTGCTGTCGGCGGCGATGATGATGGACTTCCTCGGCGAGCAGGACATCGCCGACCGGATGCGCGCCGCCTGCGAGCACGCCGGCACCGGCTCGACCACCGACGTCGGTGACCGGATCGCGACGGCTGTCGAGCGCGCGGGCTGACTCCCACGACGCGGTCGATGGCCGACGGCACTTTGTGGGTGCCGTTCGCTCATGCCAGCGAGCAGGCCGGGCCCACGTCGCGAAACTGTCAACCTGGCTTGCGTCCGATGCAAGCCAGATTGACGATCTCGCCTGCCGCCACTGACGGTGGGCCGCCGCCTGTTCCCGATCGCTGGCCCGCCGGGGTGGGGGCACTTTGTGGATTGCCGCTAGAGGTGCGATAATCAGGTTCTCCGATCCTGAGAACGTGCCACCGCACGTCGGCATCGGCAAGGAGTGACGTGCTGCTCAACCCGACACCCGACCAATCGCTCTTCCGGGAGACGACGGCGACGTTCCTCGACGAGCTCGTGCCGGTCGACGTGCTGCGCGAGCTGCGCGACGAACCGACCGGCGAGCCGGCGAAGTACTGGCAGCGCGGCGCCGAGCTCGGCTGGACGAGCCTGCTCGTCGACGAGGAACACGGTGGGGGAGCGATCGGCGAGCACGGGCTCGATCGACCTCACGCTGATCGCCCACGAGTTCGGCCGCCACGCCGCGCCCGGACCGCTGATGCCGACGAACGTCGTCGCCGCCGTGCTCAGCCATCACGGCGGCGAGGGCCACGACGAGGCGGTGGCGGCGCTCGTCGCCGGCACGTCGACCGCCGCGTGGTGCCTGGCCGAGCCGGCGCCGCACGACCGCCTCGGCGGCGTGGGCGCTCGACGTGCGCATCGACGGCGACGAGGTCGTGCTCAACGGCACGAAGCGCCCGGTCGAGTCGGCGCCGACCGCCGACCTGCTCCTCGTCACCGGACGCACCGGCGACGGCCTCACGAACGTGCTCGTCCCGAGCGACACGCCCGGGTGTCACGATTCGCGCCGCTGCGCGTCGACCGACCTGACGCGGCGCTTCGGCGCCGTCGACTTCGACGACGTCCGGCTGCCGCTCGACGCGCGCTCGTCGGCGACGTCGGCGGAGCGGCCGACGAGGTCGAGTGGGCGACGCTGCTCGGCCTGACGATCGCCGCGGCCGAGTCGGTCGGGGCGATGCAGGCGGCGTTCGACATGACCGTCGAGTGGGCGTTCGACCGGTACTCGTTCGGTCGCCCGCTGGCGTCGTACCAGGCGCTCAAGCACCGCTTCGCCGACATGAAGTCGTGGCTCGAGGCGAGCCACGCGATCACCGACGCGGCCGCGGTCGCGGTGGCCACCGACGATCCGCAGGCGGCCGACCTCGTCCGTCGCGGCGACGGCCTACATCGGCGAGTACGGCCCCGAGCTCGCCCACGACTGCGTGCAGATCCACGGCGGCATCGGCGTCACGTTCGAGCACGACCTGCACCTGTACCTGCGGCGCATCGTCGTCGAACCGGGCGGCGTTCGGCACGCCCGGCCGAGCACCGTCGGCGCCTCGCCGACTCGCTCGAGCAGCACGCCGAGGAGCGATCGCCGACGTCGAGACGATGGAGCGGCGCATGACCGACGCGCGAGCGATCGATGGCAGCCGAGTCGAGTCGGTCGACGACTTCCGCGCCCGGGCCCGGGCGTGGATCCGCGGCAACCTGCCGGCGAGCACACCGTCCGACCAGGTCGGGCACCTGCGGCCGCGGCTCACCGACGAGGAGGAGCTGGCCGAGGTCGACGAGGCCCGCGCAGCTGCAGCGGAAGTTCTTCGACGCCGGCCTCGCCGGCATCTGCTTCCCGCGCGAGTACGGCGGCCAGGGGCTCACCCCGGCGCACCAGATGGCGCTGCAACGAGGAGCTGTCGGGCTTCGCGTACCCGTTCCGGCTCCAGGCGCCGACGTTCTCGCCGTGCGCGGCCGTGCTCCTCGAGTTCGGCACCGAGGAGCAGAAGCTCCGCCACCTCCCGGCGATCCTCAAGGGCGAGGAGCTGTGGATGCAGTTCCTGTCCGAGCCGAGCGGCGGCTCCGACGTCGCCGGCGCGCTGACGACCGCCGTGCGCGACGGCGACGAGTGGATCCTCAACGGCTCGAAGGTGTGGACGACCGGCGCCTGGTTGTCCGACTGGGGCCTGTGCCTGGCCCGGACGAACTGGGACGTGCCGAAGCACCGCGGCCTGTCGGTGTTCATCTTCCCGCTCCACCAGCCCGGCATCGAGATCCACCGCATCGAGATGCTCAACGGCTTCAAGGACTTCTGCCAGGAGTTCATCACCGACGTGCGCGTGCCCGACACCGACCGCATCGGCGACGTCGACGAGGGCTGGACGGTCGGCACCCGCTGGATGTTCCACGAGCGGATGCTGCACAACTCGCCGTACGTCACGTCCGCGACCGGCAACGCCGGCAGTGCGCGGCGGAGCCTGCACGACGTCGACATCGCCCGCGACAGCGGCCGCATCGACGACCCGATCAGCCGCGACCTGCTCGGCGAGGCGTACATGCTCGAGCTCGTCGGCGAGGCGCTCCAGCACCGGATCGCCGAGGGCATCTCGACCGGCACGATGTCCGACCAGGCCGCGTCGGTCGGCCGGCTGTTCGGCGGCGTCGTCGACGACGCGCGGCTGACGTCGATCGCCTTCGAGCTCGCCGGCTGCAGCCGGCGCCGCCTGGGACGACGACGACGGCGCCGCCGCCGAGATCGGCAACGACTTCCTGCTGCGCCAGGTGTCGACGCATCGGCGGCGGCACGACCGAGATGGCCCGCAACGTCATCAGCGAGCGCGTGCTCGGCATGCCCCGCGAGCTGTCGCACGACCGCAACACCCCGTTCCGCGACGTCCCCAAAGGCCCGCCGTCCAAGTAGCCGAACCCGCGTTGCCATGAGCGATACGGACCACCCCCCGGTCCGTTCGCTCATCGCTGGGATGATTCAGCGGGAGATGATGCTGACGCCGGCGGTGCCGGGGGCGCCGTAGAGCTGGGCGTAGCCGACCTTCGGGTTGCCGGGGACCTGACGGTCGCCGGCCTGGCCGCGCAGCTGCTTGACGAGTTCGTGGATCTGGCGCAGGCCGGACGCGCCGATCGGCTCGCCGTTGGCGATCAGGCCGCCGTCGGTGTTGATCGGCAGCGGGCCGTCGATGTTCGTCGCCCCGTCGGCGAGCAGTCGCTCCTGGTCGCCGTCGGCGCAGAAGCCGTTCTCGGCCATGTGGTACACCTCGGCGCCGGCGTCGGTGTCCTGCAGCTGGATGACGTCGACGTCCTCGGGCCCGATGCCGGCCTTCTCGTACGCCGCGCGTCGACACGTCGACCGTCGGGCCGGGCACCCGCTCGAGCGGGATCGACGGGCTGTGCACCTCGAACGCACCGATGCCGGCGGGTGCGCATCTCCGAGGCGTGCAGGTAGATCGGGGTGTCGGTGAACTCGTGCGCCCGATCGGCGCGGCACAGCACGATCGCCGCGGCGCCCTCGTCGGGCGCGCAGAACATGTACTGGGTGAGCGGGTCGTTGACGATGCGCGACTCGAGGATCTGCTTCGACCGACATCGGCGTGCGCCGGAACGCGTTCTCGTTGAGCGCACCGTTGCCGAAGTTCTTCGCCGCGACCCGCGCCAGCGTGGTCGGGCTGATGTCGAAGTCGTGCATGTACCGCTGGATCTTCTCGGCGAAGTACTTCGGCGTGAGGAACATGCCGGCCTCGCCGTACCAACTCGGCAGGCTGTAGAGGGTCGGGTCGGCGTTGAACGCGCCGGGGACGTGCTTGTCCATGCCGATCGCCATGCCGATGTCGTACTCGCCGAGGCGGATCGTGTTCGTCGCCTGCGTGAGCACGCTCGCCGCGGTGGCGCAGCCGTTGTACATGTTGAAGAACGGGATGCCCGTCATGCCGAGCTGGTTGACGATCGAGTCGGGGTTGTCGACCTCGTAGCTGCCGCCGAACGCGAACTGCACGTCACGCCACTCGACGCCGGCGTCCTTCATGGCGAGCCGCGCCGCGGCGGCGCCCATCTCGATGGCGGACTTGCCGGGGAAACGGCCGAACGGGTGGAGGCCCACCCCGATGATGGCGACGTCGGCGGTCATGAGTCGGCTCCTTCTGCGGTCGTGCTGCGGTCGGAACGCGTAGGTGACGACGTCGTCGCCGGCCTCGTTCGTCGAGAACGGGATGATGGTCAGCTCGACCGCGTCGCCGATCGTCCGGGTGGCCGTCGCCGTAGCCGGTGAGGTACGACTCGACGATCACCTCGCCGGGCAGCTCGACGTAGCCGACGTGGTACGGCACGAACTCCTCGGGCCCTGCATACGGCGGCGGCGGCCGGAAGTTCTGGGTGGTCCAGGTCCACACCGTGCCGGTGCGTGCTCAGTTCGATCGTGACCATCGTCCTCGGACGCGCAGCGCGGGCAGCCGTAGTGGCTCGGGAACGTGACCTCGCCGCACGATCCCGCACGTGTGCCGATCAGCGCGGGCGAGTCGGACGGCCACGTGAACAGGCCGTCGGCGAGCGGGGTGGCAGTGAGAGCGAGTGACGTCGGCCATCAGCCCTCCTTCATCGACTGCTTCATCTGGTCGAGGTCGACCAGGATCGGATAGCCGTTGACCGACAGGGCGTGGCCGTGACCGGTCGAGTGGATGTCGAACACCGACTGGACCGCGGCGTAGAAGCCCTGGACGTCCTGGGTCTGGTTGACCGCCCGCTTGGCCTGGGCCAGCGCGAACGGGTTCATCTCGGCGATCCGGCCGGCCATCGCTCATCGTGAACTCGCGCAGCTCGTCGAGCGGCACGACGTGGTTGACCATGCCGTACTTCTCGGCCTCCTCGGCCGTGAACTGGCTGGCGGTGAAGAGCCATTCCTTCGCCTTGCGCGGGCCGAGCTCCCACGTGTGGCCGTGGTACTCGACGCCGCCGATGCCCATGCGCACGACCGGGTCGGAGAACTTGGCGTTGTCGGCGGCGATGATGATGTCCATCGGCCAGCACAGCAGCAGGCCACCGGCGATGCACTGACCCTGCACGGCGGCGATCGTCGGCTTGCGGATGTCGCGCCACGCGCGGGAGTAGCCGATGTAGCGCTTGGTCTCCCACTCGTAGATCCCGGCGAGCCCTCGACCTTCAGGTCGATGGCGTCCTCCTCGCGGCGGCCCTCGCCGGAGATGTCGTGGCCGGCCGAGAAGTGCTTCCCGTTGGCCTGCATCACGATGACCCGGACCTCCCGGTCGGCGGCGGCGCGCCATCATGCACGTCGTTCAGCTCGTCGAGCATCGCCGGCGTCTGCGAGTTGGCCTTGTCGGGACGGTTCAGGGTGACGACGCCGATGCCGTCGTCGATCACGTCGTACAGCAGTCGGTCTCGTCGTCTCGTCGTCGCTCATCGCTCAGATCCGTTCGATGATGATCGCCGGTGCCATGCCGCCCGCGGCGCACATCGTGATCAGGCCGTAGCGGCCGTCGGTGCGCTCGAGCTCGTCGAGCGCGGTGCCGATCAGGATCGCGCCGGTGGCGCCGATCGGGTGGCCGAGGGCGATCGCGCCGCCGTTGACGTTGATCTTGTCGCGGTCGACGCCGAGGTCGCGGATGAACTTCTCGACGACGACGGCGAACGCCTCGTTGACCTCGAACACGTCGATGTCGTCGATCGTCAGCCCGGCCTTGTCGAGCACCTTGCGGGCCGCGGGCACCGGGGCGTTGAGCATCAGGGTCGGGCTGTCGCCGACGTTGGCCATCGCCACGAGCGCGGGCCCGCGGCGTCCAGCCGTTGGCCTTCGCCGCTTCGGGGCTGGCCCACAGGATGGCCGCCGCGCCGTCGACGACGCCGGAGCTGTTGCCGGCGTGGTGGACGTGCTCGACCTCGAGGTCGGGGTACACCTGCGTGATCAGCGACTTGAACGACGTGCCCGCCTCGTCGAGCGGGACGTCGTACAGGCCGGCGAACGCGGGCGCCAGCGCCGGACAGTCCCTCGCGGGTCGTCTGCGGCCGCGGGTACTCGTCGTGGTCGAGGGCGACCGTGCCGTCGTCGTTGTGCACCGTGATGAGGCTGCGCTCGAAGCGGCCTTCGTCGATCGCCCTGGCGGCGCGCTGCTGCGACTCGAAGGCGAGGTCGTCGAGCGCCTCGCGGGGGATGCCCTCGAGCGTGGCGATGGCGTCGCCGCAGATGCCCTGGTGCGGCTGCGGGTGGATCGAGCGCAGGTGGGTGTTGCCGGCGTCCATGAACGGCGGCAGGCCGGGCACGCGGTTCGCGGCGTAGGTCGACATCATGTCGGTGCCGCCGGCGATGACGATGTCCTCGAGCCCGGAGCCGATCATGCCGGCGGCGAGGTTCGACGAGGTGATGCCGCTGCCGCAGAAGCGGTCGAGCGTGACGCCGCTCGCCTTGACGTCGTAGCCGGCGTCGAGGGCAGCCATGCGGCCGAGGTCGCCGGCCTGCGTGCCGGACTGGTTGCTCGTGCCCCAGATGATGTCGTCGACCTTCGACGTGTCGAGGTCGTTGCGCTCGGCGATCGCCGCGAGCACCGAGGCGGCGAGGCGCTGCGGGTGCAGGTGGGCGAGCGCACCCTTGCCGGGCTTGCCGATACCGCGCGGCGTGCGGCAGGCGTCGATGATCAGGGCGTCGGACATGTGTGGTTCCCCCTCGGGATGGTTTCGGGATGAATGGTTCGGTGATCGCGAGCCGGGTTCGTGACGAATGTGAGAGCGTCATTCTCGCAGGCGAAGACCCGTCTTGTCACTTCGGCGAGGCGGCGCAGTACGGTCGGCGCCAGACGCGGTGCGAACGGGCTGCGCACGGCGCACCGCCAGAGGAGGAACTCATGGAGATCAACGGCGCACGGGTGATGGTGGTCGGTGGAGCATCGGGCATGGCTCGGGCGACCGCGGAGCGGGTCGCCGCCGGCGGGGCGAAGGTCGCCATCCTCGACCGTCCCGGCACCGAGGGTGCGAGCGGTCGCCGAGGCGATCGGTGGCTACTTCTTCGAGTGCGACATCACCGACTTCGAGGGCACCGAGCAGACGGTCGCCGCGGCGATCGAGGCGCTGGGCGGACTCGACGTCGGCGTGAACGTCGCCGGTGGCGGCATCGGCAAGAAGACGCTCGACAAGCACGGCGCGGCGCACGACCTCGAGTCGTTCCGCCAGGTCGTCGACCTCAACCTGGTCGCCACGTTCAACCTCAACCGCCTGCAGGCCGAGGCGATGGCGAAGAACGAGCCGAACGCCGACGACGAGCGCGGCGTGATCATCAACACCGCGTCGATCGCCGCGTTCGAGGGCCAGATCGGCCAGATCGCCTACACCGCGTCGAAGGCCGGCGTGGCCGGCATGTCGCTGACGATGGCGCGCGACCTCGGCTCGTTCGGCATCCGCGTCAACGCGATCGCGCCGAGCCTGTTCGACACCGGCCTCGTCAAGGGGCGCCCGGACGAGATGAAGGCCAAGCTCGTCGCCGACGCCGCGTTCCCGAAGCGCATGGGCAGCCCCGACGAGTACGCCAGGCTCGCCGCGGCGATCATCGACAACCCGATGCTCAACGGCGGCACCATCCGCCTCGACGCCGGCCAGCGCTTCGCCCCGCCGCTGACCGGGCTGGGCTGACCGGGCTGGGCTGACCGATCCGGTGCAACCGGCCGTCCCACAGGTTGGGTCGATGCCGCGTCCCGCGCTTCACAGAACTCACGGAGCGTGTTAGGTTCTCACCGTCAATGTTTGAACATGTCATTCTCCACTGAGGAGAGTGACGTTCAGCGAATCAAGAATGGGGGAAACACTTGAGAAGCACGACGCGTACGCGCGCTCTGGTAGCGGTAATGGCCTTCGGCCTGATCACCGCAGCGTGTGGGAGCGATTCGGGGGACGAATCGAGCGAGGACACGGTGGCCGGGACCGCCGCCGAGACGGTCGACACCGCCGCACCCGAGGAGACCACAGCCGAATCGGTACCGGCTGACACCACCGCCGAATCGGTGCCGGCTGACACCGCGGCTGACAGCACCGCCCCCGAGAGCGACGGCGAGGCGTGCACCGAGGAGCAGGCCGGCGGAGACATCGTGGCCCTGACCGGATCGCCGTACGCCACACTCGATCCGTCGCAGATGCTCGGCACCGGTGGCTACGGCGGCGATCTCGCCGCGGCGCTGTACGGCTCGCTGATCTACTACAACCCCGACACGGCCGAGTTCGAGCCCTACATCGCCACGTCGTGGGAGCCGAACGAGGACAACTCGTCGTGGACCGTCACCATCCGTGACGACGTCACGTTCGGCAACGGCGAACCGTTCACCACCGCCGACATCGCGGCGAGCATCGAGCGCCAGAAGCTGGGCCGCACCCGTGGTGCCCGCATGGCCAACCAGGTCACCTCCGAGATCGTCGACGACACCACCATCGTGTTGAGCAGCGCGCAGGGCTTCAACCTGCCGTTCATGTTGTCCGCCGACCTCGGGTGGATCGCGAGCAACAACGTCGTCACCGCGCTCGGTGAGGGATTCGCCCGCAACGCGCTCGGCGCGGGCGCGGGCGCCTTCGAGTTCGAGAGCATCTCCGACACCCCCGGCGAGTCGTTGGTCCTCGTGGCCAAGGACGACTGGTGGGGCGGGCCGGTGTGCATCGATCGCATCGAGTTCAAGTTCGTGCAGGATCCGACTGCGGGCGTCGAGTCGTTCACCAGGGGTGAGGCCGACACGATGTACCTGCCCAACTACGCCGTGCTCGAGCCGGTGGAAGAGGCAGGGCTGGTCGAGTACTCCGAGCTCGTGGGCGCCTACCAGTGGGTGTTCACCGATCAAGGCAAGGTCAACGCGGAGTCGCCGTTCAAGGACGTGCGCATCCGAGAGGCGATGCAGCTCGCGATCGACTACGACGTGCTCTACGAGCGGGTGCAGGGCGGTGTCGGTCCGAAGCCGACTTCGGCCGTCATCCCCGAGGGATCGCCGTACTTCACCGGTGCGGAGGGGCCGCCGTACGATCCGGATCGGGCGAGCGAGCTCATCGCGGAGACGATCGCCGACGGCACCTGGGACGGCAGCTTCACGTTCCTGATCCAGCCCACGCCGGTCCAGCAGGAGGCCGCGATCGTGTTCGAGGCACTCTGGGAGTCGGTGGGTATGGACGTGACGGTCGAGCCCGACCCGAATGCGCTCACGCGCATCGTGGTCGAGCCGAACTTCGAGGTCTCGTCTCTCGGCTTCGCGATCACACCGCCGCATCCGTTCACCAACCTCAGCAATCTCTACTGCGACAACCCGGTCAACCGAACGGGCTACTGCGATCCCGCGATGGATGCCGCGCTCGATGAGCTCCAAGCGTCCCTGACGATCGAGGAGAACGCCGCCGCCCTGGCGAAGATCCAGGAGGTCTGGAACACGACGTTCCCGTACGCGATCTGGGATCACACCGAGTGGGGGATCGGCGCCCAGGAGAACGTCGGTGGCCTGCGGGTCGGCAGCGACAACGTGCTGTACTTCGACCGGGCGTATCTCGAGCAGTGATGCGAATCGAGCGGGGGACGGCGTCGTCGGGCAACCGGCGCCGCCGTCCTCCGATCGGTCACACGAACGAGCAGGGGCTGAACCGTGCTCCGCATGGTCGGGCTCAAACTGGCCTACCTGGTTCCGGTGATGTTCGTCGTCAGCCTGGCGACGTTCTTCATCCTCGAGGCGGTTCCGGGTGACCCTGCCGTCACCGTCGCCGGCGTCAACGCCGACCCGGCGATCGTCGCGGAGATCCGCGCCGAGCTGGGTCTCGATCAACCGGTGATCGAGCGGTACCTCGACTGGCTCGGCGGTGTCATGACCGGTGATCTCGGCCGTCAGCTGCTCGAACCTCGGCTGCCGGTGTCGACCGTGATCAAGGCGGCAATGCCGGTCACCCTCGAGCTCGCGGGGCTGGCGCTCGTCATGGCGCTGCTCGCGGCCATCCCGGCCGCGCTCGTGGCAGCGTCACGGCCCGGCAACGCCCCGGACCGTGCACTCAGCACCAGCGCGTTCGCGGTGATCGCCATCCCGAGCTTTCTGATGGCGCTGCTGCTCATCTTCCTCTTCATCTTCAACAAGGGGCTGGCCCAGGCATTGATGTTCGCGGTCACGTTGATCGCCGCGGGTTATCTGGCCAATCGCATCTGGCGAGCGGGCAAGCGCTATCCGCCGGGTTCGAAGACGCCGTACCTGATCCGCCGCGGCCTCGCCCTGGTGGTCGGCGTGGCCGTCGCGGGCGGTCTGATCCTGATGTTGCCGGACTTCCCACGGCAGGGCTTCGTCCGGTTGTCGGCCGACGAAGGGGTTCGCGAGAACCTGAAATCGGCGTTCCTCCCGGCACTCACACTCGCCTCGATCGAGGCCGCGGTCTGGATGCGCCTACTGCGCGGCGATCTCGTCGCCACGTTGCAGGAGGACTTCATCCTGGCCTCGCGGGCGAAGGGGATGCCGCGCTGGCGCATCCTGACGCACGACGCGCTGCGTCCCTCGATGTTCTCCTTGATCACCGTGCTCGGCGTCTCGATCGGCCGGCTGATCGGCGGCACCGTGATCGTCGAGCAGATCTTCAACCTGCCGGGGCTCGGCTCGCTGATGGTGCGATCGATCCAGGCCAAGGACGTTCCGGTGGTGCAGGCTGCGGTGCTGCTGATCGCCGTCATCTACGTGGTCGTGAACGCGGTCGTCGATGTCCTGTACGTGTATCTCGACCCGAGGATCCGTCGCGGCCGTGTCTGACGTCGTCACGTTCGAACACTTCGTCGACGAGCCGGTCCCCGCGAGGCCGCGACGCGGAATCCGCGCGACCATGCAGCGGCACGGACTCGTCTGGGGTCTGGCGTTCCTCGCGGTCGGTGGGTTCGGGCTGTTCTGGTCGCTGGACGTCATGACCGCCTCCGACGGGATCCCGAAGTACGTGCTCGCGGCCGTCTCGCTCGTGTGCCTGTACGTCGGGCTCGATCTGGCGACGTCGGCCGTCTTCGGTGCCCGCTTCGACCTCGGACTGTGGTTGTCGGTGGCGTGGATGGGGGCGATCATCGCGGGAGCGGCGCTCGCCGGGGTGCTGCCGCTCGCCGAGTCGAAGGATGTCTCCAAGACGCTGCTCGAACCCATCAATCAACGACCCGACCTCTTCTCGAGCCATCCGCTCGGCACCGATGGTCAGGGCCTCGACATCCTCGGCGGAATCCTCTACGGAGCACGAGTGTCGCTGACGATCGGTGTCGGCGCCGTTGTCATCGGTGTCGCGGTCGGAATGCTGGCCGGGGTCACCGCTGGTCACCGCCGCGGGAAGGTGGACGGCGTCGTGTCGTTCCTCACCGACTCGATGCTGGCGTTCCCGCCCCTCGTGTTCCTGTTGGCCGTGGTGGCGGCGTTCTCCCCGACGATCCTCACCGTGATGCTGGCGCTCGCGGTGCTGGCGATCCCCACGTTCATCCGGCTGTCGAGAGCGAACACCCTCGTGTTCGCGCAGCGCGAGTTCGTGCTCGCGGCGCGGGCCCTGGGTGAACGCGACCGGTCGATCGTGTGGCGCGAGTTGGTTCCCAACGTCGCGCTCCCGGTCGCGTCGTTCGGGTTCCTGCTCGTCGCCGCGTTCATCGTGGCCGAGGCCTCGCTGAGCTTTCTCGGGCTCAGCGTGGCCCGCCCGAACCCCACCTGGGGCAACATGATCGCCGCGGGCCAGGAGGACTTCCAGACGGAGCCCCACGTGGTCTTCGTGCCGGGCGCGGTGCTGTTCCTGACGGTGTTCACGCTCAACCGGATCGGCGAGGACGCTCGTCGCCGTTGGGATCCGCGAGAGGCGAAGGTCTGACTCATGGACCGGATGCCACTCCTCGATCGACCGTCGGCGACGTTGTGGCGGCGCGTCCTCGCGCGGATGGCCGACGTCGTCATCGTGGCGACGGTGCTGTGGACGCTCAACGCGTTGCAGGTCCTGGCGCCGGCCGGGCGACTGGCCGATTGGGCCAGTGGCGGACCGTGGGGCACGGCCACCTTCTCGATCCTCGTCGGCGTGGTGCTCGGCGCCGGGTACGAGATCGTGTTCGTGACCAGGAGCGCAGGTCAGACGCCAGGAAAGGACCTCATGAACTGTCGGGTGGTCGGGACCAGCACGGCGGTGAGCCCGGGGCGGGCGTTCGCGAGGTGGCTGCCGGTGGCGGTGATCGTCGTTCTCCCGCCGCTGTGGATGGTCGCGGCCGCGTCGGCGGCGGTCGCCGCCGCCGCGCTCGGGTGGGCTCCGACGGACGTGATCGGCCGGACCCGCGTGATCGCGTACGACCGCGACCTCGAGGATCCCTCGGCCCGGCGACCGTCGAGCCGCCGCGCTCGCCGGGCCGCGCGACGTGCGCCGGTCGAGGTTCCGACGCCGACGTCGGTGGCCGTCGACGCCTCGCTCCCGACCGGAGCCGGGCGATGACTCCGGGCGAGCCGCGCCCCCTGCTCCAGGTCCGCAATCTGCGCACGGCGTTCGAGACGCCGGGTGGCCGCGTCAAGGCGGTCGACGGGGTGACGTTCGATCTCGCGGCGGGGCGGACGCTCGGCATCGTGGGTGAGTCGGGGTCCGGCAAGTCGGTGCTCGTCCGCACGATCATGAATCTGCTCGGCCCGAATGCCGTCGTCGGCGATGACGGTCAGGTCCTGTTCGACGGACGCGATGTGCGTCACCTCGACGCGATCGAATCCCGCCACTTCTGGGGGACGGAGATCGCGATGGTGTTCCAGGACCCGATGACCTCGCTCAACCCGGTCAAGCGCGTAGGCAAGCAGCTCACCGAGTCGATGCGCTTCCATCTCGGGTGCAGCAAGTCGGCGGCGCGGGATCGGGCGCTCGGGTTGCTGCGACAGGTCGGCATTCCCGAACCGGAGCGCCGACTGGGCCAGTACCCGCACGAGCTGTCCGGTGGTATGCGTCAACGCGTCGCGATCGCGATCGCCATCGCGTGCTCACCCCGATTGCTCATCGCCGACGAGCCCACGACCGCGCTCGACGTGACCGTCCAACGCCAGATCCTCGACCTGCTCGATCGGCTGCGGCGCGACACGGGGATGGCGATGATCCTGATCACCCACGATCTCGGCGTCGTTGCCGGACACGCCGACGAGGTGGCGGTCATGTACGCCGGAACCTTCGTCGAACAAGCACCGACCGAGGAACTCTTCGCCGAGGTCGAGCATCCGTACACCTCGGCGCTGCTCGCGTCGATTCCGCGGGCCGACCTGCCGAGCCACACCCCGCTCACGGCCATCGTCGGGCGCCCGCCGAACATGATCGACCCGCCGCCCGGCTGCCGGTTCGCGCCGCGCTGCGCACACCGCACGGACGCCTGCGAACTGGCGATGCCGATGCTGGAGCCGCTCGATTCCCCGACCCACACCGTGCGGTGCATCCATCCGCTGCGCGGTGCCTCGCCCGTCCCGGCGGCACCTGCCCAGCTCGATGGAAGTGACCGCTGATGGCCGGTACCGGCACCGCACACCTGCGTCCCGACCGTCAGCCCTTGCTGGCGATCGATGATCTCGTCGTCGAGTTCCCGGTCGGCGGCGGCCAGGTCGTCCACGCGGTGTCCGGCATCAGCCTCGACGTGTGCGAGGGCGAGACGCTCGGGCTGGTCGGCGAGTCGGGAAGTGGCAAGTCGACGACGGGCCGGGCCATCATGCAGCTCCCGCCGCCGACGTCGGGATCGGTCGTGCTCGATGGTGTCGAGCTCACGGGCCTGACAGGGGAGGAGATGCGGCGCCGACGTCCGGGGCTGCAGATCATCCTGCAGGACTCGATCTCGTCGCTCAACCCGCGCCGCAAGGTGTTCCACCTGGTGGCGCGGGGCTTGCGGATCTGGAAGTCCGTACCGGCCGACGAGGTCCGGGCGAAGGTCGACGAGATGCTCGAATCGGTCGGACTCGACCCGGACACGGTCCGTGACCGGCGCCCGCACCAGTTCTCCGGAGGCCAGTGCCAGCGGATCTGCATCGCCCGCTCGCTGATCGTCGACCCCAAGGTGCTCATCTGCGACGAGCCGGTCTCGGCGCTCGACGTCTCCGTGCAGGCACAGATCCTCAACCTGCTCGAGGCGATGAAGCAGCGGTACGGGCTCACCCTCGTGTTCATCTCCCACGACCTCGGCGTGGTCAAGAACGTGAGCGATCGGGTCGCCGTGATGTACCTCGGCAAGCTGTGCGAAGTCGGCGGGACCGAGGCGGTGTACGCCCACGCCGCCCACCACTACACGAACCTCCTGATCGAGTCGATCCCCGACCCGAGCCGCACCGGGCGCCAGGTGTCCGAGGAGGACACGCGAGCGGTCGAGCTCCCGTCGCCGGTCACTCCTCCGTCGGGCTGTCGGTTCCGTACGCGGTGTCCAGCGGCCACCGAGCGCTGTGCGATGGAGGAGCCGATCCTCACGCAGATCGGTGACGACCACTTCGTCGCCTGCCACCACCCGCGCCTCGTGGCGGACGCCGCTCGCTGAACCCGGGTACCCGGCGCACGCGGGCTGCGTGTTGACGCTTGGTGATTTCGGGCAGAGTTGCACGATGCAGGACAGCGGCATCTGGCGGCGGTTGAAGTGGACCACCGTCGTTCCGCTGGCCGCGCTCGTCATGCTGGCGCTCACGTGGACGAGCAAGCCCGGCAGCGTCGTGTTGGCCGTCGTGGCCCTGTTCCTGGCCGGCGCGGTGCCGGCGGCGGTCCATCACGCCGAGGTCATCGCCCACCGTGTCGGCGAGCCGTTCGGCTCGCTCGTGCTCGCGGTGTCGGTGACCGTGATCGAGGTCGCGTTGATCGTGACGCTGATGGTCTCGACCGATGGCGACACGGCGACGCTCGCCCGCGACACCGTGTTCGCCGCGGTGATGTTGACGTGCAACGCCATCATCGGGATGTCGTTGCTGACGGTGACGCTGCGCGGTGACACGGCGTCGTTCAACGCCGAGGGCACGGCGACCGCGCTGGCGACGGTGCTCACGCTGGCCACGTTGAGCCTCGTGGTGCCGAGGTTCACGACGAGCGAGCCCCGGCCCGAGTTCTCCTCGGAGCAGCTCGCGTTCGCGGCGGTCGCCTCGCTCGTGTTGTACCTCTCGTTCGTGTTCGTCCAGACGATCCGGCACCGTGAGGAGTTCCTCGACGTGGCGGATGACGGGGAGCCGGTCACGGCGGACGATGTGGCGATCGACGCCGCGATCGACACTGGCCACGCCGATCCACCGACGGACCGGGCCACGTTCGTCAGCGTCGGTCTGCTCCTCGTCGCGCTCGTCGCCGTCGTCGGGTTGGCCAAGGTGGAATCACCGGCGATCGAGGATGCGGTCGAGGCGATCGGTGCGCCGCAGTCGGCGGTCGGCGTGGTGATCGCCATCCTCGTGCTCGCGCCCGAGGCGGTGGCCGCCGTCCGCAACGCCCACCGCGGCCGCATGCAGACGAGCTTGAACCTCGCCCTCGGCTCGGCGATGGCGAGCATCGGTTTGACGATCCCGGCGATCGCGATCGCGTCGATCTGGCTCGACGGCCCGCTGATCCTCGGCCTCGGGTCGACGCAGATGGTGCTGCTCGCCGTGACCGCGGTGGTCGCCGCGCTGACCGTGCTCCCCGGCCGGGCGACGCTGCAGGAGGCGACCGTCCATCTGGTGATCGCCGCCGCGTTCGTCTTCCTCGCCTTCAATCCGTAGCGCGGGTGTACGGCTCCATGTCGATGCCGGGGTAGCGGCGACCCACGTCGTGCAGCGTCTGGTCGTTCCAGTACTCGTGGCCGGGAGGCGGGAATCCGAACAGATCGCGTTCGCGGACCGAGGCGTGGTGATCATGTCCACCCAGGCCCGGTCGTTGGCGGTATTCGGCCACGACATCTTGCCCATCCACGGGTTGCCCGCGTGCGGAGTAGTCGGCGAGGAGTGCGAACCGGCTGCGTTCGTGGCCGGTCATCGCCGAACCGCGGTGGAAGACGTCGGTCGTGTAGCTGAACAGCGTGCCCGCCGGGCCGATGACGGGCACCTCGTCGTCGGCGAAGCGCCCTGGTTCGAGGAGTCTCGGAATCATCGGCTCGCGATCGCCGACCGCACGCGGAACGACCCGGGTGGGGCCGTCCTCCTCGGTCACGTCCGACAGCAGGATGAACGACGTGAGCTGCGGCCACCGGCCGTCGGCGCGGGGTACGACGAGGTTGTGGTTGCCGAAGTCGCGGTGGTGCGGTTGGTCGTAGTCGACGGTGCCGCTGTACTTCGCCCAGAGTTCGATCTTGTACACCTGGAGATCGGTGGTTCCGCAGTACCGTTCGGCCGCGTCGACGAGGTCAGGGTGGATGGCGAGCCGGTCGAGCGCCGGCTTCCCGAACGGCCCCACCGTGAGGCCGGAGAACTGGCTGGCCACGAGGTGGCGGTACGACTCGGGGTCGGCGAAGTACTGCTCGGGCCGCGGGTAGATCTCGAACAGTGCCTCCCGCGCGGCCTCGACCTCGTCCGCGCTGAGGAAGCCCTCCATGATCGCGAAGCCCCGCGTGCGGACCGCGTCGAGGAAGTCGTCGGGAACGTGCATGTCAGGTCGTGTGGCGTTCGCGCAGGACACGGCCGAGATCGCTGCTGGCGTAGACCCCGTCGCCGGGCCGGCCGCGGATCAGGTCGGCCACGAGGCCGGTCCAGCCGGTCTGGTGGGTCGCACCGAGCCCTGCGCCGTCGTCGCCGTGGAAGTACTCGTTGAAGATGATGTTGTCGCGCCAGCGCGGGTCGTGCTGCAGCCGATCGACCTGGCCGAAGCACGGCCGCCGGCCGTCGGCGCCGACGGTGAACAGCGAGGTGAGACGTTGCCGGAGGTCGGCGGCGATCGCCGTGAGGTCCATCCGTACACCGCTCCCGGTCGGGTACTCGATCTGGAACTCGTCGCCGAAGAAGTGGCCGTAGCGCTCGATCGCACCGATCACGAGGTAGTTGAGCGGCATCCAGATCGGGCCGCGCCAGTTCGAGTTGCCGCCGAACATCGACGTGGTCGACTCGGCGGGCTCGTAGTCGATCGTCGCGCTGACGCCGTCGACGTCGAGTCGGTACGGATGGTCGCGGTGCCACGCCGACAGGGAACGCAGGCCGTACGGCGAGAGGAACTCGGCCGGATCGAACAGTTTCGCCAGTACGCGCTCCAGCCGGGCGACGTTCGTGACGCCCAACAGCACTCGTCTCTTGCCGGCCTCGCCGCGCACGAGACCGTGTTCGGCGAGCCCGTCGATGCCCACCGAAGCGGTCGAGCAGTCGAGCGACACCCTTGCCGTGCACCCGGACCCGATCGACGAGTTCCTGGTCGATCGAGACGGCGGCGAGCAGCGGGATGACGCCGACCATCGAGCGGACCTTGACGGGTGAGATCGTGCCGTTCGGCGCGATGAGCTGGTCGTAGAAGAACCCGTCGTCCTCGTCCCACACGCCGGTTGCCTCCAGCGCGCGGCGGATGGCGGCGAAGTGTTCCAGGAACTTGAGGACGAGGTCGTCGGCCGATCGGCTGCCCGAGCGGTTGAGGATCGAGGCGATCGTCGCCATCGTGAGTGCGTAGAACGCCATCCAGCCGGTGGCGTCGGACTGTTCGAGCCGGCCACCGACCGGCAGGTGGGAGCGGTCGATCGGGCCGATGTTGTCGAGGCCGAGGAAGCCACCTTCGAACAGGTTCGACCCGTCGGCGTCCTCGAGGTTGACCCACCAGGTGAAGTTCACGAGCAGCTTGTCGAACACCCGCTCGAGGAAGTCGATGTCCTGTGCTCCGTCGATGGCGAACACCTCGAGCGCGGCCCACGCCTGCACCGGCGGGTTGACGTCGCCGAAGTCCCATTCGTAGGCGGGCAGGGCGCCATTCGGGTGCTGGAACCATTCGCGGCAGAGCAGCAGCAACTGGTACTTGGCGAACTCCGGGTCGAGGTGGGCGAAGGCCACGCTGTGGAAGCCGAGGTCCCACGCCGCGAACCACGGGTACTCCCACGGGTCGGGCATCGACATGATGTCGAACGCCTCGAAGTGCGTCCAGCGGGCGTTGCGTGCCGAGCGTCGTGAGGCGGGCGGGGGCGGCTGGCCCGGGTCGCCGGCGAGCCATCGGTCGACGTCGTACGCGTACAGCTGCTTGCCCCAGAGCATTCCGGCGAAGGCTTGTCGCATGACCATCGCCTCGTCGGCGGATCGTTCGGGTGGGGTCAGCGCGGCGTAGAACTCGTCGGCCTCACGACGCCGCAGCTCGATCACGGCGTCGATGTCGATGTCCGGCGCACCCGCGGGCCGCAGCCGGAGGCGGATCTCGGTCGTCGCTCCGGCCGCCACGTCGAGCTGGTACCACAGCGAGACCTTCGTCCCGGTGTGGTCGGGATTGACGGTCGGCGGCGCCGTTGACGACGTGATCGTTGATGCCGTCCTTCGGGTGGGCGGTGCCCGATGCGGAGCCGAACACGCGGCGGTCGTTCGTCTCGTTGTCGCAGAACAGCGCGACGGGATCGGCGCCGTCGGGGCCAGGCAGGGCGACCAGCTCCATCGGGCCGACGATCGGATGATCGATCGCCACGACGCCGTCGTCGCGCAACGCCGAGCGTCGGCTTGACCGCGTCGATCTCCCAACTCCAGGTGTTGCGGAACCACGCCGTCGGCAGCACGTGGAGGGTCGCCGCGTCGGGGCCGGCGTTGGTCGCCCGCACGACCATGACGATGTCGTCGACGTCGGCCTTCACGTAGTCGACTTCGACCACCCAGTAGCGGTCGTCGTCGAACGCGCCGGTGTCGAGCAGTTCGTACTCGGGGTCGTGCTTGCCGCGCCGGCCGTTCTCCTCGACGAGCGTCCTGGTACGGGAACGCCGTCTGCGGATAGTGGTACCGCCACCGGTTCCACGCGTGGCTCGGCGTGGAGTCGAGGTACCACCAGTAGTCCTTGGGGTCCTCGCCGTGGTTGCCCTCGGCGCCGGTGAGGCCGAACATCCGCTCCTTGAGGATCGCGTCGTTGCCGTTCCACAGTGCGAGGCCGAGGCAGAGCCGTTGCTCGATGTCGGAGAACCCGGCCATGCCGTCCTCGCCCCACCGGTAGGCGCGCGAGCGGGCGTGGTCGTGGGGGAAGTAGGTCCACGCCTCGCCGTCGGCGCTGTAGTCCTCGCGCACCGTGCCCCACTGGCGCTCGCTCAGGTAGGGACCCCACCGGTACCAGTCACCGGCGTCCAACAGACCGTCGGCCAACTGGCCGAACCCGGCAACCCTGGCCTGCTCTGCCCCCGTGCCGGTGTCGTCCACGGGCGACAACGTACCCGGGGCGCGTTCGCGCCGTCGGCGCTGTGCGAATGTTGTCGACATGCGTTTCGAGACGACCATCGAGTTGGGTGGCAAGACCGCAACGGGCTTCGAGGTGCCCGACGACGTCGTCGAAGCGATGGGCGCCGGGAAGCGGCCGGCGGTCACCGTGACGGTCGGCGGGCACACGTACCGCAGCACGGTCGCCGTGATGGGCGGGCGGTATCTGGTGCCGCTCAACGCCGAGAACCGCGCGGCCGCACGCGTCGCCGCCGGCGACACCGTGGAGGTCGAGATCGAGCTCGACACCGCCGAGCGCGTGCTCGACGTGCCCGATGATCTCGCGGCAGCGATCGCCGCCGACCCCGCCGCCCAGTCGTTCTGGGACTCGATCTCGTACAGCCGCCGTCGTCGCATCGTCCTCGCGGTCGATGGTGCGAAGGCCGCCGAGACCCGATCGCGCCGCATCGACAAGTCCGTCACCGACCTGCGCGCCGGCAAGGCCTGAATCCGCAGTTCTTGATCAAGGGCAGACTGTCGTCATGCCGGTCGCCTTCAACCACACGATCGTCCATTCCCGCGACGCCGACGAGTCGGCCACGTTCTTCAGCCAGATGATGGGTCTGCCGGCACCGCGACCGTTCGGACCGTTCCTGGCCGTGCCGGTGGAGCACGGCGCGACGTTCGACTTCGCCCAGGCGTCGGACGGCGAGGAGATCCATCCGCAGCACTACGCGTTCCTCGTGACCGAGGACGATTTCGACGCCATCTACGGCCGGATCCTCGAGCGGGGGATCGAGCACTATCCGGAACCGCACTTCGGCCGGATCAACGAGATCAACCATCACGACGGCGGCCGCGGGGTCTACTGGTGCGACCCGAGCGGTCACTTCCTCGAGATCATCACCGTTCCGTACGGCGGGTGGCCCGAGGGCGCCGACCGCCGGCCCTGACGGGCGCCGATCCAGCGACCGTGCCCGACGTGTCCGTCCTTCGATCCGGCTCGGAGCGATTCACGGCCGACGACCTCGAGGAGCTGAGCGCGCTCGTCGCCGACACGTGGACGTCGGCCGCCGACCACGACTGGTCGGCCCAGGCCGGCACGGTCGAGTGGTCGTGCACCGCCACGGCCGACCACGCCGTCGACTGCGTGTACGCGCCGGCGTTCTTCCTCGCCTCGCGTCGAACCGATGCCTATCCGCACGCCGGCGGCGACCTCACGATGGGGGAGGACGCCACGCCCGAGCGACTGGTCGAGTCGCTGCGGATCGCGACCCGGTTGTTGATCGCCGTCGTCCGCGACGCGCCCGACGACGTCCGGTCCGTCATCTTCCGGCGCCCGCAGCTGACGCTGGGCGCGCCGGGCGACTTCCTGCCGCGCGGCGCCCTGGAGTTGGCGTTGCACGCGCACGATGTCTGCGTCGGGCTCGACATGTCGTTCGAGCCTCCAGCGACGATCAGTCGGCGGCTCCGCGAGCACACCCGTCCGTGGCCGATGTGGACGACGGAGTGGGACGGTCTCGGCGACACCGACGACGCGTGGGGCGATCTCCTCGCCGCATCCGGCCGCCAGCGCAACGCGTAGCGACCTGACGCCGACCGCGTGATCAATGTGCGCAGTGGGGCCGCACATTGATCACGCGTTCGGCAGGATCGGTGGTCAGGCCTTGCGGACCTCAGGCCTTGCGGACCTCAGGCCGTGCGGAGCGGGGTGGAGCGGGCGATTTCGCCGGCCTTGGTGGCCGACTGCATCACGTAGTCGCCGAACGCCGCGGCGTTCGGGTTGTCGCTGGCACCACTGAGCATCCGGGCGTAGCCGCCCTCGAGCACGATCGCCATCTTGAAGTTGCCGAGCACGAGGTAGTAGTCGATCTCGGACACGTCGCGACCGGTGTGGGTGGCGTAGTACTCGAGCAGGTCCTCACGGTCGGGCAGACCCTCGTAGTCGATGTAGCCCTTGCCCGAGCGGTCCTCGTCGGCGTTCTGCCCACGGCATGAGGACCCACGCGAGGTCGAGCATCGGGTCACCGATCGTGCCCATCTCGAAGTCGACGATCGCCGCCAACTTGGCGGGTGCGCCGTGCTCGAACATCACGTTGGCGAACTGGTAGTCGCCGTGCATCAGGCCCGGGCTCGCACGACTTGACCTCGTAGCTGCGGAGGAACTCGACGGCGTCGTCGATGCCCGGGAGGTCGCGGACCTTGTACTTCTCCCACTGCGACAGCCAGCGGTCGACCTGCCGGGAGTGGAACCCCTCCGGCTTGCCGAGCCCTTCGAGTCCGACACCCTTCCAGTCGACGTTGGCCATCTTCGCTGCGCCGTCGACGAGCTCGTAGGCGAGACCGGGCCGTGCCGCGATGTCGGTGTCGAACGGTGCCGGCCAGTGGCCGGGATTGGCCATGACGCTCCAGCCGTCGACGAAGTCCATGAGGTAGAACGCGGCGCCGAGCACCGATTCGTCTTCGCAGAGCGCGATCGCCGTCGGGTGGGGGACGTCGGTGTCGTTGAGCGCGGAGAGGATGCGGTGCTCGCGCACCATCGTCTCGTTGCGCCCGGCAGGCACGACCCGCGGTGGCCGGCGCAGCACCATGCGCTGGCCGCCCCGTTCGACGCCGAAGATCTCGTTCGCCGCCCCGCCCGACACGAACGTCACCTCGGGCTCGCCCTCGCCGGGCAGACCCTGGGCGTCCATCCACGCGCCGAGCTTGGCCGGGTTGGCCAGCTCGTCGATCTTCTGCGCCGCTTTCGCCGCCTTCTCCGCTGCTTGTCGGCGGCCGTCTTGTCGTCGCTCATGACGCCGCTCCGGCCTTCAGTGCGGCGATGCGTTCGTCGAGCACCTCGCGGGCCCACTCGCGGCGCGGCGGGAGGAACTCGGTCGGCCAGAGCCCGGGCGACGGGCTTGTAGCCCTTGAGCACCTGCTGGGCGACGGTGATCTTGTGGACCTCGGTCGGGCCGTCGACGATCGACATCGACGGCGCCCACTGCCACATCTCGGAGAACGGCATCTCGTTCGACACGCCGAGCGCGCCGTGGAGGTGCATCGAGCGCCACACGATGTCCTTGAGCACCGACGGCATCATGAACTTGATCGCCGCGATGTCCTTGCGCAGCAGCTTGTAGTCGTGGTGCTGGTCGATCTTCCAGGCGGTCTGGAGGACGAGCAGGCGGAACATCTCGAGCTGGGCGTACGACTCGGCGATGTCGGACTGCACCATCTGCTTGTCGGCGAGCAGCGACCCCTGCGTCTCGCGCGACAGCGCCCGCTCGCACATCATGTCGAGGGCACGGCGCATCACGCCGACCGAGCGCATCGCGTGGTGGACGCGGCCGCCGCCGAGGCGGGTCTGGGCGACGTGGAAGCCCTGGCCCTCGCCGCCGAGCAGGTTCTCCGCCGGGACGCGCACGCCGTTGTAGTTGATGAGGGCGTGCATGCCCTCGTCCTCGTGCTCGGAGAACATGCCGATGTGGCGCTCGATCTCGATGCCGGGCGTGTCGGACGGGACGAGGAACATCGACATGCCCTGGTAGGCGCTGGTGTCCTTGTTCGTCCACGCCATGACGATGACGAACTTCGACGTGCGGGCGTTCGACGAGTAGTACTTGCTGCCGGTGATCACCCACTCGTCGCCGTCCTTGACGGCCTCGGTGGTGAACATCTTCGGGTCGGAGCCGGCGTGCGGCTCGGTCATCGAGAAGCACGAGAAGCACTCACCGTTGAGCAGCGGTTGGAGGTACATCTCCTTCTGCTCGTCGGTGCCGTAGTGGGCGATGATCTCGGCGTTGCCGGTGTCGGGGGCGGCGGTGCCGAACACGTTCGGCGCCCAGTTGGAGCCGCCGAGGATCTCGTTGATCAGCGCCAGCTTGAGCTGGCCGAAGCCCTGGCCGCCGAGTTCGGGGCCGAGGTGCGCGGCCCACAGGCCCGCGTGCCTTGACCTGCTCGCGCAGCGACCGGACGTAGACGCCGAGGTCGCCCTCGAGCGGGTAGTACGGGAGCTTCGGATAGAGCAGGTCGAGCGGTGCGATCTGCTCGTTGCGGAACTCGCGGATCCACTCCAGTTGTTCTTCGAATTCGGGATCGGTACTGAAATCCCAGGCCATGCGCAACCCCTCTGCTGCTCGGCGGCGCCGCGGTCGGCGCCCGACGGGGTCACACTCTACTCTAGTGAAAACGGCTTTTTCAACCCCGAATTTTCGACTCGACATTTCACGCCCGCCGTGAACGGATAGATGCGCGTGAAGTCGGCGGACGGCTGCTCGGCGGCGAAGCGGGTCCAGATGTCGACGGTCGTCTCCGCCACGACGGCGGGAGCGTCGGCCGCGCGCGCCGCGTCGAGGTACAGCCGGACGTCCTTGGCCATCAGGGTGTTCGAGGAATCCCGACGCGAACCGGCCGGTGATCACGTGGTTGACGAACTTGTCGCTCGTCGCCGAGCTCTGCCCGCTCGACGCGTTCAGGACCTCGAGCATCGTCTCCATGTCGAGGCCGACCGAGGTGCCGAAGGCGATCGCCTCGCTCGTGGCGGCGAGCGCCGTGGCCGAGAGGAAGTTGTTGGCGAGCTTGAGCGCCTGCGCCATTCCCGGGTCGTCGCCGACCCGGTACCGGCGATCGCTGAGGCCGGCGAGCACCGGTTCGGCCGCGGCGCACGCCACCGGCGGACCGGCGTACATCACGGCGAGCGTGCGGGCGCGGGCGCCGGCCGCGCCGCCGGACACCGGTGCGTCGACGAAGTCGATCCCGGCGTCGGCGAGCAGCGCTGGCGACACGCTCGGACGCGTCGAGCCCGACCGTCGAGGTGTCGATCACGAGGCGCACGCTGCGGTCCGGCGTGGCGATGATCTCTCCGGCGACCGCCTCCGAGACGGCGCCGTCGGGCAGGCTGAACACGACGGTGTCGCAACGTTGCGCCAACGTCGCGAGGTCGTCGACGAAGCGGGCGCCGTCGGGGCTCCGGCCCGGACCGGCGATGTCGTGCGTCGTCACGTCGGCGCCGGAGGCCACGAGGTTGCCGGCCAGGACGCTGCCCATGTCGCCGAGCCCGACGAAGCCGACGGCCGTGCTCATCCCGCCTCGCCCTCGGCCGCTCGAACCTCGCCGATCGCCCGCTTCGCCGACACTCCGGCGGGTGCGCCGCAGTAGGCGGCGACCATGAACAGCAGCTCGTCGAGCTCGTCGTCGGTGACGCCCGCACGTGTCCGGGCACCGGCGTGCAGGCGGAACTCGTCCATGCGGCCGAGTGCGGCGGTCATCGCCAGCACGAGCAGACTCCGATCACGCGTCGACAGCGGACCTTCGCGTGCCCACGTCCCCCAGGCGCTGGCGGTGATGTGGTCCTGGAACTCCCGCATCGTCTCGTTCGGAGTCGTCGGCCTGCGCGTCGACGTACGCGTCGCCGAGGATCCGGCGGCGCATGGCGCGAGCCGCGTCGAGCGCCGTGTCCTCACTCATTTCGATCGCTCAACTGTCGCCCTCACCTGTCGCCCTCACCTGCGGCGATCTCGACGAGTGCGTCGGTCACGAAGTCGGGTTCGGTGATCATCAGGTCGTGGCCGGTGTCGATCGACCACAGCCGGCCCTCGGCCCGGGCGTCGGCGATCATCGTCTTGTCGCGGGTGGGGATCGTCGACTCGCACACGATGTGGTACTTCGGGATGGCGGCGGTCGCCGCTTCGTTGGTGAGCACGAGCTTCTGCTCGAAGCACGCCCACGGATGCGGGGTCAGGCGGGCGTCCGTCCAGGCGATGTCGTCGGGGTCGTCGACGCCGTAGAACCCGGCAGCTCCGTCACCGGGGAGGAGCACGAGTTCGATCCCGTCGCGCACCTCGCCCATCTGGCGGGCCATCAGCATGTGCGGCCCGGCGACGTCGACGAGCGACTGGCCGTTCACCGGGTTGGCCGCGTCGAGGTACACGAGCTTGCCCACGCGGTCGGCGGCGCGGTCGGCGACGCCGGTGATCACCATGCCGCCGTAGCTGTGGCCGACGATGATCACGTCGTGGAGGTCCTCGTAGAACAGCAGGTTGGCCACGTCGTCGATGTGGGCGTCGAGGTCGATCGCCGCCGACACGACGTGGGCGTGCTCGCCGAGCCCGGGCAGGCTCGGCGCGTACACGCGATGGCCCAACGCCTGGAGGCGCCGCGTCACCTTGTCGTAGCACCATCCTCCGTGGCCGCCGCCGTGGACGAGGACAAATGTGTGCATTCGCGAATCCTTCTGCAGGTCGATATCGGGGATGGGCGGGAAGCTAGCTGGGCGCCGTCGCGCGCCAGTGGGTCGGGTCCGGTGACGCGCCGAGGGCGCGCAGGGCGAAACGCTCGACGTGGGCGCGGGCCTCGTCGCGGCTCATCGTCGCCCTGCCGTTGATCGCATCGATGAACAGGCGCCAGACGATGGCGTGGATCGTGGCCGCGTCGGCATCGGGATCGCAGTCGGGGAAGTCGCCGGCCGCGGCTCCGGCGGCGAGCGCCGACCGCAGCGGTGCGCGCAGTTCGGCGATCGCCTCGTTGCCGGCCGCGTCGAACACCCCGGGCATCGTCGGGGAGATGAACATCCGGGCCGCCTCGCCGTGGCGCGGGTCGTCGCCGAGGGCGAGGATCTCGTCGATCCACGCCCGCACCCGCGCGAGGGGCGAACCGGCGAGATCGACGTGATCGGCGAGGCGTCGTGCGGTCGCGGAGGCGTTGTCGGCGAACATCGCCACCAGGAGCTCGTCCTTCGAGTCGAAGTGCCGGTAGAAGGCCCGCGTGCCGAGCCCGGCCTCGCCGAGGATCTCGGTGATGCCGGCGTTGGCGTACCCGTTGCGGCGCAGCACCACCCAGCCGGCTCGGTAGAGCCGCTCGCGCTCGTCGGCGTGCTTGGCGTCGCGATCGGGACGCGATTCGTCCGGTTCCACTGCTGTCAGGTTGGCATGCCCGCGCGCCATCGGATCACACCTTGCGGGTGATGCCGCCGTCGACGCGGATGATCGAGCCGGTGGTGAAGCTCGACGCAGCGCTGGCGAGGTGGACGGCGAGCGGCGCGATCTCCGCCGGATCGCCCAGGCGACGCAGCGGCACGAACGGCACGTCCTCGCCCTCGGGCGGCGCCCACCCGGCGCTGCCGTAGGTGCGGAACGGTCCGGGCAGGATGGCGTTGACGCGGACCTTCGGGGCGAACGCCTCGGCGAGCCCGACCGTCATCGCGTTGAGGCCGGCCTTGGCGCAGGCGTATGGCAGTTCACGGGTGCTGGCGATCAGCGAGCCGGCCGTGCCGATGTTGATGATCGACCCACCGTCGTGGTTGATCATGTGCGTGCCTGCGCCGACGGCGAGCCGGAACGGACCCTTCAGGTTGACCGACATCGTCTTGTCGTAGAGATCTTCGGAGATCGTGTCGAGCCGCTCGTACACCGGCGACATGCCGGCATTGTTGACGAGCACGTCGAGCCGGCCGAACCGTTCGAGCGTCGTGGCCAGCAACGCGTCGCAGTCGTCCCAGTGGCCGGCGTGGAACGCGATCGCCTCGGCGCGCCGGCCGGTCGCGGCGGCGATCTCGGCGGCGACGGTCTCGCAGACGTCGAGCTTGCGGGACGCGACCACGACGTCGGCGCCGGCCTCGGCCAGCGCCCCGACGATCGCCCGGCCGATCCCGCGCGAGCCGCCCGTGACGAGCGCGACCTTGCCGGTCAGGTCGTGGAGGTCGCTGAACGATGTCATGACGCGGGGGTCGGAGCCGGCCGCGTGGGATCGTGTTCGCGGCCGGAGTCGCGGGCGCCGCTCTTGCGCAGGAACGTGACCGAGCGGGTGACGAGGCGCCAGCCTGCCTCGGTGCGGCGGAACGTGTCGGTCCAGTACCCGATGCGCAGGTGATGGTCGGACTGGCCGACGAAGCACATCGGCTGGATGCCGGAGGCCTCGTCGCCGTCGAACTCGAGCGCCGGGGTGCCGGTCATGAACAGACCCTTCGGGGCCGCGGCGACGAGGCGGGGGAAGTCGGCGAGCGAGTACTTCTCGCCGAACGCGGCGTACCAGCCGTCGGCCGTGAACACCTCCATCACCGACTCGACGTCGTCGCGGGTCATCCCCGCGGCGTACTTCGCCAGCAACTGTTCGATCTCGATCGTGTCGCTCATCTGTGCCTGGTCCATCGGCCCTCCATCTCGGTCCGGTCGCACGCGGGTGGAAACGTTCTTCTCACTTGACGCAAGCATGATATCCTCACTCGACCGAAGGGGACCGATCGGCGTTGCCGGTCGCGTCCGGAAGTTCGAGTCTCCGAGGGGAATTCATGCGCGTCGTCGTCGACCTGAACCGATGCGAGGCCAATGCGCTGTGCATGGGCGTCGCTCCCGAGGTGTTCGAGCTCACCGACGACGACGAGCTGATCGTGCTCCAGGAGCACCCCGACGAATCGCTGCGCGGCCGCGTCGAGGAAGCCGTCCGCCAGTGCCCGCGCCAAGCCATCTCGATCGAGGAGGATTCCTGACATGTCCACGGCGACCGCCGACCTCTACTACGACCCGTACGACTTCGAGATCGACGCCGATCCGTATCCCGTGTGGAAGCGGATGCGCGACGAGCAGCCGCTCTACTACAACGAGAAGCACGACTTCTGCGCCGTCACGCGCTGGGACGACGTCGAGGCAGCGCTCAAGGATCACGGCCGGCTGATCTCGAGCCACGGCACGATCCTCGAGCTCATCAAGGCCAACATCACGATGCCGCCCGGCATGGTGATCTTCGACGATCCGCCGAGCCACACCGCCTACCGCGGGCTGATGTCGCGCGTGTTCACGCCGCGCAAGATGAACGCCATCGAGCCGGAGGTGCGCCGCTACTGCCAGATCGAACTCGACGCGCTCGAGGGCCAGAGCGAGTTCGACATCGTCGAGGTGCTCGCGGCGAAGATGCCGATGCGGGTGATCGGCATGCTGCTCGGCATCCCCGAGGAGAACCAGCAGGCGATCCGCGACTCAGACCGACAGTGGCCTCCACCTCGACTCGGCCGACGACTACAGCAAGGCGTTCAGGGACTTCAATGGTTCAGGGTCCCAGGACCTGTTCGGCGAGTACCTCGACTGGCGGATGGAGACACCCGTCCGACGACGTGATGACCCAACTCGTGCAGGCGGAGTTCGAGGACCACACCGGGGTCACCCGGCGCCTCACCCGCGACGAGGTGCTCGGCTACGTCAACCTGCTCGCCGGTGCCGGCAACGAGACCACCACCAAGCTGATCGGTCACACCGTGCGCACGCTCGCCGAGCGGCCCGATCAGCGTCACGAGCTGCGGGACAACCCCGACCTGATCCCGAACGCGATCGAGGAGATCGCTGCGGTTCGAGGCGCCGTCGCCGATCCAGTCCCGCTACGTCGCCGAGGACATCGAGCTCCACGGCCAGACGGTGCCGGAGGGCAGCGCCATGGTGCATCGTCAACGGCTCGGCGAACCACGACGAACGCAAGTGGGGCCCGACGTCGGAGGAGTTCGACATCCACCGCAAGATGGACCACCACCTGTCGTTCGGCTACGGCCTGCACTTCTGCCTCGGCGCCGCGCTCGCCCGTCTCGAGGGGCGCGTCGCCCTCGACGAGATCCTCAAGCGCTTCCCCGACTGGTCGATCGACTACGACCGGTCCGAGCGGTCGCACACGTCGACCGTGCGCGGCTGGGACAAGCTCACCGTCGTGCTCGACTGATCGCAGCGTCCACGGTCACCGTCATCCCGTTCACTCAATCACCGATCACTCATCCAACCACTGCAGGAGTACCACCATGTCCCTGTTCGATCTGTTCCGCTACGACGGCAAGCGCGTCGTGGTCGTCGGTGCCGCCACCGGCATGGGCAACGCCGCCGCCCGCCTGCTCGTCGACGCCGGTGCCGAGGTCGTGGCGATGGACTTCGCCCCGATGGACATCGACGGGATCGCCGGCGTCGATCACGGTCAACCTGGCCGACAAGGCGTCGATCGACGCGGCCGTCGACGAGTGCGGTGGACGTGTCGACGCGCTGTTCTCGTGCGCCGGTGTCGCCGACGGCACGCCCGGGCATCGAGAAGATCAACTTCCTCGGCCACCGCCACATGATCAACCGGATGCTCGACGCCGGGAATGCTCGGTCGGGGCAGCGCGATCGGCTTCATCTCGTCGGCCGCCGGTGCGGCGTGGGCCCGCGACGACAACCAGGAGATCCTCGGCGAGTACCTCGCCATCGAGGACATGGACGAGGCGTCGCAGTGGGCGCTCGACAACGGCAAGGCCGACTACTTCCAGAGCAAGCTCGCCGTCTGCCTCTACGTCGCCAAGATGGCGTATCCCCTGCTCGCGAAGGGCATTCGGATCAACGCCATCATGCCCGGGCCGACCGACACGCCGCTGGCGCAGGCCAACAAGGAGATGTGGCTCGGGTTCGGGTCCGACTACCGCGAGGAGACCGGCGTCGAGGCCTCGACGCCCGAGGATCAGGCCTACCCGCTCGTGTTCCTGTGCAGCGACGCCGCCAAGGCGATCACCGGCATCACGGTGACGAGCGACCAGGGCTACTTCAGCAGCGGGATCACCAACTCGTACCCCGCGGCGAAGGGCACCGCCGACTTCCTCACCGGCCGGTACTGATCATGACGACACGGCCGCTGCCCCGGCTGCTGCCGTGGGACGGCTGGTTCTGGACCTCGGGCGAGGACGGCCAGCTGCGCATCCAGGGCTGCGACGAGTGCAACGAACTCGTCCACCCGCCGTCGCCGATCTGCCCGTCGTGTCGCAGTTCGGCGTCGTCGCCGCGGGTGATGTCGGGGCTCGCCACCGTGATCGGGCTGACGGTCAACCATCAGCAGTGGCTGCCCGACTTCGCCCCGCCGTACGTGATCGCCAACGTCGCGCTCGCCGACGACCCGTCGATCCACCTGACGACGAACATCGTCAGCTGCGAGCCCGACGACGTGCAGATCGGCGCCGAGGTGCGGGTGCTGTTCGAGCACGTCGACGACGTGTGGATCCCGCTGTTCGAGCTGACCGGCGAGACCGATCCGGTCGACCGGGTGGTCGAGCCGACCCGGCCGACCGTGCGGCTCCCGCTCACCGACGACCGTTACGAGCACAAGTCGGTCATCTCCGGCATCGGCCGATCCGACCATCGGTCGCCGGTTGATGCGCGAATCCGCTGTCGCTCGCCGTCGACGCCAGCCTCGCGGCGATCGCCGACGCCGGGCTGACGCCCGACGACATCGACGGCATCGCCACCTATCCCGGCGGGATGGGCTACGAGATCGGCTTCAGCGAGGGCGGCATCACCGCGCTCGAGGAGGCGCTGCGGCTGCGGCCGACGTGGATCTGCGGCGGCCCCGAGGTGCCGGGCCCGGGCGGCTCGGTCCTCAACGCGATGATGGCGGTCGCCAACGGGCTGTGCCGGCACGTGCTCTGCTTCCGCACGGTGTGGCAGACGACCGCCGGTGCGCTCCAACTCGGCGGGCATGGGCGGCCGGGCGCGTCGGCGACCAGCAGTGGCGGATGCCGTACGGCGCGGTGAGCGCCGCCAACTGGATCGGCATGAACGCCACGCAGTACCTCCAGCGGTACGGCGCGACCCGCGAGCTGTTCGGCCACGTCGCCGTCAACGCCCGCCGCAACGCCGGGCTGCAACCCGAACGCGATCTACCGCGAGCCGTTCACGCTCGACGACTACTTCGACGCGCGGATGGTCACCACGCCGTTCGGGCTCTACGACTGCGACGTGCCGTGCGACGGTGCGATGGCCGTGATCGTCAGCGCCGCCGACGTCGCCGGCGACCTGCCGCATCCGGCGATCCGCATCGAGGCGGCCGGCACGCAGATCACCGAGCGGCTGTCGTGGGACCAGGACACGGTCACCCACGAGCCGCAGGTGATCGGGCCGTCGACGCACCTCTGGACGCGCACGTCGCTGACCCCCGACGACATCGACGTCGCCCTGCTGTACGACGGGTTCACGTTCAACTGCGTCACGTGGATCGAGGCGCTCGGCTTCTGCGAGTTCGGCGAGGCCAAGGACTGGATCGACGGCGGTCGCACGATCGCCCTCGACGGCGCGCTGCCGCTCAACCCGCACGGCGGCCAGCTCTCGGAGGGCCGCACGCACGGGATGGGCTTCTTCTACGAGGCGGTCACCCAGCTCCGCGACGACGCCGGCGACCGCCAGGTGGCCGAACGCCAAGACGGCGGTCGTCGCCACCGGCGGCGGCACCCCCTCGAGCGCCGTCATCCTCCAGCGCGCCGACGCCTGACCCGGCGCGCGCCCGGACCCGACCCCCTGGCGAACCGCGGTGTCTGGGTCGGATCGCATGCGGAGTCCGCAGGCGATCCGACCCAGACGTGTTCAGGTGAGATGCTTCTCCATCTCGCTGAAGTCGGTCGGCGGCGACGGTGGTGTCGTCGGGGATCGGCGGCCGCGGGATGATCACCATCGACGGCACCTGGATCGACTGGCCGGCGGTGACGAGCGAGTGGAGCTGGTCGATGAGGTGCTCGACGTCGATGAACGATCCGCTCAGCAGGTTGCGGGCGAACCAGTCGCCGGCGAACGCCCCCATCAGTTCCCGGTCCCAGTCGACGTTGAAGTGGGACTGCGCGTCGCCCTCGCCGCCGCCGCACTCGCCGATCGTCACGACGGTGAAGTTGATGCCGGGCTGCTCGATCCGCCAGTGCTCGGCGAGACGGTTGAGCGCCACCTTGGTCACCTGGTAGACGCTGAGCCCGCCCCACGGCGCGCGTGTACGACGCGCCGGTGGTCGACAGGTAGATCACGTTGCCGGCCGACTTCTTGAGGTGGGGGAGCGCCGCCTGGCTGACGTTGCTGGCGCCGACGACGTTGGTCGAGAACGTCGAGATCCACTGCTCGGGGGTCGCGTCGGACACCCGGACGATCGGCCCGACCGCGGCGGCGTAGATCACCGTGTCGATGCCGCCCATCGCCGCGGCCGCCTCGTCGAGCGCCGCCTTGGCCGCCTCCTGATCGATCACGTCGCACGCGGATGGCGATGGCGTCGTTGCCGGCTTCCTGCGCCGCCTCCTGGATCTTCTCGAGCCGACGCGCCAGCAGCGTCGACCTGCTCGCCGCGCTGGGCGAAGCCGATGCCGATGCATCGTCCGAGACCCGTCGATGCGCCGACGACGACGACCCTCTTGCGCTCGGTGTCTTCCTTCATCCCCTCGACCTCCTCGTCACACCCGGCGACGACAACCGATGCCGGGCCCGTACAAGATTGCCATACGCGGATGGATGAGAACCACATTTCCAGCCAGCGCCAGTCGGGCGGTACGGTTCGACCATGTTCTTCGGTCTGCGCTTCGATTTCCGCAATCCCGACCTCGGCGGGGTGTCGACGGCCGACCGGTACGCGGCGGCGCTCGAGATGGTCGAATGGGCCGATCGCCTCGGCTGCATGACCGTCGCCGTGTCCGAGCACCACGGCTCCGACGACGGCTACCTGCCGAGCCCGCTCGTGATGCTGTCGGCGATGGCCGCCCGCACGACGAACGTCCGCTTCATGGTGGCCGCGCTGATCACGTCGTTCTACGACCCGATCCGGCTCGCCGAGGATCTCGTCGTGCTCGACAACATCAGCCGCGGCCGGGTCGACCTCGTCCTCGGTTCGGGGTACGTGCCGAGCGAGTTCGAGATGTACGGCGTGCCGTCGTCGGAGCGGGCGGCGCGGCTGAAGGAGACGCTGCAGACGCTGCAGGCCGCGTTCACCGGCGAACCGTTCGAGTATCCGGGGACGCACCGTGCGGGTGACGCCGGCGCCCGATCGCGCGGGCGGGCCCGGGCCTGATGCTCGGCGGCAGCAGCGAGGTGGCGGCCCGCCGGGCGGCGCGGCTCGGTGCCGGGTTCATCCCGGTGTCGGCCGAGGTGTGGGAGTTCTATCGCGACGAGGTGCAGCAGCTCGGCGGCGCCGACCCCGGCGAGTCGATCGTCGGCGAGAACTACATCGCTGGCGCTGTTCGACGACGTCGAGCGCGGCTGGGAGCAGCTCGGCCCGTACTTCCTCCACGAGACGAATGCCTACGGCGCGTGGCAGCAGGAGTCGAACGCGCACGCCCCGTTCCACGTCGCCGCCGACGTCGACGAACTCCGCGCCCGCGGCACGCACAAGATCGTCACGCCCGACGAGTTCATCGTCGAGATGAAGGCCGCGCCGTTCCCGTTCCAGATCTTCCACCCGATGTGCGGCGGCATCCCGCCCGAACTCGCGTGGCAGAGCCTGAAGCTGTTCGAGCACGAAGTGCTCCCCGCCTTCGCCGCCGAGTGACCGCGCGCCAGGGGGTCGGGTCCGGGCGCGCGCCGGGTGGCGCCGTCAGATGTACATGCCGCCGTTGACGCCGATGACCTGACCGGTGATGTAGCTGCCGTCGTCGGAGCAGAGGAACGAACAGGCGCCGGCGATGTCGTCGGGCGTGCCGGCCCGGCCGAGCGGAACCATCGGGCCGACGATGTCGACGCCGGGGAAGTGCTCGGGCGGCGCGTGGCGGGCCATCGGCGTGTCGACGAGGCTCGGCGGGATCGTGTTGACGGTGATGCCACTGCGGGCGAGCTCCACGGCGAGGGCCTTCGTCAGGCCGATCACGCCGCCCTTCGACGCCGCGTAGTGGGTCATGCTCGGCGCGCCCGACTGCGCGCTCGACGACGAGATCGTGACGATGCGGCCCCAGCCGGCGCGACCATGTCGGGCACGGCGTTCTGCACGCAGGTGAACGTGCCGGTGAGGTTGACCGCGATGATCCGGTTCCAGATCTCCGGCGTGATGTCGGCCAACGCGTCGAACGACTCGACCCCGGCGCTCGTCACGAGGATCTCGACCGGGCCGAGCTCGGCGCGCACGCGCGTCGAATCCAGCATCGACCGACGCCCAGTCGGCCACGTCGACCTCGACGGCGATCGCGGTGCCGCCGGCGGCCGTGATCTCCTCGGCCGCCGCGCTCGCGGCCGCACCGTTGCGGTCGAAGATCGCCACCCGGTGCCCGTCGGCGGCGAACCGCTTGGCGACACCGAGACCGATGCCCGACGCACCGCCGGTGACGACGGCGACGCGGCTCACCGTGACGCCTCGACCGGCGTCGAACTCGAGATGGACGGACGTGAGACCACGGAGGATCCACGTCGGCTCGTACTCGAAGCGACGAGCGTCCGGCCGGACCGTGGTGCTCCTCGGACAACCGGATGTTGTGCATGCGGTCGAGGATCCGCTCGAGGCTCACGCGGCCCTCGACGCGGGCGAGCGGGCCGCCGGGGCACGAGTGGGCGCCACGTCCGAAGGCGATGTGGCCCTGCACGTTCTCGCGGTCGATGCGGAACTCGGCGGGGCACTCGAAGCGCCGCGGGTCGCGATTGGCGGCACCGTTGAGCAGCATCACCGGCGTGCCCGCGGCGATGTCGACACCGCCGACGGTGGTGGAACGGCGGGTGAGCCGGAAGTCGGTCTTCACCGGGCTCTCCATGCGCAGCATCTCCTCGAGGAACGCGGGGATCTTGCTCGCGGTCGGCGCGGAGCTCGTCCTGCACCGCGGGGTGCTCGGCGAGGTACATCAGCGCACCGGCGAGCAGGCGGGCGGTGGTCTCCTGGCCGGCGGCGAACAGGAACGTGGCCGTACGGACGACCGAGGTGACCTCCGGGACGGTGTCGTCCGGATAGTTCGCCACCGCCAGCCGGGTGAGGACGTCCTCGCGTGGCGTCGGCGCGGCGGTCCTCGATGTAGGCGGCGAACGTGTCGTCGAGCCACGACAGCGGGTTCTCGGTCGGGGCTGCCGTCGGCACCGGCGCCGACCTCACCGACGGTGTGGGTGAGCCCGAAGCCCTCGCGGAACCGCTGATGGTCCTCCTCGGGAACACCGAGCACGTCGGCGACGGCCAGCATCGCGAACGGCTGGGCGTAGGCGCTGATGAACTCGCAGCGACCGTCGGCGACGAACTCGTCGAGCTGCCGGTCGGCGAGGCCCCACATGAACGCCTCGTTGTCCTGCAGCCGCCGCGGCGTGAGCAGCCGCATGATGAGCGAGCGCTCGCGGGTGTGGTCGGGCGGGTCCATCGTGACCATGTGCTCGTGCATCGGCAACGTCGTGCGGTACTCGGCGACGATGTCGCTGATGTCGTCACCCTCGAGCGGCACGGGGAACGTGGCGTACGGGCCGATCACCGAGTTGCACGACGAGAACGTGTCGGGGTCGCGGTAGATCTCCGACGCCTCGTCGTAGCCGGTCACCGCCACGACGCCGAGGTGGGGGAGGTGCAGGACCGGACACTCGGAACGGAGCTCGTCGAGATACGGATACGGGTCGCCGACCAGCGATGGGTCGGTGAAGTAGTCGATCGTCGTCCAGTCGCTCATCGCGCCCCTCGTTGTTTCGTTGGAAATTTGCTGAGCAGTCGCCCAGCAATGGTGTGAGCAGACTAGCCCGGCGCCTGCCCCACGCGTTGTTCGCCGGGACGCTCTTGGACGGCGCGTCGCTCGACGACGAGCGTCGACGCCGACTGACCGACCCGGCCGGCCGCGTCGAACAGCTGGGTCGACGCGATCCCGCCACCCGCCGCGTCGACGACCGCCGCCGTGCCGATCCCGACCCAGCCACCGATCGGCGCCCGCGTCAGGTGCACGGTGAGGTCGGCGTTCATGAACGACCACTCGGTGAACGGCAGTCGGCGATGCACGGCCTCGGACGCGAAGTCGGCCGCGGCCGCGGCGATCTCGGTGCCCTGGATCGGGGTGCCGGCGACGACGGGCACGGTCAACGCGATCCACTGATGGGTACCGCCGGGCGCATCCGGCGAGCGGAGGTGCCGGGTCGCGACGGCGGTGCTGTGGAAGTTCTCCCAGCCGATCACGTCGGCGAGCGCCGGATCGGCGGCGGTCAAGGCGGGCGCCGGGACCGCAGCGAACGGGTCGGGTTGCGCCGTGGCGCGCGGCCGGCAGGTCGAGGTCGGCCCGGAGCACGGTGACCGACTGGGCGGCCGCGACGACGCGCCCCGCGGCGCTCAGCGTCGCCCGCTGCCGCTGCACGCGTCGGCCGCCTTCGGACGTGCTGACGTCGAGCTGCAGGGGCGCGAACGGGACCGGCGCCAGCAACTCGACGGTGAGGCGACCGAGCAGCCGGTCGGTCGGCGTGAGCCGGCCGGCGAACAGCGCGGCGACCGCCGCGCCGTGCAGGACGTCGCGGCTCCACGGCCCGACGGCGCCGGTCGTCGGCACGAAGGTGTGATCGCCGTCGGGAACGAACAGCGCTTCGACGTTCACGACTCGCGTTCGGCGACGAGGGCGCCGCGGTTGACCTTCGTGGCCGCGCTGCGGGGGATCGTCGTCGACGATCTCGACGGACTTGGGCACCTTGTACGCGGCGAGGCGCGACTTGGCGAAGGCGATCACGTCGTCGAGCGGACGGCGGAGCGACGTCCGTCCTTGACCTCGATGATCGCGTGGACACGCTGACCCCACTCGGGGTCGCGCAGCCCGATCACGACGACGTCGGCGACCGCCGGATGGTCGATCAGCGCGGCCTCGACCTCGGCCGGGAACACGTTGGCGCCGCCGCTGATGATCAGGTCGACGCGCCGGTCGGCGAGGTACAGGTAGCCGTCGTCGTCGACGTGGCCCATGTCGCCGACGGTGGCGAGCCCGGCGGCGGTGACGTCGAGCGCCCCGGCGCCGAGGTAGGTCGACCCGCCGTACGCCGGCGCCTGCATGTAGATGTCGCCGACCTCGCCGGTCGGGAGCGCGGTGCCGTCCGGCCCGAGGATGCTGACCTCGGTGCCGCGCAGCGGCAGCGCCGACGCTGCCACGGTGTTCGAGCCACTCGTCGCCGCGCAGCGCCGTGATCCCGAGCGCCTCGGTCATGCCGTACGCCATCAGGATCCGTTCGGCACCGATCAGCTCGATCCACCGCTCGACGAGGCTCGGCGGCATCGGCGCCGCGCCCTGCAGGATCCACTCGATGCTCGACAGGTCGCGCTCGTCGATGTCGGGCAGGTCGGAGATCCGCTTCAACATCGTCGGCGTCGCCGTGAACGTGGTGACGCGATGGCGTTCGATGACGTCGACGATCAGCGCCGCGTCGAACTTCTGCATGATCACCAGGTGGTCGCCGCCGAGCATGTTGTTCAGCGTGGTGAAGCCGGTCGAGTGGTACATCGGCGCGACGACGAGGATCGTCTGCGGCGTGCGGCACCGGGCCCCACATCGCGATCATCGGCGTGCTGAACACGTCGTGGTACACCGCGGGCCGGTTGATCACGATGACCTTCGGCATCCCGGTCGACCCGCTGCTGCAGATCCCCATCAGCGACGGCGACACGACGTCGGGCAGATCGTCGGGCAGATCGCTCGATCGCTCGTCGGCCGATCCGCGTCGTCGATCCACCGGTCGATCGACGCGATGTCCGACTCGTCGAGGTACACCGCGGCGTCGACGGTCTCGCGCAGCCGGTCGCGCTCCCAGTCGGGGAGGTCCCACCGCACCGGGCACCGGGATCGCGCCGAGCTTCCAGGCGGCGACCGATCGCGAGCACGAGGTGCAGCGAGTTCGGCATGGCCATGCCGAGCCGGTCGCCGAAGCCGAGCGCCCTGCTCGCGCAGCGCGCGCGCCAGCGCATCGGAGCGACGGTCGAGCTCGCGCCAGGTCAGCGACGTCTCGGCGCCGTCGGGCGCGACGTGGCGGACGACGACCGCGTCGGGATCGCTCGCCGCGTACGCGCGGACGCGGGCCGGATAGCTGTCGGGTGCGGCGACGGCCGCGTCGTCGTCTCGTCGCTCATCGCGGCAGGCCGAGCACGTGCTCGCCGATGATGTTGCGCTGGATCTCCGACGTGCCGCCGGCGATCGTCATGGCGAACGAGCGGACGTACCGGTTGAACCACGACTCGGTGTAGACGTCGAGGTGCCACGGGTTGTGCGGCGTGCTCGGCCGGTCGCGGTCGAGCACGACGTCGGGCCCGAGCGTCTCGAGCGCGTTCAGCGCGGCGGCCTGGGCGGCCTCCGATCCCAGCAGTTTGAGGATCGACTGCAGCGCCGTCTGCTTGCCCCTGGCCGACTCGGCGACGGTGCGGTAGCCGAGCAGGCGCAGCGCCATCGCGTCGATCAGCAGCTTGCCGTACCAGTCCTGCGTCAGCGGGTCGTCGGCGATCGGGGTGCCGCGGACCTGGTCGGCGAAGTTGACCGATGGCGTCCTCGAGCCGCTCGTACTGGCTCAGCCAGAGCATCGCCCGCTCCTCGCCGAGCGCGCCGGTGGCGACCCGCCACCCCTGGTTGAGTTCGCCGACGAGGTTGGCGACCGGCACGCGGACGTCGTCGAAGAACACCTCGTTGAAGTCGAGGTCGTCGTGGCTCGTGATCGAACCGAACGGCCGGCGCGTGACGCCGGGGGTGTCGGTCGGGATGACGAGCGCGCTGAGGCCCTTGTGCTTCGGTGCGTCGGGGTCGGTGCGGACGAAGGTGAAGATGATGTCGGCGTCGTGGGCGCCCGACGTCCACACCTTCTGACCGTTGACGACGAACTCGTCGCCGTCGAGCACGGCGCGGGTGCGCAGCCCGGCGAGGTCGCTGCCGGCGTTCGGTTCGCTCATGCCGAGCGCGGCGGTGATCTCGGCGCGCAGGAGCGGCACCGCCCAGCGCTGCTTCTGCTCGGGCGTGCCGAACATGAGGATCGACGGGGCGATGATGCCGAGGCCCTGCGGGTTGAAGCTGTGGTAGATGCGGCGGCGCATCAGCTCGTCCTGGATGACGAACTGCTCGAGCAGGGGAGCGTTGCGGCCGCCGAACTCGGGGGGCTGGCCGGGCAGCAGCCAGCCGGCGTCGAACATCGCCGCCTGGAACGTCGCGGGCCCACGGCGGGACGTCGGCCGACGACGTGCGCCCGCGGGAACGTCGTGTCGGCCGGCGGGAGGTGCTCGTCGAGCCACGCCGCGAACTCGGCGCGGACGGCTTCGACCTCGGGTGGGAAGGTGAGCTTCATGACGCCAACGCCTCCTTCGCGATGCGGCGACGATGTTCGGCGGCGCTGCCGAACATCACCTCGCCGAGCTTGGCCCGCCGCACGCTGATCTGGAGATCGTTCTCCCACGTGAAGCCGATGCCGCCGAACAGCTGGATGCCGTTGCGGATGGCGATCTTCTGGCAGTCACCGGCCGCGGCCTTGGCCATCGACACCGCGGTGCGCCATCGCGGGATCGTCCTCGGCGAGGACGAGCGCCGCGTACTGGCAGACGGCCCGGGCCCGTTCGATGGCGACGTACATGTCGACCGCCTTGTGCTTGACGGCCTGGAACGAGCCGATCGGCACACCGAACTGGTGGCGTTCCTTGACGTAGTCGACGGTCATGTCGAGGATCCGCTGGCACGCGCCGACGGTCGGGATCGCCCAGCCGAGCGTCGCTTCGGCGACGGCGCGCTCGACGCCGCCGGCGACGTCGGCGCCGTCGAGACGCCGGTCGGCCGCGACCTCGACGCCGGCGAGCGTGAGGTCGGCGATGTGCACGAGCAGGTCGAACGCCGGCGTCCGCTCGGCGGTCGAGGCCCGGCGTCGTGCGCTCGACGACGAACACGCGCCGGCTCGCCGTCGACGGTCGCGACGACCGCGATCTCGTCGGCACGATCACCGTCGACGACGTGGCGGACCGACGCCGTCGAGCCGCCATCCGTCGTCGGTCGGCGACGGCGGTGACGGTGTCGGCACCGAGGGCGAGTGCACCGGTGATCGAGCCGGCGGCGACGCCGCCGAGCCACGCGCGCCTGCTGCTCGGCGTCGCCGCAGTGCGGCGATCGACCGGGGCGAACTGCGTGGTCGTGGCGACGAACGGCGACGGGTCGTTGGCCCGTCCGAGCTCCTCGAGCAGGATCGCCAGCTCGATCCAGCTCATGCCCGAGACCGCCGTGCTCCTCGGCGATCGCCAGCGCCGGCCAGTAGAGCTCGACCATCGTGTCCCACCAGCCGGCGGGGTCGACGCCGTCGTCGATCACCGAGCGGACGAACGACGGCGAGCACTCCTTGTCGACGATGCCGCGCACGGTGTCCTGCAGCTCGCGCTGGTCGTCGTCGAGTTCGAAATCCATGCGCTCCTCCGTCTCGCGTCCGTCTCACGGTGTGGGTCGAGCGGGGGTCGACGCAGGTGGAAATCTCGTTGCACCCCGATGAGAATGATAATTTCACTGCGACGTGAAACCTACGCGAAGATGAATCGGCGTCGACATCCGTCGCTGATCGGTGTCGGTTTCGAGCGATTGCGAAGAGGGGAACACTCATGGGGCTGTGGTACGAACCGAACCTGTTGATCGACGGCGAGCTGGTGCCCGCCGAGGGCGGCGCCACGTTCGCGTCGATCAACCCGGCGACCGAGGAGGTCATCGCCGAAGCCGCCGATGCATCGGTCGCCGACGTCGAGCGGGCGATCGCCGCGGCCCGCCGCGCGTTCGACGAGACGACCTGGTCGACCGACGCCAAGTTCCGCGCCACGTGCCTGCGCCAGCTCGCCGCCGCGATGCGCGACAACCTCGAGGACCTGCGCACGCTGACCATCGCCGAGGTCGGCGTGCCCCGTCGGCATGACGACCGGCGCCGGCGCTCGAGGGCCCGATCGAGATCCTCGACTACTACGCCGATCTCGCCGAGAAGTACGAGCCGATCGACCGACCTCGGCTGCATCGAGGCGTACGGCAGCCAGCACCGCCGGTGGATCGAGCGCGAGCCGTACGGCGTCGTCAGCGCGATCTCGGCGTACAACTACCCGACGCAGCTCAACCTGGCCAAGCTCGCCCCGGCGCTCGCCGCCGGCTGCACGGTCGTGCTCAAGGGTGCTCCCGACACGCCGCTGATCACGCTCGCCCTCGGCAAGCTGATCGCCGAGAACACCGACATCCCCGCCGGCGTCGTCAGCGTGCTCACGTCGAGCAAGGTCGAGACCGGCGTGGTGATGACCACCGACCCGGACGTCGACATGATCACGTTCACCGGCTCGACGCCGGTCGGCAAGGCGATCACGGCCGCCGCCAGCGACACGCTGAAGAAGACGTTCCTCGAGCTCGGCGGCAAGTCGGCGTGCCTCGTGCTCGACGACGAGTCGGTCGACTTCGGCGTGATGATGGCCGCGATGGCCACGTGCTCGCACGCCGGCCAGGGCTGCGCCATCCTGTCGCGCCTCGCCGTGCCGCGTGCACAAGTTCGACGACGCGGTCGCGATGGCCAAGGGGATGATGGAAGGCCTCAACGTCGGCGACCCGAGCGATCCGGCCAACTACCTCGGACCGCTGATCAACGCCAAGCAGCGCGAGAAGGTGCAGGGCATGGTCGACCGCGCGGTCGCCGACGGCGCGACGGTCGTCACCGGCGGCACGGCCACCGACCACGAGAAGGGCTTCTTCTTCAAGCCGACGATGATCATCGGCGCCGACGAGAACAGCGAGATCGTCCAGGACGAGGTGTTCGGCCCGGTGCTCGTGATCTTCCCGCACGACGGCGACGACGATGCGGTGCGCTTCGCCAACAACTCGAAGTACGGGTTGTCGGGCGCGCGTGATGGCCGCCGATCGCGAGCGTGCGCTCGCCGTCGCCCGCCGGGTGCGCACGGGCACGATGAGCGTCAACGGCGGCCTGTGGCACGCGCCGGATGCCCCGTTCGGCGGCTACAAGCAGTCGGGCATCGGCCGCGAGAACGCGGTCGCCGGGTTCGAGGAGTTCCTGCAGACCAAGGTGTTCGCCGAGCCGCAGGCCGGCTGAGCGCGTTCGGCTCTGCACCACGTGGCCACCGAACGGGCCGTCGACCAGGCGGTTCCCGATGTGAGCACGTACCTCAGCGAGCACGGCGGGTCGATCCGCGACCTCGCCCTGCTCACCGATCTCGACGGTGACGGTCTCGTCGGCATCGGCGAGACCGTGCCGGAGATGTTCGTGCCCGGTACCGATGTGGTGCGCGCGTCGGTGCTCGCGACGTACGCCGACATCGTCGCCGGCAAGTTCGCCAACAGCAAGTTCGCTCCGTCGATCTGCGTCACGCTCGATCTCGATCTCCACCTCGTCACGATCGCCGTCCGGCGAGGGTTTCCGGCCGGGCGATGGGATCCGCGTGCGCTCGAGCGTGGTGCGGGCCGGTCGGCGCATCGTCGTGATGGGCTTCGACATCACGTCCGCGGCAGGCGTCCGGGTCGGCTTCGGGCACGCCGGGTTCATGGCCTCGCCCAATCCCGACCACATCGTGCCGAACGGCTTCGACCTGGTGTCGACGGAGGTGGAGCCCGGTCGACTGTCCGCTCCCTTCGCGGCGCGCGCCGGTGTGCGTCGCCTCGGTGATGGTCGGGCGGAGTTGCCGTACCGGCTCGACAACATCAACGCGACCGGCGCGTCTGCAGGGGGGCTTGCTCGCGCTGTGCGCGGAAGAAGCGGTGTTCGACGCGCAGCCCGATCGTGAGATCGCGTCGCTCGGGATCCGCTACCTGCGCGGCTTCCGGCGCACGTCGGCGTTCGCCCAGGCGACGGTCGAAGGTGATGTCGCCCGGGTCGACCTCGTCAACGAGACCGGCGAGCTCGGTGCCGTCGTCGTCGCTTCGTTGCGCGCCCGGCCGTGACCGGCGAACCGAATTCGGCGTCCGCAGATGCGTGGTCGCCCGTCGTTGACGGACCCGAGGAGCTGACCGCCGCCTGGTTGTCGCGAGCGCTCGACCGGCACGTGTCGGCGGTCGCGGCCGAGCGGATCGGCACCGGCCAGACCGGCGCCACGTACCGGCTCTCGATCGACACCGCCGACGGGCCGCTGACGTTGATCGCCAAGGTCGCGGCCGGCGATGCGAGCCGCCCGTCGACGCGTGCGCAACGGCTATCGCAGCGAGGTCGGGTTCTACCGCGACATCGCGTCGACGGTCGACGTCGCGACCCCGCGGTGCTGGTACGCGGCGATCACCGACGACTCGCTGGCGTTCACGCTGCTGCTCGACGACCTGTCGCCACGCGTCCCGGGTGTCCAAGCCGCGGGGTGCACGATCGAGCAGGCGCGCCTCGCCGTGGCGAACCTCGCCGCGCTCCACGCCGGCCGCTGGAACGACGAGTCCGATCTTCGATCTGCCGTTCGTGGCGCGCCCGACGCCGGCCGGTGCGGAGTACCTCGGCTCGGTGGTGGCCGCGGCGACCGACACGTTCGTCGAGCGGTTCGCCGCGCGACCTCGACGCGGCCGACGTCGCGACACTCCGTGCGGCTGCCGACGTGATGACGCGACTGGCACCAGGCCCGCCCGGACCCGTTCGCCGTGCTGCACGGCGACTACCGCCTCGACAACCTGCTGTTCGACCCGGACGGCGCCGACGTGGTCGCCGTCGACTGGCAGACGCTCGCGGTCGGGCCGCCGGCGCGTGATCTCGCCTACTTCCTCGGCACGAGCCTGACGGTCGACGACCGGAGGGCGGCCGAGCGCGAACTCGTCGCCGAGTACCACGCCGCGCTCTGCGCCCGCGGCGTGTCGGGCTACGACGCCGACCAGTGCTTCGACGACTACCGGCTCGGCCAGCTCCAGGGCCCGATGATCACCACGATGGGTTGCGCGTTCGCCACCGGCGACCGATCCGACTGCCGCCGACGCGATGTTCCTCGCCATGGCGACGCGATCGTGCGCCGCGATCCGCGACCTCGACTCGCTCGAACGTCGTGGGTCCGGACTGACAGGATCGAGCGATGGCGTTGACCGCGTGTCGCGTACCGCGCCCGGGCGTGGCGCGACGATCAGCTGGTCGCCGATTCGACCTCGGCGATCCGCGACGAGGGCGCCGACCGTGCGCCGATGCTCTGGTTCCCCGTCGCCGACGTGTGCGTCGACTTGCTCGACGATCTCGGTGACGCGTTGACGCGGGGCGCCGGCGAACTCGACGGCCACGTCGCCTTCGACCCCGAGCGCGTCCGGCTCGGCCTGGTCAACAGCGCCGATCCTGCCGTCGCCGATCCCGACCTGAGGGTCCGCTCGTGCGCTTCCCGAACTGGGGTGACGCCGCGGATCTCATCGACATGATCGACGTGCGCTCGGTCGGCGACGGGCGGTACGTCAGCGTGCCCCGCGCCGACTGGCGGCGACCGGTGGTCGAGGGCAGCCAGATCCTCGGGCAGATGATCGTCGCCGCGATGCGCGAGACGGACGGCCGCCGCGCCGTGTCGGCGTCGATCGTGCTGATCCGCGCCGCCGACGCCCGGGCGCCGCTCACGTTCGTCCTCGACGTGCTCTCGCACGGTCGGACGTTCTCGACCGTCGTCGGCGCGCGTGGAACAGGACGACCGGGTGTGCGCCAGCGGGCATCCTCCTGCTCGACAGCGTCGCCGCCGAGGTGATCCGACCACGCCGTGGAGGCACCGGACGTGCCGCCGCCGGACGACACCCCGCCGCACGACATGGGTGTCACCGGTCGTGACCTGCGCATCGTCGATGCGGCCTACACCGGCGATCCGCACGCCCCGGTCGGACCGCCGGTGCTCGACGCGTGGGTGCGTTTCGCCGACGTTCCGGACGACCCCGCCATCCATGCCGGCCTCCTCGCCCAGTTCACCGGGCACCTGTCGATCGGTGCGGCGTTGCGGGCCCACGACGGTGTCGGTGAGCAGCAGGCCCACGTCACGCTGTCGACCGGGCATCAACGCGATCAACATCAGCTTCCATCGCGACGTGCGGGCCGACGAGTGGATGCTCTACCACCACCTCTCGACCTCGGCCGCCGACGGCATGACGCATTCGGAGTGTCGGGTCCACGACCTCGACGGCGACCTGCTGGCGTCGTTCACCGTCGACGCGATGGTGCGGGCATTCAGCGGCTCGACCACCGGCGACTACCGGAGTGCGCTGTGAGCCTCACGACCGGCCACGGACCGCTCAGCCCCGAGCCGGCAGGTCGCTTCGTCCCCGACGTGCCGCCGGGAGCCGTGTACGTCGAACCGTATCCCCGTCGGATCCGGGCCCTCATCGGCGAACGCACGGTGATCGACACCGAGCGGGCGCAGCTGGTGCACCGCCCGGGACTGCCGACGTCGTACGCGTTCCCGATCGACGACGTGCCCGCCGAACTGGCCGACCCCGAGCCAGCGGTGCCCGGCCACGTCGCGGTGCCGTGGGACCGGGTCGACGCGTGGTACGAGGAGGACGTCCACCTCGCGTACCAGCGCTACCCGAAGAATCCGTACCACCGCGTCGACTGCATGCCCACGTCGCCGCCGCCTCGTCGTCGAGGCCGCCGGGCTGGTCCTGGTCGACACGACGAACACGCTCGTCGTGTTCGAGACCGCGCTCGCTCCGCGGCTGTACGTCGCCAAGGCCGACGTGCGGATGGATCTGCTGACGCCGAGCCCATCGACGAGTTGGTGCTCGTACAAGGGTCACGCCAGTTGGTGGACGGCGGTGGTCGACGGCGTGACGTTCGCCGACATCGCGTGGAGCTACGAGGAGCCGCTCGCCGAGAGCGTCGCGCTCGGCGGGATGCTGAGCTTCGACGAGCGCGTCGCCGACGTCACCGCCGAGCTGCCCGGCACCTCAGACTGACGTCAACGCATCCGGCGGTCGACGCCCTCGAGGCGTTCGTCATATCGACGTTGATGTCAAGATCATCATGGTGGTGGGTCGGACTCGACCGGCAACCATGTCAACAATCGGGTCAAGGAGGAATCATGAGTGACGTGACCGGTCGAGGCAAGCCGACCGGTGTGGTCGTGATCACGGGCACCGGCGGAATGGGCCGGGCGATCGCCCATCGGCTCGCCCCGGGCCGCCATCTGGTCCTCGCCGACGTCGACGAGGGCGCGCTCGCCGAGGTGTCGGCCGCACTCACCGGGGTCGGTCACGTCGTGACGACGCAGCGCGTCGACGTGTCGGACGGTGACTCGGTCGCCGAGCTGGCTCGCGTCGCCGCCGACCTCGGCCCGATCCTGGCGATGGTCCACACCGCCGGCGTGTCACCGGTCCACGCGTCGGCGGAAGCCGTCATCGCCGTCGACCTCGTCGGCACCGCCCACGTCCTCGACGCGTTCGCGCCGGTCATCGCACGTGGTGGGGCCGGCGTCGTCATCGCCTCGATGGCCGGCCACCTGGGCCCGGCGATCGAAACCGACGTGCTGCTGGCGCTCGCCACGGCGCCGACCGACGAGTTGGCGTCGCTCCCGGCGATCGAGGCGATCCGCGCCGGCGACCCCGGCCTCGCCTACTCGTTCGCCAAGCGTGGGAACCATGTGCGCGTCAAGGCGCAGTCGGTCGCGTGGGGCGAGCGAGGCGCTCGCCTCAACTCGATCAGCCCGGGCGTGATCGCCACACCGATGGGGCTCGCCGAGCTCGCCGGCGGATCGGGGGCGTTCATGCAGGCGATGGTCGACGGGTCGGGCACGGGCCGGCTCGGCACAGCTGACGACATCGCCGCGGCCACCGAGTTCCTCGTCGGGCCGTCGTCGGCGTTCGTCACCGGTACCGACCTGCTCGTCGACGGCGGCGCGGTCGGGGCCTTGACCACCGGTCAGGTCGCGTTCGATGCCGACCCTGAGTGACGACATCGAAGCGATCCGGCAGCTCAAGGCGCGGTACTTCCGCCTGATGGACACGAAGGACTGGGACGGCTTCCGGGAGTTGTTCACGCCCGATGTGGTCATCGACGTGAGCGGCGACGGCGCCGGGGTGTTCGAAGGCCTCGATGCGTTCCTGGCCATGTTGCTGCCGACGCTGGCCGACGTGGAGACCGTCCACCACGGCCACATGCCCGAGATCGAGCTCACCTCGCCGATCGCCGCCACCGGGATCTGGGCGATGGAGGATCGCTTGCGGTTCCCGGAATCGGCGCCGATCTCGTCGGTGCACGGCTTCGGCCACTATCACGACACCTATGTGAAGTCGGACGACGGCCGCTGGAGGATCGCGTCGAGCCGCCTGACCCGGCTCCGTACCGAGGTCGTGTGAGGCGGCCGCCTGGCCCAGCTTGGACGTGGGTTGACGATGTCGCGCGACAGCCGACAACAACCATCGGCGAACACTGTCGTCAGCGGACGCGTGGGGTGATGCGGGTCCCGCTGTTGAAGACCACCTGTCCCGCGGCGAGGGCGTCCGGTGTTGTTCGATCGCGAGACAAGGCGTTGCTCACTCCGAGCATCTGCTGTCGGCTCAGTTCGGCGCCGCCGCCGAGAGTGCGGACCGATGTCTGCACCGCGACAGGTGGCTGTGACGTGATTCCCGGGTGACTCCGGTGGCCGTGGCGAGCAGGTCAACGAGGGTACGACCTCGCTGACGAGACCGATCTCGAACGCCCGTTGCGCTCATATGGCGCCGGTGCGCACCGAGCAGCGTGAGCCGTGCGAGTTCGCCGAACGGCATTCTCGGAGCATCAACGTCGGCTCGTAGACGGCGGCCATGCCGAACGTGACATGGGGGTCGAAGAACGTGGCGTGATCGGCGGCGATGATGGAATCCGATTCGCCGAGCAGGTAGAAAGCCCCGCCACAGGCCATGCCGTTCACGGGTCCTGGCAATCACCGGCTTCCAGCACTGGTTGGAACGTGGGCCGAGCAGCTGACCGGGGTCGTCGTACGTGAGTGCGTCGAAGGGCGCGCCGTCCGACGGGATTTCCGCTCGGTCGATCCCGGTACAGTGACGGTCTTCCGCCCCCGTCAGCACCGCGGATCGCACATCGTCAGCGCCTCCGCACGTAGCGCCACACGGCCGACAATTCGTCCGCCATGACCGCCGTGAACGTGTTGTGTTGATCGGGTCGATCGAGCGTGACCGTCGCGACGCCGTCGGCGACTTCGAAACGAATCGTGGTGAGTGCCTCAGCGTCGAATTGGCTTTCGAACATGGATTCAATCTAACGGAACAGTGCATTCGCCACTTGAACCAGGTGTCGTCGATCTCGTACGGTGACCGGGTGGTGAGCCGACTGCGCCACTCGCCGGGCTGCGGAGTGCTGGAGTGCTCGATGCTCGGTCCCGGCGCCATTCGACCCCGCTGGCGGATCTCGGCGCGGAGGTCATCAAGGTGGAACCGCCAGGGGGTGACTACGGGCGCAAGATGACGTGGCCGATCGTGGAGGGGACGTCGCTGCTCTTCCTCGACGTGTCACGTGGGAAGCGGTCGGTCACCCTCGACCTGCGGACCGAAGCCGCACGCCAGGTGTTCCTGGACTTGGCCCGCGACGTCGATGTGGTCGTCGAGGCGATGCGGCCGGGTGGCCTCGAACGACGCGGTCTCGGCCCCGATGTGCTCCGCGGCCAGAACCCGGGCCTCGTGTTCTGCACGATCTCCGGCTACGGGTCGACCGGTCCGTATCGCGACCTGCCGAGTCATGGAATCGCCTACGACACCTGGGCCGGGATCGTTGATCCCGATCGCGACGACCTGGGTCGTCCGTCACTTCCCGTGCACACCTCGATCGGGATCAGTGCGGGACCGCTCTACGGCGTGGTCGCCATCCTCGCCGCGGTGATTGCCGGCTCCTCGGGAGCCGGCGACGGCACCGACATCGAGGTCGTGCAGTTCGACGCTGCCGCCGCGTTCGACTGGTCTGCGGATCGAGACCGAGCGTGCGTACGAGCGGCCTGCCTCGGAGGTGACCGGAAATGCCTCCGACGGCGGCGAGCGCCGACCGCCCGGCGTTGCCGGCATGGTCGGCAGCGTGCGCTATCAGATCTACGACGCCCGCGTAACGCTCCGGGTGATCTTCATGGCGTCCGAGCGCCATTTCTGGCAGAAGTTCTGTGACGCGGTCGGTCGGTCGGACCTCTTCGAACGATTGCCCGGGCGAATCGATCGCCGATCACGCGGTGGCAACGACGAGCTGCGCGACGCCTTGCCCGAGATCTTCGCGAACCGTGGACGTCGGCCGAATGGATCGAGCTCGGTCTCGAGCACGACCTGCCGATCGCTCCTGTCAACACGTCGAAGTCGTTGCCGGCCGACCCGCAGTTCACCGCCCGCCTCCCGTGGCTGAGCGAGGCGGACCTCGGGGTAGAACCGATGCCGTTTCCCGCCCGGTTCGACGGCCGCGTGGCTCCGGCGCGGGGCGTGCACCGGAGGCCGGCGAGCACACCCGGTCGACGTTGGCCGCGGTGCTCGGGCTCGGTGAGTCCGAGATCGACGACTTGGCGGTGTGCTGTGCGTTTGGTCCGGCTGACCCGAACCTGGCGAGCACGGCTACATTGGAATGAACGACAGTTCAAGAATACGAACCGGGTGCACGGCCCGACGAAGGGGACGACATGGGGCTGCTCGACGGCAAGGTGGCGATCGTGACCGGCGCGGGGCACGGCATCGGCCGGGGCCACGCGCTGGAGCTGGCCAAGGAGGGCGCCAAGGTCCTGGTCAACGACCTCGGCGCGTCGCTCGACGGTGAGGGCACCGGTCGGGACGCCGATCTCACGGTCGATCTCATCCGCGAGCGGGGCGGCGAGGCCGCGCCGAACTACGAGAACGTCACCGACTTCGAGGGCGCGGGGCGCATGATCCACCAGGCCGTCGAGGAGTTCGGCCGGCTCGACATCCTCGTCAACAACGCCGGCATCGCCCGCGACGCCACCATCTGGAACGATGACCGAGGCAGGACTGGGACTCGGTCATCGCGGTGCACCTGAAGGGCACGTTCGCCCCGACGCACCACGCCGTCAAGCACTGGCAGAGCCGTTCAAGGCCGGCGAGGACGTCTCGCCGGCCGCGTCATCAACACCACCTCGGGCGCCGGGCTCGTCGGCAACTTCGGGCAGGCCAACTACACGGCGGCCAAGGCCGGCATCGCCGCCTTCACCCTGACGGTGAGCCTCGAGACTGTTCCCGCTGGGCGTCACCGTGAACTGCATCGGCCCGGCCGGGGCCACCCGCATGGCGGCGCTCGATCCCCGGCGCCGGCATCGAGGCCAAGGAGCCCGACGAGTTCACCGAGTGGGATCCGCATGGATCCGTCGCTCGGGTTCGCCGGTCGTCGCCTGGCTCGCGAGCGACAAGGCCGCCCACGTGACCGGTCAGATCATCCGCGTCGTCGGCGAGACGATCGTCCTCATGAACGGCTGGACGTACGGACCGACGATCGGCAACGGCGGGACGTGCTGGGAAATCACCACGGTCGGCCACCGCCTCGCGACGGACGTGTTCAGGACCAAGGCGCCCGGACTGCGATCGGGCTGAGCGGACGTGGAAACGAACCCGAGTTTCGAATCGATGCAGCCGCCGACCGCTAACGTGCGGGCACGCCGGTCGGCGCCCCCTGGACGACGAGACGCAACGCCGAGCCCACCGCTTCCACACCGACGAGCGTGAGTTCGCGAGCGGCGAGCCGGCGTGAACAGCGCCGCACGCAACATCATGATCTGAGCCGGAGAACTGCTCGACTCCGCCGAGGACATGTTCGGTCAGAAGGGCTTCCACGACACCACCCTCCGGAGATCGCCGACCTCGCTGAGTTCTCGGTCGGATCGGTGTACTCGTTCTTCGACAGCAAGGACGACCTGTTCGGCAGATCTTCGTGCGCCGCGGCGAGGAGTTCATGCCGGGATCGACCAAGGTGTCGTCCGGTCGAGGAAACGCCTGCAGCGAGATCCTGCACGAGCTCGTCGACTTCGAGGTCGGCTTCTTCCGCGAGCATCGCCACTTCGGCCGGCTGTACCTTCGCTTCTCCAGCCCAGCGTGCTGCAGCGCCGATCGCCGCCGATGCGGGGATGATCGGCAACTACGACGAGTCGATGTCGGTTGCAGAGCGACCTTTTCGCGCGGGGGCAGGCCGAGGCAGTTCTGCAGCGGCGCACCGATGGGTGCTCGCCCGTCTGCTGAGTCGGGCTCGCCCCGGCCTTCCAGGCGGTCGACCCGATCGAGCCATGTCGGACGATCCCGATCGCCCGAGCGCCTTCGCTCGACGACTTCCACACGCTCGTCGATCGCACGTTCGTCCTCTGACCGCACAGAGCGTCTGGGCCGCAGGGTCGTCACGGCGACCGGGAGGCTCGACCAACCGCGAACCGTGCTCGTGTGCACTGGACGGCCTGCTCCGGTCCGAGCTGAATTCCGCCGTGTGGGCGAGGGTCTCCTCGATCGCGACTCGGCCCTCGAGACGGGCGAGCGCGGCGCCGAGGCAGAAGTGGATGCCGAATCCGAACGCACGTGGTGGTCGAACTGCGGCGTGACGTCGAACCGGTCGGCGTCGTCGTACTTGCGCTCGTCGCGGCCGGCCGACCCGGTGAGCAGGAGCACCTTCGACCCGGCGGGAATCGTGACGCCGTGGAGGCTGACGTCGTCGTTCGTCCAACGTCCCTGCACGGGCGAGGGCGCCTCGAAGCGCAGCAGCTCCTCGATGCCCGCGGCACGGCATCCGGGTGGTCGCGCGAGGTCGGCTGCTGTCGGGCTGCTCGCCGAGCAGGAGTGCTCCCCAGCCGAGCAGTTTGCCGACGGTCTCGGTGCCGGCGGAGATCAGCAGCACGGTGAAGTCCGTCGCCTCGGCGATCGTGAGGCGGCGCGGCCCGTCCTCGTCGTCGATCTCGGCCAGCGTCGACGCCGACAGCATGTCGTCGCCCGGCGCCTCGGCGCGCTCCGTCACCAGTTCGGTCGAGGTACTCGTAGAGCTTGGCGAACGCCATGATCGAGGTGTCGTTGATCATGCCGACGCCCGGCTCGATGTGGAACGCCGTGTCGATGGTGGTCCGGATCTCCGGCCGGTCGCTCGGGTACCGAGAGCAACTCGGCGATGACCATCGCCGGGAGCAGGGCCCCGAACTGCTGGACGTAGTCGAACGAGGTGCCCGGTTCCCACGACGTCGAGCAGCTCGCGGCAGTACTCGCGGATCCGGGCCTCGAGGTCGGCCACCCGGCGGGGGGTGAACGCCCGACTGACGAGCGAGCGGAGGTGCGAGTGCTCCGGCGGGTCCTGGAAGATCATCATCCCGGTCTGCATCGGCGTCGGCGCTCATCATCTCGAGCACGGTGCCGTGCGCCGAGCTGTAACGAGCGGCTGGCGGTGGGCGAACTCGACGTCGGCGTAGCGGCTGAGCGCCCAGAAGTCGTACTGCTCGTTGTGGTAGACGGGTGCGTCGTCGCGCAGCGCCCGCCAGATGTCGTACGGGTCGGTGTCGATGTCCTCGTCGAACGGGTCCCAGTTGATTGTGGTCGTGCTCACGCGATCCATCCCCATGTCGATGCCGAATATCACGGCACGTGCCGGTGCCTCGAACATTGATAATATATTCAATTCGAGGGGGATGACATCGGGTCGGCCTCATGTGATCGAGGAGTTGCCGTGCAGCTGGGGGACATCGTCAACGCGGGCGCGGCGGATGCTGGCAAACCGCTCGACGGTGTGCGCATCCTCGCCGTCGAACAGATGCAGGCCTTGCCGTTCGCGACGCAGTTGCTGGGCCGGCTCGGCGCGGAGGTGGTGAAGGTCGAATCGGTCGCCGGCGGCGACCAGGCGGCGCCGGGCGCTTTCCCGCCGTCGTCGACCCGTACGGCCGGAACGTCGGCTCGACGTTCCTGCGCAACAATCTCGGCAAACGGTTCGATCGCGGTCGACCTCAAGCACCCGTCTGGGATCGAGATCGTGCTGGGGCTCGCCGAGCGATTCGATGTCTTCGCCGAGAACTCGAAGGCCGGAGCGATGGCGAGGCTCGGGCTCGGTTTCGACGAAGTCCGTGCCCGCCGATCGGATGTCGTGTACGCCTCGGTGTCGGGGTTCGGCAACGGTGGAGGGTCGCCCTACGGATCGCTTCCGGCGTATGCACCGATCGTCGAGGCGATGTCGGGGATCTACGAGTTCAAGCGTGCGGGCGATGACCCGCCGGTCGTCGCCCCGGTCGGCGCCCTGGGAGACATCGGCGCCGCCCTGTTCGCCAGCGTGGGCATTCTGGCGGCGGCCTTCGCCAGCGGGACCGCACCGGCGAGGCGCAGTACGTCGACATCGCCATGCTCGACGCCATGGTCGCGATGACCGACCTGGTCACCAATCTCTGGTCGCTCGGCCTGCGCGACGGCAACGTCGGTCCGTTGATCCTCCACGGCTTCCGGGCGTCCGACGGTTGGTTCATCGTGCAGGTCGGTCGCGAGGAGCACTTCGCCAGGTTGGCCGAGGTGCTCGGAAGGCCGGACTGGCTGGGCGACCCGCGATTCGCGAACGCGGCAGGGTTGGGTCGACCATCTGGAATCCGACATCCGTCCCGCGGTCGATGCGTGGGCGGCCGGCATGACCAAATACGAAGCGTCGGCGCTCCTTGGAGCGGCAGGCGTTGCGTCGGGGCCCTGTCAATCGGACGAGGAGATCGTCGGGGACGCGCACGTGGCCGCGCGGTCGATGCTCGTCGAGTGCGCCCGCCCTGACGGCGTCGATCAGCCGATCCTGGTGCCGGGAAATCCCGTGAAGATCTCCGGCGTTGCCGAAGGACCCGAGACCCGGGTCCCGTGGCACGGGGAGCACACCGATGACGTCCTCGCCGACGAACTCGGCATGGATCGAGCCGATCTCGACGGCCTCCGATCCGCGGGTGTGATCAGCTGACTCAGTTCCCGTGGTACTCCGCGGCACGTCGTTCGGCGAAGCTGCGCAGTCCTTCCTGAGCGTCCTGCGTGGTCATGTTGTGTTCCTGGGCCAACGCCTCGTCGGCGAAGGCCTGGTCGCGACTCGACTCGAGCGACCGATTGACCAACCACTTCGTGAGCGCATAGGTGCGGGTCGGCCCGCTGGCGAGCCGTTCGGCGAGGCCAGCGGTTGCGGCGAGGAGTTCGTCGGCGGCGACCACCGTCGTGACCAGACCGAGCATTGCGGCTTCGGCTGCCGACAGGTCGTCGGCGAGCATCATCAGTTGCTTGGCCTTCATCGGCCCGACGAGGCGGGGGAGAAGGTAGGCGCCACCGCCGTCGGGCACCAGCGCTCGGCGGGCGAACACCTCGATGATCCGTGCGTCCTCGGCGGCGACCACGAAGTCGCACGCCAGCACCAAGTGGGCGCCGATACACCGCGGCAGCACCGTGGAGCTCGGCGATGACCGGCTTCTCGCAGTCGAGCACCGCGGCGATCAGCCGTTGGCTGCCGTGCTTGAGCGTGCGGGCGATCGACCCCGGTCCCGGTGTCGGCGCAGCCACCCCGTCCCGGCCCGATGGCGCCGAGAGGTCGGCTCCGGAGCAGAAGTGCTTGCCCTCCGCGGCCAACACCACGACTCGGACCTCGCCGTCGTCGCTCGCCCGTTCCAGGAGGTCGATCATCTCGTCGCGCTGCGCCGGGGTGAGCGCGTTCGCCGCGGCAGGACGGTTCAGCGTGATCCGGGCGACGCCGTCCGTGCACGAATAGATGAGGTCAGGTACTCACTGTTTGTTGCGTGTCGGCGCCCCTGGCCGATCCCGAATGGATCGCCGTTCCGTGTGATGAACTATAGTTCGATCGAATTGAACGGCCGTGAAATGCACGGCGATCTTGACCGGTGAACCAGGGGGTACACAAGTGACCGATGCATCCGACCACGTTTGAGTTCTACGCGGAGCGCATGTTCGCGGCTCCGGTCGATCTCGGCATCGCGCAGGCCGACCGGGCCGTCTCGTCGGTGAGCTACGGGACCGAGAGCTACCTCAACGGTCGTGGCGGGGATGGTGGCAAGGACGGCAAGTGGTACGAGGGCGGCGGCGCGGCGCAGCGACCGCGCGGTGCAGGACATCACGATCTACCCGCCGACACGGGGCGTGCAGACCCAGGGCGATCCGTTCGAGCCGGTGAAGATCGGGATCCTCATCGACATGGACCTCAACCAGCTGCTCGCCGACTGGATCGACCCGACGATCCTCGCCATCGAGGACGCGATGAACGAGGGCGTGTGGACGCGCAGCCCGGTCCAGCTCGTCATCGCCGACGCCCGTGGCCTGCCCCGCGAGAACTACCGCAAGGTGCATCGACGGCTACCGGTGGCTCGTCGACCAGGGCTGCGTCGTCGTGCTCGGCCCGATGATCTCCGACAACTCGCTCGTCGTGCAGGACACCGTCAACGAGCTCGGCGTCGCCGTGCATCGGCTGGACCGGGGCGCACAAGTTCGCGTCCGACTACTGCTTCACGGTCGCCAACGGCGACATCCCGACCGAGGGCGTGATGTGCGCGCAGTGGCTGCAGGCAGCAGGGCCACAGCAAGGTCGGCATGTTCTGGGAGGCGGGCTCGTCGGGCACGCGACTACGCCGACTACTTCCGCGACACGGCGCTGCAGCTCGGCCTGACCATCACCCGCGAGGTGAAGCTCGAGCCGAACCCGGTCGGCCTCGACGACGACCTCGCCGACGATGCGGCGAGCTCGGCACCGAGGCGCTCTACTACGGCGGCTACGGCTACGCGACGTTCCACTTCGCCGACGGCGTTCAAGGCGCTCGACTGGGACCCGCCCCGCGTGATGGGCACCGCGTTCATGTTCTATTCGAACTCGCAACGAGTGGGCCGAGGGGCTCGAGGGCTGGCACGGCGTCGACCAGCTCGGCGAGGACGGCGCCAACCCGAACTACAACGCGATGATCGACCGGTTCGAGCAGCGCTTCGGCCGCACGCACCCGCAACGTCGTCGTCGCGCTCGCCTACGACACCGCCCGCGTCGCCATCCACGGCATCGCCAACGCCGCCATCCCCGCGCCGCGGTGGGTGAAGGAAGGGCATGGAGCGGATCCGCTGGATGCCGGCCACCAACGGTGGCCCGGGTACTACATCCAGTTCGGGCCGCACGACCGCAAGGGCTACAAGGGCGACTTCCTCACGATCCGCGAGCTGCGCGACGGCGAGCTGCGCTTCGACGGCTACCACCGGCCCGAGTGGCCCTCGAACGATCGGGTGATCGAGCGTGCCGCGGTCGTAGGCGACCACTCCAGCGACTACAACTTCGAACGCAGCTCGGCCTTGGCGATCTTGCCGGTCGCGTTCAGGGGAAGTTCGTCGACCGCACGGAACTCGCGGGGCACCTTGAAGTTGGCCATCCGTTCGCGGCACCAGGGCGTGAGCTGCTCGGCCAGCCCTGCTGCAGCGAGATCTCCACCGGGCCGGAGCACGACGATCGCGAGGCCGACTTCACCGAGCCGTTCGTCGGGGATGCCGATCACGGCGGCCTGGACGATGTCGTGGTGTTCCAACAGCCGGCTCTCGATCTCCGCGGGGTAGGCGTTGAAGCCGCCCACGATGAACATCTCCTTCTTGCGGTCGGTGATGTGGATCCGGCCGTTCGGCGTCGACGAACCCGATGTCGCCCGTCTTGCAGCCAGCCGTCCGGCGTGATCGCCTCGGCGGTCGCGATCGGGTCGTCGAGGTAGCCGGCCATGACGACGAACCCGCGCACCCACAGACTCCCGCCGGGGTCGGCGGGATCGACGTCGTTCGTCTCATCGTCGACGACGCGGACCTCGACACCGTCGAGTGGATGGCCGACGGTCGTGGCGACGATCTCGGCGGTGTCGTCGGAGCGACACACGCTCACCGTTCCGGTCGTTTCGGTGAGCCCGTAGCCGGTGACGACGTCGTCGATGTGGAGGTCGGCGCGCATCCTGCGGATGATCTCCTCGGGCACGACCGCAGCGCCGGTCACCGAACTGCGGACGCTCGACAGGTCGAACGTGGCGAGCTCGGGGTGGGCGAGCAGGGTCTGGAACACCGTCGGTGGGCCGGGCAGCATCGTGATCCGCTCGTCGACGACACGCCGCATCATCGCCGGCACGTCGAACACCGCTTGCGGATGGATCGCTGCGCCACGGAGGAGGCACGCGAGGATGCCCGACTTCAATCCGGACGTGTGGAACATCGGGAACACGACGAGGTAGCGGTCTCCGGCGCGGAGACCGACCCGTCGCTCCACTGTTCGTAGGTCGCGAACGCTGGCTCCATGGCGCAGCATCGCCCCCTTCGGACGGCCGTCGTGCCCGACGTGAAGATGATGTCGCTGCACGCTCGTCGGGGCGGATCGAGGCCTCTCGCTCCAGCATGGTCGCCATGTCGTCGGCACCGGCGCGCGCGAGCGAGCCGCTGTCCGCCGACAGCGCATCGTCCGGCACCGGGCCCGCCAGCACGATCGTGGTGCGCAACGACGGGAGGGCACCTGCGGCGTCGAGCAGAGCAAGCGGGTCGAAATTGCCGAAATCGGTGACCGTCAGCAGCGCCACCGCGCCGGATCGACGAAGGAGATCTGCTGCTTCGTCGCCCTTGTACCGGGTCGAGATCGGGACGAGGACCGCGCCGCACCGGTACACGGCGAGCGCGGCCATCGACGAACGGGGCGCTGTTCGGTGCCCAGAGCGCGATGCGATCGCCGGCGGCGATGCCGATCGCCACGAGCCCCGCGGCGACACGGTCGACCTCGCGGTCGAGGGCGACGAAGTCCAGACGAACGCCGCCGTCGCAGATCGCCTCGAGGTCGGCGTGATTCCGGGCTGCGTCGCGGAGTACCGAAGGAATGGTGCGCGACAGGTCGATGTCGGGTGGCGCGAGTACTCGGATCGTTCTCCACGTCTCCGAACGTAGCGCACCGGATTGGAAATGATGAACCGAGCTTCAATAGAGTGAAGACTCGATCAATCGAGGGGAAGTTGAAGGGGAGACCGTGACTGAAACGACGGGCACCGTCCCGGAGGCGGGCATCACCGACGAGGGCATCGACCGGCTGCGCGCCCGCATCGGCATCCCCGAGCCGCACCCCATGCCGCCGCACTACCGCGCACGCGAACACCGACACGTTCCGGCACGTGGCCGAGGCCTACGGCGACGACAACCCGCTGTGGTGCGATCCCGCCTACGGCGCCGACGACCCGCTGGGGCGGCCCGATCGCCCCGCCGGCGCTGGTCGGGCGGCGACACGCTGATCGGCGAGGACGAGGTCGACCGCGGTCGCCGACGAGCACCGCGACCTGCATGAAGGGCGACCCGCTGCGCGGCGTGCACGCGTTCTACTCGCGTCGAGCGCGCGCGAGTGGTGGGCGCCGCTGCGGCCCGGCACGCGCGTCGCGCCGGCGCAACGCGCTCGTCGGCGTGCTCGACAAGCCGAGCGAGTTCGCCGAGCGGGCCGTCCACGAGTGGACCGGCGCAGGTGTTCCGCGACGACGACGGCACGCTCCTGTCGGCGCAGTACCGGCTGATGATCCGCACCGAGCGCACCAAGGCGCGCGAGCGCAAGAAGTACGACGACGATCGAGCTCGCGCCGTACACCGACGACGAGATCGACGCGATCGACGCGCAGTACGCGCGCCGAGGCGCCGCGCGGGCGCCGAGCCGCGGTGGTGGGAGGACGTCGCCGAGGGCGACGACGGTCGGCCCGATGGTGAAGGGCCCGCTCACCGTCACCGACATGGTCTGCTGGCACGTCGGCATGGGCATGGGCCTCTACGGCGTGAAGCCGCTGCGGCTCGGCGGCCACGAACCGGCGGCGCATCCCGCGCTTCTTCCACCGCGACGAGCTGAACGTCCCCGACGTGATGCAGCGCGTGCACTGGGACCCCGAGTTCGCCCGGCGGTCGGGCAACCCGACGACGTTCGACTACGGCCGGATGCGCGAGACCTGGCTCATCCACCTCTGCACCGACTGGATGGGCGACGACGCGTGGCTGTGGAAGCTCGACTGCGAGTTCCGCCGCTTCAACTACGTCGGCGACACGCAGTGGCTGCGCGGCACGGTCACCCGCAAGTACCTGGCCGACGGCGATCGGCCGGCGGTCGACCTCGACCTCGCGTGCGACGAACCAGCGCGGCGAGGTCACCACGCCCGGGCACGCCACGATCCTGCTGCCGAGCCGCGAGCACGGCCCGGTCCGGCTGCCCGACCCGCCCGGCGGCGCCGACCGACCTCGCAGACGCGCGCCTCGAGGCGCATCGCGGCGGTTCGACCGGCGGTGCGACGATGCGACCGACGACGATGAGCCGACCGACGACGTACGCGTCGGTCGACGGCCTCGACGTCGCGCTCGACGGCGCGGTCCTGCGCCTCGACGCTCGACCGGCCCGACAAGCGCAACGCGCTCGACGACACGATGATGGCCGGCGCTGATCGACGCGATCGACGGCGCGCGGACGCGACGAAGCGGTGCGCGTCATCGTGCTCACCGGCGCGCGGCGACCACTTCTGCGCCGGCGCCGACATCGTCGCCCGCAACGCGCGCCGGCGGTGACCCGACCCCGCGGTCGGGAGCATCCAGCGCCGGCTCCCGTCGCTGGCGCACCGGCTGATCCCGCTGGTCCTCGACCGTGCAGGTGCCGGTCGTGTGCAGCCGTGCGGGGCTGGGTCGGCCGGCATCGGCCTCCACCTCGCGCTGGCCGCCGACTTCCGCGTCGCCGCCGACGACGCGCGCGTTCTGGGAGCCGTTCGCCGAGCGCGGGCTTCACGCCCGACAGCGGCGCGACCTGGCTGCTGCCCCGGCGGGTCGGCGCGGTCGCGGGCCCGGCGAGCTGCTGCTGCTCGGGCGAGCGCTCGACGGGCGCCGAGGCGGCCGAGCTGGGGACTCATCCACCGCGCCGTGCGCCGCCGACCGAGCTCGACGCCGACGCGCCGACGCGCTCGTCGACGCAGCTGGCGGCCGGGCCGACCGTCGCGCTCGGCCTGACGAAGTGGCTGCTGCCACGCCGGTCGCGACGGCAGCCGCTCGACGAGCACCTGCAGAACGAGGCGCTTCGCGCTGGAGCTGTCGTCGCGCAGCGAGGACTTCCGCGAGGGCTTCCAGGCGTTCCGCGAGAAGCGCGACCCGGACTTCCGGGCCGCTGATGACGTCCGACGCTCGGCGCCGCCGCATCGCATCGACGCGACCGACGCTCGCCGACCGCGGTGGCGTCGACCGCAGCGACTGGGTCGACGGCCAACGTGCCCGACCGCGTGGCGCGACGCCGCGGCGCGCGGGCGGCGCGAGCGGCGATCCGCGAGGTGCGGCACGCGCGCCGACTACGAGGCGTGGTACCCGGCGTTCGGCCGCGTCCGGGCTGGTCGTGCCCGACCTGGCCGGTCGAGTACGGCGGCCTCGACGTCACGCCCGCGTCGGCCCGCGCGATCGAGGCCGTGCTCGCGCCCGTTCAACCTCGGCCGGCTCAACCCGCTCGGGCTCAACCTCGCCGCGCCGGCGCTGTTCGCCCACGGCACCGAGGAGCAGCGGCTGCGGTTCCTGCCGCCGATCGTGCGCAACGAGGAGAAGTGGTGCCAGCTGTTCAGCGAGCCGGGCGCCGGCTCCGACCTGGCGTCGCTCGCCACGCGCGCCGAGCGCGACGGCGACGAGTGGGTGCTCACCGGCCAGAAGGTGTGGACCACGTGGGCGCACCTGTCCGACTTCGGCGTGCTGCCTCGCCCGCACCGACCCCGACGTCGCCGAAGCGCAAGGGCATCACCTACTTCCTCGTCGACCTGCGACCAGCCGGGCGTCGACGTGCGGCCGCTGCGCCACATCACCGGCGAGGTCGACTTCAACGAGGTGTTCCTCGACGAGGTGCGCGTGCCCGACGCCCACCGGGTCGGCGACGATCGGCGACGGCTGGCGGGTCGCCAACGCGACGCTGTCGGGCGAGCGCCAGATGGTGTCGGGCTCGGGGTCCGGCGGCGTCGACCGCATCGGCGGCGTCGGGCGCCGAGCGCCTCGATCCGCTCGCCGCGCCGTCGGCCGCCGGACTGCCGGGCGGCTGGGACGACCCGGTCGTGCGCCAGCGGCTCATGCGGCTGTACAGCGAGGAGCGCATCCGCGGCTGGACGAACCAGCGGGTGCGGGCCGGGCTCAAGGCCGGCCGCCCGCCCGGGCCCGGAGAGCTCGATCGGCAAGGTGCACCAGGGCGCGCTGAACCAGCGCATCCAGCTGCTGGCCACCGACCTGCTCGGCGCCGGCGCGATGGCCTGGGACGTGGCCGGACGGCGGCTCGAGCGACCGACGGCGTACGCCGCGTCGCTGCCGTACGAGGTGCGAGGGCATGCTGCGCAGCCGGGCCAACACGATCGAGGGCGGCACCACCGAGGTGAACAAGAACATCGTCGGCGAGCGGGTGCTCGGCCTGCCCCGCGAGCCCGACCCGTGGCACGACGTCGCCGTGGCGCGACGTGCCGCGATCGGCTGAGCGATCGACGTACGACGACACGCTGCGTCGTCGAGCGGCGCGGCCCGGTCGGCTGGCTGATCTTCGACCGGCCCGACGCGGGCAACGCGATGGACGCCGACGATGCTCGCCGAGCTCGAGCAGGCGTGGCGCGAGCTCGACGCCGATCCCGACGTGCGGGTGATCGTCAACACCGGCAACGGCGCGGCGTTCCAGACCGGTCTCGACGTCGCGCAGCTGCGCCGCGACACGGACGCGCTGCGCGAGCAGTCGCGCCGCACCACGCGACGCCGAGCTGCGGTTCACCGCGTGGCACAACCAGGTGTGGAAGCCGGTGATCGCCGCGGTCAACGGCATGTGCGCCGGCGGCGGGCTGCACTTCGTCGCCGACGCCGACATCGTGATCGCCGCGTCGCGACGCGACGTTCCTCGACCCGCACGTGTCGATCGGCCAGGTCGACCGCGTACGAGGCGATCGCGCTCGTCGCGCAAGATCGCCGATGGAGCCGATCATGCGCATGGCGCTGGTCGGCCGCCACGAGCGCATCACCGCCGCAGCGGGCCCACCAGCTCGGGATCGCTCAGCGAGGTCGTCGACCCGCCCGAGCGGCTGCGCGACGCGGCGCAGGCGCTGGCCGAGAAGATCGCCAAGAACTCGCCCGCGGCGATGCGCGCCACGAAGCGGGCGCTGTGGGGCGCGCTCGAGCTCGGCCTCACCGACGCCTGCCGCGCCGGCGCCGCAGGAGCTGGTCGGCGATGTGGGGCCACCCCGACCAGACCGAAGGGCCCGCTCGCGTTCGCCGAGAAGCGCGAGCCGCGCTGGCGAGCCGCTCGACCGACGCAGGAGCAGCCGAACGATGACGCTGACTCGATCGTACGAGACCCTGAATCGTCGAGCGCCACGGCCCGGTCGGCTGGCTGATCAACAACCGGCCCGAGCAGCTCAACGCGATGAACAGCGCACATGCGCGACGAGTTCGCCGACGCGTGGCGCGAGCTCGACGCCGACCCCGACGGTGCAGGTGATCGTGCACACCGGCGAGGGGCGCGCGTTCCAGACCGGCGTCGACGTGCAGCCGAGATCGCCACCGACGGCGTCGGCATGGAGCGCTACCGCGAGTCGGTCGAGAACTGGGACCTGCACTTCACCGCGTGGCACCAGCAGGTGTGGAAGCCGGTGATCACCGCGGTGAACGGCATCTGCGCCGGCGGCGGCGTTCCACTGGGTCGCCGACGCCGACATCGTGATCGCCGCGTCCGACGCGCAGTTCTTCGACCCGCACGTGTCGGTCGGCCAGGTCGTCGCGATCGAGGCGATCGGCGCTGCTGCGCAAGATGCCGTTCGAGGCGGTGATGCGCATGGCGCTCGTCGGTCGCTACGAGCGCATGACCGCCGCAGCGGGCCTACGAGCTCGGCATGATCAGCGCAGATCGTCGACCCGCCCGAGCGGCTGCGCGAGGAGGCGCAGGAGCTGGCCGAGAAGATCGCCAAGAACTCGCCGGCCGCGATGCGCGCGACGAAGCGGGCGCTGTGGGGCGCGCTCGAGCTGGGCCTCACCGACGCGTGCCGGGCCGGCGCGCGCGGAGCTCGTGTCGATGTGGGGCCACCCCGACCAGACCGAAGGGCCCGCTGGCGTTCGCCGAGAAGCGCGAGCCGCAGTGGTCAGCCGCTCGCCGACCGGCATCGACGATCGCCGTGAGCCGTGAGCCTCGCCGACGCTCCTCGTCCGACGGCGACGACGACGCCGACGACCGTCGTCGGTCCACGCCGGCGGCGCCGACGATCACGCGCGGCCGAGCTCGCGACCGCGCGCCGACGGCGATCGCGACGCGCGCTGCGCCGACGGCCGGGCCTGAGCCCGGGCAGGCCGGTCGGCGTGATGCTGCCCAACGGCGCCGACGCTCGTCGCCGCGCTGTTCGGGGTCTGGCTCGCCGGCGGCGTGTACGTGCCGCTCAACCCGCGGCTCACCGCCCGACGAGCTCGCCCACGTGCTCGCCGCGGTCGACCCGCCGCGATCGTCACGACCGCCGACGACGCCGCCCGCGTCGTCGACGTGCCGGTCGTCGTCGCCGGCGACGGCACGCGTCGCAGCCGCCGGCCCGGTCGACGCGCGCCAGCGTCACGACCGCCGATGGCGTCGCGCTCATCCAGTTCACGTCGGGCACGACCGGCGCGCCCGAAGCCGGTGCCGCTGCCGCACGACAGCGTGCTCGAGCTGATCGACGGCGTGCTCGCCAAGCTCCGCGGCGGTCGCGGACGCGCCGACGCGCCGACGCCGACGCGCCCGATGCCCAACCTCATCCCGGTGTCGCTGTCGCTGTGGGCCGGGCATCTACAACGTGCTCTTCGCCTTCCGCGCCGGCGCGCCGGTCGTCGTCATGGACCGCTTCGACACCGCGCGCGTTCGCCGCGCTCGTCGAGCGGTTCGAGCATCCGCTCGACGGTGCTGCCGCCCGCCGCGATGACGATGCTGGCCGACGACGAGTCGATCACCGACCTCGCGCCGCTGAAGTACGTGCGCAGCATCACCGCGCCGCTGTCGCCGCTGCAGGCGCGCCGGTTCCGCGACCGGTTCGGCATCACCGTGCTCAACGGCTACGGGCCAGACCGAGATCGGCGGCGAGATCGTCGGCTGGAGCGCGGCCGACTCCGAGGAGTTCGGCGACGACGAAGCTCGGCGCGGTCGGCCGGCCCCACGAGACGTCGAGCTCCGCGCGTCGACGACGACGGCGCACGAGTCGCTCGGCGAGCCGGCGAGCTGTGGGTCCGCACGCCGGCGCTGAGCGCGGGCTACGCCGACGGCGACGACCTCGCCGACCGGCTCAGCGCCGACGGCTGGTTCCGCACCGGCGACATCGGCCGCGTCGACGACGACGGCTTCGTCTGGATCGAGGGCCGGGTGTCGCGACATGATCAACCGCGGCGGCCTCAAGGTGCTTCCCCGGCGAGGTCGAGGAGGTGCTCCGCCTCTCGCCCGACGTCGCCGACGTCGCGGTCGTCGGCATCCCCGACGACCGCCTCGGCGAGGTGCCGTGGGCGTTCGTCGTGCCGCGCGACGGCGCCGACCGTCGACGCCGACCGCGCTCGACGCGCTCTGCCGCGAGCACCTCGCGCCGTACAAGGTGCCGGTGCGGTTCGAGCCGATCGACGCGCTGCCCCGCAACGAGGTCGGCAAGGTGCTCAAGCGGGAGCTCGCCGAGCGTGTCGGCCCTGCCGGATCGCCCCGACGCCATGAGGCTGCGTTCGACTCCCGACGAGGAGCGATTCCGCGAGGAACTGCGGGCGTGGCTCGATGCGACCCTCCCGACGCTGCCCGACGGACCTGCTGCCGACGACTGGCCGGCCCACCGTGAGTACGACACGGCCTGGCAGCGCCGGTTGTTCGACGCCGGCTACGCGGGCATCTCGTGGGCGAAGGAGTACGGCGGCCGGGCGGCGACGCCGTCCGAGGAACTGATCTTCCTGGAGGAGACCGAGCGGCGTCGGTGCCCCGTACGTCGGGTGCAATTTCGTCGGCACGTTGCACGCCGGACCCACGATCGCCGCGGAGGGGACGGCGGCGCAGAAGGAACGGCACCTCCGGCCGATCCTGCAGCGGCGAGCACGTCTGGTGTCAGGGCTTCTCCGAACCCGAAGCCGGCTCCGATCTCGCGTCGTTGCGAACCGAGGCGGTGCGCGACGGCGACCACTACGTCGTCACCGGGCAGAAGATCTGGACGTCGCACGCGCAAGTGGCCGACTATTGCGAGTTGCTCGTGCGCACCGGATCCCGGACGTCCGGCACCGCGGCATCACCTGGCTGATCATGCCGATGGACCTGGCCGGCATCGAGGTCCGTCCGCTGCAAGACCCTCACCGGCGTGAGCGAGTTCAGCGAGATGTTCCTCGACGAGGTCCGCATCCCGGTCGAGAACCGGGTCGGCGACGAGAACGACGGTTGGCGGGTGACGATGGTGACGTTCTCGTTCGAGCGGGGCACCGCCTTCGTGTCCGAACTGTTGGCGTCGATGAACATGGCTCGCGACCTCGGCCGTCTCGCCGCCGAGCTGGGCGTCTGGGATGATGCCTCGATTCGACGCGACCTCGCGATCGTGGTGGCGGAGCTCGACGCACTCTGGGCGTACACGAAACGAAATGTGTCGACCGCCGCGAGGACGGGCACCACGGGAGTCGGCGGATCGATCTTCAAGCTCGGCTATCACGACGACACGCGGTGAGCGGCTGTCCGACGTGACCCACCGTGTGCTCGGCCCGACGGGGTTTGGCGCTCGACGAATTGGGTGGGCTGTCGAGGTTCGATCACGTGGAGCGCTCGCTGTACGCACTGTCGCTCTCGATCGCCGCCGGCACGGCGCAGATCCAGAAGAACATCGTGGGGGAGCGGATGCTCGGCCTGCCGAAGGAGCGCTGATGGACCTCACCTTCGACAGCACCGAGGCCGACCTGCAACAGGAACTCCGCCGATTCCTCGTCGCCACGATCGACGCCGATCGGCGGCGCGCCATCGCCGCACAACCGGGCGCCGTCGATCGCGAACTCTGGAAGCAGCTCGCCGACATGGGAGTGTTCTCGATTTCTCTGCCGGAGGAGGCCGGCGGCATCGGCCTCGGCCTGGCCCACGCGGTCGATCGTGTTCGAGGAACTCGGGCGAGCACTCGTGCCGGGTCCCCTGGTCGGCACCTACCTGGCGGCCGGCCACATCGCCGGCGCCGCCACTGGTGACGCCGTCGTCGGCATGCAATCGGCAGGCGATGGCGGCGTGATCGAGCACCGCGACGCACTCGATCATCTGCTCGTCGTCGACGACGCCGGGATGCGACTGTCACCCGTTCCGACCGGCGGTCGGCTGGCGCCGCTGTCCACTCGATCCGCTCACGCCGGTGCACCTCGACTGCGACGTCGCCCGCGAGCCGGGAGACTCTGTCACCCTCAGCGACGATGTGCACATGGCGCAGGCAGCACGGATCGATGCCCAGATCCTGATCGCCGCGTTCCAGGTGGGGCTCGCCCAAGGCGCCGTCGAACTCGGCTCGGCCTACGCGGAGAGCCGACAGCAGTTCGGCCGCGTCATCGGCAGCTTCCAAGCCGTGAAGCATCTGCTCGTCGATGCGGTGGTCGGTACCGAGGTGGCCCGCGCCGGCGTCCATGCCGCCGCAGTGACGATCGACGAGGACCGCGTGGACACCGATCGACCGCTGAGCATCCGCTCCGACGACCGGCTCGAGCAGATCGCAGCAGGCGCGCGAGTCGTCGCCTCGCGCGCCGCCCACCGTGCCGCCACCGCATGCATCCAGGTCCACGGTGGCATCGGGTACACGTGGGAGCTGGAGGCACACCTGTACCTCAAGCGTTCGCTCGTCCTCGACGAGATGCTGGGCGGGGTCGGCGAGGCCATCGGATCTCGTCGCCGCCTCGGTCTGAGTTCGGGACGCCGGGCCCGCCGGCCGGGTCAGGCGCGATCGAAGGACAGACCCAGCAGGTCGATCGCGTTGCCCCGGGCGATGCGGTTGATCGATTGCTGGGGCAGGTGGCCGAACTGCTCGGCGGCGGCCTGTCGCGTGATGCGGCCACGTGCCGTCCTGATGCGGGTAGTCGGTCTCGAACATGACGTTGTCGAGCCCGACGCGGTCGAGCATCTCGATGCCGACCGCGTCCTTGAAGAAGCAGCTGTCGACCTGGCGGTAGTAGTAGGTCGACGGCGGCTCCGGGCAGTTGAGCTGCGCGTCGCTCCACCCGCGGTGCGTCTCCCACACGTCGTCGACGCGCTCGAGCAGGTACGGGATCCAGCCGATCTGGCCTCGGCGTACAGCAGCTTCAGGTCGGGGTACCGGTGCAGCACGCCCGAGAACAGGAAGTCGGTCAGGCTGGCCACGCTGTTGCCGAAGATGATCGTGGCGGCCACGGCGTCGGGCGCGTCGGGTGACGTCTGCGGCGTCTTGGTGCCCGACCCGATGTGCATGCAGATCACGGTGCCGGTCTCCTCGCACGCCTGGAAGAACGGATCCCAGTGGCCGGTGTAGATGCTCGGCAGCCCGAGGTACGCGGGCAGCTCGCTGAACGCGACCGCACGCACGCCGCGGGCCGCGTTGCGGCGCACCTCGGCGGCGGCGAGCTCGGCGTCCCACAGCGGGACGAGGCACAGCGGGATCAGGCGGCCGCCGCTCGCGCCGCACCACTCGTCGACCATCCAGTCGTTGTAGGCCTCGACCGCAGAGCGGCGAGCTCCTTGTCCTTGCCCCACAGGAAGATCTGCCCGCAGAACCGCGGGTAGTTCGGAAAGCAGATCTGGCGCCTCGACGCCGTTGAGGTCCATGTCGGCGAGGCGGGCCTCGGGCTGCCAGCAGCCCGGGCGCATCTCGTCGAAGGTGATGCCCGCCATCGTGATCTCGTCGGCCGCGTACCCGGCGGCCGCGATGAGGCGCTTCACCGAGTAGCGGTGGTCCTCGTAGAACCACCACGCGACGTCGGGGCCCTCGGTGCCGGGCTCCTCGATGTAGCCGCCGCCGTCGAGCTTGGGCTCGCCGGCCGGGTGGTATCTCGATGTGCGGGCCGATGTCGCGGTACTTCGCCGGAAGCCGACTCGACCACACGTCGGCCGGCTCGACGACGTGGGCGTCGAGGTCGACGAGCGGCGGGATCCGTGCGAGCACCTCCTCGCTGATCTGAGGGTCGTCGACCGGAGCCTCGCTGGCTGTCTGCGTCATGTATCTAATATACAATGCTGAAGCGCTGCGGGCGATACCCAGGCATCGCGGAAATCACGAGAGGACGCCATGAACGACAAGGTCTACATCCACGAGTTCATCGACATCATCGGGCACAACCGCGCGAACTACATGCACCACATGACCGCCAACTGGAGCCCGATCGCTCAGGAGGAGCGCGACCAGCTCTGCTTCGGCGTGTGGGGCACGGTCGGCTCGACGCGGTCGGTGGCCCGAGGTGGTCAACATGTGGGAGGAGGCGGGCTTCGACGGGCTCGCCGTCGGGTTCGCCACGAGACCGTCGCGCCCCATCGCTGCAGGACCAGAAGCTCGAGCAGTGGTGGGCCGAGGCGGCCGGCTTCCGCCGTGGTGGCATCGACCGCATCCTGGTCCCCGCGCCGTGGACCCGCACGATCGGCGAGCTGGCGCCGACGGCGTCAGCGGGCGGTGTACGCGCACGAGCTGGTGACGGTGAAGCGCCGGCACGGCGCGCCGCTTCCTCGACACTCGTGCGCGGACACGGGGCGTCGACGCGCATCGGCGACCACGGGCTCGAGCTGGTCGGCGCGTGGCGCACCGCCATGCGCGACGACGCCGAGTGCATCGTGATGTGGGCGATCCCGACGTGGGAGCCTGGGCCACCTACGAGACGGCGATCGCCGCAGGCGAACTGGATGCCTGGATCGAACGTCGCCGAGCCAGCACGGTCAGCTACGAGCGGTTCCTGATGTCCGACGCTCCACTGTCGCCATTGAAGATCGGCCGGCAACCAGCCCGATCGGACCGCGAAGACGGCTGGACCGACCTGTAGACGGCGACCAGGCGCTCAAGACCACCACGCCGCGTTCGGTGAGGAGCGCCAGGACCGCCTTGCCCTGACGGCGGAGCATCTCGAGCATCGCCTCGGCGGCGGCGACGCCGTCGCGTTCCTTGAGCGCCCGAACTGTGGCCGCTGTTCCGGCCCGCTGGATCGCGGAGCTTTCGGCACCACCTCGAAGAAGTTGCCCGGGACGATCCCGCTCATGGAACGCGAGCGTGGCAGAGATCCGCGGTGAGCCGCCGAGACGGCGGAGTTCACCGAGGAAGCGGTCTTGGCGTCGAGCACGTCGGCCGGGTCGGTGCATTTCTGGAGCACACGTTTCGAGTCGCGCCAGCTCGTCGATCGACTCCGGGTGGCCCGCTCCGCTCCCGCCGGACAATCAGGCCGTACACGAGGCCGAGCGTCTCGTAGTCGTCGGCGATCGACACGTCGTCGAAGCCCACCACGAAGGCCCCCGGTGCGGGATGATTCGCCCGGCGTCGCGTTCGAGCAGGCGATCGGGTGCCTCGCGCACCGGGATGCGGCTCATCCCCCGGTCACGGCGATCTGGTCTGCGGCACACGGCGCCCCCCGGCAGCTCGCCGTCGAAGATCGGCCCCTTGATGTCGAAGCGCGACCAGTTCCCACGCGCTCGGGCGCTCCAGTTCGGCGGTCTTCGTTCTCGGGCTCCGTTCACGTGCGTCGTCACTCCTCGCATCGATGCTCGTCATTCGCGCAGGCGTCCGTGTCGATCTTCGTCGTCGAGTTGACCGGGAGTCACTCCGAAGCCCACCTGATCAGGCAGCTTGTCGTCGGCGAGGCGGTCACCGACCATGCTCGTACATCGTCGGCGTCGATTCCGGGATCCTCGTCCCGTACGGCGACGAAGGCCACTCCGATCTCGCCGATCACGTCGGCGTCGGGCCGATGACGGCCGACGCCACGACCAGCGGGTGCTCCTCGATGACCCGCTGCACCTCGGCGGGTCGACGTTGTAACCGCCCCGGATGTACATCTCGGTGGTCCGGCCGCAGAGGACCAGGTTGCCGTCGGCCTCGAAGCGCCCCAGATCGCCGGTTCGATCCATCCGGCCCCTCGTCGCGGGGGCTGGTCCACCGTTCCATCTCCGCGCATCGCACCGGCGGAACGGACACGGATTGTTCCGACCGATCCCGCCTCGACGGCGGTCCCCTCGGAGGTCACGAGTTCGATCTCGACGCCTTCGGCGGGCCGGCCGACCGTGTGGAGCAGCACCTCGGGTGCATCGCCCGGTGCGGTCCCCGCCAGGATCGGGGCCTCGGTGCAGGCGTACCGGACGACGACGGGACAGCCCAGGCGGTCGAGCATCGCCCGGACCAGGTCGGGAGGCGCGGGTGCCGCTCCCGTCGCACAGACACGGAGTGTCGAGAGGTCAACGCCCTCCAGCGCCGGTAGTTCGACCAGCTTCGCCCACTGCGTCGGCACCCCCTGACCGACGGAGATGCGTTCGGTCGCCAGGGTCTGCAGCATTCCGACGGCCGACCAGGGCCCGACCGGGAGGACCGAGGTGATCACGTGCTCGACCTGATCCACGCCCGCGTCATGTATCCGGCGTGGGCGAACGGGAACGGCATCAGTCGCCGGTCCATCGGCCTGGACAGGACGCCGCTCATTGTCGCCAGGTGCTGGTGGCGCGATGGTCGAACCACGCGCCCTTCGGATCGCCCGTCGAACCGCTCGTCCACACGATGCACAGCGGGTCGGTCGGTGCGGCGCGATCCGCACGGGGGAGCGTGAGGCCGCTCTCGGCGGCGCCGTCCAGATCGGCGGGCGAGAACCTGACGCCCACCTCGGGCAGAGCGGACGATTCCTCGCACACGACGACCGCCGGCGTGCAGCGCTCGAGCACGCCGTGCAGTTCGCAGCGGGCCGAGCCTGGTGTTGAGCCCTGTGACCACCGCCCCGAGTCGAACCGCGGCGGGATAGGCGACGGCGAAATCGGTCGACGATGGTAAGGCGATGGCGACGACATCACCGCTCGTCACGCCGATCTCTCGCCACATCGCCGCCACGGCGTCGGACCTCCGGAGCCATTCGGCGTACGTGGTTCTCCGGTCGCCCTCGACGTACGCCTCGACGGCGCCGTGCTCGTCGACGAGCACGCGCTCGACGAGCTCGCTCAGGTTGGTGGCGGTCGGCCCCGTAGCGGTCGTCATGGTGTCAGCGTTGTCCGGATTGGTCCTCGCCGACCCGGTGGGTCGAACTCAGGATCATATAATATCCAATCATGGCTCTGAATTTGAATGCGGTCGGATTCCGCACCGCCGTGCAATCCGTGCGCTGGAATTCGAGTGACTGCCTGCTCTATGCGGTCGGGGTCGGTGCCGGACCGGAGTCGCTCGCCTTCGTCACCGAGAACAGCGCCGGGGTCCGGCAGCAGGTGCTGCCGACGTTCGTGACCACTCGCAACGCCACGCTCGACACCGTGTGGGAGGCGGCCGGAGTCACCGATCGCCGCACCCTGGTCCACGGTGGGCAGCGCACCTCGATTCCTCGGCCGCTGACGACGGAACGTGAGGTGGAGCTGTCGGCCGTGTTGGTCGGCCTGTTCGACGCGGTTCGGCATGCCCAGCTCGAGATCGCCCACGAGGGCGTCGACGTCGGCACGGACGACCTGGTGTTCCGATGCGCCCAGACGCTCGTGCTGCGTGACCACGGCGGGTTCGGCGGGCCGCCACCGCCGGTCCGGATCTCGACGATTCCCGTCGACGTGACGCCCCAGGTGAGCGAGGTCGTCGGCGTGGCCGCCAACCAGGCACTGGTGTATCGCCTCAGCGGAGACCGGAACCCGCTGCACTCGGACCCATCCGTTGCGACCCGGGTGGGATTCGAACGCCCGATACTCCACGGCCTGTGCACCTACGGCATTGCGGCCCGGGTCGCCCTGCGCACGATGCTCGACGACGATCCGGAGTGCTTCGACACATTCAGCGCACGATTCACCGGGCCGGTGTTCCCGGCAACATCCCTGACGGTGCAGATGTGGTCAACCGACGCGGGTGTGGCCGTTCGTGTCGTGGGACCGGACGACCGGACCGTCCTCGACGACGGATTGCTGACAGCACGTCCACCAGCCAAATTGAATATTTGATCCTATCTCTGTAAAGTTGCGCGGGTCAGAAGGCCTCCGCGAGCAAGGCTCGGGGGACTCGCTCCCCGGGGATGTCGGCATGAGGGGGAACGTGGAGAACTCGCACGGGGCAAGCGGCGGCGGTGAGGCGTCCGCGGCGCACGGCGGCGGGGCTGAGCACCTGTCGCTCCACGCGGCGCTCGGCGAAGGTGGCATGGGCCTCGTCGGTGTCCTGCTGTTGATCTCGATCGTCGATGAGTTCCCGCGCACCGCGGCGACGGTCCTCGCGCCCAACATCCAGCAGTCGCTCGGCATCAGCGACACCGTGCTGCTCGGCATGCTCGGGTTGGTCGGCGTGGCCCTGGTGCTCAGCACGCTGCCGGCGGCCACGCTCGGCGACCGGATCAAACGCACGCACGTCGTCGCGGCCGGCACTCTCGTGCTCACGGTGTGTTGCGTGTTCGTCGGGGCGTCCCCCAACGCATTCTTGATGGCGCTCGCCCTCACCGGAACGGGCATCGGCGTCGGCAGCCGGATGCCCAACGCGTCGTCGCTGCTGGCGGACGGGTATCCCCTGCCGAGCCCACGCCCGGATCTTCGCGCTGGAGGGGTCCGGTCGGCCGATCGGCCAGATCCTCGGCCCGGTCTTCGCCGGGCTCGTGGCCGGCGCGATCGCCGGACCCGACGACTGGCGGTGGGTCTTCGTGATCCTCGCCGTGCCGATCGGTCTGCTCGGGATCGCCGCTCTCGTTCCTGCGCAACCCTCCGCACGGTCAGTACGAACAGAAGGAAGTGCTCGGGGAGGTGCTCGAGGCGGAGGAGGGATCGCCCCGATCACACTCTCCGCCGCGTTCGCCCGGCTGAAGAAGGTGCGCAGCTTCTACTTCGTCGCCGTGGGGATCGGTGTCCTCGGCTTCGCGCTCGTCAGCGTGCCCAGCCTGATCTCGCTGATGTTGGAGGAGCAATACGGCTATTCGGCCTCCGAACGTGGGTGGATGCTGGCGATCACGTGGTCGGGCGCCCTGATCGCCGTGCCGATCTCGCCGTGATCGGTGAACGCCGATTCGCCAGGAACCCCCCGGATCTCCTCAAGCTGGCCGGCGTCCTCCTGCTCGCGTACGGCGCCGCCGTGGTCGTGGCACTCCAGTTCGACGGTGCCGCAGGGCTGATCGTGTTCTACACGGTCGCCAACGCCGCCCAGGCTTCGTCGTTCGTTCTCACGTCACCGGCCATCGCCGCGGTCGTCCCGGCCCGCGCATGCCGCGGGCAGGCGTTCGCGCTCGTCGGCATGTACCTGTTCCTGCTCGGCGGATTCTCGGCAACCTCCTCGCCGGCACGCTCGGCGACGCGATCGGTCGACGCGCCACCCTGCTGTGGATCGTGCCACCGGCGGCCATCGGCGACGCGGCCTTCGTGGTGTACGGGGCACGGTTCCTCATGTCGGACATCGCACTGGTGACCGAGGAGATCCGCGAGGAAGCCCACGAACGTCAACGGATCGCCGACGGCGCCGACATTCCCGTGATCCAGGTGCGCAACCTCGACGTGTCGTACGGATCGGTCCAGGTGTTGCTCGACTCCGCGCTCGACGTGCACGAAGGCGAAACCGTCGCCCTGCTGGGCACGAACGGTGCGGGGAAGTCGACCCTGCTCAAGTCCGTGCTCGGGCTGAACTCACCCGATCGAGGCGTGGTCCGGCTGCGGGGCCGGACGATCACGTACGTCGATGCCGAGTATCGGTTCGGGAAGGGCATCGTCGCCGTACGTGGCGGCGAGGGGGTCTTTCCCGGGTTGAGCGTCGAGGAGAACCTCGCCCTGTCGTTCACCGCCACGAAGGTGCCCGGCGACGTCCGCTCCCAGCGCATCGACGACATGCTCGAGATCTTCCCGGCCCTCGCCGAACGGCTGCGACGTGCCCGCCGGCGATCTGTCGGGAGGTCAACGTCAGCAACTCGCGCTGGCGCGGGCGCTGATCCTCGAGCCCGACGTGCTGATCATCGACGAGTTGTCGCTCGGCCTGGCGCCGATCGTCGTGCAGTCGCTGATCGAGATCGTCGAGAAGCTCACAAGCGGCCAGACGATGCTCATCGTCGAGCAATCGATGAACATCGCTCTCGGGCTGTGCGACCCAGCGCTCTACATGGAGAAGGGCCGGGTCGTGTTCGAGGGGACCGCGGCGGAGCTGCGGGACGAGGGTGACCTCGTGTCGACCGTGTTCTTCGGCACGGGGGCGCGGTCGTGATCCTCGCCGTACTGGGGCTCTCGATACCCGCCCGGTGGTGTTCAACGGCCTCACGCTCGGGCTCGGCTACACGGTGATCGCGGCGGGCATCGTGCTCATCTACCGGTCGTCGGGGATCATCAACTTCGCCAGGCCTCGATGGGCACGTTCGGGGTGGCGGCGTTCGTCGTGCTGTTCCAGCGGTACGACCTGCCGTTCCCGGTCGCGGCCGCGCTCGGCATCGCCGGCGCGGCGCTCATCGGTCTCGTCACCGAGTTGCTCGTCGTGCGCCGATTGTTCGATTCCTCGCGGGTCGTGCTGTTGATCGCCACGGTGGGGGTCGCCCAGCTCATCACGTTCCTCATCCTCGAGGTGTTGCCGGACGCCGAGGGTGGTGCGATTCCGATGGCCTTCGATGCCGCGTGGGCCGAGATCGAGGTCACCGACTCGTTCACGATCGGCTCGCGCCAGACGTCGCTCATCGTCCTCATCGCACCTGCGCTCATCGCGTTGGCATGGTTCCTCGACCGGACAGCGCATGGGGCTGCACATCCGAGCCGTTGCCGACAGTCCCGTCAACTCGCGGCTGATCGGCGTCAGCCCGAAACAGGTGTCGACCATCGTGTGGGTCCTGGCCGCCGCGTTCGCTGCCTACACCCAGATCGCGATCGCACCGATCGTCACCCGCACCGCCGACGATCTCGCCGGCGTCTCCTCGATCGGCCTCCTGCTCCACGCCCTCATCATCGCCATGGCCACGCGCATGCGCTCCATTCCGATGGTGGTGGTCGCCGGACTCGGGCTCGGCGTCATCGAGTCGCTCATCACGCTGAACCTCAATCGGGAGGTCGGCGTCGTCAATGCGTTCCTCTTCCTCGGTGTCCTCGTGATGGTCCTGCTGCTCTCACGTTCGACGAGCAAGCCGTCGGTAGCGTTCTCGGTCGGGGTGCGTCACACGCCAATCTCGGACGCCTTGCGACGACCCTGGTGGGTGCGCAACATCTCCGGCCTTGGTCTGGCCACGCTGCTGGGTCTCGGTGCCGTCATCCCGTTGTTCGTGTCGGCGCCGTCGCAACTCCTCGTCTGGACCGAATTGCTGATCATCGCGATGATCGCCGTCTCGCTCTCGCTCCTCACCGGCTGGGCCGGCCAGCTCTCCCTCGGCCAGGCCGCCTTCGCCGGCGTCGGCGGACTCTCGATGTTGGCATTCACCCGCGGTCAACCAGGACGGGTATCGGCCTGCCCTTCATCGGCGACCTCGCGACGTTCACGATCGACGTGCCCTGGCTCGTGGCGCTCGTCATGGCCACCGCCCTCGGCGTGGTCTTCTCCGTGCTCGTCGGGCTCCCCGCACTCCACGTGAAAGGGCTGTTCCTCGCGGTCACCACGTTGGCGTTCGGGTACATGGCGGCGACGTGGATGTTCGCCCGCGATTTCTGGAGCGGGGGAGAGTTGTCGGTGCCGTCCGGGCGCAGTGAGATCCCGACGATCCTCGGCGTCGACTTCGCCCAGCCGAAGGCGTACTTCTACCTCTGTCTCGGCTTTCTCGTGCTCACCGCGACGGTGGTGAGCCACCTCCGTCGTACTGGGGCAGGTCGGACGATGATCACGGGTCCGCGACGACCCGGCCGATGACGTCGGTGGCCACCGTGTCGCCGACGATCGCCAAACTCTCGGCCCTTGCCGTGTCCGGTGGATAGCGGCGATGGCGGGCGGACTGTGTGCATTTCCTGCTCCCCGGCTGAGTCGCCTCCCGGTGACACGAGCACGTTCTCGCCGGCGTTCTCACTCGAAATCGTCGCGATCGCGATCATCGGCGGCATCGGATCGGTGGCCGGTCCGAGATCATCGGGGCGATGTGGGTGGTCGGGCTCCCGGCGGCGTTCGGCGCCAGCGACACGGTGCAGCTGCTGTCGGCGAACATCGGACTGATGATCCTGCTCCTGTACTTCCCCGGAGGATTCGTGCAGGTGCTCTACGAGTGCACGGGACTTCCTGTTGGCACGGAGCAGGGCCCTTGCCCGCCACACCGCAGTCGGCCGCCGAGGAGGAACCCGCAACGCTCACGGTCCGCGAAGGCGCCGTGGAGCTTCCGGCTGCCGAAGCTCCCATGGCTCCGGACCAGCCGCGTCAACGTCCACTTCGGCGGCGTGGTCGCCGTGTCGGATGTGTCCATCGAGGTCTTCAGCGGCGAGGTCGTCGGTCTCATCGGCACCAACGGTGCGGGCAAGACGACGCTCATGAACGCGATCTCCGGGTTCGTGCCGAACGACGGGTCGATCGACGGTGTTCGGCGCCGGGTCTCGGGACAGGCCGGCCTACCGCCGCGACACGGTGGGCCCGGACGGGCGATTCCAGAACACCGCGCTGCTTCGGCAGCGGCCTCTCCGTTCGCGAGACGGTGATGGTTGCGCTCGAGGCCCGCGTCTCGGTCGCTGTTGTTGCCCTCGCTCCTCTCCTTGCCTCCGTCGCCGGTGTGGAGCGCACGCAAGCGGCGCGAGGCCGACGAGATCATCGACTACCTCGGCCTCGGCCGCTACGCCGACGAGCATTCGCCGAGCTGTCGACCGGCACCCGGCGCATCGTCGAGCTGGCGTGCCTGCTCGCGTCGATGCCAAGCTGCTGCTGCTCGACGAGCCGACCGCCGGCGTCGCGCAACGAGACCGAGGCGTTCGCGCCGCTGATCCCGATCCGGACGAGCTGGGTGCCCGTCGATCCTGATCATCGAACACGACATGCCGATGGTCATGTCGATCAGCGACCGCATCTACTGCCTCGAGGCCGGGCGCGTCATCGCGGACGGCACACCGAGCGAGATGCGAACCCGCTCGTGATCGCCAGCTACCTCGGCACCGACGCGCGCGCCATCCCCCGCAGCAATCAGGCCGCACCCATCGGCTGAATTCGGTCGGCTGAATCGGTCGGCTGAATCGATGTCCGTCGAGGCGGTGAACGCACGTTCAATGAATTAGGCTCGCGTTCAGACGATTGATGTGGGCCGGGTCTTGGCCGGGGGAGATGTGATGGCCGAGAAGGTCTGGATCAGTGGGGAGCAGCAGACCACGGTCGGGCAGCTGCTCGACCGGCGGCTCGAGGCCGATCCCGACGGCGAGTACCTCGACGTCTGCGGCACGAAGCTGACCGCCGCGGAGGTCGACGGTCGCAGCATCGCATCGCCAGGGCGCTCGCCGCACTCGGCGTGCGCCCGGCGACCGCGTCGCGACGCTGATCGAGAACTCGGCCGAGCCGCGGTGCTGGCCTGGTGGGGCATCGTCGCGCCGGCGCCATCGCCGTGCCGATCAACACCGCCTACAAGGGCGAGTACCTGCGTCACCAGCTCGCCGACTCCGGCGCGACCGTGCTGGTCGTCGAGGAGTCGTTGCTCGACCGGGCGGCGGTCGTCGACCTCGTGCCCGGACCTCGACCACGTCGTCGTGATCGGCACGGCGAGATCGCGGGGGCGCGACCCACCCCTGGGACGCGACCTGCAGGCCGACGACGCCGCCGCCCGACGTGACCGTCCGCCCGAGCGACCTCGCCACGTTCGTCTACACCGGCGGCACGACCGGCCCGTCGAAGGGCTGCATGCTGAGCCACAACTACCACGAGGCGCTGTCCCGCCAGATCGGCATCTGCTGGCAGCGCACCGCCGACGACGTGGTGTGGACGCCGCTGCCGCTGTTCCACTTCAACGCCATCGTCACCGCCGTGCTCGGACCGCTGGTCTTCGGCGGGCGCGCGGCGATCTACCGGCGGTTCTCGGTGTCGAACTTCTGGCCGGAGATGAACCGCGTCGGCGCGACGATCACGTCGACGCTCGGCACGATGGCCTACCTGCTGGCCCACGACGTCGACCGCCCGGAGATGCCGCAGGTCGGGTGCGCCGGAGGCCAACACGATCGCTGCGCCTGCTCGGCGCGGCGCCGCTGCCGGTCGAGGTCGACGACGTGATCCGCGCGCGCTTCGGTGTCGAGACGTTCAGCGGCGCCTACGGCGTCACCGAGGCGAGCCTGATCTCGTGGCAGCCGCCCGGCGTGCGGAACCGGCCGAACGCCGCCGGGGTCGTGAACGACGAGTACTTCGACGTGCGGATCTTCGACGACGACGACAACGAGCTGCCCGCCGGACACCGACGGCGAGATCGTCATCCGGCCCAAGCGGCCGCACGTGATGTTCGAGGGCTACTGGGGCCGGCCCGAGGCCACGGTCGAGACGAGCCGCAACTGGTGGTACCACACCGGCGACATCGGCCGGGTCGACGACGACGGCTTCCTCTACTTCGTCGACCGCAAGGCCGACTACCTGCGCCGCCGGGGCGAGAACATCTCGAGCTTCGAGGTCGAGCGGATCCTGATGGGCCACGGCGACGCTGGCCGACGTCGCCGTGCACGCCGTGCCGAGCGAGCTGACCGAGGACGACCTGAAGATCACGGCCACGCTCGCCGAGGGCGAGCGCTCACCGAGGAGGAGCTGTTCCGCTGGTGCATCGACGAGCTGCCCGTACTTCGCGCTGCCGCGCTACATCGAGTTCCGCGACGAGCTGCCGCGCAGCCCGGTCGGCCGCGTGCTCAAGCGCGAGCTGCGCGACGAGGCGTCACCGCCGCGACGTGGGACGTCGAGACGTCCGGCATCACCTACGAGAAGCGCTGAGGAGCGCGATACGGCGTCGGGAGTTGCGCCGAGGCGGCGATCGGACGCAACGGTGGGGCGGGGTCATGAGCGCAGTCGACGAGCGGCGGGGCGTCGTCGTCGGTGCGTCGTCCGGGATCGGCCGCGGCTTCGCCAGCGTCATGGCGAACGAGGGGCGACGTGGCCTTGGCCGCCATGACTCGCCGCCTCGCGAGGTCGGCGGCGACGGCCCCTGGTGTCGTGGCACTGCGCGCTCGACGCGCGACGAGGCACGCGGACGACGTTCGCCAGGCGCGTGGTCTGCAGGCCTCGGGACACCGACGCCGCGGGTTCGCCTCCGAGCGCGGCACCGGGCGGCGGCTTGGCGACACATCGCGACGACTGGCGCTCGGCGATCGAGACGAACGCGACCGGATGCACCGGTCGAGGGCTGCGCTCGGCGGCCACCATGCGCCGAAGTCGATCACCGACGTCGAGGCGGCGGCATCGGTCGAGGCCGCGCCGCGACGGCGGGCGTACGCGCGAGCAAGGCGGCGCTCGAGCACGAGAAGCAGCGGGCGACGAGTACCCGTGGCAGCGGCACACGGTCGTGTCGCTCGGTGCCACGATCCCGCGCGAGCGGAGACGGGACGTTCACGTCGAGCGGTCAGCGCTGAACGCATGGGGTCGAGGGCCGGACCAGCGGCGCATGGACACGTCGGAGGTGGGCACGATGCTCGCTCGCAGCCTCGCGGCGCTCGTCGACGCAGCGTCGATGGGCATGCCGCTGGATCGGGATGCGCTCGCCGTCGCTCGGCGACGCGGACCTCGACGCGGTGATCGGCACGTGCGCGCCTCGGGGATGGACCCGTTCAGGACGTGGAGGTTCGAGCGCGGTCAGGCGGTGGCCTGGCGCGTGATCGTCGCCAGGTCGACGCCGACCTGCTGGTGCGCTCGAAGCGGCCCTTGTCGAAGGCGCGGATCGTCGACGTCGTGGCCCGCGGCCTCGGCCCGCAGCGCGCCGACGGTCGCCTGCTCCTTCGGGACGTGGGCGAACGGGTCGAAGGAGTACCAGCGCATGGCGTTCTCGTAGGCTGATCTTGTCGAGGTCGTCGTCGGACACGCCGTCGGCGACCGCGGCCAGCTCCTCGGGCGCCGTCGGGCCACGACGAGTCGGAGTGCGGGTAGTCGCACTCCCACGCGATGTTGTCGATGCCGATCTCGTGGCGCAGCTGGACGCCGACCGGGTCGGCGATGAAGCAGGTGAGGAAGTGCTCGCGGAACACCTCGCTCGGCAGCCGGTCGCCGAAGTCCTGACCGGTCCAGAGGTGGTGCATGTCGTAGGTGCGGTCGAGCCGGTCGAGGAAGTAGGGGATCCAGCCGGTGCCGCCCTCGGACAGCGCGATGCGCATGGTCGGGGAACTCCTTGATGACCCGCGACCACAGCAGGTCGGCGGCGGCCGCGCAGATGTTCATCGGCTGCAGCGTGATCATCACGTCGATCGGCGCGTCGGGCGCGGTGACGGCGAGCTTGCCCGACGAGCCGAGGTGGATCGACAGGACGACGTCGCTCGTCGGACAGCGCCTTCCACAGCGGGTCCCAGTGGTCGTCGTGGAAGCTGCGGGTAGCCGAGCGTGGCCGGGTTCTCGGTGAAGGTGAGCGAGTGCACGCCCTTCTCGGCGAGGCGGCGCACCTCGGCGGCGGCCAGCTCGGCGTCCCACAGGACCGGCAGGCCCATCGGGATGAAGCGGCCCGGGTGCGGCGCCGCACCACTCGTCGACGTGCCAGTCGTTGTAGGCCTGCACGACGGCGAGCGCGAGGTCCTTGTCGTCGGCGGCGGCGAACAGGCGGCCGCAGAAGCCGGGGAACGACGGGAAGCACATCGAGCCGAGCACGCCGCCGGCGTTCATGTCCTTGATGCGCTCGTCGATGTCCCAGCAGCCGGGGCGCATCTCGTCGAAGGCGGTCGGCTCGATGCCGTACTCCTCCTTGGGGCGACCGGCGACGGCGTTGAGCCCGATGTTGGGGATCATCGGCGCCGTTGAACACCCAGACGTCGGAGCCGTCGTCCTTGCGCACGACCTTCGGGCGCCCGGTCGCGGTACTTCGCCGGGATGTGGGCGTCGAACATGTCGGCGGCTCGACCAGGTGGTCGTCGACGCTGACCAGGATGAGGTCGTCTGGTCGCATGGTCCCCCTGAATTCGCTTGTCAGTTCGACGGCAGGTTTGATAACCCAATTCCAGAACTGAACCTTAGTTCGACAAATTGTGAACGCGACGTCGTCGTGACGATGCTGTGTCGGCACACGGGTGTCAGGACCGCGTCGCGCTGAACGAGTTCGACCTGATATCCGTTGGGGTCGGCAACAAACGCAATGGTGACCGGCCAGCGTTCGAGTCTCATCGGAGCCACGGTCGAGGCGGCCGTCGACACCCGCCGGTCGTGCAGTCCACACAGTCGTCGGTGTGGACGTACAGCTTCCACATCGTCCCCATTCGCGGCCGCCGGTCGCCTTCAGTTGTGCGAGTTGCAGCTTCGCCCTCCGTCGGGTTCTCGATCATCGCCTCGTAGGCCGTCGGGATCTCGGTGCGGCTCGTGCATTCCAGCCCGACCAACTCGTAGAACGCCATCGTTGCTCGATGTCGGTGACGTACAGGCAGTACTGGCCGAGCCACGGTGCCTGGCGTCGTCCTCGGGCCATGGGAACCGTTGGACGAGTTCGACCAGGTACCCGTCGGGGTCGGTGACGAAGGCCATCGTCACGGGCCACCGCTCCATTCGCTCGGGCTGCGGACACCGCACGTCCCGCCGTCGGCCACGCGGTCGAACGTGTCTTCGATGTCGTTGGTGTTCACGTACAGCTTCCAGAACGCGTTCCCCGTGTCGATCGGCCCATCCGTCTTCTGCGCCAACTGGAGTCTTGATCCGCCCTCCGGGTGCTCCACGATCGCTTCATCGCCTGCTCGATCTACGTCCGACTCGTGCATTGCAGTCCCACCGCTTCGTAGAGCGCGACGGTTCGTCGAGGTTGGTCACGGTGATGCAGTACTGGCCAAGCGATGTGGTGGTCATGTGTTCCCCTTCGTACCGGCGATGCCGGATCCTGATGTGTTGTGCGGACTTGGCAATCGATTCGTATTTTCCGTGTCGTCACACGAGCGCCGGGAGTTCGTGCACGGAGACGTCGAGTGCCTCCACCGCGTATTCGGGCTCGGTCTTCTTCCACTCGACCGCCGATCGTCCGCAGATGACGACGGGGATGTCTCGCGCCACGACCACTGCGGCGACCGCGGTCGCCGTGTGCGTCCCGGTGGTCCACGTGAGCGTGACGGCAGCCGACCGTCCGTTGTCGTTGACGATGGTGTCGACGCGAGGCACGACGGCCGCCCACGTCCAACCAAGTCGCTCGAGCGCCCGACCCTCGGCTACCTGGGCGAACGGGTCGAGCGCGAGCGATCCGCGGTGATGGTGCCGCAGCTCGGTCCAATCGATCGTGCGATCGAAGATTCGGCCGAGCAGGTCGGTGTCGAGATGCGCCCACACCCCGACCGTCGGGGAACGTCAATCCGGTGGGGGCGAAGCGGTGCCCGCCGGTGTGGCTGCAGCGCCACGTTCGAGTCCCACTCGACCGGCCGGCGATCCCGGCCGCCAACATCGTGCCGAGCCGACCGCAGCACCGATCGCGTCGACCGTCCGCGCACAGGAGCACGTACGCATCACGGGCCCAACGACTGCGCCTCCGACAGCCTGCGGGTCGTCGATGAGCGTCGCCAGGAAGTCGACGAGGTCGGGCGACGGGACGACGTAATCCGTTCCGACGAACGGGCAAGGTCGTCCCGATGCCAACGAACGACGCGGGTCAGCCCCGCAGACCCGTCGGATCGCGGTTCAGACGCGGCGAGGATGCTCACGTCGCGGGTCCAGCGTCACGGCCTGCTCGAGCCCGGCGATCTCGGAGACGTCGTTCGGCCACGGAAGCGGCCGTTCGACGAGCAGCACCGTCCGGTACGACCCGGCCGTCCCTGCCGGATCGACCGCCTCGTCCCACGTCCACGTCGAGCAGTGCACGGTCTCGGATTCGTTCATGTGGCAGTGCTCTCGTTTCGGCGGACGGGTGGGGCAGTGGGGGTGCGACGCTCGCCCGGGGTTTTCGATTGTTCTATCAGAATGCCCGAACCGGAGCCAGCGTCGAATGGAGATTGAACACTAGATATTTGATACAAAGTTCGATAAGGTCTCGGCTCGGCGCCGAGGTGCCCGTTTCGGTGCCCATCGGTGGGTGCCCACCACAGATCACACAGGGGGAGACTGTTCATGGGTAGATGGATCAAGGCAGCGGCGGTGATGGTCGCCATCGGAGCAGTGGCGAGCTGCGGCAGCGACGGCACGCGGCAAGCGAGACGACCGAAGCGAGCGTGCCGGCGACCGAATCCGAGTCGTCGACAGCACCCGCTGACACGACGGCGGCGACCGATGCCGCGCCTGCCGACACCGCACCTGCCGCCACCGCGGCTCCCGACGACACCGTCGCGACGTCCGATCCGGCAGCTGGTGGTGTGACCGTCGACGAGAACGGCCTCCTCGTCCAGGCCGAGTGTGTCGGCGACAACGTCGCCGCCGAATCCGACGGCGTCACCGCCGACACCGCCAACGTGTCGGTCCTGAGCATCGATTTCGCCCCGCTCGCCGAGATCGGCTTCGCGTCGAGCGATCGAGATCCGACGGGTGTCTACGCCGAGTTCGCCAACGAGATCAACGAGAACGGCGGGGTGTGCGGTCGCACGCTCGACGTGCAACAGGTCAAGTTCAACATCCTCGCCGGCGAAGGCGGGCAGGCGTGCCTCCAGGCCACCGAGGATCGTGAGAACCTCATCATCGCCACCACCGGCTACAGCGAGGTGCTGTGCCTCACCGACGCCGGCGTGCCGGTTGTCGCCGGGAACGACTCGTCGACCGAGACGATGGATGCCTCCAACGATCTGCTGCTCATCCGCCCACCGCTGCTGGACAAGCAGTTCGAGGCGACCACGCAGTACGCGCTCGACGCCGGTGCCCTCGATGGTGTCGTCGGAGTGTGGTACGGCGGGGTGTACCCCGATCAGAATGCCGCGGTCGAGCGTGTCGTGCTCCCGATGCTCGACGCCGCGGGTGTCGACTACACCGCGTTCCGCAACGACTCGGTCGGCCCGTCGGATCCCGAGGGCAACGCCGTCCTCACCGCTGCGGCGAGCGAGTTTGCGTCGAAGGACATCGACACGTTGCTGCAATTCGTGCAGAACACGAACCAGACCGGGATGCAACTGGAGCTGGATGCGCTCGGTGTGTCGCCGCGATACATCTCGATGCCGATCTCGGGCAACTCGTCCAACGAGCTCTTCGCCGAACGCTTCGGAACGCGCGAGATCGCCGACGGACAGGAGTACGTGACGTACACCCGGGGTGCGACGGAGGCCGACGCATCGGATCCGATGGCCGTCGCCTGCCACGAGATCTGGACGCGACGGACCGGCGAGGTGATCGCGCCGAACAGCTTCGACTACGCCGCGATCATCGGTTCCTGCAGCTCGCTGTTCGAGTTGGCCGCCGCGATGTCCGTCGCCGGTGGTGAGCTCAACCGCGAGTCGATCATCGCCGGGTACGAGAACCTGCCACCGCACAAGGTGGGCGGTCAGCTCGGTGAGACCGCGTGGACGGCTGACAACCACGTCGGGCCCAACGTGTTCTCCGTGCAGATCTACGACGGCGGCACCAACACCGTGGCGACGCAACCGGACACGTTCACGGTCGGCGACTGACACGGAGCGTGACCAGGATGGCAGATGGCTTGGAGGCCGGCATCGTGACCGACGACGTCGAGCGCTTGTCGACCTTCTACCGAGAGGGCATGGGGTTCGACGTCGAGTCCGACACGTCGTACCCACAGGGTCGGGTGGTGCGGATGGCGCGCGGCGCCGCGCGCATCAAGTTGTACGGGCCTGCCATCCGCCCGCGCCAGCCGGCACCCCGCGAGGTCTGGCACGCCGAGGCGGGATTCGCCTACGCCTCGTTGCTCGTCGATGACGCCGACGCGCTGTGTGCCACCGCGGTGGCACATGGCGCTCGGCTGATCGAGCCGGCGACGGCACACCGACCCGGAGCGATGTACGCGCTCCTCGCGGATCCCCAGGGAAACGTCTGGGAGGTCCTGCAGGAGACGGAGCCGTAGCGCGCGTCAGTGGCCGCTGGTGGCCCGGGTCTCGATGCCGACGCCCGGGCGGAGTGCGTCGATGACGAGCACGAGCCGACGTTCGAATGCGACATCGATCGGCGTCCGCGGCGTCGTCGACAACGCCTCGAGTGCATCGTGCGTCGACGCATCACTCCGTGCGAGGGCCGTGTGCACCTTGACCGTCCACGGCCGTCCGGCGTCGGTCTCGGCACGTGTCTGGATCGCCAACGCCGCGGAGCCGAGTGCCATCGCGGTGATCATCTCCCACGCCTCGTATGCCAACTCGGGGCGTGAAGCCCATGTCGAGGAGCGGTCCGAGAGCGGAACCGATGACGTGCATCGTTCGCGCTTCATCGAGCTCGTCGGACACGTAGAGGTCGAAGAGTTCGGGGCGTGACGACAACGCCCGGTAGGTGTGGTGGGCCCATTCCGCGAGCCACGTCGCCCAGTCCTGGTCGTCGTAGACCGGAGGTGTCAGCGTCGCCAGCTGGTAGTCGGCGGCGACGCGGATCAGGTCGTCCTTGCCGTTCACGTAGTGGTACAGCCCCGGAACGCTCACGCCGAGGTGTTCCGCTGCACTCTTCATCGTGACGTCGGCGAAGCCGACCTCGATCACGGCGCGGGCGATCGCATCGAGATCGATGCGCGGCGGACGTCCGATTCGCGGCCGCGTGCCCCGTTCGGCGCGGTGGTTGGGGTGGCCGACGACATGTGGCGATGGTAGCTCTTGCACTTCCGTCGGACTTCTCATAATGTAATCGGAAACAACCGAGGGGGAGACAACATGACGTTGACCGAAACCGAAACAGACCCGCGTTCGTCGTCGCGGACGAACCGCTGGGTCGTGACACGCGACCAGTTCGCCGCCGCCGAACAGCGATACGCGACGCCGGCCGACTCCGGGCTCGTCGCGCAAGAGCGCGCAGATCTTCTACGAGAGCGACCCGACGACACTTCGTGAACTGCTCCCGCCGCCACTCGAAGCGACGACGCCGACCGTGTGGGTGTCGTTCGGGTACCTCGCCCAGATCGACCTCGGCGTCGCCCAGGTCGCCGTGGCCTGCAGCTATCGCGGTGAGGAGGGGTGGTACTGCCTCCACCTGCCGATGTCGACCGAAGCCGCCGTCGTCGGCGGACGCGAGCGCTACGGCGAGAACAAGAAGATCGCCGACATCAAGTTCCAACGCGACGACACACACGTCACGGCGTCGGTCACCCGCTACGGGATCACCTACCTCGAACTCGACGCGACGGTCACCGGGTCGCTCACGCCCCCCGAGCAGGAGATCGTCCCGCACTTCTATTTCAAGTACTCCCTTGCCGCCGACGGTTCCGGCTTCGATCACGACCCGGTGCTCATCCGGTCGGTGCACACACGTCGACCACGCAAGATGGACGCGCTCGACGCCACCCTCACACTGCGTGAGTCGAACACCGACCCCGTCGCCGACCTCCCGATCCTGAACGTGACGAACGCGTTCTACTCCGATCGCAGCAACTTCATCAAGGCGTCGGCGGTCGAGAAGATCGATCCCGACTCGTTCATCCCGTACGTGTACCAGCGCTACGACATGGCGGGACAGGGCTGACATGGAGATCAACGGAAAGGTCGCGGTCGTCACCGGCGCCGCGTCGGGAATCGGTCGATCGCTCGTCGACGCACTCGCCGCCGAAGGCATGAAGCTGGTCCTCGCGGACATCGAACAGGGCGCCCTCGACACCGCGGTGGCAGAGTTGCGCGCGACCGGCGCCGAGGTCATCGGGGTCGTCACCGACGTGACGAGCATCGAGTCGGTCGAGGCGCTCGCCGACGCCGCGTTCGACGCGTACGGTGCCGTGCACATCCTGTGCAACAACGCCGGCGTCGGTCCCCCTGCCGCCAAGGTGTGGGAGACGACGCCGAACGACTGGCGTTGGACCTTCAGCGTGAACGTCTTCGGTGCGGCCAACGGCATCCAGGCGTTCGTGCCGCGGATGATCGAGAGCGGTGAGGAGGGGCTGGTGATCAACACCTCTTCCCCCGACGGACCGATCGCGCCGATGCCCCAGGCGTCGGTGTACGCGGCGACCAAGTCAGCCCTCACCACGCTGACGGAATGCCTCGATGCGCAGCTGCGGTCAGAGGGCACGAAGCTGTCGGCGGCGGTGTTCTACCCGTCGGGCAAGGGCTTGCTGGACACGGGCCTCTGGACGTCCGACCGGAACCGCCCCGCGGAACTCGCCGCGGGAGCGCCCACGTTCGACGCCCACGCTGACCGTGGCCGGCCTGCGCGAGTCGGCCGCCTCGGCGGGCCGGGAAATTCCGATCCAGCCGCTCGACGAGCTGTCGCAGATGGTGGTTGCTGGCATCCGTGAGGATCGGTTCATCATGATCATGCCGAGCGAGCAGACCGAGGAAACCCTGCGGCTCGCCTCGAGAAGGTCCTGCGCAACGAGAACCCGACCGTCGTGCACACGTTGGGCGGTTAGGCCTGTTCCTCCTGCGGTTCGACATGCGGGCGCCCGGTGCCGGCGCAGCAGATCGGGCTGACCGATATCGCGCCGCGATCGACATGTCCGGCTGGGCAGACACGAGGGGCGGAGTCGCCGTGGTGTTGTCCGAGCATCACGCTGTCCGACGACGGGTACCTGCCGGCGCCCCTGACGCTCGCGTCGGCGATCGCCGCGCGCACCGAGCACCTGGTGATCAACGTGGCGGCGGTCGTTGCCACGCTGCATCATCCGATCGAGTTGGCCGAGCAGATGGTCGTGCTCGATCACATCAGCCGGGGTCGCGTGATGTACGTGCTCGGGCTCGGCTACCGCAGTGCCGAGTTCGAGCTGTACGACGTCGCCCTCGCGGATCGCGTCCAGCGACTGGAACTGGTGGTGGAGCGATTGCGCCAGGCATTCGACGGCATGGTGACACCGCCGCCGTTCACCACCGGCGGCCCGTCTCTCGCCGGTGGAGGAGGCACGGTGACCGCGGCTCGACGCCGCGGCGCGACTGGGGCTCGGGTTCATGAGTGAACGCCACGACGACGCGCTGGAGGTTGCGTACCGCGACGCCTGCGTCGCCGACGGCCGGGAGCCGGGGTCCTACCTCGGCCCTGCGCCCGGCGCTCCGACCGCAGTCGTGGTCGTCGACGATGTCGAACAGGGTTGGCGTGACTACGGACCACACCTCCTGCACGACGCGACGATGTACGGTCAGTGGCTCGCCGAGAGCGGCCATCACACCGTTGCCCATGGCTCGGCCGCTCGAACGATCGACGAACTGCGCGACGAGCCGGGCAATTATCGGGTGGTCGATGTCGCCGGCGCGCGCGACCTGGTCGACGAGTTCGGCATCGTGTCGCTGATGCCGATGTGCGGCGGCGCGCCGGTTGACCTCGCGTGGCGCGGCGTCCGGTTGATGACCGAGGAGGTGCTGGCGGCCCGGTAGCCGGGCCGCCAGATCATCAGATTTCGTCGGGGAGTTCCACCGGATGCGAGTAGAACTGCGCGGCCCAGTTGCGGTGGGCGATGATGCCGGACTCGCCCTTGGTGAGCACGGGGCGCGGGCGGTAGATCTTGTTCTCCCAGATCGGGATGTCCTGGGTGACGCCGCTGGCGAACTGCTCGGCGACCTGCTCGAGCGCTCCTGGCCCGTGGCCACCGGCACGGTGAAGATCCAGCGGACGTGCACGTTGTCGTCGTCGATCGGGCGTGACCGACGACAGGAACGTGACGATGCCGGGCACCCGCACGACGCCGAGCCCGAGGCCGAACGTCTCGCGCTCGAGGCCGGGGTTCTTGACGCGCTTGTAGGTGCCCTCGATGATCTCCGTCGCCGTCGGGGATCGACTCGGTGCCGTGCACGTACTTGAAGTGGGCGAAGTCGTGGTTGTTCTCGGCCATCTCCTGGCACGACGTCGAGATGTGGAAGTCGCGGAGCAGTCGGCGCGCAGCCACTCGGGGTCGTCCATCTCGGGCACCTCGGGCACCTCGAAGAACGGCTCGCCCTCGGCGAGGTGGTGCCAGGCCCAGATCGATGCCGTTGCGCTCGATCGTCGGGTAGACGCGCACGCCGGCCTTGGCCGGGATGCGCTCGCGTCGCCGCGTAGGGGATCTCGACGCAGTCGCCCGTGTCGCCGTCGAAGCGCCAGCCGTGGAACGGGCAGCGCAGGCAGTCGCCCTCGACCTTGCCGCCGACGGCGAGGTGGGCGACCGAGGTGCGGGCAGTACGGCGTCGACGAGGTGGGGCGTCGCCGTCCTCGGTGCGGTACACGCGACGAGGTCGCGGCCGAAGTAGTGCAGCGGCCTGGACCTGGCCGGGCGCGAGCTCGCCGCTCGGGCGACGATGAACCAGCCGTTGGGGATCGGGAACGGGAAGCGGTCGTCGACCGTCCGGACCCGCACGCGGGGTGTCGTCGCGGAGTCGAGCAGCGACGAGGTTGCGCGGCATCGGCAGACCGACGGGCAGTTCGGTCGTCGGCGACCGTCGAGGCAGGTCTCGAGCGTGTCAGTCGGTCATGGGCCGACTTCGCAACAGGATCTCGTCCTCGTGGTCGTGCGGGACCGTGGACCTCGCCGGCGGTCGGGCCGATGCGCTCGACGATCGGGCGCCAGCTCGTCGCGGTCGAAGCGGTAGAGCCTCGGCCGCGGTGTCGCCGAGGATCCGGCGCGGTCTCGTCGTCGGGCACGTCGTGGAAACGCTCGTGGATCGACGCCGCGGGTGTGGGGCTAGGTGCCCTCGGGGTGCGGGAGGTCGTTGCCCCACAGCAGGTTGCCGACGCCGATCGCGTGACGGCGCTCGATCTCGTCGTCGCCCGGCGTCGAGGCGGCGAGGAAGCAGTTCGGTCGAGGTACTCGCTCGGCTTGCATCGACAGGCCTCTCGGAACAGGTCGCCGAACTTGCGGGTGTTGTGGCCGCCGACCCACTTCTCGTCCATGCGCTCGACGATGTCGGGCAGCCACCAGGCGCCGTTCTCGGCGATCGAGTACTTGCAGCGTCGGGTGGCGGTCGAACACGCCGGACAGGAGCAGCACCCAGAACGGCCGCGCCGCCCACCACCACGCCTCGGTGGCGTAGATCGGCGACGATGCCGGGACCGAGGGCGTAGTCGGCGGGGCCGGCGCCCGAGTGGGTGTGGACGACGAGCCCGGTCTCCGCGCACGCCGACCACACCGGCTCGTAGACGGGGTCGTGGTAGGCCGGCTTGTCGAACCACCGGGTCGGGATCATCATCGCCCTTCAGGCCGAGCTCGGCCGCCGCGATGGATCTCGGCCACGGCGGTCGTCGACGTCCTGCGGATCGGCACGACCGCCACCCGATGCGACGCTCGGGGCGTGGCGCACGAAGTCGGCCAGCCAGCGGTTGTGGGCCCGGGCGCCGGCCATGACGCAGCTCGGCGTCGGCACCGGCGCCCGATGCCGAGGCCGGAGCCGAACGGCGAGGACGCGGCCGCGCCCGTGCCGAGCACGTCGGCGTCGGGGAAGAGCACCTCGGCGGCGACGCCCTCCTTGTCGAGGCTCGCGTCGCGGGTCGTCGGGTCGTAGGCCGCCAGCAGCTCGTGGTCGCCGGTCTCCTCGTCCCACTCCTCGACGAACGCCTGGTTGACCACGCCGGCCGTTGGCCTGCGCCTGGAACTCGTCGAACGCGGCGCCGGAATGCCTCGTCGAGGTACTCGCGGTAGATGTGCGACGGCGGGCCGGCGTGACCGTCCGCCGACACGACGAGGTACTTGCTCATGTTGGGAATCCCCTCAACGTGGAAGCGTCGGCCCACAGGCTCGATCACCCCCTGGTTCTCGGCTCGGATCGACTTTCCGAACTCTGCATGAAAACTCTCACGAAAATGATCGATTGTCAAGCCGTTGCCGCTCCGCAGCGCGTCGGCAGAGCGCCGACAGAGGGTCGACGGCGGGTTGCGGAGGGCCTCCTGAACGTGAATATGATCCGTTGAACGCTCGTTCGAGCCGATTGGGAGGCGAGCGGACGCCGGGAGCAGGAAGCAGCACACCATGAGCACGACCACGATCTTGTCGACGGGAGTGTGGCTGCCGCGTTGGCGGCTCGACCGCAGCACGATTGCCGCCGTCGCTGGGACCGGCGGCGGGCGAGGTGAACGTACGGTGGCGTCCTACGACGAGGACGCCACCACGATGGCCGTCGAAGCGGCCCGCCGAGCGGCCGCCGTCGGCGCCGACCTCGAGTCCGTCTGGTTCGCCACGACCGCGCCACCGTACGCGGACCGGACCAACGCGACCGCCGTGCACGCCGCGCTCGCACTCGGGAGTGGGATCGGTGCCTACGACGTCGTCGGCTCCGTGCGGAGCTCGATGGCGGCGCTGCGCAGCGGGCGCCGGACAGACGGGCGCCTCGCTCGTGGTCGCGAGCGACCTGCGCACCGGACTACCGGGGAGTGCCGACGAATCAACGGGTGGAGACGGCGCGGCTGCGCTCGTCCTCGGCACTCCGACCGATCCGACCGCCGTGCTGGCCGAGATCATCGGCGCAGCGTCGTACACCGCCGAGTTCGTCGACCGGTGGCGTGCTCCGGGCGAGAACCGATCCAAGTTGTGGGAGGACCGATTCGGTGAGCAGCACTACGTCCGGGCGGCCGCCGACGTGTGGCCCGCGGCGCTCGACGACGCCGGGATCACGGTCGATCAGGTCACCGCAGCGGCGGTGACCGGCCCGCACGCCCACGGCACGGCGAGCGCGGTGAAACAGCTGGGCCTCGCCGATGTGCTCGTCGACGACCTGGCGGGTCGGGTCGGCAACACCGGAGCGGCTCATCCGTTCCTGCTCATCGCGTCATGGCTCGACCATGCTGCGCCCGGAGACGTCCTCGCACTCCTCGCATTGGCCGACGGCGCGGACGCGATCATCCTTCGGGCCGGGGCGGCCGTCGCCCGACGGACCGCGCAGGTCGAACCTGCCGTCGACGACGCCCGCCCGGTCAGCTACGGGCAGTACCTGGCGTGGCGAGGGTTGTTGCCGGTCGAGCCCCCGCGCCGCCCCGAGCCGGCCCGGGTGTCGTCGAGTGCCGCCGCGAGATCGACATCGTGGAAGTTCGGACTCGTGGCGTCGAGCGACGAGTCCGGCATCGTGCACATGCCCCCTCGCCCTGACGACGTCGGAGCGAAGTCGATGGCGTCAGCGACCGGCACGGTGGTCACCTTCACCGTCGACCATCTCGCGTACTCGCCGAGCCCGCCGGTCATCTTCGCCGTGGTCGACTTCGACGGAGGAGGACGCCTCCCGATCGAACTCGCCGACGCCGGCGTCGACGACGTCACGATCGGCTCGACGGTCGAGCCGACGTTCCGCAAGCTGCATTCGGCGGACGGCATCCACAACTACTTCTGGAAGGGGCGGATCATGCGAGCGACCATGAGCGCCGAGACCGAACAGACCGAACGGAGCGAATGATGGCCAGCCATGGCATTCGGGACCGCGTCGCGATCATCGGCATGGGATGCACGCGCTTCGGTGAGCACTGGGACCGGGGCCTCGATGATCTCGTCGTCGACGCGGCCACCGAGGCCATGACGTCGGCCGGTGTGGCACAGGACGACTCGACGCCTACTGGGTCGGCACCGCCCAGGGCGGCATGTCGGGCATGCTGCTGTCCAAGCCACTCCACATCGAGCGACAAGCCCGTGCACGAGGGTCGAGAACATGTGCGCCACGGGATCGGAAGCGCTCCGGCAAGCGTGTTACGCGGTCGCCTCGGGCGCCTACGACACGGCGATGGCGCTCGGTGTCGAGAAGGTCAAGGACGGCGGCTTCCAGGGTCTCAACGCCTTTCCGATCCCCGCTGACGGGACGCAACGGACGCTGACCGCGGCATCGATGTTCTCGATGGTGGTCCCTGCGTATGCCGCGAAGTACGGGCTCGAAGTCGGTCAGGTGAAGGAGGTGCTCGCCCGCATCGCTTCGAAGAACCACGCCAACGGGGCGCGCAACGAGCGGGCCCAGTTCCGTCGATCGATGACGGTCGATCAGTTGCTGGCGATGCCCCGCGTGGCCGGCGAGCTGAGCGTGTTCGACTGTGCGGGCGTCGCCGACGGGGCGGCGGCGGCGATCGTGTGCCGAGCCGAGGACGCCCACCGGTACACCGCCAGTCCGCTCTATGTGAAGGCCCTCGCCCTGGTCTCGGGCGACGGGTCCGGATCGACCGACCCCGACTACGACTACACCCACTTCCCCGAGATCGAGCGGAGCGCGGCCGACGCGTACCGCCAGGCGGGCATCACCGATCCACGCGCCGAGCTCGCGATGGCCGAGGTGCACGACTGCTTCACGCCGACAGAACTGGTGCTCATGGAGGATCTCGGATTCAGCAAGCGTGGCGCCGCGTGGAGTGACGTGCTCGACGGCGCCTTCGATCTCGACGGCGATCTCCCCGTGAACCCCGATGGCGGCTTGAAGTCGTTCGGGCACCCGGTTGGGGCGACCGGGCTGCGGATGATGTTCGAGGCGTGGCTCCAGTTGCGGGGTCAAGCGCCCGACGATCGTCAGATCGCCACCGTCGCCGCCGGCCGCACCAGGGCGCTCACGCACAACCTCGGCGGATACCCCGGCGAGATGGTGAGCTTTGTCGGCATCGTCGGCACTGAGCCGGATTGAGCGGCCGCTTCGGCGAAGCGCAGGCGTGGAAATATCATTGCACCCCTGCGAGAATGATAATTTCACTCCGCGGTGAAACCTGGGCGTGCATCGCAATCGATCACCAACTACTGGAGGGGACCAGATGACCAGAATCCTGGAAGGCGTACGAATTCTCGAGGTGGCCGAGCACACGTTCGTGCCGGCCGCATCGGCGGCGCTGGCCGATCTCGGCGCCGAGGTGATCAAGATCGAGCACGTCAGCCGCGGCGACGCGATGCGCGGGCTCGCGTCGACCGGGCTGGCCATCATGCCGACCGACGTCCACGGGCTGCTCGAGCACTCGAACCGCGGAAAGCAGAGCCTCGGCCTCGACCTCACGCCAGCCCGACGGCCTCGACGTGCTCTACAAGCTCGCCGCCACGTGCGACGTGTTCCTGACGAACAAGCTGCCGACGCGTGCGCACGAAGCTCTCGATCGACGTCGACGACATCCGCGCCGCCAACCCGAACATCATCTACGTGCGCGGCACGGGCCAGGGCAACCTCGGGCCTGACGCCGACAAGGGTTCCTACGACTCGCTCGCCTACTGGGCGCGCGCCGGTATCGCCTACGGCCAGAAGCGGCCAGAGGTCGACGACGTCCCGATGCCACCGGCTCCGGCGTTCGGTGACTCGATCGGCGCGATCACGATCGCCGGCGCGATCATGGGGGCGTTGTTCCACCGCGAGACGAACCGGCGCACGCAACCGTCGTCGACGTGTCGCTGCTCGCCACCGGCATGTGGTCGATGGGCGGCGGCGATGGCGTTGTCGCTGTCGATGAACTTCCCGTGGACCGGCGCCGCCGGCCGACCGGCTGGCATCGAACCCGCTCACCCGCAACTACCGCACGAGCGACGGCCGCACGATCACGTTCACGTGCCTGCAGGCCGGCCAGTACTGGCCGCCGCTGTGCGACGTCATCGAGCGACCGGAACTGAAGGACGATCCGCGGTTCGCCGACGTCGAGTCGCTGATGGCCAACAGCGTCGACGCGATCGCCATCCTCGACGAGGTGTTCGCCGGCGCGACGCTCGCCGAATGGCGCGAGCGGCTCGAGTCGTTCGTCCGGCCAGTGGGCGATCGCCCAGGACACGCTCGAGGTGGCCGACGATCCGCAGACGATCGCCAACGGCTACATCCAGGAGTGCGAGACCGCCGATGGCACGCCGTTCCGGCTCGTAGCCGTGCCGATGCAGTACGACGGCGAGCCGGCACGCCGACGCCGGCCCCCGAGTTCAACGAGCACGGCGACGCGATCCTCGAGTCGATCGGCCTCGACATGGACCAGATCATCGACCTCAAGATCCGCAACGTCGTCGCCTGATCGGGCACCACAGAATCGAGTTTGCGGCAGACACTCTGCTGTGCCGCGGTCGAAGTGGCTGCCGCAGATCTTCGGCCACCGGTTTGAGGCAGACATCGTGCTGCCCGTGAGCACAGTGTCTGCCGCAAACCGTGCGGCGACGGCGAGTCAGCCCGTCGCGTAGCGAGGCGCGGAGGTCGACTTTGCGGACCTTGCCGGAGGCGGTGCGCGGGAAGTCGGTGACGATGCGCAGTTCCTCGGGCCACTTCTGACGCGCCAGGCCGGCCGCCTCGAGGTGGGGGAGGAGGTCGGCGAGTTCGATCGGCTCGGTGCCGGGCACCATCCGGATCGACGGCGCAGGCGTGCTCGCCGAGCCGGGCGTCGGGCGCGGCCACCACGGCGACCTCGGCGATGCCGGGAACGCCGGCGATGGCATTCTCGATCTCGGCGGCCGACAGGTTCTCGCCGCCGCGGATGATGATGTCCTTCACGCGGTCGGTGATCGTCAGGCAGCCGTGTTCGTCGACGATGCCGATGTCGCCGGTGTGGTACCAGCCCTCGTCGTCGAAGGCGTCGTTGAGCAGCCGGGTTCGTGTAACCGAAGCAGAGTTCGGGTCCCCGCGACAGGATCTCGCCAGCGACACCGTCCGGGACGTCGGCGCCGTCGGGTCGACGAGGCGGATCTCCACGCCCGGCAGGACGGGCCCGTCGGTCGTGTGCCGTTGCTCGGCCGGGTCGTCGAACTGGCTGCCGGTCGTCGATGGATGCTCGGTCGACCCGTAGGCGCGGATGATCTTGATGCCGAGCGCTTCGGCACGTCGCCCGAGTTCCACCGGCACCGGTGCGCCGCCGAGGCCGATGCGTTCCATGTTGGCGGCGTGCGCCGGCGTGAAGTCGGGGTGGTCGAGCAGCGTCGCCAGGAAGATCGAGGCGCCGGTGCCACCGCTGATGTCGTAGGCGGCCATGACGTCGAGCGCGTGGCCGGGATCCCAACGGTCGATCACGTGGATGTCGCCGCCCCGACCGAGCGGGCCGAGCACGGCGCCGAGCATGCCGGTGGCGTGGGCGACCGGCGAGCCCATCAGCGTCGCCCGCCCGGCGACCCATCCGTTCATGTGCCGCAGTTCGCTGAGCATCGTGCGGTGGTCGTGGATCACACCCTTCGGGTCACTGGTCGTGCCCGACGTGTAGGCGAGCACCGCCACCTCGTCGGCCGGCGGGGTCGGCAGGTCGGCGACCGGCTCGAGCGATTCGAGAGCGTCCCAACCGACGCGACGGATGCCGGCCGGGGCGGGCCGATCGGCGCCGTCACCGACGACGACGTGGAGGCGCAGGCCGGCAGGAGCCGCCTCGTCGACGATCGCGGTGTAGTCGACGTGGCCGTAGGCGGCCGGTGCGATGTAGGCGTCGGCGCCGCACTCGGTGAGGATGAACGCGACCTCCTTGCGGCCGTAGATGTGCACGATCGGCACGAGCACGTAGCCGCCCATCGCCAGGGCGACGAACGACACGATGGCCTCACGCCAGTTCGGCAGTCTGGAAGGCGACGACCGTCGCCCGGCTCGATCCCCTCGGCGCGCAGCAGCGCGATCAGGCGGCGGGCCTCGTCGTCGATGTCGGCGTACGTGCCGTGCCACTCGTTGGTCCGGGAGTGGATGTTGACGGTCGTGTCCGGCGCCGCGGCCAGCCACTCGGCGATCTTGCCGCCGAGTGTGTCGTCGGTCCACCATCCGTCACGCTCGTACCGTTCGACGAGGTCGCCGGCACCGTTCGCCGTGACCAGCGAATGGGTTGCGTCATCACGAAGCCTCCTCGACCCGGATCATCGACTGCTGGGCGAAGCTGGCGACGAGCTCGCCGGTCGCGTTGTACACGTGGCCCGTACCGTACGCCGAACCACCGGTCGCCACCGGGCTCGACTGGGTGATGAGCAGCCACTCGTCGATCCGGAACGGGCGGTGGAACAGCACGTGGTGGCCGATGACCGAGGTGCGCAGCGCGACGTGGGCGTCGCGCTGGCTCCACTCGCCGTGCGGGAGCAGCGCCGTGCCGATGAGGGTCAGCTCACTGCCGAACGCGAGCAGCGCCTGATGGATCGCCGGGTCGTCACCGAGGTCGCTGCCCGACACGCCACCACAGCGACAGCTGGTTCGGTTGGGCCCGACGATCGTCGAGATCGGTGTCGCCGACGATGCGGGTCTCCCACGGGAGCAGCCCGAGGTCGACCGGGCGGGCGTCGTCCGGCCGGCCTGCCGATTCGGGGATCGACTGGTGGTGCTCGACACCGGGTGCGGGACGGTGGCACATCACGCGTGGCACCGAAGCCGACGGCGGGTGCGCCGTCGCGACCGGGCTGTGACGAATCGATCCGCAGCGTGGCGTAGGCCGTTCCGGCGTGCAGCGTGGCCACGTCGTAGTCGAGTGCGCCGGTGTCGCGGGCACCGCGGGGGAACACGACGTCGACCGACTTGACCGCCATGTCCGGGAACGTCCGGGCGGCGATGACGGCGGCCTGGCCGATCATCTGGCCGCCGAACACGTGGCCGCCGGCCAGTCCGAGCGTGCCGGCCCGCCAGCGGGTCGGGATCGTCAGGGTCGGCGAGTTCGACTTCGGTCAGGCAGCTGAGCAACTGGTCGAGCGTGATCATCGTGTGGCGGTTCCCCCTGGATCGGCGTGTCCACGACATCGTCGTGGACGGTGGTGTGGCGTTACAACTCGAGCAAGCGCGGCGCGCCGCCGCGGGCGAGCAGTTCGGTGCCGATCTCGGTCGGGATCGAACTCGACGAGCCGAGCACGGTGTCGACGACGAGGGTGCGCTTCAGCCAGCGGTGGAACTCGTGGTCGGTCGTGAAGCCGATGCCGGCCAGCACCTGCTGGGCGTGGGTCGGCGGTCGTGCGCGCCGCCTTGCCGGCGAGCGACTTGGCGACCGCGGCGAGCAGCGGGTCGACGTCGTCGGTGCAGGCGTTGGCCACCGAGGCCGCGCCCTCGATCGCCACGAGCGACTCGGCGAGCTTGTGGCGCACGGCCTGGAACGATGCCACCGATCGACCGAACTGCTCGCGGTCGACGGCGTGGGTCCGGGCCGCGTCGAGCATCCAGCGCGAGGCCCGCGATCAGCTGATGGGCGAGCGCCACCCGCCCAGCCGCGACCGCCTGCTCCCACGCTCCGTTCGTTCCGGCCCCGTCCCCAAGCGAACCGCCAAACGAACCGGGGGTGTCGGCGGGCAGGTCGACCACGACTCGTCGGTAGGGGGAGCCGGGGTCGAGCCCGGCGACCGGGCGCACTTCGCAGATTCGTCCGCGTCGACGGACACGAGTTCGACACCCGGACCCTCGCTGGCGGCGATCGCCACGATCACGGTGTCGGCGGTGTCGACGCGGGCCGACACGAGACCGTCGAGACGGATGACGTCGCCGTCGCGCCTGGCCGGCGGTCCGGCTCGATGTGGGCGGGGGAGCACGACGCACGTCGTCGGCGTCACGTCGAGGCCGAGCGCCTGGGCGAGCACGTCGTCGACGATGGCCGGCCGACGATCCGGTCGCGCCGAGCGCGGCGAAGGCCATCGCCGCGCCCTGGCTCGGTGCCGCGGCGAGCAGCTCGCCCCAGCCGAGGTCGAACAGCGCGGCATCGGCCTCACCCGGACCCGGCGCGGCGAGCATCGCCGACTCGAATCCGTCGGCGAGCATCGCCAGGTCGTCGGCGTCGATCTGCGACGGCTTCGTCGAGGCCCGCTCACGACTCGGCTCCGAGGTCGAGCAGGCGGCGGGCGACGATGTTGCGCTGGATCTCCGACGTGCCGCCGTAGATCGTCGCCGCCTTCGAGTACAGGTACTCCTCGCGCCAGCGATCGGCGAACGCGTCGTCGTCGAACTCGATCACGCCAGGCAGCACGTCACGTGCCGTCTCGAGCAGCGTCTGCTCTGCGGTGGCGATCAGGATCTTGTCGATCGACGTCTCGGCGCCGAGCTGCCCGCCGGCGGCGAGACGGAACTGGGTGTCGCGCGACCGGCTGCGGAACGCGATGCACGCCTGGAACGCCTCGCCGAGCGCCTTGGCGGTCGTCGCCGACGTGCCGGCCGTCAGGTCGCCGTCGGCCGCCACGCCGCGCCACCAACTGGTCGCAGCGGTGATGGAGATGGGCGCCGCGGTGCCAGAACGTGGTCGACCGCTCGTACGGCAGCACGTCCATCGCCACCTGCCAGCCCTGGCCGACGTCACCGAGCCGGCGCTCGTCGGGCACGAACACGTCGTCGAAGAACACCTCGGCGAACTCGAACCGACCGTGCTGGGCCTCGATCGGGCTCGGGTCGATGCCGGGCGAGTCCATGTCGACGAAGAACGCGGTGATGCCCCGATGGGCGCTGTCGGGCTCGCCGGTGCGGGTCGAGCAGGACGCAGCGCTGCGCGTACTGGGCGTAGCTCGTCCAGACCTTCTGGCCGTTGACGAGCCATCCGCCGTCGACGGCCGCGGCTCGGCAGGTGAGCGAGGCGAGGTCGCTGCCGGCGCCGGGCTCGGAGAACCCCTGACACCACAGCTCCTCGCCGCGCAGGAAGCGCGGCACCATGTCGGCGACGAGTTCGGGTGAACCGAACGCGCTGATCGTCGGGGCGAGCACCTCGATCATCGTCCAGATGCTCGGATCGGCGAGTTCTCGGCCGGCGATCTCCTCACCGACGACGGCGCGGAACATCGACGGGCCACCGAGCCCACCGACCGCTTCGGGCCAGCCGTACCGACCGAAGTCGGCCTCCCACAGCGCGCCCTTCACCAGGCGGTACTGCGCCATCTGCTCGTCGAGCGTGCCGTTGCCCTCGAAGGGCGGCGTCAGCTCGTCGGCGTGCGCGTCGAGCCACGCGGTCAGGTCGTGGCGGAACGTGCGGATGTCCATCGAGTCGATCGAAGTTGCCCGACGCGGCCGGATCAGAGCGGCGGTTCGCTGACCATCGTGATGTCGGCGGCGCCGCTGTCGGGCACCCGCGGCTGACGCCACGCCTCGACGGGGAACGACGCCTCGCAGAAGGCGAACGTCAACAGGAGGAGGTTGCGGACATCGTCGGGCAGGTCGTCGAGGTCGAACCCGTTGCCGTACTCGATGATGTCGGCCATGCGCGGCAGGATCGCGTCGTAGAACGCCTGCATCTCGTCCATCGTCGACGCGAGCCGCTTCTCGTAGCGCGGGCGCCACGTGTCGAAGATCCAGTCGGTGAACGGAGCGAGGTCGGCGAACTGCGCGGGCAGTTCCTTCGGCGCCGGTGTCGTGGCGACGGAGACGGGGGTGATGGTGTCGGTCATGGTGTTCCTCTTCAGGCGTCGGCCAGGTCAGGCGTCGGCGGCCGGCATCCACGGATAGCTGGCCGGGCGTCCGCCGGCCTTGACCTGCTCACGCACGGCGGCGTGATGGTGGCGGCACAGGACTTCCTGGTCGTTGAGCACGAACGTGTCGACGACGCCGGTCTCGATCATCGACTGGGTGGCCTCGAGGGTGTTGGCGTCCTGGAAGGCGTACTCCTTGAACGTCGAGAACGCCATCTCCTGGGCGATGCGGTCGCCGGCGTTCTTCGGCGGCACGAAGTAGAGCGCGGTCTCGAAGAGGTGCTCGCCCGGGCCGGTGGGCCAGTAGTGGTACGTGAGGTACCAACCCGGCTCCCAGATCAGGATCATCATGTTCGGCCACACCATGAACGTGTCGGTGCCCCAGGCCCGGTGGCGGGCCGGGTTGACCAGCGGCGGCAGGTTCTCGTTGTTGTTGATCGCGTCGGGCTTGTCCCACGGGCCGAACAGGCCGCTGCGCATCGCGTTCTCCGACGGCTTGACGATGCTCGGATCCTTCGGCGGAGCCATGCCGCCCCACGACGAGACGACCGAGTGCGGGCTGAAGATGTCGTAGTGCAGCGCCTCGAAGCCGTACCCGGCGAGCTTCTGCGCCTCCTCGGCCGTGGCTTGCTTCATGTGCAGGATCGGTGCGTGGTAGAACTCGATGAAGGCGTCGATGAAGAGCTTCCAGTTGGCCTTCACCTCCGACTTGGCCCGGTACACCTGGGTCATCTCGCCGAACGGGTAGCCGGCGAGGCCCTCGCTGAACGGGTGGAGCGCCTCGGTGAGCGTCTGGGCCGGCTCGTCGTCGAGGTTGACGAAGATGAAGCCTTCCCACACGTCACAGGCGACCGGGATCAGGCCGAGGTTCTCCTTGTCGAGGTCGAAGAACTCCGACTCCTGCTGCACGAAGTTGAGGCTGCCGTCGAGGTCGTAGCGCCAGGCGTGGTACTTGCACGTGAACTGGCGGCAGCGTGCCCGAGGTCTCCTCCTGCGGGTAGTCGTCCCACACGAGCTTGTTGCCGCGGTGGCGACAGACGTTGTGGAAGGCGCGGACGGTGCCGTCCTTGTCCTTGACGACGATGATGCTGCGCTTCGCCCAGGCGAACTCCTTGGTGAAGTAGCTGCCGATGCGCGGGAGCTGCTCGACGCGGCCGACGTTGAGCCATTCCTTCTTGAAGATCGTGTCGATCTCCTGCTGCCAGAAGTCGGGGTCGTAGGAGTCCTTGTACGGACACCGGCGCGGTGCCGAGGCCGGGGTAGTGCTCGGTCCAGCTGCCTTCTGCGGGCTTCGGGAATTTGGGCATGTCGTGCGCTCTCCTTGTGATCGACCGCCGGTCGGCCGGGCCGATGATGAGGTTTCCGATTTAGGAGAATACCATTTCCGCTCGGCCCGAGCAAGTCCGGCGCGACGCAACCGGATCGAGACCTCGTCAGCACGCTGCGATGTCGATGTACCGGTGCCCGGTGCCGGTGCAGCTACATCGCAGAGGGCCTTGACGGCGCCAGATGCCGGGTCAGGGCGCGGTCGTCGTCGGTGCCGGCGGCGGCGTACAGGAACGCCTGGACGCGCTCGGTGGCGTCGGCGGCCGGCCCGGCCCACGACGGTGCGCCGTGTTCCATCACGACGACCCGGTCGCACAGCTCGAGGGCGTGGGACACGTGCTGCTCGATGACGAGCAGCGCCGTGCCCGCGGCGCGCAGCTGCGCGAGCGACTCGTACGTGCGGTCGACGATCGTCGGCGCGAGGCCGAGCGAGAGCTCGTCGGCGATCAGCAGCTTCGGCGCATCGACCAACACGCGGGCCATCGCCAGCATCCGCTGCTCGCCGCCGGACAGCGTGCCGGCGATCTGGCGCGCGGCGCTCGGCGAGTCGCGGGAACAGCTCGAAGGCCTCGTCGAGGCCGGCGCGGACGCCCTTGCGGCCCGCGGATCCGGTTGATCGACAGGACGAGGTTCTCCTCGACCGTGAGCGTGCCGAACACCGAGCGGCCCTCCGGGGCGTGGGCGACGCCGGCCCGGGCGAACTCGTACGCCGGCTTGCCGGTCAGGTCGACGCCGTCGACGCGGATCGTGCCCGACGTCGGGGCGATCAGCCCGGACGCCACGCGGGCGATCGTCGTCTTGCCGGCGCCGTTCGGGCCGACGAGGGCGACCGCCTCGCCCGCTTCGATGGTGAGTCGACACGTCGAACAGCGCGCGGAACGCCCCGTACGCGGCATCGACGTTGCGGAGCTCGAGCGCGGCGGTCACGCCGGAACCTCCAGGTCGCCGAGGTACGCGTGGCGCATCTCCTGGCTGGCCATCACCTCGGCGGTCGTGCCCGACAGCGAGCATCCGTCCGAAGTCGAGCAGGTAGCTCCGGTCGGTGAACGAGGCGACGAGTTCGATGTCGTGCTCGACGAGCAGGATCGCGAACCCACGCTCGTCCTGCACCTCGCGCAGGGTCTTCGCCAGCGCGGCGGTCTCGGCGCGGTCGAGGCCCGACGACGGTTCGTCGAGGAGCACGAGACGAGGCTGCGTCATCAGCGCCCGGCCGACCTCGACGAGCCGACCCTGGCCGAGGCTCAGGCGTTCGATCGGCTCGTCGGCGAGGTCACGGACGCCGAGCAGCTCGAGCATCTCGTCGGTGCGGGCGATCTCGTCGGGTCGCGGCTTGCCGCCGAGGAGGATGTCGCTCCACCACTTGCGTTCGCCCCGGCGGACCCGGTCGGCGATCACGAGGTGGTCGCGCACGGTCGAGTCGGGGAACAGCTCGATCCGCTGGAAGGTGCGGCCGATGCCGAGCCGGGCCCGTTCGTGGACCCGCAGGCCGGTGATGTCGTCGCCGTCGAACTCGACGACGCCGCCGTCGGTTCGCAGGATGCCGAGGATGCAGTTGAAGAACGTCGTCTTGCCGGCGCCGTTCGGGCCGATCAGCCCGACGCGCTCGCCCTCCTCGACGTCGATGTCGACCTCGTCGAGCGCGACGATCCCCGCGAACGTCTTGCTGACGCCGCGGGTGGTGAGCAGGGTCATGAGACGGACTCCTCGATCGAAGCGGGTTCGCCGGCGACGGGCGGACTCGGTGGTGTCTTCGCCGCGGCCTTGGCCGCCTTCTTCGCCCGCCGTTCCGCCGAGCGCGCCTTCGACATCTCGATGACACCCTCGGGATGCTTCGCGTACTGGATCGTGCCGAGGCCGAACAGGATGAACCGCCACTTCGGCGAGATCGGGAAGACGCCGGGGATGCGGCTCGGGGTCGCGCAGGATCCAGCCGAGGATCGTGCCCTCGAGGATGATCTTGTCCATCAGCGCGAACGCGCCGGCGGCCGTACAGCGCACCCGACGGCCGGCGGGCGCCGAACGTGACGACGAGCACGAGCCAGAACAACGCGCCGAACGGGGCGAAGTTGAGTGTCGTAGTCGACCGCCTCCTTGTGGATCGCCACCATCGCGCCGCCGAGCGCGGCGATGAATGCGGAGACGGCGAAGGCGATGATCCGCGCCCGCGCCGGCGAGATGCCGATCGACTGGGCCGCGACCTCGCTGCCCCGCACCGCCCTCAACGTGCGGCCGGTGGTCGACAGCCCGAACAGGGTCACGGCGACCGTCATCGACGACGAGCACGACGAGGGCGAGCGCGAGGAACGTCTTGTCGTTGTCGAAGTCCCACGGCCCGACGACCGGGCGGGGCACCGGCAGCGTCGCTGCCGCGCCGCTCGCCGACCCGCCGACCCAGGAGAACTTGACCATCACCGAGTCGAAGAAGAAGGCGAACGCCAGCGTGGCGATCGCGATCCAGATCCCGTTGAGCCGGAGGAGCGGCAGCGACAGCAGCGCCGCCGACGACCGCCGCGATGACGGCGCCGATCAGCGCGCCGACGAGGACCGGCATGTCGAAGCGGTCGACGAGCTGGAAGACGGTGAAGCCTCCGATCGCCGCGAACGCGCCCTGGGCCAGCGAGATGTGGCCGCCGAAGCCGGTCATCACGGTGATCGACAGGAACACGATCGCCAGGACGACCGCCTGGGTGACGAGGAAGATCCAGACGGTGTCGCCGCGGGTGAACAGGACGACGCCGCAGGCGACGAGGAACGCGGTGCCGAGCAGGCGGCGTGATGGCGACACGCCGGGGGTCCTCGACCGCGGGGTCTGCGAGGCGGGCGGCGGGTCGACGCCGGCGAGCGGATCGCTCGCTCGCTGCGTCTGGCGGACCTTCGGCGAGAACACGAGGATGCCGAACAACACGATGAACGGGATCGCCGGCGTGAGGTTGTTCTGGATCGGTGCGAGCCAGGTGAAGTCGTCGCTCCACTTGGGGATGAACGTGTTGAAGAGGGCGATGAGGATGCCGAGCCCGAGCCCGCCGAGGAACGCACGCGGCAGGCTGACGAGGTAGCCGACGGCGGCCGCGGCGATGGCGACGACGACGATGTTGAAGAACTCGCCGGCGGCGAGCGTGCTTGAAGCGCGGGGCGATCAGCACGCCGGCCAGGCCGGCGAAGAACGACGAGAGCGCCCACGCCGCGGCCGAGACTCGATCGGCGGCGATGCCGTTCAGCTCGGTCATCCGCGGGCTCTCGACGACCGCCCGCATGCGCAGGCCGACCGTCGTGAACTTGAACAGCAGGGCCAGCCCGACGGTGGCCAGCAGCGCGACGACCATCGCGACCAGCTCGTTGCGGCTGAACGAGTAGACGCCGAACACGTCGTAGAAGACGTTGTTGCCGCGGGGCACGATCCCCTCGATCGGCTGCCCGGTCTTCGGCTCGAAGTTCATCACGACGTCGACGATCGCCGGCAGGGCGATCGTCAACCCGATGGCGACGACGAGGCCCGCGACCGGCGCGGCGCGTTCGGAGGTGGCGGAAGACCAGCCACTCGAGCACGACGCCGAGCAGCGGGGCGAGGATGACCACCGACACGATGAACGCGGGGATGATCGGCCACCCCCACTCGGTGTGGGTCTTGAAGTAGACGACCGCCGAGACGTAGGCCTGGGCGCCGAACGCGAGGTTGAAGATCCCGGACGTCTTGTACGCGAGGACGAATCCGAGCGCGACGAGGGCGTAGACCGTTCCGGGCGGCGCTCCTTGGAGCACCGCCCGGAAGAGGTCCTCAGCAACCGATGCGAGCATCTCGAGTTGCGGAGTCAGTGTTCATCGGTCAGCGGTTCCTGTCAGTCGAAGTTGCGGTCAGTCGAGGTTGCGGTCAGTCGAAGTTGGTCGGTGTGGGTTCGGCCCACGCGTCGAGCGGAAGCTCGAAGCAGTCCCAGGGTAGGGCAGGGTCGACGGCCATCTCGAAGGTGCCGTTGGTGATCCTCACGTACGAGGAGCAGTACAGGCGCGGATCGTTCTCGGCCGGAGCGTTGTGGGCGGTCGACCAGTCGACGGTCGGGGTCATGCCCTTGTTGGTCCACTCGGTGAAGCCGTTGGTGGCGGCGACCACGCTGGCCCGGTCGAACTGCGGTCCGGCGGCGATGATGCCTTCGGCGGCGAGTTGGGCGCCGAACCAGCCCTGGATGGCGTAGTCGTTGATCTGGATGCCGCTGGCCTCGAACGCGTCGAGCATCGTCTGGATGTTGGAGTTGCCCGGGTCGGCCTCGATCGGCCGGTACGCCACGCCCATGATGTCGCCTTCGAGCAACGCCGCGTTGGCCGAGACGAACTCGGTGTCGGAGTAGCCCTGCGGCAGCACGACGACGACGTCGCCCATGCCCTGGCGTTCGAGTTCCTGTTCGAGGATGAGCACGCTGCTCTGGTCGATGCAGGTGGTGATGAAGTCGACGCCGGCGTCCTTCATCGCGGTGACTTCCGGTCCGAGGCCGTTGGGGAAGCCGAACGGGAGGTCGTCGTTCTTGTAGCACGAACTCGACCCCGGCACCCGGCCCGTACTTGGCGAAGTCGGATTCGGTGCGGTTGACGCAGTCCTTGGAGGCCTGCGACACGCCGAAGCCGATCGATGCCGCCTTCGTGCCGCCGGCGATCACCGCGCCGTTCACCGAGGCGGGGCTGGAACAGTCGACACACAGCGTCCCGTTCGGGACGTAGATGTTGTCGAAGCCGTTGGCGTCGCCGGAGGCGGGGAACGTGGTGTACAGCGGGACGCCGCTGGCGCCGATGTCGGCCCAGCCGGCGTACTGCAGCGGGGCGCCGAAGATGCCGAAGATGCTGTCGTCGGCGATCAGTTCGAGCGCTTTGACCTGGGTGTTGCCGACCTCGTCGTCGTCGACGCGGCTGATCACCAGTCTGCCGCCCGTTCACGCCGCCGAGGCCGTTCTGGTAGTCGAAGTACGCCTGCACGCCGCCCTGGAAGCATTCGAGGAGGCAGTAGCCGAGCGGGTTCGACGGGCCGGTGCCGAGCACGGCGAAGTTGATCGCTTCGTCGGTCACACCTGGGACGCCCGTCGACCGGCTCGAACGTGCCGATGTTCGGCTCGGTCTCTGCCGGTTCGGTGTCGGCGGGCTCGCTGTCCGCGGTGGTGTCCGCCGTCGTGTCGGCGGGCTCGGTCTCTGCCGTCGTCTCCGCCGGTTCGGCGTCGGCGGTGGTTGCCGCCGTGGTCTCCTCGGTCGGCGCAACCGTCGTGTCGGACGATTCGTCGTCGTCGCCCGAGTTGCCGCACGCGGCGAGAACCAGGCCACCCACGACCAATCCGGCGAACAAACGGCGTTTCGCTGTCGAGCCCCCGTCGAGCGCTTCGATCCATCAAAATCCCCCTGGTTGAAAGGTCGGCTCCCCCATTTGGCACCGAACCGTGGCCGAGAACTCTGCTCTCCCCGTATGAGAAGAAAGGTTCCCGGCCACGGTCATTGTTGCACATCAACGTGGGCCTGAAAGGAAACTTTGACGTCGGAGTCGGTTTTTGGGACGCCCGACGTCAGGTCACCTTCAGTCGAAGTTCGTCGACGTGGGCGGTGCCCATTCCGTCATCGGAAGATCGAAGCATTCCCAGGGCAGCGCAGGATCCGAAGCCATCTCGAAGGTGCCACCGGTGATCCGCACGTACGTCATGCAGAAGGAGAAGGGATCCCCTTCGACCGGAGCGTTGTGGGCAGTCGACCAGTCGACGGTGGGCGTCATGCCCTTGTTGGTCCACTCGGTGAACCCGTTGGTGGCGGCGACGACGCTGGCGCGGTCGAACTGTGGTCCGGCGGCGAGGATGCCTTCGGCGGCGAGTTGGGCGCCGAGCCAGCCTTGGATGGCGTAGTCGTTGATCTGGATGCCGCTGGCCTCGAACGCGTCGAGCATCGTCTGGATGTTCGAGTTGCCCGGGTCGGCCTCGAAGGGCCGGTACGGCACGCCGAGGATGTCACCTTCGAGGAGGTCAGCGTTCGTCGAGACGAACTCGGTGTCGGAGTAGCCCTGCGGCAGTGCCACGACGACGTCGCCCATGCCCTGGCGCTCGAGTTCCTGTTCGAGGATCAGCACGCTGCTCGCGTCGATGCAGGTGGTGATGAAGTCGACGCCGGCTTCCTTCATGGCGGTCACTTCCGGCCCGAGGCCGTTGGGGAAGCCGAAGGGGAGGTCGTCGTTCTTGTAGACGAACTCCACGCCGGCACCGGGGCCGAACGTGCCGAAGTCCCGTTCCGTGCGGTTGACGCAGTCCTTGGAGGCCTGCGAGACACCGAAGCCGATCGAGGCCGCCTTCGTGCCGCCAGCGACGACCGCACCGTTCACCGCCGAGGGTGTCACGCAGTCGACGCACAGGGTTCCGGTGGGGACGTAGATGCTGTCGAAGCCGTCCGCCTCGAGCGACGCAGGGAAGGTGGTGTACAGCGGCACGCCCGCGGCGCCGATGTCGGCGAAGCCGGCGTACTGCAGCGGGGCGCCGAAGATGCCGAAGATGCTGTCATCGCTGATCAACTCGAGGGCCTTGACCTGGGTGTTGCCGACTTCGTCGTCGTCGGTCCGGCTGATCACGAGTTCGCGGCCGTTGACCCCGCCGAGGCCGTTCTGGTAGTCGAAGTACGCCTGCACGCCGCCCTGGAAGCACTCGAGCAGGCAGTAGCCGAGCGGATTGGACGGGCCGGTACCGAGCACGGCGAAGTTGATCGCCTCGTCGGTGACGCCCGGGACGCCGGTGATCGCTTCGAACGTGCCGACGTCGGTTTCGTCGTCAGCCGGTTCGGTGTCGGCGGGTGCGCTGTCGGCGGTCGTGTCCGCCGTGGTGTCGGCGGTGGTGTCTTCCGTCGTGTCCGCCGTGGTGTCGGCGGGCTCGGCCGGCGTGGTCTCGGCGGTGGTGCCGGCCGTGGTGTCGGCGGGCGCATCGCTCGAGTCGTCGTCGCTCGAGTTGCCGCACGCGGCGAGGATCAGGCAACTCGCGGCGGCGACGGCGAGCAGCCGTCCCGACGCGGATCGTTGGTGACGAGTACTGGTCAAGGTGGGCTCCCCTGGTCGTGGCCGACCCCCCTGCGGTGCCGGTCCGGTGACGGAGAACTCTACTCTCATCTCCGGAGAGCAGAAATTCCCATCCCGTTCAACGGGACGTCTTGGTTGCGGCCAGGGCGTTCAGATCGCAGTCAGCGACGCGCCGTCGACCGAACGCACCCGATTCCCCGGCACGTCTGCGTCCGGTCGACACAGTGCGACGACACATCCACCGAAGCCGCCGCCGGTCATCCGGGCCCCGAACACGCCAGGCCGGTCGAGCATGTCGTGGACGGCTCGGTCCATGGTCGCGGTCGAGACGGCGAAGTCGTCGCTCAGGCTGCGGTGGCTCGCCTCCATCAACCGACCAGCGCGGTCGTAGTCGCCCCGCGCGAGCGAGTCGGCGAATCCGGTCACCCGAGCGTTCTCGGTGATCACGTGGCGGGCGCGACGGCGCACGAGTTCGTCGTCGATGCGCTCGACGTCGTCGAGGGTCGCTTCACGGAGCGGCCCGACGACGGCCTCGGCGCGCGCGCATTCGCGGACCCGGTCGGTGTACTCCGAGCCCTCCAGCGTCCGATGCGCCACGAACTGGACGACGATCGCCACGTCGTCGGGAACCGGGACCGCCGTGACCTCCAGCGTGCGGCAGTCGATGAGGGTGGCATGTCCGTGCCGTGCCGACGAGATGCAGAGTTGATCCATGATGCCCGTCGGCACGCCGGTCGCCGCGTGCTCGGCCCGGCGGGCGAGCTTGCGCGAGTTCGAGTGCGGTGCCGTCGAATCCGAGTGCGAGTGCGACGGCGACCTCGAGCGCGGCGCTCGATGACAGGCCGGCGCCGACCGGGATCGTGGTGCTGATGCGCCCGTCGAATCCGCGGCCGCTGCGGAGTTCCGCGGCGACTGCCGCGACGAAGCGCCCCCAACGAGGCTCGACGTGCTCGACGTCGGCCGCCGCCACGTCGGCCGGGATGTCGACCGGTTCGGGTTCGTCGTCGGACACGAGGCGGATCCGGTCGGCCGGTGTGCCGCTGATCTCGGTCCACCGGTCGATGGCCATCGGGAAGACGAGGCCGCCGGTGTAGTCGGTGTGATCGCCGATGAGGTTCACCCGCCCGGGCGCCCGGGCCACGATCCGACCATTCACGTCCCGATCCGTCACGTCAGCCCGCGCAGCCGGGCCGCGACGTCGGCGGGGTCGACGGGGTTGAAGTACTCCTCGCAGGCCGTCTCCGCGGCGGCGATGAACCGTGGCACGCCCGCCGAACGCCACGGCGACACGATCTCGATGTTGAACCAGGGCGACGTGTCGCCGTCCCACGACGTCGGCGCCTGGTGGAGCCACATCATGTACGGCAGGGGGCGGTCGTAGAACCGGTCGAGGCGGCCGAACAGGTCGACGAGCGTGGCGGCGAGTCCGTCACGCTGCGTCGTCGTCGGCCGCGACGAGGTCGGGGATCTCCATCTCCGGAGCGACGGACAGCGAGATCGGGTGGACCGACGCGTCCTGGGTCCAGACCCGCCAGGTCCGATCCGCCAGCATCAGGCGGTCGCCGGGGTCGGCCTCCGGGCGCCAGCCGGCGGTGAGCAGGCGGTGCGGGCGCTGCGGGACGTGGTCGTACGCGTAGATCTGGCCGTGGGGATGCGAGATCGTGGCCCCGACCTCGGCGCCACGGTTCTCGAACACGAGCACGTACTCCGCGCCTGCCGCCCGCAATGCCGCGGTCCGCTCCGCCCACAGGTCGATCACGCGGCGGGCGCCGGCCGCGCCGATCGAGGCGAACGTCGCGTCGTGCTCCGGTGTGTAGAGCACCACCTCGCACCGGCCCTCGCCGAGCGCCGGCCAACGATTCGGGAACGATCGCACGTCGTAAGGCTCCGGCGCCTCGAGACCGCCGACGCAGAACGGGCACCCGGTGCTCGGCAGGTTCGGCCGCGCCTGGCGCGACGCGACGACGTGCACGACCGTGCCGAGGTAGGGGTCGGTGCGCGTCGATCCGTGCTCGGTCATGGCGTGGATGCTGTCACGTCCACGTCAGCCGCCCCGTCGACGTCCACCGCCGCGGCTCGTCAGGTTTGCGGCAGACACTTCGCCCTCCTCACCGCAGAGTGACTGCAGCAAACTTCGGGTCCGAGACTTGCGGCAGACACCGTGCTGTCGGGACGGCAGTGTGACTGCCGCAAACGTCGGACCGGGGTACGGTCGCTGCCATGACCGAGGGCACTCGAAGTTCGGCCGGCAGCTCCTCGGCCAGCCAGTTGGCCAGCCAGGTGGATGGTCACCGGGCCGTGGTCACCGGCGCCGGGCAGGGTGTCGGCCGGGCGATCGCACTCGAACTCGCGGCCGGCGGGGCGCACGTGTTCGTGAACGACCTCAGCGGCGAACGGGCCGAGGCCGTGGCCGCCGAGATCCGCGATGCGGGTGGCAGTGCCGACGCCGCGGCGTTCGACGTCACCGATCACGCAGCCGTCACCGCGGCGCTCGCGGCGACCGGTGTCGACATCGTGGTCAACAACGCGGGCAACGCCGGAGCGAACGCCTCGATGGCGATGGCGTCGTTCGTCGACACCAGCCCGAGCGATTGGCAGCCGTACCTCGCGGTCAACCTGCTCGGCGTGATGCACTGTGCCCACGCCGCGCTGCCGGGGATGATCGAGGCGGGCTGGGGACGCATCGTGACGATCGTGTCCGACGCCGGCCGGGTGGGGGAGTCGGGCATGGCCGCCTACGGAGCGGCCAAGGCCGGTGCGGCCGGCTTCACCCGCGGGCTGGCGATGGAGGTCGGACGACACGGCATCACCGCCAACGCGGTGTCGCTCGGCACGATGCGCACACCGATGACCGAGGCACTGTGGAGCGACGGCGACCCCGAACGACAGCGGGCGATCCTGCGGCGCTACGCGATCCGTCGCCCTGGCCAGCCCGAGGACGTCGCCGGGATGGTCGCGTTCCTCTGTTCACCGGCCGCGTCGTGGATCACCGGACAGACCTATCCGGTCAACGGCGGGAGCTCGTTCGCGCTCTGACGGCTTGCCCGCCGCGCCCGTCGCGGACCCGGCGGCGATGGCGATGTAGTGCGCTAATCACCCAACATCGCCATCACTTCGGTCCAGACAGGTCAGGTGATGGCGATGTAGTGCGCCAATGCCCCGACATCGCCATCGCCTCGGTCGGGCGGCGTCGTAAGCGGGGACCGCCATCACGTGCCACCGTGCCCACCTACTGTCGCGTCATGGATCGATTCGAAGGGCGTGTCGCGGTTGTCACGGGCGCGGCGAGCGGCATCGGCTTGGCCGTTGCCGAGGCATTCGTCGCCGAGGGGATGCGGGTCGTGATGACCGACATCGACGCCGCGTCGCTCGAGGATCACGTCGACGCGACTGCGCGACTCGGGCGCGGACGTGCATTCGATCGTGGTCGACGTCCGCGATCCGGACGCGGTCGACGCCGCTGCTCAGGCTGCCGTCGACGTGTTCGGCGGGCTGCACGTGGCGGTCAACAACGCGGGCATCGTCAATCGGGGGTACTCGTGGGAGCTCAGCCTCGACGACTGGCATCGCGTGCTCGACGTGAACCTGTGGGGCGTGATCCACGGCGTCCGCGCGTTCGTGCCGCGCATCCTGGCCACCGGCGAGGAGGGACACGTCGTGAACGTCGCCTCGATGGCGGCGGTGCAGGCGGTCGACCGTCTCGGGCCGTACACCGTGGCCAAGCACGGCGTGCTCGGGCTGTCCGACGTGCTGCGCCTGGAGATGGGTTCGATGGGCGCGCCGGTCGGCGTGAGCGTCGTGATGCCCGGGATGATCCGGACCGGCCTCAACCCGATCGGCACCGTCGAGGCATCGACGGTCGCGGCGAACATCGTCGATGCGATCCGCACCGGTCGCGACTACGTGTTCACCGACGACCACCACGCCGAACCGGTCGAGGCCAGGCTGCGGTCGATCATCGCCGCGCGCGACGACGTGATCGAGCTGAGGCGTCCGGGCCGGATCAGCGGCTCAGGGCTCGATCACGACGCGGATCGGGCGTGCGCTCCGGTCACCGGCGACGCGGAACGCCTCGACGGCATCCTCGATCGGGAAGCGGTGGGTGATCACGGTGCGGGCGATCTCGGGATCGGCGGCGAGCATCGCGACGGCGTCCTCCATCTCGCGACGACCGTCGTGCGCGCAGTAGCCGAGCGAGGGCAGCAGGCGCGCCTCGCGGTGGAACAGCGGGCCCCAGGGCACCTCGACCGAGCCGACGTGCACACCGAGCACGACGACCGTCCCGTGCGACCCGACCAGATCGATCGCGCGGGCGAGGCTCTCGACCGTGCCGGCGGCCTCGACGACGACGTCGTAGCGACCGTCCGTGCCGACCGGAATGCCGAGGCGTTCGGCGGCGTCGATCTGGAACCGGTGCCGGGCCTCGATTGCGAGATCGGTGACCCCCATCTGTCGAGCACCGACGGCGGCGAGCAGCCCGAGCGCGCCGGCGCCGACGATGGCCACCCGGGTGTCCGGCCCGGCGCCGGCGAGGCGGAGCGCGTGCCACGAGACGGTGGTCGGCTCGACGATCGAGGCGTCGCGGACGTCGAGGCCTGCCGGAAGCGTGACCAGCCGGCCGGCGGGAGCGAGGAACTGTTCGCTCATCCCGCCGTCAGCGGTGATACCGAGCGCCCGCTGCGGATGGGTCGGGCACAGGTTGTAGCGCCCGAGCCGGCACTCCTCGCATTCCATGCAGCCGTACATCGCTTCGACCACGACCGCGGTTCCGTCGGCACGGACGCCGGCCAACTCGTGGCCGAGGATCTTCGTCGTGCCGTAACGCAGGTACAGCAGGTCCGACGCGCACACGCTCGTGGCGCGCATCTGCGACGAGTTCGCCCGAGCCCGGCGGTTCGTCGAGTTGGTCGACGAACGACGCCACCCGCTGCACCTCGAACTGCTCTCACTCGCGCCACGCTACGACGTCCCGCCGGTGGCCCCCCAGACACCCGTTTGCGTCGGTATTTCCGTCAACCCGGTCCCCGAAAATCCGACGCAAACGTGGAATGTCACGAGCTCGGGGGTTCAGGACGAGGCCGGTGGCGCGGCGAGCTGGTCGCGCAGCTTGAAGCGCTGGATCTTGCCGGTTGCCGTCTTCGGCAACTCGTCCACCGTGAAGACCTGCCGCGGGCGCTTGAACGTCGCCATGTGCTCCCGGCAGTGCGCATCGATCGACGCGGGATCGATGCTGTGCCCGTTCGCGCGGCACGACGAAGGCGACGGCTTCCTCGAGACCCTGGTCGTTGCGCACACCCACGACCGCGGCTTCGAGGACGTCGGGATGACCGACGATCGTCGCCTCGACCTCGGCCGGCGACACCCAGATGCCACCCGCCTTGATCATGTCGTTGTTGCGGCCGAGGAACGTCCACGTGTCGCTGCTCGGAGCGGAGGTACACGTCGCCGGTCCGCAGCCAACCGTCGGACCGGAACGTCGCCGCCGACGCCTCGGGGCGCGACCAGTAGCCGGTCGCGGTCGACGGACCACGCACGTGGAGGTAGCCGGGCAGGTCCGGCTCGGTGATCGCCTGGTCGTCGTCGTCGAGCAGCTTGCGCCTCGTAGCCGTCGACGACCCAACCGCTCGAACCGGGTTCCTGCCGGTCGAGACGATTCGACAGGAAGATGTGCAGGGCCTCGGTCGAACCGATGCCGTCGAGCACGGGGAAGCCGAACCGCTCGGAGCACCGGCGTTGGAGGTCGGCCGGGAGCGCCTCGCCGGCGGTGACACCGGCGCGCACCGAGCGGAACGCCGCGGGGTCGATGTCGGCATCGAGGATGCCGGCGACGAATCCCGGCACCGCGAAGAACAGCGTCGGCGCCTCCGCGGCGACGAGTTGGCCGATCGCCGCCGGCGTCGGCCGCTCCGGGTGGAGGATCACGGTGGCGCCGGCACCGAACGGGAACGTGAGCGAGTTGCCGAGCCCGTAGGCGAAGAACAGCTTGGCGACCGACAGGAACCGGTCGGCGGACGTGACCTCCAGCACCGTGCGGGCGTAGGTGTCGTACGTCGCCTGCATGTTGCCGTGGGCGTGCATGACGCCCTTCGACAAGCCGGTGGTGCCCGACGAGTACAGCCAGAACGCCGGCGAATCGGCGGTGGTGTCGGCCACCGGCATTTCGGTGTCGTCGGCGAACGTTGACCACTGCTCGACGTGCAGCGACCGATTCCTCGCCGGCTTCGTCGACGTGGACGACGCGGATCGCGTCGAGTGCCGCCCGCACCGGTTCGACGACGACCGAGGTACTCGGTCGACACGACGAGCGCGCTCGCCTGCGCGTCGGCGACGATCGCGGCCACGTCGGCTCCGGTGAGCATGGTCGAGATCGGGACGGCGATCACCCCGCTGCGCATGCAGCCGAGGATCCAGGCGATCATCTCGGGCGAGTCGTTCATCACGATCACGACGCGCTCGTCGCGGCCGACACCGATGTCGGCGAGCGCTCGCTGCACCCGCCACACCAGGCGCTGCATCGCGCCGTACGTCACGTCGCGCCCGCGGTACCGCACGGCGACGTTGTCGGCCGACCCCGCGTCGATGTGGCGATCGAGCAGCCAGCTCGCCGCGTTGTACGTCTCCATGGTCGTGTCCCCCGGATCGGCGTACGGTCCGGCGTTGCCCTACAGCCGTACGTATTCGTAGTCGACCGGTTTGGCATGGATGCCAGTCGACGGCGGAGCGACCCAGCCGGCGACCTTGCCTCGTTCGTGCACGCCGACCATCAACGATCGGACGTACTCGGCATCGCGGCTCGACGGCAACCACTCGTCGACGTGCGCCTCCCATTCGGCCTCGCTGATCAGCCGGCCGTCCGGGCTCACCCGCGATCCACTGAACGTGCCGACGTTGCGGTGGAAGCCGACGTGCGGCAGGGCCAGCGCCTTGCCGACCGCGGCGAGCGCACGGTTCCACCGGTCGACGCCCTTCTGGCAGTCGGCCGTGTAGTCGTCGCGCAGCGTCTCGTTGAGCGCCGCCAGTTGGGCGACCTCGCGTGTCGTGATCGTGCCGTCGGCGACGAGCGGGACCAGCCGCATCGAGTCGCGGAGTCGATGGTCGTCGTCACGTCGCTCCTCCTGGAACCGACCCTTGAGCCCGGCGCCGAAGTAGTTGGCGGCGTTCGTCGACGTCTCGGCCCCGAAGAGATCGAGCGACAACGAGTAGTGGAGGTTGAGATAGCGCTGCAGCGTCTCGACGTCGATGCCGCCGAACGGGCGCATGTCGTCGGTGTCGTGTTCCTGCATCAACTCGACGGTCCGTTCCACGACGCGGCCGATGCCCGACGCGCCGACGAACATGTGGTGCGCCTCCTCCTTCAGCATGAAGTCGCACGTGCGGCTGAGCGGATCGAACGCGGATTCGCGCAGCGACGCGAGCTGGAACTTGCCGTCGCGGTCGGTGAAGTAGGTGAAGAAGAAGAACGACAACCAGTCGGGTGTCGGCTCGTTGAACGCGCCGAGGATGCGCGGGTTGTCGACGTCGCCGGAGTGACGTTCGAGCATCTCGTCGGCCTCGTCGCGCCCGTCGGCGCCGAAGTACCGGTGCAGCAGGTACACCATCGCCCACAGGTGGCGGCCCTCCTCGACGTTGATCTGGAACAGGTTCCGCAGGTCGTACAACGACGGCGCCGTCATGCACAGCGCGCGTTGCTGTTCGACCGACGCCGGTTCGGTGTCGCCCTGCACCACGATGAGGCGACGCAGGTCGGAGCGGTAGGCGCCCGGCACCTCCTGCCACACGGCGTCGCCACGGGCGTCGCCGAACGCGATCGTCCGATCGGGCGTCGGCTCGGCGAGGAAGATCCCCCAGCGGTAGTCGGGCATCGCCACGTGACCGAAGTTGGCCCACCCTTCCTGGCTCACCGACGTCGCCGTCCGCAGGTAGACGTCCTTGTCCTGGTAGGCGACCGGGCCCATCTCGCGCCACCAGTCGAGGAACCGCGGCTGCCACGACTCGAGCGCGCGCTGCAGGCGCTTGTCGCCGGCGAGGTCGACGTTGTTCGGGATCTTCGCGTCGATGTCGACGACGCTCATCTTCTGGTTCATCTCACACTCGCTTGTCGTCGTAGGTCGGTCGCGAGCCGGTGCCGAAACTGCGCAGCGCGCCGTCGGGGCCGACGGCGTTGGGCCGTTGGAAGATCCAGTTCTGCCACGCGGAGAGCCGAGCGAAGATCTTCGTCTCGATCGTCTCGGGACCGACGAAGCGGAAGTTCGCCTCCATCCCGGTCAGTGCGTCGGGGGAGAAGCTGTTGCGCTCCTCCAGCATCACCCGCACGTCGTCGTCCCAGTCGAGGTCGTCGGGCGCGAACGTGACGAGTTCGGCGTCGAGCGCGTCGGCGGCCGATCAGGTCCTTGCCGATCTGCGCCCGCGCTGTCGCCAGCGCATCGCTGCGACCCCAGAACCGCGATTCGAGGCGGCTCAACCCGTTCGACATGGGGAGCGCTCCGTCGTTCACCTCGGTGAGGCGGACGGTGGCAGCGGGATCGTCCTGCTCGTCGCGGGTGCCGTCGAGCATCAGCGACCGGTCGGCCGCGAGCACGAGTTCGGCGAGCACGCCGGCGAAACAGCTCCCCGGTTCGACCATGGCCACGAGGGTGCGGGCGGACGCATCGAGCCGCTTGAGCGTTCGCGTCCAGAACAGTCGGGCCTCACGGACGAGCCAGTGGTCGCCGTCGTTGCTGAACAGGTCCTCGGCCTGGCAGACGGCCTCGATGCTCCCGGTCGTCGTGAGGATCCACGTGCCGACCTGTGGTTCGTCGAACCGCAGGTGGAGGATGGCATGGTCGAGTTCGAGCGCCGCCTGCACGATCCATGCGCTGCTCCCGACGGACGCGAGTTCGTCGCCGGTGACGGGCTGCGAACGGTCGGGCCCGCGGACGGTGAGACGGGCGCAGCCGAGCTCGCGATCGATGTCGACGTCGACGTAGGTCGACCGCATGGTGTCGGCATCGATCGTCGTCGACGACCCGAGCGCCGGCAGCTCGATCCCGTGGCCGACCGACGGCCGATCGGAGGCCTCGGCCCGGGCGTCGGCGTGGCTGGCGACGAGTTCTTCGAAGCTGCTCTTCGGGGCGACCGCATCGACGAGCCCCCAGTCGACGGCCTGCTGTCCCTTGATCCCCTCGGTGCGGGTGGCGAACACGTCGGCCAGGTCGCGGCGGACGAACCGCTTGTCGACGAGCCGGGTCAGTCCGCCGGTGCCGGGGAGGACCGCCAGCATCGGTACCTCGGGCAGCGAGACGGCGGATGCCCGATCGTCGACCAAGAGGATCTCGTCGCAGGCGAGTGCGAGTTCGTAGCCGCCGCCGGCGGCGGTGCCGTTCACCGCGGCGATCCACACCTGACGGGAGTTGGCCGTTGCGTCCTCGATGCCGTTGCGCGTCTCGTTGGTGAACTTGCAGAAGTTCACCTTGTGGCCGTGGGTCGACGTCGCCAGCATCTGGATGTTGGCCCCGGCGCAGAACACCTTGTCGATCCCACCGGTCACCACGACGCATCGGACTTCCGGGTGACCGAAGCGGAGCCGCTGCACGATGTCGTACAGCTCGATGTCGACGCTCAGGTCGTACGAGTTCAGCTTCAACTCGTAGTCGTCGCGGAGTCCTGCGTCGGGCGTCACGGCCATCGTCACCGTCGCCACCGGCCCGTCGAGTGCGAGCCGCCAGTGTCGGTACGACTGCGGGTCGACCGCGAAGTTGATCGGGAAGTCGATCGCCGGGTCGGCGCGGCTTGATCGGTCATCGTGCCCCCTTTCGTCGTTCATTCTACATCTGAACGCCGAAACGTCAAGAACATGTGGAATGATTCCGCGAGCGATGTCGTTGTCCTGCACCGGCGCCGGTACATCGACATCGCACTGGTCGGGCGAGGGAGAGGGCGACGGTCAGCCGCCCGCGGTCTCGGCATGCACGAACCACTCGTTCGCGGTCGCCGACCACGACTCGTGTTTCGTGTCGAACAGCCGCTTGGCGGTGCGACCCGGCCACGCGTCCGGGAGGAGCGAATGGGGGATCTCCGGGTCGACGAACGGGAACCGTCGCCACTCGTGCACCAGTTCGACGAGCGCGGCGAAGCGACCGTCGGCGGACGCGGGTCGGCGCCGTCCGAACTCGTCGATGAACCGCGCGTACCGCTCGGCGAGGACTGTCGAGATCCCAGGCGCGGCGGAGGATCTCGGAATCGGGCACGAACGTGCCGGTCTCGACGAGGAGCACGATCGCGTTGTCGCCGAGGTCGAGATCGTGCAGGATCGAGTTGGCCGCGCTCTTCGCGTTCGGTGTGCGGCGAGACGGCGATGCCCGGCCCGATGAATCCGAAGCCGGCGAATCCGAGCCGGCTCCGGAGCTGATGTCGCTTCGCCCGTTGATCCTCCGGCACCGACGCCAGCACGACCAGCCACCGTGCGTCCCACGTGTCGGCCGCTCGCTCCGAAGCCGTAGATGCGGTCGGTGCCGACCTTCAGGAGTTGCGTTCCCGATCTCGGTCAGGTGCCACCTCGTGCGTCGCCCGTGACGCTCGCTGTCGAGCAGACCTTCCTCGCTGAGACGGGCGACCGCCTGGCGCGCGTTCCGTTCGCTCACGCCGATCAACCCGAGCCCGTCGACGATCGTCGAGGTCCAGATCGATCCCCCGTGCGGCAGGACGAACTCACCGAGGAGCGTCAGCAGCAGGCTCTTCGCGCTGCTCCCCGAGCGGGGGCGAAGTGCACGATCCGGCATCTCCCGGTTGTAGTGCACATCGCCCGCGCGCGCCAGGATGCTGGTCGATGAAACCCTCCTGGACCGTTGCCAGCGCCGACGGGTGCGAACTCGCCGGCTACGAACTCGGTGGCCGCGGCGACGACGTGCTGCTGATCGCTCATGCCACCGGTCTGTGTGGCGCGATGTACCAACTGCTGGCCGACGAGCTGACCGACACGTTCCGGGTGGTGGCCTTCGACTTCCGCGGGCACGGCGACTCGACACGATCAGGCGAGCCCGATCTGGGTCTGGGACCGCATGGCCGAGGATGTGGTCGCCGTCGCTCGACACGTCGATGCCGAACGACTGCACGCCTTCGGCCACTCGATGGGCGGCGGGGCACTCCTCCTGGCCGAGCGGGCGTGCGCCCGGCTTGTTCGAGTCGCTGTTCCTCTTCGAACCGATCACGTTTCCGGACGACGTGGCCACCGACGGTCAGAACATGATGGGCGACGCGGCGCGACGCCGGCGACCGGTGTTCGCCTCGTCCGCCGAGGTCCTCGCCCGGTACGCCAGCCGCCCGCCGTTCAACCAGGTGCGGGCCGGGTTCCTCGCGGCATACGTCGAGAACGGCTTCGCCGAACAGCCGGACGGATCGGTGCGTCTCAAGTGTGCGCCGGAGGTCGAGGCCACGGTGTTCGAGAACGGCCGAGCCGCGAAGCTGAGCGCGGTGCGGCACGTGACGACACCGACCGCGGTCGCCGTCGGCCACGACGAGGAGGGTCCGAATCCGGCTCGTCTCGGCCCGCCACTGGCGGACGCCCTCGTCAACGGTCACCTCGTGCGCTACGACCACATCGGTCACTTCGGACCGCTGCAGGACCCGTGGACGATCGCCCGCGACCTGAAGCTCCACGTGGCATGCGCAGGTGCGTCGCGCCGTCAGCTGAACGCGGCGATGACCTCGCCGAATCGGGTGATCGATGCGGGCGGGGCGAAGTCGGTGAACCAGATGTAGAACCGGTCGATGCCGCGCTCGTGCTGCGAGCTGGAAGTGGTCGATCAGCTCCGACGTGGTGCCGAGCGCGACGTGGTCGCTCATCACCGTTCCGCCCCAGCGGCGTCGCGTCGTCTCGGTGATCGATTCACGTTCGTCCTCCGACGGGACGATGGCGACGGTTCGTTGGATCGAGACGCGGACGTCGCCGACCTGATCGCGCAGCTCGTCGACCCGGTCGAGCGCGCTGATGGCCACGTTCCACCAGTCGGCGTACTCGCGCACGAGGCCGAATGTCCGGGGCCCGACGCCACCGATCGTGATCGGGATCCTTCGCGTCGGCGCCGGCTGCTGCATCGCGTTCGTCAGCGTGAAGTGTTCGCCCGCGAAGTCGAACGGTTCGCCGCTCCACAGCCCGCGCAGGATCGCCAGCGTCTCGCCGAGGCGAGTGGTGCGTTCGGGCCCGCCCGCCGTGCTGACGCCGAACGTCTCGAGCTCGGCCGGGAGCGAACCCGAACCGATGCCGAGTTCGAAGCGCCCGCCGGAGGCGTGGTCGAGCGACTTGGCCTGCTCGGCGAGCATCGCCGGATGGCGGAGGGAATCGCACAACACGAGATGCCCGACGGTGAGCGTGGTCGTGTGGGCGAGCACCCACCCGGCGATCGACATCGCCTCCCACATCGGCTGGTCGGGGGCGAGCGGGGGGACGACGTGATCCATGAACGCCATGCCCTCGAACCCGACGGCCTCCGCGGTCTGCGCCCGCTCGACGATCGCCTCGTGGGTCATCCGCATCTGCGGCAGGAACAGGTGGAAGCGGGGAGAACCCGTCGATGTCGGCACGCGGCCAGGGTAGGTCAGAGGCGTTTCGAGAATGTCCGCCGGGGTCTGTCCCCGGCGGACATTCTCCTGGAAGTCCTCGTTGGTCGTCGGGTTCTCGGGACTACCGTCCTGGAGTGCCGTCGAGTCCGATCCGCCTCTGGGAGGGCGTGGCGCCGGGTTCGGAGGAATGGACCCACGACGAACAGTCGATGGCGTCGGCGGGAGGGGGCGCGGGTGAGCGGGTCCGCAACGTCGTCGTCCCGACGATGACGGCGTACCTGCCCGACGAGCCGACCGACCGTGCCGTGCTGGTACTGCCCGGCGGCGCCATGCACTTCCTCTCGATGGTGAGCGAGGGCACAGAGGTGGCGAGGTTCCTGCGCGACCGCGGCAGTCGCGACGTTCGTCGTGAAGTACCGCTTGGTGCCGACGCCGCCGGACGATGCCGACTTCGACGCTGCGCTCGTCAGCGCCTTCAGTTCGGGCATCGACGCGATGATGCGGACGGCGGTCCCGCTCGCCGTGGCCGACGCCGAACGAGCCATGGCGATGGTGCGCGACCGTGGCTTTGCCCACGTCGCGATGTTGGGATTCTCCGCCGGCGCATCGGTCACCGCCGAGTTGATCGCCACGAGCCCGCACCCGCCCGACGCGGCCGCGCTCGTCTACCTGCCGTTCTTCACCGATCGGCCCAGGCGTGGCCGACGAAGCCGCCCGTGTTCGTGGCCGCGGCGGCCGACGACCTGCTCGGCATCGACGGGTCGCTCGCGGTGCACGACGGCCTGGCGGACGGCCGGCCGCCCGGTCGAGCTGCACCTCTTCGAACGAGGTGGCCACGGCTTCGGCATGTCGCGCACGGGCCTGCCGTGCGACGAGTGGCCGGAGCTGTTCCTCGCCTGGCTGCAGTCGCAGTGAGACCAGGTCGGCGGATCAGTCGAAGCGCGACTCCCGCTCGCGCAGGATCGCGCACAGGGTCTCGTTGTAGGGAGCGGTCAGGCCGAGTTCGCGGCTCAGGTCGACCACTGCACCGTTGATCACGTCGACCTCCGACCGACGGCGGGCGAGTTGGTCGAGCCGCATCGACGGGCTGGCGTCGGGGATCGTGGCGGCGAACTCGGTGACGTAGCGGACCGGATCGTCGAAGCCGAACTGAACACCCTGCGCCTGGCCGACCTGCCAGGCCTCGAGCATGCAGCCGATCGCGACCGCCCACGCCTCGGCGTTCGCCATCAGTTCGCCGACGGTCACGTCGAACGCCGCGGTCGGCGCGCTGAGCGTGACGTTGCAGAGGAACTTCTCCCAGATCATCAGGTCGATGTCGGCGAACGCCTTGACGTTGAATCCCGCCTCGCGCCACGTCTGCTCGATGTGTTGGACGCGGTCCGACAGCCCACCGTGCATCTCGCCGATGCGGATCAATCGCATCCCCACGTGGTGCACGTGACCCGGTTCCGGGATCGACGAGCCGAAGCCCTCGGCGATGCCGATCACGACGTGCTGCTCGGGGACCTGACGGGCGACCCGCTCGCCGGCACCGAGGCCGTTCTGGAACGCCATCACCACGTCGTCGGGACGGAGCAGCGGAGCGATCTTCGCCGCGACCTCCTCGACCGCCGATGCCTTCGTCCCGATCACCCACAGATCGCATGGTCCGGCCTCGTCGGGCGACAGCCCGGTGTGCAGCGTGTCGACCGTGAACGATCCGCTCGCCCCCGACACGGTCAGGCCGCTGCCGGCGATGACGTCGACGTGGTCCTGCCAGGTGTCGATCGCCCACACCTCGTTGCCCGCTCGCCCGAGCAGACCGGCGTAGACCGACCCCATGGCCCCGGTGCCGACGATGGCGATCTTCACGGCGCCAAGGTAGCGGCGACCGGCCGGGCGGTCACCTGGACGGTCGCCGCCTCGAGCCCGTCCGCGGTGAACGTCACCGTGATCGTTCCGGGCCCGGTCGGTCGGATGACGGCGAGTGCCCTTCCCTCGTAGGTGGTGGACGTGGCGGATCGGTACGACTCGAGCGATCGCGGGTCGGCGCTGGCGAAGCCCTGCAACGTCGCAGGGCCGTCGATGGTGACGGTGATCGCCCGATCAGCGCTCGTCTCGATCACGCCCGACGCGTCGGCGACACACACCGACACGTACGCGAGGTCGGTGTCGGTGGCGTCGATCTCGTCACGGTCGGCCGCGGCGACGAGCCGGAGCGGTCCGACCGCCGTTCGCAATGCCGTGCGCCCTGACTCGACGCCGTCGCGATAGGCCACGGCGACCAACTCGCCCGGCGCGTACGCGACGTCGAAGTCGGCGAGAAAGCCACGGGCCGCACCTGACGCCTTTCGACCGATCGACTCGCCGTTCAGGAAGCACCTCGACCTCGTCGGCGTCGGAGTAGACCTCGACCGGCACGGTCGTGCCCTCGAACCCGGGCCAGGTCCAGTTCGCGATCGTGTCGCTCCACGCCCACGGTCCGGTGTGGGTGACCTCCCGGCCGAGGTTGGCGGGGCGGCGCACGGCGATGTACGGCTCGGTCCGCAGGCCGAACACGATCTCACGGAAGTAGGACTGGGGAGTGCGGACGCCCGTGATGTCGATGTCGCCGCCGTCGGCGAGCAGCCACGGGTAGGGAGCCATGAACTGCGGTGAGTCGTCGTCGCCGTCGCGGTCGCCGGCGTATTCGATGCGGCCGATACCGACCTCGCCGAGGTAGTCCCAGCCGGTCCAGGTGAAGTCGCCGATCACATGTCCGGACTCCATGATGATCGGCCACGCCCGGGCGATCGCCGTGACGTACGTCTCGGAACCGACGATCACGCGGTCCGGGTGCGAGGCGTGGTCGGCCGCGTAGCGGACGTCGAGATAGTTGTAGCCGGAGACGTCGAGCGACGCGCACACCTCCTCGATGCAGTCGTCGACCAACGGCGACGCCATCATCCGGTCCTTGATCTGGGCCCACGCGGTCATCTGCGAGTTGACGCCCGTCGGCTGGTCGTCGCCGTCGCCGCTCGCGGCCTCCTCCTGGGAGGGCAGGAACTCGCCGATTCGAGAGATCAGGTCGCGGATCGCCAGGAACGGCTGCACGGCGTTGGTCACGTAGCGGGTCGGGTCGAGCGAACGGACGTGTTCGGCGAGGTCGCGGGCGAGCGCGGCGCCGAGCGGTGAGCCGATCTCGGGGATCTCGTTGCCGGTCGAGTACATGATGACGCTCGGGTGGTTGCGGTCCTTGCGGACCATGGCCGCCAGGTCGCTGCGCCAACGATCGGCGAAGCGCAGCGCGTGGTCGTGGTCGCGCTTGCCCTCGGTCCACACGTCGTAGGCCTCGTCCATCACGGCGACGCCCAGGCGGTCGCATGCGGCGAGCATCGCCCGACTGGTCGGGTTGTGGGCGCTGCGGATCGCGTTGAACCCGGCCGCCTTCAGCAGCTCGACTCGGCGCTCCTCGGCCCGGTCGATCGTGGCTGCACCGATCGGTCCGTTGTCGTGGTGCACGCACGCGCCGCGCAGCTTGACCGTCTCGCCGTTGATCCGCAGGCCGTGGCGCGCGTCGAGCTGGAGCCGCCGCACCCCGAAGGTGTGCGTGTCAGCGAAGGTCGTGCATCGGTGCCGGCACCGATGCACGACTGGCCGCTGACGGTCGTCGTGCACGTGTAGAGGTTGGGGTCGTCGAGGCTCCACAGCGCGGGGTCGGCGATGTACAGCCGCTGGCGGGCGATGGCGGTCGTGTGGGGCCGGAGCGTCAGCGGGATCTCGTCGGCCGCCACCTCGTTGCCGGCGGCGTCGACGATCGAGTTGCGCACCCGCACCGTCACCGTGTGCGGCGTCTCGTTCTCGACCTCGGCGGCGATCTCGACGACTGCGCCGCGGTCGTCGATCTCCGGCGTCGTGATCCACACGCCGTCGATGGCGAGGTGCGTGCGCTCCTGCACCCACAGGTGCACCGGCCGGAAGATGCCGGCACCGGAGTACCAGCGTGAATCGTCGCTGGCGCGGCACTCGACCTTGATCGTGTTCGGCGCGCCGTAGCGGAGGACCGGGTCGAGATCGATGAGGAACTCGCCGTACCCGTACGGCTCGCCGCCGGCGAAGTCGTCGTTCACGAACACCTGCGCATCGCGGTAGACGCCTTCGAACTGCAGCCGCACGCGTCGGTCGCGCCACTCCTCGGGCGCGTCGAACGTCTTCGTGTACTCCCACACACCGTCGGGGAAGTAGGCGTTCATGTGCGACCCCGACGGATCGCGGGTCGTGCCGATCATGGCGTCGTGGGGGAGCGTGACCGTTTCCGGCTCGGTCCCGGACTTCGCGCCGGTCAGTTCGAGGAAGCGGTTGAGCTTCGGCTTGACGATCCAGTCGGCGTTGAACGACGTTCTCATGACTTCATCTCCAGGTGTTCGGTGCGGTCGAGGAGGGCGGGCAATCGCGTGGCGACTGGTCCGACGAGGGCAGGGTTGCCGGCGAGGTCGCCGAAGATCGGGAGCCCGATGAGGGCGGTCGCCAGCGCCGATGTGTCGACGCGGCCGTCGGTGGTGCAGTCGGCCACGATCCGCGCGTACGTGGTGGCGAGCGGGTCGGACACGGTCCGGGGTTCGCCCCGATGGTCGACGCCGAGTGTCGACCACGCCCACAGCGCCAGCACGTCGGCGAGCGCGTCGATGGCGAGGCCGCGTTCGAGCCGTTCCCGGATCGTGCCCGGCAGCCGCTGCGGAAGCTTCTGGCTCGTGTCGGTGGCGACCTGATCGCACCGGTGGCCGAGGCCGGAATTGGCGAAGCGCTTCGAGCGTCGTCGCGATGTACTCGTCGACGTCGGCGCCGGGCGGCCCGACGAGGACTTCGGCGATCTCCTCGGCGACGCGGTCGAGGAGTTCCCGCCCTCCCGGATCGGCCGCGACGAGGTCGATCGTGGCGAGCCCGTGACGCAGGCCGTAGTGCGCGGCCGCCGTGTGGAGCGAGTTCAGGACGCGCAGTTTCAGCATCTCCCACGGCCCGACGTCGTCGACGACCTGCACACCCACGTCGCCGAGCGGCGGCATCGGCGTCGCCCATCGACGCTCGACGACCCACTGCGAGTAGGGCTCGGCGCGTACCGGCCAGGCGTCGTGCACGCCGATCGCGGAGTCGACGGCCTCACGGAAGTCGTCGTCGGTCGCCGGCACCATCCGGTCGACCATGCTGTTCGGGAACGCCAGGTGTTCGCCGATCCATTCGGCGAGCGACGCATCGCCGACCGCCGCCAGTTCGGACACGACGGAACGCAGCGTCGAGCCGTTGCGCTGACAGGTTGTCGAGGCTCAACACGGTGAGATCGCCCGCCCCGTCCGCCCGCCGGTCGCGGGCCGCGAGCACGAGGTGACCGACGACGCTGCGGGGCGTGTCGGGATGGTCGATGTCGTGGCGGACGTCGGGATGGGCCCGGTCGAGACGCCGGGTGGCCGGGTCGATGCAGTATCCCTTCTCGGTGACGGTGACCGACACGATCGTCGTGTCGGCCGACGCCAGGGCCTCCCGCACCGCGGCGCCCTCCGACGGGGCGTGCAGTGCCTGTCGCACGGATCCGATGATGCGGTGCGTCGTCGTCGTGCCGTCGACGACGCCGAGCGTGTACAGGCCGTCCTGCGGGCCGAGCGCGTTCGGCACGTCGTCGTTGCGCAGCGAGACGCCGATGATCCCGAGACCGATCGAGACGTCCTCGTGGCCCGCCGCGAGCAGGTCGTCGGCGTACACCGCGAGGTGGGCGCGGGAGAACGCGCCGAGCCCCAGATGCACGATGCCGCACCGCATCTCGCCGCGGTCGTAGTCGGGGAGCGCCGCATCCGCCGTGGTCACGGTCGAGTCGGAGAGACGTGGCATCACGCCTCGGGCGGCCGCAGGTTGAACACGCGACGCGGCAGACCGACGGCGAGTTCGTGGGCGATCTCGTGGGCTTCGTCGAGCTCGAGTCGATGGTCGCTGACGAGTTCGGCGAGGTAGCGACAGTCGACGCGGCGGGCGACGTCGTGCCGGGCGGGGATCGACAGGAACGCCCGGGTGTCGTCGACGAACCCGGTCGTGTTGGCGAACCCGGCGGTCTCGGTGACGGCCCGCCGGAACCGGAGCATCCCCTCGACGCTGTCGAGGAACCACCACGGCGGGCCGAGGTACAGCGCGGGGTAGTGGCCGGCGAGCGGGGCGAGCTCGCGGGAGAACGTCGTCTCGTCGAGCGTGAAGGCCACCATCCGGAACCCCGGGTCGTTGCCGAACCGATTGAGCAGCGCGCGCAGGCCGTCGACGTAGTCGATCGGGCCGGGGATGTCGGCGCCGATGTCGCGTCCGAACCGTTCGTAGAGCGGCCGGTTGTGGTTGCGGTGCGAGCCCGGGTGGAGCTGCATCACCAACCCGTCCTCGATGCTCATCGCGGCCATCTCGACGAGCACCTGCCCGCGCAGCGTCTCCTTGCCGGCCGCGTCGAGCGTTCCAGCCAGGGCGCCGATCGAGCAATCGTTGCGCGGTCGCCGCGTCGACCGAGGCCGTGTACGCCGACGGGTGCCCGTGGTCGGTGGCGGTGGCGCCGAGCGAGATGGCGAGCTTGCGGCGGTCGAACAGCGCGGCGAGGTAGTCGTCCCACCGTGTGGTGTCGCGCCCGGTGATCTCGCCGAGGCGCTGGACGTGATCGACGTACACCTCGTGGTCGGGATCGACCACCGAGTCGGGTCGGAACGTCGGGATCACCCGGCCGGCGAAGCCGTCGGCGGCGAGCTGCTGGTGGTGGGCGAGGTCGCTCAGTGCGCCGTCGGTCGTGGCGACGACCTCGATGCCGAACCGGTCGAGCAACGCCCGCGGCCGGAACGCGTCGTCGGCGAGGCACTCGGCGATCCGGTCGTAGGTCGCGTCGGCGGTCTCGCCGGTGAGCCGGGTGTCGATGCCGAACACGTCGCTCAGCACGTGATTCATCCAGAATCCCGACGGCGTGCCACGGAACAGATGGAAGTGCTCGGCAAAGGTGCGCCAGACGTCTCTCGGCGAGGCGACGGCGTCGCCTGGTTCGCCGGCCGCGTCGACGTCACGCGGGGGGATACCGAGCGCCTCGAGCGCGACCCCCTGGCTGTAGAGCATCCGCACCAGGTAGTGGTCGGGCGTGATCAGGAGGTCCGCCGCGTTGTCGAACGGCTCGTTCTCGGCGAACCATCGAGGGTCGGTGTGGCCGTGCGGGCACAGGAGCGGCAGATCGGCGATCTCGGCGTAGAGCTCGCGGGCGATGTCGCGCTGGATCGCCTCGGGGGAGAACAGCCGGTCGGGATGCAACGTGAGCGGCCGATTCGACGTCGAGCTCACGGCAGCGTCGTCCAGCGCTCGCGGAGCAGCCGCGCCGCCGCCTTCGGCGTGCGGTCGCGGGTGAACACGCCCTTCTTGTTGCCGCCGACGCGCATGAACGAGGCGGTCGTCTCGAAGTCGGCGAAGTTCCACACGTGCTCGCCGACCACCGCCGGGATGCGGTCGAACACGCGGTGGTACGTGTCGAGGAACTCGACCTGGTACTCCTCGCTCCACGGCACCGGCCGGATCGAGTTGAAACCGTGGATCGTGTCGGCGCCGTACTCGGTGATGATGATCGGCTTGTCGTACGTGTCGGCCCACCCGTTCAGCTCGGCCTCCAGGTTGCGTTCCGCCGCTGCCAGGTCGCCCGTGTCCATGTACCAGCCGTAGTAGCGGTTGAGCATCACGACGTCGGCGAGCGGCGTCACCAGGCACTTGTCGTACGGCGCGAGCATCACGTTGACGAAACCGACCGGCCGGCTCGGGTCGGCCTCGCGGGTCGCGGCGAACAGGGGCTCGAAGTAGGCGAGCGATTCCTCCGTGTGCGACTCGGGTTCGTTGGCGACGCTCCACAGCACCACGCTCGGGTGGTTCTTGTCGCGAGCGACGAGCTCGCGGATCGCCTGGCGGTGCACCTCTTGGGTCACGTCGTTCAGCGTCTCGTCGGAGAACGTCTTGAACGTGCCGCCCATGTAGAACCCGCCGCCCATGCCGAGGTTCTGACCGACGGCGGCCGTCTCGTCGATCACCACGATGCCGCGGCGGTCGGCCTCGTCGAGGATCTCCTCGGCGTACGGGTAGTGCGACGTGCGGAACGAGTTCGCGCCGATCCAGTCGAGCAACGCGAAGTCGTGGATCATCGAGGCGTTGTCGTGGCCCTTGCCGCGGGCGAGGTGGTCCTCGTGCATGCCGAAGCCACGGAAGTGGAACGGCTCACCGTTGATCAGGAACTGCGCGCCCTCGACGCGCACGCTGCGGATGCCGACCGGTTGGAGGTAGCGGTCGACCACGTCGTCGCCGTCGAGCAGTTCCACGGTCAGTTCGTGGAGGTACCCGTGCCCGGGCGCCCACAGCTGGGCGTCGTCGACGCGCAGTTCGCCTGCCGGGCCGCTCGCCTCGGCCACCACCGTGCCGTCGGCGTCGCGCAGCGCGACCCGGACGCCGGCCTCGCCGCCCGCGACCTCGACGCGGTACTGCACCACGCCCGTCGAACCGTCGACGTCGGTGACGACCGTGACGTCGTCGATGCGGTCGACCGGCGTCGAGTGGAGCCACACGCTGCGGTGCAGGCCGGCGTAGTTGAAGAAGTCGTGGTAGTAGCGCTGGGTGCGGGTGCCGTCGGGCTGGACCTGGATCACGCCCGGCGGCACCGACTGGAAGGTCAGCTCGTTGTTGACGACGGCCGTGACACGCAGGGCGCGGCCGGGTGCGGCGAGGTGGCTGATGTCGGCCTCGAACGGCGTGTAGCCACCCTCGTGCTCGACGACGAGTTCGTCGTCGACCCACACCGCGGCGCGATGTGTCGCGGAGTCGAAGCGGAGCACGAGACGCCTGCCGTCCCCACCGGCCGGAGCGTACACGGTGCGCTGGTACCAGACGTCGCCGACGTGGTCGTGGAGCTGCTCGTCGACGAACAGGTCGTTGTAGCTCGCCGGCACCGCGATGGTGCGGGCGTCGGGGAGCGGGCCGCGCCACCACTCGTCGCGCCGCCCGGCTCCGGCGGCGTCGGGCGTGAACGCCCACATGCCGTCGAGCCGTTTGCACTCCCGAATCCCGTTGTCCTGTGGTCTCAACATCTCATCCCCTCGAACTGCATGCAAACGATTGCATTACCCAGCATGACACATCGCGGCGCGCGGGTCCACCGTCCGATGCAGGACGTCGGTTTCGCTCAGGCGGTCGGGCCGAGGGAGTAGGCGCCGGTGTCGGGGTGGTGGTACCAACCGCTGGCGGCGTGGGTTCCACCGTCGACGTGGATCGTCTGGCCGGTGATGTACCCCGCCATGTCGCTGGCGAGGAACACCGCGGCGGCCGCCATCTCGTCGACGTGGCCGGCGCGCCCCATCGGCACCGTCGAGCGGAACCGGTCCTCGTCACCGGGCTGGGCGAGCGCCTGGATCCCCTCGGTGATCGTGATGTCGGGGGCGAGCGCGTTCACCCGGATGCCGTACGGGGCGAACTCGAGCGCCGCGGTCTTGGTGAGGTTGATCACGCCGGCCTTGGCCGCGGCATAGGCCGCGTAGCCGGGAGCGGCGCGCACGCCCTCGATCGAGGTGACGTTGATGATGCTGCCGCCGATGCCGGCGTCGATCATCCCCCGCACGATCCGTTGCGTGCACAGCAGCACGTGGCGGAGGTTCGAGCGGTAGAGCGCGTCCCAGCCGTTCTCGCTCGTGTCGAGGATCGACGACCAGAACGTGCCGCCGGCGTTGTTCACGAGGATGCTCGCCGGCCCGAGTTCCGCGGTCGTCCGTGCGAGGGCGGCGTCGACCTGGTCGGTCTCGCGCACGTCGGTGACGATGCCGAGCGCGCCGATCGCGTCGGCGGCGGCCGCGCACGTCTCCGCGTCGCGTTCCCAGATCGCCACCGACGCGCCGAATGCGGCCAGGCCTGCTGCCACACCTTTGCCGATGCCCGCCCCGCCCCCGGTCACCACCGCCACGCGGCCGGTCAGCAGGATGTTCGACGGGTCGATTCCGGAGGCCATGTACGTTTCCCTCGATGAAGTTCTCGGTGTCGTATCCGATCCTCGCACACCCGCCCGACCCCGACTTCTTGACCGGGGAGGGCCTGGCGGCGTTCTGCCGGGCCGCCGAGCAGGCAGGGTTCGACGGCATCGGCTTCACCGACCATCCGGCCCCGACCGACCGGTGGTTGAACGCCGGCGGCCACGACGCCTTCGATCCGATCGCCGCGTTCGCGTACTGCGCGGCGATCACCGAGCGGCTGCTGCTGATCCCGAACATCTACGTGCTGCCGTACCGCAACCCGTTCCTCGTGGCGAAGGCCGCGGCGACCGTCGATGCGCTGTCGGGCGGACGCTTCATCCTCGCCGTCGCGACCGGCTATCTGCGGGGCGAGTACAAGGCGCTCGGCGTCGACTTCGACGAGCGCAACGACCTGTTCGACGAGGCGCTCGAGGTGATCCGGGGCATCTGGACGACCGACGACTACACCTACAGCGGGCGCCATTTCGAGGCGGTCGGTCAATCGGCCAACCCGAAGCCGCGGCCCGTGCCGCCGATCTGGATCGGTGGCAACAGCCGGCTGTCGCGCCGCCGGGTCGCCGCAGTGGCCGACGGGTGGAGCCCGTTCCCCGCCCCTCGCGTGCTGGCGACCACGGCCAAGACGCCGCCGTTGGAGACGGCCGAGGATCTCGCGGTGATGCTCGACGAACTGTGGCGATTCGTCGACGACGCCGGCCGCGATCGGGCAGCGATCGACATCGCCTTCAGCCCGCCGGCGCTGGGCGATCCCGAAGGCCGGCGGCACGAGCGCCGGCGCCCGGCTCGACACCATCGCCGAGCTCGCGGCGATCGGGGTGACGTGGACAGGCCTCGCCGTGCCCGGCGATTCCCTCGCCCACGCTCTCGAAGTCCTCGAGGAACTCGGCAACACGGTCATCGCACCCTCCGCCCGCTGACGCGTTCCGCAGTCGCGCAGTTGACCCGTCGGGCGCCGGATACATCGAATGGCGCAACGCAGCGATTAGTTGACCCGCACGGCGCCGGTACATCGCCATCGCAAGTGGGGGTGGAGGCGCGTGACGTAGTGTCCCGTCGCGTGCGCAACGACTCCCGAGCGACGATCGTCGATGTTGCCGCGCTCGCCGGGGTGCACGCCGGCACGGTCTCACGGGCGTTGAGCCGGCCCGACAAGGTCGCGCCGGCCACCCGCGAACGCGTCGAGGCGGCGGTCAAGGAACTCGGGTTCGTGCCGTCGCGGGCCGCTCGCGGGCTGATCACGGGCAAGACGGGCTACGTCGGGGTGATCGTTCCCGACATCACGAACCCGTACTTCGCCGTGCTGGTCCGCTCGATCGAGCACGCCGCGCGCGACGCCGACTTCCAGGTGCTGCTCGTCGACACCGGCGAGCGGAGCGACGAGGAAGTGCGCGCCGCACGGGGCCTCGCCCGGGAGGTCGACGGATTCATCGTGCTGTCGCCCCGCCGGCTGCACCGCGAGGTCGACGCGATCGGCGAGACGCCAGCGGTGTTCGTCAACCGGCAGGTCCGCGGCCGGGCGTCGGTGCTCCTGCGCTCGGCAGCCGCCGCGGAGGAAGCGCTGCGCCACCTCGCCGCCCTCGGCCACACGAAGATCACCTACCTCCGCGGCCCGCAGGGATCGTGGGCCGCGATCGAACGGCGCGACGCGGTGCGCCGCACGAGCCGCGCCAGTGGCGTCGAGGTCGTCGAGATCGCCGGGTCGGCGCCGACGTTCGAAGGTGGACAGGACGCCGTCGAGCAGGCGGTCACCAACGGCTCGTCGGCCGTGATCGCGTTCAACGACCAGATGGCGCTCGGAGTCCTGGCCGGGCTCACCCGACGCGGCATCCGCGTGCCGGAGGAGATGAGCATCGTCGGCTGTGACGACGTGCCGGTAGCGGCCATGGTCGCTCCGCCGCTCACGACGATCCGCATGCCGACCGACGAGGCGGGAACTGCCGCGGTCGAGTTGCTCGCCGACAGCACGGCCAAGGTCGAGCTGTTCGGTTCGCTCGTCGTGAGGGCGTCGACGGGTCCGGTCGTGGCGAGATCGAAACGCGGTCGCTGACCGTCGCTGCTGCCCGGTGCTGCAAAGGTTTGCAGCCGGCCGATCGGTGGCAGCCTGTGGGGCGGTCCGGGACGACGGTCGTTCCGGCGAGGGAGGGGTAGCAACGTGTTTCCCGAAGGCTTTCTGTGGGGTGCATCGACCGCCGGTCACCAGGTCGAGGGCGGCAATGTCAACGCCGACCTCTGGCCGCTGGAGTGGGCGAAACCGTCGTTGTTCGTCGAGCCGTCGGGCGACGCGTGCGATCACTACCACCGGTATCCGGAGGACATCGCAACGCTCGCGGGGCTCGGACTGAACGCCTACCGATTCTCGCTCGAGTGGTCGCGCATCGAGCCGGAGCCGGGTTGGTTCTCGCGTGCCGCGCTCGATCACTACCGCCGCATGATCGCCTGCTGCCTCGACAACGGTGTCACGCCGGTCGTGACCTACAACCACTTCACGACCCCACGTTGGTTCGCCGGGGCGGGTGGCTGGGGCGCGCCCGATGCGTCCGATCGCTTCGCCACCTTCGCCGAGCGTTCGACTCGTCATCTCGGCGACCTGCTGACCTGGGTGGCCACGTTGAACGAGCCGAACATCTTCGCCCTGCTCACGCATACGGGCGTGATCCCGATGGGTGTGGGCGAGCGCGGCCCGATCGCCGACACCGCCGAGGCCGCGCCGAGCGGTGTTGGCGGGTTCGACCCGAAGAAGTACCGCATGGGCCTCGGAGGAGGGGCCGTCGAGGTGATGGGGACGGCCCACCGTGCGGCGAGCGACGCCATCAAGTCGGTCAACGCCGACATCCAGGTCGGCTGGACGCTCGCCGCTGCCCGACTTCCAGCAGGCCGAGGACGGTGCGGAGCGGTTCCGCTCGGCACTGCAGGGGGCCGAACTCGACTGGCTCGACGTGTCGAAGGACGACGACTTCGTCGGAGTGCAGACCTACACCCGCGACGTCGATCGGAGCGAACGGGAAGATCCAACCGACCGACGACGTCGCGACGACGCAGACCGGATGGGAGGTCTACCCCGAGTCGCTCGGCCACACCGTCCGCCTCGCGGCCGAGCACACCGGCGTGCCGGTGCTCGTCACCGAGAACGGGATGGCCACCGACGACGACGCGGCCCGCCTCGCCTACACACGCACGGCGCTCGAAGGGGTCGCCGCCGCCATCGCCGACGGCGTCGACGTCCGCGGGTACCTCCACTGGACATTGCTCGACAACTTCGAATGGACGGCCGGGTTCGCGAAGACGTTCGGCCTGATCGCCTTCGACCCCGACACGTTCGAACGCACGGTGAAGCCGACAGCGACCTGGCTCGGCAAGATCGCCCAGGCGAATCGACTCGACTGAGCCGGTCGGCGCCGAAGTCCATCGTTCGAAGTGATGATCGATCAACCAACATCTCGAACATATATACGAGAAGAGTTGAATAATCGAACATATGTTGGTATCCTCGATTCATGAGTCCGACACTCGACTCCGAACTGGATGAGATCGCCGGATACCTCAACGCACAACACGCCCGCCTCGCACGCGTCGCCCATCAGCTGCTCGGAACGCCCGAGTCATGGGCGATGCCGGGCGTCTTGACGCTGGAGCAGTTCCTGTGCTGGCGCACCGGCATCAGCCGCTCGACCGCTGCAGCGCATCGTGACCATCGCCCGCCGATGGGACGAGCTCCCCGAATGCGTCGCCGCGTTCGATCGAGGTGAGCTCTCCTTGGACCAGATGACCGCGGTGGCCACCAAGGTCCCCGCGTGGGCCGACCACGACGTGGCCGAACTCGCTCCCATGCTCACCGTGCGGCAACTGCAACGCCTGTTGGGCAAGTACGACTTCACCGGCATCGCCGAGCCCGACAGCACCGAACCGGGCATCACCGAACGGCATCCGACCGGCATCACCGAACCCGACGACAACGACGCCGCCACCGACGCGGCCCGATCGAGGTCGATCGCGAGGTCGACGGATCAGCGGATCTGTCCGACGAGCCGCTCGGCCCACCGGTCCCGGAACACCACCGACCACCGCAGCCGATCGCTGTGACCGACATCGGGTGGTGTCGTTTCTGGTTCGACGACGACGGACGGTTCCATCTCCAACTCGAGACCGACCACGCCAGTGGGATGGTGATCGAACAGGCGATCGGCGAAGCCCGCGACCACCTGTTCAACAACGGGCAGAGCGACGTCACGATGTCCGACGCCGTGTTGGAGATGGCGCAACGCTCACTCGACGCGATCGACAGTCCCGACCGCCGCAACCGGTGGCGGATCAATCTGCACCTGCGCACCGACGGACGTTGCACCGACAGCACCGGTCACTTCCTGCCCGACGCGATCCGGCGCTACCTCACCTGCGACGGGCTGCTCACCCCCACGTTCTTCGACAACGGGATCCCGGTGTCGGTCGGCCGGTCGCAACACATCGTTCCCGACCGGACCCGCCGCGTGGTGATCGAACGAGACGGCGGCTGCATCGTCCCGGGTTGCCACGTCACCCACCATCTCGAGGTGCATCACATCATCCACTGGGACGACGACGGTCCTTCCGACACGTGGAATTTGGGCGCCTTGTGCCCGCATCATCACCGGCTCCACCACCAGGGTCGACTCGGCATCAGCGGCAACGCCGACGTCGCCGGCGGACTCACCTTCACCGACGAGACCGGGCGGATCATCAACGCCAGCGGGATCAAACCCAAACCGCCGGGTGGCCCGCCGCCGCCCATCGCCGGTCACTTCGAGCATCCACTCGGACAACGGCTGGACATGAACTGGGTGACGATCAGTCCTCCCTCGCACTACGGCCACCGCCGGGCTGAGCGCTGGCGCAACCGTGCGACGATCGCCCACCCCTGATCCGAGTGAGTGGTTCCGCTGCCGCTGAGCTGACCGTCGAGCTCGATTCGTCAACCGGCGCGGTCGTCGATGCGGGCGATGAGCCGCTCGACGAACTCGGCGGTCTGCGCGAGGCCCGCGTCCATGCCCAGCGATTCTTCGAGCGCGATCGTCCGTGACACGCTGGCGATCAGCACGAGCATTGCCTCCGGCGACAGGTCATCGCCAACCCCGTCGGTGGTAACGGCGAGGCCGCGCAGTGCTTCGAGCTGGGCCAGCCTCGACTCCGCCACCTGTTCGGCAATCTCGACGGCGATCTCCTTGCGATGGTTGGCAAGTGCGATGAACTCCATCAGCAGCCCGGTACCGGCGCGGTCGGTGCTGAGCTTCCAGAGCGCGTGGATGGGCCGCGGTGAGACCAGCGCCCGTTCCTGGCGTTTCGCATACTGCGCGCCGCGTCGCCGGATGACCGCGAGGAAAAGATCGTCGATCGTCTTGAAGTAGTAGTGGACGAGGGCTGGCGTAACACCGGCATCGGCGGCAACCCGCCGCGAGGTGACGGCCGCGTACCCGTCGGCGAGCATCACCTGTTCGGTCACGTCGAGCAGGCGCGTCCGCGTCTCCGACGTCTCGCTCCCGCTCCGGCGTGGTTTGGACATTCGGGTCAGCCCGCCGATGTGCCTTCGAGGCGGTCGAGGCATCCCTCGATGACGTCGTACGTTTCGGCGATGCCGGTCGCCATGCCGAGCGACTGCTCGAGCACCAGCGCTCGCGACATCCCGGCGATCAGGACGAGCATCGACACGACCGGTACCGGCACGTCGATGCCGCTGCGCGGCGAGGTGATCCTCGAGCGGCCTTCGAGCTGGATCGTGCGGAACTGCTCGGCGTATGTCGGCGAGTTCGGCGCGGACGACCTTGCGGTGGTTGGCGAGGGCCATCAGCTCGGTGAGCAGCCCGGCCCCGTCGGGGTCCTTGCTCGCATTCCCAGAGCGCAGCGGAGAGGCCGTTCGGCCGACGAGCTGTGCGTTCCTGGCGAGCGAGTTGCTGTTCGGCCCGCCGCCGGAGCAGCGGCGAGGAACAGGTCGTCGAGCGTGCCGAAGTAGTAGTGCACGAGCGCCGGGGTGACGCCGCGTCTTTGGCGATGCGTCGGGAACTGACGGCCGCGTACCCGTCGTCGATCATGATCCGCTCGGTCACGTCGAGGAGCCGCACGCGGGTTTCGGACGTCTCGGTGCCCATGCGGCGGGGTTTGGCCATGGGTCAGTCTCTCATCCGAGTCTCGACGCAGAGTCCGGCTACACCCGGGCAGCCGGCGCGCACCGCGTTGATGATGCCCTGGTAGCCGGTGCAGCGGCAGAGGTTGCCGGAGAGGCCGACTCGGATCTCGTCGTCGGTCGGGTCGGGGTTGTCGCGCAGGAATGCCGTGACGGACACGACGAAGCCGGGCGTGCAGAAGCCGCACTGCAGGCCGTGCTCGTCGCGGAACGCGGCCTGCACGGTCGACAGTTCGCCGTCGGGGCCGGCGATCCCTTCGATCGTGGTGACCTCGGCACCGTCGGCCTGCACGGCGAACACGAGACACGCCCGGACGGCGTCGCCGTCGAGCAGCACCGAACACGCGCCGCACACGCCGTGCTCGCAACCGAGGTGCGTGCCGGTCAGGCCGCACCGCTCGCGGAGGTAGTCGGCGAGCGTCAGCCGTGGCGGCACCGACGCCCGCCGGCGCACACCGTTGACGGTCACCGCAATGCCCCTGTCGGCGATCGTGGTCTCGCTGATCTGGTCAGCCACGGAGTGCCTCCTCGATGGCGCTCGCCCAGGCCCGGGCGACGACGGTCGCCCCGACACGCCGGCGATAGTCGGCCGACCCGTTGAGGTCGTACGGGATCGACGTCAGGTCGTCGACGGCGGATCGACCGAGCGTCGCGGCATCGACCTCGCTCGCCGGGCTTCCGAGCACCGACTGCTCGGCGGCGGTGGCTCGCACCGGCGTCGATCCCATGCCGAACAGTCCGATCGCACAGCGGGTCACGCCACCTGTCGCCGTCGACCTCGACGGCGACGCACGCGCCGGCGATGGCGAAGTCGCCGTGGCGTCGCGCGACCTCCTCGACCGCGAAGCCGCAGCGGCCCGTCCAGACGGGAAACCCGACGCGGGCGAGGATCTCGTCGTCGTCGAGTGCGGTCGACCAGGTGCCGGTGAAGAACTCGGCGGCGGGGATCATCACGTCGTCCGCGCGGTGACACGGCCTCGAACTCGGCGTCGAGCGCGAGGGCGACCGCGGGCAGTTCCGACGCCGGATCGGCGTGGGCGAGCGACCCGCCGATCGTGCCGCGGTTGCGGATCTGGAAGTGCCCGATCAACGGGACGGCGCGCGCCAGGAGCGGCACGAGCCGCGCGACCTCGGCATCGCGCTCGACCGTGGCCTGCGTGGTCGACGCACCGATCCACACCGATCCGTCGCGTTCGCTCGATGCCGCGGAGTTCCTCGACACGGCGGAGGTCGACGACGTGTTCGAACACGGCGAGGCGCATCGACAGCAGCGGGATGAAGCTCTGGCCACCGGCGAGGACCTTGGCGTCGTCGAGATCGGTCAGCAGCTGGAGGACGCCGTCGATCGTGTCGGGCGCGTGGTAGTCGAACGGTGCCGGCTTCATCGTCGCCTCCGTCGCGGCTGGCCTCGTCGATCAGCGCCACGATCGTCGCCGGGCTCAGCGGCAGCCGGGTGATCGTGACGCCGAGCGGCGCGAGCGCGTCGGCGATCGCGTTCGCCACGGCGGCCGGCGCGCCGATCGCGCCGCCCTCGCCGACGCCCTTGTAGCCGCCGGGCCCGGGCCCGGGTGAGCCTTCCGTGTGGACGTACTCGATGGTCGGCACCTCGGTCGACGTCGGCAGGAGGTAGTCGACGAACGTGGTGGCGAGCGGGTTGCCCTCCTCGTCCCACGGGAAGTCCTCGAGGAGCACGCCGCCGATGCCCTGCACCGTGCCGCCGGCGATCTGACCCTCGACGACGTTCGGGTTGATCATCGGCCCGCAGTCCTCGGCGACGACGTAGCGCAGCAGCTCGACGTGACCGGTGTCGATGTCGACCTCGCACGTGCACACGTGGGTGGCGTTCGCCCAGATGCTGAACGCCTCGGCGCGGTAGCGGGCACTCGCCTCGAGGCCCATCGGGATCGTCGGCCGGGAGCTTGTCCTTGCCGAAGTAGGCGAGGTCGGCGATCTCGGCCATCGTGACGCTCGGCGACGGCGACCCCTTGACCGAGGCGAGACCGCCTGCGACCACGATGTCGTCGGGCGACGCCTCGAGCACGTGGGCGGCGATCGCCGCGATCCGCTCGCGCAGGATCGCCGCCGTGTCGCGGACGGCACCGGCGACCATCGAGCCGCTGCGGCTGCCGCCGGTGCCCGGCGCCGTACGGCGTGAGCGCGGTGTCGCCCTGGATCGTGTGGACGGTCGAGATGTCGACGCCGAGCGCATCGGCGGTCAGCTGGATCGCCGTGGTCTCCAGGCTGTTGCCGGCCGAGCCGCCCGCCAGGTACACGCTGACGGTGCCGGTCGGCTCGACCCGGATCGTCGCGCCCTCGCTGCCCTGGAGGGCCATGCCGCTCGCCGTCGGTTCGACGTAGGTGCTCGTACCGATGCCGAGGTAGCGGCCCTCGGCACGCGCCGCCGGCCTGCACGCGGCGGAACTCGTCGTAGTCGATCTTCTCGAGCGCGAGGTCGAACGTCTCGAGCGGGGTGACGTCGCTGTAGGTCATGCCCACCGCGTTGGCGTAGGGCATCTCGTCGCTGCGCAGCAGGTTGCGCCGGCGGAGGTCGGCGGGGTCGACGTCGAGGCGGCGGGCGGCGATGTCGAGCATCATCTCGCGGGCGACGGTCTCGAACTGCCACGGCCCGCGGTACGCCGTGCGTCCCGGCGTGTTGGTGAACACGCACTTGGTGGTGAACGTCGCGTTCGGCAGTCGATACGGGCCGGGGAAGATCATCCCGACGGCGGCGGACGACGAAGACCGGCCACGGGATCGGATAGGCACCGATGTCCTGGACGAGGTCGATCGTCGCCGCCTGGTACGTCCCGTCGGCGTCGAACGCCATCCGCACCCGGCCCTGCTCGCGGCGCGACGAACTCGCCATCAGGTTCTCGCGGCGGTCCTCGATGTACTTGAGCGCGCGCGGGCACCTTGCTCGCCGCGAGCAGCATGCAGATGTCCTCGCGGTGCGGGTTGATCTTCTGGCCGAACGCGCCACCGGTGTCGCGGGCGATCACCCGGATGCGGTTCTCCGGCACGGCCGAGCAGCCGGGCGGCGAACATCCGCAGGTCGTGCGGCGACTGCGACGCGGCCCACACGGTCAGCTCCTGGTCGGCCGCGCGACCACTCGACGACGATGCCCGCGCGTCTCCATCGGCGACGCGACGTACGCCTGTTGGTGGATCGTCTCGTCGACGACGAGCGCCGCCTCGTCGAACACCGGGGCCAGCTGCTCGGCGGGTCGTCCGCCCAACCCTCCGCAGAGGTTGCCCGGCCCAGCCGTCGAAGACGAGTTCCTCGTTCGTCTCCGCCGTCGCGTAGTCGACGACCGCGGTGAGCGGGTCGTACTCGACGTCGACGAGATCGACGGCGTCCTCGGCGATGTAGCGATCGTCGGCGACGACGAGCGCGACGAGGTCGCCGACGAAGCGGACCTCGTCCTCGGCGAGCGGCGGGCCGCGGGCTGTCGGGGACGTCCTTGCCGGCGAGCGCGAACCACGCCTCGTGGACACCGGGGTTGAGGTCGGCCGCGGTGAACACCGCGTGCACGCCGTCGAGTTCGAGCGCCGCGGTGGCGTCGATGCTCACGATCCGCGCCCTGGCGAACGGGCTGCGCACGAAGCAGGCGTGGAGCATGCCGGGCCGCACGACGTCGTCGACGTAGGTGCCGTGGCCGGTGAGCAACCGCGGATCCTCGACACGGGCGATGCGGGCGCCGGCGTAGCGGGTCGTACCCGACTGTGAGATCGGCGTTCGTCACGTGCTCCGCCTCCGTGTCGGGCCGCTCGTCGTCCCACCAGGGCATCATCTTCATCACCATGCCGTCGGGGTCGTGGACCAGCTCGAGGTACACGCCGACCTCGTCGACGGTGTCGAGGTAGCAGAACCGCGAGCTGCCCATCACGCCCGACATCACGGGTGGGTAGCCGTGCTCGATGGCGAAGGCGCGCAGGCCGTCGTAGTCGTCGACGAAGTAGCCGTGGTGATGGGCGCCGGGCCCGCGTCGAGCGAGGTGATCGAAGTGGACGCCCTCGCCGCGCAACGGTTGCATCAGTTCGATCATCATGTTGCCGCTGCGGCCGAACGCGAGGCCGAGGTCGCACTGCACGGTCCGGCTCGAACCGTCGCTGTCGTTGATCTCCCACGGCGAGGTCGACTCGAACTCGAAGTACCTCGTGCACCCGAACGACCGGCGCATCGACTCCTTGGCCGCTTCGAGGTCGGTCACGACGTAGGCCTGCTGGCAGAGGTACGGCCCGAGCCGTCCCATCATCGCGCCGAGATCTCGGCACGTGAGCGCTCACCAGCGCTCCGCCGGGGTGTCCATGTCCATCGGCCGCGCGTACGACGGGTCGTCGGTGTCCCACGTGCCCTTGATGAAGCCGGCGAACCCGCCCTGCGAGATCATCGACGTGTCGCCGTTCATCGTCCACTCGATCGTGCATCGGCGCAGCGCGATCTTCCACACGCCGTCGCGACGTTCGAGCCGGTCGAGGTACCGCCCACCGATCAGCGCCAGGGTGCGATGGTCGCGCACGCGCATCGTGCCGATCACGTAGCTCTCGGCGTGGGCGACGTCGCCGTCGATCGTGCACGTGTGGGTCGTGATGTTGTGCAGGTGGTCGATGAAGATCGACGAGTGGGCCTCGTTGGCGTACTCGCCGTACTCGGGACCCGACTTCACGACCGGGCCGTGCTCGTCGATGGCGTCGTCGAAGTAGACGCTCGTCATCAGTTCGAGGTCGTGGCGGTCGTGACCCCTCGACTGGTTCATCACGCAGTCGAGGATGTCCTGGCGGTCCTTGAGGTACCGCACCTCGGCCCGCAACGCGGCCAGCTTCGTCGTCGATGGTCATCGTGTCAGCCTTCTGTTCCGGCGAGCAGGTCGGGGATCGTCGGATCGACCTCGAGGCCGATCGAACGCATGAGGAACGAGACGGTCTCGTAGCAGCCGACCGTGAAGATGAGGTCGAACAGCTGCTGTTCGTCGAGTTCGGCGGCGAGCGTCGCCCACGTGTCGTCGCCGATCACGCCGTCGTCGATCAGCTCGTCGACAGCCCGGATCGTGGCGGCGTCGAGCGGAGCGAAGAACGGCGCGTCGGGGCCGTAGGCGATCCGGCTGATCTCCTCGTCGGTGAGCCCGGCGTCGCGGCCGTTGAAGAAGTGCTGGGCCCACACGTACGCCGCCTGACGCTTGACCGCGACGCGCAGCACGACGATGGCGCGCAGGCGGATCGGGAGCGTGGTGCCGTGGAGCACGTGGCCGTTGAACGGGAAGAACACCTGCGCCAACGCGGGGTGGTGGGCGAACGCACCGATCGCGGCGAGCCCCTTCGGCCGGTCGGCACCGCTGGCCGCGGCCATCGGGTGACCCTCCGGCGCGCGCAGCGCCATCGCCGCATCGATCACCTCGCGCGGCCATTCCCGGGGCGGGAGTGGCGGAATGCGAGTCCCCTCTGCCGAGGCGTCAGACGATGACACGGCCGCCGTTGACCCCGAGCACCTGGCCCGTGATGTAGCTCGAATCGTCGCGGGCGAAGAACGCGCACGCCGCGGCGATGTCGTCGGGCTTGCCGACGCGGCGCACCGGCGTGGACTTCTCGTGGACCGCGACGCCTTCGCCGAGCATGCCCGAATCCTCCGCACTGCGCAGGCTCGGGGTATCGACGAAGCTCGGCGGCACGGCGTTGACGGTGATGCCCTTCGGGCCGAACTCCTTGGCCAGCGAGCGCGTCATCGAGATGACGGCCCCCTTCGACGCCGAGTAGTGGACCTGGCCGGCGTTGCCGGTCTGCGCGCTGGAGGACGAGATGTTGACGATGCGTCCCCAGCCGGCCTCGATCATGTCGGGGAGCACGACCTGGCAGAGGTCGAAGATGCCGCGCACGTTGACCGCGAACACCTGCTCGAACTCCTCCTGGCTGATCTTGAGGAACCTCGAGAACGGCGAGATGCCGGCGTTGTTGACCAGGATCGTCGCCGCGCCGAGCTGGTCGCGGACCTCGGCAACCCCGGCCTCGATCTCGTCGCGGCTGCTCACGTCGACGGTGACGCCGATCGCCGTGCCGCCGTCGGCCACGATGGCGTCGGCGGTCGCCGTGGCGCCTGTCGCCGTTGCGGTCGAAGATCGCGATGGATGCGCCGTCCTGCGCGAGGCGGGTGGCGATGGCGATGCCGATGCCGGAGCCGCCCCCGGTGACGATCGCGGTGCGGGGTGTTGACCAGGCGGGAACGGGAGTCATGGGCGAACGCTCTCTTGTCGTCGATGGGCTGTACGGGTGTTTAGCACGCGGTCCGGTGGGGCACCAACCGCGCCCGCGGCATCGTACGACACGTCGCTGGGCTCGGATCCAATGCGTCCGGCGCGACGTCGCCGCAGGTGCGTCAGGCGGCCGAACTGGCCTGCGCCGCGATCGCGAAACGTTCGAGATGGCCTTGCATGTCGGGCATCGCCAGCCGTTGTACGGCGCCCTCATAGGCGGCCTCGACGATGTCGCTCGTGATGCGTCCCGAGAACAGGGTGGAGCCGGCGAGTTCGAGCGCGACGCGTCCGGGACGCAGCAGCAACACCTCGTGGCCGAGGCGCCGCAGGTACGCCACCTCGCGCAGCACCGTCCGATTCGGCCACATGCGCAGCAGACGGCCCGCACCGCTCGGCGGATCGGATGGGTCGTACGTGATCGAGCTGATCGCCAGCACGGCTCGCGACGGCAGTCGGGCGGCCAGGTCGAGGTTGGTGGCCGAACGAAGGCCACCGTCGACGAGGCGGGCACCGTCGACGCGCACCGGCGGATAGAGCCCGGGGATCGCACACGACGCCTGGAGTGCCCGCTGCAACGTGGCGCGGGGCGTGCCATCGGCGGGATCGGCCTCCAGCATCACCCGCCGTCCGCTGTCGAGATCGGACGCCACGGCGCAGATCCGTCGTTCGGGCCACGCCTCGGGGTAGAACTCCGAGGCCCAATCGTGCGATTCGCCGAGCGACAACATCGCGCCCGGGAAACCTCGCCGGAGGATGCGGGGCGGCTGCGGCAGCGGGACCCGGACCGGGCTCAAGGCCCGGGTCAGGACCCACGTCGACCCGATGGCGCGTCGGCCGAGTTCGGGCCACGAACTCCACGCCGGCTTCGTCGCCATCGGGGCGCCGCGTTCGTCTCGATCGTCAGGTCGATCGACGTCACGATCGTCCATCTGGTCGGTGCACACCCGGGCGGCGATCTCGTCGAGCGGCACGCCGAGCTGCACGTCGGCGGCCACGGTGGAACCGGCGGAGGTGCCGATCGCCGCGGTCGCGTCGGCGACGTCGAGGCCGGCCTCCTTCAGCGCCATGAGGATGCCGGCACTGATGCCGATCGCCATGGCGCCACCGCCACCGATGACCGCCGTGAAGCCACTTCCGTTGGGTGCCCCAGTCATGATCGTCCCTTTCTTGGCCGGGTCGGCGATGCGGTGAGCAGTTCGTCGACCTCGCCGGCGATGCAGTCCTCGTAGAACTCCGGATCAGGCAATGCGTCGCGATCGGCCGTGAAGCAGAAGATCACACGGTCACCGTAGCTACCGATGCCGTTGTTCAAGGCCATCCCGTCGAGCACCGGCCCGAGCCCGGTCAAGTCGACCATCTTGGCGCCGCAGAAGTACATCGGGTTGATCGGCCCCGGAACGTTGCTCACGAGCGTGTGCACGGCGAGCGTGCGACCGGTCCGGCTCAGTGCCCGCACCGCGGTGCGCTGGACCGTGCCCATCAAGCCGCCCAACGCTTCCTCCGTCATCACCATCAACGATCGGACCGGATAGGCGCCGGACTCCTTCACATGCGACGTCGACGCCACGATCCGGCGGAGCCGCTCGAACGGGTCGGACTCGTCGGTCGCCAACGTGATCGGCGCCAGTGAGAACTCGTTGCCGGCGGTCGCGGCCGATTCGGTCGGAGCGCTCGACTTCTGCGTCATCGTCGGCCGCATCGAGATCGGCATCATGGCGATCAACGACTCCGTGGGAAGTTCGTCCTTGTCGAGCAGGTAGTTGCGCATCGCCCCGCCGATGACCGCCACGCCGATGTCGTTGATCTTCGCCTCGGGCAGGCCCTTGCGGATCTGCTTCAGGGTGTCGATCGTCGTGTACGACGTGCCGACCACACGGTGCGGACCGACCGTCTGGTTGAACCGGGTGCCCTGTGGCAGCGAGGCCGGCGACGTGACGTCGGGGTTCCGGCTGTCGCGGGCGAGGCCCGGCAATTGCATCGCCGCCTTCTGGAACGACTTGATCACGGCCGCCGGCCGGGACAGACCGTGAATCGCCGCGAGCCGCAGGAGTTCCGCGTCGCTCGGGATCGGATCGGGCTCCCACTCGTAGCCCTCGGCCGGCGGCGGTGGCGGGGCGTCGGGCTCGTGGGTGTGGATCGCGGTGAGGATCTCGGCGCCGGCGACGCCATCGATCGCCGCGTGGTGCACGCGCAGGAACACCGCGATCGACCCCTTCGGCACGTGGCCGATGCCGTCGAGCCCGTCGATCAGGTACAGCTCCCACGGTGGGCGGCTCAGGTCGAGCGGACGGGCATGGATGCGGGCGATCTGCGTGCAGAACTGCCTCCAACTTCCGGGCCGCGGCAGGGCGATCTCGCGCACGTGGTACTCGAGGTCGAAGTCGCCATCGCGGATCCAGTACGGCCGGTCGAGGCCGAACGGCACGTTCAGGATGCGTTCGCGGAAGCTCTCGGCGACGTGGAGGCGATCCTCGATGTAGGCGAGGACGTCGTCGTAGTCGGGTGGGCCGTCGGCGCACGTCGACGTGTCGTAGATCCCGACCATGCCGATCGTGTTGTGGGCGTGTGGCGAATCGATCGCCACCATGGTCCAGTCGGACGTGGACAGTTGTCGCATGGTTCCCCTTATGCCTGCGGTTGCTCGGTTCGCGATGAATTGTCGGCGGTGAGGCCGCTCGACGCGAGGATGGACGAGAGGTGGTCGTCGTACACGGGCGACCGGCCCGTGGTGAGGTGGCCGCGTGGTCGCCACAGGATCGACGGTTCGTCCCAGTGCCGCCACAGTGCGGCGGCACCGGTCGGCGCGGCGATGCGGTCGATCTGTCCGGCCACGATGAACCGGCGGTCCTTGGGCACGAGGCACGGGCCGGCGAGCGGTGACACCGGCCGCAGGACGATCGTGGCGCGTTCGTCGTAGAGCGCCTGGTGCAACTGTCGTTTCGACGGTACGGCCGGCTCGGCCGCCCGCAGCGACGCCGCCAGGTCGGCCTGGGGTACGAGCGCGATCACGCAGGCCAGATCGGCCTCGAGCGTCGACAGCAGGCTGCACACGTACGAGCCGAGCGACAGCCCGAGCACACCGACCGACGTGGCGCCCTGTTCGGCGCGGAGCCACAGCAGCAACCGGCGCAGGTCCCAGATCGACTGCGTCAGACCGAGCACGTTGTTGACCGGGTAGACGTTCGACACGAACATCCGATCAGGAGCGAAACCTTCCGCCCGTGGCCCGTGCAGCGGGAGCACGGGCAGGGCGATGTTGACGCCGAGCTCCTCGTGGATCCGGCGCACGCGGAGCATCCGGTGGTCACGCACCCGCCCCATGCTCTGGCCGTGGATGGCGACGAGCCAGGGCCGCGGTTCGCCCGGGTGGCGCATCAGCCGAACGGGCACGGCGCGATTGGCGGAGAACGATCGCCACCGTTCGCCTCCCGGCTCGCCCTCGACCGGATCCCAGCCGCTGTCGAAGGTGAGTTCCTCGAGCCCGCCCCGCAGCGGAGCGATCGAGCCGCCGGGCACCTCCGTGGGTGCCGGATGGCGGAGCGTGTGATCGTCGAGCCAGCCGGCCCGGTCGTAGAAGGCGATGGCCTCGTCGAGTTCGGCGGACGAGCGTCCGTAGTGGTCGGCCGACCCGGTGGACGACAGCAGACCAATCGGCAGGGTCATCAACGTGTCGACGGTGACCGCCCCGGCGAGACCCAACGATGGTTCCGGCGTCGGCACCCCGGCGACGGCGGAGATGCCTCGGCGCCTGGCGCTTGCGGCGCGGAGCGTGTCGCGGATGCCGATGGCGCCGGCCGCGACGAATGGGACGGCGACGACCGCCGCACCCGCTGCCCCCAGCACTCGTTTCACGCTGGCCATCCTTCCCCATCACCGCAGCGACCGTGCGAGCCGTCAGTCTCACACACGCACCCGGCGCCGACGCGAATCCGCCTGGTGGGGGCGCGGGGCCGCGCCACCACTGGTTCCGACCCGGGTTTGCGGCAGACACTCCGACGAATGACGTCAGCGTGTCTGCCACAGATGCGGGCGTCAGGATTTGCGGCAGTCACTGTGCTGTCCCATGGTCGAGATGTCTGCCGCAAACTCGGGGGAGCGGCGCGGGAGGATCAGTCGCAGAGGCTCGCCAGGAGTTCACGGGTGCGGCGGACGGAGCGCCTTCGGATCGTCACCGACGGGGAAGATGGCCGCGTGGATGTCGGTCGCGCCGGCATCGAGCAACGACTGCAATTGCGCGGTGACCGAGGCCTCGTCGCCGACGATCGCCGTGTCGACGGCGGATTCGGCCCCACCCAATTCGACGACACGCTGGAAGTTCGGGCGACTGCCGTACAGGGCAGCGGCCTGGGCCTGGGCGGCCCGCGCCTCCGCGACGTCGTCGTGGACGGCGACCGGCAGCCCGGCGACGATCCGCGGGGTCGGCCGGCCAGCGGCGCTCGCCGCCCGTTGATCACCGGCGCGACGTGCTCGGCGATCACCGCGGTGTCGCCAACCAGAGCACGGTGCCGTCGGCGACCTCGCCCGCCACCCGAAGCAGGCGCGGGCCGAGCGCCGACACGAGGACGGGAACCGGGTGGTCGGGCGGAACCATCCGGCCGGCGCTGTGCACCGTCCAGTGGGCGCCGTCGACGTCGATCGTGTCGCCTCGCAGCAGCCCGACGAGGATCCGCACGTACTCCTCGGTGTTGGCCCCGGGCGCGTCGTAGCTCAGCCCGTAGACATCGCGCACGACCGCCTCGTGCGACGGCCCGAGGCCGAGGGTGAAACCCGGCCGCCCCATCGCCTTGGTCACCGACGCCACGCGATTCGCCTGCAGGAGTGGGTGGCACGGGTACGTCTGGAGGACGGCCGTGCCCAGTTCGATGCGTTCGGTGGCGCGCCCGGCGATCGCCATCGCCACGAGCGGATCGCCCGTCACGCCGCTGGCGTACCAGAGCGACGAGAACCCGTCGGCCTCGGCCTGCACGGCCTGGTCGACGAGGGCATCTATCGTGGATGCCCAACTGGTCAATCCGATTCGCATCGCGTCGGATGGTACCGGAGGTTGGAAGCGCTGCTGAACGATCGGTTAGCGTCAGAGGCACCGGGCGGGGGCAGGCACAGGGAACGGACGAGGGGACACGATGAGCATCACCATCACACCGATCAACGACGAGATGGGCGCATCCGTCACCGGGATCACCGGCTCGGAGGCAGCGACGCCGGAGGTGGCCCGTCAGGCTCCAGGCCGCGCTCGACAAGTACGGCGTCGTGGTGCTGCCCGAGCTGCACATCAGCGACGACGACATGGCCGCGCTCGCCCGGCTGCTCGGCGACGTGGTCCTTCCGCCGCACGGTGCGCTCGCCGATCATCCCGAGATCTCGCCGATCACCCGCGACCCTGCGCAGGACAAGCTGGCGCAGTACCGCGAGGCCAACGTCAACTGGCACACCGACGGGACGATGAGCGAGGTGCCCGACAAGCTGACGATGCTCACCGCCGATCCGCACGGCCGAAGCGGAGAAGGCAACACCGAGTTCGCCAACACGTACGCGGCCTATCGGGCGCTGCCGGACGACGACAAGGCGCTGATCGACGGCCTGCGCGTGCGGCACTCGTTCGCCAGCGCGCATCGCAAGATCGAGCCGGATCCGAGCGAGAAGCAGCTGGCGCAGTGGGCGATGGTGCCGACGCGCGAGCACCCGCTGGTGTGGAAGCGCAAGGACGGTCGCCGCTCGCTCGTGATGGGTTCGACGGCCGAAGCGGTGCTCGACATGCCCGACGACGAGGGCCAGGCGCTGCTGCAGCCGGCTGCTCGACTGGGCGACACAGCCGCAGTTCACGCTGTCGCATTCGTGGCACGAAGGCGACCTCGTGATCTTCGACAACACGGGCCTGCTGCACCGGGCGATGCCGTACGCCGCCGACTCACCACGGCTGATGCACCGCGCCACCGTCGCCGGCGAAGAAGCCTTCGCCTGACTGGCCCGAGTTCGCGGACGTGAAACGTTCGGGGTCAGGCACCGGGCGTTTCAGGTTGCCCGAGGCCTCACTTGATGAACAGCATCTCGCGATACTTCGGCAGCGGCCAGTACTCGTCAGCGACCTCGGTTTCGAGCGCATCGGCGTGGCTGCGCACCTTCTCCATGAGCGGGCGGAGCGTGTCGACGCAGTAGCGCATGTGCTCCTCGACCGTGTCGAAGTCGTGGACTTCCGCCGCCGTCTGCAGTTCGTCGGCCGACGCCAGCAGCGCGTTGGCCTCCTCGGCGACGATCTTCATCATGACCGGTTCGATCTCGACACCGAGCGACGAGGCGGTGCTGATCGTCGCGCCGAGGTCCGAGAGGTACGACATCGCCGCCGGGTACACGAGCGTCCGCGCCATCTCCGCGGCCATCTTGGACTCGACGCCGATCGACAGGATGTACTGCTCGGCGTAGACGTCGAAGCGGCTCTCGAGCTCCGCCGGTGACAACACGCCGGTCCGCTCGAACAGCGCGACGACCTCGGGCTCCTTGAGGACGGGCAGGGCGTCGGCGGTCGTGGGCAGGTTGCGCAGGCCGCGCTCCTCGACGGCCGCACGATGCCACTCCTCGGAGTAGCCGTTGCCGCCGAAGACCACTCCGCCGTGCAGCTCCATCAGTTCCTTGAGGATCGTCGCCACCGCTTCGAGCTGCGTGACACCGTCGGCCAACTCCGCCTCGAGCTTGTCGGCGATCCAGTCCAGCGAGTCGGCGAGCATCGTGTTCATCGCGATCAGTGGGCCCGACACGGAGTGCGACGACCCGACGGCGCGGAACTCGAAGCGGTTGCCCGTGAAGGCGAACGGCGACGTGCGGTTGCGATCGCCAGGATCGCGACTGAACGGCAGGATCTGCGACAGACCGAGATCCATCACGCCGGCCTCGGCGAGCTCGGACGGGTTGCCCGCCTTGATGTCGTTGAAGACGCCCTCGAGCTGGTCGCCGAGGTACACCGACAGGATCGCCGGCGGCGCCTCGTTGGCACCGAGGCGATGGTCGTTGGCGGCCGAGGCGATCACGGCGCGCAGCAGCGGGCCGAACAGATGCACGCCGCGGATGACGGCGCCGCAGAACAACAGGAAGTTGAGGTTCTCGTGCGGGGAACTGCCGGGGTCGAGCAGGTTGCCCTGCGTCGAGTTGCCGACCGACCAGTTGACGTGCTTGCCCGAGCCGTTGATGCCGGCGAACGGCTTCTCGTGGAGGAGACACATGAACCCGTGTTCCTTGGCGGTGGCCTTCATCACCGTCATCATCAGCTGCTGGTGATCAGCCGCGACGTTCGCCGCTTCGAAGTACGGGGCGATCTCGAACTGCCCGGGCGCCACCTCGTTGTGGTGGGTCTTGGCGGGGATCCCGAGGCGGTACAGCTTGTCCTCGAACTCCTGCATGAACACCTGGACGCGTCCGGGGATGGCGCCGAAGTAGTGGTCGTCGAACTCCTGACCCTTCGGCGACGGCGCACCGAACAACGTGCGCCCCGTGAGCAGCAGGTCGGGGCGGCTGTTGGCGAAGTTGGCATCGATCAGGAAGTACTCCTGCTCGGCGCCGCAGCTGGAGTTCAACGTCTCGATCTGGGTCTCGCCCATCAGCGTCAGGACCCGCTTGGCCGCGCGGTCCATGGCGGCGTTCGATCGCAACAGCGGGATCTTCTTGTCGAGCGACTCGCCGGTCCACGACATGAACACGCTCGGGATCATCAGCGTCGATCCGTTGGCGGTGTGCATCACGTAGGCGGGGCTCGTCGGGTCCCACGCGGTGTACCCGCGGGCCTGCGCGGTCATCCGGAGGCTGCCGTTGGGGAACGACGACCCGTCGGGCTCACCCTTGATGAGCAGGCTCCCGGTGAACTCGGTGATCGCGTTCCCGTCGGAGTTGGTGACGATGAACCCGTCGTGCTTCTCCGCCGTGATGTTCGTCAACGGATAGAAGATGTGGGAGAAGAACTTCACGCCCTTGCCGAGCGCCCAGTCCTTCATCGCCGCGGCCACGACGTCGGCGGTGGCCGGATCGAGTGGAGCGCCGGTCTGGACCGTCTGCTTCATCGCCTTGAAGGCGCTCTTCGACAGGCACTCCTCCATGGTCGCGAGGCTGAACACGTCGCATGCCCAGATCTTGCCGAGCGGGTCGGTCTCGGTCGTCGGCGCGATCGGCCGATTGGTGATCTCCTTGATCGCCAGCCGGCGATTCTCGTTGCCGCTCATCTGTGGCTCGTTCCTGCTCGATCTGATGGATTCAGAGGCGAGGAACGCTTCGGGTGTCGCGTTCCGTTCCCCTGCATCGGCGAACGTAACGATCCGCTGTGCCGCACGGACAGTGACGCCACAGCGTTCTTCGGGCGTTCACGCAACGGTGACGCGGCCGTGACGCGTCAGGTGGCCTGGCCGGCGAACTGGGCGGCGTAGAGCGCGGCGTAGGCGCCGTCGGCCGCCAGCAGTTCGTCGTGGTTGCCCTGCTCGACGATGCGGCCGCCGTCCATCACGACGATCGTGTCGGCGCCACGGATCGTCGACAGGCGGTGGGCGATCACGAAGCACGTCCGGTTGGAGCGCAGCGCGTTCATCGCCTCCTGGATCAGCATCTCGGTGCGGGTGTCGACCGACGACGTCGCCTCGTCGAGGATGAGGATCGACGGGTCGGCCAGGAAGGCGCGGGCGATGGTGAGCAGCTGCTTCTGCCCGGCCGAGATGTTGTCGCCCTCGTCGTTGATGATCGTGTCGTAGCCGTCGGGCAGCGAGTGCACGAACCGGTCGACGTAGGTGACCTGGGCGGCGCGCACGATCTCGTCGTCGGTGGCGTCCGGGTTGCCGTACCGCAGGTTCTCGCGGATCGTGTCGCCGAACAGCCACGTGTCCTGCAGCACCATGCCGAAGCGCGAGCGGAGTTCACGCCGCGGCATCGCCGCGATGTCGATGCCGTCGAGGGTGATGCGGCCCGAGTCGAGTTCGTAGAAGCGCAGCAGCAGGTTGACGAGCGTCGTCTTGCCGGCGCCGGTCGGCCCGACGATCGCCACCGTTTCGCCGGGTTCGGCGGCGAGGTTCAACCCGGTGATCAACGGCGTGTCGGGCCGGTAGGAGAACTCGACGTCGTCGAACACGACCCGGCCGCGGGCCAGCGCCGACTCGAGGGTCGTCGTGGAGTCGGGGCTGATCTCGTCGGCGTCGAGCAGCTCGCCGACCCGTTCGAGGCAGGCGAGGCCCGACTGGAACGTGGCGCTCATCGAGGCGAGCTGTTGGATCGGCTGGCTGAACTGGCGGACGTATTGCAGCATCGCCTGGACGTCGCCGATCGAGATCGCGCCGCTGGCGATGCGCAGCCCGCCGATCACGGCGATCGACACGAACTGCAGGTTGCCCATGAAGCCCATCAACGGCTGGATGAGACTGGACGAGAACTGGGCCGAGCGGCTCGCCTCGTACATCCGCTCGTTCTCCTCGTCGAAGAGTTCGCAGACCTCGTCCTGGCGTCCGAACGTCGTGATGATCGCGTGCGCCGCGAACACCTCCTCGGCCTGCCCGTTGAGCGCGCCGGTCGAGCGCCACTGGGTCATGAACTTCGGCTTGGCCCGGGAGGCGATCCGCTTCATCAGCCAGATCGACGTCGGCACGGTCACCATCGCGACGATCGCCAGCAGCGGCGACACGGCGAACATCATCACCGTCACGCCGACGACCATCAGCAGCGACGTCAGGATCTGGCTGGAGCTCTGCTGGAGGCTCTGGGCGAGGTTGTCGATGTCGTTGGTGACGCGGCTGAGGAGGTCGCCGCGGGTGTGCCCGTCGACGTAGGCGAGGGGGAGGCGGTGCAGCTTGGCCTCGACGGTCTGGCGGAGGCGCTGCATCGACCGCTGGATCGCACCGGTCAGGAGGTACGCCTGCGCGTACCCGAGCGCCCAACCGACGAGGTAGATCCCGGCGATCAGCGTCAGTCGTTCGTGCAGCGCCGTGAAGTCGAACTCGCCGGTCGTGACACCGGTGACGATGATGTCGGTGGCGGTGCCGAGCAGCCACGGCCCGAGCACGATGAGCGTGACACTGCAGACCGTGAGGACGGCGACGACGGCGAGCATCGGGACCTCGCCGCCGACGACCGTGCCGAGGCGGCGCACCGTGGCGCGGAAGTCGCGGCTCGATTCCGTCGGCATCGCCGAGTTCCACGCGCCGACGCCCTGCCGTGCCTCGCGCCCGGTCGTCTGCAGGACGGTGACGTCGTCGTCCTCGTCGCGACGTTCGGGGGAGTGCCGCGCTCACGCCGCCACCTCGCCGCCGCGCTGCGACGCCACGATCTCGGCGTACGTCGGGCAGGTCTCGACGAGATCGTCGTGACGGCCCTTGCCGACGAGCTGCCCGTCCTCCAGCACCAGGATCTGATCGGCGAACTCGATCGTCGACACCCGCTGGGCGACCACGAGCACCGCCGCGTCCCGCGTCCGCGGCTCGAGCGCGGCCCGCAGCCGCGCCTCGGTGGCGAGGTCGAGCGCCGAGAACGAATCGTCGAACAGGTAGACGCTCGGGCGGGCGACCAGCGCCCGGGCGATCGCCAGCCGCTGGCGCTGACCGCCGGACAGGTTGTTGCCGCTCTGCGTGACGCGGCTGTCGAGCCCGTCGTCGAGGGCCTGCACGAACCCGGCGGCCTGGGCGATCTCGAGGGCGTCCCACAGTTCGTCGTCGGTGGCCTTCGGTCGGCCGAAGCGGAGGTTCGACGCGATCGTCCCGCCGAACAGGTACGACTTCTGCGGCACGTAGCCGAGCGATCCCCACAGGATCGAGGTGTCGAGATCGCGGACGTCGACGCCGCCGATCAGCACGCTGCCCGTCGGTCGTGTCCATGAGGCGGGCGGCGAGCTGGAGGAGCGTGGTCTTGCCCGCGCCCGTCGAGCCGATGATGGCCGTCGTCTCACCGGGGGCGACGTGGAACGACACGTCGTCGAGCACCGCGTGCTGTGCGCCGGGGTGGCGGAACGTGGCGCCACGGAACTCGACGGTTCCCGGCGTGCGGAAGCTGCTCACGGGCTGGGCGCTGCGCTGCACCGACGTTTCGGTGTCGAGCACCTCGACGATGCGCGTGGCCGCGACGCCGGCGCGGGGGATCATCGACAACATGAACGTCGCCAACATCACGGCGCTCAGGATCTGCATCATGTAGGTGAGGAAGGCGATCAGCGAGCCGATCTCCGTCGAGCCTCCGGCGACCCGGTCGGCGCCGATCCACAGCACGGCGACGCCCGACAGGTTGACGATCAGCGTCACGGTCGGGAACGTCGCCGCCATCAGGCGGGAGGCACGCATCGACGTGGCCGTCAGTGCGTCGTTGGCCGCGGCGAAGCGACGGGACTCCTCGGGCTCGCGGGTGAACGCCCGCACGACGCGCACGCCGGTGATCTGCTCGCGCAGCACCGAGTTGACCCGGTCGATGCGGCCCTGCATCTGTTCGAACGACGGAACCATCCGCCTGATCACGAGCCCGAGCACGATGATCTCGAGCGGTACCGCCACGAGCAGGATCATCGCCAGGCCGGTGTCCTCGCGGATGGCGAGGATGGTCCCGATCACCATCGTGAGGGGCGCGGCGATCATCATCGTCGCCACCATCACGAGGAGGAGCTGCACCTGCTGGATGTCGTTGGTGATCCGCGTGGTCAGCGACGGTGCGCCGAACTGCGTCACCTCGCGGCCCGAGAACCCGACGACCCGGCGGAACAGGTCGCGCCGGACGTCACGCCCGAACCCGATCGCCAGCCGCGCCGCGAACCACATGGCCGCGGCGGCGAACACCACCTGCACGATCGACACGACGACCATCAGCCCGCCGAGGCGCCAGATCGTGTCGCGGTCGCCGACCATCACGCCGTCGTCGATCAAGCGGGCCGAGATCGCCGGCAGCACGAGGTTGGCCGTGGTCTGCAGCGCCTGGAACAGCACGAGGAACGCGATCAGCCCGCGGTGGGGGCCGAGGTTGTCGCGCAGGAGTCGCCGGAGCTTCATGCGCCGGCTCCTGCTCACGCCGTGCAGGAAGAACTCGACCAACTCGGCCGCGCTCGGCGACGGGTCGTACAGCATCGGCTGACTGAACGCGATGATCAGCGCCCGGAACCGGCGAGCGGCGTCCTCGGGACTGATGCGCAGCCGGTCGGGTTCGGAGGCGAACAGCTCGACGGTGGCGGCGCTGGCGGGCAGGGTGCGGCGTTCCTCGGGGATGCCCGCCGCACCGAGCTTCGACAGGATGCTCCAGATGTCGACCATGCGCCGCTGCACGTGTTCGGCGGCCGCCAGCACGCGCTGCTCGTAGGGCAGCGTCGGGTCGATCGACCGGATCGCCCGTTCGGTGGGCTCGGGATCGACGACGCGATCGAGCGCCGCCCGGAACAGGTCGTCCTTGTCGGTGAACGCCTTGAAGATCGTCCCCTCGGCGACGCCGGCGGCCTCGCTCAGCTCCCGACTCGTCACGGCCGTGCCGCGCTCCGCCAGCAACGGCAGCACCGCCGTGATGATCGCGTCGCGTCGCTCGGCGGGGGGCAGCGGAGCCGCCCGCCCCGACGTTCGCTGTCGCTGTGCTGCTCGTCATCCGCACGACTCTACACGAACGAGTGAGCACACACTCACTCAGTGAGGCGATGGGAGTTGACCTGCGCTCATCGACCCGACATCGCCATCGCCCGCACGATCGAGGAGGCCGGGTTGACGGGCGAGGCGCGATCGATTAAACATTTGTTCAGCAAATCGACCGGGGAACACGAGGAGACGATGACGTGACGTTGCAGGAACGATTGAGTACCGGCCGGGGGAAGTGGACGCCGGAGTACCCGGAGTTGGGCACGGGTCCGGTGAGTTACGACGACGCGATCTCGGAGGAGTTCTTCGCCGACGAGCGCGAGGCGATCTTCAAGCGGTGGTGGTTGTACGTCGGCCGGGTGGAGCGGTTGCGCCGCCCGGGCGCCTACTTCACCCGTGAGCTGCCCGGACTGGCGTCGGTCGTGATCGCCCGCGATCTCGACGGCTCGATCCACGCCTTCCACAACGTGTGCGCCCATCGCGGCAACAAGGTCGTGTGGCAGGAGTACCCGAGCGAGGAGACGTCGGGGTCGTGCCGGTCGTTCCACTGCAAGTACCACGGCTGGCAGTACGACCTCGCCGGCAAGGTGCAGCACGTCACGAACGAGGAGCAGTTCTTCGATCTCGACAAGTCGAAGCTGGCGATGCCGGCGGTTCGTTGCGAGGAGGTCGGCGGCTTCATCTACATCAACCTCGACGACGACGCCGAACCGCTGCGTGACTTCCTCGGCGAGCGGGTGTGCGAGATCGAGCAGTACCCGTTCCACCTGATGACGCAGCGCCACAGCTTCTCCACCCGGGTCAACGGCAACTGGAAGATGGCGGCGAACACGATCCAGGAGTGGTACCACCCGCCGTACGTCCACCAGACGTTCATCCACTCCGACGTCCGCGAGGCGGAGAAGATGGTCCCGCCGATCGACTCGTACCACTACGACCTGTTCGGCCGGCACTTCATCAACTCCGTCCCCGGCCCGCCACCGCTGCGGCCACGCGAGCCGGGTTCGCTCGGCGAGCCGCGGCGGGAGATGATCTGGGTGTACAAGCTGTTCCGCGGCGGCCTGTTCGGTCCCGACGACGTGCCCGACATCGGCCCGATGCCGGAGTTCCTCAACCCGGGTGAGGTGCAGTCGTGGGGCAACGACCAGTTCTGGATCCTGCCGAACGTGTCGCTGCAGATCTGGGCGCGCAACTTCTACATCCTCTACACGTACTGGCCCGAGTCGGTCGGGTCGCACATCTACGACATCGACATCTACTTCGTGCCACCGGAGAACGCGACCCAGCGTCTCGCCCAGGAATTGGTGGTGAACAGCGTGATCGAGGTGGCGATGCAGGACGTCAACACCGTCGAGGCCACGTACTCGGCCGTGAAGACCGGCGCCCAGAAGGAGTTCCACCTCAGCGATCAGGAGCTGATGATCCGCAGCTTCCACCACTCGATCGACACCGCCGTCGCCGACTACCGCGCCGAGCGCGACGACGACTCCGGTGAGCGTGGCCCGATGACGAACGCACGAGCGAACGGATCTGAGCGCAGTCGACGATGCAGCCTGCCCGCCGGCTACGAGGAACTCGAGTGCTGGGTCGACGACTGGGTGCAGCCCGGTCGTGACGAGCGGTACGCGGTGCGGCTGTCGAAGTCGATCGGCGAGCTCACCGAGTTCTACGACGCGATCGCCGCCCGGGCCGAGGAGGCGCTCGCCTACCTCGATGGCCGCGACCTCAACGACCTGTCCGCCGACGACAACCGACTGCTGCAACTGCTCTACTCGATGGTGCTGGTGTCGTACGCGGTGAACGTGTTCAAGCAACCCCACATCCCCGACTCCGGGTCCGCGTTCTTCAACGAAGTCATCGCCCCCGCAGTCTGAACCACCCCGAATCGATACGGAGAACGAACGTGAAAGCAACCGGCTATCCCGACGTCGATCCCTGGGTGGTCGACTGGTTCGAGCAGAACGGGGCGATGATGGATCTCCCGCCCGACGGCTACTCGCCGGAGTACCTCGCCGCGGCCCGTCCCTCGACGACGGTGTTCCCGATCACCGTCGAGATCGCCAAGGTCACCGAGGACGTCGTCGCCGGCGTCCCGGTCTGGATCTACGAGCACGAGGGCACGCCGACCGGTGTGATCGTGTTCGCCCACGGTGGCGGATTCACGACTGGCAGCCCGGGGCTGATGGATCCGATCGCCCGAGAACTCGCCGCCAGTTCGGGAGCGGCGGTCGTGTCGGTCGAGTACCGCCTGGCGCCCGAGAACCCGTTCCCGGCCGGCCTCGACGACTTCGAGGCAGTCACGCGGTGGGTGGTCGACCATGCCGCGGAACGTTTCGGGGTCGAGTCGGGCCGGGTTGCGATCGCCGGTGAGAGCGCTGGCGGCAACCTCTCCGCGGCGCTCTCGCTGAAGCTGCGCGACACCGATGGACCAACGCTCGCCGCGCAGGTGCTCTTGTATCCGGCGGTCGCCGGCCGCGACGCGATCTATCAGTCCCGGACCGACTACGACGGGCTCGTCATCGCGAGCGACGACACCGACCTCATGTGGTCGATGTACACCGGCGGCGCCGAATTGCAGGACCATCCGTACGTCGTTCCGCTGGCGGCTCCCGACCTGTCCGGGCTGGCGCCGGCGTTCGTGATGGTCGGGGGATGCGACTGGCTCCGTGACGAAGGCCTCGACTACGCCGAGCGCCTCGCCGATGCCGGCGTGCCGACCGAGGTGCTCAACTGCGCCGGTCAACCACACGCGTTCATCAACCTGATGTTCCCCGCGTCGGCCGAGGTCTACGCGGCCGTCGGTCCGTGGTTGCGCGACCGGTTCGCGAGTGCGGGCGTTCAGTCGTGACCGCTATCGACGCGCAACCCGGCGTGCTCCACGTTCCCGCACGGGAGATCCCCGTCCCGACGTCGGTGAGCGAGGACGCCCAGCTCGTGCTCGCCGCCGCGCCCGAGTGGCCGCCACTCGACGACGTCGCGGCGTGGGAGGCGATGGTCGCCGAGGCCGACGCCCAGTCGGCCGGCATCGTCGGGCTCCTGCAACGCGCGCTCGTCGGCGACGGCAGCGTGCCGGTGCCAGACGTCGTCGATCTCGACGTGGACGGCGCCGCGGGAGCCGATCCCGACACCCCTACTTGTCGCCGCTGTTCGGCGACCTCGCCGGATTCCCGCCGACGATCCTCACGAGCGGCACCCGCGACCTCCTGCTGTCCGACACCGTGCGGATGCACCGCGCCCTGCGGGCCGCCGGCGTCGACGCCGACTTGCACGTGTGGGAGGCGGGGAGCCATGGTGGCTTCCTCCAGATGGCGCCCGAGGACGCCGAACGCACCGCCGAGGTGCGCCGGTTCGCGGAGCGTTGCTGGTCGTGAACGACAGGAGGTCGACGAGATGCCAGATGAAGGACTGAAGGAACAGCGGCGTGGTGGGAAGATCGCCATGGACGCGGCCGAGCGCGACGCGTTCCTGGCCGCCGAACGGACGTGTCGCGTGGCGACCGTGCGCGGCGACGGAGCGCCGCACGTGACCCCCTGTGGTTCGCGTGGGACGGCTCGTCGCTCTGGCTGACGTCGATCGTGAAGAGTCAGCGCTGGACCGACCTCCAGCGCGACGGCCGCGTCAGCGTGGTCGTCGACGCCGGCGAGGACTACATGGAGCTGCGCGGCGTCGAGATCAGCGGCGTGGCGACGCCCGGTCGGCGAGGTTCCGCGCACGGGGGAGGAGACACCCGAACTCGTCGAGGCGGAACGGCTCTACGCCGCCAAGTACACGGGCGGGCAGATGTACCACGACGGCCGCCACGCCTGGCTGCGGATCGTCCCCGACAAGATCGTCAGCTGGGATTTCCGCAAGTTGGCGGCGCTCGAACTGACACGCCCTGCTCGATCGCCGACGAATTCGACATCTGGGTCGGAATCCGTGCGGAATGCGGGTGGAAACTGACCCAGACGAAGCGTGCGCCGGCTTCAGACGGTGCGGATCGGGCTCGTAGCTGACGAGGTGCGAGGGTCCGGGCGACGAGGCGGCGGACCTCGTCGAGGTCGTCGGGCAGCGCGCCCGCCGCCATCGCCTGGACGCACACGTTGCCGAGCGCGGTCGCCTCGACCGGACCGGCGACGACCGGCAGCTCCGGCAACGTCGCGGTCCGTCGACAGAGCAGTTCGTTCTGGGCTCCGCCGCCGACGATGTGGATCGTGTCGACGCGGCGTCCGGCCAGCTGTGCTGCCGCGGCGACGGTGCGGGCGTACGCCGCGGCGAGCGAGTCGACGATGCAGCGCGGTGATCGCCGCCGGCGTGTCGAGCCGGCCCTCGGCCGCCGGGCCGGCCGCGTCGCGGATGCGCGCGCGGCATGTCGCCGGGCGGGATGAACGCCGGGTCGTCGACGTCGATGGTCGGGCCACCGCTGGGCAGCGCCGCGGCGTCGGCGAGCAGCGCGGCGAGATCGTGCTCGACGCCGTCGGCGGCCCACGCCCGCATCGACTCCTGGAGCAGCCACAGCCCGCCGACGTTGCGCAGGAACCGGGTGCGGCCGTCGACGCCGGCCTCGTTGGTGAAGTTCGCGGCGCGGCTGGCCGTCGGTGATCACCGGTTCGTCGAGTTCGAGACCGACGAGCGACCACGTGCCGCTGGCGACGTAGGCGAAGTCGGCGCCGCGTCGCCGGCACGCCGACGACCGCCGATGCGGTGTCGTGCGACCCGACGGTGGTCACGACGACGTCGGCTGCAGACCGAGCTCGGCGGCGACGTCGGGCGTGACGCTGCCCCGGACCGTGCCGGGCTGCTCGATCGGCGGGAACAGCGCCGGCGGGATGCCGAGCCGATCGAGCAGCGCGGCCGATCCATTCGCGTCGGCGGACGTCGACGAGCCCGGTGGTCGACGCGTTCGTGTACTCGGTGCGCAGCGTCGCCGGTGAGCCAGTAGGCGAGCAGGTCGGGGAGGAGCACGGCGTGCGCCGCCCGGTCCCAGATCGGGCCGCTGCTGCTCGGCGTGCGAGCTGGTAGAGCGTGGTGAACGGGAGGAACTGCAGTCCGTTGATCTCGTACAGCTCGTCGGCGTCGACGAGTTCGTGCACGCGTCCGACGGCTGCGTCGGTGCGGGCGTCGCGGTAGGCGATCGGGTCGGCGAGCAGGGTGCCGTCGGCGTCGAGCAGCCCGTAGTCGACCGCCCACGTGTCGATGCCGATCGACTCGACGTCGGGAACTCGCGGCCGAGCGTCCGCAGGCCGGCGAGGACCTCGTCGTACAGCCCGCCGATGTCCCACCGCAGGTGACCGTCGGCCTCGTGCGATCGCCGTTGGCGAAGCGGTGCACCGTGTGGAGCGTCACCGTCGGTCCGTCGGCGTCGCGTCGACGACACCGGCCATGACGCGGCCACCGGAGGCGCCGATGTCGACCGCGGCGAAGACGCGGGCGGCCATGCGGTCAGCGCAGGAACGCGGCGGCGACGCCGGCGTCGACGGGCACGTGGAGGCCGGTGGTGTGGCTGAACTCGCCGACGTGATCGCGGTGACGGCGTTGGCGACGTGCTCGGGCAGCACCTCACGCTTGAGCAGCGTGCGCTGGGCGTAGAACGCGCCGAGCTCGTCCTCGGGCACGCCGTACACGGCGGCGCGATTGGCGCCCCAGCCGCCGGCGAAGATGCCGCTGCCGCGGACGACGCCGTCCGGGTTGATGCCGTTGACCCGGATGCCGTGCTCGCCGAGTTCGGCGGCGAGCAGCCGCACCTGGTGCGCCTGGTCGGCCTTGGCCGCGCTGTAGGCGATGTTCGACGGCCCGGCGAACACCGAGTTCTTCGACGAGATGTAGACGATGTCGCCGCCGAGGCCCTGGGCGATCATCGCCTTCGCCGCGGCCTGGGCGACGAGGAAGCTGCCCTTGGCCAGCACGTCGTGGAGCAGGTCCCAGTCGGCCTCGGTGGTCTCGGCGAGCGACTTGGAGATCGACAGGCCGGCGTTGTTCACGACCAGGTCGACGCCACCGAACGCCAGCACCGCGGCGTCGATCGCGGCCTGGACCTGCGTCGGGTCGGACACGTCGACCTGCGACGCCGACCGCGACGTCGCTGTTGCCGATCTCCTCGGCCGCGGCGCTGCGCCCGGTCGAGATCGAGGTCGGCGACCACGACGCACGCTCCTTCGGCGGCGAGCCGGGTCGCGATCGCCTTGCCGATGCCGCTCGCCGCGCCGGTGACGAACGCGATGCGCCCGGCGTGCGATCGCGGCTGCGGGCATCCGCTGGAGCTTCGCCTCCTCGAGCGCCCAGTACTCGATGCGGAACTTCTCCGCCTCGGCGATCGGGGTGTACGTCGAGATCGCCTCGGCGCCGCGCATCACGTTGATCGCGTTGACGTAGAACTCGCCGGCGACCCGGGCGGTCTGCTTGTCCTTGCCGAACGAGAACATGCCGACGCCGGGCACGAGCACGATCGCCGGGTCGGCGCCACGCATGGCGGGGGAGTCCGCCGTCGGCGTGGCGTTCGTAGTAGCCGCGGTAGTCGTCCTCGGTAGGCCACCTGCAGCTCCTGCAGGCGGGCGACGCACTCGTCGAGCGGCGCGTCGGCGGGCAGGTCGAGCACGAGCGGGCGCACCTTGGTGCGGATGAAGTGGTCGGGGCACGACGTGCCGAGCCCGGCGAGCCGCTCGAGGTGTTCGCCGGCGAGGAACTCGAGCACGACGTCGTCGTCGGTGAAGTGGCCGATCACATCGGCTTCGCTGGCTGGTCGGCCGACGCCACGGCCCGCACGTACGGTGCCAGGGCGGCGGCGCGGGCGCGACGCTCGTCCGCCTCGAGCGGGCGGCGCGCGGCGACCGCCGGCGCCGAACGGCTCCGGCCGTCCGTGCTCGTCGATGTACGTCGCCGCCGTGCGGATCATCCACAACGAGTTCGATTCGGCCTCGTCGCTCGTCGTGCCCCACGCCGTGATGCCGTGACCGCCGAGGATCACGCCGATCGCCTCGGGATGGGCGTCGTGGATCGCCGCGATGTCGAGTCCGAGCTGGAAGCCGGGGCGTCGCCACGGCACCCACACGCACGCGGTCGCCGAAGATCTCCTTCGTGAGCTGTTCGCCGTCGGCCGCGGTCGCGATCGCGATCCCGCTGTCGGGGTGGAGGTGATCCACGTGGTCCGCGGCGACGAGGCCGTGCATCGCGGTGTCGATCGACGGGGCGGCGCCACCCTTGCCGTGGCAGCAGAAGTCGAACGCGGCGACCATCTCGTCCTCGCGTTCGGGCCCGGGATAGACGCCGGTCAGCGCCCGCAGGCGGTCGAGCCGGAGGACCGACAGGCCGGCTTCGGTGAGCGTGCCGAGGTCGCCGCCCGACCCCTTGACCCACATCAGTTCGACGGGTTCGCCCGTGACGGGATCGACGTCGGTGGCCTTGGCCGACGTGTTGCCGCCGGCATAGTTGGTGTTGCGCTTGTCCGCACCGAGGCGGTGCGAACGGTCGAGCAGTTGGCGGACGCTGTCGTGCATCTCAGGCCGCCCACCCGGTCGGGGTTGTGTCGACTGCTGTGATGCGTGATGCGAGTGCCATGGCGCCAGTATGCGTGTGAACTTGTGTGAAATCGTACAAGTGTTATCATGGCTCGTCAATGGGGAGATCGCAGGCGAACCTCGCCACCGAGGAACGGTTGGAACGGCTGATGCACGTGCTCGCCACCGACGGCTCGGTCGTGATCGCGACGTCGGCACTGGAGCTCGACGTCAGCGAGATGACGATCCGGCGCGATCTGATCGAGTTGGAGGAGCGCGGTGTCGCCCGCCGGGTCCGCGGTGGAGCAATGGCGCTCGGCCCGCAGACGTTCGCCGAGCGCAAGCAGTCGCGCTCGCGGGCCAAGGCCCAGATCGCGGTGAAGCTCCGGCCGTTCATCCCGGTGACGGGCACGGTGGCGTTCGACGCGTCGTCGACAGTGATGCGAGCAGCCACGGCCCTCACCGGCGCCCGCGGCCTGACCGTGCTGACGAACGGTCCCGACACGTTCCACGCCCTCCAGCAACGGCCGGGCATCACGCCCATCCTGACCGGCGGGCAGCTCGACGCGCGGACCGGCAGTCTGGTCGGCGGCATCGCGGCGTGGAGTGCCCGTCAGGTCACCGTGTCGCGGTTCATCGCCTCGTGCACCGCGCTCGATGCCGCGAACGGGGCGACCGAGATCGTGCTGGAGGAAGCCGACGTGAAGCGGACGATCGCCACCGGCGCCGACGAGGTGATCCTCGCTGTCGACTCATCCAAGCTCGAACGGCGAGCGACGGCGGTCTGGGTCGGTTGGGACACGGTCGACATCCTCGTGACCGAACTCGACCCCGACGATCCGCTGCTCGACCCCTACCGCGACCTCGCCACCCTCATCTGACGCGTGCTCTGCGGACTACTCCGACGGGACGAGCCCGCGGGGGAGCACGAGCGGCAGGTCGGGATAGGTCTTGATGCCCGGTTCGGCGGCGACGACCGCCGGGATCGGCATTGAGCGCGGGCGTCGCCGTCATGATGTGACCGAGCTCCATGAAGTCGGCGATCGTCTCGGCCTCGAAGTAGGGCGGCGGAAGGAAGCCGACGTTGAGCGTCACCGTCGGGCGCCCGTCGATCTGGATGACCCAGCCGTCGGCGCCGAGCTGCCAGTCGGGTTCGAGCGTCGTGCCCTTGCGCCAGCGGACGGCGAGCTCGACGATGACCCGGTCGCCCACGAGGCCCTGCCAGCTGGCGGCGACGCCGGCCACGCAGCCCGCCTTGATCGTCCACGACCCGAGGTCGAGGTCGGCGGTGGTCTGGGCGTGCTCGGCGACGCAGCGCACCTCGTCGAGTTCGACCCCGAGCGAGTCGGCGACCATCCGCACGGCCTCGCCGAACACGGCGGTCCCCTCGGCGGTCATCTCCTGCAGGTCGGGCCGGTCGATCGGCTCGCCGAACCCGGCCAGGATCTCCGTGGCCGGCGAGTCGTAGAACGTGGTGTCGGCCTCCTCGCTGATCGTCACCTTGTCGACACGGTCGCAGATGGTCGCCGACACGATCGCCAACAGCTCGGCGAACCCGGGCTCACGCCCGCCCCGAACATCGTCGACCCGCCCTGCTCGCACGCCGCGGCGATGCGATCGCGACCCGGCCCGAGATTGTGCCCGGTGATGAACGCCGCGGTCGACACGACGTTCGCGCCGGCCGACAGGATGCGCACGAGCTCGTCGGTGTCGGACCACATCGGGTTGTAGACCACGCAGTCCGGCCGCAGCGCGAGCAGCGCGTCGACGTCGTCGGTGGCGAACACGCCGAGCGGCTCGATGCCGCACAGCTCACCGACGTCCGTGCCGACCTTGTCCGCCGACCACGCGTAGCACCCGACCAGTTCGAACAGCGGATTGGCGACGATCGCCCGCACCGAACTCTTCCCGACGTTCCCCGTGGTCCACTGGACGATGCGGTACGGACGTGCCTGCGACATGGGCGCGCAGTGTAGGTGGAGGGGTCGCCGCTCGAGCTCATCGTCTCGGGTCCTCCTCCACCGGGCCTCCTCCACTGGGCCTCCTCCACTGGGCTCCTACACTGGGGAACGACGTATGGCGACGAGACCCTCAGCCCCGCCGGTCGGTCACGTCGACGTCGCCGACCGACCCCATCGTCAGGGCCAGCGCGATGGCAGCAAGCTGGCCGCCACGGTGGCCGACCGGATCGTCGCGGACATCGCCGCGGCCGGTTGGCCCGAGGGGATCGTGCTCGGGTCCGAGACCGAACTGCTGCCAGCGGTACGGCATCAGCCGGGCCGTGTTCCGCGAGGCGGTCCGCCTGGTCGAGCTCCAGAACGTCGCCCGGATGCGTCGCGGCCCGGGCGGCGGCCTCGTCGTGACGGCGCCGTCGGTCGACGTGACCATCGACGCGGTCTCGGTCTACCTGTTCTTCGTCGGTGCCGACGTCGACGAGGTCTTCGAGGCCCGGATCGCGCTCGAGTCCGCGGCGGCCCAGATCGCGTCGGGCCGTCTCGACGAGGACCGGATCGAGTCGATCCGCGCTCAGCTGCAGCGCGAGCACGACCACGACGTCACCGACTACCGGGAGTTCCACCGTCTCGTGGCGTCGATCTCGGGCAATCCGGCGATCGAGTTCTTCGTCGATCTCCTCAACCGGTCGGCGTTCCTGTTCCTCGCGCCCCGCACACCGCTCGGGCGCCCGGATCGTCGAGGAGTCCGCCCACGCCCACGCGGCGATCGCGACGGCGATCCTGTCGGGCAACGGCGGACTCGCGAGCTCGCGGATGCGCAAGCACCTCGACGCCGAGGGCGCGTTCCTGCGGCGCCGTCGGTCGGGTCCGTCACGCGCAGGTCAACCTCCCGCCGATCGGGCGCTCGGACGGCTGTCGGAGGTCACCGCCGCGCCGGATCTTCCAGCACGTCGTCGACCGAGGATTGGCCGGTCGGCGAGCTGCTCGGCGTCGGAGAGCGAGCTGATCGAGCGGTACGGGGTGAGCCGCGCGGTGTTCCGCGAGGCGGTGCGCCTGCTCGAACATCACCAGATCGCGCGGATGCGACGCGGCCCCGGCGGCGGGCTGTTCGTCACCGCTCCTGGGGTGGAGGCGACGACCGAGGCGATCGCGATGCACGTCGAGCGCAACGGGATCACCGCGGGCCAGCTGTTCGAGGTGCGCACGGCGATCGAGATGGCGGTGCTCGACCGGGTGCTCGAACATCCCGACCCCGAGATCGTCGCCCGCCTCGACGACGCTCTGGCGGCGGAACAGTCGGCGACGCGGTCGGAGTTCGTCGGCGTCGGCCACGATCTGCACGACGTGCTGGCCGAATTGTCCGGGAACCGGGTGCTGCAGCTGCTCACGCAGGTGCTCGTGCGGCTGTCCGGCGGCGCGCCACCCCGCCCGAGGACGCGGTCGACACGGTGCCGGCCGCGCACATCAATCGGGTCCACACGCGGCCTCGTCGACGCGATCGTCGACGGCGACCGGGAGCTGGCGCGCCACCGGGCCCAGCGCCACCTGCAGGAGCTGGAACGCTGGGTCCGTTGAACGGTCGTGAGGCGCTCCGTCAGCGTGGCGGGCGAACGGCTGGTACGCCGACGTGACGATCGGTGAGGCGATCGCCGACGGAGCACACGCGCTTCCCGACGGACGGATCGTGTTCGAGCAGGCCGACGGCGACGGTCGTCGATCTCACGTTGCCGAGTGCTCGCCGAGCGCATCGATGTCACGGCGCGTCGGCTCCGGACGCTCGGCGTCGCGCCCGGTGATCCGGTCGTGGTCCAGTCGCCGGCCGACGCCGCCGGCGTCGAGGTGATTCGCCGCGCTCTGGCGGCTCGGCGCCGTCGTGATCCCACTCGTCACCACCGCCGGCCCGGCCGAGATCGCCCACGCCATCCGCGGAGAACGGCTGCCGGTGATGGTCGTCGCCGCCGGTGGCGTGACGTCGATCTCGCCGCGCCGGTGGCGCCGCATCGCGAGGCGTGGGGTCTCGCGCACGTCGTCGTGATCGGCCCGGCGATCGGTGGCGTCGACGATCCGCCATCCGGCGCGACTCGGCTGACCGATCTGGAGCCGCCACGCGCGGCCGGACGACTGCTGCACGATCCGCCACACGACCCGTCGGCGGTGGCCTGCGTGCTCTACACGTCGGGGTCGACCGGCGTGCCGAAGGGCGTGCAGCACACGCACGAGACGCTGCTCGCCGGGACTCGCGTCGCCGGCGCGCGACCCGGCGGTCGCGGACGCTCACGTCGTTCCCGGCCGGTCACGTCGCGTCGATGCTCGGGTTGCTGCGACCGCTGACCGGCGGCGGTACCACCGTCGTGATGGACCGGTGGAGTGCGCGCCGGGCCGCCGCGGTCATCGAGCAGTACGGGATCACCGTCGAGCGCCGGCACGCCGTTCTACCTCGCGACGCTGCTCGACGAGGCCGAGCGTTCGGGTCGCGACATCTCGTCGCTGTCGCGGTTCCTCGTCGGCGCGGCGACGGTGCCGCCGGCGCTCGTCGCCCGTGCCGAGGCGGCCGGCATCGTCACGTGGCGCACGTACGGGTCGACCGAGCATCCGGCGATCGCCGGCGGATCGCGCCGACGACCCGCCCGACAAGCGCCGCCTCACCGACGGCAAGGTCGGTCCGGGCAACGAGGTGCGGCTCGTCGACGAGCACGTGGCCGACGTGCGCTCCCGGCGAGGAGGGCGAGATCCTGGCGCGCGGTCCACGCCAGTTCGTCGGCTACCGAGACGCGTCGCTCGACGACGAGGCGTTCGTCGACGGCACGTGGTTCCGCACCGGCGACCAGGGCCGGCTCGACGCCGACGGGTATCCTGACGATCACCGATCGCGTCAAGGACATCATCATCCGCGGCGGCGAGAACATCTCGGCCCGCGAGGTCGAGGACGTGCTCGCCGAGCATCCGCTCGTCGACGAGGTGGCGGTGTGTGCGGCGCCCGACGAAACGTTCGGCGAGGTCGTGTGCGCGTTCGTCCGGCTGCGCCCGAGCGCGCGATCCGCTCGACCCTCGACGCCCTGCGAACGTTCGCCGCCGTGGCGGGCCTCGCCGCCCACAAGCTGCCGGCGCGACTCGTCGTGCGTCGACGACTTCCCCCGCACCGCCGCCGGCAAGGTCCGCAAACGCGACCTCCGCCCCCAACTCCCCGAGCGATGAGCGAAGGACCGCATGCGGTCCTTCGCTCATCGCACCGACGGCAAGTCGTCCTGCGATGACGCCAACGGTCGCACCCCTCGGTCCGTTCGCTCATCGCAACGGTGCGATGGGGCTCCGGTCAGCGGAAGGTGGGTTTGCCGTTGGGGCGGACGTTGCGTTCGCCGCGGGGCGCATTGCCGATGTGGGTGTAGGCCATCCCGTTCTGGATCGCCATCGTGCGGGTCATGTCGAGCGACTCCCAGATGGCGCGGACCGTGCCCTGGATCGCGCGCGGGTCGCGGGCGGCGATCGAGTCGGCGATGGCGCGGGCCCGGTCCCGCAGGTCGTCGCGCGGCACGACCTCGCTGACGAGGCCGAGGCGCAGCGCGGTGTCGGCGGTGATCCGCTCCTCGGTGCCCATCAGCGCCCAGCGCAGCACGTCGCCGAGCGGGACACCCCGGTCGAGCATGCCGATCGGTTCGAGCGCCGACACGATGCCGCCGTTGGCGTGCGGGTCGAAGAACTGGGCGTCGTCGGAGCAGATGACGATGTCGGCCTCGTTGACGAAGTACTGACCGCCGCCGGCGCACATGCCGTGCACCGCGACGACGACCGGCTTCCACACCTTGTGGTGGAACTTCGGCGACAGCGTGGCGCCGGGGTCGAACGTGTTCCAGATGTTCGACTTGATGAACCAGTCGGCGCTGCCGGTGATGTCGAGTCCGGTGCAGAACGCCCGCTCGCCGTTGGCCTGCAGGACGGCGACGTGGATGTCGTCGGTGTCGCGGACGGTCTCCCACGCCCACGTCATCTCGGCGGCCATCGCGTCGTTGAACGAGTTCAGCGAGTCGGGCCGGTCGAGGGTGATCGTGGCGACGTGCTCGTCGACCTCGAACGTGATCGTCGTGCAGTCCATCACTCTCCAGCCTTGCTCGCGGCGGCGAGCTCGTCACGCAGCGGCTGCTTGGCGAGCTTGCCCGCCTCGGTGCGCGGCAGGTCGTCGCGGAAGTGGATCGCCCGCGGTCGCTTGTAGCTCGCGAGGCGGTCCTTGCAGAACGCGAGGAGCTCGTCGGCGAGGGCGTCCTGCGCATCGCCGGCGCCGACCGCCGTCGGCTCGACGACGGCGACGATCGACTCACCCCAATCGGGGTCGGGGATGCCGATCACGGCGACGTCGGCGACCCGGGGATGTTCGAGCAGCGCCGCCTCGATCTCGGCCGGGTAGACGTTCGTGCCGCCGGTGATGATCATGTCCTTGGCGCGATCGGAGATGAACAGGTAGCCGTCGGCGTCGAGGTGGCCGACGTCGCCGAGGCTGAACCGCTTGCCCTTGAACGCGGCCTGCGTCTGCTCGGGATCGCCGTGGTACACGAACCCGACGTCGTTTTCCATGTAGATGTTGCCGACCTCGCCCGGGCCGAGTTCGTTGCCGTCGTCGTCGAGTACCGAGAGGCGCACGCCGCGGATCGGCGCGGCCGACCGTGCCGGGCTTCTCCAGCCAGCGGTGCGGCTTGGCGATCGTGGCCGGGCCTTCCATCCCGCCGTACGTCTCCCAGATCACCGGGCCCCACCAGGCGAGCATCGCCTCCTTCACCGGCCGTGGGCACGGTGCCGCCGAGTGCACGACGGCGTGGAGGCTCGACGTGTCGTACCGCGCGCGCACGTCCGTCGGGAAGCTGCAGGAAGCGGTGGAACTGCGTCGGCACCATGTAGGCGGTTCGCACGCGGTGCTGCTCGATCAACCGCAGCGTCTCCTCGGCGTCGAACTTCGCCATGATCACGAGCGCCTGGCCCGACGTTCAATCCACCCATGAAGAAGCTGTGCGAGCCGCCGTGGAACATGCCGGTCGACACGAGCATCGGGCCGTCGAAGGGCCGGAAGTCGAAGGCCCGACCGAAGAGTGCCGCCGTGTTGGCGACCTCCCCGACGTCACCCTGCGGGAAGCGGCCGTCGGATGCCCTTCGGCTTGACCGGTCGTGCCCGAGGTGTAGACGAACAGCCCGCCGGGCGTGCGATCGTCGGGCGTCGTGCGCGGCTGGGAGGCGCGGGCGTCGGCGAGCGAGCGCACGCCGTCGATCGTCGCCGACCGCGAGCACGCGTCAGCGTCGAGCGCCGGGTCGATGTCGGCGAGCTGCGCCGCGAACCGTTCGCCGGCGATCAGCACCTTGGCGCCGCTGTGCGCCATGATCGCCGCCAGTTCGAACGCCGTCAGGTGCGTGTTGAGCGGGATGAAGTAGTAGCCGGCCTGCTGGCAGGCGAGCGACACCTCGATCAAGGTCGTGCCGTTGTCGACGATGGCGGCGATCGCATCGCCCGGCACCGCGCCGAGCGAACGGAACAGGTGGACGAGTTGGTTGGCGTCGCCCGCGAGCTCGGCGTAGGTGCGGGCACCGTCGGGGCCGGCGAGGATCGCAGGGGAGTCGGGGTGGTCCTCGGCGATCCACCAGAATCCGAGCCGCTGGTCCCAGGCAGTCGTCATTCGGGAAAGAGTATCCCCAATGTGTAGCCTTCCGGCATGGCCAGCACGACCTCCGGTACCCCTTCAGGCGCCAATCGAGCGTCACGTCGAGCACCACGTCCGAGGAGTTCGACAAGGCGACCGACTACTCGTTCAAGGAGGAGGACATCGAGGCCGCCAAGGCGCTCGTCGGTGTGTGGTCGCCGTTGAACACGCAGGAGTACCTCACCGAGGCGACCTACGACAACATGCGCAACTTCGCCCGCGGCTACGGCGACGACAACCCGCTGTACACGTCGGCGGGCTACGGCGAGACGACACGGTGGGGCGTCGCAGATCGCGCGCGCCGATGATGCCGATCGCCATGAACCGCCCGCTGTTCGGCGACCCGCCCGAGGTCAAGCTGCGCCGGCCGTCGTTCCGCGGCATCCACGTGTTCGTGTCGGGCAGCTCGTGGGACTGGTTCCGTCCGATCAACGCCGGCGACCAGCTGTTCAGCTTCGGCGGCACCGAGTCGGTCGTCGAGAAGGAGTCCGAGTTCGCCGAGCGCTCGCTGCAGCTGACCAAGACGATGGTGAGGTTCAACCAGCGCGCCGAGATCGTCGCCATCTCGCGCACGCTGCTCATCCACACCGAGCGCAAGACCGCCCGCGAGAAGGGCAAGTACGACGACGATCGAACCGGCCACCTACACCGACGACGACATCGCCGAGATCGACGCGATCTACGCCGCCGAGCAGGCCCGGGGGAGCGAGACACGCTGGTTCGAGGACGTCGACGGTCGGCGACGCGCTCACCCCGATGGCCAAGGGCCCGCTGACCACGACCGACATGATCGTGTTCCACGCCGGCGGCTACGGCTTCATGCCCGTACGCGCCGACGACGAACCGGATCGCCTACAAGAACCGCCAGCGCATCGCCCCGTTCTACGTGAAGAACGAGTACGGCGTCCCCGACGTGGCCCAGCGGGTGCACTGGGACTCGGCGTGGGCGCAGGCGATCGGCAACCCGATGGCGTACGACTACGGGGTGATGCGCGACTGCTGGCTGTCGCACTTCGTCACCGACTGGATGGGCGACGACGCGTGGCTCGTGCGCCAGTCGAGCGAGATCCGCAAGTTCAACTACATCGGCGACACCCACGTCATCACCGGCGAGGTCGTCGGCAAGCGGGTCGAGGACGGCCGCTGCCTCGTCGACATCGAGATGCGCGGCACGAACCAACGCGACACCGTCACCTGCCCGGGCACCGCCACCGTGGCGCTGCCGAGCCGTGAGCACGGCGCCGTCGTGCTGCCCGCACCGCCCGCCGAGTACGCCCAGCAGGCGGCCACGATGCTGCGTCGCCACGGCGAGATCGTGCGCGACGAAGGTCGCCGCGAGCTCGCCTGATGCCGCACGCCGTGACTCGACGCTCTGCTCGACGCGGTGCGGGCGTGGGTCGACGAGCAGTGGGACCCGGACCTCACCGTCCGCGAGTGGTGGCGTCGCCTGTTCGAGGCCGGCTACTCGCATCCGACGTGGCCGGTCGGTACGGGCGGTCTCGGGACATCGGCCGCTGACGCCCGGCGGATCCACGGCGTGCTGGCGGCGTCCGGCGTGATCGCACCGCCGACCGGGCACGTCGCCGCCGGCCTCGCCGCGCCGACGATCCTCGACCACGGCACCGCCGACCAGATCGCCGAGCTGGTCCCGCCGATCGCCCGAGGCGAGGTGGCCTGGTGCCAGCTGTTCAGCGAACCCGGCTCGGGTTCCGACCTGGCGAGCGTCGCGGCGCGGGCCGTGCGCGACGGCGACGAGTGGGTCGTCACCGGGCAGAAGGTCTGGAACTCGGCTGCCGACGTCGCGCAGCTCGGGATGCTGCTGGCCCGCACCGATCCCGACCAGCCCAAGCACCGCGGCATGACGTACTTCGTCGTCGACATGGATCAGCCCGGCGTCGAGACGCGACCGCTCACGCAGATGAACCGCAGCGCCGAGTTCTGCGAGGTGTTCCTCGACGAGGTCCGGATCCCCGCCGACCGGGTGATCGGCGAGCTCAACGGTGGGTGGGCCGTCGCCCAGACCACGCTCGGCCACGAGCGCCGCTCGATCGCCGGCCGCGGCACTGCCCGGGCTCGTCGCCGGCTCGGTCGGGTCCGGCCGGCCGGCGATCTCGACCTGACGTGCGGCGAGGTGATCGAGCGGACCCGGACGAGTGTGCAGCAGAGCCGGATCCCGCGTCGGCGCGATCCCCGGAGCGATGATGATCGACCTCGCCCGGGAGTACGGCGTCGACGGCGATCCGGTGATCCGCCAGCGGCTGGCCCGCTACCACTCGAACATCAAGATCAACGGCTGGATCAACCAGCGCATCGGCGCCGCGGGCGGCCGGCTCACCGGCGCCGACGGGTCGCTCTCCAAGATCGGCACCTCACGGATCTGCCTGGAGTCGGCCGAGCTGGCGTTCGACGTCATCGGCGCCAACACGATGCTCGACGGCGCCGACGCCCCGATGGGTGGCGAGATCCATCACGTCGGCCTCGCCAGCCCGGGCAAGCGGATCGGCGGCGGCACCGACGAGATCCAGCTCAACGTGATCGGCGAACGGGCCCTCGGCCTGCCCCGCGAACCGGGCAACGACTCGGACGTCCCCTACCGCGACCTCAAGGTCGGCACCCAGCGCTGACCCGGCGCTCGCAGGGCTGGCCATCAGGAGCGTTCGGCGCGGGCGGCGAGGCGGGAGCGGATGTCGACGACGGACTGCTGTTGGCTCTCGGCTTCGTGGGCGAACAGGTAGCGGCGGCGGTCGACCTCGTACTCGGCCTCGTTCAGGTTCGACTTCACGAGGGCGAGCAGCGAGGCCGACGTGCGGACGAGACGTCGGGCGACATCCATCGTGTAGTCGCGCAACTCGGCGGCGGGGACGACGGCGTGCACCATGCCGATCGCCAGCGCCCGCTCGGCCGGGATCTTGTCGTTGAGGAAGTACAGCTCGCGGGTGCGAGCGGTCCCGATGATCTGCGTCCAGAAGAACGAGCCGCCGTAGTCGCCGGAGAGGCCGTTGGCGGAGAAGCTCGAGGCGAACACGGCGTCGTCCGAGGCGAAGCGGAAGTCGCACGCCGCCGCGAGGCTGCAGCCGGCGCCGACGGCCGGCCCGCCGACCATCGCGATCGTCGGCTTCGGCATCAGGTGCAGCCGCATCGCGGCGTGATCGTCGTGGCGGGCGAGGTCGCCGGTCAGCGCATCGCGCGGAACACCGAGGAGCGAGCGAGGGTCGCTGCCGGGCTCGCCACGAGTGGCGCCGCTCTCCTTGGTGTCGCCGCCGGAACAGAAGCCGCCGAGCCGGCCCTCCGGCGCGGTGCCGGTGAGGATCACGACCTTCACCGTCGTCGTCGTCGGCCATCTGCCGCACGGCGCCGTCGAGGGCACCGATCAGCTCGGGGTTGAGCGCGTTGTGCCGTGCCGGTCGGTTGAGCGTGATCGTGCCGATCCGATCGGTGACGTCGGTCAGGATCACGGGTTCGGCCTGACAGGTTCTGGACGGGCACGATTCGCCTGTCTCGGATATGGACACGGGAATTGAGGGTACTGTATTGCCCGCATGGAACTGGCGCTCAACGACGACCAGGCGCTCTTCCACGAGACGACGGTCCGCTTCATCGAGACCGAGCTGCCGCTCGAACGCACCCGGGCGCTCCACGACGATCCGATCGGCTTCGACCGCGGCTGGCTGCAGAAGGCCGCCGAGCTCGGGCTGGTTCACGATGCTGGTGCCGGAGGCCGACGGCGGCGGCAGCGTCAGCGGCAACGGGCTGATCGACGCGACGCTGATCGCCGAGGAGATCGGCCGCTTCGTGCAGCCCGGACCGTTCGTCCCGATGAACGTCGTCGCCGCGGCGATCGCCGCCGAGGGATCGGAGGCGCAGCGGGAGATGCTGCCGGCGATCATGGCCGGCGAGCACATCGCGACGTGGGCGTTCGCCGCCGGCGACGGCAACTGGGACCTCGGTGCCGGCTTGCGGGCGACACGCACCGGGGACGGTTTCGAACTCACCGGACGCCGCGGGTTCGTGCAGGACGCGGTCGCCGCCGACACGCTGCTCGTGGTCGCGGAACTCGACGGTTCGCCCGCGCAGTTCCTCGTGCCGACGCCATCGGTGGGTATCACGGTGACACCGCTCGAATGCCTCGACCTGTCCCGCCGGCTCGCCCATGTCGACTTCGAATCGGTCAACGTCGAGCGCGCGATGCACTCCTCGGGCGACGGTTCGGTCACGGGCGCGGCGCTCGAACGGCAGCTGCAGATCGCGCTCGCGCTGGTCGTCGCCGAGACGGTCGGCGCGATGGACGCGCTGTTCACGATGACCGTGCAGTACGCCAAGGACCGGGTCGCCTTCGGCCGGCCGATCGGCTCGTTCCAGGCGCTCAAGCACATCATGGCCGACGACGCGATGTACCTCGAGACCTGCAAGGCCGGTGCGGTCAGCCTGGCCCGCGCCGTGCAGGACCGGGCCGACGACGCCGGCGAGATCGCGTCGATGGTCGCCGCCTACGTCGGCGACATGTCCGACCAGATCGCCCAGGACTGCCTGCAGATCCACGGCGGCATCGGCTACACGTGGGAGCACGACCTGCATCTGTTCATGCGCCGCATCCGCACGAACGCCGTGCTCTACGGCGAACCGGCGTGGCACCGCGAGCGGGTGTGCGCCTCCAACGGCCTCGGCCGAACCCGGCGGAACGGCAGTGACGTCGTGAGCGAGCACGAACGGATCGGCGATCTCGACGCCTACCGCGCCGCGCGCGAACGCGTGGCTCGCGGCGAACCTCGAACGCCGCAACCCGAGTCGTCGCTGCGGTCGGCGCACGACATCACGCCGGCCGAGGTCGCCGCCGGTCGGGCCCTGCAGAAGCACATGTACGACGCCGGCTATCTCGGCATCACCGTCGCCGGTCGAGTACGGCGGCCAGGGCCTCACCGACGCGCACCAGCGGGTCTGGAGCGAGGAGTCGAGCGGCTACACGGTGCCGGCGCCGGGCGGGATCGCCACCGGCGTCACGATCGGCATCATCGTGCCGACGCTGCTGCAGCACGCCAGCGAGGAGCAGAAGCGGACGTGGATCCCGCGGATGCTCAGCGGCGAGGAGATCTGGGTGCAGCTGCTGTCCGAGCCCGGCGCCGGCTCCGATCTCGCCGGTCTGCTCACCCGGGCCACGCGCGACGGCGACACGTGGGTGCTCAACGGCAACAAGGTCTGGTCGTCGGGCGCGCTCGTCGCCGACTACGGCGTCTGCCTCGCCCGCACCGACTGGGAGGTCGCCGAAGCATCGCGGCCTCACGTGGTTCAAGGTGCCGCTCGACGATCCCGCGCGTCACGGTCCGGCCGGTCCGCGAGATCAACGGCAGCGCGGAGTTCTGCGAGGAGTTCCTCGACGATGTCGTCGTCGGCGACGACATGGTGATCGGCGCGGTCGACGAGCGGATGGGCGATCGTCGAACACGATGCTCGCCTTCGAGCGCGGCGGTGGTGCCCGCCAGCACGGCGGCAGCAGCGACACCGGCGGTGCGAGCGTGAGTTCGCACCCGACCTCGTCGCCCTCGCCGCGGCCCGCGGCCTCGCGGACGATCCGGCGATCCGCCAGCAGATCGCCCGCGCCCACATCAACGACTACATGCAGACGCCAGCTCAGCCAGCGGGCGACGCGAGCGATCGCGAGCGGCAAGGCGCGATCCGTCACTCGCCTCGTTGATCAAGCTCGGCCTCGGCGTGGTGCAGCCCCAGCGGGCCCAGATCGCGCTCGACATCGCCGGTCGCGTCGGGCATCGCCTGGGAACCGGGCGACGAGGCCGGCGGTGCCGCATCGGTCAACTACCTGAACGGGCGGATCATGGCGATCGCCGGCGGCAGCAACCAGATCCAGCGCAACATCATCAGCGAGCGCCTGCTCGGACTGCCCCGCGAACCGAGCGTCGACGGCGACAAGCCGTTCTCCGCGGTGCTCCGCGACGCCCACCGCTGGGGTACGAAGTCGTCGTGACCGACGCCGCTGACCGACATTCGCACGCCCATTCGATGGACGGCCACGTCCTCGGGCAGATCGGCCTGCACTGGCCGGAGGAGGGCGACCCGTGCGGCGAGGGGCTGCACCTGCACATCAGCCCGCTGCTGCTGGAGCCGGACGGTCACATCGACTTCGGAGTGCTCGGCGTGTTCCTCGACATGGCCGGTTCGCAGGCCAGCCAGACGCGGCCGTTCGTCCACGCCGACATCAGCGTCCAACGGATCGCCCGTCCGCGCGGCGAGAAGGTCTTCATCAACGCTCGCGCGTTGCGGCAGGGGAAGCGCACGGCGATCGTCCAGGTCGAGGCGTTCGACGAGCTCGGCACCCGCATCGCCGACAGCACCCAGCAGATCTCGTATCGCACGCTCGAAGGGGTCGACGCGGAGGCCGCGTCCGGGCGCTCGGCGGAGATCCGGCGGCAGTTCCGGGCGTCGTTCGACGGGGAGTGCAAGCTCGCCGGACGGTTGCACGACATCATCGGGCTGAGCGAGGGCACCGCCGAGGACGGCTCGTCGTACTGGACGATGCCGAGCGGTGAGGCCAGTCAGAACGGCTTCGGCGGGCTGCACGGCGGCGTCGCCTTCGATCTCGTCACCGACGCCGCGGTCGGCGGTGCGTCCCGCCAACTCGGTCCGGTCCGGGCGAACGGTGCGCTGTTGCGCTACCTGGCGCCGGCTTCGGTCGGACCGTTCCGGGCGGTCCCGATCGTGATGGTCGAGGACGACGAGGTGGCGTTCGTGCGGGTCGAGGTGTTCGACGACGGTCAGGACGCCAAGCTGTGCATCGTCGGCGAGGTCCACGTGGCGGTCGTGCGGGATCGGGGCCACGCGATGAAGCTCGGTGCGGCGATCGGGCCGAAGCACGACCCGGCGGCGCTGAAGGCGAACGTCCGGGCCCTCGAAGCGGCCGGGATCGACTATCTCTGGGGCGGCGAGGCGTACACGGCCGACGTCGTGTCGGCGCTCGGCTTCGTCGCCGCCGTCACCGAGCGGGCCCAGATCGGCACGAACATCATGCCGCTCTATTCCCGGACGCCGACGCTGATGGCGATGACGGCGGTCGGGCTCGATCAGCTGTCGGGTGGCCGGTTCGTCCTCGGGCTCGGCGCCTCCGGACCGCAGGTCATCGAGGGATTCCACGGCGTGCCGTACGACCGGCCGCTCGGACGCACCCGCGAGATCGTCGACGTGTGCCGGAAGGTGTGGCGTCGCGAACGTCTCGAACACGACGGCGACAGCTACCGGATCCCGCTGCCCGAGGGCCAGGGGACCGGGCTCGGCAAGGCGCTGAAGATCATCGATCATCCGCTGCGCGAGCGGATCCCGATCCACGTCGCCTCGCTCGGTCCGAAGAACGTGGCGATGACAGCCGAGCTGTGCGAGGGCTGGTTGCCGTTGCACTTCTGGCCCGACCGCGCCGGTCATGTGGGGTGCGTCGCTCGCCGAAGGTCTGGCGAAGCGCGCCGCGGACATGCCCCCGCTCGACATCGTCGCCGGTGGTCCGTTGGCGATCGGTGACGACGTCGACCACCTGCGCGACAAGGCTCGGCCGATGCTCGCCCTCTACTTCGGTGGGATGGGGGCGAAGGGGGCGAACTTCTACAACGACGTGCTGCGCGGGTACGGCTTCGAGCAGATCGCCGACGACATCCAGGACGCGTACCTCGGCGGCGACAAGAAGGCCGCCGCAGCGATGATTCCCCAGGAACTCGTCGACGGGATGTCACTGATCGGCGACGAGGGGTTCGTCCGCGACCGGATCGCGGCCTACAAGGCGGCCGGCGTCACCGTCTTGAACGTCGCGCCCGTCGGCCCCAACGGCCTGCCGCGACATCGAGACCCTCGCCGGCTTGATCTGACCCGGCGCGCGCCCGGACCCGACCCCCTGGCGCGCGCGATCGCAAAGCCGCGCGCCAGGGGGTCGGGTCCGGGCGCGCGCCAGGTCAGTAACGGGACAGACGGGCAGCGAGGGTGTGCATGCGCTCGCGGAGTTCGGGCGGTTCGAGGACCCGGAAGTCCACGTCGAGCATTCCGATGTGGAACACGATCGAGTCGAGATTGTCGGAGCCCGTCGTGAGCAGCGTCGTCTGATCGTCGATCGCTTCGAGCACGGCCACGGTCGGCGGCACACGTTCGGCCATCGCTCCGATCGGCGCGTCGAGCTCGACGCGCGCCTGGTAGCGGTACGGGGATGTACTGATCGAGCGCTGCACGAGCGCCGCCGCGTCCGGGGGATCGCCCACCACGAACCGGTGTCCGGTCGGAGCGGCCGCCTCGATGCGGTCGACACGCCACGTGCGCCACTCCGGTTTGCGGGCGTCGCGGGCGACCAGATACCAGCGGCGACCGATGCTGACGACGCGGTACGGCAGCAGCCGGCGCTCGCTGACCGCGCCGTTGCGATCGCGGTAGCGGGCCGCGAGCTCGTCGGAGGCACGACAGGCGGCACTCACGGTGCGCAGCACCGAGCTGTCGAGTTCGTCGCCGGTCGGCGAGTCGACCCGCACCACCGTCGAGGTGAGGGCGATGTCGCGCTGCAGCGACGCCGGCAGCGTGTGCTCGAGCTTGCGGATCGCTCCCTCGGCTGCCTCTCCGAGACCATGCCGGTCGGTGGCGCGGGCGAGCACGGCGAGGGCGAACACCTCGTCGGCATCGAGCATCAGCGGTGGGATCACCGCACCGCCCGCACCGAGGCGGTAGCCACCGTGGGCGCCGGTGTCGGGACTCGACGGGGTACCCCAGGAGCCGCAGCCGCTCGATGTCGCGCCGCACCGTGCGGCACCGTGACGCCGAGCTGCCGGGCGAGATCCGGACCGCTCCACGACGGGCGCGACTGCAGCGCGGCGCAGCACGGCCAGCAACCGCCCCGTTGTCTCGATCATGGCGTCTCGACCATCACATTCATTCTCGCACGAACGAGGACCGAAACGGTCCTGGTTCGTGCCTACCGTCGCTGCCATGGATGTGTTCGTGGACGAGATCGACGCCATCGGCCGCAACGCGGCACCGGGCTCGGCGGCGGCCACGACGAACGGGAACAGACCCTCAACCAGCTGCTGGCCGAGATCGACGGCTTCGACACCACCGAAGGCATCGTCGTGTTGGCCGCCACCAACCGGCCCAACATGCCTCGACGCCGCGCTACCTGCGCGCCGGACGCTTCGACCGGCAAGTGGTGATCCCACTGCCGACGGCGACCGAACGCCAAGCCATCCTCGAGGTCCACAGCCGCTCCAGAAGGCCGCCGCCGACATCGACCTGGACGTCATAGCCCGAGGCACGCCGGCATGAGTGGCGCCGACCTGGCCAACCTGCTCAATGAGGCCGCACTGATCGCGGTGCGCCGCGAAGCGACCGTCATCGCCGCGGAGGATCTCGACAACGCCCGCGACCGAGTGCTGCTCGGCGTCCGCCGCAGTTCGCTTGTCCTCACCCCGGCAGAGCGGCACGTGGTCGCCTACCACGAAGCGGGCCACGCCGTGCTCGCTTCGGTGCTGCCCGGTGCTGATCCTGTCCACAAGGTCACAATCCTTCCCCTCGGGATGGCCCTCGGCGCCACCGAACAGGTACCGATCGAAGAACACCAGTTTCGCCGACGGGCGGAGCTCGACGACGCACTCGCCGTTCGCCTCGGCGGTCGGGCCGCCGAACAGCTGGTGTTCGGCGAGATGTCCACCGGTCGATCCGACGACCTCGTTCAGCGGCGAGCGAACTCGCCCGCCGGATGGTCCGCGAGTGGGGCATGTCCAAGCAGTTCGGTCACATGGCCTGGGCCTCGCAGGGAGCGGGTCTTCCTCGGCGAGGACCTCATCCACACCCGTGACTACTCCGACGAGACCGCCAAGATCATCGACGAAGAAGTCGTTCGCATCCTCGAGGAACAGGCCCAGCGGGCAATGACCGTCCTCCAGCAATCCCGACAAGTCCTGGACGCCATCAGCTCACGGTCTTCGAACACGGGCGGCGAACGGAAAGGACCCTTCGCCCAGAAATCTGCACGCCCGGCAACTGGAACAGGGTTGCGCTGGTTCAAGACGCCGTGGCCGGAGGCGTGCCCTCCACGAGGGACCGCGACCCAGGCAATGGCCACTGTGATCGTGTCGAGCACGGATCAGCTGCGGCCAAGGGTCGGGACTTTGGGCTCTAACGGGCGCCGCCGTTCGGCAGGAAAAAGAAGAGGAACCACGAATCGAAAGGAGGTGCATACATGGCAGAAGCAGTGCGAAGAGTCGCGGCGAGCGTCCGATGAGCCGATTCTTCGATCTGTTCGAGCCGGAGTTCGGCCAATTCATCGAAGGGCTCTGGCCGTTCGGCGCCCAAGGCGCATTGCCGGATCGAGCAGGAGATGACCGACGACGAACTGGTAGTGCGAGCCGAACTCCCGGGCATTGATCCCGACAAGGACGTGGAGATCACGGTTACCGACGGCTACCTCCACCTTCGGGCGGAGCGGCGCAGCGAACTCAAGGACGAGACTGAGGGACGTACACGGTCGGAGTTCCGCTACGGGTCGTTGTCGCGAACTGTCGCATTGCCGCGAGGCGTGAGCGTCGACGACATCCGCGCCACCTACGGCGAAGGCATCCTCGAAATCCGGGTCCCCAGACCCGCTGAGGACAAACAGCAGGTGCAACGGGTCGCAATCACCAAGAGCTGACGTCATCGTCAGCAACCCACCGGCGCGAGTGCCATGCCAAGTGCATGGCGTTCGCGCCCGCGGGCACTCGCCATCGGCGGCATCGGTGGCGAGTCGACGGGAATTTGGCCGGGAGCGCCCGGATGGAAGCCCAAGCCGAGTCGACGCTCGCGGTGGCGGCGGACGAGAGGCAACGGAGCTTCGCCTCGGAAGGCGACTCGATGAGTCGGCTGGCCGATCGCAGACGTCGGCGAAGTCAGACGTCGGCGAAGTCGCCGCCCGCATCATCGGACGCCATAGACCGAAGCTCATCCTCCAGGCGCCTTCCCGGGCCGGTCATCGCTTCCGTGGCAACGGGGGGAGTTGAACCCCGTGGCACTCCTCCCCTCACAGGCAGAGCGAAGGTGCCTAGCGAATGACCATCCCGGATGGGGCCGCTGCCACCTTCAGGATGCGACCCGCCACGTCAGATTTCCAGGGACTGAGGTCCCCTTCACTCGGTCCAACGTCGTTGACAGATCGCGGTTCGCGGGAACCCTTGTACGGGCAACCGAACGGAACGACACGGCATGGTGGCGATCTCCTGACGGCGCCGTTTCATGCCTGTCCTCGGGGCGAAATCGTGGACGAGCACGGCGCAAACATCGCGGGCGTTTGGTCCCTGGCACTGGGGCACTGCCAGGGCGAAAGTGAGGGCATGGAACCGACGATGACAGTTCAGCCGGTTGTGTTGACGCCCGAGGCGATCGCGGCCCTTCCAATCGAGCCAATCGGTCCCCTCGGGGGCGTCTCACCCACCGGGTGCTGTGGCGCACCGATACCTCTATGGCGGGCGTGCTGACCGTCGAGCCGGGCCGCCACCTCGGTCGGCATTGCCACCGCGCCAATCATCACCACGTATGGGTCCTCGATGGTGCGGCAGTGATACTCGACACCGAACTCAGGGCGGGGTCCTGACGTCCACATCCCGAGCGGGGTCGAGCATGACATTGAGCGACCTCGACGACCGACGGATGCGCCGTCTTCTACCTCTACCTGCGCCAGCCGGATGATGCTGGCCAACGCGACGCCAGTCGTGGTTCGATCATTCAATAACTTGGAGGCCACTGACCGGTGATACTCGCTATTGGAAGCGAATGTCGCGCTAACTGGTCGTTTGGCGATAGAGCCGAGTTTCGGCTGGAACCTCTGTGCGACGGCAGCTTGCCGCCCGAGACTGTGGCGTGAGCGGCCCGGGCGGAACGGCAGTTTCCGCGAGCGGTCGGGAGACCGCTCGCAGCCAGCGTCAGCTCAGCTGAGGAGCGCAATCGCGAGGAGCAGCAGCAGGCCGACGGCGAAGCTCAGCGTGTGGAGGAGCTTGTCGCGTGGGTCGATCGTGGTGGTGATCTCGGGAAGCAGATCGGCCGCAGCAATGTAGAGGTAGCTGCCGGCCGCGAACGGCACCAGACCACGCCACCTCGAACCGCTCGGCGAGCAGGTAAGAGGCGACGCCGCCCACGAGGAACGTCAGTGCCGAGAGAAAGGTTGGCTAGATCAACGCGCGGGCGACAGTTCCATCCGCTGTGCACGAGGATGCCGAAATCGCCGAGCTTGGGGCACCTCGTGCGCCACGGCGACGAGCCATGTGACCATCCCGACACGAGTGTCGAGCACGAACGCGGCACCGACCGCCAGGCCATCGGCGAGGTTGTGCAGCCCATCGGCCACCAGGATCAGGACGCCGAGCGGCCGGTGGTCGGCGACTGGCCGGTGGCAGTGGTGCCATTGCAGGTATTGCTCGAGGACGAAGAGCGTGAACAGGCCACCGGCGAGCCAGCCGTACACCGTGAGGGTGTTGCCGAGCGCGTCGACCGACTCGGGAAGCATGTGAAACAGCGCTCCCCCGATCAGCGACCCGGCGGCCAATGCGACGAGCGGCAGGATGAGACGATTGAACAGGCGCTCGGGCAGCACGACAGTGAGGCTGCCCACGAGAGCGAGCGCGCTCATGAGCAGCCCCGAGACGACGATCCACCCGAGGGTGCTCACGCCGCTGAAACTAGAGTCCAGGCGGCCGCGCCCAACGGGGGCTCGCCGAAAGCCCACACCGCGGCACACTCATGGCATTGAAAGGGGCAACGATGGAGCTCCAGGTCGTACCGATCGATAAGCCCGACGACATGAATGTCATCGTTGGCCAAGCCCACTTCATCAAGACGGTCGAGGACGTCCACGAGGCGCTCGCGGGACGCGGCTCCGCCTTGCGTTTCGGTGTCGCGTTCTGCGAGGCCTCCGGCCCGTGCCTCGTGCGCCGATCGGGTAACGACGACCGCTTGGTCGAGCTGGCGACCCAGACCGCGCTCGCGGTCGCCGCGGGGCACTCGTTCTTCGTGTTCCTCGAGGACGGCTACCCCGTGAACGTGCTCAACGCGCTCAAGAGCGTCCCCGAGGTGTGCGGGATCTACTGCGCCGACCAGCGAATCCGGTCGAGCTCGTCGTCGCCCACACCGAATTCGGCCGGGGCATCGTCGGCGTGATCGACGGACGCCCGCCGGTTGGCGTCGAGACCGACGACGACGTTACCGACCGCAAACAGCTGCTCCGGACGATCGGCTACAAGCTCTGATTCAGTGTGACAGCTCCGCTTACGGCCGTCGCCGAATGATGTGAGCGTCACGCGCTGCAGGTCAGAGTATGCAAGAGCCGATCGTCCAGGGGTTCACTGCGATGGAAGCGTACGATCGCGTCGCCGAGCAGGGTGGAGACCGAGCGCACCTCCGCTGACGACTCCCCCGGCCTCGTCACGGTGTCGGTAACGAGCAGGCGCCGGCGCCGCTCGCGTCGAGATGCGGTCGATCGCCTCGCCGACCAGCGGCCCGTGCGTGGCGGCCACGACGATGTCATCGGCGCCTCCACAGGCGACGATCACGTTCATGGCGGCCTCGATGGTGGCGCCAGTGCTGATCATGTCGTCGACGATCACCGCCGGCCGGCCACCGTTGTCGCCCACCAGCTCGTGTGCTTCGACCGTCATCCCGCTGGTGCGTGCCTTGCGCACCACGGCGAGATCTCGCTACAGCAGCGGAACGCGTACCGCTGGGCGAGCTTCACCGCCGCGAAGTCGGGAGCGACCACCACAGCCAAATCGTCGATCGTCCACGAAGACGCGGCCGCGACGCACAGGAACGGCCGTCAGCATCTCGACCGGCATCGCACACATCGCCTCGAGTCGCGAAGGTGTGGGGATCAACGACCACGATGCGGTCCGCACCCATCGCAGCCACGGCCTCGGCAACCACCTTGGCTCCGACTACCTCACCGGCACTGCCTCGGCGGTCTTGGCCAGCGTAGGCCGAAATAGGGGACCACAGCGGTGACCCTGTCGGCGCCCGCTCGCCGGCATGCAGCCAGCAGAAGCAGGAGTTCCACGACGTGCTCGTTGATCGGCGGACCGGTGGGCTGAACCACATACACGTCGTCGCCTCGCATCTCATCCACGTGTGGCGTAGCTCACCGTCGGGGAAACGCTCGACATCGCAGGCCGCCAGCACGGTGCCGGCGTGTGCGGCCACTGCCGCCGCGAGGGTTCCGTTGGCGGTCCCAGGGCTACGACGCGCAAACCCATCGCGCTCCCCTCAGTTTGAACGCCGATCAGGGCTCGACAGTCAGATGACTCTCGACGCTGGTGATGCCGGGCGCAGCGTACGCGGCGATCCGGGCGATGCGCTGCTCAGCGAGGGAGTGCACGTGACCGCTGAGCACGACCTTGGAGTCGTGAACGGCCACGTGGATCTGTCGGCGCGTAAGCGACGCTTGGCGGCCGAAGGCGCTCGGCGATCTGGCGCTCCACCGTCTTGGCAGCGGGCCGCTGCTTCAACTCGATGAGATTGTGGACGTTGCGTACACCGATGACATCGCGGGCCAGCCGACCGGCTTCGCGACGCTCGTACTCCCAGTCGACGGTGCCCCTCATGGTGACGGTGCCACTCGCGACCTCAGCCTTGACCCCGTCCTTTGGGAGCACCGCGTTCCACTCGAGCCGCTGCGAGATCGACCGAGCGATGTCCGTGTCGTCCCGGACGTGGCTGCCCGCCAGCCGAACTTCAAGTTCATCGGCGACCGCCCTGACGCCGGCGACGCCTGCTCGACAGCACGTACCGCGTGGACCTTCTGCCGGTAGGTGGGAACGTGACCATCGAGGGTCACGGCGCCGTCGTTCACGCGGACGAGGATGTGCCTCTCGTCGAGTTCGGGCTCCCAAGCGAGCCGTGCTCGACGTCTTCGCGTACTTGGTCTGTGGTCTTCATCGATTATCTCCCGGCTCTTGTGCCGTCCCTCATGGGACGACGGGGCGGTTGTCTCGCGCTGCATCACTTGTCGAGCGTGACGCACATCTCAGTGTGGAAGCGGAGAGCACCGACAGCTGAGGAAAGGTCCCAAGCCGAGCGGGCTGTGCCGTATCAGTCGAGCCGCGTCAGCTCCCCGGTCATGAGGAACCAGGCTTGCTCGGCAATGTCGACGGCATGGTCGGCGGCCCGCTCCAGGTATCGGGACACCTGCATCATCCGGATGGCCCACTCCAGCTGCTGCCCGTCATCGCTACAGGCCAGAACGTGGTTGATCATGTCCCGGTTGAATCGGTCGATGCGCTCGTCGAGCGTGGAAAGCCGCTCACACGCGTTTCTGTCCCGTTCACGGAACGCCCGCGACGCCAGATCGGTCATCAATGCAGCGGCGTCGCCCATGTCGTGTAGGTGCTGGACGATCGCCGGATTGACGGGCAACGACATCGCCGCGCGCTCCGCCTCGGCGACGTTCACCGCCATGTCCCCAATGCGCTCCAGATGGAGCGCCACGTGCATCAGCGCCACCAAAAGGCGCAGGTCCGAGGCAACGGGCTGTTGACAAGCCAGCAGGTCGATGGCCCGGCGCGTGATCTGGTGATACAGCTGGTCGAGCTCGTCGTCGCCGGCGATCACCGATTCGCACAGCGCGGCGTCCTTACGGGCCACGGCGCGCATCGACAACTCGAGCGACAGGCGCGCCAGCCCAGCCATCGCCTGGGTCTGGTCCTCGAGTGCCTCGAGGTCACGGTAGAACTGGGCTCGCTGCGGCGCCCCTGGAGCCGACGGTCGAGCGGGAGACGTGTGCCGGAGGGGCTTCATGCTGGTGTCCTTTCTCTGCATCGCGAGAGCATCAACACGATTCTCACGAAATCCACAGTCAGGTCACTAGGGGCGAAGGTCCCCGATCCAAGGCCAAAGGTGGCACGATGGCTCGATCGCTCGAGCCGCTCGGACTCGGTTCGTCCTGTCGATGGTCCTCGACGGCTGTTTGCGTGTCGGTGAGCAACGATGGCCACGGGGTCATTCCGCCGGGCAAGTTGCCCATCGAGCTTCTTGTCACGAGTGCTCGCGGCATTTGGTCCGCTGCCAGCGAACGTCCGTCTGGGTCCGGCGGTCGGCGAAGACGCGTGCGCCATCGAGGTGGCGGGCGGCGTGTTGGTCGCGGCGACGGATCCGGTCACCCTGACGACCAGGGACCTCGGCCGGTACGCCGTCGTCGTGAACGCCAACGACGTGGCCGTCACCGGTGTGCGGCCCGCATGGTTCCTGACCACCGTCCTGCTGCCGGTGGGGACGACCGAGACTGAGGTGGAGGAGCTGTTCGCTTCGATGCGCGCCGCTGGTCGACGCAGACGTGGCGCTGGTAGGCGGACATACCGAGGTGACCAGCACGGTCAACCACGCGGTGGTGGTCGGGCAAATCTTGGTTACGCCCCCACCGGCCGGTTCGTCTCGACCTCAGGAACCCAGCCCGGCGATGTGGTCGTGCAGGTCGGGCCTGTGCCCATCGAGGGCGCCGCCGTGTTGGCGGCCGAGGCGGGTGAGCGGCTCACAGAGCTTTCCGCCGAGGTCATGCGCGCCGCAGCGGGTGCGCTCGACGATCCCGGGTATCTCAGTCGTGCAGGCCGCCCTGCTGCGACGGCGCTCGGCGTGACCGCCATGCACGACCCGACCGAGGGTGGCCTCGCCTCAGGGCTGCACGAGTTGGCGCTCGCCTCCGGGGTCGGGATCCGTGTGGACCGAAGCCGGGTCCGCTGGTTCGAGCCCGGCGTTGCCGTGTGCCGGGCGCTGCACGCAGATCCGTGGGCGACGCTCGCCTCCGGATCGCTCCTGGCCACGTTCCCACCCACACAATCGGGCCCGGCGCTCACCGAGCTGACCGCCCTCGGTCACCAAGCCGCTGCCATCGGCGTGGTCGAAGCCGGCCGCGGCGTTCGCGACACGACAGGGGCCCCGATCCCGTGGCCCGACCGTGACGAGGTCGCCCGCGTGCTCCAGCCCGACATGACCACTAGCTCGTCGGGCGCATCGCGATGGCCCGCCGAGCATCGGCAACGGCAGCGAGTCGTCGCCTGCTCACGGCGAGCGAGCGGGACCGGTCAGCGAGAAGCGATCGACGGCGGAGGACATGGCGGTCGGAGTGATGACGCCGATCAGTCGGGCGCCGTCGACGACCATGACCCTATCCACGCCGCTCCGCCCGAACACTTCTGTCAGCGGCTCGTTCGGAGCGGCGATGGCGAGCTGATCCATCGGGACCGCGACCGCTCCCATCGTGGTCGTAGCCCACGCGTTCGGTGGGGCACTTGGCGGAGCTGCTGGAGGGTGACGAGGCCGTGGGGCCGGCCGGCGGGATCCACAACGGGAAATGCGGAGCCGGGTGCAGTCATCGTCGTGCTGGACGAAGTCGGCAACGGTGCGGTCTGCGGCAACCGTTTCCAGGTCCGTGGTCATCGCCTGCGCCACCCGAACGCCCGTGAGCGTGGCGACCAACTCGAGCTGAGAGGTCTCGGTGTGTGCGGTGGACATGAGGAAGACGCCGATGAGGGACAACCACAGCCCGCCGATTCCCGCGGTGAGCAAGAACTCGACGAGACCCAGGACGATGAGCCCTCGGCCCACGATCTGTCCCGCCCGTGCGGCGCGCCGCGTGCCAGGCGTTCGTCACCGGAGCGCCGCCACAAGACGGCTGCCAGCACTCGCCCGCCGTCGAGGGGTGCCCCTGGAAGCAGGTTGAAGGCGGCGAGCATAAGGTTGAGGGCCCCCAGCCAGCCCAGGGGCAGCCCCGAGCAGATCGGGGCCGCTGAGCCCGGCGTTCAGCGCGGCAAACGCCAAGCAGGCGGCGCCCAAGGCCACGCTCATCGCCGGTCCGGCCAGGGCGACTCGCAACTCGGTGCCTGGATCGTGGGGCTGTTTGCCCAGCGTCGCCACACCACCGAACATCCACAAGGTGATGTGCTCGACCTGGAGGCCGTGACGGTTGGCGACGACGGCGTGGCTCAGCTCGTGAGCGACTATCGAGCTGACGAGGCCCACTGCGGCGGAAAGTCCTGCGACCCAGTAGAGGGTCTCGGCGTAGCCGGACGCCGACTCGGGCAGCGTGTACGAAGCCAGGCTCCAGGAGATGAGGCCCACGATGACCATGAGTGACCAATGGGCATCGACGGTGACGCCGCCGATGCGCCCGATCCTGAACGTTGAGCCCATCGCTGGTCCTCCTCGTTGTCTTGGTCAAACAGTCAGTAGCGGGCCACTGCGGCTACGGGTGCGTCGCCGGGAAGTTCTCCGGGCCTGCTGCTGCGTATACCGCAGCGCCCTGGTCGAGGGCGGCGCCGATCGCCGCGTCGACCAGCTCAACGTCGCCCGGCTGTCGGTCCCGGTGACCGTCGGCGGTGTCAACTGACCCCCACCACAATCGATCGGGTCGCGCCAAGTAGGGCGGCGACCCGGCCCTCTCGGCAAGCAGCAAGAATCGCCGGGAAAGACGTCAGCGGTAACGGCGACTTGGAGATGCGGCCGACCAACTCTCGCCGAGCGGAGTCGAGCACGCAGGCCGCGAAAACGGGCCACACCTTCTCGTAGAGCTCGGCCGCAGCGAGCCGCTCCGGGTTCCCGGTGCTGACGACTGCAGCGAGATGCGGATAGCGGTTCGCCTCCCGGTACACCGCGAGCTCGAACTCGACGCCGGCGACGAGCAACGGGGCCGATTCGTCGTGAAGTGCCGCTCGCACCCGATCGTCCACGATCTGGAAGAACCGCAGGAGCTGCTGCTTTCGC
>CAWDFZ010000007.1:0-520860 GCA_963801795.1 Ilumatobacteraceae bacterium
GTCAGCGACGAAGGTCCCCCTCCGTCGTCGTGCTGGCGCGGACATAGCCTCACCGGCGTGTTCGACGGCGAGCCGATCTTCTTCCGCGCTCCGCACGAGTTCCGCGACTGGCTGGAGCGCCATCACGCGACGGCGACCGAGTGCGTGGTGGGCTACTGGAAGACGCACACGGGCAAGCCCTCGCTCCGATGGGCCGACGCCGTGCGCGAGGCGCTGTGCTTCGGCTGGATCGACGGGCAGGGCCGCTCGATCGACGGCGAACGCCACATGCAGCGGTTCACGCCACGCAAGAGCCGCCGCTGGAGCGCCGTGAACGTCGCGCTCGTGGCAGAGCTCGAGGCCGAGGGCCGCATGACCGAGGCCGGACGGCGGGCGTTCGCCGCACGCGACACGAGCGAGGAGCCGTACTCGACGTCGAAGCGGCCCAGCCGGCTGCCGCCCGAGTTCGACGAGCGCCTGCGCCGAGACCACCCGAAGGCGGCCGCCTTCTGGGACTCCACGCCGCCGAGCTACCGCAAGATGCGCGCCTTCTGGATCAGCGAGGCGAAGCGCCCCGAGACGCGCGAGCGGCGATTCGGCCTGCTCGTCGAGGCCTGCGCCGCGGGCGAGCGGCTCCAGTAGTCCGTATGCGCGGCTGGAGTCAACCTGTCGTCGATCCATACAAGCGCACGCTGGCCTGCGACTCGGTCGATGGCTGGAACCTTCGGCGCCGCTTAGGCCGGGACCTCAGGCGACTTGGGACCGATCGGCGCCACATCGGTCAACGGCGCACGCGATGGCGCAGGTGAAGTACCCGGCTGCCCTGAATCACGGTGTCAGGATCCTCCAACAGGTGCTGCGCGTCGACCGACCCGAAGTAGCGCTTGCCGGACCCGAGCACAGCGGGTACGACGTCCATGCGCACCTCGTCGATCAGGCCTGCCGCAAGCACCTGTCCACCGACGTCGCCGGCGGCGACCTCGACGGTGCGGCCACCGGCAAGCTCGCGCGCCTTGGCCACGGCTGCCTCGATGCCGTCGACGAAGTGAAACGGCGCCTCGGGGTCCCAGCCGGCGGGCGGCGGCCGGTGCGTCACGACGACCACGTGATCGACCCCGCCCGGAGGCGTCCCGTCCCAGCCGTCCGTGATGTCGAATACGTGGCGACCCGCGATGGTCGCCCCGATCTCGTCCCAGTACGGCCGGACGTAGTCGAACGACGCCTGCGACACGTTCAAGAATCCGCTGTCGTCCAGCGGCACGTCACCGCTGGTCAACCAGTCGAACAGGGGTCCGGGCTGGTCGTTCTCGTCGGCGATGAATCCGTCGACCGACACCGATGCGTACATGACTACCTTGCCCACGGGGCTCGCCTTTGCTTGTGACATGGCTTCATGATGACGAGTCGTGAACTGGGGGTCTTGTAAGAAATCAATCGGCCGGCAGCGGCCAGCCATCCAGCACGTGGCCGGGATGTTCGCGCAGGAACTGCCGCCGGACGTCGACGTACCGGGTCGGCGTGAACCCGGTGAATTCCCGGAACTCGTGTCCGAAGTGGGCCTGGTCGAAGTAGCCGGCGCCGGCCGCGACATCGGCCCAGTCGATCGGTTCGGCCGGGTCGAGCGCGAGCACGGTGGCGGTGAAGCGGTAGCTGCGGGCCAACCGCTTCGGGGTGACGCCGACGAGCGCCTTGAACCGCTGTACCAGATGCGTTCCGCTCACCCGGGCTGCCACGCTCAGGTCGCCGATCGCCACCGCCCCGCTGGTCTCGGCGATGACGGTGCTCGCATGACGGACGAGTGCCAGGCCGGGGGTCTCGCGCAGCCGTCGCATGAGTTCGTCCTCGAGCAGCGTCAGCATCTCGTGCGGTCCGGCCGCCGTGGCCAGCCGGTCGCGTAGCGCAGCAACGGCGGGCCGGCCCCAAACCTGCTCGACCGTCGCCGGCCGGTCGCACAGCTCGGCCGCGGGCATCGGCAGAAACGGGCCCAGCCCCCACGGCTTGAAGTGCACGCCGACGGACCGAGTTCGAGGTGGGTAACCGAAGTCCCATGCGCGGGTGGGCGTGGTGACCACGCAGCCGTCGGCGTACTCGGCCGTCTCGACGTCGGCGCCGGCGCGGATGAGGAACGGCGCCCCGAGGTTGACGATCAGCAACGGCGCCGGCGCCGCCGGCAGGGTCAGCCGGGCGTAGGGCGGCGCACCCTCCAGGTAGTAGAGGTCGTCGATCAGGCCGTCCAGCGGCGGTCGCGGCACTCTGGACACGTACTCCACGCCCACAGCATGGCCGACACCCCGCCGGGATCGTGGGCCGGCTTGGGGGGTCGTGGTGTGATCCGTGCGGCGAATGAGTGACGACGTCACGACCGCTCTGATCACGAGAAACGGAATAGACCCGTCGCTGCTGCGATCTACCAGTCCTGGGAGGCGAGGAGCAGCGCGGCGAGCGGCTCGAGCGTGGCCATGAGCTCGTCGAGCTCGCCCGGCGCGAGGCTTTCGTAGGGCTTCGCCGCGAGGTCGTCGGTGAGCCCCTCGACCCGCTGTTTGACAGCGCGACCCTGTTCGCTGAGCCAACCGTCATCGCCGATCAGGCCGCGATCGCGCACTCCGTCGATGACAGCGGCGAGCTGCGCTGCCGGGAGGTGGTGGATGCGTCCGAACTTCTCCGCGGGCATGCCCATGTCGAGGGCGAGCAGGACGTGGGCCTCGAGGCGGCCGACACCCTCGATCATCAGGGCTGCGATGTGTCCGTCGCCACGGTGCTCGCGCAGCAAGGAAGCGGCATGGAAGAGGCGGGCCACCACGTCACTGGGGATCGGGATCGCGCGTAGCGCGGCGTACATCGGCCGGCCCTCGACCGGTGCGCTGGACGCGGCGTTGGTCAACAGTTCAGCGGCGCGGGCGAAGCCGGGAGAGTCGACGTGATCGCCGAGGATCCGCCGCAACGCCTTCTCGCAGCCCGCCTGGCGAGCGGCGATCGCCGCTTCGGGTGTGGTGGTGCGCCACACCTTGGGAATGTGTCGGGCCACCTCACCGGGAGCGAAGCTGTAGAACAGTGCGTCCACCACCTCCGCTCTGGCCAAGCCCAGGGGCGCCGCCCGTCCGGCGAAGTAGATGTCCCAGTAGTTGCTGAACCCGAGGGCGAACATCGCTTGGTTGGGTTCGTCAGCTGCGTAGGGAATGACACCGATCGGCTCGACCAACTCGAACATCCGGCGCGCCATCGAGTTCAAGGTGTCCTCCTCCTGCTGCAAGCCCGGCGCCCCGAGCGGACACTCACGATCGGTCCGACGGTTGCGAGCAGGCAGTGATGACCATTGTCTTGGCCGCTGCGTTCTTGTCGACATTCCAAACCGTCATTCGTCTTCCTCTCCAGTGGTTTCGTTGAGGACGTCTGCGAAGCGTTCGAGGCGGGCCCGCCACAGCGTTTCGAGTTCATCGAGAAGTTCGTGCGCGCGGCGCAGTTGGTCGACCTCGCCGCGCACGAGTTGTTCGCGTCCGCGGCGGTGCTTGGAGACGAGGCCGGCGACGACGAGGACCTCGACGTGCTTCTGCACTGCGGTGAGGCTGATCGGATACAGCCGGCCGAGCTCGCTGACGGAGCGTTCACGGTCGAGAGTCTGGGTGACGATGTCGCGCCGCGTTGGATCGCTGAGCGCGAAGAACAGCCGGTCGGTCTGCTTTCCGCGCTCGAGGGTATTTGCAACCATGTAGTTGTACGTTAGGCGGTCCCACTGACGATGTCAATCGGGCACTCCACGCGTGTTCGCAGCGGAGGCGTCACTGCAGGCGTGGCCTTCGGCCCGCGACCCGATGTCCCACACAACCACGCTCAGGACCGGTGATCGGTATCACTTCGGCCAGTGGGAACGCCGGAACCCGGCGGTATCCGATCCCAGGGTCCGGAATCAACGGCCGGGGTCGTCGGAGGTCTGTGGACGACTGCGCCACATGGCCACGCTGAAGGCGCCGCCCCACAGAGCGAACCATGGATCCCAGAAGTATGCGTGCCAGGCGATCGCATGCTCGTCGGCATCGTCCGCAGCATCGATGACACCCGCATCGACAAGCAGCCCGGCGACGGTGAGCACACCCCCGTAGACGGTCAGCCCGATCGCCACGACCCATCCGAGCACTCGCATCGGCCGGGCTCTCGTCCAGGCCGGGAGCCGTCCCGCGCCCACTCCCACGAGCACGAGCGGCGCGGCAGCTCCGACGAGTTTCGCGACGGTGATCACCCACAGTGTGACGACGACACCGGCCGACCGCTCCCGACCCCAGCGCTCGATCTCGCCGCCGACAGTGTCGAGCAACGCCATACCACCAAGCGCCCAGTACGCACTCACCGCCGCGCTCGCCGCGCCGAGGCCGGCGGCGATCACGGCCGCCACCACAGCACCCCGATCGAGGCGCGTCATCGCGCACCCCGCGAGCGGAGCGGCCGTTTCCCGGTGTCGGCCTCGGTCGACCACGTCGTCACCGTGGCCGTGTTGTCACGTCGGGTTGGTGCGCGTTCTTGGCGGTGATTGCGCCGTACGCGGCGAGGAACACTTTCACTGCCTCGTCGGCGTAGCGATCGAGTTCGGCGGCGGTGTACGGGGGCGGCTCGAGGGGCGCGGCCATCGCTCGGTTGAGTGGGATCGACAGGACGAGCCAGTTGTAGTGCTGGGCGGCCAACCACGGGTCGTCGATGCGGAGCAGTCCGCGTTCGGCGAGGCGCTCGAACCAGGCGGCGAACACGCGGCATGAGCGGTCGGGCCCTTCGCGGTACCAGGCGGCGGCAAGCTCCGGGAAGCGGCCAGCCTCGCCGATCAGCATGCGGCGCAGTGCCACCAGCGGTGGCTGCATGACGAGCGTGAGGTGGTGACGGGCGTACGTCTGCAGGTCGCGCGCAACGTCGTCGGTCTCGCCGAGCGTTGCGTCGAGTGGATGAGCTGGGCCGTCGATGCCACCGACCTCAGTCTCGACCATCGAGACGAACAGCCGCTCTTTGTCGTGGAAGTGCGCGTACACGGTCTGGCGTGAGACCCCGGCGCGCGCGGCCACCTCGTCGAGACTGGCGCCGCCGAAGCCCTCCTGGATGAAGACATCGCGCGCGGCACGCAGGATGGCCTGGCGCTTCGTCGGCGACGGCCCCCGGGAGCGGCCTCGGCGGGCCGCTGATTCACTCACCGAATCATTCTAGACATAAGTGTCCAATATTGTTATCTTGGACAGTAATGTCCATCTTGACGAGGAGCACTTCATGACCACCATCGCTGTCCGCACCGGCAACCTCGACGTCCCCGGCGCAACAATCCGCTACGAATTGCGAGGTCGGGGACCCCTCTTGGTCCTGCACGCCGCACCGATGACAGCCGACCCTTCGCGGGTGCTGTCGACTCTTCGCCGCCGACCACACCGTGCTGACCAGCGACAGCGGCCGCACGATCGGCGACGCCGAGCTTGCTGAAGATGTTCGACACGTGGTTTCGAACCGTCTTGCCACTCAGCCCCAGCCGATCGGCGATTGCTGCATTGGTGAGCCCACGCGGAAGCAGATCGAGCACCTCGGACTCGCGGTCCGTGATGCCGTCGAGTCCGCGGGACGATGCGCTCGTGGCGAGGGCGGCCAGCACGCGCCCACTGACCGCGCTGCCGAACACCGCCTGGCCGGCAACCACCGACTCGATCGAACCGACGATCTCCTGCGGGGTCGCTTCCTTGAGGAGGTACCCGCGCGCTCCTGCGGCGATCGCGGAACGCAGGCTGTCGTCATCGTCGAGCATGGTGAGGACCAGCACGGCGACGTTCGGATGACCACTCGTGAGCCGGCGGGTCGCCTCGATCCCGCCGATGCCCGGCATGTGCAGATCCATCAACACCACGTCGGGTTCGTCGGCTGCGACCAGCTCGAGCGCCTCCTCACCCGACGCGGCCTGGCCCACCAGCTCGACTGCAGGCAGCTCGCGGAGCAGTCCGGACAGGCCTTGTCGAAACAGAGGGTGGTCATCGACGACGAGCACTCGAGCGACGTTCATGACGTCGCCCGGTCCCCGAACGGAAGCGTCGCAATGACGACCGTGCCACGATGCCCACTCTCGATGGTGACGTCGCCTCCCAGCTCCTCGGCGCGAGCGGCCATCGACCGGCGACCCGTGCCGTCGGGGCATTCGTCGCCGAAACCGAGTCCGTCGTCGCGCACCGTGACCATCAGTCGATCTTCGTCGCCGACGACCGAGACCTCACAATGCCCGGCCGACGCATGGCGGACAACGTTCGTCATCGCCTCGCTGACGATGCGGTAGGCGGCGAGCTCGACGTCGGCAGGAATCGCGCGATCCATGCCGTACTGGACGACGTTCACGTCGGGCGTGATCGGTGCCAGCTGGCGACCGAGCACCTCGAGGGCGCCGACGAGGCCGAGTTCGTCGAGCGGCGGAGGCCGCAGATCGTGTACAAGGGTGCGGACCGCTCGCACCGCCTCCCGCAGGTGGGCCGACAGCTGGTCGAGCACGGCCTCGCCGGAGGCGGGATCATGCGCGAAGAGCAGGCGCCCGCGGTCGAGCTCCAGTGCCAGCGCCGCCATCATGGGACCGACGCCGTCGTGCAGGTCGCGCTGCAACCGACGGCGTTCCTCCTCGCGGGCGGCGAGCAGGCGCGCCCGTGATCGCGTGACCTCGCGTTCGAGGAGTTGGGCATGAGCGGCAAGCGCGACATGCGGGACGAGATCCTCGAGAAGCCGCATCGTGGCGAAACGATTCCTCTCTGGCAGGCCACCCAGGATCAGTTCGCCGATCGTTTCACCGCTGTACGTCAACGGCACGATGTGATCTTCCGGGCCCGCCGAGCCGACCGCAGCGACCGGTTCGCCGTCGAGAACGACCGCCACATACGTCGCACCGATCGCATCAGCAATCGTCGTGCAGACCGAAGCCATCAGCTCTTCCTGGCGCGACGTCGTGTCGAGCTCGAGGCCGAGGCGGCGCAGCACAGTCGTCGGGTCCTCGGAGGTGCCGTACACGACGCCGTTCGCCCATTGCGTCGCACGCTGATGCGCGGGCAGTACCAGCAGCGCGATCACTCCTGTCGCCACGAGCGAGGCGCCGGTGGTGCGTTCGAACAGGGCGCCGGCGAGAGCGACGATCGAGACGTACACGATCAACAGCACGCCGCTCAGCGCTCCGGCGGCAAGCGTTCTCCTCAGCAGACCATCGCTACGCCGCCGTCCACATGGACCGCCCAACGACCTTCTGGAAGCCCGACCTCGCGGCGCTGCGCACCATCACCGACCGGCTCGTGATCGGGATCGGCGAGGACGTGCCGGTCAACTCTGCGATCACGCCTCGCGAGCGCTCGGAGCGCACCTCGGCATCGAACCGACACTGTTCCCTGGCGACCACATCGGCTTCGCCGAGGACCCGGCCGCGTTCGTCGCCCGCCTGACTCCGTACTCGAAGGCCGTAACCAGCCTCGTTAGTAGCCGGCGACGCACGACCTACACCGCCAAGGTCCATCGAATCGACATCGGGCTTGGGCTTTCATCTCAAGGCGTGGAAATGGTGTCCATGGTGATGGACAACGAGCGGGCGACCAGCCCGGCTCGGCGGCGGGGCGGGACGAGCGTGACCTGTGGCTCCTCCAACAGGGTGGAGCGCGTGGATCACGGCCGCGGGTGGTTCGACGGTGACAGTCATGGTGGTCTGCGAACGCCTGGCTACCGGTGAGCGAGGATCGCCGCCGCTTCGTCGATGCTCATGGGTGGGCCGACCGGTCGGAGGTCATGTCGTGCGGCGACTCGAGTCAGCTCATCGAGCGGTGGGAACGACGGCTGGGGCGGCACGACGTGTTCGGGGGCCGAGACACCCAACTCGCTGACGAAGTCCCGAAACGTCGAGTTGTCGTGGACCGTCAGGATGCGCGCCGGGCGATCGCCGACGACCCTGAACGCGTGTGGAACGCCGCGCGGCATCGACACCCAATGCCCTGCGTCGACGACCAGTTCGGTGTCACCGCAACGTGCTGCCATCTGACCTTCGAGCACGTACCACGTGTCGTCGAGCGTGTCGTGGACGTGCAACGCCGGAGCGTGGCCGACGGGCAACGTCATCTCCAACACGACACTGGTCATGTCGGGCGCTCGCCGGTGCTCGACGACGAGGGTGTCGAGAAACCACCACGCTTCGGCGTGCTCGTTCCCTGGTCCGTCGACAACTGCTTCAGCCATGATCGCTCCTCGAACTTGATGGTCAAACTACCTGACGACATGATCGTAAGGTAACCAGACGAATATGTCAATCGGTAGAGTAGATATCCATCCATCACAGGCCATTGACTTCTCAATAGTCAGGCTTGTTTACGATGACAGCATTCGCTAGCCTGACGAATGTGACAGAGGCCGACGATCCGCCAGCCAACGGCCCGTACGTGGGAGCGCTCATGCGTGTGGTCTGGCAATGGGTGTGGGAGCGGAACTACGCGGGGGTCGCCGCCGCCGGCTACGACGACATCACCAGGGCGCACATCACGATGTTTCGCTATCCCACCCTCGATTGGCGGCGGCCGACGGAGATCGCCGATCAGCTGCAGATCTCCAAGCAGTCCGTCCATGAACTGCTCACCCATGTCGAGCGACAGGGCTATGTCACCCGCGAGCCGGATCCGACCGATGGTCGAGCCAGAATCGTCCGCCTCACCGATCGCGGCCACGCCCTGGAGAAGACGATCAACCAACTGGCACGCGACTCCGAGCGACACATCGCCGAACTGCTCGGCGAGCGCCGCTTCACGCAACTCCGCCTCACCCTTGAAGAACTCGCCAGCAAGCTGTCTGACCCATGACTATCCAACGGCCTGCGCCGTTCGCGGAGTGGACGAAGGATGCGCTTGGACGGCATCTCGGATGTCGACCGGAATGCAGGAGGCTCGCGTCGACCTCGTGGGTGCAGAGATGCTTGTTGCGTCGGAAGAGATGGAGCGACGTCAGCGCTCGGCCAGGTCAGCTCGCAGCCGAGCCTTGTCGACCTTGCCGACGTTGCGACAACGGTAAGGCGTCGTAGAACTCCAACCGTTCTGGGTACTTGAATCGGGCCACGTTGCTCGCGTCGTAGTGGGCCCTGACGTCATCCATGGTGAGTGTCGTCCCCGGACGCAGCACGACGCAGAGTCCGACTCGCTCGCCCAGGTCGGCGTCAGGCACGGCGACGGCGGCGCAGAACTCGACCGCGGCGAGGCCGTAGGCGACATTCTCGATCTCCTCGGCGGAGATCTTCTCCCCTCCCCGGTTGATCTGGTCCTTGGAGCGGCCCTCCACGACAAGATTGAGGTTCAGCAAGCCCTCCGTGAGCGCGCCGAAGTCCTCCATCACCCGGGGAAACGGTGCCGTGGCCTGGAGCCGGGTGACCATCTCGCCGAGCGTGCGGAGCAGGGCCGGCTCGCCGCCGGGGAACTGCGTCAACGGACGTTCGACGACGAAGTCCATCAGCACGACGCCTGCCTCTTCGTCGGCGTGGTGCACGGCTGGCGCGATGCCAGCCTCTGCCGCGGCGCGTAGACACGGATAGCTGCGCTTCGGGTTTCGGAAGCCTTCCCGGCGGCCGACCTCGAGCCGCAGCAGGTAGGCGCGGGAGCCAGCGTCGATCCGGAGCGTCGAGGCGCCCGACGCCCCGCTGGTCGTCGTCGGACTGATCCCGGTGACCGACCCCGGGTCAGCGACCGACGCGATCGCGGCGAGTGCCGCCGCTCGGCGATCCTCTGCGATCGCGGAGAACACGTCCGCCATCAGGGGATCTTGTCAGACGAGGTGTCTCACGCGAAGCTCGCGTAGCTGATCGACATGAAGCCCGGGAGACCGCCGGTTGCTGTGGCGCGAAGGTGGCCGTCCCATCGGTAGGGCACGGAGCTTCCGTTGCCCGGTTCGTGGCGTTCGCCGCCGAGGAGTGAGCGCGTCGATACTCGGGACATGAGCGATGAGATCCTTGGCGTCCGACTCGCCGAGTTCCGGTAGACACCATGCGCTACGGAATCTGCGTTGCATCACGACCCGAAGACATCGACTACGTCGTCGAGGCCGAGCGGCTCGGCTTCAGCCACGCCTGGATGGCCGACAGCCAGATGATCTGGAGCGACGTCTATGCGATGCTCGCGTTGGCTGCAGTTCGCACGTCGACCATCAACCTCGGCACCGGTGTGGCCGTTGCCGGGACGAGACTTGCTCCGGTCACTGCGGCGGCGATCGGGACGATCAACCAACTCGCGCCCGGTCGAACCTTCTGCGGCATCGGAACTGGCAACACAGCGATGCGGATCATGGGTCACAAGCCGCAACGCATCGCCGAGTTCGACGACTACCTCGCTGTCCTCACCTCACTGCTGCGGGGCGACGAGGTGGACTACACGCTCGACGGTCTCACGGCACCGATCAAACACCTGATGCCCGAGGACGGATTCGTCCGGCACGATCCCGTTCCGCCGGTCTACGTGTCGGCGTTCGGTCCGCGTGCCCTCGATCTCGCGGCCCGACACGGCGACGGCCTGATCACCTCGGTGCCGCCCGACCCGGCAGCGGTGCGAAGGGTGCGAAGCGCCATCACCGAGCATCGCGACGAACTCGGGCTGCCGTTCGACCGATCGTCGTTCCCGATCGCCACGCTCACCACGATCGCCGTGCTGGAACCGGGTGAGGCCGTCGACTCCGATCGCGTGAAGCAGCAGGTAGGTGCTTTCGCGATCGCCGCGCTGCACTACAGCTACGAGCAGTTCACCCAATTCGGGCGTCGACCTCCAGAGCACCTGCGCGACATCTGGGACGCGTACGTTTCCGAAGTCGAGCAGACACCTCCGGAGCGTCGCCACCTGCGCATGCACCTCGGCCACAACTGCTGGGTGATCCCGGAAGAAGAGCGCTTCGTCACCAAGGAACTGATCGAGCGCTCGTGCCTCGTCGGCACCCCCGACCAGTTGCGGGAGCGGGTCGCCGAACTCGATGACGCCGGGCTCGACCAGATCGTGCTCCTTCCTCCGCTCGATGCCAAAGAAGCAGTGATCGCCGATGTGGCCCGAGAATTGATCGGTTCGGGCCGACTCGCTCAACACTCGACGAGAGCGGTCAGCAAAGATGGGGCATCGCACGGCTGATTCTCGTCAACGGACCTCCAGCTTCGGGCAAGTCCACGCTCGCTCGCCGGTACGTCGACGACCACGACCGCGCGGCCCTCGTCGAGGTCGACACGCTGCGGATGACGCTGCCGAACTGGGAGCAGGACGAGGCGACGAGGCTCGTCGCTCGCGATCTCGCAGGCGCCGCGATTGTGCGAGCATCTTGACGCAGGCCGCGACGTCGTCATGGCCCAGTACTTCGGCCGGCTCGGCTACATCGTTCTGCTCGAAGATCTGGCGCGTGAGCACGGCGCAACGTTCGTCGAGGTGATCCTCGCAACCAGCGCGGCGCTGGCGATCGACCGGTTCCGCGCCCGCCGGCGAGCGATGACCGAGCGCGGCGAACACCATCCCGAGCGCGACATCGCCGACGCCGACGTCGAGGCCTTCATCCTCGACGCCGTCGACCGCCTCACGCGGCTCCCGACGGCCCGACCCGCGTCGCGGATCGTTCCCGTTGCGCTCGACGCGACCGAAGACGAGATCTACCGCCGCCTGCTCTCGGTCCTCGGCGAGACGGCGCGGCTGTCGCCTCGTCGGGTGTAGCAGGACTGACGGACCTCGCACATCAGGGCACTCTGCGCTTCGACGGACGTGGCATCGTGGCGCGGTGGGTGACGAAGACTCGTTGGCAGGGGGATGGCAGACCGATGTGCGACGCGTCGGCAACCTCGTGGTTCGTTCCGCCAAGCCCCAGAGCCGCACCGTGGTGGCCTTGCTGCACCATCTCCACCACAGCGGGTTCGATGGCTCACCTGAACCGATCGGCGATGGCTTCACCACGGATGGCCGCGAGCAACTCGAATACGTGGAGGGCGAGTCGCCTCATCCCGGGCCGTGGACCGAAGCCGACGCGTGGCGTCTGGGCGACCTGGTGCGGCGTCTCCACGACACGACGGCCACGTTCGTTCCGCCCGCAGACTCGACGTGGCAGCCGTGGTTCGCTCGCGCTCTGCCAGCCGCCGACACTGTCATCGGTCACGGGGATCTCGGCCCGTGGAACATCCTCGAGCGAAGGGACCAGCGGCTTGTGCTCATCGACTGGGACAACGCAGGCCCAGTGGGCGCGGTGTGGGAGATCGCCCAACTCGTCTGGCTCAACGCCCAACTTCACGACGACGATGTCGCAGAACAGGCCGGGCTTCCTTCGACGACCGAGCGAATCCGCCAGGCTGCTGCGATGGTCGATGGATACCAGCTGACACCCTCGGACCGGGAGTGCTTCTGTGATTGCCTCATCGAATTCGCCGTACGAAGCGCGAGAGATGAGGCGATGCAGGCGTCGGTCACTCCGGAGACGACGAGCCCCGATCCCCGCGGGTACCCGACCCTGTGGGCAGTCGCGTGGCGCGCTCGCGCTGCGGCATGGATGATCGATCACCGCTCACTGATCCAAGCCGCCATCACGGCGTAGATCGCCTCAGATGAGACGAGGACTCGCGGGAGATGTATTCTCCGACGCTCACCGACGCGATCGTTGGTGTTGCCGCGATCGGTGAAGGAGCGTGAGATGTCGACCGACACGGAGGCGGCGTCCCAACCGGACGTGCAGAACGATCACCGTCTCGACCCACGCGTCAAGCGAGCGCTGCGCAGCGTCCCGTCGCGCCCGTTGAGCGACATCGACAGCCGCGAGCGACTGGTCGAGATCTCCAATTCCGAGTCGGCCCTGGCAATGGCGGCCAAGCTCGAGAACCTCTACGCACGCTTCGACACCGCCGACGTGGCGCCGTTCGACGGTCTGCGAATCGAGACCCGAGAGTTCGCGTCGTCGCCGGACGGCAACACCGTCAAGGTCCAGTTCATCCGTCCCGACAGCGACGACGTCGTCCCCGGCGTCGTGTACCTCCATGGCGGAGGCATGCAGACCGGCTCGTGCTTCAACGCGATGTACCGGATGTGGGGCCGCGTGCTGGCCCATCAGGGCCTGGCGGTGGCGATGATCGACTTCCGCAACTGCCTCACGCCGTCGTCGGCGCCCGAGATCGAGCCGTTCCCAGCTGGCCTGAACGACTGTGTGGCCGGGGTGCGTTGGACGGTGACCAACGCCGTCGAGCTCGGCATCGACCCAGATCGTGTCATCGTCGCTGGTGAGAGCGGCGGCGGGAACCTGACCCTGGCGACCGGCATGCGGCTGTTGCGCGACGGCGACATGGGACTCGTCCGTGGCCTGTACGCGCTGTGCCCGTACATCGCCGGCCGCTGGCCGCAGGAGCGGTTCCCGTCATCGATCGAGAACGAAGGCATCCTGCTCAACCTGCACCACAATCGCGGCGCGGTCGCCTACGGCATCGAGCAGCTCGACGCCGGGAATCCCTTGGCGTGGCCGTCGTTCGCCACCGACGACGATGTGCACGGCTTGGCGCCCACGTTCATCAGCGTCAACGAAGCGGACCCGCTGCGCGACGAGGGCATCGAGTTCTACCGGCTGCTGCTGCGCGCCGGCGTCAGCGCGCAGTGCCGCGTCGTGATGGGCACGTCGCACGGCATGGACGTGTTCGCCGCGGTGCTGCCCGATGTCGCCGCCCAAACGGCGGCCAGCATCGCCCTGTTCGCCCGCACCTGAGACACCGCCGCGAGCAGCCGGCGGGCCACTCCCCGAACCGTCTTCGACCACCACAGGTGTCACGCGTGTAATGGGCGTTCTGGGTCAGTCAGTCTGCGTCTCGCGAAGGGAAGCGACCAGACGAATCAGTCGGTCGCGCATGTCCTCTGCATCGAGGGTGGGGCTGATCGCTCCGTGGGTTGGGACGACCTGTACGAAGCGGTGCCGAGCGAGCCGTTCGAGCGAGTCGAGTTGCTCTGGCCACGACCACCAGCACACGAACTTCTCTGCCCACAAGTCGTCGAGGTGTGGATCCCAGGCGAGCGAATCGCCGGTGAACAGCGTCTCGTCGTCCACGAGGTACATCACATGACCTTCGGTGTGACCGGGCGTCGGGATGGCGACGACTCCGCCCCCCAGCTCTACGGGTTCCAGGCCCGCGAGGACCGTCGTTGCGTACGGCGCAGCATCGTGGTCGGCCTCATGGATGACCACCTCGGCGCCGAAGACGTCGGCATACTGCTCCGCGTCACCGACGTCGTCCCGATGCGTGAGCAGGATCGTCCTGATACCTCCCAGCTGCGTGACGTCTGATCGAACGCTCGGCGTGAAGCGCGGGGCGTCGATCAGCAGACCACCCGACGAGCGTCGGACGAGGAAGGCGTTCCCGCCCGCCGTCTCCGCCGAGTTCGAGCCAGTTCGCCAGATGCCGGTTGCCACCTCGACGGGATGGTGTTTCCGCCACCGCTGGCGGGACTCGGTCCCGATGGAGCGGGTCGGGCAGACCTCGGCCGCCTGCTGAGCAAGCACGATGTCCTCCTGCGACTCGGGCTGACGAACGAAGACGAACTGACGGCCATCGTTCGCAGCTCCAATGAGCCGCGGAGCGATGGAGGTCGATGCCCCACAACCGATGCAACGGTCATCGATGAACCAGTCGCCGTCGGCTCCCTCGGGATGGCGCCGACGAGGAATAGCCACCCGTCCGACGTTACAGCCCGATCGAATCACCGATCGTCGAGCACTGTCCGGCGACGCCGAAGTCGGATTCAACGGAGTTCGGATGGCCGGCCTCGTCGTCACCTACGACGCGGAATTTCGCGCAGCGTTCTACGAAGCGATCGCGCAAGGCCAACACGGCGAGGGAATGCTCTTCGAGATGTTCGCTCAAGAGTTCGTCGAGGAGCTCGGTCGCGGAAGCCGCTCAAGTCTCGACGAGGGCCTCGACCTCTGGCGCCAAGTCGGTCGCGGTCGGCATCGCTGAGATCTCGTCGGCGACCCGAGTGGCGGCCTCACGGTGTGACGCGCCGGCGAGCACCATACGCAAGGCCTGGTCGAGGTCCTCGATCCCGCGTCGTGTCGGCCGCAGGACGATGCCGCAGCCAGCGTCGTCGACGGCGACACCGTTCTCCCACTGGTCGGCGAACAACGGCACGACCAGTTGCGGCCGGCCGTACGCGGCAGCGCCGAGGACCGTGCCGGCGCCGCCGTGGGAGACGACTGCACTCGCCCGGCCGAGCAGATCGCCTTGTGGGACGAAGCGCTCGACGCGGATGTTGGGCGGCACGGTGCCGAGCGTCGCCGGGTCGACGTGTGGCCCGATGGTGGCAACGGCGTCGACGTCGATGGCGTCCACCACGGCGAACAGTTCGGTCCACGGAAAGGTGACCGAGGGGGGCTCGGTTCCCGCTGTCACGTACACGAAGGGTCGGTCGACGCCGAGCGACGCCAGCCAGGCGGCAGGTGCCGCGCTCGGCGACCCGCGATCGGGACGGACTGGACGCACCACGGTCGAATCGGGGCGCTGGCCGAACGAGTCGGGGAACGGATGGAGGTACAGCTGTCCGTAGACGTCGGCCCACGACGGGTCGCCGAGCCCCTCGGCGCTGCCACAGTGGTCGCAGCGCGTCGACGACCTGGCCGCGGGCGCGTTCGGGCAACACACCGCTGAATGCCACCGTGACGAGCGGGATGCCGCGAGCAGCAGCCATGGGCGCGGCGGCCAGCTCGGCCGTCTCGCGCACCACCAGGTCGGGTCGGACGCGCTCGATGACCGGCGCGAGATCCTCGCGCATCACCGGGCCGGCCGCCCGAGCGAACAGCGCGGTGAACGACGCACCGCGGCGTTCTTCTATCGGCAGCTTCATGAGGTCGCCCAGTGCACTGCCGACCGCGTCGCGGCGGGCGGCAGTCGTCAGGCCGGCGGCGGACCACTCGAAACCCATCGCTTCGACGGCGCCGCCGCCATCCGCGGCGACCGCCCATTGCACGTCGTGGCCCCGATCCCGCAGTGCCCGAGCGACCGGCGCCACGGCGGACACGTGCCCTGCGCCGCCCGTACTCGTACACAGCACCCGCAGCCGACGTTGCACCGCACCAGTGTGCACCCCCGGCTGCCGCAGTGGTCAGATGAAGACGGTGGGCCCGTTGATGGGGCGGCCGCTGAGGCGGGCACCGAGAGGCACCCAATTGCGGTGGCTGTGCACGATGTGCGTCTTGGCCACCGAGGCGTCAGCCACGAGCAGAGCGAACACGGAATCCCACCCCACCGACCCATCCGCGTACGTCAAAGCCTCGATGACCCCGAACTGTTCCAGCGGACTCAACTCCGGGCCGCCCAGCGACCGCGGCAGCGCCATACCGAAGACACCACTTCGCGCGCATCCCATCCACGACCGTTGCCGTGAGTCGCCGCCCGGCCTGCATCTCGCGCACCTCCGACCGAATCGTCGGCTGCAGTTCCCGCACCGATTCGAGCATTGTCGTCATGCCGCAGCCTCCCACGCTGCAAACGGTCGTCGCGCCGCATCGCAGTGCTCAACACCGACACGGCGTTGACGCGGTCGATCCAACGGACCGGCGGTGATCGTCGGCGACGAGTACGGCTACGTGCTCGACGTGCACTGCGGCTTCAACGGGCTCGAATCGACGGAACCCGGTCACCCGTGTGTCCGATCGGGGCCATCCGATCTGGGCAGAGTTCCGCGCTTGTAGGATCGTCGGCCCCTATGTCGCAGGTCGGCGTCGACGGCGCCTTTCCCGAGCTCGACCACGAGCGACAGCACCTCGCCTTCGCGCGGGAGTGCCGCGACCACATGATCGATCGACTCGAGCGCGTCGACCCGTCGGCATCGGCCGACGAGATCACCGCTGAGTACATCGAGATGACCGTCGCCGAGGCGCTCGACTCGCTGCGCTCACCGGGCGCCGGCGAGTTCTTCGGCCGGATCGACGAGCCGGCGCCGAATCGCACGTCGATCGAGCGCTGGTACATCGGCCGGCGCCACGTCGAGAACGACACGCACGATCCGGTCGTCGTCGATTGGCGGGCACCGATCTCGGCGCCGTTCTATCGAGCGACGGCGATCGACCCGCTCGGCGTCGTGTTCCGCCGCCGGTTCACGTTCGACGAGGGCCTCATGACGGCCTATCTCGACGAGCACCTCGACGACCCCGACGCGGTCGACGTGGCAGCAGGGATCCCCGACCCGGTGCTGGCCGAGATCGGCGCAGCTCGCTCGGGTGCGATGCGCGAGATCGTCGCCACGATCCAGGCCGAGCAGGACATCGTGATCCGAGCCCCGATCGATCAGGCGCTGATCGTGCAGGGCGGTCCGGGTACGGGCAAGACCGCCGTCGCCCTCCACCGCGCCGCCTACCTCTTGTTCGAGCACCGGCACCGGCTCGCGCGCGACGGCGTGCTCGTCGTCGGGCCGAACCGAGCGTTCCTCGACTACATCGCCAACGTGCTGCCGTCACTCGGCGAGCGCAGCGTGCGCCAGTGCACCGCGATCGACCTCTGCATTCCGAAGACCGAGATCAGCGCCGTCGACGACGTCGAGGCGGCGCGTTGGAAAGGTTCCGCCGATCGTCTCGTCGAGCTCGAGCAACGCGCGCTCGACGCCATCCAACCGCCCGACCGACGACGTGCGCGTGCCGATCGGTGCCCGCACGCACGAGTTCTCGGCGGCGTTGATCGCCGAATGGATCGCCGTCGCCAAGTCGGGCGTGGTCCCGATCAACCAGCGGCGCGAACGGTTGCGGGTGCTCGCCCAGCAGGAGTTGCTGCAGGCGCTGTGGCGGCGACGATTTCTGGTCGTCGGCCGGCCCGCTCAAGACGGCGATCAACGCCTGCTGGCCGACTCAGCAGCCGGTCAAGCTCGTCGACCGCATGCTGCCCGGCCCATCCGGCCGGCGAAGGCGCTGGACTCCAGCTGACCAGTTCCTCGTCGACGAGGCCAACACGCTGCTGAACGGCACGCCATTCACCTACGGGCACGTCGTCGTCGACGAGGCCCAGGACCACTCGGCGGTCGCGCTGCGCGTGATCGGGCGGCGGTCGCCGAACGGCTCGATCACGATGGTCGGTGACGTCGCCCAGTCCACCACGCCGGCCGGTCAGGAGCGTTGGGTCGACGTGTTCGCCCACCTCGGCGCCAGCGGTACGGTCGCCGACCTGACGATCGGCTACCGGGTGCCCGAGCCCATCCTCGACATCGCCAACCGTCTGCTCCCGCTCACGGGCGTGACGCGCGGTCGCCAGCCGCTCAGTGCGCGCCGAGGGCGAGCCGCCCGCCTGGCACGCGGCGACGCCGACCGATGTCGCCGAGGTCACCGCCAAGGTCGTGACCGAGGTCAAGCACCGCCACCGACTGACCGGTGTGGTGGCGCCGCCCGAGCTCCACGCGCGCGTCGTCGCCGCTCTGGCCGGCGTCGGGCTGGCGGCGGTCGATCACGTCCACGAACTCGGTCACGACGACGTGCCGTTGTTCGGCCCCGAGTCGGTGAAGGGTCTCGAGTTCGACGGTGTGGTCGTCGTCGAGCCACAGAAGATCCTCGACGGTACGACGCGAGGGGCGCGCCTGCTGTACGTGGCGATGACGCGCGCCGTGCAGGAGCTGGCGTTCGTCGCCAGTGCTGCTCGGCCGGCTGTCCTGGCTTGACACATCCCTCTGGGTGGAGGACTTCGCCGACGTCGACGCGATCGCCGACGAGCTCGGGTCAGCGCGTTGAGTCGGTGCTGGGCTCGCCGGGCGGATCCAGGACCTCCGGGGGCGCGTCGAGTGCTGGATGCCATGCGCGCGCCACGCCCCACGCGGCCTGACGCGACGCGTCGTGTCCTGTCACCGCGGTGAGAAAGGCTCCTCGCTCGATCACCAGCAGGGAGCCTTCGGTGAGCGCGACGACGGTGGCAGTGCGCGGCACGTCGGCGAGCAGCGCAATCTCGCCGAAGCCTTCACCACGTCCCATTTCGCGGCGATGCCGACCGCGCATGGTGACCTCGAACGTTCCGTCCACGACGGCGTAGTAGTCGTCGCCGACCTCTTCCTCGCGCACCACCGCCTCACCGGCAGCGACCAATTGCGGACGGGCCGCTCGTGCAACACCTTCGAGGGCCGGCCCAGGGAGCGGATGGAACAGCGCAAGACGCCGAAGCAGCCTGATCTCGAAGACCGGAGCGTCTGCGATCTGGTCCACTTCCGTCAGTCGCCTGGCCGACCACACAACGCTCGCGCCCAGCACCGCAGCGATCGCGAGGATCGCGGTTCGCGCCCCTCCACCGCGATCCCCACCTGGGCGACGACACTCCCCACCACGCCACCGAGCAGGGCCAGTGCCTCCAATGTGGCGAAGATCGACGCCAACGCGTGCTGCGGCGCCGATCGCTGCAGGAGCATCCGACCGGTCACGTCGAGGATCGATCGGCCGACACCGGCCACCACCAGCGCCACGATGACCAGACCCAACATGGCCCACGCGCCCATCACGACGAGCGCGCCACACATCGATGCGAGCGACACCAGCAGGACGGGCGCGAGACGCCGCCGGGCAACGAGCAACGTCGAACACGCCGCACCGATCAGTGCACCGGCACCGAACATCGCGCTCAACAAACCCGGACCTGCGGGCCCCAAGCCGAACACCTCGTCGGCGAGCACGACGCAGATCAGGTCGAGCGCACCGATGAGGACGTACTGCGCCGTGAGGACCAGGAGCAGCTGCTTCGCGCCGCGGCGCTCGGCGAGGCTGCGGAGACCATCCGCCAACGCGCCGACGCGCGTGGGGCGGGACACGACGGCGGAGGGCTGGACGTCGGCGTCGAACCGGACGAGCGGCCACGCCGAAATCGTGCACAGCGCCACCAACATCGCCATGACGAGGAGCGCCAACCGGGTGCCGCCGATCGCGATCAGCGCGCTCGCCATCAGCGGACCGACCAGAGCACTCGCACTCTCGCAATAGCCCATCAGCAGGTTCGCGCGAGTCAGTTCGCGGGGCGAGACGACCAGGCCGGGCACGACGACCATTTGGCATGGCCGCACGAACGACAGGGCAGCAACCGCCGCCATCGCTGGGACGATGACGGTCGGGAGCGCCCCTCCGACGTATGCGCCGACCGCCGCCAACGAGAGGGCCGCCGTCAGCGCAGCGAACGTCGTGAACAACACCCGGTTGGGACGGGTGCCGTCTGCTGCGGCGCCGGCCCACGGCGCCACCAGCACACCCGGCAGTGAGAGCCCGATCGCGACGAATCCCGCCGTCGTCGCCCCCGCGCTCTCGTACGTGTGGACCAACACGGCCGTCCACAGCGACCACTCGACCGCGCACGACAAGGCATACGCGCCGAGGACCCGCCGCAACGCGCGATTGCGCAGAGCACCCACGTTCAGTAGCCGGGGACGGCGAACAATTCGGTCGGCGCGGTCTTCCCGCGCATCACGACCGACCCGAGCGCATCGAGTGGGATGCTTGCGCCCACCGCCGTGGCGGTGGCCCCGTCGACCACGATCGAGCGTTCGGCCTCCTTCGTGTACGCCTCGAGCCGCGCACCGAGGTTGACGGTGTCGCCGATGCACGTGTATGTCGCTCGCTGGCGCGTTCCGGTGTAGCCGGCAATGACCTCTCCGGTTGCGACGCCGATGCCGACGCGAACGGCCGCCTGACCTGCCTGCACACGGTTCGCCGTGAGCAGGGCCATCACGTCGACCATCTCCTGGGCCGCACGGACGGCATGGACAGCGCCGTCGTCGAGCGGTTGTGGGGCACCGAATATCGCCATCAACCCGTCGCCGATCATCTGGTTGACGACGCCACCGTTCGAGGTGATCGCGTCGAACATCAACGCGTAGTAGTCGTTCAGCAGGTCGATCGTTTCCTCTGGCTGCATCTGTTCCGACATCGTCGTGAACCCGCGGATGTCGACGAACAAGACCGTGACCTCGACGCGGCGTCCACCGATGGCGAATCCCGAGCGTGCGAGGTCGTCCGCGACCGCGGGCGCTGCGAACCGCCGGATGATCTCGGCTTGTTGGTCGCGCAACCGCTTCTTCTCCAGCGATGCGTCGAGTCGGGCTCGGAGCAAGATGGGGTTGACCGGCTTGGCGAGGTAGTCCTCGGCCCCCAGTTCGAGGCACCTGACGACGTTGTCGAGACCCTCGAGCGACGACGTGACGATGACGGGAATGTCGCGGAGGGCGCGATCCTCCTTGATCTGGGCGAGCACCTCGAACCCGTCCATCTCCGGCATCTCGATGTCGAGGAGGACGAGGTCGAACTCCTCGTCGTTCAACCGGGCGAGTGCGAGCCGGCCGTTCTCGGCCGACTCGACGTGGTGACCCTGCAGCTCGAGCGTGCGTGCCAGGAGCAGTCGGTTCACCTTGTTGTCGTCGACGACGAGTACGCGGCCGGAATGGTCAGCCATCGGCGAGCGTCCGCAACGCTGACGTCGCCTGTCGCGCACGCAGCTTCGAGTCGGTCGAGGGGTGCCGTTCCGGCGGGGAGCCCGCCGAGTTCGAGCTCGCGGGCGAGGTCGGAGAGCGAGACGGCGCCGAACGTGGCGCCGTTCGACTTGATCGAGTGGGCGACCCTCCGGAACGTGTCGGGATCGGCCGCGGCGTATGCCGTGCGGAGATCGGCGAGCATCGTCGGCACTTCTTCGAGGAACGTGGCGACGAGTTCGGCCGCGAACTCGGCGCCCGCCGTCGCCTCGAGCTCGCGGTAGGTGTCGAGGTCGATGATCGACTCGACGGGCACGGCGTCGATCGCTTCGGAACGGCTCGTCCACGCGCGGCGCAATGCCTCCGCCAACTCCGCCACCCGGATCGGCTTGGACACGTAGTCGTTCATCCCGGCCGCGAGGCACATCTCGCGGTCGCCGTCCATCGCGTTGGCGGTCATGGCGATGATGGTCGGCCGGTCCCCCGTCGGATTCGAGCCGATGATCCGCCGCGTGGCTTCGAGGCCGTCGAGTTCGGGCATCTGGATGTCCATCAGCACCACGTCGTACCGCTGGCGAGCGACCGATTCGACGGCCTCGAACCCGTTCGACGCGACATCGATGCGATACCCCATCCGCTCGAGCAGACGCGTGGCGAGCTTCTGGTTCACCACGTTGTCCTCGGCGAGCAGGATCCGCAGCGGGTACCGGCTCGACGTGGCGGGATCGAGGACGGTTTGCTGATCGACGCGTGTCGCCGTCTCGATTCGGCCCGAACCAGCGAACACCCCGACCAGCGCATCGAAGAGTTGCGAACTGCGCACCGGCTTGGCGAGATGAGCCGCGAAGAGGTCGGCGTCGTCGGCCGCGAGGTCGCGATTGCCGATCGAGGTGCTCAGCACGAGCGGCAGCTCCGGCGCGATGCCCCGGATGCGTCTGGCCAGCTCGACACCGTCGAGGTCGGGCATGTGCATGTCGACGATCGCCGCATCGAACACCGCTCCGGCACCGAGTTGGCTGAGCGCGTCCGCGGCCGACGACGCCTCGACGACGTCCACGTCCCACGGAGCGGCCTGCAGCACGACGACGCGACGGTTCGTCGGGTTGTCGTCGACGACGAGCAGCCGCCGCCCTCCGAGTACACGCAGGTCGCGCTCGGTGCGCTCGTTGGAGTCGGGAAGATCGGTGACGGCGGCTCGGAGCGTGAACGAGAACGTCGAGCCGGTGCCGGGACCGTCGCTGTCGGCCCACATCGTGCCGCCCATCAGCTCAGCGAGACTGCGGCTGATGGCCAGGCCGAGGCCGGTACCGCCGTAGCGACGGGTCGTCGACGAATCGGCCTGGGTGAACGATTGGAAGAGCCGATCCATGGCCGCCGGGGTCAATCCGATCCCCGTGTCGCGCACCGACATGCACAGCTCGACCTCGTCGCTGTCGAGTCGCAGTCGACGTGACCGTGACGACGACCTCGCCGGCTTCCGTGAACTTGATCGCGTTCGAGAGCAGGTTCAACAGGATCTGGCGCAGTCGCGTGACATCGCCCAGCACCGCCTGCGGTACGTCGCCCTCGAACAAGTAGGCGAGATCGAGGCCGCGTTCAGCGGCTTGCAGACTCGCCAGGTCGAGCGCCGATTCCACGCACTCGCGCAGATCGAACGGCTGGGTCTCGATGTCCATGCGACCGGCCTCGATCTTGGAGAAGTCGAGGATCTCGTTGATGATCGTCAGCAGCGCATCGGCCGAGTCGCGGATCGTCGATGCGTACTCGTGCTGCTCCGCGTCGAGCTCGGTGTCGAGCAGCAGGCCGCTCATGCCGATCACGGCGTTCATCGGTGTGCGGATCTCGTGGCTCATCGTCGCCAGGAACGAGCTCTTGGCCTCGTTCGCCGACTCGGCGGCCGCCTGCGCTTCCTGCGCATCGGCGTACAGGCGTGCGTTGCGCAGCGCCACGCCGACGTTGGCGGCGATCGTGGCGAGGAGCCGTTCGTGCCCGGAGTCGTAGGCGTGCTCGCGACGGGTGCTCTGCACCGAGACGACGCCCACCGCTTCGTCGTCGACGACGATCGGCACTCCGAGGTACGAGTGCGGCGTCTGTCCGACGACCGTCTCGTCGCCCTCGAGTTCCTCCAGTGAGTTGATCACCAACGGCCGGCCCGAACGCAGGACCCTGCCGGTCAGACCTGATCCCATCGGGAGAGGATCGAGGGATTCGCCGAACACGTAGGGGAACCTGATCAGGTCGGCGTCGCGGTCGACGAGTGCGACGTAGGCGATGTCGGCGTCGAACAGCGACCGGATCTGTTCGCCCACGAGTTCGATCAGCGCGCCGACGTCGAGCTTGCCCGCCACTTGCTGCGACACCGTGTTGACCGTGTCGAGCTGGGCCGCGCGTTGTTCGGCCGCCGCGAACAAACGGGCGTTCTCGAACGCGATCGCCGCCTGACGGGCGAGGCCGACCAGGAACTGCAGATCGTCGTTGTTGAACGGCGTCCCCGCGATCCGCCACACCGCGAGCACGCCCTTGACGACGCTGCCGACGAGCAATGGCGCCACCATCAGCCGCTCGAGCGGCGCGGTCGTGGTGCCTTCGATCTGAACGCTGCGATCATCCGCCGTCGTGTCGTTCACGAAGTCGGCGACCCCGCTGTCGATGATGTGGCCGATGATCCCGACGCCGTTGCGGATCACGGTCGCGCCGATCTCCGCGGCGTCCGTTCCCAGCGCGGTGGCGGCCCGGTATGCGCCTTCGCCATCGGCCGGCAGGAAGATCGCACTGGCGTCGGCGGCGAGCAGATCCAACGCACTGCGGGCGACACCTTCGAGGACCGTCGGCAGGTCGAGCGTCGACGAGAGTTCCCGCCCGGCCTCGGCCAATGCGTCGCTCTCCCGCCGCCGCCGTTGGATCTCTCCGAACAGTCGAGCGTTCTCGATCGCCACGCCGACGCTGGCCGCGACCGTCGTGACGAGACGGACGTCGGACTCGCCGAACGCATGCTCGTGCTCGGCGTCGAGGCCGATCAGGCCGACGACACGATCGTTGGCGATGATCGGCACATCGAGCTGCGACATCGTCGTGGCCGTCCCGGGAAACGTCATGGCCGCCATTTCGTCGACTTCACGCCGGGTGTCGACCCGCCGCGGCTGGCGGGTACGTCGAATGGTTTCGAACGTGCCGCCTGGTGTGGGAGGCATCGCAGGTAGGTAGACACGTTCCCCCCGCTCGTACGCGTAGGCGTAGTTGAGGAGACCTGTCGCCTCGTCGAAGAGCATGATCGTGATTTCGTCGCGTTCCAGGACGGCGCGCAGCTTGTCGCCGACCAGGTCGATGATCGCCTGGAACTCGAGCTCGGCCGAGATGCCCTGCTGGATCGAGTTGATCACCTCCAACTCGCCGGCGCGCTGCTCGGTCTCGCGTAGCAGCCGTTCGGTCTCCTCGAACAACAATGCGCCCTCGAGCGCGACACCGACGCTCGAAGCGATCGTCGACAGCAGCCGGACCTCGGCGTCGCCGTACGCGTTCTCGTGGTCGAGGTCCTCGAGATCGATGCTCCCGATCACCGTGTCGCGGGCGATGATCGGTACACACATCAGCGATTTCGCCGCCTCCGTTCCAGGGATCGTCGGCGCGTCGTCGGGGACCGTGCTCAACACGACCGGCAGGCGCGTCGCACGCATGCGTTCGAAGTTTCCGCCGGGAACAGGTGGGTCGCGGAGGCACGTCGAGTCGTACGCCGCGCTCGTACACGTACATGACGTGCAGGAGCCCCGATGACTCGTCGAACCACACAGATGCCGATGTTCTCGACGCCGAGCGACTCGCGGAGGCTGTCGCCGACGAGGTCGATGATGCCGGCGAAGTCGACTTGGGCGGCGATGCCCTGTTGGATCGAGTTGATGGCCGCCAGTTCGGTCGTGCGCTGTTCGGTCTCCCGCAGCAGGCGCTGCGTCTCCTCGAACAGTCGGGCGTTCTCCAGCGCCACCCCGATGCTTCCGGCGACCGTGGTCAGCAGTCGCGCGTCGCTCGTCACCGAACGCGTACTCCCGCTCGTGGTCCTCGAGGACGATCGAGCCCGCGACCTCGCCGTCGATGAGGATCGGCACCCTGATGAGCGATTTGGAAAGATCCGTTCCTTCGATGATTTCGAAACCGAACGCCTCGAACTCGGCCGTCGTGCCGATGATCTGCGGACGTCGTGACCGTTGGAGGTCCAGGAACGACGGGCTCGGAGGCGCAGGGGAGATGTCGAGACGGACGCCGTGCTCGTACGCGTATGTCTCGTGCACCAGGTTCGTCGACCGCTCGAACCACGAAATGCCGATGTTGTCGGTACCCAACATCACACGGAGCTCGTCGCCGGCCACGTCGACGATCTCGGCGAACGACTGCCCGGCGGCAATGCCGCTCAGGACGGAGCTGACGACGCGCAGCACGTCACCGAGATGGTCGTCATCTGCTCGCCCCTCGCCACCGTCCGCCCGGTCCCCCATCGCGGCGCGATGATAGTGCAGTACCACCGACACTGGTTGCCGGTCGTCACGGCCCGAAGTCAACGATCCGGACACGTCCGGTCGCCCGTCGGGTCGAGACGTTGACGCAACTCCGTCACCTATGTTCTGTCGTTGTGAATGATGGGGATGTTGTCGCGCGCTGCGCAGAGCTCGTACCGGCGATCGCCTTGCACGCAGCCGAAGGCGAGGCGACGTGTCGTGTCGCCGACCCGGTCTTGAAGGCCGTCGACGACGCCGGGCTGTTCCGGGCGGTGCTGCCGGTGTCGTTGGGGGGTGAAGGTGTGTCGTTGCGGGACCTTTGTGACGGCACCCGGGTCCTGGCCACGGCCTGCCCGGCGAGCGCGTGGACGATTTCGTTCTTGATGATGCACGCGTGGCTGGTGTCGCGGTTCCCGGCCTCAGGGCACGATGAGCTGTTCGCCTCCGGCCCGCCGCTGGTCGCGGCGCCGCTGGCGCCGACCGGGCAGGTTCGTCGCGACGCTGACGGCTACCGGGTGTCGGGAAAGTGGGCCTGGGCGACGGGCATCGACCACGCCGACTGGTGCATGGTCCACGGTGTCGACGACTCAGTTGAGTTCGCCACCCGCTTCGCGCTGCTCCCGAAGTCGGAGGTGAGCGTCGCCGACGACTGGTGCATGGCAGGCATGCGGGCGACCGGGAGCCACACCGTCACCGTCGACAATGTGTTCGTCCCTGAAGCACGGACCTGCACGGGCGCCGAATTGTTGTTCGGTTCCGACTCGGTGCACGATGACCAGTTCGGCTCGATGCCGCTGCATGCCGTGCTGGCGTTGACCGCGTCGGCACCTGCCGTCGGCGCCGCCGCGGCGGCCACCGACCTCTACCGGAACCGGGTCGCCGAGCGGGTATTGGCATACAGCCCCGGCACGAGAGCGGTCGAGCAGCCCCAGGCGCAGGCCCGTTACGCGGCAGTGGTGTCCGACCTCGACGCGCTCACCGCCGCATGGCACGCGGCGATTGACGCGGTGACGGTCGCTGCATTGGATGGTCGGCCCGACGATCGGATGCGGGTACGAACGCGACTGGCCGCAGCCGCCGCGGTGCGGTCGAGCCGCAAACTCATCGGTGAGATCGGGGAGGGAGCGGGGGCGAGCGTGTATGCGTCGACACATCCGTTCCAGCGTCTGCAACGAGACGTCGAGACGCTCAAGGGTCACGTCGTGTTCGACTGGGATCGAACGACGGAACTCGCAGGCCGCGTCCTGCTCGGGCAGCCGCTACGACCCACGGACATGGCCTGACCCGGTCCGCGCCAAGTCCGCAAGGTTCGCCAGCGGTATGAACCGGCGCACCTTGCCGGTCGCGGGGTTGCGGTCGATCGTGTTGACTCGGCGCAGTTCGACGATGGCATGGTCGAGGCCGGCCGAGCGCAGCGCGTCGCGCACGCCGGCCGCGGTCGCAGCCGTGTCGAGCTGGTCGGTGGCGACGACGTGGAGGGTGATCCCGGTCGAGGTTTGGTGGACCTGGTATTCGAGCACCTCGGGGTGATGGAGCAGGGCGCTCCGGATGACCAGCGGGTGCACCTCGGCGGTGCCCCATCGCAGGGTTTGTCGTTGCGTCCCTCGACGGTTGCGCGCAGGTACCCATCGGGCCACTCGCCGGGCACCTGCTGGAACCGATCGGTGAGTTCGTAGCGGATCAGTGGTTGCACGTGGTTGACGAGGTTGGTCACGAGCACCTTGTCGGCGAACTCGCCGGGCCCGACGGGACGGTTGTCGGCGTCGACGAGTTCGACGATGCAGGTGTCCTATCTGTCAGGCCTGGCTGTGGCGGTTCAATTCTTCTTCGCAGCGGACACGTCGACACACACGACTGCCGTGTTGCCGTCCTGATCGGCGATCACGGTGAGCGAAGGCGCGTCGCTTTCATCGACGACGGTCCCGCCCGCGGCGAGGGCGGCGGCGATCCGTTCCCCGGCCACCTCGGGCGCCACATAGACCTCGATGTGGAACCGCTGATGCGCGGTCTCGTGCTCGTCGGCGTCCCCGAACCACAGGTTCGGTACCCGTCCCGTCGCGTCACGGATTTCGTCGCTGGGGGTCCCGCGGCCCTGGGCCTCGGCGCTCCCGGTCAGCAGGGCGGCCCACACCGGGGCGATCGTCGCCGAACGCGCCGTGTCGAGGCCGAGCTCGATCTGGCTGACCGCGGCCGGGTCGGCTTCGACCTGATGGTCGGCGGCGATCTCGGTGATCCGTCGCGCGAGGTCGACGTCGTGCTGGGTCACCCATTCGACGACGTGTTCAGTGCCCTCGTCGTCGCGGTAGATCGCGTCGTCGCTGACCAACTCGAGGTCGACGTACCCCTTGCCGATCGACACGAGCGGGTGGTGGCCGAGCGTGTCACCCGCCTCGCCCACCGCGGCGACGAACCGTACGCCGGTGCCGAAGTCGTCAACCACGTAGCGGGCATGCAGCCCCTGGGCGAGCTTGCGCCAGTCGGTCAGGTCGGCAGCGGCGATCTGTTCGCCCTTCAGCATGTCCATGGACGGGAGTTTGTCACCATGCCGCACGGTGACGAACGAGCATTCGATTCAGCCGAAGGCCACCACGTGCTGTGGCGTGATGGTCACGGTGACGCGGTTCGTCTTCGGCGCCGGGAACGTGTCGAAGTCCGCTCCGTAGTGCTCGACGACGCGTCGCAGTGTCGCCAGACTGAGGTCGGGCTCGCTGGTGAAGTCGCCGCGGATCTCCAACGTCCGGTGCGGGTTCGCCGGATCGAGCAGGAACAGCGTCACCTTCGGGTGACGCTCGGCGTTCTTGTGCTTCTGGCGGTCCGTCGTGAGCGAGGTGAGGATGCGGTCACCGTCGCGTACGAACCAGATGGCGGTGACTTGGGGGTAGTCGTCGGCGCCGACGGTGCTGAGGATCGCCACGTTGGGGTGGTCGAGCAGGTCGGCGTGGCTCTCGGGAAGGCTGGCGGTCATGGGGTCGATTGATCCTTGTGATGCACTACCGGCGAGCGATGCGGTCGAGTACGGCGACGAACCGGTCGATCTCGTCGTGGGTGTTGTACAGCGCGAGCGAGGCGCGCACGGTGGCCTCGTAGCCGAAGCGGCGCAGGATCGGCTGGGCGCAGTGGTGGCCGGCGCGCACGGCGATCCCTTCCCGGTCGAGGGCGCGGCCGACCTCGACGGGGTCCCGGCCGTCGAGCACGAACGACAGCACGCTCGCCTTGTTCGGCGCGGTGCCGATCGAGTCGCAGGCCGGGGACGGACTCCATGCCGGACGTGGCGTACTCGAGCAGACCGTGCTCGTACGCGGCGACGGCGGGAAGACCGAGCCGCTGCAGGTAGTCGAGCGCGGCACCGAGCCCGACCGCGTCGGCGATGTTGCCGGTGCCGGCCTCGAAGCGCGTCGGTGGATCGGCGAACGCGACCGACTCGAACGTGACGTCGCGGATCATGTTGCCGCCGCCTTGCCACGGCGGCATCGAGGCCAGCACGTCGGCCTTTGCCGTAGAGCGCGCCGATGCCGGTGGGCGCGAAGATCTTGTGACCGGAGAAGACGAAGAAGTCGGCGTCGAGTGCCGTGACGTCGACGGCCAGATGGGCGACGGACTGCGCGCCGTCGATGAGCACCTTCGCCCCGACGGCGCGGGCGGCGGCCACGAACGCCTCGACCGGCACGACGGTGCCGAGCGCGTTCGAGACCTGGGCGACAGCGACGAGCTTCGTGCGTTCGCTCAGCAGGTCGGGCAAGTCTCGAGGCGGACCTGGCCGACGTCGTCGACCGGCACGACCCGCAGCCGGGCGCCGACCTCGTCGGCCAGCAGCTTCCACGGAACGATGTTGGCGTGGTGCTCGAGGTGGGTGACGATGATCTCGTCGCCCGCGCCGATGTTGGCCCGCCCCCAGGTCTTGCGCGACGAGGTTGATCGCCTCGGTCGTGCCGCGTGTCGCACACGATCTCGTCGGGCGTCGGCGCCGATGAATCGGGCGACGCTGGCTCGCGCGCCCTCGTAGGCGTCGGTCGAGCGCGCCGCAAGCGTGTGCGCGGCGCGGTGGACGTTGGAGTTCTCGTGCTCGTAGAAGTACGTCAGCCGATCGATCACGGCCCGCGGCTTCTGCGTCGTGGCTGCGTTGTCGAGCCAGATCAACTGGCGACCGTTGATCCGCTCGGACAGGATCGGGAACTCGCGGCGCACGGCGTGGACGTCGAAGTCCGACGCGCGTCGCGCGCACGGTCGCGCTCGGCGACGTGCGACTGCGGCGTGATGAAGTAGGGCGTGGCGGTGTCCGTCGCGCCGATCTCATCGAACCAGGACGGTGCGGCGCTCGACGCCGGTGCGGTGTGCGCCACCGCGGGCGCGCCGGGGATGCTCGCCGGGACGTAGGCCCCGACACCCGGCAGCGGTGGTCGCCGCGACCGGATCGCTCGGTGGCTCGCACCGACGACCGGGCGGGTGGGACGCCGACGTCAGGCGGCATGCGGCCCGAGCGGGGCCGCTGACGGCGGTGGCGAACTGGCCGGTGACGAGCCCTCCGGCGTCGGAGGGCCGAGGCTGTCGACCAGGATCTGGTTCGCCAGCCGGGTCAGCGTCTCGGTGTCGAGCGGACCCATCGGCTACTGCGCGTACGTGTCGCTGTAGTCGTGGTACTTACCGACCTCGACGCCGTCGAGCACGGCGAGCGCGTCGTCGACGAGCACCGACAGCGAGCAGTACAGCGAGATCAGGTACGACGCGATCGCGTTGCGGCCGATGCCCATGAACCGCACCGACAGCCCAGGGCTGCGCTCGCCCTCGAGGCCCGGCTGGAACAGCCCGACGACACCCTGGCGGGGCTCGCCGACGCGCAGCAGGAGGAACTTGGACACGCCGTCTTCGATCGGCACCTTGTCCGACGGGACGAGCGGCACGCCGCGCCACGTGAGGAACGGCGAGCCGAACAGGTTGGTCGTCGGCGGCGGTACGCCGCGGCGGGTGCACTCGCGACCGAACGCGGCGATGCCCAGTGGGTGGGCGAGGAAGAACGCCGGCTCCTTCCACACCTTGGTCAACAGCTCGTCGAGATCGTCCGGCGTCGGTGCCCCGCTGCGCGTGGTGATTCGCTGCGCGGTCGACCACGCTGTTCAACAGCCCGTACTCGGGGTTGTTGATCAGCTCGCTCTCCTGGCGCTCCTTGATCACCTCGATGATCAGCCGGAGCTGCTCTTCGATCTGGTCGTACGGACTGGAGTACAGATCCGAGACCCGGGTGTGGACGTCGAGCACGGTGGAGACGGCGCTCAGGAAGTACTCCCGGGCCGGATCTTCGTAGTCGACATACGTCAGCGGCAGGTCCGATTCGTTGCGCGGCAGGCAGGCCACCTCGACATCGCCGGGGTTCGGCACGCGGTTGCGGCGGTAGATGCCGGCCTCGACCGGAACCCAGTGCAGGAGCCGGGTCAGCCATCGCGGGCTGATCGTCTCGCAGTTGGGCGCGGGTCTTGGTCGCGTTGGCGAGTTGGCGTGCAGCGCTGTCGCTCAGGGCGCGCTGGGCATCCACGGGTGCGTCGGTCACAGAAGGTCCTCAGGTGTTCCGGTCGCGTCGCCGCGCGGCTCGGTGATCGGCTGGGAGTCGACGCCGATGACCTTGCGGTACGTGCGTGGTGCCGTGCCGTAGTCGTCGACGGCGTAGTGCCATGTGGCCTGGTTGTCCCAGAGAGCGAAGTCACCGGGACCCCAGCTGTAGCGGACCGAGTACTTCGGCGAAGAGGCATGGCGGAAGAGGTACTGGAGCACCGCGTCCCCTTCTCCTGTGCTGATGCCGGTGACGCCGATCGCCGACGTGCTCAGGAACAAGCCCTTGCGGCCGGTGTCGGGATCGGTGCGCACCAGCGGATGGGCGACCGTCGATGCCGCCGGGGTCCGGTCCGCCCCCTGTGCATAGTTGACAGGGTTGGCGTCGTAGACGGCGCTGACGCCTTCGAGGAGTTGCTGGAACGCCGGGGACAGGTCGTCGTAGGCGGCCTGAAGATCTGCCCAGAGGGTGTCGCCGCCGGTGTCGGGCACGGTCTCGTACACCAGCGACTCGATCCGGAACACGGGCTCGCGCCACAGTCCGCCGATGTGCCAGGTGCTGGCCTTGCCGTGGCGCTGCGCGTCGTACGGATACACCAGGTGGTTGTCGGCGTGACGAACTGCGGTCGGATGGTCGAACGGCTCGGCGAAGATCGACACCGCGGCGACGTGTTGATCGGGTGTCAGGTTCTGGTCCCGAAAGACGAGCACCTTGCGGGTGTGGAACGCGTCACGCAGTGCAGCGGCTGTGGCGTCGTCGACGCCCGCCGCGAGGTCGAGCCCGATGAACTCGGCGCCGAGCCGCGGGGTCGTGTGCCGCACCTGATAGGAGTGCTCGACAGAAGTGGTCGTGATGGTCATGAGATGTTCCTCCTGAGGGTCAGGACGCCACCCAGGCGTCGGTGAGTTGGTCGATGCGGGAGTCGGCGCCGAGCCGTACGCCGTGCACGTCGTCGGCGAAGGCGAGCACCGTGGTCAGTTCGAACACGGGGATCTGGTGGGCCTGCTCGACGATGCGGGACTGGGCCTCGGCGAGGACCTCGTCGCGGGCGGCGGGGTCGCCGATCGCGACCTGCTCCTGCAAGAGGGCTTCGAGGTCCGGGTCGTCGATCCGGTAGTAGTTCGTTGCCGGCGGTGGAGAAGCTGGTGCGCAGCACGTCTCCGTCGGCTCGGCTGAGATTGCCCCAGACGAGGTCGAATGCGCCGGCGTTGAGGGCTTCGATGAACTCGGGGCCGACAGTGCTCTTCAGCTCGATCTCGACACCGATCTCAGCGAGCTGGGCCTGGATCAGCTCCAAGGCGGCCTGGTTCGGACCGAAGTTGGTCGACCAGCCGAGCACGATGTGGAGCTTCTGCCGTCCTTCTCGCGGACGCCGTCGCTACCGAGGGTCCAGCCGGCCTGATCCAGCAGTGCGCCCGCGGCGTCGGGGTCGTAAGCGATGAGCTCGTCGACGGCGACCTGCCCGGGGGTGGTCTGCGAGAGCACGCTGGTCGCCACGGCGAAGTCGGCGCTGAGGACGGTGTCTCGCACGTCGGTGGTGTCGATCCCAGCGGCGATCGCTTGACGCACGAGCGCGTCATCGAGCGGCGCATGATCGGCGACGGCGCTCAGCCCGAACGTGATGCCGGGGTTCGGACGGGACACGAGCTGGAAGCCGTCGTTGCGCAACGTCTCGATGTCCTGCGGTGGCACACCGCCGATCCCGGCGACCTGGCCGGATTGGAGGCTGCCGGTGCGAACCCCGGCTTCCGGAACGATCTGCCACACGATCTCGATCGAGGTAGGCGTCACCCGTGTTGGACCGGTCGCCGGGCGCCCACGCGTAGCCCTCGCGCTTGGTGAGCACGATCTCGGAGCCGGCGGTGTAGGACTCGAGCACGAACGGGCCGGTGCCGACCAGGTTGCCGGTCGCCCGGTCCTCGAACGGAACCGCCAGCGTGGCCGGTCCGACGATGCCCATCCCCGATGTGGCGACCGCCTGCGGGAACGGCGCGTTCGGTTGGCTGAACGTGACCGTCACGGTGTGGTCGTCGACGACGGTCGATGCCTCGTAGCCGGCGAAGAAGGCGATCACCCATGTCGCCTTGGCGCCCGAGGCGATCACGTCGTCGAAGTTGTCCTTCACGATCTGCGCGGTCAGCGGCGTGCCGTCGGAGAACGTCACGTCGTCGCGGAGGTGGAAGGTGAACTCGGTGGCGTCGTCGTTGACGTCCCACGACTCCGCCAGCCACGGGATCAATCCACCGGTTTCCGGATCCTGCTCGAGCAACGAGTCGAAGATCTGACGCGCGACGTAGAGCTGGTCGTTGCCGGCGCCGCCGCCGCGTGGCTGCACGCTCAGCGGGTCGGTGGGCAATGCGAACGTGAGCGTTCCGCCGGTCTGCACCGCGTCGGCCGGGTCGGTCGACGGTGCGGCGTCGGTGCTGTCCGGTTCACTCGCCGGCGGTGTGGCTGTCGCCTCGGTCGCTTCGGTGGCGGTCGGGGCGGACGCCGATGGATCGGTGGCGGACGGTTCGGCGCTGCTGCTGTCGTCGTCGCTGCCGCAGGCGACCAACGCAAGCGCGCCGGCCAGCGTGAGGACAGCAAGGCGCCGGTGACGACTCGTCGAGCGGCGGAGGGGTTTGGTGTTCACGGGTTCTCCTGGCTGGTTGGTTTCACGCCGACTCGAGGGTGCGCCGGCGGGGGGTGGGGATCGAGGCGAGCAACTCGTTGGTGTAGGGATGCTCGGGTTCGTCGAAGACACGGTCGATCGGTCCGTGCTCGACGAGTTCGCCGTTGCGCATCACGCCGACGTCGTGGGCGATCTGGCGCACGACGGCGAGGTCGTGCGAGATGAACAGGTAGCTGACTCCGAGGTCGCGTTGCAGCTCGATCAGCAGCTCGAGGATCTGGGCCTGCACGGAGACGTCGAGTGCCGACACGGGTTCGTCGCAGACGACCACTTCGGGTTCGACCGACAGGGCGCGGGCGATGGCGACGCGTTGGCGTTGCCCGCCGGACAGCTCGCCGGGCTTGCGACCGAGCACCGAGGACGGCAGCGCGACACGGTCGACGAGTTCGGCGGCGCGGGCGCGCCGCTCGCGTCGGCTTCCGATCCCGAGTGACACGAGCGGGTCGCAGATCACCTGCTCGATCGTCAGCCGGGGGTTGAGCGAGGCATACGGGTTCTGGTAGACGAGCTGGATCCGGCGGCGCAGCGGACGTCGCCGTCGGCCGCGCCAGGCGGTGACGTCCTCGCCGTCGAACACGACGCGCCCCGCCGTCGGATCGACGAGGCCCAGCAACAGTCGGGCGGTGGTCGTCTTCCCCGATCCGGACTCGCCGACGAGCGCCAGGGTTCGGCCGCGAGCCAGGCTGAAGCTGACATCGTCGACGGCGCGGACCGTGCCGCCGGCGAGCGGAAAGTCCTTGACCAGATGGACCGCCGTCAGGAGGTCATCCTGCCCTCGATCGCCCCTCGGCACTGCTCCCCCGTCGTCGCGGGAGCGAGAAGCGCTCACCCTGGCGAGGATCGTCTGGCGGCTACCGCCCAGGCTCGGAGCGGCGGCGATCAGCGCCCTGGTGTAGGCGGCTTGTGGATCGCCGAGGATCTGTTCGGTCCCGCCGTGCTCGACGATGCAGGCCGTCGTGCATCACGGCGACGCGATCCGCCCGCTCGGCAGCGATGCCGAGGTCGTGGGTGATGAACAGCACCGCTGCGCCCGTGGACTGGGTGAGGTGCGTGATGTGGTCGAGGATCCGGCGCTGCACGGTGACGTCGAGTGCGCTGGTCGGTTCGTCGGCGATGACGAGCCGCGGCCGCGCGGCGACGGCGATCGCGATCAGCACCCGTTGCCGCATTCCGCCCGAGAGCTCGTGCGGGTATTGATCGGCGCGTGTCGGGTCGAGTCCGGCTTCCGCCAGCGCGTCGACCGCGGCGATGCGAGCAGTGCGCCGATCGGCGAGGCCGTGGATCGTGAAGACCTCGGCGACCTGGTCGCCGATCCGCTTGACCGGGTTCAGCGACACGGTGGGGTCCTGAGGGATGAACCCGATGTCGCGACCGCGCAGGGCCTGCAGCCGGCGCTCGCCGATGCCGAGCAGATCGATGCCGTCGAACACGATCCGGCCGCCGGTGATTCGCGCGGCGGGCGCCAGCAGGCCGGCGACGGCGTGGGCGGTGGTCGACTTGCCCGAGCCGGACTCGCCGACGAGCGCCAGCGTCTCACCCACTCGCAGTTCGAGGTCGACGCCGCGGACGGCGGCAACGAGCCCGTTGCGGTGGCGGTAGTCGACTGCCAATCGCTCGATCGTGAGCAGCGGCGCCGACGCAACGGTCGTTTCGGCGTGCTCGCTCATGGTGCGTATCGCTGGTCGAGGGCGTGGGCGATCCGGTTCGCCGCCAACACGGTCACGGCGACGGTCAGTCCGGGCAGCGTCGTCAGCCACCACGCGCTGGCCATGAAGTCGCGTCCGGACGCCACGAGGGAACCCCACTCCGGGGTCGGCGGTTGGGTGCCGTAGCCGAGGAAGCTCAACGCCGAGACGGTGAGGATGGCGACGCCGAACTCCAGGGTCGCCAGCACGAGGACCGGGCCGGCGGAGTTCGGCAGCACGTGCCGGAGGAGCACCCGCAACCAGCTCGCACCACCGGTCTGGGCGGCTTCGACGAACACGCTCTGGCGGACACGCAGCACCTCCGAGCGCATGATCCGGGCGCACGCGGCGATGTTGGCCAGGCCGACCGCGAGACCGACGTTGAACGCCCCGAAGCCGAGCACGGTGATCAGGGCCAGCGACGAGCAGCAGGCTCGGGATCGACAGGATGACGTCGACACAACGCATCAGGACGTCGTCGGGCCAGCCGCGGACGAACCCGGCGACCAGGCCGATCAACCCTCCGACGACGAGGCCGACGGCAACCGCCAGCAACGCCGTGCGCAAGGTGAGGGCGCTGCCGTGCACGGTGCGGGCGAACAGGTCGCGGCCGAGCTGGTCGGTGCCGAACAGATGGTTCCACGACGGCGCCTGCAGCTTGGCCTGCGTCTCGGTCTCCAACGGCCCGTGCCGACGTGATCACTTCGGGGGCGAAGGCCGCGACGACGACCAAGGCGACCCAGCCGACGCACAACAACAGCCCCGGATACCGAACGATTCGAGCAGCGGAGGGCACGCGCCAGGATCTCGACCGGCGACTCACCGGCAGGTCGACGTGCTTCGCAGACGCAGCACTCGCGGGGCGGTCGGGTTCGAGCTGCTCGAGCGTGTGGGCGATGTCGACTTGCGTCATGCCGGCGACACCACCGGTCGGGTGCGGCGCTGGCTGCGCACGATGCGCGGGTCGAGGATCGGGTAGAGCAGGTCGACGGCAAGGTTGACGGTGACGAACACCAGCAGCGCCGAAGAGCACGAGTCCTTGCACGACCCGGATGTCCTGGTCGGCGACCGCCGCCGAGGTGACGCGGCCCAGCCCGGAGCGAGAGAACACCGTTTCGATCACCACTGCTCCCGACAACAGGTTGCCGACGATGATCCCGGCCATCGTCAGCGCCGGCAGCGAAGCGTTGCGCACGGCATGGCGCAGGTGGACTCGTCGCCGGCTCGCACCCTTGGCTCGAGCGGTGTCGATGTAGGGCTCGCGCAACGTGCGGTGCAGGCTCTTGGCGAGCACCTGGGCGATCAGTGCGCCGGTCGGTATGGCAAGGGTGATCGCCGGGAGAATCACGCTGCGCCAACCCTCGTTGCCGATCGCCGGGAACCACTCCCAGTTGAACGAGAACTGCTGCAACAACAGCAGCCCGAGCCAGAAGCGTCGGGATGGCCACCCCCAACGGGGGCAGCGAGAGCAGACCGTTGGCCAGAGTCCGGTTGCGGGTCGCCGTGGCGACGATCGCCACCGTCGCACCACCGAACAGCGCCAACAAGAACGCGAGGCCCGCGACCTGCGCGGTGGCCGGGACCGCCTCACTGATCAACGTGGTCACCTCGCGTCCGCTGCGCAGCGAGCGGCCGAGGTCGCCACGCACGGCGTCGCCGAGCTGGTCGACGTACTGCACCACGAGCGGTCGGTCGAGCCCGTACTCGTGACGCAGTGCCTCGAGCTGCTCGGGCGTGACGTTGTTGTCGCTGCCGGCGATCAGCTGCGCCGGATCGCTGGGCAGGGCGTACATGATCAGGAACGACACGGTGAAGGCGGCCCACAACACGAACACCGCTTGGCCGGCGCGACCCAGCGCGTAGCGGCGGACGTCCGCCGAGGCGGCGGGAGCGGTGGGGCTCACCGTGCCACCCCGGCGACGTCGCGCCGCCCCGTCGCCGCGGTTCCCGCCGGATCTCCTGCGCGTTGTGGCCATGGCGGATCGGGCAGTGCTCGGCGCAGTACCGGGGCGATCTCGCCGGCGAAGCGATCCAAGCTGTCGCGATGCTGGGCCGGGGTCAGTCCGTTGGAGTCGGACTCGATGAACATCGCCGAGTGACCGAGCTGGGTGTGGTAGCGGTGGACCTTGTCGATGATCTGCTGTGGACTGCCGAGCAGCGCCGATGAACGCTCGGCGAAGTCCTCGACATTCGCGAACACGGGGTCGAGCCCGGACTGGGCCAACATCGCCGAGCGCGCCTCGAAGATCGGCCGATAGGTGTCGAGCGCGTCCTGCGAACGCGGCTGTGCTGTAGTAGGCGGCCGTCCCGGCGCCGACGTAGGCGTCGGCGGGGTCGTGGCCCCAATGTTCCCAGCGCTCGCGGTAGTAGCGCACCAGCTCGGCATACGGCTCGACCGGGTTGGTCACGTTGGCCGAGAACAGCGGATCACCGAACTCGGCGGCGAGGTCGACCGACTGCTCCGACGTTGCGCTGCCGTGCCAGATCCGCGGTGGGCGTTGCAACGGACGCGGCAGCGTGATCGCATCCTGCAACGGCGGTCGGCGCGGTCCGTTCCAGGTCACCCGCTCCTCGGTCCACAGGCGACGCAACAGCCGGTAGTTCTCGTTGGTCGTCTCCCACTGCTGTTCCCGCGTGAGGCCGAACAGCTCCGCCTGCTCGGGGCCGTTGCCCTTGCCGATGATCACCTCGAGGCGACCGTTGGAGAGGTGGTCGAGGGTGGCGTAGTCCTCGGCGACGCGCACTGGATCGAGGATCGACAGGAGGGTCACGGCGCTGAACAGGCGGATCTCGCTGGTCAGCGCGGCGATGTGGGCGAGCACGACCGGCGGCGACGTGGAGATGAACGGCCGATGGTGGCGCTCACCGACTCCGAACCCGTCGAACCCGAGTTGCTCGAACAGCACAGCGCTGTCGACCACCTCGCGGAATCGCTCTGTCGTCGACGACAGGTGACCCGTGAGGGGATCCGGCGTGTGATTGATCAGGGAGAGGCCGAGAAACTTCACGGAGCCACGGCTCGCTGACTCCCGGCAACGGCACCGGTGCGAGCCACCGCAGGCGTGGCGCCGGACGTACAGGTTCGCCGCTGCGATCGCTCGATTTGCACACGACGGAGAGTAACCCGACTATTCCGATCTGTCTAGTCGGAATTACCGCATTATGCGAGATATTTCACCATACGGAAGAAACCGAGGAGCGCTGAAAGGACGTCCACTTCGTCAAGACGGCGTGGCGTCCTTCTCTGGCCTTCGCCGATGGTGATCACCTTGCAGCCGTTCTGCAGCCGAGAGGGATGACCGTTCTGCTCATGACTTCGAACCTCGAACAGGCGCACGGTCGGCGCTCATTCCTGCAGTTGGGCGGCGCCGGCATCGCGGCAGCGGCGATCGGATCCAGCCGCACTGGTGGGCCTTCAGGACAATCGAGCAAACAGCGGTCGACCGAACGACTCGTCCGACGATTCTTCCGTGCCATCGAGTCCGGATCGACGTCGGCGATCTGGGACTTCATCGCCCGCGACGGGGCCATCGAGTTTCCCTTCCTGGGAAGCCGATACACCGACTTCGCCAGCTTCGACGCGGCCGTCGGCCCCCTGCTCGCCGTGCTCCCGGGATTGACGTTCACCGATCCCGTCCTCGAGTTCCTGGATGACCCCGAGGCGTTGATCGCGAAGTACCGGGGCCACGCCGTCGTCACGTTCACCGGCAAGCCGTACGACCAGACCTACATCACCGAGATCCACACCCGGAATGGCAAGGTCACGTACTACGCCGAGTACTTCGACACGGCGGTACTCGACGCGGCGTTCACGCCATAGAGCGCTCGGGCGGCGTGCACGACTCGTTTGCAGCCGTCCTGCAGCTACCCGGGACGAGCATCACACCATGACTTCGCCATCCGAGCACGCTCGACACGCTCCGATCATCATGATCGAGGAACCGGGGCGACAGCCACTGCTCGTCGTCGTGGTGCACCCTGTGGAGATCGGACGGGAGTGTTCGGGCATCGTGCTGACCGATCTCGCGATTTCACGGAAGCACCTGTTGGCAGTTGCTCACGGGAACACCGTTCGGATCACCGATCTCGGCACCACGAACGGATCGACGCTCGGTGATGGCGCACTCGAACCGAATCACCTCCTGCGAAGCGGAGATGTCGTCAGGTTCGGTGCGTGCAGGCTCACGCCTGGTGGCGGAGGGTTCGGCTGAGAGTGACGCCGCCGAAGCAGACACGTGCGCGACGTCGGGAGCTGATTCGGCGATCCACAGTTTGCGCGCGACGTCGATCGACATCGTCGCCGACGCGGTGATGAACGATCCGTTGCGGCCGCCGATCGAGGCCGATGTCGGCACGGTGACTGTCGTGTTCTCGGACATCGAGGGGTCGACGATGCGCGCGGTGGAACTCGGGGATTCGGCGTGGATGCAGGTGCTCGACACGCACAACACCATCGTGCGGCGAATGGTGGCTCGCCACCGTGGAACCGAGGTGAAGGCGCAAGGTGACGGCTTCATGCTCACCTTCAGGAGTGCCCGGAGCGCGATCGCCTGCATGGTGGACGTGCAGCGCGCGTTGGACGCGCACGGAGACAGCACAGCCGCTCGAGGCGGTTCGGGTACGAACCGGCATCCACACCGGCGAGGTGATCCTCGGCGACGACGGAGACATCTATGGCCGCCACGTGATCATGGCGGCACGCGTGTCGACACAGGCACAGGGTGGCGAAGTGCTCGTGAGTTCGCTCGTGCGCGAAATCGTCGAACCCCGCGGTGATGTACAGTTCGGCGCCAGCCGTGCGGTGGACCTGAAGGGCCTGGGGGGTTCACATCTGGTCCATCCGGTGCGGTGGTAGGGAGGGCCGTGGGCAGCGTTGTAGCCGAGCCACAGCCACCGCTTGCGTATCGTTCGGTGGTGGAGTTCAAGATGCTCGGCGCGGTCGAGGTCGTCGACGACGGGGGCCAGGTCTCGCTCGGGCGGGCCACAGCAACGCAAGGTGTTGGCCGTGTTGCTCAGCGACCCCGGAACGACGCTGACGTACGACCGGCTGCTCGAGGTGCTGTGGCCCGACGGTCAGGCACCGGAGAATGCCAGGCGAACCGCGATCTCCTACGTGTCACGCCTCCGTAGCGCGCTCGGCGACGGTTGGGTCACGACGAGCGCCGCGGGCTACCAGCTCGACATCTCGTCGGCGAGCGTCGACGCGCTGCGTTTCGTGGCCCTGGTCGACGGGGCGAGGAACCTGCCCCCGGAGCGGGCGATCGACGTTCTCGACGAGGCGCTCGCTCTGTGGCGCGGGCCAGTGTTCGGTGACCTGCACGGTGAGTGGTGGGCCCTGCCCGCGGTGAGTCGCCTCGACGAGCTTCACCTCGCGGCGCTCTGCCGACCGCATCGACGCACTGTCGGCCGGGGGTTGGGATGCGCGAGCGTTGTCGGAGGTGCAGGCGTTGGTCGCGGCTCATCCGCTGCGCGGCCCGTTCGTCGAGCGGCTGATGCGCGGCCTCCAGGCATCGGGTCGGACCGACGAAGCGCTGCGCGCGTTCCAACAGCATCGCAATGAGTTGATCGAACGCACCGGTCTCGATCCGTCCGACGAGCTGATCGCGCTCGATCGGTCGATCGCGGCATCGGGCCAGCTGTCCATCCCGGCCGACTCGGTCGGACGGACGTTGCGTGGCTACGTCCTGCGCGACGTGATCGGCGAAGGTTCGTTCGGCACGGTCTACCGGGCGACCCAACCGCATGTGGCGCGGGATGTGGCGGTCAAGGTGGTCGAAACGGGAACTCGCCGACGACCGGACGTTCATCCACCGCTTCGAGGCCGAGGCCAGGATGGTCGCCCGGCTGGAACATCCGCACATCGTCCCGCTGTACGACTTCTGGCGTGAGCCGGGTGGTGCGTACCTCGTGTTCCGACTGCTGCGCGGCGGTACCGCCGAGCAAGCGATGGTCGGGACCGGGCCGTTCGACCTCGCGCGCGTGACTCGACTCGTGGAACAGATCGGCGGCGCGCTCGGCTCCGCGCACGCGGCCGGCGTGATCCACCGCGATGTCAAGCCGGCCAACATCCTCTTCGACGACGAGGGCGAGGCCTATCTCACCGATTTCGGCATCGCCACCGCCGCGGTGGCCAACGACGCGTCGCCAGGTGCGTCGCCTCGCCTCGTACGGCCGGCGGTCAGCTGGCTCGCCGATGTATGCGAGTCCCGAGCAGGCACGCGACGGGTCGGCCGATGCCCGGGCGGATCAGTACGCGCTCGCCGCGACCATCTGGGAGTTGTTGACCGGCCAACCTCCGTTCGAAGGTGCGACTGCTGCCGAGGTGATCAAGGCCAAGCTCGAATCGCCGTTGGCGCCCGTCAGGCTGCTGCGCCCGGACGTTCCCGCTCGAGTCGAGGAGGTGTTGACGCGAGCTTCGGCAGTGCATCCGGATGACCGTTACCCGACCGTTGCTGAGTTCGTGGCCTCATGGCAGTACGGCCCTCTCCGTCAGCCTGACGACGACCACCTCACCGCCGGAGTGCACCGATCGACGGGCTGTCGCGGCGCAGCGGCTCGGCGCGACGGCACTGACGATGAGCGGTCTGGTGGTCAACCCGTTCAAGGGTCTCCGTCCGTTCGGGGAGGCGGATGCGGCGGACTTCTTCGGCCGAGACCAACTCGTCGACGAACTCCACCAACTGGTGACCGAGCAGCGCTTCACGGCAGTCGTCGGACCATCCGGTTCGGGAAAGAGCTCGCTCGTCCTCGCCGGGCTCGTGCCCGAACTGAAGCAGGGCGGATTCCTGGTCGGTCGTTTCACGCCGGGAGCGGATCCCTTCGACGCCCTCTCCGCGGCGTTGATCGACCTTGCGACCGTCGATCAGGCCCACGAGCTCACCCCGGACCTCGTTGCGGCGACCGGGCGGCTTGGTGGCAGCCGTTGATGCGCTCGCCGCCGATGACGGCCTCGTGATCGTGATCGATCAGCTCGAGGAACTGTGGACGACGACCGAGTGATGACGAACGCGCACTGTTCGCCGCGTCGTTGGTCGAACTCCACCGGTCGTCCGTCGTGCGCTCGCGTGGTCGCGACGGTTCGTGCGGACTGGTTCGACCGGCCGCTGCGCGATCCGTCACTCGGGCCGCTGGTGGCGCGGGCCACGTTCGGCATCACACCCATGCAGGCCACCGAGCTGCACAGCGCGATCAGCGAGCCTGCGGAGCGGATCGGCGTCCGTTTCGAGAGCGGCCTCGTCGGGCGAATGGTCACCGAGGCGCTCGACCAACCCGGGTCGCTGCCACTGTTGCAGTTCGCGCTCGCCGAACTCTTCGACCGCCGGTCAGGCGCCACGATCACCACCGAGGTGTACGACCAGATCGGCGGCCTGTCCGGCTCCGTCGCCCATCAGGCCGAGTCGCTGTACGCCAACTTCTCGCCGCCGGACCAATTGGCGGTACGACGGCTCTTCGCCCGCCTCGTGACAGCCGGCGACGGTGCCGAGGACACCCGCCGAACGTGCCCGCCAGAGCGAGTTGGTCGGCGTCGACGACCACGTGGTCAACGCCCTCGTCGACCGCCGCCTCCTGACCGTGGATCGCGACCGCGAGTCACGCGAACCCACCATCGAGATCGCCCACGAGGCACTGCTGCGTGGATGGCCCCGACTGCGCGAGTGGCTCGACGAGGACCGCGACTGGGTGCGCGAGTTACGCGCGCTGGCGAGTGCTACCCGCCTCTGGGAGTCGAGCGGCCGCGACGAGGCCGATCTCTATCGCGGCGCGCGACTCGCGGTGACGAGCGAACTCGTGGTCGACCGCACCGATTCACTGACGCCCGACGAGGCCGCGTTCCTGGACGCGTCGGCGCGTCTCGTCGATGCCGAGCGGATCGCCGCCGAGGAACGGACCCGCACGAGAGAACGACAGAACCGCCGCCTCCGCCGCTCGCTCGTCGGGCTCGGCGTGGTCACGATCCTGGCGCTGATCGCAGGCCTCATCGCCGTCGTGCAGAGCAACCGGGCCGACGACCAAGCCGCCGAGGCGCAGACGCAGGCTGCGTTGGCGGCCGAGCAATCGGTCGACGCAGACACACAACGTGCGGTCGCTGACGAGCAGCGCTCGGCCGCCGAGGACGCGGCCGAGCAAGCGACTGCGGCTGAGGCGGACACCGCCTTCGTGAACCTCACGAACACGTCGATTCTCGAACGTGGCAACCGTCAGGATCTCGCGGCACTGCTCGCGATCGAGGCGTACCGCATCGATCCTGAACGGTCACGGTCGGCCCTGTTCTCGACGTTCACGCGCAACGTCGGCTTCCTCGGCTACCGACACCTCGACGGAGCAGATTCGGTGCTCGGAATCGTGCCACTCGCCGACGGCACCGACGCGCTCGCTGCGCTCGACGGCGGGCGGCTCGTGCGCTTCGACATTGCGTCGGGCTCGATCCTGCAGACCCTCGATCCGGTCGATCCGGTCGATCCGGGTGAGAACATCGTGAACGACGCGAACGTTCCTCCGCCTGAGCGGCGACGGCCAGGTCGCGGTCCTGGCGGTGCAGGGTGAGGACACGTTGACATGGCGCGCCTACGACGTCTCGTCGGGACAGCCGCTGGCGCCGCCGGTGACCGTTCCGTTCGCACGAGATGTGGCCGCCCCGGTCGTGCCGCTGCGATTCGAGGGCTTCGGCGACGCCAGCGTGAACACGGACGGTTCCTTGCTCGCGATCGGCGGCGGTGCGGAAGGGCGGGTGCTCGTGTTCGACACGGCTGACGGCTCGACGATCGGCACCGCACTGCTTCCACCACCGGATGGCTGGCCGATCCCGGCGCACACGGCGTCGGTCCTGTTCGACATGACGACACGCTCTACGTGGGGGTTCCGAGCGGCGAGGTGATGTCGATGGATCCCCGCGCCGTCGCTGACGGAGAACTCTCGGTGCAGCACGACGCTTCGTCGCACCCGCATGGAGCACCGAGTACGGACTGCGCTTCGGCGAGTCCGACGACGGCAGATACCTGATCACCTTCGGGAGCGGCGCGGTGTCTCGCATCGACCTCCAGACCGGGACCACGACATGGACGAACAGGAGTGGATCGGAGAACTTGGTCCTCGGAGCCAGCACGGGCCAACCGACCGACCTTCTTGCTCCCTGTCGGGATGTCGTCGTCGCCGCGGACGCCGACAATCTCTACTGCGCGGACGACTTCGGGTCGGTCGCCGAACAGAGTGTTTCGACCGGGGTGCGGACGCAGCGATCCTTCGATCGGCAGACCGGTGTGACCGGGCCGCTCGCGCTCACGGTCGACCAGAGCGAACTGCTCGCATCGAGTCTCACCGACGATTCGATCGCGGTGTGGAAGCTGGACGGGAGCGGCCCGATCCAGCGTGTGATCGCGAGCGAAGGTGGTTCGATCGCGACATGGGGGTACAACACGACTGGCACGCACCTGACTGCAACGAGCACCAACCTCTTCGACCCGTCGATCTGGGATCCGGTGACGGGACAGATGACCGATCCCCTCGACGGAATCTTCGTCGGAACGTGGGCTGCTGCTCCCGATCGTCACTGGTCCGCGTTCTCGCGACGGAACAGGTGGCTTGTACGACACCACCACGCGGGAACGCATCCCTGGTGAACCGATCGACTTCGAGGGCTTGGCGTGGCCGCCCTACCCCTGGGACGACGCCGCACATCAACGCATGTACCACGCCTGGGGAGACCACATCAAGGTGTTCGACCAGCTCGGCAACAAGATCGGCCCGACCATCGAGGTGCCAGCGACGACAGGCAACGGGATCACGACCGTGCATGCAACGCCGGACGGGACGAAGCTCGTGATCAGCCAATTCAGCGGAGTGACCTCCCTCTACGACCTTGCCACGGGGACCCGACTCGACGTCGACCCGCAACCGTTCATGATGAGCATCGTCAGCCCGAACGGTGTCGCAGTCGGCAGTACGATCGACGGCCGTCTGTACGTCTTCGACCCGGACACGCTCGAGATAGCTCGATGAATTGCCGGGTCTCCACGGGTACGCCGAACTCATGCGACTGAGCGCCGATGGGACGCTGCTTCGCCGCCTCGAACGAAAGCTCCGGAATCTCGATCTACGACGTTCCGAGCCGAACGGAGCTCGGCGACGGCATCGCCGACGTCGACGGGTCGATCAACTACTTCTCGCTGCGGCCTGACGGCAAGGAGCTCGCCGTCCCGTACGGCGCCCCTGGCATCGTGTTGTGGGATCTCGATCCGCAGCACTGGTTGGACGCGGCGTGCACACTCGCGGGTCGGAATCTCACCCCGGATGAGTGGGACCAATATCTCAGCGCATTCGGTGAGTACCACGAGAGCTGCGACGGAGGCCGCGCCAACCCGTAGCCGGCAGCGAGCCGGGACGGTCGGATGTGGTCGATTGCGGGATTCGAGGCCGGTGGTGTGGCCTTCGTCAGGCCGGCGCCACCTGGGTGGTGACGACCCAGCGGTGCTTGCCGATCTTGCGGTCCGGGCGGAACCCCGCGTTTTCGAAGGTGGAGAGCACACCGTGGTAGAGGAAGCCGGCCGGCACGTCGCCGGCGGGTTCCGGGTAGCCCTCGACCGTGCCACCGCCGAGACCGGCGATCAGTTCGAGCGCGCCGGCGAGCGCGGCGGCCGCGACTCCTTGGCGGCGATGACCCTTGCCGACGTAGCAGCAGGCGATCCGCCAGTCGGGCAGCTCGGCCAGCTCCTTCTCGTACTCCTTGCGGTTCTTGATGCGCGGTACCTCGTGGGGCGGCCCGAACTGGCACCAGCCGACGCAGTCGTCGCCGTCGAAGACGAGCGCCGCGTGCGCAGTTCCGGCCCGGACGCGGTCGAGCTTCTGCTCCCGGTGCGGCTGCGGGGCGTCGAGGTGGGTGGATTCCTCGGGATGGAAGCCCATGCACCAGCAGCCGCCGAAGATGCCGCCGTTGGCTTCCACCAAGGCCGCGAACGCATCCCACGTTGACGGGTCGAGTGCCTTGGTCGTGAAGCGGGTGTTCTCCATCGTGCAGACTCAGTTGAGTTCTTGGGCGGGCCCGATGAGAATGCCCTCGGGCCCGCGGACGTAGCAGGGCCGGTACGCGTTCTCGTACTGGACCACGTCACTGCTGACGAGCTGCGCGCCGTGCGTGACCAGTCGGTCGAGGGTGTCGTCGATGTCGAGTCTGAGAGCCATCTGGCGAGCCTAGAACTCGTACCGAACCGCCAATCTCGAGATCGCCGGTTCAGCTCGGAAGGCTCGCGAGGCACTCCTCGAGGCCGGATCCGGCCGGGCCGCTGGTCATGGCTTGGCGGACTTCGTGGTACTCGGTGTCCAGCTCGGCGAGGCGAGTGGAGTCGCCGGCGGTGGCCGCCTCCGCCGAATCTTCGGCGATGTGAGCGAGGCGGATGAGTTGGCTGCGGAAGTCCTTGTACGTCGTCATGTCGGTCGATCGCGGCGCCTCGAGTGCCGTCAGCTCGTCGTAGGTTTGCTGCAGGACGGCAGCGTCGGCCGTGTTCTCCGCGGCGACCTGATCGAGTGCCCCGTCGGTGGGCACGGCGACCTCCGCGAGTTGGGGAGCTCGTGCGGTGCAGATCGCAGCGACGTCGGCGGCGTAGGCCTCGCGTTCGGTCAGCTCGGCCTGCCGTACTCCTGTGTGCGCTGCTCCCAGAGCTGGAGTGCCTCGTCGGTGAACCGTCGAGCGCCCTGGGATCTCGTCGGTGTACAAGACCAGGACGTCGTCGGGATGTTCGGCCTTGATCCAGAGTTGGAAGGGGTGCCACATCTCGGTGTTCCACGGGCCGAATGAGGGCGACGCGTTCTCCGCAGCGACGATCTCGCCGTCGCGAATGGTGAGATCCCAGTAGTTGTCGCGGTACGGGCCGATCCCGAGGGCGTCGGAGCCCAACATGTGGAAGTCGAAACCGCAGCGCAGGGTGATGCCGGCTTCAGGGTCATCGTCGAGGGGTTCGCAGTCGTTGATCATCATCTTGAATCCCGTCGCCTCGTTCCAGGCGATCTCTCCACGGAACTCCTCCGTCGACCCCCACATCTGCTGCGATGGCACCGTCGGTGATGTAGGTGACGGCTTGGTCGGCGTCGTTGGCGACGTAGGCGTCGAGGAAGCCGCGAGCGATCTCCTCGTCAGCCGTCGTGGCGTCGGGGACGACGGGGGTGTCGGCGGGGACTGGGTGCGCTGTCATCGCGAGCAGCGACCATCAGAGCGCCGACGACGATCGCCACGACAGCGGCGGCGGCGACCGCGATGATCGGCCAGCGGTGAGCGGCCATCGGGTTGCGTCGGGGCGGGTTCGGTGGCGGTGAGGGTCATGGTTGAACTCCTTGCTGCGAAGCGCGGCGAGGTAGTCGGTGCCGTCGACGGCGGGGGCGTCGGCGCGACCGCGGTCAGGGTCGGCTCGTCGGAGCAGGCGCATCACTTCGTCTTCGGTGGTCACTGAGCACCTCCCAACGGAGCAACGGAACTGGACGTGGGAGGCGACAGCAGGGTGTCGTACTCACGAGCCAGATGGCGACGGGCGCGATGCAACCGTTGCCTGGCCGCATCGGGTTCGATCTTCAGCACGGCGGCGATACTCACCGCGGACAGCTGCTCCCAGGCGTCGAGGCGCAGCACCTCGGCGTCGGTTTCGTTGAGTCGAGCGAGCGCCGCGAGCACGCGCCGCGAGTCGACATCGTCGCGTCCGCTGTCGTCCGCGCCCATCGACAGGCTGTGACTCGGTGGTTTGCAGTCGTGACCGCAGACGGCCGCGGCGAGTGACGCTGCGCCACTGATGCCCGACCACCCGATACGCAACGCCATACAGCCACACGAGCGCGGCATCGCCGTCCGGTACCTCGTCGATGCGGCGCCACATCGTCAGAAACACCTCGGCGACCGCGTCGTCGCCGGCCTCGGCAGGAACACGCCGATTGCAGTAGGCACGAATCGGGCTGTAGAAGCGGGCGTAGAGCTGGGTGAACCGTGCCTCAGCTGCAGACGGTCCCACCCCCATGGTGCTGCACCCCTCCATCCCCATACCCCTTCAATGCCCGGCACGACCTTCGGTGTGACACACAGCCTCGCACGCCCCGCAGGCCACCTTCGCTGTCCCCGGGTGGCGTATGTTCCGGGCGTGAGCCGAGACGCTGGCAGCAGCTGGGCGGCGATGTCCGTGCCGGCGTATCGCCTGTTGTTCTACAGCGCGGCGATCGTGATCTTCGGCGTGATGGGTCAGGCGGTCGCCCGCGGGTGGTTGGCCCGCGAGTTGACCGGCAACAACGCGGGTCTCGGTGGGGTCATGCTGGTCTTCGGCCTCGCGATGCTGATCGCCACGCCGCTCGGCGGCGTGGCAGCGGACCGGTATCCGAAACGGCTGGTGCTCTTGCTGGCGGTGCTCGCCCTCATGACGTCGTCGCTGCTGATCGGGATCGCCGTGATCGCGGACGTCATCGAGTACTGGATGCTGCTCGTCGCCAGTGGCGTACAGGCGGCCGCGTTCGCGTTCTATCTCCCCGCCCGGATCACGCTGATCGCCGAAGTCGTCCCGCCCGCGCTGTTGCAGAACGCTGTCGTCCTCGCGCAGACGTCACAGGAGACGATGCGGGTGTTCGCTCCGGCACTCGCCGGCGTGCTCATCGGTGTGACGTGGTTCGGTGTCGGCGGCGTCTTCATCGCCAGCGGGATCGCCAGCGCGGTCGCTGCGACGTTTGTCGCGAGGCTGCCGCGAACACCACGGCGAACCGAGTTCAGCCGATCACCGTTCGGTGAGATCGTCGACGCCGTGCACTATGTGCGCACCAACCACGAGGTCGGTCTGATCGCGCTGGTCACCGTCGGCATCGTGATGATCGGGTTCCCGTACCTGACGTTCCTGCCGACCCTCGCCGACGATCGGTTCGACGTCGGCGCACTCGGCTACGGCGTCATGTCGGGCGTCGCGGGACTCGGCGCCGTCGTCGCGGGACTCGTCACCGCCGCCCGCAGCAGCGGTCAGCGCCCGTGGGCCACGATCGCCTGGTCGGCGATCGCTTTCGGCGTCTCGCTGATCGCGCTCGGCGCCGCCGACTCCTATCCGCTCGCACTCCTGGCGCTGGCGTGTATCGGGGGCAGCGGCCTGGTATTTCAAACCACGACGCAGGCGCTGCTGCTGCGCGTCTCGGCGCTGGAGTACCACGGACGCCTGCAGAGCATGGTGATCCTCGGATTCAGCGGCTTCGGGTTGATGGCACTCCCGCTCGGCGTGATGGCCGACTCGCTGACGCTGAACGTCACGCTGGCCTCGATGGGTGTGGTCGTGTTGGCGATCACGGCGCTGTTCTGCGCCGCCCGGTATCGCCACCGTGGCCGAGTCTCCGCCATCGAAATCGGCTGACCGATTCCGGCGGTGCGATCAGACGCGTCCAGTCGACACCGCGCACGGTGAGCGCCCAGTGCTCGGCGATGCGACCGTCGGCGATTCGCTGCACCAGCATCCAGGTGACGACCGTGTTCTCGCTGGTCTCCCGGTTCAACCCGCGACTGGTCGCCCTCGTCCAGACCCGATCGCCGTCGACCACTCGGTCGTCGATGGTCGTCTCGGGCCGGCACAGCGTGCGCTGGAACTCGGCGAGCATCTTCTTGTACTCGTCACGGGACGTGATCGACGAGCCCGGGGCGGAGTGGCGCTCGAACGGATCCGTCAACAGCTCGTCGACGGCCGCGAGGTTGCCATCACGCCACACCTCGTTCCACCAGCGATCCGAGAGCGCGCACATCGCCGAATCATCCACCCGATCACGGTATAGCAAGCCCGCACCCCGTCCCCGCGCGACGGATCGCCGAACGTTCGGCCCAGTACCGTGGACAAGGAGGTTCGAGCCCGACGGGAGCGTGCCGTGAGTAGCCAGACAGGATCGAGGCAAGCGCACTTGCAACGATGGTGGCGGTTCAGTGTCGTGTCCGCGATGAACGTCGTTGTCACGCAGACCCTCCTGCAGAGTTTCTATCGCTTCACCCCGATCGGTGCTGCCTGGGCGAACGTCCTCGCCGTGGGCCTGTCGGCGCTCCCCGCGTTCGTGATTCTCCGTGGCTGGGTCTGGGACAAGTCGGGCAATCTCAGTGTCACGCGTGAAATCATTCCGTTCTGGACCTACACGTTCCTCGGCCTGATCGTCAGCACCGCCGCCGTCGCCGCGATCGAAGCGCGGTGGCAATCGGCAATCGCAGTATCTGTGGCCAACATCGCCTGCTTCGGAGCGTTGTGGGTCACGAAGTTCGTGCTCCTCGACCGATGGCTGTTCGACAATGGTGACGGCGCGGCGAGACACCCCGCGCCGGCGCCGGGGACTCAGTCACCCACGTCGGCCCGCGACGACGATGGTTCGACGGCAAGCCGACGGGGCAGCCTCCGACCCCGTGGAAGTGTGGTCGTCGTGACGTTCTGTATAGGCATTCGAGTGAACGATGGGGTCGTCGCGCTCTCCGATACTCGCGTCCTGCGCGGTAACGAGATCTCCACCAAGTCGAAGCTGGCGATGCTCGGCGACGGCGGCGGGGAGGCGGTCGTGATGACGTCCGGGCTGCGATCCATCCGCGACAAGGTGGTGGCCAGGCTCGAGGACGAGTTGCGAGCGGCGGCGACCGCGCACCGTCGGATGCACGAGCTCGCCACGGCCTACGGGCAGGTGTTGCGCACCGTGCGACCCGAAGACGAGGAGGCATTGAAGGCCGGAGGACTCACCTTCAATTCGCACGCGATCCTCGCCGGACAGTTCGCCGACGACGACCAGCCGGTGCTGATGCACGTGTATCCAGAAGGCAACTGGGTCGAGGCAACCGATGACGCGCCGTACGTCATCATCGGACGAACGTCGTCCGGCAAGCCGATCCTCGATCGGCTGCTCACGGTCGACACGCCGCTCGATCGAGCGCTCGCGCTCGCGTACGTCGCGTTCGACGCGACACGAGCCAGCGCCAGCGACGTCGACTTCCCCGTCGACGTCGCCGTACTGGAGCGCGACCGCGACCGGTTCGTCAGTCGGCGATACACCAGCGAGGACCTCGGCACCGTGCACGACGCATGGCTCGACGGTCTGCGCGCCGCACTCGATGCACTGCCCACCGATTGGTCCAGACCTGCTGCTCACCACCCCCGAACAGGAACTCCCCATGACCGAACTCACCGTCACCTCCCACCTGTCGTACGAGGTCGCAACGTCGACGTCGTTCGCGTTCGCGATCACCGCGGCGAGGACGCCGCACCAGGAGGTGACGTCGGAGCGCATCGACATCAACCCGGACGTGCCGTGGGTGCTCTCACCGTATGGCGAGGGCACCCACCAACTCGTTCGACTCACTGTCGACGCCGGGCGACTCGATGTGTCCTACACGGCCACGGTGGATGTCCACGGCCACACGGCCAGTCCCGCCGACCTCGACGAGGTGCCGTTCGACGAAGTCCCCGCCGATGTCCTCCCCTACCTGAACGCCAGCCGCTACTGCGAATCCGACAAGCTGGGGGAATTCGCCTGGCGCCACTTCGGTGACCACCGGCCGGGTCATGGTCGGGTGCAGGCCGTCAGCGACTGGGTCAACGAAAGCCTCGTGTACACCGCCGGCTCCACCGATGCATCGAGCAGCACGACCGACGTGCTGCTCCAGCGTGCGGGCGTGTGCCGCGACTATGCCCATGTCGCGATCTCGTTGTGTCGCGCGCTCGGCGTGCCCGCCCGTTATGTCTCCGGCTACGGCGTCGGCGTCGAACCGCAGGACTTCCACGGGTTCTTCGAGGCCTACATCGGCACCGACTGGTATCTCTTCGACCCGACCGGGATGACCGCGCCGAACGGACTGGTACGGATCGGATACGGCCGCGACGCCGCCGACGCGCCGTTCGCTGCGCTCGTCGGCCGGGCGATGCTGATCGAGAAGTCGGTCGCCGTCGAGGCCCACGGCGACCTCGGACGTGTCTCGACGGCCGTGTCGACGGTGTGACGGCACGATCAGGTCAGGCCGCGAGCAGCCGCCCCGGCCCGTTCGCGCACCTTCAGGTGATGTCGACGTGGGCGTACTCGAACACGAGCGACTCGGTGAGGACGGTGGCCACGAGGGCGTCGAGTTGGGAGTGCGAGAGCTGGACGACGCGACACTCCCGGAACGTCCACGTCAGCAACGAAGCGCCCGACCCCGGGTCGAGGAGCTCGACCACCACCGTTCGGGCGGCCGCCGGCTTCGGCGCCTGCTCGATGCGCCACCAGTCGGTGAGCTCGGTCGCGCCGGTCACCCCGCGGCACAGCAACACGTGACGGGCCGGCAACCCGTCACCGATGTCGAGCGCTGGCGTCGACGGCACGTCACCCTGGGCCACGGGGAATGGACCCCATCGAACACGTGCAACCGGGAGCCCCGCTGCACGACGCGCCGATGCCGTACCGGAGATTCGCACACGAAACGTGGCTCCGAGGTACGGCCCCTCGTCGCCGGCGGACGGTGCATCAGCTTTCGGCACGATCAGCCGCCGTCACTCGACGTCGATGCCCTCGCACGTCAGTACGAGCTCCTCGATGGCAACATCACTGGACGTCGCGCAGAGTGAGGCCACCACGTACTTCACGGGCCAGGCTCGTACCAGCCGCCATGTGAACACCACGTCGGTCCGGTCCTCGTTCAGCAACCGGATCGTGACATTGCGCCGGTCGGCCTGACCCAGCGTTCCCGCCCGGAACCATGCGAACAGGGTCGTCGACCCGATGACGCCACGCTTCAGCGTCACGTCGTGCACGCGGTGCAAACCGGGCAACTTGTGAACGGTGTTCACCTTGTCGTTGCCGGCTCGGTACTCGATCACGTCGATGCTGGCCGCGATCGGACCGACCTCCTCGAAGCCACCGTCGACGCTGTCGGGGTCGCCCGCCCCGAAGTCGACCTGGAAGACGAACCGGCCGTACGGGTGATCGCGAAGCGTCGCCACTGCATCTCCTCCTGATGGGGCACCAGTGCTGTGCCGGTGCCCAGACCGTAACGATCGCGAGGAGCACCGCGCGCCCCGAGGCGTCACCGGGCGCACGCGGGCCTCAAGAACTAGGCTCGTGACCTCATCGGGTCACCGCCACCATCCAACAGGACGTGCCGAATGGGCATTCACATCGGCATCGAACATCGCACGACATACCGCTTCGACCGCGCTGTTCAGATCAATCCACAGGTGATCCGGCTGCGTCCCGCGCCGCACTGCCGGACACCGATTCTGGCGTACAGCTTGCGCGTCACGCCGAGCGAGCACTTCGTCAACTGGCAGCAGGATCCGTTCGGCAACTTCATGGCCAGGCTCGTGTTCCCGGAGCCGGCGAAGATGCTCGACGTCACGGTCGACCTCATCGCCGACCTGACCGTGGTCAACCCGTTCGACTTCTTCGTCGAGGAATCGGCCAAGGCGTTCCCGTTCGTCTACGAACCGCAACTCGCGCTCGATCTCGAGCCGTACCTGCGGCCGGCCGTTCCGATCGGGCCGCGACTGAAGCAGTGGCTGTCCGGCGACGGCGTGCCGGTCGCGCCCACGCCGATCGCCGACTTCCTCGTCGGATTGAACCAGCGGCTGTACCGCGACATCGAGTACTCGGTCCGTATGGAACCGGGGGTGCAGACCCCCGACGAGACGCTCGCTCGAGGCGTCGGTTCGTGCCGGGACACCGGATGGCTCCTCGTGGAGGCGCTGCGACACCTCGGGCTCGCCGCACGGTTCACGTCCGGATACCTCGTTCAGCTGACCTCCGACCAACCGTCGCTGAGCGGCGCCGACGGGCCGAAGGCGGACTTCACCGACCTCCACGCCTGGGCAGAGGTGTACGTCCCCGGAGCGGGGTGGATCGGCCTCGACCCCACGTCGGGGCTGTTCGCCGGCGAAGGACACATCCCGCTCGCGTGCACGCCGCATCCCTCCACCGCGGCGCCGATCTCGGGCACCACCGGCCGGGCCGAGGTCACCTTCGAGTTCTCCAACGTGGTACATCGCGTCCGGGAGGACCCGCGGGTCACGTTGCCGTACACCCCCGAGCAGTGGGCGCGCATCGACGAACTCGGCGAGGAGATCGACCAGCGCCTCGACGCCGGCGACGTACGCCTCACGATGGGCGGCGAACCGACGTTCGTGTCGATCGACGACATGGAGGGAGCCGAATGGAACACGGACGCCGACGGCGAGGCGAAGCGAGCGCTGGCGCTCGACCTCACGCTGCGCCTGCGCCAGCGGTTCGCGACCGGCGGGCTGATCCAGCACGGGCAGGGCAAGTGGTACCCGGGCGAACCACTCCCCCGCTGGCAACTCGGCATCGTGTGGCGTGACGACGGCGAACCGTTGTGGCGACGTGACGACCTGCTCGCCGATCCGGCGAAACCGGGAACGTCGACCATCGACGATGCGCGGCTTCGTCGCCGATGGCATCGCCGCCCGGTTCGGCATCGATCCCGCGTTCGTCATCGCCGCGCTACGAAGATCCGGTCGACCAAGCGTGGCGAGAGGCCCGCCTCCCGGCGGGCGATCCACCGACGCTCGACGTGACCGACGACGACGACGTCGACCGACCCGGATGCCCGGACGCGTCTGATCGAACGCCTCGGCGGCCCGATCGCCGATCCCGTCGGGTTCGTCATGCCGCTGCACCCGACGCTCGACGGCACGGGTTGGGGCACGACCACCTGGAATCTTCGCCGGGATCGGCTGTACCTGACGCCCGGCGACTCTCCGATCGGCCTGCGACTTCCACTCGACTCGCTCACGTGGTGACCGTTGCCCGTCGAGTTCGAGCGCTCACCGTTCGAGCAGCGTGGCGACCTTCCACCCGCCGGGACCCTGCCGGCGGAGCCGGCGGCCATCGTCGAGCGACACGAATGCTCCGCCGACAGCGATCGCGGTGGAGTCGAGCGACGGCCACGTCCGGGTGTTCCTTCCGCCGCTCGAACGTGCCGAGGACGTCGTCGAGTTGTTGGCCGTCGTCGAGTCGGTGGCCGACGAACTCGAGTGCCCGCTCGTCGTCGAGGGCTACCCGTTGCCGCGCGACCCGCGGTTGACCACCCTGATCGTCACCCCGGACCCCGGCGTCATCGAGGTCAACGTGCAGCCGAGTTCGTCGTGGCGATCGATGCGCACCGTCGTCGAAACGCTCTACGAGGAAGCCCGGCTCACCCGGCTCGGCACCGAGAAGTTCTCGCTCGACGGCACACCACACCGGCACCGGCGGCGGCAATCACGTCACCCTCGGAGGCGCCACCCCGGTCGACAGCCCGTTGCTGCGCCGCCCGGATCTCCTGCGCAGCATGGTGACGTTCTGGCAGCACCATCCGTCGATGTCCTACCTGTTCTCCGGCCAGTTCATCGGCCCGACGAGCCAGGCCCCACGGGTCGACGAAGGGCGCATCGACACCGTCTACGAACTGGAGATCGCGTTCGCCGAGCTGGAACGTCAGGGTCCCGACGTCCCACCGTGGATGGTCGACCGACTGGTCCGGCATCTGCTCGTCGACCTCACCGGCAACACGCATCGTTCCGAGTTCTGCGTCGACAAGCTGTTCAGCCCGGACAGTGAACGGGGCCGACTGGGCATCCTCGAACTGCGGGCGTTCGAGATGCCACCGCACCCGCAGATGGCGCTGGTGCAATCGTTGCTGGTGCGAGCTCTCGTCGCCCGCTTCTGGGAAGAGCCGTACTCCGGTCGACTCGTGCGTTGGGGCACCGACCTCTACGACCGGTATCTGCTGCCCTGGTACGTCCGCGCCGACATCCACGATGTCGTCGCCGACCTCCGCCGCCACGACATCGACTTCGACATTGCGTGGCTCGAACCGTTCCTCGAGTTCCGGTTCCCGCTCGTCGGCGAGGTCGAGATGGAAGACGTGCGGCTGGAGCTGCGCAACGCGATCGAACCGTGGCACGTCCTCGGCGAGGAAGTCGCCGGGTCGGGCACGGCCCGGTACGTCGACTCCTCGATCGAGCGCCTCCAGGTACTGGTCCAGGGGTTCAACGAGGCCCGCCACATCCTCACGTGCAACAACGTCCCGGTGCCGCTGCAACCGACGAGCACGTCGGGAACCGGCGTGGCGGGCGTGCGATTCAAGGCGTGGGCGCCGTGGTCGGCGCTGCATCCCACGATCGATGCGCACGGTCCGCTCGTGTTCGATCTGATCGACCGCTGGAGCTCGAAGTCGGTCGGCGGATGCACCTACGAGATCTCGCATCCGGGCGGCCGGTCCTACGACACGTTCCCCGTGAACTCCGCGGAAGCGGAGGCTCGTCGGTACAGCCGGTTCTTCAAGCACGGGCACACCCCCGGCCACGTCGACGTCGCCGAACTCGACCGGCTCGCGGCGGCGGTTCCTCGCGAGTACTCCCGCACCCTCGACCTCCGCCGCCATGCGCGTCGGATGGCGTGGTCGTGATCCGGTAATCGTGCTGCCGATCGTCGACCCGATCGCCGGCTATCAGCCGTTCGCCGACGGCCATGACGAGATGATGCACGCCGACGGCGACATCCGGGATCACTGGTCCGGCCTCGCGACCGCGTATCGAGCGCTCGGTGTGGCGGAACTGGCACGGCGGCGCGACGAGATCCGGATGCTGCTCGAACAGGACGGGGTGACGTACAACAACCCCGCGGAGCAGCTCCGCTCAGAGCGGTGCCTGGACCCTCGACCCTGTTCCGTTCATCGTGCCGAGCAGCGAATGGACGGTCATCGAACGCGGCATGATCCAGCGGGCCGAACTGCTCGATCTCGTGCTGCAGCGATCTCTACGGTGAACGTCGGCTGTTGCGTACCGGCGTCGTGCCGCCCGAGATGATCCTCTCGGATCCGCAGTTCGTGCGGGCCTGCGACGGCATCCGACTCCCCGGCGCCAAGCAACTCGTCGTGTCGGCGCCGACCTCGCCCGCTCGGCCGATGGCCGCTGGGTGGCGCTCGGCCAACGCACGCAGGCGCCCTCCGGCGCGGCGATACGCACTCGAGAACCGACGGGTGATGTCCCGGGTGTTCGCCCACCTCTTCCGGACGACAGGCGTCCGGCGCCTCACTCCGTTCATCGAGGCGATGCGGTCGGCGCTGCTCGGCGCTGTGCCCGACGGCGTCGACGACCCGACGATCGTGATCCTGTCGCCGGGTTCGCTGTCGGAAACCGCCTTCGAGCACGCGTCGATGGCGGCGCAGCTCGGCTATCCGCTGGTCCAGGGTTCCGACCTCCAGTCACGGAACGGTCGCGTCGGACTGCGCACCGTCGGCGGTTGGGTGCCGGTGCACGTGATCATGCGACGCGTCGACGCCGGCTTCTGCGACCCGTTGGAGTTGCGCTCCGATTCGACGCTCGGGATTCCCGGACTCACCGACGCCTGTCGCGCCGGCACCGTGAGCGTCGTCAACACGCTCGGCTCCGGCGTCCTCGAGAACGCCGGGCTCGGTGGGCTCATGAGCACGTTGGCGAAGCATCTCCTCGGCACCGATCTCGTCCTCGAGTCGGTCCCGTCGTGGTGGTGCGGCGATCCGGCGAGTCGTTCGCACGTCCTCGCCCACCTCGGAGAACTCGTCGTGCGTCCACTCTCACGTTCGACGCTCGAGCACTCGATCGACACGTCGCGGGCGAGTGCCGCCGACATCGACGAGCTACGACGGCGCATCTCGGCGCGCCCCGACCAATGGGTGGGACAGGAACGGCTCGTACCCGGCTCCGCACCCGTGCTCACCGCCACGGGGATCGCTCCACGCGCCACCGTGCTGCGCACGTTCGCCGTCGCGCACGGAGACTCCTACGTGGCGATGCCGGGCGGGCTCGCCCGCGCCGGTTCCAGCGACCTGGCCGGGCCGATCACGAATCTGGCCGGTGCGGAGTCGAAGGACATGTGGGTGATCGGAACCGATGCCGCACACGTCATCGAGTTCCGGCCGGAGGAATCCAGTCCCGCGCCGACGACTCCGATCGATGCGCTGCCCGCCCGTGCGGCCGAGCATCTGTTCTGGCTCGGCCGGTACGCCGAGCGCGCCGAGGCAACGGTGCGACTGATCCGCACGATCAACGCTCGGCGCGACGAGTTCGACCAGGCCCCGCCCGGTCCGGGACCGGCGTCGTTGACCGTCCTGCTCGAAGCGCTGACGCGGATCACCGGTACCTATCCCGGCTTCGTCGGCGACGACGCGCCGGCGCTCCTCGACGACCCGACCGACGAGCTGTTGTCACTCGTGGTCGATGACCACCGCCCGGGAACCGTCGCCCACGCGATTCGCCACATGTACGACGCGATCGACGTCGTCCGCGATCAGTTGTCGATCGACACCTGGCTCGTCGTCGGGTCGCTGCAGCGAGAACTCGAGCGGTTGGAACACGGCGCCGGGGATCGCTGACGGCGAGGACACGACGACGAGCGTGCTCGATGCGCTGCTCCACGGTCTGCTGGCGCTGTCCGGCCTGGCGAACGAATCGATGGTGCGCGATCAGGGTTGGCAGTTCATGGAGGCGGGACGACGGATCGAACGGGCACTGCACGTCACCGTGCTGGTCGGTTCCGCGCTCAACACCGAACACAGCGCTCCGGTGGAGAGCTTGATCGTCGAGTCGGTGCTCACCGCCGGTGAGAGCATCATCACGGCCCGCCGCAGGTATCGGTCGCACGCGCTCGCCTCCACGACGATCGACCTGCTGTTCGCCGACGGCGGCAACCCCCGATCGCTGTCGTTCCAGCTCGACCGGCTCGGCGAGAGCCTGGCGTTGCTGCCCACCCATCGTGCGGTCGGTCCGATGGCGTCCGCATTGCAGCTGCTCGGCGAGGTCCGGCAGTGGGTCGACGGCATCGATTCGAGACAGCTCACGCATGTCGACGACACGGGCTACCGACGCGACCTCGATCGCTTCGTCAGCACCGTCCGCGCCAAGCTCTCGACGATGTCCAACGCCGTCGAGGCGGAATCGTTCGCGAGGTTCCGTCCGCAACACGCGATGGTTGGTCTGCTCGACAGTGTGCGGCCGTTCGACGAGGCCCCCGTCAACCCGGCTGGTCCGACGTGATCTACCAGGTGTCGCACAGCACCCGGTACGACTATGACGCTCCGGTGGTCGCCAGTTTCGCCGAGCTCCGGCAGTTGCCATGCGATCTCGACGGCCAGGTGTGCCTGCACCGCTCCATCACGACCGACCCCGTGGCGGAGCACCTTCGGGAGCATCGCGACTACTTCGGCAACCTTGCTGCCGTCGTCGTGGTGCGCGAGGAACACACACAGCTCGTCGTCACGAGCACGAGCCTGGTCGACACTGCCGGCCGGCCGACGGCGTTCGGCGACGACGGTCGCCGCCCGTGGCGGTCGTACACGGTCGCAGACGCTCCCTCCGACGACCTGACCGCGGTCGAGTTCACCCTGGACTCTCCCCTCGTGACGCGTTCCGAGCAGCTCGCGGAGTACGCCCGGCCGTCGTTCGGGAACAACGCCTCGCTCGCCGACGGCGTGATGTCCCTCTGCGCACGGATTCACGCCGATTTCGAGTTCGACGCGAAGGCGACCGAGATCGACACGTCGATCGCCGACGTGATGGCCATGCGCAAAGGCGTCTGCCAGGACTTCGCCCACGTGATGATCGGTGCGCTGCGGTCGTTGGGTGTGCCGGCGGCCTACGTGAGCGGCTACCTGGAGACGCTGCCCCCTCCCGGCCGAGCACGTCTGACCGGCGCCGACCGCACGCACGCGTGGGTGGGCGTCTCCCTCGGCGGTGGGCGTTGGATCGGGATCGATCCGACGAACGATCAGATCGCCGGGCCGCGCTACGTGACGACGGCGCGCGGTCGCGACTACGCCGACGTGCCGCCGCTGAAGGGTGTGATCTTCACCGACGCCGAGACGAGCCGCCTCACGGTCTCGGTCGACGTCGCGGCGCAGTGACGCCGACGACCGGCAGGGCGCGACATCGACGCCGCCACCGTTAGCGTCAGCGCATGCAGCCGTTCCCGTGTTCGGTCTGTCAACAGCTCCTGTTCTTCGACAACTCGACGTGTCTGCGCTGTGGCTCCCGACTCGGGTATCTGCCCGACGAGGGTCGGCTCGTGGCCGTGCGGACGGTCACCGACGGCGTGGAACGCGCCGACGGCACACCGGGCATGTACCGCCCGTGCGCGAACCAACTCGTCGCCCGCTGCAACTGGCTGATTCCGGCCGACGACCCTGCCGCGTTGTGTGCGAGCTGCCGACTCACGTCGGTTCGCCCGAACGACAGCGAGATCGATTCGCTCGGAGCGTTCGCCGATGCCGAGGCCGCGAAGCGTCGACTGCTCCATCAGCTCATGGCACTGGGGCTCCCCGTCGTCGACCGCTCCGTCGACGCCGAGCACGGCGTGTCGTTCGAGCTGTTGTCGTCGCGCGGTCAGAACGTGATCACCGGACACGATTCCGGCGTGATCACCCTCGACCTCTCCGAGTCGGATGACGCGCATCGCGAGTTCGTCCGTCAACAACTCGGGGAGCCGTATCGCACCGTGCTCGGCCACCTCCGCCACGAGATCGGCCACTACTACTGGGGGCGCCTCGTCCTCGACACCGATCACCTGGACGCGTTTCGAGACCTGCTTCGGCGACGAGCGGGAGCCGTACGAGGCGGCCCTCGAACAGCACTACTCGACCGGCGCCGATGTCGACTGGTCGGGCACCCACGTGAGCCAGTACGCCACGATGCATCCCTGGGAGGACTGGGCCGAGACGTTCGCCCACTACCTGCACATCGATGCGGGGCTGGCGACCGCCTCGTCGATCGGTCTCGACGTCGGCGAGCCGGCCCGCTCGGCCGGCCACGCTGCCTGGTCGACGCGCGAACACATCGAGATCGGCCCGATGGTCCAGTCGTGGCTGGGACTCACGATTGCGCTGAACGCGATGGCGCGCTCGATCGGCCAATCGGACCTGTACCCGTTCGTGCTGTCCCCGGTTGTCGTGGAGAAACTGAACTTCGTCCACCGAGCGATCGCGACCGCGGTGGGATCGTGAGCGACGCGGGCCACATCGAGCCATCGTTCTGGGCGACGAGTCGTCACCGCGCATCTCGAGGTGTTCGTGGTCGACGAGGCCGACATCGTGCTGTCGATCGCGGCGGCCGGTGAATACGAACGCGTCGACGAGCAACTCTTGGTGAGCCTCGAGGGGCGCAACGTCGGGTTCACCCAGGACGACCAGCTGTACTTCGTCAAGAACGTCGGACGGGGGCTCCTGCTCGTCGACTACCAGGCGACGATCGTCGGCGATGCTCCGGAGGCGACCGCAACGGATCTCGAGGTCTTCCGCTACATCCGGCCCAGTCGGTACTGCGAGTCCGACCGGCTGGGCCCACTCGCCCGAGCCGAGTTCGCCGGGCTCGCGGGAGCGGATCTGCTCGCCGGTGTGTCCAGCTGGGTCGGCACCAACATCGCGTACGTCACCGGTTCGTCCCGCCCGATCGATGGTGCGATCGCGACGTTGCTCGGCCGTGAGGGCGTGTGTCGGGACTTCGCCCATCTCACCGCGGCGCTCCTGCGGGCGAACGACGTCGCGGCGCGCGTCGTGTCGGTGTATGCCCCCGGCCTGTACCCGATGGACTTCCACGTCGTCACCGAGGCCTGCATCGACGGCACATGGTACGTCGTCGATCCGACGTGCCTCGCTCCTCGCAGCTCGCTCGTGCGCATCGCCACCGGGTCGGACGCCTCCGACATCGCGTTCCTCACCACCCTCCGCGGCGTCGTCGAGCTCAACTACATGTCGGTCACGGCGACCATCGACGGCTCGCTGCCGACCGACGAGATCACCGAGCTCGTCCGCCTCCGCTAGTCACCCGATCCGCGTCACCGCCTGCGGCGACGGTTCGACGCACCCCACCCGACACCGCAGGCGATGATGTCGGGATGCAGGACTTCCGTGACGACTTCTCCGGACCGTCGCTCGACACCGAGGTGTGGGTGCCGCACTACCTGCCGGCGTGGAGCTCACGGGCCCACAGCGCCGCGGCGTTCGAACTCGTCGACAACGGGCTGAGGCTGTTCGTCCCTCCCGGCATGGGCCGATGGTGTGCGGCCACCCACGATGGCGCACTCCGGGTGTCGGGGATCCAGTCCGGCAACCGATCCGGCCCCGTCGGGTCGAACGACGGGCAGCAACGCTTTCGCGATGACCTCGTCGTTACCGAGGCCCAACCGACGATGCGAGGGTGGCTCCCGTCGACCGGGCGGGTCGAGATCACGTGCTCGGATGACGCTGAGCTCGCGCTCGATGGCGGCGATGTGGCTCAGTGGATTCGAGGAGCGTGCAGAGGACGGCGGCGAATTGTGTGTCGTCGAGGTCTTCGGTCGCAGCGTCGAAGGTCGGTCGGCCGCGGTGGGCGTTGGTGTGAAGGCGCTCTACGACCCGCGCCTCACCGACGACTTCGTCGACCCGAGGCTGCCGATCGACGTCACCGATCTGCACACCTACGCAGTCGAGTGGGGCGAGGGCGCGTCGTCGTTCTTCGTCGACGACGAGATCGTGCACCGGTCGCCACAGTCGCCGACGTACCCGATGCAGGTGATGGTGGCTGTCTTCGACTTCCCGGACTGGTCGAGCGGCCACGACGACAGGCTGGTCCCCGAGCTCGTGGTGCGCTCGATCGCCGGAGTGGCGGACACGGAACCTTCGATCTCGCCTCGGTGACACGACGGCCGTGGGCTACCGGTCGATGGTGATCGTGCCGACCAACGCCGGCGCTGCGAAGCTGACGGGCACTCGGTCGACCACATTGGCGTGAGGAGGTCACGATGACGACTTCAGTGTTGCGGATCGCGGATCAACAGGCAGGTCGCTTTCCAGATGTGTGCGTCCTTTCGGGAATCCCCACCACGAACGCCGTGCGGGTCCACGCAGTCGAATGGCGGGGGCGATCGTGGATCCTCGGCATTCCCGGAGTCCTGTCAGTACTGAAATTGTGGCCGGGTCGATCGTCTGCCACGGTCGCACTCCCGATCTCGGCAACGGTCTGGCGGATGTGGAGCCGTCGCAACACCGTCGCCATGGCGTTGATGATGTCCGGGCTCGGATTTGTGGTGGTCGGAGCGGTTCGTTCGCGCGGAGCGATCGTGGTCATCGGCGTCGTGGTCGTCGTGCTGGCCTTCGCGTACCGGACGCGTGCTGCGGTGAATTACTGGGTGACATGTCGCCTGGACCCGAGTCGTGGCTGCGTGACTGTCCAGCCGACGCATCGCTCCTTCGACGAGCAGGCCCGAGCGCTCTTCATCCGGTCGCTCGAGTCGTAAACGCCGCGTCCTTGCGCGCCGCCTGTCCCGGCCTGCGGGGACAGGCTCGAGGTCAGGGCGCAGACGATGCGAGTAGGTGTCGGAGTTCGGGGACGTCGATGAGGTCCGGTTGAGAGTGTGCTTCGGCGGCGAGCGCGGCGGCGGCATCGATGAACGCGGTGGTGTCGAGCACGTGCATCGTTGCTTCGGCGATCTCGGCGGCGGTGACGGTGAGCGGGTCGAGGGCGATTCCGGCACCGAGCGCCTCGCAGCGGTCGGCGTTGTCGGGCTGGTCTGCCCCCATGGGAAGTGCAACGACCGGGATGCCGAGCGACAGTGCGTCCACGAGCGTGCCGGAACCGCCGTGACAGACGACGGCGTGGCATCGACCGAGCAGTGCTCGCTGCGGGACGAATTTCTCGATCCGAACCCCCGGTGCGGGCGTCGGTAGGTCGTCGATGTGGATGTTGGGGCCGGTGGTGATGACGGCGTCGACGGCATCGGCGGTGCTGAGAATGTTCATCGCCTGCACGAGTCGAGCGAGCAGGTCGCCGGACTCGAGGTTGAACACGGTGCCGAGCGTGACGTACACGAGTGACCGACCCGACTCAGCGCCGGAGGGGGATCGATGTTCGTCGAGGATCGGCGGGCGAACGAAGCGCATGGCCTCGGGCACGGGCGCGTCGGGGTTACGCAGCGACCTCGGCAATGGTGCGATCGCCAACTCGCCTCCGATGCGGCGGGCGTCGGGGTCGGGTGCGAGACCCTGGATGCGGCGGAGTTGGTCCCAGGCCGAACCGACGACGGATGGGTGATTCAACAATCCCGCCGCGATCACGTTGACGGTCACGCACGGGATACCTCGTCGTTCGGCGGCGATGACCGCTCCGACATCGACGTCATCGCAGATCGCCAAATCCACGGCCTCGCGGTCGAACAGGTCCCGAAGGAGCGCGGCGCGTGTCTGCCCGAACCCGGCGATGAAGTGATCCCGCATCGCGGCTCGCTCGGCCTCACGGTCGATCGGCCGGAGTGGTTGCGGCGTCGTCGCGAGCGTGTCCGGGCCGACCACGTCGAACTCGTCACCCAGACCGATGATCCGCTCACCGAGCGCTGCTTGACCGGCGAACGTGACGCGATGACCCATCTGCTTCGCCCACGCCGCGATCGGGAGCAAGGGCTCGGCGTGCCCCCATCCGCCGACGAACGACACGATCACACGCACGACGCCATCCTCACCGGTCGCACGCGTCAGCCGGGGAGGGCGGACCATTCGATGGCCGGCGGATCGACGCGGGCGCACCGGGGCCCGCCGTCGTTGCCCGTCAGATCGACCTTGGCCGACAGTCGGTTCGTCTCGAGGGCCGATCGCACGATGGCCTGATCGATTCGATTCAGCATCAGCTTGGCCCGACGGAACATGGCGAAGTCGCCGCTCCGGTTGACGTCTCCCCACGTGAGGTAGATGAATCGGTCGCCGCGTCTACCTTGGACCGCAGGCCCCCGAAAGTCGACCTGTCCGTCTCGTTCAACGACCTCCACGGCAATGACCCACTGGGCATCCAGAGCGTCGGCTGGCACGAGTTCTGCAGGATCACGTCGTACCTGAATCCCGACGTGGACGTTGGTGATCGGGGATCCGTCTGGCGAACAGAAGCTCCGGCCGGGAAGGTTGTAGCCGGAGATCGAAACCTGCACATGTCCAGGATGCCCCACGCTGTCGGTCAAACCAGCGTCGACTTGCGTCGCACGCCGCTCAAGAGGCGCCGTACGAGGATCGCATGCCCGCCCGAGGCGATGACGACTCGCCGATAGCACTCCCCGGCGACACCGGGAAACGACGCGCGGGTCTCGGCCCGCAGCCGCGACTCTCTCCCGCTGCGCTGATCGACTCGGAACGTGAGACGGTAGGTCGAGAACCGATGACGGCCCTCGAGCACGATTTCGGTGAGCGGGACGATGGACACGACTCGAAAGCCGGGCAGCGTCGAGCCTTCGCCGAGGGGCCGCGGTCCCGACGCGGCGACGTCGACACAACCGGCAACACGCGCGTACACCGTTGAGGACAGCGCGAGAACTGACGGTCCAGGTGGTCCAACAGCACCTGCCACACCGTTTCGGCGCTCGCGGCGACCAAGGTGCCGTGCTCATCGACGAACGGCAGGTCATGATCGGACTGCCGTGGAGCAATGGATTGCAGGATGCAGAACTCGTTGCCTTCCGGGTCGGACATGACAATCCAGGACTCTTCTCCCGTTTGGCCGACGTCGCAGTGGTCGGCTCCGAGACTGAGCGCCAACTCCACCGCGGCGGCTTGATCGCGGGGTCGGAGGTCGAAGTGAAACCGGTTCTTGTGTCCCGACGGTTTGTCGGTGCCGGGTTGCAGCAAGAGTGTCGGCCCTGCGCCGCTGGGGTCGTCGAGTCGAATCGAATCCGTGGGATGGTCCACTCGGCGGTAGCCCAGCAGCGCCGTCCAGAACTCGGCGAGTTCGTCAGGCCGTCGTGACTCGATCGTTATGGTGTCGATGGAGATCGTCATGCGACTGCCAATACTTGCCGCGGCGACGGACGAGAGGAGGCGGCGGGTGTCGCGAACCGACGGAGAACTCGTCACCGAGGCGTTCGAATACGACGGTGGTCGCCAGGTCACGGTGTACGTCAAGCTCCACGGCGGTCTTGACAATATTTACTGTCAAGACGTATCCTTGGATCCGTGGACGATGTTCGAGTGCTCGCTGACGCTGCCGCCGTGGAGGCAGCACTCGATCCGAGTCGGGCCGCGATCCTCGACGCGTTGACGGAACCCGGTTCGGCTGCCTCGGTTGCGGCGGCGGTCGGGTCGACCCGTCAGAAGGTGAACTATCACTTGAAGTCGTTGGAGGCCCATGGGCTGGTCGAGTTGGCCGAGGAACGCGTGTGGGGCGGCATCACCGAACGATTCATGCGTCGTTCAGCGCGCCACCTCGTCGTTGCTCCCGGCGTGTTGCAGAACGCCGCTGTCGATCCGAACGAGATCGCCGACCGTCTCTCGGCGGCGTATCTGATCGCGGTGAACGCTCGGACCGTGTCCGAGGTCGGCGCGATCGCCGGCAGCACGGCGACCGGAACGCGTGTGCCGACCTTGACCGTCGACACCGTGATCGGGTTCCGATCGCCTGAAGATCGTGCTGCGTTCGCCACCGACCTGCAATCAGCAGTCGCGTCGCTGGTCGCCCGATACCACCACGACGACGGGCGACCGCACCGCCTGACCGTCTCGTCATATCCCCGACCCGAGGAGCCGTCATGATCAATCCCGACCAACCCGCCCAAACCGACCGTGTCGAACACCGTACGGAGCGCAGCTTCGAGGTGGCCGCAACTCCGGAACAGGTGTGGAATGCGATCGCCACTGCCGATGGAATCTCGGCCTGGATGGTGCCGACCCGTCTCGACCCGCAGGTCGGTGGTGAGGTGTCGTTCGATCTCGGCGAGTTCACATCGACCGGTGTCGTCACCGCCTACACACCGAACCATCGATTCGCGTACGAAGAGCCGTGGCCGATCGCTCAACAGGTCGAGGACCTCCCGACCTCGATGGCCGAGTGGTTCGACACGATCGGCGTGCCGCTGTCGCAGGTGTACGACGACCTGCCGTCGGTCACCCCGCTCGCTACTGAGTTCCTCATCGAGACAGCGTCCGGCGGTAGTTGCGTGATTCGCGTCGTCTCGAGTGCCTACGGAAGCGGAGCGGATTGGGAGAACGAGTTCTTCGCCGAGATGGTGGCGGGCTGGGGCGAACTCCTCGACAACCTCACCACGCATTTCGAGGAGGCGTTGCAGCGATGAACGCCACCGCACACCCCACGGACCGTGAACCCGTCGAGCGGTCCAGCCAACCGAGCACTCGTCGCCTCGTTCGAACCGGTGTGCTCGCCGGCGCGATCGCTGCCGTCTGCACCACCGTCGTGGCAGCGGTTGCGAGCGCTGCCGATGTCAGTCTCGAAGTCGACGGCGCAGCCATTCCGATCCCCGCGTTCGCATGGTGGACCCTCGTCGGTGCCGCCCTGGGCGTCGTGTTGGCCCGAATCCTTCGCCAACGCCGACGGTTCGTCGTCGTCACCACGGTCGCCGTCGTGCTGTCGCTCATCCCAGCGATCGCAGCTCCCGACGACACCTCCACCAAGGCCGTTCTCGTGGGGGCCCACCTCCTCGCGGCGGCCATCATCATCCCGGCGCTCAGCAAGCAGCTCTCCTCGCCGACGTCGCGAACCCGTCAGTGAGGGCGCAGGAGGAGCAGCGTGTCGTACTCGAGTTCTGGCACCCGCCGGCCGCTCGCAGCCATCACGATCGACGGGAAGCTGCCGTCGAGATGCGACCGAGCCTGCCCGGCCAGGCTGAGTCCCCAGCGGACCGTTCCCAGCACCCGCCACCACCGGAACCGGTCCTCGTCCCAGGTGCCTCCGGCCGCCTCGTATGCATGACGGAGGGTGGCGATCGAGCCGAGCCCGCCGACCTGGTGGGCGTCCTCGCGGAACCGCCACATCCGCTGGCAGGGCCAGGCGAGATCTTCCATCGGGTCACCGATCCGAGCGGTCTCCCAGTCGAGCACCGCGCGCAGGCCATCCTCTCCGACGATGATGTTGCCGGTGCGGACGTCGGTGTGCACCACCGTCATCCGGTCGGGTTCGGTCGGGGCGTTGCGCTCCAGCCAGCGGACCCCGTAGGAGAACACGGGCGACGGATCGAGGAGCCCGTCGAGCAACGTGTTGACCGTGGTCATCGCGGTGGCGATCGGCCCCGTGCCGGTGGGCCGCGGCAGCACGGCCGGCGCCGACGCGGGGTCGACGGAGTGCAGGCACGCGAGCGCGTTGCCGATCTGCTCGACCACCCGCTCACCGACACCGTGTTGGTGAGCGAGGCGCAGCACCCGCCGGGGGACGGACTCGCCGTCGACCGCGGTGCTGAGGAAGAACGGGCCCGCCGAGCACCGATTCGTCGCTACAGACGTGGTGAATGTGGGGGACCGGGACACCGGCGTTCTCGGCGAGCGTGCGCACGGCGGCCTCGCCGGCCACGTCGAGCAACTGGATGGCGGCGCTCGGGATCATGGTGAGCGCGAGCCGTTGCGTGCCTTCGTCGCTGGTCGCGTCGAACAGGGCGTTCAGTCGCCGCGCGCCGGCCGAGGCGAACGACAGGCCGTGCACCCGCACGTCGCGCCCTTCCTGCTCGGTGAGCCACGCCGCGAGCGCACGATCGAGATCGGACGAGGCCATCAGTCGCCGTCCCAGGAGTCGTGTCCCGGCTTGACGATGGCGAGGTCGGCCCGGGTCGCCCGGAGCAGCACCGGCCACACCGCCGCATCGGCCTCCGGTGAATCGGCGAGGCCGCTGCGCAAGGCGTTCGCCGCTTCACGACGCAGTGTCAAGAGGTCGGCATCGGCGGGCGCCGCGTCGCCGAGCAGGCCGATCCATGCCTCGCGCTCGGCCGCGTCGTTCCCGGACGCGAGCTGCACCTCACGGTGAACGATGCCGATCAGGCTCGCCGCGACGCGCGCCTGGTGCTGTGCCGGTCCGGACAGCGCGGGGACCAGCACGTCGTCGAGCAGCGCGGCGACGTCGCGCAGGATCTCCTCAGCCGTCGGTCGGGGTTGCATTCGGGTCCTCCGTCAGCCGAGCAGATCGAACCCGGCCGTCACGCTCATTCAGTGACGCCCTTCGGTGCCTGCTGGCTCATGAAGCCGAACATGTAGCCGGCGACGCGACGCATCTGGATCTCCTCGGCTCCCTCGGTGATGCGGTAGCGCCGGTGGTGGCGGTAGATGTGCTCGAACGGCTTGTGACGGGAGTACCCGAGGCCACCGTGCACCTGCATCGCACGGTCCGCCGCGTCGCAGCACAGCCGGTTGGCCCAGTAGTTGCACATCGAGACCTTGTCGGACACGGAGAACGCGCCGTTCTTGTCCATCGACCACGCGGTCTTGTGGATCAGCGCGCGCAGCATCTCGCACTGCGTCTGCAACTCGACGAGCGGGAACTGGATCGCCTGGTTCGACGCGAGTGGCTTGCCGAACGGCTTGCGCACCTTGGCGTACTCGACGGACTGGTCGATGCAGAACTGGGCTGCGCCGAGGCTGGACGCGGCCTGGCGGATCCGGTTCTCGTTGAAGAAGTGTTGGACGACCTGGAGCCCCTTGCCCTCGCCGCCGAAGATCGAGCTGTGGGGCACGCGCACGTCCGTGAGCCGGATGTGTGCGTGGTCGGTCGGCATGTTGAACGTCCACAGGTACTCGAGCACCTCGAAGCCGGGCGACTTCGTCGGCACGAGGAACGCCGTGATGCCGTGCCCGTCGCCGGCCTTGCCGCTGGTGCGCGCCATGATCATGTCGTACTGCGCCTTGTGGATGCCGGTGTTCCACGTCTTCTCACCGTTGATGATCCACTCGTCGCCGTCGCGCACGGCGTTGGTCTCCATGTGCGTCGCGTCGGAGCCGTGATCCGGCTCGGTGATGCCGAACGCGAATCCCTTGCGCCCTTCGGCGAGGTCGTCGATCCACTCCGCCTTCTGCTCGTCCGTGCCGTAGGCGATCATCAGCAGCAGACCGACGTTGTTGCCGACGATCGAGTGCTCGTTCTGCAGGTCGTTGTGCAGTCCGAGGCCCTTGCGCGCGAAGTGCTCGCGGATGATCGCCATGCCGAGGTTCGTGCCGTTCTTGCCGCCGAACTCCTCGGACAGCGGGTACCGGTAGTGGCCGGCGGCGTCGGCGAGTCGCCTGGCCTTGCCGAGCAACTGCTCCCACTCCTCGTTCGGGAGCCCTTCGTTGTCCCAATCGGTGCGCGAATCCTCGCGACGGTGATCGAAGAATCGGATGTTGTCGTCAGCCTGCTCGAGCGGCTTGATCTCGCGTTCGATGAAGTCATCGAGCTCTACGAGGTAGTCGGCCAGGTCTTGGGGAATGTCGAAGTCCACGAGAGCGAACGTACTGCCCGGCCCGTCGGCGATTGCCACCGTGGCGCGTCGTACGCGTCGAGGCTTGCGATGTCTTCCGGGTGGGGGCATTCTGCGCTGATGGGGATTGACGCAGTGGTGTTCGATTGGGGCGGCGTGCTCGCTGGGGGCGTCAGCCGGGATCTGGCCGAGGTCGAACAGCGGCTCGGTGTTCCAGCCGGGTCATTGCCCGGACTGATGGGAATGCTCCCGTGTGACACCGATGTCGACAATGTGTGGCACATGCGCGAGTTGGGACGCGCGACCTCGCTGGAGTGGGCCCAGTGGTACGCGGAGAGACTCACGGCCGCTGGAGGCGCTCCGCTTCTCACGCCTGAGCAGATGGTGGCGACGGAGGCACTCATCTTCAACCCGCCGCAGAACACGCCCGTGCTCGACGCCGTTCGCCAGTTGCACCTGGACGGCTACAAGCTCGCGATCTGCACGAACAACTTCACCGAAATCGGAGACGTGTGGCGTCAGGGGCTTCCTCTCGATCTGTTCGATGCGGTGGTGGTGAGCTGCGAGATCGGGCTTCGCAAGCCTGACACCGAGATGTTCGACCATGTCACGGACCGTCTCGGCGTGGATCCGGGCTCGGTGGTGCTCGTCGATGACTTCGAGGCGAATGTCGACGGTGCGCGCCGTGCCGGATGGCACGGGATACTCGTGGGGTCGGATCACGAGGCAGCAATGACCGCCTTGGCAGCCCTCCTCGCCGAGCACCCGCGTTCTCCCCGCCCGTCACCGCGTGGTTGATGGCGTTCCGGGCGGTGGGTCGCTCGACGGCGAGGGCGTCCGGCTCAGTGCGCGACGTCGTAGAGGAGCTTGGTCACACCGTTCGAGTAGCTCTCGGACTCCCGGAGCCGGAGCTGCAGCTTGTCGCGGTCGTCGCGGCTGAACAGGCTCTTGCCCGCTCCCAGGAGCACCGGGAACACCAGCAGGTTGTACCGGTCGATCAGATCAGCGTCGGAGAGGCGGCGGGCGAGTTCCGCGCTGCCGTGGATGAAGATTGCACCGCCCGCACTCTGCTTCACGGTGGCGACCTCGTCGGTCGAACGCAGGATCGTGGTCGGACCCCAGCCGTCGAACAGGTCGGCATCGGTGAGGGTCGTCGACACGACGTACTTCGGGAGATCCTTGTACGCCGCGTGGTCCTCGGAGTCACGCCAGACCGGCGCGAAGATCTCGTAGCTGTGCCGCCCGAACATGAGCGCCGTCGTGTCCTCGAGTTCCTCACCCTTGAGGGCGAACGCCTCGGGGACGAAGTCGGTGTCCATGACCCAACCGCCGCTGCGATGGCCCTCGGCCGTGCCGCCGGGCGAGTCGACGACCCCATCGAGGGACATGAAGCCTGTGTAGACCAGTTCGCGTGCCATGCGGACCTTCCCTGTGTTCGGTGCGAGTGAGACAAGATGCCCGTCCGGGTCGCGAGGCTAGGCAGCAGGACCCGACCCGTCCAGGACGAAACCGACAGCGCACCGCCATCGCCTCACGCAACCCCAGGGCGGGCGAAGCGCGTGTCTCGCCGGTCGAAATCGCTCAGGCGTCGGCGCTCGCGTGCGGTGTCCAGGAGGCATTCGTCAACGCCCAATCGAGGGCTCGGTCGGCGATCTCCTCCCAGCCGGCACCGGCAACCATCAGGTGTGGGCGACCGTCGTAGGTGTCGTGCTCGGTGATCGTGCCGTCGCCCTTGTAGTGCTTGACGTTCGAGGCCTGCACCGCGGGCGGCATGATGTGATCCTCAGAACCCGACAGGAACAGCAGCGGAGCTCGGTTGGGATTCTTGAAGTCGACCCACGCGTCCTGGTGGCCAGGCTTGAAGTTGGCGAGTACCGAGTCGAACAGCACGCGACCCGAGGCAGGGATGTGGTAGCGCTCGTAGAACGCCAACGACTCTTCATCGGTGTAGGTGTTGGTGAACGCGTACTTCCACTGATCGGCGTCGAAACCGACTGCCTTGTGATGGTTGAGCGGGTTCTTGAGCACCGGGAACACCGAATGGAGCTGTGTCCACGGCGTGACCCGCACCCCTTCCGTCGGGGCCGAGTTGAGGCCCACGCCGGCGCAGCCGAAGCCGTGGTCCATCACGACCTGCATGAACGCCCCGCCAGCCGAATGACCCATCAGGATCGGCTTCGTGTCGAGCGTGTCGAGGAACGTCTCGAGGTGGGTGATGATCGCCTCGATCGTGAGATCGGCGATCGGCGTCGGGTCCTCACGCAGCGCTTCGACCTCGACCTCGAAGCCGGGGTAGGCGGGCGTGTGGACGGTGAAGCCCTTCGCCTCGTAGCGGGACTTCCAGTGCTCCCAGGAGCGGGGCGTGACCCAGAATCCGTGGATCAGCACGATCGTGTCCGGGGTCTGCTGGTCGCTCATTCAAGTCCTCCGATCGACGACAGAGGGTCTGCCTCGGACTGCATTCTCGACACGCTGGGCCACGCTCGAATCCGGCGCAACGCGTAGTCACGTGCCACTCCCCCGCTCGTTCGTTCCTCAGGCGGCTCGGTCGCTGCTGCTCTACTATCCGCCGCATGCGGGAGATGCTCGGTCGCCGGGCCGAGCGAGCCGAGTTGGACGGTCTGCTCCGCGCCGCCCGTCAAGGCACGAGCCGCGCATTGGTGCTCCACGGCGATGCGGGCATCGGCAAGACGTCGCTGCTCGACTTTGCAGTGATGACTGCGGGTGATTTCGACGTGGCGAGGATCGACGGCTTCGAGTCCGAGCGGGATCTGGCCTTCGCCGGCGTGCATCGGCTCCTGATCCCGTTCCTGGATGGCGTTTCCCGGCTCCCCTTCCCGCAGCGGTCGGCCTTGGAATCCGCGTTCGGTCTCGGCCACGGTGCGCCGCCGAACCGGTTCCTCGTCGGCGTCGGGACGTTGTCGCTCCTGGCGGAGGCCGCCTCGGCACGACCGTTGCTCTGCGTCGTCGACGATGCGCACTGCCTCGACGACGAGTCGCTGGCCGTCTTGGGCTTCGTGGCGCGACGTTTGCATGCCGAGCGCATCGCCATGCTGTTCGCGTCACTCGGTCAGGACGATTCCGCGCCGCTGGAAGGCATACCCACACGGTTGATCCACGGCCTCGTCGACGACGAGGCACATGAACTCCTCCGACTCGTCGTGAACGGGCCGCTCGATGTCGCCGTCGCCCAGCGCGTCGTTACCGAATCCATGGGCTCACCGATGGCACTGGTCGAGATCGGCAAGGACCTGACCGAACAACAGTTGCTGTCCGACGAGCTGTGGTCGGGACCACTTCCGCTCAGCGGGCGCCTCGAGGCGCACTTCATGCGCCAGGTGGAGGCGCTGCCTGCCCCCACGCAGGCGGTGCTGCTCATCGCGGCAGCTGAATCCTCGGGCAACCGAACGCTGATCGAGTCGGCTGCGTCCGCGCTGGGTCTTCGTCCCGACGCGGGCGACGCGGCCGAGGCGGCAGGCGTGATCATCCGCAGCGACGGGTTCCACTTCCGGCACCCGCTCGTGCGATCGGCGGTCTACGGCGGCGCCTCGATCATCGATCGTCGCCGCGCCCACCAGGTCCTCGCCGAGGCCAGCGGTGCGCTCGGCGATCTCGACCGGCGGGCTTGGCATCTCGGCGCGGCGACCGCCGCCGCCGATGGTGCTGTCGCTGCAGAGCTGCACCACGCTGCCGAGCGAGCCCTGCGCCGGGGTGGTTGCGCGGCATCGGCCACGTTCTTCACTCGCTCAGCCGAATTGACACCCGACCGAGCGACCCGTGCCGAGCGCGCCTTGGCCGCCGCAGAACGGCATCTGATCGCCGGGTTTCGCGTCCGTTCGCGTCGAGTTCTCGACGAGTTCGCCGGCGACATCACGGACCCCCACCAACGGGCGAGAGCCAGCCGCCTCGAGGGCAACATCCGCTACACGATCGGCGAGGTCGACGGCACGGTCGGGCTCCTGCTGGACGCAGCAAAGACGTATGCACCGCTCGACATCCGAGCGGCGCGGGAAACCCTGCTCGACGCCCTCGCCGCTGCCCGCATTCCTGGCGTACTGGGCGTCCCCGGCGAGCGCATGATGGACGTTGCTGCCGCAGCCCGTGAGTGCTCGCTCCCGTCCGGCATGACCCCAACCGTCGGCGATCTGCTGTTGGACGGTTACGTCGCAATTCTTCAGCGCGACCAAGCGACCGGACAGCAGCTGCTGTCGGAGGCACTCGACGCACTGGAGTCCGATCACCGCGACGACGAACCGATGCTCCGATGGCTCGGGATGGGGTGCTGGGCAGCGGGAACGGTCGGTGACGACGAGGCGCTCCAGCGCATCGCGACGCGGCTCGAGACCACCGCTCGCGCGCACGGTGCGCTCGTCCCCCTGACGCTCGCCCTCACCTTCCGCGCACTGAGCGAGCTCGGAACCGGAGAACTCATCGCGGCGCGGGCGCACCTCGTCGAACGCGACGAACTCAGCGACCTCCTGGGCAGGCCGAGAGACATCGGTCGGCTTCTCACACTTGCTTGGAACGGCGACGAGGTGGGCACGCGGGCCGAGGCGGCCGCACTCGCCGCCGCCGCCCAGCAGCGCCGCCACGGCTGGACGCTCGTCTTCGTCGACCAAGCCATGGTCGTCCTCGAACTCGGACTCGGCCACTACGCCGCAGCGCTGTCGAGTGTCGGCGCCACCTACCGCAACAATCCGTTCTTCGCGACGGCCGACTTTCCCAATCTGATCGAGGCCGCAACTCGATCGGGAGCGAGAGATCTGGCGCGTGAGGCCGTCGCCGAGTACGCCACCCGCACAGAGAAGCGCGACACCGCGCTCGCTCGAAGCCTCCTTGCTCGAGCGCGAGCACTCGTCGCCGACGATGCAGATGCCGAGGACCAATACCGCGAAGCCATCGCCTGGCTGAGCGACACGGGAACGGTCCAGCATGCGCGTGCCCGACTCGTCTTCGGCGAGTGGTTGCGGCGCCAGAAGCGCCGCAACGAGGCGCGCGAGCACCTGCGGGCGGCCCACGAGATCTTCTCCGTCATGGGTGCGAACACGTTCGTCACACGCACCGAACGAGAGCTGGCAGCGACCGGCGAGCGGGCCCGCCGACGCGGCTACGACACCGCCGGCGAGCTGACACCGCAGGAGTCGCAGATCGCGCATCTCGCCTCGTCCGGGGCGACGAACCAGGAGATCGCGGCCAAGCTCTTCTTGAGCCCGAGCACCGTCGACTACCACCTCCGCAAAGTGTTCAGGAAGTTGGGGATCGCGTCGCGGCGCCAGCTGGGCTCCGCCCTGCCACCCTGATCGTCGACACGCGTAGTCGGGGCGGCTACGCGCGGCGCGGGATTCGAACGGCACGCATCGAGCCACACGATGGAGGCGTCACAGCCGCCGTCCGAAGGAGCACGCCGATCATGACATTCGTCGATCGACCCGATGGTGCCCAGATCTTCTACAAGGACTGGGGCACGGGCCCGCCGGTGGTGTTCAGCCACGGATGGCCGCTGAACGCCGACAGCTGGGACTACCAGATGTTGTTCCTCGCCTCACGCGGCTTCCGCTGTGTCGCCCATGACCGCCGCGGCCACGGCCGTTCCACACAAACGTGGCACGGCAACGAGATGGACACGTACGCCGATGATCTCGCTGCCGTCATCGAGGCCCTCGACCTCCGTGACGCCACGCTCGTCGGGTTCTCCACCGGAGGTGGCGAGGTGGCGCGCTACATCGGCCGTCATGGCACCGGTCGTGTCGCCCGTGTCGTGCTCGTCAGCGCCGTGCCACCGCTCATGGTGCAGCGCCCGGACAACCCCGACGGGGTTCCGGTCGAGGTGTTCGACGGGATCCGAGCCGCCTCATCGGCGGATCGTTCGCAGCTGTACCGCGACCTCGCCGACGGGCCCTTCTTCGGCAACAACAGGCCCGGGGCCGCCGTTTCGCAAGGCACACGCGACGCCTTCTGGCTGCAAGGCCTGCAGTCAGGTCACCGCAATGCCTACGAAAGCATCGCCGCCTTCTCGGAGACGGACTTCCGCGACGACCTCGCCCAGTTCGACGTCCCGACCCTCGTCATCCACGGCGACGACGACCAGGTCGTGCCCGTCGCCGTCGGCGGCCAGGCGTCGGCCGCACTCGTGCCGGGTGCCGAACTGAAGGTCTACCCGGGCGCACCCCACGGCATCACCGACACCCACAAGGAGCAGCTCGGCAACGACCTGCTCGACTTCATCAAGGCATGACAGGAGCCAGCCCCATGAAAATCCACCTCACGAAGCACCGCCCCGCGTGGCGCAAGACGGTCATCTTGCTGGGCGCAGCGGCAATCAGCGCGGCCGCGCTCTCGACCGTCGGCGGGGCAGTCTCCGCCCGCGGCTCGAACGAACCTCGCCCGACGGTCGTGCTCGTCCACGGCGCCTTCGCTGACGCGTCCGGATGGAACGACGTCACGCGCCGCCTGCAGAAGGACGACTACACGGTCATCGCGCCTGCAAACCCGCTGCGCTCGGTCGACTCCGACGCCGCCTACCTCAGGAGCATCCTCGACACGATCGACGGTCCCATCGTCCTGGTCGGCCACTCCTACGGCGGCTTCGTCATGACGAACGCTGCTGCTGGTGACCCCGACGTCGAGGCACTCGTCTACGTCGCGGGCTTCGCGCCCGCACCCGGCGACACCGTCGAGGCGCTGACCGGATTGAACCCGGGCAGCGGGCTCGCCGACCCGAACAACCTTGTCGTCCGCCCTCACCCCACCGGCGCCGACGGATACATCAACCCGGCGACGTTCCGCGAGATCTTCGCCGCTGATCTGCCCCGTCACCTCACCGACGTGATGGCTGCCAGCCAGCGACCGGCCGATGTCGGAACGTTGTTCGAGCCGTCCGGTCCGGCCGCCTGGGAAGACATTCCATCGTGGTACGTCGTGGCCTCGGAGGACCGGACCATCCCACCGGCGACGCAGCGGTTCATGGCCGAACGAGCTGGAGCAACGACGATCGAGATCCGATCGTCACACGTGGTGATGATGTCGCACCCGAAGCAGGTAGCCGACGTCATCGAGAGCGCCGCCGCCGCCGTCAGCTGACCATCACTCGAAGGCCCTGGGTGGGTGGCGTCAGTTCACCCAGGGCCGCAACCCGCCGCGAACAGTCGATCGTCAGCGAGACGTTGCTGCACAGTTCTGGAGAAACAGCGCCTCGACGATGGCCAAGTTCTCGATCTCGTTCGGATCGACGCTTTCGTTCGGGGCGTGAATCAGGCAGCGCGGCTCCTCGACGCCGAGCAGCATGATCTCAGCGTTCGGGAACGTCTCTTGGAACACGTTGCACAGCGGGATCGATCCACCCGAGCCCTGCAAGCTCACCTCGCGGCCATACACCGCGAGCATGGCGGCGGACATCGCGTCGAACGCCGGTCCGTCAACGGCGCCGACGAACGGCTGCCCACGGAACCCGCTCTCGAATGCGACTTCGACGTGCCACGGTGCAACCGACTGCAGGTGAGCAAGAAGCGCCTGCTGTGCGGTATTCGCATCGATCCCAGGCGGTACGCGAAGACTGATCAGCGCTCGCGCCGCCGGCTGGATGACGGCCGATGCCCCATCGACCGCAGGACAATCGATCCCCAGCACGCTGATCGAAGGGCGCGCCCAGACCATGTCGGCGACGTCGTCTCCCAACAGGTCCACACGGTCACGAACGTGGGCGTGTTCGCGGAACTCCTCGGGCGGATACTTTGCGCCGGTCCAGTTCTGTGAGTTGTCGATTCCGCGAACCGTCACGTTGCCACGTGCGTCATGCAGCGACGCGAGCATGCGGATCAACGCGACGAGCGCATCGGGAGCGGCGCCACCGAACATGCCCGAGTGCATCGCGCTCGACAAAGTCCGTACCGTCACCACCAACTCGACGACGCCCCGAAGAGTCGTCGTCAAGGTCGGGACTCCTGCAGCGGAGTTGCCGGCATCGCAGATGAGGATCACGTCAGCGCGAAGCAGGTCGGCATGGCCCGGAACGAATTCCTCGAGGCCGCCGTTCCCGAGTTCCTCGGACCCTTCGCCGACGATCTTCACACTCACTGGCAGGTCATCACCGAGGGCACGCAGCGCGGTGAGGTGGGTGACGATGTTCCCTTTGCAGTCCGCTGCACCGCGGCCGTACCAGCGACCGTCACGATCGGTCAGCTCCCAGACCGGGCTGTCCCACGCTCGCTCGTCGAGTGGCGGCTGGACATCGTGGTGGAAGTACAACAGCACGGTGGGTGCCCCCGGCGGGCCCGGCGCGTGACCGCACACTGTCATGCTCCCGTCCGATGTCTCATGAGCCCGCACCTCGCGCAGGCCCGCACCAGCGAACAGTTCGATGGTCAGATCGACCATTCGTTGGCAGTCTTCGTCGGGGCGGGTTCTCGGGTCGTACACGGACTTGAGCGCGACCATGCGGGCCAAGTCCTCCTTCGCCTGAGGCATCAAGGACTTGACCCGTTGGCGCATTCGATCCGCGGTCATGTGAACCTCCATTCAGCACGTACAGTCGCGCCGCATCACCGGGCTGACAAGTCCGGCTCCTCCACCCGTCAGCTGATGTGGGATCATCCCTGCTCCGTGTCGCAGTTTGTTCGGTTCACTCGGCAGGATTGCCGACATGCCGCAGTGGGTGTGATCCCGGCTGTTGTTCTCATTGCGTTCGGGTCATCTCACGATCGGCGTGGCGTTCGCGATCGGGCTGCTTCCGACCTCGCTGATGGGCATCGCGCCGCGCCGCCGGCTCCGTGTCGTGTACGGCATCGTCGGCTGCTTGTTCGGACTCGGAGTCTTCCTCGGTGCGTTGATCTTCAACTCCTTCGACCTGGTCGCGACGGCGCTCGTCTTCTTCGTCGTCTGCTTCGGTGCCACGGTTCTGGCATCGTCGAGGCCGGCGGGCGGAGTGTTGCTGGGCATTCTGATCCCCGCCCTCGGGGTGGGGACGGGCTACATCATCGCTGACGCCGCCGGCTTGATGGTGGCCTTCATCGCCGGCTCGCTCTGGTCGTGTCTGGTGATGTTGCCCGTGCGGGAGTTCGAACCGGAGGGCAACGTCGCGGAGCGTCTTGCGGCTGCGCAACCGCGCTCATGTCAAGACATACGGCGTGCTGCTCGGACTCACCGCGGCAACCGCCATCCTCGTCGGCCACGCGTTCGACATTCCGAAGCCGGGATGGATCGCCACCGCCGCGTTGTTGGTCATCAGGCCGATTCAGCAGATGACCGGTTGGCGAGGCGTTGGCCGCGCGTTGTCGACCATCGCGGGGACCTTGCTCGTGATCGTGACGCTCGACATGGACCTCGGCTATGGCGCGACCGCGATCGTCTGCGCCGTCATCACGGTCTTGACCATCGGGGCCAGAACCAGCCGGCTGTACGTCACGCCCTTCGGGACCGCGTTCCTCATCCTGACCATCGAGCTGTACGGAGTCGACAACTCCGACAACCTGCAGCCGATCGGCCACGCTCGCATCACCAACAACGTCCTGGGCGCGCTGATCGCTCTCTTCTACGGACTGCTCGTGTCGAGCTTGCTCGAACGCCGGTACTTCGCACCCCGACCTCGACCCGCACCAACCTGACGCCGTTCTGCCACTGTGGTGGCCGATGGGAGGATGCCGATGGACCTGATGCTCACAGGCAAGCGCGTGATCGTGACCGGTGCGAGCCGAGGCATCGGCCGCGCGATCGCTGAGACCTTCCTCGACGAAGGCGCGCGAGTGGCGATCTGTGCTCGGGACGCGCCGGGGCTCGCATCGGCTGCAGCGGAGCTCGGCGAGCACGGCGAGGTCCATCAGCGCTGCGTCGACATGTCCGAGCCCAACGGTCCGGCCGCGTTCGTGGAGTGGGCCGTCGAGCAACTCGGCGGGATCGATGTCGTCGTGTCGAACGTGAGTGCGCAAGCGGGCAACGACTACACCGCGTCGTTCCAGGTCGACATCGAGGGCGCGAACTCGCTGATCCGCGCCGCGCTGGCCAACATGTCCGACCACGCTGATGCCAACATCGTGTGCATCGGGTCCCGCGCCGGCAACGTCGGCGTGCCGTGGATGCCGGCCTACGCGGCGGTCAAGGCAGCGACCGTGAGCATGGCCAAGTCGCTGGCGCTCGAAGTCGCCCGGCGTGGGATCCGCGTGAACGTCGTTTCACCCGGAGATGTGTTGTTTCCGGGCGGTTCGTGGGATCGAGCGCAGCGGGACAGTCCGAAGCTCTTCGAGGGCATCTTGCGGGAGAACCCGCTCAGGCGACTCGGTCGTCCCGAGGAGATCGCCGACGTCGTCGCCTTCATCGCCAGCCCGCGTGCGAGCTTCGTCACGGGCGCCAACATCATGGTCGACGGCGGTGCGACGAGGGGCCTCCAGATCTGACGTCGACACGATCGGCAGTGCCCGGCCGGTGGACGATCAGGTGTCGATCCAAGGACCGACGCCGCTGATGCGTTCGATCGCGACACGAACGACGACGCTCGAGGGCGAGTCGCGCACCGCGAGGGGGTGCCGCTCGAGTCCCAGGTACTTCTTCGCGAGTTGATCCATCAGCACCGGATCGGGTCCGGGATCGAGTGAGGCATTGCCTCGAACGATCAGGTGGCGCTGGAAGCCGCGCTCGTTGCGTTCGACGTCTTCGATCGACAGCACGATGCGGTCGTCGCGCGCCAGGTTCCTCGCCTTCTGGCTGTTCGCGTCGGTCCCGAACAGGATCTCGTCGCCACGGGCGATCATCCAGACCACCGACACCTGCGGTGTGCCGTCGGGGTTGTTCGTCCAGACGTGCGCAACCGCATCCGATCCGAGCAATGCGTACGCCTGCGCCGAGAATTCGATCATCGTGGACCCCCTTCAGGTCGCCGACCTTAGCGTGATCCGCCCATCTGCCAGCGGGTGCTCGCGGGCACGTGCGGGCCGGGCCACCTGTCGTTCCCACTACCGTCACGCGGGTGAGCGGCGAGCTGACATTTCCGATCCTTCCGTGTCGGGACCTCGACGAGTCGATCGCGTTCTACGAACTGCTGGGGTTCGAGCGCACCTACCGCCAACTCCGACCCAACCCCTACGCGGTGGTCGCCCTCGAGGACCTGCAGATCCACCTGGCCGGCATCGACGGCTTCGTCCCCGAGCACTCCTACGGCAGCGCGATCGTCGTGGTCCCCGACGCCGATGCGCTCTATGCCTCCTTCGCCCGCCGGCTGCGCACTGCGCTCGGCAAGCTCCCGTCGGCCGGCATCCCCCGGATCCTTCGGCCGCGCAAGCGGTTTGGAACGGTCCGCGGCTTCAGCGTCGTCGATCCGGGTGGTAACTGGCTGCGCATCTCCACCCTCGGCGACACCGAAACGGAGGCCGGCGCGGACACGTCGACCGGCCTCGCCCGGGTCATCGACAATGCAGCACGCCACGCCGACGCCCGCGGCGACGACGAATTCGCCCGCAACCTCCTCACGAACGGTCTCGTCCGCTTTGCCGATGCGCCTCCGAGCACGAAGGTCCTCGCGCTGGCGTACCTCGCCGAACTCGACATCCGTCTCGGCGACCTGACGGCCGCACGAACCGCTCTCGACGACGCCCGCTCGGTACCGATCGACACGTCCGACCGAGCGCAGATCGACGACGCCCTCGACCACGCGATCACACTGCTCGACGAGGCCACAGACACCTGACCGGGTCGGGCACGGGACCGCAGTTCTTCGGTGGTGACCGGATGGACTTCAGCGTCGTGAGGATCGCGCCCAACGTGCCCAACGTGACGCGCGACTACCACCGCTTCACCGACGTCGTCGAAGACACCATGGACGCCCGCGTGTACCAGGGCATCCACTTCCGCTCCGCCGACGTCCAGGGCGCGAAAATGGGTCGGCATGTCGCCAAGTGGGTCGACAACAACGCGTTCCAGCCGATCGACTGACAGACTCCCGAGAACAAGGGACCTTCGTCACTGTCGGCGGGCGCGGGAGTGGACCAGACTGGCTCACGTGAACTTCGAGGTGTCCGAGAAGATGGAGGTCATCTTGAAGATGGTCTCCGAGTTCATGCGTGACGAGGTGATCCCATTGGAGGGCGAGATGCTCCACGGGTCACCGGAGGAGCTCGCCCGGCTGGTCGCGGCGGCGCAGGTCAAGGTGCGCCAGATGGGCCTGTGGGCGCCCAACCATCCGGTCGAGTACGGCGGGCTGGGCCTGAGCATGGTCGAGCACGCGCTGTTGAGCGAGGCGCTCGGGCGCAGCCCGCTCGGACACCTCGTGTTCGGAACCCAGGCCCCGGACGCCGGCAACGTCGAGATCCTGCACCTCCATGCCACCGCTGAGCAACGCGAGCGGTTCCTGCGCCCCCTCGTCGAAGGCGAGGTCCGCAGCTGCTTCTCGATGACCGAGCCGGAGATGCCCGGCTCGAACCCAGTGATGATGGGAACGACGGCCGTCGTCGACGGTGACGACTACGTCATCAACGGCCAGAAGTGGTTCACCTCGTCCGCCGACGGCGCGGCGTTCGCCATCGTGATGGCCGTGACGAACCCCGACGCGCCGCCATACCAGCGGGCCAGCATGATCATCGTTCCGACCGACACTCCCGGTTTCAACCTGGTCCGCAACGTGAGCGTGATGGGCCACGCCGGGTCCGGGCATGCGAGCCATGCCGAGGTCATCTACGAGTCGTGCCGGGTGCCACGATCGAACTTGCTCGGCACCGAGGGCAGCGGCTTCGCGATCGCCCAGGAGCGGCTCGGCCCGGGACGCATCCACCACTGCATGCGCTGGCTCGGCATCGCGGGCCGATCGTTCGACCTCATGTGCGCTCGCGCGAACGAACGTCAGATCACTCCCGACGGTGACACGCTCGCCGACCGACAGGTCGTCCAGCACTGGGTGGCCGAGCTCGACGCCGAAATCCGCGCCGCTCGACTGCTCACCCTGCACGCGGCATGGATGATCGACCGTCACGGCGCCAAGGGCGCCCGCGACGAGATCTCGGCGATCAAGTTCAGCGTCGCCAACACGATGCTCAAGGCCGTCGACACCGCGATCCAGGTGCACGGTGCGCTCGGCGTCACTGACGACACCGTCCTGTCGTACTGGTACCGGCACGAGCGGGCCGCCCGCATCTACGACGGAGCGGATGAGGTCCACAAGACGACACTCGGCCGTCGCATCCTGCAACGACACCGCAATGTTTGATCATCGCGTTCGCTCCGCCACGACGGTTCGCTGACCGAGTTCGAGTACTGACCGCACGTGCCGTGGCGACACCGCAGCGATGTCCGTTTCGATGAGATCCGCAAGGATGGCGGCCCTCGATGTGCCCGCGTCGATCCGTCGGCCATCGAATGGTCGTTCCTCCCCCGCTGACCCTCCACGGTCCCGGTCACCGGGTCAGGCGGGCTTCAGTGGATCCAATATCGACGCACCGGCACGCCGCCGACATCGACGACGTTCTCGAGAACCCCGCCGTTCGCTTCGATCGCCTTCACGGACCCGACATTGTCGTCGTCACAGGTCACGAGGACTTCTTGCACGCCGCCGGCGCGGGCCACGACAAGACTCTGCCGCAGGATCTCCGTCGCGTAGCCATGGCGGCGATGGCCGGGGCGAACGGCGTAGCCGATGTGGCCGCCCTGAGCCAGCAGGAAGTCATTCAGTTCGAAGCGGATCGACGACCGTCCAACCACGGCACCATCGACGTCGGCGAGCAACCACGTGGACTCGACCCAGTCGTCGTCGATCGCGCGTCCGTGCCGGTGGTCCTCCACCATCTGTACGAACTCGACGAACGACTGGCCGGGCCGCAAGAACGCGAACACGAAGTCATCGGCAGCCAGCTCGCGCTGCGACGTCAGCACCGCCGCCTCGTCGCCGATTCGCGGTGGTCTCAAGCGCAGCATCACTTCGCCATCTTCGCTCGCACCACCAGAAGTCGACGCCCTCGTTGTCAACCCGCGCGATCAGGGGGTGACCTTCGATCCGAATCCTGTGACGCGCCTTCTACGCCTCGGTCGACAGCTCGTCGATCAAGCGTCGACTTCGGCCGGATGGCCGGTCACGTGGTGAACCGGTAGCTGCGTGTAGCGCTGGATCCTGCTCGGTGCATCGATCTTCAACCACTTGGAAACGGTCCGCGGCAATGTCGACACGATGATCTCGTCGAAGGCGTCTGCTCCATCCCGGAGGAGCACGTCGACGACAGATTCGACCGGGCTGTCGCTGCCGACTTCACCGGACACCGTCAGTCCGGCGGCGGCGAACCGGATCAGCGCCTCCTCGAGGCGGCCAAGTGCGACCCCACGGTCATGGCCTTCCGTCCAGGTCAACCCCGGTTCGCCGTGGTAGATGGGCACGAGAAGATGGAACGTCGACTCCTCCTCCCCCGCCCGTGACGCCATCTTGTCGAGCAACTCTGGGCTGGACAGCGTTTGGTGTGCAACGACGAGAAACCGGCGCATCGTGAACCTCCGAGCTCGCATTCGGTCCCGTCCAGAGTACGCCGTTTGTCTCGACGGCGGTAGGGGCTTCGGTGCTCGGGCGTTCGAGAGGTCATCTACCGACGCGTGAACGTCGCGGTCACCGACTTCGCGGCGGTCATCGTCACCGAACAGGTCGTCTTTCCGGTGCAAGCGCCGGACCACCCGGCGAACGTCGAACCAGCAGCCGGAGTCGCCCTCAACACGATCGTCGCGCCGTGATCAAGATCGGTGTCGCACGTCTTGCCGCAGTCGATTCGCGACCGGTCCGACGACACCGTGCCCGAACCCGTCCCAGCCCGCGAGACAGACAGCATGTAGCGCTGAACCGTGAACGTCGCGGTCACCGACTTGGCCGCGGTCATCGTCACCGAACAGGCCGTCTTACCGGTGCAAGCACCGGACCAACCAGCGAACGTCGAACCCGTAGCCGGAATCGCGGTCAACACGACCATTGCTCCGTGATCGAGTGTCGTCTTGCACGACTTACCACAGTCGATCCCCGACGGCGCCGAGGACACCGAGCCCGAACCTGTCCCAGAGCGCGACACCGACAGCGTGTAACGGTCGGCCTTGAACGTCGCGGCCACCGACTTGGCAGCGGTCATCGTCACCGAACACGTCCGCTTGCCCGTGCAAGCACCGGACCAACCAGCGAACGTCGAACCCGCCGACGGAGTCGCCTTCAACACAACGGTCGTGCCTCGGTCGAGCGTCGCCGTGCACGTCGTGCCACAGTCGATCCCCGACGGCGTCGAAGACACGGTGCCCGAACCCGTCCCAGCCCGCGACACCGACAACTTGTGGCCCGTCAGGGTGAACTGCGCGGTCACCGACTTGGCCCCGTCCATCGTCACCGAACAGGCCGACTTACCCGTGCAGGCGCCGGACCAACCAGTGAAGGTCCAACCCGCAGCCGGAGCCGCCGACAACTCGACGAGCGTTCCCTGGTCAAGTGTGGTGTCGCAGGTCGTGCCACAGTCGATTCCCGACGGCGTCGAAGTCACCATGCCGGCCCCGACTCGAGCGACCGACAACTGGTAGCGGTTGACTGGGACGTTGGCGGTGACGACGTCGGTCGCCGGACCTTGGCCGATGCTGTTGCGAGCTGCGACCCTGAACGAGAAGGTGCCACCGCTAGCGAGCCCGCGAACGATGTAACTGGCCGCGGTCGAAGTGTCGGCGGGCAGCGTGACCCAGTCGTTGATCCCGTCGGGAGACTGCTGAACGACATAGTCGACGAGCGCGGAGCCGCCATCGGTGGTTGGCTTCTGCCACGTCAGCTGCACTTCGCCGGCGCGAAGGTCCGCAGCCGGCGCCGTCATCGCAACCAGCGCCAACGGCGCCGACGGAACACCGACGGGAGTGATCGCTGTCGTGGTCTGGGACGTCGGACCAGACCCGGCGTCGTTGATCCCGACGACCGAGAAGGTGTACGCGGTTCCGTTCGCGAGGCCGTCGACCGTGCATGACAACGCGCTCGTCTCGCAGCTTCGCCCGCCTGGCGCGGCGGTCACGATGTAGCTCTGAGCCGGACCGCCCGTCTGAGGGGAGCCCCAGGTAATCGTTGCCTGCGAGTCGCCCGGTGCCGCTACGACATCAGTTGGCGCGCCCGGGAGCGCGACCGGACCGTCCATGCCCAACACCGCGTCGGTGTTGGTCGTTTCCGCACCAGCGGTCACCGATACAGACACTGCCTCCGCAGCGTTGATCCGGTTCCTGAAGAACTCGGGCTTCAATCCTGAATCCAGGCTCGGGTAGAAGCCGACCACATAGTCACCAGTGGCCAGACCGGCAAGCCGATACCGACCCTCGGCGTCCGTGGTGGCAAACACACTCTGCTGGCCACCAATCCCCTCCGCGGTCACACTCGCCCCAACAGCGACGCCCACAACGGGATTGCCGCGGCTATCGACGACGCGACCCGACATCGTGCCGCCGACGTCGAGCTGAACATCGGTCACCCCGGATGTCGCGCCCGCCGACACGGTGACCAACGAAGCGTTGTTCGGGCTCGAAGCGTCCGTGAGGAACTCGGGAGCCAGCAGCGAGCCGTACGGCGCCGAGACCCACACCCGGTACGTTCCCGCCGCCAGCTTTCCAACGACATAGTGACCGTCCGCGTCAGTCGACGTCCAGCCGATGAAGCCGCCAGCGACTCCCTCAGTGGACCAGGCTGACACGTAGACGCCGGCGCCGCTGACCGGATTTCCCGAGCCATCGGTGACCCTCCCGGCGATCATTCCGCCCGGCTCGAGTCGAGCATCGATACCTTCCGCGATCCCGCCTGCGGTCAACGCCACCAGCGTCGAGGTGATCGCGTTCGCGTTGCTGTAGAACTCCGGCGCCAGCGTCGAGTTGTACGGAGGCGAGAACTGCACCCGATAGTCCCCAGCCGCCAGACCGGTGATCACATACACGCCGTTGACGTCGGATATCGCCGACCTGGGCATCTCAGCGGGAATCGCGGTCGAGGTGGCCGACACGTTGACACCCTGCAACGGGTGACCGTGGTCGTCGGTGACCTTTCCGGTGATCGAAGCACCAGTCGCCAACGACGCATCGATCCCCGCCACCGACGCACCGGCAGACACCTTCACCGGCACCGCCGACGAATAGTCGGTCGTGTCCGGGTGATACTCGCCCATCAAATTCGACCCCATCGGTCCCATGAACTGCACCCGATAGTCCCCAGCCACGAGACCGGAGATCACGTAGTCACCGTTGGCGTCGGTCATCGTGGAGCCGTAGCCGCCACCGGGTGTCGCTGTCGAGGCCCACACGCTGACGCCCTGAACTGGTCGGTTGTTGCCATCTGTGACGTGTCCCGTGATCGAAGCACCAGACGCCAACGACGCATCGATCCCCGCCACCGTCGCACCCGCCGACACCTTCACCGGCACCGCCAACGAATAGTCGGTCGTGTCCGGGTGATACTCGCTCACCAAACTCGACCCCATCGGTACCGAGAACCGCACCCGAAACTCCCCAGCCGCCAGACCCGTGATCACGTATTCGCCGTTGGCGTCCGTCGATCGCGTTGCCAGAGCCGCCACCGGGCATCGCGGTCGAAGCTAGCGGACACGTTGACACCCCGACAGGGTGACCGTCAGCGTCTGTGACGTGTCCGGTGATCGAAGCACCGACCGCCAACGAAGCATCGATCCCCGTCACCGTGCCGCCCGCCGACACCTTCACCGGCACCGCCAACGAAAGTCGGTCGTATCCGGGTGATACTCGCTCACCAAATTCGACCCCATCATTCCCGAGAACTGCACCCGATAATTCCCGGCCGCCAAACCCGTGATCACATACATCCCGTTGGCGTCCGTCATCGCAGAACCAGATCCACCACCGGGCATCGCGGTGGAATTGGCCCACACGCTGACGCCCTGCACCGGTCGGTTGTTGCTGTCGGTGACATGCCCAGTGATCGAAGCACCAGAGGCCAACGACGCATCGATCCCCGCCACCGACGCACCCGCAAACACCTTCACCGGCACCGCCAACGAAAAGTCGGTCGTGTCCGGGTGATACTCGCCCACCAAATTCGACCCCATCATTCCCGAGAACTGCACCCGATAATTCCCGGCCGCCAAACCCGTGATCACATACATCCCGTTGGCGTCCGTCATCGCAGAACCAGATCCACCACCGGGCATCGCGGTGGAATTGGCCCACACGCTGACGCCCTGCACCGGTCGGTTGTTGCTGTCGGTGACATGCCCAGTGATCGAAGCACCAGAGGCCAACGACGCATCGATCCCCGCCACCATCGCACCCGCAGACACCTTCACCGGCACCGCCAACGAATAGTCGGTCGTGTCCGGGTGATACTCGCTCACCAAATTCGAGCCCATCGGGCGCCGAGAACTGCACTCGAAAGTCCCCAGCCGCCAAACCCGAGATCACGTACGCGCCGTCGGGGCCCGTGGTCGCGGAGCCGTAGCCACCACCGAGCATTCCGGTCGAACTGGCCGACACGCTGACACCCTGCACCGGCCGATGCTGATCATCGGTGACATGGCCAGTGATCGAGGCACCAACCGACAACGAGGCATCGATCCCCGTCACCGACGCGCCCGCTGACACCTTGACCGGCACCGCCATCGAGGAGTTGGTCGTGTCGGGGTGATACTCGCTCACCAAATTCGACGCGAGCGGCGCCGAGAACTGCACCCGATAATCCCCAGCCGCCAGACCCGTGATCACATACACGCCACTGCCATCGGTCATCGCTGACGCGTACATGCCGCCGATCGTGATCGAGCTGAACGACACGTTGACGCCTTGGAGCGATTGACCTTGGCTGTCGGTGACATGCCCAGTGATCGAAGCACCCGACGCCAACGACGCATCAATCCCGGCCACCCTCGCGCCGGCCGACACCTTGAGCGGCACCGCCGTCGAATAATTCGTCGTGTTCGGGTGATACTCGCTCACGAAGTTCGAACCCATCGGTCCCGAGAACTGCACCCAGTAATCACCAGCGGTCAGACCAGACACCACATAGGCACCATCGGCATCCGTCATCGCCGACCCAGAACCCCCACCGGGCATAGCAGTCGTAAAGGCCGACACGTTGACACCCTGCACCGGGTTGCCATCGTCATCGGTGACGTGCCCGGTGATCGAAGCGCCAACCGACAACGAGGCATCGATCCCCGTCACGGTCGCACTCGCCGGCACGTTCACCGGCACCGCCATCGAATAGTTGGTCGTGTCCGGGTGATACTCGCTCACCAGGTTCGACCCCATCGGGCGCGAGAACTGCACCCGATAGTCCCCAGCCGCCAAACTCGTGATCACATACACACCGTCGACGTCGGTCATCGCCGACTTGGGCATGTCACCGGGCATCCCGGTCGAGCTGGCCGACACGTTGACACCTTGCACCGGTTGACCCTGGTCGTCGGTGACGTGCCCGGTGATCGAAGCACCCGCGGACAACGACGCATCGATCCCCGTCACCGTCGCGCCCGCCGACACCTTCACCGGCACCGCCAACGAATAGTTGGTCGTGTCCGGGTGATACTCGCTGATCAGAGTCGACCCGAACGGGGCCGAAAACTGCACCCGATAATCGCCAACCGTCAAGCCGGTGACCACGTACACACCATCGGCGTCCGTCGTTGCCGACCCAAAACCGCCACCGGGCATCGCGGTCGAACTGGCCCATACGATGCCACCCTGCACCGGGTTGACCCTCGTGATCGGTGACGTGCCCGGTGATCGAAGCGCCAGCCGCCAACGACGCATCGATGCCGGTCACCGTCGCGCCCGCCGACACCTTCACCGGCACCGCCATCGACTAGTTGGTCGTGTCCGGGTGGTACTCGCTCACCAAATTCGACCCGAACGGCGGGGAGAACTGCACGCGATAGTCGCCAACCAAAAGACCGGTGATCACATACCCACCATCGGCGTCCGTCGTTGACGACCGAATTCCACCACCGGGCATCGCGGTCGAGCTGGCCCACACGTTGGCGCCCTGCACCGGCCGACCCTCGCTGTCGGTGACATGCCCGGTGATCGAACCTTCGAACTCACCAGTGGTGCTCGCCCCTTCCGAAGCTGCCGCCGAGAGGCTGGCTGCGCTCGACCATCCCAAGCCGAACACAACGGCCAACGCGATACACGCCCGAACGAGAAGGATCCAGCGCGATTGAACGTTCCCGTCGGACCTGGACGAAGCGGCATTTTGGTGCGAACGATTGAGACGGGCAAAGAAGGAGCGGATCATCATTTTCTCTCAGCGAACGCTTGCTTGGATATGGGGTTGGTCCCTGCGAATGCAGCAGGCGTAGCCGCGAGATGGTGACGATTCGCCACCACGCTCGCTGCTGACCGGTCGGAAACCGAACGCGATTGCGTGGTGACCAGGGTTGTTATCGACCCTGGCGGTCAAATCATGAGGGTGTCTGCTGTCACAGGTCGCTGAAGACCCACGGCCGAACAACGACCAAGGCGATGCGGCGTTTGGTGCCGTTCAGTGCAGGGCCCTTGGCGCTGTCCGGGGAGCTCAGAACTCAGCGGAGTTCCGGTCCGGCGTTCCTGGTCAGGACCGACGACCGGCGTCGATCGCGGCGCGCACGCGACTTGCCGTCTCGACGAAGTCGGGGCTGCTGCGGAGTTCGTCGAGCGGAGTGTCGCTCGCGGCGAACGGCAGGTCCTCGTCCAGCACGATTCGTCCGGGTCGCGGACTCATCACGACGACTCGGCTGCCGAGCGCGACGGCTTCCTCGACGCTGTGGGTGATCAGGAGGACGCTGCGGCCGGTCTCTTTCCAGATGCGTCGGAGCTCCGCTTGCAGATGTTCTCGCGTCAGTGCGTCGAGCGCTCCGAGCGGCTCGTCCATCAGCATGATGTCGGGGTCGTTGGCGAGGACCCTGGCGATCTGGCATCGCTGCTGCATTCCGCCCGACAGTTCGTAGACCGGCCGTTCGGCGAACTCCGACAAGCCGACGCGTGCCAACTCGGCGTCCGCCCGGTCGCGCCGCACCTGCCGGGACACGCCGCGCAACCGCAGGCCGAGCTCGACGTTCTTGCGCACCGACAGCCACGGCATGAGCGACGTCGGGTGTTGGAACACGACTCCTCGGTCCGCACCGGGCTGCGTGATCACGCGTTCGCCGATCTCGATCCGTCCGCTTGTCGGACGAGCGAAGCCGGCGATCAGTTGGAGCAGCGTGGTCTTCCCGCAGCCGCTCGGGCCGACGAGGCACAGGAAGGTGCCCGCGGACATCTCGATGTCGATGTCGTCGAGGGCGCGCAACGGTCCGTCCGACGTCGGGTACTCATGGGAGACACCGGCGATCCGAAGTGAATGCCCGCTGCCGCCACAAGGGGAAGTGGCAGCAGCGGGCACATCGGATCGGCGCGTGTGACGCGCCGGGAACTTCACCGTCGTCAGCTGGCCCCGACGACCGCTGTTGCGTAGGAGTCGTCCACCCCTGCGACGTAGACCTCTTCGGGCTGCACGGTGTCGATGGTGCCCTGGTCCTTGTTGAACTGCGCCGCGGCGAAGAGATTCGTCGCGAGCCCGCCGCCGAGGTAGTCGGGACCGACCTGGTCGGCAGCCGTCACGAAGACGAGATCGCCGAGCTGTGCGGCAGCCTCCTCGGGCGTGATCTCGAGTTCGAGGGCGACCGCCTCGGCCGCCGCGTCGGGATCGTCGTTGATCAGCTGGATCGCACGGTCCTGTTGGGTCAGCCACAGTTCGACCGCGGCGGGGAACTCGTCGGCGAACGAGTTCGACACGATCGCCAGGTCGTACGTGGTCTTGCCCGAGGGCCGCGAGGTCCTCGCTCGTGATCAGCACGTTCGCACCTTCGGCGATGAGCTTGGCGAGGTTCGGGTTCCAGACGTACGCCGCGTCGATGTCGCCTCGCGTCCACGCCGCGTAGATGTCGTCGGGTGCCGCGTCGATGATGTCGACCGTCGTCGGGTCGACCCCGGCGTCGTCCAGTGCGGCGAGCAGGCTGAAGTGCGCCGTCGAGGCGAACGGCGTCGCGACGGTCTTGCCTTCGAGGTCGGCGATGCTGGTGATCTCGGGCCGAGCGACCAGCGATTCCGCGGCGCCGATCACGTCGAAGATCCACGGCACTCGGTACTCGATGCCCGACGACAGGCCACGAGATGCCGGGCTGCTGCCGACGAGGCCGAAGTCGACGGCGCCGGCGATGACCGCTTCGTTCACGTCGCCGCCCGATGCGAACAGGTTCCATTCGATCGTCACGTCGGGACCGAAGGCCTCCTCGAGCCAGCCGTTGTTCTTCACGATCAGGTCCCCGTTCGGCACCTGCTGGTACGCGATGCGGATCGTGTCCGGCGTCGCAACATCGGCGGTGTCGGCGGCCGAGTCGGCCGGTGCGGCCGAGTCGGCGGGCGCCGCGGACTCGACGGGTGCAGCCGAGTCGGCCGGAGCGGCCGAGTCGGCCGGAGCGGCCGAGTCGGCCGGAGCGGCTGAGTCGGCGGGCCTCCGTGGTGTCGGCGGCGTCGTCGTCGCTACCGCAGGCTGTCACTGCCAGCACAGCGGTGACGGCAACGGCGGCGGCGAGCAGCCGCCTTCGGGTGGTGGATCTCATGTTGTTCACGTCCAGTTGTTTGGGGGTTGGTTGTTGGGAGGTGGGCCGGAGCGGCCCGTCAGGCGTGGCCCTTCCAGGGCACGAGCGCCCGTTCGCACAGCTGGATCAGCTGGTCGAGCAGTACGGCCACGAGGCCGATGACGATGACGCAGAGGATCGCCACGTCGATGCGCGTGTCCTTCTTCGTGAACCACGCGAGCCCGCCGATGCCCGGCAGGCCGTTGACGGTCTCGGCGGCGACGATGGTGGTGAGCGCGAACCCGGTGGCGACGCGGACGCCGGTGAAGATGTCGGGCAAGGCCGACGGCAACACGACGTGGCTGATCACCTGCGCCCTCGATCCGCCGAGCGACCGGGCGGCGTCGATCCGATCGGCACTGACCCGCTCGATGCCGCTCATCGTCGCCAGCGTCACGGGTGGGAATGCAGCAAGGAAGAGCAGCCACACCTTGGAGGTGTCCTCGATGCCGAACCAGAAGATCAGCACCGTGAAGTAGGCGAGCGGGGGAAGGCTGCGCAGGAAGCTGACGACGGGTTCGAACATGGTTCGAATGACCGTCGACGACGACAGGGCGAACCCGACGATGACGCCGAGCACGATGGCCCAGAACACGCCGTTGAGGATTCGCCAGAGGCTCGCTTCGAGGTGTTCCCACAGGAAGTACCCGGCGAGGCCGCGCCGTCTGCCGTCGGTCGTGACGGATTGGACGAACGCGTTCCACACCGAACTCGGCTTGGGAAGGATCAGCGGATCCCACACCTCGAGGGCGGCGACGAGGAACCACAGCCCGACGAACAGTGCGAGCGTGAGCAATCGCAGCGACCACGTCGTCATCGCGGCGCCACGCAGCGTCGTACGGCTCGTCCTCCCACCCATGCGCCATACCTTACCTATTTGGTCATATTTACCAACTAGAGATTTCTGCTGGCGTTCGCATCGCCGCGGAGAACCGCCCCGGTTGCCCAATCGAATTCGTGCATACTTCCGCCGGGGATCCGGAGTCCCAGGGCGTGCTCATGCATCGGAGGTGACCGTGGATCGACTCGACAGAGCAGTCGGCGCTCTCCTCGGTCTCGCGGTCGGCGACGCGGTGGGCACGACGCTCGAGTTCCGCGCTCCCGGAACCTTCTCACCGATCGACGACATGGTCGGCGGTGGGCCGTTCGGCCTGGAGGCAGGCGAGTGGACCGACGACACGTCGATGGCCCTGTGCTTGGCGGAGTCGATCCTCGACACGGGCACGATGGACCTCGCTCGATCAGCTCCGCCGCTATCTGCTCTGGAAGGACGCCGGATACCTGTCCTCCAACGGGCGGTGCTTCGACATCGGAATCACGACCCGGACCCAGCTCGAGCGGTTCCGACGCACCGGCGATGCGGTCGATCCGCAGCCTGACCCCGAGGCGGCCGCCAACGGATCGTTGATGCGGCTCGCCGCCGTTCCGATCCGCTGGCACGCGGACCCGGCCGAGGCGGCGTCGCGGTCGGGCGAGTCGAGCCGCACCACGCATCCCGCGGCGCGGCCGGTGGACACTTGTCGGCTGACGGGCGCGATGATCGCCGCGCTGATCTCCGGCTCGACATTCGACGAGGTGGTCGCGCCGACGTTCTGGCGGTGGGGCGACCTCCACCCGGAGGTCGCGCGGATCGCCGCCGGGGCGTGGCGCGACAAGGAGCCGCCGAGCATCAGGGGCACCGGGTACTGCGTCGATGCGCTCGAAGCGGCGTTGTGGGCTGTTGCCGGTGCCGAGAACTTCGACGGCGCCGTGTTGCGCGCCGCCAACCTCGGTGACGACGCCGACACCACTGCGGCGATCGCCGGTCAGATCGCCGGCGCTCGGTGGGGAGCCTCATCGATCCGCCCCGCGTGGCGCGAGAAGGTCGTGGCCGGCGACCGCATCGCATCGCTTGCCCGGGGCCTCTTCGCGGCCGGCGGCGGCACCGTCGACGACGGCTGGCCCTACGACCGGTTCCTCCACGCCTGGTGGGTGGAGCCCGGGCGGCTCCTCGCCGGGGAGTACCCGGGACATGCCAACACGGCGCGGGCCCGTCACAAGATCGACGTGCTCGTCGACGCCGGGATCCGAACATTCGTCGATCTCACGACACCCGACGACCGGCTCGATCCCTACGGCGGGCTCGTCGCCGCTGCCGCGGCGGCCCGGCGACTCGACCTCCGCCACATCGCGTTCCCGATCCCCGACCTCGGAGTCGTCGATGACGACGCGTACGACACGGTGACCACATCGATCGACGAAGGGCTCCGACGCGGCGGGGTGTTCGTCCACTGCTGGGGCGGCATCGGCCGGACGGGCACCGTCATCGGCTGCGTGCTCGCCGATCAAGGCCTGGACTACGACGCCATCATCGAACGCCTGGCCGTGCTCCGTCGAGGCACGAGCAAGGAACGACGGCTCGCACCCGAGATGCCGGTCCAACACGAGCTGATCCGCAGACGCACGCAGCGGATTGGTCGGCGCACGTAGTCGGACGACCTGTCACGGCTCGACGACGATCCGTGAGGACGTCATCGATCGTTCACAACTTTGTCACGTACTTGTCGCCGTTTCGAGACCTCCGTTTGATCGTCCAGGCAGATGCCTGGGTCCTCATACTGAATGGCGGGAGTGAACATGGGCGGATATGGACGGGCAGCACTGGCCCTCGGCAGCGTGATGTGCGGAGCGTGGGCGGTAGCCGGGTGCGGAGTGGCGGGAACGACACTCCCGCCGGCCTCCAACGACAAGGGCTTCGCGTGCAAGTACGTCGGCACACCCGGCGTCGATGAGCCGGAACCGCACGTGAGCGCGTGTCCGGGGGGCACGACGACCGACGAGCACGACGTCGACGAGCACGACTTCGACGAGCACGACGTCGACCAGCACGACGTCGACGTCAACGGTTCCGTCGGAGTCGACGACGACGATCTGTCCGGACTGCTCACCGGAGCAGAACTCCACGCCGCCGCCTGGGCCCACGACGACGACCACGACGCTGCCGTCGGGTGCCCCGAACACGCAGGCAGTGCCTCCGACGACCGTCCGTGGTGCGACGGCCACGACCAGCACCACGGTTCCGCGGTCGACCAACAGCGGTTCGGCGACGACTCCCACGACCACGACGCGACCGTCCACCCCGGTGTCGCCGGCTTCACCGATCACGACAACCGTGCCGCCTACCCCGCCACTCGCAGTCGAATTGCCATCGACGCTCTGAGCTCTCGACTCTGAGAGCCCCAGGTCCATCCGGTGACGAGCTGAACATGGGCTGGACCGCCGAATCCAGTTCGCAATCGTCGATGCGGGACCGGGGCCGTGTTCGAGCCTCGGGCAACTTCGAAAAGGATTCTCAAAGGTCGTCCGGGCACTCTCCCCTGGACAGGCGGCGAAGGGCGGGTAGGGCATGCATGACGTAGTTCATGACGTAGTTATGGTCGGGGCGTCGCACGACGTCGCGGCCCTGCACACCGTCGGCGCCCTCGCCGTCCGTTCCGAACACCTGCCGACGATGCTCGAGAGCCTCGGTCGAGCAGGCTGCGTCGAGGCGGCGGTGTTGTCCACGTGCAGCCGAACGGAGATCTATGCCGTGCTGCCCGACCCGGGCTGGGCGGACGCTCTCCTCGACGTCCTACTGGAACCGGTCGGTCGCGACGCGACCGCGCTGCGCGAACGCACGTCGCGCCGTTCCGGTGGTGAGGTTGCGGCACACCTCTTCCGCGTGGCCGCCGGGCTCGACTCACGCATCGCCGGTGAGGTGGAGATCCAGGGCCAGGTGCGTTCGGCAGCCCGGGCGGCCGAGGATCACGACACCATGGGGCCGCGTCTGCGAGCCCTGTTCGGCGCAGCTGTCGCCACGGCGCGTCGCGCCCACCGCGAAACGGCCCTCGCCACACTGGGCCGGTCCGTCGGGCGCTCCGCCGTCGACGCGGGCTTGGAGGGGCTGAGCGCCGACCGATTGCGGGTCGCCGTGATCGGCACCGGCCGCATGGCTCGTGTCGTCGTCGAGCGGCTCGCCGAACTCGACGTCGTGCCGACCGTGTACGGCCGATCGGTCGAGCGTGCCGGGCGCCTGAGCAACCGCACCGCACCCGTGCGTGGAATCGACGAGATCCCGTTGGCACTGCGTCACGCCGACGTCGTGCTCTGTGCGACGTCGGCGTCGAGTCACCTGGTGACGGCCAGCGAGGTGCAGCGTGCGATGCGAACACGCACCGGCCGGCGGCTCACCGTGGTCGATCTGTCGGTGCCCACCAACGTCGAGCCGTGCACGAGCGCGATCTCCGGGGTGCGGCTCATCGACATCGATGACCTTCGAGACGCACCTGCGACACGTGATCGCGTGGCGCTCGACGCGGCTCTGGACGAGGCCCAGGGGATCGTGGCGGAGGGTTTGCGACGCTTCGACGCCGCCCGCCACGGTCGTGTCGTCGGCCCGGTCATCGTGCAGATGCAGCAGAGTGCCGAAGAGGCGTATCGGCAGTCGCTTCGGCAACAGCAACCGGAGTTGGTGGCCGACGGCACCCTCGATCAGGTGGCGAGATCGCTCGCCCGTCGCCACGTGCACCAGTGCATCTGCGATGTGCGTGAGGCGGCCCAGCGTGACGACGTCGACGCGATCGAACGAATCCTTCGCAGCTTCACCGCCAACGAGTCAGTAGTGCACCCTGTGAGGAGAGCACATGTCCCCCATCCTTGAGGCACGCGGTCTCACGAAGCGGTTCGGCACGACCCAAGCCCTCGACGGCCTCGACCTCACCGTGGAACCCGGCCAGGTCACGGCCGTGCTCGGCCCCAACGGTGCCGGGAAGACGACGTTCATCCGAATGGTCGCAACGCTCCTCCGACCCGATGCGGGCGAGCTCACCGTCGCCGGTATCGACGCGCTGCGCCATCCTGCGCAGGTGCGACAGGCGATCAGCCTCGCTGGGCAAGCGGCTGCCGTCGAGGGCGCAATGTCGGGCCGGGAGAACCTGGAGCTCATGGGACGCCTGTTCGGCCACGACCGCCGGCAGGCTCGGCTCAACGCCGACATGGTCATCGAGCGGCTCGGCCTCACCGAGCACGCCGACCGGCTCGTGCGCACCTACTCCGGGGGGATGCGCCGGAAGGTGGATCTCGCCGCAAGCCTCGTAGGTGCACCTCAGCTTCTCCTCCTCGACGAGCCGACGACCGGCCTCGACCCCCGCAGTCGCTACGAGCTGTGGGACGCGATCCGAGATCTGGTCGCCGGGGGAACCAGCGTGCTGCTCACCACGCAATACCTCGAGGAAGCGGATCAGCTGGCAGCCCGGATCGCCATCGTCGACCGTGGACGGGTCATCACCGAGGGCACCCCGGACGACCTCAAGGCCGGCCTCGGGCTCGAGGTCATCGAATTCCATGTCGCTCGCCCGGCCGACCTCCAACGAGCGATCGCCACGATCGCATCGCTCGGACCGGAGGCGCCGCGAGTCGACGTCCCCACCCGAGTCTGTCGCCGTCGCGGTCGACCACGGTTCCGCTCGGCTTCTCGACACCGTCCGAGAACTCGACCGTCACGGTGTCGAGATCACCGACATCAGCTTGCGCAGGGCGACGCTCGACGAAGTCTTCCTGGCCCTGACCGGGCAATCCGCAGCGGATGAGACCGGCAGCCGCCGTCGAGGTGTCCGTCACCCCCACCGAGGCCCGACGGCGTCGCCGTCGCGCCGCCTGAACGGAGAGAACGGCCATGACCACCGTCACGCCCATCGCCATGTTCCCCGCGGGAGTCGCGCTCCCCCGTCCGAGCCGACCGTCGGGACTGCTCGGTACCGCCTTGTTGGTGTCGCGGCGCAGCCTGCTGCGGGGCCTTCGCTCACCCCACGTCTTCATCATGGGCATGACGCGCGGCGCCATCTTCCTGCTCATCTTTCGTTACGTGTTCGGCGGCGCCATCTCGAGCGGCATCCGCTACGTCGACTTCCTCGTGCCGGGCTTCGTCGCTGTCGGTGTGCTCTTCTCGGGCATGTCCTCCGCCACCGCCGTCGCCGAAGACGTCGGCGCCGGCCTGTTCGACCGCCTCCGCTCGCTGCCCGTGTCGCGCCTCGGGATCGTCGCCGGCCGTGTGATCGCCGACACGTGTCTCGCCGGGCTGGGCATCGCCGTCACCATCGCGGTGGGCTTCGCCGTGGGCTTTCGGACTTCCGCTTCCCTTGCGGAGCTGCTCGCCGCGGTCGGTCTCTGCCTCGTGGCCGCGTTCGCGTTCAGTTGGGTCTTCGTGGCGCTCGGGCTCGTGGCCGGCAGTCCACACGCCGCCCAAGGCATGGCGCTGCTCGTCTTTCCGATCGCCTTCGTGTCGAGCGCGTTCGTTCCGGTGGAATCCATGCCGGGCTGGATGCAGGCCTTCGCCGAGCATCAGCCGCTCACGCACCTCGTGAACGCCACTCGGGCCTTCGCGATCGGCGACGCCGAGGCGGTCCTCGGCCACAGCGCCGGCTACTTCGCGATTCGCGCCCTGCTGTGGTGTGTCGTGATCACCGCGATCTTCGCCCCGCTCGCCGCCACCCGATACCAACGAGACTGATCGGACGATCGTCGCCACCGAGACCGTCGATCGTCACCGGCCGGCGGGTACGCGATCCCACGGCCACTCGGTGGCCCGACGGATTCAAGTCAGAACCAAGTCCGCTTGTTGGAGAATGGTCGACACGTGGCAACGGGCCACCGGAGTACGGTTGTCGACCGGGAGCGAGGGGGCCGGATGGAGTTCCGGGTACTGGGCAAGCTCGAGGTCGTTCGCGACGGGCATTCGGTTGATCTCGGCGCGTTCCGTCAGCGCGCTCTGCTCGGGTTGCTGTTGACCGCGCCGAACTCGGTGTTCACCACCGATCAGATCCTCGAAGCGTTGTGGGGTGAGGATGGTGGGGCGGACAAGCATAGTTCGCTGTGGGTGTACGTCTCCGCGTTGCGCACAGCGCTGGAGCCAAACCGGGCGAAACGCTCGGAGGGGACGATCCTGCTCACACGTGCCCCTGGGTATCTCGTCGAGATCGCGCCGGACCACATCGACTCGGTGCGCTTCGAGCGGCTGGTCGCGGAGGGTCGGGCGCTGGCCGAGACCGATCCGGCCGCCGCCTCGTTGGTGCTCGGGGAGGCGTTGGCCCTTTGGCGGGGGCGAGCGTTCGAGGACTTCACCTACGAATCGTTCGCGCGGGGCGAGATCGCTCGTCTCGAGGAACTGCGTCTCGAAGCGGTCGAGGCGCGCGTCGATGCCGATCTGAAGCGGGGGATGTCGCGGGAGTTGGTGCCCGAACTCGAGAGCCTCGTTCGCGAGCACCCGCTGCAGGAACACCTGACGGGGCAGTTCATGGTCGCGCTGTACCGGTCGGGTCGGCAGGCCGATGCCCTTCGGGCCTACCAGTTCCTGAAGACCGGGCTCGGCGAGGAACTCGGCGTGGAGCCGTCGGCGCAGCTCCGCCGGTTGCACGAGCAGATCGTCACCGGCGACGAGGCGCTCGCTGGCGTGACCCGACCATCGTCTGTCTCGGACTCCGGTCTCGCGGTTCGTGGATACGAGGTGCGGGAGCGCCTCGGTGAGCGCGGCGACGGTGTTGTCTACCGCGCCTACCAGCCGTCGGTCGGCCGGGAAGTGGCCATCAAGATCATCCGGCCCGAGCTGGCCAACGATCCCCGATTCATCCGCCGGTTCCAGGCCGAGGCCCAGCTGGTCGCCCGGCTCGAGCACCCGCACATCGTGCCGCTGTACGACTACTGGCGTGAACCCGACGCGGCCTACCTCGTGATGCGGCTGATGAAGGGCGGGACACTGGCGGCCGCGCTCGACGATCGAACGCTCGAACCCGGTGAGGTCCTCGCGATGGCCGATCAGGTCGGCAGCGCGCTCGACACGGTGCATCGTGCGGGGCTCGTTCACGGTGACATCCAGCCGGCCAACGTCTTGATCGACGACGAGGGCAACGCGTACCTGGCGGACTTCGGCATCGCCGTCGACGTGGAGCGAGCAGGGGTCGACCGGCTGACGGGTGACCGCAGCATCGGACATCTACAACTTCGGGCTGCTCGTCGCGCACGCGTTCACCGGCGTGAGCGGTGACGTCGATCGAATCGGCGAAGCGCTCCCGCTGCCGCTGTGTCGTGTGATCGACAAGGCGACTGCCAACGATCCGACCGAACGGTATGCGACGGTTGCCGCCCTCGTCGGCGATCTGCACGAGGCGATGGGGTCCGGGGTGATCGATCGCGAGTCAGCTGCGGTCGATTCGCACACCGAGTACGACAATCCGTACAAGGGCCTGCGGTCGTTCGGTGCGGCCGACGCCGGCGACTTCCACGGCCGCGAGCGGCTCGTGGAACGCTTGGTCGCCCGTCTCGGCCGGCCGGGTATCGACGGCCGCCTCATCGCGGTGGTCGGCCCGAGCGGGAGTGGGAAGTCGAGCGTGGTGAAAGCCGGGCTGCTCCCGGCGGTCCGCCGAGGCGCGGTGCCGTCGTCGACCTCTTGGTTCACGATCGAGATGACGCCCGGGCCTCATCCCTTCGAGGCCCTCGAACGTGCCCTGTTGACCGTCGCTGTCGACCCTCCCGACTCGCTGCTCGAACAACTCGCCGGCACCAACGGGCTCCAGAACGCCGTGCGGTGTCGTGCTGCCCACCGACGGCTCGCAGCTGCTCGTCGTCGTCGATCAGTTCGAGGAATTGTTCACCCAAGTCGCCACCGAAGCCGCCGACCGGTTCATCGACACCCTGGTCAGCGCCGTCATCGACGAGGACAGTCGCACGCACGTGGTGATCACGCTGCGCGCCGATTTCTACGACCGACCGTTGCAACATCGCGGACTCGGCGAACTCCTCCGCGACGGCACCGAGGTGGTCACGCCGATGACGCCCGAGGAGATCGAGCGAGCGGTCGTCGGCCCGGTGGAACCGCTCGACGTGACCTTCGAACCGGCCCTCGTCGCCGAGCTGGTCCGTGACGTCATCGATCGTCCGGGAGCGTTGCCGCTGCTGCAGTACACCCTGACCGAACTGTTCGATGCTCGACACGACCGACTCATCACCGATGCCTCCTATCGGGAACTCGGAGGCGTCGCCGGAGCGCTCGCGAAACGGGCCGAGGGCCTCTTCGCCAGCCTCGGGGCCGACGCGCGCGACAGCACCCGCCTCGTGTTCCTGCGACTCGTGACGCTCGGCGAAGGAACCGGCGACACTCGCCGTCGGGTCCTGCAGGCCGAGCTCGACCAGCTCGGCGTCGACCGTCACCAGCTGCACGGCATCCTCGACGTGTTCGGTCGGCATCGGCTGCTGAGCTTCGATCGAGATCCGGTGACCCGGGGCCCGACCGTGGAGATCTCGCACGAGGCGCTGCTCACCGAATGGGCTCGGCTCCGTGGATGGATCGACGGAGCCCGTCACGACGTGCGCAACCAGCGTCGGCTCGCCGACGCGATGCGTGAATGGGAAGCCGCCGATCGCGACGCCGAGTTCCTGCTCCGCGGTGGCCGACTCGATCAGCTGCACGGCTGGGCGACGACCTCGTCGTTCCCGCTGTCGGAGCCCGAGCAGGCGTTCCTCGACGCCAGCGTCGCCGCCAGGGACGAGGCCGAGGCAGAGCAGCGCGAACGAGAACAGCGCGCCAACGATGCCGAACTCCGGGAGCGCCGGCGTGTCCATCAGCTCATCGCTGTCGGCGTGGCCGCCTGTCTCGTCGCCGCGCTGGCCGTGTTCGGCACGGTGCAGTGGCGAACAGCCGAGGACGCTCGCGCGACGGCGGACGACGCCCGAGCGGAAGCCGAGCGGGCGAGGGCGAGATGCCGAGGCGCTCCGGTAATCGGTCGGAGGCCGACAGCTCCGAGCTCGAGCACTGGGTTCGGTCCGGACTTCTCGTCGACGCGTCGGACGAGCGCTCTCGCCGCGGGGGATTCGGAACTGGCAGTGGCGTTTGCCGTGCAAGCGATCCGCGAGACCGCCGACCGAGGGGCTTCGCCACCACTGAGGCAGTCGATGCGGTGCACTGGTCGCTCCAGCGCCTGGGAGTTCGTTACGACGTGACGGCCGACACTCTCGTCGCCGTCAGACCCGGCCCGACGGGTCCGACTGGTGAGTATGTCGTGCCGCCGTCGGAGCTGGTCGAGTTCGCCGAGGCACAGGTCGATCGACGCCTCACGGAGGACGAGTGCGAACCGTTCTACGACGGATCCGTGTCCCGTGACCCAGGTGCCAATCAGCACCCGCAGGCCCGCACCCCGGGTTCGATGCGTTCATCGACACGGCACCGCAGGGCGGACGGGCACTCGCCGGCACGACCGTCAGGATCGCCGACGCCGCGGCGTGGCTCGAACCTGCCATGGCGCAACGACTCGACGCGTTCACCGCCGACACCGGAATCGAGATCGAGTTCGTCGAACCCTCAGCGAGCGGCAGCGGACAGGCAGACGTTCACCTCGTCGACGGTGCGCCTGCCCAACTCGTCGACCGGCCCGAGGTACGGCAGTTCCTCGAATTCATCGAAACGCCGGCGTAAGACCGAGCCAAGTCGACCGCCTGTGGGTCGACGACATCACAGGTCCGGCCGGTCACGTCTCGCCCTCCGCTTTCAGGGCGGCCCACTCGGCATCGATGTCGGCGAAGACCTCATCGATGGTGCGGACCCCGTCGACCCAGTCGAGCATGCCTTGAAAGAAGGCTCCGGCACGACCTCACCGTCTGTCGTCGTGACACCCCCGATGTCGATGGGCATCTGATCGGAGGCGTCGATCCTGAACACGTCAGCTTGCAGGGCCGATTGGGCCACTTCCGACAGTCTCGTTCGCACCGCGGACATAGGTTCGAGGCCGGCCTCACCGTAGTGCGAGACGATCGAATCGTCGGTTGGGAGAGATGAAGTCGCCGAACGGGTCACCGGCCCAGTCCTCACCCCACTGCGGGCTGGCGACGAACTCCATGAGCGCACGCACCTCGGGCCGGTCGACCATCGCAGAAACGAAGCCGGCCGATCCCTCCACGGGAGTCGGACGAGATGGATCGACCGGTGGGAGCATGAAGAAGTCGATGTCCGTGCCGATCCGAACATCCGACGGAACGAAGCTCGACAGCAAGTAGTTGGGCGCGAGGTGCAGCCAGCACTCCGGTTCGATGTCGCCCGTCACGTCGTCGCGGATGAGCATGTGATCCAGCTGATCGAAAATGTACTCGCCCCTGATCGCCGCCGTTCCACCCCGCGCGTACCCGGGCTCGAGTACCAGCGCGTCGGCCAGTCGACCGGCCTCGATCACGACAGGGTTGCTGAAGCCGATCTCGCCCCGTGTCCACGCGTCGTAGTTGTCGACACCACCGTGTCGAAGCACCAGACTCTCGACCAAGTCGGTACCGGGCCACCCGCTGGCGGCGTCCGACTCGAAGGCGAAGCACCACGGCGTGCGGCCGTCCGCCACGATTCGATCGGACAGCGCGAGAAGTTCGGCCCATGTGGTCGGGACCTGGTACCCGGCCTGTTCGAACTCGGCCTTCGGGTAGTAGACGAGGTCCTTGACATCGAGCTTCAGCGGGATGGCCCGAATCGGCCCGTCGGGCAGCGCGCCACCGACGGTGTCCGACGCTCCGACGCTCAGCAGGTACTCACCGAAGTCCGATCGCAATACCTCTGGCTCGACGAAGCGGCCGATGTCGATCGCCTGCCCTTCGACCCAGTCCGGCATCACGGCACCGAAGCTCAGCACGTCCGGTCGGCGGTTGGGCTCATCGGCGAACGTGATCACGTCCTCGACTTCGTTGGAGCGGAGTTCGACCGCGATCCCCGTACGTTCGGTGAACGCTGCCAGCTGGCGTTCGAATGGCCGGTCTCCGACGCCCCAATTGATCGAGACGGTCGTTCCCTCCAATGCGCGCGGGCCGCTGCGCACTCCGTACGAGTCAACCCCACCACGCAGCTCCAGGTCCTCTGGGATGTCAACCTCCGCCCGGCACGAGCGTGACAGGAACGCCTGGCATTCCTCGTCGGTGAGGTCTCGTTGAACCGTGGATTCGGCGAGTTGCATGAGTTCGCTCGGGGCGAGGGCGTAGACGCCGACCGGGCCACCTGGCCCCGATCTGACGGCGACCGGTGTTTCGCCGATCGACGTCGTACTGGACTCCGAGGTTCTGGAGCGCGAAGTGCACTGCATCGACCGACTCCGGCGTGGCATAGCCGCTGTCGACGGTCTCGCGCACCGACTGCATGGCGAGCAGCAGGGCGAGCTCAGGATCGTCCTCACGTGCTTCGGTGGATGCGGTGACCAGACCGACCACCGCGAGTAGGTCTTCCACGTCGCGTTTGGCATCGACGGCCGAGCGCCATTGCACCGTGCCGAACACCGCGAGCGCGGCGACGAGCACGGTGACGAGGCCGACCGACGAGCAGTTGACGACCGCGCTGCCGCTGGCGGCGCTCGGCCTCGACCGCGCGCTGCTCGCGTTGCGAGGAGCTCCTCCGCCTCCCGGTCGCGTTCGACGAGGCTGGCACCGAGGAAGGCGTGCTCGGGAGCGGACAGCTGCACCGAGGTGGTGGCCACCCAGCCGTGCACCTGTTCGAGGAGACCGCCTCGTAGGAGGTAGGCGTCGTCCCGGTCGGCGGCGATCCATTCGCGCATTGCTTCGGCGAGTCGGCGTTGGACACGGACGTCGTCCCGCGCCCCGTCGATCCAGTTCCGCAGCCGGGTCCACTCGGTGAGCAACGCCTCGTGTGAGATCTCGACCGTCGGGCTCCTCGTGATCGGGTCGCGATCGAAGCTGAGCAGGCGGTGCCGACCGAAGGTCTCGAGCACCGCGCGCAGCCTCAGACGATCGACGTCGAGGTCCTCGAGCTCGCTCTGGAGCACTCGCCGACGCGTGTCCTCGCCTCCCTCGTTGAACGTGACGAGACGGAGGAACACCTGGCGGGCGACCTCGTGCGCCTCGTCACCGAGGCTGGCCAACAGCCCTTCGGCGCGCTTCACCAACGTGCCCGACACCCCGCCGAGCTCCTCGTACGTGGCGAGGTCGATCCGGTTGCCGCGCCGATGGTCGAAGAGTTCGGTCAACGTGTACTGCAAGAGCGGCAACGCGCCGGGCCGATCGGTCACCTCCCGAACCAGGGCGGCCACGACCGCCGGCTCGAACGTGATGCCGTACGGCTCCGCCGGGCACGTGATCGCATGCTCCAGGTCGTGCGCGGTCATCGGCGTGACGACCTCGGTCCCGTTGCGGAGCAGCTCACCGAGATCTCGGTGCTGCAACGGCCGGTCGTAGAAGTCGGCGCGCAGTGTGGCGACGACCCGGATCCGACTCTGCTCGTCGGTGACTGCACTCACGAGGTTGGCGAGGAAGCGGTTCGCCGTCGCCGGGTCGACTTGTGTGTACAGCTCCTCGAACTGGTCGATCAGCAGCAGCAGTTGCGAACCGTCATCGGGGCAACACGCGGTCGACCGCACGCTGCAGACCACGGTCGCCCGCAAGTTGCTCGAGCAACGAGGGTGGTGGATCGACGGCGACGCCCAGCAGCGCGTCCTCGAGCTGCTCGAACGGATGGGTTGCCGGGGTCATCTCGATCGTGAACCACGAACCTGACAGCGGGACCGCCCCACGCCGGATCGCCGGAAGCAGTCCGGCCTTCACCGCGCTCGACTTGCCGCTGCCGCTCGGACCGACGACGGCGATGAACCGTCCGCCGGAGCCGGTGAGACCGAGGCGCGCGATCAGCCGTTCGACGAGTCGTTCGCGACCGAAGAAGTCGTCGGCATCGACGACGTCGAACGCCCGCAGCCCCTTGTACGGGTTGTCGACCGACATCTCCGGGTCGAGCGTCCTCGCCCGTGATCCCGTACCGCCGTCGAGCGCCTCGTGCAGACTGTCGACCAGATCGCCCACGTTTCCGTAGCGCTGGGCGGCGTCGACGTCGATCGCTCGGTCGATGACGCGGGCCACCGGATCCGGCAGCTCCGCTCGTAGCTCGTCGATCCCGCCGCTCCGACCGGTCAGCGCCTGCGCGACGAGCATGCCGAGGCTGGAGATGTCCGACTCGGCGACGACGCTCGCCCGCGCCCGCCGGAATCCCGAAGTCCGACAGGTAGGCGTTGCCGTCGTCGTCGAGCAGGACGTTGTCCGAGTTGATGTCACCGTGCACCACGCCGGACCGGTGCGCTGTCTGGAGCGCGTTGCCCAGTTGATCGACCATCGTCATGGTCTGGGCGGACGTGAGCGCGCCGTGTTCGAGAACCGAGGCAAGGTTTCCGCCGCGCATGAGGCGCATGACCAGATAGGCCGCGTCCGGCTCGCGCCAGTAGTCGTACAGCGGGACGATGTGTGGATGCTCGAGCGTCGCGATGACCTGTGCCTCGGCCTGGAAACGACGGATGAAGGCCGGATCGTTGGCGAGATCGGGACGGATGACCTTGATCGCCACCTCACGACCGACCGCGGGCTGGTAGGCGCGGTAGGCCGCGCCCGCCGCACTCGCGCCGATCTGTTCCCGCAACTCGTACCCACGCACGGCCGGCCCGGGCTCGTTCTCGGCGCGCCGCACGGCTGTGCGGGATCGGATCTCGAGCGCCTTGTCCCCCGTGACGATCTGCTCCTGGAGCTTGCGGAGCCGCGACGACGGCTCGATCCCGAGTTCTTCACCGAGCCGTGACTTGAGGACCTGGTACGCACGCAGTGCGTCGGCCTGCCGCGACGATCGATACAGCGCGAGCATCAGCTGGCCGGTCATGTGTTCCTGCAAGGGATGCTGACGAACGAGCGACTCCAGTTCCGAGATCAGCTCTCGGGACAGGCCGCGCTGGAGGTCGGCGTCGAGCCGCAGTTCGACCGCCTCCAGCCGGAGCTCCTCGAGACGGGCGATCTCGGCCTGGGCGAACGACTCGTAGGTGAACTCCTCGAACGCCTTGCCCCGCCAGAGCGCCAGCGACTCACCGAGCACGAGCGAAGCCGCCGCCGGGTCGACGTCGGCGAGTGCTCGACCCTCGGCGACCATCCGCTCGAACCGGACCGAGTCGATCTGGTCGTCTGCCACCTCGATGAGGTAGCCGGGGGACCTCGTGAGCAGGATCGAGCCATCCGTGCGCTTCTCGCGATCTGGCTCGAGCGCCTTGCGCAGTCCCGACACGTAGACCCACAGCGAGTTCTGCTTGTCGACACCGCCGGCGTCACCCCACAGCTCGTCGAGGATCTGATCGGTCGAGAACACCGAGTTCGGCGCCGTCAGCAGCAGGGCGAGCAGGGCGCGCTGTCGAAACGCACCGAGGTCGACGGCATCGCCGTCTCGCAGCACCTCGAGCTTGCCGAGTACCCGATACTCCACCCGTCCTCCTCGAGGCGGCCCTGCCCTCGTTCGCATCACAGGGTCGCCTCAGTCTGGACCATGCAACTTAGGTGCGACTTCGACGCAGGGCCCGTGCGCAAGGGGAGTGCCTGAAGTCAGGTCTCTGTCGCAGGAAGTGGGGCTGAAGCCCGCCGCCGGATGGTGGCGGTATGTGGACACACCTGCCCCGCACGGTCCTCGCCGTCGCCACGTTCCTGAGCGTCACCGTCGACTTCTCGTCGGTCACCGACGCCGATGACCGCGCCGCCGTCACCCCTCCGGCAGTCGAGCTCGTCGACATGCCCGCCGAGTTCGCGGCGGCCACCGCGTGGGCCACGGACCTCTTCGACCAGGCCGGATTCGACCTCCCGCCGCTGCGCTACGTGTTCCACGGCGACACCCCCGAACCCTGTGCCGGTCGACCCGGGCTGCAGCATCCCGTCGAGGGCGTCAACGTGATCGAAATCTGCACGTCCAAGATGTCGCCCCCCACACAGGTGCTGATCCTCCACGAGACCGCACATGCCTGGATCGACCACACCATCACCGACGAACGCAAGGCCGCCTTCCAGCAACTCCGCGGATGGACCTACTGGCGGAACTACGACGCCGCCGAATGGCACGACAACGGCACCGAGCAGGCCGCGGTGATCATGGTCTGGGGCCTCATCGATCGCCCGATGGCAATCGTTCAGATCAACCAGAACTCCTGCGACGAACTCGACGCCGGATACCGGACCCTGACCGGTCGGGCACCCCTCCACGGCTATCGCGACGAGTGCTGACCGGGGACAATCGGCTGCTTTCGTACGATGGTCGTGGTGGACCCTCCGATCGAACCGGTGACCAAGGCCTGAGCAACATCACCACCAGATCGACACCACCGTGCGATTCGTCAGCGATCCGTGAGTTGGTGGGCGATCTGCAACACGTTGCCGAAGGGATCAGACACCATCGCCCGCCGGTCTCCGTACGGAGTGTCGACAGGATCCTCGATGACGGTGGCACCGGCCTCGAATGACCGGGGCGTCGATCCTTGACATCTCGGCCTCTCGCGACGCTTGATTGAGTCCTCCAACGAGAGGACGGGCCGATGGGCAAGCCAGCACAGGGAGATGTCGGGTTGCTCGACGATGCGGCGGCGCAGGCGCTGCTCTCGTCAACCGTGCCCGCTCACCTCGCGTACACGTGGACCGACGGCACGCCGCGGAACACTCCCATCTGGTTCCACTGGGACGGCGCGGGACTGGTGATGTGCAGCCCGTCGAATGCGCCGAAGGTTGGTGTGCTCTCCACCGGCGCACCGGTGGCCGTGACCATCCACGGCATCGATTGGCCGTTCGCTGTGCTTCTCCTGCGAGGAACGGTCGCTGTCGACCATGTGGACGGCGTCGCTCCTGAGTACCGGGCGTGCGCGAGCCGCTACTTCGGGACGGAGCAGGGCGACGCCTGGTGCGCCTCACTGCCCGACGACCTCACGATGGAGCGCTATCGGCTGGAGCCGTCGTGGGTCGGTCTGCTCGACTTCGACGCGATGCGCCGACTGCCCAGCGCCCTCGCGGGCTGACAGCGCCGCGGCGTCGGTCGGTCGGCTGGCCAACGCGAACGGACTCAGCTCGACAGCGAACGTACGTCGAGTGGGTCGCCGAGTGTGATGCCCTCGGACGAGATGTGGAACTCGCTGATCGCCGAGGAGTTCTTGGAGCCTCTGGCTTTCAGGACGCTGAGGGCGCGTTTCATCTGCGCGCCGTCTTGGACGTGCTGGAGCAGGATCACGTTGTCGGCGATGTGGGACATGCCGAGTTCGCTGAGTCGTGTGATGCGGAAGAGTTCCATCGTCTCGTAGGTGAACATGGCGTTGATGTTCTGTTGCTCACAGCGCTGCACGAGTGAGTACAGGAATTCGCGCAGACGCATCGGGTCAGGTGTCGCGACGATCAGGTCGTTGAGGCTGTCGATGACCAGGCGGCGGGCACCCACCGCCTGCATGCTGGTCGAGAACCTCGTAGATCAGTTCGTCGATGTAGATGTCGACGGGCGAGCGGTCCATGATCGTCACGTGCGGGTCGTCGATGGTCCAGCCGAACCGGGAGATGACGCGGGCGAGTTGGCCGCGACTCTCCTGGAGCGTGACAAAGACCGAGTTCTCGTCGCGGGCGGCACCGGCGTACACGAAGTGCAGGCCCATCAGCGTCTTGCCGGCACCGGACGGTCCGGCGATCAGGGTCGTGGATCCGGACCAGTAGCCCTCCTCGAGGGCGTCGTCGAGCGCGTCGATGCCCGTCGACAAGCGCTCACCGGCCGACGTGTTGAGGGCGGTGTCGCGCTGGTCGGCGAGGCGCGGGAACACGACGAGTCCGTCGGGGGTGATGCGGTAGACGTGGTCCCCGGACAGGAAGGCGCTGCCGCGCAGCTTGCGGACGCTGAGGTAGCGGACGGAGCGTTCCGACGTTCGTTTGGTCTCGACACCGATGACGGCGTCGGCGACGGCGAACTCGGGTGAGTTGGTCGCCTCGCCGGGCTCGTACTCGCCGACCCACAACGACGAGACGGCAATCGCGGTGAGTCGTCCGGCGAGGTCGTGGAGGAAGCGGCGGAAGTCGGCGTCGCTGGAGGCGAACGTGCGCAACGCCTTGAAGCTGTCGATCACGATGATGCCCGGGCGATGCTGCTTGATCAGCGCATCGATGCGTTCCGAGACGGCGGTGAGCCCGTCCTGATGGACGACGTCGCCGAGATCGTCGTAGAACACCGAGCGTCCGATTTGGTCGGTGTCGAAGAACGACAGTGCCTGCCCGAAGCGCAGCAGCTTGTCGAACGGTTCCGACACCGTCGAGAGATAGAGCCCGGGACGTTCGACGGTGGCGTTGGCGAACAGACACTGTTCGGCCAGGATCGTCTTGCCGGTCCCCGGCGCACCGACGACGAGTGTGATCGCGTCCGACATGAGGCCACCGCCGAGGATGTCGTCGAGCCGCGGGTTGCCGGTCGAGAGGCGTTGCATCAGGCGACAGGGATCTTCGAAGGTCGGGTCAACGCGCTCGAGCCCAACAGGTCGCGTACCGTCGACACGAACTGCAAGGGCACCACCGGCTTGGCGAGGAACGCGCTGGCCCCCGCCGCCATCGCCTGATCGGACAGGTCGAGCGCGGACATCGCCAGCACGGGTGTGCCGCCGCCCGCCAGACGGGCACACAGTTCGAGGCCCCCGCCCGACATCATCAGCTCGAGGATCGACAGATGAGGTCGACGTTCGGCGAACAGTTGCTCGGCCCGCTCGGGTTCCAACGCCACACACACCTCGTAGCCCTCGGTGCGCAGGAAGTATTCGAGGAGCTCTGCGGCGTACCGGTCGCGTTCCGCGAGGAGCACCACGATTCTGACGCCGTCGTCATCGCCGCCGGCCGGTGTCGCCACCGCGGGATCGGTCGGCCAGCATGCGATGTGCTGCCGCCGGCGTCGTGCCGCTCGCCACCAGATCGACGACGAAGCGCAACTGCTCCAACTCGTCGCGCGAGTAGACGCGTTGTTCGCCTTTGCTCCGCGCCGGAACGACGATGCCGTAGCGGTCCTCCCATTTCCGAACGGTCGCCGTCTCGACGCCCAGCATCGACGCCACCGCGCCGATCGAGTAGATCGGCTGACGGCCCGACTCCGAAGTCGTCGCTCGTGCTCACGCGACGGTGCCCTCAGATCGCACATCGAACAATCGGTCGACCCCGGTCAGCGCCAGCAGGCGGGTCACACAGCGCGGCGCATTCACGACGGTCAGCTTCGCACCTCGAGCGACGCAGGCGTGGTGAATCTCGACGAAGAGACTGATCCCGGCGGAATCGATGAACGTCAGACCCGCACAGTCCAACTCGACGTCGCCGTCCACGCCGGCGAGTCGGGCTCGCACGTTCGGCGCCGTCGCCATGTCCAGTTCTCCAGACAGTGTCAACTCCGCGACGCCGACTGCTCTGGTCACCACCTCGGCATCCGCTCCGACGACCGCCTGGAATGGAATGAAAGCTCGACACATGTGAGACACTAGTTCGACAAGACTTCGACGTCAACCTGGGACCTGATTGACCGACTTGGGCGAACCGGGCAGACCGTCGTTCATGAGATCGGGCTCGTCGCGGCCGGCACGAGGCGGGGTTCGTCGTCCCCTTCGGTGATGCCGATCCGGTCGTGGAGCCGGCGCAGCGGCGCGGGCGCCCACCAGTTCGCTTCGCCGGCGAGCTTCATGAACGCCGGCACGAGCGTGCCGCGGATGACGAAGGCGTCCATCAGGACGGCGAGGCCGAGCCCGAGCCCGAACATCACGATGAAGCTGACCCCGGAGGTGGCGAAGGCGAAGAACGTGACCGACAGGAGCCGCGCGGCGGCGGTGACGATGCGGCCGGTGCGCTCGAGGCCCATGGCGACCGCCTCGTCGTTGTCGCCGGTGCGGTCGTGCTCCTCCTTGATGCGGGAGAGCAGGAACACCTCGTAGTCCATCGACAGCCCGAAGGCGATGCAGAACATCAGGATCGGCATCGCCGTGTCGATGGCCCCGGTGGCGGTGACGTCGAAGATCCCGGCGAGGTTGCCCGTCCTGGAAGATCCACACCATCGCACCGAACGTGGCGGTGAGGCTGAGGACGTTGAGCAGCAGCGCCTTGATCGGAACGAGCACGCTGCCGGACAGCAGGAACAGCAGGACGGCCGTCGCCACCACGATGAAACCCAGCGCGAACGGCAGCCGCTCACCGATCGCCGCCCTCGTGTCGACGAACTCGCGCCGTCTGGCCGCCGACGGCGGTGTCGAGGCCGGTCGGCAGATCGCGCACCTCGGCGACGAGCGACTCGCCCTCCGACGACACCATGTCGACGGCAGGCACGACCGCGAGCCTGACCATGCCAGCGGCGGCGAAGGCGCTCGCATCCTCGCTCGGCGCGACGAGCTCTCCGGCGATGAACGTGCCGGCCGGCGCCGTCGACCCGGGCGACGCCGTCGATGGCCGACACCGCTGCGGCGTAGGCGTCGACGTCGCCGCGTCGCCGTCGGCGTCGCTGCCGGCGACGAGGATCGGGAACGTCTCGGCGTCGTTGCCGGCGAAGTCCTCGCGGAGCTGATCATTGGCGATCCGCGACGGGTGCCGACTCGGGCAGGACTCGGTCGTCCGGGCTGGCGAACCGGGCGCCGAGGAACGGCAGGCCGAGCAGGAGCAGCACGGTCGACCACCGCGGTGCCGACGAGGATGGGCCGTCGCATCACGCGCCGGGTCGTGCGGTACCAGAAGCCCTCCTGCGGCGGGCGAGCAGGGCGAACCGGGAAGAGCCGCAACCGAGTCGATCCGCGTGCCGACCACGGCGAGCAGTGCCGGCAGCGTGACGATCGAGGCGACCATCGCCAGCATCACGACGGCGATGCCGGCGTAGGCGAACGACCGCAGGAAGTAGAGCGGGAACACGAACAGCGCACGCCAACGACACGGCGACGGTCAACGCGCTGATCAACACCGTGCGCCCGGCGGTTTCGACCGAACGGACGACCGCGTCGTCGACGGAGCGTCCGGCACGCAGCTCCTCCCGGTAGCGCGACACGATGAACAGGCTGTAGTCGATCGCCAGGCCGAGGCCGAGCGCGGTCGTGAGGTTGACCGCGTAGATCGACACGTCGGTGATCGAGCCGATCGACGTAGAGCGTGACGGAACGTGCCGAGCACGGCGATGATCGCCGACGAGCAACGGCAGCGATGCCGCGACGAGGCCGCCGAAGACGAACAGCAGCAGGATCAGCGTGATCGGGATGGCGATCGACTCGGCCCGCACGAGGTCGCTCTCGATCGTCGTTGCGATGTCCAGTCCGACGACGTCCCCGCCGCCGACGGCGACGTCGATCGCTGGTGGCGCGCGCTCGGCGAGCTCGCGGAGCGCTTCGATCGACTCGTCCTCCTCCTCGCCGTCGGCCTGCACCACGATGGGCATCAACGCACGTGTCGCGTCGTCGCTGCGCAGCGCTGGTGGCGACCCGAGTTCCCAGTAGGAGGTGGCGCCGACGACGTGATCGACGGCGCGAACTTGGTCGAGCAGCGACGCCGACGCGTCCTCGACGGCTGCGTCGTCGACGGTGCCGGCCGTGGCCGTGACGACCATCAGCACGTTCGGCTCGCCGTTCGCGAAGTGCGCGTCGAGCAGGCGTGCGGCATCGGCGCTCTCCGAGCTCGGGTCGACGAATCCTTCGTCCTGCAACACGCCGAAGGCGCGAGTGCCGAGCACGCCGGCGATGATCATGAACAGCACGGTCAACGACAACACCAGTCGGCGTCGACGTACGGTGAATTGTCCGAGTCGTGTGAGCATGGCGGTTCCTTCTGATCGACGGGTGGTGATGCGTCCATCGTCTGCATCACCGGGGTTCGGCGCATCGGCCCGTGGGGCCGACCTCGACCTGCCCGCGGGACGTACCGTCGGTCCGTTCCCGGCCCGCGGTCCGGGGTCGAACGGACCCACGGTCCCGTGACCCGAGCCGGCGGCCGGGCGTATCGTTGACCCGTGCGCCGCGGGACCGTCTCGACGATCAACGTTCGTCCAGAACCGTTGACGACCGTGTGGCTCGCGCTCGCTGCGGTCGTCGCCGCCGGAATGGCGATGTTCGGCGAATCGAACGCGTTCTCCCCCGTCACGGTTGCCTGCGCGCTGGCCGGCCTGCTGCCGTGGGCGCTGGTGGCCGGCGGCGTCGAACTGCGCTCGTGGCAGTTCTTCCTGCTCTCGGTCCCCGTCGGCGTGATCATCGTGGTCGTCGAGGACAATCCGGGCGGCACGTTCCCGTTGATGCTCGCCGTCGTGTGGCTGACACGGACGGCCCAGTCGTGGAAGTGGCCGACCGCCGCGGTCGTCGTGTCGCTGGCGTCGCTCGGTGAGTGCACGTTCGAGAAGGGCTACGACGAGTCGGGCATCATCTACTTCGCCGGCGGCTTGGGGATCGCGACGCTGTCGGGTCTGCTGATCCGACGCGCCGAGATCCTGGCCTCGCAGGTCGCGGCGATGCGTGACGCCGACGTCGAGCGACTCGCGGCAACGGAACGAGCTCGCATCGCACGCGACGTGCACGACATCGTCGCCCATTCGCTGACCGTCGTGATGCTCAACGTCACCGGTGCGCGGCGCGCGTTGGCGAACGATCCGGCGCGAGCCGACGAGGCGCTGGCGCGGGCCGAGCTCGTCGGGCGGGACAGTCTCGACTCGATCCGCGAGGTGATGGGATTGCTCCGTGAGGCGGACGGCGGTGGCGAGCTGCCGCACCCGACGATGGCGCGCATCCCGCAACTCGTGGCCGGTTTCCGCGAGGTCGGCCTCGACGCGGCGCTCGTCATCGGCGGCGACGAGGTCGACGTCGACCCCACCGTGGAACTCGTGACCTACCGGATCGTCCAGGAATCGTTGGCCAACGTGCTCCAGCACGCGCCCGGTGCCGCACGCCGTCGCTGCCATCCAGGTCGTCGACGACCGACTCGAGGTGTCGATCCGGAACTCGCCCGGCACACGTCCGCCCGTTCCGAGCGCCCGCACAGGACTCGGCACCCGTGGCATGGAGGAGCGGGCGCGCGCCGTCGGTGGACAGTTCGAGTCCGCCGCGACGACCGAGGGCGGGTGGGTCGTGACCGCCCGCCTTCCGCTGCGTGCCGCCGACGTGCCGTCGACCGTGACGCATGCCTGATCCCGTCGCGTCCCCTGCGAGTCGTCCTGGTCGACGATCAACCACTCGTGCGCGCCGGGATCGCATTCATCCTGTCGACCGAACCCGGCATCGAGGTCGCCTCCGAGGCCGGCAACGGCGAACTCGGTGTGGCGGCGGTCGCCGCGCACCGACCCGACGTCGTGCTGATGGACGTCCGCATGCCGGTGCTCGACGGGCTCGGCGCCACCCGACAGATCCGGCAGAGCGACGGACCACCCGTCCTCGTGCTCACGACGTTCGACGACGACGACGTGCTCTGGGGAGCGATCGAAGCGGGCGCCGCGGGCTTCGTCCTCAAGGACGCGTCGGCCGACGACATCATCAAGGCAGTGCGCATCGCCGCCGACGGCGGTTCGTGGATCGACCCCCGCGTCGCGCCCCGGGTGCTTGTCAGCGCTTGCGCGCGGCGCGGCCGAAGCCGAGCACGTCGGACGGCGACGGCGACGCTCGCCGCCCTGTCCGACCGAGAACTCGAGGTGCTCCGGCTGATCGCCCGGGGATCCTCCAACACCGAGATCGCCGCCGACCTCTACGTCAGCGAGCGGACGGTGAAAGGCCACGTCGGCAGCATCTTCACCAAGCTCGGCGCCCGCGACCGAGCCGCGGCGATCGTCCTCGCCTACGACGCAGGCCTCGTCGTCCCCGGAATGCTCTGACACACCGGTGTCCGCCGACCCGGGTGGGGTCTGCACCATGGCGCAGACCCCACCCGGGTCCATGGTTCACGGGGGCGTGTCAGTCCCCCGGATTCTCCGCGAAGCCGCCGCCGACGCCAGTGGTGCCCTCCGGTCCGGCCGGTGCCGGGATGGTGAAGTTGCCGGGCACCTTCTTGCCCTTGACTCCGTTCACGGACTCCGTCGAGTAGGCGTACGTCAGCACGGCGAAGGCCACCGCGTCGGAGTTGACGTCGAGCGCATGATCGTTGTTGTTGGCGAACGTGTCACACGGCACGTGGTAGCAGGGATCGAACTGCTGGCCGGCCGTGCCGCCCCAGATCGCCGCCTGTTCGGGGGACTTGACCACCTCGGCACCGGTGAACAGCCCGCCTGCTGGGATGTCGTTGAGGATGAAGGCTTCGTAGTCACTGCGGCCGCTGAACTCGGCGTCGTCGTACGGCTCACCCTTCAAGGTGTAGAACGACTCGAACGTGTCCTCGATCTGGACCGACCCCGGGGGGACGAGTACCGGGGCCTCGAAGCCCGACTCGTCGCCGTCGTACACCATGAACACGTAGTTCGACGAACCGATCATGTCGAAGTTCAGGTAGAGCGCGATCTCGTCGAGCTGGGCCTGCGTGCGGCTGTCCACGTATGCCGCCGATCCGAGCAGTCCTGCCTCTTCGGCTCCCCACCAGGCGAGCCGGACCGTGTTCTCCGGCTTGTGGTTGCTCAGCTGCTGGCCGACCTCGAGCAGCGCCGCCGAGCCGCTGCCGTTGTCGTTGATGCCCGGTCCGCGTTGCACGGAGTCGAGATGGGCGCCGGCCATCACCACGTTGTTCGTGTTCCGTCCGGGCAACTCGGCGATGACGTTGATCTGCGGACGCTGTTCTGCTGGGTCGACCTGCACGTGCGCCGTCGACCCGGCGGCCGCGAGTGCCGCACCGTCGGCGAACGAGGCGCCGACGACGGGAATCGTCACTCCCTCCCCACCGGGGATGAGCGTGCCGACGATCAGACCTGAACGCTCCGGGGTGTTGCCCTGGTTGAAGAGGATCACCGCCTCGGCACCAGCCGCTTGAGCGTTGACCGCCTTGACCGCGAACGTGCACGTCCCTCGCTGGACGAGGGCAATGTCGGATGGCCCGCTGAAGTCCAGGCCGGCGAAGTCCGCCGGCTCGCAGCCGCTCGTGCTCGCCCGCGGTGGCACGAGATTGATGTCGACCGGGATCACGTTGCCGGTGATGTTGCCGGTGCCCGAACCGGTGAACGCCCCGGTCTCGTAGGTGGCGCTCACCGGACCCAGCTGCTCCAGAATCGCCGGTGGGATGTAGGTGAACGGGAACTCGTGCGTTGTCACGTTCCAGCCGGCGGCGGTCATCGTGTCGATCACGTACTGGGCGCTGTCGGTGTAGCCCTTGGTGCCCGCGGAGCGGTTGCCACCGTTGGCATCGGCGATCGCCTGGAACGCTGCTTGATGCTCGCGGACGCCCTCGAGTCGGACGCACTCGAGAATCTTCGCGTAGGTGTTGTTGTTTCGGTTGTCGCACCCGCTGCTGCGCCGGTGTCGCCACCGCCGTACCCGCCGTCGCCACTCCGGCGGCAAGCATGCCGACCGTGAGCGCGATGGCACTCAGACGTGTGCCTTTGGACATTTGCATGGATCCCCTCTTTCCGTGCGTGGGCGGTCCCCACCGCAACAAGACCGACACGGTAGTCATGTCACCAGACCAAGTGTCCGCGGCACATCCACGACTCCACGTGTCGACGTTCGTGGTCAGTTGGCGAAGACGTCGACGAGCGCGTCGTGGAGATTCCCGTTGCTTGCGATGACGTTGCCTGTATCGGGTGATTCGCCGTTGGTTCCGGTGAAGGTGCCGCCGGCCTCGTTGATGATCACGTGCATCGGGGCGATGTCCCAGGGATTGAGTCCGAAGTCGATCATGGCGTCGGCTCGGCCGGTGGCGACCATGAGGAATCCGTAGCCGTCACCCCATGCCTGCATCATCGGTCCCTGTCGATGGAGCTTGGCGAGCGGCCTCGTTCGGCCACCAGGTGTAGGCACTCGTGGTCACGCATGCCCCGGCGAGGGAGGCGGTGTCCGAGACGCGACAGCGCTGACCGTTGTGATGTGCGCCCAGCCCTCGGCCGGCAGACACCTGCTCGCCGAGGGCGGGAATCGTGATCACCCCGATCGCGGGCCCACGTTCGTCGCTCATCGCGAGGAGCGAGCTGTACAGCGGCACTCCCTTCGTGAAGGGATAGGTACCGTCGATCGGGTCGATCGACCACGTACGCCCGGTCGTTCCGACCGTGTCGTCGAGTTCTTCGCCGAGCACCGCGTCACCAGGGCACCGACGCGCGAGTTCTTCTCGAATGAAGGTCTCAGCGGCCCGATCCGCCGCGGTCACTGGCGACCCATCGCCCTTCATCTCGATCTCGAGTTCTGGGTCGCGGAACCATTGCAGTGTGAGTTCTCCCGCTCGGCGGCCGAGATCGACCGCAATCTCGAGGAGTACGGGGTCAACGGTCGGCGTCACGATGCCGACCGTACTCGTGGCCCACGATGCCGACCGGAAGACGCCGAAGCCCAGCCTTCGGCGGTGTATCGCTCAGGTGCCGCCGACGATCGCCTCGTGTTGATGATCGAGGATGTGTTGGACCGTTTCGTCGATCGAGAGTTCGGTGTTGTCGATCCACAGTCCGAATCGCGGTGTTCGTTCCCGAAGGTCGGCATCGAGCGCAGATGGCGTGAAATCTCGGTAGCCGATCTTTGCCCGATCACGTTCTCGGGCGGCAACTGCATCAGGGCTCGGCGCCAACACGACGAGGGCGATCGGTCGGGTCTGGAACATGTCGATCACCGTGGTGAGCATCGGGCCGAGAATGACGTCTTGCATCACGGTGACGAACCCGGCGTCGACGTAGCGGTCCGCACACGTCGCTGCGAGTTCGTATCTCAGCGCGAGTTGAGCCGTGGCCTCCGGTGAGGGATCCGGCGACATCTCCTGGCGGCCCGACACGACGAAGCGGCGAAACGTGTCGCCGCGAAGGTGCACGGCGCGATCGAACCGCTCGGCGAGCGCCTGCGCGACGGTGGACTTTCCGGCGGCCATGATCCCCGTGATCACGAACAACCGAGGGTCCCGCTCCATCGCTCGAGCTTGGCAGACGAAGTCTCTGCGCCGCGATCGCTGCCGTTCACGGCCGGTCTAGTCTCGGCCCCGAAACCGAGTCAAGGGGGTACGTCCATGGTCAAGTTCAGTCGACGGTCGCTGTTGCAGGCAGCAGCAGCCACCACCGGAGGAGTCGTGTTGTCGGGCGGACTCGACCGCATGATCGTCCAGGCGGCAGGCGGGAAGCCTGCGAAACTCGCGCTGCAGCCGGTCGCCGACCTGCGCGACGGGATCGTACGGCTCCATCTGCCGTCGGACTTCCAGTATCGATCGTTCCACGACACCGACGTGCCGCCAACGACGCCGATCGTGCTCGACGATGGCACCGTGCTGCCCGGTCGACATGACGGGATGGGCGCCTTCAGCGGGCCGGGCGGCAACGTGTGGCTCGTTCGCAATCACGAGGTGGGCGCGACGGTTGGTGCGGTGGCGTTCGGGCCCGGCACCCCGTACGACGCTCGGAGCGGCGGTGGCACCACCACCATCGAGGTGACCCCGGACGGCCACGTCGTGCAAGCGTTCACGAGTCTGAACGGCACGATGACCAACTGTTCCGGCGGCGTCATGCCGTGGGGTTCGTGGATCACCTGCGAAGAAACGGTCAACGGCCCCGACGTCGGTCCCGATTTCACCGGCACGTCGAATACCGCACTCACCCAGCGGCACGGCTTCATCTTCGAGGTGCCGGCAGGGGGCCAATCCGACCGCACGCCGATCACGTCGGCGGGTCGATTCGCGCACGAAGCAGCCGCGTTCAGCCCGGAGGAGGGGATCGTGTATCTCACCGAGGACAACTTCGCGTTCCCCTCCGGCCTGTACCGATACATCCCTCCCACGCACCCGATGACGGCCGGACGCCTCCTCGACGGGGGCCGGCTCCAGATGCTCCGAGTGGTGGGAGTGCCCCTGGCTCACCTCGAGGCCCGCCATTCGATCGGCGCGTCGTACCAGGTCGACTGGGTCGACATCGACGAGCCCGATCCGACGTTCCCGTTGGTCCAGGGTGCTCCGATCAGCAACAACGACGCGCTGGTGTACGTCGGCGATCAGGGCCGGGCGCAGGGAGCTGCGGGCTTCTCCCGTCTCGAGGGCGCTTCGTACACGAAGGGCGAGATCTTCTTCACGTCGACCCAGGGTGGTGGCGACGCCGAGACCGGGCCGGAGGAGTTGATCGCCGGGTACGGCAACGGGACCGGGCAGGTCTGGTCGTACGATCCGCGGCGCTCGCGGTTGACGTGCCGTTACCAGTCGACGTCGCCCGCCAATCTCGAACTGCCCGACAACATCGCGTCGCGCAACGATCGGGGCGCCGTCCTGCTCTGCGAGGACGGCCCGGCGGACAACTTCATCCGCCGGCTCGACGCGAACGGCGAGCTGCTCGACGTTGTCCTCAACCGGTTGCGGCGCAACGCGCCGCCGAACGCAACCCGGTTCGGCGAGGAGTTCGCCGGAGCGACGTTCAGCCCGTCGGGCGACACCCTGTTCGTCAACATCCAGGCCTCTCAGGGCATCACGTTCGCGATCTGGGGGCCGTGGGGTCGGCTCGGCATCTGACCCCGACGACGCGGCGCCGGCGCCTCGCACGTTGTTATTTCAGTCTTGACTTACATAAGCCAATGCTGAAATAATCGCCTCATGGAGGCCTTCGACGTGCTCGGTGTGCCGGCCCGACGACGAATCCTCGAACTGCTCGCCGGCGGCGAACGCCCCGCAGGCGAGCTCGCAGTGATCGTCGGCAACGAGTTCGGTATCTCGCAACCGGCCGTCTCACAGCATCTACGAGTGCTGAGAGACCACGGGTTCACGAGCGTCCGGGCCAGCGGCACCTTGCGCCTCTACACCGTCGAGCCCGCAGCGCTCGACGGGGTCGAGGCCTGGATCGCGGACCTTCGTCGCGCCTGGGAGCAACGACTGGACGCTCTCGGCACCGAGCTGGCTCGGGGGCAGAAAGCACGCCGCAGTGTCGCCAAGACGAAACCACGGAGGACATCATGAAAGATCTCATCGAGCAGATCGACGCAGTCGCGCGACGCGTCGGCTCCGGCACGCTGCCCGGCGGCGCCGCGCACACGGTCACCATGCGACGCACCTATGACGCCGACCTCGACGACGTCTGGGACGCGATCACCCAACCCGACCGGATCGCACGCTGGTTCCTGCCCGTGACGGGCGAGTTTTGCGAGGGTGGCACATACCAGCTGGACGGCAATGCCGGCGGCGAGATCCGCACATGCGAACCACCGCACCGACTCGTCGTCACCTGGAACCCGCCCGGCGCCCCACCGCCAACCGAGGATGCCTCGATCGTCACGGTCAGCCTGCAAATCGTCGACGGCTCCACCGAACTGACCCTGGAGCACGTCGCGGTCGTCCCTCCGGAGTTCTGGGGCGAGTACGGCCCCGGTGCGGTCGGTGTCGGATGGGACCTCAGCTTGATCGGTCTCGCAGCCCACCTCGACGACGTCCACCTCGGCACCCCGGAGCAGATGGATCGCGACCCCAACGTGCGCGCCGCGATGACAGCGAGCAGCGACGCGTGGGGCGATGCCTACGCCGACAGCGGTGCGTCAGCCGACACGGTCGCACGGGTTGTCGCTGCCACCACGGCGTTCTACGTGCCGCCCGCCTGACGGCGCGTTACGCGATACCAGCGGCGCGGTCGAGATCCTGCAGCAGGTCGTGTGCGGCCAGCTCCACGTCCTTGTGCCGCCACTCCGACGCCCGGTAGACGCAGGCGATCAGCCCGCTTCGATGCACCCGCCGGAAGTCACCGAACACGAACGCGTAGCGCGCCTTGGTCCCCTCGTTGGCGCCGTCGGTCAAGCCGAGGTGCCACAGTGCGTAGTCGTCCCATGAATGCCGCTCCAGGTAGGAGTTCTGCACGTCTGCGTTCGGTTGGACGTCGCCCCAGTCGCTGTCGAGGACGTACTGACGGGCGTCGATGAGTGCGCGAGCCCGACTCACCGCCGCGTCGTTCAACGAGTAGCTGGCCATGACGTCGACTGTTCCCGGACCTCACCGTTGTGAATCGCGTGTCTGCGACAGAGGCCGTCCATTGGCCTCGACCGTCTTGACCTCAGGCGGGGTTGAAGTCGTAGCGTTCGCCTCACCACAGGAGGGTCACCGTGTCGTTTCGTTACGTCGAGTACAACGCATCGCGCGACGTTCCGAATGTTGTCGTGGATGGATCACCCAACGAGTCCACGGTGCTGACACTCACACACTGGCCGGGAATCGCCCAACCCGCCGGACTCGCCGCCGACCTCTCGGCAGAGATGGCGTTCAAGTTCGTCCGCAGCGGCCGGGCGACGGATGCCGGCGTCGTCACGAACAACCACCTGGATCAGGACGGGCTCGTGGCCATGTTTGCCCTGGTCGAACCCGATGAGGCGCTTCGACACGAGGAGCTCCTCGTCGATGTCGCTGCCGCCGGTGACTTCGGCACCTATCGGTACCGCCAAGCGGCCCGGGCATCCATGGCCATCGCCACCTACGCCGACCCGCACCGATCGCCGATCGCCGCTGATCTCACCGGACCGTACGAGGAGCAATGCGCGGTGCTCTACGAACGAATCCTCGAACGGCTCCTGAACATGGCGCTGCACCCGGAGGAGTTCTCGGAACTGTGGATCGACGAGGATCGCCAGCTCACGGCGAGCGAAGCGGCGCTCGCACGTGGTGCGATCACGATCGAGGAGCGGCCCGACGTCGATCTGGCAATCGTGGACATCGCGGCGAGCGAAGCCCGAACGTCGCGGCCACCGCTTCGCGGCCGACGAGTACGTCGGCGTCCATCCCATGGCGATCAACAACGCCACCGGCTGCCTCCGGATTCTCCAAGTGCACGGACGTCGCTACACCTACACGGACCGCTACGAGTCATGGGTGCAGTACCAGTCCCGGCGGCCACTGCCGAGGGTCGACCTGCGACCGCTCGCCGACCAGCTCACCGCAGCGGACGCTGCCACGGTCTGGACCGCGTCGAGTCCGTCGAGCCTGACCGCACAGCTGCAGACCGCCGAGGAATCGAGCCTCGATCGGAAGGTGATCGTCGACCGTCTCATCGAACACCTGCGGTCGGCGCCGCACGCCTGGAACCCGTACGACACACCAGGCTGACCGTCCGACTGGCTCGCCGCCACGAAGGTCACACCGCCGACGGTGGTGCGGCGGGTAGTTGCACCGTGACGCGGAGGCCGCCGGCCGGGCGGGGAACGATGGTGAGTGTGCCGTCATGCGCATGGGTGATGCTCTTGACGATGGCGAGTCCGAGGCCGACGCCTGCATGGTCGGTGCGGATGCGTTGGGTGCCGCGGTCGGAACGGTTCGGTGAGTGTCGAGACCATCTGTGGGATGAGCGTTTCGCCGCTGTTCTCGACGGTGAGCATCACCGAGCCGGGTGCCACGGAGGTGTCGACCTGCACGGTTCCGCGTTCGGGCAGGTTGTGGACGATGGCGTTGTGCAGGAGATTCGTGGTCATCTGCAGCAGGAGCGTCCGCGAGCCGAACGTTGGCGTGATGTCCCCGGCGGTCTCGATGGTGACGCCGTGCTGCTCGGCAAAGGCAAGGAGTGTTTCCGTGGCCTCCTCGGCCACGAGTGACAAGTCGACGTGCTCCCGGGCGAACGACCGCTGGTTGGCGCGGCTGAGCAAAAGCAGTGCTTCGGTGAGTTCGATCGCTCGGGTGTTGACGTAGGAAAGGCGATCGACGAGTTCGCCGGTGTCGCGATTCGGATCGTTGCGGGCGACCTCGAGCAGCGTCTGCGTGATCGCCAGCGGGGTACGCAGCTCGTGGGAGGCGTTGGCCGCGAACCGCCGCTGTTCGGCATCGTGTGTCTCGAGCCGTGCGAGCATCGTGTCGAAGGCGTCGGCGAGTTCGCGGAACTTGTCGTCGCGGCCTTCCATCTGGATCCGGTGGGCGAGCGATCCACGGCTGCCGCCTGCTGCACGGCCGGGTCCTCGCTGCTCAGCGCCTCGAGCGTCTCGAACCAGATCTCGGCGACACCGTCATACGGTTCGGGTGAACCGCCGTTCCGCGATTGGAAGACGGGGATCAGGTCGGGGAAGGCGGTGGACCTGGATGTAGCGCTTGATCCCGAGCAGTGCTGCTCGTTCGGCGACGAGGGCGCGTGAACCTCGCGCCAATACCTCTGGAACTCCTCGACGCTCATGTCCGGCTTGCGCCGCAGACAATAGACGAGCTTCAACATGGAAGGGCCCTCCCTCGGGTGGCTCGTGCACCCCCTGCACAAGCTCGGTGATTTCTAGCAGGGCCGAGTGTTCGGTGCGCTCGTGAGGTTCTGTCGGGAGCCCACGTTCGGGCGGCGGTTGCGACCGCCGCCCGACAAGATGGGCCGATGAGCGCTGTCGCGTCACGGGTCCTCGGCATCCGTGGAGTTGCAATACCGGTCGCACCGCGGCCGCGTTCGCGCTCGTCGCCACCGTTGCCGCGAGTGCGATGGGCCAGCTCGACGCGACGGTCGTCAACGTTGCCCTGCCCCACATGAGCGACGACCTCGGTGTCGACGTCTCGGCACTCCAGTGGGTGCTCACCGGATACCTCGTCACCCTCGCCTCGCTGATCCTGCTGGGCGGCGCCCTCGGTGACCGCTACGGCCGTCGGAGGATCTTCCTCATCGGCACCGTCTGGTTCGCCGTCGCGTCCGTCCTGTGTGGCGCCGCCCAGGACGCAGGGTTACTGATCGCGGCGCGGATCCTGCAGGGAGCGGGAGCGGCGCTCCTCACGCCCGGGAGCCTGGCGATCCTGCAAGCCAGTTTCACCAAGGACGACCGGGCCCGGACCGTCGGCGCCTGGTCGGCGCTCGGCGGCGTCGCCGGCGCACTCGGCCCGTTCATCGGGGGCTGGCTCGTCGACGGTCCCGGCTGGCGGTGGGCGTTCCTCATCAACGTTCCGGTCGCGGCGCTCGTGATCGTCTGCTCACGGGCGATCCCCGAAAGTCGTGACGAACACCACACCCATCTCGACGTCCGCGGTGCCGTGATCGCCGTCGTCACGCTCGCGACGACCACGCTCGCGCTCACCGAGTCCCGACCGCGAGGGTGGTCCGACCCCGTCGTCGTCATGGCCGCGGTCATCGCTGTCTCCGGAGTCGTCGCCTTCATCGTGCACATCCGTCGGGCGCCCAGCCCGCTGGTGCCACCGCAGCTGTTCGCCGACCGCGCCTTCACCACCACCAACATCGCCACGTTCACGCTCTACGCAGCCATCGGCGTCACGTTCTTCTTCGTCGCGTACCAGTTGCAAGTCGCGGCCGGATGGTCCGCGCTGGCGTCGGGCAGTGCGCTGTTGCCGGCGACCGTCCTGATGCTGCTCGGCTCCGCTCGTTCCGGGGCGCTCGCTCAGCGCATCGGGCCACGAATCCAACTCACTGCCGGTCCGCTGATCCTTGCCGCCGGGCTGCTCGTGCTCAGCCGCATCGGCACGAACCCGTCGTGGATTCGTGACGTCCTGCCCGGCGCGACGCTCTTCGGCGTGGGTCTCGTCACGTTCGTTGCACCCCTCACCGCCACCGTCATGGGGTCGGTCGACGCCGACCACGTGAGCGTCGCGTCCGGCGTCAACAACGCGATCGCCCGGACCGCCACCCTGACCGCCCTCGCCATCATCCCCGTCGTTGCCGGTCTCACCACCGCCACCGATCCGGCCGCGGTCACCGACGCCTACCGTGCCGGGCTCGTCATCGCCGCGATCTGCGCCGCGACCGCGGCTCCGATCGCTTTCGTCGGCCTCGCCCCCACCACCCACGTCCGCTCTTCATGTCGGCGCAGTTACTGCCCGGTCGATGGGCCACCGCTGCAGCCGACCCCCGCGATGGTCACCCGATCGGGCGACGATCCGTAGCAGACTCGGTGGCGTCAACTGTTCGGAGCCACCAGGGAGACCGCGATGCTTGCCTACGACTATCCGCTGTTGAGCGTGTTCTGGACGCTCGTGATGCTGTTCATGTTCGTGCTGGTCGGATTCGTCGTGATCTACACGTTCATCGACAACTTTCGGCGTTCCGATCACAGCGGACTGGCGAAGGCGGGGTGGGCGTTCCTGATCATCGTGCTGCCGTTGTTCGGCGCGCTGATCTACATCGTCACCCGCCCCGAGATGAGTGAGCCCCCGCTCCGGCCCGCCGTCTGACCGAACGCGACACGTCCCGGCCGCGTCATCGTGATCGGCGGCGACGCCGCCCGCACCTGACGCCACGCGGGCGGCCGCTGGCCGAATCGCCCGATGCGTCGTCGAGATGTCACCCCACGTTCACCGCAGGCGACCCCCGTCGAAGCCTGGCCGCCGGTAATGTCGCGGCCAGCGGGTGGGCATCGATCCTGACGGGAGTTGCCATGCATTCACGTGCGTCCAGGGCGTTCGTCGGCCTGCTGGCGGTCGCGCTCTGCGCCTCGACCACCTTGGTGCTCGGCGCCGCGGCCCCGGCATCCGCGGCGGGATTCACCTCGGACGACATCGTCGTGGTGCGGGTCGGCACGGGAAACTCGCCGCTGAGCAACGCCGCGACCGAAGTGTTCCTCGACGAGTACACGCCGGCGGGGACGCTCGTGCAGTCGATCGCCCTGCCGACGTCGGCCGTCGGCTCGAACCGTCGACTCACCATGAGCGGCGCGGCCAGCTCGGAAGGCGCCCTCGCGCTGTCGGCGGACGGGCGGTACCTGAGCCTCGCGCGGGTTCGACGCCGATCCCGGGACTGCGCCACCGTGGCCTCGACGTCGACGGCAACGGCGGCCCGGGTCGTGGCGCGCGTCGACGGGAACGGACTCGTCGACTCGTCGACGGCGATCACTGACGCCTTCAGCGGAGCGGACATCAGGGGTGCGGTCACCGACGACGGCAGCCGCTTCTGGGTCGTCGGGGCGAGTGGCGGCGTGCGCCTGGCTCCGTTGGGCAGCCCCGGCACGACCACACAGATCAACAGCGCCGCGCCGACGAACCTGCGCGTGGCGGGCATCACCGACGGCCAGTTGCACGTGTCGACGGGCAGCGCTCCGGCGGGCGTGCACGCCGTCGGATCGGGCCTGCCGACGACCGGCGGCCAGACCCCGGCGCTGCTCGCCGCGTCGCCGAGCCCGTACGGGTTCGTGGCGCTCGACCGTGATCCCGGCGTTCCGGGCGTCGACACCCTGTACGTGGCCGACGACTCCGCAAGCGGCGGCATCGTCAAGTTCTCCTTCGACGGCACGACCTGGACCGCCCGAGGGTCGTTCCGCCCGGATGGAAGCGGGGTGCGGGGCCTCACCGGGGCCATCACCCCGAGCGGCGTGACCCTCTACGCGACGACGAGTACGGCGGCGAACCAACTCGTCATGGTCAGCGACTCGGCGGGGTTCGACGCCCCGATCGCCGCGACGTCGACCACGCTGCAGACCGCGGCGCCGAACACCGTGTTCCGCGGGGTCGCGTTCGCCCCGAGCGGCGGCGATGGCGAGAACGTCGCGCCGACCATCAGCACGCAGCCGCAGGACACGACGATCGTCAGCGGCGCGACGGCGACCCTGACGGTGGCGGCGTCCGGGACCGGTCCGCTGAGCTACCAGTGGTACACGGGCGTCGCCGGCGACACGAGCACCCCGGTCGGGAGCGACGCCGCGTCGTTCACCACGCCCCCGCTGACCACGACCACGTCGTACTGGGTGCGGGTCACCGGCCCTGGCGGCGCGGTCGACAGCCGGACGGCGACGGTGACCGTCGGCGCCGCGCCGCCTGCCTGCTCGACCGCCGTCGTCACCGTCGGCTCCGTGCAGGGCACGGGGGACATCTCACCCGCGGCCGGGCAGACCGTGTCGGTGCGCGGCACGGTGGTCGCCGACTACGAGGGCCCGCAGCCGGCGCTGCGCGGCTTCTACCTGCAGGACGCGGGTGACGGGGATGCCGCCACCTCCGACGGCATCTTCGTGTTCGACAACGGCGCCAACCTCGTCGCCAACGGCGATGTCGTGCAGGTCACCGGTCCCGTCTCCGAGTTCCAGGGTCAGACGCAGCTCACGGCGAGCGCGGCCGGCGTGCAGTCCTGCGACCAGCAGGCGACGGTCACTCCCGTCGACGTCACCTTGCCCCGCGCCTCGGCCACCGATCTCGAGCCGTACGAGGGGATGCTCGTCCGCCTGCACCAGACGGTCTTCGTCACCGAGCACTTCCAGCTCGGCCGTTTCGGCCAGGTGGTCGTGTCGTCGGGTGACCGGCTGCGCCAGCCGACCGCCGACATCCGGGCCACCGACCAGGCCGCCGTGCAGGCCGCGCAGCAGGCCAACGACCTCAACCGTCTGATCATCGACGACGCCAGTCAGGGGCAGAACCCCGACCCGATCGTGTTCGGGCGGGGCGGCCAGCCGCTCTCTGCCGGCAACACGCTCCGGGGAGGCGATTCGCTCACCGACGCGGTCGGCGTGCTGACCTACACGTGGGCCGGCAACGCCGCCAGCGGCAACGCATACCGCCTGCGCCCGGTCGGCGCCCTGGGCGGTTCGGCCGTCTTCGAGCCGGTGAACCACCGCCCGACCGCGCCGCCCGATGTCGGCAGCCGGTGGCATCAAGGTCGCCAGCGCCAACCTGCTCAACTTCTTCAACACGTTCACCGGCTGCACGTTCGGTACCGCGGGTGGACCGGCCGACTGCCGCGGCGCCAACAACGACGTCGAGTACCAGCGTCAGCTGGCCAAGGAGGTCGCGTCGCTGCGGTTCCTCGGCGCCGACGTCATCGGCTACATGGAGATGGAGAACGACGGGTACGGCCCGACCAGCGCGGTGCAGGCGCTCGTCGACGCCCTCAACGCCGTCGATGGCCCGGGAACGTGGGCGTTCGTCGATCCCGACGCCGCACTCGGCGTCGTCGACGTCGCCGGAACCGATGCCATCAAGGCCGGGTTGCTGTACCGGACCGCGTCGGTGTCGCCGGTGCCCGGCGCGACGTTCGTCGACCAGAACCCCGTGTTCGAGCGCCGACCCGTCGCCCAGACCTTCGAGACTCCAGCCGGGGCCCGGTTCACGGTGATCGCCAACCACTTCAAGTCCAAGGGCTCGTGCCCGACGACGACCGGCCCCGACAGCGATCTCGGGCGACGGGCAGACCTGCTGGAACGCCCGCCGAACGGCGCAGGCCAAGGAGCTGGCCAGCTGGGTGAGCGGCACCGTGATCCCGGGCGCCGGCGATCCGGACGTGGCGATCGTCGGCGACCTCAACTCGTACGCCGGCGAGGACCCGATCGCCGCGCTGGAAACGGCCGGCTACACCAACCTGGTCAAGCAGTTCCACGGTGACGATGCGTACTCGTACGTGTTCGACGGCCAGTGGGGATACCTCGACTACGTGATGACGTCGAGCTCGTTGCTCCCGCAGGTGACCGGAGCCGCCGACGTGCACCACAACGCCGATGAGCCCTCGGTGCTCGACTACAACACCGACTTCAAGTCATCGGGACAGATCGCCTCGCTCTACGCGCCCGACCGGTTCCGCACGAGCGACCACGACCCGGTGCTCGCCGGACTCGACCTGATCGGCCGAGTCGAGACCACCACCGTCGTCACATCGTCGGCGAACCCGTCCACCATCGGCGGTCCGGTGCAGTTCACGGCGACCGTCTCCGGCGAACCCACCGATGGGACAGTTCAGTTCGAGGTCGACGGTGAGGCATTGGGTGGTCCCGTCGACGTGGTCGACGGCGTCGCCGTCAGCCCCGTGACATCGACCCTCTCCCTCGGGACACACGCGGTGACCGCCGACTACTCGGGCAGCGAGTCGCATCTTCCGAGCAGCGGCTCGCTGACCCAGTTGGTTCGAGTCGGTGTGAAGGTGCTCCTCCCGACCGCCGGCGCCCGGATCCCGGGCCGGATCGTCCCGATCGCGTTCCAGCTCACGGATGCCAACGGCAAACCCATCCCGGACAGCAGCGCGCAGGAGCTGATCGCCGCGCATCGGGTGACGGTCTCGGCCAGCGGCGCGCAGTCGCTCGCTCCTTCCCGTCCGGTGTACGACCCGATCTTCACCAATGCCGCCTTCTATGCCTGGAAGACGGCCCAGCGTCCGAACGGAGCGGTGACGATCTCGATCTCGGTCACCTATCCGCAGGCTCCGACCCAGGTGGTGACGATTCCGATCGTCCTGACCTGACGTTCTCCCCCGTTGACGCGAGCGGATCGGCACACGCCGGCGATCACGCGGGATACGGGGCGTCGGCACGCGCCTTGCGGAGGGCGGTCGCCCACCAGGCGAGCTGCTCGAACATCGACTTGGCGTACGTCGCCGACTCGGTGTCGAGCGGCTCGCCGTCGACGAAGGTGGTGAAGTAGTTGGGGAACGACAGCCCGTCGCGAATCGTCACGGCGTGCAACTCGGTCAGCACGTTCTCCAGGTGGAGCACCGCGTGGCGACCGCCGGCCGCTCCCCCGTAACTGACGAATGCGACCGGCTTGGCGACCCATTGTGTGAAGTGCCAATCGATCGCCGTCTTCAGCGACGCCGGGTAGCTGTGGTTGTACTCGGGCGTCACGAGCACGAACGCGTCGGCGGCGTCGAGCCGCGTCGTCAGCTCCGCCATGCCAGCGGGCCGCGGATAGGCGTCGCCGGCGTACAAGGGGCTCTCGGCCGGCAACGCCAACGGGAGCTCGATGTCGGCGAGGTCGACCACATCGACGTCGAACGCGCCGTGTTCGTGGGCACGTGCGGCAACCCAGTCGGCGACAACCGGACCGAACCGGCCCTCGCGGACACTGCCGATGATGATGACCAATCTGCTTGTTTCGCTCATGTCGACCACTCTGCGCCGCCCTGTTGGTACGAGCCAGACCGGGCCGAGGCTGGCCCTCGCAGGGCCACCCTCGGACGCCCCACGCGTCCAGGGCGCGCCGTAAAGTGATCTCGGTGAGCACACCGCTCGGAGACTTTCTTCGCGCACGACGCGACGCAACCTCGCCCGAGTCACTCGGCCTGCCCGGCCGGTCCGCGGCGCCGGGTCCCGGGACTGCGGCGCTCAGAACTCGCATCGCTGGCAGGGATCAGCGTCGAATACCTCGTCAGGATCGAACAGGGCCGCGATCACAACCCCTCGATCTCGGTCGTCAACGCGCTCGCCGACGCATTGCGCCTCGATGCCGACGAGCGTGACCAGCTTCGCAATCTCGCGAAACGCGCCTCCAACCAGTGCTTCGGAGGGCTGCCGCAGCCGCAGATCGACGTCCGACCGAGCATCCGGGCGATACTCGACCAGCTCGAACCGGGCATCGCGTTGATCACCAACCGGCTCGGCAACATCCTCGCCTACACGAGCGGTTTCGAACTGCTCGCCCGGCCGACCGGTCTGCTCGACGACCCGCTGCCGAACCTCACTCGCTTCGTCTTCACCGACGACCGCGCCCGCGAACTGTTCCCCGACTGGGAACGGATCGCAGACGAGCAGTCATTCGAGCTCTGGCTCAGTCCATGCGAGGAATCCGAGCATCTCGTCGCCGAGATCACCGCGCTGGCAGGCACCCGGCTCACGGAACGCCTCGACCACCATCGCCCGCGTCCCGGCGGCCCCCAGGTATGGCGCCACCCCGAACTCGGCGAGCTTCGGCTCGATCGTGAAGTACTCGAACTTCCCGCCGCCGACGGCCAACAACTGGTCGTCCTCCTGCCGGCGGACGAGGCCACGGCCGAAGCCGTGAACCGAATGCGGCGGGCGACCACCAGAAGCCTGCGAGCGGTCAACTGAAATCGCGGGTGCGGGACACGATGGGTCGGAGTCTTCACATCGATGTGCCGGCACCGCCGCGTCGGTCGGCGTCGGCGCGGGCGCCCGGTGACGTGTTGATCCACCTGCGCAGGGCGAGGGACCACATCGACCGGCATTTCACCGAGCCGATCGACCTCGATGACGTCGCCGCGGTCGCAGGGCTCTCGAAGTTCCACTTCCACCGCTTGTTCACGGGAGCGTACGGAGTGACGCCCGCGCGGTACCTGACGCAGCGACGAGTCGAGCGGGCACAGGACCTGCTCGCGCGACGAATCTCACCGTGACGGAGATCTGTTTCGCGGTCGGATACTCGAGCCTCGGATCGTTCAGCACCCGCTTCTCCGAACTCGTGGGAGAAACGCCGAGCGCCTTCCAACGCCGTTACGCGGCATCCGGCGCTCCACGAATTCCGAGCTGCTTCCTGTTCATGTGGGGACTCGCGGAACGTCGTTCGAGCTCGGACGATTCCGCAAGACTGGAGAAGCCGTCGACATCGTTGCCGTCGTAGCGTCGACGCGATGGTCAACAACGTTTCTCTCGTCAGCGTGTGGGTGAAGGACATCGAGGAGTCCAAGGCCTTCTACATCGACGTCCTCGGCTTCGAAGAGCGGGACGACGTCGTGCTCGGCGACGACTTCCGTTGGTGCACGGTCGGACATCGTTCACAACCCGAGCTCCACGTTCATCTCACAACGCCAGGCCCACCGCTGTCGCCCGAATTCGCCGACGCGATCATCCGCGCCCAGGCCGAGGGCGGAACGTTCGCACTCGGGATCTCGGTGGACGACTGCGTCGCGACGGTCGTCGACCTCGAATCGAAAGGGGTCGAGGTGATCAGTCGACCGGAGGAGCGACCCTACGGCGTCGAAGCGCTGATTCGCGACAACTCCGGCAACTGGATCGTCATGGTCGAGAACCGAGATTGGACACCCGAACAGATCGCCGAGTTCGTCGGCGACGACCCGTCGAGCCTGAATCCGATGGCGAACACGAACGGAACCTCGACCGATGCCGAAACCTGACGGCGAGTCGGTGCTCGCCGACGTCGAGGCCGAGCGGCTGGAACTCTGCCTGTGGCTCGAACGACTCGAGCCGTCCGACTGGGATGCACCGTCGCTCTGCGACGCCTGGAGCGTGCGTGATGTCGTCGCCCACCTCACGCTGAGCACACGAACCTCGGCGCTCGACTTCGTCAAGGGCATGCTGCGGTACCGCGGCAACTTCGAGCGGATGGAGGCCGAGCGAGCGTGCGCTCGAGCGTTGGAGTTCAGCTCAGCCGAACTCATCGAACAGTTGCGAGCACACGCCGGCTCCGCCGCCCATGCAGTCGGCAGCACTCCGCTCGACGCGTTGAGCGACCTCATCGTCCACGGCCAAGACATCGCCCGCCCACTCCAGCGAGTACGGCCCACCTCGCCTGACCGCGTTTCCCTCTCGCTCGACCATGTACTCGCGAGCCGATGGTACGGAGCGAAGAAGCGCGTCGGGGACATCACCCTGCGAGCCACCGACACCGACTACACCGCCGGCACCGGCGGCACCGAGATCCACGGTCCCGCGATCGATCTCCTCCTCGTGGCGACCGGCCGACGGGCTGGACTCGACACCCTCGCAGGAACCGGTCTCGACCAACTCCGGGAGCGCCTGCACCAACGCGGACCAGAGCTGACGGTTTCCCGTCCTGACACGGGCCGGGGAAGCGGACGGTGCTTCCCCGACCCGGGTCGGACCGACTCGGCCCGGGGAAGCGGACGTACTTCCCCGGGGCCCGTGTCGGACCGACGTCAGCGTGCGCTCAGAAGGCGCCGCTGACGTCGATGATCAGGTGCGTCGTCGCCGAGGAGAAGACGCACATGGATTCGGTCGAGCTGAGCGTGGCGATCGCGGTGTTGGCGATCGGCTGCCCGGCCTCGTAGTTGAGGTTGGATGCGTTGGGCAGCGTCCCGCAGGCATACACGGTGAGGTACCCGTCCGCCTGTGGTTCTGCCGCCGTCACCGTCAACGCCGCCGCCACCGCGCCGGGGATCACGCCGGAGAGGGAAACCTCGACGCTGGTGCCGGCTGCCACCGGTACCGGAGTCCCTTGACGGGTGTCGAGCACCCGTGTCGGGGTCAGGGCGGTGTACGCGGCTCCCGCTGCGAACGAACCGGCAAGGTCGACCAACAGGTGGGTCGGTGCACTGTTGAAGATGCACACCGCCCCGCTCTGTCCGATCGTGGCCAGGACGGCTCCGGGGATCGTCTGGCCGGCGACGAAGTTCACCGACGACGCTGTCGGCTGCGGCTCACCGCATGGGAACACGGTGAGGTACCCGCTCCGCGCCCGGCATTCGACGGCGGTGACGTTGAGAGCCGCCGCGGCCTCGGCCAGCCGGCACCCCGCTCGCACTGGCGACCGGCACCTGGTGTAACCGTGCTTCGCAGGTACCACGGCACCGCTGCGGGTGTCGAGGATGCGCACCGGCGTGATGGCGTCGTAGGCGAAGCCCGCCGGCAAGTAGCCGCCGACGTCGACGATCAGCTCGGTGCCGATCGAGTTGAACAGACAGATCGTGCCCGATCGCGCTCGGCGTGGCGAGCACCGCGTTGGCGATGTTCTGACCGCTGACGAAGTTCAGGTTCGACGTCTCGGGCCGCGCCGCGTCACACGGATACACCGTCACGATAGCCGGCACCGGTAGGTCCCGGTCGCGGTGACATTGAGCGACACCGCCGTCGCGTCAGCCGGCACACCAGCCGTGACCACGTTGACCGTCGTCATCGAACCAGTCGGCACCACACCCGCACGTGGAGCGAGTGTCGAGCGCCCGGAACGGCGCCGACAAGTACAGCCGACGAACTCGTCGCGTCGCCACCGGCGGTCGGCGGCGGGAGGTCGGCGGCGGTGGCGTGCCGACCACTGCGGCGGTCGGCGCCGACACGGCCATCTCCGCCGTCCCCGGTCGTCGGTGTAAGTGACCACCACCCGAACTGCCGGCCGGCCTGGGCATCGCTGACGGTGAACGTCGGACCGGTCGCGCCGGGGATGTTCGTGAACGTCGCGCCGTCCCCGACCTGCCACTGGTGGTGGAACGCCGCCATCGTGGTGCCATCGAGGTCGGCCGGCACGTTGGCGGTCAGGACGTCGCCGGCGTGCGGCGCCATGTTGTCGATGACGAGACCCGTCGGCGCGTCGTTGACGTTGCCCACGGGCAGCGTGGCCGGCGAGACGATCGACTCGAGTTGCGCCAGAGCTGTCCTGGAACGTCGCCACGACGCGGATCCGGCGGCCGGTCTCGGCCTCGGTCGGGGTGAACGTGGTGGCGTCGGCCGCCGTGGCGATGGCCGCCCAGTCGCCACCGTCCTCGTCGGCGCCATCGATCACCGGCAGCGCGGACTGCCAGGTGTAGACGATGGAGCCGGCGTTGACGCCCTGCGGATCGTTGAACGCCGGGGTCGCCGCGATCTGCTCACCCTGTTCGGGGTCGAGTGGGCTGAGGTTGATCGTTCCGTACGCCGCGAGGTTGCTGATGTTCGTCAGGTTGAACGTCCCGTCGGTGAACTGCAGGCGCTCGATGCCGCGGACCGTGTCGACGCCCGTGAACACCGGGCTCGTCCGTGTCGAGGTGCGCCACGCGCCACGTGCCGTCACCGATTGTCGGTGATGAGGTAGTTCGGCACGCACGTCGCCGTAGTAGGCGGTGTCGAGAACACCCGCCTGGCCGGTCGGCACGACGACGCGGCGCACGATCTCGAGATCCTCGGGATCGATCGCCCCGCTGAACACCCGGGCCTGGAACCCGGTCATGCTCGGCTGCTCCTCACTCGGTGGAGGCGTGGCGCAGGACGACCTCGAGGGCGGCGTTGCCGTCGATGTAATCGTCGCCGGCGCGGCCCTCGATCAAGTCGCTGTTCGCGCCGCCGAGGATGATGTCGTTGGCCTCGTTGGTGGCCATCAGGCCGGTGGCGTACGGCGGCACTGCGCCGCCACCGAGAAGATCGCGGAGCCCGTCGACCTGGTCGATGTGTTCCTGGGTCAGAACGTGTCCGCTGCCGTCCGGGTAGGTCGGGTCGCCGGCCGCGCTGCTTCCACGCAGCACATCGGGCTTGTCCCAGCCGGAGAGACCTTCGACGTTCATGAACCGGGACCGCATCGACTGCACGTCGAGCGGCTGGAACACCGACACGTCGAGGTCGGACTCGCCGGAGAACGGGTCGTGCTGGTGGGTGACCCAGTCGAAGCCGAGCATGCCGGCGTGACGGTCGATGCCGTTGTTCAGCATGATGTCGTCGCCGCCCTCGGCGTCGTGGTCATCGTTGCCGCTGCCCGCCGTAGAGCACCTCGTCGCCACCGTTGGGGTCGGTCATCAGCGTGAAGGCGTTGTCGCCCTGCACGAGGTCGTGGCCTCCGGCACCTTCCAACCAGTCGCTGTCCTCGTTGCCGGTCAGGATGTCGTTGGCGTTGCCGCCGCGGACGAAGTCAGGCTGACCGCCGGCGAAGGACTGGGTGATCTCGTTGCCGTGCAAGACGAAGTCCGTACCGGTGCCGCCGAAGATGAGGTCGAGCCCGGAGCCCGCATTCACCCGGTCGTTGCCGGAACCGGCGTGGATGGTGTCGTCACCGAAGACGTCGGTGATCGTGTCGTCACCGTGTCCGCCGTGCAGGATGTCGTTGCCCATCCCGCCTTCGACACTGTCGTTCCCCTCGTGACCCCACACCGAGTCGTCGCCATCGCCGCCGGCGATGTCGTCGTTGTCCGTCGTGCCGTGGATGACGACGTGCTCGATGCCGTCGTAGCGGTAGCGGGGGCCGCTCTGGACGAGCAGTTCGGGTGGCCATGTCGCCGGGTCGGCCTCGAGGTCGATCACGATGTCGGGGTTGGCGAAGATGTCCGCATGCAGGTTGTCGGCATCCGTGTTCGCGCAGCACGAGCTCCGAGAAGGAGTTGTTCTCCAGCTGGTGGATGATGTTCAGACCCTGCGTACGGGTGAGGTAGTAGAAGCGGTCGGCGTTCTGCAGCGCCTCCAGGTGCTGCTCGAACACGTAGTTGAAGCTCGAGCCGAGCAGACCGCCGAACACCATCCCGTCCTCGGCGAGTCCGCCGATCCAGAAGTCGACGTTGTCGAGACCGGTCTGGGCGGCCGGCGCGTTCATGAACGCCGGGTCGGCCACCAGCGGGGCGGCTGCCGCCCGCTTGCCGTCGATCGTCGTCACCCCCTGCGAGCGTCGGATGGATGCCGTAGGCGGCGACGAAGTTGAGGATCGATCCGCGGTGCTTCATCGACAGGCGGAAGTCCTCCCAACTGTCGTAGGGCTGGAGGTTGGCGTCGAGCGTCTCCGCGTAGAACTGGGCGCGGGCCTGCTGCAGGGTGGGCATGCCGGTGTCGCGACCACGGGCGAGGTTGATCGCAGCGAGGTCGAGCGGCAGGCCGAGCAGTTCGTTCCGCAGTGTGTCGTCGACGAACTCGTCGATGCCGTTGCCCGTCTGCTGGCTGAGGCCCACGATCACCGAGGCGGCGCCCTGCTCGGGGGTCAGCAACCCGCCGTCGGTGAACTCCAGCGGGTTGAGGAAGCCATCGAGCAGCGACAGGTCGGCGGGTGTGTGGCCGGCGTACGTCCCCGAGCGCGGCAGGGTGTCAGTGAGCATCGAATGACCGAAGCGGTACACGACGTGGGCGAACTCGGCGCTGACGGCCGGGTTGATGTCGTGGTGGTAGGCCGTCTCGTTCAGCGGCTGATTGTCGATGGTCGGCTGCACCGTGCGGGCGAACTCCTCGAACGCAAGGTGCTGGTACTCCATCTCGGTGACGAAGCGAGCCGCCTGGAAGAGGCGCTCGCCATAGTCCCAGCCGCCGCTCGCGAGCTTGTCGTCCTGGTACGCCGCGAGGAGGTCGGCATTGCCACCCTCGCTCAGCACCTCGTCGATGTGCTCGACGAGGCGGTTGTGCTCCGCGTGGAACACGAAGTGGACAGCGGTCAGGCCGATGTTCTCGTTGCCGCGTCCATCACCGGTGATGTAGTGCGCACCGAGCAGCTCGTCGTCGTACAGACCGCTGGGCATCGTCGGGACGTTGTTGACCTCGGTGTCGGAATCGGCTGCCAGGACCTGGCCAGGCCGGCTCGGGAAGCGGCGACGCGGTGTGGGCGATGTCGTCCAGGAACGCGTGGCCGGCCTTCACGGCCAGCGATGCGTCGAGCGGGGCATCCGGGTTGCCTTCCACGAGTTCGGGCTCGTTCATGTCGTCAAGCACGACGAGTTGCGGAAATCCGTTCGGACCGGCGATGAACCGGCCGTACGGATCGGTCGCGAGCAACGGCACGTTGCCGACGTCGAGGTCGTCGAGCTCGATGCCGAGCACGTCGCGCGATTGTTGCTGGATGCCGTCCCAGGTGACCAGGCCACCGACGGTCGCGTCGTTGAGCAGTTGACCGGTCGGCACCGGGCCGTTCGCCGTCGGCTCGTACTCGCGCAGGAAAGCCTGGTGCGAGGGATGCGACGTGTAGGTCTGGTTCTGGTCGATGAACGGTGTGATCTTGTTCGTGTGCTCCCGGACGTCGTCCAAGGTGCCGACGATGCCGTCCTCGCCGGGCTGGTTGGTGGCACGGGTCAGGCTGATGAAGTTCGTCCGCGCGCCCGGTGTCGCGTCGTACAGCGGGTCGTCGGGCTGGAGGGGTACGAGCACCGTGCCGCTCCCGCCCTTGCCGACCAGGTCGAGACCGTGGTCGAAGAACTGGCCGAAGATCGTGAACCAGGAGCTGAACGGCGCCGACAGGCCTTCGTCCGGCGACACGTTGGAGATGAAGATCCGATCCGGCGTGTCCGGGTCGGTGTCGTGGTCCCACTGCTTCGCGTCGAACCCGCTGGCGAGCGTCTCCTGCATCGCCGCGACGGCGGCCGGGTTCGTCACCGTCTGATCGACGATCAGGTTGCTGATGGTCCGCGGATCGGCGTCGGTGACGTAACCCGACGTCTGCTCGTAGCTGGTCGGCTCGCCACCCATCGGTCCAGGACCGTCGAGGTCGAGCTGGGGATCCGCGTCCAAGTAGTTGGCCGGCGCGAGGCGGGGGAACACCTGGCCGCCGGCGCCGAACGTCGACTGGGCGGGGCGCAGGTTGTTCGAGCTGCCGTCGACCGTGCGCAGGCCCCATGGCAGCATCGGGCTCGGCACGCAGGTGCCGTCCTCGTCGTTCAGTGGGTTTTCGCAGAGCAGTTCGTTCCCTGCCCACGCGCGTGCGACTCCGAGATCTTGATCTGCCGCAGGATGAACTCCAGATCCGCGCGTGTGACGCGGAACTCCGGGTCCTCCTCGGTGACCGCGGCTACCGGTGATACGGGCCCCATGAGTGTGACCGCCGCTGTCGCAACGCACGCGCCGGCCGTCAACCAGGCGACCCACCGCCGGTCATGGCGCGCGCTACCCCGATGTGCTCTCCGCATTTTGATTCGCCCTTCAATCTTCGTCCGCTGGGATGTATTCAGTGGAGGGCAGGGTCCGCCGCTCGGGTCTCGCCGGGCGCTGTGATCAATCCGTGCCCGGCGGACCATCACGTCCGCCTCCGGTCACCACGATGACGTTCGCCGCTCCGTTTGTCATCGTCAGAATTGATGATTCGGGCGACCGGTCGATGTGCCGGTCAGTCGATCGGATTCCAATCGGCCGCACGGGCTGCAGCGACGGCGGACAGCTGGGAGTTCACCCCGAGCTTGGAGAGCACTGCCGCAATTTGCGACCGGACGGTCGACAGCGAGACGAAGGTCTGGCGGGCGATCTGGTCCGCCGAGCTCCCTTCCATCAGTGCTGCCAGCACGACCCGCTCCTTCGCGGTCAGTGCGCCAAACGGAGCCAGACGCCGCTCTCGCTCCGAACGCGCGTCGCGAAGTGCAGCCCCCATCTCGTCGCGCTGTCGCACCGAGAGGAGCTCCTCGCCGCGAGCGCCACGGTGCAGTTCGTCGAGCAGCCGCTCGAACGGTGCCCCCTTCGACAGCAGGCCCGATGCGCCCGCCTCGACACACTCGGCGAGGCGAACGACGTCGGTCTCGCCGGTCAGCATGACGACCCGCGAGCCGCGTTCGATCGCCGGCCCGATGAGGGGCAGCGCAGAACGTCCGCCCAAGTGGAGATCGAGCACCACGAGGGTCGGACGGTGCTCGTCGATCGAGGCGAGCACTGCGTCCGGCTCGATCGACACACATCTGACGACATCGATCCCCTCCGCTCGCAGGCTGACCGCGAGCGTCTCCGCGACGAGTTCGTGATCGTCGACCAGCAGCACCCTCACGCCGAGCGGCCCACCGGCAGCACCAGCCGGAACACCGAGCCGCCGCCGTCGCGTGGTAGGTGGCGGAGATCACCGCCGTGCTCGCGCACCGTCCTGCGGGCGATGTACAGCCCGAGCCCTGATCCATCCGAGCGCGACGGATCACCACTGCGTGCGCTGCGTTCGAAGATCCAGCGTCGAGCCTCCTCCGGCACTCCGGGGCCGCTGTCGGCGACGTCGAGCAGCACGAGATCGTCCAACTGTCGAGCGGTGACCACCGCCGGACGAACCCCGCGCGTGCCGGATGACATTCACCAGCAGGTTGTGCATCACCCCGCCCAGGTCCTCGGCCGGCATCTTCGACGCGCAACGCCTGCGGCACCGTCGCGACAACGTCGAGACCCGAGAGTCGAGCGGTTGTCACCGCCGTCTCGATCGCACCGCGCACGTCCACGCTCACCGCCCCCGCCGGGCGGGGCACGACGTCGATGAGCTGTTGGAGGCGGCGCAGCTCGGCGATGGCCCCACGCGACAGGCCGTCGCGATCCTCAGGCGAGAGCCCTGCGATGTTCCGTTCCAGTGTCCGCACCGCACCCTCGATGGCCAGCAGGGCGTTTCGCGCTTCGTGGACGCGCTCCTCCGACTGCTCGCGCAGGCGCTCGACCGCTTCGACGGCGGTGGCCGCGGCCGCGTGCGAGGATTCGATCTCGTCGCGCTGCGCAAGCAGATTCCCAGCGGAGGTCGGCCGCCGCAGCAGCCGCGAGGACCCCACCACCGACCAGCACGAACGCCAGGTGGCTCTCGCTCGGAGGGTGATCGAGCAGAGCTTGCGTCAGGGCGACGACCTTGTGCATCGAGATAGCGACGGCGAAGAACGCGACCCCGGCGAACACCTGTCGTCGCCGATCGGCCAACGCCGCTCTCAACGCGATGGCGGCCACCACCAGCCATGCCGCGAGCGGCACCAGCGCGCCGGACAGGTGCACCGTGTCCCCTCGGCGCATCGGCTGGACACCGACGTCGGCGACGAGGGCCACCACCGTTCCCGCTGCCGCCACGACGAGCGACGCATACGCCAGCCGCCAAGGATCCGCGCGTGTTGTCCCAGCTCGCCGCACGGCGAGGAGCACGAGCGCGACCACGGTCGCCAACAGCGCGGTGCTGGCCGCCTCCTCGAGGTCACCATGACCATCGATCGCCGGGGCCACGTGCCGAAGGCCGAGCCGCACCGCAGTCAGGAACAGTGCTGCCGCGAGGAGTGGCAGGCCGGCATCGGCGCGGATGCGCCAGCGCAGGACACAGAACGTCGCCGCGACGGAAATCGTCGCGATCGCACCGACGGCGAACAGGTGCCCGAAATCCCCAAATGGTTGGCCGTAGTGGAACAACTCGTCGAACGGGATCAGCAACGTGACGAGCAGACACACGGGCAGGCCAATGATGAGAGGCGTCGCCCACGACCGCTCGGCAAGCGCGCGCGACGGCGCGCTCGCCACCACTGTCCGCACGCTCAACACGACCCGCGATCCCTTCCTGTACCGGGATACGCCCCCCGGTATGGGCGCTCACCATACACGCCGCGTAATCGCGTGTGAGTAGAACCAGCGTCTCGCCAAGAGGCTTCACACGAACTGCTACTTTCGGAGAGCGGTTCGTTCGTCGCCGAGGACAGGCGGATCAGAGGTACGCAACGGGGCCGGGAACGGCCGCTGATCCTTTGGGAGACCGGATGCCACAGTGGTCCTGCATCGACGGCAACGAGGCGGCCGCGAGAGTCGCCTATCAACTGTCGGAGGTGATCGCGATCTACCCGATCACGCCGTCGTCACCGATGGCTGAGCACTGCGACGACTGGTCGTCGGCCCAGCGCCCGAACCTGTGGGGTCTGGTGCCTGACGTCGTGGAGATGCAGTCCGAGGCGGGTGCGGCCGGCGCGCTTCATGGCGCATTGCAGAAGGGTGCCCTGGCGACGACGTTCACCTCCTCGCAGGGGCTCCTGCTGATGGTGCCGAACATGTTCAAGATCGCCGGTGAGCTGACGCCCTGCGTGATCCATGTCGCTGCTCGCACGATCGCGTCGCACGCGCTGTCGATCTTCGGCGATCACCAGGACGTGATGCACGCCCGCTCGACGGGCTGGGCACAGCTGTGCTCGACCAGCGTGCAGGAGGCTCACGACTTCGCCCTGGTCGCCCACGCGGCGACCCTGCGGGCGCGTGTTCCGTTCCTGCACTTCTTCGACGGGTTCCGCACGAGCCATGAGGTGTCGAAGGTCGCCCTGCTCACCAACGACGACATCCGTTCGATGGTGCGCGAGAGCGATGTCATCGAGTTCCGTGCTCGGGGGCTGACGCCGGACGCACCGGTCGTCCGCGGGACGGCGCAGAACCCGGACGTGTTCTTCCAGGGCCGCGAGGCATCGAACCCGTTCCATCTCGCGGTGCCCGGGATCGTGCAGGAGGTCATGGATGCGTTCGCCGACCGGACGGGGCGCCGCTACGGCATCGTCGAGTACCGGGGTGCGCCTGACGCCGAACGGGTCGTCGTGCTGATGGGCTCCGCCGCGCAGGCAGCGGGCGAGGCGGTCGACGCGCTCGTCGCCGCGGGCGAACGGGTCGGGATGGTCACGGTTCGCCTGTACCGGCCGTTCCCCGTCGACGCGTTCGTGCGGGCCCTTCCGCCGTCGTGCCGCGCCATCGCCGTGCTCGACCGGACGAAGGAACCCGGCTCGGTGGGTGAACCCCTCTACCTCGATGTTCGAGCGGCGATCGACGAAGCGATGGACGATGCCGCACTCGACGGCACGCCGGCGCCGTTTGCCACGGCACCACGCATCATCGGCGGCCGCTACGGCCTCTCGTCGAAGGAGTTCACCCCGGCGATGGTGAAAGCGGTGCTCGACGAGTTGGTGGAGCCGCGACCCAAGCGACACTTCACCGTCGGCATCTACGACGACGTCACGCATCTCTCGTTGCACGTCGACGAGGAGTTCAAGCACCAGCGTCCTGCACAGGAGGTGCAGGCCATGTTCTTCGGCCTCGGCTCCGACGGCACCGTCGGTTCCAACAAGGCGTCGGTGAAGATCATCGGCGAGTCGACCGACCTGTTCGCGCAGGGGTACTTCGTGTACGACTCGAAGAAGTCCGGGTCGGTGACGGTGTCACACCTGCGGTTCGGGCCCGATCCCATCCGGTCGACGTACCTCGTGCAGGATGCCGATTTCATTGCGTGCCACCAGTTCGGTCTGCTCGACCAGATGCCAGTGCTCGCCAACGCGAGGCAGGGAGCGACGATCCTGCTCAACGCGCCGTACCCGGCTGCGACCTTGTGGGACCACCTCCCCCGCGACGTGCAGTCCCAGATCATCGACAAGCAGCTCGACGTGTGGGTCATCGACGCCTCCGCCGTGGCACGTGACGCCGGCATGGGCAACCGCATCAACACGGTGATGCAGCCCTGCTTCTTCAAACTCTCCGGAGTGCTCCCGGCCGACGAGGCGATCGCCAAGATCAAGAAGTCGGTGGCGGACACCTACTCGAAGCGGGGCCAGGCGATCGTCGACCGCAACTACGCGGCCATCGACGCGTCGATCTCGCGCCTCGAACACCTCGAAGCACCGGCCCTGGTGACCTCGTCGCATTCGATCACCCGGGCGATCCCGGACGAAGCCCCCGACTTCGTGCAACGCGTCACCGCCCGGATCATGGCCGGGGAGGGCGACCTGCTGCCGGTCTCGGCGTTCCCGGTCGACGGCTCCTACCCGACGGGTACGACGAAGTACGAGAAGCGAGCGATCGCCAAGGAGATCCCGATCTGGGATTCGTCGATCTGCATCGACTGCGGGAAGTGTGCGGCGGTCTGCCCGCACGCGACCATCCGGATGGCCGTCTACGAGTCCGACGCATTGGCGGGTGTACCGGATTCGTTCCCGTCCAAGGCCTTCCGTTCGAAGGACATCGCCGACCACAAGATGACGATCCAGGTCGCACCTGACGACTGCACCGGTTGTGGTGTGTGCGTCGACGTGTGCCCCGCCAAGGACAAGTCGAACGTCTCGCACAAGGCGATCAACATGGAGCCGTATGCGGAGCACGCCACGCTCGAACGCGAGCGCTGGGACCAGTTCCTGCTCCTGCCACCGCTCGACCGGGCCAAGCTGCCGCACGACTCGGTGAAGGGTTCCCAGGCGCTCGAGCCGCTGTTCGAGTTCTCGGGCGCCTGCGCCGGATGCGGGGAGACGCCGTACATCAAGCTCGTCACCCAGCTGTTCGGCGATCGGATGATCGTCGCCAACGCCACCGGCTGCTCGTCGATCTACGGCGGCAACCTGCCCACCACGCCGTGGACGACCAACAGGGAAGGACGCGGCCCGGCGTGGAACAACAGCCTGTTCGAGGACAACGCCGAGTTCGGGCTCGGTATGCGCCTCGGCCTCGAGGCACAAGCGACGATGGCGACGATCCTCCTGGAATCGCTGCGCGATGCGGTCGGCGGTGATCTCTCGGAGGCGATCCTCGACGCTGACCAAACGAGCGAACCTGGAGTGTTCGCGCAACGCGAACGCGTCGCCGAGCTGAAGGAGAAACTGGGCGCGATCGTCGGTGGCCCATCGGCCGACGGCGCGGCCGCGGCCGGCCAGTTGCTCACGGTCGCCGACACGCTGGTGCGCAAGGGCGTCTGGATCATCGGCGGCGACGGGTGGGCCTACGACATCGGCTTCGGTGGCCTCGACCACGTCCTGTCCACCGGCCGCAACGTCAACATCCTCGTGCTCGACACCGAGGGCTACTCCAACACCGGCGGTCAGGCGTCGAAGGCGACCCAGCGCGGCGCGGTCGCCAAGTTCGCCTCGGCCGGCAAGGCCACCGGGAAGAAGGACCTCGGTGCCATCGCCCGCTCGTACGGCAACGTGTATGTCGCGCAGATCTCGATGGGTGCGAACGACACGCAGGCGACGAAGGCCATCCTCGAGGCCGACGCGTGGGACGGGCCGTCACTGATCATCGCCTACTCGACGTGTATCCCGGCGCACGGGATCGACGCCTCGAAGTCGATGACCCACCAGAAGGACGCGGTGCGGTCGGGCTACTGGCCGCTCTACCGGTTCAAGCCGTCGGTCAGCGGCGACGGGCACCATCCGTTCCAGCTCGACTCGAAGGCGCCGGTGATACCCGTCGCCGAGTTCGTCAACACCGAAACCCGCTTCGCCGTCCTCGGGCGCACCGACCCGCCCCGAGCGCGAGCGCTCGCCGAACTGCTGCAGCAGGACGTCGACGAGCGCCGGCGCTACTACGAACAGCTCGCGTCGGTCGAGCGAACCGTCCCCCATCCGCGGGACGAGGAGCCGATCACGGAACCCGAGGTGGAATCGGACGCCGGCTACCGCTACCAGAACGAACGGAACCAGCCGTGACCGCCGACCTGTCCACGCGGTATCTGGGGTTGGATCTGCGCAGCCCGGTGGTCGCGTCGGCCAGCCCACTCACCGGTGAAGTCGACAGCGCCGTCGCGATCGCGCGCGCCGGGGCGGGTGCGCTCGTGATGCCGTCGTTGTGGGAGGAGGAGGTCCTCGAGGAGGAACTCGCCCTCAACCGAGGTCTGGAGAGCGGTTCCGAGCACTTCGCCGAAGCACTCACGTACTTCCCCGCGGTCGACGAGCTGATGACGGCGGCGGACCGGTACTGCCAGACGTTGAGCGAGATCAAGCAGGCGGTCGATGTCCCGGTCATCGCTTCACTGAACGCGTCGAGCGCGGGTGGTTGGATCCACTACGCGAAGGAACTCGTGGCCGCGGGCGCCGACGCCCTCGAGCTGAACCTGTACCACGTCGTCGCCGATCCGACGGTCAGCGGAGCCGAGGTCGAGGCACGAGACATCGCCATCATCCAGCAGGTCCGAGCCGAGGTCGACGTGCCGCTCGCGGTGAAGCTGTCGCCGTACTACGCGTCGTTCACCAACTTCGGCAGCGCCGCGGTCGAGGCCGGCGCGGACGGGCTGGTGCTCTTCAATCGCTTCTATCAGCCCGACCTCGACATGGACACCCTCGGGGTCGTCGCCACGATCGAGCTGTCGTCGCCTTGGGAGCTCCGGCTGCCGCTGCGGTGGATCGCCATCCTGCGCGCCCAACTCGCGGCGCAGACCTCGCTCGCGGCGACCTCCGGTGTGCACCGGGCCATCGACGTGGTGAAGGCGCTCGCCGTCGGCGCCGACGTGGCGATGATGACATCGGCGCTGCTCCGCCACGGACCCGATCACGTCAACACCGTCATCACCCAACTCTCGCAATGGCTCGATGACCACGAGTACGTCTCGAGCGACCAGACTCCGCGGGTCGATGTCGTACCGGACGACCGACGATCCGGCGACGTTCGAGCGAGCGCAGTACTACAGCGCCCTGCACTCGTGGACGACCCCAGCCCAGCTGGGGTGACCCCACGCGGTGACCGGCGTAGTGTCCGACGGCATGGCCTATGACCTGCCGCTCGTGCACGTGGAGCTGTCGGATGGAATCGCCACCGCCACCATCGACAATCCGCCGATCAACCTCATGACCCTCGAGCTGTTCGGACAGCTCGCGACGCTCACGGAACTCGTGGAGCAGGATCCCGAGGTGCGCGTCCTCGTGCTCCGTTCGGCCGATCCGGACTTCTTCATCGCCCACTTCGACGTGGAGCTCATCCTGCGGTTCCCGACGAGCGGGCCGGTCGAGAGGGAGACCGAGCACAACACGTTCCACCTGATGTGCGAACGGCTGCGAACGATGCCCAAGGCCACGATCTGCGTGGTCGCCGGACGAGTCGGCGGCGGCGGGAGCGAGTTGGCCGCGAGCTGCGACATGCGCTTCGGGCTGCTCGGCAAGACCGTCGTGAACCAGATGGAGGTGCCGATCGGGATCCTGCCCGGCGGCACCGGCACGCAACGCCTCCCTCGCCTGCTCGGCCGCGGGCGGGCGCTCGAAGTGATCCTGGGCGGTGCCGACCTCGACGCCGCGACCGCCGAGCGGTGGGGCTATCTGAACCGGGCGTTCGCCACGGCCGGCGAACTCGACGCCCACGTCGCCGAACTCGCCGCCCGCATCGCCGGCGCCCCGCCCGCGGCGGTCCAGGCAGCCAAGGCGGCCGTGCTGCTCGCCGAGCCCCCGGTGGACGAGGGGTTGTTCGCCGAGGCCGAACTGTTCGCACGTGTGCTGCGCACGCCCGAGGCAGCGCCCGCCATGCGAGCGTTCCTCGCCGCGGGCGGCCAGACGCGCGAGGCCGAGTTGGAGGTCGGCGAGCTCACCCGCCGGCTGACGATCGACCAATTCCGGTTGAGTGCCACTCAACTTTCACTTGACTGAGGCTCAATGGTTCGTTAGGGTCTGACCCTAATGAAATCCGCCCGCACCTACACCATGTCCAGCCGGGCCGACGCCGTGGCGAGCACCAAGGAGCGGATCGCGACGGCTGCACTCGAGCTCCTGATGGAACGGCGCTACGACGACGTGACCCTCACCGACATCGCCGCATCCGCCGGCGTCTCCCATCAGACCGTGCTCAACCACTTCGAGTCGAAGGAGGGTGTCGCGTTCGCCGCGGCCGACCTCGTCGTGGCATCGACGAACGATGCGCGGTCCGGCGTGGCGCCCGGCGACACCGTCGGAGCGATCCGCCGGTTGGTGACCGACTACGAGCAGATCGGCGATGCCAATGCCCGCTGGGCGATGGATGTCGAGCACCTCGGGTCGCTCGCCCCACTCATCGAGCAGGCGCGCCACACTCACCGCGCCTGGCTCGAGGCGGCGTTCGAGCCGTACCTGCCCGTTGACGGCAAGGCGCGGCGGCGCGTGGTGAACGCGCTCCACGCGGCGACCGACGTCTACACGTGGAAATTGTTGCGCCGCGACCTCGGCGTCACGCGGGCCGAGACCGAGCGCACGATGGTGCTTCTGGTCGACGGCGCGCTCGGTCGTCTCGACGGCGACACCTGATCACACCCGAATCAACCCCGGCGGCACACGCCGCCTCGCACTCCTGGAGCTACCCATGTCTGACACCTCGTCCACTCTCTCACCCGCGGTATCCGCACCTACCTCTTCGCCCTCGTCGACGGTGGCGGGACCGTGCCACCGGAACTCGGCGCCGTTCGTCGTCTCGTCGAGCGTGGTCACGACGTGACCGTGCTCGCCGAGGACTCGATGGCCGACGAGGTCATCGCCACGGGCGCGACACTTCGGCGCTGGACGACGGCACCGAACCGTCCCTCCCGGCTCCCGGACGACGACCCGTACCGCGACTGGGAATGCAAGAACCCGTTGCAACTGTTCGACCGTCTGCTCGACCTGCAGTTCGTCGGGCCGGCCCCGGCGTACGCCAGCGACGTCGACGCGGCGATCGCGGTCCGCCGGCCCGACCTCGTCGTCTGCTCGATGTTCTCTCTCGGGGCGATGATCGCGGCCGAAGGCGCCGGGATCCCGTTCGACGTGCTGATGCCGAACATCTACCTGCTGCCCGCCGCCGGGATGCCGCCGATGGGCCTCGGCCTGCAACCCGCACGAGGACTCGCCGGCAGAACACGCGACCGCGCCGTCCACGCGCTCATCGAGCGGTCGTGGGCGAAGGGACTCGCAGCGATCAACGACCTGCGCCGCGAGCGCGGCCTCGCTCCGCTCGCCAAGCTCTGGGACCAGGCCGAGCATGCCCGTCGCAAATTGGTGATGACATCGACCGCCTTCGACTTCCCGGCGGCGATGCCCGACAACGTCCGGTACGTCGGGCCGGTGCTCGACGATCCGACGTGGGCGGCCGCCGGCGATTCCACCGTCAGTGCGGACGATCCCACCGACCGACCGCTCGTGCTCGTCGCGATGTCGTCGACGTACCAGGACCAGCACGACTCGATCCAGCGGGTCGTCGACGCGTTGGGCGGCCTGCCCGTCCGCGCCCTCGTCACCACCGGGCCGGCCATCGATCCGACCACCATCGAACACCAGCCGAACGTCGAGGTCGTCCGGTCGGCGTCGCACCAGGCCGTGTTGTCGTCGGCGGCCGTGGTCGTGACGCACGGCGGCCATGGCACGGTGATCAAGTCGCTCGCCGCAGGTGTGCCACTCGTGATCCTCCCCCACGGCCGCGACCAGGCCGACAATGCCGCTCGCGTCGTCGCTCGCCACGCCGGGGTGAAGCTGGCCCGTGCGTCGAAGCCGACCAAGATTGCAGCGGCGATCGGCACGGTCCTCGACGATCCGTCGTTCGCCGACAACGCCCGCGTGCTCGGCGAGACCATTCGCCGCGACGCCGCGAGCGGCACACTCGTGCGTGAACTCGAAGACCTCCCGGTGACCTGCCCGACCTGACCGGGTGAGGCCGTGACGTGTCAGCCGGTCGACACGACCTCGGTGACGATCTCGGCGCCGGACGAGTCGGTCTCGACCGCCACGTTCACGCGGTTGTCGATGAAGTCGGCGGTCACCGCCAGGTCCTCGCCGTCGCGCTGCACGACCCGCAAGGTGAACCCCGCCGCCTCGAGCGTCGCCGTCGCATCCTCGACGGAGTCGCCGACCACGTCCGGGACCTCCGTCGCGACGGAGTCCGCGCCGCCGGTGTCCTCCGTTGCGGTGTCCTCGGTCGCGGCGCCGTCCGACGCGTCGTCGGAGCCGCACGCCGCGACCCCGAGCGTCGTTGCCATGACCATGCCGATGACGAGCGCACGCATGTCACTGTCATAGCACTTCAGCGAGGCGACCGCACCCCGCACGATCGACACGAATGCCGACCCGCCGATCAGCCGCCCTGCGGACCTTGCTCCACGTCGACGACTTCGATGGAGAACGATCCGTCGGTGCCTCCGGACGTCTCGACTGCAACCTGGTGCAATCCTTCGCCGGTGAGCAACCCGACGAGGGGCTGACCGGGACCGGGCGAGAACACGAAGGTCGGTTCGGCGCTCCCGGGGCTCGAGATCGTCATCCAGAGCGAGTCGTCGCCCTGCGGCGGGGTCACGATGACCAGGCCTCGCTCATCGGCAAGGTCGATGTCGAAAATGGTCGGGGCGTGGCGGGCGACCGGCGCGCCGCCGACGATGAGCCGTTCGGCGGGTTGCAGTGTCGCCGTGATGTCGGTGGGAGCGCCGGAGGAGCTGACGATCACCCGATACCGACCCGGGAAGGCGCCATCGATGCCGACCGTGGCCGGCTCGCCGGCCGACGGTGACGTGCTCTCGGTACCGGTGGCGAACCCGTCGGCGTCGTGCACGGTCACCTCGAGGATGCTGTCGGCCGCTTCCGGTTGGGCCGTGAAGGTGAGGGGTTGACCCTCGATCACGTCGACGTCGAAGCTCGCGGGCGCCGCAACCGTGACGGGCTCGTTCTCCACGAGACGCTGAGACGTGACGGGCTGGATCGTGGCGGTGACGGCCGTACCCGGCTCGGCGGAACCGACGATGATCTCGTACGAACCGGGGTACGAGCCGTCGAGGACTGCTGTGGCCGGCGCTCCGGCGGCGAGCGAACCACCTCCGAACGTGGCCGGGGACCCATCTGGGTCGTTGACCTGGATGCTGAGCACGGTCGCCGGGTCGGCCGACTCGGCGACGAAGCTGAGGAGTTCGCCGGCGCCGACATCGACCTCGAACACCACCGGCGCAGTGGCAGTGACCGGGACACCCTCCACCAGTTCGACGACCTCCAGCGGCGCCGCGACGACCTCGAACGACCCGACGGATCCTTCGTACCCGCTCACGGTCACCAGGTGCTGCCCCCCGCCCGTCAGATGCGCCAGCTCCACCCCGCCGACACCGGAGGTGTCGATCTCGGAACTGGCGCCGCTCGGATCGTCGAACCCGAGCATCGCATCGAGATCGCCCGTGGGCATCACCATGACACCGACGTCGCTGGAGGCCGGCACATCGATGACGAAGGAGGCGGGAAGATCGGCGGATTCGATTTCGCCCTCGACCGCTTCGTCGAGTGACAGTGTCGTCGACGTGACCTGGTTCGCGGCGAGTTCGAACCTGCCGGTACTCGCGACGTGGCCGCGGACGACGACCAGATATTGGCCGACCTCGCCGTGCAGTGTCGTGCGCTCGCCGCCGCCCGGACCCGCCGAGTCGGTGATCGTTCCAGCACCCGTGGGATCGATCACCTCGATCTCCACATCGAGACCGGCCGGCTCGTCGTCCGGCTTGCGCGCGGAGTCGCCCTCGACCGGCTCGTCGCTCGAGAGGTCGGCCTCGTCGGGCCAATTCACGAGGATCTCGACCGACGTCTCGGAGACAGCATCCAGGGGTTCGGCGAGGTCGACGCTGTAGACGGCGAGCGTCCCCACGTTCGTCGATCGACCCGCTGACCGTCTCGCGCCCACCTCCCGCGAGGAGCGGAGTCACGACGAGTTCGCCGTGGGTGATTTCGAATCCACCGGTCGACCTGTCCTTCGAGCTGACCGCCACGTCCAGGAGGTCTTCCGCTCCGGCCGGCACGACGATTCGTTCGGATTCGCCGCGCTGCAGCTGGTCCGCGTCGCGCAGGGCCTTCCTCGAGTTCGTCAGGGTGACGAACGCGTTGAGCGTTCCCTCGGATGGCTCGACGACGACCACCGTCGGCTGTTCGCTGCCGACGACCTGGAAGCGTTCGACGTCTCCGGGATTCTCGACTTCCCGCTGCAGCGGGCGTCCCGAACTCGATCGACGCGACGGAATCGCTGCCCTCGTCGAAGCCGAGGCGATACGCGAGGAATCCGAGGACGAGCAGCGCGGCCACGCCTCCAACGATGAACGCGAGCCGGCGGTGACGGCGCGACTTCGCCTTCCGACGTTCGGCGCGGTCGGCGAGTATCGGCCTGACGAGCGTGTCGTGGGACAGTTCGTAGTAGGCGCTGCCCACCCGGGGCTCGACGCGCAGGAGCCGCTGGTCGACGAGTTCGTCGAGGACCTCGCGCGACACCTCGTAGTGCGCGCCGATCTCGTCCCGCTCGATGCTCAGGCGCCGTCCACTCTTGCTGATCAGCCCGTCCTCGCACAGCCGCTGCACCGACCGTTGCGTCGCCGGCGGGAAGGTCGCGACGGTCCGGCGGTAGAAGTCGCCGAGGACGCTGCGGAGCCCCTCGACGCCACCGAGGTCGGCGGCTTCGATGGTGACGACCTGACCAGTCGGCGGGATGGCCTTCGTGGGGAGCACCCGTCGCTCGATGTACTGGCAGACGATCTGGAGCTGCGACGGGTCGACCGAGTGGTCTGCACTCGCTTCGGCGAGCTGCAGTGTCGCGGCGCGTCTCGGTCTCCTGGAGGAAGTCGAGGATGTGACGGGCCGCTTCCTCGCTGTACGCGAACGGCGGGGTGTCGAGCAGGCCGTCATCCACCAGGGCCGGCTCACGGATCGCCCGTTCTGCCTGCGCCGGGTCGAGCGCTCCGAGCCGGAACCGGTTCTGCATGATCTGCGGAACATCGTCGGCGAGCGCCTCCAACTGACCGAGCGCGTCCTCGCGGATGACAATGCAGAACTTCACTTTCGGCACGAGCACGGCGGACGTCTCGCCGGCCTCACCCTCCGCCGATCGGTGCCCGCGAACCACCTGACCGAACTCCGCGATGAAGCGGTCGCGGACGTCGGGTTTCCAGTCGAGGGTGAACAGCTCCTCGAACTGGTCGAGCACGAGCACGAGCTGCTGGAGGCGATCGCCGCGCCAGACCTCCAAGGAGCCGAGCAGATCCCACAACGGCGTCTCCGCGGTGATGGCGAAGTCGAGCCCCGGCGTTCGTTGGACCTCGACCTCGGTGTCGCGAATGTCGGCCTGCGCGATCTGCCGGTCGATCGCCTGGACCGGACTGAGGGTGGTGTCGTTCAGGCGGACGTTGACGGGCCAGTAGCCGCGGGCGCGCAGACGATGCATCACACCCGCGTTGAGCAGCGAACTCTTGCCCATGCCCGACACCGCGTAGAGCAGGAAGAGGTCGGCACTGAGGATCGAATGGAACACCTTCTTCGATTCCTCGTCGCGGCCCTTGAACAGCCGCCGATCGAGGTCGATGTCTCGGAACGGCGGCGATCCGGGATACCGATAACTCCGCTCACCCGGCACCGACCCGGGCGTCGCCGACCCTGGTGAGGGAGCGCCGTCGTAGCGCTCACCCGTCGGCGGCGACATGATCGTGCTCATCTCGTTCCTCGCACCTGCGCGTCGAGATCACGCCTGATCGCCCTGACCAACTCGGTCACCCCAGCGGGCGGTGCGACGTTCACCGACTGCAGATGGCTGAGCATGCCCAACCGGTTCACGGGGTCGTCGATGGTCACCGGAATGAGGAACACCAGCCCCTCCTTGAAGTACTCCTGTCGTTCGAGGGCGAGCTTGATCTCCTTGTAGACGTACCCCTCGTTCTTCTGGAGCATCGCCGCACTCTGCAGAACGGCGACGTACTGCACTTCCTTCCTCAGGAGATTCTCCACCTTGTCGTTCCACTCCTCGCCACCGCTCAGACTGTCCTTGTCCAGCCAGGCGCCGATCCCGGCCGCCCGGAGTCCGTCTGCGACTTCGAGCGCCATCGCGGCGTCTTCGTTGGCGTGACAGATGAAGACAGTCGGTGCTTCCGGCGACACCGCAGCAGGTGGCGCGACGACCGTGCCGTTCTGCGCGGGCTTTCCGACCTGCGCGGACTCGTACCGCTTCCGCAGCTCGGCGCAGAACATGGCCAGGTCACCGGAGAAGACATGGATCCGGTGGCTCGTGCGGTAGAAGTCGCGGGTGTCCACGTCGACGGGCGCCGAGTCGAGTTCGTAGGCGAACGACGGGTATCGCCGCTTGGCGTTGTCGGACAAGATGTGCAGCAGGACCCTGAAATGCCACTCGGACGGGTCGAAGCCGAGAAAGAGGAACGAACGGGCGGTGTCGTGCAACGTGCTCGTGAGGTTCACCGGGAGGGCGGGTGAACCACGAGCCACTTTGACGATGAAATCCAACCAATCGGAGTCGGACAGGATCATCGAGCTGGGATCGTCGAGCGACCCGTAGAGCTGGTAGATGACCGGCGCCTCCGGCGACCCGTCGGGCAGCATCTCGGGGTTCTTGCCCCATCCGGTTGTAGTACGCCGATTGTGCGCCTGGCTTCACCCGTTTGAAGATGTCGAACACCGGCGTGTCGGGCGACGTGTTCAGGACGAGATCGAACCCGAGCGCGGCGAGGTCGAGGATCGGCCCCTCGTCACACACGAACTTTTCGCGGAACTCGCCCACCCATCGCTTGATCATCGTGGGATCGGCCAGACCCAACACCACCTGGGCGAGCGCGGCCGGCTTCCACGGGTCGAGACGTTCGTAACGGGCTCCGAGTTGATCGCTCAACTCGGCGGGGAGCCGTTGCTTGATGTACTTGGCCATGCCGACGTGCACGGGGAGAGGTTCACCGTCGAGCGTGCCGGTGACCGCCGAAGGGCCGAGCATGAGGGCGCACGTGCCTTGGCACAGCACGTCGACGAGCGAGTACCAGTTGTCCTCGTCCATGGGATCGCCGACCTCGCCTGACATCGGCTACACGGGGCGCAGACCGAGCGCGGCCCAGGTCATCTTCCCGACGCGGCCGTCGGGAGTGAGGCCGTGCGCCGTCTGGAACGCGACGACCGCGGCTGCCGTCTTCTTCCCGAAGTCCCCGTCGACCTTGACGACCTGTCCCGCTGCCGCGAGCTTCCACTGCACCGCGCTGACCGCCTCGCCCTGCGCACCCTCGACGAGTTCGCCGGGAAAGATGACGGCGGTCATCGTGGCGTCGGTCGCCGCGATCACCTGCCAGTCCACCGGCGCAGGCTCGGTACGAATGGCGGCCGTGGCGGTGGCCGTGGCCGTGGCATCGGCCGCGGCCGTGATCGGTATCGACTTGGGCACGTCGTCTCCGAGGCAGTACGTCCAGTGCCACGCCTCCGACTGCACGGTGTTCCAGAATCCGAAGCTCGGCCCGTGGTCGGCGAGCCACGCCAACGATGTCGCCCCGATCGGCACGGTTGGAGTGTCGCTGAGGTCGACGGCGAGACCCAGCCCGTGATTCGACGTTCCGGGAGCTGCCGCCATCGCGACCTTCGGCTTCTGCCAGTACGTCCGTCCCTCCCAGACCTTGGTCTTGCCTCCGGTGTCCGTGGTGGAGTAGCGCTCGAGGAACATTGCCTTCTGCTGGTCGTAGCTGCGCCACGTCCCGGTGGCCGACAGCGTGATGCCGTTGCCCGCCGCGGCGGCGACCATGGCCCGCATCGCGCCCGCGGCCGGCTCGATCATCAGGAAGTCGCGCAGCCCGCACGGCACGAGAAGTTCGACCGGCACCTTGCCGTTCGGCTGCCCCTTCAGCGCAGCCGGCAGCTTGGCTGCGGAATCAGACTTGTACGGCAGCTTGACAGTCATGGTCGCCCTCCCCATGGTCTCGACTGGCGTGATTCTGCCACATCGGGCGGTGGGCCCGGGACGAGATGGGCCGCGGATCGCACGATCGTCGAGTGGAGATTCTGGCTGCGCTAGTGTCGAATCGCCGGAGCCGAGGGGGCGAAGGCATCGGTTGTGAGGGACGAGCAGAACCGGACAAGGACGAGTTCGAATGGGGGTGTGATGACACGATCCGAGAACCGCCGATCGGACACGGCCTGCTCAACCACTGCCCGCACGCGGCGTGCGCTGCTCGCGCTCGCGATCCTGACGCCGGTCGCCGTGTCGGCGTGCGCGGACGACGAGACCGGCGGCCCGCCGACGTTGACGTGGTACATCAACCCCGACAACGGTGGCCAGGCGGAGTTGGCCAAGAAGTGCGGCGACGCATCTGACGGCGCCTTCCGCATCGAGACGCAGATCCTGCCCAACGAAGCCGACCAGCAGCGCGAACAGCTCGTCCGCCGGCTCGCGGCCGACGATCCCTCGATCGACCTGATGAGTCTCGACCCACCCTTCGTCGCCGAGTTCGCCAACGCCGGGTATCTCCTCCCTGTCACCGATCCCGCCGACGTCGAGTTGTTCAACGACGGAGTGCTCGAGGCGCCGCTGGAATACGCCTTCTGGGATGGTCAACTGGTCGCGCCGGTCTTCTGGGCCAACACGCAGCTGCTGTGGTACCGCAAGTCGGTGGCAGAAGCGGCCGGTGTCGACCCGACCGCAGCCGACTTCACGTGGCAGGCGATGATCGAGGCGGCCGAGACGGAGGGCAAGCGGATCGGTGTCCAGGGGCGCCGGTACGAGGGCTACATGGTGTGGATCAACGCCCTGGTTCGCTCGGGTGGCGGGGAGATCATCGAGAACCCCGAACTCGGCGCCGACGCCACGCCGACGGTCGCGTCGGATGCCGGGAACATCGCCGCCGAGATCGTCGGCGAACTCGGTCGCTCCTCGGCCGCCCCCGCCGACATGACGACGGCCGGCGAGGAGGAGTCCCGCTCGGTGTTCCAGGGCGACGACGGCTCGTTCATGGTCAACTGGCCGTACGTGTACGCCGCCGCCCAGGAGGCGGTGGCGGATGGCTCGCTCGACCAGTCGGTCGTCGACGACATCGGCTGGGCGCGCTACCCGGCGGTGGAGGCCGGCACGCCGAGCCTCCCGCCGCTCGGCGGCATCAACCTCGGGATGGGAGCCTTCACCAAGTATCCGGCCGAGGCCCTCGCGGCGGCGAAGTGCATCACGTCGCTCGAGAGCAACATCGAGTACATGATCAAGTCGGGCAATCCGGCCGCCCGCGCCGCGGCCTACGACGACCCTGCCGTACGCGAGGCGTACCCGATGGCCGACCTGATCCGCGATTCGATCAACGGCGCCGGGGCCCGGCCCGTCACCCCGTACTACGGCGACGTCTCGGTGTCGGTGCAACGCACCTGGCACCCGTCGGAGAGCGTCGACGAACCGGGAACACCCGAGGAAACCGACGTCTACATGGAGCAGGTGCTCCAGGGGGAGCGTCTGCTGTGACCACCGTCGAAACCGGCGCAACGACCGCTTCGCCACAGATCGACAAGGGCCGCAAGGTGGCGATGACCGAGCGGACGCGGCACGAGCGACGCCTCGGCCTCAGCCTGTCGGCTCCGGCGTTCATCGTGATGATCGTCGTGACCGCCTACCCGCTGCTCTACGCGGTCGTGTTGTCGCTCTACCGCTACCGACTCACCGACCCCGACGGCAGAGAGTTCGTCGGCCTCAGCAACTACGTCACCGTCCTGACCGATCCGATCTGGTGGAACGACTTCGTGACGACGTCGGTCATCACGATCGTCAGCGTCGTGGTCGAACTCGTGCTCGGGTTCTGCTTCGCGTGGGTGATGTACCGCGTCATCCAGGGCAGGTCGCTCGTGCGGACGGGGATCCTGGTGCCGTACGGCATCATCACCGTCGTGTCGGCCTACATCTGGCGGTACGCCTTCCAGCTCGACTCCGGCTTCGTCAACCAGTGGCTCGGGATGGAGGACTACAACTGGTTCGGCGGTCGCTGGTCGTCGCTGTTCGTCATCATCATGTCGGAGATCTGGAAGACGACCCCGTTCATCTCCCTGCTGTTGCTGGCCGGGCTCGTGCAGGTGCCGATGGAGTTGCAGGAGGCGGCCGAGGTCGACGGCGCGACGGCCTGGCAGCGGGTCTACAAGGTGACACTGCCGAACATGAAGGCGGCGATCATGGTCGCCCTGCTGTTCCGCACGCTCGACGCGTGGCGCATCTTCGACAACCCGTACGTCATGACGAACGGGGCGAACAACACCGAGACGCTGTCGTTCCTCGCCTATCGCCAGAACGTGACGCTCGTGAACCTCGGGGCGGGGTCGGCCGTGTCGGTGCTGTTGTTCTTCACCGTGGTCGTGATCGCGTTCATCTTCATCAAGGGCTTCAAGACCGATCTGTCACAAGTACGGGGAGACGGCTGATGGCTGCCAATCGCAAGACCAGCGGGTGGTGGACCGTGTGGGGACTCCTGATCCTGCTGTGGGCGGCGTTCCCACTCGCGTGGATGGTGTCGCTGTCGTTCAAGGATCCCAGCACGTTCCGCAGTTCGACGCCGACGTTCCTTCCGAAGGACTGGTCGTGGGCGAACTACGACTCGGTCTTCAGTGACGAGTTGTTCACGTCGGCGCTGAGGAACTCGTTCGGCATCTCGATCATCGCCACGACGCTGTCGGTCGTCGTCGCCATGTTCGCCGCGTACGCGATCGCCAGGCTCGACTTCCCGCTCAAGAAGGTGCTGCTGTCGATGGCGTTGGCGATCGCCATGTTCCCGCAGGCGGCACTCGTCGGTCCCCTGTTCGACATGTGGCGCAGGTTGGGGATCTACGACACCTGGATCGGTCTGATCATCCCGTACCTCACGTTCGCCCTGCCCCTGTCGATCTGGACGATGTCGGCGTTCTTCCGCCAGATCCCGTGGGAGATGGAGCAGGCCGCGCAGGTCGACGGGGCGACACAGTGGCAGGCGTTCCGGAAGGTGATCGTGCCGATGGCCGCGCCGGGCGTGTTCACGACGGCGATCCTCACGTTCTTCTTCTGCTGGAACGAATTCCTGCTCGCCACGTCGCTCACCTCGACCGACGCGGCGCGCACCGTGCCGGCGGCACTCACCTTCTTCACCGGGCAGTCGCAGTTCCAGTCGCCGATCACGGCGATCATGGCGGCCTCGGTCGTGGTCACGATCCCGGTCGTGATCATCGTGTTGCTGTTCCAGCGGCGCATCGTCGCCGGCCTCACATCCGGTGCCGTCAAGGGCTGATCGAAGGGAAAGGCGGCCGTGGCCGAGATCAACATCAACAACGTCAGCAAGGAGTACGGCGACGGCTTCAAGGCCGTCAACGACGTGAGCCTCGACATCGCCGACGGGGAGTTCATGATCCTCGTCGGCCCGTCGGGGTGTGGAAAGTCGACGCTGCTCCGCATGATCGTCGGCCTCGAGGACATCACGTCGGGCGACGTCCTGATCGGCGGCGAGCGCGTCAACGACAAGGCGCCGCGCAACCGCAATCTGGCGATGGTCTTCCAGAACTATGCGCTCTACCCGCATCTCACCGTGTTCGAGAACATCGCCTTCCCGCTCCGCCTCCGCGGTGGCGTGAGCGACGAGGAGATCACGCGCCGGGTCCAGTCCGCGGCCGACACGCTCGAGCTCGGCGAGCACCTCGATCGCAAGCCCGCCAATCTCTCCGGCGGGCAGCGCCAACGCGTCGCGATGGGGCGGGCGATCGTGCGCGACGCCGACGCGTTCCTCTTCGACGAGCCGCTGTCGAACCTCGACGCCAAGCTGCGCGGTCAGATGCGTACCGAGATCCTGCGCATGCACCGCCGAATGGGAACGACGACGGTGTACGTGACGCACGACCAGACCGAGGCGATGACGCTCGGCGACCGTGTGGCCGTGATGCGAAGAGGCGTGATCCAGCAGGTCACCACACCGCGTGAGCTCTACGAACGACCGGTGAACATGTTCGTCGCCGGGTTCATCGGCTCGCCCCCGATGAACTTCGTGCCGGCGGGCGTCGAGGGCAACAAGCTGACGCTGCCGTTCGTGACGGTCGCCCTGCCCGACGAGATGGCCACCCTGGTCGAAGGCCACGACCACGTCACGCTCGGGATCCGCCCCGAGGCGTTCGAGGACGCGGCGCTCGTGGACGACTCGCAGAAGGAGCACGGAGTCGAGTTCACCGTGCACGTCGACGTGATCGAGTGGCTCGGCAACGAGCAGTACGCGTACATCCCCTACGACGCGCCGGAGAGCATGGTGGCGGGCCTCGTGGAACTCGAGCGCGAGCTCGACAGTGAGCGCATGCGCAGCCAGCTCGTCGTCGCGGCTCGAAACGATGAGCAGCATCCACGACGACGAGGACGCGACACTCTTGCTCGACCCGCGGCGGCTGCTGATCTTCGATCCGGCGAGCGGGGAGAACCTCACCCTCCGCATCCAACCGTGAACCTGTCCGCCCGTCACGCACCCCAGCCGGTCACGCCGACGACGCGCAGGACGAGCACCCGGGCGAAGGGCCGGTCCTCGTACTGCGGGTAGCGCCCGGCCAGGCAGCGCGGCCAGCGCCTCCTCCCGATCGGGCGCTCCGTCGCCCTGCCAGCGCAACTCGGCCCGCACCCACCACAACTGTGACCAGTCGTCGCGGTCCCAGTGCTCGATCGAGCAGCGTCGCACGCGGGTCCGCCTCCAGGTTGCGCTCGCGCTGCAGCCGCAACGACGCCTTCGGCTTGACCAGGTCGACGGGCACGCCGACGTAGCCGTCGTCGTCCACCACGTACACGACGGGCACGGCGTCGACGCCCCGCTCGGCGTGCACGGTGCACAGGATCCCGTGGTCGTGCGCTGCCAGGCGCGCCCGCGCGTCGCTGTCGGCGAGCCTCATGCCAGCAGCCCCTCGGCCATCGGGCCGACGCTACTGTGGCGCGGTGAACCCGGCTGTGTGGGTGGAGCGCCACGGTCGCCTGCGGCCCGACGACCCAGCGCTGGCCGAGGGCGAGCGCGTGCATGCCACCTGGCGTACCTTCGCCGCTCGCACGGCCGGCGCGGCGGCCGGGCTGCGGGACGACTTCGGCCTGTCCCCCGGTGACCGGGTCGCCATCGTGATGCGCAACCGGCCCGAGTACCTCGAGGCCTTGTTCGCCATCTGGCACGCCGGTCTCGTGGCCGTGCCCGTGAACGCCCGCCTCCACCGCGACGAGATCGCCTACATCCTCGAACACAGCGGGTCGACCGTGGCGGTGACCGACGCGGAGCATGCCGACGACGTCGAGTCGCTCGTCGGCACCGTCGCTTCGCTGCAGGCGGTGGTCGTCGCGCCCGGCGCGCGCTGGGACCGACTCACGGCGTCGCCGCCGGCATCGCTCGTCGACGGCAGCCGGACGACCCGGCCTGGCTGTTCTACACGAGCGGCACCACCGGCCGGCCCAAGGGCGCCACGCTCACGAACCGCAACCTGCTCGTGATGTCGCTCAGCTACTTCGCCGACATCGATCCGGTGATGCCGGCGACAGCATCCTCCACGCCGCGCCGCTGTCGCACGGTTCCGGTCTCTACGGTCTGCCCCACGTGGCCCGCGGCGCGGTGAGCGTCGTGCCGGAATCCGGCGGCGTCGACGGCGAGGAGATCGCCGCCCTGCTCCAGCGGTGGCCGGGCATGACGTTCTTCGCCGCTCCCACCATGGTGAAGCGGCTGGCGGGCGACCCGGCCATCGCCGCGGCCGACCTGTCCCACCTGAAGACGATCGTCTACGGCGGCGCGCCGATGTACCTGGCCGACCTGGAGGACGCCCTCGCCGTGTTCGGCCCCCGCCTGGCCCAGATCTACGGGCAGGGCGAGACGCCGATGACGATCACCGCGTTGTCGAAGGCGGACCACGCCGACCGCGACCATCCACGGTGGCGGGAGCGCATGCAGAGCGTCGGCGCCGCCCGCACCGACGTCGAGGTGCGCGTCGTCGGCGACGACGGCCTCGAACTCCCCGTCGGCGAGGTCGGCGAGGTGGTCGTCCGCGGCGACGTGGTGATGGGCGGCTACTGGAACGAACCCGACGCCACCGCCGAGGCGGTGCGGGGAGGCTGGCTGCACACCGGCGACGTCGGCAGCTTCGACGCCGACGGGTACCTGACGCTGCGCGACCGGTCGAAGGACCTCATCATCAGCGGAGGGATGAACATCTACCCGCGGGAGGTCGAGGAGGCACTGCTCCGCCATCCCGGCGTCCGGGCCGCGGCCGTCGTCGGCCGACCCGATGCCGAGTGGGGCGAGGCGGTGGTGGCCTTCGTGGTGGCCGACGACGGCGCCGCGCCACCGTCCGTCACCGACCTCGACCGGACGTGCCTCGACCACATCGCCCGGTTCAAACGGCCCAAGGAGTACCGGTTCGTCGACGCCCTGCCGACGAACAACTACGGCAAGGTCGTCAAGCGCGAACTGCGCGACCAGCTGTGATCCGAGGCCGAGGGGGCCTGGTACTCTCGAGCCGCCGAGGGGAGGCCGTTTCATGAAGCTCGCTCTGTACCTGCCGAATTTCCGCGACCAGGTGACCGTCAAGGAGCTCGAGGAGCTCACCGCTCTCGCCGAGGACCTCGACTTCGACTCGGTCTGGACGCTCGACCGGATCGTCGTCCCGGAAGCTTCCGATCGAGCGGAGCTCCAGTACTCGTTCGGCATGATGAGCGAGTTCCCGAAGGCGTTGCCGGTGTCGGCCCGCGGTGAGTGGTTCCAGGGCTGGCCGCTGATCCCCTGGCTCGCGGCGAAGACCTCGAAGGTGCGGATCGGCATGAGCATCACCGACACGCCGTACCGTGCGCCCGGCGTCCTCGCCGCCGAGATCGCCACCGTCGACCACCTCTCGAACGGCCGGGTCAACGTCGGCGTCGGGTCGGGCTGGATGCCCGAGGAGTTCGCCGCCGCGAGCGCCTCGCACATCTTCCCCAAGCGGCACACGCACGTGCGCGAGACGATCGAGATCATGCAGGGCATCTGGACGAACGACCTGTTCGAGTACCACGGTGAGTTCGCCGACTTCGATCGATGCGGGTTCGGGGCGAAGCCGGTGCAGCAGCCGCACCCGCCGATCTTCATGAGCGGGCTCAAGGACCCGAAGCGCTCGGCGAGTCGTATCGCGAAGTACGGCCTGGCGGGATGGATCGGGATCCAGGACACACCGGACGAGCTCCAGACCTGGCGGGGTGCGATCCAGCGTGAACTCGAGGAGCTCGGGAGTTCCCGCTCGATCGACGACCTCGAGATCTGCAGCATGATCTGGTTCGTCATCACCGACGAGGAGACCGACCAGACGCCGCTGGGCAAGGGCAGCAATCTGTTGGCCGGCACCGCCGCGCAGATCACCGACACCCTCAAGCGCTACCAGGAGGCCGGGCTGACGATGCCGCTCCTCTGGCCGCCGTTCGCCGACGTGCCGGTGTCGAAGACGCTCGATGATCTCAAGCGGCTGAAGGAAGAGATCATGCCCCAAGTCGAGGCGATGTAGATCGACGCCATGTAAGGGTCGACGCCACTCCCCACTCCCCACCCGCCCGACCGGACGAACGGGCCTGACCATCGTTTGTGTCAGCGAAAAGTGGGGAGGGGGTCCCCGAAAATCCTGACGCAAACGTGGATTGCGAATCAGGACCACGTCGGTGTCGAGGTGGCGTGTGGCTCGATCGGGCCCTTGCCGGCATGTCGCCGGAGTTCGAGCGTTGGCGAGCTGGTTGCGGTGGACCTCGTCCGGACCGTCGGCGAGCCGGAGCAGGCGCGCGGTGGCGTACATCGCCGCCAGGCCGTAGTCGTTGTTCGTGCCGGCGCCGCCGAAGGCCTGGATCGCCCAGTCGACGACCTTGCAGGCCATGTTCGGGGCGGCGATCTTGATCATCGCGATCTCGCGCCGCGCTTCCTTGTTGCCGACCGTGTCCATCAGGTGCGCGGTCTTCAGGGTCAACAGGCGGGTCTGCTCGATGGCGATGCGCGACTCGGCGATGCGCTCGAGCGTCACGCCCTGCTCGGCGACCGGGCGGCCGAACGTCACCCGGTGTTGCGTGCGTCGACACATCATCTCGAGCGCGCGTTCGGCCAGTCCGATCAGTCGCATGCAGTGGTGGATGCGGCCCGGCCCGAGGCGGCCCTGGGCGATCTCGAACCCGCGCCCCTCGCCCAGCAGCATGTTGGTGGCCGGCACGCGGACATCGGTGAACTGGACCTCGGAGGCCCGGTCGGGCATCCCGTAGAAGTTGAACACCGGGCAGCGGCCGGATCACGTCGACGCCCGGCGTGTCCTTCGGGACCAGGATCATCGACTGCTGGCGGTGGCGGTCGGCGTTGTCCGGATCGGACTTGCCCATCAGGATGATGATCTCGCAGCGCGGATGCGTGGCGTTCGTCGTGTACCACTTGCGGCCGTTGATCACGTACTCGTCGCCGTCGCGCACGATCGAGCATCTCGATGTTGGTCGCATCGCTCGATGCAACGGCGGGCTCGGTCATCGCGAACGCGGAGCGGATCTCTCCCGCCAGCAGCGGCATCAACCATCGCTCCTGCTGCTCGGGCGTGCCGTAGCGGGCGAGCACCTCCATGTTGCCGGTGTCGGGCGCCGAGCAGTTGAACACCTCCGGCGCGAGGTGGGAGCGGCCCATCACCTCGCACAGCGGCGCGTACTCGAGGTTCGTCAGGCCCGGCGCCGTGGTCGCTGTCGGGCAGGAACAGGTTCCACAGCCCGGCCTCGCGGGCGAGCGGCTTGAGTTCCTCGACGACGGGCCACACGGCCCAGGGCCCGAGCTCCATCGACTCGCGGAAGAACCGGTCCTCGTTCGGATAGATGTGCTCGTCCATGAACGCTTCGAGCCGGCCGCGCAGCTCACGGGTCCGTGCGTTCTCGTCGAGGTCCATCGGTGCTCCTGTCTCTCGGTTGGGTCGGTCCGGTCGGTCGGCCGCGCGGTCAGACCTGTTCGGCCGCGAGCGTCTGCTCGTCGGTCGTGGTCTCGGTCGGTCCGCCGGTGCGGAGGCGTTCGATCCACCGGCGACGGCGCTCGATCTGCACGACGGAGATCGACTTGGCCATGTCGCTGTCGCCGCGCTCGAGCGCGTCGAGGAGCATCCGTTGGTGCGTCAGCGCGATGCCGCGACGCGTGGGATCGGCACTGAGCCACGCGCGCCGCACGTTCTCGCCGCGCATCTGCAGGGCACGCAGGATCGAGCTGAGCGTTTCGTTCCCGGTGGCGTCGTAGACCAACGAACCGAACCGGTCGTGCAGGCGGGCGATCTCGTCGGGGTCGGTGGCGCGATCGAGCTGATCGATCACCGTGTGCATCTCGGTCAGTTGCTCGACCGTCACGCGCTGAGCGGCGAGCGCCGCCGCCGGTGGCTGCAGCAACTGACGCACCTCGACCACCTCGTCGAGGTCCTTCGTCTGGATCAGTTCCAACGCGAACACCATGCCCGACAACAGCTCGCTCGGAGCGAGGCTGGTCACGTAGGTGCCGTCGCCTCGGCGGACGTCGAGCACGTTGATCTGCGAGAGCGCCCGGACCGCTTCGCGCAGCGAGCCCCGCGAGACCCCCAGTCGATCCGCCAGCTCCTGTTCGGGCGGCAGTCGTTGACCGGGTGCAAGTTCGCCAGAGCGGATCATCGCCCGAATGCTGTCGATCGCCTTCGTCGTGACGCTCATCGCAAACCTCCAACGTTTCGGGTATCGATGCCCTCAGAAACCGCAGGCACGTGGTCGCTTCCAGATTCGCAGCTCCGGACGAACGCCGCCAACTCCGATCAAGACATCAGATGTCTGCAAACTATTGTGCCGTGTGTGAACTCGGCACTCCACGAGCAACCGCTGCTCCCCGATCTGATCATCCGCAGCCTCGCCGCTCACGACGACGAGCCGTGCATCTTCCTCGCCGGTCGGATCGCCTCCTACGCCGAGGTTCGGCACCGCACCAGCCAGCTGATCCAGGCCCAGCGCGGCTCGCGGTGTCACCCGCGGCTCGCGCGTCGCCGTGCTGTCGAAGAATCGCCCCGAGGTGCTCACGAACCTGACCGCGTCGCTCGTCAACGGCTGCGTCCTGACGCCTCTGCACCCGATGGGCTCGCTCGCCGATCACGCGTACGTGATCGGCGACGCCGAGATCGAATGCCTCGTCTTCGACGCCGAGAACTTCACCGAGCGGGCACGCGAGACTCAAGGCCCAGTACCCAGATCTCACGCTGCTCGGCTTCGGACCCAACGACGTCGGCGACGACTACCTCGCGCTCGCTGACCAGTTCGAACCAGGCCCGCTCGAATCGCCCGACGTGGCGCTCGACGACCTGTGCACCGTCGTCTACACCGGCGGCACCACCGGTCGGCCGAAGGGTGTGCTGATGACCCATCGCGTGTGGCAGGCGATGACGTGGATCCAGATGGCCGAGTGGGAGTTCCCCGACGATCTGCGGCTGGCCATCGCCACACCGCTGTCGCACGCGGCGATGTCGCTCGTCGCGCCGGTGCTGTTGTCGGGCGGCGCGTTCTACGTGATGGACGGTTTCAGCCCGGACGGCTTCTTCGACCTCGTCGCCGAGCACCGCATCACGGCGACGCTGATCGTCCCGGTGATGCTCTACGCGCTGCAGGGGCATCCCCGCTACGAGACCGCCGACATGTCGTCGATGGAGACCATCTTCTACGGCGCCTCGCCGATGAGCCCGGCCAAGCTGGCGCAGGCGATCGAGCACTGGGGACCGATCTTCTTCCAGTTCTTCGGCCAGACCGAGGCGCCGATGGTGATCACCCACCTGAAGAAGGCGCGAACACGATCTCGCCCACCCCGAACGACTCGCCTCGTGCGGCCGGCCGGTGCCGTGGATGCACGTCGCCCTGCTCGATTCCGAGAACCGGCCGGTCGGCCCCGGCGAGTCGGGCGAGATCTGCACCCGTGGCCCACTCGTGATGAACGGGTACAAGGACCTTCCGGACGAGACCGCCGAAGCGCTGTCGGGCGATTGGCTGCACACGGGCGACGTCGGTCGCTTCGACGACGAGGGCTACCTGTACATCGTCGACCGCACGAAGGACATGGTGATCACCGGCGGATTCAACGTGTTCCCACGCGAGGTCGAAGACGTGCTCACCACCCACCCTGCCGTCAGCATGGTGATGGTGATCGGTGTCCCCGACGACAAGTGGGGCGAAGCGGTGAAGGCCGTCGTCGTGCTCCAGCCCGGCCACGAACCCTCCGACGCGCTGACCCACGACCTGCAACAGCTCGTGAAGGACGTGAAGGGTTCGCAGCAGTCGCCGAAGTCGGTCGACTACGTCGACGAGATCCCGCTCACCCCGATCGGCAAACCGGACAAGAAGGCGGTGCGGGCGAGGTACTGGAACGACAGCGGTCGGGCAGTGTCGTAGCGCCGACCGGGCCGACATCGTCGTCGGCCCGATCGGCGTCACGAGGTCGATCAGCCCGGGGGCAGGGCCAGGTCGCCGACGTCTTCGAACTCAGTCGTCAGTGGCACGACCTTGCCGTTGTCCAACTCGCTCAGGATGACGCTGCGGTTGAACAGACGGTTGTAGCCCTCGAGGCCGTCGGTCCACTCCTGCGTGAAGTCGAGCACCGGAACCATGCCGTTCAGGTCGAGCTCGGACGTGGTGTTCGCCGCCTCGTAGAACGACTCGGCGGTGATGTCACCCTCGATCGTCTCGGCGATCTGGGTGAACCCGACGTAGGCCGCCCACGTGCCCATTCCGCCGAGCGAGTTGTAGTCGTTGCCGTCATCGATGATCCCGGATTCCTCGAGCGCGGCGCGGTACTCGTCCCACGGCGCCGTCGAGAGGTCGGGGTACATGCCGACGATGATGTTGCCGTCGGTGGCCTCTTCGTTGCCGGCTGCCGAGACCTCGTTGAGGTTGCCCTGCGGACCGTACTGCTGGGCCTCGGTCCCCGACTGGCCCCACGCGGTGTTCCACGTGATGAACGGCGTCTCGGAGACGATGCTGATCACGCAGTCGGCGTCGGTCGTGGCCTGGGCCACTTCGGCGGAGTAGTCCTGCGCGGTCGGCGGCAGGATGATCACCTCGCCGAACTCCTTGCCCAGGTTGGCCATGGCGTTCTCCATCGGCGGGATGAAGATCTGCGCACCGTCGATGATGACGGCGTTGATGTTCTCGCAGCCGTCGTCGACCGCCTGCTGCACCGCGCCGACCGCGTACATCGGTTGGTTGCCGATGTTGAACGAGTACGGACTCGTCAGCTCGGACGGCGTGATCGGACAGCATGCCCCGAACCAGGTGATGCTCGATTCGGCGATGACCGGCACGATCGACTCGGCGAAGAACGTGAACGAGCCGACGATCGACACCATGCCCTCGTCGACCGCCTGGCGGGCGCACGTGGTGGCGACGGCCGGATCGAACTGCTCGTCGCACACCGTGACTTCCACCGGTCGACCGGCGATACCGCCGCGTTCGTTGATGTAGTCGGCATACAGGTTCGCCGTGTTGGCGATGTTCTCGTAGGTCGGCCCGGCGGCGTTCAGCGTCGTCACGGTCATGATCTTGAGCGGCTCGCCGGTCGGCGCCTCCCCGGTTCCTTCGGCGGCGGTTCCTTCGGCGGCGGTGCCTTCCGTGGCAGCGTCGGCCGTCGTGCCGGCTGTGGTGTCTGCCGGTGCATCGGTCGTGGCGGCATCATCCGTGGCGGCATCGGTCGTCGCGGCATCGCCGGAGTCGGCCGAATCACCGTCGTCGCTGCCGCACGCGACGAGGGCCAAACCGGCGACCGCGAGCAGCGCGAGTCGCGCGTCTCCGCGAACGCCCCGGTCGGAATCGAACGCGGGTCTTTCGAGGCTGACATCATGTTCCCCCATTACAGATATCGCGGGCGCCGGACGCGCACCGACCTCCGACGTATAGCACAACACATCCGATGTTCGAGACCCGGAGATCGGACCTGCCATCTGTTCCTCGTCGATCCGACGAGCCCTGATATCCGTTGAAGCACATGCCGCTGCAGTGCCTTGCAGTCTCCGGTTGCGGCGCGAGGTGAGCGACACGGTATGGTCCGGAACGCGCCGACCGCTCTGATGTTTCACGACCCGGAGCGGGGGGATCGGAGGGAGGGGGACGATGAACGAAGTCATCAGATTCGCGCTGCTGGGCCTCGGAGTGGGCGCCCTCTACGCGCTCGGGTCGCAGGGTCTGATCGTCATCTACCGCGGCACCGGCGTGCTGAACTTCTCGCTCGGGGCGACCGCCATCGCCGGGGTGTTCATGCAATGGGAGCTGCAGAACAGCGCCGGCTGGCCGTTCCTGCTGTCGGCCGTCGCCGGCGTCGCCTGGTCGGCGTTCCTCGGGGCACTCACCCACTGGGTGGTGATGCGGCCCCTGCGGCGTGCCAGCTCTCTCGTGCGAGTGATCGCCACGCTCGGGGTGCTCATCACGATCCAGGCAGCCGTCGTGCTGCGCTACGGATCCAACCCGCATCAGATCGACAGCTGGCTGCCGACCGACCGGGTGACGCTCTGGGGTGACGTCGGCATCACCGTCGACCGTCTGATCCTGCTCGCCATCGGCTGCGCGTCGGCTTTCGGTCTCTGGCTGCTCTACCGCGCGAGTCAGTTCGGCCTGGCGACCGAGGCGGTCGCCGAGAGCGAACGGTCCGCCTCGGCGATCGGGCTGTCACCCAACCGGATCGCCCTGCAGAACTGGGCGCTGGGTTCGGCCATCGCCGCCGCCGCGGGGATCCTCGTCGTCCCGATCATCACGCTGCAGGTGACCGCGATGACCGGGCTCATCCTCGCCGCGATGGCCGCCGCGCTGGTCGGCGACTTCCGATCGTTCCCGACCGCCACCGCCGCCGGATTCGCGATCGGCATCGGTCAAGCGTTGGTCGGACGGTTCGCGAATCAGGAGGGCCTCGGCCCGTCGCTTCCATTCCTCGTGATCATCGTGGTCCTCGTGTTCCGCGGCCGATCGCTGCCGCTGCGCGACCACTACCTCCAACAGCTGCCGATGATCGGCAACGGACGGATCAGGTGGGCGTGGGCGCTGTTCGCGGCCGGCGCCGTGGTGTTCATCATGGTGACGAAGGAGACGAAGTGGGTCGATGCGATCACGGTCTCGCTGGGAGTCGCCATCGTCCTGTTGTCGATCGTGGTGCTCACCGGATACGCCGGCCAGCTCTCGCTCGCGCAGTACTCGATCGCCGGCTTCGGCGCGTTCGTCGCCGGTCGTCTCGTCGCCGTGTTCGACATCCCGTTCCTGCTCGGACTGTTGGCCGGCGTCGCGGCCGCGGTGCCGCTCGGCCTGATCTTCGGGCTCCCCGCGGTGCGGACGCGCGGGATCAACCTCGCCATCGTCACCCTCGGGCTCGGCAGCACGATCGAACTGATGCTGCTCAAGAACCGCAGCTACACCGGCGGGGTGCAGGGCACCCAGGTCGGCAACCCCGACCTGTTCGGTTACGACATCGGGTCGATCACCTTTCCCGAGCGGTACGGCATCTTCACCTTGGCGATGCTGATGCTGGCGGTCGTGGTCGTCGCCAACGTCCGTCGGGGGCGGAGCGGGCGGCGGCTCATCGCCGTGCGGACCAACGAACGGGCGGCGGCGGCGCTCGGCATCAACGTGATGGTCGCCAAGCTGTTCGCGTTCTCGTTCGCGTCGGCGATCGCCGCCCTCGGTGGCATCGTGTTGGCGTTCCGGCTGAGTTCGATCAGCTACGGGTCGTTCAGCAACTTCACGTCGATCACCTACGTCGGGCTCGCGTTGCTCGGCGGCGTCGGCCAGCTGCTCGGCGCGATCGTCGGCTCGACGCTCGCCACCGCCGGGATCACCCAGGAGATCCTCGAGACGACGTGGGAAGGTGTCGGCAGGTGGATCCAGCTGATCAGCGGTGTCGGGATCCTGCTCACCCTCGTGATCTACAAGGACGGCATCGCCGCGGTGTGGCTGCGGATGTCGCGGGAGATCAAGAAGACCCGGAAGTGGAGCCAGCCCTACACGATCGAGCTCTCCGACGTCGCCGACACGTCGACCGGACGCGACCACAAGGAGCGGGTGCCGGCGCGCACGCTGACGGTCGCCGGGCTGACCGTGCGCTACGGCACGGTGGTCGCCGTCAACGACGTCAGTTTCCGGCTCGAGCCGGGCAAGGTGACCGGACTGATCGGGCCGAACGGTGCCGGCAAGACCTCGCTGATCGACGCCGTGAGCGGATTCACCCCGTCGCAGGGCAAGGTTCTCGCTCGACGATGTCGATCTGTCGAAGCGGCCGGCGATGCGGCGGGCCCGCGCCGGCGTCGCCCGATCGTTCCAGTCGCTCGAGCTCTTCGAGGACTCGACCGTGTTCGAGAACCTCAGCGTCGCCGCCGATCCCCAGGACCTGCGCTCGTACTTCCTCGACCTGATCTGGCCGATCAATCCGAAGCTGCGGCCCGAGGTCGTGCGGGCGATCACCGAGTTCGACCTCGACCAGGATCTCCACCGCGACGTCCACGACCTCTCGTACGGCAAACGACGACTCCTCGCCATCGCCAGGGCGGTGGCGATGCACCCCAGTGTGCTGCTGCTCGACGAGCCGGCAGCAGGCCTGAGCTCCGCCGAGAGCGTCGAACTGGCGCGGGTGGTGCGCCGTCTGGCCGACGACTGGGGCATGGCGATCCTCGTGGTCGAGCACGACATGAACTTCGTCATGGGGGTCTGCGACGACGTGATCGTGCTCGACTTCGGCAAGCTGATCTCGGCGGGTTCGCCCGAGCACGTGCGTTCCGATCCGGCCGTGATCGCGGCGTACCTCGGCACCGAGACCGACGAGCAGCTCGAAGCCGAGAGTCTCGACCCGTCGGAATCATCGCCGGCATCGGTCGGCGGAGGTGCGTCGTGAAGGCGCCCCTGATGGAGACCCGCAATCTCAAGGCCGGCTACCTCGGCCGGGAGGTGGTGCGAGCGGTCAACCTCAGGGTCAACGCCGGCGAAGTGGTCTGCCTGCTCGGCCCGAACGGCGCCGGCAAGTCGACCACGCTGTTGACGATCGCCGGCGAGCTGGCGCCGGTCGATGGCATCGTGTTGTTCCGCAACGTGCCGACCTTCACCGCGATGGATCGACGTGTGCGCGATGGCGGTATCGGCCTGATCACCGAGGATCGGTTGGTGTTCACGAAGATGTCGGCCCGCGACAACCTGCGCCTCGGCGGCGGTTCGGTCGAGGGCGCCCTGGCGCTGTTCCCCGAACTGGAACCGCGGCTGTCGGTGCGGGGCGGCATGTTGTCGGGCGGCGAGCAGCAGATGTTGGCCCTGGCCCGCGCCCTGAGTCGGAACCCGTCGATCCTGCTCGCCGACGAGCTGTCGCTCGGGCTGGCACCGAAGATCGTCGACCGGCTCCTCGGCGCGGTCCGCACGGCGGCCGACGAGCGCGGCACGGGCGCTCTGATCGTCGAGCAGCACGCGCACAAGGCGCTGAAGTACGCCGATCGGATGTACCTGATGGCGCGTGGCCAGATCCTGCTCGATCTCCCCGCCGCCGAGGCGCTGGAACGGATGGGCGAGATCGAGGACGCCTACCTCCGGGGTACGTCGGAGACCGAGGAAGACCACATCGAACGGCTGCGCCAGAAGAACAAGCGCAAGCAGTGGAAGCGCCAACGGGTTCGCGAGCGCGAGCTCCAACGGCTGACCGGAAAGATCGCATCCACCAGGAAGGCAGCAGACGATGACCTGTACTTCGAGAAGGAACGCCGGTTGCGTTCCTTTGCCAAGCGTGTGAGGAGGTAGCCGACCATGGGTTACAGAACCGCAGAACTCCCACCGGTCGAACTCGACGAGTTCGCCAAGATCCCGTTCTTCGAGCGGATGAAGATGTTGCAACTCCACTGGGTGGAGTACGGCTTCGGCACCCCGAAACAGACGATCAACTTCTACGTGTGGAAGATCTTCTTCTACGCGCTGTTCGGGTTGATCATCTGCGGCGCGTTCACCAAGGGGCTGGAGTTCGACAACATCGCCGGCTGGTGGGACGAACCGATCCTCTACCAGAAGCTGATGGTCTGGACGATCCTGTTGGAGATCCTCGGGCTCGCCGCCACGTGCGGTCCGCTGGCGTTCCACTTCGACCCGCCGATCGGCGGCGTCCTGTACTGGTGGCAGAACGACACGCTCCGGGTCCCGCCGTACCCGAACCACGTCCCGTTCACGAAGGGCAACCGGCGGACGCCGTGGGACACCGGCCTCTACAAGCTCATCGTGTTCTGGCTCGTGATGATGCTGTTCCTGTCGGGCGAACAGGTCGACGGGCTGCCGGAGGGCTCGGCCGGTGTGATGCCGCAATGGGCGCTGGTGACGTACTGCGGCCTGATCATCCTGATGGGCTTCCGGGACAAGATCGTGTTCCTGTCGGCGCGCTCCGAGCAGTACGTCCCGACGATGCTGTACTTCGGCCTGTTCAGCAACTTCGTCGACATGATCGTCGCCGCCAAGATCTGCATCTGCGTGATCTGGATGGGCGCCGGCTTCTCGAAGCTGCAGCACGGCTTCTCCTCGACGGTGGCGATCATGGTCCAGAACACGCCGTGGATGACGTCGCAGAAGATTCCGCAAGATGACGGTCAAGGACTACCCGAACGACATCAGGCCGTCGAAGGCCACGCACCTGCTGGCGCACATCGGCGGCACCACCTGCGAACTGGTGATGCCGCTCGTGTTGCTGTTCTCACCGTGGCCGTGGCTGACGTGGATCGCGGTCATCTCGATCTGGATGCTCCACTCCTTCATCCTCTCCACCATTCCGATCGCGGTGCCGCTGGAGTGGAACGTGTTCTTCATGTTCGTCGTCGCGTTCCTGTTCCTCAACTTCCCTCCCGGCGAGGGCTACGCGGTCAGCGACATGAATCCGGCCCTGCTGGCGATCGTCGTGATCGTGGCCCTCTTCCCGATCGTGCTCGGTGCGCTGCGACCCCAGTACGTGTCGTTCCTCGTGGGCATGAAGCAGTACGCCGGCAACTGGGCGTCGGGTTCGTTCTCGTTCCGCACCAAGGAGATGGAGGACCGGATCAACGAGCGGATCGTCAAGGCCGCCGACAACCAGATCGACCAGCTCGATCCGCTCTTCGGCAACGAGATCTCCGAGATCTTCATCCAGAAGGCGGTCGCCTTCCGCATGATGCACCCGATGGGCCGAATGCACATGTCCGCGCTCGATGCGCCACACCCCCGGACTCGACGACCGGATCCAACGGGAGGGCGAGTTCGTGAGCAACGTCCTCACGGGTTGGAACTTCGGCGACGGCCACTGCCTCGACGAGCGCCTGATCGAGGCCCTGCAGGAGCGGTGTCAGTACGAGCCGGGTGACGTGATCGTCGCGTGGACCGAGTCGCAGCCCGCCTTCAGCAAGAAGGTGCAGTACCGGGTCATCGACGCCGCGCTGGGCACGGTCGAGAAGGGCTGGTATCACAACGACGATGCCTACAACGAGCAACCGTGGCTGCCCAACGGCCCGATCCCGCACACGATCACGTGGACCCGTCCCGGATACGTGGCGCCCGGTGTTCCGTACCCCGGCAGCCGGCGGCCGAGTCTGATCGCGGCGAACGCGTGATCAATGTGCGGCCGATGTGCGCATGTTGTTCACGCGTTCGGCAGTCGATGACGGTGACGGTGACGGGTTGACCACGGCGATCGTCGTGGGCAGCGGGCCGAACGGGCTCGCTGCCGCGGCGCGACTGGCCCGCGCCGGCCTCGACGTGACCGTGCTCGAGGCGAGCGATTCCGTCGGCGGTGGAACGCGCAGCTCCGAGATGATCGTCCCCGGTCTGGTGCACGATCACTGCTCCGCCGTCCATCCCATCGCGGCAGGGTCGCCGTTCCTCGCCGAACTCGACCTCGCGTCGGCCGGGCTCACGTGGCTGCAGCCGACCGTCGACTGTGCCCATCCGCTCGACGACGGTTCGGCCGGCGTGCTGTACCGATCGATCGAGACGACCGCCGAAGGACTGGGTGCCGACGGTCAGCGATGGCGTCGCGTGTTCGACCAGCCGACCGCGCACTTCGACGACCTGTTCGCCGACGCCTCGCAGCCGGTCCTGCGAGTACCGCGCCATCCGTTGACGTTGGCGCGGTTCGGCGCCGGTGCGCTGGTGCCGGCGACCGCGGTGACCCGCACGTGGAGGACGGACGAGGCCAAGGCACTCTGGGCCGGCATCGCCGCGCATGCGTTCTCCCGCCTCGATCGGCCGATGACCAGCGCCGTCGGGCTCATGCTGATCGTCGCCTGCCACGCCAAGGGCTGGGTCGTGGCGCAAGGCGGCTCGCAGTCGATCGCCGACGCGTTCGTGGCCGACATCGAACGCCACGGCGGCACGATCGAGACCGGCGTGCGCGTGAGTTCGCTCGACCAACTCCCAGCATGCGACGTTCTGATGCTCGACGTGTCGCCGTCGATCGCCGCCGACATCCTCGGCGATCGGTTGCCGAGCCGGATCGCCCGCTCCTACCGTCGCTTCCGCCACGGCCCCGGAGCGTTCAAGGTCGACTTCGCCATCGACGGTCATGTGCCCTGGACGGCATCGTCGGCGCGCGAGGCCGGCACGGTCCACCTCGGCGGCGGCGCCGACGAGATCGTGGCCAACGAGAAGGCGGTGCATCTGCGGGAGCGATGCCCGAGCGACCGTTCGTGCTCGTCGGCCAGCAGTACCTCGCCGACCCGACGAGGTCGGCGGGCAACGTCAACCCGTTGTGGACCTACGCGCACGTGCCACACGGCTACTCCGGCGACGCACTCGGAGGCGATCATCGCGCAGATCGAACGATTCGCCCCCGGGTTCCGGGAGCGGATCGTCGGCACGGCCGTGCGCTCCACGACCGAGATGTCGGCCTACAACCCGAACTACGTCGGCGGTGACGTCATCGGTGGTGCGTCGTCGCCGACCCAGCTCCTGTTCCGGCCGCGCTTCACCACCGACCCGTACTTCACCGGCATCCCCGGCACGTACCTCTGCTCGGCCTCGACACCGCCCGGAGCGGGTGCGCACGGGATGTGCGGGGCCAACGCCGCCGCTCGCGCGCTGGCGCGACTGGGCCAACGAAATCATGCTTGAACGTGTCCGCCACCTCGTCGAAAATTGACGTCACCGAATGTCAGGAGGAAACCTGCGATGAACGAAGAGCCTCAACGTGCTGCCCGCAGCGGAGCGGGTCGAGACGGCCTCGCCGCGCTCGCCATCGTGCTACTCGCCGCGGTGCTCATCGCCGTGGTCATCAACAACTTCGTGTAGCGGGACGACGAACGCTCACGAGTGCTTGGTCGCCCAGATGATCGCGGTGTCGCCCGGCCAGTCATGGAACACACCGGCGGTTGACACGTCGACGAGCAATGAGCGGAGCTCGACCACGAACGCGTCGAGGCGATCGCCGAAACGATCGGGAGCGGCGAAGGACATGGACAGGTAGCCGGACACCACGTCGTCGGTCGTGCGGATGACGTCGGTGCGACCCGGAGCGAAGACGACCTGCGACGCGCCGAACGGCGACTCCTCCAGCGACGCTTCGTACGTGTCGACTCGCGGGCTACGCGACCAACCGAGGTAGCGAGCGAGCAACGCCTCGATCTGGTCGTGCGGGATTCGCGGCGCGGGCGGGTCGACGGGTGGCGATCCGTGTTCGATGGCCGGAGCGATCAGGGCCACCGATCCACCCACTGCGAGCAACTCGTGGACCATGGCCAGCACCGGCTGGCGGTCGGTCCAGTGGATCGACTGGCCGAACGTCACCAGGCGCGGCGCCGGGAGGTCGAGCGTGGCGAGGTCCTCGGCTCGAGCCTCGATCCATGTCGCCGTCACCTCATGGTCGGCGGCGTGCCGCCGCGCTTGCGCGAGCATCTCCGGCTCGGGGTCGATGCCGATCACCGTGTCGAACAGCGGTGCCAGCTGCACGGCGAGCACGCCCGGGCCGCAGCCGACGTCGATCAGCGTGCCCGTCCCGTCGAGACCGATCTCGGCCGCCATCACGTCGAGTAGTTGCGCCGAGTACGGCGGCCGACCCCGCAGATAGTGCGGAGCTGCCGTCGCGAACGGCCTGGCCACGTCGCTCATCGCACCATTCTGGCCCAGCGGTCCGAGCGTCGGCGGGCCGCCGATCGGGCTCGACCATCGCACTAGCGTTCGCGCCATGACGCAGGAACTCCGGACCTTCTTGACGTTTCAGGGCGGTGCCGCCAGCGCAGCACTCGATCTCTACCGGGACGTCTTCGACGATTTCGAATTGATCGAGATCGACCACTACGGCCCGGGCGACGGCGGACCGGAAGGCACCGTCAAGGTGGCGAGGTTCCGACTCGCGAACAGCGAATTCAGCTGTGCTGACAGCCCCGTCGATCACGCCTGGGGGTTCACCCCTGCGGTGTCGCTCTGGATCGAGTGCGACGACGTCGACGAACTCGAGCGGCTGTTCGGTCGGCTCTCCGATGGGGGCACGGTGTACATGCCGCTCGACGACTACGGATTCAGCACCCGCTTCGGCTGGGTCGGCGACCGCCACGGCGTGACGTGGCAACTCAACCTGCGTTGACCGCCGACCGAGCAGGGACCGACCGCGACCGACCGGTCAGGCGTGTGTCGTAGCGTTCGGTGATGGCACTCAAGGACTACATCGTTCAGGAGGTCGCTCTCGACTGCGAGGAAGGCCTGCTCTCCCGCCGCGAGGCGCTGCGCCGCCTCGGCGCTGATGGGGATCAGCGGCGCCGCCGCGGCGACCCTGCTCGCGGCATGCGGCGACGACGAGGCCGGGTCGTCGGCCACCGGTTCGCCGACACCGGACCGGCCGACACTGGACCGGCCGACACGGCGGCGGATCGGCCGGCGCCACTGCCGCGAGCACGACGCCGCCGACCACGGCCGCGACGGCGTCGAGTCCGCCGGAATCCACGAGCACTGAACCGCCGCCGTCCGCACCGCCGACGGGTGAGGAGATCCGCTTCAGCGGTCCCAACGGCGAGCTGATCGGCGTCGTCGCCGAGGCCGAGCTCGCCGCGCGGCGCCGTGCTCGTCATCCACGAGAACCGCGGCCTCACGCCGCACATCCGCTCGATCCCGCCGCGTCTCGCCGCCGACGGCTACACGGCGCTCGCCATCGACCTGTTGTCGGAGGAGGGCGGCACGGCCAGCCTGCCGACGGAGGGCGATGCCACCGCGGCGCTCGGCAACGCGCCGACCGAGCGGATGATCGCCGATCTGCGGGCCGGGCTCGACGAGCTCGGTCGCCGTGCCCCGGAGGCGAAGCTCGCCGACGATCGGATTCTGCTTCGGCGGCGGGATGACGTGGCAGCTGCTCGCGGCCGGCGAGCCGCGACTGGCCGCGGCGGTCCCCTTCTACGGGCCGTTCCCGTCCGGCGCCAGCCTCGCCGGCTCACCGAACGCCGCGGTGCTCGGCATCTACGCCGGCCTCGACGATCGCGTCAACGGCACGATGGACGCCGCCGAGGCCGCGCTCACCGAGGCCGGCCTCACGCACGAGCTGCGCGTGTTCGACGGCGTCGACCACGCCTTCTTCAACGACACCGGCCCGCGCTACGACGCCGAGGCCGCAGCCGAGGCCTACCAGGCGATGCTCGACTGGTTCGGCCAACATCTCGCAGCCTGAACGGGCACGGGCTGGTGCGAACGTGGTCAGCGCAGCTTCTGGATCAGGTCATCGAGGGCTTCGCGCAGCAGCGACGCCTCGGTTCGGTTGAGCCGGCCGGCGACCTTGGCGAGTCGGTCGAGGGCGGGCCGGGTGTAGTAGTTGCTCTTGAGCACCATCTTCTCCTCGACGTAGATGGCGACCCGACCACCGCCTTCTCGCTTGCCCCGGGCGAGCGCAACATTCGCGCAGCGGAAGAGTTCTGCCGTCTCGGTGGCGTGGGGCGGCCTCGACGCGACGCCGAACGTGGCGTTGATCGTCCACCCGTCCACCGGGTGTTCTGCCAGGTGGGCGCGAACCTCCTCGAGCAGGATGAGGGCGTTCTCGGCCGTCGCCTTCGGAATGGCGACCCCGAATTCGTCGCCGCCGAGCCGTCCGATGATCGAGTCGGCGGGCAGCGACCGCGTCAGGGTCTCGATCCAGACCTCGAGCACCCGGTCGCCCGCTTCGCGACCCTGCGTCTCGTTCAACTCACCGAAATGGTCGAGATCGGTGAGCGCGACGGCGACGGCGCCGCCATCGACATGGCTGTCGATCCTGGCCACGAGATCGTCGATGTCGACGGTCTTCTCGTGACCGTGCCAGTTCATCGCGATACTCATGACATATATATGTGCCCCGATATATGCTGTCAAGATCCACGTTTGTGTCGCGAAAACCGGCACGGTGCGCGGAAATCCCGACGCAAACGAGTTTTGGGACGTTCCGCGTTCTCAGCCGTGGTCGGCGTACTGGGCGAACGCCTCCGATTCGGCCCAGCGTGAGTACGTCGGTGATTGCGGCCAACCGGCGGGTGAGTCCTGCCACTCCTCCTGCCGGCCGTAGGGCAGCAGGTCGATCAACGGGAACGTGTGGCTGAGTTGTTCGGTGCCGCGGCCCTGCGTGTTGTAGGTGCGGTACACCGTGTCGCCGACCCGGAGGAAGACGTTCACCTGGAAACCGCCACCGGACGGCGCGCCCATGTCGGCGCCGAACGGGCTGTTGGCGGTCGAGTACCACGTCATCTTGTTGCCCACCCGCTCCCGATACTCGAGTGCGTCGTCGATCGGTCCCTGGGTCACGATGACGAACCGGGCGTCGTAGGCGTCGAGGAACTCGAGCGCGTGAACTGGCTGGTGAAGCCGGTGCAGCCCGGACACTGCCATTCCTCGCCGTCGAACCACATGTGGTGGTACACGATCAGTTGCCGCGTGCCCTCGAACACGTCGACCAGGCGAACCGGTCCGTCCGCGCTGTCGAGTACGTACTCGGGCATCTCGACCATCGGCAACCGGCGGCGGGCTGCAGCGATGGCGTCGAGCTCGCGTGTTGCCGCCTTCTCCCTCACCCGCAATTCGGCCAGGGCCTCGTCCCAGGCTCGCTGGTCGACGACCGGTGGGACGCCGATCGGGTCGCCGGCGTCGTCGTGTGCAGTCGCTGTCGCCATCACGTGCTCCTCTCGAAGGGTGCGCCTCCCGAGACGACCCGTGGTCAGCAACCATGCTTGCACCCCGATCCGACGGCGTCACCTCCCGGGCAGGGGTCACATCAGATTGACGGCGTGGGGGCCGAGCTCTCGGGCGACTCGACGGCGGGCGCTCAGACGGCGGTGACGGCGCTGACGACGAGGTCACTCATCAGCTCGACGGACAGCGAGTCGCTGTTCAGCACCAGGTCGTACTGCGTCGGTCGCTCCTCACCGACACCGTAGAACCGCTTGAGGTAGGCAGCTCGCTGCGCATCGCTGTCGGCGACCGCCTTGGAAGCCTTCTTGCCGTCGATCGAAGCCGCCTGGGCGACGCGGCTCGGCGCGCGTTTCGGTCGACGCCGTGACGAGGACACGCAACACGCCGACACCGTCCGCCAGCGCGTGCGACGCTGCGTGCGACACGATCACGACATCGCCTCGCTCGGCGGTCTCGTGAATCGACTTCTGGATCATCGCCCGCAAGGATCTTCGGATCGGTTCCCGCGCCGAGGTCGATCGGACCGACGGCCCCGAGCGACATCACCCCGGCGGCGCCTCCGGCGACGGCGAGATTCCGCATCAGCCCGTCGATGACCTTCGTCCGATGCTCGACGTCGGCAAGTTCCTCGACCGACACCCCACTCGACTCGGCGGCGTGTTGCAGGATCTCCTCGTCGACCAGCCGATAACCCAAGCGGTCGGCAACCACTTGGCCGACCGATTCGCCGCCCGCGCCGACCAGCCGTGCAATGCATCACCCGTCGCGCCATCGGCGAACGGTAGGCGCGGTCGGTTCGGCGGTCAAGGAGCGATGTCGGCTCGACGCTCGAGTTGTACGGATCTGCCTGCCGGTAATCGGAGATCCGCTTCGGCTCGTTGATGGAGCAGCTGCCCAACCCCGACAACCGCATACGCCGGCGTTCGACTTCCTGGACGCCATCGGCATCCCTCGGCCGCGGTTCAACTTCGACGATCGGACCGAGTACGGTGCGGGACGGCATGGCCAAAGCCACGATCCTCCACGAGCGGTTGTTCGAGGAACTGGACGCCGACCGAACGCCACCACGTCGACTTCCCGTTCGGTGCGGGTCACATCATCGGCACGACGAAGATGGGCGACACAACCCCGCCGACTCGGTCGTCGACAGCGTACTGCCGCTGCCATGACGTGCGCAACATGTTCATCGCCGGGTCGAGCGTGTTCCCCACCGAGGGCACCGCCAACCCGACGCTGACGTTGGCGGCGCTCGCCTGCGCACCGCCCAGACGATCCGCCAGGAGCTGTAACCCTCGTCGGGCTCGACCTGGCGCGGATCGGGACCCGACCCTGGCGCGTCGGCGCCGAGGTCGGGTCCGGACGCGCCCGGGTGGTCCGTAGTCTCGCGGGCATGTATGTCCCTGGATTTGCCGCGGTCGACGACGACCGAGCACGCACATCGTCTCGACAGCAGGCAGCGGATGGATGGTGACCGCCACGGAGACGGGCCGCCGGCGGCCACCCTGATGCCGATCCTGTGGCGCGGCGACCGGCTCGTCGCCCACATGGCCAAGGCCAACCAACACTGGCGCGCGATCACCGACGGCATGCCGGCGCTCGTCATCGTCACCGGGCCCGAGGCGTACATCTCGCCGTCGTGGTACGCATCCAAGGCCGAACACGGTCGAGTCGTCCCGACCTGGAACTACCTCGCCGTCCATCTCACCGGCACCGTGTTCGTCCGTCGCGACCCGGCCTGGTTGCTCGCCTCGGTGACCGACCTCACCGACCGCCACGAACACGACCGAATCGAACCGTGGCACGCCCACCGACGCGCCCGACGAGTACATCACCGCACAACTCCGAGCGATCATCGGCATCGAGATGCACGTCGAACACGTCGAAGGGAAGGCGAAGCTCAGCCAGAACCGCTCCGACGCGGATCAACACGGAGTCGTCGCGGACTCGAACACGACGCAGGCGCTGCGACTGGCGACACCTCGACCGTTCTCGACGCCATGCGCGCCACCCTGACGTTGCGATGAGCGACCGACCCTGGGCATCGCGCGTTCGCCGGACGACGTAGGGTCGACCGGGATGGGTGACCCGACCGACGATCTCGCCGACCTCTGGCGGTGGATGGCTGACCAGCAGTTCCGCGGCTACTCACCGATCTACGAGCGCATCGCCCGTGCGGTCGCCGACGATCGGGAACTCCTCGAGCTGCTCCGCGAGGCACCGCCGCCTGCGCATCTGCCGCTCGCCCCACTCGGGGCAGTTCGCTACCTGCTGCTCGACGGACTCGATCATCCGCTCGACGACGTGTACCACGGCCGGTCCACCGCCGACCCCGGCCCGCTGTTCATCGACATCTGCCGACAGCACCGCGCCGCGCTGCTCGATCTGTTGGAGCACGCGGCGCGTGCAGACCAACGACTGCGGCCGCAGCGCACTCATCGGGCCCGCGCTCACGTGGGTGTCGCAGCGCCGGCCGGGCCCGTTCTGCCTCGTCGATGTCGGAGCGAGCGCCGGAATCAACCTGCTGTGCGATCGCTACCGGATCGACTACGGCTCCCACGGCGCGACCGGCCCGATCGACTCACCGGTCGACATCTCCTGCGAGGTGACCGGCGGCGAACCGCCGATCGCCGACCGGTTGCCGCAGTTCGCCGAGCGGGTCGGGATCGACCTGTCCCCCATCGATCTCACCGACCCGTCCGACGCCCGCTGGCTGTTGGCGTGCGTGTGGCCCGACACCGGGCGAGCCGACCGCGTCGAGGCGTCGATCAGGCTGGTCCAACAGCATCCACCGATGCTGATCACCGGTCGCGCCAACCAGGTGCTTCCGGCGGTGCTGGGTGACCTGCCCGCCGGGGCGACGGCGATCGTCATGACGACCTGGGCGTTCGGCTACTTCTCGATCGACGAGCGGACCGAGTTCGTCGACATACTCCGCACCGCGTCCGAACGACAGCCGGTCGTCTGGATCTCGGCCGAGAACGCTGGGGTCGTCGGCGAGCTCGCGCCGAGCGGACCCGAGAGCCAGTCGAGCGACGACATCCTCGGCGCGCTGCTCATCGACGGCGGAGACGTCGAGGCGCGTCCACTGGCGCGCGTGCACTCCCACGGGAACTGGCTCGACTGGATCAGCGAGCCGTGACGCGCCGTCGATCCGCATCGTTGCGCAACGCGACCGCCACGCCGAGCACCAGCGTCACCGCATAGGCCGGCGCGAGATAGGTCTCGGAGAACGCCGGGAACGCGGTGAGGTCGAGGTACGCGAGCCCGACGACACGCACGAGGACCAGCAGGAGACCGACGCTCAACAACGTCCCCATCGTCCACCCCGGCGGGCGTCGATCCCTCACCGCCGCGTAGGCCCGGATCCCGGCGATCACGATTCCGGCGACGGCGAGCAGGCGGTACAGCCAGCGCACCGCACCGATCAGGCTGCACACGCAGCCTCGTGAAGAAGTCGTTCGGGCCGGGCGCCAGCGGCTCGTTCGTCATCCGCTCGAACAACGCTCGGTCGGCCGCGGTGCCGTCGCCGTCGGGAGACAACGCACTGAAGGCACTCAGATCGATCGTCCTGCGCAGACCCGTCGCGGTCCGCGAGATCAGCGGGGCCAGATTGCTCCACTCCCATGCCGGGGCGATGCCGCTGTGCGGTGGGCCACAGCGAGCCGGCCGTCGTCGCACGCCGCATCGATCTCGCCGCCGATCGAGCGGAACGTGTCGTCGAGATCGCGAGCGGTCGCGTCCCCGCCCGTCGCGGCGATCGCATCGAGCACGACCCACTGGAACACCTGGCCACCGAGGTCGCGCACACCGTCGGGACGGACCGACGCGAATCGATCGCTGCCGCCCGCCTCGATCTCCCCCCGGAGCGCGGCGAACGTCGGGCTCACCTCGTACAGCAACTCGCGCGTCTCGGCGGTCACGGGAAACTGGTCGAACGTGGTCGCCGGATCGACGCGGAACATCGGTCCGAGCCCGGCCGACATCGACGTCTGTTCGACGTTGGTGATGGCCAAGCCGTAGTGCCCCTCGTTGACGTGCTCGAGCCACAGCGTTCCCACGACGATCGTCAGCGGGATGCACACGACACCGAGCGCCGCGGTCGACGCGCAGTCCCACGGCGATCGGGGCGCGGGACAGCCGCACGACGGCGAGCACCAGACCGCACACCAACGCCGGCAACAGCAGCAGCCACTCCTCGCGGACGGCCCAGAGCGCGCCGAGCGACAGCGTCGACCCGACCGCCCACGCCAACGTGGCCCGGCGGGGTCGGTCGCACGACGACACGAGTCCGACGAGGCAGGCGAGCAGCAGCACCGTCAGCGCGGGATAGATGCCCGAGCGGTCCACACGTGCCGAGATCGGGGTGTTCATCGTCATCGGGTTGAACAACAGGAGGGCGAACGCGCCCAGCCGTCGCGACCGCGAGCGGATCAGCGGCCGGAGCGCCACCATCATGATCGCGATGGCGAAGACGTAGACGAGCTGGTGGGCGAGCAGCAACGGCACCCTCGTGGCGTGCACGGCGGCCACGAACAGCGGGTAGCCGGGCTGCTTGATCAGGGTGTAGGCGTCGAACGGCCCGAACCAGTCGCCCGCACTGATCCACGAGGCGCGCTCGACGAACCACTGGTCGTCGATGGTCAGCGATCCATACGCGGTCAGCCGCTGCCCGTCGACCAGCCACAGCTTCGCCAGCACGAGCACGACCCACGGTGCGGCGCGAATCGCCCAGCGCGTGACGTCGCGACCGGTCGCGTGCATTCCGGTGACCGGTCGCGTCCGCCTCCATCAATCGTGACCATAGAGGGCGGCATGCCGCCGTTCTGAGAATCAGTCGACCGCGATGCGAACGCAGCAGTAGCCGGGGACAGGATCGAGTCGCGCGGTGAGGTGGACGTCGGGCTCGATGCCCTCCAGCACGTCACCGACACACCGATTCGGGCGAGTCGTCCGCGGCAAGCCGCCCGGTCGCCACCGATGCGTCGACCGACCAATCCGGCGCCCGCTTCCGATCTCATCGACCCGATGGTGTTCCACCAGGCGATGCGCAAACTGTGGGAGGACCACATCACATGGACACGCCTCTACATCGTCAGCGCCATCGCCGAGCTTCCAGACCTCGACGCCACTGCGGGACGGCTGCTGCAGAACCAGACCGACATCGGCAACGCGGTCGCCACGTTCGACGGCGACGAGGCAGGCGTGACCACCCAGAAGGACCTCTGGTAGGCCAACGCCGACGAGCTCGCGCAGTTCCTCGCCGACGGGATCGTCCAGCAGTTCCCCGAACGCCTTGCGGCCTGGTGCGACCGAGTGCCCCACACCTTGGATGGTTACGTTACCATCGGGTGTGAGGGTGCTCGGGCGGAGATCATCCTTCAACCCAGCCGCGAACCAAGGGGAGCCGGATGAGAGTCGTCGAGCTACACGCCGAATCGCATCGCAACACCGTGATCGGTACCGGCGAGACCTCCCCCAGGCTGTCATGGATCACGGAGACCGACACGCCGTCGTGGCGGCAGGGTGCCTACGAGGTCGAGATCGACGGACGTTCGGCCGGTCGGGTGGATTCCGACGCCTCCGTGCTCGTGCCCTGGCCGGACCCGCCATTGGCCTCACGCAGCCGCCGAGACGTACGCGTCCGGGTCTGGGGCCTCGACGGCAGTGAGACCCCGTGGAGTGAGCCGCTGTCCATCGAGGTCGGCCTCGTCGAGCCCACCGACTGGAGCGCGTCGTGGATCACGCCCGCCGGTGTGGATCCCCTCGACACATCCAGCCCGTCTCCGCTGTTCCGGCGAGCCTTCGACGTGGCCGGTCGCAGGATCGAACGGGCCCGCCTGTACGTGACGTCGGCTGGCGTCCACGAGATCCACCTCAACGGACGTGTGGTCGGTGACCACCTGCTCGCACCGGGATGGTCGAGCTACAAGCACCGCCTGCGGTACGACACCCACGACGTCACATCGCTGCTGACCAGTAGCGAGAACGTGCTGGGCGCCGTCGTTGCCGACGGCTGGTGGCGGGGCTTTCTCAAATGGGACATGCTCCGCAACGTCTACGGCGACCGACTCGGCCTGTTCGCCCAGCTCGAGATCGCCTTCGACGACGGCACGACCGATGTGATCGTCACCGACGAGCACTGGCGAACCACGACCGGCCCATTCCTCATGGCCGACCTCTACCAGGGAGAGACGTACGACGCCCGGCTCGCGCTCGACGGATGGGACCGTGCCGGGTTCGACGACCACTCTTGGGAGCCGGCGACACGGTTCGAACCAGACGTCGGCCGACTGGTCGCGCCGCCAGGCCCGCCCGTGCGGCGGATCGAGGAGATCGGGGTCCGGGAGGTCCTCACGAGCCCATCGGGAGCGACGGTGCTCGACTTCGGTCAGAACCTCGTCGGCCGCGTGCGCTTCACGGTGGACGGCGAAGCCGGCAGCGGTCGTCACGCTGCGTCATGCCGAGGTGCTCGAACACGGCGAACCCGCCTACCGCCCCCTGCGCAACGCGGAGGCGACCGACCGCTACACCCTGCGCGGTGGCGGCCCCGAGACGTACGAACCGACGTTCACGTTCCACGGCTTCCGCTACGTCGAAGTCGACGGCTGGAAAGACGAGCTCGATCCCGACGATTTCGTCGCCGTCGTCCTCCACTCCGACATGGAGCGCATCGGGACGTTCACCTGCGACAACGAACTCCTCGCACAGCTCCATTCGAACGTCGTGTGGGGCATGCGCGGCAACTTCCTCGACGTGCCCACCGACTGCCCCCAGCGGGACGAGCGGCTCGGCTGGACCGGCGACCTCCAGGTGTTCGCCCCGACTGCGGCCTACCTGTACGACGTGCGCGGCATGATCGGCAACTGGCTCGAGGATCTCCGCGCCGAACAGCGCGACGACGGCACGGTGCCGATCTACATACCGAGCGTCCCACCCGAGTTCCTGACCCGCACGGCCGGTTGGAGCGACGCGGCCACCGTGGTGCCCGAGGCCCTGCACCTGGCGTACGGCGACACCGGCGTGCTGGCGACGATGTTCGACGCGATGCGCGCCTGGGTCGACTTCATCGAGGGCGAGGCCGGGCCCGGCCGCCTGTGGGAGGCGGGCGGCATGCAGCTCGGGGACTGGCTCGACCCGATGGCACCACCGGATGCGCCGTTCCTCGGCCGGACCGATTCGAAGCTCATCGCCACCGCGTACTTCGCACGTTCGGCACAGATCGTCAGCGACGCGGCCAGTTTGCTTGGCCGAGGCGACCTCCAGACCACGTACGCCGACCTCGCCGCCGACGTGCGGCGCGCGTTCCGGCTCGAATACGTCACCCCCAACGGCCGGGTGATGTCCGACACGGTGACCGCCTACTCCATCGCGCTCGAGTTCGGGATGATCGAGGATCCCGACGAGTACGAGCGATCGGCGTCCCGGCTCGAGTCGTGTGCGGCGGAATGGGGGCACGTCATCACCACCGGCTTCCTCGGCACCCCGGTCGTCCTGCCGGCGCTCACCAACAGCGGCCGCACCGCGACGGCGTATCGGCTCGTCACACAGACCCGGCGGCCGTCGTGGTTGTACTCGGTGCTCCTGGGCGCGACGACCATGTGGGAGCGGTGGGACAGCCTGCTCCCCGACGGGTCGGTCAACCCTGGCGAAATGACCTCCTTCAACCACTACGCCTTCGGTTGCGTCGGCGAGTGGATGCACCGCACGATCGGCGGGCTCGCGCCAGCCGAGCCCGGCTACCGCCGCGTGCGTGTCGCCCCGGTCCCCGGCCACGGCGTGAACGCAGCGACGGCGACACTGCGCACGCCGTACGGCTCGCGTCGTGCGACTGGTCGTTGTCGGGCACGCGGCTCAGGCTGGCCGTCGCCGTCCCGCCGAACACGACGGCGACGATCGTGCGCCCCGGCCTGCCGGATCCGGTCGAGGTCGGCTCCGGTCACCACGAGTGGTCATACGACGTCGCCGACGACGTGGTCGCCGGCTGGCGCGACGAGTCGTGGGACCCCGGCCCATGAGTGAACTCGCTGCGACACGCGGGGCGCCCGTCGGATCGTCACCATCGGCGTCGATTTCGGCACGCTGTCGGCGAGTGCCGTCGTCGTCGACGTCGACGACCGGTCGCGTGCGCTCGGCACCCGTGCGTCCGAGTACGCCCACGGCGTGGTCGACGACACGCTCCCCCCGACCGCAAGCCGCCCCATCGACGCGTCGACCACGATCCGTTCGTTCCGCGACGAACTGCGATGGAACGCCGCGTGGTTCCACCTCGCGCGCGGCGTCTGACGTAGCTTCCCCGCCGTGAGCCGCAGCCGACAAACCCCCGTGATGGCAGATGTCGCCAAGCTCGCGGGCGTGGCACCGATCACGGTGTCGCGGGTGATCAACAACCATCCGCTCGTCACCGACGCGACGCGGGCCAAGGTGCAGCAGGCCATCGACACGCTCGGCTACCGCAGCAACATGGCGGCACGAACGTTGGCCGGTGGGCGTTCGCGGGTGCTCGGCGTGATCAGCGTCGAATCGGAGTTCTACGGACCGTCGAGAGCCTTGTTCGGCATCCACGCCGCCGCTCGACAGTTCGACCACAGCATCGTCTTCGTCACCCTGCGCGAGGCAAGCGTCGATGAGATGCGCGCCGGGCTCGACCACCTACGCGACGCGCACGCCGAGGGCGTCATCGTCATCGCGCCGGTCCACGAGGCCGTCGACGCACTCCGAAGTCATCCGCCCGACCGTGCCGTTCGTCGTCACCTCCGACACCAGCGGTGCCTATCCGGCCGTCAGCATCGATCAGGTCAAGGGTGCACGGCTCGCCACCGCTCACCTGCTGGACCTCGGCCACGAGACGGTCCACCACCTCCAGGGTCCCAAGGGATGGCTCGACGCCGAGGCCAGAGCGGAAGGATGGAGACAGGAACTGCGCTCCCGCAAACGTCGCATTCCTCGCCCGCTCCGAGGGGACTGGAGCCCCGCCTCGGGGTACCGCGCCGGGGAGATACTCGCCGCTGATCCCACCGTCACGGCAGATCTTCGTGGCCAACGACCAGATGGCACTCGGGGTGATCCTCGCCCTGCTGGCTGCCCGTCGGGTCCCCGGTAACGACGTCGCGCTGGTTGGCTTCGACGACACCCCCGAGTCGGAGTACTACGCGGCGCCGCTCACCACGATCCGCCAGGACCTCGACGAAGTCGGCCGACAAGCGGTCGAACTGCTGCTCGACATCATGGCCGGCGGCGACGATCGGCAGGTCCGGATCGAGCCCAACCTCATCGAGCGCTACAGCTCGTCCGGCCGGCGGAGCTGATCGCCGACGTCGATCGGTGCTTGCGTTTCGCTGTGACTTCTGTCATGTTGTAAACGTTCTCGACAACGATTGCAGCCGAGGGGGCCTGCGGCGTGGGAACGGCGAGAGGGGACGCACGGCAACGATGTCCAACACGACGATCGACGGATCTCGGGTGACGATTGGCGACGTGGCCGCACGCGCCAACGTGTCGATCGCCACGGTGTCCCGCGTCGTCAACGAACGCTACGGCGTCGCCGCGAGCACCATCACCCGGGTTCAGGACGTCATCGACGAACTCGGCTACGAGTCGAGTCTCGTCGCCCGCAGCCTGCGCAGCCAGCGCACGAACGTCATCGGCGTGCTCGTCTCCGACATCGAACCCTTCAGCGCCGAACTGCTGAAGGGGGTCGCCCGCGCGCTCCACGGGTCCGACTACGAGTTGGTGATCTACTCGGGGCTGAGCGCCAAGGAGGGCTGGGAGCGTCGCTACCTCTCGCGCCTCAGCGGCACACTCGCCGACGGCATCATCCTGGTGGCTCCGACCGTGGTGGAGGTCAACGCCACCCATCCCGTCGTCGCGGTCGACCCGCACCTCGGCGGATCGTTCCTGCCGACCGTCGACGCGCAGAACTTCGAGGGGGCCGTCACCGCGACCGAGCACCTGCTGGGGCTCGGCCATCGCCGCATCGGATTTCTTGCTGGACGCGCCGATCTCGAGTCGGCGCGCCGTCGCGAGGCCGGCTATCGCTTCGCGCTCGAGCGGGCGGGCATCTCGTTCGATCCGGACCTCGTGCAGGAGGGTGGCTTCACCGAGGAAACCGCGGAGGTCCCGTCGCGCACCCTGCTGTCACTTCCCGACCGCCCGACCGCGATCTTCGCCGCCAACGACCTGTCCGCGATCCAGGTGATCCGCACGGCGAACGAGTTCGGCATCGACGTCCCGTCGGACCTGTCCGTCGTGGGCTTCGACAACATCCCGGAATCCGCACTCACCGACCCGCCGCTGACAACGGTCGACCAGTCGATCCAGGGCCTGGGTCACGAAGCGGTACGGCTGCTCATCGAGCTCATCGACCAGCCGGACCGGCGGAGCGAACCGCCGGCCCACGTCAAGCTCCCGACGCACCTCGTCGTACGGCGATCGTCGGAGCCGCCACGGGCGGGCTCGTCATGACCCTCGTCGCCCCGTCGCGCCCGTTTCTGAAATCGTTTACAACACCGATTCCTCCCATCCCACAACGACGAAGACCAACCAACACGAAGACAAGCAAACACATCAATCACATCCATCGAGGGGGATATGAGATGAAGACCACCCATCCATCACTGCGACGCCGGGCGCTCGTGCTCGTCGCCGCGCTCGGCCTCGTGGCCGCCGCATGCGGAAGCGACGACGATTCGTCGTCCGAACACCGCGGCACCGGCCACCGACGCAGCCACAGAGAATTCCACCGCCGCCAGACTCTGGCGGTGATGGCGAGGCAGTCGAGATCGACTGGTGGCACATCCAGAACAACGATCCGGGCCTCTCCGACTGGCAGAACATGGCCGACGCCTACATGGAGGCCAATCCGAACGTCAAGATCAACATCACGGTGATGGAGAACGAGGCGTTCAAGGCGGCCCTGCAGACCAACCTGCAGTCGGGTGACGTCCCCGACCTGTTCCAGTCCTGGGGCGGTGGCGGACTGCGTGACCAGGTCGACGCGGGCCTGGTGCAGGACATCACCGAAGCCTCGTCCGGCTTCATCGGCGACCTGAGCGAGGGCGCGACCAGCCTCTACCAGGTCGACGGCAAGCAGTACGGCATTCCGTTCAACGCCGGCATGGTCGGGTTCTGGTACAACAAGGACCTCTTCGCGCAGGCCGGGATCGACGCGCCACCCGAGACCTGGGACGAACTGCTCGCGGACGTGCAGACCCTGAAGGACGCCGGGATCACCCCGATCGCGGTGGGCGCAGGCGACAAGTGGCCGGCCCACTTCTGGTACTCCTACCTCATGGTCCGCCTCGGTGGAGCCGAGGCGATGAACCAGATCGCGGCCGACAACAACTTCAGTGTCCCCGCAGTGATCGAGGCCGGCGAGAAGGTCGGCGACCTCGTCGCACTCGACCCCTTCCAGCCCGGGTTCCTCGCCGCCGGTTGGGATGCGCCCGACGGAGAGTCCGGTGCGATGGCGAGCGGCGCGGCCGCGATGGACCTGATGGGCCAGTGGGCTCCCGGCGCTTTCGCCACCCAGGCCGGCGTCGAAGGTGCCGCCAACCTGCCGTTCGAACTCGGCTGGTTCCCGTTCCCCACGGTCGACGGCGGGGCCGGGCAGCCGACCGACGCCTTCGGTGGCGCCGACGGGTTCGCCGTCGGCAAGGATGCGCCACCGGAAGCGGTCGACTTCCTGCAGTTCATCACGAACCAGGAGAACCAGGAAACGTGGGCGACCAGCAGCGGCCTGCCCGTCAATCCACTGGCCGTCGGCGCGGTGACCGATCCGAACATGCAGACGGTGCTCGAAGGCTTGAACAACGCCACGTTCATCCAACTCTTCCTCGACCAGTTCTTCACGGCCGAGGTCGGGAGCCAGGTCAACGATCAGACAGCGCTGCTGTTCGCCGGCCAGACGTCACCGCAGGAAGCAGCGGACGCCATCACCGCAACTGCGGGCGGCTGACGCTCCGGTTCCGCAACGCGGGTGGGAGGCTGCGAGCCTCCCACCCGCCGTGCCTTCGATGAGAGCACCCACACCAACCACTCCTGCCGCGCGCCAACCGGTGTCGCGCCTCGGCCGTGTGCCGAAGACGACCGTGCTGCTGTTCATGCTGCCCGCACTGACGCTCTATGGCGTGTTCGTGATCTATCCGATCATCCAGAGCCTCCGCTACAGCCTCTACGACTGGAACGGCCTCGAACCACTCGACAACTTCGTCGGGCTCGAGAACTTCCGACGGGCATGGTCGGACCAACTCTTCCGCGACGCGCTCAGCCACAACGTGATCATCCTGGTGCTGTCGGTCGTCCTGCAGGTGCCGGTCGCGCTCGGGCTGGCGTTGTTGCTCAACTCGCGGATCCACGGCCGAGCGATTCTGCGCACACTCTTCTTCGCCCCCTACGTGCTGTCCGAGGTCGTCACCGGCGTCGTGTGGCGACAGATCCTGCGCCCCGACGGGCTGCTCGACCAAGGCCTCGATGCCGTCGGCGCCACCGGCCTCACCCACGAATGGCTGGCCGACCCGGAACTCGTCCTGTACAGCCTGTTCTTCATCATCTCGTGGAAGTACTTCGGCTTCCACATGGTGATCATCCTGGCCGGGCTGCAGCAACTGCCGCGGGAGTTGCACGAGGCGGCATCGATCGACGGCGCAACCTCCTGGCAGTCGTTCCGGCACATCACCCTGCCCCTGCTCGGACCGACACTTCGCGTCTCGATCTTCCTGTCGATCATCGGCGCGCTGCAGTTGTTCGACCTCGTCTGGGTCACCACCAAGGGAGGCCCGATCGGCGCCTCGTCGACCATGGCCACGTTCCTGTACGACCAGTTCCGCAAGGGCTTGTTCGGCTACGCCAGCGCGGTCTCGATCGTGATCTTCGCCCTGTCGCTCGTCGTCGCGCTCTTCTACCAGCGGCGTCGCGCTGCGTCGGGACCTCGAAGGGACTGGTCTCGTTGGTTGACCTTCCACTCGACCCGCCCCCGGTCGAGGCACCCTCGCTGCGGCGCCGCAAGTGGATCGGCCACGGGGCGCTCTACCTCATCGCGTTCTTCGTCCTGTGCGCGATCATCATTCCCCTCACCTTTTCGGTACTCGGCGGGTTCCGGACGAACCAGCAGTTGGTGCAGGATCCCGTGGGGTTCCCCAACCCGTGGACCGGCTCGAACTACACCTCGATCCTCCAGTCGGGCGAGTTCTGGCGCCAGGTGGGCAACAGCACCGTCATCGCGTTGCTGACGGCCGCGATGGTGCTGCCCGCCGCGTCGATGGCCGCGTTCATCATCGCCCGGTATTCGTTCCGCGGGCGCGAACTCTTCTACGGCTTGTTCACCCTCGGCCTCCTGTTCCCCGTCGCCGTGGCGATCCTGCCCCTGTTCATCGTCCTGCGACAGGTGGGTCTGCTGAGCAACCCGCTCGGCGTGGCACTTCCGCAGGCGGCATTCGGGCTGCCGATCGCGATCATCATCATGCGACCCTTCTTCCGGGCCATTCCGAAAGAACTCCAGGACGCCGCATCGATCGATGGGTGCACCCCGCTGCGGTTCTACTGGTCGGTGATGCTGCCGTTGTCGCGCCCGGTGCTGAGCACCATCGCCGTGATCACGATCGTCGGGAGCTGGAATGCGTTCTTCCTGCCGCTGCTCGTGCTCATCGATCCGGACAAGGCGACCTTGCCGATCGGCGTCAACAACGTCTCGACGCAGTATTCGACCGACTTCGCGCTCGTCCTCGCCTACACGACGTTGGCCATGGTGCCGGCGCTGATCTTCTACGCCATCGCCGAGCGCCAGATCATCGGCGGGCTGACGGCGGGCGCGGTCAAGGAATGAGTGGGCGCCATCGAATGAACCCCGACCAGAGAACGACGACCAGAGAGCCATGACTGCCACAGCCGACCCGACCCTCCCGTACCGCGACCCGACCACGACCGTGGCCGACCGCGTCGTCGATCTGCTCGACCGGATGAATCTCGACGAGAAGCTGGCCCAATTGGGCAGCGCCTGGGTGTTCCAGATCGCCGGGCCGAACGGACTCGACGACGAGCGGGCGGGGCAACTCCTCGCCAACGGGATCGGCCACATCACGCGGATCGGCGGCGCCAGCAGCCTCCGGGCAGCCGGCGCCGCCGACCTGGCCAATCAGATCCAGCGCCATCTCGTCGAGCACACCCGGCTGGGCATTCCGGCGATCGTCCACGAGGAGATCTGCTCGGGCTTGATGACCCGCGAGGCCACCATCTTCCCGCAGGCGATCGGTGTGGCGAGCACGTTCCGACCTGATCACAACCGGAACATGGCCGATGCGATCCGCCGCCAGATGCGATCGGTCGGTGCCCATCAAGGGCTGTCGCCAGTCCTCGACGTCTGTCGGGATCCGCGTTGGGGGCGGTGCGAGGAGAGCTACGGGGAGGATCCGGCACTCGTCGCCGCCATGGGCAACGCGTTCATCGACGGGTTGCAGGGCGTCGACCTCGGTCGAGGGCGTGGTCGCCACCGCCAAACACTTCGTCGGGTACGGGGCCTCGGAAGGGGGGCTCAACTGGGCGCCGGCGCATCTGCCCGAGCGTGAGCTGCGCGACGTGTACCTCTGGCCGTTCGAATCGGCGGTCCGTGACGCCGCCTTGGCGTCGGTGATGAACGGCTATCACGAATTGGACGGCGTGCCGTGCGGCGCCAACCGCTGGCTCCTGACCGACCTGTTGCGCGGCGAATGGGGATTCGACGGAACGGTGGTGTCCGACTACTTCGCGGTCCGCCAGTTGCACGACTACCACCACGTGGTGGCCGACCCAGCAGGGGCTGCCGCGGCGGGTCTGCACGCCGGCATCGACGTGGAGTTGCCGGGCACCGACTGTTACGACGCGCCGTTGCGCGAGGCGTTGGCGTCGGGCCAGATCGACCTCGCCGACGTCGACGTGGCTGTCGCCCGGGTGCTCGACACGAAGTTCCGCCTCGGCCTGTTCGAGCAGCCGTTCGTCGACACCGGAGCGGCGAGCGTGCACACGCGCACGCAGGCGCAACTCGACCTCGCTCGGCGGATCGCCGCCGACAGTCTGGTGCTGCTGAAGAACGACGGCGTCCTTCCGCTCGCGTCACCGGGAACAATGGCCGTGATCGGCCCCAACGCGGCGTCGTCGCGCAACCTGCTCGGTGACTACAGCTACATCTCCCACGTCGAGTCGCTGAACGAGGTGTTGAAGAGCGGGCGCAATGTGTTCGCGATGCCGATCGAGAACGGCGTCGACGTCGACACCCAGAGCGACCTCGCCCACATCCCGACCGTCGTCGACGCACTGCGGTCGCGGCTGCCATCCACCGAGATCACCTACGTCGAGGGATGCACGGTGTCCGGCGCCGATCGGTCAGGTTTCGACGAGGCCGTCGCGGCGGCGTCGCGGAGCGATGTGGTCGTGTTGGTGATGGGCGAGCGCGCCGGCCTGACCGATGACTGCACCACCGGTGAAAGCCGCGACGTCGCGTCACTCGATCTTCCCGGCATCCAGGAGGAACTCGTGTCGGCCGTGGCAGCGACCGGGACGCCGATCGTCCTGGTGCTCGTCGCCGGCCGACCGATCGGTTCGCCGGCCGCGCACGATGCCTCCGCCGCCGTGCTCATGGCCTGGTTGCCGGGCGAGCAGGGCGGGATCGCGATCGCCGACGCGATCAGCGGTGCCGTCAGCCCCGGCGGAAAGCTGCCGATCACCTATCCACGCGGTTCCGGACAGATCCCGATCTATCACGGCCACAAGGTGTCCGGCGGTCGATCGCACTGGAAGGGCGCGTACGTCGACCTGTCGAACGAACCGCTCTACCCGTTCGGCCATGGGCTGTCCTACTCGGCGTTCACGCTCGATGTCGACGAGCTCGACGGCCGCATCGTCGGACCCGGCGACGTGGTCGACGTGACGGTGACGCTCACCAATGTGGGCGCCAGCCGCGCCGACGAGGTGGTGCAGCTGTACAGCCGCGATCGCGTCGCCAGCCTGACCCGCCCGGTTCGCGAGCTCCAGGGTTTTGCACGCGCCACGCTCGACCCCGGCGCATCGACTCGGATCACGTTCCACGTCGCGGTCGAGGCGTTCGGGTTCACCGGCCTCGAGTTCACCTACGGCATCGAGGCAGGCGAGGTCGAGTTCGTGGTCGGCACGTCGGCGACCGATGTCCAGCCGGCGGGCAGTGTGATGATCGGCGGGCCGGCGTGGACCGAGGTGACGCGGCGAGGTTTGGGCCCGGTGGCGATCGGTGATGGCAACCCGGCCTGACACGATGGCCCGATGACCGCGCTCGAACGGAACTGGGCGGGCAACGTCACGTTCACCCCCCAGGCAGTCGTCACGCCGACGACGGTCGACCAACTCCAGCACGACGTGGCGACGGCCACCGAGGCCGGTCGACGAGTACGTGCCGCCGGAGCCCGCCACAGCTTCAGTCCGATTGGGTCGACCGACGGCACCCTCGTCGTGATGGACGGGCTGTCGGCGATCGTCGACGTCGACCGTGAGGCGGGCTCGGTCACGGTCGAGGCCGGAATTCGATACGCCGACCTCGCGCCGGCCCTGCACGACGAAGGGCTCGCCCTCCACAACCTGGCGTCGCTCCCCCACCTCTCGGTCGGTGGCGCCGTCGCCACGAGCACGCACGGGTCGGGCATCGGGAACCAGAGCCTCGCGGGTGCGGTCACGGCGATCGACGTGGTGACCCCCTCGGGCGACATCGAACGGATCGAGCGTGGCACCGACCTCGGCGCGGCCGCCATCGCCGGTTTGGGTGTCTTCGGCGTGGTGGCGCGGGTGTCGTTGCGCGTCGAACCGACCTTCGACGTCGCCCAAGACGTGTTCGTCGACCTTCCCTTCGACGCCGGGGTCGAACATCTCGACGAGATCATCGGGTCGGCCTACAGCGTGAGTCTCTTCACCAATTGGCGCAGTGACGTGTTCGACCAGGTGTGGCAGAAACGGCGCATCTCCGAAGCCGTCGACCGGCCGAAGCCGGACCTCCGCCGACTCGGCGCCGTCGACGCGCTGGCACCGGTGCATCCCGTCGTGGGCATGGACGGCGTCGGCGTGCACCACGCAGGGTGGCCGGCCGGGACCGTGGCACCGTCGACTCCCCCACTTCCGTCCGGACGCAGTGCCGAGCGTCGGCGCGGAACTCCAGACCGAGTACTTCGTGGCTCGCTCCGACGGCCGCGGCGCGCTGCGGGCCGTTCAGGAGCTACGCCGGCTGCTCGTCGACATCGTGCTCGTCACCGAGATCCGATCGGTGGCAGCCGACGACTTCTGGCTCAGTCCCGCCCACGACCGTGACAGCATGGCGATCCACTTCACGTGGCGGCCCGACGAGCCTCGCGTCCGCGAGGTGTTGCCGGCGTTGGAAGCGGCGCTGGCTCCCTTCGACGCCCGTCCCCACTGGGGCAAGGTGACGGCCATGTCGAACGGCGATGTCCGGCGACGCTTCCCGCGCTTCGCCGACGCCGCCCGTCTCCGGGCCGAACGCGACCCGGACGGGCTGTTCCTGAACGACCACCTCGCGCGTCTCTTCGACGAGCGTCAGCCCAAGCGCTCCGAGTTCTCGTCGAGCAGGATCTCGTAGACGCGCTCACGCAGATCGGACAACGCGGCCTTCCCGCTCGGTTTCCCCGGCTGGTCGACCGCTCGCGGCGCGAGGCTGAAGCCGCCGCCGTACATCACCTTGCGCTCGGCGACGATCGGCGGCATCGATTCGTGCAGGGTGCACGACAGGTGCATCGTCAGATCGCCAGGTTCGGTGGGCAGCCCGACCACGGGAAGGTACGGGTCGGTCTTTGCGACCTCGATCGGGATGGCGATCCGGTGGGACCCGGCGACGACGCGCAGCATGCCGTTGTCCGGGCCGGTCGGCGTGACTGCGATGCCGACCGTCATGCCGGAGCATCCGTAGGCATGGCGGCCGAAGTGGCAATCGCGGTGGAACGTCACGTCAGACGGGCCGTTGACCACCCCGAGCGGCTTGATCAACGCCTCGAGGCACCGCCCTTCGACGGGAGCTTGGACCAGTTCATCGTCGGCGCCGACCGTCCGTCGGAGGAGGTCCCAGCGCTCGCTGCGCAGGATCGCCTCGGTGGTCGGTGAGTGATCGAGGAACTCCTGCAGGCGCACACAGCGAACGGTGCCGTCGGCGATGGTCGCCCACCACGACTTGCCGTCGCCCTGCACGTAACTCGGTACGGCCCGATCGATGTCGTCGGAGATCGTCGCCATCAGCGCAGGATCGACCCAGCCGCGCAGGTGGAGGTAGCCGGCCTCGCGCAGGAAATGGGCGACATCCAACGGATCGTCGTCGGGGGTGAACGTGGCGGCGAGGTCGAGCGGGTTGCCGAAGCGGTCCAGGAACTGCAGATCGTCGTCGTCGACGGCCCAGCCTTCGAGCATCGTCATCCACAACGAATCCCAGACCGAGATGTCGTACTCCGAGCCACCCCGGCAGCGCATGTCGCGGCCGACGACGAGCGCGTTGAACGTGCGCTGTTGCTGCACCCACTCGGAGAAGTGATCGTCGGTGAGTGTGACGACGAACGCGTCGTCGGTCACCCCGTCGACCACGACGACGGTGTCGCCATTGCTGGTGAACGACCAGCTCCGTTCGCCGACTTCGATGGCCAGCGGCCGTGCGTGCACCTTGGCCATGCCACGCGCCACGAGCGGGCCGTGTCGTTCGATCAAGTCCGGGAGGATGTCGCGGAAGAACTGCTCGGGTGTGATCGCAGTGACGTCGGCGTCGGAGCGCGTCCGCCGATCGAGTGTGATGGGCATTGCAACTTCCCCTCGGGCTTCGGTCGACTCCCCCTGGAGCCGAAGTAATGGTTACGCTACCATCGTCGAGCGTTCGACTTTGATCGACCGCGCCGTCTGAGGAACGAGGGGCCCGATGACAACCGATCTGATCCGGCCGGGCGCGGTGTGGCTCGACACCGACGGCAAACCGATCCAAGCGCACGGCGGTTCGATCCTCGACGTCGACGGAGTGTTCTACTGGTATGGCGAGAACAAGGAACGCACCCGACCGCGGCAACGGGATCTGGCACTGGGGCATCCGCTGCTACTCGTCGACCGACCTGACCTCGTGGACCGATCGTGGGCTGATCATCCCGCCCGAGGAGGACGATGTCTCGTCGCCGCTCCATCCGGCACAGTCGGTCGACCGGCCGCACATCATCCGCAACCGGCGAACGGGAAGGTTCGTGTGCTGGATCAAGGTCATGTGCGCCGACGACACCCAACGCTCGACCGTGCTCGTCGCCGACCACATCCTCGGCCCGTACACGATCGTCCGCACCGGCCTCGAGCCGCTCGGGATGAGCGCCGGCGACTTCGACCTCGTCGTCGACCCGATCGACGGCAAGGCGTACTACTACTTCGAGCGAGTGCACAGCGAGCTGATCTGCGCCGATCTCGACGACCAGTACACCGACGTCACCGGCCACTACACGACGCATTTCCCGCGCGGGTGCCCACCGTTCGTACGCGAGGCCCCCGCACATTTCGTCCGCGACGGCACACATTTTCTCGTCACGTCGGGGACCACCGGGTACCACCCGAACCCGTCGGAGATCGCGAGCGCGGCGTCGTACCACGGGCCGTGGGCCGTGCTGGGCGACCCGCACCCCACCGACGAATCGCGCACATCGTTCAATTCCCAGATCTCGTCGGTGTTCCGCCATCCGCACAAGCGCGATCTGTACATCGCAGTCGCCGACAGATGGATGCCGGCGCTCGCGGACCAGGCGGGCGAGTACTTCCCGACCGGCGAGGCGTCGGCCGTCGCGACGCAGATCATGGCTCGCGTGTTCGACGCGGAGGGGGTCCATCACGCGACGGCGGACCTGCCGGCGGCGAGTGAAGCAGCACGGCAACGATGCGGTCCGCTGCTCGACCTCTCGGCCGTTGACACATCGGTGTCGACGTATGTTTGGCTGCCGTTCCGGTTCGACGGCGACGTCCCGACCTTGGACTGGCGCGACGAATGGTCGATCGACGAATTCGACTGATTGCACTCCCACCGATACAAGAGGACTCACCATGACCACGACGAACGACACATCGACCATCGCAGCCCGGGTGGACGGCCTGCTCGCACAGATGACCGCCGAGGAGAAGGCCGGGCAGCTGACGCAGTACTTCCACTTCGGGTCGATGATGGGCGACGTCGATCCCGAGGTCGACCCGCTGGGGGCATCGATGGCTCAGCTGCCGAGGATGGTCGAGGCGGCCGTGCAAGCCGGCGGCGCGGGATCGCTGTTGTTCGTCACCAAGCCCTCGGAGATCAATCGCCTGCAGCGACTCGCCGTGGACGACACCCGGCTCGGCATCCCGTTGCTGTTCGGATTCGACGTGATCCACGGGCTGCGCACGATCCTCCCAGTACCGATCGCCATGGCCGCGTCGTGGGACCCCGACACGATCGAGCAGGGTCAGTCGATGGCCGCTCGTGAGGCGCGGGCGGTCGGCATCCATTGGACGTTCGCACCGATGGTCGACATCGCCCGCGACCCACGCTGGGGTCGAATCATCGAAGGCGCCGGGGAAGATCCGTACCTCGGCGCCGCCGTCGCGGTGGCGCAGGTGCGCGGATTCCAGGGCGAGGAATTGGGAGCGCCGGAGCGGCGTGATCGCCGGACCCAAGCACTTCGCCGGCTACGGCGCAGCGATCGGTGGCCGCGACAACGAGGAGGTCAACCTGTCCGACTCGGAGCTGTGGAACGTGTACCTGGCACCGTTCAAGGCGGCGATCGACGCCGGCGCCGGCAACGTGATGACGGCCTACATGGACCTCAACGGCATCCCGGCAACGGGGAACGCATGGCTGTTCACCGAGGTGCTGCGCGACACGTGGGGCTTCGAGGGCTTCGTCGTGAGCGATGCCAACGCCGTCCGCAGCCTCGAGACCCACGGCTTCGCCGCCGATCTGGCCGACGCCGCGGCCCGCGCCGTCAACGCCGGCGTCGACATGGAGATGGCGATCTTCGACGCGGCGTACAACCGCCTCCCCGCGGCGATCGACTCGGGGGCGGCGAACCCGCAGGCCGTCGACGACAGCGTTCGCCGCGTCCTCACCGCCAAGGCGCGGATGGGTCTGTTCGACGCCCCGTACGTCGACGAGGAACGAGCACAGGAAGTGCTGGCCGATCCCGCCCACCGCGAGGTGGCGCGCCGCGCCGCGGAGCGGTCCGCCGTGCTGCTGCGCAACGAGGGAGGTCTCCTCCCCCTCGATGCCGGCAGCTTGAGTTCGATCGCGGTGATCGGACCGTTGGCCGACTCGAAGCGCGACACGCTCGGCCCATGGGTGTTCGACTTCGATCTCGACGAGACGGTCACCGTGCTGGACGGGATCCGTGCTCATGTCGGCGACCGGGTTCGTGTCGATTATGCGCCCGGCGTCACGACTTCCGAGCGCCTCTTCCCGTCGCCGTTCGACCGGATGGACCGGCTCACCACCGAGGGCTCCGGAGGACTTCGACGACGATGCCGAGTTCGCAGCGCGCCGTCGAACTGGCCGGCGCGGCCGACGTCGCGATCGTCGTGCTCGGGGAGCGGCAGAACATGATCGGCGAAACGGCGTCACGGTCGTCGCTCGATCTTCCGGGACGTCAACTCGAGCTGGTCCAGGCCGTCGTGGAGACCGGAACACCGGTCGTCCTGGTGCTGATGAACGGGCGCCCCCTCGACCTGCGATGGGCGGCGGAACACGTGCCGGCGATCCTCGACATCTGGTACCCGGGCACCCGCGGCGGCGAGGCGACGGCGAACCTGCTGTTCGGTGACGTCTCACCGGGCGGCAAGCTCCCCTTCACGTGGCCACGCACCGCGGGTCAGGTGCCGATGATCTACTCGCACACCAAGTCGCACTCCCCCGAAGATCAGGGCCGCCGGTACTGGGACGAGGCGAGCACGCCGCTGTTCCCGTTCGGCTACGGCCTGAGCTACGGCAGCTTCGAGTACGGCGATCTCCGCATCGACCAGCCGACCGATCGCCACCGACGGCACGGTCACCGTGTCGGTCGAAGTCGCCAACACCGCCGACCGAGAAGCCGACGAGGTGGTCCAGCTGTACATCCACCAGCGGTACGGCACGGCGTCGCGACCCGTACGCGAACTCAAGGGCTTCCAGCGGATCACGCTCGCCGCCGGTGAGTCACGCGCGGTGCAGTTCCCGATCGGGCCCGACGAGCGGCGCTACTGGAACGCCGCGGTCCGCGACTGGGTGACCGATGCGTCGACGTTCGACGTCTGGGTCGGCGGCGACTCGACGGCGGAACTCTCGGCGACCTTCGAGGTCACTGCCCCATAGCCGCTTCTCCCCACGGTTTGCGGCAGCCACTTCGACACACCACGGTCGTTGTGTCTGCCGGAAAACGCCGGCGCCGCGATCTGCGGCAGACATTGTGCTGCAGCGCGGTCAGAGTGGCTGCCGCAAACCTTGGGAGGTTGTCACGCGCATCCGAAGCTGGCCCGGCGATGGGTTCGAACAGGGCTATTGACCGCGCCGAATGATAACGCTACCATTGGCCGTCGACGCTCTCGGGGGACGTCGTTCACGGAACGGTCGACGCGATGTCCGACGGCATCTTCCGACCGGAGAACCTCGTGGTAATGCAATTCTCTTTTTGGAGAATGCCACTTGCTTTGCTTGCCGCCATGGTCTAAGGTTCTCGGTGACAACAGGGGGAAGCGAGCCGCTGCACACGCGTCGTCGATGAACGATCGGGTGGGCGAGGTTCTTGCGCTGGGGGCGTCGATGCGGGCAGGGCATCGGCTCCACGTGGCGGCAACCCACGATCCATACAGGGAGACAGAGTGCGCAAGCTCACCATCACATTGTTCGCCACAGCGCTGGCCTTGGCCGCGTGTTCGACGTCGTCTGACGACGACAGTTCGGATGCGACCACGCCGCCAGCGACGGAGGGGACGGTCGCCGACACGGCACCGGCTGACACAGCGGCCGACGACACCACCGCCGACACGACCGAGCCGGCGACACGACCGCCGACACGACTGCTGACACGACCGCCGAGACGACGGCGGACACCGAAGCCCCCGCTCCGACGTTCCCGCCGGTGACCGACGATCGGGCGCCGGGTGTCACCGACACCTCGGTCAAGGTCGGTGTGATGTACCTCGACCTCTCCCAGGCCGGCCCGATCCTCGGGATCAACCAGGGCGACTACCAGGCCGCCTACCGGCTGCGTTCGACACGGTCAACGAGGCCGGCGGCATCAACGGACGCACGCTCGAGCCGGTCTACACGCCGATCGTGCCGGCCAGCGCCGACCAGGGCACCGCGGCGTGCACCGCCCTGACCGACGACGACAGCGTGTTCGTCGTGCTCGGCAACTACGTCGACGAGAACGCCCCGTGCATCGTGACCACGCACGAGACACCGCTGCTCGGCGGCGACCTGGCGATGAACGCCGAATCGTTGGCCGCGTCGAAGGCCCTGTGGTACGCGGTCGGCGGCGGCGCTGCTGCCAGCAGACCGCAGGCCTGCAGACGCTCGTCGACGAGGGCCTGCTCGACGGCAAGGTCGGCGTGGTCGGCGCACTCGGCCTCGAGTCGCTCTACGAGGAGGGCGCAAGCCGATCCTCGAGGCCGGCGGTGTCGACGTGGTCGACGTCGCCTACCTCGACATCATCAGCGGCGCCGGCGATCCGAACGCGTTGTACGCCGCGGCGGAGACCATTGCGCTCAAGTTCGAGTCGGAGGGGATCGACCAGATCATCTTCAACACCGGTGCCGGGCGGGTCTTCCCGAACGGTCTCGCCCGCACCGACTACCGGCCGCAACTCCTGTACGACACCCTGGGTGACGCGCAGCTGTACTACAACGGCGAGGGCAGCGACCTCTCGGTCCTCGAGAATGCCGTCGCCGTCGGCCGCTACGACGCCGGGAACCTGTTCCCCGACATGGGCGGAGCGACCGAGGAGTGCATCGCGTCGCAGGAGGAGAAGCTCGGCATCACCATCCTTCCCACCGGCCGAGGTACCCGACGGTGATCCCGACTACTGGGCGAGTTCGTCGACCGCCTGTGCGCTCGTCGGTCTCCTCACGGCGATCCTCGAGGCCACCGGGCCCGAGCTGAACTGGGGCACGTTCACCTCGGCGGGTGGAACCTCGGTGACGTCGAGCTGGCGACCGCTCCTCGACCCGCTACTTCTTCGACAAGGACCATCCGAACGGCTCGCCGATCCTCTACACGTACAACTGGGACGCGGCGGCCGGGGTGATGGTTCCCGAGGAGGGCTGACGTCTTGAGCGACGACATCGAGGAACGTTCCGGCGGGCTCGCCGGGGCGTTCCTCGACATGGAGGACGAGCGTCAGCAGTCGATCGCGGACGGCCGCGACACGCGGCGACGACGTGATGCCCGGCATGGGCGAGGGCGCCATGACGCTGCGCCAGGCGTTGGCGCGCGGCGGTGGCGGTGACCTTCGCGACGCTCGCCGCGATCGTGGCCGTCGACAATCTCGAGGTCGCGACGATGAGCACGTTGTCGCCCGACATCCGCGACTCGCTCGGGCTCAGCGATGGGGCGATCATCTTCATCATCTCGGCGTCGTCGGCGTTCCTGATCCTCGGTGCGCTGCCGATGGGGTGGCTGGCCGACCGGTATCGGCGTGGGCGCATCATCGGGTTCTCGAACCTGTTCTTCGGTCATGATGACCGCGCTGACCGGGCTGGCGACGAGCGGTGTCGCGCTGTTCTTCGCTCGGCTCGGCGTCGGGCTCGACGAAGTCGAACACGTTCACGGTGCAGGCGACGCTGCTCGCCGACACGTATCCGATCACGTCGAGCGGGCGCGTCGGCAGCATGCTCAGCCTGTGCGGGTCGGCGACCGGCACGCTCAGCCCGTTGCTCGTCGGCGGGCTCGCCACGTGGATCGGTGGGCCGAGCGCGTGGCGGTGGGTGTTCGTCCTGCTGTCCATTCCGATCTGCGATCGTGTCGATCTTCGGGTTCCTGCTCCCCGAACCGCCGCGCGGGCAGTTCGAGAAGCAGGACGTGCTCGGCGAGGTCATCGAGGAGGACGATCCGCTGCCGATCTCGGTCGAAGCTGCCTTCGCCCGACTGCTGCAGATCCGCACGCTGAAGGCCGTCATCATCGCCTTCGCGGCGATCGGTTTCGGTCTGTTCACCGTGCCGATCCTCGGCAACCTGTTCATGGAGGACGAGTACGGGTTGGGTTCGTTCGGACGGGGTGCGGTCGGCACCGTCAGCGGCGTCGCCGTGATGATCACGGTGCCGTTCGTCGGCAAGTTCTACGACGGGCAGTACCGCAAGGATCCGGCCAGGGCGTTGCGGTTCGTCGGGCTGGCTGGTGCTGCCGTCGGCGCTGCTGGTGCCGGTGCAGTACTTCATGCCGAATCCGGTCGGGTTCGCGATCATGGGCGTGCCCGACCGCGGTGATGACGGTCGCCGCGTACGCGATGGTCGGGCCGTTGCTGACCTCGGTGATCCCGTACCGGCTGCGCGGCATGGGTCAGGCGCTCGGCGCGCTGTACATCTTCTTCATCGGTGCCACCGGTGGGGCGTTGCTGGCCGGTCTGCTCTCGAACGCCTACGGCACACGGGCGGCGGTCATCGTGTTGTACGTGCCGTCGACGATCGTCGGCGGTGCCTTGCTGATCCTGCGAGCTGCGTCGTTCATCCACGACGACTTGAGGTTGGTGTCGCGCGAGCTGCGCGAGGAGCAGGACGAGCACCGAGCGGCAGATGGACGATCCCGACCACGTCGCGGCGCTCCAGGTCAGCCAGATCGACTTCTCCTACGGCCAGGTGCAGATCCTGTTCGACGTCGGCTTCGAGGTCCGCAAGGGCGAGGTGCTCGCGCTGCTCGGCACCAACGGCGCCGGCAAGTCGACGATCCTGCGGGTCATCGCCGGGCTCGGCACCCCGCCCGCGGCGTGGTCCGGCACCACGGACGCACCATCACCTACGTCACGCCGGAGATGCGGACCCGGCTGGGGATCCGCATGCTGCCGGGCGGCAAGGGTGTGTTCAACGACCTGTCGATCCGCGAGAACCTCGAGGTCGCGGCGTACAACCTCCGCAAGGACCGCACGGCGATGAACGACGCCATCGACGGTGCGTTGGCGCTGTTCCCGGAGTTGGCCGAGCGAGCCGACGTCGCCGCGTCGGCGCTGTCCGGCGGTCAGCAGCAGATGCTGGCGCTCGCGCAGGTGCTCACCACCGAGACCGACATCTTGATCATCGACGAGCTCTCGCTCGGGCTCGGCCCCGATCATGGTCGAACGGCTGGTGAAGGTCATCGAACAGCTCCGCGAGCAGGGCATGACGATCATCGTCGTCGAGCAGTCGCTCAACGTCGCCGATGGCGATCGCCGACCGGGCGGTGTTCCTCGAGAAGGGCCACGTCCGGTTCGAGGGTGACATGAAAGAACTCGCCGGACGCGACGATCTCGCCCGGGCGGTGTTCCTCGGCACGGACGGCGGCTGATGCTCGCCGCCTGGTTCACGTCGCAGATCGTCTTCAACGGCTTCGTCCAAGGGCTTGGTCTACGGGCTGTTGGCGATGGCGATCGTGCTCGTCTACCGGTCGAGCAAGGTGATCAACTTCGCCGATCGGCTCGATGGGCCTCATCGGCTCGGGCCTGCTCGTGTTGCTCACCGTCCAGTTCGGCGTCCCGTACTGGATCGCGCTCGCCATCGCCCTGGTCGCCGGCGTCGTCTACGGCGGGATCATCGAACTCGCCATCGTGCGACGACTGTTCACGGCGCCACGGGTGATCCTGCTGGTGGCGACCATCGGCGTCAGCCAGCTCAGCGCGGCGATCCTGCTCGCCTACCCCGACATCGACAACGCCCGTGCCGGGTACCCGCTGCCGTTCGAGCGCGAGTTCTTCATCGGCGATCTGCGGATCAAGCCGGCACTCGCTCGCCGTGATCGTCGTCGTGCCACTCGTCGCGCTCGCCCTCGGCTGGTTCCTCAACCGCACACTGCTCGGACGCACCGTCCGAGCGGCGGCCGTCAACCCTGATCTCGCCCGGCTACGGGGCGTCAACCCGAAGACGATCTCGACGCTGGTGTGGGCGCTCGGCGGCGGCGTCGCCACCGTGGCCATGATCCTCATCGGCGGCATCGACGGATCGGCCGGCACCCTCAGCGACCTCGGCGCCGGCACACTCCTGCGCGCCCTCACCGCTGCGCTGGTCGCCCGATTCAGCTCCTTCCGGATCGCGCTCGCGGCCGGTGTCGTGATCGGTCTCGTCGAGGGTGTCATCCGGTTCAACTTCCTCACCAATCCCGGCCTCGTCGACGTGCTGCTGCTCGTCACCGTGCTGATCGCGGTGGCGCTGTTCCCACGCGAGCGCGGTGGCGACGCCGTGTTCTCCTTCAACCCGCGGGTCGACGTGATGCCCGACCGTCTGCGCTCGATCTTCTGGGTCCGCCACCTCGACCGGATCGCCATGCTCACCCTGCTCGCCCTGGCGATCCTCGCGCCGTTCGTGTTCACGAAGGCCTCCCAACACGTCGTGTACGCGTCGATCGCCGCCTTCACCATCTGCGCGCTGTCGCTGACCGTGCTCACCGGATGGGCGGGACAGCTCTCGCTCGGCCAGATGGCCTTCGCCGGCCTCGGCGCGTTCACCGGCGCCGCGCTCACCCGGGGACTCACGATCGACTGGTTCTTCTACATCCGCTTCGAACCGATGCCGTTCGCCCTGTCGATCCTGCTCGCCGCCGTCGTCGTCTCCGGTGTGGCCGCGCTCATCGGCTCCGGGGCGCTGCGCGTCACCGGGCTCCTGCTCGCCGTCAGCACGTTCGCGTTCGCCGTCACCGCCGGCGCGTACATCTACCAACTCGACGTCTTCACACCCGAACAGACCACGCTGTTCCCACGGGGTTCGATCTTCGGTATCGACCTCACCGACGAACGCACCTACTACTTCGTCATCCTCGCCGTGCTCGCCGTGCTCGTCGCCGTCCTCGGCCGACTCCGGCGGAGCCCGGTCGGTCGCGTCACGTTGGCCGTCCGCGACAACTCGACCACCGCCGCCGCGTACACCGTGCGCCCCGCCATCGTGAAGCTGCGCACCTTCGCGCTCTCCGGGGCGATCGCCGGCCTCGGCGGCGGTCTGCTGGCCGGCGTCGCCCAACGGGTGTCGTTCGCCGACTCCCGATACGCCGTCGCCGGTTCGCTGCTGCTCGTGTCCGTGATCGTCATCGGCGGCATGAGCTCGCTGGCCGGAGCGATCATCGGGTCGGTCTACGTGGTCGGCATCCCGTCACTGTTCCCGGCCAACGAGATCGTCCCGTTGCTCACCTCGAGCCTCGGACTGCTGGTGTTGCTGCTCTACTTCCCCGGCGGCCTCGCCAACGTCGTCTACCGGATCCGCGGCTCGCTCTACCGCAAACTCGAATCCGGACTGCCACCCATCGAGAAGAGCGCCACGGTCGCACCCTCGTCGATCCGCCGCGCCGCCGTCCGCACCGACACCCCCGACGTACCGCTGCGGACCCACGGGATCGCGGTCACCTTCGGCGGTGTGCGGGCCAACGACGACATCTCGATCGAGGTCCGACGCAACGAGATCGTCGGACTGATCGGCACCAACGGCGCCGGCAAGACCACCCTGATGAACGCCATCGGCGGATTCGTCCCCTCGTCGGGCGGCGTCGAGTTGATGGGCGCCGACGTCAGCGACCTCGGCCCGGCGATGCGGGCCCGGCGCGGACTCGGACGATCCTTCCAGGCCGCCGCCCTGTTCCCCGAACTCACCGTCCGCGACTCGATCTCCGTCGCCCTCGAAGCCCGCGGCCGCAGCGGCATGATCGAAACGCTGTTCTTCTCGCCCCGCGCCCGCCGCATCGCAGCAACCCAACGCAGCGAAGCGTCCGAGCTGATCGACTTCCTCGGACTCGGGCGCTACGCCGACCGGCCCATCTCCGAACTCTCGACCGGGACCCGGCGCATCGTCGAACTCGGCGGGCTACTCGCCCTCGGACCGGCCGTGCTGTGTCTCGACGAACCCACCGCCGGTATCGCCCAGCGCGAGGCCGAAGCAATGGGCCCGTTGCTCATCGACATCCGCAAGGAACTCGACTCGGCGATGCTCATCATCGAACACGACATGCCCCTCATCATGAGCATGAGCGACCGCGTCTACTGCCTCGAACTCGGCCGAGTCATCTCCGAAGGCGACCCGCAACACCGTCCGCAACGACCCCAAGGTCATCGCCAGTTATCTCGGGATGGACGAACGCACCATCGACCGCAGCGACAGCAAGGTGGCGACGTCTACGCCGACGGAAGTGTGAATCCACACGGCCGATACCGACACGGCCGATACCGACACACCGGCTCACGGTTCACTTCGTCGCCGAGCCGCTTCGCGACGGACGGTAGCGCAACCAGGTCGCGCGCCGAATCAGATTCGGACCGGCCGCTAGCCTCCGGCGCGTGGATCTCCGTGCGTTGCGCGTCGTGGTCGCCATCGCCGAGGAGGGAAGCGTCACTCGCGGGGCGAAGATCCTGCACCAGTCGAGTTCGGCGGTCTCCCACACCCTGTTGGGTCTCGAAGCCGAACTCGGCGTCGACCTGTTCCATCGGCTTCCACAGGGGATGGCGCTCACCGATGCCGGCCAGGCGTTCGTCGACGCTGCTCGAAGGGCCCTGCACGAGGCCGACGTCGCTCGCGGCAGCGTCGATGCCATCAAAGGCCTGCTCAGCGGGCACGTGCGCGTGGCCACCGTCTTCTGGTTCGAGACTCCCCTCGCTGATCTGGTCGGCGAGTTCTGCCGCCGTCATCCTGACGTGATCGTCAGCGTGTCCGCTCCCGACACGACCGATGCCGTGACCGGACTCGTGCGAAGCGGCGCCTGTGATGTCGGCCTGACGTCGTCGACCAACGTCTCGGACGACCTCGTCGGCACCCGGGTGTTCGTCGATCAGGGGGTGATCGTGGTGCCGGAAGGACACCGCCTCGCCGGCCGCTCGCAGATCACGATCGCCGACCTCGCCGGGGAGCGGATCGTGGCCCCGCTCGAGCGGTCGATGATGCGGCCGCTGTTCGATGCGGTGTTCCGCCATGGCGGCGTCGAGCCTCGCATCGCGGCCGAGGTGGCGACGAACGACATGGCGTTGGAGCTCGTCCGTGCCGGGGTGGGGTGCGCGGTCACCGTGGCGTCGAGTGTCGTACCGGTCGACGGCCGCGGCGCGGTCGCGGTGGAGATCGTCGATCAGGCGCCGATCGAGACGCTCCTGGTGATGCGATCACGACAGGACCCGACCCCTGCGGCACGAGCGTTCCGCGACCTCGCGGTCGAGCGGTTCGACCGCTGACGTTTCGACGGCTGACGGCGTCGTCCCGGTCTGTCGGACGGTCCGTCCGCTTCTTCGCGATTCCCTCGCGACGATCCGGGTGGTTCAATCACAAGGGGTCGTCGACTCAACGACCGGCCATGGGATCAGCGGTGAGGGAGCGACGTGCCGAAGTTCGACAAGCCATCGGAGGGGTCCTGGACGCAGCACTTCCCCCAGTTGGGCACTGGCCCGATTTCCTACGAGGACTCGATCTCGCCGGAGCACTACGAGCTCGAGCGGCGGGCGATCTTCGAGCGGACGTGGCTCAACGTCGGTCGGGTCGAGCAACTCCCCAAGTCCGGCAGCTACTTCACCAAGGACCTCGACGTCGCTCGCACGTCGCTGATCATCGCCCGCGGCCTCGACGGTGAAGTCCGAGCGTTCCACAACATCTGCCGGCATCGGGGCAACAAGCTCGTCTGGCAGGACTACCCCGACCAGGAAACCCAGGGCGTCGGCCGCCAGTTCACGTGCAAGTACCACGGCTGGCGATACGGAACCGACGGCGCCTGCACGTTCGTGCAACAGGAGAGCGAGTTCTTCGACTTCGACAAGGCCGACTACGGCCTCGTGCCGGTCCACCTCGACGTGTGGGAAGGATTCATCTTCGTCAACCTCGACAAGGCGACGCCGCAACCACTGCGCGACTATCTCGGTGCGTTCGCCGCCGGCCTCGACGGCTACCCCTTCGGCGCCATGACCCAGGTCCACAAGTACCGCGCCGACGTGCACGCCAACTGGAAGCTGTACATCGACGCGTTCGCCGAGTTCTACCACGCCCCCGTCCTGCACTCGAAGCAGTACACCGAGGAGGAAGCGCGCAAGCTCTCCGGCTACGGCTACGAGGGGCTGCACTACGACATGGACGGACCGCACGGGATGCAGTCGACGTGGGGTGGCATGGCCCCGCCGAAGGATCCGAGCATGGTCAAGCCCATCGAGCGGGTCCTGCGCAGCGGCAACTTCGGCGCCTGGGACCGGCCCGACATCCCCGGCCTCGATCCCCTGCCCGCCGGGATCAACCCGTCGGGCCACAAGTCATGGGGACTCGACTCGTTCGTGTTCTTCCCCAACTTCATGATCGTGGTGTGGGCGCCGGGCTGGTACCTCACCTATCACTACTGGCCGACGGCGTACAACCGCCACACCTTCGAAGGCACCCTGTACTTCGTGCCACCGGCGAACGCGCGGGAGCGCATGCGCCAGGAACTGGCCGCGGTGACGTTCAAGGAGTTCGGGCTCCAGGACTGCAACACCCTCGAGGCGACCCAACGGATGCTCGAGTCACGAGCCGTCACCGAGTTCCCGCTCAACGACCAGGAGATCATGCTCCGCCACCTGCACCAGACCGCCGGCGACTACGTGGCTCGCTACCAGCAGGAACGCGACGCGCCCACCGGCTCCACGTCGAACCGGTGGCAGGGTGACCGCCGTGACGAACCAGCTGCCTCCCGCGTTCGCCGATCTCGAACCCTGGGCCGACTGGGCGTTGCCGACCGAACCCGAACGGTACGCCAAACGCCTCGCCAGCACGTTCGAGGAACTGCAGGCGTTCTACGACGCCGCCTTCCCCCGCCTCGAAGATGCCGCCGCCTATCTCGAGCAGCTCCCGCTCGACGATCTCCCCGACGACGCCACCCGCCTGCTGCAGCTCACCTACTCGCTCATCAACATCTCCTTCCCGATCGAGGCGTGGCGACAACCGCGTGTCCCCGACAGCGGCGCGTCGACACTCGACTGTGTCGTCGAACCGGCGATCTAGGACCACGACGTCAGGAACAGCGACCCATGGCCAGGATCCAGCCCCTCGACCCGCCGTACGACCACGACACCGGCGAGCAACTCGGGAAGATGATGCCCCCTGGCGTCGACCCGATCCTGCTGTTCAGGACGTTCGCCAAGAACCTGCCGATGACCGAGGCGATGGGAACGTGGGGGGCGTACGAACTCAGCCGCGATCTGAGCGTGTCGTTTCGTGATCGAGAGATCCTGATCGATCGGACGTGCGCTCGGTGCGGATGTGAGTACGAGTGGGGCGTGCACATCGCGTTCTTCGCCGAGCGGGCCGGCCTCGTCCCCGAGCAGATCGCGTCGATCACCCACGGCGGCGCACACGACCCGTGCTGGACCGACGAACGCGACCGACTGCTCATCCGAACCGCCGACGCGCTCCACGACAACGCCACGATCGACGACGCGCTCCATGATGAGCTCCGTGCCGAATTCGCCGACCACCAACTCCTCGACATCTACATGCTCTGCGGCTGGTACCACGCCATCAGCTTCACGGCGAACGCCGCGGGCGTGGCCCTCGAGCCGGGAGCGGCGACGTTCGCCGACCATCGACCTGGCTGACACGGCAGCAGTGGAGGCACCATGACATCGGCGACCGTCGAGTTCGATCCGTTCTCCGACGAGTACTTCAACGACCCGAGCGACGTCTACCGGCGTCTCCGTGACGAGGCACCCGTCTACTTCTCGGAGCGCTACGGCTTCTACGCCCTGTCGCGGTTCGACGACGTCGTGACGGCTCACCGCGACTGGCAGGGCTTCAGCAGTTCCCACGGTGTGGACCTCGCCTCGCTGAGCACTGACCCCGAGATGCTGCGCCACCGCCGGATGATCATCATGATGGATCCCCCGGAGCACGACGTGCTGCGCGCGCTCGTGAGCCGGGTGTTCACGCCGCGTGCCATGACCGCAGTCGAGCCGATGGTGCGCGAGGTCATCGTGTCGTTCCTCTCGACGCTCGAAGATCGCGACGAATTCGACGTGGTCGCCGACTTCTCGGCGCCGTTCCCGATGGAGATCATCGCCCGGATGCTCGGCGTGCCGAAGGCCGATCGCCAGCAACTCCGCGAATGGCAGGATCGCAGCCTGCACCGGGATCCGGGCTCGATGTACCCGGACCACGACGGGATCGAAGCCATGATCGCGCTGACCGAGTACTACACGGCGTTAGTGGCCGAGAAGCGTCGGAATCCGGACGACGACATGCTCAGTCGCCTGACGCAGGCGACGATTCAACGCGACGATGGCAATTCGGCGACCCTGACCGATCTGGAGATCATCGGGTTCGCCGGCCTGCTCGGCGGCGCCGGCGCCGAGACCGTGACGAAGCTGATCGGCAACGCCATCGTGCTGTTCCACCGCAATCCCGGCCAGTGGCAGCGTGTCGTCGAGGATCCCGCCTCGATCCCCAAGGCGGTGGAGGAGATCCTCCGCCTGCTCCCGCCGTCGCAGTACCAGGGCCGATACTCCGTGGAGGAACGCACCTTCGAGGGCGGAACGATCCCCGCCGGGTTCCCGGTGCTGCTCATCACCGGCGCGGCCACCCGCGATCCGCGGATGTTCGACCGACCCGATGACTTCGACATCGATCGTCCGTCGAGTGTCGCCATCGGGTTCGGCCACGGTGTGCACAGCTGCCTCGGAGCGGCGTTGGCCCGGATGGAGAGCCGCATCGCGATCGAGGAGTTCATCAAGCGCTGGCCTCGGTTCGAAGTCGACGAGTCGGGACTTCGTCGGGTGCAGATGTCCAACGTCGCCGGGTACCAGAACGTCCCGGTGCGCGTCGCCTCGCGACCCACATGAGGACGAACGATGACCACGAGCATGTCAACCCGGAGACTCCGGTGAGTCGCGTCGCCATCGTGACCGGCGGAGCCTCCGGCATCGGCCTGGCGATCGCCCAGCGGCTCGCATCGGACGGGAACGCCGTCGCCGTGTTCGACCGGAATGCTGACGGCGCCGCCGAGGCTGCCGCATCGATCGAGGCGACCGGCGGCAAGGCGTTGGGTCTCGCGATCGATGTCACCGATCGTGCCGGAATCGAACGCGGCGTCGCCGAGGTCAACGAACGCCTCGGGCGCCCGACCATCCTCGTGAACAACGCGGGGCTGCCGTGGACGGAGCGGTTCCTGTACGATCGACGTCGAGGACTGGGAGCGCGTCCTCGATGTGAACCTCACCGGAACGTTCCATTGCTGCCAGGTGGTGATCCCGGGAATGATCGAGGAGGGTTGGGGGCGTGTCGTGAACATCTCGTCGTCGAGTGCTCACAGCGGCCAGCCGTTCATGGCGCCCTACGTCGCAGCCAAGTCCGCGGTGATCGGATTGACGAAATCGCTCGCCCTCGAGTTCGGCCCGAAGGGGATCACGGTGAACACGATCCCGCCGGGCTTCGTCGACACCCCGATGCTGCGCGACTCGGAAGCCAAGGGTTTGCTCGGAGGCGACATCGAGCGATCACGCGAGGTCGACTCCCGTACGCCGTGCCGGCCGACCGGAAGACATCGCGGCAATGTGCTCGTTCCTGTGCCGCGACGAGGCCGGCTACGTCACCGGTCAGGTACTGGGCGTCAACGGCGGACGGAACACCTGATGCCGCAATATCCGAAGCCGGACGAAGGCTCGTGGACCGAGCACTACCGGAACCTCGGCACGGGACCCGTGTCGTACGAGGACTGTGTTTCACCCGAGTTCTACGAGGACGAGCGTCGGGCGGTGTTCGAGCGGGCATGGCTCAACGTCGGCCGGGTCGAAGACGTCCCCCGCAACGGCAGCTACGTCACGCGTGAGATCGCCGTCGCCAAGACCTCGATCATCGTCGTCCGCGACCTCGAGGGACGGGTGCGAGCGTTCCACAACCTGTGCCAGCACCGCGGCAACAAACTCGTGTGGACCGATTCACCGTTCGCCACCACCAGCGGATCGACCCGCGCGTTCTCGTGTCGGTACCACGGGTGGCGATACGACCTCCAGGGTGCGTGCACGTTCGTGCAACAGGAGTCCGAGTTCTTCGACTTCGACAAGGCCGACCACTCGCTGAGTCCCGTCCACTGCGAGGTCTGGGCGGGGTTCATCTTCGTCAACCTGGCTGACGAGCCGCCGCAGGCGCTGCACGAGTTCCTCGGACCGATGGTCACCGCGCTCGACGGTTACCCGTTCGACCGACTGACCGAGCGCTACGACTTCACCGCCGACATCGCCTGCAACTGGAAGGTCTTCGCCGACGCGTTCCAGGAGTACTACCACGTGCCGATCCTGCACCCGCAGGAGGCGACGCCGCCGGCCAGGGCGATGACGCTGAGCATGGGCTTCGAAGCACCGCACTACCAGCTCGACGGACCGCACCGGATGGTGAGCACCGCGGGCGCGCCGCGCCGCAAGTGGCCGGCCGACTACCAGTACCCGATCGAGCTGGCGACCCGCAGCGGTCTCTTCGGCCCATGGGACGAACCTGACCTCAGGAGTGATCTGCCCGCGGATCGACTGCTGGATGGCGAGTTGCCCGGCGTGAATCCGGGTGGGATCGACCACTGGCAGATCGCCAACTACCAGGTGTTCCCCAACCTGGAGATCCTGATCTGGGAGACCGGCTGGTATCTGACGTACCGGTACTGGCCCACGTCGCACAACACGCACCGCTTCGAGGGGACCCTGTTCTTCGCTCCGTCGAGGAACGCCAGCGACCGTGCGGCACGCGAGTGCGCGGTCGTGATGTTCAAGGAGTTCGCGTTGCAGGACGCCGGAACGCTCGAGGGCACGCAGCAGGCGCTCGAGTCACCCGCCGCTGCCGGCAAGCGCTTCCCGCTCAACGACCAGGAGATCCTCGTCCGTCACCTGCACCAGGCAGTCGGCGAGTGGGTCGGGGCGTATCGAGACGAACGGACGGCAACGCATGCCTGACACGCTGCTTCCGCCCGAGTTCGGTGATCTCGAACCGTTCGCCGCGCGGTGGTGCCTGGCCACCGAGCCCGAACGCTTCGCGATGCGGATGGCCAGTTCGATGGACGACATGCAGGCCTTCTACGACGCCGCGTTCCCACGGATCCAGGATGCACTGGCGCACTGCGACCAGTACCCGATCGACGACCTGCCCGACGATGCGACCCGGCTCCTCCAGATCGTGCATTCGACGATCATGGTGGCGATGTGCGTCGAGATCTGGCACCAGCCCAAGGTCATCGACTCGGCCGGCGCCCGACTGGACCGGATCCACGAGCCGCAGCCGTGACAGCCGCGCCGGGTCCAGAGCTGTCGTGCGGCCTCCCGCCCAGCCCGGCGTTCGCCGACCTCGCCGTGCTCGCCGAGGAACTGGGCTACGCCCGCGTGTGGATCTACGACTCCGCTCCGCTGTGGGAGGACCCGTTCGTGCACCTCGCGCTCGCTGCGGAACGCACACGGACGATCGAGTTCGCGACCGCCGTGCTGATCCCCGCGCAGCGATCGGTGCTCACCATGGCTTCGTCGATCGCCACCGTCGCCCGCATCTCGAACGGACGCTTCCGAGCCTGCTTCGGGACCGGGTTCACCGCCCGATTCGCAGCCGGCAAACGCCCGATGACGATGGCCGCCCTCGGCGACTACGTCACCGCGCTCCGAGCCGCTGCTCGCCGGCGACACGGCGGTCGTCGACGGCGCAGCTGTTCGCATGCTCCACGCCGATGGCCTCACCACACCCCGACCGATCGAGGTGCCCATCTGGCTCAGCGTGTTCGGACCCCGCGGGCTCGAACTCGCGGCCGACGTCGCCGACGGCATCATCGGGCCGCCGCACCCGTCGCTGCCCGCGGCGATGATCATCTCCGGCACCGTGCTCGACCCGGACGAGGAGCCGACCTCCGACCGTGTTCGTGAAGCGCTCGGACCATGGCGGGTCGTCGACTGGCACAACGCTTACGCCACCGGTGGCGCCGACGCCGTCGACGCGCTTCCCGGCGGGCAGCAGTGGCGCGAGGCGCTCGAAGCGCTGGCACCGGAAGACGAACGCCATCTGCTCACCTTCGAGGGCCACGTCACCCACCTCACCGCACGCGATCGGCCACTGCTCGAACACATCGACATCGCCACGATGGTCGGCGATCGCGGACCGCATGGCTCGCCGCGTCGGCCGCCTCGGCGACGCCGGCTTCCGGGAGGTCATCTACACACCGACCGGGCCCGACGTGGCACGCGAGCTCCGCGCGTTCGCAGCCCTCCGCCACCGCTGACACGGATCAGAGACAAGGAAGCCTCCGATGGAACTCGCCGATCGCCTCGAACTCCACGAACTCCCCGCCCGCTACGGCGACGCCATCGACGATCGAGCCTGGGAGCGCCTCGACGAGATCTTCACGCCGGATGCCGTCTTCGACCTCACTGCCGTCGGCGGCCGGCGACTCGAGGGGCTCGCCGCGATCAAGGAGTTCATGGATCGGTACGCCCATCATCCCCGGGCTCACCTGATGACGAACATCTCCGTCGACGAGACACCGACGGGCGAGGTGCAGCTCCATTTCCGCATCCTCGCCCTGCTCGACGGCGGCACCGCCGGGACGGCCGCCTACTACGACGACGTCGTGCGGACCGCCGCCGGCTGGCGAGTCGCCAACCGCGTCGTCCGCCAGCGCGGCGAGGGCTGACGGGACTCAGCTCGCGCGTTCGAGCCGGGCGGGCACGCTCTTGTGCCACGGCGTGCCGGCGAACCGGTCGCGATGGAACGAGCCGGTCAGCTCGTTCGGCGCGACGCCGTCGACCACGCGCTCGCCGTCGTCGAGCCGATCGGTGCCGGTGCCGTTGGGCAGGGCGAGGTGGCCGGGGTGCATCCCGGCGTCGACGACCACGTCGATCGTCGACTCACCCCGTTCCGTCACGATGCGGACGCGATCGCCGTCGGACAACCCGAGGCGTTCCGCATCGTCGGTGGCGATGCGCAGCGCGTCCTGCCCGGCGCGCTTGCGCCACGCCGGGTCGCGGAAGATCGTGTTGGCGGTGAACGAGCGGCGCTCCCCGGCCGACAGCAGGAACGGCCACTCCTCGCTCGTACCGGGCGGGTCGCCGAGCTCGTCGAGCTCGGCCAGCAGCTCGGGCATGTCGAGATGCACCATGCGGTCGGGTGTGGCGAGGCGTCGCCACGTGGCGTCCGGCTCGTCGTCGGTGATCACCACCCCCGACGGGCTGCCGAGGATCGCGTCGAACAGCCGGTCGGCCGCTTCCGGGCCGGTGCCGAAGCCGGCGCGCTCCACACCGGTCGGGTTCATCTGCGCGCAGCGCTGCGCGGCCGCCCACAGCGCGGCGGCGGCCGCCGCACCGTGCGGCAGGGTCGGGCCGAGCGTGCGGTACAGCAGGACCGACGCGACCGGCCCGAGGGACGGCTTGGCGGCGACGGCGGCGACGAACGCCGCGGCGAACTCGCCGCGGCCGCGCTCGGCGGCGGCGCGCAGCGGGCTCGATGTCGGCGTCGGTGATCATGCCGGCGGCCTCGAGGATCCGGGCGTGGATCTCGGGCTCGGCGAGCGGGCCGTCCGGAGGCTCGACGATCGGGCGGCGGAGGTGGAACACGTTCTTCGGGAACTCGAAGTTGAAGAACGTCGCCTCGAACTTCTCGAACTGCGTGGTCGCCGGCAGCACGTAGTCGGCCAGGCGCGCCGTCTCGGTCATGAACACGTCGATCACGAGCACGAAGTCGAGCGCCTGCAACGCCTCGCGCATGCGGGCGCTGTCGGCCACCGAGTGGGCCGGGTTGCCCGACTCGACGATCAACGCCCGGTAGCGGTCGGGATGATCGGTGAGGATCTCCTCGGGGATCACGTTGCACGGCACGAGCCCGCCGAACATCCGCTCGCCGGCGACCGGCGTGCGCGGGGCACGCTCGGCATCGAGCTCGGCGGAGAACGCCTTCACGAGCGGCACCATCGTGGAGGGGATCTGCTGGCCGCCGTGGTTGGCGAAGTTGCCGGTCAGCGTCCACACCAGCTTCTCGAGGTAGCTCACGAGCGTCGAGTGGCGGTTCATCTGGATGCCGAGGTCCTCGAACGCCGCGACGCTCGACGCGCGGGCGAGACGTCGGGTGGCTCGCCGGACGAGATCCTCGTCGACACCGGAGATCGCGCAGTACTCGGCGACATCGATGGTGGAGAAGCGATCGTTGACGGCGTCGAGACCCGATGGCGTGCTCGCCCAGCCACGCGTCGGCGGTCAGCCGCTCCTGGACGATGATCGCCACCATCGCTGCCAGCAGCCACGCGTCGCGGCCGGGCCTGACCTGGAGGTGGAAGTCGGCGAGCTCGGCCGTCTCGGTGACCCGCGGATCGATCACCACCATCGAGCGGTCCTCGTCGTTGGCGATCGCCTTGAGCGTCGTGCGGGCGTGCGGGATGCCGTGGCTCATCCACGGGTTCTTGCCGACGAAGAACGCCACCTCGCACTCGTCGAACTCGCCGCGCACGGCGTTGCCGAACATGGCGCCGTTGACCCAGATCTCGCCGCTCTTCTCCTGGGCGATGGCGCTGCTGCGGAACCGGCCGCCGAACCCCTTGTGCAGCGCGGCGCCGTAGGCCCCACCGAGGTGGTTGCCCTGGCCGCCACCGCCGTAGTAGAGGATCTTGTCGCCGCCGAACTCGTCACGGACCGCGCCGAGACGCTCGGCCACCTCCCTCGCCGCGGTGTCCCAGTCGACCTCCTCGAACGTGCCGTCGGCGCGGCGGCGCAGCGGGTTCAGCACCCGTTCCCCACGGCCGTTCTGGTAGTGGTCGAGCCGCAGCGCCTTCTCGCACGTGTACCCCTGCGACGCCGGGTGGTCCTTGTCGCCACGGACCCGATCGAACGTGCGGCCGTCGGGTCCGAGTCGGATCTCGACGCCGCAGTTGCACTCGCACAGGATGCACGCCGACTTGTGCCAGGCCGATTCGTCCGGGCCGATGTGTCCGGCTCGGTGCGTCGGCCGCCGGTGTCGGTCGCGGTGTCGTCGAGAATGGTCATGCGGATGCTCCTTCGGGGGTGGTCGGTCGTTCGGTGGCGATCTGCTCGCCGGCGCGTGCGGCGAGGGCGAGCAGCGTTTCGAGGTCGGCGATCTTCTCGTCGAAGGTGCCGTCGACGCCGACGCGCAAGGTGGTGACCCCGCTGCGCTCGTAGTCGACGAGTCGGTCCGTGGATCAGCGTCGGGTGGCCCGACGAGGTTCGTGCCGAGGCCGATCTCGACCGGGCACCCGCGCCGCGGCGGCCTCGCGGTCGCCCGCCGCCCAGAGGCGCTGCACCTCGGCCACGTCGTCGGCGATAGCCCTGGCGGGCGAAGGCGTCGTTGTAGAAGTTCTTCGTGCCCGAGCCCATCGCGCCGAACGTGAACGCGTAGCCGTCGGCATGGCGCCGGCCGGCCGCAGCGATCGCAGCAGGGTCGTCGTCGGTGAGTTCGAGGCCCACGGCGACGACGCGGTCGACGTCGTCGAGCGACCGCCCCGCCGCGCGCCGCACCCTCGCGGATCGGGTCGAAGAACGCGTCGGCCGTCGCCGGGAAGAACGAGTTGCCGATCCAGCCGTCGGCGAGTTCGCCGGTGAGGCGCGAGGTTGGCCGGCCCGAGCGACGCGACGTACACCGGGATCGGTGCCGTCTCGGCTCGCGAGCGGATCGCCTTGCCGGCGCCGCCGGGGAGCGGGAGCTGGTGGACCGCTGCCGTCGTAGGCGAGCCGCTCCCCCGCGGTGATCATCCGCACGATCTCGATCGTCTCGCGGGTGCGCTGCACCGGACGGTCGAACGGCACGCCGTGCCAGCCCTCCATCACCTGCGGCCCGCTCGCACCGATCCCGAGGATCAGTCGCCCGTCGGACAACTGTCTGGACCCCCTGCGCGGTCATCGCCAGCATCGCCGGCGTGCGCGCGCCGAGCTGGGCGATCCCGGTGGCGAGCCGGAGCCGTTCGGTGACCGCGGCGATCGCCGCGAGCGGCGTGAACGCGTCGTACGCCCAGTACTCCGCCACCCAGACCGAGTCGACGCCGATGCGTTCGGCCTCCCGGGCGAGTTCGAGGAAGCGCGGCATCGCCGGGTCGACCGACAGCCCGATCCTGAGCGTCATGACGTGCGCCCGCCCGACTCGGCGAGTTCCTTCACGCCCGGCGACGACTCGCTCCATGTTGGCCCGGTGCTCGTCGAGACGGCGGGCGACGATGCGCTCCTCCTTGTCGGGCATCGCCTCGATCGCGTAGTTCAGACCGCCACGGCCGGGACCCATCTGGAACCAGTGGTCCAACCGGACCGTGCCGTCGCCGAGGTCGTCGATCGTGTAGCGCCAGATCGACGACACGTCGTCGTCGCGTCCGATCACGCTCCACTCGAACGTGCGCTCGTGCTCGAAGCCGGTGACGATGCACGTCGTCGTCCACTCACCGATGGCGTCGTGCGCGCTGTGGCCGGCGAAGCGGGCGCCGAGTGCCGGCCCGTCGTGCCCGTCGAGCCAGTCGGCGCCGCTCACCTCGGTCGAGAACCGCGACGACAGCCCGATGTCGGACACGAGGTCCCACACCACGGCCGGCGTCGCCGCGATGTCGGTCGACACCTGCACGGTCGGGCAGTCGGCGTACTTCATCGGACCGGCGCTGCGGCGAGCACAGGGTAGAGCGCGGCCAGGTCGCCGGACAGTGCTGCCCGAACGCTTCGGCTGACCTCGTCGGCCATCACCTCGAACGCGCCGGCTTCGAGCCCGTCCATCACCTGCGCGGCAACGTCGTCGGGCGACGACTTCGGCACGTCGAGGGCAGCGGTCATGTCGGTGTCCATGAAGCCGACGAACAGCGCCAGCACCTGGGTGTGCTGCGGATGCAGTTCGAGGCGGACCGAGTTCGTGAGCGACCACGAGGCCGCCTTCGCCGCGCAGTACAGCGCCGATCTCGGTGCGCTGAACCAGGCGAGCACCGACAGGACGTTGACGATCGCCCCGCCACCGTTGGCGCCGAGGATCGGAGCGAACGCCTGGGTCATGGCGAGCGGGCCGAGGACGTTGGTGTCGAACTCGCGTTGGGCCATCTCGGCGGCGTTGTCAGCCAGGGCTGACGTGCCGGTGCCGATCCCCGCGTTGTTGACGAGCAGTGTCACGTCGCCACACCTCAGGGCGGCAGCCTCGATGTCGGCCGTGGAGGTGATGTCGAGCAGGATCGGCTCGACGCCGTCCATCGTGACCGAGGAGATGTCGCGTGCGCCGGCGTAGACCTTCGCCGCTCCCCGCTCGAGCAACGACGCGCACAGCGACTTGCCGAACCCGCGGTTCGCTCCGGTGACCAGGGCGACCGATCCCGTGATGTCCATGATTCCCCTTGCTGCTCGATTCGACTGCTGGGAGTGACCCCCGATTTCGGGTTACCTTAGTTCCATGATGGAATCCAATACAACAGCCGAACGCGATCGGCATCCCCACGGCGAGGTCCGCTCCGAGATCGTCGACGACCACATCCTGGTCATCACGGTCGACCGCGTCGAGAAGAAGAACGCCTTCACCCCGAAGATCATGGACGAGCTGCAGGACGCGCTCACCCTCCTCGACGACGACCCGGACCTCTTCGTCGGCGTGCTCACGTTCGCCGGCGACCACACGACGGCCGGGCTGGAGATGCCCTTGTTCTTCAGCGATGACGCGCGGCGCACCGCCGCCGAGCCGCAAGGCCGCCCAGACGTCGGAGCCGGTCGACCCGTTCAGCCTCGGTCGACGGTTGACCAAACCCCGGATCACCGCGGTGCAGGGCATCACGTTCACGATCGGCATCGAGATCGCCCTCGGCGGCGACATCGTCGTGGCGGCCTCCGACCTGCGGATGTGCCAGCTGGAACCCAAGCGCGGCCTCGCCCCGCTCGGCGGCGCGACCGTGCGCTACGTCCAGCGCGCCGGGTGGGGCAACGCGATGTACCACCTGCTCCTCGCCGACGAGTTCGGAGCAGACGAGGCCTACCGGATCGGACTCGTGCAGGAGGTCGTCGAGCCGGGCGCACAGCGCGACCGAGCGATCGAACTGGCACGAGCGATGTTGCAGTGCTCGCCCTCCGCGCTGCGGCACACGATCGCCAACGCTCGTGTGGCACTTGACGACAACGAGCTCGCCTCCATCGCCGCGATCCCGACGATGGAGCGGGCGGTCCAGGCCACCGAGGACTTCCAGGAGGGCATCGCGTCGTTCGTCGAGCGACGCGCCGCAACCTTCACGGGCCGCTGATCCTCGAACGGTGACTATGTTCACCTGACATGGCACTCGAGGTGTTTCCGGAGGATTGGGAGCGCGGACTCGCCGTCGTCGCGCATCCCGACGACATGGAGTACGGGGCGGCCGCCGCCGTCGCTCGATGGACACAGCAGGGCAAACAGTTCGCCTACGTCCTCGTGTCGGACGGCGAGGCGGGAATTGCGTCGATGGACCCTGCCGAGGCCGGTCCGGTGCGACGGCGCGAGCAGGAGGCGAGCTGCGCCGTCGTGGGGGTGGACGACGTGACGTTCCTCGGGTGGGCCGACGGCACGATCGTCGAGGGTTTGGAACTGCGCGGCGATCTCGCCGCCGAGATCCGTCGTCACCGACCTGAGGTCGTCGTGTCGATCAACTTCCGTGATTCGTGGGGGCCGTCGAGCTGGAACCACGCCGACCACCGCGCCGTCGGTCGCGCCCTGCTCGATGCGGTGCGCGACGCGGCCAACCCGTGGGTGTTCGCCGATCGTGGCGACCCGTGGGACGGCGTCCGGCTCGTGGCGTTCAACGCCAGCCCCGAGCCGACACATGCCATCGACACCACCGACACGTTCGATGTCGGCGTCCGCTCGCTGGCCGAGCACCGCACGTACCTCGAGAACCTCGGTGGCGACACGGGCTCGCCGGACGGCTTCCTGCGGGCCGCGGCCGAGGCGGCCGGCGCCGACTTCGGTGTCGGACTGGCCACCACCTTCGAGATCATCTACGCCTGATCGGGTACAACTGACACCATGAGTGACGAGCAGGACACAGCCGAGAGCGTCGACGAGGAGATCGTCGGCACTGACGTGACGAACAGCGACGAGGTGGGTTCGTTCGACGATTCGCCCGACCTTCCAGTGGGTTTGCCGTTCGCCGACGCCGATGTCACCGACGAGTCGTTCGCCGACCGAGCGGATCGCGAGGTCTCGGAACTCGAGGACGACCCGGACCAGCCGTTGCGCCTCGTCGAACCGGACGTGCTCGTCGACAGCGACCTGCTCGACCAGATCGACGACGACGGCGACATCGCCGAACCCGACTGACCCCGCCCAGCGATGAGCGAACGGCCCGAGGGGTGGGCCGTTCGCTCATCGCAAGGTCGTTCCGGTCAGTCGGGGAAGGCGATGCGCACGTCGCGCGGCGAGGGCGCACCGGTGCCGGTCTCGACGAGCGACTTCAGGCTCATCAGGTAGGTCGCCCACTTGGTGCTGCAGTGGTGCATGAACTCCACCGGCTCCTTCCAGCCCTCGTGCTTGAACAGGACGATCGTATGTCGTCGTCCTGACGGAGTTCCCAGTCGACCGTCGTGCCGACCCACTCCTCGGGGCCGTCGACGACCTTCCACGCCACGCGCTCGCCGGGCCGCTGCTCGACGACCTCCATGTCGAAGCCGCCGGGCGGGAACCGGAACTCGAGCACGCCGCCGACGTCGGCGCTCGCCCGTCGTGTCGTCGGTCCACCAGCCGGCGAGACCGTCGACCGTCGTGAGCGCCTCGTAGACCTTCTCCGGCGACGGGGTCTCGACCCCGACCCGGTGCAGAATGTCAACCATTGTCTTCTCCTTTGTTTGTGGTGATTCGTGAAGTGGTGACGCCGTTCAGGCGTTCTTGCTGCGTTCGATCGCCTCGGCGATCTGCTTGATCCGCTGCAGCCGGGCGTCCCAGGCCGAGCCGACCGAGGCGAGCTGCGCGACGGCGCGGGCCAGCTGCGCATCGTCGACGCGGTAGCGCTTCTCCCTGCCGACCGGCGTCGCCGCGGACCAGGCCGACCCGGTCGAGGACGTCGAGGTGCTTCGCCACCGCCTGCCGGGTCACCGGCAGCTGCTCGCTCAGCGTGGTGGCCGTGCCGTCGCCGTCGGCGAGCAGCAGGTCGAGCGATCCGTCGCCGGGTCGGGTCGCCGATCGCCGACCAGAGGTCGTCGTCGATCCGCTCCGCGACGGCCGTCGCTCACGGCCGCACCGCCAGCGTCGCGACGTACGGCACGAGCCGCGGCAGGTAGAAGTCCCAGCCGGTGACGTGCTCGTGGTACTGCTGCTCGAGGACGGCGACCTCCCAGCCCATCTCGCGGAAGCCGGTCTCGGTCATCTTCAGCAGCGTGCCCGCCGCCCGACGGCGTGAGATCGAAGGTGACGAGCAGCGAGTTGCCCGCCGCCGGCGACTCGCCGACCGGATGCGTCCAGCGGAACGAGAACGTCCGCGGCGGCTGCGCCTCGACGACGGTGAACGGGACCACCGCCCGCGCCGGCACCGCGGCTCGCCGAAGACGATCTCGCCCGTCGACCCGGGCACCGGCTCGTAGTGCGCCTCGTCGGGCCACCACTGCTGGAGGTGCTCGGGGCTGCTCACCACCTCGAAGACGACCTCGGGCGACGCCTCGACGTAGATCTCGCGCTCGATGGTTCCGAACTCCATGACTGATCCTCCTGCAACGTTTGGTTGCAGATGATGGTACCGCAACGACGACCGCAACGCAACCATTGGTTGCGTCATCCCGAACCGAGCCGACATCGATCGGTCGCTACGTTGTCGACGGTGACCGTCCGGCAACGCATCGTGGTGGCCCTGCTCGTCGGCGCGGTCGCCCTGGCCTTCGCCGACGCATCGGTGGTGGCGCTCGCTCTCCCCGATCTCTACGGCGAGTTCGACACGACGATCGTCGGCGTGTCCTGGGTGTTGACGACCTACGCCCTCGCCGTCGCGATCGCTTCCGTCCCGGTCGCCGTGCTGCACCGCCGCGTCCGACCACTCCACCTCGTCGTCGCCGGCGCCGCCGTGTTCACCGCGGCCTCGCTGGTGGCCGGGCTGGCGACCGGCCTCACGATGTTGCTCGCCGCGCGCGCCGCCCAAGGGGTCGGCGCTGCTCTGCTCCTCGCCGGCTCGTTGCCGGTGCTCGTCGCGCTCGTCCCCGGCCCGGGACGCGGGCGTCGGTGGTGGGCGCTCGCCGCTGCGGTCGGGGCGGCGATGGGCCCGGCGCTCGGCGGCGTGTTGACCGAACTGTTCTCGTGGCGCGCGATCTTCCTCGTCCAGGCGCCGATCGTCGCCGGCGCGTTGGCGGTGGCCGCCGACGAGCGAGCGAGGGTCCGCCGCGACCCGGCCGGTGACCGGGACCACACGACTCCGCGCATCGACGTGACGGTCGCCAACGTCGGGTTCGCGCTCGTGTTCGCAGCGCTCGTCGCCGCGTTGTTCCTCGGCGTGCTCATGGCGATCGAGGTGTGGCGGTACGACCCGTTGCAGTCGGCGCTGCTCGTCAGTGCCCTCCCGCTCGGCATGCTCCTCGGCCGCCTCGTGCAACCGGCGCCCGGTGTCGCCCTGGCGGTCGGCGGTGCCCTGCTGCTCGCCGCCGGGCTCGTCGTGCTGGCGTTCGTGCCCGGCGCCGCGCCGGTCGTGGCGGCGGCGGCGTTCGCGATCTGCGGGGCGGGGTTCGACCTGGTGCACGAGGTGCTCGACGGCGCCGTCCGTGCCGGCCGACGAGCCGCCGGTCCGTGCCGGCGCGGTCACGATCGGCGCCCGCCACGCCGGCCTCGTGCTCGGGTTGGCGTTGATCGCTCCGGTGTTGTCGTCGAGCCTCACGGCCGGCATCGAACGGGCGACGTTGGGTGCGACGCAGACGATGCTGCTCACCGACCTGCCGTTGTTCGACAAGGTCCCGGTGACGTGGGCATTGCGCACGGCGATCGAGGAGGCGCCGCGAGGGCAGGTGCCCGACCTCGCCGCCGAGTTCGACGAGCGTGGTGCCGACGACGGCAACGCGATGGCCGGCGCCCGCGACGAACTGATGGACACGGTGACCGAGGCCGTGACCCGTGCGTTCCGTCCGGCCTTCATGATCGCCGCGGTGCTCGCCGCGCTCGCCGCCATCCCGGCGTGGTACGTCGCCCGGCGCCGGCCACCTTCGGAACGACGGTGGTCGCCGACACGACGCCGCTGGTCGGCGGTCGGGCTCGGCGGCATCGGAGTCGTCGCGCTCGGCCTGGTCGCCGTGACGGTGTCGAGCGGCGCCGACACCGGCGAGTTCGTCGCGGAAGATCCATGTACCGCCGAACCCGATCAGTTCCCGGGCGACGGCCTGGACGCCTCGGTCCAACGCATCGCCCTGTCGGCCCTCAACGGTGCCGCCTGCGAACTCGGCACGACGCGCGAACGGCTCGTCCTGTCGCTCGACCCGAACAGCTCGTTCGACGACGTGACGTGGGACCACGACACCATGGAGCAGGCGTTGCGCGACGGCGCACATCGCGCGATCGACGACGCCAACGATCGCGACGCGATTCCGGGGTTCGTGGCCGCCGCGCTGGGTTTCGTCGTCGATCGCGCGCCGATCGAATGGCTCGTCGAACGAATACCCATCCCCGGAGACTGATTGAGTTGGAGAATGGAACTCAGTCTGCGATGACGACCGGGTGACAACTGAGCTGATCGCATTCCATGATGCAACCCATCGATCCCGGATGTCTAGGCTGACGGTCATGAAGCGCACCGACACCTCCGAGTGGCCCTGCACCATCGCCCGCAGTGCGGCGGTGCTCGGCGACCACTGGAACCTGCTGATCATCCGTGAGGCCTGCCTCGGCACCCGGCGCTTCGACGACTTCCAGCAGGCGCTCGGCATCGGCCGCAACATCCTGACGATGCGCCTGAACGCCCTCGTCGACGACGACGTGTTGCGGCGCGTCGAGTACCAGCAGCACCCGGTCCGCTACGAGTACCGGCTCACCCCGAAGGGACGCGACGCGTACCCGATCCTCGCCGCCATGGCGGCGTGGGGCGATCGCTGGCTCGTCGGCGACGAAGGCACTCCGCTGATCCTGCACCACACGGCTTGTGATCACGACATGCACGCGGTCGTCGTGTGCAGCGAGTGTGACGAACCGATCGACGTCCGCGAGATGCGGGCCATCCGCGGGCCCGGCGCCCGCTGACCCGAACCCCGTCAGCTGGGCCCGTCAGCTGGTTGCGAGTTCCTTGAGCAGAGAGCGCGGTCCGCGCTCGCGAGGCTGAGCCGTCCGCACCGACCGGGTACGGGGCGGCCCAGAAATCGGTCACTCCCGCGTCGAAGAGTTCGGCGATCTGCGCTGTGACGCTCGCCTCGTCACCGACGATCGCCGCGTCGGCGGGGCTGCTGACGCCACCCTCCTCGAGCAGACGGAGGTAGTTGGGCAACGTCGCGTACACCGCGAACTGTTCGGCCGCCGCTGCTCGCGCCTCTGCCACGTCGTCGTGGACGGCGATGGGTAGGCCGGCGACGATCCTCGGTTCAGGACGCCCAGCTTCCGCTGCGGCCTTGCGGATCCGGGGCGCGATGTGGCGGTCGATCGCGGAGGCGTTACCGAGCCACAGGATCGTGCCGTCCGTGTACTGCCCGGCCACCCGCAGCAGGCGTGGCGCGAGCGCGCTGACCAGCACCGGAATCGGGGCGCCGTCCACCAGCGCCGGCGGACCAGCCATGGCACGGAACTCGTCGCCGTTGAAGTTCACCGCCTCGCCGCGGAGGAGTTGGGTGACGATCTGGACGTACTCCTCGGTGTGCCGGCCGGGGGTGGCGTACGACATGCCGAGCGCCTCGATGACCGGTGCGTGCGACGGGCCGACGCCGAGCGTGACGCGCCCTGCTGATCCGATGGCCATCGCGGCCGCGGCCGTCCGGCTCGCCTGGAACACCGGGTGACAGAGGTACGTCGGCACGATCGCCGTGCCCAACTCGATCGTCGACGTCGCCCGCCCGGCGATCGTGATCGCCGCGAGCGCATCGCCCAGCACCTGGCCGGGGTACCACAGCGAACTGAAGCCTTCGGCCTCGGCGCGCTCGGCCTGCCGGATGATGCCGTCCGCGTTGCCGGCCGCGCCGGTGAGCCCGATCCTCACGATGCCACCGTCGCGTTCCGGCGGTACTCGCTGCGCGCTTCCTCGACGAGCGGGGCGACGTCGCGTGGCAGCAGCACGCCCGCGGCGACGGCGCGCTCGGCGGCCTCGGTGAACCGGGCGACGTAGGTCTCCTCGTCGCCGTACAGCGCTTCGAGCTTGGCCGGGTCGAACGGGTGGCTCGACCCCCACAACATGCTGTAGATGTCCTGGCCGAGCGGGATGGCGCTGTTCTGCGCCACCGGCACGTCGGCCTGCGGCAGCCGGACGCCGCCGACCGCGATGCCGTGTTCGTCGCGCACCGGCCGTGGTGGATCGCCGGCGAACTCGATCAAGCGGTTGGACCGGAGGTGGTTCGCCGCCGCCGACCCATCGGTTGAGATGGTGGAGCGCGGCGTCGTAGAGCGGCGTGATGGCGATCCGGTTCATCTGCTGCATGACCGGTTGCGGCGTCCCGAACTCGCGCTCGTACTTCGGCGCCCGCACGTCCATCGACTGGATCGACACATGACACGTCCCGGCCGACTCCCAGTACCGGAACCGGTCGGTGTCGGGCTGGCGGACCTCGTAGCAGGCGATCGCTTCGAGCTCGGAGTTGACCACCATCACCGGCACGTCGAGGTCGTCGCGAATCACGTTGGTGCCACGCAGGCCGACGCGCGATCCGGTGCCCGGCGCGGTCGGCGCGTTGATGTTCACGATGGCGTCGCCGACCTCGAGCGCGGTCCCCGCCCCGAAGTAGATCTGCAGCAGGTAGCCGTCGAACGCGTGCTCGAGCGGATGGATGGCGTTGACGTAGGTGGCGAGCCGAGCGGCAGACTGCGACGCCCCCATGCCGATGACCCGCTGCACGTCCAGGCCGGCGAGCGGGTCGACACCCGTGCGATCGCGGCCGGCCCCGACGGCCCGGGCGACGCGGGTGAAGATGTCGTACGACGCGTCGTCGGTCGGGATGCTCAGCGAGCCGTAGCGCGCCGGATCCCACGCCGCCAGTCCCTGACTGTCGGTCGGGAACCCGGTCGACACCGACGCGTTGCACCGTGGCCGCGACGACCGCGTAGCCGCCGTCGAGGAACTCGGCGCTCTCGGCACCGAAGAGCTCGTAGCCGGCGGTGACGTTGTTCCACGACACGACGACGGTGCCGTTGAACCGCGCCGGATCGGCCGGCCGGTACACCAGGAGGCGTGTCGTGAACGGCACCGTGCCGTTCGGCTCGGCACTCCAGTGCCCGTCGCGGCCCCACTCGGTGCCCGGCGACCTGCCGGTACGTGTTCGCGTCACCCGAGAGGAAGAACTCCTCCTCCACGTAGCCGCGTTCGGCCAGGTCGAACAGCGGGTGGCCGAACGGCCAACCGTGATCGCCACCCGTGATCGGTCCTTCGACCGTCAGTCGACTCGTCGTGTCGGTCATCGAGGTTCCCTTCCGGCGCGCTCGTCGCACCACGCGGAACATCACAGCACGCGACGTCGTCGCGCCCGCAGCCGGAGCGGCGCGGCGGTCAAGGCCGATACATCGTGAACGAGAGCGACCGTCGACGCGAGAGACGTCTCAACGTTCCACGAAGCGGCTGAGGATGCAGAGGTCGCCCGGCCGGCCGTCGCCGTCGATCACATGGTCGCGGAGCACCGCCTCCCGCTCGAAGCCGAGCGCAGTGAACATGTCGATGACGCGCTCGAGGCTGGCGAGCACCTCGATGTACAGCTTGTTCAGCTCCATCTCGTCGGCCAGCGACACGGCCCGGTCGGCCATCGCCCTGGCGATCCCCTGCCCCCGAGCTTCGGGCAGCACCACCAGTCGAACCTCGCCCGACCTTGCTCATCCAGCCCTGGCCCGGGTTGACGGTGAGGATGGCGACCATCTCGTCGCCGATGAAGGCACCGACGCGACGGGCCGGCGTCCGCTGCGTCCAGCTGGCAACCGACACCTGGCTGAGCAGTGCGCGGTCGATGAAGGCCCGCTCGCCGTGCGGGATCCTGGCCGCGAACGTCTCGGCGGCGGTGCGATGGTCGGCACTCAGTGGTCGCAGCTCGAACCCAGGCACGGATTCCCCTTTCGGTCCCTGGTGTCCTGCGAACGTAGTCCGTCTCCGCGTGCACGCCGCGCCCGAAAATGGAGCAGGTGTCGCGCTCAGCGCGACACCTGCTCCATTTTCGGGTGGTTGGGTCCGGGTCAGGCGATGTCGAACCGGTCGAGGTTCATCACCTTCGTCCAGGCCGCGACGAAATCGCCGACGAACTTCGGTCCGGCGTCGTCGGTGGCGTAGACCTCGGCGAGGGCCCGCAGCTCGGAGTTCGCCCCGAAGATCAGGTCCACCCGGGTACCGGTCCAGCGGGCGGCGCCGGAGCCGCGATCGACACCCTTGAACTCGTCCTCGGTTTCCGACGTCGCCTCCCATTCGGTGCCCATGTCGAGCAGGTTGACGAAGAAGTCGTTCGTCAACGTGCCTGGGCGATCGGTGAGCACGCCGTGCGTGGATTCGCCGGCGTTCGCACCGAGCACGCGCAGGCCACCGACGAGGACCGTCAGCTCCGGGGCGGTCAACGAGAGCAGGAACGCCTTGTCGAGGAGCAGGTGCTCCGCCGCGAGATCGTGACCCTTCTGGAGGTAGTTCCGGAAGCCGTCGGCCGTCGGCTCGAGCACCGCGAACGCGTCGACGTCGGTCTGCTCCTGGCTGGCATCGGTGCGACCCGGCGTGAACGGGACCTGCACGTCGTGGCCGGCCGCCTTCGCCGCCTGCTCCACGCCGACACCGCCGGCGAGCACGATCAGGTCGGCCAGCGAGATCGCCTTGCCGCCCGACTGCGAACCGTTGAAGTCCTGCTGGATGCCCTCGAGCGCGGACACCACGCGCGACACACCGGAGGTGACGTTGATGTCCCATTCGGCCTGCGGCGACAGCCGGATCCGGGCCCCGTTGGCTCCACCACGCTTGTCGGTGTCGCGGTACGTCGATGCCGACGCCCACGCGGTGGACACGAGCTGCGACACCGACAGTCCGGCATCGGCGATCTTGCCCTTGAGCGCGGCGACATCGCCGTCGTCGACGAGGTCGTGATCGACCGCAGGGACCGGGTCCTGCCACAGGAGTTCCTCGTCGGGCACCCACGGTCCGAGGTACCGGACCACCGGGCCCATGTCGCGGTGGAGCAGCTTGTACCAGGCGCGGGCGAACGCATCGGCGAACTGGTCGGGGTTCTCGTGGAAGCGCTTCGAGATCTCCAGGTAGACCGGGTCGGTCTTCAGCGCGATGTCCGTCGTGGCCATCATCGGTGCCGTGCGCTTCGAGGGATCGTGCGCGACCGGCACCGCCTCCTGGGCCTCCGGGTTCGTCGGGCGCCACTGCTGGGCGCCGGCCGGGCTCCTCGAGAGTTCCCAGTCGTAGCCGAACAGGTTGTCGAAGAAGCCGTTGTCCCACTGGATCGGGTTGTTCGTCCACGCACCCTCGAGGCCGCTCGAGATCGTGTCGTCGCCCTTGCCGGAGCCGTAGCTGTTCTTCCAGCCGAACGCCTGCTGCGCGAGCGGTGCACCCTCCGGTTCGTCGGTGACGTACACGTCGGGATCGGCCGCACCGTGGGCCTTGCCGAACGTGTGACCGCCGGCGATCAGCGCGACGGTCTCCTCGTCGTTCATCGCCATGCGGGAGAACGTCTCACGGATGTCGCGCGCCGAGGCCATCGGGTCAGGGTTGCCGTTCGGACCCTCGGGGTTGACGTAGATCAGACCCATCTGCACCGCGCCGAGCGGGTTGGCGAGCTCGCGGTCACCGCTGTAGCGCTGGTCTTCGAGCCACACCCGCTCGGGACCCCAGTACACGTCGTCCTCCGGCGCCCAGATGTCGGGCCGGCCGCCGCCGAATCCGAACGTCTTCAGGCCCATCGTTTCGATCGCCCGGTTGCCGGCGAAGATCAGCAGGTCGGCCCACGAGATCTTCTGGCCGTACTTCTGCTTGATCGGCCAGAGCAGACGACGGGCCTTGTCGAGGCTGACGTTGTCGGGCCAGCTGTTCAGCGGGGCGAAGCGCTGGGCACCGGTGCCGCCGCCGCCGCGGCCGTCGGCGATGCGGTAGGTGCCCGCGGCGTGCCACGTCATCCGGACGAAGAAGCCCGCCGTAGTGGCCGTAGTCGGCAGGCCACCAGTCCTGCGAGTCGGTCATCAGCGCATCGACGTCGGCCGCCAGTGCGTCGAAGTCGAGGCTGTTGAACTCCGCGGCGTAGTCGAAGTCCTCGCCCAGCGGGTCGGAACCGGGATGGTTCTGGCGGAGGATCCGCAGGTTCAGGCTGTCGGGCCACCAGTGCTGGTTCGCCGTGGTGCCGACCGCCTGGTGCGCGGCGTTCAGCACCGGGCACGTCGCTGTCGACGGCTCGTCGCTCGTGGTGACGGTGCCGCCCTGCTCTTCGTTGCTCATGTCTCTCCCGTTGTGTATGGATGCGGTTGGTGGTGGATTCTCGGACGGTGCAGGATCACGCCCCCGCGGCTGCCTCCCGGCAGCCCGGGCAACGCCCCCAGTAGATGACTTCGGCCTCGTCGATGACGTACCCCGCATCGTCGGCCGCGGTCAAGCATGGCACGGCGCCGACGGCACAGTCCACGTCGACCGTGCGCCCGCAGGCGCGACAGATCAGATGATGGTGGTTGTCGCCGACCCGCGCCTCGTAACGTGCCGCCGAGCCGGCCGGTTGGATCCGGCGGAGCAGACCCACGTCGACGAGCATGCCGACGGCGTCGTAGACGGACCGCTGCGAGATGGTGCCGATGTCGGCGCTGACCGCGGCATACACATCGTCGGCAGTGAGGTGCGGGCGTGCTGCGAGACCGCCCGCATGACGGCCAACCGCTGCGCGGTGACCTTGAAACCGTGCTGCCGAAGGAGTTCGGCCGGGTCTGCCGTCATATCTGCAACCCTTGCAAACTTGCACCCGCTTGTAAAGAGGTGCTCCGTCAATATTCGTTTGCGTCACGATTTCCGGGGACCGGGTCCCCGGAAATTGCGACGCAAACATGGGATGTGTGGGACCTCCTCCGCTCATGGGTGGGCGACGATGTGTAGGTCGCTGTCCGTGATTGGAGCTGTAGAGGAGGTCCCTGATGGTCATGGTAGGTGGTTTGGATTTGCATCGTTCTCAGATCACGTTCGACGTGTGCGATGGCGTGAGTGGGCAGGTGTGGCGGGGTCGGTTGTGGCAGCCGGACCGGGTGCGGCTTCGTCGTTGGTTGGTTGGCGAGGTGGCCGAGCGGGCGCAGGGTCAGCGGGTGCGGTTGGCGGTGGAGGGTTGCACGGGTTGGCGGTTCGTGGTCGAAGAGATCGAGCGGGCGGGGTTCGAGGCATACCTCGCCGAGCCGGCCGAGACGCAGGATCGGCGGGGTTCCAAGCAGCGGGCCAAGACCGATCGCAGCGATGCCCGGTTGTTGCGCGAGTTGTTGGAACAGGATCGGTTGCCGTTGTCGTGGATTCCGCCGATGCCGGTGTTGGAGTGGCGCGAGCGGATGCGGTTGTACAAGACGCTGCTGGATCAACGTACGGCGTGGACACAGCGGGTCCATGCCGAGTTGTATCAACACGGCGTCGGGCTGCCCGAAGGAGCCCGGATGCGTTGCCCGGAGATCCGCACCTGGTTGTTGGCCGATCCCACCCTGGAGCTCTCCCCAGCGGCGCGGCAACGACTCGAGGTCAGCTATCAGATGCTCGACGCCGCGGACGCCGAGCTGGGACCGTTACGCGACCAGCTCGCCAAGTTCGCCACCCGTCAACCGGCGTGCCGAACCCTGATCAACGAGCATTACGGGGTCGGGCCGGTGACCTCGGTGGCGGTGTGGAGCGAATTGGGCGACTGTCAACGCTTCACACGCAGCGACCAGGCCGTGCGGCATTCCGGCTTGGATGTCACGATCTACAGCTCCAACGACCGTCGCAGCGGCGGCTACCTATCCCGGCAAGGGCCCGCCACTTTGCGGTGGGCGGTCTACGAAGCCGGCAAATGCGCATCACGATCCACCAGCCCGGACTACGACTACTACCAACAAGTCCGTTGCCGCCACAACGGCAAACGCGCCGCGTTGTCAGTGGCCCGCAAAATTCTACGGCGCTGCTACCACACGCTCCGCAACCTCGACACCGACATCGTCTACACGGTGCCCAGCTGAGGACCCCTCGATCATCGTCATCGCCGATCTGGAACGCCCATCATTCACATGAGTTCTTCGCGACCAGCTCCCGTCATCATCGTGTCCGCCAACAGCTGTCCTCTTGGCTGCTGGACGGCCTCCAAACACCGAAACGGTCGCGATCCCCACTCAACAGGGGACACCCCATCCAACATGTTGTCGCCGACGAACACCCATGCTCGTCGAGCACCCAGGTAACGCGGGGCGCCCCCAGGCCGGTGACGGCCACAACCAGCGTGCACCAGTCCTCACCGGTGTCAAGGTCCTACGTCCTCGCTTCGCTGCGGGCGCTCCACCCTGACACCGCCTCCGGGCTGGCGCATCACGCTCTCAGGCCTTGCCCGCCCGGCCCCACACAGGTAACGATGAATGAGGGGGCTCCGGCGGCGGGGCGGTGGGTACGGTTTCGGGTGATGGATCTCGCCGGTTTCCGGGCGCTCAGCTTCGATTGCTACGGCACGCTCATCGACTGGGAGACGGGCATCCTCGCCGTGCTCCGACCCTGGGCCGTCGAGGCGGGCGTCGATGCCGACGACGAGACGTTGCTCGCCGCGTTCGGCGACAGCGAGGCCGATGTCGAACGCGAGCTGCCGACGCTGCGCTACCCCCACGTCCTCGCCGAGTCGTTCCACCGCGTCGGCGCGATCGTCGGCGCCGACGTGAGCGCCGAGTGGGCCGGTCGCCTCGGCGGTTCCGTGGGCGACTGGCCGGCGTTCGACGACTCGAGCGCCGCGCTGGCCACATTGGCCGAGCACTACACGTTGATCATCGTGTCGAACGTGCACCGCGAAGGATTCGCGGCGAGCAACCGGCAGCTGCACGGCAGGTTCGCCGCCGTTCTCACGGCCGAGGACGTCGGCGCGTACAAGCCGGCCGACCCGCACTTCGACGCCCTCGACCTCACGATCGCCGAACTCGGCATCGAGCACGACGAGTTGTTGCACGTCGCGCAGAGTCTGTTCCACGACCACGGGCCCGCGCGTCGGCGCGGGATGCGATCGGTGTGGATCAATCGGCGCGGTCGCATCGGCAGCGGTGCGGTGCCCGATCGGCCGGACGAGTACGCCTACGAGGCCGAGTTCGGCTCGATGGGCGAGTTCGCTTCGGCCGTGCAGGCGGCGTTCGACGCCAACTCCTGATCAGCCGTCGGCTGCGGCCTGCGCCCACGTCGCGGCCATCGCCGCGAGATGACCGACGGCGCCCGTACCCCATGTGCCGGCCGCTTCGTCGCACTCCGCCGGTCGCGTGCCGGTGACGGTCACCACGATGCGCGCTCCGTGACCCGTCCCCTCGGTCAGTTCGAGTCGGAGGTGTTCACCCGGCCCACCCGTCGGCGCGATGTCGAAGGCCATGACGCGGTACGGCTCGACGATCGTCATGGTGCCGATGACCACATCGGGTGCCATGTACGGCGTCATCGCCTCACCCACATCCGGTGCACTCCGCTGCTCACCGGTGACCTGATCGGTTCCCATCCACAAGTTCCACGCCACCTCGGCGGGGCACGTGAGTTGCCGCTCGATCCGCACGGTCCATCCGGCGTCCGTCCGGGTGACCTCCGGCGCGTCGAGACCGAACTCGTGCACGAGAGCCTCGTGCCGTTCGATCCCGCGGCTCGGCGGCGGGACGGGCTCACCGGCGAGCACGCTGCGCAACCCGCCGAGGCACATCTCCCAACCGGTGGCGAAGCTGGGTCCGCCGTAACGATCGTCGAACGAGTGGGTCAGGGCGAACGTCGTGCCGCCCTCGTGCGACGTCAGGTCGAACGTCAGGCGGTCGTCACCCCAGCGGAAGCTCAGCCGACGAGGCGCATCCACGTCGTCGACCGTGCCCGTCGCACCATGCTCGTCCTCGGCGTCGCCCTCGAACGCGGTGAAGCGCATCGCGCCACCAGGGCGGAGGTCGACCTCGACCGGGCTCGGGAACCATTGTCCGAGATGCTGCGGATCGGTGACCGCCGTCCAGACCTTGTCGATCGGGTGCGGGTAGTGCCGCTCGACGCGAACCGTCGGCCGCCCCGCGATCTCGAGGAAGTCCGGGTCGGGGAACTCGGGAACGGGATGGTCAGCGGGCATCGTGATCGGGCATCTCGTCGAGGTGGACGCCGAGCGCATCGAGGCTCGACTCCCACATCCAGCGGTAGGGCTCGAGCCAGTCGTCGATCTCGGCGAGCGGTTCGGCACGGACGCGGTACCAGCGCCGCGGGCCGTCGATCCGCACCGTGACGAGTCCAGCGTCGCGCAGGACACGCAGGTGTTTCGACGCCAAGGGTTGGGCGATGGCAGTGCGCTGGGCGATGTCGCCGCGATGCATCCCGACGCGAGTTCGTCGAGGATCGATCGTCGTCGGTGCGCCGGCATTCGAACGGGACGGCAAGATGCCACGAGTTATTGAATTCAGGCCGTGGCGGTCACGCGATCGTCCGACCGTGACGGTGGGTGGTGCGGCTGACCGACTGTTCACGGACCCAGTGGCGGAGTTCGAGCGCGCCGTCGCCGACCGGCGGCGTGTCGTCGACGACGATGTCGGCCCGGTGGAGCACGCGCCGGGCGTCGTCGTCCACCTCACAGAGCAGCCGGACGCGATCGACGGCGGCCGACACGCAGCGCGAGGCGAACTCCCGATCGGATTCATCCTCGGCCGTCGAAGCGAGCAGTTCGACGCCCAGCACGGCGGCCGCGGCCTCGACCACGGCGATCTCCGCCGCCTGCGCGCGGTGGTAGCGCACGGCGACGCGCCCGTAGCGGGCGGTAGCGCAGGACGTTCGACTCCGCTGCGAGCGCGCTCGGATCGTGTTCGACGTGGACGAGATCGGCCGCGGCGCGTTCGAACGATCGGCGGGCGACGTCGGGATCGAGCGATCGGGTCGAGCACGCGAGTGAACTGCGCGACGTGTCCCGGCCCGCCCGGCTTCGCTCCCCCGCCGACCGTCGAGCGCTTCCAACCGCCGAACGGTTGGCGCCGCACGATCGCCCCGGTGATGTGCCGGTTGACGTAGGCGTTGCCGACCTCGACCTGCGCCAGCCACTGCTCGATCTCTGCGGTGTCGAGCGTGTGGATCCCGCCGGTGAGGCCGAACGGCGTGCCGTTCTGCAGCGCGATCGCGTGGTCGAGATCCCGCGCCCGCATCAGCCCGAGGACCGGACCGAAGCATTCGGTCTGGTGGAACCACGATCCGCCCGCCACATCGAGACGCACACCGGGCGTCCACAGGCGGCCCTCCGGGTCGGCGGCGATCGGCGTCGGTTCGAGGAGCCACGACTCGCCTGCTTCGAGCGTGGTCAGGGCACGCCGGAGCGGTCCGGCCGGCGCCTGGATCAGCGGACCCATCATCGTCGCCGGCTCGGTCGCCGGTCCGACGCGGATGCTCCGCACGGCTTCGCACAACCGGGTCCGGAACGCCGGGTCGTCGTACAACTCACCGACGACGATCGCCGAGGCTGGCGGCCGAGCACTTCTGCCCGGCATGACCGAACGCCGAGCGGACGAGGTCGGCGATCGCCTGGTCGAGGTCGGCCGACGGCGTGACGACGATGGCGTTCTTGCCGCTGGTCTCGGCGAACAGCCGCATGTCGGGACGTGCATCGAGGAACGCCGCCGCCGTCTGGAACGACCCCGTGAGCACGACGGTGTCGACCGCGGGATGCGTCACGAGCCGGGTGCCGATCGGCCCGTCGTCGCAGACGACGAGCTGCAACACGTCACGCGGGAACACCGGCGCGCCGGAACTGTTCGACGATCCACGCGCCGGTTGCGACCGCCTCGGGTGCCGGCTTGAGGATGACGCTGTTGCCGGCGGCGATCGCCGCCGCGATGCCCCCGGTCGGAATGGCGTACGGGAAGTTCCACGGGCCGACAACCACGACGACCCCCCGCCCGTCGACTCGTAGACCGGCTGCCTCGGCGGCGTCGAGGACAGCGCTCCCCTCGGTCGCGTCGTAGCGGCAGAAGTCGATCGCCTCGCTGACCTCCGGGTCACCCTCGTGGACGGTCTTGCCGACCTCGTGCGCCATCAGCGCCACCGTGTCCGCCCGCTCGGCGCCCATCACGTCGGCCACGTCGAGCAGCCACTGCCGTCGGACGCGCCGGCAGTGCTCGGCCCGGCGGAACGACTGCGGCGGCGCGCTCGACCACCTCATCGATCGCGTCGAGTTCGGTGATGCGCTCGACCGCCGGTCGGGGCGGCTGCACCATCGCCGTCGCGAACGCCGCTCGCACGGCGGGATCCGTGACGTCGCTGTCGGGCTCGTTGCCGAACGCGCGCCGTCCGGCATCGAGGAGAGCCGCCGGGCCCGCGGGCGCACGGCGGCGCGCGGTGGACACGGAGCGGCGGTGCTCGACGGCGGCACGGAAGCGGGACGCCTCGCGATCGAACGCGGGTGAGTCGGGCACCATCGTGAACAGCGAGCGCAGGAAGTTCTCCGGCTGGTGTTCTCGTCGAGGCGGCGCGTGAGGTAGGCGAGACAGGCCGTGAAGTCGTCGTCGGCCACGACCGGCGCGTACATCAACAGACCGCCGGCGGCGGCGTGCACCTGCCGCGCCTGGGCCGGCGCCATCCCCTCCAACATCTCGAAGTCGATCCGGTCCCGCGCGCCGAACTCGTCGCGCAGGCACAACGCCCAGGCGACGTCGAAGAGGTTGTGACTGGCGAGTCCGATCCGCAGGGCACCCGCCCAGTCCGGTCGCAGGGCCGACTCGACGAGGGCCTTGTAGCTCGCGTCGACCTCGGCCTTCGATCCGTACGGCGCCGCGATCCAGCCGTGCAGCTCGGCTTCGACGGTCTCCATCGCCAGGTTGGCACCCTTGACCAGCCGCACCTTCGTCGTGCCGCCGCCCGCCGCACGCCGAGCGATCGGCCCACGCACCGAGCCGCTCCAGGGCCTGGTGCGAGTCGGGGAGGTACGCCTGCAGCACGATGCCGGCGTCGAGCCCCCGGAACTCGACCTCGTCGAGCACGAGCATGAACGACTGCAGGGTCAGCTCGAGGTCGCGGTACTCCTCCATGTCGAGGTTGACGAACGTGCGCGGTGTCGCGACGGCAGCGCGTCGATAGAGCCGGCGGAGTCGATCGGCGATCCGCTCGACCGAGTGCTCGAACGCCAGCGCGTCGAGGTTGGCGACGATCGCCGACACCTTCACCGACACGTAGTCGACGTCGGCCCGGTCGATGCACTGCTCGATCTGTCGCAGCCGTTGGTCGGCTTCCGCGTCGGAGAGGATCGATTCGCCGAGCGGGTTCACGTTGATCCGCACGGCATCGGCGGCGCGCGCACGGAGATGACGGGCGAACCCCGGGTCCTCGGCGGGGAGCACGATGCCGCGGGTCTCGCGCCGGATGCGCCACACGACCAACGGCATCACCAACGCGGGCAGCAGCGGACGCGATCCACGCGCCGACGCGCAGGAGCAGCCGGTCGCCCGCGCCGAGCGCTGTGGTCGGGTGCTCTCGCACCACCGCGGCGAAGCGGCGCGCCGCCCGACCGGGCGACTCGATCCGCACGACCTCGTCGGTGAGCGCGAACAGCAGCTCACGGCCCTGCGGGTCCGCGAGCAGCCGGCCGAGCCGGTGCTGCCGCCGACGCTCGGCGCGAGTGGCGTCGGCCAGGCTGTCGGCGAGCATCCGCCTCGCGAGCGAGACGGCCTGCTCGACCAGTGCCGCGTCGGTGGTCACGTGCCCATCTGAGCACGTGGACCGACGATCAGGTCTGCTTGACGATGCGGCCCTCGACGACCGGGGCGACCGGCGAGTTGGCCGTGACCGCGTCGATGGCCACGGTCAGGAGTTCGTCGCCCGGCTGCAGGACCTCGGTGCCCTGCGTGAACACCGAGTAGCCGTCGCCACCGGTGTACATGAAGTCGTTGGTGACGAAGCGCACCGGATCGGTCGGACCGATCGGCGTCTCGGGTCCCCCGATGCCTTCCGGCGTCTTCCACATTCCCGTCACGACCGGGGTGATGCCGGCACAGGTGTAGGTGACACGCAGCCCGGAGATCTGCGGGAAGCGACCGGTTCCACCGGCAAAACCTGGTTGGCAGTCCGGAGTGAAGCCGTTGACGAACGCCTGCTCGAGTTGGGCCCCGGTGATGGTCTCGATGACCGTCCGGTTGCCGAACGGCAGCACCGCGAACATCTCACCCCACGTGATCTCGCACGGCGCCTCACCGGCGGAGGGAGGCGCACAGACGACGTCGGCGCGCAATCCACCGGAGTTGGTGTACGCGGCGTCGACGCCGGGATATTTGGCGCGCATCGCGTCGGCGACGAGGTTGCCCATCTCCGACTCGAACAGCCGCGACGGTGCCCGCGTGATGTCGTTGCCGGTCTCCTGCGTACCGATCACCTGGTTCCGCAACACGGCCGTCTGTGCGTTGGCATCGTCGACGATCGCCTTGACGTCGGGCCGCGGTGCGACGCCGATGTTCTTGGCGACCCGCGTCGCCGCACCCACCCACTCGACGTCCTGGCCCTTCACGACCATCTGGAGGACGGAGTAGCTGCCGCCCGCGTTGACGCCCTCGGCGACCGCGATGTCGCCGACCATGAAGTTGGCGATCCGGTGCGTGTGCCCGGCGACGATCGCGTCGACCGATGTGTCCTGGATGGCTTTGGCGATGTCGACGATCGGGCCTTCCCACGGCACCGCCGCGTTGCTGTCGATCGCGTTGGCGCCGGTGTTCGCACCCTGGTGGATCAGCACCACCTGCACCTTCACGCCCTGCTTGCGCAGCTTCTCCGATTCGGCCTTGATCGTCACGGCCTCGTCGAGGAACTGAAGTCCTGCGGTGGCGCCGGCCGCCACGAGTTCAGGCGTGTTCTTCAGCTCGATACCGATCACGCCGATCGGAATGCCGTCGTATTCGAACACCTCGGTGCCCTGCACCCAGTCGGGGTTGGCGCCGGTCGTCTCGTCGACGATGTTGGCACCGAGGAACGGGAAGTTGGCCCGTTCCTGATGTTGGAGCAGCCGTTCGATCCCGTAGTCGAACTCGTGGTTGCCGTACGACGTGGCATCGAGGCCCCACGCGTTCTCCACGTCGATCGCGGGTGCGTCCTCGAGCAGGCCCGAGTTCGCCGGCGACGCACCGACGTTGTCGCCGGCGGCGAGCAACAGGGCACCCTCGGGGAAGGCCGCCATGTCCTCGTCGAACATCGTGGCGAGCTGCGCGGAACCGCCGACCGTCACCACGCGCCCGTCGATCGTGGTCGTCGTCTGCTCGAGCTGACCGTGGAAGTCGTTCAGGCCGAGCAGCGGCACCAGCGTGCGCGACTTGCCGTCCTTCAGCACGTCGAGGCGCACCTCGCCCTGGGTCTGCTGTGGTTCGGGAACGCCGAGCAGGTAGGCGATCGTCGGCGCGATGTCGATGGTGCGGATTCCATCGACCTGACCCTTGGCGATACCTGGGCCACCGGCGATGAACGTTGCCCGCATGTTGATGTTGGCCTCGAGGTTCTGCACGTCGGGGACGTAGCCGTGCTGGCCGAAGAACGCGGAACGGGCGATCAGCGTGCCCGGGGTGGCGGCATCGAACTGGTACGGCGGCGCGGAGAACACGACGAGATCGCCCGTCCGTGTGGGGTGCGCCATGTCGGTGGTCGTGCCGGGTCCGTTCGGGATGTAACGGGCTTCGGCCTTGGTGAAGGCGCGGTCGATCACCGCCCAACCCTCGGGAGCACCGTCGCCGGTCCAGTCGTTGGGGTCGGCGAGCCCGAGGAACGCCGCCTCGATCAGGGCGACGGTCGCCGCCTCGTCTGCCGCGAGGACCTGCGTCAGTCCGCCGCCCGCCGGGTCGCGCCCGGCGAGGTTGAGGTAGATCTGTACGGCGCCACCGGCCCAGCAGGCCTTTGCCTTGCCGATCGTCTCGCCCGTCGCGAGACGGCAGTTCGAGGTCTGTGGGCGCGACAGCAGCCCGAGGTCGACGAGGACCTTGCTGGCGTCGATGGCGGCAAACTGTGGGGCGAACCCATGGTCGGACGCGACGAACGTCGTCGGCCTGCGCAGCAGGTCCTGGGCGAGCGTCATGAAGCGGTCGGCCCCGCGGTAGGCGGTGCGGATGAACTCCGTGCGCTGCGCGATCCGTCCGTCAGGCGTGCCGTTCACCTGCACGTCGTCATAGGCCGGGTTGGGTGCACCGTTGGGCAGGATCGGACTGATCAGGCCGAGGAACTGGTGCTGGAACTCGTCGGCCGTCGGGTAGCCGACGAGGGCGAGATCGGGCTGGTACGACCGGGTGATGTACTTCAGGACCGGTGTTGCGAACGTCTCCCACTTCAATCCCTGCTCGATGTAGGTCTCCTCGCTGACGATGCCCGCCTCGAGCACGGCGAAGTCGGCCGCCGTCGAACTCGGGAACGTCTGGGCGATGTACTCGTCGAAGGCACCGGTGAAGCCGGGCTCGCCGGGCCATGTCGGCCACGAGGCGATCGCCCGGGCGACCGACGAGTGGAACAGCCGCACTTGGGACAGGTCAGCGGTGAGGGTCTCGACCCTGACGAGGAACCCGGCGGTCTTGCCGTCGAGCGCGCCGCCGGAGATCTTCACCTTCACGTCGCCCCACTCGCCCTGGCGGAGCGTGGCGACAGCGGCGCCACCGTCCTTCGTCGGCGAGAACAACACCTTGTCGTAGTTCACCCGACGGTCGTTGGTGCTGTCGAAGAGGTAGGCGTTGAGGCCGTACTTGTCGGTGCCGAAGTCGAGCACACGCAGCCGCATCTCCATCGCCGGGCTGAACGAGCGAGGCGTGTTCGTCCAGCCCGTCGCCGGAACCGGCGCCGCGCCGGCGAACGGTGCCTGGCCGGCGAAGCCGCCGGGATGGTCGAACTGGAGTCCGAAGGCGGTGACGAAGTTCGCGGCATCGTTCGGCGAGACGTAGTTCGTCGCCACGCCGCGACCGGAGTGGAACGTGCGGAAGTCGACCGTCGGACCCTGGATCGCGGTCGCGGCGCCGCCGGCGTACTCGAACTGCACGACCTTCTTGCCGCCGCGTTCGGCGGACTGTCCGATCGACTCGGCCTGGGGCACGGTCGTCGCGAACGCGCTCGTGCTGTTCGTGAACGGTTGGCCGTTGACGTGGAACGTGTTGTTGGTCGAGCCGTGGACGCCCGGCCAGGCGCCGGTCGAAAGGCTGTACCAACCGGCACCGGTGTTGGGCGGAGCCTGGGTCAGCAGGCCACCGCCCGAGGCGGACGTGCCCTTCTTCAGCAATTCGGCCATCGCCGGCAAGTCGCTGCGACCTCGGCTGCGATTGGCGGCGAACTGTTCGACGAGATCCTGGCGCAGTCCGTCAGCGACGAAGAGGAGAACCGGAGCGTCGTTGCCGTCGCGCCGGTCGTCGTCGCCGTGACCGCTGTTCCCCCCGCCGGCACCGGCAGGGGCACCGATCGTCGCCACCGTGAGCGCAGTGGCGGTACAGGCGAACCCGATCGCGATGGACAGACGACGGTGAAGCGTTCGCGAGCGCATTGGTTGGACCCCCTGCATGAGTGGCCATTGTGAATCGGCCTGATTGATTCGTTCCGCACTTTGCCCGTCTCGCCGAGCGCGAAACTAGGCGTCGCCATCGCGTCGCGCAAACGGATCAGCGGGAACGGTCAGATGGGTCGGTCGGCGTACGTTGCGCGGAGTTCGGCCTTCTGCACCTTCGACATGGCGTTGCGTGGCAGCGACTCGACGGCGACGTACGCCTTCGGATGCTTGAATCGGGCGAGCACGCCGTCGAGGCTGGCCGCCAGCTCGTCGTCGGTGACGTCGACCGTGCCGTCGCGCACGACGATCGCCACCACTGCCTCACCGAAGTCGGCGTGGGGCACACCGATCACCGCGGTTTCGAGGACGCCCGGGCACGGCGTCGAGCACGAGCTCGATCTCCTTCGGGTACACGTTGTACCCGCCGCTGATGATCATGTCGCTCGACCGGCCTTCCAGGGTGAGCCGTCCCTCGTCGTCGACGGAGCCGACGTCGCCGGTGACGAACCACCCGTCGTGCCGGAACTCGGCCGCCGTCTTGTCGGGCAGCTGCCAGTACCCGGCGAACAGCCCGGGGCTGCGGATCTCGACGACGCCGGTCTCGCCGGCGTCGACGGGCTGTCCGTCGTGGTCGGCGACGCGGAGGTCGACACCGGGCAGTGCGAACCCGACGGTGCCCGGAACCCGCTCGCCGTCGTAGGGGTTCGACGTGATCATCCCGGCCTCGGTCATGCCATAGCGTTCGAGGATCCGATGGCCGGTGCGTTCGGTGAACTCGGCGTGGACCGCGGCGGTCATCGGCGCCGACCCCGAGGTGAACAAGCGGATCGACGAACAGACGGATGCATCGAATCGTTCGTCGGCGAGCAGGCGGCTGTACTGCGTCGGCACGCCCATCATCACCGTCGCCTCGGGCAGGTGCTCCAGGACGTCGTCCACGTCGAAGCGCGGCAGGAAGATCACGGGTGCGCCGCTGAGCATCGCGCAGTGCAATGCCACGAACAGCCCGTGGACGTGGAAGATCGGCAGCGTGTGGAGCAACACGTCGTCCGGCCCGAACCGCCAGATCTCGTGGAGCGCGACCGCGTTCGACTCGAGGTTGGCGTGCGTGAGCATCGCCCCCTTCGATCGGCCCGTCGTGCCGGACGTGTAGAGCATGGCGGCGAGATCGTCCCCGCCGCGTTCGACGACGTCGTCGAACGGCGACGCCGCGTCGGCGAGGGCGGCGAAGCTCCCGGTGCCGTCCACATCGAGCCCGTCCACGGGAACCGACAGGTGGTCGAGCGTGGCGGGCCGCGCCACCACGATCGCCGGCGTCGCGTCGTCGACGAAGAACTCGACCTCGGCCGGTGTGTAGGCCGTGTTGAGCGGCAGGAACACCGCGCCGATGCGGAGGCAGGCCAGGTACAACGCGACCGCGTCCGGCGACTTGTCGATCTGGACGACCACCCGATCACCGACGGCGACGCCCCGTTCGCGTAGGGCACCGGCCATCGCGGCCGAACGCTCCTCGACGTCGCGGTACGTCACGACGCGCCGCCGGGGACGCGCAGGAACGGCGAGTCGAGGCGCGATTCGTACGCCCGCCGCAGCGTGATGAAGAGGTTCGCGTTCATCGCTGACGACCCTTCCACATCGACGGTGCACATCGACGGGCGAACGGCGCGTGGGCGTCGCGAAATCGACGACGACCGCACGCGCACGGTGTGGAACGCTGCACGGTGTGCAGCACGTCGACCGCGAAGCGCACGGGCTCGGGGAAGCGATCGAACGGATCGTGACCGACGAAGGGCTCTCGGGAACGGTGCGCGTCGACCGCTCCGGAGTCGTCACGTTCGAGTGTTCGACCGGGATGGCCCACCGCGGGCTCGGCGTTCCGAATACGGCGGAGACGCAGTTCGGCGTCGCCAGTGGAACGAAGGGGCTGACGGCCCTGACGCTCATGACGATGGTCGAGCGCGACGAGATCCGCCTCGACACGACGGCGCGATCGTTGCTCGGCGGTGACCTCCCGCTGATCGACGATCGCGTCACCGTGGAGCATCTGCTCGCCCATCGATCCGGCATCGGCGACTACCTCGACGAGGACATCTTCACCGACTCCAACGAGTACGTGATGCCCGTCTCCGGCCACGAGCTGGCGACGACCGAGGACTATCTGCAACGCGGCCTCGGCGGTCATCCCACGAAGTTCGCACCCGACGAGAGATTCTCGTACAGCAACGGCGGGTACGTCGTGCTGGCGCTCCTCGCGGAGCGCGCCACCGGCACCACCTTCCACGAGCTCGTCGAGGAACGCGTGTGCGCGCCGGCCGGCATGCACGACACGGCGTTCCTTCGTTCCGACGAACTCCCCGGCCGGGCGGCTGTCGGTTACATCGACGACGACGGCCTGCGGACGAACGTGTTCCATCTCCCCGTTCGCGGGTCGGGAGACGGCGGCGTCTACACGACCGTCGCCGATGTCCACGCGCTGTGGGAGGCCTTCACCGGCGGCCGGATCGTCGGACCCGACGACCGTGGAGGAAATGCTTCGTCCGCGCAGCGAGATGCCCGAGGACTCGATGCGCTGCGGCCTCGGCTTCTACATCGATGCGCGAACGGGCCGCATCTCGATCCACGGGTTCGATGCCGGTGTCGGGTTCGTGTCGGTGCACGATCGGCAGCGACAGATCACCCACACCGTGATCTCGAACCAGAGCCGGGGCGCGTGGCCCGTCAGCCAGCGGATCGACGACGTCATCGACATCTGGGTGTGACGAGCCGGCGGCCGCCGCCCGCGCAGAACCCGACCTACGCTCGGTCCATGGACGACGACGCCAGCCCTGCGACCGTCACCGATGCGTTGGTGATGCTGCGCGACCTCGGCTACACCGCCGACTTCGCGTTGATCGATGGCGTGCTGCAGAGCGACCGTGGTGACGCGGCATGCGCAGTCGACCAGGCGATCGTCGAGCACCTCTTCCGCTTCGAAGGGCCGAGCGATCCCGGCGACGAGATGATCGTGTTCGCGCTGCGCGACCCCGTCACCGACGTGCGCGGGACGTTGGCCGCCGCGTTCGGCCCCGCGCCGACCCCGAACTCCACGAACACCTGGCCGGCCTGCGCACCCGCTTCGGTTGAGCGTTCCGGGTCAGCGTTCAGGGGAGCGGGCGGCTCAATCGACGAAGCTGGCCGCGGCCGCTGAGTCGTCGAACACGAGGCCTTCCTCGACGAGGCGTTCGCGCTCTTCGAGACGTTCCTGCTGGAGTTCGGCAGCCCGACGACGACCGGCAGGAACAGTCCGACGACGACCGCGACGATCAACACCACGATCACCGCCCCGAACACGGTGTTGAAGGCATCGACGGCACCGTCGACCGCGCTCGGATCGCTGAGATCGTCGACGTCGGGCGCCGAGGAGGCGAAGATCGACGCGAGCACCGCGGTGCCGAACGCGGCCGCCACCTGTCGCGTCACCGAGCTGAGCCCCGACGCCTGGCCGACGTAGCCGGCGTTGACGGAGTTCATCGCCGTCACGTTCGGCGACATCGACCCGATGCCGGCTCCGAAGCCACCGCACAGCAGGGCGAGGGAGATCCACACGAGATCGGTGTCGACGGTGAGGTGTGCCAAACCCCAGTACGACACGGCCATGATCGACGCCCCGAGCGTGAACGGCAGGCGTGATCCGAAGCGGTCGGTGAGCCGCCCGCCCAGCGGCATCATCACGGCGACGCCGATCGCGGCCGGCAGCATCACCAGCCCGATTCGCAGCTCGTCGATGTCCCGCGTCGTGCCCAACTCCAGCGGTGTGTAGACGAGCCGGCCGTACTGGGCGATCGCCATCAGGCAGAGTGCAGCCATCGAAACGGCGAAGACCGGCGTGGCGAAGAGACGCATCTCGACGAGCGGAGAATGGTGCCGCAGTGAGTGCAGCGTGAACACCGTGAGCAGCAGCGCGCCGCCCACGAGCAGCACGACGACTGCGGGCGACGTCCATCCCCACGCGCCGCCCTGTTGCAGCCCGACGAGAACGGCGACCAGCCCGGCACCGGCCGTCAGCAGTCCGGTGAGATCGAACGGGCGCGATTCGCGGTAGCCCGTGTCACGGAGCAGCGACATCGCCACCGGGATTCCGATCAGACCGACGGGCACGTTGATCAGGAACAGCCACCGCCAGCCGACGGACGACACCACGAGCCCGCCGAGCACCGGTCCGATCGCCGGAGCGGCCATGACCGCGATTCCGAAGTACCCGAGCGCCCGTCCGCGCTCGGCCGGCTCGAACAACTCGAAGATCATCGCCATCGCGACGGGGATCAGGAGGCCGCCACCCACGCCCTGGAGGACGCGTGCCACGACCAGCAGCGGCAGGGTCGGCGCGATCGCGCACAGCATCGATGCCAACGTGAACAGCACCAGCGCCGTGATGAATGCCCGTCGGCGCCCGAAGCGGTCGCCCACCCAACCGCTCGTCAACTGGGTCACGCCGACGGCGATGAGGTACGCCGTGACCACCCACTCGACGCCGTGCAACGTGCCGAAGTCGCGTTGGAGCGAGGCCAGCGCAAGGTTCACGATCGTCGTGTCGAGCACGACCATGAACACACCGAACAGGACGACCCCCATCGCCACCCAGCGGTACGGGATGCCCGACAGCCTGCCGGCCGACGGCTCCGACGGCTGGTCGACCAGGGCTTCGGTTTCGCTCACGGATGCTCCTCGCACTTCGGTGCCGGCCAATTCTGGGAGGTAGCAGCCGACGCTGAGTTGCAGACTACAACTGACCGGCGCCGCGATCGTACACTCGCCTCATGCAACGCGGCGATCCGCTCGCGACACCGACGGGCGCCGACTCGATCGACCTCGTCGATGCCGCGCTCGTGCGCCTCGTGCGCCGCCTGACCGACTCCCGCATGACCCAGACGGTCAACGCGTGGGCCGGCGTCGACGTCGAGCGTTCCGGATTCGGGCTGATGGCGCGGATCGAGGACGCGCCGGACGCACGACTCGATCAGCTGGCCGCGCTCGCCGACATCGACGCGTCGACCGCCAGCCGGCAGATCGCGAAGCTGATCGAGCAGGGGCTGGTCGAACGTTCGAGCGATCCCGCCAACCATCGTGTTCGCCGGCACCGCCTGACCGAGTCCGGGTCCGAGGCACTGGTCCGCTTGCGCCGGGCCCGACACGACTGGATCGCCCAGAGCGTCGCCGACTTCACGCCGGCCGAGCAACGCGACCTCGCCGACCTGCTCACCCGTTTCGTCGACAACTTCCCGCCCCAGCCGACCTGAGCGATCAGCGGGCGGGGAGGCGATCGCGGACGTCGACCGGGAGGATCCGACCGTCGGCGATGAGCCGGTGCGACACGACCACCGTGGCGGTCTCGGCGGCGAGGAGCCCGATCAACACGAGCACCTGCGCGGCGGCGGCGTCAGCTGGCCGAACCGCCACCGAGCAGGACCCCGACGAACGCTCCCGGCAGCGTGACGAGCCCGACGGTGCGCGTCTGGTCGATCACCGGCACGAGAGCCTCCGATGCGTGCCGGTCGATCAGCGTGGCGATGGCGAAGCGGCGGTCGAGCCCGAGTGCGAGCGCCGCGTCGATCTGCCCCGGATCCGACCGGAGCGCGGCGAAGGCGCGACGGCCGGCCAACGTGTGCGCGGTCATCGCGCCGCCGATGATGATGCCGGCGATGGGGATGATCGCCGGGCCGGTGAGCTCGACCGCTCCGCTGCCGAAGATGACCAGCAGAACCGGCGCCACACCCGCCCCGATCGATCCGGCGACCCAGGCGAGATCACGGCGCGCCTGCACACGACCGGCCGCCGTCCACGCGGCGATGGTGAACATCACCATCGCGAACAACAGCGACGACCACACCTCCCGCAGCACGACGGCGATCACGGCCGACACGGCGACGAGTTGCACGACCGAACGGGCGGCGGCGACCACCAACTCGCGCGAGATCCCGAGGCGGCCCCACACGGCCGACCCCACGGCGACCGCGAGCAGGATGACGAGCGCGATGCACAGCGCCCAACCGAACGCCGGTCCTCCCGTCACGTCGCCAAGGTACCGGTCACCGCATCCGCAGCAGGTGCACGCCGTGGCCGTCGAGGGCGACGTACAGCCCGTCGGCGGCGAGTTGCGAGCCGTCGCGTTCGTACCGCTCGCCCGACAGGAGGTCGTCGAACACGACCGTCGCAGGCAGATCCGTCCAGCCGAGACGCACCATGCCGTCGGCCCGCTCACCGGCGAGGTTCACGACGACGAGATGACGCGACCCGCTGCCGGTCCAGGCCCACGCCGCGAGGCGTTCAGCACTGCGGTTGTCGGGCCATCCCTCGACACTCATCAGCGTCCAGTCGCCATCGCGGAGGCCACCCGCGAGCGCGGCCAGCAGGCGATCGACGAATCGGCGAAGTTCCGCATCGCATGGTTCGACCGGGCGACGACCGAGCGTCACGGGCACCCGGACGCGGCGACCGTCAGCTTCGCCCTCGTGGAGCAGTGCAACACCCGGAAGCGTGAACACGGTGACGAGCGCCGCACGGTGTTGCGCACCGTCGAACACTGCGGCAGCTCGCGGCTCGTCGTGGTTCTCGACGAAGCGAACGGTGCACCGTTGCCGGTCGGGATCGGCGGCGACGTGGGCACGCACCTCGCCGGCCGGCGCACGGCCGACGAGGAGGTCGTACAGCCGCTTGTCGTAGCAGGCATCGAAGCCCTGGTCGAGCAGCACCGGTTCGAGGTCCCAGTAGGCCTCGGCCCAGAACACGAAGTCCGGGCGAACCGCCCGCGCCGCACCGATCACCGTCGGCCAGTAGCCGCGGCCTCCGTCGGGTGCCGGGCTGCCCGACACCTCCTGGCCCGACGCACGGTCGCCCCACGTGCGATGGAACACGTCGTCGAGCATCAGCATGGCCATGTCACAGCGCAGCCCGTCGCAGCGATCGGTGAGTCCGGCGACGAGTTCGGCCGCGGCAGCTCGCAACGCGGCACTCGACGCGTCGAGCTGGAGCACCTCCGGCCAGGCGGGAAAGTACGGGTCGCGGCCGCGCGCGAACACCTGCTCGCCGACCTCCAGGAACGACCGCGGATCGCGTTCGAGGTCGTCCCGCGACCCGTGGACGAACAGCTCCGGTCGACTCCGCACCCACGGATGGTCTGGTGCGACATGGTTGGGCACGAAGTCGAGGACGAGCCGGACACCCCTCGCGGCCAATGCTGATCGGGCCACCGCCAGTGCCTCGTCACCGCCGAGGCGCGGATCGACGACGTAGTCGCGGATGCAGTACGCGGAGCCGACGACGTCGGCGTCCGTCGCGTCGGCGAGCGCGGCTCGTTGCGCCTCGACCATCGACGGCTCGGAGCGGGCGATCGCCGCGCCCAGCGGGCTGCGTTCCCAGACTCCCATCAGCCAGACGGCGTCGATCCCCGGCCGTGCCACGTCGTCCCACACGTCGTCGGGCACGTCGGCCAATGTCATCTGACGACCGGCGACACGTTCGAGGTCGGCGAGCCACACCCACGTGAAGATCTCGTGGACGACGGGATGTCGGGGCCAGCCGGTCGAGCGCTCGACCCGTCGATCCATCTCGCCACGGTATTCAATCACGCCCGCTGCCACGCGCCGGTTCGGCCGCGGCGGCGCCGGAGACTGCCTAATCTCCCGGCGTGGACCCGCATGCTGGCCTCGATCTCGACGCGGCGAGTCGCCTGTGTACGGCCGACTTCGAGCATCACCTGACGCGTCTGCGGTTGCCGAGCCTGGCGTGGGGTCTGGTGCGCGACGGCGTGGTGCTGTCGGGCGTCGATGTCGATGCGGTGTATCGGATCGCATCGATGACGAAGAGCTTCACGGCGGCGGCCGTGCTGATCCTGCGCGACGCCGGCGGGCTGCGGCTCGACGACCCAGTCGAACTGCACGCGCCGGAATTCGCCGCGCTCCGATCGCCGATCGTCGGCGCACCGCTCGTCACCGTGCGGCACCTGCTGACGATGAGCTCCGGCCTCGCCACCGACGACGCCTGGGCCGACCGCCACCTCGACCTCCGCGACGACCAGCTCGACGCCATCGTGGCCGACGGCGTGACGTTCGCCTGGATGCCGGGGGTGACGTTCGAGTACTCGAACCTCGGCTACGGCGTCCTCGGCCGCATCGTGCGCAACATCACCGGCTCCACCCTCCAGCGATACGTGACCGAGCATCTCCTCGAGCCGCTCGGGATGACCCGCACGTCATGGACCGCTCCGGACGATGCGGTGATCGGGTACCGCAGCCGCCCCGACGGCGGCGACGACCCGCTCGTCGCCGAACCCATGCTCGGTGACGGTGCGATCGCGCCGATGGGCGGGCTCTTCTCGACCGTGACGGATCTGGCGCGCTGGGTCGACTTCCTGGCGTCGGCGTTCGGTCCGCCACATGCAGCACACGACGCCGTACTGGGCGCCGCGTCGCGACGCGAGATGCAACAGGTCGCCCGCGCCTACCCGACGGTGCGCTCCGCCTCGACGGGTGCGTGGTCACAGCGAGGCGGCGGTTACGGATACGGGTTGAACGTGCTCCCCCACCCAACGCTGGGGACGGTCATCACGCACAGCGGCGGTCTGCCAGGCTTCGGTTCGAACATGCGCTGGGTCGCCGGCACCGGAGTCGGCCTCGTGGCACTGAGCAATTCGACGTATGCCCCGATGGCCCCCACCACGGACTCGGTGCTCGATGCGTTGGCCACGGCCGGCGCGGTGACGAGCCCGCCGGTCGTCGCGTCGCCCGCGCTCGTCGAAGCGTCGGAACGGCTCGTGGCGATGCTCAACGGTGCCGGCACCGATGCACTGTTCGCCGACAACGTCGATCTCGACGAGCCGCCTGCCGAGCGCCAGCGGGCAGCCACCCAACTGCTCGACGACCACGGTCCGTTCAAGCTGGCTCGCGTCTTCGCCGAGTCGGCGACGTCGGCGGTCGCGATCGCCCACGGCACCGACGTCGAGTTGCACATCGACTTCCAGCTCGCACCGATCACGCCGTCGCTGATCCAGACCTACGACGTCACCGTCGTCGCGTGACCTCCGTCCGCGGCGCAGGTTCGACACGGCCCAGACTGGGACGCGACAGTGTCGCCATGACCGAACGACTCTCCTTCGCCAAGGCGGCCCCGGACCTCTACAAGCAGATGTCGGCACTCGACTCGCATGTCGCCGCGCAGGTCGATCCGGTGCTCTACGAGCTCGTGAAACTCCGAGCCTCGCTCATCAACCAGTGCGCCTTCTGCATCGACATGCACAGTACCGATGCCCTCGCCGCGGGGGAATCGGCGGCCCGCCTGTTCGGCCTCGGCGCATGGCGTGAGACACCGCTGTACACGGATCGGGAACGTGCCGCGCTCGCGCTGACCGACGCCGCCACCCGCTTCGGCGAGCACGGCGTTGCCGACGAGGTCTACGCCGAGGCCCGCGAGCATTTCGACGAGCGCGAACTCACCTACCTCGTCGGTGCCATCGCTGTGATCAACATGTGGAACCGCTTGGCGATCACGTTCCAGACGACGCCGAGGAGCGCCCGCGCCCGATGAGCGATCGCGATGGCGACGACGGCGAGGACGAGGACGAGAGCCGACGGCTGCAGTCGATCGCCTTGACCGGCCTCAGCAACGCCGCCGACTCGACGATGGATCGGCTGGCGGGTCTGGCCGCCCGCCTCCTCGGAGCCGACGTCGGGCTGGTGTCGCTCGTCGACGACCACCGTCAGTTCTTTCCTGGCCAGCTCGGCCTTCCCTCCCCGATCGACGTCGAGCGCGAGTCGCCGCTCGCCCCATCACTCTGCCGCGACCTGGTGCGACGCCGCGGGGTGCTGCAGATCGACGATCTCGCAGCCGACGACGAGTGGCCCGAGCACGACGCCTTCACCGCACTCGGCGTCGGCAGCTACCTCGGCGCTCCGCTCGTCGACGCCGACGATCGCGTCCTCGGGTCGTTCTGTGCGCTCGGACCTGCTCCGCGCCGCTGGACGAACGACGAACGACAACTCATCACCGACCTCGCGCTCGCCGCCTCGTCGGAGATCCAGGCGCGCATCACCGTCGCGGAGGCGAACGCCGCGCGCGACCGATCCGAGCAGTCGCTCGGCCGCATCGAGATGATGTCCGACGTCAGCAGCGCGTTGATCTCCACGATGGACCCGGCCGCGTCGATCGAACGGATGCTCGAGGTCATCGTCGAGCGGTTCGCCGAATGGTCGTTCGTGTTCATCGCCGCCACCGACGACGATCCGGCGCAGGCGTTCATCCGCCACCGCCAGCCGGATGTCGGGCAGGCGATCGCCGCGCTCACCACCGATCCGGAAGGTCGTCTGCAGGACATGGCGATGACCCGCGCCGTGCTCGAGGGCACGCGGCCGTTCGTCAACCTCGACCACGAGGCCGCCCTGGAGGCAGCGAGCCAGGCCGGCGCGTCGGTTCCCATCTTCGACGAACTCGGGATGGGCCCGCTGATGCTCGTCCCGATGTCGATCGGCAGGCGCGTCCTCGGCGTCCTGGCGATCTTCGGCGAGCCACACCGAGAGCCGTTCGATCACGTCGACCTCATCCTCGCGGCCGACCTCGCCCGGCGAGCGGCGCTGACCTTCGAGCACCGTCGCCTGTACGCCCGTGAGCGGTACATCGCCTCCGAACTCCAGCACGCGCTGCTTCCGCAGCTCCCCGACCTGGAGAACCCGGAGGTCGACGCGATCTACACCGCCGCCACGGGAGCCGACGTGGGCGGCGACTGGTACGACCTGGTGGAGCTCGACGACGGTTCCTTCCTGATCGTGGTCGGTGACGTGACTGGCCACGGCGTGCAATCGGCGGCCGCGATGGGTCGAATCCAATCGCTGATGCGCTACCTCGCGGCGAGTGGTGAACCACCGACGGCCATCCTCGACCGGGTCGCGACGACCGCTCGCGTGATGCTCGGCACACTGCTCGCCACGTGCGTCACGTGCCACGCCGCCCCGCTCGAACGCTATGGCAACGAACGCGGCGGGTGGACGCTCACGTTCGCCAATGCCGGGCATCTCCCCCCGGTGCTGATCAGGCCGGACGGAACGAGCATCCTCGTCGAACTCCCCCCGGGTCCGCTGATCGGTGCCACCCTCCCCGCGCCGCGTGAGACCAGCCCACGCGAGACCAGAACGGTCGAGATCGAGTCGGGAACCATCCTGCTCATGTACACCGACGGCCTCATCGAGAGTCGCGACGAGGTCATCGACGACAGCATCGAACGCCTGCGTACGGCGGCCGCCCAACTCGACACGACGATCCTGTCGACGTTCTGCCGCCGGCTCACGACCACGGTCGAGCCCGACGGCAGCGACGACATCGCCTGCATCGCCGTCCGCTTCCACTGACCCGACCTTTCAGGTGTCGGGTATTTCGCGTCGTCGGGTATTTCGCGCGGGGCGTGGGTGCTCGAATTACCCCACAGCAGGAGATACCCGACACATCGGGGCGGAGCGGCTGTGTACGGTGACGCCATCGATCGCCCGATCCACCAGCACGAACCGCACACGGGATCCCTGGCGTCCCGGCTCAACTGGCTCCGCGCCGGCGTGCTCGGCGCGAACGACGGGATCGTCTCCGTCGCCGGCCTCGTGATCGGCGTCGCCGCTGCCACCACCGACCGCTCCGAGATCGCCACCGCCGGAGTCGCCGGGCTCGTCGCCGGCGCGGTGTCGATGTCCCTCGGCGAGTACGTCTCGGTGAGCACGCAGCGCGACACCGAACAGGCGGTCATCGCCGAGGAGCGACGCGAGATCGCCGAGATGCCCGAAGCGGAGCACGCCGAACTCGTCGGAATGCTCCGCCAGCGCGGCCTCAGCCCCCACCTGTCACGGGCGGTCGCCGACGAACTCACCGAGCGCGACGCGCTGCGCGCCCACCTCGACGTCGAGTTCGGCATCGATCAGCACGATCTCGCCAATCCATGGGCTGCGGCTGGTTCGTCGGCGCTGGCGTTCACGATCGGCGCGCTGCTCCCGCTCATCGCCATCCTCGTGCCACCCGAATCGGCACGCATCCCCGTCGCGTTCGTCGCCGTGCTCATCGGGCTGCTGATCACCGGGGTGCTGAGCGCATCGGTCGCCCGTTCGCGGCGTGTCGTGGCGGTTGCCCGCCTGGTCGTCGGCGGCGCACTCGCCATGGCGGTCACGTTCGGCATCGGCTCCCTTCTCGACTGAGACAAGCGGGCTCGACTGAGACAAGCGGGCTCGACTGAGACAAGCGGGCTCGATTGACCGACGGCTCGACTGACCCACTGCTCGACCGAGGCCGAGGGGTGCTCAGTCGGGCGAGCTCTTGTAACTCAGCCGGAGCTTGGTGCGAAAGGCGATGATGTCGCCGTCCTCGATCAGCACGTCCATCTCCACCACTTCGCCGACGCGCACGTCCTGATAGGCCTTGCCGGCTTCGCGCACGGCGTTCAGCGCCGCCGCCTCCCACGAGTCGCTGCTCGACCCGATCAGTTCGACGACGCGGTACACGCTCGAACCGCTCATGACTGGTTCCTCGTTCTCATGGCGCATCCCTCCCTGTCGGTGACGCGCGGAACCGCGTCGACAACTTCAACTCCGTCTCGAACTCGACCTCGCCGGTCGGCAACACGTGGCACCGGAGGCCACTCACCGCGCCGACCCGTGCGTCGTCGTACTTGCGGCACCCGTCCGCCACGGCCCGTTCCGCGGCATGCCGCCAACTGAGGCCCCCGGCGCCATGGGTCGTGACGCGGTAGACGCTTTCGCTGCCGCCCCGGATCAGCGGGGGGCGGTGCGACGAGAAGTCGGCCGAGCGCGGCTGCGTGGTCATCGCGGCGATGGCGGCCATCACGTCGTCGAGCATCTGTTGGCGGCGCTTCCGGCTTCCGCCGTGTCGATAGTTGGCGGGGTCGATCGGCTCGCCGAAACGGATCGTGACCGGCCCCGTGAACGGCCGCGGCACCGACGAGCCGATCGGCTGGACGCGTTCGGTGCCGATCAGGCCGACCGGGATGATCGGCGCACCGGACATCATCGACAGGTGGGCGACGCCCGAATGTCCCCGGTGCAGCAGACCGTCACGGGAGCGGGTGCCTTCCGGGTAGATGCCGACGAGCTGGCCCTTGGCGAGTAGGTCCGCGGCGGTGGTGAGCGCGGCCATCGACGCCTTCTTCACGTCACGCTTGATCGGCACCATGCCAACCGCCGGGAACACGAACTTCGTGAGCCGCGCGTCCATGTACTCCGCCTTGCCCAGGAACACGATCGGCCTGGGCGCCATCGTCATCAGCAAGGGCGAGTCGAAGAACGAGCGGTGGTTGGCGCTGATGATGGCGGGGCCGTGACGCGGGATGTGCTCGGCGCCGATCACGTGCGCTCGGTAGAGGAACCGGATCGCGGGCCGGGCAGCCACACGCGCCGGGCGGGCCAGCGTGCCGACACGCGGATCCTCGTCGGTGCCGAAGGCACGAACCTTGAGATCCTCGAGCCTCGAGCGCAGCGATTGGTCGATGCGCACGATTGTTCCACGTTCGTCAGTCCCGGCGCGCCGACGTCGTGCAACGAGGTCGTGCCTCGAAACCGTGTCGCGTCAGCGGTGGTGGTTGAACCCCGGCGGCACCAGCGCGCGCATCGGGCAGCGGCGCCGACCGCTCAGGTGGTCGACGAGTCTGTCGACGTCGCACGCACCCTCCACGAGGAACACGTCCTTCGCCACGCCGTCGACCGTCGAGATGCTCGCCGCCTCCACCGACACCTCGTTCGCCGCGAACCACCGACACACCGCGGACAGCAGTCCGATCCGGTCGGGCGCCGTCACTCGGACCACCGAACGACCGTCGCCCTCACCGGTGACCGACACATCGGCACGGCCCGTCGCCGCGAACGGCGCCTCGACGTGCCCACCCGCGCCGACGTCGCGGAGGCGATCGCCGATCGTCGCCCATCGTTGCTGGTCCAGGCCACCGCTCGCCTTCACGGTCAACGAGTGCAGCGCCAGACCCTCGCGCGGCCACGTCATCGCCGACGCGGACACGACCGAAGCACCCTCGATCGCCAGCACGGCCGCCGTGTCGGCGAGCAGCCCCGGCCGGTCGCGCGCCACCACCGTCAGGCGGTGCAGGTTCGATGAACGGATCGATCGGGCCACGGCGCGCACCTCGTCGCGCTGCAGCTTCGGATGGCACAGCGTGAGGTCGGCGGCGAGTACGGCCGGTGGCGCGCTGAGCACCCACAGTGGCGACACGCCCTTCAACAGCCGTCGCGTCACGGTCTCGGGCACGGTCGTCTCGCGCAGGAGTGATCGCAGCTGGTCGACGCTGGCGGTGGCGGCCTGCTCATGGTGCTGCAGCGCCTGGACGTGGACGATGTTGTCGAGCACCTGACCGAACACGTCGGGACGGGCCAGGAGCCAGGAGTGTCCGCCGGCGACCACCTGACCGTCGGCGCGGAACGTCGAGCAGAACGTGTCGAACGCCGACATCGGGATGACGCCGTCGTGGTCGCTCCAGAGCACCAGGGTCGGCAGCCCGCGGGCGGCCAGCGCCGACATCTCGTCGCCGAGATCGGCCGCCATCGCGACACGAGCCGCGGCGAGCATCGCCGCCGGGTCGCGCAGGATGTTCTCGACGAACACGCGCGGGATCAGGCGCGCCGTGGCTCCTGCGGAATTCGGCAACGTGAGCTGGACCATCGGATCCACCAAGGAGCGGACATCGAAGACCCGGTTGAGCAGATTGCCGACGATGGCGCTCGGATCACCGACCGAGTTGACAATGACGAGATAGCGGGCCATCTCACCGTGATCGTGGGCGAACTTGGTCGCCACGCCGCCGCCCATGCTGTGGCCCAGGACCACCATCGGGTCGTTGACGCCGATCGCCGTGACGAACTCGGCGACCCAGTCGGAATAGCCGGCCAGGGTCCGCTGCTCGGTCGGCAGGGCGGCCGTGCCGCCGAAGCCCGGCAGGGACGGCGCGATCACCCGACACCCGCGGGCGGTGAGGCGACGCAACGATCGCTGGTACGCGCGGTGATCGAGCCCCCACCCGTGCAGGAACAGCACCGGCAGGCCACGACCGCCCGACGCGTACACGGCCGGTCGGCCGTCGACATCCACTCGGTGCGTCACCATCTGGTCGACATGCCACCGTGAACGAGCGTTCGGTGGAAGGTCGGTGATCACATGTGCGACATCCCCCATCGATGCCACCGTAGGCATCCAGTGATTTCGCACCTTGAACGGATCATGAACGCCGTGCGAAAAGATCTCGCCCGCGAGCGCCCATGCCACCGTCCGGCAGCGTCGGCTCCATCGCACTCGTCGGACGACCGCGGTGCTGGGTACGGTCCGCAGGCATGCGACTCAACACCGTCCGCCGAGGGGCCGGCGAACCCATCGTGTTCCTCCACGGCCTCGGCACCTCCGCCGCCACATGGTCGGCCTGCATGGACCTGCTCGCCGACCGGTACACGGTGGTGGCGATCGATCTGCTCGGCCACGGTGGCTCCCCCGTGCCCGACGATCCGGCCGAATACACACGTGACGCGGCACTGAACGACATCGACGAGGTGCTCGCCGAACTCGATGGTCCAGCCGTCCTCGTCGGCCATTCCCTGGGGGGCTATCTCGCGCTCGCCCACGCGGCCACCCGCCCGGGCGCCACCCGAGGCGTGGTGGTGCTGAACACCGGACCCGGCTACCGCGATCCGGTGAAGCGCGAGGAGTGGAACGCCCGGACCCGGCGGAACGCGCATCGGTTCGGTGTTCCCGAGCAGGTCACCACGCTGAACCTGCAAGAGGACTCCGTCGTGATGGAGCGACTCGCCGACATGGCCACGCCGACGCTCGTGCTCGCCGGGTCCGACGATCGACAGGAGTACACCGGCGCCGGCGAGTACCTCGAACGCAAGATGCCCGACGCACGGCTCGTCGTCGTCGACGGCGGTGGACACTCGATGCACGAGGACACCCACGCCGCGGAGGTCGCCGACCTGATCGCCGGCTTCACCGCCGCCCTCGCCCCCGTCTGAACCTCACCGCCGTCGACTGCGTGAACAATGTGCGGCGTGGGTGCGCAGATTGATCACGCGTCCGGCCGGCGAATCGGCGGGTCGGGTGAGCGAGGCAGGGCGTACGATTCGTGGATGCGTGAGTTCGATCTCGCCCAGCTGAACATCGGCCGGTTGCGGGCGCCGACCGATTCGCCGATCGTCGCCGAGTTCATGGAAGCGCTCGACCCGATCAACGCGCTCGCCGACTCCAGTGCCGGCTTCGTGTGGCGCTTCCAGACCGCCGAGGGCAACGCCACCGCCGAGCGGCCGTTCGACGACGACACGGTGCTCGTCAACTTCTCGACGTGGGAGTCGATCGACACGCTCGCGGATTACGTCTACCGCACGGCACACACCGAGTTCCTGCGGCGACGGCGCGAGTGGTTCGAACGTTTCGACGGCGCAATGGTGGTGCTGTGGTGGGTGCCGGCAGGGCATCGTCCCTCGGTCGACGAAGCGATCGAACGTCTCGCCCACCTCGAAACGCACGGCCCAACGCCCTACGCGTTCACGTTCCGACACCGCTACGAGCCCGGGCAGGCCGACCCGTCGCCGGCGAACGAACTCGACGTCTGCCCCGCCTGACCGCGACGCTGAGAGAAGCCGCTCAGGCGAAGCCGGCGATCGGGTGTGGCGTGTAGGGCTCCTCGAGCCGGGCGATCTCGTCCGCGGACAGCTCGACGTCGACCGCCGCCACGGCATCGCTGAGGTGGTGCGGCTTGGTCGCACCGACGATCGGGGAGGTGACGAACGACTTCGACAGCATCCACGCGAGGGCCACCTGGGCACGCGACACGCCGCGCTCGGTGGCCACTTCGGCCACCCGCTCGACGATGATCCGATCGCTCGGTGACGTGTCGTACAGCGAGCGACCGAAGGCGTCGTTCTCCGACCGCTCCGTCACCGCGTCCCAGTCCCGCGTCAACTTGCCCCGGGCGAGCGGGCTCCACGGGATCACGCCGACGCCCTGATCGGCGCAGAGCGGCATCATCTCGCGCTCCTCCTCACGGTTCAGGAGGTTGTAGTGGTTCTGCATGCTGACGAACTTGGTCCAGCCGTGCATCTCGGCGGTGTACTGCGCCTTGCTGAACTGCCACGCATACATCGACGACGCACCGATGTAGCGGACCTTGCCGGACTTGACCACGTCGTGCAGCGCCTCCATCGTCTCCTCGATCGGTGTGCGCGGATCGAAGCGGTGGATCTGGTAGAGGTCGATGTAGTCCATGCCGAGCCGGCGCAGGCTGGCGTCGACCTCGGTCATGATCGCCTTGCGCGACAGGCCGATGGCGTTGCGGCCGCGGCGCATCGGGCCGTGCACCTTGGTCGCGAGCACGACCTCGTCGCGGTTGGCGAAGTCAGCGAGCGCTCGGCCGACGATCTCCTCGCTCGTGCCGACGGAGTAGACGTTCGCCGTGTCGAAGAAGTTGATGCCGGCGTCGAGGGCGTCCTTGATGAAGCCCCGGCTCGTGTCCTCGTCGAGCGTCCACGTGTGGTTGCCGGTGACCGAGTCACCGAAGCTCATGCATCCGACGCAGATGCGGGAGACCTCGAGGCCGGTGCGGCCGAGCTTGGTGTACTTCATGCGTGTGCCTCCGCAGGGTCGGGTGACGTCGGTCCGCGAGCGAACCTACGCCACCCGGCACCTACGGGAGGACGTGTGCGTCGGGCGTGTCGTGCCGGCGTGCCCTACTCGGCGTCGGGCGGGCACCAGAGGCCGAACACCGAGCCGTCGGGGTTGGCGGCGTAGGCGAACGTGAGTCCGAAGTCGGTCTTCTCGACGTCGGCGATCATCGAGCCGCCGTGCTCCTTCACCGCCACCAGCGCGGCGGCCACGTCGGGAACCTCCACCATGAAGAGGGCGTGGTCGGGATATTCGCCCTTGTTGTCGGCGATGCCGCCGCCGATGGCTGCGCCCTCGCCGAGGCCGATCATCGTGTAGCCGGGAGCGGAGTCGTCGAACGTCCAGCCGAAGACCGCTCCGTAGAAGGCCTTCGCTCGTTCGGGGTTCGCCGTGTGGATCTCGAACCAGGTGACCGGGTTGGGAGTGCGGGTGGGTGTGGTGGTGTCGTTGCTCATGGCACCGACGATGCGCCGGCCCGGCGACAACCCTGTGTCGGTGTTTCGCGACGATCCGACGACGCGGTCCGGCGACAGGTGTCACGCCCCGAAGATGCCGCGCCCGATCAGGTCAGGGATCTCCACCTGGCCGGGGTCGAGCCCACGGTCGGGCGACCGCTCGTCGCGCATCACGGCGCCGGTGATGCGATCGAGCCGGAACGAACGGGGCGACTCGCGCAGGCGGCACCACGCCCACAGGTACCAGTTCGGATGCATGCCGAGCACGGCGATCGGCTCGACGACACGAGCGGTCTCCTCGCCGGTCTTGTCGACGTAGCCGATCTCGAGCACGCGTCGCTGCACGATGGCATGCTCGACCGCGGCTGGTGGACGGACGTGTCCGACGCTGTCGTCGAACAGCCGGATCCGAGTCGCCAGTTCCCGGGTCCCTTCGGCATCCACTTCGCTCAGCACGGCGAGGATCTTCTGCAGCGCACTGCGACCGGCGTGCGTGAACGGGGTCGAGGAGTTGACCGCCAGGGCGGTGGCGACGGCCGCGACCTCTGCCGCCGTGAGGTTCAGCGGCGGCAGGGTGTGCTGGGTGTCGATGGCGTAGCCGCCGCGCCGGCCCGGCGTGGCGTAGATCGGGACGCCGGCCTGCTGGAGCGCCGACAGGTCGCGCTCGATCGTCCGGCTGCTCACCTCGAACCGCTCCGCGAGCCAGGTGGCACTGCGCCACGCAGGCGACGCGGCGCGGAGCTCCTCGACCAGGGCGTAGAGCCGATCCGTCCGGTTCACCATCCCAGTCCACCACGGCCGACCTCCACGCGAGCCCACACAACCAGCGTTTGCGTCGGGATTTCTGCGGGGACGTCCCGCAGAAATCCCGACGCAAACGTGGGCCTGACGTGTGCGCTCGGGTTGGTTGGGCGAGTGGATAGGTTGCGGGCGTGTTCCTGTACGGGGTCGTCAACGCCAGTCCCGACTCGCTCGCCGGCGACTCGATCGCCACGACTCCCGAGGCCGCAGTCGCGCGGGCCCGGCAGCTCCTCGCCGACGGCGCCGACGGGATCGACCTCGGCGGGCAGGGGTCGACCGACGTCGCCTCGGTCGTCGACTGGACCGACGAGTGGGCACGGGTCGAGCACATCATCCCGGCGCTGGCCGCGCTCGGCGTCGAGCTGTCGATCGACTCGTGGCGGCCCGAGGTGGTGCGGCGGGCGCTCGACGCCGGGGCCACCGTGATCAACGCCGCCGACGGGATGCAGTCCGACGAGATGTGGAAGGTCGCCGCCGACTACGACGTGCCGATCGTCGTGCCGTTCCTGTCCGGCCCGAACCCGCGCGAGATGGCCCTGGTCGAGCACGATCCGATCGCCGTGATGATCGACTTCTTCGAACACCGCCTGGCCGACGCCGACCGGTTCGGCCTGCGCTCACGCTGCATCGTCGACCCGGGCACCGGCTTCGCCCCGTCGAACTGGCCGTGGGAGGAGCGGTTCGTCTACCAGAAGCAGGTGTACTCGAACCTCGACGAACTCCGCCGCTTCGGCCTGCCGCTCTACATCGCGCTGCCGTGGAAGGAAACCGCGCAACACGACGAACTGCTCGAGATCGTGGTCCGCCAGCAGCCCGAGTTCGGCCGCGCCCACTACCCCGCCAAGATCCGCGTCGTTCGAACGTCGTGCATCGGCGTGACCTGAGCACCGGTGCCTGACCCCGACGCTTCAGGCGTAGCGTTCGATCGTCTCGGCGGGGACGGGTTCGGTGGGCAGGAGGCGGACCCGGCCGCCGTCGGGGCGCAGGTCGCCCGACGGAGCATCGAACGCGAACCAGCGGGCTTCGAGGTTGCGTGAGCTGGCGCCACTCCTCGCCCGCCGCACGTTCGAGCGACGTGATCAGCCCGCCGTGCGAGACCACCACCACCGATGTGCTCGGATGCCGATCGGCCAGCGTGCGCAACGAGCGGACGGCGCGCGCTCGACGATCTCCTCGTCGGCCTCGTACCCGGGAGGACGCCGCTGCTTTGCCAGCCAGTTCGGATAGCGCGCCTCGATCTCGGACCGGAGCAGTCCCTCCCACTCCCCGGCCGATCGCTCGATCAAGCCGTCGCTCGGCTCCACCGAGATCGATCCCGGCATGGTCCGCGAGCAGCTCACCGGTCCGCCGTGCCCGGGCCAGCGTCGATGTGACCACGACCGCGAACGGGCCGAGCGGGGCGAGCTCCACAGCCGCCTGACGGGCCTGGTCCTCGCCGGCGGGCGACAGCGGCGCGTCGGCGCGGCCCTGCCAACGGCCGATGGCGTTCCACGTCGACTGGCCGTGGCGGACGAGCAGGAACCGGGTCGGCACGCCGGCGAGCGGTTCACCCACGGTGCAGCCCGAGATCGCGCAACGACGCGACGCGACCGCCAGGTTCAAGGGCACCTGCGATCCATCGGCACGGCGCAGCGTCATCTCGTCCTCGCCGACGGGCGGTTCGACACCGGCGCGCGACAGCATCGTGGCCATCACCTCGGCGGCCTGCACCGACAGCGACTGCAACGACCGGTTCCGGTGTTCGCGGGTGCCGAGGTCGACCTGGGCGATCGCCTCGGGACCGTAGCAGGCGGCAGATGTCGATCAGCATCGCGATCTCGACACCCCAGCCCTCGACGAACACGAGTCGCTCCAGCACGTCGCGGCGCCCGGCGTACTCGCCCGACAGCGGCTGCGCCAGCCCGGTGAGCTCGGGGAAGTACATCGACATCAGCGGGCGGGCGACCAGCTCGGTCGTCCGTCCGCCTCCGCCGTACCGGGTCGGCCGGTGGTACAGCGCCTTCACCAGCGCCACCGATTCGTCGTCGAGCAGCGGCGACAGCAGCTTGACCACCCAGTCGGGTTCGAAGCTCGTGACGTCGCCGTCGCACCACACGACGAAGTCGCCATGGCTGACGAGCAGCGTCGCCCAGAGCGCGTTGCCCTTGCCGTGGCCCCATCCGTGCGTGGCATGCACGTCGTCGATCGACACCACCCGGGCCCCGGCGTGCGCGGCGACGCGCGCCGTGTCGTCGGTGCTGCGGTCGTCGAGCACGATCAGCTCGTCGACGATGCCGGTCCGTGCCCATCAGCTCGCGCCGGATCACGCTCACGAGCGGACCGATCGTCGCCGCCTCGTCGCGGCACGGGATGCACACCGACACGGTGCGCCCCGCCTTCGCCGCGACGAGCACGATCGCCCGCGCAGTCGTCGACCTCGAAGGTGCGTACGCCGGTCATGCCTGTCCGATCATGTCAGCTCAGATCGAGCGGGCCGCGCGCCGTGATCCCGGCCGGTTCGAGACGCTCGTCCCACCCGTCCGGACACCGCTCGGGAGCGATCTCGGCCAGCGGCGTGAGCACGAAACGCCGCTCCGCGAATAGCGGGTGCGGCACGCACCAGATCGGCGGTCTCGATCACCACGTCGTCGTACATGATGATGTCGACGTCGAGCGTGCGCGGACCCCAGCGCACGACCCGCTGGCGCATCGCCTCGCCCTCGATCCGCTGGCACCGGCGCAGCAGGGCGAACGGGTCGAGCGTGGTCTCGATCTCGACCACCATGTTCAGGTACGCGCCCTGGTCGTCGGGACCGCCGACCGGATCGGTCTCGTAGACCTGCGACATGGCGACGACCCGCTCGAGGCCGGCGACGCCCATCCGCAGGAACTCCCGACGGTCGCCGAGGTTCGACCCGAGCGCGATGAACGCCCGATGCGGCGACTGCGGAGCGAGCGGCCGCCGTCGAGCGTGGTGCGGCTGATGCGCACCGCCGTGCTGGCGGCATCGACGGCGATCGGCGGGCGCAACTTGGTGAGCGTGACCGTGACGGCTTCGACGCGATCGAACGTGAGCACCTCGTCGGCCACCCGTGCCGCCAGCCGTTCGAGCAGCACGTCCTTCGACTCGGACACGACCGCCGACGACCTGGTCGGCGACCCAGGCCGTAGTGCACGGTGTCGTCGAGATCATCGGACCGGCCGGCGTCGCCGAGGTCGACGTCGAGCGTGAGGTCGATCTGCAACGGCTGGGCGATCTCCCGTTCGTGCGGGAGCGCACCGACGATCGCCACGGTGCGGATGGCGGAAATCTCGATCTGGTCGGTCATCGGGCAGCACCTCTCGGCTCGCGTACGCCAGAAACCTATCGGCGTGCTCTCGGATCCCTTCCGCGGCAGGTCAGGTTCACCGTCGGCGGGGCCCATCCATTCGGCGCGGAAGCGGTGAGTCGCACGGTCGTCCCCGACGCCCACCGCGGTCTCGATCGCCACTGCGCCGCCGTGCGCGGCGACCGCGGCGTCGACGATCGCCAGACCGAGGCCGCTCCCGCCCCGATGGCGCGACCGTGCCGGGTCGGCCCGGTAGAAGCGTTCGGTGACCCGGGCAGCCACGTCGGGTGGCATGCCCGCCCCGTCGTCGGCCACCTCGACGACGACGTGGTCGTCACCGCGTGACGACGCGTCAGCTCGACCACCACGTCGGCGGTCGGTGTGCACGAGCGCGTTGCCGACGACGTTCGCGATCACCTGCCGCAGCCGGTCCTCGTCGCCGGTGACCATCGCCGGTCGATCGGCACCGTGCACCGCTGATCGTCCGCTCCGGCCAGGTCGCCCGGGCGTCGTGCGCCGGCGTCGGCGACCAGCGCCGCGAGATCGACGGGCGCGATGGCGAGCGGGCGGTGCTCGTCGAGGCGGGCGAGCACGAGCATGTCCTCGACGAGCCGTCCCATGCGGGTCGCCTCCTGCTCGGTCCGTCGCATCGCGTCGTCGAGCGCGTCGGCGTCGGTCGAGCCCACCGAGGCGGTACAGCTCGGCGTAGCCGCGGATCGTGGTGACCGGCGTGCGCAGCTCGTGCGACGCGTCGGCGACGAACCGGCGCAGCCGGTCCTCCGAGGTCGCCCGCTCGTCGAGCGCACCCTCGATGTGACCGAGCATCTGGTTGAGGGCCACGGCGAGCTCCGCCGGCCTCGGTGCCGTCGGCCGTCTCGGGGACCCGCACGGCGAGGTCTCCGCCGGCGATCCGCGTGGCCGTCGCGGTCATCTTCTTGATCGGCCTGATCCCGAGATGGACCACCCACCAGCTGACGAGCCCGAGGGCCGCCAGGATCATCAGCACACCGATCACCTCGACCCGGATCAGAGCTGCGAGATCGTGTCGGTGCACGTCGTCGAGCGGCAGCGCCGTGATGGCGACCGAGTCGCCGAAGCGCTGCGCAAGCACCCGATACGTGGTCTCGCCGTCGTCGAACCGGTCGTGAACGATGCCGTGCCGGCCGTCGGGAGGTCGTCGGGGTCAAGATCGGGTGGCGCGAATGTTCGCGATCGCCGACGTTCGGCACGAAGCGGGTCACGAGCGTGCCGTCGGCGGTCACGACACCCTCGTACGCGTCGCTGGCGCGATCCGGAAAGCCGCCGGGCTCGGATCGGCGGACGGTGACCGTGAACATCCGGGCCCGGATCGCCGGTGCCGTCACCGACGTGTCGCGATCCGGCCTCCGCGGCGAGAACGCCGCGAGCCGCGTCATCGATCTGGTCGATCAGGAGGCTCGCGGGTGGTGGCGGTGATGACGATCGCCACCACGACGAGCACGATCGCCACGAACGCCATGCCCGGCGAGCAGGCGGGCGCGCAGCGACATCGTCGGGCGCCGGCTCACTGCGCGGCGGAGCGTGTAGCCGACGCCACGAATCGTGTGGATGAGTTTCGGCTCGACGTCGTCGACCTTGCGGCGGAGGTAGCCGATGTAGGTCTCGACGACCCCGCCGTCGCCACCGAAGTCGTACTTCCACACGTGGTCGAGGATCTGCGCCTTCGACAGCACCCGGCCCTGGTTGACGAGCAGGTAGCGCAGCAGGTTGTACTCGGTCGGCGACAGCGACACGTCGACGCCCGCCGCGGGTGACGCGGTGGGCATCGTCGTCCATCACCAGGTCGGCGCACTCGTGGACGACCGACGCGGCACCCGACTCGGCCGTCCGGCGGAGGACCGCCTCGGCCCGCGCGACGAGCTCGTCGAGGCTGAACGGCTTCTGGACGTAGTCGTCGCCGCCGAGCGTCAGCCCGCGCACCTTGTCCTCGGTGGAGTCGCGGGCGGTCAGGAAGAGCACCGGCGTGCGATCACCGTCGGCCCGCAGGCGCCGGCACACCTCGAACCCGTCGAGGTCGGGCATCATCACGTCGAGCAGCACGAGGTCGGGACGCTCGACGTCGGGATCACGTCCAGCGCCTCACGGCCGTTGGCCGCGGTGGTGACGGCGAAGCCGTGGTGCTGCAGCGCCGCGGCGAGCATCGAGCGCAGGTTGTCCTCGTCGTCGACGACGAGGAGGTGTGGACCGGGCATGGTCGCAGCATGCATCGCTCCTGGAGTTTCCGTGAGTCAGGAGTCGGCCCGACGGCGAGCGTGGCGGCGTAACCCGCATCGTTGCTCGCCGCGTGATCGTGGCCAGTTGGTGCGGCACCGCCGTCGTCGCTGAAGACGATGTCGGACGCCAGCGAGAGCTGGGCGAGGTTCTGGGTGCTCTGCGGGTAGCGGCTGTCGCTGATACGCGACCTCGCGACATCTCCTGGGTGAGCGCGAGCTGCGAGGTCTTGATGCTGTTCGCTGCCCTGCTGCACCGCACGACAACGCGTCGAACACCTCGAAGTGCATGTGCGGCCAGCGGCCGTCGTAGCAACCCGGGACGATCGTGGTGAACTGGACCTGGCCGTTGCGCGTCGGCCTCCTGCACGCCGCGCAGGAAGTTCTCGTCGGTGACGCCGTTGGAGTACAGCGAGTACTCGCCGGCCGCGTGCAGTGCCACAGGTAGACCGCGGCGCCCGGCATCGGGGTGCACGTCGTCGCGTCCTGGATCGTCAGCGTCACCTCGAGCGGGATGCCGTCGGCCACCGTGGTCGACGATCCGAAGCTCGAGGTGATGTCGCGGCGAACGACGCCGTCCTCGCTCAGCACGTTGACGCCGTTGCTGCCGTCGCCCGGATACGGCCCGCCGGTCTCGTCGGGGATCTCGTCGACGCACGCGGCCGTCGCGTCCCCGCCCGTGGAACTGGTGCTCGCGGCCGATGCGGTGCTCGTCGCCGGAACCGTACTGGCGGTCGAAGCCGTGCCGGTCGTCGATCCTGCTCCCGCCGTGGACGCGGTCGATGCGGAATCGGCGGTACCACCGTCGCCCGATCCGCAGGCGACGAGCGCCAGCGCTCCGAGACCGGCGCCGCCGACGGCGAACAACATCCGGCGCCGGCTCATCATCGGTGCCGATGTCGTACACGAGCCCGCGTTCGAACTCGTCGTCGTGCGTCTCGTGCCCGGTTGTTCCGTGACGGGAGGGTTGGTGTGCGGAGGTCATGTGAGCATTCAACGAGTCGGGAGTGAGTCCGAACCGAGTGTCTGCTGTGAGTTTGCCGTGAATCGGACTCCCGGTTCGGCACCGGGCCGGCTCGGGCGCGAACGTTCGGAGCATGCAGCGACTTCTCGACCGCGTCCGACCGACGCGGGGGCCGGCTCGTCGACCGCGTCGCCGTCGTGGTGGGAGCGGGACAGACGCCGGGCGAGACGATCGGCAACGGCCGCGCCATCGCCGAGACCTTCGCCCGCGAGGGTGCCGTCGTCCTGTGTGTCGACCGCCGGACCGGACCGCGCCGGCGACACCGTGTCGGCGATCCGCGCGTCCGGCGGCGAGGCCGACGCCTTCGCGGCCGATGTGACCGAAGCTGGCTCGGGCGACGCGATCGTCGAGGCGGCGCTCGAGCGGTGGGGCCGGATCGACGTGCTGGTCAACAACGTCGGCATCGGTGGACGCGGCGACGGACCGGCGCACTCGGTCGACGACGAGGCGTTCGACCTGATCCTCGCCGTGAACACTCGGGCGATGTTGCGCACCTGCAAGGCGGTACTGCCGACCATGCGCGAGCAGGGCCACGGGTCGATCGTGAACATCTCGTCGGCGGCGTCGTTCGCCGGCGGCTTCCAGATCGCGTACGAGGTCTCGAAGGCGGCCGTCAACCGGTTGACCACGAGCATCGCCCAGTCGAACGCGTCACGGGGCGTCCGCTGCAACGCGATCGCCCTCGGTCTCGTCGACACCCCGATGGCGGTGGGAGGCATCGCCGCGGCGCGCCGCGTGCCGACCGACGTCGTGCGCGCCGAACGCAACGAACGGGTCCCGCTGCGCGGCGGCATGGGCACGGCCTGGGACACGGCGAACGCCGCGTTGTTCCTCGCGTCCGACGAGGCCCGGTACATCACCGGCGTCGTGCTCCCGGTCGACGGTGGCCTGGCGGTGCGGATCGGCTGACGCAGGGCGCGCCCGACGACCACCGAATCCGCGTGAAACTGGCTCAGATTCTGCCAATGTGTGCCGATAAGGCCTGCCGCTGCAGGGCGCCGGAGTCCGGTGAACAGTCGAAGGAAACCCAGGGAGGGTTCGTGATCTCACGCCAGGTGCGTCGTTCGTTGTGCGCGTTGATTGCCGTGGGGGTGGTGTTCGCATCGTGTTCGTCCGACGACGGTGACGACGGCGAGCCGACGACACTCGCTCCCGAGCCCACCGACACCCCGACCACCGACACGGAGGCACCGGTCGACACCGGCCTCACCGGCGAGGGCCTCGCGGTGGGCGTGCTCGCCCCGTCACCCGGACTGCTCACGACCTTGTTCCAGGGACAGCAACGCGGCATCGACTTCGCCGTGGAGGACATCGCCGACGGCGGCGGGGTGCTCGGCGGGCCGCTCGACGCCACCACGACGCCGGCGCCGCTCGACGGGACGGAGGCCGACATCGTGCCCACCGTCGTCGACGAGGGGGCGCAAGCGCTCATCGGCCCCACCGGGTCGACCGGCGCCGCCGAGTACCGCGACGCGGTCACAGAACGCCAACAGCATCTCGTGCAGCCCCTCGGCGAGCGTGCCCGGCCTCACGGCCGGCCAGGAGACGTTCGGCCTGTTCCGCACCGCCCTCCCCGACGACGTGACCGTCGGCTATCTCGACCGACATGGTCATCGCTCGCCGTGACGCAGCAGGCACCCGGCGCCGCCTGGAAGGTGGCGATCGTCGCCCGCAACGACGACTACGGCCTCGCCATCGGCAACGGCCTCGCCTATGCGCTGCATGTCGCACGGGCTCGTCCCGACGCGTGGTCGACTACAACGCCCACCGGGTCAACTTCACCGGCACCGCAACCGAGGTCACCGATCTCCAACCCGATCTGACGGTGATCGTCGTCGTACGAGGAAGGCGCTCCGATCGTCACCGAACTCGTTCGTGGCGGCGTCGACCCGGCGACGATGATCGGGCTCGAATCGTTCTTCCGGCCCCGCATCGCCACCCTGGCGGCGCCCGACGGCAACGTCGAACTCGTCGACGGGTTCACGATGGTCGGCACCACCGGCGACCTGGCGTTCCTCGAGCGCCTGTACGAGGCCGACCCCAACGGCCAGATCGCCAACGCGGCGCAGGCCTACGACTGCACGATCGTGCTCGCCCTGGCCAACGAGTGCAGTCGCCGACGGATCGTCCGACAGCGTCAGCGCCGCGGTCATCGACGTCACGGCCGACGGCACCACCTGCACCACCTACGCCGACTGCCTGACCAAGCTGCAGGCCGGTGAGAACATCGACTACGACGGCGCCTCCGGACGGATCGCCATCGACGAAGCCGGTGACCCGACGTTCGGCCGGTTCACCACGGCGACGATCGCTGGACGGCGAGGTCGCCAACATCGAGACGACCGACGTCGACATCGCCGAGACTCCGCCGCGAGCAGGCGGCGTTCGCCGCCGCCGCGTTCAACACCAAGCTGCAGCAGGCACTGACGTTCCTCGGCTTCTACGACGGACCGATCGACGGGCTCGAGAGCCCCGAGCTCACCGCCGCGCTCGCCGCGTTCCAGGCATCGGTCGGCCTCCCGCCGACCGGCGTGTACGACGCGGCGACCGACGCCGCCCTGCGCGCCGCGCTCGGCGAGTTCTCCGATCTGTTCAACAGCTCGACGACGCGACCTGCAGATCCTGCTCACCGACCTCGGCTTCTACAGCGGGCCCGATCGACGGGATCTGGTCGCCCGAGCTGACCGAAGCGGTCCGGGCGCTGCAGCGCGAGCTCGGCGTCCCCGAGACCGGCGTCATCGACGCCGCCACCGTGCAGGCGATCTACGAGCGCGGCATCGCCACCGGATCGACCACGACCACACCCGCCGCGCCCGACACCACCGCAGCACCCGAGACGACGGCCGCACCCCCCGAGACGACCGCAGCACCCATCACCGACGCACCGGCTCCGGAAACGACGGCCGCTCCCACCGCGCCGCCGACCACCGAACCGCCGACGACGGAGCCGACCGACAACCTGCTCGACACCCTCAGGGCCGACCCGGACTTCTCGACGTTCGTCGAGCTCGTCGACGCGTCCGGGCTACATCCACGACATCCGAGGACCTCGGGCCGTTCACGGTGTTCGCGCCGACCAACGATGCATTCGACGACGACGACCGCTGGCCGACTCCTCGCTCGACCTGAGCGACCGAGCGAACTGCACGACGTACCTGTCGCTACTACATCGCCGAGCGCCGGACGTTCACGACCGGCCACGGTCGCCGACGACGCTCGACGAACCTCCACGGCGACCCGCTGACGATCACCGGCAGCCGCGCCCGACCTGACGCGTCAACGGCGTGCCGATCGACGCGCGCCAAGCGCGACATCGCCGCCACGAACGGGGTGATCCAGGGATTGGACGGGTTGCTCGACGGCGCGCCGATTCCGGAGGCAGACGACGGCGGTGGTCGTGCCGCGACACCGAAGCACCCGTCGCGACCGAGCCGGCGGACTGATCGCCGGTCGCCGACCGACCCGACGGCCACCGACGAGCGGTCGTTCTTCCCGTTGTGCGTCCCGGATTGCGGGACCCACGACGGGAAGAAGCACCGACGACCGAGCGCCCCGCGGCGCTCAGGCCAGGACCCGAGCGCCGAACATCTGACGGAGCGCTGCGGCGATCTCGACGCGGGCGTCGTCGGCCGACGTGATCATGCCGACGGCGGTGATCGACGTGTGGACCAGCCCGGCGCACGCCAGGTGGCGGGTCTCGACGCCGGCCTCGGCGAGGGCGTCGGCGTAGGCCGCACCCTCGTCGGCGAGCGGATCGAACTCGCACGTCACCACGAGGGCCGGCGGCAGCCCGGACAGGTCGGCCGCCCGCAGCGGTGCCGCCCGCGGGTCGGTGCGATCGTCCGCGTCGGCGTAGTGGTCCCAGAACCACGTCATCAGGTCGGTCGTCAGCAGGTAGCCATCGCCGTTGGCTCGGTACGACTCGCGGGTGAGATCGCTGTCGGTGACCGGGTTGATCAGCACCTGGCCGCTGAGCGCCGGTCCGCCGGCATCGCGGGCGGCCTGGGCGGCCACGGCGGCGACGTTGCCGCCGGCGCTCCATCCGCACACCGCGAGCTTGCCGGGCACGCCGCCCAGATCGGCGGCGTTGCCGGCCACCCACTGCACCGCGGCGACCGCGTCGTCGGCGGCCGCCGGGAACCGTGCCTCGGGCGCGTGGCGATAGTTGACCGACACGATGATCGCGTCGGCGTCGAGGCACAGCTCGCGGCAGAACGGATCGTCGGAGTCGAGGTTCGCCGAGCACCCAGCCGCCGCCGTGGAAGTACACGACGATCGGATGCGGACCCGTCGGTCGGCGGGCGGTAGAGGCGGTACGGCAGGTCGCCCGCCGCGCCGGTGAGCGTGCCGTCGAGCACCTCGCCGACCTCCGGTCCGGCGGGCTCATCGCGCCCGACGCCGAGCATGAACGCCCGGGCGTCGTCGACGGGGAGCGAGTCGAGCGTCGGCAGACCGAGCGCCGCCATCGTCTCGAGCACGAGGCCGACGTCGGGCTTCAACGGCCGGATGACGCCGTCGTTGCACTGCGGCGCGGCGCCGTCGAGGGCGAAGCCGAGGTAGCCCCGCTCGACCACCTCGTCGCAGATCAGCCGATAGCGGGTCGACGCCGCCGACGTACGGCAGGAACACCCGCGGCTTGCCGGGCACGTTCGCACCCATGTACCACGAGTTCGCCGACGGCATGAGCGTGAGGTCGGCGAACTCGTTGACGTGCTGCACCCACCTGGCCACGGCCGTCGGCGGTCGGCTCGATGGTCGTGTTGCCGGCGTCACGGAGATCGACGAGGCAGGTCGGCGACCCACTCGACGTGCTGCTCGATCGACACCGCCATGTTCGACAGCACCGACGGGCTCCCGGGCCCGGTGATCATGAAGAAGTTCGGGAACCCGACCGACATCAGGCCGAGATAGGTCTCCGGGCCCGCCGCCCACCGCTCGGCGAGCGTCACGCCGTCGCGGCCGGTGATGTCGACCGACACGATCGCGCCCGGTCATCGCGTCGAACCCGGTGGCGTAGACGATGGCGTCGAACTCCAACGCTCTCGACGCTCGTGTCGATCCCGGTCTCGGTGACCGTGGTGATCGGCGTCTTGCGCAGATCGACGAGGCGGACGTGGGGCAGGTTGAACGTCTCGTAGTAGTTGGTGTCGAGACACGTGCGCTTGGTGTTGATGTAGTGGTACTTCGGGCAGAGCGTCTCGGCCGTTTCCGGATCGTTGCACGATCGAGCGGATCTTGTCGCGGACGAACTCGCCGACCGTCTCGTTCGCCTCGGCATTCGGTGAGGACGTCGCTGAAGTCGGAGCCGACGAGGAGCAGTTCGCTCGCCCTGCCACATCCGCTCGTTGGCCTCCTGGCGTTCCTCCTCGGCGACACGGCGAGCGCACTGACCATGGCTCGGCTCGCCCATCGGCACGCCGGCCGTCGACCAGCGGGCCTCGTCGCGGTACGCGGCGGGATCGGCCTCGTAGTGCTCGCGACGCTCCTCCGGGAGCGGGCCGTTGCGGGCCGGGATCGAGAAGTTCGGCGTGCGCTGGAACACGGTGAGCTGCGAGGCCTGGCCGGCGATGATCGGGATCGACTGGATCCCCGACGATCCGGTGCCGATCACCGCGACGCGCTTGCCGGTGAAGTCGACGCCCTCGTGCGGCCAGCTGCTCGTGAAGTAGACGTCGCCGCCGAACCGGTCGGCGCCGTCGACGTCGGGCGTCTTCGGCAGCGACAGACACCCGGTGGCCATCACGTAGTGGCGGCAGGTGACGGTGTCGCCGTCGCTCGTCTGCAACGTCCAGCGATCGGTGCTGTCGTCCCAGACGGCCGAGTCGATGCGGGTCGAGAACTGGATGTCGCGGCGCAGGTCGTGCTTGTCGGCGACGTGCTGCAGGTAGCGGAGGATCTCGGGCTGGGCGGCGTAGCGCTCGGACCACTCCCACTCGGCTTCGAGCTCGGGGTCCCAGCTGTAGGAGTAGTCGACGGTCTGGATGTCGCAGCGGGCGCCGGGATAGCGGTTCCAGTACCACGTGCCGCCGACGTCGTCGCCGGTCTCGAAGACCCGGACGGTGAAGCCGCGTTCGCGGAGCAGGTGCAGCTGGTAGAGGCCGGCCATGCCGGCCCCCGCCACGACGACGTCGAAGTCGGGAGCGGATTGCGAGTCGTTGGTTGCCATGCGGCCGATTGTTGCAGTCCGTCGACCCGGCCGACGATGCCGAGCACCGCGCCGCTCGACGACAGGACGGAGCGATCGGTCAGACGCTCGTCGACCGAGTGTGCTCCGGCGTCACGATGTCGGAGGGAACTCTGCGGAACGCCTCGGCGAGGCGCGGCAGGAACGCGTGGAACGGGCTCGTCTCGCGCCAGAACATGGTGATCTGCCGGTGCGGCGCGGGCTCGGCGAACGGGACCAGCGCCACACCGTCGGGGTTCGACACCGGCGCATGCACCGCCAGCTTCGGCAGCAGCGTCACGGCGACGCCGGCAGCCACCATCTGGCGAAGGGTCTCGAGGCTGGTCGCCCGGAAGCCTTCACGCTCCACCGCTCCCACGATGTGGCACACGCTCAGCGCCTGGTCGCGCAGGCAATGCCCCTCCTCGAGCAGGAGGACGTGTTCGTCGGCGAGCGCGGCGACCGGCACGGGCTCGCCGCGACCGGCGAGGGGATGGTCGATCGGCGTGGCGAGCACGAAGTCCTCGGTGAACAGCGGCTCGCCGTGCAGGCCGTCGTCGATGATCGGTGTGGCGACGATCACCACGTCGAGCCGGCCGTCGCGCAGCCGCCGGAGCAACTCCTCGGTCTTCTCCTCGACGAGCAGGAGCTCGAGGTCGGGCAGCTCGCCGGTGCAGCGATCGGGATGACGTGCGGGAGCAGGTAGGGCGCGAGCGTCGGGAAGATGCCGAGGCGGATCGTGGCCGCCGCCGGGTTCTGGCTCGACCGGGCGATCTCGCGGATCGACGCCGACCTCGACGAGCACCGCTCGGGCGCGGGCGATCACGTCGCGCCCGACGTCGGTGGGAATCGTCTCGCGGGTGCCCCGCTCGAAGAGCGTGACGCCGAGCTCGGCCTCGAGTTTGTGCACCTGCGTCGACAGCGTCGGCTGGCTGACGAAGCAGGCGTCGGCCGCCCGCCCGAAGTTGCGATGTTCGGCGAGAGCGACGACGTATTCGAGGTCGCGCAGGTTCACGCCGCCGAGTCTTCCAGCTCCTGCTCGAACGTCTCGTCGGCCGGCGCCGACGTGCGGATCAGATGGTCGAACGCGCTGAGGCCCGCCGTGGCTCCGGCGCCGAGCGCGATCACGATCTGCTTGTACGGGACGATGGTGCAGTCACCGGCCGCGAACACGCCGGGCACGGAGGTTCGGCCGCGATCGTCGATCACGATCTCGCCACGGCCCGACAGCTCGACGCTGTCCCTCGAGCCATTCGGTGTTCGGCAGCAGCCCGATCTGGACGAAGATCCCGGCGAGGTCGACCCGGTGTTCGCCGGTCGGTCGTTGCGGTCGCGGTACAGCGAGGCCGGTGACGCGGTCGCCGTCGCCGAGCACCTCGGTCGTGCGGGCGCTCGTCACGATCACGTCGACGTTGGGCAGGCTGCGCAGCTTGCGCTGCAGCACGTCGTCGGCGCGCAGCATGCGTGTCGAACTCGATCAGCGTGACGTGCTCGACGATGCCGGCGAGGTCGATCGCCGCTTCGACACCGGAGTTGCCGCCGCCGATCACGGCGATGCGCTTGCCGGCGAAGAGCGGGCCGTCGCAGTGCGGGCAGAACGCCACGCCCTTGTTGAGGTAGTCGGTCTCGCCCGGCACGTCCATGTGCCGCCACCGCGCCCCGGTCGACAGCACGACCGTGCGCGAGCGCAGCGACGCGCCGCTCGTCGAGCTCGACGGTGATCAGGCCGCCCGGTTCGTCGGCGGGGACCAGGCGGCTCGCCCGCTGCAGGTTCATCACGTCGATGTCGTGCTCGCGCACGTGCTCCTCGAGCGCCGCGGCGAGCTTCGGGCCTTCGGTGTGCTGCACCGACACGAAGTTCTCGATCGCCATCGTGTCGAGCACCTGTCCCCCGAAGCGCTCGGCGACGACACCGGTCCGCACGCCCTTGCGGGCGGTGTAGATCGCCGACGCCGCGCCGGCGGGTCCGCCACCGACGATCGAGCACGTCGAACGGGTCCTTGGCGTCGATGTCGGCGGCCGCGCGCGCCGCGGCTCCGGTGTCGAGCATGGCGACGATCTGCTCGACGGTCATGCGGCCGCTGGCGAACGTGTCGCCGCCGCGGAACACCGTCGGCACCGCCATCACCTGGCGCTGCTCGGCTTCGTCCTTGAACACCGCACCGTCGATGGCGACGTGGCTGATGTTCGGGTTCAGCACGCTGATGACGTTCAGCGCCTGCACCACGTCGGGGCAGTTCTGGCACGATGAGCGAGAAGAACGTCTCGAAGTGGTGGGTGCCCTCGATCGCCCGGATCTGCTCGGCGACCTCGTCGCTGACGCGCGGCGGATGACCGCCGACGTGGAGGAGCGCCAGCACGAGCGACGTGAACTCGTGGCCGAGCGGGATGCCGGCGAAGCGTGACGCTGCACCGGCGTGCCGACGCGGACGATGTCGAACGACGGCACGCGGGCGTTCGTGCCGTCACGACGGACGGACACGAGGTCGGACAGGGCGGCGATCTCGTCGAGCAGTGCCGGCGAGCTCGGTCGACTTGGCCGACGTCGTCGAGCGTGGCGACGAGTTCGATCGGATGACGGAGCGAGGTGAGGTGTTGGCGCAGTTGCTGCGCTGAGCGTGGCATCGAGCATCGGGGTCGACCTTCCAGGGGGTGGGTGGGTTGACGGAAGTCGAGGCGTGCACGTGTCGCAACAGGTCGGTGCGCAGGTCAGGATCCTGCGCACCGACGAGGGTGCGCGGTGCGGTCGGCTCAGATCTTGCCGACGAGGTCGAGCGACGGTGACAGCGTGTCGTCGCCCTCTTCCCACTTGGCCGGGCAGACCTCGCCCGGGTGGGTGCGCACGTACTGCGCGGCCTTGATCTTGCGGAGCAGTTCGACGGCGTTGCGGCCGATGCCCTCGGCGGTGACCTCGGCGAACTGGATCACGCCGTCGGGGTCGATCAGGAACGTGCCACGGTTGGCGAGGCCCTGCTCTTCGCGCATCATGCCGAAGTTGCGGGTGATCTGGCCGGTGGCGTCGCCGAGCATCGGGTACTCGATCTTGCCGATCGTGTCGGACGTGCTGTGCCACGCCTTGTGCGTGAAGTGCGTGTCGGTCGACACCGAGTACACCTCGACGCCGAGGCGCTGGAACTCGGCGTAGTTGTCGGCCAGGTCGCCCAGTTCGGTCGGGCAGACGAACGTGAAGTCGGCCGGGTAGAAGAAGACGACCGCCCACTTGCCGGCGAGGTCGGCATCGCTGACGTCGACGAACGCGCCGTTGTGGAATGCGGTCGCGCTGAAGGGCTGGATCTTGGTGTTGATCAAGGACATGGTGTCTGCTTTCTGGGGGTTGGGGGGTGGTGGGGGGTGGAGCGAGCAGCCAGGGTAGGCACCATCGCATCGAAAGGGGACAGTTATTGATTCTATGAATTCGATCAGCGATGACTATCGGCTGGCGAGGTCGCCTGGGCGATGCGGCCGCCAGCCTCGTGACCCGGTAGCGGAGCAACGGCGGGGTGACGATGGTCGACAGCAGCAGCACGAGCAGCAGCGCGCCGTACCCCTCGGCGTCGAGCACGCCGTTGGCCAGCCCGATGCTGGCGAAGATGAGGCCGACCTCGCCGCGCGGCACCATGCCGATCCCGATGGTGAGCTTGTCGACCGGCATGCGACCGACGCCGTAGGCCGACACGAGCTTGCCGATCACGGCGATGACGAACAGCGCTCCCGCCAGCCCGAGGACCGCCGGCTCGATCATCGCCTGGAGGTCGGCGGCGATGCCGATGCTGACGAAGAAGACGGGGATGAAGATCTTGCCGACGGCGCCGAGGTCGGTGACGATCCGCTCGTGGCCCTCGACGCGCCCGAGAGCGAGACCGGCCATGAACGCACCGATGATGAAGGCGAGCTTGGTCACGTCGGCGACCGCGGCGAACGCGAGGATCAACATGAACGAGACGACCACGAGCGTCGAGCCGCCTCTCGCGTACCGGTTCACCAGGCGGATGAAGTGCGGCACGATCACCAGGCCGACGATCCCGGCGCCCACCAGGAACAAGGCGGCGAGGCCCATCGTCTCGAGCACCGTGCCCACGCCGACGTCTCCGCCGGTCACCGACTTGACGACCACGGTGAGGATCACCAGCCCGAGCACATCGTCGACGACCGCGGCGCCGAGGACGATCCGCGACTCGTCGGCGTTCAGCGTGCCGAGGTCGCCGAACACCCGAGCGGTGATCCCCACACTCGTCGCGGTGAGCGCGGCGCCGATGAACACCGCCGGCTTCGTCTCCTGCCCGAGCGCGAGCGCCACGCCGAAACCGGTGGCGAACGGCACGACCACCCCGATCACCGCGACCGCGGTGGCGACGCCGCCCACACGTCGCAGGTCGATCAGGTCCATCTCCATGCCGACGAGGAACAGCAGCAACAGCACGCCCACCTGGGCGAGCACCTCGATCGACACGCCGCGATCGCCCGTGAGTTCGACCCAGCCGAGCACCGAGGGGCCGATGATGATGCCGCCGATGATCTCGCCGAGCACGGCCGGCGTACCGATCCGCTCGGCGAGTTCGCCGAACAGCACGGCCGCGCCGAGCACGACGAGGAGGTCGAGGAGCAGGCGGGCGATGTCGACGGCGCCTTCGGTCTCTGCGAGCACGGAGCGGAACATTACGGCCCCGCCGGCGTCCGCGCTCGGGGAGCTACGATCCGCCCGGCCCCACGCCGTCCGTCCCGCCTGACCAGGAGCTATCTCGTGACCTATTGCCTCGCACTGCGACTCGACGAAGCCTTGGTCTTCGTGTCCGACACGCGCACCAACGCCGGCCTCGACAACATCGGCAGCTACCGCAAGATGCACGTGATCGACGCCGGCCCCGATCGGGCCTTCGTCCTCGCATTCCGCCGGCAACCTCGCCACGACCCAGGAGGTGCTCGACCGCATCCACCAGGACCTCGCCGCGCCCGGCGACAACGAGAGCCTGGCCACCGTCGACCAGCTCTTCGAAGCCGCGCTCTACATCGGACGACTCAGCCAGGAGGTCGCGGCACGCCACCGTGACGGTCTCTCGTGGGTCAACGCCGACGCCACGGCAACGTTCATCCTCGGCGGGCAGGTGAAGGACAACCCGGCCGACATCCTGCTGCTGTACCCGGAGGGCAACTACATCCGCGCCTCCGACATCCGGCCCTTCCTCCAGATCGGCGAGAGCAAGTACGGCAAGTTCATGCTCGAACTCGGCGTGCGGGCCCACGTGTCGGGTCAGAAGGCGATCAAGATGGCACTCAGCTCGATGGTCAGCACCGCCCACGCCAACCTCTCGGTCGGTCCGCCCTACGACATCGGCGTGTATCGCAACGGCTCGCACACGGTCGAGCAGTACCGGATCGACACCGATTCGGGGTACCTCGACCAGTTGCAGGAGGCCTGGATCGAGCACATGCTCGACGCGGTCGAGCAGCTCCCGCCGATCCCCGCCGATCTCGGCACCTGACCGGTCCGCGGTGTGGCAGGGTTCGGCGATGAGTGACGATCGAGACGATCGGTACCGTCGTGCGGCGACGATCCTGCACGACGTGGCCAAGCCGATGCGGGTGCTGTCGGCGCTCGCCTGGGACGCCTCGATCCGCGAGGAGTTCCTCGCCTCGGGTGGCACGAAGCTCCCGCAGCCGACGTACCAGCCGATCGATCCCGAGCCCGGTGCTCGACGGCGTCGCCGCCGCCCGCCGGCTGCTCCGCCAGGGCGTCGTCGACGATTGGCTGAGCCGCGAGGCGTCGGCGATCGAGGCGACCGCACTGATGCTGTCGACGGTCGGCACGCCGTCGTTCCACGCCTACAGCCGCCAGCTGTACGGCGTGCCGACCCAGCCGCTGCGCTTCGATCCCGCGACGCCGCTCGAGCTGGCGCAGCAGGTGCAGGACAGCCTCGCGGAGTTGAAGGCCGTGCACCTGATGCGGCCGCCGGTCCGCTCGCGCACCGGCGAGCAGGTCGCCGCCCAGCTGAAGGCCGCCGTCGACGAGCACTTCGGCGACGACGCTCCCGAGATCCTCCTCGTCGACGAGTTGTCGGCCAACGCCGTCGCATCGACGAGCCGGATCAAGATCCGCCGCGACGCCCAGTTCACGTCGAAGGACGCCGCGCAGCTCCTCAACCACGAGGCCTTCATCCACGTCGCCACCGGCAAGAACGGCCGGATCCAGACCGACATCCCGATCCTGGCGATCGGCCACCCCGGCACCACTCGCACCCAGGAGGGCCTGGCCGTCTACTCCGAGTACGTGTCGGGCACCCTCGATCTCGATCGCCTCCGGCGGCTCGCCGAGCGAATCCTCGCCGTGCAGATGGTGATCGACGGCGCCGACTTCATCGAGGTCTACCGCTGGTTCCTCGAGCGCAGCGCGACGCCCGAGCAGGCCTTCGAGTCGACCCGCCGCAACTTCCGCGGCGGGGTGATCACCGGCGGCGCACCGTTCACGAAGGACTGCTCGTACCTGTCGGGATTCCTCGGCGTGTCGACGTTCATCCGCGCGGCGTTCACCGCCGGACGGCCCGACATCCTCGGCCTGCTGTTCGCCGGCAAGCTCGACCTCTGGTCGATCGCCGCGCTCGCCGAGCTGCGCAGCCGCGGGTCTGGTGAAGCCGGCCAGGCACCTGCCGCCGTGGGCCAGCGATCCCGGGTGGGTGCTGAGCCACCTGACGCTCAACAGCTTCCTCGCCAACGTCGATCTGTCCGCGGTCGCGGAGGCCGTCGGCGAACTCTTCGAGCAGATCCCCACCGTCGAGATCCAACTTCCCACCCAAATCGCCGACTGACGCCGTTGAACGCCGGGGCGCAACGTCGGTCCCGATTCAGCCGCGCTCACCCGTGCGATGAGCGAACGGTCCACCCCTCGGTCCGTTGGCTCATCGAAGGGTCCGTTCGCCTGGCCCTGCGGGGCGAGGACTCAGCGCGCTGCGAGATCGTGCGGCCCGGACTGCAGGTAGCCGAGACCCGATCGCACGAGCACACCCCACGGTTCCAGGATCGCACACAGTTCCGGCACGTCGTCGCCCAGCGCATCGAGCGCCGGCGCCATCTGCGTCGTCGGTGGCGACCTCGATCGCCTCGCGCAGCCGCGCGACCGTCGTCGGACAAGCCGTCGCCGTCGAGCAGTCCACGGTCGCGCAGCGCCGCTTCGGCCGCGTCGAACTCCTGCCTCGGTCCAGCCGCGCGAGCGGCTGTAGCTGCGCATCGCGAGGCCCCAGTACATCTCGGTCAGCAGCCCGATCTGCGTGGCGGTCAAGCCCGCCGACACCCACGCCGCGTTGTGCGAATCGCCGCGGTACTCGCGCAGGAAGTCGCCGTGGTGCCACGCCGCGGCGAGCGGGTCGTCGGGAACGTCGAGCGAACGAATGCCGGCGGCGAGCGGCCGCCCGGCGATCGGGAGCGCCGCCGACGCGGTCGCGAGCAGTTCGGCCGCCCGTTCGACACCGTCGGGCGCGTCGCCGAGCAACCGGCGCAGTTGGCCCACCGCACCCGTCGGCACGTGCCTCGCGGATCGTCGCGGCATCGGTGCGCTGCCAGGCGTCGTCGACGAGCGGGACGACGATCGCCGGGCTGAACACGCCGAACGCGGCGGCGATCACCTCGCCGGGCACCTGACCCATCACGCTGCCACGGCTGGCGAAGTACGACGGGCCGTCGGGCAGCGCAACACCGTTCGCATCGCCAGGGCTCGGGGCGAACCCGAGCGCGACGTAGTCGGCGTGGCATTCGGGCGAGAAGTACACCTGGCCGACGACCGGTTCGAGCACCGATGCGAGTCGACGGGCCAATCGGGAACGTGTCGCTGAGTTCCATCGACGGGCACCGTACGCGGTCGCCCCCCAACACGACGACGCGGGGCACGATCGACGCGGGGCATCCGACCGTCGTCGTGCTACACATCACGCATGACGACGAAGGTCTTCGTCCACGGCAACCCCGAAGTCGACGCGATCTGGACGCTGCTCGTCGCCGAACTGCGCGACCGCGGCATCGACGACATCGTGCTGCTGTCGCCGCCCGGGATTCGGCGCGCCCGACGCCCGACGGGTGGGCCGGCGACATCGCCGCCTACCGCGACTGGCTGATCGGCGAACTGGAGCGGATCGGTGGATCGGGGCAGCAGATCGATCTCGTCGGTCACGACTGGGGTGCCGGTCACGTGTTCGGCGCGATCGCCGCGCGCCCCGACCTCGTCCGGTCGTTCGCCGCCGACTGCGGTCGGCCTGCTCCACCCCGACTACGTGTGGCACGACATGGCGCAGGCCTGGCAGACACCGGACGTCGGCGAGCAGATGATCGAGCGGGATGGTCGGCGACGCCGCTCGCCGATCGCCAGGCGATCTTCCAGTCGCTCGGGGCACCCGACCGACATCGCCCACGCGATGGCCGAGGGCGCCAACGAGGACATGGGCCGGTGCATCCTGACGCTCTATCGCGATCGCGGCGCAACCGGCGGCCAGCGAATTCGGTCAGCGGTTGGCGGCGGCCACACGGCCACCGGCGCTTGTTCATCGTGCCGAGCGACGATCCCTACGTGTCAGCCGACCTGGCGGCCGAGATGGTCGACGCGACTCGGCGCCGAGAGCTCCCGCTCGACGGATGCGGACACTGGTGGATGTTCGAGGAGCCGGGCCTGGCGGCCGACGGGCTCGTGGCGTTCTGGTCGGGTCTCGACTCAGAACGTCGAGGCGACCGGTCAGGCGTCGACGGTGCGTCGGCGACGGGCGTGACGTCGATGGTCTTGCGGCCCTTGCTCTGGCCGAACGAGACCGAACCGTCGACGAGGCTGAACAACGTGTCGTCCTTGCCCTTACCGACGTTCTTGCCAGGGTGGAACTTGGTGCCACGCTGACGGATGAGGATGGTGCCGGCGGTGATGTTGGTGCCGGCGAACACCTTGACGCCCAGGCGCTGGGCATTGGAATCACGACCGTTGCGGGTCGAACCGCCACCTTTGGTCTTTGACATGACGCTGGCTCCTCAGATGCTGATCGAGGTGATCTCGACCACGTGGTAGTTCTGGCGATGTCCGTAGCGACGGTGCTGGTTGGTGCGCTTCTTGAAGGTGTACCCGTTGATCTTCGGGACCCTTCGTGCGACCGATCACCTTGCCGGTGACCGTGGCACCCTTCAGTTCGTCGGGCGTGGCGAACACGGTGCTGCCATCGACGACCATCACGGGGGTCAGCGACACGTCGCTGCCGTCTTCGGCATCGAGCAATTCGACCCGGACCTGCTGGCCTTCGGCCACTTTTTCCTGTTTGCCGCCCGAGGCGATGACTGCGTACATAGCGGGAATCGATGCTAGCGGCCGAATCGACCGATCTCAACCGGCCGCGGTCGACCGGCCCGAGAATGTCCGGCGGGGTCTGTCCCCGGCGGACATTCTGGTCACTCGAGCAGGCTGTAGTCGACCATGACGCCGCGACCCTGACATTCCGGGCACTCCTCGGAGTACTCGCGCAGCAGACCCTCGCCGATGCGCTTGCGGGTCATCTCCACGAGACCGAGTTCGGAGATGTCGAAGATCTGCGACCGGGTCTTGTCGCGGGCGAGCGCGTTGCGGAACGCCTCGACGACCTTGGCCCGGTTCTCGCGGATCTCCATGTCGATGAAGTCGATCACGATGATGCCGCCGATGTCGCGCAGGCGCAGCTGCTTGGCGATCTCCTCGGCGGCCTCCATGTTGTTGTGGAACACGGTGGCCTCGAGGTTCGACGTGCCGACGTTCTTGCCGGTGTTCACGTCGATCACCGTGAGGGCCTCGGTGTGCTCGATGATCAGCGAGCCGCCCGACGGCAGCCACACCTTGCGGTCGAGCGCCTTGTGCACCTGCTCGTGGACGTGCTGCTTCTCGAACAGCGACGAGCCCGTCGGCGGCGGGATCGTAGTACTCGATGCGATCGGCGAGATCCGGGTTGAACGCGGCGACGTACTTGCGCACGTCGTTGAACAGCCGCTCGTCGTCGATCAGCACCCCGCGGTAGTCGGCGTTGAACTCCTCGCGGATCACCCGCACGGCCAGTTCCGGCTCGCGGTACAGCAGCGTCGGTCGCTGCGCCTTGGCGGCCTGGCGGCGATGTCCTCCCACTGGTCGAGCAGGATGGTCATGTCGGCGACGAGCTCGGCCTCGGTCGCCGCCTCCGCCGCGGTGCGCACGATCAGGCCGTGCTCGGCCGGCTTCACCCGGTCGAGGATGCCGCGCAGGCGCTTGCGCACGTCGTCGGGCAGCCGCTTGGAGATGCCGTAGGTGGTCGAGTTCGGGATGAGCACCACGAACCGTCCGGGCAGCGACACCTCCTGGGTGAGGCGGGCGCCCTTGTGGCCGATCGGGTTCTTCGTGACCTGACAGATGATCAGCTGCTTGTTGCGCAGGATGTCCTCGATGCGCGGGTTCTTGCCCGCCTCGATCGATGTCCTCGGCGTCGTACTGCACGTCGCCGCGGTAGAGCACGGCGTTCTTCGGCGTGGCGATGTCGACGAAGGCCGCCTCCATGCCGGGCAGCACGTTCTGCACCCGGCCGACGTAGATGTTGCCGTGGATCTGGCTGACGTCGTCGGCCGGGCGGCTCACGTAGTGCTCGATCAGGTTCCGACCCTCGAGGACGGCGACCTGGGCCATGCCCGGGCGCACCTGCACGGCCATGAAGTAGCGACCGATCGGCTTGCCGTTGCGTTCGCGGCCGCGACGCGTTTCGAGCATCGCGGCATCCATGGCGTCGTCGCTGCGCCACCGTCCCGGCCACGACCGCGACCGCGAGCGCTTGGCCTGACCCTTGCCGGCCGCCGCGTCGTCTCCTGGCCCTGCACCAGCGCCGGAGCGTTCGGGCGTGCCGTCGGCGTCTGCGTCGTTGCGCCCGTCGGTGCGTCCGCCGCCCGATCGTCCGCCTCCCGAGCCGCGCCGCTTCGCGGCGCTTCGCGCACCGCCGCCGGCCGCGTCGTCGTCGGTCGACGGGCTTGCGAGCCGGGCCGGGGGTGGCGACGTGGGGATCGGCATCGTGTCGCCGATCTTGCGGCCGGCGCACCAGCGCCCGCTCGGCGGCCTCGACCGACGGCCGGCCTTCGCTCATCGGTTCGGGGAGTTCGACGTCGTCATCGCCGACGGTGTCGATCGTGGCATCGAGATCGTCGCTCGTCGACGTCCTGGTCGATGTCGCCGTCGATGTCGCCGTCGACGTCGTCGCGCGCGGACCGCCCGGGCCGGATGTTCGGCGGCGCTGCCCGCCGCGGCTCCCCCGACGCCGTTTGGCGGGGTCGCGCGGTGTCGGCGTCGTTGCCCGTCGCCGGTCGGGTCAGCCGACGCGGTCGTGTCCGGGACGTCGGTCGTTGTCGCGCCGGTGCTGGCGATCGAGTTCGGTGCTGACGGGTGTCGTCGAAGCGGCAGGGCTGCCGGCGTCGGCGTCGAGATGTTCCATGGGTTGGGGATTCCCTTCTGAGGAGCGCCGCATGTGGGCGCTCGGTGCGCGAGATCACTTGCCCGTTGCAACAGACCTGCGCGACGCGATGTGGTTCCGTCGAGGCCGCCCGCGCACAGCGCGGCGATCGTTCGATGGTGAACGCTCGACGAATGGACATTGAACCAATGACTCTACGCGTCGAGCGCATCTGCGAATTGTACCCCCAGGGGCCCGCGGATCGCCGGTCGGCCCGCCGAGGCGCCGAGCGTCGGAGCCGGCGTCAGCGCATCCGGCGCATGTGCACGCTCTGCACGAGCCCGAACATGGCGAAGTACACGATGAGGCCCGAGCCGCCGTAGGAGATGAACGGCAGCGGCAGTCCGGTGACCGGCATGATCCGCAGCGTCATCCCGACGTTCTGGAACGTCTGCCACAGCACCATCGTGAACACACCGGCACAGAGGTAGGTGCCGAGCGGGTCGCGCGACAGGTGGGCGATCCGCCAGATGCGCACGAGCGCGACGGCGATCAGGCCGAGCACGACGGCACACCCGACGAGACCGAACTGCTCACCGACCGCGGCGAACGGGAAGTCGGCCCACATGACGGGGATGTCGCGACCGTTCGTGAGCGGCCCCTGCAGCCAACCCTTCCCCCAGACGCCGCCCGTGCCGATCGCCCGCATCGCGTTCTCGGCCTGATAGGTGGCATCGGTGCCCGCGGCGGCCGGGTTGAACAGGGCACGGATGCGCGCGGCCTGGTAGTCGTTCACCAATCGACCGACGAACGCCGCCAGCACGGTGGCGACCGACAGGAACGTGATCAAGACGATGTAGCGCGCCTTCGCCCCGGCGACGAGCAGCACGCCCATCGCGATCGAGACGATCACCGACGCCGAGCCGAGGTCGGGCTGGATGATGACGAGCACCGCCGGCGCGCCGACGATCATCAGTCCGCCGAGGAACCGGGCGTACGACACCTCCTCGCTGCGCTCCTCGGCGAGGTACGACGCGAGCATCAGCAACGTGGTGAACTTCGCCATCTCGGCGGGCTGGAAGTTGAGCGGACCGAAGTCGAAGGAGATCTTGTCCTCCCCCGAGGCGACTCCGAGCAGGAACAGCAGCGTGAGCAGCACGAGCGTCAGCCCGTAGAGGAAGGCGGCGCGCTCCTTCCACCACTCGTAGTCGAACGACATCACGATCGACATGACGATCACCGCGATGATCGCGAAGACGACCTGACGGGTGACGAACGCGTACGGGTCGGCGGCGATGCGTGTGCGCGACGCCGAGAAGACGACGAACATGCCGATGACGGTGAGCGCCGCCTGCGCGGACATCAGCACCCAGTCGATGTTGCGGCTCGGATCCGCCTGGGCTGGCGCCGATGTTCCCGAGCCCCGAGTCCGGCTTGCGGGACAGGAACGAGGTGGCCATGGCCGCTTACTCGACGTCCCGTCGTGGCGCCGAACCGGCCGTCGAAGCAACTCGTGTCGGACAGTTGCCGCGGTTGGGCGGCGAGGTTCGACGACGTGTCGAGCTGGTCGGACAGCACGACCTGGTCGGTGTGGGCGTCGCCGGACATCTGCATGAACATGCATTTGACCACAGGCCCGGCGGCCTGCGAACCGTAGCCGGCCTTCTCGAGGTAGGCGGTGACCGTGTAGGGCCGGGTCGGATCGGTGCTGTAACGCGGCGAACGCCGACGAGTCGTTCCACGGATAGTTGCCCGCACCCTGCGCGGTGCCGGTCTTGCCGGCGATCGGGATGTCGCTCGACGGGGTAGAAGTAGAAGAGGTTCTCGCCGGTCGTGCTGTGGTAGCTGTCGCTGTTGGTGCCCGGCCCGTAGATCACTCGGTTCAGGCCATTGATGATCTCGTTGCGGATCTCGGGCTCGCATCGGGATCTGCCGGATCACTTCGCCGTCGACGTTCGGATCCTCGGCGAGCCGCGCCTGCGACAGGTCGGCGTATCCGGACTCGTGGGCGTCGGGCACGCCCGGCTGGTAGATCGCCATGATGATCTCGGGCTTCATCACGAAGCCGTTGTTGGCGATGGTGGAGTAGCCGACGGCCAGCTGGAGCGGCGACGCCGACAGCAGGCCCTGGCCGATGGCCAGCTGCACGTTGTCGCCGGTGAAGTAGTCCTGGCCCTCGTCCTCGCTGATCACGCCGAGGTCGGCGTACTCCTTCTTCAGCGCCTTGTCGGGCACCGTTCCGTCGAAGGCGAACGGCAGGTCGATCCCGGGGTCGGAGCCGAAGCCGAACAACTCGCACCTGCTCCTGCAGCACCGGCGCGTTGTTGTTCTGCGTCATCATCAGCTCGCCGAGCGGTAGAAGAACGCATCGCTCGACACCGCCAGCGCTGTTTCGACGTCGACGTTGCCGTACACGCACGGCCGCTGCGTGCCGGAGCAGGTGGCGTTCTTGTACACGCAGCGCACGAGGCCGGAGTTGCACTTGTCCTCGGCCACCGATTCCATCGTGTAGCGCCCGGTGTCCTGGTAGTAGTCGTTGATTCCGATCAGCCCGGTGTTGAGGGCGGCGTAGGCGGTGAACGGTTTGAACGTCGAGCCGAGGTTGTACCGGCCCTGGATCGCCCGGTTGGTGAGCGTCGACGTGTCGGGATCGACCTTGCCGGTGACCGGATCGACCACGGTCGGGAAGACCTGCTCGAACTTGCCGTCACCGAGATCGGATTCGAACCACCGGTTGTCGAACGTCGGGTAGCTCGCCAGCGCGATGACGTGGCCGTTCTCGTAGTTCTGCACGACCACCGCCCCCGCCGGCGCCTTGTACGGCACGTCGCTCGGGAAACTCGGGGAACACGCGCGTCTCGAAGTTCGTCTCGGGGTCGGCGGGGTTGTTCGCCAGCTGCCTGCCGGCGGACCTCGAGCTGGGTCTCGAGCGCCTCCTCGGCGAACTGCTGCTGATCGAGGTCGATCGTCAGCTGGATGTCGTTGCCGTTGATCGGCGGGACCCGTGTCGACCTCGCGGACGATCCGGCTGGCGTTGTCGACCTCGTAGGTGACGAAGCCCCACTTGCCGTGCAGCTCTTCCTCCATGCTCAGCTCGACGCCGAACTGGCCGACCCGTTCGTTCAGGTAGTAGCCGGCCGTTGGTGTACGCGTCCTTCGTGTCGGCGGTGATGCGCCCCATGTAGCCGACCACGTGGCTGGCCAGCGGCGCGTACGGATACACGCGGCGCGACTCCTCGACGATCGACACGCCGGGCAGGTCCTCGACCCGCTCCTGGATCGCGGTCGCCGTGCGTTCGTCGACGTCCTCGGCCACCGGCATCGGCAGGAACGGGCTGTACACCTGGCTCTGGAAGCGCTCCTCCATGTCCTCGACCGGCACGTTGATCCACCCCGACAGGCGGCGGAAGATCTCGGCGCGGTCCTTGTCGCGGCGCATCACCGACCAGTCGACCGCGACGGTGAGCACGCGCTGGTTGTCGGCCATGATGCGACCGTCGGCGTCGAAGATCCGGCCCCGTTCGGGCAGCAACGGCACCGTGCGCAGCTTGGTCGTGTTGACCTTCTGCCTGGAGTGCCTCCTGCTCGACGGTCTGCAGGAACCACAGGCGGGCGCCGATGAGCCCGAACAACAGGGTGCCGACGAGCGCGAGCACGCCCAACCGTGTTGCCCGCTTGTCGATGGCCATCAGAACCATGTTACAAACGTGTTGCGACGAACCTCGGGCGCCGACAACCGCCACACCCGGCCCTTACGTGCGATCGGCACCGTCACGACCGTCGTCCGGTCACGCCGGCGAGGGAAGCGCCAGCGACGAGCCGGAGCGAGGCCGACCTACGCTCGACGCGCAGCCGATTTCCGTGAGGCCTCGCAGATCAGAGGGGCGTTTCGGCGATGGGCTGCTTCCACTCGGGCGTCTTCATCCGCAGACACCATCGGGCGAGCGGGATCATGAGCGGGCTGAGGAGCGCCCCGGCGACCGCCATGACCGGCACGATCACGTACAGGTCGGTCGTGAACGGACGCTCCTCACCGATGAAGACCCGCACGAGCGGCACCGTCAGCACCCCCGCGGCCGTGCCGAGCGCCGACGAACAGGGCGCCGAGCCACCACTGCGGGTCGGCGGCGATGAGCGCCAACAGTCCGGCGACGGCGCCGGCCACGGTCATCGCGATCGCCGTCGATCCGAGCGGCGTCCCCTCGGCGAGATCGAACATGATCCCGAACACGAAGCCGAACAATCGCACCGCGTTCGCTGCCACCAGCCACTCCGGCCGCGGCCGACGGCGATCATCATGATCTCGATCACGACCCCGGCGACCTGGTAGTCGACGAACACCGTCCGCTGGACGGCGAGCAGGATCAGGCCCACCGGGATGATCCGCAGGAGCGGACCTTGGACGAGTGCCGCCAGCACGGCGCTACGACGGCTCGACTTCGGACAACGGCTTGTAGATCACGACCCGCACGAAGTTGAGGCGTGTCAGATCGGCGTTGCAGCTCGACGTCGAGCAGCGGACCGCCCGACCCCGGGCGGTCGGCCCGGTTGGCGACACGGCCGACCGGGATCCCGGGCGGTGCCAGGCTCTCCGAGCCGCCGGCCGTCTCCACGAGGTCGCCCACCTGGAGTTCGGCGAGCGACGGGTTGTCCTGCACGAATCGGATCTGCGGAAGCAGGCGCCGGCCGCGGCCTTCGAGCGCCCCGTACTCCTTGCGCACCACGACGGGTTCGGTGGTGGTCGTCGTGCTGCCGGCCGGCGGCTGCTTCGGCGGCAGCTGCCGCGCGCGGCCGCGGCCGCTTCCTGCTCGGCGAGCGACGGTCAACACCTCGGGCGGGATCGGTTCGCCGGTCACGGGGTCGACGAAGCTCGGGATCGACTCGGCGCTCGCGCCGGGCAGCGTCGTGTCGGGGGTCGGCGGGCCGGTCGGCGCCCCGGCGCCTGCGGCGCGGTCGTCGTCGGACCGGACGGCGTCCGGCCGGCACGGTCGTGGAGGTCGTCGTGGTACTCGGGTTGGCCGCCTCGTCGATCTCGTCGGGGGTGAGCCCGGACGGCGACGTGGTGACGGGGTCGTCGCGCTGCCGGTGCCGTTCTGGGTGCCGGTCCCATCGAGCGCAGCCGCGGTGACCGTGACGCCGACGGCGTAGCGCGGGTCGGTGACGAGCATCACCCGGGCGCTCGTCTCGGTGACGCTCGTGACCTTGCCGATGAGCCCGGCCTGGTTCACCACCGGCATGCCGACCTCGATGCCGCTGCGCTGCCCCTTGTTGATCTCGATGATCTGGTCGATGTTGTTCGCCGCGCCGCCGACCACCTGGGCGAGCTCGGTGTCGATCCCGGCGAGCGCCGGCAGGTTGTTGAGCGCCAGGATCTCCTGCGCCTGCAGCACCGCCGCCTCACCCGACACCTGCGTGCCGATCAACCGGTCGACCTCCTCCTGCAGGGCCTCGTTCTCGTTCTCGAGGTCGTCGTAGTTGACGATCCCGTTCCACGCCCGTTCGACGGGTGTCGTCACCACGCCGACGGCCGATGTCGATCGGGTCGATCACCACGGCCATCACGTCGCGGGCACGATCGACGAACGGGTTGCCCCGGAGATCGAGCGTCAGCAGGAGCGCCGACGTCAGGAGCAGCGCGAGGATGACTCGTCGTCGACCGACGGAATAGATGGCCATCAGCGTTGTCGCGGGACGTGACGGTCGAGCGTCAGTCCTCGCCGCCGAGCGACATCAGACCGCGCATGGCGTCGATGTTCTCGAGCGCCCGCCCGGAACCGATCACCACGCTGTACAGCGGTTCGTTGGCGATGCGGATCGGCATGCCGGTCTCGTGGGCGAGCCGCTGGTCGAGGCCGAGCGAGGAGCGCACCGCCACCGGTGACGGTGATGCCGTCTTCCATGATGTCGGCGGCCAGCTCGGGCGGCGTCTTGTCGAGCGTCGTCTTCACGGCGTCAACGATGGCAGAGATCGGCTCGGCGATGGCTTCGCGGATGTGCTCGGTGGTGATCTCGACCGTGCGCGGCAGACCGGAGATGAGGTCACGACCGCGGATGTCGGCGGTGAGTTCCAGGTCGAGCGGCCACGCCGAACCCATCTGGATCTTGATCTCCTCGGAGGTGCGTTCGCCGATCGCGAGCGAGAACTCCTTCTTCACGTACTGCAGGATCGCTTCGTCGAGTTCGTCGCCGGCCACGCGGACCGACTGGGCGGTGACGATGCCACCGAGCGAGATGACGGCGACCTCGGTGGTGCCGCCGCCGATGTCGACGATCATGTTGCCCGACGGTTCGTGGACGGGCAGGTCGGCGCCGATCGCCGCGGCCATCGGCTCTTCGATGATGTGGACGGGCTTGCGGGCGCCGGCGTACTCGGCGGCGTCCTGCACGGCGCGCTGCTCGACGCCGGTGATGCCCGACGGCACGCAGATGACCATCCGCGGCTTGCTCCACTTCGACGCGTGCACCTTCTGGATGAAGTAGCGCAGCATCTTCTCGCACACCTCGAAGTCGGCGATGACGCCGTCCTTCAGCGGCCGGATCGCCTTGATGTGGTTCGGCGTGCGGCCCATCATCCGCTTGGCCTCGAGGCCGACCGCGACGGGGCGACCGTCGTTGGCATTGATCGCCACGACCGACGGTTCGTCGAGCACGACGCCGTGACCACGGACGTAGATCAGGGTGTTGGCGGTGCCGAGGTCGATCGCCAGATCGCGACCGAGGCTGAGTGGGTTGTTGCGGGCCATCGCGTGGCCCTCCTTTGCGAGTTCTGTCGAGTTGTTCCGTGTCGGTTCTTCGGGCGATCTTCGGACGTGCGACACGAGCGGTCCGACACATCACGACGCTTCACGTCAACGGTGCCAGGAACCGAATTCCTGGAATGTTACAGATTCGGGAAGAAAATCCCGATCTCGCGCTCGGCGGAAGCCGAGCGAATCGCTGCCGTGCACCAGGTTCTCGGTGAACAGGATGCCGAGATCGCCGCGGATCGTGCCCGGTGCGGCGGTGCGCGGGTTGGTCGCGCCCATCATCGCGCGCACGACCTCCCACGTGTCCTCCGGCCCTTCGACCACCATCGCCACGACCGGGCCGCGGCTCATGAACGCGACGAGGTCGTCGTAGAACCCCTTGCCGACGTGCTCTTCGTAGTGGCGGGCGAGCGTGTCGGTGTCGAGCTGGCGCAGCTCCATCGCCACGACGTCGAGGTTCTTCGCCTCGAAGCGCGAGACGATCTCACCGACGAGCTTGCGCTCCACGGCATCGGGCTTCAACAGGACGAGCGTGCGATCAGACATGGCCGAGCAACCTACCGCCGCACCCACCCCGAACCTGCCTCGCCAGCCCGCCCGCGGTCGCGCTTCCGAAATGTGCACCGATCTGCCCGCTCAGCGGGAAGACTCAGGCAAGTTTCCGAGCGGCGCACGATCACCCCCGAAATGTGCACGGATCTGCCCGCTCGGCGGGAAGATCCCGGCATTTTCGGGTGGGGCCGCGTCAGTTGGCGATGCGTTGGAGGACGGGGCGGGCGGCGCCGACGGTGTAGAGGCTGCCGGTGACGAGGATCGCGTCGTCGCCGTCGGCGTACTCCATCGCGCGGGCGCAGGCGGCCTCGACGGTGTCGAACACCGCCACGTTGTCGCAGCCGAGGCGGCGGGCGGCCTCGGCGACGTCGACGGCGGGAACGCCGCGCGGCGACGGTGCGGTGCAGGCGAACACGATGTCGAACTCGTCGGCGCGCAGCGCGGCCAGCATCTCGGCCGGGTCGCGCAACGTGCCGACGACGAGGATGCGACGACCGTCGGGTTGGAAGTCCTCGAAGAACACGCCGGCACACGTGTCGGCACCGGCCGGGTTGTGCGCGCCGTCGACGATCACGAGCGGCTGGTGACCGAGCACCTCGAACCGTCCCGGCATGACGACGTCGCCGAACCCCTCCATCACGACGTCGAGCCCGAGCGGAGCGGCGAAGAACGTCTCGACGGCGGTCAGGGCGAGGATGGCGTTGTCGCCCTGGTGCTCGCCGTGCAGCGGCAGGTAGACGTCGGGATAGATCGTCGTCGGCGTCCGCAGGTCGAGCAGGCGACCACCGACCGCCAGGCGGCTGCTCGTCGTCTCGAAGTCGATCGCCCCGCACGAGCATGGTCGCGGCGCCGGCATCACGGAAGATGTCGACCAGGTCCGGATCGGTCTCCCCGACGATCGCGGCCGACGTCGGCTTGATGATGCCGGCCTTCTCGCGGGCGATGTCGCCGAGCGTCGGGCCGGCGAACTCGTTGTGGTCCATCCCGATGTTGGTGACGACCGCCACGTCGGCGGTCGCCACGTTCGTGGCGTCCCAGCGGCCGAGGAGACCGACCTCGAGCACCATCACGTCGACCGCCACGTCGGCGAACCAGCGGAACGCCGACGCCGTGAGGATCTCGAAGTAGCTCGGCCGGATGCCGACGAGCAACTCGAGGTCGGCGATCGCCGCGATCTGCTCGGCCAACTCGTCGTCGCCGATCGGTTCGCCGTTGCGTGAGATCCGCTCGTTGACGCGCTCCAGGTGCGGGCTGGTGTAGGTGCCGACCGTGAGGCCCGACGCGACCAGCAGGCGGGAGATCATCTGGGCCGTCGACCCCTTGCCGTTCGTCCCCGTGACATGGATGACCGGGGCGGCGTTCTGCGGATCGCCCATCGCCGCACAGAACGTGGTGATCGTCTCGAGCGACGGCGACTCGATGCGACCGGTCTTGTCGTACGAGGCGTGCTCGTCGAGGTACGCGAGCGCCGCGTCCAGGTCGATCATTTGGGCGGACGACCGGGACGTCAGGATGCGGCTTTGCGCTGGCGTGCCGGTGTGCGCGGCACGAGCGTCGGGTTCACCCGGTCGTTCACGGTCTCGGCATCGATGACGACCTTGCCGATGTCGGTCCGACCCGGCAGGTCGTACATCGTGTTCAGCAACACTTCTTCCATGATCGCCCGCAGCCCACGGGCGCCGGTGCCGCGCAGCAGCGCCTGATCGGCGACCGCTTCGAGACCGTCGGGCGTGAACTCGAGCTCGACGTCTTCGAAGCTGAACACCTTGGCGTACTGCTTGACCAGGCTGTTCTTGGGCTCGGAGAGGATCTTGACCAGCGCCTCGCGGTCGAGGGAGCCGACCGCCCCGATCATCGGGAGCCGGCCGATGAACTCGGGGATCATCCCGAACTTCACGAGGTCTTCCGGCAGCACCTGGGCGAACAGCTCGCCGGCGTCACGGTCGATGCGCGAGCGGACGGTGCCGTTGAATCCGACGCCCTTGTGACCGATGCGCTGCTCGATGATCGACTCGAGACCGGCGAACGCACCACCGAGGATGAACAACACGTTCGTCGTGTCGATCTGGATGAACTCCTGGTGCGGATGCTTGCGCCCACCCTGCGGCGGCACCGAGGCCTGCGTGCCCTCGAGGATCTTCAGCAGCGCCTGCTGCACGCCCTCGCCCGACACGTCACGGGTGATCGAGGGGTTCTCGCTCTTGCGGGCGACCTTGTCGATCTCGTCGATGTAGACGATGCCGGTCTCGGCGCGCTTGACGTCGAAGTCGGCGGCCTGGATGAGCTTGAGCAGGATGTTCTCGACGTCCTCGCCGACGTAGCCGGCCTCGGTGAGCGCGGTGGCGTCGGCGACGGCGAACGGCACGTTGAGCTGACGGGCGAGGGTCTGCGCGAGGTGGGTCTTGCCGCACCCGGTGGGGCCGAGCAGCAGGATGTTCGACTTGGCCAGTTCGACCTCGTCGCGCCGGCCGACCGTGGTCGCCTGGTTCTGGTACTGGATGCGCCGGTAGTGGTTGTACACGGCGACCGAGAGGATCTTCTTGGCGTCTTCCTGGCCGACCACGTAGTCGTCGAGGAACGCCCGGACCTCACGCGGATTGGGCAGGTTGTCGAAGGTCAGCTCGGCCGTTTCGGTGAGCTCCTCTTCGATGATCTCGTTGCAGAGCTCGATGCACTCGTCGCAGATGTACACGCCAGGACCGGCGATGAGCTTCTTGACCTGCTTCTGCGACTTGCCGCAGAACGAGCATTTCAAGAGTTCGCCGGTGTCACCGAATTTGGCCACGCTGGATCCCCTCTGCTCGTTCTCGTTCGTTCGGTTTCATGGAGTCCGACAGTGTGTCGTACTCCCCTTCCGGATCGGTGGATCCGATGGTTTCGACTCGCTCAGCGGATCGGACCGGTCCGGTCGACCACGTCGCGCGACGAGATCACGGAATCGATGATGCCATATTCCAGCGCCTCGTTCGCCTCCATGACGAAATCGCGGTCCGTGTCCTTCGTGATCCGCTCGATCGGCTGGCCCGTGTGGTGCGACAGGATCCCGTCGAGGAGCTCGCGCATGCGCATGATCTCCTTGGCGGCGAGCTCGAGGTCGGTCACCTGTCCGTAGCCCGACCTGGCCCCACGGCTGGTGCAGCAGCACCCGGCTGTGCGGGAGGGCGAGACGCTTGCCCTTCGTGCCGGCGGCGAGCAGCACGGCGGCCGCCGACGCAGCCTGGCCGAGGCAGATCGTGGCGATGTCGTTCTTGATGAACTGCATCGTGTCGTAGATCGCGAACAGGGCGGTGATGTCGCCGCCGGGGCTGTTGATGTAGATGTTGATGTCCTTGTCGGGATTCTCCGACTCGAGGTGGATCAACTGGGCGCACATCAAGCTGGCGATCTGGTCGTCGACCGGCGTCTGCAGGAAGATGATGTTCTCCTTCAGCAGCTTGCTGTAGAGGTCGTACGCCCGCTCGCCACGGCTCGTCTGTTCGACGACGTTGGGGACCAGGTAGTTCACCGCATCGAGGTTCATGAGACCGTCTCCGTTTCCGGGTCGCTTGGGGGTCGGCGTGATCGTGTTCCGCGTGATCGTGGTCGTGATCGTCGTGGTCGTGGTCGTGATCGTGGTCGTGATCGTGATCGTGATCGTGGTCGTGATCGTGATCGTGATCGTGATCGTGATCGTGGTCGTCGAAGATGTGGCTGCCGTCCGCGTCGTGGGCGTGGCCGAGCAACGTGTCACGGTCGATGGGGTTGCCGACGCCGTCGACGAAGGCGACGTGATGGACCAACCAGTCGAATGCCTTCGCCTTGCGGATCTGCGCCGCCAGGTCGGGCACGGCGTCGTTCTGCTCGTACAGCCGCTTGACTGTCCTTGGCCTTCTGGCCGTACTGCATCGCCATACGGGCGTACTCCGCGTCGAGATCGCGGCCCTCGACGACGAGTTCCTCGGCCTCGGCCACCGCCCGCAGGGCGAGGTCGATCTTGACCGCCTCCTCGGACCGCTCGCGCATCGACTCCATGAACTGCGTCGGGTCCTGCCCGGTGGCGGCGAGCCACTGCCCGATGTCGACGCCCTGCGCCTGGAACTGCTGGGTCATGTCCTGGAGCCGCTGGTTGAGGTCGTTGTGGACCATCGCTTCGGGAGGCTCGACGTCGACGAGCGCGCCGACCGCCGCGGTGACGGCCTTGGTCAGCTCCTGACGGGACTGGTTGAGCTTGAGGCTCCCCAGCGACTCGCGGAGGGATGCGTCCCACTCCTCGACGGTGTCGAACTCGCCGAGGTGCTCGCTGACCCACTCGTCGTCGAGTTCGGCGAGCTGCATCTCCTGCACGGCGGTGACCTTGACGGTGAAGTCGGCCTCGCCCTCGGTGCCCTTCGGCGTGGACGTGAACGTCAGTTCGTCGCCGGCCGAGGCGCCGACGAGCTGGTCGTCGAAGTCTTCGGTGACCCAACCCTGGCCGACCTCGTAGGACCAGTCCTCGGTGTTGAGGCCGAGCAACTCTTCTCCATCGCGCGTGGCGGCGAGATCGAGCGTGACGTAGTCGCCGGTGGCGATGGGCCGGTCGGCGTCGACGAGCGCGGCATGCTTGCGCTGCTCGGCGGCGTGGGCCTGGGTGAGGTCGTCGTCGGTCACCTCGATCGACGGCAACTCGACCGACAGGTCGGCGTAGCCGTCGATCGTGATGATCGGCCGGATCTCGCAGGTGGCGTCGAACTCGACGGGCCCGGACTCCTCACCGTCGGTGATCTCGACCTCCGGTGTGGCGATCAGGTCGACCTGGTGCTCACGCACCGCCCGGGCGAGGTACAGCGGCACCGCGTCACGCAGCGCCTGCTCGCGGGCGGGCCCGACGCCGACGCGGGCCTCGAGCACCTTGCGCGGCACCTTGCCGGCGCGGAAGCCCGGGAGGTTGACCTCCTTCGCGAGGACTTTGAACGCACGGTTGATGTCGTGCTCGAACTCGTCCTCCTCGACCTCGACGTACAGCTTGACCTTGTTGCCCTCGAGGGCTTCCAACGAACTCTTCACAGGTCGGCGAGTGTATCGGCGGGCGCTCCGTCCGAACCCGGGGGTCCACCGCACCTCATCGATGAGCGAATGGACCGAGGGGTGGACCGTTGGCTCACCGCAATGGGGTCGGCGGGTCGTCGCGGGCGAACATGGCGTTCGGAGCGTCGACCGGGCAGAATGACGGGCGATGGAGCAATGGAAGCCGCACCAACTCGCCGCGCCGCATCAAGGTCAGCTCTCGCTGAAGATGGGTGACCGGGTCCGTACGACGGCCGAGATCCATGGTGTTCCCGTCGGCACCGAGGGCAAGGTGATCCTGGCCAACGGGTTCAACTGGCAGCGGTACCGGATCCTCTTCACCAACGGCATGGAGGTCGGTGATCTCGACCACCGCAACCTCGAACCGATCGGGAAGACGGCCAAGCGACTCGCCAAGCAGAAGTAGCGGCGACTCGAGTGCCCGCGCTCGTCCTCGGGCCGCTCCTGCGTCACGTCTCCACCACGACGGCCACCGTGTGGGTGGAGGTCGACGAGGCGTGCACGGTGACGGTGCTCGAACACGAAGCCAGGACGTTCTGCGTACACGGCCATCACTACGCGCTCGTCGTGATCGAGGGGCTCGAACCGGGATCGTCGACCCCGTACCGGGTCGAACTCGATGGCGCGTCCGCGTGGCCGATCGTCGGCTCGCCCTTTCCCGACAGCACGATCCGCACCCTCGACGGTGACGGACCGCTCCGTGTCCTGTTCGGGAGCTGCCGCGCCGCGGCTCCCCACCACCCACCGCACGACCTCGAACCAGGGCGCGACCCGCGTCAACGCGGCGTCGACGCCCTCCGCGCCCACGGCTTGCGGATGCTCGGCCAGCCGACCGAGTGAGTGGCCGCACTCTGATCGTCTGTCTCGGCGATCAGATCTATGCCGACGATCCGTCGCCGAAGGCGCAGCGCAGGATGAAACGCCGGCGCCGACGACGCCACGAGGAGGCGCCCGACGACGTCGCCGCCGACTTCGAGGAGTACCGCAACCTGTACCTCGAAGCGTGGACTCCGGATGTCGAGCGGTGGCTGCTGTCGGTCGTGCCGTCGACGATGATCTTCGACGACCACGACATGATCGACGACTGGAACATCTCGCTGGCGTGGGTCGACGACATCCGCACCGAGCCGTGGTGGCGCGAGCACATCGTCGGCGGACTGGTGTCGTACTGGATCTACCAGCACCTCGGCAATCTCGATCCCGACCGCATCGAGGAGGAAGGCCTGCTCGGCGAACTGCTCCAGCGAGGACGACGGCGAACCCGTCCTGCGGCGATGGGCCGAGGAGTCGGAGGAGTTCACGCCGGTGCCGGGCGGCTACCACTTCAGCTTCATGCGGGATCTGGGACGGACCACGCTGGTCGTCCTCGACTGCCGGAACGGGCGTGATCTCGACGCCCGGCGCACGCCGGATGATCGAGGCCGACGAATGGGCCTGGATCACCGAACAGTGCCGAGCCGCGACGCGGACCATCTCCTCATCGCCACGTCGTTGCCGGTGTACGTGCCCGGTGGCCTGCACGGATTGCAGCAGTGGAACGAAGCGCTGTGCGAGGGAGCCTGGGGACGGCCGGTCGCCTGGCTCGAGCGAGACGCCTCCGCCGCGCCCTCGACCTCGAGGACTGGCCGGCGTTCAACACGTCGTTCCACGAGTTCAACGATCTCGTCGTCGACGTGGCAACCAGGGAGCGGCCTCCCGCCACCATCACCGTGCTGTCGGGCGACATCCATTTCTCCTACCTGTCCCGAGTGCAACTCACCGGATTGGGACCGGCGGGGGCACAGCTCGACGATCAGGAACTCGGCACCGCGGTGCACCAAGCGGTCAGCTCACCGGTCCGCAACGCGCTGCCGCCGCGGGATCGCACCGTGCTGCGCTTCGGCGTGTCACGTGCCGGGCGGTGGATCGGCGGACGGCTCCAGCGGTGGGTCGGTCGCAGTTCGGGCCGGGTCACGTGGGATTTCGTCGACGGGCCGTTGTTCCACAACGGAATGGGTGAACTCACGCTCGACGGGCGGTCGGCCCATCTGGTGCTCGAACGCGCCGCCCACGACGATCGGGGCGAGCCGGTCCTCGAGGTGGCCGCCGAACGTGAACTTGCAGTGACGGCCGACTGAACGGACGGCGTTTCGAGCCCTCCGCATTCGGGCACCGTCGGCTTGCATGAGCAACGCCGCGGGCATCACCGTCACAGCGACCACCACCGACCCCGACGTCGCGCACGCCGATCGGCCGGAACTCGTTGACGTCACGCTGCGGTGGTCGGATCTCGGCCTCTTCCTCGCCTGCTACGTCGCGATGGTGGTCGTGTGGGTCGGGATCGGCGAGCTCGTCGTTCGCTCCGATTCGATTCAAGCCCGCGACCAGTCGATCGCCGAGTGGTTCGTCGACAGCCGGACGGCGACGCTCGACACGCTCTCGGCCATCGGCTCGAATCTCGCTGCCACCATGGTGAAGATCGCCGTCACGGCGGTGCTGGCGATCATCATGCGACTCGTCTGGAAACGCTGGCGCGAGCCGTTGATGATGGTCGTCCCACTGGTGCTCGAAGCGAGCGTCTTCATCACCGTCACGTATCTCGTCTCGCGCCCCCGACCCGACGTCGAGCGGCTGGAATCGTCACCGGTCGACAGCAGCTTCCCGTCAGGGCACGTCGCCGCCGCCGCGGCGTACGGCGCCCTGGTCATCATCGTGTACTGGCACGTCCGCAACCGCCTCGCCCGCGCCCTCGTCATCGCGTTGAGCGTGGCCATTCCGGTGATCGTCGGGTGGGCTCGCATGTATCGGGGCATGCACCATCTCACCGACGTGCTGGCCGGCGTGTTGCTCGGCATCGTGTCGGTCGTCGTCAGTTGGTGGATGATCCACCGCGCGATCGAGCGGACGCGTTCGTCGTCCCAAGCAATCGGATAGGCGGCGACGCGATGTCCACCACCGTCGCCGTGCTCCTCGTCAGCCTCCTCGCCGGCGCTTGTGCTCGTGGTGCTCGGCCGACTGCACGGGACGAAGCGCCACCCCGATGACGTGATCGATCCGAAAGCGACCGAACACTGGCTCCTGGAACGGGTCAAGGATCACCCTCGTCTGCGCCGTGTCCTGTCCACGATGGACCAACGGGTGATCGGTGGGGCCGCGGTCGCCGTGTCGTTCGTGGTGCTGTTCGCCGCCGCACTCATCGTCGGTGCCGTGTTCGACACGGTCGACACGACCCGGGGCTTCGCGCGGTGGGACCAGTCGGTGTCGCAGTGGGGTCCCGATCACGCCACGACGGCCGCCGCGGAGTTCCTCCGCCAAGTCACCAATCTCGGTGCCTCGGGCTATCTGTTGATCCTGATGACCGTCATCGGCATCGTGGACTGGTTGCGCCGGCGCGACTTCAGCTCGCTGCTGTTCCTCCTCACGGTCGGCTTCGGCGTGTTGTTGATCAACAACGGCCTCAAGTTGCTGATCATGCGCGAGCGGCCCCCAGGCGCGGCGCTCCTGCACCCGTCGGGGTCGTCGTTCCCGTCCGGACACTCGGCGGCGGCTGCCGCCTGCTGGCTCGCCATCGCACTGGTGGTCGGCCGCTGGGTGCGCCCGAGGTTCCGGCCGTACATCTCGGCCGCCGCGGTCGGTATCGCCTGCATGGTCGCCACGAGCAGGGCTCTGCTCGGTGTGCACTGGCTCACCGACGTGATCGCCGGCGTCTTCGTCGGCTGGGCGTGGTTCGTGATCGTCGCCATCGCCTTCGGTGGCCGACACCAGGAGCTCGGCCAACCCGTCGAGCAGGTCGCCAAACAGGAAACGGAGCAGTCCATGCCCGAGCATGAGATGACGGAATACGAAATGACCAAACCCAAATCGAGGAACCTCGCATGACCAAGGTCGGTGTCATCGTCCACCAGGACAAGGTGCTCGGCGGCGGGCTCGAGGAGTTGCGGTCGGCGCTCGCCGACGCCGGCCACCCCGACCCGGCGTGGTACGAGGTGCCCAAGAGCAAGAACGCTCCGAAGCAGGTCCGCAAGCTCGTCCGCGACGACGGGGTCGATCGGGTGCTCGTCTGGGGCGGCGACGGCACGGTTCGCCGATGCATCCAGACGGTGATCGACGACGGCCTCGACGCATCGATCGGCATCCTGCCCGCCGGCACCGGCAACCTGCTGGCGAACAACCTCGGCGTCCCGATCGACGTCCGCGGGGCGGTCGACGTCGCGGTCCACGGCGAGCCGCGCCCGATCGACGTCGGGATGATGAACGATCTCTACTTCGCCGTCATGGCCGGAACCGGCTTCGACGCGTTGATGATCCGCGACGCCGACGAGAATGCGCTGAAGGAGCGATTCGGGAGGGCGGGGTATGTCTGGGCCGGCATGAGCAACATCGACGTCACCCCGGCCCAGGCCGAAGTCGAGGTGGACGGCCTCCCCTGGTACAAGGGTGACGCCACCTGCGTGATCGTGGCGAACGTCGGCACGATCCTCGGCGGCGTGCAGGCGTTTCCCGACGCGTCGCCCACCGACGGCCGGCTCGAGGTCGGCGTGGTCCAGGCCCGGACGAAGGCCGACTGGGCCCGGCTGATGGCGAGCGCCGTGGCCCGGCGGGCCACCAAGTCGTCGCTGACCGAGATGGTCACCGCCGAGCACGTCACGATCCGTCTCGACCGGACGTTTCCGTGGGAGGTCGACGGTGGCGACCAGGAACGCACCGACCGGTTCGAGATCGAGTGTGTTCCCGCCGCGGTCCGCATCTGCCAGCCGCGATCCAAGGAGGCGTCATGACGACCGTGGAGAAGCACACCGACGACGAGGTCGGCCTCGAGCAAGCCGAGAAGTTCGCCCGCGAGCACCCCGGTCTGGTCAAGTTCGGTCGCGTCGGCTGGGTCGCCAAGGGCATCGTGTACGCCCTCACCGGATTCCTCGCGCTGCTGATCGCGTTCGACCGACTTCCGGGCGCCACGTCGACGGAGGGAACGCCGGGCCAGGAGGCGAGTCAGTCCGGCGCGATCGCCAGAATCGCGGAACGCACGGGTGGGGTCCCGCTGCTGCTCGTGATCGTCGGCGGCCTGGTGATCTATTCGTGCTGGCGCATCGTCAGCGCCCTCCTCCCGGCGGACAGCGACGCGTCGAGCTGGGTGACCCGCATCGGGTATCTGGTGAGCGCCGTGACCTATCTCGTGCTCGCCGGGCTCGCGGTCTCGATCGCGCAGCATCACGGCGAGCCCCAGAACAGCGCGGCAGAGAGCAGCGAGGACTCCAAGGTCGAGTCGTTCACCCGCGATCTACTCGGTCACTCGTACGGCCGAACGGTCGTGTTCCTCGTCGGCGTCGTGCTGATCGGCATCGCCGCGGCATTCCTGTGGAAGGCGATCTCGGCGAGCTTCCGCTCCCAGATGGCCCATCGTGGCGTGGGGCCGATCTCGTTCGACATGCTGGTCGTGATGGGTCGGATCGGATGGGCCGGCCGCGCCGCGATGATGAGTCTGATCGGGTTCTTCCTGTGCCGCGCCGCCTGGCTGTTCAACGCCGATGAGGCCCAGGGTCTCGACGGTTCCCTGCGCAAGGCGGCGACCTCCGGTCCGGGCACCGTGCTCGTCGTGGTCGTCGCGGTCGGACTCCTGGTCTACGGGCTGTTCTGCATCATCAGTGCCCCGAGACAGCTGCTCGTGGCGGCTGATCATTGAGCGATTCGTCGTAGCGGCGGCGGGCGTCGGTCCACGACGGCCGCCGCCTCGCTTCGCCCGCGGTCCACGTGTGGAAGTGCGACCCCGCCATCCGCGCGCGGTACGTGACCATCACGGCACGGTGTCCGTCGCTGCGCATGAACGCACCGATCGCGGCCTGGTCGTCCCACGCCGACAGTGTCCAGAACGTCCGCCGGAGCGGTTGTGCACGGAGCGCCAACCCGACGCACCCAGGCGTCCGGAGCGCGAGACGCCGGATGCGCAGCGCGGCGACGAGGAATCCCGGCACATCGCGACGCCGAGCGAGTTCGAGACGCGACACCTGCACGAGCATGGTGGCGCCGGAGCCATGCCGCGTGACCGGCTTTGCCGGCCGTCCACGGGATCGGGAGAGCGGGGAGCGTCAGGGTCATGCCGCCTCCTCCGCGGGGAGCCCGGCGAGGTCGACCTGGAAGACCGAGAGGAATCGTCGGCGATCGTCGATGCCTGTCGCGATCGGCAGCGAGCCCTGGATCCACAGCGAGGCGATGCCGTGGACGCCGGCCCACAACACGCCGGTCAACACGGCCGGGTCGACGTCGGCGCGCCATCCCGATTCCTGTGCGGCCGCGGTCAGCCGGGTCAGTTGATCGAATGCCGCGGCCGAGGCACGGATGTAGTCCGCGTCGGTGACGTCGAGTCGCTCGGGTCGGAACAGCAACTCGTACGAGCCTGGGTTGGCGACGGCGAAGTCGACGTACGCGACTCCTGCGGCGCGCAGCTGCGCTGTCGCGTGGGGGCCGGCCATCTCGACGTGTTGGCGGACGGTGGCGACGAGTTCGTCGAAGAGTTCCGCGGCGACGGCGGAGAGCATCGCCGCGAGTCCGGTGAAGTGTCGGAGCGGGGCGCCGTGTGACACGTCGACGTCGCGGGCGATCTGGCGCAGCGTGAGCCCATCGAGGCCATGTTCGTCGAGATGCGCCCGCGTGGAGCGGATCAGCAGAGTTCGGGTGTCGTTCATGTAGACAGTGTCTACTATTTTGTAGACACTGTCAACGTCTCGGACATCAGCGCAGGCCGGCGACCCACTCGGACAGCGTGTCGACGTAGAGCTGCGGGTCCTGCCCGTGCAGCGAGTGCCCCATCTCCGGGCAGGATGACGTAGTCGAACGGTTGCCCGCCTCGGTCACGAGCTGCGCGTACCCGCGCCGCCTGCAGGTCGGAGATCGCGCCCATCAGCGCACCCGATCGCCTCGTCGATCGATGCGGAAGTGGTGGGTGAACAGCACCGGGACCTTCACCGACCGCGAGCATCTGCTCGTGGTCGCACGACGCCGTAGAAGCGTGCCAGACCAGAACGCCCGGCCCCATTCGGGGTCGTACTCCTTGAGGCTCTGTGGCGGTCCGTCGCCGCCCAGCCCGAAGAGCCCGGCGAGCGATAGCCGATCCAGTCGGGCAGCTCGGTCGGGATGGCCGCGACCATCGCCGTCCCAGTCGCCGATCGACCACTGGTCGCCGAGGTACTTGGCCATGACCGCGAAGATCGGTCCGATCGCACTGGCGGATGCTCTGCCCGACGGCGGGCCGGACCTCGGAGGCGAACAGCGGCGGGTCCTCGTAGTACGCGCCGACGACCTGGCCCGGGCTTGCGCGTAGGCCGACAGCCACGCCGAGATCACGCCGCCGGACGACAGCCCGGCGACGATCGTCGGTCGCCCGATGACGCCGTCGATGAACCGGACGAGGTCGTTGCCGATGATGTCGAGCGTGTAGCGACCGGGCGTGCGGCGTCGATCGTCCCTGCCCGCGGAGGTCGACGGCGAACGCCTGGAAGTGCTCGGCGAGGAGCGGGAGCGCCGCTTCGTATCCCCACCACGACTCGGTCTGCCCGGGGATCAGCAGCAGTGCCGGCCGTCGAGGCGTCGCCCGACGGTGACGTAGTTGATCTCGACCTCGCCGGTGTCGAAGAGCTGCTCCTCGAACTCGTGGGCGACGTAGGTGTCGTCGGGTGCGTGCGGCCCGAACGCGTTGGCGAAGCGGCCATCAGTGGTGTGTCTCCCTTGTCAACAGGCGGTTGCGGACATCGGCGGAGGCAGCTCGACGAGCGGCGCGCCGGCGGCATCGCGTCGCGGCGCCGTAGACGTGGAAGTCGGTCGCTGCAGCGCCCAGCGCACGTCGTGCGCGGCGAACCAGTCGCCGTGACGTCCCGTCGACGTGTCCGCCGACGTGCGACGGCGACGATCGCACCACCGATCGAGCGCGAACCAGTCGACGAGCTGCGGCTCGAGGTCGATCGGCTCGCCGGTCGATCGGTGACGAGACGCCACCCGCGCCGTGGACGTCGTCGAAGCGCACGCGGCCGCCGAGGTTGCGCCTGCGGCGAACAGCTCCCCCGCGACCGGAGCGTCGGCAGGCAGGAGCGCACCGGCGACGAGACCGAGGCTGGCCGGGCACCTCCGGACACCTCGCCGGTGACCGCGGCGGCCATCGCCTCGTCGCGGGCAGCGGCCTCGGCCGGGTCGGGGACGCAGATGACCTTGCCGAGCTCGATCGACAGGTCGATCGCCGCACCGCACCCGGCCGCCGCTCCTCCTCGTAGCGTGTCGAGCAGCTCGGGCGGTCGCGTTGCCGTCGAGGACCAGGTCGAGCTTCCACGCGAGGTTGGCCGCGTCACGGATCCCGGAGCACATGCCCTGACCCGCGAACGGCGGCATCAGGTGCGCGGCGTCGCCGGCGAGGAACACCCGACCGTCGCTGCCAGCGCTCGGCGACCCGGGCTTGGAACGTGTAGACGGCGTGCCGTTCGATGCGCGCGTTGTCCGGGGTGCACGTCCCAGCGGCTCGAGCAGCTTCCAGCCGTGTCGATCCTGGTCGAGCTCGTCGAGTCGACTCGTCGGGCAGGCGCATGAACTCCCACCGCCGACGGCCGGGGCCACCCGACACGACGGTCGTCGGCCGGGCCGGATCGCAGACCTGCAGGTTGATCGGGTCGAACACGCGCGGCTCGTCGAGGATGACGTCGACGATCAGCCAGTCGTAGAAGAACCCGCGGTCGTCGACGCCGACGCCGAGCAGGTCGCGCACGGTCGAGTTCGCGCCGTCGCAGCCGACGACGTACCGGCTGCGAACGGACCGCGGCGCCGTCGAGCCCGACGCCGCGGATCGTGACGCCATCGTCGTCCTGCTCGAGCGCGTCGACCGTCGACGCCCCGCCGGATCTCGATCGTCGGCAGCTCGCGCGCCCGCGCTTCGAGCAGCGCTTCGAGCTCCGGCTGGCAGAACATCGACGAGAACGGCCAGCCGCGACGCGCCCGGTGCCGATCCGACCGAAGCGGAGCAGCGTCGTGCCCGCGGCGTTGCGCCACTCGTAGACCTCGGCCGGCTCGGACACCGACCGGAGCTCGTCGCCGATGCCACACGACTGGAGGAGGCGGCCGACCTCGTCGTCGAAGTGCACCGCCCTCGGCATCGGGTACGGCTCGGGCCAGCGTTCGAGGACGACGACGGACCGGCCGAGCTGGGCCAGCAGGATCCGCGAGCACGAGTCCCGACCGGGCCGGCCCCGACGATCGTCGACGTCGGCTAGTCGACGTCGGCTGGCGCGTCGCTGGCGGACGCGCTCACGCCTGGCGCAGCGGCTGGTGACCCCAGAGCGCTGATCCGGTCGTAGCGACGATTGTCGTCCCAGTCGTCGCCGACACGACGCGGGCGCCGTGGCCGACCTCGATCTGGAACCCGGCCGGGCGTCTGCAGGTAGAAGCTGAACATCCCGTCGTTGTCGTGGCGGCCGAGGCCGTTCGGGATCGGCAGGTCCGCCGCCCACGCCCGGTCGAACGCCGCACCGACGTCGTCGCGGGAGTTCGTCTCGAACATCACGTGGTGGAGCGCCTGCGGCAGCTCGAACGGCGCCCGCGCCAGGGCCACCGTGTGGTGCCGCGCGTTGCAGTGGAAGAACCGGACCTCCAGATCGATGCCCGGCGCGAGCTCCAGTCTCCAGCCAGTCGGACTGCTGCAGCCCGAGGCCCCGGTGGCGAACTCGTGGCGACTCGTCGAAGCGAGTCGTGGCGAACACGACGTGCCCGAACCCGACGCCCTCGGTGAGGAAACCCCCGGGCACAGCGGCGACGCGAACGGTGACGGCGCCTCGGCCAATCCGGTGACGAGTTCGACCCGTATTCCCCATGGCGCCGTGGTGCTGCACAGCCGCTCGACACCTCGGACAGCACACTCGTCGGTCGTGCCTTCGGCGAGGTCGTGGCCGGCCGACCGGATCAGGTCGGAGACGGCATCGAACGCGTCGTCGCCTGTCGCCTCGAACCCCACGAACGACGCGTCGTTGGCATCGCCGGATTCCACCAGGAGGCGGTGACGCTTGGCATCGTCGCGCCACGTGTGGGTGGAACCGACCGGAGCACCGGGCATGAGACCGATGACATCACCGAAGAACGCGTCGAGCGAGGCCGGCTCGGGCACCTGGATGCCCAGATAGGCGAGTTCGAGGTGGTCGTACATGACCGCGACAGTACGGCATCACGATAACTGTGGCAACAATTACTTTTTCGTAGCGTCGGCGAATCGTGAGGCGCCGAGATCGTCGCCCCACAGCGACTTCAGCAGCAGGCGATCGAGTTGTCGAATCTCCTCGACCGACAGGTTCGACCACTGTCGCTCGTGCAGAGCGTTGATGTTCGGCGTGACCGCCTCGAACACCGAGCGGCCACGCGGCGTCGCCCGCACGAGCACGCCTCGGCGATCGGCGGGGTTCGGGAACCGCTCGGCGAGTCCGGCCCGCTCGAGGCGATCGACGAGCCGGGTGGTGTCGGAGGCGCGGTTCAACAGGCCGTCGGCCACGGCGCCGATCGGCATGCCGGCGTCGGGATCGTCGGCGAGACAGAGCACGAACAACGCCACGTACTGCGCGTGCGTGAGATCGACCGAGCGACAGATCGCCTCCAACTGGTCGAGGTTGCGATTGGCCAGGAGCAGCACGTTGAGGTGGACGTTGCGGCCGCGAACGACCGCCCGCGACTCGCGAGAACTGGGCGCGGTCATCCGCTGCAGGCTAGATCAGTCGGAAGGAATGTGTGCGAATACGGAATATGTTGCAACAGACTTTGTGAGACCACTGAAGTGAGTGCGGCTGTCCTAGGGTGCTCCGCATGGGGACACCGCTGCTCGACGTCCACGCCCATTACCTGCCCCCGGCCTACCGTGAGGCCGCCCTCGCCGCAGGGCACTCGCAGCCCGACGGCGTGGGCGCGCTTCCGGAGTGGGAGGCGGGTGCTCATGTCGAGTTGATGGATCGACTCGGAATTGCCGTCAGCATGCTGTCGATCTCCTCACCGGGTGTCCACTTCGGTGAGGACGATGCGGCTCGGTCGCTGGCCCGGCAGGTCAACGAGGACGGGTGCCGGGCTCGGGATGCGCACCCCGGGAGGTTCGGCGTGTTGGCCTCGCTGCCGTTGCCGGACGTGACCGGCGCGCTCGACGAGATCGCCTACGCGTACGACGAGCTCGGCGTCGACGGCGTGGTGCTGCTCACGAACGTGAACGGCACGTACCTCGGCGACGCAACGTTGGAGCCGGTGTTCGACGAACTCCACCGGCGCCGAGCCCGGATCTTCCTGCACCCCACATCTCCGGTCTGCTGGGAGCACACGTCGTTCGGACGACCACGGCCGATGCTGGAGTTCCTCTTCGACACCACACGCGCCGTCGTCGACCTGGTGCTCAGCGGCACGATCGCCCGCCACCCCGACCTGGAGATCATCGTGCCGCACGCCGGCGCCGCCCTTCCGGCGATCGCCGATCGCGTCGCCGCGTTCTCGATGATCCTCCCCGATCTCGACCCGGCCACCGACGTGCTCGCCGACCTCGCCCGGTTGCACTACGACCTCGCGGGGTTCCCACTCCCCCGCCAACTCGACGCGCTGCTCGCGCTCGCCACGGCGGACCACTTGCACTACGGAAGTGACTACCCGTTCACCCCCGTGCCCGTGGTCGAGATGCTCCTCCGGTCGCTCGGCGACGTCGGTGAGCCGCCGGGCTCGCTGCTCGACTCGCTCGCCGCCAACACCCGCCACCTGTTCCCGACGCTCCCCCCGGCCGCGACCACATGACCACCGAAGTGATCCTCACGGGTACGGGCGTTCCACACGCGCGACCGGGATGTGCCGGCGCGGGCACGCTCGTCCGGTGCGGCGACGTCGCCCTCCAGTTCGATGCGGGCCGGTCGACCGTGATGCGGTTGATGGAGGCCGGCACCGCGCCGCACGAACTGACGGCGGTGTTCCTCACCCACGTCCACAGCGACCACCTCGTCGGGCTCCCCGACCTCGTGATGACCCGCTGGACGCATGGTCGGATCGAGCAGCACGGACCGCTGGTGGTGGTCGCGCCGGAGGGCGGAGCGACGCGTTTCGTCGAGCGCATGCTCGAGCCCTACGACGACGACATCGCATTGCGGATCGAGCACGTCGGCGGCGACCCGATCTCGATCGACACCCGCTCGTTCGCGGTGCCCGCCGAGCCCTGCACGGTCTGGACGAACGACGACGCGACCATTCGCGTGCTCGCCGTGGCCGTCCATCACGAACCCGTGCCCGAGGCGGTGGCGTACCGGGTCGAGACGCCCGACGGTGTGGTCGTCATCTCGGGCGACACCCGCGTCTGCGGGGAGGTCGAGTCGCTCGCCCGGGGCGCCGACGTTCTCGTCCACGAGGCGTGCCGGACCACGGCGCTGTCACCGTTCATCGCCGGCACGACACTGGAGACGATCTTCAGCTACCACGCCGACACCGTGCCGCTCGGCGCGATGGCGGCGCGGGCCGGTGTTCCCCACGTCGTGCTCACCCACCTCATCCCGCCGATCGACAAGCCCGGCGACGCCGATGCGTTCGCCGAGGATCTGCGCGCCGGTGGCTACGGGGGCACGATCACGGTCGGGACCGACCTGACGTCCGTCACGTTCGGTTAGCCACCACGACCCCAACCACCGCCACCGGCACCCACCGCCACCCACCGCCGCCCACCGCCACCCACCGCCACCGAGGTTTGTGGCAGACACGTTGCTGTGAGGTGGTCGGAACGTCTGTCGCAAAGCGTTGGGCGCCAATCTGCGGCAGACACGTTGACCGAGGTCGGTCGAAGTGTCCGCCGCAAACGACAGGGTCCTGACGTCCGTCACACTCGGTGGCCGCCGAACATACCTCTTGACATATATATGGACTGGCATATACTGACCGCTGTGGTCGCGGAACTCGACGTCTTGCACGTGATCGCCGAACCGACACGGCGGCGCATCCTCGACCACGTCCGCGACCATGACCGTTCGGTCGGCGAACTCGTGGAGCTCACCGGCATGCACCAGCCCGGCGTCTCGCGACACCTGCGCGTGCTCCGCGACGCCGGACTCGTCGACGTCCGCGTCGACGCCCAGCGGCGCATCTACCACCTCCGCGCCGAGCCCCTGGCGGAGCTGGACGCGTGGCTGACCCCGTACCGCACCCACTGGTCGGAGCGCCTCGACGCGCTCGAACGGCATCTCGACAGCACCGAACCCGTCCCGAAGGAGACCCCATGACCACCCCCTCGCTGCAACCGTCCGCCGATCCCGACGGAACCATCGAGCCGACCGAGAGCGGCGGCGTGATCCGCTTCGAACGCCGGCTCCCGCACCCCGTCGATGATGTCTGGTCGGCGATCACCGAGCCGGCGCGACTCGCCGAGTGGTGGCTCCCGTTCGAGGCCGACGTCACCGTCGATCTCCAGCCCGGCGGGCTGATGGTCATGACGGCCACCGGCGACGAGCCGATGACGATCACGTGCGAGATCCTCCGGGTCGAACCGCCACACCTCCTCGAACACACCCACGTCGACGAAGGGTCCCGAATGCTGTGGGAGCTTCAGAGCGACCGCGACGGAACCGTGCTCCGACTCAGCCACTTCGTGCTCGATCCAGCCCTTGCCATCGAGAACCGCTACGCCGTCGGCCTGCACGCGTCGCTCGACCGGCTCGGCCCATGCCTCGCCGGAACGCCGGAACCGTGGGACTGGGACGCCTTCGCGACGCACCAACGCCGTTACGCCGCCGCCGGACTCGCGCCCGAGCCGAAGGACTGACGAATGCCCAACAACGACCAGAAGCTCGTCGTCAACTGCTTGTCGATGTCGATCGACGGCTTCACCTCCGGTACCAACCAGCGCCTCGAGCAACCGTTCGGCGACCACACCGACGGCCTGACCGACTGGATGTTCGCCACCCGCAGCGGACGCGCCATGTTGGGCATCGAGGGCGGCGAGGAGACCGCCGACGATCCGTATGTCGCGCAGAGCTTCGACAACATCGGCGCCGTGATCCTCGGCCGCAACATGTACAGCACGTCGCGTGGCCCGTGGACCGACGACGGCTGGACCGGCTGGTGGGGTCCGAATCCGCCCTATCACGCGCCGACGTTCGTACTCACCCACCACCCCCGCGACCCGCTCCCGATGGAGGGGGGCACGACGTTCCACTTCGCCACCGGCGGCATCGACGACACGCTCGAGCGGGCCTTCGCCTCGGCTGAGGGTAAGGACGTCCGGGTGATCGGTGGCGGCACCACGATCCGGCAGTACCTCGCCGCCGAGTTGATCGACGAACTCAATCTCGTGGTCGTCCCGATGCTGGTCGGAGGCGGCGAACGGATCTTCCCGGAGACATCGCCGCCGCCCGGGTACGCGTGTGTGGAACGCGTCGCCACCGCGGCCGTCGTGCACCTGCGCTTCGAACGTCAGCCAACGTCCGCCGCCTGAGCGGTGGGCGGCGCGTCCGCTCAGGAACCGACGCTCAGGATGCGGTCATGCCGCGCTGCCACATGTCCCAGTAGCGCTCGAGACGGCGGGTGAACCGCTTCGGTGGTTCGGCGTACAGCTGCGCCGCCAGACCGACAGCGGCGTGCTCGAGCTCCTCCCGGCGGCGATCGAGCAGGTCGAGCGCGTCGCGCACGATCGCGTCTCCCCCGAACGCATCGGGGTCGTGTTCGAGTTGGGCGCTGAGGACGGCGAGGTCGTGGGCGTCGCCGAGCCCGTCGGACAGTTGCTTGAATTGCTTGCCCAACGGTTCGAGGATCGACGGCGCGGAGGGGGCGAGCAGGCGGACGTGGTACCAGGAGTACTTGGCGCGTTTGCGCAGCTCGTGGAAGTTGTCGGGCGCCGGGTCGTGGCGCACGACCGCCAGGGCGTCGCGACCGCGGCCGTAGGTCTTGGCCAGCCCGCCCCGCACGGCCTTCCAGCCGTCGGCGTCGAGGTCGGCGTCATCGAGTTGGTCACGACCCACGCGGAGGAGATCGCGCGCCCGGTCGAACGCTGACTCCGCTCGATCGTCGTCGGGTCGGGCCTCGCCGTCCGGTCCGGCACCGGCCCGCCTCGCGAGTTCCGCTCGGACGGGTTCGAGGCCGAACGCGTTGGGATCGGTGGAGTCCCGGTCGGACGATGCGGCCAGGACGCCGTCGAACGTGGCGAGGAGCGCCTGCGCGTCACGCATCTCCGACAGCACGCGCGCTGCGTCGCGGAACGCCTCGTTGGCTGCCTCGTACGTCGCCCCGTCGAGCGCCGGCCGCACGAGGCGGATCAGGCCACGGAGCTTCTTGCAGCGCTTGCGACAGTCGTGGATGGCCTCCGCGTTGTCGGTGCTCGAGGCGGCGGTGTCGACGTCGTCGATGGCGTCGTCCGACTGTTTCCGGGCGATCCGCCGGAACGCGTCGCCGACCTCCTCTTCACGCTTGATGCGGTACGCCATGCTGACCGCTACCCGTTCCAGGTCACGACGAATCGGCTCGGCCCGGTCACCCGAGAGCCTGCGTCAGGTCGGCCCAGATGTCGTCGACCTGCTCGCAGCCGACGCTCATGCGGATCAATGTCGGGGGGATGCGCTCCTGTCCCTCGAGGACAGCGCGCCGTTCCATCGTCGATTCGACGCCGCCGAGGCTCGTGGCGTGGTTGATCAGCTCGGCGCGGGCACACACCGCACTCGCCCGTGGTCCGTCGCCTGTCGTCTCGAACGACAGCATCGCCCCGAACCCGTTCATGAACGACTTGGCGACGGCGTGGGTGCCATGGCTCGGCAGGCCCGGGTAGAGAACCCGCGAGATCCCGGGGTGCTGCTCGAGCCGGATGGCGAGTTCCATCGCATTCTGCTGCGCCCGCTCCAGGCGCAGCGCCAACGTGCGCGCGCCGCGGATCGTGAGGAACGCCTCCATCGCGCCGATCGTCGCGCCGTGCAACAGCCGACGGCGATGGAATTCCTCGTACCGCGCGTCGTCGTTGGTGACGAGCACGCCGGCGAGCAGGTCGGAGTGACCGCCGATGAACTTGGTGGCCGAGTGCATCACGATGTCCGCGCCGTAGTCGAGCGGTCGCTGGACGAGCGGAGTGGCGAACGTGCTGTCGACCGCGACGATCGTGCCGGCCCGGCGCGGCGCGCCGCAGATGGTCGGCAAGTCAGCGATGGTGATCAGCGGGTTCTCGGGCGATTCGAGCCACACGAGGTCGCACTGTTGCAACGCATCGAGCCACGCCGGTGTGTCGGCCTGGTCGAGCCGCCTGACCGTCCAGCGCCCCTGCGCCTCGCCCTCGTCGATGAGGCCCGCGACGCCGTGGTACGGATCGGACGGTACGGCGATACGTGAACCCACCGGGAGGCCGTTGAACACGACCGCTGCGGCCGCCATCCCCGAACCGAACGCGAGGGCCCGGCCGCCTTCGAGCCCGCCGAGCAGCGCTTCCAATGCATCGGTGGTCGGTGTGCCGTCCGTGCGGCTGTACAACCGTTCGTCGGGCAGATAGAAGTTCGACGCGAACACCGGCGGCACGTTCAGCGGGTCGCCGGTCGCTCGGGTGCGCCCGGCGGCGATCAGCCAGGTGTCCGGGCTCCAGTCGGGCATGCGGGCACGCTACCCTCCGGTTCGTCAGCCATCCTGGAACGGCCCACGGCTAGGCCAGTTGCGCGGCCAAGTCGGACACCCACGCCTCGCAGAACCCTTCCTGATCGTCGCCGATCTGGTGGAAGTACAGGTGGTCGACCCCGGCATCGATCGCCGCCTGCACCTGCTTCGCGAGCCTGTCACCATCTGCTCCGACGAGTACCGACTCGGCCAGATCCTCACGCCTGACGATCGAGGCGGCGGTGTCGAAATGGGCGGGCGTCGGCAGGTCCTGGCTGAGCTGCCCCGGCACTCCCGCCGTTCTCCAGACTGCGGCCACCGTGTCGAGTGCTTCTTCCTCGTCGTCGTTCCAGCACACGTCGATCTGCGAGTACACCGGCCCGACGCCGCCCGCCGCCTTCCACGTCTCGATCGATTCGGACGCACCACCGGTGGTCCAGAGCCCGTCGGCCACCCGTGCCGCCAGCTCGGCAGCTCGGTCACCGAACGCGGACATCACCACCGGGATCTCGACGGGTGGAGCGTCGTACAGGCGTGCGTTCTCGACCGTGAAGTACTCCCCTGCCATCGACACTTCGTCGCCGGACCACAGCCGGCGGATGACTTCGATGGCCTCCTCGAGCATCGCCAGACGTTGGGGTGCCGGCGGCCACTTGTCGCCGAGGATGTGCTCGTTCAGCGCCTCACCACTGCCGACGCCCCAGGTGAAGCGTTCGCCCAGGAGGTGCGCGGTGGTTGCCGTCGCCTGGGCGAGGATCACCGGATGGATGCGCATGATCGGGCACGTCACGCCCACCACCACGTCGAGCGAAGTGGTGCGCTCGGCGAGCGCGCCGAGCATCGTCCAGACGAACGGTGAGTGCCCCTGGTCATCGAGCCAGGGGTGGAAGTGGTCGGAGATCGACACGAAATCGAAGCCGCTCTCCTCGGCCAATTGGGCGATGTCCAGCAGGCGGCCGGGATCGTGTTCCTCGCTCGACAGGGTGAGACCGAACTTCGTCGACATGCGTGCTGTGTACCCCGGTGCGGCGCGGGGTAGTCCCCGGGCAACCGGCTACCGCGAACGGAATCGAGAGGAGCGACTCATGCCACGAGCGTGGAGCGACAAGCGCGAGCGCCAGTACGAACACATCAAGGACAGCGCGCTGGAACGGGGCGAGAGCGAGGACGTCGCCGAGGAGATCGCGGCCCGCACCGTGAACAAGGAGCGGGCGCGGGCGGGCGAGGCGAAGGAGTCGAGCCGCAGTTCGACCGACGACATCTCCTCGGGCCGGCGCGGCGGGCTGCGATCGCACAGGGGCGCCGGAGGTCGCACACGCGATCAGCTCTACAACGAAGCCCGCCAGCGAGGCATCGAGGGCCGATCGAAGATGAACAAGGCCGAACTCGAACGAGCCGTCGGCCGCTGAGCCGATCGCCGGCGCGGTTAGGTGGACCCATGTGTGGGGTACGGGGGTGGCATGACAAACGAAGGATCCATCACCGACACCGACATCACGAGCGGCCCGACCGAGGACGACGAGAACCTCGACGCTCCCGGCGAGCACTCCGGGGACACCGGTGACCAACCGACCGAGGACGACGAGAACCTCGACTCCCCGGGCGAACACTCGCAGGACTCGGGCGACGAAGCCTGACCCCGTGAGCTCGGCGTCACCGCTGCAGCGTTGCGTCGGTGACGTCGAGGAATTCGCGCTGCGCTGGGGTCAGCGTCCCGCCGTGGTGCGAGGCGCTGACCCGTGTGGTTTCCAGGACATCCTGAGTGTGACCGATGTCGATCGCATCATCTCGACGTCGGCGCGTGCGCCGACCGTGCGCATGGTGCGCGACGGCATGCCGGTCGAACTCCGTGACTACTGCACGTCGCTGCGCCTCGGCGGCAAGCACGTCGACGATGTGGTCGACCCCCGGAAGGTGACCGACAACATCCGACGGGGCGCCACGCTGGTGCTGCAGTCGCTCCACCGCACCACGCCATCGGTGGCATCGTTCGTCGCCGGCCTGCAGCACGAGATCGGCCATCCGGTGCAGGCGAACGCGTATCTGACGCCTGCCGACGCGTGCGGTCTGGCCGAACACGCCGACGCGCACGATGTGATCGTGCTCCAGTTGCACGGGTCGAAGCGCTGGTACGTCGAGGGAGACCCTGACGACCGGGGCGGCACGGAGATCTTCGCCGGCGATGCGATGTACATCCCCGCCGGAAGCCGCCATCGCGCGTCGACGACCGGCGAGCCCTCGCTGCACCTCACGCTCGGCATCATTCGTGTGACGTACCGCGATGTCCTCAAACGAGTCCTCCTGGACGGGCCCGACGTCCTGGATCGACCACTGCCCATCGGGTTCCAGGAGCCCGGCGGGGCGCAGCAACGGCTGCGGCGCGACACGTCATCCATGCTCGACGATGTGGGGCAGTACCTCGCGGGCGTCGATGTCGAGAAGTGCGTGGAGGCAGAACTGCAGCAACGACGACGCGTGCCGTTCATGTCCGGACACCTGACCGCCTTGCTCGACCGCGGCGACCTCACGCTCGACACCAGGCTGCGCTGGTCGGCACCCCGGCCCCTCGGACGACTCGGCCCGGGCGATCGCTGGCGCCCGCTCGATGCCATCGATGCCGGGGACGCTCCGCACCTCCACATCCATCTGGCGGATCGCGTGTTGACGGTCCCGTCGGTGGTGCTCGAGGCCGTCCACCTGTTGAGTACCCGAGGGTCGAATGGCGGTGGCGCGGTGCGGGTGAACGATCTACCGGGTCTGGACCCGCCGAGCCGGATCGTTCTCGCCCGACGGTTGATCGAGGAGACCGCCTGCGTGATCGATTCCGATCACCGCACGGCTACGGGTTCGCCGGCGCGGAATCCTCGGTGATCACACCGAACACCGACTCGAGCCCGGTGATCTCGAACAGGCGCCGTACCGGATTCGACGCACCCGAGACCACGACCTTGCGTCCGTCGGCCTCCGCCCGATCGCTCAAGGCGATGAGGACCCGGAGGCCGCTCGAGTCGATGAACGTCACGCCGCCGAGGTCGACGTCGACCTGACCACTCCCGACCGGCAGCTCAGCGAAGGCGGCGGCGAGCGATGGCGAGGTGCTCGCATCGAGTTCGCCGGTGACGGACCAGCCGCCCGGAAGCCGGTCGATGGAGATCCTGCCGTCCAGTTCCACCCGCTCATCGTGCCACATCGCTCGGCCCAGCGGTCAACGTGCACGCAGGCAGTAGGTTTCGGTGATGCGAGGTGGCGCGTGACGGATGGCTCCAACGATGCACCGATCGCCGGACCTGATGCCAGATCGGTCCTCGATGCGCTCGTCCGAGCCGTCGTCGTCACCGATCCGGACGGCCGGATCCTCCTCTGGAATCGATCCGCCGAGGAACTCTACGGCTGGTCCGAGCACGAGGTCCTGGGTCGGTCGATCGTCGACGTGCTCGCGCCCGACGACGAGTTCGCCCAGAACCATCAGGATCTGAAGGCCGTCGCCGGCGGAACGGTGATGAGCGGCGACCGGCTCGTCACGCGACGCGACGGGCGGGCCCTCCGCGTCAAGACCTTCACCCGCCCGTTGCTCGACGAGTCCGGCAAGGCGATCGCCCTGGTGGGCTCGGCCGAGGACGTCGGCGCGCTCCGCGATGCCGAGCAGCAGACGCGCGACCTGTCCGAGCACTTTCACTCGGCGTTGGAGGCAGGTGGGCTCGGCACCTGGCGATGGAACATGAAGACCGGCGACATCGTCTGGGACGGACGTCTGGAGGCATTGTTCGGGCTGCCGCTCGCCGAGTTCGACGGCACCTTCGACACCTACGTGTCGCTCGTGCACCCCGACGACCGCGAGGAGTTGCTCGCTGCGGTCCGGCGAGCGGTCGAGTCGAAGTCGGCGTACCGCGTGGAGCACCGGGTGGTGTGGCCGGACGGCTCGGTCCACTGGATCGCGGGTGTCGGCGGCGTCACGCTCGACGAGAGCGGTGAGGTGACCGGCACCGTCGGCTGCTCGATGGACATCACCGAACGGGTGGAACAGGAGCTCGACCGCCAGCGCCTTGCCGAACTCGCCATGTTGGCGGCGTCGAGCGAACGGCTGCAGCGGGAGCGTCTCGAGTTCCTCGGCATCATCAACGACGCGCTGAACGCCTCGTCCACGGTTTCGGAAATCATGCGCAACGTGACGCAGTCGGCCGTACCGCGCCTCGGCGACTGGTGCAGCATCCACGTGCTTCCGCGCGACGGCCGTTCGACGCCCGACATGGAACTCGCCCACGTCGACCCCGCGATGGTCGCCTACGCCCATGAGATCCACGACCGGTTCCCGTACGACCCCGAAGCACCCACGGGGGTGGCCGCCGTCATCCGTACGGGCGTCACCGAGTTCTATTCCGAGATCTCCGACGACGTCATCGAGTCGCTCGACGTCCCGGAAGAGGCACGGACCCTGCTCCGGAAACTCGACCTGCGTTCTGCGATCTCGGTGGCGATGAAGAAACGCGGTCGGGTCCTGGGCGCGATCCAATTCGCCTCCTCCAGTTCGTCGCGGCCCTACACCGCCGACGACGTGGCGCTCGCCGAGACGGTGGCCGGCCGGATCGCCTCGAGCATCGAGAACCGGCGTCTGCACGACGAGCAGCGCGAGATCGCCCGAACGCTCCAACGGAGCCTGCTGCCCGCGCGACTCCCGGACGTGCCCGGCATCGACACCGCCGTTCGCTACTGGGCGAGCGGCGAGGTGACCGAGGTCGGCGGCGATTTCTACGACATGTTCGCCCTCGAGGGGGCCGGGGAGTTCGCGGTGGTGCTCGGCGACGTGTGCGGGACCGGGCCAGCGGCCGCGGCACTGACCGGACTGGCTCGTCACACGATCCGCGACAGCGCGTGGCATCACGACACACCGGACGAGGTGCTCGCCTCGTTGAACCGCGCGGTCCGTCGATCCGGCACCAACACGTTCGTCACCTGTGTCTACGCCACGATCGCACCGAGCGAGGACGGCGGACGTCGTCTCACGATCGCCTGCGGTGGTCATCCCCTGCCGATCCTCGTCGGTGCGCAGGGCGTCGCCCCGCTCGGGCGCCCCGGCACCCTGCTCGGGGTCGTCGACGACATCGACATCCACGTCACGACGGTGGAGTTGGGCACGGGCGACGTGGTGGTCTTCCACACCGACGGTGCGACCGATGTCGCGCCGCCCCACGACCTCGACGACGCAGCCTGGCGCGAGCTCGTGCGCGACGCGGCACGTTCGGGCGGGAGCGCCGAAGGAGTCGCCGAGAACATCCAGCGCGCGCTCGAGGCGATCCTGCCGTTCCAGTCGCGCAACGACGACATCGCACTGCTCGTGCTCGCCGTCGATCAGGCGGTTGATCAGACGGTTGATCAGGTCGAGGACACGACGAAGAACTCGTGACCCCAGGCGAGCGGCTCGAGGAGCTCCGGCGTCAGCAACGGCTCGGCGACCTCGCCGGAGATCTGACTCCGGTGCTTCGCGATCGCGTGCATCCGTTGCTGACGGATGTGGGGCGGGATCTCGATCCCGACGAGTGGATGCGGTTCGAGGCGGGCGGGCCGCAGCCGGTGCCACGTCCAGAACAATCCGAACAGCAGCTCGGTCGGCGTGCCGCCGACGGCGTCGGCGGCGGCTCGGCCGCAAGCCTCGTGATCGCTGTGGAAGTCGTGCGTCCACGGCGCAACGATCAACGGGAAATCAACGATCATCGCTTCGAGCCGCTGCGTGAGTTCGGCCTGGTGCTCGGCCACGCCACCGTCGGGAAACTCGAGCCGGGTGATCGACAGACGCGACACACCGAGCGTGCACAGCGCCTCGGTCTGTTCGCGCCGGCGGACCTGGGCCAGGTCACGTGCGGGTACGCGCAACGGCAGTCCAGCCTCGCCATCGGTGACACCGAGCACGTGCACGTCGATCCCTCGTTCGCGTTGTGTCGCGATCAGGCCGCCCGCCAGCAACACCTCGTCGTCGGGGTGCGGCACCACCACCAATGTCGGCACCGGCGGCGGATCCCAGGGACGAGCCGAAGCGTGGATCGACGACCACCGCGCACCGACGCTCGACGTCGGCAGCGGTCGCACCGGCGAACGCACCGCCCGCCGCGATCCCAGTGCCCTTGATTCCGGCGCCCTTGATTCTTGTGCCCGCGACCCGGGTGTATCCGTGAAAGCCATCGCCTGTTGGTTCCCCGAATCGCGACGATTCATGCCGCCGGACGCCCGTGACCTCCGCATCGACGTCAGGGTGCGTTCGCCGCCTCGACGTCACCGAGGGTTGGCGGCGGGCGATCGGGGTACAGGAGGCAGCGATGCCCACGACACCGAAACCCTCCGCCCGTACCGCCAAGCGCTCCGCTCCGACCAAATCGGGCCCGGCCAAGTCCGGCCCGAGCAAATCCGCCCCGACGGCAAGGAGCGCCGAGTCCGGACGAGGTGGTGAGACCCATCAGACGGCGGGAGGATCCGTCGAGTCGCTGACCACGCGTCACGGCGTGCCGATCTCCGACGACCAGAACACGCTGACCGCGGGCGAACGCGGCCCGCAGCTCCTCGAAGACTTCGTGATGCGGGAGAAGATCTTCCACTTCGACCACGAACGGATCCCCGAGCGGGTGGTCCACGCCCGGGGCTTCGGCGCGAAGGGCTACTTCGAGCCCTACGAGTCGCTCGCCGACATCACCAGTGCCGACCTGTTCCAGCGTCCCGGCGAGCGGACCGACGTCTTCGTCCGCTTCTCGACGGTGGCCGGGAACAAGGGGTCCTCCGACCTGGCCCGTGACGTCCGTGGCTTCGCGGTCAAGTTCTACACGCAGGAGGGCAACTGGGATCTCGTCGGCAACAACATCCCGGTGTTCTTCATCCAGGACGCGATGAAGTTCCCCGACCTCATCCACGCCGCCAAGCAGGAGCCCGACAGAGGGTTCCCCCAGGCGCAGACGGCCCACGACAACTTCTGGGACTTCATCGGGCTGATGCCCGAGTCGATGCACATGGTGATGTGGATCATGTCCGACCGGGCCATCCCGCGCTCGTTCCGGTTCATGGAGGGCTTCGGTGTGCACACGTTCCGGTTCGTCAACGACGCCGGCGAGAGCACGTTCGTGAAGTTCCACTGGAAGCCGAAGCTCGGGCTGCAGTCGGTCGTGTGGAACGAGGCCGTGAAGATCAACGGCGCCGACCCGGACTTCCACCGCCGCGACCTGTGGAACGCGATCACGACGGGTGACGCACCGGAGTGGGAACTCGGCGTGCAGTTGTTCGACGACGCCTTCGCCGACTCGTTCGACTTCGACATCCTCGACGCCACGAAACTCGTGCCGGAGGAACTCGTGCCGATCCGTCCAGTCGGCCGGATGGTGCTCGACCAGGTGGTCGACAACTTCTTCGCCGAGACCGAGCAGGTGGCGTTCTGCACACAGAACGTGGTGCGGGGCATCGACTTCACCAACGACCCCCTGTTGCAGGGCCGGAACTTCTCGTACCTCGACACCCAGTTGAAGCGTCTCGGCTCACCGAACTTCACCGACATTCCCGTCAACGCACCCCGCTGTCCCGTCGCCCATTTCCAGCAGGACGGGCACATGGCGCTGGCGAATCCCGTCGGTCGCGTCAACTACGAGCCGAACTCCTGGAACGACCAGGCCGGTGCGGACGGCGGCCGCGCGAGGATCCCGACCGCGGGTACCGGACGTACGTCGAAGCCGTCGCCGGCGACACGCGACGGGTCCGTCCCGAATCGTTCGCCGACCACTTCAGCCAGGCGCGTCAGTTCTACCTCAGCCAGACCGAGGTCGAGCAGGGACACATCGCCGACGCGCTCGTGTTCGAGCTGTCGAAGGTGCAGACCCCGCGGATCCGCGAGCGCGTCGTCGCGCAGCTCGTGAACGTCGACACCGACCTCGCCACAGCGGTCGCCGGAGGGCTCGGCCTGGCCGGTCTCCCGGCGGCGATCGCGCCCGCCACCGCGCCGATCGAACAGCCGGTATCCGATGCGTTGAGCATCATCAAGAACGGCCCGCAGCGGTTCGCCGGCCGACGCGTCGGTGCGCTCGTTTGCCAGGGCGTCGACGCCAAAATCGTCGCCGCGCTGCGCACCGCCCTCGAGGCCGAAGGCGCGCAGCTGATGCTCGTCGCTCCGACGATCTCCGGGATCACCGACAGTGCGCGTGCCGTGCTGCCCATCGACGAGACCGTCGCCGGTGGTCCGTCGGTGCTGTTCGACGCCGTCGCGGTGATCCTGACGGCGGACGGCGCCGCGGCGATGGCCCAGGACCCGACCGCCAAGGACTTCGTCACCGATGCCCACGCCCACTGCAAGTACATCGCCTACTCGGCGGCGTCGATGCCGTTGTTCGCGGCCGCGGGACTCGGCGAGGACATGATCGACGATGGCTACGTGGTGATCGAGCGCACCAAGAAGTCGGCGGATGCGTTCGTGCGGGCCTGCCGGTCGCTGCGCTACTGGGCTCGCGCCAACCCGGCGTGATCCCGCCAGGCGTGATCAGGCCAGGCATGATCCGGCACGTCATCGTCGTGATTCCGGCCCACGACGAGGTCGACACGATCGGAGCCTGTCTCCGCAGTGTGCACCACGCCTGCCGGCGGCTGCCGGATGCGGTGTCGACGACGATCGTCGTGGTCGCCGATTCGTGCCGCGACCGGTCGGCCGACGTCGCTCGTTCGCTCGCCCGATCCAGCGACGATGTGGTGATCGAGACCGACGACCGGTGCGCCGGATCGGCGCGGCGAATCGGTGTGTCGGCCGCGCTGCTCCGGGCGCCGGTCGGTCCTGGCGATGTGTGGATCGCCAGCACCGATGCCGACACCGTGGTGCCGGTCGACTGGCTGACCACGCAGCTCGCACTCGCCGATGCCGGCATCGTGGGCGTTGCCGGAACGGTCCGGATCGACGCCGGTCGCGAAATGTCAGCTCGATTCGCGCGGTCGTACCCCGTCGCGGTCGATGGCTCGCATCAGCACGTCCACGGTGCGAACCTCGGCTTCCGCGGTGACGTCTACCTCGCCAGCGGCGGCTGGAATGCGCTGGCCACCGCGGAGGACCATGACCTGTGGAACCGCGTGCGCCGGTGCGGCCGGACGCTGACGACGTCGAGTACGTGCGTGACGACGTCACACCGTTTCGTCGGTCGGGCGCCGCGCGGGTTCGCCGGCGACATGGCCCAGCTCGCGATGGAGCTCGGCATGGAGCCCGTCGCGTGACCGGGAGCTCGACCGATGGGTCGACCTGGAGCATCGTTCGTTCGCTCATGGCCGACGCCGTCGATCTCCCCCGCCCGGCGTGCGGGGCCACGGCCGAACGTCATCGGCAGCTCGCCGAGGTCGCGCGAACACAGGCCATCTCGGTGGCCCGGCTCTACGAAGCGCACACCGATGCGATCGCCATCCTCGCCGAAGCCGAACGCGACGTGCCCCGTGACGCCCTGTTCGGCGTGTGGGCTTCGGAAGGTGGACCGTCACCGCTGTGCTACGACCCGAGAACCGGTCGCCTCGCGGGCAGCAAGCCGTTCTGCTCCGGCCTCGGTCTGGTCGACCGGGCGCTGGTGACCGCCTGCGTCGACGGCGACGCTTCGACGGGTTCCCGGGTCAAGGGGTCGCGGGCATCGGTCCTCGTCGACACGAGCGTCCGGCCGGCCGACACGATCGCCATGTCCAGCGCCGGGTGGCGATCGGACGCCCTCGTCGACACCGCCACCGGAACCGTCGACTTCCACGACCATCCCGGCCAACTCGTCGGACCGCCCGGCTGGTATCTCGATCGCCCCGGCTTCTGGCACGGGGCGTGTGGCCCGGCGGCGTGCTGGGCCGGCGGCGCGATCGGACTCATCGACGAGGCGCGGGTGCGGATCGACGACGATCCGCACCGGCTCGCCCATCTCGGCGCGATGATCGCGACGGCCTGGTCGCTGCGCGCGCTGCTGACCCAGGCCGGCCACGAGATCGACCGGGAGCCCACCGATCCGGCGGCCGGGGAACGACGGGCGCGTGCCTTGCGCTGGACGGTGGAGCGCAGCGTGACCGACGTGATCGATCGATTCGGCCGAGCCCTCGGACCCCGGCCCCAGACCGATTCGACGGCCGTGGCCCACCGGATCGCCGACCTCCAGCTGTACGTACGCCAACACCACGCCGAGCGGGAGCTGGCCGTGCTGGCGCACGTGGCGCCCGGGACGTGGACGTCGTGAAGCTCGATCGGGACGGCCGTCTCACCGCACTGACCCACCGGCGGACGTACTTCGACGACCTGTACCGCAACGACCACGATCCATGGCAATTCGAATCGAGCTGGTACGAACGTCGGAAGCGGGACATCACCATGGCCGTACTGCCCAACCCGCGGTACCGGCGCGGTGTCGAGCCCGGTTGCTCGATCGGGACGCTCACCGAACGGCTCGCCGAACGCGTCGACGAACTGATCGCCTTCGACTTCGTCACCGAGGCGGTGCAGGCTGCTCGCCGGCGCATCGACCGTTCCGGCGTCAAGATCGTCGAGGCCGTGTTCCCCGTCTACTGGCCCGCGGGGACGGGCGACCTCGTCGTGTGGTCGGAGGTCGCGTACTACCTCACGGATTCGGGATTCGACCTGGCGATGAACGGTCTCGAGCGGTGGCTCGAACCGGGTGGCCATCTCGTGGCGGTGCACTACACGGGCGTCACCGACTATCCCCGGACGGGGCGTCAGGTGGCGACGCGGATCGAACAGCACCCGGCGTTGCAGCGCCTGATTGCCGTGACCGACCCGGACTTCGAGCTCGCCGTCTGGGAACGCCGTGTCGAATGAGGCCCGTCGACGTCACCCTCGACGTCACCCTGTCTGGGCCGAGATGAGCCCGCGGGGGTTGCCGCGACGGCTCCGTGGGAACAGTCGGAGCCATGGCGAGCGACGACGCGACAACGAACTCCGGACGAATCGCCGCCGATGCCGGACTCCGGTACCTCATGGACGACCGGCCCGGGATCGAGCGCCGGCGGCGCGGTCGGGGTTTCACCTACGTCGACCATCGCGGCCGGATCGTCGACGCAACCGAACGCTTCCGCCTGCAGGCGATGGCCATTCCCCCGGCGTGGACGGCGGTGTGGATCGCCGGGGAGCCCGACGCCCACCTGCTGGCAACGGGTTACGACGAACGGGGACGCAAGCAGTACCTCTACCATCCGGCGTGGCGTGAGGCCTCCGATCTGGCCAAGTTCGAGCGTCTCGGATCGATCGGCGCGGCCCTGACTCGCCTACGCCGCGACGTCGATCATGAGCTCCGCTCGCGCGGCACCGACTGGCGGACGGCCGCGGTGGTCCGCCTGATCGACGACTCGCTGATCCGCCCCGGGAGCCGGCGCCGCCTCGAGGAGAACGGATCCGTCGGCGCGATCACACTCGGCATCGGGGACGTCGACGTCGACGGCACTCGGATCGCGCTGCACTTCGAGGGCAAGTCGGCCGTGGAACAGCAGACGGAAGTTCGTGATGCACTGCTCGCCCGACGGCTGTCGACCCTGATCGACGAAAGCACCGACGGGATGTTGTTCGTCGATTCCGACGATCGTCCGATCACCGCCGGCCAGGTCAACGAGTACATCGGGGCGCACTCGGGCTCGGACATGAGCGCGAAGGATCTGCGTACGTGGGGTGCGACCTGTGCGGCCGCCGATCGGCTCGTCCTGGCCGACAGCGACGACCTCGACGCGACCGTCCGGTTGGCGATCGAGCACGCCGCCGACCGTCTGGGGAACACGGTGGCCGTGTGCCGATCGTCGTACATCGCGCCGCGGATCCTGACGGCGTTCGAGACGGGCGAGTTGCAGGAGGAGTGGCAACGCTCGCGACGCGCGAAGTGGCTGAGCCGTGTCGAGCAGACTGTCCGCCGTGTGGTGCACGGCTGATTCCATCGCCCACGTGTCTCGCCCGGCGAAACCGGACGAGCGTCTGACGAACCACCTCACCGGGTACCACCCTGTCGATGACGGCATTCCAGGTCGAGCCACGCCACGGAGACCGTGTCGTGAGCTAGCGGCGCAGAACCCAGCCGAGGTGGACTCGTGAAAGAGATGCGCATGAACGTGACCAGGTCCGAGATGGCGGCGCTGGAAACGCGAGAAGCCCTGCACGCCTGGATGTTCGACGCCGGGTGTTCCGAAGCGGTCATCGCCGATGCCCTGATCGTCGTCAGCGAACTGGTCACCAACGCCGTCATGCACGCCCACTCCGATGCGGTGGTGATGGCAGTCCTGCAGGACATGCGGCTCCGGCTCGAAGTGCACGACAACGACCCCGCCGGGCCGGTCGTGGTCGAGCCGACGAGCGCCGGTGGATTCGGCCTCGCCATCGTCACCGCACTGTGTGACGCGTGGGGTTGGGAGCCCACCCGCTATGGCAAACGGGTGTGGACGGAGACGCTCTGTTGATCCTCATCCGATCGGGTGAAAGCGGGGCGGACGGTTTTCGTCGTGAGGCCGACGGGGTAGCCCTGAAATCGTGGACGAATCGCCGAGGCCGAAACGTTCGAACGAACACGACCTGTGCCGCGACGAGGTACGGGCCCGGTTCCGGCGTCTCCGGGAGACCGGTGATCGGACGATTCGTGACCAGCTGATCATCGACCATCGCTGGATCGCGACGCAGTGTGCCAGCCGTTTCCGCCATCGGGGTGAGCCGGAACTCGATCTCGTCCAGGTCGCCCTGCTCGGTCTCGTCAAGGCGACCGACCGGTACGACCCCGAGCGGGACGTCCCGTTCCACGCGTTCGCGATTCCCACGATCCTCGGCGAACTCAAGCGGCACTTCCGCGACACGACTTGGGCGATCGGCGTGCCTCGTAGCGCGAAGGATCTGATGCCCCGACTGCGTGCCGCGACCGAGGTGCTCCATCAACGATTCGGTCGATCGCCCACCGTCGATGAACTCGCCGCAGAACTTCGCGTGGACCGGGAGGTGGTGATCGCCGGACTCGCGGCGCGCGGTGCGAATCGGATGAAGACCCTCTCGGAATCGGACGCCGGCGACGGACGTGTTTTCGGGTCGGCGGACGGGGACATGACCGGCGAGATCGAGGACCGCCTCGCGGCGTTGGATGCGTTGGCTCATCTCGACGAGCGGAGCCGGAAGATCATGGTGTGGCGCTTCTACGAAGAACTCACCCAACGCGAGATCGGCGAACGTCTCGGCATCGGCCAGGTGCAGGTGTCGCGACTGCTGCGGAGTGCTCTCCAAGCCCTCCGCAGGGACTCACTGGAGTGACTCGAGGAACCGCTGCCTCTGCCGTTCGTCGCCGAAGCCGACCACTGACCAGTAGTCCGACTGTCCCGCTCGACGGAGCCCCTCGATCCGGTGGTTGCCGTCCTCGACCACGAACTCGCCGTCCTCGTACGACACGATGATCGGCGGCGGCTCCCAGCCGTCATCCAAGCTCTCTTGCATGTCGTCGACGCGCTCGAGGTCGTCGTCGCCGAGCCGGACGAGTGTCGGCTGATCGGGAGGGCCGGCGAGCCGTTGCAGTTCGTCGAACGGAAGCCGGACCGGGCCGTACCACGACGACTGCTCGCTGCGCAGCTCCGCGCCGAGCGCGGCGTTGTCGCTGCCCGGGCTGCGGAGGAACTCCTGGACCCAGCGCCCGAGTTCGCCGCGCTGTGCCGCCGCCCTGGCAGCTTCGACGGTCGGCTCGACGGTGGAGTCGGGGTCAGTCATCCGTCGGCGGTACCCCGACGATGTGACGCGGCAAACGTCGAACTCAGAGCTCGAGTGTGCCGTCGCCGACCATCGAGGCGAGGTGCCGCGCGTCGTCGTACGTCCGCAGCGTCCACTGACCGGTCGCCTCGTCGAAGTCCCACTCCGTGAGACCGGTGTTGGTGGGTACGAGGCGCGGTCCGCCGGCCGGCGCCGCGCCGAAGCGGACCCGCAACGAGGCCGCGATCACTCCGGAATGACAGACGGCCATCACCGTGGATCCCGCGTGGTCGCGGGCGAACCGGTCCATCGCGAAGCCCACCCGATCGTGGAAGCTGTTCCAACTGTCGCCGCCGGGGGCGAACGGCCGATGGGGTTCGGCGAGCATGTCGACGGTGCCGAAGCGGCTGGTGTACTCGGCCCACTCCAGGCCGTCCGCCTCGCCCGTGTGCACCTCACAGAGGTCGCAGTCCTGCGGCACTTCCGCGAACCCCAAGGCGGGGGCGATGATGCCGGCCGTCTCGATCGCCCGAGGCAGCATGCTCGTGACCAGCACGTCGACGGTGAAGTCGGGATCAGCCGCGATGGAATCGTGGAGTGCCGTCGCCTGCCGGCGGCCGAGGTCGGTGAGACCGAGACACCCGAGTGGTCCGGGGACCACACCACGCAGTCCGGCGAACGCGTCGCCGTGGCGGACGAGGATCAGCTTCATCGCGGACCCATCGTACGGTCACGGGTCACGGGCGCGCAGCCGGCGGCGATCACGTCGAGCTCTGCGGTGGCGATCAATCCAGTCTGGGTCACATTCCGATCGGATACCGAACGTCACGCGCCCCAGACTGGCAGGCCGCCCTGGCAGCCGGGCCAGTCAGGCGGCGCCACTCCCCGAAGCCGTCGCCCGTTGCAGGGGTGGAGCTACTCGCTCATCTGGATCTCGCCGGTCGAAGCGAGAATCTCGTCCGTTGCGGTGATGGCACTGAACGAGACAATGAAGGCGTCTCCGTAGACCTCGGGATCGATGCGACTCCCGGTCAGGCCTCCTTGCCGAGCGGTGGTCTTCAACTTCAGTCGGCCGTTGATCGTCGTCGCCCAGAACTCGGCACCCGCCGGGACGACCGCGCTTCCGCGATCGACCTGAAGGAATCGACCGTCCGGCAATTCGACGATCTGGAACGTCACGGTCGAATCGTCCAAGGTGACACCCTCGACGGGGACGAGGCTCGCGGTCACCAACGCGCCGGATCGGATCGGTTCGGGCCGATACATCGTCGGCTCGGGCGTCGACGTGGTCGTGACCAAACCGGTCGTGGCCGGCGTGGTCGTGATCACCGGGGTCGTGGTCGTCGTGGTCGTGGTCGTCGTGGTCGTGGTCGTCGTGGTCGTGATCGGCGCGGTCGTGATCGGCGCGGTCGGCGTCGACACGAGCGGCCGCTCGGCCACGGGGTCGATCGTCTGCGCGGCGGCACCCTGCGGTGCCGATGGGTCGCCGCAGCCCGCGCCGATCACCACGAGAAGAACCACTGCGGGCCCTACTCGGTGCATCGTGACATTGTGCGCCGCGTACCGCCGGCCGGCAAGCGATCGCACCCGCGTCGAGCGCGTCTACCTCGGGGGCGCACCACTCCCCTGTGAAGGAGCACACCTTGGGCAAGCTCATCGTGACCGAGTTCGAGACGTTGGACGGGGTGGCGCCGATGACTTCGTCGAAGGCATCACCTCCCTCAAGGAGCTCCACGACGAAGTGGACGTCATCGGCAGTCTCGACCTCGTGCAGTCGCTGCTGCGCTTCGGTCTCGTCGACCGCCTGAACCTGTGGCTGTACCCGCTCCTGCTCGGCAGCGGCAAGCACGTGTTCGCCGACGGCACCGTCCCGACCGTGCGGGTGCAAGGCTTCATGGCATGGAGTGCCGATGTGACGAGATCGAACGGCTCGACGGCCCGGATGCCGACGCGTACGCGAGCGAGCACCTCGTGTTGATCGAACGCGATCGCAGCGGCACCTTCGAGACGTACCTCTGTCGAGCCACTGCGAGCAGTTGGATCATGGACTTCCCACTGCGGCATTGGGCTGCCGATCGACGTGGGACGCCTCGGCTGCGGCGGGAACCGTTCGATGCATCCGCGCTCCCGATCGGAGCGCTCGATCTCTGAACCGACCGGCAACGCAAGCCAGGCATGGAAGACCTTCCGGAGGGGCCGAATCGGCGGAATGGGATTGCGATCTAGAGTGTGGAACTGCGAACCCGGAAGGTGTCGACGATGAGCGACGAACTGAGTCCAATCGAAGCGATCATGTGGAGGGTCGGACAGACCGGATCGTTGAGGATGACGGTGGGGGCCGTTGTGATCGTCGACCGACTGCCCGACCGGGACTCGTTGCTCGAACGGCTCCGGTTCGCCGGCGAACACGCCGAACGACTGACGCAGCGGCCCGGGGGGCCGACGTCGTTGCGGTCTCGTCCGAAATGGATGAGCGGCCAGTTCGCGCCCGAGCACCATGTTCGCTCGCTCTCCGTCTCGGCTCCGGGAACGATGCGCGAGGTTCTCGACCTCGTCGGTCTGCTCGAGTCGGTCCCGTTCGACCCGGAGCGTTCACCGTGGGACGTCACGTTGATCGACGGACTGGAGGACGGCAAGGCGGCCATCTATCTGCGCGCCCATCACGTGCTCACCGACGGGGTCGGCGGAATCAGGCTCGTCGGGCTGCTCCTCGACGAATCGGCGTGGCCCCAGACGCCGCTGACACCAGCCGAAAAGCCGGCTCCCGAGCCGCACGCCCTCCCGGATCCGGTCGAGGCACGGCGCCCTGGAACGATCACGTTCTCGGCAACCTTGGACGGTCCCGAGATCATCGGCCGCGCCCTCGAGCGCGTCAACGCGGCGCGGGATGTCGACCCTGTCGAGTCGGCGGTGCACAGCGTGCAGTGGGCGATCGAGGTGGCGAACTCCGTGTCGCGACAACTCATGGTGACCGGCGGACCGTTGACGTCGCGCCCGACGGCCCGATCCATGCTGAGCCGATTCGAGGTCGTGTCCGTCGAGGGGGCCCGGGCTGCTGCGCTCGCGTTGGGTGGCAGCCGGAACGATCTGCTGGTCGCCGCCGCCGCTGCCGGCATCGGGCTCTACCACGAGCGCCTCGGCGAACACTTCGCCGAGTTGCGACTTGCCACGCCGGCGAGCACGCGCGGCAGTGACGATGCGGGCGGCAACTGGTTCGCGCCGACCCGGCTCTCGGTACCGACGGCGATCGGGCGGCCGGGACCACAGTTCGGCGTGGTGGCCGAACGCCTCGACCAGGCCCGCAAGGAGCCAGCGTTGCGCGTCGCATCCGCGTTGGCGACGTCGTTCCGATTCCTCCCGACGCGGTTCCTCTCAGGGGCGCTGAACGCCCAGGCGGAATCGGTCGACTTCGCCGCCACCGCCGTTCCCGGTCTGCGAGGGAAACGGCACATCTGCGGCTCGCTGATCGAGGCGGCCTACCCCTTGGGGCCGCGTCTCGGCTGTCCGCTGAACATCACGGCACTGGGCAACGAGGGCCGCCTCGACATCGGGATCGCACTCGATTCGAGCGTGATCCGTCACCCCGCCCTGTTGGTCGAATCGCTGACGGAAGCGTTCGCCGGCTTCGGAGCATCGGTCCCCGACACTCGAGAGACCGGCTGAAATCCACGGTGGCTCGGGGTCAGCGCCGAGAGCGGCCACGTCGTGAACACTCGGGCATGCTCGACTCGGTGTTCGAGAGCGCCACCGAACTCGTTCAGGCCGTCGCGTATGAAGTCACCCCGATGGTCGTGGGGGCGCTCGACGTCAACGGTGTCGTCGAGCGTGTCGATGTCCAGGCGATCGTCGAACGAATCGACGTGGAGCGGGTCCTCGACCGCATCGACATCCAAGACGTTCTGGAACGCGTTGACCTCAACGCCTTGTTGGAGGAAGTCGACCTCAATCTCCTGATGGAGCGTCTCGATCTGGACCGCTTGCTCGAACGAGTGGACATCGATGCGATCGTCGAACGAACCGATCTCGGAACCATCGTCTCCCGTTCCGGCTCTGCCGTGATGATTCGAGCAATCGATGGGATGCGCGCCCAGGGGATCGGCCTCGACTCGGTTCTGCACGGTTGGATCGACCGGTTGCTCCGCCGGACCTCGTCCGAAGATCAAGGTGTCCCGCCCCGACCCGGCCCGAGCGTGGAGCAGTCCGCGTGACGCCTATCGCAGCCGAATCTCCGCCGCGCAACGACCTGTACGGCCATGACGCGGGGGTGGTGACCCGGTTGTTCGCCTTTCTCGTCGACCTGTTCACGATCCTGTTGCTGTTCACCCTCGGCGGCCACGTCGTCAGTTTCGTGCTGTCGGTCGTGCTCGGCAGCGACGTCCACCTCTCCGAGACGCCCCTCGCATCCTCTCTCGTTCTCATGGTCTGGGCGTTCGCGTACTGCGCCTACCTGCTGTCGGCGTACAGCTGCACACTCGGCATGGCCCTCTTCGGTATCCGAGTCGTTCGCCTCGATGGTGAAGATCTCGACACCGGCCACGCTGTGGTTCGAGTGCTGGCCTTCCCGCTGAGCTTCATCGTGTTCTGCTTCGGGTTCGTCCTCATCCTGCTCCGACGGGACCGACGCGCCCTCCACGACCTCATTGCCCGGACTGCCGTCACCTACTCGTGGGAAGCACGCTCGGCGAACCTGGGGTTCCTGACGAAGCGACCGCCAGCCCGAGATCGACACGGACTCGACGACGCATCGCAACGGTGACCGATCGAGCGGTCCCGCCGGTCTGGGTCACATTCCGATCGGATACCGAATGGGAAATGCCCCAGATGGCGAACGGCCTCGTGCCGGAGGCCGAGCGCGTCAGACCGCGAACTGGTGCTCGGCGTCGTCGTCACGGAATCGGGCCACCCACGACGACGAGAGGTCGTCGGCCTGGCGCCGCATCGGCCGACGGTCGCGTTCCGGTTCGGGCGGATCGACCCCCAGCTCGTCGAGCACTCTCCCGATCGTCGCCGCCCGGGCGCCGACGAACTCCTCGTAGATCACGCGGATCGGGTCGCGGCCGGTGGCATGGAACCAGTCCTCCCACTTCGCATCCCAGCGGTGGAGTTCGTCGACGAGGTACTTGAGCGCGCGGTAGTCGTACTCGGCTGGCTGCCGCAGTTGCTCGTCGGATTCGTCGCGCCACTGCTGGGTCTGGATCGCCTTCCACAGCGACACGGCCTGGGCCACCTTGTCGCGTCGGCGGACGAAGATGATGCGCAGGTTCGGGAAGACGACGTCGAGCGCCTCGTTGAACGTCGCGTCGTCGAGACCGGGCAGCTCGCGCGACGCGATCACGGAAGTCGTCGAAGTAGTTCCACATCATCTTGGCCCCGAAGACTCCGTTGCGCGTCGTGCCGCGTTGCAGCGCGTAGTGGAACCAGCCCTCGAAGTCGCCGGGCTGCTCCTGCTCGCCCGGGTCGAACGGCGCGAGCCGGTCGGCGATGTCGGCCACGCTCGGGTCCTCGAAGTACTGGCGGGGTTGGCGCGGTCGGCCGGTCGAGCGCAGCGCCTCGAAGAACTCGTCGGGAACACCGGCGACCTCGGTCCCCTTGAGGAGTTCGCACAGCAGCGTGCTGCCGCTGCGCTGGGTCGCGCAGACGAGGTAGGACAGGCCGTCGCACGAGGAATCGAGTCGATCCATGTAATTCAGACATTATCAGTCATCATTTCGCTGGCGTAGGGTGTCCGTGGCTATGGCAGGTCCCAACATCCTCTACCTGCACTCGCACGACACCGGCCGCTACGTCCAGCCGTACGGCTACCCGGTGCCGACGCCGAACATCCAGCACCTCGCCGACCAGGGCGTGCTGTTCCGCCAGGCCTTCTGCGCGGCGCCCGTGTGTTCCGGGTCGCGTGCCGCCCTGCTCACCGGGCAGTGCCCACACGTCACCGGCATGCTCGGTCTCGCCCATCGCGGCTACCGGCTCCGGCACCCCGAGCGGCACATCGTGCACGTGCTCCGCGACGCCGGGTACTGGTCGGGACTCATCGGCGAGCAGCACGTGTCGTCCGACCCGACTCGACGTCGGGTACGACCACGTCGTCGACGTCGAGAGCAACCGGGTGCGCGACGTCGCTCCCGCCGCAACCGCGCTCATCGCCGAGCGGGCATCGGTCGACGAGCCGTTCTTCTTGTCGGTCGGATTCTTCGAGACGCACCGGGAGTACTTCGAGCCCGTCTCGCTGCGCGACGCTCGCTACTCGCGGCCGCCGGAGAACATCGTCGACACGCCGCGGACGCGGCGCGACATGGCCGTCGTTCAAGGCCAGCGCACGGTCGCTCGACCATGGCGTCGGCACGGTGCTCGATGCGCTCGAGGAGAACGGGCTCGCCGACAACACGCTCGTGATCTTCACGACCGATCACGGTCTCGCATATCCCGACGCCAAGGCCACGATGTTCGACCGCGGGATCGGCGTGCTCCTGCTGATGCGTGGCCCCGGCTTCACCGGCGGCCAAGTGACCGACGCCCTCGTCAGCCAGCTCGATCTGTATCCGACCATCTGTGAGATCGCCGGCATCGACCGCCCGGACTGGCTCGAGGGGACATCGCTGCTCCCGCTCGTCCGCGGCGAGGTCGACGGAGGTGCACGACGAGGTCTTCGCCGAGCTGACCTACCACGCGGCGTACGAACCGCAGCGCGCCGTGCGCACCGGTCGGTACAAGTACGTGCGTCACTTCGATCGATCTCGCAGCCGGGCCGAGTGCCGCGCCAACGTCGACGACGGGCTGACGAAGGACGTCGTGCTCGAGGCAGGCTGGGCCGAGATCGACGCTCCGGCCGAGGCGCTCTACGACCTCTGGCTCGACCCGACCGAGGGAACGAACCGGATCGACGATCCCCGGTTGGCCGACGTCGCCGACGACCTCAGGCGCCGCTTGCACGACTGGATGGTCCGCACCGACGACCCGTTGCTCGACGGGTTCGTGCCACCCGGGCCCGGCACAATCTTCAACACCGTCGATCAACGCTCCGCCGAGGAACCCACGGTGTCCGCGCCGTCGCCCGACACCGCCGGCTGAACAGCGCCGGGCGTCAGTCGAGTTGTTCGTCGAGGCCCACGGTGGCGAGCACGCCCCAGTCGTCGTCGGTTCGGTTGGCGAGCACGATCAGGTCGGTGTAGTTGCCCGCTGGATCCTGGACCTGATCCTCGAGCAGCGCCTCGGCGCGGAAGCCGAGGCGGGTGAACAGCGCGATCGTCGAATCCTGCACCGCGACGACTTCGACCACGACCTTGGTGAGCGACGCTTCGATCGCGACGCGAAGGGCATGGCGTGCGAGCCGCTGCCCGATGCCCGCGTCGCCGAACGGCGGGATCGACCACCAGTCGAAGCTCTCCGACGTGGCGCGACCAGCCGACGCCCGGGATCACCGCCACGTACCCGACGACGTCACCGTCGGCCCGCGCGACGTAGCGCAGCGCCCGTGCGTCGTCGACCCAACGCCTGCACCGATTCGAGATCGGTGACGGGTTCCTTCACGAGCGTGCGATCACCCTCGGGCAGTCGTTGGAAGAACGCCCAGACCTCGTCCACATCGGCTGCGGAGAAGGGTGTGATGTCGAGCGCTGTCCGCCATGGTCAGCTCCCGTCGCTGTGCTGTTCGATCCAGTCGAGCATGCCGGGGATCGAGGCGCGGTGCGCCTTGCCTCCCACGATCAAGCCGACGTGGCCGGCCGCGAACTGGAGGTCGTCGAGGTCGGGCAGGAGGTCGAGCACCGGCCGGTTCGACTCGAGCGGGACGAGATGATCGGCGGTCCCCACGGCGTTCATCACGGGGCAGGAGATCGAGCCGATGTCGAGCTCGCCTCGCGCCGGTGACGAGGCGGTTCTCGGCGAGTCGATTCTCGCGAATCAGCCAATCAGCGGTCTGACGGAAGCATGCTCCGGGGAACGGGATGTGGTCGCTCGCCCAGCCGTGCATCGCCTCGTGCGCCGCGATGTACTCGCTGTTCTCGAGTTTCTCGAGGAGCGTCGCGTACATCGTCGCATCGCCGGTGATCCGCGCCGACGTGAGGCCCCGCAGGACGGCCTCGGCGGGAACGTTGCCGGTCTCGTCCACGAAGTCCGACAGGTCGATCCGGGGATCGCGCAGCACCGACGTCAGGCCGCCCATCGCCGCGAAGTCGATCGGTGTCGCCATCAGCGACAGGGTGCGCAACGGGATCTCCGGATGGCCGGCGGCGAAGATCAGCGACAGAACGCCGCCGAAGCAGTACCCGAAGACGTGGAGTTCGTCGACTCCGCTCGTGCGCATGGCCGCGGCACACGCGAACGGGATGTACTCGTCGCAGTACGTTTCGAAGCTGTTGTCGGCGTCGGCCGCGTCCGGTGTTCCCCAGTCGATCATGTACACGTCGAACCCGCGACCGATCAACGCCTCGACGAAGCTGTTGCCGGGTCGCAGGTCGAGCACGTAGGGCTTCGACACGAGGCTCATCACGAGCAGGATCGGTGGCCCGAGCGTGGGACCCGGGCTGTGATAGCGGTAGAGCTGGACCTTGTCGCGCCGCCAGACGACGTCCTTGGCCGAGCACCCGATCTCGGGCCGCCCGACTCCCGCGAGGTGCCTCAGGCCGTTGCGGGCGCGGAGTGCGTTGCGCTCGACATCAAGCCGAATCCGCTCGAGCAGGTCGGTCGGCGTTGGCATCGTGGCCACCCGGGCCTCCCTTCGTGCGTGTCGAGGCCTTCGTGCGTGTCGAGGCCTTCGTGCGTGTCGAGGCTTCGCGTGTCGAGGCCGCGCTCGGCGGCAGGCGGGCGGCTTCGTGGCGCGCCGCGAGCGACGCGAGATATTCGGCGTTCTCGCGGTCGGTGAGGAGGTTGCGCAGGTCGCGCACCTCTCGCTCGAGGCGGGCGATGTGTTCGAGCAGGCGGTTGACGTCGCTGCCCGCCGGCAGGTTGAGGAAGTGCAGCGCCCGCCGCGAGGCCTGCTCCATGCGCCGGTCGAACTCGCTGCGGCCCCGTCGACCGAGGGCCGCCAGCGCGGCGGCGTCCTCGCTTCGCGCCATCTCGTTGATGGTCGGGCTCAGCCGTTCGTCGACCGCGTCGAACAGCTGCTTCCACAACGGCGATGATGATGCCATGACCCCTCCTGGTGCCGACAGTAGCGCCAACGGGTCGATGGCGACGCTGGCCTAAGGTGACGGTGATGTCCTTTCGTGGCCGCGTCACGGCTGGCGTGATCCTGGCTCGGGCGAACCTCCAACTGCTCGAACGACCTGATCGGCTCGCCAGGTCGTTGCTGGCGATGGCGCCATGGGGCACGACGCTGCCGGGCCTGGTGGCGGCTGCGGCGGGCCGCTACCCGGAACGCATCGCGATCCACGACGACGACGGCAGCATCACGTACTCGGAGCTCTGGGACCGTTCGCAACGGATTGCCGGGGCGCTCCTGGCTCGGGGTGTGGGCGACGGGACCCGGATCGGCCTGCTCTGTCGGAACCACCGCGGCTTCGTCGAAGGGCTCGTCGCCGCGTCGGCGACCGGGGCCGACGTGGTGCTCCTCAACACCGGGTTCGCCGCGCCGCAACTCGCGGCGGTGGTCCGGTCGGAGGGGGTCGCGGTCGATCATCCACGACGACGAGTTCGCCGACATCGTCGCCGGTACCGACGCCGAGACGTTCGACGAGTCGGCGATGGAGACGCTCGCTGGTTCGGCGGCGTTGGCCAGTCCCCGTCGGGAGCAGGGACGAATGGTGATCCTCACGTCGGGGACCACGGGCCAACCCAAGGGTGCGGCGCGACGGAACGATCCCGCTGCCGTCGAGGGGGTCGCTGCCGTGCTGGAGCGCATCCCGTTCCGGTTCGGTGACACCCAGGTCATCGCGGCCCCGCTGTTCCACGGGTGGGGGCTGACGAACCTGCTCCTCGGACTCGGACGGTGCACCACCAACGTGCTGTCGCGGCGTTTCGACGCGGAATCGACGCTTCATGCGACCGTCCGAGCACCGCGCCCAGGTGCTGGTCGTCGTCCCGGTGATGCTCTCGCGCATCCTCGGGCTCGGACCAGACGTGCTCGTGACGGAGCCCACCACCGACCTGCGCGTGATCGCGTCGAGTGGCTCGGCCCTGGGCAGCAAGCTGGCCACCGAGACGCTCGACCGGTTCGGACCGGTCCTGTACAACCTGTACGGATCGACCGAGGTCGCCGTCGCGACCATCGCGACACCCGCCGACCTGCTCGAGGCACCCGCGACCGCGGGCCGAGTCGCCCGTGGGGTGCGGGTCGAGATCCTCGACGACGGCGGCGCGGTCGTCCCCGATGGCACCGTCGGGCGCGTCTTCGTCGGCGGTTCGATGCGGTTCGACGGTTACACCACAGGCGGGACGAAGGAGGAATGTCGCGGCTTGCTGTCGTCGGGCGACCTGGGCTACTTCCGCGACGGGCTGCTGTTCGTCGAAGGCCGCGAGGACGACATGATCGTGTCGGGGGGCGAGAACGTGTTCCCCGGCGAGGTCGAGGAGCTGCTCAGCCATCACCCGTGCGTTGCCGAGGTGGCCGTCGTCGGCGTCGCCGACGACGACTTCGGGCAGGTGCTTGCCGCGTTCGTCGTTCGCCGCGGGGATGCCGAGCTCTCCGCCGACGAGGTGCGAGCCCACGTCAGGGACAATCTGGCGCGGCACAAGGTCCCACGACGAGTCGAATTCCTCGACGAACTGCCGCGCAACACGACTGGCAAGATCCTGCGCCGGTCACTCGTCGAACCGGACGATCGCGGCGGCGGAAGCCCGTCGTGACCCAGTCCGACGCGATCGGCGAATGGTTCGCCCGATCGGCGATCCGGGGTTCCATGGCGATCGCCGAACCGCTGCTACGGACCGGAGCCGGCGCCGGCGCCATCCGCGCCGGAATCCAGTACGAATCGTTCGTGCGCCACCGGCAGGAACGTTGTTCGACCGTTGTCTCGTTCGCAACGGGTCGCCACACCGAACAGCAGCGATGGGCCCGAAGTGAACGCGCCGAGCGCGAGCGGCTCGCCCCCGACCGACCGATGGCGAGATCCGGCCGCCCCAACGTGTTCTGGCATGGACCCGACCGGGTCAACGTTCGAGAGCGTCCGGTCGTCGTGCTCGTGAACGGCTGGACCGCGTCGGGGCTCCTGTGGCCCGCCGGCCTCGTCGAGCAACTCGAGCGTTCGTTCGACGTGGTGCGCGTCGACAACCGGGGCACGGGATACTCCCGCACCGCGCCTGCTCCGTTCACGCTGGCGCAACTCGCCGACGACGTGCGCGACGTGCTCCGCGTGATCGGCGCGCACTCCGCGACGGTCGTCGGGCTCTCGATGGGCGGGATGATTGCTCAGGAGCTGGCGATCAGGCACCCCGAAACGGTGGAGCGACTCGTGCTCTGCGGTACCCGGCCGCCGGCCCCGGCCGGTTTCGCGCCGGCGCGGTCGATGCTCGACGCCATGACGTCGACCCCACGGCCCGGCGAGGGCATCGCCGAGTTCTTCGGGCGCACGTGGGGTGCCGTTGTCGGGACCGATTTCCGCGAGCAGCGCCCGGACCGCATGCGCGAGCTCGTCGACCTCCTGCGCGAACGACCAACGCCACGCGCCGGAGTGATCAACCAACTGCGCGCCATCGCCAGCTGGTCGGGAGCTTCCCGCCTCACCCGCATCACGGCCCCGACCGTCGTGATCCACGGCGCCGACGACCCACTCATCCCCGTCGGCAACGGGATGCGGCTCGCCCAACTCATCGGCGGCGCAACGTACGTCGAACTCCCGGGCGTCGGCCACCTCGTCCCGTTCGAAGCACCGGAGGCACTGGCGGCGGCAATCGCGTCATCCTGATCAGCGGCGAGAGTCCGAGTACGATGCCCACTCGTGCCCAGCAGGCGGCGACCGAAGCCACCGAAGCCCCAAACGCAAGACCCGGTCGTGCAGTTCGCGGCGATATTGCGGGCGTCGGCCGAACGTGAGCAGGCTGAACGTGATCGACTTCGGCGCGAGCGACAGGAGGCTCGCGACGCCGAACTCGCCGCCGCCGAACATGCCGCGGCGCTGGAAGGGGCCCGCCGGGAGCTCGACCACGCGATCAGTGGCGTACGCGAGGCGCGCCGGGCGGGATCAGGCGTCGCCGCGAGCGACGAAGCGTGGCGTCGCGCCAAGGCCCGACTCATCGAGTTGGAGACCGGCGCACCGCCCGATTGGGCGTGAACACGACGCGGTGATCCAGCCGCACGGAACGGGCCACGCGTCAGCGTCGCTGACCTGCCGTCAGCGTCCGGTTCGCGTGGCAGGCCCAGCCCGCGCTCGGCGATCGTGTTGCGTTGGATCTCGTCCGTACCGCCGCCGATGCGCAGCCCGGGAGCGAAAAGGAACCGGTCGACCCACTGCTCGGCCAACGGGTCGTCGTTGATCATTCCTGCCGCACCGACCAGTCGCAGCGCGACGTCAGACGTGATCCGGCCATGTTCGGTGTAGAGCAACTTGGCGACCGATCCGGCGGCCGGGACCGATCCGGTCGCGGCGATGCGGGCCTGGACGAGATCGAGCAGCCGTTCCCGGGCGATCGCCGACACCACCTCCTGGCGCACCAGCGGGTCGTCGTTGATCCCGAGCTTCTGCACCATCGCCACGAGCGGGATCGCCCCGCGGACGCTCGTTCCTCCACCGATCGAGGCACGCTCGCTGGCCAGCATCGTGCGCAGCACGGTCCATCCGCCGCCGAGCTCACCGATCAGACGCAGCCCTGCGGCACGAACGCGTCATCGAGGAACACTTCGTTGAAGTGGTAGGCGCCGGAGATCTGCCGTAGCGGTCGCACCGCCACACCCGGCTGATCCATCTCCAACGCGAAGCACGACAGCCCGCCGCGACCCGGGACGTCACGGTTCGTGCGGGCGATCAGCAGCGCGTAGCTCGCCGTGCCGGCACCCGACGTCCAGACCTTCTGACCACTGATCGACCAGCCGCCGTCGACAGCGATCGCGGTCGTGGTCACGCTCGTGAGATCGGATCCGGCGTCGGGCTCGGAGAGCAGCTGGCACCAACTCTCGTCACCTCGGACGATTCGCGGCAGATGCGACGGCGCGCAGTTCGTGTGTGCCGAAGGCGGACAGCACCGGCGGCGCCATGTCGAGGGCGATCGCCAGCATCTTGGTCGACACGCCGAATCGGGCTTGCTCGGCGTCGACCACATCGTCCTGCCACAAGGGTGCGCCGAGCCCGCCGTACTCGGTCGGCCACGACCGGCCCGCGAGACCGGCGTCGTGCCGTTTGCGTTGCCAGGCGCGGGTCGTCTCCAGCGCCGCGTGTTCACGTGCGTCGTACTCCTCGATCGTCGACGCGCTGACCACGTGGACGTTGGAGAAGTCGTCCGGTCCGCCTTTGGCCGGGGCATGTTCCTCGAACCAGGCGCGCACGAGTGTCCGGAACTCGTCGGGCTCGGTGTCGACCGGGATCATCGTCATGGCCGCATCGTCAGCCCAGCAGCGGCGCGAGTTCGGACCGGTCGCTGTCGGTCAAGGGCCGGAGCCCCTCACCCTTCGTCGGGCGCCAGAGCACGAGTCCTGCGGTCCACGCGTCACGGCGCAACCGCATCTTGTCGACCTTCATGCTGGCCAGCTTCGGCAGCTCCTCGGTGACGCGCACGAACGCCGGCCGCCACTTCGTGCCGAGGTCGGGCTGTTCGTCGAGGAACCGATCGAACGCCACGCCGTCGAACTCGGCACCGTTGACGAGCTCGACCGCCACCATCACCCGATCGCCCACCGGGTCGTCCGGCACGGCGTACACCGCGAGGCTGCGCACGTCCGGGTAGCGGGCCACGATCGCCTCGACCGGAGCGGCGGCGAAGTTCTCACCGTCGACGCGCAGCCACTCGTTCGACCGTCCGGCGAAGTACAGCCAGCCGTCGCCATCGCGGTAGGCGAGATCGCCCGACCAGTACCACCCATCGCGGAACCGCGCCTGGGTCGCCTCTTCGTTCTTGTAGTAGCCCTCGAAGCCGCTCGTCGGTTCGGTCTCGACGATCTCACCGATCGCCACCTCGAGATTCGTCGGACGCCCGTCCGGGCCGAACTCGACCGGCGGGCATTCCTCGCGCGTCTCCGGATCGATCACCTTCACCGACGCGTTCGCCGAGCCGAGCGATCCGGCCGGCATCGACGGGTCGCGGCGGATGATGATGATCCCCTCGGTCGAGCCGTAACTGTCGCGCACGTTGCAACCGAAGCGGCGCGAGAACTCACGGATGTCGCGATCGGACGCCTCGTTGCCGACGGCGAGACGCAACGGGTTGTCGGCATCGTCGGGCTGCTCCGGCGTGGCGACGATGTAGTTGAGCACCTTGCCCGTGTAGGTCAGCATCGTCGCGCCCCACCGGCGGATGTCGACCAGGGTGCCCGACGCCGAGAACTTCGCCCGCGTCGCGACCGGGATGCCGGCGGTGATCGCCGACGCCCAACCCGTGAACAGCGAACTCGAGTGGAAGAACGGCAACGGCGTGTAGATCACGTCGACGTCGGTCAGCTCGGCGATCGTGGCAACGTGCGCCCCGGTGCGGGCGTAGCGACCCTGCGTGCAGCGCACCGCCTTCGGCATCCCGGTCGATCCCGACGTGAAGATCAACAACAGCAGATCGTCCGCCGCGACCTCGGCCGTCGGGACGTCGGTCGGCTGCGCCGCGACCCGCTCGCGATACGCGTCGCTGCCGACGTCGAGCACGCGATCGTCGGGCACACCGGTGTCGACACCGTCGAGCAGGCCGCGCTGCGCAGGGTTGGTGACGATCAGCTGGCAATCGGTGTGGCGGATCAGCTGACCGAGCTGATCGCCCCGATACGTCGAGTTGATCCCGACGATCACGCCACCCGACAACGCCGCTCCCGCCAACCAGAACAGGTACTCCGGCTCGTTGTCGAGCAGCACACCGACGTGCGGCGGACGATCGGGATCGGCCAGCTCCGCCAGCAGGGCCGCCCGTCGACACGCCTCGGCGATCAGCTCCCGGTACGTCCACGATCGGTCCTCGAAGAACAGGGCGGGCGTGTCGCGCGTCGCGTGCGATCGCAGGATGTCGGCGGTGGTCGTCACCGTGTCCCCCTCGCGGTGTCATCGTTCGTCGGGGACGGCTCGGGATGAACGGGGCTCGTGACCAGACCGGCGCGGGGCCACTCGGCTTCGACCAGTCGGCCGGAACGTGACAGCGTGATCACCGCGCGGCGCCCGTCGGACCCGCCGAACGCCAGGTTGGTCGTGACGTCGCCGGGGATCGGGTGGACGTCGATCTCGCTGCCGTCGGGCGTGATCACCACGATGCCGTCGCCGATCGCACCGATCGCGATCCGACCGTCCTCCTCGATCGCCAACGAGTCGAACGAGAACCGTGTCGCCGCGACGCACACCCCACCGTGGCGGATCGCCAGCGAGCCGGCCGCCGGACGGACGACGCCCGGCGACTCGAGATCCCACGCCCAGAGCCGACCCGTGTGCGTCTCGGCGACGTACACGCGGCCGACCGTCGGGAGACAGACCGACACCGTTCGGGCCGAGCAGCGGGAACGCGACCTCGCGAACGGCGTCGTCCCCGGGGTTCGCTCCCGGCGGGATGTAGTACAGCCCACCGCGGTCGACGCTCGCCCGGCGACCCTTGCCGTGGTCGGTGAACCACACGCCACCGACCTCGTCGACGACGAGATCGTTCGGGCCGCGCAGCACACGACCGTCGCACTCGCCGTGGAGCACCGTCACCTCGCCGGTGGCGAGGTCGAATCCGCTCGATCCATCCGCCGGCGAAGCCGGGCGGTTCGTTGGTGTGCGTCGGATGGTCGATCGGGATGCGGACCCCGTTGACCTCCGACCAGAGGAAACCACCGTTGTTCGCCACGAGCACCGTCGAAGCCGTCTCGAGGGCCATCCCGTTCGGGCCACCACCGGGGGTCGCGACCACCGTCGTTCGCGCCGTCGTCGACCCGCAGGACCCGCCCGCTGTCGATGTCGACGACGAGCACCGAACCGTCATCGGCGATGACCGGCCCCTCGGGGAAGCCCGAGGCCGTCGGCCAGCACCTCGAATCCGAGCGGATCGTGAACCCTGGTCGTCACCGCCGCGGTCGGTAGCGCTCGATCGTCACGCCACGCTCAGATCTCGCCGCGTGTCAGGCCGTGGGCGACCGATCCGGCGAACGACGTGAAGTCGGGGCCCCGACGAAGCGTGTGCCCGCCGTCGACGCCGATCTCCTGACCGGTGATCCATCGGCTGTCGTCGGACAGGAGGAACCGCACCAGGAGCGCGACGTCCTCCGGCTCGCCGACACCGTTCATCGGCGTGTTCTCGAGGTAGCTGCGGTACACGGCCGAGTCCCGCGGCAGGTTCTCCATGATCTCCGTGGTGATGAATCCCGGTCGGACGGAGTTGAACCGAACACCGAGCGGACCGTACTCGTCGGCGGCATTCTGCATGATCGACTCGATGGCGGCCTTGGCCACCGGGTAGGCACCGAACCACAGGTGCGTCGCATGGCCGGCGATCGACGACATGCCGACGAACGATCCACCGACCTTGGCCAGCTCGGGCACTGCGTGCTTCACGCACAGCATCGTGCTCAGGACATTGAGTTCGATCACGCGCATGAACTCGCCCGCGTCCGTCAAGTGGTACGGCGCCAGGCTGCCTCCCCCGCCGGCGTTGGCGACGACGCCGTGCAATGCGCCGAAGGTGCCCACCGCCTCGGCGACGACTCGCTCGACGTCGGCCTCCGCGGTCACGTCCGCGACGACCTGATGGACGCGTCCACCCGTGGCCGTGATGTCGTCGGCGACGACGGAGAGTTTCGACTCGGTGCGGCCGCAGATCGTGACCGACGCGCCGCTCTCGGTGAGCAGCCGAGCGCACGCCGCTCCGATCCCGCTGCCGCCGCCGGTGACGATGACGCTCTTCCCCTCGACGCTCATACCGCCCCGACCGTAATCGACATCGACGTCAGGTTCAAACAGCGGTGGGTCGCGCTGCGAGCGAACCTGCTGTCGAGAGCGAGATCACGCGGGTCGGCAGGGCGTGAAGCGAACGGGCATGCGCTCGTAACCGCTGACGAAGTTGGCAGCCCGATGCGTGGGCTCCGTGTCGTCGACGAGGGCAAGGTCGGGCAGGCGATCGAGCAGCCGGTCGAGAACGACGGTGAGCTCGAGTCGGGCCAGGCTGGCACCGAGACAGAAGTGGGGACCGAACCCGAACGCGACGTGGTCGTTCGGGGTCCGGCGCATGTCGAACCGGAACGGGTCGGCGAACACCCGCTCGTCGCGGTTCGCCGACGGGTAGAGCAGCAGCAGCGTGTCGCCGGCGCTGATCTCGCTGACCGGCGAGCTCGGTGTCGACGGTGGCGGTGCGGGCCATGTTCTTGATCGGGCTGACCCAGCGCAGCATCTCCTCGATCGCCGATCGGCAAGAGGCTCCGATCGGCGCGCAGCGCGCTCCCAGTTCGTCGCGGTCGGCAGAGCAGCTGGTACACGCCGCCGGAGATCACGTGCCGGGTGGTCTCGTCACCACCGATCGAGGATCAGCAGCGACTCCGAGACGATGTCGTCATCATGCAAGCTTGATCCCCGTCGACCTCGGCGTTCACGAGGATGCTCATCAGGTCATCCGATGGTGCCTCGCGGCGCTCCGCGATCAACCGGGCGGCGTACTGGTAATAGGCCATCCCGGCCGCCGTCGCCCGCTGCATCGCGTGGTCACTCTTCTGACCGAGCATCGACATCATGTCCTCGCTCCAGCCGAGCAGCTGGGCGCGATCCTCCTCGCCGGACACCGAGGGCGTCGGCGATCACGATCAGCGGGAGCCACGCCGCGATGTCGTGCACCAGATCGCATTCGCCGCGCTCGCCGACCCGGTCGATCAGCACGTCGACGATGCCCCTGATCGACTCCTCCTTCTCCCGGACCCGCCGCGGGGTGAAGCCTTTGTTCACCAACTTGCGTCGCTGCAGATGCTGCGGGTCGTCCATGTCGATCATCATCGGCGAGGGCCCGTGGTCGGGTCGGATGCCACCGGCGCTGCTGAACAACTCGGGATGCGTCGAGACGTGCTTCACGAGGTCGTAGGTCGCGACGCCCCACACACCGCTGCGTGGATCGCGCCACACCGGTGCATTGGCACGCAGCCACGCCAACTCGTCGTGCGGGTTCGTCCCCCAGAACTCGCCGGCGACCAACTCGATTCGGTCCTCGACGCTCTGGTTCGGCTCGATCTGGTGCGGGGTGGTGCTCATCGTCGACTCCTACCTCGGGTTGCTCGCGAAGGCGTGCGTTTCGAACTGCGGCATCACGTGCGGTCGAGGCCGAGCACACGACGGGCGTTGTCGCGCAGGAACGCCGGGAACACGTCGTCGTTGAACGGCACGTCGTCGAGTTCGGTCATGATCCGCTCGAGCGACATGCCCATCGGGAAGTAGCCGCCGTACATGACCCGGCTCGCGCCGCGGGTGTTGGCGTACTCGATGATCTCGCGGCGGGTAGTACCGAGGCGCGAACGCGGAGGTCGAGTAGTGGAGGTTCGGCCACTTCAACATCAGCTTGACCGCCAGGTCGACCCACGGCTCGGCACCGTGGCGCATCACCACCACGAGGTCGGGGAAGTCGTACATCACCTGATCGAGCAGTTCGACCTTCTGACACAGCGACGGGACCCGCGGGCCGGCGATGCCGACGGTCATGAACAGCGGCAAACCGAGTTCGACGCACTTCGCGTACAGCGGGATACATGCGCGGCGCGTCGATGGCGACCTGCGGCGACACCCCGTGCGGGAAGACCGACACCGCCCGAACGTCCCACTTCGGCGTGCGCGGCGACGAGATCGCGGATGTCGTCCATCCCGCGATTGGGGTCGGACGTGTACGACGCGACGAACCGGTCGGCGTGCACGGTGAGCGCACGCTCGGCCGCCTCCGGTGCGGCGGTCAGGCTGACGAGCCCGACCTCGACACCGAAACGGTCCATCTCGGCCAGCGTCACCGCCACCGGATCAGCGTCCGACGACGTGTTCGGGAACGTCGTGGAACATGTACGACGCCGGCATCGTGAACGATTCCTTCGACTCGCTGGTCACGCAGCAACTGCTGGCGCATCGTCGCGTACAGCTGATCGTGATCGACCGGGAACCCGATCATCGTGTCGACGATGCCCGACGGTGGGCCTCATGCGCCCGCCCTGCGCCCGTCCAGTGGTCCCATCCCGGCCACCCTAGCCAGGTCTGGCATAATGATCTTGACATCAATGTCGACGTTGCCCGACCCATCGCGCAACGAGCCGTCGTCCGGTCCGGGACGCAGAAAGCCTGCTCGATCATGCCCCGAAGCGCCCTGGTCATCGACATGCAGCCCGAGGCTCCGCGGTCCCGGAAGGGTGCCGCCACCCGCGCCCGACTCGTCGACTCGGCGAAGGAGGAGTTCGAAGCAGACCGGGTTCCTCGAAACCCGCATCTCCGACATCGCCAAGCGCGCCGGCATGTCGCACGGCAGCTTCTACCACTACTTCGATTCGAAGGAGCAGATCTTCCGCGAGGTCGCCGAGGCCCAGGAAGCGCTGCTCACCGCACCCGACGACGGCGACGCCACCCGCCGCGGACGCCACCGAGTTCGACCGCATCCTGCGCGCCAACCGCCGCTACCTCGACCGCTACCGCGCCAACGGCGAAGATCATGGGCGTCATCGAGGAGGTGTCCCGTTACGACACCTTCGTGAACGAGGCACGCATGCAAGCGCCAGAAGCACTTCGCCGAACGCGCCGAGGCCTCGGTCCGACGGTTGCAGGCCGAAGGAGTCGCCGATCTCGACATCGATCCGGAGATCGCCGCAGTAGCACTCGGGTCGATGATCGCCCGGTTCGCCGAGCTGTGGCTCGTCGAGGACTGGGCCGACTACGACTTCGATCACGCCGCCGAACAGGTCACACGACTGTGGGCGAACGCGATCGGACTTCCGACCGACTCGTCGTCCGTAGGCCAGACAGAGCCGGCCGCCGCCCGAAGAAGTCGCGTCGCAAGAAATCCTGAACCCGAACCTCGGTGAGCCCGAGTTCAGGGCAGCGAGATCTGGAGCACGTCGAGCGCGTTCTGGCGAGCGATCTGTTGCACCGTCGCCTCGGGTAGGCCGACCAACGACTCGGACACGAAGTCGGCCGGTTGCCGTGTGCCTTCGGCGTGGGGCCAGTCCGATCCGAGCAGCAGCCGGTCGGCGCGCACGTCGTCGAGCAGGCTTGCCACGTCGTCCTCCCAGAACGGCGTGATCCAGACGTGCTCACCGAACTGTTCGCGGGGGTGCTCGGCGAAGAAGCCGGGGTTGCGATTGGCCGCGTCGTCGAGGCGATGGAGCATGTCGGGGACCCACGACGCCCCGTTCTCGACGCTGGCAAAGCGCAGGCCAGGGAACCGGTCGAACACCTTGTGGCACAGCGCGGCGGCGTAGAAGTCGCTGACCCCGCGGCCCTTCGTGACGATGCCGCGCAGCGGGGAGCGGAACAGCGAACTCTCCGCACCGCCCGGCTCCCACATCTGCACGAGCGGGTCGTACGCGTCGATACCGGCGTGCGTCGCCACCACGACGCCGGCTTCAGCGGCGAGGCCCCAGATCTCGTCGTAGGCGGGATCGAACGGCGAGCGACGCCCGCCGGGCACGGCGACCGGAGCGGCGCGCACGTTGACGGCGACGGCGCCGGCATCGATCACCCGGCGCAGCTCGGCGGCCGCGGCGGTCGGTTCGACGAGCGCGATGTACGGAACGGCGAAGATCCGACCCTCGTACCGGTAGCCCCAGTCGTCGTCGAGCCAGCGGTTGAACGCCTCGAACGACTTGGCGCACGCCTCGGGGTCGTGTTCGAGTGCATCTTCGATGCCGACGCCGAGCGTCGGGAACAGCAGCGTCCCGTCGAGACCCTGCTCGTCCATCACCTTCAGCCGCACGTCGCGGTCGCGGTACTCGGGCCGGATCGGTTCGAGTTCGCCGAAGGCCTCGACGATCCCCTGCCGCTGCGGGTTGCCGCGGTACCAGTCGAACAGCGCACCCGGCTTGGCCACCGGGTCGAAGATCGGGTTGGCGATGTAGCTGTTGACCGTGCCCCCGACGAGCAGCCGTCGCCTGCCGTCGATGTCGGCCCAACGAACGCCACGATTGCGCAGCGAGCGATCAGCGTGACGGGTGAACGCGTCCTCCGCCTCGTAGTAGTGGTTGTCGAAGTCGAAGATCCCGACCCTGCCCTCGGTTGCGCTCGTGTCCGTCGTCATCGCGTCTACCTCCTGGACCATTTTCGACATTGACGTCGAGTTTGATGTTAGCATGATCGTGGCGACGACTGTCCAGCGCACACGACGCTGACCGCCCGGCGCGGCACCGTTCGCCGCAGGTAGTCGAGCGCCCATTTGGCGGACGCGCGCATTCTTGACACCGACGCCGAAGCCCACCACCATCGTCACGATGCCGACCAGGACGAGCAACTCGTGCCAGTAGCGAAGCCATCGGACTTTCCGGTCGGCGGTGGAGGCCGATGGCCGTTGTGTGGACTCGGGGGCTTCAAATCCGTGCACTGGGGCGACTTGGAGATGGGCCACACGGTGCTCCATCGGCCGACCAGCTCCGAAGGTCTCTACGCAGCTCTGCCCGGCGGGGTCTGCCCGTGCCCCCACTACGGCTACGTCTTCGCGGGCACCGTCCGTTGCGTGTACCCCGGCAGCGATTTCCCGGACGAGGTCGCCGGCGCTGGCGACGCGTACTTCTTCCGTCCGGGTCACTACCTCGTGTACGAGCAAGACGAGAGCGAAGTGCTCGAATGGAACCCGGCGGACGCACTCCAGTTCCTCATGGACCACATCGAGGCCCAGGCTCGCACCGTCCTTGCGGCCGAATGACTCATCGACGACGGTCAGGCCGAACGTGGTCGTCGTCGATGCAGACGCCCTGCTCGAAGCGTTCGACCACCGCCCGTCGATTGACACCCGGTCGACCTGGTCCTATGCTGACCATTCGTTCAGCATGCGAGGGGGAGACATGAATTCCGTCAACGAGCGGGTCGACGAGCTGGTGGCGCGCTTCAGCGCCCCGGAAGCGTGCCTCGCCGAACTGCTGTGTGACAGCCACGATCCCGACCTGGTGGCGTTCACCCTGATCCACGAGGATTTCTCGCATGACAACTTGACGTTTGGCGAGTTGCGCGAGCGGTCGGAGCGAATCGCGGCCGGTCTCGTCGAACTCGGCGTGTCGAGCGGCGACTCCGTCGCGACGCTGATGGGCAAGAGCGCCGACTACCTGGCCACGCTGGTCGGAATCTGGCGGCTCGGCGCAGCCCACGTCCCGTTGTTCACAGCGTTCGCTCCACCGGCGATCGCCATGCGCCTCGAGGGCAGCGCGGCCAAGGTCGTCGTCACCGACACTTCGCAACGCAGCAAACTCGACGCCGTCGGCGGCGGGGCGGCCGGTACTCCTCGGAGCGTCGTGCACCTTCGCAGCCACGCGACTGCCGATTTGACGCACGGCGATGTCGACTTCGCCGATTTCGCAGCGCCGGGTCGCAGCACACCGCGAGCAGTCGCGGTCGGCGGACGAGGACCGATGGTGCGCATGTACACCTCCGGCACCACCGGCCGACCGAAAGGCGTGTCGATCCCCGTCGCGGCCATGGCCACGTGGCAGCTCTACTGCGAGTTCGGCCTGAACGTCACGCCCGACGACGTGTTCTGGTGTGCGGCCGACCCCGGATGGGCGTACGGCCTCTTCGCCGGCGTCATGGCGCCGCTCGCCGCGGGTCGGGCCAGCATGCTGCACGAGGACAAGTTCACGCCGGACGCGACGTGGCGAATCCTGTCCGAGCAAGCGGTGACCAACTTCGCCGCCGCGCCCACGGTCTACCGTTCCCTCCGCGTCGCCTCCCCGACCTCGGTCGTGCTGCGGAAGCTGTCGAGCGCCGGCGAGCCGCTGACGCCCGAGGTCAACGAGTGGTCACGCGAGCAACTCGGCCTCGAGGTCCACGACCACTTCGGTCAGACCGAACTCGGCATGGTGTTCTGCAACCATCACCACCCGGCGCTCGCCCAAGCGATCCGTCCCGGCTCGATGGGCGTGCCGCTCCCCGGTTGGAGCGCCGCCATCCTGCGCAACGACGCCGACGACGTCGCAACTCCGGGCGAACTCGGTCGCGTCGCGGTCGACATGGCCGCCAGCACGACCGCCTGGTTCGACGGGTACGTCGACGCCCCCGACGCGACGACCGAGAAGTTCACCGCCGATGGGCAGTGGTACCTCACCGGCGACTCCGGTCGGGTCGACGACGACGGCCACTACTTCTTCATGGCGCGAGACGACGACGTGATCATCATGGCCGGGTACCGGATCGGACCGTTCGACGTGGAATCGGTCATGGCCACACACCCGGCTGTCCAGGAGTGCGCAGTGATCGCCGTCCCCGACGCGATGAAGGGTGAGGTGATCGAGGCATTCGTGGCGCTGAAGCAACCGGTCGACGATGTCGACGCTCTGATCGCCGAACTCCAGCAGCGGGTCCGCGACAATCTCGCGGCGTACGCCTATCCACGCTCGGTCCACATCGTCGACAGCCTGCCGAAGACGCCCTCGGGAAAGATCCAGCGGTTCGTGCTCCGTCAGCAGCGGCAGGTCGAACTCTCCACGGCGACCGATGGCTGACGCCGATCTCGTTCTCGTCGAGCATGACGGGGGTGTTTGCACGATCACCTTCAACCGCCCGCGTCAGCTCAACGCTGTTCGACCAGGCACTGTGCGCAGCCCTCACCGCGGCGCTGGCCGCAGCCGATGACGACGACACCGTACGTGTGGTCGTGATCACCGGCGCCGGACGGGCCTTCTCCGCCGGCACCGATCTCGTCGAACTCGACGCCAGCGGCGACTTCCGCGGTGACGACGTCGACCCGGAGCGGTTCGAGCGGCTCATCGACCGGCTCGTCGATTTCACCAAGCCGGTGCTGTGCGCGGTCAACGGGATCGCGGTCGGCATCGGGGCCACCATGCTCGGCTTGGTGGACCTGGTCATCATCGCCGAAGGTGCACGGCTGAAGTGCCCGTTCACCCAGCTGGCGATCGTGCCCGAAGCGGCAGCGAGCGTGACGTTCCCGTCACTGATCGGCAGCCAGAACGCCACCTGGATGCTGATGAGTTCGGAATGGGTCGACGCGGCCGAGGCGGTCGCGATGGGGCTCGCCTGGAGAATGGCACCGGACGACGACGTGCTCGCGGTGACGCTCGACCACGCGAAGCGACTCGCCGTTCACCCGCTCGCATCGCTCGTCGCGACCAAGCAGCTGCTCGTCGCGGGTTCGCGCGACGCGATCACCCAGGCGCGACGTCGTGAGAATGCAGCGTTCGACGTGTTGCTGCCGGCCCCCGACAGCCGCGCTGCGGTCGCCACCTTCGTGGCTGACAGACAAACGTCGACGCGTACCCACCAATGACCGATCGAGGAGAGGCACCGACGATCGTCGCCCCGGCGCGGCTGCGACGCGCCTGACCGTTTCGAGCGTGAGCATGACGAACAACGCGACTGGGTTCCGCAACCCCGTGATACCCGGCTTCCACCCGGATCCGAGCGTCTGCAGGGTGGGCGACGAGTTCTTCCTCGTCGCGTCGACGTTCACATTCGTGCCGGGCGTCCCGATCTTCCGATCACACAACCTCGTCGACTGGACGCAGATCGGCAACGTGCTCGACCGGCCATCACAGCTCGACTTGTCCGGCACCGAGTCGTGGATGTCCGCCGGCGTGTATGCGCCGACGATCCGCCACCACGACGGCCGGTTCTGGATGATCACGACGGTGTTCTCGTCGACATTGACGAACTTCTTCGTCACCGCCGAGAACCCGGCCGGGCCGTGGTCGGATCCGGTCACGGTGCCGATCGTCGGCATCGATCCTGACCTCGCCTGGGACCAGGATGGAAACTGCTGGGTCCACTACTCACTCGGAGGGATCTTCCGCTGCCGAATCGATGACAGCACCGGCGACGTCCTCGAGCCCCCGGTGCCGACGTGGTCAGGGACCGGCATGAGGTATCCGGAGGCGCCACACCTGTTCGAGCGCGACGGCACGTGGTACCTCCTGATCGCAGAAGGTGGAACAGAACGCGGACACGCGGTGTCGATCGCGCGGGGTCCATCACCGACCGGCCCGTGGGAGGGGTGCCCGTCGAACCCGATCCTCAGCCATCGCAGCATCGAGCACCCGGTCCAGAACACCGGCCACGCCGACTTCGTGACCGCTCCGGACGGCACCTGGTGGACGGTGTTGCTCGGGGTTCGACCGGCGGGCACATCGCCCGGCTTCCACGTACTCGGACGCGAAACCTTCCTCACATCGGTCGACTGGGTCGACGGGTGGCCGGTGGTCGCGCCCGTCGAGTTGGAGGTCGCCACCCGCCCCTCGGGCACGTCGGACCCGCAAGCGCCCGGCGCGTACGACGACTTCGACGACCCCGCACTCGCACCGCAATGGCTGTCCGTCCGCCGGCCGGCATCTGCCTTCGCGTCACTCGACGAGCGGCCGGGATGGGTCACGATCGACGGCTCCGACACGTCGCTCGGCTCGGTCGAACCCGCCTTCCTCGGCCGCCGTCAACAGCACGCCCGCTGCATCGCGCGAACGGCGGTCGATACTGGTTCGGGCGGTGAAGCCGGGCTTGCGGTGCTCATGGACGAGACATCCCACTACTCGGTGGCGGTCAGCGGCGACAAGATCATCGTGCGCGCCCACGTCGGAGCGTTCGTGACGGCCCACGGAGAGGCCGCGCGGCCCCACGGTGACGTGGTCCTGCGGCTCGAAACCGCTCCGCACGAACGCGGCCCCGACACGGTCCGGCTCGGCTACGAGCACGCCGACGGCGAATTCGACGTGGTGGCCGAATTCGACGGTCGCTATCTGTCCACGGAAGTCACCGGAGGGTTCATCGGCCGCACGATCGGACCGTTCGCGTCCGGCTGCACCGCCGCGTTCGACTGGTTCGAATACCGACCCGTCACCGAGCAGACGTGACGAGCTGAGGCTCGAAGCTGCGGCCGGCGCCGCGACTCTGCTCGCCGATCGCAACATAATGATGGAACACTCTGGAGGAGTTCGAATGACCGACGTCGCACACAAAGGGAACCGCCACGGCGAGTACGTGATCACTGACGAGCATCGCCGCGAGTTCGCCGAGCAGGGCTTCGTGCACCTGACCGAACTGTTGACCGAGGACGAGGTCGACGAGATCGCCGTCGACTATGACCGGTTCCTGCGTCGAGAGATCGACGTGCCCGGCAAGGATTACTGCGACATGGCCGGCGACTACGGCCGCGACCCGTCGGACTACTCGATCGTCAACGTGATGCTGCCGCGCCGCTACTACCCGGCGTGGGTCGACAACATCGTCGAGCAGCGCAGCGCGTCGGTGGCGCGCCAGCTGTGCGGCGACGGCATGGAACTCGACTACGACCAACTCCTGGCCAAGCAGCCCTACAAGGAGGACGCCGTGTTCGCCTGGCACCAGGACATGGCCTACTGGCCCGAAACCCCCGACACCCGCACCGCCACCATCTGGCTGGCGATCGACGACTCCACCATCGAGAACGGGTGCATGCGCTTCGTGCCGGCCACCGCGCATGAAAGCGCGCTGCGCCCGCACGCCCCGATGTACGGCGACCGCGGCACGTCGCACACGTTGGGCACGGACCTTCGCGACGGTGACGTCGTGGTCCCGATGCCGATCCGCAAGGGCGACTGCACGGTGCACAACGAACGGGTCATGCACGGCTCGGGAGGCAACCACACCGACGGCTTCCGCCGCGCCTACATCCTCGCGTTCCGCAGCAGCGACACCATCGCCACCGAACGCGAGCTCGGCTTCACACACAGCCACAACGACGAACTCGACGTGCTCGACGACGTCGGCGTCGATGGCCAGACCCGCCGCTGACCGCGTTCATCGCGACCTGTTCGTCGAACGCCGGTCGTAGCAACTTGCGACCCACCATCGAGTTGCGCTAAACACATGTTCAGTGAGCGCCAGCCCGTCCTCGCCTCGGGACGTGCGTGGAGCCGAACGATGAGCGTCGCCGACAGCGGAGAACCGATCGAGTTCGTCGAGGAGAACGATGTGATGGTGCCGATGCGCGACGGCGTGCGGCTCCGAGCGGACGTCTTCCGTCCCCCGACCGGTGGGCCACATCCCGTACTCGTGCAGCGGTACCCGTACAGTCCGCGAGACGGGTTCATGGCGATGTTCGGCCGGCAGGTCGCCGCCCAGGGCTATGCCGTGGTCGTGCAGAGCTGCCGCGGCCGATACGGCTCGGAGGGCGACTTCTCACCATTCCACCCCGATGTCGACGACAGCTACGACACCGTCGAGTGGGCGGCGACCCAGCCGTGGGCGAACGGCAAGGTCGGAATGTACGGAGTGTCGTACAGCGGGATGAGCCAGTGGACCGCCGCCATCTCGCGACCGCCGCACCTCGAGTGTCTCGTGCCGTGCCTGTGCACGTGGGACTGGGCCACAGGCGGCTGGTACCAGGGCGACGGCGTGATGACGTTGGGACTCGACGTGCTGTGGAGCGCCCAGATGACGTCGTTCGAGGCTGAGCGTCGAGGCATCGGGTCACCACTTCCGGAGTTCGCCCAAGTCGCCAGGATGATGGACGAGGGCGCGCTCGCCAACCTCGACGCCCTGACCGGGTTCTTCGCGATGCAGGTGACCGCGGCCCAGCCGCTCCTGTCGCGTCGCCCGCTCCGCGACATCGACGAGCTCGGTGATCTCGCGCCGTGGTTCCGTGACTGGTGCGACCATGCCGACCCGCGTGAGCCGTATTGGCGTGCGATCAGTGCAGCGGCGAGGGCCACCGAGATCGACCTGCCGATCCTGCACGTCGCCGGTTGGAACGACTACTTCGTCAAGGGTGGACTCGACGCGTACGTCACGCTGCGGCGCGAGGCAGCCACCGCCGACGCACGTGCTGGACAGCGGTTGATCGTGGGCCCGTGGAATCACAACGGCGGCCAGTCCCGTCCCGATGCCGGCATGAACGCCGGGTTCTTCTTCGACTTCGCGCCCGAGTCGCCGACCATGCGATTCTTCGCCCAACACCTCCGCGGCGAATCGGTTGACGCAGAGCAGTGTCCTCCCGTCCGTATCTATGTGATGGGTTCCAACGAATGGCGTGACGAGCACGAGTGGCCGCTCGCCCGTACGGAATGGACGCCGTATTTCTTGGCGAGCAACGGCACCCTGTCGACCGAAGCGCCGCCACGAGGTGACCATCCCGACTCGTTCGTCCACGACCCGACCGATCCGGTTCCGGGGCCGATCGCGGTGGGCGCCACCTTCAACGACCCGGTCGACCTCGAAGCAGTTGCGGTACGCCCCGACGTGCTCGTCTACGCCACCGAAGTGTTCGAGAACGACGTGGAGATCACGGGTCCGATCACCGTCGAGTTGTGGGCATCGTCGTCGGCGGTCAGCACCGATTTCGTCGCCAAGCTGATCGAAGTCTTCGCCGACGGCACCGCGGTGCCGCTGTGTCAAGGCGTCGTACGGACCAGTGCCGGAAACGACCTGCAGATTCCCGGCGCGGTGTACCGCCACACGATCGACCTGGCCGCGACCAGTGTGGTCGTCAAGGCAGAACATCGGCTGCGACTGCACATCGCATCGAGTGAGTACCCGACGTACGAACCGAACCCGAACACCGGTCGACGCATCACCCACGACTCCGAGACCGCGACGGCGACGCAACACGTCTTCCACGACGCGCTCCATCCGTCGCACGTCGTCGTGCCCCTCATCACTCGCTGACGTTCCGCTCGAATGGGGAACCGATGACCGACGCATCGATGCCACTCGAATCCGCGTTGACCGCGGGGCCAGCGCGACCTGCTACAGCACGACCTCGATCAGTCGCGGCCCGCGCTGTGCCATCGCTGAAGCGAACGCTGCGCTGAACTCGTCGATCGTGTCGACCTTCGACGCCTCGACGCCCATGGCGGTTGCCAGCATCGTCCAATCGAGCGTGGGATTGCCGAGGTCGAGCATCGACAACGCTTGGGGCCCGGGCTCGGCACCGACGCGCTGGAGTTCGATGTTGAGGATCGCATAGGAGCGATTGGCGAAGATCACGACGGTCACGTCGAGTTGTTCGCGGGCGATCGTCCACAGCGTTTGCACCGTGTACATGGCGCCGCCGTCGCCATGCAGGCAGACGACCTTGCGCTCGGGGCAGGCAACGGCGGCTCCGGCGGCCACGGGCAGGCCTTGGCCGATCGCACCGCCCGTGAGCGAGAGCCAGTCGTGCGGTGGGGCCGTCGCAGTACCGAGCGCCGGGCCGAGGCCCGACGTCGCCGCCTCGTCAGACACGACGGCGCCTTCGGGAAGCAGACGCGCAATGGCCCTGCCGACGGTGAACTGATCGAGCGGGCCAGTGACCTCACCCGGGAGGTCGAGCACGGCGACGGCGCCAGGCCCGTCAGCCGCACGACCGTGCGTCGAGCCGGAACTGCCTCCCAGCGCGTCGGCCACGTCCATGAGCGCCGCGACGCCGTCCTCGTGCGGGTGGGCCAGCTCGGTGATGGCAACACCGTCGGGCGAGCACCAACTCTGCTTGCCTGGATAGGCGAAGAACGCAACGGGCGGCGTCGATCCGACCAGGATCAGTTGCTCCACCGGTGCCGAGCGCGACGACGAGCTGTTCGGCGAAATACGGGAGCCGCTCGATGAGAACCCGGCCTGCACCTCGCTCGATCCGAGGTGCGAAAGTGTCGCAGAGCAGGCGGGCGCCGGTGGCCCCGGCGATGCGTCCCGCGGCGACCAACCCGTCCCCGCGCAGCGAGGCTCCACGGAGCAGGAGCGCCGTCGGCTTGCCGTTTCGCAGGGCCGCGACGACGTCGCTGACGGCCCCCGACGAGACGGCAGCGGGCGGCGCCACGTGGAGCGCCGGGGCTTCACGTTCGGCGTCCGACCAGGCGACGTCGGCGGGGACGATCAGCGTCGCGATCTGGCCGGGAGCCTGACGCGCGGCTTGGACCGCTCGCGCACCGTCCGCGGCGACAGATCTGGCACTGGTCGACGCAGTGAGCCAACCGGATACAGGACCCGCGAATCCGGCGATGTCAGAAGCGAGCGGCGCGTCGTACTGGGCGTGATAGGTGGCGTGGTCGCCAACGATGTTCACGATCGGCGTGGCCGCGCGACGGGCATTGTGCAGATTGGCGAGCCCGTTGGCCAGCCCCGGCCCGAGGTGCAGGAGGGTCGCCGCCGGGCGCTCGGCCATGCGCCCGTACCCGTCGGCCATTCCGGTGACGACGCCCTCGAACAAGGCGAGAACCGGCCGCATCCCCTCGACTCGATCGACCGCCGAGACGAAATGCATCTCCGACGTGCCGGGATTGGCGAAACACACGTCGACGTCACTTGCGACGAGTGTCCGCAGCAGGCTCTCAGCACCGTTCATGGCATCCCCTCCCCTGCTACGACACCGTACGGGCTGAGGCGTCGACCGCGGGCATAGAACGCCCGGAAGCACCGTCTACTCTGTCGCTGGCATGACTTCGCAGTCTTCGTCGAGCCAAGATGCGCGGCGGCTGGCACCAGCACCCGAGATGTATGCGCCGCTGCTCCACGGCGAGGAATCCGCCAGTGCTGCGTTGGCTGCGAGCGAACAGATGCTTTTCAGCTTGATGCACTCACTGACCAACGCCGTGTTCTGGAAGGACCGCGACTCGTGCTATCTCGGGTGCAACCACGTGTTCTCGTCCTTCGCCGGATTCGACTCGTCGATCCTGCTCGGCAAGTCCGATCGCGACATGCCGTGGGCAGATGATCCGGAGTTCAACTCCGAGTGGTTCATCGATTGGGATCACGCGGTGCTCGACAGCGGCGAGCCGAAGTTCGGAATTCTCGAGCGGCTCCGCCGCGCTGATGGCGAGGAGCGGTGGATCGAGACGAACAAGGTGCCCTTGCGCGGGATCGACGGCGATGTGATCGGCGTTCTGGGGACGTTCAAGGACGTCACCGACCGGCATCAGGCCGAAGATGAGTTGCAACGCACCCTGGGGGACCTCGACGAACGAGTGCGCCTGCGCACGAACGATCTGCTGCGGTCCAACGAGACACTTCGGCGCGAGGTCGAGTTCCGTATCCGTCTGCAATCCGAGGAGCGCGAGCAGCGGGCGTACGCGGAAGCATTGCGTGACACCGCGGCCGCAATGTCGAAGACGTTCGACATCGATGCGGTGACCGAACAGACCCTCGAGGGCGTCGAGCGGCTGATCTCGAACGACCTCGCGGCGATCGTGCTCGCGGACCCATCCGGTCATTGCGGCCTCACGTTGCATCGCAGCAGCTTCGGCTACCTCCCGGAGAGCACCGGGGTCGTCGATGAGGACATCGAATCCCTCACGGTCATCGAGCGTGTCAAGCACCGGGAGGGGCCCGTCATCGTCGACCAACCGAGTCACGCGTTCGGCCCGGCGGGGTCGACGGTCGGGGCGCGCATGCAGGTCGCCGACCGGTTGATCGGATACTTGGTCGTCGAGAGCGCCACCCCCGGCTTCTTCACCGCCGATCACGCTGACCGGCTCGGGGCGATCGCCGATCTGGCCGGCGCCGCACTGTCCAACTCGCAACTGGCTCGCCGGGTCTCCGAGCTGGCCGCGACCGAGGAACGCCAACGCCTCGCTCGCGATCTGCACGATGCGGTGAATCAGACGTTGTGGACCGCGGCGCTCACTGCGGAGTCGCTGCTGAACGACATCGACCCGGATTCGGAGCTGTTCCATCGCGCCGACCGTCTACGGCAGCTCAATCGTGGCGCGCTGGCGGAAATGCGCTCACTTCTCCTCGAGCTCCGGCCCGATGAGCTGGCCGACGTCGACCTCGCTCAGCTCATCACCCATCTGCTCGACGCCCTCGAGTGCCGGCGCACGCTCGACGTCACCGCGGCGCTCGATCCGGTTCGTCTCGACCCGGACGTCCACGTCGCGTTCTACCGGATCGCGCAGGAGTCGCTCGGCAACGTGGCCCAACACGCGAATGCCCGGTCGCTGGCGGTCCGGCTCGTTGCCGGACCACCCGTGGAACTGTGCATCGCCGACGACGGCGCCGGGTTCGATCCTGACCAGGTGCCGGGCGGACATCTCGGACTCAGGATCATGAGCGAGCGCGCCCAAGCCATGGGAGCGGTGTTCTCGGTGAACAGCGCTCCGGGCCAGGGGACGTCGATCCGAGTTCGGTTCGATCCGTGAATCGCACCACGGTGATCGTCGTCGACGACCATGACCTCCTGCGCGAGGGGGTGAGCGGCTGTCTCGCCCGGTTCGACGACCTCGAGGTGATCGGCGAGGCCGGTTCGGGCGAAGCGGCATTGACCGTGGTCGCCGACCTCCAGCCCGACGTGGTGGTCATCGACCTCGTGATGCCCGGGATCGGGGGTGTCGAGGCGATCCGGCAGCTGCGAGCCACCCACGACGCCCTGGGAATCGTCGCACTGTCGTCTTTTTCCGATGCCGAGCGCGTCCGCGAGGTGATCGACGCCGGCGCCAACGGCTACCTCGTGAAGTCGGTCGACGCAGAATCGCTCGCCCTCGCGGTGCGTAGTGCCGCCGCCGGCCACGGCATCTACTCCCCGCAGGTCACCCGCTCACTCCTCGATCGCGCCGACGCGGCCAATCGCTCGCCGTTGACCTCGCGCGAGCGGGAACTCGCCCGGCTCATGGCCGAGGGGAAGACGAATGCCGAGATCGCCGACGCGCTCCATCTGAGTGTGTTCACCGTCAAGAACCACGTGAGCAGCATCCTGATGAAGCTGCAGGTGCGCACACGCACCGAAGCCACCGCCCTGCTTCTCCGTTCACGGGATTGACCCCTCTCGCCGTTCGGGCGTGCCGCGGCGGCGTAGTTCTTTCGGACCCCCTCCTCCGAACCGTCGTGCGTCGCTCGCTCGGCCCTGTCGGTGCCCGAACGCGATCACTACCGTGATCGACGGGGGAGGGGGTTCCGTGTCGTCTACGTCTGACGTCGTCACCGAAGATGTTCCCCGACTGAGGCTCGGTGCCTTTCGACTCACGCCGACACAGATTCGACGGGTGCGGAAGCTGCCGCTGATCCTGGTCGGGGTGGTCATCACACTGGCCGTCGTGTGGGTCCTGTTCCTCGCGGACCGGTCCTGGACCGCCGACACGTCGGCGGGAGCAGCGATCGAGGAGCCGGGACAGTTCGCCGTCACGCTGCTCGATGGTCTCACGTTCGCCGGCCTGCTGTTCGTCGTCGCCTCCGGCTTCACCCTCATCTTCGGGCTGATGCGCACGGTCAACATGGCTCACGGCGCGTTCTTCCTGCTCGCCGCGTACATCGCGATCGACCTGCAGCAGACGATGGTCGGCAAGACCAGGAACATCGAATCAAGCGACGTCTCGATGCTCCAGTGGATCGTTCCGCTCCTCGTCGGCGCGCTCGCGGTCGCCGTGTTGGGCGTGGTAATCCATCAACTGTTCCTGCGCTGGAACCAGGGCCAGGATCTGCGTCAAGCCATCATCACGATCGCGGTGACGGTGATCCTCGCCGATCAGATGCTGCACGAGTACGGCGGTCTCTCCAAGGGAATGGTGTGGCCCGGCGATGTCGTGCACTTCACCACCATCTTCGGTCAGCGCTACGCAACGAGCCGGCTGTTCATGCTCGCCATCTCGGTGGTCGTCGGCATCGTGCTGTGGCTGTGGCTCAACCGGACCCGGATGGGCATGGTGATCCGAGCCGGCGTCGATGACAAGGACATGGTCAGGGCGCTGGGCATCAACGTCGCCGTCGTGTTCGGCATCACGTTCTTCGTCGGCGCGTTCCTGGCGGGGATGGGCGGCTCGATGGGGGCTTCGTTTGCCAGCGTCGCCTACGGGACCGACGGGCAGTGGCTCCTGAACTCGCTGATCGTGGTGATCATCGGGGGCCTGGGGTCGGTGAAGGGCGCCGTTGCCGGGTCGTTGCTCTACGGAATGGTCACGGCCTTCTCACCCGCCTATCTGCCGTCCGACTACACGTTCTATTCGATCATCTTCACCTTCGTGATCCTGGCCGTGGTGCTCGCGGTCCGGCCGAACGGCCTGTTCGGGCGGCGAGAGTGAGCGGTGCAGTGAACGGCATCGACGACGCACCGACCACCGCGCCCGCACGCCGATCGGTGTCGGCGCGCAGCGCGGCGGTGGCGGTGGCCTGTGCGTTCATGTTGCTGCTCCCCGCGTTCGGGTCGGACTTCTTCGTCGACTTCGTCATGACCCGCACGCTCATGCTCGGCCTCGCCGCGTCGACGATCGTCTTCCTCTCCGGGTACGGCGGCATGACGTCGCTCGCGCAGTGGCTGATATTCGGAGTCGCCGGGTTCGCCGTCGGCAACGTCGTCGCCGAGAGCGGACGCGGTATGACGTTGGGCTGGGCGCCGTGGACCGCGGTGCCGATCGCCCTCGCCGTCGCGACGTTGCTCGCCCTCGTCCTTGGCTCGCTCTCCGCCCGATCCTCCGGCATCTACTTCCTGATGCTGACGCTCACCTACGCCGTGATCGGCTACTACTTCTTCTTACAGGTCACGACGTTCTCCGGATCCGGCGGCTTGTCGGGAATCGATGCGCCCGCGTTCTTCCTCGATCAACCCAAGCGTCTGTACTACGCCGCTCTGGCGCTGTCGGTGCTGGCGTATGCAGGATTCCGTGCGATCACCCGCACGCCGTTCGGGATGGCGTTGCAGGGTGTCCGCGACGATCCGGTCCGGATGGCGTCGCTCGGCTTCAACGTCCAACTCCACCGCACGCTGGCGTTCACCCTGGCGGGGTTCGTGGCGGGGGTCGCCGGCGTGCTCAACATCTGGTGGAACGGACAGATCGATCCGAACTCGATCGCCATCGGCCCGGCGCTCGATCTGTTCATCATCGCGGTGATCGGCGGGATCATGCATCTCGAAGGCGCGTGGCTCGGTGCACTCGTGTACGTCGGTGCCAACATCTACCTGCGCGACATCCCGCTCGTCGGTCGCCTCGGCGGAGTGTTCGAAGAGCGCCTGCTCGCCGCGGACCGGTTCAACACCGTCATCGGCGTGCTGCTCCTCGTGATCATGGTGGTCTCCCCCGACGGCCTCGCCGGCATCATCGTCCGGATCCGCAACGCGCTCTCGCACTCGGGCGGCCGCGGATCCCGCGACGCGTCCGTGCTCGATGGTCCGCCGACGCCAGCCGGTGCCTCGGCCGCCTCGCCCATGTCACCTGGCGTCCAACCACCGGCCGGTCCATGACCGTCACCAAGACTTCGACGATCTCACCAATGCAACACACCAACCACAGGGGGAACACAACATGAAATCCACGAGAACACGGAGGGCCGTCGGAGCCGTCTTCGCGTTGTCGCTCGTCGCCGCCGCGTGCGGCAGCGATGACGACGATGCGTCCGACACCGGCACGGTCGCCGAGGGTACCGAGGCCAGCACGGCCGACACCGAGGCCGAATCCACCGACACCGCGGCCGAGGGCACGACCGCAGAACCGACCGACGACACCGCAGCCGAAGGCAGCACCGCACCCGCCGGCGACGGCGTTCAGCTCGGCATCATGGCCGAGTGTGAGGGCGCCTTCGGCGGCTTCAACGAGGACGTCGTCGCCGGAGCGACGCTCGCCTTGATCAACGAGGCGGGGGCGACCTCGAACTCACCCGACACAGCGCTCGACGGATTCACCGGCGCCGAGGTGAACGGTGTCCCGATCGAACTCGTCGGGATCGGTTGCGGTGACGACACCGCCGATCGTGCCGTGCAGGAGATCCGGACCCTCGTGGAGCAGGACGGAGCCAACGTCGTGATCGGCCCCCTGTCGGGCGACGAAGGAATCGCGATCGCCAACTATGCGCTCGATCATCCGGACGTCACGTTCATCGACGGAATCTCCGGAGCCCAGGACGCAACGCTGCACGTGCAGGCACCGAACTTCTTCAGGTACCACGGTGACGGCGCCCAATGGAATGCCGGTCTCGGCTACACCGTGAAGAACGATGCAGGCTGGGACACCGTCGCCGTGATCGCCGACGACTACGGCTTCGGCTGGACGTCGGCAGCGGGCTTCGTCGCTGACTTCTGCGCCGCCGGCGGAGAGGTCGTCACCCAGGTGTTCCCGCCGCTCGGCACCACGGACTACTCGTCGTTCGTCCAGCAGTTGCCGAACCCTGACGAAGTCGACGGCTACTTCTGGGTGGTCGGCGGAACCGGCACCAATGCCGCGCTCGAGGCGTTCTTGAACGCCAAGGGCGAGCTGACCGGCTCGCAGCACGCAGGCAACCTGTTCTTCAGCCCGGCCCTCGCCGAGGCGTTGGGAACCGACATCGCCGGCGCCTACGTCGGCGGCTTTGCGTCGCTGCCGGGAGACATCACCACACCGGAGATCACGGAGTATCTCGCCAGCGCGGACGCGGCCTGGGACACCCTGGCCGGTGGGACCAGCGGCAACGAGCCGGCGCCGCCGTCACAGGCGATGGGCTTCGGCTTCGGGTACGGCTACTACGTGGCCGGCACGGCACTCGTGCAGGCGCTCACCGAGACCGGCAGCGTCGACCCCGAAGCGCTGCAGGCAGCGCTCGCCGGCCTCGAGCTCGACGTGCCGTACGGCCCCGTCACACTCGACGAGAACCGCCACGGCATCATCGACACCTTCGTCGCTCAGCTCGTCCTCGACGAGGAGACGGGCGAGGTCGTCCAGGAAACGAAGTACATCGTCCCCGGCGTCGACCAGACCTTCGGGGGCACCTACTCCAGCGAGACGGACCCGCCCGAGCGGGACAACACACCGTGCGAGGAAAAGGAACTCCCATGGCAGGGCAATCTGATTCCCGTCGTCGACGGCGTGCCGCAGCGCTGATCGAGCCGTAGCAGCGCAGTCCGGAACGCAGATGTCCCCGAACGACACATCCCCACGCATCGAGTCGCAGGCTCCTCCTCTGCTGCGACTCGAATCGGTGGCCGTGTCGTTCGGGGGCCTGCGGGCCCTGGGTGGCGTCGACCTCGACGTCGTCCGGGGTGAACGGCTGGCCGTGCTCGGGCCGAACGGAGCGGGGAAGACCACCCTGTTCAACGTCATCGCCGGCGACATCTCCCCCACCGAAGGGAGGGTGCTGATCAAGACCATCGATTGCACGTCGCTGCCGTCGCGCCTGCGACCGCAGCTCGGCGTGGCCCGGACGTACCAGAAGACCAGGCTGCTGAGCGGCCTCACCGTCGAGGACAACCTGTACCTCGCCCAGACGGGCAAGGTCAGGCGCCACCTGGCGTTGTGGAGGAACAGCGACGACGCGAGGATGCGCGAACAGGCGCGCCGCGCTGGCGAACGTGTCTGGCTCCGCAATCAACTGGATCACGTGGTCGGCGACCTGTCCCACGGCCAGCAACGCCAACTCGAGATCGGCGTCGCGCTCGTCACCGACCCGGATTTGATCATGCTCGACGAGCCGGCGTCCGGCTTGTCCCGGGGTGAGCGCGAGCGGTTGATCGAGCTGCTCGAAACGCTTCCTCGCTCGACGACGTTGTTGCTCATCGAGCACGACATGGACGTCGCGCTGAAGGTCGCCGATCGTGTGGTGGTGATGGCCGACGGCAAGGTGGTCGCCAGCGGCAACCCCGACGAGATCCGCCACAACGACCTGGTGCACGCCATCTATCTGGGCCAGGCGGGCGGCTGATGGCTGACGAACTGCTCCGTATCGACGGGCTCTGCGCCGGCTACGGCGCATCCCAGGTGCTCGAACACCTCAGTTTCTCGATGGGCCACGAATCGGTCACGATCGTCGGTCGCAACGGCATGGGCAAGACCACCCTGTGCAACACGTTGATGGGCCTGCTGAAGTCCTCGGCCGGCGAGGTCACGTTCGCCGGCGACCGGATCGACGGGCTGAACCCGGAGCAGGTCGCCCGCCGCGGCATCGCCTACATACCGCAGGGCCGACGGCTGTTCCCCTCGCTGAGCGTCGACGAACACCTCGCCATGCTCGCCAAGGGAACGCGAGGCAAGCGGTGGACACCCGCCGCGGTGTACGAACTGTTCCCGCGACTCGCGGAGCGACGTAAGCACGGCGGGGCACAACTCTCCGGTGGCGAACAGCAGATGCTGGCCGTCGGCCGCGCCCTGCTCCTCAACGCGTCGCTGTATCTGATGGACGAGCCCTCCGAGGGGCTCGCACCGACCATCGTGGATGATCTCATCCGGGTGGTGCACCAGCTCGTCAGCGAGGGCAGCGCCGTGCTGATCGTCGAGCAGAACCTGCGGGCGGCCACGTCGATGGCACAACGCCAGCTGATCATGGTGTCGGGACGCATCGAACACGAGACGACCGCCGGCGAACTCGCCGAGAACGCCGAACTGCAACGCCAATACCTCGGAGTAGATGCATGAACGGAGTGGACGCATGACACGCACGATCAATGTCGCCCTCGTCGGATCGAAGTTCATGGGCCGCGCCCATTCCAACGCGTGGCTCAACGTCTCGCGGTTCTTCGACGCCGAGCCGCGACCGGTGATGCACACCGTCGTCGGTCGGAACGCGGAGGAACTGGCGGCGTTCGCCGAACGCTGGGGATGGCTCAACGCCACCGTCGACTGGCGCAGCGGCGTCACCGACGATGCCATCGACCTGGTCGACATCGGCACGCCGAACAACGTCCACGCCGAACAGGCGATCGCCGCGCTCGAGGCCGGCAAGCACGTCGCCTGCGAGAAGCCGCTCGCAGGCACGCTGGCAGACGCCGAGACGATGGCCGCAGCCGCCGCAGCCGCCGTAGGTCAGACGTTCGTCTGGTACAACTACCGGCGCGTCCCCGCCGTGGCGCTCGCCCACCAGCTGGTGGCCTCGGGGGCCCTGGGTCGGGTGTATCACGCTCGCGCCGTCTACCTGCAGAGTTGGGGCGGCCCGTCGACACCGCTGCTCTGGCGGTTCCAGGGCGATGTTGCAGGGTCGGGTGCGCACGGCGACCTGAACGCCCACATCATCGACGCGGTCCGCTTCGTCACCGGCGAGGAGATCAGCTCGGTGGAAGGTGCGATCGAGCAGACCTTCGTCGAGGAGCGTGCGGTGCTCGGCGCGGACGCGGGTGGTGAGATCGCCGGATCGGGTGCGGTCACCGGAGCGGCGATGGGGGCGAGCACCGTGGACGACGCGGTCGCATTCCTGGCCCGGCTGAGCGGTGGCGGCATCGCGACGTTCGAGGCGACACGCCTGGCCACCGGCTTCCACAACGAGAACCGGTTCGAGATCCACGGTGAGCGCGGCGCCCTCAAGTTCAACTTCGAGCGGATGAACGAACTCGGGTACTACGACGCGTCCGGCGACGGGCGCGCCGCCGGTTGGACGACGATCGACGTCACCCGGGGAGGCGATGGCCATCCCTACGCGGCTGCGTGGTGGCCCGACAGCCATGGCCTCGGCTACGAGCACAGCTTCGTCAATCAGGCGGCCGACATCCTCACGATGATCGGCGGCGGGACACCGGTCGTCCCGATGCCCGACTTCGCCGACGCCCTGAAGACCCAGCGCGTCCTCCACGCTGCAATCGAATCCGCCCGCACCCACCGTCCCGTCACCATCAGCCCGTCGTGATCCCCGCCCATCCGTAGCAATCCAGTCGAAGGAGCTTGCCGTGCCTGCCCAACCATTCGAGCCCGTCTACATGTCGGTCGGCGTACTCACCGCAGCCCTCCAGGAGCTGACGCCACGCGAACGACGGGATCCGGACCCCGATCTCGCCGTCGAGGAATGGCTCGACTTCGCCAGTGCCGTCGGAGCCGACTGCATCGAACTGTCGGCCGCGATCCACCCCGACCTCTCGGACATCCCGGCCGAAGCGATGCTCGACCCGGTGGCCAATACCCTCGACCTGCGCCAACCGTTCGACAAGGACCGTGCCGCTCGTGTGCTGGCGGCGGTGCGGGCGACGGGCGTGGAGATCGCCGACGTCGCCTACTTCGACAACATGCTGCACGACGACCCCGCCATCCGTCAGCAGAAGGTCGACTTCATGATGTCGACGATGGACGCCGCCGAGCTGTTGGGCGTCCGCGCCGTCTGCGGATTCGTCGGGCGCGACCAGACGAAGTCGATGGACCAGAACCTGATCGAGTTCGAGAACACGTTCGTGCCGCTCCTGAAGTCGGCCAAGGACCGCGGGCTGCAATACCGGGTCGAGCAGTGCCCGATGCCGGGGTGGACACCTGGCGACAACTTCCACAACAACATCGGGTACACGCCCGGGACGTGGATCGCGTTGCACCAGATCTGCGAGCGCAACGGTGTCGGCGACCAGTTCCGGATCCACTACGACCCGTCCCACGCCATCCTCATGGGTCAGGACACCCGCTCGATCTTCCAGTACCTGAAGGACGAGGGCTACGAGTTCCTGATCGCAGGGATGCACGTCAAGGGCCAGGTGGTCGACTCCAAGGGCGTCGCCGGTTGGGGGTACGGCGGGCAGACGGTCAACCGGGGTGACTGGGTCGACGGGGCGGTGTCGAGCAACCCAGCGGACCTCGCCAACTCGTGGAAGAAGCAGACCGTGCTCTGCGAACACGAGCTGCCGGGCACCGCACGCCACGACCCGCTCGCCTACCTGCAGAACCGGAGTGTCGACTGGCTCGATCACCAGTTGGCGGCACGCGAGCTGCTCGACATGGACTTCGCCACGACGCCGCTGATCGTCGAGCACGAGTACTCGCCCGCACGGGTGCAGGACCGTGACCTGCTCCAACCGATCCTCGCCGCCTCGATCTCGTTCACCCGCCACATCGACCGGGCAGCCGCCGACATGTACGCCCTGCAGCACGACGTGCTCGCCGCTCAGGGCATCCCCGTTCAGGGCGTCGGCCGGCAGGCCTACCGGAGCTGACGTCATGACCGCGGTGTTCGTCGTCGGGACGGGTGACACCAAACACGCCGAACTCGAGTACATCGCCAACGTCATCCGCGCCGCCGGCACGGAGGCGATCTTCGTCGACGTCGGGACCACCGGACACGAGTCGACCGCCGACGTCACGCCCGATGACGTCGCCGCACACCACCCCGACGGCGCCGAGGCGGTCCGGTCATCGGACCGGGGCGAAGCGGTCGCGGCGATGTCGGAGGCGCTGACGAGATACGTGGTCGCCCACGCCGGGGAGCTCGCCGGCATCATCGGCGCAGGCGGATCGGGGGGCACCGCGCTCGTCACACCTGCCATGCGGGCGCTCCCTGTCGGGGTCCCCAAGCTGATGGTGTCGACCGTGGCATCGTCGAACGTCGCCCCGTACGTCGGTCCCTCCGACATCGCCATGATGTACTCGGTCACCGACGTCGCCGGCCTCAACCGCATCTCGCGGCACGTGCTCGGCAACGCGGCCAACGCGATGGCCGGCATGGTCGCCAACCCGATACCGGCCAGCCGGGATGACCTCCCACCGATCGGATTGACGATGTTCGGTGTCACCACTCCCCTGGTGACGCGCCTCGCCGCTGAGCTGGCCGGCCGGTTCGATCCGTTGGTGTTCCACGCCACCGGCACCGGCGGGCAGTCGATGGAGAAGCTGGTCGACTCGGGAATGATCGTCGGGGTCCTCGACATGACCACCACCGAGGTCGCCGATCACGTCGCGGGCGGCGTGTTCTCGGCCGGGTCCGACCGCATCGGTGCGATCGCCCGCACGGGAGTGCCCTACGTCGGTTCCGTCGGCGCCGTCGACATGGTCAATTTCGGTGCCCTCGACACGGTGCCGGCGGGCTTCGCCAAACGGAACCTGCACGTGCACAATCCCCAGGTCACGCTCATGCGCACGACCGCGGCGGAGAACGTCGCCATCGGCGAGTTCATCGCCGACAAGCTCAACGCCTGTCACGGGCCCGTCCGGTTCCTGCTGCCCGAAGGGGGTGTGTCGATGATCGATGCACCGGGTCAACCGTTCCACGACCCGGAGGCCGACGAGGCCCTGTTCGCCACGATCGAAGCCAACGTGATGCAGACGGAGGACCGCACGGTGAGCCGTGTGGCCGCCAACATCAACGACGAGACGTTCGTCGAAGCGGTACTCGCGGCATTCGACGACGTCATGCGCACCGCGGCCGGAGCACAGTGATGGCTCCGACACGGCGCGAGATCCTCGAGCGATTCCACGGGATGATCGAACGTCGTGTGCCCATCGTCGGCGGTGGCGCCGGTACGGGGCTGTCGGCCAAGTGTGAGGAGGACGGTGGCATCGACCTCATCGTCATCTACAACTCCGGGCGCTACCGGATGGCCGGACGCGGATCACTCGCCGGCCTCCTGGCGTACGGCAACGCCAACGAGATCGTGGTCGACATGGCCCGAGAAGTGCTCCCCGTCGTCAAACACACACCCGTGCTCGCCGGTGTCAACGGCACGGATCCGTTCTACCGGCCCGAGGTCTTTCTCCCGGAACTCGCCCGGCTGGGCTTCGCCGGGGTCCAGAACTTTCCGACCGTCGGGCTGATCGACGGGGTGTTCCGGCAGAACCTCGAAGAGACCGGGATGAGTTACGCGCTCGAGGTGGCGATGATCGCCGAAGCGTCGTCGCTCGACTTGTTGACCACCCCCTACGTGTTCAGCGTGGCCGACGCTGTGGCGATGACCGAGGCGGGGGCCGACATCATCGTGTGCCACATGGGCCTGACGACTGGCGGGTCGATCGGGGCGGAGACGGCGCTGACACTCGACGACTGCGTCGAACGCATCGACGCGTGGGCGGATGCAGCGCGTTCGGTGCGATCCGACGTGATCGTGCTGTGCCACGGCGGGCCGATCGCCACCCCGGACGACGCCACGTACGTGCTGCAGCGATGTGCCGCCATCCACGGGTTCTACGGCGCATCGAGCATGGAGCGCCTTCCGACCGAACTCGCCCTCACTGCGCAGACCGAAGCGTTCAAGGCGATCACGTTCTGATGACGTTCAACCTGATGTCCGGCGACCTGATGTCCAACGACCGTACGAGCAAAGGAGACCACTGATGTGTTTCGTCTGTGTGGAAGATGTCGAGTGGGAGGAACTCGACTGGGGTGATCTCGGGTGGGTCGTCCGTCCGGCCAACGTCCCCGAGGGGGAACGGCTGTGCGTGCTCGACGTCAAGATCAGACCCGGCCAGGGCCACGACTTCCACCGTCACCCGAATCAGGAGGAGGTGCTCCTCCTGCGCGCCGGAACGATCGAGCAGTGGGTGGGCGAGGAACGCAAGGTGCTGACCGCCGGCGACACGGCCTTCATCCCGTTCGGCAAGGTCCACGCCACCTTCGTCGACCCCGACGCGGCCGAGACCGCTCGGCTCTGGGTCGTGCTCGGGCCCAGCCACGGACCCGGGGGCTACGAGACCGTCGACGTCGCGACCGAAGAACCGTGGGCCTCGCTGCGCCGCTGAACGCAGCCGTCAACCGAACACCAAGCATCAACACCGATCATCAACATCACACGAAGAACGAGGAGGGGAACATGCACCTGTCAATGCACAACTGGATGCGGTCGGAGCCGCTGGAGGTCACGCTGGCGCGACTCGCCCGATGCGGGTACGGCAGCATCGAGATCAAGGGTGAGCCCGACCAGTACGACACCAAGGACGTCCGCAAGCTGCTCGACGACTACAAGCTGTCGTGCTGGGGAGCGGTCACGCTGACGCTCGGCGATCGGAATCTCTGCGCCAAGGACGAACAGCAACGGGCGGCGACGGTCCAGTACATGAAGGACGTGGTCACGATGGTCAAGGAGCTCGACGGCCAGGAGATCACCATCGTGCCCGCCACGGTCGGCAAGGTCGTTCCGGACGGCACGCCCGACGAGGAGTGGGGCTGGTGCGTCGACGGGTTGAAGGAGGTCCACGAACTCGCCAGCGCGTCCGGCGTCCGCATCGCGATCGAAGGGCTCAACCGCTTCGAGACGTACTTCATCAACCGGGGCGACCAGGCTCTGGCCCTGGCCAACGCCGTAGCCCCGGACGTCGGCGTCTGCCTCGACGCGTTCCACATGAACATCGAGGAGATCGACTTCTACCAGGCGATCCGCGACGTCGGCGACCGGCTCGTCGACTTCCATGTCGCCGACAACAACCGGATGGCATGCGGCATGGGCCAGCTCGACTGGGCGGCGATCGTGGGGACGTTGCAGGACGTCGGCTACGACGGTGCACTCACCGTGGAATTCGTCGCACCCATCGACCGCACGCCGGCCAACAAGTTCCCCGACGCGATCGAGACCAACCCCGTCGACATCAGCCCCGAGGAGCTCCAGTTCATCATCGACCACGGCAGCAGCCTGCTGTCGGAGGGCTTCTACGACATGCTCGTCGAGAAGTGCGCGACGACCCTGCTCCCGCTGATCTGACCCGCGATCCGGTGCAACGATGCTGATCCGTGACGTACGCGCCACCTGGTTGCGCTGTCCGATCCCGGTCGACCAACAGCACGTGTCCGACTTCGGCAGGATCACCAGCTTCGACACCACGATCGTGCGCATCGAGGTCGATGACGGCCTCGTCGGTTGGGGGGAGGCCAAGGCCGGCGTCGGCAGCTCCGGCGGCTGTCGTTCGGTGGTGGCGACGGTCCGGGACGACCTCGGCCCTGCGCTCGTCGGGCAGGATGCGCGGCGCCTCACGGCCGCGTGGGACACGATGTACAACGGTTCGAGGGCGGGCTACGCGTTCGAGCATGGACGAGCCTTTCCGGTGCTCGGGCGTCGAGGTCTCGCGGTCAGCGCGATGAGCGGTATCGACATGGCCCTGTGGGACCTGCTCGGCAAGTCGCTCGACGTACCGGTCGTGGACCTGTGGGGCGGGCCGCGCACCGACACGCTCCCCGCCTACGCGAGCGGTGGGTGGGCCGATGCGGCCGCGATCGGCGAGCAGCTCCTCGGCTACGTGGCGCAGGGGTTCGGGAGCGTCAAGATGCGCGTCGGCGTCATGGACGGCGACGTGGCGACCAGCGTGGAACGCGTCCGCGCTGCCCGCAGTGCGCTCGGTCCCGGCGTCGGTCTGATGGTCGACGCCCACGGCACGTACAGCGCGCCGGACGCGATGCGCTTCGCCGCCGATGTCGCCGACCTCGGGCTGCGATGGTTCGAGGAACCGGTGAACGCCGACGACCATGCGGGTGCACGGCGGGTGCGCGCGTCGACCCACATCCCGATCGCCGCGGGCGAGAGCGAATTCACCCGCTTCGACTTCCGCGACCTCATCGAACGCGAGACGGTCGACGTCCTCCAGCCGGACCTTGCGATCTGTGGTGGTCCGTCCGAGGGACGACGGATCGCCGCCCTGGCCGAGGCCCACCAGCTCGAGCTCGCACCGCACTGCTGGGGCTCGGCACTGTCGTTCAACGCCGGCGTCAGCCTTGCCTTCGCCAGTTCCGCGGCGCGTACCATCGAGTACTCGCTCGGCGGGAACCCGCTGTTGCGAGACATGCCGGAACGAGCACCACAGGTCGTCGACGGGCTGGTCAGCGCGCCGACGAGAGCCCGGCTTCGGTGTGACACCACGATCTGATTTTCTCGACGAGTACGAGGTGAGCTGATGAGTGACGGACTCTCCATCCAACACGTGAACGTGATGGTCGACGACCTCGCTGCCGCCGACGCGTTCTACACCGAGGTGCTCGGGCTGGAGCGTGCACCGACGCCGGAACTCGGCTTTCCGGCGCAGTTCTACGGAGTCGGCGATTCCCAGCAGATCCACGTCAACGAGCTCGCCGACGTGCACCCGCAGCGGTCGCACTTCTGCCTTCGGCTCGACGACTTCAACGGCGTGTTCCAGCGGGCGCGGGAACACGACCTCATCGACACGGCGACGTGGGGCAAGGTGTGCCGGCTACCGAGTGGGGTGATGCAGGCGTTCGTGCGTGATCCGTCCGGGAACCTCATCGAACTCTCGTGTGTTGCCGACCAACCCGTCGACGACGCGATCTTCGAGCTCGACTTCGTCGACGCCCAGTCCAATGAGACGTCCAACGAGACGTACAACGAGACCGGCCGGTCACGGTGACCAGCGCCCCGTGATCCTCCTCCTCGAATCGGTGCATCCCGACGCGCAGCGCATCCTCGAGGCGGCGGACGCCGTGGAGCTGGTCGAGGATCTCGCTGCCTTCGATCCACGCTCGTACGGGCGCTGGTGTACGCGCGGTCGTGACCCGCGGACGCGGACAGGTGGATCGGGAGTTGATCGCGGCGCTGCCGGATCTGGTCGTGGTGGCACGTTGTGGAGCCGGCCTCGACAACGTCGACACGAAGGCCGCCGCAACGACCGGCGTGGCGGTGGTCCACGCGCCGGGGCTCACCACGTCAGCGGTTGCGGAACACGCCCTCATGTTGATGTTGGCCCTGGCGCGACGGGTGGTGGAGGTCGACACGGCGGTCAAAGCCGGGCACTGGAACGTGCGTGACGGCTTCGAGAGCACCGAGCTGCGTGGCAAGCGGATGGGGGTGGTCGGTCTCGGTGCCATCGGAACGAAACTGGCCGCGTTCGGACGGATGCTCGACATGGACGTGGTCTGTGCGACACGTCGGGATCCAGGCGCCGACGTGGAGCGGGTCGGTCTCGACGAACTCCTCGCCACATCCGACGTCGTGCAGCTGTGCGTTCCGCTGAGCGACTCGACACGATCGATGATCGGCGAGGCGCAGTTCGACGCGATGAAGCCGGGCGCACTGTTGGTGAACACGTCGAGGGGAGCGGTCGTGGATCATGCCGCCCTCGCCGACGCGCTCGCCCGCAACTCACTGGGTGGCTACGCCACCGACGTCTGGGACCCGGAACCGCCGCGCGGCGACGACCCGCTGTGGTCCGACCGGCGTGTGCTCGTGACGCCCCACGTCGCAGGGCTGACCGATGTGACGTACCGGGAGATCTGCGTCCGCCCCGCGGAAGCGGTGAATGCGATCCTCACCGGGGTCGCGCCGGACCCGAGATGGGTGTACTCCCCGCCCGCCGAGCAGGGCTGAACCGACAGACCGATTCCGGGTCGGTGGCAGGGAATCGCGTGCAGATTCAGGTCCGCGGAGCACGGTTCCGCGCTGAGCGCGTCGGTCCGGCCAGGGTCGGACCGACGCCCGACCAGAACAGTTGGCTCACGTCGGTGACGATCTGATCGACGTCGCGATGATCGTCGCGCACCCACATGATCGTCACGACCTGCAACGCGCCGACGATGGCCCATGCCCATGTTCTGGCACCGTCACGCCCGAGACCGGCCCGCTCGCGGACGTCGCCGAACAGCTCGATCATCGACGCCGCCGATCGGTCGACGAGACGGCGGAACGGGTCGGTGCCGGGAGCACCGGCGTTGACGAACAAGAACAGATTGCGGTCTGCCTCGACCGCTTCGACGTAGCAGCGGATCGCCGACTCGAAGGCGCGACGCGGGTCTCCTTCGCTCTTCGTGCCAGCCGCCACGGCACGGTCGATCTCGTCGACCAACGACTCGGACAGGGCGTTCATCAACGCTGCCTTGTCGCCGATCGTGCGGTAGAGGATCGGTTTGGTCACGGAGGCTCCGGCGGCGATGTCGTCCATCGTCGCATCGGGTCCCTGACGGCGGATGACGGAGACTGCAGCGGCGAGGATCGTGGCCCGATCAGCGACGATCTGGCCGCCCTTGGGGCGGCCGGGTCGGCGCCGAGGAATGGTCGCGGGAACGTTGCTCGCGCCAGGGGTCACGAAGCTCGACGGTACCAACCGCGATCGGGTGCCGGGTCGTATCGAGCGGAAAACCTACTCATGGTAAATTTGATGCCCGAACGGTGTTACGTTCGTCACATGACCACGCTCGACACGACAACGCAGGCGACTCGACCATGGCATCTCCGTGGCAACTGGGCGCCCGTGCTCGACGAACGAACCGACGCCGACCTCCGCGTCGACGGCACGATTCCGACCGAACTCGAAGGGGTCTACCTCCGCACCGGGCCGAACCCGGCGTCGGGATCGTCCGACCACTGGTTCTTCGGCGACGGCATGGTGCACGGGGTACGTCTCGCCGGCGGGCGCGCCGAGTGGTACCGCAACCGGTTCGTGCAGACCCCGAACATCACCGACCCCGTCGGCGACGATCCGATGGCGTCGATGGGCGACCTGACCCGCGGCACCGGGAACACCCACATCGTCACGCACAACAAGAAGATCCTCTGTCTGGAAGAAGGGCACTGGCCCTGGCAGATCGACGCCGAACTGAACACGATCGGCTACGAGAACTTCGGCGGGGCGCTCACCACGTCGATGACCGCTCATCCCAAGGTGTGTCCGATCACGGGTGAACTCATCGCGTTCAGCTACCTCAGCCCTGAGCCGCCGTACCTCCACTACATCCGGGTGAGCCCCGACGGCCAGGTGCAACAACTCGACGGGATCGAGATCCCGAACATGGTGATGATGCACGACTTCAACGTCACCGAGCACTACGTCATCTTCATGGACCTGCCGGTGTGTTTCGACCTTGCTGCACTCGACACCGGCCTGCCGTTCAAGTTCGACCGCGACGCCGGCGCGCGCCTCGGCGTCCTGCCGAGGCATGGCACCAACGCCGACATCCGCTGGTTCGACATCGACCCGTGCTACGTGTTCCATCCCGTGAATGCCCATGAGGACGGCGACACGCTGGTGCTGCACGTCTCGCGCCAGCCGGAGGCGTTCGGCTCCAGCAGCGACGACTACGCCCAGGTCGGCCGCCTGTGGCGTTGGACGATCGACCTCGCCGCCGGCACCGTCTCCGAGGAGCAGATCGACGATCGGCCGGGCGACTTCGGGCGCGTCGACGATCGGCTCGTCGGGCTCGACGCGCGATACGGCTACCTGATGGCGATGGCAGGCGAGGGGGTCAGCGAAGAACCGGTGTACGGGTCCGCGCTCTGGAAGTACGACCTCCGGACGGGTTCGTGCGACGAGCATCACCTGGGCGACGGCGTGCGAGGCGCCGAGCCCGTCTTCGTTCCGTCGTCACCCGATGCCGGGGAGGACGAGGGTTGGGTCCTCTGTCTCGACCACGACACCAACTCCGACGAGTCACGGCTGCTGATCATCGACGCCCAGAACTTCTCGGCACCGCCGCTGGCGACGGTCCATGTGCCTCGGCGGGTCCCGTACGGAGCGCACGGGAACTGGGTGCCCGATCACGCCGTCGACTGACGGTCACCCGCAGACACAGACGGCACCGACACGGACATCACGTGTCGAACCAGTGGGAGAAATGTCAGAGCACGATGCCGCTCACATCGAACCCATCACCCGCGCGGCAGTGCGCCATCAGTTCGTCGTACTGGTCCGACGGCGAGAACTCCAGATACACCGCGTCGGTCCGTGCCTCGAGATTGTGGCCGGGCGGCCAGAAGTACGTCTCGCCAGCGTCGTAGGTCCGCTCACCGTCGCTGGTCCGGACGAGCATCGTGCCGCTGATGATGTAACCCCAGTGATCGCATTGGCACTCGTCGTCGGGCAGTCCCTTGAACAGCGGCCGCGTGTCGACCCCCTTGGCCAGGCGGATGAGGCACATCGCGAGGTCGCCGTGATCAACTCGTCGAATATCGACGCCCGGAGCTTCGAGCGCCCTCGGCGCGTCCTCCCACGAGATTCCGTCGGCCATTTGCCCTCCCTGCGTGCGCCCGCGTCCGGGCGCGAACCGTACCCGACGCGATTCCTCGACCTCCACTTGGCCGGCGGCACCGTCCGGGGTCTCCTCGGCGCGTCCGGGACGGACGCGTTGTGTGAGCGGCACGCGAGGTTCGATCCGCCGCGCCGGCAGGATGCTCGGTGAAGATGCAACGGGCGACGTGCCGCTGCTGAAGGTCGGCGCCGAACGGTTGACAGTCTCGGCTCTGCCGGGCAAGAGTCGAGTCATGGCCCTCCGGTTCGCCGACCACGAGTTCGCCGCTCTTGCCGAGCTCCGCTGGCACCCCGAAGCGAAGCGCATCCGAGCCTTCGTCGATGGCGTGAGCACCGTGGATTCGACTCGGGCGCGAATCGTGTGGGAGCCCCGGCGAGTTGTGCCGTCGTTCGCCGTTCCGGTCCGTGACATCGATGGTGCCTTGGTCGCGGTCGAACAGGACAACGCTGAGGAACACCCCGTCAGCCTGGGAGACGGACCGCCGGTGCTCGATCCGAGCACTGGCTTCACAGCACACTCGATCGACGGCGCCTCGTTCGACATCATCGCCGGCAGGCGCACGCTGCCCGCAGCGGCGTTCGCGCCGGCGGACGCGGATTTCGACGGCTACGTCATCGTGGACTTCGACGCCTTCGACGAGTGGCGTGAGGAGGACGAGGTGCTCGTCGGCCACGCCCGCGACCCGTTCAAGACGGTTGACACGAGGCGAAGCTCTCGCCGTGTCGAAGTCGAGATCGGTGGAACCGTCGTCGCCGACTCGACGCGGCCAGTGATGCTCTTCGAGACCTACCTGCCGACCCGTTACTACCTGCCACGCGAGGACGTACGAATGGAACTGCTCGTCCCGACCGACACTGCCTCGGTCTGTGCCTACAAGGGACAGGCCCGGTATTGGTCGGCGCACGTGAACGACACGGTGGTGGCCGACGTGGCGTGGAGCTACGAGGACCCCCACAACTACGCCACGTTGGTCAAGGACATGATCTGCTTCTTCAATGAACGGGTGGACCTCCGCGTCGACGGCGACCGACTGGCCCGTCCACGCAGCCCGTGGTCCAACTGATGCCAGAATTCCGGATCAGCGGCGGTAACAACCCTCGAGCGTCACCGAACGCCGGGCTGGTCGTCGCGGATTCGGTGAGGGAAGCAGGCGTGGCTAGCGTGCGTTCATGAGCGAGCGCTCATCCCGTCCGGCCACCCACACCTGCACTGCAGGCGATGGAGGCGATGTGGCTCCCGTTGGAGACCACCGCGTTCTTGTGCCTTCGGCCGTTGCTGCGCACACTGGGTGCCGGCGATCAGCATCCTGTGCTGATCCTGCCGGGGTTCGGGGCCAGCGATCAATCGACGACTCCGCTCCGCTGGGCGTTGCGAGGCCAGGGGTACTGGGTGCATGCCTGGGGGTTGGGGCGGAACATCGGACCCACTGCCCGTGCTGTGGACGGCATGCGGGACCGACTCGCCGAGTTGCACGAGCGGCACGGACGAACGGTCACGCTGATCGGCCAGAGCCTTGGCGGCATCTACGCCCGGTTGCTCGCCCGAGAGTCGCCCCACACTGTTCGACAGGTGATCACGCTCGGCAGCCCGTACCGAATGGTCGAGGGCGATCGCAGTGCGTGCGACGGGCTTGTGGCAGCAGGTGCAGCACCTGCACGACGGCGACTTGTCACTGATGCACCTGCGCGAGCAGGACCGTCCGCCGCTGCAGGTACCCGCCTCGTCGTTCTATTCGCGTACCGACGGCGTCGCGCCGTGGCAGACGTGCATCGATGAGGTGCGCGAGCACACCGAGAACATCGAGGTGCGCGGGTCGCACGTCGGCATGGGTGTCAACCCCGCCATCGTCCTGGCCATCCTCGATCGCCTGTCGCAGCCAGAGGGCGATTGGCGGCCGTTCTCGGCCCCGTTGTGGGCTCGGGCCTGGTACCCGCGTCCGGCCACCTGGCACGAACGCCGCAGCACGTCGCCCGCCGCCTGACCGTCCCTGCGAACGACTCCTCGGCACATCTGTCAGACTTCCCTCGGGGCGCGAGGTCAGGGGGTCGCACATGCAGCAGCTCAGTGGACAGGATGCGTCGTTCATCTACAGCGAGCGGCCGCACGCGCCGACGCACATCACATCGATCAGCATCTACGACCCCTCCACCGCGCCCGGTGGATCGGTGACGTTCAAGGGCATCCTGGCCCACCTCGAGGCCAGGTTGCACCTGGCCAGGGCCTTCCGTCAGAAGGTGGTGCGGGTTCCCGCCGACCTCGATCACCCGTACTGGGTGGAGGACGAGGAGTTCGACCTCGAGTACCACGTGCGCCACATCGCGCTGCCCAAGCCGGGCGACTGGCGCCAGTTCTGCATCCAGGCTGCCCGGTTGCACGCCCGCCCGCTCGACCTCTCGAAGCCGCTGTGGGAGCTGTACGTCATCGAAGGCCTCGACAAGGTCGCCGGCGTTCCGAAGGGTGGCTTCGCCTTCGTGCTGAAGATCCATCACGCCGCCGTCGACGGCAAGTCGGGCATCGAGATGATCACCGCCATCCACTCGCAGACGCCGGACGTGTTCGATCCACCGCCACCGGACACGCCGTGGCGACCCGAGCCCGACCCGTCACCGTTCGAGCTCTACAGCCGGGCCGCGCTGAACGGTGTGCGAACCCCGGCCCGGGCCATGCGCCTGACCGGCAGGCTCGTGCCGGGTCTGGGTCGTGCCGCGGCGATGATGCGCAACCAATCCGATGCTCCCGCAGGCGGCATGGCACCCGGCACACGCTTCAACGGCCCGGTCACGGCGCATCGTGTCCTCGACGCGAAGTTCTTCCCCTTCGCCGAGCTCAAGCCGATGCGCAACCTCGTGGAAGGGGCGACGGTCAACGATGTCGCCCTGGCCGTGATCGGAGGCGCGCTCCGCGACGTACCTCGAAGAGGCTGGCGAACTGCCGACCGCGTCGCTGCGCGCGATGACGCCGGTCTCGGTGCGCACCGAATCCGAGAAGAGCGATCTGGGCAACCAGGTCTCGGCGATGATCGTCAGCCTGGCGACCGACGTCGCCGATCCCGTCGAACGGCTGGCTGCCGTGCAGCGGTCGACAGCGAGCTCCAAGGAAGTCACCCAGGCCGTGGGTGCCCGCAACCTGTCCGAGCTGTCGCAATTGGCGCCGGGACTGCTGATCGGTGTCGGCACCAGGCTGGCGGGCAGGTTCACCCGGCGCGGGTCGGCCAGTCTGGTCAACACGGTCGTCACCAACGTGCCTGGTCCACGTCAGCCGCTGTACTTCGCCGGGGCTCGCAGTGTGTGCAGCTTCGGCGCCGGACCGGCCGTCGACGGAATGGGGCTGATCAACATCGTCGGCAGCTATGACGAGCAGTTCGTGCTCTCGTTCACCGCGTGTCGCGAGATGATGCCCGATCCGGCGCACTACGCCGACTGCATCGAGCGTTCGTTCGGAGACCTCGTCGCCGCAACCTGAGCCGGCGTCCGATCCGCCGGCACGTCCACGGCGAACGTGGTCCTCGGCGTCGCCTGATCTGACGGACCTACAGGATCGACCGCTCGACGGGCGGAGCCAGAGTGATTCCCGTGAGTTTGGGTGCGACCCGCGTCTTGTATCGGACGTTGAGCTGGAGCAGGACCGCGGTGAAGGCCTCGATCGCCGTGGCGTTCGACAGTTCGCCGGCATCCAACGGACGACAACCCGGGATTCCCCAGACAATGTCGCTGACGTGAACGGCGTCGAGGCCGGCTGCGGCGAGTCGCTCAGCCACGTCACGTGTGAGGCACTCGTCGACGAGGAACTTCACGCACCGGCTCGAAGCGGGAGCTCGCGCTCGCGGACTGCCTCTGCCGCATACCGCAACGCTTCGCGAACGTCATCGGCCGTGAGCTGCGGATACGCCTCGACGATCGCTTGCTCGGACGAACCCTCCGCCACGAGCGACACGACCGTCGCCACCGGGATGCGCGTGCCGGTGATGCAGGGGACGCCCCCCATCACCTGATGGTCCACGGAGATCCGGTCAAACCGCACGATGTCAGCCTACGACGCCACGGGCTCATGAGGATGGCGGATTGATGACTGGCACGCAGAACCCGTGACGTCACGGATCACTACCCGGGGTTCGGACGCGACCACTACTCCTCGCACCCGGCGGAGGATGCCGTGAATGCGGCGGATCGTCCCCTGTGCGAGCGGCCGTCCGCGACGGCCGCCGTCGACGAGCAGCGAGCAGTAGTAGCGATCCAGCGAGGCGGCGGTGAGCTTGTTGAGCTTCACGTCGCCGAGCGCCGGCCGCAGGTTGCGCTCGATGTAGCCCGACACCTCCCGCGTCGTCTTCGGCGAGAGGTCGGTTCGGGCCAACTCGAGCCAACGGTCGAGCAACTCGTCGACCGTCGCCGTCGTACGCGCCGTCAGGCAGCGCTCGGCCTCGACGACCATGTCGTTGAGCATCCGCTGCGCGTCACGCTTGCCGACGCGCACGGTCTTGGTGGCGTAGCGCTGTCGGCCGGTCACCGGGTCGGCTCCCAGGTACACCCTGACTCCCACGCCGACCCCCGTTGGCGCATCGATCCCTTGAGGGATTGACCTCCATTGTCGTTCATGGGCAAACCATGGGCAACGGAGGCCGGAAATGGAAAGAGACCCTCCGGAGAGGGCCTCTGACCTGCACTTTCTTTGCAGCCCGTACGGGATTCGAACCCGTGCCGCCACCTTGAGAGGGTGGTGTCCTAGGCCACTAGACGAACGGGCCAAGTAGCGATCGGGAACGATATCACCGTCGATGGCGAACCAGACCGGCTGTGAACCGATCAAGCGTGCCGATCAAATTCGCCGATCGAACACGTGCGCTGAACTCATGCAAGCACATGCGCTGAGCTGGGGTGAGAGGACTTGAACCCCTAATAACAGTACCAGAAACTGCTGTGTTGCCAATTACACCACACCCCAAGATGCGATGACCCTCGTCGCCGAGGACCGGTGCGGCCGAGGAGTGTACCGCCCCGTATCGCGTTCCGAAATGTGCCGTGATCGTGGTCAGTCGGTGAGGTCGTCGAGGCGGTCGAACCCGACGATCCGGCCGATGCCGACACCGGCCGCTTCAGTGAGGTGACGCTGGACCGCCTTCGTCCCGGTCACGACCGAGGTGGGCGTCGGCGACACGGCGGCCGAGAGTCCGACCTCCTCGGCGATCAACCTGCTCCGCAGCGCGTGGTACGGGTCGGTGACGATCAGCACCGTGTCGAGCCCACGGGCCGCGAGCATCGCCTCGACCCCCTCGAGCGATTCGTACGACGACGTGCCCTCGCCCTCCTGCAGGATCGCCGATTCGGGGATTCCCGCTTCCTCGAGGTAGCTCGCCGACGCCTCGGCCTCGGTGAACCGATCCCCGGGGCGGTTGCCGCCCGTGACCACGACCAACGGGGCGTGCCCGTCGGGCCAGAGCTCGACCACATGATCGAGTCGCGCTTGGAGCTGCGGCGACGGCCGTCCGTCGTACTGCGCCGCACCCATCACGACGATCGCGTCCACTGGTTGCGCGTCGTCCGAACGGCCGGTCGACCACACCTGCCACAACGTGACGAGGAAGTACGAGGCGACGACGGCGAAGGCGACGGCGAGCACCTTCAGCACCCTCGGCCACCGGCGCCGGCGGCGGGTCATCCGGACCGGAGCGACCGGGTCGGCGGGAGCAACCGGAGTGACCGGAGCGGCCGGCGTGCGGTCGAGCGCGACCGTCGGGGTCGTGGCCGAGATCGCGTCGCCGCGCACGACGGGCGGGGGCAGATCGACGACCGGTGTCTGCTGGGTCCGGGCGAAATCCTCACCCACCGATCCCCGCTTCTCCACCGCCTCGATGAGTCGGAGATCGGAGAGCCGCTGCGCCTCGGCACGGCGCTCACGATCGAGCTCGAAGTCGTCCGTCACGGGCCCTGCTCATCCCTCGGCGTCGGCCTGCGATCCGACGCGTCGACGAGCGAGCTCGAACCGACGCAACGTCTCGGCTCGTCCGAGCACCTCGAGTGATTCGAACAGCGGCGGCCCGACGGACCGTCCGGTGACCGCGACGCGGACAGGCGCCTGCGCCTTGCCGAGCTTCAATCCGTATTCGTCCATCGCCTGCTCGAGCGCGGTCTTCAACGCCTCGGCGTTCCACTCCACGCCGACGTACGCGGCAATGACATCGTCGAGCAGCGGCGCCGCCCACTCGGGCGCGAAGGCCTTGTCCCACGACGGCTCGTCGTACACGATCTCGTCGTCGGTCGGCCAGAACAGGAAGTCGACCTTGCCCGGTACCTCGGCGAACGTCACGAGACGCTCCTGGATGTGCGGTGCGATCGCCGCGAACCGGTCACGATCCCACTCGCCGGGCAACTCCTCGGCGGCGCGTTCGACGAACGCGTCGAGCGGCATCCGCCGGATGTACTCGCCGTTGAAGGCGGCGAGCTTCTTGACGTCGAAGAACGCCGGCGAGTGCGTCACGTCCTCCAGCCGGAACGCGGCCTCGACGTCGCTCCACGACACGATCTCGTCGTCGCCGGGAGGCGTCCAGCCGAGCGTCATGAGGTAGTTGACCATGGCCTCGGCGAGGTAGCCCTCGTCGCGGAACTGCTCGAGCGCCACCTTGTCGCGCCGCTTGGACAGCTTCTTGCGTTGCTCGTTCACGAGCACGGGCACGTGCCCCCACACCGGCGGAACATGGCCCAGCGCGCTCCACAACAACTGTTGCTTGGGCGTGTTCGGGAGGTGCTCCTCGGCGCGCACGACGTGCGTGATCCCCATCTCGATGTCGTCGACGACGTTCGCGAGCAGGAACATCGGCGTGCCGTTGCCGCGCAGGAGCACGAAGTCTTCGATGGTCGAGTTCTCGAAGTGCACCTCGCCGCGCACCCGATCGAGCGACCGTCGTCGTGCCGTCCGGCACGCGGAAGCGCAGCACCCGTCCGGGCGCCGGCTCGAGACCGCGATCACGCGAGTACCCGTCGTAGCCGGACAGCCCGCGCTCGTTGACGCGAGCCTGGATCTCGTCGGCCGTCAGGTCGCAGTAGTACGCGGCGCCCTGATCGAACAGCCGGTGCGCCGCCGCCACGTGGGCACCCGCGTGGTCGCTCTGGAAGTGGGGACCCTCGAAGCGGTCGTCGTCGGAGGAGATGCCGATCCAGGCGAGCGCATCGACGATTCCCTGCGTCCACTCCGGACGGTTCCGGACCTCGTCGGTGTCCTCGATCCGCAGCACGAACGTGCCGCCGCTCTGGCCGGCAAGGGCCCAGTTGTGCAGCGCCGTGCGCGCCCCACCGACATGGAACGAGCCGGTGGGCGACGGGGCGAAGCGGTAGCGAGGTGATTCGGCCATGACCCGACCGACGCTATCTGCGGTCGCGCCAGCGCTGGGTGAGGACTCGTCGTGATTCTGGGTCCGGACTTCAGCGCGCCAGGAGCGTCAGGTTGCGCAACTGCCGCAACGCCACCGACAGCGTGGTCAGATCGAAGCTCTCCGCGCGGCGGATCTCGGTGTGCATGGCGATCGCCTTGCCCACCGACCGTTGGTTGTTGGCGATCCAGTCCGCTGGTGACCCGTCAGCGGTCGCCAGCACGTTGCGGGTCAGTGCAGCCAGCACCGCCAGGAAATCGTCGCGCAACGCGGAACGCGCCTGGGTCTGCCAGCGGTCGGAACGCGGGAGCGCGCCGATGCCCTCCCACAGCCAGAACAGGTCGAATGCATCGAACATCGACCAGTAGGCCGTCATCGCGTGCTCGACCGAACAGGCCTGTGCCCGTGCGAGCTCGACGATGTCGAAGCCAGGGTGCATCCACGGCCAGCGTGCAGCACGCGCCGCGAGTTCGGCCGGGACACCCGCCTCGATGCCCCGTGATCGTCGCTCGTCGATGTCCGCCGCCACGCGGCCGGTGACGACGCGGTCGAGGTTCGCGGCGATGGTGGCGATCGGTGCGGCGAACTCGTCGACCACGACGTCGATCCCGAACGAGAATGGTCGATGGCGCAGCAGCCACCCGGCCGCGCGTTCCGTCGAGCGACGTGCCTCCAGGAACAGGTTGATCTGCGTGTCGAGCGGCACCGACCGGTCGAGCGCCTCGATCGTGTCCCACTGGTCGTCGAGTTCGACGATCCGGCGGGCCGCCATGAACGCGCGCAACACATCGGCGACCGTCGAGCCGGTGTCCTCGGTCATCCGATGATCGAAGCTGATCCCGGCCAGGTTGACCATCGTGTTGACCATCGACGTGGTGATGATCTCCCGGCGCAACCGATGCCCGCGCAGCGTGTCGGGGAACCGCTCGCGCAGGGCGGACGGGAAGTAGCCGAGCAGTTCCGAATCGAGTGCCGGATCGTCGGGCAGGTCAGTCTCGAGCACCTCGGTGATGTCGGCGTTCTTCGTGTACGCGATCATCACCGCGAACTCGGGAGTGGACAGCCCGCTGCCGGCGCTCTGGCGCTCGGCGATCTGCTTGTCGCTGGGGAGAAATTCCAGCTCCCGATCGAGGAGGCCCTCCGCCTCGAGGGACTCGAGGTAGCGCGCATGGACGTTCACCATCCGCAGCGACTGCTCGCGGGCGATCATCAGGGCGAGTGTCTGGCCCCGGTTGTTCTCCAGCACGAGCCGGGCGACGTCATCGGTCATGTCGGCGAGCAGTGCGTTGCGCTGCTTCGAGGTGAGTTCCCCGTCGTGCACCAGCTGGTCGAGGGCGATCTTGATGTTGACCTCGTGGTCGCTGCAGTCGACGCCCGCCGAGTTGTCGATCGCATCGGTGTGGATGAGCCCTCCGGCGAGCGCGTACTCCGTGCGACCCAGCTGGGTGAAGCCGAGATTCCCACCCTCGCCCACCATGTGACAACGCAACTGCGCCGCGTCGACGCGCACCGCGTCGTTGGCCCGATCACCGACCGCCTCGTGCGGTTCGGTCGACGCCTTCACGTACGTGCCGATGCCGCCGTTCCAGAACAGGTCGACCGGCGCGCACAGGATCGCGGAGATCAGCTCGTCAGGGCGCAGCGTGGCGATGTCCTTGTCGATCGCGAGGGCACCGCGCACCTCGTCGGTGATCACGATCGACTTCAGCGCCCGCGAGTACACACCGCCGCCGGGCGAGATCAGCGACGTGTCGTAATCGGCCCAACTGGATCGCGGGAGATCGAACAGGCGCCGGCGTTCGGCGTGCGCCGCTCGGCCCGGCGGGTCGGGATCGAGGAAGAGGTGACGATGGTCGAACGCGGCGACGAGCCGCAGGTTGTCCGACAGCAACATGCCGTTGCCGAACACGTCGCCCGACATGTCGCCGATGCCCACCGCCGTGATCGGGTCGCGGTCGACGTCGAGGCCGAGGACACGACCGTGCCGGCGCACGCTCTCCCAGGCGCCGCGCGCGGTGATCCCCATCTCCTTGTGGTCGTAGCCATTGCTGCCACCCGAGGCGAACGCATCGCCGAGCCAGAAGCCGCGCTCGATGGCGATCTCGTTGGCGATGTCGCTGAACGATGCGGTGCCCTTGTCGGCCGCCACCACCAGGTATGGATCGGGCCCGTCATGGACGACGCAGTCGGCCGGATTCACGACGACGCCATCGACCACGTTGTCGGTCACGTCGAGCAGCGCCCGTACGAATCGCCGGTACCGGTCGATGCCTTCCTCGCGCACCGCGTCGCGATCTGCGGCGTGGGCCGTCGCACCCTTCACCACGAACCCGCCCTTGGCGCCCACGGGCACGATCACCGCGTTCTTCACCATCTGCGCCTTCATCAGCCCGAGGACCTCCGTGCGGAAGTCCTCGGCCCGATCGCTCCACCGCAGTCCACCACGGGCGATCGGCCCGCCACGCAGATGCACACCTTCGACCTTCGGCGAGCACACGAAGATCTCGAACCGCGGGCGCGGCTCGGGGAGGAACGGGATGTCACTCGGCCGCAGCTTCACGGCGATCTCGTCGCCGACCTGCCAGCGGGGCCGGAAGGCGTTCGTCCGGGCCGTGGCGTCGATCAGGGTGAGCAGGGCGCGGCAGATCCGGTCCTCGTCGAGTGATGGCACCGAGTCGAGACGGTCGAGGAGGACGGTCCTGACGGCGTCCGCCGCGGCTGCTCGCGCCACGGCATCGCTGCCGCGCGCCGGGTCGAAGCGGGCGTCGAACAGTTCGACGAGGAGGCGCGCGATCTCCGGCTGCCGCACCAGCGTGTGGGCGGTGTATGCCGCGCTGAACCGGAACCCGACCTGCCGCAGGTACCGGTGGTAGAGCCGCAGGACGCCCACCTGCCGGATCTCGAGCCCGCCGTCGAGGATGAGATGGTTCAACTCGTCGCGTTCGATCGTGCCGAGCACGAGGCCGACGAATGCCCGCCGGAGTTCCATCCGCTGCAGTTCGTCGATGTGGTCGCGGCCCGCGTGCACTCCGATCTCGTAGAGCGAGACCGGTTCGCCGTCGATGTCGAAGGTGACCGGATGCTCCTCGACCGCCTGCAGCCCGAGCTGACCGAGGATCGGCACGAGTTCGGCCAGCGTTGCCCCGGGTCCGCGGGAGTACACGCGGAAGCGCCAGTCGTCCCCTTCGGCGTCGACCGCCCGTCCGAACGACGTGGCGATCGTGCTCGACGAACCGATCAGCGCGGCGACCTGGCGGAAGTCGGCCACGGCCTCGATGGGCCGGGTACGCGCCCGGTACTCGGCGGTCGCCGAGCCGGCCACCAGGTCGAACACCCGCGCGCCCTCGATCGGTCCGAGCGCGTCGGTGACGGCACGCCGCGCCTGTTCGTCCCACGTCTCCGAGATCCGGTCGATGGCGTGCCCGAGCCGTTCGAGGTCGACCTCGCGGCCGGCACGGACGCTCATCGAGATGCGGGCGAGCGAACTCGTTCCGACGAGGGTCTCCGGGTCGCGCACCTCACCGCCGTAGTGCTCGGCGACGAGCGCGGCGACCGTGTCGGGCAAGGTCGCCGTGAACCGTGTGCGGGGCACGTACACGAGCACCGTGGTCCACGGCCCCACGGGTTCGGCGACATCGAAGGCCCGCACGATGCGGCGCTCCTGCAACCCGACGATGTCGATGACGAGTTGGGCGAGGATGTCGGAGTCGAGTTCGAACACCAGGTCGCGCGGCAGTGTCTCGACCACGTGCTTGATGGCCCGGCCGGTGTGACTGTGCAGCGGTGCGCCCGACAGTTCGAGGACCTCCGTGGCGCGGTCGGCGAGCACCGGGATGGCGAAGACGCTCTCGCGATACGCCGCGCTGCCGAGCAGCCCGACGAACCGGTACTCGAGGCCCGTGCCCGGCGGTCGCACGCACACGCAGAGCATCCGCGCGGGGCGATGGATGGTGGCGGCCGCGTCGGTGCGAGCGATCACCACTCGGGCGTCGTCGGGCAGCGACGGTGGGTCGATGACCGTGGCGTCGAGCTCGGACCCCGGCCGCAACTGCCCGAGCCCGCTGCCCTCGATCAGTGCGAGCCCGACGTCGGTGCGCCGGTAGGTGGCGGCGCCGAGCAACACGAGGTTCTCCACGCCGAGCCAGACGAGCAGAGGGTCGCCGTCGGCCACCTCGAGCAGTCGGGCCTGCATCTCGTCGAAGTCGTCGACCATCTGGTGGACCGCGGCGATCGCGTCGAGCACCTCACGCTCGACGATGTCGGCGATGTCGGTCGGACAGCGATCGAGCTCGATCTGCGTCCACGCCTCCACGATGCCGGGCATTCCGTTCGGGTCGGATCCCGGTTCGGCGTCGTGCATGCTCCGACCGGCCGGTCGGACCGAGGTGATCACGCCGTCGAGGTCGCGCGTCACGATCAGCGTCGGGTGGACCAGCAGGTGGATCCCGAGGTCGTGACGGTCGAGCACGAGGCGCACGGTGTCGACGAGGAACGGGATGTCGTCGGTGACGAACATCAGCACCGAGCGGGGCGAATGCCAGCCGTCGCGTTCGACGTCGGGCGACAGGATCTGCACGAGGTGTTCCCCCGGTCGACGTCGGCGACCGAGGTGGAGATGGGTCGCGGCGGCCGCGTACAGGTCGTCGCGGCGGCGATCGTCGGCGTCCTCGTCGGGCAGTTCGGAGTAGTACGCCGGAAGCAGCGACCCGAGCAGGCCGTCGTCGGGACGACGCTCGGTCGCCAGCGCTTCGAGAGCGCTCAGAATGTCGGCCACGTCGTTGTGCCCTCCCCTTCTTCCTATCCACGGTAGCGTCAATCGGGCTCCGCGGGCTGGCAGGATGGGGCGATGACCACGCAGTTGAACGTGCTCGGCACCGAGCTCCAGCCGTGCTCGTTCGATCCGCTCACGGGCTTCTACCGCTCCGGATGCTGTGAGAACCGGGGCGACGATCCCGGCATGCACACCGTCTGCTGCCGGGTCACCGACGACTTCCTGGCGTACTCCAAGGAGCAGGGCAACGACCTGTCCACGCCCATGCCCGAGTACGGCTTCGCCGGCTTGACCGAGGGCGATCAGTGGTGCGTGTGCGCCGATCGTTGGCGGGAGGCACTCGAGGCCGGGCGGGCGTGCCCGGTGGTGATCGAGTCGACCCACATGTCGACGCTCGAGTACATCGATCTCGCCGACCTGCGCGCCCACGCGATCACCCCGTAAGGCCGCGATGCGACGCCGAACCGGGATCGTGCCGCACGCGATCGTCGTGATGGTCGCCTCGACGATCGCGCTGGCCGCGTGCGCGTCCGACGGTGCGAGCGGCGAGCCCTCCCCCACCAGCACCGGCGACACCACCAGCGTCACCACGACGAGCTCGTCGAGCACCACGAGGAGCACCACCAGCACGACCACGAGCTCCAGCACGAGCACGTCGAGCACCACGACCACCACGACGATCGCCATCCCCGACTCGCCCGGCCCGCTCGACTTCGACGCCGCGGCCGTGGGGCTCGGACGGTCGGTGGAGGGTCGGCCGATCGTGGCCGAGCGATTCGGGACACCCGGCGGACGACGCGTGCTCGTGATCGGTGCGATCCACGGCGACGAGGCGGCGGGCACCGCGATCCTCGACGATCTCCGTTCCGACACCGTCCCCGACGGCGTCGAGCTGTGGCTGGTCGACTCGATGAACCCCGACGGCCAGGCAGCCGGTGTGCGTCAGAACGCGAACGGCGTCGATCTGAACCGCAACTTCCCCGACTCCTGGGGTCCGATCGGCGTGCCCGGCGACAGTCAGTACGCCGGAACGGGCCCGGCCAGCGAGCCCGAGACCCAGGCCATCGTCAACCTCATCGAGCAGCTCCGCCCCGATGTCACGATCTGGTACCACCAGGACCTGTTCGTGATCAGCCCGTCGCAGGGTCGCGAAGGTCGGATCCGACAGCGCTATGCCGAGCTGACCGACTGGCCGATGGGCGGGATCTCGGGCGGCACGTACACCGGCATCGCCGCGACGTGGGCTCGCCACGAGCTCGCCGACCAGGACGGCGTCGCGTTCATCGTCGAACTCGGCCCGACGCTGTCTCCCACCGACGCCGCCCGCCACGCCGACGCCATCCGCATCATCGGCGTCGAAGGCTGAGGTCGTGCATCGGTGCCAGGCACCGATGCACGACCTCAGACGAAGCGGGCGAACACGTCGAGCGGCTCGCGGTCGGAGACGAGCGAGTTGATCGGGTGATCCAGGTCGGCGTGCCCGATGGCCACGCCGCAGAAGATCCGCTGCTCCTCCGGGGCTCCCACGAACTCGCTGACCGCCGCTTCGTGCACCGCCCACGCCTCCTGCGGGCAGGTGTCGAGGCCGGCTTCCTGGGCGAGCAGCATGAAGGTCTGGAGGAACATGCCGAGGTCCGACCACTGCGGTGGGCCCATCTGCCGCTCGATGAAGCAGAACAGTGCGGCCGGAGCACCGAAGAAGTCGAGGTTCTTCGCGAACTGCTCGAACCGCGCCGGCTTGTCGTCGCGCGTGATCCCGATGGTCGCGTACATGTCCTCACCGACCTTGAAGCGCGACGACCGGTACGGCTCGGTGAGGCCTGCTGGGTAGATGTCGTAGGCCGGCGCTCCCGGCGGGCGGTCGCTGAGGAACTCCCGGAAGCGCGTCATCGACTCGCCGTTCACGACGTAGATCCGCCACGGCTGGACGTTGCCGCCCGACGGCGACCGGGACGCTACGGAGAGCAGGCGGGCGATCGTGTCGTCGTCGACCGGGTCGGGACGAAAAGCCCGGATCGAGCGGCGAGCGTGCACGGCGTCGGTCACATTCATCGCAGCAGTGTGGCCGTCGCCAGCTGGTCGTCACCAATTCGTGGCGATGTACTGGGTCTCGCAGAACTCGTAGATGCCGTCGCTCGCGCCCTCGCGGCCGAGGCCCGACTGCTTCATCCCGCCGAACGGCGCCGCGGGGTCGGACACGGCGCCCCGGTTGAGGCCGATCATCCCGGCCTGGATCCGCTCGCTCACGCTCAGGCCGCGGGCGAGGTCGCGGGTGTAGACGTACGCGGTGAGGCCCATCTCGGTGTTGTTCGCTTGGGCGATCATCGAGTCGGTGTCGTCGAAGCGGATGATCGGGGCGACCGGACCGAAGATCTCGTGCCCGGTGATCGTGGCGTCGGCCGCGACGTGGTCGAGCACCGTCGCCTCGTAGAAGTAGCCGGCGCCCGTTCCGCGGTTTCCGCCGGTCGTCACCGTTGCTCCGCCGTCGACGGCGCCGCTGACCAGCTCGTCGATCGAGTCGATCGCCGCGGCGTTGATCATCGGCCCGCACGTGACGCCGTCGTCCATGCCGTTGCCGACCTTGACGGCACCCATCGCCGCCGCGAACTTCGCGTTGAACTCGTCGGCTACCGCGTCGTGCACGAAGAACCGGTTCGCCGCGGTGCACGTCTCCGCGGAGTGTCGCATCTTGGCGACCATCGCCCCCTCGACCGCGGCGTCGACATCGGCATCGTCGAACACGACGAACGGCGCGTTCCCGCCGAGCTCCATCACGTGCTTGAGCACGCGATCGGCCGCCCGCTTGAGCAGGCCGATGCCGACCTCGGTCGAACCGGTGAACGACACCATGCGCGTCGCCGGATGATCGACGGCGGCGTCGAACCAGTCGCTCGACGACTTCGTCGGCACGATGTTCACCGCACCCGCCGGCAGCCCGGCCTCGTGGAGGAGTTCACCGATCCGCAGTGCCGTGAGCGGCGTGAGCGCCGGTGGCTTGATCACGACGGTGTTGCCCGCGGCCAGCGCCGGTGCGAGCTTGCGGGTGATCATCGCCGCGGGGAAGTTCCACGGAGTGACGATCACGACCACGCCGACCGGAGGGTGGTGCACGACGATCCGGTTGGCGCCCGATGGCGCCCAGCCGAGCGTCCCGTGGATGCGGACGGCCTCCTCCGCGTTCCAGCGGAAGAACTCGGCCGAGTACGCCACCTCGGCACGCGCGTCGGCCAGGGGCTTGCCGTGCTCGGCGGTGATCAACTCGGCCAACTCAGTGGTGTGGTCGATCAGGTTCTGCCAGCTCGCCCGCAGGATTTCGGCACGCTCGCGCGGCGCCGTCGCCGCCCACGCCGGCTGGGCCTCGGCCGCCGCGTCGCACGCGGCCGTCGCGTCGGCGGGCGTTCCAGCGGCAACGGTGGCGATCACCGCCTCGGTGGCCGGGTTCTCCACCTCGATCTCCCCGCCGCCGTTTCCGGCGAGCCAGTCGCCGCCGATCAGCAATCGCGTCTGCATCGGCTCATCCTGTCACCGCCCGCCGACCTACCCGGCACGACGCCCGGCGCGGTAGCCGGCGAAGCGGCGCAACCGCATGCTGTTGGTCACGACGAACACGGACGAGAACGCCATCGCTCCGGCGGCGATCATCGGATCGAGGAATCCGAGGGCAGCCAGCGGGATCGCCGCGACGTTGTAGGCGAACGCCCAGAACAGGTTGCCCTTGATCGTGGTGAGCGTGCGGCGGGCGAGAGCGATCGCGTCGGCCGCGGCCCGCAGGTCACCCGACACGATCGTGAGATCCGACGCCTCGATGGCCACGTCGGCCCCCGTCCCGATGGCGATGCCGAGATCGGCCTGTGCCAGGGCGGGAGCGTCGTTGACGCCGTCGCCGACCATGGCGACGCGTCCGCCGCCCGACTGCAGCCGCTCGATCTCGGCCGCCTTCCCCGCCGGCAGCACGCCGGCGATCACCCGGTCGATCCCCACGTCACCGGCGACGCGCTGCGCGGTGCGCTCGTTGTCGCCGGTCAGCATCGTGACCGACAGGCCCAGGTCGTGGAAGGCGCTGATCGCCTCGGCCGACGTGGCTTTGACCGCATCGGCGACGACGATCGCCGCTTCGGCGCGGCCCGACCGGCCGACCAGCACGACCGTGTTGCCCTGCTCCTCGGCATCGGTCGCCGCGGATTCGACCACGGCCGGAATCTCGGAGAAGAGCTGACGTCGACCGACTCTGACCTCGACCCCGTCGACGTCGGCGATGACGCCGACTCCGGCCTCGGACCGGAACCCGTCGATGCGCCACTCCCTGCCGGCCGGCGCTGCGGCGACGATCGCCGCGCCGATCGGGTGTTCCGACCGGTACTCCGCGGCAGCCGCGAGCGCGAGCAGTTCCGCCCCGTCGGCGTCGGGAGCCACCACCTCGGCCACCGACATGCGGCCCTGCGTGATCGTGCCGGTCTTGTCGAGCACGATCGTGTCGATCTGCCGGGTGTCCTCCAGCACCTCGCCGCCCTTGATGATCACCCCGAGCTGCGCCGCCCGGCCGGTGCCGACCATGATCGCCATCGGCGTGGCCAACCCGAGCGCACAGGGGCAGGCGATGACCAGCACGGCGACGGCGGCCGTGAAGGCTTCGTCGGCGCCATGGCCGGTGACGAGCCAGCCGACGAGTGTCAGCGCGGCGATGCCGATCGCGACGGGCACGAACACGGCCGAAACACGGTCGGCAAGGCGCTGCACGTCGGCCCGGCTGCCTTGGGCCGTTTCGACGAGACGGATGATCTGGGCCAGCGCGGTGTCAGCGCCGACCCGGGTCGCCTCGACCACGAGCGCGCCGCTGGTGTTGACGGTGGCTCCGATCACGTCGTCGCCCGGACCGACCTCGACCGGCATCGGTTCGCCCGTGACCATCGACGCATCGATCGCCGAATACCCGTCGACCACGGTGCCGTCGGTGGCGACCTTCTCGCCCGGCCGCACCACGAAGCGCATTCCGACCTCGACGTCGTCGAGGGCGATCTCCGAGCCGTCCTCGAGTCGCGCCGTCTTGGCCCCGAGATCGGCGAGCGCCCTGATCGCATCGCCGGAGCGACGTTTCGCCCGCGACTCGAGCCACTTGCCGAGCAGGATGAGCGCCACGATCACGACCGCTGTCTCGTAGTACATGTGCATCTCGTCGTCGCCGCCGACGAGCACCACGGTCGACCACGTCCAGGCCGCCAACGTGCCCATCGAGACGAGCGTGTCCATCGTGGTCGAGCCGTGACGGAGGTTCATCCACGTGGCCCGGTGGAACGTCCACCCGCTCCAGAACACGACGGGCGTGGCGAGCGCCGCGACCACCCATTCCCAGCCGGAGAACCGGAGGGCGGGGATCATCGAGATCAGCACCACCGGCACGCCGAGCACCACGGCCACGACGAGCCGCCGCCAGAGGTCGTGCTCCCGTTGCCGTTCGGCGCCGTCGTGATCCGGTTCCTGCGGCGCGTGGTAGCCGAGTTGTTCGATCGTGTCGCGGAAGCGCCCGTCGTCCCCGCTGCCGTCGTGGATCACGACCGCTCGGCCGTTGGCGAAATTGACCCGAGCGTCGTCGACGCCGTCGAGTTCGGCGAGCGATCGCTGGATGCGCGCGGCGCACGACGCACAGGTCATGCCCTCGACCGCGATGTCACTGCGCAGGAGTTCCGTTGCCATGCGCTCAGTGTATTCCTTCAAGTCGACTTCAAGGTCAAGGGCCGAGTTGCCAGAGGTGAGACTCAGGTGTCGTTCGGCGAGATCACCTGGCAGCGGTTCGGATCGGTACAGGCTGCGGGGTCGAGCGACTTGGCGCGGTCGGCCAGCTCCGCCAGTTCGCGACGGGCCGCCACCAACCGCTCGATCTGCGTGTCGAGCTCGTCGAGGTGGCGTTGCAGCAGCGCCGTCGTGTGGCTGCAGGTCCGCGCCCCGGCCGACTTCATCTCCAGCACCGACCCGATCTCCACCAGGCTCAGACCCGGTGGCCTGCGCGTCGCGGACGAACCGCAACCGGTCGACGGCCACGTCGTCGTAGTCGCGGTAGCCCGCCGCGGTCCGGCCGGGTTCGTCGATCAGCCCGATCGACTCGTAGTAGCGGATCGTCGCCGTCGACACCCCGATCTGCTCGGCGACCTGTCCGATCTTCACACCGCGATGATACGGATCGGATGAGACGGACCGTCAGAGTCGAGCGCAGGTGCCGACCGGTTCGTCGTAGCGCTGATCGGTCGCCCACGGACCCGCTGCCCACGAGAACGGATCGCCCGGGTCGACGCCGTCGTAGCGCTCGGCGAGCGCCGGAGCGAGCCAGGCACCGAAGTGCGCTGCGCCTGAACCGCAGACGTGGACCGTGTCCTTCTTGCGCTCGGGGACGCCATCGCCGTCGAAGTCGGCGACGAACACCGGACCCCACATCGGCGCCGGATCGAGCACGTCGAGATTGTCGGTGGCGCTCTCGGCGGCAAGATCGGTGGCCACACCGAACAGGCGTGTCGCGCCGTCCTGCAGGTCGTCCCGCGCGGTCGGCGGCGCGGCCACCACGACGAGTGAGGCCCCGAGGAAATCGAGGTCGACGGCCAACTGTTCCAACGCGGCGCGGTAGGTGTCGTCGTCAGCAGGCGCGTCCCACAGGGAGACCTGCATCAGCACGACATCGGGCCTGACGTCGGCGGCCCGCTCCGGGATGATCCGGGTGAGGTCGTAGTGCTCCTGGTCGGCGATCAACCGGAATCCGTAGTACGACCCGAAGTTGTCGACGTCGAGGCCGGCAGCGGTCAACGACGCGTGGACCGCCGGTGCGAGGTCGAACGACACCGAGTCGCCGGTCCACATGACGGAATGGATCTCCTGGCGCGGCACCGGGACGGCCGTCGTCGCCGAATCCGTGCGAGGGGGAGCCGAGCGGGCCGGTTCCGCCGCCGCCGCCGATGCCGACGCCTCGGCGCGGTCGTCCGAGCGGGCGGGGAGGCTGGCTGCCGGTGTGGTCGCCGGCGAGTTGCCAGGTTGGTTGTCCACGGCGGGCGCGCCGGCGGCGATGGCCGACGCGTCGAACTCGGCGACCTGACCGGTCGGATCGGGGAGCACGCTCCCCAGCAGCACGACCACCGCGACGATGGCGGCGACGAGCACGACGACCCCCGAACGGCCACGTGCCCACGCGGCGCGGTGCCGCACGGGGTCCTCGACCAGCCGGTATGACGCGTAGGCGAACGCACCCGACACGGCGATGCGCACACCGAGCAGCGTCACCCCGTCGAGCCCCGTCCGCTCCGGACTGAGCACGACATAGATCGGCCAGTGCCACAGGTACAACCCGTACGAGAGCACCCCGATCCACGCCAGCGGTCGCCAGCCGAGCCCGCGCCCGAACCAGCCACGGTCGGCCACGACGACCAGGGAGATCACCACGGCGCAGGCGATCGAGTGGGCGAGCAGACCGCCCCGATAGAGCATCCCCGAACTCGCACCGTCGATGGCGACCCACGACCACGCGACCAGCCCCGCCAACAACGCCAGCACGAGACCAAGTCGCCGCCCGAGCGCCGCGGCCACACGCCGCGCCACCCGACGAGCCGGCTCGGTCGCAGCCAGCGCACCCACGAGCAACGAAGCGGCCCGGGTGTCGGTGCCCATGTAGACCCTGGTCGGCTCGACACCGTCGTAGAGCAGCACCATCGCGACGAACGACAGACCGATCGCGCCCCCGGAGATGACCACCAACGTGCGCACCGGTCGGCTCGACCAACGCCAGATCGCCACCACGGCGAGCGGCCACACGAGATAGAACTGCTCCTCGATCGCCAGGCTCCAGAGATGGTCGAACATCGACGGCTCGGTGAACGATTCCCAGTACCCACCCGACTGCGCGATGAAGTGCCAGTTGGCGACGTAGAACACCGCCCACGGACCGTCGCCCTCGACACCCGCCAGGTCGGCCAGGCTGCCGAACAGCCACGACCACAGGGCGACGACCACGATCAACGTGAGCACCGCCGGCAGCAGTCGACGGAACCTTCGGCCCCAGAACGAGCCGAGACGCACGCCTCCCGGGGAACCGGCGTCGCGGATCAACAGCGACGTGATCAGGAACCCGGAGAGGGCGAAGAACAGAGTCGACGCCGAGGAACCCGCCCTGCAGGTAGCCACCGTGGAACAACAGCACTGCCACCACGGCGAGCGCACGCAGACCGTCGAGCGCCGGGACGTGCTGCCATGCCGGTGAATCGGTCGGCGCATCAGGGACAGGCGCGACGCGCGGCTCGAAGGAAGTGATCGTCATTGGTGCCGCCCCCTCTGCGGCGGGAACTTGTTCAGGCGCCGAGCAGGCTACGCCACTCGCCCGGGTACGCCGACGTCACGGCCTCGGGCGTCATCCGCAACGTCGCTTCGGGAACCAGGTCGACGACCGCACGACCCTCGGCGTAGTGGTGCCCGACGAGGCGCAGCCCCTCGAACATCGTGCGCCGCAGGTCGAGGAGTTCCGCGGGAGGGGACGAGTCGTAGAAGCCCCAGATCGTGAACGCGATCGTCAGGTCGTGGACGACCGGCGCCCGTGAGAACAGCGACGCCCGACGCAGTGCCACCCCGAGGCAGCCGACGATCGTGTCGTCGACGTTCTCCCCGGCGGCGACCTGGATCTTCGGGCGCAAGGTGCTGGCGATCCGCAACGCGAAGCCCTGGTCGGGCCCTTGGGCGCCGAGGCGCGGGCCCTCCGGTTGGAACCCTTCGATCTCGCCGGGCCGCGTCGGCGTCCATCCCTCCGGCACGTGGTCGGGCGACTCGTAGCCGCGCACCGGCTCGGTGTGGTCGACGGGGCTGAACTTCGGTGCGGCCATGGGTCGTATGTCTACCTGCTGTGCAGCAGCCCGTACACGAGGCTGTCCTCGAGGGCCCGCCACGACGCCTCGATGATGTTCGGGCTGACCCCGATCGTCGTCCAGTCGCGCTCACCGTCGGTGGCCGACACGAGAACGCGCGTGGTGGCCCCGGTGGCGGTGCCGCCGTCGAGGATGCGCACCTTGAAGTCGGTCAGATGGATGTGGGCGAGTTGCGGGAGGAGGGTCCCGACGGCGCGGCGCAGCGCCGTGTCGATCGCGTGGACGGGCCCGTTGCCCTCGGCCGTCCAGATGCCGCGTTCGGCAGTCGTCGCCCTCGCCGACCCACACCTTGACGGTGGCCTCGGTGGTGAACGTGCCGCCCGGCAGTTCGTCGGTGATCACCCGCATCGACTCGACTCGGAAGAACTCGGGCACGATGCCGGCGGCCCGGCGCATCAGCAGTTCGAGCGAGGCATCGGCCGCCTCGAAGTGGTATCCCTCGTGCTCGAGACGCTTGAGTTCGTCGATGACCTCGTTGATCACGGCGCCGTCCATCTCGATGCCGATCTCGTCGGCCTTCATCTGGATCGTCGCCCGACCCGCCATCTCCGACACGACGAAGCGTGTGCCGTTGCCGACGAGCGTCGGGTCGACGTGCTCGTAGGCGTCCTTGGCCCGCACGATCGCCGACACGTGGAGCCCGGCCTTGTGGGCGAACGCCGACGAACCGACGTACGGGCGCCTGCGGATTGACCGCCCGGTTGAGCGTTTCGGCGACGTGGTGGCTCACGGCCGTCAGCCGCTCGATGCGCCCGTCGGGCAGGCACGGGTAGCCGAGCTTGAGCTGCAGGTTGGGGATCACGGTGGTGAGGTTCGTGTTCCCGGTGCGTTCACCGAGCCCGTTGAGCGTCCCCTGGACGTGGCCGGCTCCCGCGGCGACCGCGGCCATCGAGTTGGCGACCGCGCAGCCGGTGTCGTCGTGGCAGTGGATGCCGATGATCGCGTCGTCACCGACGTGCGCCTTGACGTCGGCGACGATACGGCCGACCTCGTCGGGCAGGGTGCCGCCGTTGGTGTCGCACAGCACGAGGTGCGACGCACCGTTGACGACCGCGGCTTCGATGGCGCGGAGCGAGAACTCGGGGCTCGCCTTGTACCCGTCGAAGAAGTGCTCGAGATCGACGAGCACCATGCGGCCCTCGCCGTGCAGGAACCGCACCGAGTCGGCGATCATCGCCGCGCCCTCGTCGAGCGTGGTCTGCAGCGCTTCGAGTACCTGGTACTCGGAGCTCTTCGCCACGATGCACACCGCCGCAGTGTTCGCCTCGATCAGGTTGCGCAGGGTCGGGTCGTCGTCGACCTTGCCGCGCGGCCGCCGCGTCGACCCGAACGCGACGAGCGTCGAGGTGTCGAGCCGCAGCTCGGTCGCGGCGCGGGCGAAGAACTCGATGTCCTTCGGGTTGGCGCCGGGCCACCCGCCCTCGATGTAGTGGACGCCGAGGAAGTCGAGCTGCTCGGCGATGCGCAGCTTGTCGTCGACGGTCGCGGAGACGCCCTCGACCTGGAGACCGTCTCGCAATGTGGTGTCGAAGACTTCGATCGTGCGCATGAACTGCTCCCGAGAAATGAAGAAGCCGCCCGGAGGGCGGCTTGACGAACACGTGGGGTGGCCACGTGTTCTACGAAATGATGATGATGGAGGCCGTGTCGATGTGACGGTGGTACTGCATCACGGGCCATTCAACACACATCCGCGCCGGGAATCAACGTCGGGCCGCCGGCGGTCGAGCCTCGCTGTGGGGTTCCCTGTGCACGAACGGTGGGCATCACGTGGATGACGGCAGAATTCCTGGGGGTAACGGGAAAGTTTCGGGGATAAGCCTGTGATTTTGAAAATACCCCTTGACCTGGGGTTTTGTGACGTCTTTACTGAGCATCGTTCCGAACAGCGCATGCGCACCGGGGCGATGAGGAGGGGGCTTCGATTCGTCGGGGTCCAGCCCACATCGTTCACGACGCACAGCGGGATCGGAGCAGGACAGTGTTCACCGGCCATCTCAGACCGGGTCCTCGGGAGACGCAAGTCTTCTTGGGGCAACGGGGAGTCGGCGTCCGGAGCAGGCAACTGCGAAGGCGTCGGGTCGAACCGGGTCGACGGGTAACCGTCGGCAACGGCGACCTGCTGGGGCGTGTCCGGGTGATCCTTCGGGGTCGCACGGGGGCGTGTCGGCGAGGCGACCGGGTCCGCGGGAGACGCAAGTCGACCGGGGGCAACGGGGCAATGGTTCGGAGCCGAAGGATCTGGGGCCACCCCAACTGGCCTCCGTGAGGACGGTTCCGATTGGCACCAGGACCGATGGCACGGGCAACCGGGTCAGCGTGAATCGGTGACAACGGGGTCGGGAGCGGGAAACCGCTGCCGGTTCCGAACGCGGCATCGCCCGCCACGCCGCAAGGCGAGACGGGCGATGTAACTGATCGAGTTGAAGGCTAACGCCCGACGTTCGACCAGTGGTGGACCTGTCCGCCTGAGACGCCCCGGAGGGTGCGCTGCGCAAGCGGCCGCACTCGCCGGGGCTCTCTTGGTTTTCCGCCTGCTCTGCTCGCTTCCGTTCGCGTGAACTTCTTGCGACCTACGTGCGCAAGATGTTCACGAGAACGACGGATGGAGGAGCACCGGGCAGGCAGCGTCCGGGGGCCGCGGACCTGACCGTTCGCCCAGACGGTCTCGCGTGTCGGGGTCGAGCTCGAAGTCGGGGAACGCCCGGACCCATTCCTGGAGACCGACCGTCATCTCGAGGCGGGCGAGGTTCGAGCCGATGCACCGGTGGATGCCGAGGCCGAAGGCGACGTGGCGGTTGTGCGCCCGATCGATCTGGAACTCGTCCGCGTGGTCGAAGTGCGCCGGGTCGTGGTTCGCCGCCGGGAACGTGAGCAGCATCTGTTCGCCGGCGCGCACCGGACAGCCCGCCACCTCGGTGTCGGCGATGACCTTGCGGCCCATCGTGACCGGCGCATAGAAGCGCAGGATCTCCTCGATCGCCGTCGTCCACAGCATGTCGTCATCGGGGACGGCCACGAGACGGGCCCGTTCGTCGGCGTGCTGCGCCAGGTGCCAGATTCCCGAGCCGATCGCACTCCAGGTCGTGTCGATGCCGGCGAAGATCATCAACTTCGCGTAGCCGAGCTGCAGTTCGACCGGGATCGGTGCCCCGTCGATCTCCGCGGTCGACACGAGCGTCAACAGATCGTCCTGCGGGTCGTCGGCGCGTCGTGCCATCAGCTCGGCCAGGTAGGCGTCCATCTCCAGGCCGACCTGGACCCGCACGTCGTTGTCACGCGGCGAGAGCTGGAAGTTGCGGAAGATCCAGTCGCGGAACATGTCCGCGTCCGACTCCGGCACGCCGAGCAGGCCGCAGATGCCGTGCACCGGGATGTGCTGGGCGTACGCCTCCGATGCGTCGACGGCGTTCGATTCGCCGATGCCGGCGATCAGCCCGCGGCAGAACTCGCGCATCTCCTGCTCCATCGGCGCGATCGACTTCGGGCTGAACAGCGGCAGCAGCAGGCGACGATGGCCGTGGTGCTCGGGCGGGTCCGACGTGATCGGCGGCGCCGGCCGGCGGATCACGTCGGGCCGGGCGACGCTGACATAGATCGACGAGAAGTGCTCGGTGTCATGGGCGACCTGGGCGACGGCGTCATAGGTGACCGGCATGAACGCCCGCCCGTACCGCTCCGTGGTGGCGACCGGGCAGACGTCGCGGACGCCGTTCCAGATGTCGATCGCGTTCGCGCCCCACTGCGGGTCGAGCCAGTCCCAGTCGTTCACCCAGTCGGTCACCGGTGACAGATCGGATTCCGGTACCTCGTACACCATGCGCAGCCCCCTCGCGGTCGTTCCCCGCGCGACGATAGCCCCGCGACGGTGACACCAGAATGTCCGCCCGGGGTCTGTCCCCGGGCGGACATTCGTCAGGAGACGAGTTCGCACCAGTCCTTGTACTGCGGCTCCTCGCCGCGGATCGTGCGGTGGTAGGCCTCGGCGATCGCCACGGTCTTCGGGCCGGGGCACGGGATCGCGCGGTCGTCGACCGAGTTGACCGAGCTCACCTCGGCGGCGGTGCCACAGACGAACGCCTCGTCGGCGATGTAGAGGTCGCTGCGGGCGATGTTGTCGACGACGACCTCGAAGCCGAGGTCGCGGGCGATGGTCATCACGGTGTTCTGCGTGATGCCCTCGAGCGCACCCGCCGACAGCGGCGGCGTGATGAACTTGCCCTGGCGTGACACGAAGATGTTCTCGCCCGTGCACTCGGCGATCAGGCCGTTCGGCGCCAGCATGATCGCCTCGTCGTAGCCGGCCTTCAGCGCCTCGACCTTGGCGAGCGACGAGTTCACGTAGTTGCCGACGGTCTTGGCGGCCGGCGGCATCGTGTTGTGGTCGTGCCGGGTCCACGACGAGATCTTCATCCGCACGCCCTTGTTCACCGCGTCGTCGCCGAGGTACGCCGCCCACGGCCAGCAGGCGATGGCCACGTCGACCGTGCAGGGCAGGGTGTTGAGCCCCATCTCGCCGTAGCCGTAGTAGGCGATCGGCCGGATGTAGCACGACGGGAGGCCGGTGGACGCCACCGTCTGCTTCGTCGCCTCGATCAGCTCGTCGACCGTGTACGGCAGCTCGAAGCCCATGATCTTGGCCGAGTTGGCGAGCCGCTGGATGTGCTCGGTCAGGCGGAACACGGCCGGACCCTGCGCGGTCTCGTACGCCCGGATGCCTTCGAACACACCGGTCCCGTAGTGCAGCGTGTGGGTGAGCACGTGGACCTGGGCCTTGTCCCAGTCGACGAGATCGCCGTTCATCCAGATCTTCGGGGTCGGTGTGATTGGCATGACGTCAGTTTCCCACGCGGGATGCGATGGAGTCACCCACGTCGGTGGTGCTGCCGGTGACAGGATCGGCGCACGCCGCACGGATGCGGTCGGCGGCATCGCCCTCGCCGAGGAAGTCGAGCATCAGCGCCGCGCTGAGGATCGCCGCGGTCGGGTTCGCCTTGCCGGTGCCGACGATGTCGGGCGCCGAACCGTGCACCGGCTCGAACATCGACGGGCCGGTGCGGGCCGGGTTGAGGTTCGCCGACGACGCCAGCCCGATGCCGCCCGACACGGCGCCGCCGAGGTCGGTGAGGATGTCGCCGAACAGGTTGTCGGTGACCACCACGTCGTAGCGGTGCGGGTCGGTGACGAAGTAGATGCACGCCGCGTCGACGTGGTTGTACGCCGTGGCGACCTGCGGGTACTCGGCGGCGACCTCGTTGAACGTGCGGTCCCACAGGCCGCCGGCGAACGTGAGCACGTTGGTCTTGTGCACCAGCGTGAGGTGCTTGCGCTCGCGGCCGGCGGCGAGTTCGAACGCGTACCGGATGCAGCGCTCGACGCCCATCCGCGTGTTGACCGAACCCTGCGTGGCGACCTCGAACGGCGTGCCCGGCGCGCAGCACGCCACCCTCGCCGACGTACGGGCCCTCGGTGTTCTCGCGGATCACGACGAACTCGTGTGGCTCGGTGCCACCGGGCGCGGTGCCGGCGAAGGGTCGCTGGTTGATGTAGAGGTCGAGCGCGAACCGCATCTTCAGCAGCAGCCCGCGCTCGATCACGCCAGGGGCACCTCGGGGGTACCGACCGCGCCGAGCAGGATGCAGTCGAACGCGCGGAGCTCGTCGAGCGTCTCGTCCGACAGGATCTCGCCGTCGCGCAGGTACCGCTGTCCGCCGAGGTCGAAGTCGGTCGTCTCGATGTCGACGCCGGCGGCGCGCATCACCTTGACCGCCTCGGCCGTCACCTCGGGCCCGATGCCGTCGCCGCCGATCACCGCGATGTTGTGTGCGTCATGGCCGGCGATCCTACGAGCCGCGTGCGCCGTGAGGCCGACCGAGTCATCACGGTTAGCCTGTCGACTCCATGACGGCACCACAGTTGTCCCGCTCGGCGTTCGACCGGCTGCAGGCCGAGTTCGACGATCTCACGACCCGCGGCCGCATCGAGGTCGCCAACAAGATCGAGCGGGCCCGCGAGGAAGGCGACCTCAAGGAGAACGCCGGCTACCACGCGGCCAAGGACGAACAGGGCCACATGGAGGGCCGGATCCGGCAGCTCGAACACCTGCTCGAGAACGCCGAGATCGTCGAGAGCTTCAAGATCTACACCGTCGTCTACGACGGCGATTCCGACGACATGGCCGAGCGGTACCTGATCGGGAACATGGAGGAACACGTCGACGGCGCCGACGTGATCAGCGCGTCGTCGCCGCTCGGCACTGCCCTCGACGACGCTGTCGACGGGCGACACGATCACCTACGACGGCCCGAACGGCACCCTCACCGTCAAGGTCCTCGCCGTCGAAGAGGCCTGACCGACACGTGGCTCGTCCCCGCTCGGACACGAGCACCGGCGCCGCTCCCGGCCCGCGACATCATCACGCCCCCGCTGCCGCCGGCGCGGTTCGTCCAGCTCGACGAGCGGGGCACCGTGCTCGTGCGCGACTTCGGCGGCCCCGCCGGCGCGCCGACGGTCGTCCTGCTGCACGGTTGGACCGCCACCGCCGACCTCAACTGGTTCCGCTGCTACTCGGCGCTCGGTGAGCACTACCGCGTGATCGCCTTCGACCACCGCGGTCACGGCACCGGCATCCGCTCGAAGAAGAAGTTCCGGCTCGAGGACTGCGCCGACGACGTCGTCGACGTCGCGCCAGTCGCTCGGCGTCGAGCGATTCATCGCCGTCGGGTACTCGATGGGCGGGCCCGATCGCCCAGCTCCTGTGGCGCCGCCACCCCGACGCGGTCGACGGGCCTCGTGCTGTGCGCGACGGCGGCGCACGTTCTCCGGCCGCCGCGAGGAGCGGATCGGGCTTCATGGGCCTCACCGGGCTCGCCGCGATCGCCCGCATCACGCCCGACCAGGCGAAGATGTGGCTGACCGACCAGTTCTTCCTCCAGCGCAAGTCGAAGAAGTGGGAGCCCTGGGCGATCCGGGAGGCGTCGCACCACGACTGGCGGATGGTGCTCGAGGCCGGTCAGGCGATCGGCAGTTTCTCGTCGGTCGGATGGATCGGCTCGATCGACGTGCCGGTGGCGAACGTCATCACGATGCGCGACACCGTCGTGCCGCTCGCACGGCAGACGGCGCTGTACGAGCTGATCCCGGGCGCCGACGTGTTCCGCGTCGACGGTGCCCACGACGCCGTCGTCGCCAACGCCGATCGATTCGTGCCGACCCTGCTCCGGGCGATCGACTCGGTGCACCGGCGCGCCGCCGTGACTGATCGTGGCTGACCGTTCGTCGCGGCCGCTCCGCACCACCCGCCTCGCCCGCAACCTCCGGCTCGCCCGTCTCGGCGCCCGGGTCGGCGGGGTGTACGCCGGCACGGCGGCGCGCAAGACGTTCGCGTCGGCCGAGCGCCGCGCCGCACTCGACCGCGACCCGCGAGCTGGCCACCGCCCAACAGGTCGCCGACGAGCTCGGCCGGATGAAGGGCGCGTTGATGAAGCTCGGCCAGATGGCCAGCTACCTCGACGAGGGACTGCCCGAGCCGTTGCGGCAGGCGCTGAGCCAACTGCAGTCGAACGCCCCGCCGATGGCGACCGACCTCGTCGTCGCCACCGTCGAAGCCGAGCTGGGACGCCCGATCGGCGAGTTGTTCGTCGAGTTCGACCCCGAACCGATCGCCGCGGCGTCGATCGGCCAGGTCCACCGGGCGATCGTCATCGACCCCGCGACCGGAGCCGAGCGCGCCGTCGCCGTGAAGGTCCAGTACCCGGGCGTCGGCGAGGCGATCGAGTCCGACCTCCGCAACGCCGACCTGCTCGGGAACCATCCTGCGTCAGGGCTTCGGCGGGCTCGACCCCGACGAGATGGTCGACGAGATCAAGCTCCGGCTGACCGAGGAGCTCGACTACCGCATCGAGGCGCGCAACCAGGCAGGCTTCGCGGACGACTTCCGGGGGCACCCGTTCATCCGGATTCCCGAGGTGCTGCCTGCGCTTCTCCACCGCGCGGGTGCTGACGAGTGAGTTGGTGGTCGGCTTCGGCTGGCAGGAACTGCTCGAACGACCGCAGGCCGAGCGCGACCGGGCCGGCGAGATCATCTTCCGGTTCGTGTTCCGCAGCCTGTACACGCTCGGGGCCTTCAACGGCGATCCGCATCCGGGCAACTACGTGTTCCACGACGACGGCACGGTCACGTTCCTCGACTTCGGACTGGTCAAGCACTTCACGCCGACGGAGATGGACGACGTTCGCCTCGATGGTCGAAGGCGGCGGTGGTCGACCGCGACGCCGCGAAGTTCCGGTCCGTGCTCGAAGCGGCCGGGATGCTCCGACCGGACGCACCGGTGTCGACCGAGGACGTGGGCGAGTACTTCGCGCACTTCTACGCCGCCGTGCGCGACGACGCGGAGATGACCTGGACGAGCGAGTACGCGAGCTCGATCGTCCGCCACACGTTCGACCGCAGCAGCCCGATCAGCCAGTACGCCACCGTGCCCCGTGCGTTCGTGTTCATCCAGCGGATCAACCTCGGGCTGTACGCCCTGCTGGGCGCAGCTGCAGGCCCGCGGCAACTATCGGCGCATCGCCGCGGAGCTCTGGCCGTTCACGCGCGCCGAACCGTCCACCGCCCTGGGTCGTGCCGAGGCCGAGTGGCTCGCCGGCCGCGCCCTTGACACGATGCTCGTGATGTGGTGCTCGCGACGTGGCGCCTGCGACGTGTTGCTCGAGGACGGGGCCAGTAGCGTCGCCGCAATGCGCCGGACCGTGCCACCCGTATTACTCGCCTCGATCCTCGTCCTCAGCCTCGCGGCGTGCGGGAGCGACGGCGACACGAGCTCCGACGCCACCGACTCCTCGACCGCTGCCGGGTCCGATCCCGCCACCGACTCCCGACCGCTGCGGATCCGATCCCGCCACCGACTCCTCGACCGCTGCCGGGTCCGATCCGACTGCCGGGTCCGATCCCGCTGCCGAGTCGTCCGATCCGACCGCACGGTCGACGACGCCGCCCCGCCGTCCACGAGCGCCGACAAGCCCGAGGTCGCGATCCCCGACGAGATCCCCACCGAGCTCCAGGTCACCGTGCTCGAGGAGGGCACGGGGCCCGCCGCCGAGACCGGCGACACCGTCATCGTCGACTACGTCGGCGTGCGGAGCTCCGACGGCGTCGAGTTCGACAACAGCTACGACAGCGGCCGAGCCGTTCCCGGTGGAGCTCGGAACCGGCAGCGTGATCGAAGGTTGGGAACAGGGTCTCGTCGGCGCCCAGACCGGCGCCCGCTTGCAGCTCGACATCCCGTCCGATCTCGCATACGGGCGCCGAGGCCCGCGGCGACGATCATCGGCGAGAACGAGGCGCTCACGTTCGTCGTCGACGTGCGTGCCGTGATCCCGGCGACCGATCCCGCCGATGCGCCGACCGAACCCGGCGTCCCGGCGTCGGAGGGCGCGACCGAGGTGACCACCGTCGACCTCGTCGAGGGCGACGGCCCCACAGCGGAGGCCGGTCAGACCGCCGTGATCCACCTCGTGTTGTTCCGCGGCGACAACGGGGTCGCAACTCGACAGCACGTGGGACACCGATCCGATCCACGTTCCGCTGTCTGAGGGATCGTTCCCCGGAGCTGCTCGAAGGGCTCGAGGGCATGAAGGTCGGCGGCCGTCGCGCGATCACCATCCCGCCCGACAAGGGCTTCGGCCCCGAGGGCAGCCCGACCGATCGGCCTGCCGGCCGACACCGACGTCATCATGGTCGTCGACCTGCTCGGCGTCTACTGACCTGAAACGCCTGGGGTCAGGCACCGAGCGTTTCAGGCCAGATCGAGGCCGATGTCGAGGACCCGCGCCGAGTGCGTGAGTTCACCGACGGCGATGTAGTCGACGCCGGTCTCGCCGACGACGCGCGCCGTCTCGATCGTCAGGCCGCCGCTCGCCTCGATCGTGACCGACGGGTTCAGCTCGTCGCGGACGGCCACCGCTTCGCGCATCTGATCCGGGCGTGAAGTTGTCGATCAGCACCTCGTCGGCACCGGCTTCGATCGCGGTGCGCAGTCCCGTCGATCGAGTCGACCTCGATCTCGACCGGGATCGTCGACGGCCAGATCCTGCACGAGCGCGGTACGCCTCGGCGACGCCACCGGCCGCGGCGACGTGGTTGTCCTTCACCAGCGCCATGTCGAAGAGGCCCATGCGGTGGTTGACGCCGCCGCCGCAGCGCACGGCGTACTTCTCGAGCGCCCGCAGACCCGGCGTCGTCTTGCGGGTGTCGCGCACCCGGGCGCCGGTTCCCTCGAGCGCCTCGACCCAGCGGCGGGTCAGCGTCGCGACGCCCGACAGGTGACACAGCAGGTTGAGCGCGGTGCGTTCGGCGGTGAGGAGCAGCCGGGTCGGCGCCGTCACCCGTCGCGATCTCGGTGCCCGGCTCGACCACCGTCCCGTCGGCGACGAGCATGCTCGAACTCGCTCGCCGTCGCGCCACACACCATCTCGATGACCGCCGCCGCGACGGGCAGGCCGGCGATCACACCGTGCGGCACGGGCACCGAACGTGGCCGTGCTGACGAGGTCGAGCGGGATGGTCGCCGACGGACGTGACGTCGACCCCGTCGGCGAGATCCTCGTCGAGGGCCACCGCGATCAGCCGGCCGACCGCCGCGGCGTCCAGCCCCGCGCCGGCGAGCATCGCGACCGTCGCCGCGGACAGCGGGTGCGACTCGAGCATCGGCTCCGGCGATCACTGACGGGTCCACCGGCGACGTCGAGCGCTCCCACCGCGTCGAGCGTGACGTCGAGATGGGTCAGCCACGCGGGGTCGGGATCGGGATGTCGGTCCGGCGGTGACAACCCCGGCTCTCGGTGCGCGCCTGCGCGGCGGCGACCACGGCGGCGGCGACGGTGAGCAGGTTCGTCCCCTCCCACGACCGTCGCGACGGCGGCGACCTCCGCCGGCAGGTCGCGGGCGATCGCACCCAGGGCTCCGGCGGCCGCGGCGAGCGACGCGGCGTCGCGGACGACGCCGACGTGGCGTGACATGACGGCGCGGACCTCGCGGATCGACGGGCCGGGTCGAGGAGGGGCTGGCCGACGGGCTCGTCGGCACCGCAGGTCGGGATCGACCGTCGGCCGGAAGTTCCCACGCCAGATCGCGGCCCACCCGCGTTCCGGACACGACCGACTCGGTGAGGCTGTTCGACGCCAGGCGGTTCGCGCCGTGGACGCCCGTGCACGTGACCTCGCCCACCGCGTAGAACCCGCGGAGCGCGGTGACACCGTCGAGGTCCGGCCGGGATGCCGCCGCAGGCGTAGTGCTCGGCCGGCGCGACGGGGATCCGGTCGACCGCCGGGTCGATGCCGATCTCGCGGCACGCCTCGGTGATCGACGGGAACCGCTCGTAGAACCGCTCGCCCATGTGGGTGGCGTCGAGGAACACGTGGTCGTCGACGCCGGCCGGCGCCTCCGCCATCCGCCGGCTGATCGCCGCGGCCACGACGTCACGCGGCGCCAGGTCCTCGAGCGGGTGGACGCCGGCCATCACACGTTCGCCGGCGGCGTCGTACAGGATCGCGCCCTCGCCGCGCACGGCCTCGGACACGAGCGCCTGCTGCCCGACGGCGTCGGGCCCGCGCCACATCACCGTCGGGTGGAACTGCACGAACTCGACGTCGCGCAGCGACAGGCCGGCGCGCAACGCGATCGCCATGCCGTCGCCGGTGACCGCCGGCGGGTTCGACGTCGACGCGAAGATCTGGCCGAACCCGCCCGACGCGATCACGACGGCGCGGGCGGTGACGATGCCGACCGACGACCACCGAGCCCGCCTCGTCGAGCATGGCCGATGCGGACCCCGGCGGCCTGCGCGCTCACCGTCGGGACCGGTGCCGAGGACGAGGTCGAGCGCGAACGCCGTGGCTCAACACCTCGACGCCGGCGCCGATGCGCCGATTCGTCGAGCGTGCGCTGCACCTCGGCCCCGGAACGGTCGCCGCCGGCGTGCACGATCCGGTTGTGGCTGTGACCGCCCTCGCGGGTGAGCGCGATGGTCTCGCTGTCGTGCGGCTGGCCCGGCTCGGGGTCGAAGGCCGCACCGAGGCGCATCAGGTAGCGGATCGACTTCGGCGCCTCGGTCGACCAGCTCGCGCACGACGGCCTCGTCGCACAGCCCGGCACCCGCTTCGAGCGTGTCGCGGACGTGGTTCTCGAGCGTGTCGCTCGGGTGGAGCACACCGGCGAGGCCGCCCTGGGCCCACTGCGTCGAGCCCGCCGACAGGCACGTCCTTGGTGACGACGAGCACGCTGCGCACCGGCCGGGCCGCGAGCGCCGCCGACAGGCCGGCCGCCCCCGAGCCGAGCACGACGACGTCGACGTCGCGCTGCCAGGTGGCGGCCGCGGCCGCGAGCTGCGTCGGGCAGGCTCATGAACGCCGAACGTTACTCGGCCGTCGGCGATGGGGTGCCGATGGCGATCATCCGCTCGACCGACAGCGCGGGCGCGATCGGCGATGTCGCGGTCGATCGTGGATCTCGTCGACGCCCTCGCGCAGCGACCGCAGCAGCTTCGCCGGGGTGATCATCTTCATGTACTTGCACACCGCGGCGCGGTTGACCGGCTGGAAGTCGACGGCCGGGTTGACCTGGCGCAGCTGGTGCAGCATGCCGGTCTCGGTGGCCACGAGCACGGTCGACGCCGTCGTGTCGCGGGCGGCGTCGATCATGCCGCCGGTCGACAGGATCTTCGTGCGGGTCTCGGGCACGACGCCGGACGACACGAGGTAGAGCGCGCTCGTGGCGCAGCCGCACTCGGGGTGGACGAACAGCTCGGCGTCGGGCTCGCTCGGCGACCCTGCGCCTTCAGTTCGGCACCGTTGATGCCGGCGTGGACGTGGCACTCGCCCATCCAGATGTGCATGTTGTCGCGACCGGTGATGCGCTGCACGTGGGCGCCGAGGAACTGGTCGGGGCAGAACAGCACCTCCTGGTCGGCCGGGATCGACTGGACGACCTCGACGGCGTTCGACGAGGTGCAGCAGATGTCGGTCTCGGCCTTCACCGCGGCCGTGGTGTTGACGTAGCTGACCACCACCGCGCCCGGATGCTCGGCCTTCCAGGCCCGGAGCTGATCGGCCGTGATCGTCTCGGCGAGGCTGCAACCGGCGCGGGCGTCGGGGATCAGCACGGTCTTGTCGTAGCTCAGGATCTTGGCCGACTCGGCCATGAAGTGGACGCCGCAGAACACGATCGTCGAGGCGTCGACCTCGGCGGCGATCCGCGACAACCCGAGCGAGTCGCCGGTGTGGTGGGCGATGTCCTGGATCTCGGGCAGCTGGTAGTTGTGGGCCAGGATCACCGCGTCGCGTTCGGCGGCGAGCCGGCGCACCTGCTCCCGCCAGTCGCTCGGCAGCAGTTCGACCTGCGTCTGATCGCTGCCGGTCGAGTCGTGGACGACGGTCTCGGTCACGTCGTCAGCGTACGGCCCCGCCACGGAGCGTTCACCAGCGGATGCTCGCGCGCAGCGAAGCCGCGCGATCGACGATGTGCGCCGCTCCGAGCATGCCGACGGCATGCGCCGAGTCGGCGCGCTCGCATGGCGGGGACCGCGGCGATCGCGGTCCGCCAGCATCGGCAGCTGTCAGAGCGTCAGGCGCCGGAGCGTCCGCGGGCTGACCCCGATACTCCTCGAAGTCGTACACGGTGTCGTCGAGCCGCAGTGCGTCAACCGCGCCGTGCCATCGACGCCTGCCCTTGGCGATCGCGACCGAGAGCAGCACTGGAGCTCGTCGCCACCGTCGTTGAGCGACGGTCGCAGCTGAGTCCACGTGCACGCAGCACGTCGCACGGCGATCCTGGCAACGCACTCCGGGATCCGGCCACAGCTCCCGTCGTCGTGGCATCGATGTAGTCGCTCCAGAGTCCTGGGAACGTCGCGACCGGACGAACGTCAGGGTCGAGTAACGTTGTCCAGCGCTGCCGTTGGGATCGATCTCGAACTCGAGCGTTCGGCGACGTTGTCCGAAACGCCGAGCGATCGTGGTAAGGTCCGTCAGGTGCGATCGTTGTGACCTGAACGCTGACCGCGTCCGTCGGGCTGACGAAGATCGACTCGTCCGACGATCTGCTCAGTGGCGTCACCGGCAGGTGCCGCAGGCCGCACGTGTCAGGTGCCGGTGCACCTCGTGCGTGACGAACAGTGCCGCCTGCAGCCGGCAGCCCGCCGGAGCTCCGGACCGAGCGACCGTGTGCTGCGATCCGGGAGCCCCAGTTGCGACCGGCGGCCCGGCAGGACCGGCAGTGCTGCGGGCGCCGGCAGCGGCGGACGAGGTACCCCATGACATCGATCAAGCACGTCCGTTGTCGGACCGGCCGACACCGAGGGCGTCGTAGGTGATGTCGATCTTGCCCAGCGTTGGCACCCGTGGTCGGCAGCGCCACCTGCACGGAGTTCGGCGCCGTCTCATTCACCGAGAAGTTCAAGATTCGATGTCTCGGGCGCACCCGTCGCGTCACCCGGGACGAATCGAGATGAACCCGTCCGCCGTCGGTCCGACCGCTGTCACGTTCAACAACACGCCGGTGGCCCCAGCGGGCACCGCCGTCGCCGTTCCAGCTGTGGTCGCCACCGAACCGGTGACCTGTCAACTTCTGCGACACCGGCGACACGAACGGCCCCGGCAAACCGACATTCACCGGGTCGCGTGTGTCCAAGATGCGAACCGGATCGATCGTGACCACTGACGACGGCGCGCTCGGCCCGCGGCGCCGGCGATGAACACGCCACCACCGCCCAGCGTCACCGCTACTGCGGCTCCGATCGCAGCCCATCGGCTGCGTCGAATACTTCTTGAACGTTCCATCGATGTCTCCTCGCTGTGCCCAGGCGATGGCGAGTTGAAGTGACAGTACTAGCTGCCTCTTCCTTGCGCCAGTGGCTTGCGTTGACGATGCCCAGGAGTCCAGAACCTGTGGTGGCCCGCTCAGCGTGGCGTCACACCGACTGCAGCTACTCGTCCGCGCCTAGCCGCAACGCGACGATCGAGGCCGATTGCGCAGGCTCCTAGCCCTGAGCGGCCACGGCGAGTTCGGCGACCGCGGTGACGATCGGCGCGAAGCCTTCGGGCGTTGCGGACAGCCCGGCGCCGTCGGAGCTCACCTCGACCACCACGCCGTTGACGATCGTCGACGCGTACCCGACCGGCGTCCCGATGATCGAGTTCGTGCCGGTCACGACGATCCCCGGGAATCCGCCGATCGTCGTGGGCTCGACCGTCGGCGCGTCCATCACCCTCGTGTACGTCGTCTCGCAGCACGCCGAGCGCTTGGTCGACCGGCAGGCCGTCGAGCGCTCCACCGAGGTAGGTGGCGGTCGACTCGGTGAGCACCACCACGCTGTCGCCGGTCGTGGAGCTCGAGAACAGGCACGACACGTCGGCGTCCGACGCTGACGTCCTCGGCCGTGTCGAACTCGCCGCCCGCCGCGGCACCGACGTCCGCCGCCGACAACCCGTTGCACTCGGGCGAGGGCGCCGTCGGTGACGTGGTCGGTTCGGCCGTCGTCGGGACGGCCGTGGTCGGGACGGCCGTCGTCGCGACCGTCGGACGATGACGGTCGCCGTCGCGGCGGTCCGGTGGACGCCGGGTCGGTGCCGGCATCGGAACCGGAATCCGAGCCACACGCGGTCGACGCCGAGCAAGAGGACGCCGGCCGCGAACGGGCGCCGCGAGCGAGCGCAGTCGACCGAAACGGGAGGTGCGACGAGGGGGCATGTGGACGATCGATCCTGAGCGGGCGTCGGCAGCGCTTCCGCCGGCCCGACGACGATCGTAGACACCCCACTCCGCCGAGTTCGTGCACGACCCGATACACAATGTCGATGCCCCGCCCGTCCGTCCTCGCCGCGAGCGCCCTGTTCGTCACCGCCGGCGTCGCCCATTTCGTCAAGCCGACTTCTTCGAATCGATCGTTCCCGACTGGTTCCCGAGCCCTCGCGTCGCCAACTACGCGAGCGGCGCCGCCGAGATCACGCTCGGCCTCGGGTTGCTGTCACCGCGGACGCGGCGGGTCAGCGCGTTCGCACTGATCGGGCTCGTCGCCGCGGTGTTCCCGGCCAACATCGACATGGCGGTGAACAAGGTCGAGGTGAAGCCCGTCGACGGGCGCTTGACGCGCACGGTCGGCACCGCGCGCGGCCCGGCCAACTGGGTCCGTCTCCCGCTCCAGATCCCCCTCGCCTGGTGGCTCTGGCGCGAGGCCCGCCGCCCGTCTTGACAACCCCGAAATGTGCAGCGATCTTCGCGCTGAGCGGGCACATCGGGGCACATTTCGGGGGTGGTGTGGCCGTCAGGGGGTGATCCGCTGCGCGGCGTCGGCGACGGCGCGGCCGAAGCGCTTGCCGGGAGTGCGGCTGAGGCGCTCGATCGGGCCGCTGACGGCGAGGGCCGCGACGACCGCCGCCGGACGAATCGACGATCGGGGCGCTGACCGAGGCCACGCCCGGCTCGCGTTCGCCGACGCTCTCGACGAACCCGGCGCGGGTGGTCTCGCCGCGCAGCACCCGGCCGGACGACCCGAGGTCGAGCGGGCAGCAGCGACCCCTCCGGCACGATCCAGCGCAGGCCGTGCGGCGATTCGAGCGAGATCACGCAGCGGCGGGCGTCGCCCTCGCGGACGAACAGCTGCACGCTCTCGCCGGTCGTCTCGCGCAGCTCCTTGAGCACCGGCATCGCCGCCTCGATCAGCGCGAAGCGCCCGGACGCCGCCCGCCCGAGCGTCACCAGGTGCGGGCCGAGCTCGAAGCGACCCTCGGCGTCGCGCCGGAGCAGCCCGTGTGCTTCGAGCGCCGTCGCCAGCCGGTGGGCGGTCGCCCGCGGCAGGCCGGTCGCCGACTGCAGTTCGCCGAGGGATCGCGGGCCGTCCTCGATCGAGCCGAGAACGACCATCGCCTTGTCGAGCACGCCCACACCCGTTACGATGTCCATATCGCAAGAATAGCATCCCAACAGTTGGGACAGCGGCACCAGAACAGTGCCAGGGAGAACGACATGGGCAAGACATTGCCGGAGAAGGTCTGGGAACGCCACGTGGTGCACGCCGCGCCGGGTGAACCCGACCTGCTGTACATCGACCTCCACCTCGTCCACGAGGTGACCAGCCCGCAGGCCTTCGACGGCCTCCGGCTCTCGGGCCGCGGCGTGCGCCGCCCCGAGTTGACCGTCGCCACCGAGGACCACAACGTCCCGACGGCCGACATCGACCAGCCGATCGCCGACCCGATCTCGGCCAAGCAGATCGACACGCTGCGGGCGAACACCGCCGAGTTCGGGATCGTCAACTTCCCGATGGGCGACCCCGGCCAGGGCATCGTCCACGTCATCGGGCCCGAGCAGGGCCGCACCCTGCCGGGCATGACGATCGTGTGCGGCGACTCGCACACCGCCACGCACGGCGCGTTCGGATCGATCGCCTTCGGCATCGGCACGAGCGAGGTCGAGCACGTCCTCGCCACCCAGACGCTGCCGCAGGAACGTCCGAAGTGGATGTCGATCACCGTCGACGGCGAACTCCCGGACGGGTTCGACGGCCAAGGACATCATCCTCGCGATCCTCGGCGAGATCGGCACGAGCGGCGGCATCGGCCACGTGATCGAGTACCGCGGTTCGGCGATCCGGGCGCTGTCGATGGAGGGCCGCATGACGGTGTGCAACATGTCGATCGAGGCCGGGGCCAAGGCCGGCCTGATCGCCCCCGACGACACGACGTTCGACTACCTGCAGGGCCGCGAGCACGCGCCGTCGGGCGCCGACTGGGACGCCGCGGTCGCCGACTGGCGCACGCTCTACTCCGACGACGACGCCGTGTGGGACCGAGAGGTGGTGCTCGACGCCGCCGTCGATCACCCCGCACGTCACGTGGGGCACCAACCCCGGCCAGGTCGCCTCGATCGACGCCGTCATCCCGGCGCCGACCGACTTCGACAACCCGACCACGCAGGAAACGGTCACCCGGGCGCTCGAGTACATGGGCCTCGAGGCCGGGACCCGGATCCGCGACGTCAAGGTCGACACCGTGTTCATCGGCTCGTGCACGAACAGCCGCATCGAAGACCTCCGTGCCGCCGCCGCCGTCATGGAGGGCCGCACCGTCACCGTGCCCCGGGTGATGGTCGTGCCCGGCAGCCACGCCGTGAAGGCACAGGCGATCGCCGAAGGCCTCGACCAGGTGTTCGTCGCCGCCGGCGCCGACTGGCGCGAACCCGGCTGCTCGATGTGCCTGGCGATGAACCCCGACAAGCTCGCCCCCGGTGAGCGCGTCGGCGAGCACCAGCAACCGCAACTTCGAAGGCCGCCAGGGCCGTGGCGGACGAACCCACCTCGTCTCGCCCGCCGTCGCCGCGGCCACCGCGGTGAAGGGCACGTTCTGTACACCTGCCGACCTGCCAGAACTCGAGAATGGAGCGGTGCGATGAAGGCCGTCCACGTCATCACCGGCACGGGCGTGCCGCTGAAGCGGTCCGACGTCGACACCGATCAGATCATCCCCGCCGACTGGCTGAAGCGGGTCGAGCGCACCGGCTTCGACAAGGGCCTGTTCTCCACGTGGAAGGACGACCGCAACTTCGTGCTCAACGACGAGCGCTACGCGCAGGCGAGCATCCTCGTCGCCGGCCCGGCGTTCGGCGTCGGTTCGTCACGCGAACACGCCGTCTGGGCGATCCAGCAGTACGGGTTCAACGCGGTGATCGCGCCGAGCTTCTCGCGACATCTTCTTCAACAACTGCACGAAGAACGGGCTCGTCCCGGTCGTGCTGCCGGAGCCGATCGTCGAGCAGATCTGGGCGGCGATCGAGGCCGACGCCGACACCGAGATCGTCGTCGACATGGAGCGCCTCGTCGTCGAGGTGCCGGCCGCCGGCATCGTCGCGTCGTTCCCGATCGATCCGGCCACCCAGCACCGCTTCCTGAACGGCCTCGACGACGTCGGCATCACGATGACCCACGCCGACGAGATCACCGACTACGAGTCCAACCGACCCGCCTGGCTCCCCTGACGCCGCGGAGCGACCGCCACCGCTACTGCTCCGGATACGGCGGATTGCTCTCGGGCGGGTAGCCCGGTTGGGGAGTACCCGGGGTCCGGCGACGGTCGCCGGTCGGGTAGGGGGCCGTGGTCGTCACCGCTCCGTACGTCGGCTGCGCCTGCGCGGCCCGGGCGGCGATCGCGTCGCGCTGTGCCTGTTCGTACTGGCGCCGTTCGAGGTCGGCCTCGAGCGCGTCGAGCCGCATCAGACGGTCGGTGAGCCAGTGGATCACCCAGCTCAGCAGGAGGGCGAGGATCCCGTAGACGATCATCGCGAACAGCACGGACGTGTCGAAGATCGCCGGGACGTCGGCCGTCGTCGAGCCGAGTGCGATCGGCTGGAAGATGCCCCGGAACGGCGCCATCACCCGGTCGAGGTTGCGATACGCCCACTGCGTGAACCCGGCCGTCGGGTTGGCACCGAAGAGCAGCAGGAAGAACCCGATCAACAGCACGATCTCGACGAGGATCAAGTACACGTAGACGAAGTAGCTGAGGATCTTCGCTCCCCAGAGGATCCACCTGCGCACGTCGGCTCCGGGCACCTTCTCGTTCTCGTTGACCATGCTCATGGGCCCCTTTGCTCGTCGTCGACTTCGTGCCCCATCGCCGACCGTAGCGCACCCCGCCCACAGCCGACCGCGACCCCCAATCGTCGTTTGCGTCGAGATTTCCGTCGGCCTGTGCCACAGAAATCCTGACGCAAACGACGATTGGGCATGGCTACGGTCGGCGGCGTGACGATTCGGGAGCGGCTGCGCGCCGGGCTGAAAGTGGCGATGCAGACCCGCGACAAGGCGAGCACGGGGGCGATCCGGTCGGCGCTCGGCGCGATCGACAACGCGGAAGCGGTCGACACGACCGTCGCCATCGATCGGATCGACGGGGAATCACGGATCGCCGGTGCCGTGGCGGGTGCGGGTTCGACCGAGGTGCGCCGCCGGACGCTCACGGATGACGAGGTCGCCGACGTGCTCCGCGCCGAGATCGCCGACCGGCTCGACGCGGCGGCGGAGTACGACGCCGCGGGACCTGCGGGCGTCGAGCGCGCCACGCTGCTCCGTGCGGAAGCAGCCACGCTCGAGAGCTTCCTCACCGACTGACCAGCCAGCGCGACGCGGCCGCTACTTCAGGAGCAGGGCTTCGATCCGCCGTGCGGCGATCGCGATCCCGATGACCGTCAGCGCCAGCAGGATCCCGGCGTGGACGAGCAACACCGGCGACCACACACCGAGGTTGGCCGCGCGGACGAGCACGACCCCGTGGTACAGCGGGCTCAGCTGCACCACCCAGGCCCAGCTGCCGTACTGCGAGATCGGGTAGAACGTCGCCGAGAACAGGAACAGCGGCAGCGTCACCGCCGGCACGTATTCGAAGTCGGCCCACGAGCGCATGTACGTGGTGCACGCCATACCGATCGAGGCGAAGGCGAACCCGATCAGCACCGCGGCGGGGACCGCCAGCACCGCCCACGGCGACTCCACCATCCCCATCACCCACATCGTCACCAGGAACGCGGCCGAGTAGGCACCACCCCGGACCACGGCGAAGCCGATCTCGCCGAGCGCCACGTCGCCGGCCGACATCGGCGTCGCCAGCACCGCGTCGTACAGGTGCGACTGCTTGATCTTGAAGAAGATGTTCATCGTCGAGTCGAACACCGCACCGTTCATCGCCGACGCGGCGAGCAGGGCCGGCGCGACGAACTGGTCGTACGGCACGAGCTGGCCATCGACCTCGACGTCGCCGACGAGCGCCGTGAGGCCGACGCGGATCGACAGCAGGTAGAAGAGCGGCTCGAAGAACCCACTGACGAAGATCAGCCACGTGCGCCGGTACACCATCACGCTGCGTTCGAGCAGGCGCTGCGGGTTGCGCACGTCGAGCAGGGCGCTCGGCACCACGCGGGTGAGCGGTGGCGCTCACGGTCGGAGCCGCCTGCGGAACGTGACCTGACACGCTGCCCACCCACCGACGACGAACGCGATCAACACCGCGAGGTGGGCGAACGCATCGGTCGCCTCGAGCCCACCGAGCACGAGGCCCCGGCAGAGCTCGACCCCGTGCCACAGCGGCGTGATCCAGGCGACCTTCTGCAACCAGTCGGGCAGCTGCGAGATCGGATAGAACGCGCCGCCGAAGAGGAACATCGGGATGATGGCGAACCGCAGGATCGCCGGGAACGAGATGTCGCGGGAACGGGTGGCGGTCCAGGCCGCGAGCGGCAGGGCGAACGCCATGCCGCACAACGTGGCGACCGGGATCGCCGGGATCAGACCCCACGATCGCGTGTCGGGGAACACGGCGAGCACCGCGGCGACACCGGTCGCGCCGATCGCCGTGCGCGTGGCGTGTTGTATCGCCAGCCCGGTGGCGACCTCGCCCGGTTCGATCGGCGTCGACACCATCGCGTGGTATGCGTGCGACCACATGAAGCCGTCCATCGTCGGCCACAGCGCTTCCTGGCTGGCGGTGAACATCGCCGTCGTCGCCAGCAGCGCCGTCGCGTAGAACGCGAAGTACGACACGCCGCCGAGCACGTCGGTCGATCCGGGACCTTCGTCGACGAGCGTGCCGACGCCGATGCCCACACCGAGCAGATACAGCACCGGCTGCACGAACGCGGCGAGGACGTTCGCCTTCCAGATCCGTCGATAGAAGGTGAACTCCCGGAACCAGACCCGGACCGGTCCGGGCGTCCGGCTCGGAGTCTCGCGGTGCTGCAGCGAATCGGTCACTCGACGAGCGTCCGTCCGGTGAGGCGGAGGAACACGTCCTCCAGACTGCTGCGGCGCACCAGTGCACTCTCCGGCACGAGCTCGCGGGCGTGGACCTCCGACAGCGCCGCCTCGCCGTCGCGGGCGTAGATGAGCAACCGGTCGGGCAGCACCTCGAGCCGTTCGCCGATCCCCTCGACCTGCGAGGCTCGCTCCTCGTTGCGACCCTGACCGAAACGCACCTCGAGCACCTCGCGGGTGGCGTACTGGGCGATCAGCGCCGCCGGGGAGCCTTCGGCCACGATCTTGCCGTTGTCCATCACGACGAGCCGGTCGCAGAGCTGCTCGGCCTCGTCCATGAAGTGCGTGGTGAGCACCAACGTGGCGCCGCGTTCCTTGAGTTGGTACAGCTTGTCCCACAGGAGGTGGCGCGCCTGCGGATCGAGACCGGTGGTCGGCTCGTCGAGCAGCAGCAGGTCGGGCTCGTTGATCAGCGAGCGGGCGATGCTCACGCGCCGCTTCTGCCCGCCGGACAGGGGCTCGACCTGGCTGCCGGCGCGGTCGCTGAGCTGGACGAAGTCGAGCAGTTCGGCGGCTCGCTGTCGGGCGTCGCGACGGCTGATGTCGAAGTACCGCGCGTAGATGACGAGGTTCTCGAGCACGGTCAGCTCGGCGTCGAGCTGATCGGCCTGGGGCACGACGCCGATCCGCGACCTGATCGCGCGGCCGTCGCGTGGCCGGATCGAGCCCGAAGATGCGCAGCTCACCGTCGGACACCGGCGACACGCAGCCGATCATCCGCATCGTCGAGGTCTTCCCCGCCCCGTTCGGGCCGAGGAAGCCGAACGCCTCGCCGGGCGCGACCGTGATGTCGATGCCGTCGACGGCGGTGAATTCGCCGAACCGCTTGACCAGCCCGCGGGCGGTGATCAGCGGCGCCTGATCGGTCATGCGGTCAGCCGGCTTGCGGCGCGACGCGTGCGCGTCGAGCAGGTGCGCCATCGCCATCGTGATGCGGCGCGCGGTCGGCAGGTGGAGGTACTCGTTCGGGCCGTGCGCGTTGGCGTCGGGGCCGAGCACACCGGTGATGACGAACTGGGCCTCGGGGAATCGCTCGCCGAGCATGCCCATGAACGGGATCGACCCGCCCTCCCCGAACGTGCGGGTCGGCTGGCCGAACGTCGCCGTCGACGCCGATTCGAGCGCGGTCGCCGAGCCACGGCGCCATCGCCGGCGCGTTCCAGCCCGGCCCGCTCTCGCCGTCGCTGAACGACACGCGCGCGCCGTACGGCGGATCGGCCTCGAGCACCGCCTTCACGGCGGCGAGCGCGGCCACCGGATCGCACGTCGGCGGGAGACGGAACGACAGCTTCAGCGACGTGCTCGGCCGCAGCACGTTGCCGGCGCGGGCGATGCCGGGCAGCCCTTCGGCGCCGACGACGCTGAGCGTCGCGTGCCAGGTGCGCGACAGGAGCTGCTCGGCCGGGTCGTCGGACGTCGGGCCGGCGCCGTCGACGAACGGATAGTGGTCGGCGATGCGCCCGATCTCGGCGGCCGTGTCGCTCGCCTCGCGCGACCCGGTTCGCCGGGATCTCGACGGTCAGTTCCGGGACGAGGATCGCGCCGGTCTGGGCGTCCTCCACCCGGTCGAGCAGCATGCGGGCGATCCGGAACGTCGACGGCACCATGCCCGACACGTCGCCGGAGTGCAGGCCGTCGGTGACGATGTCGACCCGCAGCGTGCCCGACACGAGCCCGCGCAGCGACGTGGTGACCCAGAGCCGGTCGTAGTCGATGCAACCGGAATCGAGGCAGATCACGAGGCTCGGCGTGCCGATGCGGTCGGCCAGGGCCTCGATGTAGAACGGCAGGTCGGGCGACCCCGACTCCTCGCTCGACTCGATGAGCACGACGCACCGGGCGTGCGAGCCGCCCGCGGCGTGCACCGCCTCGGATCGCGGTGAGGCTGGCGAAGGCGGCGTAGCCGTCGTCGGCGCCGCCCCGGCCGTACAGCCGATCACCCTCGAGCACCGGCGTCCACGGGCCGAGCCCGTCGCGCCAGCCCTCCATCTCGGGCTGCTTGTCGAGGTGCCCGTAGAGCAGCACGGTGTCGTCGTTCGATCCGCCCCCGATCGCCGGGATCTCCATCAGGATCACCGGCGTGCGACCGTCGAGCTCGACGACCTCGAGCGTGAGACCGTCGATCGGCTGGGCGCGGCACCAGCCGGCGATCAGGTCGACCGCCTCGGCCATGTGCCCGTTCGCCCGCCAGTCGGGGTCGAACACCGGCGACACGTTCGGGATCGCGATGTAGTCGTGGAGGACCGGCACGATGTCGTCCCACGTCTCGTTCGCACACGCACGGATCGCCTCGTCGAGCATCGCCATGTCGCCACCGTAGCGAGCCGGTGTGACACCCGATCGAGCGAATCGCCGCCGTTGCGATGAGCGAGACGGACCGAGGCGGTGGCCATCCGGTTCGGACCCCGCTCATCGCAGACGAGGCGCGGCGTGGTCATGCAGCGATGACGGCGGCGAGGAGCTGGGTGCCCATCCGCTGGAAGCGGGCGCGTCGGCGGAGTGCAGGAGGTACAGCACGGCGAAGTGGAGCGCCCAGAGCTGCCCGCGCTGCCACGTGGCGTCGTCGACCGGTCGCGACGCCGCCGGCGGCCGCCCGGAACACCGCCCGATCGGCCTCGTCGAACAGCATCCAGGCCGACCGCGAGGTCGACGGCCGGGTCGCCCGAGGTGATGTCGCCGAAGTCGATCACGGCCGTGATCGAGCCGTCGGCGACGATCAGGTTCGCCGAGTGCAGGTCGCCGTGCACCCACAGCGCCGGCCCGTCCCACTCGGCCACGTCGGCCAGTTCGGCCAGCCGGCCGCACGGCGTCGGATCGGTCCGCACGGGACGGTCCGGGTCGAACGAGCGTCGGGCCGAGGTCGGTCGAGGTTGGCTTCGATGCGGGGGACGAACTCGGCGATCGGCTGGCCCCGTCGGAACTCGTTGACCGGCGCGTCCGGCGGCGCCGGACGGTGCAGCGCGGCGACGAACTCCCCGAGGCGCTCGCGCCTCCCGGCGTCGGCTCGGCCAGCGTCGACGTCGGCCGCGACCTCGCCGTCGAAGCACGGGCACACGCTCCAGCGCCACGGGAAGCCGCACCCCGGCACGCCCGATCGCGAACCGGCGCCGGGATCGGGATCGGCAACCGTCCGGCGAGCTCGGGGAGCCAGCGGTGCTCGTGCTCGACGAGGTTGGCGCCGAGCTGACGCCGCGGCATCCGGACGACCAGGTCGTCACCGAGGCGGAAGATCGCGTTGTCCCAACCGTTGGCGCCACGAGCGTCAGCGGCGAGGTCGGCGAGATCGGGGTGCTGCTCGGCGAGCAGGGCCCGGACGAGATCGTCGGTGATGTCGACCTCGGCGGCGGGCATGTTCTGCGCCGCCACGGCATCAGTCGGTCGAAACGGGCACGTCGGTCTGGTAGTCGGCGTGGAACGACTCGAGGTTCAGCAGCCGGACGTCGTTCGAGAAGACCTCGATCGGCTTGTCGTTCGGCAGCCGCATCCCGCGCTGCAGGATCCGCATCTGCGTGTGCTGGTTGTACTCGACGAGCGTGACCGCCCAGCCGTCCTTGCCCGGCACGGGCCGTGCGGCCGGACCGGTGCAGGTAGTCCTTGACGTCCTTGGCCGGTTCGTAGTGGATGACCGCACCGATGTCGTCGATGTCGATGCCGCGGGCGGCCACATCGGTGGCGACGAGGATCGACAGCTTGCCTTCGGCGAACTTGCGCAGCACACGCTCGCGGGCGCTCTGTTGCATGTCGCCGTGCAGCGGTGACGCATCGACGCCGAGGTCGGCGAGGTTGGTCGCCACCCGGTCGCACACCCGCTTGGTCTGGCAGAACACGAGCACCTGCGGGATGCTCTTGGCGATCGAACCGATCACCTTGTCCTTGTCCATGTGGTGCACGGCGAGGAACAGGTGGTGCATCGTGCCGACGGTGTCGGTCGCCTCGTCGATCGCCACGGTCTCGGGATCGGTCTGGTAGTGACGGATCAGGTGGCCGACGTCGCCGTCGAGCGTCGCCGAGAACAGCATCGTCTGGTTGCGGCCGGTGCAGTGGCGCAGGATCCACTCGACCTGCGGCGTGAACCCGTCGTCGGCCATGCGGTCGGCCTCGTCGAGCGTGACGATCTGGCACTCGCCGAGCTCGACCTCACCGGACTTCACGAGGTCGATCAGGCGCAGCGGCGTGGCGACGACGATCTCGACGCCCTTGGCCAGCTCGTCGACCTGATGGTGACGCGACGCGCCGCCGTAGACGGGCAGCACGGTCATGCCGGCGTGCTGGGCGACGGGCTGGAGCACCTCGGCGACCTGCACGGCGAGCTCGCGGGTCGGCACGAGCACGAGGCCGAGCGGCTTCGACGGCTGCGGCGACGTCGGTGATGCGGGCGAGCATCGGCACGCCGAAGGCGAGCGTCTTGCCCGAGCCGGTCTTGGCCCGGCCGCACACGTCGCGGCCGGTCATCGCCACCGGGATCGCCTCGGTCTGGATGTTGAACGGCTGGGCGAAGCCGCACGCCGCGAGGCCGTCGTCGATGCGGGCGGGAACGCCGAGCTCGGCGAATCCGGTCGGCGCCTCGACGGGCGGCAGCATGTTGAAGCTGGTGAGGTTCGAGGTGTTGACGTGGCCGGCGTCGGACGGACGGACCGGCGGAACGAGGCGGACGCCTCTTCCGACGGGGCGCTCCTCGTCGTGCGGTTTGATCTGACATTGTGTGTCGCAGCGTAGCCGTGACCGTGTGCGAGTCCGGCTTGACCGTGCTTCCGATGACGCGTGTTGAACTGCTGCTCCTTCTCTTACGTAGGGCGAGCGCCACATATCCGCGTTCGCCCGCACCCCCCGCCCACCGGCCGGGGGGTTCTTGCTTTTTCCGACCAGTTCACCACCGCTCGCCCTCGACCATCTCGACCAAATCAGCCCGACCAATCCAATGGAGATCCCGATGCCTCCCGCAACCAGCCACCCCGAAGACGATGGAGTTCACCCACTACCGGCCGTTCGTGCCGGTCGTCCTCACCGACCGCACGTGGCCGAACGTCGGTCATCGACAAGGCACCGCTGTGGTGCTCGGTCGACCTGCGCGACGGCAACCAGGCCCTCATCGACCCGATGGACCCGACCCGCAAGCTGCGGATGTTCGAAGAACTGGTCGCGATGGGCTTCAAGGAGATCGAGGTCGGCTTCCCGTCGGCGAGCCAGCCCGACTTCGACTTCGTCCGCCAGCTGATCGAGGAGGACCGGATCCCCGACGACGTCACGATCCAGGTGCTCACGCAGTGCCGCCAGGAGCTGATCGAGCGCACGTACGAGTGCCTGCAGGGCGCACCGCGGGCGATCGTCCACTTCTACAACTCGACCAACCCGCTGCAGCGCGAGGTCGTGTTCGGCCTCGACAAGGACGGGATCATCGACGTCGCCGTCAGCGCGCGCGAAGCTGTGCCGCAAGCTGGAGCGCGAGCTGGTCGACACGGACGTGCGGTACGAGTACTCGCCCGAGAGCTTCACGCTCACCGAGCCCGACTTCGCGATCGAGATCTGCGAGGCCGTGATGGACGAGGTCGAGCCGACGCCCGACGGCCGATCATCCTCAACCTGCCGGCGACCGTCGAGTGCTACTCCCCCAACGTGTACGGCGACGTGATCGAGTGGTTCTGCCGCACGATCAAGCAGCGCGACTCCGTGGTCGTCTCGCTGCACCCGCACAACGACCGCGGCTGCGCCGTGGCGGCCGCCGAGTTCGGCGTGATGGCCGGCGCCGACCGTGTCGAGGGCACGCTGTTCGGCAACGGCGAGCGCACCGGCAACGTCGACGTCGTCAACCTGGCGATGAACCTGTTCATGAACGGCGTCGACCCCGAACTCGACGTCACCGACATCGACCGCCTGCGCCGCACCGCCGAGTACTGCAACCGCCTGCCGGTGCACCCCCGCCATCCCGTACGTCGGCGACCTGGTGTACACCGCGTTCTCCGGCAGCCACCAGGACGCGATCAAGAAGGGCTTCGACGCGCTCGACGCCCGCCGCGACGCCGACGGCGACTACGACCAGTGGGGCGTGCCGTACCTGCCGATCGATCCGGCCCACGTCGGGCGTTCGTACGAGGCGGTCATCCGGGTGAACAGCCAGTCGGGCAAGGGCGGCGTGGCCTACGTGATGAAGACCGAGCACGGCTTCGACCTGCCGCGCCGGTTCCAGATCGAGTTCTCCAAGACGATCCAGCACATCACCGAGGACTCCGGCACCGAGATCAGCCCCGGCGTGATGTGGGAGGAGTTCTGCGCGGAGTACCTGCCCGCCGAGCCGTCGTTCAAGCTGCGCAGCCACGAGGTCTGCACACCACGCGACGACGGCCGACGACGGTGCGGCGGCACGACGATCCAGGCGCAGCTCGAGGTCGACGGCGCGGCCCACTCGATCCACGGCGAGGGTGACGGCCCGGTCGAGGCGTTCGTCGCCGCGCTCGTCGCCGAGTTCGGCGACATGGTCGGCGGCGAGTTCGACGTGCTCGACTACGCCGAACACGCCATCGGCAAGGGCGCCGACGCCCAGGCCGCCGCCTACGTGGAGACCGTCGCCGGCGGCGCCACCACCCGATGGGGGCTCGGCACCGATCCGAACATCACCACCGCGTCGCTGCGGGCCGTGCTGTCGGCCTTCGAGCGCCAGCGTCGTTGAACGGTCGCGCCAAATGCCGACCGGGTAACGTCGGCCGCCATGTCGACGGGCCCGCGTCCACCGTTACGAGCCATCGCACTGCTGGCGCTGCTCGTGGCGACTCGGTGGCGTGGCCTTCTCCGTCGTGCGTCGCCGACGGGTCGCGACCACCGTCGGGCCCGGCGGAATGGCCGCCGTTCGAACCGCGCCTCGTGCCGTCATCCGACGCCCGACCCAGTGCCGTCAGCCGAGCGCGCATCGAGTGGATCGTGCCCGGCCGCCGACGGCGCGATCCCCGACGTCCCATCCGGTCAAGGTCAAGGTCAGCTCCGGGATCTTCCACGTGCCGGGCGGCCGGTTCTACGAGCGCACGACCGCCGACCGGTTGTACCCGAACGCCGCAGTCGGCCGAGGCCGACGGGTACCGTCCGTCCAAGTCCTGATCGTGAGAACCAGATCGACCGAGCACGAGGAGGAGAACATCATGAAGGTCGTCGTCGACTTCGACGTGTGTGCATCGACGGGATCGTGCATGCAGGTGTGCCCCGAGGTGTTCGAGGTCCGCAGCGACGGCTACCTCTACATCCTCCAGGAGGAGCCGGGCGCCGAACTCCACGACAAGGTCCGCGAGGCCGCCGACCTGTGCCCGACGGGCGCGATCTCCCTCGAGGAGTGAGGCGGATCGTCGGCCCGATGACGTTCCACGAGCAACTCGACCGGTCGTGGACCGCGTCGGGTTCGATGCTGTGCGTCGGCCTCGACCCTGACCCCGCCCGCCTCCCCGCGCCGCTGCGCGGTCGGCCGAACGCCGTCGAGCGAGTTCTGCCGGGCGATCGTCGACGCCACCGCCGACCTCGTCTGTGCGTTCAAGCCGCAGATCGCCTACTTCGCCAGCCAGGGCGAGGAACCGGCGCTCGAACGGGTCTGCGAGTACATCCGCAGCGAGTACCCCGACGTCACCCTCGTGCTCGACTCCAAGCGCGGCGACATCGGTTCGACGGCCGAGCACTACGCCCGCGAGGCGTTCGTGCGGTACGGCGCCCACGCCGTCACGGTGAACCCGTACCTCGGCACCGATTCGGTCGAGCCGTACTTCGACCACGGCGGCGGGGTCATCGCCGTCTGTCGCACGAGCAACCCGGGCGGCGACGACTTCCAATCGCTCGTCGCCGACGGCCGCCCGATCTACGCCCACGTCGCCGACATGGTGGCGACGCAGTGGTCGAAGCTCGGCGACTGCGGCCTCGTCGTCGGTGCGACGTATCCGGGCGAGCTGGCCGACGTGCGGGCGATCGCCCCGGACGTGCCGATCCTCGTGCCCGGCGTCGGCGCGCAGGGCGGCGACGCGGCCTCGGCCGTCGAACACGGTGCGACCCGCGACGGCCGGGGGCTGATGGTGAGCTCGTCGCGCGCCGTGCTGTACGCCAGCGACGGCGCCGACTTCGCCGACGCTGCCCGGGCGGAAGCCGAGCGCACCGCAGCATCGCGTTCGGCTACGTTCCTGACGAATGCAGACCCACATCGTCGATCGACGCATGCGACGGACCCGTCGTCGTCACCGGCCATCACCGCGACCGCGGCGGCCCTGCTGCTCGCCGGCACGGCGTCGGCACACATCGACCCCGACCCGCTCGCCATCCAGGCGGCGACGTCGAACACGGTGTCGTTCGGCGTCGAGCACGGTTGCGAGGAGTCGCCGACCACCGAGGTGCAGATCGAGGTCCCCGACAGTGTCGCTGACGCCCAACCCGTCGAGAAGGACGGTTGGACCGCGTCGGTCGACGCCCAGGTGGTCACGTTCACCGGCGGATCGCTCGCCGCCGACACGCCGGACGGCTTCGCCATCACGTTCACCGCGCCGACGGCGCCCGGGCAGATCGCCTTCCCGATCGTGCAGGTGTGCGAGGTCGGCCAACTCGACTGGATCGAGACCGCAGTCGAGGGCGAGGAGGAGCCCGAGCATCCGGCACCCGTCGTGCTGGTCACCGCCGAGGCCCCGACCGACGCCGAACTCAACCCGGCCCCCGAGGAGGAAACGGGCGAAGAGGCCACGACCGGCACCGGCCGAGTCGACCCCTGTCCGAGTCCGTCGCGACGACCGTGGTCGACGACTCCGACGGACGACGACAGCAACACGGGCATCATCATCGGTGTCGTCGCCGTCGTGCTCGTGATCGGCGGCGTGGCCTACCTCGTCTCGCGCCGCGGCGGGTCCGACTGATGGGTGCTGCCTAGGCCGAACGGGCCGTTCGACTCAGACGGTGAGGCTGGTGACGCTGAGGATGCCGGGGGCGACCCGGAGGGCCTCGAGGATCTCGTCGGACACGTGGGCGGTCGGTGCGATGAGCATCGCCGCGGTGCCCGAGCCCTCGACCCGGCTGACGTCCATGTCGGCGATGTTCACGCCGGCGTTGCCGAGCAGCGTGCCGACCGTGCCGATCACGCCCGGACGGTCGTCGTTGGTGATGACCACCATGTGATCGGCCGGCGGCACGTCGAACGGCGTGTCGTCGATGTTGACGATCCGCTGCTCGCTGCGTGTGCCGGCGAGCGTGCCGCTGATCGAGTGGTCGCCGCCGCTGATCGTGAGCAGGTTGACGTAGTTGGCCGACGTGGCGCAGCTCACGTCACGCACCTCGACGCCGTGCTCCTTGGCCAGCTGCGGGGCGTTGACGTAGGTGACCGGCTCGTCGGAGATCGCCCCGAAGAAGCCCTTCAGCACGGCGAGTTCGAGGATGCGGGTGTCGTAGCCGGCGATGTCGCCTTCGGTGCAGATCTCGAGCACCTTCGGCAGCTCGCCGGAGAGCGACACGAACATGGCGCCGAGACGTTCGGCGAGCGGCAGGAACGGCCGGATCGTCTCGTTGGCCTCGGCCGCGTTGACGTTCACGGCGAACGGCACGAAGTCGCCGGCGAGGGCCAGTTCGACCATCGAGGCGATCGTGTCGCCGGCCTTGTCCTGCGCCTCGCGGGTGGAGGCACCGAGGTGCGGCGTGACGACCACCGAGTCGATCTGGAACAGCGGCGACTCGGTCATCGGCTCGGTCGAGAACACGTCGAGCGCGGCGCCGGCGATGACACCGTCGCGGAGGCACTCGGCCAGGTCGCCCTCGTGCACGATGCCGCCGCGGGCGACGTTGATGACCCGCAGCGACGGCTTCGCCTTGAGCAGCAGGTCGCGGTTGATCAGCCCGATCGGTCTCGGGCGTCTTCGGCAGGTGGATCGTGAGGAAGTCGGACTCGGTGATCACCTGGTCGAGGCCGAGCAGCTCGACGCCCATCTTCTTGGCGCGGTCCTCCGACACGAACGGGTCGTACGCCACGAGGCGCATGCCGAAGCCCTTGGCCCGGTCGGCGACGAGCTTGCCGATGCGGCCGAGGCCGACGACGCCGAGGGTCTTGTCGGCGAGTTCGACGCCCTCCCAGCGGCTGCGCTCCCAGCGACCGTCGACGAGCGCGGCGTGCGCCTGCGGCACGTTGCGGGCCGAGGCCAGCAGCAACGCCATCGTGTGCTCGGCGGCCGACACGATGTTGCTCTGCGGGGCGTTGACCACCATCACGCCGCGGCGGGTGGCCGCCTCGACGTCGACGTTGTCGAGGCCGATACCGGCGCGACCGACGACCATCAGGTCGGAGCCGGCGGCGAGCACGTCGTCGGTCACGTCGGTGGCCGAGCGGATGATCAGGGCGCTGCGCGCCCGGGATCACCTCGAGCAGATCGGACGGCGACAGGTCGAGGCGGACGTCGACGTCGTGACCGGCGGCGCGGAGGCGGTCGAGGCCTCCGTCGGCGATTTCTTCGGTGACCAGGATGCGAGCCATAGGCCCTCATGCCTATCGTCTCCGACGCCGCAGTTCCACGGCGTTTGACGAACCGTTCACCCCGATCGTCGGACAGGGTTCGGTACCGTCTGACGGATGCAGCGCACCGTTTGCGTCAGGATTGGGCGCGGACAGGTCCACCGACAATCCCGACGCAAACGCAGGCCGATGCGCTCGGGGGTGACATCGAGCGGTGGTTCGTCGGGCGCGGCCTGCCGCACTTCATCGAGCGCGACGCCGACGAGGCGTTCCACGGTGCCTGGAACCGGGCCCTGCCACTGCTGGTGATCGCCTATCTGCTGCTCGGTTTCAACGCCCTCGACCTGGCGAACTGGACCTGGCAGCAGAACGTCCTCGCCGCGCTGTTCGTCGTGGCCATGCTCCTCGTCACCTGGGCGGTCTCGAACCGGCTCCGCCGCCGGCCGACGTTCGCCCGCCCGCAGCAGGTCGACACCGGCGAGCTGATCCTCTTCCTCGTCGGCCCGACCATCCCGGTCCTCGCGTTCGGCCAGTTCTTCGATGCGTTCCAGACGCTGCTGCTCGGCATCGCCCTGCTGGCGCTGATCTACTTCTGGTCGTCGTACGGGCTCGGCTCGATGATCGCGCTGGGGTGCTCGCCGCGGCCGAGGCCAGCTCACCGGCCTCGGCCCGCTCGTCGCGCGGGCGCTCCCGTTGCTGCTGCTGTTCACCACGTTCCTGTTCATCAACGCCGAGGTGTGGCAGGTGGCCGGGACGCTCGACGGGCTGCCGTACGTCGCGGTGATCCTCATCTTCTTCGGGCTCGGCGCCACGTTCGTCCTCACCCGCGTGCCCGGCTACATCCGCCAGGAGAACCACTTCGACAGCTGGGACGACGTCGCCGCGCACGCTCGCCGACACGCCGGCCGTCGACGTCGAGCTGCCGATCGGGCGAACCGGCGCCCGACCCGCTGCTCGATGCGCCAGCGGCTGAACATCGGCCTGATCGTGATCTTCGGCCAGGCGCTGCAGATCACGCTCGTCGTGGTCTCCCTCATGATGTTCTTCGTGGCGTTCGGCGTGCTCGCCATCCCCGCCGACACGGTCTCGTCGTGGACCGGCCTCGACGACGTCAACGTGCTCGCCCACGTCGACATCGGCGACCGGACGCTCGTGCTGACCGAGTCGCTGATCCGCGTCGCGGTGTTCCTCGGTGCGTTCGCCGGGATGTACTTCACGGTCGTGCTGTCGACCGACGACACCTACCGCACCGAGTTCGCCGAGGACGTCGGTCCCGAGATCCGCCAGGCCCTGGCGATCCGCGAGGCGTACCGGGTGCTCCGCGGCTCGCATCCGTCGTGTCGGCCCGCGCCGTGAGCGACCGACACCCGACCGGCGGGGTTCACATCGAGTTGCCGACGCGGGCCGACGACATGGTCGACGTCGTCGACGTGTTCGACTCGGTGTGGGGCTCGACGCCACCCGTCGTCACGGTCGAGCTGCTCACCGCGGTGGCCCACGGCGGCGGGTACGTGGCACTCGCCCGCGCCGACCGACGGCCGGCCCAGTCGGCGCGTCGCTCGGCCTGCTCGCCCGCCACGACGACGCGCCCGCGTCTGCACAGCCACGTCACCGGCCTCGTCCCCGACGCCCGGGGCACCGGCGCCGGGCGGGCGCTGAAGCTCCATCAACGCGACTGGGCCGCCGCGCACGGGCTCGACCGGATCGTGTGGACGTTCGACCCGCTGGTGCGCCGCAACGCCTGGTTCAACCTCGAGGTGCTCGGCGCCGAGGTGCGCGAGTACCTGCCGTCGTTCTACGGGACGATGTCGGACGCGATCAACGCCGGCGACGCTCCGACCGGCTGCTCGTGGTCTGGGACGTCCACCGCCCGGACCGCACGATGCCGGCGACGTCGGCACGACGCCGGCGAGCCGGCGCCAGTCTCGTGCCGACCCCGGCCGACGTCGTCGAGCTCCGCCGCACCGATCCCGCCGCCGTCGCCCGCTGGCGCAACGAGGTCGCCGACGCGCTGCAGGGCGCGTTCGCCGCCGGCCGGCCGATCGTCGGATTCACCCGGGCCGGCGAGTATGTGATCGGATCGCGACCGTGATCGGAACCCGCTCGTGACCTGGACGCTGGAACGAGTCGAGCTGCGCCGGATCTCGATGCCGCTCGTCGCGCCGTTCCGCACGAGCTTCGGGAGCCAGACCGAGCGCGACATCCTGCTCGTGCCGTTGCGAACTGGCGGCCGCCGACGGCCGGCGCACCGAGGGCTGGGGTGAATGCGTGGCACTGAGCGAGCCGAGCTACTCCCCCGAGTACGTCGACGGCGCCCAGCACGTGATGATCCACCACCTGCTCCCCCGGCTGGTGGCCGGCGGCCCGCTCGAAGCGGCCGACGTGGCTCCCCGCCTCGCCAAACTGCACGGTCATCCGATGGCCAAGGGCGCGCTCGAGATGGCCGTGCTCGACGCCCAGCTCCGGGCGGAGGGCCGCTCGTTCGCCGACTTCCTCGGCGCCACCGCCACCCGCATCCCGAGCGGCGTCAGCGTCGGCATCCACGACACGGTCGACGAACTGCTCGCCACGGTGCAGGGCTACGTCGACGACGGCTACGTCCGCATCAAGTTGAAGATCGAGCCGGGCAACGACATCGAGCAGGTCGCCGCCGTCCGCGATCTGATCGGTCCCGACACCCCGTTCCAGGTCGATGCCAACACCGCCTACCGCCGCACCGACGGCGCCCATCTCCGTCAACTCGACGACTACGACCTGCTGCTCATCGAGCAACCGCTGCCCGAGCACGACATCATCGGCCACGCCCGACTCGCCGAGGAGGTCGCCACGCCGATCTGCCTCGACGAATCGCTGGTGTCGGCCGCCGGCACCGCCGACGCGATCGAACTCGGGGCGTGCGAGATCGCCAACATCAAACCGGGCCGCGTGGGCGGGCTATCTCGAGGCGGTCCGGATCCACGATCTGTGCGTCGCCAAGGGCATCCCGGTGTGGTGCGGCGGGATGCTGGAGACCGGGATCGGCCGGGCCGCGAACGCCGTCCTCGCCGCCCTGCCGGGCTTCACGCTGCCCGGCGACATCAGCGCGTCGACCCGTTTCTACGCCGAGGACATCGTCACGGAACCGATCGGGATCACCGACGGGCACGTCACCGTGCCGACGTCGCCGGGGCTCGGCTTCGAGGTCGCTACGACCATTCTCGACTCGGTCACCACGGCTACAGTCCAGGCCTTATGACACACCAGTTCCTGTCCGAAGAGTGGATGAACGAGGCGAAGGCGATCCGCGAGAAGTACGCCGATCAGGTCCCTGCGGTCACCGCGGTGATCCGCATCAACCAGGTCGTCACCGACGTCCCGTTCGGTGACGGTGAGGTCCGCAGCTACATCGACACGTCCGATCGGCGCGATGTCGATGGAGCTCGGCGAGCTCGCCGACGCCGACGCCACCATCACCACCGACTACGACACCGCCAAGGCGCTGTTCGTCGACCAGGACCAGGCCGCCACGATGCAGGCCTTCATGTCGGGCAAGATCAAGGTGCAGGGCGACATGATGAAGATCATGTCGATGCAGACGGCCGTCCCGTCGAACGAGATGACCGACAAGATCTCCGAAGAGATCAAGTCGATCACCGCCTGATCACGCGTCACGCTGACCGCATCGTGTCGATGTAGTTGTCCGCACGGGCGCCGGACATCGACATCGCAACCTCAGTTGCTGACTGTCGGGGGCGCCGGTACATCGACAGCGTCGCGGCCGAGCTGATCAGCGGGCGCGTAGGGCGCGAGCGCCTCGGCGAGGCCCTCGACGGTCCACCGGGCCTGCTGCTCGACGGTGTCGGCCATCTCCCACGACTGCACGCGCTTGACCTCGCCACCCTGGACGAAGAACGTCTCGCCGGTGAACGGGCAGTCGGCCGTGGCGAGATAGGCGACGAGCGGCGAGATGTTCGCCGGATCCCACTGGTCGAACGCGCCTTCCTTCGGCGCCATGATGTCGCCGAGTCCCGGGGTCGCCAGGGTGAGCCGCGTGCGGGCGCCCGGCGCGATGCAGTTGCTGATCACGTCGTAGCGCGTGAGCTCCTTCGCCGCGATCTGGCTGAACGTGGCGATGCCCGACTTGGCGGCGCCGTAGTTCGCCTGCCCCGGGTTCGAGAACAGACCGGACGTGCTCGACGTGTGCACCAGGTTGCGGCGCTTGCCGCGGCCGGCCTTGTGCTCCTCGCGCCAGTAGGCGGCCGCCCAGCGGCTGGGGGCGAAGTGGCCCTTGAGGTGGACGGCGATGACGGCGTCCCACTCGGCCTCGGTCATGTTGACGATCACCCGGTCGCGCAGGATGCCGGCGTTGTTGACCAGGATGTCGAGGTCGCCGAACGCCTCGATCGCGGCGTTGACCATCCGCTGGGCGCCTTCCCAGTCGGCCACGTTGTCGGTGTTGACGACGGCCTCACCGCCGAGGTCGCGGATCTCGGCCACGACCTGCTCGGCCGGCGTCGCATCCTGCCCTTCACCGTCGTTGGCGCCCCCGAGGTCGTTGACGACGACGCGGGCTCCCTCCGCGGCGAACAGGAGCGCATGCTCGCGGCCGATGCCGCGCCCCGCTCCCGTGATGATCGCGACTCGACCGTCGAGTGAGGCCATCGATGCTCCTTGTGTTCCGTGGTCGTCCGGATTGGTCGTTCCGGGTGGCGGGCGTCGATGCCCGAGCCGGAGCGAACCGTAGTGACCGGAGGGCCGCCGAGTCGATTCCGCGACGGGCCTGAACCGAGCGCGCCGCCGAGGATCCGCCGCCATGGCTCATGTGGGCAGCACAGCGAAGCCGAACGCTCGGCCGACCTCGTTCGACACGAGCAGACTCGCGGTGAGGCCGAGCCAATCGTTGAGGCCGAGCAAGGATTACAGGAACACGAGGTCGACGCCCGTGCCGCGCAGGATGCAGCGCGCCCGGCTCGACCGGCTCGCCCGCAATCGTCGCACTCTGGAAGATCCCCTCGGTGGTGCCGAGGAGGCTGTTGACCGCGTATCCGGCCGCGGCCAGCGTCTCCTGCGCCTGCGCGTAGGTCTGCCCGGTGAGATCGGGGAACGGCACCACGTCGGGGCCCTTCGACAACTGGATCGTGATCGTCCCGCCGCGCTCGACCGGGGTGTCGGGCGGTGGCGTCTGGGTGATGACGCGGCCGGCCTCGACGTCGTTGCTGAAGAGCTGCTCGCCTTCGACGACCGCCAGTTGCACGGCAGCGGCCGCGGCGGTGGCCTCGTCGAGGGTCATGTTGGCGAAGTTCGGCGCGGGCCGTGGCGCGGGGCCCAGCGACGGCACGAGCACGATCGAGGTTCCCGGCAGCACCTGGTCGCCGGCGACGAGACTGACGTCGTCCTGCACGGTCCAGCTGATGACCGATCCGGCCGGGATGTCCTCGGAGTACTGCGCCTCGGCGGCGACCGGCACGAGCGCCAGGTCGGTGAGTGCCGCCTGCGCGTCGGCGAGCGGGAGTCCGTTCAGCTGCGGCAGGGTCCGCAGCTCCGGGCCCTCGCTCACATAGATGACGAATGTCTCCCCTTCGTCGAGCTTGATGCCGGCCGCCGGAACGGTGCGGGTGATCTGTCCCGGTTCCGGGTACTCGTCGCTGCGCTCGATCTCGCGCTGGATCGTCCAGTCGTTGCCCGAGATCTCGTTCAGGGCGATCTCCTCCTGGACACCGACCAGGTCGGGCACCGTGTACGACTTCGTGCGCACGAGCGCCCATCCGGCGACCGCGAGGGCACCGATGGCGAGCACGAGCAGCACGGCGCCGACCGTGAACTTGAAGCCTCGGCGGCGCGGTCGCTCGTCGTCGAACACGACCGTGCTCGGAATCTCACTGACCTGCGCACTGGCGGGCGCGGCGGCCGGCGGACCGGTCGGCGCGACGGGCATCGCTTCGGTGGCGCCGATCGGCATCTCGCGCGTCGGCTCGACCGGCGGGGTTGCCGCGGCCGCAACAGCAGCGGCCGCTGCACCGGCGGCCAGGACCTCGGCGCTCGGGGTTGCGGCGGTCGGGGTTGCGGTGGTCGGCTCGTCGGCGACGTCGGTCAGCACGATCAGGGGCTCGGTCGGATCGACTGCGGGCGGTTCGGATTCACCCGGATCGGCCTCGACCGGGTCTGGTTCGATTGGCACGATCACGGGGCGCGGTGGCACGGTCGGTTCGGGCCGCTCGTGCCCGCCGGTCGGATCCTCGGGTTGGCGAGCCGGCACGGGGGTGAACAGCCCGGTGGCGATCAGCGGAATCGGCTCGGGCCGCGGCAGCTTCTGTGCGGCCTGTACCAGGCCCTCTTCCGAACTCGGCGGCCGTCGAACGGTCCTCACTGTCCGGACGTCCGGCGCGCTCGAGCACGGCGGCGAGCGAGCCGAGGTCGGCCGACACCGGCATCAGCTTGCCCACACGCAACGCGAGCGTCGAGTTCGTCGAGTCACCGGCGAACGGCACCGAGCCCGTGACCGCTTCGATCAGCGAGAGCGACAGCGCGTACACGTCGGTCTTCGCGTCGACCTCCATGCCGAGCGCCTGCTCGGGCGAGGCGTAGCGGGCGACGTGCGTGGGCACGTGGGCCGGGTTCTCCCAGGTCTCCTCGCCGAGCAGTTCGGCCAGTGCGAAGTCGACGATGCGCAGCCGTCGGTCCTCGCCGAACACGAGCTTCGACGGGGTGATCTCGGTGTGCACGATGCCGCGCTGATGGGCCACGTCGAGTGCCCGACACGCTTCCAGCCCCACCACGAGGGCCTGCGACGGTTCGAGCATGCGGCCGCGGTCGAGCAGGTCGCGCAGGCTGCCGCCGGCGAGGTACTCGGCGACCCAGAACCACGTGGACCGCCCCGGCTCGCCGATCGGGAAGTCGATCTCACCGAAGTCGGTGACGCTGGCGATGTTCGGATGGGTGAGGGCGGCGGACAACTCGCAGCAGCGCCGGAACCTGGCGTCGAACCCCTCGCGATCGACCACCTCGGGCCGGACGATCTTCACGGTGACCGGCTGTTTCGTGGTCTGGTCGAGAGCGACCGTGATGATCGTGTAGGCCCCCGCCGACACCACCGTCTCGACGACATAGCGTCCGGCGAGGGTTTGCCCGACGAGACCGTCGATCGAATCATCGTGCTCGGATGTGCCGTCTACCACGATCGAGAGACGCTATCCGGTGGGTGAGTCGGGTTGTGGGCAGGCATCATGGAGTCATGACGCTCGTCGACGACACGACCGCGACCGAGCCCGCACCGCGCCGGCGGTTCGACCGTGGGCTCCTGATCGCCAGTTTCGTGATCGCCTGCGGTGCGGTGCTCATCGTCTGGGGGATGGTCGACGCCCTCACCGGTGACGAGGGGGTCGACCGGCCCGACGCGATCGAATCGTTGTCCCCGGTGGAGAACGCCGTCCAGGTCCTTCAGCAGGAGGGGATCATCGTCGATTTCCAGTACGGCTACGAGGCGCGATTGTTCGTCGATGGCACGGAGATCCCGGTCACCCCGCTCGACGAGATCGAGGTCGAACCCGGCCAGCAGGTCGATACTGCCACCGACGGCCGTGTTCGAGCCGGGCAACGCCGTCCTGATCTTCCAGCCCACCGAGGGCGCGCCGATCGAATCGTTCAGCGAGGGCCTCCACGAGGTCAAGGTCATCTTCTTCAAGACCGTCGAGGGCCCCGACACCGCCCGCAGCTACCGCTGGACCTTCAACGTCGTCTGAGCCCTCACACACCTCAAATCCTCGTTTGCGTCGGAATTTTGTGCGGACCGGTCCGCAGAAATTCCGACACAAACGGTGATTGCGGCCGAACAGATTACGGCAGTTCGCCGGTGGCGAGGAGGTGCTCGAACTGGGGCTCGTCGAGCATCGGGACGCCGAGCGACTCGGCCTTGGTGACCTTGCTCGCGCCCGGCGCGTCGCCCACGACGACGGCGTAGGTCTTGGCGCTCACACTGCCCGGGCTCTTGCCGCCCCGGGCGACGATCGCGTCGGACGCGCCGTCGCGGCTGTAGCCCGCCAGCGTGCCGGTGACCACTACCGCCTTGCCGGCGAGCGTCTGCGGGAGCCCGCTCCGGCGTCGCGGCGCCGACGGGCGGGTCGAGTTCGCCGAAGTTCACGCCGGCCGCCCGGAATCGTTCGATGTAGGCCCGGTTCACGTCGAGGCCGAACCACGTGACGATCGTGTCGGCGATCACGCCCCCGACGCCCTCGACGGCCGCGAGTTCCTCGGCCGACTTCGACATGATCTCGTCGAGCGTGCCGAACTGCTTGGCCAGCGCGAGGGACGCGGCGGGACCGAGATGCCGCACGCCGAGCGCCGTGAGGAACCGCTGCAGCGGCCGGGTGCGCGATCCGTCGATCGCGGCGACGAGGTTGGCGGCGCTCGTCGGGCCGACGCGATCGAGCGCCGTCAGCTGGTCGACGGTGAGCGAGTAGAGATCGGCCGAATCGTGGACGAGGTCGGCCCCGGTGAGCTTCTCGACCATCTGCTCGCCGAGGCCCTCGATGTCCATGCCGCCGCGCGAGGCGTAGTACGCGATCTTCTGGTCGCGCTGCGCGGGACAGTCGGGCGCGACGCAGCGGGTGTCGGCCTCGCCCTCCGGCCGCACCAGCGGGTTGCCGCAGCGCGGGCACACGGTCGGGAACGTCCACGGCGCGCTGTCCGGCGGCCGCAGCGAGAGCACGGGCCCGACCACCTCGGGGATCACGTCGCCGGCCTTGCGCACCACCACCGTGTCGCCGGGACGGACGTCCTTCAGCGCCACCTGGTCCTGGTTGTGCAGCGTGGCCACGCCCGACGGTCGACCCGCCGACGAACACGGGCTCGAGCACGGCGAACGGCGTCGCCCGGCCCGTGCGCCCGACCGACACCTGGATGTCGCGCAGGACCGTCATCTGCTCCTCCGGCGGGAACTTGAAGGCGATCGCCCAGCGCGGGGCCCGCGAGGTGACGCCGAGCCGATCGCGCTGGGCGAGATCGTCGAGCTTGATGACGATCCCGTCGATCTCGTAGTCGAGGTCGTGGCGGTGCTCCTGCCAGTGCAGGCAGTGGGCCACCACGTCGTCGACCGTGTCGAGCGTGGTCATGTGGTCGTTCACCGGGAGGCCGAGCGACGCCGACGAAGCGCAGCATCTCCACGTGGCTCGTGAACTCCGGCCCGCCCACCACCTCGCCCAGTTGGTAGCTGAAGAACGACAGCGACCGGCTCGCGGTGACGGCGGGATCCTTCTGGCGCAGGCTGCCGGCCGCCGAGTTGCGCGGGTTGACGAAGGCCTTCTCCCCCGCCGCCAGCGCCCGCTCGTTCATCCGCTCGAAGCTCGATCGGGTCATGTAGATCTCGCCGCGCACCTCGAGCACGTCGGGCACGACCGATCCCGACGGCGCGGCCAGCTCATGGGGGATGTCGCCGATCGTCGCCACGTTCGCCGTGACGTCCTCGCCGACGCGCCCGTCGCCCCGCGTCGCCGCCTGGACGAACCGGCCCTGCTCGAAGCGCAGGCTGATCGCCAGCCCGTCGAACTTGAGCTCACAGACGAACGTCGGCGTCAGCCCGCCGAGGCCCTTCGCCACCCGCTCCGCCCAGGCCTGCAACTCGGCGGCGTTCATCGCGTTGTCGAGGCTCATCAGCGGGACGCGATGGGTGACGGGGTCGAACGTGGTGCTGATGGCACCGCCCACCTGGCCGGTCGGTGACGACTCGTCGGCCAGCTCGGGATGGTCGGCTTCGAGGGCCCGGAGCTCCCGCGCCAGCGCGTCGTAGTCGGCGTCGCTGATCTCGGGCGAGTCGAGCGTGTGGTAGCGCTCGTTGTGATGGGCGACCTGCGCGCGGAGCGACTCGATCCGTTCCGCCGGGTCGATCGGCTCGATGGCGTCAGCAGCGGAATTCATCCGGCCCCGCTCAGGCGCCGAGCGACAGCCTGGTGGCTGCCGATTGATCCTTCACCCGCCGGCCGACCTCGGAGGTCAATCGGGCGATGCGCCGGGCGACGCCGACGGAGTGACCGGACAGACCGCACTGCGGCGACACCAGGCTCTGCTGGCGGAGCAGGACGGGATCGCAGCCGCGCTGCACGAGCGAGCACCACAGGTCGCTGAGCGCACGCCAGTGGCGGTCGGCCGTGGACGGCAGCGGGCCGCCGGTGGGCACGACGCCCCAGGCAATCGTGCCGCCGCTGTCGAGGAACCGCGAGATGTAGCCGGCCCATTCGACGAGTTCCGGTGTGACCGGCCAACGACACGACGTTCGGGCCGGAGGCCAGGAGCATGGCGACGTCGCACGGCGCACAGCAGTGGACGCCGACCACGGTGCTGGGCGGCAGCGCCGCCATGGCACTCGACAGCAGGTCGACGGCCTCGTCGGCGGGGATCGGAAAACCCGGCGACATCAGATCGGCGAACCACGGCTCGTCGAGGAGGACGAGTTGCGGCGACGTCGGCAACGCCTCGGTGACGAGCGCACTCAGTTCGGCGAGGCGCGAGCGGACGGTGGCCGTGGCCTGGGCGAACGCCTCGGTCGAGGAGAGGCCGCCGTTCATCAGTTCGACACCGAGCGTGACCGGCCCGACGAACTGCCACTTGACGGGTGCACCGTCGTGACGGACGCGGGCCGCCAGGTCGAGGAACGACCGCAGCCCGGTGAAACCGTCACCGTCCAGCGGCTCGGACGCCTGGGCGATCATCGCCTCGTGGGGCGAGAGCTGGGGCAACGAGGGGATGGTGGCAACGTCGAACTCGGCCATGGCGAAGGCTGCGGCGGCGGGCGCGTCGCGGTGCGGGAGGCTGCCGATGCCGACGGAGATCCCGTCGCCGAATCGGTAGGGCTGCGCACGCTCGTTCATGACCCTCGCATCGTTCCACGACGTAGGCCCTCCGACCGAATCGGTTGCCGAATCGCAACAATTCCTCGGCACCCTGTGCGGGTGTCGTCGATCACCCGCTGGATCCCGTGGATGGCGCGCCTCGCCTGGGTGTTCGTCGCGGTCGTCGGCGGCCGGGCGATCGAGGCTGCCGTCGACGGTCGCAGCTCCGCCGTCCGGTGGGTCGCCGGTGTCGGGGGTTGGGCGGCCTGGGGCGTGGTGTTGGGCGCGCTGCTGATCGCCTCGGTGCGTTCGCTCACCATCGTGCGCGTGGGCGTCCCCGTGAGTGCGGCGGTCGCGATCGCCGTGGTCGTCGCCGGGGTGTCGCCGGCCGATCTCCTGTCGTTCGTCGTGCCGGCCGCGATCACGTTGCTCGTGGTGTTCACCGCCGAGTTCGGACGGTCGTTCGTGCAGGCGTCGGCCTACGGCGACGAGGAACGATTTCCGCTCCGCCCGCCCGCGGCCGTGGGCGTCGCGGCGGTGGTGACGTGGGTGCTGTGGGCCGCGGCGATCGTCGCCGGGCCGTTGCTCCTCGCGGCGCACTCGTGGATCGCCGGTGCCGTGGTGACCGTCGTCGCCGTCGCCGGGACCGTCGTGCTCGCACCTCGGTGGCACCGGCTCTCGCGTCGTTGGCTCGTGCTCGTCCCGGCCGGGATCGTCGTCCACGATCCCGTCGTGCTGGCCGACACGATGTCGCTGCGGACCAACCAGGTGCGCCGGATGCGACTTGGCCCCGGAATCGACCGAGGCGGCCGACCTCACCGGCCCGGCGAGCGGCTACGCCGTCGAGATCGAGACCACCGAGACCGTCACGGCCGTGTTCGCCTTCACCCCGAAGGAACCGAACGGGCGCGCCATCCACCTCACGGCGTTCCTCGTCGGCCCGAGCCGCCCGGGCCACGCGTTGGCGGCCGCCGCCCGGCGCGACCTTCCCGTCGGGTGATTCGGCCGTCGGATCGGCCGTCGGCTGATCAGCCGGCGATCCCGCCGCCGAGCACCCGCGTGTCGTCGAGGTCGTAGAACACCACGCTCTGGCCCGGCGCGATCCGCCGCTGCGGCTCGTCCCACACCACCCTGATCGCACCATCGGGGCCCGAACCCCCCGAAAAATGCCTCGAATCGTTCGCTGGGCGGGCAGATTCCGGCATTTTCGGTCGGTGATGGGTCGGATCGTGGCCCGCCGTGGGTCGCCGTGGGCGCTGCACTGGACGAGCACCTCGCCGAACCGTCGATCGGCGCCGTCGACCCACGTCACGTCGTGGACGTCGAGGGTCGGGGCGCAGCAGGTCGGCATCGTCGCCGACCACGACCACCCGCTGCGTCGACGTCGACGTCGACGACGTAGCGCTTCGGTCCGCCGCCCGGCAGGCCGAGCCCCTTGCGCTGACCGACCGTGACGAGTTCGATCGCCTCGACCTCACCGAGCCGATCGCCGGCGGTGTCGACGACGCGTCGCCCGATGGAACGGGATGCGGTCGCCGAGGAACGTCGTGCGGCCGCCGCTGGTCGACATGATGAAGCACACGTCCTGGCTGTCGGGCTTGTCGGCGGTGCGCAGGTCGATGCGCGAGGCGAGCGGCCCGGACCTCCGACTTCTGCAGGTCGCCGACCGGGAACATCGTGCGGGCGAGCTGGTCCTGGCCGAGCATGTGGACGACGTAGCTCTGGTCCTTCGCCCGATCGGCGCCGCGTTCGATCGTGAACCGCCCGTCGGCGGTCCGCCCGACGCGCGCGTGATGGCCCGTGGCGATCGCGTCGAAGCCGAGCAGGTCGGCCCGCTCGGCGAGCCGGGCGAACTTCACGGCTCGGTTGCACTCGATGCACGGGTTCGGTGTGCTGGCCCGCGGCGTGGGCGGCCACGTAGGGATCGACCACGTGCTCGTCGAACTCCTCGGCGAAGTTGAACACGAGGTGGTCGATGTCGAGCTGTTGGGCGACGCGGCGGGCGTCGTCGACGTCGCTGACCGAACAGCAGCCGGTGTCGCTGTCGCCGCCCCACAACTTCATCGTGACGCCGACCACGTCGTGGCCGGCCTCCTTCAGCAGCGAGCGCGGCGACCGACGAGTCGACCCCGCCGCTCATCGCACACATCACCCGCATCGCGATCACGTCACCCTCACCGGCGCCGCAGCCGGTGGACGGCGGCGACGATCACGTCGGTCGCCCGATCGATGTCGGCCTCGGTGGTGGCGTGCCCGAGCGACAGCCGCAACGCGCCCATCGCCGTCGACCGGTCGACACCCATCGCACGCAGCACGTGCGACGGCTCCATCGCACCGCTCGCGCAGGCGGATGCGGCCGAGGCACACACGTCGGCCTCGTCGAGCAGGAACAGCAGCGCCTCGGATTCGACCCCGGCGATGCACACGTGCGCCGAGCCGGCCACCTTGCGGTCGGTCGGCACCGTCTCGACCACGCCGTCGAGCTGACTCTGCAGTCCCTTCACGAGCTGGTCGCGCAGCATGCCGACGCGGATCGCCTCGCTGTCGCGCTCGGCGTCGATGAGCCGCAGGGCCACGGCGGTGGCGACGATCCCGGCGGTGTTCTGGGTGCCGCTGCGACGTTCCCGTTCCTGGCCCGCCGCCCATGATCAACGGATCGACCTTCGGGCCGCCACGCTCGATCAGGACGCCGACACCCTTCGGGCCGCCGAACTTGTGGGCGCTGAGCGACAGCAGGTCGACGTGCGGCGTGATCTCGCGCAGGTCGAGCCAGCAGGCGCCCTGGACGGCGTCGGTGTGGAGGAGCGCGTCGGGCGCGTGGCGGCGCACGATCCGGCTCACCTCGACGACGTCGGTGATCGTGCCGACCTCGTTGTTGACCGCCATCACGCTGACGATCGACACGTCGGGCGTGTCCGACGAGCGCCCGCTCCAACGCGTCGAGATCGATGCTGCCCGCGTCGTCGACACCGACCACGACACCGCCGTGGTGTTCGACGACGTGCAGCACGGCGTGGTGCTCGGCGGCCGAACACACCGGCGACGCCACCGCGACGGCTCACGGCGCCGGACACGGCCATGTTGTCGCTCTCGGTGCCGCAGCCGGTGAACACGACCTCGCCGGGCCGGCACCCGACGACCTCGGCGACGGCGTCGCGCGCCTCGTCGATCGCCCGGCGGGCCTGGCGGGCGAAGCGGTGCGAACCCGACGGGTTGGCGTACGAGCTCGGCGAGGTACGGCAGCATCGCCTCGATCGCCTCGGGGCGCATCGGGCGTGGAGGCGGCGTGATCGAGGTAGGTGATCGATTTCGTGCGCGGCGCCGTCACCGGTACGACGCTACCGGCGGTCACATCGAGGCGCGGCGGCCCATAGCCTGCGGGCGATGCAGGGCTACGGCGCCGACTCCTACGGCGAGGCGTTCGCCGACGTGTACGACGACTGGTACGCCACGGTCACCGACGTCGACGCCACGGTCGCACTGGCGACCCGCCTGGCGGGGCCCGCCGGCCGCGTGCTCGAACTCGGTGTCGGCACCGGCCGGCTGGCGATCCCGATCGCCGGCGCCGGGCTCACCGTGACCGGCATCGACACGAGCGCGGCGATGCTCGATCGGCTGGCCGCGGTCGATGCGGACGGGTCGGTCACGGTCGTGCACGGCGACATGGTCGACGACCTCCCCGACGGCCCGTTCGACGTCGCGCTCGCCGCCTACAACACGCTGTTCAACCTCGTCGACGACGGAGCGCAGCAACGCTGCTTCGCGGCCGTCGCGGCACGCCTCGCACCCGGCGGATCGTTCGTCGTCGAGGCGTTCGTGCCCGATGCGGCGACCGATCGCGCGGCGCCGGCTCGTCGGTCGAGGTGCGATCGATGGCCGTCGACCACGTCGTGCTGTCGGTGTCGCGACCACGACCCCGGCGAGCAGACGGCCGAGGGCCAGTTCGTCACGATCACCGAGGCGGGCGGCGTCCGCCTGCGCCCGTGGATGATCCGCTGGTCGACGCCCGACGAACTCGACGCCATGGCCGCCGCGGCCGGCCTGACGCTCGCCGAACGCTGGGCCGACTGTCCGATGACCCCGTTCACCGACGACTCCCCCCACCACGTGTCCGTCTACCGGCGACCCCGATCGGCGAATGCGTGAACAATCTGCGGCGTAGGTGCGCAGATTGTTCACGCAGTTCGCGTCAGAAGGAGTGGTAGCCGCCGTCGATGGTGACGACGTCGCCGGTGTGGTAGCGGGAGCCGTCGCTCGCGAAGTACACCGCGATGCCGGCGAAGTCGTCGCCGCGTGCCCCAGCGGCGCTTCGGGCACCCGCGGCAGCACGTTGGCGACGAAACGGTCCCAGCCCATCGCCGGCGCGGTCATCTCGGTCTCGATCCACCCCGGCAGCACGGAGTTGCGACCGGATGCCGTGACGGGCGTGCTGCACGGCGATCCCCTTCATCATCGCGTTGACACCGCCTTCGACGCGCCGTAGTTCTGCCCCTTCTGCTGGCCGTAGAACGCCGATCCCGACGTGGTGAACACGATCGATCCGCCGGCCTCGTCGCCACCCTCGTGGCGGGCGACCATGTGCCGCACCGCCTCGCGGGCGGTGAAGAACGCGCCGTCGAGGTTGACCGCCATCACGCGCCGCCAGTCGTCGGCCGTCATGTCGACGAAGCTCGTCGACCGGCTGCTGACGCCGGCGTTGACGAACACCGAATCGATGCGACCGAGCTCGGCCACGGTGTCGGTCATCGCCGGCCACCACGGCGGCCTCGTCGCTGACGTCGCACACGATCGACAGCACCTCGACGTCGTACCCGGCGAGCTGGTCGACGGCGGCGTCGTTCTTGTCGGGATTGGTCCCCCAGATGGCGATGTCGGCGCCGTGGCTCGGCGAGGCCCTCGGCCATCCCGAGCCCGATGCCGCTGTTGCCGCCGGTGACGAGGGCGACCTTGCCGGTCAGATCGAACGGGCTGTTGTCGATCATGAGTCGCACGGTAGGCGCCTGCGCGCGGCGCCGACGCACCCGCCGAGATAGCGTCGCGTCCGCATGTACCTGGAGCGTGTCCGTGAGCCCGCCGACCTGCGCGACCTCACCTACCCGCAACTCGACGAACTCGCCGGCGAGATCCGCGACTTCATCGTCGCCGCGGTGTCCGACAACGCCGGCCACCTCGGCTCGAACCTCGGAGCGGTCGAGCTCACCCTCGCCCTCCACCGCGTGTTCGACTCGCCGACCGACGCGATCCTCTGGGACACCGGCCACCAGGCCTACGTCCACAAGATCGTCACCGGACGCCAGGCCGGGTTCCAGCAGCTCCGCCAGGCCGGCGGGCTGTCGGGCTACCCGAGCCGGGAGGAGTCGGTCCACGACTACGTCGAGAACAGCCACGCGTCGACGGCGCTGTCGTACGCGTACGGGATGGCGGTCGCCCGCGACCTCGGGGTCGACCCGCACCGCCACATCGTCGCCGTGATCGGCGACGGCTCGCTGACCGGTGGCATGGCCTACGAGGCGCTCAACAACATCGGCCACGGCGGGCGCCGCGTGATCATGGTGCTCAACGACAACGGCCGTTCGTACGCACCGACCGTGTCGAACCTGTCGGCGAACAGCCAGGGCCGCGACGAGCGCGCGAGCGCATCCGAGCCTGCCCGACCGGGTGACCGACAAGCTGGCGACGGCGTTCACCGACATCCGGCTCAACCCGATCTACGTGCGCCGTCAGCGGCGACTCGAGGAGTTCCTCCAGTCGCTGCCCGTCGTCGGCCACCAGGCCGGTCGGCGATGGACGCCTTCAAGGCCGGCGTGCGCGAGTTCCTGCAGCCGCCGTCGTTCTTCGAGGCGCTCGGCGTGCGCTACGTCGGCCCGTTCGACGGCCACGACATCGAGCAGATGGAGCACGCGCTGCACAACGCGGTCGAGCTGTCGGAGGACGGTCCGATCCTCGTCCACGTCCTCACCCAGAAGGGCCGCGGGTACCCGCCGGCCGAGGACGACGACGAGAAGCACCTCCACGACGCGCCCGTGTTCGACCCGCTCGTCGGGCCGCCGAAGGCCGTCGCCACGGGGTACACGCAGGCGTTCGCCGAGGCGATCATCAAGGAGGCCGAGGCCGACCCGCGCCTCGTCGCGATCACCGCGGCGATGCCGGGCCCGACCGGGCTGCTGCCGTTCCAGGACCGCTTCCCGGACCGGTGCTTCGACGTCGGCATCGCCGAACAGCACGCCGTCACCGGCGCCGCCGGCATGGCGATGGGCGGGCTGCGGCCGGTGGTGGCGATCTACTCGACGTTCCTCAACCGGGCGTGGGACCAGGTGGTGTACGACGTCGCGCTGCACCGACTGCCGGTCGATCTTCTGCCTCGACCGCGCCGGCATCACCGGCCCCGACGGTCCGAGCCACCACGGCGTCTACGACATGGCCCTGCTCTCCAAGGTGCCGGGGATGCGGGTGCTCGCCCCGTCGAGCGCGCAGGAACTCGGCCAGATGATGCACGACGCGATGACCCTCGCCGACGCCGGCCCGGTCGCCATCCGCTACCCACGCGGCGCGGCGCGCAACGTGACCGAGCACGAGGTCGGCACGGGGATCGACGCCCGCAAGGTCCGCGATCCGCAGCAGCCGACCGTGTGCATCATCGCCGTCGGCAAGATGCTCGAAGCGGCGGAGAAGGCGGCCGACCAGTTGGCGCGCCGACGGTGTCGAGGTCACGGTGTGGGACCCGCGCTGCGTGGCGCCGCTCGACCCCGATCATGCTCGCCGACGCCGCGTCGCACCCGCACGTCGATCACCATCGAGGACGGTGTGCGCGACGGCGGCATCGGCATGACGATCGCCGACCGCGTCTGTGCGATCGACCATTCGACCCGCGTCGACGTGCTCGGGTTGCCGATCGAAGTTCATGCCGCACGACCCGAAGTCGGGCAACATCCTCGGCCGCTACGGACTCGACGCGGCGGGCCTGATCGCGGCCGTCCGCGATCGCTGAGCGGTCGCCATGCTGCGCACCGACCGCCTGCTGCTGCGCCGGCCACGAGCCGCCGACGCCGAGGCGCTCGCCGCCCGGCGCAACGACCCGGAGGTCGCGAAGTACCAGGACTGGGTCACGCCGTATCCGATCGAGCGGGCGCAGGAGATGATCGCCGCCGACCTCGCCGCGGCGGACGGTCCGGTCGACGGCGAGTGGTGGATGCTCACGGTCGCCGATCCCGATGACTCCACCGTGTTCGGCGACGTCGTCGTGCATCTCACGAGCGGCGGTCGCACCGCCGAGATCGGCTACACGCTGGCGTACGAGGCGTGGGGCCACGGCTACGCGCACGAGGCCGTCGAGGCGCTCGTCGCGTATCTCTTCGACACGGTCGGTGTGACGCGGGTCGAAGCGGGTGTTGCATCCCGACAACACGGCCTCGGCGATGGTCCTCGAACGAGTCGGCCTGCTGTGGGAGGGCCACACCCGCCTGTCGTTCTGGCTCGGCGACGACAACTCCGACGACTGGATGTACGGCATGACCCGCCCCGACTGGGAGGCATGGACGCAACGGCGCCGCGAGCCGCCGTCGAGCGTGCGGCTGATCGAGGTGACGGCCGACAACCAGCGGGCCGTGCGCGGGCTGCGCACCCACAAGTCCCAGGAGCGGTTCGTGTCGCCGGTGCTCGACTCGTTCGCCGATGCGCTGTTCCCGGCGGTGATCAACGGCGCACCGGTCGTGCCGTGGTTGCGGGCGATCGAGGCCGACGGGGAGCTCGCCGGCTTCGTCATGCTGGCGGTCACGAGCGAGGGCCATCCGGAGCCGTACCTGTGGCGCTTGCTCGTCGATCGGATGCACCAGCGTCGCGGCATCGGGTCGGCCGCGATCGACCTCGTCGTCGAGCAGTGCCGCGAGTGGGGCGACCAGTCGCTCCTCGTCTCGTGGGTGCCCGGCAAGGGCAGCCCCGAGCCGATGTACCTCGCCCGCGGTTTCGTCCCGACCGGCACGATCGACGACGGCGAGATCGAAGCCCGCCTCGCCCTCTGACCACCCGGCCACCCGGTAGTCGGGTATTTCCTGTCGTCGGGTATTTCGTGCAGGGCGTGGGTGGACGAAATACCCCACAGCGGGAAATACCCGACTACCGGGCGCGTCGTAGGGTGCGGCCGTGAGTTCTGACCCGTACGAGACCTACACGAAGCTGCGGTTCGAGCGGCCGAGCGACGGGGTGCTGCTGATCACCCTCGACGATCCCGACCGCCTGAATGCGACCGGCGCCGACATGCACCTCCAGCTGTCGCGCGTGTTCCGCACGATCGACGACGACCCGTCGGTGCGCGCCGTGGTGGTCACCGGTGCCGGGCGGGCGTTCTCGGCCGGCGGCGATCTCGACTGGATCGCCGAGCAGGTCGGCAACTACGACACAGACCATCCGGGTGATGCGCGAGGCGGGCGACATCGTGCGCACGATGATCGACTGCGACACGCCGATCGTGTCGGCGATCAACGGCGTCGCCGTCGGCGCCGGGCTGGCGGTCGCCCTGATGGCCGACGTGAGCATCATCAACGAGGACGCCCGGCTGACCGACGGCCACATCCGGCTCGGCGTGGCCGGCGGCGACCACGCCGTGGCGATCTGGCCGCTGCTGTGCGGGATGGCGAAGGCGAAGTACTACCTGCTCACCGCCGACTTCCTCGACGGCCGCGAGGCCGAGCGGATCGGCCTCGTGTCGAAGGCGGTGCCGGCCGACGAGGTGCTGTCGACGGCGCTCGGCGTGGCCGACAAGCTCGCCGCCGGCCCGGTCGACGCCACCCGGATGACCAAGCGGGCGCTCAACCACTGGCTCCGCCAGGCGCTGCCGAACTTCGAGGCGTCGCTCGCCTACGAGATGCTCAACTTCCTCGGCCCGGACGCCGCCGAAGGTCTCGCCGCGCTCCGGGAGAAGCGGTCGCCCGACTTCGGGACGCAACGACTGATGGAGCCGCGATCGTCGACGCTCGCCGACGATCTGGCGCTGGCGCTCGACATCGCCGACGAGGTCGACGCCTTCACGCTTCCCCACTTCGTCGACCGCGACTTCGCCGTCGACTGGAAGCGGAACCAGACGGAGGTGACCGAGATCGACCGTCAGCGCCGAGACGGCTGATCGTCGATCGCCTCACCGCGGCCCGGCCCGACCACGCCGCGTTCGGCGAGGAGCACGGCCTCGCCGGCGTCCGCGGATTCGCCGTGGCGCTGGGTGATCGACCCGATCGACGGCACGTCGGGATTCGTCCGCGGCATCCCGGTGTGGGCGACGCTGATCGCGCTCACCCACGCCGACCACGGCGCCGTGCTCGGCGTGGTGTCGGCGCCGGCCCTCCGCCGTCGCTGGTGGGGCGGCGCCGGTCTCGGGGCGCACGTGTCGCGTCGACGGCATCGACCGCGACGATGCACGTGTCGAACGTCGTCGATCTGGCCGAGGCGCAGGTGAGCATCACGCACAACTCGCGGCTGGGACGCGCTCGGCCTGACCGGTGCGCTCGTCGGCCTGCAGCAGACGGGCCCGCCGCTCGCGCGGCTTCGGCGACTTCTGGCAGCACATGCTCGTCGCCGAAGGTGCCGTCGACGTCGCCGTCGACGCCATCGGCGTCGCCGCCTACGACCTGGCCGCGATCGCAGCCGATCGTCGAGGCCGCCGGTGGCACGTTCACCGACCGCCACGGCGTCGCCACCCACGAACACGACTCGGCGATCAGCTCGAACGGACTCCTCCACCCCGTCGTCATCGCCGCACTGCACCCTGAACCCGCGAGCCACTCCGCCGCCCGCGCTCGCTCGAAGTTTGCGGCAGACACCATGCCGATCACGGCCGTTTCGACTGCCACAGAATCGGGTCTCGAATCTGCGGCAGCCATCTTGCTGTGAGGCGGTCGAAGTGTCTGCCGCAAACCGGTGATGGGGCGGGCGGGTGGGCGGGGCAGCGGGTGGGCGGGCGGGGCGGCGGGGGTTGGCCGGAACCGTCGGGTCAGGTCGGTAGCTCGTCGGGTACCGTGTGCGGCGTGTCGAACGACGATGCCTCGAACCGACCCGATGTCGCACCCGAGACGACGGCGATCACCGCCGGCCGCTGCTCGGGCGGCACATCGCTCGCCCCCGCCCTGTGGGCATCGAGCACGTGGGAGTCGGAGAGCCTCGACGACGCCCACCGCCGCGCCACGTCGGTGCGCCACGGCAACTTCTACAGCCGCTACGCCAACCCGACGGTGCGTTCGTTCGAATCGGGCGGTCGCCGAACTCGAAGGCGCCGAGGACGTCGCTGGCCTTCGCCTCCGGCATGGGCGCGCTCGCCTCCACGGTGTTCGCGCTGTGTTCGAGCGGCAGCCACATCGTCACCCAGCGCCAGCTGTACGCCGGCTCGCTGGCGTTCCTGCAGGGCCCGTGCCAGCGGTTCGGGATCGACGTCACGTACGTCGACGTCGCCGAACCCGGCGCGTTCGCCGCTGCCGTCCAGCCGGGCCGCACGATGCTCGTGCTCGCCGAGACCCCGTCGAACCCGCGCCTCGAACTCGCCGACCTCGACGAGCTCGGCTCGATCAAGGGGCCGTTCACGGTCGTCGACTCGACGTTCGCCACGCCGCTCGGCCAGCGCCCGCTCGACCACGGCGTCGACATCTCGCTGCACTCGGCCACGAAGGGCATCGCCGGCCACAACGACGCCACGCTCGGCGTGATCTCGGGTGAGGCCGACCTGCTCGGCGAGATCTGGGCGTACTCCGTGCTGCACGGCGCGACGCCGTCGCCGTTCGATGCGCTCAACGCGCTGCGCGGGCATCCGCACGCTCGGCGTCCGGACCCGCCAGCAGAACGAGACCGCCCGCTCGCTCGCGGTGACCCTCGCCGATCATCCCGCCGTCGTGGCGGTCCACTACCCGGGACTGAGCGAGCATCCGCAGCACGACCTCGCCACGAAGCAGCTGCGGCAGTACGGCACGGTCCTGTCGTTCGAGGTGGCCGACCGGGATGCGGCGGCGACGCTTCCTCGACGCGCTGCAGATCGCCCGGGTCGCCACGTCGCTCGGCGGACCGGAGACGATCGTGTGCCATCCCGCCACGTCGACGCACGCCAGCCTCACCCCCGACGAACAGGCGAACACCGGCGTCACCGCCGGTCTGCTGCGGGTGTCGGTCGGGCTCGAGGACGGCGGCGACATCGTCGCCGACTTCGAACGCGCCCTCGCCGCCAGCCACTGAGCCGGTCGAGCGCGCGCGGGTTACTCGACGATCGGCTGGTCGGCCGGACCGAACTCGAACCACGAGTCGAGCGCGGCGGCGACCGCGGCCGGGTCACCGACCCAGTCGTAGCTCTCGACCTGCGAGCGCGAGCGCCGGCCGAGCTTCGACCGGAACACCTCGAACGGCGTCGCACCGCGCAACTCGACGCCCTGTGCACGCAGTTCGGCGAGCACCTCCGCGAGCCGCGCCGACGATGATGTCGCTGTCACGGTTGCCGGGCCGGCCGAGCGCATGGCGGACGTCGTGTTCGTGGGCGTGGCAGTCGATCGGCGGGCGGTCCTGCCCGATCGACTGCATCAACGCGGCGAACGGAACGCTCTGTTCGTCCCACCTCGCCAGCAGTTCGTCGACGCCGAGCGATCGGTTGCGCTCCACCTGCGCGGCGGTCCACGGGTCGGTGGCGACGCCGTCGATCCGGCCGGCGAACACGTCGTCGGGAATGCCGGCCACGTGCGACAGCACGTCGCGCACCGTCCAGCCCGGACAGCACGGCACCGGCGTCGCCCAGTCGTCGGCCGAGAGCTCCCGCGCCAACGCACCGAACGACCGTTGCGCCGCCAGGTAGTGCTGCTCGATGTCGTCGGCCGCTCACCCGGGCAGCGTGCCACATCCCGGCTCGCTGCCGTCACCGCAGGGGTGACACTCGAGCTGCAGCGTGCTGTGGGTGATCGAACGTTCGCTGGCGAGCACGTGACGCAGGTCGTCGACGATGGTCTGGGCGTCGTGCACGCTGCGCTCCCCGTCGACGACCACGTGGGCGGTGACGCTCACCCGCGACCCGCCGAGCGGGCGGAGATGGACGTGGTGCACCCGGTCGATGCCCGGCTGCGACCCGAGCAGCGCCTCGACGTCGGCGGCCGACAGCCGATGGGGTGTGCGGTCGAGCAGGATCGCCGTGGCGCTCACGAGCACGTTCCAGGTGGTCCACAGCACGGCCGCCGACAGCACGAGCGAGGCGACCGGATCGATCCATTCCGGCCCGCCGAGCGGCCATCACCGCGCCGGCGCCGACGACGATCACCGACCCGGCGAGGTCGGTGAGGAGGTGCAGTCGAGCGGCGCGCACGGCGATCGCCTCGGCACCGTGGTCGTGGCCGACGAGCAACACGCTGCCACCGTTGACGACGATCGCCAGGAGACCGATGACCATCACGGCCACGCCGTCGACGGGTTCCGGATCGATCAGACGGCGGATCGATTCGATCACGATCCACGCCACCGAGCCGAGCAGCAGCAGCGCCGAGATGAAGCCGCCGAGCGCGTCGGCCTTGCCGAGACCGAACGACCACGTCGCCGTCGCCGGGCGACGGGCGACCCGGACGGCGATGACGGCGGTGATCAGGCCGATCGCGTCGACGGCCTGATGCGCGGCGTCGGCGAGCACCACGACCGAGCCGATGGCCAGGCCGACCACGACCTGCACGACGGCGAAACCGACGTTGATCGCGGCGGCGCCCGTGAGCCGACGCGCGCTCGTCTCGCCGTGCTGATGCGTGATCGCCGTGCCGATGATCGCGTGTTGGTGGCCGCGGTGATTCTCATTCACTGAGAATCACCGTACTGGCCCATCAGTCGTCGTGCAACTGCTGCGCGAGGTAGTTCTCGAGGCCGATCTGGCGGATCGTCTCGAGCTGCGTCTCGAGCCAGTCGACGTGCTCCTCCTCGCCGACGAGGATGTCGGCGAACAGCTCGCGGGTGCCGTTGTCGCTCTTCGCGACCGCCAGCTCGATGCCCCGATTGAGGCGATCGATCGCCTCGACCTCGAGGGCGAGGTCGGCCTCGAACTGCTCGGGGACCGTCTCGCCGATGCGCAGCGGGAAGTAGCGCTGGTAGTTCGGGAACCCCTCGAGATAGATGATCCGATCGGTGACCCGCTCGGCGTGTTTCATCTCGTCGATCGACTCGTGCCGCGAGTGTTCGGCGAGCCGGTTGTAACCCCAGTTCCCGCACAGCTTGCCGTGGAGGAAGTACTGGTTCACCGCCGTCAGTTCGGCGGTGAGCACCTCGTTGAGCACTTCGATGATCTCGGCATCGCCTTGCATGCCGGGAGCTTAGGCGACTCGAACCGCCACCGCCGGAGCGATCGACGCCGGGCACCGAGCGGTGCCGCGGTGCGGCACACGCTTCGATCAGGTCGTCGATGTGGTCGTGGCAACCGGCGCAGGTCGAGCCGGCGTTGCACCAGGCCGAGACCTCCTCGATCGAGCGCGCCCCGTGGTCGATCGCGCGCACGATGTGTCGCTCGGACACCGCGTGGCATGAACAGACCATGGCCATATCCGTAAGGTACCCCTTACGCGCTGTTGGAAGCAACCCGGGCCGCGCGACAATGGGTCATGGAGCATGAGCGATCCGCCGCCCACCGTCATCGACAATCCGAGCGAGTCGCGCTACGAACTGCGGATCGGTGACGAACTGGTGAGCCTGGCCGACTACCGGCGGTCGGACGACGTGGTGACGGTGCCCCACGTCGAGACCAAGCCGTCGCACCGAGGGCAGGGGTTCGCGGCGATGTTGATGGACGGCATCATCGACGATCTGCGGGCGCGTTCGCTCACCATCCTCCCGACCTGTCCCGTACGCCGCGGCGTACATGCGCGACCGCCCCGACACCCACGACCTGTACGCGGCCTGACCGATCGACCTGACCGACGACCGACCGAACGAGAGGAGCGCATCCCATGTGCCGGAACATCACCACCCTGCGAGGGCTCGAGCCGGGCGCCACACCCGAGGAGATCGAGGCCGGCGCACGTCAGTACGTCCGCAAGATCAGCGGCGTGCAGAAGACGTCACCGGCGACCTACGAGGTCTTCGAGCGCGCCGTCGCCGAGATCGCCGCGATCACCGCCCGCGTGATCAACGAACTCCCGCCGCGCAAGGAACCCCCGAAGACCGTGCCGCCGCTGCGCCGCCTCAACCAAGAAGATTGCGTAGAGCGCCGCCGGCGAGGGAAGCGCCAGCGACGAGCCGGAGTGAGGCCGACCTCGATCGCCACGACGCGAGCTGGCCGTGAGGCCGAACAATCCGACAATTAGGAATAGAACGGGTTCTCGCCGGTGGCGTGATCGGTCAGGTCCTTGACGCGCTCGATCTCGTCGATGGCGTCGACGAGCATCGTCTGCACGCCGTCGAGCATCGTCATCTTGCTCATCGAGCAGCCGTGGCACCCGCCGCCCATCGTGAGGTAGGCGGTGCCGGCGCCGTCGTGGCCGACGTAGGTGACGAAGCCACCGTGCGCGGCCAGCGCCGGGTTGACGTCGGCGGCGACCATCGCTTCGATCTCGGCCGAGAGGGCGTCGTCGCTCGTCAGACCCTCGACCATCGGGGGCCGCGGCCGGTTCGGGTTGCGGATCACGAGGCCCTGCGTCGACGTGTAGTCGAGCGTCGCTCCCTCGAGGAGTTCGACGTCGTTGCCCGGGATGATCACCTTCAGGCCGTCGTGGGTGCGCACCTCGTCGGTGAACGCCGCCTTCAGGTACTCGTCGAACGACAGGTCGTAGCGGAAGTCCTCACCGGGCGCCGACGCGATGGCCAGACGCAGCCCGAGCTTGTCGGCCTCGGCCTCGTCGTCACGCAACTCGAGCAGCTGTTCGATCGCCTCGGGCGTGATCGAGATGATCGGCTCGCTGGTGGAACTGCCACGGGCATCGGCGGCCAATGCTTCGAGTGGGCTCATGCCCTCCAGGCTATCGGCGGGCACGGCTACCGTCGGCCTGTGAACCCCCTGTGAACCCGCCGCTGAGCACCGCCACCTACGTCGGTCATCTGCGGGCCGACGCCGATCGCATGGCGGCGGCGTACAGCAGCGGGCCGGTCGACGCGCCGGTCGCCGCCTGTCCGGGCTGGGACCTCACCGCCCTCGTCGAGCACATGGCCTACATCCATCGCTGGGCCGACTTCGCGGTCCGCAACGCCGTCGCCGCCGGCCCGGGCGACATCGCCCATCCGGGCTCCGGCGCGGATCTCGCCGCGTGGCTGCGATCGGGCGCGGCGACGCTCGCCGACGACCTGGCCGCCGTCGATCCCGATGCGCCGACCTGGCACCCGTTCCCGGTCGAGCGGACCGCGTGGGTCTGGGCGCGCCGTCAGGCCCACGAGACGGCGATGCACCGCTGGGATGCCGAGACGGCGACGACCGGCTCGTCGACCCTCGACCCCCGGCTGGCCGCCGACGGGATCACCGAGTACATCGAACTGGCCGTGCCGCGCATCGCGCAGCGCGAGCACGTCGAACTCCCCGGCGCGACCGTCCGCATCGACTGCAGCGACGTCGACGGCGGCGATCACGTGCTCGGTCCCGCCGACCAGCCGGTCGTCGCGACGTTGCGGGCCACCGCCGAGCAGGCGCTGCTCGTGTTGATGGGGCGCGCGCCACGTTCGGCACTTCGAGATCGACGGCGACGTCGAGGCGGCCGACGCCTGGCTGTCGATCCCGGGCTGGTGACGACGGGCTGGTGATCGCGGGCTGGTGACGCGGCGGCGTGGTGCCGATCGTAGGATCGCCGCCGTGACCGACGGGAGCCGCAAGGCGATACTCGCCGCGTTCCTCGCCAACATGGGGATCGCCATCACGAAGTTCGTCGGGTTCCTCCTGACCGGATCGGCGAGCCTGCTCGCCGAGACCGTCCACTCGATCGCCGACACGGGCAACCAGGCGCTGCTGTTCCTCGGCGGCCAGCGGGCGAAGAAGGCGGCGACCCCGATGCATCCGTTCGGGTACGGCCGCGAGCGCTACTTCTGGGCGTTCGCCGTCGCGCTCGTGCTGTTCTCGATGGGTGGCATGTTCGCCCTGTACGAGGGCATCCAGAAGCTCCGCCATCCGCACGACATCGAGAGCCTGCCGATCGCCATCGGGATCCTCGTGATCGCCATCGCCCTCGAGAGCTGGTCGATGCACACCGCCGTGCGCGAGAGTCGCCACTCGAAGGGCCCGAACACGAGTTGGTGGGGTTTCATCCGCACCACCCGCCAGCCCGAGCTGCCCGTCGTGCTGCTCGAGGACCTCGGCGCGTTGTGTGGTCTGTTCGTGGCGCTCACCGGCGTGGTCCTGGCGGCCATCACCGGCAACCCCCGCTTCGATGCCGCCGGTTCGGTGGCGATCGGCGTGCTGTTGGTCGTGATCGCCATCGTGCTCGCCGTCGAGATGAAGAGCCTGCTGATCGGCGAGTCCGCCACGCGAGGGCGAGTCCGCCAACATCGTCGGCGCGATCGAGGGGTCGACGCACGTCGAGCGCCTCATCCACATGCGCACCGAGCATCTCGGCCCCGAGGAGATCCTGGTCGGCGCGAAGATCGAGTTCTCGTCCGACCTCAGCGTCGACGAGTTGGTCGGCGCGCTGAACGCCACCGAAGACCGCATCCGGGCGGCCGTTCCGACGGCGACGGTCATCTACCTCGAACCGGACCGGTTCACGCCCGGAGCGTGTCCGGCGACGTGACGCGCTGCCGATCGCCGTCGCGCACCGGTCCCGCTCGCTCGGGCTGATCGCGATGACGGTGGCCGATCGTCAGCTTCTCGGTCAGTTCCCCGCTGATCAAGTGGTCGGACGCGACCGGGTCGGTGATCGCGTTCTGGCGGATGATCGGCGCGATGCTCGCCTGGTGGACCGTGATGCTCGTGGTCCGGTTGCGCACCGACCGGTCGTTCCCGAGCGCGGCGACGTGGCGGACCGTGCTGCCGGCAGCCCTGTTCTTCGGCGCCAACATCGCCACGTTCTTCACGGCGATCACCCGCACGAGCATCGCCCACGCCGAGTTCATCGCGGCGATGAGCCCGCTGCTCCTGCTCCCGGCGGGCGCGGTGTTCTTCCACGAATCACCCAACTGGCGCGCCCTGCGCTGGGGCGCGCTGTCGATCGTCGGGATGACCCTCGTGCTGTTCTTCGGCCCGGCCAACGGGACGGCCACCGTGGGCGGCGACGTGCTGATGGTGCTCGTGCTGGTGTTCTGGGTCGGCTACCTGCTGCTGTCGAAGCGGGCGCGCAACCGAGGCGTCGGCACGATCGAGTTCATGGTGTGCATGGCACCGCTCGGGCTGCTGACCGCCGGCCCGATCGCGGCGTTGATCGCCGGCGACGAGATCTTCGACCTCGACGCCCGCGGCTGGATCGTGGTCGGGTTGCTGACGCTCCTCACCGGTGTGGTGGCCCACGCGCTGCTCGTGTTCGCCCAGAAGCTGATCCCGATCGCCACCATCGGCGTGATGCAGTCGGCGCAACCGGCGCTGGCCGTGATGTGGGGCGTGATCATCCTCGGCGAGACGGTGAGCAGCCCGCAGGTCGTCGGGATGGTGTTGGTGGTGGTCGGCCTCGGCGCTGTTCACCTGGTCGAGCAAGCGGGTGCCGGAGCTGCCGAGTGCCGACGCGGCGGAGACGTTCCTCCAGACCTGATCATTCGGCCGTGATCGTCGCCCGTGATCGTTCGCCGGGCGGCTACCTGAACGTCACCTGCCCGGTGCCAGGATGTCGGCCATGCGCATTCTCGTGACCAACGACGACGGCATCGATTCGATCGGACTGCACGTGCTCGTGCGGGCGATGTGCCGGCTCGACGGCGGCCACGAGATCGTGGTGGCCGCGCCCGACACCGAGTACTCGGGCGCCGGCGCGTCGCTCGGCGCGCTCCACCTGATCCGCCCCGAGGTGCGGGTCGCACGGATCGAGGGGTGCACGGCGAGCGCGGTGTGGGCGGTGACGGGCCCGCCCGCGTTGTGCGTGATGTTCTCGCGGCTCGGCGCGTTCGGCGAGCCGTTCGATCTCGTGGTGTCGGGCATCAACCCCGGCGCCAACGTCGGCCGGGCGGTGTACCACTCGGGCACGGTGGGCGCCGCGTTGACGGCGCGGAACGGCCACATCTCCGGGGTGGCGATCAGCCAGTCGGTGGCGGGGTTCGGCGTCGAGGGTCAGGCCTGGGACGAGGCGATCATCGGCCAGCACTGGGAGTCGGCCGCCGAGATCGGACGCGTGATGGTGCAGGGCCTGCTCGACGACATGCCGGCCGAACCCGTCGTGGTGAACGTCAACGTGCCCGACGTCCCGCTGGAGGAGATCACGACGTGGAAGTTCGGCGTCGTGGGCAACCAGCCACCGCGGTCGATGGCGGGCGCGACGCTCGACCCGGTGCCCGGCCACGACGGTGCGTTCCACGTGAACATGGCGTGGGGCGACACGGTGACCCTCGATCCCGAGACCGACGGCGGCATCGTCGAGCGGGGCGAGGTGGCGGTGACCTACCTGACGCGCCTCGTCCACGAGGATCGCGACGACATCCCGGGCGTCACCGCGGCCCTCGGCGCGCTGCTCACCCGCTGATCACCCGGTGATCGGGCGCGTCGCCACCGCGACGATGTCCTCGAGTCCGACTTCGGGGGCGACCGGGATCTGTTCACCGGTGGCACGGTCGTAGAACACGATCGTCCGATCGACGATCACGAACATGCCGGAGCTGTCGGCGGCCCACGCCGTCTCGACGTTGTACTGATCGGCCGACACCACCTGCACGTCGGTGCCGGTCGCGAGGTCGAACAGCGACGGGCGGGCAGCGACCCGCCGTTCTGCCAGTCGAAGTAGCTGAGCGCCGTGCCGTCGGGCGAGAGCGATCTCGACGACGGATCGCCGCATGCGGTACAGGTCGAGGGCGCCGAGGTCGACGATGTCCCGCTGGCCGGTCGCCTGATCGACGCGGACGTAGGTGCAGGCGAGCGCGCTCGTCGCACTCCCGCACGACGAAGTGGTTCGGCCCGATGAAGACGAGGTCACCGGTGCTCGATGCGGGTCGCCGCGCCGCTGTCGTCGACGAGGTAGACGCCGCCGGTGTCGTTGACGATCATCTGCCCGGTCGTCCCGGAGGAACTGGATCTGCCACGGGTCGAACTGCACGAGCGGGCCGGTCGACACCGCGATCGGTTGGGCGTCGGCGCCGACCCGCAGCACCTCCGGCGAGTCCGGGTTCCACATGTTCGGCACGAGGATGAAGTCGTCTGCCGCTGCCCGTCGATCACCCGAGCCACCCCACCGTCGACGTCGACCTGGACGGGTGGCGCGCCGACTCGTGCCAGCGTCACGCGTTGCGTTCGTACGAACTGAGCAACACGTCGTCGGCGCCGAGCGAGAGCGTCAGGTTGATCCCGGACATCCCGGTGTCGATCGAGTCGCATCGCGCCGGTCGAGCGTGTCGATCACGTACAGCGTGCCGTCGCGGCGCAGCGCGACGAGCTGCGTCGGCGCGGCGATCGCCGCCACCCGCGGGTGGAGCGCGACGGTCGAGCTCACCCATTCCGGCGGCGGCGCGGGGAGCCGATCGGCGACCGAGGTCGTCGGCCGCAGTCGGTTGCGGGTCTGGCACCTTGATGACCGGCGCGGACGTCGACGCGGTCTGCGCATCGGCCGAGCTGTCCGGTGACGGTCGCGGCCGACTCGTCGTCGTCGGACGTGGGGTCGTCGCCGCCCCCGGCCAGCTGCGAGCCGATCACCGCCGCCGCGAACAGGCCGACCAGTCCGATCACCAGGGCGGTGCGCCGATGACGATGCCCCGGCATCGGCGCGTCGGGCCGGCGGTTCGTCGCCGAGCGCATCGGGCGTCGATCGAGCGGATCCGGAGGGCCACCGCGGCAGGTCGACGGCACGTCGCCATCGACCGGACGGCCTCACCGCGCCTCGCCGACGTCGACCAGTCGGCCACCGACGCGGACGCCGGCGCCCACGCGGTCGGCAGCGGTGCCGGGTCGGCGATCGGCAGATCGTGCGCCCAGGGCGAGTCGCCTCCCCCGAGCGGCAACGGTTCCACATCGTCAGCCACACCACATTGGACCACACTCCGACCCCTGCCGGACAGCGCGACCGTGCGATGAGCCGGCCACCTCGGTCGTTCGCTCAGCGCAGCGGTCCCTGACCGCGATCGACGGTCCGCCCGGTCCGTTCGCTCATCGCGGCGTGGCAGACTTTTCGCATGGCTGATCACACCGTTCCGTCCGAGGCCGAGCTCCGCGAGCGGTTGACCCCGCTGCAGTTCGAGGTCACCCAACACGGTGGCACCGAGCGCGCCTTCAGCGGCGTGTACTGGGACGAGCACGGCGACGGCATCTACCACTGCGTCGTCTGCGACGCGCCGCTCTTCTCGTCCGACACCAAGTTCGAGTCGGGATCCGGCTGGCCGAGCTTCTGGCAGGCGATCGATCCGGCCCGCGTCACCGTGCGCGAGGACCGCACGCACGGCATGGTCCGCACCGAGGCCCTGTGTGCGAACTGTGGTGCGCACCTCGGTCACGTGTTCCCCGACGGCCCGGCACCGACGGGCGATCGGTTCTGCATGAACTCGGCGTCGCTCAACCTGAAGCCCGCCGACGACGATTCGCCGACATCGTGACCCGGGCCGCCGACCTGCGGGCGCGCTTCCGGCGCTGCACCGCGATCCGCCCGCCGAGCCCACCCCTGGCATCCTCGTGATGCCGAACCCGTGGGACGTCGGCTCGGCCAAGGTGCTCACCACGCTCGGGTTCTGCGCGCTCGCCACCACCAGCGCCGGCTTCGCCGGATCGCTCGGCCGCCACGATCAGGACATCCGGCGCGAGGAGTTGATCGACCACGTGCGTCGCGCTGACGTCGGCGGTCGACGTGCCGTTCAACGTCGACGCCGAGGACTGCTTCGCCGACGACGTGGCCGGCGTGATCGAGACCGTCGCCCTGCTCGACGCCACCGACGCGGCCGGCTTCTCGATCGAGGACTACGACCCGCGCGCCGACGTGATCCGACCGGTCGACGTCGCGACCGAACGCGTGGCGGCGGCACGATCGGCGTCGGCCGACCTCGTGCTCACGGCGCGGGCGGAGAACCGTCTCCACGGCATCGCCGACCTCGACGACACGATCGCCCGCCTCGTCGCCTACCGCGACGCCGGCGCCGACGTGCTGTACGCGCCCGGCCTGTCGCACGCCGACGACATCGCTCGCGTCGTCGCGGAGGTCGGCGCGCCGATCAACGTGCTGGCGCTGCCGGGCACCCCGCCCGTGCCGGAACTGGCGGCGCTCGGGCGTGGCCCGGATCTCGGTCGGCAGCCTGTTCGCCTGGGCGGCGTACGGCGCGCTGGCCGAGGCGGCGAGCGAGCTGATGGGTCCCGGCACCACGGAGTACGCGAAGCACATGCTGTCGGGCGAGATCCGGCGCACGATCGCGTATCGATCGGCATGATCGATTGGGGTGCGGCCGAGCGGCGGCTGACGCCGAGCGTGAGCGTGCTCGTCGGCGACGACAACGGCGCCTATCCGTCGGGCAACTCGGTGCTCGTGCGGGGTGCCGGCGAGACGATCATCATCGACCCGTCGGTCACGGTGGTCGCCCGCGGTGGCGCCCCGGTGGCCGTCGACGCGGTCGTCAACAGCCACAGCCACGAGGACCACATGGCCGGCAACGGGCTGTTCCCCGACGCCCGGGTGCACATCCACCACGCCGACCTCGCTCGGCGCGCAGAGCATCGACGGGCTGATGGCCGTGTACGGGCTCACCGGCGCGAGCCCGCCGCGAGTTCGAACAGGTCGTGATCGAGGAGTTCCACTACCAGCCACGTCCCGACGCCGAGGGGTTCCACGACGGTCACGTGTTCGATCTCGGCGGCGGCGTCCGGGTCGAGGCGGTGCATCTGCCGGGCCACACCCGGGGCCACAGCGGGTTCCGGATCGGCGAGGTGTTCTTCCTGTCCGACATCGACCTCACGGGGTTCGGCCCGTACTACGGCGACGTGTGGAGCGACCTCGACGACTTCGAGGCGAGCCTGCGAGCGCGTCCGCGAGGAGGACGGCCGACGTTCTACGTCACGTTCCATCACAAGGGCGTGATCGAGGGGCGGGAGCAGTTCGTCGAACTCGTCGACGCCTTCACCGCGGTGATCGACCGGCGGCACGACGCGATGCTCGAGTTCCTCGGCGAGCCGCACTCGATCGACGACATGGTCGAGCATCGGTTCATCTACCGACCGCACGTCGAGATCGGCGTTCGTCGACGCTCGGTCGAGCGGCGCAGCGCCGACCTGCACGTCCAGCGCATGCTCCGCCGCGGCGAGGCGGTCGAGGTCGACTCGGGACGGTTCCGACGCGTGTGACACCGTGGTGCGATGACCCGCCTCCCGGACATCGACACCGATCACCTGACCGACGAGCAGGCCGAGCTGTACGAAGCGACTGCTGAGCCGGCCGGAGGTCGCCCGGCTCGGGCTGATCGGACCGTTCGGCGTGTGGATGCACGCACCGGACCTCGGCAAGGCGATGTCGGCGCTCGGCGGCAAGGTCCGCTTCTCCACGTCGCTGCCCACCAACGTGACCGAGGTGGCGATCTGCACCACCGGGGCGTTCCACCAGCGCGAAGTTCGAGTTCGCCGCCCATCGCGGACTCGCCATCCGCGCCGGCGTCGACGAGGCGTGCGCTCGACCGGCTCGCCGCCGGTGAGGCGCCGGGCTTCGTCGGCGACGAGGCGCGCCGCCCACGCCGTCGCGACCGAACTGCTCCGCGACGCACGCGATCAGCGACGCCACGTACGCCGACGCCGCCGGTCGGTTCGGGCCCCAGGGCATGGTCGAGCTGACCACCACCATCGGGTACTACTGCCTGGTGTCGTTGATGCTCAACGCCTTCCAGGTCGGCGTCGTCGAGGGCATGACCGATCCGTTCCCGGACGGGTCGCCGTCGTGACCGGCACCGCGGAGGTGAGTACGGCGGAGTTCGGCACCCTGCGGGTCGAGATCGATCCGACGTCGGAGGGCCGCATCGGGCGGCTCACGCTCGACCAGCCGGCGAAGCTCAACCCGCTCGGGTCGACGGCGCTGCGCGAGATCGCCGAGGCGGCGGCGTGGTTCGACTCGACCGACGCGTCGGTGGTGATCGTCACCGGTGAGGGCCGGGCGTTCTCGTCGGGGTTCGACCTGCGCGAGTTCGCCGATCCCGACTCGGCGACGTCGAACCCGCGCGACTCGGCCGATCTCGGACGGCGGATGGCCGAGGCGCTCGACCGGATGGCGGCGTTGACGATCGCCGCGATCAAGGGTCCGTGCGTCGGCGGCGGCGTCGTGCTCGCCGCCGCCTGCGACCTGCGCATCGCCGCCGACGACACCGTGTTCTCGATCCCCGAGGTCGACCTCGGCATCCCGCTGGCGTGGGGCGGGATCCCGCGCCTGGTCCGCGAGATCGGCCCGGCGATGACACGGGAACTCGTGCTGACGTGCCGCCCGTTCGACGCCGACGAGGCCCGGTCGCATCGGCTTCGTCAACCGCGTCGTGCCGCGGGCCGACCTCGAGGCGACGGTCGACGAACTCGCCGCGCAGCTGGCGGCGAAGGCGCCCAACGTGGTGCGCACGACGAAGCGCCAGGTCAACGAAGCCCTCGACGCCGATGTCGTCGACCGCCGGCTCGTGGGCCGATGCCGACCTGCTGGGCGCCGCCCTCCGCGACCCCGAGGCGCGGGCCGCCGCCCGCGCGTACCTCAGCGCGACGGGAACCGGGCCTCATCCCAGTAGATCGGTGACGACGTCGTGGAAGAACTGCGTGGTGAGCGACAGCGACTCGACGTCGATGCGTTCGTTGTGGCCGTGGAAGCGTGAGCCGTACTCGGTGGCGTCGAGCGACGGGCTGAACAGCCCGGCGCCGTAGGCGATCGGCGCCGAGGTCGCGGTAGACGCGGGCGTCGGTGAAGCCGACGATGAACTGCGGGCTGAGCGTCGCCGTCGGGAACGGGACGTTGACGGCGCGCTGCAGCGAGTCCCACAGCGGCGTGTCGGTCCGGCTGATCGACGCGGCGTCGTTCATGATCGCCTCGACCTCGACGTGGTCGGCGAGGTCGCCGAGCGCGGCGCGCAGGTGGGCGTCGACCTCGTCGGGCCCTTCGCCGGGCAGCGTGCGGATGTCGACCTCGATCACCACGGTGTCGGGGATCACGTTGACCTTCATCCGGCCGTCGCCCGACGGGTTGCCGTCGACGAGGTTCGGCGAGAACGTCGTGTGCGTGCAGGCGTGGAGGTGCGACGCCGCGCCGACACTCGGGAGGTTGTCGAGCACATCGTCGATCTGCGCCGGGTCGAGCAGCACGTCCTTGAACTCGTCGGGGATGTCGAGCGAGGCGACGCGGCTCGGCCACAGCTCGTGGAACCGCGGCGCCGGCCGGTACTCGGCGAGCCGCTGCACGACGCCGGCCGCCTTGACGAGCGCGTTGTCGCCGCGGAACGGCGCCGACCCGTGGCCGGGCGTGCCGCGCACGCGTCAGCCGCCGCCACGCGACGCCCTTCTCGGCGACGTTCATCCCGACGTACGGCGTGCCGCCCGGCGTGCTGTGCAGCCCGCCGCTCTCGGTGAGCACGTAGTCGGCGCGGATCGCGTCGGGATGGTGGTCGGCCATCCACCGGGCGCCGTGCGCGCTGCCGGCCTCCTCGTCGGCGACGGCGAAGTAGATCAGATCGCCGGTCGGCCGGAAGCCCGGACCGGGCGAGGTCGCGGAACGCGACCGCCATCGACGCCGTGAGGTTGAGCATGTCGACCGCACCGCGCCCCCAGACCTCGCGGCGCCGTTGCCGGTGTCGAGCACCTCGCCGCCGAACGGGTCCTCCACCCAGCCGGCCGGGTTGACCGGCACGACGTCGGTGTGGCCCATCAGGCACAGCGACGGTGCGTCGGGATCGGTGCCCTCGATGCGCCCGACGATCGACACGCGGCCCGGCGTCGGCTCGAACCGTTCGACGGTCACGCCCGGACCCTCGATGTAGCTCTGGAGGACGTCGGCGTTGCGCACCTCCTCCCCCGACTCCGGGCTGCCGTCGTTGACGCAACGGTTGCGGATCAGCGTCTGCAGCAACTCGACGGTGTCGTTCACCGCGCCAGCATTCGCGCCCAATCGCCAGCGCGTCGATGCGCTTCGCGCTGACCGCCGGCTGGCCGGGTCGCTTCACGCACGAGCGGCTGGGCGAACGTCGCGACGCGGAACTCCTCGAGCTGCCACGCCAGGTCGGCCAGGCCGGGCGGCGCGTTGCCCGGCCCGAGCGAGTCGACGAGCTGCGCGTACCGCCGCTCCAGCGGGACGACCTCGTCCATGCGGCGGCGGTCGCGTTCGGCACCTCCGGCGAGGTGTTCGAGGCGGTACGTGATCGCCCGCACGTACCGCTCGATGTCGTCGAGCCGGTCGATGCCCGACGCCAGCACGAACCCGGGACGCACGAGCCGGCCGAGGTGGGCGTTGGCGTCGTCGACCGATGGGCGCAGGGCGTCGGCGTGCAACTTGGCGAGCAGCGCACTCGCCTCGGCGGCCGCCCGTTCGACGGCGACCGCCCGCGATCAGCGCTCCCCCGGCCAGCCCCGGCGCCTCGCGTCGCACCGCGGCGCGCAGGTCGTCGAACTCGGCTCGGGTCCACGGCAGCGCGCCGTGGTGGCGCATCACGTCGTCGATCGCCGCGGCGATGCAGTCGTCGATCGAGGCGCCGGCCGTCGGCGATGCGAGCCGGTCGCGGTTCGGCACGAGTCGCTCGATCGCCGACCGTCCCGGCGCGGCGGTGAGCAGCAGCAGCCGGCGCACGCCGCCGTGCATCACGCGGCGCTGCAGCTCCGGCGTGGTGACGACGCGCAGCGACACGCTTCGCCGACGTCGAGGAGCGCCGGGTAGGCCCGCACGTCGAGCGCTCGTCGCTCGTCTCGACGACCGTGGGCAGGTCGCCGAGGTCCCAGTCGACGATCCCCCGCCGCTCCTCGATCGGCGCCGCGCGCGGCGATCGACGAACGCACCGCGCCGGCCAGCTGCGCCTTGATGGCGGCGAGGTCGGTGCCGACGGCGTGCACCTCACCCTCGTCGTCGGACACGACGATGTGGAGGACGAGATGATCGGGCAGCACCGACGGGTCGAAGTCGCTCGGCCGCACGACGACGCCCGCCACCTCCGACAGCGCCGCGGCCAGCACGTCGACCAACGGTCGCGCATCGGTCGCCAGACCGCGTTCCGGTCGAGCACGTTCGAACGTGGCGGCGAGCGTCTCGGCGAGCGGGATCAGCGAACGGCGGATCGCCTTGGGGAGCGACCGCACGAGCGTCTCGACGATCTCGTCGCGCAGGCCCGGCACATTGCCAGTCGAATCCGGCGTCGGTCACCTGGTTGAGCGCCGACAGCGGCAGGTGGACGGTCACGCCGTCGAGCGGTTCGCCCGGCGCGTAGCGGTACGTGAGCGGCAGTTCGATGTCGCCCTGCCGCCACACGTCGGGGAAGTCGGCGGGGAAGCCACTGAGGTGCAGCGACTCGGCGACGACCTCTCGGTCAGGTCGAGCCGGGTCGGGTCGGTGCGGCGGGCCTCCTTCCACCAGCGGTCGAAGTGCTGGGTCGAGGTGACCTCGCGGCCGACCCGCTGCGTCGTAGAAGTCGAACAGCATCTCGTCGTCGACGATCTCGACCCGCCGCAGCCGGTCGGCCATCCGCCGCACGCCGCGCAGGAAGGCGGCGTTGCGGGCGAGGAAGTCGTGGCGTTGCATCCACTGCGGCGCGGCCGCGTCCTTCGACGAGCGCCTTGGTGATGAACCAGGCCCGCGCCGCCGTCGGGATCGACCCGGTCGTAGCCGATCACCCGGTCGGTCGACGAGCGGCAGCCCGTACAGCGTGACGCGTCTCGGTGACGACGGCCCGGCCGCCGCGCTCGTCCCAGCGGGCCTCGCCGTACGACCGCTTCACGAGGTGCGCCCCGACCTGTTCGGCCCACTGCGGCTTGATCGCCGGCGACGCGGCGGGCGTAGATCTGGTTCGTCTCCACCAGCTCGGCGGCCATCACCCAGTCGGGCGGGCGCCGGGTGAGCACCGAGCCGGTGGCGATCACGAAGCGGGCCTGGCGGGCACCGAGGAACTCGCGGCGCTCCCGGTCGCGCACGCCGACGTGCGACAGCAGCCCGGCGAGCAGCGACTGGTGGACGAGATCGGGATGGCTGTCGTGCCTCCGTGGCGTCGCCGGGCGGATCCCCAGTTCGCCGGCGACCCGGCGCAGCTGGCTGAACAGGTCCATCCACTCCCGCACGCGCAGGTAGTTGAGGAACTCGTTGCGGCACATCCGCCGGAACTGGTTGCCCGACAGCTCGCGCTGCTTGCTCGCGCAGGTGGTCCCACAGCGCGACCATCGACAGCAGGTCGGACCCGTCGACGCGGAAGCGGGCGTGCATCTCGTTGGCCTGCTCGCGCTTGCTCCTGCGGGCCGTTCACGCGGGTCCTGGATCGACAGCCCGGACGCGATCACGAGCACCTCGCGCACGCACCCGTGACGTTCCGACTCGAGCACCATCCGCCCGAGCCGCGGGTCGATCGGGAGGCGGGCGAGCCGGCGGCCGAGTTTGGTGAGGCGCCGCCGACCGTTGCGCTCGTCCGGGTCGATCGCCGCCAGCTCCTCGAGCAGGAGGTAGCCGTCGCGGATCGAGGCCGCGGTCGGGCGGTTCGAGGAACGGGAACGCGGCGACGTCGCCGAGGCCGATGTTCGTCATCTGCAGGATGACCGACGCCAGGTTCGTGCGCAGGATCTCCGGCTCGGTGAACTCGGGCCGCTCGGCGAAGTCGTCCTCGTCGTACAGGCGGATGCAGATGCCCGGCGCGACGCGTCCGCACCGGCCGGCGCGCTGGTTGGCCGACGCCTGCGACACCGCTTCGATCGGCAGGCGCTGCACCTTGAGCCGCTTGCTGTAGCGGGAGATCCGGGCGACGCCGGTGTCGACCACGTAGCGCACGCCCGGCACGGTCAGCGACGTCTCGGCGACGTTGGTGGCGAGCACGACGCGCCGCTTCGACCTGGTTCGCCGGGCGCTCGAAGATCCGGTGCTGCTCGGCCGACGACAGCCGGGCGTACAGCGGCAGCACCTCGGTCGGCGCAGTTCGAGGCGTGGAGCGCATCGGCCGTGTCGTGGATCTCGCGCTCGCCCGACAGGAACACGAGCACGTCGCCCGGCCCCTCGCCGGTCAGCTCCTCCACGGCGTCGACGATCGCCTGCACCTGATCGCGCGTCGTCCATCGGCCGGTACCGCACCTCGACCGGGAACGTCCGCCCCGTCACCTCGATCACCTGATCGGTGGCGAAGTGGCGGGCGAAGCGTTCGGTGTCGATCGTGGCCGACGTGACGATCACCTTCAGGTCGGGGCGCTGCGGGAGCAGCTGCTTGAGGTAGCCGAGGATGAAGTCGATGTTCAGGCTGCGCTCGTGGGCCTCGTCGATGATCAGCGTGTCGTAGCGCCGCAGCATCCGGTCGCGCTGGATCTCGGCGAGCAGGATGCCGTCGGTCATCACCTTGATCACCGTCGACGTCGCTGACCTGGTCGGTGAAGCGCACGGTGTAGCCCGACGTCGGTGCCGAGCGGCGTGCCGATCTCCTCGGCGATCCGTTCGGCGATCGTGCGCGCCGCCACCCGGCGGGGCTGGGTGTGGCCGATCAGCGCCGTCGCGCCCCGCGCCCGGCCTCGAGGCACAGCTTCGGCAGCTGCGTGCTCTTGCCGGAGCCGGTCTCGCCGGCGACGATCACGACCTGGTGCGTCGCGGATCGCCTCGACGATCTCCTCGCGCCGCTCCGTGATCGGCAGCGACTCGGGATATCTCAGCTCGGTCCAGCGCCATCACGGCCACCTCACGACCGTCCAGCCTCGCAGCATCGGCTCGGACGTCCCACCGGTCGGATTCGCGTAGGTTCGGGCGGTGGCGTGACCGTCAACAAGGTGATGACGGTCTACGTCCTCGGCCTGATGATGACGCGTCATCGACGGCACGATGGTCAACGTCGCCCTGCCGACGATGGCGCACGAGTTCGGCGTCCCGACGACCGACATCGAGTGGATCGCGATCGGCTACCTGTTGAGCTTCGCCGCCGTGATCCCGGCCGCCGGTTGGCTCGGCGACCGCTTCGGCACGAAGCGGGTGTTCATCATCGCGCTGGCGATCTTCGTCGCGATGTCGCTGCTCTGCGGCGTCGTCCCAGTCGCTCGACCAGCTCGTGTTGTTCCGCGTCCTGCAGGGCGTCGGCGGCGGCCTGCTCACGCCGATCGGGTCGGCGATGCTCTACCGGGCCTTCCCGATGGCGAACGGGCCAAGGCGGCGATCGGCGTGCTCAGCGTGACGGTGATCGCGCCGGCGATCGGCCCGATGCTCGGCGGCATGCTCGTCGACGAGGCGTCGTGGCGCTGGATCTTCCTGATCAACGTGCCCGATCGGAATCGTCACGGTGGCCCTGTCGATCGTCTGGCTGCAGGAGACCCGCCACGAGGATCCCGGTCGGCTCGACCTCGCCGGACTCGTGTTGTCGGCGGCCGGGCGTGTCGATCCTGCTCTACACGCTGTCGATCGGCCCGGAGAAGGGCTGGATCTCGACGACCACGCTCGACGTTCGCGTTCGTCGGGGCGGCCTGCATCGCCGCGCTGATCGTCGTCGAACAGCGGGTCAGCCGATCCGATCCTCACGTTCCGCCTGCTGCGCGACCGGTTGTTCCGCACGATCAACATCGCCGTCGTCGATGACCTACGCCGGGTTCTTCGGGATGATCTTCGTCCTGCCGCTGTACCTGCAGAGCCTGCGTGGCTACAGCGCGTTCGAGAGCGGCCTCGCCCAGTCGCCGCAGGCGGTCGGCGTGTTCCTCGTGGCGAACCTGCTCGGCCGCCGGCTGTACCGGGCGATCGGACCGCGGCGGTTGATGGTCGTCGGGATCGCGCTCACGTCGATCGTCACGTGCTGCTATTCGCTCGCCGGGCTCGACACCCCGCTGTCGACGATCGCCGCTGCTTGTCGCTGTGTCGCGGCCTCGTCGTCGGGCCTGGTGTTCGTGTCGATCCAGACCGCGGCGTACGGCACCACGTCGAACGCCGACATCGGGCGGGCGACGTCGATGTTCAACACGCAACGCCAGATCGCCTACGCCGCCGGCGTCGCCGTGGCGGCGACGGTGATCGCGTCGAGGCTCGACGCGGTCGGCGGTGACGGGGCCTCGGCCGCCGACCGGCTCGGCGCGTACCAGGCCGGCTTCCTGGCGGTCGGGCTGATCATGCTGCCGGCCGCGGTCGTGGCGTGGTTCGTCCACGACAACGACGTCGCCGAGACCCGCGGCCTCACGTCCGGCGAGGCCCGAGCCGCTACCGGTCGAGTGAGAGCAGTCGCGTGATCCGCTGGTCGTCGGCGCCGAGGTAGCGGACGAGCACGCCCGCGACGGCTTCGATGTCGAGCGTGCCCGCCGCCGCCATCTCCTCGAGGTCGGCCCAGTCCTTCGTGCGGTCGAAGAACGCCTTGAACACGGCGAGGTCGCGGCACGACAGGAAGGGGATCTCGTGACCGCCGAACGGTTCGGTGCGCACCCGCCGGCCGACCGCCGTGTGGAACGACGTGGTGTCGAGGAACAGGTCGACCGGTGTCGTGCCCCACCACAGCCGGGTCTGGCCCGTCGGCGAGCAGCTGGGCGAGGTCGGTGTGGTCGTGGGCCACACCGATCGGCAGCGCGGCCAGCACGACGTCGGCGTCGGTGGCCGGGACGAACACGTTGACGTCGATGTCGATCGTGCCCCGCGCCCGCTGCGTGCACCACGCCAGCGCGAGCGCGCCACCGAAGGCGTGCGGCAAGCCGGCGCCGTCGAGCGCCAGGTGGACGGCGATGATCTTGTCGGCGAGCGAGCGGCCAGTCACTGTCGGCCCCGTCGTCGAGCCCGCTCCGCCGATCTCGTGAACAACTTGTGGTGTATGTGCGCAAGATGTTCACGAGAACCTCGGGAAGGGCAGCGCCCGGTCGTGACGGGCGGGGAACATCTCCGCCAGCGCGAGCACGTCGATCAGTTCCTGACCGCGTGCGACCCGCTCGTCGCGACCCGTTCCGATACGCGGCTGGAGATCGACGTCCACGGCGAATCCGGCCGCCCGCAGCACCCGGTCGAGCGTGTCGACGTTGGGCGTCGTGCGCCCCGACTCGTACGCCGACAGCGTCGAGTGCGACGTCTGCGCCCGCTCGCCCAACTCGCGTAGCGTCAGCCCGGCCCTGGTCGTGCCGTCCTGATCAGGTCGCCGGCGTCCATACGACGTACGATGGTATCGAATTCAATACCATCGTCTGTCGCACGCGTCAGAAGTCGTCGGCCCAGGACGGGATGATGCGCTGGTGGCCCGGTCTCGATGTAGCGGGTGTGGGTGACGACGCTCGACCCGGCGATGCGGTGGATCTGGTAGCCGATCGGGTCGACGATCAGGCTGACCCCGGCGCCCGGCGCGAGGTCGAGATCGACGTGCTGCACCGTCGAGATGCCGACCTGCACCGGGATCCCCGAGATCATCGCCGACACCGGCCGGTGGAAGTGCCCGCACACCACCTTGTCGACCGGATGCTCGGCGAGCACCGCCTCGAGTCGCGGGAGCCCGACGAAGCCGGAGTCGTCCATCCAGCCCACGCCGGTGGCGAACGGCGGATGGTGCAGCGCGAGCAGCGTCACACCGTCGTGCGTCTCGGCGAGGACGGAACGCAGCCAGTCCTCGCGCTCGTCGTCGAAGGCCGCCCCCGGCTCGCCCGGGATCGTCGAATCGAGACCGACGATGCGCACACGCTCGTCGCCCGCGCCGACCGTGGTGACCCAGCTGGCATGCTCGGCGTCGATCCAGGGCGTCGCCGGGAACGTCGCCCGCAGCAGGTCACGATCGTCGTGGTTGCCCGGCAGGGCGAGGAACGGCACGGTGAGCGGCGCCAGCAGCTCGGCGAGCCGTTCGTACTCCCCCGGCCGTGCCCAGTTCGTGAGGTCGCCGGTGCCGAGCACGACGGCCATCGCCGGCACCTCGGCGTTCAGTCTCGCCACCGCCGAGGCGAGCCGGCCGTTGTTGTCGACGTACACCTCGTCGGGCACGTTCCCGTCGGCGTCCGGATCGACCACGTGCGTGTCGGTGAGTTGGGCGATCGAGCACGGTCACGACGACACGACCGAACGTGGCCGTCGACCGCCGCACCGTCGACGTATTCGTCGATCCGCACGATCAGCCCGTCGGCCACCGCGACCACCAGGCACGCCGGTAGATCAGCCGTCCGGCCGTCGTCGAACCCGATGTGCAGGGCGTGTTGCTGGACGAAACCGTGGTCGATCACGGTGCGGCGGACGTCGCGGTACGACCGCACCGCCGTGTGGCCGACGAGCCACGACAGCACCTGCAGGTTGTCGGCCTTGGGCTGGTCGACCTGGTCGGTGTTGTGCCAGATCACCGCATCGTCGGCATAGCACGCGGCGACGGCGTCGATGTCGCCCGCCTCGATCGCGGCGAAGAGCTGATCGGCCAGTGCGTGGATCTCGCGCTCGAGCATCGGAGGCACATTACGCACGGCGGCCCAGCTGGATGGTCTCGCCGCTAGATGGTCTCGCCGGCGAACTGGGCGTTGTAGAGGCGGGCGTAGGCACCGTGCATGGCGAGCAGCTCGTCGTGGTCGCCCTGCTCGACGATGCGGCCGTTCTCCATCACGAGGATCGTGTCGGCGCCGCGGATCGTCGACAGGCGGTGGGCGATGACGAAGCTCGTGCGATTGCGCCCGCAGCGCGTTCATCGCTTCCTGGATCAGCACCTCGGTGCGGGTGTCGACCGACGACGTCGCCTCGTCGAGGATGAGGATCGACGGGTCGGCGAGGAACGCCCGGGCGATCGTCATCAGCTGCTTCTCGCCGGCGCTGATGTTGTCGCCCTCGTCGTTGATCACCGTGTCGTAGCCGTCGGGCAGCGAGCGCACGAACCGGTCGACGTAGGTGACCTTGGCCGCCTCCATGATCTGCTCGTCGGTGGCGTACGGGTTGCCGTAGGCGATGTTGTCGCGGATCGTGCCGCCGAACAGCCAGGTGTCCTGCAGCACCATGCCGATCTTCGAGCGCAGTTCGTGACGCGGGAACGACGCGATGTCGCGGCCGTCGAGGCTGATCGACCCGGCGTCGAGGTCGTAGAAGCGCATGATCAGGTTGACGAGCGTGGTCTTGCCGGCGCCGGTCGGCCCGACGATGGCGACCGTCTCGCCGGGCTCGGCCACGACCGACAGGCCCTCGATGAGCGGCTGGTCGGGCACGTAGGAGAAGTGGACGTCGTCGAACACGACCCGGCCGCGCACCTCGGGCGGTGTGGGCGGTGTCGTCCTGCTCGGGCGACTGCTCGTCGGCGTCGAGCAGTTCGAGCACCCGCTCCATCGAGGCGATGCCCGACTGGAACGTGGCGGCCATCGACGCGAGGTTGCGTCATCGGCTGGGCGAACTGGCGGGCGTACTGGATCATCGCCTGCATGTCGCCGATGTTCAGCGAGCCGTTGGCGATCTTCAGGCCACCGACGACGGCGATCAGCACGTACTGGATGTTGCCCATGAAGATCGTCATGGGCTGGATCAGGCTGGAGATGAACTGGGCGCCGAAGCTCGACTCGTAGAGCTCGTCGTTGTCCTCGCGGAACCGGGTCTCGGCCTCGCGTTGCCGTCCGAAGCTCTTCACGATCGCGTGGCCGGTGAAGACCTCCTCGGCCTGCGCGTTGAGCATGCCGGTGTGCCGCCACTGGGACATGAACCGCGGGCGGGCCTTGCCGGCGATGAACTTCATCAGGAACAGGCTCACCGGGACCGTGCCGAGCGCGATCACCGCCAGGATCGGCGAGATGATGAACATCATGATCGCCACGCCGATCATCGTGAGGATCGACGTGAGGATCTGCGAGATCGTCTGCTGCAGGCTCTGGGCGAGGTTGTCGATGTCGTTGGTGACGCGGCTCAGCAGGTCGCCACGGGGCTGGCCGTCGATGTACTTGAGCGGCAGCCGGTTGAGCTTGTGCTCGACCGATTCGCGCAGGCGGTACATCGATCGCTGGACGACGCCGGCGAGGATGTACGACTGTGCGTAGCGCCAGCGCCCACGAGCCGATGTAGATCGCGAACACGATCCACAGTTGGCGGTGCAGTTCGCCGAAGTCGATGCCGGTCGGGCTGGTCGCTCCCTCCACGATGATGTTCGTGGCTTCGCCGAGCAGTCGGGGGCCGAGCACCACGAGGAAGACGCTGCTGACCACGAGCACCAGCACGGCCACGAGGCGCATCCGCTCCTGGCCGACGAGCTCGCCGAGCCGGCGCACCGTGTCGCCGAACTGCTCGCTCTTCTCGCTCGGGATGCCGATGCCACCGCCCGGCCCGAAGCTCGCCCGTCGCGCCTGCGTGCCGGCCGTGGCGAGCAGCTTCTTGTCGTCGTCGAGGGTGGCGTCGAGCACCTGGCCGTCGACGCCGTCGCTCGCGGCACCGTTGCCCGCAACGTTCGGAGCGGCGTCGCCGTCGGTGCCGTTGCCGCCGATGTTCTCCAACCCACTCACGCCACGACCCCCTTGCCGAGCTGCGAGTCGACGATCTCGGCGTAGGTCGGACACGTCGCGATGAGTTCGTTGTGCGTGCCGCGGCCGATGATCTCGCCGTCGTCGAGCACGAGGATCTGGTCGGCGTCGGCGATCGTCGACACGCGCTGGGCCACGATCAGCAGCGCCGATTCGGAGGTGTGCGGTTGCAGCGCGGCCCGCAGCCGGGCGTCGGTGCCGAGGTCGAGCGCGGAGAACGAGTCGTCGAACACGTAGATCTCCGGCCGGACCACGAGCGCCCGGGCGATCGAGAGCCGTTGTCGCTGACCGCCCGACACGTTCGTCCCGCCCTGGGTGATCTCGCTGTCGATCCCGTCGGGCATCGCCTGGACGAACCCGGACGCCTGGGCGATCTCGAGGGCCTCCCACAGTTCGGCGTCGGTCGCGTCGGGACGGCCGAAGCGCAGGTTCGACGCGACGGTGCCGGAGAAGAGGAACGGCTTCTGCGGCACGTAGCCGACCTTGCTCCACAACAGGTCCTGGTCGAGTTCGCGCACGTCGACGCCGTCGACGAGCACGGAGCCGCTCGTGGCGTCGAACAGCCGGGACACCAGGTTGACGAGCGTCGACTTGCCCGACCCGGTCGAACCGATGATCGCAGTGGTCTGGCCGGCCTCGACGCGGAACGAGACGTCGGACAGCACGGCGAGTTCGGCGCCCGGGGTACGAGAAGCGGACGTTGCGGAACTCCAGCGTGCCGTGCTCGCTGACCTCGGTGACCGGATGTTCGGGCGGCAGGACCGACGACGGCGTGTCGAGCACCTCGGCGACGCGGTCGGACGCCACCGACGCCCGCGGGATCATCGACACGAGGAACGTCGCCATGACGACGGCGAACAGGATCTGGGTGAGGTAGGTGAGGTAGGCGATGAGCGAGCCGATCTCCAGTTCGCCCGCGGTTCACGTAGTCGGCGCCGAGCCACAGCACGGCGATGCTCGACACGTTGATGATCAGCAGCACCGTCGGGAACATCGCCGCCATCAGGTGGCCGGTGCGCAGCGCCGTGGCCGTGAGTTCGTCGTTGGCGCCGGCGAATCGTTCGGTCTCCTCCGGCTCGCGCACGAACGCCCGCACGACGCGGATGCCGGTGATCTGCTCGCGGAGCACGCCGTTGACCCGGTCGACGCGGGCCTGCATCAGCTGGAACGTCGGCACCATGCGCGACACGAGCGAGCCGAGGATGATCACCGCGGCGGGGATCGCGAACACGAGGATGATCGAGAGTTGCGCACTCTCGCGCACGGCCATGATCGATCCGATCACCATGGTGAGCGGTGACGGCGATCATCATCGTGGTGGCGAGCACGACGAGCATCTGGATCTGCTGGACGTCGTTGGTGATGCGGGTGATCAACGACGGTGCGCCGAACTGGCCGACCTCTCGGGCCGAGTACGCCGGTGACCTGGTGGAACAGGTCGCGGCGGAGGTCGCGGCCGAAGCCCATCGCCGCCTTGGCCCCGAAGTACACGGCGGCGCCGGCGAACACGATCTGCACGAAGCTGAAGAAGAGCATGATCGCGCCCTCGCGCCAGATGTAGTCGGTGTCGCCGGTGAGGACGCCGTTGTTGATGAGGTTGGCGTTGATCGTCGGCAGCGTGAGTGACGCGCCGGTCTGCACGGCCTGCAGGAACACCACGAGGATGAGCAGGTTGCGGTACGGGCCGAGGTGGCTCTTCAGCAGTTGCCAGAGTTTCATGAGGGGCGCACCAGACCGTGGAGGAGGAGGTCGACGATGTCGGCGGCCGGCGTCGGTTCACCGGCGAGCATCGGATGGGTGAGCGACAACGCGAGGGCGCGGAGCATGCGTGCCGCTTCGAGCGGTTCGATGCGCAGGTCGTCGCGGGCGGTGAAGATCTCGGCCAGCGCCGGCGAGTCGGCGAGCGGGCCCGAGCCGTGCCGCTTCATCGCCGGCCCGAACTTCGAGCCGAGCCGCCACATGTCGACCACGCGTCGCTGGATGATCTCGGTCGCCGCGATCAGTCGATCCTCGAACGAGTCGTCGGTGGGGATCGCCCGCAGGGCCGCTTCGACCGGCGCCTGGTCGAGGGCGGCGTCGAGCGCGGCGCCGATCAGTTCGTCCTTGTCGGCGAACACCCAGAAGATCGTGCCCTCGGCGATGCCCGGCGGCCTGGGCGATCTGCCGGCACGTCATCGTCTCGCCGTACTCGCTCAGCAGCGGCACCACCGCGGCGATGATCGCCGCCCGCCGCTCGTCGGCGGGTAGTCCGGGCGCACGACGCGACACGCGCCGCGTCGGTGGTGGCAGAAGGCATCGTCCCGATCGTACTGAGTGTGCGCTCAGTAGGCGGGATCGGATCGAACATGTCACGAAGTGTCTGACACTTCGTGACTTGTTACGTGTTCTTGGGCAGCTCGGCGAAGGTCATCGTGCGGTCGTTGTTCGGCTCCTTGGGGAGGCCGAGGACGCGCTCGCCGATGATGTTGCGCTGCACCTGGTCGGTGCCGCCGTAGATCGGCGGGCCCTGGGCGAACAGGGCGAGCTCGGTGACGATGCCGAGGAACGGGTTGCCGGTCGCCTCGTCGATCGCCGGGCGCTCCTTCGAGTCGTAGGCGTGGAGCATTCCCGCCGCGCCGACGATGCGCAGCCCGATGTCGCGCTGCATGCGCATCATCTCGCTCATCGACAGCTTGGAGATGTTCGGCATGCCGGGGATGTCGCGGCCCGCCTCCTTCTCGGCCTTCACCCGCAGGTTGTTGAACCGGCCGATCTCGGCGAGCGTGTGCAGCTTCACCAGGCTCTGGCGGATCGTCGGGTCGTCGACGGTCTTGTTGCCCTTGGCCAGGTCGATCAGCATCTTGGCCATCCCGCCGAAGCCGGCACCGCCGCCACCGGAGCGGCGCTGACCGACGAAGTCGCCCGCCCGCTTCTCGAGGTCGCCGGCCACCGTGCCGGGCGTCGCCGCGCTCGCCGCGGCGCTGCCACCGCCGGAGCCGAGGCCGGCCCGCTCGAACATCAGGGTGGTGTTGGCGACCGCCCAGCCGTTGTTCTTGTCGCTGATCATCGCCGAATCGCTGACGCGGGCGTCGGTGAGGAACACCTCGTTGAACATCGCCCGGCCGGTCATCTCCTTCAACGGGCGGATGTCGATGCCGGGCTGGTGCATGTCGATGGCGAAGTAGCTGATGCCCTGGTGCTTCGGCACGTTCGGGTTGGTGCGGGCGATCAGCATCCCCAGGTCGGCCACCTGGCCGCCGGAGGTCCACACCTTCTGGCCGTTGACGATCCACTCCTCGCCGTCCTGCTCGGCCTTGGCCTGCAGGCCGGCGAGGTCGGAGCCGGCGCCGGGCTCGGAGAAGAGCTGGCACCAGGCGCGCTGGCCGGTGACGATCGGACGGACGTACTCCTCGACCTGCTCGGGCGTGCCGTGCGTGGCGATCGTCGGCGCGGCGAGCAGCAGGCCGAGGCCGCCCGGGGCACCGAGCGCGCCGTGGTCGGCGATCGCCTGCTGCACCAGCACGGCGTCGCCCCGCGACAGTCCCTTGCCGTACGACGCCCTCCGGGAAGCGTCGGGGCCGCCCAGCCGGCCGTGCCGAGGCGTTCCCACCATTCGGCCACGGTCAGTTCGGGGTCCCAGTTCTCCTCGAGCCAGGCCTTCACCTCGCCAACGACGCCGGTCTCTTCGAGCATGTCAGTCATCGAACGTGACCGTAGTGAACGACGGGAACACATCACGGGGTCGAAGCGTTGCGCGGGGCGATGGCTCTACCCCCCAATGGCCCCCACGATCGCCCCGACGTCCGCCTGTCCGTGCTCGATCTCGCCCCGGTGCCGGCCGGCACCACCGCCGCCCAGGCACTGGCGAACTCGGTCGAGCTCGCCCGCCACGTCGAGCGGCTCGGCTACACCCGGCACTGGGTGGCCGAGCACCACAACATGGCCGGCATCGCCAGCTCGTCGCCGCCGGTGCTGATCGCCCATCTCGCCAACGCCACCACCACCCTGCGCATCGGCGCCGGCGGGGTGATGCTCCCCAACCACGCCGCGCTCACCGTGGCCGAACAGTTCGGCACGCTCGAAGCGTTCCATCCCGGCCGCATCGACCTCGGCCTGGGTCGGGCACCGGGTACCGACCCGGTCACCGCCGCCGCCCTGCGCCGCAACACCCGCGAGGCCGGCGACGAGTTCCCGACGCAGCTGCGCGACCTCCTCGACTACTTCGCCGGCACGCACCCGCAGATCATCGCCGCCACCGCCGCCGGCAACCGCCCGGAGATGTGGCTGCTCGGTTCGAGCGACTACAGCGCCCACGCCGCCGGTCTGCTCGGCCTGCCGTTCTCGTTCGCCCACCACTTCGCGTCGGGCGGCACGGCGCAGGCACTGCAGACCTACCGCGAGTCGTTCCGGCCGTCGCAGTGGCTGGAGCAGCCGTACTCGATGATCGGGGTGCCGGTGATCTGCGCCCCGACGGGCGACGAGGCGACGTACCTGTCCGGCCCGAGCGCCGTGTCGTTCGTCAACCTGCGCCAGGGCAAGCCGATCCAGATGTGCTCGCCCGAGGAAGCCGCGGCGCACGAGTTCACACCGATGGAACGCGAGATCGTGCGCAGCTGGCACGCCCCGCTGGTGATGGGCGACCCGCAGCAGGTCCGCACGCAACTCGACGACCTCGTCGACCGGTTCGGCGTCGACGAGCTGATGCTCACCACGATGCTCTACGCCCAGGCCGACCGCCTGCGCTCGTACGAACTCGTCGCCGAGGCGTGGAACCTGTCGCCGGCCGCGGCCGCCTGAACGAGCCCTTACCCGTTGTCGGGCACCATGTCGGGCGTGACGACGACACCGTCGTCGACGCGGCGCAACAACACCTCCTGGGCCATGCTCGCGACGTGGACACCGTCGACGCGGATCACGTCGCCGGTCACCAGCCCTCGGGCACCCGACAGCCCGTGGGAGGTCAGGTCGAACCAGTGCCACTCGCTGGCGTCGGTCGGGCGGTGGAACCACACGGCATGGTCGAGGCTCGCGCCCTGGAACCGGCCGCGGTCGGTCAGGTCGCCGGCGGCTTCCGGATGGGGCGCACGCGCCGCCCGTGACGGCGCGGCATCGGACACGAAGGCGAGCGCGCACTGGCGGACGAACGGATCGTCGGCGACGGAGGCGTCGAGCCGAATCCAGTAGCCGTAGCGGTTCACCCGCCCCTCGAGCGGCGTGCCGCGCCGCTGGAGCATCGCCCCCCACGAATGCTCCATCAGGGCCGGGTCGTCGGGCTCCGGCACTCCGTCGGGCAACGACGCCACCTGGACGTCGGCCTCGTCCTCGACCACCTGGAACGACACCGAGATGTTGAGGATCGCACCGGCCGACTGGCGGGCGACGACTTGCCGGGTGCTGAACGACCGTCCGTCACGGAGCCGCTCGACCTCGTAGCGGATCGGCTCGTCGGGCGTGCCCGGCCGGATGAAGTACGAGTGCAACGAGTGGGCCGGCCGGGCGGGGTCGACGGTCGCGCGCGGCGGCGCGTAGCGCCTGGGCGACGACCTGGCCGCCGAACAGCCGCTTCCCCCACGGGTAGCGGGCGGTGGTGCCGACGTAGGTGTCGGGCCCGTGCGGCTCGAGCGTCAACAGATCCGCGAACGCGACGTCAGCGATGCGCGGTGCGGTCACGCCGAGAACGTAGTCGGCGGACTCGGCCAGCGCGCCCGGGCGGCGCGCCAGGGGGTCGGGTCCGGGCGCGCGCCGGGTTCGCTCGTCTCAGCCGAACCGGTCGCGGAGCTCGCGCTTGAGCACCTTGCCCGACGCGTTGCGCGGGATGACGTCGACCACTTCGAGCTTGGTCGGCAGCTTGTACCGGGCGAGCTTGTCGGTGGCGAAGTCGCGCAGGCCGTCGAGCGTCAGCTCCTCGCCCTCCTTCACCACGGCGACGGCCGTGACCGCCTCGCCCCACCGCTCGTCTGCAACGCCGATCACGGCGACCTCGACGATCGCCGGATGGTCGTACAGCACGCTCTCGACCTCGGCCGGGTACACGTTCTCGCCGCCGCTGATCACCATGTCCTTCACGCGGTCGGCGATGAAGAGGAAGCCGTCGGCATCGAGGTAGCCGACGTCGCCGGTGTGGAACCAGCCCGGTCGGCGTCGATCGCCTCGGCGGTCGCCTCGGGGCGGTTCCAGTAGCCCTTCATGATGTTCGGACCGGCGACGCAGACCTCACCCTTCACGTCGGGCTCGGTGACATCGTTGCCGTCCGCGTCGACGAGCTTGACCTCGCAGAACAGCGGGGTCTTGCCCGCCGAACCGATCTTCTCCATCCCGAACTCGGAGGTGAGGAAGCTGACCATCGGCGCGGTCTCGGTGAGCCCGTACCCCTGGTTGATCGGGATGCCCCGCCCGGCGAACGCCTTCATCAGCGGCTCGGGCACCGGCGCACCACCGCAGATCAACATGCGGATCGAGGTCAGGTCGGCATCGCCGAACTGCGGGATCTGGCTGATGAACAGGAACATCGCCGGCACGCCGAAGATCGTGGTGACGCCGTACTTCGGCACGTCGGTGAGCGCGGCGGCGGGATCGAACGAGCGATGGAGGACGACCTCGCCGCCCTTCTGCAGCGTGAGCAGTGTGGTGACGTTCAACCCACCGATGTGGAACAGCGGCGCGAACACGAGCGACACGTCGTCTTCGAGGATGTCGAGCGTGTGCGCGCAGTTGACGTTGTTCCACCAGAAGTTGCCATGCGTGAGCATCGCCCCCTTCGGCAGCCCGGTCGTGCCGGACGTGTACATGATCACCGCGGTGGCGTCGGCGTCGACGGGCGGCGTGTCGCCGAGCGGCTCGTCGACCGCGGCGAGGGCCGCGGCGTAGTCGTCCCACCCGGCTCGCGTGGTGTCGGTCTCGACGCTCAGCCAGCGGCGGACGGAGACGTCACCACGGATCGTGTCGAGCACGTCGAGGTGGTTGCTGTCGGCCACCATCGTGTGGCAGCCGGCATCGTTGATGATGAACTGCAGCTCGGGACCGGTGAGACGGAAGTTGAGCGGCACGAAGATCGCCCCGAGGCGGGCCGTGGCGAACATCGTCTCGATGAACGCCGGGTGGTTGAACCCGAGGTAGCCGACCCGGTCGCCGGCGCGGATCCCGCCGTCGCGCAGGACGATGGCGACGCGGTCGATCCGATCCTGCAACTCGCCGTAGGTGAGCGTGCTGCCCTCGAACGTGATGGCGCGCCGGTTCGGTGAGCGGATCGCCCGCTGCCGGAGCCAGTTGCCCAAACTGACATCAGGTGACATGGCCGACCTAGCCATCGGTTTACATCGTGATACGATCTATTCACGTGCTCGCCACGCCGTTCAGCAATCCGGTCACGCACCGGCTGGCCGGACACCCACGAACGGCGATCCGTCTTCGGCGTCCGCCTCCGGATGGTGGTGCTCATCGTGGCCGTCGGTCTCGGCGGCGCGATCGGCGCGACGTCATGCGGGCGCTGAACTGGTCGTCGACGTGCTCGGGCCCGGAAGTGGCCGCCGGCCCACACGTCGTGCTACTGTCGTCGACGCGTGATCACGATGCTCGTGCGCCTGCTGGGCCGGCCGACGTGGAACTGCTCGTCGGCAACATCCACGTGGCCGGCACGACCGACGCCGGGGCACCGCGCGGTCCGGATCGGCCGTTTGCGTTCGCTGATCCCGGTGTCGCTGCTCGGTCGGCACCGGCGGGACACTCGCGCAGCACGCTCGTCACCACGCGGCACGCTCGCCACCCGGCCGGCATCCGCTACGGATTGACGCCGGCCGACGTCCGCACCCGGCGATCACCGAGGCCGCCGGGTTCAGCGTGCTGTTCGGCGTGCCGCTGGCGTCGGCGGCGGATCCCGCACCGCCGCGGGCTCGACGTACTACGAGGCCCTCGTCCCCGCGGCGATCGGCGCCCTCTGCGGGTACGCCGTGTCGACGGCGTTCGGCGGGCTCGGCCTGAGCCGATCTGGAGCCTGCCGATCGTCGACCAGACGGCGTCGACCTCGCGGGGCGCTCTCGCCGGAGTGCTCGGTGCGGCGATCGGCGATGCTGTTCGACGCGCGTCGGTGCCCTGCACCAGCGGCCGACCGTCCCGGCGTGGGCCGGCCGAGTCGGTGGGGCCGCTCGCGCGCGACGCCACCCCGTACGCGCTGACGAACGACGAGTTCCGATCGTCGGCTATGGCCACGAGGCCCGGGCCCGAGCGCTGCCTGCCTGGGCCGGCTCGACGAGGCGCGCACCGAACGCGACCTGGCGGTCGCGGTGCCGATCGCCGACGACGAGGACCGTGAGATCTACGAAACCGATCTCGTCGCCGAGCCCTGGTTCGGCCTCCTCGACTGATCCTCGGCTCGGATGATCCGGCCAGGAAGTCGAGCAGCAGTTCGTTGACGGCGTCGGGTTGCTCCCACTGGAGCCAGTGCCCGGCGCCCTCGACGCGTTCGTCACGGAACCCGGCCGCGCAGTAGTCGGCCGACCCGGCCATCTGCTGCTCGGTCAGGGCGAAGTCGGCCGTGCCGAGGACGCCCATCGTGGGTGACTGGATCGGCGGTATCGCGGGTGGCGGCCCGACGACCGTGGCCGGGTTGACGTTGGCCCGGTAGTAGTTCAGCGGCGGGTGTGAGCGAACCGTTGGCCATCACCTCGGCGTAGACCGCATCGAAATCGGGATGGCACGACCACGCCCGGAAGTTCGCTCCGTCGTCGGCGGTCAACCATTCCTCCGCCACCGGCGCGAACTGGAACAGCAGCATGTACCACGACTTCTCGCGCTGGGCGAACCCCGCGGTGGCGAACGCCGTCGGATGGCCGACCGACAGCGCCACGAGACGATCGACGCGGTCGGGGCTGAACGACGCGGTGGCCCACGCGGCCGCCGCTCCCCAGTCGTGCCCGACGACATGCGCCTTGGCGACGTCGAGATGATCGAGCACGGCGATCGGCGTCCATCGCCAGGAAGATGACCGAGTAGGCGTCGACGTCGGTCGGCTTGTCGCTCGCTCCGTACCGCGCTGGTCGTACGTGATCACCTGGTGGCCGGCGTCGACGAGCGGCCCGACCTGCTTCGTCCAGAGGCGCTTCGTGTCGGGGAAGCCGTGGATCAGCAGCACCGGCGAGCGACCGGGCGTGCCGTCCCCGTGCACCTCGACGTCCAGCATGACCCCACCCGAATCGACCTGCATCGGGCCGACAGTAGACGGCCCCATCAATCAGGCGACCCGTCAGGCGATCAGCTCGATCGTGGCACCGTGCGTGGCGGCTCCGGCGAGCCGCCGGTCGAGCGTCAGCAGCGGAGCGTCGAGGGCCAGCGCCAGCGCGACATAGGTGGCGTCGTAAGCGGTGAGGTTCGAGCGCAGCCGCCAGATGGTCGGGAGCAGCGGTTCGTGCTCGTGCCGGAACACGTCGAGGTCGGCGAGATCGGCGAGCGCGTCGGCGCCGCGCTGCGGCATCACATCACCGGTCACGCGAAGGATCGCGCCGTGAACCATGACGAACTCCGCCGAGCGGTGATCGAGGCGCTGCGCAACGGACCGCTCGACCGCGACGCACTCGCCGACGCCGTGCCGGCCGCGGGACGCCGAGGAGATCGACCGCCTGCTCCAGTTCGACACGGTGTTCGGCACGACGTCAGCCGGTTTCGTGCACACACCGACGCTGCTCGACGGCACGAGGTGGACGGTGCTCGTCGACGAGGACGACGTCGAGGAGGGGTTCGTGCGCGTCCATCCCTATCTCGACCAGCTGATCTGGTGGTTGATCGGCGACGACGTCGACATCCTCGACGCGGACGGGGCCGTACTCGGCGTCCACGACACCGAGGGGCTGATGCTCGACGGCCGTGACACCGACGTGCTCTTCGGACCGGAGACCTGGTTGGACTCGCTGCGCCCGGTGATGGCGGCGGCGGTCACGGACGGCCAGGTGCGGTGGACCGCACTGGACGAACCGCCGGCGGCGACGGCCCGTCAGATCGCGGCGATGCAGAACGGTTTCGATCGTGCGCTCGGCGAGGACGAGGCGATCGCTGCTGCGCTGTGGGGCGCCGAGCCACCCGACTCGGCGAACACGAGCGCGGACTCGGCGGTGAGGGAAGCGCTGCTCGTCGACCGCGAGGCGTTCGTCGCCGACGAGATCCCACCGCTCCCCGACCTCTATGCGGCCGCCGGCCTGGAGTTCCGTGACCACAGCCTGGCTCGGGCCGGCTTCGACTGGAGCGCCCACGAGGAGTGGCGGCAGACCAATCAGATCGTCGCGACGTACGACATGGAACGCGAGGACGTGTCGGCGTTGCGGTCGATGTCGGACACTGTGCGGGCCGTGTCCGGCAGGCGAGCCCGACGCGCTCGGCACGACCGACGACGATCGGCTCGTCGCCGCCGCGGCGTACGTGAACGTTGCTCGATCGGCCGATGGTGGCCGAGGCGCTGTGGGATCGCCATACCGCGAGCGACGACGATCCGACCGATCTCGACCGTTTCGCCGCTGCTGCTCCGGGAACACGTCGGTCCGATCGACTCCGACGGTTTGGACTGGATCGCCGCCCGCGGCCTCGACCACGGTGCGGGCGACGTCGACGCCGCGGTGGCGTTGCTCGATGCCGCGATCGAGCGCGGATCGACGAACGAGTTGATCCTGATCGACGCGGCCGGCCACGCGCTCGGACCGAGGTGATGCCGTCACGGCGCTGCGGTGGTTGCAGATGGCCGGCGTGACGGGCGAGGTCCCCGACGACTGGCCGGAGGACGAGGAACCCGACGCCGACACGTTGCTGTACCACGAAGTGTACCCGTATGCGACCCATCGCCCGCGGCCGACCGTGGGTCGGAACGACCGGTGTCCGTGCGGATCCGGCAAGAAGTACAAGGCATGCCATCTCGGCACGGAGTCGTTCCCGCTGGAGGATCGCGCGCCGTGGCTGAGCGACAAGGTCCTGCGGTTCGCCCGCTCGCGGCCGCACGTGATGGACACCGTCGGCGCGCTCGCCGACGACATCGCCGGTTCAGACGACCAGGCGAGTTACGCGCTCGGCGAGCTCGCCCTTCGTCATCGATCTCGCGCTGCACGAGGACGGGCTGTTCGAGGAGTTCCTCGCCGCCCGCAACGCCCAGCTCCCCGACGACGAAGCACTCACCGCGGCGCAGTGGGCCCTCACCGATCGATCGGTGTTCGAGGTCGAGCGTGCCGGCAACTCGACGCTCGACCTCCTCGACGTGGCGACCGGCGACCGGATCCACGTGACGAACACGATGTCGTCCGACCGGACGACCTGGGCATGCTGCTCGTCGGCCGGCCCGTGCCGGTTGCCGACACGTACCGCGTGTCTCGGGATTCATGCCGCTCGACCGCCGCTACCTCGACGAGATGCTCGCCGCGATCGCCGATCGTGACGCAGCACGGGATCGCCGACGTGCTCGGCCGGCAGTTCCGCCCGCGACGCATGACGAACACCGAGGGCCACGACATGGTGCTGCACACGGTCCGCTGGCAGCTCGACCGCGAGCTCGATCTCGCAGCGGTGCGGGAATCGTTCGAGCGGCACGGGCTGGACGTCCCGACGACGACCCACCGTCATGGGTGCTCTCCCGCGACACCCCGTCGATGCCGAGGGCGACGATCCTGAACTTCTCGCTCGACGTCGACGCCAGCGTGCTGACCGGCGAGATGAACTCGGTCGAACGCCTGCGCGACGAGCGGAGCGCTGATCGACGACGTGTTCCCCGGCGCCAGGTGCTCGACGTGGAGCGTCGAACGCTCGACGAGTTGCAGTCGACCAGGAGCGACGACGACGAACCGTCGGCGCCACTCGACCCGAACGATCCCGAGGTCCGCGAGATCATCATGCGAGGCGCACATGGCCCGCATGGAGGAGTACTGGCTCGATCAGGAGATCCCGGCGCTCGGTGGCCGCAGCCCACGCGAGGCCGTCGAGGATCCGATCGGCCGGGAGGAGGTGCGCCAGTTGCTGGCCAGGATTCCCCCGGCCGTCGCCCGCGATGCCGGTGATGATGGACGCCGGACCGAATTCGTGACGCCCTCGGCCTCGACTGAGCGCAGGATCGTCCGCGCTTCCCACCGGCCGCCCGCTAATGTCAGCCGCCCGGTACGAACGTCGCGCCGGACGGGAGCGACATGGCAGAAGCCATCATTCTGACGGTCGACGACGACGCCTCGGTGTCGCAGGCGATCACTCGCGACCTGCGCGCGCGCTACGGCGAGCGGTACCGGGTCGTCCGTTCCACGTCGGGCGCCGAGGCGTTGGGCGCGCTCGAGGAACTCGCCCGGCGCGATCAACCGGTGGCGCTGATCGTGTCGGACCACCGCATGCCGGAGATGACCGGCATCGAGCTGCTCGGGCAGTCGAAGGCCTTCGCGCCGGACGCCAAGCTCGTGCTGCTCACCGCGTACGCCGACACCGAGGTCGCGATCCAGGCGATCAACGAGATCGGGCTCGACCACTACCTGATGAAGCCGTGGGCGCCGCCCGAGGAGCGGCTGTTCCCGGTGCTCGACGACCTGCTCGACCAGTGGGACGAGGAGCACGCCGACCGCTTCGACGGCGTGCGCGTCGTCGGCAACCGGTGGTCGGAGCGCAGCCTACGACACGCGGATGTTCCTGGCCCGCAACCACGTGCCGTACCAGTGGCTGGAGATCGAACGCGACCCGGAGGCGCGGCGGCTGCTGGCGCTGTTCGGCGGCACCGACGCCGAACTCCCGCTCGTGCTGCTGACCGACGGCACCGTGCTGCGCGGCGAGCCGGTCGCGCGAGATCGCCGACGCCCTCGGGCTCCGGACGAGCGCGCAAGTCGATCCTCGTACGACCTCGTCGTCGTCGGCGCCGGTCCGGCCGGGCTGGCGGCCGCGGTCTACGGCGCGTCCGAGGGGCTGCACACCGCGGTCATCGAACGCGACGCGCCCGGCGGGCAGGCCGGCCAGAGCGCCCGCATCGAGAACTACCTCGGCTTCCCGAACGGGTTGAGCGGTGCCGACCTGTCGCACCGCGCCGTCACCCAGGCCCGCCGGCTCGGCGCGGAGATGGTGCTCGCCCGCCAGGTCGTCGGCGCTCGAGCAGCGCGGTCCGGTGCACGCGGTGCGCTTCGACGACGGCACCGAGATCGACGCCAAGGCGGTGCTCATCGCCACCGGTGTGTCGTACCGGCTGCTGCGAGGCACCGGGACTCGCCGAGCTGACCGGTCGCGGCGTGTTCTACGGCGCGTCGGCGAGCGACGCGTCGAACACCGAGGGCGACGACGTGTTCATCGTCGGTGCGGCGAACTCGGCGGGCCAGGCGGCGCTCCACCTGGCCCGCTTCGCCCGCAAGGTCGTGCTGGTCGTCCGCGGCGACGCCCTCGAGAAGTCGATGTCGAAGTACCTCGTCGAGCGGGTTCGTTCGCGCCGAGAACATCGAGGTGCGCCTGCAGACCGAGATCGTCCGCGGCGACGGCGACCGACCACCTCGAGTCGCTGACCCTCGTCGACCGGGCGACCGGCGATCGAGACCGAGGTGAACCGGCGAACTGGCTGTTCGCCTTCATCGGCGCGTCGCCGCGCACCGAGTGGCTCGGCGACGTCGATCGCCCGCGACCCACGGGGCTTCGTCCTCACCGGCACCGAGGTCGCGGTCACCGAGTCCGAGCCGCGGCGGTGGCCGTTGTCCGGCGCACCGTTCCTGCTCGAGACGAGCCGACCCGGGCGTGTTCGCCGCCGGCGACGTGCGCCTCGCTCGATGAAGCGGGTCGCGTCCGCGGTCGGCGAAGGATCGATCGCGGTCAGCCTCGTCCACCTGTACCTGGAGACGCGTGATGACCTGCGAATCTGGCCGACGAACTGCGGGCGACGTTCCTGACCGGCGGGCTGACCGACGAGCAGCTGGCGGAGCTGATCGAGGCCGGGACGACGGTCGCGTTCGAACGCGACGACGAGCTGTTCCTCGAGGGCGAACCGGCCGACTACCTGTGGATCCTGCTCGACGGGCAGCGTCGAGCTGTACCGGCAGGCGATCAGCGAGACCAGCCATGCTGATGACGATGACGCACGCCGGGCCAGTGGGCCGGCGGGCTGCGCGGCGTGGGGCGATGCCAGCGCCGCGTCCGGCTATCGGGCGAGCGGCGCCGGCGCGAGCCGACGGCCGCGTGTTCCGCGTCCCGTCGGAGGACCTCGGCCGGCTCGTCGAGCGAGTGGTTCCCGTTCGGCAAGCACATGATCAACGGCGTCTACCAGACGATCCGCAACATCGATGCGATGGCGCGCCAGCGCGAGTCGCTCGTCGCGCTCGGCACGCTGGCCGCGGGGCTCGCCCACGAGATCAACAATCCGGCGGCCGCCGTCGCTGCGGGCCGTCGAAGGCCTGCGCGACACCTGCGACGCCGATGCTCGACGTCGCTCGCGCAACTGGCCGAGACGGTCGATCACGGCCGAGCAGTACGTCGCGCTCGACGGGCTGCGCCGCGAACTCGCGGAGCGAGCGGTCGCCGCGACGACGGCGCGCTCGCGCGGCATGGACCGGGAGGAAGCGATCGGCGACTGGCTCGACGACCACGACGTCGACAACCCGTGGCAGCTCGCGCCCGCTGCTCGCGTCGGCGGGCGCCGATCAGGAGTGGCTCGACGAGGTCGAGGCCGCGGTCGGCCCGGACGCGCTCGAGTGCGGCGCTGCGCTGGGTCTCGACCACCATCAACGCGACGCCGTTGCTCGGCGAGCTGACCGACTCGACCAATCGGATCTCGAACCTCGTCGGCGCGGTGCGGTCGTACTCGCAGCTCGACCGGGCCGACGGTCCAGCGCGTCGACGTCCACGAGGGGATCGACAGCACGCTCGCGATGCTGGCGCCGAAGCTCGGCGACGTCGACGGTCGAGCGCGACTTCGACGCCGACGTCCGTCCGATCGAGGCCTACGGCGCCGAGCTCAACCAGGTGTGGACGAACCTGATCGACAACGCGATCGACGCGATGGACGGCGAGCGGGACGCTCGGCTCGGCGACCGCGTCGCGACGGCGACGCGATCGTCGTCGAGATCGACCGACACCGGGCAGCGGCATGCCCGCCGATGTCCAGGCGCGGATCTTCGAGCCGTTCTTCACCACCAAGGACGTCGGCAAGGGCACCGGGCTCGGCCTCGACATCTCGCGACGCATCGTCGTCGACGGCACCACGGCGACATCACGTTCGACTCCCGCCCGGGAGCGACCACGGCGGTCGTCAGGATTCCCGTGACCCAGGCGAACCGTTCCTGACCGGTCTTCTCAACCCAGCCGCTTGGCGAACCAGCGGTGGGCGTAGGGGTTGTCGTTGTAGCGCTCGATCGGGTCGTATCCCTCGCGCCGTACATCGCGATCGCCTCGTCCAGGCTGTCGTTGGTGTCGAGCACGACCCGGCCCGTACCCGAGCTCGCGCGGCGACGCGCTCGAGGTGTCCACCAGCCGCCGTCCGAGGCCGAGACCGCGCCAGTCGGGGTCGATCCACATCCGCTTGATCTCGCCGGTGGCGTCGTCGATCCGCTGCACGCCGCCGCAGCCGACGGTGTCAGGTCGGTGCGCATCACGACGAACGCACCGCCGGGCGGGGCGAGCGCAGCGGCTCGTCGTCTGCCGCCGGCGGCGTCGGCGTCGAAGCCGGTCGGGAAGCGCTCGTCGAGCTCGCCGAAGTACTCGCCAGCGTCCGCGGGCGTCGGGGGACGGGGGTCGACGAGCTCGAGCTCGACCGTCGCCGCCCGCAGCAGCCGCTCGGCGGTCGTCGAGCGCCGAGGCCAGCTCTCTCGCTGGCGCTCCGACAGCGGCTCGACGAGGCGTCGGGCGAGCTGCTCGGAGCGCGTGTCGAGGCGGCGCCACTCGCGCCGGCCGCGCTCGCGAGCCGCACGATGCGCTGGCGTCCGTCGGCCGGATCGACGCGACACGTGATCAAGTCCTCCTGCTCGAGCTGGCGGAGCAGGCGGCTGAGGTAGCCGGAGTCGAGGCCGAGCCGGCGGCGCAGCTCGAGCACGCGGGCGCCGTCGGCGCCGATCTCGAACAGCAGCCGCGACGGGCCGAGCGCCCGCCCGGTGTCGAGGTACGACTCGGCGAGCACGCCGATGCGCTGCGTGTAGCGACCGGTTGAACCGCCGGAGTGCCTCCTCGTCCATGATCTCTGACTCTAGTCAGCGATCGCTCAGCGGGGCAAGCGAGGCGGTCGGAGGCAGTTCCTTTCGTCCTGGGTCCCGGATTCCGGGACTCTCGACGGAAAGAAGACCGGGATGGACTGACCGGCGGCGCGCGTGTAGGGATATATTGTCATGTTGACCATAACGCCCGGACCCACCATGCGCGCCGCGGTCCACGATCGGTACGGCGATCCCGACGTGCTGCGGGTCGACGAGGTCGCCCGACCGGTTCCGGCGGCCCACGAGGTGCTCGTCGAGGTCCACACGGCCACGGTGAATCGGACCGACTGCGGGTTCCGCCTCCCCCGCCCGTTCTTCGTCCGCTTCTTCAGCGGGCTCCGCCGCCCCAAGTACCGGATCCTCGGCACCGAGTTCGCCGGCGTCGTCGTCGACCGGGGCGCCGACGTGACCGACTTCGACATCGGCGACCGGGTGTTCGGCGTGAACGAACGATTCGGCGCAAACGCCGAGTTCATGTGCGTCCGCCACGACGTGTCGATCGCCACGATGCCGGAAGAACGGTCGTACGCCGAGATGGCGGCGGTGACCGACGGCGGGATCCTGGCCATGACGTGCATGAACTGGTCCGGGCTGTCGGCCGGGCAGCGGATCCTGATCTACGGCGCCTCCGGAGCGATCGGCACGTCCGCGGTGCAGTTGGCCAAGCAGCTCGGCGCGCACGTGACGGCGGTGTGTGGCACGGCCAGCGTCGACATGGTCCGTTCGCTCGGCCCCGACGTCGTGGTCGACTACCAGCGCACCGACTTCACGGCGACCGGCGAGACGTACGACGTGGTGTTCGACGCGGTCGGCAAGTCGTCGTTCCGTCGCTGTCGATCGCTCGTTCGGCGGGGCGGCCGGTACGTGTCGACCGACCTCGGGTTCATGTGGCAGAACGTCTTCCTGTCGCTGCTCACCCTGAAGTTCGTGCCGACGCGGATCCAGATGCCGCTGCCCAAGTACACGCAGGACAAGGTGGAGCGGCTGGGTTCGTTGGTCGAGTCCGGCGACTTCCGCGCCGTCATCGACCGTTCGTACCCGCTCGACCAGGTCGCCGACGCCACGGCGTACGTGGAGACGCAACAGAAGCAGGGCAACGTGCTGATCGAGGTCCGCGCCGACTGACGCCGGTCAGCGCCAGCCGGCCCGGTTACTTGCGCGGTTTCTTGCGCGGCCGTTTCACCGGCGACCCCTCGTCGCTCCAGCTCGCGCCCGCCGAGATACAGCTCCGGCGGACGACCGCTCCGGCCGCTCGTCTCGGCCCGCACCCCGGTCGGCAGGACGAAGGCGCGGGCGCAGGGCGCCGACGTCGACAGGCTGCGGCGGAAGTTGGCGGTGTCGAGCTCGTCGTCCCACACCGCCTCGTACACGCGCTGCAGCTCCGTCAGCGTGAACGTCGGGCCGACGAACGCGGTGGCGAGGTCGGACGATTCGAGGTCGGCGGCGGCACGGTCGACGGCGTCGCGGAGGATGGTGCGATGGTCGAACGCCAGCTGGAGGTCGCCGTCGAGCGCCTCGGAGACGGGCCACAGGCGGGCGTCGGAGGCGTCGGTGCCGGCCATGATCTCGCCGACCTCGGGCGTCACGGCCAGGTACCCGACGGTGACGACGTTGCCTCGCGGGTCGCGCTGCGGATCCCCGTAGGCACCGAACTGGGCGAGGTGCCTGGGCGCCTCCACGCCGGTCTCCTCGCGGAGTTCCCGCTGCGCCGCCTCGTCGAGGGTCTCGTCGGGACGCTTGAAGCCGCCGGGCAGCGCCCACGCCTTCTTGAACGGCTTGTCCTTGCGTTCGATCAGCAGGACCAGCAGCGCACCGTCGACGACGCTGAGGATCACGATGTCGACCGTGACCGCGAACGCCGGAAAGTCGCGCATGTCGTAGCCGGCCGGCACGTTCTTCGCCACGGTCGGCACGTTACTGCCTGATCATGTCTGGTGACTATTTCCTGATATAGTCATTTCGACAAGATATGCCGAGCGGCGGCAGGAAGGTGGAACACCATGGCGAAAGAAGCCAGAGAAGAAGCAGGACAAGAAGGCGCCAGAAGAAGAGCACGCACGACGGAGGCGGGCGCCGACATCTGGTTCCTGCTCGACCGGTCGGGGTCGATGGCGTCGATCGAACGCGACGTCGTCAGCGGCTTCGACCGCTTCTTCGACGAGCAGCGCAAGCAGGCGCGGCGACGCGACCGTCACGATCGTGCAGTTCGACGACAGCCGAGCCCCACGACGTCCTCGTCGACGCCAAGCCGCTCGCCAAGGTCCGCTCGATCGCCGAACGGTTCGAGCCGCGCGGCATGACGCCGCTGTACGACGCCATCGGGCTGCTCCTCGATCGCGCCGAGCGCGGCAACGGCGACGCCGCCGACCAACTGGTGGTGATCCTCACCGACGGGATGGAGAACGCCAGCCACACGTGGACCCAGAAGAAGCTGTTCGAGCGCATCGGCAAGCTGCGCGCCGCCGGGTGGACGTTCGTGTTCCTCGGTGCCAATCAGGACAGCTACGCGGCGGGCGCCGGGCTGGCGATGGCCGCCGGCAACGTGAGCAACTTCCGTCCCGACGCGGCCGGCACCGCCGCGGCCTACGCCGGTCTCAGCCGCACGGTGAGCGACTGGCGCGGCAAGGGCCGTGACGAACGCCGCCGGGACGTCGACGACTTCTGGGCCGGCCAGAAGGAGGCCGAGGAGGTCTGACCGACGTCGTTGCGATGAGCGAACGGTCCACCCCTCGGTCCGTTCGCTCATCGCTGCGATGGCGGACCGGGTCAGATGGCGCGGGCCGTGACGAGCCAGTCGTGGTCGTCACCGAGGAATTCGATGTCGCCGAACCCGGCGGCGACGAGCGCCGACGTCATCTCGTCCCGCGTCCACCACCGCAGGCGGAGGCGGCGGAACCAGGTGTCGAGGAGGCGCCCGTCGGTGTCGTAGGTCTCGACGCGGCTGAACCACAGGTGCACCTGCTCGGCGGTGTCGTCGACGCCGGTCGCCTCGTGGGCGACGTAGGTGATCCCGGTGTCGGCTGCCGTGCCGTCCGCCGCAGCCGCCACATGAATCCCGTGGTGTCGCCTGGCCCCTCCGTGTGGCAGCTGAACGCGAGCACGCCGCTCACGTCGAGGTGGGCCCGGTAGCTGGCGAGCGCCTGTTGGGCGCGATCGACGTCGGCGATCAACGTGAACGTGCCGGCCGGGCAGACGATCGCCTGGTACGTGCGGTCGAGGGCGAGCGGTGCGATGTCGCCGTGGTGCAGCGTGACGTCGAGGCCGGCCGCATCGGCGTGCAGCCGGCAGCGTTCCAGCATGTCGGCGGAGGCGTCGATGCCCTCGACGTCGAGCCCGTGCTGTCGGGCGGGGATGAGGAACCGCCCGTTGCCGGTGCCGAGTTCGAGCGCCGTACCACCGCACTGCTCGATGACCGACACGTACCAGGCGTCGTCGGGGAAGGGGCTCCGGGCGGGAGCCACGCGTCGTAGGCGAGCGCCGTCACCCCGTCGTACCCGCGGTCGACCAGTTGCTCGAGGAACTGGTCGCTCGCTGCCATCAGGCCCTCATCCAGTCCGCCGGGCGGCGGGGACGACGTCGGTGAGGTAGGCGTCGAGGGCGTCGGTGTCGACGGGCAGGCGGAGCGCGACGTTGACCATGTCGGCGCCGGCCTCGCGGTACTCGGCGATGCGGTCGACGGCCCGATCGGGCGTGCCGGTCAGCGCACCGGCGGTCGACCCGCGGGGCGATCTCGTCGCCCCACTGGGCGCGGATCCGTGCGAGCTCGGCGTCGGCGGCCGCCGTGGTCGCTCCGATGTGGAAGGCGAGGTTGACCGATCGTTCGAGCGTCGCCGGGTCGCGGCCGATCGCCTCGCACGCCGCGTCGAGCCGATCGTTGAGCAGGCGGAACTCGGCCGGCCCGACGTAGGGGACGTTCCAGCCGGCGCAGTACTTCGCCGCGTTCTCCGGCGTTCGGGTGCGGCCGCTGCCGCCGGTCCACAACGGGATCGTGCCGGCGTACGGACCCGGCACGCACGTGACCGCGTCGACCCGGTAGTGGTCGCCGGCGAAGGTCGTCGAGCCATCTGCCGCCGACAACATCGAGCTGATGATCTCGAGACCCTCGCCGAGCATGTCGAACCGGATGCCGACGTCGGGGAAGTCGTAGCCGTGGGCCCGGAACTCCGGGGCGTGCCACCCGGCGCCGAAGCCCGGTTCGAACCGCCCCTGCGAGATGTGGTCGATCGCCACGCACGCCTTGGCCAGGAGGGCGGGATTGCGGTACGGCACGCAGAACATCAGGCAGCCGAGGCGGGCGCGTTCGGTGACCGAGGCGAGCGCGCCGAGCGTCGCGATCGCCTCGTAGTGCGGGATCTGCCCGCCGGCCGGCGGCGCCTCGTACAGGTGGTCCCACACCGAGATCCAGTCGACGACGTCGTCGAGCCGCTGCCAGAGGGCGACGAGCTCCGCCATCGTGGCGTTCTGCTGGCCGACGTGGACACCGAGCGAGAGACCCATCCGCCCATCATGGACGCATCGGTCCCCGCCGGGCCACACCGGGCCAGTGGCAGTTCACAGCCGACTCTCAACTTCGTCGTGCGGACTCGGCGCGATGGACCCCGCCCGCGTCCCCGGAAGCACTCGATCTCCCGACGCCGTCATGCTGTTCCTCGGGCGGCACGCCTGGTCGGCGGCGCCGTGGTGTGGGCGGCGTGCAGCGGCAGCGACTCCGATCCTCCGGCGCGGACCCCTCCACCACCGACGCGACCGCCACCGATCCCTCCACCACCGATCCGTCGACCACCGACGCACCGTCGACCGACCGGCGACCACGAGCCCGGCGCCCCCGAGCCCGGCGACGACCGCGACTCGGCGCCGGCGACGACCGCCGCCGGCGCGGTCGACGTGACGGCGGGAACGCCGTCGGCCACGGCGTTCACCGGCGGCCGACTTCGCCGACCTCGGCGCCTGCCGGGTGCTGCCCGACCTCGACGCAGGGTCCGTTCCCGACCGATCGACCGAGATCGAGCGGCGCGACGTCACCGAAGGCCAGACCGGGATGCCGCTGCGGGTCGGCGTCCAGGTCGTCGACGAGTCGTGCGCTGCCGATCCCCGGCGCCACCGTGGAGATCTGGCACTGCGACGTCGACGGCGACTACTCCGGCCTACGCCGACGGCGGCACCGACGACGACGGCGGCGAGGGCACGACGTTCCTGCGCGGCTCGCAGGTCGCCAACGACGACGGCATCGTCGAGTTCCTCACCGTCTGGCCGGGCTGGTACCGGGCCGGGCCGTGCACATCCACGCCAAGGTGCACATCGACGACGCGACGGTGCTGACGACGCAGTTCCTGTTCGACGACGAACTCAACGCCGAGGTGATGGCGACCGGGCCGTACGCGCCCTACGGCGAGCCCGACACGACCAACGCCACCGACGGCGTCACCGGCGGCTCGGGCGAGGCCGACGGCCTCCTCTTCACGGTGTCCGACGACGCCGAGCTCTCGGGCAAGCGCGCCCTCATCGTCGTCGGCCTCGACGACGCCACCAGCCGGCTGAGTCATTCCCACCGGGGCGGGTCGGGAGCCCGGCACTCGCCCACGCGTCGTAGCCGCCGGCGAGGTCGTGGACGTCGGTCAGCCCGAGGTCGACGAGCGAGGCGACCGCCAGGCTCGACGCGTAGCCCTGCTGGCAGAACACGACGATCGGCCGATCGTGGTCGATGTCGGTGAGGCGGTGGTCACCCGTCGGGATCGAGCCGCCATTCGAGGACGTTGCGTTCGACCACCACCGCGCCGGTGATCTCGCCGTGCTCGGCCCGCTGGGCGGCCGGCCGCGTGTCGACGAGCGTGGCGCCGGCGCCCTGGAGGCGGAAGGCCTCCGCAGCGTCGACCGTGCTGATGCGGGCGCGGGCCGCGGCCAGCAGGCGGTCGGTCGCCGCGGGGCGTCGAGTCGGCCCGGTCGATCCCGCGGCGCGAACGACCTGGTCGACCCGATCGACCTCGTAGCCCCCGTCCGCCGACGCGCGGTAGAAGCTCATCGAGCTGAGCGGCGGCGAGTACACGTGCACGCTGGTCGCCCCCGTCGCGCCGCGGTTCACCACCGCATGCACGTGATCGCCGCCGAAGGCGATCGACTGACCGGCACCGGACACGACGGGTCACCGTGCTCTCCGTCACGTTCGACGTCCTCGTCGAGCACGCCGCTCACGACCGCGAACGCGCCGGTCGAACCGCCGTGATCGTGCGCCTCGAGGCCGGTCCCCACCGGCCAGTGGATCAGCCAGGCGTCGTACGACTCGGTCGCCAGGAGCAGTTCGTACGTGCGCTCGGTCGGGCTCGTCTCACCGGTCAATTCCCACGGCATCGAGACCGCGGCCAGTCCGGCGGCGATGACGCTGACGAGCGGCTCGTCCCCCGAGTGGGACGAGGGATGGACCGACCGTGACGACACCCGACCCCACGGGATCCGGGTCCGTCGTCGTCGTGTCGGTGCTGGTCAGTGGGGTCTGCACGGTGATTGCTCCCGTTCGATCGGAGAGGGGTTAATTCCGACTTACTTGGTCGACTTTACACCATTGATGCGAGACATCCCACCATGTTTCACGCGTTCGACGCGGTGACGAGCCAGATGTGGCCGGTGAGGCGCACCGCGCCGTCGACGAGGTGGCTGCGCAGGTCGGCGCGGGCCTCGTCGAGCAGGGCCTGCCATCCGTCCGGCCCGAGCTGCGGTTCGAGTTCGGCCTGCGCCGCTCGTCCGTTCGCGCCGGTCAGGGCGATCGCCAGACGCTCCTCGACGCCGTCGCTGCCGTCGAGCGAGTAGTCGAGGGCCACGTCGAGCGCCTCGACGATCACGTCGGTCCAGCCGGCCTCGGTGAGCACGTCGCCGATCATGACGCTCGTGCCGAGCCCGAGTGCACCCGGAACGTCGACCGGCGGCGGACCGATCGGGGTCGCCATCCGGGCGGCGAGCGGGGCCAGGCCGGACATGAACACGTCGCGTTCCTCGGCCCGCCAGCAGGCGAACGCCAGCTCGCCGCCGGGCGCGACCGCGGCGCGGATGTTGGCGAACGCCGCGACCGGATCGTCGAAGAACATCACACCGAACCGCGACACGACCCGGTCGAACGCGTCGCCCGGCGCCGCGGCGAGGAGGTCGGCGGTCTGTGCGTCGGCGACGACGACCGACGCGCCGGGCACACGGCGGGCCGCGGCCTCGATCATCGACGGCGAGATGTCGACGCCCACCGCGTCGGTCCCCGCGGCGACCGCGGCCTCGAGCAGGGCGCCGGTGCCGCAGCCGATGTCGAGCACCCGGGTCGCTCCGGCGAGGTCGGCGGCGGCGATGATCGCTTCGGTCACCGGCGTGAAGCTGGAGTCGATGAGGCGCTCGTTCTCCGCCCATCGTTGTCCGCCGACCGCCCAGTTGTCACGCATCGCCTCGTTCGCCATCGGCGACAACGTAGCCACCATCGCGGGCGGCCCTGTCAGGCGGCCCGGTCAGGTGAGGCGTCAGGTGATCTCGGGGTTGCCACCCGGTTCGATCTCGATCACGTCGTCACCGGACGATCCCCGTCGCCGCACGAACCGGTACGACGTCCTTCGTCAGATCGACACCGAAGTCCTTGGCGACGTTCAAGCTCTCCATCAGCGTCGGCAACGCCGCGGTGCCGTCACCGCGGACGTCGAGGGTGCGCTGTACGGCGAAGTGGTCGATCGCCGAGCGGAGGGCCGCGGTGTTCGACTCGAGCTGGTCGCGCTTCCAGAGTTCCAGCCCTTCGAGACCTCGGGGTTGGGCGAGACGGTCGACGTAGATCGTGAGGTCGTCGACGAGTCGCTGGTCCTCGAGTCGGTGGAGCGCGAGATCGCTCTCGACGCGCGCCAGCGTGCGATCGAGGTGCGCGGGCTCGCTCTCCCGCACGCGCTGCACCCGGAGATGGTGCCAGCTCGCCAGGTTGTGTTCGCACACGGCGAGCAGCGCGAGGCCCTCGACGAAGTCGGCGTCGAGCAGTCGCTTGGCCGCGCCGCCACGGCTCGATGCGGTGCGGCCGGCATCGGCCCGGCTCATCGACAGGCGCAGCAGCACCCGTGTGCTGTCGATGTTGCGCCCGATCTCCGTGCGCAGGTGCTCGATCGTCGACCAATCGGTGTCGCTCAGCCGATGGCCGTCGTTGCTCGACTCGACGAGTTCGCCCAGCACCCGGTGGTGAGCGACGATCTCACCGACCTTGTCGGCCCAGACCGTGTCGAGAAGGTGCTCGAGCTTCTCCTCGACGCGCTGCACCGACTCGGCCAGCTCGGCGATCGAGGCCTGGAGGACGAGGCCGACCGCCACCGTCTGCAACTGCAGGAGGTCGGCGCTCGGGTTGATCGGCTTCCAGTCGAGGTTGCCGGCGAGTTCCCGGCCGTCGTGCACCATGCTGCGGTAGAAGCCGTCGCCGGTGGGGATGGCTCCGTGCTGCTTCAGGAGGTCGATCGCCCGCGGCGAGAACTCGAAGTACTGCGTCTCGCGCGCCGCCCTCGCTCGCGAGCTGGTCGATGGCGTTCGCCGCGGTCGCCAGCATTGCACCGACGCGTTCGACGTCGACCGACCTGGCGATCTCGCGCACCCGCTCGGCGAGCGCCCGGACCATCCCCGGCGATCCCTGGACCACCACGCCGCCCGGTTGCGGCGACACCACCAGTTCGCTGCGCTGACGACGGAGCATCACCGACGACGGTACCGCTCGTCGCCCTCGGATCCGGGTCGAGGGACGTCACGTAGGCTGACCTCACGAGCCATCGGACACAGATCGCGCTGACCGACGAACAGTACGACGGCTGCGCCACGTCGGCGAGCACCGGCCTCGGTCTCGCCGAGCTGGTTCGCGTTGCCCTCGACGAGTCGTACGGCGCGACGTCGCAGCACGAACTCCTCACCGCCCTCGACGGCGCATTCGGTTCCTGGACCGATCGCGACTCCGGCGCGGCCTACGTCGACGCCCTTCGTCGTGACGCGCCGCCCTACTGACCGGCGCCGTACCCGTCGCAGGCGCTACGTCGACCAGATGACGTCGAGTTCGGCGGCCCAGGGCGATCCGGTCAGGGCGGTCAGCCGGCGTTCGAAGTGCGATCGGTGAGCCGCCGCGGCAGCACGAGGAACAGCCGGGTGGATCCCCGATCGGCCCGGACCACGGCGAGCGGCTCGACGCCGAGTTCCTCCGCCGCGTCGCCCATCAGGCGCCGGACCTGTTTGCGGCACCTTGTCCGACCGGTCGGCGTGGTGGGCAGGCGACGACGCTCTGGCCGCGTCCGACGAACGGGGCGAGCTCGTCGAGGTAGGCGTACGTGATCGCCTTGCGTTGCGACGACCGCTTCTTGTGGTCGCTGCGACGCAGGCCGTCGTCGGGGTCGACGAACACGACCGCGCAGCCGGCGAGTTCGGCCAATGCCCGCGACAGCCAGCCGACCCGGAATGCGGCCCGCTCGTCCTTCGTCGCCAGCCCGGCGAAACTCAACTCCTCGCCGAACGTCCGGACGTCGATCGGGAGGACGCCGGCAGTCTCCAACGCCTCGACCGACCGCTCGCCGGACGCCACGACCGACGACAGTCCGTCGTACAGCCGCGGATCGAGCAGGCGCAGCGCGGCACCTGACTTCGTGTTCGGGTCGAGGTACTCGTCGTGCTGTGCCGTCGGGGTCGGACGAGTCGTCGGTGACGCGGTGCCACACGATGCCGAGCCGCATCGGCGGCGAGTCGAACGACGGGGCCACCAGCCAGCGGAGGAGCCCGAGCTCGAGGAAGTTGCCGACGTCTCCTGCGTTTCGATCCTGCACGCCGCACAGATTGGCACGGCGTGGGGCCCGGCGAGGTTTCCGTACCGTCGTCGTCGGGAACCTCTGACCGACGGACGGAATCGCACCGTCTCATCGCCCAACTACTTGGCGAGGTGATTGCCATGCCCGATCTGATCCCGGCCGACGAACTGGCCGAGCGGAACCCGACCCGCCATCCGAACGAGTCCGACGAGTACCGCACGGCGCGCCAGGCGCTCCTCGTGGAGGAGATCGACCTGCGCCGCCACGTCGAGCGGGTGGCCGAGATGCGCCGCAACCTGCCGCCCGGCGGCGAGGTGCCCGACGACTACTTCTTCGTCGCCGAGGACGGCTCGCACGTCAGCCTGTCGCAGCTGTTCGGCGATCGCGACACGCTCGTCGTCTACAGCTACATGTTCGGCCCGCAGCGGGAGGCGCCGTGCCCGATGTGCACGTCGTTCATGGGCGGCTTCGACCACAAGATCGCCGACATCCGCCAGCGTGTGGCGATCGCGTTCACCGCCCGCTCGCCGATCGAGCGGCTGGTCGAGGCGAAGCGGGCCCGCGGCTGGACCGACCTGCCGGTGTACAGCGACGAGTCCGGCGACTTCACCCGGGCGTACGTGTCGGCCGACGACGAGGACATGCCGGCGTACAACGTGTTCACGAAGCGCGACGGCACCATCCGCCACTTCTGGAGCGAGGAGGTGGGGATGGACATGGCCGACCCGGGCCAGGACCCACGCGGCGCGGTCGAGATGGACCCGCTGTGGCTCCTCCTCGACACCGTCCCCGAAGGCCGCGGCGCCGACTGGCACCCGAGCCTCACGTACTGAGTTCTCGGTTGCGATCAGCCGGGGCGGTCGCTGCCGGTCGTGTCGACGGCCCTCGCCCGCATCGCCGCGGGCGGCTCGACGCCACGGATTCGGTACCACAGCATTTTCAACGTGTGGATGATCGCGTCGCGGTTGCGCCAGATCAGCATCGTCACCGCCCAGATCCAGGCGAGACGTATCCGTCGCAGCAGCAGTCGGATCACGTCGAGCACGCTACAGGCCGGACTCCGGGCGCTCAGGTGCGGACCACCATGGTCGTGCAGCGCGGACCCGGTGCGTTCGCCACTCGGGCGTCGCCGGTGATCAGGGCAAGGTCGAGCTCCTCGGCGACGGCGACGTAGGCGGCGTCGTACGGCGTGACGTTGTCGCGCAACTCCCACATCCGGCCGAGGAGATGAGTCACGGCCACACGCTCGAGTCCGAGGAGTTGCCAGGTCGCGAGACACTCCGCCGCGGCCGCCGGTTCGAGCACTCCGGCGCGGACCTGCCGGCGCAGCGCACTCGTGACCTCCACGTCGATCAGATGTGGGGCGATGAGCGATTCGTTGCTCAACGCTCGCCTCGCGTCGCCGTCGTTGAGGAGGGCGAGCAACGCGGCCGACGCATCGACGACGATCACCGCTCGGCGCGAGAGGCGTCGAGGTCGGCCACGATGGCGTCGGCCGCGATCGCCCGATCGGGCAGGTCGCCGAGCAGGCGGGCGTTGTCGGCGCGTCGCGAGCGTTCCGCCAGCTCACGGACGGCGAACACCGACACCGACATTCCTGCTCGTGCCGCCAGCTGTTCGAGTCGCTCGACCACGTCGTCGGGCACGTTACGCAGGTACAACGTTCGCATGTTGCAGTATGCTAGCAGCTTGCCACACTCGGCCCGACCAGCTCGGCTCAAGGCGGGCACCGCTTCGGTCGATACTTGAAGTGATCGAGCGCTGACGCGCGCGCTCCCGCTCACCATGCCCGACGATTTCCCGCCCCCATCGGCCCCTGCCGGCGCGCGCCGTTCCTGGTCGCACGTCGCGCGGTGGAAGCGCTGGCTCGTCTACTGGGTCGCCTTCTGCATCGCGCTCGGCGGAGTCGGCGCGGCGATCGCCGAGCCGAACGGAACCGACACGGCCGAGCCGTCCGCGACGACGACGTCGCCCGCGTTGACCGCCGGCGCGCCGTCGACGACGACCGCGCCGACCCCGGCGACGTCAGCACCCGAACCGATCCCGACCGCGACCGAGCCGGTGACGGTTCCCGTCGTGGAGCCGCCGGCGACCGAGCCGCGACGACCAGCCGGCCACGACCGAGCCGGCGACCACCGAGCCGACCACTCCCCCGCCGACCGAACCCCCGGCGACCGTGCCCGGGTCGCTGCTCGCCCTCGACGTGTTGGCGACGATCCCGGTCGAGCGGGAGCAGCCCGACGGCTACGACCGCGACCTGTTCCACTACGGCGACACCGTCGACGACCACGGCTGCCGGACCCGCGCGCTCGTCCTGATGCGCGATTCGCTCACGCCGGCGCAGGTCGATGCGGGTGGCTGTGCCGTCGTCGCCGGCGACTGGTACTCGCGCTACGACGGGCTCACGTGGACCGATCCCGCCGAGCTCGAGATCGACCACGTCGTGGCGCTGAAGGAGGCGTGGGACTCGGGCGCGTGGGCATGGGACGAGGCCCGGCTGACGGCGTTCGGCAACGACGTCGACGACGTGCGGTCACTCGTCGCGGTGACCGGCGCGGAGAACCAGGCGAAGAGCGACAAGGACCCGTCCAACTGGATCCCGCCGAAGGCCGACGCCTTGTGCACGTACCTCGCCGACTGGACCTCGATCAAGGCCCGGTGGGGGCTGTCGATGGACGAGTCGGAGCACGGCCGCATCCGCAACCTGCTGACCGACCGCTGTCCCGGCCAGACGATCGCGCCGTGGGCGCCGGTCCCGGCGGCGGTCGCGCCGACACCTGCGCCGGCACCAGCTCCCGTCCCGGCACCGCCGCTCGCCGCCGTCCCGGCGTCCGACTGCGACCCGTCCTACCCCACGTTGTGCATCCCGGTCGGCGCGCCCGACCTCGACTGCGGCGACATCACCGACCGCCGATTCCCCGTCCAGCCGCCCGATCCGCACCGCTTCGACGGCAACGACGACGGCGTCGGCTGCGAGAGCTGATCAGCCGGGAACGAACCGCCGTCCCGCAGTACCATGCCGCCGTGGCGAGCGCTCCCCGACCGGTGTTCGACGCCGACACCCGGGCATTCCTGCAGCGGCCGGTGGCGATCATGCTCGGTTCGACCGACCAGCTGAACACTCCCGACGCCACCCGTTCGAGCGGCATCGCCGTCCTCGACGACCGGCGCCTGCGGGTCGTGTTCGCCGCCGATGCCGCCACGGCGAGGGCGAATGCCGTCCCTGGCGCCCGGGTCAGCCTGTTGGTCACCGACATCACCACGTACGAGTCGACTCCAGTGGAAGGGCACGGTGACCGTCGGCGCCTCACCGCGCACCGCCGGCGACCTGGCGTTGACCCACGCCTACCTCGACACCTTCCGCATCGGGCTGGAGCAGAACGGGATGGGGCCGGACCTGCTGCGACGCCTCTGCTCGCTCGACACCGTCGCCATCGAGGTCGAGATCGACGAGGAGTACGACCAGACGCCCGGTGTCGACGCCGGCCGGAAGGTCGCCGGCTGATGGCGATCGCACTCGCCAGCATCAGCCGGTGCTTCCAGGGCGACATCCCCAACGTGTTGGCCACCGTGTCGGCCGACGGCGTGCCGAACGTGATCTACCTGTCGCAGGTGACGATCGTCGACGACGACCACGTCGCGATCTCCAACCAGTTCCTCCGCAAGACGATCCAGAACCTCACCGAGAACCCCGTCGCCACGCTGCTCGTCCTCGACCCGGTCGACGGCGAGAGCTACAAGCTGCTCGCCCGCCACGTCCGGTCGGAGAACGAGGGCAAGGGTTTCGAGGACGCCCGGCTCGCCCTCGATTCCATGGCGGCGATGGTCGGCATGCAGGACGTGTTCTCGCTGAAGGGGCTCGAGGTGTTCCGCGTCCTCGACGTGGTGCAGGTCCCCTTCAGCGAGACCACTTCCTGACGGCATCACACGCTGGCCGTCACACGCCCGCAAAGAGCGGTGACGTCACGGCCGTCGCCAGCCCGAGGAGTTCGTCCACGGTCTCGGCGCTGCCCTGCAGTTCGACGATGATCTCGTGGGCGCCGACCCGGCGTGTCGCGTCCAGATCGTCGGCGACCTGTTCGATCGAGCCGTGGTAGGCGGGACGTTCCCCATCGAGCGACCGCGAGGTGATCGACGCGTTCGCCCGCACGACGAGTTCGATCGCATCGGGGTCACGTCCGTAGCCGGCGGCCATGTCGCGGACCGCACCGAACATCGGCCCGATGGCCTCGATCGGGAGACCGGCGGGGATCCACGCGTCGGCCCGCCGCGCCACCCGGTCGAGCGCTGACGGCGTGTAGGCCGCGAGCAGCAGCGGCGGGCGCGGCCGTTGATACGGCTTCGGGAGGATCTCCGACGGCACGATCTCGTAGCGCTCACCGTCGACGTGGGTGACGCCGTCGGCCCAGATCGCTTCGAGCACGTCGATGATCTCGTCGAGGCGACCGCCGCGGTGGTCGAGTGGCGCGCAGACCGCGTCGTACTCGTCGACCGACCAGCCGAGGCCGAGCCCGACCGACAGCCGGCCGTGGCTCGCCAGGTCGATCGCCGTCAGTGTGCGGGCGAGGAGCAACGGCGAGTACCACGGTGCGACGAGCACGCTCGTGCCGAGCCGGATGCGCTCGGTGGCGGTCGCCGCGAGCGTCAGGGCGACGAACGGGTCGAGCACCGAGTACTGCTCGGCGGGGAGCTCGCCGTCCATCGATGCGGGATAGGGGGTGCGTGGTTCGAGCGGGGCGAGCACCCGGTCCATCACCCACAGCGAGGCGAAGCCCGATCGTTCGGCCTTCGCCGCCATGTCGATGACCGCGGCGGGGTCGGCGAACGGTCCGCACTGGGCGAGGGCGAGCCCGACCCGCGGGCCGGAGCTGGAGGCGGTTGGAGAGTTCGTTGGAGTCGGTGAAGTCGGCCATCTCAGTTCAGTCCGATCCGCTCGGCGACCACGGCGTACTGGGCGGGCGTGAGCGCGGCCTCGGCGGCGCCACGGAAGATGTCCCACACCGGCGGCGGCGCCATCGACATCCCGCCGAGCATGTCGACGCGCTCGTCGATGTTCATCGCCGGCAGCATCACCATCATGAAGCGGGCCATCACGTCGGGAGCGATCGACTGCTTCAGCTCCGTGTGCAGCGCCTCGAGGTCGGCGCCGTCGACCGCCCGGCAGAGCGCCGGCATCACCCGCTGCTCCTCGCACAGCTGGTGCTCGAGGTAGGCGGCGGTGAAGCGGGTGAGCTCCAGGTACAGGCGATGCGCCACCGCTTGACGATCAGCGGGTGTGGCGTCGACCAGCGCCGCCACGAGGACACGGAGCGTGGCCATGCCGTCCTCGACCGTCAGGTGCTGGGTCTCGACGACGATGGCGAGGTCGGGAGCGTGGAGCTCGACCAGCGCCTGGACGAAGCCGTCCTCGTGGTGGTGATGGAGTTCGAGCAGCTCGATCAGCTCGGCGCACTGCTGCGCCACGTCGGCGACCGCGTCGAGGTCGGTGACGTCGAGCGACCCGACGTTCATCGTGGAGTGGAACATCGCGAAGCGGATCGCCTTGTGGACCTCGCGGTAGAGGTCGTGCGACAGCACGCCGTCGGCGTCGATCGAGATGGTGGGTTCGGGGATGGAAATGGTCTGGAAAGTTGTCATGGCGTCATCTTGAAGATGCGCCACGACCCGTGTTGCTGAGTGTTCCGTGACGGATTGCTCAAATGTCGCTAAGCGCGACACGGCGAGCGTCAAGCCGATTTCGCCCTGGTTGCCTTGGCTGGTGCGCGCTTGACACTCCTCGACGACGTCGACGCTTTCGACGACGTCGAACGATTCGACGCCCTCGCCGCCTTCGTCGACTTCGCCGTCGTGCCACCGTCGGCGGCGAGCAAACCGGCGTAGCACGCCTTCAGGCGCCGCCCGGTGTCACGCTCCTCGGAGAGGTAGCGCCCCAGGAGCTCACCCGTCTGGATGTCGATCGTCATGTCGTCGAAGAACCGAGTGAAGATGTCCGGTCCCTCGCGATCGTACGTGAGGCCGAACTTTTCGAACTTCTGCCGATCGCTCAGCCTCTTCGACTTGGCCGTTGCGATGCGGCCGGGCAGCCCAGGATCGTCCTTGGGCCGAACCGAGTAGCCGAGCTCGTCGATCCGCTTGGCGAAGCTGCGGGCGTGCTCGGCCTCGCGCAGGGCGACCGTTTCGAGCAGCCCACGGACGTCGTCGCTCGGTGTCACGGCGGCCCAGGCCTTGAACAGTTCCTCACCACCGAGCTCCGCGACCGCGACCGCGTTGAGCAATCCCAAATAGGTCGGCTTGCTGTCCATGTCCGTGACCCCCTGTCGCGACTGCACCGTGCTCCGCACAAGGTAGTGGTGGCAGCCAACGGGGGAACGAGTCGTGGTGGGAGCGGGCAGATCGGCGCCCGCGGCCCCAACCGGCGCCGCGTGACCGTCGTGGCTACGCTCCGGAGCGCTCATGACCGATGCGGCGCAACGACCTTCGACGGCCCTCGCCGCGCTCGACGCCTACAGCGATCGCCTGTCCCGGGTCGACCGAACTCGAGCAGGTGGTCGACGCCGCGCTCGCCGGGATCGGCGAACTGTTCCCCTCCTCCAACGCGCTGCTGCTCGTGTACGAACCGGAACTCGGCAAGCTCGTCACGCTCGCCAGCCACGGCTACGAGGCGAGCGGCACCGGCTCCGAGGTCGCCCTCGGCCAGGGCGTGATCGGCCTCGCCGCGGCCCGCCAGCAGACGACGCGCATCGCCAATCTCCAGCGGATGCTGTCGTACGCCCGCTCGGTCCACCGCACCACCGGCGAGGCGCCCGACGAGATCCGGCTCCCCGGCCTCCCCGACGCCCGCAGCCAACTGGCCGCGCCGATGGTCTCGCGGGCCGTGCTGATCGGTGTGCTGGCGATCGAGAGCAACGTGGCGATCGCCTACGACGAACTCGACGAGCGGGTGCTGACCGTCGCCGCCCGCCTCGTCGCCGCGGCGTTCGACCGCGAGCAGATGGCGCTGTCCGACCACGAGCCCCCAGCGGCGACCGGCCGCCGCCACCGTCACCCCCACGCCACCGGCGGAGGCGAGCCGGTCCGACACCGCCGGCGCACCGATCGTGCTCCGCCACTACGCGGTCGACGGCAGCACGTTCCTCGGCGATCAGTACGTGATCAAGGGGGTCGCCGGTCGCCTGCTGTGGAAGGTCGTGTCCGAACAGGTCGCCACCGGTCGGACGTCGTTCACCAACCGGGAGGCGAAGCTCGACAAGACGCTCGAGCTGCCCGAGTACCGCGACAACTTCGAGAGCCGGCTGATCCTGCTCAAGCGCCGGCTCGACGAACACGACGCGCCGATCCGCATCCACTCGACCGGCCGTGGCCGCTTCGACGTCGAGCTCGCCACGACCGTCACCCTCGAGTACGTCGACGGCCAGTAGCCGGGGTCGAGACCTACGTTGGTCCCGTGGATCTGGACGCCGACCTGATCGCCTACTACGAGGCGGAGGCTCGCAGCGGGCGACGAGTGAAGGTCGGCGAACTCCGCCAGGGCTTGCGGGACGCGTTCCGCGAACTCGTGGTCGCCGAAGGTCGGCGGCACCTGATCGACGTCGGTGCCGGACCAGGACTCGACACCGCCGCGTGGCAGGCGGAGGGGCTCGACGTCGTCGGCGTCGATCTCACCGAGGCCAACGTGCGGCTGATGGGCGAACGCGGTCTGGTCGGGGTCACCGGTTCGCTGTACGACCTGCCCTTCCGCGACGGCTCGTTCGACTCGCTGTGGACGATGAGCACGTTCGTGCACGTCCCGCACGCACGGTTCGACGAGGCGATCACCGAGATGCTGCGGGTCGTCGCCCCGGGATCACCGCTGGCGATCGGGACGTGGGGCGGCCTCGACTTCGAGGGCATCTACCCATACGGCGATCTCCGTCCGGACCGGTTCTTCTCGCTCGCCACCCACGACCGCTGGCGCGAGATGCTCGCCCGCCACGGCGACGTCGAGATCTTCGAGACGTACGGCCGCGACCACGACGACGGATGGGAGTATCAGTTCGCGGTCGTGCGCGCTCAGGCCTGAGTGGCGAGGAACTCGAGCAGGTCGCCGCGCCCGATCTGGGTGAGCAGGCTGACGAGGTCGAGGTAGACGCGCTCGTTGGTGATCAGTTCACCGTCGAAGAAGAACACGGCGATCGTCGGCACGCGGAACGCCTTGCCGGTCGGCGCCGCGCCCATGAACTCGCCGAGGTTCGTGCCGAGCAGGTCGAACTCGGCGATGATCGTGTCGTCGTCGCTGACGTGCATGCGCACGTTCTCGTGGCGCTGGTCGGGGAACGCCGTGCGCTGGTTGCGGTGGTAGGCCAGCACCTCGGCCTCGCCGTCGTGGACCTGGCCGGTCGGGACGATCTCGTAGCGCGGGTGGCCGGCGAACGTGGCGATCGTGCGGTCGAACTCCTGGTCGACCTCGGAGGCGAAGTGCTCGTCGAGCAGGTCGAGTCGACGCTGGCGGAGGTCGGGATCGATCATGCGCTGGTCATCCTGTCACGCGATCGGAATTCGGATCGGGACCGTCAGGATGCCATCGCTTCGAGCTGCTGCTCGAGGTCGGCAACCAGTCGCTTCAGGATCCGCAGTCGATCCTTCGCTCGACGGCAGATCGCCATCAGCTCGTCCTCGGCGAACTCGTCGTGTACCTCGGACTCGGACCGTCGTGTTCCGACTCTCGTCATCGGGTTCGAACTCGGGGAGTCGGCATCCGACCGGCAGCATCGGTGTGCCGTCACGTCGGAACGTGACGACTTGACCGGATTTCGATCTTCGGTCGACGAGGCCGAGTCGATGTTTCAACGGGTTGTGACTTCGACATCGGATGTTCGAGTTGGCGACGTCGGTCGCACCACCGTCGCGGTGCCACTCGTCGAGATGATCGACCTCGGCGTAGTGCGCACCGACCGTGCAGCCGGGGTGACCGCAGTGGCACGCCATCAGCTTGGCCGCCACCCGGGCGGCACCCTTGAACAGGCGTCGCTTGCGTCCCATGTCGAGCACCACACCGTCGGTGTCGACGATGACCCGCCGCACGTGGCCGTGCAGCGCCGCCTGCAGGACATGTTCGGGTGGGACGACGATGCCACTGTCGGTCTCGCACCGGACCGGGCCAGATCGGTGAGCGGCAGATCGTCGGGGAACGGGATCAGCCGGTGCCGGGCGAGCAGCGTTTCGAACGTCTCGATGTCGCACACGATGTTGACGACCGGTTCCGGTGCCCGGGCACCGGCCGGCATCGACGCCGCCGTCCGGAAGATCTTCATCAACGCATCGAAACGACGTTGGGCATCGGTGCGCGGCAGCAGCGACGCCGGCGCATCCGGACCGTGCAGCTCGGTGCGGGCCGCGACGTCGGCACGGAACTCGTCTTCGACGAACCGCTCGAAGATGCCCAACATCTCCGCCGCGTCCAACGGCCGCCCCCACTCGCCCGCAGGTCGACACAACCGTTGACCTCGTGCAGCCCGGCGGTGCGGTTGGCGTGATTCGTCTCGGCGTCGTCGAGCGTGCCGTCCTCGTCGGCGAGGTGCTCCCACCGTCGCACCACGGTGCGGAAGTCCTCGAACGAGAGATGCTCGGCATTGTCGAGCAGCAGGTCGAGCACCTCGACGAGCCGGGCACCGCACCGCGGGTTGCTGCGCGCCCTGGCCAGTTCGATCGACCTGCGCCCGACCGATGTGTCCGGCCAGCAACGCATCACCGACCGACGGGCACGATTCGAACAAGCGCGACGACCCGTCGCATCGGTCGACACGTCGACACCCGGACCAGTTGGCGTTCGCCCGCATCCACCCCTTGATCGAGCGATGACCGTCATCGCCGTACACACCACGTGCATCGGCCACCGCGACGACCGCCGCCATCTCGGCCTCGATCCGGCGCCGTTGCAGCTCGAGTTCACGGAATCGCTCGGTGATCGAGTCGTTGTCGAGCCCCATCAGCTCCTCGACGAGTTCCGTGTACATGTCGACATTCTATCGAACATATGTTCGATCGTCAACCCGGAGGCGATGGAATTTGGTGCCGTTGCCGTCAGGCCGAGTCGGCGAAACGATCACGCGCGACGATGAGCGCATTGATCGCCGCCTCGATCGCGTCTTGTGGATCGGGCGGAGTTGTCAGCCCGGCGAGCAGAATGCGGCGTGCCCCTTGGGAGACGGTCTCACCTCGTCGGGCGGCAACGCTCTCGAGTTGACGGAACAGTTCCTCCGGTACGCGGATCGACACGTGCCGCGACTTCGCCGCAGAGTCGTCGATTCGGTCGAGTGTCTGGCCAGTTTCACGCTCCAGCCATTCGATCAACTGTGGTCGACTCACGGCGTCCCTCCTGCTCGCTCGATCGCGTCGGCGATCACGTACGAAATCGTCACGGCGTGCGCACGATTCGGCTCATCAGGCTCGGTCCCGTTGATGAGCGTGCGCAGTGCCGAGATCACGACAACCAAATCATCTCGTTCGAGTCGAATCCCTCCTGGCGGCAGCCAGTCGAGATCATCGACGTTCATTTGGAACACAACGTAACACATCAACCCCGTGACTCGTCGGACGTGACTCATCCCCAACGTGCGCACCAACTCGCCAAAGTTGGAAGGCCTCGAGGATCACCCGCGCTCGAGCCGTTGCGACTGATGCTGCTCGACCGACGTAGCGACGCGAGAATTCGCACATGCTGATCGTCCGTGGCACGAAGAAGCTGCGCGACCGGGTGAAGGCGCCACTGGCCGACGGGAGCCACGCGTCGACCACGGTGCTCGGCGACTGGTTCGCGACCGCCCTGTTCTGGAAGCCACAGGTTGCGCTGCTGGTGAACGAGCGAACGTTCTTGCCGGTGTTCATGCCGCTGGCACCCGCGGCGACGCTGCTCGACCGGGCGCCCGACGCCATCGCGGCGGTCCTCCGTCGCCATGGTGTCGACGAGAAGTTCATCGCCGACGAACTCGAGGCGATGCGCGACGTCCGGCTCGCACCGACGAACAACCGCAGCGTGCTCGGCGTGATGAACGGGTTCGAGTTCCACGGCGAGATTCGGTTCGCTACGAGAAGCATGGATCTCGAGGACCTGTCGATGGAACTGGCCCAGACGCCGATCGACCCACTCCGCGGACGCACCGGATCTCCCGACCGCGAGCTGGCGGCCTTCCTCGGCGACGATCGCAGCAACGTCATCCCGTTCCCGACGAGCGCCCGGGCCACCGCACGCACCGACGGACGCTGCCGGCACCGGTGCCCACACTGGTGGTGGTCGACGCGGCAGATCGGTGTACCAGCTCAAGGTCACGTTGCTCGACACGAAGCCACCGGTTTGGCGACGCGTCCTCGTCGATGGATCGGCGACGCTCGACCAGGTGCACGAGGTGATCCAGGCGGCCTTCGGATGGTGGAACTACCACCTGCACGAGTTCGAGGTCGGGCGCACGCGGTACGGCGTCCCCGATCCGGACGAGGACTTCGGGCCGCCAGCCCGCGACGAGCGACGGACTCGCCTCGACAAGGTCGCCAAGGTCGGTTCATCGTTCCGGTACACCTACGACTTCGGCGACTACTGGGAGCACCAGATCAAGGTGGAGAAGGTGCTCGAGGCGTCGGGCGACACGCTCGTGCCGGCGTGCATCGACGGTCGCCGCGCCTGTCCACCCGAGGACTGCGGCGGCCCGTGGGGCTACGTCGATCTGCTGGCGATCCTCGCCGACCCGACGCACCCCGATCATGCCGAGCGGGTCGCGTGGATCGAAGGCATGCGCGCTGGTCCGTTCCAACCGGACGCTTTCGACCCGTCCGAGTTCGACGACAACCTGCACAGCCTGCGTCTCGCTGTGTTCGACGACTGACTCGAAGTAGACCCGAGATCGGCAACCAGCGGATCGTGATACCTGCTACAGTATGAGCATGCTCAAGGAGCGTCTGCAGGTGCTGATCGGCGTCGAGCAGCGCCAACGGCTCGAACGGGAGGCCGCGGCACGGGGTACGTCGGTCGCCACGCTGGTGAGAGAGGCGATCGATCTGACCTTCCCGCCGGCTCACCATCGCAAGGCGGCGGCTGCGCTCACGATCCTCGGCGCGGAATCGATCGATGTGCCCGAGTCGGTGGACGACCTGGTAGCCGAGCTGCACGATCTGCGCGACCGCCGATCGTGATCGTGCTCGACACCACGGTGCTCGTGTACAGCGTCGGCAGCGACCATCCGTTGCGCGCGCCGTGTCGATCGCTGATCGAAGCGATCGGTGACGGCACGATTGCGGCGACCACGACGGTCGAGGTGATCCAGGAGTTTGCGCATGTCCGAGCGCGACGTCGCGATCGGGCCGACGCTCGAGCCCTGGCATCGGCGTTCGTCGATCTGTTGTCGCCCCTGACGCTCGTCGATGCCGACGATCTGTCGCACGGCTTGGATCTGTTCGTGGCCGACGATCACCTGGGCGCGTTCGACGCCGTGCTCGCCGCGGCAGTGATCGAGCGGGAGCACCTCACGGCGCTCGTGTCGGCCGACCGGGCGTTCGGATCGATCCCGGGCCTCGTGCACGTCGACCCCAGCGACCCGGAGGCCCTCGCCACGGTGCTCCGGCCGCGACGCTGAACGCGCGGACGTTGCCGTGCAGCGTCGTCAGCTCATGCGGGGAGGTGGCGGGTCGCCGCGCCGCCTTCCTTGTCGAAGCTGAGCACCTTGGCGATGGCGATCTCGAACACCAGCGCCGGATGATCCTCGCCGTCGTATTCGTGATGGAACGCGCCGTCACGGGCCTCGAACTGCCAGCTGCCGTCCCACTTCGTCGCCCACACCGCGGCGAGGTCGGCGAGCAATGCGTCGTCGGTGACCCGGGTGGCGACGCCCTCGACCACCACGTCGATCCCCTCCTGCCAGCCGTTGCATCCCGTCGTCAGCGCGACGTGCTGGTTCGAACGCAGGTTCACCGCCTTCTGCTCGGCCTCGCCGGTGCAGAAGTACACGCTGTCGCCGTGCCACACCGCGACGAGCGGCGTGACGTGCGGGCGGCCGTCGGCGCGCACGGTCGTCAACCACGACGTCTCGGCCGCCTCGAGGATCCGCTGGACCGTCGACCAGTCGGTCGCCGTCGACCCGGGCTGACTGAACGGCGGGTCGAGTTCGCTGCGGACGTCCATGCGCTCTCCTTCGTCCCCGGCGCACGGCCGGTTCGCTCGTCTACCCGCCCGCTCGAAAGCCTGGCACACGGTCGTCGGGCTCGACACCCCTGCGTTCCGGGTCAGCCGACGAGGCAGTGGCGAGGAGACGTCGGCCCACGCGTCGGTCTCGAGGCCACGCGTACCGTAGGCCGGTGTGAACCTCGACCTCGACCTGCCGGATCCGTTCCCGTCGTTCGGGACCTACGTGATGGCGGTGGTCGACGGCGACATGCTGTACACCGCTGGTCACGTTCCCTTCGACGGGACGACGCTCATCACGGGCAAGCTCGGCGGACAACTCACGGTGGAACAGGGCTACGACGCCGCACGCATCGCGGCGCTGAGCATGTTGGCCACCATCCGTCAGGAACTCGGCGACCTGGCGCGGGTGCGTCGCGTGATCAGCCTCACCGGCACGGTCAACGCAACGCCCGAGTTCACGCAGCACACGCAGGTGATCGACGGCGCGTCGGACCTGCTCGTCGAGGTGTTCGGCGACGCCGGCAAGCACGCCCGGCTGGCCGTCGGTGTCAGCTCGCTGCCCGCCGACATGGCCCTCGAGGTGCAGGCGATCATCGCCCTCCACCCCGCCTGAACCCAGCGGCGACTCCCGGTCGGATCCGGGCAGCCGGAGCGATCCGGTGTCCGATCCCTCAGCCGAGCGTGGCCGGCGCGACGGCGAGACCAGCGGCGACCACGCCGGAGTGGAGGCGCTTGTCCCACACGGCTACCACGAGATCGGTCGAACCGAGCGCAACTGCACTGGCGAGATGGACCGCATCGGCGCCGCGAAGGCCGTGACGAGTTGCGAGCTCACCCGCCATCCGCTCGACATCTGCCGACAACTCGACCGGACGCATCGATTCCCAGAACACTTCCCACTCCTCCGCAGCTGCCGAGGCCTGCGTCGCGGTCAGCACACGGTTTCGGGTCGCGGCGCCGAGGGCGGCGCAGACCTCGGGATACGCGAGTCGACTCGACAGCGCGGCGTCGCACCCGTTCCAGAGCGCAGCTGCGATGTCCGACCCCGGTTCGTCGAGGACGAGTTTGACGAGCGCACTCGAATCGAAATAGGCGATCGCCACGTTCAGCGGCGCTGTTCGCTGACGATGTCAGCAACCGGCCGCTTGGGCGTCGGACGAGGCCGAGCCCCTGCGACCGGCCGAGTGGTCGCAGTGGGCCGGCCGATCACACCCTGCTCCTCGAGACGCTCGATCGTCGACGTCGAGGCGATACCGATGATGCGGGCGACCGGAGTCCCTCGATCGGTGATCACGACGTCGTCGCCCTCGCGCGCGAGGTCGATCCATCGGCCGAGGTGCGCTCTGAGTTCAGTGACAGCGACATCCATAACCCAAGTGTACAGTACGAGCGAACGGGAAGTGTACAGACGCTCGCCGGCGTTCTCCGGGCACTTCGACGATCGCGTCGAACGGGACCGACTGGACGACTTGATTGCAGCGCTGGAAGCCCGCTGCTACACCGTTGTCCGGGACGACGCGATCGGCGAATGACATCGGAGGACAGGAATCCATGACCGGCTACGACGTGATCGGTGACATCCACGGCCACGCAGACAAGCTGACCGGCCTGCTGGCGAAGCTGGGCTATGCCCACAGCGACGGCGCCTGGCGACACGCCGGCCGACAGGCGATCTTCGTCGGCGACCTGGTCGACCGTGGGAGCCAGCAGCTGGAGACGTTGGCGATCGTGCGCAACATGGTCGAGGCCGGTACCGCACTGATCACGCTGGGGAACCACGAGTTCAACGCCGTTGCCTACGCGACAGCGAAGGAAGGCGGTGGCCACCTGCGGGAACGAGAGCCGAAGAACGACGAGCAACACGAGGCGTTCATCGCCGCGGTCGGCCTCGACTCCTCGCTCCATCGTGAGCTCGTCGACTGGTTCAAGACCATCCCGCTGTGGCTCGAACTCGACGGACTGCGAGTCATCCACGCCTGCTGGTCGGAACCTGATCTCGCCTTCGTCCGACGACATGTGTCTGCATTGAACTCACTGACGGACGAGCTGGTCGTGGACGCCAGCACCGAGACGCATCAGGCCTACGCATCGGTCGAGACACTCGTGAAAGGCCCCGAGGTCCCGCTCCCGTACGGCATGTCATTCGACGACAAGGGTGGTCATCGCCGTCGCCACGTCCGACTCCGCTGGTGGGACAAGTCCGCGACGAGATGGAATCGTCTGCTTGCGCCCGGCACGGCGATCTTCGATGCCGACGGGCAACGCGTCGACAGTCTTCCGGACGAACCA
>CAWDFZ010000008.1:0-32057 GCA_963801795.1 Ilumatobacteraceae bacterium
CCCTCGAAAGGGCCGCTGACCAGGTGTTTCGTTGGAGCGGATGACGAGATTCGAACTCGCGACCCTCACCTTGGCAAGGTGATGCTCTACCAGCTGAGCCACATCCGCATTGGGACGCGACAATCTAGCAGTCGACCCGCCGGATCGGACAACGCGACTCGGCCGGATCGTGTCAGCGCTGGTCGGGTGGCCGGAGATCGACACGCAGCGTGAAGATGCCGTCCTCGATCGTCGCTTCGGCGTCGCCGATGATCGCGAAGTCCTGGAAGTCGAGCTGCGACTGCTTCGAGGAACGCCTGTCGTTCCTCGCCGGCCACCGGCGGGAGCGGGCGCTTCTTCACGGCGGCCGCCCGCTCGCGGAACCGTTGGATCATCTCGTCGAGTCGAAGGTGGCCACGCTTCGACCCTACTGGCCGGCACCGAGCCATCGACCGGCTCGATCGGCGTCCGACCGGCGTCGTCGACGCCGTCGTCGGTCGACGGCGCCGTCCGTCGGTCGCTCGACGGCGACCGTCGGCGGCGCCGGCCTCGTCCGGACGGCGACCGCTCGTCGGGCGCGACGACCGGTCGACGTCGGCGGCGTCGACCGGAACGTCGGACGCCGGCTCGTCCGACGATCGGACCGCGTCGACCGACGTCGGCGGGTCGACGGCGTCCGCGGGCTCGACGCGGGCGGCTCGGCGCCGTCGGCTCGGCCGCATCGACCGGCGCGGCGCTCGTCGGCGGCGGCTGGCACTCGGCTCGGCTCGGCGGCTTCGACCGGCTCGGCGCTCGTCGACCGGCTCGGCCGCCTCGACCGGCTCGGCGTCCTCGACCGGCTCGGGGGCTTCGACGTGTTCGACCGGCTCGACGCCGTCGGGGCCGGCGACGAACGTGGCGTCGTGCGGCAGCTCGCCGGCGGACTCGATCACCGGCGGCGGGAGGTCGACGGCGGCGTCGTCCGGGTCGGTCGGCGACGGGCCGGTCGCGCCGGCCGGTCGCACCTCGTCGAGCAGCTGGCGACGCGACTCGGGATCGCTCTTGCGCCACTTCCGGCTCGCCCATCCGTTCGAGCGGGCCGAGCACGTCCAGGTCGACCCGGGTCCGGCGGAACACCACGACGGCGAGCGACGATCAGCACGACACCGATGACGATCAGCGCGATCACCATCGCGTACACCAGCCGGCTCGAACCGGCGTCGGCCGGCCAGCAGCCCGACTCGGCGAATCGGCTCTCGATCGACGACGTGCGGTATCGAACACTCACAGCGCCGCGATTGTGCCAGGTTTCCCAGGTTCTCCCCGTTCACCACTGATGCGCCGCGCACCACACGGTCGTCCGGCTACCGACCTGAGCGCGGACGAGCGGTGCACCGTCGCGCGGACAGTCCGGGAGCTCGTCACGCACGCGCGGGTCGATCATGCCCGTCGTGCTGCCACCTCGGCGCAGCATCACCCGCAGACGCCGCCGCATACGGCCGACGAGCCGGCGAGCCTCGTCGACCGTCACGTCGTCGGCGGCGCGATGCGGATCGATCCCCGCCCACCACAGCACCTCGTCGACGCAGAGGTTGCCGAGGCCGGCGACGACCGTGCTGGTCGAGCAGCGCCGCCTTGACGGCGTCCGGCGACGGGCCAGCACCGCATGCGAGCTCGGACGGCGTGATCGGCGAAGATGTCGACGCCGAGATGATCGACAGGTCCGGATCGAGGCTGACGTGACCGAACCGCCGCGGGTCGTTGAACCGGATCGCCGGCACCCGGATCGATCCGGCGGATCGGTCCACAGCAGCAGGCGGTTCCACGCCGCGTCGTCCCGACCGGACGCGTACGACAGCCGTTCGATCGCCGAGCCGTCCGTCGACGACGATCCGACCGGTCATCCCGAAGTGCAGCCCGATCGTCGGTCCGTCGTGTCGATCAGGACGACCTTGCCGGCCCGACGCACGGCCGGTGATCCGCGATCCCGCACGACGCCGGCACGAACCCCGGTGGCGCGACGCGCTCGTCGACCCAGGCGTCGACGATGCGTGCGGCCGACCGGTCACCTCGATCGCGGCGCGCCAGATCTCGGCTTCGAGGCCCTCGGGCACGGCGCTGCGACTAGAGGTCGGACTTGCTGGCGTTGGCCAGGAATCGCTCGAGCGGACCGGCGAGCTGGTCGCCGTTGATCAGGAACGCATCGTGGCCGTGCGGTGAGTCGATCTCGAGGTACTCGGCCACCGCCACCGACCGTCGGCGACCGTGTCGGCGATCTGACGCTGCTGGTACGCCGGGTAGAGCATGTCGCTCGAGATGCCGACCGCCAGGGTCGGGCGCGCAGACGCGGCCATCGCGTGCTGCGAGCGCGCCGCGGCCGCGGGCGACGTCGTGGAGGTCCATCGCCTTGGAGATCGCGAGGTAGCTGTTGGTGTCGAAGCGCCGGGCCAGCTTCGTGCCGTGGTACTCGAGGTACCGCTCGACCTCGAAGCGCTGCCACATGTCGAGCGTGTCGCCGACCTTGCGCCGTGTCGGCGAGCTCACGACCGAACCGGTCGGTGAACACGTTGTCGCTGCGGAACGTCACCTGGGCGACCATCCGGGCGACCTCGAGACCCTGCGTGGGGCCCGTCGCCCGGCGCCGCGTCGTAGTAGTCGCCACCGCGCCAGGCCGGGTCGAGGCGGATCGCCCGCCGCCCGATCGCACCCCACGCGATCTGTTGCGCCGTGGCCTGCATGCAGGTGGCGATCGCCACGAGCGAGCGCACGCGACGGGGATACATGACCGCCCACTCGATCGCCTGCATGCCGCCCATCGATCCGCCGATCACCGACATCCAGCGGGTCGACCCCGAGGTGCTCGGCGAGTCGCGACTGGGCGCGGACCATGTCGCGGATCGTCACCACCGGGAAGCGCGAACCGTAGGCCGGCCGTCGACCGGATGCGGCGACGCCGGCCCGGTCGATCCCTGGCAGCCGCCGAGCACGTTGGCGCACACGACGAAGTACTTGTCGGTGTCGATCGGCTTGCCCGGCCCGATCGTGTCGTCCCACCATCCCGGCGCGCGTGTGGCCCCGTCCGGCCGGCCCGGCGGCGTGGCTGTCGCCGGTCCACGCGTGGCACACCAGCACGGCGTTGGCGGCGTCGGCGTCGAGGCGGCCCCACGTCTCGTAGGCGACCACGACGTCGCTCAGCATCGTGCCGCAGTCGAGCGCGAACCGCCGGTCGGTGGCGAAGGTGAAGAACTGCCGATGACCCGGCTCGTCGCCCGGCAGCCAGGCGCCGGTTGCGGGGAGCGGGGGTGGGGACGTCATCGGGCGAGGTCGATGTCGGTGACGAGGACGAGTCGACGAAGGGACAATCGTACCAGCGTGCCCATCTCGTCTCGGGTTTCGTTTCCCCACGTCCGGGCTGGCGGGTCGGTTGCTGGCGGTGTGCCACGATCTGCCGATGACTGCGACCGCCCTGTTCGAATCGGTCGGCGCGGACCTGTGGATGCCGACCGAACTCTGCCGCGGCCCGTGGGACCCGCGCCACTGCCATGGCGGACCGGTCGGCGCCCTGCTGGCGCGAGCCGTCGAGCACGCCGACGGCGAAACCCACTGGCAGACCGCCCGCCTGACGGTGGAGCTCACCCGCCCCGTGCCGGTCGGCGCGCACCTGCGGCTGACGACCACGATCGAGCGCCCCGGCCGCAAGGTGTCGCTCGTCGCCGTGGTACTCGCCGACGGCGACACCGAGGTCGCCCGGCTCCGCGCGCTCCGCATCCGACGCACCGACTTCGAACTTCCGGCCGACACGATCCAACCGGATCCGGACCCGCCGGGGCGACCGGGCGACGGCCGCGCGATCGACTCGACGTGGGGCACCGAGGGTGGCGTCGCGTTCCACACCCACGGCTGTCAGCACCGGTTCGTCGAGGGCGGCTGGGACGTGACCGGACCGGTCGCCGTCTGGATCCGGCTGACCGTGCCCGTCGTCGACGGCGAGGAGCCGTCCGGGGTCCAACGCTGCGCCGCGGCGGCGGACTTCGGCAATGGCGTCAGCCGCGGGATCGACACCGAGCGCTACATCTTCATCAACCCCGACCTGACGATCCACCTTCTCCGTCAGCCGGAGGGCGAGTGGGTCGGCATGCGCTCCGCGTCGTTCTACGGAGCGGGCGGACGGACCACCGGTGCCGGCTTCGCCGAGTCGGCGCTGTACGACGCGGCCGGCCGGGTCGGGCGCAGTGTGCAGAGCCTCTTCGTCGATCCGCGTTCCTGACCATCCGTCCTGGCGTCGTAGTCGTCGCGGTCATGACTTCCGGCAACGGGGCGATCGACGACGAGTTGCTCAACCGGGCCACCTGGAAGATCCCGAACGCACTGGCCCTCGTGGGCTCGCGTGCCGGCGACGAGTGGAACGCGATGACGACGAGTTGGATCACTCAACTGTCGATGGAGCCCGTGCTGATCGGTGTCGGCGTCGACAACAAGGCCGTCACCCATCGACTGATCACCACGGGCGGATCGTTCAGCGTGAACCTGTGGTCGGCCGAGGACACGAAGGTGTTCGTGAAGTTCTCGAAGCCCGCGTCGTTCGACGACATGACCCTGAACGGCCGCCCGGTCCACGCCGGCACCACCGGGGCGCCGGTGTTCGACGAAGCGATCGCCTTCGTCGACTGCGAACTCCGTCAGGCACTCGACCTCGGCAGTCACACCCTGTTCATCGGCGAGGTCGTCGACGCCGGCGTGCGCGACGACGATGCGCGGGCGGCGGCGATGAGCGACACGCGCATGAAGTACGGCGGCATCAAGCGTCACTGAGCGGCGCCGCCTGGATCACGTCACAGGATCAGACGATGCCGACAACCGGCTGGGCGAAACGCATGCGCTGCTCGTAACCCGCCTCGTACGGCATGAACCCGTTGCGGTCGGGGAACAGGAGTTGCGTCATCCGGAACGGCTCACCTCGGTACCAGGCGAAGGCCGTCGGGAACCAGTCGCCGTGTTCCTCGAGGTCGATCGGGGCGAACAGGCACCGCAGTTCGTTGTCGAGCACGCCGAGCAGTTCGACGCCGAGCGGGATCTCGGTGCCGCCGCGGCAGGCGTCGACGACGAGTTGGACGAGTCCGTTCGCGGCCGCCGGGGCGAGCCCGAACACGGCGATCTCGGTGAACCCGACCGCCGCCGGAACACCGATGGAGTAGGCGTAGCTCGGCGTCGGCGGGTCGAGTTCCGGCCGCGCCGACACCGCTTCGAGTGCCCAGCCCTTCGTCTCGATCATCCAGTCGATCTTCTCGGCGTGATCGATGTGGAAATCGGGCAACTCCATGGGGCCAGTCTGCCCCTCAGATCAACGGGAGGGAATCAGATCACGGCGTAGGAGTCGAGGTCGAGGGCGTGCTGGAGGTGGCGGGTCGCCATCGCCGCGAACATGCCTTCGCTGCGTTCGCTGCCGCCGACGATCTGCGAGGCGACCACGGCCATGATCACGCCGGCGAAGGCATCACGGCGGTACTGGTGCCACAACCAGTCGTCGTCGACCGAGACGTCGTACTCGGCGAGTCCCGCGGCATAGACGTCGAGCAACTCTCGCTCGTGCCGGCGGCGATCCTCGGGCTGCAGACCTGCTCCGCAGAAGTACGCGAGATCGTTGATCGGCGGGCCGTGACCCGGGGTCTGCCAGTCGACCACGGCGATCGGCGCGCCACCCGCCGCCGATGCGAACAACATGTTGTCGAGCCGGTAGTCGCCATGGGTGACGGCCATCGCATCCTCGTGGCCGAGTCAGGACCTCCGGGATCCGTGCGCCGAACGCCTCGGCGAGCGCGGCGGCTTCGTCGCTCAGGTACGGCCGGTAGGTCGCGATGAACTGCGGGAAGACCATGGCATACAAGCCTTGGAGTTCCTGCCCGTCCTGCGGTCCGGTGCGCCGGGTGAGCCAGTCGACGTCGTCGAGCGTCGGGTCGTTCCAGCGCGGGCCGTGCAGCCGGGCCAACTCGGCGACCGCGACGCGTGCCGTGGCCACGTCGCAGCCGGTGATCTGGTCGCCCTGCTGCGGCCGGCGTCATGTCTTCGAGGACGAGGACGAAATCACCCGATGCCTCGTCCCACGATCCATGGTGGCAGTGGGGCACACGGATGTCGACCGTGTCGGCGAGCCCGAGGTAGAACTTCACCTCCCGCTCGTAGTTGCGCAGCATGATCCCCGTCATCCGGCTCGTCGGATCGTCCGACGGCAGCTTGATGACCACCGAGTCGGGAAGTTCGGGTGCGTGGTCGTCGAGCACGACACGCAGGTTCATGCCCGACGAGACCGTCACCGATCCGCTCGTGGCGGATCGATCCGATCTCGCCGCCCAGCAACTCGGACAACCACTCGCTCGTGACATCTTCGTCGTGCATCCGCGGGGACGGTAGTTGTCGTCCCCGGTACCTTCGTCACCGAGATGTACCGGTTCCTGTTCCGTCCGAAATGGATCGCCTTCCACCTGCTGTGCCTTGCCGCGGTGTTCCTCATGATCAGCCTCGGTCTGTGGCAGCTCCGGCGCCTCGACGAGCGCAAGGAGTTCAACGCCGAGGTGGTCGAACGGTCGGAGCTGCCGCCGGTGTCGATCGACGAACTGCTGGCCGAACCGGACTTCTCGCCCGAGGACGCGACGTGGCGGCGCGTGACCGCGGCGGGGGTCTGGCTGCCGCAGCAGATCACCGTGTTCAACCGCTCGCAGGACGGACTCGCCGGCGACAACGTGGTGACCGCCCTCGTGCAGGACAACGGCACGACCGTGCTCGTCAATCGCGGCTTCGTCCCGGTGGGGGTCGACCAGCCGCCACCGCCGAGCGGCGACGTGGAGATCATCGGCACGGTCCGCGACTCGCAGGGTCGGCGGCGCGGCGAACTCACCGACGAAGGCCTCGCCCTCACCGAGGTCCGGCGGATCGACCTCGACCAACTCGCGCCCACAGTTCCCGGGCACGGTCGCTCCGGTGTATCTCGATCTGATCGCGTCCGATCCGCCCACCGAGGGCGACTACCCGACCCCGGTTCCACCACCGGAACTGTCCGAAGGCCCGCACCTGTCCTACGCCATGCAGTGGTTCATCTTCGCTGCGGCCGTCGTCGTCGGTTGGGTGCTCGCGGTGCGTCGCTCGATCCGCACCCGCCGCAACGGCACCGAAGACGGGAACATGCAGGAATTGTCCCGCTCGGCGGGAGAATCGCTGCACATTTCGGACGGGGAGGGCTCGGATGCGAGGTCAGGGGCGCAGGAGACGGGCGAGCGCAGCGGGATTGCCGCCGGCGAGACGACGACGGAGTGACCACGACGAGGTCCTGAACACCTCCGCCATCACCGCGGCGGTGTCGGACGGAGTGGCGTCGATGCGCAGGAACTCGCTCCATCGGTCGGTCGGCAGACCGAAGAACGTCGTGAAGAACTCGCTCTGGCCCGCGGCATCGAGCCGCAACAACATGCTCAGCCCCATGTCGTGGAACACCCGCGTGCGTCGCATCGCCGTCGGCCACACGGCGTCCCACACCGCGTCGCGATCGACCGCCGCGCCCGAGCCGCCCTGCCGCGCATCGCCGATGGCAGCGGCGATCGCATCGGCCACCCGGGGCACCGCGCGCAGCGAGGCACCGACCGAGTAGCCCGTCGCCGGGTGGATGTAGCCCGCGGCCGCCCCGAACGGCACAGGGGCCGCCTCACCGCCTGGCGATGTGGGGGGCAGGGTGGCGATCGGTGTCCCCATCGGGATCCGCACGTACTCGCTGCGCACCGCGGCGCCGAGCAGCGTGTCGGGGTGACGACCAAGGCGGGCCGCGAGCCGGGCGAGGAGGGAGATCGGCTCGACCGCCGGACGCGCCGCCAGCACCGTCTCCTCGACGAGCCACCCGTCGTGCACCGGGATCGAGTAGGCGAACGTCGCCACTCCCACCGGGCCGATCGTCGACTCGCGCGTCGCGGCCCCGGCACGCACCGGCCGGAAGTCCATCAGCGTCGGCGTGCCGAGATCACCTGGTGGCGGCTCGGGGAGCACCACGCCGATCGCGGTCTGCCAGGCCGGCACCACGATGCGCCCGGGCGGGACGAGGCCCGACGGCCATCCGGTGGCATCGATCACGAGCCGGCACCGGATCGTCGAGCCGTCGCCCAACTCGACCCGGTGTCCGCCGCCGGCCGCGTCGACGCGCTCGACCCGACTCCGGTGGTGTTCGAGGCCGGCGAGGAAGCGGTGCCGCACGGCCTCGTTGTCGAGCACTCCGTAGGTACGCGACAGGGTCTGTCGCCGATCGGTCACGACCGCGGGATCCGACACCGTGACGGCGAAGAGATCGGCCACTCGCCCGAGGTCGCCCGCCGCTGGCTCGAGGTCGTCGATCCAGCAGCCGTAGGTGGCCGTCCACGGCTGGCCCAGTTCCGACGAGCACGGTGTCGACCCCGCGCTGGGCACAGCCGTGCGCGAGGGCGCTGCCCGCCGGCCCGTCGCCGACCACGACGACGTCGGTGAGTGTCGTCGTCATCCGCGCTCGAGCGCTGCCATCCGCCGGAACTGCTCCACCACGTCCGGCGTCCGATGCGTCGGATCGAGCGTGCGGTACACCGTCTCGACGTTGACCGCGATCCGGCCGAACTCGCCGAGTTCGCTGAACCGCTCGTCCGCGCCCATCGCCGCGCCGATGGTCCGGGCGGCGTCGAAGGCATCGACACCGTGCTCGAAGCACGTCGTGGCCTCCTGGTCGACGTACGCCAGGTACTCGCGAACCGACCTGATGCCGTCGTTGTCGGTGACGGGTCCGTGCCCGGGCACCACCGTGTCGACGTCGAGGTCGAGCATCAGGTCACAGGCGGCGACCCAGTTCGACAGCGGGCCCGCCCACACGATCGGTGCTCCCCCGATGAAGAGGATGTCGCCGGTGAACACGGTCGAGGCATCGGGCACGTGCACGATGGTGTCGCCGGCTGTGTGCGCCGGGCCGACCTCGACAGTTCGACGGCTCGACCACCGACGTCGATGGTCAGGCGATGATCGAACGTGCGGGTCGGCGGTTCGAGTTCGATGCCGTCGAAGTCGAATTCACCGAAGAAGCTGCGGAACAACTCCCCCACGTCGCCGGGCGCCTGATTCAGCGCTGCGAGCATCGACGGCGGGACGTCGGCCATCTCGTGCGCCGTCGCGGTCGACGCGATGATCTCGGTACCGCTCCAGCGCCGGGTCACCTCGCTGTTGCCGTAGCAGTGGTCACCGTTCGCATGGGTGTTGACGAGCGACGCCACCGGCGCGGCCGTCGTGAGCGACGTCATCGAATCGAGCATCGCGGCGGTGAGGTGGAGATCGAACAGCGTGTCGACGAGCAGTGAGACGCCGTCGCCGACGATCAGACCGGCGTTGCTCCAGCCCCAACCGCCATCGGGTTGCAGGTACGCATGCAGGCCGTCACCGATCTCGTGGAGGCCGAGCGAGTACGGATGACGCAATGCCATGGGGTCATTCTCGCGCGGGCGAGGACCGTGCCGTAGAGCGCCAACGCGCCACCAGGCGCTCGGCGAGCATCGTGGTCGGCAGGTGGGTGTTGGCGTCGGGGATCGACGGGAACACCGAAGCGTCACACACGTGGACGCCGGTCGTAGCCGACCACCGTGCCGTCGTCGTCGACGACCGTTCCCATCGCGCAGGTCCCGGTCGCGTGCACGTATCCGCCGGCCGCCGAACGCACCCACGCGACCAGACGCTCCGGATCGGACAACGCCGTCCACGACGTTCCGTGTTCGTCGACGTACACCTCACGGGCGGCTGCCCGAAACGGTTCACGCCGGAGGAGGTCGAGGACGAGGTTCGCCCCGCTCACCATCTCGTCGAGGTCGGCGGGTTCGCGCAGCAGGTTGAACTCGACGATCGGGTCGGCCGACGGGTCGTCCGCCGCCAGCCGGACGGTTCCGGCTGAGCCGACCGGGCGCATCACGGCAGCCATCAGGGCGCCGTACCCGGCGACGTCGACCGCGCTTCCGAGATGGTTGAGCGGCAGCACCTGCAGCCCGTCCCGTTGCAGGACCGAGCCGGTGACGAGCGCGTGCCGGACCGGGAAGCGGGCTGATCGAGCCGCAGGGTGAACGCCACGGACGGATGGTCCTGCAAGCCCGTCGCCGATCCCCGGGGTGTCGAAGCCCGATCGCAGGAGGAGTGCGGGGCTGTGGATCGCTCCGGCCGCCAGGACGACGTGGTCGGCCTCGATGATCTCCCCGTCGAGCAGCTCGACGGCACACGCCCGGCGACCGTCGAGCACGACACGCGACACGGCGGCATCGGTGCGCACCACGAGGTTGTCCCGGCCGAGCGCGGGATCGAGGTACGCGTCGGCCGCGCTCACCCTGCGTCCGTCGCGGCGCGTGAGCGGAACCGGCGCCGCATCGCGCGACGCCGCGAGCAACGCCCGGTCGAGCGGTCCGAACTCGACGTCCGACGGCAACGCGGTCGGGATCAGCACCCGCTCCCACGCCTCGTCGGCGTCGTCCCAGCCCCACGACGCGTAGATGGCCGGATCGCCGCGCAGCGCCACCATCGCGTTGACCGCACTCGAGCCGCCGAGCCCGCGGCCGCGCACGTACGGCAACGTCGGACCACCCAACGTGCGAACGGCGGCGACGGTCGGAAACGTACGACCGGGCAACTCGACCGCGGCGAAGAAGTCTCGGCCGCCGAGCGCGATCGACGCCGCGGGATCGTCCGGCGGACCGGCCTCGAGCAGGACGACCGATCGGTCGGCATCCTCGCTCAGTCGTGACGCCACGACGCATCCCGCCGAACCGGCGCCGACGACCACCCACGTGTCGCTCACCGTCGCTGCGCCCACCGTCATTGGCCGTCAACCCGGGCCGGCGGTGACGTGGTCGCCCTGCCGCGGCGTCGAGTCCGGCAGGCCCGCGAGATGTGCCGCGTCGTTGTAGCGCGTGAGCTTCCAGTTCCCGGACGTCGACTCGGGCACCGGACCGAGGAACTCGGTGATCGAGGTGTTGAGCGTCAGGAGATCGAAGCCGCCGGTCGACGGGCTCCGGATCATCTGGCGGAACACGGCGTCGATGACGCCACCGTGGCACACGATCACGATCGACGAGTTCTCCCGTGCACGCACGAGCCGGGTGACCGCGGCCCCGACCCGGAGGTGGAACTCGGCGGTCGTCTCGCCGCCCGGGAAGATCTCGGTGTGCGGGTCGCCGTTCCAGTCCGGCGTGCCGTACCGCTCGACATAGGCGTCGAACGACAGACCGTCGATGTCGGGGCCGGGGTCGTGCTCACCGAACGCGGGATCGATTTCGACCGCGTCGAGTCCGAGCGCCGGACGGAGGATCTCGGCGGTCTGTCGTGCCCGTGGGAAGTGGCTCGAGATCAGGACGTCGGCGACCATCTCGTCGGAGTCCGCCCACCGTGCGGCAAGCCGCTCGGTCTGCAGCGACACCGAGCGGCGACAGCCCGTCACACGTGCGGTGCCCGCCGATCACCCGCCGCACCGTCACGTTGGACTCACCGTGGCGGATCAGCACCAATCTGGTCGGCATCGATCCGATGGTAGAGCGAAGGCTTCACATTTCGTACAAACACCACCGGGCGCCGACCATCGTTCCGTAGGGTCGCGCCAGTGGCCACGGGCTATCGACTGACCATCCGTTCGATCGATCCCGACCCCCGGATCGAAGCGCTCGTCGTCGGCGCCGAACACCTCGGCCTGCCACCCGTCGGCCGCCTCGACATCGCCGACGTCGTGTTCGTCGACGGCGACCTCGACGAGGCGGCGCTCGAAGGAACTCGAGGCGTTGCTCGTCGATCCGCTCCTCCAACACGGCAGCTGGACGATCCCGACGAGCCGCGCGATCGAGGTGACCACGCTCGCCGGCGTCACCAACAGCGACGTCGAGGCGGTCCTCCACGCCGCGGCGACCATCGGCGTCGACGTGCAGCACGCCGGCACCGCCCGGCGGATCGAGTTCGACGACAGCGTCGACGATGCGACCATCGACGAGCTCGTCAACCGCCTGGTCGCCAACCCCATCGTCGAACGCTGGTCGCACGGCACGGTCGACCTCGGTCCCGCCGACGGTCGATGCGGCCACGGGCAGCGCCGAGGTGATCACCGTGCGTGGCCTCGACGACGACGCGCTCGCCGCGCTCGATCGCTCCCGCTCGCTCTCCCTCGATCCTCGCCGAACTGCGCGTGATCCGCGATCACTTCGAGTCGCTCGGGCGCGACCCGACCGATCTGGAGCTCGAGACGCTCGCCCAGACCTGGAGCGAGCACTGCGCCCACAAGACGTTCCGGGCGGCGATCGAACTGCGCGATCGACGACGGCACCGACGTCGAATCGGTCGAGCCGCTGATGAAGCGGCTGCGGAACAGCACCGAGACGATCGATGCGCCGTTCGTGCGGTCGGCGTTCGTCGGCAACGCCGGCGTCATCGAGTTCACGCCGGGCACCACCCTGGCCCTGAAGGCCGAGACCCACAACCACCCGTCGGCCGTCGAGCCGTTCGGGGGCGCCAACACGGGGGTCGGCGGCGTGATCCGCGACGTCCTCGGCATGGCCCACCGGCCGATCCTCGTCACCGACGTGTTGTGCTTCGGGCCGGCCGACCTGCCGATCGACGACCTGCCCGCCGGATCGCTCCATCCGCTGCGGATCCGCGCCGGGGTGGTCGACGGCGTGGCCGACTACGGCAACAAGATCGGCCTGCCGACCGTCGCCGGCGCCGTGCTGTACGACCCGGCGTACACCACCAACCCGTTGGTCTTCGCCGGGTGCATCGGCGTCGCGCCCGACCCGGCCCGTCCACGACGGCCCCCATCCCGGCGACCGGATCGTCGTCCTCGGTGGAGCGACCGGACGCGACGGCATCCGCGGTGCGACGTTCTCGTCGGCCACGATGGATGCGACCACCGGCGAGGTCGCCGGCGCCAGCGTCCAGATCGGCGACCCGGTCGTCGAGAAGCTGCTGATCGACGCGCTCGTCGGCGCGGAGGACCTGTACTCGGGCATCACCGACTGCGGTGCCGGCGGCCTGTCGTCGGCGGTCGGCGAGATGGCCGAGGGGGTCGGCGCCGACGTCGATCTCGACCTGGTGCCGCGCAAGTACCCGGGCCTCGAGCCGTGGGAGGTCTGGCTGTCGGAGGCCCAGGAGCGCATGGTGGTGTCGATCGCCGCCGATCGACTCGACGAGCTCGGCGCAGCGCTGCCGGCGCGTCGGCGTCGACTTCGCCGACATCGGCGAGTTCACCGGGACCGGCCAGCTCGTCGTCCGCTCCGGCGGCCACGTGGTCGCCGACCTCGACACCGCGTTCCTCCACGACGCACGCCCGCAGCGGCAGATGACCGCGATCCGCACACGTCCCGATCGGACGGCGGGATCGTCGCGCCGCGTCGATGATCCGATCGCCACGCTCCTCGACGCTCCTGGCGCATCCGAACGTCGCATCGAACGAGGACATCATCCGTCGGTACGACCACGAGATCCTCGGCTCCACGGTCGTGCGCCCGTTGGTCGGCGTCGCGGCCGACGCCCCGGCCGACGGCGTCGTGATCGCCGGCCACGCGGCGACCGAGGGCTTCGCCGTCGGCATCGGGGTGAACCCGTGGTACGGCCTGCACGACCCCGAAGCGATGGCGATCGCCGTCGTCGACGAGGCGATCCGCAACGTCGTCGCCGTCGGCGCCGACCCGGACCGGGTCGCCCTGCTCGACAACTTCTCGTGGGGTGACCCGCGCCGCGAGTCGACGCTCGGCGACCTCGTCGCCGCGGTCGACGGCTGCTGCCGGGCGGCGGCGATCTACGGGGCGCCGTTCGTCTCCGGCAAGGACTCGCTCAACAACGAGTACGTCGGCCACGACGGTCAGCGCCACGCCGTCCCGCCGACCCTGGTGATCACCGCCGTCGCCCACGTGCCCGACGCCGACCGGTGCGTCACACCCGACCTCCACGACGTCGGCAACGTGCTGTTCCAGGTCGGCACCACACGGGACGAGTTCGCCGGCTCGCACCTCGACATGGTCAACGGACAACCGGACCGACCAGGCCGTGCGCCCGCGCCGGATCCTGACGCACCGGCTCGGTACCGACGGCTCCACGCCGCCATCCGCGCCGGGATCGTTCGCGCGTGCCACGACATCAGCGAGGGCGGTCTGGCCGTCGCGCTCGCCGAGATGTGCATCGGCGGCCGCCTCGGCGCCACGATCGACGACGCTCCCCCACCACGACGCGGTGATCGCGTTGTTCAGCGAATCGATCGGCCGGTTCGTCGTCGAGGTCGCACCCGGCGACGTCGAGCGGTTCGCCGAGATGCTCGGGCAGCGACGCCTCCCGGATCGGCGTGGTCGCGGACGACGGGCTGCTCCGCTTCGGTCCCGACGGACAGGTCGGCGCCGTCGAGGTCGAGACGCTCGTCGACGCCTACACCGGGCGCAGCCGTACAGCCGGAGCGTTGCCGATGACCCGCGTCCCGGCCATCGTGATCGCCGGCCCCGGCACGAACCGCGACGCGCGACGCCCGCGACGCGCTCGAACTCGCCGGGCGCCGACGTCACCGTCGTGCTCGCGTCGGAACTGATCGAACGACCGGCGCTGCTCGTCCGCGGCGCGCCTCGCGGTGGTGGCGGGAGGGTTCAGCTACGCCGACGCGCTCGGCGCCGGCCGGATGCTCGCCCTCGACCTCACCGTCGGTCTGGCCGACGAACTCCGTTCGTTCGTCGACGCCGGACACCCGATGATCGGGATCTGCAACGGATTCCAGGTGCTGACGCGGGCCGGCCTGCTGCCCGGCGCGCTCGGCCACAACGTCCACGGGACGTTCGACTGCCGATGGGTCGAGCTCGTCCCCGTCGCACCCTCGGTCTGCATGTGGACCCGCGGCATCGTCGACACGATCCACTGCCCGATCGCCCACGGCGAGGGCCGGTACGTGCACCCCGATCCGCGCCTCGCTGGCGGCGAACGGACAGATCGCACTCCGCTACTGCGGCCCCAACCCGAACGGGTCCGTCGACGACATCGCCGGTGTCTGTGATACGACCGGTGTCGTGATGGGTCTGATGCCGCACCCGGAGAACCACATCGTCGCGCGCCAACATCCCCTCCATCGACGCGAGCAGCCGGTGACGGCGAGGTCGTCGAACCACCTCGGCCTGCAGCTCTTCCAGAACGGCGTCCGCTACGCCGAGGCCCGCTGAATGTTCACGTCGCCCGCTCCCCTCACCGACATCGACCTCCCGCTCGACGATCGGCGCGACGGCAAGGTCCGCGTGTCGTACTCGCTGCCCGAACGGGCACCGGCTGTTCGTCACGACCGATCGGCTGTCCGCCTTCGACCGCGTCATCGCCAGCGTGCCCTACAAGGGTCAGGTGCTCAACCAGCTCTCGGCGTGGTGGTTCGAGCAGACCCGTGACATCGTCGCCAACCACCTCGTGTCGATTCCCGATCCGAACGTGTTGATCGCCCGCAGCGCCGTGCCGCTCACGGTCGAGGTGGTCGTGCGGGGGTACATCACCGGCGTCACCGACACCGCACTGTGGACGCAGTACGCGGCCGGCGCGCGGGTGGTGTACGGCCACGAACTGCCCGACGGTCTCACCAAGAACTCGCGCCTCGACACGCCGATCGTCACCCCCACCACCAAGGCCGACCACGGTGGCCACGACGTGCCGCTGTCGTGTGCCGATGTCGCCGAGCGCGGCCTCGTCGATCCGGAGCTGTGGGATCGCGTGCAGGCCGTGGCCCTGGCCCTGTTCGAACGCGGCCGCGCCTGCGGCGAGCGCAGCGGACTGATCCTCGCCGACACGAAGTACGAGTTCGGGCTCACCACCGACGGCGAACTGCTGCTGATCGACGAGGTGCACACACCGGATTCCTCGCGGTGGTGGGTAGCCTCGACACTACGACGAGCGGGTCGCCGCCGGCGCCGAACCCGAGAGCCTCGACAAGGAAGTCGTGCGGCGCGCGCTCGCCGACATCGGCTACACCGGCGACGGGCCCGTCCCCGAGCTGTCCCCCGACCGTCTGGTCGGCCACCACCGACCGCTACATCGACGCCTACGAACGACTCACCGGCAACCCTTCGTTCCCGGCAACTACCCCGCCGGGCCGCGAATCGTCGCCGCGCTCGCGGGTCTGGAGATCTACTCAGATCATGACTTCGCTGCCACGTCACCAGCCTGCCCGTGCGCGATCGCGTCCGACGACCGCCCGAAGGAGGAGTGTGGCGTGCTCGGCATCTCGACGCCGCACGGCGACGGCGTCGCCCAGCTCGCGTTCTTCGGGCTGTTCGCCCTGCAGCACCGCGGCCAGGAGGCGGCCGGCATCGCCGTGAGCGACGGCCGTCGGGCCCGGGTCCACAAGGAGGCCGGCCTCGTCGCCAACGTCTTCTCCCCCGAGACGCTCGCCCCGCTCGTCGGCTACCACGCCATCGGCCACACCCGGTACTCGACCACCGGTTCGAACGCCGAGCGCAACATCCAGCCGTTCCTCATCGAGACGATGCACGGCCCGCTCGCCCTGGCCCACAACGGCAACCTGGTGAACGCCGCCGCGCTGCGCGACGAACTGTTGAACCGCGGCTTCGGTCTCACCGCGACGAGCGACTCGGAGGTCCTGTCGTTGATGCTCGCCGCCGCCGGCGGCCAGACGTGGCAGGACCGCATCGAACGCACGCTGCCGGCGTGGAAGGGCGCGTTCTCCCTGGTGATCCTCGCCGCCGACCAGGTGATCGCCGTGCGCGACCCGTGGGGCTTCCGCCCGTTGTCGGTCGGACGACTTCCCCACGGCGGCCATGCGGTGGCGAGCGAGACGTGCGCGCTCGCCACGCTCGGCTGCGTCGACATCGACGAGGTGCAGCCCGGCGAGATGGTCACGCTGCGCGGCGCCGAGGTCGACCGCGTCCAGGTGCTCGCGCCGCAGCGCCAACGCGGCCCGCTGCTCGTTCGAGTTCGTGTACTTCTCCCGGCCCGACTCGGTGTGGCACGGACCGCAGCGTGCACCACGTCCGCCAGCAACTCGGCGTCGAACTCGCCCGCGAGGCGCCGACCGACGCCGACGTGGTCATCCCGGTGCCCGACAGCTCGATCCCCGCGGCCATCGGCTACTCGAACGAGAGCGGGATCCGCTTCAACGACGGGCTGATCAAGAACCGCTACATCGGCCGCACGTTCATCGAGCCGACGCAGGACATCCGCGAGCGTGGCGTGGCGCTGAAGTTCAACGCCCTGCGCGAGAACCTCGAGGGCAAGCGCGTCGTGATGATCGACGACTCGCTCGTGCGCGGCACGACCGCGGGCCCGCTCGTGAAGCTCGTGCGCGACGCCGGCGCGGCCGAGGTCCACCTGAAGATCACGTGCCCGCCGATCACGCACGCCTGCCACTTCGGCGTCGACATGGGCCACGACGGCGACCTGATCGCGGCGACGCTGTCGGTCGAGGAGATGCGCGCAGCACATCGGCGCCGACAGCCTCGCCTTCCTGTCGCTCGACGGGATGATGCGCGCCATCGCCAGCCGCGATGCCGGCGCAGGACGACGGCTACTGCAACGCCTGCTTCACCGGGCAGTACCCGCTCGCCGTCGGCGACGCCCAGGCGAAGCTGTCGTTCGAAGGCGTCTGGCATGACCCGTCGACGGTGCTCGCCTGATGCGGGTGCTCGTCGTCGGTGGCGGCGGCCGCGAAGCGGCGATCGCCTGGGCGTGTCGCCGCCACGGTCACGACGTGATCGTGGCTCGCCGATCTCGGCGACGCGCCGGCCGGCCGACGTCGACCTCGTGATCCCCGGCCCCGAGGCCGCGCTGGCCGCGGGCATCGCCGACGAATGCGCCCGGCGCGGGCATGCCGTGCTTCGGGCCGACCGCCGACGCTCGCCCGGCTCGAATCGTCGAAGTCCTACGCCCGGTCGCTCGCCACGCGAACTCGGCATCCCCGGCCCCCGCTTCGCCCGCTTCACCGACGCCGGCCGCCGCCGTCGCGTGGTGGCGCGAGCGTCGGCGTCCCGGTCGTGGTGAAAGCTCGACGGGCTGGCCGCCGGCAAGGGCGTCGTCGTGCCCGACGGCGACGCGGCCACCGAACGGGCGATCGACGTCGGCGGCCGCCACGGGGCCGTTCCTGCTCGAGGAGCGCATGCACGGCCCGGAGTGCTCGCTGATGGCGCTGTGCGACGGCACCACGGCGGTCGCCCTGCCGCTCGCCCAGGACCACAAGCGCATCGGCGAGGGCGACACCGGGCCCGAACACCGGCGGGATGGGCGCCTACGCGCCGGCGCCCGATCCCGTACGCGGCCGACGAACTCGTCGCCACGTTCGTGCAGCCGGTGCTCGACCACTTCGCGCGCCGCGGGCACGCCGTACGTCGGCGTGATCTACGCCGGGCTGATGCTCACCGCCGACGGTCCGCGGCTCGTCGAGTACAACGTGCGCTTCGGCGATCCGGAGACCCAGGCGGTGCTCCCCCTGCTCGAGAGCGACCTCGCCGCCCTGACGCTGGCCTGCACCCGCGGTCCGGCGCTCGGTGAAGCGACGATCGCCGTCCGCGACGGCGCGAGCGTCACCGTCGTCGCCGCCGCAGCCGGCTATCCCGACAGCACCGACGCACGGGCGCCGGAATCACCGACAGCGGGACCGACTCGGCCGACGGCGATCCGCTTCGATGCCGGCGTCGACCCGGCACGGACGCGTCGCCGGCGGCCGCGTGCTCGCCGTGACCGGGCGTCGGCGACGACCTCGCCGCGGCCCGCCGGCACGCCTACGACCGGCATGGCAGCGATCCGCTTCGACGGCATGCAGGTCCGCCGCGACATCGGGTGGCGGGCGCTCGGCGCCTCGCTCCGGTCGTACGCCGCAAGCCGGCGTCGACATCGACGAGGGCACGCGAGCCGTCGCCGAGATGAAGGCCGCGGTCGAGGCCACCCACGACAACGGCGTGCTGCGCGGCGTCGGCAGCTTCGGCGGCGTGTTCTCGCGCCGCGGCGATCACGGCGCTGCGCGACCCCGTGCTCGTCGCGTCGACCGACGGCGTCGGCACGAAGGTCGAACTCGCCGCCCGGCTCGGCATGGTCCGCGGCGTCGGGATGGACATCGTCAACCACTGCATCGACGACGTGCTCGTCCAGTCGGCCCGGCCGCTGTTCTTCCTCGACTACATCGCCGCCAGCGTGCTCGACGCCGACCTCGTCGCCGAGGTCGTCGGCGGCATGGCCGAGGCGTGCCGGGTGGCCGGCTGCGCCCTGCTCGGCGGCGAGACCGCCGAGATGCCGGGCGTCTACGCGCCGGGCGCCTTCGACATCGCCGGCACGCTCGTCGGCGTCGCCGAGCGCGACGAGCTGCTCCCCCGCGCCGACGTCGGCGTCGGCGACGTGCTCGATCGGCGTCGCCTCCAGCGGGCCGCACACCAACGGCTACTCGCTGCTGCGCAAGGTGTTCGACTGGATGCCGATGGACGTCGACGCCCGACGGCTTCGACCGGCCGCTCGGCGAGACGCTGCTCGAACCGCACCGCTCGTACCTCGACGTCCTGACGCCGGCGCTCGCCGACGGCTGCGTCAAGGCGCCTGGCCCACATCACCGGTGGCGGCCTGCCCGAGAACCTGCCGCGGGTGCTGCCCGACGACGTCGACGCCGCGATCGAACTCGGTTCGTGGCCGGTGCCGCCGCTGTTCCGGCTCGTCCGCGAGCTGTTGCCGGCGATGCCGACCGAGGAGCTGTACCGCACGCTCAACATGGGCATCGGCATGGTCGTCATCGTGCGCGCCCGACGACGTCGAACGCGTTCGAGGCGCGATCGCCGAGCCGACGTGGGTCATCGGCGACCTCGTCGCGGGGACCCGTGCCGTCCGTCTGCACTGATTTTTCGTTCACGCTCGACGTCGCCGGCGGACGGCGTCGCTAGGTTCGCTCCATGGTCCCGTCCGTCGCCACCGCCGGTGACCAGACCCGAGCGACCCGCCTCGTGGTGCTGGTCTCCGGGAACGGCTCGAACCTGCAGGCGGTCCTCGACGCCTGCGCCGACGGCCGCATCGACGGCCGAGGTCGTCGCCGTCGTCTCGAACCGGGCCGACGTGTTCGCCCTCCAGCGCGCCGACGCCGCCGGCGTGCCGGCGGTCCACATCGGCGCCGCATCCGGGCGAGGCGCGGGCCGAGTACGACGCCCGGCTCGCCGACGTCGTCGCCGGGTTCGAACCCGACCTCGTCGTGCTCGCCGGCTGGATGCGCGTCCTGACGATGAGCTTCCTCGGCTGGTTCCCCGACCAGGTGATCAACCTGCATCCCGGCGCTCCCCGGCGAGCTGCCCGGGCACCGACTCGATCGAGCGGGCCTGGGACGAGGCGCTCGCCGGCGAACGCGCACCGCACCGGCGTGATGGTCCACCTCGTCCCCGACGACGGCGTCGACGACGGCCCGGTCCTCGCCACCGCGTGCGGTCGACATCGACACCGGCGGGCACGTTCGAGGCGTTCGAGGCGACGATGCACGCCGCCGAACACGACCTGCTCGTCGCACGTGCTCGGCGACGTCTGTCGACGACCCTTCGATCATCGACGCACGCGATCGATCGAGCTAGACACGACGGCGACACGACCCGATCGGAAACGGAGATCCACGCATGACGAGCACAGCCGCTCCAATGTCAACGACGAGTTCTTCGACCGCTTCGAGGCGCTGACGTTCGACGACGTCGTCGTCGTGCCCGGCTACTCCGAGACGCTGCCCGACGCCGTCGACACGTCCGCCCGCTTCGCCGCCGACATCGAGCTCGCCGTCCCGCTCGTGTCGGCGGCGATGGACAAGGTCACCGAGGGCCGCATGGCCGTCGCGATGGCCCGCCACGGCGGCATCGGCGTGATCCACCGCAACATGTCGATCGCCGACCAGGCCGCCGAGGTCCAGAAGGTCAAGCGCTCGCAGTCGGGCATGATCACCGACCCGGTCACGCTGCCGCCGACCGCGCTGCTGCACGACGCCGAGGCGCTGATGAACCAGTTCAAGTTCTCCGGCGTGCCGATCACCGACCCCGACGGCCGCCTCGTCGGCATCCTCACCAACCGCGACATCCGCTTCTGCGAGGGCGCCGACTTCGACCGTCCGGTCACCGAGTTCATGACGTCCGACCGGCTGGTCACCGCGCCCGTCGGCACGTCGCTCGACGAGGCCAAGGCGATCCTGCAGCAGCACCGCATCGAGAAGCTGCCGCTCGTCGACGCCGACGGCCGCCTCGCCGGCCTGATCACGGTCAAGGACATCCAGAAGCGCCTCGACTTCCCGAACGCCTCACGCGACGCGCGGGGCCGCCTGCGGTGCGCCGGCCGCGATCGGCGTCGGCGCCGACATCGAGGCGCGCGTCGAGGCGCTGGTCGCGATGGGTGTCGACGCCGTGTCGATCGACACCGCCCACGGCCACTCGGCCAACGTCGTCAAGGCGATCGAGCGGATCAAGGGCTCGTGGCCCGACCTGCCGGTCACCGCCGGCAACGTCGTCACCGAGGACGGCGTCGAGGCGCTCGCGCGGGCCGGCGCCGACGCGATCAAGGTCGGCGTCGGAGCCGGGTCGATCTGCACCACCCGCGTCGTGTCCGGCGCCGGCATGCCGCAGCTGTCGGCGGTCTGGTTCGCCTCGCAGCAGGGCCGCCAGCTCGACATCCCGATCATCGCCGACGGCGGCATCACGTTCTCCGGCGACATCGTCAAGGCGATCGTCGCCGGGGCCTCGACGGTGATGCTCGGCTCGCTGCTCGCCGGCACCGAGGAGAGCGCCCGGCGAGATGGAGCTGTTCGAGGGCCGCCGCTACAAGGCCTACCGCGGCATGGGCTCGATGGGGGCGATGACCGGCGACAGCGCCGACCGCTACGCCACCGGCCAGTCGTCGACGCCCGGCGCGAGCGCCGTCGGCGCCGGCAGCAACAAGCTCGTGCCCGAGGGCATCGAGGGGCGGGTGCCGTACGCCGGCCCGCTCGGCGACGTCGCCTACCAGCTCGTCGGCGGCCTCCGCTCCGGCATGGGCTACGCCGGCGCGTCGACCCTCGCCGACCTGCGCAACGCCCGCTTCATGCGGGTCACCACCGCCGGCCGCGACGAGAGCCACCCCCACGACGTCACGATCACCAAGGAAGCCCCCAACTACCAGCGCTCCTGACCGCCCGCACGGCACCCGAAAAATGCCCAGAATCGTGCGCCCAGCGAGCAATTCGAGGCACATTTCGGATGGGGGCTGGCGCTCTGCGGAAATGTGCCGGAATTCGTGCGCTCAGCGGGCAAATCGAGGCATTTTCGGCACGGTGCGCCGAGCCGATCGTCACGTATCAGGCGAGCTTTTCGACGAAGGCTTCGAGTTGGCGGAGGTTGCGGCACTCGTACACGCCGTCGGTGTGGGTGCCGTACTCGCCGACGATCGAGTCGCCGGTGTTCCAGTAGCTCTTCGGCTCGGGGTTCAGCCAGTAGACGTGGCGCGCCTTCTGGCGGATCTCCTTCACGACCCACGCCTGGCTGGCGTGGTAGTTGTTCCGGGCATCGCCGAGCAGCAGCACGGTCGACTTCGGGCCGATGTCCTTGCCGTAGCGCTCCCAGAACACCTCGAAGGCGTGGCCGTAGTCGGAGTGCCCGTCGACCCACACCACGTCGGCTTCGGTGTTGACCCGGTGGATCGCCTCGGTGATGTCCTCGGTGGCCCGGAAGTAGTCGGTGACCTCGTCGAGGCCGTCGATGAACACGAACGAGCGCACCTTCGAGAACTGGTTCTGGATGGCGTAGACGAGCATCAGCGTGAACCGGGCGAACGCGGCGACCGATCCGGAGATGTCGGCGACCACGATCAGCTCGGGCTTGGCCGGGCGCGGGTACTTGAACTTCGGCTCGGCCGGCACGCCGCCGTAGCTCAGTGAGTGGCGCACCGTGTTGCGGAAGTCGAGCGGACCCTTGCGACCGTGGCGACGCTTGCGGGCCAGACGGGCGGCGAGCTTGCGGGTGAGCGGGTACAGCGACTTCTTCAGCGCCACCATCTCGTCGCGCGAGGCGTGCATGAACTCGACGTCTTCGGGCAGCGGCTTGCGCAGCGTCTTGGCCATCGCCTCGGCGCCGCGGTCGGCGACGAGCCGGCGGCGGATCTCCGCTTCGATCTCACCCTTGAACTTCTCGATGCGGTCCTCGAACTCCTCGCGTTCGAGGCGCTCCTCGAGCGACGTCAGGTCGCCGTCGACCTGCTCGCGGCTGGCCTCCATCATCTTCTCGAGCATGCCGTCGAGGTCGAGGTTGCGCAGCGTGCGGTACAGGTAGTACGTGCCACCGACCGGCCGGCCCGGCTCCATGCCGGCGAAGCGTTGCACCGACTGCTTGGCCATCGCCCGCATCATGCCCTGGTCGCCGTTCATCAGCGCCTGCATGAGCATCTGGGCGATCTCTTCGGGCGTCAGGTTGTCGAGCCCGCCGGCGCCGCCCTGGCCCTCCTGGCGCTGCTGCTCCTGCATCTCGCGCCACAGCTCGTCGATGTCGGTGTCGTCGTCACCGTGGACCAGCTTGTACTCGGGCCCGCGCAGGCTGAAGTAGACCTCGAACACCGTCTCGAAGCTGCGCCAGTGCGCGTGGTTCTTGATGAGCGTGGCGCCGAGCGCGTACTTGAACGCCTCGCGATCCTCGATCGGGATGTGCTGCACCGCCTCCATCGCGTCGAGGTTCTCGGTGAGACTCACCGGGAGCCCCGCGTTGCGGAGTTCGACGACGAAGCCGTTCAGCAGGTCGAGCATCAGCGACCAGTCGACCGATCAGTCGTCGACCGACAGCTCCTTGGCGGCCTTGGCGATGTCGGTCTGGTACTTGAGCAGGATGTTCAGCGTCTCCTTGGCGGTCTGCCTCGTCGATGACGTCGATGTTGAGGATCATCAGCGTGCGCGCCCAGTCGAGCGTCTCCGACACGCTCGGCGACTTCTTCAGGTCGAGCTGGCGGATCGAGCGGACGATGCGGGCGACCTGGTCGGCGAGGCTGTCGGTGATCCCCGGGAACCTTGGCGAGCACGATCTCCTTCTCGCGCTCGAGCTGCGGGTAGTCGACGTGGAGGTACAGGCAGCGCCGCTTCAGCGCCTCGGACAGCTCACGGGTGTTGTTCGACGTGAGGAACACGAGCGGGATCTGCGTGGCCGTGATCGTGCCGAGCTCGGGGATCGACACCTGGTAGTCGGAGAGGATCTCGAGCAGCAGCGCCTCGGTCTCGACCTCGACACGGTCGACCTCGTCGATGAGCAGCACGACCGGGTCGGTGGCGGTGATCGCCTCGAGCAGCGGACGGGTCAGCAGGAACTCGTCGGAGAAGATGTCGTCCTTGATCTCGGTCCAGTCCTCGCTCTGGTCGCCGCGCTCGGTCTGGATGCGCAGCAGCTGCTTCTTGTAGTTCCACTCGTAGAGGGCTTTGGACTCGTCGAGACCCTCGTAGCACTGGAGGCGGATCAGCGCGCGCCCGGTGATCTCGGCGATCGACTTGGCCAGCTGCGTCTTGCCGGTGCCGGCCGGACCTTCGACGAGGATCGGCTTGCTGAGCTTGTCGGCCAGGTAGGCCACCCCGGCGATGCCGTCGTCGGCGAGGTAGCTGCACGTCCCGGAGGGCGTCACGGACACCCTGCACGCTGGCGAATCGTTCCGTTGCCTGGAGGGCACCATCGGTCGTCATCTCGTGCACGCTACTTGCCGACTTGACCGCGGGGTCAATCGAAAAGGTCACAAGCTGCCGGTTCCCCGTACACGGTCGTGGCCGCGACGCTAGGTTGCCGGATGCGTGCGAAGCGGGGCTGGTACCGCGCACGTCACGGGCGACCGTGGTGACCACCCGACCGTCGGGTGGTCCGCAAGCAGGAGCAGGTCGTGACAACTTCGACAACCTTGACTACCTCGACAAACGGCGGACTCGTGTGACCCCATGGGGATGATGAAGCGATTCGTCGTCGGCGAACCCCTGGCGACGTCCGAGGAGCAACACCAACGACTCGGCCGGCCGACCGCGCTGGCGGTCTTCGCCTCCGACGCGATCTCCTCGACGGCGTACGCCACCGAGGAGATCCTCCTCGTGCTCGTCCCGCTCGCCGGCCTCGCCGCACTGACCGACCTCCTGCCGATCTCGGCGATCGTGATCGTGCTCCTGACGATCGTCATCACGAGCTACCGCCAGACGATCTACGCCTATCCGAGCGGCGGTGGTTCGTACGTCGTCTCACGCGAGAACCTCGGCGAAACCCCGTCCCTCGTCGCCGGTGCGTCGTTGCTCGTCGACTACATCCTCACGGTCGCCGTGTCGATCTCGGCCGGCGTCGCCGCCATCACGTCCGCGTTCCCCGAACTGCGACCAGAGCGGGTGCTGCTCTGTCTCGGCTTCGTCGCGCTGATGATGTTCGCCAACCTGCGCGGGCTGAAGGAGTCCGGCCGCCTGTTCGCCGGCCCGACCTACCTGTACATGATCATGATCATCGCCCTGATCGGCGTCGGCTTCATCCGCTACTTCACCGGAAGCATCGACGCGCTCCCGCCGAACACCGAGGCACTCGACGAACTCACCGACAACGGCGTGTTGCTCACCGGCATCACCGCGATGGCATTCCTGCGCGCGTTCTCGTCGGGTGCCGTCGCCCTGACCGGCATCGAGGCGATCTCGAACGGCGTGCCCGCGTTCAAGAAGCCCGAGTCGCACAACGCGGCGATCGACGTTGATCGTGATGGGCGTGATCCTCGGCAGCTTCTTCCTCGGGATCGTCGGTGCTCGTCGAACCTCCTCAAGCCGACGGTGAGCGAGAACGAGACGCTGCTGTCGATCCTGGGCAGCGCGGTGTTCGGCGACGGGACCGTGCCGTACTACGTGTTGCAGTTCGCCACGTTCGCCATCTTGATCCTCGCCGCCAACACGGCGTTTGCCGACTTCCCGCGCGTCAGCTCGATCCTCGCCAACGACGGCTTCCTGCCGCGCCAGCTCGCCAACCGCGGCGACCGCCTCGTGTTCTCGAACGGGATCATCGCCCTCGCCGGCGTGGCGAGCGTGTTGATCATCGGGTTCGGCGGCCAGACGAGCGCCCTGATCCCGCTCTACGCCGTCGGCGTGTTCTGCGGGTTCACGCTCTCGCAGCTCGGCATGGTCGTGCACCACAGACGGCTCCAGGAGCCGGGTTGGAAACGCAACCAGGTCATCAACATGGTGGGCGCCATCGCCACCTTCGTCGTGCTCATCGTCGTCGTCGTGTCGAAGTTCAGCCACGGCGCGTGGATCCCGGTGGTCCTGATTCCGCTCATCGTGCTCGGCTTCCGCAAGATCAAACGGCACTACGACCACGTCGCATCAGCATTGAAGGCCGAGCCGACCGAGCGGGTCGCGCGCCACTCCCACACCGTCGTCGTGCTGATCGGTTCGGTGAACAAGGGCGTGCTCAACGCGATCGCCTACGCACGGTCGATGCGCCCTGACCGGCTCGTCGCGATCAGCGTGGTGACCGACGCCGAGGAGGAGACGCGGGTCGTCGACGCCTGGGAGCAGTTCGAGTTGCCGGTCGAACTGCGGACGATCTTCTCGGCCTATCGCGACCTGACCGAATCCGATCCTCGAAGTGATCGACGAACTCGATGCCGAGCGCCCCGACGACGTGATCACCGTCGTGATCCCCGAGTTCGTCGTCGAGCACTGGTGGGATCAGGCGCTGCACAACCAGAGCGCCGTGATGCTTCGCTCGAAGCTGCGTCAGCGACCGAACACGGCGATCACGCTGATCCCCGTACAGATCGCCCACCACAAGCCCGCAGAACAGCACCAATGCCGAAGCAGGAGTACCGGAGGTCGCCACATGACCGAGCGAAACGCGTCGGACCCACTGCACGCCATCATCGTCGGCTGCGGCCGTGTCGGCGCCGGTATGGCCCGCCGACTCACGCAGGAGGGGTACACGGTCACCGTCATCGACCGGACCACCCGGGCGTTCAGCCGACTCGAGGGCACGTCGGCCGAGCGGATTGATCGGCATGGGCTACGACCGCGGCACCCTGCTCGAAGCCGGTGTCGAACGGGCCGAGGTGCTCGCCGCGGTCACGAACGGGGACAACACGAACATCGTGGTGGCACGCACGGCCCGTGAGCACTTCCAGGTGCCGAAGGTCGTCGCGCGGATCTACGACCCTCGACGCGCGGCGATCTACGAGCGGCTCGGCATCTCGACGGTCGCTTCGGCGCAGTTGACGACGGAACTCGCCGTCCGGCGGGTCCTGCCCGACGACGCCGGCGTCCGTTGGGTCGACCCCAGCGCCAACGTGTGTCTCGTCGATCGCAGCGTTCCCGCCGAAACTCGCCGGTCACGCCCTGACCGCGATCGAGCGTTCGGGTCAGGTTCGTGTCATGGCCGTCAGACGACTCGGAGTCGGCATCGTCGCCACGCCGGATCTCGTGTTCCAGGAAGGCGACGTCGTGTACATGTCGGTGGCCAACGATCACCTCGACACCGTCGATGAACTGCTGAGCCCGGACCGTGATCCCAACGCGAGCAAGGCAGGCCACTGATGCGAGTCGTGATCGTCGGAGCAGGCAAGGTCGGCACGTTCATCGCCGGCGACCTCGCCGCCGCCGGCCACGAGGTGGTCGTCGTGGAGCGGACCGATCGAGCGCGTCGATCTGCTGCGGCAGCGCGACGACCTGCCAGCGGGTCGAGTGGATCGTCGCCGATGCCTGCGAGGTGTCGCAGCTCGCGAACGCGTCGCCGCAGACCGCTGACGTGTTCGTGGCGGTCACCGGCGACGACGAGGACAATCTCGTCGCCTCGTTGCTGGCCAAGCAGGAGTTCGGGGTGCCCCGTGTCCTCGCCCGTGTCAATCATCCGGCCAACGAGTGGCTGTTCACGAGCGACTGGGGCATCGACCGCGCCGTCTCCGCACCGCACCTGTTGTCGGGCCTCGTGCAGGAGGCGGTCACCGTCGGATCGGTCGTCCGGCTGCTCGACCTCGCCGAGAGCGCCCGCCTCGTCGAGGTGACGCTCACGGAGGATGCACCGGTCGTCGGGTCGCAGATCGCGCAGGTCGACTTTCCGCGCGAAGCCTCCGTGGTCGCGATCCTGCGCGCGCGTGCCGTCGTCGTGCCCCGCGGCGACACGTCGTTCCTGCCCGGCGACGAGGTGCTCGTGCTCGTCACCGACGAGTCCGAGCCAGCGGTTCGTCAGCTCCTCGCTGCACGCCGTCGAGCAACGTGTAGGCCGGATTCCAGATCATCAACCGACCCTTCTCGATCCGCCCGACGCCTTCCACCACGATCATTCGGCCGGTCTCGATTCCGCTGATCCGGTTGCGGCCGGTGAACACCAGCATCGCCGAACCCGAGCCGTCGTCGATCTCGACCCGCAGGAATCGACGTGCGTCCGGCGAGGATCGGTGTTGGCTGCGAACCTCGCCACAGATGCGGACCGGCACGCGCTGCGGGGCTTCGTCGATCCGCGTGATCTGCACACCGGCGAACCGCGCCTGCAGCCGTCGCCGATCGTGGGCGACGGCGGTTTGCCGGAGCTGGTCGGTGAGCACCTCTGGAGTGTCGGCAGCTGGCACCTCGCCGACAGTAGCGTTCGGCGGGATGCGCGGACCTGACGATCAGCAAGCGATCGACGAGACCGCCCGCTTGTGAGCCGCCTGCTGCGCAGCAACCTCATCGTCGCCGCCGGGACCACCTTGTCGCGCGTGACCGGCCTGCTCCGCGTCGTCGCTCTCACCTACGTCCTCGGCCAGACCGCCCTGACCGACGCCTACGGCCTGGCGAACGAGACACCGAACATCGTGTACGAGCTGCTGCTCGGTGGCGTGCTCTCGGCCACGCTCGTGCCGTTGTTCGCCACCTTCGACGAGGACGACGACGAGCGGGCCACCAACGTCGTCCTCAGCGTGTCGGTCGTGCTGATGCTGGCACTCACCGTGATCGCCGTCGTCGCCGCACCACTGATCTTCGGTGTGTACGCGATCCAGGTGGGGCCTGACGTCGACCCCGAGGTCTTCCGCACCGTCGGCACCACGCTGGCGCGGATCTTCCTCATCCAGATCCTGTTCTACGGGCTCGTCGGGCTGGCGAACGCATTCCTCAACAGCCGGCGCCGGTTCTTCGCCGCGGCATGGAGTCCGATCTTGCCGAACGTGATCATCATCGCGACGTTGCTGTCGTTGCCCGATGCCGGCTCGGCCGACTGGGTGCTGGAGGACGTGCTCAGCGACGACCGCCTGAAGTACACCCTCGGGCTCGGGGCCACGCTCGGTATCGCCTCGATGGCGGTCGTGCTCATCCCCGCCATGTTCAACACCGGGTTCCGTTTCCGCCCGGTGTTCGAGTTCCGCCATCCGGCGGTCGGTCGGCTGCTCCGACTGTCGTTCTGGACGATCGGTTTCGTCGCCGCCAACCAGATCTCCCTCATCGTGGTCCGCAACCTTGCCGAGCCCGGGTCAGGTGACGCGTCCGCCTACCTTGCCGCGTTCACGTTCTTCGTGCTGCCCCACGGACTGCTCGCCGTCTCGATCGCCACCACGTTCCAACCCGAGATGGCGCGTGCCGTGGCCCGCAAGGAGCGTCCCGCGTTCGTCGAGCAGGCGGGGCTCGGAGTGCGGATGACGGCGCTACTCACGATTCCGGCCGGGGTCGGCATGTTCGTGTTGCGCCGCCCGATCATCGGCGCCCTCCTGGAACGAGGCCAGTTCGACGCGACCGACGCCGCCAACACCTCGCGGGCACTCGCCGGTTTCGCGCTCGGCCTCGGCGCGTTCTCGATCTACATGTTCACCCTGCGGGGGTTCTACGCCCACAAGGACACCCGCACCCCGTTCGTGATCAACGTCGTGGAGAACCTGATCAACATCGTCCTGGCGATCGTGCTCGTCGGATCGCTACGGCGTGTTGGGGCTCGGTCTGGCGTTCGCGATCGCCTACGTGTTGTCGTCTTGCTGGGCGCTCGTCGTGCTCGGTTACAAGGTCCCCGGGTTCTCGCCGCGCGTCGATCGCGGTGAGCCTCGCTCCGATGTTGCTGGCGGCTCTCCTGATGGGCGAGGCGGTGTGGTTCGTGTCGCAATGGGTGGGTGGCAATGCCGGCACCGACGCGGCGATCCGCTTGATCGTGGGCGCCGCGGTCGGCGTGGTGGTCTACCTCGCGGTGCTCATCGCGCTCGGCGCTCCCGAGCTCGACTTCCTCCGTCGACGATTCGGGTGGGCCTCGGCAACGCTCGCGACAGCCTCGGACGACGAATCGGGTGGAGGTTAGGCTCGGCCCATGATCGACCGTGCGACGAGGTGGTGGGAGTCGCTGACCTCCTGGATCGGTGGTGGCAGGTTCGGTGGCGGCCCGGACGACAAGACCGATCCGAAGATCCAGCTCGAACAGGCGATCGCCGAGGCACAGCACCAGCACAAGCGGCTGAAGGACCAGGCGGCAAGTGTGATCGCCAACCAGAAGCAGGCCGAGATCCGCCTGAACACGAAGTTGGGCGAACTCGAAAAGCTCAACCGGACCACCCGCCAGGCGTTGATCATCGCGGCCGACGCGCGAGCAGTCCGGCGACGAGGCGGCGGCCGCGCAATACGACCACGCGGCCGAAACGATCGCCGACAAACTGATCTCGGTCGAGGCCGATGTCGAGAGCTTGAAGACCATGGTCCTCGAGTCGACACAGGCCACCGACCAGGCCAAGGCGGCGGTCAAGACGAACAGTCGGCTGCTGCAGGAGAAGCTGGCCGAGAAGTCGAAACAGCTGAGCCAGCTGGAACAGGCAAAGATGCAGGAAGAGATGAACGCGGCGATGGCCCAGCTCAGCGAGACGGTCGGCGACGACGTCCCCACGTTCGCCGAGGTCGAGGCGAAGATCGAGGCGCGCTATGCGCGGGCCACGGCCGCCGCCGAGCAGCAGCAGGCCAGTCCCGAACACTGCATCGAGGAGATCGAGGAAGCGACGGACACCGACGCCGCCAAGGAGCGCGTCGCCGACCTGCGCGCCGAACTCGGCCTCACCTGAGTTGTTGCCTGACTAGGGCAACACGACGAGGTCGTCGCGGTGGACGACTTCGTGGGCGATCTCGGATGGCAGGTCGTGGGTGCGCATGCCGGCGATCGAGGAGATCACCCGGGAGTCGACGGCCACCATGCCGCGAGCGAACGGTCGACCCGACGGGCCGACGATGTCGACGGTGTCGCCCACCACGAACGACCCGGTGCGCCGCCACCACGCCCGCCGGCAGCAGACTCCGAGGCCCCTCGGTGATCGCCCGTTCGGCGCCCGCGTCGACCTCGAGCGTCCCTTCCACCTCGGCCGCAAAGGCGATCCACAACTTGCGTGCCGGCAACGTCCGGGCGTGCGCATCGAACGTCGTGCCGACCGGTGATTCGCCGGCATCGCCGGACGTCCCGCTGACGGCGCGCACCAACACGTTCGGCGCGGCGGCGCGGGCGATCACGCTGCGAATGCCCGACCACGACGCGATCCGCGCCGCGGTCAGCTTGCTCGCCATGCCGCCGCTGCCCCCGCCCGCTCCCGTTGCTGTTGGCGGCGATCGCCAGCAACGGATCGTCGGCCGTCACCCGCGTACGAGCCGGGCCGACGGGTCGCGGCCAGGGTCGGCGGTGTAGACACCGTCGGTGTCGGTGAGCAGTACGAGGAGGTCGGCGCCGACCGAGTTCGCCACGAGCGCGGCGAGGCGGTCGTTGTCGCCGTAGCGCAACTCGTGGTTGGCGATCGCATCGTTCTCGTTGATCACCGGGACGCAGCCGAGCTCGAGCAGACGCACGAGTGTCCGCCGGGCATGCAGGTACTGGGTCCGGTCGACGAAGTCGTACGGATCGAGCAACACCTGCGCGGCGACGAGCCCGTGCTCGGCGAGCGCCGCGTTGTACGCCTCCACGAGCCGTCCCTGCCCCGCCGCGGAGATCGCCTGGAGGGTCGCCATGTCGCTCGGCCGGCTCGGCAGCCCGACCGCCAGCACCCCCGCTGCGACGGCACCCGACGACACGACGATGATCTCGTGCCCCTCGGCGCGGAACGCCGCAACCTCGCTGCACAGCTTGGTGATCGCCTCGCCGTCGATCGCACCCCGGTCGTCGGTGATCGACGTGGTGCCGATCTTCGCCACGACCCTC
>CAWDFZ010000009.1:0-820831 GCA_963801795.1 Ilumatobacteraceae bacterium
AACCGGAGGGATTCGAACCCACCACGGCCCGTTCCGCAAACGGTGTGCGCCGGCAGTGGTTTGATGGCCCGTTCGAAACCAAGCGTGATGCGGCTCGGTCGTCGCCGGTGTTGGCGACTCATCGCCAGACCGTTGATGCCGGCGAGTGGATCACCGACTGGGCGCAGCTGCGTGCGGCACAGCTACGGCCGCGGGGATCGTCATTCCTCGGCCGACATCGTGGAGCGGCATGTGCGGTTGCATCTGGCCCCGAACCTGGCTGGGATCAAGTTGGGTGAGCTTGACCGAGTCATGTGACCGCGCTCGGCGAGAAGCTGTTCAACACCGGCGTCATCCACCGTGCCGGTGCAGCGCTCGGTACGGACAGCGGGGCACCGGTTCGGTATCCGTCGTCGGGCAAGCGGGCGCGCACGTTGTCACCCAAGACGATCCGTAATGTGATGTCGACGTTGTCGTTGGCGATGAACACCGCGGTCAACGATGACCTGTTGCGATCCAACCCGGTCCGCGACGCCGAGAAGGTCGCCCGTCCACGCGACGAGGGCGCCGATGAGTTGGTGGTGTTCAGTACGTCGCAGGCGGACGCGTTGGCGGCGTGGTGTGTGGAACACATCGAGGATGAGCCGTGGGCGTTGGCGGTCTTGATCGGATTGGACTGCGGGCTGCGTCGTGGGGAGATCCTGGCGGTGAAGTCCACGATGATCGACGAGGCGTCGAATCGTTTGAAGGTGACCACCGGGATCAGCGTGGAGTCCGGTGTCCTGGTCGACAAGCGGTTGAAGACGAAACGATCCCGTCGCACCGTGGTCATCCCGGACCGGACCCTGGCGGCGGTGAAGCGTTACCGGCAACACCATGGCGTCGCCCCGATCAACGGTCTGTTGTTTTACGGACGCACCGGTGGGCTTGCCGATCCGGAGACCTTCACGCAAGCAATACGCCGACAACTCCGCCCGCAACTCGCAGAAGTGCTCGGCGGCATCGACTGGACGCCCCACACCCTGCGGCACACGTTCGCCACCCGCCTGCTCGCCCAGAATGTCGCACCACAAACAGTCAGCGGCCTGCTCGGCCACGAATCCACCGCGTTCACGCTGGCGCGGTATTCGCACTGGGTCGACAGCGACCCGCCGTTGCTCACGAGTCAGGTCACCAGCGCCCTCGGAGCCTGAGCCGGCTCGCACGGCGAGCGTCCGCTACCCGCGCCGCTCGTCGAATGGGTCGGCGTCGATCGTGACCCAGAATGCTTCAACAATGTCCCCGTCGAGCACTCCGAAGACCGCGAATCGACCGACAAGGATTCCTGCGCCGATGAACACTCTGATATCGGGATCGTCAGTGCCCAGGGTGCTTCCAACGAAGTCCGTCGCCAGCTGATCACGAACGGACGGAAGCTCCAACAGCAAGAAGTCCGTCACCGATGGCGTTCCATCGGCGCCGCGCTCAGTTGGAAGCAGCTCGAGTTGGTCGAAGAATTCCTCGGTGAACCGGACCTGGTGTTCAGCCACTTTTGCGGCGTTGCTCGCCAAGGGTGCGAGCCGTCGCAAGCACCTCGGACCGAAACGGTTCCGGCACCTCGTCCCACGAGTGTGCCGTCGCCGCAGCGACAGCGTCAGCGTGTTGCTGCGGACTCAGCTTGTCCATCTCGGCCGCCGTCACGACGAACTCGGCGCTCTCTGCCATCCCGAAATCGTAACCCACGACAACGAGATCGCAGGGGCCGTCGGGCGACTACCGAAGTGCCTGCGGCCCCGAAGTGAATATGCGCTGGGCGAAATCGATCTGGACATGACCTACTTCGCCGGTATGCGAGCGGTCGTTCGATCGGATCGGGTGAGCGAAGTGTGCGCCTGATCCTTCGACCTCGGCGGACGATTACGCCGAGATCTTGGCGGAGTACTTGCGCTGGGCGGCCTGCTTGGACACGCCGAGCATCGCTCCGATCTCCGACCAGGATCGATCAGCCCTGCGAGCATCGCGGATCGCGTCGAGCAACGCCGTGTCGATGTCGTCTCGCTGTTCCGTGAGTTCTGCGATGGTCCGAAGCGCTGCGGTCTTCGCCGCGACCAGGTCATCGGCGTCGACCTCGTCGGCCCAACGCTCGAGCGCGCCGCCGCGCTGTCGCGTGTGTCGTCATGGTGTCCACCAACCTTTCAGGAACTTGGATCGAGCCGGCATTGCATGAATGATCGCAACGCCGTCGGCATCATCGACAACACCAACCTCCAACGGCTCGCCGTTCGCAGACGGTCCGATGAACATCGTGACGTCGGGATCGTCGGTCTCGAAGCCTCGCCAGTGGTGTCGGAGTGCATGGAGCATGTCGTCATCGGAGACACCGTGCTTGCGGGCGCTCGCCTCGATGTCCACCGCCTGAGGCTACGCATCGGATCGCGCATCGTCAACATCTGTTGACGACTGTCGTTGAAGTGTTGCGAGCGGCCCGCACATCGCCGGCACTGCGGCGCTCGTCGTCTTGACCGCATCCGGCAAAGTGTGCGCATCCAAATCGGCGATCGGTGACATTTTGTCTTGACGCTGGATGCCGTCGAAGCCCGCGGGGAGTCGGAGGCTGCCGTGTCTGTCGAACGGCACGAATCCGGAACTGTTCCCTGGTGTGCGGGCTGTTCTGAGCCGCTACGCGATGACGACGTCCCAGAACGAGACTGGGACGTCGGTCGTGTAACCGGCGACGTCGGCGAGCACGTCGGTCGGCGCGGTCGAGAAGATGCAGACGGTGCCGTTGGCCGCCAGCTTCACGCTCACCAGATTGGGGACGTCCGCGCCGCGCCGGAAGTTCAGATTCGACGCCTCCGGACGTGGCTGGTCGCACGGCCATGCGGTGAGATAGCCGTCGGCCTCGGTGTTCGTAACGGTCACGTTCATCGTCACTGACGACGCTGCGGTCGCTGGCACGCCAGCACGACCGGAAACCTGCAGCGTGATTGATGAGCCGGCGCTGAGGCTTGCCCTCGCCGGCTGCGAGCTGGCGCGCGTGTCGAGAACGCGAACGGGAGTCACGTCGATGAACCCGCCGGTCGAGGCCGATGAGAAGAACATCGCCGCGTCGGCGAGCACGTGCGTCGCGGCCGTCGAGAAGATGCACACGGATCCGTTGGCGGCGAGCTTGACCGTCACGAGGTTGGGCACGTCGACACCTCGCCGGAAGTTGAGGTTCGACGCGTTCGGCTGAGGTTGATCGCAGGGCCACGCCGTGAGGTAACCGTCGGCCTGACTGCCCGTGACGGTCACGTTCATCGTCACCGCCTCGACACCCGACGCCGGGACGCCGCCGCGACCGGCGACCTGCAGTTGCACTGTCGAGTTCGCTCCGACGGCGGCGGCGCCGAGACCGTTGCGGGTGTCCATGATCCGCACCGGGCTGATCGGTGTCGAGCCGATCCCGTCGCCGAACTCGTAGGTGCCAGCTACATCACCCAACACGTGCGTGGTGGCCGACCCGTTGATGCAGATCGTCCCGTCCACTGCCAGCCGAACCGTGACGAGGTTCGGAACATCGACACCGGCCTGGAAGTTGAGGTTCGACGCGTTCGGCTGGGCCTCGTCGCATGGCCACACCGTGAGGTAGCCGTCGGACTCGGCGCCGGTGACCGTCACGTTCATCACGACTGCGGTCGACGACGGCGTGAGGTAGTCGGTGAGATCGACTTCGAGCACCTCGCTCGGCAGGAGCTTGCCGCTCGGGTCGGATCGGGTGTCGAATGCGCGGTCGGGTGTGATCGGTACGAACCCCGGCGCAGCAACACTCGCCAACCGACTCGTCGTGCCGGGCGGCAATCGCGTCGGGTCGGGCCCCGTCGTGTTGAGCACCCCGAGCAACGTGACCGCCACGAATCCGGAGCCGCCGGTCGTGAGGCACGCCTGCTGGCCGGGCCCGAGCGGGATGTTCGCGATCCCGACTCCGGAACCGCCGGCCTCGACGCTGATGTGCGGTGGCAGTGTCGGTTGGCCGCAAGGGTGGATGATGGCGTAACTCGCAGCATCTCCGAGCAGATCGATCGAATACGTGGCGCCGGAGGCCGAGGCGGGCAGGGAATCCCGGCGTGGAATCGGCGACGTGCCGGAGCCGAATTCCGACGCGACAGCGAGTTCGGGTGTCGGCAGCGGCTCGTATTGCAACCCACCGACGAACGGATCCGCAAGAGTTCCGGAGACGTCGACGAGCAGGTCGACGGTCACGCTCGGGCGTATGCACAGCGCGGCGCCTGCCACGATCGACCGGGTGACGAATCCGTCATCGTCGAACCGGAAGGTCGGCTCGGCGTCGGGCGTTGCGCCGCACGGGTACACGTCGGCCTCCCCAGCGCCATCTGCCCTCGGTTTGGCCGTCACCGTGAGAAGACCCGTCGGCAGCACGAAACTTGTCCCCGCGGCTATCCCTGCACCCCCTCGGGTGTCGATGATGCGGAACGGCAGATCGGTGAGGCTGATCCGTCCCGTCTCACCGATTGCGCCCACCTCCCCGTACTGTCCGACCACACCGGTTGCCGCTGCCACAGCGACCGCCGCCCCCACCCACCATTTGTTGTTCACGCCGTTCGGTGCCTTCCGTCTATTCGAGTGTGCGAAGGGTAGCGAACACCACATGTGCGTCTCTCGGCGATCCTCACGTTGGGGCCACCGGCGCGAGGCAAGTGCTGGTGTCGCCGAGGATCTTGAGGTCGAGGCTGTTGGAGAGGAGGTCGTTGGCGTTGATTCTCCAGAACGTGTATCCGTTCGGTGTCCGGGTGTTGAAGTCTCCGAAGAGGAATCCGCCGGCGGTGCAGGACAGGAAGCCGGTGATGTCGATGTTCGAGCCGGGATCGGTGACCGGTATCCGGATGACGCCGTCGCTGTCGGGCCCGCGGAACCCGCCGCCACGGGAGCAGTCCGTGTTCGGGTCGTTGGGGTACGACGGGGGTGCGGCGGGGTCGTACTCGCAATACGAGACGATCGCCAGCGGGAGGGCCGCGCCGGATTCGTCGAGCATTCGGATCGCCCCGGTCGGCCGAGGAACGCATTCGCTCGCTTCGGGTTTGCGGATGACGAAGGTCTGCCCGGCGACGAGTTCGTCGGCCGTGACGGTGCGGGTGTCGGAGAAGTGGAACGTGTTCCCGTCCGGTGACGTGAAGGCGGGGCATGGCCAGCCGGTGTTGGCGACGAACGCGCCGATTTGGTAGCTGGTGCCGGGAGTGACGGTGAGTCGGATGGTTCCGTTCGCGTCGGCAGGGCTGGGGCCGAAGCCGTCGTCGACGAATAGTCCGGCGTTCGGGACCGGGTTACCCGCATCGTCGGTGATGTGGACGTTCACGCAGTCGTACGGCGTTGGTTTGTGGATCACGAATGTGGTCGTGCCAGTAAGGAGTTGTTCGGCCGTGACGGTGCGGGTGTCGGAGAAGTGGTACGTGCTGCCATCTGGTTGGATGTTCGTCGGGCACGGCCAGCCGCTGTTGGGAAGGTAGGCACGGATCTCGTAGGTAGCGCCCGCGGCCACCTTCACAGTCATGATTCCGTTCGCGTCGGTCGGCCCGTTCCCGGAATCGTTGTTGATGAACACGCCAGCACCCTGGAGCGGATTGCCCGCTTCGTCGGTCACGGTGATCGGCGCGCAGTCACCCGGTCGCGGCTCGACGATGGTGAACGTGGCCAGTTGGGGCAGTTCGCGGGGCGAGCCGTCGAATGACTCATTGCTCAGATACACGACGTCGCCTTCGAAGGGCAGGCCTGGACAGGCCCAGGCCGGGTTGGGGTTCGTAACCGCGGCGAGGAGGCGATACCGCACTGCCTTGTTCAGTTTCAACACGGCGAACCCAAGCGGCCCAGTCTTTGCCGCGACTCTGTGTGCGCAGTCGGGCGTTGTTCCGACGATCGGACAGGCGACGAGCTCCGAGGGGCGCTGAACTCGGCCATCACCGTCGACGACCCGGCCAATCACCGGGTACGCCGTTGCAAGCCGCGGCGCCGCGGCCGTCGGTGTGGCGTGGATGAGCGGCGCCAACAACGCGAGTACGACGATCAGGCAACGAGTGAGTCTGTTCATGGCGGTCCCCTCTGGTTGGTCGCCCATCGAGCCGTCATCGGTCGGAGGCGCAACAAGAACGCCCCACACCTCGGTTTCGCTTAGGACGTCTTTGGTGCAGTTCGTGAGCAGGTTCGTCAACTACGGTTCGCCGATCACCAGCACATTCGGGTCAGGGGAGCTCGGCTGATCGCCCGGGCCGGCTCGGACAGATTCGACGGTGCCCCGTCGCGTCCGATGACCGATGAGAACGAACTCGACCGGTTCTGTTCGACGATGTATCCGAAGCTCGTCGGTGCGCTCGGCATCATGTACGGCGACGCGGATCTGGCCGAGGATCTCGCCCAGGACGCGCTGAGTCGTGCAGTGGAGCGTTGGGACCACATTCGCGAGCTGGAGGATCCGGAGTCGTACGTGATCCGGATCGGGTTCAATCTCGCGCGCTCGTGGTGGCGCCGACGGTTCGCCGAGCGGCGAGCGCACTCGCGTCTCGGACCCGTGTCGAGTTGGAGTCAGGCCGATCCGGTCCCGAACTTCGAGGTGCGTCGCATTCTGGCGACCCTGACACCGCGTCAGCGAGAGGCCATCGTTCACCGCTACTACCTCGAACTCGACGTCAAGGAGACGGCGGCAGCGATGAGATCCGCGGAAGGCACGGTGAGAGCGCTCACTGCGCAGGGAATCGCCACCCTGCGATCGGCCGGTCTCGGAGCCGACGATGGATGACCTGAATGAACTTCTGAGATCCGCGGCGGCGAGCCCGCGGCACGCGCTCGACGCGACGGTGCTCGAGCGCAGGATCCGCTCTCGGCGCCGCCGCCGCGGGATCGTCCGAGTGACCGCGGTGGTGATCGTCGTGGTGGTCGGGGTCGCCGCGCTCAGGGTCGTGGCCGCCTTCGACCGCGGCGAACACCTGGTTCCCGCCGTGACCACCGTGTCAACGCCGGTGACCACGTTGTCCGTGGCCACCACATCCGTTCCTGCAGCGACGACGTCGGTTCCCGTTGACGACACGACCGCTCCGACAACGTCTGAGTCCCCCGTCGTCGGCGCATCAATGACGGTGACGGTCCTCGACGGCATCGGCCAGCCGTTCCCGGCTGCAACGTCGGGAGTGCGGGCGTGTCGTGTGGTGTCGGGCGCGCCGGATTGTGCCGAGTCGATCGAGAGCATCGACGATGACGGCGACGGAGTCGTCCAGATCGTTCTTCCCGCCGACCAGGGCTACGCAGTCAACGCGTTCGCTTACGACACCAACTGGCCGTGCCCGAGCACCGAGTCAGACGGCACCCCGTTCCATCATTCTGACGCACAGGACGTGTCCGCAGGCGGGAGTATCGACGGCGCGACATTCGCGATCGTCCGACCCAACCCGGGGGATTGCCCCAGCGACCTGCCCTCGGCGGTCATCAATCTGTTCGACGACGCCGGCAACCCGCTCACCGACTCCCAGACGTTCGTCGACGTATGTGGATATGACCCGCTGTTCCCGCCCACTTACCCGACCACCCAACAACACCTCGGCTGCTCGCCCGACAGCGGTTTCGTCCACCCCGGTCCCGACGGTGTGATACGCGTACACGTCAACCCGGCACTCACCTATGACATATCCAGCCTTGCGCATTGCGCCGACGGGTCGTTCCTCAACGGCGACAGCAACAGAACACCAGGCGGGTACCCAGTCTGGACGATGACCGCGAGCGAGCTCCTCGCAGCCGGCGAGTTCTCGTTCACCATCCAAGGCGACGTCGGCGCCTGCCTCGGCAGCTAGCGCGTTGAGGAGGCGACGAGATTCCCGTTCACATCGGTGATTCTGGCTTGCATTGCACGTCGGTTTCGGCTTGAGTCAACGCCCATGACAATGAGGTGGGCGTGTCGTGTGGTCGTGGTCGCGGTGAGTCTGGGGACGGTGCTCGGATCGGGGGCGGTCTCGACACGGGCCGAGTCGCCAGTGTCGGAGTCGGTTTCGCGGTCGCTGCGTGTGTCGTCGTTTGTTCCGTTGACTCCAGCGCGGGTGTTGGACACGCGGTCTGGGTCCAAGGTCGGTGATGCGACAGGCACGGCCGCGGCGCTCGAAGTCTCCGTGCTCGGCAAGGGTGGGCTGCCGGCATCCGGGGTGGCCGCGGTGTCGTTGAACGTGACCGTGACCGAGGGTGAGAACCCGACGGTGGGCGGCGGGTTCGTGACGGTGTTTCCGTGTGGTGCCCGTCCCGACGCCTCGAACCTGAACTTCACGGCTGGACAGACGGTGCCGAACGCCGTGATCGCGCCGGTGTCGGCGGGCGGCACGATCTGTTTCTACGTCTACGGCACAGCGCATCTCCTGGCGGACGTGTCGGGCTACTTTCCGACTGGGAGCGACTTCACGACGTTGACACCGGCCCGAGTCCTGGACACGCGAGCGACCGGCAAGGTCGGCAACGCGACCGGCACGGCTGCTCCGCTCGAACTGTCGGTGTTGGGCAGAGGCGGTCTCCCCGCGAGTGGTGTCGGCGCGGTCGCGCTCAATGTCACGGTCGCCGAGGGCGAGAACCCGGTCGCCGGTAGCGGTTACGTGACCGTGTATCCGTGTGGCACCCGACCCGATGCCTCGAACCTGAACTTCGTCGCCGGCCAGACCGTTCCGAACCTGGTGATCGCCCCGGTATCGGCCGCCGGCACGGTGTGCTTCTACCTCTACGGCACCGCACATCTGTTGGCCGACGTGTCGGGCTACTTCCCGACCGCGAGCGGACTCGTCTCATTGGCCCCGTCACGGCTGCTCAACACTCGCTTCACGACCAAGGTCGGCAACGCCGCGGGCACCGGAACCGTTCTGGAACTCTCCGTGCTCAACCATGCCGGCCTGCCAGGAACCGCCGCCACCCCCGTCATCGTCAGTCCCGATGTGCCACCGATCTTCGCCGGAGGCCCAGTGATCGGAGCGTTGGCGTTGAACGTCACCGTGACCGATAGCGAGGACCCGGCGGTCGGCGGCGGGTACGTCACCGTGTTCCCGTGCGGAACGAGACCGGACGCCTCGAATCTGAACTTCGTCGCCGGCCAGACGATCGCCAACGCCGTGATCGCCCCAGTGTCGGCGACCGGCAGGATCTGCTTCTACGTCTACGGCACCGCCAACCTGCTCGCCGACGTCTCCGGCTATTTCCCCACGCCCAACACCGTCGGCTTCAAGATCGTGGATCAGGGCGGACTCCCGATTCCGCGCACCGGCTTGCTGTGGTGCAACCGCACGGCGGACCCAACGTGCGCCACGGGCTACTTCATCGGAGCGGACGCGGCAGGAGTTGCGCGACTCGCGCTCGAGCCGGCGGCGTCCTACACGATCACGGCTCACGCCGGCGATACGGGTTGGCCGTGCCCGCCATATATCAACCCCGCGGGCCACACGTCCCACTTCGGGGTTCCCGTGGAAGGCATCGGCGCGAGCTTTCCGAGTCTGACGATCTTGACCATCCTCAAACCGGATCCCTCCACGTGCTGACCGCCGCTCACCCGAGCGCCACGGGCTACTTCGATCGGTTGGCCTAAGCGCCGAACTGCCTGGTTGATGATCTTGATGGCCTTGCGGCCGTCGTGCTGGCGCTGAGTTGCGAGAGAGGCTTTGGCGAGGTGAGCGAAACTTCGGTCAGCTCGCGCACGGTCTGTTCGCCCACCCAGAACAACCGCTACTGATCAAGGCGTGGACAGCGCAGAGCCGGCATTTCTTGTCACCCGGATCAGCGCATAGTGTGCGCTCGATAGCCCCGGTCGCCGGCGGGTGGACCGCGCCGCATCGCGGCCCGAGCAGCGCACCGCACAATCCCGACGCCTCTTGCTGTGTCAGCGGTGTTTGGGAACGTGGGGCACGCTGGTCAGCCGGCCTCCGCGAGCGGTCGAAGTGACCAGCGCGGTCCCTCGGCGAGGTAGGACTCCCCGAGTTGGGTGGTGCCGGCGGCATCGGCGACGGCTGGGTCGGCTTGGCCGAAAGACGACGAGTTCCTCGCGACCTGGGCCACCGGAGATGCCGAGATCACCAGGACGGGTCCGAGGTTGCGGGCGTCTAGCGTGTGCCGATGGGCGACGTTCGCGGCCGCGATTCGACCACGGCGACGACCTGGCACCACGGTCTGATCGCCCGCTGGTGGGCCAACTTCAATCTTGGCGGACCCGAGATCGCGTTCTTCCGGTCCTACGTCGCATCCGGGCAGCCGGCACTCGATGTCGGCTGCGGGAGCGGCCGGCTGCTCGTACCGTGGGCGGCCGACGGACTCGACGTCGACGGCGTCGACGCGTCGGCCGACATGATCGAGGCCTGCCGAGTCGCCGCCCGCACGGTCGGCTGCGAGCCCAACCTGTACGTGCAACCGACCCACCGGCTCGATCTGCCGCGCCGCTACCGCACCATCATCAACTGCGGCGCGTTCGGGCTGGGTGGCAGCCGCGCCGACGACACCGAAGGCCTGCGACGCCTCCGCGCCCACCTGCTCCCCGGCGGCGTGCTGGCGCTTGACTACGAGGTCGGCGAGTTCGACGACGATCTCTGGCGACGATGGCGACCCCGGCCGGCCGACGAGACACCACCACCGAGCCAGGACCGCCGACTCGGCCCGGACGGCTTCCACTACGCCCTGCGCCACCGGATCGCGGCCGTCGATGCGGCCGATCGTTCCGTGACCCGCGAGTTGCAGGCGTGGCAATGGCAGCGCGACGAGCTCGTCGCGCACGAGACCCATGCCCTCGTCTCGAACGTGTACGTCTCCGACGAGATCGTGTCGTTGCTCACCTCGGTCGGCTTCACCGACGTGCGCGTGCTGGGCGGCTACCACGGCGGCGCACCGACCGAGCTCGACGGGTTCCACGTTTTCGTCGCGACCGTCACAGGGTGAGTGCGAACGGCTTGACCAACGCCCCGTGACGTTCGTCGACCCTGGTGAACGTGCCGACATCAAAGTGCCGTCGTTGGGCACCCGGTATCGCCGCTCGGCAATCCGATCTCGACCGTCGGACGGCCCGCTCATATCTACCCAAGCCGAGCACTCGGCAATCGCGTCTCCGACCCGCGTTCGGTGACATTCCGCATCGGCTGCTCTCAGCGGTGAACTCAGTTGCTGACTGCACGCCGAGCGGGCACTTGGCGGGAGCGTGTTGACGTCGTGTAGTCGGCGATTCGGCCGGCACGTCGTAGAGGCGCCGGCGGTGGCCAGGCGGGACCGCTTCGCGGCGAATCGAACGACGATCCTGGTGGTTGGGTGATAGCGGGCAGAATTGCGAGCGACACCTTCCAGAAGTGAGGTCCGTATGTTCAACGACCCGTCCGAACCCCGCGCACACATCCCGAGAGAAGCACCCGACATCAGCGCCGGTGTCATCGCCGCTCGCCAGGAGTTCGTTCGAGCGCAGACCGGCGTGGAGCTCGATCACGTGTCCCGCTACTCCTTTGATGCGGCCGTTCTTCCAGGGAACATCGAGCATTTCATCGGCGTCGCCCAGGTACCGATCGGCATCGCTGGCCCGCTTCTCATCCGCGGTGAGCATGCGAATGGAGAGTTCGTCGTTCCGCTGGCCACAACGGAAGGCACGTTGGTCGCGAGCTACAACCGGGGCATGCGTTTGCTCTCGGAATGCGGCGGCGTGAAGACGACCGTCGTGGACGGCGCCATGCAGCGGGCGCCGGTGTTCATGCTGGCCGACGCGCTCGCAGCTCGCGACTTCGGTCACTGGGTGGAGGACAATCTGGACGACGTCCGCGCCGCAGCGGAGTCGACCACACACACCGGTCACCTGCTCGGTATCGGTCAGTATGCGGTGGGATCGCTGCGGTATCTGCGGTTCAATTTCGCAACGGGCGACGCGGCAGGCCAGAACATGACCGGCAAGGCCACGCTTGCCGCCTGCGAATGGATCCGTGACCACCATCCTGCTCACCCCGAATTCTTGCTGTCGGGCAACATCGACACCGACAAGAAGCACTCCCAGATCAACATGTTGCAGACCCGCGGCAAGCGCGTGGTCGCCGAGGTGGTCATTCCGAACGAGGTGCTCCGCAAGCAAATGGGCGTCGAGAGCGCACAGTTGTTCCGCATGAGGCAGATCTCAAACGTCGGTGCGTTCATGGCCGGAGCGGCGTCGAACGGATCGCACGCGGCGAACACGCTCGCGGCCCTGTTCATCGCCACCGGGCAGGATGCAGCGAACGTCGCCGAGTCACACGCCAGCCTGACCTATGCGGACCTACTGCCGAACGGCGACTACTACTGGTCGGTGACGCTGACATCCCTCATCGTTGCCACCTATGGCGGTGGTACGGGCCTGTCGACGCAGCGCGAGTGCCTCGAGATGCTCGGCTGCTACGGCGCCGGGAAGGTCGACAAGTTCGCCGAGATCTGCGCCGGGGTGGTCCTGGCGGGCGAGATCTCCCTCAGCAGCGCGGTCGTACACGGCGATTGGGTCTCGAGTCACGATCGACTCGGCCGCAACCGGCCTTGAGTCGGTTTCGCTGGTCAACCCTTGCCCACCATGCACTCCGGCACCGATCGAGGGCGTCGGCCAATCCAGCCGAGGTTGGAATGCCTCAGCGCCATCGTTGGTGTTTGGTGACACTTCCAGATCGGATGTTTCTGTGCGCGTGGCGGTAGCGGAATGCGCCAGTGGCGTCCATACGGCTTCAATCGCTGCCGATCCAGCGCTGCAGATCGAGGTCACCCGTCCTGCCGAGTCGCCGCACCTCGATGGCGCTCGTGCAGGTGACTGCGACGGCGACCTGGTGTAACGGCGCGACCGAGAAAACGGTGTCGAAACCATCCCGACGACCGCCGCACCGAATGCTCGGTTTGGACGCTCGACGCAAGCGTTAGCAGGTAGCCGGGCAGGCGCGGAATCGCCCGATACCGACGCACGTAGTCCCGATTCGACGGCTCGTGTTCGCATGCGAGTTCGGCCCTTATTCCGTGCTCGATAATCGCGAGGGTCGATTGTCTCAGACCCGTTTTGGATCACGCTGGGCCGGCGCCTCGCTGCCGACGCGATTCAGACGATGCGATCGCTGCATGTCGGACGTCCGAGGTGCGATCCGCTCCGTCGACGTGGGTAGCGTCTGGGTAGCAAACGCGGCGGAACTACCCGGATTCGACGTCACTCCGCGCACCGCCCGTTCCCGGAAGCCCTTATTCCACGGGCTTTGACGGATTCGCCAACACCGGCTGGACGGCCGGGGGTCCTTTCCTAAACCGTGTGTCGCAGGTCCGATTCCTGCCAGGGGCACTGGAAAACACCGGCCCGAAGTGGTCTGGGATTACCGGTTCCGAGCGGCAGCCACGTGCGGAAGGCGACCGTGTCGACCGCCCGGCGCCCCGTCACACCGAATCTTGTGTGCGAGGTACAACGGAGCCGGAACTTGCGCGCCCTGGTGTCGTGGGCGGTCTACTGTGAGCGATGGCGCATGGGTGCGCCGCCGGACCCGCGGACAGGACTGAGTCCAACCCAGAACCGATCGAACGTCCATACGGCGTTCCTCTGCCTGAGATGCGGGTCGCAGGCGCTGGAGGAATAGCCATGTCACCATCCACTTCCGTCACCCGAACGTTGCCGGCTCGGCCCGATCTCGACCAGCTGAAACGTCAAGCCAAGGACCTACTCGCCGACTCCCGTCACGGCGATCACGCTGCGCTGGCACGCCTCGACGGGAACGCCGGTGCCCGGTTGTCCGACGCACAGTTCGTGATCGCCCGCGAGCACGGATTTGCGTCCTGGGCGCGTATCCGTCGTGCGGTGTTGGCTGCGAGCCCCCAGCGTCTGCCGGTGACGCGTCCACCCGCGTCGACAAGCACCTCGCCGAGTCGACGTACAACGCGGCGACGTTCCTCGACGGTGCCAAACGCAACGGATGGGCGCCGGGGCGGCTCCCGACATCGTTGGTGTTCGTCTTTCAGCCGGTCTATGCCAACCGGCTCGCCGAAGATCCCCGGTTCGTCGAGGACCCAGCAATGGCAGTCGGCAACGGCCGCTACTTCGTCACCGTCGACGACCCCGCGGTAGCCGTCAGTTGCATGAGCGCGGGAACCGCGTTCGTCGGCCAGGTCGAGAACCAAATCGCCCTCGGCGGTGCCGAACGATTCGTGATCCTCAACACCGCCGGAGGATTCGGACCCGACATCGCCATCGGTGATCTCGCCGTCGTGGAGACCGCGGTACGCGACGACGGGATCTCTGACCACTATCTCCCACCAGGTGACACCGTCGACGCCGACGAATCCCTCACCGAGACCTTGCTCGCCGCTGCCCGCACGGTTCAACCTCATGCACGCCGACACATCAGCTGGACCATCCCCGCCGTGTTCCGGCAAACACAACCAGAGGTCGACCACTGCATCAACCAAGGCATCACGGTCGTCGAGAGCGAGATCGCCGCGCTCCTCGCGGTGTGCCAGGCCCGCAACGTCCGCGCCGCCGCAATCGTGACGATCCTCGGCGTCCAACCCCCGCCCGACGATGCATCCGCCGACTGGAACAACATCGCCGGCACCCAATGGGACATCTTCGAAGCAGTCATCACTGCACTCCGATCGGACTGAACGACAACCGCATACAACCCGTCCCAACTCGCCCGATCACGGGTGGCACTCGGCTGCCTTGCTGCTGTGGTCACCCGTTCGTCGCTGGCGTTCCTACTTGGACGCTGGTCGGTCGTTGCCGATTTCGTTGCGCCTCAGAATCGTGGCGATCACCTCTGATTTGGCGTTGGCGTAGTGCTGGACGTACTTCCAGCGTCGACCCGCCAGGTCGCGTTTCGTGCGCTCGTAGAGGTGCCGATCGTCTTCGTTGTTGCGGAGCCGGTCACGGAACACGATCATGCGCTCGACCTCGACGCAGTCGCGACTGAACACGTGAATGTTCACGTCGACTTCAGGACCTTTGAACAGCCGATGTTCAAACCAGTCTGGCTCACGTATCCGCAGCTGATAGCCGGCAGCCTCGAGGTCGGGAACATACGCCGCTTCGTTGGTCGAGTCAGCGACCGTGAGCGCAATGTCGATGATCGGCTTCGCAGCCAACCCGGAAACGGACGTCGACCCGACGTGGTCGATGCTGAGCGCTCGGGAACCGAGCGCGACGTGTATCCGTCCCGCCTCACGCTGGAATTGCTCCGACCAGACCGACTGGTATTCGACCAGCTGCACGACGTCATCGTGAATCGGAAGGTCGCCGATGTACATGCCTTTGATTTCGTCGTCAGTCGGGCCGGCCACCGACGAAAACCTACGACGGACAGACCAGCGTCGGTCCACAGGGCCATCATCGCCGTGGGAGTCGAGCCGCCATCAGGGTCCGATCACGTCGTCGGCGTCGCCGCCCTCCAGGCCGGCGAGGTCGAGCGGACGATCGCTTCGCGTCGACTTCCAGAACTCGAGGCGTGGACGGTCGTCGGTGAGCAGTGCGCCTTCACCGGCATACGCGACCAGCTCCTCGTGGCCCGCGGTGTACATCGCCCTGAGCTGGTCGACGTCGCCCATGCCGGCCTGCGCCAGTGCGGTGCCGGTGCCGGGTTCGGTGAGTCGCTCGACGTACTCGCTCGCACTGATGCTGAGCGGTTCGTTCGATCCGACGAGCATCGAGCCGCCCGCCCAAGCAGTGACGTACGGGAACACGTCGAGGAAGCTGCGCACGATCATTGTGTGATCGCCTGCGCGCGCGCCAGGAACCCATTGCACCATCACGCCGCCCGGCGCGAGGGCCTCGCGCGTCAGCTCCCAGTACTCGGTCGACCAGAGTTTGCCGGCGCCGGCATGTTCGGGCTGGATCAGGTCGGCGGTGATCACGTCGTAGCGACGATCAGTGGTCAACAAATAGTTGCGTCCATCGTCGACGCGAATGTCGACGTTCGGTCGGTTCGTGACATCGCCGTTGACGGCGGCGAGCCACCCGGCGCCCTCGACGACCTCCGGCGAGAGCTCGATGACATCGACCTGCAGCTCGGGATCTTCGCTGAGCGCACCGGCGGTCACACCTCCGCCGAGTCCGACCACCAATGCCCGTTGCGGGTCAGGATGAACGGCGAGTGGCAGCGTGCCGATCAGGCTGTGGTAGCCGACCATCTCCGCGCTCGTGTTGGCCTGGTGCAGCCCGTCGAGGTACATGACGCGCGTGCCGTCGACGTCCTCGTGGATCGAGACGGTGGCTTGCGGCCCCTGGTCCTGCCACAGCACTCGCTGGCCGGGGTAGCGGTACCTCAGGGCGGCGGCGTACGGGTCCGGTACTGCCACCACCGTCGCAACAACGAACACGAGACCACCGGCGATCCCGAGCGCCGGACGCAGGCGCGAGGAGTGCGGAAGCGCCCAGACGAGGACGAGGCCGCTCGCCGACAACGCAGCGGCGAGGAGGATCAGGGTGGTGCGGCTCCCCAACATCGGCACGAGCAGGAAGCCCGCGGCGATCGATCCTGCGATGCCGGCGGCCACGTTGACGGCATACATCGTGCCGACGCGCCTCCCGGTCTCTGCGCCGTCGACGGCGCCCGCGGTCCACAGGCCGAGCCCGATCGGGAAGGCAACGCCGAGGAGGATCGCAGTGGGCGCGACGGTCAGCACTCCTGCCACGGTCACGAAGCGGATGTCTTGGCCGACGAGGCTGCCGAGCGCTTCGCCGTAGCGGCCGTTCACGGTGAAGGACTTGGCCAGCATCGCCAGCGAGGTCACGACGGTGATGCCGACGGCCAGCTCGATCACGGCGAGATGAGCCAGCCGGGCTCCCCAACGATGCATCACCAACGCCGCTACATAGCCGCCGACGGCGATGCCGGTGAGTACGACGGCCAGCATGATCGTGAACGCGTACGTGTCGCTCTCCACATACAGCACGAGGACTCGGAACCAGACAACCTCGAGCGCGATCGACACAAAGCCCGACACCGCGAACACGCCGAGCAACAGGCGACGGTTGCGCTCGGACAGGTGATCGGCGGGCGGTCCCGATCCCTCGTTCGATTCGGCGACCTCGACACGATCCGGGTCGCTCTCGTACCACCTCGAACATCCGATCGCGATCACACCGACGATCACGTTCACGGTCGCCGCGACCCGGAACGACGAGATCACGCCGAGACCACCGATCATCCAGAACCCCGCCACGAGCGTGCCGGTGATTGCGCCAGCGGTGTTGCTCGCATAGAGCACGCTGATGCGTTCACCGACTCGCGAGCCGCGCACTGCTCTCGAACTCGCGACGAGCGGCAGCGTTGCGCCGAGCAGAGTCGCCGGCACGAGCAGCACGACGAACGACAACACGAAGCGGGCGGCGGTCAGTGCGGCGACCGAGTCGGGCGCGAACCCGGCGACGGCGACATAGACGCGCTCCACGGCGCGTAGCGCAGCGGGGGTCATCAACGCGAGGGCGCCGACCAGGATCTCGACCACGCCATACCAGTGCAACGGCCGGGTCGTCCGCGCCGTCCAACGGCCGGCAAGGACGCTGCCGAGCGCGAGACCTCCGAAGAAGGCCGCCAAGACCGTCGACACGGCGTAGATCGTCACACCGAAGACCAGCGAGAGCTGGCGGAGCCACAGCTGCTGGTAGATGAGCCCGCAAGCGCCGGATGCGAAGAACAACAGACACAGGGTCGGAAACAGACTGGCGTCCCTGCGTCCGACGGCCGTGTGTTCCGGCGCGATCGTCGTCATCGCCATGCGCGCCGAACCTACCAGCGGGCCGCTCGACGAAACGCGACTGACGGTGCGGGTCACCGATCGGCTACATCGACTCCGCGATCATCGCGGGCAGGCTGTCGTGCCAGCGCTTGCGTGCCCCGCCCGCACCGGGCACGATGCGCGAGTGGCCGACGAGGACGATTGAGGAGATCTCTGAGATGGTGACGCTGGAGGGCTCGTTCGAGTGGCGTGGTTCGACGGGGCGAGTGCAGGTCGAGTGCGTTCCGAACGAGGACCCGAGTGGTTTCGGGACGGCGGCATCGAACGCGTTCGGCTTCCCGGTCTGCACCGCGACCGTGCGCTATCCCCGACGCGGTTACAACGCGATGTTCGGGTGGGTGCAGATGGTGCGTTCGACGGACGACAGCTCGGCCGGTGGACGGTTCGCGATGGATCCATTCGGGTTGTTCGGTGACATGCGGTCGCCGTACTGCTGGTACGGGACCGAGCCGACGCTGTTCGACGCTCCGTCGCGAGCCGATCGGGCGCCCATCGACTGGCTCGCTCACAGCTTTCTCGCGACCACGCCGATCGACGAAGTGCTCGCGGGCAACCCGCGGCGCGTCGTGCCGTTGTTCGGATTCGAGTGGGGGTTCGAGATCCGCTCGAACACGGCCCCGGCGATCGAGCTGCGTCCCGTCGCTGCGCTGGCGTCGAGTGACTGGACGGCTCACCTGCCCATGCTCAGCGCGGAGTATCCACCGCCGTTCTGGGCCTTCGCCGAGTCCATGTGAGCGCCGCACGGCCGGGGGCTCCCCATCGGCCAGGTTCGCTTCGGACCGGCCATGCGTCACGGGCCGAGTGTGGCGGCGGGAATGACGACGACGCCGTCAGGTCGGGTGTAGCCGTATCCGGTGGAGGTGACGACGGCGAGCGTCGCCGGTTCGCCGACCTTGGTCGTGTCGACCTTTCGGGCGAAGGCGAGCAGGTTGGCAGCAGCCAATGTCGATGTCGGCCTGACCGAGCTTCACCTCGAACGCTGCCCAGCGCCCGTCGCCGGCAGTGACGACCGCGTCGATCTCCAGATTGTCGGAGTCCCGGTAGTGCTGCACGGTGCCGTCCACGACGTCGGCGAACACGCGCAGGTCACGCACGATGAGCGCTTCGAACAGGTACCCGAAGTAGTTCAGGTCTGCGAGCAGCTGGTCTGGTCCGGTGCGCAGCGCAGCAACAGCCACAGATGGATCACAGAACTGCACCCGTGGCGAGGTGCGCAACCGGGCCCGCGAACGCAGATGTGACGACCATGCCTCCAACGGGTCGTGCACCATCAGACGCTCCAGTGGTGCCAGGTAGTCGTACACCGTCGACCGCGCGATGTCAGAGTCGTCGATGCTCGCGTCCTGTGCGACACGGGTGACGACGTAGTCCATCCCGATGTTGCGAGCGAGCGCCTGGATGACCCGCAGTGCAAGCCGGGGATGACGCCGGGCCGGGTCGATGGTGGGCAGGTCCACCTCGGTGATCGTGGTGACGTAGTCGATGTTCGCCCGCGCGGCAGCGGTGACCGTTCTCGTCAGGTTCAGCGGCCAACCACCACGAACGATCAACTCGGCGTACCGGGGCACCGTCACCTCGGTCGGTTTGGCGGTCGGCCGGTGTCCGTCGAGCATCGCCGCCAACGACATCTCACCGGTCGAGTCGCCCGATTCGAACAGGCTCATCGGTCGCATCGTCAGGCGGGCGAAGCGACCGGCGCCGCTGTGGCGGCGGGTGTCGTCGGGCGGAGTGGCGGATCCGGTGAGGATGTACATCCCTGTGCCTTGGTGACGGTCGACCGCGGCGCGGACGTGGTTCCACACGCGCGTGGCGTCGAGCTGCCACTCGTCGACGAGCTGGGGTGGCTCACCGGACAGCACCAGGGTCGGGTCCACACCCAACGCAACACGTGCCTGCTCGTCGGTGAACTACATGTTGCAAGCAAACTGGGCTACACATTGCAGTCAGATTGGGAGTCATGTCGCGGCTGATTCGGGCTACAGATTGCGGGCGAAGCTGGCTCCAGGCGCCGTCGGACTTTGCCCTGCTGGGACGATGAAGGGGCATGACCACCACCATCAACCCTGTTGTCCACTACCGCGATCTCGCCGCAGGCGCCAGGTTCCTCGTCGACTCGTTCGGCTTCGTCCAACAGCAGGCGCACACCGACGACGACGGCAAGATCCAGTACGTCGAACTCTCGCTGGACGGGGCGCCACTCGGACTCGGGCCACACACCGAGGGATCGATTTTCGACACCGGACCGGCCGTCGTCTACATCTCTCTCGACGAGGTCGACACCATGCACGAACGTGCCGTCGCCGCGGGCGCCGAGGTGCTCATGGCTCCTACCGACCAGGACTACGGCTCACGCGATTTCGTGGCGAAGGACCACGAGGGCAACGTCTGGTGCTTCGGCACCTTCCAGCCCGGCGGCTGACAGCGGGTCACCACGATCCGGCCGGCGACGCGACGCGCTGTGGAAATACGATGTCCGCATGGGCACGCCGGTCAATCTGGATGGGGCATTCGATGGCTTCGACGAACGGTGGGCGCCGCGCGTGGTCGCTCGGATCAACGACTACGAGGTTCGAATCGCGAAGGTCGAAGGCGACCATGCCTGGCACTCGCACCGTGACACCGACGAGTTCTTCCTCTGTTTGTCCGGTCGGTTCACGATCGAGATGCGCGACCACACGGTGACGCTCCTGCCCGGCGACGTGTTCACCGTTCCGCGTGGAGTGGAGCACTTCCCACACGCAGACGACGGCACGCGAATCATGATGTTCGAACGCGAGGGAACGGCGACCACGGGCGACGACCATGGTGACATCTCCCACCTGCGAACGACCCACGGCATCGAACTCGACTGAAGCGACTTTCGGCACTCCGACGGGGCCATGCGCACGAGTGGACCTGCGGGGTCGGTCACGTTCGCGCCGGAGTGACGTCGTCGGTGGCCCGTTCGACGATTGCGCCGAGGTGGCGACCGGCGACGATGAGGGGGCTGGTCGATCGTTGTGTCCTGCTCAGCACGAATGTGCCCTCGACGGTCGCCACGAAGACCGTCGCCAGGTCGGCGGCGACGTCGCTCGGTATCCCAGCACTCGTGAGATGGGCGTGCGCCGCGCCGATCCACGAGCCGAACGCGCGCTCGGCCGCTTCTCGGAGGGGTTCGCTCGTGTTGGCGACCTCCCGCGCAACGGTTCCGATGGGGCACGGATCGATGAAGTCGCTCTCCTCCAGCACAGCAGCGGCGCCGGTGAAGAAGTTCACGTACGCGGTCGCGGGGTCGTCGGCTTCGGCGACGATCGATTCGAACAGCTCCCGGTACACGGCCCCCGTCGCGTCGATGACGGCGACCGCGAGGGCCTCCTTGCCTCCGGGGAAGAAGTGGTAGATCGAGCCGATCGTCGCAGCGGACGCCTCGGAGATCTGGGTGAGTGTCGTGCCGTTGTATCCATGACGACGAAACAGCTCGTTGGTGGCAACGATGATCCGGTCGCGGGTGCCCACCATCCCGCCAGTTTAGAACTTTCGTTCTAGCGCTAGGCACGTAGGTCTACTAGAGTGATCGTTCTAGCGTCCGTTCCGATGACGGTGAGGCGACACGATGTACAAGGCTTCGATCCGAAGACTGCTGCGACGCAGCATCGCCAAGTTGAACGATGGCGACTACTCGACGATGCTCGAGATGGCAGACCCGGACTTCGAACTCGCGTTTCCGGGCGACAACTCCTGGGCGACGATGTTCCGACCAGCGCAGCGCGGACGACATCGCCACGTCACCCATCGGGGTATCGAGGAGGCCACCGCCTTCGCCGACCGTTTCGTCGGCGAGGGCATCCAATTCCAGGTCGAGGACATCCTCGTGAACGGGCCCCCGTGGAACACGCGCATCGCCCTCCGCGTGCACGATTTCGTGCCCGGAGACGACGCAGCGCCCGACCTGTACAGCAACCGGGCGGTGCTCTTTCTCGAACTCCGATGGGGTCGCCTGATCCGATGGGAGGACTACGAGGACACCGAGCGAGTGGCGGGATGGGACCGCAGCAGGGCGTCCACGCCCTGAACGCGCGCGGCAGTACTGCGACGGGTTGACGAACGTCACGATCGAGACGGGCGACGTCGCCGAGCTGGCAATCACCGAAGCGGCCGTCGATGCCGTCGTCGCCGTGCAGGTCCTCGAATACGTCCCCGATGTCGACCGCGCACTGACCGAGATCCGTCGGGTGACGCGATCCGGCGGTCGCCTGGTCAACGTCGCCACGAATTGGGCGGCCCTGTTCTGGAGCGGCGGCGATCCGTCGCTCACGAACGCTGTGCTGGCGGCGTGGGAACACCACGCGTTCTACCCGAACCTCCCGGTCGACCTGCCAGGAAGGCTGTGCGCGGCCGGCTTCGGCGGGATCACTCAACAGCCGATCACCATCGTCAATCGCCGCTTCCACCCCAACAACTTCAGCTGGTGGGCGGCACAGCTCATGGGTGCCTACGCGCTCGGCAAGGGCACGCTCGACCGGAACGACATCGACGCATGGCTGTCGAGCCTCGTCGACGCCGACACCGCTGGTACCCACTTCCTCTCATCGGTGCCGATCCTCACGGTCGCCACCGCCCTCCCCGACGCGAATCCCGGCTGACGACGACGTCCCCTCCGGTCAGCGGAGCCGGCGAAGGTTGTCCGTCATCGTCGACATGTCGACCGCGTTCGCCCGCAGGTTCTTGGAGGTGAAGCCCATCGTGGCCAGGAAGCGCGCGGCCTCGTCGAGGGCTTCGAGCTCGACGAGCTCGCTGGCATCAGGCCCGGACGCGCGCAATTCATAGCGCAGGTTGAAGAATGCGATCGCGGCGTCGTAGGTGAACGTGCCCTCGGGTGTGTACGCGGACAGGAAGATGTCGTGGTCGGCCTGCGAACGCACCAGGAACGCCCGAGACTGCTCGCTGAGTTCGGAGAACTGACCACGGACCGTCACCCTGAAGACGTGTGTCGCGTCGCCGTCACTCATCGGCCCAACGTACCGACGGCACGGGCGCCGACCGCCTTCAGCTGTTCAGAAACGTCCGCGTCGACGCGGTGGCCAACTCGGTCTCGTCGATCCACGGGGCGTGGCCGGCATCCGGTATCAGTTCGAGAGTGCAGTGGGGGAGCCGGGCCACGAACCGCTTCGCGGTCTCCGCTCCACCGTTCGGGTCGTCCTCACCCCAGAAACAATGCACGGGGCTGGTGACCCTGGCGAGCATCTCGTCGGTGAACAGCATCTCCTGGTTGATGCCCTTGATCGGTTGGATCACCTTGGGCGACGAACGGATCTCGTTGCGCATCGTCGGGGTGCATCGCAACAGCGCGACGAACCAGTCGAGCATCTCGGCGTTGAACTTGCCCGAGTCGATGGCGCCCTTCAAACCGACCTGGCGAAGCATCATCTTGGCGCCGGCACGGCTGATGGGCATGCGCGCCATGATCTGTCCGACGGCCGGAATGCCGGCGACCCGCATGACGAACGGGGTGTGGTCCATCGGAACGCCCATCGACCAGCTGTACAGCATCACACGGTGGACGCGCTCCGGAGCGGCGGCCGCAGAGCGGAGCGCGAAGAATCCGCCGAAGGACGTGGCCAGGACGTCGGCCGTCGGTAGTTCGAGGGCATCGAGCAGGTCGGGGATCAGGTGGTCGCCTGCTCGCTTCACCGCATCGATGTCGGCCTTTCCTGCCGCGCCGGGCATCGGATCGCTCAACCCGCAGCCGGGTCGGTCGAGCATGATGCAGCGGAACCCGCTGAGGCCCTTGACCAGGTTGACCCAGCTCGCCCCACCGATCGACGCTCCGTGGATCAGGACGACCGGAGGTCCCTCGCCGATCTCCTGGATCCGTACGGTGACATCCAAGTTCTGCAGATGGACCCGCTGTTCGGTCGGTTCCAAGCCGAATGACTCCCACAACCGTCGCTCGGCTCGGCGATAGCCGACCTCGTCCAACCCCATCCCCCAGTATGACATCGACCCGATTGGCATGACATCGACCCGATTGGCATGACATCGACCCGTCGCTGAACAGCTCCGTGACGCCGACGGTGCTGGATCAGTCGGTGAAGTCCTCGTCGAGTGCCACGACGTCGGGCAGACCGACGAGGTCCGTGAACTCGCCGAACGTCATCAGTTCGTCGACGAACGGCGCCGGCGTGCCCGCCTCCTTGAGCTGGCGGAGGAACCGTTGCATGGCGGCGGTCGCGGCGAGCAGCGTGCCGATCGGCATGATGATCATGGCGTATCCGAGCGCGGCGATCTCGTCGTACGTCAGTGGTGGTGTCTTGCCGCCTTCGGCCCAGTTGAAGAGCAGGGGCAACCCGGTGAACTCGGTTGCCACGCGCTCGATCTCGTCCTCGCCGAGCAACGCCTCGACGAACAGGATGTCGGCACCAGCCTCGGCGAACGCGCTCGCCCGCCGCAGCGCCTCGTCGAGGCCGTGTGTCGCCCGCGAGTCCGTGCGGGCGATCACGAGGAACTCGTCGCTGCTGCGGGCGGCGACAGCAGCCCGGATCTTGGCCGTCATCGACGCGGTGTCGATCACCTGCTTGTTCTCCATGTGGCCGCACCGCTTCGGCATGACCTGGTCCTCGATGTGGAGGGCGGCGACGCCCGCTCGCTCGTACTCGCGCACCGTGCGGATCACGTTGATCGGGTTGCCGTAGCCGGTGTCGGCGTCCGCCACCAGCGGCACCGAGATCGTCGCCGTGATCCGACGTGCGTTGTCGACCATCTCGGCCAGCCCGAGCAGGCCGACGTCGGGCCGCCCGAGCAGTGAGGCCGTGGTCCCGAATCCCGTCATGTAGACGGCGTCGAAACCCGCCTGCTCGACGAGGCGGGCGCTGAGCGCGTCGTAGCAGCCCGGGGCGACGAGCGGCTGGCGATCGCCGATCGCCCGACCGAGAAGGGCCGACAGCGACGTTGTGGGCCTGGCCTGGCCAAGGAAGTCGGACATCGAAGGTCGAGAGTACCGGCGCAGCTCGACACAGTGATCGCCGTGCTCCGCTCGCCGGACCACTCCATCGGTTTGGGACTTTTTCCTCTGATCGTCGAACCGGTCGGGTGTGATCCTGAGGAGTAGCCCTGGATGCTCGGCGTGAGGAGGTTCACCGTGGCGAGAACATTCCGAATTCACTGGCGACGTTTCGTCTGCCCAACCGGCGGATCCCGCGCTCGACGCTCCGCCATCGGCGACGAGGTGAACAACACCGTCGGGACCTTCGACCGCGCCGTTCCACCGATCGGCGGACCCACGGGTACCCGGCGCTGTTCCGTGTGTGGGGCCGTCGACTGTCCAGCGCCGGAGGTCGGTGGGTTCCCGGTCGAGGCGACCGACCGAGCGGTGGCTGAGCGTGTTCAGGCGGGCGGTCCGGGCGGGTCAGCGACCCGCTGACACGCTCGACTGATCGATCGGTGCGGCACGCGGCTTGCGATCTGCGCTCGGCCGATGCAATCTGCTCGGGTTCCTTCTTCGGCGAACGTACGGATCGGCGGCGATGTCGCCGAGGGCTTCGGTGCGGTAGCTGACGCGTTCAAGTCGAACTTCCGCACTCGGGGAGAGGTCGGCGCGGCGGTCGCCGTGTACCTCGACGGTGAGCACGTTGTCGATCTCTGGGGCGGTTGGCGAGACCGGCAACGCGGTCGTCGATGGGAAGCCGACACGTTGGTGCCGGTGTTCTCGACGACGAAGGGAATGTCTGCCGCGGCAGTCGCCGTCGCTCACTCGCGAGGCCTGTTCCAGCTCGACGAGCCGGTCGCCTCGTACTGGCCCGAGTTCGCGCAGCACGGCAAGGAGCGCGTGACGGTCAGGCAACTGCTGGCTCACGAAGCCGGCCTTGCGGTGATCGACCAGCGTCTCGATCTGGCGACGATCGCGGATGCCGAGCGACTCGGTGCTGTCCTCGCCGCACAAGCCCCGAAGTGGCCGCCGGGAGCGGCTCACGGGTACCACGCCCAGACGCTCGGGTGGTACGAGAGCCAACTACTCCGACGAGTCGATCCAGCCCGCAGGTCCCTCGGAACGTTCTTCGCGGACGAGGTCGCCGCTCCACTCGACGCCCAGTTCTTCATCGGCATCACCGATGATGCGCTTCTGGACAGGCTGGCGACGTTCTCCGGCGGCGGGAGGATCCGTGCCGCCCTGCACGCCCATCAGATGCCCAAGCGGCTGCTGCTCGCGATGCTCAACCCGCGCAGCATGACGGCCCGAGCATTCACGAACCCGAAGGCGCTCGCGATGAACATGTCGAGCATCAATCGACCGGACGTGCTGCGCTTGGAGTTCCCGTCGATGAACGGCGTCGGCGAAGTGCGAGCCATCGCCGAGGTGTACGGCGCGCTCGCGACCGGCGGGGCGGCACTCGGCCTCGGCCGCGCCACCATGGACGAACTCGAAACCGTCGTCACCCCGGGCTTCGATGAGATCTTCCGGCTCGACAGCGCCTTCGCGATGGGCTTCATGAAGCCGTTTCCGATCCTGCCGTTCGGGTCGACACCCAGGTCATACGGTCACACCGGCCTCGGTGGGTCGTTCGGGTTCGCCGACCCGGACATCGGGCTCGGCTACGCGTACGCGATGAACCGGGGTGGCTACTCGTTGCCGACCGACCCCCGCGAAGTCGCCCTGCGTGACGCCCTGTACGGGAGCCTTCGGGAGGCCCGTGGTCAGTAGTCGTCGAACGAGATCAGCGGCTCGCGGGCGATCCAGCGGCGGTAGCGCTCGACCCCGATCGCGTCGATGAGCCCGGCCGTCTGGCTGACGTGAGCCTGAAGGGCGGCGAGCTTGAGGTCGAGCCACGGACCGCTGATGGTCAGGTCGAGCCACAGCTCGTCGTCGCGGTGGGTCGTGGGGAGCCCGGGCGCGTAGACGTCGAATCGATCGTTGATGTCACGATCCGCTGCAACGATGTCCGGCGTCGCCGTCGGACAGAGCAGGCGTGCGCGCGGGCAGGTGCGGCGGACGGCCTCGGCGGTCCATCGTGCCACCGCGCAATGGTCCAGGTGGCCGGTGAGCCCGTCGGGGCCGAACGTCACGACCGTGTCTGGTCGGCGTGAAGCGAGCACGTCGGCGATCAGGGCGATTCCGACATCGTCCGCGACGTCCTGGCAGCCGCCGTCGCGCAGGCCGAACCGCACGAGGTCGCTCACCCCGAGCCGGCCGAGTGCACGATCCAGTTCCGTGCGCCGCACTTCGGCAGCACGCTGCCGTTCGGCCTCGGTCCGGGCGAAGTCGCCGTCGGTGGCCGTGACGCACGTGACGGGCTGACCGAGATGGCGGGCGACTGCCATGAGTCCACCCGCCACATATGCCTCGTCGTCGGGGTGTGCCCACACCGTGACGATCGTGCCGAGGTCGGCGACCCGGTCGAGGTTGCCGGACAGGAGATGGTTGGGGGAGACGACCGATGCGTTCATGTGCCCGATCGTCCGCTCGCTCGGTGACGTCCCGTTGACGTTCGCTGACGGCGCCGTCAGTGCACGTCAGTGCGACGTGAGCAACCCCGTTCACGATCAGGCCCATCCATTCACCCCCATCCATTCACATCAAGGACAGGAGCCATCCATGACCATCACCGAAATCAATCGCAGCACCACCACCACTCTCGCCGGCGGCACGCTTCCGGCCGACAGCGAGCTCGAACAGTTCCGCGTCCGTGCGCAGCGTGCCGACGCCGACAACACCTACATCCACGAGGATCTCGCGGTGCTCCGTGAGATCGGCTACCTGACCGCCGCGGTGCCGGCCGAGTTCGGCGGCTGGGGACTGAACCTCGCCGAGTTCGCCGTGCTCCAGCGTCGGCTCGCGACGTTCGCCCCGGCGACCGCCCTGGCGATGACGATGCACACGTACTGGATCGGCATCGCCGCCGAGCTCGAACGATTCGGTGACACGTCGTGCCGCTGGATGTTCGACGAGGCACTGGCCGGTCGGATCATCGCGGCTGGTCACGCCGAGGCCGGCAACGACGCTCCGGTCGTCATGTCGACGACGCTCGCGACGCGAGTCGAGGGCGGTTATCGATTCAGTGGTCGGAAGATGTTCGGGTCGAACGGCCCGGTGTGGTCGGTGCTCGGTGTGCACGGCATCGATCTGTCCGATCCCGAGGCACCGATGATCGTGCACGGTTTCGTCGACCGCGACGCCGAGGGTGTCACGGTCGTTCCCAAGTGGGACACGCTCGGCATGCGACCGACGCAGAGCTTCGACACCGTCCTCGACGAGGCGTTCGTGCCGGACGCTCGCATCGGTCGGATCGTTCCGGCCGGCTTCGACGCCGATCTGTTCCTGTTCGCGATGAACATCTGGGCGTTGCCGATCATGGCCAACGTCTATCTCGGGCATCGCCGAACGGGCCTTGACGCTGGCCGTCGAGTCGGCCACCACCAAGTCGTCGGTGGCGATCCCGCGCGGCACGTACGCACACAACCCGATGGTGCAGCATCAGGTCGCCGAGATGTACCTCGAGCTCGATCCGGCGAAGGCGCTCGTCGATCGCCTCATCGACGACTGGGTGTCGGGTGTCGACCACGGCGCCATGTGGGGACCGAAGATCGTCTCGGCGAAGTGGCGAGCGGTCGAGGCGGCGAAGCGGGTCGTCGACATCGCATTCGACGTCGCCGGCGGCGCGGCGATGGTCCGTGGCAACGAGCTGGAGCGCCTGTACCGGGACGTGCGCGCCGGCGGCTTCCATCCGGCCAACGCCGCGTTGACCCACGAGATGGTGGCCAAGGGCGTGCTCGGGATCGACCCGAGCGGTCCGCGCTGGTGACACGGCGCTCAGCGTGCCCGATCCGCCAGTCGGTCGAAAGCGGCCGTCGCCTCGTGGGCGGCGGCCGCTTCGTCGAGCTGCGGCTCCGCGTGCGAACTCGGCGTCGAACACGTCGCGGCCGAGCGCGTCCTTCGAGCTCGCGACACATCGACTCGAGCCGCTCCGCGTCGTCGCCGAACACGTCGTGTCCGGTTCCGGGCGCCATCACGGCGCCGAGCAGGCGGATCGCCGTGACGGTCTCACCGGCGCGCATCAGGAGGTCGGCCACCGATCGCATCCCGGTCCAGAACGGCGATTGCAGCCCGGCACGCAACCACAGCGCCAGCAACCAGCGGTAGCTGGCGATCGCGGCGCGCGAGGTCGTTCGACCGGACGTCGAGCGACGCGAGCGATGCGCCGGCGATGCCCTCGACGAAGGTCGAGCCACCCGCCCGCGCCAGACCGACCGCCTGTTCCAGGTGCTCACGGGCGACGAGCGGATCGGTGTCGAGCCGGCACTCTCCCGACGCGTACCGGCACCACGCGCCGCGCGATCGCGGCCGGCTCGTCCGCCAGATCGGCCGCCATCGCGTCGGCAACTTCGAGGACATCGGGACGGTGGGCGTAGGCCATGCAGATCACGAGGGTTCCCACGGTCTCGGCGCGGCGGATCGGGTCCTCGAGCACCCCGGGCAGCGTCGCCGCGAGCTCGAGTCGCTCGATCGCCTGATCGAGTGCTCCGTGGGCGAGGTCCTCGGTCGCCTGGGCGCCGAGCAGCTCATAGGTCGGGGCGAGCCCATGCCGGTCGAGGAGCTCCTCGGCGCGAGCGAGCAGGCGCCGGGTGTCGTCGAGGGCGCCACGCTTCCAGGCGCCGAGCCCGGCCATGGCGTAACCGTCAACGGTCAGGGGGTGGTCGACTGCCTCGCCCGCCGCTGCGGATTCCTCGCCCCACCGGGTGAGCTCGGAGCTGGAGCTGTTGATCGCCAGGTCGCGCAGTGACAGCGCGGTGCGCAGCGGGATGTCGGCGTCGCCTGCCGCGAGGCTGATCTCGATGGCTCGACGGAAGTCGGGTACGCGGACGAGGTACTCATCGATCGGCGCGCTGTCGCGAGCGGTTCGCAGGTCTCGCCGGAGTGTCGCGGCGACGTCGCGCATGCGAGTCGCCAGGCGCATGGCCGAGCGATTTCGTTCAGCCTCGTCGGTGCGCTCCTCGGCGAACCGACGAACGACATGAAGGAGGTAGAGACGGGAACCGTCGCGGTGTGCCATCGAGCGTTCGATCAGCGTCGACAGCATGTCGACGACGGTCGGCCGGTCGATGTCCATCACAGCGGCGACGTCGGCCGGATCGAACGGGGCCGAGAACGTGGCCGCGGCGCGCAGCGTTGCGCGGGCCGACTCGTCGAGGAGGTCATACGACCACTGCAACGCGGCGTCGACCGACCGATGTCGATCCACTGTCCGTCGCCCGCCGTGCAGCACCGCGATGCTCTCCTCGACGCCGTCGAGGACCTCTTGGGGCGTCAACGTCTGCAGGCGCGCCGCCGCCAGCTCCAGGGCGAGCGGCAGGCCGTCGAGGCGCTCGGCGAGCTCATCGAGTTGGCGGAGTTCGTCGTCGCCTGGTGTTCGCCCGGTGATGGCGTGCATCCGATCGACGAGGAGACGGGTGGCCGGTGAGTCCGTTCCGCCGACATGCGTCAGCGGCGGCACCGTCACCAGGCGCTCGCCGTCGACGGCGAGCCGTTCGCGACTCGTGGCCAGGACGACGACGTGGTCGGTCATCTCGACCAGACGCTCGGCGACCGCCGCCGCCTCGTCGATCACGTGCTCGCAGTTGTCGAGCACGACACAGCAACGCTCGTGGCGCAGCACCTCGACCAATCGGTCGACGTCGGGCTGGTCGGCGCGGCTCTCCACTCCGGCCGCCCCGATCACGACGTCGACCACCGTCTGACCGGTCGCTGTCGTCAGGTCGCACCAGATGACGCCGTCGAGGCCTGCCGCGTCGAGCCGATGCGCAATCTCGGTCGCCAGTCGCGTCTTGCCGACACCCCCGGGACCGATCAGCGTGACCAACCGCGAGTCGGACAGGCGGTCGCTCGTCTCGGCGACCAAGGCCTCGCGACCGACGAACGACGACGTCGGCCGTCGCAGCCGGCGCCGCGAGAGGCGCAGCTCGACGTCCGGACTGGGATCCAGCGTGACGTCGTCGGCGGCGAGAAGTCGCATCGTGACGACGCCGCAGTTCCGGCGACGGCGCCACACCGAGTTCGTCGGCGAGCAACCGTCGATACGCGTCGTACACCCGGAGTGCGTCGGCGCGACGGCCGAGCGACTCGTAGGCACGCATGAGCAGGTGTCGCGGACGCTCACGCAAGGGATCCCGAGTGGTGAAGGCCTCCAACTCGCGCGATCACCTCCGAGGCGGCACCGAGGTCCAGCTGCAGCTCGAACCGCTCCTCGCTCGCGCGGCAGCGGAGTTCGGTCAGGCGGTCGATCTCGATGCGGCCGTCGTCGGTGTCGACGAGATCGTCGAACGGGTCACCGCGCCAGAGCCGCAAGGCGTCATCGAGCAGCTCGCCCGCTCCGTCCGGGTCGTTCGCGCGGCGTGCCGTGGCGTCGAGCACGAGTGACTCGAACCGGGCGACGTCGACATGGCCGTCAGGGACTCTCAGCACGTACCCCGGCGCCCGATACTCGAGATCGAGGTCGCCGACCCGCTGGCGCAGACGGAACACCAACGACTGCAGCGCCGCGGGATCTGCCGCGGCCTCGGCGTCCCAGACGAGTTCGCTGAGACGATCGACGGAGACCACGCGTCCTCGATGAAGGAGCAAGGCGCTCAGCAGCCGGCGCTGGCGTTGTCCCGTCAGCACGATCTCGTTGTCGTCGTCGCCCACCACGCGGATCGGACCCAACACGCCAAAGGTCGCCACGTCGTGCACGCTAGTCATCGACTCGGCACGCTGGTCCGGGTCTCACATCGTGAGGAACGAACACACGCCTCTTCATCGTCGTCGCCGCTCGGGCGACGCGATGAAGGGAGCAACGATGACCATCGATACCGATCGAGCGCCTGCGGAGCTGCGGCGCACCGCCGCAGCGGGACGCGTGCATGTCGAGGAGTGGGGCGCCGGGGACGCGGTCGTGCTGGTGCACGGCTCGCTGGCGACCGGCGCCGAGGAGTGGGAGGCCCAGCGCCCGCTCGCCGACGAGGGATTTCGCCTCGTGGTGTTCGACCGTCGCGGCTACGGGCAGTCGCCGTTCGCGACCGGCGAGGATTTTCTCGTCGACGCCGACGACATCGTCGAGTTGATGGGCGACGGCGCCCATCTCGTGGGGCATTCGTACGGGGGACTCGGCGCGATGATCGCGGCGGCCCGCCGACCCGACCTCACGAGGTCGTTGACCCTCCTCGAAGCACCGGCGTTGGTGTCAGACGAGGAAGCTCCGGCGTGGCAGGCCCTCGTCGACGAGGTCACTGCGCTGTGGAGCGAGGACATCCCGGACGAGGCGTGGGTCGTCCGCTTCCTCGAGGCCGTGGGGAGCGACCCCGATCAGTTGCCGCCCGGGATGCTGGCGCTCGCCGTGCCGCTCGTGCCGGTGTTCCGTCAGGGACGACCGTTCTACGGCGCCGAGGTGCCGCTCCGCGAACTGGCGGAAGCTCCGTTCCCGAAGCTCGTCGTCTCCGGGGGGCATCATGAGGGCTTCGACCAGATGTGTGCCAACCTCGCCCGTCGCATCGGTGCCTCGCAGGCGGTCGTCGAAGGTGCCGGGCACGAGATCCAGTTCACCGGCGACCCGATCAACGAGGCCCTGCTGTCGTTGTGGCGCTCGGTGTAACGCCAGCGCGAGCTAGCTCGACGACGCCCGTTCGATGAGCCAGATCGTGTCGTCGGGGGGCGTGTAGCTGCAGTAGAGCCCGGTGTTGACCGACGCCTGCAGGTGTCGGCCGAGTTCGGGGTGGGCGTCGGCGAGCTGACGAATCGTGCTGCGCAGGCGGTGGGTGACCGCGGTGCGGGCGCGTTCGGCAGTTCCCGACGCCCGCCGCGTGCGTCCGCCCATCCCGAGGGCTGCGGTCAGGTGGTCCACCAGCGTGTCGAGCTCTGCCTGGGCCCGTTCGGCGCGGGCGAGGTCGTGGGCCAGTTCGGCGTCGTCGACCTCCTCCTGCAGGTCGCGGATGCGCGTCTCGTACGCTCGCCGGGCTTCGGCGTCGATCATCTCACCCGTCGATGCTTCCTGTGCTCCCGCGCCGGCGAGATCGAGGCAGTGGTGCTCACGGCCCGGCGCGGCCAGCAGGACGGCGAGGTCGGCCAAACCCTTGGAGGAGCGGACGGTCGCGACGCGGCCGCGGTAGCTCGTCTCCCACACGGGCCCGCGTTCGACGAGTGACGGCGATGCGGGAGCCGATCCGGGCGAGCCGCCGGTGGCCGGTGTGATGATGGTGGTCGTGGTTCCGGTGGCGGCGGTCGACACCTCGGCGTCGGGCGGCGGGACGGTGACGAGGCCGACCACCGTGGCGAGGGCTGCCCGCCGGCCCAATGGCTGTGCCCCGTTCGTCGGGAGAGGGACCAGCTCGTACCCGGCGCCCACGAGCGTCGCCGTTGGGAGCGCCGCCGCTGTCGCCGCGAGTGACGCCCACGAATCGTCACCGATGCGATGGGCGAGCACGGCCGCGACGTCGATCACGAGGCGGGCGTGCGAGATCGCGCCGCGTTCGAGGACGTCGTTCAAGAGCTCGGCGATGGTGACGCGCGCCGCGACGACGTCGTCGCGGAGCAGCTCGGCGAACGCGCGTGATCGGAGGTTGACCGCGACGCCGATGGGATAGTCGATCTGTTCGCCCGTCGTGGTCATCCGGCGCGACGACTCGAGTGCGCGCTCGATCTCCTCCAGCGCCGACGCGGGATCGACGCGGAGCAGCACCCAACCCAGGCACGAGCGGGCCCACGCCTCGTTGATCACCGAACCGATGCGGATCGACTCGTCGACGCTCGAGCGCAGCGCCAGTAGTGCCTTCTCGATGTGTCCGTCGTCGGCCGACACCTGGGCGTGGGCGACGTCGAGTTCGATCGCCATCGCCGGCATGCCCAGCGTTCTGGCGAGTTCGGCACCCTCGGTGAACGCCGCCAGCGCGCCCTCCACGTCGCCGACGGCGCGACGGGCTTGGCCGAGAACGCGTTGCAGCCTCACCGCGGCCAGCGACGGGGAGGACAGCCCCGACAACGTCGCCTCGGCGAGGGCGATCGCGCGCCCCGGCTCGCCCGACACGTACTCGGCCGTCGCCACCGTCGACACGGCCGCACCGGCAACGCTGCTGCCGTCGAACGGCCAGCGCTCGATCGTCTGGCGTCCGACCATCACCACGTCGTCGGCGTGACCCTGGTGGACCACCGCCCACATGCACGCACACAGCCGCCATGCGCGTTGTGGGTCGGTGTCGTGGCGATTGCACCAGCGCAGGGCCTCGGCGAGGTCGTCGAAGTCACGCAACATGTCGTGCACGAGTTCGGGCCGCCATGTGGCGGTCGAGCCTCGCAGTGTCTCGCGCGCACGCTGCAGCGCTTCATCGGCGAAGCGATCGAACGCTGCGTCGTACCTCCCGCGGGCCCCGAGGTGTTCCAACGCGAACCGCCGCACGCTCTCGAGCAGCCGGTACTTCGTCGATGACCCGGACGTGTCGGCGACGACGAGCGAGGCATGCACCAGCTCGTCGATCAGCACGTCGAAGCGGAGGTCGTCGTGATCGAGGCCGGCGAGTCGACGAGCGGCGCCACCATCGAACGGTCCGACGAACACGGCGAGGTACTCGAGCAGCTCGCGTTCGTCGGGGCCGAGGAGTTCGTACGACCATCGGATCGTCTCGGCCACGCTCCGGTGGCGTGTGGCGCCGCGGAACCGCGGCCGATCGAGCACGTCGGTGCCTCGTCGCAGCCGTTCGGCGATCTCTGCAGGGCTCATCGTGCGCGCTCGCGCGGCGGCGATCTCGAGTGCGAGGGGGAGTCCGTCGAGCCGTCCGCACAGATCGACGACGGCATCGAGGTCCGCGTGCTCCACGCTCACCCCGGCGTCGCGGGCTCGTTCGAGGAACAGCTCGACCGCCGGCCACGCCAGCGGATCGAGTGTGTCGACGGCTGGCACCTCGAGCGGAGCCAAGGCCACGACCGACTCGCCGGGCAAGTCGAGCGGCGACCGGCTGGTGGCGAGCACGGTGGGCTGTTCGCAGACCTCGAGGACGCGCCCGATCGTGCGGGCCGCCTCCTCGAGGAGGTGCTCGCAGTTGTCGACCAGGAGCAGCGCCTTTCGATCGCCTGGCGTGTCGAGCAAGGCCTGGAACGACTCGTAGCCGAGCTGGGCGGCGATGGCGCCGGGGACCGCGTCCGCATCGTCGACGCGCGTGAGGTCGATGATTCGTGACCCGAGGGCGAACCGGCCTGCGGCGCGGGTGACCGCTTCGTGGGCGAGTGCGGTCTTGCCCACACCGCCCGGCCCGATCAACGTGACGAGCCGCCCGGCCCGCAGCCGGCGGTCGACGTCCTCGAGCTCCGCGTCACGACCCAGTAATTTCATCCCCGATCACCGCGCCAGCCTAGGGAACGCGATGAGCCGACCGGAGCGAGTGAACCCCGCGACCTCACGTCGTGTGATCCGGTCTCACGCCTCCAGGTCGACAACGACGACCGGCTGTGCGCCGATCCACAAGGAGGAATGCAATGACACTGATCCAGCTCTCTGCCCCGTTGACGGTCACCGATGGCGGACTCGAGACGACGCTCGTGTTCCACAACGGCATCGACCTGCCCGACTTCGCCGCGTTCCCGCTGCTCGACACCGAGGACGGTCGCGCGGCGCTGGCCGACTACTACCAGCCGTACCTCGACATCGGTCGGCGGCTCGGTGCCCCGGTGGTGGTCGACACGCCGACGTGGCGGGCGAACCTCGACTGGGGCGCACGCCTCGGCTACGACCCGGTCCGGCTCGCCGGCGTCAACCGGCGAGCGGTCGAGTTCGTGCGAGAACTCGCCTCCAGCGGGCCCGGCGGACCTGTGGAGCATGTCGTCGACGGCGTGATCGGCCCGCGAGGCGACGGCTACGTGATCGGCGACACGATGTCGGCGCCGGAGTCGGCGGCGTACCACGGTCTGCAGGCACGCGCCTTCGCAGAGGCCGGCGCCGAGATGATGACTGCCGTCACCATGACCTACGTCGACGAGGCGATCGGCGTGGTCCGAGCCGCCGGCTCTGCAGGACTCCCTGTGGTGATCTCGTTCACCGTCGAGACGGATGGCGTGCTCCCGTCGGGAGAACCGCTCGGGGACGCGATCGCTCGAGTCGACGACGTCACCGACGGGGCGCCGGCCTACTACATGGTCAACTGCGCCCACCCCACGCACTTCGCCGAGCAGCTCACGACGGGTGCCGACTGGCTCTCCCGGGTCAAGGCGATCCGCGCCAACGCCTCACGCTGCAGCCATGCGGAGCTCGACGAAGCGACCGAGCTCGACCGTGGTGATGTGGCAGATCTCGCCGGCTGGTACGGGCAACTGAACGCGATCCTGCCCGATCTGCGGGTGGTCGGCGGCTGTTGTGGCACCGACCACGAGCATGTGGCGGCCATCGCCGAGTCTCTGGCGGCGACGGTCAGGTGAAGTCGGATACGGCAGGTCCCGCGACCCGAAACACTGGATCGGAGGGGCTCATGATTCCGACAACGATCGGACCGGGCGCTCGAACCACGGCGTCAGCGCGCACCCCAGAACGCGTCGTAGGGAGCGCGCAGACCGTCCGCGCCGAGTTCCAGCGCCCGCTCGAACGTCACGTCGACAACCTCTCGGTCCGCTGCTCGAAGGTTCACGACGACGCCGACGAAGTCGTCAGGCAATCCTCCCCAGTGGGTCGCAAAGGCGGGACTGTCGAGGTCGGCGTCGAACCCTTCGGCGACGGCTGGAAGTCCGACATGGTGCGATGCCCACTCGCTCCATTCGGCGCCGAGTTCCTCGACCTCCAATCCGAGCGAACGAAGGAATCGTGTAGTGCCGGCAACATCGGGCACGACGACGTTGATCTGATCGAACCTGAGACTGCCCATCGACGCAACGTATACCGTCGATCGCAGGCAGGATTTCGACGGCGAGATCGTTCGTCGTCGTTCGGGCGCAACCGAGCCGTCATCGTGGTTGCAGGACGTACTTCCCACGCACACCGCCCTTGGCGACCGCTCGGTGGACGGCGGCGACCTGGTCGAGCGGTACGACGGCGTGCACCCGCGCCGGCAGACGGCCCGCTCGCGGTACGCGTCGAGGAGCTCGGCCAGTCGGGCACCGTCGGCGTGGCTGACGACCACGCGGACCGTGATGCCGCGCTCTCCGCTGGCGGCCCTGCGCCGGGCTGGACGCCGACGAACAGCCCGCCGTCGCGGACCAGCGCGACGCCCCGTTCCTGGAGCACGGCACCGTCGGCGACGGCGTCCCAGCCGGGCACGGCTTGGGCGGTGAAGTCGGCGCCGAGGCCGCGCACGAACGTCTCGTCCTCGGCCCGGGCCAGTCCGGTGACCTGCCAGCCGCGGTCCTGGGCGAGCGGGACGACGTAGCCGCCGACGGCGCCGGCGGCGCCGGTCACGAGCAGGTTCCGGCCTCGGCCGTCGCCGAGCAGGTCGACCAGCTGGGCCGCGGCCAGTCCGTTGAGCGGGACAGTGGCTGCCGTGACGAGGTCGAGCCCGTCGGGCACGACGGCGGTGTCGATCGCCGGCACGACGAGCTGCTCGGCGTAGGTGCCGAAGTCGCGGTCGAAGCCGTCGACCAGCCCGGCGACGCGGCTGCCGACCGGGAGGTCGACGTCCGGGCCGGCGGCGGTGACGGTGCCGGCGAAGTCCCAGCCGATGCCGGTGTGGTCGGGCTGGTGGATCAGTCCCATTCCGTGGAAGACGCCGGCGGCGACGCGCCAGGTCGACGGGGTTGACCGTGGCGCCGGCGATCTCGACGCGGACCTGGCCGGGCCCGGGCTCGACGACGGGTACGTCGATGATCTCGATGGAGTCCGGACCGGCCGGGGTGCGGACGACAGCGGTGCGGAAGGTGGTGGTGCTCATGGTTGTGGCGCTGGCCGTCGTGGTCGTTGCGTTCGACTGGTTCCTCCGGCATGTTCCTCCACAATGGAGGAGTAACTCTCCAAAGGGAAGTAGGCACCTTGAAGTGCGTACCGCACCGCGCGGTAGGAAGGAGCGATCGATGCCACGATGAGCGCGGCCCAGAAGCGGGCGCAGGCGAAGGTGCAGTACGACGCGTTCCTCGCGGGCTGTCCCAGCCGCCAGCTGCTCGACCGGATCTCCGACAAGTGGGTGGCCCTGGTGCTGGCCGCGCTCGGCAGCGACGGCCCGCACCCGGGACGACTGCGTCGGCGAGCCGCGGTCGATGCGCTACTCCGAGTTGTCCCGCCGGCTGGCCGGGGTCAGCCAGAAGATGCTCACCCAGACGCTGCGCTCGCTCGAGCGCGACGGACTGCTCACGCGCACCGTGACGCCGACGGTGCCGGTCACCGTCACCTACGAGCTGACCGATCTCGGCCTCTCGCTCCACGACGTGATGCGCGGTATCAAGGTCTGGGCCGAGGCACACATGGACGAAGTGCTCGCCAACCGCGAGCGGCACGACTCCCTTGTTTCCTAGCGGGGTCGGTCGAGTACGAGCGACCTCGCGCGCGTGAGCAGGTAGCGGCGCTCGGGGATGCTCGCGGTTCGGCGGGCGGCGCGCTGGTAGGTCGCGTGCGCCTCGCGGTGCTCGCCGGCCATCTCGAGGAGGTGGGCACGCACGGCATCGAACCGGTGGGCTCCACTCACCCGGTTGTCGACCGTGAGCGTGTCGAGCAGGTCGAGTCCGGCGCGTGGCCCGTGCACCATCGCCTCGGCGACGGCACGGTTGAGGGTGACGGTCGGGCCGGGGACCATCCGCTCGAGCAGCCGGTAGAGCTCGAGGATCTGTGGCCAGTCGGTGTCCTCGACGGTCGGTGCCTCGTCGTGCACGGCGGCGATGGCAGCCTGCAGTTGGTACGGGCCGAGCGGCTTGCCGGCGAGTGATGCGGTGACGAGGGCGACCCCCTCGGCGATGGCCGAGCGGTCCCAACGCGTGCGGTCCTGCTCGGCGAGCGGCACGAGCGCACCGTCGGGGCCGGTGCGGGCGGGACGCCGGGCGTCGACGAGCAGCATGAGGGCGAGCAGGCCGGCGACCTCGCCGTCGTCGGGAACGAGGCGGAGCAGGTCGCGGGCCAGTCGGACGGCCTCCGCGGTGAGGTCGGGACGTGTGAGGTCGGGGCCGGCCATCGCGGTGTAGCCCTCGTTGAACAGCAGGTACAAGCACTTGGAGTACGACGCGGAGCCGCTCGGAGCGCTCCGCGTCCGGGGGCAGCCGGAACGAGGCGCCGCTGTCCCTGATTCGTTGCTTGGCCCGAGCTGATGCGCTGCGCCATCGTCGCTTCCGGCACGAGGTAGGCGCGGGCGATCTCGGCGGTGGTCAGACCGGCGACTGCCCGCAGCGTGAGGGCGGCCTGCGCCGATGGCGACAACGCCGGGTGACAGCAGAGAAACAGCAGCGTCAGGGTGTCGTCGCCCGACGGTGCCGGGTCCGGAGGCGCCGTCGGGAGGCGGAACGGCTTCGGTCTGTTCCCGTCGCCGGCGCGCGTCGTCGCTGCGCAGGCGGTTGGCGAGGCGGCGAGCGGCGACCGTGAGCAGCCAGGCCTTGGGACTGGTCGGACGCCCCTCGACCGGCCACTGCACCGCTGCCGCGACGAGTGCCTCTTGGACCGCGTCCTCGGACTCGTCGAAGTGCCCGTACCGCCGCACGAGGGCGCCGAGGACCTCTGGCGCGAGACGCCGGACCTGCTGCACGTCGTCGGTCGCCGCGGTCACATCTCCAAGCTCGCTTCGTTCATCAACGGTCGGATCTCGACGCCGACATAGCGCGCCGCCGGGTTCGCGGCGGCGATCTCGAGGGCGCGATCGAGGCTGTCACAGTCGACGATCGTGAAGCTGCCGAGGTGCTCCTTGGCCTCCGCGTACGGTCCGTCGGTCACCGCCGTGACGCCGTCGCGGACATTGCACGACCAGGGCGTTGAGTGCATCGGCGACGCCGTAGGCCCCGACGAGTTCGCCCGACTCGAGCAGCTGCCGATTGAGCACGTCGGTCTCGCGAACGAGCTCGTCGAACTCGGCTGGTGACAGCGACCCGAGGTTCTCCTCGTTGCCGTAGATCAGCAGCATGTACTTCATCGCGAAAACCTAGTTCTCGCCGCGGCCGCGGTCGTCCAGGACGAGCGTGCGCCTGCCCGTCACGGCGTAGCGCACGTGCGTGACCTCCGGCGACTCGACGACCCGCAGCGGCGTCAGCTCGATGCCCTCGTCGTCCGCGAGGTTCAGGCTGGCGTCGAACAGGCGCTGGCCGTCGCCGAGCACCACCGGCACGATGTGCACCTCGAGCTCGTCGAGCAACCCGCGCTGCATCACGTGGCGCAACATCGAGCCACCACCGGCCACCGCCACGTTCTTGTCGCCGGCCGCCTTCCGGGCCAGTTTCACCGCCTGCTCGACGCCGTCGGTCACGAAGGTGAACGACGTGCCGCCCGCTCGCTCGACCACCTCGTGAGGTCGATGGGTCACAACGAACACCGGCGCCCGGAATGGCGGCTCGTCGCCCCACGGGATCTCGCCACCGTCGAACATCCGGCGGCCCATCACGTACGCGCCGGCCGATTCGAACGACTCCTCGACGATCGCGGAGTTGATCGACTCCTCGCCACCGGCGAACCCCTGCCGCTCCCGCCACGCGATGGCGTCGGTCACCCAACGGGTGACCCGGAAGAACCCGAGGGCCTCTGGCGATGCCATCCAGCCGACGACATCCTTCGAGTCGCCCATGAACGACGGCCCGGCGTAGAAACCGTCGAGGGACAATGACATCTGCGCGGTCACCTTGGTCATGTTGATCTCCATTCATCGGCGACCCCGGGTGGGTCGCACACCAGTACGTCACCGCCGACGACGGGTCCTCGACACGAACGAAGAAAATCTTCGGCGATGTCGGAGTCGGGGCCACCCTTGCGTTGACGGCGCCGAGTCGGCAATGTGCGTGTTCGTGGGGAGGGACGCGATGGTCCGGTATCGATCGACGGTGTGGAACAGCGACCGTTGGCAGACGTTCTCGGCGCGGCCGGGCGACAGCATCGTCAGCTGCCGATACGGGCAATGGCAACAGCTGCTCGATGAAAACGGGTGCCGTCGGTACGCCGAGCGAGTGAAGCAGCTCGCCCCGACCGATCTCATCGAGTGGGCACACCGCGGACCCGTCGACACCCCGCGACCCCGTAGCTGGATTGCGCGGAGTGATCACTCTCGGGGGACGAGCCCGACCACTCGCGCTGCGCTGTACCGGTAGAGGGGATCGCCCGTCCGCGTTTCCTCGACGAGGGCGACGTTGGCCAGCTTGATGACATGGGGGTCGCGGTCGGTGATCGCGCGCTCGGCAATGTGCTCACGCGTCGGGAGCGAGGAGCGGCGCAGGGCATCGGCGGCGTCCGGACTCAACAACGGTGGGGCACCGACAGCGGCGTAGGCGATGGCCATCGCGGGCACCGTGTGCGCCGCGAGGCGTCGCGCGGTGTCGGCGTCGACCCATTCGCTCACCGTGCGTACGGCCCGGGCGCCGGTGACGAGGTGGAGCGTGATGAAGTCGTTGGCGACGGTGTGTGCGGCGATCGCGAACGACGAGACGTCATCGAGCGTGTGTTCGTCCAGGGCGACACCGGCGAGCGCGGCCCGCAGGTCGGGGTGCCGTGAGATCGAGTCGAGGTCGAATGTGCGCTTCCACGATCCCGATCGGCGGGCGAGGTCGGCCGCCACGTCGGGCAGGCGGCGTGACCCAGTGGTCGGATCCGGTGTCCCCAGGACGTGTCGGCGGCGCTCCCAGTCGAGCAGGGCGGCGGCGACCTGCCCTTCGTGACCCACGTCGAGCGCGTAGCCGAGTCGGATGACGGGATGGAACAGCTGGCTCGACGGGTGGGTCACCAGCTCGGGAACACGAGCTTGCACCGTCGCCGCGATCCCGTCGCGGGCGACCTCGTGGAGACGTGTCTCGAGGACGTCCCAATCGTCACGCAGCTCCGATTCGCCGGCGGCGTGGGCGTCGAACACCGAGTGCAGGACTGCCGGCGGTGCGCCGAGTTGGTGGAGCGCGACGAGCGCCATCGCGAGGTGGTTGCTGAAACGGCCCATGAAACTGGGTGAGAAGGCGAGCTCGGCATCCAGGAGTTCGAGCACCGACGGGGTTGGAGGAAGGGTCATCGTGGCGACCATGAGTTCGACCCTACGAGTTCAACCTCACTTGAAGTCAAGGCCGACCTACGAGGTGATCGGTATTCGTTCACGGGCAAGGGTCTCGAGCAGATCGAGTCCGTGTTCGAGCGGGGGACGCTCCAGCATCTCGCGACGGGTGTGTTGCGCTGCCAGTCTGTATGCAGGGTTTCGGAGCACCTCGGTGGTCGCGGCGCGGATCGTCTCGGGTGACCGCTCGCTCGGTGCAACGTTGATGCCGACACCGGCGGCGGCGCAGCCCGCAGCGTTGTGAGGTTGGTCGGCAGAGATCGGCAGGAGGACCAGCGGACATCCGTGTGTCAGGGCAGCCGTCACGGTCCCATAACCGCCGTGCGTCACGACCGCGGCGCAGTGCGGGAGCACGAGTTGCTGGGGGATCCACCGCTCGACCCTCACGTTCGGGAGCTGGGGGTCGACCACCACGGGATCGAGGTCGGGGCCGACGGTCATGATCAGGTTGACCGGTTCGGTCGCGAGTGCCTGCACGATGGCGGCCAGCAGGTCGGGTTGGTTGTAGATCGTGCCGAGCGTGGCGTACACGGTCGGTTGGTCGGGGCGTGCCGCCAACGGCGCGATGTCGACCGCGTCTGTTGCGTCGTCTGGTTCTGCTGGTCGGAGATGGTGAGTTGTCGGCGCCGCCTCGTGGTCTGGCCCGTCGAGGCACCGCGGGGCGAATGACAGCAACAGGTAGCGGAATGCCATGGCGGCGTCGGGGTCCGGCGACAGCCCGATGTCGGCACGGATCGCATCGAGCGGATTCGCGACGTCGTGCCGGTCAGCGTGTGACGAACTTCCCGAATCGGTGCGCACGACCGCGTGCGGGATGTCGAGCAGTTCGGCGGCGAGACAACCGCCGTACTCGGCTGCCTCGCGGACGATGAGGTCTGCGTCCCAGTCTCGAGCGATCTCGGCGATGTCGGGCAGGGAGGCGCGAGCTGTTTCGCTTGCGAACACCACCTTGCGAGCCCACGCGTAGCGCTCGGGACCCGGCGGTCGCGTGACGATCTCGGGAAACGTGGTTGCCATCGTCGAGGTCAGCCAGTCGTGCCCGGCGGGCCGGCTCGAATGACCTGCTCGGACGATGTCATCGGCGAAACTCGCGGAGGTCGCAAACACGACGGCGTGACCGCGGTCGCGCAGCCCATCGGCGACCGGAAGCAGTGGCACCAGGTGTCCGAGACCGGGCTGGGTGGTGAAGAGGACTCGCGCGGACACGAACGCTACTGCTGCTCATCCCGGCGAGTCTCAGCCAGCGTGCGATGGACGCGGCTCCTGCGCGTTTGAGGTCTCTGCCGCGTCGCGACGCTCGGCCTCGGCCGTCGCCTTCAGGCGCTCGAGCGTGGTGCCCATCCCCTCGAGCAGACCCTTGTGGCGGTTGGTGGGCACGTCGAGGATTCGAGCCCAGGTCGGGATCCAGCGCACCTCGTAGCCCTCGGTCACCTTCGTGCTGCCGTCATCCCGGGGCTCGAACCGGTAGCGCCACACGGTGGACTCGCGGCCACCCTCGTCGGTGACGAACGCGAACTCGCGGCCCGGATCGGCGACCAGTACTCGACCGTGGCGCGAGTAGCGAATGCGTCGCCCGGGTCCCACCGCGTTGTGCCCGATGAAGGTGGTGCCCTCGACGGGGACGGTGACGTCTCCCTCCCAGTCGACACTCTCGCACTCCGGGCTCCACGCCCCGATGCGAGGCAGGTCGGAAACCATCGCGTAGAGGGCGTCGGGGCTGGCTTCGATGTCGAGTTCGACGTGGTCCTCGGTCAGCCACCAACGCTGATTCTTCGGTGCCATCGGGTCCTTCTTTCTCTCGAGGTGACCTGATTGAAGCTAATGGCTTTAGCTATTGCTGTCAACAGAAACTTGGGCTACGGTGGTGAGCATGTCGTCGACGACCGAGGTGACCACACGCCCATCAGGCGACCGTCGAACCCGCCGCCGTCAGGAGACGATCGAGGAGATCCTCGCCATTGCCGACGACGTGATGATGGAGGAAGGTGTCAACGGCCTCAGCCTGTCGGAGGTCGCCCGTCGCCTCGGCGTCAAGCCGCCGTCGATCTACAAGTACTTCGACTCGCTCCTCGCCATCTACGACGCCATTTTCGAACGCGGCCAGCGAACCAACCTCGAAGTCATGCGCGCCGCCATGGCACGCGCCGAACCCGGCCTCGACGCGCTCGCCGCCGGCCTCGACGCCAGCGGCCGGTGGGCGATCACCCACCCGGCAACCGCGCAACTCCTGTTCTGGCGCCCCGTGCCCGGCTTCCAGCCGACACCCGGTGCGATGGCCCCCAGCGTCGAGATGGTCGGGCTCCAACGCCAGGCGCTCGCCGACGCCGCCGCGGCAGGCCAACTCGGTCCCGGTGCCGACTCCGACGAGGCGCTCTGGATCACATCGGTCATCGTCAGCGGCGTCATCGGCCAGGCCATGGCCAACGAACCGGGCGTTCCCTGGGGCGAGGGCCGCTTCAGCCCGCTGCTCCCCAAGCTCCTCGACACGCTCGCCGTCCTCTACCCTCCAAAGCCCGCCCGCCGCCGATCGTGAGGTCGCGTTTCCGGGCATCGTCGGGGATGCGGGTGCTGCCAGGATTGGCCCGTGCTGTCCCCACCGCTCAGCCGAAGACCGTTGGTTCCAGGGCCGCCTTCTCGGGTCGGAGATGCCGGCGCCATGGGACAGGCCGGGTGCCGATGATCCCGACCACTCGATCCGCTTGGCGCCAGGCGACACCGTCGATGGGATACTCCGGCTGTACGCGTCGGCCTGTGAGCGAAGCCGCCATCCCTTCAGGTTGATGCGGACAGCTCGGCTCCTTCGCCGAAGCGGTCGTCAACCGGGAGACGATGTGGCCGAGGCCAGCGCGTCGGCTGCCGTTGCTCCGGGCAGGACCTCGGGGAAGCACCACGTTGCGCCCGCTGCGCCCAGCGCCTCGGGATCGGGATGGGCGCCGCCGACCAACGCCACGTCGATCTCACCGGCGACCAGATCACCGGCGCGCAGTGCGTTCGACACATGTTGGGGTGTCCACGCGTCGGCATCCACCAGTGCCAGCCCCTCCAATCCGTGGCGACGCACTCGCCGCGGACCGGCGCTGAGCCCAGCCCGGCCGGCGATCCAGATCGGAACCCGAGGCTGTTGCACGCCGGCCGCTGTGGTCACCCGTCCGCCAGCGCGCTCGACCGGTTCGCCTGCGAGCATCTGCTCGAGCAGGCCGATCCCGGCATCGAGCGCGGCCGCTCGAGCACGGTCGTCGACGGCCGGTTCGTCGAACAGCGAGTACTCGCCGTAGCTGTCGACCCCGAGGCCGAGGCCCAGCACCATCCGACCGCCGGACAGGCGATCGATCGACGTCGTCGACTGAGCGACGAGCTGCGGCCGACGTCGCGGCAGCGCGGTGACCATCGTGCCGATCGCCACCCGCTCGGTTGCCGCCCCGATGGCCGCCAGCGTGACGAACGGGTCGGCGAACGGAACCAACGTGCGGTTCCAGAGATGGTCCCAGACGAACACGCCGTCCCAACCGGCCTGCTCGGCGGCGAACCCCACTTCTGCGAGCAAACCCGGGTCGGCCAAGTCCCCCGACAACGAGATCGACAAGCCCCAGCGCACGCTCGGACCGTACCAAGCGTCGATGTCTCTCGGATCGAGTGACCAACGGCACTCCATTTGACTTGAATTGCATCAATTCAATTTGATCTAATTGAGAGATGGAGTGGGGCCAGCCGCCGGAGATCCTTGGTCTGCTCAGCGATCCGCTGCGGTGGCAGTTGGTTGGCGAGCTGGGTCGCAGCGATCGCCGTGTCGGTGAGCTCGTGCAGTTGGTCGGGAAGCCGGCGAATCTCGTGTCGTACCACTTGGCCGAGCTTCGACGCGCCGGCATTGTCAGCGCGCGTCGCAGCTCGGCGGACGGTCGCGACGTCTACTACCGGGCCGAGCTGGTTCGCTGTCGGGACCTCCTCGGCGAAGCCGGGCACGCGCTCCATCCCGCGCTGTCGCACGGGCCGACGCCCTCCGGCCAGGGCGCGCCGAGACGGACCAGCAATCTTCTGTTCCTCTGCACTGGCAACAGCGCCCGATCCCAGATCGCCGAGGCTTTCGTCGAACACAGATCGGCGGGTACGGTCGTGGTACGCAGCGCCGGAAGCCACCCGAAGCCACTGCACCCGAACGCGGTGCGGGTCATGGCCGAGCACGGTGTCGACATTGCCGGGCGCCCGACGAAGTCGCTCACTCGCTTCGCCGGCAACCGGTTCGACCGCGTCGTCACCCTGTGCGACAGGGTGCGCGAGATCTGTCCGGAGTTCCCCGGCACGCCGATCGTCGCGCATTGGAGCATCGCCGATCCGGCCGCCGGCGGCGGGAGCGACGAGGACGACGTATCCCGCTTTTCAGGACGTCGCCGAAGAGATCGAGACCAGGGTGGACTTGTTGCTCGCTGATCTCCGACCGCGAGTCGGTGAGCGGGCATGACCACGGTCGGTGTGCTCGCCGCAGCAGACCCGACGCGCGAAGCCGACGCCGAGGACACGGTGCCGATGGCCCTCACGGTCGCGTTCACCGACCTCGAGGACTTCACGTCGTACACCGAAGCCGAGGGCGACGATGCCGCGAGCCGGCTGTTGATCGGTCACCACCGGGAGTCGGGGCTGATCGTGCGCGCCCGGGGCGGTCGAGTGCTCAAACGGCTCGGCGACGGTCTCATGCTCACCTTTCCGGAACCGGAGGCGGCCGTGCTCGCCTGCCTCGACTTGGGCGAAGCGGCGCCACTGAGACTGCGCGCCGGCATCCACGTCGGCCACCTGATGGTCACCAGCGACGACGTCTTCGGACACGTCGTGAATCTGGCCGCGCGCGTCGCCGCGTCTGCCGCGGGGGGTCAACTCGTCGTCACCGACCACGTGCGAGAAGCCGTCGGCGACCCCCTCGGCATCGCGTTCGACGGCCCGTACCTGCGCACGTTCAAGGGCATCGAGGACGAGGTGAGCGTCTACATCGCGACGCGGCATCGCCGCCGATCTGGGAACCTCGGGCGGCCGCCATGGGGGTGACCATCGACGACGCCCGGGCAATCGTCGCTCCTCTCCCTCGTTCCTACGAGGCGCTCGTACGCGACCGGGTCAAGTTCCGTGTCGGCAGCACGGTCTTTGCCGCGTTTTCGCGCGATGAGACGATCATGGGCTTCGGTTTCCCCCGCGAGGAGCGTGAGGCGCTCGTGGCCTCGGAGCCGGACAAGTTCCTCATGCCCGGTCCTTCAGACATGCGGTACCAGTGGGTGTGCGTCCGTCTCGACGCCCTCGACGTTGACGAACTGCGTGAGCTTCTCATCGACGCTTGGCGCATGTGTGTTCCCAAGAAGGTGTCCGCGGGCTACGACGGTTGACGTCAGGGATCGATCCAGCGACGGCGGAGGTCGTCGGCGAACGGCCCGCGACTGGAAATGGCCTCGGCCAGCGTCGGGACGGGCGGTGACAATGAGGCGTGGATCTTGACGCATTCGAGCGCACTGGGATCATGCGTTTGGAGTCGGTGTTCAGCGGAGGAGAAGCGGCGCGCATGCGCGACTTCATCTGGAACGAGCTGCGTCACCGTCATGGGATCGATCGGTCGGAACCAGGGACGTGGAACGTGCATCCCCCCACCGGTCTCAAGTCGTCAAAGAAGAGTCCCGTGTTCGCACCGATCTGCGGACCCAAGGTTGAAGCGGTCCTCGACGGCCTCTTCGGGGTCGGTGGCTGGCAGCGGCCGAAGGCGTTCGGCAATGTGTTGGTGACGATGCCCAACGCCACGACGTGGAGGGTTCCGACGGCCGTGTGGCATTCGGACTTTCCCGCGACCCTGCCCGCCGATCGACTTGAAGTGGTGAAGCTGTGGGCGCTGTGCGGCGACATCGAAGCAGGAGGGGGAGGCACACCGCAGCTGTCCGGATCGCATCACGCCTTTGCCCGCTATTTGGAGACAACGGCCGAGCGTGACTACAAGCGCTGCAAGTTCGGATTCTTGAAATCGGATCCGTGGCTCCGCACACTCACCATCGACGATGGTGATCCGCTCAGGAACCACCGGCTCATCGCCGAAGGTGCGACCGTTCACGGCGTCGATCTCCGGGTGGTCGAGATCGTCGGCAGAGCGGGCGACGTGTACGTCACCCATCCATGGGTGTTCCACTCGATCGCGCCGAACGCGTCAGCTCATCCCAGGCTGATGCGCGCGGTTGCGGTGTGTCGAGCTACCACCGTGACCGAGTGATCAAGCCTGCAGGATCTCGATCAGGTGTCCGTCCGGATCCTTGACGAAGGCGATCACGGCGTCGTCGAACTCCGGAACCGGTGTCGCCTCTCGCACGACGTCGGCTCCGCGTTCGCGAGCGAGTTCGACGGTCGCGACCGGATCGACCATGTAGAACACGATCTTGCCGCCCGTGTTGGCCAGGTCGCGAGCGATGCCGTCGACGTGGCACATCAGCACGAGGGCTGCCCCTCGTCCGTCCATCGACAGGATGATCTCGTCCATGTCCGGCAACCGAATCTTGGTCACGAAACTCAGCCCGAAGACGGCCGAGTAGAAATCCGAGGAGACGGCGAGGTCCGACACACCGATGCCGGCGGCTCCCAATCGGGCACGTGGTGCTGACATCGATGGGACGGTAGCCCCACGGTGTCAGCGAATTCCGAGCCGGCGCGCGGCGCGGTCGGCGGCCGTCGGTCCGACGACCTGACGGAGCAGGAGGAGACCGTCGACGATCGCAACGGCCGTTTCGGCTTCGATGCGTCGACGCGGAGCGCGACCGTCGACGAACGCGGCGACCCATTCGATCCATGCTTCGATGAGCTGTGGCACCAACGTGAGGTAGGGCTCACGTTTGGCGGTCGCCAGCCCGGCGGCCTCGAAGAACAGTGCGAACACCGGGTCGGCGTCGGTGCTGGCGAGGACGGGCCAGGCGTTGCGCAGCAGCTCGATGTGATCGGTGGCCGGCGACGCGAACGCAGGAGCGAGCGTCTCCTGCAGCCTGGTTCCCAGAGCGACCAACACCTCGCCGATCAGGTCTTCCTTCGTGGGGAAGTAGTAGACGACGATGCGGTCACTGATGCCGATCCGCTTGGCGACGCGGCCGAAGGTGAGCTGACTCAACCCATCCTCGAACGCGGCTGCGAGCGCTGCGTCGAGGATCTGTTCTCGCGTATGGCGGTAGCCCATTCGCGCTTGATTGTAGTGATCGCTCCAATTACGATGTGTAGTGCTCACTACAACTCGGGAGGGACGAAATGGGTATCAGTGAACGTGAGGCCGCCGAACTGTTCCGAGGTGCCCCTGATCGCTACTTGGATGTGGGCGCAGGTGAGGTGGCGTATCGAAGTGTCGGTACCGGGCCCGACGTGTTGTTCGTCCACGGCTGGCCGGTCAGTGGTGCAACGTTCCGGAAGCTGCTTCCACACCTGGCTGACACGTTCACCTGCCACGTGATCGATCTGCCGGGCGCTGGGGCCAGCCGCTTCGCCGACACCACACCGGTCAGCATCGAGCAGCACATCATCAACGTCCGGCGGGTCATCGATCTGCTCGGTTTCGAAGACGTCGCCGTCGTCGGACACGACAGTGGCGGGTTGATCGCCCGGCACGCACTGGCCGGCGATCGACGGCTGCGGGCGATGGGGTTGATCGATACGGAACAGCCGGCTGGTTTGAGTTGGCGATTCAAGCTCTTCCTCGCGGCGCGGCACGTGCCTGGAGTCGGCGCGGGCCTCGGATGGATCGTCGGTCAGCGGCACCTGCGGCGCAATCGGTTCGTGTTCGGTGGTGCGTTTGCCGATTCGTCCCTGCTCGACGGAGAGTTCGATGAGTTCTTCCTCCAGGCGCTGCACACCTCGCCACGACACCTCGACGCCGCGATCCGATTCCTACGAAGCTTCGACCAGCGCCACGTCCGGGAACTCCCTGGTGTTCACCGATCGATCGAGGTCCCCGTCCAGCTCATCTGGGGCGAACAGGATCCGTTCTTCCCTGTCGATCGAGCGAGATCGATGGTCGGCACCTTCCCCGACGCCAGGCTGCACGTCGTCGAGGGGGCGCGCCTGTTCTCCCACGAGGAGCGACCCGGCGAGGTCGCGCGTGCCTTGCTCCCGGTCCTGAACACGTCACGACCGAGCATCGCGAACTCGTTGCTCAGCGATTGAGCTGTTCCTCGACGGAGGAGAGCAGAACCACCAACGCGTCGTCGAGATGGCGGCGTTGGGTTGATGTCAACGACGACAGCATCATCTCCTCGGTCGCGACGTGGGCGGTCACGGCGGCATCGATCGTGGCAAATCCGTCGTCGGTCAGCGCGACGATCAGGCTGCGACGATTGTCGGGGTCAATTCGTCGTTCGAGATATCCGGCGCTCTCGAGACGGTCGAGACGGCTTGTCATCCCCGCCGGCGAGAGCATCAAAGTACGGCTCAGGCGGGACGGAGTTGCCTCGTAGGGTGGCCCGAGGCGGCGAAGCGACGCGAGCACGTCGAAATCCGCGAGACGAAGGTCGTGGGTGGCGAGCGTGTTCTCGATGATCCGGGTACCCAAGGCCATCACTCTGCCGAGACGGCCGATCGTTGCCATCGCGGCGAGGTCGAGATCGGGCCGTTCCGCCCGCCATTGTTCGATGAAGTCGGCTACCACGTCGGCCATGCCGACGAGGCTACCAGTCGATACCCTCACGAAATATTTGACATCGAACATTCGCTAGCGTAATATTCGATGTATGAACAATACCCCGAGTCATCTTGTGGCTGTCGATGCGTTCCGGAACGACCGATGAGAACCGAGTCGTTTCACCGTTCGTCGATCGTCGACTGCCCGGCATCGGTGGCCTGGCAGGTGCTCGCTGACTACCGCTTCGACCCGGAGTGGCGCACCGGCGTGACGACCATGAATCAGCAACCGCCCGGCATCGTCACCGTCGGAACCACCACACTCGAGATCCTCCGCTTCGCCGGCCGCACGTATCGCGTACCCGGCGAAGTCGTCGCCGTCGAGCCCGGGCGCTCGATCGAGTGGACGGCGAGCAAGGCGACGGGTGGCCGGTACGTCGACATCGTCGACGACACATCGTGTCGGATCCGGCTCGAGCTGAACATCCAGATCCGTGGCCTCGAGCGACTCCTCGCACCACTCCTCATCCGAATGATGAACCGCCGGCTCGACACCGACGTCGACCGACTCGCGTCCCTCATCCACGCCGAAGCGTCCGAGCGCGATCGGCGCGTCGGTCGCCGTTGGTCCGGGCAGGCCGTCAGGAGTTAGCGCACGCGCGCTGCGGGGTACCCCCGAGCCCGTGGCACCGACGGCCGGTCGTGCCGATCATGGAGGAACGGAGTTCACATGGGCAGGAAGAAGATCGAGCAGGACTTGCGCGACGCCGGGTTGCGGAAGAAGCGCGCCCGGAAGTTGTCGAAGGCTGCCGACCGAGGCCGCTCAGGCGACCGCGCCGCACGCGAACTCGTCGAGCGACACGCCGCCACACTCCGGGGCAGCATCTCGGCGTTGGTCCGTCACGCCAAGCCGCCGAAGTCGAACTCCGTTCGGAAGGCTTCGGCGAAGAAGGCTCCCGTCAGAAGCACGCCTGCGAAGCGGACGTCCGCCCCGCGCTCGGCCTCCAAGTCGACAGTGCGCAGGCACGGACAGCGCAAGCCGGCGGCAAAGAAGGCCGGGGCCTGAGGAGCGGTGAGTCGCGGATCGAGCCGTTTCGACTCAACGGTCGGTGGGTAGGTCGGGTCGTACCGGAGCCGATGATCGACTCCGGCAGCGGCAGACCGAAGGAGGGATCATGGACAACGGTTGGCAGAAGAAGTGGGACGGGCGCTGGGACCAGTTCAAGGGCAAGGTGAAGCAGACCTGGGGTCAGATGACGGACGACGATTGCGACGTCGCCGAGGGCAAGTATGACGAGATGGTCGGCCGAATCAAGACCCGCACCGGTGAGGCGGAGGACGCGGTGCGCAAGCAGCTCAGTTCGTTCTGAATCGAGCTCACCGACCCGCACACAGCGATGGCAACGGCCCTCGACTTCGGTCGAGGGCCGTTGCGCGTGGGTGGTCGCCGTGAGTGCTCGAGCTGCGTCCGCTCCGCCGGAACCTCAGCTCACGGTCACGCGGTGACCGGTACGCCGTCGGCGGTGGCCGCGGCGTGGCGGATGTCGGACTCGTCGAACGTCGTCGTCCAGCAGGCGAACTCGAGCAACGTGCCGTTCGGGTCCTTGAAGTACAGCGAGCGGACGAACACGTCGCCATCGTCGGTTGCCGCGTCGTAGTGCTTCTTGTGGCCGCCCTCGAGCGAGTTCGAGTGGTTGGTGATCTCCGTGACGGCGACGCCCTTGCTGCGCAGCTTCACGAGGTACTCGTCGATCTTCTCTGCGGGGACGTCGAACGCGATGTGGTTCATCGTGCCGATCCCCGTGACGCCGTTGCCGACCGGTCGCATCTGGTCGTCGTAGGTGTTGTGGATCGAGTTGCCGGGGATGCCCTCCGGCGCGTTCGGGAACCAGAAGAACGCGATGCCGTCGACACCGTTGCCCATGTCGAGGAAGAAGTGCTGACCACGGCCGCCGGGCAGCTCCAGCGTCTTCACGAGCTTCATCCCGAGCTTGTCCTCGTACCAGGCGACGGTCTCGGCCATGTCGCGGCAGACGAACGCGACGTGATTGAACCCTCGCAACTCGAACTCGGTGTTGGTGTTCTTGGTTCCGGCCATGAGTCCATTGGACACGATCGCCGCGCTCGAGGCAAGCGCCGATGCTCGGCCGCTCCCGGTCGGGGTGCCACCGGCCGGTCTGCGTACAGTCGGGCCATGCCACGACTCCGCCAGGTTCCCCGCGCCGAGGTCACGTCCCCTTCCGTGTTGTCGATGTACCAACGCTTGTTCGGCGATCGCGATCCCGTGGCCGAACCCGGCACGGCGACGGGAACACCCGGAGACTGGTGGACCGTGTTCGCCAACTCTCCCGACGTGTTGGAGCACGCCGCGCGTGGCTTCGGGTTGTACGCCAGCCCCGACCGCAAGGTTCCCGGCGAGCTTCGCGAACTGGGTCAGACGCGCGCCGGCTGGCTCGTCGGCAGCCAGTTCGTCTTCTCGCAGCACTGCAAGGCGTGCCGCGGCTACGGGTTCTCCGAGGAGAAGATCGAAGCGCTCAAGGCATGGGCGGTGTCGGACCTCTTCACCCCGCTGGAGAAAGCCCTCCTCGCGTACACCGACGCGCTCGTGCTGGCGTTCGGCCGCGTCGACGAGGCGATCTTCGACGCCCTCCGTGAACACCTCAGCGACGAGGCGATCATGGAGTTCACCTACATCACGATGATGTACACGATGCACGCCGTCATCTGCCGCGCCCTGCACCTCGAGTACGACAACCGCGACGACCCGATCGTCGAGATCGCCGCACCCGAGGGATACGTGGCGGAGAACCTCGGCCGCCAGATCGCGTACGGGATGGATCGAGCGACGCAGGCCGACGAGTAGCCGCGGGCCACCTCGCCGACAGTCCGGCGTGGGACCTACCGGTTGCGGACGGCGATCATCGGGTCGGCGGCGGACACGGTGACCGTCGCGGTGGAGTCGGCGATCTCGTCGGCGATCGGCGCCGACCTCGCCGTGGAACGATCGGTCGGAGTCGGGTTCGATCTCGAGGTACTCCGTCGGCAGCCCGATCTGGTCGAGCAGGGCGATGAACGGCTCGGGGTCGAGCTCTTCGACGTTGACCATCCGTCCTCGCATCCCAACGGCCGTCGGCGATCAGCACGGCGGCGGCGATCGGCGGGACGCCGGCGGTGTAGCTGATGCCCTGCGACTCCACCTCGGCGTACGCCGCGGCGTGATCGGACACCTGGTAGATGAACAGCTCGCGGGGCTTGCCGTCCTTCGTGCCCTTGACGACGTCGCCGATGCACGTCTTGCCGGTGTAGCCGGCGGCCAGGCTCTGCGGGTCGGGCAGCACGGCCTTGACCACCTGCAGCGGGACGACCTCGCCACCGCCGGCGAGCTGCGACCGGCTCGTGCGACAGCAGGCCGAGCGTGCGCAGCACGGTGAACACGTTGATGTAGTGGTCGCCGAAGCCCATCCAGAACCGGATGCTGTTGGCGTCGATGTGCTTCGACAGCGAGTGCAGCTCGTCGTGGCCGTTGAGGTAGATCGGCTGCTCGCCGACGACCGGGAAGTCGAACGTGCGCTTGACCGCGTGGGTCGGGAACTCCTGCCACTCGCGGTCGATCCAGGTCCAGACCTTGACGAACTCGCGGAAGTTGATCTCCGGGTCGAAGTTGGTGGCGAAGTAGCGGCCGTGGCTGCCGGCGTTGACGTCGAGGATGTCGATCGTGTCGATCGTGTCGAAGTACTTCTTGGCGGCGAGCGCGGCGTAGGCATTGACGACGCCGGGATCGAAGCCGGCGCCGAGGATCGCCGTGACGCCCTTGTCGGCGCAGGCGTCCGCCTTCTTCCACTCGTAGTTGGCGTACCACGGCGGGTCCTCGCAGACCTTGTCCGGATCCTCGTGGATCGCGGTGTCGATGTAGGCGGCACCGGTCTCGAGGCACGCGTCGAGCACCGACATGTTGACGAACGCCGAGCCGAGGTTGACCACGATCTCGGAGCCGGTCTCGCGGATCAGCGCCGCGGTGGCGGCGACATCGAGCGCGTCGAGCTGGCGGGCGTGGAGCTTCTTCGACGCGTCCTTGCACGTGGCCCTTGCGCTGGACGCTGTCGATGATCGCCTCGCACTTCGACAGCGTGCGCGAGGCGATGCAGATGTCGCCGAGCACGTCGTTGTGCATCGCCGCCTTGTGCGCGGCCACGTGGGCCACGCCGCCGGCGCCGATGATCAACACGTTCTTCTTCGTCATGTGTGTCTCCTCTTCGCTCACGACAAGCTGCGCTCGAAATCGTCGTACCCGAACTCGCGCACGACCTCGACGTCGCCGTCGAGGCGGCGCACGACGATCGACGGCATGCGCAGCCCGTTGAACCACGTGGTCTTGACCATCGTGTAGCCGGCGGCGTCGGCGAAGCGGACCTCGTCGCCGACCTCGAGCGGGTGCGTCGAGGCTGAACTCGCCGAACACGTCACCGGCGAGGCACGTGCGCCCGGCGATCGTGACCGGGTGCGGGCCGGCGGCCGGCGCGATCGACCCGCGGATGGGTGCCGTAGATGAGGTGGTCGAGCATGTGCGCCTCGACCGAGGCGTCGACGACGGCGATGTCGACCTCGTTGTGCACGACGTCGAGCACGGTCGTCACGAGCTCGGCGGTGCCGGTGATCGCCGCCTCGCCCGGCTCGAGGTAGATCTGCACGCCGAAGCGGTCGGCGAGATCGCGCAGCATCGCGCGAGAACCGGTCGACCGGATAGCCGGGCGTCGTGAACGAGATGCCGCCACCGAGGCTGATCCACTCCATCTGCTGCAGGACGTCGGCGTAGCGGTCGGCGATGCACGTCGACGGCGGTCGCGCAGCGCGTCGAAGTCCTCGTTCTCGCAGTTGAAGTGGAACATCAGACCGCGGCAGGTCGCCGGCGACGGCGCGCAGCTCGGCATCGTCGGTGACGCCGAGCCGCGAATGCTTGCGCGCCGGGTCGGCGAGGTCGAAATGCGAGTAGCTGACGCCGGGTTGACGCGCAGCCCGACCGGCAGGCCGCCGACGGCCGCACGGTGCGTCTGCAGCTGCGCCGACCGAGTTGAAGATCACCTTGTCGGCGAACCTCGCCGACCTCGGCGACCTCGTCGGCATCCCAGGCGACGCTGTAGGCGTGCACCTCCTTGCCGAACTGCTCCCGGCCGAGGCGCGCCTCGTACAGCGAGCTGCTCGTCGTGCCGTCGAGGTGTCGGCCATCAGCTCGAACACACCCCACGTGGAGAAGCACTTCAGGGCGAGCACCGACTTCGCCCCGGACGTCGTCACGGACGTGGTCGACGATCTCGAGGTTGTCCAGGAGACGTCGCTCGTCGATCAGGTAGTAGGGCGTGCGAAGGCTCATGGCGCGGAGTCCACACGGTGCCGTGGCGCGTCGAACACCGAGCGGCGAGGCGAGGCGACCCAGGAGGTTACCGCCGCGCCGGGGTGTTGTGCCCGCCCTCCGTCACGGGTTGCCACCGACGCTCGGTGAGTTCGCATCGGCGGATCGTGGTGTAAGCCTGGGAGATGAGCGACGCGCTGGAGATCAATCGCGAGGTGAGCACGTTCTGCCGGGTGTGCGAGCCGGCGTGTGGCCTGGTCGCCACGGTCGATGACGGACGGATCGTGCAGGTTCGCGCCGACGATGATCATCCGGTGAGCAAGGGCTTCGCCTGCACGAAAGGAATCGCCGCGCTCGACATCCATCGTGACCCCGATCGCCTGAACCACCCCCAACATCGCGTCGCTGACGGCTGGGAGCGGGCGACGTGGGACGACGCGATCAGCGGGGTCGCCTCGGACTTGCGAGCGGTGATCGAGCGCCACGGCCCCCAGTCGGTTGCGGCGTACGTCGGCAACCCGAGCGCGTTCAACACCCTCGCCGGACCGGCGAGCGGATCGTTCTTCGCCCAGCTGGGAATGTCGCGCTACTTCTCGTCGGGCACACAGGACTGTGCCAACAAGTTCGCCGGGAGCGAGGCGGTGTTCGGATCGTCGACGATCCATCCGATCCCCGACATCGCCAACACCGACGCCCTGCTCGTGCTCGGTGCGAACCCCCGCGTTTCCAAGGGGAGCTTCATCAGCATCTCGAACATGTACCGCGAGATCATGCAGGCGTCGGCCCGCGGTGCGACGATCTGGTTCGTCAACCCGCGACGCACGGAGTCGTCGGGGGAGCGCACGGGGGAGACGTTGCAGATCGTCCCGGGCACCGACGTGTTCCTGCTCGCCGCGCTGATCCACGAGATCGATGCCGGTCCCGGCTTCGATCGCTGCGTCGACGCCCATGGCAAGCACGTCGACGAGCTGCGGGCGTTCGTCGCCGGGTACTCAGCCGACACGGTGGCTCCGATCGTCGGGATCGACGCGGCGACCATCCGCGACGTGGCGACGACGTTCGCCACGGTTGCTCGGGCGGCGGTCCACATGTCGACGGGCGTCAACATGGGGCGTCACGGAACGCTCGCCTACTGGCTCGTCCACATGCTGAGCTTCGTCACCGGCAACCTCGACCGCGAGGGCGGCAACGTGCTGAGCGTCGGGTTCTACGCGAGCGCAAAGGCAGGGCGACGTGACTACTCCGCTGGTTTCGTCGATGGTGAGTTCGGGCAGATGCGCCGCGGATCGCTCCCCGGCAACCTGCTCGCTGACCACATCGTCGACGCCGAGTCCCCGGTGAAGGCGCTGATCGTGCTGGCAGGCAATCCGCTGTTCACGATCGGCGGAGAGGAGCGGCTCCGCGAGGCATTCGAATCGCTCGAACTGATCGTGTGCATCGACCTCTATCGCAATGCCACGGGCGACCTCGCCCACTGGTTGTTGCCCGCGACCGACATGTTCGAGCGTCCGGACATCAACATCACGGGCCTCGGACTGCAGTCCGAACCGTGGATCCAGTGGACCGACGCGGTCGTCGAACCTCACGCCGAGCGGCGTGAGGAGTGGCGGATCTTCGCCGCGCTCGCGCAGGAGATGGGATTCCGCAGCCCGCTCGACGCCGACGATCCCGAGGCCGAGGTGTGGGCGCGCACCGACCACATGCTGACCGGACGTGGGCTCTCGCTCGACGAGGTGCGGGCGGCGCCGAAGGGGACGGTCGTGTTCGAGGACGGTCTCGCGGCGGGCGAGTTCTACGAGCGCCACCTGCAACAAACCGACGGGTTGGTCGACTGTTGTCCGGATGCCTTCGGTCCGGCGATCGCCGCCCTCGCGGACGAGGCCGTCGAAGCGGTCGACGCGGCAGCGAGCGGTGGCCTCCGACTCGTGAGCCGTCGCGACACGCGCATGCACAACTCGTGGTTCTCGAATGTCGAGAGCCTCAAGCGCGGCACGCGGTCGAACAATCCGTTGGACGTCAACATCGACGATGCCACGCGCCTCGGTGTCGCCGACGGTGACCGCGTCGTCGTGCGCAGCGATTGGGGCGAGATCGAGGCGACGGTGCGCCTCGACGATGCCGTGCGTCCTGGGGTCGTGGCGATCGAACACGGTTGGGGTCGACAGTCGGGGATGCGACTGGCCAACGACAAGCCGGGCGTCAACGTCAACCGACTCCTCCCGTCCGGGCCTGGCTCGTTCGACCCGCTGTCGAACCAGGCGTGGATGACCGGGATCCCCGTCACCATCAGCGTCGTCGAGCGCCAACTCGACCCGATCCGCACAGCCGAATGACTGATCAATCGGACGAGCACGACGAGCACTCCGAGAAGCGACGCGTCGAGTGGCCTACCGACCCGATGACGAACTATCCGGTCGGGCCCGACGATGCCGGCAATGTCGTGATGCACGGAATCGGTTTCCTCGTCAGCGGCTGGCGCTGGCTCGTCCGAGGTAGGTGAGCCGGTGTCGTTCGACGCCCAAACTGGCTGACATCCGGTCGTGCATCCGTCGTACAATGGTGGGTACTCGACTGGGACGGGGGAACGATGATGGAATCAGCTGAGTGGGGAAGCGACGAGACGCTCGCCTGGACGAAGCGCGACGGCATGACGCCTCCACCTCGCGGGGTGAGTCCGTGGTTCCTCGGTGCGGTCGCGACGTCGATGATCGGTGTGTGGATCGGGTTGATCGCCACCGATGCACTCTGTCCTGACCATCGTTTGTGGGTGCAGACGTTGGCGAGCGTCGCGCTCGTCGGATCGGTCGCGGCGATCGTCGGGCTGTTCGCCGGCCGGTCGTGGGCGCCGTTGATGGCGTTGGGCAGCGCTCTGGTCGGGATCGCCATCGGGTTCGTCGACGCGGTTCACGATCCGACTCGTGGGGCGTTGATCTCGCTGGCCTTCACCTTGGTCGGCGCGATGTTGGTGATCGTGCTGGTGCCGCAACTTCGCTCGGCCTTGTGGCCGCGCCGTGCGGCGCGGGACATGCATGTCGAATCATCGCAGGACATCGATTCGCGTGTTGTCGCAGCGAAACACGCTCCGCTGGTGCAGGGGCCCGACGGCAACGGTTCGCCTGTCGTGCCTGGGGTGAAATCGCGCGAGTGAACCTCGCGAGTACGTGGCCCTCACCGCGCACGACAGTGGCGAGATGGGCGATTCTCGTGTTGCCGTGGTTGATCGTGATCACGCTGCTCGTCGGGGTGACCATGCAACTCGGTCGAACCGACTTGCTCGAGATGGTTCGAGATGGAGGGCGCGCCTCGGCGACCGTGACATCGACCGAGAACGGCGTCATCGAGGTGACCTACCAGAACGAGCAGGTCGGCACCGTGACGACCGAGGTCGTCACCGACGACGCTGCGGTCGGTGACACGGTCGAGATCGTCTACGACCGCGACAATCCGTTCCGTGTTCGGCCTTCGTCGGAGCGAGTTCGTTCCGATCTGACTTGGTTCCTGGTGGGCCTCGCGACGTTCGTCGGTCTGGTCTCCCTGGCGTTCATGCAGTGGTCGGCTCGGCGATTTCGAAGCCTCGCGCGTCGACCGACGACCGCGTTCCGGACGCGAGCCATCATTCATTCGCGACCTCGGATGCGTGTTCCCAAGCTCTCGTTGTTTCCGCTCGACGCAGAGTTCGGCGACCGGTGCCTGTGCACCGTCCGGCTCGCCGATCTCGAGGCCGAGGTGAATGAGCATCGGCCGATCGAGGTCGACGTCAAGGGTTTCCCTCGATCGGGCGGTCGAGTGGTCGTTCGGCATGGCGACACCGTGCTCTGGCCGCGTGGGAGAGCGCTGCTCACGACCCGATACCGATGGCCCATCCAACTCGACACGACGACGGTGAACCCCTCATCCAGAGCCAGAGCGGGCGCTGACCCGAGAGCCAGCGCCGCTGCGGACTGGCCCAACGTTCCGCCGCTCACCCCGATCGCCGCGCCGCCGCCGATGCGACCAATGTTGGTTCAATCGCGTTCCTGGGGTCGGGCCTGGGTCCTCCCCGCCCTCGCTGGCATCGGTGTCGTCTCGACGATCGCCGTCACGATCGTCACCGCAGCCAACGGACGAGCAGTCGACGAATGGACGGACAACGGGCTCGACGCCGTGGCCATCGTTGCCGCCCGGCCAGACGGCGACTTCCAACTCGCGGTGGACGTGCGAGTCGTCGGCGCCCCCGAGACGAAACCGATGATGGCGCCAGTCGCCGACCCAGGGGACTACGAGGCCGGCGACGCCTACCCAGCCGTCGTCGACGAACGTGGAACCCAGGTCCGACTGCGCACAGAGCCCTACGACCGGTGGACACCTCGCCTGTGGTTGCTCGTACCGACGCTGTTCGTGGCCTGGCTCCTGCTGCGTCGTGCCTTCAACGTCTGATGTGATGCCGTACAACGGCCGGAGCCCGAGCCTGGGCGGCTCGGGCTCCTGTGCGTCGCTCACGACGGGTGTCGTTCAGTTGATGTCTCGCCGATTGAAGAGAATCGCTCCGGCCGTGAGGGCCGCCACGACGTAACCCGAAAAGAGCAGTGCGTCCTGCACACGGCTGAGCGCTGCGGCGAGAGTTTCGGCGTTGTCGGTGGCTTGTTGGATGTTCGAGCATGCCGGCGGCGGCGCTGAAGGGCATGAATCGGGCTGCGTTCGCCGGGATGAGGGTGCGGACGAGGTTCTCGAGGACGAATGCCCAGACGAGCAGGATCGAGACGGTTGCGGCGCTGTGGCGCAGGATCAGGCCGACGCCGAGACCGAGCACGGGTGCGAGCGTGGTGAGCAGCAGCCCCCACGAGTGCGGTCGACGCCATGCCCGATGTGTCGCCCTTGTCGAGCCCGCCGAGGACGGCGCCGCTGAGGCCGCCGATCATGCCGAGAATCCCCATCGCCAGACCGAAGCCGGCGGCGACGGTCGTCTTGGCGGCGACGATGACCCAGCGGGCGGGTTGTGCGGCGACGGCGTTGGCGATGGTGCCGTGCTGGACCTCGGACGTGAACATCAGGGCGCCGACGATGGTCGCGAGCACCGTGGTGAGCCACGTCGAGAAGATGAACGTGTCGCCGACGGTGAAGGGCAGGTTCGTGTCGGGATCGGTCTTGACGAACGTGGCCAGGATCCACGACAGCAGGACCCCGATGACAGGGGTCAGGGCGAGGATCACCACGTTGGATCGCAGCGACGACACCTTGATCCACTCGCTGTGGACGCAGGCGCGGATCGAGGCGACGTCGTCGCGATGGGAGCGTTCGGGCGACTCGGTGGTCGGTCGTGGTCGTGCGGGCGACGTTGCCTCGAGGTCTGATGGGGCTGGTGGTGATGGTCATGTGATGGGTTCCTTCGTTTGGATCGAGAACGGGGTCAGGCGGATGCGAATTCGGCGACCGAGGTGGTCATGTCGAGCAGGATCTCTTCGAGTGGTTGCGACGGGTCGCGGGCGAGGGTCGTGGCGAGCGGTTCGGCGGCGAGCACCCTTCCGTTGCCGATCACGATCAGGTCGTCGGCGAACTTCTCGAGCTCGCCGATCAGGTGCGTCGACAGGAACACGGTGCCGCCATTGGCGGCGAAGGCGCTGAGCGAGTTGCGCAGCCAGCGGATGCCGTCGGGGTCGAGGCCGTTGGACGGTTCGTCGAGCAGCAGTACCTCGGGTTCGGCGAGCAACGCTCCGGCCAGGGCGAGGCGCTGGCGCATGCCGAGCGAGAAGCTGCCGGCGCGCTTGTCGGCGGCGCTGTCGAGCCCGACCTCGCCGAGCACCTCGTCGACCCGGCGTGCGGGGATGGCGCTGAGCGCGGCGATGGCTCGGAGATGGTTGCGGGCGGTGCGGCCCGGATGCATGCATCGGGCGTCGAGCACCGAGCCGACGACTCGGGCCGGCTGGTGGAGGCGGGTGTAGCTGATGCCGTGGTAGCGGACGTCGCCGTGGTCGGGTCGGGTGAGCCCGACCATCATCCGCATGGTGGTCGACTTGCCGGCGCCGTTCGGGCCGACGAAGCCGGTGACACGGCCGGCCGCGACGTCGAACGTCATGTCGTCGACGACGAGTCCGTTGCCGTAGTGCTTGGTGAGTGCTGAGACGGTGATCATGTGGTGGTCCGTTCCTGTTGGGTGTCGGTGTGGTGTGGCGGTGCTGTGGCATGGCGAGATCGAGCGGGGCGATCGAGATCAGCTCGGCGTTGACCGACGTGAGGTGGGCCACCACGCCGTGGAGGTGGGCCGAGTCGTGGACCTCGCCGATCAGGCGGGTCACGCCGTCGCGGTCGTGGTCGCAGACGAAGTCATCGAGGAGTGGACGCAGGATTCGAGCGCTGGCCCGTCCCCTGATCACGATCTCGTAGGTGGTGCGGCTCGAACATGAGCCCACGGTCTCACCGGACCGGGTGATGTCGCCTCACCCCGTCGGGCTTCTCACCCGGGTGACTTCGTGGCGTTAGGGTCCGAACGAGATGCCCTGGACCACGAGTTCGGAATCGCGGCGACCAGACTGCGTCCGCCGGCACCACCGACGCGCCTCGTCGAACGGACCCGGCTCGACGTCATGCTCGACGGCGGCATCGACCGCCACGTCCCTCTGGTCCTGGTCGAGCGCTCCGGCGGATCCGGGAAGTCGACGCTGCTCGCGTCGTGGGCGTCGCGCCAGGCGATCCGCGTCGCGTGGCTGCAGGTGGAAGACGGTGACTCCGACCCCGCCCGGTTCTGGTCGTCGCTGGTCGAAGCGATCGGGCGACAGCGTCCGAACGTCGGGCCGGCGTGTCGCCGCTGGTCGATCGGCTCGCAGGGCGACGGCCGCGTGATCGTGCCCGCGTTGGTGAACGAGCTGATCAACGACGAGCCAGGACTCGTCGTCGTGATCGACGACTACCACCTGATCGACAGCGACAGCGTGCATCGCGGGGTGGAGCGACTGATCGACCTCTGCCCGCCGGAACTGACCGTGGTGCTCGTCGACGCGGGTCGACCCACCGTTCCGCCTCGGTCGGCTGCGCGTGCGGAATCAACTCAGCGAGATCCGTGCCGAGGATCTGCGCTTCGCCACGCGAGCGAGGCGTCCGTGCTGTTGGGAGCGGCGACCGCATCGCTCTCGGCGACCATGCTCGACGAGCTGTGCACACGCACCGAGGGGTGGGCCGCCGGCCTGGTGCTCGCTGGCCTGTCGCTGGAACGGGCCGCGGATCCCGCACAGTTCGTCGAGGCGTTCCGGGGCGACAATCAGCTCGTCGTCAGCTACCTCAGCGACGAGCTGCTCGCCGCCACACCGCGCCGACGACCGGCAGCGACTCCTCGAGACGTCGGTGCTCGATCGACTCACCGGATCGCTCGTCGATGCGGTCACCGGGTCGTCGGACGGGAGGCGAGTGGCTCGACGACGACCGCCGACCAGAACCAACTCGTCGTCCGGTTGGACAGCACCGGCGAGTGGTTCCGCTACCACCATCTGCTGCGCGACCTGCTCGCTGCTCGAAGCACAGCGCACGTTTCCGGAACGGATCCCCGAGCTCCAACGCCGCGCCGCGGCCTGGTTCGAATCGCAACACGACCACGCGCACGCGGTCGAACATCGGCTCGCCGCGGGCGACATCGACGCGGCGATGGCGCGCGATGCGCGTCGTCGGCCCGGATCTGCTCGGGAGCGGACAGGTGCGCACGCTGCGCACCCTGCTCGATCGGATCGGACCGGCGGGGGCGACCGACACGGTGTGTGCGCTGCTGTGGGGCTGGTGCCACTACCTCACCGGTCGATACGTCGAGGCCCAGGAATCGCTCGACACCGCTCTCGCCGTCGCGCCCGACACCTTCGACCGCGTGATCGCCATGCCGCTTGAGCATCAACGTCGCGCTCGGGCGAGGCGACGTCGCCAGCGCCCTGGCGACCGCGCGCGACGTCACCGCCACCGCGGGAGACCTGTCGCTGCGCCCGGCCGAACTGGCGCACGGCGGTCGGCGCGGCGTACGCCTGGGCCGGATACGCCGACGAGGCCAGGGCAGCGCTCGGCGATCGCGATCGCCCGGGCTCGGACGGACCAGCGGCTGACCGCCCACGTGCTCGCTCTCGTGTCGCTCGCGATCGTCGAGGCCGACGACGGCAGCGTCGCCGCGGCCCGCGCTGCCGCGGCCACCGCGCTCGACACGGCGCAGTCGTACGGCTTGCCGGGCTACCACGGCATCGCGCCCGCGTTCGCGGTGGCAGCGCGAACCGCCACCGATCCCGAGCTCGCCCGGACACACGCGCCGCCACGCGGTCGAGTTGGCACGACGGGGCACGACGAATCTGGGGTTGGCCTACGTGCTGACGAGCTGCGGCGACACGCTGCTCGACCTCGGCGACGACGACGGCGCGGCGCTGCTCGCGGAGGCCCGCGAAGTGATCGATCGCTGTGTCGACCCCGGCATCGCCGACTCGCTCACCTGGCGCGGGCCAGCTGCCCGCCACCGCATCGGCGCCGAACGCGTCGAGCGCACCGGCGCGCTGGTCGAGCAGCTCACGGAGCGTGAACTCGCCGTGCTGAGATACCTGCCGACCAAACTCTCCCAACGCGAGATCGCCGTCGAGCTGTACGTGTCGCACAACACCGTCAAGACCCACACCAGCGCCATCTACCGCAAGCTCGGCGTGAACGACCGCACGAGTGCCGTCCAAACCGCCCACGATCTTCGGCTCCTGTAATTGCTGAGCGGGATTCGTGGCACTTCTGGTGGCGGGCTGCAGGTATTTTCCGGTCGTTCACCGCGATGACGGCTGTCGTTCACCAGCGTTTCGTTAGACATGCCGCCCATGCACCACCAACGAATCCGGATCGTTCCGGTCGTCCTGACCCTGGCCGTGTCGAGCATCGTCGCGTTCGCCGTCTCCACACCCGCCACCGCTGCCGTGCCCGGCCAGGTCGTCATCACCGAGTGGATGTACAACCCCATCTCGAGCGGCTCCGAGTTCGTCGAGGTCACCAACATCGGCGGCGAACCCGTCGACCTGACCAACTACTCGTTCGACGACAGCAGCCGCACCGCAGGCTCATTCTCGCTCGCCGCCCTGGGCACGCTCGCCGCGGGTGAGTCGGGCCTGATCGTCGAAGTGACCGCTGAGGCGTTCCGGACCGAGTGGACCCTCGACGGCAGCGCCAAGATCGCCGCAGGCAACACCAACAACCTCGGCCGCGGCGACGAGATCAACATCTTCACCGGGTCGACGCTCGTCGACCGGCTGACCTATGGCGACGACATCGCGTTCCCCGGCTCGATCCGTACTCAAGGCGTGTCGGGTGTGCCCACGACGTGTGTCCCGCTCGGTGCGAACGACGTCCGCGCATGGGTGCGCTCGACGGTCGGCGACGGGCGCGGCTCGAAACTTTCTGTGCGCGGCGACACCGGCTCGCCGGGCACGTCCCCGCTCGGCGCGTGCGGGCCGGTCACGATCGTGGGCGGCGACGGAAATGGCGCGAACACCACGGCGTGCCAGCCCGAAGCGCCGTCGGGTACCGGGCCCGCCACGGCGGGTGCACAGCCGTGGCCCGGAAGCGCGACCGTGACGGTTGCCGATCAGACATGCGCCTGGAAGTCAACCACGGGCCCGGAGGGTCGCGACATGAGCGGCCTCGTGTTCGACCCCACGAACCCGGACGTGTTGTACGCCGCGAAGAACAAGAACTGGGTGTTCCGCCTCGTGAAGCAGGGTGACCTGTGGGTGCCAGACACGTCCAATGGCTGGGGCGCCGGCAAGGAGATCCGCTTTCCCGGCGGTGTTGGCCAGCCGGACGCCGAGGGTCTCACGGTCGGCCCCGACGGTGGCCTCTACGTGACGACCGAGCGCGACAACACCAACAACTCGGTCGCCTTGAACTCGGTCCTGCGCTTCGATCCGCTGGCGACGGGTCTCACCCTCACGGCGACGCAGCAGTGGAATCTCACGCTCGACTTTCCCGAGCTGAATGTCCCGGGCAAGGCCAACCTCGGGTTCGAGGGTGTCACCTTCGTGCCCGATACGTACCTCGTGCAGAACGGCTTCGTCGACCAGTCGATCGGTGCTGCGTACTACCCGAAGGACTACCCGGGTCACGGCTCCGGTCTGTTCTTCGCCGCCCTCGAGAACGACGGCAAGCTGTACGCCTACGCCCTGAACGCCGACGGCACGTCTCGTCGGATCGCTGTCGTCGACTCTCGCATGGGCCGCGTGATGGAGGTTCAGTACGACGCGGATCTCGAGCGGATCTGGACACTGTGCGACAACACGTGCTCGGTGTCGTCGACGCTCTTGAAGATCGATGCGACCGGCACGATCGTCCCTGACGTCGTGTATGCGCGGCCAGCCGGCCTGCCGAACATGAACATCGAGGGCTTCGCGATCGCCCCCGACTCGACGTGCGTCGATGGCGTCAAGAAGGCGATCTGGGCGGACGACGGCATCGCGGCACCGGGCAACGAGGGTCACGCTCTGTTCAACGGCACATTCCCGTGCGGACTGGCGCTCGGAGAGCAGGGCGCCCCGGCGACCGTCGATCTCGGCGCCCCTGGGCCTGGCGACGTGAGCGTCGCCAAGAAGGCCACCCTCGCGGTGCGGGGCGCGGGCTTCGAGCCGGGCGAACCGGTGCGGATCGAGCTGCACGCAAAGGCGAAGGTGGTGGTGCTCGCCGAGGTCGTCGCCGACGACTTCGGGTTCGCGATCGTCGACGTGAGGATCCCGACCGGGGTGCAGCCCGGCGTCCAGGAAATCTGGCTGGTCGCCCCGTCCACCACCGTGATCGCCGGTGTGTCGATCACGACGCCCGCCGCGCACCCATGAGGTAGCGACGGTCGTCGCCAGTCTCACTGGTGGGTGGCGAGCACGTGGCGGCTGCGACGGACGATTTCGTTCAGCACCCGCTCGGTGGCGGCGACATCGTCGGTGGTGAGGTCGCGCCAGATCGGTGCTGTTGTCTCGGCGATCGAGGTCTGCAGCGTCTCGATGAGTTCGCGACCGCGGGTGCTCAGCCGGCCGCCCTCGAGCAGACCGCGCTCGTTGAGCTGATCCACGAGCTGGGTCGCGTCGGGCAAGTGCGCCCGGTCGGCGGTCGCCGCGACGAGTGCTTCACGATCGGCGTCACCCAGTTGACGAGCGAGTCGCATGGTCACCCACTGCGATTCGCTCAGTCCTGTGCCCTGCAGCACGCGACCAAGGATTGCGTTGAGCGACTTCTCTGTCTCGCCGATGAGCTGCGGGCCGAATGGTGTGGACATCTGCAATCCCTCCGAAATCGTTGGCACAACCAACGATATCAGATCGTTGGTGCGTCCAACGATCTCCTATCGTTCGTCAGATGACCGTGTTGCGACGTATCAGCGGACAGCCGACCTGGCTGCTCAGCCGCGCCAACTTCCGTGCCCAGCAGATCCTGCACGATGCCTTTGCCCGCGAGGGTGTCCGCGGCTACCACTTCCGACTGCTCGCGGCGCTCGACGAGTTCGGACCTGCCAGTCAGGCCGACCTCGGCCGGCGCACGGGGATCGATCGCAGTGACATCGTGGCCGCCGTCAGCAGCCTCGTCGCCAGTCGGCTCGTCAGCCGTGAGTCCGACCCCGATGACCGACGGCGCAACGTCATCGCGATCACGGCGCGTGGGGCCGAAACGCTGCAACGACTCGACTCCGCGGTGGCCGCGGTGCAGGATGCCGTTCTCGAACCGCTCAGCGAGCGCGAGCGCGCCACGCTGGCCCGGTTGCTCGCCAAGCTCGGCTGACGAATGCGCGTCGGGGTAGGCGTCGTCGTCGAACGCCGTCGTCTGGGGTACCGTCGCCCGGTCCGCCAGCCAGGTGCGTGAGGCGGGCACGCGGAGGTTCAGATGGTCGAGCCAAGGATCGAAGACACGTCATGGAAGCCATGGCTCGTTGCGCCCGGGTCGGGATTCGAGGTCCGCGATCCTCGCGGCGCGGTCGGCCTGATCCAGATCAACAGGTCACAGTTCCTGGTGACGCAGCCCTTTCGGTTCACCGACCGCGAGGTGGAACAGAAGCTCATCGACGAACTCGTCAGCGACGGCAAGGACGCGCAGCAGGCGCGAAGCGCCGTCGATGATGCCCGCTCGTTCACCCCGTCGGAGAACCCGAGTGATCTGGCATCGATCCCGCGTTACATGCGGTGGTTCGAGAGTTCGTACGGTGCCCACACGTTGGCCGCGGTGCTCCATGACGATCTGATCGTCGACGAACCGAACGGCGGACCGCTGGGAAGCGACACGCTCTCCGACACGTTCTTCCGCGAGATGATGAAGGCCGCCGGCGTGCCGTGGGTCAAGCGATGGATCATGTGGGCGGCGGTGGCGCTGCGCTCGCGGTGGGCGGCCGGCGGGGTCAGGCGAGCATCGGTGTTCGTCTGGATCGTTCTTTCCAGCGCCGGCATCACTTCGTTCCTCTGGGCCGTTGGATCGGCGCTGCTCGACTGGAACGGTCCGGACGTCTGGTTGCTCTCGTCGATCGCACTGTCGCTTCCGTTTGTCGCAGCGGTGCTGTGGGGCCGGCAGTACGGCGCTGGCATCGTCGCCGCGGCAGCCGCGCTCTGGATTCTGCCGGCCGCAGCCGTCGCCGGCGTCGGGTACGTGATCTATCTCGCGCTGGAGCGGGGTGCCAAGACCGTTGGCCTGCGCTGACTTCGCCAGGATCGCCGACTGCCATCATTGCGCGATGGATCCACTGACGTACCGGACGATCGCCGTGAACGGCCTCGAGCTGCAGGTGTCGGTCACGAACGAAGGCGGTCCGAACGGACTGGCGCTGCTGCTGCACGGGTTCCCCGAGTTGGCCTTCTCGTGGCGTCACCAGATCCCTGCGCTGGCCGAGGCCGGCTACGAGGTGTGGGCACCGAACCTTCGCGGCTACGGCGAGTCGTCGAAGCCGCCGAAGGTGTCGGACTACACGATGGATCTGCTCTTGGCCGACATCGCCGCGTTGATCGACGCCGCCGGCCGCGACGACGTGACGCTCGTCGGGCACGACTGGGGCGCGGTCCAGGCATGGATGTTCGCCATCCGTCGCGTGCGACCGCTGCGACGACTCGTGATCATGAACGTGCCACATCCGGCCTGCATGCAACGCGAAATGCGCTCGTTCCGCCAGCTCCGCAAGTCGTGGTATGTCTTCTTCTTCCAGATTCCATGGTTGCCCGAGAAGCTGCTGTGTGCCCGGGGGGCGAAGGCGGTCGGCGATGCGTTCGAGAAATCGGCCGTCGACACGAGCCGGTTCCCCCCGGAAGTCACCGACGTGTATCGCCACGCCGCGCTCCGCCCTGGCGCTATGCGATCGATGCTCAACTACTACCGCGCCCTGGTCAGGGGGCTTCGGAAGACGGCATCCGAGGAACTGCCCGTCATCGAGACGCCGACCTTGATGCTGTGGGGCGTGGAGGACGTTGCGCTCTCCAAGGAGACGACCAACGGCACCGACCAGTACGTCGCCGACCTCACCTTGCGCTTCCTCCCCGACGCCTCGCACTGGGTCCAGCAGGACGCGCCGGAGACGGTGAACGCGATGCTCCTCGCCTGGCTGGCGGACGAACCGGTCCCCGAAGCGGCCGACGTCGTCTTCGAACGGCTCGAAGACCTGGCGGTGAGCCGCGCCTCGTGACGAGGCGTCCCCTCGGGGAGACTCCAGGACAATGACATCATGGGTCGATGCCTCACGAGGAGATCGACGGCGTTCCCATCTGGTACGAGGAGCACGGCGATGCCGACGGGCCGCCGCTCGTCGCCCTCCACGGTGGGGCCCTCACCTTCGGCGCCAGCTTCGGCGACGTGCTGCCGTGGCTCGCGCAGGACCGCCGAGTGATCGGGGTCGAGCTGCAGGGGCACGGCCACACGCCCGACACCGGCCGGCCCATGTCGATCGAGCGCTTCGCCGACGACGTCGCGGAGCTCGTCGACCGGGTGGCCGGCGGCGGACCGGTCGACCTCTGGGGGTTCAGCCTCGGCGCCCTGACGGCGACAGGCGTTGCCGTGCGGCACCCGTCGAAGGTGCGGCGTCTCGTGCTCGCCGCTGTCAACATTCGGCCCGATGGATACCACCCGGAGATCACGGCACCGGAGCAGGACGATCCCCGCCTGCCCAGCGAGCAGGAGTTCGCGGCCTGGCAAGCCGCCTACGACGCGGTGGCGCCCGACCCCGAGCACTTCCTCCCGTTCCTCGAGCGCCTGCAGCCGGTCGTCCACGACTGGCACGGCTGGACCGACGACGAGATCCGCTCGGTTGCCGCCCCGACGTTCCTCGTGATCGGCGACCAGGACTTCGTCCGCCTCGACCATGCCGCCGAGATGCTCGACCTCTTCCCCGACTGCCGCCTGGCGGTCCTGCCCGCCACGAAGCACACCGAGGTCATGCAGCGATCGGACCAGCTCCGGGCGCTTGTCGGGACCTTCCTGGCCTAGACATCCCACGGTCCTCGGTCGTCCCGAGCGTGAGCGACACTGGTGCCGTGGAGGTCATCCCCGCCGAGGCGATTGCAGCGATCGTCGCCGCAGTCGAACCGTCGTCGACCGTGGTGGCAACGTCGGGACTCCCCGGCGGGCTGTCGTCGTGGATGACCAGGATCGAGGTCGAACGACCCGACGGCAGCCGTCATCGGCTCGTCGTGCGCCGTGGACGGCGACCCGACGCGGAGCGAGACACTCTGGCCTTCGGTGTCGAGTTCGAGTTGCTCCGGCACCTCGACGCACACGGAATCCCGGTTGCCCGGCCACGCGCGTTCGACGACTCCGGCCGCATCCTTCCGCAGGCCTACGTCGTCCTCGACTTCGTGCCCGGAACGACCCGCTTCACGACCGACGACCCGATCGGGATGGCCGTGCAGATGGCCGATGTTCTGGCGGCCATCCATGACCTCGATGCCACGAGTGCGTCCCTGCCCGTCCTGCCCCTCCACGCAGACCGGATGCAGGGATGGGTGATCACCGATCTGGCCCGCCGGGAGCCGGACCTCTCGCTGCGCGAGCATCTGGTCCGTCGCCACCTGGACGATCACTGGCCACCGCCGGCAACCGAGTTGTGCCTGCTCCACGCCGACTACTTTCCCGGCAACATCGTCTGGGAAGGCGATGCGATTGCCGCAGTGATCGACTGGGAGTCGGCGGCTCTCGGCGACCCGATGGCCGACATCGCAACGACCCGACTCGACCTGCGCTGGGCCTACGGCGCCGAGATCGCGGAGCAGTTCACCCATCGGTACCTGACCATGACCGGTCGCTCGACGGCGACGCTTCCCGTCTGGGAACTCGTCGTGTCACTCCGGCCCGCCGGCGCGGTCTCGCTGTGGGCAAGCGACATGGCCGCGCACGGACGACCCGACATCACCGCCGACTTCATGCGCACCGAACAGCACGCCTACGTCGACAGCGCACTCCTTCGCCTCCTCCGGGCGCGTCCGTCGCCTCGCATTCAAGGGTGACGGTCTTCTATTGCAGGCGGTTGAGTGCCTCGGTCCACGATGGTGTGCCATCGCTCCCCGAGATCTTCCAACGAACGAACTTCGGCCCGTTCATGGACGGCGACAGCTCGGCCATGAGCCCAGCGTGGGGAGCGGTGCCTGCGAACGCGTCCAAGGCCTCTTCGTCCCGCCACACCGACAAGGTCGCGTAGTTCTTGCGAAGCGGCTCGGCGAGCAGCGCGAAGCCCAGGACTCCGTCGGTAGTCAGCAGCTGGTGGCGGACGACGCGCGACCCCCGGAACAAGCTCCACGTCGACGAAAAGCTCTTCGGCGGGATGCTGGAGGCCAACACGAGATACTCGGTGTCGGACTCGAGTACCCCCAACGTCTTCCACGGCGACTTCATCACTTCAGCCTGACAGACGGCACCGTCCCGGTCCATCGCTCGCCCGGCGGTCGGTGACGCTGTGGATCGGCCACACTGATCCCCATGCCGGTCGGGCTTGACGGGAATCAGAATCCGATTCGGACGTCCGCGCGCGATGCGGTGCTGAGCGCGGTCGCGGATCGGTGTGCTTCAACGGAACAGGCCGCCGAGCTCGATCGCCGACTTGGTGTGGCCCGCTGGCCGCGGTATCGACAGGGTTGGTCCTCGTCGTCGACGAACACGCACCGCTCAGCTGGGCGACCGTCGTCGTCGACAACAATCACCTGGCCCGCCCACGACTGCTCGACACTTGACCCGGCGATCCGGGGCGACGTCACGCGGCGGGATGAAGCGGCGGGTGTTCGAGCACGCGAGGGCGATACTCGACGAGCTGGATACTGCTGTCGAAGGTCAGGCTCGTGATCATGTCGAGCGCGACATCGGGATAGCCGTCGTAGATTCGTTCGGCTCCGGTGGCGCCGGTGATGACCGGGAACATCACGACACGGAATCGGTCGACGAGACCGGCTCGTAGAAGCGACCGGCTGAGGCTGAGGCTTCCGATCGTGCTCAGGAGTCCGGAGTCGGACGCCTTCAACTCTCGAACGACATCGACCGGGTCGTCTCGTACAAGAGTGGAGTTCGCCCAGGCGAGCGGCTCCTCGAGCGAGGAGGAGAACACGACCTTCGACGCTCGTGTGAGCTCGTCGACCGAGCCCGCTTCGTCAGCCGTGAACTCGTCGGTTCCTGCCGGCATCTCCCCGGCGGCGAAGCCCGACATGAGCCGGTAGGTGGTCGCTCCCATCAGGTACGTGACATCCGGTTGCTCACCCAGCCAGGCGAGGTACTCGGGCCCCTCGAGCCCCCAGAAACCCGGCCAACCGTCCCCGGATGCGTAGCCGTCGAGAGAGGTGATGAAGTCGACGAGGAGTTCTCGCATGATCGCGTCGGTCCTTTCGCTCAAACGGTGCCCTGGGCCACGAGTACCCGCTCGGGCTTCATCGAGAACATGCGTGGCGGGTCCGCAGCTGTCGTTCGGTGCTCCCCGGTCATCACATCTACGCGGCGACCTCGGCGAGCAGGGCGTCGATCTGGGACATGCAGGCCTTCATGCCTTCGAGTACGCCCATGGCGATCGCTTGTTCCATCCCGTCGATCGAGTCGAAATGGGTTGTGAGGATCATGCGGGTCGTGTCGCCTGCCGCTTCGATGTCGATCTCCATCCGGGTCATGGAGTTGCCGTCGCTGGGCGTTCCGTCATCTTCGACGATGGCGTCTTCGACCACGAGCCTGGTCGGGGCGTCGACCTCGACCACGTTCCATGTGCCGTCGAACCTGTCGCCGCCGTCGTTGCCGGCCATGAAGTAGGTGATCGTGCCACCTGGCGTGAGGTCGTGATGCTCGAAGGTGGCCGGGAATCCTGGCGGACCCCACCACCGCTCGAGGAGGCGCGGGTCGGCCCACAGCTGCCACACGTTGATGATGGACGTCCTGAACTCCGCAGTGATGACCATTGTCTTGGCCGCTGCGTTCTTGTCGACATTCCAAACCGTCATTCGTCTTCCTCTCCAGTGGTTTCGTTGAGGACGTCTGCGAAGCGTTCGAGGCGGGCCCGCCACAGCGTTTCGAGTTCATCGAGAAGTTCGTGCGCGCGGCGCAGTTGGTCGACCTCGCCGCGCACGAGTTGTTCGCGTCCGCGGCGGTGCTTGGAGACGAGGCCGGCGACGACGAGGACCTCGACGTGCTTCTGCACTGCGGTGAGGCTGATCGGATACAGCCGGCCGAGCTCGCTGACGGAGCGTTCACGGTCGAGGGTCTGGGTGACGATGTCGCGCCGTGTTGGATCGCTGAGCGCGAAGAACAGCCGGTCGGTCTGCTTTCCGCGCTCGAGAGTATCTACAACCATGCGGTTGCAGAATACACATCCCGCAGAGAATGTCAATCGCGCCGCGTTCGATCGGGTGATCGGCGGGTGCCGGGGCCGGGTCGGGCGTGCACGGCGCGGTGGTCGACCTGCTCGCCACAGCTGTGGCAGGAGTGGTCGACAACCATGACCTCGCCGCAGGCGTCGTGGACGATCTCGAGCGGCGCGCCGGCCGGCGCCGCCCACTTGTCGCCCCACTCGCGCATGGCGGTGAGCATGGGCCACAGATCGTGGCCCTTCTCGGTGAGGCGGTACTCGTGGCGCACCGGACGCTCCTGGTACGGGACCTTCTGCAGGACGCCGGCGTCGACAAGGCTCGTGAGGCGCGTGGTGAGGATGTTGCGGGAGATGCCGAGGCGCGACTGGAAGTCGTCGAACCGACGGACACCGAGGAACGCGTCGCGCACGATCAGCATCGACCACCATTCACCGATGACCTCCAGACTCTGGGCCACCGAGCAGTTCATCGTCTCGAAGCTGGTTCGTTGCATGATTCCAGGATAGTTGGTTGCATCATGGAACTCAATCCTCTACTGTCCATCCCATGATCGAACTCACTCCGCGACCGCAGCCGGCCAACGCTGCGCCCGCCAAGTCGGCGCCACGGGCGGGGGTCGTGTTCGTGGTGACGGCGCTCGGCACGTTCATGGCTTCGCTCGACCTGTCGATCGTCAACGTCGCCTTCCCCGACATCGAGGCCTCGTACCCCGACGCCAGCTCGGCGTCGCTGTCGTGGATCCTCACCGCCTACTCGATCGTGTTCGGTGCGTTGCTGGTGGTCGGTGGTCGCACGGGTGACCGGCTCGGTCGCAAGCGGGTCTTCCAGGGCGGCATCGTCGTGTTTCTGCTCGGTTCGTTCCTTTGCGGCATCGCACCGAACGTCCTCACACTCGTCGCCGCACGCGCTCTCCAAGGCATCGGTGCGGCCTTCCTCGTGCCGGCGTCGGTGGCGCTGCTCATCGCTGCCTACCCACCGGAGCGACGCATGCAGATCGTCGCCCAGTGGGGCGGCATCGGGGCGCTCGCCGTGGCCACCGGACCATCCCTCGGTGCCGCCATCGTGTCCGCCGGCGGTTGGCGCTGGGCCTTCTTCGTGAACATCCCCGTCGGCCTGTTCGTCCTGATCGCCGGCCGACGGGTGCTGACCGAGTCACCCAAGGACGAGTCGGCCGGCACCCCCGACTACCTCGGCGTGATCCTCATGTCGCTGTCACTGGCAGCGCTCGTGTTGGCAGTCTCGGAGGGCTCGACATGGGGATGGACCGACGGCCGCATCCTGAGCGCACTGGCGGTGATGTTCGTCGGAGGTGCCGTGTTCGTGCACCGAACCCGACACCACGACGATCCGGTCATCGACCCGACGCTGTTCCACAGCCGCTCGTTCGTCCTCGCCAACAGCGCCACCGTCGTGTACGCCGCCGGATTCTTCGCCATGCTGCTCGGCAACATCTTGTTCCTCACCGGAGTTTGGGGTTACTCCATCATGACGGCCGGCCTGGCGGTCACGCCGGGGCCGTTCGTCGTCGCGATCATCGCCGGGCCCGCCGGCAAGCTCGCCGCCCGCATCGGGTTCCGGCCGGTGCTGCTGTTCGGCGCGACCAGCTTCGCTCTCGGTCTCGGCAGCTACATCGTGCTCGTCGGGCCCACGGCCAACTACGTGAGCACGTGGCTGCCCGGAACGCTGCTCGTCGGTGTCGGCGTCGGCTTCACCTTTCCGGTGCTGAGCGCCGGAGCGGTGTCATCGCTGCCACCCGCCCGATTCGCCGTCGGCAGCGCGGTGAATCAGACCGCCCGCCAGATCGGTGGTGCACTCGGCATCGCCGTGTTGGTCGCGCTCATCGGATCGCAACGCCAGCTCGCAGATCCGATCGACGGCTTCAAGCAGCTGTGGCTGTTCGCCGCGGCAACGTCGATCACGTCCGGCGTCATCGGATCGTTCATCCCGAGGCCGACACTGGCCCAGGCCGCCGAGGTCGTCCAGCTTTCGGACGAGCTGCTCGCAGTCGAAGCGGATGGCCTTCCCCTCGAGGTCGACGGGTACTGACTCCTCCCGGTGCTGGTCGTCGGCGATCGCGTCTCGCCGATGACATGATCGTGGTGATGCCAGCAATCGCGATCGACGGGGCCGACCTCGTCGTCACCCTGGAACCGAATGAGAAACGGTGGGGTCTCCTGTCGAACCTTCGAGTCCCCGTCAGTTCCATCTCCGCAGTCGAGGTCGTCGCCGACGGTCGCAAGGCAGTCCGCGGGATACGGGCGCCAGGGCTCGGAGGCTCGCAGCGGCTGATCGGCACATGGCGCGCGACCGGAAACAAGCAGTACGTGTGCGTGCGCCGGAATCAGCCGGCGGTCAAGGTCGCGGTCGAGAGCCAGAGGTACCGAACGATCCTGATCGGATCCGACGACGCCGGACGCGCTGCCGACGAGATCCGAGCAGCGGCCGATCTCTGATACGGCCGGGATCACCCGGCTCCGGACCGACCCCGCCCGTATCCTTCGCCGATGGTCCTTCGGTTCGAATGGCGCGGCGCATTCGCCAATGACGAGATCAATGAGCTGCACGCGGCGGCGTTCACGACGCGGGTTTACAGCGAAGACGAGTGGAACTGGGTGGAGCTCACCGCGCGCCACAGCTTGGGCTGGGTCGTCGCGCGAGACGGCGAACGACTCGTGGGTTTCGTGAACGTGATCTGGGACGGGCTCGTCCACGCCTGGATCCAGGACACGATGGTCGACCCGCGGGACCACCGACGCGGTATCGGCGCGCGGCTCGTGGCGAACGCCGTGGCAGCTGCCCGTGAGGCGGGCTGCGAGTGGCTCCATGTCGACTTCGACGACGATCTTCGGAGTTTCTACGTCGACGCGTGTGGCTTCAGTCCGACGAATGCCGGTCTCATCGCACTCCGGTGAACCGACGTGACGAGGAGATCTCGCGGACGTGAGCCGGCTGCAGAGATAACGCAACACCACCACGTCCCGACCGGGGGCAAGGGCTGATCTGACTAACGTCACCGCGGCCCGGATCTCCGGCACCACGGTGACACCCGACTACACGCCCCACACGAGTCGGTTCACCGGGAAGCTCCACTGGGTTCAACTCGACGTCGGCGTCGACGACCACGACCACTTCATCGATCCCGACGAACGTTTCCGTGTCGCCATGGCCCGGCAGTAGGGCCGAGCGCTGCGGCCAGGTCCGCTCCCCGACGGGAATACTTGTGCGCGCAATGAAGTTGGAATGGTTGCGTTCACTTGAAAGGACCAGAACATGACCATCACCTCGAGCATCGATCGAAGCACACTCCGACCAGTCGCCGTCGTCGTCGGCGGCGGCCGTTACCACTGGGTCGGCGACGGATTCCGTGTGGAGGAAATGTTCGGTCCCGGCGACCAGCTGGCGTCGATGGTCAGCCCCTTCCTGTTGCTCGACTACCACGCCCCCTACGAATACGGCCCGACCGAAACGCCACGCGGCGTCGGAGTCCACCCCCACCGAGGGTTCGAGACCGTCACCCTCGCATTCGACGGCAGCGTCGCCCATCACGACAGTTCTGGTGCCGGCGGCGTCATCAGATCTGGCGACGTGCAATGGATGACCGCTGCCTCCGGCATCCTGCACAAGGAGTACCACGACGCCGACTGGGCCCGTGTCGGGGGCCCATTCCACATGGTGCAGCTGTGGGTCAACCTGCCGGCCGCCAACAAGATGGACCCGCCGCACTACCAACCGTTGACGGCCGAGCAGATCGGACGCGTCGACCTCGGAGATGGTTCAGTACGCGTCGTCGCCGGCGACTTCGACGGCCACGCCGGCCCCGCGACCACGTACACACCGATCAACCTGTGGGACGTCGAACTCGACGCCGGTGCCGTGATCACCCCGACCATTCCCGCCGACCACAACGTCGCCGTCCTCACGCTCGACGGCACCGTGTTCGTCAACGGCGCTGATGTGCCATCAGGCCACGTTGCGATCCTCGAACACAGCCGACCCGGACACGACGATGTCGAGATCGGCACCTCGACCGGCGGGCGCGTGCTCGTCATGACCGGTCAACCAATCGACGAACCGATCGCCGCCTACGGGCCATTCGTGATGAACACTCGCCAACAACTGGTCGACGCCTACAACGACTTCCAAGCCGGACGCTTCGGCCACCTCGACGACTGAACACGACGGTTCAATCGGAGGCAGTCATCTGTCCGCCGCACCGACCTGTTCCTGTGCCCACTCCCGCCAACCGTCCTCGAGTTCAGGGGCCTCGAGTATGCGGGCGGCCAGGGACGGATCGCGATGGTACGCGTCGGCGAGCATGGCCATCGTGACCCCGTGGGTTGGGCGGTCGACGACTTCGATGGGATCGCCGACGTTCATCGAGCCCGCCTGGGTGACTCGGAGGTAGGCACCCGGGCGTCCCGCGTCGGCGAACTGGGTCGCGAAGCGTGGGATACCCATCCGGATACCGAGCTTGAAGCATGGGGTTCTGAGGCCGCACACCTGGAAGGTCACGCTGCCGATCCTCCATTGCTCGCCGATCACCGCGTGGGTGATGTCGAGCCCGGTCGTCGTGAGGTTCTCACCCATCGACCCGGGCGGTACTTCGCGGTCGAGCTTGTCCGCCCACCAGTCGAGGTCTTCGGATGCGTAGGCATAGGCGATGCGGTCGGGGCCGCCATGGGCGTCGAGGTCGGCCTGCCGGTCGTCGCCGAACGCGTCGGTCGTCACGGTCACCGTTGCGGAGGTGGGTTCCTTGAAGATGGCCGTGGTCTCGGTCCGCCGGAGGTAGGGCACCTCGCGGATCGTTCCGATGTTGATCGAAGTGCACTGGGCAGTCACGGTGTCATTCTGCCTTCGGCGACGAAGTCGACCTGCGTCCAGAATGGATTGTCGGCAAGCGTCACGTCGGGGGAGTCGGCGCCCGAGCGCGGGTAACCCGGCAGCACCAGCGCGCCCCCTCGATGGCAAAGTATGCCAAGACTGAATAGTGTCTGGGTATGAGCACGATGAACGTGTCACTTCCGGAGGACCTCAAGGCATTTGTCGATCGACAAGTCCATGGTGGTGGATATGGATCGACCAGCGAGTTCGTGCGCGACCTCCTTCGTCGCGAACAGGACCGTCAGCGACTTCGCAATCTGCTGCTCGACGGAGCCGCATCGCAGCCCGGTCCAGTCGCCGACACCATGTACTTCGAGTCGCTTCGCGAACGCATTCGCTCGAGTCGCTGACGGCGATGGCGCGGCGCGTCGTGCGACTTCGGGCGCTCGCCGCCGCGGACATCGACGACGCAATCGATCACTACCTCGACGAAGGCGGCGACCAGCTGGCGCACCGGTTCGTCGATGCACTCGAGCACACCCTCGGCCAAGTCCAGCGTTCCCCGCTCTCCGGATCACAGCAGTTCTCCTACGAACTCGGGATCCCCGAGCTGCGCGCTCGGAAGTTGGCGCGCTTTCCGTATGCGGTTTTCTACGTCGCGCACGGTGAGACCGTCGACGTGTGGAGAGTGCTGCACAGGCGTCGCGACGTTTCCGCTGCGTTCCGCGACGACGAATGAGTTCCCCGTTGGAGTGTGAGCCGTCATCACGTTCACGCGGCACTGCGGCGCGAGTCGTCGCGCGCGACCGCCCGCTCGCTCGTTCGCGAGCACGGCCTACTGCTCGGGTCGTGCTCATCACGATACGCCGGCTCGCTGCCCGATGACGGTCGGCGGTTCGGCCCTGGATGATGTTCGTCGGGCGTTGTATGCCGGGTCGCGGGCGACGTTCGTGGAGCGTCGGAAGGAACTCGCCGGCGCGGCGCGCAGCGGGGGTGATCGAGACGAGGCGAAGCTCATCGGCGAGATGCGCAAGCCGACTGCAGCCGCGCACATCGTGAACCTGCTCGCGCAGGCCGACGACAGCAGCCTGCAGGAACTCGTCGAACTCGGAGCGAACATCCGCAACGCCATGGCGAAGGGGGACGACCGCGAGATGCGCTCGCTCCTGCAAGGTCGCGCCGCCGCGATCGCGAAGACGGTGGCACAGGCGCGAACGATCGCTCGAGCGAATGGTGAGTCGGTGAGTGGAGCGGTCAGCGACCAGATCGTGCAGACCTTGCGCGCCGCGATGGCATCGGACGACGCGGCTGCGGCGGTTCGTGGTGGCACCCTCACCGATGCGCTCGACGAGCCGGGGTTCGGAGGGTTCAGCATCGAGTCCGCGGGACGCGCACCGCAGCCTCGGGGCCCTCGCACCGGGAAGGCTCGGAAGGCCCAACCGAAAGCCGCGGTCTCCGTCGACCGTGCAGCAGACGAAGCCGCCGATCGCGCCGCCGCCCGGGCGCGTATCAAGGCCGCCGCAGAGGATGTGAAACGCGCCGAAAAGGCGCTCGCTGCCACCACGAAACACCGTGACGGGCTCGAGCGCGACCGTGACCGCGCTGCGGCGCAGCTGGCAAAGATCGAGGGCGAACTCACCGCCGCGCAGGCGAAGGTCCACGATGCCGAGGTCCAGCTGAGTGAGGCGGCCGCCGAGTTGGAAGCTGCCAGCGAGTCACCACCCGCCTGAATGGACGTGCGCTACGACACAGACCGACCGCTGCTTCACTGGTGTGATGGCGATCACGGTCTATGGCGTCTGTGCGGTGTCGTTCATGATGGTGATGTACGCGCTCGAGGATCGTGGGCGCATCTTCATCCTCGGGTTCGCGGTGGGGTGCGTCCTGTCGAGCATCTACGGGTTCCTGTCGGGCGCTTGGCCGTTCGGGGTCGTGGAGTTGATCTGGGCCGGCGTGGCCGTGTCGCGGTATCGGCGCACCCCGGCCGCGGTGTCCACGATTTCGACTTGACCTTCATGCGGAGGTGAACCTTTACGATCGAGGGATGAGCACGCTGACGATCGGGCAGGTCGCGGAGCGCACGGGTTTCACTCCCGCCGCGCTCCGCTTCTACGACGAGAGAGGACTCGTCACGCCGTCGCGTTCGGAAGGCGGGTACCGGTTGTATGGCGGCGAGGCCCTGGATCGTCTGGCGTTCATCGCGCGCGCCAAGCAGCTCGGCTGTTCGCTCGACGAGATCGCCGACCTGCTGGCCATCTGGGACGGGGAACAGTGCGCGCCGGTCCAGACACGATTCCACGAACTCGTCACGGACAAGATTCGCGCCACCCAGACGCAGATCGCCGAGTTGCTCGCGTTCGCCGCGCAACTGCAAGCCGCCGCCGGGCGGCTCGCGGCAACTCCCATCGATGAGCCGTGCGGCGACTCGTGCGCCTGCCTGGCCCACGATGGCGCCGAGCCAGTGGCTGTCGACCTGCAGACGTCGTCGGACGTGCCGATCGCCTGCACGTTGGCGGCGGGCGCGATGCCGGATCGACTCGCCGACTGGACGCACGTCCTCGACGCCGCGCAGGAACGATCGCGCACGGCCGACGGTCGGCTCCGCATCGAGTTCGGTGACGCGGTCGATGTCGCCGAACTGGTCCGCCTGGTCGAAGCCGAACAGCGCTGCTGTGCGTTCTTCGCGTTCGCAATCACGATCGATCAACGTGGTACCGCCCTCGAAGTTGGCGCTCCCTCCGCCGCGGATGACGTCGTGACCAGCCTGTTCGGCGTGGCCTCGTGAGCGCTCGTCAGATGATCGGTCTGGCCGCAGCGGCGTGCATCGCGTGCTGCATCGGACCCATCGTCGGCGTGCTCGGCGGTGTCGCAGCGGCCGGCCTCGTGAGCACCTTGTGGATCGGCCTCGTCGGCATCGCGATCGCCGCGGCCGCGCTGACGGCGCTCGTCGTCATCCGGCGCCGTCGCCGCGGGTGCCCTCCCGCCGATGTCGCCACCCCGGTCGCTCTGACGGTTCGCCAGCGGCCCTGACAACGGCGCTCGGACGTCGCCGCCCCGACCGTTTCCTTCTCGGCCACGCGCGGGTTGCGGTTCCACTATTCAGTGTTACTATGTACTGGTAGTCAATATCACTGAGTAGTTCGACGGAGCGTGTCGTGGGCAAACAGCAGATGACCGAGATGCTCAAGGGCACGCTCGAGGGCATCGTCCTCGCGATCGTGTCCCTCCGGCCGGCGTACGGCTACGAGATCACGGCGCGGTTGCGGGAGCAGGGCTTCTCCGACATCGCCGAGGGCACCGTCTACGCGTTGCTGGTCCGGGTCGAACACAAGGGCCTCGTCGACGTGGAGAAGGTTCCGTCGGACAAGGGGCCGCCCCGCAAGGTGTACTCCCTCAACGCTCAGGGACGGGACTACCTCGACGAGTTCTGGAGGACGTGGAGCTTCCTCGCAGAACGATTGGAACAGCTCCACGAAGGAGGCAGATGATCATGTCCATCTCGAAGTTCACCACGAAGGTGATCGGTGACAAGCGGCGCTGGCGACAGTACAAGGCACGCGCACAACGGCTCCCCGAGAGCTACCGAGCCTCGGTCGAGGCGCTGGAACGCTATTTCATGCATTTCGGACCGTCGGACGGCGCCAGCGCGGCGTCGATGTTCGAGGACCTCGTCGAGCTGTTCGAGCAGGCCGCAGCGGACGGAACGCCGATCCGCGAGATCGTGGGAGACGACCCGGTGGAGTTCGCCGAAACGTTCCTCGAGAACTACAGGAAGGGCGGCTGGGTCACCAAGGAGCAGGACCGGCTGACGAGTGCGATCGACCGCGCCGCCGGGGGAGATGAGAGGTCCGTCTGATGACCACACAACCGACCACCGGGCCCGACCACCGGGCCGATGATCCAGGTGCTGGGCCTGACGAAGAGCTTCAAGGACCTCGAGGTGCTGCGCGGCGTGGACTTCGAGGTGGAGCGCGGCAGCATCTTCGCCCTGCTCGGCTCGAACGGCGCCGGCAAGACCACCGTCGTCAAGGTCCTGTCCACATTGCTGCGGGCCGATACCGGGACCGTCCGCGTCAACGGCTTCGACGTCGCCGCACAGGCGACGGACGTGCGCGAGTCGATCAGTCTCACCGGACAGTTCGCGGCCGTCGACGACATCCTCACCGGGCGCGAGAACCTCGTGCTCGTCGCGAAGTTGCGGCACCTGCAGCATCCCGGCACCATCGCCGATGACCTGCTCGCTCGCTTCGCGTTGACCGATGCCGGCGGGCGCCGGGTGGCGACCTATTCGGGCGGAATGCGTCGCCGCCTCGACATCGCGATGAGTCTCATCGGGAACCCGCCGGTCATCTTCCTCGACGAGCCGACGACCGGGCTCGACCCGCAGGCCCGGATCGAGGTGTGGCGAGCGGTCAAGGAACTCGCCGACACCGGCACGACCGTGCTGCTCACGACGCAGTATCTGGACGAGGCGGAGCAACTCGCCGACCGGATCGCGATCCTGCACGAGGGTCGGATCCTCGTGAACGGCACCCTCGACGAACTCAAGCGACTGCTCCCGCCCGCCAAGGTCGAATACGTCGAGAAACAGCCGACCCTCGAGGACGTCTTCCTCACCCTGATCGGTGACGGCGGCGAGCGTGTCGGCGCAAAGGAGGAACAGCCATGACGACCACACACTTCGTCGTCGACACCACCACGCTGCTGGGTCGATCGCTGCGGCACATCACGCGCAGCCTCGACACGATCATCACGACCACGCTGATGCCGATCGCCTTCCTGCTGCTGTTCGTCTACGTGTTCGGTGGCGCGATCGACTCGGGTTCGGACTCGTACGTCAACTACCTGCTGCCCGGCATCCTGCTGATCACGATCGCGTCGGGTGTCTCCTACACCGCGTTCCGGCTCTTCCTCGATCTGTCGAGCGGCATCTTCGAACGGTTCCAGTCGATGCCGATCGCGCGGACCGCCGTGCTGTGGGCGCACGTGCTGACCTCGCTCGTCTCCAATTTGATCTCGGTCACTGTCGTCGTGCTCGTCGCCGTCCTCATCGGCTTCCGCTCGGGGGCGGGCGTGCTCGCGTGGCTCGCTGCCGTCGGCATCCTCGTCCTGTTCACGCTGGCGTTGACGTGGATCGCCGTGATCCCCGGTCTCGTCGCGAGTTCCGCGGACGGCGCGATGGCGTTCTCCTATCTGCTGATCTTCCTGCCGTTCATCAGCTCGGCATTCGTGCCCACCGACACGATGCCGGGCCCGGTGCGCGCCTTCGCCGAGCACCAACCGGTGACGTCGATCGTCAACGCGATCCGCGACCTGCTCTCGGAGCAGCCGGTCGGCACCGACATCTGGACCGGGCTCGCCTGGTGTGTCGGCATCCTCATCGTCGCTCACGCCGTCGCCATGGTCGCCTATCGCCGCAAGATCGCGTAGCGGCGCTCGTCGCGCCCCGCGTTCGCCGCGGAGCGCTGGTGGCGTGAAGGAGTCGTGAATGTTGCGCCGGCAGGCGTGAAGATGGCGAGAAGATCGATCGACGGTCCGGAAACATCGTCGTACAAACGTTGTCGTGAAGCAGACAACGAGTTCCGGCCATGGCTGACGTCATCTTCGTCGCCGTCATCTGTGCGTTCTTCGCGCTGTGTGTCGTCTACATCCGCTGGTGTGACCGGATCATCGGTCCCGACGACGTCGACCCATCCGTCACGCCGACGATCGTGCCGGCGACGAGCGCGACGTCGACTGCCGACCGTCGCCACGTCGATCGGAGATGCGGCATGATCGCCGTGGCCGACATCGACAACTGGATCGGGCTCGGGATCGCCGGCCTCGGCGTCGTCTACCTGTTCCTCGTGCTGATCCATCCGGAGCGGTTCTGATGAGTTGGCAAGCAGCTCGTCCAGGCGCTCGTGCTCGTCGTGCTGCTCGCGGCGACCGTGCCGTTCCTCGGCCGGTACATGGCCGACGTGTACGGCGCCCGCGCCGACGGGTCGGCACCCGGCGACCGGTTCTTCGGTCCGATCGAGCGGGCGATCTACCGACTCGCTCGGCATCGACGCCAAGCGCGAGCAGCGCTGGAACGTCTACGCGGTGTCGCTGATCGCGTTCAGCCTCGTGTCGGTGCTGGTGCTCTACGCCCTGCACCGGCTGCAGGGTGTGCTGCCGTTCAACCCGACCGACCGGCCCGGTGTCAGCCCGATGGGGTCGTTCAACGCCGCGATCAGCTTCGTCACCAACACGAACTGGCAGTGGTACTCGGGCGAGGTGAGCATCAGCAACCTCACCAACATGCTCGGCAACACGGTGCAGAACTTCGTGTCGGCCGCCGCCGGCATGGTCGTGGCGATCGCCCTGATCCGCGGCATCACCCGCACCGGGACCGCGACTGCTCGGCAACTTCTGGGTCGACCTCGTCCGGACCGTGCTGCGCATCCTGCTGCCGCTCAGCCTCGTGTTCGCCGTCGTGCTGATCTCCCAGGGCGTCATCCAGAACCTCGGCGACGGCGTCGTCGCGGTGACGGTCGATCAGACGCCGCTCGATGCGGGCGACCCGGCCACGGCGATCACCGAGCAGGCGATCCCCGGCGGTCCGCTGGCCTCGCAGGAGGCGATCAAGGAACTCGGCACGAACGGTGGCGGGTTCTTCAACGCCAACTCGGCGCACCCGTTCAGCAACCCGAACGGCATCACCAACATCCTGGAGATCTGGGCGCTGCTGCTGATCCCGTTCTCGATGGTCGTCGCCTTCGGCCGACTCGTGAAGGACAAGCGCCAGGCCCGGGTGCTGATCGCCGTGATGGCGACGATCCTCATCGCGTTCAGCGCGTTCGCCATGTTCGCCGAGCAGAACGGCAACCCGAACCTCACCGCCGCTCGGCGCCGACCAGTCGCTGTCGATCACGCAGTCGGGCGGCAACATGGAGGGCAAGGAGGTGCGCATCGGCGCACCCGGCAGCGGCCTGTTCGCCGGCGCCACGACCGGCACGTCGACCGGCGCGGTGAACAGCATGCACGACTCGTTCACGCCGCTCGGCGGGCTGTCGCCGATGCTGCACATGATGTTCGGCGAGGTCTCGCCGGGCGGCGTCGGCGTCGGGCTCAGCGGCATGCTGATCCTCGCCCTGCTGGCGGTGTTCATCGCCGGGCTGATGGTCGGGCGAACGCCGGAGTACCTGGGCAAGAAGATCCAGGCCCCCGAGATGAAGCTGGTGACGCTGTACATCCTGGCGATGCCGTTCGCGCTGCTGCCGTTCGCCGCCGCCTCGGTGCTGCTGCGCAGCGCGGCGACGTACCAGCCGGGTGCCCACGGCCTGTCGGAGGTGCTCTACAACTTCGCCTCGACCGCCAACAACAACGGCTCGGCGTTCGCCTACCAGGGCACCGGCACCCAGTGGTACACGACCACCCAGGGCATCTCGATGCTGATCGGCCGCTTCTTCACGATCATCCCGGCGCTCGCCATCGGCGGCTCGCTGGCCGCCAAGCCGAAGGTGCCGGCGACCGCCGGCACGATGCCGACGAACAACTCCTTGTTCGGCTTCCTCATCGTCGGCGTCATCGTCATCGTCGCCGGCCTGACGTTCTTCCCGGCGCTGGCGCTGGGCCCCATCCTCGAACACCTGTCGCTCTGATCACTGTGAGGCTCTCGTGACCGCCACCATCATCCCTCCAACCCCCCAGCCGGACACCAGGCGCCCGCCGAAGGTCCGCACGAAGGAGCCGGCGTCGAAGTCGATCTTCGATCCGGCGATCGTCGGCTCCGCCTCGATCGACGCCGTTCCGCAAGCTGAACCCGCGGACGATGTTCCGCAACCCGGTGATGTTCATCGTCGAGGTCGGCTCGGTCCTCACCACGGTGATCTTCATCCGCGACTTCGCCAGCAGCACCGGCCAGGAGAACGCGTTCGCCGGTCTCGTGTCGCTGTGGCTGTGGTTCACCGTGCTGTTCGCCAACTTCGCCGAGGCGATGGCCGAGGGCCGCGGCAAGGCGCAGGCGGCGACGCTGCGCAAGACCCGCGCCGAGACGACCGCCACGGGTCCGCACCGCCGACGGCACGATCGTCGAGACGCCGTCGTCGGCGCTCGCAGCTCGGCGACCTGTGCGTCGTCGACCGCCGGCGAGGTGATCCCCGGCGACGGCGACATCGTCGAGGGCATCGCCACCGTCGACGAGTCGGCGATCACCGGCGAGTCCGCCCCGGTCGATCCGCGAATCCGGCGGCGACCGCTCGGCCGTCACCGGCGGCACGCGGGTGCTGAGCGACGAGATCGTCGTGCAGATCACGGCCAAGCCGGGCGAGACGTTCCTCGACCGGATGATCGCCCTCGTCGAGGGCGCCGACCGGCAGAAGACACCGAACGAGATCGCGCTGACGATCCTGCTCGCCGGACTGACGATCATCTTCCTGCTCGCCGTCGTCACGTTGCAGCCGTTCGCCATCTACTCCGGCGCCGAGCAGAACGTCATCGTGCTCGTCGCCCTGCTGGTCTGCCTGATCCCGACGACGATCGGCGGGCTGCTGTCGTCGATCGGCATCGCCGGCATGGACCGGCTCGTGCAACGCAACGTGCTGGCGATGTCGGGCCGCGCCGTCGAAGCGGCCGGCGACGTCACGACGCTGCTGCTCGACAAGACCGGCACGATCACCTACGGCTCGCGGCAGGCCGCCGAGTTCATCCCGGTCCACGACGTCGACGAACGCGAGCTCGCCGAGGGCGCGATGACGTCGTCGCTCGCCGACGAGACACCGGAGGGCCGCTCGATCGTGAGCTCGCCGTCGACGATGTTCGGCCTCGCACCGATCGACGATCCGACGCGCGACGCTCGTCCCGTTCACCGCCCAGACCCGCATGTCGGGCATGGACCTGACCAGCGGTCGGCTCGTCCGCAAGGGCGCCGCCGACTCGGTCCGCCGCTTCGTCGAGACCGAAGGGGGAGTGGTGCCGCTCGAACTGCTGCCGATCGTCGAGCAGGTGTCGCGCGACGGGGCCACGCCGCTCGTCGTCATCGACAAGGCCGGCGCCGGCCGATCCGTGGCGGGTGCTCGGCGTGATCCGCCTCAAGGACACCGTCAAGCCGGGCATGCGCGAGCGCTTCGACCAGCTCCGGTCGATGGGCATCCGCACGATCATGATCACCGGCGACAACCCGCTGACCGCGGCGGCGATCGCCGACGAGGCCGGGCGTCGACGGCTTCCTCGCCGAGGCCACGCCCGAGGACAAGATGGCGCTGATCAAGCGCGAGCAGGCCGGCGGCAACCTCGTGGCGATGACCGGCGACGGCACCAACGACGCACCGGCGCTCGCCCAGGCCGACGTCGGCGTGGCGATGAACACCGGCACCCAGGCCGCCAAGGAGGCCGGCAACATGGTCGACCTCGACAGCAACCCGACGAAGCTGATCGAGATCGTCGAGGTCGGCAAGCAGCTGCTGATGACCCGCGGGTCGCTGACGACGTTCTCGATCGCCAACGACGTCGCCAAGTACTTCGCCATCATCCCGGCGATGTTCTCCGGCGTGCTGCCCGCGCTCGACGACGCTCAACCTGATGCACCTGTCGAGCCCGCGCTCGGCGATCCTCTCGGCGGTCATCTTCAACGCCCTGATCATCGTCGCCCTCGTGCCGCTCGCGCTGCGCGGCGTCAAGTTCCGCGCCGAGGCCGCCGCCGCTCGTGCTGCGCCGCAACCTGCTGATCTACGGCCTCGGCGGCATCGTCGCCCCGTTCGTCGGCATCAAGCTCATCGACATCGTCGTCACCGCACTGGGAGCCAACTGACATGCGCACCTTCATCCGCCAACTCCGCCCCGCCCTCGTCGCGGTCGTGGTGTTCACCGTCCTCCTCGGCGTCGCCTACCCGCTCGTCGTCACCGCGGTCGGGCAGGTCGCCTTCCACGACAAGGCGAACGGCTCGCTGATCGAGCGTCGACGGCGTCGTCGTCGGCAGCGAGCTCCTCGGCCAGAACTTCGTCGCCCCCGAGTACTTCCACCCCCGCCCGTCGGCCGCCGGCGCCGGCTACGACGCGTCGGCCAGCTCCGGCTCGAACTACGGCCCGACCAACCCCGACTTCCTCACCGCCGTCGAGGAACGCGTCGCCGCCTACCGCGCCGAGAACGGACTCGCCGCCGACGCGCTCGTGCCGGTCGACGCCGTGACCGCGTCGGCGTCCGGGCTCGACCCGGCACATCTCGATCGCCAACGCCCGCCTGCAGGCGCCGCGGGTCGCCGCCGAACGCGGCCTCGAGCTCGCCGAGGTGCTGTCGCTGATCGACGACCACACCAACGGTCGCGACCTCGTCGTCCTCGGCGAGCCGGCGGTCCACGTGCTGCCCGCTCAACCTGGCGCTCGATGCGCTCGACCGGCCGAATGTAGGCTGATCGCAGATGGCCAGAGGCTCGCTGCGCATCTACCTCGGTGCGGCGCCCGGCGTCGGCAAGACGTACAAGATGCTCGGCGAGGGCGTCCGCCGCGCCGAGCGCGGCACCGACGTCGTGATCGGGATCGTCGAGACCCACGGCCGCGTCCAGACCGCCGAGCAGATCGCGCGACCTCGAGGTGATGCCACGCCGCGAGGTCGAGTACCGCGACACGGTGCTGCACGAGATGGACGTCGACGCCATCCTCGCCCGCCGGCCCGACGTCGTGCTCGTCGACGAGTACGCCCACACCAACGCGCCCGGCTCGCGCAACGAGAAGCGCTGGCAGGACGTCGAGCAGCTGCTCGACGCCGGCATCGACGTGATCTCGACGCTCAACATCCAGCACCTCGAGTCGCTCAACGACGTCATCACCAGGATCACCGGCACCGTCGCAACGCGAGACCGTGCCCGACGACATCGTCCGCCGCGCCGACCAGCTCGAACTCGTCGACATGGCACCCGAGGCGATCCGTCGGCGGATGGCCCACGGCAACATCTACCCCGCCGAACGGATCGACGCCGCGCTCGCCAACTACTTCCGGCCCGGCAACCTCGGCGCCCTCCGCGAGCTGGCGCTGCTGTGGGTCGCCGACCGCGTCGAGGAGTCGCTCACCGGCTACCTCGACGCGCACGGCATCTCCGACCCGTGGGAGACCCGCGAGCGGGTCGTCGTCGGCCTCACCGGCGTCGCCGGCGGCGACGCGCTGATCCGCCGCGCGGCGCGCATGGCCGGCCGCGTCGGCGGCGAGCTCATCGGCGTCCACGTCGCCGTCGACGACGGCCTGTCGCACCAGAACGACGCGGCGCTCGCCGCGCAACGCAAGCTCGTCGTCGAACTCGGCGGCACCGTCCACGACGTCGTCGCCCCGGACACCGCCGAAGCGCTGGCCGCCTTCGCCCGCCGGGAGAAGGCGACCCAGCTCGTGCTCGGCGCCAGCCGGCGCAGCCGCTGGCACGAACTCGTCCACGGCTCGTTCGTCGCCCGCGTCACCCGCCTCGCGCCCGACGATCGACGTCCACGTCATCGCCCGCACCGGCGATCGCCGAGCCCGAACGCTCGCCGCGCCGGCGACGTCACCGCCGTCCGCCGTCGCACGACGATCGGTTGGCTGCTCGTGGTCGTCGGCCTGCCGGTCTTCGTCGCGCTGACCGTGCCGTTCCGCGACTCGATCGACCTGTCGACCGAACTGCTGCTCGCGCTCGTCGTCGTGCTGGCCATCGCCGCGATCGGCGGACTGGTTCGTCGGGATCGTCGCCGCCGTCGTCGCTTCGCTGCTCGTCAACTGGTTCTTCGTGCCGCCCGTACGGCACGCTCACGATCGGCCGCACCGAGAACCTGATCTCCCTGGTCGTGTTCATCGTCGTCGCCGTCGCCGTCGGCGCGCTCGTCGACCTCGCCACGCAGCGCTCGCTCGAAGCGCGCCGCGCCCGGCTCGAGGCCGAAGCGCTCGCCCGCTCGACGACCAGCCTGGCGATCGACCCGGACCCGATCCAGCGGCTCGTCGAACAGATCCGCTCGACGTTCGACCTCACCGGCGCTCGCCTCGACGGACGGCGCTCGACTCGGACGACGACGTCGCGGTCGGTGGTCGCCTCCGACGGTGACAACACCGACGGATCCCACCGTTCAGGCTCGCGCTGGCGTCGGGCACGTTGACGCTGTTCGGCGGGACGCTGTCGGCCGACGACGAACGCCTCCTGCGGGCGCTCGCCGACCAACTGTCGTTGGCGATCGACAACCAGGCGCTGGCCGCCGAGGCGAAGCGAGGCCGCCGCGCTCGCCGACATCGACGCCGTCCGCACGGCCATGCTGCGCGCCGTGTCGCACGACCTGCGCACCCCGCTGGCGTCGATCAAGGCGATGGTGTCCGGCCTGCGCGACCCGACCGTCGCCTGGACGCCCGAGCAGATCGCCGAGGCACTGGTCACCGTCGACGAGGAGACCGACCGCCTCAACCAGCTCGTCGGCAACCTGCTCGACGCCAGCCGGCTGCAGATCGGCGCGCTGGCCATCGACGTGCAGCCGACCCAGGTCGCCGACGTCGTCGCGGCCGCGCTGCACAGCGCGAACCTGCCCGAGCGAACGGGTCCGCGTCGACATTCCCGCCGACCTCGTCCCCGTGCGTCGGCGACGCCGCGCTGCTCGAGCGGAGCCTCGCCAACATCATCGCCAACGCCGAACGCTTCAGCCCGCTCGACCAGCCGGTGCGGGTCGAGGCCGCGTCGATCGGCAACGACGTCCACCTCCGCGTCGTCGACCGCGGCATCGGCATCGCCGCCGGCCGACCGCGGCCGGGTCGTCCAGCCGTTCCAGCGGCTCGGCGACGCACCGGTCGGCGACGGCGTCGGGCTCGGCCTGTCGATCGCCCACGGGTTCGTCACCGCGATGGGCGGCATCGCTCACGCTCGACGACACACCCGGCGGCGGCCTGACCGTGACGATCGTCCTGCCGCAGGCGACCGACGTGACGATGACAGGAGCGGCCCGATGACCAGCGTGCTGATCGTCGACGACGAGCGGCAGATCCGGCGCGCGCTCTCGCTCAACTTCGGCGCACGCGGCTACCAGGTCCACGAGGCGGCGACCGGCGAGTCGGCGCTGACCGAGGTCGCCCGCGTCCGGCCCGACATCGTGCTGCTCGATCTCGGACTGCCCGGGATGAGCGGCATCACGGTGATCGAGGCACTCCGCGGCTGGACCGACGTGCCGATCATCGTGCTCACCGCCCGCGACGAGGAGCGTTCGAAGGTGCTCGCGCTCGACGCCGGCGCCGACGACTACGTCACCAAGCCGTTCGGGATGGCCGAGCTGGTCGCCCGCGTCCGGGCCGCACTCCGCCGGGCGCCCGAGTCAGCGGCCGACGTCGCCGTGGTGCAGACCGACGCAGTTCGAACTCGACCTGTCCGCGCACCGCGCGTTCGTGCACACCGACGGCTCCGCGTCGCGTACCGAGGTCCGGCTGACGCCGACCGAGTGGGGCATCGTCGCCCACCTCGTCCGCCATCCCCACCAACTCGTCACCTACAAGCAGCTGATCACCGCGGTGTGGGGCCCCGACTACGAACCCGACCAGAACCTGCTCCGCGTGCACATGGGCCACATCCGCCGCAAGCTCGAAGCCGACCACGCGCAACCCCGGTACTTCATCACCGACGCCGGCGTCGGCTACCGGTTCCAACCCGACGCATGACGTTCACCCGGTTCCCGGTCGTCGCTATGGTCGGGTCATGACCCGGTACGTCGTGATCGGCGCCGGCGCGATCGGCGGCGCGACCGCCGGGCTGCTCGCCGAGGCAGGTGTCGACGTCGTCGCGGTGGCACGGGGTGCCCATGCCGCGTCGATCGCCGAGCACGGCCTCACGATCCGCACCCCGGAGCGGACGTTCACCGTGCCCATCCCCTGTGTCACCGATCCGGCATCGCTGGCACTCGGGATCGACGACGTGCTGGTGCTGGCGACCAAGACGCACCAGGCCGACGTCGCACTCCGCCAGTGGGTCGACGTCCCGGTCGTCGACGGCGGCAGGACGGTGGGGACCGCGGGGGAGTTGTTGCCGATCCTCACGGCGCTCAACGGTGTGGTCAGCGAGGAGATGGCGCTGCGCTACTTCGAACGGGTGATCGGCGTGTGCGTCTGGATGCCGGCGGCCCACATCGAGCCCGGTGAAGTGATCGTGCGCGGCACGCCGATCCCCGGCACGTTCCACATCGGGCCCGTCCCGGCCGATCGCGACGAGTCGGAGCTGCTCGACCGCGTCGATCGCGACTGGACTGCCGCGGAGTTGCGCATCGTGCGTCCCGACGACGTGATGCCGTGGAAGTACCGCAAGCTCGTCAGCAACCTCGGCAACGCGTTCCAGGCGCTCGTCGGAGCGCATGGTTCGACCAGAGAGCTCGTGCGCGCGGCCGAGGACGAAGCGCGAGCGGTGCTGGAGGCGGCAGGAGTCGAGGTGATCGACGACGAGACCGAGGCCGCCGAACGTGCCACGAGCGGTCTGCGGATCACCGAAGTGCCAGGTCAGCTCGAGCCGCTCGGCGGATCGTCGTGGCAATCGCTGGCCCGGGGGACCGGTGACATCGAGACCGACTACCTCAACGGCGAGATCGTCCTCATTGCCCGCCGGCACGGGATGAAAGCGCCGATCAATGCTGGCATCGCCCGCTTGGCGCGCCGGGCCGCGGCCGAGGGGCAGGCGCCCGGGGAAATCACCGCAGAGGCGCTCGCCGCGTTACTCGGCCTCTGACGAGCCCGCCCGCCTGCAAGGCTCGGAATCGTGGCATCGGTCATGTGGGAACGAGACATTGCTGACGTCTACGACGCAACCACGGCCTCGATGTTCGATCCGTCGGTCGTCGAGCCCACCGTCGACTTCCTGGAGGATGCCGCCCGCGGAGGAGCGGCGCTCGAGTTCGCCGTCGGTACCGGACGGATCGCGCTGCCGTTGGCCGCGCGAGGGCTGCGCGTGCACGGGATCGAGTTGTCGCCGCACATGGTCGAGCAGCTGCGATCGAAACCCGGCGCTGCCGCCATCGACGTGACGATCGGCGACATGACGACCACCCGCGTGAACGGTTCGTTCGCCGTCGTCTACCTCGTGTTCAACACGATCACGAACGTCACCACGCAGGCCGAACAGGTCGCCGTGTTCCGCAATGCCGCGGCCCACCTCGAGCCGGATGGTTGTTTCGTCGTCGAGGTGGTCGTCCCACAGCTCCGGCGGCTGCCGGTGGGCGAGGCCGGTCGGGTGTTCACGCTCGAGACCGACCACGTCGGCATCGAAACCTTCGACGACCTCGTCGGCCAGGTGTCATGGTCGCACCATTGGATGTCGGTCGACGGGCGTCTCGTGCGGCACTCGGCGCCGTACCGATACGTGTGGCCGTCGGAGCTCGACCTGATGGCGCAGCTCGCCGGCCTGCGCCTGCGCGAACGATGGGCCACGTGGACGCGGGCGCCGTTCACGTCGGAGAGCACGAGCCAGGTGGCCGTGTTCGAACGTGCAACGATGCCGCGATGAGCTTCGACACGGCGATCGCCGACGACGGCGGGACGCTGATGGGCCCGCTCCGGATGCCGGCGCAGATGCTCGCCGATCAGACCTACGGCGGCCACACGAGCGTGCACGACGGCGACACGGCGGCCGAACTCGGACTCGCCGGGGCTCCGATCGAGGGCCCGACGCACTTCAGCCAGATCGATCCGCTCGCCGTGCGCGCGTGGGGGCAGCGGTGGTTCGAGTCGGGGTGCCTCAGTGCGCACTTCCTGAACATGGTGGTCGAGGGCGAGCAGGTGCACGCCTCGCTCCGGTCGGTGAGCGCCACGTCGGCGCAAGATCGCGGCGGCCAAGGCGGACAGCACACCGGTCCTCGAGGGCACCGCCGTCGGTCGGATCCACCGACGAGAGCGAGCTCGACGATCGTCGCCGGCGAGCGCTCGGCGATCCCGGCGATCTGTACATCGTCGACCAGCTCGAGATCGGCATGACGCGGTCGAACGCCGAGCCGGTCACGATGGGATTCGACGAGCACAACGGCGACCTCTACCCGTTCACGCTGCGCCAGAAGCTCGACCGGATCACCGAGCGGTCGAGTTGGTACGACGAGAACGGCGACAGTCCGTGGGGGCGTCCGGTCGTACCGACCGAGATGATCAGCGTGCTCGCCCACAAGGCCGGCGGCCACTTTCCTGTGCGCGGACCGGCCGTCGGTCTGTTCGTCGACCTCGAGGTGCGCTTCGTCGACGGACCGGTGTTCGTCGGCGAGCCGTACCTGGTGGAGCACACGATCGTCGGCATCGGTCAGAGTCGTCGGGTCGAGTCGTACTGGACCGAATCCACACTGACCGCCGCCGACACCGGCGTCCACGCCGCCACGGTGCTGCTCCACCAGGGCGTGTTCAAGGCGTCGTACGCCGACTATCCGGCGTAGGCGCACTGCTACCGTCGCACGGTGTCGTCGGATCTGACCGATCGTGTCGCGCTCGTCACCGGGGTGTCGCGGGCGATCGGGATCGGTGCCGCGGTGGCAGAACGGCTCCACGGCATGGGCGCCACGGTGTTCGCCACCGGGTGGTCACCCCACGACGCCGAGATGCCCTGGGGTGCCGGGCGGGCCGCGACGCTCCCGTCGATCGACGTCGCCGAGCACGATCTGACCGAGCCCGGCGTGGCGACCGCGCTCGTCGACGAGGTGGTCGCACGCCACGGTCGCCTCGACATCGTCGTCGCGGTGCACGCCCGCTCGTCGGAGGGCGGGCTGTCGGAGGTCACCGAGGTCGAACTCGACCAGTGCTGGGCGGCGAACGTCCGCAGCATCGTGATGCTCGCCCAACGCTTCGCCGAGGTGCACGTGCCGCCCCCGATCGATCGGCCACCGATCGGCCGCATGGTGTGGTTCACGAGCGGACAGGCGCTGTCGCCGATGGACGGCGAGCTCGCCTACGCCGTGAGCAAGGGCGCGCTCCACCAGATGACCGGCTCGGTCGCGCATGCGCTCGTCCCGGCGCGCATCGTGGCGAACTGCATCAATCCGGGGCCGGTCGACACCGGGTACGCGCCGCCCGAGGTGATCGAGGCCGTCGAGCGTCGGTTCCCTGATGGACGCTGGGGACGGCCGGACGACGTCACCAATCTGGTGGCCTTCCTCGTGAGCGACGACGGCGCATGGATCCGTGGCCAGGTGATCGACTCCGAAGGCGGCTTCGACCGTCACTGACATGTCACGTGGGGTCAGACACTTCGTGACATGTTCGTCGCGTCGGCAAGGCTGGCCCGATGCTCACCGATGCCGTGGACCGATCCGCCGAACGTGTCGCTTCGCTGCTGCGCGAGCGCGGCGAGACGGTGGCCGTGGCGGAGGGATCGGCGGGCGGACTGATCTCGGCGGCGCTGCTGGCGATCCCCGGTGCATCGGCGTACTTCCTCGGCGGCGCGGTGGTCTACACCGCCCGCGCCAACCGCGCCTGGATGGCCGGTGCGGTGGAACCACCCCCGGGCATGCGGGGCGCGACCGAGGGGTTCGCCGACTATCTCGCCCGGTCGGCGGCGGTCAAGCTCGGCGCCGACTGGGGGATCGGTGAGGCCGGCGCCGCGGGACCCGCCAATCCGTACGGCGATCCGGCCGGACACTGCTGGATCGCCGTCGCGTCGGGCGACGATGTGACGACGAGGCACCTCCTCACGGGCGTCGACGAACGAACCCGGAACATGGTGTCGTTCGCGGTCGCCGCGCTCGAACTGTTCGCGTCGGTGCTCGAGTCGCACGACGGCTGACCGCGTCGCGTCGACGACGTGGCGGTCGATCGTGCCACGCTGTGTCGATGCTCGATCATCTCGGAATCCAGTGTGCTGACATGGCGAAGAGCGCGGCGTTCTACGACGCGGTGCTGGCCCCGCTCGGGGCGACGCGAATGATGGACTTCGGCGTCGCCATGGGGTACGGGATCGCGCCCGAAACCCGACTTCTGGATCGGTCTGTTCGACTCCGGCGAGGGATTCCGCGAGTCACACATCGCGTTCGACGGCAGCAGATCGCGCGACCGTGCACGCCTTCTTCGACGCTGCCGTCGCGGCGGGCGCCGAGGTGCTGCACGAGCCCCGCGTGTGGCCCGAGTACCACGAGCACTACTACGGGGCGTTCGTCCGCGACCCCGACGGCAACAACGTCGAAGCGGTCTGCCACCAACCCGAGTCCTGAGACGGTGATCTACCCGTTTGCGATGAGCGAGCGGCCCACCCCTCGGTCCGTTCGCTCATCGCAGGAGTGATCTGAAGGAATCCCTTGACATCTGCTCGGGCGCGTCCGAAGATGTGAAGGACTTGTTTCAGAACTTCGCGGAACGGAGGACCGGTGGCGTCGACCGAACGCATGCCATCAACCGAACGAATGAAGGTGACCGACGTGACGGTGCTGGCGGCGCTCGCTCATCCGATCCGCACGTCGATCCTCCATCTCCTGCTGACCGTGGGCGAACAGACGGCGACACAGTGCTCCGACGTGGTCGACGCGACGCCGTCGGCGTGCAGTTACCACCTGCGACATCTCGAACGATTCGGGCTCGTCGAGCGCGTCGATCAGGACGGTCGCGCCGACGCCGACGGGCGGACCAGGGTGTGGCGCGCCGCCGCGGCCGGGTTCGACTTCGGTGAGCCGGCCGGCTCGCCGGAGTTCGTCGCGGCGTCATCGGCGCTCATCTCGGTCGCGCTCGACGAGAACCTCCGCCTCGCCCGCCACTACCTGTCCCACCTCGACCGACTGACCGACGAGTGGCACCGAGCGGCGTCCTTCTCGACATTTGCGCTGCTCGTCAACCCCGACGAACTGCGGTCCGTCGTGGAAGCGATCGATGAAATCATCCGTCCCCTGCGGGCCGCCGTGCGTACGGACGCGCCCGACGACGCGCGATCGGTCCGTGTCGCGATCGACGCGTTCGCCCGGACCGACCTGCCGTGATCGACGTCTCGCGGCGGCCATGCCCACGGAGCGACGGACGCAGCGGAGCGCCGGCCGTCACCGTGGCGCACCCGCGACTTCCGGCTGGTGTGGGCCGGCGGCTTCGTCAACGACATGGGTGACTGGCTCCTGCTCGTCGCGTTGCCGCTGTTCGTGTTCCTCGAGAGCGGCTCGGGCTCGGCGACCGCACTGTTGTTCGTCGTCGAACTCGTCGCGGCGTTGCTGCTCGGTCCTGTCGGCGGGAGCCTCGTCGATCGGTGGGATCTCCGCCGCACCCTCGTCGCCACCAATCTCGCCCAAGCGGTCACGCTCGTCCCGCTGCTGGCGGTGACCGCCGACCGGATCTGGCCCGCCTACCTCGTCGTCGGCGCGCAGGCGATGCTGACGCAGATCAACAACCCCGCGTCGGTCGCGCTGCTGCCCCGCGTGGTCGCACCCGACCAGCTCACCGTGGCCAACGCGGCGAACTCGATGAGCGCCAGCCTGGCCCGGCTGATCGGTTCACCGCTCGGTGGCGTCGCGGTCGGCTTCGGCGGCATCGAGGCCGTGGTCGCGATCGACGGTGTCACGTTCCTCGCGGTCGCGGTGGCGATGGCGTTCGTCCGCTCCGACACGCAGCCCGATCACGACCGACCGCCACAGCGGGCGAGCAGGTGGACGGTGGTGTTCGTGCCGGGCTTCGTGCCATGTGGCGCCAGCCGGTGATTCGCCCGCTCGTGCTGATCGACGGACTCGGCCAGATCGCGCAGGGCTTCTTCGTCGTGCTCTTCGTGGCGTTCGTGGTGCGGGCGCTGGATGGTGGCGGGGTCGAGGTCGGCCTGATCCGGGGCAGCATGGCGGTCGGGGCGATCGTCGGCGCACTGTTGATCACCCGGTTCGCCGATCGCTTCGGACCGATCACACTGCTGACGGCCGGGTACCTCGGGATGGGGCTCGTGTCGCTCGTGTTCTGGCACGGACCGGCGCTGACGAGCGAGATCTGGTTCTTCATGGTCGTCTTCTCGCTGTCGGGCGTCCCCGGCTCGGCGCTCGGTGTCGGGCTGTTCACGGCCATGCAGCAGTTCAGCCCGTCGGGCATGCTCGGTCGGGTGGTGGGTGTGGGCGGCGCGATCGGTGCGCTGGCGCGGAGCCATCGGATCGCTGGTCGCCGGTGCGCTGCTGGCGTCGACCGACCTCATCCGCCTCCTCGACGTGCAATCGGCGATCTACCTGCTGTGCGCCGCACTCGCCTGGGCGTTCATCCGGGAGGGGCGGGCGCCCGTCGCCGCGCAAGCTGAGAAGGGGGACGGTCAGGCCGCCGGCCGCTCACCGGTGAGCGGTGTGGGGGTCCAGCCGGGACGGCCGAACACGTGACGGAGCTTGTTGCCGTAGGCCCCGGGTCCGGACCACGTCACGGCCGATGTCGATGAACTCGTGATAGCCGACCCGCAGCGGGTTGTGCGTCTCGATGTTCTTCGTCAGGCCGTAGGTGACGCGGCGGATCTCGGGCTCGAACGTGCCGAACAGCTTGTCCCACACGATCAGCACGCCGCCGTAGTTGCGGTCGAGGTACTGCCGGTCGGCGCCGTGGTGCACCCGGTGGTGTGACGGCGTGTTGAACACGGCTTCGATCGGCTTCGGGAGCCGGTCGATCGCTTCGGTGTGGATCCAGTACTGGTACAGCAGGTTGAGCTGGGCGGCCTTGGCCACCTGATTGGCCGGGATGCCGAGCAGCGGCATCGGCAGGTACACCCACGACAGCAGGAAGCCGGACCACGGCTGGCGGAGCGCGGTCGACAGGTTGTACCGCTGACTCGAGTGGTGGGTCACGTGGTTCGCCCAGAACAGCCGTACCTCGTGCATCCAGCGGTGGTCCCAGTAGTAGAGGAAGTCCCAGGCGACGATGGCCACCGCCAGCGATCCCCGACGCTTGCCGATGTCGGCGATCCGGTGCTTGAACACGAGGCGCCCGAGCGATCCCACCGCTCTCGCCATCGCCAGGTTCACGGCCACGTTGCCGAGCAGCATGCGTGAGGCTCGTCACGGTGTCGCGGCGCTCGTAGCCGACCGGCACGAGCGGATCCGGCGGCAGGTCGTGCGGAGCCAGCCGGATCGTCGGTTCGACGTCGATCTGCTCGCGCGGGCGGTCGTCGGCGGAGGACGAACGCCTCGGCGATCATCGTGCCGACGAACATCGGGATCGATGCCAGGTCGACCGCGTCGATCGGCCGACCCGTACGATTCGGTACCAACACACCGTCAGCAGCCGCGGCCATCGCTCCATGCTGCCACGGCGGACCGGGTCCCGGCGCTCGGGAGCGCCCGAAGGTGTTCGCACGATCGAGTGATCCGGATCGAGGTCGGCGCCGAACCACCGGCATGGCAGCCGAGACGATCTCCAAACGGTCAGCAACCGCGCTCGGTGCGCTGGCGGGGCTGACCGTCGGCCGTCGTCGCGCTCGGCACCGCGGAACTCGTGGCCGGACTGAATCGCAGCTGGAAGGGCCCGATCCTCGACGTCGGCGATCGTGTGATCGACCACGTCCCGGTCGCCGTGAAGGACTTCGCGATCGAGCAGTTCGGCACGAACGACAAGCCGGCGCTGCTGTTCGGCATCGGCGCGTTCCTCGCGATCTACGCCGCGGTGATGGGTGCCATCGCGTTCCGCAAGCGCATCGAGATCGGCCTGATCGGCATCGGCGTGTTCGGCCTGATCGGTGCCTACGCCGCGCTGACTCGTCGTGTCGGCGGGTCGTTCAGCGACGCCCTCCCGTCGATCATCGGCGCCGCGCTCGGAGCCGGCGCCCTCTGGCTGGCCTACTCGACGGCCCGCCCGATCCTGCCGAACCGCGTCGTGGCAGACGACCTCACCGCTTCTCGTGAACATGTTGCGCAGACGGGTGCGCAACAAGTTCACGAGAACGTTGGGGCGGGGGTCACCAGGCGGCAGGTGCTGGTGCGCAGCGGCGGGCTGCTCGCCGCCCTGGCCCTCGCCGGGGCTGGTGCGGGCGCGGTCGGCCGGGCGCTCAAGAACCGCTTCGGCGCCGCCGAGTCGAGGGCCAACGTCACGCTGCCCGCGGCCGCCGATCCGCTCGCCCCGATCCCCGATGCCGTCGACGTGGGCGTCCGCGGCGTCGCCCCGTTCACGACACCGAACGCCGACTTCTACCGGATCGACACCGCGCTCACGGTTCCGCAGCTGCCGGCCGAGGACTACGAGCTGCGCATCACCGGCATGGTCGACCGGGAACTCCGGTTCAGCTTCGACGACCTGTTGCAGCGCAACGTCGTCGAGTACGACATCACCCTCACGTGCGTGTCGAACACGATCGGCGGGGACCTGATCGGCAACGCACGGTGGTTGGGCGTCCGGCTGGACGAACTGCTCGCGGAAGCCGGCGTCCAGGCCGGGGCCGACCAGGTGGTCGGCCGCTCGATCGACGGCTACACGTGCGGCTTCCCGCTGGAAGCGGCCACCGACGGCCGCAACGCCATCGTCGCCTTCGGGATGAACGGTGAACCGCTCCCGCTCGAACACGGCTTCCCGGCACGTCTGATCGTTCCCGGTCTGTACGGCTACACGTCGGCCACCAAGTGGCTGGTCGAGATCGAACTCACCACGTTCGAGGACTTCGAGCAGTACTGGGTGCCACGCGGCTACGCCGACCGGGCCCCGATCAAGCTGATGAGTCGGATCGACTCGGTCGACGGCCTCGGCACGCTCACCCGCAACGCCGACGGCACGGCGGTGATCGGTGGTGTCGCCTGGGCGCAGACCCGTGGCATCAGCAACGTCGAGGTGCAGATCGACGACGCCGACTGGATCCCCGCCGACCTGGGCGACGCGCTCAACGACGACACCTGGCGGCAGTGGGCCTTCCGCTGGACGCCGGCCGGCACGGGCCGCATCGACGATCCGCTGCCGGGCCACCGACGGAGACTGGCGTGATCCAAACCGACGAACGATCCGAACCACTTCCCGACGGTGCCTCCGGGCATCACCAGATCGTGGTCTTCGTCGAGTGACCCGCCCCCCGGATCACTCGGCGAGACCACGAGGCGCTGCAACCGCAGCGTGAACAACCCCCACCCATCGACACAACCGAAGGGAAACCGACATGATCAACCGTGTTCGAACAATCAAACGTGATGGCCGCGTGTGCCTCGCTCACGCTCGTCGCCGCAGCCTGCGGCAGCGACTCCGACGACGTCCGCCGAGGCACCGGCAGCGACGGAGGCTCCTGCAGCCACCGAGGCACCGGCCGCCACCGACGCCACCGAGCGCGACGACCGAGATGCCGACCGCGACCGAGATGACGACAGGCGACCGACGCGCATGACCGTCGACGAGCCCGACCGGCCCGCTCTGCGACGCCGTGCCGACCGACGGCGAGGGCTCCTTCGCCGGCATGACCGACGACACCGCCGCGACGGCGGCGAGCAACAACCCGGTGCTGTCGACCCTGGTGACCGCCGTGACCGCAGCCGGCCTCGTCGACACGCTGAACAGCGATGGTCCGTTCACGATCTTCGCCCCGACCAACGACGCGTTCGCGGCGATCCCGCCGGCCGACCTCGAGGCCGTTCTCGCCGACACCGACCTGCTGACGTCGATCCTGACGCTGCACGTCATCGCCGGTGAGGCAGCTGTCGAGCACCGAGCTGGCCGAGATGGGATTCGGCCACCACGGTCAACGGCGCGGACATCACGTTCGAGACAGCCGACGACGGCTCGCTCATGGTGAACGGTCAGGCGACCGTCGGCTGCGCCGACGTCCAGACCGCCAACGCCACGGTGCACATCATCGACGCGGTGCTGATGCCCTGATCGACCCGGCGCCGGGACCGCAGCCCAGCGATGAGCGGCGAGGAGCTTCGGCTCCTCGCCGCTCGCACGTCACGCCGGCTCCATGACCTGCTCGGTCGACGATCCGAACCGGCCGACGTTCCGAACGCACGCGTCCGTGCTCGCGCTCGGCCCGCCGCGTCGGGTGAAACGCGTGCCGATCCCTGGCATCATGAGCCGCATCAGATCCGTGACCCCCGACCTCACGACGCTCTTCGAGCGGGTGCAGCACGGCGACCAGACCGCCTTCGCCGAGGTGTACGACGCCGTGGCACCGATGGTCTTCTCGGCCGTGTCGCGAGTGCTGCGTGACCCGGCGATGTCCGAGGAAGTGACGCAGGAAGTGTTCGTCGAGGTCTGGACCCACGCCGCCCGCTTCGATCCCGAGAAGGCGTCGGTGTCGACGTGGGCCGTCACGATCGCTCGCCGACGAGCGATCGACCGGGTCCGCAAGGAACAGTCGCAACGCAACCGGGTCGAGCAGCTCGCACGGAACCGCCCGACGTTGCAGCGCTCACCGACGAAGCCGCGGTCACCGCGGATCGAGGGGGAACGAGTGGACCGAGCGCTCGCCGACCTGCCGCCCGATCAGCGCGAGATCATCGAGCTGGCGTTCATCGAGGGGTTGAGCCATTCCGACCATCGCCGATCGGCTCGGCCTGCCGCTCGGCACGGTGAAGGGTCGAGTGCGCGGCGGATTGCAACGACTCAGCGGCGCACTCGGAGATGCGACATGAACGACCGCCTCGACGAACTGATCGCGCTCGCCGCGCTCGGCGAACTCACCGCCGACGAGACCGCCGAACTCGACGCGCTGCGTGGCGTCCGATCCCGCGGCGGCAGACGAACTCGCCGATGCGCTCGACGTCGCAGCCACGCTGCAGTCGTCCGACACGCTCGAGCCACCTCCCGCGCTCCGGGCGTCGGTGTTGGCGTCGATCGCCTCGATCGAGCAGCTCCCGCCGAACGATGATGTAGCCGGCCGCTCCGCAGGTGACGCCGCCTCCGCCGACCGTTCCATCGGACCCGGTCCTGCTCGACGAGGCTCGAGCGCTCCACCACGCTCGACGGGGTCGCCGCCTGGCGTCCATCGCTGGCTGCGGCGGCGGCCGTCGTGCTGATCGCGATCGGTGGCGTCTTCGTCGTCACTCGCGACGACGCGAGCGACGATCCGATCGCCGCGGTGCTCGACGCCGACGACGTGACGACCCGCACACTCGAAGGTTCGCTCGGCACGACGCTCGAAGTGGCCTACTCGGCCGACGAGGGTGCCATGGTGATCACCGGTGACGACGTGCCGGCCGTCGGCGACGACGAGACCTACCAGATGTGGATGGTCGACGAGAGCGGCGCGGTCCCGTCGGCGACGTTCCGGCCCGACGCTGCGGGTCACGTCGCCGTGCGGATCGATGCCGATCCGTCGGACTTCGTGGTGGGTGTCACGCTCGAGCCGTCCGGCGGAAGCGAGCAACCGACGTTGCCGATGCTCGCCTCCGCCTGACGCTCAGACACTCGACTACAACCTTGTCGGCTCGTCGGCGATCCGGTCGGCGACCGTGGTGGTCGCATTCTCGATGACGCTGTTCACACGATCGGTCGCGGCGTCGGCGATGTCTCCGACGCCCGCCCCCACCGTGCCGACGACCGCAGCCGGCCGCGACGTGGTGGTCGACATGACGCGGTTGGCGCCCGATGCGAGCTTCGCCCGCTGACGCTCGGTCATGCCGTTGACCACGAAACCGCCGACGATGGCGCCGGCGAGAAATGGCATCCAGTACTTCATGGGTCGCTCCTCACACGCGCTTGGCGAGATAGATGATCGCCAGGATGACGAGGATCAGGATGAGAATTCCGCCGATGCCGTAACCCATGAGGTTGTGCTCCTTCGTTCCGGCGACCCCGATGGCCACCGTCAGGCCGGGTGGTACCCCGCACACCCGACCCTTCAAACAACCGACCGAACAACCCACGGGACGACGACCGCGGCAGCGCACATCCGACGTTTCAACACGTGGCCGTCGGTGCATTCCGACGCCATGAGCAATTCCAACATTGACGAAGCAAAGGGCCGAGCGAAGGAAGCTGCGGGCGCCCTCACCGACAACGACGACCTCAAGCGGGAAGGCAAGGCCGATCAGGCCGGCGCCAAGGTCAAGGAGGCCGTCGAGGAGGCGGCCGACAAGGCGGACGACGCCATCGACGCGGTGAAGGACAAGCTGTCCGGGAACTGAGTGACGGTCGTGAGCTGGTCGGCCACCGCGGTGTCGCCCACGGAGCACCCGGTGGCCGACTCGCTCTCGGCCGCATCGCTCCCGGCACTAACGTCGCCATGATGTCGAATCCCCCGACCTCCTCCGACACGCCTCGACCCCTCGATGCCCCTCGATCCAGCGCCTCGACCCGTCGCCGACGGTTCGACCGTTCGACTGCAGGTCCCCTTGCGCGACGAGTTCGCCAGCACGGTTCGCGTCGTCGTCGCGTCGATCGGCGCCGATGCCGGTTTCTCGGTCGACGACATCGACGACCTCCGCCTCGCCGTCAGCGAGGTCTTCTCCTCGTTCGACACCGGCGCCGATCAGGACGCGGCGGTCGTCGACCTCGCCGCTCGGGCGCTGACCGGATCCGAGGGAACGGATCGGAGCGGACCGGGGTCGAGGTCCAGCTCGCCTCGTCGACGGATGGCGTGCCCACCGGCGCAATCGACCTCGACGAACTCGCGACGACGATCATCCGTGCCGCGGTCGACGAGTTCCGGATCGATGCCGGGGTCGTCACGCTCGTCAAGCGCACCGACCGCACCCACTGAGCCACCCACCCTCGATGACGCGCAAATCCCTTCTCGACGTCGACGTCGACGACGACCAGCTGTTCCGCCAGTACGCGGAGTCCCGCGATCGCGCGCTGCGCAACGAGATCGTCGAGCGACACCTCGGCCTCGCCGCCCACATCGCCAAGCGCTACACCGGTCGATCGTCCGGCGACGACGACCTGCGCCAGGTGGCGATGCTCGGCCTGGTCAAGGCCGTCGACCGGTTCGATCCGGACCACGGCGCGGCGTTCTCCTCGTTCGCCGGCACGACCATCGAGGGCGAACTCAAGCGACACTTTCGCGACAAGACCTGGACGGTGCGCGTCCCGCGGTCGGCCAAGGAACTGCATCTGTCGGTCCGGCGGGCCACCGAGGAACTGTCGCAGCGGCTGGGCCACAGCCCGACCGTCGACGAGATCGCTCGCCACCTCGAGATCGATCGGGACGACGTCTTCCGCGGGCTCGCCGCCTCGGCTGCCTACAGCGTCGGCACGCTCGACGGACCCGGCACCGACGACGACTACAGCCCCGATCGGCAACGAGCGCTCGCCGACGACGAGGACGGCTACGAGCAGAGTGACGCTCGTGCCGAGATCGTCCGGCTCCTCGAACGCCTTCCCGAGCGCGAACGCGAGATCGTCACGTTGCGGTTCTTCGACGAGCTGTCCCAAGCGGAGATCGCCGAACAGGTCGGCATCTCGCAGATGCACGTGTCGCGCCTGCTCCGTCGATCCTTCGAGCAGATGCGGCAGTGGTCGGGCGATGGCTCGATGTTCGAGGGCAAGTTTGACGCCTCATTCGGCGCCGTCGGCCGAAACCGGATGACGACGATTCACCCGATCGGGTGAATCCGGTCATCTTTCCTGACGGCGCGGGTGACCGCCGCGGCTGCCAGCTATATTTCGGCGCATGTCGGACACGCGGCATGCAGCTCGTCGAGGTGGCGCCGGGCGAATTCCAGGTGTCGGGCGAGATCGATGCGCATTCCTCCGAGTCGTTCGCCGCGGCTCTGGCCGCGGCCGGTGAGCAATCCGAGGCGGCGATCGTCGACATGAGTGGCGTGACGTTCATGGACTCGAGCGGCTTGCGCGTGCTGGTCGAAGCCCAGCAACGGGCCGAAGCCGGCGGTCCGAGTCTCGTGCTGCGGTCGCCGAGTCGCCAGATCACCCGCCTGCTCGACCTCGCGGGCCTCACCGAGAACTTCGAGATCGACGCCCCGGCCTGAACAACCCCGGCCGCGGATGCCGCGGTGGTTACGCTGTCGACAGGTTTCACGACAGCTCGCCGAGGGAATGAGTGACGGGTTATGAACGAAAGCGGGCCACCGTCGAATCGAGCCGCACCCGGTGTCGATCTTCGTGCGCCCGCCGACACCGCTCAGCTCTCGGCGATCCGGCGCCGCGTGCGCGCCTACGTGACCGACGCCGGCGGCGGCGACGACGTCGCCGACGACCTCGAACTCGTGGTGTCCGAGCTGGCCACGAACGTGATCGAGCACACCTCGTCACCCACGCTCACCATCCGGGTCGAGAAGACGCTCGACCAATGGATCCTCGACGTGGCCGATGTCGACGACCTCAGCATCCTCGATCACGTCGAGCTGCCCGATCGGAGCGAGGTCACCGGGCGCGGTCTGTTCGTCGTGGCCTCACTCGTGGACGACGTGCGCATCGTCGACGACGGCGCGCGCCATGCCGTGCGGTGCAGCCGTCACGTGTCGCGCTGCCCTGACGATCCGCCGTGCAGCGATTTCGTGCCGGCCGGCGACGTCAGGCCGATCGCGTGACGCAGGCGGGCCGACCCCGAGGTCGGCCGCGACGAGCGCTGCCTGGGTCCGGTTCGACACCCCGAGCTTGTCGAACACGCTGCGGACGTGCGTCTTGATCGTGTCGACCGACAGGTAGAGCTCGTGCGCGATCTGCCGGTTCGACAGGCCGAGCGCCATCAGCGCCAGCACCTCCTGCTCCCGCTCGCTGAGTGCCGACGCGACCGGACTCGTCGCTCAGCTCGTCGAGCCCGACCGATCTCGCCGGCGAAGATGCGTTCGAGCGACTCCACCAGGGCCTCGCCGGTGACGGCCTTCAGGATCACCGCCGTCGATCGCATGCCGGACGATGTCGTCCTGGAATGCCGGCGGGGCATCCCACGTGTACAGCACGACCTTGCCGATCGACCGGTCCTGCGCCATCAGCCGCACGCGCTGCAGCGACGTAGCGCCGGCCGGCGAACGTGTCGAACAGGGCGATGTCGGTGGGCAGCGTCGGGCACGCCCGCCGACCTGCGGTCTCGACGACTTCGATCCGATCGAGCTGAACGGCTCGAGCATCCGCCGCAGCCCCTGCACGATGATCTCGTAGTCGTTCACGAGCGTCACCCGGATCGGTCGGCGTGCCGATGTCATGGGCACCGGTCTACCCCGATTGCGTCCAGCGCAACCGTGAATCGCGGCCACCGGGCTGGTTAGTTTCGACGCATGTCAGAATTCAACAGCCGGGTGGCGATCGTCACCGGTTCATCGAGCGGGATCGGCGAGGCGACCGCCCGCCGGCTCGTCCGAGCTCGGGGCGACCGTGGTGGTGAACTCCGCGTCGTCGGTCGAGGCCGGCGACGCGGTCGCCGAGTCGCTCCCGGGTGAGTCAGCTACGTCCGTGCCGACATCAGCGTGCAGGACGAAGCGCACGCGTCTGATCGACGCGACGATCGAGCGGTACGGCCAGCTCGACTACCTCGTCAACAACGCCGGCTGGACGACGGTCGTGCCGCACGACAACCTCGACGACCTGACCGACGAGATCTTCCGCAAGACCTTCGACGTCAACGTGTTCGGCACGTGGTGGCTGACGAAGCGGGCGATCCCGCATCTGCGCGAGTCCGACGATCCGTGCATCGTGAACATCACCTCGATCGCCGGGGTGCGACCGGTGGGTTCATCGATGGCCTACTCGATGACCAAGGCGGCGCTGAACCACATGACGGTGCTGCTGGCGAAGTCGTACGGTCCGATCCGCGTCAACGCCGTGGCGCCCGGGACTCGTGGCGCACGCCGTGGACCGCCGACTGGGACGCGATGCACGCCGGCGTCGCGGCGATGGCGCCCGATCCCGCGGTCGGCGACCCCGGAGGACTGCGCCGAGGCCGTGCTGGCACTGCTGCGCAACAAGTACACCAGCGGCGAGATCTTCGTCGTCGACGGTGGCCTCACCCAGGTGATGTGAACGAGATGTCCGCCGGGGACAGTCCCCGGCGGACATTCTCAGGCGGCGGACTTCTCGAGGATGTGGACGCCGCAGGCCGAGCCGAGGCCGATGACGTGGGCGAGGCCGACCTTGGCGCCCTCGATCTGACGGTCGCCGGCCTCACCGCGCAGGTGATGGCAGACCTCCCAGATGTTGGCGATGCCGGTCGCCGCGATCGGGTGACCCTTCGACTGCAGGCCGCCCGACACGTTCACCGGCGTCGAGCCGTCACGCCACGGCGCGCCCGAGCGGAAGAAGTCGCCGGCGCCGCCCTCCTCGCACAGCATCAGGTTGTCGTAGTGCACGAGCTCGGCGGTGGCGAAGCAGTCGTGCAGCTCGACCAGGTCGAGATCGTCGGGGCCGACGCCGGCCTGCTCGTAGGCCTGCTCGGCGGCGTTGCGGGTGAGCGTGTTGACGTCGGGCAGCACCTGGCACGCCTCCTGGTACGGATCGCTGGTGAGGATCGACGCCGACACCTTGACGGCCCGGCGCTGCTGCTCGAGCGACAGCGTCTTCAGCTTCGCGCCGCTGACGACGACCGCGGCGGCGGCACCGTCGCAGTTGGCCGAGCACATCGGCCGCGTGTTCGGGTAGGCGATCATCATGTCGTTCTTGATCTCGTCGAGCGTGAACCGCTTCTGGTAGGCGGCGAGCGGGTTCAGCGTCGAGTGGGCGTGGTTCTTCTCGGAGATCCCGGCGAACACGTCGAAGTCGACGCCGCCGTACTTGTGGCCGTACTCCATGCCGACCTGGGCGAACACGCCGGGCATGTTGTCGGTGCCGATGCGACCGTCGGTCGCGGCGACCGCGCCGTAGCGACCCTTCGGCGTCCACTCGTGGGCGCCACCTGACGCCTGCGGCCGTGCCGCCGAGCAGGCCGACACCGGCGAGCTTCTCGACGCCGACGGCGAGGCCCATGTCGACCTCGCCGGCCTTGACCGCCATGATCGCCGTGCGCAGCGCGGTGGCGCCGGTGGCGCAGGCGTTCGACACGTTGAACACCGGGATGCCGGTCTGGCCGACCTGCTTCTGGATCTGCTGGCCGATGCCGCCGGGACCCATCAGGTTGCCGGCGGCGAGGATGCCGATGTCGGCCATCGTGACGCCGCCGTCGGCGAGCGCGGCCAGGACCGCCTCGGACGGCGAGGTCGACGACGTCCTTGTCGGGGTACTTGCCGAACTTGGTCATGTTGATCCCGAGGATCCAGATGTCGTCACTTGCGCTCATGTGTCTCTCCATTGTCTCGGTGTTCTCGACGTTTGCGTCGGATTTCGAGCCGGTCTCGAAATCGCGACGCAAACGTGATGTCGGTGGTCGGTCGGTCGGGTCGGGTGCGGTCAGGCGGGTTCGAAGCCGAAGCCGATGGCTTCGACGCCGTTGTCGTCGGTGCCGAGCGAGTAGGTGGTGAGGCGGACCTTCATGCCGGTCGTCACGTGCTCGGCGTCGGGCTCGACGTTGCGCAGGTTGCCGCGCACGCTCGTGCCGTCGCAGTCGATGACGCCCGACACGAACGGCACCTCGACGCCGGGCGCGGCGAAGGCGACGATGGTGAACGTGCGCAGTTCGCCCTCGGTCGGCGACGGCGACCTGGCGGAAGTCGGTGGCGAAGCACGAGGCGCAGGCGTTGCGGCGATCGAAGAAGCGTGCGCCACACGACGTGCACTCGTTGGCGACGAGGTGTGGCTCGCCGTCGTCGAGGACGAGGTAGTCGACGAGGGGCACTCGGGTTGCGGTGTCTGCCATGCCCCAGACGGTAGTCAGCGGTGGGCGCGACCGCCGAGTTCGACGAGCCACGCCGGCAGGCGCGTCGGACGTCCCTCGGTGGTGGTGCACCCGTGCACGGTCACGCCCGTGGCGCACGCCGCCGGTGCGCCGGACGCGTCGTCGACGGTCACCAGGTACGCCATCTGGAACGTCGTGCGCGTCACCGCCCCCAGCCGCAGGCGGACGTCGACGAGGTCGTCGAAGCGCAGCGGCGCGCGGAAGCGCATGAACGACTCGAGCACCGGCGACTCGAGCCCCTCGTCGCGCCATTCGGTGAACGGGTGACCCACGTGCCGCAGATAGGCGACACGCGACTCCTCGAAGTAGGCGAGGTAGTTGCTGTGGTGCACGATGCCCATCGCGTCGGTCTCGACGAACCGCACCCGGATGCGGTGGACGAAGTCGTAGTCGTCCGGGATCGTGGACGGATCGATCGAGAGGCGCACGGGCCGACCATATCGACGTCCGCACGCCGGGTCGCCATACTGGCGGTCGATGACCCCGGCGGTCCGTCTGCTCGAAGCGTCGGGCGTCGCGTTCTCGATCCACGAGTACGAACGGGGCGAGGACCTGAAGGACTTCGGTCGCGAGGCGGCCGAGGCGCTCGGCCTGCCCGTACGACCAGGTCTTCAAGACGCTGGTCGTCGACCTGGACGACGATCGGGGCTCGCGGTCGCCGTGCTGCCGGTCAGCTGTCATGCTGTCGATGAAGCTCGTCGCCGCGGCGCTCGGCGTCGAAGCGGGCGACGATGGCCGACCAGCGCGCGGCCGAGCGCTCGAGCGGCTACGTCGTCGGTGGCATCAGCCCGTTCGGGCAGACGCAGGTGCTGCCGACGGTGATCGACGAGACGGCCGAGCTGTTCGACGAGATCTACGTGAGCGGTGGCAAACGCGGCATGGACATCGCCGTCGCTCCCGCCGATCTCAGTCGCCTCCTCGACGCCGTCGTCGCGCCGATCACGGCCTGACACGCGCCGGGTTCGGCCGTCTGTCGTCAGCCGGCGGGGTGGCGCATCAGGGCTTCGATGCGGGCGACGCGGGTGCGCGCCGGCGGGTGCGACGCGGCCAGTCGCGCCCGCCAGCCGATCGGTCGCGCGCCGTAGCCCTGGGCGAGCACGAAGCGCAGGGCGCCGGCCAGTTCCGCGCCGAAGCCCATCCGCACGGCGAGCTGGTCGGCCTCGTACTCGGACGAGTGGCCCGACCATGTTGGTGATCGCGTCGCTGCCGCGGATCGCCGCGGTGAACACCCACGCCAGCCCGCTGAAGATCGCCGCGGCCACGGTGCCGACCGCGGCGATCGACCGCCGACCGCTTGCCCGAAACTCCCGGCGGCGGCCTGGGCCACGTTCTCCAGGTAGAACCCGATCCGGGCCAGCAGCACCACCGGCACCGACAGCCAGTGACCGAGCGTGATCGCCACCGTGTGCAGCCCGAGGTGGTGGCTCAGCTCGTGGGCGAGCACCCCGCGGAGCTGCGCCGTCGGTCAGTTCGGTGACGGCGAACGTGGTGACGACGACGAGGTGGCCGCCGCAGGCGAAGGCGTTCACCTCGTCGGTGTCGACCACGCGCACGACGTAGCGGCTCGCCGGGAGCCCGTTCGCTTCGGCGATCGTCGGTCCAGATCGGTTCGATCACCGCCGCTTCGGCCGGCGTCGGTCGCCGCGCGCCGAGGATCGGTGTGAGCACGAACACCTGGAACGGCCGCACGAACATCAACAGCCCGACCACGAGGAAGGCGACGACGAACATCCAGTAGTCGACGCTCGAAGACAGATCGAGATCGGGAGCCAGAACACCGACCAGGGCGAGCAGGGCTGAACGGCAGCATGCCGACCACCGGGACGAACGCCCAGAGCGCACCGCGCTGGACCCTCCGTGCACCCCGTCGCGTGACCATGCAGGTCACAGGATACGACCGGACTCTCGACGACCTCGTCTGGATCGGGTCGCGGTCGGCGTCAGCCGATGCGTCAGCGTCAGCAGCGCTCGCCACCCAGCGGCCGACGAAGCGGGCGAGCTCGTCGACCGAGACGGTCGGGTCGAGGCGGTCGCTGCGGTACGAGTTGGAGAACGACGACACGGCGCCGAGCACGCCGATCGACGAGCAGGTGCGGGTCGCCGTCGGCGATCGTCCCGTCGCGCTGGCCGCGGACGACGAGCCGGCGGACGTCGTCGAGGTACACGTCGGAGCCCTCGCTGGAACACGTCGGCGAACGCCGGGTCGGTGCGCTCGACGTCGAGCAGCGCGAAGTAGGCCGCGTTCGCGGCCATGAACTCGCACGCTGGCCTCGGTGCCCTGCACGATCCGCTGGAGTGCCGAGGCGTCGGAGTCCATCGCCGCCGCCTGGGCCCGGCGCAGGCGGAGCCGCATCACCCGCACGAGTTCGGTGAACAGCTCGGCCTTGGTCGGGAAGTACCAGTAGAAGAGGCCCTTGGCGACGCCGGCCTCGCGGCAGATGTCGGCGATCCGAGTCGCCCCGTAGCCGCGCTCGGCGAAGAGACGCGGCGGCCGCGTCGAGCAGCTGCTGCTTGCGTTCCTCGCCGTGACGGGTGTGGGTGCGGATGGCGGGGTCGGCACGGGATGCCTCGATCGGCTGGCGACATGATGGGTCCAACGTATCTTGACCCGCCGGTCAAGTTCCATCGACCCGAGCCCGACCCGATCCGGCCCGTCCGGTCGGCACCGGCCCGACGGGTTCGTACACTGCGGCGATGGCCGTGACGCGGGACGAGCGGATCGCGACGAGGACCCGGAACGAGAAGTGGCAGAACGTGCCGCTGCGCATCGAGATGCTCGAATGCATCAACTGCGACGCCTGCCTGCGCCACTGCCCGCCGACGTTCGGGGCGATCTTCAACCACGGTCCCGACGTGATCATCGTGCCCGAACTCTGCAGCGGCTGCGACAAGTGTCTGCCGGCCTGCCCCGTCGACTGCATCTACCCGGATCCCGACTGGGAGTCCGTCACCGTGCCCGACGACTGGTGGGACGAACCGGGCAGCCCCGACGACCCGTACCGGTGACGCTCGTCAGATCCCCACCCGGGAACCGGTAGAACAGTGCCATGACGACCGCATCGATCATCGAGGGTGCCGAGCCGCTCTCCCACGTGGGAACCGCCGACGACCGGCCTGTTGGCGCTGCACGGGTTCACCGGCAACCCGTCGTCGATGCGGGCGATCGCCGACGCCGCGGCCGGCCGACGGTCTGCACGTCGAGCTGCCACGGCTGCCGGGCCACGGCACGGTGGTCGAGGACATGCTCGACACCGGATGGGCCGACTGGGCCGCCGAGGTCGAGGCGGCGTACCAGCGCCTCGCCGGGCGCGTCGAGCACGATCGTCGTCGCCGGGCTGAGCATGGGCGGGTCGCTCACGCTGTGGGCCGCCCTCCAGCACCCCGAGATCGGCCGGCATCGTCTGCGTCAACGCGGCGACCCAGCCGCAGGCCGACGACGTGCTCGAGATGATCCGGGAGATGATCGACGAGGGCAACGAGGTGATGCCGGGAATCGGCGGCGACATCGCCGATCCCGACGTCGTCGAGTCGGCCTACCACGGGCACGCCGCTGCGCCCGCTGCTGTCGTTCCAGGCCGACGGGCTGGCGCCGATGGCCGATCGCTACGGCGAACTCACGATGCCGGCGCTCGTCATCACGTCCCGCCAGGACCACGTGGTCGAGCCCGCCGCAGAGCGAGCACCTCGCCGCCACGCTCGGCGGCCCCGTCGAGCACGTCTGGCTCGAGCGCAGCTATCACGTGGCGACCCAGGACTACGACCGCGATCTGATCATCGACCTGATCGGCAAGTTCGTCCAACAGGTGTCGGGCTGACGTCACGCATGCTCGCCAGCATCCCCAGCCCGTCGTTCGACACGATCGAGCTCGGCCCGCTCAGCCTGAACCTCTACGGGCTGATGATCGCCCTCGGCGTCATCGCCGCGGTCTGGCTGTTCGGCCGCCGCCTCGAGGAACGCGAGGTCGGCACGCGCGACGACGCCAGCGCGATCGCCGTGTGGGCCGTGCTCGCCGGGGTGATCGGTGCCCGGCTGTACCACGTGGCCACCGACATCGAGAAGTTCTACGGGAACTGGGGCGAGGTCGTCGCGATCTGGAACGGCGGACTCGGCATCCCCGGCGGTCTGCTGCTCGGCGGGGTCGTCGGCATGTACATGACCCATCGCCGGGGGATCGGCATCGCCGTCGCCGCCACGTGTGCGGCGCCCGCCGATCCCGCTGGCCCAGGCGATCGGTCGGTGGGGCAACTACTTCAACCAGGAGCTGTACGGCCGGCCGACCGACCTGCCGTGGGCGCTGCGGATCGACGCCGAGAACCTCGAGGCCGGCTACGCCGTCGGCACCACGTTCCATCCGACGTTCCTGTACGAATCGCTGTGGTGCCTCGGCCTGTGCCTCGTGCTGCTGTGGATCGACCGGCGCTGGCGACCGGCCCCCGGCCAGCTGATGGCGATGTACGTCATCGGCTACGGGATCGGGCGGTTCTGGGTGGAAGGGCTGCGCATCGACGAGGCCGACCACGTCGGCGGGCTGCGCTTCAACCAGTGGGTGGCCCTCACGATGATCGTGGGCGGCGCCGTCGCGCTGGCGATCATGCGGATGTATCCGGTGGCGGAACCCGCGGTCGGCGACGTCGCGCCGGCTCGATGATGCCGGTCGAGCGATGCCGGCCGACGACGATCGCGGATCGACGGACGTCAGCCCAGCCGACGACCCGACACCGAGTCGAACAGATGAGCCGACCCCGACGTCGGAATGAGGCTCACGAGATCGCCGGTCGCCGAGCCCGCTCAACCCGTCGACGCGGGCGACCATGTGGACGTCTGACCCGGCGACCGTGCAGTAGAGGAACGCCTCCGACCCGAGTTCCTCCACCACGTCGACCGTCGCGTCGAGCCCGCCCGTCGACGGCGACGTTGAAATCGTTCGGACGGATGCCGATCGTGACGTTCCGCCCGGTGACGCGCCGCCCGCTGCTCGGGGGTCATCGGGACGACGAGCGAGCCGTAGTGCGCTCCCTCGTCGTCGACCGTGCCGGCGACGATGTTCATCGACGGCGAGCCGATGAAGCCCGGCCACGAACACGTTGACCGGATGCGTGAACAGCTCCCGCGGTGTGGCGCACTGCTGCAACACGCCGTCGTTCAGCACGGCGACGCGGTCGCCCATCGTCATCGCCTCGATCTGGTCGTGGGTGACGTAGACGGTCGTCACGCCGAGGCGCCGCTGCAGCGCGGCGATCTGCGTGCGGGTCTGGACGCGGAGCTTGGCGTCGAGGTTCGACAGCGGCTCGTCCATCAGGAAGACCTTCGGCTCGCGCACGATCGCCCGCCCCATCGCCACCCGTTGGCGTTGACCGCCCGACAGCTTGGCCGGCTTGCGGTCGAGGTACTCCTCGAGGTCGAGGATGCGCGCCGCCTCCTTGACCCGCGCCGCCCGCTCCTTCTTGCCGATCTTCTTCACCTTGAGGTGGAAGCCGATGTTCTCGGCGACGGTCATGTGCGGGTACAGCGCGTACGACTGGAAGACCATCGCGATGTCGCGGTCCTTCGGCTGCACCGTCGTGACGTCGTCGTCGCCGATGCAGGATCGAGCCGTCGTCGGTCGGTTCGAGGCCGGCGAGCATGCGCAACGTGGTCGACTTCCCGCACCCCGACGGGCCGACGAGCACCAGGAACTCGCCGTCGGCGATGGCCAGGTCGAGGTCGGCGACCGCCGGCGATTCCTGCCCCGGATAGATCCGCGTCGCTCGATCGAAGGTCACGGTGGCCACGGCCCGCACCGTACCCCGCCCCCGATGCGATGAGCGAACGTCCACCCGTCGGCCTTCGCTCATCGCGTGGGTCGCCGGTTGCGATGAGCGAACGGCCCACCTGTCGGTCCGTTGGCTCATCGCTGGGCGGTCACGGCGTGCGGGCGAGGCCGCGGAAGCGGACGGGCGGTTCGCCGAGCTCCTCGTCGTAGTGCGCCGCCCAGCCGGCGAGGCGGGCGACGGCGAAGATCGGTGCTTCGTCGGACAGCCCGGCCACCCAGCTGAGCGCACCGAGGGCGAAGTCGACGTTCGGCTGCGTCGGGATCGTGCGGGCGACCTCGGCGAGCACGGCGTCGATCACGTCGAACCGGATGTCGTCCGGAGCGACGCGGCGGGCGGCGGCGAGCAGCGGCGCGAAGCGAGGATCGGTGTGGCGGTAGATCTTGTGGCCGAAGCCGGGGATGTGCCGCCGCTCGGCGCGGGCCCGCGCCACGCTCGTCGCCGGATCGTCGCGCATGCACTCGTCGAGGAAGCGGTGCACCGCCGACATGGCCGAGCCGTGGAGCGCACCCTCCACGGTCGCACAACCCGGCGACCAACGCCGCGTACGGCGAGGCGCGGACCGATGCGGCGACCCGCACGGCGAGCGTGCTCGTGGCGAGCTCGTGGTCGGCGAGGAGGACGAGTGCGGTCTCGATCGCGTCGACGAGCGCCGGCGACGGACGGGCGATCCAGGCGCCGGCGAGGCGGCGCGGCGAACCGCCCGGTGAGCGGCGTGGCAGTGGCCGTCAGCGCCGTCGGACACGCCAGGATCGACGCGCCGGGCGGCGGTCGCCGTGTCGTCGTCGGGGTGGAGCCCGCCGAGCACGGTCGCGGCGATCGTGAGACGGGCGATCGGCCCCACCCGCACGGAGCGCAGCGCCGAGGTGACGGCCGCCCGGTCGTCCGGGTCGGCCCCGGGCCACGTGATCGGTGCTCGGCCGGCAGCGTGCCGGCGATCAGCAGTTCGGCGACGTCCTCGAACGAGTGCTCCGCGAGGAGCGACGTGAGCGGATACCCACGCAGCTCGACGCCGTCGTCGCCCAGCTTCGTGATCGCCGACGCGATCTGCACGTCGATCGTCGGGCGCGGGCCTGATCGTTGCGACGGCCGGACGCGCGGACCGCGTCGAGCTCGTCGACGGCGAACAGCGAGGTCCGACCGTCGGCGGCACGGACCCGTGACACCCGGCCCCGACTGACGTACGCATAGAGCGTCGACTGGGAGACCCCGAGGATCCGGGCTGCTTCGGGAGCGCGGACGTAGGTGGTCACCGCTCCATCGTGCCCGCTGCATTGATCGAAATCAATGTTGATCCGATCAACGTTGATTTCATCGACGGACGATTGGAGACTCGAGGTCATGACGATGCAGATGATCGACGTACCGGCCGGACTCAACGGTGTGGTCGCAGCCGAGACCGCCATCGGCGCGGTGAACGGTGACGAGGGCTACTTCCACTACGGAGCGCACGACGCGACGCGGCTCGCCCGCGAGAACACGCTTGGAGGAGGTGTGGTTCCTCGTCCGCGAGGGCCGGCTGCCGACGCCGACCGAACTGGACGCGCTTCCGCGCCGAGGTCGCTCGGCCTGCGGTCCGTGCCCGACGCGCTGCTGCCGGTCGTCGACGTGGTGGCGCACACCGCGGCGCCGCCGCTCGCGCAGCTCCGGTCGGTCCTGTCGGTGGCCGCGCCGATCCTCGGCCTCGACCCGGTGATCGACATCGACGCACGAGGCCCGCCGCGAACAGGCGTTGCGGGTGGCGGCGATGACGCCGTCGATCCTCGCCGCACTCCACCGGGTCGGCGCCGGGCACGACCCGGTCGAGCCCGATCCGACGCTCGGCCACGCCGCGTCGTACCTGTACGAGACCACCGGCGTGCCGGCCCGTCCGACGACCATGCCCGCGCCGTCGAGCAGTACATGATCCTCACGGTCGACCACGGATTCAACGCGTCGACGTTCACCGCGCGGGTGGTCGCCTCGACCGGCGCCGACGTCGCCGACGCCGTGTGCGCCGCCATCGGCGCGCTCGCCGGGCCGCTCCACGGCGGCGCGCCGAGCCGGGCGCTCGACGCGCTCGATGCGATCGGCACACCCGACCGGGCGCCCGACTGGGTGCGCCAGGAGGTCGCCGCCGGTCGGCGGATCATGGGCTTCGGCCACGCCGTGTACCGGGCGCCCGACCCACGGTCGGGACTGCTGCGCGAGGTGGCCGAGCGTCTCGGCGGCGACCTCGTCGACCAGGCGATCGCGATCGAGGCGGAGATCCTCGTGACGCTCGCCGAGCTGAAGCCCGATCGCCCGCTGCCGAGCAACGTCGAGTTCTACGCCGGCGTCGTGATGGAGACCGCCGGACTGCCTCGCTCGATGTTCACGCCGACGTTCGCCGTCAGCCGCACGATCGGCTGGACGAGCCACATCGTCGAACAGGCGGCCGTCGGCAAACTCATCCGCCCACCTCCCGCTACACCGGCCCCGCCCCCGACTTCCTGTCGTCCTGAAGCGATGTCGATGTAGCGGCGCCGCGCGCCTGACAACTACATCGCTCGCGGGGCAAGGGCCTCGGACCGGGTTGCACCGGTCGCCGGTAGCCTCGCTGGCGTGTCGGACCCCCTGACCCCCGAGGCCGTGGCCAAGGTCGCCAAGCTCGCTCGGCTGTCGCTCGACGACGACGAACTCCAGCGCGCGACGGACGAACTGAGCGACGTGCTCGAACACTTCGCCGACATCGACGCGCTCGATCTCGACGACGTCGAGCCGATGACCCACCCGACGCCGATCGCCAACGTGATGCGCGACGACGTCGTGCTCGCCGGGCTCGATCGCGACGAGGTGCTCGCGGCCGCACCGCCGGCCGAGTCGGGTCGGTTCCTCGTCCCGCCGATCGTCGGACTGGAGGACTGACGGTGACCGATACGTCATCCCTGGCACCCGCCTCCGCGTCCGACATCGCCTGGAACGTCCGCAACGGACGTGGTGCAGTGCCGCCGACGTGCTCGAACGACACCTGGCCGCGATCGAGGCCGGCGACGGCGAGATCAACGCGTTCAACGTCGTCACCGCCGACCTCGCCCGCGCAGCAGGCGGCGGCGGTCGACGAGGCCGTCGCGGCCGGTCGCGACACGGGACGCCTCGCCGGCGTGCCGATCGCGCTGAAGGACAACATGTGCACGCAGGGGCATCCCGACGACGTGTTCGTCGAAGATCCTCGACGGCTGGAAGCCGCCGTACGACGCGACGATCGTCGGTCGGCTGCGCGAGGCCGGCGCCGTCCTGATCGGCAAGACGAACCTCGACGAGTTCGCGATGGGCTCGAGCACCGAGAACTCGGCGTTCGGCCCGACGCGCAACCCGCGCGACCTCGTCGCGGGTGCCCGGTGGATCGAGCGGCGGATCGGCCGCCGCGGTCGCCGCCGGGTTCGCGCCGGTCGCGCTCGGGTCCGACACCGGCGGCTCGATCCGCCAACCCGCGGCGCTGTGTGGCGTGGTCGGCGTGAAGCCGACGTACGGCGCGGTCAGCCGGTACGGGCTCGTCGCGTTCGCGTCGAGCCTCGACCAGATCGGCCCGTTCGCCACCACGGTCGCCGACGCGGCGCTCGTGCTCGAAGTGATCTCGGGGCACGACCCGATGGATTCCACGTCGATCGCCCAGGGCGCCCTCGACGTGTCGAGCGGCCTCGACCGGGGGGTCGCCGGCCTGCGCGTCGGACGGATCACCGACCTGCCGGCGGGCGCCAGCGCCGACGTGTCGGCCCGTCTCGACGATGCCTTCGACGCCCTCGCCCGCGGCCGGCGCCGAGATCGTCGACGTGACGGTGCCGGCGTACGCGCTACGGACTCACCGCGTACTACCTGATCGCGCCGGCCGAGGCGTCGAGCAACCTGGCCCGCTACGACGGCGTGCGGTTCGGTCTGCGGGTCGAGGCGCCGGACACGAACGCGATGTACATGGCCACGCGCACGGCCGGGTTCGGCGACGAGGTGAAGCGGCGCATCATGCTCGGCACCTACGCCCTCTCGGCGGGCTACTACGACGCCTACTACGGGCGGGCCCTCAAGGTGCGCCGCCGGATCGCCGACGACTTCGCCGCGGCGTACGAACACGTCGACGTGCTGCTCACGCCGACGTCGCCGACCGTCGCGTTCCCGATCGGTGACAAGACGGCCGACCCGTTGTCGATGTACCTCTGCGACACCTACACGATCCCCTCGAACCTCTCGGGAGACCCGGCGATGAGCGTCCCGTTCGGCACCGGTGACGGCGGCCTGCCGGTCGGCGTCCAGGTGCTCGCGCCGGCGTTGGGTGAGGACGTGATGTTCCGGGTGGCGGCCGAACTCGAACGCGCGGCCGCCGTCGTTGACGGCGACGGCGGTGGCGATCGATGATCACGATCGACGTGGTCGTTCGAGGGCTACGAGATGGTCGTCGGGCTCGAGGTGCACGTCGAACTGGCGACGCGCACCAAGCTGTTCTCCGGTTCGCCGAACCGGTTCGGCGACGAGCCGAACACGAACATCGATCCGGTGACGCTCGGCCTGCCCGGTGCGCTGCCGGTGCTCAACCGGCAGGCGGTCGAGCTGGCGATGCGGCTCGGACTGGCGCTCAACTGCCGGTCCAGCGCTCGACGTTCGCCCGCAAGAACTACTTCTATCCCGACATGCCCAAGGCGTACCAGATCAGCCAGTACGACGAGCCGATCTGCATCGACGGCTGGCTCGACCTGCCCGACGGCTTCCGGGTCGGCATCGAGCGGGCCCATCTCGAGGAGGACACCGGCAAGTCGACCCACGTCGGCGGCACCGGCGGCCGGATCCACGGCAGCGACTACTCGATGATCGACTTCAACCGCGCCGGCGTGCCGCTCGTCGAGATCGTCAGCCGGCCCGACATCCGCACGCCCGATCAGGCCAAGGCCTACGTGAGCGAACTGCGCGCGATCCTCGTCGCCGTCGGTGCCTCCGACGCGAAGATGGAGGAGGGCTCGATGCGCGTCGACGCCAACGTCAGCGTGCGGCGGCCCGGCGCCGAACTCGGCACCCGGTGCGAGATCAAGAACGTCAACTCGGTCCGCTCGGTCGGCCGGGCGATCGAGTACGAGGCGCAGCGCCAGGTCGGCATGCTCGAGGCGGGCGAGTCGATCCGCCAGGAGACGCGCCACTGGGACGAGACCGACGGCCGCACCCACACCTTGCGCAGCAAGGAGGACGCCGACGACTACCGGTACTTCCAGGAGCCCGACCTCGTGGTCGTCGACCCCGACGCCGAGTGGATCGAGCGGGTCCGCATCGTCGCTGCCGGTGCTGCCGGCGGCGCGGCGCGAACGGCTCGCCGCGGCCACCGGCCAGGCGACCGACGCCGAGGCCGTCCTCGTGGTGACCGAGCGCGGCCAGGACTCCTACGTGCTCGCGGTCGGCGACGGCCGGCGGCGACGCTGGCCGTGCCCTCGTGCACGTGAAGGAGGCGTTCGCCGAGCAGGGGGCGCAGCCGACGGTGCCGGCCGCCGACCTCGCCGCGCTGACCCGGCTCGAGCTCGACGGTGCGCTCACGGCGACCCAGGCCAAGCAGGTGCTCGCCGAGATCGTCGCCGCCGGTGGTGGCGACGCCGCCGCGATCGCGGCGGCGAAGGGCTTCGAGGCGATGGACACGTCCGAGCTGGAGTCGATGGTCGACGCGGCGATCGCCGCCCAGCCCGACGCGTGGGCGAAGTTCTGCGCCGGCGAGGGCAAGGCGATGGGCGCGCTCGTCGGTGCCGTGATGAAGGCGTCGAAGGGCCAGGCCGACGGCAAAGCCGTCACCGCCCTCCTCGACGCCCGCCGCCCGATCCTCTGACCCTCCCGACGCGTCGCGTCGGTGCCGCGCGTTTCAGCGGAGGCCGATGCGGGCGCCCATCGAGGTCGACGTCTCGCGGAAGAACGCTTCGTGATCGACGATCAGGCCGTGTGTCTGGCCGAACAGTTCGAAGCTGAGGTGACCGAACAACTGCGTCCACGCCGCGAGCGCCGCCAGCAGCACGTCGTCGGTGGCAGCGCGCAGGTCGAGTTCGCCACGGAGGAACTCGAAGGCATCGGCGGTCGCCGCTGACAACTCGATCGGCACGTCGAGGGGCCTGGCCAACGCGACGAGGGACCCGTCGTCGATCGCATCGTGGACGATCTGGATCAGGGCGCGGGTGACCCGCGTGCCGGGGACGATCGTGTCGGCGGGCGCCGCGTACCCCGGGACGGGCGAGCCGTAGAGCAGCGCATATTCCTGCGGGTGATCGAGCGCCCAGGGCGGATCGCCGACGCGGCCTCGACCCATCGGGACAGCGGGGCGTCGGCGCGGGAGGTCGCGATCGAGCGTTCGGTCACCTCACCGAGGTCGTCGTAGGCCTCGATGATCAGCGCGGTGAGGAGTTCGTCGCGGCTGGCGAAGTAGCGGTACAGCGCCGACGACACCATGCCGAGTTCCCTGGCGATCGCGCGCAGCGAGAGCCCGGCCGCGCCCGACGGTGCCGAGCTGACGACTGGCGGCCGCCACGATCTCGGCGCGGACATCGGCATGCGCTCGCTCCCGCGCTCCGGCGATCGGTCGGCTGGTCGCGGGCGTCGCGGACATGGCGACAGTCTTGCAGACTGATGCTCTGAAATGTGAGCAGTGCTCTTGACGCTCGATCGAATGGTGCGTACAGTGATCCAAACAGAGAGCAGTGCTCTCGCAACGCAGATCCCGACGAACAGGAGTTGTCATGACGAACACGACCGAGACTGCCGAGCGCCGTTACGTCGAGCCGAACGGGTTCACGAAGCACGTGTTCAACCCGATGATCGCCGCGCTGACCCGGATGGGCATCAGCGTCTGGGGCTCGCGGGTACTGGAGGTTCCGGGTCGGACGACCGGTGAGATCCGCACGACGCCGGTCAACCTGCTCACCGTCGACGGCGCGCAGTACCTCGTGGCACCCCGCGGTGCGACGCAGTGGGTCAAGAACGTCCGCGTCGCCGGCTCGTGCCGGCTGCGCGTCGGCCGCCGGGTCACCGATGCCGATCTCGTGGAACTCGCCGACGCCGACAAGCCGGCGATCCTGCGCCCGTACCTGCAGCGGTGGAAGTGGGAAGTGGGCCAGTTCTTCGACGGCATCGGTCCGGAGTCGACCGACGAGCAACTCCTCGCGGTGGCGAACGGCTATCCCGTGTTCGCCGTGGTCGCCCGCTGAACCCGACCGCGACCACCACTTGGCCGCCACCCTGATTGCGGCGCGGCGTGGGGATCCGGTCGGAGAACTTGGCGGCCACCGGCCCGACGATCGCCGTGATGAGCACGTAGGCGGCGGCGAGCGCACCGAGGTCGGGCCCGTCGGCGAGGCGCGCACCGATCGCGGCGATCACGATCGAGAACTCACCACGGGCGATGAACACCGTGCCGGCCCGCATCCGCCCCTTCGGCCCGGCGCCGACCCGTCCGGCCGCGTACCAGCCGGTGAACACCTTGGTGACCGAGGTGACCACGGCGAGCACGAGCGCTGGGACGGCCACGTCGACGAGATCGGCGGCGTCGATCTGGAACGAGAAGAACAGGAAGAACGTCGCCGCGAACAGGTCGCGCAACGGCGAGATGAGCTGCAGCGCCCGCTCCTCGGCCCGTCCGGTGAGCGCGAGCCCGACGAGGAACGCGCCGATCGCACCTGACACCTCCAGGCGCTGGGCCACTCCGGCGACCAGCAGGGTGACCCCGAAGATCGTGAGCAGCAAGGTCTCGTCGGAACCGCGGACGATCATGTCGGAGAACCTCGGCCCGAACCGCAACGCCATGAACATGATCACCGCCACGGCGACGAGCGCGATCGCCACGCTCGACACGGTCGTCCCGATGCTGCCGCCGACGATCAGGGCCGCGACGACCGGGCAGGTAGACCGCCATCGCCAGGTCCTCGATGACGAGCAGGTTGAGCACCGCCGGGGTCTCGCGGTTACCGAGACGGCCGAGGTCTGACAGCACCTTCGACACGACGCCCGACGAGGTGATCCACGTGACGCCGCCGAGGAGCACCGCGGCGAGTGGCGTCCAACCCGAGCAGCGAGCCCGACGACCACGCCCGGCAGGGCGTTGAGCGCCATGTCGAGCAGTCCCGGGCGGAGACCCGCTCGCAGTCCCGCCCGCAGTTCGACGTCGGAGTACTCGAGGCCGAGCGTGAACAGCAACAGCAGCACGCCGATCTCGGCGGCGAGCGAGATGAAGTTCTCGGTCACGTCGAGGTCGATCAGGCCGCCCTTGCCGACCGCGAGCCCGGCGAGCAGGTACAGCGGGATCGCGGTGATCCCGAGACGGGCCGCGAGCCGCGACAGCAACGCCAGCCCGAGGATGATGGCTCCGATCTCGACGAACGCGATCGCCGATTCGGTGCTCCCGGCGGCGATCACGACCCAGGGGCCACGTCAGCGTCGCATCACGTCGCGGAGCATGGCGAGTCCCTCGACCGTGCCGACGGCCACCGCGACATCGCCGCCCGCGAACTCGAACTCGGGCCCGGCGCGGGCGTCGTGTCGCCGTCGCGGATGACGGCGACGATCGACGATCCGGTCCTGGTGCGGAACTGCCCGTCACCGATCGTGGTGCCGATCGTCGTCGAGCCGTTGGGGATCTCGATCCATTCGATCGCCAGGCCCTCGATCTGCTGCTGGACGGCGGTGACGGCTTCGGTGACGGTGCTGCCCCCGAGCAGCTCGGACAGGGTGCGGGTGTCGGCGAGCGTCAGTTCGAGGTTCGCCGAGCACGCATCGGGATCGTCGTCGTCGTAGATGAGGATCTCGCGGCGACCGTCACGATGCACGAGCACGCCGACGTTGCGACCCTCGTCGGTGGTGAACTCGAGCTTGACGCCGACGCCGGGGAGCTTCGTCTCGCGAACTGCTGCCATGCGTCCATTCTGCCAGGGCCGTGTTGGAGTGGCGGGTGGCGGGGTGGTCAGAGCACCAGGTTCGTCCAAAGGAGGCAGCACTACCCTCGATCGCATGAGTGAGACGCCCGACACCCCTGAGACGATTGGCGACACGCCGGTCGACATCAAGCCGCGTTCACGCGACGTCACCGACGGCATGCAGAAGGCGCCGTCGCGGTCGATGCTGCGCGCCGTCGGCCTGACCGACGGCGACTGGGACAAGCCGCAGATCGGCCATCGCCTCGTCGTGGAACGAGGTGACGCCGTGCAACATGACGCTGCGCAAGCTGGCCGAACACGCCAAGGCCGGCGTGCGCGACGCCGGCGGGGTCGCGCTGGAGTTCGGCACGATCACCGTCAGCGACGGCATCTCGATGGGCCACGAGGGCATGCGCGCGTCGCTCGTGTCGCGCGAGGTGATCTCCGACTCGGTCGAGACCGTGATGCACGCCGAGCGCTTCGACGGCTTCGTCGGACTGGCCGGGTGCGACAAGTCGATCCCCGGCATGCTGATGGCCGCGGCCCGCCTCGACCTGGCGAGCGTGTTCGTCTACAACGGCTCGATCATGCCCGGCGAACACAACGGCGTGGCGCTCGACATCACCAGCGTGTTCGAGGCGGTCGGCGCGTGCGCGGCCGGCACGATCACCGAGGACGAACTCCTCGAGATCGAGCGCAAGGCGTGCCCCGGCGAGGGCGCGTGTGGCGGGATGTTCACCGCCAACACGATGAGTTCGATCGCCGAGGCGATCGGGATGAGCCTGCCCGGCACCGCGTCGCCGCCGGCGATCGACGACCGGCGCGAGGGCGACGCCCGGCGCGCCGGCGAGGCCGTGGTCAACATGCTGCGGCTCGGGATCACGCCGCGCCAGATCATGACCAAGCAGGCGTTCGAGAACGCGATCGCGCGTCACGTCGGCGCTCGGCGGCTCGACGAACGCGGTGCTGCACCTGTTGGCGATCGCCAACGAGGCGCACGTGGCGCTCGATCTCGACGACTTCAACCGGATCGCCGACCAGGTGCCGCACATCGCCGACATGAAGCCCGGCGGCAAGTTCCACATGAGCGACCTCGACCGCGTCGGCGGCGTCCCGATGGTGTTGAAGCACCTCCTCGACACCGGCCATGCTCCACGGCGACGTGATGACGGTGACCGGCAGGACGATGGCCGAGAACCTCGCCGAGATCGACCCGCCGCGCCCCGACGGCGTGGTCGTGTACCCGCTCGATCAGCCGATCCACCGCGAGGGCGGGATCAACGTGCTCACCGGCTCGCTCGCACCGAAGGGTGCGGTGGTGAAGGTGGCGGGCCTGTCCGACGCCCAGAAGACGTTCGAGGGTCCGGCCCGCGTGTTCGACGACGAGAGCGTTCGCGATGGACGCGATCCTCGCCGGTTCGATCGAGCCGGGCACGGTGATCGTGATCCGCTACGAGGGCCCGAAGGGCGGGCCGGGCATGCGGGAGATGCTCGCCATCACCGGCGCGCTGAAGGGTGCCGGGCGTGGCGGCGACTGTGCACTGATCACCGACGGTCGGTTCTCCGGTGGCACGTGGGGATTCTGCATCGGCCACGTCGCTCCGGAAGCGACCGACGGCGGACCGATCGCGTTCGTCCACGACGGCGACCTGATCCGGATCGACGTGCCGACGAAGTCGCTCGACCTGCTGGTCGACGACGCCGAGCTGGCGCGGCGCCGCGCCGGCTGGACACCGAACCCGCCGCGGTACACGACCGGGGTGCTCGGCAAGTACGCCAAGCTGGTGCAGGGCGCGGAGACCGGGGCGATCACCAACACACTGTGACCGACAACTTGTGATCGGCGCCTTGTGACCAGGTAAGACCGTGGCAAGAATTGTTCAACTTTCGGTGCCGGACGACCGATAGAGGGAGGACGAACAAGAGGGCGGGCGCGAACTGCGCTGCGAGCGTGCGAGTATTTCCGCGCACGTCCTGTTGATCCGATAACCATCATGAACCCGATCAGACGTAGTGCCCTGGCGATCGCAGCCACGTGCGGAGTTGTCGCCGTCGCGCCCGTCGTCGATGCGGCCCCACTGACCGTGTCCGACGCGTCGGACTCGACCGCCACCGGCGCCGTGCCGCCGGCCCTGACCCCGACGGGCACGGCCGGCGCGGAGTGTCCGCCCCCGACCACGGTGCCGCCGACGGACCCCACGGTGACGACGACGACGGTTCCGGAATCGACGACGACAACCACGACCACCACAACGACGACGGTGCCGGCTCCGCCAGCGGGACTGGTGACGCCGGCTGATCCCGCGTCGCCGATCACCGTGCCACCGACGTCCACTCCGGTCGACCCGTGCGACACGACGACGACCACCACCGTGCCGGTCCCCACGGACACGACCCCCACGACGACGATCGACCCGAGCATCCCGACGACGGTCGCGCCGCCGTCCAGCGAGGTGCCGCCACCGGTCGACACCGCCCCGGTGCCCACGACCGCGGTCGCCGAGATCCCCGCCGTCACGGTGCCCGCGGAAGTACCGGCGACCGAGACGACCACGACGATCGCCGAGGCGACCGCTTCGGCCACCGCGGAACCGCAAGCCGTCGGCGAGGTCGCACCCGTCGACGGGTCGACAGCGAACCTTCCGCTGCCCCCGCTCAATCCGAGCTGGACGAGCCAGGGCGTGCCGCGGTTCGTCCTGCCGAGCATCCCGGGCAGCTCCGCACTCCAGCCCGGCCGCACACCGGCCGGTGAGCGGGTCGTGCTCGCCGAGAACGTCGACGTGATCCTCGCCACGATCCGTCAGCTCGAGTCGAGCAATCGCTACGACATCGGCCCGAACAAGGCGCAGGCCTCCGGCGCCTACCAGTACATTCCGCGGACCTGGAACAACTACGGCGGCTATGCCGAGGCCTACCTCGCGCCGCCGGAGGTGCAGGACGAGCGTGCCCGCAGCGACGTCGAGCGCTTCTTGACGATGTACGGCGGCAACGTCGCGATGGTGCCGGTGATGTGGTACTACCCGCGGGCCGCCGTCGAGCCGCTGTGGATGGATCGGGTCCCCAACCCGGCCGGTGGCAACCGACTGACGATCCGTCAGTACCAGACACTGTGGCTCGAGAAGCTCGACGCGAACGCCAGCACCCTGCTCGGCACCTACGTCGCCACACCCGAGGCGCCGGCGGCGCTGTCGGTCGTGTCGGAGATCCCCACACCGACCACCACCGTGCCCGTCGATCCGGCGGCTGCCGATGCGGCGGCCGCAGCGCCGACGACCGTGGCGCCGACGACCGTGCGCCAACCGGTCCCGCCGACCACAGTCCCGCCGACCACGGTCCCGCCGACGACGGTCCCTGCGACGGTCCCGCCGACCCCGGTGGCGGCGATCCCGGGAGCACCGGCGACCGATCCCGCGACCGAGACATCGACCACGGTGGCGCCGACCACCACGATTCCGGTGCCCAGGATCGTGTCCGACGAGATCACGGTGTCGGAACCCACGATGGAACTGGCCACGCGCTCGGTGCCACCCGGGTACGAGTCGACCGGCAACGAGGGGCCGGCGCGCACGATCGTGTTCCCGGTGCTCGGCCCGGTCGCCTACGCCGACGGCTGGATGGACAGCCGCGATGGCGGTCGACGACGCCACGAGGGCACCGACATCGTCGGCGTCCAGATGCAGCCGATCCTCGCCGCGGTCGACGGTGAGATCACGCGTCTGCAGACCGAATCGATCGGCATCCGCGGTGTCGCCATCACGATTCGCGACAGCGATGGATGGCGGTACAACTACTTCCACGACAACAACGACACGCCGGGTACCGACGACGGTCAGGCGTCCGACGCCTTCCGCCTCGCGCCCGGCCTCGCCGTCGGTTCGCAGGTCGTCGCCGGGCAGATCATCGGATACATGGGTGACTCGGGCAACGCCGAGGACTCGGTCACACACCTCCATTTCGAGTTCCGCAACCCCGACGGCTTCGCCAGCCCCTCCTACTGGTCACTGAAGGCGGCCGAGGCGCGCCAGGCGTGCACGATCGGCATCGGGCCCTGGTCGACGCCGGTGCTTGTCCGAGCAGGCCGCCGACGCGCCCCAGCGACGGTGCCTCGTCGGCCCCGAACGCATTGGTCGCTGCGCACCGGCGAGCCGGCCGCGACCGACGGATCCCTCGTCGAGCGCCCGATCGAGCACACGGTGGTCACGCCGTTGTTCGGCGAAGGCCAATGGGTGATCGATTCCGACGGTCGGGTCACGGCCACCGGCGACGCCGCGTTGATCCTGCCGCGACGTGACCTGCAGTGCGATCCCGGGCCGGCCACGCCGTTCGGCACCGACGCTGCCGGGTGGCGGGAGATCACGAGCGGCATCGTCGACGGCACCGTGCTCGAGGGCGCGGATCTGAGCCGAACCATCCTCGCCGGCGTGGTGCCCAAGCCGGAACCACCGGCGACCGACCCGGCGATTCCGACCGACCCTGCAGTTCCGACCGACGCCGCTCCGACCGAGGCCGCGGCCGCGACTCCGGCGACTGTTGCCCCTGTGACTGTGACCCCTGCGACTGGGGTGGCGCTGGCGCCGGCGACGCGGATTCCCACGTGGACGTCCGGCGGACTGTGGCCGACCAGTGCCGGTACGGCACCCGCGGCGTCGCCGCTCCCGATGACGACGCCGAGCGCGCTGTCCCTCGTGGACGCACCCGCCGATCCGGCCGACGTCGATTCGGCCAACGTCGATCCGGCCGAGGTCGTGCAGACCGAACCGATCGGTGAACCGCTCGCGTTCGTCGACACGGCGACCGGTGAGACGATCATCGTGCGCTTCGAACGGCCGCTGCGGCCGGACCGGTTGATCGGCCCCCGCTGAGCGGGTCGTTCAGTCGACGAGCGCTTGATAGACGAGCGCCTTGAGGTCCTCACGGATCGGGTACGTGCTCGACGGGAGGAGCTGGGTGAGGAACAGCACGACGATCTCCTCGGCCGGATCGACCCAGAACGCGGTGCTCGCCGCGCCGCCCCAGGCGTAGTCACCGCCCTTCGAGGCGAGGACGCGGTTGGCGACCGGGTCCATCGTCGACGGAGAAGCCCAGACCGAATCCGACCCCGTCGAAGGTCGTCTCGGCGAACAGCGGACGGCCGAACGCTTCGAGATCGGCATTGCCCGGCAGGTGGTTGCGGGTCATGTAGTCGACCGTGCGCGTGCCGAGGAGCCGCACACCGTCGAGTTCGCCCCGGTTGAGCAGCATGTGGGTGAAGCGGAGGTAGTCCTGGGCGGTGCCGATGAGGCCGCCACCGCCGCCGAGCATCGCGGGACGGTGATCGGCTTCGGGCGTGCCGGGCATCAGGAATGTCTCGCCCGTGGCGGGGTGTGGCATGTACAGCCGGGCGAACCGGTCGGCCCGGGACGCCGGCACCCAGAAGTCGGTCTCCGTCATCCCGAGCGGGTCGAAGATCCGCTGCTTCATGAACTCATCGAGCGGTTGGCCCGACACGACCTCGATGACGCGACCCAGCACATCGGTCGACACGCCGTAGTTCCATTCGCTGCCCGGCTGGAACACGAGCGGCAACTGCGCCCACGCCTGGCAGCACGCCTCGAGGTCCATGCCCGCCGGGATCCCCCATTCGAAGCCCGCCTGGCGGTAGATCGCGTCGACCGGATGCGTGTTGTGGAACCCGTAGGTGAGCCCCGATGTGTGGGAGAGCAGATGCCAGATCCGGATCGGTTCGGTCTGCGGTTCGACGACCGGCTTGAGGTACGACCCGCCCGTGTAGACCGGCGTGTCGGCGAACTCGGGGATGAACGTGCTGATCGGCTGCCTTCAGCGAGAAGGCGCCCTCCTCGTAGAGCATCATCGCCGCCACCGACGTGATCGGCTTTCGTCATCGAGAACATCCGCACGACCGTGTCGGTCTCGAAGGGGAGACCGGCGTCGACGTCGCGCAGCCCGTAGGTCGACGAGTGGACCACCTGCCCGCGCCGGCTGACCACGGCGTGCCATCCCGGCAGTTTCTTGTCGTCGACGTAGCGCGCGAAGTGCCGGTCGATGCGGGCGAGGCGTTCGGCGTCGAAGCCGAGCGCGGACGGGTCGATCTCCACCTTTGGTCCGGTCATCGGCTCGAGCATTGCAGCCGCCGGTCTACGATCCCGAGATGAGCGACATGCCCCCTCCGCCACCCGAGCCCCCGGTCGGGCATCCGATCCCGCCGGCCTCGACGCCGGCCATGTCCTCGCCGCCACCGCCCCCACCGCCCGCCGGCGCGTTCGTCCCGGCGACGTCGCCGTACGCCGTCGCTCCGGCTGCCGGACCGGTCGGCAAGCCGCGCTCGAAGCTCGTCGTGATCCTGCTGACGATCGTGACGCTCGGGTTCTGGAGGCTGGTGTGGTCGTACCAGAACGGCGAGGAGTTGAAGAAGCACGCCGGCACCGGCATCGGTGGCCTCGGTTATCTGGTGATCACGCCTGTTCATCGCTCCGGTGACGATGTTCCTGATGGCCGGCGAGGTCGAACAGCTCTACCGTCGCGAGGGCAAGGAACCGCCGATCACCACCATCTGGGGGTTGTGGTTCCTGCTCCCGATCGTCGGGCTGTTCATCTGGTACTTCCGCATCCAGCGCTCGCTCAACGAGTACTGGATCGCGCACGGCGCGCCCGCCTGACGTCAGGTCAGCCGCGAGCGCGGCGAGCAGGTTCGTCGGGGTGTCCTTCGGGCTGATCTTCGGCCACGACTCGGCGACCTTGCCGGCCTCGTCGACGAGGAACGCGGATCGCTGCACGCCCATGTACTTCTTGCCGTACATGTTCTTCTCGACCCACACGCCGTAGGCCTCGGCGACCGCGTGGTCGGCGTCGGACAGGAGTGTGAAGCCGAGCGAGTACTTCTCGTCGAACTTGGCGAGCTTGGCCGGCGCATCGGGACTGATGCCGACGATCACCGTGTCGCCGATGTCGCCGGCGATGTCGCGCAGACCGCAGGCCTGGGTGGTGCAGCCGGGCGTGTCGGCCTTCGGGTAGAAGTACACGAGCACCTTGCGGCCCTTGAACGACGACAGGCGGATCGCCTTGTCGTGCTGGTCCTTCAGGTTGAACGCGGGAGCGCGCGTTCCGGTGGCAGGCGATGGCATGTCGCGGATCGTATCCGACGGCTCCCGGCGGGGATCCGGCGCGGTGGGCGGTAGCTCAGGCGGCGCGGGCCGACCGGTGCCGGCGCGATTCGACGAGGGTCCAGACCGCTCGCCAGCCGACGAGGAACAGACCGAGGAAGATCGTCGTGACGACGATGAACGAGGTCGCGGTGCCGTCGTCGAACACGAAGCGACGCAGGAGCATCCCGACGAGGATCACGATCGGCCAGATCAGCAGGCCGGTGCGGACACTGGTGGGTTGCCGCCACGCCCGCACGACCGCCCACGCGATGAACAGCGCGATGGCGAACGGGGCAGCGGTCTCGCAGGATGCCGCTCATGGTCGGTGCCCTCGTCGTGGTTGCGCCGGCCGATCGTCACGAAGACCACGATGCAGAGGGCGTCGAGCGACGCGGCGATGGTCGGCAGGCGTTCGTCGGAGTTCATCGCATCCAGTGTGTCGTGGTCCCGCCGCCTTGCGGCCGCCGCCAGGTCAGGAACCCGAGGAGAATTCGCCGATGTTGCCGCGGAAGAACACGAGCGGCCGCGGCGGCAGGCCGTCGTGATCGGCGTCGGCATCGAGGAACTCCACTCGACCGAGGACGAAGTAGTGATCGCCCATCGTGTACACCTCCTCGACCACGCAGTCGATCCACGCCACCGCACGATCGAGGATCGGTGACCCGGACGGCGATTCGTGCCAGGTGACGCCGTCGAAGCGTGTCGTCTCGGTACCGGTCTTGGCGAACCTCCAGCAGAGATCGTCCTGTTCGGCGCTCAGCACGTTGACGCAGAAGCGGCCCGACGGCTCGATCATCTCCCAGGTGACCGAGTCGGTCTGGGGGAGGAACCCGACGAGCGGCGGATCGAGCGACACCGACGTGAACGAGCCGATCGTGAAACCGGCCGGACCCGAGGGGCCGTGGCCGGTGACGATCGTGACGCCGGTGGGGAAGTGGCCCATCACCATCCTGAAGTGACCGGCATCGAACGCGATCGCGGGGTCGGTGGCTACTTCGGGTGGTCCGGGAGATTCGCTCATCGGGGCCAACAGTACGCTGCGGGACGATGGCCGACCCGAGCAGCCCGGATCCGAGCTCGAAGGTCGAGTTGCGGAGATCGATGCGGGCGATGCGGCGGTCGATCATCGATCGCCAGGAACGGTCCGCGCGGATCTGGGCCCACGTGCGGCCGCTGCTGCCGGCCACGGGGGCGTTCCGGCTGCTGGTGTTCGAGTCGATCGCCGGCGAACCCGAGACGGCGTCGTTCATCGAATGCTGCGTGTCGAACGGCGTCGACGTCGCCGTGCCGGCGGAAGGGACCGACCCTTCCTGGCCCGATGTGGTGATCGTGCCCGGCCTCGCGTTCACGTCGCACGGTGATCGGCTCGGTCAGGGCGGCGGGTGGTACGACCGGTTCCTCGCGGATGTCCGCCCCGGGTGCCGCACGATCGGGGTCGGCTTCGTCGAACAGATCGTCGACACGCTGCCCGTCGAGGTCCACGACATCCGGCTCGATCACGTCGTCACCGAATCGGGCGACGTCGTCCGCTCCGACGCGCCCTGACGTCAGGGTCGACGCCGCGCCGGATCCGGTCGGCCAGTTCGTCGGCGGCGGGGTCGATGATGGAACCGGCCCGGCGGGCGACCACGAGGCGGCGGGTGGTCAACACGGGGCCGCGGACGAGCGAGCGGGGCGTCGAGTCCGGGCCCGTGTCGGGAAGCACCGTCCAGCCGGCGCCGAGGCGGACCATCTCGCGGAGCACCTCGGGTTGGTGCGACTCGGCGACGACGTCGAGGGGGGCTCCCCGGGCGCGGAGTTCTCGTTCGATGATCGAGCGGGTGTGCGAACCGAACGGGAACAGCACCCACGGATCCCCACGACGCGGCGTCGGCGATCTCGGCGCCCGGCGGGGCGAGCACGACCAAGTCCTCCTGTCGCAGTGCCGTCCACTCGACGCCGGCGACAGCGGACGGGGGCTCGACGCAGACGACGAGATCGAGCTCACCGCCGATCAGATGGTCGATCAGTTCGCCCGACGGGGCGACGCGCAGGAGCAGGGTCACCTCGGGTCGGTCGGAGCGGAACTGCTGCAGCGCGTCCGGCAGGTAGACGAGGGCGGCGGCATCGATCATCCCGATCCGGACCCGGCCGGCGACACCCGTCCGCTGGCGGTCGGCCCACCCGGCCAGGTCGCCCGTGAGTCCCAGCACCTGACGGGCGTGCGCGACCACGGGAGCGGCAGCGTCGCGAACGTGTCGGCGCCGTCCGTCCCGGTCGAACAGCGTGACGCCGAGCCGCCGTTCGAGTTCGGCGAGGCCCTGCGACAGAGCCGAGGGGCTGACGCCGACCTGCGTCGCCGCCGCGGCCCATGTCGGTGCGTCGTCGACGGCCACGAGGTACTCCAACTGGCGGATCGAAAGGTCCGGAAGGGGGCGCACCTCGTGCAGAGTAGTTCAGATTTGCTTCACCGTAACTCGGAGGTCTGAATGATTGCTTATGATCAACGCTCATGACTGCACGACAGATCGCACCCGCCACCGGCAAGCTCGGTGTCCTCACTCCCGGCATGGGCGCCGTGTCGTCCACGTTCATCGCCGGCGTTCTCGCCGCCCGCCAGGGCCTCAAGCCGCCGATCGGCTCGATCACCCAGATGGCCCACATCCGCCTCGGCACGAAGGAGCAGAACCGCAACCCGCTGATCCGCGAGTTCGTGCCGCTCGCCAGCCTCGACGACCTCGTCTTCGGCGGCTGGGATCCGATCTCGCCGAACGCTCTCGAGGCCGCCCGCACCGCCGGCGTGCTCGAGGAGCGGCGACCTCAGCACCATCTCGAGCGAGCTCGAGGGCATCGTCGCCGATGGAGGCCGTGTTCGACCAGCGTTGGGTGTCGCGTCTCGACGGCGTGCGCGTGAAGAACATCGACTCGAAGTGGGACCAGGCGATGGCCGTCATCGACGACATCGCCACGTTCAAGGCGGAGAACGGCTGCGACCGGCTCGTGATGGTGTGGTGCGGTTCGACCGAGGCCTACCAGGAGCCGTCGGAGGTTCACGTGTCGGTGGCCGCGTTCGAGCAGGGACTGAAGGACAACGACGCCAACATCTCGCCGATCGCAGATCTACGCCTACGCCGCACTGCAGAGCGACGTGCCGTTCGCCAACGGTGCGCCGAACCTGTCGGTCGACCTCGAGTGCATGATCGAGCTGTCGAAGACCCGCGGCGTGCCGATCGCCGGCAAGGACTTCAAGACCGGCCAGACGCTGATGAAGACGTTGCTCGCCCCCGGCTTCAAGGCCCGCATGCTCGGCCTGCGCGGCTGGTACTCGACGAACATCCTCGGCAACCGCGACGGCGAAGTGCTCGACGATCCGGAGAACTTCAAGTCGAAGGAGGTGTCGAAGCTCGGTGTGCTCGACACGATCCTGCAGCCCGAGGTCTACCCCGACCTGTACGGCAACATCGACCACGTCGTGCGGATCAACTACTACCCGCCGCGCGGTGACAACAAGGAGGGCTGGGACGCGATCGACATCTTCGGCTGGCTCGGCTACCCGATGCAGATCAAGGTCGACTTCCTGTGCCGCGACTCGATCCTCGCCGCGCCGATCGTGCTCGACCTGGCGCTGTTCATGGACCTCGCCCATCGCGCCGGCGAGTCGGGCGTGCAGGAATGGCTGAGCTTCTACCTGAAGGCCCCGCAGGCCGCCGGTGAGACGCCTGCCGAGCACGACCTGTTCATCCAGCAGACCAAGCTCAAGAACACCCTGCGCGAGTGGATGGGCGAACCCGCCGTCACCCACTCCGAAGCCGGCTGACGACCTGGCGCGCGCCCGGACCCGACCCCCTGGCGCGTCGGTGCGACACCCCGCTGTCACGCTCGGTCGTATGGGACGAAAGCACCGAGACCTCACGCAGAGCACCTGGTTCCACGTCTTCAACCGTGGATCCGATCGACAAGACATCTTCAGCGCCGATGCCGACTACGCGCTCGTTCGAACGACTCATCGACGAGGCGCTCCAGCGATTCGCCATCGAGGTTCACGCCTACGCGCTGATGACGAATCATTTCCACCTCCTCGTCCACTGTCCGTCGGCGGGGTTGTCCGAGGCGATGCAACGTCTCTGCGGGCGCTACGGCGCGGCGTACAACCTCCGCAGCGAACGCGCACGGCCCGGTGCTCGGCGGCCGATTCGAGTCCGTTCCGATCACGAGCGACGAGCAGCTTGGTCACGGCCGGTCGGTACATCCACCGCAATCCGTTGGCGTTCATCAGCGCCGATCGCTTGGCTCAATATCCGTGGTCCAGTTTCGGATCGATCTGCGGGCGGCGTGTCCGCCCTACCTGGTTGATTCCGGAATCAATCGTGCTCGGTGGCATGACGAGCGACGAGTACCACGAGTTCGTCGCTGGCCGACGACGAGGTCGGACCCATGGTGTCCTCGTCGTCCGACACGGCCCTTGCCGAACTCGTGGCGGCGGTCGGCGGCGGTGTGTGGCGTCGACCCCAGCGAGGTCGGCACGGCGCGCCCGGGACGATCGATCCCGCCACGGATGCTGGCCGTCACCTTGGCCCTCGAACTGCGGATGGCACCGCTCCGTGAGGTCGCGGAACGCTTCGGCTTCACCAATCTCGGATCCGTGCGCCGTCTTGCCCGCAAGGGCCGAGTGGCGTCGGCTCGCGAGCCGCAACTCCGCCTACAACGCCAGGAGGTTCTCGCGACGCTCGCCCGTGCCGAGTCGAGGCCGTCGGTGGCCTGATCCGCGCGCCAGGGGGTCGGGTCCGGGCGCGCGCCGGGTTGTAAGGTCTCGGCACGTGACGGCGATCGTGATGGACGGGAACGGGTTGCGGGACGAGTTGATCGTGTCGATCCGGGAGCGGGTCGAAGCCGCCGGATCGCCGGCGATCTGCCTCGCCACCGTGCTCGTCGGCGACGACGGTCCGAGCCAGCGGTACGTCCGCAGCAAGCACGCCAAGGCCGCCGAGGCGGGACTGCACGTCGCGTCACGTCGATCTGCCGGCGACGGCGACCCAGGCCGAGGTCGAAGCGGCGGTCCGCGTGCTCGTCGACGATCCGGCGGTCCACGGCATCCTCGTCCAACTCCCGCTCCCCGACGGTCTCGACCCGGAGCCCGTGCTCGACCTGATCCCGCCGGAGAAGGACGTCGACGGCCTGACCGAGCGGTCGATGGGACGGCTCGTGCGCGGCCGCCCGGGTCTCGTCGGATGCACCCCGCTCGGCGTGATGCGGCTGCTCGAACGCTACGACGTGCCGATCAGCGGCAAGCGGGCGGTCGTCGTCGGTCGATCGACGCTCGTCGGGTCTTCCGCTGTCGCTGCTCCTCAACCGCAAGGGCGTCGACGCCACCGTGACGATGGCGCACTCCCGCACGGCCGACATGGCCGCCGTCGTCCGCGAGGCCGACATCGTCGTCGGCGCCGCCGGGCAGGCACGGATGATCACGGCCGACATGGTCAAGCCCGGCGCGGCGGTGATCGACGTCGGCGTGTCGCGGACCGAGGCCGGCATCGTCGGCGACGTCGACTACGGCCCGGTGAGCGAGGTCGCCGGATGGATCACGCCGATGCCGGGCGGCACCGGCCCGATGACGATCGCCTGTCTCCTGGAGAACACGTTCACGGCGGCGATCCTCCAGGGCGTCGTCCCGTCCGACCGCTGAAGCCGACCGCGTCGCCAGTTGACAACGGTCAGTTGATCACAGGTGGCAGCCCGAGCCGCCGGTTGACGTCGGACATGAAGGCCTGGAACCCGGCGATCAGGCGGAGTTCGAGGATCCGGGCGATGGCGTCGCGACCGCCGGGGAAGCGGCCTGCCCGAACCAGGCGGGCGAGGCCGATCACGTCGTCGTTCATGAGCCCGGCGTACACGAGGAGTGCGGCGCGGCAACCGGCGTCGAGCGGCTTGTCGTAGCCGTACAGGGAGCGCCACATCGTCTCCAAGATCCCGGCGCTTCCCGCCCGACCCCGATCGAGCAGCTCGCGGATCCCGGTTCCGAGCGATCCTTCGGCGTAACGCCACCGATCGATCACCTCGAACGTCTTCGGTTCGGCGGCCATCAAGGCGACGATGCCGTCGCAGAAGATGCGCGTGTCACCGTCTTTCTCCCACGACAGGTCCGGGTTGTCCATGATGCAGCTCATCTTCGTCTGCAGGTCGGCGACGATCTGCCGGCTGGCGAGCGTGGCCAGTTCGTCCCGATTGTGGACATGTCGATAGATCGCGGACTGGGTGACGCCGAGACGGGACGCCACCGCCACCGTGGTCAACGCGCTCGGCCCTCCCTCGCGGACGAGCGCCACCGCCGCGTCGATCACATCCTGGCGTCGGTTCATTGCCGGTGGAAACTAGTTCGTCCCGGCAGGCCGATTTGGCATCGATGAGGACACCAGCGGCGTTCCAGGCCGAGGCAACCCGTTGTCCCAAGGGTTGACCGCGACGGTACGATGATGAGACTATGAAGTCGATGGGCCCACGCATCTGCGTCTCGAACCTGCTCGTAGTACTCATTCAGTAGCACGCCGGCCCCATCGCCGCGCGTGCTCACGACCTCCCGACGGGAGGTCGTTTGCTTTTTCCGCCCCGTTTCCACCGTCACCCCGCACACACACCCACTGCACCAGGAAGAATTGTCATGGCTGAGAGAATCACCGGAGCCCAAGCGCTGATCAGAGCGCTCGAACACGAGCAGGTCGACCTGATGTTCGGCTACCCCGGCGGGTGCATCCTGCCGGCGTACGACCCGCTCGATGGACAGCCCGATCCGTCACGTGCTGGTGCGTCACGAGCAGGGCGCCGGCCACATGGCCGAGGGCTACGCGCACGTCACCGGCCGCGCCGGCGTCGCCATGGTCACCTCCGGCCCGGCGGCGACGAACCTCGTCACGCCGCTGATGGACGCCTACATGGACTCGATCCCGATGGTCGCCATCACCGGCCAGGTGCCGACGGGCGCGATCGGTACGCGATGCGTTCCAGGAGTGCGACACGATCGGCATCACCCGGTCGTGCACGAAGCACAACGAACTCGTCATGACCGCCGAGGACATCCCGATGGCGGTCCGCCAGGCGTTCCACATCGCCCAGACCGGCCGCCCCGGCCCGACGCTGATCGACGTGCCCGAAGGACTGTCTGACCAACGACGATGACGTGGCACTGGCCGAGCGACGACGACGTGCTCGCCTCGCTGCCCGGGCTACCGCCCGAACGTCAAGGGCCACCCGCGGATGATCAAGGAAGCGGCGCGGCTGATCCTCGCGTCCGAGCGTCCGGTCATCTACGCCGGCGGCGGCATCCTCAAGGCCCGCGCCGCCGAAGCGCTGCGCGAACTCGCCGAACTGATCGACAGCCTACGTGGTCACCACGCTGATGGCCCGCGGTGCGTTCCCCGACGATCACCCGCTGTGCCTCGGGATGCCCGGCATGCACGGCAACGCCACCGCCGTCATGTCGATGCAGCGCAGCGACCTGTTGATCGCCCTCGGCTCGCGCTTCGACGACCGCATCACCGGCAAGGTCGATGCGTTCGCGCCGGACGCCAAGATCATCCACGTCGACATCGACCCCGCCGAGCAGGGCAAGGTCCGCCGACCCGACGTGCCGATCGTCGGCGACGCCAAGTACGTCATCGAGGAGATCATCAAGGCGATCAAGGATCTGCTCGGCCGGCGGCACGGTGCAGGCCGACACGTCCGCCTGGAAGAGCAAGGTGTCGGGCTGGCGCGAGCAGTTCCCGATGACCTACGAGCAGTCGGAGCCGGGCGAAGCCCTCAAGCCGCAGTTCTGCATCGAGCAGCTCAACGAGCATGCGCCCGGAGAACACGATCGTGGCGTCAGGCGTCGGCCAGCACCAGATGTACACGTCGCAGTTCTGGAAGTTCAACGAGCCGTACACGTGGGTCAACTCCGGCGGGCTCGGCACGATGGGCTTCTCGATCCCCGCGGCGATCGGCGCCAAGGCCGCCAAGCCCGACCACACCGTGTGGGCCGTCGACGGTGACGGCTGCTTCCAGATGACCGCGCAGGAACTCGTCACCTCGACCGTCGAGCGGCTGCCGATCAAGGTGGCGCTGCTCAACAACAGCTACCTCGGCATGGTCCGCCAGTGGCAGGAGATGTTCTACGACGAGCGCTACTCGGAGGTGTTCCTGAACGGCAACGGTGCCCGACTACGTGATGTGGGCCGAGTCGATGGGCTGCGTCGGCATCCGCGTCGAGTCGCCCGAGGAGGTCGCCCCGGCGATCGAGAAGGCGAACTCGATCAACGACCGCTCGGTCGTCGTCGAGTTCCGCACCGAGGCCTCCGAGAAGGTGTTCCCGATGGTCCCCGCCGGACACAGCAACGACGACCTGATCCTGCACCCGACCCAGCACGACCGGGCGGGAGCGTTGCGGTCATGAGCAAGGAGCCGCTCTACAACACGCCGAGTCGGAGCAACGAGCCGATTCGCCACCACATCCTGTCGGTGCTCGTCCAGAACCGAGCGGGTGTCCTCGCCCGTGTGGCCAGCCTGTTCGCTCGCCGGGGCTTCAACATCTTCTCGCTCGCCGTCGCTCCTGCCGAGGAGGAGGGCATGAGCCGGATCACCATCGTCGTCGACGTCCAGTCGACGCCGCTCGAACAGGTCACCAAGCAGCTGTTCAAGCTGATCGACGTGATCAAGATCTCCGAGCTCGACCCGCGTCGCTCGGTCGAGCGCGAGTTGTTGATCGCCACGGTCAAGGCACCCGACGATCAGCGCGGCCACGTCGTCGAGCTGGTCAACATCTTCGAGGGCAAGATCATCGCCGTCGCCGAATCGGTGCTCACCGTGAGCCTCGACGGACATCCCGACAAGCTCAACGACTTTGAGGATTTGCTCGACCGGTTATGGCATCGTTGAGCTGCAGCGCACCGGTCGGGTGGCGCTGCCGAAACTCGAACGATCCGCACGGCTGCGCGCCGTGTCCCCAACCAATGCAGGACCGAACCAATCAGGAAGGGCTGGCTGACATGGCCGTCACCGTGTACTACGCCGAGGACGCAGATCCCTCGATCATCCGCTCGCAAGAAGGTCGCCGTCATCGGCTACGGATCACAGGGTCATGCGCACGCGCTGAACCTGAAGGAGTCCGGTGTCGACGTGGCCGTCGGCCTGCGCGAGGAGTCGTCGTCGGCCGCCAAGGCCGACGCGGCCGGGCCTGTCGGTCATGTCGATCGCCGAAGCGGCCGCCTGGGCCGACGTGATCATGTTGCTCGCCCCCGACACCGAGCAGAAGCGGATCTACGACGAGCACATCGCCGAGCACATGACCGACGGCAAGGCGCTCGCCTTCGCCCACGGCTTCAACATCCGCTTCGATCGCATCCAGCCGCCCGCCGGCGTCGACGTGATCATGGTCGCCCCGAAGGGCCCCGGCCACCTCGTGCGCCGCACCTACACCGAGGGCGGCGGCGTGCCGGCGCTCATCGCGGTCGCCCAGGATGCGACGGGCAACGCCCGCGCCGTCGCGATGTCGTACGCCGACGCGATCGGCGGCACCCGCGCCGGCGTGATCGAGACGACGTTCGCCGAGGAGACCGAGACCGACCTGTTCGGCGAGCAGGCCGTGCTGTGCGGCGGCCTCACCGCGCTCGTGCGGGCGGCTTCGAGACGCTGACCGAGGCCGGCTACGCCCCGGAGATGGCGTACTTCGAGTGCCTCCACGAGGTGAAGCTCATCGTCGACCTGATGTACGAGGAGGGCATCGCCGGCATGCGCTACTCGATCTCCGACACCGCCGAGTACGGCGACCTGACCCGCGGTTCGCGCGTCGTCAACGAGGCGACCAAGGCCGAGATGAAGAAGATCCTCGGCGAGATCCAGTCGGGCCAGTTCGCCGCCGAGTGGATCGCCGAGTCGGAAGCCGGCCGCTCGAACTACAACCGTCTCCAGCAGGAGGGCAAGGACCATCCGATCGAGGACATCGGTGGCCAGCTCCGCGAGATGATGCCGTTCATCAGCGCCGGCACGCCAGAAGGTCAGCGAGGTCTCCGGCGGCTGAGCAGCTTAGCGCGGTGCCGACGCGACGGCGCGCTGACCGCGGAGCCGGGCTGGCGCGGCGCATCGCTGTACTGGCGGCCTTCGGAGTAGGCGGGGTTCGTGTCCGGTCGGCCGCGGCGGCTCGTCCAGCGCCAGGTGAGGGAGATCCGGGCCTGATCGGTGTCGGCCGCCGGGACGCCGTGGAGCCAGTCGCGTTGGGCGGCGCCACCCATCACGAGCAGGTCGCCCTCGCCGGGCAGCAGCACGATGTCGCCGTCGAGCCGGCCGGCGTGGCCGCGGACCGGGTTGGTCGACAGCGGTTGCCGCTCGCGGAACACGAACGGGCGCCGCACGCCGAGCACGACGATGGCGATCAGCGGTGTCGTCGAGCCAGCGCATCTCGCGGTCGGAGTGCAGGCCCTGGAAGTCGTCGCCGTCGCGGTACAGCAGCGCGCCGACGCCGCTGAACTCGACCCCGTACCTCGAACGGAGGTGCATCGACGTCTGGCGGAGCAGCGGTGAGCGATCCGCGGCGAGGCCGGCGCCGAGGCGCTTCTCCGGCACGTACTTGTCGTAGCGGAGGATCTCGTTCTGCTGCCACGGGGTCTGCTCGTGGAGCGCCGCGAACTCGGCCGTCGGCATCGACCACGAAGCCCTGCACGACGTCGACCCACGACGTGGCGCCGAGCTCGCGGCGCTCGACCGGCGCGTGCCGATCGATGCGCAGGTCGTCGGGACGCGGGAGACCCATCGGTCAATGCTCGCGCGCCCCGACCATGCCACTAAATCCGACTTGCTGGGTCGGGAATTGCCGATGCTACGGTCACGTCCCTATGAGCGACACCTGGGGCTTCGAGACCAAGCAGATCCACGTCGGCGGAGATCCCGACCCGACCACCGGTGCCCGGGCGGTCCCGATCTACCAGACCACGTCGTACGACCTGGGCGACACCGACCACGCCGCGAACCTGTTCGCCCTCGCCGAGATCGGCAACATCTACACCCGCATCATGAACCCGACGCAGGCGGCCCTCGAGGCCCGGGTCAACGCGCTCGAGGGAGGGTGCACCACGGCCGTCGGGCTGCCCGGCACGCTCGCCGTCGCGTCGGGCCAGGCGGCCGAGACGCTCACCTTCATGACGCTGTGCGAGGCGGGCGACCACATCGTGTCGTCACCGTCGCTGTACGGCGGCACGTACAACCTGCTGCACTACACGCTGCCCAAGTTCGGCGTCGAGGTCACCTTCGTCGACGACCCGCACGATCTCGCGCAGTGGGAGGCGGCGATCAAGCCGAACACGAAGGTGTTCTTCGGCGAGATGCTGCCGAACCCGAAGAACGACGTGTTCGACATCGAAGGCGTGGCCGGCGTGGCGCACGCCAACGGCATCGTCCTGGTCGTCGACAACACGGTCCCGACGCCGTACCTGATCCGCCCGATCGAGTGGGGCGCCGACATCGTCGTGCACAGCCTCACGAAGTTCATGGGCGGCCACGGCACGTCGATCGCCGGGGCGATCGTCGACGGCGGCACGTTCGACTACGCGGCGTCCGGCCGCTTCCCGAACTTCACCGAGCCCGACCCGAGCTACCACGGCCTCGCCTACTTCCCGGCGCTCGGGCCACGGCGCGTTCATCCTCAAGGCCCGCGTGCAGATGCTGCGCGACATCGGGCCGCGCGATCTCGCCGTTCAACGCGTTCCTGCTGCTGCAGGGCCTCGAGACGCTGAGCCTGCGCATGGAACGTCACTTCGCCAACGCCGCAGACGGTCGCCGAGTACCTCGACGGCCACGCCAAGGTGTTGTCGGTGCGGTACGCCGGCCTCGCCGTCGAGCCCGTGGCACGAGCGGGCGAAGAAGCTCGGCGGTGGCAAGGGCTACGGATCGGTGCTGGCGTTCGAGATCGAGGGTGGACTCGAGGCCGGCAAGAAGTTCGTCGAGGCGCTCGACGCTGCACAGCCACGTGGCCAACATCGGTGACGTCCGCAGCCTCGTGATCCACCCGGCCAGCACCACCCACTCGCAGCTCACGCCCGAGGAGCAGGCGGCGTCCGACGTCACGCCGGGCCTCGTCCGACTCAGCGTCGGCCTCGAGTCGATCGACGACATCCTCGCCGACCTCGAGCAGGGCTTCGCCGCGATCTGACCCGGATGCGGGCCGGCCGTCAGTCGTCGTCTCCGTCGCCGGGGCCGCTGCGCCGTTGCCGTTGCCGTTGCCCCGCCTCGGCTCGTCGACGTCGTCCAGGAAGGCGATCGCCGCCGCAGCCACGACCGGATCGAGTTCGCCGTCGTCGCGCCACTCCTCGATGCGATCCGACATTTCATCCTTGTTGTCCTCGAAGTTCCCACGGCGCTCCGTGAGCACCTCGTCGAGTTGCTCGAGGAGTTCGTCGCCCCGCGGCCCGACGATGTCCGGATCGTTCGTCGAGGATGTCCAGGAACTCGTCGATGTCGGCAGGAATCGGGAAACCCGGGATCAGTTCGGTCAGCGGCGGTGTCGTCGGAGCGCGCAGTCGGAGCCACCGTGGTCGGTGCCACCGTGGTCGGTGCCACGGTCGTCGGAACCGCGGTGGTGACGGGCACGGTGGTGACGGGCGCCGACGTGGCGATGGGCGCGGCCGGCGCCGACGTGGTGACGCCGTCGTCGAGGGAGTCGCCAGGTCCGAGCGCGGCGGCGAGGGCGAGGGCGACCACGCGCGACGGCGGCGACGGCACCGACGGCCCGGACCCGGCGGCGGTGATCGCGCTCGGCGATCGAGGTCGTCGGACAGACCTGCCGGTCAGCAGATGCGCCGGCATGACGGCGGTGCCACCACCGGCCCTGCGACGCGCTCGACGCGAGCGCATCCGCCATCGCCCGGGCGGAGGGAAAGCGCTTCGCCACGGGAATCGCGGTCGCGTCGGCGATCGCGTCGGCGAGCACCGGATCGACCGATGGCACGATCGCGCGGACGTCGAGACGATGGTCGGTGGCGCGCTCGAGCACCGACGGCGGACGAACACCGCTGACGGCCTCGAACAGCGTGACTCCCAGCGAGAAGACGTCGCTCGCGGGGCCGAGCGTGTCGCCGCGAGCCTGCTCGGGCGACACGTAGTGGCGGGTGCCCATCACCATGCCGGCCGACGTGAGCGACTCACCGATCTCGTCGAGACGCCGAGCGATCCCGAAGTCGGCGAGCTTGGCGTCGCCGCGGTCGTCGAGGAGCACGTTCGACGGTTTGACGTCGCGGTGGATGATGCCGGCCGCATGGGCCGCGTCGAGTGCTGACGCCACCTGGGCGCCGATCCTGGCGACGTCGGCCGACGACAACGGTCCCGAACGGGCGAGCCGTTCAGCGAGCGATCCTCCGGTGACGAGTTCCATCACGACGTACAGCGTCCCGTCGTCGGAGCCGGCGTCGAACACCGTCACGGCGTTCGGGTGGACGAACCGTGCGGCCGTGCGTGACTCGGTCTCGAACCGCTGCCGGGCAGCGCGGGTCGGCGGTCAGCGCCGCGGCATCGTCGAGCACCTTGATGGCGACGCGCCGATCGAGGCGCTCGTCGCGCGCTTCGAACACGATCGCCGACGCACCGGTGCCGATCCGCTCCCCGAGGCGGTACCGCTCGGCGAGCAGGGTGGCGGACATGTCGATCGCCGTCTCAATCGTCGCGCTGGTCGCGGAGGAACGCCTCGAACTCGTCGCCGAGGTCGTCGGCCGACGGGATGGCCGCCTCGGCGCGCCGGTCGAATTCGGCCTCGAGCATCGCGACATACAGGCGGAGCTGCTCGTCACCGGCCACGATCTCGTCGTGGACGTCACGCCAGCTGTCGATCTGGTCGCTGACAGTTCGGCGTCGGCCGGCACGTCGAGCACGTGGCTGAGATGGTGGGCGAGCGCCGCTGTGGCCAGCGGATGCTCGGCGTTCGTGAGGTAGTGCGGGATCCCGACACGCAGTGAGATCGACGGGATCCGGCGGGCTTCGAGTTCGGCCTGCAGCACGCCGACCACGCCGGTGATGCCCTGGTAGGACGGGGCGACCAGGCCGAGGCGTCGCGCCAGTTCGGCGTCGGCGGTGCTGCCGGTGACCGGCGGCGTGCGGGTGTGGGGGATCGCCTCGGCGGCCGACCCGACGGTGACGACCGCCTCGCATCCGAGGGCCTCGGCGACGTCGATGATCGGCGTCGACGTAGGTCTTCCAGTGCAGATGCGGCTCGACGCCGATCAGGCCGACGATGTCGCGGTGATCCGGGTTGCGCTGGAGGATGAACTCGTTGCTCGGCCAGATGATCTCGCGGATGTCGTCGTCGATCGAGACGTGCGGTCGCTGCTGGGTGAAGTCGTAGAACGGGTCGGGGTCGATCGACGCCGACGGTGACGGCGCGGTCGGCGTTCGTGAACGCGTTGATGGCCTGGGTGGCGGCGCCGGCCATGTCGAACCAGCCCTCGAGTCCGACGAGCATCACCGGGCGATCGAGCACGCCGATCTCACCGGTGTCGAACGACAGCACGTCGTCGGACTCCACGATGGAAGTCTGCCAGCCGAGCGTCAGCCGAGTTGCTCGACGACGTGGTCGATGCAGTGCGTCAGCGCCTCGACGTCGGCCGGATCGATCGCCGGGAACATGCCGATACGCAGCTGGTTGCGGCCGAGCTTGCGGTACGAGTCGGTGTCGAGGATGCCGTTCGCCCGCAGCACGTCGCACACCGTGTTGGCGTCGATCGCGTCGTCGAGGTCGATCGTGCCGACGACGTTCGATCGCTGCGCCGGATCGGTGACGAACGGTGTCGCCCACTCGCGGGCCTCGGCCCAGCCGTAGAGCGTCGCCGCCGACGTGGCGCTGCGTCCGGCGGCCCACGACGAGCCCGCCGTTGCCGAGCATCCAGTCGAGTTGGGCGTCGAGCATCACGAGCGTGGCGAGGGCCGGCGTGTTGTACGTCTGGTTCTGGGTCGAGTTGTCGAGGGCGATCGACAGGTCGAGCGACGCCGGACGCCAGCGGTCGCTCGCGCCGATCGTGCGGATGCGTTCGACGGCGGCCGGCGAGCAGGCGGCGAGCCACAGCCCACCGTCGGAGGCGAAGCACTTCTGCGGGGCGAAGTAGTACACGTCGACCTCGGCCGGGTCCCACTCGAGCCCGCCGGCGGCGGAGGTGGCGTCGACGGCCACGAGCGCGCTGGCCGCCGTGGTGCCGGCGGGGCGGCGGAGCTGCATCGACACGCCGGTCGACGTCTCGTTGTGCGTCAGTGCGTAGAGGTCGATGCCGTCCTCGGCCTGCGGCGACCGGATGGGTGCCGGGATCGGTCTTCGACGATCGTCGGCTCGCCGAGGTGGGGCGCGGCGGCGCAGGCCTCGGCGAACTTCGAGGAGAACTCGCCGAACACGAGGTGCTGGCTGCGCTCGTTCGACGAGCCCGAACGTGGCGACGTCCCAGAACACCGTGGAGCCACCGTTGCCGAGCACGATCTCCCAGCCCGTCGGGGAGCCGGAACAGGTCGGTGAGCTTGGCGCGCACGCCGCCGACCAGGTTCTTCACGGCCGGCTTGCGGTGCGAGGTGCCGAGGATCGTGCCCTGCGCGGCGACGAGTGCCTGCGACCTGCTCGTCACGAACCTTGGACGGTCCGCAACCGAATCGTCCGTCGGCGGGGAGGAGGTCGGTCGGGATCGTGATGGCGGTGGCGTCGACGGTGGTCACGGTCCCACAGCATGGCCGATCGCCCGTGCCACCGCCGTTCGCCCACGTCCAGCGATGGCCATCCGCCGTCATGGGTGCCGTACCCGCGACGTCCGCTCGCAGGAACCCCGTTGGGAGCGGGTGATCGCTGTGGCAGGCTTGCCGATTGTGAAACGAACCTCCGCACGACTCGCCGCGATCGCACCATCGGCCACCCTGGCGGTCGACGCCAAGGCCAAGGCCCTGCAGGCCGAGGGCGAGAACGTGATCGGGTTCGGTGCCGGCGAGCCCGACTTCCCGACACCGCAGCACATCGTCGACGCGGCGATCGCGGCGTGCTCGGACGTGCGCAACCACCGGTACACGCCGGCCGGCGGGCTGCCCGGAGCTGAAGGAGGCGATCGCCGCCAAGACCAAGCGCGACTCGGGGTTCGACTGCACCGGCGTCGCAGGTGCTCGTCACCAACGGCGGCAAGCACGCGGTGTACACGGCGTTCGCCGCGCTGTGCGATCCGGGCGACGAGGTCATCTGCCCCGCGCCGTACTGGACGACGTATCCGGAGGCGATCACGCTGGCCGGCGGCGTCCCGGTCGTGATCGACACCGACGCCGAGAGCGGCTTCCAGGTCACGATCGAGCAACTCGACGCGGCGCGTACACCGCGCACGAAGGTCCTGCTGTTCGTCAGCCCCGACAACCCGTCGGGTGCGGTGTATCCGCCGGCCGCCGTCGAAGCGATCGGCCAGTGGGCGGTCGAGCACGGGATCTGGGTGATCACCGACGAGATCTACGAGCACCTCACGTACGGTCCGCACGAGTTCGCGTCGATGCCGACGCTCGTGCCCGACCTCGCCGACCAGTGCATCATCGTCAACGGTGTCGCCAAGACCTACGCGATGACCGGGTGGCGCGTCGGCTGGATGATCGGCCCGAACGACGTGATCAAGGCGTCGACCAACTTCCAGAGCCACGCCACCTCCAACGTGTCGAACGTCGCGCAGCGTGCCGCGCTCGCCGCGGTGTCGGGCTCCCTCGACGACGTGTGCGATGATGCGCACGGCGTTCGAACGCCGCGCCCAGACGATGCACCGCATGCTGAACGAGATCCCCGGCGTCACGTGCATCGAGCCGCAGGGTGCGTTCTACGCCTACCCCGACCTCACCGGCCTGCTCGGCCGCCCGATCGGCGGCGTCACCGCGAACACCACGCTCGAGCTGGCCGATCTCGTGCTCGACCAGGCCAAGGTCGCGTTCGTGCCGGGCGAGGCGTTCGGGCTCGCCGGCTACGGCCGGTTCTCGTTCGCCCTCGGCGACGAGACCTCGTCGAGGGCATCACCCGCCTCGGCGACCCTCGTCGGCTGAGTCCGCATCCAACTCCACCAGATGCGGTGGTGGAGGGCGAGGCCCGGAGACGACGACCAGGACGGTGCACTCGACGACCTGTTCGATCGCGCCGAGCACGTCGCCGGTCACCCCGCCGAGCGCCCGGCCCGCCACGATGGCAACCGGCGCGGTGACGAGCGCCGCAGCCAACACGAGCGGACCTGACCACCAGCCCGACGGCGAGGATGGTGATTGCGACGCCGACGCGCGACGCCCACCCGAGCGGCGCCACGCCGCAGCGTCCGCATGTAGTCGGCGCCGAGCCCAGCGACCGGTGTTGGCGACGTGACCGTCATCGTGGCGACTGCCGAGGCACGCCCGAGCGTGTGCGCGGCGACGAGCCCGGCGAAGGCGACCGCCGGACCCAACGACGCCACGCAGACGACCCGCAGCACGATCGATCCGCACAGCGCGGCGACGCCGTAGCTGCCGTGGCGCGAGTCCTTGAGGATCTGGCGCCGCTGCTCGGGCGTCCAGCCACCCATCGCGTCGGCGGTGTCGGCCAGTCCGTCCTCGTGGAACGCGCCGGTGACCAGTCACGCCGACGAGCACGGCGACCACCGCGGCCACCGACGCTCGGCACGACCTCCATCGAGCCCGGCCGCGACGGCGCCGACGACCACTCCGATCAACGCGCCGACGATCGGGAACCACGGCACGCACGCGGCGAGTGTCGGCGGTGCACCGAGGCGGATCGGGATCCGGGTGAGGAACTGTGCGGCGCCGAGCGCATCGTCGAGCGGCGAACCGCCCGGGCCGGCGGGGCGCGTCACTCGCCGAACCACTCCGCGAACGTCGGCACCTCGGTGACGCCCGCACAGGCCATCGCGATCAGCGGCACCGCCGCCATCGCGCCCGACCCTTCGCCGAGGCGCATGTCGAGGTCGAGCAGCGGCCGCTTGCCGAGTCGTTCCAGCAAGCGGCGGTGGCCCGGTTCGGCCGAGCAGTGCCCGACGGTGCAGTGGTCGAGCGCGGTCGGGTCGAGCGCTGAACAGCGGCAGCACCGCGGCGGTGACGACGTAGCCGTCGAGCACGACCGGGATCGATCGATGGCGGGCGGCGATCGTGGCCGCGGCGACGGCGACCAGCTCGGCACCGCCCACCTCGCGCAGGATCTCGATCGGGTCGGTGATGCCGGCGATCCGCCGGACCGATTCCTGCACGGCGGCGCGCTTGCGGGCGAGGCCCTCGTCGTCGACGCCGGTACCGCGGCCGACCCAGGCCGCCGTCTCGCCACCGGCGAGCGCGGCGGCGATCGCGGCCGACGGCGTGGTGTTGCCGATGCCCATCTCGCCGAGTACGAGGAGGTCGCAGTCGATCGCGCCGACCGCGTCGATGGCGGTCTGCACGACCAGCTCGAACCGTCGCTCGGTCGAGCGCCGCTCTCGAAGCGGATGTCGCCGGTCGGATGCCCGACGCCCACGTCGATCGCCGTCACCTCGGCGCCGGCGATGCGAGCGAACGCGTTGATCGTCGAGCGCCCCTCGCGGTAGGCGGCGAGCATCGCCTCGGTCACACCCGTCGGATAGGCGCTCACCTTGGTCGCCGCGGCGACGCCGTGATCGGCGGCGAAGATCAACCCCGCCGGTCGCCGGACGGCCGGCCGGTCGGTTCGTTGCCACCCGGCCACCCAGGCGGCGATCTCGTCGAGCCAGGCCAGGGCACCGCTCGGTCGCAGGATGTCGGCGGCGCGGTCGTGCACGGCGGCGCGGGCGGTCTCGTCGGCCAACGGCAGATGGGCGAGTTGGTCGTGGAGCAGGGTCATCGGGGTGTCGTTCCGGTCTCGTCGAGGACGATCGAGGGGGCGTCGAGGCGAAGTGCTCGCCCGGCCACGAGGAGAAAGGAGCGCTCGGCGCGGGCGGCCCAGCGTTGGTTCACCGAGCCGAGGACGTCGCGGTACCGTCGCCCGAGGGCGGTGTCGGGGTGCACGCCGAGGCCGACCTCGTTCGTGACGACCACGACGGGGTCGGCGCGTCGCCGCGCAGCGTTGCGCGGCCGCGTCCGCGCGCTCGACGATCTCGTCGTCGGTGCAGTCGTTCCACATCAGGTTCGACACCCACAGCGTGAGACAGTCGATGATCGTGAACGTGCCGGCCGCCGCGTCGATCGCACCGTCGAGATCGATCGGCTCCTCGATCGTCGTCCAGCTGTCGGGACGCTTCGGCTCGGTGTCGCTCGATGCGCCCGGCCATGTCGGCGTCGTGATCAGGCGAATCGGGCGGTGGGAGCGGCGCAGTCGCGATGAAGGTGACGGGGAGCCCACTGCGCTCCGCCAGCTCGACCGCGAGGGTGCTCTTGCCGCTGCGCGCACCACCGGTGAGGAACGTGAGAGGCATGCGCGCTCAGTAGTCGATGCCGCGCATGGCGCGGATGCCCTGCCGGTACGCGTGCTTCACCTCGCGCATCTCGGTGACGGTGTCGGCGAGTTCGATCAGCTCCGGCGGGGCATCGCGTCCGGTGACGATGATGTTGACGTGGCGGCGGCCGGCCCGGCGATCGCGGTCGACGACGTCGCCGACGGGGAGCCAGTTGAAGGTCATCAGGTAGGTGAGCTCGTCGAGGATCACGAGTTGGTGTTCGCCGGCGTCGATGATGTCGACCGCCTGCCGCCATCCGGCGGCGGCGTGGGCACGGTCGGCGGTGAGGTCGTCGGAGTCCCAGGTGAACCCGTCGCCGAACGCGTGCCAGTCGACGCCGAGTTGACGACCGATCTTCTCCTCGCCGACCTTCCAGTCGCCGGACTTGATGAACTGCACCACGGCGACGTTCCACCCGCGGGCGACGGCCCGGATCATCATGCCGAACGCCGCCGACGACTTGCCCTTGCCGTCGCCGGTGTTCACGACGACCAGCGACGTCGGCGCGCCGCAGGCCGTCGGGACGTGGATCCTCGGTGGGGGCCCGGTCCCAGTCGGCGTCGGGGTCAGCGTCGATGTCGGCGTCGGGTTCGCTGGTCATGAATGGGGGAGCGTACGCAGCGACCACTACGATGTCGAACTGTCGTCGTGGCAGCGAAGTTCGGTGAGAATCCGACGCTGTCCCGCAACGGTGGTCCGTCGGTACCCGTACCGTCGGCCAGCCCGGTCGCCTGCCGCTCCGACGCCAACCTCAATCCCTCGAGGCAAGGGACGGTTCGCACCGGCATCCGCCGGCGGTGACCCAGCTTGTCCTCCATCCCCACTGGAGGCAATTCATGCGATCGTTCGATCGACGCACGTTCCACCGCACCATGATCGGCGTCGTCGCCGGTCTCGCCCTCGTCGCCGCCGGCTGCGGCAGCGACTCCGAGTCGTCGAGCGATCCGGCCGCCACCGCGGCTCCGTCGTCCGACGCGCCCGTGACAAGCGACGCGGCCGGTCGACGAGCGATGCGACCGGCACCGACGCCACCTGCGTCCGACGAGCGCAGCGGCGACCAGCCCACAGCGCATCGTTTCGCTCAGCCCGACCCACACCGAGATCCTGTTCGCGATCGGTGCCGGCGACCAGGTCGTCGCCGTCGACGACTTCTCCGACTATCCGGCCGAGGCACTCGAACTGCCGCACGAGCTGTCGGGCTTCGAACCGAACGTCGAGGCCATCGCCGCCTACGAGCCCGACCTCGTGCGTGACCGGTGGTGACTTCACCGGGCTCGGCCGACCAGCTGGCGGCCGATCGACATCGCCGCGTGGGACGGCCCGGCCGCGACGACGCTCGACGACACGTACGCCCAGATCGAAGCAGCTCGGTGCGATCACCGGTCACGATCGCCGAGGCGGCCGAACTGGTGACGCAGATGCAGACCGACATCGACGAGATCGTCGCCGCCACGCCGGTTCCCGACGTGCCGCTGACGCTCTACCACGAGCTCGACTCGGCGTTCTTCAGCGCCGACAGCACGACGTTCATCGGCGAGCTCTACGGCATGCTCGGGCTGCAGAACATCGCCGACCAGGCGGAGGGCGACTCGGGCGGCTACCCGCAGCTCAACGCCGAGTTCATCGTGTCGGCCAACCCCGATCTGATCTTCCTCGCCGACACGATCTGCTGTGGCGAGACGCTCGCCACCGTGTCGGCCCGGCCGGGCTGGGACGCGATCGCCGCGGTGCAGAACGGCAACGTCTTCGAGATGGACGACGAGCCTCGCGTCCCGTTGGGGACCGCGCGTCGTCGACTACCTCGCCGACGTGTCGGCGGCGGTCCAGCAGGCGGCTGTCCCCGGCATGACCCCCCGATCATGACCGCGCGCCCGCGCGACGCGGGCTGGTTCGCTGGCGCGGCACTCCTGCTCGCCGTGGCGGTGCTGGTCGGGGCCTCCATCGGCCCGGCCGGCCCGCCGTGGTGGCGGGTGCCGCTCGCATTGATCGATCACCTGCCGCTCATCTCGTTCGACTCGGGGGTGTCGCAGGCGCGAGTGGAACATCCTGTGGAAGATCCGCATGCCGCGGGTGTGCTCGGCGGGCTGGTCGGCGGGATGCTGTCGATCGCCGGCGCCAGCTACCAGGGCGTGTTCCGCAACCCGCTGGTCGACCCGTACCTGCTCGGCGTCGCGGCCGGCGCCGGACTCGGCGCAACGATCGCATTGACGACGGGCCGCGGCGTGACCGCGGGGTGGCCGGTCGACCCGGTGCCGACCGGCGGCGTTCGTGATGGCGCTCGCCACCGTCGGCGTGACCTATGCGGTCGGCACGTCGCGCGGGTCACCGGTGCGGGCGCGGGCGGCCGGTCGGGCACGACGCTCGTGCTGGCGGGGATCGCCGTCGTGTCGTTCGCCACGGCGGTGCAGACGTTCATCCTGCAGCGCAACAACGAGGTGGTGCGCGAGGTGTTCCAGTGGGTGCTCGGCCGGCTGTCGGGTGCCACGTGGTCGGACGTCCTGCTGATCCTGCCGTACGTCGTCATCAGCTCGATCGTGCTGATCCTGCACCGGCGTCAACTCGACGTGTTCCGCGTCGGCGACGTCGAGGCGGCGACGCTCGGCATGTCGGTCGTCGCGCTCGCGGTTGATCATCGTGGTCACCGCCACGCTCGGCACGGCGGCGGTGGTGTCGGTCAGCGGGCTGATCGGCTTCGTCGGGTTGGTCGATCCCGCACGTGATCCGCCTGGTCGCCGGGGCGAGCTACCGACGGCTGCTGCCGTTGTCGCTGATGTTCGGGGCGCGTTCCTGATCCTCGCCGACATCCCCGGCCGCATGCTGACCAATCCGGCCGAGACGCCGATCGGTGTGGTCACCGCGTTCATCGGTGCGCCGTTCTTCATCTACCTCCTGCGGACCCGACGGGTGCCGGTGTGAGTGTCATCGAGTTCCGCGACGTCGTCGTGCGCTACGACAAGCGTGTCGTCGTCGCAGCCGTTCAGCGACCGCGTCGAGTCGGGGGAGTGGCTCGGCGTGATCGGGCCGAACGGAGCGGGCAAGTCGTCGCTGCTGCGGGCGCTCGCCGGACTCGTGCCGCACGACGGCTCGATCCTCGTCGACGGGCGCGATCTCGCGTCGATGTCGAACAAGGAGCGGGCGACGCTCGTGGCGTACGTGCCGCAGGAGCCGCTGATCCCCGACGACATGAGCGTGTTCGACTACGTGCTGCTCGGCCGGACCCCGTACGTGTCGTACTTCGGCGTCGAGAGCCGCCACGATCGGACGATCGTCGGCGAGGCGATCGAACGGCTCGGAGCTGGACACCGTTCGTCGAGCGGTTGCTCGGTGCGCTGAGCGGCGGCGAACGACAGCGGGTGGTGCTCGCCCGGGCGCTCGCGCAGCAGGCGCCGGTCCTGCTGCTCGACGAGCCGACCTCCGCGCTCGACATCGGCCATCAGCAGCAGGCGTTGGAGCTCGTCGCCGAGTTGCGCCACGACGAGGGCCTGACCGTGATCGCCGCGATGCACGACCTCACGCTGGCCGGCACGCTACACCGATCGGCTGACGATGATCGACGAGGGTGCCGTCGTCGCGTCCGGCCCGGCCGCCGACGTGCTGACCGCCGAACGCCTCGGCGAGATCTACCACGTGTGCGTGACGGTCGATGTCGACGACGACGGCACCGTGATCGTCGTCCCCCGCCGCGGCTTCCCGCCCGACGCCGTGCCAGCCCGCCGACGCTGAAATCACGTTTGCGTCGGATTTCGGAGACCGGTCCCCGAAATCCGACGCAAACGGTGATCTAGCATCGCGACATGAGTGAGTCGCCGTATCCGCCGTTCGCCGGGGTCGAGCCGTACGACACCGTCCGCTCGATCGAGGACGAACGGCTGCACCGCAAACGGATGTGCGCGCTCGGCTACCGGATCTTCTCCGCGATGCGCTGGGGCCAGCTCGGCGACGGACACGTGTCGGCCCGCGACCCCGGACTCACCGACCACTTCTGGCTGCTCGACTGGGGCGTGCCGTTCGGCGAGGCGACGGTCGACCAACTCGTGCTCGTCGGCCCCGGCGGGCGAGGTCAAGGACGCTCGACGGCAACCCGACCGGCGCCGTCAACACCGCCGGCTACCACATCCACCACCCGATCCTCGCCGCCCGCCCCGACGCCGTCAGCGCCGCCGCACACGCACACCGCGTTCGGCACGCCGTGGTCGGCCAACGTGCGAGCCGTTCCGGGCGATCAGCCAGGAGTCGTGCGCGTTCGTGTTCGACCAGGCGCTGTTCGACGACGAGGAGGTCGAGGTGCTGTCGACCGACGGCGGCAAGCGGATCGCCGCGGCGCTCGGCGACGCGAAGTTGTGCATCCTGCGCAACCACGGTCTGCTCACCGTCGGCAGGACGGTCGAGGAGTCGGTCGGTTGGTTCGTGATGGCCGAGCGTGTCGCCGAGGTGCACGTCAAGGCACCCGACGGCAAGCCGATCTCCGACGAGTCGGCGGCGATCGCCGCGTCGACGCTCGCACCGGCCGAGGTCGGCTGGCGGATGTTCCAGTGGCTACGCCGGACGCTCGTTCCCGACCTGTCGGTCGTCGACTGACGATTCGGCCTCGACCGTCACGAGCGGGAATGGACCCGGTCGCTCGATGCGCAGGTGCTCGACCGCGAGTGCCGCGAACAGCACGACATCGACGGCGACGAAGAGCACGATCGCGTCGAGATCGGCGAGCAGGAACGACATCGCCACGATGACGACGACCGCGACGCACCCGCTCGTTGGCGACCACGCCGAAGGCCCGGTAGACGGCGATGCCCGACCCGCCGAAGAACAGGACCAGTCCGCCGGCGCCGATCATCCGGAACGTGAGCGACAACGGCTCGGTGGGATGCAATGTCATCTCCTCGAGCGCCACCGCGGTGAGCACGATGCCCGCGACGAGTGGGAAGTGGGCATACGTGTACACGTCGCGGACGTAGCGGCCGAGTTCGATCCCGGTGAAGTGTTCGGCCGATGCTCGAGCGCCGGCTGCACCCGATCGAAGTACGACCACCACAACAGTCCGGCGAGGATTCCAGCGCCTACCAGCGTTGCGACCGTCGCCCCGGGCACACCCTCCTCGCTGTGCGAGCGAGATCACGACAGAGTTGCCGAGGGCCACGATCACCTCGCCGAGGGCGATGATGATGATCAGCCCGTGCCGCTCGGCGAAGTGCCCGGTGCGGATGATCCATTCGCCGGTCCCCGCGATCAAGGTGGCACCGATGAACGTCGAGCGCGCCGGCGATCCAGATCACCACGCGGGCGTCGCCGTGGAAGAACGCACCGAGCACGATGAGGCCCATCGCGCACGCACTCGGCGCTCCGTAGCGGAGCGCGCTGCGGAGGACGTCGCTGTCGGACTCGAGCGACAACACCATCATCGCCAGCGCGGCCAGGAAGATCGAGGCGAGGGGCAGGGCGAACAGCAGTCCTCCACCGTCGAGCGCCGTGGTGATCGATGCCGCCATCGGAATGCTCGCCGTCGGTGGCCAGCAGGAACAGCACCCGGACCCGACGTGAATTGCCCGAGACGGCGTTGGCCGACCACGTGAACTGTGACCACGGCAACCACAGCAGCAGCAGGAGCAGACCGGCTTCGCCGATGCCGTGCCAGGTGGCGTCGTGGAGGATCAGCGCGACGAGTTGGGAGAACGCGAACACGTAGGCGAGGTCGAAGAACAGCTCGACCGGGTCGGCCGCGAAGTCCTCTTCGAGCTCGGGAATCTCCAGACCGCGCACCGCGGACGATACTTCGTTACGCCGGATCGCGGCGGCCCGAAACCGACGCGGTCGCGGTTCAGCCGAAGAGGACGACGCCGACCACGCCGACGAGGACGAGTCCGCTCGCCGCGTACTCGGCGCGGCGAGTGCCGTTCGTGGAGCCAGAACGCCGAGATGGCGAACGCCAGCACGATCTCGATCTGGCCGAGCGTGCGGACCTTGGCCGCGTTCGTGAGCGTCACGGCGACGGCCCAGCCGGCCGACCCGCACAGGCTGAGGACACCGACCGGGAGCGCGGCGCGCCAGTGCCGGGCGACGTTGCGCGAGCTCGGCGCGGTCGGTGACGATCAGCTGGTGCCGTTGATGAGCGTCTGGATGCCGAGCATCACGGTCAGCGTGAACAGGGCCCGGTTCCACACCGGGTCGTCGCCGAGGCTGTTCGACGCGCCGCGGATCCCGACCGCCGCGACGGCGAACCCGGCCGCGGCGAGCACGCCCATCAAGCGCGGCCGGATCGGACGCGCTCGACAGCACGTCTGCGGATCCGGTCCGGCGCCGCCAGCCAGGCCACGCCCGGCGAGGCAGACGGCGATCGCGACCCAACCGAGGAAGAGCACAGCGGCTCGCCGAGCGCCACGGCCGACACGATCGCGACGAGGATCACCTCGGTCTTGGCGTAGACCGTGCCGATCGCGAAGTCGCGCAGGTCGAAGGCCCGCAGGAGCGCGACCGTGCCGAGGATCTGGGCGACGCCGGCGCCGGCGATGATCAGCCAGAACCGGCCGGGCGCGTGCGGCAGCGCCTCACCCGACCAGGCCGAACGTCACGAGCGACGACGAGCAACGCCAGCGGGAACCCGTAGGCGTAGCGGACGAACCCGGCCCCGTTCACCGACAGCACGCGGCGCAGCACGTGCTGCCGTGACGTGCGCAGGATCTGGAAGGTCGCTGCCGCGAGGGTGATCGGAATCCACATGGCGTCTCACATATTCGGGATTGATCACCCGATATGTGGAACACGCCTATCCGATCGGATCGCTATTCGATCGGGCTCGTCGTCGGCGCCGTCGGCGCGGCTCGGCGGGAACCACGTGTCGTCGTTGACGAGGATCGAGTCGGCCTCCGACGGGACCCCACGAGCCGCGGAAGTACGGATGCACGAGCCCGGGTTGGTCGAGCGCCGGCTGCACGACCGCGCCACGTCCCCTCGACGACGTCCTGGCGGGCGAACCGGCGGAGCGAACCCTGCAGGGCGTCGCCGATCAGACGCTCGTAGGCGTCCTGGCGCTCGCCGAGCGCGGCGGCGAAGTCGACGTTGACGTCGACGTCCTGGCTGTCGAGGTGCGGGCCCGGCGTCTTGGCCTGCAGCACGAACGTGACGCCGTCGTCGCTTGCCGAGCCGGAGCCGGATCAGGTTGCGGTGCGGTGGCGGACCACCGGCCTCGTCGAACAACATGCGCGGCGGCTCGCGCAGTTCGATCACGGCCTCGGTGGCGTTCTGCGGCGAGCGCCTTGCCGACGCGGATGTACCACGGCACCCCGGCCCATCGCCACGAGTCGATCTCGAAGCGCGCGGCGGCGAACGTCTCGACCTCCGACTCCGGATCGACACCGGGTTCGTCGCGGTAGCCGACGTACTGGCCGCGCACGAGCGTGTTCGGGTCCATCGGCCGCATGGCGGCGATCACCTTGGCCTTCTCGTCCTGCAGGAACCCGGAGTCGGATCCGGCCGGCGGCTCCATCGCCAGCAGCGAGACGACCTGCAGGAGGTGGTTCTGCAGCACGTCACGGATCGCGCCGACCGAGTCGTAGAACGAGCCCCGGCCCTCGACGCCGATCGTCTCCGACATCGTGACCTGCACGCTGCGCACGTAGTTGCGGTTCCACACCGGCTCGAGCATCGTGTTGGCGAAGCGGAACACGAGGAGGTCCTCGACCGCCTCCTTGCCGAGGTAGTGGTCGATGCGGAAGATGTGGTCCTCGGCGAACACCGCGTGCAGCGTCTTGTTCAGCTCGATCGCCGAGTCGAGGTCGCGCCCGAACGGCTTCTCGACCACGATGCGTCCCCGGTGGTGGAGGTCGACCGAGGCGAGCTTCTGGGCGACCGTCGGGAACATGTCGGGCGGGATCGCCATGTAGAACACGGCGACCTTCGACTCGGCTGGCATCGAGGGCCTTGGCGCAGGTCGTTCCACGTCGTCTCGTCGGAGTAGTCGCCCTGCACGAGGTCCATCCGCTTGCACAGTTCGTCGATCACCGCCGGGTCGACGTCGTCGATGTGCTCGATGATCGAGTCCTTGGCGTGCGTGCGGAAGTCGTCGTCGGTCCAGTCGCTGCGCGCCACACCGATCACGGGCACGTGCAGCGCGCCCGACTTCTGCAGCCGGTACAGGGCCGGGAACAGCTTGCGTTTGGCGAGGTCGCCGGTGGCGCCGAACAGCACGAGGGCGTCGGCCGTCGGCTGGTTCGGTGTCGATCTGCGCGCGTGTCGATGTGGAAGGACGTCATCGAGTGGATTCCGTTCGTTCGTGGTGCCCGCCGAAGCCGGCACGCATGGCGGACAGGACCTTGTCGGCCACGTCGGCCCGGCCCCGCGAGGAGAACCGTTCGTACAGGGCGGCCGACAGGACCGGGACCGGCACGCCCTCGTCGATGGCGGCGTTGATCGTCCAGCGACCCTCGCCGGAGTCGCTGACGACGCCCGAGTACTCGTCGAGCCGCGGGTCGGCGTGGAGCGCCTCGGCGGTGAGGTCGAGCAGCCACGAGCTGATCACCGACCCGCGCCGCCACACCTCGGTGACCTTCGACAGGTCGATGTCGTACTGGTAGTACTGGGCCGCCTCGAGCGGCGCCGTCTCGGCATCGACGTCGTGGTCGTTCGGCGCCGATGTTCGCCTTCGCCAGCACGTTGAGGCCCTCGGCGTAGGCCGCCATCAGCCCGTACTCGATCCCGTTGTGGACCATCTTCACGAAGTGCCCGGCGCCGCTCGGGCCGCAGTGCAGCCAGCCCCGTTCCTCCGGGGACGGGTCGCCGCTGCGGCCGGGCGTGCGCTCGGCGCTGTCGACGCCGGGGGCGAGGGTGTCGAAGATCGGGGCGAGCCGCTCGACGGCGTCGGTGTCGCCGCCGATCATCAGGCAGTAGCCACGTTCCAGGCCGTGGACGCCACCGCTCGTGCCGATGTCGAGGTAGGTGATCCCTGACGGAGCCAGCGCGGCCGACCGGTCGACGTCGTGGTGGTACCACGAGTTGCCGCCGTCGATCAGCGTGTCGCCGGGCGCCAGCAGCGGCGCCAGCAGGGCGACGGTGTCGCCGACGAGCGCCGCGGGCACCATCAGCCAGATCGCCCGCGGCGGGGCGAGCGCAGCGACGAGATCGTCGAGCGTGCGTGAGCCGTGCGACGCGACCCCGTCGCTCTCGAGTGCCGCGATCGGCGCCTCGATCACGTCGTAGACGACACACTCGTGTCCGCCTGCGTGCAACCGGCGCACCATGTTGGCACCCATCCGTCCGAGTCCGACCATGCCGATCTGCATCGGCACAGGTTGCCACGCCTCCGAGCGGTCGGGGGCCCGTTCGGCGAGCGATCGACGGTCGGTAGTGTCGCGTCGTGGCAGTGCCCGACGACGTGCAGCGCGACATCGACCGTGACATCGCCATGGCGACGACCGCCCATCGGCGGCTGCTCGACGATCTCGACCGCCTGCTCGTCGATGACGACCTCGACGTGGCGGCGCCGTCGGCCCTACCGGGCTGGTCGGTCGGGCACGTGATCACGCATGTCACCAACAGCGGTGACGGCCACGCCCTGATCTTCGAGGCGGCGCAGCGCGGCGAGGTCGGCCGTCAGTACCCGCACGGTCTCGAGGGGCGGGAGGCCGACATCGAAGCCGGCGCGCCGAGGCCGGCCGACGTCCAGGTGGCCGACCTGCGGACATCGATCGAACGGCTCGAAGCGCTGTGGGCGGCATCGACCTGGGACGGCACCGGAATTCTCGCCCTGGGCGCCGAGGTCGCGCTGGCCGACCTGCCGTTCTTCCGCCTGCGCGAAGTGGCGATCCACCATGTCGACCTGCGGATCGGGTTCGGCTTCGGCGATCTGCCCCCACCGTACGTGCGCCTCGAGGTCCGGCGGATGGAGATGCTGTGGCAGGCCCGTCAGCCGATGGGTCTCACGCCGCTCCCGGCCGCCGCCCTCGCGCTCGCGCCGCCCGCACGGCTCGCCTGGCTCATGGGTCGGAGCACCGTCGACGGCCTCGCCCCCGCCGACGTGTTCTGAGCTTGTTGCATGGGCTCGCGCCGGCAACAAGCGTCAGTCGTGGCCCTCGATCAATTCGTTCACCGCGGCGATCTTTGGTGACCGAGTTGACGAAGGAGTCGAGGTTCGGCGTCGCGCGCTCGATGAACTGCGTCATGCGCGACACCTCGTCGGCGTAGCCGTCGAGGTCACCGGCCGCCTCGAGTCGGGCGAGGCGATCCAGATGCTCGTCGACCCGGGCGAGATCATCGGGGTCGTCCGGATCGTCTGACCGTCGATCCGGGACGGATCGCGGTCGGGTCGGCACGTCCGAGCGTCACGCTGGCCACCACGATCGCGTCGTAGGTGCGGTGCCGGATGGCGCCGTTCGGCATGGTGTCGGGGTCGACGGCGGCGAACCGGGCGGTGCCGACACGGACGAGTTGGTTGACGGCGAAGCCGACGACCGGGCCGCCCCCGGTCGCCGCCGCGGTGGCGGACGCCCCGAAGCCAACGGCATTGGCGAGCAGGCGTCGCTGCGCCGACGACGCGGCGGCTCCTGCCACCATCTCGGCCTGTTCGGCCGACACGGCGTCGCCGACGAGATCGGCGAACTGCGCGACATGCTCGATCCCGCTGCGCGTCGCGATGTCGACGCCCAGATCGTCGACGATCGAGTTGACGTAGGCGCCGAGCGTCACCCCGATCGCCGCTTGCGCCTGTTCGTCCCGACCGATGGCGCCGACGAGGTCGCGCACGTCCTCGTACGTGCCGAGTTCGAAGGTGAACGGTGTCTCGCCGAGCACGTTCAGTATCGACCCTGCCGCCGTCCTCCTTGCCGATCGCCGGTGCGAGCGTGTCGATGTAGCCGATGAGGGAGTTGGCGATCCCGCGCGCCGCGCCCGGCGAGAAGCCGTCGGTCATCCGATGCGTCGCGAGGTCGGTGAGGCTGGCGAGGACTTCGTAGCCGCTCTCCAGCCGGCTCGGATCCTCCGCCACGGCCGTGTACAGACCGGTGGTGAACACGCTCGACACCACGTCCGCGTCGAGGAACGGCCACTCGACGAGCGTCGCCAACGACTCGGGGTCGTGGAGCAGCGCGAGGCAGCGGGCCGGATCGTCGGTCAGTTCCGTGAGCACCATCGCCGTGGCGGCACCGCTGGCGCGCACGTCGTACCCGTCGAAGTACGACGGCCGGAACAGCAGTCGGCGCGCCAGCGCGTCGAGGTAGTCGGGCGGGTACTCGGCGAACCCGGCTGCCAAGCCCACCATCGGGTTGCCGGTGGCGAGGCCGAGGAGCCGATCCGCGAATTCATGGTCGCGGCCGACCCGCTCGGTGATCACATCGGCGAAGTCGGTGAACGACGTCGACCAGAACTCGTCGTCCATGTCGAGCCGGCCGTCGTCGCCGAACGGCAGCGCGTCGAACCCGAACCAGGTGACGAAGTCGATCAGCTCGTCGTCGGACATTCGGGCGAATTCGTTGTCCGGCCGGCGATGATCCTCCAGCCAGTCGACGATCATCTCCCAGCCGCGTTCGATCCGGTCGTGGGTCGACTCCGCCCAGGTGATCATCGCCCGGCTCGACCGGATCTGGGCGAGCAGCGGCAGCCACAGTTCCTCGAGATTGATGCGCAGCAGCCGCACTGCCCGCAGCGCCTCGGCCGCCGCTGGGTCGGCGCAACGGATCGCCGCCAGTTCGTCGACGGCCCGTGCCGTCCGGTTCGAGAGCAGCTGGATGCGAACGGGGTCGTACGCCGTCTCCATGTCGTCACCATCCTCCGCCGGTCGCCGCTTGGAGGAGGCGGGCCGCCGCGTCGATCTCGTTCGCTCGACGTTCGAGCTGCCAGGCGCTCCACCGGAGATCTTCGACCGCGCCGTGCACCTGCATCAGGTTGGTCAGCAGCACGTTGTGACAGAGCAGCGGTCGGACGCCGAGCCACGTATCGGCGCCGGCATCGCGGTCGAGCGACATCGCCGAGGCTCGCTCGATCGTGGCTGCGAGTTCGCGCAGGACCCCGGCACGGTGACGCAGGATCGACGCGTTGGCCGATGGCGTGCCGGCAGGGGTGGCATGGGCAGGGCCAGAGTTGGGAGGAACGGTCATCCGCGGTCCACTTTCGTGTCGAGACATCGGGCCGGTTGCCCGAAACTGCCTCAGCGTGGGTGGTGGGAAGCGGTGGTCGGAACGTCGACGACGACGATCCGGTGTGGCAGGCCGGTCGTGCCGTCGACGAACTCGTCGCCGACCACGTCGAATCCGTTCGCGACGTAGAAGGCCGAGCGCCGTGCTGCGGGCCCGCGCCCAGACCCGTGTCGCGCCCCGGTGCTGCGCACGATCGAGACCGGCTCGGAGCAGGGCGGCGCCGAGGCCCTGGCCCTGCAACGCGGGCTCGGACGCCATCCCGCGCAGTTGGATGTCGGCGTCCCGCGGGTCGTCCGGCAGCGGCCGTCGCATCCACGTGGAGACGGCCACGATCACGTCGTTGCGTTCGACCGCGAGGTGGAACGTGGTCGGCTCGTCGTCACCGTCGAACTCGAGGGCGGCGGTCGGCGAATCGTCGCGCAGCACCCGCCGCCGCAGGTCGTGCGTGTCCGTCGCCGCCACCTCGACGACCCGATCCGACCCCCGGCCACCCGGCGAGGCCTCGGAGAAAGGGAGACGGTTCGGTCGGCGATCGCCGCGGCTTCGCTCACGTCGTGGGTGACGAGCAGGGCCGTCGTGCCGGTCGCGCGGAGGATGTCGGCGAGATCGAGCGCGAGGCGGTCGTGGAGTTCACGATCGAGGCCGGTCAACGGTTCGTCGAGGAGCACCACGAGCGGCTCGACGATCAACGTCCGGGCGAGGGCGACCCGCTTCGCCTCCCCGCCGGACAACGCGGCGACGTCGCGCCCGCCGAGCCCGGCGAGACCGACGCGTTCGAGCCACACCTCGGCCTTGGCGTGCCGTTCGTCGCCTCGCCACGCCGGCCATCTGCAGCCCGAACGCGACGTTGTCGAGCACCGAGCGGTGCGGGAACAGCTGGTTGTCCTGGAACACCATCCCGACGTGGCGACGATGGGTGGGTGTCGTCGTCACGTCGACGCCGTCGATCCGCACCCGTCCGGCGTCGGGCGCCACGATGCCGGCGATCACCCGCAGCAGCGTGCTCTTGCCGCTGCCCGACGGCCCGAGCAGGGCCACGAGCTCACCCGAGCCGATCGACAGCGACACGTCGTCGAGCACCCGGTTGTCGCCGAACGCGATGCTGACCCGGTCGACGTCGACGGTCGCCATCAGCGCCGTCCGTCCTGCGCGGTCCGTCCTGCTCTGGTCCGTCCCGAACGCGTCGCCCGTGACGAGCTCGACGAGCGCCACGAGCAGGATCGTGATCGCCGCGAGCATCGTGGCCAGCACGTATCCCTGCGCCTGGAGGATCGATCCGGTGCGACCGAGCAGTTGTTCGATCACGATCGGCATCGTCTCGTTGCCCGAGCGCGAGAGCAACGACGTCGCGCCGAACTCGCCGAGCGAGATCGCCGCCGCCAGCGCGGCGCCACCGGCGAGCGGCCGCCACAGGTTCGGCACGACGATCTCCCACCAGGCCCGCATCGGTGAGGCGCCGAGCGTGGCGGCGGCATCGGTCAGCGCCGGATCGACCGCTCGCAGCACCGACACGCAGTTGCGGATCGACGAACGGCAGCGCGACGAGCGCCTGGCCGACCGGCACGAGCCACCACGAACCGCGCCAGTCGACCGGGTCGGTGCCGAACGTGATCAGCATGCCGAAGCCGATCGTCACGGCGGAGGTGGCGATCGGCAAGGTCGACCCGGTGTCGAGGAGACGGCCCATCCGCCCGGACGCGGCGATCGCCAAGCTGGCGAGTGCGCCGACCACGACGGCGATCATCGTCGCCACCGCGGCGGTGGTCAACGACACCCGGATCGCGGCGGACGGGTCGATGCCGAGGCTGATGCCGGGCCGCACCTCCAGCCGGCCGAGGTGGGTCCACGCCGAGGTCGACCAGCCGGTCGGAGGTCCGCAGCGAGCGCGACACGAGCGCGCCGAGCGGGGCGAGCAGCACGGCGGCGGTGGCGCCGGCCACCGTGGCGACGAATCGCCGCTGGCGGGCGGTGCGCGGGCGATCGCGGCGCGCGGCGTCGTCGAGCGCGATCGCCCGGCTGGCCGTCCGCTGACGGCGGGTCGCCCAGGTGACCGCGGCGGCGAGGATCGCCAGCTGGACGAGCGCGAGCACCGCGGCCTGGCCGAGGCGGCCGAGTTGCGTGGCGTTGCGCCACACCTCGACCTCGATCGTGCGCGTGCCCGGCGCGGCGACGATGCGGATCACGCCGTACGACGTGAACGTGAAGACGAACACGATCGAGCGCGGCGCCGAGGATCGCCGGGCGGAGCTGGGCCAGCGTGACGTGGCGGAACACGTCGGCCCGCGAGGCACCGAGCGTGGCGGCGGCGTGCCTCCATGTCGCGGGGCAGGCGTTCCCACAGTGGCGCCGACGACGCGCACGACCACGGCGAGGTTGAAGATCACGTGGGCGATCAGCACCGCCCACACGGTGTGGTCGATCGAGTCGCGGGAGCGACGGCCAGGATCGCCGCGCCCATCACGACGGTCGGCAGCACGAACATGGCCGTCATCAGCCCGAGGAGGAGCGTCCGGCCGGGGAAGCGGTACCGGGCGAACACGTACGCCGGCGTCAGCCCGACGAGCAACGTCAGCGTCGTCGAGACGACGGCCTGCCAGAGCGTGAACCACACGACGTCCCACGTCCGCGCCGACGACAGCGTGTCGTGGATCGCGTCGGCGTCGACGGCCCGCGCGAGGAGCGTGAGGAACGGCCAGAGGTAGAAGATCGCCAGCAGCGCCAGCGGTGCGGCCGCGAGGCCGAACGGTGAGCCGGCGCGGCAGCCGGTTCACCCGATCACCAGCTCCGTCCACTCGTCGATCCAGGTGGCGCGGTTCTCGTCGATGGCGGTGGGGTCGAGTTCGTACGGGTCGTCGGGGACGACGGCGGTGCTGAACTCCGGTGGCAGCGCGACGGCCGGATCGGCCGGGTACACGAACAGGTTGAGCGCGAGTTCCGACTGGAACGTCTCGCCGACGAGGAAGTCGACGAGCTGGCGGGCCTCGTCGCCGGCGTCGGTGCCGCGCAGGACGCCGGCGAACTCGACCTGACGGAAGCACGTCGACTCGATCGCACCGGTCTCGGGATCGCCGAAGATCACGCCGGCCGGCGGGCTCGATCCGTAGCTCACGACGAGCGGGCGGTCGCCGCCGCCGGCCGCCGAGAACGACTCGTAGTACGCCTGGGTCCAGCCGTCGACCACCTCGACGTCGTTGTCGACGAGTTGCTGCCAGTACGCCTGCCAGCCGGGCGCGCCGGACGCGTCGGGTTCGGTGCCGAACTCGGCGATGCTGGCGAGCAGGAACGCCAGCCCGGGTGACGAGGTCGCCGGGTTCTGCACGACGAGCAGGTCGGCGTAGGCGGGGTCGGCGAGGTCGTCGAGCGAGGTCGGGACCGGCGAGCGACCGTTGTCGGCGAACCAGGCGACGTCGTAGTTGACGCAGACGTCGCCGAAGTCGACCGGCGTGGCCTCGCCGTTCGGCACGAGCGCGGTGAGGTCGGCCGGGAACGTCGCCGTGACCGGCGAGGTGTACGGCTCGAACACGCCGTCGGCGACCGCCCGCGAGAGGAACGTGTTGTCGACGCCCCACATCACGTCGCCCTCCGGATTGCCGGCGGTGAGCGCCGCCTTCGACACCATCGTGCCGGTGTCGCCGGCGACGAGGATCTCGACGTCGATGCCGGTGTCGGCGGTGAACGCGTCGAGCGCCTCGTTGATCGTCGTGTCCTCCGTGGGGAACGAGTCGTAGACGACGAGCGTGACGGCGCCCGGCTCGTCGTCGGAGCAGGCGGCCGCGGTGAGTGCCAGCGCAGGCGACGGCCGTCGCGGCCACGGCCATGGTCGACAAGGGCGTGCGTCGAGCGCGTCATGACGCCGGCTCGTCGAAGATCGTCAGGACGCCACCGCCGAGCGACACCTCGACCGGCGTGTCGTCGAGCACCTCGTTGCTGATCCCGTGCCCGATCATCGGTTCGAGGCCGACCTGGTCGAGTTCCCAGCGGGTGCCGCGGATCGACACCTTGCTGCACGGTCCGTGGAGCGCGAGCAGCGAGATCGTCGATCCGGGAACGAGTCGCAGGGTGACCTTGCCGGGACCGTGCAGGATGTCGAGGTGTTGGGCGCCCCACCATGCGTCGATCGTCGGGATGCTCGTCAGCGATGCGGCGCCGAGCGCCCCGATCGCGGCGAGCGAGTGGTCGAGCCGGTCGCCGCCGCCGATCAGGGTGACGTGCGCCGGATCCATCGCGGCGGCGAAGGCGAGGGCGAGTTCGGTGTCGGTGGCGTCCTTGTCGGGCGGGTGGCGATCGATCGTCGCGTTGCGGGCGGCCCAGGCGAGACCGTCCTCGGTGATCGAGTCGAGGTCGCCGATCAGCCCGGTCGGTTCGAGCCCGGCGGCGAGCGCGTGGTCGAGCCCGCCGTCGACGGCGAGCACGATCGCGTCGGCGGGGATGCGGGCCACGACCTCGGGCAGGAGCGGTGAAGCCCCGGTGATGATGACGATCCGTTCGTTCATGGTATTCCTCCGCCGGCATTACCCGGATCAGGTTCTCGGGTCGGCGACGGCGGTCACCCTCTCAGCCCGTCGTTCCGGCGAGCTCCCCGTTGGTCGGTTCGACTGCAGCGTACCCCGCTCGACGGCTACACGAACGTCTCGATGGCGAGCGCGACCGCGGAGACCGAGAGCACGCCGACGATCGCCAGGTCGAAGCCGCGCACCGACACCCGGTCGCGCAGGCGGGTGCCGAGCGGGATCGGCGCCGAGCACCGGGATGCAGGCGAGCAGCGTGGCCGTGCACCCGGCCCGTCGAATTCGCCGTGACCGATCAGCACGACGAGCTGCGTGAATCCCGTGAGCATGAACAGCGTGGTGACCGAGAGGATGTGGGCGCCGCGTCGGAGCCGGTAGCTGTGGATCCACGAACCGACGATCGGTCCGGAGATGCCGATCGCTCCCTGGAACCCGCCGGCCACCACGCCCACCGCCGGCGCCAGCCGCTTCGACCGAACGGGCCCGACCCGCAGGTCGGGATGGAGGAAGAACAGGGCCACGTAGCCGACGATGGCGACGATCACGGCGATCACCAACGGGGTCTCGGGGACGTTGACGAACAGGAGCGTGCCGGCGACCGCGCCGATGACACCGGTGACGGCGAGGACGGGCAGGTCGCGCGTTTCGTGGAGATGGGTGCGTTCGCGGAACGCCGAGGAACGCGTTGGCGAGCACGTTCGGGAACGCGATCACGACGACCGCGGTGTCGATGTCGACGAACAGCGCGGCGATCGGGATCGCGATCACCGGCAATCCCATCCCGGTGACCGCCTTGGCGATCGACCCGATGATCACGGCGACGAGCACGATCACCAGCTCGGTCGCGGTCACCCCCGCAGTCTGCCGCGCCGAACCGCCTCCGACCTCAAGCCACCGTTTGCGTCGGATTCTGGGGCCGTCCCTCAGAAATCCTGACGCAAACGACGATCGGTCAGGGATGCGGACCGGTGGCGATGGGGTGGTCGGGGTCGCTGATCCAACCGGACCATGATCCGACGTACACCCGGGGCAGCGGCAGATCCGACAGATTCCATCGCCAGCGCGTTGTGGCAGGCCGTGACACCGGAGCCGCAGTGCACGATCGCCCGCGGATCGTCGGCCAACGGCGCGAACCGAGCGGCGAGCTCCGGCAGCGGCAGAAATCGGCCTTCGCGGAGATTGCCGGCGAATGGGATGTTGATCGCGCCGGGGATGTGGCCGGCGACGCGATCGATCGGTTCGGTGTCGCCGGCATATCTCGCCGCGTCGCGGCTGTCGACGACCACACCGCCCGCGGCGATGTGGGCGACGACGTCGCGGTCGTCCGCCAACGCGGCCTCCGGCCACGGCACCGGCGCACGAGTGACCGGTTCGACCACACCGGCAGGGAACCGTTCGTCGGATGGAGCGTCGTCGAGGCCACCATCGAGGAGCGCGGCCGGCTGTCCGATGATCCGCAGCATCCACACCAGCCGGGCGGCGTAGGCACCGTGGTGCGCGTCGAACGCGACCACGGTGTCGCCCGTGCCGATCCCGGCCGCGCCGAGGGCGTCGGCGAACGATTCGGGTGACGGGAGTGGATGGCGGCCGGCGATCGCCGGCGGGTGGCGTGGCGAGGTCGTTCTCGAGCGTCAGCAGCCGGGCTCCCGCGGCGGGAGGCGCGTCCACGTCGTCGCCCGCCATCGACGTGCGAACCTCGCAGAGCACCACGGCGTCGCGATGCTCGCCGAGCCACTCGCGATCGACGATCGGTCGGATGGGGGCCGGGACGGCATCGGCGTCGGGCACGTGCGGACCGATCGGCGGTCAGCTGGCGGCGGACGTGGGCGTCGGGGTGAGCGACGACACCGGCTTGCGGTCGATGTAGTCCTCCCACTCCCACTCGCTGCCGAACTCGTCGAGCAGGTCGAGGAACGGCTTGGCCGGCATTGCCTCGGGCCCGACGACGCCGATCCCGCTCCACACGCCGGTGGCCATCAGCTCGATCGCCACCGCCGGCATGCACCGCCGTCTGCCACACGACCGCCTGGTGGCCGAACTCGCGCATCGACCAGGCGTTGTCGACGATGTGGTACACGTACACCTCGCGCGGCTCGCCGTCCTTGCCGAGGCCGCGGACCCACGAGCCGGCGCACGTGCGGCCGTGCATCTTGTCGCCGAGCGTCGCCGGGTCGGGCAGCGTGGCCGCCACGACGTCGCGGGGTGACACCTCGACGCCCTTCACGTTCACCGCCGTGGTCGAGTGCAGTTCGAGCTTCTGGATCGTCTTCAGCACGTCGATGAACTCCTCGCCCAGCCCGTACTTGAACGTGACCCGGTCGACGTCGATCCACCGCGGCATGAGGATGACCTCCTCGTGCTCGACGTTGACGCACTGCACCTCGCCGATCCCCTCGGGGAAGGTGAACATCTCGGGCTCGCTGAACGGCTCGGTGGTGTACCAGCCGCGCTCGAGCTCGTAGATGACCGGCGGGTTGAGGCACTCCTCGATCGTCGTCCAGATCGAGAACGTCGGTGCGAAGTCGTAGCCGTCGACGACGAGGTCGGCGCCGTCACGGACGCCGATCTCGTGGATCTCGCTGAACAGTTCGTCGGCGGCGTAGCGGGCCGCGACGTCGGAGAACCCGGGCTCGACACCCATGCCGACGAGCGCCATCAGGCCGCGGTTCTTCCACGTCGGGTGTTCGGCGAACTGACCGTCGCCGAGCCGGATCCCGGTCTTCGAGAACGGGTGGGTCGGGTGCGGCACCGACAGGTTCATCGCCATGTCGACGTAGTTGCAGCCGGCGGCGAACGCGCCGCTGAAGATCGGCGGGTTGAAGCGGGGGTCGCAGGCGTTGAGGATCACGTCGGCCTGCATCGACCGGGCGAGTTCGGCGACGGAGTCCTCCGACGACGCGTCGATGAACGCCGCGACGATCCGTCCTCGCCTCGGCGTTCGTCGCGGTGGCGACCGGCTCCCTCGGCCTTGGCGATGTCGATGTCGGCCACCGTGATGTGCGAGTACGCCTCTCGCTTCGACGCGATCGCGACGAAGGCCGACCCCACTCCACCGGCTCCGACGACGAGGACTCGCATGTCCCGAGGCTACTTCGACCGACCTCCGCCGGACCGCCGGGACCGGCGAATGCGTGAACAATGTGCGCACGGGCGCCGCACATTGATCACGCGTTCGTTGATCGGGCTGCGCGGCGGGCGTTCTACGATCCGGGGATGAAGAGCTTCCAGAACTTCGTCAACGGTGAGTTCGTCGATTCGGCCGACGGTGCGACGACCGAGGTGATCAACCCGGTGACCGGTGCGGCGTACGCGACCGCGCCGTTGAGCGGGACGGCCGACATCGACCGGGCGATGGCGGCGGCCGACGCCGCGTTCCCCGGCTGGCGCGACGCGACGCCCGAGCGAACGGTCGTTGGCGCTGATCCGCATCGCCGACGCGGTCGAGGCCGCCGCCGACGAGCTGATCGCGTTGGAGGTCGAGAACTGCGGCAAGCCGGCTCACCTCGTGGCGTCGGAGGAGGTGCCGCCGATGGTCGACCAGATCCGGTTCTTCGCCGGCGCCGCCCGCCATCTCGAGGGCAAGAGCGCCGGCGAGTACATGGCCGAACATGACCTCGTTCGTGCGGCGGGAACCGATCGGCGTGTGTGCCCAGGTGGCGCCGTGGAACTACCCGATGATGATGGCGATCTGGAAGTTCGCCCCGGCGATCGCCGCCGGCAACACCGTCGTGCTCAAGCCGAGCGACACGACCCCCGCCTCGACGCTGCTGCTCGCCGAGATCGCCGCGGAGTTCCTCCCGCCCGGCGTGTTCAACGTGATCTGCGGCGACCGTGACACCGGCCGGGCGATGGTGGTCCATCCCACGCCGGCGATGGTCAGCGTGACCGGATCGGTGCGCGCCGGGATCGAGGTCGCCACCGCCGCGGCACAGAGCCTCAAGCGCTGCCATCTCGAACTCGGCGGCAAGGCGCCGGTGGTGGTGTTCGACGACGCCGACCTGGCGGCCGCGGCCGAGGGCATCGCGATCGCCGGCTACTTCAACGCCGGGCAGGACTGCACCGCGGCGACCCGCGTGATCGCCGGGCCGAAGGTGTACGACGACTTCGTCGCCGCGCTCGCCGAGCAGGCGCGCGGCACGAAGACCGGGATGCCCGACGACGAGGACGTGCTGTACGGGCCGCTCAACAACGCCAACCAGTTGGCAGCGGGTGGACGAGATGGTCGGCCGGACGCCGAGTCACGCCGAGGTGGTCACGGGCGGAGCGCGTCCGGCCGGCGACGGGTACTTCTACGAGCCGACCGTCGTCGCCGGGCTCGAACAGGGCGACGAGATGATCCAGGACGAGATCTTCGGCCCGGTGATCACCGTCCAGCGCTTCAGCGACGAGGCCCAGGCGATCGAGTGGGCGAACGGCGTGGAGTACGGGTTGGCGTCATCGGTGTGGACGAAGGACTTCGGGCGGGCGATGCGCATGTCGAAGGCGCTCGACTTCGGCTGCGTGTGGATCAACACGCACATCCCGCTCGTCGCCGAGATGCCCCACGGCGGGTACAAGAAGTCGGGCTACGGCAAGGACCTGTCGGCCTACGCCCTCGACGACTACACCCGCATCAAGCACGTCATGGCCAACCTCGATCTGACGCGCGAACGCGGGTCGAAACCGGACCTGGGGTCTGACCCCAGGCGTCTCAGGTCGCTGTTGCGCTTGTCGCGGTACATGCCCCAGAGGGCGCCGGCGCCGAGGAGGGCGACGGAGAAGATGAGGATCGTCGTCGCCAGCACGTTGACCTGTGGGCTGAACGACACCTTGAAGCTGGCGTTGATGTACAGCGGGAACGTGCTCACCGAACCGGCGTTGAACAGCGTGATGATGAAGTCGTCGATCGACAGCGCGAACGCCAGCAGCGCGGCGGCCAGGATGCCCGGGAGGAGCAGCGGGAACGTGACCTTCCAGAACGTCCGCATCGGCGACGCGCCGAGATCCTGCGCCGCCTGTTCGAGTCCGAAGTCGAACCCGCGGGCGCGGGCCCGGACGGTCAGCGCGACGAAGCTCACCTGGAACATCACGTGGGCGATCACCACGGTGCGGAACCCGCGGTCGACGTCCTGGCCGAGGAAGAGCGTCGCCAGCGACGAACCGATGACGATCTCGGGCGTGGTCAGCGGCAGGACGAGCATGAACGCGAGCAACCCGACGCCGGCGAACTTGTAGCGGGCGAGCGCGATGGCGATCAGCGTGCCGAGCACGGTGGCGATCAGGGTGGAGATGCCGGCGATCTTGAGGCTCTCCCACAACGCGTCGGTCAGCGCCTCGTCCTTGAACGGGTCGCCCCAGTTCGTCGAGCGTGAACTCCTGCCAGATGAAGTTGAACTTCCCGACCGGCTTGTTGAACGAGTAGATGACGATCCACAGGATCGGCATGAACAGGTAGAACAGCGCGACCGCGGCGAAGCCGTTCAGCCCCCACCGGGCGAGCGTTCCCCTCCGGCTCGACGGCTCGCTCACGCCGTCACCTCATACCAGGTCGTCCGTTCCGAAGAAGCGGCTGTAGATCAGCACGAACACGGTGATGATCGCCATCAGGACGAACGACATCGCCGACGCCAGCGGCACGTTGTTCTGGACGAGGAACTGGTCCTGGATCGAGTTGCCGATCATCGTGGTGTTCGGGTTGCCGAGGTACAGCTGGTTGACGAAGTCGCCGCTCGCCGGGATGAACGTCAGCAGCGTCCCGGCGAACACACCGGGGAGCGAGAGCGGGAACACGATCTTGCGGAACGCGCTGATCGACGTCGAGTACAGGTCCTTGGCCGCGTCGACGAGGTGGACGTCGATCTTCTCGAGGCTGACGTAGATCGGCAGGATCATGAACGGCAGGAAGTTGTACGTCAGGCCGCCGATCACCGCGGCCGGGGTGTTGAGCAGCTTGTCGCCGTCCATGATCCCGATCGTGTCGAGGAAGCCGGTGAGGTGGATCGTGCGCAGGAAGCTCGTCGACCGCCCCCTCGTCGGCCAGCATGCTCTGCCACGCGATCGTGCGGATCAGGTACGACGTGAAGAACGGGATGATCGACGAGCCCGATCAGGACGTTGCGGTACTTCCCGCCGCGGAAGGCGATGACGTACGCCAGCGGGTAGCCGATGGCGATCGTGAGGACGGTGGCGATGCCGGCGTACAGGAACGCCCGCACGAACTGATCCTGGAAGTCGGTGAAGGCGTCGGCGTAGTTGCCGAAGTTCCAGTCGAACTCGGCCTCGACGGCGAACCGGCTCGGCAGCGTCGACAACGAGTTGCGCAGGAGCGTGAACAGCGGGGCCAGATAGAACAGCGCCAGCCAGAGCATGCCCGGGTTGAGCAGGCCGTACGGCGCGAGCGCCCGTCGGGTCTCGAGGCCGCCCATGACGGCGACGATGATCAAGGCGACGATCGCCACGAGCACGACGAACAGCGCGGCGATCGCCAGCGGACCGTCGAGCAGGCCGGTGCCGACCGCGATGAGCAGGACGCCGGACAGGATCAGCGAGCCGAGCCCGACGCGTTGCGGATGGCGCTGCCACCACGATGTGCCTGTTCGCGTCGCCGACGAGCGCGCGCCGGACGGTGTGCCCGGCTCGGACTCGATCGTGGCGGTCATCGTGGTCGCGGTTCGGCGGTATTCGGCGTGGTCAGGCGCCGGTGATCGCCGAGAAGGCGGCGTCGTACTCGGCCTCGACCTCCTCGGACAGGTTGGCGAAGATGTGCGTGCGGGCGATCGTCTCCTCGTCGGGGAACAGCAACGGGTTCTCGGCGAGCTCCGGATCGATCTTCGCCACCTCCTCCTGCACGCCCTCGACCGGCGACACGAACTGCACCCAGGCGGTGAGTCTGGGCGGCCTGCACCGGGTCGTAGACGAAGTCCATCCACTTCGCCGCGGCGTCGCGGTTCACCGCACCCTTCGGCAGCACCATCGTGTCGGCCCAGGCCGTTCCTCCCGCCTCGGGGATGATGAACCGGACGGCCGGATTGTCGAGCGCGAGCTGGACCACGTCGCCCGACCAGCCGACGCACGCCGCGAAGTTGCCGGTGCTCAGGTCGTTCATGTAGTCGTTGCCGGTGAAGCGGCGGATCTGTCCGTCGTCCTTCGCCTGCTCGAGCTTGGCGAAGGCCGGCTCGGCGGTGGCGAAGTCGGTCGAGGGTCGAGATGTCGATGCCCATCGACAGCATGATGATGCCCATCGTGTCGCGCATCTCGAGTGAGCATGCCGATCTTGCCGTTGAACTCGGGGTCGAAGAGGTCGTCGGCCGAGGTGAGCTCGCGGCCGGTGACGTCGATGTTGTAGGCGATGCCGCCGAAGCCCGTCTGCCACGGGAGTGAGTACTCGCCGGTCGGATCCCAGCGTCGGCTTGACGAGGTCGGCGCGGAGGTTCGCCGCGTTGGGGATCTGGTCGAGCGGGAGCTTGTCGACCCAGCCCAGCTGGATGAGCCGGCCGGCCAGCCACGACGTCGGGGCGATGATGTCGGGGTCGATCGTGTCGCCGTTGCCGAGCACCGGCTGGATCTTGGCGAAGTACTCGTTGTTGTCGTTGAACGCCTCGGTGTACTGCATGTCGACGCCCGGTGGCCTCGACGAAGCGGTCGACCGTGCCGGTCAGCCCGTCCTCGGTCGGGTCGATGTAGGCCGGCCAGTTCTCGAAGTACAGGCTGTTTCCGCCGCCACCGCCGGTGACGATCCGCCGCCGCCGCGCTGCCCGGCGACGAGCCGCTCGCACCCGACGACGCATCGTCGTCGCTGCCGCCGCCGCACGCGGCCAGGAACGCCGGCAGCGAGAGACCGGCGGCGCCGAGCACCCCGGCGCGCTTGATGAGTTGGCGCCTCGAGAGCGACGAGTGGCCGAGGAACGGGTTGGGAACTCGCGGATTCGGGGTGGTCATGAGGCACCTTTCTGGCTGGCTGGAGGTCTGGCTGGTGGGTCATGAGTCGGACGTCATGAGTCGGCTTGGGCTTCGAGCGTGTCGATGTCGGTCGGCGGTCGCGCCGGGACGCATCGGCCAACCCGACAGCAGGAACGCGGCACCAGGGTCCCATCCGAGATGGATCGTGGTGCCGGGTTGGACGGCACGGCAGGTCGGCACCGGCGGGGACGTTGGCGATGACCTCGCTCTCGTCGGCCAGGTGGACCACGAGGCGGGCGGTCGCGCCCTGGAACACGACGTCGGCGACGACGCCTTCGACCGATCGGCCGTCGGCGCGGCCGTCGGCCGTCGCGCTGCAGGCGTTCGGGGCGGAGCATCACCGACACCGGCGTGCCGGTCTCGCGCTCCGCGTCGGATCGTGTGCGGATCGTGGCGCCGTTGTTGAGGTTCACGACCACGTCGTCGCCGTCGCGGCCGGCGACCTCGCCGGGCAGCAGGTTCGCCGACCCGATGAATCCGGCGACGAACAGGCTGGCCGGGCTGTTGTAGATCTCCTGCGGCGTGCCGATCTGTTCGACCCGACCGTCGCTCATCACGGCGATGCGGTCGCTCATCGTGAGCGCCTCACCCTGGTCGTGCGTGACGAACACGAACGTGATGCCGACCTCGCGCTGGATGCGCTTGAGTTCGAACTGCATCGCCTCGCGGAGCTTGAGGTCGAGCGCGGCGAGCGGCTCGTCGAGCAGGAGCGCGCTCGGGAAGTTGACGAGCGCGCGGGCCAGCGCGACGCGTTGCTGCTGGCCGCCGGACAGCTGGGTCGGCTTGCGGTTGGCGAAATCGGTGAGCCGCACGACCTCGAGCATCTGCGTGACGCTCGCCTCGTACGTGCTCTTCGCGATCTTCTTCGACCGGGGGCCGAAGCGGACGTTGTCGATCACCGTCATGTGCGGGAACAGCGCGTACTGCTGGAACACCGTGTTGACGTTGCGCTTGTAGGGCGGCACGCGGCTCACGTCCTCGCCCTCGAGCAGGACGCGGCCCGAGGTCGGTTGCTCGAACCCGGCGATCATCTTCAGCGTCGTCGTCTTGCCGCAGCCGGACGGACCGAGCATGGCGAAGAACTCGCCCTGATCGATCGAGAAGTTCGCCTGCTCGACCGCGACGAAATCGCCGAACTCCTTGCGCACCCCGTCGAGTTGGATGACGGCGTCGCTCATCGCTGCGCCCGCGGACTTCGATCGCTCGTTTCGTTCAACGTGCGCAGACGGCCCTCCCGTTCCGGATTGCGACGCCGCAGGTTAGAGCCGTCGGCACAGTGGGGAACCGCCGGCGACGTTCACACGGTGGCAACGTTTCGGCACAGTGGGGCACGGACGTCCGTCGCTGCTCCGACATCGCGCATCGCTGTGGCACGACCAGACCGCTGGCGACACCGTGGCCCGTCCGGCGCTGGCGGGGGACCGGGACGTCGACGTCGTGATCGTCGGCGCCGGATACAGCGGGCTGTGGACGGCGTACTCGCTGGTCGCTGCCGACCCGCCGTGCGGGTGCTCGTCGTCGAGCGCGAGACGGTCGGCTTCGGGGCGTCGGGCCGCAACGGTGGATGGTGCGTCGGCGAGCTGGCGGGCGGCTTGGAGGGTGCGATCTCGACCTACGGTCGCGGTCCGGTGATCGCGCTGACGCGGGCGATCATCGACACCGTCGACGAGGTCGGCCGTGTCGTCGCCGCCGAAGGGATCGACTGCGGGTTCGCCAAGGGCGGCGTGATCCGCGTCGCCCGGCACCGCGGTGCAAGCCGCGAACCAGCGCCACGAGGTGGCGGAGTTCGAGGCGGCCGGCCTCGGCGGAGAGTTGACGCTGCTCGATGCCGCCGCGGCGCGCCAGCGGTTGAACGCCACCGCGGTCCGGGCGGGCTCTGGTATCGGCCCGCCGCTCGCATCCACCCGACGCGTCTCGTGCACGGGCTGGCCCGCGCCGTGGAACGACGCGGCGTCGAGATCGTGGAACACACCGCCGTGACCGACGATCGTGCCGGGCTCCGGGGGACACGACGGTCATCGGCCGACGCGGCCGTCGGTGCGCACCGACCGTGGCACCGTCACCGCCGACGTCGTCGTGCGGGCGACCGAGGCCTACACCCGCGACCTGCCGGGCGAACGGCGATCGCTCGTGCCGCTCTACTCGCTGATGATCGCCACCGAACCGCTCTCGGCGGCCGTGTGGGACGAGATCGGTCTGCGCGACCGCGAGACGTTCAGCGACGATCGGCGCATGGTCATCTACGGGCAGCGCACGATCGACGACCGGATCGCGTTCGGTGGCCGTGGCGCCCGCTATCGGTTCGGATCGCGCATCGACCCGGCGGTCGAGCAGCGCTCCGCCGACCACGACCGGGTCGAGGCGACGCTGCGCGAGCTGCTGCCGATGATCGGCGACGCGGCCGTCACCCATCGGTGGGGCGGGGTGCTCGGCGTGCCGCGCGACTGGCGGGCCGTCGGTCGGCTTCGATCGCGCGACCGGTCTCGCCTGGGCGGGCGGCTACGTCGGCGAGGGCGTGGCCGCCTCGAACCTCGCCGGCCGCACGCTCGCCGATCTGATCCTCGGCCGGCCGTCCGAGCTCACCGCGCTGGCGTGGGTCGACCACCGCTCTCGCCGGTGGGAGCCCGAACCGCTGCGGTGGCTCGGCATCAACGGCTCGATCGCCGCGATGGCGCACGCGCGACCGCGTCGAGGCGCGCACCGGCCGCCCGTCCCGCCTCGGCTCGGTGGTCGAGCGCCTGCTCGGCTGACGCACCGCAGTCGCCATCGCCTCGGATCGCCGGATGCGGCGAGCGTGGGAAGATGGTGGGATGAGCGCGAACAACCTGTCGAACGTGTGGTTCAAGGTGACCGATCTCGAGGTGGCGTCGGGCGAGGGATCGTGGGTCACGACCACGTCCGGCGAGCGCTACCTCGACTTCAGCGGCGGGATCGCGGTCACGTCCACCGGCCACGCGCACCCGCACGTGGCCGAGGCGATCGCCGCGCAGGCGCAGCGGTTCATCCACGCCCAGGCCAACGTGTACACGCACGACCTGATGCAGCCGCTCGCGGCGCGTCTCGCCGAACTCAGCCCCGGCCGGCATCGACACGTTCTTCTACGCCAACTCCGGCGCCGAGATCACCGAGGCCGCGGTGAAGCTCGCCAAGCAGGCGACCGGCCGACCGCACGTCATCGTGTTCCAGGGCAGCTTCCACGGCCGGACGCATCAGGCGATGGCGATGACCACGTCGAAGACCGGGTACCGCGCCGGTCACGCGCCGCTGCCGTCGGGTGTGTTCATCGCCCCGTACCCCGACGTGCGCGCCGACGACGTGGCGGCCGAGGTCGAGCGGGCGATCGCCGGGTTCGACGACCTCCTCACGATGGTCACGGCGCCGAGCGAGACCGCAGCGGTGATCATCGAGCCGGTCCTCGGCGAAGGCGGCTACACGGCGGCGCCGGCGGGTTTCCTCGAGGCGATCGACGAGCGGTGCAAGGCGTTCGGCATGCTGTTCATCGCCGACGAGGTGCAGTCGGGTTTCGGGCGCACCGGGAAGATGTTCGCCATCGAGCACTACGACGTCGTCGCCCGACATCGTGTGCATGGCCAAGGGGATCGCGTCGGGCTTCCCGTTCTCGGCGCTCGGCACGCGCCGCGAGCTCGACGACAAGTGGCCGACCGGCTCGCACGGCGGCACCTACGGCGGCAATCCGATCGGTTGCGCCGCCGCGCTCGCGACGATCGACGTGCTCACCGCCGACGGGTTCCTCGATCACGTCGAACGAGCGGGGCGCGCAGCTCGCCGACGGACTGCGCGCGCTGCAGGCCAGCCACGAGGGCTTGGTCCGCGTGCGATCGCTCGGGCCTGATGGTCGCGGTCGATCTCGACACGGCGACACGTACGGCCGCGGTGGTCAACCACTGCCGCGACGCAGGGCAAGCTCATCCTGATGACCGCCGGCGCCGCCGGCACGACGCTGCGCTTCATGCCGCCGCTCACCGTCAGCGCCGACGAGATCGACATCGCCCTGGCCGCCATCGACAAAGCCCTCGTCGACGTGTAGCAATGCTCTGATGCCGAGCCATCCCGTCCAGCCACCCGAGTGGATCGACAGCGCGCCGATCCGCGTCGAGCGTTCGATCGACATCGCCGCGCCGCCCGAGACCGTGTGGGCGTTGATCGCCGACCACGTGAACTGGCCGAAGTGGTTCACGTCGCTCGAGCAGCGTCGAGGTCACCGGGGCGCCGACGGGCGTCGGCGGTCAGCGCCGCGTCACCGTGAGTCGAATCTCGATCGACGAACAGTTCACCGCGTGGGACGACAACGAGCACTTCGCGTTCGCGGTGGTGGCCACGAAGGTGCCGTTCCTCGACACCATGGCGGAGTCGGTGCGCATCGAGCCGACGGCGGCCACCGATCTCATGGCGGATGGCTGCCGCGTGAACTATCGCCAAGGCCTGCAGGCCAAGCGCGGCATGGGCTTCCTGCTCGAGCTGATCTGGAAGCCCGCGGCGAAGCAACTGACGGCGGCGCTGGAGAACCTCAAGTCGCTCGCCGAGTCGCCACCGTCGTCCTGACCGGCGTCAGAGTGCGGGGCGGAGGCGGGCCGGGGTGGGGCACGGCCGTGAGCGTTTCGATGTGCCGGGCGAGCTGCAGGGTGGTCCGGTCGTGGAGGTACGGCCCGACGATCTGCACCCCGATGGGCAGACCGTCGGCGCTCATCCCGCTGGCACGACCGTGGCGGGCAGGTACGCCGCACCGGCGAGTGCGATCCACGGGAACAGGTCCATGTACGGGCGGGTCGACCCCGTCGATCACGACCGTGCGCGTCGCCGGTGTGCCGGGATGGTCGTGCGGGAACGCCGGGCGCGGGTGCACCGGCATCAGGATCGCGTCGTAGCCGTCGAAGAACCGGGCGACCTGCTCGCGCAGTTGCAGCCGCCGCTCGTGCGTCGACAGCCAGTCCTGATGGCGCATCGCTGTCGCCCGCCGGACGGCGCCGAGCGGCGAATCGTCGGTGCTGGTGGCCATGCGGTCGAGCGCCTCGGGAGCGTGCCCGTTGGCGAGCGCCGCGAACAGCAGCGGCGAGAAGACGCTCCACACGTGTTCGAGCGTGAACGCCGGGCGGGCATCGACGTCGATCCGGCCACCAGCCGACCCGACCGCACCGACGAGGTCGCCGAGCACGCGGGCGGTGTCGGCGTCGACCGGGCACCACGGGTCGTCGATCCACGCCGCGATCCGGAAGTCGGCGAGGTCGGTCGCCCGGCTCGGCGGCAGGTCGAGCCGCCAGGCGGGCGTGTTCCAGCGGTCGGGGCCGGCGAGCACCCCGAGTTCCAGCTCGAGGTCGTCGACGGTCCGCGCCATCGGGCCGCACACGGCGATGTCGGCAACGCTCAACGAACCGGGCGGGCCGGGGATCTGCCCGTGGTCGGGCACGATCGCGTAGCTCGACTTGTGACCCATCACGCCGCAGTAGTGCGCCGGCACCCGGATCGAGCCGCCGATGTCGCTGCCGAGCTCGATCGGCGTGAACCCCATCGCCAGCGCGGCGGCCGCCCCGCCCGACGACCCACCCGGCGTCCGGGTGATGTCGTACGGGTTGTTCGTCGTTCCGTAGACCTCGTTGAACGACTGGATGTCGCCGGCGTACAGCGGCAGGTTGGTCTTGGCGAACGGGATCGCCCCGGCGTCGCGGAGCCGGGCGACCGGCCATGCGTCGGCGGCGGGCACGTGCGCGGCGAGGGCGGGTGCGCCGCTCGCCGTGATGCATCCTGCCGTTTCGAACGAGTCCTTGATCGTCATCGGCACGCCGTGCAACGGGCCGAGATCGTCGCCGGCCAGCACGGCGTCGTCCGCCGATCGAGCAGCGGCGCGGGCACGGTCGAGGTCCCACTGGACGACCGCGTTCGTCGGACCGTCGAGCGCTTCGATCCGCGTCGACGAGGTGGTCGAGCACCTCGACGCTCGACACGTCACGCCGGCGGATCGACGCCGCGAGGTCCGTCGCCGACATCCAGTGCAGTTCGTCGCTCATGCCCGCCAACCGTAAGCACGCGGCCGGTGCCGTTCGACCGGTTGGCACGCCGTATGGTCGAGCCGATGGAGGTCGCGCAGCTCTGGCGGTATCCGGTGAAGTCGATGATCGGGTCGACCGTCGACGAGGTCGAGCTGGACGAACTCGGCATCGTGGGCGATCGGACGTGGGCGACGCGCGATCTCGAGCGCGGCGGCATCCGCGGGGCGAAGAAGATCGGCGAGCTGATGCAGTTCGCGGCCCGCGACCTGCCCGACGGACACGTCGAGATCACGCTGCCGGACGGATCGACGGCGACGACGCTCGACGGCGACGTCGACGACCGGGTCAGCGCGGCCCTCGGTCATCAGGTGCGGCTCGAGCGGCTGCGCGCCGGCCGACGACCTCGATCACTATCGCCGTGGCGCTCCCGACGGCGACGATCCGCTCGCCGATTTCCGTGCCGTGATGGGTCGGGAGCCCGACGATCCGTTGCCCGACTTCTCGGTGTTCCCACCGATCATCGGCGAGTTCGAGTCGCCACCCGGCACCTACTACGACGCCTGGCCACTGCTCGTGATGACCACGTCCGCGCTCGCTTCGCTCGAGGCGGCGCTGCCCGATTCCGTCGTCGACATCCACCGGTTCCGGCCGTCGATCGTCATCGACACCGGCGACGGCGTCGCGGGCCATCCCGAGTTCGGATGGAAGGGTCGGACCGCCACGATCGGGTCGGCCGTGATCGAGTTCCTCGACCCGTGCCCACGATGCGTCATGGTGACGCGCGAGATCGACGCCACCATCCCGTCCGATCGGGCCATCCTTCGCCACATCATCGATGACCTCGACCAGAACGTGGGCTCCTACGCCACCATCCGCACCCCCGGCACCGTGCGGGTCGGCGATCCCGTCGTGTTCTCCTGACCCTCCTGGGCGGGCGTACGATCGGGCGATGAGCGAGCACGTGGGGCGATCGTGACGACCGTGACGGCCGACGATCCGGAGCTGTTCTTCAACCCGCTGCAACCGGGTTACGTGGAAGACCCGTGGCCGCATTTCGCGGAGATGCGCGCCCACGACCCCGTGCACCTCACGCGTGATGAACCAGTGGCTGCTGTTCACCTACGAGGACGTGTCGCGCCTGCTGCGCGATCCGTCGCTCAGCGTGAGCGACGAGAACATCGAGATCATGGACGAGAAGCGCCACGCGATCTTCCTCGAGGCGGCGGGCGGCGAGCTCCAACAGTCGACGAGCATGCTCAACGCCGACCCACCCGACCACACACGCTTGCGCCGCCTCGTCAGCAAGGCGTTCACGCCCTCGTCGATCGAGGCGCTCCGGCCGCGGGTGCAGGAACTCGTCGACGGCATCCTCGACTCGATGGAGGAGCGGGGCGGCGGTGACGTCGTCGGCGAGCTCGCGTTCCCGCTGCCGTTCGACGTCATCTCGGAGATGCTCGGCATGCCCGAGGCCGACAAGGACCTCATCGCCGGCTGGTCCGGGGCGATCGTCAAGACGCTCGACCCGATCATCTCCCAGGAGGAGATCCAGGCGGCGCTCGACGGCGACCGCAAGATGAACGCCCACGTCGACGACGTCGTTGCCTGGAAGCGGGCGAACCCGGCCGACGACCTGCTGACCGCGTTGATCGCCGCCGAAGAGGACGGCGACCGCCTGTCGCCACGTGAGCTGCGCGACCAGGTGAACCTGCTGTTCGTGGCAGGCCACGAGACCACGGTCAACCTCATCGGCACCGGCATCTACGAGATGCTCCGGCACCCCGACCAGCTCGCGCTGCTGCGCGACGACCCGACGCTCGACGTGAATGCGGTCGACGAACTCCTCCGCTACGTGAGCCCGGTCCAGATGTCGCGACGGATCACGCTGCACGACATCGACTTCGGCGGCAAGACGATCCCCCGGGGGATGTTCGTGCTCGCCGGCCTCGCCTCGGCGAACCGTGACCCGGCCAAGTGGGGGCCGACCGCCGACGATCTCGACATCCGCCGCGCGGGCACTGCGCAGCATCTGTCGTTCGGCAGCGGAGCGCACTACTGCCTCGGGTCGTCGCTCGCCCGCCTCGAGGCCCAGGTGGCGATCGGGTCGTTCGTCCGTCGCTTCCCGCAGGCCCGCGTCGTCGGCGAGCCGCGGTGGAACGGGCGCATCAACCTGCGCGGTCTCGAGCGGTTGGACGTCGCCATCGACTGAACCGGCCCGAGGTATCGCGAGCGGCCCGACACGCGCGAGCATGGGGCATGGTCGATATCGGACGTCACAAGCACGTGGTCGAGACCACGGCCGGCAAGGTCAGGGGCAAGACCGGTTCGAAGGGTCGGCTGGTGCACCACCTCGGCATCCCCTACGCCGCGCCGCCGATCGGGCCGTTGCGCTGGAAGGCGCCGGCTCCACCCGAACCCTGGCGTGGCAGCCGGAAGTGCACCAAGGTCGGGCCGCCCGGCTATCAGCGCGCGGGCGTCATGGACGACTTCTTCGTCCGGCTCGTCGACGGCCTCGGGATCGGCCGGGCACGGGGCAAGGCGCTCGGGCTCGGGCTGAAGCTGGCGGTCAAGAAGCCGAGTGAGGACTGCCTGACGCTCAACGTCCACGCGCCCGCCGGCGCGTCGGGGCTGCCGGTGATGGTGTGGATCCACGGCGGCGACCACACCGACGGCGACGGTGGACAGCCGATGTACAACACGCCCTCGTTCCCCGAGCGGGGTTGTGTGCTCGTGACGATCAACTATCGGCTCGGGCTGATGGGGTTCTTCGCCCACCCCGATCTCGCCGCCGAATCACCCGACGGCGTGTCGGGCAACTACGGGCTGCTCGACCAGATCGCCGCCCTCGAATGGGTGCGCGACAACATCGAGGCGTTCGGCGGCGATCCGGATCAGGTGACGATCTTCGGCGAGTCGGCCGGCGGCGAGGCGGTGCTCAACCTGATGACGTCGCCGCGGGCGCGGGGCTTGTTCCATCGGGCGATCGCGCAGAGCCCGAGCGACTCGGCGCGCTGGCTGCACCTGCGTCGGCCGGCACTCGACTGGATCCCGGCCGAGGATGCCGCGGTCGAGTTCGCGACGCTCGCCGTCGGGCCGACCGCGGGGCAGGTCGCCCGGCTGCGGACGATGGAGCCGGACGAGCTGTACGAGCTGTACCGGGCGCATCCCGGAATGGGGCCGTTACTTCTACCCGGTGGTCGACGACGTGATCCTGCCCTGCACCCCGATGTCGGCGTTCAGCGACGAGGTCCAGGCGTCGGTGCCGTTGCTGATCGGCTACAACGCCAACGAGGCGTCACTGTTCGTCGGGCTCGTGCACCCGGCCGGCGGCGAGTTCGAACGCCCGCAGACCGACGCCGAGGTGACGGTGGCCGATGCCCGTGCGACCTTCGAACGGTCGTACCCGACACCTGAGCACGTCGACCGGTTGGTCGCCGCCTATCCCGGCCTCGCGGTGCTCGACGACGACGCTGTCGAAGCCGAGCTCGGCGACCACATGTTCGGGGTCCACGTCGACCATGCGTCGCGCCAGCACGCGGCCGGTGGCCACCCCGTGTACCGGTACCACTTCCGGGCCGTGCCGCCGTCGAAGAAGCAGCGCGCCGGGGCGTACCACGCGGCCGAGATCTTCTACGTGTTCGACGCGCCAGATCCCGCTCCTGCCCGTCGCCGGCGATTTCCACCTGCTCGCCCGGGAGATGGGCGACCGCTGGTTCGCCTTCGCGGTGTCGGGCGTGCCCGACTCGCCGGGCCGTCCGGCCTGGCCCGTCTACGACCCGGGCGATCCGCAGCACATGGTGTTCGACCGGCCCCGGTCGGAGGTGCAGCCGTGCCCGCCGCAGCCCGGGCCTCGACCTGATGCGTGAGCGCATCGCCTGGCTCAACGACACCCTCCGCGCCCCGGTCGGCCGGCGCCCGCGCTCGTTCGGCGACCGGTGCGCTGACGTCGCTCGAGCGCTCGACGTCAGCGCCGGCGGTCAGGCGGGCGCCGGCGTCGGTCGCGTTGTCGAGCCGGCGGCGCGCGAGCGGGATTCGTCCGGCCGCGCCTTCGGTCGCCATCGAGATCACCACCGCTCCGCCGAGGGCGAGGATCAGCCCGACGATCGCCACGACCACGTGCCAGGTCGGCCGGCTCAGGCGTTCGTCGAGGAGGAACGTGCCGATCAGGATCGACACGACCGGGTTGACGGTCGACACGGTCGCCACCGACGGCGCCAGGCGGCCGGTGCCGAGCGAGATCTGTTGGATCACGAATCCGAGGATCCCGACGACCGCGAGCGACGTACGGCTCCCAGTGCGACAGCATCTCGCCGACCCCACCTTCGAGGTAGTCGAGGGTGGGCTTGGTGAGCGACGCCGAGAGCCCGAACAGCACCCCGGCGACGGAGCCGTAGAGGGCGGCCTTCATCGACGGACCGCTGCGCCCGGCGAAGCTGAGCACCACGCCCGACACGATGGCGACGAGCACGATGACGAACAGCCAACTCGAGCCCGGCGCGTTCTCGTTGCCGTCAGCCGGATGGCCGAAGACCGTGAACAGCACCAAGCCGACGATGATCACGAATGCGCCGCCGATCTCCCGGCGACCCACGTGTTGTTGAGTCAGGTAGTGGCCGAGCGGCAGCGCGAACACGACCGTGGTGACGAGGAGCGGTTGGACGATCGAGACCTGTCCACGGTCGAGCGCCGCCGCCTGGACCACATAGCCGATGAGCATCGCCGTGGTGCCGAGCACCCACATCGTCTGGCCGAGCAGCTTGAGCAGCGAGGACGGTTCGGCGAGCGAAACCGACGGCAGGTTGAGCGCACCCTTCTGCTGCAGCGTCGCGGCGAGCGCGAACAGGAATGCCGCCACGAGCGCCAGCGCCGCTGCCATGGCGCCGACGTTAGGTGATCGCCGCGATTCGGACGGTGATGCGGGCCCGTGTCCGGCACGAGCATCGGCGGACGGCGAGCGTGTCAGGCGGCGAACGGGATCGAGCGCGTGAACACCAGTGGTCCTGCACGTTCGACGATGGTGCCGACCGGGCAGCGGGCACACACCGCGGCGATGGCATCGACGTGCTCGTCGATCATGTCCTCGATGATCATCTCGACATCGGGTTCGTCGCGCAGGAGGTCGAGCCACCCGCCACGAACGAGGTAGTCGAAGAGCGCGCCTCGCAGGTCGGCGTCGGTCAGATGGGGGAGGTCGACGACCTGCGCCGTCGTGGTGGCGAACGCGCTGGCCAGTCCCGGAAAGCCGCGCTCGCAGCCGCAGTCCTTGGACTCGCACTCGGTGACGACGGCGGTGACCAGTTCGCCCGCGACCGTGTGGGAGTAGTCGTCGGGTGACTGTCCCTGGGTTTCGTTGGTTGCGACGAGTACGAGCATGTGATTCCCCTTTCGAAGGTCCTGCTGAACAGGATGAACGCGGGGTGTGACAGTGGCCGTTCGTCGGCCTCGGTGTCAGCTCGTGACGTCGCTCAGATCCTTGGTGATCTCGTCGAATGCTTCGTCGGTCGCGCTGGGGCGGACCTTGTCCTTGGCAGCCTTGGCGGCGTTCGTCGCGGCGCTGGCGGCGCGGTTGGCGTCGGCCTTCAGGTCGTCACGCCTGATGGCGGCGACGGCCGAGGCGACGACGGCGAGGAGGGCAAGGAGGGCAAGGAGCTTCTTCATGGTGGACGTCCTGATCGTTGAGCGGGCGGGTGGACCGGGCCCCCGATCGGGCGAGAGCCCGCCATCGACCGTACCGGGCGGTCCCGGCGGGCGCAAACGGGACGTGAATGCGGTCAGACGGCGACGGCTTCTTCGACGCGGCCGTCGGCGTGGCGGGCGAACCGGCCACCGGTGGCACCGTGCGTCGGGTCGTCGCGGTCCCACGGCCAGCCGCCGAACTGCGTGCGGCGGTAGTCGGCGAACGCCTCGAGGATCTCGTCGTGGGTGTTCATCACGAACGGTCCCTGCTGTGCGACCGGCTCGCCGATCGGGACGCCCCTGCATCACGAGGACCTCGGTGTGCGCCGATGCCGTGAGCGTGACCGCCTGCTGCGCGTCGACCACCACGCCGGTCGGACCGCCCACCGTCTCACCTTCGCCCGCGGGATTGTGGATCGTGAGCCCATCGCCCTCGAAGACGTAGAGCACGCGGACGGTGTCGTCGAACGCATGCGGTCGGCATCGTCCACGATCGCGCCCGGATCGAGCACGACGTGCCACAGCGCGACGTCGGCCTCGGGACGCGACGCCCACGAGCTGCGGCGGTGGCGCCGGCGGTTCGTGGCCGGCGAGCGTGCCGGCGATCACGGTGATCTCGGCGGTGCGACCGTGCGTGTCGGTGACGACGTGGCGCGGGATGTCGTGGTCCCACAGCATCGTGAAGTGGGGCTCGACCATCTTGTCGGCGGCCGGCAGGTTGATCCAGATCTGGAACAGTTCGGCCGTGTTCGGGCCGTCGCGGTCGAGGAGCGGGAACATCTCGGCGTGCTGGATGCCCTTGCCGGCGGTCATCCACTGCACGTCGCCGCGGCCGTAGCGGGCGGCGGCACCCATCGAGTCGGCGTGGTCGATGAGGCCCTGACGGACGAACGTGATCGTCTCGAAGCCACGGTGGGGGTGGACGGGAAAGCCGGGCACGGTGCTGCCGTGGTACATGCGCCAGCCGTCGATGCCCTCGAAGTCGTTGCCGATCGGGCGGCCGTCGAGCGGTGCCACCGGGCCGAGGTCGGCGTTGCCGGCGGGGTAGTGGTCGAGGTGGTGGACGCAGAACAGGAACGGGTCGACGGTCGGCCACTGGAACCCCAGCGGGACGGTCTGGACGACGGGAGAACTCATGACCTGCGAAGCTGTAGCAGAAATACTTGCGAACGCAACTAATCCTGTTCGGCTACACAGCACGAAGCGCATGGCGGTGACGAGGGCGCCGGGGAGGCGGTTGCTGTCGGTGGACCGCTCGACGTAGGTGGACGCGTCGAGGAGCACCTCGGCCTCGTCGGTGAGGCCCTCGAGCTTGTCGCCGAGCAGGTGGAACGCGGTGTCGTCGAAGCGCAGCACGTTGACCGGCGCGACGATCTCGCCGTCGTCGATCCAGAACGTCGCGAACCGGGTCATCCCCGTCGTCCGGCAGGCGGCGCGGTCGGAGAAGTTCGTGTACCACAGGTTGCCGACGAACAGTCCGGTACCGAGCGCCTCGCTGACGTTCGCGGTCGACACCGTGCCGGGCGCGAGCGCCAGCGACTCGGGATACTCGCCGTCGCCGGCGCCGTTCGTCGGCACGCCGTACTCCTGCGCCGAGCGCGGCGAGACCAGCGTGTCGGTGTAACGACCGTCGACGACCAGCGGCACCGAGTCGGGACGGATGAAACCGGCCGACTGGAAGTTCGGCGCCACACCGCCGGCGGTGTCCTCGGCGATCGACGACCAGCGGCGACAGCGCCACGTCGTCGACGACCATCCGCAGCAACGGCGTCTGGCGTGGTCTCGTGGGCCCGCCGGCCGAACGCGCCGTAGTACGACATGCAGCTGGACCAACTCCTCCATCGCCCGCGGCGCGAGGTAGGTGCGGTACTCGCCGGGCGTGAGGTTCATCGGTGCCCGGTCGAGCGCGGCGAGCTGGCGCGTCGACCAGTCGATCTTGCGGTCGAACAGCTCGTCGCTCCAGTCGAAGCCGGCGTACAGGTTCTTCGCCGCCTTGTCGGCCTCGAGGTAGAAGCACCAGTCGAGGTTGAACGTCGCGGTCTGGAACCAGTTGCGCTGGCCGAGGGAGTTGCCGAACCCGGCGAACGTGTCGCCGGCCGCGTAGATGCCGACGAGGTCGTGGCCCTCGCCGCCGCGCCGGATGTCGCGCCAGTGCGGCGGCCGGTTCGGGGATCGCGCCGCGCTCGATGCGCTCGGTCGACGTCGGCGTCTCGTTGTAGAGCAGGAACGGATCGTCGGCGACGTGACGGCGCTGCTCGCGCAGCTGGGCGAGCAGCGTGACGATGCGGGCGTCGTCGGTCGAGCGCTCGCCGGTGAGGGTGATGCCGCCGGCGACGTGGCGCCGTCCCTCGATGAGGTCGACGGTGAGGCGGCGCTGGTCGACGGTGCCGGCCTGGCGGACGTCGTTGTTGTTCAACCGGATGAAGTCGGTCCGCTCGCCGCTGATGTTGGCGAGCAGCACCTCGTCACCGACGAGGCCGGCCGTCGCCGCGGTGACCAGCTCGTCGAAGTACGCCTGGTCGTCCCGGCTGCACGACCGTGCCGGGCTCATGCTTCGCCTCCGAACACCTCGACGTCGCCGAACAGGCAGGCCGGCGAGGCGTGGCCGGTGCCGACCATCTGGTTGAGTTCGCCCTTGCCGCAGTTCGGTGTGCCCATCACCTTGAAGCGTGGCGGCGTCGCCGACGCCGCGCAGGTTGCGCCAGAACGTGCGCGAGATCGCCCGGTAGCCCGGGTTGCGGACCGTGCCGACGATCTCGCCGTTCTCGATCAGCTGCCCGTACTCGCAGCCGAACTGGAACTTGTTGCGGCTGTCGTCGATCGACCACGACGTGTTGGTCTGCAGGTACACGCCGTGCTCGATCGGACGCGATCAGTTCGTCGAACGTCGACTCGCCCGGCTCGACGTTGAGGTTGGCCATGCGGTCGATCGGCGGGCGGTTCCAGCCCGAGGCCCGCGAGTTGGCCACTCCGGCGAGGCCGGTGCGCTCCTGCGACACCGCTCCGCCGAGCCCGCGCACGCAGGATGCCGTTCTCGATCAGGTGCTCGCCGGGTCGCCGGCGTGCCGTCGTCGTCGTAGCCGTAGCTGGCGAGCTGACCCGGCACGGTGGGGTCGAACGTGACGTTCAGCAGTTCGGAGCCGTACTGGAACGTGCCGAACATGTCGGCGGTGACGAAGCTGGTGCCGGCGTAGTTGCGCTCGTCGCCGAGGATCCGGTCGAGTTCGAGCGGGTGACCGATCGACTCGTGGATCTGCAGCACCATCTGGTCGGGGGCGAGCAGCAGGTCCATCGTGCCGCTCGGGCAGTTCGGGGCGTCGAGCAGTTCGATGCGCCTGATTGGCGATCCGGGAGGCCGAGTCGCCGAAGCCGTGACGACCCAGCACCTCGGCGCCACCCTGGCCGCAGAACGCGCCGGCGCCGTACGTGCGGGTCTGGGTGTTGATGCCCTCGTTGGCGACCGCCTTGCAGGCCGGGGTAGACGAAGCGGAAGCGCTGCTCGATGCGTCCGCCGCCGGACGTGACGAGCAACGTGTCGACCTCACGCTTGACGAGTGATGCGTTCCAGTCGACGATCCGATCGTCGATGCCGAGCAGCCGCGACTGCTGGTGCAGGAGTTCGAGGCGGTCGTCGAGCGGGAGGGTCTCCCAGTCGACCTCGACCGGCGAGCGGTACTCGCCGGTGGCGTGATCGGACGGCGGGGTGGTCGTCACCATCGCGCCGGCGGTGACCGATGCCCAGTGCCGGGCCCGTTCGACGGCCGCCGCGAGACCGGCGTCGCTCAGGTCGGCGGTGGCCGCGTAGCCGAGGCCACCGCCGTCCCAGATCGAGATCATCACGCCGGTGTCGAACTCGGTGAAGATCGGCTCCAGCTCGTTGCGCCGCACCCGCAGATGCTCGGAGCGCTCGTCGTGGAGTCGCGCCGATGCGTAGTCGACGTCGGAGGGCAGCGCTCGCCGGAGACGATCCTCGATCGTCCGCGACTCGATCAGCAAGTCGGTCATCCCTCGAGCAGAGCTGTGCGGGGTTAGGCCCGCGACACTCGCCGCAGCAACCGTCGCGTTGGCCTGACCCCGCGACGTCAGAGCGGGGAGAGGCCGGCGGCGACGCGGCCCGTGAACGTCGTCTGCTTGGCCCGGGGGAGCGGGTGGAACAGCACGCCGTGCACATCGCGGTAGAGCCGTTCGAGTTCGCTGCTGCGCGAGTAGCCGAACCCACCCGTGGCCTCGATCGCCAGTCGAACCGTGGCGATCATCGCTTCAGCGGCGACCGTCTTGCGGCTCAGCGTCCGGCTGGCGTGCTGGTCGGTGTTGTCGAAGTGCAGGTCGTCGGCCGACTCGACCATGGCGGCGACGACGTCGGTCGCCGTGATGTGGGCGTCGAGCATCTCGCCGAGCAGCTGGTGCACGTGCGGTTCGGTCCTGCCGGCGCTCGCCCGGACCGCAACGTCGACCGCGGCGTCGGCAATGCCGAGATACGCCGACGCGATCAGCGGCATGCGCTGCGCCCATGATGGCGTTCCACACGGGTGCCAGACGTCGGCCGGCCGCATGAGCGAGATCGCGGCGTCGGGGACGAACACGTCGTCCAGCACGACCGTGTGGGACCCGGTCGCGCGCAGCCCGAGCGTGTCCCAGGTGAACTCGATGCGCACGCCGTCGGCGGCCAACGGAACCGCGCAGTGGAGAACCTGCGGGCCGTCGGGCGCGTCGTCCCAGCGAATGCTCGTCACGAGGACGTTGCCGACCTCGCAGCCGCTGGCGTTCGGCCTTGCGCGCGGAGACGCGATACCCGCCGTCGACCTTCCGGCGGTGCCGTTCGAGCCGACCCAGTCGGATGCTCCGGTGCTGACGAGCACGGCTGGACCGTCGACGACCTTGCGGAAGACGGGCTCGGCGTCCATGCCCGTGGTGGTGCCGCCACACCTGGAAGGCGACGAGGTGGGTGTGCATCGAGAGTGCGACGGCCGTCGACGGATCGTGAGTGGCGATCGTGCGGAGCGCGTCCGCCATCTCGGCATACGTCGCGCCGCCGCCTCCGAACTCGCGGGGAACCGAGCGCGCTGGTGATGCCGTCGGCGCGGAGCCGGTCGAAGGCGGCGTGGGAGATCGTGCCGGCGACATCGTTCGCTGCCACGTCGGCGGCGAGGTCGAGTCCGACCCGCGTGGCGAGGTCGGACAACGTCGTCGGTGAGAGGTGTCTGTGTCAATTCGGGATTCGGTGATGGTCATGTCGATCGAACGTACGGATGACCGTGTGTGTCGACCAGTACAAATCTTGGACCGGTGCGTGGCTGCCCGGACGACTACGCTCGGTACAGGCGTCCAAGGGAAGGAGGCGCATCGGCATGGCGACACAGCGGCTACGGCCAGTACTGCCCGATCTCACGGGCGCTCGATCTGCTCGGCGAACGATGGACGCTTGATGATCGTGCGCGACATGTTGATCGGGGCGACCCGTTTCAACGATCTCGCGCGGGGCTTGCCCGGTCTGTCGCGCAGCCTGTTGACACAACGCCTGCGCATGCTCGAACGCGGCGGCATCGTCGTCCGCGTCGACGGCGAGTACCTGCTCACCGACGCCGGTCGCGAGCTCGAGCCCGTCGTGTTCGGGCTCGGCGGATGGGGCGCGAAGTGGACGTTCGACGAACCTGACCCCGACGAACTCGACGCCGAGTTGCTCGTCTGGTGGATCCACATGGGCCTCGACACGTCGATGCTGGCGGCCGGGCGGCACGTCTTCCATGTCCGTTTCACCGATGACAAGCGGCGCTACTGGCTCGTCGACGACGGCACCGGTCCATCGATGTGCAACACCGACCCGGGCTATCCCATCGACCTCACGATCTCCTCGGACGTCTCGTCGCTCTACCAGGTGTGGCTCGGCCGGATTCCGCTCGCCGCTGCGCTGCGCAGTGGTCGACTGCGGTTCGACGGCCCGGCGTCGATCGGCGCTGATGCCGGACGTGCTCAAGCTGAGCCCGCCGCGCCCTGGTGGTCGCGGCAGCTGACGCCGCGGCCGGATCCGCGGCGCCTTGATCTGCGCTCCGGTCGGTACAGTGGTCAGCGGGCGATCCGATCGATCAGGAGGCACTCGCATGACCGCCGTCGACGGCACCACGCTCGCTCCGGCCTCCCACCTGAAGGGGTGGGACTCGCTCGAGTTCTACGTCGGCAACGCACGCGCCACGGCGGGGTTCCTCACCGCGGCCTTCGGGTTCCGGGTCACCGCCTACGCCGGCCCGGAGACCGGTCGCGACGACGTCGCGTCGTACCTGCTCGAACAGGGCGACATCCGTTTCGTCGTCACCGCGGGCCTGACGCCCGACTCGCCGATCTGGAGCCACGTGCGCGAGCACGGCGACGGTGCCCAGGACCTGGCGTTCGTCGTCGACGACGCGACCGCGACCTACGAGGCGGCGCTCGCCCGCGGGGCCCGCTCGGTCCGCGAGCCGTACGAGTTGACCGACGACCAGGGCACGCTGCGCCTCGCTGCGATCGGCACGTACGGCGAGACCAAGCACACGTTCGTCGACCGCCGCGACTACCTCGGCTACTACTGCCCCGGCTACGTCACGACCGATCTGCCGCCCGAACCGGTCGGCACGCCGGTCGGACTCGAACGCATCGACCACGTCGTCGGCAACGTCGAGGTCGGCAAGCTCGACGAGTGGGTCGCGTTCTACGAGATCGCTCGGCTTCACCCAGCTGCGACACTTCGACGAGCACCAGATCGCCACCGAGTACAGCGCGCTGCGCTCGACCGTGGTCACCAACGGCTCCGGTGTGACGATGCCGCTGAACGAGCCCGCCGCCGGGTTGAAGCGCAGCCAGATCCAGGAGTACCTCGACACGTACCGCGGCCCGGGCGTGCAGCACATCGCGCTCGGCACGAGCGACATCGTGCGGGCGATCAGCAGCCTGCGCGGGCGGGGCGTGCGCTTCCTCGAGGCGAACGACGAGTACTTCCGCGACGTGCGCAGCCGGCTCAACCATCTGCGAGGTGCCGTGGGGCGACATCGAGGAGCTGGGCATCCTCGTCGACCACGAGACCCGACGGGTACCTGCTGCAGCTGTTCACCGAACCGATCACCGATCGCCCGACGGTGTTCATCGAGATCATCCAGCGCGGCGGCGCGACCGGCTTCGGCGAGGGCAACTTCAAGGCGCTGTTCGAGTCGATCGAGAAGGAACAGGAACGCCGCGGCAACCTGTAGCGACGCCCGTGCGGCCGGCGTCAGGCGCTGGCGAGAAGGCGGTCGATCGAGTCGTCGGTGGCGTCGGCGAGGAAGCCGCCGATCACGTCGTGCACGTGGGCGAGCGACTCGCCGGCGAACAACACCGGTTGGTAGTGGTCGATGTCGTAGTCGAGTGTCGCCATCTCCACGATGTCGATCGGTCGCAGCTCCGCATGGTCGGCGAACCAGTCGAGTTCGCCCGGCGAGCTGAGCAGGCCGGTGCCGTACGCCTTCGGCTCGCCGTGCTCGATCACCACGCCGAACTCGACGGTGAACCAGAACACGTCCCCGATCATCGCCCGCGACCGCTCACCTTCGAGCCGTCCGATCGCCGCGCCGGCGAGCCGGTGCAGGTCGGCGATCTCGGGGCAGGCGAGGCAGTTGCCGTGCCCCATCACCTCGTGGATCACGTCGGGCTCGGGCGTGTAGAGCGGCGAGCCCTCCCAGCGCACGTACTGCGTCGAGGGGAACGATGCGCCGCGCGAGCGCCCGGAAGAAGTCGCCGCCGGGCAGGATGCCATCGACGGCTCGGTAGCCGAACCCGGTCAGCGGGCGGAGCCAGGCGTCGACATCGATCAGCTGCGGCACGTGGTCGGTCGGCAGGTCGAGCACGTCCCGTGCGGCGAGCACGCCGGTCGCCGCGTGCCGATCCCACAGCGGATGGAGCGCGTCCGACACCGCCGCCCACACCCCGTGTTCGACGTCCGTGTAGTCGATCACGACCGGGAGTTCGTCGACTCCCGCGGCGAGCGCGGCGAGTTCGTCACGGCGCGCCTGATACGCCGGCGGTGGCTCGGTGGTTCGTTGCGCGGCGATGGTCGATCCCATGCCCCTCAGGATTCCCCGATTCCGCCGTTCGCCTCGTCATCTCGGGAAATTCCAGACGATCGAGGCCCCGATACGGCAGATTCGGATACGATCGTCTCGATGATCGAGCTGGACGACGTGGATCAGCGGATGATCGACCTCCTCCGCGCCGACGGCCGGATGACGGCACCGGCGCTCGCCGAGCAGATCGGCATCGGCCGGGCGACGGCGTATCACCGCTTCGATCGGCTCGTCGACGGCGGGGTCATCGCCGGGTTCACCGCGCGCGTCGACCCGGCCGCGGTCGGCCTGACCGTCGCCGCGCTGGTGCTGATCAACGTGCGGCAGGGCCTCTGGCGCGACCTGCGCGAGCAACTGCGCGCGCTGCCGGGCGTGGAATGGCTCGGCGTGGCGACCGGCGAGTTCGACTTCATCGCGCTCGTGCGGGCCGATTCGCTCGCGCATCTCCGCGACGTGGCACTCCACGAACTCCAGCAGATCGAGGGCGTCCGCGCGGCCGAGACGATCGTCCTGCTCGACGAGATCGACCAGCGCGGCCGACCGATCTGGGCTCGCTGACCGGCGCGGGTCGGGGGCTCCGGCTCAGGCGGAGTGACGGGTGGCGACCGTGGCGCTCATCTCCACCGCCAACTCGACGAAGTGCGCCGTGGCCGGAGCGAGGGTGCGGCCCGCCCGCCATGCGATGGAAATCTCACGCGCTGGGATCGCGGGCATCAGCGGATGCAGAGCGATGCGCTTGTCCTCCGGTTCGGTGCACAACATGGGCATCACGGCCACGCCCATCCCGACGCGCACCATCGCCGCCACCGCACCGTTGTCGTTCGTGCGGAACACGTAGGAGGGATCGAGGCCGACCGAGCGCAGACCGGCCTCGTTGATGAGCTGGCACGAATTCTCGTGCTGGCCGATCAGTGGCTCGTTGGCAAGGTCGGCGATCGGCACGTGCCCGGGTGGGAACTGCCCGGGGCGGGCCAGGAGCACGAACGGATCGGTGAGCACGTGGCGCGACTCGAACTGCGGGTCGACGTTGCCGACCACGAAGCTCACGTCGAGTTCGCCGATCGCCAGCCGCTCGGTCAGGTCGACGTCGATGTCGCTCTCGAACACGGTGATCTCGAGGTTCGGATGGCGCGCCCGCATCGGCCCGACCAGCAACGGCAGGATCGTCGCCGAGATGCTCTGGAACGTGCCGACGCGCAGGCGGCCGACGTCTCCGCTGCGGAACCGGTCGAGTTCGTCGCCGATCACATCGAGTTGGGCGAGCAGGAGCCGGCCGTGTTCGAGGAGATGGGCGCCGATCGGGGTGAGCTCGACCGGTCGCGGGCCGCCCGGTCGATCGAACACCTTCTCGCCGACGATGCGTTCCAGCGAAGCGATCTGCTGACTGACGGCGGATTGCGTGTAGCCCAACCGATCGGCGGCACGGGCGAACGTCCCTTCCGACGCCACGGCGTCGAGGGCCACGAGATGGCGGATGTCGAGGTCGCGCAGGCTACCCATGACACAGATACCTCATGAGCAACAGGGTAACTGATGTTCATGAGCAGTAACAATCGCTAGCGTTGGACCTCCCGGATCCGTACCGTCGAAGACATGGAACGGACATCCTCCCCCGACATCCTCCGCCGTTTCGCCGAGATCCTCGAACGCGACGGCATCGAACACGTCCCAGCCGACCTGCTGAACGACCTGCTCGCCGCCGGACGCGCCGTCGACGCCAGCGCGATCGCGATGGCTGTCGTCGTCGATCCCACCGAACCCGCGGTCGCCCGCGAGCGGGCCTTCCGACTGCTGTCGGTCCAGATCATCGGACGCGCCGACCGCGTTCCCGTGCCCTGCCAGCGTCAGACCGGGGTGGCGACGAAGACCGGGATGATGCGGTCGGTCTTCGCCTGATACTCGGTGTACGTGGGGAACACGGCGACGCCGCGCTCCCACCATGTGGCCCGCTCCTCGCCCTCGGCGATGTGGGTGATGAAGTCGTGCGGTTCGGGGCCGTCCTGGATCATCACGAGCGGCTCGGCGACGAGGTTGTGGTACCAGCTCGGATTCTTGGGCGCGCCGCCGATCGACGCGACGAGCGCGTACTCGCCGTCGTGTTCCACGCGCATCAGGGCGAACTTGCGGAGCTTGCCCGACTGCGCGCCCTTCGTCGTGACGATGATCACCGGGATGCCGCTGTCGCGCAGTGTGTTGGCTTCCTTGCCACCGGTGCGTTCGTAGGTCTCCACCTGGTTGCGGACCCAGTCGGCAGTGCTCGGTTCGTACTCTCCGGTCAAAGGCATACGGCTGATGGTAGGCCGTCGGGTCCGTCGACCCTCCGCGGGAGCGTCGACGGCGGGGCGGGTACGATCGCCGTGATGACGGTCGAGATGACGCCGGAGCAGGCCCTGCTGCGGGTGATCCACTGCCTCGACCGGGCCCACGACACCGGCTTCAAGGCCAAGGCGTTCACTCGGGCGCTCGACGTGGTCCGCAACACGCCGCCCGACGAACTCGCCGACCGGGCGACGGCGCGACACGCTGACCGACCTCGACGGCATCGGGTCGTCGACGGCGGCGGTGATCACCCAGGCGCTCAACGGCGAGGAGCCGACGTATCTCGCCAAGATCGAGGCCGAGTCGCAGGTGTCGATCACCGAGGCCGGCCAGGTCTACCGCGACGCGCTGAAGGGCGACTGCCACCTGCACTCCACGTGGAGCGACGGCGGCGCCACCGATCGAGGCGATGGCGGCGACGGCGATGGCGCTCGGCCACGAGTACATGGTGCAGACCGACCATTCCGCCCGCCTCACGATCGCCCACGGTCTCGACCGGCAACGGCTGACCGAGCAGCTCGACCAGATCGCCTCGATCAACGCCGACATCGCCGCGGCCGGGCACGACTTCCGGATCCTGTGCGGCATGGAGGTCGACATCCTCGAGGACGGTGCCCTCGATCTCGCCGACGACATGTTGGAGCGACTCGACGTCGTCGTCGCGAGCGTGCACTCGAAGCTGCGGATGGACAAGGCGCAGATGACCGAGCGGATGGTGCTCGCCGTGGCGTCTCCGCACGTCGACATCCTCGGCCACTGCACGGGCCGGATGATCGGCAGGCGCCCGCCGAGCGAGTTCGACGCCGACTACGTGTTCGCGGCCTGCGCCCAGTTCGGCACGGCGGTCGAGATCAACTGCCGGCCCGAGCGTCTCGACCCGCCGCGCGAGTTGCTCGACGTGGCGATCGAGTACGGCTGCTGGTTCTCGATCGACTCCGACGCGCACGCCACCGGCCAGCTCGAGTGGCAGCCGCACGGCTGCGACCGGGCCGCCGAACGCGAGGTGCCCGATCGACCGGATCATCAACACGATGTCCGCCGACGACCTCCTCGCCTGGACCGCCGGCTGAACTGGCGAAGCGGGTCAGCTCGCCGACATCAACGCGCCGTAGGCGGCCATGAGGAGTCCGGCGCCGCGGGTGTCGCCGGTGGTGCCCTCGCCCATCTTGTTCATCACGTAGCTGAAGCTCATCCTCGCGTCGACGTCGATGATCGCCAGCGAGCCGCCCCACCCGCCCCAGAACGCCGTGCGCGGGTTGGGTACGGGCAGCATCGGGCCGGGCAGGCCGTAGCCCATGCCGAGCACGACCTCGGCGCCGAGCACGAGGTCGACGCCGCGGATCTGCTCGTCGAAGATGCGCGCCACGCCCTCCTCGGACAGCAGCGTGACACCGCGCGCCGACCCGCCGCACGCGGTCGGCGTGTGGCACAGCGCCACCGAACGGGCGTTGCCGTGACCGCCGGCCGCGGGGATCTCGGCCCGCCGCCATTCCTTCGTCGACGAGTACTCGGCGGCGAGCGGCAGGATTCATCATCGTGCGCATGGCGATCGAGTCGGGTCGAGGTCGACCGGTCGACCGTCGAGATGGCCGCCTCGGCGGCGGGATCACGTGGGCGACCCGGGCGTCGTGCTCGGGCCCGGTACCGATGTGGAAGTCGGCGCCGAGCGGCCCGGCCACCTCGTCGGCGAAGAACGTGCCGAGCGAACGGCCCGACACGCGCTTGACGATCTCGCCGAGCAGGAATCCCTGGCTGATCGCGTGATAGCCGGAGGCGATGCCCGGCTCCCACCACGGCGCCTGCGCGGCGTGGAGCGCGACGACCTTGTCGTGGTCGAGCATGTCCTCCGCGGTCAGCGGCTCGTCCCAGCCCGACAGGCCGGCCGAGTGGCTGAGCACGTGACGCGTCGCGATCGATCTCCTTGCCGTTCGCCGCGAACTCGGGCCAGTACGTGGCGATCGGTTCGTACAGGTCGAGTTCACCGCGGTCGGCGAGGATCAGACAGCACAGCGCCGCCATCGTCTTCGTCGTCGACCAGACGTTGATGATCGTGTCCTCCTGCCAGTCGCTCGGACCGTCGTCGAACGTGGCGGTGCCGCCCCACAGGTCGACGACCATCTCGCCGTCGACGGTGAGCGCGACCGACGCCCCGACGTCACCCTGGCCGCCCTCGTCGGGCCCGCGGAAGTTCTGCTCGAACGCGTCGCGCACCGCTTCGAAGCCCGGCGCGACGGTCCCTGTGATCGATGTCATCCCCATGGGCGGCGACCGTACTCCGCCATCGCACTACAGTCTCGGATCGGCCGACCCGTGGGGGCGCGGTCGACGGGGACACCGCACACACCGGGAACGAGGGGGACGATGGTCGACAAGTGGTTGGTCGAGACCGACCTGAGCGACGAGTGGGATTTCTACACCCGGGCCAATGTGGGCGAGGTGTTCCCCGATCCGGTGGCGCCGCTGTCGTTCTTCTACTTCCAGCACGACGATCCCGAACACGGCCGGGTGCTCGGCGGTTCGGAGATGGGATTCCGCAACGCCTACTACCGCATCGGCGTGATGACGCCCGACGAGCTGCCCGACGACGAGTGCGTGTTCCTCGGGATCACCGGCGGTTACGCCTACCTCAACGCCAGTGCGCTGCGGATGCTCGGTCACCGCGCGCCGAACATGACGGCCAAGGACATCGACGACGCGTTCTTCGGGGATGCGCCGGGCGTGCCGGAGTTCGTGGTGAAGCCCGGCTTCGACCGACCGGAACTCACCGCGAAGATCGCCGAGACGTTCGGCTGGGTGCTCACCACACCCGACCTGCCCGACGTCCTGGCAGCACGAGCGGATGGTCGACGGCCTGCGTTCATCGCGCCCGGACCTCGCCGCGATGTCCGACGCCGAGCTCGTCGAGTACGCCCTCCGCCTCGCCGACGCGCACTTCGAGACGCTGTTCGGCGAGCACATCTTCGTGACGTTCCTCGCCACGCTGCCGCTCGGGATCATCACGGCGGTGTGCAACGCCGTCGGCCAGCCCACGGCCGTGCTGAAGCTGCTCGCCGGCCTGGGCGACGTCGAGTCGGCCGCGCCGTCGATGGTCGATGTGGGACCTCGGGCGGATGGTCGCCGACTCGCCGTCGCTGACGGCGTTGTTCGACACCGGCTACGACGGCCTCCACGCTCGGCTCCTCGATCGGTCGGACGACGAGGACGTCGCCGCGTTCCTCGCCCGCTTCGCCGACTTCACGTACCACTACGGCTGCCGTGGCCCGAACGAATGGGAGACCCGCTCGCCGACGTGGGAGACCGAACCCGATCTCGCACTGGCAGCGATCGATCGGATGCGGTTGTCGGATCCGGCGGCGTCGCCGCTCGTCCACAACGCCGACCGGGCGGCCGAACGTGAGGCCCTCGGCGACGAGATCGCGGCGATGCTCGACGGCGACCCGGAGACGCAGGCGCAGTTCCGGGCCGCGTTGCACTCGGCGACGGTGTTCATGCCGGGCCGCGAGCGGACGAAGACGAACTGCGTCAAGCTGATCCACGAGTGGCGGATGGCATTCCACGAGTTCGGCCACCGCCGGGTGGCCGACGGCACGTTCCACCTCCACACCGACTTCGGCCTGCTCCGCCGCGACGAGCTGCGCGAGGCCGTCGTCGACCCGGGGAAGTTCACCGACGAACTGCGCGAGCGCGAGGCGCTGCTCCACGAGGTGGCAGCGCTGCAGGAGCCGTTCCTGTTCGCCGGCGCACGCCCCGACATGTCGTCGTACCCCGGCGCGATGCGGTCGCAGATCACGCCGGTGGTCGAAGGAGAATCGGTGCAAGGCGTGCCGGGCTGTCCGGGCATCGCCAAGGGGATCGCCCGCGTCGTGACCGACTCGCACGACCCGACCGTCGCTGGAACCGGGCGACATCCTGGTCGCGCCGATCACCGACCCGTCGTGGACCCCGCTGTTCGTGCCGGCGGCGGGCGTGGTCGTCGACGTCGGCGCGCCGCTCAGCCACGCGATCATCGTCAGCCGCGAACTCGGTATCCCGTGTGTGGTGTCGGCGACCGACGCCACCAAACGCATCCCCGACGGCGCGCTGGTCGAGGTGAACGGCGACACGGGCGTAGTGACCGTGTTGTCGCTCCCGTAGGCTTGCACCCCTATGTCGAAGAAGACCAAGAGGAAGAAGGCCAAGATGCGCCGTTCGAAGGCGAATCACGGCAAGCGCCCCAACATGGGTCGCTGACGCCCGCAGATCGATGAACCCACCACCTCCAACACGTCGTGAGGTGGTGACCGACACGCTGCACGGCGTCACCATCGCCGACCCCTACCGGTGGTTGGAGGACGGCGACGATCCCGAGGTGCAGCAGTGGGTGGCCGACCAGAATCGGTACACCCGTCAGGCGCTCGATGCCCGTCCCGACCGGGATGCATGGCACGAGCGCCTCGTCGCGTTGATGGGCCTGCCCGTCGTGATGTCGGCGGTCGTCCGCGGCGACCGTGTGTTCACCTCCGAGCGGCTGGCCGGCGCCGACCAGTACGTGCTTGGCCTTGCGCTCGCTCGACGACGATCGCGGTCGTCGCCGGTCGTCCTGTTCGACCCGGCGCTCGGCGCGGCCGATGCGGCGGTGGCGATCGACTGGTTCGAGCCGTCGCCCGACGGCACGATGGTCGCGCTCGGTGTGAGCGAGGGAGGCACCGAGAACTCGACGTTGCGGGTGCTCGTGGTCGGCCCGGACGGGGCGGTGTCTGAGCTCGACGACCTGATCCCCAACACCCGGGCGTGCAGCGTGGCCTGGGAGCCGGACGGTTCCGGATTCCTCTACACCCGGTATCCGGAGGGCGACGAGTACCACCGCACGGTGTTCGCCCATCGACTCGGCGACGATCCGCGCCGGCGACCGGGTCGTCTGGGCCGAGCACGTCACCGCCGAGACGTGGCCCGTCGGTCGACCTCTCGCCCGACGGTCGGTGGGTGCTCGTGCACGCGATGGTCGGCTGGAGTCGCCACGACGTGCACGTCCTCGACCGTCTCGCGCCCGACGCCGGATGGCGCGACGTGATCGCCGGCGTCGAGGTGATGTCGACGTTCTCGTTCGACGCCGCGGGAACGGGGCTGATCGGCACGACGACGCTCGACGCCCCGAAGGGCCGGGTCGTCGTCGCTGCCGCTCGGCGGATCCGATCGGACCCCGCCGAGTGGACGACCGTCGTGCCGGAACGTGACGTCGTGCTCGGCGCACTGGCGGTGGCGGGCGACGAGATTCTCGTCGTCGCGACGTCGAACGCCGTCGACTCGGTCGAGCGTTGGTCTCCGCGAGGGATCGTTCGCTCGGTCCGATCGGCGATGCGGCGGGACTCGGGCGTGGCGTCGGTCGTGTCGATGTCGGCCGATCGGCCGGACGGGCCGCGGCGTGGTCGTCACCGTCGGGTTCGACGCGCCGTTCCGCTTCTGGCCCTTCTTTCCGTCGTCGGTCCCGGAAAGCGGGACGCACGACGGGAAGAACGCCGGGAAGGATGCCGGGATCCCTCCGCTGACCGTCAGCCAGGTGACGTACCCGTCGCTCGACGGGACCGAGATCGGGATGTTCCTCATCCATCGCGCCGACGTCGATCCGGGCCCGGACACGCCGACGATCCTCAACGGCTACGGCGGCTTCGCCATCGCCGAGACGCCGGTGTGGTCGCCGACGATCGCCGCGTGGTGCGCGCAAGGCGGGCTGTACGCGATCGCCGGACTGCGCGGCGGGATCGAGCACGGCGAGACGTGGCACGACGCCGGCCGACGCGCGCAACAAGCAGAACGTGTTCGACGACTTCCACGCCGCGGCCGACTGGCTGGTCGCGACCGGGCGCACGTCGCGGGAGCGGCTGGCGATCGACGGCCGGTCGAACGGCGGGCTGCTCGTCGGCGCCGCCCTCACGCAACGGCCCGACCTGTGCGCCGCGGTGTCGTGCGGCGTGCCGCTGCTCGACATGATCCGCTTCCCGCAGTTCCTGATCGCCCGGCTGTGGACCGACGAGTACGGCGACCCCGACGTCGCCGAGGAGTTCGCCTGGCTGCACGCGTACTCGCCGTACCACCACGTCGTCGACGGCACCGCGCTATCCGGCGACGTTCCTGTGGACCGCCGAGGGCGACACCCGGGTCGATCCGCTCCACGCCCGCAAGATGGCGGCGCTGCTGCAGGCGTCGACGGGGTCGATCGGCGAGCGGCCGATCCTGCTCCATCAGGAGGGTCGGGCCGGTCACGGCGTCGGCAAGCCGGTGAGCAAGAAGGCCGACGAGCAGGCCGACGTGCTGGCGTTCTTCACCTGGCAGCTGGGCGTGTCGTGAGGGTACGTCGTGACGGTCCGTCGTGACGTGCGCGCCGAGTGGATCACGATCGCCGGCGACGTCGAGGCGTGGCGCTCGATCGGGCTGACCGTGTCGCCCGATGGCATCGTCCCGCTCCTCGGCACGTCGTTGCGAATCGTCTCACCGGATCGCGAGCGCGGGGTGATCGGCTGGTCGCTCAGTGGGCGCTGAGCGGTCCGGGCGGACGCCGGACGCGTGTCGATCGACGGACTCCACACCGAGTGGGTCGAGGCTGCTGCGCCGAGCTACGCCGCCCACGCCTCGGGCGCGTCGAGCCTCGACCACGTCGTGGTGCTCACGCCCGATCTCGAGCGGACGAGCGGATCGATCGCCGAGGCCACCGGGTCACGAGCTCCGGCGCGTCCGCGAGGTCGGCTCGATGCGGCAGGGCTTCCACCGGATCGGCGAACGGGGTCAGGGTGGGCTGATCGTGGAACTCGTGCGAGCGACCGGACATCGAACCGGGCCCGGCCGCGTTCTGGGGCATCGTGCTGATCGTCGACGACCTCGACGCGGCGTGCGACCTGATCGGCCCCGACCGGATCTCCCCGCCGAAGGACGCGGTCCAACCTGGTCGCCGCATCGCCACCGTCCGCGCCGACGCCGGCCTCGACATCCCCGTCGCGCTCATGACGCCCTGAGTGGGTCAGGCTGCGCGGCGATTGACGACGTCACCGAAGTCGACACTTGGCTGGCGGCGCGCTCGGCGACGTGGCAACATGGCGGCGGCGAGGAGAGCGGGATGTATTACGACGACGACGATGGTTACGACGACCCGCGCGCGCGGACCTGGAAGGTGATCGCGGCGACGGGTCTCGTTCTGATCGTGGGAATTCTGGTGTACTGGCAGCTGCGGCCGGACAGCGGGTCGAGTGGCTCGGCGAGCGCGTCCGCGAGTTCGACCACGACCACCCTCCGGGAGTTCGACAGCAGCACAACGACCGCCGGTGCGCTCGACAACACCACGCCGAGCACCAGCGCGGCGACGCCGGTCACCACTGATGGTCAGCTGCTCCCGGCGACAGTCACGAGCGTGCCGTCGACGACGAGCGAGCCGTCGGTCACCACTGTCCCGCCGGTCACCACTGTCCCAACGGTCGAGACCACCAGCCCGACCGCTGACACCGCCAGCCCGACGACCGCGCCGCCAAGCGTGGCAACACCACCTGACGCCACATCGCCCGGATATCCGACGAGTCCGGACGGGACGCCGCTGCCCCTCGTCGTGATCTTCGACACGCAGACCGTGACGATCGCCGGACAAGTCCCGTCACAGGCGGCGAAGGATCGTCTCAGCGCACTCGCGTTGGCGAACAGCCAATTTCCCGACGTCGAGGTGGTCGACAACATGGTGATCAACCCCGCCGTACCGATCTCGGTGGGCGTGCGCGTCATCGAACTCAACTCGGCTCGCTTTCCCGAGAACGGCGCGGCGATCCTGCCCGATCACGCACTCGAGCTCGATCGGGTCGTCAGGATCATGCAGGCACTCCCGAACATCTCTGTCGTCGTCATCGGGCACGCCGACCAGCGCGGCGACGACGTCACGAACTTCGCCATCTCCGACGAGCGTGCTCGGGCCGTCGTCAACTATTTGCTGTATCTGGGCGTCTCCCCGATGCGGCTGTCCTCGAGGGCGGCGGGTGAGAGCGATCTGCTTTCGATCGGCGACGACAACGCGGCCCTCGCTCTGAACCGCCGTACCGAGTTCATCTTCTCCGGACTGCTCATCGAGTGAGCGCTCGACGCTCCGTGGAACGTGTCACGAAGTGGCCAACATCGGAGTTGGCCCCACCGCGACCGGTTGGGCGACGCCGCGGAGTTCGGCGTGGGCAGCCTGTTGGTCGAGGAACCACTGGTAGGTGGTGCGGATGCCGGTGTCGAGGTCGATCGACGGTGCCCAGCCGAGGTTGCGGAGCTTGGTGACGTCGAGCACCTTGCGCGGCGTGCCGTCGGGCTTGGACGTGTCGAAGCGCAGCACCGCGTCGGGACAGACGATGTCGCGCACCTTCTCGGCGAGGTCGCGGATCGGCAGGTCGATGCCGGTGCCGACGTTGATGTGGCTCTCGTCGCTGTAGTGCTCCATCAGGAACAGGCACGCGTCGGCGAGATCGTCGACGTGGAGGAACTCGCGCATCGGTGAGCCGGTGCCCCAGATCTCGACCTCCTCGGTGTCCGCGTCGCGGGCGTCGTGGAACTTGCGGATCAGCGCCGGCAGCACGTGGCTGGAGGTGAGGTCGAAGTTGTCGTTCGGGCCGTACAGGTTGGTCGGCATGGCGGAGATGAAGTCGCAGCCGTACTGCTTGCGGTAGGCCTGGCACAGCTTGATGCCGGCGATCTTGGCGATCGCGTACGCCTCGTTGGTCGGCTCCAGCATGCCGGTGAGGAGCTGGTCCTCGGTGATCGGCTGCGTGGCCTCGCGGGGGTAGATGCACGACGAGCCGAGGTAGAGCAGCTTGGTGACGTCGTACTCCTTGGCGGCATGGACGACGGTGCCGTGGATCATCATGTTGTCGTAGATGAACTCGGCCGGCCGCGTGCTGTTCGCCATGATCCCGCCGACCGTGCCGGCCACGAGGTAGACGTACTCGCGGCCGGTTGGCCTTGAACCAGTGCGACACCTCGGACTGGTCGCGCAGGTCGAGCTGCCCACGGGTGGCGGTGAGGATGTTCGTGAACCCGCCCTCGCGCAGCCGCTTGACGACCGCCGAGCCGACCAGGCCGGCGTGGCCCGCCACGTAGATCGGCGCGTCGAGATCGACCCGAGTTGGGAGCGGAGGAACTCATCTCGCAACTCTACGTGGACGTGGCGCCACCGTCGGCACCGTCGGCTCGGTCGGCGCGCGGCGAGCCGTTGGTTACGGTCGATCGCATGGCTGACGACAACCGGCAACTGATCCGCTACGACGTCGACGGGAAGGTCGGGATCGTCACGATCGACCGGCCCGAGAAGCGCAACGCCATGACGTACGCGATGCTCGCCGAGTTCATCGAGACCGTCGGCCGCGCCGACGCCGACGAGCGGACGGTCGCGATCGTGATCACGGGCGTGCCGGGTGCGTTCTGCGCCGGGACCGACCTCGCCGATCTGGCGACGGTCCCGGGCGGGGAACGCGGCCTGCGCGGCTCGGCGTCCGAGGAGGAACGTCATCATTGGTGGCCCATCGTCGAGTCGCGCAAGCCGACGATCGGTGCGATCGACGGTCCGGCCGTCGGCATGGGTGCCGAGTTCAGCTCGCAGTGCGACATCCGCCTCGCCAGCCCCGCCGCTCGGTTCGCGTGGAACTTCGTCCACCGCGGACTCGTGCCCGACACCGGCGCCGGCACCTGGCTGCTGCCGCGCATCGTCGGCCTGCAGCACGCGCTGCGCCTGCTGTACACCGGCGCGATGATCGACGCCGATCAGGCGCTCGGGCTCGGCTACGTGCTCGAGGTGATCCCGAGCGACGACCTCCTGCCTGCCGCGATCGACCTCGCCGCCCAGATCGGCGCGGGGTCGCCGCACAGCCTCGGCCTGATCAAGTCGCTCGTCTACGACGGCCTGACCGCGCCCGTCGGCGAGCACATGGAACGCCACACCACCGCGCTCGCGGCGTGCTTCAAGAGCGACGACCACCGCGAAGGTGTCGCCTCGTTCCTCGAACGCCGCCCCGCCAACTTCACCGGCACCTGACACCGTCTGGCCGCTGTGGCGTGCCAGACCAGGCGCGCCAGATCGGGGCATGCCAGAGCAGGCGTGGCGGTCAGCGGATCTCGTGGCCGTCGGGGTGGAAGACGTGCCAGTGGCCGCACTCGTCGCGTTGCACTCGGTAGCCGTGTTCCTTGAGCCAGTTGTGGCTGCGGCAGAGTGGGTCGGCATTGTCCTGATTCGTGCCGCCGCCGTGTCGGGCCCAGCTGCGGGCGTGGTCGACCTCGCACCGTCGCGTGGGCACGCTGCAGCCGGGCCAGATGCACGAGGTGGAGCTGAGCAGAGCGGCCTTGCGGGCGGCGCCAGTGAACAGCCGTCTCTTGCGGCCGTAGTTGATCACGTGCCCCCGGTCGGTGTCGACGACGACGCGGCGGACTTCGGCCCACAGCACCAGGCTCGCGGCCTCGGAGAGGTCGAGGTCGTGACCGCCGGCGGTGCGGCACACGATGTCACGGAACCGTGACTCGGGCACTTTCTCGCCGCGTAGCAGGGTGTCGAGGCTGCGGTGGTCGATCAGGATGTCGAGCACCGGCACGGCGCGCATGCCCTCGGGCGGGCAGGCGGCCGCGGCGCGGGCCATTGCCACCAGGGCGTCGGCCCCGCGTTGGTGGTCGGTGCGTCGCAGGTCGGCGGCGGTGACGTTGCCCTCGCCGAGACGCTCGACGGCATCGGCCCAGTCGGCTTCGAACTCGGCTTGACAGTAGTGAGCGAACACCTCGAGGAACTCGGCACCCTCGAGGTCGTCGAAGCGCGCCCGGAGCTCCCATCCACCCGTGTCGGGTTCGGTCATCTTGGCGCCACGGTTGTTGCGGACGCGCTCGGCCCGGTCGGCGGCGCCGTCAGTGTCGACGAGGGCCTGCCAGCGCAGCGCCCGTCGCTTGAACTCCTCGTACGGCAGGGTCACCGCGTCGTCGAGCAGATCGCTCTCGCGGGCCAGGAGAGCGTCGGTGGGGACACGGGGGTTGGCGGCGATCTGGGCCATCAACGAGGTTTGTTCGATGCCGACTTCACCCGCCGCGAACGCGTCCGACCACTGACGTAGGCGGGGTTGCATGCGGGCCATCTGGCAACGGTGGAACGCTTCCCGCTTGGAGAGCTGCAGCCGGTGCGTGAGCCAGCTCTTGCCGGTGAAGAACCCGTCACCGCGGAACGGATTGGTGGCCACGACCCGCTCCGCCACGGCAACCGTTGCCGATTCGGCAGCACGTCGCACCGTCTCCACGCCGACCGCCAACCGCTCCAACGCGGCACCATCGAGCTGGGCGTTCTCATCGATCATGAGCTGCTCGATCGAGCGCAGCGCTGTACGGACCGCTTCGTCGATCAGATCGGTCGGAGTCGGCTCGATCGGCACGTTGTCGACCGATGGGTGCAGCCAGTCGTCCAAGCCAGCCGGGGTGACAGCGAGCTGCAGCCTGAGGGTGCGAAGGAACTCGTCGTGATCGTCGACGTCGCCCTGTACCCCCTCGGTTGTGCAGCTGATGCTGTCCATGCCTCCATCATGCGCATGGGGGTGTGACAGTGGCCGCGGGCGAGACCGCGTCAACGCTGACGATCAGCGGAACTCGAGGCCCTCGAAGTCGCCCGAGTCGCGCCAGGCCTCGATGTAGCTGGAAGTAGGCGACCGGGCCGTCGGGATAGCCGAGGCCGAGCGCGGCCTGGCGGGATCTCGGCTGCCCTCGTTGTTGTAGTAGCCGGGCGTGCACGTCGGGTCGGCGCCGAACGACCGCCCGCCGGCGCTCGAGCATCTCCACCCAGTCGTCCTCGGCCTCGGCGGTCACCTCGACCTCGTCGGCGCCGATCGCCTCGGCGTGGGCGACGACCGCCGCGATCGTCGAGCCCGCCTCGGTCAGGTTGTGCGTCACGTTCGAGATCAGGTTCGCGCCCTGGGCCGGGCCGACGATGAACAGGTTCGGGAAGCCGTGCACGTGGATGCCGTGCAGCGATCGCATGCCGTCGGCCCAGTGCTCCGACAGCGTGATCGCCGTCGCGCCCGATCGGGTCGAAGCCGGCGCGGCGCGTCGTAGCTCGGTGCCGACCTCGAAGCCCGACGCGAAGATCAGGCAGTCGAGCTCGTAGTGCTCGCCGCCGACCCACACGCCGGTCTCGTCGATCCGCTCGACGCCCTTGCCGTCGGTGTCGACGAGGTGGACGTTCGGGCTCGTTGTAGGCCTGCAGGTACTCGTCGTGGAAGCACGGCCGCTTGCACAGCTGGCGGTACCAGGGCTTGAGCGCCTCGGCCGTCGTCGGGTCGGCGACGATCTCGTCGACGCGGGCGCGGATCTCCTCCATCTTCTCGTCGTCGCTGTCCTCGTACGCCGCGCCGGAAGCTCTCCGGGCTGAACTCGCCGCCGGCGACTCGACAGCACCCGGTCGCGGATGCGCTGGGAGATGTCGGTCCAGCCGTCCTTCACGAGGTCCTCGTCGGCGAAGCCGCCGGTCTGCAGCGTGGCGAAGTTCATCAGCCACTTCGTCCTGCCAGCCCGGCTCGAGCGTGGCGAACCAGTCGGGGTCGATCGGGTGGTTGTTGCGGACGTCGATCGACGACGGCGTGCGCTGGAACACGAACAGCTCGCCGGCGCCGCGGGCGAGGTGCGGGATGCACTGCACCGACGGTGGCGCCGGTGCCGATGATGCCGACGCGCTTGTCGGCCGAGCCGGTCGATCGGCGCGCCGGTCGGGTCGCCGCCGGTGTAGTCGTAGTCCCACCGGCTGGTGTGGAAGCTGTGGCCGGCGAACGTCTCGATGCCCGGGGATGCCCGGGCAGCTTCGGCCGGTGCAGCGGGCCGGTGCCCATGGCGACGAACTTGGCCCGCATCTCGTCGCCGCGGTCGGTGCGGATGATCCAGCGGTGGACGTCGGTCGTCCCACTCGACGGCGGTGACCTCGGTCGAGAGGCAGCGCGTTGTCGTAGAGGTCGAAGTGCGTCGGCGATGCGCTGGCAGTGCTCGAGGATCTCCGGCGCGTGCGTGTACTTCTCGGTCGGCATGTGGCCGGTCTCTTCGAGCAGCGGCAGGTAGATCAACGCCGCCGTGTCGCACTGCGCGCCCGGGTAGCGGTTCCAGTACCAGGTGCCGCCGACGTCGCCGCCCTTCTCGATGATGCGGACGTCGTCGATGCCGGCCTGCTTCAGCCGGGCGCCGGTGACGAGCCCGGCGAACCCGCCGCCGATGAACGCGACGGTCACCTCGTCGAACAGCGGCTCGCGCTCGACGCGCTCGGCGTAGGGTCGTCGAGGAAGTGGGCGAACTGGCCGGTCGGCTCGACGTACTGCGTCGTTGCCGTCGGCGCGCAGCCGCTTGTCGCGCTCCGCGCCGTACTTCGCCCGCAGCGCGTCCCGGTCGATGGTGGTGTCCATGCGGCAACAATGTCATCGACGTCGCCGCCGCAGCGGATCCGACGGCGGGACGACCGACACGCCGGCATGGGCAACAATGGGGCGATGACCGCCCGCTTCCATCCGGCCGTCGCTCATCTCGCCGACTTCGCGCTGTCGCTGCCCGAGGCGTGGGCCGACTCACCGTGGGGTGATGCGGTGGTCAAGGTCGGCAAGAAGATCTTCGTGTTCGCCAGCGGCCCCGACGCCGAACAGCCGGGCATCACGGTGAAGCTGCCCGAGTCGCGCGACCACGCGCTGTCGTTTCCCGAGTCGGTCCTGCCCGGCTACGGGCTCGGCAAGCACGGGTGGATCACCGTCTACGTCGATCACGTGCCGGCGGAGGAACGCGAGGTGCTCGAGGATTTCGTCGAGGAGAGCTACCGGACCGTCGCCACGAAGACCCTCGTCAAACGCCTCGACGCCGAACGCGCTGCGGAAGCCGACTGACCACCTGCCAATCTGGCCTCGTGAGCAGCATCATCGTCTCGGGTCTCGAGTACGCGCCGCCCGGGCGCGACTCGTTGTTCTTCGACGTGAGCTTCACCGTCGGGCCGGGGGAGCGGGCGGTGCTCGTCGGCGTGAACGGCATCGGCAAGAGCACGATCCTGCGCATCCTGCGGGTGAGCTGCAGCCCGACGACGGCGAGTTCGCGCTCGGCGGCACCGTCCTCACGATGTCGCAGGACGCCGGCATGGCGGCGCCCGACGCGACGCTGCGCGAGATGCTGATCGAGGTCGCACCACCCGTCCTGCGCACCGCCGGCCGTGCGCTCGTCGCGGCCGAAGCGCGCCCTCTCCGTGGCGCCGCTCGATCCGGAGCCGGGCATGGCGTACGCGGAGGCGCTGACCACGTGGGGCGACCTCGGCGGCTACGAGCTGGAGGCACAGTGGGCCTCGGCGGTGCAGCGAGTGGTGAAGTCGTCGGTCGACGACGTCGGCACCCGGCGCGTCGGCGAACTGTCGGGTGGCGAGCGCAAGCGGCTCGTGCTCGATCTCGTGCTCAACTCGGGCGCCGACGTCCTCCTGCTCGACGAGCCCGACAACTACCTCGACATCCCGACCCGCTGGTGGTTGGAGGAGCAGCTCCGCCAGACGAAGTCGACGGTGCTGATGGTCAGTCACGACCGCGCCGTGCTCGATGCCGTGGCCACGAAGGTCATCGCCATCGAAGGGTCGGGCGCGTGGGTGCACGGCGGCTCGTTCGCCACGTTCCCGCAGGCCCGCGCCGACCGCCAGGAGCGGCTCGGCGACGCGCTGCAGCGGTGGAAGGACGAGGAGCGCCGGCTCTTCCGCCACATGAAGATCATGAAGCAGCGTGCCGCGGTGAACTACAAGAACGCCTCGAAGGCCAACGCGGCCGAGACCCGCTGGGAGAAGTTCGTCGCCGCCGGCCCGCCGCCGCCGCCCGTGCCCGACCAGCAGATCAACGTCGGGCTGCGCGGCGCCGACTCCGCCCGGCGCGTCGTGCAGATGATCGACGTGACGGTCGACGACCTCTTCTTCCCGTTCAGCGACGAGGTCTACTTCGGTGAACGCGTCGGCCTGATCGGTCCGAACGGCACCGGCAAGACGCACCTGATGAACGCGCTCGCCGGCGTCGGCGCCTTCGACGGGACGATCAACTTCGGTCCGCGCACGTCGGTCGGGATGTTCACGCAGGTGAACGACCGCCCCGAGTTCCGCGGCCGCACCTGCCTCGAGGTGCTCGAGCCGTTGGCGCACACGTTCGAGCTGTCGATGACGGCGCTCGCTCGTTACGGCCTGGCCGACGCCGGCCGCCAGGAACACCAGACGCTGTCCGGCGGTCAGAAGGCGCGGCTGGAGATCCTCACGCTCGAGTTGGCGGGCCACAACGTGCTGCTGCTCGACGAGCCGACCGACAACCTCGACGTCGACTCGGCGGTCGCCCTGGAACAGGCCCTCGAACGCTTCGTCGGCACCGTCATCGCGGTGAGCCACGACCGGACGTTCCTGCGCCAGCTCGACCGGTTCCTGATGATCAGCGACGACGGCGACGTGATCGGTCTGCCCGACTTCGACCTCGCTGTGACCGCCCTCGCCGAACCCGACGACCGCCGGCTCGCTCCGCCTGGCGAACGTGCTCACGTAGAAGTTGGTGCGCGGTGCCTGACCCCGCGCACCAACTTCTACGCTCCGGGGCATGGCGACGCCGACGCGATGGGTGACCGAGACCAAGACCGGGGCACAGCGAGTGGTACATCGAGCGGTTCCGCACCATGGAGGCCGAGGGTGTCGACCTCACCGGCGAGGGGCGGTTGGTCGACGCGATGGTGCGCCGCCACGCCCGTGTCCTCGACGCCGGTTGCGGCCCCGGGCGGACCGGCGCCTACCTCCATCAGGTCGGTCACGACGTGGTCGGTGTCGACGCCGACTCGAAGCTGATCGCGGCGGCGGAGATCGATCACCCCGGCCCGCGCTGGCTCACCGCCGACCTGAGCGAACTCGACCTCCCGTCGATGGGCGAGCCCGATCCGTTCGACGCGATCGTCCTCGCCGGCAACGTGATGGTGTTCATCGCGCCCGGCACCGAGGTCGACGTGTTGCGCCGCTGCGCCGCCCATCTCGCCGACGACGGCTTCATCGTCACCGGCTTCCACACGAACCGCGACCTCGCCCTGGCCGACTTCGACAGGTCGATCATCGATGCCGGCCTGCGCGTCGAGCACCGCTTCGCCACCTGGGACCTCCGCGCCTGGCACGCCGACGCGGACTTCGCGGTCACCGTCCTCCGCCGGCCGTAGCCGCTCGCGCGCGCCAGTTTGCGCAGCGCGCGAGGCTGGTCGGCATGACCGACGAGAAGGCCGTGTTGCACCGCTACCTCACCACGGCGCGGGACGCGTTGTTGTGGAAACTCGATGGCCTCGGCGAGTACGACATCCGCCGGCCGATGACGCCGACCGGCACCAACCTGCTCGGCCTGGTGAAGCACGTGGCGAGCGTGGCCGACGGCTACTTCGGCGAGGTGTTCGGCCGACCGAGCGGCGAGCCCTTGCCGTGGTTCGACGAGGGTGCCGAACCGAACCTCGACATGTGGGCGACCGCCGACGAGTCACGTGACGACATCGTTGCCCTCCACCATCGGTGCTGGGCGCGCGTCGACGCCACGATCGACGCGCTCGACCTCGACGCGGTCGGCCACGTGCCCTGGTGGACAGAGCGAGCACAGCCACCCCACGCTGCACACGATCATCGTCCACATGATCGCCGAGACGAACCGGCACGCCGGCCAGGCCGACATCCTTCGAGAGACGATCGACGGTGCAGTCGGTTATCGCGCGGACAGCAGCAACCTGCCGGAGGAGGACGACGCCTGGTGGGCCGACTACCGGGCGCGTGTCGAAGCGGCCGCCGCGCAGGCCTCGTCCACGTAGTACTACGAGGTCGAACGAGACAGACGAGCGAGCATCGCCACGTACGGGCCTGCTGCGATCTGCTCGGTGGCCTCGCTCGGCGGGATCACATTGTCCATCTGAATGGTCAACGACCGGGATCGGTCGCATCGACCGTGATCCGCCATGCCCAACCACCGCCGTACTCGTAGCCGACGACGACGCGGGCTCCGTCGGCCGCGCCGCTCAGGACCTTCGGAGCGGGCTGCTGGTGCCACGAGTCGCCCCAGAACGCGATCGCCCGACCGTCGTCATCGAGCCCGAGCACCATCAGCCCCTCCTGCGGGCCGTCGTCGTGGTGCGACCACGTGTAGCCGATCGAGGTCAGATTGCCGGCTGCGGCGATCCGCACGTCAGCCGTCGCGGCGGCGTCGACGAAGGGGTCGTCCGGCATCATCCGGAAGGCGTTGGTGCCCGCCCACTGGCCGGTGTGCTCGGCGAACGATCCCACGACGGAAGTCTGGCAGGCGACACGGCTTCGGGATTCACGAGTGGACGATGTCGACGGTCCGTCCCGTGAACGATCCGAGACGGGCGGCCGACTCGACGATCAGAGTCATGCTCCTCGGTGCCCAACGACGACGCCAATCCCATCGTGACGACGACTCGTCCGCCCGCGATCTCCTTGCGCTTCCACCAGCCGACGTCGTGACGGTCGCAGACGACCACCCCGCCGCCCGCCTCGGCGAACGAGTGGGGCTGATCGCCGCGGGGATGGCCGGCGGCGCGCGGGAAGTTGATCGACGGATAGCTCAGGTACTGCTCGTCGAACACGGGCAGGAGGAACGCACGGGGAGCGTCGTCCCGCGGCGTCGGCGGATCGGGTGCTGACCACAGCGTCGAGTCGCCGACGGTCCGCGCCACCAACGATCCCTCCGCCGACAGGTCGGCGAGTGCCGATCGGATCTCGGTCAGCGTCAGCGTCGTCCATCGGCGGAGGTCGGCCTCGCCCGCGGGACCGTGCCCGACGAAGAACCGACGCGCGAGTTCCCGCACCCCGTCCGGTCGATCGAGGGCGGGTGAGGGTGGCGCGACATCGTCGACCAAGCCGTAGGTGTGCGTCGTGCCGCGCATCGGGCCGGAACAGATCAGGCCGCGCAGTTCCGCCAGCATCAGCAGGTGCCCCACCTGCTCGCCCGAGCTCGGCAGGCCGGCCTCGGCGAAGCGGGCTCCGAGCTCGGGGCGCGTCATCCATCGTCGACCGGCGAGCTCGGCGGCGAGGAGCGCGTGCGCCCGTTCGGTCGCGGTCGGCGTCAGCTCCAGTTGGCGATGACGGGCCGCCATCGCGGACTCGACCTTGGCGGAGGTGAGCGCCAGGATCCAGCGGAGGTCCTCCGCTGCGACGAAGTGCCACGTCGGGCGCAGCACGTGCGTGCGCACGATCGCACCGGCGTCGAGTTCGGCCCGGATCACCTGGTCGGTCAGACCGGTGCGAAGACCGATCGAGTAGCGCGCCAGCGGAGCGTCCTGGCACTGGACGCCCGTCAGCAGGCGGACGACATCGATGGCCCGCTCCATCGGCGCGGAGGTCAGTCGCTGGGTCGCCATCCGTTCGGCGAGCACCCCGTGATGCCCGAGTTGGTCGATGGTCGCCTCGGACATCGCCTGCGACCGTACCGCGCCGACCGCGAACGGGTCAGTGGAGGGATCGGCGAGCGGCGGCGCGGCCGCCAAGGGTTCGGGCGAGCGGCGTGCGAACTACCGTGGCACGGTGCTCCTTGACGAGCTCGCCGCGGGCGCCCGGCCAACAACGGAACGGCCCGATCGGATGGTGCTCTGCTTCGGCGAGCCCGCGCTGAGCGATGGCGGCCGCATCGTGTGGGTGACCGGCAATGCCGGTCGCCTGCTCGCCGGATTGGTGGCGCGGCGACGGGGAGTCACGATCGATCAGCTGATCGACGTCGTGTGGCCAGGTGATCCTCCGAAGAGCGCCCGGTCGGCGTTGCACGTCCACCTGGGCAGGCTTCGGCGGGAGCTCGAGGCCGTCGCCGAGGGGCCGACCGTCGAGCGCGAGGGGTCGAACTACCGCCTCGACCTGAATGGATGGACCGTCGATGTCGACCTGTTCCGCGAGCTGCGGCACGAGGCCACCACGGCACCGGCCACGACGGTCGTCGGGCTGTTGGCCGAGGCCTTGCGGTTGGCCCGGAGCCCGGCATTCGTGGTCGACGGCGAATCGGTCGCGCCCTCGGCGGCCTTTCAGCTGGCCGCGGCGCGCCTCGACGTCGAGGAGCAACTCGTCGATGCACTGCTCGACGTCGGGCGCTACGCCGACGCGGAACGTGCCGCGATCGAGTTGGTGGACGCGGAGCCGTTCCGTGAGCGACGGTGGGCGTTGCTGATGCGGGCCGAAGCGATGCAGGGTCGTCGTCGTGACGCGCTGGCGACGTTCCAGCGGGCTCGGCGGCGACTCGTCGACGAACTCGGCCTGGAGCCCGGCGACGACCTGCAGCAGACGCAACGGTTCGTGTTGTCGGGCGACACGACGTCGCTGCAGTCCACGGACCCGTTGCCCGGCTTCGAGTTCGATCGCGAGCCGCTCCCGTTCGGACCGCTCGTCGGTCGCGAAGGGTCCGTCGAGCGGGTGGAGCAGGCGCTCGCCCAACGCCTGCCGGTGGTCGTGACCGGCGCGCCCGGCGCCGGCAAGACACGACTCGCCACCGAGATCGCCCGGTCGGGGCCGGTTGCGGGGCCAGGAGGTGGCGTGGGTCGACCTGCCCAACATGGAGTTCCGGACGGGTTGGTTCGAGACCGAGATCGAACGATGGAGCAGGCGGCATCCGGGTGGCTTGGTGGTCATCGACAACGCGCGAGTCGAACATCGCGGCCGCGGTCCAAGCGGTCGGTGTCGTCCGCCGGGTGGCGATCGACGTCGGGGTGATCGTGACGAGTCGTGTCCCACTGCCTGATCGATGCGGTGGTCGAACGACTCGGTGCGCTCGGCACTTCCGGATGGGGCGAGCGAGGACGCCATCGAGTCGGCGAACGCGGTCCGTCTGCTGCGCGAGTTGCTCGCGCGCCGCGCGCCACAGGCGATGGTGGGATCGGAGCTGGCCGCCGACCTGGTGGAGCGGGTGAGCGGGTTGCCGCTCGGCATTCGGCTCGTCGCGGATCTGGCGCGATCGGTACCGCCGTGGCAGATGCTCGACCGAACCGCTTCGACGTTGCGGTCCGAGATCGAGCCGGCGTTCGCGGCGATGCTGAGTGAGGTCACGGACAAGGCGCGCGCCGTTCTCGCCGCGATCTCGGTGGTGCCGGGTCGCCTCGACTCCGGGCTGATCGGCGCACTGGCGGGATGCGACGGGATCGATTCCGCGGTCGAGGAGCTCTGCGAACACGGGTTGCTGCAGTTCGACGATCAACGTCCCGACGCTCCCGTACGCGCTGCTCGAACCGCTCCGCGACGTCGCGTTCGGGCTGCTCGGCGAGGCGGCCAGGGAGGCGGTGCTCGACCGGCTCGTCGACGAATGCGTGCGCCGTGCCGATGCCACGACGCTCCTGCGGCAGGACGATCCGCGTCAGTTTCCGATCCAGGTCCAGTTGGCGCGCGAACTGCCCTGGCATCGCCAGGCGATCGGCCACCTGGCGCGCACCGGTCGGAGCGAGCCGGCCCTGCTGATCGCGGCGGGCCTCGAGATGCCGCTGTACGGGCTCGGATGGTGGACGTCGAACACCGCGGTGCAGGATGCGGCGTTGGCGATCCCGGGCGAGGCGTCGTCGCTGCGGGCGCGCGTCCATGCCGCCCGCGGCCGGCCAGGTCTGCTCCACCAGCTCGACGCGTCGCATCTGGCTCGGGCGGTGGAGATCGCGCGTGACGTCGGGCGACGTCGCGGCGGAGGGCAGGGCGTTGTCGCTGCTCGGGATCAAGTGCTGGTGGGACGGCGCGTACGCGAACGCGCTCGCCCACTTCGATGCGGCCCTCGAGGCCGCGTCCAGCGCGCGGGATCGGTTCGTCGAGTGGGAGGCGCGGCGGTACGCCGGCGTGACGATGATCGTCACGGGCCGCGTCGAGGAGGGATTTGCCGCCCAGCTCGAAGTGCTGGAGAGCGTGCGGGCGACCCGCGGCGCCGAGTTGCTCGTGCCCCACGTGCAGATGTATCTCGGCCACTCCCGCCGGCACGTCGGCGATGTCGACGCGGCGGTCGTCAACCTCGAGGCGGCACGGGACGCGTACGAACGCACGACGAACACGGCCTCGTTGATCCACGTCTACGGTGCCCTCGCCGAGCTGGCAACCGATCGTGGGGACCTCGACGTCGGCTTGCGGATGGCCGGGCGGGGACTCGAACTGTCGACGATCGGTGGGATGCGCACCTACGAGCCGTGGCTGCTGTGCACCGTTGCGCGGGTGCACGCCGGAACCGGTGACCACGACTCGGCGCGGTACTCGGCGGCCTCCGCGATCGCCTCGCAGGCGCAGGGATGGAGTGGCGAGACGCATCGGGTGGCGCGTGGAGCTGGCGGCGGTGGCGTTGCAGCTCGACGATGTGTGGTCGGCGGGGCGACTGATCGGACTCGCCGATGCGACCGCCGACCGGCGGGACCTGCCGCTCGTCGCGCCGGCCGAACGGGCCCGCGCGGCAGCCGTGCGGACGGCGGTGGCGAGCAGTGTCCAGTCGACCGCGGCGGTCGCTCTCGGCGCCGCGTTCGACGCTGGCCGAGGCGGCTTCGCGCCTCGTCGGCCCGGTCGTCAGTTCGTCCACGGGCATCTGACGTCGCCTTTGCTCGTCCTTTGCTGGCGAATCCGTACCGTGCCCTGGGCGGCGTCACCGCCGCACTTGGACGGTCGAGGGTGGCGAGATCCGCGGGCGGGGATCTCGCCACCACTTGATGTCACTTGTTCGTCGCCTCGCTCTGGCCGACTGCTCGAAGTCTGGGTCAGATTCCGTGCGCCTTCCGAAGCGAATGTGCCCCAGACCGGTTCAGACGGCGAGCCAGACCGCCTCGTCGGGGCCGATCGTCCGGGCGCCGGGCGGCCCGGAGGTCACGAGCACCTCGGCGCCGTCGGGCAGCCGGATAGGGGTCGGGGCCGAAGTTGACGATGCAACGGAATCCCGGCTCGCGGGTGAACGACAACACGTCGGCGGGCACGTCGTCGTCCCAGGTGAGGGTGCCGTCGCCGAGGGCGGGGTTGCGCCGCCGCTCGGCGAGCGACGGCGCGGTACAGGTCGAGGTGGCTCGCCGGGTCGCCGTCCTGCGCGGCGGCGGTCAGCGCGGCCCAACGGTCGGGCTGCGGGAGCCACGGTGGCGTGTCGGCCGACCCGAATCCGAACGGCGCCGCGTCGCCCGACCACGGGATCGGCACACGGCAGCCGTCGCGGCCGCGGGAGGTGTGGTTCGAGCGCTCCCAGATCGGGTCCTGCAGGACGTCGTCGGGGAGATCCTCGACCTCGTCGAGGCCGAGTTCGTCGCCCTGGTACATGTACGCGCCGCCGGGCAGCGCGAGCTCCAGCAGCACCGCGGCGCGGGCCCGCTTGCGGCCGAGCTCGATGTCGGTGTGTGCCTTCGGGCACCTTGCCGACCCCGGCGTACGACGCCATGTCCATCCCGTCGGGCGTGAAGCGGGCGCCGGTGATCGGGCGCCCGTAGCGGGTGGCCACGCGGATGGTGTCGTGGTTGGCGAGCACCCACGTGGCGGGCGCTCCGACCGCGCCGGTCGCGCCGAGGGTCAGGTCGATCACGTTGCGCTGCGACTCGGCGGTCCACTCGCACATCAGCGCGTCGAAGTTGAAGGTGGTGTGCAGCTCGTCGGGTCGCACGTACTTCGCGAGTTCGGCGGCCGGTGTCACCCATGCCTCCGACACGAAGATCCTGGCGCCCAGCTCGGTGTCGGCGTAGGAGTCGGCGACGGTGCGCCAGCGGCGGAGGATGTCGTGCACGTGCGGCTGGTTCATGTACGGCGTGCCGGTGAGGGTGGTGGCCAGCGGCGTGCCGTCGGCGTCGACGTCGAGGTCGGGCAGACCCGGTCGCCTTGGCCATCGAGTTGGCGACGTCGATCCGGAACCCGTCGATGCCGCGGTCGAACCAGAACCGCAGGATCGAGTCGAACTCGTCGACGACCTCCGGGTTCTCCCAGTTCCAGTCGGGCTGCTCGGGAGCGAACAGGTGGAGGTACCACTGGCCCGGCGTGCCGTCGGCGTCGGTCGTGCGCTCCCAGGCGCGGCCGCCGAACATCGCCGGCCAGTTGTTCGGCGGTTCGTCGCCGTCGGGGCCCGACGCCGTCGCGGAAGATGAACCGCTCGCGCTCGGGCGATCCGGGCGCCGCGGCGAGCGCGGCTCGGAACCACTCGTGCTGGTCGCTGCAGTGGTTCGGCACGAGGTCGATCAGCACCCGCAGGCCGAGGTCGTGGGCGGCGGCGACGAACCGGTCGGCGTCGGCGAGCGTGCCGAAGTCGGGGTGGATGTCGCGGTAGTCGGCCACGTCGTAGCCGCCGTCGGCGAGCGGCGACGTGTACCACGGACTCACCCAGATGGCGTCGACACCGAGCCGGGCGAGGTACGGCAGCCGGTCGATGATGCCGGCCACGTCGCCGGTGCCGTCACCGTCCGCGTCGGCGAACGACCGTGGATACACCTGGTAGACGACAGCGCTGCGCCACCAGTGGGGATCATCGGAAAGCGTCACGCCGCCACGATAGAGAACGCCGATCACCGCGCGCGCAGTATGCGGGGCTCGGTAGCAGGGCCGGATTCGTCGATGAGGGTGACGCCGTCGGTGGAGGTGACGCGGAGGCGTTGCACCTCGTCGGCGACGATCGGTTGCGGGCGGACGGCGAGGGTGTAGCCGTCCGGCAGCGGTAGCGCTCCCGCCAACTCGAACACGATGGTCACCGACTCGCCGGGCGGGATCACGACGGACCCTGATCCGACGAGCCAGCCCGCCTCGGTGCCCCGCTCGACTTCGAACGCCTCCGACCCGGCGGTCGCCGACTGACGGTCGCGACGATCGGCAGCGCGCTGTACAGCGACACGAGGGTGCGATTCGTGCCGGGGTCATCGCCGGTGTCGTCGCCCGTCACACTCGCTGGGAGGCCACTCGCCGGTGCGTTGTTCGTCAGCGTCACCGTGGCGGTCGCGGACACCTCGCCCGTGGCGGGGTCGACCGTGGCGTCGTAGCCGAGCTCGCGTTCGAGGTACACGTCGAGCCGGTTCCCGCCGGCGTTGTTCAACACGACCGCCACACCGTCGCCGCCCGCGAGGTCGGGCATCGATCCGGACAGATGGATCGCCTCCAGCAGCGCCTGCGCGTCGCCGTCCCGTGCCCACCCGGCCAGACGACCCTGAGCCGCCAGGGGTGAAAGACTGTCGGCCAACACCACCGGACTCGGGAGCGCACCGCCGAGCACCTGCTGCGCCGTGGCCTGCGAGACCGCCGCCAGGAGATCGGTCCGGTCCTCGCTGTCGTCGATCTCGTACTGGTCGACCAACAGGAAATCGACCACGTTGTCCTCTCCGAGCGGCGTGGCCGAACCCTCCACGGTGATCGGTCCCATCAGTCCGAGCAGGGCCTCGAGCACGTACGGATCCATGGCGAACACTCCGTCGATGTCACCGCCGCCGCTCTGCGGGTACAGCTGCGCGATCACGTCGCCGGTCGAGGGGAATTGCGGTGAGACCGTCACGTTCGACCACGGCTCCGCGTCGGTCCCTCCGTTCGGACCACTCGTGAAGCCGAACTCTCCCCACAGGTCGAGCCACTCCGGCGGCCCGTCGAGCGTCCGGCCGGTGCCCGTGGTCGCGCCGCCGCTGGTCGAGGTCGGCCGTGGTGCCGAAGCCGGCGATCGCCAGACGACCGTCGACCGCGGTCAGCTCCGCCCAAGTCTCCATCGAGCCGCCGAGGCCGCGGGTCTCCGCCGGAGTGGTGAACGCGATGAAGTAGCGCCGCTCGCCGTCGGCACCCAACATCGATGGCGCGACCTGCACCGCCATCACGACGTTGTCGAGCTTCGGCTTGGCGCCGTCGATCTCGTCATCGAGGTCGACGAGGCGGTCCTGGAGCGGGGCGATGAGCCACGGCGATGCCACATCATCGAGCGTGGTGTCGAGTTCGTCGATCGCGGTCTGCACGTCGAGGAACGGTTGCTCGATCCGTTCGATCGCGGCGAGGTCGATCTGGCCGTCGACGAGCCGGAGCTGATCCGGATCGATCAACACGAGCGCGTCGCCCGCCGCCCTCGACGCGGCGGCGGCCGTCGCGGACAGTTCCACCGCGGCCGTTCGGTTCTGGGCGACGATCGGAACGAACTGCGCCGGCTTCGACCATGGTTGCGTGAGCGCGTCGGTCGCGCGGTCGAAGCTGTCCGCCGCCTGCTCGAACTCCGCCGCCGCTCGCTGATAGTCGCCGTCGTTCATGAACTCGATGCCGGCGCGCGCCGAACGGCTTCCGTCGGTCAGATCGTTCGCTCCCATCCCGACGGCGACGGCGAAACCCACGACGGCGATGACGGCGGCGACTCCCGCGGCGGCCACGCCCAGGAGAACGACGAGCCGGGTGCGGCGGGGCCGGCCGGCCAGACCGAGCGCGAGCACGACGACGGCCGAACCGATACCGATGATCGCCGACAGGCCGAGCATGCGGTCGAGATCCGAGCGGATGAGCACGTTGAGCGCCACGCCGGTCACCGCAGCGCGGACGATCGGGAGGTCGCGCCGTCTGATCCATGTCCAGATCGCCGCCGCCAACGCCGCGAGCCCGACGATCGACCACACGATCGATCCGGCGATCGCCACGGACACGCCGGCGATCGCGGTGACCGCCCACCATGGCGCGGTGGCCGACGCCCACGTCACGAGCCCGACCGACAGGATGATCAGCACGGCGTCGGGCACGGTCGAGCCGGTGGGGGACGCGTCGCTCAGTGCCGCGGCCAGCCCGGCGACTGCCGCGGTGACGAGCGCGCCCCGGTTGTCGACCGGATGCTGGCTCACGTGCTCGTCACGCTTGGCTACCCGTCGCGCTGCCCAGCCCCATCGGCGAGCGACGCTATCCGCCCAGCGTCAGTGCTTCTTCCCGCCGTGGGTCCCGCAATCCGGGACCGAAGCCGGGAAGAACGCCCGATTCAGCTGGCGGTTCAGGCCGCGTCGGGGGCCGGGAACTCGGACCACCGCGCCACGGCGTCACGAATGCGCTGCGCGGTGCGTCCCGGCGTGGCGGTGATCGAGCGGTACGTGAACCGCACGACGATCCATCCCGCCGCGGTGAGTTGTGCGTCGCGGACCCGATCCCGTTCGAACGTCGTGCGATCGAGCCCGTGGAATGCCCAGCCGTCGCACTCGAGGATCACCGGCGAGCCGATCACCTGGAAGTCGACCTCCCACCCCTCGATCACGGGATGGAATGCGACGGCAGGGAGGTGGTAGCGCTGCACGAGGCGCGCCATCGCGGCTTCGAGGGTCGAGTCGGCCGGCTTGGCGTCGATCGACCACGCATCGATCGCCTGGCGCAACGCGACGACACCGCGCCGACCCTGGCCGGCGTGGTCGGCCAGGGTGGACTCCAAGGCCGGGAGATGGACGAGCTTCGTCGCCAACGCGTGGCCGACCGCCTCGCTGACACCGTCCGCATCCACGGCGCCGAGGTCGACCAGCGTGCGCAGGATGTTCGTGCACGCGATCCCGTAGCGCCGCTGCGGGCGAAGACGTTTCAGGTCGCGCGTGGCATGGATCACCACGCCGTCCAGGTGATCGTCGTGGCGGCTGCCGGGAGTGATGAGGTCGACGGGATCGGTGTCGGGCCTGGCAACACCCCACAATCGGATCGCGGATCGATGCGAGGCGAGCGTCCCGTTGCCGATGGCGAGCACGGCGGCCGCGATGCGCTGTTCGGCCGTCATCGCGGTTCCGGGCAGTCGGGCGACGAACGGGTGGACCTGTTCGATCGTGCCCGCGTCGATCGCTCGATACCAGGCGGATCTGGACAATCCCGAGGCGTCGAGCGTGATGAGGCCGTGGTGGCCACGCGCCCAGTCGTCGAATGCGGAGAGTCTCATGCGCCAACGTGGGCGTCATCGCGGTGGGACCGGAATCTGTCGTTCTTCCCGTTGTGAGTCCCGGAAAGCGGGACTCACAACGGGAAGAACGTCAGATGCCGTCGTCGGTGTCGCGGTCGAGGTACCCGCGGCCGTCGGGGCACGTGACGGCCAGCGGGCACCAGCGGCACGACGAGCCAGGTCGGCGGACCGGGGTGCGGCCCTCGTACTCCAGCTCGACGATCGCGTTGATGCCGTCGAGCGTGCGGCGGACGGCGGACCGCAGCAGCCGCTCGCTCACGTCCTCCGACTGGGCCTCGGAGGCATCGAGGTAGAACGTGGCGAGCTTGCGCGGCGGCACGCCGCGGGCGAGGGTCTCGAGCAACGCGTAGAACCCGAGGTCCTGACGATGGCGGGCGTTCGGGCGACCGGTCTTGAGGTCGATGATCACCTTGCGGCTCTCGTCGCCCGAAGGCCGTCCGATCATGAGGTCGACCCGCGCCCGCAGGAGGATCGGCCCATCGAGCGGCCACTGCGCGGCCGCCTCGGTGACCGGGTTCGACCGCCGATCGAGCGGCGGGAAGCTCTCGACGAACTTCGTGACGCGCTCGACCGACATCCCCCGCAGATCCGCCTCGTCGGCGGGGCCGAGCGCCGCCATCCAGATGCCGATGCCGCGGTCTTCGTCGACCAGCCGCGCCATCGCCTCGTCGACCAGGTCGGTGGGGGAGGGCTCGCCGCGCCACGACAGCATCAGCTGGATCGCCCGGTGGGCCACCTGCCCCTTGGCGGTGGCCGGTTTCCACTCGAACTCGTCGGGCGCGAGGTGGTGCTCCTCGCAGTCGAGGGCCGAACCGATCCGGTGCTTGGTGACGAAGATGTCCTGGCCCGGCTCGAGTCGCTCGGCGAACTCGTCGAGGGCGACGCGCATCTCGGTGCGGATGTCGGCGATCAGCTCGGCGTCGAACACGAGCGGATCGCCCGATCGGCGCAACGCGTCGAGCGTCCGCCGTTGCAAGGGGGTGAGGGGTTCCGCCACATCGCTCACGCGGTCGACTGTACCGAGGGGCTGTGACGGAGGCCCGCGATCGCAGGTCCTTCGGATCGGATCGATCGGTAGCCTCGGGCGCTCCGTGAGTCGCCACGCCATCGTCAACACCGTATTGGGCTTGGTTGCCGGCGCCCTCGTCGCGGTGGCGATCTACCTGCAGGTCGACGACGGCACTGCGCCCGCGGCGACCACGACGATCGCCACCACGACGACGAGCACGACGCTGCCGCCGACCACGACACTGCCGCCGACCACGACCGAGCCGCCGACCACCCTGCCGCCGACCACGTTGCCGCCGACCACCGGGCCGCCGACCACGTTGCCGCCGACGACGTTGCCGCCCCCTGACCGGGCGTTCGTTCCCGTGGTGGTGACGTCGGCCGGCCTCGGTGGCGATCGGGTGGGTCCGGCGACGTATCTCCTGTCGCTCACCGGCTGGACCAACGTTCGCGGTGTCAACGGCGTGGTGCAGATTCCGCTGACGACGATCTTCTACGCCGACGGGTTCCAGAACGCGGCGGAACTGATGGCGGCCGACATGGCGCTGCCGGTCACCCAGATCGCACCGCTGGCCAGCGCTCCGCCGGTGGCCGGCCTCGGCGACGCCGTCCTGCTCGTCTATCTCGGCGACGCCTGAGCCGGCCCGGTCCGGCTGTCGCACCCCATCGTCATGATGGGTGGGGTATGGAACCGGCCACCACGATCGACTTCGCCACTGCGGCCCGCACGCTCACCCGGGAGGCGCGCCGGCGAGGGCTGATCGCGCCGAGCTACCGCTGCCCGCCCCGCCTCGTCGGGGTCGACCGGTCGATCCGGCGCCGCCCGTCCGCCGGTGCGGTGGTCGCGGTGCGGGTCAACGGCCGCCCGCTCGCGGCGATGCTCGCCGACATGATCGAAGGGGTCGTCGCCGCGAACCGGTTGGTGGCGCCGCACACCGACCGGCTGCGTGCCGAACTGTGGGCGACGATGAGCGCCGCGTTCGCGCCTGATCGGCTCGCGTCGCATGCGGCCTGACACGCACGACACGCCACATGCGTCACGCGAATGCGATGGGCCGCTCGCCCTTCACGCTCGTGCGGAACAGTTCACGGCGCTGGCCCGCGTAGTCGTTGATCGCGAGGTGCTGCACGGCTCGGTTGTCCCAGATCGCCAGCATCCCGTTCGCCCACCGCAGCCGGCACGTGAGGTTGGGATGCGTCGAGTGCTGCACGAGTCGGTTGAGCACGTCCTTGTCCGCGTCGGGATCGACGCCGTCGAGCCGTTGCGTGTACACGCTGTTGACGTAGAGCGCGGGCCGCCCGGTGTTCGGATGGGCGATCACCACCGGATGCACCTGGGTGGCGAATGCCTCGTCCGACGCCTCGATCTCCATCGAACTCTTGTCGGCCGTGGAGTCGAGGTAGCCGCCGGTGCCATAGGCGAAGCCGGCCGAGTGCGTGGCCGTCATGCCGATCAGACGATCCTGCAGCTCGGTCGGCAGCGTGTCGAACGCTGCCTGCTGGCTCGCCCACAACGTGTCGCCGCCGAACGCCGGAACGTCGTGCGCGTGCAGCAGCGTGTACGACGGCGGTTCCGGTAGGTACGAGAGATCCGTGTGCCACGCGTTGGCGAAGTTCAGCTCGTCGTGCGGCTCCTTGATCACCCGGATGACGTAGGGACGACCCTCGACGGGCTTGACGTACGGTGTGACGTCGCGGCCGCCGAGCTCATCGGTCGCCCGCTCCAGCTGGTCGAGGTCGAGGAACTGATCGGGTAGGGCCACCACCAGGTGCTCGTCGAGCAACGCGGTCAGCTCGGCCGTCTGCTCCGGCGTCTGCGGCGTCCGCAGGTCGACGCCGCGCACGATCGCCCCACACGCACCGGCGATCCGTTCCACCTGCCACCCCATGGTGTCGATCGTACGTCGGCCGAAGCGTGCGGTCGACGGTCGTGCGCTCGGCGGACCCTGCCGGCGGCCGGTCAGTCGGGCCGGTACGCGGCGAGGAACCGGTCGACGGTGCGATCGACGAAGCCGTCGTCGATCACGACCGAGCCCGACAGGTGGGCGAAGAACAGCGGGCCGACCAGCATCGTGGTCGCCTCGGGATCGCCGGCCGCGGGGGACAGGACTCCCTCGGCCACACCCTGGGCGATCAGCTCGCCGAGCACTTCACCCTGGCGTTCGCCGAGCCGCTTCTCGAGATCGGCGATGCCGTCCTCGTGCGTCTTCAGCGACAGCAGGGCAGGAAGCACGCGGGCCCATTCGGGGTCGTTGAAGATTGCACCGATGCGGTGGGCGATCTCGCGGAGGCCACCCTCGAATCCCAGTGACGGATCGGGCGCGCCGAGGTCGGGAGCGCACACCTCCATCACGTCGAGCAGTACGTCGTCGCGCGAGCCCCAGTGCCGGTAGATCGTCGACTTGGCGACGCCCGAGCGGGCGACGATGGCGTCGATCGTCACCGCCGACGGTCCGCCGTCGACGAGCAACTCGGTCGCCGCACTGATCACCGCTGCTCTGCTGCGGGCGACACGCGGATCGAGATCGGGGCCGTGGCCGTCGACGACCGACGACCGACCGCCCATTTCCCCCTGTGACGACTGTCGCACACACGACAGCGTAAACGGCGGGCTCAAGTCGGTCATGAAACAGTACGATACCGTTTCGTATCACAAACCCGGCAGAAGGGTGCCCACGATGGCAACGACCTCACCACACCTCGAACACACGAATCGCCAACCGACCATTCAGGGTCATGCGGATCACATTCCGGCCGAGGACCTCGTGACCGACGGCAAGCGGCAGCGTCGCATCCTCATCGCGATGATCGTGTCGCTCATCGCGGTCATCGCGTCGGTGTCGGGCCTCAACGTCGCCCAGCAGGACCTTGCGATCGACCTCGGTGCGTCACAGGGCCAGCTCCTCTGGGTGATCAACGGTTACACGATCGCCCTCGCGGCCCTGCTCCTGCCGATCGGCGCCGTCGGTGACCGTTGGGGCCGCAAGCACATTTTGCTCGCCGGGCTGACGGTGTTCGCCCTGGCGAACATCGGTGCGGCGATGTCGACGACCGTCGAGATGCTGCTCGTCGCCCGGGTGATCGCCGGCGTCGGCGCGGCCATGATCATGCCGGTCACGCTGTCGATCATCACCTCGAGCTTCCCCGAGGAGGACCGGGCCCGGGCGATCGGCATCTGGGCCGGGTTCGCCGGTGCCGGCGGCATCCTCGGCCTGTTCGTGTCGTCGTTCATGATCGACTACTTCACCTGGCCGTGGCTCTTCGCCATGCCGACCGCGTTCGCCGTCGTCGGCTTCGGCATGACCTTGCGCAATCGTCACCAATACCCGCGAGGACCACAGCGGGCGCTTCGACATCTTCGGCTCGATCCTGTCGGCGATCGCCATCGGCACGCTGGTGCTCGGTATCCACGAGGGTCCCGAAGCCGGATGGACCAGCCCGCTCGCGCTGGGCAGCCTGATCATCGCCGCCATCGCCTTCGCCGGGTTCGCCTGGGTCGAGACCCACCACGAGCGTCCCCTGCTGGAACTCGGCCTGTTCCGGGACCGGATGCTCGCCGCCGGCTCGGTGAACCTGTTCATCGTGTTCGCCGTGATGTTCGGCATCTTCCTGGTGCTGATGCAGTTCCTGCAGGCGGTGCTCGACTACTCGGCCCTGCGCGGCATCGGCCGGACTGCTGCCGATGGCCGCGGTGATGATGCCGCTGTCGTCGATGGCGCCGACGATCGCCAAGCGCTTCGGCACCGGTCGCGTACTGCTCGCCGGCACCGTCGTGTTCGGAACCGGGCTGATCCTGCTCGCGACGATCACGTCCGTGCAGGGCGGCTACTGGTCGGTCCTGCCGGGTCTGCTCGTGTTCGGCGCCGGCGCCGGCCTGCTGATGAGCCCGTCGACAGCGGCGATCACCGAATCGCTCCCCGCAGAGAAGCAGGGAGTGGCCTCCGCCCTCAACGACACCGTCCGCGAGCTCGGTGGCGCCATCGGCGTCGCTCTGCTCGGCTCACTCGTCAACTCGGGCTACCGCTCGAGCGTGTCATCAGCCACCGCCGACCTGTCGCCGGAACTGGCGCACCAGGTCGAGGACGGCATCGGCTCGGCGTTGGCCGCCGCGCCGCAGCTCGGCGCCGACGCGCCGGCCGTGCTCGACGCCGCTCGATACGCACTGGTCGACGGCTGGAAGCTGTCGATGTGGTTCGGTGTGGGGCTGGCCGCCGTCGGCTTCATCTACCTGCTGGTGCGCATGCCGCGCGACGACCGGTTCGTCGCGGACGTCGAGTCGGAAAACACCGACGTTCTCGAGGCCGTCGCCGTCTGAACCGCTGAGGTCTCGTCGGTCAGGTCCGGCCGCCTGTGCGCCGATCGCGCAGGCGGCCGGTGCGCTCGGCCCACGACTCGAACACGAGGGTCGCGCCGGGCGGCACCGAGGCCAACAGCGCGTACACAACCGTGCGGCCGCTCCAGCGCAGCCGCTGCGCTGCGACGAGCGCCACAGCGATGTACACCAGCACCACCACGCCGTGAATCCGGCCGAAGACGTGGACGCCGACCTCCGAGCCGCTCCCGACGTACTTGACCGCCATGCCGACGAGCAATCCGAGCCAGGTGATGGCCTCGGCGATCGCGGCGATCCGGAACCAGCGCGCCACGGCAGGCAGTTCCCGATTCGACAGCCCGTCCGGCCTCATCGGGACGCGCCAGAGGATCCACCCGATCCCGATCGCTCCGGCCACGAGGATGACCGACTGCAGCCACCAGGCACTCGTCGTGACGAAGGCACTGAGTGAACACACCAACGCGATGGACGCGATCGCGGCGGTCTTCGCCGATCTCGGCATGCCGAGGCCGGATCGGTAGTCACGCACCATCGGCCCGATTCCCGGACGATCGAGTATCCATTGCTCGAACCGTGGGCTCGACCGAGAGAAGCATGCCGCGGCGACGATGAAGAACACGGTCGTCGGCAGACCGGGCACGACGACGCCGATCGTGCCGATGGCGACGGCGACCCAACCGAGCGCGAACCATCCACTGCGCACGACTCGTCCCGACATCGTTGGCAGGATAGGGACACGTTGCTCGGCCCGGGTGGCGAAACTGGCAGACGCGGGGGCTTAAACCCCCCTGGATCGCGAGATCCATGCGGGTTCGATCCCCGCCCCGGGCACATCTACCTGGTGTTGTTCCAAAATTAGGTGACGCACCTCATCGTGATACGTCGGCGATGTGGACGCACACCACAGCCGTCGGCTCGGAGCGGGCGCGACCATCCTCGTCCCCCGACGGATCGACCATGGGGGCGCGACTACGAGTTGATCGATCCTGGCGGGTACGTGTTCTCGATCATCGCGCAAGCGGCGGTCGGTGACATTTCGATGCCGCACACGCCGGGCGAGGCTCCGCCCGCCGGTGGTGTGCAGTTGCCGTGATCAGGCGGCCGGGACGAGTTCGCTGTCCTGGCGCAGCCCAACGTCGATCGCCAGATCGAGGAACAGCGCGGCCATCTCGGACCGATACCGGAGCTGGGTCGGGGCCGCGTCGTCCGGGTGGAGCCGGCCCCCGCTGGTGAGTGGCCCTTCGGCTCCGGCCGAGCGGGCGAGCAGGACGCGCGCGGCGGCAACGTCGTGGAAAAGATCGACATGCACCGGATCGTCGTTCGCCAGTTCGGTGAGCGCCGACAGCACCTTCGACTGGTCGATCGTGCCCGACACGTCGCCCTCGGTGATGACGATTCCGATTGTGCGAGCGGCTTCCATGACGTTCATGTTGATCCTCCGTATCGCCGGGACTTCCCGGCACGTAAATCAACGTCGTGTCGGCGGCGAATATTGCATGACACCTGTCACCGGGCGCGCCAACGTCGCCCGCTCGGCTTGAACGCGACCGGGATGGTGACCTCGGTCCCGGGTCGTCACAGGCGCTTTCATTTCGCTGGGTCACGCAAGCAGAGCCGGCGGTGGACGCGCGCGAACAATGCGTTGATGGCAGTCGGGCTCGCGCTGTCGATCGCGGGAATCGTCGCCGCGGCCGCGTGACCTCGGATCAACCTTGGCGGCTGCCCGACCGAAGTCGTTCAATCGCCCGTCGCCCCGTCGGCAGCCTGTCGGAGCAGGTCGGCGTGCCCGCAGTGACGCGCGTACTCCTCGATCATGTGAACCACGATGAATCGCAGTGTCGGCTGCCAACCAGGTATCCGCTGCCAATCCGGAACCGCCTTCGCCAGGGTGTCCATCGATACGCCGGCGGTCGATGACGTGGCGAAGTCGATCTCCTCCCGCAGATCACGCAACGCGTCATCGACCGTGTCCGCGTCGGCTCGCGTGGAACTCGGCGTCGCGGTCCTCCTCGCCTGAAGCGTCGGTGCGGTAGAGGCGGTCGCACTCGATGTCCATGAACCGTCGACGAAACCAATTGCGTTCGACCTGGGCCATGTGACGCACGAGCCCGATCAGCGTCAGGTCGGATGGACCGAGCGTGATCCGCGCTTGTGCCTCGGTGATGCCTTCGACCTTCCGAATGAGGACCGATCGGTAGAAGTCGAGGAATGACCACAGTGTGGCGGCCTCGTCGGCCGTCGGAATCAGCTCGGGATCTGGTGCCAGTTCGGTCACGATCGCCACCTTTACGCTGGTGCAGCGCGGTAGTGAAGGAAGAGCGTTCCTTTCGGAGTTTGCCGAACGCTCGAGAGGGAAAACTGCTGCATCTCGGCGTCAGTGGTGAAGAGTCGATTACCGCGTCCAGCAATGGTCGGCGGAACGATGAGACGGAGTTCGTCGACGAGTCGGGCGGCGATGAGTTTGTCAGCAAGTCGGACGCTTCCGTGGATCCCGATGTCGCCGCCGTCCGCTTCCTTGAGTTGGCGTACGTAGCCTTCCGCCGGCCCGGTGATCCTCGTCGTGTTCTTCCAAGCTCCCGCTAACTCGGTAGAGGTCGCAACGTGCTTGAGGGTCTTGTTGATGAACGACGCAAATGGTTCAACGTCCGACGTCGGCCAGTAGTCAACCCAATAGTCGTACGTGCCCCGACCGAGAAGAACGTCGGTCTGGGTCTCGACAACCTCGGCGATCAACTCGAACAACTCGGGTCCATCATCGAAGAACCAGTTACTGGGTTCTTCGGCGACGCCGTCGAGTGAAGTGAACGTGAGTAGGACGACGTTGCGCATGGCAGGTTTCTCCTTCGTGGATCAGGCGTTGTGGGAGATGGTCCTCAGCGAGGCGTGCACACGTGGACGACGATCCCGGACCCGAAGGTGACCGCGCCGATTGCGGTGAGGTGCGCGGGCGTGACCGTGCCTTCGAGCAGGCGGGTGCCGCTCCCGGCGATGACGGGGAACACCCAGAAGTGGAACTCGTCGATGAGCGAGTGCTCGAGCAGCGCCCGGTCGACACCCCCGGTGCCGAACTTCAAGATGTCGCCGTCGAATTGGTCCTTGAGGGCCTTGACGGCGGTGGCGACATCGCCTTTGAGGAACGTCGTGTTGTTCCAGGTCGGGGTGCCGCCGCTGCGGGTAGCGACGAACTTGGGCAGCGAGTTGATCCGATCGGCGTACGGATCGCCGCCGCGCTCCGGCCAGGAAGCTGCGAAGCCGTCATAAGTGGACCGGCCGAGCAAGATGGCGTCGGCGCGGTCCAGTAGCGCCTGGGCGTAGGCGGCGAACTCCTGGTCCCAGTAGGGGCCACCCCACTTCTCCGGGGATTCGATCACTCCGTCGAGGGTGACGAACGTCGATTCGATGAGCTGTCCCATGGAGGTTCCTTTCGCGTAGTCGTCGGGTCATTCGTACCCCTGCCGGGCAGCGCCTCAGCAGAGGGGTGATGGTGGGTTGGGTGAATTCAGGACTGCTGGCGACATCACGTTCATCGTGAGCAGGTGCTCGTCGAGTCGGTCGAACCGCCAGGTCCAGTGGTCGCGCTGGCCGGCGAGCCAGTCAGCAGCGCGTTCGAGCGGCTCGGGGGTGAGCCGGTAGGTGCGGACACGGCCCTGCTTGTGGGACGTGACGATGCCGCACTGCTCGAGCACGTCGAGGTGTTGCGTGAACGAGGGGAGGGCCATGTCGAATTCCCGAGCGAGCTCGGACGTCGATGCGGTGCTCGCGCCGAGCCGTTCGACGACGGCGATCCTCGTCGAGTCGGCCAGTGCCCGGAAGACGTCGACCAGGTTGGCCGGGGTGTCGATCGTGCGCTGGATGACCATGCCTCGACCATACGTGTCTCCAACACTTAGGTCAAGACCTAAGTATGTCAACCTGAACTGTTCCCGATCTGGATCGCGGCGCTGAGTATCAGCCTCGTCAGGCGACTCCACTGGCGAACCACCGGATGACACTCGCTCGAAGCAGTCGTCCGTGTTGATCAGGACAGCGATCGTCCCGTAGGACTCAACGACTCCGCCGCCACTCAAGTGCCGGTCGGCCGCGCGGTCGAAGTGCCGTTCGACAGCTCGATAACCACACTCGGTATCGCGGTCGATCGTCGCCGAGAGGCCGACATATCTACCCGGATGCGGCGCGAAGAAATCACGGGTCGATGGCATGCTGGGCTGATGGCGGCGTCCGAGAATCTGCCGTCGTTGCCCCTGCCGGACGACCAGGCGTGGTCGTCGGTCGGTGTGGTCTGCGGTCAGGAACTGCACGGCGGTCATCAATCCCGGATATTCGCCGCATCGTGCGACGGCAACCAGGTTGTGGTGAAACTGACCGACAGTCGCCTCGCCGATCGCGCCTTCCAGCGACGTGTTGAAGTGACGTCGCTGCTTGCCGAGATTGACGACTCGGTTGTTGGACCGGTGACGACGACGGCAGGCCGGATTGTCGAACTCGGCTCGTGGGTCGCGGTCGTCTTTCCATTCGTTGTCGGCAAGACACCCGATGTCTCAGATGAGGCTGACGTGCGGCGAATGGCGACGACGATGGCAAGCCTGCACCGCTCGCTTGATCAGCTCGACCCCGTCGACTTGCCCGCAGTCGCTGCACTGGCCGAAGCGGAACCTCGAACTGATGTCAGCCGGTTTGGTCGGCGACAACTGCTTCACGGTGATTTCTCGCACGCGAACCTGCTGTTCTCGGATCGCCGGACTCGAGTGTTCGACTTCGACGATTGCGGCTACGGACCGATCGAGTTCGAAGTTGGCAACACGCTGTACATGATGCTCTTCGACGCTGCGATGTCATCAGACATGGAACGCTACGAACGGTTCCGTGCCTGGTTCGTTGATGCGTACCGGTCAGCGTCGGGCCACGGCGTGCCCGACGAACTCGTGGAAAAGGCGATTGAGATCCGAGTGCAGGCGCTCGGTCGTTGGATCGATCGCCCGGAGTTGGCACCGATCGGGATCCGCACGGCAACACCGGCCTGGCGCGACTCGCTCCGAGCGTTCGTTCAATCGCAAACTCGTCTCTGAGACAGGGCGGCCGCACACTTCATCGCCCAGAATCACGCACTTCGCGCGGGCCGGTTCCCGACCTGGACGAGAGCCCGGCCGATGCGAGCGCTCGGATGGTTCGTGGCGATCGGGCTCATCGTCTATGGGGGTGTGCTCACTGTCGCCGGGTTGCTGGTCGAGGCTGGCGCGATTGATGCTGCTGACGATGCCGACGAGCACGCGATCGCCTGGCACGCCTTCTTCTGGGATCCATGGTTCCTGCTGTGGGGTGTCGGCTTCGCGGTGGCCATGTGGCGCAGTCGTCCACCGGCATCTGAGTAACGCGCCCGATACTCCTTGACCGAGGCATCCGTTACCGCCGGGTCTGAAGCCGTGGGGGGTAGCGCAGATTTCCTGATAGGTGCACCTCGCGCAAGCGTCGATGCCAGCCCGCAGCCGCTCCACATCCGCATTCGTAATCATTGCGACGTCATCTCCGACGGTGTGTGACTTCGGCCCAAGCCAAGTGCTCGGAAATCGCGACACTAAACCGGCGGTCGGTGACACATTTCGCCGGGCCCCAGGATGAGGTCTCCCGGCGTAGTAGCCCGTCGCATGCTCGACCTGGTCGGTGCTGAGGCGATCATCTTGACCTCTGAGTGGAGTCTGGCCGTTTCAAGCGGATCTTCGTCCGATCGAGGGTGGTCGCAGTGTTCTCGAGCGACGCATCGTTGGGGTATGACAACTCCCACGCTCATCGCCATTCTCGATTTCTCGACCTCTTCTGCGGATCGGTCCGTCGCGGTCGCTCAGCTCCAACGCGAGCAGCCGTTCGTGCGATCGATGCCGGGTTGCGTGCGTTATCGAGTGTTCCCCTCAGCCGACACCGACACCGAGATCACGGTCGTTCACGAGTGGACCGACCCATCGAGTTTCGCCGACTACCTCGCGTCGGACGCGTTCGCACGATCAGGTGCGGCCCTGCGACCGTTGATGACTGCGCCGCCGTCCAGCCGCCGCTTTCGGGCCGACCTGATCGAGACCGTTGCCTGATCGACGATCATGACCGAGTGACCAACCCGGCCTACAGCTTCGTCCGCGACTTCGAGCCATCGGCCCCACAACGCTTCTGCGTCGACCGCCACTATCTCCTCTACGCCGTCCGCGGCGCGATGCGCCTCGAGTACGACGCAACCAGCTGGACGCTCCCGCCAGCTCGGGCCGCGCTGATCCGCGCGGGTGAACCCATCGAGGTCACGATCCAGCAGCCGATGACCACTGCATCGGTGCTCTTCGACAGCGGGTTCGTCGCTCCACCGACGTCGGCGCTGACGGTGATTGACATGACACCACTCGCGTGGGCACTCGTCACCGAATGCTCCCAGTGGATCGACGAGCAAGCGTCGCTGGACGACTATGCGATCGTGATGTTCCGGGCGCTCGCCGCGACGGCGTGGGCGCTCGCGGAGCGTCCGAGCCGAACGCACATGCCGACCGGAAGATCCGCGGAGGTTCGACGTGCACTCGCAATCACCGCTGACCAGATGGCCGATCAGCCCCGATTCGATGCCATCGCAGCCGACGTCGGGCTCGCGCCGCGATCGCTGGCCCGGCGCTTCGAACAAGAACTTGGCATGACCTGGCGGGGCGCACTTCGGCGCCAGCGCGTCTTGGGCTCCATCGAACTCCTCGCCGGCACGCAAGCGAGGATCACCCAGATCGCGATGGACGTCGGGTACTCGTCGCTGTCGGCGTTCGAGTCAGCGTTTCGTGACCTTGTCGGCAAGACACCCACCGAGTACCGCAGCGGCTTCGAACCATGACGCCGACGAATCCTCCGCTTGCGTCAGCCGACGCAGCATCCGAGACACGTCCACCACGCAGCGCAGCATCCGCGCCGAGAACGCTGACCGCACGCGCACCCGGATCCTCGACGCGGTCGTAGATCTGGTCGGGTCCCGTGGGAACTGCGACTTCGCGATGCCCGAAGTGGCAGCCGTGTCAGGAGTGTCTCTGCGGACCCTGTACCGGTACTTCCCCTCGCGAGACCACCTCGTCGATGCGGTCGCCGCAGTCGGTGATCGGGTCGCCGCGTCGAATCTGCCCGCCGCCGAGTTCGACCTGAAGGACCTGCAGGCGTGGCTTGGAGGGGCGTGGCGAGCGCTCCTCGACCAAGAGGCATTGATCCGCGCTCAACACACAAGCCCCGGCGGGGCGGCGATCCGCCGCGCCCGTATTCCGTTCTTCCGCGACGTCACTCGTGCCTTGCTGCTCAGGGAGGTTCCGGGGCTCGATGAGGAGCGCATCGACGATGTCGTCGACACGACGTTGCTTCTCGTGTCCTCCTCGGCTCTGTTCGAGTTTCTCGATGTCCTCGAGATCCCCATGGAACGTGCTGCGCGTCTCGCTGCCGAGGCAGTCGAGCGCGCAGTCCGCAATGCGCACTGACACCGGCCAGGTCGACGGCCCGGTGTCCACTCAACCCCGGAGGAGAGAAAGGAGTGTGGTACCACGCTCGGTGCCACATAACAGCCCCAGGAATCAACGCATCGCGACAACGACCGGCCGCTCGGGTACGACCCCGCTGCGGCGCTCGGAAATCACGCGGTTGCGTCGATGATTTGTCAGCCGAGAGGTAGCGCCGAGCGGCAATCCGGCACGCTCGGACCACGTTTCTCAGGCTTTACGAATTCACGGCCAGTTCAGCGCACTCGACCTCAACGGATGGATCGATCCGTGAATCGGTCAGGGGCCATCCAGTCGTGTCGAATCCCTCGCCTGCAAGACAGTCAGCGACGAAGTCGTTGAGCCTCACCTGCTCGCCTTCGGTCGGCACCGCGCCACGGCCGTAGTACTGCTCTGCGAGACCCATGTGTTCCTCCCAACAGTGCTCTGAGATTGCCGCCAGCGCGTCGGTGTCGGCGTCGTTTTCCGAAACTCAATTGCCACCCAACACCTCTCTTGCCGATGTTGAGTCGGATCCGGCTGCTTCCGTTCGCCACCGAGCAGCCCGATGCCACCTCTCCGAGCGCCTGAATCTCGGACCGCTCGACCACTCCATCCAAGAACACTGAGCGTTGAACGCTCGCCGCGTTCTCAAGTTGGCTATCGAGGTCGGCCCGCAGATCTGCGATCTGCTCAGACGTGAACGCTCCTGGCTTGGACGAACCGCACCCAGCGAGGGCGAGCCCGATGACGGCAACCAACCACCAGTGAGCCATCGAAGAACCGTAGGTCGTCGGCCCAGTTGCAGCGCGCCGCACCCTCGAACCTCCTGCACCAAATAGCGCCGAATGTCTGAAGTGGACCGACGTTGCCAGTACCAGGCAGATCTGCGCAATCTGGCCACTGTCCGGGTCCTCGCGTTCACCGGCACAACGCGGTCACAGCTCCAGCCAGCGAGAAAGACGCCGATTAGTCAGCGTCTCCCGGCAGGGCGGGGATAGCTGAGTAGGGGTGCGCTTCGATGCGGACCGGGGGTTCAGCGAGCAGGCTGATGATCTCGTCGCGAAGCTCGTCCGCCAGGTCGCTGTTCTCGTAGGCGTCCTTAGCCTCGACAGAGCGGAACACCTCGATGTTCCAGAGCACGTCAGGGTCGGCGTCCTCGCGAAGCATGAGGAACCGGTCGGATGAGCCGGACTTCTCCATGCCGAGGGTCGCCAGCTCAAACAGGCGGTCGCCCATACCGGGCTTGGCGCGCATCTTGATGATGTACGACGGCTGGTCACGGAAGCTCATGATGCTTTCCTACTCGCAATAGTGGGTCTGTGTTCTCCCACACCATCACACCCGGATCGCTATTGCGCACCCGTGCCTGCCTCGGCCCCTCGCGGCTAGCGCCCGCTCTGGGCGCCCGACGCAAGTGTCGATACGTGCCGGCGACCGCTCGGTATCAGGCACGCATAATCACCGTGCTGGCGACCCCGGAGGTGACCGACTGCGGCCCGGATGCGACGCCGCAAAATCGCGTCCCGATCCGGCGGTTGGTGACACATCGGACCCGGTGCAATCGATGCGAATCGAGGTCGCGTTCAGGTCACGTGCGCGTGATGGTGGCGAGCCAGGAACGGACCGGCTCGGAGCGGACCGTGACGTCGAGCTCGGCGGGCTCGATGCTGTCGACTCGCCAGCCCTGAGCGAACGCGTTTCGGATCTCGTCTTGCGTGATGCGACGCGGGCCCCATCCGGTTGGCTCCTCATCGCTGAAACACAACATGTAGTAGCGACCACCAGTCCGTGTCACGCGTGCCAGGCTCTCGACGAAGGCGTCGATCACCGCAGAACAGATTGCTCACTGGCGGTCGGTGACACTTCACTCGGCGGCATGCGGTCTCCGATTTCTCGGCCGAGTGCTGCGGTCGGGGAGTCGAACCATGAGCCCGACACGCGTTCGATCACGACGGTGACCGGTCGCGTCCGAGCGCAGGCACGCCACTCGTGGCTGAACGTCAGCACGGAATCCGACCGGCGGGACCCGTGGTAGTCCGCTGGACGGTATATCGCCATACGTAGTAGTATTGGCCTATGAGCACCGAAGAGCTGGACGCGCTCGGGCGATTCGCCGGGCCGGGCACACTGATCCTGTCCAGCCTTGCCCAGGAACCCAAACACGGCTACGCCATCACCCAAGACGTCGAGGCGTTCGCAGGGGTGAAGCTGCAACCGGGCACGCTCTACGGGGCGCTCAGCCGCCTGGAGCGCGACGGCTTGATCGAGGCGCTACCTGGCGAGGGTCGGCGCCGACCGTACGGCATCACGCCGCGCGGCTCGCGGGCGCTGGCTGCGCAGTTGACAGCCCAGCAACGTGTGGCAGCAGTCGGCCTCGGGCGATTGTCGACGGCGGTGAGCTCATGAGATGGGTCCGGGAGGCACCCCGTCTCGTCGCACAACTCGCTGAACGTCACGTCGCGCTGTTCGTTGTGGGGTCGGTCGTGTTCTGGACGCTGCTGTGGCCGCTGGCGCTCGTTTGGTGGGTGCTGTGGCGGCTCGATCGCTACCGGGCACTCGACAAGACCCCGGCGTCCAAACGCGAACGACACGTCGCCCGACTGTTGCGTTGGTATCCGGCCGACTGGCGGACCCGTTACGGCGACGAGATGGCCGGCCTGCTGCACGACACGATCACCGCCGGCAGCGACGGTCCGAGGCTGGGCATGAACGTCGCCAAAGAGGGATTGGCGGTGCGGATGGCGCCACCTGAACGTCGGCGTGCGCTGGCGGGCGTGTTCCTGGGGCTGTGCTGGATCCCGCTCATCCCGCAGGGACTCGTGGCCGGAATCATGAAGTCCATCGGCACTCCCACCCGTTCATGGTTCGTCGCCCTCTACGTGCCCGACGCCTACCAATGGCCGCTGATCGTCGCAATCGCGGCGCTCGGAATGACGATGCTCGCAGCCGGCATGACCCTGGCCAGAACGCCCACCGCTCCCCTGCTCGATTGAGACGGGTCACCGCCCTTGGCTGGCTGTCGTTCCGACCGGGAGGCCGGAGAGGTCTCGTGCAATTGAGATGGATTTGTGCAAGTAGTTGGGACGGTCATCGGGATCATGCGCCTGGTGTGCAGTTCGACATACGCTTCAAGTCTTCGGGGTCGGTGAGGCTGCTCGGCGCCAGGACCTAGCCAGCGCGGTCGGGATGGACGAACGTCCACTGGTGTCCGGTCCAAAGTTCGCGCTCGCGCGGCGATGGGTAAGCCAGGAGGGTCGAGCGTACGATCCGGCGGAGTAACGACCGCGCCTTCGGAGTCGAGCACCCAGAGCCCACGCCACTCCCGACCGAGGACATTTCTGCCCGGCGAATAGACGCGGAGTTCCAACGGCCAGATGAGTCGCCCTACGTGTTGACGTTCTTCGACAAGTCGCTTCGCCGAAGCGCCCTGACGAAAGGATTCCCAAAGGTGACCTGCGTACTGTTGTAGCCCCAAGTTGAGGACTGGATGGGTCTCGATGGGCATCACGCGACGCGAAGCGCTCAAGATCGGAGTGTTCGGAACCGGTGCCATGGTGCTCCCCGCTGGCCGGCTGTTCTCCTCTTCGAGCGTGAACCGGCTCGCGGAAAGTCTCCTGCCTCAACCGTTCTCGGTGCCGCTGGCGGTCCCTGTTGTGCTCAGCCCGGTCCGATCGACGGCGACCACCGACTACTACCAGATGACGATGCGAGCACAGGCGATCGAGATCCTGCCCGGCTTTCAGACGGTGATCTTCGGCTACGAAGGGTCCTTTCCCGGTCCGACCATCGAAGTGCAGCAAGGGCGCCCGGTGGTGGTTCGCTTCGTCAACACGCTGCCAGCGAAACATCCGACGTTCGGTTACCGACCCGACACCTCGGTCCATCTTCACGGCTCGGCGTCGCTGCCACAGTTCGACGGCTACGCCAACGACATCACCCGGCCGAACCAGTACAAGGACTACCAGTACCCCAACCATCAAGAGAACCGCAGCCTGTGGTACCACGACCATGTCGCCCACTTCACGGCGCAGAACGTGTACAGCGGCCTGGCCGGTATGTACCTGATCCACGACGCCATCGAGAACGCACTGCCCATTCCGCGTGCGCGCTACGACGTGCCGTTGGTGATCAGAGACGCCCTGTTCGACAACTCGGGTCAGTTGCTGTGGGTCGAGGATCAGCGGGAGGGGATCAACGGTGACGTCATCTTGGTCAACGGGCGGCCCTGGCCGGTCATGGCGGTGGAACGGCGCAAGTACCGGTTCCGGATGCTGAACGCCTCAGCGAGCCGCGACTACAGGTTCCAACTCGATAGCGGTGAACCGTTCATCGTCATCGGCACCGACGCCGGACTGATGCCCCACCCACAGGTCGTCACCAACTTCCGCCACGGCAACGCCGAGCGCTACGACGTCGTCATCGACTTCGCCAAGTACCCGATCGGACGTCGCGTCCGACTGTTGAACAAGAGCCCCAACAACAACATCAACTTCACCAACACCGACAAGGTCATGGCCTTCGACGTCGTCAGCGATGCCACCTCACTCGATGGCAACACGGTCCCCGACGCGTTGAACCCCAACGAACCAACGATGCTGCTCGATCCGGCGCGAGCGACCAAGACCCGAACGTTCAGCCTCGTCCGCTCCGGGGGTGAGTGGACGATCAACGGCAAGCGATGGGACGACGTCGAACGCAGCGGCTTCACCGCCGTCTTGGCCGATCCCGCCCTCGGGGCCACCGAGATCTGGGACATGCGCAACGACTCCGGTGGCTGGCACCACCCCCTGCACATCCACCTCGTCGACATGAAGATCATCGACCGCAGCGTTAAGCAAGGCCCACCGATCCCTCCATACCCATACGAAGTCGGCCCCAAGGATGTGTTCTACCTCGGCGAGAACGAGCGGGTTCGCGCCGTCACCAACTTCGCTCCCCACAGCGGGCGATTCATGATGCACTGCCACAACCTGGTGCACGAGGACCACGCGATGATGCATCAATTCAGGGTCGTCGGACCGACCGACCCGGACCCGATCACCACCGCACCGGCGCGCGACCTGCCCGCCGTAGCACTCTGACCGCAGATCGCCGGCCTCGATACACCGAGCGGCAACCCGCCAGCGGACCTCACCCGGAGCGGGAGTTGAGGGCACTTGCTTCCTCCGGTGCGCACCAGTTCTCGCGCCTTCTCGATGTCGACTATGTCACCGAGTCCGCTGTCGCCGATCGATTCCCCGCCGCGTTCGGGCCGCTGCCAGCACGGCGTTTCACTGTTTCGACACCTGGATCGCTGTGTCGTTTGACTAACCATCGGCGATGGTGGCCGAAGGTGAGCCGGATCAAACCTTCTGTGCACGTACGAGTTGACCGCCGAGCCGCGACGGCTCGGTCCATCCCTCACGCGTCCGTCAAGTGTTGTTCGGGGGCACCACATAGCGCCGATCGATAGCCCGCCCCGACACCGGGCACGACCCGCCCAGTTCGGCCCTGGTGCGGCGCGACAGAATCCCGTTGACTCTCTGTGTGCCGACGGGGATTGGGGGCCGTGCATCACAGCTCCTACGGGTTGGGTCTGGACTGTCAGATCGCTGGTTCAGGGCGTGAGTCGATGCACGTCGCGCGGAAAGAGTGTGACTTCGCGGACGTTGGTGGCTTGGGTGAGGCGCGCGATCCAGCGTTCGAGTCCGATGGCGAATCCGCCGTGTGGTGGCATGCCGTGGCGGAAGGCTTCGAGGTATCCCTCGAATGGTGTGAGGTCTTGACCGTCGAGGGCTGCGAGGTAGTCGTCGTGGTGGTGGAGTCGTTGTCCGCCGGTGACGAGTTCGAGCCCGCGGAACAACAGGTCGAAACTTTTCGAGATCTCCGGCCGGCGCGGGTCCGGATGTGTGTAGAAGGGCCGTTTGATCATCGGGTAGCCAACGACGTACACGAACTCCGAGCCATGCTCTCGCAGGGCCCACTCACCGAGCCAGCGTTCGTGCGCCGGTGCGAGGTCGGGCTCGCCGATGACCGATTCGCCGGTGTCGGACTCGATCAGGTGCTGAGCTTCGTTGAAGTCGATCGCCGGGATCTCTGTGGGGATGCTTGGCAACTCGAGCGACAGCAGCGTGAGTGATGCTCCGGCGCGCTCGGCAATGTTCGTAGTCATGCCGGCGAGAACGTCACGGAGCGTTGCCATGACGTCGGTGTGGTCGTCGATGAAGCCCATCTCGGCGTCGAGTGACAGGTACTGGGCCAGGTGGCGGGCGGTGTCGTGTGGTTCGGCTCGGAACACCGGGCCGACCTCGTAAACGCGTTCGAACACGCCGACCATGATCTGTTTGTAGAACTGGGGGCTCTGCGCGAGGAAGGCTCGGTCGCCGAACCAGTCGATGGGGAACACGTTCGCCCCGCTCTCCGTTGCTGAGGCCACGACCTTGGGGGTGTGGATCTCGGTGAACCCCGATGCATCGAGCGTGCTGCGGAAGCCGCCGACCGATGCCGCTGCGACCGCTGCCACTGCCCGCCGTCTTGGATGACGCAACGCCACTGCTGCGTGGTCGAGCAACGTCGGGAGCTGCACGGACAACTCGGGGCGGCCCAGCTCGAAAGGCAGCAGCACAGTCGGTGATGCCAGGACCGTCACCTCGGGATCGACGATCTCGACACCCGAGGGTGCCTGATCCGACGCCACGACTCGCCCGGTGATTTCGACGACGGTCTCCGCGAGCAGCTCGCCAACTTCGCGGCGGACATCGTCGTCGATCGCCACGACCTGGGCGATGCCAGCGCGATCTCGTACCAGCAGGAACGAAACTTTCGCCAGCCGCCGTTGGTGGTGCAGCCAGCCAGCGACACGCACTCGTTCATCGACGTGCGACACCAATTCAGAACTCAAGACCCGGTCCACTTCGTACCTCCATCCAGAAACAGATCCCAGATGTGCGGGCGAAGGGAACTCGCGGTGCCACCACACTTCGTCACCAGATCGGCGACCTCGTCTTGTTCCACGACATGGCTCCAAGGGCGTCAACCCCTCATCGACGCCACGCCGAGATCCGAACCGTAGACCACCCGAAATCCGGCCGAGCAACGAATTTCCAGGTCGTGACAAACCACCCGATACTCACGAACGAAATCCCGCGTCGCATGACGAGGCCCGCGCCGCAGTTCGGCCTCCAGGGGCACCCGAGAATCGCGTCCCGACCCCACAAGTCGCAGCTATGCGACGGACCTGCGGATCTTCGCCGGCTGGTGCCACGACCACGGCGTCAACTTGTCCCGTCGACAGTGGGCCGGTCACCGACCGCGATCATCCGATCCTCAGCCGTGGCCCGAGTGGTCGTGCAACTGGCCGCGGATCTCACCGCCGGGATAGGCGACGGTGTGGACGTTGGCGTAGACGTTGCCGCTCTCGAGGTCGGCGACGAAACGATCCCAGTCACCGACACCGTTCGTGCAGTACGGGGCAGTCGAGGAGAAGCACAGATTGGAGGGACCGAACTCGCCTCGCGCCAGGCGGCCCTCGGTGACGCCGGGGATCAGTGATAGGGGCGGCGCCGACGGATACAGCCAGACCGCGATCGGTCCATTCGAACCGGACGCGCCGCGGTGGAGATGCGCCTGCAGCACGTTGTTGATCGGCTCGGTGATCTTCAGGTCGTACTTCGCAGTCCTGCTCTTCTCGTCGACCTTGATCTTCACCTTCCCCTCTGCAGTGCTGATGATCACCACACCCGCCGGCGGCACCTCCTCCGCACTGCTGAGCGTGGTCCTGAACTGGAAGCCACCGGCCAAGGCGACGCCCCCAACCGTGAGCGCCGCTGCCGCAGCGATCGCACCGACGATGATCTTGCGCATGATTCCTCCTTTGGTCCCGCCAGGTCGCGCCCCGCGGGATGAGCTCGCCGCGCGGATCGGCGACGAGAGTGTGGTCTCGGGAGGCCCAACGCGGAATGAGCGGTGTGGGCATCGTCGACCGGGCCGACAACCCGCGCGGCCATTGCCGCCGTCCGGTCGCCTTCCTCGACGATTACCTCAGACGCTCGCATCCGCCGCTCCCCCTTGAGCCGTGGACTTCTGACACTGGCCGGCCTCGCGAAGCCCGAGCCGAACGTTTGGGATTTTACACCTTTCCGATTGGCACGCCGACGCGGACCGGGCGCCAGGCATTGAGCGATCCGTGCATGATCCTCGGTCGCGCTTGTACTGCGCGGAACCGACGGCGCCCTATTTTTCGGGAAGGGTTTCGTGGGCCGATGACCGGTCCGTGTCCGCCTGGATCCGACGCGCCGTCGACCGCGAACTCGAACAAGCGAGCAAGACCGCCTGAATACACGACACCGACGTCGCTACTACGAGAGCGCGATCCGGGCGACCGCATCGCTCGTAACGCCGGCACTGCAGCGCTCGCCGCCTTGACCGCATCCGGGAAAGTGTGCGCCTTCAACCGGCTCCAGTGACCGGGGCTACCCGACCCCCCGTCCACGAGTCCATCAGTCTGTCAGCGGTCGGCGAGGATCTCGCGGAGGCCGCCGTCCTCGGTCGGGACGGTCTGTGTGTAGCCCGTGCCGAGCCGCTTGAGAAAGCCCCAGTGGTAGCCCTCAGGATCGAAGATGTTCAGGCTCCGGACGTCGTAGTCACGGTCGACTGGCGCTTCGACCTCGACGCCGGCGCCGCGGATCCGCTCGTACTGAGCGTCGACATCGTCGACCCAGACGCCGATCCAGAGGTTGGGCCGCCCGCCGTGGTCCGCCCAGTAGCCGGGCCCGTGGCCCGACAGCCACAATTCCTGGTCGCCGACGAGCATCTCGGCCTGGCGCACGACGTCGCCGGCGTCGACGTAACGCGATCGTTCGACGAATCCGAACGTGGCCGACAGCCAGTCGAGCATGGCGTTGGCGTCCTCATAGGCGAGGCTCGGCAGGAGCCCTCGGAAGTTCGATGTGGTCACCACGGTTGTCCCCTCTCGTTGAGATGTGCTTCGAACCATTCGGCGAGCCGGCGCCACCCGTACTTGGCGATGTCGGCCGCGCGGCCCGGCGGCAGCCGATCGAGCCCTCGGTGTTCCAGAACGAGTCGTGTTCCGTCGGCAACGGCGACGAATCGGACGTCCACCTCCGTGTCGTGTTGGTCGACGAACACCAGTCGTGCACCCGGCTCCCACACCGTGATCCGAGCTCGCTCGGCCGGTTCCTGCCCTGGCCAGCATTCGAGGAGGCGCCCGCCGATGCCGTGTTCGAAACGCATCGTCGAATCTGGTCCGCCTCGTCGGCCGAGTGTCGCCGCACCGGCTCGGTACCACTGGTCGAACTCGTCGGTGAACACGTCGAACGCTTCGACCGGCGACACCGCGACGGTCACCGTGACCCGCACCGAGGCGACGTCTGTCGTGGGCTCGATCACTGCGGCCTCGTGCGCGCGACGTGGACGCGGAACGACTGGAGCTGGTCGTTCCAGTGCGCCTCGACCTGGTCGAGCCATGCTGAGAGCCCGATGAGTCGGTCCATCTTCAGTTCGTAGATCCGGCCGCGAGCATCGTCGGGATCGGGAGCGACGTCGACGATGCCAGCAGCGTCGAGCTGGCGCAAATGCCGGCTCGACGCTGCGCGGCTCGTTCCGAGGTCCTCGGCGATCGTTCCCGCGCGCCGTGGCCCACTCTGCAGCAGCTCGACGATTCGGCGGCGCGTCGGATCGGCCAGGGCGGCGAACGTTTCATCCAAAGTATGATCAATGATGTCGTTGATCATCTCTCTCTTGGTTGAGCATGTCAAGCCCAGCCTCACCGAATCAAGCGGGCCCTGAGTTGGCGCGGCGAGCGATCGGACCTTGGCCCGTGGAGACGACATCGCGATAGCCAGCGACGGCTCCACGTCGATGTCCAGAGCGTCCGGGCGGGGGCTTCGCGGGCATGTCGTTGCCTGGGGCGGGGCCACTTGCTGTTGTGGTCAGGCGGTTGTGTGGCGGAACTGTCGTGTTGAGATCCAGGCGAACGTGGCGAAGCGATCTGTCAAATGAACGCCATCAGCACCTGCTCGTCGCCCACGAAGTTCCCGGTTGCGGTCATCTCACCGTTCCTGTCCAGCCGCCATCACAGCGAGCGAGTTGGACCGCAAAGGCCGCAAACCCCCAGCCTTGCACGCTGGGCCATCCTCGAAGTGCCGGTTCCGGACACCCGGTATCGCCGCACGTATTCTCGCACCGGACGCTGGCCGCAGCCCTGCAGTGCGGCCCAAGCACCGCACTCGGAAATCACGCGATCGTGCCGATGATTGGCCAGCCGAGAGGTAGCGCCTATCCGCAGTTCTGCTCGGCCATTGCTAGTAGCGCCGGGGTCCGCCTGAGATGCCACTTACACGCGGCGGTTGTCGGCTACCGATCGCCAGTGAGGCTGCAAGCGCCGGACGATCAATCCGAGGTCGCCGTTCGCGGAGGGTTATCGGCGGGTGGAGCGCCAGCGGTTGAGTATTTGCCACCAAAGCAACACTCCTGCCGCGAGGACGACCGTCAACGAAGCGACGATGCCGCCGTCGTCGGCATGCTCGTCGGTCGCGACGGCGAAGGCCGCAACCAGCGACGAGGAGCCACGCCGCGCCGGCTGCCCAGATCGCCAGGCGTTCCACTTTGGTCAACTCGGGATCGTTGGCAATTGCGGAACTGCGTGCTCCTTCGGAGCGCAGCAGCTGATCGAGCCATCGCACCGGTGCGGTGACGACGGCGACGAGCGACGGTGCCCACAGTGCCGTGATACAGACCAGCCACAGCTCCTCGGTCGGGCCGATCGTGGTGGAGTCTTCGAGTACCGCGGCAGCGGCGAACACAGCCAGTGCGGTGGTCAAGAACGCAAGCAGCGCCTTCACGTACCGCAACACGATCACCTGCACGCGCAGTATGTGCCGAGCGATCCCGTACTCGATCTTGGCGACCTCTTCGAGCAGCGATCGATCGCGCGACGCCGTCAGTTCGAACAGGCCGCTCGGCGCGTCCCAGATCGCCCTCGACGTCGTGACGGCCAAGTCCGCCGTAGGCGTCGAGTTGGCGATCGATGCGCGATCGCGCCAGATCGTTGGACGGCACCAGCAAGTTGATGTTCGCGGCGCTGGTCCTCACGGTGGTCAAGTCGTTGCGCGCCGCCGTGCCCAGCTCATCGGACGGGAGGCGGATCCCGGTCAGGGTGAATCGCGGCGTGAACACGTCGTGGCCGTCATGGGCGACGTGTTGCGCGTGGAAGTAGAACAGCGTCAAATCGCGAAGCACCAGCCACAACGCCGCGAACGGCAACGCGAGCAGCGCGACCATCGCCGCGAGCAGACACACGTGCGCCAGATCGAGTTCGCCCGACACCAGCGTTCGAATCACCGACACGATCGAGTCGCGAGCGATCGCTGGCAGCAACACCATCAACCCGGCACCCGACAACAGAGCCGTAGCGACACGATGGACCGTGGACAGCCGAACCTCGCAACGTTGCAGAAATGCTCGCATCGCAGCTCGCTCATCAGGCTCCAACTGCTCCACCCTCAGAGTCTGCTCATCGAGCCCGGCCAACGGGTGGATAGACGTGAGGGCCGAGTGCCCGGTATGTGCGCCTTACGCAAGCGTCGATGCCAGCTCGCAGAGTTCATCGAGGTTTCGAAGCCTCGACGGTCGTGGGTTCGTTGACGTGCGAAGCTCGCGGTCGTGAGCGATTCGGTGCGGGTGACGCGGACGTTCATGTTCTGGGACCTGGTCGGATCGACACGCGCCTGGGAGGAGCAGCCCGGGTTGATGCGGAACGAGGTGCATGCCTGGGAGCATTCGGCAAAGGATGTGATCGGGGCACACAGCGGCGACTTGTTCAAGCTCACCGGTGACGGCGGGTGCGCGGCGTTCGAGTCTGCGAGTAATGCGCTCGAGTCGGCGATCGAGCTGCAGCGGGCGCACGTCGGTTCATCGACGCCGGCTCGAGTCGCGCTCCTTTCGGGCGAGGCCGAGCACACGGACGCGGACTGGTTCGGAACACCGCTCAACCGTTGCGCCCGGCTGATGGGGCTCGGCCACGGCGGCCAGATCCTCGTCGCTGGAAGCACCGCCCTGCTCCTCGAAACTGGCGACTGGGCGCTCCGCGATCTGGGGGTCCATCGCCTGCGTGATGTGCCGGACCCGGTGGTGGTGCACCAGGTCCTGGCCGACGGGCTCGATTCGGAGTTCCCGCCGCTGCGGAGCGAGGTCCGCTTCGTGTCGCTGCCGACGAGCCGCGACCGACTTGTCGGTCGCGAGATGGACATCGGACTGATCGCCGACGAGGTCGGGGGGCGGCGGCTGATCACACTGACCGGCGTAGGTGGAACCGGCAAGACCCGCCTCGCCGTCGAGGTCGCCAGGACGTGTAGTCCGGAATTCGAGATGACCGCGTTCGTCGACCTGGCGGTCGTCGGGCAGGAGTCGCAGGTACCACGCGCCGCGATGACCGCGCTCGACTTGGTAGCGCCCGGTCTCGAGCCGACCGCCGCTCTCGTGGCGGCGTTCATCGACCACCGGGCGGCGCTGCTGGTCATCGACAACGCCGAACATGTGCTTGATGCCACCGCTGACCTCGTGGAGACAGTTCTCGACGCGTGCCCAGACGCGCGGATCCTGGTCACGAGCCGAGAGCCGCTCGGTGTGCGCGGCGAGCACGTCATGGGTGTTCGATCCCTCGATCCACAGACCACCGCGGTCGAGCTTTTCTGCGACCGAGTCGGCCGACCGGTCGATCTGGCGGTGACAGCAGAACTGTGCGCCCGCCTCGACGGCATCCCCCTCGCGATCGAACTCGCCGCGGCGCGGGCGCGCTCGCTGGGCGTCGAGGAGGTCTTGACGAACGTCGCGGACCGCTTCAAGCTCCTCGTCGGCAGCCGCCGCGCATCGGGTCGACAAGCAACACTGCACGCCACCCTGCTGTGGAGCCACGACCTCTTGCAGCCTGATGAACAAACATTGTTGCGACGACTGGCGGTCTTCGCTGGAGGGTTCACTCCGGCGACCGTGGAAATCGTGTGCGGCACCGGTGCGCGGCTCGTCTTGTCTTCGCTCGTCGACAAATCGCTTGTCGTGTTCGACGACGAGACGCACCGGCACCGACTCTTGGAAACCGTGCGCCTCTTCGCACTCGAGCGACTGGACGACGCCGGCGAGGCCGCCGAGATCCGCGACCGGCACGCTCGATGGCTGATCGAGGCGCTGCATGCACTGCCGTCGGGCTCCTACACCGACACGATCTTCTTCACACCCGAGGCCGCCAACGTGAGAGCCGCGGCCGATTGGCTATGCGCCGAGGGTCGTGGCCGTGAGGCACTGCTCCTGCTCGCCGACAGTGGCGGCATGTGGGCCGGGCTGAGAATGGATCGCGAGGTCGGCCCCGTCATCGTCGACCTCTACGGCCAGTGCGAGGACGAGCTCTCCACATGCGAGCGTGTTTCGATCTGCACCCTTCTCGAGGTGCTGCTCACTGAATCCACGCCACTCGACTGGGCACACCGAGCGGTCGCCGCTGATCCGGATCATGTCTGCGCCGCCACCGACGCGGCACGGATCTTTCTCCTCGCTGGACGTGCCTACACAGATCCAGCAGGTGCCCTGGAGGTTCTGGTGCAGCTCGGCGAACTGCGACTCGACCCCGAGTTCGCGCTGTTCCGGCACATGATCGAAGCCAACGCGCGATTCGTACTCGGCGACTTCGACGGTGCCGAGCAGCGCGATCGGGAAGGGACTCCGAACGGGCACCTCGTTGTGGTGGGCAGGTGCAGCGTTGGCCGCAGCAACATTGCGAATCATGCGCGGCGACGTCGTCGGCGGCGAAGAGCTCGTCGAGTCCGTCCGGTGCTCGGGGTCCGCGGTGGAGGTTCGCCTCGCGCCGCTCGCCCTCGCCGGTGTCGAGGTCATCATGTCGGCAAACAGGGGTGATCTCGACGCGGCGGCCGCGGCGCTGCGAAGTTTGGAGTCGTTGTTCGACCGACGGTTCCGTTTCTATCGCGAGGCACCGCACCACTGGTTCAGCGCTGCCGGCACCGCTGCGTGGGCGGCGGGGGAACTGGAAGACGCCGCGACACTCGTCAGCTTTTCGGGCGAGTACCTCGGTGCGGAGATGAACCCGATGTGGACCTGGCACCTCCAGCAGATCCACGTAGCAAACCCGCGGTGGCAGGCCGGCGCAGCTCGACGAGTCAACTTCGAAGACGCCTGCAAACTCGCCGCGCGATCGCTCGACGTCACTGATCGAGGCCCGGAGTGATTGCGTTCGGCCGTGGAGGGCCGGTCGGAGGATCACAACGCACGAGTACGGAGATTGGTTTCCCAAGCCTTCGCTGACCCACATCGACCTGAATCGTCGCCGACGTCGTCAACGCGGTCAGCCCCGATCAATTCATGGCCGAAGTGATGCCGGTCGGCCACGCGGTCGAAAGACCGCTCGACGGCGTTCGATAGCCACACAAGCTCGCTGCGGCAATGATCCAATCCGCGTGCGGCTGACTCGATGGCCGCGTCAACGTCGGCACAACGAAGCAGCAGTCCGAAGCCGTTGGGCCGGCGACGATCAGAGCCATGCCCTTGGCGACGATGACCTGGGAACCGCGCGGCTCGACTGGTCGAGGACGGGAGATCTTGGCGCGTTGCTCGTCGCGTCAGTGATCATCCAGCAGCCGGGGCGATGAGCGGCCACGGCCGGGCGCGCTCGATGAGGTGGGCGACCTCGAGCAGCAGCGGTTCGGTGAAATGCCGGCCGATCACCTGCAGACCGACGGGCAGGCCGTCGACGGTGCCAGCCGGTATCGAGATCGCCGGATTGCCGTGCAGGTTCGCGGGCGGCGAGAGCAGGCCGTTGTTGGCCATGCCGGCCTTGACGCCTCCGAACGTGTCTGGGATGGGCCCGTCGGCCGCGAACGCGACGTCGGGATTGGTGGCTGTGATCACCAGGTCGACGCCGTCCATGGGGTCGAAGATCCGCGCCATCGCCTCGTTGAGCTCCATCCGCCGCTGCTGGATCAGAGCGTAGGAGTGGCTGTCGTAGACGCCGGCGTTGTAGTTCATCGTGGCCCGCATCTCCGGCGTGAGCTCGTCGGCACACGCCGGCCACTTGCCGCCGAGCAGCATGGCCATCCCGGCGACCGCCTCGACGGCGGGTGCGCGTCCCATGCGTGGCAACGATGCGTCGATGCCGTCGACACGTAGGAGCCGGGCATCGCTGATGAGATTGTCCGCGGCGCCGGCGAGCACATCCCACATCGCAGGCGAGACGACGGCGCCGTTCCAGTCGTCGACGACGGCGACGCGCAAACCGTGGAGCTCCTCGGTCAGCGCGCCGAGGCCACGCTCCCACCCGGACACCCGCGGCAGGCTGAGCGGGTCACGGGCGTCGTGCCCGTTGGCGACGTCAAACCAGCGGGCGACGTCGCGGACCGAGCGGGCGACGCACCCGACGACGGCGGAAAGATTGCCGTAGTACGCGTGCGGCGACAGCGGGATCCGCCCACACGTCGCCTTCAGCCCGACGAGACCGCAGAACCCCGCCGGGATGCGGATCGAGCCGCCGGCGTCGCTGGCCGTCGCCAGGGTCAGGACGCCACCCGCCACCGCGGCCGCCGAGCCACCCGACGAGCCGCCCGGCGTACGGTCGAGCTGCCACGGGTTGTGCGTCGTGCCGTGGAGCCGGGTCCTCGTGTAGTTGACACCACCGAACTCTGACGCTGTCGTCTGGGCCGCGAGGACCACACCACCGATGTCCCGCAGCCGCTCGACATGCGTCCCAGTCACTTCGGCGATCTCGTCACGCAACGGCACCGACGCGTACGTGAACGGCCAACCGGCGACCTCATCGAGCTCCTTGACGCCAACCGGCACGCCACCGAACGGCTTGGACACGTCGGCGACCGCGGCGGCCGACGTCGCAAGCTCGCGATCGAGGTGGCACAACGCGTTCAGCGCGCTCCCGTCGATCGCCGCGTACACCGCCTCCAGCTCCTCCGCTGGCGAGCGCTCACCGCGGCGGAACGCCTCCACCAGCGAGCACGCGTCTCCCTCCCACGGCCGATCCCCCATGGCTCGGACTGTACTTCTAGGAAGCGCCTGGCCCGTCGGGTACATGGCGGGTGTTGCCCATCGTGATCCGTCGCGCTCTTGCTCGGGTCGATGGGACGGCGAGCCTCGTGCCAGGAGATGGCAGCAGCTTGGCCCACATCTCGCGGTGCCAGGCGGCGAGGGTGCCATCGTCGAACCCAGATGTGCATGTCGAAGATGAGCGCTCGGTCGAACACCTCGGCCGCAGGTTCGAACGTCGGCACCGTCTGGAGTCGGCGATCGTTCCAGACGCCGAGGGCGTTATCGACGTCGCCGTCGACGGTCAGTCCGTGGGCGAGTTCGACGGCTTCCCGTCTGTCAGCCATCGCACGACATGGGAATCGACCCGGCGGTAGAGGGCGCGACCGCTCGCGATGTTCGGCGTCGTTACCGGACGGTCGGCGGCCCGCACCAAACGACCGGCGACGGATCGACCGCGGTTGCGGAGCAGCGTCCGGTCGTCGTTTCGGGGCGCCACCCCGGACGACGTTGGGACGGTCGTGCGTCCTCGAAACGAGCGGCTGCTGTCACCGGACGGGTTGAACTCGACCTCCCCAGGATGAGTTCTAAGAATGCGATCGTAGAGGTGCTGAAGACCGGCGGGTGTGTCCAGAACGTGCCGGTCGCGCTGACCCGGGTGCCCTCTATGTGCCGTCGAGGGCACCACATGACGCCGATCGATAGCCCGCCCCGACACCGGGCACGACCCGCACAGTTCGGCCGGGATGCGACGCCACAAAATCGCGTCACTAGGCCGGAGTTGGAGGGCATTCTGCGGACGGTGTCGGGTGAGCGTTGAGGGATACATACTCCGGCCGAAGGAGGCCAGCCCGGCTCGGTGCGTGCGCGGTTGCCGGTCAACCGAATACGGGCACCCGGTAGAGCAGTGCCATTGGGCCTTCGGGGAGGTGACGCCGATGATCGGCTTGCCACCGCCTTGGTCCCTCGAATGGGAGACTTTCGTCGTGCCGTCGGAAGAGGAACAGGACCGAATCCGTCTCGATCTCATGTTGCGCGGCTTCGAGGTGTCGCGGCTGTTGCGGCTGGCCGCTGACCTGGAAGTCGCCGACGCGATCGACCTCGAAGGGGCGATGCCGATCGACGACCTCGCCGACCGGTGCGGCGTGCTACGTGAGCCGTTGCTACGCGTCTTGCGGGCGCTCGCAGCCTGCGGTGTGTTCCGGATGACGGCCGACGGCGTCGTCACCCACACGTCGCTGTCGCGCTTGTTGCGGACCGATGTGCCGAACAGCCTTTACCACAGCGCACGGTTCTGGACCGCGCCGGGATCATGGCGCGCCTGGGAAATGTTGGATGCGGCGCTGACCGGAGAGGTGCCGCACGAGGTTGCATGGCAGCAAGGCCGATTCGAGTATCTGCGTGACCATCCCGATGAAGCACGCGTGTTCGACCAGATGATGGCGAGCTTCCCGGACAATCGCCTCCCCGCGTTCGCAGCTGCGTACGACTTCTCCGCGGCCGCGCTGATCGTCGATGTCGGGGGCGGGAACGGTGAGACGTTGCGCCAGATCCTCGGTCGCTTCCCGACTCCTCGTGGGTTGCTCTTCGATCGAGACGATGTCGTCGCTGCAATCGCGTCGGACGCGTTGTCGCACGGGCGAATCGCGACGCGTGCAGGAAGCTTCTTCGATGCCGTTCCCAGCGGCGGCGATGTGTATCTGCTCATCCGCGTGCTGCACGATTGGCCTGACGCGGATTGTGTGCGGATCCTGCGGTCCTGCCGGGCGGCAATCGAACCCCACGCGGTGCTGCTCGTCGGGGAACAGATCCTCGAACCTGACCCGGCGAAGGGAGACGTCATCGGGTATCTGATGGACATGCAGATGATGGCGATGTTCGGTGGCGCGAAGGAACGCACGGCGGCCGAGTTCGAGGCGCTCTTCACCGAGTCCGGGTTCGCGATCAGGCGGATCATCGAGACCGCCTCGCCAGCGTCGCTGATCGAGGCCACACCTGTCTCACGTTGAGCCGGCTGTCCGGAGCTCGGCCGTCCGTGCCGGCACAACCCGATTGCTGTTCACGCCGACTCCTTCCCCGCGCGACCACCCCCACCCCCACCCGGACAGCCGTCGACGTCCGCCCACAGCGAGCCTGATCGTGCTCACGTCGCGCGCCGAGTGGGCGCCACCGCCAGACATTGGTGACCAGCTCTGAGATCGAACTCTGCTGGCGCCCCGCGGGCCAGGCGACATCGCGCGTCCAAATGCTGCGTCCCACAATTGCGCCGCCTCAACTCCGGCGCCTGCCCTCAACGTGCCGGTCGGCCGCGCGGTCGACGAGCCGTTGACGTGGCGCCCGATATTCCCGACGTGGGCCGGCGCCGGTGGCGATGGTTCGGCGCGAGCGTGGGTGGTCCCGTCTCCTCGGGCGGCTGGGTCACCAAGGGAGGCCATCATGGTCGACACCACGAACACTGCCACTGTCCACACCGTTGAGGTCGTCCGCTACGACGACCCGGTGATCATCACCGAACGCGTCGCCGTCTCGGCGTTTGTTGCTGGCTACATGGACCCGACTCGCCGGAGCTACGCGACTGATCTGCGGATCTTCGCTGGCTGGTGCCACGACCACGGCGTCAACTTGCTGAACGTCAAGCGACCGCATCTGGAGACGTTCGCGCGGTGGATGGAGCAAGAGGGTCGGATGGCGTCCACGATCGGACGACGCTTGTCGACGTTGTCGTCGTTCTACAGGTACTGCCAACTCGAAGACATCCTGGACAAGAACCCGGCCCTGAACGTGCGGCGTCCGAAGGTCCACGACGAATCACGCACCCTCGGCTTGGACCGCAATGAACTCGGCGCACTCCTCGTCCAAGCTGGCCTCGGCGATCTCCGCGACGGTGCGTTGATCACGCTGCTCGCGCTCAACGGGTTGCGGATTTCTGAAGCCTTGAACACGAACATCGACGATCTATCGACCGAGCGCGGACATCGGACCCTGGCGATCGTGCGCAAGGGCGGCAAGCACGTCACGATCCCGCTGGCACCGCGCACCGGACGGGCACTGGATCTCTACATCGGTGAACGGACGATGGGGCCGATCTTCCTCGGCGTGGAAGGCGGCCGTATGGACCGATACTGCGCCGACTGGATGGTCTAGCGGCTGGTGAAGCAGGGGGCCTCTCGCCGTCTCGAGCACGGTCACCAGCTGCTGCAGACAACGGCAGGACCGATCAGAACGGCTCGGCGCGCGTCCTCACAGTCGATTCTCCACCCTTGGAACGACGCTTGTCTGCCGAACCCGGCCTTGCTACGTGAGGCCGTGGACTGACGTCGAAGGCGATCGCACAAAGCGCAAATCCAGCACGGCCCCCCGCTGGTCGCCTGAGACGAACCGACGACCATGAGCCTCCGCACCACCGAGGGGTCGTTGTCGGGTGGGGGGTGATGGCGCCTGCGGCGTCGGGGATGATCGATGTGGTGGCGTGGGTTGGGCGATCATGGTGCCGTTAGCGGACTGGGTCCTGCATGGCGCTCCAATCCGATGGGATCTCCGCCCCGCGCATGCGGGTGAACTCGAAGCGCGACTCGCCCATCCGGCTCCGAAGTCGCTGGATGATGCGTCGGTGGGGATCGGCGCCCGCGAAGGCGTCCAGGCTCTCCTGGTCGATCCAGACCGAGTAGGTCCAGAACGTCTTACGGGCGAGCTGGGCGTTCAGCGCGTACGCGACGAGCCCCTCGGTGCGGGCGAGCTGGCGGCGGATGCGCAACGTGTCCACGAGGAAGCCGGGGATGAACCGGTGTGCCCTCAGCGGCAGCCGGGAGGCCATCACGACGTAGACGTGGTCCGGGTCGATGACCTGGCGACGAGACCAGGGCAGTGCAGGCACGGCACTCCTCCGTTCCGAAGTAGTCGGGACACTTGATGATGTCGCTGTGAGTCAGGCGGTGTCGGGTCGTCTTGCCTCGCCGCTCGCGGTGCGTCGGGCAACTGACGCGTCGAGGCTTGGCGCTGCGATCATGCTGCGCCCTCGACTGTCGCGGCCGCGTCGGCTCCGAGAGTCGGGTAGTCGGTGTAGCCGCGGTGGTCGCCGCCGTAGAACGTGGCGGGATCGGCCTGGTTGAAGGGGCCGCCGGCTCGGATTCGTGCGACGAGGTCGGGGTTCGCCAACCACATCGTTGCCAGGCCAACGGCGTCGGCGACACCGTCGCGCACCGCCGCCGCGGCGGTTTCGGGCGTGGCGGGGAACGAGTCAAGTGTTGGATGCGGGTTGAGCACCAGCGGGCCTGCCCACGCGTCGCGGATGGTCTGCGTCAGCGAACGGTCGCCGACTTCGCCGACGTGGACGTAGGCCAACGGCAGTAAACCCAGCGCTTGCATGAGCGTTCGGTACAGCTCGGTTGAGTCGCGCTCTGCGATTCCGTTGAACGGGTTGGCGGGCGAGACTTTGATGGCTGTTCGCTCCGGGCCGATGGCCGCCGCCACCGCCTCGACGACTTCGACGACGAAACGGATCCGGTTTGCCGTCGAGCCGCCGTAGTCGTCGTCGCGGACGTTCGTGTTGTCGGCGAGAAACTGGTGGAGCAGGTAGCCATTGGCGCTATGGAGTTCGACGCCGTCGAAGCCAGCCTCGATCGCGTTGCGTGCTGCGTGAGCGAAGTCGTCGATCGTGGTCGCGATGTCGGCGTGCGTCATCGCCCGCGGCACCGGATGATCGAGCATCGCCGCTCCGTTGAACAGCTGCTCGCCCGATGCAATCGCCGAAGGGGCGACGGGCCGTGCGTCGTCGGGGTAGAGGCTCGGGTGGCCGATCCGTCCGGTGTGTGTGAGCTGGTTGAAGATTCGACCGCCGGCGTCATGGACCGCACGGGTCACGAGCCGCCACGCTTCGACCTGAGCCGGAGCATGAATGCCCGGTGTCTGGATGTAGCCCTGGCCGATGACGCTGGGTTGTGTGCTCTCGCTGATGATCAGCCCGGCTGAGGCACGCTGTGCGTAGTACTCGGCGTGCAGTGCGGTCACGAGGCCATCGCCGGTGGCGCGGCTGCGTGTCATCGGCGCCATCACGAGACGGTTCGGAAGGTCGAGCTTGCCGATCGACACGGGTTGGAGGAGTGGGTTCATGGCGCTTCGGGGTCCTTTGATCGTTGAGCCGCGGAGGTGGTTGGTCGGGGTTCGATGCCGAGCGCGGCGAACTCGGCGACCAGATCGACGGCAAACCAGCGCTCGGGCTGCATGATCGAGACGTAGGTGTCGTCGATGCCGGCGTCGCGCCACGCGGCCGCGTAGCGGGTGCCGGCTTCCTCGCCGAGATAGCGGACGGCCATCGGTACCAGGTCGCGCTCGAACTCGCATGGCCGCGATTCCACGACGGGACCGTCGACGCTGACGTACCGGTACGGAACTTCTTCGACCTGGGCGACCAGCCCGAAACGGGCAGCGCGTTGGATCGCTCGGCCTTTACGCGAAGAATTGCTCGTGATCACGGACACCCCGACGGCCCGCGTGTACTGGTACCAGACCGGCACGCCCAGGGTGCTGGCGGCGTCGGCGACGTGCAGGATGCCGACGTGGACATCGGCAAGGAATCGTTCGCGTTCAGCGCGGGATCTCAAACCGGTCATCACGGTGGCGGAAGGCAGGAATCGAGTGAATAGGTCATTGACCCAATACTAGGTCAATGACCTATCCGAGCGCAACTCGCGTAGCATGACTCGATGAACCCGACCCGGAGCCGACACGGTGAGGCTCGCTGCGCCGAGCTGATCGGCATCGCTCGCGACCTGCTCGTCGAAGGAGGGCTCGACACGTTCGCGATGCGAACCGTGGCCGCTCGCGCCGGTATGCGCCTCGGAAATCTGCAGTACTACTACGCCACCCGCGACGACCTGCTCGAAGAGGTGATCCGGACCGAGTTCGAACGGGACCTGAACACCATTCGTGACACGGTCACCGCAGACCCGGCCGAAAACCATGAGCTCGCCCAGCTCGCGCACCGTCTCGTGCATGACTGGTGCGCCGCAAGTGGCGTTGCGTTCCTGACGCTCGCCTCGCTCGCCTACCGAAGTGAGCGATTCGCGGCGCTCAACCGCGAGATCTACGAACGGTTCTACGCCGAGATGAGCAGCATCATCCTCCGCCTGGACAGCCAGCTCGACCCTGGCGAGGTTGCGATCCGAGCGCGACTCATGACATCCGTGCTCGACGGCGTCGCACTCCAGGTTCACGCCGTTCCGGGCGACGCCGCCTCTCGGAGCGACCTCATCGACCAAGCCGGTCAGCTCATCGTCGCCGTTGCTACCGGGTCGAACGCCAGAGACAAGGTGCGTCGGAATCGCCCGCTCAGACGTGCCCTGATAGGGCGCCCATCGCAAGCATCGGACCGTTGTCCGAACCACTCGGTATCGCCGCCCGATAATCCATCGTCGATCGGTGGACGTCCCGCCGCGGTGCGGCCCGGATGCGACGCCGCAAAGTCGGGTTACCAGGCCGACGGTAGTTGGCGCATCTACTGAGCAATCCGCACGCCTCGAGTAGACGAACGCGCATCTTCAACCGGCCGGGTTCGTGAACGCGTCGATCGGTAGTCGGATGACGGCACCCGCGTCCCACGAGAACTGCCAGATCGAGCCGAAGCCCTCTCCGATCGAGTACGAAGGCGGGTCGGCGACCACGGAATCGAGGATCTCGAGCGTCGCCGGATCGATGCGGAGGAACCGGCCGGTGGAATCCTCCAGGGAGATCGTGGCCAGCCAGACCTCGCCGTCGACGAGAATCGACGTGCCGGCAGGCCCGCCTGCCTTCAGGCCGCGAGCCTCCTCGCCGTCCTGATCGATGACCGCCACGTCGTCCGTCTCGAAACAGTTGGTGACCCAGATGGACTCAGCGAGGACCGACATCTCGCCGCACGTCGCCGGGCTCTTGATCTCGGCGACGATGGCATTGGTCGCGGCATCGATCACGACGACCTCTACCAGTCGGTGCCGCGCCGCGATCTGAGGGTCACCTCGCTGCAGATCGCCGGCGAGGTTCCTGCGACGGACGTCCGGCGACGTTGAACCACCGGAAATACCGGTCGGTCAGCTGTCAGGAGAACATGCGAACTGGCGACGCATTGGTAGTGCCGATGTCACTGGCAGCTCTGCACGCCCGTCGCCGACTACGGGGCAAACGGACCGGCTCGTTCCTGGCCGATCATGCGCCGTGTGATTGGCTTGGGCAATACGGACTCGGTCACCAACAGGGGGAGATTGCATGGCGAACACAGAACCGAGCGCATCAAGTCTGCGATGGCAGTACCGGACACTGCGGTTCGAGAATGGGCGTGAGTTCGAGGAGGCGGCTGAACCGTCGCTCAATGAACTGGGCGCCGACGGTTGGGAGGTCGCCGGTTTCGCCCGGTTCGAGATCGGGCGAGAGAATGGCTATCGGGTGATCCTGAAGCGACCGTACTGAGACGGTTGACCCGCACCGAATGCCCTGATGTGCGCCTCACACAAGCGTCGATGCCAGCCCACGGACCGCCATCTCCGACGGTGTGCGAAGCAATGCGGCCTATCGCCGGATTTGGAGTTCTCCGTCTACTGTCGGCCCCCATGAGAGCTGTCGTGTGCGAGTCCTTCGGGCCGCCCGAGGCCCTGGTCGTCGTGGAGGTGGCCGACCCGACGGCCGGTGATGGCCAACTGGTGATCGAGGTGAAGGCGTCGGCGGTGACGTTCCCCGACACTCTCATGCTCGACGACAAGTATCAGTTCCATCCGACGCCGCCGTACATCCCCGGCGGCGAGGCCGCCGGTGTCGTCGTGGCCGTCGGCGACGGCGTTTCTGGCTGGTCGGTTGGCGACCGTGTCGTCGGTGGGCTCGGAACGACCGGTGGCTACGCCGAACTGCTTGCGATTCCCGCTGCGACCGCGCGTCGGCTCCCGGATTCGGTCGACTTCGATGTTGCCACTGGGCTGAACTACGCGTACGGCACGACGCTCTACGCCCTTCGGCACCGGGCGAACATCCAGCCGGGCGAGACGATGCTCGTGCTCGGTGCCGGCGGTGCGCTCGGCGTGTCGGCGGTGGAAATCGGCAGGCTCATGGGCGCCCGGGTGATCGCCGCGGCATCGACCGAGGAGAAGCTCGACCTGTGCCGCGAGCGCGGTGCCGACGAGACCATCAACTATGCCACCGAGAACCTCAAGGAACGCGCCAAGGAGCTGACGAATGGTCAAGGCGTCGACGTCGTCTATGACGCGGTGGGCGGCGACAAGGCCGAGCAGGCGTTGCGGGCGATTGGTTGGGAAGGCCGGTTCCTCGTGATCGGGTTCGCCGGTGGCATCCCGTCGATCCCGCTCAACTTGACGCTGCTCAAGGGCTGCCAGATCGTCGGTGTCTTCTACGGCGCGATGACCGCACGCGAACCGGAACTGAATGCCAAGATCGGCGATGAGCTGATCCGACTGGTCGCGTCCGGTGAGCTCCGACCCCACGTGTCGACGCGCTATCCGCTCGAGCAGGCCGGCGATGCGCTCCGTTCGCTGATGGACCGCACCGCGGTCGGCAAAGTCGTCATCACGCCCTGAGCCGTATGGGGCGCGTTCAGCGCCACCTGGTCCCCGAACTGCTCGGTGATGTGCGGGTGCCGGCGTGGCGGGAGGAGCGACGGCTCGAAGCGACGACCGCCCGACCCAGCAAGCTGGGTGAGAACTCGCTTCAGTGCTGAACCCCCATACCCTCGGGCCGATGCCCGCGCCGCCGCTCGTCGTGTTGTGGGACATCGACGGCACACTTCTGCGAAGCCCGGGGATCGGGGTCCGAGCGTTCGTCGGTGCCGTCGAACGGGCGACCGGTGTCGTTTGGACTCCGGAGCGTCTCGATTTCGGTGGGCGTACGGATCCGGACATAGCGGAGCGGATCCTCCAGAGTGCCGGGCTGGACGATCCGGCGCTCGTGCCGGCGGTGCTCGCCGCACTCGCCGATGTCTACAGCGATCTGGACGCTGACTTCCGCGATGCGATCATCGTGTTGCCTGGTGTGGCCGCATTCCTCGGCACCTTGGCTCGTTGTGGCGCATTGCAGACCGTCGTCACCGGCAACATCGCGCCAGCTGCAGCAGCGAAGATCTCGGCCGCCGGGCTCGAGGCGAGCCTGCGACTCGAGTGGGGAGCGTTCGGCAGCGACCACCACGAGCGGTCCGAGTTGGTGCGATTGGGCATGGAGCGCGTGGCTGCAGCCGGACACGATGTCGTTGTCGACTCGGTCTGGGTGGTGGGAGACACGCCACGGGACCTGGCGGCAGCGCGGGCGAATTCCGTGCGCTGCGCGCTTGTCGCCACGGGCACGTACGGATATGACGAGCTCGGTGAACTCGACGCCGACGTCGTGGTAGCAGACCTCGGTGATCCCAGGGCGCTGCTCGACGCGATGACGTACGCGCCGGATCAGCGGTAGTCGGCGAACGGCGCGCAACCGGACCTCGAGCGAGTTGTCGCCAAAGTTGGCGGGGATCGGGTTTCCGCCGGTCCGCGTCTCGGATTCGTCCGGTCGGAAGCCCACGTCAGACCACACTCGACGGACGGGATGCGCCGCAAAACACCAGGTAGATACACTTAAACCCCCCTGGATCGCGAGATCCATGCGGGTTCGATCCCCGCCCCGCGCACGAAAAGGCCAATCGTCGGCTGCAGTCATCACGCCGGGCGTTCAGGGTCACGTCCGACGCGGTGCGGGCCGTCGCCCTCGGGCCGGCACGGTCGCGTCATGCACTGCGGACGACCTGGTAGGTCAGGAAGGGCAGACCACCTCCGACGGTCCTGCACGACACGAGGCGCAGCGGTTTCCGGTCGGTGGTGGCGCCGAAGAGGCGCTTTCCGTCGCCGAGTACACAGGGGTAGACGAAGAGGCGCAGTTCGTCGACGAGGTCATGCTCCATGAGCGTCTGGCCGAGCTGGTAACTGGCGTACACCACGACATCGCCATCGATCTCGCGTCTGATTGTGGTGACTGCGCGTTGCACGTCGCCGCCCACCACGGTTGTCGGGCCCCACGTCGCGGCCTCGGCCGACAGGGACGATGACACCACGTACTTGGGCAGATTGTTCAGCCGGTCTGCCCAGGCACCGCCACGCGCAGCCCACCGGGTGGCGAACCATTCATAGCTGTGTCGACCGAGCAACAGGGCCTGCGTTCGCATCGCTTCACCGGTCTCGACTTCGGCCCAGGCGTCACGGTCCCTGCTCCCCGTTGCAGCGAACCAGCCGCCTCGCCCGAAGCCCTCGCCTCCGTCAGGGTCCTGGACGACCCCGTCCAGCGATGTGTTCGTACTGATCACGATCTTTGCCATGTCGATGCTCCATCCTTTGTGATTGTCACCGTGGTCATGGAGACACCGTGGCAGCGCAGGACTGGGCGGCGTTGGGCCGCCCAGTTCTCGACTCGAACGGTGTCTGCATCGGAACCGGCAGGGCGACGCTTCACGGCGAAAGGAGCAACGAGAATGACAGGTGCGTTGATGTCGAAGGCACGCGCCGGCGACGACGCCGCGTTCCGAGAGCTGACCGAGCCGTACAGGCGCGAGCTTCTGGTCCATTGCTACCGGATGCTCGGATCCTTCCACGACGCTGAGGACGTCCTGCAGGAGACACTGCTCGCCTCATGGCGCGGGCTCGCCGGGTTCGAGGAACGCTCTTCGCTGCGCACGTGGTTGTACCGGATCGCCACGAACCGTTGCCTCAACGCCCGCCGTGCCGCTGCACGACGCCCGACCAAGCACTGGGACGTGCCCAACGTCGAACCCCCCGAGCCGACCCGGCTCGGTGAAGTGCCATGGCTCGAGCCGTTCCCCGACGCCCTCCTCGCCGGCGCGCTCGATGCCCCGAACGGTCCCGAAGCGCGCTACGAACAGCAGGAAGCGATCTCACTCGCGTTCGTGACGGCCCTGCAGCTCTTGCCACCACGTCAGGTCGCCGTTCTCATCCTTCGCGACGTCCTCGGCTACCGCGCCGTCGAGGTCGCCGACATGCTCGGATCGACCGTCGAGTCAACCAACAGTGCTCTCAAGCGAGCACGCGCGAGCCTGCAGCGGCGCGCCGCGACTGTCGAGGCTCCACCGCCCGAACCCGGCTCCCCGGCAGAGAAGGCAATCCTCGGCGGGTTCGTGGAGTCGTGGCAGTCCGCCGACCTCGATGCGCTGGTGAAGCTCCTCACCGACGACGTGTTCATGTCGATGCCACCAATGCCGTTCGAGTACGAAGGCCGCGCCATCGTCGCCCGCTTCTGCGCCAGCATCTTCGACGCCGCCCGCAGGTTCGACCTCGTCCCCACCCGCGCCAACGGCCAGCCCGCATACGGCGCGTATCTGCACACTGCAACAGGCAGCAGTCCCGGCGTCGGCCTCTACGTCCTGACCCTGACCGGTGATCACATCTGCGCGCTCACCCGTTTCGAGAGCACCGTGCTGCCCGCCTTCGGGCTCCCGCGCCAACTGTCCGGCTGATCGCGGTGTGACCCGGCGCCTGTGCGGACCGTGTCGGGCGCTCGTGGATCAGGGACACGGGTACACACCGTGTACACAGAACTCACGCGTATGCGAAGTGCGCTCGTCATCGCGTGAACGTCCGACGGACAGCAGTCAGCCGGAATGTTCGGTGCCCGGCGGCGCTGGGATCACGCGAGGCGCTGTTGTCATCACCGTGACCTCGTCTCCAATTCCCACCGTCGCCTGTTCAGGAGCGATCGAGCACCCGATGCCGAAGACGCTGCTGCCCTCCACGATGGTGCGAAACGGCCCCCGTACCGAGGGGGCGTCGGTGCACCAGCGATAGCGGCGAAGCACCTTCGCCGGCTCGCTGTGGCGGTCCGACGTGACCTGGTCGATCTGCGGGATCGTGCAACGCGGCCAAGGAACCACACATCGCAACTCGGCGGTCCCGATCCGAATCGTCGACCACGTGTCCTCCTCCCACGGGTCCGTACCGCTGACCACGAGGTTCGGCCGGAAGCGGTCCATGGCGAACTCCTCGCTCGCCTGATCGCGCAGCCATTCCAGCGATGGCTGGGCTGTCAGCAGGACCGGTGCCGCATCGCTGAATGGTGCGTTCTGGCCGAAGATGTCGAGATCATCGGGCAGACGCCATCCGCACGATCCGATCATGGCCACCAGGCGACAGCGCTGGCCTGTCAACTCCGAGAACCATTTCGCCGCCGATTCTCCTGCATCGGCCGCCGGCACCGGGACGCGGAAGTGCGACTGGACCATCGTGGTCTGCTCGCCCGGTGGGTCAACTGCGATCGGCGACATGTCAGGTGCCTGAACGAGGAGGCCACCGTCACCGAGCTGCTCGGGTTGGACGGTGGCGAGAACCCGATGTTGGCGCTGCGTGAGGCCCCGCTGTTCTTCATCCACCACTTGCCAGATCCGGTCCCCGGCGAGCCCGATCGCCGAGACGGTGGCTGAGTCAACCGCCACCGCGCGACACGACTTGATCGGGTACAAGAAGATTGCGCTGATCGCCCCGGGCACCCAGTGATGGTATGCCCGACTCGAGAAGACTCGCCGAGGCGGGGCGGGACCATCGCCTGGTGAACAGCTGCCAGTCGGGAACCGGCCCGGCGAGAGGTTCCGGCGCGGGCGCCCGAAGTCCGTCGATCGCGATCGCGACGAGTCGGCGACGTGCGTGTCGGGCGACGTCGAGGAGGTCAACGTGACCGTGCTTGGTGAGCTGTTCAACCAGGGCTCGAAGCGACCCGCTGACCCTCGCGTCGGCGGCGTGGGTAGGGTTGGGCACATCGCTGCACCGGCCTCCGTGATCAGTTCAGCTCCCGCCACCGCGCGCCGGCGGCGGAGAGACCAGCGACATTTCGTCTGGGCACGGCGCGCCGTCGTCGGGTTCGTGTTGTTCATGGTCGTCGGGAACCTGGCGATCCTCATCCCGTCGCTCCTGCTCCAGCACTTCACCGGCCCGCCGGCGCCGGCGGCCGCCGCATCCGTGCGCGATGTCGCCCACCTCGCCGCGGTCGACACCAAGGTGTGGCGCGGCGCGGCGCCGACGTCCCTGGAGGGATACCGATCGCTGGCGGCGGCCGGGGTCACGACGGTCGTGGACCTGCGGACTGAGCCCGATCGGCCGGTCGACGACGCGATGCTCCGATCGTTCGGGCTGCGGATCGTCTCGCTGCCGATCCGCGACGGCCAGACGCCGACCCGCGCTCAGACGGACGAGTTCCTGCGCGTCGTTGCCACCAGCCGCGGCACGGTGTTCCTTCACTGCGGCGCCGGTGTGGGACGCACCGGGAGCGTGGCGGCCGCGTACCTCGTGGCCACCGGCCAGGCGTCGGGTGTGCGGGCGACGTTGCGCAACCTCTCGGTCGGTCCGCCGTCGCTGGAGCAGATCGCGTTCACGACGCGGTTGCAAGGGGACGGCGACCGAGCACGCCAACGTGCTGGTCGTCGCGGCCAGCCGCATGCTCGACGCGCCGCGCCGGATCTGGACCGGGCTCGGCTGACCCGTCGAGTGCCGGCCGGCGACGGTCAGGCCGCCGGCAGGTCGACAATGCCGAGGACGTCGCCGCGCACGCGGTCGATGGTGGCGTCCTGCAGGCAGCCCGTCAGCCGTTTGCGCTCGTGCGGTCCGAGCGCCGGCGACACGGTGGCCACGCCGTTGCCGCCGTCGCCGATGCGCAACTCGATGAGCCGGTTGGCGACCGTCTGGTTGCAGGCGTACCAGAGCGCCCGCGCCGACTCGGCGATCGGCTGGGGGGCGCGCTGGGTGTCGACATCGAACGTCACCACGCTGCGTGAGCCGGCCACGGCCTCGTCGATCCGGTTCTGGGTGCGGTCACGCAGCGTGTCGACGGCGGCTGTGGCGAGCACGGCGACGAGCAGGATCACGAGCGCTTTGCGCATCTCTTCACCTCGTGACCGGCCGTTGCAGCAGGTCGATCGGGTCCTCGCCGCCGAGGAACCCGCCCTCGGGGGGAGCCAGCGCGGCGAGGTCCTTGCTCAGCGAGGTGGTGGTACCGGAACGGCTGGTGAGGCGGGCGATCCGCTCGACGAGCCACGCCAGTCCGCTGGCGAGCACGCCGGCGCCGAGCAGCACCGGGATGAAGACGTTCATCTGGTTCGGGTCGCGCAGCCAGGCGAAGCTCTTCGAGCCAGACGGCGCGGCCTCGAGCCGGGCCTTGATGCGCTCGGCCCGGCCCGCGTCGGCCACCCGACGGCTGAGACTGTCGAGCCTCGACAGCAGCAGGATCGCGACGAGACCGACCTCGGCGGCGACCATCAAGACGCCCGCGATGAGGGCCCGGTTCCACTCCCACAATGTGAGGTAGGCGAAGAAGTACCAGATCGACGTCACCAATGTGACGAGCAGCAGGACGAACACCGATCCGCCTCACGCTGCCACCTCCTCCGTCGAGCCCGCGCCGGTCGATGACGGTCACCTCGCCGGTCGACCCATCGACCTCGACGACGTCGCCGTCGTGCATGGTGCCGACCGCCCCGGCCTTGCCGACGACGGTCGGCACGCCGTACTCACGGGCGAGGATGGCGAGGTGGCTGAGCGGGCTGCCGGTCTCGGCGACCAGCCCGGACAGCTGCGGGATCACCGGCGCGAGGCGCGGATCCAGTGCGCGCACGACGAGCACGACGCCGGGACCGGCGTCGGCGACGTCGGACCGGACGACGCCGCGACCCCGGCCGCCGCCGACCGGGATGCCGCTGCCCTCCACGCCGCGCACGACCGCGATCGGCGTACCGTCGGCGGCGAGGCGGAACAGCGGCGGCAATTGCGTGCGGCGCATGGCGTCGGGTCGCCCGTCCGGGTGGAACGGCTGGCCCGTGCGGAGCACGGTCTCCAACTCGTCGAGCCGGAGGTAGCGGACCGCTTCGAGGTCAGGGATGACACCGGCCGCCGCGAGCCGCCGGCCGAGCTCCGCCGCGGCACGGGCGCTGAGCTCGTGCACCCAGCGGATCCGTACCCGCAGCGCCTCGCGCGCGACCCCTTCCAACGTCGGGGCCGGCGCAGGGGTCGTCGAACGGACGGCGGTGACCGCGGCGGGCGGGACCTTCACGGGCGGGATGCGCGGCGGGATCAGGGTCAGCACGATCGGTGACCGGGCGACGACCTCGTCGCTCGGCACCCCCTCGCGGGCGGCGGCAGCCAGCACGCCGAGCGCGGTGCCGGCGGCGCCCGCGGACGGGTCGGCTGTGAGCAGCGCGCCGGCGAGCGACTCGTAGCCGTGGAGGGCGCGCAGCGCGGTGCCGGCGTTGCGCAGGATCCGGAGCAGGTCCCGATCACCGAGCGCACCGAGGGCCGGCACGGCCAGCAGGTCGCTGTCGATGTCGGCAACGAGATCGCGGGCGAGGTCGGGCAGAGCGACGGCGAGCCGGCCGACGCGCCACCCGGCGCGCAGTCGGCGGACGCCGGGGCGGGGGTCGAGCTTGCTCAGCAGCGACCGGCGTCGCGGGTCGGCGCCGAGCAGCACGAGGTCGACGGCGGGGCGGCCATCGACGCTGATCACCAACGGCGCCCGCCGCAGCCGGCCAGGCGACGAACCGCCGAGCAGGCCCAGCGCATGCCGCAGGCCGTCGCGCAGCGGATCCAGCCAGAGGTCTTCCTCGAGCGGCGACAAGGCGTCGGCGAACGTCTCGGCCAACGGCCCGGGACCGTAGAGCGGACCGCTCGCCGGGCCGTGCAGCGTGGTGATGGGGCGCGACTGCAACAGGCGCACGGCGCCGCTGTCGTCGATCGCCCACTCGATGTCCTGCGGGCGGCCGGCGAGTCGCTCCAGGCGCACCGCCATCGCCGCGAGCGCCCGGAGGTCACGATCGTCGGGCCGGTCGCCACCGGCCGCCTCGACGCGGCGACCCTTGCGGGTCAGCGTCGCCGTCCAACCATCGACCTCGCCGCCGACGAGGCGATCGGGCCCGCCGCGCACGGCGGAGACGACGATGCGGTCGGTGCGCTCGGAGATCGGATCGGCGCCGAACATGACGCCGCCCCACGTCGGCGCGAGGTAGGGCTGGACGAGCACCGCCATCTCGATGCCCGCCGCCCCGTGGTCGCCGCTCACCCCGTCCTTCGAGGCCAGGACGTCGGCCACGGCCTCGACGAAGGCGTCCCAGCCGCGGACGTCGAGCCTCGACACGAAGAGGCCGGCCATGGAGCTGGTCTCGCCGTCCTCCTTGGTCGCCGACGAGCGCACCACGAGCGCGGCCCGACCGTCGTCGCTCAGCGCCCGCCACGCCTGACGGACCGTGTCCCCGGTGATCGCCACGGAGTCGAGTGCGGTGGTGAGCACGAAACCGGGCAGCACCGGCAGGCCAGCAGCCGCCGACCGGGCCAGGCTCGCCGCCTTCGCCCCGACGAGGTCGAGCGAGGTCGCCTCGCCGTCGCGCAGGTCGACCACCACGGGTCGCTCACCACCGATCTCGAACGAGGTCTCGCTTGCAATCGTTCTCATCTGCACCCCCAAGGCCGACACACCGACTTGATCCGTTGTCAACACAGGCCCGACGTCTTGTCTTCCTCGATTTCGCCATCTGTGACCAACGGCTCACGTGCCGCCGCCCCGACGCCCTCGCAGGTCAGTGCCCGCGCTGCGCGGTCACCTTCTCGACGATCACGTGTGTGACGAATCGGGGTGTACCGGGCTCGAAGTCGACGTGGCCACCGGCGTACTTCTCGGCCACCTTGCGTTCGAGGTCGAGCTCGCGATCCAACGTGAGCGCATCGACGCGACCGCGCAGCTCCACATACCACGTCGGTTCGGCCGGATCGACGACGACCACCGAGATGCGCGGATCGCTCCAGCAATGGCACCATGTCAGGGGGAATCGGCACGGTCACCGAAGCACCGTACCGAGGCACGGAGGTCATGCCCGTCGGTTGAACGTGGCGAGTGCCCACAGGTAGCCGACGAGGCCGATCCCGCTGCGGCGCTCGGGGTGCAAACCCTCCGCGAGCAGCGTGAGGACGAAGTCGAGTTCGTGACGATTTCGTACTGGGAGAATGTGGCAGCCATGTCGCGCTTCGCCGGTGATGACCCGAAACGGATCCATCACCTGGACCGCGATCCGGAGTTCCTCGTCGAGTTGCCGGACGGGGTGCAGGTACTGCAGATCCGGTCGTCGCTCGGCGACACCGGCGGCATGTGACGGGCGAGCGGCGCTCAGCCTCGATGACCTGAAAGACCTCCATCCGTCTCTCCTCTCGACTCGATCACGTTCGACGCCACCATCACCGAAAGGTCTGTAATAGCGCTGTCGAACGGCTGACATCGTTGCCGAGCGCGCCGCCGGACCGGCGGACGGTGACACCCTTCGGTCGACTCGGGGCTGTCAATGGGAACGTGACATTCAAGGGGTGGTGGCGTTGGGCTCGGCAACAACCAGGGTTCCGTTCTGGCCCATTGCCGCGTGACCCGGAACATCGCACCACATGTTGTACGACCCGACCTCCAGATCGACGCTCAGGGTCTGCTCTTGACCCGGCGCAAGGTTGCGCGTCCCTCGTCCGCCCACGGTCAGGTTGTGCTCGATGCTGTCGGTGTTGGTGACGTGCAGATTCACCACACCGGTGCCGATGGTGACCAGGTTCGGCGTGATCACGTAGTTCCCGAGTTCGATGTCGACGGTCGGCGCATCGGCCCGATTCGAGTCGGCGCCTCCACAACCGGAAAGTGAAGCCAAGGCGGCGGTGGCGGCGAACACGACGATGCCGCTGCGACACAACAGGTTGCGGGTCATGTCGTCAGTGTCGGGGTACACCAGTGCGGGACAGTAGGGGCCTTTGGCACGTTCCTCGAGATGGGTCTGACCGCTCAGTCAGCCAGCCTGTTACTCAGATGCCCGTGGACGCGTGCCCACGCCCACGAGCACGAGCGGCGCGACAGCCCCTACGAGTTTCGCGAGGGTGATCACCGACAGCAGGCTCGCGGCGATCACGGCCGCGACGACAGCACCCCGATCGAGCCGAGTCATGCCGCAAGCCTGCACGAGATCGGAGTGTCAACCGATCCAGTACGTGCCGTCGATGAACCGTGGTGTACCCGGGAGACGCACGGTCACAGGGCGTTGTCATCGGGCACTTCGCCGGTGTCGAGAACGACCCGCGTCGTCGTGGACCGGGAGGGTGTATGGATGGTGCGCAGCGATGGCGGGATGGCCCACCACTGATCGGCTCGATCGACTACTTGGGCTGAGGGCCTGTCTTGGATGACGCGGGTCAGGCGAAATAGATAGGCGGCGATCCCGGCCGCGCCCTGCATCCACGTGGTGCCCGGCGGCAACAGCGGTGGTTCTTGGCGATGCTCCAGGAACCGCCAGCGCGCACCAGCCTGGTCACGGATGGCCCGCTCGACGAGGGCATCACCCATGGTGCGTGCGGCGTTCAGGTATTCCTCGGCCTGTGCCGGATCCTGACAGTCCTGGGCGGCGTCCAGCAGCGCGTCACCGACGCCCGCGGTACCACAGCAGCGACCGTCGTTGTCCCAGAAGCCGGGGCGGATTCGATGCGGCACACCAGAAATGAGAATCGAATGCAGGCATCGCCGGCGCAGCTCGGCGACCTCCAGTCCGGCGACCTCGGCCACTCCGGCGTGCGCAAGTGCCGCGAAGAGGTAGGAGGTCCCAGCGGGTCCGTGGCACCACGAGTAGGTCACGGGATCCACGTCCCGCGTGGACGGCGGGATGGTGTGCGGAATGATGAACCCCCCGTCATCGATCACGCCCACGGTCAGGAGGTGATGAGCGCCCCGGCACGCTGCTCGAACGAAGTCCGGGCGATGCAGCGCCTCCCCGGCGATGGCCAGCGCAGTAGCGACCCCGGCTGTGCCGTGCGAGTAGTTCGGCATTCTGGATGGCTCGCCCGGCCGCATTCCCCAGTCCAGCCCGCCTTCGGTCCGGTCGGCAACACGCAGCAGACATTCCCCGCCGGTGACCGCGATCGTTTCTGCGTGCTCGCCGCCAGCCCAGATCGCCGCCAGCACGATGCCAGCGGTACCGCAGACGACGTCGGTCAGAGGCGCGTCGGACCCGGTCGCCATCTCCAACGTGGTGTGCCAACCCACCGGGGTCATCAGATCGACCAGCCGGCGCAGCGCGACCAGCTCGCTGCCCGGGGCCAGCAGCTTCAGCGCCGTAGCGTCACCAGCCAGCCCGTCATAGAGGGAAGGTTCCAATCGGACGCTCGCCTGTGCGCGAAGCCGCGCCACGATACGGGTCGCGAGGACCTGCTCGAGATCGTTGTGTGCGCGGTGCATGGCGATCTCGGCCAGCACCGGTGCCAGGCCGGCGATCCCTGCGTACAACGAGTCGCGATCCTCGGCAGGTGCCTGCTCCTCCTGCTCGTCGGCCACAGTCGCCGGCAGCCACGGGCCATCGTCGTCAGCCACATGGCTCACCACCCAGGACCACGCGGCTTCGCCCAGGTCCCGATACGCCTCAACCGACGCCATTTGTTCGAGGCTACGACTGACGAGCTGACTGCATCGACGCACGACTGAGCTGGCGGTCGGGGCAACGCTGGGACGAGCGCGGTGGCATTCTGAAGCGGTGGATGTTGGTTGGCGTCGGGCGGCTGCGTATGTCGTGTGTCGGGATGACATCGGTCGGCTGTTGTTGACCCGGTTCGCCGCGCCGGGTCATCCCGACAGCGGGATGTGGACGATGCCCGGTGGTGGGATGGAGTGGGGTGAGTCTGCGGAGGCGACCGCGCATCGCGAGCTTGCGGAAGAGACTGGTCTCACCGCGACGCTCGGGTCGGTCATGGGGATTTTCTCGCGTTGGTTCACGAGTGAGGAGTCCGTGGCCGGGGAGGCCGGACACATGGTTGGCGTCGTCTTCGCCGCGATCGACGTGCAGGGGAAGCTTCGGACAACATTCGGGGCGGGCACGACGGATGGGGTTGGGTGGTTCGAGCTCGATGAGATCGCACGCACGCCACATGTCGAACTCGTTGACTTCGTCGTCGAGTTACTGGCGTGACGACCGTTCGGCGGTGCCCTCTTGACTAGTTCACGCTGACGTGAAATATTAACTCATGTGGATGTCTTCGAGGCGCTCGCCGATCCGACACGACGTCACGTGATCCAGTTGCTCGGCAGCCGGCCGCGTCGCGCGGGTGAGCTGGCCGAGGAAGTCGGGGCGTCGCCGTCGGCACTCAGCCGGCATCTCAAGCTGCTGCTCGCAGCGTCGATCGTCGAAGACGAACGCATCCCCGAAGACGCGCGGGTGCGAGTGTTTTCGCTTCGACGGGATTCGCTGACATCCGTGCAGGCATTTCTCGATCAGCTGCAAGCCGAATGGCGAGACCAGCTGCAGTCGTTCAAGCAACACGTGGAGAGTGACCACCGATGACCAGCATGAGTACCGAGATCGACGTGGCGACCGATCCGGCATCGGCCTTCGCCGCCTTCACGGAGGAATACGACGCTTGGTGGGGCAACGGCCCCATCGACGCCTTCGAGTCGTGGCGGGTGATCGAGCGCCGAATCGAACCGGGCGTGGGCGGGCGCATCGTGGAGGACTATGGCGACGACGAGCGCGTCCTGGGCACGATCACGATCTGGGAGCCCGGCGCTCGACTGGCGTGGACGACCCGCAACGACGTAACGATCGACGTCACATTCGCTGCGCTGGCGAGTGGCACGCGAGTCACCGTTGCCGGCATCGTGCCCGACGGCGTCGATGGCGCGGCGCAACTCGCCATGGTGCGTATGGCGCCACAATGGTTTCCCCGGCACCTGGAACGCAAGGCCGTCGGACGGACGGTGCCGGATCCGGGTCCGCTCGGGATCGTGCTGCGCTCGGCGACGCCGGCGGCGACGGCACGCTGGCTCGCCGACGCGTTCCAGCTCGAATGCACCGGCGACATTCCCGACGCCGAGGGCGACCCTGAATTCACGTGGATCGAGTTCCGTATCGGCACCGGGATGCTCGTCCTGTGGGGCGGCAGCGCCACGATCGGCACCGACGCTCCGCTCGTCTACGTCGACGACCTCGACGCCCACCTCGTGCGTGCCCGCATCGCCGGCGCCACGATCGTCACACCGATCGTCGAGCACGGCTTCCGCGGCTACACCGCCCAGGACTGCGAGGGACGCCACTGGCAGTTCATGCAAGCAGGACCGCGCATCGGGCACTGAGCCGTCGCCACCTCTTGCTGTGGCGGCCTGGGTCAGGGATGGTGTGCCGACTCGGTAGCTGTCGTGGCGTGAGTCGCTGTGGCTTGGGTGGCGACGAGGGTTCGCTACGGTCGGAGTCTGTGACTCGGTCCGCCCTCGTGGTGCTCGTTGCGGAAGCCGAGGAGTTGGTCGGCGCTCAACGGCTCGTGCACGATCCGATGGCTGCGCGTGGAGTACCGGCACACGTGACGGTCCTGCATCCCTTTCGCTCCGTCGTCGACGACGTGACGGCTGGCGAGATCGGCATGATCGCGAGCCGGATTGGCTCGTTCGACGCGACCTTCGCTGTGGTCGACAGGTTTCCCGGTGTGGTGCTCTTCTTGTCGCCGGAGCCGCTGGAGCGCTTCAAGGCGCTGACGCGAGTCTTCGTTGAAGCGTTTCCGGACTGCCCTCCCTACGGTGGCGCGTTTGCCGACCCTCATCCGCACTTGACCGTCGGGAGTCAGATCGATGACGCCACCGCCGACCTCGTGGAGCGGGCCATCGTTGGTGGTTTGCCGCTGGCCACCCGGGTCGACCGGCTGACGCTCCTGGTCGAGGACGACGAAGGCCGGTGGACCGTGTCGCAGACATGGCCGCTGGCCGGGTCGACGTCGGCCTGAGCCGCCCCGGCGTCCGTCAGTCGTTCGGGAGCAGGACCGGCTTGATCACCGAGCCGTCGAGTGAGGCCTGTTCGGCTTCGTCGATCTGCGCCAGGGTGTAGGTCTTGATCAGTCGGTCGAACGGGAAACGGCCCTGGTTCCAGAGCTCGATCATGCGAGGGATGAACTGCTTCGGGTCGGCGTTGCCCTCGAAGATGCCCACCACGGTCTTGCCGAAGAGCGCGTTCGGGTCGAACACCAGTTGATCGCCACCGGCGCCGACCAGGCCGCAGACACCTGTCGATCGCAGCCCGGCCACCGCCGCGGTCACCACCGCGGGGACGCCGGTGGTGTCGAAGGCGTAGTCGGTGCCACCGCCCGATGCCGCGACGACGGCACCAGCGACATCGACGCCGTCCGCGGCGAGGACGGTGTGTGTGGCCCCGAGCTCTACCGCGAGGTCGAGTCGGTGCTGGTGCCGGTCGACCGCGATGATCGTGCCGGCCTCGGCGACGCGGGCCGCCATGATGGCGGCCATGCCCACGCCGCCGGTTCCGTAGACGGCGATCGATTCGCCTGGTTGAACGTCGAGTGCGATGAGCACCGAACCGGCGCCCGTCTGGATGCCACACCCGAGGGGACCGAGGAGTCGAAGGTCGGCGTTGGGATCGACGACCACGGTGTTCTGCTCGGTCGCGATCGCGTAGGTGGCGAACGAGGATTGTCCGAACCAGCGTGAGGCGACGGCATTGCCGTCCGTGTCCTTCGCCGGGGGCGAGCCGTCGAACTTGGAGCCGATGAAGTTCTTCATCGCGAACTGATCGCAGTACGGGTTGAGGTGGTCGGCGCAGTTGCGGCAGTGTCCGCACGAATCGAACGACAACACGACATGGTCGCCTGCTGCGATGGACGTCACTCCTGCTCCGACGGCTTCGACGACGCCGGCGCCCTCGTGGCCGGGAATGATCGGCAGCAGCATCGAGGCCGTGCTTCTCAGGATCGAGTCGGTGTGGCAGATCCCGGCGCTGACGATTCGGACGAGCACCTCGTCATCGGCGATCTCGGGGAGTTCGATCGCCTCGATCGAGTACGGCTGATCGGCGGAACGGAGAACGGCTGCAGTGGTCTTCATCGGCGGCCGACCGTAACGCTCGGAGTCCTTCCGGAATGAATTGTCGACCGCACGCTCCTCAATTGGTTTGCACGATCGGGGGAGCGTCACGAACGTCGATGTCGCCTCGATCGACCGCTCGTGCGAGATCGAGTCGGGACCGGCAATCGACCTTCGCGTACAGCCGTGTGAGGTACACCTCGACCGTCTTGATGCTGTAGTGCATCGTGGATGCAATCTCGCGGTTGGTCAGCCCATCGGCGACAAGGCGCGCGAGGCAGCGTTCGGTCTCGCTCAGCGCGCCTTCGTCGACGGGTGAACGTGGGATCGACGTGCCGATCTGTCGGAGGGCGGCCGCGGTTCGTTGGCGCCAGGGGAGGGCGCCGAGGTCGACGAAGGTCTGGTGCGCCTCGACGAGGTTGAACTGTGGCTGTTCCCCGAGTTCGCCGAGGGTCAACTGTGAGACGGCGCGATGGAATCGCAGCGGCGTGTCGACGACGAGTGCATGCGCGGCTCGTGCGGCGCGGATGTCGCCGAGCAGCCGGGCCCGTGCGTGATGGCGGCGGAAGTGCGCGATCGGCAGATCGGCACGCGTCGCGGCATCGTCGAGCCGTTCGAGATGGGCCGCCGCCGAAGTGGTGTCGCCCATGGCGATGCACGCATCCACGAGCACGTCGAGGACGCCGTGCAGGCCATATGGGAGACCGTTCTGAATCATCCGGCTCATCGCCTGCTCGAGATGCAGCTGCGCCTGTTGCGGTTCGCCCTGGGCGATGAGGAGCTTGCCGAGGGTGGCGTCGAACGCCTGCTGGATGGTCTCGGTGCCGACGTGGAACTCCGACGCGATGGCTGCGGCCTTCTTGAGTTCTCCCCGGGCGATCAGCATCTCGCACGCCGCGTTCTGCATCCACCCTTCGAGGACCCGGGTCTGGCTCTGGCGGAGGTTCCACGTCACGTCGGGAACCCGTTCGAGCGCTTCGTCCCAGCGACCTTCGAGCTGCCAGACGACGATCTCGGCGGTCTCGAGCTGCCCGGCGATGCTCAACCGTCGGTCGCCGACGCGGAGTCGGGCCGCGGCATCGAGGGCCGACCGGGCGGCGACGACCTCGTAGAGGAACGCCTGCTCGACCGCGTCGGCGCTGTGGATCGCGATCTGCGTCGGAGTCGAAGCGACGCTCAACAGGGAGTGCAGGCGTTCGGTCAGCGTGCGAACCGCGTCGTGGTCACCGCGCAGTCCCGCACGATGGAGGTCGTAGATCATCGTCACGGCGCGTCGCTCGGTACCTGCACCCGTTGAGGCGAGGTCATGGTCGGCGGTCGCATCGGTGGCAATCCCGAGCTGTGCCTCGTGGTTGGCGCGCTGCGCCCGGAGCAGCGGACTGAGTTCGCCCGCTTGGCACTCCTCGGCATCGATCACCTCGATCGCGTCCTGCAGCGCCCCGCAGATGTACAGGCTGATCACGGTGTCGGACAGGGTGCGGGTCCGTTCGGGTCCGGGGGGCATGTGCTCGAGCGCGGAACGCCCGATTCGTGCGGCGTCGTTGGGCAGTGAGGCGGCGAACATGGCGCTGGCTTCGTGCGCCCGGATCGTCGTTCGCCGCGGGTCGTCGACCGACATGAGCTCGGCACATTTCGAGAACCATCGAGCCGACACCAGCGGTGCCGACCGGGCGGTGACGCGCCCCGCCTCGAACAACACGTCGATCGCCACCGGATCGCCATGGTCGGCACATTCGCTGAACTGAGTCGCCAACTCCGTGATGTCGACGGGGATCCCGGCCTCGCGTTGGGCTTGCAGGTGCGCGGCGATGATGCCGTGGACCCGGCGGCGTTCCCCCGGGCCGATGTCGTCGTACAGCGCTTCGCGCAAGATGCTGTGCGCGAACTCGTATCGATCGTCGACCAGCACCATCAATTGCTCGCCGACGAGACGGTCGAAGCTGTCGATCACCCGTTGACGGGGGATGCCACTGATGGTCGCGACCAGCTCGAGTTCGCGCGGCGAAACTCGTCCGAAGGCGGCGATGACCTTGGCGACATTTGCCTCGGTGCTCCCGATCTGGAAGAAGCGATGCACCACGGCGGTCCGTGGACGCAATGCCGGCTGGAGCCGGACGAGTCGACCGCGGTGTTCATCGACTTCGACGCTGTCGGACCGGAGCAGCGATCGGGTCGTCTCGGCGGCGAAGAACGGGTTGCCGAGACTCGCGTCGAAGATGACATCGACCAACTCGGCGTCGGGCACGGCGCCGATGGAATCGGCGACCAGCGCCCGGACGTCGGACCGATCGAGTGGCTCGAGATCGACGGTCAGGCCACGACCCTCCTGTTCGAGCTGCTCGACGAGGCGTTCGAGTTCGCCGATCTCTGCCCGAGAGCGCGGGCGCGTGGTCGCGATCACCAGGACCCTGCTGTGCGCGATCAGGCGAGCGAGACGCATCAGCAGAGCGATCGAATCGCTGTCGGCTTCGTGGAGGTCCTCCCAGACCATCACGACGGTTTCGACTTCGGCCAGTTCGGTGACGAGGTCGAACAGCGCACTGAGGACGTCTCGTGGCACGTCCTCCCGCTGACTCGCGGTCTGACGGTCGGCCTCCGTGCCGCCGAGCAGGCGGCCGGGGGTCGTCACGTCGAGGAGCGACCGCACCGCGGCCGCGTGGTCGGCCACCGCGTCGGACACGTCGAGCGGTAGGTCGCCGACGATCTCGCGGGCGAGCGCGAACGGCACTCCCCGGTCGAACTGCGTGGCGTGACCGGTGAGTCCCAGTGCACCCATCCGACCCGTCCGGTGCAGGATCTCTGCGGCCAGCCGGGACTTGCCGATTCCGCCGTCGCCCCGGATCAGCACGAAGGCGCCACGGCCGTTCTCGGCGCGTTTGAACTGGTCGAGGAGCGCAGCCGTGGGGCCGTCGCGCCCGACCAGCGGTGACGCCGCGGCGTGATGTACCGGCACCGACATGTGGACCCCCTCCCTGGAACGGACCGTAGCAACCAATCCGCAGGGTGGGGAGTAGGGGATCCCCTACTCCCGCGGAGGCGGCTGTTCCTGCAATCTCGTCAGTGGGGTGCCGGCCAACCGGCAGACGCTCGGAGAGGGGGCATCAGTGGCGAACATCGAACTGCAGCTGATGCGTGAGCACGACTCGGACGAACGCTCGAACGTCGTCGGATCGATCCGCATCAACGGAGCCGATCGGTCGAGTTTCGTCGGATGGGTCGAGCTGTTGAGCCTGCTCGAGCAGTACCTGGACGAGCACCCCGCGGACATCACCGACTCACCGCACATCCACGAGGGGGAAACGACATGACCATTACAACACCACCCAGATCGATCCGACGTGTCGGGGCGACCGCGGCCGCGCTCGCCATGCTCGTGGCGGCCTGCGGTTCCGACAACGATGCTTCGAGCACCGCGGACGCCGCGTCGGCGAGTTCGCCCGGCAGCGCGTCGCCCGTCGACACGAACGACGTGAAGACGGGTTCCACAGCCACGGGTGACACCATCCGCATGGGCCTGGTGAACATGGACGCCGGGCCATTCGCCTTCCCCGAGTTCCGAATCGGTGCCGAGGTCGCCATCGACCAGATCAACGCCACTGGCGGGATCAACGGGGCGGCCATCGAGGTCGTGTCGTGCAGCACCGACCTCACGCCGGAAGCGTCGGTCGACTGTGCGAATCAGCTCGTCGAGGCCGATGTGGCCGTCGCCTTCACGGCGATCGACTTGGCATCCGATGCGGCGCTGCCCGTGTATCAGGAGGCAGGCATCCCGTACGTGACGACCAACTCGTGGGGTTCCGTGCAGTCGAACGCCGACGGATCGCACATCCTCCACCTCCCCGGACAGGGCTACGCCGTCGGCGCGATCGCGTTGGCGCAGCAACTGGGCCTCACGAAGATCGCCCAACCGTACGAAGTGAGCCCGTCGGCGGAGGATCTCGCGCTGGTGCAGGTGCCGCCGATCGCCGAGCAGATGGGCGTCGAGATCCAACCGATCGCAGTCGATGGCGCGGCACCGGATTGGGCCGCCGCCCTCGCCACCGCGCAGTCGAGCGGCGCCGAAATGGTCTGGGCACAGCTGTCGGAACCAGGGTGCACCGCCATGGTCGCCGCCGCACGCGCCGCGAAGTTCGACGGTCCGGTCGTCGCCGGCGAATGCAGTGCGTTCATCGCCGAACTGGGGCCGGATGCGGTCGGGGTCTACACGCTGCAGAACACCCTGCAGCCGACCACCAGGGCATCGGCGCCACCGGAGATCGCGCAACGGCTCGACGAGTACGCCCAGCTGATGGACGACGCCGGCCAATCGAAGTACACCGAGGGATACGCCACATGGCCCTACGGCGGGTTGATGGAGCTGCGCGAGATCCTCGCATCGATCGATGGCCAGGTGAACGCCGGATCCGTGGAGGCCGCACTCGACGAGGACGTCGACGTGCCGGGATGGTTCGGTGAATCGATCAACTGCGGCGCACCACGCTGGCCCGAGTCGAGCGCGAACTGCAGCGCCGCGCTGTCGGTGTACCAGGTCGCGGAGGACGGCGACGGGGCACTCGTCCGCAACAAGGTGATCGACTTCTTCGACACCTACGACCGGGCCCAGCAGTAGGCCGAAATCGACCGAAGCCGGCCGCGACGCTCGACCGTCGCGGCCGGCATCTCTGGAGAACCATGGACCAATACCTCGTCTTCGCAATGATCGGACTCGGCGTCGGGTGCCTCTACGCGGCAATCGGCATCGGGGTGATCGTCACCTACCGCGGCACCGGCGTGATCAACTTCGCCACGGGCGCCACCGCCATGTGGGGCACGTACGTCTACGCCGAGCTCCGCTCGACCGGCGACCTCGTCCTGCCCGTCGTCGGCATCCCGCACCGGGTGGCGCTCGCCGGGCCGACGTCGTTCTGGCCGGCGTTCGTACTGGGCGTCGGCTCGTGCGCTCTCATCGGACTCCTCGTGCATCTGCTCGTGTTCCGACCGCTCCGACGAGCTCCCGTGCTCGCCAAGGTCGTCGCCTCGGTGGGCGTCCTGCTGTTCTTCCAGTCGCTGACGGCACTCCAGTTCGGCACCACGTCGCGACCAGTGTCGCCCATCGTCCCGTCCGCGTCCGTGTCGTCGGGGGGCGTCACCTTTCCGCAGGATCGGCTGTGGTTGACCCTCGTGGTGGTGGTGGTCACCGTGCTCGTCGCCGCCTACTTCCGCTGCACGCGGCAAGGACTGGCGACCGTCGCCGCCGCCGAGAACGAGCGGACGGCGTCACTCGCCGGGTACTCGCCCCAGCGTCTCGCCGCGGCGACGTGGGTGTTGTCGGGCGTCGTCGTGGGTGCGATCGGCATCCTCGTCGCGCCGACAACGGTGCTGAACCCGTCGACCTACGCCCTCGCGATCGTTCCGGCGCTCGCGGCGGTGCTGGTCGCCCAGTTCCGATCGATCGCTGTCACGGCGATGGCCGCCCTTGCCCTCGGCTCGTTCCAGTCGATCGTGACGTTCCAGGCGAGCCAGCCGTACTGGCCGGGATGGGCCGTCACCGGCCTGCCCGATGCGGTTCCGTTCGTGATCATCGTGGTCGCCCTCTTCTGGCTCGGCGACCGGCTCCCCACCCGGGGCGCGGTCGAGACCGCCCGTCTTCCCGAGGTGGTCCGCACCCGCCCGCGTCCCGCAGCCGTCGCCGCGCTCACGACGCTCGGTGCCGCGGCGATCGTGGTCACGTCGGGCACCTACCGCTTCGGGGTCATCACGACGATGATCGCCAGCATCATCATGCTGTCGCTCGTGGTGCTGACGGGCTTCGTCGGTCAGATCTCGCTGGCCCAGGCGTCGCTCGCCGGAATCGCCGGGTTCGCCCTGTCGAAGCTCACGACCGACGTGGGCGTCCCGTTCCCGTTGTCGCTCGCGCTCTCGAGTTCGGTCGCCGCGCTGTTCGGCGTCGTGATCGGCATCCCGGCGCTGCGCATCCGGGGCGCCCAACTCGCCGTGGTGACCTTGGCCGGCGGCGTCGCTCTCGAGAAGTTCGTGTTCCGCAACCCGGCGTTCACCTCGTCGTCGGGCAATCCGATCGCGAAGCCCGTTCTCTTCGGCCTCGACGTCTCGATCCGCAGCGGTCGCAACGTTGCTCGGTGGCAGTTCGGGTTCGTGGTGCTGGCGGTGCTGCTCGCCACTGCCCTGGTCGTCGGCAACCTCGCCGTGAGTGCCACCGGGCGACGGTTGCTGGCGGTTCGATCGAACGAACGGGCGGCGGCGGGAGCCGGAATCGATGTCGCGCAGACCAAGCTCGTCGCGTTCGGCATCGCGTCGTTCATCGCTGGCCTCGGTGGCTCCCTGATCGGCTACAGCAGGGGCCAGTTGTCGGCCGACAGCTTCACCGCACTCGTCGGGCTCACCCTGCTCGCGTTCGCCTACCTCGGTGGCATCTCCTCGGTCGCCGGGGCGCTCGTTGCCGGCACGCTGGCCCCGCTGGGCATCGGCTACGTGATTCTCGACCGCCTGTTCGACATGGGCAACAGCTACGGCGTGTTCGCCGGCTTCACACTCGTCCTCACCGCGATCCTGAACCAGGACGGGATCGTCGGCGCGATGCGCGGCACGATCGGTGCTCGGCGCCGGATCGTCCCGCCTGCTGCGGTGCCCGAGGCCGCAGCAGGTCTACCCGACCTGGCGCCCTTGCCGGCCGGTCGCCGGCGCAGTCGTGCCTGCGGAAGCCTCCGGCGCGACGCCGATGTGGTGTTCGATGCGAAGGGTGTGACGGTTCGCTTCGGTGGCGTCGTCGCCAACGACGACATCGACGTGCGCGTGCATCGGGGCGAGATCGTCGGGTTGATCGGGCCGAACGGGGCGGGCAAGACCACGTTCATCGACGCGGTGACGGGCTTCGTGCCGGCGGCCGGTGAACTGTCATTCATGGGCCGCGACATCTCGGCGCTCGCGCCGCACCAACGTGCCAGGTCCGGGCTCGTACGCACCTGGCAATCCGTCGAGCTGTTCGGCGACCTCACCGTCGGCGAGAACCTGGCGGTGATGCTCGACCGATCCGCAGCGTCAGACGTCCTGCGCGATCTGTTCCGTCCGTGCCGTCGCTCGGATGCGGACAGGGTCGCCGCGGTGCTCGGCCTGCTCGGCCTCACCGACCATGCCGATCGGTCCCCCGGTGACCTCTCACTCGGCGAGCAGAAGCTCGTCGGCGTCGCCAGGTCGCTGGCGTCCGCACCCGAGCTGATCATGCTGGACGAGCCGGCCGCCGGTCTCGACAGCACCGAGAGCAGACACTTCGGTGACCGACTGCTCGACGTGGCCGATACCGGGGTTGCCGTCATCCTGATCGACCACGACATGGGGTTGGTACTCGACGTCTGTGACTACATCTACGTACTCGATTTCGGTCGTCTCATCGCCGAGGGAACCGCTGATGACATCCGACGGGACCCGGTCGTGATCACCGCCTACCTCGGAGCCGAGGTGACGGTGTGAGCGCGATCGTGGTCGAGGGACTCGTCGCCGGTCATCGCGGGGTCCCAGCCGTCCGCGGGCTCGACCTGCGCGTCGAACGGGGAGAGGTCGTCGCGCTGCTCGGACCGAACGGCGCCGGGAAGTCCACCACCCTGCTCACCATCGCAGGCGTACTCCCGGCGATCGCGGGACGGATCGACGTGTTGGGCGAAACCGCCATCGGAGTGGCTGCGCACGAACTCGCCCGTCGCGGGCTGGGGCTGCTCCCGGAAGACCGTGGCATCTTCTTCCAGCTCTCGGTCAGCGAGAACCTGCGAATCCATCGACGACCGAAGAGCCCGGTCGAGATCGGTCGAGCCGTGGGGTACTTCCCCGAACTCGAACGGTTGATGGGCCGGCGAGTCGGTCTGTTGTCGGGTGGCGAGCAGCAGATGGTGGCGCTGGCGTGCAAGCTCGTCGCAGCACCCGCGGCGCTGATGATCGACGAGATGAGCATGGGTCTCGCCCCGACGATCGTGGCCCGTCTCCTGCCCGCGGTACGACGGATCGCTGATGCCGGCACCGCCGTACTCATCGTCGAACAGCACGTCCACGCTGCGCTCCCGATCTGTGACCGGGGCTACGTTCTCAGCCACGGGGAACTCGTGGCGGCCGGCTCGGCCGACTCGCTCGATCGCGACCGTGCCGTGCTGGCGAGCAGCTACCTCGGCCCGCAGGCGCTCGACGGCGCTCCGCCGTGATCGACACGACCACCGATCGACAACTTCGCCACCAGAACAAGAACCATCCAGGAGGATCCACCATGGAAGTCAGCGGTACGTACGACGGCCGTTTCGAAGAACTTGCGACGCTGCTCCACGACAGCGTCGACAGCGGCGCCGATCTCGGTGGATCGGTCGCCGTCGTCCTGGACGGCGAGATGGTCGTCGACATCTGGAGCGGATGGGCCGACACCGAGCGAACCGTGCCGTGGGAACGCGACACGATCACGAACCTGTGGTCGACGACCAAGACGATGACCGCGCTCGCCGCACTCGTGCTCGTCGACCGCGGCGAGCTCGACGTGCACGCGCCCGTGGCGCGCTACTGGCCCGAGTTCGCCGCAGCCGGCAAGGAGGCCATCGAGGTGCGACACCTGATGTCGCACACCTCGGGCGTCGCCGGGTGGGACCAGCCGGTCACGGTCGCCGACATCCTCGATCCAGTCGCGTCCGTCGAACGACTGGCTGCCCAAGCGCCATGGTGGGAACCCGGGTCGGCATCCGGCTATCACGGCATCAACCAGGGGCACCTGATCGGCGAACTCGTGCGACGAATCACCGGGTTGTCACTCGGCACCTTCTTCGCCAAGGAGATCGCCGGCCCACTCGGTGCCGACTTCCACATCGGACTCGATCCGCAACACGACGGACGCGTCGCGACGGTCGTTCCACCGCCACCCATGGAGTTCGATCTCGACAGCATGGATCAGACGAGCCCCGGCTTCCGGTTCTTCGTCGGCCCGGTGATCGACCCGTCCGTCTGCAACACGCCGGAGTGGCGCCGGGCCGAGATCGGCGCTGCCGGCGGCCAGGGCAACGCGCGCTCGGTCGCCCGGATCCAGTCGGTCGTGTCGCACGGCGGCGAGGTCGATGGCGTGCGGCTGCTCTCGCCGTCCACCATCGACCTGATCTTCGAGGAGCAGAGCAACGGGGTCGACCTGTGTCTCGGCATCCCCCTTCGCTTCGGCGTCGGCTACGCGCTCGTCGACACCGAGCACTTCCCGTACCTCCCCGATTCGAAAGTGTGCTTCTGGGGTGGGTGGGGAGGTTCGATGGTGATCAACGACCTCGAGCGGCGCATGACCATCGCCTACATGATGAACAAGATGGAGGCCGGCATCATCGGTGGCGTCCGCAGCGAGGCGCTGATTCGTGCAACCTACGACGTCCTCGGCGTGCCGCTTCGGACCTGAACTGGCCGATCCGATCGCGGCGTTCTAGAGCAACGGGATGCCGTCGGCGTCGATGGCGTGACGTTCGCCGGCGCGTACCGGGATCGTGAGCGTGTTCTCCTTCGGAGGAATCGGACAGTTCCAGGCGGTGCTGAACGAGCACGGCAGGAGCGCGGCGCGGTTGAAGTCGAGCACGGTCTCGCCGGATCCGTCGAGGACGTCATGGACGTCGATCCACAGGCTGCGGCCGGCGCCGTACGACTCACTCCCGCTGGTCGCGTCGCGGAAGTGGACCAGGAGCCGGTCGCGCGATGGCCCAGCGGCGGTGGCGACGAGCTGATGTGTGACGTGGTCCCGTTCGAACTGCAATGTTGCAATGACCGGCACGTCGACCGGAACGGGGTCGCGGTGATGGATGACGCTGACCGTTCGTCCAGGCTCGGCCGTTTCCACGGTCGCCCGCACGATCCAGCTCGAGTCTTCGTCGAACGCCGCGATGTCGTGGAAGCGTCGGGCCCACGGGGATTTCTGGTTCCACACCTGCAACGCGTACTTGGTGCCGTCGTAGGTGAAGATGATGCCTTCGGCGCCGTCGGGGAACTCGGCGACCGTCGGGCCGTCGGACCGATCTGCGTGCAAGACCGCGGTGCCATCGACCAGCACCCCACCGATCCGGATGCGCTCGTCGGCGCCCGCCCGCACGAGGAGGCCGGGTCGGTCGGCGTCGAGCGGCGACCACCGGCCCGGGGCTCCCTCGACGCGCTGGTCGACTTCCGTGACGAAGTCGCCCCAGAAGAACGACACGGGCCCGCGCGGCCCGGCGACCTCGTGCCGACGCCGGGCACGCAGGTCGGCCAAGGGCTCGACGTCCGTCTCCGCCCAGGCGGTCATCCGCCGATGACCTTGCGGTAGGCGCGGGGACCGTCGTAGTCGTTGACGGCGTAGTGCCACGTCGCGCGGTTGTCCCAGATGACGAAGTCACCCGGCTTCCACCCGAACCCGACGGTGTAGTTGGGAGAGGAGGCGTGCGTCAGCAGGAACGGCAGGAGCGCGGCACCCTCTGCCGGCTCGATGCCGGTCAGGCGGAGCGCCGAGGAACTGATGAACAGGCCCTTGCGTCCGGTGTCGCGGTGCGCGACGACGACCGGGTGCTCGATGGTTTCGGTCACGGGTGGGCGGTCGTACGTGCCGTCGCCGGGGTACGCGCCGTACACCGCACTGACCGACTCCAACAGCTCCTTGACCGGTTCGGACAATCCGTCGTAGGCGGCCTGCAGATCCGCCCACAGGGTGCGTCCGCCCACCTCGGGGACGACCTGGTACGTGAGCGACTCGATGTTGAACGGGGGATTGCGCCATGTGCCCCCGACGTGCCACGTCGCGGCGCCGCCCGCCTTGTCGAGGTCGAACACATAGACCAACCGGTTGTCATCGTGGCGGAAGCGCCACAGCGGATGGTCGAACGGTTCGTCGAAGATCTCCACCGCCCGCACGTGCGCATCGGGCGAGAGGTGCTGGTCACGAAACACGAGGACCTTGTGGTCTCGGAAGTCGTCGCGTAGACGATTGGCGGTCTCGTCGTCGATCTCATCGTTCAGGTCGAGCCCGACGATCTCGGCTCCGAGAACGGGACTCGCGCGGTGGACTTCGTAGGGGGCGGTGCGGACAGCGGTCATGCTGATCTCCATAACGTCGAGGGTGAGGGCAATACCCTATCAAACAAGTCGGAATTACAACATACGAACGGTTAGCATGCCGACATGGAGACCTGGGATGCGATCCGAGCCCGCCGCAACGTGCGCGAGTACACCGACCAGCCGATCGACGACGAGGACCTCGATCGGATCCTCGAAGCCGGTTGGCGAGCACCGTCGGCGTCCAACCGACAGAAGTGGGAGTTCGTCGCCGTCACCGACAAGGCACAGCTCGAAGCGCTCGGCGGCGTCTGGGTCGGTGCCCGCCACATTCCCGGTGCGCAGGCGGCGATCGTGCTGCTCGTTCCCGAGCCCGATGAGGAGCGGTTCGTCACCATCGATCGGTACGACCTCGGCCAGGCGACGTACGCGATGTTGCTCGCGGCGACCGATCTCGGAATCGGCAGTGGGCACTCGTCGATCGGCGATCAGGACAAGGCCCGCGCCATCCTCGGATTTCCCGCCGGCTACATCGCGGCGTACATCGTCGGGCTCGGCTACCCGGCCGATCGCCCGCTGCGCCCGATCGTGAAGCCCGACCGGCGGCCGTTCGCGGAGGTCGTGCACCGGGGCACCTGGTGATGAATTCACGCCAGCGCTGAGCGCACCTGACCTCGGGCCGAGGACTTGCCTGACGTCAGGTGGTCCACGTACCGAGCGCAACGAGATCGGCATGGTGGCGTGCAGCGACGTCCGGGTGGGCGCGCAACCGCACCTTGAGCGAGTTGTCGCCGTAGTTGGCGAGGATCGGGTTGCTCGGGTCGGCGCTTGCGCCACCGGGTGCCTCGGCCGCCAGCTCGGCGGGGAGCTCGACCGGCGCCAGGGTCGCTTCGAGCTTCGGGTTGAAGAAGTACGCGACCGAGTACCGCTCGGTGCCGGGCGGCGGGCTGACGACCTGGTGCACCGTGGCCTTGAAGTAGCCGCCGCTGATCAGTTGGAGCATCTCGCCGATGTTCACCACGAACGCGCCGGGCACGCTCGGCACGTCGATCAGACGGCCGTCGCGCTCGACCTGGAGGCCACCGACGTCGTCCTGATGGACGAACGACAGGAAACCGGTGTCGCGGTGGGCGCCGACCCCCTGGCGGGCGGTGACGTCGCCGAGCCCGCTCGCGTCATCGGCGGCCGGAGTCACGTAGCGAATCAGCTTCAGCAGCACCTCCGGCGGGTCGACGGCTGCGGCGAAATGGTCTGCGGGCTGCCCGAGTGCGAGCGACATGGCGCGCAGCAACGTGTGACCGAGTGCCTCGAGTTGTTCCAGCCACTGCGGTCACCACGTCTCGAAGTTCGGGGAGCGCAGTCGGCCACAGGTTGGGGCCGCGCAGCCGGAGCCATTGGGGCTCGTCGGGGGCGGGGAGTCGGGCGGGGACCTCTCGGCTGATGTCGATCTGGTCCCGGAGGTCGACACGTCCGTTGGTGAACTCGTGGCCGAATCGTGTGTACCCGCGGAACTGGGGTGAGTTGACGTTCTCGATCTCCAGTCGGTCGGCTTCCGGAAGGGCGAAGAACGCGCGGCTGACGTCGTGGATGCGCGTCGCCAGGTCGGGATCGACGCCGTGCCCGATGACGTAGAAGAAGCCGATCGTGTGCACGACCTCGCGGAGTTCATCGACGAACGCACGAGCTTCGGACGACGATTCGTCGCGGCTGAACGCTTCGAGGTCGAGCAACGGCAGCGCGAGAGAAGTGCTCATCGACCCAATCTAAGTAATTCCGACTGGCTTCATCAAGATTCTCGGTAACGTCGGGCCGATGAGTGCCGATCTCGAAGCCACCGATCTCGAAACGACGCCGCTCCCGGACAGCCCGCCCGACGACTCGGCAGTCGAGGACAACTGGCAGTTCGAGACGCGGCAGGTCCACGCCGGCACGCAGCCCGATCCGACCACTGGCGCGCGGGCGATCCCGATCCATCAGACGACGTCGTTCGTCTTCCGTGACACGGCACACGCCGCTGCACTGTTCGATCTCGAGGAGGTCGGTTTCGTCTACTCCCGTCTCGCCAATCCCACGCAGGAGGCGTTCGAGTTGCGGTTGGCATCGCTCGAGGGCGGCGTCGGTGCGCTGGCCGTGGCGAGCGGGCAAGCGGCCGAGACGTACGCACTGCTCAACCTCGCGGACGCCGGCGATCACATCGTGTCGTCCTCGTCGCTGTACGGCGGCACCTACAACCTGCTCCACCATCGCCTCAGCCGGCTGGGGATCGAGACCACCTTCATCGACGACCCCGACGACCTCGATGCGTGGCGCGCCGCGATCCGGCCCGAGACCAAGGCGTTCTACGGTGAGTCGATCGGCAACCCGCGCGGCGACGTGCTCGACATCGAAGGGATCGCCTCGGTCGCCCACGAGGCGGGCATTCCGCTCATCGTCGACAACACGCTCGCCAGTCCGTACCTGCTGCGTCCGCTCGAGTGGGGCGCCGACATCGTGATCCATTCGGCGACCAAGTTCCTCGGCGGACACGGCACGACCATCGGTGGGGTGATCATCGACGGCGGGCGGTTCGACTGGCGAGGGAGCGGCCGCTTCCCGGCGCTGACCGATCCCGACCCGTCGTACCACGGCCTGTCGTTCACCGACGCGTTCGAGGAGAGCGCGTACATCGTGCGGGCGCGGGTCACGCTGCTGCGCGACTTCGGCGCGGCCCTGTCACCGCAGAGTGCGTTCTACCTCCTGCAGGGCGTCGAGACGCTGAGTCTGCGGATGGATCGCCAGGTGTCCAACGCATCGGCCATCGCAACCTGGTTGGAGTCGCGGCCCGAGGTCGGCTGGGTGAACTACCCAGGGTTGCCGACGTCGCCGTGGCACGAGCGCGCCCAGCGTCTGCTCCCGAACGGGCGCCGGCGCGGTGTTCTCGTTCGGGCTGCGCGACGGTTTCGGCGCGGCGCGCGACGTTCATCGAGTCGCTCCGACTGTTCAGCCACCTCGCCAACGTCGGTGATCTCAAGAGCCTGGCGATCCACCCGGCGAGCACCACTCATCGCCAACTCACGCCTGAGGAGCAGCAGAGCAGCGGGGTGACGGCGGATCTCGTACGACTCTCCGTCGGCATCGAGGCGATCGACGATCTGCTCGTCGACCTCGATCGCGCGCTCGCAGCGACACGATTCTCGTAATTCCGATTGAGTTAGTCGGAATTACCCTATACAGTCCCCGCCCATGACACGCAGCAGTGACCCCCACCCCCTCCACCGGCACCGCAAATGGATCGCTCCGATCGTCGTCGGAGCGCTCGCCCTCGCCGCTTGCGGGTCCGACGACGACTCGTCGTCGGACGCCGATGCCAGCGAGCCGGCCGGCACCGAGGCGGCCGCGACCGCCACGGACCCGGCCACCGAGCCGGCCGGCACCGAGCCGACCACCGAACCGACGCCGCCACCGAAGACGATGGAACCGAGCCGGCCGCCGACGCCGAGCGGTGACGCGGTCGTGGTCGGTGCAGTGCTCGAGCCGACCAGCCTCGATCTGATCACCACCGCCGGCGCGGCGCTCGATCAGATCCTGCTCGACAACGTCTACGAGACGCTGCTGAAGGCCGACGAGACCGGCGAGATCGGACCCGGCCTCGCGGAGCTCCCCGAGGTGAGCGCGGACGGCACGGTCTACACGTTCACGCTCCCCGAAGGCGTCACGTTCCACAACGGCGAAGCGCTCACGGCGGAAGACGTCGTGTGGTCGCTCGACCAGCTGCGCGCTCCGGAGGCCACCGGCGTCGCCGACCTCGCCTCGGTGGCGACGGTCGAGGCAACGGATGACACGACGGTGACCGTCACGCTCACCCAGCCGGACAACAACCTCCTGTTCAACCTCACCCGCCGGGCGGGCGCGGTCCTCGATTCGGGCACCACCGAGCTCGCCGACAGCGCCAACGGCACCGGTCCGTTCGTGCTCGACGAGTGGAATGTCGGCACGTCGATCTCGCTCGCGACGAATGCCGACTACCGGGGAGACGCACCGGCGATCGCCGGCGTCACGTTCGTCTACTTCACCGACGCCAACGCCGCGGTGAATGCGCTCACCACGGGCGACGCCGACATCCTCACCGGCATCTCGAGCGACCTCGTCGAGCCGCTGCAGGACGACGACGACTACGTCGTCAACCAGGGCACCACCAACGGCGAGTTCACGCTCGGGTTCAACAACGCCAACGGTCCGCTCGCCGACGTCGCAGTCCGTCGCGCCATCCGTCAGGCGATCGACCACGACGGGATCCTCGAGTTGAACAACGGGTTCGGCACGCTCATCGGCGGACCCGTTCCCCCGACCGACCCGTGGTACGAGGACCTCACCGACGTGGTGCCGTACGACCTCGAGGCAGCCAAGGCCGCGCTCGCCGAGGCCGGGTATGCCGACGGCTTCGACCTGCGATTCGTCTACCCGAACATCTATTCGACGACGATCGCCGAATACGTCGCGACGCAGCTGTCCGAGGTCGGGATCAACCTCGACATCCAGCCCGTGGAGTTCTCGGTGTGGCTCGATCAGGTCTACGGCAACCGTGACTACGACATCACGGTGGTCAACCACGTCGAGCCTCGCGACATCGACAACTACGGCAAGGACTACTACTGGAACTACGACAGTCCAGAAGTGACAGCGCTGATCGCCGATGCCAAGGTCGCGCCGACCGCCGATGCGGCGACCGAGCTGCTCACGCAGGCGGCACGCCAGATCGCCGAGGACTCTCCGGTCGACTGGTTGTTCCTCGGCGCCGATCTGACGGCGTCGACGGCCAACGTCACCGGCTATCCCATCAACGACACCGCCTCGCGGTTCGACGCCTCCGGCATCGTCGTCAGCTGATCCACCCGCTGAGCGAGAGGGAACCATGAGTCGCCGACCAGCAGCCCTGAGCACGAGGAACGAGCACCAATGACGCTGTTCGTTCTCCGCCGGCTCGGGCTGCTGGTCGTCGCCCTCTTCCTCAGCAGCATCGTGATCTTCGTGCTGCTCCGCCTGCTGCCGGGCGACATCGCCCGCGTCCTCGGGGGCACCGAGGCCTCCCCCGAACGAATCGAGGCGCTGCGCGCCGAACTCGGCCTCAACCGCTCGTTCTTCGAGCAGTACACCGACTGGATCAGTGGCATCCTGCACGGCGACTTCGGTCGCTCGCTGCTCAACAACAAGTCCGTGCTCGACGAGCTCGACGAGCAAGCTCACCGTCACGGCACCGCTCGTCCTGTTCTCGTCGGTGCTGGCCGCCGTGGTCGCGATTCCGCTCGGATTCGTCGCCGCATCCCGGCATCGCCGCGCCGACGGTGTCGCGCTCAACGTCGCCAGCCAGCTCGGCATCGCCGTGCCGTCGTTCTTCGTCGGGCTGATGCTCGTGGTCGTGGTGTCGGTCAAGTGGGACCTCCTGCCCGCCCAGGGCTTCCCGACCGACGGGTGGGACGATCCTGCGGAAGCGTTGCGCTCCCTCGCCCTCCCCGTGATCACCCTGGCGATCTCGCAGGGCGCCGTGTTGTTCCGGTTCGTCCGATCTGCCGCGCTCGACGTGATCGGCCAGGACTACATGCGGACCGCCCGGGCGAAGGGCCTGACCAAGTCACAAGCCCTGGTTCGTCACGGCCTGCGCAACGCCTCGGTGCCGATCGTGTCGATCATCGGTGTCCAGATCGCCAGCCTCATCGCCGGTGTGCTGGTGATCGAACGGGTCTTCCAGCTCCCGGGCGTCGGGCAGATGCTCGTCACCGACGTCGGCACCCGCGATCTCGCCAAGGTGCAGGGCACCGTGCTGCTGATCGCCGTGATCGTGCTCGTCATCGGCTTCGTGGTCGACGTCGTGCACGGGTTGATCGACCCTCGACTCAGGACCGTCGGATGAGGCACGTCTGGCGTTCGCGCACCGGTCGAATCGGCGTGATCATCGTCGCGACGGCCGTGGCGGTCGCGCTGATCTCGTTGGTGTGGACGCCGCACGACCCGCGCAAGGTCGTCCCCTCCGACCGTTGGCTGCCGATCTCGGCCGCGCCACTGGTTCGGCACCGACGGCGCCGGCAAGGACCTGTTCAGCCAGGTGCTGGTCGGTGCCCGGACGACGCTGTTCGTGGTGCTCGCGTCGGTGGTGATCGCGGCGGTGATCGGCCTGGCGATGGGCATCTTCAGCGCCCTCGCCCCCCGCTGGATCGGCGAGTCCACGGTGTACCTGATCGACGTGCTCATCGCGCTGCCCGCGCTGGTGCTCGCACTCGTGCTCGTCGCCGCCCTCGGCGGTTCGTTGTGGACCGTGTCGTTGGCGATCGGGTTCGGCGCCGGCGTCGTGCTGGCGCGGGTGGTCAAGAGCGAGACGCACAACGTGCTCACCCGCGACTACATCGTTGCCGCCAACGTGTCCGGGTCATCGACCGTCCGCACGATCTGGCGGCACATCCTGCCCAACATCGGCCCGATCGTCATCGTGCAGCTGTCGATCATCGCCGCGTTCGCGGTGCTCGCCGAGGCGGCGCTGAGCTACCTCGGCCTCACCCCGGTCGCGACGCCGTCGTGGGGGCGCATGCTCCAAGGCCTCCAGCAATCGGTGACCGTCCACCCGTGGGCGATCGTGTTCCCCGGCATCGCCGTCGTGCTCGCCACGCTCGGGTTCAACCTGCTCGGCGACGGGCTGCGCGAGGCCATGGACCCGACGCTGCGTCGACGGACAGGCACAGGGACAACGACACCGATCGCGGCGACCGACGCGCGACCGACCGAGCTCGAGGCGGTGCACGTATGAGCCTGCTCGAGGTACGCGACCTCACCGTCAGCTTCGCCGGTGTCACGGTCGTCGACGGTGTCTCGTTCGATCTCGACACCGGCGGACGACTCGGGATCATCGGCGAGTCGGGTTCGGGCAAGACCCTCTCCGCCCTGTCCGTGATCGGGCTCGTTCCCGAGCAGGCCGAGGTGACCGGGAGCATCCGGTTCGACGGTCGAGAGCTCATCGGCCTCTCCGATCGAGAGGCGTCGAAGTTGCGCGGCGAGCGCATCGCGATGGTCTTCCAGAGCCCGCTTGACATCGCTGAACCCGCTGATGCGGGTCGGCAAGCAGATCGCCGAACCGCTGCGACTGCACCACGGCCTCTCCCGTCGCGCCGCCACCGCCGAGGCCGTTGCGCTGTGCGAGCGCGTCGGGCTTCCCGATCCCGAGCGGGCGGCGCGTGCGTTCCCGCATCAGTTGTCGGGCGGGCAGCGGCAACGGATCGGGATCGCCATCGCGCTGGCGTGCCGTCCCGCCCTGCTGATCGCCGACGAACCGACGACCGCCCTCGACGTCACGGTGCAACGTGACGTCCTCGAACTCCTCGACACGCTGATCGCCGAGGAGGGAACCGCCCTCCTGTTCATCACCCACGACATCTCCCTGATCGCCCAGGTCGCGCGTCGAGCTGGTGGTGATGCGTGACGGTGAGATCGTCGAGCACGGCGCGGTGGACGAGCTGATCTCGCGACCGCAGTCATCCCTACACGGCACAACTCGTCGACGCCGCCCGGGCGACCGGCCTCGACGGCGAACCCGACCGACGCGGAACCGGCACGCGGTACCCGAGCGCGGCGGCACGAGCGGCCGTGGAGGCGTACGGATGAGCACGTCATCAGTCGCGACACCGGCCTCGACACCGCTCCTCGTGGCGTCGGGCCTCCATCGCCGGTATCGACTGCCGAAGACCTCGATCCTCGGCCCGCGCTCCGAGCGACACGCGCTCGCCGGGGTCGACCTCGACATCGCGGAGTACTCGAGCGTCGGGGTGGTGGGCGAGTCCGGCTCGGGGAAGTCGACGCTCGTGCGCATCCTGCTCGGGCTCGACCGGCCGACGGATGGCACCGTCACGTATCGAGGCCGTCCGGTCGTGCCAGGTCGACCGTCGAGCCTTCGCTGGTTCCGCCGCGAGGCGCAGATCGTGCTCCAGGATCCACTCAGCTCGCTCGACCCGCGGATGACCGTGGCGTCGATCATCCGCGAACCGCTGGTCTGCCTGCGCATCGACGAGGATCACGACCGGCGTGTCGACGAGGTCCTCGAACAGGTCGGCCTGTCGTCGTCGATCCGCGGGCGCTACCCGCACGAGTTCTCCGGCGGTCAGCAGCAACGAATCGCGATCGCCCGCGCCATCGCCCCGCGGCCCCGGCTGCTCGTCGGCGACGAGCCGGTCAGCGCGCTCGACGTCTCCGTACGGATCCAGATCCTCGACCTGCTCCGCACGCTCGTCGGCGACCTCGGGCTCACGCTCGTGCTGATCTCCCACGACCTCGGCGTGGTCCGGTACCTCTGCGACCAACTGATCGTGCTCCACGACGGGGTGATCGTCGAGCGCGGCGCCACGTCCGATCTGCTTGCAGGCCCCGACCGAGCCGTACACGCAACAACTGCTCGCCGCGGTGCCCCGACTCCAACCTCGATCTGATTTCCGACCCCCGCCCCAACTCCACACCGCCGGAGGTGTCATCACATGACGCTCGACACGACCAAGCCGTTCCGACTCGGCTTCCTCACCCACGTCCACGGCTCCGGTCGTTCGCCGGCGCAGGTGTACCGCGATCTCATCACGGTCTTCCAGGCGGCCGAGGATCTCGGCTTCGACGGCGGTTGGGTTGCCCAGCACCACCTCCGATCCGACTACGGACGGCTCCCGTCGCCGCCGGTCCTGCTCGCCGCCGTTGCCGAGCGGACGACCCACATCCAGCTCGGCACCGCGGTCACCGTGCTGCCGCTCGAGCACCCGCTCCGACTCGCCGAGGACTGGTCGGTCCTCGAGGCCCTCGCCGGTCCACGACTGCAGCTCGGCCTCGGAACCGGCGGGGCCAACATCGACGCGTTCGACGCGTTCGGCGCGGTGGCTCCCGACGATCGGCACGCGGACTTCGACGACCGACTCGCGGGTGCTGCGCGACGCCTTGCGCGGCGAGCCGCTCGGAGCATCGTCGCTCGTCGCGCAACCGGCCGCGCCCGATCTTGCCGACCGTCTCTGGCAGTCGACGTCGGATCCGGATCGGGCCAGGGCGGCTGCCCGCGCTGGGTGATGGTCTCCTGCTGGGGACCGCGGTGCACGACCCGCTCACCGAGCAGAAGCCACTGGCCGATGCCTACCTCGACGAGTGGAGCCGGACGCACGACGCCCGGGTCTCCTCGGCCGCGCATCGCCATCACGCGGGCCGTGTTCCCAGCCCGGAACCGGCATGCCGCGGCCAGCGACCTCGAACCAGCGCTCGCGATCCACCGCCAGGGCTTCGCCAAGCACGGCTACACCGAGCTGCTCGACCTGTCGACCGAGGAGTACCTGGCCCGGATCAACGTCCACTACGGCTCGGTCGACGACGTGGTCGAGAGCATCCAGGCGGACCCTGCGCTGCTCGGGCTACGCCGACTGGTTCCTCCCCGTCGTCCAGCACGAGGTCTCCAGCCTCGCCGACGACATCCGGCGGCTGGAGATCATCGCCACCGAGATCGCACCGGCACTCGGCTGGTCGGCGTCGGGTGGACGCGGACGGGAGACGGCGGCATGAGCGATCCGCTGCCGCGCCGACCATTCACGCTCGGCTTCCTCACGCACGTCCACGGGGACGGTGCCCTCGCCACGGCTGTACCAGGACGTCGTCGAACTGTTCGTCGCCGCGGAGGAACTCGGGTTCGACAGCGGCTGGGTCGCCCAGCATCATTTCCAGCCCCGGTTCGGCCGTCTCCCGTCCCCGTTGGTGTTGCTCGCCGCTGCGGCAGCCCGGACACGACGTATCCGGCTCGGCGTCGGTGTCGTCGTGCTCGGGCTGGAGGACCCGATCCGGCTCGCCGAGGATGCCGCCGTCCTCGACGCGTTGAGCGGCGGCCGTCTCGACCTCGGCGTCGGAACCGGAGGGGCCAACGTCTCGGCGTTCGGGACGTTCGGACGTGACGTGACCAGACGGCGTGAGCTCGCCGCCGACGTGCTCGATCGGCTCCGGGATGCGCTTGCCGGACAACCGCTCGATGACCTGGGCACGACCCTGCAGCCGCCTGCAACGACCCTCGGATCGCGGTTGTGGGACTCGACGACGCAGCTCGACGGGGTGCGCCGCGCCGCGCGGGAGGGCCGCGGACTCCTGCTCGGGGTCGGCCACGACCGAAGCGTGCAGCTCCCGCTCGCCGAGGCGTACCTCGAGGAGTGGGCCGGCGACCCGGCAGACGCGCCGATCGCCGCAGTCCGCGGCGTGTTCCCCGATCGCGACCTCGAGTCGGCCCGGGCCGAGCTCGCTGCCGACATCGCGCTGTACGACCCGTTGTTCGCCGCCGACGGACACGACCCTGCACGGCTGACCCTCGAACGAAAGCTCGACCTGATGAACGTACGGCACGGGCCGGCCGACCACATCGTGGAGACGCTGGCATCCGACGCGGTGTTCAGCGGCGCGGCGACGCATCTGATCGTCGCCTGCCACGCCGAGAGCTCGACCATCGCCAGAGGTCTGGAGCGACTCGAAGTCGTGGCAACCCAGATCGCACCAGCGCTCGGTTGGACACCGGCGCGTGACCTGGTGAGCGCGTCATGACCGCACCGTTCGCCCTCGCCGCCCTCCTTCGTCCCGACGACGATCGACCAGGCGACATCCGCTTCCTCGTGCGCGCCGCGATCGACCTCGAGCGCGCCGGCTTCACGTTCGTCGTGGTCGACGCGCCGCCGACCGACGAACGCGGCATTCGAGCCGTACACCCTCGCCGCGGCGCTCGCCTTCGCCACCCACCGGCTCGGGTTCGCGGTGACGTCACCGACGACCGGTCTCCACCCGTACCACACCGCCCGACGACTGGCGTCGCTCGACCACCTGAGTGGAGGCCGCGCCGCATGGCTCGTCGGAGACGAACCCGATCGCGGCCACGCCGTCGAGTACGTCGACGTGGTGCGGGCACTGTGGGACAGCTGGGACGACGATGCCTTCGTGCGCGACGTCGACGAGGGGCGCTACTACGACCCTGCCGGTCTCCACACGCCCGAGTACTCGGGTTCGCACTACCGGGTGCGGGGTCCCCTCAACATCTCCCGCCCGCCGCAGGGCCACGTCGTGGTGATCCAGGACGTCTCCACGGTCTCGGCCGAACCGGACCTGGACGCGGACGTGCTCGTCGTCGACACTCCGGGTCATCGCATCGAGCGACATCGCGATCGGCCGGCGGTGTTGGTGCGAACCCCGCTGATCGGTGCCCGCGAGCTCGCAGGTTGGCAGCGCGACGGCGTCGCTGACGGTGTGCTCGTCGAGGGTCCGTGGACGCCGGAGCACGTTCGCGAACTCGCCGCCTTCGGGTCTGCGTTCGACCCGGGCCCGGACGGCCGTCGGCTGCGCGACCGACTCGGGCTCGCCCGCCCGGAACGTCGAGACCACGCGCTGAGCGAGGCGGCACGATGAGCGCGCCGACCCGCCAGCTCCACCTCAACGCGTTCCTGAAGCCGCCGGGGGAGTACCTCGCGGCGTGGCGGCATCCCGATGCCCCCGACGGTGGCGGGATCGACCTCGACCACGTCGTCGCACTCGCGCAGACGGCCGAGCGTGCTCGTTTCGATGCGATCTTCCTCGCCGATCTCGTCGGGGTGCCGCTCGAGAGCCAGGACGTGCTCAGCCGAGTGTCGGTGGTGAACGACTCGTTCGAGCCGCTCACGCTCCTCGCCACCCTGGCGATGGCCACGTCGCACATCGGGTTGATCGCCACCGCCTCGACGACCTACAACGAGCCCGAACAGATCGCCCGGCTGTACGCCTCACTCGATCACCTGAGTGGCGGCCGGGCCGGCTGGAACCTCGTGACGTCACTGAACGACGGCGAGGCCAACAACTTCGGCCTGGACCACCACGTTCCGCACGAGGACCGGTACGCCCGCGCCGAGGAGTTCCACGACGAAGTGGTGGCGCGCTGGGACGGCCGCATCCCGGGTCTCGAGCGGCCACCGCAGGGTCGGCCGGTGATCGTGCAGGCGGGCGCCTCCGAACGGGGCCGCGACCTCGCGTCCCGGGTCGCTGACGTCATCTTCTCCGGCGCGGCCGACATCCCCAGCAGTGTCGAACTCAACCGCGACATCCGCGCCCGGGCCGAGGCCCACGGCCGCGATCCGCGCAGCATCACGATCCTCCCGGCGCTTTCGGCCATCGTCGGACGGACGGTCTCGGAGGCCGAGGACAAGGTCGCCGTGATGCGTTCGCTGCTGCATCCGCGTGTCGCGCTCGCCCACCTCCAGTACTGGCTGGGGGGCTTCGATCTCACCCGGTACGCCCTCGACGATCCGCTTCCCGAACTCCCCGAGTCGAACCAATCGCTCACCGCGCAGCGCCGCATCGTCGAAGTGGCGCGGGCCAAGGGGCTGACGATCGGCCAGTTGGCGCAGCGCATCGTCGACGGTGAACGCACGATCGTGGGCACGCCCGAATCCGTCGCGGACCACGTGCAGGAGTGGTTCGAGGCCGGGGCGGCCGATGGCTTCAACGTGGTGTTCGAGTACCTGCCCGGCACGCTCGATGATTTCGCCGACCTGGTCGTGCCGGAGCTCCAGCGGCGCGGGCTCTTCCGCCGCGAGTACGACGGAATCACGTTGCGGGACCACCTCGGACTCGGCGTGAGCGACCTGGCCAGGGCTGGCGGATGAGCGGGATCGGTGACACCCTCGACGTGATGCTCGACATCGACGGGGTGCTGTATCCGTTCCCGGAGCTGTTCACCCCGTACGCGGCAGCGCAGCTCGGCACCGAGCTGTCGCTCGACACCAGCTCGTGGGCGTTCTACGAGCGCTGGGGTCTCGATCATCCCGGGTTCGTCGAGATGTTGACGCGTGGCGTGCACGACCGTGATCTGTGGTGGGACGACGCAACCTACGACGAGGTACCCGACGTGCTCGCCGAACTACGAGCGGGCGGCCATCGCCTCCATCTCGTGACCGCCCGAGGGGTTGCCGGCCACGACGACGCGCTGGCCGCCACGCAGCACTGGCTCGGTCTGGTCGGCGTCGAGGTGGAGTCGATCAGCCTCGTCGACGACAAGCCATCGGTCATCGCCGGACTCGGACTCGACGCGGACCGCTGCATCGCCGTCGACGACGCCGAACACCACGTCGAATCGTGGCTCGCCGCCGGCGTCACCGCTGTGGTGCTGGATCGTTGGGGCACCTACGCGGGAGCATGCCGGGCGGTTCGCGACCTCGTCGGCTTCCGAGAGGTCGTCGACGGGCTTGCGCTCGCCACCGCGGACGGGAACAGGTCTCGATAGCAGGCTTGCGCTGTCACGTCGGATTGCCCTCCAGGAAGCGCCGCGCCGCCTGCGCGTAGACGGCGCTGTGGGTGACAAGGTCGTCGACCTCGACGAACTCGTCGGCTTGGTGGGCGATCCACTTGCCGCCCGGCCCGTACACGACCGAAGCCATCCCGGTCCGGGAGGTCAGCACCGTTCCGTCGGTCGCACCGGGCACGCCACCGAGCTGGGCCGCCCGTCCGGTGACCGCGGTGTGGGCGCCGAGGACCGCCCGGACGAGCGAATGGTTCCCGGCCGTCGCCACCGACGGCCGGTCGTCGATCACCGTGAGCGTCGATGTGACGCCCACACTGTCGGACGCCTGGGCGATCACGATCCGGAGTTCCTCGACGAGCGACGTGTGGTCGACGGCCGGGATCGTCCTGACGTCGATCCACAACGAGGCATCGGCCGGCATCACGTTCATCTGCACCGGCTCGCCCGACCGCAGCACGGTCGGGGTCACCCACGCCCGCCCAAGGTATTGATCGTCCCCGTGCACGCCGTGCAGCCGTTGCTCGACATCGACGAGCGCGCGCAGCACTTCGCCGACGGCTCGGTTCGGGTTCCGTCCCTGGAACGGCATCGCTCCGTGTGCCATCACGCCGCGCAGGTCGACCCGCAGCCTGAGCGCACCCTTGGCCACATGGCACACCTCACCGCCCTCCGGTTCGCAGCAGATCACGCCGTCCACCCCGCCGGCACGACCTCGGGCGACGAAGTCCTTGGCACCCGCCATCATTCCCTCCTCGTCGACCAGCGCGGCGAGCACGATGCGCCCGGGAAACGATCCGCTGCGTTGGAGTGCGTCGACGGCGAAGAGCATCGCTGCGAGCCCACCCTTCATGTCGGCGGACCCGCGACCCCAGATCCGGCCATCACGGAGCTCCGCGCCGAACGGGTCGACGCTCCAGGAGTCGGGGTCTCCCTCGGTGACGACGTCGGTGTGCCCTTCGAACATGAGCGTCGGTCCGGGACGATCGCCCTCGACGACGGCCACGACGTTGGGTCGGCCAGGCTCGACGACGTCGATCTCGGGGGTCCAGCCGAATGACGTCATCTGGGCGGCGACGAGTTCGGCGACGCGTGACTCGTCGAGGCCACGGTCGGGGTCGTACACGCTCGGGATCCGCACGAGCGCGCGGGTGAACTCGACGAGGTGGTCCCGATCGATGTCGGGTATCGGCCTGTCGGGTTCGTCGGTCATGTCGGCGGTGTGAACCGTCCGTCGGCGGCAGTCCAACCGCCGTCGACGAACAGCGTGGACCCTGTCACATAACTGCTGGCGTCGGAGGCGAGGTACACGACAGCACCGACCATCTCCGCGGGCTGGGCCCACCTCCCGAGGATCGCCTTGTCGGCGTACGCCTGGTACCAGCCCGTCGACGCACGGATCGGTTCGGTGAGCGGGGTCTCGACGACACCGGGTGCGATCACGTTGGCCCGGACGCCCGACGGACCGAGTTCGGCCGCCAGGGTCCGGAAGAGCATGACCGTCGCGGCCTTGCTCGCCGCGTAGGCCCCTTGGCCCGGTTCGGTCGTCTGCGACCGAACCGACGAGAAGCCGATGATCGAGCCACGACCGGCCGCGGCCATGGTGCGTCCGAACGCACGGACCAGCCGGAACGTGCCCTTCACGTTGAGATCGATCACCCGGTCGAGTTCATCGTCGGAGTAGTCGACGATCGCTTTGCGGACGTTCACCGAAGGCGTGGTCACGAGCACGTCCGGCGGTTCGATCGACCGCGAGAGGGCATCGACCGCCGATCGGTCGAGGAGATCGAGTGTGACAGCGCGTGCATCTCCGCCGATGCGCTCGGCGACGGCGGTCGCCGCGGTCTCGCGGGCGTCCGCGACGATCACACGCGCGCCGAACGCGGCGAGCCCCACCGCGGCGGCCTCACCGATCCCGCTGCCTCCACCGACGACGAGCGCCGTTCGGCCACTCAGGTCGAAGAGGCTGGCGAAGTCGTCGGAGATGTGATGTGAACTCGGCACCAGACCCGGACCGTAGCGCGTTAGTTGGTATTACCGACCGATATAGTCACCTTTAGCGACGGCCACGCACGCGACGCCGTCGGCGCGATCACCCCCGACGAGAGGACACCATGACCGGCATCACGTACGACGAACTGGAGCTCGTGCTCCAGGAGGCCACCGAGTTCGGCATCGAGTTGGAGTCGCCGCCCCGCTGGGAGCGCGTGACCGTCGACCGATCCGACGGCGGCGTCGTGTCGGCGATCGTCTGGGGCAGCGACGATCCACGAGCGACGTTCCTCCACGGTGGTGGTCTCAACGCCCACACCTGGAACACGACGATCCTCAGCGGCGGGTGGCCCGCCGTCGCCCTCGATCTTCCGGGCCACGGCGACTCGTCGTGGCACGACGACGTCGACTACCGGGCGGAACGTCTTGCGGAACCGGTGGCGGAAGCGGTCGCTCGTCTGGCGCCGAGCAGCGAGGTGGTCGTCGGACAGTCGCTGGGCGGGTTGACGGCGATCGCCCTTGCTGCGGCACGTCCCGAACTGGTGCAGCGGCTGGTCGTGATCGACGTCAGTCCCGGCCTCGTCGTCGGTGGCGGCAACCAGGTGCGGGACTTCCTCGCCGGTCCCGACAGCTTCGCCTCTCGCGACGAGATCGTCGATCGTGCGTTGGAGTTCGGTTTCGGTCCGAGCCGCGCCGCCGTCGAACGTGGTGTGCTCCGCAACACCCGCGAGCGCGACGACGGGCGCGTGGTGTTCAAGCACCATTTCGCCAACCTGTCCGAGGGGTCGCCCGTCGCGATGTCGAACGACTTCAGTTCGCTGTGGCCGGCGCTGGAATCGATCGAGATCCCGGTGCTCCTCGTGCGCGGATCTCGAGGCTTCCTGAACGACGACCTGGAGCGCGAGTTTCTTGCCCGGACGCCAGGAGCGGAGAGTGTGACGATCGAGTCCGGCCACAACGTGCAGGAGGAAGCGCCGGTCGAGCTCGCGTCGGCGCTCACCGAGTTCCTGGCGCGGTCATGATCGCCGCCACGCACGATGGCCGGACGCTCGCCGCAGCACTGGTCGTGGTCGGCGTCGTGGAGCACGGCGACCAGCGCGGCCGCACGCTCGGCTTCCCGACCGCGAACCTCGCGCTCGCGGACGATGGGATTCCCGACGGTGTGTGGGCCGGGTGGATCGACATCGGTACCGAGCGTCATGTCTGCGCGATCTCGATCGGCCGGCGACCGACGTTCTACGCCGACCGCGGGGTCAGATTGTTGGAAGCGCACATCGTCGACTTCGACGCGGACATCTACGGCGAGACCGTGGCGGTGACGCCGCTGCAGTGGTTGCGCACCCAGCGTGCATTCGCGTCGCCGGCCGACCTCGCCGCCCAACTACAGCGTGACGTCGAGGAGTGCCGAGACGTGTCGGAATCCATGCGATAGCCCACACACGATCACCTCATGTCCGACGCCGCGCCCAATCCCTGCGCGTCCGCGGTCGCCGACCGGTAGAGGTCGCGGCTGTCTCGCGAGAGTTTGCAGATTGCCTCTCGCAGGAGTTCGAGTTGTTCGACGAGGGCCGGTTGGCGGTCGGGTGGGGCGTAGTCGATCAGGTCGGTCAAGGCTGCGGACAGTCGTCGACTGACCTGTGGCGACCCGACACCGACGAGGCGGATCTCGTCGAACGCGAGATGAACGTACGCATCCCAGTCCATCGTCGGGACCGTCACCCGGAGATTGTCCGCATCGTCGTAGTGTCGGCCGTCGGGGATCACCCGAACGGCCAGCTGGCGCAAGGCATCGTGCAGGCGGTCGATCGACTGCACCGCGGTCGTTGGGTCGAGGAACGGAGACTCCGACAGGGATCGCTCGGCCACGTCCACGAGCATCCTGAATCCATAGGCCACATCCTCGTCGAGCGTCCGCTCCAGGCCGAGCGTGATACAGCCCGACGCCGCTTGTCGATCCAGGTGATCCACGTGCCCTTCGATGTCGATCAGCGGTGCCCCTGCCGGCACGAAACTGCCCACGGCCGGCACGACGTGGAGCACGCAATCAGCCGACACCGCCGCCTCGACCAGTGCGTCGCGGTCGATCGCGGTGACCACCCCGGACGCCGACGCGAGAATGACCGAAGGCGCAACGTCATCGACGGACAGCGTGTCCGGGTACTGGGCATCGAGCAGACATCTCGTGTCGTCACCGACCAGTTCGATCAGCGACGACACGCGAAGGGACCGGCCGATGTGGTCGACGTACAGGACCAGCATCGCGATGCTCACCACCACCAAGACGTAGGCGACGCCGATCGCGATTCCCGGCACTTGACCCTCGCCGTCGAACTGGACCTCACGCATCGACAACATCGCGTGCGTGAACGTGGCCACGAACAAGCCGATCGCTAGCTGACTCGGTTTGTCCCGGAGGAACGTCTGCACGATTCGCGGCGAGAACTGGCCCATGGCGAGCTGGACGACCACCATCGTGATCGTCAGCACCAGCGTCGCCAACGACACCATCGACAGAGCGATCGTCGTCAAGATCCCGAGGGCGGCATCAGGCCCACCGGTCATCCACCGCGGGATCAGATCGAAGCCGGTCAGCCGATCGATCGCAAGTGTCCCGACCGAGAGCAACGACTCCTGCGACGACGCAGGACACGGGAATGAACCACAAGTGCGATCTGATGCCCGACACCCGTGGTCCCTTCGGCCATGGCCTGCCGACTACCCACAGAACCGGCGCGTCAAGCATGACCTGCCCGCCGCAGTCCGTGTGATCGTGGAATCCACCCGAACGGGTGGTGTTCCCCGCCCGCGGTTTCGACCTCGGAGGTGCCGGGTACCGGCGGCCTGACCTGACCCGCCCCGGGTCCACTCAGACGAGGAGATCTACATGTCCAATGATCCAATGCGAATTCTGAAGGCCGATCATCGAGAGGTCGAGAAGCTCCTCGACAGGCTCGCTGACTCCGAAGAAGGCGTCGAGCGTGAGCAGATGGTCGAGGAACTCGTCACCAAACTGTGTGCGCACATGGACGCCGAAGAGTCGATCGTCTATCCGCCGATCAAGTCCGAAGTCGGCCAAGAAGACGAAGAGGAAGCGGAAATCGAGCACGGCCTTGCCCGCGAGGGCCTCGAGAAGGTCCGACAGATGGTCGAGATGCCGGGGTTCGGCGCGGCCGTCGAGATGCTCAAGGGCGGCATCGCCCATCACGTCGAGGAAGAGGAGACCCAACTGCTGCCCGAACTCAAGGAACGCCTCGAGCGCGACGAGTGGTTGGCGATCGGCGATGCCCTCGTCGAAGCAAAGAAGGCGGCCGGCCTTCCCGTACCGAAGCCACCGCGCCGCAAGTCGACGAAGCGCACGAAGAGCTCGAACACGAAGACGAAGGCCCGCGCGCGAAGCTGACAGCTGCCGCATCGGTCGTCCGACCGAAACCCCAGGTAGGAACGTGTGACGAGAGTCAATGGGCTCTGGCTTGCCAGAATCTTTACTTCGTGCTACGAAGAAATTTTTCGAGCCTGAAGTCGGTCGGAGGGCTGAAACCGGCGCGGGAATCGACCGCGCTGCGTGACCTTCCACTTCTCTGAGCACCGGGTTTCGCAGGTACTAGGTCTCGCGACGGAACAGAACGCGCCGGGTATCGGGCGTGTGGTGGAGTCCGCGTGGTCGGGTTGTGCGTTTGTGCCGAGGTATCGATAGTGGGTCCCGACGGAGGCGATGGCGACATCGTCAAGCGGAGGGCGAAGGCAATTCCAACTTGACATACCTGCCTGGGCGGTGGGGTTAACGAATTGCGGGCGGTCTCCCCTATTACAAGGGGTGGAGCAAAATGGAAACGGTTCATGAGCCTTTGGACGGCGTGAATCAGAAGTCACGGATGGCGCGGCGCGAGTTGCTGCGACTCGGTGCGGTCGGTGTCGCAGCGGCGGCTGCGGGTGTGGCCAGCTCGATGTGGATCCTGGATCTGCGTCAGCGCGGTCTGCTGTCGGCTGATGGCGTCTTGGCCGCGGTGCTGGGTGCGCTGGTGGCAGCGGGCGCGTGGATGGCGTTGGGCAGCGACACCCGGTCGGGGAACTCGGCTGCCACACATGGTCACGAGCGCGGCGCCGATGCGGCTGCCGATCACGCTCACGTTTCCGTGGATGACGCCGGAGCGCGTCCGCGGATCAGGTCTTGTCGATCACCAACGCCGGCAACGGCGTCGACGAGGACGGTGCTCTGTGAGCGCTGTCGGGTGTGAGTCAATCAATCAATCGAATACCCAATCGGTCGGCGTTCGCCGGTCATGCAGCCATCAGGAGGCGGAAATGAAAAGCATTGTGCAAGGTAGAAGGGGGCGGGGTCGTACCCGTCCGGTCATCGCGGGCTTGCTCGCGGCGGCGTCGGTCGCGGGTGCTGTCGGTGTTGCTGCAGCAGCCCAGGGTGATGCCGAATGACTTGCGGGCTGTTGGCCCGATCAGCACCGAGAACGGGTACCCGATCTGGTATCGGGACGCCGACGGCACCGAGGTCGAGTTGTGTCTCGATCAGGACCCGTTGTGCCGGTATCTGCCGACTGATGTCGCGGATCCGAACAAGCCGATCTCGTTCCCGGACAACTACCCGGGTGAGACGTTCTGGTGGGCCGGCGAGTCGGTCATCGCGGACGGGCTGACCAAGAAGGTCGTGCTGGTGATGGCGGTCGAGGCTGCGTTCGCTTCTGGTGAAGTGGCCACGCCTGGCGATCAGGTCAGCTTCGGTCGTGTCCGTGTCCGCATGGACGACATGATCCCGGGTGCCACGTACCACATCACGCATCCCTATGGTGAGGTCGATCTCGAGGCCGACGAGGATGGCCGCGTGTTCGCCACCGAGGACATCGGTGCCTTGACGACGCCGGCGGACTTCTCGCTGGCGTTGAACAGCCCGGTGTTCGGCAATCTGCTCCAGTGGGATCGCCGAGTGCCCGCCGGCTGGGTATCTCGGTGATCCGGGTGTCGAGCACACCGTGACCGGCAGCCCGAAGGGCACCAACTTCTTCAAGGTCGAGGGTCCTGCGGGATCGTTCGGTCCGAATCAGGCCTGCCCCGGAGTCGAGGACGGCAGCTGTGTCATCACCGATCTGTTCTCGGTCGTCGGCAAGCACGCCCAGACCTCGGGTGTGCAGACGATGCGCGCGGTCCGTATCGATCGCAACGACGATCCGCAGCGATTATCTGGAAGTGTTCGCGACGTCGCGTCCCGGCCAGAAGATCATGCTGTCGGGTGTCGGTATCGGCACCACCCAGATGAAGGGTGTCACCACCGGCAAGGGCGATCTGTACTACGCCAAGGTCCTCGTGCCCGGCGATGCCCCGACCGAGGTGACGGCCACCAACCAGACCGATGGCACCAGCTGGACGTCTCCGGTCACGGACCTGGTCGATGTGACCGCGGCCCGTTACGACCTGGACACCGAGACGCTGACCGTCAACGCACGCAGCAGCGTTGCTGCCGGCGTGACCCTCACCGCCGTTCCTGGTGGTGTGGTGGTCAGCGACGGCACGTTGACCGTGCCGCTGGACTCGCCGCCGTTGAACATCGTCGTCAAGTCCTCTGCTGGTGGTTCTGACAGCGAGCCGGTGCGGCTCGTCGGTTCGGACTTCGATTCGGTGGTCGTCGCGGCGGCTGCCTCGGCGAACCCGACCACGGCCATCCCCGGCCAGCCGTCGCTGTTGGACAGCGTTGGTTCCTCGGGTGACATCGCGTCGTTCCAGTGGACCCAGACTCACCGGCACCCCGGTGACGTTGGCCGGCGCCAACACCGAGGTCGCCACGTTCACCGCCCCGACCGCTGGTGGCGCCCTGTCGTTCCGTCTGACGGTGACCGGTGCGGGTGGTCTCACCACCTCCACCAAGGACGTCACGGTCAACGTCGCTTCCGGCCAAGCGCCGGTGGCGCAACGCCGGAGCGGACCGGACGGCCATCGTGGGCACGAACGTGACCCTCGACGGCACGGCATCGCAGTACGCCACCGGCTACCAGTGGGTCCAGACCGGAGGTCCGACACAGGTCCTCAACGGTGCGGCAACGTCGATCGCATCGTTCGTGATGCCCGACACCACCACCCCGTTGACGTTCGAGCTCAAGGCCACCGCCGGTACCCAGGTCGCCACCGACACGGTGACGATCACCAAGGTCAACGAGGTCGTCACGATCACCCGGGCCGAGCTGCGCACCAGGAGCGGTCAGCTCCGTGTCGAAGGTTCCACGAACCTGTTCTCGATGCCCAACGTGATGTCGATCTACGCCAGCGACGGCGTCGCCGGAACGCACCGGACGAACGCCATCGGCACGATCACCGCCGACCCCTCGACCGGTGCCTTCGTCGTTCCGTGTCGACTCCGGTGTCACACTGCCGGCAGGCGTCACCCGACTCGACATCTACACGAGCCGTGGCGGTCTCCTCGAGAACGTGACGGTCTCCATCCGGAACTGAACCAAATCGACCTGAGGGACCGGGCGATTCCGCCCCGCCCGGCCCCAGGTCCACCCCGGTCGCTCGCGGTCTGTCCGCCGTTTGAGCGATCATGGGGTCACACGAACGAGGTCACCGTCTCACCGACGGTGACCTCGTTCCGCGTACCGGAGCGAACGCTACGGTGTCGTGCGATGGCCAACAGTTCGACGGTCCCGGGGATGACCAACACCCGGCTGTGGTTGGTGCTCGGATCACTGATGCTGTCGGTGCTGCTCGCGTCGATGGAGATCTCGATCATCTCCACCGCCCTGCCCACGATCGCCGGCGAGTTCAACGCGTTCGAACAGCTTCGCGTGGGTCGGCACCGCCTACATCGCGGCGGCCGCCATCAGCACGCCGTTGCTCGGCCGGTTCTCCGACATCTACGGCCGCCGCATCGATCCTGCAGGTCGCGCTCGGCCTGTTCATCGTCGGCTCGCTCCTGTGCGGACTGTCGCAGAGCATGAACCAGCTCATCGGCGCCCGAGCCGTCCAGGGTTTCGGCGGCGGCGCGATCCAGGCGCTGGCGTTCGCCGTGCTCGGCGACATCCTCCCGCCGCGCGAGCGCGGACGGTACATCGGCTACTTCACGCTCGCGTTCGTCGGCGCGGCGCTCCTCGGTCCGCTGATCGGCGGGTTCATCATCGAACAGTGGTCGTGGCCGTGGATCTTCTTCATCAACGTCCCGCTCGCCGCGATCGCCAGCGTCGTCAGCTGGTTCACCCTCGACCTGCCGTTCCCGCGCCGGCCCGCGCAAGCATCGACGTCGCCGGCGCGCTGCTGCTCGCCGTGACGATCGGCTCGCTCGTCATCGGCCTGGAAGTCGGCGGCACCCACGGCTGGACCGACCCGCTCGTCGGCACGCTCGCGGCCGTCGTCGGAGTCGGGCTCGTCGTGTTCGTCCTCGTCGAGCGGCGGGCCACCGAGCCGATGATCCCGCTGCACCTGTTCTCCAACCGGGTCGTGCTCACCTGCGTCATCGCCGGCATCGTGCGCCGGCGCGATCACCTTCGGCGCCGGACAGTTCCTCCCGCTCTACTTCCAGGACTCGCTGTTCGTGTCGCCGACGGAATCCGGGCTGCGGATGCTGCCCCAGATGATCGGCGTCACCATCGGCACGTTCGGCATCGGGCGACTCATCCTGCGCACCGGGCGCTACAAGGCGTACCCGATCGTCGGGACGACACTGTGCGCTGCTGGTCTGTACGCCGTCAGCCACATCACCGGCACGACGACGTACGCCTGGCTCATCGCGCCGATGATCGCCATCGGCTTCGGCGTGGCGGCCGTGTTCACGTCGACGTCGATCGCCACGCAGAACGCCGTCGACTTCCACGATCTCGGCGTCGCCACCGCCACGATCATGTTCTTCCGCACGCTCGGTGGATCGATCGGGCTCGCCGCGTTCGGCACGATCCTCAACTCGACGGTGCGCAGCGAGGTCCCGCAGCGGCTCGGTGTCAGCCCCGACGAGGCAGCGAACCTGGTCCGCGAACCGGCCGACATCGCCGCGCTGCCCGCCGCGAGTCGCGATGCCGTCGTCGAGGCGCTCGCCTCGGGCGTCGGGCAGATCTACCTCGTGTGCACCGGGATCATGATCGTCGGCCTGATCGCCGCGCTCCTGATGCCCGAGCGCGAGCTGCGACCGCGAGCCGGCATCTCCGACGCGATGGAGGAGGCGGCCACGGTGTGACGCGACCTTCGAGCCTGGTCAGGAGCGATCGGTCAGAAGTAGAGGCAGTTGGCGCGGAGCTCGATGCTCTGCCGGGCGGGTCGACCGATCTCCACCTCGGCGTCGCGGAACGCGGAGTGCGGCGTGAAGTACGTCGTCGCCGTCGCGCGACCAGATCGGAGTCGTACGTGCGGAACGCGATCACCTCGTCCGGCCGCAGCTCGGGGAACGTGTACCAGTGCTGAGGGGAGGACTCGGTCGGCGCCATGATCGCCAGCGCCTCGAAGTCGACGCCACTCCCGGCGTAGTCGTGCACGAGGAACGCGCGCGCGTCGTCGAACGAGATCGAGCGGGCGTCGCAGAACGCGATCGGAAAGTCCATCTTCGCCGGACCGATGTTGCGCCAGAACTGCAGGATCACCATCCGCCGCGCCCGTTCGACGTCGGCCGCCGTCAGCCCGTTGCGCTCGAGCACGATGCGTGCACCGTCGCCACCGCCGTCGCGGTACATCCGCTTGATCATGTCGTCGTAGCCGGGCGCGAAGTCGGAGTGCACGAACGAGATCGGCGCCAGGTCCTCGTGGCGTGCCGCCTGGTCGGGGCCGCGCTTGATGTGACTCGACACCAGGGCGTGATCGCAGCCGGTCATCGACGTCGCCAGCTGCTCCATCTCGGCGTGGTGCACGGCCACGATCTGCTCGTCGCTCCAATCGCTGACCGCCGACGAGTGTGCGACGAGTTCGAAGCCGCAGACCTCCCACCCCGGCAGGTCGGCCGCGCGGCCGTCGCGCACGGTCACCTCGACGGGTCGGGGGCCGTCGCCGCGGGTGGCGGACGCGAAGTTCAACGTCGCCCGTCCGAACACCGCGACGTCCCCCTCCTCCGAGCCCCACATACCACTCAACGTAGTGCCGTGGCGGTCGGGACGGTCACTGGAATTCGCCCCAGTGGAATCGACCTAACATCGTTGGCCCGCAACGAGAGGAGCAGATCATGACCGGACGTGTGGTGCACTTCGAGGTCCCCTACGACGACGCCGACCGAGCCCGGGCGTTCTACTCGGACGTGTTCGGCTGGGCCATCCAGCCGATGCCGGAGTTCGAGTACAACTTCGTGCAGACCGGACCGACCGACGACAACGGCATGCCCACCGAGTCGGCCTACATCGGTGGTGGCATGATGCAACGACAGGACGACGTCGATCGTCCCGTGATCACGATCGACGTCGACGACATGACCAAGGCGCTGGCCAAGATCGCCGAGAGCGGCGGCGCCGCGCTGGGCGATCCGATGCCCGTCGGTGACATGGGCATCGCCGCCTACTTCACCGACAGCGAGGGCAACCTGATGGGACTCTGGCAGTCGACCGGCTCGGCGTAGCGCAGGCGCACGTGGTGGTCGAACTCGGTCGTGTTCGGCGGTGTGGGCCGGGCATGATCGGGCGATGGCGTCGCCACCCGTACCGCTGATCATCCGACCCGAGTCGCCGGCCGATCACGTCGCGATCAGCCGCGTCGTCGCGGCCGCATTCGGGTCGCAGACCGAGGCCGATCTCGTCGACCGGATCCGCGCGTCGCCCGAGTACGTGCCCGAACTGGCGCTCGTGGCCGAGCGCGACGGCGAGATCGTCGGACACGTGATGATCAGCCACGCGGTCATCCGCAACGACGACGGCGACCGCCGGATCAGCATGCTGTCGCCACTCGCCGTCGATCCGGCCCATCAGCGCGGCGGCGTCGGCCGGGCCCTCGTCGAGCACGCGTTGGACATCGCCGACTCCTGCGGCGAGCCGATCGTGATCCTCGAGGGGAGCCCCGCGTACTACGGACAGCTCGGCTTCGAGCACTCGATCCGCTACGGCATCGAGATCCACCTGCCGTCGTGGGCCCCGCCCGAAGCGGCGCAGGTCAAGCTGCTCACGTCGTTCGACCCGGACGATCCGACGCTCCGCGGGACGGTCGTCTATCCGCCCGCCTTCGACGGCCTGGAGTGATCGTCGCTCGCCGTCGGGACGCGAGGATGGGGCGGTGAGAACGGATCGGTGGTTGCTGGCCGCGAGCGCCATCGGCGCTGCTGCGACGGTGAACGCGTACCGTCCGCTCGCCCGGCGGGGGCGAGGAGGCGTCGCCGCGTTCGCTGCGGGATGGCCGACGAGTGAGGCACCGCTGCTCGCGCTCGCCGGCACAGGCGACGGGCACCGCGTTCGCCGCCCGCACCGGCGCGCTGGCGACGCGGACGGGTCGGATCGCGCTGGCGATCGAACTCGCCTCGTGGGCGGGTCTGGCCGGTCTGGCCATCGATGCGCGGCGAGCACCGTCGGTGTTGGACGACGCACTCGCCGCGGCGCTCGGTACCGGGTACCGCGACGACGTGCCGGAACCTCTCCGTGGTGAAGCCCGGCTGACCGTCACCGAGCAGACGTTGCCCCGGCTCGGCCAGCGACGCCGGTACCGGACGACCCGCGACATCGCCTACGCCGAGTTCGGCAAGCGCAACCGGCTCGACATCTGGCGACGCGCCGACCTGCCCGCGGACGCTCGAGCGCCGGTGCTGCTCCACGTGCACGGCGGCGCCTGGATCATCGGCGACAAGGAGGTGCAGGGCGAGATCCTGATGACCGAGATGGCTCGCCGCGGGTGGGTGTGCGCCACGATCACGTACCGGCTCTCGCCGCGCGCGACGTGGCCCGAGCACATCGTCGACGTCAAGCGCGCGATCGCCTGGACGCGGGCGACGATCGCCGAACACGGCGGCGACCCGTCGTTCATCGCCGTCACGGGCGGGTCCGCGGGCGGGCACCTCGCGGCGCTGTGCGCACTGACCGCCGGCGACCCGGACTACCAACCCGGATTCACCGACGCCGACACGAGCGTGCAGGCGTGCGTTCCGCTCTACGGCGTGTACGACGTCGCCGATCTCGCCGCCTCGGGCCGACGGGAGATCGTGGATCTGTGGGAGCGGCACGTGATCAAGGCGCCCGTCGCGAACGATCCGGCAACGTGGGAACGAGCGTCACCGGTCGCTCGCGTGCACGCCGGCGCTCCGCCGATGTTCGTCGTCCACGGCCGCAACGACACGCTCGTGCCCGTCGAGCAGGCCCGCCGGTTCGTCGAGCAGCTCCGCGCCGTGTCGACCCAGCCGGTCGCGTACGCGGAACTCCCGCGGGCCCAGCACGCGTTCGACGTGTTCCGGTCGGTGCGGGGCATCCACACGACCCGGGCGATCGCCCGCTTCCTCGACGTCGTCCGGGCGCGTTCGCTCGGCGACACCGGGTGCGCGCCGGTCCGAATCGGGCGACGTCAGCGCGCTCGAGACCTAGGCCTGATCGTCGCCGGTGGGGGCGGCGGCGAGCAGTTCGGCCAAGGCGTCGGGCAACCGGGCCGCCAGGTCGGCGATGTCGGGGAGCAGGTCGGGACAGGAGACGATGCCGAGCTCGACGTCGTCCTGGCGACTGACGGCGGTGACGTTGAGGGGGACGCCCTCGAGGAGCGGACCGATGGGATGCAGACCGTCGAGCCGAGCGCCGGCCAGGTACAGCGGCACGCGCGGTCCGGGAACCGAGCTGATGACGAGGTTCGCCACCGGCGGTGCCATCTGCGCCGCCCCCGTCCACCATGCCGCTCGCCACAGGCCGCCGAGCGTTCGCCACGGGGCGATCGCGGCGAGGTCGCCCAGGGTGCTGACGCCGACGTCCTCGTGCAGCGCCTTCGAGCGGGCCGTGTCGACGCCGATGAGGCGGACGCGTTCGGCGGGATCGGCGACATGGACGGGGAGGGATACGAAGATGGCCGACACCTGGTTGCGCGACGTGAGCGGGTCACCGTCCTCGGCGCGGATCGACACCGGGACGGTGGCGAGAAGGCTCTGCGACGGCAGCTGACCGTCGGCGTCGAGCCAGCCGCGTGCCGCACCCGTGATCGCGGCGAGCACGATGTCGTTGAACGTGACGCCGTACGCGACCTTGGCCCGCATCACGCCGTCGACGGCGATCGTGGCGAGTGCGACCTGACGGCGGGTGGTGAGACGAGCATGGCCCGACGTGCGGGCAGCCATGAATCCGAACGAGTGGCGCCCGACGGTCACGCCGCGCTGGGCGGCGCGCACGGCCGCCCGGCCGGCGCCCCACCCGGCCCGCCACATGAGGCGCGGCAGGTCCGTGAGCCCCGGCGCGGGTGGTGCTCCCGCCGGCGCGAAATCGAACGACGGAGCGCCGGGCGGGAGCGGTTCGAGGTCGAGGAGCCCGGTGAGGATGCCGACGGCGGTGACCCCGTCGGCCAGCGCGTGATGGACCTTGGCGATGATCGCCGCTCGACCGTCGGCGAGCCGCTCGACGACGTGGATCTCCCACAGCGGACGACTCCGGTCGAGCGGTTCCTCGGCGATCCGGGCCGCCAGCTCCTCGAGGTCGGCGATACCGGCGTCCGGTGCGAGGTCGGCGACGTGGAGGTGCCGATCGAGGTCGACCTCCGCGTCGCCCCAGCGCGGCCAGACGCCGAGCGGGTCGCGCACGATGACCTTGCGGAAGGCCTCGATGTGGTCGAGGCGGGCGGCGACGAGGCGGCGCACGCTGTCGAAGCGTGAACGGCTCCGGAGCAGTCGACGGGTCGAGGACGAGGACGCCCAGTACGTGCCAGGGCATCGTCGACGTTTCGGTCAGGAGGAAACCAGCGTCGAGCCCGGCGACCGCGTCAGCCATCGTTCCACCGTACTGTTGCCGGCGGAGAGCAAATCGTGGCACCCAACCGATCGTTCGAGACCGTGACCGGATACTGCTGGCCGCAGTCGGCCGTGGCCGGTGACACGGTGTCGCTGCACCTGTCGTCGGCGGGTGCCCGCCCGGTGTCGATCGAGGTGGCCCGCATCGGCGATGCAGCGCACGGTGGTGTTCGAGGAGCGCGCCGTGCCGGTCGACGATCACGCCGACCCCGACCGACGCGTGGGAACACGGCTGCGGGTGGCCCGCCGCGAGCGAGTTGACCGTCGATGCCGGACTGGCGCATCGGGGTACTACGAGGTCGTCCTGTCGATCGACGTGGACGGCAAGACCCGCCGCAGCCACGCGTTCTTCGTCGTGCGGCCACAGCCCGGGCCGGGCCAACAGCCGATCCTGCTCGCGCTCGGCACCAACACGTGGCACGCCTACAACGACTTCGGCGGGCGCAACCTGTACACCGGCGCGACGCAGGTGTCGCTGCAGCGGCCGATGGCGCCCGGCTACCTGTACAAGCCCGACGGCGCCGGCCAGCGGGTGACGTCGCTGCACCCGCCCGACCGGCAGTCGGCGAGCCACTACGCCTACCTGGTGCTCAACCACCTGTCGCCCTACGGCGGCTCGGCCGGCTGGCCCAACTGGGAGCTCCCGTTCGTGCGCTGGGCCGAGCGTGAGGGCTACGAGTTCGACGTCGTCACGAACGCCGACCTCGAGGATCATCCCGAACTGCTCGGGCCGTCGTCGCCCTGCCGGCTGTACCTGTCGATCGGTCACGACGAGTACTGGTCGGCAGGGATGCGCGACACCGTCGAGGGCTTCATCGGGCGCGGCGGCAACGCCGCGTTCCTGTCGGGCAACACCGCGTTCTGGCAGGTCCGCCACGAGGACCGCAGCGCGCCGGGCGAACCGGGCGCCACGATGATCGGGTTCAAGGGCGCGTTCAAACACGACCCGGTGTTCGGCACCGACCGCCAGTCGGAGCTGACGACACTGTGGTCCGACCACCTGCTCGACCGCCCGGAGAACCACATGACCGGCGTCAGCTTCACCCGCGGCGGCTATCACCGCATCGGCAAGCGGGTCACCTACGGCGCCGGCGGGTACACGCTGCACCGCCCCGAGCACTGGATCTTCGACGGCACCGGCCTCGACTACGGCGACGTGCTCGGCGCGGGCGCGACGATCGTCGGCTACGAGTGCGACGGCTGCGACTTCACCTACCGCGACGGGCTGCCGTACCCGACCGGCGTCCGACGGCACCCCGACGAACTTCGAGATCCTCGGCTCCGCGCCCGCCGCCCATTTCACCCGCACGACCTCGTCGCGGCCACCCGCGCCGCACGAGCCCGCCGAGGACGAGTTCATCGCGGCGCGCCTGTTCGACACCCGCGACCCTGCGGCGGTCGAGCGCATCGCCCACGGCCACGCCATCCTCGGCACCTACGTGTCGGCCGGCGGCGGCACGGTGATCACGTCGGGCTCGACCGACTGGGTGTGGGGCCTCGCCGAACGCGATCCGCTCGTCGAGCGGATCACCCGCAACATCCTGCGACCGCCTCGGCACCTGAAACGATCGGGGTCAGGCACCGAGCGTTTCAGGTCGCCGGTGAGCCGCGGCGACGCGTCGCTGTCTACGGTGACGGCCATGGCGAGCACGAACTTCGACGCACCGGTCATCGACCTCACCGCCAACGACGCCTACGGCGGTGAGCACCCGTGGGAGCAGTACGCCTGGCTGCGGGCGAACGATCCGGTGCACTGGCACGACGAGGCCGACGGACCGGGCTTCTGGGCGATCACCCGGTACGCCGACATCCGCATGATCAGCCGGCAGCCGAAGCTGTTCAGCTCGGCCGCCAAGGGCGTGATGCTGGCGGAGTCCGACGAGATGGGGCTGATGATCCAGCGCCAGATGATGCTCGTGATGGATCCGCCCGAGCACGACCGGTTCAAGCTCCTCGTGAGCCGCGGGTTCACCCCGAAGCGCGCCGAACTGTTGCGCGACCGGATCCGGGAACTCGCCCGCGAGATCGTCGACGACGTGATCGAACGCGGCGAGTGCGACCTCGTCCACGACGTGGCCGGACGCCTGCCGTCGGGACTGATCGCCGAGCTGATGGGCATCCCGCGCGCCGACGGCGAACGTCTCTACGAGCTCACCGAGCTGATGCACACCACCGACGACGCCGTCGCGACGCCCGAACAGCGCGGCGCGGCGACCCTCGAGATGTTGTCGTACGCCGCGGACGTCGCGGCCCGCAAGCGTGCCGAGCCCGGCGACGACATCGCGTCGGGGCTCGTGCAGGCCGAGGTCGACGGCGAACGGCTCACCGACGGTGAGCTGCAGTGGTTCTTCCTCCTGCTCGTCAACGCCGGCGGCGACACGACCCGCAACCTGCTGGCCTCGGGCATCCAGCTGCTCTTCGACCACCCCGACGAACGCGCCCGCCTCGCCGCCGATCTCGACGGACTGCTGCCGACGACGGTCGAGGAGATGCTGCGGTACACGTCGCCGGTCGTCGACTTCCGCCGCACGGCGATGCAGGACACCGTGATCGGCGACCAGCCGATCGCCGCGGGCGACAAGCTGATGGTCTTCTACGGCTCGGGCAACCGCGACGAGGAGGTCTTTGCCGACCCCGACCGGTTCGACGTCGGCCGCGATCCGAACCCGCACATGGCGTTCGGTGGCGGCGGTCCGCACCTCTGCCTCGGGCTGCACGTCGCCCGCATCGAGATCGCCGAGATGCTGCGCGAGCTGCTGACCCGCCTCCCCGATCTCGCCCCGGACGGCCCGCGCCAGCCGTTGGCGTCGAACTTCATCAGCGGGGTGCGGACGATGCCGGTGAGGTTCACGCCCGGAACCCGTACGGCCTGATTCGGAGGGCCGACCTACAGTCGCTCGCGTGCTGGGGACACAGTGGTCGGTCGGGGACATCACGGTCACCCGGATCGAGAGTTCGAACTTCGTCCTGCCGAGCGCCACGCGCCATGCCGGCGTGGTCGGTGCCGGCGTTCGCTCCCTCCATCGAGCACACCTCGATCGCGTTCAGTGCGCTCGTCGTGCGGACCCCGACGTCGACGATCGTGATCGATCCGTGGCTCGTCGACGACGGACCGCGCCACCTTCCTCGTCGCCGAAGCCGATGCGATGATCGCCGGCCTGCTCGGCGAGGTCGCCGCCGTCGGTGCTCCTGCCGAGGCGGTCGACACGGTCGTGCTCAGCCACATCGACGGGATCGGTTGGAGCACCCGCCCGACCGACGACGGATGGCAGCCGACGTTCCCGAACGCCCGGTACCTGCTCCCCTCGGCCGAACTCGCCGCCATCGATCGGGGTGAGGAGATCAACGGCGCCGAACATCTCGGCCCGTTGCGTGATGCGGGCCTGCTGCAACCGGTCGACGGCCCGTTCGAGATCGATCCGGGCGTCAGCCTCGTCGATGCCCCTGGCCACAACTTCGGGCACGTCGCCGTCCGGATCGAGGACGGGTCGAGCCTCGCGATCTATCCGGGCCACCTCGTGCTGTCGCTGCTCCAGGTCGACGATCCGGACGCGGATGCCGGCGAACTGGACTTGACCACGGCGGCGGCCACGCGCCGGGTCGTGCTCGACGAACTCGCATCCCGCGACGGTGTGCTGCTCACCACGCTGGTCGGTGGCCCGGGTGGAGGCGTCGTGCAGCGGTCCGGATCGGGCTACCGACTCGTGACGTGAACGCCCGCGTCAGGCGACGAGTCGGGCGTGGACGATGGTCCAGGGCGACCCGGGTGGATCGTGCGTGCCGCAACTGTGGACATGGCGTTCCTCGGTCGACATGAACTCGATCCGCGGCTGTCGTCCTCGCCCGTCTGGTATGTGGGTGCGTAGTCGGCGGCCGACGGGCAGGATCGGGGTGCCGTCGCGTCGGTATTGGACGAGGGTGCCGTTGGCGTCGCGGGTTTCGGTGATCCCCAATCGGTGTTTGTTCCGGTTCTGGGTCGAGCATTTGAGGGCGCCGTTGACGAGGTCGGTGGTGCCGCCGTCGCGGAGCCATTCGGCGATGTGGTCGATCTGGCAGCTGGTTGGGCGGATGTCGCAACCGACGTGCTCGCAGCCGTCGATCATCACCTTGAGGGCTTGACGGGCGGCACCGGTGAAGAGGCGTCGTTTGCGTCCGACGTCGACGACGACGACCTTGTCCGTCGATGACGAAGCGTCGCACGTGGCCGGTGAGCGCAGCGCGGATGATGTCGTGGCCGATCACGGCGATCCCGTTCTCCGTTTCGCAGTACTGGTGCAGCAGGTCGTCGGTGATGCCGGTGTACGGCCCGTTCATCGCGTCGATCAGCCCGTACTTGGCGAGTTCGTGCTCGAAGCGTTCCTGGGAGACGACGATGTCGAGCATCAGGCCGGGCATCGTGGAGCCGGCGGGTATCGCGGCGGCGGTCTCGAAGATCTTGGCGATCGCGTCGAAGCGGCGTTGGGCGGCGGTGCGTGGCAGCAGCGAGGCGGGCGCATCTTTGCCGTGTTGTTCGTCGCGGGCGGCGACGTCGGCGCGGAACTCGTCTTCGACGAACTGATCGAAGATCTTGGTCATCAACCCTGCTGTGATCGCCGATCCGCCGCTGGCGCGTAGATCGATCCCTCCGTCGACCGGATGCAACGACGCCGTGCGTCGTTCCTCGGTGGTCTCGGCGTCGTGGTGGGCGCCGTCGGCGTCGGTGAGGTTCTCCCACCGTTTCACGACCTTGCAGAACGATCCGTAGGGCAGCTGTTCGGCGTGGTCGACGAGCTGATCGATCACTTCACCCAACCGGTCACCGCAGCGCGGGTTGGCCCGCACCCGTGCCAGCTCGGCGACCTGGGCGACGCCGAGATGCCCGTCCAGAAGTGCGTCACCGACGGTGGGGTGCTCGTTGACCAGGCGGGCTTTGCGGCGGGCCGCGTTGGCTTCGGCGGGTGACCAGTTGGCGTTGGCGCGCAGCCAGCCCTTCACGGTGAGGTGACCATCGGCGGCGTACACGCCACGGGCGTCGGCGACGGCGATCAACGCCAACAGCTCGGCTTCGTCGCGGCGGCGACGCAGTTCCAGGTCCCGGAACCGTTCCGTGACCGCACCGTCATCGAGTCCCATCAGTTCATCGACGAGATCGGCGAACATGATCCAAGGATAGCGATCATATGTACGAGAACCAACCAAGAAACATACATATGTTCAGAAAATCAATCCTGGCCGACGGCGGGGCTACGGTGGCGCCGCCGAGGGCATCGGACCGCGTCGATGCCCGATCCTGGGGGGATCGATCATGACCAACACGTTGCTGCCGACGACGCTCGTCGGTTCGTACGCCATGCCGGACTGGCTCATCGATCGCGAGAAGCTCGCCTCGCGATTCCCGCCGCGCACGCGAGCCCGCGAGCTGTGGCGCGTCGATCCGGAGTTCCTCGAGGAGGCGCAGGACGATGCCACGCTGCTGGCGATCCGCGATCAGGAACGGGCCGGCCTCGACATCGTCACCGACGGCGAGATGCGCCGGGAGAGCTACTCCAACCGGTTCGCCACGGCGCTCGACGGCGTCGACATCGACAATCCAGGAACCGCGCTCGACCGTTCGGGTCATCCCAATCCTGTCCCGCGTGTCGTCGGTCCGATCCGTCGCCGGCATCCGGTGGAGGTGCGCGATGTCGAGTTCCTGCGGGCCAACACCGATCGCCGGATCAAGATCACGGTGCCCGGCCCCTTCACCATGTCGCAGCAGGCGCAGAACGACCACTACGACTCACTCGCCGAGATGTCCCTCGACTATGCCGTGGCCGTCAACGAGGAGATCCAGGACCTGTTCGCCGCCGGTGCCGACATCGTGCAGGTCGACGAGCCGTACCTGCAGGCGCGACCCGCGGCCGCCGAGGAGTACGGCCTCGAAGCGCTGAACCGTGCGCTGCTCGGCATCGTCGGCGAGACCGTCGTCCACCTCTGCTTCGGGTACGCGGCGATCATCCACGAACGTCCCGAGGGGTATTCGTTCCTGCCGCAGCTGGCCCAGTGCACGGTCGACTCGATCTCGATCGAGACCGCACAGTCCGATCTCGACTGCTCGGTGCTGGCCGAGCTGCCCGACAAGACGATGCTCATCGGAGTGCTCGACCTGTCGACCCACGACGTCGAGACGCCCGACGTCGTCGCGGCCCGCATCCGCCGCGCGCTCGTCCACCACCCAGCGGAGCAGGTCGTCGTCGCGCCGGACTGCGGTCTCAAGTACCTGCCGCGCGACGTCGCGTTCGGCAAGATGTGCGCGATGGTCGACGGCGCGACGATCGTGCGCGCCGAGCTGGGCGGGTAGCACCCGTATTCCATCGACTCGATCGACCCGATCGATCAGACTGATGCTCATGCGACTCTTCGTGAGTTACTCGCGGCACGACGCGGCGACCGTCCACCGATCGTCGCCGCGTTGGAGGCCGAGGGCCACGACGTGTGGATCGACACCGACGACATCCGGGGGAGCGAACGTTGGCGCACCTCGGTGGCGACGGCCATCCGCGGGTCGGACGTCGTGCTGCTGGTGGTCTCGCCGCCGTCCATGGCGTCGAGCAGCGTCGAACGCGAGATCTCGGTCGCCGCCGAGGACTCCCTCCGCATCCTTCCCGTCGTGATCGAGGCCGCGCCGATCTCGGTCGGGCCTGAAGTACGACCTCGCCGGCGTGCAACACGTCTCGTTCGTCGATCGGCCGTTCGCGGAGGGCATGGCCGATCTCACGGCGGCCCTGATCGACCCGGTGACCGCGACACCGGACGCGACCGAAGCCGCGCCGCCGCTGGTCACGGATCGAGCGACGCCGATCGCATCGGCGTCCCGCCGCGTCGACGACCCTCGCGGAGCGGCGCTGTACGGGTCGGCGCGGTCGTCGTCTTGATCGCGGCGATCCTCGTGGCACGCCAGTTCGGTTCCGACAGCGACGACGCGGGAACGGATGTGTCGGCGGAGAGCCCGGACGTCCCGGCAACCGCGGTCGCCGACGGCGCGGTCGACGCAGCGGACGCCGGTGCCATCGCGACGGAGGCGACGTTCGACACCACTGTGTGGTTCGCCGGGTACTCGATCCAGGTGACGGAGGCCGAGTACGACGAAGCGACGAGCGAGCTGACGATCGACGTGGCGTTCACGAACGATCAGCGGACCGCCGCCGACCCCTTGAACCTGCTGATCGAATCGACCCCGCTCGTCGTCGACGGCACACGGTACCGGCTCGATTGCACGAACTGCACGCGCCTGCCACCGTCCTCGTCGACGCGCGCGACGTGCTCGACGCGACGGTCACCGGTGGTGTCGATCTGGCCGAGGCGTCGACTCGAGTTCGGCACGCCGGATCAGCATCAGGCGATCGTGCCGCTCGACGGGAGCCCGGGCACGACGGAGTCACCGACGTCGGCGCCGATCGAAGGCACGCTCGTCGACGGCGTGACGACGTTCACGGCCGAGACGGTGGAGATCCATCCCGGCGGGTTGCTCCGGCCTGGCCTCCGACATGTCCTACACGCCGCTCGCAGCCGACGAGATGAGCATCGTCGTCACCGGGTCGGCAGTGACGACCGAACGGTTCGGCACCGCGATGGGACAAGCGCTGCTCACTCCGCCCGACGGTGGGCCACTCGCCTCGAATTCGTTGAACGGCTACATGTTCGTGCTCACTCACGGCGTGCCGCAGCACGACATCCCCGCCTGCTTCAGCGGTGCCGGCGCCGGTGACCGGCGACTATCTCTTCACGGTCGCGAACGCGGGACGCCACGACCTTCCCCGACCCGATCGTCATCTCCCTCTGACCGTCGCCGCCGACGTGCGGGGACCGACACGACGTCACGCCGTGACGACGATGCCCCCGTCGCAGGTGATCACGGCGCCGACGGTGAACGCTCCGGCGCGCGAGGCGAGGAAGATCGCCAGCCCGGCGATGTCCTGCGGCGTGCCCACGCGCCCGCGCGGCATCGTCCTGCCCAATGCATCCCAATCGGTGCCTTCGACGTCGCCGCCGGTGCCCACGCCGGTGCTGAGCATCCAGGTCGGGAACGGGCCGGGGGCGATCGCGTTCAGCAGGATGTTGCGCTTCACGAGCCGGCCCGCCAGTTGGCTCGTCAACGTGTGCACGGCGGCCTTCGACACCCCGTACGACACGGTGTCGAACGCCGGGCTGCGGATGCCGTCGATCGATCCGATGTTGATGACCCGCGCCGGCTCGTCGGCGGTGGCGCCGGCTTCGAGCAGCGGCAGGAGCCGCTGCGTCAGGAAGAAGACGCCCTTGACGTTGGTGTCCATCACCTTGTCCCAGCCGATCTCGGGGAACTCGTCGACGGTCGCTCCCCACGACACCCCGGCGTTGTTGACCAGCACGTCGAGGCGCGATTCGCGAGCGGAGAGTTCCGCCGTGAGCGCGTCGATGCCGTCGAGCTCGGCGAGGTTGGCGGGAATGGAGATGCACTCGCCGCCGTAGGTCTCCGACGAGCCGGGCGGCCGTCGCGTCGCAGACGTCGGCCTTCCGCGAGCTGATGTAGACCTTGGCGCCGTTGGCCAGGAAGCCGGCGGCGATCATCTCGCCGATGCCACGCGACCCACCGGTCACGAGCACGACCTTGCCTCGCACGGAGAACAGGTCGTCGATGGTCAGGTTGTTCACGGTGGTACCCCTCGCTCGTCGTGCCGATGTCGGATGCATTGTCGTCGGTGCCCACCCGCGGGGACGCATCGACAGCCGCGAATGTTCTGGGAGAATGGTGCGGTGACTGGAACTCGGGCGGAGGTCATGTGGCGCGTCGTGCGCGACCCGCAGTTGCTGCGCATCCAGTCGTCGTTCGCCGGCTTCGCGTTCGCCGAGCACGCGACATGGTTGGCGATGCTCGTCTACGCCTACGAGCGGGGCGGGGTCGCCGAGGCGGGCGTCGTCTCGGTGGTCCAGCTCGCTCCGGCTGTCGTGCTCGCTCCCTTCGCCGCGTACGCCGGCGATCGATTCCGCCCCGAGCGTGTCCTGGCCCTGGGATTCGCCGCGCAGGCGGTGTCGATGTTCGTCACCGCGGCGGCAATGTGGGCCGACCGCCCATTGCTCGCGTACGCCGCCGGAGCCGCCGTGGCCACCTGTGTCACGTTCAGCAGGCCGGTGATGGGGGCGATCCTGCCGGTCGTCGCCCGCACGCCGAACGACCTCGTCGCAGCCGTCGTCATCACTGGCCTCACCGAGTACCTCGGCATGTTCGTCGGACCGCTCGCTGCGGGGTTCATACTCATCGACGGGACGCCGGCGCTCGTCTTCGCCGTCTGCGCCGTGGTCGTGGGCGTGAGTGCGTTGCTGTCGTCGCGCCTCCGATTGCGGCACGATCATCTCCCCGGAACGGTGGCGATCGACGCCGGTGGCGTGGTGGCGGAGATGTTCGGGGGACTCCGCGCGATCGGCGAGCACGGCACGCTGCGAGTCCTCGTCGCGCTCATCGCGACGGGAGCGCTCACCTACGGCGTCGCCGACGTGCTCATGGTGACGTTCTCCGAGTCGCGCCTCGGCGCCGGCGGTGGTGCCGCCGGGCTGCTGGGTGCGGGCCTCGGTGTCGGGGCGGTGCTCGGCGCAGTCACGTCGGCAGGGCTGATCGGCCGATCGCGTCTGGTGCCGTACCTGGTGGCGAGTGCGCTCCTGACCACGATCCCGTACCTCGTGCTCACCGGGATCGACATGTTGCTGCCCGCTGTCGTGTTGTTTCTGGCGCTCGGGGCGGGAGAAAGCCTCCTGAGTGTGGCGACGGGCGTCGGGATCCAACGCAGCGCCCCCGACCGCGTGGTGGCGCGCATCTTCGGCGTGTCGGAAGGCCTGCAGATGGCCATGATGGCGGTCGGTTCCCTCCTGCTGTCGGTGCTCGTGAGCGCGCTCGGGCTCGACGCCGCGCTCGCGATCATCGGCGTCGTCACGGCAGTCGGCCTGCTGCTCGGAGCGGCTCGATTCCAACAGCTCGGCGGCGACGTGCCGCCGCCGCCCGACCACGTGGTCGAACGCGTCCTCGCCGACCCCGTCTTCGCCTACCTGGGAGGCCCGGCGGCAGCCCACCTCGCCGACCGCGTCGAGATCGTCACCGCGCTGCCCGGCGACGTCGTGATCACCGAAGGCGAGCCGGGGGACCGCTACTACCTGGTCGTCGACGGCCGGTTGGTCGCCACGATCGGCGGCGAGGTGGTCGGCGAGATGTCGGCGGGCGACTCGTTCGGCGAGATCGCACTCCTCCGCGACGTGCCTCGATCGGCGACCGTCACCTGCGTCACCGCGGGCGAGCTGTACGCGATCTCACGCGACGACTTCCTGCTGACGGTCACCGGTCACCCGCGCAGCCTGGCCACGGCGACGCAGATCGCCGACGGCCTGGCGCCCCTCTGAACCCCAGTTCGATTGAAAGGGGCGGGCTGAACCGCGGCGGGCGCGTCAGTTCCAGACCGATTCGGCGACCTCGACGACGTGGCGCAGCTTCGCCCACTGGTCGTCCTCGGTGATCTCGTTGCCGTGGATCGTGCTGGAGAAACCGCATTGCGGGCTGAGGCACATCCGATCGAGATCGACGTACTCGGCCGCCTCGTGGATCCGGGTCCGCAGGAGATCCTTGTCCTCGAGGTCGGCCCGCTTCGACGTGACGATCCCCAGCACCAACGTCTTGTTGTCGGGGAAGAAGCGCAACGGCGCGAAGTCGCCCGAGCGCTCGTCGTCGTACTCGAGGAAGTACGCATCGACGTCGATCTCGTTGAACAAGACCTCGGCGACGGCTTCGTAGCTCCCACTCGCGAAGTGGGTGCTGCGGAAGTTGCCGCGACAGAGATGGATGCCGACGGTGAGGTCGTCGGGTCGCTGGTCGAGCGCGTGGTTGATCAGGGCGGCGTACGTCCGCGGCAGCTCGTCGGGATCGTCGCCGCGGTCGACGGCACCTTGGCGCATGACGGGATCGCACAGGTAGGCGAGGTTGGTGTCGTCGAGTTGGAGGTACCGGCAGCCGGCGGCGTACAGCGCGCCGATCTCGTCGCGGTAGCACTGGGCGAGGTCGTCGAAGAACTCGTCGAGGTCGGGGTACGACTCGATGTCGATGCCTCCGCGGCCGCCGCGGAAGTGCACCATGGTGGGCGACGGGATCGCGACCTTCGGCGTCAGCTGCGGTGTGCTCGGCGACGAATCGGAAGTCGTCGACCTGGATCGTGCGTGCGTGACGGAGCTTGCCGGTGACGGAGATCTTCGGCGGTGTCATGTGCACCGTCTGCTTGGAGTTCGAACTCGACTCGATCGCTCCCGAGACGGTGACGCCGTCGAGCTGCTGGAGGAAGTCGAGATGGAACCACTCGCGGCGGAACTCGCCGTCGGTGATGCTCTGGATCCCCGTCGCCTCGAGCTTCGGGATCATCTCGGAAATCGCCGTGTCCTCGATGCCGCGCAGTTCCGCGTCGTCGATCTCGCCGCGCGCCCGGCGGCCGCGGGCGACGTGGATCGCGGGCGGGCGCAGCAGGCTCCCGACGTGATCGGCTCGGAACGGTGGTGCGACCTTTGACATGGCGTCCTTTCAGGACCGGAACGGGCGGCGGCGGATCGGAGATCGGTCAGTCGGCCGGTTCCAGCACGAAATCGTAATCGACGACGTCGCGGGACATGTCGACGACGAGCGACTCGCGCACGCCGAAGACGGTGTCGGAGTCGAGGTAGTCGGATTCACGGTCGAACAGGTGCGTGATGACGGTCTTGTGGCCGGGGGCGCTCACGACCACGTGGGTGTGCGCCGGCCGCCAGTTGTGGCGGCCGGTGGCGCGGAGCATCGCGCCGACGGGACCGTCACCGGGGACGGGGTAGGCGACGGGTCGAACGGTGCGGAACTCGTATCGACCGTCGGGCCCCGTCAGGAACCGACCGCGCAGGTTGGTCGAGGACTGCTCGGCGTCCTGCACGTTGTACAGGCCGTTCGAGGCCCCCTGCCAGACGTCGAGTTCGGCCTCGTCGAGCGACGTCCCGTCGAGGTTGCGCACGGTGCCGCGGAACGTCAGCTCCGGCCCGGGGTCGTCGTCGACCAGGATCGACGTCGCCCATCTCCTTCATCGGTGCGTCTGGAACGTGGAACGGCCCGAAGACCGTCGGATCGGTGGTCCCTTCGGCGGCCTGCTGGTTGATCATCTCGACCAACATCGACAGCCCGAGCGTGTCGGACAGCAGGATGAACTCCTGGCGTTGGTCGTCGCACTTGTGGCCCACGGCGGTGAGGAAGTCGATCCCGGCGAACCATTCCTCACGCGTCAGCCCGACCTCCTCGGCGAACGCGAACAGGTGCTTGATCGCCGCTCGCGTGATCTCGCCGATGCGCTCGTCGACAGGATGGCTGTACGCCTCGAGCACCTCGGCCAGATGATCGGACGTCGAGAAATGAGTCATCGGGAAACGCTCCTCGAGTGTGCGCGACGAATGTACGTGCACCGTACATCTGTACGCATGTCGGACAGAATTCTCGCAATCGATCTCCGTGCTGTCAAGGCATCCCGCGCCGCCTGGCGAACCGACGCGATCGGAGGTCGGTGCGTGGTCGTCGTGACAGACTCGTCGGCGTGCGCGAGCCCGACCTGAGTGCCGACGTCGTCACCGCCATCAACGAGGTCCGTGGCCAACTGCGCGTCGTCCACGAACTCGACGCGCCGACGCACGGCGCTCGTCGTGATCGACATGCAGAACTTCTTCGTCGAGCCGGGCGCGGCGCTCGAGGTCGCCGCGGCGCGCGACATCGTGCCGAACATCAACCGGCTTGCCTCGGCGATGCGGGACGCGGGCGGCACCGTGGCGTGGATCCGGATGACGTTCGAACCCGACGAACTGTCGACGACGTGGACGGCGTTCCTCCCGGTCAACGGCGGCGCCGACGGCGCGGCGACGTTCAAGGCGATCGAGCGCGATGCGCCAGGCCACGGCCTGTGGCCACAGCTCGAACCGACGATCGCGACCTCGTCGTCGACAAGCATCGCTTCAGCGCGCTCATCCAGGGTTCGTCGAACCTGCAGGCGCTGCTCGACGAGCGGGGCATCGACACGTTGGTCATCGTCGGCACGCTGACGAACGTGTGCTGCGAGTCGACGGCCCGTGACGCGATGATGCTCAACTACCGCGTGATCATGGTCGACGACGCGAACGCGACGATCACCGAGGCCGCCCACCGAGCGTCGCTCGACAACGTGGCGATGTTCTTCGGCGACGTCCAGACGACCGAGCAGGTCGTCGCGATGCTCGTGTAGCGATCGTGCTCAGCCGACATGAAACGTTCGGTGCCTGACCCCCAGGTGTTTCAGGTCTGGGCTCAGGACCAGAGGCGCTCGGTCGCCAGCGCGGCTCCTTCGGCGAGGGCGCCGAGCTTCGCCCAACAGATCGTCGGGTGGACGGCGCCGAAACCGGCGAACGTGCCGAACCCGCAGTCGGTCCCGGCGATCACGCGCTCCTTGCCGACGATCTCGGCATAGCGCACGATCCGTTCGGCCACCAGCTCGGGGTGTTCGACGATGTTCGACGTCGAGTCGATGACACCCGGCACCAGGACCTTGTCGTCGGGGAGTTCGACGTCACGCCACACCGCCCACTCGTGCCCGTGCCGGGCGTTCGCGCCTTCCACGAGCAACGCTCGCGGCTTCACCTTCACGAGGGTGGCGGCCATCTTCGCCAGCGGGATGTCGTGCGTGTGCGGGCCGGCGTAGTTGCCCCAGCAGATGTGCAGGCGCATCCGGTCAGCGGCGATGCCGGACACGGCCCCGTTCAACGCCTCGACGTGCCGCTCCGCGTTCGCGCACGAATTCGTCGTCGGTCGCGTCGCGGTAGAGCGTGTGCCGACCCATCCCGAGATCGGGGCAGTCGAGTTGCAGCGTCAGACCGGCGGCGACGATCGCCTCGTACTCGGGACGCATCGCCTCGGCCAGCGCGTCGAGATACGCGTCCTGCGTGTCGTAGTACTCGTTCGGTTGGAACATCGCGATCAACCCGGGTGATGCCGAGGTCATGAAGCCTTCGGTCGCTCCGCTCGCGGCCATCGCCGCTCGCAGATCGGCGATGTCGCTGTGCAGCGACGAGAGGTCAGCCGACTCGATCGGCTCGCGGCAGATCGGACGCAGGTACACCGGCGTGGCACCGGAGGCGGTGAGCCGGTCGCGGAACTCGGGAAAGTCGTTGAGGTCCTCCGGCGTCTGCCGTGGGACGTCCCCGACCTCGAATCCGGAGAGCCGGTGCCGGATGTAGGTGCCGTAGCTGATCTTGCTCATCTCGCCGTCGTCGACGAGGTCGATGCCGGCGTCGACCTGGCGACGGACCGCGTCGGCGATCGCCGAGGTGATCGTGGCGGCGAACGTGTCCTCGTCGACCGCTTCACCCCGGTCCTTGGCGAACAACAGGTCGACCACGTCCTGTGGCCTCGGCAGGCTGCCGACGTGTGTGGTGAGTATCCGGTCGTGCTGCGTCGTCATGGACGTCGCCCCCTCTTGCCAATGCGTCGACCCGTCGATGCGTCGTGCGCGTGGAGACTAGACCTGTGCGCACGCTCGTTCGAGAACGACGTTCAACACAGGAAGGTTCGTGCACATGCAGATCGGCGTGATCTTCTCGCAGGCCGACAGCGGCACCGACCCGGAGGCGATCCGGACCTGGGTGCGCACCGCCGAGGCCGCGGGCTTCGACCATCTGCTGGCCTACGACCATGTGCTCGGTGCGAGCGCCGAACGGCTCGGGCCCGGCCCGTTCGGTTCGTTCGCCTCGGCGCCGTACACGAACGAGCACGTGTTCCACGAGATTCTCGTGCTGTTCGCCCACCTCGCGGCGATCACCGAGAGAGATGGAGTTCGTCACCAGTGTGCTCGTGCTCCCGCCCCGCCAGACCAGCGCTGGTGAGCCAAACAGTTGGCCACGTTGGATCTCCCGCGGGCGGGCGTCTGTCGGTCGCGGTCGGCGTCGGTTGGAATGCTGCCGAGTACGAGGGTCTCGGAGTCGGCTTCGCTGAGCGGACCCGCCGGCTCGAGGAACAGATGGTCGTGATGCGCGCGCTGTGGACCGAACCGCTCGTGACCTTCGACGGCGAGTGAACTCTGCGACGAGTCCGGTCGCGATCCGGCGACGCTGCCGATCCACGGCCGCGTGTACCTCGGACCCGGGTGGCAGGCCGCGGTCGAGCAAGCGCTCGAACTCGGATTTGCCAAGCTGTCGTTCGGCTTCAATCGGATGGCCAACCCCGGCCTGACCCATGCGCAGCACCTCGAAGCGGTCCTCGCGGCCAAGCCCGAACTCGACGCCCTCGTCACCTGACCGCCCCAAGTCGAGGCTCGACAATCCACGTTTGCGTCGGGATTTCCGGGGGACAGGTCCCCGGAAATCCTGACGCAAACGATGATCGGGTCGGATCGGCCAGCCGGGTGGCGGGTCGGGTCGGGTCGGTCAGAGCATGTCGAGGACGGCGGCGGAGAGTTGGGCGAGGGTGCGCACTTCGTAGACCGCCGCGCAGTACGGGGCGTACACGGCCTGGACGGAGTCGGTCGTGTCCCACTCGGCGCGGGGCTCGGGATTGAGCCAGTACACCCGACGGGCCCGCGCCGCGATCTGTGCCACCACCTCGGGCCGCGACGGGCGATGGTTGCCGCGGGCGTCACCGACCACGACCACCGTGCTGCGCGGGCTGAGACCATGCCGTCCGTAGCGCTCCCAGAACGACTCGAACACGCGCCCGTAGTCGCTGTGGCCGTCGTCGCCGATCACGCGGCCGGACTGGAGCAGCTGCCATGGCTCGATCGCCCGGCTGGTCGACCCCATCAGAGCGGTGATCTCGTCGATCGCGTCGACGAAGGCGAACGTGCGCGTCGCCGCGCAGCTCGTCGGCCAACGCCGAGATCAGCGTCAGCGTGAACCCGGCGAAGTCGGCCACCGATCCCGACACGTCGCAGAGCACGAACAGTTCCGGGCGATGGGCCCGAGGGCGACGATCGATGACATCGAGCGGCACGCCGCCGTTGGCCAGCGAGCGGTGGATCGTGCGGCGCATGTCGACGCGCCCGCCACGGCGCGACTGCCGCCGGTGGCGCAACTGTGCGGCGAGCCGGCGGGCGAGTGGGCGGATCGCCGCGCGGACGTCGTCGAGTTCGCTCGCCGAGGCGCGGGCCAGCTCGACGTCGAAGGGATCAGCGGTACGTCCGGGCTCGATCGATCGATGCGCCGAGTCGGCGGCCGCGTCGTCGAGCCGGGCGCGGATCTCGTCCGCGATCATCGCCCGCAGCGATTCGACCCGCGCGTCGAGTTCCGCCCGGTCGACCGGCTCGCCGTCGCGGCGGGCGCGAGCGATCGCGGCCGACAGGATTGCCGCGAGGTCGATGGCCCGGAGCACTCGGTAGAGGTGATACCGCTCGGTGCGCGCGCCGTCGTCGAGTCCGGCGAACCGGTCGACGATCCGCTCGACGAGCAGTTGCCGATCGGCGTCGGGATCGAGCACACCCCGTTCGAGCCCGTCCCGGTCCGCGCCGTGCTCGTCCTGTCCGTCGGTGAACCGCGTTCCAGGCCGGTCGAGCTGACGCGGCGGCAGGCGCACGGGGAAGTGTCGGTCGAACAGTTCGGCGAACATCGCCTGGTGATGCGCGTGCTTGACGAGCGTGGCGCCGAGCATCGTGCGCAGCTCGACGCGTTGCGCCAGGTCGACGTACTCGATGGCGCGGGCCGCATCGAGCACCTCGGTGAGCGAGACGTCCGCGCCGCGCCGCCGGAGGTCGGCGACGAGGCGTTCGACCTGCGTCCAGATCGTGTCCTCAGGACGCGTCACACCTGAATGTTCGCGCACCACCCTTGACAGCCCGACGACGTGCGGATCTAGTATCGCGTTCACAGAAAGAACGCTTGTTCGTATATCGCACAAGCCATCTGCTGGCGCCGGAGGGGGTCCGGCGAGCAGTTCGCCCCAGCAGTTCGTCCACGTCGAACACATCGCCCGAACACATCAAGGGAGACATGCCATGACCGATCCGCAGCACGCGGTCTACCGCCACCACCACATGACGCTCTGCGTGGGTGATGCGCAGGAGGACTACGACTTCCACACGAAGGTCCTCGACTTGAAGTCCGTCAAGAAGACGGCCCTGTACGACGGCACCGTGCCGATCTACCACCTCTATTACGGCAACGACATGGGCGACGAGTCGACGCTCATCACGTGCTTCCCGATGCGCCAGTCGGGTCGCATGGGCCGGCGAGGATCGGGCCAGATCAGCAGGATCAGCCTGTCGGTACCGACCGAGGCGCTCAGCTTCTGGGACACCCGGCTCGGCGACCACGGCATCGAGACCACGGCGTCGGAGCGATTCGGCGAGAAGGTCCTCCAGTTCTCGCATCCCTGCGGTCTCGACTACGAGCTGGTCGGCGTCGCCGGCGACGAACGCGTCCCGCACACCGGCGGCGAGGTCGACCGCGAGAACAGCATCCGCGGCACCCACGGCATCACCGTGTCGGTTCACGACTTCGAGGGGTCGATGGACTTCATGGAGAGCGGCTGGAACGGCAAGCGGACCGCCGAGGAGGACAACTACATCCGCTACGAGATCGGCGACGGCGGGACGGGCACGATCATCGACTTCGTCCGCGAACCCGACCTCGACATCGGCAGCTGGACGTTCGGCGAGGGCACCGTGCACCACTGCGCGTTCCAGGTCGACTCACTCGAGATCCAGGATGCGGTCAAGGCGCACCTCGAGGGCCTCGGCTACACCGACGTGTCGGACCGCAAGGATCGCGGCTACTTCGACTCGGTGTACGTCCGCACCCCGGGTGGTGCCCTGTTCGAAGCGACGGTGTCGAAGTCGGAAGGCTTCCTGATCGACGAGCCGTACGCCACGCTCGGCCACGAGTTCCAGGTGCCGCCGGTGTTCGCCGACCAGAAGGACTGGATCATGGAGTACCTCGACGAGCTCGACTATGCGCGTTGAGTGGGCCCGTTGACGCCCGCCGGAACCCGCGGCTAATGTGCACGTTGCGCGCACTTGTTCGCACAGTGCACACATTGGGGGAGCGATCTCGGGGGATGGGGATCACGAACGGCCCTGGGGAGGGCAGAGCGGGGAGGCAGAGCGATGCACGTCCGACCGGTTCGTGAACCGATGACCGCGCCCGCAACCAGCTCGCCGACGAGCCGGTTCTCCCCACCTACCACCACCAAGATCAGCACCAACAGTCAGCATCACCAGTCATCATCGTGAACATCGAACACAGAGGGGTTGCCATGCACATCAGATCCGGACCATCGACCAATCGCCTGAGGAAGCCGGTGCTCGCATTGGCGGCCCTGGCGCTCATCACGGCGGCGAGCTGCGGCAGCGACGACGACTCCGACTCCACCGCCGACACGACTGCGGGCTCGGAGGCCGCCGCGGAAGACACCGCCGCGGCGACCGAGGAGACCACCGCCGGCACGGCCGCCGCGACGGAAGAGACCACCGCCGACACGGCCGCCACAGACGACACCACCGCCGGCACGGCGCGGCGACGCGCGGCCGCCGGTGCCGGGCTGATCCAGGCCGACGGGGAGTGCGGTCTGGGCACCGGTGAGGAGGCCACCGGCGAGCCGATCAAGCTCGGCGGCATCGCCACCAACATCCCGGGCGTCGACTTCACGTGGATCCCCCAGATGGCCGGCCTCTACTTCGACTGCGTGAACGCCAACGGCGGCATCAACGGCCGGCCGATCGAGTACTCCTACGAGGACTCGTCACCCGATCCGGCACTGCTCGCCTCGCTGGCGACCAAGCTGGTCGAGGACGACCAGGTGCTCGGCATCGTCGGCAACACCGATCTGCTCGAATGCGACATCAACGGCCAGTACTACGAGGACAACGGGTACCACCCGATCATCGCCGGCGTCGCACCGGGATGCTTCACCAGTCCCCAGTGGTCCGCGGTCAACATGGGCCCGTACTACTCGAACCTCGGCGGGGCCCAGGCCGCGGTGCGGGCGGGAGCAGCGGACACCCTGTGCGTCGTTTCGCCGAACCAGCCAGGCATGGACTTCAACAACACGAGCGTCACCGACTTCGCCGCCGACCAGGGCCTCGAGAGCAAGCCGTTCCTCGAAGACGTGCCGATCGCCGACCCGGCCGGGCTCGCCCAGCGACTCGTCCAGGAATGCGGCGAGGGCAGCGGCGTGGTGCTCAACTTCACCGGCCCGACCGTCGTGCCGTTGCTGCAGGCCATCGACGAGCAGGGCCTGACCGACTGCGGTGATCTGGGCGAGCTCCACGCCGCCGAACGATCCGAGCGTCGCCGCGGCGCTGAGCGAGGCATGGAACGGCAAGTTCCTCATCAACGCCGAGTTCAACGTGCTCGACTCGGGCCTGCCCGACAACGACCTGATGTTGCAGCTGCACGAGGAAGCCGGCGCCGACTTCCCGATCTCGTCGTTCGCCCAGATGGGCTACCTCGTGGGTCGCTTCACCACCGAGGCGCTCCTGAGCATCGACGGCGACATCACCAAGGAGAGCGTCAACGACGCGATCTTCAACCTCACGGGGATGGCGAGCGACATGCTCTGCAAGCCGTGGTACTACCAGAACGGTTCCTCGGCGAACGTCTCCAACAACACCGACCGCACCGTCACCCCGCAGGACGGGAACATGGTGCAGTCGGAGGACTGCTTCGAGATCGCCGAACTCCCGACCAACCCGTTGGCCGAGATCCGATCGAACGAGAGCTGAATCCAACCCGAGTGCAGTGGGCCCTTCGGTTCGCCGGAGGGCCCACTGCGCGCCCGAGCGACATACGTTGTACGCAGCCGCGAACAACGGGGAGGTGCAGTGCCTGACTTCAAACCGTTCATCGTCATCGGACTCGCGCTCGGTGGCGTCTACGCCATGTCTGGAGTCGGTCTCGTCGTGCTCTTCCGCACGACCGGTGTGTTGAACCTGGCCTACGGGGCGGTCGGGGCGCTCGGTTCGCTCGTCGCGTTCACGCTGATCGATCACGAACAGAACGAATGGATGGCCTACGGCGTGGCGATCGTCCTCGCCGGGGTGCTCACGCTGATCTACGGCCTGCTGCTCGGACCGCCGCTCGCCAACCGCGACCCGTTGGTGAAGGCCAGCGCGTCGCTCGGCTTCGCGCTCATCCTGCTCGGCTTCATGCAGTGGCGCTGGACCGCCGACGTGCGCAGCCTCAGCCTGCCGACGAGCGAGTGGCAGTACACGGGAGGTACGGACGACTGGCTCCGCATCAACTGGACGCAGGCGATCGGCATGATCTTCCCGGTCGCCGTCACGATCGCCACGACGGTGTACCTCAAGCGGAACAAGACCGGAACCGCGATGCGGGCGCTCGCCGACGATCGTGACAACACGGCGCTCCTCGGCGTACCGGTGCGCCGCGTCGAGGCGTCGGCCTGGTTCGTCTCCGGGCTGTTGTTCGGGTTCTCGGGGCTGATGCTGGCGAGCCTCGTCTCGATGGAGATCGCCGCACTCACGTTCAGCATCCCGATCGCCGCGCTGGCCGCCGCCCTGATCGGCCGGTTGGAGTCGTTGTGGATCACGCTCGCCGCGGCGTTCGTGATCGGCATCATCCAGGCCGAGTTGAACGCGTTCAGCAGCCTGGCCGAGTACCGCAACATGACGCCGTTCGTCTGCGCCATCCTCGTGCTGCTCTGGTTCGGCTGGCGGCGGCAGGTCGAAGGGCGGGTCGCCTGATGAGCAGCGGATCGATCACCGACGTGCGCGACGTACAACCCGCCCGCGCCGCCGACTCGATCGACACGCGGCTGCCGTCGATGATCTCGGCCATCACCCGGACCCGGGTCGTCGTGCTGACCGTCGTGTTCCTCGTGCTCTGTTTCGGTGTGCCCTACGTGCTCACCTCGTTCTGGCTGCAGGTGACTCTCGTCGCGGTGATCTACTCGGCGGTCACCCTCGGCCTCGGCCTGCTGGTCGGGCGCGTCGGCATGTTCTCGCTGTGCCAGATGGTGTTCGTCGTGAGCGGCGCCTGGATGGCACTGCGGATCGAGCAGGAATGGTCGATGCCGTTCCCGCTCCTGCTCCTCGTCACCGGCGTGCTCACCGGCGTGCTCGGGTCGATCATCGGCATCCCCGCGCTCCGGCTCAGCGGCCTGTATCTCGCGTTGATCACCCTGATGGCGGCGGGCGCCATCACGCTGTTGCTCAAGGTGTACAAGTTCCCCAACGGCGGCGGCGGGTTCTGGGGGTTCGACACGACGAAGCCGTCGGGGTCGGCCGCGCTCCCGCGCCCGTCGATCGCGCTCGGCGACATCGCCTACTTCCGGTACTCGCTCGTCGTCGTGTCGTTGATGTTCCTGATCGTCACGTGGCACATCAAGGGCAAGCCGGGTCGGGCCTGGGCCTCGATCCGCCAGAGCCAGGTCACCGCGGTGTCGGCCGGGGTGCACACGACGCTCTACAAGCTGTGGGCGTTCGCGCTGTCGGCGTTCATCACCGGCGTGGCCGGCGCGCTGCTCGCCGCCAGCCCGGGCGGCGTCACGGTCAACCAGTTCCCCGTCGAGGGGTCGATCATCCTGCTCGCCGTCGTGCTGCATGGGCGGGGTCTACAGCGTCTGGGGTGCCGTCGTCGCGGCGTTCCTGCTGCGGATCCTGCCGCGCCTGCTCGAGCAGCAGATCGGGCTCTCGTCGGAGGTGTTGACGATGCTGTTCGGGCTCGGCGTGATCCAGGTGCTGCTCACCACGCCGGGCGGGATCGTGTCCGATCTGGCGCGACTCGGCAACGCCGTCGGACGAAGATTCAGCCGATCGCGCCGATACGACGGCGGAGGCGCCGACGTGATCGAGATCAGCGACCTGACGGTGCGTTTCGGTGGTGTCACCCCGATCGACGACGTGACGCTCACCTTGGGTGCAGGCACCAACGGGCTGATCGGCCCGAACGGTGCCGGCAAGACCACCTTCTTCAACGTCCTCAGCGGCTTCGTCCGCCCGCAGGAAGGGACCGTGACCGCGTTCGGGGTCGACGTGCTGGCGATGCCCGCCTTCCGGCGGGCGCGGTGGGGGGTCCGGCGCACGTTCCAGACCGAGCAGGCCGTGGCCGACCTGTCGGTCTACGAGAACGTGCTGTTGATCGAGGAGCAGTCGAGCCGGCGTTCGTCGACCCTGCCGCGCGGACGTCATCGACGCCGTCGAGTTCGTCGGCCTCGGACCGAAGATCCGCCACCCCGTCGGCACGCTCGGCGCGGCCGAACGCCGGCTGGTCGAGGTGGCACGGGCGGTCGTCGGCAAACCGCGGCTCGTGCTGCTCGACGAGCCCGCCGCTGGACTGCCGGACGAGGAGACCGCGGTGCTCGGCAACATCATCAAGCAGATCCCCGAACGCACCGGGGCGATGGTGGTGCTCGTCGACCACGACATGGATCTCGTGTCGGCGACATGCGGTCAGGTGGCGGTGCTCGACTTCGGCCGGGTCATCGCCAACGGCCCGACCGACGAGGTGCTGGCCGATCCGCTCGTGATCCGGGCGTACCTCGGCGACGACGAGAGCGTGCAGCAGGTATGAGCGACGACTCGCTGACGATCACGGCGCTCGACGTCGAACGTGGCGACCGGCCGGTGCTGCACGACGTGTCGATCACCATCCCGGCCGGCGAGGTCACCACGTTGCTCGGCCCGAACGGAGCGGGCAAGAGCACGCTCGTGCTGACCGTCGGCGGACTGCTGCGCCCGACCTCGGGACACGTCACGCTCAACGACGTCGATCTCACGAAACTGCGGCCCGAGAAGGTGCGCGCCGCGGGTGTCGCGGTCGTTCCCGAAGGGCGCCGGCTGCTCCCGAGCCTCACGGTGGCCGACAACCTGCGCGTCGCCACCTACGCGCTGAAACGTGACGAGGCAGAGGCCGGAGTCGAGCATGCGCTCGAGTTGTTCCCCGAGCTCAGGAACCGGTTCAACACCACCGCCCGGTCGTTGTCGGGGGGCGAGCAGCAGATGGTCGTGCTGGCCCAGGCACTCGCGTCGAGGCCGACGGTGCTGCTCGTCGACGAACTGTCGCTCGGGCTGGCACCGGTGGTGGTGAAGCGACTGATGCCCGTGATCGAGCAAGTCGCCGCGAGCGGCATCGGCGTGCTGCTCATCGAGCAGTTCGCCCACGTCGCGTTGGCGTTGGCCAACAACGCGTACGTGCTCGAAGGTGGGCGGATCCAGTACTCGGGTTCGGCGCGGGCGCTGAAGGACGATCCCGAGTTGCTGCAGAAGACCTATCTGCTCGGCGCCACCGCGAGCAACACGCCGGGCGCCTGACCGGTCCGCGCCGTGGCGCTCAGGGGTGCACGAGGATCTTGACGTGCGCGTCGCGGTTGTCGATCAGTTGCTCGATGCCGCCGGTGACGATCTCTTCGAAGGTGATCCTGCCGGTGATGAGCGGCGTGACGTCGATCCGGCCGGAGGCCAAGGCCTCGATGACCTCGCCGTGGTCGTTGCAGTACGCGCACGAGGCGGTCAGGTTCGATTCCTTGAACAGCATCGAGAACATGTCGAACTCGACGGGGTGCTCCCACAGGGCGATGTTGACGACGCGCCCCTTGGGTCGCACCGACGACAACGCGAGCGCGATCGTCGCGGCGTTCCCGCCGGCGTCGAACGCGACGTCGACGCCCTGACCGAACCGTTCCGCGAGCGCCTCGGCCACGTCGTCGTGCGCGGGATCGAGCACGAGATCGGCGCCGAGCTCCGCTGCTTTCGCCTTGCGCGCCGACGACAGTTCGACGACCACGACGTCACCCGCGCCCATCAGCTTCACCGCCAGCAACGTCACCAGGCCGATGGGACCGGCACCGATGATCATCACGGAGTCGCCGTCACGGAGGTCGGCCATCTTCGCCGCGTGCCATCCGACGGCGAGCGGTTCGATGAGCGCGGCCGCATCGGTCGGCACGTTGTCGGGCAGCACGTGCACCATGTATCCCGGTACGACGGAGAACTCGGCGAGCCCGCCGCCGTATCCGCTCAGGCCGTGGAAGCCCAGTTGCGGACACAGGTTGTAGTGCCCGGCCAGGCAGTTGGGGCAGTCGTTGTCACGGATGATCGGTTCGACGGCGACCCGGTCGCCGACGCGCACATCGCCTACCCCGGCGCCGACCTCGACGACCGTGCCCGCGTACTCGTGGCCGAGCACGATGGGCACCGACTCGCCGGTGATCGGGTGGGGAGCGTCGGGCGAGGGGATCGTCTCGGGGCCGACGAGGTACTCGTGGACGTCGCTCCCGCAGATCCCGCACCATTCGGGGGCGATCTTCACGAAACCCGGTCGGCATTCGGGCTCGGGGATGTCGTCGACGCGAACGTCCCGGTTGCCGTGGTAGCGGACGGCTCTCATCGGGACCTCCCTTCTGTTGGGTGGATGATCAGCGCTGCCGCAGGGCGTCGTTGAGCCCCGCCGCGGTCTCGAGCAGCGCGGGCAGGAACTGCTGGTGGACTTCCTTCATCGTCGTTCGTCCGGCGTGCGTGGAGACGTTGATCGATGCGATCGTCCGCCCGCTCGAGTCGCGCAGCGGAGCCGCGATGGAGCGCAGACCCATCTCCAGCTCCTGGTCGACGAGTGCCCATCCCTGCGAACGCACCTTGGCGAGTTCGGCTTCCAGCGTCGCGAAGTCGGTGATCGTGTGCTCCGTGAGCGCGATGAGCGGTTCGCCGACCCGCGCCCGCACGTCCTCAGGAGGCAGCCCGCTCAGCAGCACTCGCCCCATCGAGGTGCAGTACGCCGGCAGGCGCGTGCCGAGGCCGAGCGCGATGGTCATGATCCGCGTCGTCGGGACCCTCGCCACGTAGACGACCTCCCCGCCGTCGAGGACCGAGATCGAGGCCGACTCGTGCACCTTCTCGCTCAGCGATTCGAGGAACGGCTGGCCGATCTGCTGCACGTTGAGCGACGAGAGGTAGGCGTAGCCGATGTTCAAGACAGCGGGGGTCAGCGAGAAATTGCGCCCGTCGGTGGTGGCGTAGCCCAACGTCGACAACGTGAGCAGGAGCCGGCGAGCGGTCGCTCTGGTGAGCCCCGTACGCTTGGCGACCTCCGACAGCGTCTGTTCGGGATGCTCGGCATCGAAGCAACGCAGCACGAGGAGCCCACGTTCGAGCGACTGGACATGGTCCGCTCGTGCCATCACCGGCTCCCGACCTGAGCGTTCACTCCCCGCACTATTGTTCGGTCAGCGTACGGAGTCAAGATCCCCGCTCGTGGTGCGCCGGGCTTGACCGTCGGTCGAACAACGGCAACAATGTTCACCAGCAGAACGCCGGTTCGCATTGTGCACATATCGCCGACGCGGGCCGAGCGGGAGAAGCACGAAGAATCAAACGGGGGGATCTGGGATGGCGTCATCGACAACGCAGTATTCGACCGTGTTCGGATCGCTCGACCACTTCGCCAAGGGCGGGGTCGAAGCGATCGCCGATGATCCCCGCAACTACGTGTTCTCCAACATGTTCGACGTGGCGGCGAACGCCGCGCCGTGGGAGAAGGTGGCCGTCGCCAAGAACATGGAGTACGTGCTCGAGGTCATCCGGGCCGAGGGGACCTCACCGTGGCGGGCGACCCCGCACGACGAGTTCGCGCTCGTCGTCGACGGCCGGGTCGTCGTCGAACTGATCGACCCCGACGAACCCTTCGTCGAACCGGACGCCTCCGGATCGATCGGCGTCGACGGTGAGCCCGCGGGCAAGCCGATGGGCCACGTCGTGGCGGGCCACGGCCACATGGTCCTGTTGCCGGCCGGGCGGTGCTACCGCTTCGTGGCCGAGCAGCCGAGCGTGATCCTGCTGCAGACGATCGAAGGACCGGACACCGTGTACCGGTGGGCCGAGATCTGCCAGACGAGCTGAATCAACCGTACGGAGTCCGACATGAGCGCAACCGAAACCGTCCCCCAGGCACCACTCCGCAGCGACGCGGCCAACGAGCACGGTTACCGATCGTTCCGCATCGGCGGCTTCACGTTCGATCGCGACGAGCACTTCGTCCACATCGACTGGCCCACCGGCAGCCACGTCATGTCGGCCGAGACGTTCCTCAAGGCGGTGATGCGTGACGTCTCCTGGAACTTCTTCTACGGCATCGTCAACTTCGACGCCGTGATCGGCACGATGAACCACTACGGCACCGTCGATCTGTTCGCTGGCCGCTACAACAGTGCCTATCGCAAGGCGGAACTCGACCATCAGGAGAACTTCGCCTCCGACGACCTGATGGGTGTGTTCCAGGCGATCCTCGCCGATTGGACCAACGCCGGCTACGACCCGTTCGCCGCGCCGCAGGAGACCGGTTCACCCTTCGGCCCCAAGCGCGGTGACAACCTCGGCGCGATCACCCGCACCCGCGTCACCGCCAACCGCATGGTCGGTGTGCCCGGCGACGAGAAGATCCGGTCGGACGACAACGGCTTCCCCGTCAACCGGATGTTCGCCGACGTCGAACAGACCGAACCCGAGGTGCACGCCGAGCCCGGATACGAGAACGAGGTCGCGGCGTTCAACCTGTTCGGGTACCTGTCGCGCAGCGACGTCACGTGGAACCCGTCGGTGGTCTCGGTGTGCAAGGACAGCCTCTACTGCCCGACGACCGAGGAGTTCATCCTGCCGATCATCCACGGCAACGACCGTGTCGAGTGGTTCGTGCAGTTGTCCGACCAGATCACGTGGAAGGTCGAGGACCGCGAGACCGGATCGGTGCGCGCCACCGTGGTGATGAAGGCCGGCGACGTCGCGGCGATGCCCGCCGACATCCGCCATCAGGGATACTCGTCGAAGCGGTCGATGCTGCTCGTGTGGGAGAACGCCTCGCCGGCGCTGCCCGAACTGATCGCGTCCGGGCAGGCGCCGACCGTCCCCGTCTCGTTCTGAGGGCGGCGCCGGTGACCGCTGCGTTCCAGTCGCTCGCCGACGCGATCGCCACCCACGTCCACGACGGCGACACGGTGGCGCTCGAGGGCTTCACCCACCTCATCCCGTTCGCCGCCGCGCACGAGATCATCCGCCAGGAACGCCGCGATCTGACCCTGATCAGGATGACCCCCGACATCGTGTACGACCAGATGATCGGTGCCGGCTGTGCGCGCAAGCTGATCTTCTCGTGGGGCGGCAACCCGGGCGTGGGGTCGTTGCACCGGATGCGCGACGCCGTCCAGAACGCTTGGCCGGCTCCGCTCGAGATCGAGGAGCACAGCCATGCCGGGATGGCCACGCGCTGGCAGGCGGGCGCGTCGGGGCTGCCGTTCGGCACGATGCGGGGCTACGCGGGAACGAGCCTGCTCGACCACACCGACACCATCGGCTCCGTGACGTGCCCGTTCACGGGCGAGGAGTTGACGGCCCTCCCCGCGCTCAATCCCGACGTCGGCATCATCCACGCCCAGCAGGCCGATCGGCACGGCAACGTGATGATGTGGGGGATCACCGGCGTGCAGCGCGAATGCGTGCTGGCGAGCCGGCGGTCGATCGTCACGGTCGAGGAAGTCGTCGATGCCTTCGAACCGCAGTTCAACGCCGCCGTGCTCCCGGCGTGGACGATCGACAGCGTGGTCGTGGTCCCGGGCGGGGCGCACCCGTCGTACGCTCACGGCTACTCGAACCGCGACAACGACTTCTATGCCGCGTGGGATCCGGTCGCCCGCGATCGGGAGACGTTCCAGGTGTGGATGAAGGAACACGTGCTGGCATGACGGTGCCGGACACCACCGAGCCAGACACCAACGAATTGGCGCCGGCGTACACGAGCGACGAGATCATGACCGTGCACGCGGCCCGCACCCTGGGCCCCGGCACGGTGTGCTTCGTCGGCATCGGTCTGCCGAGCACCGCGGCGAACCTGGCGCGCCGGCTCCACGCGCCCGACTGCGTCCTCGTGTACGAATCCGGCTGCATCGGGGCCAAGCCGACGGTGCTCCCGTGGTCGATCGGCGACGGCGTGTTGGCGGAGCACGCCGACGCGGTCGTCAGCGTCCCCGAGATGTTCGCCTACTGGTTGCAGGCGGGCCGTATCGACGTCGGCTTCCTGAGCGCGGCGCAGATCGATCGGCACGCCAACCTCAACACCACCGTGATCGGCGACTATCGATCACCGGTCGTGCGCCTGCCGGGGGCGGGCGGCGCGCCGGAGATCGCGGCGAGCTGTGGTGAGGTCGTCATCACCATCCGCCAGAACCTCCGGACGTTCGTCGATCGGCTCGACTTCGTCACGTCGGTCGGCCATGGCGACGGCGGTGACCACCGGCAGCGTCTCGGACTGCGGGGCAAGGGCCCGACCGCCGTCATCACCGACCTCGGCATCCTCCGGCCCGACGAGCAGACGAAGGAGCTGACATTGGTGAGTGTCCACCCCGGTATCGATGTCGACGAAGCGCGTGCCGCCACCGGCTGGCCGTTGCGCGTCGCCGACGACGTCACCATCACCGAGCCACCTACCCGCGCCGAGCTCGACACGCTCCGATCGCTGCAGTCGGCATGACCACCTTCGAGTTCGCCCGCGACGAGATCCCGGGGCGGGTGGTGTTCGGCGCCGGAAGTCGCCGGCGGGTGGCCGAGGAAGCGGATCGCGCCGGCGCGGTGCGCATCCTCGTGATCGCCTCCACCGCCGAGGAGTTGCTGGCCGACGAGCTGTCGCAGGTGCTCGGCGATCGGGTGGTCGGGCGCTTCTCCGACGTGGTGCAGCACGTGCCGATCGCCAAGGCGCAGGACGCCCGGGCGATGGTGCGCGACACCGGCGCCGACACGGTGTTGACCGTCGGTGGCGGATCGGCCACCGGGCTCGGCAAGGCGATCGCCCTCGAGGTCGACGTCGTCCAGATCGCGGTGCCGACGACGTATGCCGGATCGGAGATGACGACGATCTGGGGTCTCACCGACGGCGACCACAAGATGACCGGCAAGGACGCCCGGGTCAAGCCGGGCGTGGTGATCTACGACCCCGAACTGACCCTCAGCCTCCCGCCCGTCGATCGCCGGGCCGTCGGGCATGAACGCACTCGCCCACTGTGTCGAGGCGCTCTACGGTCCCGGCGCCGATCCGGTCACGTCGGTGCTCGCGCTCGAGGGCGTTCGGGCGATCGCCACGAGCCTGCCCCGGGTGTGCAGCACCCCCGACGACCTCGACGCGCGGGCGAGCACGCTGTTCGGCGCGCACCTCGCCGGCGTGTCGCTGGCCGCGGGCGGCACCGCGCTGCACCACAAGACGTGCCACGTGCTCGGCGGCATGTTCAACCTCGACCACGGCTCGATGAACGCGGTCGTGCTCGGCCACGCGCTCGCCTACAACGCGCCCGCGATCCCCGACGTCATGGCCCGCCTCGGGGCGGTGCTCGACGTCGACGACGCGGCGGCGGCGATGTTCGATCTCGCCGCGGCGATCGGCGCACCCACCGATCTCGCGTCGATCGGCATGCCGGCGGACGGGCTCGACGAGGCCGCACGACGCGTCGTGGCCGACGCGGCGGGGAACGTGCGCCCGCCCGACCTCGACGGCATCCGGACGATGTTGGACGACGCCTTCCACGGCCGCCGACCGAGCTCGCATGGCACCACTGATCGGCGACGCGTGGATCCGGAGACGGCATGACGGGTCCGGTCTTCGTCATCGATGCAGTGCGCACGCCGATCGGCAAGATCGGTGGTGCGTTGGCCGATGTCCGTCCCGACGACCTCGCCGCCGGGGTGATCACGGCGCTGCTCGAACGGACTCCCGACCTCGACCCGGCGGGCCTCGACGACGTCCACTTCGGCAACGGCAACGGGGCCGGTGAGGAGAACCGCAACGTCGGTCGCATGGCAGCATTGCTCGCCGGGGTTCCCACGTCGGTCCCCGGGGTCACGCACAACCGGCTGTGCGGCTCGGGACTCGAAGCGGCGATCGACGCGTCGCGCGAGATCGCGGTCGGTGACGCCGAACTGTGCATCGCCGGCGGCGTGGAATCGATGAGCCGCGCGCCCTGGGTCGTCGCCAAACCCGACCGGCCCTACGAGCGCGGGCACCAGACGATGCACTCGACGACGCTCGGCTGGCGCATGGTCAACCCTCGTCACCGCGACGAGTGGACGATGCCGCTCGGTGACGGCGCCGAGATCCTCGCCGACAAGTACGACGTGTCACGGCAGGAACAGGACGAGTTCGCGCTGCGCAGCCACGAGCGCGCCGCCGCGGCCTGGGCCGCGGGACGCTTCGACGGCGAGATCGTCGAGGCCTACGGGTCGGAACTGGCGACCGACGAATGCGTGCGCGCCGATGCGACGATCGAGTCGCTGGCGAAGCTGCGTCCCGTGTTCCGCCCCGACGGCTCGGTCACCGCGGGCAACTCGTCGCCGATGAACGACGGTGCCGCGGCCGTCCTGCTGGGGTCGGAGCGCGGCGTCGAACGCACCGGCCGGACGCCGATGGCGCGGGTGTTGTCGCGGGCCGTGAGCGGTGTCGATCCCGACCTGTTCGGCATCGGGCCGGTCGTCGCCGCCGAGGTTGCGCTCGAACGCGCCGGCATCGGGTGGAGCGATCTGTCGGTCGTGGAGCTGAACGAGGCGTTCGCCGCGCAGAGCCTGGCGTGTCTGCGCGACTGGCCCGACCTCGACCCCGAGATCGTCAATCCCAACGGCGGCGCGATCGCGCTCGGGCACCCGATCGGTTGTTCGGGGGCCCGCATCCTCGCCACGCTGGTGCACGAACTCGAGCGCCGCGGCGGGTACGGGCTGGCAACGATGTGCATCGGGGTCGGGCAGGGCATCGCGATGGTCGTGGAGGCGGTCTGACATGAACGCACATCTCGAACAGCGCGTCGAGCACTACGGAACGCCGCTCGACACCGCGACGGTGGCCGCGATCGTGGTCCACGGTCGGGCCCAGAGCCCGGAGTGGATGCGCGAGCACCTCGTCGACCGGCTCGACACACCGGGCGTCGCGTTCGTCGCACCCGAGGCGGCCGACAACACGTGGTACCCGGGCGGGTTCATGCAGGACTTCGACGTCAACGAGCCTTCGCTCACGTGGGCGCTGGAGCGGATCGATCAGCTCGTCACACAGGTGGAATCGGCCGGCTTCGCACGGTCACGCATCTTCCTGCTCGGGTTCTCGCAGGGCGCCTGCCTGCTCGCGGAGTACCTGTCGCGACACCCCGCGCGGTACGGCGGGGTGGCGATCCTCACCGGCGGGCTGATCGGACCGCCCGGCACCACGTGGGAGGGCGGCTCGCTCGACGGCACGCCGGTGGTGCTGGCGACCAGCGACGTCGACGACTGGGTGCCGCTCGCCCGGACCGAGGAGACGCGCGACGTGTTCGCCGCCCGGGGCGCCGAGGTGACGTGGCGCGTGTACGAGGGCATGGAACACATCATCAACGACGACGAAGTCCGGCTCGTCGGAGACCTGCTCGCCACCGGCGGCTGAACCGCAACCACTGAAGGGGGATGGATGCCGACACTTGGACTTCGGACAGCCGGAACGGGGGATCATCCAGATGGCGTACGTCGTGGCGGACATCCGGGCGGCGATGGCGCAGTGGACGCTCGACCTGCACGTCGGTCCGTGGTTCCTGCTCGACCACTTCACCGGCGACGACCCGACGTATCGCGGTGCGCCGTCCGAGGCGGCGGTGACGCTGGCGATGGCGTTCGCCGGCCACATGCAGATCGAGCTCCTCCAACCGCTCGACGACCACCCGTCGGTGTACCGCGAGACGATCACGACCCAGGGCCACGGCTTCCACCATTACGGCGTCGGCAGCCGCGACTTCGACGGTGACATCGGCCGCTACGAGGAGCGTGGGTACGAGGTCGCCTTCCGTGCCGGCGTCCCGACCGGTGGATCGGTCTGCTACATGGACACGAAGGGCGCGCTGCCGGGCTTCGTCGAGATCATCGAGCTCGGCCCCGTGATGGAGTCCACGTTCGCCGCCTTCTACGGCGCGTCACTCGGCTGGGACGGGTCCGACCCGGTCCGACCGTTCGCCTGAGACGAGACCCGAACCCGAACGACCGACCCGAACGACCGAACCCACTCGAAGGGACACACGACATGAAGATCACCGCCGCAGTACTCCGTGAGCCGACCGCACGGTTCGAGATCGAGGAGCTCGATCTCGCCGACCCGCGCGACGACGAGGTGTTGGTGAAGATGGTCGGCGCCGGTCTGTGCCACACCGACCTGCTCAGCCGCGAGTGGCCGCCGGAGATGTTCCCCGGACCGATCGTGTACGGCCACGAGGGTTCCGGCATCGTCGAGGCGGTGGGCAGCGACGTGCGCGGCGTCGCGGTCGGCGACCACGTCGTGCTCAGCTTCGACAGCTGCGGCGGTTGCGCCGGCTGCCGCGACTTCGGCCCGTACGCCTGTTACGAATTCCTCCCGCTCAACCTCGCGCCGAACCGCCCGGACGGATCGTCGTCGCTGACCGACGCGAACGGTGAGGCCGTCGGCTCGTTCTTCTTCGGCCAGTCGAGCCTCGCGTCGCACGCCGTGGTCGCGGCGCGCTCGGTCGTCAAGGTCGACCCGTCGTTCGCGCTGGAACGGCTCGGTCCGCTCGGCTGCGGGGTCCAGACCGGGGCGGGCGCCATCCTCAACACGCTCGGTGTCACCGAAGGTGCGTCGGTCGCCATCTACGGCGCCGGGTCGCTCGGCCTGAGCGCGGTGATGGCGGCGAAGGTCGCGGGTGCCGGACAGATCATCGCGGTCGACCGTCACGCATCCCGGCTCGAGCTCGCGGCCCGGTACGGCGCGACCGACCAGGTGAGCGGCAGCCCCGAGGAGATCCTCGAAGCCGTGCGCGACCTGAGCGGTGGCGGCACCGACTACTCGTTCGACTCGACCGGGGTGGCGCGCATCACACGGGTCGCGTTCGAGGGCCTGAACAACACCGGCACGATGTCGATGGCGGGCGTCGGCAGCGACGTCGATCTCGTGCTCGACTACCGCAGCCTGATCAGCCCGCGCCGGATCCTGGGCGTGGTCGAGGGCAGCAGCAACACCACCGAGTTCATCCCGCGGCTGGCGCAGCTCAACGCCGACGGTGCGTTCCCGTTCGACGAGCTGATCACCACGTATCGGCTCGACGAGATCAACGACGCCGAACGGGCATCGCACGACGGCGAGGTGATCAAACCGGTCTTTCTGTTCGAGTGACGAGTGCGATGAGCCAACGGTCCACCCCTCGGTCCGTTCGCTCATCGCTACCGACGAGTGTTACGAGAAGTCGTAGAGCCGTTCCGGGTTGGTCACCAGGATCCGGTTGCGGGTCGCCTCGTCGGGGGCGAACGCCGCGAGCAGGTCGACGAGGTCGCCGTCGTCGGGCATGTGGCGCACGTTCGGGTGCGGCCAGTCGGTCCCCCACAGGACGCGATCGGGAGCGGCGGCGATGAGCGCCTGCGCGAACGGGACGACGTCGTCGTACGGCGGCGGCCCGTCGGCCGTCAGGCGCTCGGCGCCGGAGATCTTGACCCACGCCCGTTCGTCGTCGAGCACGTCGAGCAGCGCCTGGAACGGCGCCTGATCGAGCCCGTCGCTCGTCGGGACCCGCGCCATGTGGTCGATCACGAACGGGCACGGCATGCGGTCGAGCAGGTCGGCGTACGACGGCAGGTCCTTGGCGTCGAAGTGCAGCACGATGTGCCAGCCGAACGGCACGACCCGGTCGACGATCCGCCAGAACACGTCGAGTTCGGGCGCGCCGCCGAGGTGGGCGACGAAGTTGAACCGGGTACCGCGGACACCGACGTCGTGGAGCCGACCGATGTCGACATCGGAGAACGACTCGTCGATCATCGCCACGCCCGCGTACCGACCGGCGCCGCGTTCGATCGCGTCGACCATCGCCGAGTTGTCGGTGCCGTGGCAGCTCGCCTGGACGAAGACGGCACGTGACAGCCCGAGCCGCTCCTGCAGGGCGTCGAAGTCGTCGATGCCCGAGTCGGGGGGCGTGTAGGCGCGATCGGCGGCGAACGGGAACCGGTCACCCGGGCCGAAGATGTGGCAGTGCGCATCGCACGCGCCCGGCGGCGACGTCGAACGTCGTCGGCGGATGCGGGTCGGGGTGCGGGCCCGGGATCGTGGTGGCGCTCATTCGTACTCCCGCGGGAACACGAGGCCGTCCATCAGCTTGCGCGCCGTGCGGACGATGCCGGCCCGCTCGACGATCGGCGCATCCGTCGTCGATGCGGACGTCGACGGCGGCGGCGAACGTGCCGGTCGGGTGTTCGAGCACGACGGAGTCGTCGGCGTGCCGTTCGAGCAGTTCGTTCGCCGGGGTGTCGGGCAGCAGCGCGGCGGTGGCGACCGACACGGCGGCGAGCACGCCGATGGCGTCGTGACACTGATGGGGGATGAACATGCGCGTGCACAGGTCGCCGCCCTCACGGGGCGCCGCCACCATCGCCAGCTTCGGCACCGTGGTGGCGGACACGTCGCCGAGGTTCATCAGCATCGCCGGCCTTCAGCCGGATCTCCTCGAGCCGGTCCCGCAACGCCGCATCGGCGTTCAGCTCGTCGCACGTCTCGTAGCCGGTGATGCCCACCGCATCGGCCCGCATCACGACCACCGGCATCCCGTTGTCGACGAGCGTGCAGTCGACGCCCGCCACCTGGTCGACGGCGTTCCCGGTCGGCAGCAGCGCGCCACACGAGCTGCCGGCGATGTCGTCGAAGTCGATCCGGATCGCGGCCGCCGTGCCCGGCACCCCCGAGACCGCGGTGGCACCGGTGTCGACGAGCTCGGCCGTCGCGCACCGGGAAGTGCGCGGTCGCGATCGAATCGGTGTTGATCATGTGGATGCGCACGGCGGCCTCGCCGTCGGCACGCGTCCAGGAGCCCCCGCTCGATGGCGAAGGGCCCGACGCCGGCGAGCAGGTTGCCGCAGTTCTGGCGGTCGGTGACGAGGCGTTCGCCGACACCGAGCTGCAGGAACAGGTACTCCACGTCGGCGCGATCGTCGGTCGCGGGCGCGACGATCGCGACCTTCGACGTGAGCGGGTGGGCGCCGCCGATGCCGTCGATCTGACGCGGGTCGGGCGTGCCCATGATCCGCAGCAACAGCTCGTCGCGTTCGGCCGGATCAGCGGGGAGGTCGTCGCGCAGGAAGTAGGCACCCTTCGACGAGCCGCCTCGCATGATCATGCAGCGCACGCCGTCGCTCACGCCCCCGGTCTCTCCTTCGGTGCCGGCAGGCAGGAACGTCAAGGTCGTACGTGGCGACCGTGCAGCCGACGGCGAAGATCGGGATCGGTGCGTAGAAGTGCACCGTGCCGCTCGCCCCGCCGGCCGCGCCGCTGACGGCGACGAACGTGCGGATCTCGAAGCCGCCCTGACCGGCCTCGGCGTAGACGTCGAGATCGTTGTAGGCCAACAGTTCGCGGCGGTCGTTGCGCGCCCAGCGGGCGAGGAACTCGCGGTCCCACGCCTCGTTGATCTTGCCCGAGTCGGGCGTGGCGGGCCAGTGGGAGATGCCACCGGTGCCGACGACGGCGATGCGTTCGTCGACCGCGTCGGCGGCGGCGCGCAGCGACTCGCCGAACGTCCACGCCCGGTGGAGCGGTGCCAGCGGTGGGCCCTGACAGTTGATGTTGACCGGGATGATCGGGAGGTCGTAACGCGGAGTGAGGAAGTGGAGCGGCACCATGATCCCGTGGTCGAACAGCCACTCCTGGGCGTAGGCCACATCGCTGCGTTCCATGATGAGCGTGATCAGCCGTTCGGACAGAGTGCGGTCGCCCGGCACGGTCACCTTGTCGATGGCGAGCCAGCCCGGGTCCTCGATCGGGCCCCGGTACGAATCGGCCATGCCGATCGCGAACGACGGCATGTTGTCCATGAAGAAGTTGGCGAAGTGTTCGGCCGCGATCACGACGAGGGCATCGGGTCTCGACGCTTCGAGCGCCACCCGCATGCCGTCGAGGGCGGCATAGAAGTCGTCGCGCACGGCCGGATCGGCCCGGTCGGCCCGGCCGGTGATGCCCGGCGCGTGGCTGCACACCCCGGCGAACACGAGCGGCATCAGCGGGCCTTCACGGTCGGGCGGCCGGCGGTGCGGCATCGACGCCGTCATAGCCGGTCATGGCGTACACACCTTCCCGCACGGGACCGTAGGTGGTGATGCCGTCGCGCATCTGTTGCAGGTAGTCGGCCCACTCGATCTGGTGGAACGCGGCGAAGTGCATCAGGATCTGGCCGTTCACGCCGAGGTGGAACAGCAGACCGATGTCGGGTTCGACGAGTGCTCGGGTCTCCTCGTCGGTCAGCTCGTACCCTGCCATCTCGAGTTGGGCGAGTTCGCCGCGGCGATCGGCCAGGTACGCCTGCTGGCGCGCCTCGCTGCGGTTCAGTTCGAACAGGAACTTCTGGACCGCGTAGAGGGTCATGCCCGTGTCCCATTCGAGGACGAGGGCGTCGGGGCCCCGGAACGTGATGTTCGGGAAGTAGTGGAACGACTGGTCGGGCGCGAGGCGTAGCGACGGGAGACGCTGCGACAGCAACTCGAGCGCGATGCGGGCTTCGATCCGGGCCAACCCGGCACCGAGGCAGAAGTGGATGCCCTTGCCGAACGAGATGTGCCGGTTGGCGTTGGCGCGGTGGATGTCGAACGTGTCCGGTTCGTCGAACACGTCGGGTTGGTGGTTGGCCGACGCGAAGTTCAAGAAGAGCCGCGTGCCCGCCGGCAGGTCGACGCCGCCGAGCGTGGTGGGCCGGGTGGTGATGCGCCGCCAGGAGATCTGGCTCGATTCGAAGCGCAACGTCTCCTCGACCGCGGCGGCGGCCAACGACGGATCGGCACACAGCGCATCCCACTGGTCGCGACGGGGGAGGAGGCAGCGCAGCGTGTTGCACAGCAGCGCGGTGACGGGGTCGTGGCCGGCGAACGAGATCCCGTACACGACCGACTCGACCTCGCGGTAGCTGATGCCCGTGCCGTTGGCCGGGTCGGGATCGGCGTCGTGCGCGTCGAGGAGTTCGGAACAGAAGTCGTCGGCGCGCTCGTCGCGCCGCCGTGCGACGAAGGCCCGGCAGTACCGCCAGTAGTCGAGCATCCCCTCGGCGATCGCGAGTTGTGCCTCGGGGGTCGGCTTGCCCCACGAGAAGGCGCGGCGATTGACGCACCACGACTTGATCAGCGCGTCGTCGGCGGGCGGGAACCCGATGAGCCGGAACACGATCTCGGCGGGGAGTGGGAACGCCAGCGCTTGGACGTACTCCGCCGGTGAGCCGTGCTCGATCATCCGGTCGAGCAGTGCCGTGGCGCGCTCGCGCATGTAGTCCTCGAGCGCGCTCAGCCGGCGGTGCGAGAAGCCTTGGCGGGTGTACACGCGGATGCGGGCGTGGTCGGGTTCGGGCCGGTTCGACATGACGGCGATCGGGTCGAAGTCGTCGGCCTCGAGGACGGCGGCCGCGTCGGGTGACGAGCGGGAAGATCGGGTCCTGCACGTTGGTCGACGCGAAGACGTCGGGGTTCATGAACACGGTCTCGATGTCGGCCATCGTGGTGACGACGACGTGGCCGAGTTCGGGCGCGTAGAAGACGGGATGCTCGTCGCGGAGCGCGGCGGCGATCGGGTACGGGTCGGCGAGGTAGTCCTGGTCGAGTGGAGACCAACCCTGGTGCAGCGGGCATCCGGGGGGCGCGTCGCGCACGCTCTCGGGCGCCTGGTGGTACGTGTTACCGCTCACAGCCGCGCCATCGTTCACACCCGCGCCAATCTGTCGAGCAGTGCATAGAGCCGTTCGAGTTCATCGGTGCCGAGGCGACCCTCGATGTGGGCGTAGGCCGCCTCGCTGCGCGGGGCGATCGCGGCGACCAGCTCGAGCCCGGTTGCGGTGATCCTGATGTCGGCACGGCGCGCATCTCCCGGCACCGATGATCGCGCGATCACGCCCCGGTCGTCGAGCAGCGCCAGCATCCTCGACAGGCTCGGTCCGAGCAGGTAGGTGCGATCCGCGAGCTCACCGACCGACAGTGGGGTGCCGGCGTCCTCGAGGGCGCGCAGCACCCGCCATTGCTGTTCGGTGAGATCGTGTTCGGCCAGGCTCGGGCGGAAGTGGCGCATGACCGCCTCGCGGGCCCGCATCAGCGCCATCGGCAGCGACCGGTCGAACCCGCGCATCCCGACGCCCGCTTCCTGGAGTACCGACTCACTCATCGCGGATCCCGTTGCGCAGCGTGCCGATGCCGGGCACGTCGACCTCGACGTGGTCGCCGGGGCGGAGGAACCGTGGCGGATCGAAACGGGCGCCGGCGCCGGTCGGCGTGCCCGTGAAGATGAGGTCGCCCGGCTCCAACGTGCAGAACGTCGACAGGTAGGCGATCTGGAACTCGATCGGGTAGGCCATCGAGGCGGGGGTGTCGTCCTGGCGCAGTTCGCCGTTCACGTGGGTGGTGAGGTGGAGGTCGTCGAAGTCGCCGATCTCGTCGAGCGTCACCATCCACGGGCCGAGCGAGCCGGACGACTCCCAGTTCTTGCCCTGGGTGACGTTGAACTTCGCGTGTCGCACCCAGTCGCGGATCGTGCCCTCGTTGCCGAGGGTGAGGCCGGCGATGTGCTGGCGGGCGCGTTCCTGGGGGATGCGCCGTCCGGCCGTGCCGATGACCGCCACGATCTCGCCCTCGTAGTCGAGCTGTTCGCTCTCGGGTGGCCGGACGAGGTCCTGCTCGTGGCCGACGAGCGAACTCGGGAAGCGGACGAACACGCTCGGCTTCGTCGCCTCCTCCTGACCGTCGCGGTACTCGGCGTTGCGACCGCCGTAGTTCACGCCGATGCAGAAGATCTTCCCGGGCCGCGGAATCGTGCGGAGGAACGTGATGGCCGACAGCGGCACCGTCGACCCGGCGGCCGCGGCATCCACCTCGGCCCGGGCATCGTCGAGCCGCCCCTGGGCGAGCAGGTCCGACAGGTCGGTGACCCCGTCGAGCCGTTCGCCGAGATCGACGACGCGGTCGTCCCCGTCCATGTGGCACGACGGCACCGAAGGTGGAACGGCCTTCGTGGGAGAAGCTCAGCAACCGCATCTTGCACTTATACATAACATGTTAGATAATCGAGTGCAATGCCTCATCTGGTCATCGAGTACTCGGCCAACGTCGCCGACGTCGCCGACATCGCTGGTCTCGTCGACGCCGTGCACTCCGCCGCCCTCGCGACCGGCGTCGCCGCACCCGACGCGCTGCGCACGCGCGCCGCCGCCCGCGAGCACTACGCGATCGGCGACCGGCATCCCGACAACATGTTCGTCGCGTTGACGGCCCGCCTCGGTGCCGGCCGTTCCGACGACGACAAGGCGATGTTCCTGCGGGCGATGATGGATGCGCTCACCGACTACCTCGGCGACGCGACGGCGACGATGATGCTCAGCGTGGAATACCAGGAGATCGATCCGCGGTGGCGGATCAACGAGAACCACCTGCGCACGGTGATCGCCGAACGCACCGGCCCATCACGAACCGGCCCGGCCTGACCGGCTGCACGAAGGAGCTTGCATGGCAACCACCCGCACGTTCGAGGAGAACTGCGCCACGGCCGACCGCGCAGCTGCGACGCTTCGCCGACGCGCCGCTGCTGCACCTGATCGACGGCGAGCCGACGCCGAGCGCGAGCGGCGACACGTTCGACAACCATTCGCCGATCGACGGCGCGCTCCTGGGCACGGTGGCGAGCGGAGGCTCCGACGACATCGACGCCGCGGCGCGGGCCGCCGCCGACGCGTTCGGCGACTGGTCGGGCCGCAGCGGGCAGGAGCGCAAGCGGATCCTGCACGACGTCGCCGACCTGATCGTCGAGCGGGCCGACGAGATCGCCGCGGTCGAATGCGTCGACACCGGCCAGACCGTCCGGTTCATGAGCGCGGCCGCGATCCGCGGTGCCGAGAACTTCCGGTTCTTCGCCGACCACGCGCCCGACGCGGCCAACGGGCGCTCGATGCCCGACGAGCACCATCTGAACTTCTCCAGCCGGTCGCCGCTCGGCCCGGTCGGGGTGATCACACCGTGGAACACGCCGTTCATGCTGTCGACGTGGAAGATCGCACCGGCGCTCGCGGCCGGCTGCACGGTGGTGCACAAACCCGCCGAATGGTCAGCCCTGCACCGCGGCGCTGCTGTCCGAGATCGCCCTCGAGGCGGGGTTGCCGCCCGGCGTGCTGAACACGGTCCACGGCCTGGGCGAATCGGCCGGGCGGGCGCTCACCGAACACCCGTCGATCAAGGCGATCGGGTTCGTCGGTGAGTCGGCGACGGGATCGCTCATCCAGGCCCAGGCGGCCCCGACGCTCAAGCGTCTGCACTTCGAGCTCGGCGGCAAGAACCCGGTGATCGTGTTCGACGACGCCGACCTCGATCGTGCGCTCGATGCCGTGGTGTTCATGATCTACAGCCTCAACGGTGAACGCTGCACGTCGTCGAGCCGGTTGCTCGTCCAGCGATCGATCCACGAGCGAGTTCACCGACTCGTCTCGCCGAGCGGGTGCGTGCGCTGCAAGGTCGGCCATCCGCTCGACCCGGCGACCGAGATCGGCCCGCTCATCCATCCCGTGCACTGCGCGAAGGTGCGCAGCTACGCGGCGATCGCCGAAGCGGAAGGCGCTACCGTCGTCGTGGGCGGGGGCGACGCCACCGATCCGGAGTCGTGTTACGTGAACCCGATGATGTTCGCCGGGGCGACGAACGACATGCGCATCGCCCGGGAAGAGATCTTCGGGCCCGTGCTGACGGTGATCCCGTTCGACGACGAGGCCGATGCCATCGCGCTCGCCAACGACACCGACTACGGGCTCGCCGGATACCTGTGGACCGGCGACACCGGCCGGGCCCATCGCGTGGCCCGCGACCTCGACGTCGGCATGGTGTGGGTCAACTCGCAGAACGTGCGCCACCTGCCCACTCCGTTCGGTGGGACGAAGGCGAGCGGGATCGGCCGCGACGGCGGCCCGGAGTTCTCGTTCGACTTCTACATGGACACGAAGAACATCGCCATCGCCTACGACACCCATGCCATCGCTGCGCTCGGGCAGGTCCGGTGAACCGCACGCTCAGCCCGGCACAGGTCGACGAGCTCGCCGCGGCGCACGAGCAGGCACGGATCACCGCCGTGCCGATCGACCCGGTGACGCGAGCGTTCCCGGATGTCACGCTCGACGACGCGTACGCGATCCAGGCCTCCTGGATCGAGCTGCAACTCGCCGGTGGCGCCACGGTGACGGGTCACAAGGTCGGCCTCACGAGCCGGGCGATGCAGATGACGATGAAGATCGACGAGCCCGACTTCGGTGCGCTCTTCGACTACATGTTCCTCGAGTCCGGCACGACGATCAGTGCGTCCGCCTACCTCGACCCGAAGATCGAGGTGGAGTTCGCGTTCGTGCTGGGCGACACGCTCGATCGGGCCGACGTCACGGCCGCCGACGTGTACGCGGCCACCGACCACATCGTGCCGGCGCTCGAACTGATCGACGCTCGCTCGTACCGCGTCCACCCCTCCGACGGACGCACGCGCACCGTCCGCGACACGATCGCCGACAACGCAGCCGATGCCGGGATCGTCGTCGGCGCCGAGTGGATCGCACCGAGCGACGCGGCGGCGGGAGCGTTGCGCTGGGCGGGCGCGATCTGCAAACGCAACGGCATCGTCGAGGAGACCGGTCTCGGTGCCGGGGTGCTCGACGATCCGGTGCAGGGCGTCGTCTGGCTGGCGAACCGGCTGCACGGCCTCGGCATCCCGCTTGGCGGCCGGGGAGACGATCCTCGCCGGATCGTTCACCCGGCCGATCGACTGCCGGCCCGGCGATCGGATCCACGCCGATTTCGGGCCCCTCGGCGTGCTGACGCTCGACGGTGGCCGACTGATGAACCCTCGCCCGTGAGTTTGCGGCAGACATCCCGACGACGGGTCGGCCGATCGTCTGCCACAAACCGGCGGGCCGAGGTTTGCGGCAGACATCGTGACGACGGGTCGGCGGATCGTCTGCCGCAAATCGGAGCGGCACGTGAGGGAATGAGAGAGTGCGACGGATGGATCTGCCACGCAACGAGTTCAAGCGCCAACTTGCCCGACCGGGGGTGACGTTCGGGCTCTTCTCGGGCCTCGTCGACGCCGCGGCGGCCGAGGTGGTCGCGGGCGCCGGCTTCGACTGGATGCTGATCGACGGCGAGCACGCGCCGCACGACCTGCGTTCGATCCTCGACCAGCTCCGCGCGACGGCCGCCCATGACACGCCGGTGCTCGTGCGGGCCGAGACCGGCGACACCGTGCTCATCAAGCGCCTGCTCGACCTCGGCGTGCTGACGCTGCTGGTCCCGATGGTCGAGTCGGCCGACCAGGCCACCCAGATCGTCGCCGCCACCCGCTATCCCCCCGCCGGCGTGCGGGGTGTGGCGACCGCGGTGAACCGGGCCGCCCGCTGGGGGATGGTCGACGGGTACCTGACGCAGGCCGACGACGAGATGTGCGTCGTGTGCCAGATCGAGTCGGTGGCCGGCACCGAGGCCATCGAGTCGATCGCCGCCGTCGACGGGGTCGATGCGCTCTTCGTCGGGCCGTCCGACCTCGCCGCGTCGATGGGCCTGATCGGGCGATCCGGCCACCCCGACGTCGTCGCCGCGGTCGACGACGCGATCGATCGGATCATCGCCGCGGGCCTGCCGGCCGGCGTCTTCGCCACGACGCCTGAACTCGTGGAGCGATGGACCGCGCGCGGCGCGACGTTCGTCGCCGTCGGTGTCGACCTCGCGCTCCTGGCGAAGGCCGCGATCGACCTCGCGGCCCGCTACCGGTCAGTCTGACGATCTACCGCGCGCCGACGGAGACGGCGGTCTCGCGTTCGGACGCGATCAGGGCACTCAGCACGCGGCGCGCGGCGAGGCCGCCCGTGTCGATCTTCAGGCTGACCTCGGCGGGTTCCCATGTGTCGCCCAGGCGGGCCTCGATGAGGTTCAGCGCCTCGACGTCCTGCAGCACGACGGCGCGGTTCGACTCGGCGATGAACGTGTCGAGTTCGGCATCGCCGATCCCGAAGTCGCGACACACCGCCCAGAAATCCATCGTGCGGTGATCGTCGATCGGGGTGATCGCGTACAGCACCTTCATGTGTGCAGCCTGCGGGTCGTCGCGGCCGTTCTGAGGCGTCGAGCCGACTGGCGCGACGCGGACGTGGAGGAGGTAGTAGCCGGGCGCGTGGTACTCGATGTCCTGCCACCGGTCGATCGGCGAGCGGAGGCCTGTCGATCCCGAATAGAACTTGGGACACTCGACCCCCTCCATGCGGCGGCTGACGTGGACGACGGCCTCCTCGTCGTCGATCGTCGTCGTGATGGGGGTCTCGGCCACTTCGGGTGTGCCGATCAGATCGCCGTGGAGGAACGTCTCGTGCGAGAGGTCGAGCAGGTTGTCGATCAGCAGCCCGTAGCGGGCGTCGAGGAGTTCCATGCCGTCGACATGGGCCCATGCCTCGTCGGCGACCCACGGGATGTCGGGGAGCCGGTCGAAGTCGGGGGCCTGCGGATCGCCCATCCAGACCCAGACCCACGGCCCGCGCTCGGCGACCGGACGCGGCGTGACCCGGGCCCGCGTCGGGATCCGATCCTGACCCGGCACGTAGGAGCACCGCCCGTCGGGCGTGAAGCGCAGCCCGTGGTAGCCGCACCGGATCTCGTCGCCGCACAGCGTGCCCGCCGACAGCGGATAGCCGCGGTGCGGGCACTGGTCGTCGAGGCCGACCACGACGCCGTCGGTGGTGCGGTACAGCACGATCGGCTCGCCGCACACCGTCCGCCCGACCGGGTGCGGCGCCGATCTCGGCGGTCGCCGCGACGACGTACCAACTGTTCTTCGGATAGGTCCTCTGCGGATCGGTCATCGACCTCCTCCTCTCATCGTTCCCCCGTTCCCACGATCCGGACACAAGTGTCTGACCGGTGGGAAACCACGCTAACGCGCTCCGCCGGCGGCGTCCAGAAACTCGTTGCGGTGAGCCAACGGTCCACCCCCTATCGCTTTCTGGGGTCCGTTGGCTCATCGCAACGGGGGCGCGATCAGTGGGCGGGGGAGAAGTAGGCCAGCTGGGTCAGCCGGTCGGCCGCGGCGCGCAGTTTGATCAGGTGCTCGCCGGCGAGTTCGTCGGCCGACATGCGATCGGCGTGGGCGAGGATGCCGAGGCCGGCGACGACGGTGCCGGCGTGGTCGTACACGGGCACGGCGATCGTCCGCACGCCCGTCTCGAGGAGGCCCGACGTGAGGGCGTAGCCCTGCGCCCGGATCTGTTCCGACGTCGGGGTGTTCCGCTCCCTCGGCGGTTCGATGGTCGCCGCGGCGCCGTGCTCCGCCTCCTGGAAGGCCAGCAGCATCCGCCCGACCGAGGTGGCCGTCGCCGGGATCCGTCGTCCGAGTTCGTGGGGCTGCAGCACGTAGTCGCCGTTCACGGCGTTCCCCGTCTCGACCGTCACGACGACGTCGCCGTCGAGGACCGCCAACGTGACGCCGGTGTGCACCTGTTCGGCGAGCTCGTCGAGCACCGACTTGGCGTGCAGGCTGATGTGGTTCGCCGCCCGGTATCCGCCGGCGAGCTTCAACACGTTCGGTCCCAGTTCGAAACGACTGCCGTGCTTGCGGACCATGCCGGCCTGTTCGAGCGTGCCGAGCAGCCGGTACACCGTCGAGCGCGAGAGCCCCGTGCGGACGCTCAGCGTCGCGGCATCGAGGCTCGGCGAGTTCGCGTCGAGGCAGAGCAGGATCGACATGGCCCGCTCGACGGACTGGACGGATTCATCAGGCATGGGGCGGCAGGGCTGCGGTGACCGATCACTTGATCACGGTCGCCGATTCAGGTACGTTGATTTCGGCATCCGGACTCTATTGTCCGGATGATGGGACAGTCAAGCCGGTCGGGGGGCCGGTGTGTGGCGCTGGTAAGCACGCCATCCAACAACCGTCATCCAACACACCGTCATCCAACGCACCGGCATCGAGGCACCGCCATCCGGGCACGAGCAGGAGGGGCTGTTCGTGCGTGCTGTCCGACCGTGAACCAATCATGCAAGAACTGGTCATCAAGAAACGGGGATTCAACCATGAGGCCAACTTCCACACGATCGACACGACGACGACTCGTCGTCGCGTCCGTCGTCGCGCTCGCGCTCGCGGCTGCCGCATGCGGCAGCGACGACGACTCGAGCAGCGACGCGACCGGCGGACACGAGCGCAGCCGCTCCGGCCGACTCGGCTGGCGAGGCACCTGCCGAGACGACCGCGGATGCTCCTGCCGATACGACGGCCGAAACGACCGCCGACTCGGCCGCGTCCGGAGGCGCCGAAGGCGGCGTGTCCGCGGAGAAGCTCGCCGAGCTGGAGGCCGAGGTCGCCGCGGCCGCGGAGGCGCCCGAGTTCGCCCCGCAGGGGCCGGCGTTCGACGTGTCGTCGCTGGCCGGCAAGAAGATCTTCTCGATGCCGGTGGCGAGTTCGCTCACCGGGTGCGACAACATGGCCCAGTGGGTCGTGGGCATCGCCCAGTCGGTCGGGATGGAGGAGTCGTTCTACTACCAGAACGACGGTGGGCCGCAGGCCTGGCAGGCCGGCATGGAACAGGCGATCAACGGCGACTACGACGGCGTCGCCCTCGTCTGCGGCATCGATCCGAACGCGCTGACCCCGCAGATGGAGGCTGCCCGCGAGCAGGGCATCCAGGTGGTCGACATGCACCTCGCCGACGTGTCGGTGCCGGCCGATCCGCTGATCGCCGGGCAGACCAACGGTGAGTTCAACAAGTCGATGCGCATGGGCGTGTACTCCGCGCTGATCGCGCTCCGGTGGCGAGCCGATCGACGTGTTCATGATCACCGCCAACGAGAACCCGCCGTCGGTGGGCATGGAGCAGGAGGTGCAGGACGTCCTCGCCGAGCTGTGCACGGCGTGCACCTTCGAGTCGCAGAACGTGCCGATCCCCGACTTCTTCGGCGGCGCCGGACAGTCGACGATCGACGCCGCACTCGTCGCCAACCCCGACCTCGACGCGGTGTTCCTGTCGTACGACTTCATGGCTCCGGTCGTGGAGGGTTCGATCAAGGCCAACGGTTCCGATGCCAAGATCTACGGCTTCGGTGGCGACTTCCCGGTCGTGTCGACGATGACCGCTCCCGACTCGGCGATGGGCACCGACATGGGGCCCGACTTCCTGTGGATGGCCTACAGCGGTGCCGACCAGCTGTTCCGGGCGATGACCGGCGAACCGGTGATCCCGTCGGACCAGGCCTTCGCCCCGTACCGCCTCTGGACCAGCGAGAACGCCGGCGAGAAGGGCGAGGAACCGGGCGCCGGATTCGGCGACGCGTTCCTCCAGGGCTACTACGACCTGTGGACCAACCATCCTGCATCCGAGCCGTACACGCCCTGACCTGAACCCGACCTGACCCCCAGCTCGACAGGCAACTCGACAGGCGCTTCATCGATGGAGACCGCGCTCGAACTCTCGAACATATCCAAGCAGTTCGGCGCCACCCGGGCACTCGACGGCGTGGACCTCTCCGTGGCACACGGAGAGGTCCACGCCCTGCTCGGCGAGAACGGCAGTGGCAAGTCGACGCTGATCAAGGTGCTCGCCGGCGTGCACGAGCCCGAGCCCGGGGGGACGCTCGTGATCGGCGGCGAGCCGGTCGCGCTCCCGATGCCGGCCGGCGGCTTCCACGACGTCGGTCTCAGTTTCGTGCACCAGGACCTCGGCCTGGCGCGCCCGCTGACGGTGTTGGAGAACCTCGTCGGTGCCGCCGCCCGCGAGGAGTACTCCCGCTTCCGGGTCGACTGGCGGGCCGAAGGCGCCAAGGCGCGCACGATGCTCCGAGTCGTACGGCGTCACGATCGATCCGCGAACGGTCGTCAACGAACTCCCGCCCGTCGGCCAGGCGCTCGTCGCGATCGCCCGGGCGGCGGAGGAACTGCGTGAGTATCGCGAACGCACCGGCTCGACCACGTCGGTGCTCGTGCTCGACGAGCCGACGGTGTTCCTGCCCGAGGAAGAACTGCAGTTCCTGTTCGACCTCATCCGCGAGGTGGTGGCGCAGGGGTCGAGCGTCATCTTCATCTCCCACGACCTCGCCGCGGTGCGCACGATCGCCGACCGCGTCACCGTGCTGCGCGACGGCAAGGTCGCCGCCGCGTCCGCATCGATGGCCGACGTCAGCGACGAGCAGATCGTCGAGTTCATCGTCGGCCCGGCGAAGTCGCGCGAACTGCACGAGCACGGGGGCCAGTTCCACCTCGACCGGGTGGTCGACCGCTCGGGTGCGCCGCAGCTCGTCGTGTCCGGGCCTCGTCGGCGACCGCGTGCGCGGCCTCGACTTCGAGGTGGCCCCGGCGAGATCGTCGGGCTGGCCGGCCTGCTCGGATCGGGCGCCGAGGAGGTGCCCTACCTGCTCTTCGGTGCCCAACGGGCGGCCGCCGGGACCGCATCGCGCGTCAACGGGCGCGAGGTCGATCTCACCCGGCACCAGCCGGCGAGCGCGGTCGGCCTGGGGTTGTCGTTCATCCCTGCCGATCGCAACCGCGACGGCATCGCCCGGGAGATCGAGATCGATCGCAACATGATGGCGCTCGTGCTCCGGCGGTTCACGGCCGGTGGGCGGCTCCGCAACCGTCGCCTCCGGTCGACGTCGGTCGAGCGGGCCGAGGAGTTCGACGTCCGACCGCGGCGCACCGACGTGCACGCCAGCACGTTGAGCGGCGGCAACGCCCAGAAGGTCGTCCTCGCCAAGTGGCTCGAGACGCAGCCGGCCGTGCTGCTGCTGCACGAGCCGACGCAGGGCGTCGACATCGCCGCTCGTGCCCAGATCTACCGCAAGATCATCGCCGCCGCCGACGCCGGCATGTCGGTCGTCTGGGTGTCGAGCGATTTCGAGGAACTCGCCACCACGTGCACCCGCGTGTTGGTGCTCAACAACGGTCGCGCGACCTCGGAGATGCTCGGCCATGAACTGACCCCCGAAGCGATCACGGCGCGAGTCTTCGCCGGCCAACAAGACGCCGACGCGGCGTCCCGTCCGACCGACCACAACAACAAAGACGGCCACAACAACAAAGACGGTGAGAACAACATGACGGTGACAACACCATGACCGCCACGCAGGCCGTGTCGACGGACGCGGCGACCAAACCGTCGTTCCTCTCGCGCTACGGCGAGCAACTGGCGCTGCCGTTCGCCTGGCTGCTGATCATCCTCTTCTTCTCGTTCAAGTCGCCGGACCTGTTCCCGACCAAGGCGAATCTCGGCAGCATCCTCGGCACGCAGACCGCGCTGTTCATCCTCGCCCTCGCCGCCCTGCTCCCGGCGATGTCCGGCGATCTCGACCTGTCGCTCGGGTTCGCGGGGGCGTTCGCGGCGATGGTGATGGCGGTGCTGAACACGCAACACGGGTGGGGCATCGTGCCGGCGGCGCTGCTCGCGCTCGCTCATCGGCGCGGCCTGCGGAGTGCTGAACGGCATCGTCGTGGTCAAGCTGAAAACCGAACCGTTCATCATGACGCTCGGCACCGGCGCGATCTTCCAGGGGTTCGTGCTGTGGGTGTCCGACTCGAACACGGTCACGAACGTCGCGCGAGGGCTGTCGACCTGGACGCTGCAGACGAAGGTGTGGGTGATCCCGATCCAGTTCTTCTACGCCATCGCGATCATGCTCGTGATCTGGTGGGTGTCCGAACACACGCCGCTCGGCGTCCGCTGGCTCTTCGTCGGCAAGTCACGCGACGTGGCCCGGTTGTCCGGGATCAACTCCGACCGGATCCGGTTCGGCTCGTTCGTCGCGGCGGGCGTGCTCGCGGCGTTCGCCGCGGTGGTGTTCGTCGGCAACTCGGGCTCGATGTCGCCGGTGTCGTTCTCCCCGTTCCTGCTGCCGGCGTATGCCGCGGTCTTCCTCGGCGCCACCACGATCCGACCGGGTCGGTTCAATCCGATCGGCACGATGATCGCCGTGCTCTTCCTGGCGACCGGCGTCCAGGGCCTGCGCATCCTCGGCGCCGACGACTACACCCAGTTCCTCTTCTACGGCGTCACGCTCGTCGTGGCCGTCGCCGGCTCGCGCTACCTGCGGGCGCGGTAGGCCTCGCGATCGTCGGTACTGTCGGATGCGCATGGGGGGCCAGTCGAGCCTGAGCGAGTTCGTCCGGTACGAGCAGCGCGGACCGATCGCCATCATCACGCTCGACCGGCCGAGCAAGCGCAACGCACTCGACACGACGATGGTTCGGACGATCGGCGCGTTGCTGGCCGACGCACCGGCCGACGTCGCGGCCGCCGTGCTCACGTCGTCGAGCGAGCACTTCAGCGCCGGGCTCGACCTGACCGAACTCACCGGGACCTCGGTGTTCGACGGCGTCCTCCACAGCCGCGGCTGGCACGAGCCGCTGAACCAGATCCAGCTCGGCACGATCCCGGTCGTGTCGGTGTTGCGCGGCGCGGTGATCGGCGGTGGTCTCGAACTGGCGCTGGCGACGCACATCCGGGTCGCCGAGCCGTCGGCCTACTACGCGTTGCCCGAGGGCAGCCGCGGCATCTTCGTCGGTGGTGGGGCGTCGGTCCGCCTGCCCCGCCTCATCGGGGTGCACCGGATGGCCGACATGATGTTGACCGGCCGCGTCCTCGACGCATCCGCCGGCCTCGATCTCGGGATCTCGCAGTACCTCGTCGGCCACGACGAGGGGTTCGACAAGGCGGTGCAACTCGCCGGCCGGATCGCCGAGAACAACCCGGTCACCAACTACGCGGTCCTCCAGGCGCTGCCCCGCATCGCCGAGATGGGCCCGAACGAAGGGCTGTTCGTCGAGTCGTTGATGGCCGCCATCAGCCAGGGTTCCGACCGGGCCAAGGAACTGCTCGAGGAGTTCCTCGCCGGGCGTGCGGCGAAGGTCGCCGCCCCGAGATACGTCATGACGGCGACGTGATGGAGACTTCGTGACGGTCGACGACGGCGACATCATCTACGAGCCCGGGCCGGACGTCCGGCGGAACTCGCGGATCGGCCAGCTACATGGACTGGCTCGCCGACGAGCACGGCCTCTCGTTCGACTCGTACGGCGAGCTGTGGCAGTGGTCGGTCGATGACATCGACGCGTTCTGGCGTTCGCTGTGGGACTACTTCGGCGTGGAGTCGTCGACACCGGTCGGCCCCGTGCTCGGACGCCGCGAGATGCCCGGCGCCGAGTGGTTCCCCGGCACTCGCCTCAACTACGCCGGCGAGTATCTCCGTGCCGCCGCCGGCCGCGACGACGACGTCGCCGTGATCGGTGTGTCGCAGACCCGCGAGAAGGTCACGTGGACGTTCGGCGACCTGAACGACCAGATCGCCCGCGTCCGCGCCGGCCTCGTCCGGCTCGGCGTCAGCCGGGGCGACCGCGTGGTCGCGTACATGCCCAACGTGCCCGAGACCGTCGCCGCATTCCTCGCGACGGCGAGCCTCGGCGCCACGTGGGCGGCCGTCGCGCCCGAGTTCGGGCCGCAGGCGGTCATCGACCGCTTCGGCCAGCTCGAACCGTCGGTGCTGCTGACGGTCGACGGCTACCGCTACGGCGACAAGGACGTCGACATCCGCGAACGCGTCGCCGACGATCCGGGCCGCGCTGCCGACGCTGCAGCACACGGTGGCGCTGACCTACAACGGCTCGACGGTCGACGACACGATCCCGTGGGACACGTTCACGAGCGAGCGTGGTGACCTCGTCGCCGAGCCGGTGCCGTTCGACCATCCGCTGTGCGTGCTGTTCTCGTCGGGCACCACCGGGCTGCCGAAGGCGATCGTCCACGGCCACGGCGGCATCATCCTCGAGGCGTACAAGAACCACGTGCTGAGCTGGGATCTCGGTCCCGGCGACCGGCTGATGTGGTTCACCACGACGGCCTGGATGATGTGGAACGCGCTCGTGTCGACGCTGCTCACCGGCGCCTCGATCGTGTGCCTCGACGGCAACCCGATGTGGCCCGACCTCGACGCGCAGTGGCGGATCGCCGAGGACGTGCAGCCGACGATGATGGGCCTCGGACCGGCGTTCGTCATGACCTGCGTCAAGCAGGGCAAGCAGCCGGCGGCGACGTACGACCTGACGTCGTTGCAGATGCTCTGCGCCGCCGGCTCACCGCTGCCGACGGAGGGGTTCGTGTGGCTGCACGAACAGTTCGGGAGCCACGCGCCGCTCTACGTCGGCAGCGGCGGCACCGACGTGTGCACCGGGCTCGTGCAGGGCTATCCGATCGTGCCGGTGTACGCCGGCGAGATCTCGGCGAAGTGCCTCGGCGTCGCGGCCTACGCCTTCGACGAGGACGGCAACTCGGTCGTCGGCGAGCTCGGCGAGCTGGTGATCATCGAGCCGATGCCGTCGATGCCGGTGCGCTTCTGGGGTGACGACGCCGACATGACGCGGTACCGCGGCACCTACTTCGAGCAGTACCCCGGGGTGATGCGCTTCGGCGACTGGGTGCGGTTCAGCGAACGCGGCACGCCGTCGTCACCGGCCGCTCCGACGCCACCCTCAACCGCGGCGGCGTGCGCATCGGGACCGCCGAGATCTACCGCGTCGTCGAGCAGCTCGACGAGGTCGACGACAGCCTCGTCGTGCACCTCGAAGACCCGTCGGGCGGGCTCGGCGAGCTGATCCTGTTCGTGCAGACCTGCGCCGGTCGTGCGAACTCGACGACGCGCTGCGCTCGACGATCGGCGCGGCCATCCGCGACGCGCTGTCGCCGCGGCACGTGCCCGACCGGATCCTCGCGGTGACCGGCGTGCCCGCGGAACCTCACCGGCAAGAAGCTGGAGGTTCCCGTCAAGCAGGTGCTGCGGGGCGTCGACGTCGACACGGTCGTGTCCCGCCAGGCGATGGCCGATCCCTCCGCCCTCGACAGCGTCCTCGACGCGATCGCCCGCCGCTGATGTCGCGCGTCGCGATCATCGGCACCGGGCGTGATCGGGGCGAGCTGGGCCGCCCTGTTCGCGGCGCACGGCTACGAGGTCGCGGCGAGCGATCCGCGTCCCGACGCCGAGGTCGCCCTCCGCCGCGACGTCGAGGCGTGCTGGCCGTCGCTGGAGCGCCAGGGTCTCGTCGTCGACGGCGGCTCACCCGACCTGGTGACGGTCGCGACGTCGGTGGCCGACGCCGTCGACGGCGCGTCGTTCGTGCAGGAGAACGCACCCGAACGGCTCGAACTGAAGCTCGACCTGTACGGCGAGATCGACGCCGTCGCCGGCCCCGACGTGGTGATCGCCTCGAGTTCGTCGGGGCTGATGCCGACCCAACTCCAGCAGGGCTGCGGGCGCCACCCGGAACGGGTGCTCGTCGGGCATCCGTTCAACCCGCCGCACCTGATCCCACTCGTCGAGGTCGTCGGCGGTGAGGCGACCTCCGAGGCGGCGATCGAGCAGGCGATGGCCACGTACGCGGCCATCGGCAAGTCGCCGGTCCGGATCCGCGTCGAGCTCCCGGGCCACGTCACCAACCGGCTCCAGGCCGCGCTGTGGCGCGAGGCGTACTGGCTCGTGGAGCAGGGCGTCGTGTCGGTGGCCGACGTCGACCGGGCGATCTCGTCGGGGCCGGGCCTGCGCTGGGCGCTGCTCGGACCGTTCGCCACGCAGCACCTGTCGGGCGGCGAGGGCGGCATCGCCCACGTGCTCGAGCATCTCGGCCCGCCGATGGTCGAGTGGTGGGCGACGATGCAGTCCGCCGAGTGGACGCCCGAGTTGCGCGCCGCGGTCGTGGCGGGCGTCGACGACGAACTCGACGGCATCGACCAGCGCGCGATGGCCGACGAGCGCGATCAGCTCCTCGAACAGCTCGTCGTCGCCAAGGCCCGGACCCGCCATCTCCCGCATCTCGCCACAGGAGGCCCCGACGATGAGCCCGGACGATGAGCTGGGATCTCGATTCCCTCGTCGCCATCGACACCCACGTGCACGTCGAACAGGATTCGCACGGGTGCTGTTCGATCGACCAGGAGCTGATGGACGCGTCGGCGGCCTACTTCAAGGGCAACGACAACCGCACGCCGACCGTCGGCGACCTCGCGACGTACTACCGCGAGCGCCGTATCGGCGCGGTCGTCTTCACGGTCGACTCCACCACGGCGATGGGCCACCCGGCGCTGTCGAGCGAGGAGATCATCGATCTCGTCGCCGAGCACGACGACATCCTCATCCCGTTCGCGTCCGTCGATCCGCTCGCCGACGACGCGCCGGCCCGCGTGCGTTCGCTCGTGGCCCACGGCGCGCAGGGCTTCAAGTTCCATCCGAGCCTGCAGCAGTTCGAGCCGAACGACCTCCGGTACTACCCGATCTACGAGGCCATCGCCGAGGCCGGTCTGCCGACCGTGTTCCACACCGGACAGACGGGCATCGGTGCCGGGCTGCCCGGCGGTCGCGGCATCAAGCTGCGCTACAGCGACCCGATGCTGCTCGACGACGTCGCCGCCGACTTCCCGACGCTCACCGTCATCCTCGCTCACCCGTCGGTGCCATGGCAGGACTCGGCCATCTCGATGGCGACGCACAAGGCCAACGTGTACATCGACCTGTCCGGCTGGCTCCCGAAGTACTTCCCGCCGCAGCTCGTGCGTGCCGCCAACAGCCTGCTGCGGCGAGAAGGTGCTGTTCGGATCCGACTATCCCGTGTTGTCTCCCGATCGCTGGATCGCCAGCTTCGACGCCGACCTCGACATCAAGCCCGAGGTGCGGCCACTGATCATGAAGGACAACGCGATCCGCGTGCTCGGCCTCGCCTGAGAGTCACCGGCCTGCTCAGTCGTCAAGTGCGGCGAGTTCGTCGATACGTGCTTGCTCGTCGGGGTCGACGTCCGACGTCTCGAGGAACGCCCGGACGCACTCCACGGCGACATCGGGGGCCAAGCGGCGCGAACTCAGCGCGAGGACGTTGGCGTCGTTCCACCGTCGTGCGTTGCGCGCGGTCCACGCGTCCGAGGCCTGGGCGGCGCGCACGCCGCGCACCTTGTTGGCCGCGATCGCCGTGCCCGTTCCCGTCCAGCACATCACGACGCCGTACGCGACCTCACCGGCGGCGACCATGGTCCCCAGCCGATGCGCCATCTGCGGCCAACCGTCGTCGACACCGGCAGGCACCGGGTCGGCGGGCACCAGTTCGTATCGATCGGCGATGAACGCCCGCACCGTGGCCACGCACTCGTTGTCGTCATCAGCCCCGAACGCGACGCGCATCAGCGGGTCGCCTCGGTGAGCCGGTCGAGAAACCGGAGCGCGGCGGTCGACGACTCGCTGCGCCAGAGCGCGACGACGTCGCCGGACTGGGTGTCGAGCTCGGCGGCGATGGTGTCGGCCAGATGTGCGATGTGGCGGTGCTGTTCGGCCAGCATCGAGGTGATGTCGATCTCGCACTTCTCGGCGATGATCAGCTTGAGGAGGAGCTCGCTGCGGAGGTCGCGCAGGTGGCCGACCGGCGTTCGCGAGCCACCTGCGGAGTTGGGCCCGTCCTGTGCGCGTGGCGGCGAGAACGGTGCGGTTGCCACCGGCGATCCCGGGTTCCTCGGCGATCGGGCGGATGTACCCGCGCCCGACGAGCTTGTCGATCGAGCGGTACGTGAGGGCTCGCGACAGCGACCACACCCGCCCGATGTCGCCCTCCGGCTTGAGTCGGGCGGCGATGGCGAAGCCGTGGGTCGGCGCCGGGTACAGGATGCCGAGGCAGGCCCATTCGCCGAGCAGGAGTTGGTCGGTCGTTCGGCCCACGAGCACCATCGTCGCACCTGCGTGGCTATGGAGCGAGGAAGCCGTACGAGGCGAGGATCTCCTGACCTTGTTCGCTCAGCACGAAGTCGATGAACGCCTGCGCACCGTCCGCGTTCGGCGCTTCGGTGAGCGACGCGATCGGGTATTCGGCGACGACGTTGATGTCCGCGGGGATCTCGACACCTTCGGCCTCGGGGCCGGCGGCGGTGACATCGGTGGCGTACACCACACCCGCGTCCGCCTCACCCAACGACACCTTGGTGACGACCGCCTTGACGTTGTCCTCGAGCGACTTCGGAGTCACCGTGACGCCGGCGTTCTCGTAGATCTGCGCCGCGTACTTGCCGCACGGCACCTCGGGCGCGCATTGGACGACGATCAGGTCCGGGTCGGCGAGGTCCGCCACCCCGGTGATGCCCTCCGGGTTGCCGGCTCCGACGATGATCTCGGCGATGTTCGTCGCGAACACCACGGGCTCGGACGCGTTCTGGCCGGCATCGGTCACCTTGGTCATGTTGCTCAGGTCGGCCGAGGCGAACACGTCGGCCGGGGCTCCTTCGCCGATCTGGGCGACGAGGTCCGACGACCCGGCGAAGCTCAACACGACGTTGGCATCGGGATTCGCCGTCATGAAGGCATCGCCGATGTCGGTGAACGCCGCGGTGAGGGACGCCGCGGCGAACACCGTCACGTCGCCGTCCACCACTGGGGTACCAGTGGCGACCGCGTCGGTGTCGGTGTCGTGTCGGCGGTGTCGGGATCGTCCGAACCACACGACGCGCCGAGGAAGCAGAGGATGACCGTTGCGGACATCAGGAGACGAGGAGTCCGACGCATCTCCGCACAATAGTCAGGAAGAAACTAAGGAATCGTCATCCACTGACTATTGCGGTAGGCAGGGGCTGATCCCGAGGCGCGAGGCTGTCCGGATGCTGGTGATCGATGCGGCCAACGTGATCGGGTCGCGGCCGACCGGCTGGTGGCGCGATCGTCCTGGCGCGGCAGAACGCTTCACGAAGCGGGTGCGAGCGACGGTGAGCGCTGGGCGGTTGGATGCACCGGTGACCATCGTGCTCGAGGGCCGATTTCGGGATGGTGCCCCCGAGGCATTCGTCGACGGCGTCGAAGTGGTGCACGCACACGGCGAGGGCGACGACACGATCGCCGAACTCGCCCGTACGGGCGGCGAGGTGATCGTGGTCACCGCCGACCGGGAACTGGCCGAGCGGGTCCGGGCCGTCGATGGCGCGGTCGTCGGGCCGAACTGGCTGCTCGACAAGCTGATCCAGTAGCTCAGCGAGGCGGGACAGGGTGCGACTCCGCGGGATCGGGTTTCCCCCGACCGCCGATCAGAAAGGAGAGTGCGAGTTCGGTGCCGAGGGTTACCGCATGTACGGGCTGGGGTCGGTGCGTCGGTCGTCGGCCACTCGTCCTAGGTTGGCGGGACCGTCTCCTGTCGAGGAGATGCGACGCGATGGGGGAGATGCTGTGACCACAGACGAGACTGCCGACTTCGCCGAGCGCTACGGGCCGTGGGCCGTCATCGCCGGAGGATCCGAAGGCGTCGGGGCCGAATTCGCCCGAGGGCTTGCCGAACGCGGGATCAACGTCGTCCTCCTGGCCCGACGCCAGGCTGCTCTCGATCAGGTCGCGGCGGTGATCCGCGATGCCACCGGGGTCGAGGTGCGGTCCGTCGTGGTGGACCTCGCCGAGGATGACGCCGTGGAAACGATCGTGGCCGCCACCGATGACATCGACGTCGGCCTCCTGATGTATTGCGCCGGGGCGGATCCGAACTATCGCCACTTCCTGGCCGAACCGATCGACAGTGCGCTGTCGATGGTGCAGCGGAACTGTGTGGTCCCGATGCGGTTGTGTCACCACTTCGCCGCGCCGATGGTGGCCCGGGGTGCCGGGTCGATCGTGCTGGTCTCGTCCGGCGGCGGGCTGGTCGGGGCGCCGAACATGGTCGCCTACGGGGCGACGAAGGCCTTCGACATGGTGATGGCCGAGGCGCTGTGGGCGGAGTTGCACGGGCAGGGCGTCGACGTGCTCGGCATGGTGCTGGGTCTGACCGACACGCCGGCGCTGCGGCGGTTGATGGTCGAGCGCGGTCGTTTGGCGAGCGTGGACGACCCCGTGCCCGGCGCCGCGTCCGCAGCCGACCGTGGCCGCCGGCGCGATCGCCAATCTCTCCAACGGGCCGACCTGGATCGCCGGCGACGACGTCCGCGCGGGCTTCGAGCACCTCGGGGCGCTGCCCCGCAACGATGCCGTCCGACTGATGGTCCAGGCCGCCGGCGGCACGATGGGCGACGACACGAAGGCGGCCGACTCGTGACGGAGCCCGCCCACGAACTCGACGTACGTGCCCGGCTGGACATCGCCGACGTGCTGGTGCGGTACGCCAGCGGGATCGACCGGCGCGACTGGGCACTGTTCCGCTCGTGCTTCACCGACGACTGCCTCGCCGACTACGGCGACATCGGCGTGTGGCACGGCGCCGACGAGATCACCACGTGGATGGATCGAGCCCACCAGGGTGCCGGCCACACCATGCACCGGATCACCAACCACGACATCCGGGCCGATCACGACGGCGCGACGGCCCGGAGCTACGTCGACGCCATCGTCCTGGGCGCCGACAACGCCACCGGGATCCGAGCCGTCGGTTACTACGACGACGAGCTGGTCCGCACCGAGCACGGCTGGCAGATCCGTCGCCGCCGGTTCACGCCGGTGTTGCTGCAGCCCGTCGGCCCGGGCGTCGTCTCGCCCGAGCCCGAGGCGAGCTGAACGGACCCATTACCATCGAACGCGAGGAGCGTTGATGACCACGCAATCGACCCTCGACCTGCCCCATCAGTTCGAAGCCGTGCTGGTGAAGAGCCCGGCGAAGGGCGGTTGGACCTACGTGGTGATGCCGGGTTCGGCGGAGTTCTTCGGCACCCGCGGACTGGTCAAGGTCCGCGGGACGGTCGACGGTCAGCCGTTCGAGAGTTCGTTCATGGCCATGGGCGATGGCACGCACAAGCTGCCGATCAAGGCCGCGCTCCGAGCAGCGATCGACAAGCACGTCGGCGACCGCGTCACGGTGTGCATCGAGGAGCGACTGGAGCGCCGTACGTAGGCGTCGATCCGCGGTCGTCGATCGTCCCGAACGGATCGAGACACACCGACGTCACGATCTCGGCGAAGAGTTCGATCGCCATCTCCCACGCCCGGCGTTGATCGCCTGCGGTCATCGGTTCGCCGACCGCGGCGAGCGCCCCGAACAACGCGTCGCGTTCGACGGCCAGGTCGTCCATGGTCAGCGGCATCCGCGCCTCGAGGAGGTCACCGGCGAGCGGTACGAATGTTGCCGGTCGACCGAGCGCCGGAGCCAGTCGTGTCACCGCATCGACGATCCACTGGGCGCGGACGACGCGGAACTGCAGCATGCCCGGCAGTCGCTCGACGATGGCGGCGAGCAACTGCTCGGGGTCGGATCGGGCGCGGCGCCAACTGGCGGCCACGATGTCGATCTCGTCTCGGTTCACGATGCCAGCGTGCACGACCGAGCAGGTGGGCGGCATCCGTAGGCAGTACCGATCCGCCGCCGCTCCCTACCGAGATCGGTTCGACTCCATCGTTCGACAGCAGTGCTTCGGCGATCTGGTCTCGACCGCTCACTCCCAGCTTGCGGTACACGCGATCCAAGTGCGAGTCGACGGTCCGTTTCGACACGATGAGCCGCTCGGCGATCCCCTTGCTGCTCAAGCCTCCCGCGGCCAGCATCGCCACTTCCCGCTCTCGTGCAGTGAGCGGTTCGACGCCGCTCCCGCGCATCAGCCCGGGCGTCCGGACTCCACCTGCCAGCTCGATGGAGCGGAGTGCGCGTTGACCCATCGCGGCAGCCGCTCGCTGATCGCCGTCGCGTCGATGCAACTCGGCCGCCTCGGTCGCCGCCTCCGCGGCGAGGGCGAGACATTCCATCGCTTCGAACTCGTCGACCGCCTGGTCGTACAGGACGAGATCCTGGTCGGTCGCCGCCCTGGCGTGCACGGCGAGCGCATGCACGTAGGGGCCCTCCACGATGTGCGCCAGTTCCTCGAGGCGATCCACCGCCTCCGCCGGCGCGCCGAATCGCACCAGATCGTGCACGACCCCGGTCTCGAAGTTCCACAGGCCGTCGGGTCGTACCACAGCGGCCACGTCCGTGAGCAGTTGCCGAGCCTGACCGAGCTCCCCGCGCGCCGCGAGCAGCCAGGCGCGGGTGCGCTCGCGCGTCGACCACGACGTGGCGATCGGACTCGTACAGGCATCGGCGCGGTCGAGCGCGACGGTCGCCTGCGCCACGTCTCCCAGCAGGAGGTGTCCCTGGGCGACGCCGACCCACGCCCACACGAGCGCCGCCTGCTGACCGGCGTGCTCGGCACGTTCGGTCGCCGCGGTGAAGTGCTGGACGGCGGCGCGCCCGTGGCCCGAGTCGCGTTCGATCTCCCCGGCCACGACCTCGAACCACACGATCGCCGCGTGCGCGTGGGCATTCCGGGCGCGGACGAGCGCGTTGGCGACCAGCTGGCGCGCCTCGCGGAACCTGCCGCTGTAGCCGAGCGCGTGGGCCTCGTTGATCAGGTGCGATGCCGCACCCCGACGACGAAGCCACTCCGGGAGTTCCTCCTGCGTGCGGGCCCCGCCCCGGGCGACGGCGATCGCCTCGTCGAAGCGCCCGACGCTCAAGCAGGCGATGCTCTGGGCCGTCGCCAGGTCGATCCGGATGCGTGGGTCGGCGTTGTCGCCGATCTCGGCGACCAACCGGAGTGCGTCGAGCGGGCGTCCGTTGTTCGCCAGCAGCAGCGCCCGCTCGGCGCGCACCGCGGCGATCGGCCCTGGTTCGTTCAGCCGTCGATCGCTCGCCTCGAGGGCTGCCAATGCGTTGTCGAGGTCGCCGAGGAAGAACCGCGTGCGGGCGAGTCGCCGCGCCAGGTGCGACCGGTCGGCGTCCGACAGCGTCGGACTGTCCCACACCGCGGCGACGGCTCGCTCGACTTCGGTGGTGTCGCCGCGCAGGATCGCCGACTCGACGCCGATCAGTGCGGCCTCGTGCGGTCGTCCACGATCGGCGGCGGCCACGGCGAAGCGAGCCGCGAGATCCGGTTCGCGGCCGAGGACGGCGAGCCGGCCTGCTTCGATCAGTTCCTCCACCGAGATCTCACCGCCTGCTTCGAGCCGCCAGCGAGCGAGTTGCATCGCGTCGCCACGACGTCGTGCCCCGAGGAGCACCAGCCGGTCGGCGAGGAGCCGGTACAGCTCTCGTTCCCGGAGCACCGTGAGGCGCGCCCGGATGACTTCGCCGTACATCGGGTGACTCAGCGCGACGGACGTGCGGCGTTGATCACGGCCGACCTGGATGAGTCCTCGCTGCTCGAGTCGGAGCAGCACCGCGCTGCCGCTCGTCTCTTCGCTGCCGGTCATCTGCTCGATGTCCGCGAGTCCCATCTGCCCCGCGAGCGCCAGCATCTCGAGGACCGTGGTCGACTGGGCGTCGAGTTCCGCGAGCTGCGAGGCGATCAGCTCCTCGAGGGTCGAGGAGGTGGGCATCTCGCCGAGGCACCACAGCTCGTCTCGTTCGCGCAGCGCTCCCTGATCGAGCGAGAGGTGGACGAGTTCGCGCAGGATCTGGAGGTTGCCGTTCGATGCCACCGCCAATCGTTCGGCTGCGCCGTGTCGACCGGTCCGTCGAGGGCGCGATGGAGCAGGGTCACGACCTCGTCGTGGGTCAGCGGCAGCAGCGGCATCAGGACCACGTGCTCGTCCTTCAGCAGGGATGCGATCACGGAGGGAAGCGGCCGTCCGGCGCGGATGGTGGCCACGAGGAAGATGCTCCGCTCCACCGTGAAGGGCATCAGCACGCCGAGCGACGTCTCGTCGAGCTGGTCGACGTCGTCGGCCACCACGAGCATCCGCTCCGATCCGGAGCGGTCGGCGAGATGCTGCCGGGCGCGATGGAACAGCGAGGCGCGGTCGTCGTCGCCGAGCCCGATGTTGCGGGTGAGGTCGGACGGCAACAGATGGGCCATCGCGCCGAGCGGGATCGACTGCGTCGCCGGGTGCCCGACCACGCGCGCCGTCGGCCGACCGGCGGCGGCGACGAGGAGCTCCTCGGCCAGCCGCGACTTGCCGACACCGGCCGGACCGGTCAGGACCACACCACCGATCGAACGGTCCGCGTACATGTGCCCGAGCCGTTCGAACAATGCCCCGCGTCCGGTCAATGGCCAGCTGATTGCCACGACGCCAGTGTGGCAGCGAGCACCGCGGTGTCGCGCCGGTCTTCGACGAGTGGGTAGTCCGGCACGGTCCAACCGGTATCCGCTACCGATGCCGCACGTGACGGTTCGTTCGACACTGGCCTCGAACGATCACCACGTCAGCAGGAACCGCCATGCCCGCCACACCCTCCAAGATCTCTGCCCGCATGCACCACGCGCCGCCGCGTGCCGCCGCGTCCGGCGACGCCCTACCGAGCACGACGACGTTCCTGTTCACCGACATCGAAGGATCGACGCGCCAGTGGGAGCAGCTCCCCGACATGCACGACCGCGTGGAACGGCACTTCGACGTGCTGCGGCGCCACGTGGACGAACTCGGTGGGATCGTGTTCTCGACGATGGGCGACGGGATTGCCGCCTCGTTCCCGTCGGCGGAGGGCGCGCTCCACGCGGCCGTCGGCGCGCAGACTGGAGCTGCCGCGGCTCGGACTTCGCGTCCGTATGGGAATCCACACCGGCGAGGCCGAACGTGTCGGTCTCGACTTCCGAGGCCGGACGATCAACCGCGCCGCTCGGATCATGGCGAGCGGACACGGCGGACAGATACTGCTGTCGAACGTGACTGCCGCGATCGTGACCACCGGACCGAACCCGGTGGACCTCATCGATCGCGGCACCCACGAACTCCGGGACTTCACCGAACCGGAGCGCATCTGGCAGGTCGCCCACCCGGCATTGCGAACCGGGTCGGCGCCCCTTGGCGGCCAGCGGGGAGCCTCGAGCAATCTTCCGACCCCGCGCACCTCACTGGTCGGACGGGCCTGTCAGGTCGCGCGGGGCGTTGAATTGCTCGGGCTCCACCGCCTGGTCACGCTCACGGGTGTGGGCGGCGTCGGCAAGACGCGTCTCGCCATCCAGATCGCCTCCGATGCCCCAGCCCGTTTCGTTCGGGTCTGGTTCGTCGACCTCACCGACGTGTCGGACCCCGACGACGTGCCGGGCGCGATCGCCCGGGTGCTGGACGCGGGAACCGCGCCAGAACCGCTCGCCGCGGCACGAGCGGTTCTGGCGACGAAGCCGATGCTGCTCGTCGTCGACAACTGCGAGCATCTCGTCGAGGCCGCCGCGACGACGCTGGACTCGTTGCTCACCGCGTGTCCTGATCTGTCGGTGATCGCCACCAGCCGCGAATCGCTCGGCGTCGACGGCGAGTGCGTCGTTCCCGTGCAGCCACTCGATCCCGTGACGACCGCCGTCGAACTGTTCCACGAGCGTGCCCGATCGGCTGGCGTCGCGCCCGACATGGTCGACGACGACGATGCCCGACTGATCTGCAGCCGGCTCGACGGCATTCCACTGGCGATCGAACTGGTCGCCGCGAGCGTCGCCGCACTCGGCACGTCGTCGATCGTCCGGTTGCTCGATCAGCGGCTCGACGTCCTGCAGAGCCATCGACCGAGAACCACCGACCGCCACGGAACCATGCGGGCCACCATCGACTGGTCGTACCGCCTGCTCGACTTCACCGAACAGCGCCTCTTCCAGTGGATGGCGGTGTTCTCGAACGGATTCGAACTCGATGCGGCGATCCACGTCGGACGGGCGATGGGCACGGACGACGAAACGGCGTCGAGGCTCGTCGCCGGCCTGGTCGCCAGGAGCATGCTGACCACCGACGCCGGACCGCACGGAGTTCGCTTCCGGCTGCTGGAGACCATGCGCGCGTTCGCCCTCGAGAAACTGCACGAGGGCGGCGAGCAGAGCGCCGCGGCGCTGGCGCACGCGGAATGGGTCACCACGCTCACCGATCTGCCCGTCGATGATCCGTGCACCGCCGCCGTCGAGCGCAACTCGATCCGCCTCGAGCGGGAGGCGGACAACTGGAGAACGGCGATGCTCCTGGCGGGCGAACTCCGGTCGGCTGAACTGGCGCGGCGGCTCTGCGGGCCACCGACGCAGTTCTTCCTCCTCGGTCGCCACGACCTCGCCGACGTCGTGCGCCCGCTGCTCGACGTGTGCGACGACCGTCCGTACGCTCGCCGCTCCGTGCTGTGCGCGCTGTGCGTTTCGGGGGCGGCCGGCACCGATGCCGGTCAGCTCGGGCAGTGGGCGGACGAGGTCCAACAACTCGACGACGTCGATCGCACCGGACTCGGCCCGTTGATGCGGTGGCTGGCGTCGGTGTGGAGCGGCGACTTCGTCGCGGCCGTCGAGATCTGCGTGTCGGCCGCGCGGGATCGGCGCTTCGCGCGATCGACCCGCGACATGTTCGTCAGCATCGCCGTCCTCGACCACTTCAGCCTCACCGACGCCTCCTCCGACACGCATCTGCTCATCGACGAGGCGCTCGACATCGCGGATCGGTCGGACGTGGCGCTGCAGCGGGTCTCCGCGTTGCTCGGGGTCGCGTGGGGGATCGCGTCGGCCGACCCCGCACGGGCCATGCAGTTGGTCCACCGGGCGATGAGCGACATCGACAGCGTGCCCGCCCTCACCCGCCTGACCCTGCCCGGGAGTGCCTCGCGCCTGTTGGCCAGTCTCGACCCGCGCCACGCTGCAGAGGGTCTGCTCGCCCAGCTCGACGCCGCCGCGTCCCGTCCGTCGTTCGTCGACCTGATCCCGATCTCGTATGCGAGCTCGCTGCTCAACCGCGTCGGTCATCCGGCAGCGGAGGTGGCGTTGGCGACACTCACCGTGTCGTCGACCGCTCCGTACCTGTCGATGATGGACTTCGTCGATCTGGCACGGCGCACCTCGTCGAGCAACAACGCGGTGTCGCTCGAGGAACTCGAATCGGCGGTCCGTGCCGGGCTCGAGGACATCGTTGCCGGCCGCCATGGAAAAATGGTGGCCGATGTCGAGAACGGTCGGTCGACTCCGTCCCAGGGGTGAGCGCGGCAACAATGGACCGCCGATCACGAAGGAGAACCGACATGGCGAAGTACCTGCTCCTCAAGCATTACCGAGGCGCCCCGAACGCCGTCAACGACGTGCCGATGGACCAGTGGACACCGGAGGAGGTCGACGCCCACATCCAGTTCATGCGGGACTTCGCCGACCGACTGGAGCGGTCCGGCGAGTACGTCGACGGGCAGGCCCTGTCCCCGGACGGGATGTGGGTCCGCTCCGACGGCGCCGGCAGACCGCCCGTCACCGACGGCCCGTTCGCCGAGACGAAGGATCTGATCGCGGGCTGGATGGTGATCGATGTCGACACCAAGGACCGGGCGGTCGAACTCGCCGGCGAGCTCTCGTCGGCGCCCGGTGCCGGTGGCGAGCCGATCCACGAGTGGCTCGAGGTGCGACCGTTCCTCGAGCACGCACCGACCGTCACCGAGTGAGCCGGACCGACGTGACGGACGACGTGAGCGGAACGGTGGCGTCGATGCGCCGCTGCTGCGGGCGTTGGCACCCGAGGTCCTGAACGTCCTCGTCCGTCGCGGCGCTGATTTCGCGACGGCCGAGGACGCCGTCCAGGACGCGATCGTCAAGGCGCTCACGTCCTGGCGCGAACGACCCGCCCCGCGATCCCAAGGGATGGCTGATCACGACGGCGTGGCATGCGTTCATCGACCGTGCCCGCTCCGAATCGGCCCGCCGGGGCCGCGAGTTGCGCGTCGACGCCGCAACCACCGCCGGGCGAGGTGCCGAGCGTCGACGACACCCTCCGGCTCTACTTCCTGTGCGCGCATCCGGCGCTCACCCCCGCCTCGGCGGTGGCGCTGACGCTGCGTGCCGTGGGCGGGCTGACCACGGCGCAGATCGCGCAGGCCTATCTCGTGCCCGAAGCGACGATGGCGCAGCGCATCAGCCGGGCCAAGCGCGCGGTGAGCGACCTCGGCCTCGACGAGCCGGGCGACCTGCCGACGGTGATGCACGTGCTCTACCTCGTGTTCAACGAGGGGTACTCCGGTGATGTCGACCTCGCCGCGGAGGCGATCCGCCTCACCCGCCAGCTCGTCACGATGTCCGACGACCCGGAGGTCGCCGGGCTGCTCGCCCTGATGCTCCTGCACCACGCTCGTCGATCTGCCCGGACACGGCCCGACGGGAGCCTGGTGACGTTGGCCGACCAGGACCGCAGCCGGTGGGACGCGACGTTGATCGCCGAGGGCGTCGTGCTGCTGCAGTCCGCGCTGGCGCGAGATCGGCTCGGTCCGTATCAGGCCCAAGCGGCGATCGCCGCGCTGCACGCCGATGCCCCTCGTGTGGAGGAGACCGACTGGGTGCAGATCGTCGGCTGGTACGACGAGCTGCTCCGGCTCACCGATTCACCGGTCGTGCGGCTCAACCGGGCGGTCGCGGTCGGCGAGGCCGACGGCGCTCCGGCCGGGCTGGCGGCGTTGGCCGAGGTTCCCGACGACGTCCCGCGGCGCAGCGCCGTGGCCGCCCACCTCCACGAGCGCAACGGTGATCTGCGCACCGCGGCACGCCTGTACGCCGAGGCCGCCCGCGACGCGCCGAGCGTGCCCGAACGGGCCCACCAGGCCCATCAGGCCGCACGCGTGAACCAGCTCCTGCGCGGCGAGGGCTGAGCATCCCGCGTCCGGAGTACATTGGCGCCGGTGACGGATCTGCTGCTGACTCACGGTTACTTCCTGTGGGAGGACGAGAAGGAGCGGGAGATCATGAAGCCCTACGCGCCGCTCGGGCTGCTGTACATCAGCGCCTATCTCAAGCGCGCCGGCTTCGACGTCGAGACGTTCGACACCACCTTCAGCGATCGTGAGGCGCTCGTCGCCCGACTCGCCGCGACGCCGGGCGGTGTCGTCGGCGTCTACACGAATCTCATGACCCGGGCCAACGCGATCTGGATCGCCGAGCAGGCCCACCTCCATCGCTGGACCGTGATCTTCGGCGGTCCCGAGAGCGCCAACTATCCCGACGACTACATCGAGCGCGGCGCCGACGTCGTGGTGCTCGGCGAAGGGGAGAACACCCTCGAGGAGTTGCTGCCGGCCCTGCGCGACCGCGGCCCGCACCGCTTGCACGGGGTCGCCGGAACCGTGTTCCGCGACGAGGACGGAGCGGTCGTGCACAACGACCCGCGCGACAAGGTGCACGACATCGATTCGCTGCCGTGGCCCGATCGCGAAGCCATCGACATGCAGCAGTACGTCGACACGTGGCGCACGCATCACGGGATGGGCTCGGTCAACCTCATCACCGCGCGCGGCTGCCCGTACAAGTGCAACTGGTGCAGTCATGCCGTCTTCGGGTACTCGCATCGCCGGCGCGACCCGATCGACTGCGTCGACGAAGTGCAGCACATCGTCGAGCGGTATCAGCCCGAACAGGTGTGGTACGCCGACGACGTGTTCACGATCAGCCACAAGTGGCTGTTCGAGTACCGCGACGAGATGAACCGGCGCAACATGCGCATCCCGTTCGAGACGATCTCCCGTGCCGACCGGATGAAGAAGGAAGAGGTGCTGGCCGCGCTCGCCGAACTCGGTTGCTATCGCATCTGGATCGGCTCCGAGAGCGGAAGCCAGCGCATCCTCGACGCGATGCAACGCGGCGTGAAGGTCGAAGAGGTGCAGAACGCCACGAAGATGGCCAAGAAGTACGGCATCGAGGTCGGCATGTTCCTGATGTGGGGCTACGAGGGGGAGGAGCTCTCCGACATCGAGGCCACGATCGATCACGTCAAGGAGTCGAACCCCGACATCTTCTTCACCACGGTCGCCTATCCGATCAAGAACACCGGTTACTACGAGAAGGTGAAGAAGAAGTTGATCTTCTCGTCCGACTGGAACAACGCGTCGGACCGCGAGCTGCGTGTCGCCGGCCGGCACAGCAAGACGTACTACAAGCACGCGGATTCGTGGCTCAACAACGCCGTCGCCGCGCACCGCCTCGTCGACACCGATCCCGTCGCCGCGGCCGCCAAGGCCGACGAAGCCGAGCAGGCCCGACTCAGCCTGTTGGCGTGTGCCGACGAGGTGGATGTCTGAGCGAGTCCGAACCGTCGCCGTTCGACGCGTTGGCGGCCGAGTACGACGACACGTTCACCGACAGCGCGATCGGCTCGACGATGCGCGCCGCCGTGTGGGATCGGATGGCGGAGTTGTGGCCCCCGGGGAGTCGCGTCGTCGAGTTGAACTGCGGCACCGGTGTGGACGCCGCCTGGCTCGGTGAGCGCGGGGTCGTGGTCGTCGCCACCGATGCGGCCGCGGAGATGGTCACCGTTGCGCAGCGCCGCGGTGTCGACGCGCGCCAACTGCGAGCCGAGTCGATCGGCGACCTCGCATCACTCGGCCCGTTCGACGGAGCGCTGTCGAACTTCGGCGGATTGAACTGTGTCGCCGACCTCGGCGCCGTGGTCGACGGACTCGCTGCGTGCCTCCGGCCCGGCGGTTCGGCGTTGCTGTGCATCATGGGACCCGTCGTGCCGTGGGAGTGGGTCTGGTACCTGCTGCACGGTCAGCCGCGTCGGGCGTTCCGCCGCTTCGCCGAGGTCACGTGGTGGCGTGGCTTGCCGATCCGCTATCCCTCGATCCGCTCGACGCGCCGGCTGCTCGCTCCGCACTTCGAGGTGCAACGCGTGTGGGCGCTCGGCGCGCTGATCCCGCCGTCGTACGCCGAGCAGTGGGCGCAACGTCATCCGCGTGCGCTCGCGTGGCTGGCGCGAACCGAACGTCGGATCGATCGCTGGCCCGGCGTCGCGCAGCTCGCCGACCACTACGTGATCGAGGTGACGCGTCGATGATCCAGCTCGCCTGCCCGAACTGTCGTGCGCTGCTCGACGGGCCGAACGACAGCGACGCGACGTGTGGTGAGTGCGGGGAGCGGTATCCGATCGTCGACGGGATCCATCGATTCCTGCCGACGTCGCGGCTCGCCCACTTCGAATCGTTCCTCCGCGACTACACCGCCGTCCGGTTGGCCGAGGGGCGGGGGACCGCCGACGTCGAGTACTTCCAGCGGCTCCCGGAGCCGACGGCCGGCGGACCGATCGAGTGGCAATGGACGATCCGGCGGCACACGTGGGCGACGGTGCGCGACCGGGTGCTGCCGAAGCTGGGCGACGGTCTCGTCGTCATCGATGTCGGGGCCGGCGTCGGATGGTTGTCGAACCGTCTCCACGAACTCGGCCACTCGCCACATGCCGTCGATCTCACCGTCGACGACGACGACGGTCTCGGCGCGGCGCGCCACTACGGGCCGCCGTGGCCGCGGTATCAGGCGGAGATGGATGCGCTGCCGTTCGCCGACGCGCAGGCCGACGTCGTCGTGTTCAACGCCAGCCTCCACTACTCGACCGACTACGTGCGAACGATCGGTGAGGCGCGGCGCGTCCTGCAAGCCGGGCGGGGTCGTGGTGATCATGGACTCACCGATCTACGGTCGCGACGACGCGGGCCGGCAGATGGTCGCCGAGCGTCACGCCGACTTCGAACGTCGCTTCGGGACGCGCTCCGACAGCGTCGCCTCGATCGAGTACCTGACCGACGCGATGCTCGCCGACATCGGAGAACAGCTCGGGATCCGATGGGCTCGTCACCGCACGTGGTACGGCTGGCAGTGGGCGCTGCGGCCGTGGAAGGCGCGCGCTGCAAGCGACGCCGCCAACCGAGTCGCTTCGTCGTGCTCGTCGGCCAGGTGTGACGGGCGACTCACAGGAACTTCAAAGGTCGCGTCCCTACCTTTGATGGCAGCGGCAGCGGAAAGCGGAGGGACGGGCAATGGGTCTGACGCGAAGAGAAGCGATCAAGATTGGCGTTTTCGGCACGGGCGCATTGGTGCTGCCCGCCGGACGACTCCTGTCGGCAGACAGTCTGAACCGAATGGCGGCGAGCGCGCTGCCGCTCCCGTACTCGGTACCGCTGGCGATTCCGCCCGTGCTCGCGCCGGTGCGGTCGACCGCCACGACCGACTACTTCCAGATCACGATGCAGGCGAAGTCACTCGAGATCCTGCCCGGCTACCAGACCACGATGTTGTGCTACGACGGCATGGTTCCGGGACCGACGATCAGTGTGCAACGCGGGCGAAAGTCCGTCGTGCGCTTCATCAATGCCCTGCCGGCGAAGCACCCGACGTTCGGCTACCAGCCGGATACGTCGGTGCACCTGCACGGCTCGGCGTCGCTGCCACAGTACGACGGCTACGCCAACGACATCACACGCCCCGGACAGTACAAGGACTACCAGTTCCCGAACCTCCAGGAGTCCCGGAACCTCTGGTACCACGACCACGCCGCCCACAAGACAGCGCAGAACGTGTACAGCGGCCTGGCCGGGTTCTACTGCATCCACGATCCGTTGGAGTACTCCCTGCCCTTGCCGCGGGATCAGTACGACGTGCCGCTGATGATCACCGACGCGATGTTCACGAACACCGGCCAGCTCCTCTGGATCGACGACCACCGACTCGGGATGAACGGCGACGTGATCCTCGTCAACGGACGGCCGTGGCCGGTGATGCAGGTGGAGCGGCGCAAGTACCGCTTCCGCCTGTTGGTGGCCTCGGTGAGCCGTGACTACCGGTGGAAACTCGACAGCGGCGAGCCGTTCACGATCGTCGGCACCGATGCCGGGCTACTCGAGTATCCACAGTCGGTCACGAGCTTCCGCCACGGGAACGCCGAGCGGTACGACGTCGTCATCGACTTCGCCAACTACCCGATCGGTACCCGTGTGCAGTTGCTGAACATGAGCAACCCCAACAACATCGCCGAGGCCAACACGGACAAGGTCATGGCGTTCGACGTCGTCAGCGAGGCCACGTCGACGGAGTACAACTCGGTGCCCGACGTGATGAACGTCGAGGACCTGACGATGAAATTGCAGCCGACGCCGACGACGCCGACCCGGATCATCGATCTCGTGCGCACCAATGGTGAGTGGATGATCAACGGCAAGCGGTGGGAGGACGTCGAAGCCAGCCGGTTCAAGTCGGTGCTCGCCGACGTGCCGCTGGGGGCCACCGAGATCTGGGACTTGCGCAACGATTCGGGTGGGTGGCACCACCCGATGCACGTCCACCTCGTCGACATGAAGATCCTCGACCGCCGTGTCAAACTCGGCGCGCCGGAGCCGCCGATGCCGCACGAGCTCGGGCCGAAGGACGTGATCTACCTCGGCGAGAACGAGCGAGTGCGTGTGATCGCCAACTTCGGACCCAACAGCGGGCGGTACATGATGCACTGCCACAACCTCGTGCACGAAGATCATTCGATGATGGGACAGTTCCGGGTCGTCGGCCCGACCGATCCCGACCCCATCACCACCGCACGACCCCGCAACATGCCGGCGCCGCCGCTCTGAACTGCCTCGCCGCGACGTGTCTGCGCTCAAGGCCACCGCTCTCGGTGTGAGCCGCCGTCGGAGACCACTCGACGTCGATCGGCGCACGGTGATCTGTCTGGTCGCGGCGTACGCGGGTCTCGCTCACCTCGTCGCCGCCCCCGTCCACCTGTCGTCCTGGTGGCCCGCTGGTGCGTTCTTCATCGCCGTCGGCATCTTCCAGCTCGCGTATGTGCTCACCGCGGTGCGCAAGCCGGCGCCGATCGTCATCGGCACGACATTGCTCGTCAACGTCGGTGTGTTGCTCGTCTACGTGGCGAGCCGAAGCGTCGGTGTGGCGGTCGGACCACCGTCGCACGAGCCGCACAATCTCGAACCGGTCGGTCCGTTCGACCTCAGCGTCGCCGTCGCTGAGGTGGCCCTCGTCGCTCTGGTGGCTGTCGGCCTCGATCGCCGGGCCCGCGCGATGGTCCTCAACGGGCTCCTGGTCGTCGGTCTCGCACTGTGGGGCGGGCTGCTGATCCTCGCCCAGACCTGAGCTCTGCAACCTTCGACCTGTGATCGAGGTTGAGAGTTTCCAAGGCCGTTGCGCCAAGAAATTTGGACGATCAAGGGTATTTCAAAGGTTCCTCACGGGTTCTTGAAAGTCGCATGACCGAATGTAGCGGTCACCCGGTGACTCTCAGCGGTCATCGGTTGAACACGGCGGATACCCGGTGCACCCAGCGGTCACCGGCGAACAGGCGGACACCCGGTGCACCCAGCGGTCATCGGTGAACACCAGCGGACACCCGGTGAACCCACCCAGCGGTCATCGGTCTCAACAAAGGAGCAACAATGCATATCGGGCGGACAAGGCGAACGGGAGTGGGCCACGCGCGGCCCAGGCGAGGACTACTGGCGGGCCTACTCGCTGGTGCAGTCGGCCTCCTGGCAGTAGTAGCGGTACCGGGCAGCCCCGTGCCGAGCGTGAGCGCGCAAGCCCCGGTCGGACAGGGGTTCAATCTCAACCCGTCCGACCTCAGGTTCATCCTGAAGCAGATCAAGATCGCCGAGAACCACGTCGGCGCACACGACGACCGCCACGCGTGGACGAGACACCGGCCTCTGTGGCGCGCTGCTCGGACCTGCGGCTCGATCAGATCCCGGACAACGGCGTCGGCGTCACGCTCCCGTGGGGCCTGCGCACCGTCGACGGCACGTGCAACAACCTGTTGAAGGACGCGAGCATCGGCGTGGACCAGACGAAGTTCGGCGCGGCCGACCAGGTCTTCCCGCGTCACGTCCCAGCACAGTTCAAGACGACGCCGAACTACGCCCCAGCCGGGCAACCCGGACACCGGCGGTCGTCGGACCCGGAACCGCGGCGCATCAGCAACCTGATCGTCGACCAGACCCCATCGAACCCGGCGGCGACCGCGGCGGCCGGTGACGAATCCCGAGCTGACGTGCAATCGGCTCGCTTACTTCATCCCGAACGTGGCGACCGACACCGGCCTGTCCGCGCCGTACAACTCGTGGTTCACCCTGTTCGGCCAGTTCTTCGACCACGGTCTCGACCTGGTCAACAAGGGAGGCGCAGGCACGGTCTTCGTACCCGCTCGACGCCGACGACCCGCTGGTCGGCCGAGGCTGCCACCGGGCACCCCGCCGTTCATGATCCTCACCCGGGCGTCGCACGTCGACGGCGAGGCGACCAACCAGACGACTCCGTTCGTCGACCAGAGCCAGACCTACACGTCGCACCCGTCGCACCAGGTCTTCCTGCGTGACTACGACCTCGGCGCCGGACGGACCGGAACTCACCGGACACCTGATCACCGGCAGCGCAGCCAGCGCAGACGGCATGGCCGACTGGGCCAGCGATCAAGGAGCAGGCGCTGCACGATGCTCGGCATCGAGCTGGCCGACACGGACGTCATCGAACGTCCCGCTCGTTGCAGCCGACCTGTACGGGCACTTCATCCCGGATCCGGCCACCGGCTTCCCGCAGCTCGTGCTCGACGACGGCACACTCGTTTCCGGACACCCCGCGAGAACCCGATCACCACCGCTGGCACGACGAAGACGGGCCACGCGTTCCTCGACGACATCGCCCACCACGCCGCGCCGGGCCGCGTCAGCCCAGGAGTGTGGCCCGGATCCGCGGCATCGACCCGGCACGGCTGAATCGCCAGCCGGACCTCGATCCGGACCGACGACGGCGACTGCACGACGTACGACGACGAGATGCTCGACGCGCACTTCATCGCCGGTGACGGTCGGGTCAACGAGAACATCGGCCTCACGACCGTGCACCACATCTTCCACTCCGAGCACAACCGTCTCGTCGACGTGATCGACGGGATGCTGCAAGCCCGCGCGACTTCAGCGATGCGCGAGCGCCTCGACTGGCACGACCGTGTCGGCAGACCGGGCGAACTGGGACTACAACGAGCGGCTGTTCCAGGCGGCCCGGTTCGTGACCGAGATGCAGTACCAGCACCTCGCGTTCGAGGAGTTCATCCGCAAGGTGCAGCCGATGGTCAACCTGTTCGGCGAGGGTGGCACGGGCTACCACACCGAGATCAACCCGGCGATCCGCGCCGAGTTCGCCCACGCCGTGTACCGGTTCGGCCACTCGATGCTCACCGAGACCGTCGACCGCACCGACGCCGAACGGCGTCGACGAGCAACATCGACCTCCTCGACGCGTTCCTCAACCCGCAGGCCTTCATCGACAATCGCCGACGGCAGACCCCGGAGACCGCGGCCGGAAACATCATCCGAGGCATGACGCGGCAGGTCGGCAACGAGCTCGACGAGTTCGTGACCGAGGCGCTGCGGAACCGGCTGCTCGGCCTCCCGTTGGACCTCGCGACGCTGAACATCGTCACGCGCTCGCGACACCGGGATCCCGGGGCTCAACGCGGCCCGTCGGGCGTTCTATGCCGAGAGCGGCAACCCGGCCCTGGTGCCGTACACCAGCTGGGCGGACTTCGGCTTCAGCCTGAGGAACGAAGACTCGCTGGTGAACTTCATCGCCGCCTACGGCACGCACACGTCGATCACACGGCGGCCGCCGGCCCCGACGGCCAAGCGAGCCGCGGCGCAGACTCTGCTGACATCGCGGCCGCCGGCAATCAGGCCGAAGGCCAGGATGCCTACGACTTCATCAACTCGACCGGGTCGCATACGCGTCGCCGCCGAGCGGCGTCACCACGACCGGTGTCGACGCGCATCGACCTGTGGATGGGCGGCCTCGCCGAGAAGCAGATGGTGTTCGGCGGGCTGCTCGGCCCGACGTTCAACTACGTCTTCGAGAACCAGATGGAGAACCTGCAGGACGGTGACCGGTTCTACTACCTGTCCCGCACCGCCGGTCTCAACATGCTCACCCAGTTGGAGGGCAACTCGTTCGCCGAGCTGATCATGCGCAACACCGACGTCGAAGCGCTGCCGGCGGACTCGTTCTCCCGGCCGGCATTCATCTTCGACCTCCGGGCGCAGAACGCGACCGGACCGATCGTCGACGACCCCGCGACGGCCGGTCAACGAGACGCTCGAGCTGGTCCGTCATGCCTGACGGCACGATCCGCTACGACGGACCCGAGCACGTCGTGTTCAACGGCCGGGACACCGGCCGGACGACCGGATCCGGTCCAGTGAGGGCGACGACACGCTGCGCGGCAACGGCGGCAACGACCGCCTCGAAGGCGGCGACGGTGTCGACCAACCTCATCGGCGGTCTCGGTGACGACTTCCTCACCGACCTGTTCGGCGACGACACCTTGAAGGGCGGCGACGGCAACGACTACCTGTCGTCGGGTCAGGGCTTCGGCGGCGACCTCAACCAGGGTGGCCGTGGCAACGACTTCATCGTCGGTGGCAACGACATGACCGAGACCTTCGCCGGAGCTGGCGACGACTTCGTCTTCGCCGGCGACGCCGAGGACACCGTCTTCGGTGACGATGGTGACGACTGGATCGAAGGCGGCCTCGGACCGTTCAACCTGTTGCAGGGCGACAATGGCGCCCCGTTCCAGGACGATCCCAACGAACCCGGACACGACGTCATGGACAGCGACGGCGGCGAGCAGGACTTCGACGCCGAAGGTGGCGACGACATCATGTTCCTCGGCGGCGGCATCCAACGAGCGGAAGGCATGCTCGGCTTCGACTGGGCGAGCCATCGCGGCGACCCGTCGCCGGGCAACACCGACATGGGACTCACCGTGGCGGCGCTGCCGTCGGTGGAGACCAACCGTGACCGCATGGACCGGGTCGAGGCCCTCTCGGGCTGGAACTTCAACGACATCCTTCGCGGCGACGACCGCGCCACCCTCGGCGAAGTCGACCCGGAGAACGATCTGAGCGGACATGAGCTCACCGCAGCGGGCATCGCCCGCATCAACGGGCTCGCTGACGCTGCTCCCCGTCGGTGCGACGTCGTTCACGGGTGGCAACATCATCCTCGGCGGTGCCGGTTCCGACATCATCGAGGGTCGCGGCGGGGATGACATCATCGACGGTGACCGGTGGCTCAACGCCGAGCTGCAGGTCGGGGCCACGCGGTACCCGGGCATGACCACGGCAATGCGGTCCGCGGTGGCCGCAGGCACGATCAACCCGGGTTCGATCAGCATCTTCCGCTCGATCGTCACTCCGCCACCGGCCGGCGACTTCGTCGACGCGGCGGTGTTCTCCGATGTGGAGGCCAGCTACGACTTCCTCGAGAACGACGACGGGTCGGTGACCGTCACGCATGCCCGTGGTACGGCCACCGACGGCATCGACACGCTGTGGAACATCGAGCGGCTCACGTTCGCCGACGGCACCGTCGAGTTGGGAGCGGTGTTCAACACCGCTGCCACCGGCGACGTCGTGATCAGCGACACCGACGCCGACGGAGGACCAGTTGCTCACGGTCACCCGGAGCAATCGACGATCCCGACGGCTTCGGCCCGACCACGGTCTTCACCACCACGTGGGAAGCGGAGACTCGACGGAGATTGGACGCCAGTGGGGACGTGGGCGACACGTTCACTCCCTCGAACGGCGTGGTCGGATCGCCGCTGCGGGCGGTCGTGACCTTCATCGACGGCTTCGATGTGCCCGAGCAGGTGATCGGTGCTGCAACGGCACCGGTGGCGCCGGCGAACCCGGTGGTGCCGGTGGTGCCAGTGGTGCCAGTGGTGACGCCGCTGGTGCCGGTGGTGCCGCCGCTGGTGCCGCCTGTGACGGTGGTGACGCCGGACGAGTTCGTCGGGCTGTCGGCGCCGTTCCGGTCGCTCGACACACGCTTCGTTGCGGGTGTGGTGCCGACGGGTTCGATGACGACGGTCAATTTGGCCGCAGCCGGCGTGCCGGCTGATGCGGCGGCGGTGTCGCTCAACGTCACCGCCACCGGGACCACGGGTGCCGGCTTCGTCACGGTCTACCCGTGTGACGCGGCGCAGCCCAACACGTCGAACCTCAACTTCGTCGGGGGTCAGACGATCGCCAACGCGGTGCTCGCCAAGCCGAGCGCAGCGGGCACGATCTGTCTGTTCAACTCGATCGGCGCCGAGCTGATCGTCGACGTCGGCGGCTACCTGCCGGCGGGCTTCGCCTACAACGCCATCACACCGGTGCGTCTCCTCGACACCCGCAGCGGTGCCGTGGTGCCGGCGGGCACGGTCACCCAGGTGCCCGTGACCGGGGCCAACGGGGTCGCCGGCGACGCGAAGGCAGCCGCCCTCAACGTCACCGCCGTCGATGCGGGGGCGGAGCGGGTACCTCACGGTGTTCCCGTGTGGTGCAGACGCAGCCGACAGCGTCGTCGTTGAACTTCGTCGCCGGCCAGACGATCCCGGGAGCGGTGCTGGCGACGATCGGGCAGAGCGGGAGCGGTGTGCATCTTCAACAGTGCACCGACCCACCTGCTGGTCGACCTTTCCGGTTCGTTCGCGGCGGGAGCCGCGTACACCGCCCTGACTCCGACACGGGTGCTCGACACCCGTCAAGGAACTCCGGATGCTGGTGGAGGCGGGCACGTTCGTCGAGGTTCCCGCTCGGCGGGGTGATCCCCGGAGCGGTGGCGGCGGCGTTGACGGTGACGGCGGCGGAACCACAGGCGGACGGGTACCTCACCGTGTACGCCTGCGGGACGCTGCCGAACGTCGTCGAACCTCAACTACGTGGCCGGGCAGCCGATCGCCAACACGGCGATCGCCACGCTCAGCTCTACCGGATCCATCTGCGTCTTCTCCTCGGCGACGACGCACCTGATCATCGACGTCAGCGGCGCCTTCTGAGCGCAGGCTGACGTCGGTCCGACATGGGCCCGGGAAGCTCCGTCAGCTTCCCCGGCTCGTGTCCGCCCGACCCGGGTCGGGGAAGCTCCGTCCGCTTCCCCGGCCCGCGTCAGGGCAGGCAACCGCGATGTCACGAGTCCGAAGACTCGACAGCGGTGCCGCCCCGTCCGGATCTCGAGGCCAACGGCTTCGATCTGGTGGTGTCAATCGTCGTCCCCGCCGCCTCTGTCGTCGTCGTCGTCGGACATGGACTCGAGCGCAGCGATGAGGGTGTCCCGCTCGGATTCGTCGAGTCGAGCATCACGATGGATCAGCAGGTAACGGTCGAGCGGCATCTCGCCTTCCTCGATCATCTCGATCGCATCGTCGGCGTCGCCGCTGTCCCAGTCGGAGAAGTTGAGTTCGTCACGACCTCGTTCGACGTCGTAGCGAACCATCCACGACATCGGGGCGACGTACGAATAGATCGGCCACTCGGTCTCGTTGCTGTGGCACGAGTAGCACGACGTTCGCGCGATCTGCTCGCTCGCCGCGTCCGGCCAGGGCGCACCTCGAATCACGGGCGGGTTGTCGTGCCACCAGCCGTACGGAACCAGCTGCATCAGACCGAAGATGATCGCGGCGACCAGAGCGGCACGTGTCGCGACGACTGCGCACATCCGCCCAACGGCGTCCACCAGCTCCGTCGGTTTCGCCACCCTCCGTGGCTGAGGAACGGCTCGCTCTCGACTTCGTCATGACGTCCTCCCTACCCCGATGAATTGTGCGCGTTTCTTAACACACCGCGACCGTCGCGAGTGGTAAGTTCGTCCGCGGACGAAGGACGGTCTGTGGGGCGGAAACGCGACGCGTGTGAGCGTGTGTCATCGTCGCCTCCCAGAGTTGGTGGGAAGGGCGAGGAATGCATGTAGCGCATTTGGCTCCATTGGTGATGAATGTGTCGCTGTTGGGTCCGCTGGTGGTGACCACTGCGGAGCGAACGTTGCGGGGTCGGGATTTCGGGGGTGCGAAACCGAAGGGCGTGCTCGAGCTGTTGTTGTTGGCGCGAGGCAAGAGTGTCAACAAGGACGTGTTGGCTGACGCGTTGTGGGAGACGGCGCCCCCGAAGAACGTGGCGGGGACGATCGAGCAATACGTGAGTTTGCTGCGCCGCCGGTTGTGTGAGGGCTCGGGTGAGCCGAGGCGGGTGATCGTGACCGAGACGCACGCGTACCGTCTTGACACGTCGGAGATCTCGGTCGATCTCGATCGTTTCGACTCCCTCGTCGTGCGGGCCGAGCAGGCTGATGTCGCCACTCGCCGTGATCTGTTGTCGGATGCCGTGGCGTTGGCGTCGGGTGATCTGCTCGAAGACGAGCCGTATGCGCCGTGGGCGCAGTGGGAACGGCACGTGTATCAGGGTCGTATTTCGCGGGCGCACATGGCGCTGGCGCACGACAGTGTGATGGTCGGTCACTATGCGTGCGCGGTGCGGCACAGTGAGGAGGCGTTGCGGTTCGCGCCGTATTCGGAGCATGCGTTCCAGACGATCATGATTTCGAATTGGGCTCTGGGGCGGAGTGATCTGGCGCGGAGTGCGTATGTGAGTTGTCGTGCGGCAGCGGCGTCGCTGGATGTGAGCCCGTCGGTGGAGGCGACCGACATCGCCGCGGCGATCGATGCGGGACGATCCCCGGGGGAGTTGATCGACCGGTACATCGCACCCTGGTGCGCCCGCTCGCACACGATCATGCCAGCGCTCGCCCACCGCGGCTGACACGTTTGGCGCAGCCTCCCTCCCTCACCGCCTGACCGCCAGGTGGTACCTTGTCCACCCAATGGACATCCGGTCCAGGTGAATGGGGGTTCACACATGTCATACGCACATCCCGGACAGCCGTCTGCTCGCTGGCAGGACTGGGTCGAGAACAAACCGATCCTGAGCCTGTTCGTGGTCGGCATCGTCGCCACGCAACTCGGGACCTACTTCGGATACGTCTTCCCGGCGATCGGGATCCCGGTGCTGCCGTGGCCGCTCTACAACGGCATCCTCGGCACGACGATCGTCGACGGCTTCAACGGAACGGCGGTCGAGGGTTTCGCCGTGACCAGCGACGCCTTCTTCGTCGGCCACTCGTTGCACTTCATCAACGGCATCGTCTTCGCGATGCTCTGGGGGATCCTGTACCGCGAGGACGTCGCCCGATTCTTCAAGAACAACATCCTCAACGGTGCGTCCTACGCCGTCATCATGTCGATCATCAGCGCCGGGCTGCTCGTGCCCTACGCCTACGTGCCCAACCAGGGTTTCGGGTTGTTCCTGTTCGACGGTCCGGACGGTTGGAAGCTGCCGTTCGGGATCCTGATCTGGCACCTCATCTACGGCGTGTTCCTCGGTCTGCTGTGGAACCCGTCGGTGCCGTCACACGTCGACGCCGGCGTGACGAGGTCGACCGCCACGACCACCGTTTGAGAACGGTCGCGCGGTGATCGGTACGTCGGTACCGGTCGCCGCGCCCGTTGACACCGCGGGACCTCTCGGGAAGACTTCGCCCGAAGACTACGCGTGGACAATTGTCCGACAGTCGGGCGCTCCGCGGGGTGGAGCCGGTCACGTCTCGAGCGTGACCGCGCGATCCACCGGACGGCCAACGAGCCCAGATCACGAGCCAGCCCAGATCACAAGAGCAGGAGCGAACATGGACACGACATTGACGGCTTCGACACCGCTCGCCGAGCGCGCCAAGGCGATCATCCCCCTCCTCGACGAACACGCCGCGTACGCCGACGCCAACTGCAAGCTGGCGCCGGAGGTCGTGGCCGCGTACGACGAGGCCGGGCTCTTCAAGATGTGGGTCCCGGAGGAGCTCGGTGGGTTCGAGCTCGGCCCTCGCGATTCACTCGAGGTGCTCGCGCTCACCGCCTACGGCGACCCGTCCGCCGGCTGGGTGCACATGGCCGGCTCACTCTCGATCGGGGTGGCCGGGTCGTACCTCGGCGAGACGGCGATCAAGGAACTGTTCGGGGAAGGGCGCTGCCCGGTGATCGCCGGCCAGGGGACCGCCCCCGGCACCGCGACGACGGTGGACGGCGGCTACCTCCTGAGCGGATCGTGGAGCTTCGCCTCCGGCCTGCGGCACGGCGACCACATCCACACCCTCGGCATCATCCAGGAGACCGGCGAACCACGCATCTTCGTCGTACCGGTCGACAAGGCGGAGCTGGCACTCGACAGCTGGGACGTCATGGGACTCCGCGGGACCGGGAGCATCGACTACACGCTCACCGACGTCTTCGTCCCCGAGGACTACTGCCACTTCGCGTTCACCCGCGAACCGCTGCACGGCGGTTCGCTCTACCGCCTCGGGATCATCGGCATCGCGGTCGTGTGCCACTCCGGCTGGGCGTCCGGCGTCGGGCGGCGCCTGCTCGACGAGCTGACCGAACTCGTGCGGACCAAGCGGGGACGACCCGGATCGCTGGCCGACTCCGATGCGTTCCGGACCGACTTCGCCAAGACCGAGGCCCGCTTCCGCGCCGCGGTCGCGTTCGTCAACCAGTCATGGGCCGACGTCGAGGCGTCGATCGAAGCGGGCCGCGCGATCACCGTCCGCGAAGACACGCTGGTCCGCATCGCGCTCGGCAACATCACGAACGCGCTCGCCGATGTCGCCAACTTCGTCTATCTCTCGGGCGGCACGACCGCCCTGCGCAAGTCGAGCCCGATCGAACGCATCGTCCGCGACGTGCACGCCGGCACCCAACACATCACGTCGGGGCCAGGGATGTGGCGAGCGGCCGGCCAGGAGCTGATCGGGCCGAGCGACGGCAAGCAGTGGGTGCTGCTCGATCTCGTCGACGCCACGCCGCCGGCCTGAGTCGATGACGATCTCCGACCTGTTCAACGTCGAGGGCTACGGCGTCGTCGTCACCGGCGGCGCGAGCGGGCTCGGGACTTGGCGTTCGCCGAGGCGTTGGCGGAGAACGGTGCGTCGGTGACGATCCTCGACGTCGACGGCACGGCGATCGAGGCCGAGGTCGCGCGCCTCACCGGCGCGGGCCACGACGTCCGCGGTGATGTCGTCGACGTGACCGATCACGCCCGCCTCGATGCCGCCTTCGACGCCGCGGTCGCGGCCCACGGGCGGCTCGACGTCGCGTTCGCCAACGCGGGCATCGACTCCGGTCCCGGTTTCGTCAGCGGGTGGGCGGGCGCCGAGCGGCCGCGCAACGACGAGGGCGCGATCGAGCTCGTACGACCGACGAACGTTGGAACCGGGTCATCGACGTCAACCTGAACGGTGTGTTCGCCACGATCAGATCGGCCACTCGACATCTGCGGCCGCAGCGATCGGGTCGGATCATCGTCACCACGTCGCTGGCCGCGATCAAGACCGAAGCCGGTGATCGGCGCGGCGTACATGGCGGCCAAGGCGGGCTGCGCCCACCTGACGCGCAACGTGGCACTCGAACTCGCCGCCTACGGCATCACCGTGAACGCCATCGCCCCGGGCTTCTTCGTCACCAACATCGGCGGCGGTCACGCCAAGCAACCCGCCGCCCAGGAAGCGATGGCCAAGGACATCCCGATGCACCGCGTCGGGTTCCCCGACGACATCAAGGGCCTGGCGCTGTTCCTCGCCTCGCCGGCATCGGCCTACGTGACCGGGCAGCAGATCGTCATCGACGGCGGATGGGGCCTCGGGCTCGCCGACTGATGCACACACGAGAGGTGGTCCGACCATGACCGACATCGATCCGCAGATCCGAGCCGTGCTCGACGCGATGGCCGCCCAGCCGCAGCCGGACGAACCGCCGTCGCTCGACGAGGTACGCGCCGGTGCGAGCGGCGGTCATCGTGCGCTCTGTCCCCCGCTGGTCCAGATGGCGTCGATCGCGGAGCGGGTGATCCCGGGGCCGAACGGTGACATTCCCTGCATCGTGAACAAGCCACATCGGTCGGACGAACCGTTGCCGGTGCTCGTCTACTTCCACGGTGGCGGGCTGATGTTGCTCGGAGCCGACGAGTTCCAGCCGCTGTGCACCGCGCTGGCGGCGGCGGCCGATTGCATCGTCGTCAACGTCGACTACCGGCTGGCGCCCGAGCATCCCTTCCCGCAACCACTCGACGACGCGGTCACCGCGTACCAGTGGTGCCTCGAGCACGCGGAGGAGATCGGCGGCGATGCGTCACGGATCGCGGTCGGGGGCGACAGTGCCGGCGGCTATCTCGCCACCGCGGTGTGCCTCGATGCCAAGCGCCTCGGTCTGCCCCAGCCGGTCCACCAACTGCTCGTCTATCCCGACGTCGACGGAGCGAACCGGTCGGAGAGCATGGTGACGATCGACGCCTTCGTCAACCTGCCGATGATCGCGTCGATGCATGCCGCTCATGCCGGCGACGACCTCACGAACCCGCGGGTCTCCCCGATCCACGCCGACGACCACAGCGGGCTCGCGCCCGCGACGATCCTCGCCGCGAGCCACGATCCGCTCGTCGATCAGGGCCGGGCGTACGCGGCGGTGTTGCGGGCGAGCGGCGTGCCCGTGGCCTACTCCTGCTACGACGGCACGATCCACGCCTTCCTCACGATGGGCGGCGCCGTCGACGTCGCCAACCGGGCGGTCGCCGACGCGGCGTCGGCGCTGGCTACTGCGTTCGCCGGGTAGCGGCCGATGGACGCGCCGCGCGCCGCCGTGCTGATGCTGCCGGGCCTGCTGTGCGACCACACCATCTGGCAGGCACAGGTGGACGGTCTCGCCGACATCGCCGACGTCACCATCGCCGACTTCTCGCAGCTCGACGATCTCGCCGACATGGCCCGCGCCGCGCTCGACCTCGTCGCCGATGATCCGATGCGCCGTCCGGTGCACGTCGTCGGCCATTCGATGGGTGGGCGAGTGGCGTTCGAGGTGTGGCGCCTCGCGCCCGAGCGCGTCCGGTCGCTGGTGGTCCTCGACACGGGGGCCCATCCGGCCGGACCGGACGAACCCGCCAGCCGGCAACCGCTGCTCGACGTGTCGGCCCACGAGGGGATGGAGGCGCTCGCCGCGGAATGGCTGCCCCCGATGGTCCATCCCGCTCGCCGCGACGATCCGACGATCATGGGGCCGCTCATCGCCATGGTGGGGCGGGCGACACCCGAGCTGCACGCCCGACAGATCCGTGCCCTGCTCGCGCCGCCCCGACGCCACTCCGCTGCTGGCCACGATCACCGTGCCGACCCTCGTGATCGTCGGCCGGCAGGACGAGTGGAGCCCGGTCGCGCAGCACGAGACGATCACGGCGGCGATGACCGGTGCCCGACTCGAGATCATCGACCGCTCCGGTCACATGGTGACCGTCGAACAACCCGATGCCGTCACCGCGCTGCTGCGGGAGTGGTTGCTCGGACCAGGATCAGGCGACGAGGCGTAGGTGTTGGATGATCCACGGTTGTTCCGTGGACACGTACTCGATTCGAGGTTTCCGACGGGTCCCAATGTCCGGTGTCCAATGTCCGGTGTCCGGTGCCGGGTTCGTGGTGTCGTAGTCGGCGGCCGACGGGCAGGATCGGGGTGCCGTCACGTCGGTATTGGACGAGGGTGCCGTTGGCGTCGCGGGTTTCGGTGATCCCCAACCGGTGTTTGGTCCGGTTCTGGGTCGAGCATTTGAGGGCGCCGTTGACGAGGTCGGTGGTGCCGCCGTCGCGGAGCCATTCGGCGATGTGGTCGATCTGGCAACTGGTCGGGCGGATGTCGCAACCGATGTGCTCACAGCCGTCGATCATCACCTTGAGGGCTTGACGGGCGGCACCGGTGAAGAGGCGTCGTTTGCGTCCGACGTCGACGACGAGACCTTGTCCGTCGATGACGAAGCGTCGCACGTGGCCGGTGAGCGCAGCGCGGATGATGTCGTGGCCGATCACCGCGATCCCGTTCTCGGTTTCGCAGTACTGGTGCAGCAGGTCGTCGGTGATGCCGGTGTACGGCCCGTTCATCGCGTCGATCAGCCCGTACTTGGCGAGCTCGTGCTCGAAGCGTTCCTGGGACACGACGATGTCGAGCACCAGGCCGGGCATCGTGGAGCCGGCGGGTATCGCGGCGGCGGTCTCGAAGATCTTGGCGATCGCGTCGAAGCGGCGTTGGGCGGCGGTGCGTGGCAGCAGCGAGGCGGGCGCATCTTTGCCGTGTTGTTCGTCGCGGGCGGCGACGTCGGCGCGGAACTCGTCTTCGACGAACTGATCGAAGATCTTCGTCATCAACCCCGCTGTGATCGCCGATCCACCGCTGGCGCGTAGATCGATCCCTCCGTCGACCGGATGCAACGACGCCGTACGTCGTTCCTCGGTGGTCTCGGCGTCGTGGTGGGCGCCGTCGGCGTCGGTGAGGTTCTCCCAACGCTTCACGACCTTGCAGAACGATCCGTAGGGCAACTGTTCGGCGTGGTCGACGAGCTGATCGATCACTTCACCCAACCGGTCACCACAGCGCGGGTTCGCCCGCACCCGTGCCAGCTCGGCGACCTGGGCGACGCCGAGATGCCCGTCCAGGAGTGCGTCACCGACGGTGGGGTGCTCGTTCACCAGGCGGGCCTTGCGGCGGGCCGAGTTGGCTTCGGCCGGTGACCAGTTGGCGTTGCGCTCGCAGCCAGCCCTTCACGGTGAGATGACCATCTGCTGCGTACACGCCACGGGCGTCGGCCACGGCGATCAACGCCAACAGCTCGGCTTCGTCGCGGCGGCGACGCAGTTCCAGTTCGCGGAACCGTTCGGTCACCTGGGCGTCATCGAGTCCCATCAGTTCCTCGACGACGTCTGCAAACATGATCAAAGGATAGCGATCATGTGTACGAGTTAACAACCAAATACGAAATATATCGTTCGATCAACCAATCTCCAGAAACCCACATCACCTACCATCGAGACGTGAGCCCGCCTGTCCGAACGCTCGCGGAGGACCTGTGGTTCCCCGAGGGGCCGGTGGCGATGAGCGACGGGTCGGTGCTCCTCGTCGAGATCCGCGCCGCCCGGCTCACACGGGTCGCGCCCGACGGCGCGCGGACCACCGTCACCGAGTGGGGAGACCCGCTCGGCGCCGGCCCGAACGGCGCGGCGATCGGCCCCGACGGCTTCGTGTACGTGTGCAACAACGGTGGCTTCTGGTGGCACGAGGTCGCCGATGGCGTGTGGATCCCGCAGGACCCGGCGACCGGGTCGGTGCAGCCGCCGAACTACACGACCGGCTCGATCGACCGCGTCGACCTCGACACCGGGACGATCACCACCGTCTACACAGACGTGTGACGGCGCCAACCTGCGCGGCCCCAACGACCTCGTCTTCGACTCGACGGGAGGCTTCTGGTTCACCGACATGGGCAAGACCCGGCCTGGCGTGCAGGACTACGGCGCGGTCTACTACGCGCGGCCCGACGGTTCGTCGATCACCCGCGTCCCTGGCAACTTCAACATGGCGAACGGCATCGGCCTGTCACCGGACGAATCGGTGCTCTACGTCTCGGAGACCGTCGGGGGACACGTCTGGGCGATCGAGCTGGCGGGACCGGGCGTGATCAGCGACGCCAACGAGATCCGCTTCATCGAGAACCACCCCGGCCGATGCCTCGTCAACAGCATCGGCTACTTCGATTCACTGGCCGTGCAGGCCGACGGCCGGCCGGTGGTCGCCGCGCTGGGCGACGGGCTGTGCGTCGTCGAACCCGATGGGAGCGGGCACCGTTACCTGCCGTTCGACGACCCGATGGTGACGAACATCGCGTTCGGCGGGCCCGACCTGACGACGGCCTTCGTCACGCTGTCCGGCACCGGCCGCCTCGTCGCCGTCGAGTGGGACACGCCCGGGACTGCGCCTGGCGTACGGTGCGTGACGTGGAGATCGGGCTGAACTACGGCCGCGGCACGTTGGCGGTCGGCCTGCCGGACGAGCTCGACGTCACCGTCGTGACCAAGCGTCCGATGAAGATCCTCGATGATCCCGCGGCGGCGATCGCCGACGCGCTCACCCGACCGGTCGGTTCGATCCCGTTGGCCGACGCGGCCCGCGGGGCACGCAGCGCCTGCATCCTGGTGTGCGACGTCACGCGGCCGGTGCCGAACGGCCTGTTCCTGCCCCCGCTCATCCGGACATTGCTCGATGCGGGCATCGCGCCCGAGGCGATCACGGTGTTGGTGGCGACGGGACTCCATCGACCGAACGAAGGCGCCGAACTCGCCGAGGTCATCGGCGACCCGTGGGTGATGGACACCGTCGTGGTCGCCAACCACATCGCCCGTGACGCCGACGCGCACGTCGACCTCGGCGTCACTCCCACCCGCGGCACCCCGGTGTCGATCGACCGCCGGTTCGTCGAGGCCGACGTGCGGATCGCGACCGGCCTCGTCGAACCGCATTTCATGGCGGGGTACAGCGGCGGGCGCAAGGTCATCGCTCCCGGGGTCGCCGGTGCGCCGACCATCACGACGTTCCACAGCGCCCGCTTCATGGAGCACCCGAGCGCGGCGAACTGTGTGCTCGACGGCAATCCGTTGCACGAGGAGCAACTCGAGATCGTGCGCATGGTGGGTGGCGCGTTCGCCCTCAACACGGTGATCGACGACGAGCGACGGCTGTGCTTCGTCAACTTCGGCGAGATCGTCGAGAGCCATCTCGCGGCCGTCGAGTTCATCCGCGCCGCGGCGGAGATCGAGGTGGGTGAACGCTTCCACACGGTGGTGACCAGTGCGGCCGGCTATCCGCTCGACACCACCTACTACCAGACCGTGAAGGGGATGGTCGGCGCGTTGGGCATCCTCGAACCGGGCGGCGACCTGATCGTCGCGTCGGCGTGCGAGCAGGGCTTCGGATCGTCGGAGTTCGCCGCGTCGCAGCGACGACTCGTGGAGATCGGCCCCGAACGATTCCTCGACGAGATCGGCGCCAAGCAGTACGCGGCGATCGACGAGTGGCAGACCGAGATGTTGCTGAAGGCGCTGCGGGCGGGTCGTGTGCACCTGTACAGCGACGGCTTGACGCCGGCCGATCGGGCGATCACCGGCGTCGAGACCACCGGTTCGGTCGCCGAAGCGGTGCTCGCCAGCGTCGGCCGATCGGGCGACCGCTCGAGTCGCGGTGGTGCCCGAAGGTCCCTACGTGATCCCGACCGCGACCACCCGACCCTTGCCCTGCCCCTGAGGCGCGGCTGGACCGCGCGGCGAACGACCCGTCAGTCGTCGACTCGCTGGCGACTGCCACACTCGGCGCTGTCGCCGTTCAGCCTTCGAAGCCGGATCATCAAAAGGATTCTCAAGGGTTCCTCACGGCGAGGTCGCGTTTACTTACGGAAACATGTGTGTGCCGGTCGCCTCGCACATCCCGTGCGAGCGACGGAGACGGGCACCTTGGTCCGCCCGGTCCCTCTTCGCTTCCGCCCACGAGCGAGGGACCGGGCACCTTGCTGTCCGGGGAATGGTCATCCGATCGCCACGCCGATGGGACGGAGCTTGGGGACGGTTCTCAGTCGCGGGGAGGCTGGTAGTCGGTGTTGCGGTCGATGTTCATGTAGATGTCGTTGCCGATCGGATCGACGATCTCCTCGGCGAGCTGGCCGAGCAGTCCGGCACAACGCGCCAGCAGGGCGAAGCCCCGCGTGACGCCGAGCGGCAGGTCGATGTCGGCGAGCACCGCGCCGCACACGCCGGCACCGTTGAGCGGCAACGTGCGACCGAGGATGTCGGGGTGCACCCGTCCGATCGCTTCGAACAGCGCGAGGTGCGGTCCGAACACTTCGTGCTCGCGTGCCAGCCGGAACAACACCGGCGTGCGCGGGTCGCCCTGCTTGTGCACCGGGTGTCCGAGGCCGGGCACGAACCGGCCGGCCGCTTTCGTCTCGGCGACCACCGCGGCCGCTGACCTCGTCCCATCCATCGTCGTCGCTCGGGAGCGGATCGAGGCCGGCGATCACGTCGTGGAGGAAGTTGGCCGAGTTCTCGGTGACGCCGAGAAAGCGCGAGCCACCGCCGAGCAGGCCGGCGGCGATCGCCCCCTGGAGCGAATCGGGTGCGCTCAGGTAGCGTGACGCGAGCGGCGATCGCCGTGGGGGTGAACCCGTGGTCGGCGAGCGCGACCAGCACGGCCTCGAACAGGACCCGCTGACCTTCGGTCGGCCGACGCTTCGCCACCATCCAGTACGCCAGCTCACCGAACGTGACCTTGCCGAGGAGGTCGGCGCCCAGGTCGTGTCCGAGGAGCCAGATGTGGTCGGCGTCGGAGGCGCCCAGCCCCGTGCGGTAGGTCGGCATGCCGGTTGGCGTGCCAGCTGGAGTACGGTCATCGACGTCTCCTCTGGTGAGTCGGTCATGGCTGCGACAGCCAGTCACGGATCTCGTCGGAGTGCTCGCCCAGTTCCGGCGGCGCCGACGTGTAGCGGATGTCGGCCGCACTGAACGTGATCGGGTTGCGGACCACGTCGACCTCACGATCGCCGGATCCGACCGTGACCCGCGGTTGCGAGACCGAGGCGTTCGGCGAGCTCGACCCCCTCGGCGATCGAGTTCACCGGACCGCACGGCACCCCGACCTTGTTGAGCGCCACGAACAGATCGTCGGCAGTCCACGTCGCGAGACGTTCGACCAGGAGGGGATGGAGCTCGGCCCGGTTCGCCGTGCGATCGGCGTTGAGCCGGAAGCGTTCGTCGTCGGCCAGTTCGGGAACGTCGAGCACCTCGCACAACGACCGGAACTGGCGGTCGTTCGCCGCGGTGATGATGATGTCACGATCCTTGGTGGGCATCGTCTGGTACGGGTAGACGCTCGGATGCTCGTTCCCCATCCGGTGCGGCACGACGCCGCCGGCCACGAACGCCCCCGTCTGGTTGACGAGCCCCGACATCGCCGACGACAGGAGGTTCACCTCGACGTGCTGGCCCTCGCCGGTGTCGCGCCGTTGGTTGAGCGCCGCCAGGACGCCGATCGTGCCGTGCAGTCCGGTCATCACGTCGAACACCGAGATGCCGGCGCGGAAGGCGGGACCGTCCTGGGCGCCGGTCAGGCTCATCAACCCGGAGACCGCCTGGACGACGAGGTCGTAGCCCGGCAGCCAACTGCCCTCGGCGGTGCCGAACCCACTGATCGAGAGGTAGATCAACGACGCGTTGATCGCCCGCGCCGCCTCGTAGTCCAACCCGAACTTCGTGAGTGCGCCCGGTTTGAAGTTCTCGAGCACGATGTCGGACCGGCGGAACAATTCGTGAACGAGCGCGACGTCGTCGGGATCGCGGAAATCGAGCACGATCGAGCGCTTGTTACGATTGATCGACATGAAGTACGTGGACACGCCGTCCTTCTCGGGGGGCATCCACGTGCGGGTGTCGTCGCCGTCGGCGCTCTCGACCTTGATCACGGTCGCCCCCAGGTCGGCCAGCAGCATCGAGCAGTACGGGCCGGCGAGCACGCGGGACAGGTCGGCGACGATCAGCCCGTCGAGCGGACCGCGTCGCGAATCGCCGCCCGAGTCTTCAGGTGATTCGTGGCTCGTGACGGATGGGGAGTCGGTCATCGTGGGGTCACTTTCACGGGCTGGTTTGGCAATGTGTGGGCGGGCGAGGGGTGGGCGGGGACCGTCGTGGTGAACGACAGCCGCCGGAGTCGGGCCGACACCGGCAACGGTGAATTCGTCGAGGCGCTCGCCCGCGGGCTCGACGTGATCACGTGCTTCGGACCGACGTCGCTCGAGCTGAGCGTCAGCGATGTCGCCAGCCGGACCGGACTTGCCCGCCCGACGGCACGCCGACTGCTGCTGACGCTGGAACAACTCGGGTACGTGCGCTCGGTCGGTGGCTCGTTCTCCCTGACCACCCAGGTGCTGCGACTCGGTACGGCCGGCATCGCCGCGCAGGGGATCTGGGACGTCGCCCGGCCGCATCTCGTCACGCTCGTGGGCCACACCGGCGAGTCGAGCTCGATGTCGCAACTCGACGGCAGCGACATCGTGTACACCGCCCGTGTCCCGGTGCCGAAGATCATCGCGCTCGCCGTCTCGATCGGCACGTTGTTCCCGGCGGTCGCCACGTCGATGGGCCGGGTGCTGCTCGCCGATCTCGCCCGCGACGACCTCGAGGAGGTGCTGGCCACGCCCTCGCGGTCGGGGGTCATCCCGCGCGTCACGCTGTCGCGCGCCGAGCTCGACGACGACCTGGCCGAGATCCGCGAACGCGGGTGGGCGCTGTCGGACGAGATGCTGTCGCTCGGCATCCGGTCGATCGCCGCGCCGATCTGCGACCGCGACGGTCGGACCGTGGCCGCGATGAACGTCACCGTGCACGCGGCCGAGACCTCGATCGACACACTCACCGGTGACTACCTTCCCTTCCTGCTGTCGACCGCTCGGGCCGTGACGGAGGAGTGGTCGAACCTGTCACGTCTCCCCGTTGCTTCGCCGGACGGAGTCGAGGCCGACCGCAAGAACTAGCGGTACGGGTTGTTGCCGGTGTGGTCGCCGGCCAGCCACCGTTCGAGGGTCTCGTGGGCATCGGCCCGCCGCAGCTTGTTGAGCTCGTCGGCCTCGGGCACGTCGACCGTGAACTCGAGGAGCATCCCGTTCGGGTCCTCGGTGTAGAGCGAGCGGCAGTAGCCGTGCTCGAGCACGTAGGTGCCCTCCGGCTTCCAGCCCGCCTCCTCGAGTCGCTTGGCGATGGCGGCCTGACCCTCGGCGTCGACCTTCATGGCGATGTGCCGGAACGGGGACGGGGTGAGGTCCGGATCGAAGAGATCCTGGTCGGCCTTGTTCGCGAACTGGAAGAAGGCGAGTGCGCTGCCGTCGGCGAGGCCGAAGAAGGTGTGGCAGTAGACGCGCTCGGCTCCGAACAGCTCGTCGGCCTCGGCCCAGGTGGCGAGCAGCGGGAACCCGAGGATGTCCTCGTAGAACGCCCGCGTCGCCGCTTGGTCCTTGGTGACGTAGGCCGTGTGGTGGAGGCGCAGCGCGGCCGGCTGCGGTCGTGCGGTGTCTGGTCGGTGGTGTCGGTGGTCGTGGTGTCGGTCATCATGGATCCCTCGTTCCAGTCGTCGTCGATCGATCGCTGCCCGTGCAGCGGACATCTCGCCGCTGTGCGTACGCTACTGATCTTGCCAAGTCCATTCAACTCGACCCGCAAGGCGACGCGAAAGGCGAACCGTCGATGACCGAACGAACGATCAGGTGCACCCACACCGGGAGCCTGCCGCGCCCCGACCGGCTCGTCACGACGATGTGGGCCGCGGCCGACGGTGTCCCGGTCGACGCCGACGCGCTCGAGGAGCAGATCGACGACGCGGTGCGCGAGGTGGTGCGCCGGCAGGTCGACGCCGGCATCTCGGTGGTCAACGACGGTGAGATGTCGAAGCCGTCGTACGCCACCTACGTGCAACATCGACTGGCCGGATTCGAGGGCGAGTCGGTGCAGAGCTACCACTTCGCCGACCTCGTCGACTTCCCGCGCAGCGCCGAGTTGGTGGCGAGCAACCCCGGCCGCCGCAAGCGATCCGCGCCGGCGTGCACCGGACCGATCTCGGTGGCCGACCCGCAGCCCGCGATCGACGACATGGATCGTCTGGTGGCGGCGGCCGACGGCCACCCGATCTTCTCCAGCGCCGCATCGCCGGGGGTCGTGTCGTTGTTCTTCGGCAACGAGCACTACCCCGACCACGAGTCGTACGTGTTCGCCATCGCCGAGGCGATGCGGGCGGAGTACGAGGCGATCGCCGAGGCCGGCGCGACGGTCCAGCTCGACTGTCCGGACCTCGCCATGGGTCGCCATTCCGCGTACGCCGACATGGACGACGACGAGTTCCGCCGCACGATCGCGATCAACATCGAGGCCCTCAACCACGCGGTCCGCAACATCCCGACCGAGCAGCTGCGCATGCACCTCTGCTGGGGCAACTATCCGGGTCCGCACCACTGCGACATCTCGATCGCCGACATCGCCGATCTGGTGTGGAAGGCGAAACCCGCGACGGTCCTGTTCGAAGGTGCCAACCCGCGCCACGCGCACGAGTGGGCGGTCCTGGCCGAGATCGGCGTGCCCGACGACAAGGTCATCTGCCCCGGCGTGATCGAACCGCAGTCGAACTACATCGAGCACCCCGAGGTCGTCGCGCAGCGCATCGAGCGGTGGGCGACCGTCGTCGATCCCGAACGTCTGATGGTCGGCGTCGACTGCGGCTTCTCGGTGCACGTCGGCATGCAGGGCATCGACCCCGACGTCGCGTTCGCCAAGCTCGCCTCGCTCGCCCAGGGCTGCGAGATCGCGTCCGCTCGCATCTTCGCCTGACGTCGAGCGACGGCGTCAGCTCACGTCGGGGCCGGTCGAGCGAACCTGCTCGACGTTGTGGAGCGCCTCGCGCAACTCGCTCAACCAGTCGTCGGCGTTCTTGCCGACGAGGCGAACACACCACGCCAACGCGTCGGCACGCGAGCGCGCGATGTTGGCCTCGATCAACGTGTCGAGCACCCGCCGCTCGGGCTGGCGAAGCCGGGTCATCACGGGCGCGGCCACATTGGTGAACAGCTCGGTTCGGTCGCCGCACGCCACCGCCCAGGAGACCTTCCGTTCGAAGCGATGCTCGGCTTCGCGCGCGATCGCCATTCGGCGCTCGCGGGTGTCGTCGCGGAAGCCGGCGATTCGTCCGATCGTGACCTCGCTGACGTCGACCTCGGATGGATCGCCGGCCGGCTTCGGCGCATCGATCGTGATCGTGACGGTGATCTCATCGCGGTCGACGTCGATCGACAGCCGGGCCCGCGGCGGTCCACTCGGCCGGCAGCCGACCCGCGAACCAGGAGATTGATCGAAGTGGTGTCCGAAGCGGCTGTCATGACTCAACCCTAGGCGATTGATTACAAGATTACAATGCAAGTTCAGCGATGAGCGAACGGTCCAACTGTTGGTCCGTTCGCTCATCGCAACGACCGTGGCAAGTTCCGGCCGGGTCGGGTTGGGGGTGCCGTCCGGCCGCGACAGAATCGGCAGCCCCCCATGTCGACCGTCACCCTCCGACCGTGGCAGCGCGCGGCCTTCGACCGGTACCGCAGCTCGCCGGCGCCCGACTTCCTCGCCGTCGCCACGCCCGGCGCCGGCAAGACCGACGTTCGCGCTCGCCTGTGCGCGGTCGACCCTCGCCGACTGGGTCGGGGCCGGCGCCGCCAGCCGCCGGCTCGTGGTCGTCGCCCCGACCAGCCACCTCAAGATCCAGTGGTCGCTCGCCGCGCACCGGCTCGGTCTGCAGCTCGACCCCGACTGGTCGCCGGGCCAGGGCCTCGCCCGCGACGTGCACGGCCTCGTCACCACGTACCAGCAGGTCGCCACGGACAAGGCGGCCAACGCGCTGCGCGGGCTGTCCGCCGACGGCATGGTCATCCTCGACGAGATCCACCACGCCGGCCACGAGCGGGCGTGGGGCGACGGCGTGTTCCAGGCGTTCGAGCTCGCGGCGAAGCGACTGTCGCTGTCGGGCACGCCGTTCCGCAGCGACAGCTCGAGGATCCCGTTCGTCCGCTACGACGTCACGGCCGAAGGCGATCTCGCCCACGCCGACTACACCTACGGCTACGCCGATGCCCTCCGCGACGGCGGCGTGGTGCGTCCCGTCTACTTCCCGCGCGTCGACGGGCAGATGGAGTGGAGCACCCCGTCGGGCGACGTGCTGCGGGCGACGTTCGGCGATGCGCTGGCCCGCGACCAGGTGTCGGCCCGACTGCGCACGGCGCTCAGCCTCGACGGCGACTGGCTGCCGACGGTGCTCGGTCAGGCCCACGAGCGGCTCCGGGCGATGCGCCGGCAGCAGCCCGACGCCGGCGGCCTCGTGATCGCCACCGACCAGGATCACGCGCAGGGAATCGCCCGCCTGCTGCGCAACCGGTTCGACGTCGTCGCCGACGTGGTCGTCAGCGACGACCCGGGCGCCTCGAGGAAGATCGCCGAGTTCGCGACGAACGACCGGCCGTGGCTGGTGGCGGTGCGGATGGTGTCGGAGGGCGTCGACATCCCCCGGCTGCGTGTCGGTGTCTACGCCACCACGACCTCGACCGAGCTGTTCTTCCGCCAGGCGGTCGGCCGCTTCGTCCGGTGGCAGGCCGGCCGCGCCGAGCCAGAAGGCGTTCGTGTACATCCCCGACGACCCGCGCCTGCGCGTCCACGCGTTCCAGATCGCCGAGGCGCGACGCCATGTGCTGCGCCCGCCGGCCGAACGCGACGACGAGTTCTCGGCCGACGGTGGACTCGACCCGCTCGTCAGCGCGGACGACATGTTCGAGCAGATGTCGCTGTTCAGCGTGGTGTCGTCGACCGCCACCGGCATCAGCGTCCACGCCGTCACCGAGGACGGCCTGCAGTTCTTCGACGACGAACCCGACCCGCCCGAACCGCGGTTCGCCGAGGATCCGTCGCTGTCACTGGAACTGCCCGAGGTGCCGACCGAGGCCGGCCGTGTTCCCTGGGGTTCGCTCAGCGTGGCCGAGCAGAAGGACGACCTGCGCACCCGCAACGCGGATGTCGCCAAACGGCTGGTCGACCTCACCGGTTGGAGTCACGCCCGGGTGCAGGGCGAGATGAACCGCCTCGCCGGCGTCCGTTCGGTCGCCACCGCCACGATCGAGCAACTCGAACGGCGGCTGCGCTACAGCGAGAGCTGGCTACGCCGTCTCCGCGGCGCCTGATCCCGACAGACTGGACGCATGACACAGACGATCACCCCGACGGAGGAGCAACGCCAGTTCCGGTCGGTCATCCGCCAGTTCGCCACCGACAAGATCGCGCCGCTGGCGGCCGAGGCCGACCGGCTCGGTGAGTACTCGTGGCCCGCGTTCGAGGCGCTGCGGTCGATGGAACTGACTGCGCTGTCTTACCCGGAGGAGTACGGGGGATCGGGAGCGTCGCTCGTCGATCAGGCGATCGCCGCCGAGGAGCTGGCCCGCGTCGATGCGTCGACGAGCCTCATGTTCCTGATCTCGAAGCTCGGGATGCTGCCGGTGTTGAACTTCGGGTCGGAGGAGATCAAGCAGGCCTACGTGCCCCGCATCGCGGCGGGCGAGATCCAGGCGAGCTACGCGCTGTCGGAGGCCGACGCCGGCAGCGATGTCGCGTCGATGACCACCCGGGCGGTACGCGACGGCGACGACTGGATCATCACGGGGTCGAAGACGTGGATCACCAATGCCAGCGTGTCCGACGTCTACACGGTGTTCGCCCGCACCTCGGACGACCGGCACACCGGCATCACGGCGTTCCTCGTCGATGCCGCCTGGGGCGTGGAGGTCGACAAGCTCGAACACAAGCTGGGCATCCGCTCATCGCCGACCGGTGTGATCCGCCTCGACGGGGTGCGAGTGCCCGACACGCACCGGCTCGGCGAGATCGGAGACGGCTTCAAGGTGGCGATGCACACGCTCGACCGCAGCCGTCCCACCATCGGCGCCCAAGCCGTCGGCATCGCGCAGGGCGCGCTCGACTACGCCGTCGACTACATGAAGGAACGCAAGACGTTCGGGCGACCGCTCGCCGACAATCAGGGCCTGCAGTGGATGGCCGCCGACTGCGCGATGCGCATCGAGGCGGCCCGCGGCCTCGTGTACCGGGCGTGTTCGATCGTCGACGACGGCGATCCGGACGGTGAGTTGTCGATGGCCGGCGCGATGGCGAAGTGCTTCGCTTCCGATGTCGCCATGCAGGTGACGACCGACGCGGTGCAGTTCCTCGGCGGCTACGGATACACCGCCGAGTTCCCGGTCGAGCGGATGATGCGCGACGCCAAGATCACCCAGATCTACGAAGGCACCAACCAGATCCAACGCATGGTCATCGCCAAGCACCTGATGCGGTGAAGCGCCGGTACCGCCCTGGCGTTCTCGTAAACATTCAAGTTCTTGTCAAGGTTGAGGGTTGGCGTGCCGATGACCTCTCCATGAACCGATCCGCCCGGTGTCTCCTGTCCGCGGTTGCCATCGGCTTGGGCGTGATGCTGGTGGCCGACGCCGGTGCTGCGTCAGCGGCACCCGCATCGACGACCGCGTACACCGTCGCGGACGGCGACAGCCTGATCGGCATCGCCAACTCCTTCGGCATCAAGGTGTCGACCCTGCTGCGAGCGAACGGGCTGACGCTGACCAGCGCCATCCATCCCGGCGATGTCCTGACGGTGCCGGCGGTGGCGCCGGCCACCGGCGATGCGGAGGCGACCCCGCCGAGGGCCGCCGCGACCGCAACCACCCAATACCAGGTGCGGTCGGGCGACGCGCTCGCCGGGATCGCTCGGGCGAACGGCGTGACGATCGGCGCGCTCGTGAAAGCGAACGGGCTGGCCACCACCAGCGTGATCCACACCGGCCAGACGCTCCAACTGCCGTCGCCGACGCGGCCCCTCGCCGCGACACCGGCCTCGGCGCCCCCAGCGGTGGTCACCCCACCGGGACCGAACGGCAACGCCGATGCGGTGTTGGCGTATGCCCGCCAGCAGGTCGGCAAGCCATACCGGTTCTTCGCCGCGGGACCCGACGCGTTCGATTGTTCCGGTCTCGTCGTCGCGGCGTACCGCGCGGCCGGGGTCAGCGTTCCCCACCAGAGCCTCGCTCTCTCCAAGGTGGGCACCGCCGTCGACTGGACGACCGGACCGATCCTGCCCGGCGACCTCGTCCTCAGGGCGTCGACCGCCAACCCGACCGTCATCAGCCACGTCGGCATCGCCATCGACGACACGACCTGGATCCAGGCCGTGGGTGCCGGTCGGACCGTCTCGATCGGCCAGATGCCCGACGACACGAAGATCCTCGCTGTCCGCCGCGTCCTCTGACCCTGACCCGGCGCGGGGCGCACGTCGTGACCCGATCGGTGGCTGCGCGATCGTTGGACGATGACGACACCGGATGACGCGCTGGTCGAGGCGATCGGCAAGGCCTCGGAGGCACTCGAGTACGTCGAGCGCGCCAGGGGACACCTCTACTCGTTCCACCAGTTGATGGGCCACGCCGACCTCGAGTTCGGCACGGCTGCCGACCTGCTCGAGCAGTGCGGGCGGCAGGGCGAGGCCGACGCTTTGCGCGAGGAGATCGTCGGGCGCAACGTGCTCGACGGCCGCTGGACGTTCCAGGTCGTGGAGGAGTTCGACGACCTCTACTACGCGCCGGCGGTCGATGCTGTGCGCTCGCTCGAACGTGACCACCTCGACGGCCGGCGTCACGTGTACGAATCGCGGATGAAGGAACGTCGACGCACGAAGGGTCGGGTCGGTCACGAGAGCCGCCCGCCGGCAGCGGAGTCGCCGGTGGTCGACCTCGGTCCGGAACGTTGAGGACACGCCGCCGACGACGACGGCGGGAACGGTCTCACCCACCGTCCACATGGACGACGACAGTCTGCTCGTCGACGAATTCGACGGTCGCCGCCGCGAGATCCAGGTTGGAGCAGATCCACACCTGGGTGGCCGCGAAATCGGGGAACTGCCGCGTGCAACCAGTACCGGTCCCATCGATGCTCGCGGCGACGGCCGGAGCGACGGCGATCACCTGACCACCCGACCACTCCGAGGCGTAGAACCCTGTCCCCGCCGGCGCACAGCTGTCGGGGACGTCAACGCCGTCGATCCGCGTACAGATCCGACCGTCCGTCTCCTCGAACAGGTCGACGATCGGATCGGGGTTCACCGTGAGCGCTCCCGGACCCAACCGGATCGCGGGGAGCAGCGTCGAGCCGATGGCCGTCGGCAACGCGACGGTGGGCGACGGGGACGGGGTGGTCGTCACCGGGGTGGTCGTCGTGGAGGGACTGGAAGGCGCCACCGCCGTCCGATCCGACATTTGCGACCAAGCGAACGCGGCCCCAACCAATACCACGAGGCTGGCCGCGCGCACCATCCACGTATTGCGGCGTCGGCGGATCTGCTGGGCGCGCTCGGCGACGGCCGCGAACTGGTGGAGCCCCGGCGTCGGTGGGTTGGGATCGTGGAGTTCGTCGAACATCGTTGGTCGTCTCGTCACTCGTCGTCAGTCCTCGAGCGCCCACTGTGGTCCGAGTTCGACCCGCAACCGATCGAGACCGCGGGCCACCGTGCTCTTCACCGTGCCCACCGTGCAACCCATTGCGCCGGCGGTCTCGGCCTCGGGGAGGTCGGCGAGGTACCGCAGTGCCACGGCCTCGCGTTGGCGGCGGGGCAGTGCCGACAGCGCCACTGCGAGATCTCGGCGGCGCGCCGCCAGGTCGTACCCGTCCGCAGCCGCGGCGCGCGGCGCGGGCGGAGCCAACCGGCCCGCTCGCCGCGCCGATCGCGTCCGGTCGAGCGCAAGGTTCACCGACACCCGGGCGACCCAGGCCGGTGCGTAGTCGTGCATCCGTCTCCATCTCACCAGGGCCCGTGCGAGCGCTTCCTGCGAACAGTCCTCCGCCTCGGCGCGGTTGCCGAGGATGCCGTACGCCGCCCGATAGGCGACGCGGTACAGCTCGTCGAACTGCCCGGCGAAATCGTCGTCCACCCCTTGGAAACGCCCGAGCACCGCGAAAGGTTGCCTCATCGCGAACGATTCGGCCAGGACATTTCGCCAGGCAACCTTTCGTGTCCATCGGTCGTTGAAGACGCATGCGGACAACAGCGGAACTCGACGCCATCGACGGTCGGCTCACCGGCGCGGCGGAGTGGTGCTGGTACGTCGTCGCCGCAGTGTCGTACATCCTCGCCGGGATCTGGAACAAGTGGCTGCTGAACTGGCTGCTCGGGCCGATCTGGCTCGTCGCGGTCATCTGCCTCGGTCCGCCGATCGCGAGCGGGATACGTGTCCGGGTCGCTCGTGCGATCGGGCCGCGGCGATGAGTTGGGCGGCGCACCAGTTCGAGGTCTACGCGATCCAGGCCCACCTGCCGAAGAAAATGATCGGCAAGGTCAGCTTCTGGGCGATCTTCCTCGGTGACTTCACGCCCGACTTCCTGGCCAAGTTCTGGGTCTACGGCTTCACCATCGACGGCGTGCACTACGGCGCCGATGTGCCACACCAGTGGCACCGCGGGTTCCCCGGCATGGGTTTCACCCACACGCTGTTCCTCGGCGTCGCGCTCACGGCGGCGATCTGGGTGTGGCGTCACAACCGCGGGTTCGCCGTCGGGTTCCTCCTCGGCTACGCGGCCCACGCGCTCACCGACATCAATGACTCCGTCGGCGTGATGCTGCTGTTCCCATGGGTCGTCAACTGGACGTCGCAGACCTGGGCGTACGCGGCGACGATCGACGGCGGAAAGTACCTCGATGCTGCCGCGTACTACTCGAGCCTCGGACTGGTGATGGACGTGTTCTGGCTCGTCGTCGTGCTGTTCTCGTGGCGGGTGCTGACCCGCGAGCATTGGCGGACGAACGTCGTCCCGGCCGACGCCGGGGTCTGGGCGTTCCTCGCGCGCTATCTGCCGGAGCGTGGCCTGCTCGCCGTGTACCGCTCGATCTTCTTCTACGGCGTGTGCCGGATGATCGCCTGGACGTCGTGGGCCCACCTCGTCGCCCGGCCGATCGTCGACGGCGTCGGCCGGATCGGCTATCCGTTCGACCTGTCGTGGACCGGGCCGTACTGGATCCCGGCGCTGTCGCTGCACCACGTGAACCCGTGGCTCGCCTTTCCCGTGGCGATCGGTCTGTTCGCGTTGGTGTATCTCGCCGTCGCCAAGCTGTGGGACCCGATGGGCCGCGCCGAACAGCGCCACCGCGCCGAACGCGCCCGCCCGAATCCGGCACCGATCCCCGTTGCGATGAGCGAACGGACCGACAGGTGGACCGTTGGCTCATCGCAAGGTGAGAGGGGACCGGGGCGGTTGACGGATAGTTCAACGTTGAAGTAAATTGGCGGGGTGACGACGAATCGAGAGAACTGGGAAACCGCCGTCGAGGCCGCGCCGACGCGCGACGCCGACTTCGCGACGATGTCGGGCATCCCGCTCGACGGGGTGTACGGCCCGGACGACGGCGAGTTCCCCGGGCAGTACCCGTACACCCGCGGGCCGTACGCGTCGATGTACCGGTCGAAGCTCTGGACGATGCGGATGTTCGCCGGCTTCGGCACCGCCGACGACACGAACTGGCGGTTCAAGGAGATCATCAAGACGGGCGGCGACGGACTGTCGACGGCGTTCGACATGCCCACCCTGCTCGGCCTCGACTCCGACGACCCGATGTCGCTCGGCGAGGTCGGCCGTTGCGGTGTGGCGATCGACAGCCAGGCCGACATGGAGGACCTCTACGCCGGCATCGACCTCGGCGCGACCACCACGTCGATGACGATCAACTCGCCCGCCGCACCGATCTTCGCGATGTTCGTCGCCCAGGCCGAGAAGGCGGGCATCGAGCGCAAACGCCTCGGCGGCACACTGCAGAACGACATCTTGAAGGAGTACCAGGCGCAGAAGGAGTTCGTGTTCCCGCCGCGCCAGTCGATGCGCCTCGTGCGCGACACGATCTCGTTCACCGCCGCCGAGATGCCGCGCTGGCACTCGATCTCGATCTCCGGCTACCACATCCGCGAGGCCGGATCGACCGCCGTCGAGGAGCTGGCGTTCACGCTCGCCAACGGCTTCGCCTACGTCGAACTCGCGCTGCAGGCCGGCCTTCCGGTCGACGCGTTCGCCCCGCGGCTGAGCTTCTTCTTCAACGCCCACATCGACTTCTTCGAGGAGATCTGCAAGTACCGCGCCGCCCGTCGGATCTGGGCGCGCTGGATGAAGGACCGGTACGGCGCCGAGTCGGAGCGGTCGATGCAGCTGCGCTTCCACACCCAGACCGCCGGTGTCTCGCTCACCGCCCAACAGCCCGAGGTGAACATCGTTCGCACGGCGATCGAAGCGCTGGCCGGCGTACTCGGCGGCACGCAGAGCCTGCACACCAACTCGATGGACGAGGCGCTCGCCCTGCCGACCGAGAAGGCGGCGCGCATCGCGCTGCGCACCCAGCAGGTGATCGCCCAGGAGACCAACGTCGCCCACGTGGCCGATCCGCTCGGCGGCTCGTACTACGTCGAGTCGCTGACCGACGAGATGGAACGGCAGGCCGAGGAGATCTTCGACCACCTCGACCAGCTCGGCCACGGGTCGATCCTCGACGGGGTCATCACCGGGATCGACGAGAACTGGTTCCAGGGTCGCATCGCCGATTCGGCCTACGAACTGGAGCGGCAGTTCAACGCCGGCCGCCGTGTGGTCGTCGGCGTGAACGGCTACACCGACGGCAACGACGACACCGGGATGGCGCTGCTGCGCATCACCAACGAGGACGAGGCCCGCCAGCTCAAGCGGCTCGAAGCGGTGCGCCACGACCGCGACACCGACGCCGTCGAACGGGCGCTCGCCACGCTCGCCACGGAAGCGGCCGATCCCGAGGTCAACCTGATGCCATCGCTCATCGAGGCGTCGAAGGCGTACGTCACCCTCGGCGAGATGATGGGCACGCTCGCCGGCGTCTTCGGTCGGCACGTCGAAGTGCCGACGATCTAGCCGACGCCCTCCGACATCGCGATGACCCTCCGACTGGATCCGATCGACGAGGCCCGTCGCCACTGGGTCGACCACGGCTGGGACGACGCCGCCGACGGCATGGCGCTCGTCACGTCGATCACGAGGGTGCAGCAGTTGTTCACGAACCGGATCGAGCGCATCCTGCGGCCGATGGGCCTCACGTTCTCGCGCTACGAGGTGCTGATGCTGCTCCACTTCAGCGGCACCGGTTCGCTCCCCCTCGGCAAGATCGGCGAGCGTCTGCAGGTCCATGCCGGCTCGGTCACCAACGCCATCGACCGCCTCGAAGCCGACCGCCTCGTCGAACGCCGGCCGCACGACACCGACGGACGCGCCACGCTCGCCGTCATCACCGACGCCGGGCGCGAGCGAGCGCTCGCGGCGACGGATGTGTTGAACGAGCTCGTGTTCACGCCCCTGTCGACGTCGCCGGTTGACACCCGCGACGTGTTCGACGTGATGCGGTCGGTGCGCCTCGACGCCGGCGACTTCGCGCTCGAGGCTGAACTGGCGGGCTGATCGAGGGCCACGATCCGCACCGGTTCGTCGATCGACGATCAGGTCGACCGACTACTGTCGGTGACGAACCCGCTGGGGAGCGGGTTCGTGGGTGTTCGAGGTGCCGAGGTCTTGTGGTTCGGTAGCGGGGAGGGTTCCATGTCGAGGCTGCAACAGGAGACCTTCAAGATCTTCCTCAGCCACAAGCTGTCCGACAAGAAGCTGGCCGAACTCGTGGCGCACGAACTCGAGTCGCTCGGCGGGGGCAGGATCGATTGCTGGATGTCGGGGCAGGATCTCAGCGCCGGCGTGGATTGGAACCGGCAGACGAAGCACAACCTCGCCGAGAGTCACCTGCTCGTGCTGCTGTTCACGACGCCCGCGCTGAACTGGGACTGGTGTCTGTTCGAGGTCGGTCTGTTCACGCGGTTCGAGGCGGACGACGTGTGCTCGGTCGTCTGCCTGTTCGATCCCGGCGGTTTGCCGCCCGGTCCGTTGAATCAGGTGCAGGGCGTCAGCGCCGACGTGACGAGCATGGTGCGGCTGTTCCTCGAGCCGCTGTGCACGAAGCCGTGGAGCATGTCCGACGACTGGCAGCGCGGCGCGCTGGTTCCCGATGTCGAGCCGGAGCGCCTGGCGGCGGTCGCGGAACGCATCGCCGCCGCCTTCGCCGAGGCGATCGAGCGATCGAGCGTCGAGCGCCGGACGAACACCTATCACTACCGACCGTGCCACCGGATCGTGCTCGATCTCCCGGCGGACGGTGACCACGCCGAGTGGTCCGGGATCCCGCTCGACTCGCGTGTCGTCGAAGGGATCGAGGAGACCACGAGCTACACGCTGTCGCTCTTCCGCGCCCACGAAGGCCCGACCGCGCACACCTGGCACGATCTGGTCGCCGAGGTGGACGGGATCGACGCCGACTGGCGCACCGACCTCGATCACAACTTCATGAACTGCCTCGCCCAACGGTTGTGGGCGCCATCCAATGCGGTCATCGAAGCGTGGGAGCCCGACAGCGGTCGGCACCGTGCCTACCGCCCGGTCCTCTACGACGTCGAGCGGCGGATCAACGACCATCGACCGGTGCGGGCAACGATCCTGCTGTCACCGGTCGCCCACTGACTCACCCCGCACCGATTCAGAGCGAGAGCTGCAGTCCGTCGCTCCCGTCGGGATATTCCGTGGCGTACCCGTACCGGGCCTGCAGGTCCTTGTCGTCCCAGAACCCGTTGAGGTCGGTGCGATAGTTGAAGTGGATCGTCGGATTCGGTCCGCCCCGCAGGATGACCCGGGCCATCGCCGCCCGGTCGGGGTGATAGAAGATCGACCCGTCGCTCGGTACCAGATAGTTCGAGCACTCGATCGTGTCGAGCAGGTCGTTCGTCGTGGCATTCGCGCTGCCGTGGTGGGAGAGCTTCAATGCGTCGAGCCGCAGGCGCTCGCCGGGCCTGCCACGTTGCTCCTGGAGCGACCGGATCGAGCTGGCCAGCACGTCGGCGTGCGCGTCGCCTGTCAGCAGGACCGCCCGACCCCCGAACTCCGCCAGCACCGCGATGCTGCTCAGGTTGGGAATGCTCGAGTCCTTCGTCGGACCGTCGGCGTCGAGTTTGGCGAGATCGAGTTTCGCCGGATCGGCGGGCGGGCTGGGCCTGGCGCGACGGCCGAGCATGGCCTTCTGCGGGTTCAACTCCGTCAGGGCGGCCCGCCAGTTCGCGGCCAGTCGCTGGAGACCCGACGGCGTCGGCGACAGAACGGTCAGCTTCAGGCCTCCCTCGAGGACCACTTCGGGATGGGACACGCCGTCGGTCACGATCGGTGGGATCGCACCGCTCCCTCGTTCCGTGCGGTTCCACCGGAACCGGCGGTCGGGTCGGTCGAGAAGATCGGAGAACGCCTCGCCCTGGGCCACGCTGAGGAACCCGCGCAGCTGGTCCCACCCGTTGAACCACACGTCGTCGAACCGATCGCACACGTCGTCGTCGGTGAACAACGGAACCGCACCGCTGATGTGATCGGCGTCGATGTGCGTGAGCACGAACAGCTCGACCCGTGGGACCGACAACACGCGCTCGCGAGCGAGCGCCGCCACCGCGACCGATCCGCAGTCGATCATCACGTGGTGGAGGTCGGCGGCCTCGCCGTACGTCAACCACAGGCAATCCCCGTTGCGCGCCGGGAGGAGTTCGATGTCGAACGTGCCCGTTCGGATCACCGGGTCCGGTTCGGCGCGGCCGCTCGGTGCCGGTGGTGTCGGCGCGACCGTCGCTGATCCAAGCGTGGTCGAGGCCTGCGGCTCGGCGGCGAGCGGGGCCGACATCGTCCGACGCGGTGGCCGGCCCGGCGCGGCATCGGTCGGTCGGTGACCGCGTGCGACTGCATGCCGCGGCGGGGTGAGCGCGGTGACGACGGCCTTGGCGGTGGCGACGACGCCGTGCTCGGTGTCCCACGGAACCGCGCGCTCGACCCCGAACCGGCGTTCCACCTCGATGAACTCGGGATCGCCCAACCACGCCGCGAACCGGCGCATCGAGCGGCACGTGGACACGACGTGCTCGGAATCCTCACCCAGTGCCCGCATCAACTCCTGGGCCAGCTCGACGGCCCGTTCCGACGTGTCGGCCGACGGTCCGTTCGTCGCGAGGTCGAGCAGCTCCTGTTCGATCAGGCTCACGGTGGCCCAGCCGCGCACGAGCGGATCGGGCTGCAGGAGATCGAACCCCGCCGCCAATCGCGCCAGCCCGGCCAGATCGGCGTCGATCGGCGCCCCGAGGACCGCCTGCATGGTCAGCACCTGACCCGCGATCCAGTGCATCGTGACCTTGCGGTTGGCCCGTCCGTCCGACGTCGACAGGAGCGAACCGACCGTCGAGAGGTACAGGTCGAGTGCGTTCTCGAGCTCGCTCACGCACCGGCTGGCGAGTTCGTCGCGACGCTCAGCGGTCACGTCGGGCGCGAGACTCAACCAGTACGCGACCTCGGCAGTCCGTTTCGCCGCGGCCGCTCGCAGCCCGTCGCATTCGGCGGCGTACTCCCCGGTCGAAGGGAGCCGCCCGCTGGCCGCGATCACCGCCTCGACGAGGTCATCGAACTCCTCAGGCGTCGGCGACACGAAGTCTTCGGGGAGGGCGCGCCCGGTGTCGCGCTGCTGTTCCATGCGCTCGACGTCGGACGTGGCCACCCGCTCGAGGCGGTCGAGCGCGATGTTGTGCGCCCGCCGTGACTGCCAGTAGCGGAGTTCCTCGAGCTTGCGGTTGAAGTTGCGCGGCAGTGCCTCGTACACGACGACACTCGCCCACGCGTGCTCGTCGCTGAACTCGGTGGCCAACTCGCGACGGACGTCGGTGATCGACACCAGCGGGTGTTCACCCGCGAGTTGCCCGCGGTAGAACGTCTCGGTGAAGGGGATCGATGCCTGCTCGCTGATCGGGAACTGTGATGCCACGACCAGGGGGATTCCCGACGCGTGGAGATCGTGGGCGACGCTGCCGCCCGGCGAGGTGACGGACCCGTGGGCGGCGCTGTCGCACGACGCCAGGGTGACCACGCTCGGCAGGTGACGCCGATCGCCGATCGACGATGCCAACGCGAGGGCGAGATCCGCCCCCGTCACGACGCGGTCACCGAGTGCGAGGCCGTGGCGGGACGATCGGCGGAGCTCGATTTCGGCGCCGTGGGCGAGGACGTGCACGTGGGTGAACCCCGCCGACGCCGCCGTGCGGACCTCGTCGAGGGTCGCTTCCTCGATCACGGTGAGATGCTTGCTGGTCCAGTGGCGCGGCAGGTCGTCGACCCGCTGCAGCCGATCGGACCGGTACGGTTCGAGCACGCGTTCGAACACGTCGAGGTGGGCGTCGAGCGGCACGTCGTGGCCGCTGATGAACAGGATCCGCGGCTCGAGCGGCCACGATGTGGCGCGCGATCACACCGCGCACGTGTCGCGTCAGGCAGACCGGACGATCGGGTTGGAGCTGCAGCCAGTCGTCGCCGATGCCACCGGAACCGACCGGTCCCTTCGACAGTTCGAACGGCAGGAGCGCCAGCTCGCCGGCCGACGTCACCATGCGGAGATGCGTGAGCGAGACCCCATCGCCATGGTCCGTCGCCAGCAATCCACCGAGTCCCGGGATCGCTTCGAGCATCGCCGCGAGCTTCGCTCCGGCCTGCTCGCGCACCGAACCGAGCCGGCCCGACGTCTCCAGCGAGGCGACCGTGTAGCGGAGCTCGTCCAACAGGCTCTCCGCCTCGGACTGCTCGTACGGCACGTTCACCACGCCGCCGGGGAAGTCGGCGCACACCGCGAGATAGTCGGTGAGCGGCGAGAGCAACTGGTTGTGACGCGGCCCGCGCCGGAGCAGTTCCACCTCGACGACGCGGATCACCGGCGCCATCAGACCGTCACCGCACCGCATGGGATACCGTGCGCCGGATGCTGGCGACGACGATCGACGAGCTGCGCAGCATTGCGCTCGACGCCGACGACGCCGCTGGGTACTTCCCGGCGCTGTACGCGCGCGTCACCGACCGGATCCAGACGGCTGCCGCTGACGGGCGGTTCGACGACCCGCAACGGATGGAGGAGTTCGCCAACGCATTCGCGCGATGGTACGTGCGCGCACGAACCGGCGAGACCGCCGTGCCGGGCTGCTGGCGGGCGGCGTTCGACGTCACGGGCGACAGCCGCCTGATGATCGTCCAGCATCTGCTGCTCGGCATCAATGCCCATGTCAACCACGACCTGCCGCAGGTGGTCGTCGAGCGCGCTCCCGCCTCGGGTGACCTCACCGACCTGCGCGCCGACTTCGACGCCGTGAACGACATCCTCGCCGAGACGATCCCGAGCGTCCTCGCGAGCCTCGGCGCGGTGTCTCGATGGGTGAACGTCGTCGCCTCTCGCGGTGGTGGCCGCGTCTTCGACTTCTCGCTGCGCGTCGCCCGGACACGGGCGTGGGACACGGCCGTCCGGCTGCACCGCACCCCACCGCCCGATCGTGCGGCCGAGGTCACGAAGCTCGACGGCATGGTGCGCGTGCTCGCCTATCTCGTCGCCAATCCGGGGGCTCCCGCGTCGTGGGGTGTGGCCGTTGCCCGACGGCTCGAGGAGCACGACCCGCCAACCGTCACCACGAAGCTCCTCGGCAACCTTGCCTGAGGCGGTACGGATCACCACGGTCACGCGCTCGGCGCCGGACCGGGGGGTGGTAGCCGGGCCGACTCGACTCGGCCGCGGGCGTTGCGGAACTGGGCCTCGAACGTGTAGGCCTCGGCCTCGAGCGGGTTGCGGTGGTACGCGGTCGGATGGTCGATGTACGCCGGTAGCTCACCGCCACCGTCGAGGTAGCCGCGGCCGTACTCGCAGGCGAACGCCGGCTCGCCTCCGAAGCGCCGCACCTGGTCGACGTGGACGAGTTCGTGGATCAGGTGCACCAGTTGACCCGGGTCCTGCTCGTCGAGTTCGTCACGGAAGTAGATCGTCGATCCGAAGGTCATCGCGTAGATCGACCCGGACGTGTGGAACTTGTTCGAGGGCAACCGGCAGCGCTCGCGCACACGGACGGTGCGCAGGTCGAGGTGGGGAAACAGGGGACCGATGCGCTCGATCGTGGCCGGGAGCAACGGGCGCGTGGCGCGTCCGAGGTTGGCGATCTGGGCCGAGCGTTTGGTCTCTTTGAACACCGCGCGCCCGACGGTGCAGCCGAGTGGAACCGCGTGTTCCTGCCACACTCCGAGGGCACCGCCAACGGCCCGCACGGTCGACGCCCACCCCACGGCGTCAGTATCTCACCGCCGGGGCCGGAAGAACAGCGCTTTTCGGTCTGCTACCGTCGGCCGCGATCGGGCCGGCGTGGTCGGGTTGGCACGGATCGGGTGGACAGCCGATCGACGAAAGGAGAGGCATGGCTTCGTCACGTCAGGCGTCCGAGCATCCGCTCGAGTCCCCGGCCCTCGGGTCGTCGCTCTCGTCGCTCATCGCGCCCTGCAATGACTCGTTGCGTCCCGCGTCGCCGCCGCCCGCCACGCGGACTCCGATCGGCGCCACGTTCTCCGGCGGCGGATTCCGCGCCACGTTCGCCGCGCTCGGCGTGGTGCGCTACCTCGCCGACGCGGGGGTGCTCGGCGATCTGCGGTACTCGTCGTCGGTGTCCGGCGGATCGGTGGCGAACGGGATACTCGCCACGCGATGGCCGGCGCTGCGCAAGCGGGAGTTCTCGCCGGCCGCGGTCGACGAACTCGTGATCGAACCGCTCGTGGAGCACGTGGTCGCGTCGTCGCTCAAGACGAAGTTGATCCGCAACGTGTGGCGGGCCACCCTCCGCAAGAACCGGACCGACGTGCTGGCATGGGCGTTCGACGACTGGCTGTTCGACAAGGCGGAACTGGAGTCGCTCGACGCCGAGTGTCGCTGGATCTTCAACGCGTCGAACCTCGTCACCGGGACGCGGTTCGGGTTCGAACGCGATGTCGTCGGCGACTATGTCGTCGGCCTTGCCCCGACGGCTGGATCGGGGCTCCGCGTCGCCCAGGCGGTCGCGGCATCGGCCGCCGTTCCGGGCGCGTTCGCGGCGATGAAGATCGATCAGGTCACGTTCCCGTGTGCGGGGCGGGGCGTTCCGGAACTCCTCGACGGCGGCGCGTACGACAACAGCGGTCTCGAGGCGATCGACAGCAATCGGTACCACGACGTCTTCACCGTCTCGATGAACGCCGGCGGCGTGTTCGTGACGGGCGCCTATGGGAAGATTCCGCTCGTCCGCGATCTCGCCCGGGCGAACTCCCTCCTCTATCGGCAGAGCACGACGCTCCGGACGCGGGCGATGGTCGGTCGCTTCCTGGCCTGGCAGGCGACGCCACCGGGGGCGGAGCCCGCGCCCGACGCCGCGCCGCGGCGTGCTGTTCGGCCTCGCCACCGACATCGGCGACACCGATCGCCAGAACCCTGCGTTCGCCGAATTCGTCGAGCGATTCCCCGAGCATCGGTCGTTCTCCGACGAGGGGGTCGAACGCGATCTCGCGTTCGTGCCGACGGTGTTCGACCAACTGTCCGCCGACCTCGTGGCCGCTCTCGTCTACCGCGGGTGGTGGCTCACGGGAGCGGCGCTGGCGCTCCATCAACCCGACTTCGCCCCGCTCCCGTCGGGGACGGTCGCGCCACTCCATCATTCGTGAGATCCCGCTCGAGGGCTCGGTCGACCCCTGTGCGGTAGGTGGCTTCGTCCCGGGTGAACGCCCACGTCACGCGCACCGCATCGTCGCCGCCCAACTGCAACGTGTGCACCACGCTGCACGGCGCGGGAAGTTCGTCGACGGTCGCCCCGGCGGCGCGCAGCACCCGGGACGTGTGCGCCCAGCGGCGGTCGAGTTCGGCGGGCGCGAGCGGCGGGAACACGAAGATCGTCTTGGCGAGGTGTCCGCCGCTCACGATCGCGTCCAGCTCCCACGCCAGCCCATCGGTGTCGCCCGGAGCCAGCGCGATCCACCCCGCGTCGCGCATCCGGCTCTCGATCTCGTCGTGCCACGTGTCGTTCGAGAGGTGCTCGCGCGCCGCACCCAGGGACGACAGCCTGCCCCCGGGTCGACCGACGGCCACCACCGGGCCGTAGCTGTCGAGCTCCCAGGCCACGCACTCCTCGAACGGGTCGGCACCGCGCACCGAGAACAGCTCGAAGAGCGGCCGGCGGGCCGAGGCGATGATCGGCAGCGGCACCGCGTCGTCGGCGAACGAGCGCAGGTACAGCACCGGTGGGCGCGGATCGGCCGCCAGGACCTCGCGGACGCGGGCCCGGCCGAGGCCTCGGGCGATGCGCCACAGCACGGCTCCCAGCATCGTCACGAGGAGCCCGCCGAAGGCGAACACGACGCCGACGTCGCGAGGTGTCATGCCGAGCAGGTTGGCCCATCGCAACTGCGCCGGCGTCCAGCTGAAGATGAGGTAGCGCGCGCCCTTGAACAGGAAGCCCACGCCGAAGCCGAGCACCGCGAACGCCACGATGCCCATGATCGCCCCCGCGGGACGCGGCACCCGGAACGCTCGGGGCGGGGCGGTGGGCCCGAGCAGGCGGTGCTCGTGGCGCAGCCAGAGATGCGAGAACACGAGACCGACCACGAGCGACGCGGCGGCCACGCCGACGCCGCGCCACGCGAAGTCACCGGCGAGCGCGACGACACCGACGACGATCGTGACGAGCTGGACCACCGCTACGACGGCACCGCGATGGCGGAGCGCGGCCGCGTCGTCGTCGAGCTGGACGAGTTCGGTGCCGGGCCGGCGATCGGGCCACACGTCCGGCGTGCCATCGGTCGATCCACGCGCGGCGGACCCGTCGAGCGCGGAGCCGGGCGACGAACGTGGCGCCGCCGACCGCCGCGATGACGAACCCCGCGGTGAGCGCAAGACCGGTGAACTTCGACGACGGTGTGGGGACCCTGTAGGGCGTCGTCACGCCGGCCGGCACCTCCCGCTCGACGAGATTGGCCTCCTCGATGGCGAACGATGTCGCTGTGCTGGCGGTGGCGGGCGCGACGTAATCGGCGAGCACGAGCACGAGCACGTCGCCCCGGCGGAAGGCGACGCCGACGCGGTCCTTGTCGTCGTGCTCGAACACCACGGCATCGAGTGGCGGCGCGGGTTCGCCGTCGGGGATCGTGGCCCGGGGCAGCTTGCCGAATTCGGCGAGATCGGACGCGGCGAAGATCTCGTAGGGGTACTTCGAGATCCCGACTCCGGCCGACAATCCGCCCCCGGTCCACGCGGCGGTGAATCCCTTGGCGCGGTCGTTGAGGAAGGCTGACCACCCCCGGGTCGGCCGTGGCGTCGTTCTCGAGCCGGCTGAAACCGGGGAGCCGGACGGACCCCGAGTCCAACCCGTAGCCGGCCGGCGGTTGCTCGGGAATCATCGCGCTGAGGCGCGCCTCGAGCTCCGTCGGCGTGCCAGCGTCCGGCGTCTCGGTCGCGTCCGGCGTCTCCGTCGCGGTTTCGCTCGGCGGGCCGGCCTTCTCCATCTGGGCCCGCGCGACCGCTTCGACCGCGCCGGGCCCGTCGAACGACGGATCGGCCGCGTTGAAGATGATCGTGAAGATGTGGTCGCGGGTCGCGAAGTACAGCACCGACCGGCCGTTCTCACCGGGTGCCGTGCCGGCCGGTACGAGCCACCGCGCGTTGGCGAGCGATGGATGGTCGACGAACTCGAAGCCGTCGATCGTGGGTGATCGCCGCGAACACGGTCTGGGCACCCGGCGGCGTGGTGACGGCGAACCCGGTGATCTGGAGTTCGCCGGCAGCACCGGTGAACTGGCGGGTGAACGCGCCGGCCTGGGACGTCGTCTCGTCGGTCAGGTCGAGCCCGCCGATCTCGTCGAGCATGACCTCGCGAATGTCGGCGGGCTCATCAGACTGCGCCAGCGCCGCGCCGCGGGGCCCCGACCCGATGGTGCTGGAGGCGACCACGATGAACGCGATGGTCGCGAGCACCGCGTGGCGCGGCCACGTGCCCACTCAGCGCACACTAACCCGTTCGATGTTGCTCCTGCGGTGAGCGAACGGTCCACCCCTCGGTCCGTTCGCTCATCGCAACGCGCGTCTTCGGGAGGGGTCGACGGTGTCCGACCGTGCTCGGACCGGTACCGTCCCGGCTCGTGCGACGACAAGACAAGGCCGACCGCATCGGCGAGGTGCTCGACGACCTGTATCCCGAACCGCCGATCCCGCTCGACCACACCGACCCGTACACACTGCTCGTCGCCGTCGCGCTGTCCGCCCAGACCACCGACAAGAAGGTCAACCAGGTCACGCCGGCACTGTTCGCGGTGGCCGACACGCCCGAGAAGATGGCGTCGCTCGATCCCGATCAGATCCTCGGGATCATCCGCGAGGTGGGGCTCGCGCCGACGAAGTCGAAGAACCTGTGGCTCGCCGCGAACCAGATCGTCGATGCCGGCGGCGAGGTGATCGGCGACTGGGACTTCCTCGAATCGCTTGCCGGCGTGGGCCACAAGACCGCGAGCGTCGTCATGTCACAGGGGTTCGGGGTGCCGGCCTTCCCGGTCGACACGCACATCCACCGGCTCGCCGCACGCTGGGGTCTCTCCGACGGGTCGAAAGTCGAACGCACCGAACGCGACCTGAAGGCGGTGTTCCCACGCGACACGTGGAACGCGCGCCACCTGCAGATCATCTTCTTCGGCCGCGAGTACTGCCCGGCACTCCGGCACGATCTGACGGCGTGCCCGATCTGCTCGTTCGCCGCGACGAAGAAGCGCATCGCGCTGGAGGCCGCACCTCGCCGCCGCTGAGCGTCGATTGTCAGGTCAGCGCGGACCCTGGCCGTCGTCGACCTTGACGATCGTTCCGGTGACGAACTCCGACGCCGGGGCGCACAGGTAGAGCAGCGTCGAGTCGAGTTGCGCCGGGTCGCCGAGGCGCTTGCGTGGGAAGTGCTTGCTGAAGTCGCCGAGCCGTCCGATCATCCCGTCCATCATCTCCGAGGCGAAGGCGCCCGGTGCGATGCCGTTGACGTTGATGTGGTTGCGGGCCCACTCGACCGCCAGCACCTCGGTCATGCGGACGATCGCCGACTTGGTGATCGAGTAGAGCGCCGCGCCGTTGCCCGAGTAGTTGTACGCGCCGGTGCTCGAGATGTTGACGATGCGCCCGGGCCGCTCGGTGGCGATCAGCCGCCGAGCCACCTCGCACGACAGGATGTACGGCCCGCGCAGGTTGGTGTCGAGCACCTGGTCGATGAGCTCGATCGACATCTTGTGGGCCCGTTGGGCGTCGGGAACGCCGGCGTTGTTGACGGCGATCGTCACGGTGCCGACCGCTTCCTCGGCGCGGCCGACCGTGGCGATGATGTCGTCGGCGTCGGTCATGTCGACGCGCAACGGCACGGCGGTGCCGCCTTGGGACGTGATCAGGTCGGTCAGCTCGGCGAGCCGATCCTCGCGCCGTCCGGTGGGGACGACCGTGGCACCGGCAGCCGCGAGCACCTGACTGAACCGCCATCCGAGCCCTGATGTCGCGCCGGTGACGAGGGCCACCTGCCCGGTGAGGTCGAACGATGCGTTGGGGAGCGGGAAGTCGGTCACGGCGTCATCGTGCCGCACCGACCGCCGCGTCGACCGTGTCGAAGAGTTGGGAGGCGAGGAGATAGCCGGTCGTGGCGTCCGATTCGATCACGAGGTACGCGCCGTAGCCGTCCTCGAGGTCGAGCCACGGTACGGCACCGAAGGCGCCGGGGTCGGTGAGCAGGCCGCTCGCCTTGTCGACCCACCATCCCATGCCGTAACCCGATGCCAGGCCGGGTCTCGCCGCCGTAGACCGCGCCGATCCGGTCGGAGTGCATGCGGTCGAGCGACGCCTGCGACAGCACCTGCTCGTCACCGCACATGCCGCCGCGCAGCTGCATCAGCAGCAACTTCGCGTAGTCGCCCGTCGTGACGTACGCCCCGCCCTCCATGTTCGGATTGTCGGTCGGGACGAGTCGGGTCACGTCACCGTCGAACAGCGACGGGTAGTTGAGCCCGTCGCCGCCGATCTCGCGCTGCGTGAACGGGTTGGTGTAGCCGAGCGTGTCGAGGTCGCACGGCGCGACGTAGATCTCGTCGATCAGTTCGGCCCACGACTTGCCCGACACCGCCTCGGCCAGGCCGCCGGCGACCTGCCACTGCCCTCCGCCGTACCGGAACTCGGTGTCGGGCGGGATCACGTCGGCGTCGTCGTCGGGTGTCGTGAAGATCGTCGCGGCGCAGTCCTGCAGGGCGCCGGCGACGAGGAACTGGCAGACGTACGGCGGTAGCGCCGGATCGGCGAGCCCGAGGAGACCCGAGCTGCTCGACACGAGCTGGGCCGGCGTGATGGTCGGGTTGCCCGACTCCCCAGTCGACGACGTCGGCCACCGGGGCGTCCATGTCGAGCAGCCCTTCGTCGGCGAGGTGGAGCAGCACGCCGGCGGTGATCATCTTGCTCGACGACGCGACGAGCGAGATCCGGTCGGCGGCGAACTCGCCCCAGTAGTCCTCGTGGACGACGCCGTCGTCGCGGTCGACCACGATCAGCCCGGCACCGTTCAGGCCGTGCTCGTCGACGAACGTCTGGACGATCGGCGAGACGGCGGAGAAGTCGTACGTGCGCGGCCCGTCGTCGTCGGACCGGTCGTCGGTCGAGGGGTCGTGGCCGGAGCGGTCGGTGGCCGGACCGGTCGTCGTCGGAGCGGTCGTGGTCGGACCGGTCGTGCTCGGCGCCACGGTCGGCGCCGCGGTCACCGCGGAGTCCGGTGAGGACCCGGCGTCCGATGTGCTGTCCGAGCCGGAGCAGGCGGCGGTGAGGAGCATGCCCACCATCGCGACGACGGCACCGGCCAACGAGCGTGTGCGCATGCCGGCAGCGTAGGCACACGCCGGATCACCGAACGCTGTTCTTCCCGTCGTGCGTCCCGCCTTCCGGGAATCACGACGGAAAGAACGGGCGCGTGTCAGGCCGCGATGAAGCTGAACCTGCCGTCGTGTTCGAGCACTGCGAAGCGGACGTCGGCGAGGTCGCCGAAGCCGGCTTCGCGCGCCGCGCCGAGCAGGTCGTCGATCGTCAACCGCTCGACGCGGAGGCGGTCGATGTCGGGGGTGCCGTCGCGGACGACGATCACCGCCTCGCCCTCGAGCGCCCGTTCGACGCGACGCGACCGTCCTCGACAGCGCATCGCCGATCAGCATCCACGCCACGAAGGTCGACACGACGATGATCGCGCCGGTCATCGACATGTCCTCCTCGGTCACGCCCTGCTGCACGAAGTCGCCGAGCACGATCGTGATCAACAGGTCGAGCGGGGTCAGCTCGCTGAGGCTGCGCTTGCCGGTGCCCCGCACCACGAGCCACAGGAACCAGTAGATGATGGTCGCTCGGATCACCAGCTCCACGATTGGAACTCCTGTCCGCGCGTCACGGCATCACCCGTGTGTGGAAGTCGACGCGGACCTCGTCGCCGTCGGCACGCACGATCACCCATCCGTCGCGTCCGAAGTGGGTGTTCGGCTGGAGGCGGGCGTCGTAGTCGATCGACAGGATCGACACGTCGCCGGGATTGAACGTCCAGATCTCGGTGACGCCGTCGGAGGTCACCGAGTCGGGCGCCGGATCGAGGCCGTTCTCGTCGAACATGGCGAGGTAGTTCCGCGGGATCTCGACGGTCAGCTCCGCGGGGAGGTCGGCACCGTCCTGGGACTCGATCTCGATGATCAACGGCGTGGCGATCCCCGGTCGTGTCACTTCGGCGTACTCGACGCGCACCTCCATCGAGTCGGACGCCTCGGCGTTCGTCCCGGTGTCGATCCCGGCCAGGCCGAGGAGCGCCGCGATCACGACGCCGAACACGATGCACACGGCGACGACGCGCAAGGACTCGCTCGAACCGGTCCCATCCGGCCGACGGGCCCGTCGGTATCGTCGGTGTCCCGAGCCGTTCGTCGGTGCGGACGGCGCCCGCGCTGTCACGCTCGCTCATGCCGCGGCGGGCTACCCCGCCGGCCGAGGCTCGAAACCGTCTGGCCGTCGGCGGTCGCGGTTCACCGCGCGCCGGGGTGGGTACGGCAGCGGCATGTCCGACGAATCCACAGCCCCGATCGACACGGCCGCTCCGCCACCACCTGGCGAACCGATCGCCGGACTGGCGCGGGGCGCCTCCGAACTCGGCGAGGTGATCGAGCGCATGGCCGGGTACGGATACGGCGAGGACTTCACCGCCGATCTCGACGGCGACTCGGCGGTGTTGCAGTGCCCAGTCTGTGACGCCACGCACCCGGCCGGGTCGTTCCGCCGGGCCTGGACGGTGCGGTTGGAGGGTGCGAGCGACCCGGCCGACATGTTGCACGTGTCGGCCCTGCGCTGCCCGGAGTGCGGCACCGGCGGGGCCTTCGTGAGCCCGTTCGGGGTGAACGCCGGGGAGGCCGACGCAGCGGTCCTGCTCGCCCTCCCCGACGCCGAAGGATCGCCGCCGGAAGTGGCGGACTGACTCGGCCCGATCCCCGGGATCAGTTCGAGCGCAGCGCCCGGATGAGTTGCGGCTTGGACATCGTCGCTCGGCCGGCGATGTCTCGATGCCTGAGCCCGCTCGTAGAGTTCCGCCTTCGTCAGATCCTCCAGTCGGGCCGGGCGCTTGCCGTTCTCGACTGCGGCGGTCGCGTCGTCGAGCAGCTGCTCGACGGAGGCCTGCGCCTGGTCGGCGACCCGTCCGGTCTGGGCCCGGGCCTGGCCGACGACTTCACGGGTGTTGGCGCCGACCGCGTCGACCGTGCGTTCGGTGGCCGAGCGGGCCTGGCCGACGGTGGTGCGGGCGGCGACGTTGGTGGATCGCGCCACCGACTCGCCCTCGCGTTTGACGGCCGTCGCCGGGCGTGTCACCGCCGTTGCCATACCGCACACGGCGGCGCCGGCCCGGTCGGTGACGGCCCTGGTCAGTCCGAGCATCTTGGACGGGATGGACGGCAGCTGGCGTTCGAGGTCGTCGAGCCGCTCGTTGACGGATGCGTTGGTTTGAGTGACGGTTCGGGAGATGGTTTCGTTGAGTGCGGGCATCCCGCACCGTGCCCGGGGCGCACGACGACGAAACCGCCGCCCGTGTCACACTCGTCACACCATCGTCGGCCTTACACCCCTTGACCGTTACACCAGGGTCGCTTGGGGGAGGTCGGGGTTGAGCTCGTCGAACGTGTCGATGCGACGCAACGACGGGAAGACGACGGCGAACGTCGCGGCGATCGCCATCGTGATGAACCCGCCCCCGGCGATCGCCCACGACAGCCCGAATGCCCGCGCCGTGACGCCGCTCTCGAAGGCGCCGAGCTCGTTCGAGGCGCCGATGAACACACCTTCCACTGCGGTGACGCGACCGAGCTGATCGTTCGGGGTCACGAGCGGCACGATCGACCCGCGGATGAACATCGAGATCATGTCGGCAGCCGAGATCACGACGAGAGCCACGAACGCGACGGCGTAGTTCGTCGGTGATCCCGAACACCATGGTGCCGGCACCGAAGATGACGACGACGACGAGCAGGGTCGGGCCGACGCGCCGCCGGATCGGGCGCGCCGCCAGCCACACGGCCATCGCGGCCGCACCGATCCCCGGAGCGGCGCGCAGCCAGCCGTAGGCGATGTCGCCGACGTGCAGCCGGTCGGCGGCGACGGCGGGGATCAGGGCGATCGCACCGCCGAACAGCACGGCGAACAGGTCGAGTGAGATCGTGGCCAGCACGACCGGCGTGCGACCGACGAAGTGCAGCCCTTCGAGCGCCTTGTGCAGCGTGGGTCGCTCGGTGAGGCGTTCCTGTTCGCGGCGCGTACTTGATCGTGACGATCGGCACGATCGCCGCGAGTTCGAGCACGGCCACGAGCGCGTACGCCGTCGCAGGCCCGACGCTGTAGAGGAAGCCGCCGATGACCGGCCCGATGATCGCCGCGCCCGTGAAGGTCGCCGTCCAGAGCGCGACCACGTGCGGGAAGTCGGCCTGCTCGGCGAGCAGCGGTGCCATCGACCGCCGGGCCGGCGAGATCATCGCGTCGACGGCACCCAACACGAACGCGATGATGAAGAGCGGCCAGATCGTGCCCGGGTCGATCTGGCTGTACACGACCAGGGCGATCGCGCAACCGACGCGGCCGAACAGGAACAGCGCCGGTCACCCGGCGACGGTCGAAGCGGTCGGCGACCCAGCCGCTCACGAGCACGAGCAGCACGGCCGGGATGAACTGGGCGAGGCCGATGAATCCGATGTCGAGTTCGTTGCCGGAGATGTCGAACGCCTGCTTGAACAGCACCGTGATCAGGACGTTGACGCCGACCGCGGCGAGCGCCGTCGACCACAGGTATCGCCGGACGGCCGGGTACCGCAGGACATCTCGGGCACTGGCCACGACGGCACGCTACCGACCCGAGCCGCTGCCCCTCATTCCTCGTTTGCGTCAGGATTTGTGAGGAGGGGGTGTGCGGAAATCCCGACGCAAACGTGGATCGGGGGTCGTTCAGTCGGCTTCGACGTAGTCGTCGATGGGGGTCGGGATCGCGTCGGAGCGTCGTCGGTATCGCCGTCACCGTCGACATCGTCGGTCGCTGCTTCGTCGGCGACGGCCAGGCCGAAGATCAGCAGGATGACGGTCACGATCATCCCGCCGACGCCGTAGATCGGCGTAGCCGAGCACCGCTCCGACGATCGGCAGCGCGGGGCCGACATACAGCGATCGCCCGTCGACGAACGGTCGCCAGCGGGTCGCCTCGAGGTACTGCAGACCGACCGCCACGAGCGCGACGAGACCCACCTGCCACGCCGGGGCAACACCGATGCCGACGATCACGACCGGCAGCCATCCGACGAGGATGCCGAGGTACGGCACCACCGACGCGGCCGCTCCGAACAGGGCGAACAAGCCGACCGACGGGACGTCCAGAACCGCGCCGACCCCCCAGATCACGAGGCCGACCACTGCGGCACCGGCCATGGCTGCGCCGACCTGGAGCTGCGTCGAGCGGGCGGCGCCGCGGAGGATGCCGCTCGTCCGGTCGCGCCGATCGTCGCGGGAGGCGCTCCAGTCCCGCCCTGACGATCCGCGGTCCGTAGAGCATGAAGAAGATCGTGAGGATGAAGCACACCACGTAGGCGGGCACCGAGCAGCGCCGCGTCGACGAGGGCGTCGCTCGGCGTACCGAGGTTGTCCTGCAGACGTTCGGTGAGCTCGTCGACCCGGTCCACGAGGCCGATCTCGCGGGCGACCTCACCGACCCGATCGTCGCGATCCTCGATCCCCGACGCGATGTCCGGGCGCGTGCTCGGCGAGGAAGTCGACCTGATCCTGGAGTTGTGTCACGTACAGCGAGCGCACCCCGACGCCGATCGCCGCCACCGCGAGAAAGACGATGATGAATGCGCCAGCGCCCGCGGCAGCACACGATCGAGCAACCGACACGAGCGGGCTGAGCAGGCACCGCCGCCACGATCGAGGCGATCGCCCAGCCGAGCACCACCGACGGACGACACCACGACGTTGCGCACCACCACCACGAGAAGGATGACGGAGGTAGTCGCGACCAGCACGCGCCATGCCACCACGCGTGAGGGCGGACGGATCGAGCGTCGAGGGACGGACGGCGACCCGCTCGACCTGCTCGCGGCGGCGTCGGCCATCGGCGGTACTGTACCGCGCCGTGACCGACCGCCGGGATGTCGCCGATTCCCCGGCGATGGTACGCGTCGATGTGATCACCACCGCGTTGATCGCGGGCGGCGTGTTGCTGGCGATGGCGATCCTCGCGCTCGTCCGCACGTCGCAGACCGTGCTCACGCCGCTCCTGCTCGGCGTGTTGTTCGGTCTCGCCCTCGACCCGGTGGTCGGCGTGCTGCGGGAGCGGCTGCGGTGCAGTCGCGCCACGGCGACGCTGGTCGTCGCGGTCGCCCTGACGTTCGTGTTCGGCGGGATCGTGCTGCTACTCGGGCCGACAGGCGGTCGATCAGGCGAGCACGTTCGCCGAGGAGGTGCCCGAGACGATCGAGCAGTTCTACAGCTGGCCGGTGATCGGCGAGCGCCTCGAGCAAAGCGACGCCGCCGGGCAGGCTCGAGGACTTCGTCGACGACCTGCCGAGCCGATTCGACACCGATTCGATCAGCGAGCTGGCGATCGCGTCTGCTCGGCGGACTCGGCGCCGCGCTGCTGGTGCTCGTCACCACGGTCGCCGTGCTGCTCGACGGCGATGCGATCGTCCGCCGCGCCCGCCGCCTCGTGCCACCGGCTCGACGCGAACGGGCCGACGACGTCGGGCGCATCGTCTACCGCTCGATCGCCCGGTACTTCGCCGGCTCGCTCACGGTGGCGTTGCTGAACGGCACCGTGATCCTCACCGTCGGGGCTCGATCCTCGGCGTGCCCCTCGCTCCGCTCGCCGCCATCTGGGCGGCGATCACCAACCTCATCCCGCAGATCGGCGGGCTGCTCGGCGGATCGTTCTTCGTGCTGCTCGCCTTCAGCCAGGGCCCGCTCACCGGCGTGATCGCACTCGCCGTGTTCCTGGGGTACCAACAGCTCGAGAACCACGTCATCCAGCCGACGATCATCGGCCGGGCGGTGCATCTCACGCCGCCGACGACGATGCTGGCCGCGCTGATCGGCGGCGCGGCGGCCGGTGTGCCCGGCGCGCTCGTGGCCACGCCGCTGCTCGGTGCGGTGAAGTCGGTGTGGCTCGACGTCGTCGAAGGCCGTGCGAAACGAACCGCCCGACTGACGACACCGGGTCGTGACGGTCGCCGAGTCGTGAACGGCCGGGTCGTGAGCTGCCGCGGGCGATGGCAAGACTCGGACCATGCCCGGATCGCCGAAGGCCGCCACCACGCACACGAGCGCGGCGAACGCCGCACGTGAGCTCGGCTTCGATCCCGACGACTTCGAGCGGGCCTCGCGCGGGCTCGTCGCGACAGCACCCGACCGGGGTGATCGACGGCCCGTACGGGCCGGCGTGGGACTGCAACGCGCTACGCGTTCATCGAGCAGGGATGCGCCCAATCCGCCGACGGTCAACCCGAGCCTGTGGCGCCAGGCGCAGCTGAACAACATCCACGGTCTGTTCGAGGTCGACGACGGGCTGTGGCAGGCCCGGGGATACGACATCTCGAACATCACGTTCATCGCCGGCGAGACGGGTTGGATCATCATCGATCCGCTGACGGTCGAGGCGACCGCCCGGGCGTGCCTGGCCCTGGCCAACGAACATCTCGGTGCGCGGCCGGTCACCGCCGTGATCTACACGCACTCCCACACCGACCACTTCGGTGGCGTGCTCGGTGTGACCACCGCAGGCCGACGTCGACGCCGGTCGCTGCCGCATCATCGCGCCGGACGGCTTCCTGCGACGAGGTCGTCGGCGAGAACGTGATCGCCGGCAACTGCATGACCCGGCGGGCGGTCTACCAGTTCGGTCCGCTGCTGCCGGCCGGGCCGCGCCAGCACGTCGACTGCGGGCTCGGCAAGGCGATCCCGTTCAGCGCGCCCGGTCTGATCGCGCCGACCGAGAGCATCACCCGCACCGGCGAGGAACTCGTCGTCGACGGCGTGCGCATCGTGTTCCAGATGACGCCGAACACCGAAGCGCCGGCGGAGATGAACTTCTTCTTCCCCGACCGCGGCTGGTTGTGCATGGCCGAGAACTGCACCCACAACATGCACAACCTCGTGCCGATCCGCGGCGCGCAGGTGCGCGATGCACTGAACTGGTCGAAGTACATCGGCGAGGCCCTCGACACGTTCGGACAGGAGGCCACGCTGTCGTTCGCGTCGCATCACTGGCCGCGTTGGGGCGGCGACGACGTGCGCAGCTTCCTCGCACTCCAGCGCGACCTGTACCGCTGGATGCACGACCAGACGATGCGCTACGCCAACCACGGCGAGAACGCCGTCGAGATCGCCGAACACCTCGAACTGCCGCCCGAGTTCCGCACCGAGGCGCACGCCACCGGCTACTACGGGCAGCTCGCGCACAACGTGAAGGCCGTGTACCAGCGCTACCTCAGCTGGTACGACGGCAACCCGGCCAACCTGTGGAAGCTGCCGCCGGTCGAGGTCGGGCGGCGGTACGTCGCGCTCGCCGGCGGTGCCGACGCGCTGCTCGCGCACGCGCAGGCGATCGTTCGACGAGGGCGACTACCGGTGGGTGGTCGAGCTGCTCAACCACCTGGTGTTCGCCGATCCGTCGAACGCAGGCGGCACGGGATCTCCAGGCGGACGCGCTGGAGCAGCTCGGGTACCAGAGCGAGTCGGCGACGTTCCGCAATGCCTTCCTCACCGGCGCCCACGAGCTGCGCAACGGCACGATGCCGGCGCGACCGAACACGCACGGCGGCTACCTCGCGGCGGTGACGATGCCGCAGCTGTTCGACAGCCTGGCGGTGCGGCTGCGGTCGGAGGACGTGGGCGGCACGGTCGTCGACATCGGCTTCGACCTCACCGACATCGACGAGCAGTGGACGCTCGGGCTCGCCCATCGCGCGTTGCACTACCGGGCCGGTCTGCCGGCCGACGCGAACACCGCGGTCGTCGCCGTCGTGCGCCTGTCGCGGGCCAACCTGATCGCGGTGGCCACGAAGGACACGACGTTCGCCGAACTGATCACCGCCGGCACGGCTTCGGTCAAGGGTGAGCGGGCGGCCCTCGATGCCGTCTTCGACCATCTCGACACGTTCATGACCGGGTTTCCCATCGTCGAACCGTGACCGGGCCCGGGTGGGCGGAGCGGGGGCAGGAAACGCAGCAGCGGACTACGGTCGCCGGCGTGATCGAGTTCGGCGCGGCGCATCTTCCGGACGGCGTTCGGGTGGAGCGGTCGGACGACGGCACCCGCATCCGGCTCGTCGCCGATCGTCCGTTGGCGGGCCTGTCGAACGGGTGGTTCACGCAACCGGTGGCCTCGGTCGAGATCGATCCGGCGACCGTGCCGAGCGACGCCGAGTTCCTCGGTTTCGCGTTCACCCAGTTCGCCCTCCCGGTGATCTCCGGGCCGGGACTTCGACTTCGACTTCCATCCCGCCCCCAACCTGCACTCACCGCGGGCGATGATCCCCCTGCTGGTCCGGTCCGCCGACGGGTACACGCTGTTCGCGCCGACGACGAGCCCGCACGAGCAGATCATCACCGTGGCCGACGGCGTCCTCCGCTGGGGATGGCACGGCGACCTCGACGAGGTGCCCGCCGGTTTCGCCGCCGAACTCGCGGTGTACCGGGGTGCGACCGCGGCCGAGTTGTGGTCGCAGTGGGGGAGCGAGCTGCAGGCGGCGGCCGGGGTGGTCCGCCGTCCCGCGGACGCCAACGCGCTCACCTCGCACCTGTCGTACTGGACCGACAACGGCGCGGCCTACTGGTACCGCACCGAACCCGGCACGACGATCGCCGCCTCCGTGGCCGACGCGGTGCACGGCACTGCGTGCCGACGACGTGCCGATCCGTTCGGTCGAACTCGACTCGTGGTTCTACCAGCACGAGACGATCCGGCCGATCGACGAGATCGGTTACCCGACCGACGTGCCACCGAGCGGCTGCTGGGTGTGGAAGCCGCGGCCGGATGCGTTCCCGCCCGCGCGACCCGACCCGATCACCGACCCGATCGCCGACCCGATCGACGCGCGTTCGCCGACGGGCTCGGCCGTCCGCCGCTCGTGCTCCACGCACGGCACCTCGCGCCGAACGGCCCCGACGTCGATCCCGCCACCTGGTGGGTCGACGATCTCGCCGCGCAACCGCACGACCCGGCGTGGTTCCGCGGATGGTTCGACGACGCGGTGCGGTGGGGCGCCACATGCATCGAACAGGACTGGATGCTCATCTACTGGTTCGGTGTGCGGGCGTTGCGGTCGGCGCCGGGTCGGGCGATGGCCTGGCAGCGGGCGCTCGACGAGCACGGCCGGGCGACCGGCGTCGACCTGCTGTGGTGCATGGCCACGCCGGCCGATCTCATCGCCGCCGTCGAACTCGAACGGGTGATCGCGGTCCGCACGTGCGACGACTACCGGTTCGCCGACGACCCGGCGATGCTCTGGACGTGGTTCCTCACCGTGAACCGTCTCGTCGGGTCGCTCGGACTGCGGGCGTTCAAGGACTGCTTCTTCTCGAACGCCGCTGTCGACCCAGCCGCCGATTCGGTGTCCGACCCGATCGACGGCGATGTCCATGCCGAGGTCGAGGCGCTGCTCTCGGCGATGTCCGGCGGGCCGGTCGGCATCGGCGACCGGATCGGACGGACCGACCGCGAGATCGTGATGCGCACGTGCGATGCCGATGGACGGCTCCGGCTCGTCGACCATCCGATCGGGCTGATCGACGACTGCCTGTTCGGCGCCCCCGCCCGGGGCGAACGGTTGGCCTGGGCGACGACGTCGGTGACGATCGACGGGAGCCGGTGGACGTACGTCGTGGCCATCAACACCGCCACCGAGCGCCGCACGATCGCCGACCGGCTCGACCTGATCGACATCGGTCTCGATCGACCGCACGGCATCTACGACTGGCGCGGCGGTGCATCGACCGAGGCGACGACGATCGAGGTCGATCTCGCCCCGCGCGACTGGGCGCTGTTCGTGTGCTGCCCGATCGTCGACGGCACGTTCCACGTCGGCGACCGATCGAAGTACGTGACGATCTGGAGCGGTGCCACCCAAGGGTCTACGGTGGCAACGTGACCGACGAGCAACGTCCGTACGGTGGAGGCGTGGGGGATCCGGGCCTCAAGAAGGTGCGCACGCGCCACTTCCAGCGGGCCAAGGAGACCGGGATCAAGATCACGGGGCTCACCAGCTACGACTACCTGTCGGCGTGCATCTTCGACGAGGCCGGCATCGATTTCCTGCTCGTCGGCGACTCGGCCGGCAACACCGTGTTCGGCTACGACACCACGATCCCGGTCACCGTCGACGAACTGATCCCGCTCACCGCGCGCCGTCGTCCGCGGCGCGAAGCGGGCACTCGTCATCGCCGACATGCCGTTCGGCTCGTACGAGAACGGCCCCGACGAAGCCCTCGCCACCGCGATCCGGTTCATGAAGGAGACCGGCTGTCACGCGGTGAAGCTCGAAGGCGGCGTGCGCAGCGCGAAGCAGATCAAGCGGATCGTCCGCGCCGGCATCCCGGTGATGGCCCACATCGGCTTCACACCGCAGAGCGAGCACGGCCTCGGCGGCCACATCATCCAGGGCCGCGGCGACGGAGCGACGGCCCTGCTCGACGACGCCCACGCCGTCGACGATGCCGGCGCGTTCGCGGTGGTGCTGGAGATGGTGCCGTCGGAGATCGCCGGCAAGGTCACCGGCGAGATCTCGATCCCGACGATCTCGGTCGGCGCCGGACCGCACTGCGACGGCCAGCTGCTCGTGTGGAGCGACTGGGCCGGGTTCACGCGGGGCCGCATCCCGAAGTTCGTCGAGCAGTACGCCAACATCGGCCAGACGCTCCTCGATGCCGCGGTCGCCTACCGCGACGACGTCGAGTCGGGCGCCTACCCGGCCGAACGCCACGAGTACAGCCGCCTCCGACCACGCCGACGCGTCGCGGTGGACGTCGCAGACGCGCGGTGCGTTGGGTACGGTGAGGGCATGACCCGAGTGCTCATCGCCGTCGACGGAACCTCTTCCGATCGGCTCATCGTCAACCAGACCCACACGCTCTTCGGCGACGATGCCGAGTACGTGCTGCTGAACGTCCGACGCGACCCGATGATGATCGCCGCCACCACGATCGGCGTCGGAATGAGCACGATGGTGCCGGCCGGCGACCTGCGCACCACCTACGGCGACGACGGCGATTCGCTGCAGTCCGAAGCCGACATCGCCACCGAGACGGCTCGCGACGTTGCCCGCGAGACGCATCTCGACGATGCCACCGTCGTCGGCGAGATCGGCCTCGAGCCCGACGCCATCCTCAGCGCCGCGGACGAGTTCGAGGTCGACGTCATCGCCGTCGGCGATCACGACCGTGGCTGGTTCTCGCGGCTCATGTCGCCGTCGGTCACCACGGCCGTCACCGACCGGGCCCACGTGCCCGTGCTGGTCATCCGCATCCCGCACGACTGAGCCACGCCGCCGACGCACTCCGGCGAGGCTCCCCGGCGCCGGAGTCCGGCCATGCGAAGCTAGGTACGTGCCGAGCGCCGACGACGACACGACGCTGACGCCGACCGCTGCGACGTGGACTCCGTCTGTTCGCACAGACCGACGATCAACCGCGAGCACGTCGCGCCACCGACGTCATCCTGCTCGGATTGTCGTGTCTCGGCCTGCTCAGCGTGGCGTTGCTCGCCGACCCGGACCCGGGCTTCTCGAACGCGCTGAGCGACTTCTTCGCCGCGCTCCCGCACACGCTCGAGGGCATGTGGCAGGCGATGGCCGACCTGCCGATGGTCTGGGCCGCGGTCATCCTCGTCGGCGCACTCATCCGTCGTCGCCGATCGATCGCCCGGGACATGGTGCTGTCGGTGGTCGTGGGCGTCGTCGCCTGGCTGCTCCTCGCGCGGACGGTCGGTGGCGGGTGGCCCGAATGCTGCGAGGCGCTCGACGCGCACCGCGCCGCCGCCCCGCTTCCCGGCCGCTCGCCTCGCCGTGCCCGGCGCGGCGATCATCACGGCGTCGCCGCACCTCGTCCGCCCCGCCCGCCGCCTCGGCCATTGGGTCCTGCTGCTCGGATCGATCGCCACGATCGCCCTCGCCTCGAGCACGCTCATCGGTGTCCTCGCCGGGATCCTCTGTGCGGCGGCGGCCGCCTCGGCCGTGCACCTCGCGGTCGGCTCGAGCGCCGGGCGACCGAGCCTCGATGACGTGCGGTTCGCGCTCGGCCAGATGGGGGTCGTCACCGTCCGACCTCGGCGTCGCGGCCCGGCAGCCCGCCGGCCAGTTCGCCGTCGCCGCCACCGGGACGGACGGCGACGAACTCATCGTGAAGGTCTACGGCCGCGACGCGTACGACGCGGCGCTCCTGTCGACCGTGCAGCGCACGATCTGGCTGCGCCGTGCGGGTTCGCCGGTCGGCTTCGGGCGGCTGCGGCAGGTGGAACACGAAGCGTTCCTGACGTTGCTCGCCGGGCAGGCCGGCGTCGCCGACCGACCAGGTGGTGATCGCCGGATCGTCGCCGAGCGACGACGCGCTGCTCGTGCTCCGGCGGACCGGCACGCTCGTCGCCCCGGCGAAACGCGAGATCACGTCGGAGACGGCAGCGGTCGAGCGGTTCAGCGGTGCCGACGCCCTGGAGCGGATGCGCGAGCTCTGGGAGCTCGTCGAGCGTCTCCACGACAACGCGATCGCCCACGGCCAGATCGACGAGGCCCACCTGATCGTCGATCACGACGGCCGGCTCGGCCTCGTCGACTTCCGCGGGGCGAGCGTCGCGCCGACCGACGCCCAGCTGCGCAGCGACGAGGTGCAGGCGTTCGTCGCGACCGTGATCCTGGCCGGACGGGATCTCGCCATCGCCGCGCTCGTGTCGAACCGGTCGAACGAGCGCATCGAAGCGCTGCCTGCCCTACCTGCAGCCGGTCGCGCTCACGTCCGATCAGCGACGGATGATCAACGCCCTCGACATCGACCTCGACGACGTCCGCTCCGAGGTGGCGGCGGCGATCAACCTCGAGGCACCGAAGCTGGTGCAACTCCGCCGGTTCAGCATCGGGTCGGTCATCCGCATCGCCCTCCCGCTGCTCGCCGTGTTCGTGCTCGTGTCGGCGCTCGCCGGGTTCGACCTCGACGGAGTTCGTCGAATCACTGCAGGACGCGACGTGGTGGCTCGTGGTGCTCGGCCTGATCGTGGCGCAGCTGCCGCGGATCGCCCAGGCCGTGTCGACGCTCGGCGCGGCGCCGATCCCGCTGCCGCTCGGGCCCGTGTACGCGCTGCAGCTCGCGATCTCCTACGTCAACCTCGCGATCCCGACCGCCGCCGCGCGCATCGCGGTCAACATCCGGTTCTTCCAGCGCCAGGGTGTTCCGCCGGGCGCGGCCGTCGCCACCGGCGCGCTCGACGGCGTCAGCGGCTTCATCGTCCAGGCGATCCTGCTCGTGTCGTTCCTGCTGTTCGGCTCGATGTCGCTCGACGTCGATCTCAACGACCCGTCGAGCGACGCGCTCCGCCTCGTCGTGATCATCCTCATCGGCGTCGCGGTCGCCGCCGCCGTCATCGCCGTCATCCCGAAGCTCCGGCACTTCGTCGTCGGATGGATCCTCCGGCTGGCGCACGAAGCGTTCGGCGTCCTGCGCGGGCTGCATTCCCCGCGCCGGCTCGCCATGCTGTTCGGCGGCAACTTCGTCGCCGAGCTGCTCTTCGCGTCGACGCTCGGCATCTTCGTGCTGGCGTTCGGCTACTCCGATACCGCTCCAGGAACTGCTGTTCATCAACATCTGCGTGTCGCTGCTGTCAGGACTGATCCCGGTGCCCGGCGGCATCGGCGTGACCGAGGGCGGCCTGATCTTCGGTCTCACGTCGGTCGGCATGTCGCAGGAGGCGGCGTTCGCGGCGGTGATGCTCTACCGGCTCGCCACGTTCTACCTGCCGCCGATCTGGGGCTTCTTCTCGCTCCGCTGGCTGGAACGCAACCGCTATCTGTGAGCCGTCATCTCCGACGCCGGTCTCGACAGGTCTCGGTCAGGCCGACGATGGCTCCACGCTGGCCGGGTCGGCCGCCGCGGCCTTGGCGGCGCGGGCGGTGACCCGCTGCCAGACCGCCAGCGTGCCGAGACCGATCGGGATGATGATGACCCACGTGAGCACCCGGAAGATGAGCACCCCGGCGGTGATCTGGTTGACGTACTGCGAGCCGGCCGCCGCGGTCAGCAGGCCGATGTAGGCGACCTCGCTGACGCCGGCGTCGCCGGCCGTGATCGGCAACACGGTGAGGCCCTGGACGACCGCGTACACGACGAACACCTGTGGCCAACTGATCGCCGACGTCCGGCGTCCCCGTGAACCGCAGCGACATCAGCAGCAGCGCGAAGCGGGCGCCGGCGGTGATGACGGTCGCCCACGTGCCGATGATCCAGCGGTCACGGAGGCGTTCGATCGACTCGGCGCGGGCGTCGATCATCTTCTCGGCCAGGTCGGGTGGATCGGGCTTGCGCAACAGCCGCAGGACGAAGGCCCAGACGGCGGTGAGCATCCGACCCATCCAGGCGGTGCGACGCTCGGCGCCGAACACGTAGGCCACACCGAGCACGCCGACGCCGACGAGCACGGCGATCACCACGATGGTGCGCAACGTGCCGTCGATCGGCGTGTTGGACACGATCAGTCCGATCGCCGCCACGACGGGGAGCACCAGCTTGATGCCGATGCTGAACACGCCGCCGGCGGCCACGGCCAGCGTGGCCTCGGTGGGGGAGTACCCCCACGTGGTGAACATCTTGTGGCGGAACGGGAGGTCGCTCGGGCCGGGGAGGACCGACGTGACCCCGGCGGGTCCGAGATAGGCGACCACGCCGCGGCGGACGGGCAGACCCTTGACCAGCGCGCCGGTGAGCAGACCCTGGCAGGTCACCCAGATGACCCACATCGCGATGAGGGCGATGAAGTCCGCGTCCTCGAGCGAGCTGACCGAATCGATGATCGCCTGGTAGTCGAGGTCCTCGAACGTGTTGACCAGGATGAACCCCGACAGGACGAGGGCGCCGACCACGAACACGCCGCGGACGATCGATGCTGCGCAGCTTCTTGATCGTCGACTTCTGTCCGGTCACCTCCTCGATCATCGTCGAGTTCCTCGGCCGACAGGTCCGGCACGATGCGGGTCGGTCGATTCGGTCGGATCGGATCGGTCATCGCTCGCATCGGTGCCACGTCGTCAGTCGCCCGAGCAGGTGTCTCCATGCCACACTGTTGCAGGTCAGTGGCGAGGCACCGCCGGCTCAGCCGGCGAGGAGCCGGTCCTCGCACCATTCGAGCGCCTCGTCCAAGGTGTCGGTGAGATGGACCGGGGTGACCGTCTCGGCGAACTGTCGCACGGTCGCTTCGAGCGGGTCGTCGTCGAGTCCCGTGATGACGAGCGAGCCTCCGACGGCCGACAGCTCGCGCGCCAGCGGCACGAGCAGGAAGGCGAGCGTGCCGTGGACGACGTCGGTGCGGCTGAGGTCGACGATCACGTACGACGCCGGCGTCGACGACGCGGCGCGGGCCTCGACGAGGTGGCGCACCGCGGACTCGGCGTCGGCGAACTGGATCTCGCCACGGAGCCGGATCGCCAGCACCTGGTCGCCCATCGTCGGCGAGGCGGTCGGAGTGCGTCGTCGTTGCGCCGGCGGTTCGACCCGCCGTCGGCCAGCGTGCGAACGGTCGGCTTGCGGTTGCCGAGGCGGCGGCCGCGAGTTGACGAGGTGCAGCGACATCGTGGACGCGAGCTCCTGGCACACGTTCGACGCCGCGGACGCTGTTGCCCTGGCGGTCGAGCCGGGGCGAGAACACGCCGATGCCGCACTGGCCCGGCAGGACGGCGATGATCGCCACCGCTCACGCCGCTCTTCGCGGGCAGGCCGACCGACACCATCCAGCGACCGGCCCCGTCGTACATGCCGCAGCTCGACATCACCGACAGCACGTGGCGGACGGTGGGCTGCGAGACGGCCACCGACCCGTCGATCGGGTTGCGGCCGCCGTTGGCCAGCGTCGCCGCGATCACGCCGAGGTCGTGACAGTCGACCTCGACGGAGCACTGCTGGAAGTACACCTCGAGCGACGCCTCGACGTCGTCGCCGAGCGAGCCGGCGCCGCGCAGGAGATGGGCGATCGCCCGGTTGCGGTGGCCGGTGATCCGCTCCGAGTCGGCGACGTCCGTGTCGATCGACAACGGTCGTCCGGCGAACTTCGAGTATCCGTCGAGCAGCGTGGTCGACCGCGTCGTCGCCGTGGGCGGCATGGATCAGATCGGCCGCGGTGATGGCACCGGCATTGACCATCGCGTTGGTCGCCTGCCCGGTGACCGGGTCGAGGCTGATGGCGTTGAACGCATCGCCGGTCGGTTCGAGACCGATCCGCTGGCCGACGACGTCGGGACCGAGTTCGTCGAGGGCCATCGCGTACGTGAACGGCTTCGACATCGACTGGATCGTGAAGCCGAGCCGCGTGTCGCCGACCTCGTACACCGTTCCGTCGACCATCACGATGCAGATGCCGAAACGGTCGGGGTCGACGCGGGCGAGTTCGGGGATGTACGACGCGACCTCGCCGGACACGTCACCGAGGAACTTGGCGTGCAACTCCTCGAGGTAGCGCGGTCAGGGGCAACATGGCCGCAGCGTAGGTCGGTGCCGCGGTACGTTTCGCGCGATGAAACTTCGGCCCATGAGACGCACGTGGACGTGTTCGCCGTCGGATTGCTGGTCGTCGGTCGCGGCGCGGCGGCTCGCTCGGCTGCGGCAGCGACGACGACGCGAGCAGCGACACCACCGGCACCGCGACGTCCGAGGGGACCGTCGAGGGCGTCACGTGGACGCTCACCGAACTCAACGGCGAGGCGCCGCCGGAGGGTGTCGAGGCGACGCTGGTCTTCGACGGCTCGACCGTGTCGGGATCAGCGGCTGCAACACCTACTCCGGAGAGGCCACCTTCGACGAGGACGTCGTCGAGATCTCCGATCAGTTGACCTCGGCACGATGATCGCGTGCGAAGCCCGCGGTCAGCGAGTTCGAGGCCGCCTACCTGACCATGCTCGCCGACGCGTCGATCTTCGCCGCCGACGGCGACACGCTCACGCTCTCGAACGACTCCGACACGGTGTTGGCGACGTTCACCGGCGCCTGACCGCCTGCGCCGATCGGGTCGGCACCGGTGATGCCGGCGGCAGCTCCGTCGTCAGGGCGGAGCCGCCGCCATGTCATCACCGATGCGCGTTGATCAGGCGATGACCTTGGCCTTGGCGGCCGCGTACTCGGCGTCGTCGAGCTTGCCGCGGTGTGCAGGTCGGCGAGCTGCGCCAGCTGCGACGCCGCGTCGGCACCACCGGCCGTGTCGCGGATGTACTGACTGCATCGCCTGCTCGTTGCTTCTGCATCGCCTTGATCTGACGCTCGTGCATCTTGCCGCCGCGGGCGATCACGTAGACGAAGATGCCGAGGAACGGCACGAAGATGATGAAGAGCGACCAGAGCGCCTTGCCCCACCCCGACAGATCGTCGCTGCGGATGATGTCGCCGAAGATCTGGAAGATCAACATGATGAAGATGAAGAAGAGGAAGAACCAGAGGAACGACCAGAGAACTTCTCCGGTGCCGAAATCTGCTGCGAGTGTCACGAGTGACCTTTCTCTGTCAATGCGGTGTTGTCGCCCGGCCGGTGCCGAGCAGCGCTCATCATGGCCCGTTCGGCGACATTTCTTCAACTCCCCTTCGCCGGGAGACCTACAATTCGTCCACTTCGGCTGATGGTTGGGCCGGTCACGGCTGCAATGGTGACGCCGGAGCATTCGCGCGTACATGTACGAACCGACCGACACGGAGGTGTCACATGGCCTTGGGCCCTATTGAAATACTGGTGATCGAGTTTCCCGGGAATCAGTTCACCGGCGCGATCATCCCCGAACTCGAGCGCTGATCGCGAACGACACGATCAGCATCATCGACGGGTCTGCTCGTGCGCAAGGACACCAACGGCGACGTCACGTTCGTCGAGTTCGACGAACTCGGCGTCAACGACGATGCGGCGAAGCTGGCCGGCGTGATGGACCAACTCGACTCGTTGATCTCCGACGAGGACGTCGAGGAATGGGCCGCCCGACTCGACCCGGGGAACTCCGAGGCGATCCTCGTGTTCGAACACACCTGGGCCAAGCCGTTCCGCGACGCGGTCGTCGAGTCCGGCGGCGTGCTCGCCGACAACATCCGCTTCCGGGCGCAGTGGTCGACGAACTGCTGGCCGAACTGGCCGAACTGCCCGACGACTGACGTCGCCCGCACGATCGACATCACGATTCGACACACCCATCGACCGACAACAAGACTGAGACACAAGGAGCAATGACATGATGAGACGACGGAGGGACGACCCGGTTTGGTCGGCACGATGGCCCGCACGGCGGTCGTCGCCGGAACCGCCACGGCGGTGGCCGGTGGCGTCCACAAGCACCAGCAGAGGCAAGGCGCAGGAGGACGTACACGAGGACGCGGCCCAGCAGGCGGCGTTCGACTCCCAGCAGCAGCTCGCCGAGATGCAGCAGCAGATGGCCCAGATGCAGGCGCAGCAGGCGCAGCAGGCCGCGGCCGCCGCCGCCGCCCCGCCTCCCGCCGCCGGCGCCCGCCGCCGCCCCGGCCGGCGGACCTGATGAGGAACTCTCCAAGCTCGCCGACCTGAAGGCCGCCGGCGTCCTCACCGACGCCGAGTTCTCCGCGGCCAAGGCCAAGCTGCTCGGCCTGACGAACGCGATGACGATCAGCGACGCCGACACGCTCCGCCGACCCCGCCCTCGCGCCTCCCGACCTCGACACCGACGACGGCCGAAACCGCCGCGGCGCACGGGCTCGGCGCCAGGGTGGCTGGTCTGGTCGATGATCGTGTTCGCGTCGCTGGTCGCGATCGGTGCGTCCATGAACACCTGGCTCAACCGTCAGGTGCTCGACACCGACAACTGGGTCGAGGTCAGCGACAGATCCTGCTGAGGAACGACGAGGTGCGGGCGGCGTTGTCGATCTATCTCGTCAACGAACTGTTCACGTACGTCGATGTGTCGGCACAGCTCCAGGACCGCCTGCCCGACCGCTGCAGGTGCTGGCCGGCCCGATCTCGGCCAGCGCTCCGTGAGCCGGCGATCGAAGGCCGTCGACCGCGTCCTCGCCTCGCCGCAAGGTGCAGGAGGTGTGGCGCGAAGCGAACCGCGTGGCCCACACAGCGCTCGTCGGCATCCTCAAGGACGAGACCCGCGAGTCGGTCAGCACCACCGACGGCATCGTGACGCTCGAATCTCGGCACGGTGGTCAACGAACTCGGACGAACAGCTCGGCCTTCCGCAGAGCGTGCTCGATCGGATCCCAGCGGACGCGGGCATGATCATCATCGCCGATTCGGAGCAGCTGGCGAACGCCCAGGACGCGGTGCAGCGTGGTCGAGAAGCTCAGCGTGTGTTGTTGCTCGTGGTGATCGTGCTCTACGCCGCGCGCGGTGTTCGTCGCCAGCGATCGCCGCGCCGCCATTCGCAATGTCGGGCATCGCCATCGTCGTGACCGGGGTCGCGCTCATCGATCGCCCGCCAGTTCGCGGTCGACTACCTCGCCGAGAACATCAGAACGGCGACCGACGTCAGGTCGGCGATCAACGCCGCGGCGCTCATCGGCACGAACATCCTGAACGAGATCGCGTGGACTCGGCTCTCGGCCGGCCTGCTCCTGTTCATCTACGCGCTGCTCGTCGGGCCCGACACGGGCCGCCACGGCGACGCGGCGTGGGCTGTCCCCGATCCTGTCGAACCGGCTGACGGCATGCGTCTTCGCCATCGCGGTGATCGGCCTGATCGTGTGGATCACGCCCGGGATCGTCGGTGCAGACGTGGATCGGCGCGGTCACGCTGTTCGTGCTGCGTCGTCGTCGGTGTCGAGCGACTGCGCAGCCTGGTCCGACGCGAGCATCCGGACACGTCGATGTCGGACGTGTGGCACGACATCGGCGGCTGGTTCGGCGACGACACGCGCCACCGTCACGACGCCGAAGGACTGAACCCGCTCATCCGTCGAACTCGTGAACTTCTTGCGGTGCACGTGCGCGACCATGCTCGCGAGAACCGCAGAACGCTCGTCCACGGCCGCCGACACTACCGATCAGCGGCCGTGGACGAGTCAGGGGATCAGCCCTGGAGCACCTTGGCCTTCGCCGCGGCGTACTCGGCGTCGTCGAGCTTGCCGGACGTGTGGAGTTCGGCCAGCTGGGCCAGCTGGTCGGCCGACGGAGGCGCGAACTCGCGGTCGTTCGGATGTAGGAGTCCATCGCCTCCTGCTGTGCCTGCGCCTGCGCGATCTGACGGTCGGCCATGCTGTGCGCCGCGGACGATCAGGTAGACGAAGATGCCGAGGTACGGCAGGAAGATGATGAAGATCGACCAGAGGGCCTTGCCCCAACCCGACAGGTCTCGGCTGCGGAAGATGTCGGAGAAGATGAAGATCAGCAGGTAGATCCAGATGATGAAGATGAAGAACCAGAGGAACGACCAGAAGACCTGGCCGGTTCCGAACTCTGCGAGCATGGTGACGCCTTTCGTTGTTGATGTGTTTGCGTGGAGTATGGCGGTGAGTGTGTGGATCGCGGCGCGACGGATCGCGGCGTGAATCAGCGCACGACGACGGCGGGTGCCGTGGCACCGCCGAGCAGCACCGAGACGAGGATGCCGAGCGGCAGCGTGCCCCAGTAGCTGAGTCCCAGACCGGGCCGACGTTGCCGAGGAACAGCATCAACAGCCATGTCGCCGGGAACGTGGCGAGCAGGAAGATGATGAGCGCGGCGATCAATGATCTTGAACATGGTTTGTCCTCGTTTCGTTTGCGGTAGTGCAAGCTGCGAATGTATGCGAGGGCACCGTCGCGGCAGCGTGATACCCGAGCCAGCGTGGATGCGTGTGCGATGTCGGAGTTCGGAGGCGTTAGCGTCTCGACCCGTGCTGATCCTCGCAATCCTCGGTCTCGGAATGGGCGTCGGTGCCCTCGCCCAACTCATCGTCGGTCGCGACGGTCCCCGCGTCGACTGGACGATGGCGTTCATCGCCGGGTTCGCCGGATCGCTCGTCGGTGGGCTGCTCTTCAGCCTGCTCGCCGGCGACGGACTGGACATCCGGTTGAGCGGCATCCTCGGGTCGCTCATCGGGGCGATCATCATCACCGCCGTCGTGGCAGTGGTACCGGCGCAAGCAGCAGGCCGAGGCGCGCGCCGCCGACGCGGCCGTCGCCCGTTCGGGCCGCCATCACCCGCGTTGATCGATCGGCGCGGCTGATGTCCGGTCCGCTGGGTGACAGCCCCGGACTGGTGTGCGCGCATCATCATCTCTACTCGGCGCTGGCGCGGGGCATGCCGGCGCCGCCCCGCACCCCGCAGGGATTCCTCGACGTGCTCGAGTTGGTGTGGTGGCGCCTCGATCGGGCGCTCGACCTCGAGATGCTCGAATGGTCGGCCAAGCTCGGCGCGCTCGAGGCGCTCGAGGCGGGATGCACCGCGATCATCGACCATCACGAGTCGCCGAACGCCATCGAGGGATCGCTGACGGTGATCGCCGACGCCTGCACCGAGGTCGGCGTGCGGGTGTCGACGTGTTACGGCGTCACCGACCGTCACGGCGCCGACGGTGCCCGCCGCGGGCTCGAGGAGAACGACCGGTACCTGCGCGAGTGCGCGCGGACGGCGGCCGGGCAGGCGCGGCATGGTCGGCATCCACGCCGCGTTCACGTGCCGTGACGACACGCTCGAGGCGGCCGCGGCGCTGGCCGTGGCGCACGGCGTCGGCGTGCACGTCCACGTCGCGGAGGGTATCGACGACGTCGATGCCGCGGAGCGCCTCGCGCGCGCTGTCGACCGACGACTGGCTGGTGATCCACGGCGTGCACCTCGCCGGACGATCACGCGGTGCGGGGCACGATCGTGCACAACCCGCGGTCGAACATGAACAACGCCGTCGGGTACGCCGCGCCCGCCCGGTTCGCCAATCCGGTGGCGCTCGGCACCGACGGCATCGGCGCCGACATGCTCGACGAGTTCCGGCTGGCGTTCGTGCGATCGCGCGCGAGCGCGACATCACCGCCTCGCCCGAACTGGCGTGGGGCTGGCTCGAGCAGGGCTGGTCGCTCGTTCCCGAGGCCCGCGCCGATCGGGTCACGTGGTCGTACGGCCCGATCGATCCGTGGCGACTCGCCTACACCACCGGCGTGCGGGCCGTCGACGTCGACATCGACGGCGAACGGGTGCTCGCATCGGGCGTCGCGACCCGCGTCGACGCCGACGAGGTTCGGGCGAAGGCGGCCGAACAGGCGGCGCGACTGTTCGCCCGGCTCGAGGAACTGTGACGACCATGACCGGATCGCGCATGACCGGATCGCACATGTTCGGTCGTGGATCGTGATCATCGACGTGCTCGCCACCGTGTTCGGTGCGGACGTGCCCGACCTGGTCGACATGGCCCGCACCCTCGACGATTCCGACATCGGTGTGCTCTGGGTGACCGATCACTTCAGTGGCGCGGTCGACGGCGCCCCGTGGTCGCGCGATCCGTTCGTCACCCTGGGTGCGATGGCCGTCGTCACCGAGCGGGTCGAGCTCGGTCTGCTCGTGGCGAACATGGTCAACCGCCACCCTGTGCAGCTCGTGTCGGCGTTCAACTCGTTGCAGTCGATCGCTCCCGGGCGCGTGCGTCTCGGGCTGGGTTCGGGGGCTGCCCCGGGTTCACGGTTCGCCGTCGAACACGAGGCGATCGGCCGCGAACTGGGCACGACCGTCGACGATCGGCGCCACGCATTGCGCGACCAGATCAGGGCGGTCCGGGCGATCTACTCGGGCGCCGAGTCGTTCGACAGCCCGACGCTGTCGTTCGAAGGTCTGCGCGATGTCGTCGACGGCGCGGCCGTCCCACCGATCGTCGTCGGGGCGTCGGCGTGGCCGACGATCGAGGTGGCGCTCGCCGACGCCGACGGAGTGAACATCCGGTTCAACCGCGACCTCGACGAGCAGGTCGCCCGCATCCGCAGCACTCGTCCGGCTGTCGGTGCCGAGTCGGCTTCGAGGTCAGTGTGCTGCTCGATCCGGCCCGTGGCGAACTCGACGTGCTCGCCGAGCACCTCGATCACCTGCGGGCGATCGACGTCGAGCGGGCCGTCATCATGCGGGCACCGGGCTTCGACCCGGCCGAACTCACGCCCCACGTCCCCCTGCGGTGAGCCAACGGTCCACCTCTCGGTCCGTTCGCTCACCGGTGCGCTGACCGGTGCGCTGACCGCTCCGACTGTGCGAAGATCGGACCACCGCGAAGATCTCGGCTTGGGGGTACGGATCGTGAAGCAACTGAGTGGGCTCGACGCGAGCTTTCTCTACATGGAGACGCCCACGATGATGGGCCACGTCAGCGGGCTCGGCATCTACCAACGGCCGACGCCGGACTTCGATCCGTTCGATCTCGTCTACCGACGATTCGAGGGGATGATCGGCCGGCTCGACCCGATGCGGCGACGTCTCGTGACCGTGCCGCTGCAACTCGACCATCCCTACTGGATCGACGACCCGGACTTCGACCTCGACTATCACGTGCGGCACCTCGGTCTGGCGCCGCCCGGGAGCGGCCGATCAACTCGCCGAGCAGGTGTCCCGAATCGTCGGCCGGCACATGGACCGCTCGCGCCCGCTGTGGGAGTGCTACGTCATCGAGGGGCTCGCCGACGGACGGTGGGCGATGCTGACCAAGACCCATCACGCCACGATCGACGGCGCCTCGGGCGTCATCCTGCTCAACATGCTCACCGACATCGACCCCGATGCGGCGAACACGCTCGAGCCCGTGCCGTGGTCCGGTGAACCGGTGCCGAGCCAGGTCGAGATGCTGCAGACCACGATGGTGCACCTCGCGTCGAATCCGCTGAAGGGTGTCCGCCTCCAGCTGCGCCTCGTCCGCGACGTCGCCTCGGGCGCCGGGCTGACGAACGTGAGCGGGCTGGCCTCACTGGCTCGCGATCGCCGTCACGTCGATCGCGACGAGAGGATCCGCGCCGGCCGAGCCCGATCAGGCGTCGCGGGTCAGCCTGCCGATCACGCCGGCGCCGCCCACGCCGTGGAACCAGGCGATCACGCCGCACCGGCGTTTCGCGATGCGCTCGACCTCGCTCGAGAACATCAAGGCGCTCAAGGACGCGACCGGTTGCACCGTCAACGACATCGTGATGGCGATCTGCGCCGGGGCGCTCCGCGAGTACCTGCTCCACCACGACGCGCTGCCCGACAAGCCGTTGCGGGCGATGGTGCCGGTGTCGATCCGCACCGGCGAGGAGGAGGATCCCTGGACGAACCGCGTGTCGAGCATCATCGCCGAACTCCCGACCAACTGTGCCGACCCGCTCGAGCGGGTGATGCGGTGCCACGAGGCGATGAATGCGGCGAAGCGCCAGATGGACCTGATCCCGGCGACGGCGCGTCACGGACATCTCCCAGTTCACGTCGCCGGTCGTCGCCACCTCTGCGATGCGCCTCGTCACGCGGTTCGGGCTCGCCAATCGTGGCGTGACGATGCCGGCCAACGTCGTGATCAGCAACGTGCCGGGCCCTCGGCAACCGCTCTACTTCGCCGGCGCCCGGATGGACCACTACATCCCGGTGTCGACGATCGCCGAGGGGATGGGGCTGAACATCACGGTGCACAGCTATCTCGACCGGCTCGACTTCGGGCTGATCGCGGACCGCGAGCTCGTCCCCGACCTGTGGGACATGGCCGACATGCACATCGACGAGATCGGCCGACTCTTCGACGCCACCGGAGCGACGTGGGCCGAGCCGCAGGCCGCGCCGTCGATGCGCCGCGGCGGCGGTGGCGTGAAGCCCGTCGCGCCGACGTACGCCGAAGAAGACCGCGGCGAAGAAGACCGCGGCGAAGAAGACCGCGGCGAAGAAGGCCGCCGGCGAAGAAGACCGCGGCGAAGAAGACCGCGGCGAAGAAGACCGCGGCGAAGAAGACCGCGGCGAAGAAGACCGCGGCCAAGAAGGCGCCGGCGAAGAAGACCGCGGCGAAGAAGACCGCGGCGAAGAAGTCTCCGGCGAGGAAGTCTTCCGTCGCCCAGTAGTCGGGTATCTCGTGCTGTCGGGTATTTCGAGCACCCACGGCCTGCGCGAAACACCCCACAGCACGAGATACCCGACCACGTCGCGGCCGAGTTCGGCGGGATCGGCGCGAACCGCGAGACTCGCGGCGATGGACTTCGACCTGCCGCCCGACGATCACCCCGACCGGCTCGCGGTTCGCGACTGGCTCGCGGCCCACCCCGAGCCGACCGGACGCGGAACTCGCCGAGGCCGGCTACGTGGTGCCGCACTGGCCCGCGCCGTGGGGTCTCGACGCCGACCCGATCCAGCAGCTGATCATCGACGACGAACTCGGCAAGGCCGGCGTGCACCGACCGAGCAATCCGATCGGCATCGGCTGGGCGGCACCGACGATCTTCCTCGCCGGGACACCTGACCAGCACGAGCGCTTCCTGCCGAAGATCTTCAGCGGCGAGGAGGTCTGGTGCCAACTGTTCTCCGAACCCGATGCCGGCTCCGACCTGGCTACCCTGTCGTGCCGTGCCGTCCGCGACGGTGACGAGTACGTCGTCAACGGTTCCAAGATCTGGTCGAGCGGGGCCCACCACGCGAAGTACGGGATCCTGATCGCCCGCACCGATCCCGACCAACCGAAGCACAAGGGCATCTCGTACTTCATCTGTCCGATGGACCTTCCGGGCCTGACGATGAGCCCGATCGTCGACATGACGACGGCGCATTCGTTCAACCAGGTGTTCTTCGACGACGTCCGGATCCCGGCGTCGCTGCGGGTCGGCGACGAGAACGACGGCTGGCGGCTCGCCAAGGTGACGCTGTCGAACGAACGGGTGTCGTTGTCGTCGGCCGGATCGTTGTGGGGTGTGGGCCCGTCGGCGGACCAACTCATCGACCTGATCCGGCAAGGCGGCCGGCTCGACGACCCGGTGCTGCGAGATCGCGCCGCCCGCCTGCACATCGAGGCGAAGCTCCTCCATCTCAACCGGATGCGCAGCCTGTCGGCGACGCTCAACGGCAAGACTCCCGGGCCGGAGGCGTCGATCCAGAAGATCATGGCCGACGAACACGGCCAGCACGTGATGGCCCTCGCCAAGGATCTCGCCGGGGCGAACGGCATGCTCGCCGGATCGGGGCCCGTCGGCAAGCTGCCGAAGGCGATGCAGGGGGGACCCACCGAGAATCGGTTCGCCGAGGCGTCCACCCACCAGTTCGCCGACGTCGACCCGATCTGGCACTACGGCTACCTGTTCCACCCGGCACTGACGCTCGGCGGTGGAACGTTCGCCGTGCAGCGCAACATCGTGGCCGAACTCGTCCTGCGGCCTGCCGCGTGAGCCGAACGTCGAGAGGGGAATGACCTGGGCGCAGACTCGCTACGGTTCCCCGTCGTGAGTTCCCCGTCGGAGGCAGCGCCCACGAGTCTCGGCATCGACATCGGTGGCACCGGCATGAAGGCGGCGATCGTCGACGTGGCCTCCGGCGAACTGGTCACGGATCGCTTCCGCATCGACACACCGCAACCCGCCACACCCGTCGCGATGGCGGCGGTCGTGAACGACCTCGTGACGCACTTCTCGTGGACGGCCCAAGTGGGTGTCGGGTTCCCCGCGGTCGTGCGCAACGGGGTCGTCCATTCGGCGGCCAACATCGACGAGTCGTGGATCGACGTCGACGCCGACGCGTTGTTCACCGCGGCCGCCGGCGTCCGCGTCCACATGATCAACGATGCCGACGCCGCCGGTCTCGCCGAGGTGCGCTTCGGCGCCGGGCGCGGCTACCGCGGCGTCGTGATGATGCTCACGTTCGGTACGGGCATCGGCTCGGGACTGTTCATCGACGGCGTGCTCGTGCCCAACACCGAACTCGGCCACCTCGAACTCGACGGCGTCGACGCCGAGACCCGCGCCGCGGCGAGCGCTCGCAAGCGCGACGATCTCACGTGGTCGGGGTGGGCCAAGCGGGTCGAGACGTATCTGCGCCACGTCGAGCGGCTCTTCTCGCCCGACCTGTTCATCATCGGTGGCGGCGCCAGCAAGCAGGCGGATCAAGTGGCTGCCGAGGGTGCGAGGTCGACACCGAGGTCGTGGCCGCGCAGATGGCGAACAACGCCGGCATCGTCGGCGCCGCGCTCGTCGCACCGGCCCCGTGATCGGCCGCGGGCGATGATCACCGTCGTGGGCGAGGCGCTCGTCGATCTCGTCGTCGCGTCCTGATGGATCGGTCACCGCGACGCTCGGGGGTGCGCCGTACAACGCGGCGCGTGCGGCGGCGCGCCTGGGGGCGTCGACGCGCTTCGCCGGCGCGTTGTCGATCGATCGGTTCGGCATGCTGCTCGCCGCCCGACTCGACGCCGACGGGGTGCGACACGCGGTTCGGTCGGCGTACCGGAACGGCCGACGACACTCGCCACGGCCGAGCTCGACGAGCACGGCAGCGCGACGTACCGCTTCTACATCGACGGAACGTCCGCCCCCGACCTGCCGTCCGGCGCGCTGCGCGAGCTGCCCGCCGATCCACTGTTCTTCACCGGCGGGCTTGCTCTGGCGCTCGAACCGATGGCCTCGACGGTCATCGACCACCTCCGCGACCTGGACGACGACACCACCGTCGTGATCGATGTGAATGCCCGTCCCGCGGTCGTCACCGATCGGGCGCGGTACGTGGCGAACCTGGCCGCGGCCATCGCCCGCGCCGACGTGGTGAAGGTGAGCGAGGAGGACCTCGCCTTCCTGGGCGACGACCTGTCGGTCGACGATCTTCTGCCGGCCGGCGCTCACGCGGTCGTCGTGACCGCCGGCGCATCGGCCACCACCGTTCATCACGACTGCGGCGTCACCTCGATCGACGTGCCGCCGACCTGGTGCGCCGATCGTCGACACGATCGGCGCGGGCGACACGTTCGTCGGCGCGCTGATGGCCACGTGGACGGGCGGACTCGGCACGCCCGCCCGGTCGCGCGCCGACTTGGCGGGCCCGAAAGGCTTCGACGCACTCCTCACCGTGGTCGACGTCGCCCACGCCGCGGCATCGATCGTCGTCACTCGACAGGGTGCGGACCCCCCGACCCGCGACGAACTCCTCGCCGCTCTCCGCGCATGATCGGCGCGCACGGGCGCCGGACGGCTCAGACGAGGTAGTGGCGGACCGCGAGACGTTCGGCGGAGTCGTCGCCGGGGATCCCGAGCTGGGCGACGACCCGCAGGCTCGGCCATTCGGCCGGCGTCAGCTGTTGGTACTGGAACGTCAGCTCGCCGGCCGTCGGGTGGTTGAACCGCCGCAGGCGCGTCTCGAACCCCGAGACGTCGTGTTCCGGCCACCAGCGGTCGAAATCCTCCGATTCGTGACGGAGCATCTCGACCAGGTCGATCATCGCCGGGTCGTGACGCACTGCCGAGGTGGCGGAGCGGAACTCCGCCAGCGCCTGGCGGGCATGGATGTCCCAGTCGACGATCAGCTCGCGTGTGAACGGATCGGCGAAGAGCACCCACAGCAGGTTGCGACGTGGCGGCTCGAGCGACGGCAGGCGCGGGTACAGCCGTTCCTGGGCGCCGTTCCACGCCAGGAACTCCCAGCGGGGCCCGAGCACGTAGGCGGGCGCCGGCATGAGGGCGTCGAGCAACCGTTCGAGCGCGGTCGGCGGTGTCGCCGGTACGTCGACCACGCCGGCGGTGCCGGGCTCGGCGAGCGACAGCAGGTGCTCGAGGCCGGCGTCGTCGAGGCGCAGGGCCCGGCCGATCGCCACGAGCACGTCACGCGACGCGTTGATGCGACGACCCTGTTCGAGCCACGTGTACCAGGTGAGCGACACGCCGGCGAGCATCGCCACCTCCTCGCGTCGCAGGCCGGGGGTCCGCCGGCCGCGTCCCGCCGGCAGGCCGACCTGGTCGGGTCGCGTCGCCTCACGACGACCGCGCAGGAACTCGGCGAGCTCCTGGCGATGGTCGGTCGTCACGTCCGCAACCCAGTCAAGCAATGCGTGATCAATCTGCGGTCCATGTGCGCACATTGTTCACGCATTCGGCGGTGGCGGGCGTGGCGGGGGCGAATACGGTGGAATCGTGCAGCGCATTCCCTCCACGTCCGACTTCTCGATCGACGAGATGCTCGCCGATCTCCGCGAGCTGGTCGAGGTCGAGTCGCCGTCGCTCGACGTCGACGCGCGTCGCGGCGTCGGCCAAGGTGCTGGCAGCGATCATCGAACGGCGGCTCGGTGGGACCGCCTCGCTCGTCGACAGCCCGGCCGGGCCGCACGTGCACTGGTCGGGCGGCGGTGACGCCGAAGGTGCTCCTGCTCGGCCACCACGACACGGTGTTCCCGGCGGGCACGCTGGCCACGCGGCCGTTCGAGGTCGTCGACGGCCGGGCGACCGGCCCCGGTGTGTTCGACATGCTCGGCGGGATCGTGCAGGCCCTCCACGGCCTGGCGGCGCTCGACGTCCCGGTCGGGCGTGGAGCTCCTGTTCAGCGCCGACGAGGAGGTCGGTTCGATCGAGTCGCGGGCGCTCATCGAGGAGCGGGCGATGGCCTGCGGGGCTGTGCTGGTGCTCGAGCCGTCAGCCGACGGCGGGCTGCTGAAGACCGGCCGGAAGGGGACCGGGACGTTCGAGCGTGACCGTCCACGGCCGGGCCGCGCACGCCGGCCTCGAACCGGAGAAGGGCGTGAACGCACTGATCGAGGCGTCGCGTCAGGTGCTCGCCATCAGCGAGTTCGGCTCGCCGGCGACCGGCACCACGGTCACGCCGACCGTCGCGTCGGCCGGCACCGCCGACAACGTGGTGCCCGCCGAGGCGCGGCATCCGGGTCGACGTCCGGGTGGAGTCGGCCGCCGAGACGCGAGCGGGTCGAGTCGGCGATGGCCGGGCTCCGGCCGGTCGATCCCGAGGCGTCGATCTCGGTCACCGGGGCGATCGGCCGTCCACCGATGCCCGAGTCGGCCTCGGTCACGCTGATGCCGATCGCCGCACTGGTGATGCCGGGGATCACCGGCATCCCCGTCGGTGGCGGCAGCGACGGCAACTTCACCGCCGCCCTCGGCATCCCGACGCTCGACGGCCTCGGCGCGGTCGGCGGCGGCGCGCACGCCGACACCGAGCACCTGATCGTCGCGGCGATGCCCGAACGGGCCCGCCTGATCGCCGGCCTCGTCGCCCACCTCACCGCGGCCCTGACCGCCCGAGCCCCTCATTCCCCGTTTGCGTCGGGGATTTCCGAGGACCGGTCCTCGGAAATCCCGACGCAAACGTCAGTGCGGCAGGGGTCGGTCGGGGGGATCGAGGGCGGGGGTGACGTCGCCGGCGTGGAGCGTGCCGACGCGTGCGGTAGATGCCGAGCTTGTTGCGGGTGTCGGCGATGTCGAGGTTGCGCATCGTGAGCTGGCCGATGCGGTCGAGCGGGCCGAACGCGGCGTCCTCCACCCGCTCCATCGACAGCCGGTCGGGCTCGTAGGTGAGGTTCGGTGACGTCGTGTCGAGGATCGAGTAGTCGTCGCCGCGCCGCAGCCGCAACGTCACCTCGCCGGTGACGGCCGAGCCGACCCAGCGCATCAGCGGCTCGCGCAGCATCAGGCTCTGCGGGTCGAACCAGCGGCCCTCGTAGAGCAGCCGGCCGAGACGGCGGCCCATCGTGTGGTAGTTCTCCAGCGTGTTCTCGTTGTGGATGCCGGTGAGCAGCCGCTCGTAACAGATGTGGAGCAGGCCGAGCGCCGGGCCCTCGTAGATGCCCCGGCTCTTGGCCTCGATGATGCGGTTCTCGATCTGGTCGCTCATGCCGAGCCCGTGGCGTCCGCCGATCGCGTTCGCCTCCATCACCAGGTCGACCGGCGAGTCGAACGTGCGGCCGTCGATCGCGACCGGCCAGCCCTCCTCGAACCGCACCGTGACGTCCTCGGTGGCGATCTCGACCGACGGGTCCCAGTGCGCCACGCCCATGATCGGGCTGACGATCTCCATGCTCGTGCCCAGCTCCTCGAGCGACTTCGCCTCGTGGGTGGCACCCCAGATGTTGGCGTCGGTCGAGTAGGCCTTCTCGGTCGGGTCGCGGTACGGGAGCCCGCGGGCCGACGAGGAACTCGCTCATGCCCTGGCGGCCGCCCAGCTCGTCGACGAACGCCTGGTCGAGCCAGGGCTTGTAGATCCGCAGGTTCGGGTTGACGAGCAGGCCGTACCGGTAGAAGCGCTCGATGTCGTTGCCCTTGTAGGTCGACCCGTCGCCCCACACGTCGACGCCGTCGTCGGCCATCGCCCGCACGAGCAGCGTGCCGGTCACGGCCCGTCCGAGCGGCGTGGTGTTGAAGTAGGTGCGACCGGCGGTGCGGATGTGGAACGCACCGCATTGCAGGGCGATGAGTCCTTCGCGGACCAGCTCCTCGCGGCAGTCGATCAGCCGGGCCTGCTCGGCGCCGTACTGCTTGGCGCGGTCGGGCACGGTGTCGAGTTCGGGCTCGTCGTACTGGCCGAGGTCGGCGGTGTAGGTGTACGGGATCGCCCCACGCTCGCGCATCCACGCCACGGCAGCCGAGGTGTCGAGCCCACCGGAGAACGCGATGCCGACGCGTTCGCCGACCGGCAGCGACATCAGGACACGCTTCGACATCGGAGCTCGACCCCGAGCTCGACGCGGCGTCGGTTGTTGCTCGTCGGACGATTGCTGGGGCGGCATGGCCGTCGACGCTAGCGGTCGACGGTTTTCACGACACCGGTGAATGCGCCGAGCCCGACGAGGAGCACCGCGCCGGCGACGATCATCTCGAGGATGGCCAGTCCCAACGACCGGGAGTAGTCGGGCAGGGCGATCAGCGCGAGAACGAGCGCGCCGAGCACGGTGATGATCGGGAGCCGTTTGCGGCGGAAGCTCGACACCATGCCGAAGCCGATGGCGACGGCGAACGGGATCAGGCGGACGATCGACCGGCTGCGGATCGGACCGCGCCCCGAGCCACCAGGTGCCGATGCCGATCTCGACGCTCGTCTTCCACACCGCCGAGTAGACGAACACGACCAGTGCCCAGGTGGCGACGATCGCGATCCGCCACGCGGCGACGAGATCGCCCGGCTCGAGCACATGAGCGGGCGGGCCGGCCGGCGGGGCGAGGGATGCACCTTGGACACGCGACGTACGGCGGGTTCCACGATGGGGTCCGGGTCCGTCACGGGCATGACTGTACGGGCCCGGCGCTCCGCCGCGGCGGCGAGGCGACGGTTGAGGGATACCCTCACGGACCGTGTCCCAAGATCACTGCGGGGAGCGCCGCGCCGCCGCTCGTGCCGTTCGCCAAGCTCTCGATCTTCTATCCGATGTGGAACGAGCAGGAGTACATCGAGCGCGCCCTCCACGCCGGGCGTCGGGCCTGCGACGGCCTGCTGCGGAGCGGGGAGATCGCCGACTACGAACTGATCGTCGTCGACGACGCGTCGACCGACGCCACCGGCGAGATCGCCGACCGGATCGCCGCGGTCGACCCGCGCGTCCGGGTCGTGCACCACGAGCGCAACCGCAAGCTCGGCGGGGCGATGAAGACCGGCTTCGCCGCGGCGACCGGCGACCTCATCCTCTACACCGACGCCGACCTGCCGTTCGACATGGCGGAACTGCCACGGGCGGTGCGCCTGCTGCGTGACTACGACGCCGACATCGTCAGCGCCTACCGCTTCGATCGCACCGGCGAGGGGTACCTGCGCTCGGTCTACACGTTCGTGTACAACCTGTTGATCCGCACGCTGTTCGACGTCAAGGCGCGCGACATCAACTTCGCCTTCAAGCTCTGCCGGGCACGGATCTTCGATCACGTCGAGCTCACGCAGCGAGGGGTCGTTCATCGACGCCGAGCTGGTGATCCGCTCCACCCGCCTCGGCTACGAGATGCTGCAGTTCGGCGTCGACTACTTCCCGCGCACCCGCGGCGTGTCGACGCTCAGCTCGCCCGGCGTGATCGCCACCATCGTGCGCGAGATGTGGAGCCTGCGCGCCGACCTCGACGGCATCGAACCCGTCATCGATCGTTCCTGACGCGCGCGCCAGGGGGTCGGGTCCCCTGGCGACGCGCGGGAGCGCGATCGGCACGGTTGGTAGCGTCACGGCCACGCCGCATCCCGACCAGCGGCTCGATCCTGCCCGTGAACCCGTCCCCGTCGAGATCCTCACGATCGAACCGACATCCGGCCGCGAAGTGGCTGCCCGCTGTGGCCGCGGCGGGCCTGCTGGCCATCGTCGTGGTCGCCGGGGTGGCACTCGGTGGGGGCGACGACGGCGGGCCGGGACTGCCGCCGGTCGACGAGGCCGCCCTCGCGGGCGATCGCTGAGTCGGTTCCTGCGATCGAGACCGTCGCGACGTCGACACCTGTCGTCAAGACGCAACTCGACCGCACGTTGACCAAGGGGGTGTCCGGCGACGACGTCGCGCAGGTCCAGCAGCGCCTGACCGATCTCGGCTTCTGGCCGGGACCGGTCGACGGCATGTACGGCGACGAGACGATCAAGTCCGTGTGGGCCTACGAGAAGCTGGTGCTCGGCACGCCGAGCGACGCGCCGACCGGCCAGGTCACGCCCGAGATGTGGGATGCGATGCAGGACCCGTTCGTCATCACGCCGCGGCGGACCGACCTCCACACCGACCCACGTCGAGGTGTACCTGCCCGAGCAGGTCGTGGCGATCTTCGAGGACAACGTCCCGGTGATGATCTCCCACGCCTCGAGCGGCAGCAACGAGGAGTGGTGCGAGGAGGTCACGATCAGCCCCGGCGAGTTCGGCAACGAGACACGGCACCGAGCCGCTCAAGCGCGGTGAATGCGGCAAGTCGTTCACGCCCGGCGGTGTCTTCTCCGTCGATCGCAAGGTCGACGGCATCCGCCAGAGTGCCCTCGGCGGCATGTACGACCCCGTGTACTTCAACTACGGCATCGCCATCCACGGCGCGCTCAACGTGCCGCTGCACCCGGCGTCGCACGGCTGCATCCGGATCCCCCTCGCCCTGTCGCCGGCGATGAACGACATGCTCGACATCGGTGACCAGGTGTTCGTGTTCGACGGTGTCGAGGAGCCCGAGGTGTACGGCGCGCAGCCGCCGTACTTCAATCGCCTCGATCCGACCTACACCACCACCACGAGCTCGACGACGACCACCACGACCACGACGACGACACTCGTGCCACCGACCACGGTCGCGCCGACCACGGTCGCGCCACCGGCCGCGACGAGCACCGTGCCGGTCGACGCCGACCACCCTGACGCCGACGACTGCACCGCCTGTGGCACCGACGACTACCGTCCCGCCGGATGACTGACGTGAGCCGATCGATTCGACATACGACTACGACGAGTTCGGGTTGTTCCACGAGAACATCGCCGAGTTCGATCTCGATGCCGATCCGTCGCCGGCCGTCGAGCGCATCGAGACCGTCGTCGACGAGGCCACCGGCCGCACGGTCAGTGCCCTGCGGTGGGGTGTCGAGCCGCCGCAGCTCGTCCTGGTCCACGGCGGGGCCCAGAACGCCCACACGTGGGACACGGTCGCGCTCGCGCTCGGCCGGCCGCTGCTGGCCGATCGACCTCCCCGGTCACGGTCATTCGGGCTGGCGTGCCGACGGTGCCTACACACCGATGAACCTGGCCGACGACGTCGCCGTGGTGATCGCCGCCCACGCTCCCGACGCGGCCGTGATCGTCGGGATGTCACTCGGCGGCATGACCTCGATGGAGCTCGCGATCCGGCATCCCGGCCTCGTGCGTTCGCTGATCATGGTCGACGTGACGCCGGGCGTGAACGCCGAGAAGGCGAAGGCGGTGATCGACTTCGTCGACGGGCCGCAGAGCTTCGACTCGTTCGACGACCTGCTGGCCCGCACGATGCAGTTCAATCCGACCCGCTCCGAGTCGTCACTGCGCCGAGGCATCCTCCACAACGCCGCGCCGTCGGCCGACGGTTCGTGGCAGTGGCGCTACGACCGCGGCAGCCGTGCCCGCGCCGAGGCGACCGCCGCATCCGAATGCCGCGCCGATCCGAATGCCGAGGAGTCCGCGCCGCCGCCCGAGGTGGCGCAGCGTGATGTCGCCGCTGTGGGACGACTTCGCGCCGATCACCTGCCCGCTGATGCTCGTCCGCGGTTCGCTGTCGCCGGTGGTCGACGACGACGACGAAGCCGAGGCCCGCCGCCGGCAGCCGGCCATCGAGGTGCACATGGTCGACGGCGCCGGCCACAGCGTCCAGGGCGACCGGCCGGTCGAGTTGGCGGCATTGCTGGCCGATTGGCTCGCGCGGCGCTGACCTGAAACGCCGGTGCCTGACCCCGAACGTTCGGGTCAGAGGTCGGCGAGGCAGGAATCGAGGCCCTCGACGACGCCTTGGCGGAACGCGTCGATCTTCTCGAACAGTCCGCCGCGCACGTCGTCGTCGCTCGATTCGTCGGAGATTCCGATGATCGTCTGGATCGCCTCGTCGAGGTCGCCGGCCGACACGCTCGCGGTCCGTTCCGCAGCACGTGGCTCGCGGGAGCGCCAGTCCACCGGTTCCGTTGTCGACAGGGATCGTCGTCTTCACCCACGCCCCCGTCAGGCAGTCGTTCAGGAGGGCACGCTCCTCGCCCTCGAGCTCGCTGCCGAGCGCCTGTTGGACCGCCTCGCTCCACGCCGTTCCGAGGAGGTACCCCACCGAGAAGTCACCCAGGGCGTCGTAGATCTCCTGCGCCGCGGGGTCGTTCAGGTACACGGTGTTCGTCGATGCGCAGTACGCCGCACCGAGTTCGAAGGCTGCCGCGCCGTCGTCGCACTCGACCTCGTCCGCCGAGGTCGCGCCGACCAGCGTGAGGTCGCCGATCGAGCCGGTCTGCGGCACCGACCTCGTCGTTCCAGTAGAGGTTGAGGTCGGTCGGGATGAACTCGAGCAGTTCGCCTTCGCCGTACCCGAGCGGCGCGTTGCCGCCGGTACTGAGATCCGACTCGCTGAACTGGTTCAGCGAGAGCGGGAGCGGCGAGTCGAGCAGCTCGGCGCACCGGGCGACGCCCTCGGTGAAACCGACCTGGAACGCACCCACCCGGTCGAACGCCGAGCCGTGACCGCCCTCGACGAACTGGTTCAACCCGACGGGGTCGCTCACCTTCGTCATCGCGATGAGTCCGCTGCGGACGTCGGCATCGCTGAACGACACGACGCTCGACTCGCCCCGGCTGACCCGTCCGGCCCACGCACCGGCGAAACAGTCGGCCTGCTGCTCGGTGTAGACCGTCGGCAGGTCGCGGTCGAGTGCGCCGGCCCGGGTCTGGATGGCGTGGCCGAACTCGTGGGCGAACACGATCCCGATCGTGCCCGGGCCGTACTGCCCGGCGAGCTGGGCGAGCAGCCCCTCGTCGCCGTCGTCGTAGATGATGAAGTCGCCCTGGCCGCAGTAGAACGCCACGAACTGCTGCACGTCGTCGTAGGTGGTGCGGGGTTCACCGCAACCCGGCAGGTCGTCGGGACGGTTCGGGTAGGCGGCGTACACCCCGCCGCTCAAAGACTGGAAGGCATCGCCGTAGACCCCGGGGTACTGCTCGGACCACCACGCATCGAGGTCGGTCATCACCGCGAGCAGGAAGTCGTCGTAGTCGTGCGGGGTCTTGTTCGGACCGAAGTCGATCGCCGTCGGGTCGATCTCGTCGGGCGCGACGCTCGGCGACGGAGCCGTGCTCGTCGGATCGGTCGGCGTCGGGATCGGTCGGCTCGGTCACCGTCGGGTCGGTACGCCGTTGGATCGTCCTGGGCCGGGTCGGTGGTCGTCGGGTGCCGTGGGTCGCCGGCCCCGTGTTGGCCGGGGTGGTCTCGGTGGGCGCGGCGAAGCGATCTGATCGGAGCGTTCGGCGGTGACCGTGGGATCGACGCTGCACGACACGAGCAGGGCGGACGTGACCACGGCCAGCGTGATGAGCCCTCTCGTTCGCATGATCCGACTCTACGGTCGGGCCCCACACCGATCGACGCCTCGGTCCGGCGATTTCACCGTCCTCTTACCGCCCGACCCGATCGACCCCGCAGTTACATCGTAGTGACATGAGTCACGCTGGATGGGCGTGCTACGGTGAGGGCGAGCGGCCGGTGAGCGATCAATTTGGGGGAAGCGATGGCGATGCTCGACATCCGTGACGTCTCGGTGCGCTTCGGCGGCATCGTGGCGCTGAGTGATCTGTCGTTCGGAATCGAAAAGGGACAGATCTGCGGGCTGATCGGCCCGAACGGAGCGGGCAAGACCACCTTGTTCAACGTGGTCAGCAGGATCTACGACCCCACCACCGGAACCGTCACGTTCGAAGGCGACGACCTGCTGGAGATGCAGGCCCACGAGATCAGCCGGGTCGGTGTGTTCCGCACGTTCCAGAACCTGGCGCTGTGGCCCCGGATGACGGTGATCGAGAACGTCATGGTCGGTGTCCACACCCGTTCCTCGCAGACGTTCCTCACCGCGATGTTCGCCATCGGCCGACGCAAGGAGGAACGCCGTCTGACCGAGGAGGCATACGCCATCCTCACCGATCTCGGTCTCGCCGACGTCGCGTTCCAACAGTGCGCCGGCCTGCCGTACGGCACGCTGAAGCGCATCGAACTCGCCCGATGTCTGGCGGGGAGACCGAAGCTCCTGATGCTCGACGAGCCGGCGACCGGGCTCACGCACAGTGAGGTCGAGGTGCTGTCGCAGGTCATCGTCGACATCCGCGACCGGTACGACCTCACCATCCTGCTCGTGGAACACCACATGGGCCTCGTGATGGGCATCTCGGAGAACGTCGTCGTCCTCGACTTCGGCCGCAAGATCGCCGAAGGTGTCCCCTCGACGGTGCAGAACAACCCTGCGGTGATCGAGGCCTACCTCGGAGCACCGGCGTGACCGACGCGACCGCGGCGCCCGCATCCGACGCACCCCGCGGCACCCCGCTGCTCGACGTCAAGGCCCTGCGCGGTGGGTATGGGCCGATCCAGGTGCTGCACGGGCTCGACTTCCACGTCGACGACGGCGAGGTCGTCGTGATCCTCGGTGCCAACGGCGCCGGCAAGACCACCACGTTGCGGGCGGTGTCGGGCATGATCGAGACCACGGGCAGCGTCGAACTGCGCGGCGAACAACTCGTCGGGAAGGGCCCGGCCGACATCGTGCGGCGAGGGCTGAAGCACGTCCCGCAGGGACGCGGCACGTTCCCCGAGCTCACCGTCGAGGACAACCTGCGCGTCGGCGCCTTCGTCCGCAAGGACAAAGAGGTCGAGGCCGACATGGCGAAGTGGTTCGAGATCTATCCCGTGTTGCACGAACGACGCAACCAGCGCGCCGGCAGCCTGTCGGGCGGTGAGCAGCAGATGCTGGCGGTGTCACGGGCCTTGATGTCGCGGCCCGAGGTGGTCCTGCTCGACGAGCCGTCGCTCGGTCTCGCGCCGATCATCGTCAAGGATCTGTTCGACCGCTTCCGGCAGATCAACCGCGAAACCGGCACCACGATGCTGATCGTCGAACAGAACGCCCAGCTCGCGCTCGGCATCGCCAACCGGGGCTACGTCCTCGAGACCGGCGAGATCTCCGTGGAGGGCCCGGCCGACACGCTCATGCACGACGACGCGATCCGCAAGGCCTACCTCGGAGTCTGATCGGAGCCTGCCATGGAACTCTTCCTCGCCCGCATCTTCGACGGCTTCTCCAACGGAGCCACGTACGGCCTCATCGCGTTGGCGCTCGTCATCATCTACAAGGCGACCACGCTGATCAACTTCGCGCAGGGCGAGATGGCGATGTTCGGCGCCTTCGTCGTGCTCGTGCTCGCCACCGAACGCGGGCTGCCGATGTGGCTCGCCGTCGTGGTCGGCATGTTGATCAGCGCAGCGGCCGGCGCGTTGATCGAACGGGTGCTGATCCGGCCGTTCGACCCGTCGGACCACCTCCCGCTGGTGATCATCACCCTCGGTCTGTTCCTCGTGTTCGGGGCGATGGCCGGGATCATCTGGCGGTTCGACCCGCGCGGGTTCCCCCACCTGTTCCCGGCCGGCAACGCGATCACCGTCGGCGTCGCCACGCTCACCTGGTACACGGTGTGCGTCACGATCACCATGCTCGTCGTCGTCGGCGGGCTCACCCTGCTGCTGAAGAAGACCAAGATCGGCCTGGCGTTCCGGGCCGTGTCGTCGAACCTCGAGTCGGCCGAACTGTCCGGGATCCGGGTCGGGCCGACATTGCAGTTCGGGTGGGCGCTCGCCGCCGCCGTCGGCACGCTGGGGGCGTCGATCTACGTGGCCAATCCCATCTTCCAGCTCGAACCCAGTGTGATGGCCCGGGTGCTGATCTTCTCGGCGGCGGCCGCGGCCCTCGGCGGGCTCGACAGCCTCGGCGGGGCGATCATCGGCGGGCTGATCATCGGCATGGTGCAGAGCATCATGGTGCAGTACGTCGGTTTCATCCCCAACGAACTGGGCCTGGCGGCCGCCGTGTTCGTGTTGATGGTGGTGCTGCTGTTCAAACCGTCCGGTCTGTTCGGGACCAAATCGGTGGAGCGGGTCTGACCATGGCCCGCTACACGCTCGTCCAAGGCACGCCGCGGGCAGCGCTCCTACCACTGGGTCGCCTGGGCATTGTTCATCGGCCTGATCCTGATCGTCGCGTTCGCCTATGCCGACACCGGCCAGCTCAACGTGCTCGAGAACAGCTACAGCGTGAGCCTGACGCGGCTCAACAAGGCGATCGCGTACGTCATCGCCGTGCTCGGGTTGCAGGTGGTCGTCGGCTACACCGGCCAGCTCGCGCTGGGTCAGAGCTTCTTCTTCGGCACCGGCGCCTACCTGGCGGCGTGGCTCGTCGAGGATCAGCACTGGCCGTGGCTGGCCACGCTGGTCGTGGTGATCCCGGCGTGTTTCGCGCTCGGGTTCCTCGTGGGCATCCCGGCGCTGCGGATCAAGGGGTTGTATCTCGCGCTCGTCACCCTCGGGCTGGCCGCGATCTTCCCCTCGATCGTCCAGCTCGACAGCCTCGACGAGTACACCGCCGGTGCGGCCGGCAAGAAGGTCAATTCCGAGATCGTCGCACCGGGTTGGCTGCCGCTCGACGGCATCGCCTCCGCGTTCCAGAAGATCCCGTTCTTCGGGCAGTACTTCGGCGACGGCGACCTGTCGTCGAACGATGCCGATCGCATCTGGAAGTTCTTCGTGTTCACCGTCGTCGGCGCGATCTGCTTCTGGATGGTGGCGAACCTGATCAAGAGCCGGCCGGGCCGCGCCATCCGCGCCATCCGCGACAACGAGACCAGCGCCGCGGTGTCGGGGGTGCACCTGTCGCGGTACAAGACGGTGTCGTTCGGGGTCGCGTCGGCGCTCGGCGGCGTCGGCGGCATCGTGTACGTGGCCGAACTCGGGATCGCCTCGCCCGGTGACTTCTCGCAGCTGCTCGCCATCTTCTTCATCGTCGGCCTCGTCGTCGGTGGCGTCGGCACGTTGTCGGGAGCGGTCGTCGGCGGCATCGTGATCGCCTTCGTCCCGGAATGGTCGTCGTCCACCACCGACGTGCCCGGCGTTCCCGCCCGATGGCTCCAGGGGCCGACCGGCACGCTCGTGCTCGGCATCCTGCTGATCCTGCTCACGTTCGTGCTGCCGGGCGGCATCGTCGCCGGTGTCCGCAAGATGCGAGCGAAGGTCGTGCGGGTCCAACCCGAGCCCTCCCTCATCGCCCACCGGCGCCGACTCCGTCCCGCCTCGCGGCCCGGGCGCCACACCGGACCCGGCGGACGAGCTGAGCGAACCGACCACCGAACACGAAGACGTGCCGGCCACCTCGGCGCCGCCGGGCTGACACGGCTCACCAGAGCTGGACAACAGCAATCAACCACAACAAGGGGGATGTACATGCAAGCACCACGACGATGGAAGCGTCTTGCTGCCGGGATGATGGCGGTCGGGCTCGTGCTCGCCGCCTGCGGCAGCGACGACGACAGCGGTTCCGACGACACGACAGCGCCGGCCGGCAGTGAGGCACCCGCCGGGAGCGAAGCACCGGCCGGCACGCGAGGCACCCGCCGGTACCGAGGCGCCCGCCGGCACCGACGCACCGGCCGGGACGGAGGCACCCGACGGGACCGAGGCGGCGTCCGGGGAGGAACTCGCGCTCGAAGGTCAGGTCGAGGTGGCGGCGGGCACCGTGCTCGATCTCGATGCGTGTCCTGACGACTGGAGCCCGACCCAGGGTGCCGACGGCGACGAGATCCGCATCGGCATGACGCTGCCGCAGTCGGGTCAGCTCGCCTCGTTCGGACCGATCGGTGAAGGAATGGGGTTCTACTTCGACTACATCAACGAGACCGATCCGATCGACGACAAGACCCTCGTGCTCGTCACCAAGGACGACGGCTACGAGGCCGGCCGTGCCGTGGCGAACGTCGAGGAGATGCTCGACACCGAGGACATCTTCGCCTTCGCCCACTTCATCGGCACGCCGATCAACGTGGCCACACGCGACATCACCGCAGAAGCGTGTGTCCCGCAGTTGTTCAACTCGTCCGGATTCCCACTGTGGGGCGACCCGACGAACTATCCGTGGAACACGGGCAACATCCTCGACTACTCGACCGAATCGGCCATCTGGTGCACCGCCATCAAGGACGAGTTCGGAGAAGGCGCGACGGTCGCTGCCCTGATCATGAACAACGACTTCGGCAAGACCTACCAAGCCGGCCTGGAGGAGTGCGCCGCCGACGGCGGCATCTCGATCGCCGGCATGGAGTTGCATGACCCCGCGGCCGCCGACGTGACCAACGAGATGACCACGCTCACCGCCACCGACGCCGACGTGTTCATCGCCGGCACCACGGCCGCGTTCTGCCCGCAGACGGTCGGCACGGTGGCCGCCTCGGAATGGCGGCCCCGCTACTACATGTCGTACACGTGCGGCAACCTGGCGAGCTTCTTCGCCCCGGTGCAGGACGCGGCGGCAACGCTCGCCGCCGAGGGCTCCGGTGTCCGGTTGACGAACTCGTTGAAGGTCTGTGGTGACCCGGCCTACGCCGACGATCCGGCGATCATCGAGGTCGAGCAGATCCTCGCGGACTACGGCAGCGTCACCTGTGCCGACGGTTCGTACTCGACCGGCATCCTCTACGGCCAGTACCTCGTGGACATCCTGCGCAGCGCAGCCGCGCTGCCAGGTGGCCTGAACCGGGTGAATCTGATGGCAGCCATCTGGAACGCCGACACCTCCAACGAGAGTCTTCTCGGAGGAACACTGAAGCTGGACGGTGTGAACGACGCCTACTGGACCGAGGCGGCCCAGATCCAGGAAGTCGTCGTCACCGACGGGGCGCTCAGCTACAACCCGATCGGTGAGGTCATCGACATGGAAGGTGAGGGAGGCTCGATCGGCAACTGACCGATCCGCCTGAGACGTGACGAGCCCGTCGGGTCGCACTCCATCCCGGAGAGCGTCCGGCGGGCTCGGTCGCGTCCGGCGACTCCTGCACCACAGGAATCTCAGCGGTTCCGGTGCCGCTGCGGGCACTGCTACGGTCAGGGCCCGAAGTCGCGACGACCGCTCGACGATCAGCACCGTCCACCATCGTCCGAGATCCGACAAACATTTGGGGGAATGCCGAGTGGCACTATTGGAAGTCGATGAGATCTCGGTCCGGTTCGGCGGGATCGTGGCGCTCGACGGGTTGTCGTTCGCGATCGAGGAGGGTCAGATCCTCGGTCTGATCGGTCCCAATGGCGCAGGCAAGACGACGATGTTCAACGTCGTGAGCCGCATCTACGATCCGACCGGTGGCCGTTTGACCTTCGACGGCATCGACCTTCTCGAAGTCGCACCGCACCAGATCGCCGGGACTGGCATTGCCCGCTCGCTTCCAGAACCTCGCCCTCTTCCCCTCGATGACGTTGCTGCAGAACACCATGACCGGCGCGCACCATCGTGGCAAGGTCGGCTTCACCAGGGCGATCTTGCGATTCGGAGTCGGCAGGGAGGAAAAGGCGCTGGCCACCGACGCCTACTCGATCCTGGAGTCGCTCGACCTGCACGAACTCGCGTTCCGTCCCGCCGCTGGCCTGCCGTTCGGGACGCTCAAGCGGCTCGAACTGGCCCGTGCCCTGGCCTCGCACCCCAAGTTGCTCCTGCTCGACGAGCCCGCTGCCGGCCTGACCCACCATGAGGTCGACGAACTGGGTGCGACGATCAAGCGGATCCGAGATCAGTACGGACTGACCGTGCTGCTCGTCGAGCATCACATGGGATTGGTGATGGGTATCTCCGATCGGGTCGTCGCCATGGAGTTCGGCCGCAAGATCTCCGAGGGTCTGCCGAGTGAGGTGCAGGGCGACCCTCGCGTCATCGAGGCCTACCTGGGAACCCCAGCATGACGGACACGGGCATGACGGACACCGGCCCGTCGGACACCGGTGCGGGCGTCTCCCGGCCGATCCTGAACGTCGCGGGGTTGCGGGCCGGGTACGGCCCGATCGAAGTGCTCCACGGCATGGACTTCACCGTCGGCGTCGGCGAGATCGTCGTGATCCTCGGAGCGAACGGCGCCGGCAAGACCACCACGATGCGCTGTGTGTCGGGGATGATCGAGCGGGAGGGAACGGTCGAGTTCGAAGGGCGCGACATCGCTTCCGCCAAGCCGGATGCGATCGTGCGCGGAGGGATCTCGCAGGTGCCCCAGGGTCGAGGCACGTTCACCGACCTGACGGTGAATGACAATCTCTTGGCGGGCGCCTACACCGTGAAGGACTCGTACGCCGACGAGCTGGAGTATTGGTATCGAGACGTTCCCGCGCCTTGCCGAGCGGCGCGACCAGAAGGCCGGGTCGTTGTCCGGCGGCGAGCAACAGATGCTCGCCATCGCCAGGGCGATGATGAGCAAGCCGAAATTGTTGTTGTGCGACGAGCCGAGCCTCGGCCTCGCGCCGATCATCACACAAGAGCTGTTCCGCATCCTCGGGAGGCTCCGAGACGAATTGGGGATGTCGCTGTTGATCGTCGAACAGAACGCCGGACTGTCGCTCGCGCTTGGCCGATCGTGCCTACGTGCTGGAGACCGGATCGATCGTGGCAACGGGTACCGGCGACGAACTGCTCGTCGACGACACGATCAAAGAGGCCTACCTGGGAGTGGTGACCTGATGGATGTGTCCCTGTTCATCGAACGGCTGATCAACGGCCTCGCCGACGGCTCGATCTACGCCCTCCTGGCGCTCGCACTGGTGGTGATCTTCCGGTCGACGGGTCAGCTCAACTTCGCCCAGGGCGAGATCGGCACGATGGGGGCCTTCTTCGTCTCGACGTTGACGCTCACGGGATTGCCGGTCTTCCTGTCGATCCTGCTCGCCCTCGTCCTCGGATTCGCCATCGGCGCCGGCATCGAACGGGTCGTGGTCCGGCCGATCGAACTCCGAAACCCGAGTGCGGTCATCGTGGCATTGATCGGCGTGTTCCTGGCGATGAACCAACTCACGGCGCTGATCTGGGGCATCGACGCGCGGTCGCTCCCGAGCCTGTTCCCCAACGAAGCCGACGACTTCGTCACGATCCTCGGCGCCCCGGTTCGCATCGCGCGGCTGGGCACGATCGGCGTGTTGATCGTGGTGCTGATCCTGCTGTACCTGCTCTTCACCAAGACCAAGATCGGCCTGGCGATGCGGGCGGTGGCGAACAATCAGGAGTCGTCGAACCTCGTCGGAATCCGCACGGGTTTCATCCTGATCCTCGGGTGGGGTCTGTCGGGCTCGATCGCCGTCCTGGCGGCCGCCATGCTGGCCCCGTCCGCCGGCCTGACGGGGTCCCTGATGCTCGGACCGTTCCTGCTGGCGTCGGTGGCGGCAGTACTCGGTGGCCTCGATTCGCCGGTGGGCGCGGTCGTCGGCGGTCTCATCGTCGGTCTGGTCCAAGCCTTCCTGGTCGGTTACAGCCCCTCGATCGGATCGATCGAACTCACACCCGACCTGCTCTACCCGGTGATGCTGGTGATCCTGCTCGGCGTGCTGCTGTTCCGGCCGACCGGTCTGTTCGGCTCGGAGAAAGTGGAGCGGGTCTGATGGCGCTCCCGTTCAAGGTCACCCGTGGCAGCTGGCAGCACTGGGCAGGGCGCGTCATCCTGTTCGGCGCCGTCGGGCTCTTCATCTTCCGCGCCGCGTCGCAATGGAGTCGTTCGGGCCAGGGACTCCTCACCGATGCCTTGATCATCGCCATCGCGGTGACCGGCCTGAACCTGATCACCGGCTACACGGGCCAGCTCTCGCTCGGTCACGCCGCCTTCTTCGCGATCGGTGCCTACATCTCGGCGATGCTGGTCACGGGCAAGGTCACCACGCCGTTCTTCGAGGAGAACCTGTGGACCCCTGGGCTGGACCCTGCCCGTCGTGGCCGTCACGTGCTTCTTCGTCGGTTGTGTGGTCGGGATCCCGGCGCTGAGGCTCAAGGGCATCTACCTCGCGCTCGTCACGATCGTGTTCGTCGAGGCCGTGCGTTCGATCCTGAAGTACGACGAACTCGTCAACATCACCGGCGGATCGCCGGGAATCAAGGGTCTCGCCTACCTGCCGCCGTCGTGGACCGGACTGGACGGCCGAGCCGATCTCAACAAGTGGTTCCTGTACCTGGCGGCGTTCTTCCTGGTCGTCGCGTCGCTGGTCTCGGCAGGGCTGCTCAGGAGCCGAATCGGTCGAGCGATGGTCGCGACCCGCGACAACGAGACCGCCGCTGCCGTCATGGGCGTCCACCTCGCCACGATCAAGACCGTCGTGTTCGGCATCTCCGCAGCGATCGCCGGCATCGCCGGGAGCCTGTATGCGCTCAAGCTCACCCTCGTCGAGCCGGATGTACCGAAGTTCGGCCTGCTCGGCTCGGTCACCCTGGTCGTGGCGCTCGTGGTCGGTGGCGCCGCGCAGCAGTGGGGTCCGTTCGTCGGCGCCATGTTCTACGTGTTCGTCGACGACTACGCCCGCGAGGTCGGCGAAGCCCCCGACAAGAACTTCTTCATCGGGTGGCTGGTCGACTCGACCACCACGATCAACGGGCTCGGCGGGGTGTTGTTCGGAGTGTTGCTGATCCTCTTCGCCCGGTTCGTCCCGTTCGGCGCCGTCGGCACCATGAGAATGGGACGCGCCAAGGTGGTGCAGGTGATACCGGTACCACCGACGTCGAGGTCGACCGCGGTCGCCGATGGCGAACCGACTACGGTGCTGACCGCTGGCATCGGCGACCTGGACACGTCCACCGAGTCCGAACCAACATCATGAGCACCAACGACGATGCCATGACCACTACAAACGGGGAGACCTGAACATGCTCAGAAGCAAGAAACTGTTCGCGTTCGCCGCGGCGGGTGCGCTCGTTCTCGCGGCGTGCGGAAGTGACGACGACTCGTCCGACGCCGAGACGCCGGCGGGATCCGAGGCACCTGCGGGATCCGAGGCACCGGCAGGCACCGACGCACCGGCAGGCACCGAAGCGCCCGCAGGCACCGAAGCACCGGCAGGCACCGAGGCGCCGGAGGGCACCGAAGCACCGACCGACACCGAGGCAGCCGATGGCGAGGCCTTCGCCGTCGACACGTCCGCGTGTGAGGATCCCGATGCTGCGACCGCCCCGATCGAGGGGAACATCAAGATCGGCACGTCGATCCCGCTCTCGGGCGGCCCTGCCGTGCTCTTCGCGCCGTTCGGCGCCGGCGTGCAGGCGTACATCGACTCCTACAACGCCGAGAACGGCGGCGTGAACGGCCAGCAGCTCGAGTTGGTCGTCAAGGACGATCAGTACACCGCCGACCTCACGAAGGCCAACGTCGACGAGTTGGTGTTCGACGACCAGGTGTCGCTGCTGTCGGGCATCATCGGTTCGGCGAACAACCTGGCCGTCCAGGCCGACACCAACGCACAGTGCATCCCGCAGCTCTACGCCGCGACCGGCGCACCGAACTGGGGTGATGTCGAGAACAACCCGTGGACGTCAGGTCTGCTGGTTCCCTACGCGATCGAGTCCGAGGTGTGGGCCCAGTACGTGGCCGAGACCTACGGCGACGGCGCCACCGTTGCGCTGTTCACCGTGAACAACGAGTTCGGCGCGGCCTACGTCGAGGCGTTCACGGCATCCGCGGCGAATCACGGCCTCGAGATCGTGGCCGAGGAATCGATCGAGGCAGCCGATTCAGGTGCCCCGAGCGGGCAGATGACGAACATCGTCGCCGCTGCTCCTGACGCGATCCTGGCCGTGCCGCTCGGCGCCCAGTGCATCGCCTTCATGACGGAACTCGGCAACGCGAAGGCCGCCAACCCCGACTTCAACCCCGATACGTACCTGACCGCCACGTGTGCGAACAAGATCTTCTTCGGTGCCGTTTCCAACGGCGGATCGACGGGTGTCTACACGTCGAGCAACCTGAAGGACGTGAACAACCCTGACGTGGTCGCCGCTGACGAGCAGGTCGCCAAGTACAAGGCGGCGTTCGAGGCCGCTGCGCCGGGTGAGGATCCGGGTGGCATCGGCGCTGCTGGTTGGTTGGCGATGGAACTGACGGTGCAGGCGATCCAGGAAGCGGCCGATGCCGGCAACCTGAGCCGCGAGGGGATCATCAACGCGGTGCGCAACGTCGACTACACGGCCAGCCTGCTCCGCGACGGACTGAACTTCAAGATGGGGCTCGAGGACGGCTACATCGCCGAAGGCACCCAGCTCACGCAGTGGGACGGCACCGGCTTCGTCGACGTCGGCAGCGTCGTCGACCTCGAGGGAAGCCTCGGCGTGTTCGGCGGCTGAGCCGCCTCACGCTGATCCGTCAAGTCGATCCGTACACGCACGAGCCCGCCGGTCCCGCTCCTCTCGATTGCGAGGGGAGGCGGAGCCGGCGGGCTCGTTCGCGTTCCGGCTGGAAGATCGCCGCTTGGCTGAGGGTTGGCAGAGGGTTCAGCTGCCGAGTTCGAAGCAGTCGAACACTGCGCTGATCACTTCCTCTGGTGTGCCGCTCTGGCCTTCCTCGCTCGCGGCGATCTCGGCCAGGTCGATGTCCTCCAGCCCTTCGCGGACGCACTCCTCGTCGAACTCCTGTCCGGACTGCTTCATCTCGGCGATGAACGCGTCGATGATCTGGTCGTTGCCGGCACAGCCGAGCAGCTTGTTCACGATCGCGGTTCCCTCGACACTGACCTCGGCATCGCTCTCGGCCTCGGCGTCGACGATCGCCTGCGCGTCCTCGTCCGACAGCTGGGAAGTGAGATCGTTCACACAGTCCGCGTCGAGTTCGATGCCATCGCGTTGCGTGGCGGCGATCACGGTCTCCGCGGCCTCCTCCTGGACGTTGCCCGGTGGCTCTGCGGCGTCCTCCTCGACAACGTCCGTGGTGTCCGCGGCGTCCTCCTGGGTGTCGCTCGCGCCATCGTCGGAGTCGCTCCCACATGCGGCGAGTACGAGGACGCCCGCGGCGATCATCGTGATCAGCTTCTTCGTCATGACGCTCCTTGCGATCGGTCGTTCCCCCGCCCATGGTTGCAGGTTTGGGGTTGCAGGTTTGGGGTGGCAGGTTTGCGGGTGGACTCAGTCGCGTCTGTGTGCCGCGGATCACGGGCGACGATGACCTCGTAGGTGCCGCCGGCGCCGATCTCGGCCGAGAACTCCCAGACTGCACCGTTCTCGTCGATCGCCGTGCAGGGAAACGTCGTGCCGACGTCCTGGTTCACCGGCTTCTCGCACGTCGCCGAGTCGAACACCAGCGGGTCGTCGGCGGTGCCGAGGCTGGTGGCCAGATCGTCGTCGGTCAGGATGAAGTCCTCCGCGTCCTGCTGATAGTCGGTCGACGTGGTGAAACACCCGCTGAGCGCGATCGATGCGCCCGCGACGACCATGACGATTCGACGGGCGACGATCCGGCCTGTGAGGAACGGGCCCTTCACGATCGAAACAGGCCGCATCGTTCGACGGTACCGCACGGCGTTCGGCCGGCGGCCGCGTCGTTCAGCCCGGGAATTCGATCGCGCGTTGCCGCCGGCCCTGACGGACCAGGGAGAACTGGTCCCACATCACCGCCACGAGTGCGACCCACACGAAGCCGAAACCCACCAGCCGATCCGGCGGCATCGGCTCGTCGTAGACGGCCCACCCGAGGAGCGACGTTGATCACGGGCACGATCAGGTTCAGCGGGCCGAGGAGGGTGAACGGCACCGACTGGGCGGCCCCGGCGAAGAGCATCAGGGGTACCGCGGTCACGATGCCGGTGCCGAGGACGAACAGCCAGTCACGTGTGCCGGCTGCAGTCGGGATGCTGTCGCCGCCGCCCGCCAACACGATCGCGATGACCACCGCCGGGACGAACGACACGAACGTCTCGCCGGCGAGACTGTCGACCGCACCCAACGGGGACTGTCGCTTGACGAGCCCGTAGACGCTCCACGTGGCCGCGATGACGAGCGCGACCCACGGTGGCCGCCCGTACGACACGGTGAGGACGAGGACCGCCACGGCGGCTGCGCCGAACGCGAACCGTTGCGCGGTCGAGGGCTCCTCGTGGTACACGACGATGCCGAGCAGCATGGTGAGCAGCGGTGCGAGGAAGTAGCCGAGTGCGGTTTCGATCACGCGGTCGTGGCCCACGGCCCAGACGTAGCTGCCCCAGTTCGCGGACAGCAGGGCCGCCGCGAGGGCCAGGCGACCGAACCCGTTCCACGACCCCATCGCCCGACCGATCGTCGCCCAGGATCCCCGGACCGTGACGATCACCGCCATCACGACACCGGCGCACAGCATCCGCCAGGCGATGACCTCGATGGCGTCGAACGCCTTCAGCTGCTTCCAGTAGACGGTGAGCGCGCCCCACAGGAGGTACGCCGCGATCGCCAGCTGCACCCCGTTCCGCTGTGAACGCTCCGACATCACCCGGCATCTGCACGAACGTCATCGCCGCCCAGGGTACGGACAATCGTGTCGCGTCACGGCCCGACGAACGCGAGTCCGGCGGTCGCTCCGGTCGTCGGTGTGACGGCGTCGCATGTGGTACGAATCGGTCAGCAGGCGTGACTGCACGTCGCGTGCACGCCGAGACTCGAGGGGGACAATGTGAGAAACCGCAGCATGAAAGCTGTCGCGGCGGTCGGCGCACTCGGCCTGATCGTCGCCGCGTGCGCCGAGGACAGCACGAGTTCGACCGACAGTGGGACCGCGGCTCCGGCCGGCTCGGCAGCGGCGACGGACGCACCGGCCGGCACCGAGGCGCCGGCGGCGACCGACGCGCCCGCCGGCAGCGACGCGACGACCGACACCGAAGCCACCGCCGACACCACCGCGGGGACCGACGTCGAGGAGCCGGAGGGCGACTTCACGCAGGAGGAGCTCGACCAGTGGGGAATCGACTACACCGGCGCCACCCCCGGCGAGGCGTCCGGCGAGCCGCTCACGATCGGCTACGTGAACCAGGAAGCGGTCTTCCCGGAGAACACCGTCGGCATCAAAGCAGCGATCGAGTACGTCAACACCGAACTCGGCGGCTTCGGTGGTCGGCCCGGCCGAGCTCGTCCAGTGCGACATCAACGTCGAGGAGGACGGCACCAAGTGCGGCTCCGAGATGCTCAACAACCCCGATGTGAGCTTCGTGCTCACCGGCACGCTGCTCGTCGGCAACCAGCCGCTGTACGACGTGCTCGACGGCCAGAAGCCGGTCATCATCGGCAACGCCGTCACCCTCGCCGACTTCCTCACGACCGCCGGCGTCGGCTACCCGACCGGCTCGGTCGGCGTGATCCCGGGCATGGCCGAGTTCGCCATCGAGCGCCTCGATCCGAAGCCGACGAATGCCGCCATCATGTACGCCGACAACCCTGCCGGCCAGGCCGCCTACGCCTCGCTGCTCAAGCCGGTGTTCGACGCTCGCCGGCATTCCCGTCACCGCGGTGACCGTGGCCGACCCCGGCGCGACAGCTGCCGACGTCCAGGCCGCGATGACGGCCGCCGGCGCCGGTACCGCCGACGTGTTCATCTCGGTCATCACGGTCCAGACTGCATCGCGATGTACGACGCGATGAAACAGCTCGGCATCGATCCCGTCGTGGTCACCACCGGCCTGTGCTTCGGCACCGGCATGACCGACCACCTCGAGGAGCGTCGGCGATGGCGGCGACGTGCCGGACGGGTGGTACTTCGGCGGGTACGGCTACAGCTACTTCCTGCCCGACCTCGACTCGGGTATCGCCACGTACCTGAACAAGGTCGAGAAGTACGCCCAGGCTCCCGCCGGCGTCACGATCGAGTACACCGGCTTCGCCGGACCGAGCTTCGGCAACATCCTGACCATCGCCAAGTTCGCCAACGAACTCGGTGGCCAGGTCGACACCGCCTCCATCACCCCGCTGATCTTCGGCTTCGAGGGTCCGGCCATGATCCAGGCGGGAACACTGACGTGTGGAACCACGGCCCTGCTCGGCATCACGTTCCCGGCGGTCTGCGGCAACGAGATGGGTATTCAGCAGTACGTCGACGGGCAGTGGGTGAGCGCCGGTGACGCGCTCGACGGCAACCCGATCGACGTCACACAGATCGGCAGCTGACCACTCCGGCGGGACGATCGTCGCTCGGCGATCGTCCCGCTCGGTAGTCGTTCGAATTCGGCGCAGACGCACAGGGGGCAGTCATTCAACGCTCGGTCGCTCAAGTGGCCCAATGGATCCTGCTGGGTCTGGCCGCGATCATCGTGGTCCTCCTCGTCACGAACGAGGCGTACCGGCTCAACTTCCTGTCCGGCCCCGCCATCGTCAAGGGCGCCCTCGTCGCCGCCATCGGCATCGGCATCGTGCTGACCTACAAGGGTTCGGGCGTCATCAACTTCGCCAACGGCGCGATCGCGATGTACTGCGCGTACTTCTACGCGCTGCTCCGACGCGACGGCGACATCCTCGTCCCGCCGCTGCCGAATCCGCTCGTGATCATCGAAGGCGCCGGTGAACTGGTTCCGCGAGTCCGGCGACTTCCTCGACCTGCCCGACTGGCCCACGAGGATCTCGGTCGGTCCGAACATGCAGGTCATCCCGGCCGTCCTGCTCACGCTGCTGTTCGGTTTCGTGCTCGGCCTGGTCCTGCACTTCGCCATCTTCCGGCCGCTCCGCGCCGGCGCCGATGCTGGCGAAGGTGGTCGCGTCGATCGGTCTGCTGCTGCTGCTCCAGGCGATCGTGGTGCGGCGCTTCGGCAGCGTCGCCGCGACCGTGCCCAAGCTCTACGACACCCAGCCGATCCTCTGGGAGTTCCCCTGGGGCATCCGGTTCACGCGCGAGCAGTTGTTCGTCGTGATCCTCGTGCTGATCGTCACCGCCCTGCTGTGGGCGCTGTTCCGCTTCGCCCGGTTCGGCCTCGCCACCCGGGCCGCGTCGGAGAACGAGAAGGGTGCCGTCGTGCTCGGGTTCTCGCCCGACATGCTGGCCGGCACCAACTGGGTGCTGTCGACGATGCTCGCCGCGCTGTTCGGCATGGTCGCCGCGTCGGCCGACTCGAGCGTCGATCCGGTCACCATCACGCTGCTCGTGATCCCCGCGCTGAGCGCCGTGCTCGTCGGCAACCTGTCGTCGTTCTGGATCACGGCGCTCGCGGCGTTCCTCATCTCGATGGCCAAGCCGGTCATCCTGTTCGCGGGCACGAAGTCGTGGTTCCCGCATTCGGGCACCATCGCCACGCCCGGTATCGGCGAGCTGCTGCCGTTCATCGTCATCGTGCTCGTGCTGTTCCTGCGCGGCGACGCCCTGCCCACCCGTGGCGCGATCAGCGCCGGGCGCCTCCCGTTCGCGCCGACGCCGGGCCGGATGAGCCTGCGCGTCGTCGGCCCGATCGCCATCGCCGTCACGTTCGTCGCGCTGCTGCTCGTCGCCACGCCGAACGGTCGCCTCGGCATCACCAACACGCTCGTCGGCATCGTCATCTCGTTGTCGTTCGTCGTGCTCACCGGCTTCGTCGGCCAGATCTCGCTCGCCCAACTCGTGCTGGCCGGCGTGAGCGGGTTCCTCCTCTCGAAGCTCGCCGAGGAACAGAACATCCCGTTCCCGATCTCGCCGCTCCTCGCCGCCGCCGGCGCGACCCTGGTCGGCCTGCTCGTCGCCATCCCCGCCCTGCGCGTGCGCGGCGTCAACCTCGCGATCGTCACGTTCGCGTTCGCCGTGGCGATGCAGGAGTTCATGTTCAAGAACCCGACGATCAACGGCGGGCTCGAACGGGTCGCGGGTCAGGGCCCCCGGACCGATCGACCCGCTGAAGACGGTGGCGATCTCGCGTGGGGTCGGGCGTCAACCCATGGTTCGGCGATCTTCTGCCTCGCCGTCGCGGCCGGGTCGTGCTACGCCATCGCCAACATCCGCCGCTCGGCGACCGGGCGGAAGTTCCTCGCCACGCGGTCGAACGAACGAGCGGCGGCGGCGGCCGGCGTCAACGTGTCGGCCACCAAGCTGCTCGCCTTCGGCACCGCGGCCTTCGTCGCCGGCATCGCCGGTGCGCTGTCGAGCTATCGCTTCGGCACCGTCAACCCGGAGTACTTCGGCGGGCTGCAGTCGCTGACGTTCTTCGCGTTCGCCTACCTCGGCGGGATCTCGGGCGTGTCGGGCGCGGTGGCGGCCGGCTTCCTCGTGCCCGGCGGCGTGATGTTCACCATCCTCGACTCGGTGTTCGCGGTGCCCGGCGAGTTCGCGCCGATCCTCGGCGGCATCGGCCTGATCCTCACCGCGATCCTCAACCCGGAGGGGATCGCCGGCGGATTCCGCGTCGACGATCGAACAGATGCGGTCCAAACGCCGCGACGAGCCGCGACGAATCGACGCGCGGACGTACCGGCCGCGCCTGCACCGGCGGAGGTCGTGCCGTGACGCTGCTCACCACCAACGAGATGAGCGTCACGTTCGGCGGTCTGCGCGCCGTCGACGGCGTCGACTTCGAGGTCCGTCCCGGGTCAACTCGTCGGGCTCATCGGCCCGAACGGCGCCGGGAAGACCACGTTCATCGACGGCGTCACCGGATTCGTGCCGACCGGCGGGCGCATCGACTTCGACGGTCGACGACATCTCGCTCGATGTCGGCCCATCAACGCGCCCGGCTCGGGCTCGGCCGCACGTGGCAGTCGTTGGAGCTGTTCGACGACCTGACGTCCGGGAGAACCTGCGAGGTCGCCGCCGAACGGCAGTCGTGGTCGAGCTTCCTGCTCGACTTCGTGCGGCCGACCCGCCCGCGCGACCGGGCCGACGGTCGACTTCGCCCTCGATGTCCTCGACATCGCCGACCTCGCCGACCGCTTCCCGACCGAGATCAGCCAGGGCCAGCGCAAGCTCGTGTCGGCCGCCCGGGCCCTCGCCGCGCAACCGAAGCTCGTGTGCATGGACGAGCCCGCGGCCGGCCTCGACACCGAGGAGTCGCTCGAACTCGGTCGGCGGCTGCGACGGATCATCGACGCCGGGATGACGATCTTCCTCGTCGACCACGACATGGGCCTCGTGCTCAACATCTGCGACTACATCTACGTGATCGAGTTCGGCCGCAAGATCGCCGAGGGCACACCGGCCCAGGTGAAGCGCGATCCCGCGGTGATCGAGGCCTATCTCGGCTCCGGCGCGGGGAGGTCGTGTCGTGACCCGCCTGCTCGAGATCGACGGACCTGTCGACCGGCTACAACGGCGTCGCCGTCGTCCGCCACCTCGACCTCCACGTCGACGAGGGCGAGGTCGTCGCGCTGCTCGGCCCGAACGGTGCCGGCAAGACCACCACGCTGCTGACGGTCGAGCCAACTCGTGCCGATCATCGCCGGCGACATCCGCGGTGATGGGCGAGTCGGTCGACGGCGTGCGGCCCCACCTGGTGGCGCGTCGCGGGCTCGCCCACGTGCCCGAGGACCGCTCGCTGTTCTTCCAGCTCACGGTCGCCGAGAACCTGCGTCTCGGCGGGTCGCAGCGGCGGTGCCGACCTCGACCGGGCCCTCGGGTACTTCCCGGCTCTCGAACCGCTGCTCGATCGGCGGGCCGGGTCTGCTGTCGGGCGGCGAGCAGCAGATGCTGGCGATGGCGCGGGCGCTGACCACGCAAGCCGAAGCTGCTGATGGTCGACGAGATGAGCCTCGGGCTCGCCCCGATCATCGTCGAACGGCTGCTGCCGGTGCTCCGCCAGATCGCCGACGACACCGGAGCCGGGGTGCTGCTCGTCGAACAGCACGTGCACCTCGCGCTCGAGGTCGCCGACCGGGCGTACGTGCTGAGCCACGGCGAGTTGGCGATGGAGGGAACGGCCGAACACCTCGCGGAGAACCGCCACCTGCTCGAGTCGAGTTATCTCGGCGAGGCGGAGATCATCGAGGCCGTGGTCGAAGAAGAAGCGATCGAAGGGTCGGGCTGAACCGCGATCGCTGAGGTCGAACGTCGACACTAGGGTCGGCGCCCGTGGACCTGCGAGTGAGCGACGACCCGTCGAACGATGCCGCGGTACTGGATCGCCCGCCGGCTGCGCGATTCGGTTCGTCGGCGCGGAACGGCATCGCTCGCGGTGAGCGGCGGCAGCACGCGCCCCGCCGATGTTCGAGGTGCTGGCGACGCTCGACGTGCCGTGGCGCCAGATCACGGTGTGGCAGGTCGACGAGCGGGTCGCGCCCGACGGCGACCCGGAACGCAACGCCGGCCAACTCGACCTCCTCCCGGCGAAGTGCAAGCCGATGCCGGTGACGAGCAAGGACCTCGCGCGCCGCCGCGGCCCGGTACGGCACGCTCGCTGCCCGAGCAGTTCGACGTGGTCCACCTCGGCCTCGGCCCCGACGGCCACACCGCCTCGTGGCCCGCCGGTCACGAGGTGATGGACAGCACGCGCCCGGTCGAGGCGATCGGCGCGTTCAACGGCTTCCGCGCGGATGACGCTCACGCCGCTCGTCGTCAACCACGCCCGCTGCGCGGGTGATGCTCACGCACGGCGCCGACAAGGCGACGATGGTCGAGCGATGGTTCCTGCGCGATCCGGAACTCCCGGTGACGCGGCTCAAGCGCACCGGCACGATCGTGTTCGCCGATCCGCGGCCACCGCCCGCCTGCCCCTCGAGTGATCCCGTTGTAGGTTCGGCGGCGATGAACGCCGTCGCCCGATCCCCTCGCCGCGCTGCGGCGGTTGCCGCATGCTGCCCACCTCACGACGCTGTTCGCCGACGACCCCGGCCGGGCCGACCGGTACGTCGTCGAGGTCGGCGATCTCCGGATCGACTACTCGAAGCAGCCGATCGACGACGCCGATCCTCGCGCGGACTGCTCGCGCTGGCCGCGCGAGCGCGGCGTCGAGGCCCGACGCGACGCGATGTTCGCCGGTGAGCACATCAACATCACCGAGGATCGGGCCGTGATGCACGTCGCGCTGCGGGCGCCGGCCGACGTGTCGATGATCGTCGACGGTGCCGACGTCGTGCCCGACGTGCACGCCGTGCTCGACCAGATGGCGGCGTTCGCCGATCGGATCCGCGCCGACGAGCGGATCACCCACGTCGTCAACATCGGCATCGGCGGCTCCGACCTCGGCCCGGCGATGGCGACGCGGGCGCTCGCACGCGTTCGCGCATCCACGGCTCCGTTCGTCGTTCGTCTCCAACGTCGACGGCGCCGACATCGCCGCGGTGCTCGCCGACTCGGACCCGGCGTCGACGCTGTTCATCGTCGCCTCGAAGACGTTCGGCACGATCGAGACGCTGACGAACGCCCGCACCGCGCGGGCCTGGCTCGTCGAGGCGCTCGGCGAGGACGCGGTCGCCGACCACTTCGTCGCGGTGTCGACGAACGCCGAGAAGGTGGCGGCGTTCGGCATCGACACCGCGAACATGTTCGGGTTCTGGGACTGGGTCGGCGGGCGGTACTCGGTCGGCTCGGCGATCGGGTTGTCGCTGATGATCGCCATCGGACCCGACCGCTTCCGGGAGTTCCTCGCCGGCATGCGCGTCGGTCGACGAACACTTCCTCGGCGCGCCGCTCGAGTCGAACGCCCCGGTGCTCCTCGGTCTGATCGGCGTCTGGAACGGCAACGTGCTCGGATACGCGTCGAAGGCGGTGCTGCCGTACGCCAAGGAGCTCGGCCCGGTTCCCGGCGTATCTCCAGCAGCTCGACATGGAGTCGAACGGCAAGTCGGTGGCCCTCGACGGCGTCGCGGGTCGGCCACGACACCGGCCCGATCGTGTGGGGCGAACCCGGCACGAACGGCCAGCACGCGTTCTACCAACTGCTCCACCAGGGCACCCGGATCGTGCCGGTCGACTTCATCGGGTTCGCCAAGCCGCACCACCCGTACCAGGAGCACCACGACCTGCTGGTCGCCAACCTGATCGCGCAGTCCGAGGCGATGGCGTTCGGCCGCGCCAACGTCGACGAGCCGTACCGCAACTTCGAGGGCAACCGGCCGAGCACGGTGATCCTCGCCGCCGCAGCTCACGCCGTCGGTGCTCGGCCAGCTGATCGCGCTGTACGAGCACATCGTGCACGTGCAGGGCACGATCTGGGGCATCGACAGCTACGACCAGTGGGGCGTCGAGCTCGGCAAGGAACTCGCCAACGTGATCACCCCCGAACTCACCGGCGACGCCGCGCCCGACGCCCGCAGCACGACACCGCCACCACCACCCTGATCGCCTGGTACCGCACCCACCGCTGACCGACGTCCGCGAACACCCCGAAACTTGCCGCGATCGTCCCGCATGCGAGTCCGGGCACGATCGGCGTCGGACGCGACTCGCCGAAACTGGCCGCGATCGTCCGGCAGGCGACGAACTCGGCACATTTCGGTCGGGCGGCCCGACTTCGGGGGAGCGGGGTCGGACGGGCAGACTGGCGCGATGCGCGACTACACGAATCTCTACATCGACGGTGCCTGGGTTCCCTCCGACGGGACCGGCACGATCGAGGTCATCAACGCCGGCACCGAACAGGTGATGGGCTCGATCCCCGAGGGCACGGCCGAGCGACGTCGACAAGGCCGTCGCCGCGGCCCGCGCGGCGTTCGACGGCTGGGCGGCGACGCCGGTCGAGGAGCGCCAGAAGTACCTGATCCGCCTCAACGAGGCGCTGCAGGCCCGCACGCCCGAGATCGCCCAGGTGATCGCCGGCGAGGTCGGCATGCCGATCACCTGGTCGACGATGATCCAGGCCGGCCTGCCCGCCGGCAACATGCAGACCTTCGCCACGCTGCTCGACTCGTTCGAGTTCGAGGAGGAGATCGGCAACAGCCTCGTCGTCAAGGAGCCGGTCGGCGTCGTCGGCGCGATCACGCCGTGGAACTACCCGCTCCACCAGATCATCTGCAAGGTCGGCGGCGCCCTCGCCGCCGGCTGCACCGTCGTGCTCAAGCCGAGCGAGGTCGCCCCGCTCAACGCGTTCATCCTCGCCGAGATCGTCCACGAGGTCGGCCTGCCGGCCGGCGTGTTCAACCTGGTCACCGGCACCGGCCCGGTCGTCGGCGAGGCGATCGCCGCCCACCCCGGCGTCGACATGGTCAGCTTCACCGGCTCGACCCGCGCCGGCAAGCGGGTCGCCGAGGTCGCCGCCGGCACCGTCAAGCGCGTCGCCCTCGAACTCGGTGGCAAGTCGGCCAACATCGTGCTCGACGACGCCGACTTCGCCGCCGTCATCCCCAAGGGCGTGTTCGCCGCCTACCTCAACTCCGGCCAGACCTGCACCGCGCACACCCGCATGCTCGTGCCGAACAGCCGCTACGACGAGGCGCTCGCCATCGCCGCCGCGGCCGCCGACGCGATGCAGGTCGACGACCCGGCCAAGGAGGGCATGCACCTCGGCCCGCTGATCAGCCAGGCCCAGTGGGACCGCGTGCAGGGCTACATCCAGAAGGGCATCGACGAAGGCGCCGTCGTCGCCGCCGGCGGCCTCGGCAAGCCGGAGGGCAAGGAGACGGGCTACTTCGTGAAGCCGACCGTGTTCGGCAACGTCACCAACGACATGACCATCGCCCAGGAGGAGATCTTCGGCCCGGTGCTGTCGGTCATCGGCTACGACGACGACGACGACGCCGTGCGCATCGCCAACGACAGCCTCTACGGCCTGTCGGGCGGCGTGTGGTCGGCCGACCAGGACCGGGCGATCGCCGTCGCCCGCCGCATGCGCACCGGTGCCGTCGACGTCAACGGCGGCAGCTTCAACATCGCCGCACCGTTCGGTGGCTACAAGCAGTCGGGCTACGGCCGCGAGAACGGCCCGTACGGCATCGAGGAGTTCCTGCAGACCAAGTCGCTGCAGCGCTGATCCCTGCTGACGTTCGGGCGCTCACCCGCTACGGTGCTGCCGCATGTCGGGTGAGCGCATCCTGGTCGCCAAGGTCGGTCTCGACGGACACGACCGCGGGGTGAAGGTCGTGGCGCGCATCCTGCGCGACGCCGGCTTCGAGGTGATCTACACCGGGCTGTTCCAGACGCCCGACACGGTCGCGTCCGCGGCCGTCGACGAGGACGTCGACGCGATCGGGCTGTCGATGCTGTCGGGCGCGCACATGACGCTCGCGCCGCTGGTCGTGTCGAAGCTGCGCGAGATGGGTGTCGGACATCCCGGTCGTCGTCGGCGGCATCGTGCCCGACCACGATGTCGACGAACTGAAGGCGACCGGCGTCGCGGCGGTGCTGACGCCCGGCGCCTCGGCCGACGAGGTCGTGTCGGCGATGCGCTCGGTCATCGACGGCGATGGCTGATCGGGTCGAACGCCTCACCAATCTGCTCGCGCTGCTGCTCGAGACGAGCGAGCCGCTCAGCCTCGTCGAGATCGCGGCCGAACTCGACGGGCAGTACCCGGCGACCGGACGTCGCGCGACGGCAGGCGTTCGAGCGCGACAAGCAGGCGCTGCGCGATCTCGGTGTGCCGATCGACACCGAGATCCTCGCCGGCGGGCCGTACGCCGGTCAGACCCGGTACCGGATCGATCGGCGACAAGTACGAACTCACCGATCTCGACCTCGAAGCCGACGAGATGCAGGCGCTGCAGGTGGCCGTCGCCGCCGTGCGCACCGGGTCGGGAACGCGGTCGGTCGGCGATCTGGAAGCTCGGCGGAGCACTCGACGACGAGCAACCTCCGGTGTCGGCCCGCGTGCCCGACCGTCCCGAACTCCCGGTGATCCGGGCGGCCGTGGCGTCGCGTTCGGCGATCACGTTCGTGTACCGGGGCACCGAACGGCACCTCGATCCGTGGGGTCTGCTCCTGCGCGGAGGCTTCTGGTACGTCGTCGGCCACGACCACGACCGCGCCGAGCAGCGGACGTTCCGCGTCGACCGCTTCGACGGCGGTGCCTCCGCGATCGTCGTCGGGACCGCCAGGAGCGTTCGAACGCCCTGCCGTCTTCGATCCCCGGTCGGCGTTCCCGGCCGACCCGAAGCAGATCGGGCAGTGCGCCCGACGAGGCGATCGAAGCCACCGTGCGGATCGACGCGGGCCGGGCGGCGGCCGCCGTGCGGGAACTCGGTGACGACCGGGTGCGTGCGCCGCCACGACGACGGATCGATCGACGTGCGCGTGCCCGCCGACAACCTCGACGCGTTCCGCTCGTGGGTGCTCGGGCTGCTCGAGCACGCCGTCGTCGTCGACCCGCCCGAGCTGCGGGCATCGATCGTGACTGGCTCACCGCCGTGGCCGAGGCCGGTGCCGGGGACGGGCGATGAGCCCGGCCCGACTGCGGACGGCCGAGGAGCGGCTGCAGCGGCTGCTCGTGATGCTCCCGTGGCTGATGGAGGTCGGCGAGGTCGCCGCTCGCCGAGGTGGCCCGTCGGTTCGACATGACCGAGGCCGACGTCGCAGAAGAACCTGGAACTCGTGGCGATGTGCGGGCTGCCGCCGTTCGTCGACGAGATGATCGACGTGTTCGTCGACGAGGGGATCGTGTACGTCGGCGTGCCCCGGCTGTTCACGCGGCCGTTGCGGCTCACGTCGCCCGAGGCGTTCGCGCTGCTGGCTGCCGGCCGGGCGGCGATGGAGCTGCCCGGTGCCGATCCGGCCGGCCCGCTCGGGCGCGGCCTCGGCAAGCTCGAGAACGCGCTCGACCAGGCCGGCCTCGACACCGGTGACGCGACCGCCGGGGTGGTGTTCGACCTCGACCGCCCGCCGTTGACCGACGATCTCGCCGAACTCACCGCACAGGGCGCCGAAGTGACGATCAGCTACTACTCGCCCGATCGTGACGAGGTCTCGACGCGCATCGATCGTGCCGCGCCACGTGTTCGTCGACGGTGGCCGGTGGTACGTCCTCGCCGATGACGCCCGTTCGGGCGCCCGGCGCACGTTCCGCATCGACCGCATCGAGCAACTGTCGCCCACCGGACGGCGTGTTCCGATCGAGGAGTACGTGGCAGCGCCCGTCGGGATTCTTCGTCGACGCCGACGTTCCCCGCGCCGTGCTCCGGCTCGCGCCCGCGGCGCAGTGGATCGCCGAGGAGTATCCGGTCGACTCGGTGCAGCCGCTCGACGATCCGGCGGGCTGGGTCGAGGTCCGACTCCCCGTGACGAGCGACCGGTGGCTCAGCCGGCTCCTGATCCGGCTCGGCCCCGCCGTGGTGGCGGTGGAGCCATCGACCGCGGCGGACGAGGCATCGACGCTGGCCCGGCGGGTGCTCGCCGGCTACGGCTGACCGCCGCTCAGGTCGCGCTCAGCGGGCCGGTCGGTAGAACGGCTCCAACCCGTCGACCTCGTGGATGTCGAGGGCGGTGAGGAGGTGCGGCAGGATGGCCGCCGTGGCCGCCGCGTCGGCGAGCGCGTCGTGGGGTTTGTCGAGGGCGACGCCGTAGAACTCGCAGAGGTCGCCCAGGCGGTGCGACCGCTGGCGGTCGGGGTCGAGCCGGCGCGACATGCGCAGCGTGCACAGCGGCCGTTCGAGGCTCGCGCCGGATCGGGTCGTCGGCCGGCCGGCGGCGTGCCGCCCGGCGCAGGAAGCCGCTGTCGAAGTCGGCGTTGTGGGCCGTGAGGATCGGCGCCGTCGAGACGCTCGCCGAACTCGGCGAGCACGTCGTCGAGCGCGCGGCGCGCCCTTGAGCGTGCGGCGGGTGATGCCGTGGACGTGCGTGGGCCCGACGCGTTGGAGCGGCCAGCGCAGCTTCACGAGCGTCGACCACTCGTCGACCACGGTGCCGTCGGACTCGACCGTGACGAGGCCGATCTGCAGGATCCGGTGCCAGCGCGTGGAGAAGCCCGATGTCTCCAGGTCGACGACGGCGAAGCGGGGCAACGTCACGAGATCCACCATAGACACGGGGTGCGACACCCCGACCAGCCGCCGGCGCTGGCGGTTCGTTCGGGGACGGGTCCGGAACGAACCGAGCCCGAACGATTACAGCAGTTCGGCGGCGAGGCTGGCGACGTCGCTGCGCTCACAGGCGGTGAGCGTGATGTGACCGAAGCAGCGCTGGCCGGCGAACGCCGAGGCGAGCACGCTGAGGGCGTTGTTGTACTCGCCGAGGTACGGCGCGTCGATCTGGCTCGTGTCGCCGGTGAAGATCACCTTGGTGCCGTCACCGACCCGGGTGAGGATCGTGCGCAACGTGGTGGGCTCGAGGTTCTGGGCCTCGTCGATCACGACGAACTGACGCTGCAGCGAACGGCCACGCAGGAACGTGACCGACTCGAGCGACAGCTGACCGCGGGTGGTCAGTTCGTCGACCAGGTTGCGGGCGTCGTGGCTGCTGCCCCGATCGGTGAGGGCCACGACCGCATCGTGGATCGCGGCCATCCAGGGGTCGAGCTTCTCGTCGAGCCCGCCGGGCAGGAACCCGACGTCGGCGCGGCCGACCGGTACCAGCGGCCGGTACACCGCCAGACGCTCGAAGCGGTTCTCCTCGACGACCTGCTCGAGTCCGGCGGCGATCGCCAGGATGGTCTTGCCGGTGCCGGCCCGGCCGTCGAGGGCGATCACCGAGATGTCGGGATCGAGGAGCAGTTCGAGGGCGAACCGTTGTTCCTTGCTCCGCGCCCGCAGGCCCCAGGCTTCGGGCACGGACTGCGACAGCAGCACGAACTCGTCGTCGACGCGTCGCACGAGCGCCGACTGCGAGCCGCACCGCAGGACGGCGAACTCGTTCTCGCGCAGGTTGAGCTCGGCGAGCGTCGCGTCGGTGAGCACGGCGTCGGCGGCGATCGCGCCGGCCGCATAGAGGCAGTCGATCGCTTCGTAGGACGTGTCGATCGTGGTCCACCCGACCGCCGGACGGAGGTGGTCGGACCGTGTGAGCCGATGTTCGGCGGCGCTCACGCCGAGGTGGGCGGCCTTGATGCGCAGGGCGGCGTCGTTGCTGACCATCGTGGTCGGGCCGAAGTCGGCCTGGCCGATCGCCGCGCCGATGATGCGGTTGTCGGGCACGGCCGGATCGAGACCGTGCTCGATGAGGAGGTGGCGACGGATGTTGTTGATCTCGATCTGGACCGTGGCCGGTGCCGTTGCCGGTGGACACGGGATGCGCCAGCGAGCCGCCGTGCTGGACCCGGAGTTCCTCGAGCGTCCGCAGCGCGGTGCGGGCGGCGCGACCGACGTCGTCGGGGCGGGTCTTGAGCCCGTCGAGCTCCTCGACGACCGTGAGCGGCACGACCACGTCGACGTCCTCGAACTCGAGCACGCACGTGGGATCGGCGATCAGCACCGAGGTGTCGAGCACGAGTCGCGTTCGCTGCCCGACGCCCTGGACCGTGCTGCTCCCATTTCCTGTGCTTCGGAACCGGTCGAACTCGCTGTGCGGTCGGCAGTCGGTTCACCAGTGGACGGAAGCAGGTCGGTCAACGTCACTCCTCGGCGGATGGATCGCAGTGGTGGGTCTGATCGGGATCGGTGCGCAACGGGCTCTGTTGTAGCGGACGCCCGACGAACGATGGTGGATGGTGGGGGCCTCGGCGGTCTGAGGTGAACGGGGGACAGTGTTCGCCCCGGATCGTACGCTGCAGCGATGGCCCCGCGCTCGGCAACCGACGACGGATGCGTGTTCTGTCGGATCGGCGGATGACCCGATCGACGCCACGGTCGTGTTCCGTGACGAGCACGTGGTCGCCTTCCTCGACAAGGCGCCGCTGTTCGTCGGGCACGTGCTGGTGGCGCCTCGCGCACACGTGGTGACCCTGGCCGACCTGCCGGCGTCCGATGTCGGTCCGTTCTGGCGGCGCGTGCAGCACGTGAGCCGGCTGCTCCCGTCGCTGCTCGACGCCGAAGGAACCTTCGTCGCCAACAACAACGTCGTCAGCCAGAGCGTGGCCCACCTCCACGTCCACGTCGTTCCCCGGCGTCGAGGCGACGGACTCCGCGGCTTCTTCTGGCCTCGGACTCGGTACGAAGCGGGCGAGGCGGAGGCCGTTGCGAGGGTGCTCCGAGCCGGTCTCGCAGCAGTTCACCGAAATCTGAGTCCAGACGCCACAAGGGGTAGCGGGCGTAGTTGTTGCAAATGCAATTTGTTGAGTGCTTGAACGCGACGCCGCGCGGTCGGTCTCATGGTCACATCCCGACGGCAATCCGGCCGCCGAGGGGGATCTCCGACGCGGTTCGCGTCGGAGATGGCAACAACGCCCAACGAAACAACACGCCCATCCGAAAGAGGACTCAATGGCAACCAAGGCAGAAATGATCGACGCAGTGGCAGACGCTGCTGGTGTCTCGAAGGCCGACGCCGAGCGGACGCTCGGTGCGTTCTTCGATCACGTCGTGTCGGCCACCAAGGAGGGGGAGAAGGTCGCATGGCCGGGCTTCGGCTCGTTCAGCACCACCAAGCGCAGTGCACGCACCGGCCGCAACCCGCAGACGGGGGCACCGGTGAAGATCGCCGCCTCGACGGCGATGAAGTTCACCGCCAGCTCCACGCTGAAGACCCAGCTCAACCCAGGGAAGAAGTGACCCGATGGTCGTGAAGAAGGCTCCGGCGAAGAAGGCTCCGGCCAAGAAGGCGCCAGCGAAGAAGGCGCCGGCGAAGAAGGCGCCGGCGAAGAAGGCGCCGGCGAAGAAGGCGCCGGCGAAGAAGGCACCGGCGAAGAAGGCGCCGGCCAAGAAGGCACCGGCGAAGAAGGCGCCAGCGAAGAAGGCGCCAGCGAAGAAGGCACCGGCCAAGAAGGCACCGGCCAAGAAGGCGCCAGCGAAGAAGGCGCCGGCGAAGAAGGCGCCAGCGAAGAAGGCACCGGCCAAGAAGGCTCCGGCCAAGAAGGCGCCGGCCAAGAAGGCGCCAGCGAAGAAGGCCGCGGCCAGCGCGTCGGCTGACCGAAGTGGTCACCTGAGGGGCGGGAGGCCTGGCCTCCCGCCCCTTGCGCGTCCCGGCTACAGGTCGTCGATGAGGTGGAACACCTCGGCGGCTCCGAACCCGTAGGGGCGGCCGAGATCGGCGAGCCGATCGCTGATGCGGACCCGGAACGACGCCAGGTCGGTCTCGTCGGCGGCATGCATCGTCGACTCGAACTGACTCTCGTGGGCGAGCAGCGCATCGAGCTTGCGCTCCAACGACGACGTCACGTCCTCCACGTGGTTGGGCACATCGGCCTCCCACAGCAGGAGGGCGCTCGGACGATGATGGGTGAGACCGAGTTCGGGGAAGAAGTGCGGGTCGCGCGCCGCGACGACACCATCACAGGCGAGCAAGCCGGCGTGGCGATGATCGGGATGCAGGCGGTACCGCTTCCAGGGGTCGTGCCCGAGCACGACGTCGGGCCGGAGCTCCCGGATCGACGCGGACCACCTCGCGACGCGTCGCGAGGTCGCTGTCGAGCTCGCCGTCGACGCGGCCGAGGAACCGCACCTCACCGGTCGACGCGCCGGACAACCGGCGGGCCGCCTCGCGCTGCTCGTCCTGCCGCCGGGCCGCGAGCGCCTCGATGTCGGCCGTCGACATCCCACGTTCCCTTCGACCCGTCGGTGCACACGAGGTGGTGAACGGTGCACCCGCCGCGGCCCATTTCGCGAGGAGCCCCCCGCCACCGAACTCGACGTCGTCGGGATGCGCCCCGATCGCGAGGGCCGAGTCCGGCGGAGCGAGATCGAACGTCACCGCCTCGTCGGGGCTGGCGGGTGGTTGTCCTGGATCGTTTGCAGCCATGTCGGCAGTACCTCGCGGAGGGAAGGGTGGGCCAGGTCGGCCGGGGTGTCGACATCGAGCGACAGATCGGGATCGGCGCGCACCTCGACGGCGATCCCGGCTGCTGCCATGGCCATGGCCTGGGCGAGGTGTCGCCGGAACGACCCGGCACCGTAGGAGGCCGCGATCGGCGCACGGGCCGGGAACGACATCACGTTGGTGCCGTCACGTCGCCGGTCGGGGACGAGGCTGACGCAGCCATCGCGGGCGACCAGCGCGAGGTTGTGGGGCCGCGGCAGGTCGGCGTGCGTGACGACGAGGTGGTCGACGCCCTGCTTGATGATCTGTTCGACGCCATCGTCGATCGCTCCGTTCAGGCCGAGGCCTTGGCCCCAGATCACGTCGGCACCTTGCGACTCGGCCCACTCGGCGACCTCGTCGTCGTCGCAGGCCACGAACGTCGGATACGACCGGACGGCGGCGAGCACTCCGGTCGCCATCCAGCGCGCGAACTGGGCGCGCTGGCCGCTGTCGAGCGTGCCGACGAGCCGGCCCTTGGCGGCGCGGAACCGCTTCACCGGGACGAGCACGGCCACCTGCACTGGCGACGACTGTAGAGGACGCCCTGCGCCGGCGACGGTGCGGTCGGGCCGCGTGTCGTCCGGGCCTCGTGGATACGGTGTGGACATGCCGACCACCCGAACTGGCGCCGAGAGCGCGTCCGCGCCCGGCGTGACCACCGGGGTCACGGGCCATCCCTGGCGGGCGTCGGTGTCGGTGTCCGGTGACATCGAGCCGTGGGCTCGCGGTCGAGGCGCCGGTCCGCTGGTACGTCGCGGCCGACGACCGCTGGCACGTTCCGGCGGAGGAGACGGCGGTGCGGCAGATCCGCATCGACGGCACTCCGGTGACCGAGACCCGGCTCCGGATCCCCGACGGCGACGCGGTACAACGCGTCTGGACGGTCGCCGACCATGGCGGACTCACGGTGATGGAGATCGAGAACGACTCCGCCCGCCCGATCGCCGTGGCCCTCACCGGCGGTGGACTCCTCACCGAACGGCCGCCCTCCGATGTGCCGGTCAAGGGGATCGAACTCGACGCGAGCGCCATCGTCCTGCCGGTCGGTCACCGGTCGAGTGCCAGGGTGGCGATCTCCCACCGTCGCCGCGAGAGCGGGCCGGTCCCGGCGCGCGTGCCGGACGCGGCCGCTGTCGTCAGCGGCTGGCTCACGGTGTGCGAACGGGCGAGCCGGCTCGGCCTGCCCGACCAGCAGCTCGTCGACACCGTGGTCGCCGCTCGGTGCGACCTGCTCCTCGACGGTCCCGCCGACCCGGCCGACCCGCTCGAATTCCTCGCCGACGTCGCCCAGATCGTCCGGCTCGGCGACGATGCCGACGCATGGCTGCCCGAGGTGATCGGCCCGGTCGAGCGGATCGGCCGCCAACGCGGCCCGCGGGTCGACGAGGTGCTCGTCGCCATCGAGCGGCTGGCGGTGACCGCCGGCGACGAGCGGGCCGCGGGCGACATCGCCACCCTCATCGCCCGTCGGCGTCGTGACGGCGTGGAGTCGATCACGACGAGCGTGCCGTTCACGGAGCGGGTGCGACCGAACGACGCGATGTCCCGGGGCTCGTTCGTCGATGCCGTCGAACGGTCGCTCGTAACGGCCGGCCGGCCTACCAGCGACATCCTGCCCGGTGGCCTCCCACCGACATGGCTGGGTGCGAACTTCGAGGTCCACGGCCTGCCGACGTCGGCGCGCGCCACGCTGTCGTTCGCCCTGCGCTGGCACGGTGAACGTCCGGCCCTGCTGTGGGAGCAGACCGGGCCGCCGGTCACCCTGACCGCGACGGCGATCGACCCCGAGTGGCGCAGCGACGCGCAATCGGGCGAGACCCTCCTCGCGGCACCCACCCGGCGTTTCGCCCCAGCCGACGAGCCCGTCAGTTTCACGTGACATGAGCCTCACCTCGAACATGACCGACAACATGACCGACAACATGACTGGCCGGAACTCGCGGGCCGCCGGCTTCGACGACCTCCGGCTCACCGAATGGACGTCGTGCGGAGGGTGCGCCGCGAAATGGGGCGCCGCGCTGCTGAAGGATCTCGTCGCCGACTTCCCCGCGCCGACCGACCCGGCGTTGCTCGTCGGGCTCGCACCGTTCGACGACGCGGCGATCTACCGGCTCACCGACGACGTGGCGTTGGTGTCGACGACCGACTTCTTCCCGCCGCTCGTCGATCACCCGTCGGACTTCGGCGCCATCGCCGCCGCCAACGCCTGCAGCGACGTGTTCGCGATGGGTGGGCGCGTCGCCGTCGCGGTGAACGTCGCCGCGTTCCCCGAGCACTTCCCGCGCGACGCGATCGCGGCGATCTTCGAGGCCGCCGCACAGGTGGTCGCCGACGCGGGCGGCACGGTCGCCGGCGGCCACACCATCCGCAACCCCGAGCCGATCTTCGGACTGGCGGTGCAGGGTGTGGTGCACCCCGACAAGGTGTTCCGCAAGTCGGGCGGTCGCGCCGGTGACGTGCTGCTGCTGTCGAAGCCGCTCGGCACCGGCCTCACGCTCGCCCAGGGTGACGAAGCGGAACGCGACGCGGCGATCGCCGGGATGCGACGACTGAACCGGGCGGCCGCCGAGACGCTCGGTGCGCTCGGTCACGCGGTGCACGCGGTCACCGACGTGACCGGCTACGGCCTCGCCGGGCACGCGTGGGAGATGGCCGAGCGGTCGGGCGTGCGCGCCGTCGTCGACGCTGCGTCGCTCCAGTGCTATCCGGGCGCCAGGCGGATCGCCGACGCCGGCCATCGCACGGGAGGCGACCAACGCAACCGCGACTACCTCGCGGGCCATCTCGATTCCCGCGCGACGCCGGGCGGCGAAGCGCTGTGCTTCGATCCGCAGACCTCCGGCGGTCTTCTCGCTGCCGTCGACCCGGGCGTGGCGAGCGACCTGCTCGACGACCGACGGCTGGTGGCGCGTCGGTGAGCTGACCGAGGGCGAGCCGGTGCTCGTGCTGCGCTGATGGTCGCGGCGAAGCGACGCGATCGCCCCGAAGCGACCGGTCCCAAACCGACCGATCGCGGTGTCGAAGAAGAACGCCCCGACACGCGCGCTCGAGAAGGCGATGTGGGAACGCGGCCACGACGTGGTGGTCGGGGTCGACGAGGTCGGCCGTGGGGCGTGGGCCGGCCCGCTGATGGTCGGCGCCGCGATCCTGCCGCAGGGACACCCGCGTGAACGGCGTGCGCGACTCGAAGCTGCTCTCCGAACGTGAACGCGAAGCGCTGTTCGAGCGGATCGCCAACTGGTGCGTGTCGTGGTCGGTCGGCGCGGCGAGCCAGCAGGAGTGTGACCAGCTCGGCATGTCGGCGGCGCAGAAGCTCGCCGCCCGCCGGGCGATCGACGGTCTCGACGTGGTTCCCGACGTCGCCGTCACGGACGGCAAGTGGGACTTCGTGTCGCCGGCGGTCGCCCCACGTCGAGCTCGCGGTCAAGGCCGACCTGCGGTGCCTGAGCGTCGCCGCCGCGAGCATCCTCGCCAAGGTCACCCGCGATCGTGAGATGCGCCAGCACGCCGTCGACTACCCGAACTGGTCGTTCGACACGAACAAGGGCTATCCCTGTCCGGTGCACAAGACCGCGCTCGTCGGCTACGGACCGTCGAGCATCCATCGCCGCACCTGGGTCTTCATGGACCACTACGTTCCGTGGAGCGCGATCAAGCGCACTCCACCCGCCGGCCAGACCGCGCTGTTCTGAGTCCGGCCGGTCTGATCGCTACGCTCCGGGGAGCGGTGGGCCGAGCTTGTCGGCGAGGCGACGCAGCCATTCGGCGACGGCGCCGGTGTCACGGAGCCGATGGCGAGCCGCGCTGTCGGACTCGCCGACCTTCACCGACACGTCGGTCGCCGTGAGGGCGCCGAACGCATCCTCGTCGGTGACGTCGTCGCCGACGAACACCGTCACCGCACTCGCGACCTCGGCGGCGAGCCGCACGACGGCGTCACCCTTGCTCGCGCCGCGCGTGAACAGTTCGAGCACCGCGCTGCCGTCCTTCACCGTCGCACCGTCGACGTCGAGGGCCGCCTCGCGGAGCTGGTCGAGCGCGGCGGTCGCCCGGTCGGCCTGGAACCTCGCGCACGTGCAGCACCACGCTCGCCGGCTTGTCCTCCACCCAGGCGCCCTCGCCGGCCGACTCGGCGGCCGACGACGCTGAGGGCCCGCAGCGTGTCGAGGCGTCGCTGCTCGTCGGCGTCGAGTGGCCGGATCTCGCTGTTCGGTCGGTCTCCATGCCGTGGCTGCCCACGACGTCGACGTCGGCGGGAAAGTCGAACCGGGCGAGGTCGGCCACCGATCGGCCCGACACGACCGCCACGTGCACACCCGGCGTGGCGGCGATCTTCGCCATCGAGCCGAGCACCCCGGTGGTCAGCGCGGCATGGTCGGCGTGGCTGACGATCGGCGCGAGGACGCCGTCGACGTCGAGGCCGATCAGCAGCGGTCGTGGCGATGTGGCGACGAGCTCGGCGAGCGCCGCCGGGTCGTCGTAGCGGCTCGATCGATCGACGTCACCGAGTGCGTCGCCGGCAGTGCGACGATCGGCGCAGCTCCTCCATGAAGTCGCTGGCCCAGCCGCGCACGTCGCGCTTGCGGATCTGCGCGCGCAGCCCGGCCATGCGTTCGCGGCGCTCGTGCCGGTGCATCTCCACGGCGTCGCGGATCGCCCGCTGCAGCGCCCGATCGTCGTGCGGGTTCACGAGCACGGCGTCGGTCAGTTCCTCGGCGGCGCCGGCGAACTCCGACAGCACGAGCACGCCGTCGCCGTCGATGTGGGCCGCGGCGTACTCCTTGGCCACCAGGTTCATCCCGTCGCGGAACGGCGTGACGAGCATGACGTCGCCGGCGCGGTAGAGCGCGATCAGCTCGTCGAACGGCAGCGACTGGTACAGGTAGTGGATCACGGGCAGCCCGATCCGGCTGTACCGGCCGTTGATCTCGCCGACCAGGCGTTCGATCTCGTAGCGCTCCTCCTGGTAGTGCTCCACGCCTTCCCGTGTCGGCGTGGCGACCTGGACGAGCACGTGGCGCTCCGGATCGAGCACCCCGGCTTCGAGCAGCGCCCCGAACGCGCGCAGTCGCAGGCCGATGCCCTTCGTGTAGTCGAGCCGGTCGACGCCGAGCAGGATCACCTCGGGGTCGCCGAGGCGGGTCCGGATCTGGCGCGACGCGCTGGCGGGTGGCACGCCCGGCGGCGATCTCCTCCACCTCGTCGACGTCGATCGAGATCGGGAAGACGCCGAGTTTGGTGGCCCGGCCGCCGAGCACGACGACGTCGTCGCGCTCGGCCACGTCGAGGAGCTGTGTGGCCGACGCCGCGAAGTTGGCGGCACCGCTCGAGGTCTGGAAGCCGATCAGGTCGCACCCGAGCAGGCCCTGGATGATCTCCGACCGCCACGGCAGCCGGGAGAACAGCTCGAACGGCGGGAACGGGATGTGGAGGAAGAAGCCGATCGTCAGGTCGGGCCGCTGCTTGCGGAGCATCGCCGGCACCAGCTGCAGCTGGTAGTCGTGCACCCACACGGTGGCGTTCGGCGGTGACACGTTGGCCAACTGCACCGCGAACCGTTCGTTGACCGCCACGTAGGCGTCCCAGTGCGAGCCGTCGTACGTCGAGTCCCGGAGGGCGTCGTGGTAGAGCGGCCACAGCCCGTCGTTCGAGAATCCCTCGTAGTAGCGCTCGACCTCGGTGGCACTGATGCGCACGGGATACAGGTCGACGCCGTCGACCTCGAACGGCTCGGGGGAGTCGTCGGGATCACCGGTCCAGCCGAGCCACATGCCGCCGGTGTCGCGCAACATCGGCAGGAGGGCCCGGACGAGCCCGCCGGGGCTCGGCGCCCAGCCGTCGTCGGTGCGCATCACCGGCAGCCGGTTGGCCGCGATGACGATGGGCGGCCGCGCCGGAGGTGGCGGTGACGACGATGGGGCCGGCACCGTTGACGTCGATGAGGTCGCGGTCGACGGTTGGCGATGATGGGATCGATGTCATGGCGGTCGATGGTCGGCGTCAGATCTGGTCGAGCGCGGCGGCGAGGTCGGCGACGAGGTCGGCGCCGTCCTCGATCCCGACCGAGAGCCGCACCAGATTGTCGGGCACCTCGAGCGGCGAACCCGCGGCCGACGCGTGGGTCATGGCGCCGGGATGCTCGATGAGGCTCTCGACGGCACCGAGCGATTCGGCGAGCGTGAAGATCTCGGTCGAGGCGGCGACGCGCATGGCGGCATCCTTGCCCGCGGCGACGGTGAAGGAAACCATCCCGCCGAAGTCGCGCATCTGCTTGGCCGCGGCGGCGTGGCCCGGATGGTCGGGCAGTTGCGGGTAGAGCACCCGCTCGACGGCCCGATGACCGATGAGCAGGTCGACGACGGCGCGGGCGTTCTCGCAGTGGCGGTCCATGCGGACGGCCAGCGTCTTCACGCCGCGCAGCACGAGATAGCAGTCGAACGGCGACGGGATCGCGCCCGCCGCGTTCTGGGTGAACCGGAGCCGTTCGGCGAGCTCGTCGTCGTCGACGGCGATGAAGCCGCCGACCACGTCGCTGTGCCCGCCGAGGTACTTCGTGGCCGAGTGGACGACGATGTCGGCACCCAGCGTCAACGGCTGCTGGAGGTAGGGCGTGGCGAACGTGTTGTCCACCACGACGAGCGCCCCGTGGCTCGTGGGCGACCGCGGCGATCGCCTCGATGTCGAAGCAGGTGAGCAGCGGGTTGGTCGGCGTCTCGAGCCACACCATCCCGACGTCGTCGGGCCAGTCGGCGTCGAGGGCGTCGACATCGGTCAGGTCGACCGCCGACCACGGGAAGCCGAGCGGGCCCCACACCTTGGAGATCAGCCGGAACGTGCCGCCGTACGCGTCGTTGCCGAGCAGGATGCGCTGGCCCTGGTCGAGCAGTCGCAGGATGTTGTCCTCGGCGGCGAGGCCGCTGGCGAACGCCAGGCCGTGGCGCGCCTCCTCGAGCGAGGCCACCTGCGCTTCGAGCGCGGACCGGGTCGGGTTGCCCGACCGGGAGTACTCGTAGCCCTTGTGGTTGCCGACGCCGTCCTGGGCGAACGTGGTCGACAACGACACCGCCGGCACGACCGCACCGGTGGACGCGTCGGGCTGTTGGCCGGCGTGGATCGCCCGGGTGGAGAAGCCTCGCCCTGCCGTGTTCGTCGAGCTCACCCATGTCGTCATCCATCGCGGGCACTCATTCGAGAGACCGGCCTGGGCGCCGAAGTACGCGAGGACGTCGGTCCGGGTGAGGATGCTCAGCGGGCGGCCACCGGACAGCACGAGCAGCGCCGGTGCCGTCTCGAGCATCTGGACCGCGAGTTCGACCTTCTGACCGACGCCGATCGTCGGCAGCTTCGGGCTCATCACGTTCTCGACCGGCGTCGACATGACCGCGGGATCGCGGTGGATCGCCTCCATCAGGTCGAGTTCGTCGACGGCGCCCGACACCTCGGCGGCAGCGAACGGCGGCGTGTTCTTGCACACCGGCAGCTGGCTGACACCGTTCGTCCGCATGATCGCCACGGCTTCGGAGACGAGCTGCTGCGGGTTGACGTAGAGCAGGTTCTCGATCGAGGCGTTCCGGGTGTCGAGCACGGCGCCGACGCACTGGTCGCATTCCTTCAGGAAGCCGTAGTTGGCCATCCAGGCGTCGTCGAACACCGTGACAGGTAGCCCCGGCCGGAGTCCGGATTGAGCACGACGACGATGTCGTCGGGTTCGGCGGCCTTGGCGACCTTGATCGCGGCGGCCACGGCCATGCCGCCGGAGCCGCCGATGAGGATGCCCTCGGTCTCGCTGACGTAGCGGGCGGTCAGGAAGCTCTCCTCGTCGCTGATGGCGATGATGTCGTCGAGCAGGTCGGGCTCCCAGGCGGCGGGGAAGAAGTCCTCACCGACGCCTTCGACGAGGTACGGGCGCCCCGATCCGCCCGAGAAGACCGAGCCCTCGGGATCGGCGGCGATGATCCTGATGGCCGGGTTCATCGACTTGAGGTAGCGGCCGACGCCGGTGATCGATCCACACGTGCCGGCACCGGCCACGAAGTGGGTGATGCGACCGTCGGTCTGGCGCCACAACTCGGGGCCGGTCGTCAGCTCGTGGGCCTCGGGATTGTGCGGGTTGTCGTACTGGTTCGGGCGGAACGCGCCGAGTTCGTTCGTCAGCCGCTCGGCCACCGAGTAGTAGCTCGCGGGATCGGACGGCTCGACGGCGACCGGGCACACGACGACCTCGGCGCCGTACGCCTTCAGCAGCGAGATCTTCTCCGGAGCGACCTTGTCGGTCATCACGAAGACGCACCGGTAGCCACGCTGGGCGGCCACGATGGCGAGGCCCACGCCCGTGTTCCCGCTGGTCGGCTCGACGATCGTGCCGCCGGGCCGCAGCAGGCCGTCGCGTTCGGCGGCGAGGATCATCTGCAGCGCGGGCCGGTCCTTCGACGACCCACCCGGGTTCGTCGTCTCGGCCTTGAGGGCGAGCACACACTCGATGCCCTGGTCGTCGCTGACCCGCTTCATGCGGACGAGCGGCGTGTTGCCGATCAGGTCGATCACCGAATCGACGATCTCGGTCCCGTCGAGACGCGGATCGCTCATGCGTTCGAGGGTACCGCGCCGGCCGCCGGCGTGTCGCCGCCCAGCCGCCGCCCATGTCCGAACCGTCCTGGGAGTCAGTCGCCGCCGACGGGGAGCAGGTGCGGGGCGCGTTCGGCGAGCAGATCGAGCAGCTCGCGCGGCGATGGATTGACGAGCCCGACGCCGTCGACGACCACGGTCGGGACCGTCTCGTTGCCGTTCGCGTACGAGCGCACGACCGCCGCGTCGGCGGGGTCGTCCCAGATGTTGTGCTCGACCCGTTCGATGCCGAGCTTGTCGAGCCCGCGCCTCAGGCTCGTGCAGAAGCCGCACCCGGGCCGCCAGTAGAGATCGATCTGGGCGGAACGGCGTCGGTGGGGATGGCGGTCACGGCAGTGCAACGATCTCACCGCCGGCATATTCCCGGTCACATGTCGGGCCGGTCGAGGCGCCCGTCACGGCCACGCCGATGTTTGCGGCAGACAAGACAACCGAGACGGCCTCGTGTCTGCCGTGAAACGTCGAGCTGCGGTCCGTGGCAGACATCCGACCGGAGGACGGCGTCGTGTCTGCCGCAAATCATCGAGGCGATGGATCGAGCATCGATCGCTCGGCGTGAGGCGGACGGGCTGGCAGACTGGCGCCCGTGAGCGCTGCTGCCGTCGACACCGCCGTGTACCTCGATCGCATGGCTCGCATCCGGGCCGCGATGGTCGAGCAGGGCATCGACACGCTGCTGCTGTCGGTCGGCCACGATCTGCCGTATCTCACCGGCTACACGGCGATGCCGCTCGAACGGCTGACGATGCTCGTCGTGCCGCGCGACGGCGATGCCACGATGATCATCCCGCGGCTCGAAGCGCCGCGTGTGGTCGAGCGGCCGGGCCTGTTCACGCTCCTGCCGTGGGGCGAGACCGAGGATCCGACGGCGATCGTCGGGAAGCTCGCGGCCGGTTCGCGACGGATCGCGGTCGGCGACCAGATGTGGGCGCGGTTCCTCGTCGAGTTGCTCCCGCACGTTCCCGGGCGTCGTTCGCGCGCGCCGTCGACGTGGTCGGCGTCGCAGCGGATGACGAAGGACCAGGCCGAGATCGACGCGCTCGCCGCCGCCGGCGCCGCGGTCGACCGGATCGCCGGTGAGCTGCAGCGGGGCGAGATCCCGCTGGTCGGCCGCACCGAGGCGCAGGTGTCGGCCGAACTGAGCCGCCGGATCGTCGAGGAGGGTCACGACAAGGTGAACTTCGCCATCGTCGCGGCCGGCGAGAACGCGGCGAGCCCGCACCACCACGCGAGCGACCGGGTGATCGGGGAGAACGAGACTCGTGCTGTGCGACTTCGGGGGCACGATGGCCGGCTACTGCTCCGACACCACGCGATGCGTGTTCACCGGCGACGATCCCCGCCGACATCGCCGAGGCGTACGCCGTGCTGCTCGCCGCCCAGCAGGTCGGTGTGCAGGCGGGCACGATCGGCACGCCGTGCGAGGAGGTCGATCGGGCGACCCGGGCGGTCATCGACGAGGCCGGGCTACGGCGACTACTTCATCCACCGCACCGGCCACGGCATCGGGATGGAGGAACACGAGGATCCCTACATCGTCGAGGGCAACGCGCTGCCGCTCGCACCGGGCCACGCCTACAGCGTCGAGCCGGGGATCTACGTGCCGGGCAAGTGGGGAATGCGGCTCGAGGACATCGTCGTCGCCACCGCCGACGGGCCCGGAGTCGCTGAACAACTCCGATCACGCCCTCATCAGCGTGTGATCAGCCTGCCGGCCCGGTCGCCGATCGTGGTCTCCGGCAGTGACGTGTCGAACGCCGTCTCGTCGGGGAAGTCGCTGTAGCGCGGTCATCTCGATGAAGAGGTCGTTGCCGTCGTAGCGGGCGAGCACGCCGTTGCTCGAGCGCGCAGTAGTGACGGTCCCGCCGGTGACCGGCACGTCGACGCACAGCGCCTGTTGGCCGGCCTGCGTGATCGAGTAGCCCGCGGGATCGCCGACCCGCCGGCTGGCATCGACGCGCAGGCGCTGGGCGAAGCTCTTGCCGTAGAACTCGTGGGTGACCGACACGTCGCTCACGCGGGCGTCGTTGATCGTCGCCTCGCACTCGCGCGGTCGTCGAGGTTGCAGGTGGCGACCGATGCGCCGTCGTAGATGAACCGGACGTTGTTGATGGTGATCGATCGACGATCCGGAGCCGACCTGCACGACGCGTGCCGTCGAGGTCACGTTGCCGAGCTTCGTGAGGATCGAGTAGTCGGCGGTGAACACGGCAGTGCTCACCGACTCGAGTCGTTCGAGCACCGCGTCGATGTTCGGGTTGCCGGTCGGCTCGATCGACGGCTGGGTCGGCTCGAAGCTCGGGCGTTGCCCGGTGAAGCATCCGGCCAGGGTGAGCGATGCGCACAGGGCCACCACGGCGATCCGGATCGAGCGGGACGCGTCGGCGGCCGTCGGAGATGTCTTGGTGGGCGTCGCCATGGCGGCGTCAGGCTACGGCGTTACCCTGCTCGAACGTGATCCGCCTCGACGCCGCCACCGTGCTGCTCCAGTGGGCGACGGGCGGGATGTTGTTCTGCTGGTTCACGACCCGCCGGCGGATCATCGGCCTCGGCTACGGCTGGCTCCTGCGCGGCGTCTACTTCTGCTTCGCTGTCGGCTCGTTCCTGACGGGCATGCGCTTCGGCTCGGTACCGGTCCGCGAGGCGTCCGCGCTCGGTGTGGCGCTGGCCTGCGCGTTCGCCCTGGCCGTGTCGGTGCACCGCAAGGCCGCCGGTGTCAGCGGGCAGGAAGCGGAGTTCGACCGTCGGTCCGAGCGGGTCGCGGCGATGACGGGGATCGAACGCACGGTCGCCGCGCCGGCGACCGGTCCCGTCGGTCGACGACGCGGCCCGCCGAGTTCCCGCCCGTGCTCGACCTCGTGCCGGTGGTCGATCGGCTCGATCGGACTGTTCGCCGCGGCCCTCGACGCCGGCGGCAACCCGGCCGTGGCGTTCGTGCGGACGTTCGTCGGGGCGGCGTTCATCGGCGCCATCACCGACGCGATGCTGCTCGGCCACTGGTACCTCGTGCAGCCGGGACTGCCGCGCCGGTTGCTGAACGAGATGGTCGACCGCGCTCCAGGTGCTCTGGCCGTTCGAGCTGATCGCCATGCTGCTGCCGATCGGCATGCTCGGCGGTGCTCACCGGCGACGTCGACGACGGCTGGGGCGGCCTGCTCGGCTGGATGTGGCTCGGCTGCACGGTCATGACGATCGTGCTGATCTACGTGACGAAGGCAGCGCTGAAGGAGCGGTACTACTCGGCCGTGATGGCGGCCACCGGCCTGCTCTACCTGGCGATCCTCACCGCCTTCGGCATGGACATCATCGCCCGCGCCGTCCTCGCCCCCGACTGACCCATCCCCCGCCTCGATCCACGTTTGCGTCGCGATTTCCGCGACCGGTCGCGGAATCGCGACGCAAACGTGGGCGCGGGTGCGATGGGTGTGTGATTGACTTGGTACATGGCACGTCCGGTGTGGAGCGGCACGATCTCGTTCGGGTTGGTGGCGATCCCGATCAAGCTGTACAACGCGGTGCGACGCCAGAGCGTGTCGTTCAACCAGCTCGACGAGCGCAACATGGCGCGCATCCGCTACCGCAAGGTCAACGCCGAGACCGGCGAGGAGGTGACCGACGACCACATCGTCAAGGGCTACGAGGTCTCCAAGGGTCGCTACGTGGTCGTCGATCCCGACGAGCTCGAGCCGTTCATGCCGGTCGGCCACGAAGTCGGTCGATCTCGAGGAGTTCGTCGATCTCTCCGAGATCGATCCCGTCTACTTCGACACGGCGTACCACCTCGCGCCCGACGGCCCACCCGAAGCCGTACGTGCTGCTGGCCCGGGCGATGGAGGCGAGCGGGCAAGGTCGCCATCGGCCGCTTCGTGATGCGCAACAAGCAGTACACCGCGGCGATCCGGGCCGAGGACGGCCGGCTCGTGATGTCGACGCTCGCGTACGCCGACGAGGTCGTCGATCCGTCCGAGATCGACGAGCTGCAGGGGCTCGACGACGTCGAGGTGAGCGCCAAGGAGATCACGATGGCCGAGTCGCTCGTCGAGTCGCTGACCGCCGACTTCGAGCCGGAGAAGTACCACGACGAGTACCGCGAACAGGTCATGGCCCTGATCCAGCATGAAGGCCGACGGCGAGGAGTTCGAGATGCCCGAGGTGGCCGCCGAGAAGCCGAAGGTCATCGACATCATGGCGGCGCTCGAGGCCAGCGTGAAGGCGGCGAAGGACGCTCGCTCGCGGCATCCGTCCGAGCAGAGCTCCGGCAAGAAGTCGAGCAAGTCGGCGTCGAAGTCGGCCGCCAAGCCGCGGGCCAGGAAGGCCGCGGCGAAGAAGTCCGCCTGAGCGGCGCCGTCGTCGGGAGCGACCCACACATGGCATCACCGGTCGTCGTCGAGATCGACGGGCGCACGGTCAGCCTGAGCAACCTCGACAAGGTGCTCTACCCGTCGGGGTTCACCAAGGCCGAGATCGTCGACTACCACGCCCGCATCGCGCCGACCGTCATCCCGCACCTCGCCGGCCGCTGCCTCACGTTCCGTCGATTCCCGAACGGCACCGACGAGAAGGGCTTCTTCGAGAAGCGCTGCCCGTCGCACCGGCCCGAGTGGGTGCCCGTCGCCCTCGGCCCGGGCGACCGGTCGGGCGGCATCGAGTACTGCCGCATCGAGGAGCCGGCGGCGATGGTGTGGGCGGCGAACATGGCCGCGATCGAGCTGCACGCCCCGATGGCGCTCGCCGCCGACCTCGCCACGCCGCGCGCGCTGGTGTTCGACTTCGACCCCGGCCCGCGGACGTCGATCGTCGAGTGCTGCACCGTCGCGCTCGGCGTGCGTGACGTGCTCGAGGCGGTCGGGTCTCGAGGGGTGGTGCAAGACGTCGGGCTCGAAGGGGCTGCAGATGTACGTGCCGCTGAACACCGAGGGTGTCACGCACGAGGCCGCCGCCGACTTCGCGCTCGCCGTCGGCCAGGTGATGGAACGCCAGATGCCGGGCAAGGTGACGACCGTGATGGCCAAGGTCGAGCGCCCCGGGAAGGTCTTCGTCGACTGGAGCCAGAACGCGCACCACAAGACCACGATCGCTCCGTACTCGTTGCGTGCCCGCCCCGAGCCGACGGTGTCGACGCCGGTGACGTGGGACGAGGTCGAGACGTGCTGCGGCCGACGGGGTCGAGTTGCGCTTCGAGGCCGGCGACGTGCTGGCGCGCGTCGACGAGCTCGGCGACCTGTTCGAGCCGGTGCTCACGACCGAACAACGCCTGCCCGCGCCCCGCTGAGATGCCACTGCGATGAGCGGAACGGACCGAGGGGTGGACCGGTCGCTCATCGCAACGGGGTCGGCCGCGGTGCCGCCGCGAACCGTGCTGCGGCGGCCATCATGGACACATGACGGTGCACGGAGGACGGACGACGTTCGGCCTCGCCGTCGTGGCCGTCGTCTGTGCGCTGAGCACCGGGTGCACTGTCCGCACCGACTCACGGGCGGCCTCCGCCGACGGCCCGGACTGCGGCCGCCGACGACCTGGGAGCCGGTCCGACCGTTGCCACGGCCCCGACCGGCGATCGCATCCCCGCAGGTGACGTCGACCGGTACGAGCACCACGACCACCGTGCCGATCGGCGCTGCTTCGAGCATCGCGACGTCGACGACCGAAGCGCCGCTCACCGGCTGGGCGGCGACCGATGCGTACCTCCTCGCGGCGCATCATCGGTGACGGGTCGACGGCAGCCTCGTTCGCCATCAGCGTCGACGGGGAGATCATCCACACGGCGGCGATGGGGGTGCGGACGCTCGCGGCGTCGGAAGCGGCGGCGACGACCGATCGGTTCCGGATCGCCAGCATCAGCAAGGTGATCACCGCGATCACCGTGCTGCACCTCGTCGAGCAAGGTCTCGTCGGCCTCGACGACCCGGTCGGTGGGCTGATCGCGTCGGCGTTGGGCGTCGAGGCGCAACCTGGCGGCACCGCCGACATCACCGTGCGTCAGCTCCTCACCCACACGTCGGGCTTCGGTCAGTACGAGAACGTCTTCTTCGGGGCGCAGGTCGGTTCGTGCCGCGAGGCCGCCACCGTCGGGTTCAGCCGCCAACTCGCCGGCACGCCTGGCGTCGGGTACCGGTACAGCAACATGAACTTCTGCGTGCTCGGCCTCCTCATCGAACACCTCACCGGCGTGCCGTACGAACAGGCCGTCTACGAGCAGCTGTTGACGCCCCTCGGCATCTCCGGGATGCGGCTGGCGTCGACCTACGACCCCGGGCCCGACGAGATCGAGCACCGCACGTCGATCGGACGCAACTACATGGAGTCGCTCGGCGGAGCGGGTGCGTGGGTGGCGACGCCGTCCGACCTCGTGACGATCCTCAACTCGCTCGACCTCACGACGCCTGGCTGGAAACCGCTCGACCCCGGACACGGTGGCGGCGATGCGGACCAGCGTCCTCGATCCACTCGTGCCCGACCGCGGTTACGGCATGGGCCTGATCCTCTACGGCGACGGCGCGTTCGGGCACACCGGAACGGTCGAGAGCACGCATGCGATGGTGCTCGACCGGGGCGACGGCGTCACGTGGGCGATCACGGTCGCGGCGAGTCTCCGAGCGAGAGCAGCGCCTTGGCGAGCATCGTCGACAAGGCACTCGAAGCCGGCGGCTTCGTGGCCGCGGCTCCGCCCGAGGTCGACTGATGTCGTCCGTCGGGCCGATGCGACGCCGGCCGCCGGGTCGGATTCCGCTCACCGTGATCGGCGGGTATCTCGGCGCGGGCAAGACCACCGTGCTCAACCGGTTGCTGGGCGATCCTGGCGGCCGGCGGATCGGCGTGATCGTCAACGACTTCGGCAGCGTCGGCATCGATGCCGAATGGCTGGCGCGGGACCGCGACGGCGGCATCGTGAACCTGCCGAACGGTTGTGCGTGCTGCACGCTCGGCGACGACCTGTACCAGTCGTTGGGCCGTCTCGTGGCCGATGGCGACATCGATCACGTCGTGGTGGAGGCGAGCGGCGTCGCCGACCCGGCCGCGGTCGCCGCATGGTCGACGGTCGCACCGTTCGAGCCGGGTGGCGTGATCGTGCTGGCCGCCGTCGACTCCGTCCGCGACCTGGCGACCGACCGGTACGTCGGCGGCGAGGTCGTGCGCCAACTCGCCGGCGCCGATCTGATCGTCATGACGAAGCTGGATCGATGCGGCGGCTCGTCCATCGAGGCCGTCGAGGCGTGGCTCGACCGCGTCGCACCTGGCATCCCTCGTGTGTCGGCGGTCCACGGGGACCTTCCGACCGATGTGTTGCTCGGGATCGCGCCGGTGCTCGCTCCTGGCGGCGATCGGGCGGTGGACGGAGGTCGTTGCGCGGAGCCTGACCCCATGCAACACCTGGACCGGTACGAGACGTGGGCGTGGAACACCGATCGGCCGATCGATGGCGACGGGTTGACGACGTTCCTCGAGCACCTGCCCGCCGGGGTGCTCCGGCTGAAGGGCTGGGTGGTGTTGGGCAACGGCGACACGGTCGACGTGAACGTCGTCGGCCGCACCCGTGAGGTGAAGGTCCGCCGCACCCGCGTCGCCCGCGGCAGCGTCGACCGCCCTGGTCGCCATCGGCCTGCGCGGCACGCCCGATCCGTTCGCGACAGGATCGATCGCGCAACCGGCGTAGCTCTACAACGGCGGGGCGATTGGCGGGAAACGGCAGGCCGCCCACGACGGTGCCCCACACGCCGATGTCGCGGATCGCCATCGGGTCGACGGTCAGCGGGTCGTCGTCGAGCATCGGTGAGGTCGGCCGCCTTGCCGCACTCGATCGTGCCGAACTCGCCGTCGAGATGGAGCTGGTGGGCCGACCCGAGCGTGACGGCCCGCAGCGCCGAGGTCGGGCGAGATCCGTTCGTGCTCACCGAGCACACGACCCGACGGCGTGACCCGGTTGACGGCGCACCACATCGAGTGCAGCTGACCGAGCGGGGTGACGTTGGCGTCGCTGTGCAGCGAGAACGACACCCCCTCGCGTTCGGCGGTGGCGGCGGCCTCCATGCGCCGCGCCCGCTCGGGTCCGACGGTGAGGTCGTGGTGCTCGTCGCCCCAGAACCACAGGTGGTTGGCGAAGATGTTGGCGCACATCCCGAGCCGGGCCATCCGCCGGTACTGGGCGGCGGTGGTGAGCTGGCAGTGCTGCACGGTGTGGCGATGATCGAGCCACGGCGATTCGAGGATCAGCTGCTCGACGGTGTCGATCCACAGGTCGATCGTCAGGTCGCCGTTGCAGTGGGCGTGGATGTTGATCCGCCGCTCGTGGAACGGCCGGCAGATGTCGAGCAACTGCTCGGGCGGCACCATCCACTGGCCGTGATCGGTGCCCGTGTAGTAGCCGGGCCATCCCATCTTCGCGGTGAACCCCTGGATCGAGCCGTCGAGGACCACCTTCAGACCGGCCGTCCGCAGCTTGGCGGTGTCGCCGCGCCGCAGCTCCAACATCGTCTCGGCGGCGTCGGTCCAGTCGGTGGCGCCGGGGGGCAGCCCGGCGACGTGCCGTTGCAGGATGCGGGCGGGGAAGTCGACGCGGTCGACCGCGTCGTGCCAGCGCTGCTGCGCCGTCGGGCCGCGTGAGGCCGGACGCGGCGAGGTCGCACAGCATCGTGACGCCCTGGTTGGCGCAGATCTGGCCGAGCGCCTCGATCGCCGCCGGGTCCTCGAGCGCCCGGAAGATCACCGCCACGCCCGACGCGGCCAGCACCATGGCGGGCATCTCCTGCAACTCGCCGTTCGGTTCGCCGGTCGCGTCACGGGCGATGCCGGGTGTGGTGGTGTCGCGGGTGATCGAGTGGCGTTCGAGCATCGCCGTGTTCACCGTGGCCAGGTGGGCGCTGGCGTGGAACACGAAGATCGGCCGCTCGGTCGACACCCGGTCGAGGTGCTCGCGGGTGAGGCGGGGTTCGTCGCGGAAGTAGATCGGGTCGAAGCCGCCGACCACGATCGGTTCGTCGGAGCCGGCCGTCGCCGCGTCGAGCTCGCGCAGACGATCGAGCAGCCCGTCGTACGTCCTGATGCCGGGGGCGACCCCGCCGTCCACCCGGTGGCGGTCGAACCACCCGACGTACGGCAGCAGGGCGAACGCGCCCTCCAACGTGTGGGCGTGGGCCTCGATCATGCCGGGCACGACGACGTGGTCGGCGAAACGCCGGTCGATCGTGTGCGGCCCCCAACTCGTGCACTCGTCGAGCGTCCCGGCGGCGAGGATCCGTCCGTCACGGACGGCGACGGCCTCGACGACGGGCTGCGCCGGGTCCATCGTGACGATGGTGCGGGCCGGGAAGACCGTGATCACGTGAGGAGCGGCGCGACGGCGGTGGCGATCGAGGTCGAGGTGGTCGAGGTCGGCGAGGTCGAGGACCTGCAGGTAGACGCGCTCCGCGCCGGCGTCGCGCCAGCGCACCAGAGTCGCGGCGACCTCGTCGGGCGTGCCGGCGGCCCCGTTCGTCGCGCAACTCGGCGGGCTCCCGGCCGATCGCCTCGGCGCGTCGGGCGACGCTCCGCTTCGTCCTCGCCGCAGCACACGACGAGCGCGGCGGAGAACGTCATGGTCGCCGGGTCGCGGTCGATCGACTCGCACGCGGCGCGCACCCGGTCGCACTGCTGGCCGAAGAAGTCGACGTTGACGAACGGAGTGTTGAACTCCGCGGCGAAACGGGCGGCGAGTGCCGGCGTTCGCTTCGGACCGCCGCCACCGATCACGATCGGCAACGGCGTCTGGAGCGGCTTGGTCAGCGCCGGCGAATCGGTGACCGGGTAGTGGCCGCCAGGCGAATCGAACGTCGCTCCGACGGGCGTCTCCCACATGCCGGTGATGATCTCGAGTTGCTCCTCGAGCCGGTCGAAGCGCTCGCCGAGCGCCGGGAACGGGATCCCGTAGGCCTGGTGTTCGGCGTCGAACCAGCCGGCGCCGAGGCCGAGCTCGACCCGGCCGCCGGACATCTGGTCGACCTGGGCGACGCTCACGGCGAAGCGGGCCGGGCAGCCGGAACGTGGCCGACGTGACGAGCGTGCCGAGGCGGATCGTCGAGGTGTCCCGGGCGAGGCCGGCGAGCGTGATCCACGCGTCGGTCGGTCCCGGTGCTCCCGACCCGCTCCCCATCGCGAGGTAGTGGTCGCTGCGGAAGAACGCACCGAATCCGAGGTACTCGGCGCGCACCGCCACGGCCAGGAGGTCGTCGTACGTGGCGCCCTGCTGGGGCTCGGTGAAGATGCGGAGATCGGACAGCTGCATCCGCCCGAGGGTAGGTGGTGACCGTCACGCCTCGCGCCCTGGGCCACACTGGGCGCGATGGATGCGCTTCCGAAGAGTGGTCGACCGGTCGACGACGTGATCGAGGAGCTCGCGGCCCAGCGGGCCGACGACGTGCGCTGGCGCGACGGGCGGACGTTCGGGCTCGTGTACGACGGTGGACCCTCGGTGCACGCCGTGGCCGAGGCGGCGGCCGCGCTGTACCTGCACGAGAACGCACTCAACACCCAGGCGTTCCCGTCGCTCGCGTCGGATCCAGTCCGACACGGTCGGGTGGACGGCGAGCCTGCTCCACGGCGACGACGACGTCGCCGGGTTCCTCACGAGCGGTGGGACCGAATCGATCCTGTGTGGCGTCCTCGCCGCCCGCGAGCGGGCGCGCGCCGAACGCGGCATCACCGAACCGGAGATCGTGCTCGCCGAGTCGGCGCACGCCGCGTTCCACAAGGCGGCGCACAACTTCGGCCTCACCGTCGCGCAAGGCACCGGTCCGCGCCGACTGGACCGCCGACGTCGAGGCGATGGCCGGCGCTCGTCGGCCCGAACACGGTGCTCGTCGTCGGATCGGCGCCGCAGTACCCGCAGGGCGTGCAGGACGACATCCCGGCGATCGCCGAGCTGGCGTTGTCGGTCGGCGCCAACTGCCACGTCGACGCGTGCATGGGTGGCTTCGTCCTGCCGTTCGCCGAGATGCTCGGCCGCGCGGTGGCGCCGTGGGACTTCCGCGTCGACGGTGTCACCACGATCTCCGCCGACATCCACAAGCTCGGCTACGCCCCGAAGGGCGTGTCGGTCATCCTGCACCGCACGAAGGAGTCGCGGCGCTACCAGACGTTCCTGTTCGACGACTGGCTCGGCGGCTTCTACGCCTCGCCGAACATGCAGGGCACCCGGTCGGGCCTGCCGATGGCGTGCGCCTGGGCGGTGATGTCGCACCTCGGCATCGACGGCTACGTCGAGCTGACCCGGCAGACGCTCGACAACGCCGACCGGATGCGCGCCGGCGATCGCCGCGATCGACGGCATCCGGGTGCTCGGCGACGGCGCCTTCCACCTGATCGCGATGGCCGCGGATCCCGGCTTCCGCGCGATCGGTCGACATGTTCGCGCTCGGCGACGCGCTGCTCGAGCGGGGCTGGTTCCACGATCGACAGGCGCCGCCGGACAACCTGCACTCGACGGTCAGCAACACCAACACCGGCGTGATCGACGACTACCTGGTCGATCTCGGAGCGTGCGTGGAACTCGTCGGCACCGACGTGGCCGACGACCGCTCCACGAACTACGCCACGCTCGAATGACCGCGCCGTCGGTCGTCGGTTGGCGTCAGTTCACCTGGCGGTCCTGACCGTCCCAGAAGGGGGCACGGAGCTTGAACTTCTGCAGCTTGCCGGTGGCCGTGCGGGCGAGTTCGTCGCGGAACTCGACCCGCTTCGGGCACTTGTAACCGGCGACGCGGGTGCGGGCGAACTCGATCACGTCGGCCTCGGTCAACGTGCTGCCGGGGCTGGTGACGACGAGCGCGGTCACCAGCTCGCCCCACTTGTCGTCGGGGATGCCGATGACGGCGACCTCGGCGACCTCGGGATGCTGGAAGATGGCGTCTTCGACCTCGATCGACGACACGTTCTCGCCGCCGGAGATGATCACGTCCTTCTTGCGGTCGGAGATGACCACGTAGTTGTCGTCGTCGATCGTCGCCGCCGTCACCGGTGTGGAAGAAGCCGTCGTGGATCGCCGCAGCGGTGGCGTCGGGCTGTTCCCAGTAGCCCTCCATGATCATGTTGCCCCGGGCCAGGATCTCGCCCTCGCCGTCGACGGCCATCGTGCAACCGATGACCGGCGAGCCGGCGCGGTTCAACTTGACGGCCCGATCGGCCGGGCCGAGGTCGTCGAACTCGGCGCGCGTCCGGTTCATCGTGATCACCGGCGTCGTCTCGGTGAGGCCGTAGATCTGGACGAACTCCCAGCCGAGTTCGGTCTCGGTCCGTTCGATCGTGCGCGTCGGCGGTGGCGCGCCGGCGACCACGATCCGCACACGGTCGCGGCCCGGGATCGGCCGACCGGTGGTGGCGGTCCAGTCCGCGGCGGCATCGAGCACCATGTTCAGCACCGCCGGTGCGCCGCACATCAGCGTGACACCGTGCGTCTCGACCCGGCGCAGGATCTCCATGCCGTCGACCTTGCGCAGGATCACGTGCGTCGCACCCATTCCGGTGACGGCGTAGAGCATGCCCCATCCGTTGCAGTGGAACTGCGGGAGCGTGTGGAGGTAGACGTCGCGATCGTTCACGCCCATGTGCCACCCGAAGATCGAGGCGTTGAGCCACAGATTGCGGTGGGTGAGCTGCACGCCCTTGGGGCGCGCCGTCGTGCCCGACGTGTAGTTGATCGTGGCGGTGGCGTTCTCGTCGGGCTCCCACGCCAGCGGTTCGACGCCGGGCCGCATCAGCGCGGCGTCGGCTTCGGCGCCGATCACGAAGCGGTGCTCGCACTCGATCCCGGCGAGTGACTCGGCGATCTCGGGATCGACGAGCAGCACCCGTGCGCCGGAGTGCTCGACGATGTAGCGGACCTCCTCGGCGGCGAGCCGGAAGTTGATCGGCACGAGCACGCGCCCGGAACCCGACACGCCGAACAGCGCCGTGAGCAGCCGGGCCGAGTTCTGGCTGACCATCGCCACCCGTTCGCCGGTGCCGATGCCGAGTGCGTCGAGCCCGGCGGCCATCGCCTTGGCCCGCGTGGCCATCTCGCGATACGTGATCGATCCCCACGACTCGGCGGGCTGATCCGGCTCGTCGACGATGGCCGTGCGATCGGGATAGACGAGTTCGGCGCGGCGGAGGAAGTCGTTGACGGTGAGCGCAACCTGCATGGTCGCGAACCTATTCGCCCGCTGGCGTGGGCAGAGACGCGAGCGGGCATGACCGCGGCGGCGTGTGTCGCCTACGATCCCGGGTCGCCATGGACTCCCAGACGTTCCTCGGTCTCGAACCGACCCACAACCGCTTCCGCTGGAAGCTCCCGGTCACGCAAGGGATCTCGACGCCCGGCAACTTCATGTTCGGCGGCTCGGGTCTGGCCGCCGCGATCGCCGCGCTGGAGGCGACGTCGGCTCGCCAGTGCGTGTGGGCGACCGGGCAGTACCTGTCGTACGCGCGGCCCGACGAGGTGCTCGACATCGACGTGACGATCGCCGTCGAAGGCCACCAGATCACCCAGGCCCGGGCGGTGTGTCACGTGGCGGACCGCGAGATCCTCACGGTCAACGCCGCGCTCGGCGATCGCCCGCTCGACGCGTCGGGCCAGTGGGAGACGATGCCCGAGGGCATCCCCCGTCCCGACGACTGTCCGGTCCGCCCGCACATGACCGAGCTCGCCGGGTCGATCAGCTCGCGCCTCGACCAGCGCATGGTGAAGGGCCGACCGTTCGAGACGATGGACGGTTCGCCCGGCGACGGCCAGACCTTGCTGTGGGCCCGCCTTCCCGACGTGGTGACCGGCATCGACGCGCCGTCGCTCGCCGTGCTCGGCGACTTCGTGCCGATGGGCATCGGCCAGAGCCTCGGCCTGCTGGCCGGCGGGAACAGCCTCGACAACACGCTGCGGGTGGTGCGACTCGTGCCGACCGAGTGGGTGCTGATGGACATCCGCGTGCACGCCGTGAGCCGCGGCTTCGGACACGGGCTCGTCCACATGTTCGCCGAGGACGGGACGTTGCTGGCGACCGCCAGCCAGAGCGTGATCGTGCGCTTCTGGAAGAACCCCTGACCCGGTCGCGTCTCCCCTCGCCCGGTCGAATGCGATCTGCATAGTGTCGGCGCTCATGGCACTCCCTGTTCGTCCCGGCATGACCGTCCCGCTCCCGGGGCCGCTGCATTCCCACCAGGCCAAGCTCGCCGAGTTGGCCGACCTCGGCTACACCGACATCTGGTCGGCCGAGTCCGATGGCGCCGACGCGTTCACGCCGCTCGCGCTCGCCGCGGCCTGGGAACCCCGGCTCCGCCTCGGCACGGCGATCGTGCCGGCCTACACGCGGTCACCGGCCTGCTTCGCGCAGAGCGTGGCGTCGATGGCCGACGCCGCGCCCGGGCGATTCGCGATCGGGATCGGCTCGTCGAGCAACGTGATCGTCGAGCGGTGGAACGGCCTGAAGTTCGAGGAGCCGTACAAGAAGGTGCGCGACGTCGTCCGGTTCCTCAACGACGCCTCGACGGCGAGAAGATCTCCAAGGCCTACGACACCTTCGAGATCAGCGGATTCCGGCTCGGCGTGCGTCCCGAGCAGACGCCCGACCATTCTCGTCGCCGCACTCCGCGAGGGCATGCTGCGCCTGGCCGGCCGTGAGGCCGACGGCGCCATCATCAACTGGCTGTCGGCCGACGACGTGCGCCAGGTCGTCCCCGTCGTTCGCGACGCGGCGGGCGGTGACGACCGGGAGATCGTGGCCCGCATCTTCTGCTGTCCGAGCGAGAACACCGACGTGGTCCGCGGCGCCGCTCGGTACGCGATCGCCGCCTACCTGAACGTGCCGGTGTACGCCCAGTTCCACGAGTGGCTCGGCCGCGGCGCCGCAACTGCAGGGGATGTGGGACGCCTGGAAGGCCGGCGACCGCAAGGCGGCCCTGGCCGAGATCCCCGACGAGGTGGTCGATGCGCTCGTGGTGCACGGCTCGGCCGAACAGTGTCGAGCGACGATCCAGACCTACTTCGACAACGGCGTGACGACGACGTCGCTGGCGATCATGCCGCTCGACCCCGAGCTGAACTACTGGGAGGCGGTCCGCGGGCTGTCGCCCAGCGCCGCCTGATTCACGGCGGCCCGCTGGTCGTGACCGGCGGCCAGGAGTTGGCGGATTTCCGCGATGTGACGAAGGCCACGTTCGCGTGTGTCGCGCGAGAGCTGGAATCGGGCGCTGACCGACGACGACTCGAGCAACGTGAGCTGTTCGGGCCGGTCGGCACCCCGTGTGACCTGGGTTGATGTCGTGGCTTCACTCATACCTCCATCATGACGAGGGGGTGTGACACTGCTGGGAGGCTGCACCGGCCACCCCTCTAGGCTCGGATCGATGACCGCCATCGCCGATCGCCCGGGGGTCCCGAAAGGGGCAGCGTTCGAGCCGGCCGGGATCACCGCGATGGAGCGGGCATTTCTCGCCGAGCATCCGGACTTCGATCCGGACGGCGCGTTCGCCGAACTTCGACGCACCGAGTACGCCCGACTCGACGACGCCGATCAGGTGTACCTCGACTACACCGGCGGCGGGCTGCACGCGGCCAGCCAGATCGATGCGCACGCCGAACTGCTCCGCTCGACCGTGCTCGGCAACCCCCATTCGAACAATCCGACGTCGCTCGCCACCACCGAGCTCGTCGAACGGGCCACGGCGGCGCGTGCTCGACTACTTCGGCGCCGGCGATCGGTACCTCTGCGTGTTCACCGCCAACGCCAGCGCGGCGCTGCGACTCGTCGGCGAGTCGTATCCGTTCGAGTCCGGGCAGCACGTTCGCCCTGACCTTCGACAACCACAACTCGGTGAACGGCATCCGCGAGTTCGCCCAACGCCGCGGCGCCGCCGTGTCGTACGTACCGGTGGTCGCCCCCGACCTCCGGGTCGATCGCGACGCGCTCTCCACGGTCCTCGCCGGGGCCGACCGGTCGGAGCACAACCTGTTCGCCTTCCCGGCGCAGTCGAACTTCTCCGGAGTGCAGCATCCCCTCGAACTGGTCGCCGAGGCGCACGAGCACGGCTGGGACGTGCTCCTCGACGCGGCGGCCTACGTGCCGACGAACCGCCTCGACCTCGATCAGGTCCGGCCTGACTTCGTGGCGCTGTCGTTCTACAAGATGTTCGGCTTCCCCTCCGGCGTCGGATGCCTGCTCGTCCGCAAGGACCGGCGATCGGTGCTCCAGCGGCCCTGGTTCGCCGGCGGCACGATCACGATCGCCTCGGTGCAGGGCGACGGTCACTACCTCCACGACGACGAGGCCGGCTTCGAGGACGGCACCGTCGACTACCTCAACCTCCCGGCCGTCGAGACCGGCCTGCGCTTTCTCGAGCGCATCGGACGCGACGACGTGCACACACGCGTCGCCGAACTGACCGCGTGGTTGCTCGACGCCCTCATCGGTCTCCGCCACGCCAACGGCGAACGCGTCGTGCGGATCCTCGGCCCGACCGACACCGTCGACCGGGGCGGCACCGTCACGTTCCTCATGCGCGATCCCGATGGCCGTCCGATCGACGATCGCCGTGTCGAGGAGCTCGCCAATCGCGAGGACATCTCGCTGCGCACCGGCTGCTTCTGCAATCCCGGCGCCGGCGAGATCGCCCATCATCTCGGCGCCGCCGACATGACCAGGTGGTTCGAACGCGACGAGGCGATGTCGTTCCTCGAGCTGCGCGAGCAGCTGCTCGCCGAACACGACCTGCTCGTCGCGGCATCCGGATCTCGGTCGGCGTCGCCACGAACTTCGCCGACGTCTACCGGTTCATGTGCTTCGTGCAGGGCTTCGTCGACCGCACGGTCGAGGAGATCGGCGGCGTCGAGTTCGTGTCCGACAACTGCCGGATCGTCCGCGACTCGGCGTGACGTCCGAGTCACTGCGCGCGCTCACACGTCAGGGTCGAGGCTGAGCGCGTGGCGGGCCAGCGCTCGGCCGGATCCTGCCGGTAGAACGCCGCCAGTTCGGTGTAGAGGTCCGGTTCGTGTGCCCGCAGCGCGTCGGGACGGTTGAAGAAGACCTCGGTCGCCACGGCGAAGAACTCGGCCGGATTGGTGCCGGCGTACGGCCGCAGCACCTCCGATCGATCGGCGCGGACGCTGTCGTAGGCGGTGGTGCACACCCGCACCCACCGTTCGCGGGCGGCCTCGTCGTCGAGTGGCGGGGTGCCGTCGGTGATGCCGTCGATCATGTCGAGCTGGTGGGCGAACTCGTGGTACACGACGTTCTCGCCCCGCAGCGGGAACTTCGCGCCGCGGCGGGTGGCCGACCACGACAGGAGCACCGGCCCGCGGTAGTGGGCCTGTCCGGCGAGCATCTGGGGCCCGGACGAGCGGAGCCCGCCGCCCGTCGCCCGCTCGCCCCGCTGCACCACGGTCGACGGATGCACGATCACCGACGACACCAGCGGAAAGGAATCGAGCTCCAGACCGAGCAGCAGCATCGACGCCTGGGCGGCGATCAACACCTCGATCTCCTCGGTGAGCGCGAATCCGTTGGCGGCCTCCCACCGGGTGTCGCTGACGAAGCGGGCCACGAGCATCCGCATCCGGTCGAGCTCGTCGGGCGCCAGGGTGCTCCAGTGCTCGAACTCGCGATCGAGCAGGTCCTCCCACGCGTCGTCGAAGACCGGTTCGGGGACCGACCAACGTCGGCGGAATCGTTCGAACATCACGCGTCGACGTTCGCTGATCGGCGGGCGCACCGCGGCCGGCACGAGGTCGTCGCCACCGAAGTACTCGGCGAGACGGCGGTCGGCGGCGGCACCGAACAGGATCTCGGCCACCTCGCGGAGCCCGGTCGACGACTCGATGTCGGCATCGCGGAACGACGAGCTCGATCTTCGAGCGGCGGCGCATGAAGTCCTCGAGCTTGGTGACCATCTCGGACTGGGCCGCCGCGTGCAGTTCGACCCGCAGGTAGTCGGCCGAGCCCATGACGTCCTCGGCCATCGCCGGATCCTCACGAATGGCATCGAGCATGGCGAAGGCGCGGCGTCCGTAACGTCGCCACAGCCGGTCGGTGAGCGGTTCGGTGTCGGCCTTCGTGCGGAAGCCGTCGAGGCGCATCAGCCGTGCCTGCCGGATAGAACTCGGCGCGTGTGGCCGTGGCCGGTTCGCCGAACCAGTTGTGCAGGTCCTCCTCCAACGGGATCCCGAGCCCCTCGATCTCCTCGGCGACCTCCTCGCCGACGTTGAGGCAGTCGGTCAGCTTGCCGCCGAAGATCGTGACGACCCGCGCCGCCCGGTCGACCTCGACGGCGTGCTTGCGGCTCAACTTCGTCCAGTCGACCTCGGATTGATCGCCCGTTCCCACCTTCACCACGAGCGGGCGCACCCCACACCGCTCGGCGATGACGTCGCTGCGGGACAGGGGCTGCTCGAGATCCAACCGGGCGTTGATCTGTTCGAGCAGGAACTCGATGTCGTCGTCGGTGACCTCGGTGAACGGCGAATCGACGCGGGTGTCGGTCGTGCCGATCACCGACCGACGGCCCATCGGGATCACGTAGAACAGCCGCTGCGTGTCGTCGAAGAACGCCAGCACCTTGTGGTGGTGCGTCGTCGTGAGGCGCGGCACGACGAGGTGGATGCCCTTCGAGTACACGATCCGGTGCTCGCGTCGGTCAGGCCCCACTCGCGGTTGAGCTCGTCGACGAACGGGCCGGCCGCGTTGACGATCGTGGAGGCCGTGGTCGTGAACTCGTCGCCCGAGTCGACGTCGCGCAGGCGGGCCACCCAGCGATCGCCCTCGCGTGTCGCCGACACCAGCTCGACGTAGTTCGCCGCGGCGGCGCCCGCCTCGATCGCCGATCGCACGAACGAGAACACGAACCGCGGCATCGTTGTCGACCAGGATCGCCGTCGTGGTACTCGATGCCGCCGCGCACGTTCGAGGTGTCGATCACCGGCTCCTCGTGTTCGATCTTCGCCCGGTCGAGCAGCCGGGGCCGCCTGCGTGCCGAACTGACCGATCAGCCAGTAGCCGAAGGCGCCGAGCGCCGGCGAACCACGGCTTGTACGGCGACGTCTCGTCGAGGGCGGCGTAGAAGGCGATCTCCTTGATGTTGTCGGGATAGGCCTTCATCAGCCGGTTGCGTGAGCGGCACAGCTTCCACACGAGGAACAACTCGTAGTTCTCGAGGTACTTGAATCCGCCCCACACGAGGTTCGACGACGCCTGGCTCGTGAAGTGGGCGAAGTCGCCCCGATCGATCAGCGCCACCGATGCGCCGCGCCCGGCGAGCGAGGCGGCCGTCACGGCACCGTTGATGCCGCCGCCGATCGACGAGGGTGTCGAACGTGCCGTCGCGCATCCGTCGCAGGTGCGCGTCGCGGAGCTTCATCAGGCGACGACCACCATGACGCCGACGATGCTGGCGACGCTCACGATCGACCGGAGTGGCGTACGTGGCCCAGCGCGGGACCTGGTGGTAGGCCGGTGCGAGCATCACCCATCCGCAGATCGAACCGGCGACGATGCCGCCGATGTGACCGCCGATGGAGATGCCCGGGATGGCGAACGTGATCACGAGGTTCATCAGCAGGGTGGCACCGATCCCGGTGGTCAGCGGGTTGATGCCCCGGCGCCATTGGCCGATCGCGGCGGCCGCCAGCAGGCCGAACACGGCACCCGATGCGCCGGCCGAGATGCCGCCCTTGTCGAGGAGGATCACCCCGAGCGATCCGCCGAGCAACGAGGCGAGGTAGAGCAGGAGGAACCGGATGCGGCCGAGCGCCGGTTCGAGCATCGGGCCGAGCACCCACAGGAAGAACATGTTCAGCCCGATGTGCACGATCCCGAAGTGCAGGAAGCCGGAGGTGACGAGCCGGTACCAGCCGTGTGGCTCGGTGACGAACTGCGTGCCGTCGTCGCTCTGCCAGCGGATCTGCTGTTCGAGCACGTCACGGCTGAGACCGAGGTTGAGGTGGGCGTTGGTGACTGCGCCGCTGAGCGCACCGGGGTCGGCCGACCAGATCAGGATCGCCGATGAACATCGCGACGTTCATGCCGATCAGGATCTTCGTGATCAGCAGCGGCTCCTTGGCCGACCAGAACCTGGCCCGGGTCTTCAGGTCGGGCTGGGACGCCTTGGCGCACTCGAGACAGTGGCTCCCGACCTGGGCCTGGACGAGGCAGTCGGAGCACGCCGGTTTGCCGCAACGGGTACACCGGCGGCCCGCCTCACGAGTGGGATGTCGATAGCAGACCATCCCGGAGCCGACCGGGGAACGTCCGCCCGCCGGACCTGGCGGCCGGCATCGGTGGGGGGCCGCTGACCGGGGGCGGACCCGTCGGAGCGGGCCGATCCCATCCGGACGATCCGGCGATCGGCCGACGACACGGTGTCAGGGTACGACCGTGGCGGTCGCGCAGCGGCACGGCGTCAGGGTATCGTACCGGTCGTCAGCGCTGATACGTCCCGGTCAGCTCCGTCGACTCGGCCGAGATTGCAGCGATGTAGTCCAGCATTTCGTCGGCAGGCGTTCCGTCGGCGAGTTCACTCTGCTGGTTGAGTGCGTACACCGTCAGGCGGTAGACGTGGGCGGCCTCGCCGGGTGGTGGGCACGGACCCGTCCAGCCGGCGGTGCCGAACGAGTTGGTCGCTTGTATCGCGCCCGAGTGGCACCTCGCCCTCGATCAGCGACACCTCGGCGGGGTCGATCCCGGCGATCACCCAGTGGACGAAGGGCTGGTCGCCGTCGACGCGCCGATTCGTCGACCAGCGAGACGGCCATCTCGATCGTGCCGGCCGGTGGTGCGCTCCAACTCACCGCCGGTGAGATGTCGTCGCCGTCACACGTGTGTCGCGCGTCGATCGGTGCGCCCTCGGCCCACGGCGCGAAGAGCCGGAATCCGGCGGCGACCGGCTCGGCGTCGGTGCCCGCAACACCCAACGGGTTGTCCGGAGTGCTCTCGATCGGGACCGACGGCAAGGTCCCCGTGTCGATCGTGGGCGCCTGGGTCGACGTGGTCGTGGAGTCGGGGTCGAACGGCCGGAGCTGCTTGCCGTCGCCCGTGTCGCAGGCCGCGACCGACAGCACGGCGACCGTGGCGAGAACGAGGACGAACGGGCGGGGACGGCGGCGGCGCACACTGCGAGCGTAGAGCCCGCTTCCGGCCGTGGCAGATAGTCTCCGACGGGTGACCGACCAGGTGGCCGACCAGGTGAGCGTCCTGCAGCGGGGCAACTCTCCCTGCTGACCGTGCACGCGCACCCCGACGACGAGGCGTCCAAGGGCGCCCCGACCTGGCCCGGTACCACGCCGAGGGCGTCCACACCGTGCTCGTGTGCTGCACGGGCGGCGAGGAGGGCGACCTGCAGAACCCGTCGCTGCGCGAGGCGGGCCAGCCGTTCCACGGCCTCGACGCCCGAAGCAGGAGAAGGCCGCTCGTGGCCGAGATGCGCGCCGGCGAGCTGGCCGCCTCGGCCGCAGATCATCGGCTTCGACGAGGTCGAGATGCTCGGCTACCGCGACTCCGGCATGGCCGACACCGAGCCGAACGAGCATCCCGACTCGCTTCCACCAGGCCGACATCGACGAGGCGACCGGCCGGCTCGTGGCGATCATCCGGCGCACCCGCCCGCAGGTGATCATCACCTACGGCGACGACCAGGCGGGCTACCCGCACCCCGACCACCTGCGGGTCCACGACATCTCGGTGCTGGCGTTCGAGCGAGCCGGCGATCCCGACTGGTATCCCGAGCTCGGCGAGCCGTTCACGCCGTCGAAGCTCTACTACTCGGTCTGGTCGAAGGCAGCGCATGCTCGCGGTGCACGAGGCGATGATCGCCCGCAACGGCGAGTCGCCGTTCGAGCGAGGAGTGGCTCGACCGGCCCGTCGCAGGACCATCGGATCACGACCAAGGTCGACGTCGGCGACTACCTGTGGGCCCGCGAGCGAGTCGCTGCGGGCCCACGCCACGCAGGTCGACCCGACCGAGCGCGTGGTGGTTCGGCCTCGACGACGACGAGCATGGCCGACGTCTACCCGTGGGAGGACTGGATCCTCGCCCGGTCGCTCGTCGGGCCGATCCCCGCCGACGACGAGCGAGCACGACCTGTTCGCCGGCGTCCGCGAGCGGGTGCCCAGTGAACGATGACGTGACCGTCCAGTACCGCGTCGTCGTCGGCAAGAAGGACGAGCGCGTCGACGGGCCCGACGACGCCGACGTCGTGGTCACCGTGCCGCTCGTCGACGCCGCGGCCGCCGACTTCGACCCGACGGTCGCCTACATGCGCGGCGTGCTGAAGGCCGCCGGCCACACCGGTCGGGTGCTCGACCTGCTCGCGTCGGGCGAGGCGGCCACGGCCCTCGCCGCCCTCGCTGCCACGCCCTGACGCCCTTGTCGAGCGGTCAGGAGCCGGCGCGCATCACGTCGCGCAGCTCCCGGTAGCCGACGAGGATCGCGCCGCTGCGCTCGAGCTGCTCGCGCAGGTCGTCGCTGGTGACGAGTGCGAGGTCGTCGATCCAGCCGTCGGCCGCGTCGGTCAACGCTCGCACCTCCGGGGTGTCGATCGCCGGCTGCACGTGGATCTCGGTGACGCCCGGCTGCAGGTCGTCGATCGCCGTCGTAGCACGCGGTCGCGGCTGCCGGCCCGCCAGTCGTGGTCGAAGTGGTCGGGGAAGACGACGCCCTCCTCGGCGGCCAGCTTGCGGAACGGGAAGCCCGCCTGCTCGGCCGTGATCGTCGACGGCAGGCGGATCGGCAGGGCGAACTCGACGGCCAGTTCGAGGTAGACGTCGAAGAACTCGGGCCGCAGCGTGATCGCCGACAGGTGCGGGGCGAGGTGGGTGACGTCGATGTCCCACGCCAGCGCCCGCTCGATCTGGGCCCGCAGCTCGCGGCAGCACCTCGTCGGGGTCGGCGTGCTCCCACAGGTCGTCGAGCGGTGCGGGGGAAGCCGCCCTCGCCGGACTGCAGCGACGGGGCGTGGGTGATCGGCCCCCAGCGGTAGCGGTCGTGCTCGGCGTTGAGCGTGAGGTGGACGCCGATGTCGTCGCCGGCGCGTAGCCTGGCTCGGCGGCGTGGCGCGCCCACGGCGCCGGCACCATCAGCGAGGCGCAGGTGGCCGACGCCGTCGCGGAGCGCCCGGTACACGCCGACGTTGGCGGCGTGGCACGAGCCGAGGTCGTCGCACGAGAGGATCACGAGCCGGTCGTCGGCGCGATGGCCGAGGCGTTCGGCGAGGGGCAGCTCTGACGCCACGCTCGCGACGCTATCGGCCGGTTCCGGTGCAGGCAGCCCACAATGCCGACGTCGGCGCGCTCCGCGTCGCCGGCAGCCGCCGGCGAACGTCGCTGGCGAACGTCGTGTTCGGCGCGATCGTCAGCGGCTGTGGCGTAGCCCCGCTCGACGATCTCGAGGTTGACGAACAGGCCGTCGTCGACGGCGGTACACGTAGCCGAGCAGCCGGCCGTAGTCGTCGCGCCCGACGACGTCGCGCTCGAGCCGCACGGCCGTGCCGACCGGCAGCAGCGCGGTCGGTGAACGCCGACGCCTCCGGCCCGAAGCACTCGATCGGCGCGTTCGGCTTCTTCGTCTCCGGCGTGTCGATGCCGATCAGCCGCACCCGCTCGTCACGGCCGCCGATCGCGCACGTCGATCGTGTCGCCGTCGACCACGTCGGTCACCGTCGCCGATCCCGTCGCCGCGCCGCGACGCCGGTGAGCAGCCGGTCAGCGACCAGCGATCACCGACCAGCCAGCACCCGACCGCGGCATTCCTCATCTCCCCGTGACTATCGGACGCACGGCGCCGACCCTCGTTTGCGTCGGAATTCTGCCGGAGCAGTCCGCGGAAATCGCGACGCAAACGAGGATTGCGGAGGGTGCTCAGATGCGTTCGATGATGGTGCCGGTGCCGAGGCCGCCGCCGCAGCACATCGAGACGAGGGCGTAGCGGCCGCCGGTGCGCTCGAGCTCGTAGAGCGCCTTGGTCATCAGGAAGGCGCCGGTGCCGCCGAGCGGGTGGCCGAGGGCGATCGCCCCGCCGTTCGGGTTCGTCTTGTCGAGGTCGGCGCCGACCTCCTTCGCCCACGCCAGCACGACCGAGGCGAACGCCTCGTTGATCTCGAACACGTCGATGTCGTCGATCGACAGGCCGGTGCGGTCGAGCAGGCGCTGCGTGGCGTCGATCGGGCCGGTGAGCATCAGCACCGGGTCGACGCCGACGAGGCAGGTGTCGACGATCGCGGGCCCGCGGCGTGAGGCCGAGCGCGCTCGGCCTTCTCCTCGGTCGTCATCAGCACCGCGGCGGCGCCGTCGGAGATCTGCGACGAGTTGCCGGCGGTGTGCACGCCGTTCTCGCGGGCGACCGGCTTCAGCGTGGCCAGCTTCTCGAGCGTCGTCTCGCGCAGGCCCTCGTCGCGGCTCGACGGTGTGGGTCGTGCCGGTCGGCTTGCCGTCCTCGTCGAGGTCGGGCGCCTCGATCGCGACGTACTGGCCGGCGAAGCGGTCCTCGGCCCACGCCTGCGCGGCGCGCTGCTGCGAGGCGAGGCCGAACGCGTCGGTGTCCTCGCGGGTGATGCCCCACTTGTCGGCGATGCGCTCGGCGCCCTCGAACTGCGAGGTCATCTCGTACTGCCCGAAGTAGGTCTTCGGGATCGGGATGCCGAGGCCGAGCGCCTTGTTGCCGGTTGCTGCCGATCGGGATCCGGCTCATCACCTCGACGCCGCAGGCGAGCGCGACGTCGACGACGCCGGCGCCGACGAGCGACGACGCGAGGTTGGTCGCCTGCTGGCTCGAGCCGCACTGCGTGTCGACCGTGGTGGCCGCGGTCGACAGCGGCAGGCCGGCGGCGAGCCACGCGGTGCGGGCGATGTTGAAGGCCTGCTCGCCGACCTGGCTGACGCAGCCGCCGACGACCTGGCCGACCTCGGCCGGGTCGATGCCCGTGCGCTCGACGATCGCCCGCTGCACGGCGCCGAGCAGCTCGGCCGGGTGCACGGTGGACAGGCCGCCGCCGCGCGCCCGATGGGCGTGCGGACGGCATCGACGATGACGACGTTCGAGATGGATGAAGCGAGTTCGACATGGCTCCGACTGTAGAACGCGTCGCGTCGATCCGGTTCAGCCCGAGCCGATCGATCGGCCGAGTGCTACGCATGCACGCTGATGTCGCCGCGCCCGAACACGTCCGATCTCTACTCGCCGGTCAACGACGAACCGGCCGGTCACGCCGGACCGCGCCGGTACGTCCACGTGATCGGCGCGACCGTGTTCGTCGACGACCAGATCGCCGACGACGTCGTGGACGCGCCACGTCGTCGGCGTGCTCGACGGCGAGGCGCTGGTGGGCCGTCGACGTGCCCGCAGGACGCGGACGACCCGCTCGTACGGCTCGGCGCTCGACCTGCTTCTCCTACTTCGGCCGGTCGAGCGAGGCCGAGTGGTTCGCCGCCGGCCGCGCCGTGCAGCTCGTCGAGTGGGCCCGCACCCACCGGTTCTGCGGACGCTGCGGCACGCCGACCGAGCCGTCGGCCGGCGAGCGGGCGATGCAGTGCCCGGCGTGCGGCCTGCTGGCCTATCCCCGCGTCTCGCGCCGGCGATGATCACGCTCGTCACCCGCGGCGAGCGCCGGACCCGACCAGGAGGCGCTGCTCGCCCGGGGCGTGCAGTTCCGGGGCCGATGTACTCGTGCCTCGCCGGTTTCGTCGAGCCCGGCGAGGACGCTCGAAGGCGCGGTCGTCCGCGAGGTCCACGAGGAGGTCGGCATCACCGTCGGCGACGTGCAGCTACCGCGTCAGCCAGCCGTGGCCGTTCCCGCACAGCCTGATGATCGGCTTCCGCGCCCGAGTACGCGGTCGGGCGACCTCGTGCTCGACCCGACCGAGATCGTCGACGCCAACTGGTACCGCCGCGACGCGCTGCCGCCGATCCCGCCCGGCATCTCGATCGCCCGCAAGCTGATCGACGCCTGGCTCAGCCGACGCGGCTGCAGCTTCTCGGTGAACCAGTCGAGGATGATCTCGGCGCGCTGCACCCGGTGGACCGGCGAGCCCGACGCGCGACAGCTCGTGGTTCTCGCCGGGGAAGCGGTAGAACGTCGACGTCCTTGCCGAGCAGGCGCAGCGCCACGAACAGCTCCTCGGCCTGCGCGATCGGGCAGCGCCAGTCGTCCTCGGAGTGGATGATCAGCATCGGCTTGTCGATGTTGCGCACGCCGCGGATCGGCGACATCCGCTCGTACTCGTCGGGATCGTCGAGGTGCGACGACGCCGTGGTCGCCCTGGAAGCACGTGGCGATGTCGCTCGACCACTCCTCCGACAGCGAGGTTGTTCACGGCCCGCTCGCGAGCAGAAGGCCCGGAACCGGTCGCTCTGGTAGGCCGCCAGCCACGTGGCCATGTACCCGCCGTAGCGACCGCCGAGCATGCCGACGCGATCGCGATCGCAGAACGCGTAGCGGTCGAGCGCGCCGTCGAGCATCGACAGCACGTCGTCGACGTCGACCGAACCCCATCCGGTGCCCGGGCGAACGGGGTGCTTCGGGCCCATGATCGCCTGGCCCCACGCCTTCGTGGCGGCCACTGCCGCCACGCGGGTTGCCCATCACGCACGACGAAGCCGGCGGCGGCCTGCATCTGGGCCTCGTCGAAGAAGTCTCGCCGTACTGCGTGTGCGGCCCGCCGTGGACGTTGAGCAGCACGGGGTACCGCGGCGTCGTCGTCGAAGTCGGCCGGTCGCATGATCCAGCAGTCGATCTCGTCGGACCCGTCGGTGGTCGGCACGGCGAACCGCTCCCAGCCGAGCAGTCGGGAGGCCAGCGCATCGCCGACCGAGGTGCGCACGTCGTCGCCGACGTACAGCTCGCTCGGGTGGTCGATCGTGGTGCGCGCCGTGGCGATCGTTCCTCCGGCGGCATCGAAGCTCGTGCACGCTGAACAGGCCGTTCGTCACCGCTGCGGGTCGGTGCGATCCGTCGACCGTCAAGCGGTATCAGATGGGTGTCGCCACGGTCCTCGGCGATCGCCAGCACCGCCTCGTCGGTCTCCCAGACCGGCGAGCGGAACCCGGCGGTGGCGTCGAACGTCCGGTCGAATCCGGTCGAGATCCAGGTGATCTCGGTCGTGCGTCGCCGCCCGGGCGTCGCTCGGGAGCACGCCGACCTCGCGCGTTCTGCGGGTAGACGTCGGATCGCCGGTGCGCCGATGAACGCCACCGTCGTGCCGTCGGGCGACACCGACGGGTGGCCGTAGTCCCCGTCGTGGGCCGTCATCGCGTGCGGCCCGGATCGTCGCCGTCGAGCGCGACGACGAAGAGGTCGGTCGTCATGTCGATGTCCCACGTGTCGTGTCCGCGGCCGGACGTGACGACGCCGGACGAGTCGGCGAGCCAGCTCGATGCCGTCGTACTCGAACTCGCCGGGCGTCAGGTTGCGCGGGCGCGACCGTGCCGTCGGCGGCGACGACGTACACGTGCTGCGGACGGTCGAAGATCCAGTCCTCGCCGTTGAGGCGGCTGAGGAATCGCTCGATCTTGCGCGGCGCCTGCCAGCGACTCGTCCTTCTCCTCGTACCGCTCGTCGCGGGTGCGGCTCGTGAAGGCGATCCAGCGACCGTCGGGGGACCACGCGACGATCGCCGAGGCCGTCGGGCATCGTGCACGACCGTGCGCACCTCGCCCGGCGCGGCGATCGGCAGGATGTGCAGCGTCGAGTCGCCCTTCTTCTCGCCGCGCCGCGAGGTGAAGGCGAGGAACCGGCCGTCGGGCGACCAGGTCGGGTTGGCGTCGTGCTCGCCCGCCGTCAGCGGGGCATCGTCGAGCCACACGCGCGACCGCGTCGTGTTGTCGTCGACGTCGGTCGTCGCGACGACGAACGCGACGCGGGCGCCTTCGGGCGACAGGGCCACCTGACCGACCGCGCTGCGATCGTGGATGATCCGTGCGGGCGATCTCGACGTGCTTCGACGTGCTCGTGCGGGCCGGTCGCCGATGGCGCTCGCGGAGCTGCTCGACGGTGCCGGCGTCGTGCTGGGTCCGCGACGCGAGGAAGTTCGGTCATCCGCCAGACCGTACCGGGATCACTCGGCGAGGCCGACCGTCACTCGGCGAGGCCCACCGGTGTCCGTCGATGATCTGGTCGAGGTACTCCGACATGCCGTAGCCGACGCGTCCCTCGAACTCGCCGGACTGGACCGTCCACTCCGTGTACGCCTCGGAGATCCGGGTCTGCAGCCATTCGCCGTCGGGCGCCTGGCGACGGTTGCGCAGCGGGATCAGGCTCAGCGCCTCGCCGCTGAACTTCCACTCGCGGTCGGACCGGCTCGACCGCAGGACGCCCTCGATCTGGTCGTGGTAGCTGGTCGTCGCCGCGGGTCTCGGTGGTGATCTCCACGTCGTCGCACAGGTGCATCGTGCCGTTCTCCCACACGAAGCCGCCGCGGGTTCCCGGGCCGTCCTTCTTCGCCACCCGGCTCGCCATGAACCCGAAGTTCTCGTCGACGTTCGCGGTGAGCCAGCGGTAGTACCACGGCGCCTGCCAGTAGCGGGGACCCCACGAGTGGTCGCGCAGCCCGAACCCGTTGATGTCCCACTCCCGCTCGCCGACCTTGATCGTGCCGGTCGCGGCGATGAGTTGTTCGTAGTGGCCCTTGGCGAACTCCTCGCCGGGCGTCTCGTGCGGCGTGTCGGGCTCGCCGCCGAACATGCTCGGCCGGCCCTGACCGGTGAAGGTGAGGTGGACCTCGGCCTCGTCGAACGGGTTGTTGGTGAACGCCGCCTTCGGGTCGGCCATCTGCTCGGGCTCGTCGAGCAGCACGACCTTGCCGACGTAGTCGACCTGCAGTTCCTCGAACGGCTTGACCATGGTCCACTTCATGCCGGCGGCGTCGAACGCGTCGTTGTTGTCGATCGCCGGGCGCTTGAACATGAAGCCGACCGAGCGCGTTGCCGCCGTCGACCTCCGGCCGGGAGGTACAGGCACACCGTCATCTCGGCCGTGCCCTCGTTGGCGCGGTTGCCCATGCGGAACCATCCGCCGACGCCCTGCGCGGGGTCGAAGCAGTTGATGTACATGCTCTCGTTGAAGTTCGACTCGGGGCCGAGCTCGTGCATGTATTCGTCGGATTCGTCCAGTCGTACTGCCATGCCGCGGCAGGGTAGAGCCCACCTGCCTCGGCGGTCGTGTCGGAGCCCGTACGATCCGGGCGTGCCTGCCTCGCGAGTGATGCTGATCACGGGGGCGAGTCGGGGGATCGGGGCCGCGACGGCTCGGCTCGCTGCCGCCGCGGGCTACGACGTCGTCGTCAACTTCGCCCGCGACGAGGCGGCGGCCGCCGACGTGGTGGGCGAATGCCGGGCGCGCGGCGCGCGGGCGTTCGCCCATCGCGCCGACGTCGCCGACGAAACCCAGGTCGTCGGGCTGTTCGAGCGAGCCGTCGAGGAGTACGGACGGGTCGACGTGCTCGTGAACAACGCCGGCATCCTCCACCAGCAGATGCGATTCGAGCGAGATGACCGTCGCAGCGGTGGCGTGAGCTGCTCGAGGTGAACGTGATCGGCGCCTTCCTGTGCGCCCGCGAGGCGGTGCGGCGGATGTCGACCCGGCACGGCGGTGCCGGCGGGGTGATCGTGAACGTGTCGTCGATGGCGGCCGCACTCGGAAGTCCGGACGAATACGTCGACTACGCGGCGAGCAAGGGCGCGATCGACACGCTCACGATCGGCCTCGGCAAGGAGGTCGCCGCTGACGGCGTGCGTGTGGTCGGCGTGCGGCCCGGTGCCATCCGGACCGACATCCACGCCCGCGGCGGCGAGCCCGGGCGGGTCGATCGGGTGGCGCGCGTCCGTGCCGATGCAGCGCGGCGGCGAGCCCGAGGAAGTGGCGGCGACGATCCTGTGGCTGGCGTCCGACGCCGCCTCGTACATCACGGCGACATCCGTCGATTGCTCCGGCGGCCGCTGAACACGCGGCCAGAAGATCTGGTTCTCGTGAACTTCTCGCGCTCGCGGGTACGCAAGAAGTTCACGAGAACGGTTACTCGGGTGGGCCGAAGAGGTCGAGTTGTTCCCAGGTGATGGCCACCTCGCTGACGAGTTGCCAACACAGCCGGCCCCGCGAACCAGGCCGGCGGATCTCGACGCGCTCGGCACGCAGCGATCGGGCCGAGCCGTCCGGGTCGCGCAGCGTGACGCTCCCGTCGGACGCGATGCCGACGACCCGGCCGACGACCCAGCGCCCCTTGTCGTTGCGACGGAACCGGATCGGCTCGCCCAGCCGCAACCCGAGGCGGGCCAGGGTGGCAGGCGAACGATGCATGGCGCCGTCATCTCGGGTGAGTGGGCATCTCGTGTGGGTCCTCGGTCACCCGTTCCTGACGCGACGCTGCAGCTTGCGCATGCCCCCGAGCCATCGTTCGGGATCGGACGCCTTGAGCTGCATGTAGTCGGCGACCTCCGGGTGGGGAAGCACGAAGAACCGCTCGTCACGGATCGCGTCGACCACGTCGTCGGCGACCTGCTCGGGTTCGAGGACGGCGGCCGCTGCCTTCACGACGTTGCCGCCCGAGAACGCATCGTCGCCGGCATGGAGCATCGCCGTGTTCACGCCCTGCGGGCAGAGGCAGGTGACCTTGATGCCCTGGTCGCCGTACGTGATCGCCATGAACTCGGCGAAGGCCACGGCAGCCCGCTTGCTCACCGTGTACGGGCCCGACCCGATCTGGATCAGCAGGCCGGCCGCCGACGCCGTCGAGCAGAAGTAGCCCTCGCCCCGCTCGAGCCACATGGGCAGGAGGTACTTCGCCGCCCAGCGGTGCGCGTTGACGTTGACGGCGAACGAGGTCTCCCAGGCGTTCTCGTCGGTCTCGACGACGCCGCTGCCCATCCCCACGCCCGCGTTGGCGAAGAAGAGATCGATCGGCCCGAGCACCTCGGTGGCGGCCTCGATGAGGGCCTTGTTGCCCGCCTCGGTGCTGACATCGGCGGCGATCCCGACGACACCGTCGAGCGTGGCGGCCACCGCATCGGCGCCCTGGAGGTCGGCGATCACCAGGCGGGCGCCCTCGGCGTGGAACGCGCGGGCGAGCGCCTCGCCGATCCCTCGACCGGCACCGGTGACCACCACGTTCTTCCCCTGCAGTTCCATGGCCCGAATCGTACGCGGCCGGGCGGAACATCTCGGCCACGCGACGATCGTATGAACTCCGTATAGGTACCGCGCGCGCGGCCGCGCGCCGGGTACCGTTCATGGCAATGACCGATCAACGCAGCGACACCACGAACGAGGCAGTGATCAACGAAGCACTGAGCGTCATCGACGGCGCCCTTGCAAAAATGATGCGACGTGAGCTCGTCTCATCCGGCGAGGTGGCCGATCTGCTCCTCGACGTCCGCACGCTCCTCACGGCCGAGCCGGTGAGTCTCATCGAGATCCCCGAGCCGGTCGCGTCCGAATCGGCCTGAATCGCTCGCGCCGACGGCGACACTCTGATCGGCCTGCCCCGGGGTCAGCCGGCGATCGCCAGGAAGTCGGAGATCGCCCGATCGAGGCAACGCTTCATCAGGGCGGGTTCGGTCACGGCAGCAGCGTCGCAGTTCAACCCCATGTCGAGGTTGCCGAGGTAGCTCAGCAACGTGAGGTTGAACGCCACCCCGCTCAGCGGGCCCGACCGGGTAGTTGTGCAGGAGCTGGGCCCCCGCGGCGAACATCGGGACCGGGGCGCCCTTCACGTTCGAGGTCGCGAAATCGACGGTCTGTGTCTGCTGGCGGGCGACCCGCGTGACGATCGACGTCGGCAGCGTCGAGGCGAAGACGGCCAGTGCGTCGAGATTCGCGTGCTTCGACTGACCCGACGGCGGCCTGACTCGACTCGTGGATCGCCTTGAACCGCTCGTCGATCGGGATGTCGCCCGTCGGCACGAGCATGCGGACGAGCGAGAACGCATTCGACCCGGAGCTCTCGGTGCGTGTGCTGATCGCCATCGACGCACGCAGCGACTCGACCGGTTCGCCGAGCTCGGCGTGATAGCAGCTGGCGGCCTCGGCGGCGACGGTCAGGAACGCCGTGTTGAGGGTGCCGCCGAGCTTGTGTGCCGACGCGCGAGTCTCGTCGAACGGGGCGCTGGCCACCTCGAGGTGGCGGCGCAGCGACCGCTCGGTCCACAGCGGTGATCGGGCCTTCTCGGTGTCGCCGAGCTCGTTGAGGATGGCGCGGAACGTGTCGGCGGCGGCGGCCGTCGCGTCGGGGATCTGGGCGGGGTCGGCCAACAGATCCCTGACCTGCCTGACGATCCCGAACGGGATGCGCAGCGAACCGGCGAGCAGGTCGCGCACCGAATCGCCGGCGGCGGCATCGGTCGGTTGCTGACCGTCGTGGACTTCCTCGAGGGTGGGCATCGGCAGCTCGGGGGCGTCGCGTTCGAAGTCGAGGAACTCGAGCGACAGCTGCACGCCGCCCTCGCCGTCGGTGATCGTGTGGTGCAACTTCTCGATCAGCGCGGCCCGGCCGCCCTTCAGGCCCTCGACGATGACGAACTGCCAGAGCGGACGCGTCCGGTCGAACGGATCGGCCGTGATCAGCGTGGCGAGGTCGAGCAGCTGGCGCTCGGTGCCCGGCCTGGCGAGCGCGATGCGGCGCACGTGGAGGTCGATGTCGAAATCCGGATCGTCCACCCACACCGGTGCGCTCACGTTGACCGGGCGACGGTCTGCACCCGTTGACGCAGCCGGGGGATCCGCATCGCCGTGCGTTCCATCCGCCGTCGGAACACGTCGAAGTTCGGGCTTGCGGTCGAGGATCGTGACGTTGGCGAACGTCGACGACAGGTAGGGATCCTTCTCGAGGCGCCACATGAGGCCTTCGGCGTCACTCATCGTGCGGTCGTAGACGATCGGGGCCATCAACCGCTGCAGCGTAGGGGATCGTCCCGAGCGCCGCCCGCCCGGTCTACCGGTCGGCCGGTCCGTCGATGGGTGGGGCTCGTTCAGTCGAGGTCGAACCGGCGCAGCACCCGCCGGGCGGCGATGCCGAGCACCGCGCCGCACAGCGCCCCGGCGACCACGTCGGAGGCGTGGTGGATCCGGACGTAGGCCCGGCTCGTGCCCACGATCGCGGCGATCGTGAACCACAGTGCGCCCAACCGTTTGCCGTCCCACCCGGTCAGCACGGTGGCCGCGAACACCGCCGAGCTGGAGTGCCCGGACGGGAACGACGACGTGCGCGGCTGGCGCACGACGAGGTGTTCGTGGCCGGTGGTCGTCGGTCGCTCGCGGGAGAACAGGCGCTTGACGCCCTGGTTCACGACGAGGCTCTCGATGCCCAGCGACGCGGCGAGTACCACCACCTGGTCGGGTCGCCGCTTGATGATGCCGCGCGTGATGCCGATGAGGTGCCAGATCAGGCTGAAGTCGCCGAGATGGCTGGCCGCGAGGAACAGGCGGTCGGCGGCCGGATGGCCGCGCAACAGGTCGAGCAGATCGTCGGCACGCTCGTCGAAGCGGTCGACCTCCGGGCCGAGATGACCCTGGCCGGGGGTCAGGATGTCGCTCACGCGCCGACGGTAACCGGTGTCGGACCGGCCAGCAGCGCCTCGTACGCGGCGACCGCCTCGTCGGCGGCGCGATCGGGATCGCCGTCGAACGCCGGGCACCATTGCTGGAACGAACAGAAGCCGCACAGGTTGCTCGGCCGGGGCCGGAAGTCGCCCGAGGTGCACGCCCGCTCGACGGCCGACCACACCGCCGACGTCCGCGTGGTGATGAACTTCACCGACTGCGCCGACGGCACGGTTTCGATCGTCTCGCCCGACTTCAGGTACATCAGGCGGATCTTCGCCGGGCGCTTGCCGAACACCGCCTCGCACAGGAACGAGTAGAAGTGCACGCCGGCGAGACTCTTCTGCTCGTAGTTGCCCGATGGCGCGCGGCCGGTCTTGTAGTCGGTGACGACCAGCTCGCCGTCGGCGTCGAGTTCGAGCCGGTCGATGATGCCGCGCAGGTTGAGGTGACCGACCGGTGCCTCCATCCACAGTTCGAGCCCGATCTCGCGCACCGCATTCGGGTCTTCCATCGCGAAGTACTTCTCGACCAGCTCGCGGCACTCGGCGGCGAACGCGGCGGCGCCGTCGGCGTCGAGCCGCAGACCGACGTAGTCGGGGTGGTCCGCGAACTCGTCCAACGCCGTGGTGAGGTCGGCGTGCAGGGCCTCGGGCGTCCGCGAACCCCGCGGTCGGACGAACAGCAGCTCCAACGCGCGGTGGACGATCGTGCCCTTCGTGGTGGCCACGCCGGGCGCCTCGGGCAGCTTCTGGATGCTCGCGAACCGGAACTGCATGGGGCAGCTGGTGAAGGCCGAGACACGCGACGGCGACAGCGACGTGGGCACCGCGTAGGCAGCCTGCGTGGATCCTGTCGTCGATTCCCCGGACGTCGATTCGGGGGTGGGTGCCGATTCGAGGGTGGGCGCCGGGCGCAGGTCGGTCATGTCCCAGCATCGTACGCCGGGGGTGTCACAGCGGCGGCGACGCTCGATCGATCGGTCCGGCGCATGCCCGCCATGGGCGTACGATCGGAGCGTGGCCACCGCAACGCCGTCGACGACGCCGAACCCCGACGCGACGAAGTTCACGCTGGACGTGACGCTGCCCGAGATGTTCAACGTCGCCGACGCAGATCGGGCGGCGGCGATCCCGTTCGCTCGCGATGTGTTCGCCGCCGGTGGGGTGGCCTCGGTGTTCGGCGTGAACGACTTCGTGACGGTCACCCGCCAACCGGGCGCCGACTGGGAACCGATCCTCGCCGCGGTCCAGAGCGCCGCGGCGGCGCACCTGTGAGCCGTCAAATGACTGGGCAAGCGACTGGGCAAGCGACTGGGCCGCCGATCCATTCCGACATCGAGGCGCTGGCCTTCCTGCTCGGTACGTGGACCGGTCGCGGCCACGGCGTGTACCCCACGATCGAGCCGTTCGACTACGACGAGACGATCACCTTCGCCCACGTCGGCAAGCCGTTCCTCGCGTACTCCCAGCGCACGGTCGCGGTCGACGACGGCCGCCCGCTGCATGCCGAATCCGGCTACTGGCGGACGCCGCAGCCCGGGCACGTCGAGCTCGTCCTGGCCCATCCCACCGGCGTGGTCGAGGTCCAGGAAGGGACGCTCGACGATCGCCCGTCGCGCCGCTCGATCGCCCTGTGCTCGGCAACGATGTCGCGGACTTCGTCGGCCAAGGAGGTGACCGCCGTCGAGCGCGACATCGACGTCGACGGCGACACGATGCGCTACGTGGTGCGGATGGCGGCGGTGGGACAGCCCCTCCAGGTCCATCTCTTCGCGGATCTACGCAGGCTGCCACCCGCCTGACGGGCGGCCCGCCCCGCCTCAGCCCGTGTCGACCGCTTCGGCGATCAACTTCGCCATCCGCCCCGGGTCGACGAAGGGGCCGAAGTGGTCCAGGGTGGGGATCTCCACGTAGATCGAGTTCGGCAACCGGTCGGCGATCTGCCGTGCCATCGCCGATGGCCCCGTGTCCTCGACGATTCCGGTCGCCACCACGACACGGGTCGAGATGTCGGGGAGCAGGTCCCACGTCCGGTGGAGGCCGCCGCTCTCGAACGTGCGCGCCTCGTGTTCGGGATCGCACTTGAGACGCACTCCCTCGGGCGCCGAGCCGAATCCGTGCGCCACGTAGAGACGCACCACCTCCGGATCGAAGTTGCTCATCGGCAGCTTGGAGCGGTAGTTGTCGATGGCCGCCTCGAACGAATCGAACGACCGACGTCGCCGCCGGGCGCCCACGACCTGCGGTGACTGTGGCGCGCCGAGCGGTCGATCGGCGTCGGGGTCGAAGACGATCGGCTCGATAGACGACGATCGTGTCGAACAGGCGAGGATCGCGATGGGCCGCCATGAGCAGCGCGGTGCCGCCCATCGAATGGCCGAATGCCGGTGAGCCCGCCGTTGGGAGCGACGAAGCGGGCGGCGGCGAGCGCGTCGTCTCCGTACCCGGTCCAGTCGACGTCGTGCTCGTGGTCGGCGTCGCGCGGGTCCTCACTGGGTCGTGGTGTGTCGCCGTGGCCGCGGTAGTCGACGGCGTACGAGGTGAAGCGGTGGTCGAGCGCATCGGCGATCGGCAGGTAGGCGTACCCGTGGAACCCGGTGGCGTGGGACAGCAGCAGCGTCGGACCGTCGCCACCGAACTCGTGGACCGCGAGGTTGACGTGGTCGGAGGAGGGCACCCGCACCGCGCCATTGTCGCCGCGGCGCGACCGCCCGACCGAATCCGTCGATCCGGTTGCGATGAGCGAACGGACCGACAGCTGGACCGTTGGCTCATCGCAACGGTTCAGCGGGGTTCGCGGGGGAGGCCGAGGAGGCGTTCGCCGATGATGTTGCGCTGGACCTGGCTCGTGCCGCCGGCGATCCGGCCGCCCGGTGCGCCGAGCATGCCGTCCGCGCCCGACCCGAGCAGCATGCTGTCGGCGCCGCCGAGGTCGCCACGGAGCATCTCGGCGTCGAAGGTCATGTCGGTGATCCCGAGCTTCATCAGCGACGCCGCCGTCGACGCGACCTGGCCCTGCCGTTGGGCGAGCGCCTTGAACGCCGACCCGCGGCTCACGAGATCGGCGAGGCGTTGCCGCTCGACGGCGCCGAGTTCGCGGTCGTCACCGAGCCGCGTCATCTGGGCGAGTCGACGCTCGATCGAGATCACCGACGTTCCGATGTGGCCGCGTTCGTTGGTCAGCACCGCCATCCCCACTCCCCAGCCACCGTGGAGTGGTCCGAGCAGGTGCTCGGCCGGCAGGGCGACATCGGTGAAGAAGACCTCGTCGAACTCGGCGTCGCCGGTCATCTGCTTGAGCGGTCGGACCTCGACTCCGGGCAGGTCCATCGGCATCAGGAAGAACGAGATGCCCTCGTGCTTCGGCGCGCGTGTTCCGGCGCTCGTCGATCGGCCGCGTCCGGGCCATGAGGATGCCCCAGTTGCTGTACCGGCCGCCCGAGCACCACACCTTCTGGCCGTTGACGATGTACCGGTCACCGTCGAGTTCCGCCCGGGTGCTCAACGAGCCGAGATCGCTGCCCGCGCCCGGTTCGGAGAAGAGCTGGCACCACACGTGCTCGGTCGCCAGCGTCGCTCGCAGGTGGGTGGCCTGCTGTTCGGGCGTGCCGAACTTCTGGATCGCCCCGCCGGCCAGCACGAAGCCCACCATGTTGAGGAACGGCGGCACACCGGCCCGCGCGCATTCGAGCAGCCAGATCGCCGTTGTGCTCGACCGTGAGACCCATCCCGCCGTGCTCGACGGGCCAGTGGACACCGGCGTAGCCGGCCTCGGTGATGCGGTGCTGCCAGGCGAGGCCGGCATCGACCAGATCGGGCGGGCAGATCGGCCCGTAGTTGTGCGGGGCGCCGGCACGATTCTCGGCGAGCCAGGCCGCCACCTCCTGCTGGAACTCGTCGACGGAGATCATCGGGGCGAACGTACGCCGCTCAACCCGCGCGCCAGCGGACCCGACCCGCTGCACGCGGATCGGCGCGGCTGTCACGCACGTGCGCACGACGAGGTTCCACCACAGCGTCACGAGCGCGAGCAGCGACCGGGCGATCGCCGGGATGCGGAAGAACTGCGAGCGACCGAACGGGCGGGCATGGTGGCTCACCCCGACCTCGACGAACCGGGCACCGGCCTGCGTGAACTTGCGCATCATCTCGACACAGATCACGCCGGTGGTCGACGTCAGCTCGACCCGGTCGAGCAGCGTGCGGCGGATCAACCGGAAGTCGCAGTCGGTGTCGCGCACGGGCAGCCGGAACAGATCCGCACCACGTGGTGGTAGGCGCGACCGATGATCTTGCGGTACCACGGGTCGCCGCGGCCCATCTTCCAGCCCTGCACGATGTCGGTGTCGGCGCTCGACGGCGTCGATGCACCGGACGAGCTCGGACGCGTCGTACTGGGCGTCGCCGTCGGTGTAGAAGACCCATGGTCGGGTGGCGGCGGCGAACCCGGAGATCAGCGCGCCGCCGTAGCCGCGGTTCGCCTCGTGGCGCACGATGCGCAACTCGGGGACCTCGGCCGTGAGCGCCTCGAGCACCGCGACCGAACCGTCCGCCGATCCGTCGTCGACGACGATGATCTCGAAGTCGTCGACCCGTCGCTGCAGGCGCGGCCCGAGCGTCACGGACCATCGTCGGGATCGACAGCTCGTCGTTGTAGCAGGGGAAGAACGCCGACACCGCGGTCACGTTCGGGTTGCGCACGGACTCACTCACGCCGGACTCCGTCATGCCGAACCCGGGCGAGCGCGTCGGCCACGGTCTCGACCTCGGCGTCGGTGAGCTCGGGGAAGCACGGCACGCTCACGCACGTCGCCGCCCATGATTCGGCCACCGGGCACGGCGGACCGGCGAGGTCGCGGTAGGCCGGCTGCTGGGTGATCGCCAGCGGGTAGTGCACCGCGGTGGCGACGCCGGCCGAGGCGAGCTGCGCTCGCGCCGCGTCACGATCGGCGAAGCGGGCGACGCACAGGTGGAACACGTGGTCGGGGTGATCGGTCTGCCAGCGCCAGCTGGGGCGCGGCCGACCGGTAGTGCCGGGCGATCGCTCGCCCGCCTGGCGTTGTCCGCCCCGAGCGTCGGCAGTTGCAACCGGAGCCACGCCGCCTCGAGCTCGCTCATGCGGAAGTTCTGGCTGACGTCGACGTGGACGTACTGCTCGGTCATGCCGTGGGCCCGCCGGCGCCGGAGCGCAGCCGCCAGCTCGGGATCGGCCGTCGCCACCGCGCCGCCGTCGCCGATCCCGCCGACGTTCTTCGTCGGGTAGAACGAGTACGTCACCGCCCGTGCCGACCGGGTCGGTGAGCGCGCCGTGGGCCTGGGCGGCATCCTCGACGATCGGCAGCCGGGCCTCGCTCAGCGGCGACAGGTCGGCCGGCCGACCGTACAGGTGGACCGGAACGATCGCCCGCGTGCGCGCCGGTGACCGCGTCGAGGGCGCGGTCGACGTCGATGAGCGCGGTGTCGACGTCCACGTCGACCGGCACGGGCGTCGCTCCCACGGCGCACACGGCCGACACGGTCGGCACCGCCGTGAAGGCGGGGACGATCACCTCGTCACCCGGACCGATCCCCAGCGCGGCCAGAGCCAGCTCGATCGCGCCGGCCCCGCTCGACACGCCGACGACGTCCATTCCGCCGAGCAACGCCGCGGCTTCGCGCTCGAACGCGTCGAGCTCGGGGCCGAGGAGCAGCGTTCCCGACCGCATCACACGGCGGACCGACTCGACGTAGGCCGCTTCGAGGCGACCGAGTCGACGCGACAGGTCGACGACGGGGATCATGCGCGAGCCTGGTACCACCGGATCGTCGACGCGATGCCGTCGGCGAACGGGATGCGCGGCGACCAGCCGAGCACCTCGGTGGCCTTCGCGAAGTCGCCCTGGAAGCTCCCGATGTCGATGCGCTCGAGTCCGTCCGGCCACGGTGCGCACTCGACCGCGCCGCCCGTCCCGGCGGCCGCGACGGTCAGGCGGGCGATCTCGGCGAGCGACAGCGCCTCGGGATGACCGAGGTTGAACACCTCGCCCACCGCGCCGGGTTCGACGGCGGCGAGCATCATCGCGTCGACCACGTCGTCGACGTGCAGGCAGTCGCGCAGCTGCGAACCGTCACCGAACAGTTCGATGCGTTCGCCGGCGAGGGCACGGCGGACGAACACCGGGAGGAAGCCGAGCCCGTCGCGGTGCAGGTGCTGGCGGGGCCCGTAGACGTTCGTGAGGCGGAGCGACGTGGTCCGCATGTCGTGGGCGTCGGCGTAGACACGATGGAGTTGTTCGCAGGCGAGCTTGTCGACGCCGTTGACGTCGACGGGTCGGGTCGGGTGCAGTTCGTCGACGGGCAGGTACTGCGGGCGTCCGTACACCTGGCGCGTCGACGTCTGCACGACCATCGCACCGGGCGCGGTCCGACGCAACGTCTCGAGGAAGCGGAGATGGCTGTGCACGTTGAGTTCGAGGTCGCGCACCGGATCGCGCATCGACTCGAGGTGGCTCACCTGGCCGGCGACGTTGAACACGACGTCGGCGCCGGCGAGCGCGTCGGCCACTTCCGGCGCACCGATGTCGGCGACCAGCACGTCCGTCCCGTCCGGAGCGTTCGAACGCTCGCCGCCGTGGGTCGGCACGAGCGCGTCGACCACCACGACGTCGGCCCCTGCCGCGACCAATCGGTGGGCGACGTTCGAGCCGATGAAGCCCAACCCGCCCGTGACGATGCACCGCAGTCCGCGGAAGGCTTCCGCCGGTTCGAGCTGGGGGTCGGCGCTCATGGTCGGTGCAATCTAGGCGGCGGAACGGCTGCGGGGGGTCACCCCGGACGGGATCAGGGGACCCAGGAGTGGCCGACCACGAGACGGGCGAACATCCCCAGGGCGATCGCCGAGACCACGAGCGCGCCGACCACCGTCGAGCGTTTCTGCCCGCTGAGCAGGTCGGCAACGGCGATCGGGATGGGGAAGGCCAGGATCACGTAGCGGGCGAGCCCGACGAGCCCGAGCGCGAGCGACGGCGCCACCACGAGTACCGAAATCACGATCCACGCCGGCGGCTGCCGGCGGAAGCGCATCGCGTACGGCACGCCGTAGGCGAGGAACACGACCACGTGGACGATCACGAGGCGTTGGTGGAACGGATCCGCGAGGAACTCCGGCAGGCGTCACCTCGACCCATTGGCCCTTGGCGGTCCAGAACATCAGGGCATCACCGGTCGTCTGCCGGAGATACAGCATCCAGCCGGCGAGGAAGGCGACCGATGGCGCGGCGAGGATCGCCAGCTTCCTCCATCCGGCACCGGCGAGGAGCGCCACCGCCATCACGGCGATGACGGCGATCACCCCGTTCGGCCGGCTGGCCGTCGCGACGGCGGCCAGCAGTCCGGCAGCCCACCACCGGCGATGATCGACGGCGAGGACCGCCCAGATCATCGCGGCGAGGAAGAACGCGTCGGAGTAGCCGAGCACGAGCGTCAGGCCGCCCGGAGCGAGCGCGATCACCCACGGGGTCAGGTCGCCGGCCCGCTCACCGACGTGCCGCGCGGCGAGCAGCCGGGCACCCGCCATCGCGGCGAGCGCTGCCACCCACGACAGCCCGGCCAACGCCACGGTCGACGGAACGCCGAGCCGCATCAGCACACCGCCCATCGCCGGGAACAGGGGGAAGAACGGATACTCGCCGATGCCGCCCACGCCGTCGTGGCGGTCGTACCAGTCGAGCGCGATCAGTCGGAACCAGCTGCCGTCCATGACGAGCAACTCCCCGGGGAGGAATCCGTGCCCGGGCGCCGGGCGGAACACCAGCGCGGGGACGACCAGGAGGCGAGCGATCAACCACGGCAGCACCACGGAGCGGAACGGGAACACCGATCTCAGGCGCGTGGTCGCCGTGTGATCCGGTCGAGCCGTAACCTGCGCATCGAGTTGCGTCATGCCAACGCGCATCGTAGAGGCGGGACCGAGGACGAGAGGGAGCACGTGGAGGTCGAGGAGTACCGTCGCATGGCGGACGTCGAACATTCGCACTGGTGGTACGACGCGAGCCGACAGTTGCTCGAACAGATCCTCGGCGACAAGGCGCGCCAGGGTGGACGGTTCCTCGACGTCGGCGCCGGCACGGGCGCGACCGGCGCGTGGCTGGCCGAGCACGGCGACCTCGTCGCATGCGACTTCATGCCGCTCGCGCTCGATCTCCACCGCGAACGCCACGACGGCGACCAGCAGGCGCTCGGATATGTGACCGCCGACGTGCAGCGGCTCCCGTTCGTCGACGCGTCGTTCGACCTCGTGCTGTGCGTCACGGTGCTCTGCCACCAGTCGATCCCGCGGCCGCAGGTTGCCGTCGACGAACTCGCCCGGGTCGTCCGTCCCGGCGGGGTGGTGTGCCTGTGGGAGCCGGGCGTGCGGCGGCTGTGGCGGGCCCACGACCGCGAGACGCACTCGGCACGACGGTTCGCCCGGCGCGACCTCGTCGAGTTGATGACGAACGCCGGTCTCACCGTCGAGCGGGCGTCGGGCGCCTACTCGTTCCTCGTGCCGCCGGCGGCGGTCAAGTCGGTGCTCGAACGCGGCGAGTCGACCAGCGACCTCGACCGGAACCAGAGTGGACTCGGCGGGTTGCTCGGCACGGCAGCGGCGACCGAGCGCCGAGCGCTCCGCCACGTCGACCTCCCCGCTGGCCTGACCGTGTTCGCCACCGCCCGCGCCTGACGGCTACTGGACGGGCTTGGTGTAGACGGCTTCGTAGCTGCGCAGCTCGAAGCCGAGGCTCGTGTAGAGCTGGAACGCGCCGCCGGGGTTGTTCGTGTCGACGCCGAGCGCGGCTTCGGTCATGCCGCGGTCGCGCAGTTCGCGGAGGCTCATCGCGAGGAGTGCGCCGGCGATGCCGCGGTTGCGCCAGTCGCGGTGGGTGGCGATGTACTCGGTGTAGCCGCGCCGGTAGCCCCGCGCTCGCGTTCTCGTCGGGGTTGATGAACGTCTTCACCTGACCGACCACGACGTCTCCGGCCCACGCCACCTTCCACAGCGACTCGTCGAGGTACGGGCTCTCCAGGACGTCGGCGTAGTCCTCCTCGGTCGGTTCGTGGAAGTCCCACTCGCCGCGGAAGGCTTCGAAGTCGGCGGCGAGGATCGTGCGCAGCTGGTCCGGCGTGACCGGACGCACCTCGACGCCATCGGGCAGCGGGCGCTCGGGGATGTCGTCGAGATGCGGTCGCACGAGCGACGCGCCCCACTCGGTCGGCACGTAGCCCAGTTCCTCGAGCCAGGCCGCCTCACCGGTCGCCGGCTCGGCCGGGGCCGGGGTGGACGGCGAACCCGCGCCACCGTGCCGGCGGCTTCTCCGCGGCCCACGGGAGCATGTGTCGTTCCTGGCCGTCCACCAAGGCGACGAACAGCGGACGGCTGAGATGCGCGACACGCAGCGGCGAGAAGAGCGAGCAGTCGCGGGTCCCTGTCGCGAGGTCGTCCCACCTCGGCCGGAGGTAGCCGACCACCGCGCCATTGTTGTCATCGCCGGCGTCGTCGCGTTCCCGGTCGCATTCGATGATGGCGATGTCGCGGTCGGGGTCGCAATGGTCGAAGTTGGCGTATGTCACGTCCATCTGCTCGACCGTGGGCATCTCGGCCACGCCGCTGTACGCCCGATACTCGCCGAGCACCGACGCCATCGCCGGGTGATCGGCGCGCCCGCGGTACGGACGGGCGCAGTACCCCGGCGGTAGGTCGAGCTGATCGACGAGCTTCACGCCCGTCAACGGTAAGCGGCGCCGAGCCGTGTCACCCGCTGGATTTGCGACACGCCCAGGCGCGATCGACTACTTCAGGGCGGCGAGGAAGAGCCCGGTCTCGTCGGCGATCGTCGCCGGCACGGTGTAGCCGGTCTGGTCGGTGACCGTCGCCCAGTTGTCGCGAAGATCCTCGGGCGTCAGGCCCGACGTGTTCGTGTAGCCCGGCGCCTCGCCGATGAACACCTCGGCGACGCGGCCGCCGCCGGCGGAGAACACGCGGCCGGTCGCCTCGCACGACTCGTGGGCGAGGTAGGTGACGAGCGGTGAGATGAGGCCGGGATCGAGCTTGTCGCCGAGCCCGCCGAGGATGTCCTCGGTCATGCGGGTGAGCGCCAGCGGGGCGATCGCGTTGGCCTTGATGTTGAACTTCGCGCCCTCGATGGCGAGCACGTTGGTGAACCCGACGAGGCCCATCTTCGCTGCGCCGTAGTTGGCCTGTCCGAAGTTGCCGAAGATGCCCGCCGCCGACGACGTCGACACGATGCGGCCGTAGCTCTTCTCGCGCATCACGGTCCAGGCCGGCTGGGTGACGTTGAACGCGCCGCGGAGATGGACGTCGATCACCGGGTCGAACAGCGTGGCGTCCATGTTGTGGAACGACTTGTCGCGCAGGATGCCGGCGTTGTTGATGACGATGTCGACCGTGCCGAACGCATCGATCGCGCTCTGCACGATCGCCTTGCCGCCTTCGGGCGTGGCGACCGAGTCGGTGTTCGCGACGGCCTCGCCGCCGGCGTCCTTGATCTCGTCGACGACGAGCTGGGCGGCACCCTTGTCGCTGCCCGTGCCGTCGACGGCGCCACCGAGATCGTTCACCACGATCAGCGCACCGCGCCCGGCGAGCATCAGCGCGTGCTGCCGTCCGAGCCCGCCACCGGCGCCGGTGATGATCGCTACCTTGCCGTCGAATCCGAGATCGGCGCCGAGATCGATTGAGGAATCAGTCATGGCCGTGGAAGCTACCGGCGTCGGCCGCTCCGGCGGAAAACCACGACCGCCGAGCTTCGACGATGCGAGCGGGGCTGCGGTGGGTCAGCCGAGTCCGAGGCGCCGGAGGTAGCGGGCCGGCAGGACGCGCCCCAGCTCGGTGTGCAGCCGGAGCAGCTGCTCCCGGAGCCGCGCCGCCTCGTCGGCCGCCGCCCGATGGTCGTGCCCGGCCTGGACCAACTCCGCCCGCAGCTCGCCGACCTCGATCGTCGCGGTCTCGAGCCGCGTCGCTTCGGCCGCGAGCGTGTTGCGGAGTTCCTGCAGCTCGTCGTGCAGATCGCCGTTGAGAGCCGTCTCCGTGGCGAGCTCGTCGGTGATCGCTCTGGCCCGCTGCTTCCATTCCGCGCGTTCGTGCTCGGCCCGCTCACGGGCATCGTGCTCGCGCTGCACCTTGGCGGTCGACTTCTCGACCGTCTTGCGCGACTTGCGCAGTTCGGCCTTCACGTCCCCGAGGCGACCCGCCGCTTTCTCCGCACGCGCGGTGATGTCGGCACGCTTCGCCTGTTCCCGCTCGACCGTGCTGCGACGCTTGGCCCGTTCGCGCTCGGCTCGGCGAACCGCACGGGCAAGGGCGTCTTCGAGCGCGGCGACCTCGTCGGGCGCGGACTCGGACTCGGCGCCTGACTCGGCGACGTTGTTCGCGTCAGGCGGATCGGCCGTGTCGACGCTCGGCGCGTCCTCTTCGATGACCGAGACGAGGTGGCGCTGTTGGTCACGGTTCGGCAGGTCATCGGGGTCAGGGCTCGTCACGCGGAGCCATCGTAGATCGCGTCGCGTGATCGTCGATTCAGCGAGACGAGGCGATCACGTACGGAGCGTCCGGCGTGACGACGATCCGTTCGTGGCCGTCACGGATCGGAACGCCGATGCCATCGAGCACGGTGAGCGTGCACTTCTCCGAATCGAGATCGACCCGCAGCGTCGCACCGTGGCGCCGGAGACGGAACGTGACGTGATCCCACGACGCCGGGAGGCGGGGCGCGAATTCCACGTGGTCGCCGTGTTCGACCATGCCCGCGAACCCGTGGACGATGCCGGCCCAGACGCCGCCCGCGTTGGCGACGTGCACGCCCTCGGCGGTGTTGCCGTGGGAGTCGCACAGGTCGAGGTAGAGCGCCCGGTGGAAGTAGTCGAGCGCCAGTCCGTCGTAGCCGACCTCGGCCGCGACGATCGATTGCACACACGCCGACAACGACGAGTCGCCCGTGGTGATCGGGTCGTAGTAGTCGAAGTTGCGCCGCTTCTGCTCGGCCGAGAAGTGCTCGCGCCGCAGGAACGAGGCCAGCACGACGTCGGCCTGCTTGAGCACCTGATGGCGGTAGATGACGAGCGGGTGGTAGTGGAGCAGCAGCGGATAGTTCGAAACGGGCGTGCCCTCCCAGTCCCACGGCTCGAGTTCGAGGAACGAGGCATCCTGCGGATGGATGCCCAGCTCCTCGTCGAACGGGATGAACATCGCATCGGCGGCGGCATCCCATTCGTCGAGCTCGTCGAGATCGAGATCGGTGTTGCGCCGGAGTGCCTCGAACGCCGGCGGGTTCCACTCCGCCAGGAACCGGACCGTGCGGGCGGCGTAGCGCAGGTTGAAGCGCGCCATCACGTTCGTGTACGTGTTGTCGTTGACGACCGTGGTGTACTCGTCGGGGCCGGTGACCCGATGGATGTGGAATGCCGTCGAGCCGTTGGAGCCGTAGAAGCCGAGGTCGGCCCAGAGCCGCGCCGTCTCCACGAGCAGTTCGGAGCCCTCGTGGGCGAGGAAGTCCACGTCGCCGGAGGCCTCCAGGTACCGGCGCAGCGCGAACACGACCGCCGCGTTGATGTGGTACTGCGCGGTGCCCGCGGCGTAGTACGCCGACGCCTCCTCGCCGTTGATCGTCCGCCACGGGAAAAGCGCCCCGATCTGGCTCATCTCGGTCGCCCGCTGGCAGGCGGCGCCGAGCATCGCCCACCGGAAGCGCACCACCTTGCGCGCCGCTTCCTGGTCGGTGTAGGCGAGGAACGGCACGACGTACACCTCGGTGTCCCAGAAGTAGTGGCCGTCGTAGCCGCCACCGGTGACGCCCTTCGCGGCGATGCCCTGCTCGTGCGTGCGCGCCGAGGCCTGAGCGAGCTGGAAGATGTTCCAGCGGATCGCCTGCTGCGCCTTGTCGTCGCCGCACAGTTCGATGTCGCTCGCCTTCCAGAAGGCGTCGAACCACTCGCGCTGTTCGGCGAGGAGCGCGTCGGTGCCGTCGGTCTCGGCACGGCCGAGCGAGCGCGTGCACCGGTCGGCGAGCTCCTCGGCCGGCACCCCGGTGGACGAGTGGTAGCGTGACGAGTTTGGTGATCCGGATCGGCTCGCCCACGGTGGCGCGCACGCTGAACACGGTCTTGGCCAGATCGGGCGACACCTGGGTGGTCACCTCGATGTCGCACGCCGTGTCGATCATGTGGCGGGTGCCGCAGGCGAGCGTCATGCCGGAGTGGTTGCAGCGGTAGCCGAGGATGATCTCGTTCTCGTGCTCGCGCTGCAGCCGTGGACGCAGTACCCGATCGATGAACTTGCGGGCCTTGCGCGGGTCCATGCCCTCGCCGAGCGCGGCCGCCTTCACGTGGTACTCGTCCTCGCCGTCCTGGCGGTTCATCAGCTGCGACGACACCACGACCGGCGCCGCCGCGTCGAGCAACGTGATCTCGAACGTCATCACCGCCAGGTGGCGGTGCACCATGCTGACCATCCGCGTCGAGCGGACGCGCACGCGCTTGCCGGCCGGGGTGCGCCACAGGAGGTTCCGTTCGAGGATGCCGGTGCGGAAGTCGACGCTGCGTTCGTATTCGTCGAGGTCGGCGCCCGTGAGCAGCAGCGGCTCGTCGTCGACGTACAACTTCATCACCTTGGCGTCGGGCACGTTGACCACGGTCTGTCCGGTCTTGGCGAACCCGAAGGCGTCCTCGGCGTGCAGGATCTGCCATGTCTCGTGGAAGCCGTTGAGGTACGTGCCGTGGCTGTGCGCCTCGCGGCCCTCCTCCGGGTTCGCCCGCATCCCGAGGTAGCCGTTGCCGAGGGCGAAGATCGTCTCGGTCAGGCCGAGGTCGTCGTTGCGGAACTCACGCTCGACGAGCCGCCACGGCTCGGTCGGGAAGCGGTACTCGGGCAGCCCCGTCGGGACGGGATGGTGGTTCACGGCGCCGCCGCCCTGCGCCCGAATCGGGCAGCAGTTCGGACAGGTCGTCGACCACGAGGTCGGCCCCGTGGGCCAGCAGGTTGTCGTGTCCGGCGCCCCGATCGACGCCGATCACGACGGCGAAGTGGCCGGCAGCACCGGCCGCCACGCCCGACACGGCGTCCTCGACGACGATCGCCCGCGACGCGTCGATGCCCAGCAACTCGGCTCCGAGCAGGTACGCATCGGGTGCCGGCTTGCCGGGGAGCCCCCGTCCCGCCACCTCGATGCCGTCGACCACCACGTCGAAGCGGTCGCTCAGGCCCGCGGCTTCGAGGACGGTCCGGGCGTTCTTCGACGACGACACGATCGCCGCCGGCACGCCGATCCGGGCGAGCAGGTCGAGGGTGGCCGCACTGCCCGGGAACGGCGCGATGCCCTCGCGGTCGAGGATCTCGTTGAACAGGACGTTCTTGCGGTTGCCGAGCGCGCTGACGGTGCTGGTGCCGGGCGGATCATCGGTGGTTCCGTCGGGCAGCGTGATGCCGCGCGACAGCAGGAACGACCGCACGCCGTCGTAGCGCGGCTTGCCGTCGATGTGGCGCAGGTAGTCGTCGGCGGTGTAGTCGTACGCCGCGAACAGTTCGGCCCAGGCCCGTTCGTGGATCTCGGCCGTCGGCGTGATCACACCGTCGAGGTCGAACAGCACCCCGTCGTGGTCGGCCCAGCTGAACGTCGAGGTGCCGATCGAGTTGTCGTTCCCGGCGCCGTGGTTCACCACGACGATGTTAGAGGGCCGACCCTCGGCCACGGTCGATGTACGAGGTCGATGTCCGACGTCCGCCCTGTCAGGCGTCGACGGCGGTCGGCGGCCTCGGAGGTCAGCCGCTTGTAGTCGAGCTTGCCGTTCGCCGCCCGGCCGACCGTGTCGACGGCGAAGACGCGCTTGGGCGCCTTGTACGCCGCGAGGTGCGCCTTGACGTGGGCGATCAGCACCGCGCTGTCGACCTCGTCACCCGGGTGCGGCTCGACGAGCGCGGTGATCGCCTGGCCCCACTTCTCGTCGGGGAGCCCGACGACCGCGGCGTCGGCGACGGTCGGGTGGAGCTTGAGGCACTCCTCGACCTCCTCCGGGTACACCTTCTCGCCGCCGGTGTTGATGCACTGGCTGCCCCGGCCGAGGAGCACGACGGTGCCGTCGGCGTCGACCGTGGCGTAGTCGCCGGGGATCGAGTAGCGCTCGCCGTCGATGGTGACGAACGTCTGGCGCCGACTTCGCCTCGTCCTTGTAGTAACCGATCGGCGTGAAGCCGCGCTGGGCGACGCGGCCGAGTTCGCCGGAACCGGGCACGACGTCACGGCCGTCGTCGGTGACGACACGAGTGTTGGCGCCGAGCGTGAACGTGGCGGTCTCGCCGCCGGCGCCGGCCTGGGTGGTGTTCGACGCCATGCCGATCGCCTCGCTCGAGCCGAGCGAGTCGACCATGATCAGCCGCTCGTTGTGACGCAGCAGCCCGTCCTTGGTGTCCTTCGACCACATCACGCCCGACGAGATGATCACCCGCAACGTGGAGATGTCCCAGCGGTCGGGCTCGGCGTCGAGCGCCCGCAGGATCGGCTTGGCGAACGCGTCACCGACGATGGCGGTGGAGTTGATGCCGTGTTCCTGCACCGAGTCGAGGAACTCCTCGGCGCTGAAGTGGCGGCCGACCATCGTGGTGACGCTGCCGCCGACCATCAGGTTGCTGATCACGTTGAACAGGCCGGTGCCGTGCATCAGCGGTGCGGCGGGCATGTTGCGCGGGCCGGGCTTGGTGATGCGATCGCGGACCGCGTCGAGATCCTGCTCGGGTGGCATGCGGTGCTTGTTGTTGGCGTCGAGCACGCCGAACAGGTCGTCCTGACGCCACATGACGCCCTTCGGCATGCCGGTGGTGCCGCCGGTGTAGAGCAGCACGAGGTGATCGCCGCTGCGACCCCAGGCGCCGGCGACGTTGTCGTCGGTGCCCGCGGCGGCCGCCGATTCGTACGGGACGGCCCACTCCGGGCACGGACCGCTGCCGTCGTCGACCCACAGCCACGTGCGGATGCGCGGCACCTTGGCGCGGATCTGCTCGATCTGCTCGACGAACGTCCCGTGGAACACGACGGCGATCACGTCGGCGTTGTCCCAGAGGTAGACGAGCTCGTCGGCGGCGTAGCGGTAGTTCGTGTTGACCACCGCGAGGCCGGCCTTGAAGGCGGCGAAGAGCGACTCCATGTACTCCGGCGCGTTGTACAGGTACTGCGCGACCTTGTCCTGTTCCGACGGCGCCGGACGCGAGCAGCGACGCGGCGACGCCGTTGGCGCGGCGGTTGAACTCCGCCCAGGTGAACGTGCGGTCACCCTGCTGCTGCGCGAGGGCGTCGGGGATCTGGTCGGCCACCGTCTCCCAGAGATCGGCCAGGTTCCATCCGTTGTCGTGTGCCACGGCGGTCGAACCTACCGGCGGCGGATCACATGTCACGTGGGGTCAGGCACCTGCGGTCAGATCCAGGGTGACATGTCTGCTGGCTCGGTCATTCGCCGTGCTCGTTCTGCGGGCGTGGCGGGCCCTGCACCAGACGGTCGTACGCCGCCGTCACGGGCGAGTGCTGGCCGATCGCGTCCCACATCGACTCGATCCACCACGTCGCACCCGCGTCGGCGTACGCGGCCGGCGAGTGGTCGGAGATCGAACCTTCGATGACGATGTCGAACGGGCGGTCGGTGACCTCCGCGTCGATCCGGGCGCGCAATGCCGGCGGTCTCTTCGAGGTCCGGGAGCCGCGCCCCGTCGTCGCCGAGGATCTGCGGGATCACGCCGTCCCACCGCAGCGCCCGGCCCAGCGACTTCTCCCGACCGGCCGCGGCCACGCACCAGATCGGCACGCGGGGAGCCTGGACCACGTTGCCGATGGTCGGGAACTCGGTCGGCTCGACCTGGTAGTGGGTGCCGTCGTAGGCGAACGGCTGGCCGTTCCACAGCCCGCACATCACGTCGAGGCACTCGTCCATCAATTCGGCTCGGATGCGACGATCGCACTCCTCGCCGAAGGTGTCGAAACCCGAGTCGATGGCGCCGAGGCCCACCGACAACGTGACCCGACCGTTCGACAGGCGGTCGACGGTCGCGACCTGGCTGGCGAGCTCCCACGGACGCCGGCGCGACGGCGGCGTGAGCAGCGTGCCGAGCCGGATCTTGCTCGTGCGCACGGCGGCGAGCCCGAGCGAGATCCACGCATCGACGCCCCAGATCGGTTCCCAGACGAACAGCCCGTCCCAGTCGGCCTCCTCGGCCGCGGCCGCGAGATCGCCGACGTCGTCGGCGTCGCCCCACGGGACCACGAAGCCGAACTTCATGTCGATCGACCGTAGACCACAGCGGGAATCGGTGCGAGAGCCGAGCGGCGGAGTCGACAAACTCCGTCGATGACCGATGCCATCGTGCCCGACGACAAGGACTGGACGTGGGTGCTCGAGCGGCCCTGCCCCGAGTGCGGCTTCGCCGCCGGCTCGGTCGCGCCGACCGCCGTCGCCGCGCTCGTCCGCGAGTCGACCGACCGCTGGATCGCCGTGCTCGACACGCCCGTCGAGCACCTGCGGGCGCGCCCGGATGCCGCCCGCTGGACCACGCTCGAGTACGCGGCGCACGTGCGCGACGTCCTGCGGCTGTACCGGACCCGCCTCGCCCTGATGGTCGATGCGGACGATCCGCTGTTCGCCAACTGGGACCAGGACGCGACCGCGCGGGACGAGCGCTACAACGAACAGGATCCGGCGATCGTGGCGATCGAACTGCAGGACGCGGGCGTGGCGCTCGCCGACGCGTTCGACGCCATCGGCGACGACCAGTGGCAGCGCCGCGGCCGGCGCAGCGATGGCGCGTCGTTCACCATCGCCACGTTCGCCCAGTACATGATCCACGACCCGATCCACCACCTGTGGGACGTCGACGCCCCGCTGTGAGCCCCGCCAGGCCCCACCCCCACCCCGAAATTGCCGGAATCTTCCCGCTCAGCGGGAAGATCACGGCAAATTTCGCTGGCGGAGGAACGGCGCCGAAATGTGCACGGATTCATGCGCTCAGCGGGAACATCCCGGCACATTTCGGCGGGGACCTAGAGTGACGCGATGGCCGAGGGCTCGCTCGTCGGGGCGGCGCACGGGTTGCGGGCGGCGATCGAGGCGCAGGCCGACGACGGCGAGCGGCTGCGGCGGCTGCCGATGCCGACGGTGAAGGCGTTGGTCGACGCCGACCTGATGCGGATGTGCGTGCCGGCGGTCTACGGCGGTCCCGAGGCCGACCCGATGACGATGGTGGCCGCGATCGAAGCGGTCAGTGCAGCGGACGGAGCAGCCGGGTGGTGTTCGATGATCGCGTCGACCACCTCGTCGATGGCGGCGTTCCTCCCGGAGGTCGACGGCCCGCGAGATCTACGGCGACCGGACGTCGATCACCGGCGGCGTGTTCGCCCCGAACGGGCACGGGGTGGCGACGCGGCGCAACGGCGTCGCCGGGTTCGAGGTGACCGGCCGCTGGGCGTGGGGGAGTGGCACCCAGCACTGCCAGTGGGTGCTCGGCGGCGCGTCGTGCGACGACGGGACGTTCCGCCTCTGCTTCGTGCCGCAGACCGACGTGACGTTCCACGACACGTGGTACACGTCGGGCATGCGCGGCTCGGGCTCGCTCGACTACTCGGTCGACGCCGCGTTCGTGCCCGCCGAGCGCACGATCCAACCCGGCGTCACGCGACCGGTCGTCGACACGCCGCTGGCGCGGTTCCCGAACTTCGCGCTCCTCGCCGCTGGCGTCTCGGCGGTCGGCCTCGGCATCGCCCGCCGCGCCCTCGACGAGCTGATCGACCTCGCCCAGGGCAAGATGCCGCAGTACTCGTCGCGCACGCTCGCCAGGAGTGGCTTCACGCAGGTCGAGGTGGCCCGCGCCGACGCCCATCTCCGGTCGGCGCGCGCCTTCCTGCTCGAGCAGCTGGCCGAGACCTGGCGGACGGTGCTGCGCGGCGACGAGGCGTCGCTCGATGGAGCGCATCGGGATCCGTTCGGCCGCCGTGCACGCGGCGACCGCCGCGGCGGCGGTCACCGACACCGCCTTCACGCTCGCCGGCGGCACCGCGGTCTACGACACGAGCCGGCTCGGACGGGCACTGCGCGACGCGCACGTCGTCACCCAACACATCCAGACGGCACCCAAGCTGAACGAGACGATCGGCAAACTCCTGCTCGGCGTCGACGTCGACACCACCATGTTCTGATTCGGCATGTTCTGATCGGCCCGGTTGTGACGTCCAATCCTCGTTTGCGTCGCGATTTCTGCGACCCCGTCGCGCACAAATCGCGACGCAAACGTGGGAATCGGTACGGTCGGCCGATGGAGACGATCACGATCGAGCGCCACGGCGACGTGCTCGACGTCGTGATCGATCACCCACGATCCGAGTTGAACGCCGTCGACGCGACGCTCCACCGCGACCTCGCGGAGCTGTTCGCGACGCTGAAGCAGGAAGGCGACGCTCGGGCGATCGTGCTCACCGGCTCGGGCGCGGCCTTCTCGGCAGGCGGTGACATGGCGTGGTTCCCGGCACTGCGCGCGCCCGACCGGCTGAACGAACTGCGCCGCGAAGGCAAGCAGATCGTGTGGGACCTGCTCGACGTCGAAGTACCGATCGTCTGCGCGCTGAACGGCCCGGCGGTCGGGCTGGGCGCGTCGATCGCGCTGCTCTGCGACGTGATCGTGATGGCCGACGACGCGATCATCCGCGATCCGCACGTCCAGGTCGGCCTCGTCGCCGGCGACGGCGGGGCGGCGATCTGGCCACTCCTGCTCGGGCCGCTCGCCGCGAAGCGCCATCTCATGCTCGGTGTGCCGCTCGGCGCCGCCGAGGCCGTCCGGCTCGGGGTGGCGGCCGAGGTGTGCGGCGCCGACGAGATCCTCGACGTCGCGCACCGTTGGGCCGATCGCCTCGCGGCGCAACCGCCGCTCGCCGTCCAGGGCACGAAGCTCGCGGTCAACGCGCAGATCAAGCAGGCGCTGCTGTCGAGCTTCGACTTGTCGACGGCGCTCGAGATCGCCTGTTTCCATTCCGCCGACCACGCCGAAGCGGTCAACGCCTTCGTCGACAAGCGCCCGGCCACGTTCCACGGGAGATGACGATGACGGCGACGAAGACGACTGACGGCGGCGACGATTCGGCCGCGGAACGACTCGACCCGATCGAGGCGATCATGACCACGCGGGCGATCCGGCGGTTCACGGACGAACCGGTGACCGACGACGAGATCGCCACCTGTTTGCGCGCCGCCCAGCAGGGCCCGAGCGGGGGCAACGTGCAGGCCCAGCAGTACGTGGTCGTCACCGATCCGGGAACGAAGGCCGAGGTCGCGCACTGGTACAAGGTGTCGTTCGACCGGTACCGGGAGTCGTTGCCCGACCCGCAGGGCTTCCGCGACGACGCGGCCCGGACGTCGTGGACGCGGACGCGTGATGCCAGCCAACACCTCGCCGACCACATCCAGGACGCCGCCGCGATCGTGTTCTTCCTCCAGCCGATCATCCCGTGGGGAGCCGTCGACGACGAGGGCGCGATGGACATCGGTCGGCTCGATGCCAGCATCTATCCCGCGGTGCAGAACTTCTGTGTCGCCGCCCGCTCGCTCGGTATCGGCACCGCGCTGACCACGGTCATCCGCATCCACGCCGCCGAGACGCTCGCCACCCTCGGGGTGCCCGCCAACGACGACGGGTCGCCGCGGTTCGAGATCGCAGCGTGCGTCCCGATGGGCCGGCCGGTCGGCAACTTCGGTGTCGCGCCGCGCAAGCCCGCGGCGGCCGTGACCCACTGGAACACGTTCGGCAACCGGCGCCGCGACGCCGGCTGACCGGGAGCCATCGGCCGGGTGACTAGCGTCACTCTCCATGAGCGACATCAACACGCTGGCCGACGTCATACGGGTCCACGGCGTCGGGCTGCCCGACGAGATCGCACTGGTGCAGGCCGGTCGCGACTCGGTCACGTGGGCGCAATTACTGGAGCGTTCGGCGCGGATCGCGCAGGCGCTCGCCGACGCCGGCGTGGGTGCCGCGGACCGGGTGGCATTCCTCGACAAGAACAGCGTCGAGCACTTCGACGTGGCCTTCGGCGCGGCGATGTTGAACGCGGTGAGCGTCGACGTCAACTGGCGGCTGGCTGCACCCGAAGTGCAGTTCATCGTCGACGACGCCGACGCCACGGTGCTGATCGTCGGCCCCGACTTCGTGCCGGTGCTCGATGCGATCGTCGATCAGCTTCCGAAGGTGACGAAGTTCGTCGTCATCGGCGGTCATCCCGACCACGAGGACTACGACGAGTGGATGGCGCGGTATCCGGCCGACGACCCCGGCGCGCGCTCCGCCGCCGGCGACGTGGCGTTCCAGCTCTACTCGTCGGGCACCACCGGCCGTCCGAAGGGTGTGATGCTGAGCAACGACAACCTGTTCGCGCTCCTGCCGATGGCCAAGGACATGTGGGGGATCGAGCGCGACTCCGTCAACCTTGTCGCCATGCCGTTGTTCCACATCGGCGGCGGCGGGTGGGCGGTCGCCGGAATGTCCGAGGGGGCGACGTCGGTGATCATCCGCGACATCGATCCCGCCGCGCTGATCCGGACGATCGAGTCGGAGCGCATCACGCACGCGTTCCTCGTCCCCGCGGTGTTCCAGTTCATGCTGATGGTGCCCGGTGTCGAGGATGCCGACTTCTCCAGCCTCGAGACGCTCGTCTACGGCGCGTCGCCGATCAGTGAAGAAGTCCTGGCGAAGTGTGTCGACACGTTCCAGTGCAGTTTCTGGCAGGCGTACGGGCTGACCGAGACGACGGGCGCCGTCGTCAATCTCGCTCCGGCGGATCACGACACGACGGGCCCCAACCGCCACCGGCTGCGGTCGTGCGGTCTGCCGGGGCCGGGAGTCGAGTTGCGCATCGTCGGCGAAGACGGCGAGTGCGGCGTCCGCGAGGTGGGCGAGATCTGGATCCGCTCGCCGCAGAACACGATCGGCTACTGGCGCCTGCCCGAGGAGACTGAGAAGGCGTTCACGGAAGACGGCTGGTTCAAGTCGGGTGACGCCGGCTTCCTCGACGAGGACGGGTACCTGTACATCCACGACCGGGTGAAGGACATGATCGTGTCGGGTGGTGAGAACGTCTATCCGGCGGAGGTGGAGAACGTGCTGATGGCCCATCCGGGGATCGCCGATGTCGCCGTCATCGGCGTGCCGCACGAGAAGTGGGGCGAGACCGCCAAGGCGATCGTCGTCGTCGCTGCCGGTAGCGAGGTGACCGAGGCCGAGATCATCGCCTTCGCGAAGGAACGTCTGGCCACGTTCAAGTGCCCGACGTCCGTCGAATGGATCGATGTACTGCCCCGCAACCCCTCCGGCAAGGTCCTCAAGAAGGACCTCCGCGAGCCGTACTGGGAAGGCCACGAACGCCGCGTCGGCTGACCCCGATCCCGCCACCATCCCGGTTCCGTCAGGCCCGTTTGCGTCGGGATTACTGCGGGACAGGTCCGCAGAAACCGCGACGCAAACGCCGTGTTGGGCGCGTCACTCGGTCAGGAACTGGGCGATGGCGGGGAACGCGGTGCGGTCCTGGATCATGAAGATGTGGCCGCCGTCGAAGATCTCGAGCCGGGCGTTCGGGATCCGCTCGGCGAGGAGTTCGCTGTTGGCGAGCGGCGCGAGATCGTCGTACCGACCCGCACACACGAGCGTCGGCGCCACGATCGAGCCGAGCGCGTCGACCACGTCGTGGCCGGCACGGGCCGTCAGCTGCCGACGCAGTCCGGTGGCCGCCGCGGGTGGGAGCGGACGCCGAGCGTCGGCGGCCATCTGCTCGTAGAACGCGCCGAGGCCGGGGATCGGCTCGTCGGCGGCGGGATCCCAACGGCGGTCGGTGATCCGCATCCGGAGCGCGAACGTCTCGTCGTCATACTCCGACCGGGAGTTCGTGCAACGGGTACGAGGGATGGGCGCCACCCGGCGATGTGCAGCAGAGGACGAGGCGGTCGATGCGCTGCGGATGACGGACGGCGAGGTTCAGGGCGACCATGCCACCGAAGCTCGTTCCCACGACGTGGGCGCGATCCCAGCCGATCGCGGTGATCAGCGCGGCCGCATCGTCGGCGTAGTCGGCCATCGTCGGCTGGCGATCGTCGCCGCCCGTCGTCTGTCCGAGGCAGCGCTGGTCGTACGACAGCACGGTGAACGAACGCGTCAGCGGGTTGGCCGACGCCGGCATCCGCCGCAGATCGCCACCGGTGCCGCCGATGTTGAGCAGCGGCGGACCGTCACCGTGGATCTCGTAGTAGATGTCGAGTCCGTTCGCAGTCACCCTGGGCACCCGCCCATCGTTGCCGAACCCCGCCCGATCACACTGGTCCAACGCCCGTCCAGCCGGCGTTTGCGTCAGGATTTCCGCGCACCTGTGCGCCGGAAATCCTGACGCAAACGAGGATTGTCGGGACGCGGGCGTACCGGCGGACAGGGGTCACACCCTGGGCAAATGATCGGCAGTCCCGCTCGTTCGCTCGTGAATCGCCGATAGCGTGGTCTGTCGTGTCTCCCAGCGACCTGAACCTTCTCGAGCCCCTTGTGAACGTCGAAAACAACGATCCCTTCGCCACGACCGACGACACCCCGGCGGGTGAGTTGCAGCATCGTCGCGACCTGCGCAACATGGCGATCGTCGCCCACGTCGACCACGGCAAGACCACGCTCGTCGACGCGATGCTCCACCAGTCCGGTGCGTTCCGCAGCAACGAGACCGTCGCCGAACGCGTCATGGACTCCGGCGACCTCGAGCGGGAGAAGGGGATCACGATCCTCGCCAAGAACACGTCGCTCGTGTGGCACGACAAGCGAGTCCGACACCGACGTCACGCTGAACATCGTCGACACGCCCGGCCACGCCGACTTCGGTGGCGAGGTCGAGCGGGCGCTCACGATGGTCGACGGCATCGTCCTGCTCGTCGACGCCGCCGAGGGTCCGCTCCCGCAGACCCGCTTCGTGCTGCGCAAGGCGCTCGCCCGGAACCTTCCCGTGATCCTCGTCATCAACAAGGTCGACCGGCCCGACGCCCGCACCGGCGAGGTCATCGACGAGGTGTACGAGCTGTTCTTCGACCTCGACGCCAAGGAACACCAGGTCGAGTTCCCGATCGTCTACTGCTCGGGCCGCGACGGCTGGGCCACGCTCGACCTCGACGAGGCCGAGGCGCTCGTCGCCGACGGCAAGCGGCGACGGCAAGGATCTCACCGAACTCGTGCAGGTGCTGCTCGACAGCATCCCGACGCCGACGTACCACGACGGCGCACCGCTGCAGGCGTGGGTCACGAACCTCGACGCCTCGCCGTACCTCGGCCGCCTCGCCCTGCTGCGCGTGTTCGAAGGCACGATCCGCAAGGGTCAGAGCGTCGCCTGGTGCAAGCGTGACGGCACGATCAGCCGGGCGAAGGTCGCCGAGCTGTTCCTCACCGAGCACCTCACCCGCGTCTCGGTCGACGAGGCCCGCCAGGGCGATCTCGTCGCCGTCGCGGGCATCGAGGACATCTACATCGGCGAGACGCTCGCCGATCCCGACGATCCCGCGTGCGCTGCCCGTCATCACGGTCGACGAGCCGGCGCTGGCGATGACGATCGGCATCAACACGTCGCCGCTCGCCGGCCGCGAGGGCTCCAAGCTCACCGCCCGCCTCGTGAAGAACCGTCTCGACCAGGAGCTCGTCGGCAACGTCAGCATCCGGGTCAACCCGACCGATCGCCCCGACGCCTGGGAGGTCCAGGCCCGTGGCGAGCTGCAGCTGGCGATCCTCGTGGAGCAGATGCGCCGCGAGGGTTTCGAGCTCAACATCGGCAAGCCGGTCGTGCTCACCAAGGAGATCGACGGCAAGCTCCACGAGCCGGTCGAGCGCGTCACGATCGACGTGCCCGAGGAGCACCTCGGCGCGGTCACGCAGCTGCTCGCCGTCCGCAAGGGGCGGATGCAGAACATGAGCGGGTCCGGCTGGGTCCGGCTCGACTACCTCGTGCCGGCCCGCGGCCTGATCGGCTTCCGCACCGAGTTCCTCACCGAGACCCGTGGCACCGGTGTGATCAGCCACACGTTCGAGGGCTACGAGCCGTGGGCCGGCGAGATCCGGGCCCGCCAGTCCGGCGTGCTCGTCGCCGACCGCAGCGGCCCCACCACCACGTACGCGATGACCAACCTGCAGGACCGGTCGTCGATGATGGTCGGCCCGGGCACCGAGGTGTACTGCGGCATGATCGTCGGCGAGAACTCCCGCGCCGGCGACATGGACGTCAACATCTGCAAGGAGAAGAAGCTCACGAACATGCGGGCATCGTCCTCCGACACCACCGTGACGCTGACGCCGCACCGCCAGCTGTCGCTCGAAGGTGCGCTCGAGTTCATCGCCGACGACGAGTGCGTCGAGGTCACCCCGAAGAGCATCCGCCTCCGCAAGGCCGACCTCGATCCGAGCAACCGCGCCCGCGAAGCCAAGCGCCGCTCCCTCGCCAGCTGAGTTGGTGCGCGGGGTCTGACCCCGCGCACCAACTACGGGCCGGTGATCGTGACGTGGTCGGGTTCGTGGAGGTCGATCGCGATGTTGTCCTGCTCGTGGACGCCGGTCGCGCCCCAGGCCAGTAGCCCGACGCGACACCGTTCCCAGTAGTTGCCGCTCACCTGGCAGCCGGCGGCGCCTCGCTGCAGCACGCAGCCGCTGTCGCCGTCGAACACCGCGTTCCCGTCGACCAACGCCTGCGACCCGCCGTCGACGTCGACGGCCCGCGTCGTGCGCGACACCCGGTTGCCGTGGACGTGGGCACGCTCCGTCGCTTCGAGGCGGACGCCCCACCAACGGCTGGTGATCGTGCACCCCCGCACGATCGTGGCGGTCGTGTCGCGGGCCCGCACCGCGCACTCGTGACCGGAGACCGTGCACGAGTCGATCTCGTGGTCGTCGCCGCCGATCAGATCGATGGCCGCCTCGTCGACCCCGGCACCGGCCAGTTCGCACCGCGACACGGTGAGGTGATGGCAATCGGCCGCGCTGATGCGTCCCGCTCCCGTCGCCCTGACGACGACGCCGTCGGCCCGTGCCGCCACCTCACCATCGATCGTGCATCCGAGCACGGTGGCGAAGTCTCCGACGATCTCCACCGGCTTCCAGCCTCACGTGGCTGATGTCCCGGTCACGTCGTCGGCCGTCGCCTGGCTCGCCCCGTCGCCCGGCACGTCGGCCGTCACACGAACGTGCTCGAGCCGGGCATTGCGGTCCAGGCGCAGGGGCGACCCAGCTGGCACCCCGATCGTCGTGCGGCCCGCGCCGAGCCCCCGCAGCACCACTCCCGGAGGCACCGTGACCGGGCCGAGCATAGCGGGCGTCGCCGAGTTGCACGATGTCGCCGGCGACGGCGTCGTCGAGCAGTGGTTGCAGCGGCAGGACCGGCTGTGCCGTCGGCTCGAACAGCGTGTCCGGCGCGTCGACGTCGACGAGTTCGATCCGGAACGTCCTGATCGAGGCGATCGAGGTGGTGCCGGTGTCGGGCGTGACCGGTCGTCGATCGGGCTCGATCTGCAGACCGTTCTCGTCGTGCCGGAACGTGACGGGGTGTTCGGCCGACCGCAGGATCGACGGCTGTGATCGAGACCACGCGCCACGAGGCGCGGTCGATGTCGGCGAACACGCCCCGCCCGCGCAGGTCGATCGCGTGCAGCGCACCGTCGAGCACGAGATACCGGACATCCTGGTCGCCCCACGTCGTCCACGGCACGGCCCGATCGAGGAGATCGCGGTGTTCTCGGATCCAGACCCCGGCCTCGCGGAGCGATCGCGCGGCGTGTGCCGGAACCTCGCCGGCCGACGTCGGGCCGACGCTCAGCAGGAGGTGACCGCCGTGGGCGACGACCTCGGTGAGCAGGTCGACCACGTCGAAACCCGTGAGGTGGTGTTCGGATCGTTCGGCCCGGTTGTGCCCGAGGCTGGGACCCAACCCCCGCCGAGCTCCCGGGCCCTGGTCGCCGGGTCCGAACTCCCGTCGAGGAGCACGCGATCGGTGCCGAACGTCGCCGCGAGGTCGGCGCGCTGTCGCTCGGCGGTCGCTTCGCGGAATCTCGGTCGGTGGTGCCTTCGTGGCTCGGGACGTCGAGCGAGTACCGGATGGTGAACTCGAGGTTCCGATCGTCACACGCCGACGCGAACTCGCTGACCACGTCACGCCCGGGACCGCGGCCGACGGTCGTGCGATCGGCGTCGGGTGCGTTCCACCAGCACCATCCGTCGGGGTCGCGGGCGTGGACCTCGACATGCGTCATCCCGGCGTCGACGGCGAGCCGGGCCCATTCGTCCGCGTCGAATCGTTCGAACGTGAGCAGGTCGACGAAGTCGTCGAAGCGCTCGACATGGCCCCACCGATCGCGATGGTGGGCGAGCACTTCCACGAGGCCGTCCGAACCGTCCTCGCCGAGGTACTGGCGGTAGTACCGGGCGTCGTACCCGATCGGGGCCCACGCCGGAACGGCGGCCACACTGTTCTGGACCACGAGCCCGAACCGTTGCTCGCTCCACCATGTCGGGGCGTCCATCTGTGCCCGAGTCTCGCGCGTCCGCCTCGCGATCGAGGACCCGATCGAGCCGATTTCGCGGCCATACTGCGGTCGTGGCTGAACCGACCGACGCAGCTCGACGACGGCCTGCGCGCTCAAGCTCGCGCCGGCTCGACGACGAGCTCGACCGGCTGGAGCGGGTCGTGGTCGCCTTCAGCGGCGGCGCCGATTCGGCCTTCCTGGCGGCGTATGCGGCGCGCACGCTCGGCCACGATCGCGTCCACGCGGTGACGGCGGTGTCGCCGTCGCTGGCCGGCGACGAGGAAGCCGACTGTCGCGAGCTGGCCGCCGAGTGGGACCTGCGCTGGACGCCGGTCATCACGGCGGAGATGGAACGGGCGGCGTACCGCGTCAACGACACCGACCGCTGCTTCCACTGCAAGGCCGAGCTGATGGACGTCCTCGAACCGATCGCCCGTGCCGAACAGGCGGTGATCGTGCTCGGGGTGAACATCGACGATCTCGGCGACCATCGTCCCGGGCAGAAGGCCGCCGAGGACGCGGGCGCCGAGTTCCCGCTCGTCACCGCCGGATTCGACAAGGCCGACGTCCGACGAGCGTCGCGCCACCTCGGGCTGCGCACGTGGGACAAGCCGGCGGCGGCCTGCCTGGCCAGCCGCATCCCGTACGGCACGGCGGTGACCGTGGGGCTGCTCGGTCGCATCGACCGGGCCGAAGCAGCGCTGCACCGACTCGGGTCTGCGTCAGGTCCGGGTCCGTCACTACGGCGACACGGCGCGCCTCGAGGTCGAACTGGCCGACATCCCCGACGGTGGTCGCGCAACGCGCCGCGGTCGTCGCCGCGGTGCGGTCGGCCGGCTACCGCTACGTCACGCTCGACCTCGAGGGTTTCCGGAGCGGCAACCTCAACGATTGATTCCGTGCCTCCGCGAGTCCTTGTCGGCACCCGTGAGGCACGACGCGCAGTACGGTGGAAGCGCCTGCCTCGACTGTTCCGCGATCGGGTTCACGCCGGGCAGGCCCTCGCCGACCTGCTGCGCGATGAACGTGACCAGCGACGGCGGCCGGACGCCGTCGTGCTGGCGCTCCCGCGCGGTGGCGTCCCGGTGGCGGCCGAGGTTGCTCGCGCGCTCGACGTCGAACTCGACGTGATCGTCGTGCGCAAGATCGGCGTGCCCGGGCAGGAGGAGCTGGCGATGGGGGCGATCGCCTCGGGCGATGTCGAGATCCGGAACGAATCGCTGATCGCCGATCTCCGGATCAGCGATCAGGCAGTTCGAGACCGCGCGCCGGCAGGCGGCCGACGAACTCGAACGGGCGCGAACGGAAACTCGGCCGGTTGGGGATCCCGCCGACCGTGCGCGGCCGGGAAGTGATCGTGGTCGATGACGGTGTGGCCACCGGGGCGACGATGCACGCCGCCGTCGCCGCGCTGCGTCGGCTCGATCCGCGCACGATCACCGTCGCGCTCCCCGTCGCGCCGCCCGACACCGCGGCCGAGCTCGAACGCATCGCCGACCGGGTGGTGTGCGTGTACCAGCCCGACCCGTTCGGCGCGGTCGGCGCGTCGTACGACGACTTCACGCAGACCTCCGACGACGAGGTTCGCCGCCTGCTCGAACAGGCGCGCGATCGCATGTCGCGCGGCGGTGGTTGACGCGCCGGCGAATCGGGTGCGGCGCGATTGATGCCGGCCCGATTGATGCCCGTTTGTCGTCGGCGCCGTCCACGTAACGTCGCCGCGATGAAGCTGTCGATGAACATCAACTATTCGGGCGACTTCCACGCCGACGTGCAGAAGGTCGTGGATCTGGAGAAGGCCGGCCTCGACGTCGTGTGGGTGCCCGAGGCGTACAGCTTCGACGCCGTGTCGCAGATGGGGTACCTCGCGGCCAAGACCGACACGATCGAGATCGGGTCGGGCATCCTCAACGTGTTCTCCCGCACCGCCACGTGTATGGCGCAGACCGCGGCCGGCCTCGACTTCGTGTCGAACGGCCGCTTCATCCTCGGGCTCGGCGCGTCCGGCCCGCAGGTGATCGAGGGCTTCCACGGCGTTCCGTACGACAAGCCGATGCCCCGCATCCGCGACTACATCAACGTGTGCCGGATGACGTGGAAGCGCGAGAAGGTCGTCTACGACGGCCCGACCGTCAAGGTGCCGCTCCCCGAGGGTGAGGGCACCGGGCTGGGCAAGCCGCTGAAGATCATCAACCATCCGGTGCGCGAGCACATCCCGATCTTCTGGGCGAGCCTGATGGGCCAGTCGGTGAAGAACACCGCCCAGTTCGCCGACGGCTGGCTGCCGATCTTCTTCGATCCCGAGAAGTTCCACACGGTGTGGGGCGACGATCTGAAGGCCGGTCAGGCCGAGCGCGATCCCGACCTCGGCCCGCTGCAGATCTCCGCCGGCGGCATGGTCGCGATCGGCGACGAGCTCACCGGCGACGCCCAGACGCGGATCCTCGACTACGCCCGCCCGAGCCTCGCGTTGTACGTCGGTGGCATGGGTGCCCGCGACCAGAACTTCTACAACACGATCTGCCAGAAGTACGGCTACGTCGACGAGGCGATCGAGGTCCAGGACCTCTACCTGTCGGGCAAGAAGGACGAGGCCGCCGCGGCCGTTCCCGGGGAGATGGTCGAGAAGACGAACCTCGTCGGACCGGTCGGCTACGTCAAGGAACGCCTGGCCGCGTACAAGGAGGCCGGCGTCACCCACCTGTCGGTCAACCCGGTCGGCGCCGACTCCGTCAAGACGATCGAGAAGCTGCGCGACCTGCTGCTGAAGTTGGTGCGCGGGGTCAGGCACCGCGACCAACTAGACCATGCCGCGTAGCCACCAGAGGCTGAGCGCCCAGGCGATCGAGAGCAGGAGGAACGCGGCGAGGGCCCAGGCCCACGTGAGCTCCTTGACGATCTGGATCTCCTCGCCGAGGGTCTCGCCGAGCGAGCTCTCGATCGAGGAGTAGGCGTCGGCGAGTTCATCGCCGGTCTCGGCCACGAACGCTTCGCCGCCGGTCGTCTCGGCCACCATCTCGAGGTCGGCGGGACGCACCGGCACGTCGACGGTCTGGCCGCTCACCGGGTCGACGATCGTGCCGCTCTCGGTGCCGAAGGCGATCGTGTACACGGGGATGCCGGCGGCTGCCGCTTCCTCCGCGCCTTCCGAGGTGAGTCGCCCCACCGTCGTCTCACCGTCGCTGAGCAGCACCATCACGCCGGGCGCGACGTCGGAGTCGGGGTCGGCCGAGTTCACGAGCAGTTTGGTACCTGCCGACAACGCATCGCCGATCGCCGTCGATTCGGCGAGTTCGAGATTGTCGATGCCGCGGTCCATCGCATCGCGATCGAGCGTCGGGTTCACGTCGACGGCGACCTGACCGGAGAACGAGATCAGCCCGACCTCGACGCCGGGATCGACGGCGTCGACGAAGTCGTGGGCGGCCTCCTGGGCCGCGACGAAGCGGGTCGGATCGACGTCGTCGGCCTCCATCGACAGCGACACGTCGAACAACACGACGATGCGGCCCTCGCTCGTCGTGCGCTCGGTGGAACGCTCGACCGGCCGGGCGATGGCGATCACCGCGGCGGTGAGCCCGAGCAGTTGGACACCGGCCACGACGTGGCGCCGCCAGCGCGGCCGCTGCGGCGCGACCCGGTCGAGCAGGTCGACCTGGGTGAAACGGACCGTCGCCGTCTTGCGCCACCGCAGGACGACGACGTACAGCACGGCGAGCGCCGCGGGGATGATGAGGAGCCAGAGGCGGCCGGGCGCGAGGAAGTCGATGTTCATCGCTTGATCACCCCACCGCGGACCGCCTGGGTACGGCGGTGTTGCGTGTGTGCGACGATGGCGCCGAGCCAGTCGCCGTCGGTGCTCAACTCGATCATGTCGGCGCCGCGCTCGGCCGAGTGCATCGTCGCGTTCGGCCCGTGCGGCCGCGGCCGCGGCGATGAACCGCTCCTGCACCTTCCGCGTGACGCGCACCTCGCGCACGGCACCGGTCGCCGGGTCGGACACGTCGACGAGCCCGATCGGCGGGATGTCGAATTCGCGGGGGTCGTTCACCGTGATGGCGAGGAGATCGTGGCGCAGCGACAGCCGGCCGAGCGGGACGCTCCAGCCCTCCGACAGGAAGTCGGAGATCACCGCGACGAAGCCGCGCCGTTTGGCGAGTGCTCCGACCCGGTCGAGCGCGCCGGCGAGGTCGGCACGACCCTGTCCGAGCGCGTCAGGGGGCGAGGCGAGCGTCGACAGGACGGCGCGCACCTGATTCGATCCGTTGCGCGGCGGGACCACGTGGATGCTCGGCCCGGCCACCAATACGGCGCCGAGCCGGTTCTGGTTGCGGGCCGTGAGGAAGCCGACCGCCGCGGCCGCCGCCATGGCGATCTGCGACTTCTCGTTCGGCACCGTGCCGAACCGCATCGTCGCCGAGGCGTCGATGACGAGCCAGGCGGTCAGGTCGCGGTCGGCGATCTGCTCGCGGACGTAGGTCTCGTTCGTGCGGGCGGACACGTTCCAGTCGATCCGCCGCACGTCGTCGCCCGGCTGGTACAGCCGCGACTCACCTGGCTCGCTGCCGTGGCCAGGGGTGATGCCCTGGTGGTTGCCGTGCAGGACGCCGTCGAGGCGCCCGTTGATCGTCAGTTCGAGCGTGCGCAACAGTTCGGCGACGGCCTCGGTGGGCGGGCCTTCGGCCCACGCGGTGCCCGGTCGATCGGCGGTCGCCGCCGTCGGGCGCGCGTTCCAGGCGTCGTTCGCCGTCTTCGCTTTGGCCGGAGCGACGCTCGTCGGCGGGAGGCTGTGCACGTTCAGCTCCCGCTGACGGCACCGTTGTTGGGCTTCGGCGACACCCACGCGGCGGGCACCGTGGAGAGCATCCGCTGGATCACGTGGTCGGTCGTGATGTCCCGGGCGAGCGCGTCGTACGTCAGCAGCAGGCGGTGGCGGAGGATCTCGGGCGCGAGGTCGAACACGTCCTGTGGTGTGGCGTAGGTGCGGCCACGCAGCATGGCGAGCGCTCGGGCCCCGCGGACGAGGTTGAGCGACGCGCGCGGGCTCGCCCCGAGACCGATCACCGTGCTCAGGTCACCGAGCCCGAACCGGTCGGGGGTGCGGGTGCACTGGACGAGATCGACGGCGTACTGGCTCACCGAGCGATCGACGAAGACCCGGTCGGCCTGGGCCTGCAGGGCGCTGAGTTGATCGAGCGTGATCACCTGATCGGCCAACGGCGCCTCGATGCTCATGCGATCGATGATCAGCATCTCCTCGTCCGTCGTCGGGTAGTCGAGGACGATCTTCATCATGAAGCGGTCACGCTGCGCGTCCGGGAGCTGGTACACGCCCTCCGACTCGATCGGGTTCTGCGTGGCGACGACGAAGAACGGCTTGGGCACCTGGTGCGTCACGCCGCCGATCGTCACCTGCTGTTCGGCCATCACCTCGAGGAGTGCCGACTGGACCTTCGCCGGAGCCCGGTTGATCTCGTCGGTGAGCAGGAAGTTGACGAACACCGGACCCAGCTCGACGTCGAATGTCTCGCTGCTGGCGCGGTAGATGCGGGTGCCGACGATGTCGGAGGGGAGCAGGTCGGGCGTGAACTGGATGCGGGCGAACGTTCCGCCGACCACGTCGGCGAGGGTCTCGGCGGCCAGCGTCTTGGCGAGGCCGGGCACCGATTCGAGCAGGCAGTGGCCGCGGCAGAGCACGCCGACGAGGAGTCGTTCGAGGAGGCGTGTCTGGCCGACGATCACTTTGCGGAGTTCGAAGAAGATCTTCTCGAACGTTTCCGCGGTGCTCGGATCGTCCATCATCGCCGGAGGAGCCGCTTCGGTGTTCATGCGCACGAGACCGTACTTGCGCATCGCGCGACCGGTCACGCGTCGGTTCGAATTCACGACGCGTCCTTACCTGAGGCGCCGCGTCGTACCGCGCCAGGTGCGCCCGTAGCCTGGGCTCATGGCCGATGTTCCCGCCGATCCCGACGATGGGTACGGCGATGACGGGCCGCCGTTTGACGCCGTCGACGACGGTCTGTCGCCGGCCGACCGCGCCATCGCCAAGCGGCTCTCGATGATCGAGGCCGGCCGCCGCAAGGGCGGGGTGTTCGGGGCGGCCGCCGCCGGAGCGATGCTCGGGCTGCGCGACGTCTACGAAGGCCCGCCGAAGGAAGACACGATCGTCGAGATCGCCGAGAGCCCCGGTGAGCCGGGCGACATCGACACCGACGGCATCGAGGTGTCGGTCGGCGACGTCGACGTGTGGGCGCCACCGCCGCCCCGCCGAGACGGTGCGGACGCTCAGGCCGACTGAAAGGCGCCGGGCTGCCGCAGCATCCGCCGGTGCCACCGACTGGGCGTGAGCAGGATCGCTCGCGGTTCGTCCTCGAACATCCACCGTGCGAAGTTCCGGCGACCCCAGTCACCGCTCGACGCCACGACCCGGAGCGCGCCGCGCGCGCCCCACGACGTCGACAGGACGCGGCCGAGCAGCGCCGACATGCGATGGTCGGCGATCAGGTGGTGAGCGACGGCTCGCTCGTACGTGGCCGTCGCGACGTCCGGTTGGCCGGCGCCGGCGCGCAGGATCGACTCAGCGGCGAGCCGGCCGGTGAGCAGCGCCTGGCCGATTCCCTCCCCGGTCATCACGTCGGTCGCCGCCGCGGCGTCGCCGACGAACAGCGTGCGTCCGCAGGTGAGGGCGATGTTGTCGATGCGCGCCGGTATCGGCCAGGCGGTGTGGCGGTCCTCGAGCTCGACGTGTTCGCCGAGCGCCTCTCGGATGTGCGGCCGCTGGAGGAGCTCCTCCCACAGTCCCTTCATCGACTGGATCCGGCGTTCACCGTCGCGGAGCACGCCGAAGCCGACGTTGGCCCGACCGTTGGGGAGCGGGAACGACCAGGCGTACCCGGGTGTGAGGTCGGGCTCGAACCACACGTAGAGCTGCTCGGCGGCAGGGCCGGTGACGTTGCGGGCGTACTGCCGGAAGCCGTGCCACTCACCGAGGTATCCCGCTTCGCCCGCGCCGAGTGCCTTGCGGGTCGGGCTCCACATACCGTCCGCCGCGATCACGTAACGCGACTCGATCGTGAGCCCGGCAGCGGTCACCGTGACCGAGTCGGTGCCGTGTGGTGAGCGCCTCGAACGCGACGCCGTCGTGGATGTCGGCGCCGGACTTCCTGGCGAGTTCGACGAGCGCGTCGTCGAGTTGCAGTCGTGGAGCAACGGCGGCGTACTTCCCGTCGGTCGGCAGCGGCACCACGACCTCACGCCCCGACGGAGAGCGCAGCGCGGCGCGGTCGACGTCGTACCAGTCGGTGACCGCGCCGTGGTCGAACCCGAGTTGGTCGAGCTCGCGTAGGGCGAGCGTGGTCAGCCCGTCGCCGCAGCATTTGTCGCGCGGGAACGTCGCCTTGTCGAGCACGATCACCGATCGCCCCGCTCGTGCCAGCGCGATCGCGGCAGCCGACCCCGCCGGGCCGGCACCGATCACCACCACGTCGGCACTGAGGGTGCGGGGTGGATCGGCAACAGCGCTGCTCACGGCCCACAGGCTACGGCCGGTCCCTCCCACCCGTCCCGCGCTCGCTGCGCCCGCGTAGTCGGGTATTTCGTGCTGTCGGGTATTTCGTGCAGGGCGTGGGTGCTCCAAATACCCGACGACAGGAAATACCCGACTCCCGGTGCCGTCAGTCGAGGTGCCGTCGGTCGAGGTGCCGTCAGTCGAGGTGATAGTCGCGGCGGGTGGCGGTGGCGTAGGGGCCGGTGCGGGTGCGATGCAGCCGGGTGGCGTTGACGCGTGCCCGCCACGACGGCAGGAGCGCGTACGCCTGGTCGCCCGGGCAGGCGGTGGCGCTGGTGTCGCGGTGGCCGGAGATGGTCGACGTGGTGACCTCGGCGCCCGGCGCGGTACTTGTTCGATCCGCGAGACGTGAACGTCACCGTGGCCGCCGGATCGGTGTCGACGTCGTAGCGGTCGGCGAGGAAGAGCAGCAGCCGGGCGAGGGAATCCTGCGCCGCGACGGTCGGTGGCTGGTCGACGAAGTTGCCGATCAGACAGACGAGCTGGGCGAAGCCCTGATTGCCTCCCGTGGCGTCGGCGACGACCGGGCCGGCGAGCGATCCGGCGCGGCCCTCCCACACCGAGCCGTCCGGTCCGACGAAGAAGTGGTAGCAGACGTCCGGCCAGCCCTTCGAGGGCCCGGTCTGGAACGCGTAGGTCTGCGCGGATCACCGCCCGCGGGTCGGGCACGACGTTCGTCGAGGCGGTGTGGTGCACGAGCAGGAACCGGACGTCCTCCGGACCCATCGGACGCTTCGGCGGGAGGTCGGCACCCCAGTCGTCGCGCGGGTGGATGTCGAGCCCGGTTGCCACCGTGATCGGCGCCGAGCACGCGGTCCGAGGCCGGCGGTGCTCCGACGGCGGCTGCCGTCGTGCTCCGCCGGCTCCCCGTCAGACCGATCGCGGCGAGTGCCGCCGCACCGGTGATCACCGTGCGCCGCGTCGGGATCGCGTCGGGTGCGTCGGGTAGGAGTCACACACGGGCGTGACTCTACGATGCGATGGCCGGCGGCAAGGGGCCGTCGTCGCACGATCCACACCGGTGCCCGCGTCCATCACGACGGGCACCGGCAACACACGAGGGGAACCGAAACACCATGGCTGGACTGGTCGAAGGACGCGTCGCGATCGTCACCGGCGCGGGGCGTGGCATCGGACGGGAACACGCGCTCGAGCCTCGCCCGGCACGGCGCCAAGGTCGTCGTGAACGACCTCGGCGGCCACAGTCGACGGGTCGGGCGGCGACCTGTCGCCCGCCCAGCGAGGTCGTCGAGGAGATCAAGGGGATGGGCGGCGAGGCGATCGCCAACGGCGACAACGTCGCCGACTGGGAGGGTGCGCAGCGGCTGATCAACTCGGCGATCGAGACGTTCGGCGACCTGCACGTCCTCGTCAACAACGCCGGCATCCTGCGCGACCGGGTGCTCGCCAACATGACCGAAGAGGAGTGGGACGCCGTCATCAACGTGCACCTCAAGGGCACGTTCGCGCCGTCGCGTTGGGCGGTCGCCTACTGGCGCGAGCAGGCCAAGGCCGGCAAGCCGGTCAGCGGACGCATCGTCAACACCACGTCGGTGTCCGGCATCTACGGCAATGCCGGCCAGGCGAACTACGGCGCGGCGAAGGCCGGCATCGCCGCGTTCACCAACATCGTCGCCCTCGAGGTGGCGCGCTACGGCGTCACCGTCAACGCGGTCGGGCCGGTCGCACTCACCCGCATGACCGAAGGGCTCGGGCCGGCGCCGGAGACCGACGAGGCCCGCGAGGCCCGCGCCCCGCACTGGATCGCACCGATCGTCACGTGGCTGTGCTCCGAGGAGGCCGCCGGCGTCACCGGCCGCGTGTTCGAGGCGTCCGGACAGACGCTGGCCGTCGCCGAGGGCTGGGTGCGTGGCCCGTCGACCGACCCCGTCGACGACCCGACCGCGCTCGGCCCGATCGTCGCCGACCTGCTCGCCAAGGCCCGCGGCAACTCGGGCATGGACGGCCGCACCGGCTCGTGGCCCCAGACGACCCTCACGTCGACGAATGCGTGATCAATCTGCGGCCAGGGTGCGCATTCCGTTCACGCATTCGCTGATCATCGACCCGCATCACACCATGAAGGGAAACGCCATGCCACTGAACCCAGACGCCGTCGGCTCGAAGAGCGAGCCGGTCGAGACGAGTTGGACCTCGAAGGACGCGCTGCTCTACGCCGTCGGCATCGGTGCCGGCCGCGACGAGCTGGCGTTCACCACCGAGAACACGAACGGCGTCGACCAGCTCGTGTTCCCGACGTTCCCGGTCGTGATCGGCTGGGGTCGCGGGTCGGCGATGGGCAACATCGGCACGTTCAACCCGGCGCTGCTCGTGCACGGCCAGCAGGCGGTCACGCTGCACCGCCCGATCCCCGTCTCCGGCACGGCCACGATCACGAGCGAGGTGACCGGCATGCTACGACAAGGGCAAGGCGGCGGTCGTCGTGACCGCGGCCGAGGCGGTGCTCGACGGCGAGCCGCTGTACACGAACACCATGTCGGCGTTCATCCGCGGCGAAGGCGGCTGGGGCGGCGACCGCGGTCCGTCCGGCCCGCAAGAACGTGCCGCCCGAGCGCGATCCCGATCACGTCGTCACGCTACCAGACGTCGCCCGACCAGGCGTTCGTGTACCGGCTGTCGGGCGACCGCAACCCGCTGCACACCGACCCGTCGTTCGCCGCGATGGGCGGGTTCGACCGGCCGATCCTGCACGGTCTGTGCAGCTACGGCTTCACCGGTCGAGCGCTGCTGCACTCGCTGTGCGGCAGCGATCCGGCGAACTTCCAGCACATCGAGGCCCGCTTCGCCGCGCCGGTGCTGCCCGGCGACGCGCTCACGATCCGCATGTGGACGACCGGCGACGGCGAATCGGTGTTCACCACGAGCGCCGTCGACCCGGCCGACCCGTCGACCGACCGCGTCGTGATCGACCAAGGCCTCCTCCGCCACACCTGAGCGACCATCCCCTCCCGAAAAATGCCTGAATGATCCCGCTGAGCGGGAAGATCCGGGCACGTTTCGGAGATCACGGTCCGGGCACCCGAAACTTGCACCGATCGTTGCGCTGAGCGGGAAGATCCGGGCAAGTTTCGGGGGCGACGGGGATCGGGCCCGTCAGTGGGCGCAGACGGCGACGAGGTGGGCGACGGCGTCGGCGAGGGCGACGTCGACGCGTTCGCCGGAGCGGCGGTCCTTGACCTCGATCGTCGGGTTGCTCTCGTCGGCGATGCCGCGGCCGACGACGACGATCGTGGGGATGCCGATCAGCTCGGCGTCCTTGAACCGCACGCCGGGCGACACGCCCGGCACGGTCGTCGAGCAGCACCGCGCAGGCCGGCCGCTTCGAGTTCGGCCGACAGCGCCTCGGCGGCGCGGAGCTGCGGTCCGCCGTCCTTGCCGGCGATCACGACGTGCACGTCGGCCGGGCGAGATCTCGCGCGGCCAGCACAGGCCGATGTCGTCGAGCGTCGACTCGGCGATCGCCGCCACGCACCGCGACACGCCGACGCCGTAGGAGCCCATCGTCGGCGTGACCGGACGGCCGTTCTCGTCCTGCACGGTCAGTTCCAGCGCCTCGGCGTACTTGCGGCCGAGCTGGAAGATGTGGCCGATCTCGATGCCGCGGGCGATCTCGACGGTCGACCCGCACGTCGGGCACACGTCGCCGTCGCGGATCTCGGCCGCCTCGATCGTGCCGTCGGGGGTGAAGTCGCGGCCGGCGACGAGGCCGATCACGTGGCGCCCGGACGTGTCGGCGCCGGTGATCCACGACGTGCCGGCGACGACGCGCGGGTCGACGCAGGTAGCGGATGCCGGACGGCTCGCCGAGCCCGAGGACGCCGGGCCCGATGTAGCCCTTGGCCAGCGACCGGGTGCGCGGCGAAGTCCGTCGTCGGTGAACGGCTCGACCTCGGCCGGCGCGACCTGCGCCTCGAGCCGCTTCATGTCGACCTCGCGGTCGCCGGGCAGCCGATCGCCAGCGGCTCGGCGCGTCCCGTCGGGGTGGCGGAGCTTGACGATGACGTTCTTCAACGTGTCGGCGGCGGTCCAGTCACGGTCGGGGTGGCGCAACTCGGCGTCGCGCGTTGACGAGCGTCGACGAGCGTGGCGATCGTCGGCGTGTCCGGCGTGTCGTGGACGACGGCGGCGGGCAGGCCGTCGAACGGGATCGGCGGCGGGACGCGGCGTGACGAACGCCTCGACGTTGGCCGCGTAGCCGCACGACGCGCAGCGCACGAACGTGTCCTCGCCGATCTCGAGCGGGGCGAGGAACTCCTCGGACGCCGATCCGCCCATCGCGCCCGACATCGCCGACACGATCACGTACGGCAGGCCGAGCCGGTCGAACAGCGCGGATGTAGGCGTCGCGGTGCTCGCTGGTACGAGCGGTCGAGGCCCTCGTCGTCGAGGTCGAAGCTGTAGGAGTCCTTCATCACGAACTCGCGGCCGCGCAGCAGGCCGGCCCGGGGCCGGGCCTCGTCGCGGTACTTCGTCTGGATCTGGTAGATGCACAGCGGCAGGTCCTTGTACGAGCTGTACAGGTCCTTCACGAGCAGGGTGAACATCTCCTCGTGCGTCGGCGCGAGCAGGAAGTCGTCGCCGCGTCGGTCCTGCAGGCGGAACAGGTTGTCGCCGTACTCGGTCCAGCGGTTCGGACGCCTCGTACGGCTCGCGGGGCAGCAGTGCCGGGAAGTGGACCTCCTGGAAGCCGGCGGCGTCCATCTCCTCGCGGACGATCCGCTCGACGTTGCGATACACGATCCAGCCGAGCGGCAGCCACGAGAACCCACCGGGTGCGGCCCGGCGGATGTAGCCGGCCCGCACCAGCAGCCGGTGGCTCGCCACCTCCGCGTCGGCGGGGTCGTCGCGCAGGGTCCGCAGGAACAGGGTCGACATGCGCAGCACGGCCGGAACTGTAACGATCGAGCGCCGCGCCGAGACGGCCGGTCGTGCCCGCTGGTCTCGAACCTGGTCCGAATGCGATCGGGCTATGATCAAGGTTCCATTTGGTTCGGAACCGAAAGGCGTGGGGCCCGTCCCCACGCCTTGTTTGTTGAAAGCGGCCGGTTTTCGCAAGAAGATCGGCGCATCAGAGATGCGAGAGGAGGCAGTCAGATGAGCGCAGCGACCGAGATCGATCGGGTGCACGCGATCGTCGACCCGATCGCCTCCGATCTGCGACCTCGACGTGTACGACATCGAGCGTCGCGGCGGCACCATCCGCGTCACCCTCGACACCGCCGCCGGGGTCCGAGCGGGCATCAACCTCGACGAACTCGCGCTCGCCACCCGGCTGATCTCACGCCAGACTCGACGAGGACGACCCGATCCCCGGGCACTACACCCTCGAGGTCACGAGCCCCGGCCTCGAACGCCAGCTCCGCACGCCGGCGCACTTCCAGCGTGAGGTCGGCAAGTCCGTCACGGTGCGCCTGTCCGACCCCGACGCCGACCCTCGTCGCCTCGACGGTGCAGCTCGTCGCGGCCGACGATCACACCGCGACACTGCTGCTCGACGTCGGGCGAGGAGCGCGTCGTCGACATCACGTCGATCGACAAGGCCCGCACCGTGTTCGAGTTCGGCCAAGCCGAAGCCGGCGCGGCGAACGGCGCAGAAGCCGGCAGCCAGGCGACGAGCCCGAAGCCGTCGGCTCGAAGCACCAGCGACGAAGGAGACGCAACCGTCATGAGCAATCTCGACATGAGCGAAGCGATCGGCCTGCTCGCGCAGGAGAAGGGGCTCTCCGAAGACGCCCTGCTGCACGTGCTCGTCGACGCCCTCGCGTCGGCCTACAAGCGTCGTCCCGACGCGGCCGACGAGGTGGTCGTCGAGGTCAACCCCGAGACGATGGAGTTCTCGTTCATCGCCTACGACGTCGACGAGGACGGCAACTGGGTCAACGAGCGTGACGACACGCCGAAGAAGGAAGAGCTCGGCCGCATCGCCGCGCAGACGTTCCGCCAGGTGATGAGCCAGCGCATCCGCGAGGTCGAGTCCGAGCGCAAGTTCGAGGAGTACGCCAACCGCGAGGGCGACATCGTCACCGGCATCATCCAGCGCACCGATGCCCGCTACACGCTGCTCGACCTCGGGCGCGCCGAGGCGCTGCTGCCGCAGGCCGAGCAGGTGCCGTTCGAGCGTCCCGCCCAGGGCGATCGTCAGAAGGCGTACATCGTCGAGGTCCGCCGCACGCCGAAGGGCCCGCAGATCGTCGTGTCGCGCACCCACCCCGGCCTGATCAAGCGCCTGTTCGAGCTCGAGGTGCCCGAGATCGCCGACGGCATCGTCGAGATCAAGGCCTGCGCCCGCGAACCCGGCCACCGCACGAAGATCGCCGTCTGGTCGAACGACCACAACGTCGATCCGGTCGGCGCCTGCGTCGGTGCCCGTGGCGGCCGCGTCCGCATGGTCGTCAACGAGCTGCGCGGCGAGAAGATCGACATCGTGCCGTTCAGCGAGGACCTCGCCGACTTCGTGGCCAAGGCGTTGTCGCCGGCCAAGGTCAGCCAGGTCATCATCTCCGAGGACGGCACCGCAGGCCGACGTCATCGTGCCCGACCACCAGCTCAGCCTGGCGATCGGCCGTGAGGGCCAGAACGCCCGCCTGTCCGCGCGCCTCACCGGCGTGCGCGTCGACATCCGCTCCGAGACGCAGCTCGCCGAGGGCATCCCGTCCGGTGGCCGCGACGCCGACGTCGAGTACGCCGACGGCGAGTGGATCGCCAACGCCGAGACCGGCGAGATGGAATGGCACGCCGCCGACGGCTCGCGTCGTCAGCGAGTCGGCGTGGCAGGCCCAGGCCGACGAGCCCGCCGCCGATGACGCCGCGGCCGACGACGCCGCCGACGGCGACCGCCGACGATGCGGTCGACCGCCGACGATGTCGCTCGCCGATGACGAGGTCGTCGACCGCCGACGAGGTCGCTCGCCGACGCCGAGGTCGACTGTCGCGACCGACGGAGAACGACGATCGCGTCGAGCGAGTCGACGACGGTCGACCGACGCGGACGCAGCCGAGGTGCGCGAATCGACCAGGAGGATGACGACGCCTGATCGTGACGACCCCCGCGGCCCGGTTCGCAGCTGCATCGGCTGTCGAACGCGACGTCCGAGCCACGAGCTCGTCCGTGTCACCCGCGCGGCTGGTCGCGTGGCCGTCGACGGTGCCAGCGACGGGCGCGGCGCATGGCTGTGCCGCTGCGCGGACGGAGCGACCGTGGTCGAGCTGCGGTGTCTCGACGACGGCACTGCGCCGCAAGCGTTCGCGCGGGCCTGGCGCACGACGTTGCGGCCCGACGACGAACAGGCGATACGAGAAGAACTGTGGTGGCGAACGCCGTTGAGGCGACCACCCGATGCGCCACCGGCACACCCGGTGATTCGCGCATCGACGAGGGAATGACGACTGTGAAAGGTTGAATCGGAAACGTGGCAGCTAAGAAGATCAGGATCCACGAGCTCGCGAAGGAGCTCGGGATGACGAACGCAGAGGTCCTCGACCTCTGTTCGACGCTCGGCGTTGCCGCGAAGGGTCCATCGTCGTCGCTCGCCGAGGCGTACGCCGACATGGTGACGAGGCGCGCCGAGCGCGACGGGCTGACGCGCCCCGAGCAGCCCGAGGAGGTCAAGCCGGAGAAGAAGCCGGCCAAGAAGGCCGCCGCGAAGAAGGCCGCCGCGACGACGGCGGACGCGCCGCCTGCCGAGGCCGCGCCGCGCCGACGCCACCACCGATCCCGAGCCGGTGTCGAGTGAACCCGCCGTGGTCGAGTCGACCTCGCCCGCCGCGGCAACCGCCGAACCGATCGAGTCCGCCGCGCCGGCCGAGGTCGTCCCCGCACCGGCCGAACCGGTCGCCCCAGCGGAGAGCCCTGCGCCGGCCGCGGCCGCGCCGCCCGTCACGGCCCCGCCTGCCGACGCTCCGGCCGCTCCCGCTGCGCCGTGCCGCGCCCAGCGGTGCCGGTGATGTCGACCGCGGCGCCTGCCCCGGTCGAAGCTCCCGCGGCCTCGCCCGTCACCCCGCCCGCCCAGGTCGGCGCCGACGTCCCCACCGGCGCCGGCAGCCGCCGAGGTCGTCACCTCCGGCCGAGCCGGCCCCCGCCGCCGTCGTCGCCACCCCGGCACCGGCCGTTGCCGAGCATGCCGACGACTCGTCGTCGCGCGTGATCTCGAGCGCCCGCCCGACCGCCGGTGGTCGGCCGCCCGAGGCACCCCCGACGCCCGCGGTCACCGAGATGCGGTCACGACCCGAACCGACCGCCGCGCCGGCACCGGCCGCGCGCGCCCGTGTCGCCGAGCGGCAAGGCCATCCCGCCGCCGCCCGGGCGTCCACTGTCGCCGAGCGGTCGGCCGATCCCGCCGCCGCCCGGTTCGGCGCGTCCGACGTCTCGCACGAACGCTCCCGGTGGCGCACGTCCCGGTGGTGCTCGCCCCGGTGGCTTCACGCCGCGTCCCGCCGGCGGCCCAGGTGGCCGTCCCGGTGGCCCGGGAGGTCCGCGGTGGTCCCGGCGGTGCTGGTCGTCCCGGTGGTGCCCGGTGGCGGACCCGGTGGTGGCGGCGCCCGCCCGAGCGGGCAGCGTCGCCCGCCGCGTCGTACCGGCCGTCGTCGCCGTCGTCGCGACCAGGACGAACTGCAGCCGCAGTTCACCACCTACACGAGCTCCGACGCGCCGGTCCCCGACCGGCACGGTCATCATCGAGCGCGGTGTGTCGGCCCAGGAGTTCGCTCCCAAGCTGAACCGCACCTCGGCCGACGTCGTCCGGTTCCTGCTCAACAACGGCGAGATGGTCACCGCGACGATGACGCTCGCCGACGAGCAGATGGAGCTCTTCGCCCTCGAAGTCGGTGCGGAGATCCTGCTCGTCGAGCCGGGCCAGCAGGAGGAGGTCGAACTGCAGAAGTTGTTCGACGACTCCGACGACGACGAGGGCCAGGAGCCCCGCCCGCCGGTGATCACCGTCATGGGCCACGTCGACCACGGCAAGACCACGCTGCTCGACCACATCCGCGGCGCGCACGTCGTCGACGGCGAAGCCGGTGGCATCACGCAGCACATCGGTGCCTACACGGTGCAGAACGAGAGCGGTTCGGTCACGTTCCTCGACACCCCGGGTCACGCCGCGTTCACGCAGATGCGGGCCCGCGGCGCCGAGGCGACCGACATCGTCGTGCTGATGGTCGCCGCCGACGACGGGATCATGCCCCAGACGATCGAGGCGATCAACCACGCCCGGGCGGCCGACGTGCCGATCGTGGTGGCCGTCAACAAGATCGACAAGGCCAACGCCGATCCGCAGCGCGTGCTCACGCAGCTCGCCGAGTACGAACTCGTCCCCGAGTCGTGGGGCGGCGACACGATCGTCGTCGAGATGTCGGCCCTCCAGGGCATCGGCGTCGACGACCTGATCGAGCAGCTGCAGGTCGTCGCCGAGCTCGAGGAGCTCACCGCCAACCCGACCGGCCGGGCGAAGGGCATCGTCATCGAAGCCCAGCTCGACAAGGGCCGCGGCCCGGTCGCCACCGTGCTCGTCGACAAGGGCGAGCTCAAGGTCGGCGACCCGATCGTGGCCGGTGCCGCGTGGGGCAAGGTCCGGGCGATGATCAACGACAAGGGCGAGCAGGTCAAGTCCGCCGGTCCGTCGACGCCCGTCCAGGTGCTCGGCCTGTCGACCGTTCCGGAGGCCGGCGACGAGTTCCGCGCCGCGCCCGACGAGAAGATCGCCCGCACCGTCGGCGAGGCTCGCGAGGAGCGCCTGAAGGCGAGGCACCTCCGCGAGGACGCCCGCGTCAAGACGGGCACGAAGCTCGAGGACCTGTTCAGCCAGATCCAGTCGGGTGAGAAGGCCTCGCTCAACCTCATCCTCAAGGCCGACGTCCAAGGGTCGCTCGAAGCGGTCACCGAGTCGCTGCGCCGGCTGGAGCGTGACGAGGTCGACATCAGCTTCGTGCACCGTGCCGTCGGTGGCATCACGGAGAACGACATCACGCTCGCCGAGGCGACCAACGCCACGATCATCGGCTTCAACGTGCGCCCCGACGGCAAGGCCCGCAAGCTGGCCGAGCAGCAGAGCGTCGAGATCCGCACCTACGAGATCATCTACAAGCTGCTCGAAGACATCGAACAGGCCGTCGTCGGCATGCTCGAGCCGGAGTACGAAGAGCACGTCACCGGCGAAGCCGAGGTGCGTGAGATCTTCCGGGTCCCGAAGATCGGTGCGATCGCCGGTTGCTACGTGCGCTCGGGTGTCATCACCCGCGGGTCGAAGGTCCGCTTCCTCCGCGACGGCACGATCATCTGGAAGGGCGACATCACGTCGCTCAAGCGGTTCAAGGACGATGCCCGTGAGGTCCGTGAGGGCTTCGAATGCGGTATCGGCCTGTCCGACTTCCAGGACCTCAAGCCCGGCGACCTCATCGAGACGTTCGAAGACGTCGAGATCGCTCGCACCTGAGAATGTCCGGCCGGGGACAGTCCCCGGCCGGACATTCTCGACACGGCTGGCAGGTAGGTTGGCCGCATGGCCGCCGACCTCGATTTCTTCTTCGACCCCGTGTGCCCGTGGGCCTGGATCACGTCGAGGTGGGTCGTCAACGTCGCCGAGCAGCGCGACTACGAGGTCGACTGGCGCTTCATCTCGCTCTGGATCGTCAACGAGGAGACCACGAAGGAGTGGTACACGCCCGAGTACCGGCAGGGCCACTATCGGGGCCATCAGGGTCTGCGGATCGCCGACGCCATCCGCGCCGGCGGCGGCGGAGCCGAGGAGGTCGGACGCTGGTACACGACGCTCGGGACGGCGCTGCACGTCGAGTCGCGACGCGACGAGGCCGCCGCCGACATCGACGCGTTCCTGCGTGAGCTGCTCGATGGCGAACGGGTTCGACGAGGCGCTCGTCGAGGCCGCCGACGACGAGTCGCACGACGACCACATCCGCGCCGACACCGAGCTGGCGTTGAGCCGCACGGGCCGTGACGTCGGCACGCCGATCCTGACGTTCCACCCGGGCGCGGACGAAGGAGGCCAGTTTCTTCGGGCCGGTGATCTCGAAGGCCCCGACCGGCGACGAGGCGTTGACCTTGTGGGACGCGGTCGAGACGCTCGCCACCATGTCGGGGATGGCCGAGTTGAAGCGGTCGAACCGGGCTGCGCCCGACTTCACCTGAGCACGGCCACGCACCAGCGAACAAGCAGCAATAGCGGGCAGGCGAAGGAGACGATCATGGCCGGACGACAGCGCAGTGGAAGCAAGGGTGGCTCGCGTTCGAGCGCACCGAAGTATCCGCGGGGTGCCCGCGTCGGGGCCACGCTGCGCGAGATCATCGCCGACGAACTCGTGCGGATCGACGACGAGCGCCTGTCGTTGGTGTCGATCACCGGGATCGACGTCGACCCGGAGCTGAACCGGGCGTTCGTCTACTTCGACTCGCTCGAGGGTGAGGACGGCGACGAGGCGATCGTCGAAGCGCTCGGCGACCATCGGATCAGGTTGCAGAAGTCGATCGCCCGCCAGATCCGGGCGAAGAAGACGCCGATCCTCGACTTCCGACCCGACCTCGTGATCCGCTCGGCCGAACGGATCGACGAGATCCTGCGCAGCGATCGCGACCGGATCGAGCGGACCAACGCCGAATCCGCGCCGGACACGGGCGACTGAGTCGCGGCCGATGGCGCGGCGCAAGCCGGCGACGACACACGGCCTCGCCATCGTCGACAAGCCGATCGGGGTCACGAGTCACGACGTCGTCGGGATGCTGCGGCGGCGGTTCGGCGAGCGTCAGGTCGGCCATGGCGGCACGCTCGATCCGGATGCCACCGGCGTGCTCGTGGTGGCCGTCGGCATGGCCACGCGCCTCCTGCGGTTCGTCGAGAAGACCCAGAAGGAGTACGTCGGCGAGGTCGTGCTGGGCGTGGAGACCGACACGCTCGACGCCGCGGGCGACGTCACCGCGACCTACGACATGTCGACGGTGACCCTCGACGACGGCCGCGGGCGCGCCGCCGCACACCTCACCGGCCCGATCCAACAGATCCCGCCGATGGTGTCGGCGATCCGCGTCGACGGCAAGCGTCTCCACGAACTGGCCCGCGAGGGCATCGAGATCGAACGCCAACCACGTGCCGTCGTGGTCGACCGGTTCGACATCTCCCCGACCGACGATCCGCTGGTGCTGCACATCGAGGTCGAATGCTCGGCCGGCACCTACATCCGCTCGCTCGCGGCCGACCTCGGCACGCTGCTCGGCGGTGGAGCTCACCTGCGGGGCCTCCGGCGGACGCGGGTCGGGCTCGTTCACGCTCGCCGAAGCGGCCGGACCCGATGACTGCGAACTCCTGCCCGTCGCCGCCGCCGTGCGATCGCTCGCGCCGGTCACCGTCGACGACGCCACCGCGGCGCTGATCGCCAACGGTCGCGTGCTGCCGGCATGGGACGGCGCCGGGACCGTGGGCGGTCTTCGACGACCGCGAACGTCTCCTCGCGGTCTACGAGCGGTTCGGTGGACGCGACGCCAAACCGGCCGTCGTGCTCCCCGTGCAACGCTGACCGCAGCCCTTCGAGTTTGCGGCAGACGAAATGCTCGAGGGCGGCGGATCGACTGCCGCAAACTCGCTCCGTGACTTTGGTGCAGCCACTCTGACCACAGTCGATCGAATCGGCTGCCGCAACACAGATCCGGTGGCGGGCAGCCGGCCGTGGTGCGCCGCCGAGGATGGACGCTACGGACGGGATCGGTAGCCTTCCGGGCGTGCAGACGGTCACCGACCTCGCCGAAGCGCCCTGGCCCGGCCAGCGCGCCGTGATCACCATCGGGGCCTACGACGGCGTCCACCTCGGCCATCGTGCGGTCATCGAACACGTCCGCGAGCGTGCCGCCGAACTCGGTGCTCGTGTCGGCCGTGGTCACCTTCGATCGCCATCCGGCCTCCGTGGTCCGTCCCGAGTCGGCGCCGAGACTGCTGACGAGCAACGAGCAGAAGATGGAGTTGCTCGAGTCGACCGGGATCGATGCCGTGGTCGTCGTGCCGTTCGATGCCCATCAGGCCGCCGAGTCGCCCGAGGACTTCGTCGAGCGGGTGCTCGTGCGGTCGCCTCGACACGCAGGTGATCGTGGTCGGCGACGACTTCCACTTCGGCCGGCACCGCGACGGCAACGTCGTGCTGTTGCGCAAGTTGGGTGTCGAGCACGACTTCGAGGTCGAGCCCCTCCCGCTGATCGAGCGGGTCGACGGCGTCGAGGAACCGGTGAGCAGCACGGCGATCCGCCGGGCCCTCGCCGGCGGCGACATCACGCGGGCGAACGAGATGCTCGGCCGATCGTTCGAGGCGTGCGGCCCGGTCGTCACCGGCGATCAACGCGGACGCCTGCTGGGGTTCCCGACGGCCAACGTCGAGGTGTCGAACGCGATGTCGCTGCCGGCCGATGGGGTCTATGCCGGTTGGTACGAACGTCCGAACGGCGACGTGCATCCGTGCGCGATCAATCTCGGCCGGCGACCGACGTTCTACGAGCACGCCGATTCGTCGTTGCTCGAGGCGCACCTGCTCGACTTCGACGGCGACCTCTACGGCGAAGCGGCCCGTGTGCGGTTCGCGCACTTCCTGCGCAGCGAGCGCAAGTTCGACGGCGTCGACGCGCTGATCGCCCAGCTCGCCCACGACATCGACCACGCCCGCTCCCTCCTCTCCGCCTGACCGTCCCCGAACGGGTCGACAGACCTCACGTTTGCGTCGCGATTTTCGGAGACCTGTCTCCCCAAAATCCTGACGCAAACGATGATTGTGGGGAGAAAGCGGCGAGTTGGTCGTAGCATTGCGGGGTCCGTCTGGGCTGGTCGCCGATCGTGGCGACGGGCGCGGGCGTGATGCAGCGACCGGAACCGGTCGCTGCGACCTCCGAGCGTGGACTCCACGCCAGCAACTGGAAGGCAGATCACCGATGCCGAACAAGGCCGTCACGATCGAGAAGAACCGCACCCACGAGACCGACACCGGCTCGCCCGAGGTGCAGATCGCACTCCTCACCGAGCGCATCACCCACCTGACCGAGCATCTCAAGATGCACAAGAAGGACCACCACAGCCGTCGTGGCCTCCTGATGCTCGTCGGCCGTCGCCGTCGCATGCTCGACTACGTCAAGGCGATCGACGTCGAGCGCTACCGCAAGATCATCGCCGACCAAGGCCTCCGCCGCTAACGGCGGGCCAGCTCGTCCGATCGACTGCGTTCCGCAGGCTCCTCGTTGCCCAAAGGCAACGGCGTCGCTGCGCGCCTTGCGCTCGAACGACCGTGATCCCGCCTGAATTCTGAAGGATCGGCGGCCTTCGGACCTCGTTCGTGTCGGGGCCGCTCCTCGGTGGCTCCTTGCCCCGGTCGCGGGGCTTTGGCCTTGGTCACGGTATGCTGCTGTCCGAGGTCGGAAGGTCCGATCTCGTGACATGAGCGAACCGCTGTCGGTTGCCGGTTGCTGATTCCGAACTCTCCTGTGCGCACGGGATCGAAGTTCGGGGTCGCCAACTGGGAACCGGCTCCTTCGCTCCACAAGACGCACGCAGCAGCCCGACGGGCCGCCGTGCATTGAAAGGAGCCCTCTGTGGCTGATCCCATTGTCGTGTCCGGTCCCGTCTCGGGAACCGAGAAGACACTCACCTTCGAAACGGGCAAGCTTGCCCCCCAGTCGATGGGCGCCGTCGTGGCGTCGATCGGTGGGACGAAGGTCCTGACCACCGCCAACGCCGCCAAGAGCGTGCGTGACGGCATGGACTTCTTCCCGTTGACGGTCGATGTCGAGGAGCGGTCGTACGCGGCCGGCAAGATCCCCGGCTCGTTCTTCCGTCGTGAAGGTCGTCCGAGCGAGGACGCCATCCTCACCTGCCGCCTCACCGACCGGCCGCTGCGCCCGTCGTTCCCCGACGGCTTCCGCAACGAGACCCAGATCGTCACGACGGTCCTCGGTGCCGACCAGCACAACCCGTTCGACGTCCTGTCGATCAACGCCGCTTCGGCCTCGCTGATGATCTCGGGCATCCCGTTCGAGGGCCCGATCGGCGCCGTCCGCATGGCCTACTCGGTCGACGGCGAGTGGATCGCCCACCCGACCTACGAAGAGGCCGAAGCCGGCACCTTCGAACTGGTCATCGCCGGGCGTGAGCTCGACAACGGCGACGTCGCCGTGATGATGGTCGAAGCCGGTGGCACCGAGAACGCGTTCTACTACTACGACGACGGCGCCAAGAAGGTCACCGAGGAAGTCCTCGCCGACGGCCTCGAGGCCTGCAAGGTGTGGATCAAGGAATCGATCGCGCTGCAGCGTCAGCTCGTCGCCTCGGTCATCTCGACCTCCGGCCCGATCGAGCAGATGAAGTGGACCCCGGTCCTCGACTACACGCCGGAGATCTTCGCCGCCGTCGAGAAGGCCGGCAGCGCCAAGCTCGCCCCGGTCGTCATCATCCCGGCCAAGTCCGAGCGCAACGCCGCGACCGACGCCGTCACGGCCGAGATCATCGCCGAGCTGTGCGGCACGAAGGAAGAGCCGGGCGAGTTCGCCGGCCAGAACGGCATGGTCAAGGAAGCGGTCCGCTCGCTGAGCAAGAAGCTCGTGCGTCGCCGTGTCGTCGACGAGGGCATCCGCATGGATGGCCGTGGCGTCGCCGATCTCCGTGCGGTGACCGCCGAAGTCGGCGTCCTGCCGACCGCTCACGGTTCCGGCCTGTTCCAGCGTGGCGAGACCCAGGTGATGAACGTCCTGACCATGGCCATGCCCCGCATGAACCAGATGATCGACTCGCTGTCGCCGCTACGACACCAAGCGCTACCTGCACCACTACAACATGGCTCCGTGGGCCAACGGCGAGACCGGCCGCGTCGGTTCGCCGAAGCGCCGCGAGATCGGCCACGGTGCCCTCGCCGCCCGTGCGGTCCTGCCCGTCATCCCGAACCAGGAAGACTTCGCCTACACGCTGCGCCTCGTCTCCGAGGTCATGTCGTCGAACGGTTCGACGTCGATGGCGTCGGTCTGCTCGTCCAGCCTCTCGCTGATGGACGCCGGTGTGCCGGTGCGCAGCCACGTGTCCGGCATCGCCATGGGCCTCATCTACGAGGACGGCAAGTACATCACGCTGACCGACATCCTCGGCTCCGAGGACGCCTTCGGCGACATGGACTTCAAGGTTGCCGGCACGGAAGACGCCATCACGGCCCTCCAGCTCGACACGAAGATCGACGGCATCCCCGCCGACGTGCTGACCGCCGCCCTGGCGCAGGCCCGTCAGGCTCGCCTCGAGATCCTCGAGGTCATGAACGCCTGCATCCCGCAGAGCCGTGACGAAGTCGCCGAGACCGCACCGAAGATCACCACGATCTACATCCCGCTCGACAAGGTCGGTGAGGTGATCGGGCCGAAGGGCAAGGTCATCAACACGATCCAGCAGGAGACCGGCGCCGACATCGGTGTCGACGACGACGGCGCCCGCGGCATCGTCACCATCGGCGCCGTCGAGGCGTGGCGGATGGAAGAGGCCAAGGCCGCGATCCTCGCGATCGTCGACCCGCCGAAGGCCGAGCTCGGCAAGGTCTACAACGGCCGGGTCGTGAACATCACCAAGTTCGGTGCGTTCGTCAACATCCTCCCGGGCCGTGACGGCCTCGTCCACATCTCGAAGTTGGGCCGCGGCAAGCGGATCAACGCCGTCGAGGACGTGCTGTCGCTGGGCCAGGAGATCGAGGTCCGCGTCGACGAGATCGACGACAAGGGCAAGGTCAGCCTCGTCCCGGTCGGCGACGCTCCGAGGGCGATGCCGGCAGCGACACGGCGCGCGAGTCGCGAGGCCGCACCGGCCCCCGCTCGCCAGGAGAGCAACACCGAGCGCAGCACCGAGCGGTCGAGCCGGCAACGGCAGCGAAGCCGGCTCCGGTCGGCGACCGTCGTCGAGGTCAGCTTCGAAGACAGCTTCGACGCCGAACTCGCCGGCGAACTCGGCGACCTCGGTCCGAAGAGCGAGCGCCCGGTCGAGAACACCGGCGGTGGACGTGAGGGTGGCCGTCGCGACGGCGGCCGTCGTCGTCACCGCTGAGCCGTCACGCTCGAACGGATCACACACTGGCCGGGTGAATCGGTCAGACTGAACGAATGAGAGTCGGGGTCAACGGAGCCGCCGGGCGGATGGGTCGAACCATCTGTGCAGCGGTCGCCGCTGACCCCGAACTCGTTTTCGTGGCCGGCGTCGATCCGGGCGGCGCCGGCGAATCGATCGCCGGCATCACCGTCGACGAACATCTCCACGCGTTCGCCGACGCGCAGTGTGACGTCGTCGTCGACTTCACCGTCGCCGCACGCCGCACGGCAGACGCTCCCGTGGCTCGGCATGCACGGGATCCACGCGGTGGTCGGGACGACCGGCTTCACGGCCGACGACTTCGACCTGTTCGAGTCGACGTTCGGTGCCGCCGACGGCCCGAACTGCGTGATCGCCCCCAACTTCGCCATCTCCGCGGTGTTGATGATGCGCTTCGCCGAGATGGCGGCGCCGTGGTTCGACACCGCCGAGATCATCGAACTCCACCACGATCGCAAGATCGACGCCCCGTCGGGCACGGCGGTGAAGACGGCCGAACGGATGGCGGCGGCCCGCGACCGGGACTTCGATCCGGATCCGACGGAACACGAGGTGTATCCGGGTGCCCGCGGGGGCGCGGCACCGGCGGGGATCCGGGCCCACTCCGTCCGCATGCGCGGCATGGTGGCGCACCAGGAGGTGATCCTCGGCGCGACCGGCCAGACCCTGACGATCCGCCAGGACAGCTACGACCGCGACAGCTTCATGCCGGGCGTGCTGCTCGCCTGCAAGCGCATCGCCGCCACCCCCGGGCTCACCCGTTCCCTCGACCCGTTCCTGACCTGACCAGGTTCACGAACCGTTCATCGGCGTGCATCCGGTTCGGTTCGGATTCGTCGTACCGTTCGTGATCGAAATGTGGGCGCTCGGGAGCGGGATGCGAAGATGACCCGACACACCATGGACGACACCGTGCACACGAATGAGCGGCCGGGGAGCGCCACCGCGGCGCGCGCCGGATCTCCACGTGTCGATGCGGGGTGTCCACAAGGTCTTCCGCCGCCGCCGACAGGTCGTCGAGGCGCTCCGTTCGGTCGACCTCGACGTCGGACGCGGCGAATTCGTGAGCCTGCTCGGTCCGTCAGGCTGCGGGAAATCGACACTGCTCCGGGTGATCGGTGGGCTCGTGGAGCCCGATGGCGGCGTCGTCGAGGTGGCCGGACAGCAGCCCACGGCCGCCCGCAAGGCCAAGCAGTACGGTCTCGTGCCGCAGACGCCGTCGTTGATGCCGTGGGCCACCGTCGAGCGCAACGTCCGCTTCCTCTCGTCGCTCGACTCGAACCGTCGCAGCGACGCCTCGTCGCTGTCCGACGGCGACATCGACGACCTGATCGACACGGTCGGGCTCGCCAACTTCCGCACGTCGTATCCCCACGAGCTCTCCGGTGGCATGCAGCAACGGGTCTCACTCGTGCGCGGGTTCGCGCTCGGCGCGCCGATCCTGCTCATGGACGAGCCGTTCGCCGCACTCGACGAGATCACCCGCGCCGAGATGCGGTACCTGCTGCTCGACCTGTGGCAACGCACCGGCACGACCGTCGTGTTCGTCACCCACTCGATCACCGAGGCGGTCATCCTGTCCGACCGGGTCGTCGTGATGGCGGCCCGTCCCGGCCGGATCGCGGCCGTCGAGCCGATCTCCCTCGGACGACCGCGGATCCCCGAGATGGAGGACGCGCCGGAGTTCCACGAGCACGTCCGCGTCCTGCGCGATCACCTCCAGGACCATCACGCATGAGACGCGCGACGCATGATGTCGCGACCGGTGAGGGCCTCGTGAGCGTCCGGGCACGACGTCCGTGCTCGAGCGGACGAATCGCCGGGGCGGGCTGGCCGACGTGGCCGTGCCGGGCGTCGACATCGACGAGCTGCTGGCCGCCGACGATCGCCGCGCCCGCCAACAGGCGTTCCTGCGCTTCGGTGCGCCGGTGATCGGCGTCGTCGGGTTCCTGCTCGCTGTGGCAGATCCTCGTCGCGGTGTTCGACGTACCCCGGTTCGTGCTCCCGGCACCGTGGGACATCCTGAAGCACATCGCCGGCGATCCGGGCTTCTACATCCGCAACGGGCGGGTCACGGTGTGGGAGGCGTCGCTCGGCTTCCTCACGGCGCTCGTGCTGGCGCTCGTCGGCCGGAACCGTCATGGCGCACTCGCCGTTCGTCGAACGGGCGTCGATGCCGCTGGCCGTGCTCATCCAGGTGACACCGATCATCGCCTACGCGCCGGCGATCGTGGTGTGGCTCGGCTTCGGGCTCAAGCCGATCCTCGTCATCACGTCGCTGGTGTGCTTCGTGCCGTTCCTCGTCAACTCGGTCGCCGGGTTCCGCTCGGTCGACCCGAACCTGCTCGAACTGGCGCGCTCGGTCGACGCCCGCCGGCGCGTGGTGTTCTGGCGGCTCCGGGTCCCGTCGTCGTTGCCGTTCCTCTTCTCCGCCGCCCGGATCGCCGTCGGCCTCGCCCTCGTCGGCGCGGTGCTCGGCGAGTTCTTCGCCGGCAGCACGGCCGGGCTCGGCTACGCCGTGAAGACGGCGCAGGCCCGCCCGATCCAGCTCCTCGACCAACTGTGGGGCAGCATCTTCGTGCTCGGCTTCATCGGCGCCATGGCGACCCTGCTGATCAGCGCGCTCGAACGCTTCACCCTCCACTGGCACAGCTCGCATCGTCTCTGAGCCGTAACCTGCAGCGTCCGACACCGTGAACAACTCCACCACCGTGAACACGTCCACACCCAGCAACCGAACACCTACCCACCCACCGCCCGCCGCCACCGCAGGGGAGCCATCCATGTACACCACGAACACGTCAACATCCACGCCTGACCCGTCGCCGACGAGCTGCCGGCGTGACGGCCGCCGTCCTGGCGATCGGGCTCGTCGCCGCATCGTGCAGCAGCGACGACGATGCCGGCGACGCCACCGATGCTCCCGCCGGCACCACCGCCGACAGTGCGGCGGCACCGTCGGACACGACCGCCGGCACCGATGCGACCGCCGGCACCGATGCGCCGACCGGCACCGATGCGCCGACCGGCACCGGCAGCGGCGACGAACCGCTGCTCGCCACGGTCGACCCGGAACGGTGCGCCGCCAACCAGGACGCCGGCACCATCACGTACCTGTCGGGCTTCGACTTCGCCGCTGCGGCGTCGATCATCGACGTCATCGTCGCCGAGCAGTCGGGCTACTTCGACGACCTGTGCCTCGACGTCGAGCTGAAGCCGAGCTTCTCCACCGCCAACTACACACTCGTCGGCAGCGACCAAGCGCAGTTCGCCTCGGCCGGCAACTACACCGAGATCCTCAACAACACTGGCGAGGGCGCCGAGTTCGTGGCGTTCGTCGACTACGGCAAGACGCCGATCGAGGCGCTGATCACCCCGGACGGCGGCGCGACCGAGCTGTCCGAACTCGAGGGCAAGACCATCGGCGTGAAGGGCGACATCCCACCGTCGATCGTGGCCATGCTCGCCGACGCCGGCCTCGCGCGTGGCACGGACTACCAGGAGGTCCTGCTCGACGGATTCGACCCGCAGGCGCATCTCGCCACCGGGATCGATGCGCTCCCCGTGTTCAAGTCGAACGAACCGGGTCAGCTCGACGCGGCCGGCGTCGCGCTACAACCTGTTCGACCCGGTCGACGCGGACATCCCCGGCACGTTCGGCCTGCTCTACACGTCGCAGGGCTTCTACGACGAGCACCCGACCGCCGCCGAGGACTTCGCCCGAGCGTCGCTGAAGGGCATGGAGGACGCGATCGCCGATCCGGAGGCTGCGGTCGACATGTCGGTGGAGATGATCGATGCCGCCGGCAACCAGAACTTCCTCACCAAGGAGGGCGAGCTGTTCCGCTGGGAGGCAGGAACTCGCTGAGGTCCTGAACGGCACGCCCGAGGGCGAACCGGTCGGACTCATCGATCCCGCCCTGTTCGCCGCCGAGTACGCGGCGTACGTCGCCGCCGGCGTGTGGCCCGACGGTCCCCCCGAGGACACGATGCCCTTCGTCGCCGACCTCGCCGCCGGCCTCTACGGCGCCGACGGCAAGGTCATCTGGCCGGCCTGACCTGTCGCGTGGGGTCTGACACTTCGCGACATGTTCGGCGACCGAGTCGACACCACGTGAGAGCACAGGTCCAGCGAGGCTTCGGCGGCCCCGAGGTGGTGGCCGTCGAGGATCTCGCCGAACCCGTGCCCGGCCCCGACGAGGTCGTGATCGCGGTGCGCGCCTGCGGGCTCAACCGGCTCGATCTGCTGCAACGCGTCGCCCCGCTCGTGCGCGGCTTCTCGCTGCCGCACGTGGCCGGAATGGACGTCGCCGGCGTCGTCGTGGCTCGTGGTTCCGGACGTCGGCACCGAATGGCCGGCGATCGGCGATCGGGTGCTGGTCGATCCGGTGAGCACGTGCGGCGTGTGTGAACGGTGCACCGCCGGGCTCGAGCCGTACTGCGAGAACCTGCGCACCGTCGGTTCGACCCGCCACGGCGGCTTCGCCGAGTTCGTGGTCGACACCGGCCGCGCGGTGCCACCCGATCCCCGAGGCGATCTCGTTCGTCGAGGCGGCCTGCCTGCCGGTCGCCTACATGACGGCGTGGCACGCCCTGCTCACGGTCGGTCGGGTGCAACCGGGCGAGGTCGTGCTCGTGAACGCCGCAGGGGCGGGCGTGTCGACCGCGATCGTGCAGTTCGCGGTCGCCGCCGGCGCGACCGTGATCGGGACGGCCGGCGGGGCGGAGAAGGTCGGGCGGGCGCTCGACATCGGGTGCGCCCATGCCATCGATCACCACGCCGTCGATCGCCAGGGCGCGATGTCGCCGACGCGGTGCTCGAGTTCACCGACGGCCGCGGCGTCGACCTCGTGGTCGACCACGTCGGTCCGGCGCTCTTCGAGGCGTCGATCCGTTCACTCGCGATCGAAGGGCGGATGGTGTTCTGCGGCACGACCACCGGCACCACGGTCGAGGTCGACCTGCCGTCCGTCTACCACTGGGGCAGGACGCTGATCGGTGCCGGTGGGTACCGTCCGACCGAGTTCGCCGAGATGCTGGCCGACGTCGCCCGCCACGGCCTGCACCCGATCGTCGACTCGGTCCATCCGTTCGAGCAACTCGCCGACGCCCAGCAGAAGATGGCCGACGGCACGTTCTTCGGCAAGATCGTCGTGACGTTCGACTGAACGTCGCGCGACCGACCGCCGGTCAGATGGCGGCGATGGCGGCGTCGTAGTCGGGTTCGTCGCCGATCTCGCCGACGAGCTCGGTGTACTTCACCTTGCCGTCGGGATCGATGACCACGACGCCGCGGGCGAGCACACCGGCGAGCGGCCCGTCGGTCAGGGTCATGCCGTAGTCGGCGCCGAACGTCGAGCGGAACGTCGACGCCGTGGTGACGTTCTCGATTCCCTCGGCACCGCAGAAGCGACCCTGGGCGAACGGGAGGTCGGCCGACACGCAGACCACCACGGTGTCGTCGAGGTCGGCGGCCCGTTGGTTGAACGTGCGCACGCTGGTGGCACAGGTCGGGGTGTCGATGCTCGGGAAGATGTTGAGCACGATCGTCTTGCCGGAGAAGTCGTCGGGTGTGACGTCTCCGAGACTCGACCCCGTGAGCGTGAACGCCGGAGCGGCGGCACCGACCTCGGGCAGTTCGCCGGACGTGTGGATGGGATTGCCTCGCAGGGTGACTTCAGCCATGGCTGTCGTTGTACCACGCCGTGCCCAGCGCGTCGCCGCGGAGGGCGGTCTCAGCCGCGACGGAGGTTGCGCAGGTTCACCAGCACGACGATGCCGATCGAGATGCCGACCGCCCACCACTGGTACTTCGCGAGCCATTCCAGGATCGTCACCAGCTGGTCTTCGAACGTGCGGGCCATCCACCAGATCAACAGGAGCCGCCCGGCGATGCCGACCGCGAGCAGGCCGGCCAGCTTGGCCGGCGGCGTGCGATGGACCCCGCTCAGTGCGGCGACGATGTTCGACCCGGCGAAGAAGGGGATGATCGCCCATTCGGCCTTGGCGAACCCACGGTTGAACGTGTCGATCGACTCCTTGGTGACGCCGAGGTACTTCGTGAACCAGCCGATCGCATCGTCGCGATACGCACGCCCGATCATGTGGCACACCACGAACGCGGCGGTGATCCTGGTGGTCGCGATCAGCACGAAGCTGCCGAGCGGAACGCCGGAGGCGAGCGTCAACGCCAGATAGCGGTTGCGCGACGACAGGATCAACAATCCGGTCGGATTGGTGTTGACCCACTTCGCCCACACCGCGTTCGCGATGTTCGTGCAGATGACGAGCGCGACGAACGCCACGAGCGTGAGCGGCGCCCACGACGGCCGGACGTGGGGCGGCTCGTCGAGTTCGAGGTCGGCGGCGTCGCTCACGGGGACCTGACGGTATCGGCGGCACCGACGTGCTGCGCTACCTTCGGGCGCATGCAGGGGCTCATGCAAGACGTTCCACTCGTCATTCCGCATCTGTTCGGACGCGCCGAGAAGTACTTCACCCACAAGGAGATCGCCACCGCGACCGCGACCGGGCTGGAGCGCACGAACTACGGCGCCTGGGCCGGACGTACCCGCCGGCTCGGCGGTGTCCTCGACGACCTCGGCATCTCGGCCGACGGTCGCGTGGCGACGTTCGCGTGGAACACCGCCCGCCACCTCGAGCTGTACTTCGCCGCGCCGTGCACCGGGCGCGTCCTGCACACGCTGAACATCCGGCTCTTCCCCGAGCAGCTCACCTACATCGTCAACCACGCCGACGACGAGGTGATCTTCGTCGACCGTTCGCTGCTCGGCCTGCTCGCGCCGCTGCTGCCCACGTTCGAGCGGGTCCGCCATCTGGTGATGATGGACGACGGCAAGGGCGACATCCCCGCCGACCTCCACGGTCACGAGCTGCTGAACTACGAGGACCTGCTCGCCGCGGCGGAGCCGGTCGAGTTCCACGTCGACGACGAGCACCGCGCGGCGAGCATGTGTTACACGAGCGGCACGACGGGCAACCCGAAGGGAGTCGTGTACAGCCATCGCTCGACGTTCCTGCACACGATGGGGGCGATGACCGCCGACAGCCTCGGTGCCCGCGAGTCCGACGTGATCCTGCCCGTCGTGCCGATGTTCCACGCCAACGCCTGGGGCCTCGCCCACGCCGCCGTCGCCTCCGGCGCGAGCCTCGTGATGCCCGGCCCCGACCTGTCGGGCCCCGCCATCGCCAACCTGGTCGTGAACGAGCGGGTGACCGTCGCCGCCGGCGTGCCGACGATCTGGATGGCGGTGCTGCCGGAATTGAAGGGTCGCGACACGTCGTCGCTGCGGGCGATCCCGTGCGGCGGATCGGCCGTGCCGCGGGCGTTGTCGGAGGCCTACCGCGAGCAGACCGGCCTGCCGATCCTGCAGGCGTGGGGCATGACCGAGACGAGCCCGGTCGCGTCGGTGTGCCGCCTCGACGCCGACCAGGAGCTGCTCGGCGACGACGAACAGGCCGACCTGCGGACCCAGGTCGGCCGGATCGCCTTCGGTGTCGAGTGCCGGGTCGTCGTTCCCGACACGGTCGAGCAGGTGCCGTGGGACGGCGAGACGAGCGGCGAACTGCAGTGCCACGGCAACTGGATCGCGGCCGCCTACTACGACGACCCACGTTCGGCGGAGAGCTTCACCGCCGACGGATGGCTGCGCACGGGCGACGTCGCCACGATGGACGCCCGCGGCCGGATCCGCCTCGTCGACCGGACGAAGGATCTCATCAAGTCCGGCGGGGAATGGATCAGTTCGGTCGAGCTGGAGAACGAGTTGATGGGCCATCCCGAGATCGCCGAGGCCGCGGTGGTCGGCGTCGTCCACCCGAAGTGGGGCGAGGCGCCGTTGGCCTGCGTCGTGCGCACGCCCGGTTCGACGTTGACCGAAGCCGACGTGATCGCCTATCTGGAGGGCAAGGTCGCCAAGTGGCAGCTCCCGAAGGGTGTGGTGTGGATCGACGAGGTGCCGAAGACGAGCGTCGGCAAGTTCTCGAAGAAGACGTTGCGCGACGAGTTCGCCACGCAGTTGATGGACGCCTGATGGCGCGTTCGTTCCGCAGACTGATTCGCTGGCAGCCGCGGCGATCGCGATGGCCGCGAGCGTGCTCGCCGCGTGCAACCCCGATGGTCCCGACGGACCCGAAGCAGGCGCGGAGGGTGCAGACGCTGGCGGCTTGGCACCGGCGGCCCCGGCCACCACCGTGACCCCGGTCGAGCCCAACGGTCTCGTGGTCGACGTGGCCGCGCTCGACAACTACTACCAGCCCGAGACCGTCGAGATCACGGCGGGAACGGAGGTGCTGTGGGAGGCCCGTGGCCGCAACGAGCACGACGTGCTGCCCGCCGACGCCGGCCAGGAGTGGGGTGCCGAGAACGAGGTGTTCCATCCCGGCGCCACCTATTCGCCACGTGTTCGACACGCCCGGAACGTTCGCGTACTACTGCTCGATCCACGGGACGGCGACGGCCGGGATGATCGGGACGGTCGTCGTGTTGCCCGCCGAAGCCTGACCGTTCTGCTCGGTCCGGGGCCGCCGGATCGATTGTGCCCGCACCGCTGCGTCGGCAATACTCGGCGGGTGATCGCCAAGCATTCGTTACTGGTTCGAGTCGGCATCCTCGCCGCGGTCGGGATGAGCATTCTCGCCGCCTGCGGGGGCAGCGACGACACGTCGTCGAGCGGCACCGATGCGCCCGGCGCGAGCGAGCCGGCCGGCGGTGACACCGATGACAGCAGCCCTGACGACACCAGCCCGGACGGCACCAGCCCCGAAGGCAGCAGCCCGACTGGTGAGGGGGCCACGATCGCGGTTCCCGCCGATTTCCCGACCATCACCGAGGCCGTCGAAGCGGCGTCACCCGGCGACCTCGTGTTGATCTCGCCCGGCGTCTACAACGAGGCCGTCAACGTCGAGACCGACGAGCTGACGATCCGTGGGCTCGACCGCAACGAGGTGATCCTCGACGGTGAGTTCGAACTCGACAACGGCATCCGGGTGCTCGGCGCCCACGGCGTCGCGATCGAGAACCTGACCGCCCGCAACTACACCAACAACGGCTTCTTCTGGACGGGCGTCGACGGCTACCGCGGGTCGTACCTCACGGCGGTCCGCAACGGTGACTACGGCATCTACGCCTACGACTCGACCCACGGCCTGTTGGAGCATTCGTACGCCAGCGGCAGCCCCGACGCCGGCGTTCTACATCGGCCAGTGCTTCATGTGCGACGCGGTGATCGACGACGTGATCTCCGAGTACAACGGCCTCGGGTACTCGGGCACCGACTCTGGCGGGAACCTCTACATCATCAACAGCCGCTTCAACAACAACCGGGCCGGCATCAACTCGAACTCCGGCACCTACGAGCTGTGCTACCCGCAACGCCAACTGACCGTGGTCGGCAACCTCGTGTACTCGAACAACCAGACCGACACGCCGGCCATCGACGACGCGATCCTCGCCATGAACAACGGGATCATCGTCGAGGGTGGTATCGCCGACGTGATCGAACGCAACCGCGTGTTCGACCACGCCAAGACCGGCATCGCCCTCGTCCCGTTCGCCGAGTTCGAGCCGAACGACATCGAGCCGACCCCGGAGGAGTGGGATCTGCCCTGTTCGGAGACGCGCAACAAGCCGCTCGCCGATCCCGATACTCTCGAGCCGATCTTCTGGACGCCGCAGAACAACTCGGTCGTCGGCAACGTCGTCGAAGGCAGCGGCATCGCCGACCTCGCGATGTCGGCGGTGGCGACCGACCTGTCGATCATCGACCCCACCGGCCTCGGCAACTGCTTCGCCGGCAACACGTTCACGACGAGCGCACCCGCCGACATCGAGGCGCTGCTGCCGTGTGAGGGCGAGGGGAGCGGTGGCGACTACCTGGCGAGCGATCTCAACGTGGCGAGCTGGCTCGACGACGTCGCGACGGCGCCGCCATCGGTCGACTACCAGACCGCACCGACGCCCGAACCGCCGCTGCTCGACGGCATGCCCGATGCGGCCACCGCACCCGCGAACCCGGCCGTCAACATGCCGCCGGCCGTCGACCTCGCGGCGATCACCGTGCCCGACAAGCCGGCGAGCTGAATCGAGCACCGCGCTCCCGTGCCCTCGCCCACCCTTGCGATGAGCGAGCGGCCCAGCCGCTTCGACTGGCGGTCCGTTCGCTCATCGCAACGCGATCGATCGGCGGATTGGCGGCCGTGGTGGTCGCGGCCACGTTCATCGGCGGGTGCGGCGGCGGCTCGGACGGGACGTCATCGGCCACACCCGATCCGCAACATCGGGGGCCGCAGGGCAATGTGCCGCAGTTCATCGTGCAGTGCACGCTGAGCCACGTCGCGTTCGACGATCCGATCGTGTTTCCCGACCAGCCCGGCGAGAGCCATCAGCACAACTTCTTCGGCAACGACGCCGTCGATGCCACGCCCGACTACGACGCGGTCAGCGGGGCGTCCACGAGTTGCTCCCAACGCCTCGACACGGCCTCGTACTGGGCCCCGGCGCTGCTCGATGCCGACGGGGCGCGGGTCGAACCGACCGGGATGACCGGCTACTACCGACCCGGATCCGGCGTCGACCCGGCCGACGTCGTGCCCTATCCGGCCGGACTGATGATGATCGGCGGCGACGCCCACGCCGAGCGCGCGCAGTCGACCGACGTCGTCGCCTGGTCGTGCGGGACGTCGGCGGTGCGCGAAGTCGACCCGCCGGTGTGTCCGGCCAATTCGACGCTGCGGATGATCGTGACGTTCCCCGATTGTTGGGACGGCGAGAACCTGATCAGCGACGACGCCGGACACTCGGCCGACCAGACCCACGCCGTGTACGGCACCGACGGCTGTCCTGAAGACCATCCCGTGCCGGTTCCCCAACTGCAGGTGGCGATCGACTATCCGCCGGTCGACCCGGAGGGGCTCTCGTTGGCGTCGGGATCGATCCGCACCGGGCATGCCGACTTCTGGAACGTGTGGGACCAGGACAAGCTGGCGGGCGAGGTCGCCGACTGTCTCAACCGCGGCGTCGTCTGCGGCGTCTCCAGCTGATCCGCGAGACTGGCGCCATGGTGCCGCCGCCCGCCCGGCATCTCCTCCGGGCGAAGGACCTCGCCGATGCGCGCTACTTCGAGCCGCTCACCGTGGCCGACATGGCGCGAGCCGCGGCGTTGTCGCCTGCGTACTTCAGCCGGGAGTTCCGTCGCACGTTCGGTGAGTCACCGCATCAGTATCTCCTGACCCGCCGACTCGAACGGGCCGCGGCGCTGCTGCGCAACACCGACCGCACGGTCACGGAGATCTGCGTCGCGGTGGGCTTGTCGAGTCTCGGGTCGTTCATCACGAGCTTTCGACGGATGTACGGCACCGCGCCGCTCGACTACCGCCATTCGTTCCCGCCGGCCGCACGATTGATCCGCATCCCCGACTGTGTGGCCTCGGCCTACGGACGCCCGGGAAACCGCACGTTTCGAGAAGCCGCGCGCGAGCGCGTTCCGTAACGTCGATCGTGCTCACACACGAACCCCGAGGAGGAACCATGATCACGATTGCCAATGCCCAGTTCTGGGTGCACGACCAGGACGAGGCACTTGCGTTCTACACGCGCACGCTCGGTTGGGAGGTGCGCGCCGACGTGACGATGGAGGAGTGGAATTTCCGGTGGCTCGTGGTCGGGCCCGTGGGCCAGGACGACATCGGCCTCGTCCTGATGCCGATTCCCGGCCCGCCGATGTTGGATGCCGACGGCAGCGCGCAGCTCGCCGAACTCGTGGCCAAGGGCGCCGGCGGCACGCTGTTCCTCACGACGGACGACTGCCAGGCGAGCTACGACGACCTGTCGGCGCGTGGCGTCGTCTTCAACGATCCGCCGACCGCGCAGCCGTACGGGGTCGACACGTCGTTCCGCGATCCGTCGGGCAACAACGTCCGCCTCACCCAGGTGATGGAGTTCTCCCTCGATCGTGCGTAGGAGTTCGGCATCCGGTCAGAGGCGGCCGGCGTCGATGACGCGCTGGAGGAACTCGCGGGTGCGCGGTTCGGCCGGCGCACCGAAGATCTGCTCCGGCGGGCCCTCCTCCAGGATCTGACCCCGGTGCAGGAAGCACACCCGGTCGCTGATCTCGCGGGCGAAGGCCATCTCGTGGGTGGCGAACAGCATCGTCATCCCGCCGGCCTTGAGGTCGCGGACGACGTCGAGCACCTCGCCGATCAGCTCGGGATCGAGCGCCGAGGTGATCTCGTCGAGCAGCATCACGTCGGGGTGCATCGCCAACGACCGGGCGATGGCGACGCGTTGCTGCTGCCCGCCGGACAGCTGGTCGGGATAGGCATCGGCGCGTTCGGCCAGCCCGAGCCGGGTCAGCATGGCCCGCCGCGTCGCGCCGCGCGGTCGCCTTGTCGGTGCCGAGCACCTTGCGCGGCCCGATCGCCACGTTGTCGGTGACGTTCATGTGCGGGAACAGGTTGTAGCTCTGGAAGATCATCCCGATGCGGCGGCGGATCGGGTCGGCGTCGATGCCCGGCTCGGCGATGTCGACGCCGTCGAACATGATCGTGCCGTCGTCGATCGGCTCGAGCAGGTTGATGCACCGCAGCAGCGTCGACTTGCCCGAGCCCGACGCTCCGATCAGCGTGATCACGTCGCCCGGGCCGACGGTGAGGTCGATGCCGTCGAGCACGGTGGCCGCGCCGAACGACTTGCGGACGCCGCGGAAGACCAGCAACGGGTCGAGCGGGCTCGCCGTCATCACGAGATCGTCGTGGCGCCGGTGCGCCGACGCTCACGCGCCAGGAGATGGTCGGCGAGGCGGGTGCACGGGATCGTGATCGCCAGGAAGATCAGCGACGCCGCGACGTACGGCGTGAAGTTGGCGAACTTCGACTTGTCGATGCCGGCCTGGCGCAGGATCTCGACGGGACCGATCACGCTGACCAGCGCCACGTCCTTCTGCAGGCTGACGAAGCTGTTCATCATCGGCGGCACGATGTTGCGGAACGCCTGCGGCAGCACCACGGTGTTCATCGCCTGGTGGGACGTCATGCCGAGCGACCGGGCGGCCGCCCGCTGGCTCTCGTGCACGCCGTCGATCCCACCCCGGATGATCTCCGCGACGTACGCCGAGTACGACAGCACGAGCGCCACCGTGCCCCAGATGACCGGATCGGACCACGTGCGCGAGACGATCCGCAGGCCCGGTACGCCGAACCCGATGAGGAAGATCAGCAGGATCACCGGGATGCCGCGGATGACGTCGGTGTAGACCACCGCGAACGCCTTCAGCGGGAAAGCGGCGGGGCTGCGGACGCTGCGGGCGAGGGCGACGAGCAGCGACACGATCAGGATCAACGGGGTCGACCACAGCAGGATCTTCACGTCGAGCCAGAACGCGTCGACCAGGCGCGGGAACGAGTCGATGAACACGTCGCCGTCGAAGAACGCCTGGCGCACCTTCTGCCAGCCCGACGCCCGCGGCACGAGCACGATCAACGCCGTGACGACGATGATCGTGCTCGCGGTGGCGATGATCGCGGCACGACGGCGTTGCGCCCGCTCGTAGGCGGCGCGCCGGGTCGTGGTGGCGGTCATCGGATGGCGTGCCGGTCGGCTCTGTCAGCCCGGTCAGTCGACCGAGATGACCGGTGCTCCGGTGGTGTCCGACAGCCACTCCTGCTGGATCGCGTCGAGTTCACCGGAGTCGGTGAGCGCGGTGATCGCGTCGTTGACGCAACCGGTGAGGGCGCTGCCCTTGTCGAGCACGAAACCGAACTCGTCGGTGGTGCCGCCGGCCGAGGCGGGGAACTGGCCGACGACGCTGCTGCCCTCGATCTCGACACCCGACACGAACAGCGCCGTCGGCAGGTCGAACACGGCGGCGTCGATCTGGTTCGCCTCGAGCGCCGCCTTCGCCCCGGCGTTGTCGTCGTAGACGAACGGCTCCGTCGTCGGCTTGATCACGTCGTTGATGAAGTCGAGGCTGGTCGTGCCGGCCTGGGCGCCGAACTTCACGTCCACGAGGTCGGCCACCGTGGTGGCGCCCTCCGCCGGCGAACCTTCGAGCGCGACGATCGCCTGGTTGCTCGTGTAGTAGGGGAGCGACATGTCGACGTTCTCCTGGCGCTCCGCGGTGATGGAGTACTGCTGGAGGTTCATGTCGAACGTCTTCGGGCCGGGCTGGATCGCCTCGTCGAACGTGGTCCGGGTCCACACGACGGCGTCGCCCTCGTAGCCCATCTCCCCGGCGACGGCCAGCGCGACGGCGGCCTCGAAGCCCTCGCCCGTCTCGGGTGCGTCGTCGATGACCCACGGGGGAGAACGCCGGGTCACCGGTGGCGATCGTCAGCGTGCCCGGTTCGAGCGTGGCGCTGCAGTCGCCGGCGCCGCGGCCGGGGCGGCGGAGTCGGCAGGAGCGCCGGAATCGGCGGTCGTGTCCGCAGGAGCCGCGGAGCCGGCGGTGGTGTCGGCCGTGTCAGCGGCGTCGTCGTCGCTGCCGCATGCGGCGAGGACGAGGGCGCCGACCGCCAGCACCGGCACGAGCCGGCGGCCGAAACGGGTGTTGGCGGAAAGTTTGACGGAGCGTCGCATGAGAGTCTCCTCGGGGTAGTGGTTCACGCTGGCCGAAAGCTACCCCGGCGACGGGCCACGGGAGTCCGACGGTGCGGTGGCACGAGGGCAGGGTTGACAGTGAGACGCTTTTCGTCTTATTGTCTCACCCATGACGGGAACCGGTGGTGCGGCGGGCACCGTGCGTGCGGGCAGCGGTCGGCGCGAGTGGGCGCCGACCGAGGTGGCTGTCCTCGACGCGGTGAAGCGGTGCTGCGAACGGTGGGGCATCGAGAAGGTCACCGTCGACGACATCGCCCGGGAGTCCGGCGTCTCGCGGGCCACGATGTACCGGATCTTCCCAGGCGGGCGCGACGTCATCTTCGAGGCCCATCGGGTGTACGAACTCGACCGGTTCTTCACCGTGCTGCTCCGCCAGATCGAGGGCGCGACGTCGCTCGAGGACCTGCTGGTGCGGACCGTCACGTGCGCCACCCGCGAGCTGCGCGGCGACGACCACCTCGCGCTCATGCTGGCGTCCGAGCCGGGCGCCGTTCTCGGGGAACTCACCGTCGAAGGCTTGCCGCGGATCATCCGCGTCGCCACCGCGTACCTCATCCCCTTCGCCGACGAGTTCCTGCCGCGGCCGCAGTCGCGGGTGCTGATCGACATCGTCGCCCGACTCGTCATCTCGTACTTCCTCGCGCCGTCCCCGGTGGTCGACTTCGGCGACGAACAGTCGGCGCGCCAGTTCCTCCGCCCGTTCCTCCCTGTCCTGACCGACCTTCGAGCCCCCACCCAGGAGTCGCAGCCATGAGCATCACCGAGCACGATCCCGTCACCACCGAGTCCGGCACGACCGAATCGATCATCGGCCGCGCCGATCTCGACGACCTCGAGGCGATCCTCGCCGTCTCCAACACCGATCGCCGAACGAGGTCGAGCACGCGGTGAAGGACAACGCCGACGCCATCTTCACCTGGGACTATTCGCTGCAGCGGCCGCAGCTCCGCAAGCTCTACGAGAAGGCCAAGACCGGACAGTGGAACGCCACCACCGACCTCGACTGGTCGATCGAGGTCGACCTCGAGAAGGTCGTGGCGGGCGACCAGGTCGGCATCGCCGCCGGCATCGATCCGAACCTCTACGACGACACGGTGATCGGCCACTGGGGCGAGAAGGAGTGGCTGGCGTTCGGCATCCAGAACCGCAAGTGGACGCTGTCGCAGTTCCTCCACGGCGAGCAGGGTGCGCTGCTGTGCACCGCCAAGATCACCGAGACGGTGCCGTGGTACGACGCCAAGCTGTACGCCTCGACCCAGGTCGTCGACGAGGCCCGCCACGTCGAGGTGTTCGCCCGCTATCTCGACGAGAAGATGGGTGGCGGCTACCAGGTCAACGCCCACCTGCGGATGCTGCTCGACGACATCATCAACGACTCCCGTTGGGACATGACGTACCTCGGCATGCAGGTGATGGTCGAGGGTCTGGCGCTCGCCGCGTTCGGCTTCATGCACCAGATGACCGAGGAGCCGCTGCTGAAGAAGATGCTGCGCTACGTGATGAGCGACGAGGCCCGCCACGTGGCCTTCGGCGTGCTCTCGCTGAAGGAGGTCTACGACGGCATGACCGACGCCGAGATGAAGGACCGCCAGGAGTTCGCCTACGAGGCGGCGGTGCGCATGCGCGACCGGTTCCTGTCGCCAGGAGGTGTGGGAGCAGATGGGCGTCGCCCCGCGCGACGTGCTGCCGATCGTGCTGCGCGACCCGATGCGCGACGTGTTCCAGCAGATGCTGTTCTCCAAGATCGTGCCGAACTGCAAGAAGCTCGGCCTCCTCGATCGCAACGACCTGTGGCTGCGCCACCGCTTCGAGGAGATGGGCGTCATCCAGTTCGAGGACTGGGAGGACACCAGCGAGGAGTTCACCAAGTTCGAACTCGACCGCGGCGTCGGCTCGCGCTGACGACACCCGACGCCGAACTCCGACGGGTGTGAATTCGGTGTGACCGACCGATTCGCGCTTCATCGCGGCAGGTTCCGTGCCGATGCTGTTGCATGGTCCCCGCCACCGCCCGCAACGTCCGGGCGGAGGTCTCCCGACGGATCGCCGTCGTGGCGTGTGGAGTCCTCCTCCTGACGGCCGTGTGGCTACAACGGACGACGATCGTCGCCGCGGCCGGCGAGTTGCGCTCGATGCCGCTGTGGATCGTGGTGACCCTGGTCGTCGTCGGCCTGGCCGAGCGCGTCATCCGCATCGACATCTACCGGGCCTGCTCGGCGCGCCGAGATACAGCGACGCCGCGTTGCTCCACGAAACGGGCGTCGCAGCCAGCAAGGGTCTCCCGATGGGCGGCGCCGTCGGCACCGCACTGCGATGGTCGGTGGCCCGTGACCGGTCGATCCCGACCGCGACGTTCGCGGTCGCACTCATCGCCACCAGCGCCGCCTCGGTGTTCGTGACCTGGACGTTGCCACTCCTCGCGCTCGGCATCGACCTGACGCAGCGCTCGCCCGAATCGATGGATTTCGTGGTCGCCGGGATTTGCGCGACCGTCGTGATCGGTGCGATCGCGGTCTGGACCGTCGTGCTCGGATCCGATCGGATCCACGACTGGGCCGTCGCACGGTGTCGCCGCGTCTGCGCCCGCCTCGGCCGCCGCTTCCCGGGGGCCGACCACGTCGATCCCGAAACGGGGATCGACGACGTCCGCACGGGTCTTCGTTCGGTCGCCGCGCGGCCCTGGGGGGTCGTGGGGCGCACGGTCATCGCCCAACTGTGCAGTGCCGCGGTCCTGCTCATCGCCCTCCGCAGCGTCGGCATCGGCGGGGAACTCGGCAACGTCGAGTTCCTGCGGGTGTACTTCATCGTCACGCTGCTCGGCTCGTTCATCCCCACGCCCGGCGGCGTCGGCGTGATCGAGGCCGGGCTCACGGGTGCCCTCGTCGCCGCCGGTGCGGCCCCGGCGGGCGCACTGGCCGCGGTGCTCGTGTACCGGGCGATCACGTACGTGATGCCGATCGTGATCGGTGCCGCGATGTACGTCGTCTGGCGGAGCCGCACGTGCAGCGCGGCGCGGGAGCCATCCGAGTACCTGGCCGGCGACCCGTCGATCGGCGAGGTCGTGGCGCTGCCGCCCGTCCCGCTCGCCGCCGCCTGACGCCCACCTGAATCTGGACAATACAAGTTAGATACAAGTAGGCTGGCTCCCATGAGCGATTGGGACCCCGACCAGTACCGACGATTCGCGGCCGAACGGGCGCAGCCCTTCTGGGATCTGGTCGATCTGGTCGACGCGACCACGGTCCGTCGGATGGTCGATCTCGGGTGCGGCGACGGAGCGTTGAGCGTGGAGGCGGCCGCTCGGCTCGGGGCGACCACGCTCGTCGGCGTCGATTCGTCGCCGGCCATGCTCGAGCGGACGGACGGGCTCGTGCTGCCGGGCGACATGGACGTCGCGCTTCGAGCGCGGCGACCTCGCCACGTGGACGACCACGAGCGAATCGCACCGTGGCTGGGACCTCGTGCTGGCCAACGCGAGCCTGCAGTGGGTGCCCGACGCACGAGGAGGTGCTGCGCCGTTGGACCGACGCGCTCGCGCCCGGTGGTCAGCTGGCCGTTCAGGTGCCCGCCAACGGATCACACGATTCGCACGTCGTGGCGAACGAGGTCGGCGCCACCGAGCCGTTCCTCGACGCGCTCGGCGGACAGGTTCCCGCCGACCCGTCGGCGTGCAACGTCCTCGCCCCCGAGGAGTACGCCCGGATCCTCTTCGAACTCGGTTACGAGACGCAGCAGGTGACGTTGCGCGTCTATCCGCACGTGCTCGACTCGTCGTCGGACGTCGTCGAGTGGGTGCGCGGCACCAACCTCAACCGGTTCTTCGAACGGCTCCCCGCCGACCTGCACGAGCCCTTCGTCGACGCGTACCGCGCCGCGCTGCTCCGCCGCATCGGCGACGTGGCGCCGTACTTCTACCCGTTCAAGCGGATCCTCATCTGGGCCCGCCGCCCCTGACCGGCAGGCCGGCCCCCCAAATCGTCGTTTGCGTCAGGATTTCGGAGGGACAGGTCCTCCGAAATCCTGACGCAAACGGGGTGTCGGTAGCATCGACCGGCGATGGCGCATCGATCGACCGAGACGTTCCGCACGCTGCACGCGTTGCGGATCAAGGGATTCGCCACCACCGACACGCTGGCCGACATGACCGGGTCGCCGTCGAGCGACGTCGAAGCGCATCTCGCGCACTGGTCCGCCGACGAACACGTGCAGTTCCGTGAGCCCCGTGCGCTCTGGCAACTCACCCCGAGCTGGTCGGGCGCGGCACCTCGAACTCCTGCGCGAGGACGTGGCGCCCGTCGTGCCGAACCCCGACCTCACCGATGCGTACCAGCAGTTCCTCGCCCTCAACGAGCACTTCAAGGAGCTCTGCGGGGCGTGGCAGGTCGTCAAGTTCAACGGTGAACGCGAACGATCATTCCGACGCCGGATACGACGCGGCGGTGCTCGAGAATCTCGCCCATCTCCACGCCGCCGCCGAACCGGCGATCGCCCTCTTCGGCGCACGTGTTCGACCGGATGGCGCCGTACGGCCCGCGCCTCGAATCGGTGCTCGTCCGGATCCAGGACGGCGAATCGAATATGTTCACCGGTGTGATGTGCGGTAGCTACCACGATGTCTGGATGGAACTGCACGAAGACCTCATGCTCACCCAGGGCATCGACCGCGCCGGCGAAGGGAGCTTCTGATGCCCCGCTTCGGTCGCGTCCTCACGGCGATGGTCACGCCGTTCGACGCGGAGGGTGACCTGAACGTCGATGCCGCGGTCCGCCTCGCGAAGTGGCTGGTCGAGCAGGGCAACGAGGGCCTCGTCGTGTGCGGCACGACGGGCGAGTCGCCGACGCTGTCGATCGACGAGAAGCTGACGCTGTTCGAAACGGTGGCGTCCGCCGTCACGGTGCCCATCCTCGCCGGCACCACCGGCTACAACACCGGCCTCGACATCGGCCTCACCGAGGAGGCCGGCAAGCTCGGCATCGCCGGCGTGCTGGCCGTCTGCCCGTTCTACAGCCGGCCGTCGCAGGCCGGGCTCGAAACCCACTTCCGGGCGATCGCCGGTGCCACCGATCTCCCGGTGGTGCTCTACGACATCCCGGTCCGCACGGGGCGCAAGATCGACAGCACCACGCTGGTCCGCCTGGCCGCCGACGTGCCCAACATCGTCGGGGTGAAGGACGCCGCCGGGAACCCGGGTGCCACCGCGGCGGTCAAGGCCAACGCCCCTGCCGACTTCGAGGTCTATTCGGGCGACGACGCGATGACGCTGCCGCTGCTCGCGATCGGTGCCGTCGGCGCGATCGGCGTGGCGACACACTGGTGCGCGCCCGATCAGGTCGAGATGTTCGATGCCTGGGAACGCGGCGACGTGCTGACGGCGCAACGGATCAACGCCCGCCAGTTGGAGAGCTTCGAGTTCGAAACCGGCGACCTGGCGCCGAACCCGGTACCGTCGAAGGCCATGATGCGCACGCTCGGTCACGACGTCGGAGAGTGCCGCTCGCCGATGGGTCCCACCCCCGACGGACTCGAAGCCGCCGCCCGACAGGTCTACGACCGGTTGGTCGCTGCACGTGGCTGACGCCGACCTCGCAGACCGCGTCACGGTCGGCAACGCAGGCGACCGGCCGGCACGCCCGTGCGGGTCGTGTTCCTCGGCGGGCTCGGCGAGATCGGCCGCAACTGCATGGCGATCGAGCAGGGCGCGGTCGACGATCCCGATCGCTCGATCGTGCTCATCGACTGCGGGTTGATGTTCCCCGACGCGAACATGCACGGGATCGACCTGATCCTGCCGGACTTCACCTACCTGCGGGAGAACGCACAGCGGATCGAGGCGCTCGTTCTCACCCACGGCCACGAGGACCACGTCGGCGCCATCCAGTACCTGCTGCGCGACGGCGACGGCATCGGCGACCTCCGCGACGATCCGCTGCCGATCTACGGATCCGCGCCTCACGCTCGGCCTCGCCCGGAACCGGATCGACGAGGCGGGCCTGACCAAGCGCACCGACCTGCATCCGGTCGGCGACGGCGAGACGGTCACGTCGGGCCGTTCGACATCGAGTTCATCCCGGTCACCCACTCCGTGCCCCACGCCCACGCGATCGCCGTCCACACGTCGCAGGGCGTCGTGCTGCACTCCGGCGACTTCAAGATCGACCTGACCCCGGTCGACCATCGGCGCTGCGACCTCGCCCGCCTCGGCCAGCTCGCCAAGGGCCCCGGCATCCGCTTGTTGATGAGCGACTCGACGAACGCCGAGGAGCACGGCTACGCGCCGAGCGAGACGAGCGTGGGCAGCGTGCTGCGCACCCTCTTCGCGCAGCAGCGCGGCAAGCGCATCGTCACCGCCAGCTTCGCCAGCCACCTCCACCGCATCCAGCAGATCGCCACGGCGGCGATCGCCGACGGTCGGGTGATCGCCACGCTCGGGTTGAGCATGAAGAAGAACGTGCGGCTCGGCATCGATCTGGGCGTGCTCGACATCCCCGAGTCGTCGATCGTCGACATCGACGACATCGACACGCTTCGACCCGGGCCGTGTGCATCATCTCGACCGGGTCGCAGGGTGAGCCGATGTCGGCGCTCGGCCTGATGGCGCGGGGCGAGAACAAGTGGCTCAAGCTGAACGAGAACGACGTGGTCGTGCTGTCGAGCCACGCCATCCCGGGCAACGAGGGCAACGTCAACAAGGTGATCGACGGGCTGCTGCGCCTCGGTGCGGAAGTGGTCCACTCCGGCGTGATGGACGTCCACGCCACCGGCCATGCCCAGGCCGACGACATCAAGACGTACCTGTCGATCGTCAACCCCGAGTGGTTCGTGCCGATCCACGGCGAATACCGCCACATGGTCGCCAACGCCCGGCTCGGCGAGTTGATGGGCGTCGCCCGCGACCACGTCGTGCTCTGCGAGGACGGCGACGTGATCGAGTTGACCGACGGCGGCCTGCAGCCGGTCGGCCGTGTGCCGAGCGGCTACCTCTACGTCGACGGCATCGTCGGCGACGTCGGCCAGGGCGTGCTGCGCGACCGGCAGAAGCTCGCCGAGGAGGGTGTGGTCGTCGTGGTGGTCACCGTCGACGTGCAGACCGGCAAGGTGCTCGTCGGTCCGGAGATCATCACCCGTGGCTGGGTGTACGCGCCCGAGGCCGAGGACCTGCTCGACGAGGCGTGCGACACGATCGCCGACGCGGTCGAGAAGTCGCTGTCGAACGGCGTGCGCGACGTCGAGGCCCTCGAACGTGATGTGCGCCGCGCGGCCGGCAAGTTCGTCAGCGAGCGCACCAAGCGCCGGCCGATGATCGTGCCCGTCGTGATGGAGACCTGACCCGGCGGACCGGGTGACCTGTCGGGTGAGGGCGTCGGGGAGACGGACGTGACGCGGCTGCGCTCCATCGTGATGGCCGGCGTCGGTGGGCGCATCGGTGCTCGTCGGCTGCTCGAGCGGCGGCGATGCGGCAGCGGCGATCCGGCTGCGACGACCGTTGCCGGAACGTCGGGCGATCCCACCGTGTCGCCGGCCGAGGCGTGGTGCGTCGGACACGGCCGCCATGGCGGTCGACCTGCGGCGTGCGGTCGAGGCGGTCGAGGCCGAACTCGGCGGGCCGCAGGAGTTCTTCGAGGTCGACGGCGACGCTCGCAGCTGACGAACGTGTTCGTGGCGATCGACGAGGCGACCGAAGGCCGTGCCCTACGTGTTCGTCGACGGTGCACTCGAGGTCCCCGGCCCGACGCTCGACGGAGCGGAGGGGCAACACGTTCGTGTCGTCGGCGCTGACCTTCGACGACGATCTCCTGCTGTCGGCCGATCGCCGAGGAGCTGCCGACGGCCACCATCGAGTCCGTCAGCGTCGAGGGCGGGCCCGACGGCACCGTCCGCTACGTCGTGTCGGCGCGGTCGGACGAGGGCGGTTCGCTCGACATCGTGGTCGGCCCCGAACGGGGCGATCCAGAGCGTCGAACCCGTCTGAGCTGGGACGACGCGATCGCCGCGTCCCGATCTCGGCCGACGTCGTGACGCGCCGTTCCGGCAGGGGTAACGGCGAGCGAGTGTCGGCGGTTGGTACGGTGGAGACAGCCATGTCCAACTGGGGATCGTCCAAGAAGCGCAGCTCGCGAGCCGACCCGCTCGTCCAAGCGGCGGCGGGCTCGTCGCGGCCGAAGCCCGCAACGACCAAGCCCGGAACGACCAAGACCGGCATCGAGGCAAGACCGGATCGAGCAAGGCCGGATCGGCGCAAGGCGGGATCGAGCTCGTCGGGGTCGGTTCGCGACGCCACGCCGCCCGATCGAGCAGGCCTCGCGCCGGACGCGGGCGAACGCCGAGATGCGCGAGGCGGTCGCCGGGCGGGAGCACGAGTTCCTCGGCCTCGGGCTCATCGGGCCGGCGGTCCTGCTCGGGCTCGCCATGTACTTCGACCTCGCCGGTCCGCTGGGCCGCGGCGTCGAGACGCTGTTCGGCTGGCTCGCCGGGCTCGGCCGCTATGCGGTACCGGTGGTGCTCGTCGGCGATCGGCGTGTCGCTGGTCCGCCGCGGCGCGCACGTCGAGTCCGGTCCGGCTCGGCGTCGGCTGGACGATGGTCGCCGCGGCGTCGCTCGGTCTGCTGCACGTGTTCCGCGGGCCCGACGAACTCACCGCCGACGTCGATCTGCTCGAACACGCCGGCGGATGGCTCGGGGCGCTCGTGGCCGAGCCCCTCGAAGGCGCTCCTCGGCCCGGTCGGCGCCACGGTGGTGCTCCTGGTCGTGCTCGTCGGCGGCGCGCTGCTCATCACCCAGACCTCGATGCGGACCATGGCGTCGCACACCGGCGGCTTCCTCGCCACGATCGCGCATGCCGGTGGGACGATGGACGAAATCGGGTCTCAGCAACATCACCACGCTGAGCAGCGATCGAGCGGAGGAACCTGCGGCCGACCGAGCTCCGACGGCAGGGCCGGCGGCCACGTTGTACGACTTCGCCCAGGACGACGACGACTCGGCGATCGACGTGCCCGGCGAACCCGACGAAGCGGTCGCGCGGGCCCAAGCCGAAGGTGTCGGTCGGCAGCCAGCCCGGTGTGGCGTCGCCCGACGGCGCCCGGGTCGGCGAGTGGATCCTGCCGCCGATGACGTTCCTCGACCGGCCGGGCGAGCAGACCATCGACCGCAAGGAGGTCGAGGCCCGCGGGCGCATGCTCCAGGAGTCGCTCGCCTCGCACGGCGTCGAGACCATGCTCGTCGGGATGACCGTCGGCCCGACCGTGACCCGCTACGAACTCGAGCTCGGTCATCGGCGTGAAGGTCGCCCGGGTCACGAGCCTGCAGAAGGACATCGCCTACGCGATGGCGGCGACCGACGTGCGCATCCTGGCGCCGATCCCCGGCCGCTCGGCGATCGGCGTCGAGGTGCCGAACCGCCAGCGTCAGCTGGTGGCGCTCGGCGACCTGCTGGCGTCGCCCGAAGCGGCCAAGGCGACCAACCCGCTCGAGGTGGCGGTCGGCAAGGACATCGCCGGCAAGGCGGTGTTCCTCGACCTCGCCGCCACGCCGCACCTGCTGATCGCCGGCGCCACCGGTGCCGGCAAGTCGAGCGGCATCAACTGCATCATCACGTCGCTGCTGATGCGCACGACGCCCGACGACGTCCGGCTGATCCTGATCGACCCGAAGCAGGTCGAGATGGGCCAGTACCAGCGGCTCCCGCACCTGCTCACGCAGCCCGTGACGAACCCGAAGAAGGCGGCCAACGCGCTCGGCTGGGCGGTGAAGGAGATGGAGCGCCGCTACGACCTGCTGTCGGAGATGGGCTTCCGCGACATCGGCGGCTACAACAAGGCGTTCGCCAAGGGCGAGATCGTCGCCCCCGCCTGGGCTCGGACGGACATCGAGTACGAGCACCTGCCGTACATCGTGGTCGTGGTCGACGAGCTGAACGACCTGATGATGGTGGCGGCCCGCGACGTCGAGGAGTCGATCACCCGCATCGCCCAGAAGGCGCGCGCGGTCGGCATCCACCTGATCGTCGCCACGCAGCGTCCGTCGGTGAACGTGATCACCGGCGTGATCAAGGCGAACATCCCGGCCCGCATGGCGTTCGCCGTGTCGAGCCTCACCGACTCGCGGGTGATCCTCGATCAGCCGGGCGCCGAGAAGCTGGTCGGCAAGGGCGACATGCTGCTCCTGCCCGGCAACTCGTCGGTGTCGAGCCGCATCCAGGGTTCGTTCGTGAGCGAGGACGAGGTGCGCAAGGTGGTCGCGCACTGGCGGGCGCAGTCACCCGAGCCGATCTACTCGAACGACGTCGAGGAGGGCGGCGAGCGACGGCGCGGCCCAGACGGGCCTCGCTCCGCCGAACGCGCTCGTGCCGCCGGACCCCGCGTCCGATGGTGCGCGGATGGCGGGCATGGCGGGCATCGACGATTCGCTCGACGTCACGTCCGACGCCAACGCGTTCTCGGCCGGCGACGACGACGAGGACACGGCGATGATGCGCCAGGCGATGGAGCTGATCGTGCGCAGCCAGCTCGGCTCGACGTCGATGCTGCAGCGCAAGCTGAAGGTCGGCTTCGCCCGCGCCGGTCGGATCATGGACCTGCTCGAACAGCGGGGCGTCGTCGGCCCGAGCGAGGGCTCGAAGGCCCGCGCCGTGCTGATGACCGTGGAGGAGTTCGAACTCCTCCAACAGAACGGCCAGTCTGAAGCTCGTGCATCGGTGCCAGGCACCGATGCACGACTTGGCCGTCAGCGGAACTGCGGCGGACGCTTCTCCGTGAACGCCGCGACGGCTTCGGCGTGCTCGGGCGTCGACCAGCACTCGGCCAGCAGCTCGACTCTCGAGACGTTGGACGGCGTGAAGGTCGGTCTCGGCCCCGTTGACCGTGAGCAGTCGTTTGACCATCCGGGCTTGCGGTGTGGGGCTCGCCGCGAACGCCTCGGCCAGCTCGGTCGCCTTCGCGATCAGGCGCGTCGTGGTCGTCGACCACGTGATCGACGAGCCGGAGCGCAGCCGCCTCGTCGCCGCGCACGATCCTGCCGGTGAGGCACAGATCGGAGGCTGCCCCCCAACCCACCCGCTGGACGAGGAAGTGCGTGCTCGCCAGTTCGGGCACGAGTCCGACCTTGATGAACACGACACCGATCTTCGCGTCGACCGTCGCCACGATCGCGTCGGCCGGGAGGACCATCGTGATACCGATCCCGACCGCGGCGCCGTGGATCGCCGCGACGATCGGCTTCGACTCACGTATCAACTGCACCCAGTCGATGCCCGCCGGCATACCGCCGGAACCGCCGGCGGTGTCGTTGCCCGGGTCGGTTCCGCTCGAGGCGGGTGCCGAACACGGCGTTCATGTCGGCTCCGGCACAGAACCCTCGACCGGCGCCGGTCATGATGATCGCTCCGACCGCCGGGTCGTCGTTGGCGCGTCCGATGGCGTCGGCGAGTTCCTCGGCCATGTGCGGTGTCCAGGCGTTGAGCTGGTCGGGTCGGTCCAGCGTGATCGTGGTGATCGCTCCGATCGTCGACGATCGGATGGTGTCGTAGCTCATCGAGGAAGCGTGGCACGGCTCCGCTCGGGGGAACGAGGTGCAGCTTTGGCAACATGAGCGCCATGTCCGACGTTGTGCAACTCACACCCGAACTCACCGAGATCACCGACGGTCTGCGATTTCCGGAGGGGCCGATCGCGATGCCCGACGGATCGATCGTGCTCGTCGAGATGTTCGGGCCGCGGCTCACGCGGGTCGCGCCCGATGGCACCAAGACGACGATCGCCGAGATCGAGGGCGGTCCGAACGGCGCGGCGGTCGGACCCGACGGGGCGATCTACCTGTGCAACAACGGCGGGTGCTTCGCGCCGGCCGAGTTCGGCGGGATGATGTTCCCGGGGGCGTTCGTGCCCGAGCGCTACATCGGGGGCCGGATCCAGCGTGTCGACCCGCACGACGGCACCGTCACCGACCTGTACACCGAGTGCGACGGCCGGCCGCTGCGGGCGCCGAACGATCTGGTGATGGATGGCCACGGCGGGTTCTACTTCACCGATCACGGCATCCGCGACCACGCCGCCCGCACCAGCGACCTGACGGCGATCTACTACGCCCGAGGCGGATGGGTCCGAGATCCGGGAGGTCGTGTTCCCGGTCGAGGGCCCGAACGGCATCGGCCTGTCGCCCGACCCGACACGCTGTACTGGGCCGAGACGACGACCGGGCGGGTGTTCCGGCGCGCCGTCGTCGGAGTCGGGCGAACTCGCCGAACCGCGTCCCGCTCGACCTGAGCGGCGTGCTGTGCGGCCTGCCCGGCATGCAGTACCTCGACTCGCTCGCCGTCGACGGTGACGGCTGGGTCTGCGCGGCCACGCTGTTCAACGGCGGCATCACGGCGATCTCGCCCGACGGCACCCAGGTCGAGCATCACGCCACGGGCGACCTGATGACCACCAACATCTGCTTCGGCGGCGACGATCTCCGCACCGCCTACGTCACGCTGTCGAGCACCGGCCGCCTCGTGTCGTTCCGCTGGCCCCGCCCCGGCCTCCGCCTCGCCCACCAGTAGACCGTCCGAACCTCGTTTGCGTCAGGTGTCTCCGGGACCGGTCGCCCGGAAATCCTGACGCACCGGGTGACGACGGGTCGCCGGGATGGTCGGCGGTTGACAGATAGCGTGGCTGACCATGTCACAGCGGTTCTACATCGAGACGCTGGGCTGCCCGAAGAACGACGTCGACTCCGACAAGTTGGTCGGTGCGCTGCTCGCCGACGGCATGGAGGCGACCGACGACGCGGCCCTCGCCGACCTCGTCGTCGTCAACACGTGCGCGTTCATCGACGAGGCCCGCCGCGAGTCGATCGACACGATCCTCGCGCTCGACGAGCTCCGCATGGACGGCTCGCGCCTGGTGGTCACCGGCTGCATGGCCGAGCGCTACGGCGACGAACTCGCCGCCGAGCTGCCCGAGGTCGACCAGGTCGCCGGCTTCGGCCAGTCGTTCACCGGCCACGCCGTCGACGGCCACGGCCGCGACGGCCACCGCGCGCCGAAGCGCAAGCTGATCCCCGTGTCGCGCACGGCGATCCCGACGTTCGACCTGCTCAACCTGCCCCGCCCGAAGTCGGCCGTGCCGTGGGCCTACGTGAAGATCGCCGAGGGCTGCGACCGGTCGTGCGGGTTCTGCGCGATCCCGAGTTTCCGCGGCCCGCAACGCAGCCGCGACGTGGCGTCGATCCTCGCCGAGGTCGAGCAGCTCGAGGCGCGCGAGATCGTGCTCGTCGCCCAGGACCTCGCGTCGTACGGCAAGGATCGCCCGGGCGAGCTCGGTGCCGGCTCGATCGTCCCGCTGGTCGAGGCGGTCGCCGCCGTCACCGATCGTGTCCGCCTGCTCTACCTCTACCCGAGCGACCTGTCAGCGATGCCCTGATCGACGTGATCTGCGCGTCGGGCGTGCCGTACTTCGACCTGTCGCTGCAGCACGTGAGCAAGCCGCTGCTGCGCCGGATGCGCCGCTGGGGCGACGGCCAGCGGTTCCTCGATCGCATCGCCGACATCCGCGACCGCGAGCCCGATGCGGCGTTCCGGAGCAACTTCATCGTCGGCTATCCCGGGCGAGACCGAGGCCGACCACGACCAGCTGCTCGACTTCGTCGAGCAGGCGCAGCTCGACTGGTGCGGGTTCTTCTCCTACAGCCGCGAGGACGGCACCTACGCCGCCGACCTCGACGGCGCCGTCGATCCGAAGCTGATGGACGAGCGACTCGCCGAACTGCGCGAGCTGCAGGACGACATCACCGCACACCGTCGCGACGCGCTGATCGGCGCGACCGTGTCGGTGCTCGTCGACGCACCGGGCGTCGGCCGCACGCATCGCGAGGCGCCCGAGATCGACGGCATCGTCCACGTCGGTCAAGAATGTCGTCGTGGGGAGCTTCGCCGAGGTCGAGATCGTCGATGCGCTCGGGCCCGATCTGGTGGCCGCCGGCTTCGATCTGTCGCTGCTGGACGGCGAGTGACGGGGCGACCGGGGTGATCGCTGATGGTCGAGTCGAGCCAGATCGCCACCTGGGCGAACGCCGTCACCGTCGGGCGGCTCGCTGCTGTCGCCGCTGATGTTCTGGGTGATCCCGAACCACGATCGCGGTTCGTGGATCGCCTTCGTCCTGTGGGTGATCTTCTGCGCTGAGCGACGGCATCGACGGCTGGATCGCCCGCCGCCACGGGGTCACCTCGGCGGGCGCGTTCCTCGATCCGCTCGCCGACAAGGTGCTCGTGCTCGGCGCGATGTTCACGCTCGTGTCGATCGGCGTGTTCTGGGTGGTGCCGGTGATCATCATCGCCGCCCGCGAGGTGATCATCAGCGTGTACCGCGTGATCGTCGGCGGCCGCGGCATCAGCGTGCCGGCGAGCAAGCTGGCGAAGTACAAGACGGTCTGCCAGCAGCTGGCGGTCGGCTTCGCGCTGCTGCCGCTCACCGCACTCGACGCGACGTGGTTGTGGAACGGGTTCCTGTGGGCGGCGGTGATCCTCGCCGTGGTCAGCGGTGCCCAGTACCTGTGGGCCGCCCGGCAGATGCGGCCGATCGACGAGTCGACACCGGTGGCGGGCACCGTCGGGTGATCCACACACGGCCGAGCGAGGCGGAGCCACCGTGCGTTGTGACGTCCTCGCCATCGGGACCGAGCTGCTGCTCGGCCAGATCATCGATTCGAACTCGGCGTGGATCGGCGGCGAGCTCGCGGCGCACGGCATCGACTCGCTCGTCCAGGTCAAGGTCGGCGACAACGTCGAGCGGATCGTCGTGCAGCTGCGCCGTCTGCTCGCCGACGCCGACGCCGTCATCGTGTGCGGTGGCCTCGGGCCCACCCACGACGATCTGACCCGCGCAGGCGATCGCCGCGGTGATGGGCGTTCGACGCTCGTGCGCGACGAGGCGATCGGCCGACGTGATCCGGGCGATGTTCGCCTCCCGCGGCCGGACGATGACCGACAACAACCTCCGCCAGGCCGACGTGCCCGTCGGCGCGACCATCATCCCGCAGACCCGGGGCACCGCCCCCGGCCTGATCTGCCCGGTCGTCGTGGACGGCGTCGACAAGGTGATCTACGCCGTGCCGGGCGTGCCGCACGAGATGTACGACATGATGCAACGGGCGGTGCTGCCCGACCTCGCCGCCCGCAGCGGCGAGGCCGGCGGTCATCGCCAGCCGGGTGCTGCGCACGTGGGGCGAGAGCGAGAGCGGCCTGAACGACCGTCTCGACCACGTGATCGAACAGCTCGAGCGCCCGGACACGCCGACGCTCGCCTTCCTGGCGAGCGGGTGGGAGGGGCTCAAGGTCCGGCTCACCGCGAAGGCCGCGACCGTCGCCGACTGTGCGCGCCAGCTCGACGAGTGGGAAGCAGGTGATCCGCGCGCGAGCTCGGTCACGCTCGTGTTCGGCGTCGACGACGACACGATGGAGTCGGTCGTGCTCGATGCGTGCCGGCGCCGCGGGCTGACGCTGGCGACGGCCGAGTCGGTCACCGGCGGTCTGGTCGGCGGCCCGGCTGACCGGCATCGCCGGTGCCAGCGACGTGTTCCGCGGCTCGATCGTCAGCTACGCGACCGACGTCAAGCAGTCGCTGCTGGGGGTCGGCGACGGCCCGGTGGTCAGCGAAGCCGCAGCACGTCAGATGGCGCACGGCGTTCGTGACGCGGCTCGGCGCCGATGTCGGCCGTCGCACTCACCGGCGTCGCCGGCCCGACCGAACAGGACGGCCAACCGGTGGGAACGCTGTTCGTCGGCCTCGTCGGGCCCGGATTCGACGAGGTGCGCCACTCCGCCTGCCCGGCCAACGCGAGCAGATGCGACAGTTCGCTGTCATCACGTCGCTCGGCTTCCTGCGCGAACATCTGCAGGAGCGATGAACGAGCGCAGCCGTCGAGGAATCACGATCGGAGCCAGCGTCGCCGCCGTCGTGGCGCTGCTCGCCGGTGATGGGTGCGTTCGTGGTCGACCGAGTCGCCGACGACGAGGCCACCACCTCGACCACGTCCACCACGTCGACCACCACCTCCACCACCTCGACCACCTCGACGACAGTGCCGGAGACGACCACGACGGTCGCGGTCGTGCCGGCCGTCGCCAACGCCGGCGTCGACGTGGCGGTCGACATCGGGGTGCGGCCGTCCAACTCGCCGCGGTCGACCTGACCGCCGACACGCCCGACGCGGTCGATCGTCTGGGCCCAGACATCGGGCCCGGACGTGACGGGCGGCGTCGGGCACGCTCACCGGGCCGGCGCCGTCGTTCACCGCGCCCGCCGACGTGACGACGGTGGCGCTGCGATCTCACCGTCACCGGCGTCGAACGGCACGTCACGCGACGATCGGTGTCGTGCGGGTGTTCGACGACGCCGACCCAGATCGGTGTTCGTCGACGGTGAGCTCGGCAACGACGAGGCGGGTGACGGCACCATGGCTTCGCCCCGTTCCGATCGTTGCGGCACGGCATCGACGCGGCCGACGGCAGGGATGTGTACCTGCGCTCGGTCGGGCACCTACGACGTGTCCGATGCCGCCGCTCGCGATCGATGCCACCACCAGCATCTACGGCGGCTACGACGAGGCCATGGCTGCGCGACGTGGCGGCACGCACGGCGGTCACGGCTCCCGCGCACGGACTGTCGTACGTCGACGCGGCGGCGGTCACGCTGTCGGCACTCGACATCGTGCCGTCGACGCGCCCGCCGGCGGATCGTCGGTGGCCGTGTCGATCGACGGTGCCGGGAGCATGACGATCATCGACAGCAGCATCACGGCCGGTGCCGGTGGCGTCGGCGCCCCGGCCGGAGCGGGCGGCAACAGCATCGCGGTGCTGGCCGACGACGTCGGCGAGATCGACGTCGTGCGATCGACCGTCACCGGCGGGCGCAGCGGGCGCCGGTGGCGCCGCGGCCGGGCGCCGCGGCAGGCGCGAGCGCGGCGCCGGCCGCCGGTGGGCCGGGCGGTCAGGACGCCGCCGGGCGGAGGGGCGGAGCGGAACGAGCGCCGGAGCGGCGGGCGGCAGGGGCGGGGCGATCGGCGCCGTCGGCCAGCCCGGTGCGACCGTGGCCGGCAGCGGCGCCGCCGGCGGCACCGCCGTCGTCGCGAGCCGGCGCAGCCGGGTGCCGGTGGAGCAGGTGGCGCTGGAGGCGCCGGTGGCGCCGGAGGGGTCGGCACGGTCGCACCGACCGGTGAACGTCGTCGTGCCGATCGCCGCCCCGGGCGCCGACGGCCGGCGGCGGGGCCAACGGCGTCGGGCGGGAACGGTGGTGGCGGCGGTGCGGCTCGGGAGCCGGCCGCGGTGGCGGTGGCGGCGGTGGCGGCGGAGCGAGCGGTGGCACGGCCGGCGGTTCGGGAGGTCTCGGCGGTGGTGCGTCGGTCGGGATCGTCGCGAGCGGCGTCGATCGGCTCCGCGTCATCGAGTCGCTGGTCGCCGGCGGTCTCGGCGGTGCCGGATCGCCGGGATCCGTCGCGCGCGGCCAGACGATCGCCGGCGCGGCCGGGGGAGCGGGTGCCGGCCCGACGTGCTCCGCAGCGTGCCCGCGCAGCCGACGCACCCGGGCGCGGGCGGCGGCGGCGGGGCCGGCGGCTCCGGCGGCGAAGGTGGCCAGGGCGGTGGCGGGGCCGGTGGAGCGTCGTTCGGTCTCGTCACCGCGACGGTCGACACGGTCGAGCTGCACTCGTCGACGCTGCGCGGAGGTACGGGCGGCGCAGGAGCGATCGGCGGCGTCGGCGGACGGAACGGCGCCGACGGGGCCGACGGGTCGGCCACCGCGGGTGGAGCCGCACCGGGCGTGCTGACCGACGGTCCGAGCGGCGCAGGGCGCCGGCGGCTGGCGGCGGTTCGTCGTTCGGATGGTTCGACGACGGCGATTCGGGTCAGATCCTCGACGAGGAGACGATCGAACCGGGGACGGCCGGTGGTCGGCGGCGCCGGCAGCCAGACCGGCCCGTCCGGGACCGCAGACGCCACGAATCTCTGACGCGGTCGCCTATCGTGGCAACGCCCGGTCGATCACGGGTGCTGCCCTCGTAGCTCAGCTGGACAGAGCAACGGCCTTCTAATCCGTAGCGTCGCAGGTTCGAATCCTGCCGAGGGCGCGCCTGCCCGTCGACGTCTGGGTCATGTGCCGAGCGGATTCCGCACGGAATGTGACCCAGACCGGGTGACGGCCCCTTTGGCACAATGGCCGGATGGCGATGGAGGAGCCGGCACGACGGGCGATCGAGCACGTCGCGCGCCCAGGTCGACCGGCGGTGCACTCGATCCGACGCTGCCGGTCACGCTGCACTTCCATCCCGACGTGCCCTACGAGGACGGGCACGGTGCTCGCGGTCGATCGCCGCGGAGGGGCATCTACCGATCGCAGTTCGTCACCGGCATGAGCAACGGCGGACTCACGGCCCGGCCCGATGGCGACCGGTGGCGGTGGGAGCACGCGGATGTTCGCCGGGCGTCTACGACGCCGCTCCGGCCACGGCCCGCCCGATGTACGGCTCGTTGGACGATCGTCGCAGCCCGTACGGCGGGTCGCCCCGGTTCGGTTCGGCCTACTTCCAACTCGACCCGCAGGCCCTCGACCGGGTGACGTTCTGCTTTCCCGACAGCGTGCTCGAACCGACCGACGTCGGCACCGTCCGACCGGATGGCACTGCTCCCGCTCGCTCGCGGACTGTGATTTCGATGAGATCGATCGCTACATCGAGGCCCAGGCCCACGGCGGTGTCGTCGATCGATCGGGACGTGTCGACGCTCGTGCTCGATCCGTCGTACCGCGGATCGCCGATCGAGTCGGCTGGCGCGCCGCCTGCCGTGCGAGCTGCGTTGGCACTCCGGCTACCGCGTCGCGATCGACGTGATCCGAGAGCACCCGACGTTCCGTGGTGCCGACATCGTCGCGGCGGCCGACGCGATCGCGGTCGACGGCGAGCTGACGCCGGCCCACATCGGCGACGCCCGGCGCGAGGGACGATTCGACCTCCAGACCGTGAAGCAGATCTGGCACTACCTCGCCCGGTTCGGGCGTCGCGACCCGGCGTTCGCGATCGGACAGCGACGATCCGCGGACGCCCGACGTGATCGGACTGCTCACCGCTCATCTGCGAGTTCGCCAACGAGGTGACGCCGCCGGGCCATGTCCACGCACTCGACGTCGACGCCCTCGTCGATCCGGCGATCACGTTCTGCAGCGTGCGCGGCGACGGCGGCGTCCTGCTCGGCGTCGGGGCGCTGCGCCGCCTGACGACCGAACACGTCGAGCTGAAGTCGATGCACACCGCCGGCGGCTCGACGCGGAGCAGGGACGGGTCGGGCGATGCTCGATCATCTGCTCGCCGAAGCGGCGGCGGTCGGCGCGCGACAGGTCAGCCTCGAGACGGGCACGGGCGACGCCTTCGCACCGGCGCATGGCGCTCTACCGGTCGGCGGGCTTCGTCGAGTGCCCACCGTTCGGCGACGTACACCGCGAACCCGCACAGCGTGTGCATGACGCGACCGATCTGATCGGCGCCAGCGCCGCGTCCCGGCGAGCACGCCGGGTTCGAATCGGGCGTCTTGTCGGTAGGCTGGTATGCCGCTGCGAGCGCCAGCGGTGCACCCCCGAATGAGGCGAGGTTCTGAGTGAAGTTCAAGAAGGGCGAAACCGTCATCTACCCCCAGCACGGGGCCTGTGTCGTGCAGGGGACGAAGAAGATGGAGTTCTTCGGCGAGAAGCAGGAGTACCTGATTCTCAAGACCGTCATCAACGAGATGACCCTCAAGGTGCCGATCGACAAGACCGACGAGGTCGGCGTGCGTCCGCCGGTGTCGGCCGACGAACTCGAAGACCTCGTGGCCGTGCTCGCCAAGCCCGATCCGCGTGTGCCGTCCAACTGGAGCCGTCGGTTCAAGAACCACCAGGAGAAGCTGAAGAGCGGCGACGTGTACCAGGTCGCCGAGGTGGTCCGGAACCTGGCTGCCCGCAACCGTGACGCGTCGCTGTCGGCGGCCGAGCGCACGATGTACGAACGGGCCCGGGTCAACCTGATCTCCGAGATCTCACCGGCGCTGAAGGTGTCGGCCGAGGAGGCCGAGGCCTACCTCGACGACGCGCTCGCCAAGGGCGTCCTCAAGACCCCCGCCGAAGCCAAGAAGAAGTGATCCCGGCGCGATCGCGTCAGGTGTCGCTGTCGAGGTCGGCGACGATGCGGTCGACCTGCACGAGGATCGCCGCGTAGTTCAGCCACTCTCCGTCGAGCCGCCGCCGTTCCGCGTCCGGGTCGGCATCAGAGTCGACACGAGTCGACATCGGCATCGGCGAGCAACGCCTCGCGAGCGCGGCGTGCCGCGGCCTCGACGCATCGTTGCCGGCGTCGACGAACCTCGTCGAGTGCCGCGACGAACTCCGCGTCGGCTGCGCCACCGATCACGCTGGCCGCGAGACGGTCGACCGCCACCGCGAGGGCTTCGAGGAGTTCGCCGATCGAGGGCATCGCGGCGTGCGTCGTGCCGGACAGGCGGGCGTGGTCATCGATCCCGCGGGCGATGACCGACACGCCGATCGCGGCCCGTTCGAATGTGGTCAACACGGCCTCGTAGCGGACCAGTTCGTCGATGTGGCCTCGGTCGCGGAGGTTCCAGCGGATCGATTCGCGGCTGTTGCCGATCGCTTCCGTCGCGGCGCCGACCATCCGTGCACGCACCTCGCGGGCTCGACCTCGCCACTCCTCGGTCTGGTCGATCGACCAGTCGTGCCGGAGGCCTTCGCTCATCGCCATCAGTGCGTCGTGGAGTCCGGAGGCGAGCCGGCTCAGCGTCTGGCGACCGTCGAGGAGTCGCGATGCGGGCAGGACCAGCGAGATCGTCACCCCGACCACGGCGCCGATGACGGTGTCGGCGGCGCGATGCAGGCTCGAAAACTCGTCGCTCACCGACACCGTGGTGAGGACGACCAGCACGCTGACGGGAACCTGTCGCGCGGCCGAGCGCGGCAGCCGGAGCACCAGTTCGGCGAAACCGAGCGATGCTCCCACGAGCAGGGTGACCGTGAGGGCGTCGAGTGTGATCGCGTCACCGATCGCCAAGGCCACCAGCACGCCGACCACGACCGCGATCGTCCGTTCGATCGCCGTGCGGAACGACCCGCGTGCGGACACCTGGACGACGACGATCGCGGTCAACGAGGCGAGGATCGGAGCGTCGACACCGGTGATCGGAGCGCTGACCATCCACGCCAGTCCCGCGGCGAGGGCGGACTTGGCGACGGTGCCGACTTCGACCCGTGTCGGTGGCGCCCAGGTGACCGCGTCGGTGACGCGCCGCCATGCCTCCTCGAGCCTCCTCGCCCCGCGCCGGGTCGTCTCGGGCTCGGCGGTCGGGAGCTCGGTCATGACGTCGGGCGAGTGAATCGCACGGTCACCGGGAGGTGATCCGAGATCGTCGCCCACGCCTCGTCGCCGGTCGGCACGGTCACGGACACCGCGGTCGCGTCGATCGGTACGAGCACGTGGTCGAGGCACTTCGTCGGTGCCGCCGAGGGACTCGTCGGCGGGGCGAGTAGATGCTCGATCGCCGGGAGCGCGTCGATCACCGCGCGATCGCCGTGGTCGTTGAAGTCGCCGCCGACCACCACGTCGTCGAGCGGCCCGTGCTCCGTCACCAACTCCGCGACGCGGGCCGCCTCGGCACGCCGGTCGTCGGCGCCGCCGACGTGCGGCGAGAGGTGCAGGTTGTAGGCGCGCACGGTCGACCCGTCAGGCCGGGCCACGATAGCCCCACTGCGCGATCCGTCGCTTCCACGACGTCGGAGGCACTCCGTTGCTGATCTCGGCGTGGTCAGCCGCTCCGAGCGAGTGCGGCGTCAGGATCGCGAGGCCCTCGGCCAGCCAGGGAGCGAGCCGCGTGTGCGGGAAGTGCTTCCGCGCCCAGGCGAACCGCATGCTGGTGCGCCGGGCGAGCTCGGCGGCCTGCGACTTGCGTACCTCCTGGAGGAGGACGACGTCGGGCCCTTCGACCTGCAACCGCTCGGCGACGCGGGCGATGTCGGGGTGCGCGGAGCCGTGGACGTTCCAGGTGGTGACGGTCCAGCGAGCTGGCACGGGCGCCACTCTGGCACACGCCGCGTCGTTCCCTCCGGGATCGAGCGGGGATGACAGACTCGACCGATGAGCAAGGTCGCCTTCTTGGGAATGGGAACGATGGGTGCGCCGATGGCCCGGCACCTGCGCCGGGCGGGCCACGAGGTCGTCGTCTACAACCGCACGGCGGCGAAGGCCTTGGCGTGGGTGGCACTCAACGGCGGCGCGGCGGCACCGACCCCGGCCGAGGCGGCCGAGGAGGCCGACATCGTGGCGTTGTGCGTCGGCAACGACGACGACGTGCGAGAGGTCACGATGGGGCCGAACGGCGCGATCGCCGGCGATGCGTCCCGGTGCGATCCTCGTCGATCACACGACGGCATCGGCCGGCCTCGCCCGGGAGTTGGCGGCGGTGTGCCGGAGCGCGGGCTCGGGTTCGTCGACGCGCCGGTGTCCGGTGGTCAGGCGGGGGCGGAGAACGGCCAGCTCACCATCATGTGTGGCTGCGACGACGCCGACGTGTTCGAGCGGGCGAAGGGCGGTGCTCGACACGTACGCCAAGTCGTGCGTGTTGCTCGGTCCCGCCGGGTCCGGGCAGTTGACCAAGATGGTCAACCAGATCTGCATCGCCGGGCTCGTGCAGGGGCTCGCCGAGGGCGTCAACTTCGCGCAACGGGCCGGACTCGATGTCGATCAGGTGATCGACGTGATCGGCAAGGGTGCGGCGCAGAGCTGGCAGATGGACAACCGGGCGCGGACGATGGCCGAGAGCTCGTTCGACTTCGGCTTCGCCGTCGAGTGGATGCGCAAGGACCTGGGGATCTGCCTGGAAGAGGCCGAGCGCAACGGCGCCCGCCTCCCCGTCGCCGCGCTCGTCGACCAGTTCTACAAGCAGGTCGTCGCCCGCGGCGGCGACCGCTGGGACACCAGCAGCCTGATCGACCTCCTCCAACACCCCTGAACGTTCGGTCGCGCGGCGGTCAGACGCCCGCGCACCGAACTACAGTTGACGGCGAGGTGCATCTGTTCGACGCCGCGGATGGTGAGGCGGTCGCGGAAGGTGGGCTCGTCGAGGAGTTCGATCGTGTCGAACCGGCGGATCAGGCGCCCGATCGCCACCGACGCCTCGAGCCGGGCGAGCGACGCGCCGAGGCAGTAGTGGATGCCGGCGGCGAAGGCGAGATGGCGATTGGCGTTCGGCCGATCGAGGTGGAGGGTGTGGGGGTCGTCGAACACGGCGGCATCGTGGTTGGCGGCACCGAGCACGCACAGCACCGACGACCCGGGCTCGACCGTCACCTCGCTGCGCACCCTCGCCGTAGGTCACGGGCGTCATCGCCACGCGGACGGTGTGCTGGACGGGGCCGTCGAACCGGAGCAGCTCGTCGACCGCCGACCGCGTCGAGCGTCGGGTCGTGCTTCCACCGCTGCAGCTCGTCGGGGTGGCGCAGCAGGGCGAGCGTGCCGTTGCCGATCAGGTTGACGGTCGTCTCGTGACCGGCCACGTAGAGCAGCACGACGAACGACAGGAGCTCCTCGATGCTCAGCCGGTCGCCCGCCTCCTCGGCCACGAGGAGCGCCGACAATACGTCGTTACCGAGGTTGGCCCGTCGGGCCTCGACGACCTCGGCGAGGTAGGGGACGAGCTGGGCGACCGCCGCGTCGCTGGCGTCGAGCGTCTCGAGGGTGGCGGTCGGCTCGAGCGAGGCGGTGAGGGCCTGGCTCCAGTCGCGGATCTCGTCGGTGCGGTCCTGCGGCAGGTCGAGCAGGTCGGAGATCACCTGGAACGGCACCGGGAAGGCCAATTCGTCGACGAGTTCCATCTCGCCCCGCTCGGCCGCCCGGTCGAGCACGGCATCGACCTGGGCCTCGATGCGGCTGCGCAGCGCGTCGATCGCCGACGGGGTGAACGCCTTGCTGACGAGCCGCCGCAGACGCGTGTGGTCGGGAGGATCGAGATTGAGGATCGTCTTGGCACCGTCGGCGCGCCGGTCGCGTCGCCGTTCGAAGATCGGATCGTCACGCGGCGTGGCGTTGGCGTCGACGTCGCGGCTGAAGTCGTTGCTGCGCAACGTGCGCGACACGTCGTCGTACCGGGTGATGATCGTCAGGCCGACCGGCGTGACGTAGGCCGGCGACTCGGCGCGCAGTCGGTCGTAGAACGGGTACGGGTTCGCCCGGAACGCCGGGTCGAACGGGTTGTACACGGCAGGTCCGTCGGCCGCGAGCGGGACCTCATCCATGTCTGCCAGAGGAATCGCGACGCCGTCGGTCATGGCGCCATGTCTACTCCGCCGCCGTTCGGCGACGGCGTCGACCACCCGGTCGATCTGGTCGTCGGTGATCACGAGCGGCGGACAGAACGTGAGCGTGTCGGCACCGATGGCCCGCACGACCACTCCGAGCTGTTGCATCCGGTCGCGGATCGCGCTGGCGTCCTGGTCGGCGCGCAGGCCGACGCCGTAGATGGCGCCGTCACCGCGGACGTGATCGATCACGCCGTCGTCGGCGAGCGCCCGCAGACCGCCGCCGAGGCGGGTGCCGATGCGCTCGACCTCACCGATCAGGTTCTCTCGTTCGATGATCGCCAGGTTCGCCAGTCCAGCCGCGCACACCGACGCGTGACCGGAGTACGTGTAGCCGTGACGGAGGAGGAACGACGGATCGGCCTCGAGCGCCGCGCGCACCTCGGCGCCCACGATCACACCACCGAGCGGCTGGTAGCCCGACGTGACCGCCTTGGCGAACGTGGTCATGTCCGGCTGCACGCCGTAGTGCTGCGCGGCGAACCACGAGCCGAGCCGACCGAATCCGGTGATCACCTCGTCGAAGATCAGCAGGGCGCCGTGCTGGTCGCACAGGTGGCGAGCCGATTCGAGGTAGCCGTCGGCAGGCGGATACACGCCGGCCGCACCCTGCACCGGTTCGGTGAGCACCGCGGCGACCCGGTCGGAGTGCTGCGACATCAGCACCGACAGCGCCTCGATGTCGTCGCTCGGCACCTGCACGACGTCGGCGAGCAGCTCGCCGTAGCCCTCCTTGTTGAGCGGCAGGCCCTGCGCGCTCGTTCCGCCGTAGTTGGTGCCGTGGTAGCCGCGCACACGGGAGATGATCAGCCGCCGCTCCGGCCGGCCGGCGAGGACGTGGGTGAGGCGGGCCAGCTTCATCGCCGTGTCGATCGCCTCGGAACCCGAACCGGTGAAGAAGACGCGGGCATCGGGTGTGGACGTGAGCGCCACGATGCGTTCCGCGAGCTGCTCGGCCGGGGCGTTGGTGAACGGATCGAAGCAGGAGTACGTCTCGATCGTGCGCATCTGCTCGGCGACGGCGTCGGCGATCTCCGCCCGCCCGTGGCCGACGTTGCAGTACCACAGGCTCGCCATTGCGTCGATCAACTCGTTGCCGTCGCTGTCCCACAGGAGCGCTCCTTCGCCGCGCGCGATCGTGACGAAATCCCCGCGTGTCGGCTTGGCGAACGGATGCAGGAAGGTGTTGGGCACCCCTCCATCAAACCCGAAATTCTGAGCCCATCGTGCGCCGGACGCACCGATGCGCTCAGAATTTCGGGTTGTGTCGCGGTGTGGCAGGGTGGCGGCGTGACGACACGAACCGATCCGTTCGCCGAAGCCGCGCTGCGAGTGGCGCGCGGGCGCCGACCATCACGCCGAGGCCGAGGCGCTCGTCGCGCAGATGACGCTCGAGGAGAAGCTCGGCTGTCTCGACGGCGATGCACCGTTCTGGCCGGGGCTCACCGACATGAGCGGTGGCGGTGGCTACTACCTCCACCCGTGGCCGGCGGCCGTGGTCGAGCGGTTGGGTATCCCGGGCATCGAGTTCGCCGACGGCCCGCGCGGCTGTGTGATCGGGGACGCGACCGCGTTTCCGGTGAGCATGGCCCGCGGAGCGACGTTCGACCCCGACCTGGAGGAGCGGATCGGCGAGGCGATCGGGCGCCGAACTCCGGGCGAGCGGCGCGACGTTCACCGGCGCCGTGTGCATGAACCTGCTCCGTCATCCCGCGTGGGGTCGCGCCCAGGAGACCTACGGCGAGGATCCGCACCACGTCGGGGTGATGGCGGCCGCGTTCACCCGCGGCCTGCAGCGTCACGTGATGGCGTGCATGAAGCACTTCGCCTTGAACTCGATGGAGAACGCCCGGTTCACCGTCGACGTCACCGTCGGCGAGCGTGCGCTCCACGAGGTGTACCTGCCGCACTTCGAGCGGGTCGCCGCCGAAGGTGTCGCCTCGGTGATGAGCGCCTACAACTCGGTGAACGGCGAGTGGTGCGGTCAGAACGCGACGCTCCTGACCGACATCCTCCGCGGGGAGTGGGGCTGGGACGGGTTCGTGGTCTCCGACTTCATCTTCGGGCTGCGTGATGCGGTCGAATCGGTCCGTGCCGGGCTCGACATCGAGATGCCGTTCCGGCAGCAGCGTGCGCTGGCGCTCGGCGACGCCATCGCTCGTGGCGACCTCACCGTCGACGTCGTCGACCTGGCCGTCGGCCGGATCGTGGCGACGCTGCTGCGGTTCGCTCCGCAGATCGCCGAGCGTCCGTCGCTCGAGATCGTCGGCTGCGACGCCCACCGCACGCTCGCCTTCGACACCGCCGTGCGATCGGCGGTCCTGCTGCGCAACGAGGGCGACGCTGCTCCCGATCGATCCCTCGACGACCGGCCGGGTGGCCGTGCTCGGCCGGCTCGCCGGTCTGCGCAATCTCGGCGACGGTGGGTCGAGCGATGTCCGGTCGTCGTCGGTCGTCACCGCGCTGGCCGGCCTCCGTGCGGTGTTCGGCGACGACCGGGTCGTCCACGACGACACCGACGCATCGATCGCCGCGGGCGCCGACCTCGCCGTCGTGGTCGTCGGGTACACGAAGGACGACGAAGGCGAGTACATGGGCGCCGCCGACATGGCACAGCTCGAGCGCCGAGCTGTTCCCGCCGATCGACCATCCCGATCTCGGCGCCGGCGCCCCGATGGAGCCGTTCGCACCGACGGGCCGCGCCCATCCGACGTCCGTCGCCCAGCCGGACGACGGATCGTCGACGCGGCGAGCGCCACCGAGCGCGGTCGCGATGGCGCTCGGCGGGGATCGGGTGTCGCTGCGACTGTCCGCCGAGGACGAGGCGCTCATCCGCCGCGGCGGCTGCCGCGTGCGACCGCGTGGTCGTGGTGGTGGTCAGCGGGTCGGCCGTCGTGATGCCCTGGGCCGACGAGGTCGCGGCCGTGCTGCAGTCGTGGTACGGCGGCGTCGAGGGCGGCGCCGCGCTCGCGTCGATCATCGTCGGCTCATCCGAGCCGGGCGGCCGGCTCCCGTTCGCGGTCCCTCGCGACGAGGCCGACCTCGCCTTCTTCGACCGCAACGCGGTCGCCATCGAGTACGACCTCTTCCACGGTCAATGGCTGCTCGATCGGGACGGCGTGGAGGCGCACTTCCCGTTCGGTTGGGGGCTCGGCTACTCGCCGGTCGAGATCGAGGCCGCGTCGCTGATCGACGACCACCGTCGGGTGGCGGTCACCGTGCGCAACGAGGGGGATCGAGCCACGTCGACGGTCGTGTTCGCCCACGCCGGTGTCGACGGGTCGGCGTTCGATCGGCCGCCTCGTCGATTGGTGGGGTTCACCCGCATCGACCTCGACCCGCACGAGACCGCGACCGCCACGATCGATCCCGACTGGTCGACGCTCGACGTCCGGATCGACGGCACCTGGGTGACCGAGCAGGGCACCTGCCTCGTCGACGTCGGCCTGCACGCGCACGATCCCCGCGCGCTCGACGCTGCGGGTCGAGCGCGGCTGAACCGACGCCGTGGGAGCGGCCAGGATTCAGCGTTAGCGTCCGGTCGATGCGCAAGCCAGATGTGACCATCCCCGCCGAGCATCCGCCGACCGAACTCGTCATGGACGACGAAACGGTGGGGGAGGGCGACGAGGCCGTCGCCGGCTCGAACGTCAGCGTGCACTACGTCGGAGTGTCGTGGTCGACGGGCGATCAGTTCGACGCCTCGTGGGACCGGATGGAGCCGTTCCGGTTCGGCCTCGGCCGCGGTCAGGTCATCCAGGGCTGGGACGACGGCGTGCAGGGCATGAAGGTCGGCGGTCGTCGCCGGCTCACGATCCCGCCGCACCTGGGCTACGGCGCCGTCGGGCGCCGGTGGTGTGATCGCACCGAACGAAACGCTCGTCTTCGTCGTCGACCTGCTCGCCGTCGACTGAAACCGCGCACGTCGTGCACCGGTGCCTGGCACCGGTGCACGAGGTGGGTCAGGGCGTGGCGGCGGCGAGGAATTCCTCGCGGGTGGCCGGGCCGATCGGGTCGGGTGCCGGGCGGTCGTGGCGCTGCTCCCACGCGGCGAACACTCGGGCCGACACGTCGGTGTCGGACATCGAGCGCGTCGGGTTCGCTGAGCAGGTTGAGGTTCCGGACGAACGCGCGGAGCACGACGGCATCGGTCTGCAGCGCCGGCACGAGGCCGTCGCGGAACACCGCCCGCATCATCGTGCGGGGGTCGGTGTCGTCGCCGTCGGGATCCTCGCCCGCGAGGAGCGCGGCGGCGACGCGTCGGGCCTCGGCGTCCTGGACCACCGTCGATCGGTACCACGGCAGGATCTCGCGGCGCAGCGCCTCGTCGTAGTCGAGTGCGATGGCACGGACGTCGTCGTGGCGCTCGATCGCATCGGCGAGCAGCTGCGCCCCCCAGTAGCCGGTGCTGCAGCCACGTCCGTAGAGCGGGTTCGTGCACAGCGCGGCGTCGCCGATCGGCGACCACTCCGAGGGCGACCGGCTCGCCGTCGACGACGAAGTCGCGCCAGCGGTTGAGGAGCCCGGCCATCACGTGGACGTCGTCGTCGAGCGGCTCGGCCCGGCCGTCGAGGAACGGTTCGGCGACGATGAGCTCGCGGGCGGCGTTGTCGAACTTGACGGGGTCGGCGAGGGTCTTGCGCAGCTCCTCGTCGGCGGTCGGCGCGGCGAGCGTGAGCGAGAAGGTCCGGTTGTCGCCGACGAACACCCCGTACTTCACGTAGCCGAGGTCGCCGCCGATCAGACCGCTGCGCGGCGGGTAGTCCTCGCCGTCACGCAGGCGGAAGAAGCGCGAGAAGTAGACGATGCCGGTGTCTTCCACCTCCTCGTCGGGCAGGGTCACGCCGAGTTCGTCGAGCCAGTCGGGAAGGGCCGAGCGCCGTCCGGCCGCGACCACGACGATGTCACTGTCGACCGTGGACCCGTCGTCGAGCCGGACACCGCTGACGATCGGCGGGGAGTCGCTCGCTCGCCACCAGACCGACGACCGCCCGGCCACCTTCGAAGGTGACGTTGCCCTCGTCGAGCGCCATCCGTCGCAGCACCCATTCGAACGTGGTGCGCCGGCAGGCGAGCATCACCAGTTCGTCGTCGCCGGGCTCGCGGACGAAGTTCGTCATCGTCGGTGGGAGGTTGTCGCCGAAGCGCATCTCGGTCGCCCCGGCGGCCAGCAGCGCCTCGAGCACGTCGGGTTCGTTCCGCGCGAGCGAGGTCGCGGAGCCGGCCGAGGAACGCGTGGCTGTGGCGCACCTGCGGGGCGCCGCGGCGCACCCATTCGAATGCCGCATCGGGCGTTTCGGGCATCGCCGTCCGATCGCGTTCGATCAGCGTGACGGCATGACCGAGCCGCCCGAGTTTCAATGCCGCGGACAGTCCTGCGACGCCGCCTCCGACCACCGTGATTTGCACCGGGCGGACACTACGTGGTGCGTCCCGTAGTTGCCCGTGTCGGAGCCGGGTTCAGCCGCGGTCGACGTCGAGGGCGAAGCCGTCGAGCAGGCGGTTCAGGTTGCGGGTGAACCGGTCGGGGTCGCGGGCCTGGTGGGCGAGTTCGGTGAACGCCTCGTCGATGCCGTACTCGGCCCCGATCGCGGCGAGCGCCGGGTAGTCGCCCGACGCGATGAGGCCCGCCATGTAGTCACTCATGTCGCCGTCCATCGCATGGATCGTCGTCGACGAAGTTGTTGCGTTCCGCCATGCAGAAGCCGAACACGTACTCGTCGACCGCGCTGATCGAGGTCGAAGCGTTCGGCGAGCGTGATGTCGAGCGGCATCACGGCCTGCATCGACTGGTCGAAGTGGCGGACGCCGTTCGGGTCCCGGGCGCGGGATCGTCGCGGATGTCGAGCATCCAGGGTGGCGGCGGATGCACGTCGCGGGACCGGTGGGCGATCACGATGATCGCCGCGCGCCAGTCGGTCGGGAGCTCGCCCGTCGGGAACGATCAGCTCGCCCATCACCGCGTCGTTGACGAGCGCCAGGAGCTCGTCCTTGGTGCGGACGTAGTGGTAGAGCGTCATCGTGCCGGCGTCGAGTTCGGCCGCGAGGCGGCGCATCGACAGCGCGTCGAAACCCTCGTCGTCGGCGATCTTGACCGCCGCCGCGGCGATCTCGTCGCGGGTGAACGGTGCGCCGGGCCCCGGGCTCGGGCCGGGTCCAGACGTCGTGGGCGGCGATGCGGGCGGTGAGGTCGTCGAGCAGCGCGGCCTTGCGGGCGAGCTCGGCCGACGCCTTGTCGACCTTCGCGCCGAGCTCGCTCGGCAACCTGCTCGACCTTGCGGGCGGCCTTCTGCGCCGCGGCCTGCGAACCCTGCGTGTGCCGGACCCCGGCGCGGGTGTGACGACTGTCCGGAATCATCGCTTGCCATTCGTACAGTGTACTGCTAACACTGTTCGTACTATGTACGAAGAAGAAGTACGCCATACGAATGTGATCACGGCGTCGGCGTCGACCGTCGATGCACGCGGGGATCCGGGCGATCGGTCTCGGCAAGCGGTTCGGCGACCTCTGGGCGCTGCGCGACCTCGACCTCGACGTCGCGCCCGGGCACGGTGCTCGGCCTGCTCGGCCACAACGGCGCCGGCAAGACCACGGCGATCCGCATCCTCACCACGCTGTCGATCCCGACCGAGGGCCAGGCGCTGGGTGGCCGGCTTCGACGTCGTCGCGCAGCCCGACGAGGTCCGCCGCCGCATCGGCGTCGCCTCGCAGCAGGCGACCGTCGACCGTCTGCTGAGCGGCCGGCTCAACCTCGAGATGATCGGCCGGCTCCACCACCTGCCGCGCAAGCGTGCGCCCGCGCCCGGGCCGACGAACTGCTCGAGCGGCTCGACCTCACCGACGCCGGCCGACAAGCTCGTGAAGACGTACTCGGGCGGCATGCGCCGTCGGCTCGACCTCGCCGCCTGCCTCGTGGCCAACGCCGAGCGTGCTCGTTCCTCGACGAGCCGACCACCGGCCTCGACCCGCGCAGCCGCGAGCGACCTGTGGCAGATGCTGCGCGACCTCGTGCGCGACGGCACCACGCTGCATCCTCACCACGCAGTACCTCGAGGAGGCCGACCGGCTCGCCGACGACATCGTGGTGCTCGACCACGGGCGCACCGTCGCCGCGGGGTCACCGAGCGAGCTGAAGACCGCAGATCGGCGGCGACCGCATCGAGGTCACCGTCACCGACGCCGGCGATCTCGTCGCCGCCGCCGGGCTCGTCGCCCAGTTCTCGTCCGACGAGCCCACCGTCGACGCCGAGGCGCAGACCGTCACGGCACCCGTCGACGCGGACGTGCGCCTCATCGACGTCGTGCGCGCACTCGACGAGTCGGGCATCGACGTCCGCGACGTCAACCGCCGCCAGGCCACGCTCGACGACGTGTTCCTGACCCTCACCGGGCCGAGCACCGAATCGCACACCGACGCCCCGCAGATCAGCTCAGGAGAGCACGTCATGACCACGACGCTGGACCGACTCGACACGACGCCGGTCGTGCCGCGGGAGCGATCGCCAGACGGGCACGCTCTGGCGCGACTCGCTCGTGTTCGCCCGGCGCAACGTCGAGCACATCCGCCAGATCCCCGAGAAGCTGCTCGACGTCACCGTGCAGCCGATCATGTTCGTGCTGCTGTTCGCCTTCGTGTTCGGCGGTGCGATCAGCGTCGACGGCGGCAACTACCGCGAGTACCTCATCGGCGGCATCCTCATCCAGACCCTGGCCTTCGGTCTGATGGGCCCGGCGACGTCGATCTCGACCGACCTGACCGAAGGGGTGATCGACCGGTTCCGCTCGCTGCCGACCGCTCGGTCGGCCTACCTGGTCGGCCACTTCGTGTCCGAGATCGCCGGCCGTGATCCTGGCGATCACGATCCTCCTCACGACGGGTCTGCATCGTCGGCTGGCGGACGCACAGCGATCCGCTGCACGTCGCCCAGGCGATCGTGCTCCTGATCGCTGTTCGCCTCGGCGATGATCTGGGTCGGCACGTGGATCGGCATGAAGGTCCGTTCGGCCGACGCCGTGCAGGGCATCGTGTTCGTCGTGATCTTCCCGCTGACGTTCGTGAGCAACGCGTTCGTGCCGATCGCAGTCGATGCCGGACGCGTTGCAGTGGGTCGCCTCGTGGAATCCGATCAGCGCCATCGTGGCGGCCGTGCGGGTGCTGTTCGGCAACCCGACCACGCCGGTCACGAAGGAGGTCTGGCCGACGATGCACCCGGTCGCCGCGGCGTGGATCTACACGATCCTGATCCTGGCGATCGCGGTCCCGGCGGCGCATCCGGCTCCACCGGGCACGCACGACCGACTGACCGCCGACCGGATCGGTCCGCATCGTGCGGGCAGACTGGACGGCAACGTCAGCCCGTCGATGCGATCGGAGGAGTCATGCCCGAAGAGTTCGAAGGAGATCTCGCGGGAGCGGTGTTCTGGGGCGCGGATCTCCACGGCGCACGCTTCCGTGACGTCGACCTCACCGACGTCACCATCACCCACGCCTGGTTCGTCGGTGTGAACATCGATGCGCTGATCGACCGGGTGGTCATCAACGGTGTCGACGTCACCTCATACGTCAACGAGCGCGACCCGTGGTACCCACTGCGGGCGATGCTCCGGCCCTCGACACCGGACGGCATGCGTGCGGCGTGGTCGGCACTCGAGGACGAGTGGGCGGTCACGGTCGGTCTGGCGAGGGCGCTCCCCGAATCGGCGCTCGACGAGTCGGTGAACGACGAGTGGTCGTTCGTCCAGACACTGCGCCATCTCGTGTTCGCGATGGACAAGTGGTTCACGGTCCCGATCCTCGGCGAGCCGTTCGACCCGATGGGGTTGCCGAACTCCGGGTCCGTCGACTTCCCGTGGCCGGGGCTCGACCGCACGCTGACGCCGTCGTTGGCTGAGGTGATGGCGGTCCGCGCCGACCGCGCTGGTCGGTTCCGCGGTTATCTCGACGCAGTGACGGCGGAGGACTTCGACCGCACAGTCGACGTCCTGGAGAATGGCCCACACCCGCTACGGGAGTGCCTGCACACCGTGTTCGAGGAAGAGTTCTGGCACAACCGCTACGCACGGCGCGACCTCGAGACGCTGGACAACGCCCGTCTGAACCTCTGCGCCATCAATTGGGATCCTTCCCTCGCCGCACGTCGACACGTACGATTCACCAATGCGTCGAACGGCCCTCTCGGGAGCCGCATTCGTCGCGGTTCTCGCCGTGTCGCTCGTGGTGTCGTCGGAGTGGGCACGAACCGACGCAACGGCCGCTCAAACCCAGCCGACGACGGGAGCGCCGGTCGCCGCGCCGCAAGCATCGCCGGAGAACGTCTCATATTGTGACCGAACGACTTCGGTCGTGACTCCGTACAACTTGGTGACCGCCGTCGCCGATTCGATCGTCGAGCAGGGCCACGGCAGTCACACCGGACCGGTGTTCCCCGCCGTCGGCGCGGACGGTAATTGGGGTGACATCATCCCGCCGTTCGATTACGACAACGGCCAACAACACTTCCCGGGCCTGAACTGGCCCGCGGGATCAGCGGTCCTCGATGCTGGGTGTGCGGTCCATGAGACGATCGATCTGCCACCCGTCGCATCGACCACGTTGATCGAGACGATCGAGGTCCATGTCAATCCGCCGCAGTGTGATATTCGGCGAACTCAGCCCGGACCAAGTTCGAGTGTTGTTCCGCGAACTTGCGGAGCGGAGGTTGGCCCACACCGGGGACGAGAGCGGCCCGATCTCACTGGTCGCTCTGTTCAGCCTCGTGAGCGGCTGTGCTCTCCTCGGGCTGGTAGCCAGGCGTCGGCGAGGGCCGGCGTAGTCGTCGCTCCCGGCACTGCGTTTGGAACAAACTCAGATCGCGTTCGGCTCGGTCACTCGCCCCGGCCGTGGCGTTGAGGTACCAATCTGGGACCGCCGAACGCAATCAGGTGTTCGCCGATCGCGAACGACCGGATGATCTGGACCTAGCCGAGCAGGGCGTCGGCTGACGGCCGGGGTCGTCCAGTTCTCGTCAATGCCAATGTGCGGATCGTGAGGTCCGTCGAGTCTGGGGCACATTTCGGTCGGATCCCGAACGGAATGTGCCCCAGACCGCCCGAACTCGTTTGCGGCCGGAACCATCGGGGTAGCGACACGCATGGCAAACCCGGCGCCGGGCAAGAGCGCGAAACGCGCCCCGACGTCCACACCGCAAGGCCCGAGGGACCTCGAAGTCCTCGAAACAACGCACCACCTCGAAAGGGTCGGCGTCGAAGTCTCGACCGGCGGCGACCCGGATCTGCGCTCCGACCGCTGGACGATCCGGACGATCGGCGAGCGGCTGGCCGTTGCCGGTGACCCGCTCGCTCCGCTGATCGGCAAGCAGCAGAGGCTGCCGGATCTCTCCTGAGGCCCGTTTGAGGCACGACACACCCTGTCGGCGGGGGCTACCGACGATATCGACTTGTCGGAAACAGTCAACAACCTGGGCTTTTACGTCCAGATTTCTGGGAGCGGACGACGGGAATCGAACCCGCATCATCAGCTTGGAAGGCTGAGGTTCTAGCCTTTGAACTACGTCCGCAAAGGCGGGGACACGATACCGGTCGACATCGCCAACGATGTCCCGTCGGGCCTCACTGATCGAGGAGTGCCGTGACCGAGACGATCGTCGACCGGCGGATCCGTTCCACGTCATGGCCGTACAGCCGCAGGTGGAGGTCGTACGCATCCCAACTCAACAACACCTGCGCGCCATCGGTGATCCCGGGGCGGTCCGCTTCCGGGAAACGCGCCAACTCGGCAGCGAAGTGTTCTTCCATCACCGCTCGGAACCCTGCCGTGATGTTGGCGAAGGCGGTCGTGAGCGATGGGATTGCTACGGCCCGGAGCCGGGTGACCGTGGCGATGCCGTGCAGCTGGGCGAACATCGCGAGCTTGGCGTCGACGAGCCGCTCGAGTCGGTCGTCGAACGGGCCCTCACCGATCCGGTCGAGCGTCGCGAGAGGCAGGCCTCGCTGCACCTCGCGACCGATCGCTGTGATCATCAGGTCGGCGAGGTCATCGAAGTACCGGAAGACCGAACGGTGTGACACGCCGGCGCGCTCAGCGATCTCGGCGCCGCCCGGATCGTAATTTCCCTCGCGAACCAGGGTGAGGAACGCCTCGATCACGGCCTCACGATTGCGCTCCCGCCGAAGCGATCGCCCGTCGACGTGCGGGTCGATCTCGTGAATCGTGCCGGTGTCACCCACAGCGTGCATGTGAACAGGTTATCTCGTGTCCCACTTGCCTCTATCGTCGCCCACCTTGCCCATATGGTGAACACTTCGAGATCAGATACCACCCCTGCCGACCACGACCGAGCGATCCTCGAACGGGTTCGCAAGCTCTTCGACAAAGCCGCGGGGACGACGAATCCGCACGAGGCCGACGCGTTCGCCCGCAAGGCCGCCGAACTCGTCGCCCGGCATCGGATCGATCCCGATCGTCTCGTGGCCTCGCGCGACGACGAAATCGTCATCCGAGAACTTCCACTGGGCCGGGGTGCGTACGTGCGCGCTCGGCTCGCCCTGCTGACCATCGTCGGTGACCACCACGATGTCCGTGTGGTGTTCAAGACGCTCCCGACGGGGATGGTTGCGTACCTCGCCGGGTTTCGCTCCGACGTCGATGTCGTCGAGTTGCTCTTCCACTCGCTCCACCAGCAAGCGGCGGCGCAGATGGCCGGCATCACCCGCGGCACCGGGGCCGCGACCCAGCGCTTCCGGCGTTCCTTCCTCATGGGGTTCGCGGATCGGATCGGTGTCGTGCTCGACGAGAGTGCCCGTGAGGCGGCGGCCGGTCGATCCGCGGCGGTCGTCGATTCGACCGCGCTCGTGCTGCGGGAACGGTCGCAGCAGGTCGACGACCACCTGCACCAGTCCTTCGGACGGATCCGCTCCGCCCGCCCGGCGAGTGCCGCGCAGGCCTCCGGATGGCAGGCCGGCGTCGCCGCAGCCGAACGCGCTGACGTCGGACGGGATCGCCTCCCCGAACGGCGGGCGCTCGGACGATGACCGGCCGTCCGCGATCGGTTCGCTCCTGCGCCGACAGCGGTGATTTCGGTCGCGTTGCCGTGTATGCCTGCGAACTCGCGGCGTTCGACGGCACCGACCTCGAGGACGAGCGATCGTTCGAGGAGGTCGAACAGATCATCCGGGCGATCGCTCAGGGTCCGTGGTGGAGCGGGCCTGGGGTGTCGGTTCGTCGGGCTCGGGCTGGCACGGCGTCGTCTGTCGCGGCGGGCTCGATCGGTCGCGCCGACGCACCGGTCGAGATCCGTCTTGCCGACGGTCAATGCACGGTTGCCACGGCCGCGCACGAACTCGCGCACGCCCTCGCCGGCGTGAAGCACGGCCACGACGACGTGTTTCGGCAGGCCTACCTCGACGTCGTGGCGATGGGCACCAACCTCGACCCGCTCGATCGCCGCGGCACGACCCACGTCGACCAGTTGGCCGATGCCTTCGCGTCGGCGGGCCTCGCGCTGGCCGAGCGCCGATGGCCGCCACCCGATGCCGGCACCGTGGGAGCCATTGCGCTGTAGCCGGTATTCGTGAGTCGGTCCCGCTCGCCGCGTCAGTAGGCTTCGCCCGGTTGTCCGGGATGTAGCGCAGCTTGGTTAGCGCGCCTGCTTTGGGAGCAGGAGGCCGGGAGTTCGAATCTCCCCATCCCGACCACATCTACCAGGTGTGATACCACTTGGCTGATCATCCGAAATCGCGATGTATCAGCGATGTATCAAGTCTCCGAGCACTGGCGACGCTCGAGGAGGCACCATGGGTTGGAAGGCAACCGGTCAGCCCACTGTTCGAAAGCAGCGCGATCGGTGGGTCGTGCGTGTCGACGGCATCGATACCGCAACCGGTCGGCATCGCCCGGAGCAGCTCGGAACGTCAGTGTCCGGCGGCGGGTTCGATGTTGGTGGACTCGACGAGCACCTCGACGACGCGTTGTTCGATCGGACTGGCCAGCCGCTCGTCCATCTCGGCCTGCTGCGTCACCTCGACTCGTGCCGCTTGCCAAGCCGCCCAATGCCCGGACACGAGTGCCCACAATGACAACACCACGACGTAGGTCACGCTGGAGATCCACCCGGTGACGATCGAAATCGGGATCATGGCGATCCAGAAAATGGTGAACCAGCCGTTCACCCGACGCATGACTACAGGGTTGCCCTGCACGGATGCCCACAGCGCCTTGATCGTCCCCATCGAGGAGACCTGATCCCCAAGACGCAGCGATCGTAAACCTCAGGAATTGCTGTGTTTGCTTGGTGGTGCCCCGGGTATCCGCCGTCCAGGCAAGTCACGAAGGCGGAGTGGCGAGCCCATCAGGTGAGGGCGCAGAGGTCAACTCTGCGCCTTCACCACTTGATGACGCTGAGTGGCTCGGCGTCCGGGACCTTCACGGACGCGGTTTCCGGCCACGAATCCGTCATCACGCGGCGATGTTTATGTCGGATGGTTCCGGCAAGCATCTACCTGGTCCGCCAACGCAACGAGTTCGCGGCGGACGTCGCGTCATCTTCGCGAAACCCTCACTGGGAAGTGCCCATGATCAGCATTGCTTCCGCCGGTTCGGTTCTTGGCTCGAGGTATGTGCTGGATCGTCTGCTCGCCGTCGGCGGGATGGGACAAGTGTGGAAGGCAACCGACCAGGTCCTCGAACGTGCGGTGGCGGTCAAGCTGGTTCGCGCTGACCTGATCGACTCGGAGGACTTTCGCCGGCGGTTCCGGGCCGAGGCTCGCCTCGCCGCCGGTCTGTCGCACCCCGGAATCGCTCACGTCTACGACTACTCCGAAGAAGTCTCCGACGGTCAGCGGCTCGCGTTCCTGGTCATGGAATTCGTCGACGGTCAGCCACTCTCCGATCGCCTGGCGCGACCTGACCGCCCGACCGTTGCCGAAACGATGTCGATCCTGGACCAGACCGGCCGCGCGTTGGGTGCGGCCCACACGGTGGGCATCGTGCACCGCGACGTCAAGCCCGGCAACCTGTTGATCACACCGGATGCCCGAGTGAAAGTCACCGACTTCGGCATCGCCCGAGCGGTCAACTCGACGGACTCCACTGAGGTCGGTCAGGTGCTCGGAACGGTGCGGTACATGTCTCCGGAGCAAGCCCGCGGCGAGGCGGCAACGCCGGCCAGTGACGTCTACTCCCTGGGCATCATCGGGTACGAGATGTTGTCCGGCCACACACCATTTGCTGGTGACAGTCTTGTGGCGATCGCGTTGGCCCAAGTTCAGACGACACCACAACCGCTCCCCGCGTCCGTGCCGGCCGAACTCCGATCACTCATCACGAAATCGCTCGCCATGCTGCCTGCAGACCGACCAAGCGACGGGCCCGCGTTCGCGAGCGCCCTCCAACGGATCACCATCGATCCGACTCCGCCAACCGTCCGGTCGACTTGGATCCGCCTGTCCCCGCCGCCTCAGCCGATCCGCAGCACCGAGGTGCAAGGGATCCCCGCCTTCGAACATCCGACGACGGCCATCCGCGGACCGTCGAACGCCGACGGTGCAGCCACCGAGAGCGGAGGGGCGGTTTGGCCGTTGGTGAGGCCGTTGTCGTACGAGCCACTGCTCGCCGAGGGCTGGGTTCGACAACAACGCCGGCGACGGCGTCTGGCGGCATGGGGTGCCGCCCTCGCATTCGCCGCCTGTCTTCTGATTCTCCTTGCGTTCAATGGCGGCGCCGATCGCAACCCGTCCAGCGTCGTGTCGGGCGCGACGGTCACGACATCCGCACCAACGACGACGGCTGCAACGGCCGTGACCATCGATCCGGCGGCCTACCTCGGTCGCACCGAAGCTGACGCGCGAGCAGCACTGACGGCCGCCGGGTTGACAGCGTTGATCACGACCGCCCCAAGCACCGCCGATTTCGCTGGTCTCGTCATCGACGTGCAGCCAAACGGGCCAATCGCTCTCGGCTCGAACGTGACCATCACACTCGGCGACGGCACGACTCCCGCAGTCACCGACCCACCCGCCGATGACCCGGGATCCGGACAGGGCAACGGAAATGGCAACGACAAGGGCAAGGGCAAGGGCAAGGGCAAGAACCGCGACTGACGAATCACTCCGCTGGTGGTTGCTTGTGTGACGTGATCGTCGTGGACGATGCTGTCACCGTGGGGGACATTGCCGCCGAGCAGGAACGATGGAACGCGCACGTTCTCGCCGGACTCGCGGTCTGGATGGTGATCGTCGCTGCGGATTGGATGAGCGACGACGTGATTCTGATTCCGTTGCTCGTCGTCGTGCCGCTCGTGACGGCGATCGGGGGAAGTGTTCGGCAGACGGCCGTCGTCGGGATCGTCGCCGTGGTCACGGCCGTCGCGCTCGGCTGGGTGGACGACATCGCCGGCAGCCGGCGTCATTGGGTGGGAATTTTGGCAACGGTCTTCGCCTCTGGTTTGGGTTTGTGGCTTGCTTCCACACGAGCGGCCAAGGAGCGTCAGATCGCGATCGCGGTGCCTGAGGTTCGGCGAGCAGATCGACTGCGCGCCTCGCTCGCGACGGGTCGAATAGGCGAATGGTCGTGGAACCGGCGTTCCGGTGAGGTCATGTGGGACAGCAACCTGTGCGCGCTGTTCGGATTGGGTGACGCCGGGTTCGTAGGCACCTTCGACGGTTGGATCGAGTTGATCGACGAAGCCGACCGCGACCGGGTGCGAGCGACCATCGCTGACGCGGTGACGGATGCGGCATCGTTCCGATTCGACCATCGATGCGTCTGGCCGGACGGGTCCGTCCATTGGGTCGAGGGCATCGGCGAAGTCCTCGTCGACAACGGCGAGGTGGTCGGTGCGTTCGGGTTGGCAATGGACGTCGACGACCGACATCGTCAGATCGATGAACGCAACCGCCTCGTCGAACTGGAACGGCAGCGACGTCAGCGGGTGGAGTTCATCGCCAGCGTGCACGATGTCCTCGCGCTGTCGGTGGACACCGAGGAGATCCTCGGACGGATCACGACCTCGGTGGTTCCAGATGTAGCCGAGTGGTGTTCGATCGTGGTGTCGATGGATCGCCCACCGCAACGACCGCTGATCCGGGTCGCTCATCGCGATTCGTCCAAGATGCAGTGGGCTGAGCAGGTGCAGCGCGACTTTCCGTACGACCCGGAGGCGCCCTGGGGTGCGGCGAACGTCATTCGGACGCGACAACGCGAATTCATCGCGCATGTCGACCAGCGGGTGTTCGATCTGCCTGGAGGCGAAATCATGCGCCAAGCGGGAGTCGGCTCGGTGATCACCGTCCCCCTCGTCGGCACGCTTGGAACATTGGGAGCGATGCAGCTCATCCGCGATTCCGATGTCAGCCCGTTCAGCGCCGACGACCTCGAGTTCATCGACGATCTCGCCACCCGGGTGGGATCCGCGCTCAACACGGCGATTCTGTTCGAACGGCAGGCGCGCGGTCGAGCCGCGCTCGACACGCTCCAGCAGGTCAGTGGGCGCATCGCATCGATCGCCACTCGTGATGAGGTGGTGCGCACGGCGCTCATTCACGGAGCCTCCGGGATCGGTGCGGTCGCCGGCGCCGTCTTCCTCGTCGACGGCGACGACGAGTTGGTGCGCAAGGAGACTGTCGGAACCGACGAGACGCACTTTCCCGCGATCGAATTGGCCACGGCATGGAAGGCAATCAAGGCAGGCCAACTGGTGACCAGCCCGATCGGTGGGCCAGGATCCCGCGCGGTCATCGGCATCCCACTGCAGATCATGAATCGAACAACGGGCGCCATCGTGTTGGTCGCCCCTGAGGATCGGCTGTTGCTCGCGGAGGAGCTGTCGATGCTGGTGACGCTCGGGTCGCGGTGCGCAGGTGCACTCGAGCGTGCCTCCCTCTACGAACGCGACCGCACCGTCGCTTTGACATTGCAGAACCGACTGCTGTCGGTGCTACCCCCAACGCCCGCGTGGTTGGAAGCAGCTGCCCGTTACGTGCCGGCAACCAACATCGAGATCGGTGGCGACTGGTTCCAGGTACTCGATGCCGGCCACGGCCGAATCGCCGCGATCGTCGGCGATGCCGTCGGCCACGGCGTGGCGTCCGCTGCCGCTATGGGCCAGTTGCGCGCCTCGATCATGACCGCCGTGGCGAACGATCCGACACCCGGACGCACCCTGACCGCAGCGGACCTGTTCGCCCGGCGCGGGGCCGACACACTGGGCGCAACAGTCGGCTGCGTGCTTTTCAGCCCCGACGAACGAACCAGTTACGCCTGCGCCGGTCTACCTCCACCCGTGTGGCTGCGCGCGACCGGTGGCGCCGAACTCCTCACCGGTGGGCGTCGTCCCCTCCTCGGGATCGGCGATGCCTCGGTCGACTACGATGACGCCTTCTTCGATTTCGTCACTGGCGACACGCTCGTGTTGTACACCGACGGGTTGATCGAACGTCGCGGGGAGCCGATCGACATCGGCATCGAAAGACTCCGACGCGTCGTCGAAGCCCGACGAGGGATGGTTCCCGAGGACCTCTGCGATGCGGTGCTCTCCGCGATGGCTCTCGAGCAACCCGAGGACGACATTGCTCTGCTGGTGATGCAGCGCATTCCGACGTAGGAGTCGCGACCGAGGTCGGAACCTAGCGAGGATCGATGGAGCACGCCGCACTGCTCGCCGGCATCGGGCGGTATACGCAGCTCGAACCTGCAAGCATGTTCTCTGTGGCACCTCAGCAAGCGCGCCTCCAAATCACCACGACCGACGTCGGATGGTCTCTCGGTGGTGAGATCGACGCCAGCACCGCGCCGTCGCTGACTGCTGCATTCCTCGAGGGGCCGAGCAATCCGCAGAATGTCGTTGAAGTGGACGTAGGTGAGGTCACGTTCATGGACTCGAGCGGGCTGCGCGCCTTCCTGCTCCTCGCCCAACACGTCGCCGAATCGGGTGCGACAGTGGCACTGTGCCGCACGCCGCCGCAACTGACGCGACTGATTCAGCTCGCGGGCGCGGCCGACATGCTCGACGTCCGCTCCGACGCAACTCGCGGTGAGCAGTCGTAGTCCGTCGCAAGAAGCCGCCGTCGTGCCCGCCCTAGGCGAGCGCCTGCCCAACCACGCGACGCGGCCAGGCAGTACGCGTTCCAAAGGTCGGCCAGCGCGACTCCGATATGCCGGCGTTTCCGGGTGCCGGACAATGGCTATCCGTTCGGGATGACGATCGTCGGCTGGCACGCGTCCCACGAGCAGATCGCTCCGAGCGAATTGCTGGGCGCCGTGAAGCGCGCCGAGCAGGCAGGGTTCGATGCGGCCATGTCGTCAGATCACTTCTCGCCGTGGGGTGAACGGCAGGGCGAGTCCGGTTTCGCTTGGTCGTGGCTCGGGGCGGCGATGGCAACGACGGAGCTGCCGTTCGGGGTCGTGAACGCGCCGGGCCAGCGCTACCACCCGGCGATCATCGCTCAGGCGGCAGCGACGCTGGCGGAGATGTTTCCCGGCCGGTTCTGGATCGCGCTCGGCACGGGCGAAGCATCGAACGAGCACATCACCGGCGACGTTTGGCCATCCAAGGATGTCCGCAACCGGCGCCTGTTGGAGTGTGTGGCGGTGATCCGTTCGCTGCTCGCGGGTGAAGAGGTGTCGCATGACGGCTTGGTGCGCGTCGATCGGGCACGGCTGTACACCCTGCCGGTGGAGCCGCCGCCGTTGATCGGAGCGGCGGTGTCGGAGGCCACTGCCCAGATCGTCGGGTCCTGGGCCGACGGACTGATCACCGTCAACCAGCGACCCGAGGAACTCCGTCGCGTACTGGATGCCTTCGACGCCGGCGGTGGCGCGGGCAAGCCGCGCTACCTCCAAGTACACGTGTCGTGGGCGGACAGCGACGACGAGGCGGTGGCGATCGCGCACGACCAGTGGCGGACCAACGTGTTCAGTCCCCCGGTCTGCTGGGACCTGGAAACGACGGGCCACTTCGACGAGGTGTCGCGCCACGTACGGCCCGAGGACATGCACGACTGCGTGTTGATCTCATCGGATCCGGCGCGGCTGCTCGATCGGCTGGCCGAGCTGGTGGAGCTCGGATTCGACGGAGTCTGGATCCACCACGTCGGCAAGCAGCAGGAGCGATTCATCGACACGTTCGGCGAACACGTCGTGCCGACCTTGCGGACGGTCGGGTAATGAACGTCCCTGCGACTGCCGATGTGTGGTGGAAGAACGCCGTCATCTACTGCCTCGACGTCCAGACCTTCGCCGACTCGAACGGCGACGGCATCGGCGACTTCGGTGGACTCACCGCCCATGTCGACGACCTGGCCGGCCTCGGGATCACGTGCATCTGGCTGATGCCCTTCTACCCCAGCGCCGATCAGGACGACGGCTACGACGTCTCCGACTACTACGCGATCGATCCGCGGCTCGGCACCTTCGGTGACTTCACCGAGTTCATGGCGGTCGCCCGCGATCGTGGCTTGCGGGTGATCGCAGACCTCGTCGTCAACCACACCTCCGACCAGCACCCGTGGTTCCAGGCCGCGCGCCGCAGCCGTGACTCCAGGTTCCGCGATTTCTACGTCTGGCAGGACGAGATTCCCAACAGCGGCCCGCAGGGAGTGGTGTTCCCGGGTGACCAGACCGGCGTGTGGACCTTCGATGCCGATGCCGGCCAGTACTACCTCCACCGGTTCCATCACCACCAGCCCGACCTCAACGTCGCCAATGCCGAGGTCCGCGACGAGATTGCCAAGGTCATCGGCTTCTGGCTGGCACAGGGACTGTCCGGGTTCCGTGTCGACGCCGTCCCGTTCCTGCTCGAGGTCGACGGAATCGACGAGAGGATGGAGGTCGCCCCCCACCAGTACCTGCGCGATCTGAGGGCGTTCATCCAGCGGCGGCGCGGGGACGCGGTCCTGCTCGGCGAGGTCAATTTGCCGTTCGAGGAACAGCGGAGGTTCTTCGGCGACGAGGACGGCGACGAGCTGAACATGCTGTTCGACTTCATCGGCATGCAGGCGATCCACCTCTCGATGGCCCGCCACGACGCCCGTCCCATCGCCAAGGCGCTCCGTCAACGTCCCGAGAGGCCACCCGACGGGGCGTTCGCATCGTTCCTGCGCAACCACGACGAACTGACCCTCGACAAGCTCTCCGAGCGTGAGCGTCGAGAAGTGTTCGACGCCTTCGGGCCGGATCCCGACATGCAGCTGTACGGGCGCGGACTCCGCCGTCGACTGCCGACAATGCTCGAAGGCGACGACCGGCGCGGCTGAGAATGGCCTACAGCCTCATGTTCTCCATGCCGGGCGCCCCGACCCTGTTCTACGGCGAGGAGATCGGCATGGGCGAGAACCTGGCGATCGAAGGGCGACTCGCCGTGAGGACACCGATGCAGTGGTCGTCAGGTCCCGCCGCCGGGTTCACGACCGCACCGGCCGATGCCGCTTGCCGTCCTTTCCCCACCGGCGACTTCGCGCCGAAGCACATCAACGTCGCGGCGCAGCGAACCGACCCCGACTCGCTGCTCAACTGGTTCGAGCGGCTCATCCGCCTCCGCAAATCGGCACCAGAAATCGGCTGGGGTGACTTCGAGGTCCTCGACGCCGGTGCGGATTCAGTCCTCGCGCTGCGATTCCAGTGGGACGACCGCACCACCATCACGGTCCACAACCTCGCCAAGCGCGCGGCCAAGGCGTCGGTCGCACCTCGCGTGGACGCTGGCATCCTGCGCGATCGATTCGGCTCGGCACCGGCGATCAAGGTCCGGAACGGACGCGCCACCGTCAGGCTGGAGCCGTACGGCTATCGCTGGCTCGGGGTCGAGCCTGCCGACTGAGGATTGGCACACGACCGTGGCCAACTGATATTGCCGTTTTCAGATTTGGGAGCAGGAGGCCGGGAGTTCGAATCTCCCCATCCCGACCACATCTACCGGGTGTGATTGGCTGAATCGACGGGATCGATTCCGCGACCGGCCGCATCGGCCGAAGCGGCTCGGATGTCGTGCGACCGTCGTCCTGAGAAGCGGCTGGCCGGGTCTCGACGATCGACGCGCGGTAATGTCCGGCGCCGGCGGACGGTGTGGCACCGGGTCGTATTGGCAGGAGGGGCGGATGTCGGCGGTCGCCGAGCAACTGAGGGAGTCGGCATCATCGTTCGGCGATGTGCTCAAGAACCGGAATCTGCGCCGGATCAACGTGGCGCTCACCGGATCGGTCATCGGCGACTGGGCGTACAGCATCGCGATCGCGGTCTGGGCGTATCGCGAAGGTGGTGCCACGGCGGTCGGACTGTTCGGCGTCGTGCGCTACATCACGATGGCCTTCGCCGCGCCTCTGCTCGCCGCGCTCGCCGACAGGTATCCGAAGAAGCTGGTGATGATCGGCGCCGATGTGGTTCGAGCCGCCCTCGTGTTCGGAGCGGTCGCACTGATCGCGCTCGACGGCCCGCCGCTCGCGGTGTACGCGTTGGCGCTCGCCACCGCCTGGACGGGCCAAGCCTTTCGGCCCGCCCAGGCGGCCTTGCTCCCGAGCCTGGCGACGAACCCACAGGAACTCACCGGCGCCAACGTCGTGGCCTCGACGATCGAGAGCGTCGGATTCTTCCTCGGACCGGCGATCGCCGGACTGCTGTTGGCCGTCGCGGACGTCGAAATCGTGCTGGTCTTCAACGCCATGACGTTCGTGTGGTCGGCCGCGATGCTGGCGGGACTTCCGCGCGCCTCGGCCGCGACCGAGAGCCACTCGCTCGAGTCGGCAGCCGCCGGCGACGAGGATGAGGACGACGACGAGCCTGCAGGCATCGTGGCGGATCTGACCGCCGGCTTTTCGGCGATCACGAGGAATCCCCATCTGCGCCTGATCACCGGCCTCTACACCGCACAGGCCATGGTTGCCGGCGCATCGGTCGTCTTCGGGGTCACGATCGCGCTCGAGTTGCTCGACCTCGGTGAATCGGGTGTCGGAGTGCTCGATGCCGTGCTCGGCGTCGGTGGACTGATCGGGAGTGTCCTCGCCATGGGGCTCGCACGGCGTCAGCGGCTGGCGAGCGACTTCGGAGTCGGCGTCGTGTTGTGGTCGGCACCGCTGGTGTTGATCGCTGCCTCGCCGACGCTCGTGTCGGCGCTGGCGGCGATGTTCCTGATCGGCGTCGGCAACTCGCTCGTCGACATCAACGCGTACACGATCATCCAACGGATGGCGCCGGCGAACGTGATGGGCCGCGTGTTCGGCGCGCTCGAGAGCATCGCCATCGGCGGCATGGCACTCGGTGCAGTGCTCATGCCGTTGCTGATCGAAGTCGTCGGTGTCAGGGGTGGACTGCTCATCATCGGTGCCGCGGTCGCGGTATTGGCCGTCGCCGGATTCGCCGGTCTCCGACGCATCGACGCGACTCTGCTCGCGCCTCCCGGTCTGGCGCTGCTCCGTGCGGTGCCGACACTCGCTGTTCTGCCGCCACCCGTGCTCGAGCGCCTCGCGCAGTCGCTCGTGCCGCGCACGGTGGCTCCGACTGACGACGTGTTCCGCGAGGGCGACCTCGGCGACATGTTCTGGGTGATCGAGCGCGGCGAGGCCGTCGTCACGTCCGGGGGACGCTTCCTCCGTGAGCTGAGGACCGGTGATTCCTTCGGTGAGATCGCCCTCCTGCGTGACGTCCCACGGACCGCCACGGTCACTGCCGCCGACAACTCGGAGCTGGTGCTGCAGGGCATCGAACGCGACGAGTTCATCGCCGCCGTGACCGGCCACGGTGGTGCGGCGGAGGTGGCCGACGCCGTCGTCGAGCGTTGGCTCTCGCTCAGCTGAAGGAAGCCGGCCGCGTCACACGTTGCAGGCGAGCGCGGCGAGCACCGTCCGCGCCTGCCATGTGGTGAGATCGGGATGAGCCGACATGATCCGCGCCAGGTGTCCGGCGATCACGGGCGCCGCAAAGCTGTTGCCGGTTGCGGTGATCGTCGAATGCGCGTTCCACGCGACTTCGACGTCGATGCCTGGTGCGGCCCACTCGGCCGGGCCGTTCGGGTTGCACCAGATCCGTTCGCGGTCACTGTCCGGTCCACAGGCGACCGAGAACACACCGGCGTACTCGCTCGGGATGGTGCGTTTGCGCTCGTTGCTCATCGAAGACACCAGCATCATGCGACGGAACGAGGCGGCATCGACGAGTTGATGAAAGGTCTCCGCCCATCGCTCGTTGGTGGTGGAGAGACTCAGGTTGGCGATCGTCACGTCGTTCTCGAGGCACCATTCGAGTCCTCGAGCGAACGCCGCGGCCGAGCCCTTGAGCGACGCTCCGAGCACCCGGACGCTGATCAACTCGGCTTGCGGCGCGAGCGATCGGATCACCGCCGCGCACGCTGTTCCGTGTCCGTACAGGTCGATGTGTTCCCCGGCCTCCAGCCGCACGCCGTCGTCGGAACCCGGATCACTGACCACTGCCACGTATTCGGCAACACCGCCGACGAGGGGGTGCGAAGCGTCGATTCCCGAGTCGACGACGGCGACTCGCACGCCGCTTCCCGAGCGATCGCCGTATGCCCAGTCAGCGGAGATCGGGTGGTCGAGGCCGAGGTCGGGTCTCGGACCCGGACCGTCGCCGTGGAACGCTTCCGACCACGCCGGGAGATCGAGCGACTCGTCGACGTCAGGTTCGCTCACATCACCGTCACTCAGGTTCAAAGGCGCTCACCGTTCAAAGGCGTCGAGAACGGCGTGCACGATCGGCGTCACCCGAGCCTTGTCCGTCGGCGCCAAGGCGGTGAACCGTGTGATCAGCGCCTCGTCATCCACCACCGCGGTGTCCAACAAAGTCGCCGCGATGTCGATGATCGCCGCGAGCGTTCGTTGACTGCCCGACGAGTCCGTCGCCGATCCGACCGAGGAGCGGTCGAGGACCGACAGGACCGCAAGGACGTCGCCCTCGCGGTCGAGGACGGCGATGCACTGAATCTCGCCGGGAACGTAGCCGACGCGCTCGCCGACATCACGCGCGAACCGCGGGTCCGACGTCGGATCACGCACCGTCAACGACTGACCGGTGGCGGCGACGAATCCGGCGATCCCGGCACCCGGCGGGAGCAGTGTGCCGACGATGCCGGCGGCGCCGCGCCCATCAGCGGCCACGTAACGCAGACCGTCGTCCATGACCCTGGCGATCGAAACCGCCGTCGCCCCGAGACACGTCCGGGCCAGCACACACAACGACGTGAGCGGATCGGACTCGTGTGGTGGCGTCACTCGACTGACCGATCGCCGGTGAGGCGCGAAAGTGGAGCGGGCTCGAAAGCCCGCTCCACTTGCTCTCGCATTGCGACTCCGCCAGCCCCCGTGAACATGACCGTCGGTCGCTCCCGGCCACTCAGCGCTTGATGTGACCTTCGGTGTCGGCGTCCTCGAGGCGCACGACCTGGTCGTCCTGGCCCAGGGGGCCCCGCTTGATGTGGCCTTCGGTGTCGGCGTCCTCGAGGCGACCACGGACCTCATCGGCCTGGCCCAGGGGGCCCCGCACGACGTGACCTTCGGTGTCGGCGTCCTCGAGGCGCACGACCTGGTCGTCCTGGCCCAGGGGGCCCCGCTTGATGTGGCCTTCGGTGTCTTCGGCGTTGTCCATGCCGAGGCTGCCGATCGGAAAGTCGTTTGCCGGATTGTGGTTGACGTTGGTCATTGCTTGCTCCTTTGTTTGGTGGCAGCGGCAACCCGCAGCCCGTGTTGTTCGATGAACCCATCATGAACAAGCAGGAGCAGTATTGCAGTTCGCTTCACGACGCCCCGTGTGTATCGGCCACGACAGTACGATTGGAGCGCACGATCTCCGCGACACTCTCGTTGATGAAATGGCGGATCCTGCACAGCCTCACCGACGAACAGCAACGAGACGTCCTGCGGGCGGCAATGCGGCGCCGCTTTCGCGACGGCGACACGCTGTTCCATCAGGGCGACCCCGGTGACACCGTGCACCTCCTCGATCGCGGTCACGTTGCGGTCAGGATCGTCAATCTGCACGGGGTGACGCTCACGCTCGACCTCATGGGACCAGGCTCGACGTTCGGCGAACAGACCCTGGTGGAACGCGATGCCCGCCGGTCAGCCTCCGTCGTCGCCGTTGGTGCGGTGGAAACACTGATGCTTCATCGAGACACGTTCGCCGAGCTCCTCGAGCGTCACCCGGCGGCCATGACGGTCCTCGTCGAAATGCTCGCAGCACAGGTACGTCGACTGTCGGAGATGCTGCTCGATTCGCACTCGATGGGCGCAGAGGAGCGAGTGGTGAAGCAACTCCGCCGCCTCGCCCCCGAATTCCGCGACGGCGACACCGCCACGTTGCCGATCACGCAAGGGGAACTGGCCTCGATGGCCGGCACGACGCGACCGACGGCCAACCGCGCCCTCCAGACACTGGTCAGCGATGGAACGGTTCGATTGGGGCGCAGTCGGATCGTCATCGCCGACTTGACGAGGCTGGGCGATGCATGACGCACAGTGCCACACCCCCAACGCCGTAGGGGGTGGCCCGGTGTAGTTTGCGGGCGTGCGGTGTTCGGGGTGTGGCGCGGACAGTCTGGGTGACAAGCGGTTTTGCGGTGATTGTGGTGCGTCGTTGCGCGTGGTGTGCGCGTCGTGTGGGGCGCCGATCGAGGCGGGGAAGCGGTTCTGCGGTGATTGTGGTGCTGCGGTCGATGGGCCGCAGGCCGCGGACGCGCCACCCGTTGCGCCGGCGGTGGTCGATGTGGGGCCGGTGGTCGATGTGGGGCCGGTGGCGCAGCGGCGGTTGTGTTCGGTGGTGTTCGCTGATTTGGTGAGTTTCACGCCGTGGGCGGAGTCGCAGGACGCGGAGGCGGTGCGTGAGTTGTTGAGCCGCTATTTCGAGGTGGCGTCGGTGGTGGTGCGCCGTCACGGGGGCGTGGTGGAGAAGTTCATCGGTGATGCGGTGATGGCGGTGTGGGGTTCGCCGGTGGCCACGGAGGAGGATCCTGAGCGGGCGGTTCGTGCGGCGTTGGATCTGGTGGAGTCGATCGGCCAGTTGGGCGTCGATGCGGGGATTGACGGTCTGGCGGGGCGGGCGGGCGTGGTGAGCGGGGAGGTCGCGGTCAATCTGGCGGCGGTGAATGAGGGGATGGTGGCGGGTGACGCGGTGAACACGGCGGCGCGGATCCAGGGTGTTGCGGCGCCGGGGTCGGTGTGGGTGGATGGGGTGACGCGGCGGTTGACGGCGAGCGCGATCAGTTATCACGACGAGGGTGCCCACGCCCTGAAGGGCAAGGTGGAGCCGGAGCGTTTGTGGCGTGCGGTGCGCGTGGTGTCGAGCGTCGGGGGTGTGCAGCGCGTCGATGGTTTGGAGGCGCCGTTGACGGGGCGGGGTGCGGAGATGCGTGCGCTGCGCGAGTTGTTCCATGCGTCTGCGGAGCGTCGCGTGCCGCGGTTGGTGGTGGTGTCGGGCCCGGCGGGGGTGGGCAAGTCGCGGCTCGGTTGGGAGTTCGAGAAGTACGTGGACGGGTTGGCCGACGGGGTGTGGTGGCATCGCGGGCGGTGTCTGTCGTACGGCGACGGTTTGGTGTACTGGGCGTTGGCGGAGGTGATCCGTCAGCGTCTGGGGATCGCCGAGGACGACGACGCGGTGACCGTCGCTGTCAAGTTGCGCGACGGGTTGGCCCGCTACGTGGGATCTGAGCCTGATCGCGAGTTCATCGGGGTGCGGATCGGCCGGCTGCTCGGCCTCGGCGCCGATGGTGGGGACGGCAGCGTGGCGTTGTCTCGTGAGGAGTTGTTCGCTGGTTGCCGGCGGTTCTTCGAGGAGTTGGCAGCGGTGCAGCCGGTGGCGATCCTGATCGAGGACGCTCATCACGCCTCGGCGGATCTGCTCGACTTCGTGGAGCATCTGATCGATTGGGTGCGCGATCTGCCGGTGTTCGTGTTGGTGTTCGCTCGCCCTCAGCTCGGTGAGCGCCGGCCGGGGTTCGGTGCGGGTCGGAACCGGGCGTCGATCACGCTCGATCCGCTCGATGGCGGTTCGATGGACGAGTTGGTCGACGCGTTGATCGCGGATCTGCCGGTGGCGGATCGGGGGTTGATCGTGAGCCGGGCGCAGGGCATCCCGTTGTACGCGGTGGAGACGATCCGGGCGTTGATCGATCGTGATGTGGTGCGTCCGGTGGAGGGCCGGTATCGCCTGGTCGGCGGCATCGGTGAGCTCGGGGTGCCCGACAGTCTGCACGCGTTGCTGGCGGCCCGGTTGGACGCGCTCGACGTGGTGGCGCGGCGTGTGGTCGCTGACGCGGCGGTGCTCGGTTCGACGTTTCCTGCCGAGGCGATCGGCGCGATCAGTGGTCTCGACGAGGCGGCGTGTGCGGTGGTGCTCGACGAGTTGTTGCGTCGCGAGGTGTTGTTGGTGTCGGCCGATCCGTTGTCGCCCGAGCAGGGCAGCTACCGGTTCGCGCAGGACATGTTGCGCCAGGTCGCCTACGACACGATGTCGCGCCGTGACCGCAAGGCCCGCCATCTCGCCGTGGCCGCGCACCTGCGGGCGACATTCCCCGGCGACGGCGAGGAGGTGATCGATGCGGTGGCCCGCCACTACGTCGATGCGCTCGACGCCGTGCCCGATGACGATGACGTCGACGACGTCCGCCGGGTTGCGCTCGACGTGTTGGCCCGCGCCGGTGAACGGGCGATACGGACCGGATCACCGCGACGGGCCGCCACCTGCTACCGCGACGCGGCCCAACTCGCCGAAGCCGGCGGCGATCGCGGGCGTGCGGCACGGTTGCGACTCGACGCCGCCGAGGCCGCAAACCGGCTGTCGTCGACGTTCGAGGACGCGACCGCCGACGCCGAACGGGCCCGGGAGATCTTCGCCGAGCTCGACGACACCCAAGGTGTCGCCCGAGCGATGATCCAACTCGGCCGGGCGCTCCGCCGCGCCGGCCGCCTCGACCAGGCCCGACCGATCCTGACCGAAGCGATCGAGCTGCTCGGCCCCACCGCGGCCCACGATCGGCTCGACGCCCTCGAAGAACTCGCCACCGCCGCGGTCTTTGCCGGCGCCGACGACGCCGATCACCTCAGCGCCAGCGTGCTCGTCCTCGGCCAACAACTCGACGTCGACGACAGCCGGTACGCGGCACTGCTCAACACCCGGTCGGTGTACCTCAGCTTCGCCAGCGAACGTCGGCTGGCCGCGATGTACCTGCGCGAGGCCGCACGGCTGTCCGAACTCGACGACAACGCCTTCGAAGCCGGGATCGCCTACCTGAACCTGGCCAACCTCTTCATCGACGACCACCCGGCCGACGGGCTCGACGCGGCCCGGCGGGGCCTCGACATGATGTCCCGCACCGGACACACCTACGTACTCGGCACAGCGGTCGGCACCGCGGCCTTGCTCCAGTTGGCGCTCGGCTCGTGGCAGCAGGCCGACGAGCTGCTGTCACGGGGACCGCACGCCGAGCTGCTCGTCGACGACGACCACATTCTCGTCACACGAGTCGTCCTGGCCGGGCTCCGAGGCGACACCACGACCGCCACCGAACTGCACACGCGCATCCAACTCGCCGACAGCGACAGCCTCGAGGACCGGGCCTACGTAGCGATGGCCGGCGCGTTCGAGGCTGCAGCACGCAGCGATCACGACGACGCACTCCGCCTCGCCCTGGCCGGCATCGAACACCTCGGCACGGGAATCCAGTTCGGCGGCGAGTACGCAACCTGGACCTGGCCGCTCGCCGCCCGCACCGCCCACCACCTGGCCCGCTTCGACGTCGAGGCCACGCTCGCCGACCAGTGCTCCACCCTCGCCCCCGGCGCCGTGCCCACCATGCACCGCGCCGAACTCGCCCTCATCCGCGCCCGCCTCGCCGCCGCCGCCGACGATGACAGCGCAACAGCACAATTCGCCGACGCCGTCGCCATGCTGCGCGAACACAGCACCCCCTACCACCTCGCCCAAGGCCTCCTCGACAACGCCGAGCACCTACACCACCACGACGAAACTGACGTCGCCGCACTCATCGACGAGGCGCTGACCATCGCCGAACACCTCGACTGCCCACCACTCACCCAACGCGCTGAACGACTGCGCACAACGTCGTCACAGCTCGCCTGAGCGACGTCTCGCGCGCTCAGGTCTGATCATCGATCCTGCCCGTCGGCGCGTTGGTTCGCACCGACTTGATTCCGTTCTGTGCCGAAGCCTTGGTCTCGTAGGCCTGGCTACTGGCGATGATCTGGCCGTTGCCGGCCTTCAGGTGGAATCGGAACTTGCCGCCGACGTCCTGGAACAACTCGAACTTCCCAGCCACCCCGGCCGCCCTCGCCCCGGTTCGTGAGTCGTGCTCCGTCGGCCCGACGCTGTGGGGGAGTTCCACTTCAGTTCCAGCTCGAGTTCGAACGTGATGCCCTCGTCGGTGGACTCGGCGGAGTACTCCTCTTCGAACTTCACCGTCGACGCCGGCGTCACGGTGTGGCCGCCCAATTGGAGGGCACCCGCCTCCAAGCCCTCGGCGACCTCGCGAAGGCGTCGCGCCACAGCGGCGACCGACAGCTGCTGCTCGGACTCGAACAAGGTCTCCTCGTCGGACATGACCACCTCCTGTGGTACGGGGCGGCCGAGTCGGACGGCCAGGAACATCCCCGACCTCCATCGTGCGGTGCGCGGGGTGGGCGGTCATCACGTACATCGAGTGATTCGGCGAATGCGAGCAGCGGAGCAGCCAATCACTGATCTTGGTGATGACGTCGGGCGGCCGGTGAGGTGCAATCGCATCCATGGATCTGCAGACCGCATCGAGCCGAGCATGAGTGCGTCGCCGGTGTCCGGCGTGTCAGGCGGTCAGCGTGCTCTGGCCTGGACATCGATCGCCTGTGCGCTCGTGCTCGCGCTCGTTCTCGTCAGCTTCACGCTGCGCAACGTGCTCGCACTCCTCGCCGTGGTGGTCGGCATGGCGATCGCAGGGGCCGGATCGTGGTGGCTGATCACCGAACGTCCGCCTCGACGTTGGTTCGGGCTGGCCGCGGCCGTGGCCGGTTTGGCAATCGTCCTCGGTGCCGTCGTGGGCGTCGCCACAGACGCCGACCGGCCGCTGCTTCGTGTGGCCATCGTGGTGATCCTCTTCGTCGTGACGGTTGGAACGGCACGTGCGGCCGTCGTGCACCGGTTGCACGCGACGGACGAGAGTCGACCGCATGCCCGCCCGGCGCCGAATCATCCCGTGCTCCTCTGCAACCCGTGGTCCGGCGGCGGCAAGGTCGACAAGTTCGGCCTCGTCGCAATTGGCCAACGAGCTCGGCGTCGAGACGGTGATGCTCGACCACGGTCTCGATCTCGAGCAACTTGCCCGTGACGCCATCGCGCGGGGCGCTGACTGCCTGGGCATGGCCGGTGGCGACGGCTCACAGGCACTGGTCGCCTCGATCGCGGTCGAGTGCGGTGTTCCGTTCGTCTGCGTCTCGGCAGGCACACGGAACCACTTCGCCCAAGATCTCGGCATCGACCGCGACGACCCGCGCAACAGCGTGTACGCCTTCCGGGATGCGATCGAACGGCGGATCGACTACGCCACGGTCAACGAGCGGTTCTTCGTCAACAACGTGTCGCTCGGGGTCTACGCGACCATCGTCCAGCAGGACAGCTATCGGGACGCCAAGGTGGAGACGACGAAGGCGATGCTGCCGGAGATGCTCGGGCGAACCGAAGTTCCCTTCGACCTCCAGTTCACCACGCCCGATGCCGTCGAGGTGGATGGCGCGTTCCTCATCCAGGTGTCGAACAATCCGTACACTCTCGACTCGTCGATCGACTCGGGCCAACGGCGTCGCGTCGACACCGGCGAACTCGGCGTGATCGCCATCTCCGGGCACGTCCGGTAAGGATGCCGCAGCGCTGATCGCGCTCGACGCGGTCGGTCAACGAAACCGGAGCCGCAACTGGCATGAGTTCACCGCCACGACGTTCGAGGTCCGCTCCCAATCGGGCACCGCGTTCGCCGGCGTCGACGGCGAGGCGCTCGACATGGAGACCCCGCTGGTCTTCCGCAGCCATCCGGGTGGCCTCCTGCTGCTCGTTCCCGAAGGCAACCTCGAAGCGGAGCGACGATCGCGCGGCGCGCAACGTCGGCCTCGGTGAGCTGCTCGACGTCGCGAGAGGGCGAGCATGAGGCCGCTGCAGATCGCAGCCAATCGCTGCCCCAACCGTTCAGCGAAGCTCGAAGCGACGCGAGCCGGATGTCGTGCCGGGGGTTCCCGACGCATCGACGGCGCGCACGCGCCACCACATTCGGGTCGTCGGTAGACCGCTCACCGCGGAGGTCGACGCCGTGACGGAGATGCTGCGTACGAGCGGATTGTTGAACGACTCGCTGTCGTCGATCTCCAAGATGTAGCTCGCTGCGCCGGCGACGTCGGACCAGTCGAACGTGATCGTCTGACCGGCGTTGAAGCGGGCGTCACTGGACGGGCTCGACAGCGACGGCGCGGGCAGCGGTGATCCGCCGCCTCCCGCCGGCGTTGACGGTGAGCCCGCCCGTTCGCGTGACCGACCCCGCGACCGCGGTGATCGTGACCGGCGTCGTCGCGGTGACGGGCGTCGTCGAGACAGTGAACGTTGCGGAGGTTGCACCCGCAGGGACCGTCACCGATGCCGGCACGGTCGCAACCGCAGTGTTGGAACTGGTCAACGAGATCACCAGACCACCGGCGGGAGCCGCGCCGGTCAGCGTGACCGTGCCGGTCGACGACGCGCCCCCGGTCAGGGAAGCGGGATTCATCGCGACCGCCGACAACGTGGCCGGTGCCGCGACCGCATTGACCGTGAGGGTCGTCGTGCGGTTGACGCCGGCTCTGGATGCGGTGATCGTGACCTGTGTCGTCGCCGCGACCGATGTGGTTGTCGCGGTGAACTGCACGCTCGATGATCCAGCAGGAACCGTGACGCTGGCCGGGACGGACACGACCGTGGGGTTGCTGCTCGTGAGGGTGACGACCGCACCGCCCGCTGGCGCCGCCCCGGTGAGGCTGACGGTGCCGGTCGATGTCGATCCGCCCGTGACCGAGCCTGGATTCACCGAGACTGCCGAGAGCGTCACCCCCGGCGGTGGGGGGTTGACGTTCAGCGTCGCGAACCGTTCGACGCCACCGGTGCTCGCCGAGACCGATGCGAACCGGCCTTGGGCAGGATCGGAGGTCGTCTCCGCGGTGAACGTGACGCTCGCCGCGCCGGCGGGAACGGTGACCGTCGCGGGAACCCTGACCCATCGCGTGTCACTGCTCGTGAGCGACACCACGGTGCCGCCGGCGGGCGCCGGGCCGCCCAGGGTGACGGTGCCGGTCGAACCCCCCGAGCCGACCGCGGTCGTCGGGTTGAACGACAACCCGGACAAGCCGCCCGCGGGGAGGACCTCGAGAACCTTCGTCTGCATCGAACTCCGTGTGGCGATGATCGTGACCGGTGTGTTCGATGAAACGCCCGTGGTCGTGATCGTGAACGTCGCGCTGTTCGCGCCCTGCGGAATGGTGACCGTTGGCGGCACTGATGCGACCGCCGGGTCGGTGCTCCCGAGGTGCACGACGGCGCCCCCCGGACCGGGCACGAACCCGATACCGCTGAACGTCACGGTGCCGGTGACCTGGCCGCCGCCTTGCACGGTCGGCGAACTGAGGGCCAACGAGCCGAGCACCAGTGTCTGCTCGCCGCGATTTGCCTGCACGTACCACGCCTGTGAGGAGCCGCCGTACGTACCCATCACGGTCGCCGTCACGGCGGTCGGCCCGTCCGCGGCGGAGCCGGTGAACGACGCGGTCGTCTGCCCAGCGGGAACCGTGACCGTCGATGGAACGATCACGCGGGTCGGATACTGGCTGCCGAGGTCGACCACCGCGCCACCGGCGGGTGCGGCCGCGTGCAGCGTGACGGTGCCGGTGAGCGACTGATTCCCGAACGCCAACTCGGGACTGATCACGAGCGACTTCAGTCCGGTGCCACTACTGGCGGGTGGTGGAATCGGCGTCCCTGCGGGCGGGGTCGGTGCAGCAGGCGAGCCTGATTGCGTTTGCACGCTGCGCACCGTCGACAGCGGTCCGGCGGTGGTGCCGTTGAAGGCCCGCACGCGCCATCGCCATGTGCGGTTACCCGTGAGGTTGACGGCACGTGTGTTGGTGGTGAGGTTCGCCACCGTGATCTTGTTGCTGCTGTTGAAGTTGGTGGTGGTGTCGGCCTCCAGCCGGTAGCTGGTCGCGCCGGCAACGTGGTTCCACGCCAGCGTGATCGACCCCGGCGCGTACCGCCCGTTGTTCGGTGGACTCGTCAGAGTCGGCGCTGTCAACGCCGTCGACGTCGAGCCCGACACCAGTCGGTATGTCCGGACCGGCGACCATGGTCCGAGATTGCCGGCGTTGTCGAGCGCCTGAACACGCATCGAGTACGTGAGGTTGGTGCTGTCGCTGCAGCAGTAGAAGTACGAGTCGAACGACGTCGGCGACCACGGCTCGTACCAGTCGTCGAACTCCGCTTGCAGGTCGTTGCGGAACTCGGCATTGGGACTGACTTGCACGTGATAGGCGCGGATGCCCGACGGGTCGGTGACGTCGGACCAGTCGTACGCGACCCGCACGCCGTCCGAACTCGTGAGGTTGAACACCGAGCCTTCCGCCGGCCACGAGATCGTCGGCGCGGGAGGCGGGCTGGTGTCCGTGGCCGGTGTGTCGAGACTGATCCGAGTGAGGTAGATGTCCTCGGCGAGCGTGCCGGGTGAATCGTTGCCGCTCGGTCGTCCGTCGAAGGCGTAGGTGGTGTCGAACGCACCCGCCGTGGTCGGGAAGTCGGTGGAGTCCGTGATGCCGGCGACCACGTACGAGTTGCCGCCGGCAGGTACGACCTCGGTCGCCGCCTCACCACGGGATGCGCCGAGCAGCGTGGAGTACAGGAGTTGGCTGCCATCGGACGAGATCTTGGCGATGTAGCCGTCGGCGCGGTCACCCGTCCCGACCCCGTTGGCTGGGATGCGGTCGAACGCGCGCTCGGTCGTCGGTGGGTTGTTGACGGCGGTACCGCCGACGATGACAGCCGCACCTGACGAATCGACGACGACGTCGTTGGCGGTCTGGTTGCCCGACGCGCCGTACAACGTGGACCACAGCAGGGTCGACGCCCCGGACGCTGGCGTGCGGAAGCGTGCCACCCATCCCATCGAACCGTCGACCGGCACCGGGTGAACCCGCAGCAGTGCGCCGGCGGTCGTCGGGAAGTCACTCGATCGTGTGAAACCGCTGAGGGTCACGAGCGTCGGATCAGCAGGGTCGACGGCGATGCCGTTGCCCGCCTCGATGTACTCGTTGCCGCCCAGGAAGCTCGCGTAACGCAGGTCGGCCGTGCCCCCGCCGTTCGGCATCAGTCGGGTGAAGAATGCCTCCCAGTCACCCCCGATTGTCGTGACATCGGCGGCGCCGGCGGTGGTCGGGAATCGGGTGCCGGTCGACGGGATGATCGTCTGGCCGGTGAGGTTGATCGCCCCGTCGCTGCCGACCACCATGTCGAACACGAAGTCGTTGGCGTCGCCACCGAGGAACGTCGAATACGTCAGCTGTGTCCCCGTCGGATTGAACCGCGAGACGAAGATGTCGCTGCCGCCCTTCGTCCTGTCGTAGGCGCCAACCGTGGTAGGGAAGTTGGTCGAGTTGGTGGTGCCCGCGACGACCGGGTTGCCGGCCGGGTCGTAGCCCGCTCTCGTCACGTTGTCGACGCCGGTGACCGGATCGCCGGCGAGGTAACTCGCCATCAGCGGCCCGCCGCCGGACGAGTCGAGTCGGAGCACGTACCCGTCGTAGTCGCCGAAGTCGAGGGGACTCGACGGATTACCCGGCGGGGTGGAGTCGAACGCGCCGGGTGTGACCGGGAAGTCCTTCGAGTTGGTGTCACCGACGACCAGCGGATTGCCGGCGGCGTCGACGGCAACGTCCGACACGGTGTGCGTGCGCGAGCCGCCGAAGTAGGTGGCGTACACGAGCGAGTCGCCGGTGCCCGAGACTCGGGCGACGAACGTGCTTCCGGATGCACGCAGCCCACCCGTTGCCGGGAACTCGGGCGATCGCGACCAGCCGCTGATGATGATGTCGCCGCTGCCGTCGTTGACGGCGACCATCCCACCGAGCGCCTCGTCGCCACTGCCGCCGACGAACGTCGACCACTCGATTCCCGGGTCGATGACGAGCGGGAGCGCAGGATCGTTGCCGGTCACAGCGAACCCGAACCGGTCACGGTCGATCAGCCGGAACGCACTGGTGACCGGCTGGTGCTCACCGTTGGGCAACACGTTCCAGGCGACCGGCGGCGTCTGGCGGAGCCGACCAGCGATCGTCTCGAACTCGAGCGAACCGTCGGGCTCGATCGACATGCTGTCGATGCCCTCCGGTCGGATGACGAACTGGGTCAGGTCGGCATGCGGTTCGAGCAACACGTCGTACTCGAGGTCGGGGCCCAACTCCCGGAAGCGAACATCGATGCCGTCGTAGACGTCGTCGTATCGGATGGATGTGTACGCCGCGACTTGATCTCGCCAGTGGCCCGGATCGTTGCCGAGCACGAAGTTGTACGAACCCGCGGTCCGGGTTTCACCGACGATCTCCGTCGCCGATGTGGCGTTGTCGAAGTCGAGGCGCAGCGACACCGCCCCCATCGCCAGATCCACCCCATCGCCTCGGAACGAGGCAGCGGCAGCACCCTTGCTCGCGACGAACTGCGTGCCCGCCTCCCACTGACCCTCGTTCGCGACGAAGTCGAGCGGCAGTGCGGACAAGGTGACCGACGACGGGAGTGCGGGTGCGGTCGGCGCCGTTGCGGGCGGATCCCCCGACGGCGCGAGCGAGGTCGTCGACCATTCCGACGAGTCCAGGTTCCGATCTCGACTGCGACGAGCAGGAGGCCCACCACGACGCTGAGTGGGCCTGCGATCGAACGGCGCCGGCGCGGCCTCTTGGGCGGGCTGGCAAGGCCGGTCGGACGAACGAGTGGCGGAGCATTCGTGCGTCCGGGCGCTTCGCGCAGCAGTGCGGGACGCGGACTCATCGCCAGTACAGACACTTGACAACCCCCAGTCGGGCGCGACTTTAGTTCGGTGAAATCCTGAGCTGGAACGATCAGTTCAGCCGGTGAGCGCGGTCCAACTCATCGACGCTGCCGATCGCGGGAGCCGAGAGAGGACCACCGGACATGACGACCCAACTGATCGAGTCCGAGTTGGCAATCGGCGGCACGCCGGAGCCGAGGAAGGCGGCGGGGCTGGGTGCTGGCTGCAGCGTCGGTGGCGTCGTTCATGGTGGCGCTCGATCTGCTGGTGGTGACGACGTCGCTCGACACGATCCGGCGTGATCTCGGCACGTCGACCGGGTCGCTGCAGTGGATCGTCACCGCGTACGGGGTGAGCTTCGCGGCACTGTTGCTGACCGGTGCCGCGCTCGGCGATCGGTTCGGACGACGGCGAACGATGTCGATCGGTCTCGCCGTGTTCGCGCTCGGCTCGGCGGGTGCGGCGCTGGCCCCTGGCGTTGGCTTGCTGATCGCGTCCCGGGTTCTGCAGGGGGTGGGTGGAGCGATCGTGCTCCCGATCGGGCTGACGATCGTCACGTCGGCGTTCCCGCCGAGTCGCCGCGGGACAGCGATCGGCATTCTGGAAGGTGTCACCGGATTGGCCGTGATCGCCGGCCCGGTCGTCGGCGGGGCGGTCTCTCATTGGTTGCCGTGGCAGTGGATCTTCTGGATCAACGTGCCCGTCGCGGTGGTCGCGATCATCGTCGTCCACGTCGTCGTCGAGGAGACGTTCGGACCGGACAGGACGATCGATCTGGTCGGGCTCGTGCTCGTGTCGATCGCCGCGACCGCCACGGTCTGGTCGCTCGCTCGTGGCGAACACCGTCGGATGGGCGAGCGTCGAATCGATCGCCATGGCGATGATCGGTCTCGTCTCGGCGATCGGCTTCGTCGTGTGGGAGCGCCGGGCGCCGGCACCGATGCTGCCGAGGCGTCTGTTTCGATCTCGCGGCTTCCCGCTCGGCGTCGCCACGGCGTTCTTCGTGGCCGCGTCGCTGTACGTCGCGGTGTTCTTCATGGCCCAGTACCTCCAGGCCGAGCTCGGGGTCGACAGCCTCGGCGCCGGCCTGCGGCTGCTGCCGTGGACGGCGACGCTGTTCGTCACGGCACCGCTGGCCGGAGCGCTCGCCGACCGCGTCGGATACCGCCCCGTGTTGTCGTTCGGGTTGTTCGCCCAGACGATCGGGATGGCCTGGCTCGCTGTCATCGCCGGCGGATCACCGAGCTACTCGAACCTCGTGCGTCCCCCTGATCGTGACCGGCATCGGAACGTCGGCAGCGCTCCCGGTGACGCAGGCGGCGATCATCGGCGCGGTCGGTGAGCGCGACATCGGCAAGGCCGCTGGAGTCAACAACATGTTCCAGGAGCTCGGCGGCGCATTCGGCGTCGCCCTCGGGGTTGCCGCCTTCAGCGCCTCCGGCGGCCAACCGACGCCGCCTGGTGTCGCCGACGGTTTCGTGGCCGCGATGACGGTCGCCGCCACGCTCGCCGCCGTCGCGTTCTGCTTGTCCCTCACCATCCCCCGATCAGAAAGACTGTGACCATGCCAACGACCACATCGACCATCGGCATCGACTCGACCACCGACAGCGTCGGACTCGACGCCGCTCGCCGCGGCGACCGCGACGCGTTCGACACGCTCGATCGCACCGTTGCGCGACCAACTCCTCGCGCACTGCTACCGCATGCTCGGCTCCATCCACGACGCCGACGATGCGCTCCAGGACACCCTGTTGCGGGCGTGGAAGGGACTTGCCGGGTTCGACGGGAGGTCCGAGTTCAGCACCTGGCTCTACCGCATCGCCACGAACGCGTCCCTCGACGCGATCAGCCGCAACGCCCGCCGCGTGCTGCCCGTCGACCTGACCGCGGACGACGACAGCGGGCACGGAAGCGGTGCGCTGGATCGAACCGTTCGCGCACGCGATCGGACCCGAGAGCCCCGAGGCCGCCGTGGTCCGGCGCGAGTCGGTCGAGTTGGCGTTCGTGACCGCCCTGCAGATCCTGCCGGCCAACCAACGCGCCGTGTTGCTGTTGCGCGACGTGCTCGCCTTCTCCGCCGACGACACCGCCGCCATCCTCGGAGCGAGCGTCGCGTCGGTCACGAGCAGCCTGCAACGAGCACGCCGAACCGTCGAACAACGCCTGCCCGACACGACCCAGCAAGCGATCATCGAACGACTCGGAGCGGATGCAACCGATCGCATCGCCGCCCGGTACATCGACGCGTGGGAGCGGTCCGACACGCAGGCGCTGGTCGACCTGCTCTGCGCCGACGCCACGTTCTCGATGCCGCCGCACCCGACGTGGTTCGCCGGAACGGCCGCCATCGCCCGATTCCTCGCCGCCGAGCCGATGCGCTACCCGTGGCGCTTGATCCGAACCGACGTGGGTGGCCACGTCGCGTTCGCGTGCTACACGATCGACAACGACACCGGCACGTGGGCGCCGCATTCGCTCGATGTCCTCACGCTCGGCCACGACGGGATCACCGCGATCGTCGGCTTCCTCGACCCGTCGCTCGTCACCCGGCTCGGGCTCCCCGCGCCGACCTCGGTCGCCGGTCAGTCGTGACGGTGCTCGGCGATGCCGAGGCGTTCGACCGTGGCCGTTTCGAAATCCACTTCGATCAGCACCGCAGGGCCGTCGCCGATGACGACCGCGTCGTGACCGGGCGCGACCTCGACGACGGCCGGCGCGACGTATTCCAGCGTGCAACCGTCCTCGAACTCGAAGCGGAGGCAGCCCTCGGCGAGGAACCCGGCGTGGGCGTGCTCGCACCATTTCGTGCCGACGATCGGCTTGAGATCGGTCGACCACCGCATCCCGGGCGGGTAGACCATCCGCTTGATGCGGGCGTCGCCGACCGCACCGACGTCGATCTCGACGGGTCCGAACGACGAGTGACTTGCACCGGCCACCGCTGGAAACCGTTCCTCGCTCATCACCCGACGGTATCGCAGCGGGTGTAATCCGGCGGACGCGAACGAGCGTACGGTGCGGGCACGGAACCGACGAGCGACGTGACCACCGTGGCGGCACCGAATCCGCGGGAGGATCGACCTCGACGCGCCCCCGGACCGACGGGCCGCGACCAGCTCCGCCTGATGAGGGCGCTCCTGCGCGATCCGGCTCCGGCGCTCGATGAATTGCGTCGCGACTACGGCCCGATCGTCGAAATGGGTATCGGCGGGCTTCGTCTCGCCGTCGTCGGTGATCCCGCCATCATGCGGGAGATGTTCGCCATGGGCGCCGACGCCTATCGGTGGGGTCATCGCTACAACGTCGTGGGCGTCCGGCTCGTCGTCGGCAAGGGTTCGATGATCGTGTCGGACGGAACGGAGCACGCACGGCGACGACGCGCGTCGCAGAGTGCGTTCAGCCGTCCCCGGCTCGACGGTCTGATCCCGATGATCGTGAACCGGACCGACGTTGCCATCGACGCGCTCGCGCGGTCGTCATCGCCCGGCCAGGAACTCGACCTGTATCCCGTCGGGCGCGCCTTGATTCTCGGGATCACCCTCGATGCCTTCTTCGGCCCGCGGCTGGCCGCCCGCGCCGACGAGATCGGCGCGCTGATGCAGCGACCACAGGACTTCATCGAGGCACCAGCCCTCGAACAGCTGCCACGCCCGTGGCCCGGTCGACGGGGGAAGGTGCGCCAAGACCGCCGCGCCCTCGACCAGATCGTCGACGAGGAGATTGCGCTCCGTCGCACTGATCCCTCCGCGGTGCGCGACGACCTGTTGGGGGCATTGATCGCCGACGAGTCGCTGTCGATCGACGAAATCCATGATCAGGCCGCCACGGCGATCGGTGCCGGCTTCGACACGACGTCCGCGGCGCTCGCGTGGATGCTGGTTCGCGTCGGCCGATCGCCCGACGCCTGGGCACGATTGAAAGCGGAAGCCGACGGCGTGCTCGGTCGTCCCGGATCGTCGACGCCTCGCGACCGATCGTCGCTCGACGATCTCACCTACTCGCGCAACGTGGTCCAGGAATCGCTGCGGCTGCATCCCGCAGGCCTGGTCGCCGTGCGCCAGGCCGCGCGGGACATCGTGCTGGGTGGATGCACCGTCCGGCGCGGAACGCTCGTCGTGTGGTCGCCCCACCTCGCCGGACGAGATGCGGCGACGTGGACCGATCCCCTGCGCTTCGACCCCGACCGTTTCGTCGGGCTGACGTCCGAGCAGAAGGCACTCGCCGATCAGGCGTGGGTGCCGTTCGGGCGCGGGCCGCACATGTGCCTCGGCTTCGGGCTCGCCCAGATGGAACTGGCCCTGATCATCAGCCGCATGGCCCAGCGACTCGTCGCCGTGTCGTCGTCGTCAGAGATGCCCCGACCCGTCGGGATGGTCGTCAACCGACCCACCGGCGGAGCGGTCCTCCGGTTGACGACATTCGACGGACAGTTGGGATGAGGGCCGACATCGCGGCCATCACGTGATTTCACCGTCGCTCGACGTCCGGCAGTGTCCACGTACCGTCGAACAGCGGCTCGGTGGGGCTGTAGAAGCGGAACATCGGATAGAAACCTCGGCCGGGGGTCGTTTCGATCCAGTTGCGATCGTCACCCGTTGCGGTCGGTCCGAAGTACAAGTCGATCGAGCCGTCATCGTTCGTCGCGAGGTCGTCGTAGGACGAGCGGGCCGCGTCGTGTGACGAGTTCTGGACCATCGAACGGGTTGCGTTGTCGTACAGGGTCAGCGACCAGAATGCAGCGGCGGGCGGGTTCGGTCGGTACGTGCAGGTGGTACGTCTCGCCGCCGTCGAAGTGTTTGCCGTTCTTGTCGTTGAACGCCTGGACGTAGTTCGTACCAGGGCCGGCGCGCATGACGCCGATCGCCGGCGACGTGTAGATCGCGCCGTACGTGTACCGCAGTCGCTCGTCGAGCTGGCTGTAGAACTCGGTCTCCTGGCTGGGCTTCACGAGGATCACCCAGTCCCACTGCGTGCTCGGGAACGGCTTGGGGTCGGTCGAGCGCTGCGACAGCTCGAACATCACGTTGCGCGCCATCGCGTCGCCCAACACCGCCGCTTCCTCGAGGATCGCGGTCTGCCGAGCGTCGGGGCGGAACGGCTTGCTCTTCTCGATACCGAGCGGCTTGAGCATGGCCATGAAGAACCGATCGTGTTCCTGCACCGGATTGTTGTTGACGACCGTGGCCAGCCGATTCCAGAACTCGATCCCGCCCGGTGGCGTCGTGTCGATCTCCTTGCCGGTGATCGACACGAACCTGTTCGGCGTCGGGTTGTCGCGCTCGCTCCACGGAAAGACCCGGACCTTGCGGATCCGGCCGACAGCGTCGTCGACGTCGTTGTCGACGATGAGGCCGCGCACCAGCAGATTGTGGTTGTGCATCGTGGCCCGAAGGATGTGGTAGCCCGACGATGGGAGTTCACCGTCGTGGTCGGGCGGCAGCAGGAGGAAGCTGCCACCGTTCGGGCCGTCCGGTCCGGGCAGGCCGACATCGGCCAGCGAGCGCTCCCAGAAATCGTCCAGGAGGCCGACGATCGCCCCGGGCGGGATCTCGATCACGACCGGACCCTCGCCGACATCGATGTTGACGAAGGCGTAGATCGTCGTGTCGTTGGCGGTGAGCCACAACGACCGGGAGTCGACGAAGCCATCGGCGATCCCCAGGTCGTTGAGGTTCATGCCGAGGTCCCGCTCGGCGGTCACCCGAATCGATTCGAATGACACCGCCGGATAGGCCCACAGGTAGGTCTGGACAGCTCGCTGGAAGTCCATCTCGTCGAACAACTTCTGCGACGCCTCCGGGGTCGGGCAACCCAACTCGTAGCGCAGCGCACCGAGTCGGGGCACCTCGACGCTGTCTGCGATCGTGGCGTTCGGGTTCAGTACATCGGTCATCACAATCCCCTTGTCGGTCGTTGCTGGCGACGGTAAGACGCATGAGGGAGTACGACATCACACACATCACGTGATTGGCGCTCGCCCTTCCGGGTCCGAGAATCGATTTCACATCTTCTGCGTGACGACACGGGCGGCCGGATGCCGGATGATCGGTCTGTCGACGTGAGGTTCGCGTCGACCGAGACGTCGAGAACTGGGGAGTCACCATGAATCGTTTGCCGCCTCACGTGTCAGCGGAATCGGACTGACGGCGCCGCGTCGTCGTGTTCGGGGAAACGGATGCCCGTCGCCGCTCTACGGACGTGGTTGGAACGGACCGTGGTGTGGCGCGTGTGGGAGCGGATGCTCGAGATCGAGTTCGTCGATCGCAGCGTTGCGCTGGCCGGGAAGGCGTTCGTCTCGTTCTTCCCGCTCGTGATCGTCGTCGCCGCGTTCATGCCCGAGAGCGTGCGGGCAGTCGATGATCCGCTCGGTCACGGTTCGGCTCGGGCTGCGACGGCGACGCGCTTGACGACGGTCCAAGAGTCGTTCGCATCGTCCGACGACGTCCGCGAGGCGACCGGCGTGCTCGGGCTCGTGATGACGATCTTCTTCGCCAGCTCGTTCACCACCGCGCTGCAACGCGTGTACTTCCACGCCTGGCGGCGGCCGCAGCGAGGGGGAATCGGCGTGTACTGGCGAAGCGTGGTCTGCCTGCTCGCCGTCCTGGCGGCAACGGCGGTCCTCGGCGCGGTGCGGCGACGACCTCGACGGTGCGGCTGCCAGTCGGCCTGTTCCTCGTCGTTGCGCTCGGCGGCTGACGTCGGCGGTCTGGTGTTTCAGCGCCTGGCTCCTGCTGTTGGGCGACGTGCGGGCGCGGGTGCTTGATACCGACCGGGATCGATCACCGCCGTGGCGACGCCGCTGTACGCCGCCTCGGCGAGGATCTGGATGCCCGAGGTGGTGGAGAGCAACGAGGCGCAGTTCGGCGTCTTCGGTGTCGCCCTGGCGTTGATCACGTGGTTCTCCGGCGCGGCCATCTGCGTCCTGATCGGGCGACTGCGCCGGCGTGGTCCTCGCCGAGGACCCCGGACGGCTCGGCGACATCGTTCGGGGCGCCGACCCGCGGACCCTGGCGGACGGCGCCGACGCTCCACTCCCGTCACCCGACGCGCGAGCTCAGCCTGCGCGACGCTTTCCAGAGCACGGACGACACGTGACACCACGTCGACCCAATCCTGATCCATCGAACCAACGCCCAGGAGGCTGATTCCGATGACCGACATCACCGACGCACGACGAACCAACATCGCCCGACGGTGACCAACCCGCGCCGGCCGACGGCACGGCAACCGTCGAGCCGCAGCACGCCGACACCGATGCCGCAGGATCGGCGTCTGGTCGTGGAGCTTCGTCGGGTTCACCGTCATCGCCGCCGTCATCGTGGTCATCGCGCTCGGCGCGCTGAGCGAGATCGTGCTGCCGATGATCTTCGCCGCGGTGCTGGCGATCGTGTTCAAGCCGCTCGTCGGCGTGCTCGAACGACACAAGATCAAGCCCACCCTGGCCGCCGGCCTGATCGTGCTCGGCCTGCTCGCTGTTGATGGCCGGCGTCCTCGTCGCCACCGTCCGCGGCGTCACCGATCAGACCGATCAGATCAGTGAGGTCGACCGACGAGGCGCTCGCCAACGCCTCCGAGCAGCTCGACGTGGCGGGAGTCGACCCAGCAGCGCTGGACGACGCCCGGACAGCGGTCGAGGGAGTCGGCGCCGATGATCGCCGATGGCTTCGTCACCAAGATCGTCGAGGGCGTCGGCAGCATCATCGGCCTCGTCAGCGGCATCATCCTCGGCGCCCTGATCATGTACTACCTGCTCAAGGACGGCAACCAGTTCCGACGAGCCGTCGTCGGCATGTTCGGCCCGGCGCTGCGCGGCGACGTCGACGGCTTCATCGGCGATTCGTGCCGGATCCTGCGCGACTACGGCAAGGGCCGCAGCGTCATGTCCGCCATCGTCGTCGGTGGTCGTCGGCCTCGCCGCCTTGCTGCTCGGCCTCCCGCTCGTGTTCACGATCATGGTCGTCAACTTCGTCGGCGGCTACATCCCCTACATCGGCGCCTTCCTCGGCGGCGGGCTGGCGGTGATCGTCGCCCTCGGCGACGGCGGTCTCCCCGACGCCGTCGATCATGCTGGTGGTCGTGCTCGCCTCCAACCTGTTGCTGGAGAACTTCGTCGAACCCAAGGTGATGGGCAACAGCCTCGACATCCATCCGCTGGTCGTGCTCGTCGTCACCGCCCTGGGCGGCCTGCTCGGCGGCATCGTCGGCCTCATCCTCGCCGTGCCCGCCTACGTCATCGCCCGCGAGCGCGATCACCCGCTTCCGCTCCCGCGGCATCGCCGAGATGGTCGCCGACCGCGCCCAACCGACCGTCGACAAACTCCTCCAATGAACACCGATCGACGACGATCGTCGACGTCGAAGCGAATCCGCCAGACAGCCGGCACGGTCGACGCGCCGCATCCCACGCGGAGTGCGAGCGCGCCGGTCTGCAGTTGTTCGCGTCGGCGCAGGACGAGCCGCGGGCGCGTCGTCCGACCGATGTCGTCGTCGCCATCATCAGCGCGCTGGTCGTGGTCATCGCCGGCGCTGGCGTCGCAGCTGCTCGCCGAGTATCGAGCAGTCGGTGTCGGACGTGGTGGCCGACGTGCCCGGGTTCTTCGACACGTTGTGGCGGTTGATGTTCTGGGTGCCGGTGGCGTGGGCGTTGGTGCTCCTCGTCGCCGCCGTCGTCCGCGGCCGCCTCGCGCTTGACCCGCGACCTGGTCCTCGCGTCCGGTCTCGGTGCTCGCCGGGCGCGGCGGCAGTCGGCGGCGATCGTCATGGACGACGGGACCGGCGTCGCCGACCTGCTGTTCGACGTCGATGGTCCGCCGGTGTTCCCGCCCGCGCTGGTGGTCGTCGCCACCGCGGTGATGTCGACGGCGTCGCCGCATCTCACCCGACCGTTCCGCAACCTGGCCAATTGGCTGATCCCGCTGCAGTTCGTCGGAGCGATCCTGCTCGGCGCCGCGCTGCCCTCGGGCGGATCGGCGGCGATCGCGCTTGGGGATGCTGGCGGCGGCGATCGTCCACCTCGCCCTCGGTTCGCCGGGCGGGCGGCCGACCGCGTCGCGGATCCGGCTCGCCCTCGGCGACCTCGGGGTCGTCGTCGACGATCTGGCGCCGGCGTCGATGCAGCGGGAAGGAGTGGTGCTGTTCGAGGGCCACGACGACGACGGGCCGCTGCTCGTCAAGGTGTACGGCCGCGATGCCGGCGACGCCCGGCTGCTGGCCGACATGTGGCGGCGCCTCTGGTACCGCGGGGCCGAGCGGACGGTCCGCCACAGCCAGGTCGAGCTCGTCGAGCACGAAGCGCTGGTCACCCTGCTCGCCGAGCGCGCCGGCGCCCACGTTCCCGATGTCGTCACCGCCGGGAGTGCGGGTCGCGGCGACGCCTGGTCGTCGTGCGCCCGATCGGCGACACGATCGCCAGCGCGATCGCCGCGGCACCGCCGCCCGGCGCGATCGACGAGCACGCCGTCGCCGGTCTCTGGCGACGAGATCCACCGGCTGCACGCCGCCGGCATCATCCATCGCAGCGTCGATCTCGACCGCGTGATCGTCACCACCGACGGGTCGCTGGCGCTCGGCGACCTGTCCTCCGCCACGGTGGCCGGTCAGCCCGACGACGCCGCGCTGGATCGGGCCCAGGTGCTCGCCCTGTCGATCCTGCTGCTCGGCGAGGATCGCGGCGTCGCGGTCGCCCGGACGTTCGGCGACGACACGGTCGTCGCGGTGCTGCCGTTCCTCCAAGAGGCGGCGATGCCGCCGTTGACCCGGGCCGAGTTCCGCCGGCGCAAGATCGAACTCGACGACGTCCGCACCCGGCTCGCCACGACGCTCGGCGTCGACGAGCAGCCGCTCGTCAAGCTGCGCCGCGTCACGTGGGGATCGCTGCTCAACGCGGCGCTGCTTGGCGTTCGCCGCCATCGCCCTCATCGGTCTGCTCGGCGACCTCGATCTGGAGTCGTTCGTCGACGCCCTCGGCGACGCCAACTGGTGGTGGTTGGTCTTGGCGCTGGTGCTCGCCCAGATCCCGCGGATCCCTGCGGCGGTGAGCACGATGGGCGCGATCGAGCGGCCCCTCCCGCTCGGCCCGCTGACCACCTTGCAGTTCGCGATCAGCTACGTGAACCTCGCCGTCCCGAGCACGGCGGCCCGGGTGGCCGTCAACATCCGCTTCTTCCAACGCTTCGGCGTCGACGCGACCACGGCGGCCACCGCCGGAGCGATCGATTCCGTCTCCGGGTTCATCGTCCAGATCTTCCTGTTCGTCGTGCTGTTCTTCTGGTCCGACGTCGACTTCGGCCTCTCGTTCGACACCGACGATCTCGACGGCTCGCCACGATCGCCCTCTCGTCGTCGCCGCCATCGTCGTGCTCGCCGTCCTCGTGTTCGCCGTGCCGTCGTGGCGCCGCCGCGTCACCGACATGTGGCACAAGGCTCGGGCCGCCACTGCGGTGCTGCGCTCCCCGACGAAGCTGCTCGCAGTCGTTCGGCGGCAACCTGCTCTCAGCCAGGTGCTGTTCGCCGTCGCCCTCGGCGCCTGCGTGAAGGCGTTCGGCGAGGACCTCCCGCTGTCCTCGCTCGTGCTGATCAACACCGTCGTGTCGCTGTTCGCCGGGCTGCTGCCGGTACCCGGCGGGATGGGCGTCTCCGAAGCCGGACTGACCCTCGGGCTCACCACCGCCGGGCTGCCCGAGCGAGATCGCCTTCGCCACCGCCCTCGCCTACCGCTTCGCCAGCTTCTACCTGCCGCCGATCTGGGGGTACTTCTGCCACAGCTGGCTCGTCAAGCACCGCTACCTCTGACCGCCCATCTACCGCAGATCGAGAATCCCATGAATCCGACCCCACATTCCTCGACGATCAGGAGTGAGACATGACCGCGGCGTCGACGTCGACCGTCGTCCGCCCGGCCGCGGATCGCCCGACCGTGCGCAGGGTGTTGTGGCGCGGGCTCGTCGTCACCGTGATCACGACGCTCGCGCTGTGGCTGCTCGCCGCGATCCTGCCCGGCTTCTCGATCGACTCGTTCCCGGATGCGTTGCTGGCCGGTTTCGTCGTCGGCATCGGCAACGCCGTCGTCTGGCCCGCGCTCGCCTTCCTCGTCGTCCCGCTGTCGGTGCTGACGCTCGGCCTCGGCGCGATCGTCCTCAACGTCGTGTTCGTGTTCTTCCTCCTCGACCCACTGCCAGGGGTCGAGATCGACGGCTTCTGGACCGCGCTCGGGGTGGTCCTCGGCCTGGTGATCATCACGACGATCGTCAGCGCGCTGTTCGCCATCGACGACAACTCGTGGCTCGACCAACGGCTGTCCCGGCAGGCCCGCCGCCGCGCCGAAGGACGCCAACGTCACCGACGTGCCCGGGATCGTGTTCATCCAACTCGACGGTGTCGCCCACGCCGTGCTGCGGCGAGCGCTGCGGTCCGGTGACGTGCCGACCCTGCATCGCTGGATCCGCGACGGCAGCCACAACCTCGTGGCGTGGGAGACCGGGCTGGTCGTCCCAGACCGGCGTGAGTCAGTGCGGCATCCTCCACGGATCGACGAAGGACATGCCGGCGTTCCGCTGGATCGACAAGACGACCGGCGAGGTGGTGGTGTCCAACCATCCCAAGAGTGCGGCTCTCATCGAGCAGGCCCACTCGGACGGCAACGGACTGCTCGCCTACCAGGGCTCGAGCTACGGGAACCTGTTCTCCGGCGACGCCGAGCGCTCCGCGCTCACGATGAGCGGTGCCGGGGAGCGCAAGGAGGGCAAGACCGGAGCCGGCTATTTCGGTTACTTCGCCCGGCCCGGCCAGGCGATGAGAACCCTGATCGCGGCGATCGTCGAGATCGGCCGGGAACGGTTGGCGGCGGGCCACCAACGACGACGTCGGGATCGAGCCACGCGTCGAGCGAGGCTGGGTGTACGCCCTGCTGCGCACGTTCACGACCGTCGTGACCCGGGATGTCTCGGTGCAGGGTGTCGTCAACGACATGTGCGAAGGGCGGGCCGCCATCTACGTCGACATGCTCGGCTACGACGAGGTCGCCCACCACTCCGGGCCCGAACGCGTCGACGCGCTCGCCGTGCTGCGCGACCTCGACCGCCAGGTCGACCGCATCGCCCGCACGAGGAAGTTCGCGCCGCGGCCGTACGAGATCGTCGTGCTCTCCGACCACGGCCAGACCCAGGGGGCCACCTTCGAGCAACGCACCGGCCAGACGCTGGCCGCGTTGGTCGCCGAGCTCTGCGGCGCCGCGGCGTCGGGTGACACCGACGCCGAGTCGGGAAACACGGAGTCGTCGGCCTGGTTCCGGCACGCCCGCCACGACGAGGGTTCGACCGACGATGTCGCGTCCGACGTGCCGATCGTGCTCGGTTCGGGCAGCCTCGGACTGATCACGATCCCGGGCGAGCCGCGACGGCTGACCCGCGAGGAGATCGACGCCAAGTACCCGGCGTTGATCCCCGGGCTGGCCGCCCACCCGGAGATCGGGTTCGTCCTCGTGCGCACCGCGACGGGCACGTCGGTCGCCCTCGGCAATCGGGGCAGCCTCGACCTCGCGACGGGCGACGTGACCGGTGAGGATCCGTTGGCCGCGTTCGGCCCCCGCACGCGAGAACAGGTCGCCGAGGTCGACGGCTACACGACCGTCGCCGATCTGATGGTCAACAGCCGCTACGACCCCGAACTGGAGGAGGTCAGCGCCTTCGAGGACCAGGTGAGTTCCCACGGTGGGCTCGGCGGCCCGCAGACCCACCCGTTCCTGCTGTATCCCGCAGGGCTCAGCGCACCAACCGAGCCGATCTTCACGTCGCCGGCGATGCACCGAGTGCTGAAGGGCTGGCTGGCCGAGGTCGGCCACCCCGTCGACGCTTCCGTCGACCGACGCGACAGCGAAGGGCCGTAGCCGGACGAGCCGGGCCGTTCACCCATCCAATCACACATGCATCCAAACCAATGAAGGAGAAGCAATCATGACCATCGGACCAATCCAGGCATTTCTCATCGGCTTTCCGGAGAACGACCTCTTCGAAGGCCGCATCGCCGACGAGTTGATGCGCCTGAGCGACATCGGCCAGATCCGCGTGATCGATGCCGTTTTCGTGATTCGTGAGGAGGACGAGATCGCGGTCGTGTCGGTCAGCGACCTCGACGACGAACAACGCGCCGAGTTGCGCGAGGCCGTCGGGGCACTCGTCGGGCTCGGCCTCGGCGGCATCGACGGCGCCGCCGCCGGTGTGGAACTCGCCGACGAGATCGATGCCGACGCCCCAACGGCAGCCGAAGTCCTCGCCCTCGAGCTGCTCGAGGATCTTCCCGCCGGCAGTTCCGCCCTGGTACTGGCGATCGAGCATCTCTGGGCCGTCCCGCTCCGCGACGCCGTGCGCGACGCCGGCGGGATCGTGATCGGTCATCCGTCGCTGAGCGTGGAGGATCTCATCGCCCTCGGCATGGTCATCGGCGCCGAAGCCGACGCCGAAGCCGAGGCCGACTCGTAGGGCAGCGACGGGCAGGCGTCAGGTGGACGCGGTGTCGCGTCCACCTTTCGCCGCCGTCGTCAGCAACTTGACCACGGCACCGATGACCACGAGGTCGAGGATCATCTGCACGCTCACGATCGCCCGGGGGATGTCACCCTTCGGCGTGATGTCGCCGAACCCGACCGTCGAGAACACCGTGACCGCGAAGTACAACGCACCGGTGTGATTCAGTCGCCTCGCTGAAGTTCGTTGTCGTCGGCGTGGGACAGCGACAGGTAGCCCGCGGCGAACGCAACGAGCAGCAGCGGGATCGTGCCACCGAGCGCCTGCACCGCCCGCAGCACGGGAAGGTCGGCGTCGCGGACGCTGCGCAGCTGCCACGCGAGAACCAGGGCGAAGGCGACGAGACCGAGGATGAGCCGCACCACGGATTCTCGGCTCGTGCTGCTCGAGAAGGGAATCGTGTAGTAGATCCCGAGGAGCAACGCCCAGGTCAACGCGACATTGATCGCGGTCGTGATCGTCTCGCGGCGGCGTTGGCGGCGGCTCAGTTGGGCCCAGGTCGTACTGGCCACGCGTCACTCCTCGAACGACTCGTCGAACAAGTCCTCCGAATCGTACCCGAGCGCCCGAGCCACCTTTGGTGCCGCCGCGACGACAGCAGGAAGTCCGACGACGGACGCAACGTCGACCAGCACGCCCACGACCTCCGCCGCCGAGGCGCCGGCGCTGACCGCCCCGTCGACCAACTCTCCGTACGACGGGTCGGCGCCACCGACGGCCACCAGTGCGGCGAGTCGCACCAGGGCCGCGGATCTCGGGTCGAGCTCGTCGACATCGTCCGCGCAGAACGTCACACCCGCTCCGCTCGGTGGCATTGATGGTCAACCTCCGCAAACGCTCCATGTAGTCCAACGGGGCTCGCCTTTCTGCGCCCTCGCGCATCACCGGGTGCCCGATTCATTGTCGACCGCCTTGACGGGCCCTCGCATCACGTAGATGATGTGAATCCTGCCGTGACTCGGCAGGGTCGCAAATCACGTGAAGTGCGTGATGACGGTCGGGCCCGCGAAGTCGACCATGAGAACCGGCCGGACGAGTCGCGTTCGGGACGACAACTGTTCATCGATCGGAAGGAAGCAGCAATGACCGACACACCGCAGGGATACGGAACGGCCACCTACGAGACGGAACGGAGCGGCTGGACGGGCTGGATCACGTTCGCCGCGATCATGATGATCATCGCCGGCACGCTCAACGCCCTCTACGGCCTGATCGCGGTGATCAACGACGAATGGGTCGTGTGGGGAAATCGTGGGAACCTGTACCTCGACATCTCCCAGTGGGGATGGGCGCACCTCGTGATCGGGCTGATCGTGCTCTTCTCGGGTATCGGCCTGTTCAGCGGCAAGATGATCGCCCGCATCGTCGCCATCATCGTCGCGGGAGTGAGCCTGATCGCGAACTTCTTCTTCATCCCGGCGTACCCGCTGTGGGCGATCGCCATCGTCGTGGTCGATCTGCTGGTGATCTGGGCGCTCACCGCGCACGGCAGCGAGATGAAGAACAGCTGATGGGCCTGCGACGCGGACGTGGCGAGGAACCGCAACGCCGGTTCCAGATGCGGGAGAAGATGATCTCGATCGGTGACGACTACTGGATCGAGGACGAGTCCGGCACCAAGGTCTTCAAGGTCAACGGAAAGGCGGCACGCATTCGCGACACGTTCAAGCTCGAGGACACGAACGGGACCACGGTTGCTTCGATCCAGGAGAAGAAGCTCACCGTCCGCGACAGGATCAAGATCGACCTTCCGGAGGGGAAGTCGGCGACCGTCAAGAAGGCGCTGGTCGGCATCCGCGATCGATTCCATGTCGACGTCGACGGTGGACCCGAGATGAAGATCCACGGGAACATCGTCGACCACGAGTACGAGATCGAGCGCGACGGCGACAAGGTGGCCGAGATCTCGAAGAAGTGGTTCCGCGTCCGCGACTCGTACGGCGTTGCCGTGTTCGACGAAACCGACACCGTGCTGTTGCTCGCGATCACGGTCGCCGTCGACTCACTCGCCCACGACTGACGACCGTCCGTTACGGACCACCAGTCAGCTCAACGGAGAACGACCGATCACGTCCGGTCTATGGTGTCGGACCGTGGACGACGGGCAGCAGTATCTCCTCGCGCCGGATCCAGCGATCGATGAACGGTTGCTCGATGCCAAACTGTCGGTGCCGCAGTTCCGCCCGGGTGTCGTCAGCCGGCGGGAACTCATCGCCCGAGCCCGGTCGAGCACCTGTCCAGTCGTGTGCATGACCGCCCCGGCCGGTTACGGAAAATCGACGCTGCTCGCGGAGTGGGCAGACCTCGAGGATCGGCCCGTCGCGTGCGTCTCGCTCGACCGATTCGACGACGATCCAGCGGCGCTCACCGTCCTGCTGGCTTCAGCGTTCTCTCGGGTCTCGCCCGGAAACGACGAGCTGATCGCCGATGTGAGTGGGATCGGGGTGTCGGTGTTGGGCCGTGCCGCCCCGCGACTCGCGGCAGCGTTTCGAACGGCCTCGGAACCGTTCGTACTCATGCTCGACGATCTCCACGAGCTGCAGTCGCCGGCGTGTCACGACGTTCTCGAGGTCCTGACCGCGGGCATCCCTCCGGGTTCGCAACTGGTCGCCGCCAGCCGCGTGGAGCAGCCCCACGTGGTTCGACTACGCGCCAGCGGTGACGCCTTCGAGATCGGTCCGCACCATCTCGCGCTCGACGCCAGCGGCGTCGAACAGATCTTCGCCGACGCCGACGTCGCAGTGAGCGGGGACCTGGCGATCGCCTTGGCCGAGCGAACGGAGGGTTGGCCCGTCGGCCTGTATCTCGCGGCGTTGATCGCCAGACAGGGCGGAGGCGACGCGCTCGACGATCTCCGGTGATGACCGCTACGTCGCCGACTATCTGTACAACGAGGCGTTCACACGCCTCCCCGAGCACGATCAGCAATTTCTCCGTCGTACCGCGATGCTGGATCGGTTCTGTGCGCCCCTGTGCGAGGCGGTCCTCGGCGAGTCGGGCGTGCAGGACCGGCTGCGCCGGCTCGAGGCGGCGGGGCTGTTCCTCATCCCCCTCGATCGACGCCGGGAGTGGTACCGGTACCACGGCCTGTTCCGCGAGTTCCTGCTCGCCGAGCTCCGACGAGTGGAACCCGATGTGCTCCCGCACCTGCACGTTCGAGCAGCAGACTGGTACGAATCGAACGGGTCGCCGGCCCTCGCCGTCGAGCACCTGCTCGACACGGCCGAGCGCGACCGATGCGTCCAGCTGGTCGCCTCCTTGGTCCTTCCGACGTACCAGTCGGGCCAGATCTCCACCGTGCAGCGGTGGCTGTCGTCGCTCGGCGACGAGGCGATCGGCGACTATCCGCCGTTGGCGATTCTCGCCGGATGGATGTCGGTTTTCACGGGCCACCCCGTGGAGACCCAACGGTGGGCCTCCGTGGTCGACTCCGCATCGTTCGATCAGGTTCCCTCGGACGGTTCGGCGTCGTTCGAATCGGCGCGGGCGATGTTCCGCTCGGCGATGTGTGCGTCGGGCCCGGAACAGATGTTGGCCGACGGGCAGTTCGCGACGGCGGAGGAACCGACCTGGAGCCCGTGGCGCGACACGGCGTTGTGCATGTTGGGCGAGGCCTGGCTGTTGACCGGAGACAACGCGAACGCCGCCGGGGCATTCATCGAGGCGGCGGAACTGGCCGCCGAGATGGGGAACAACGATTCGCTCGTCGACAGCCGAGCGGAACTCGCGGTGCTGGCGATGGATGCCGGGCATTGGGTGGAAGCCGCCGAGCACATCGGGAATGCGCTCAAGGTCGTCGAGCAGTACCGGATGTACGACTATCCCACGAGTGGGCTCGCGTTCGCCGGTGCGGCTCGATTGGCGCTGCATCGAGGCGACCTTGCCGAGGTGAACCGTCAGTTGACGCACGCGATGCGCTGCCGGCCGATGCTGACCTACGTCCTGCCATGGCTCGCCGTTCGGGTGCGGGTGCAGCTCGGCCACCTCTACCTGTCGATCGGTGACCCCGGCACGGTTCGCCACCTGCTCCACGAGATCGACGACATCATCGTGCACCGACCCGCGCTCGGGACGCTCCTCGACGACGTCGCCGCGCTTCGAGACAAGCTCAGTGCGGGACCCTCCTCGAACGCGACGGGTGTCTCGCCGCTCACCGGCGCCGAGCTGCGGCTGTTGCCGTACCTGCAGACGCACCTGTCGATCCGAGAGATTGCCGAGCGGCTGTTCGTGTCGCGCAACACCGTCAACTCACAGGTGAGTGCCGTGTATCGCAAGTTGGGTGTCACCTCGCGCAGTGAGGCCGTTACCGTCGCCACGACAGCGGGCCTGCTGGGCGCCTGATTCCCGACGACCGCACTGGGCGGCTAGGCCTCTTCTGCGACCGCCTCGCAGGCGACCGGACTTGATCGCCTCCTGGAAGGCTCGATAGTCGCGCTCGTTCTGGTCGGCGTACCGGGTCGAGAAGTCGGTGATCGATTGCTCGAACGCGTCCTTGCTGCCCAGATAGGCGGCGATCGCGACCGGGTCACCGGACCGGGCGTGGGCTCGCGCCAAGGCTCGACCACAGAACTCGGCGTACTCAGCGAGCACGCGGGGGCCCATCGTCTCGACCTCGGCCGAGACCTTCATGTCGCGCAGCTGTCGCCAGTACATGTGTCGGTCCGCTTCGGACCCCTTGGTCCATCCCAGGTAGATGTCACTCGCGGCCTGCATGAGCCGCTGGCCGTGGACCACCCGCTCGCCGGGTTCGGCATGGGAACTCGCAGGCAGGTGGTCTTCCAGCACCGACTTCGTGGCTTCCTTGACCTGGAGGAAGAGCGGATCCTGTTGGTCGCGACCCTGCAGGAGCACGATGAATGCCCGGGTCCCGACGCTGCCGACGCCGACCACCTTGCGCGCCATGTCGATGATCTGGAACCGTTCGAGCAGCAACCGTTGATCGGAGCGCAGTGTTTCGCGGTAGGCCCGGAACTGGTCGTGCAACATCTGTTCGAGCTGCTCCACGGAGTACCCGGTCGTCGCCGGCATGTCCCGCAGCGGCACGACGATGGGCGGCTGGCTGACGATCCGGTACTGGCCGTCGACGTGCTCGGCCAGCTTCGACAGTGCCTGCAGGCTGTCGCGTGTCCGGCCCTTGGCGACGGTCTTGGCGGCCGACTTCGTCACGGCCTTCGCCCGCTTCTTGTCGGCGCCCTTGAGCGAGCTCGACTTCACCTTGATCGAATCGACCACCTCTTGGGCGGCGATGCGCTCGTACCAGATGTCCATCGTGCGCATCTCTGCGAAGCGCGCCATTGCGGTGCGGTATGCGGCCGCCGACGTGCGGGCCGCGACCTCGGCATCGGCTTTCGATGAACCCGTTGTTCCGGGCCGCGATGGTGAAGCTCGCCGCGAGACGCTTCACGTCGTACTCGAACGGACCCGGCAGCGTCTCGTCGAAGTCGTTGAGGTCGAACAGCAATGTGCGTTCCGGCGATGCGAAGGCCCCGAAATTCGAGAGGTGGGCGTCGCCGCACAGTTGGACATCGAGCTCGGCTCGAGGCGTGTCCTTCAGATCCGCCGCCATGATCTTGGCGGCACCGCGGTAGAACGTGAACGGCGAGACGACCATCCGTCCGTGTCGAACGGGAACGAGATCGGCTTCCCGAGTGGCGTTCTGGGCTTCGAGGAGTCCGATCGGGTCAGGTCGGTCGGGGGCCGGAACCCACCCTTCGTGGGCGAGCAGTGGCACCTTCGAACGTGCGGACTTGCCGCGATCCTTCCGTTCGTCCAGGCTCGGATGATCGATCACAGTCATGCAATGATTGCACCACAGCGATCGGCTCCCGTCGTCACACAGATCACGTGATTGCCGATCGAACGCCTCACCCGGGGCCACCGATTCCCTGGCGGTCGGCGACGCTGGCCCGGTCGTGGTCGACCGAGTCGCCCCAGGTCTCCGCGACGGCGGCGTCGAGGCGGCGGAGTTCCTCTGCGAGCGCCGGTCGGTGCTCGGCTCGCACCGTGACGAGCAGGTCTTCGAGCAGTGCCCGCAATCGGCGAACGACCTGCACCGACGTCGCGCCGTACTCGCGGATCTCGGTCAGCGCGAGCGTGACGAAGTCCTCCCAGCGCCGGGCCGCGATGACGACGATGGCGGAGGCTCCGTCCGCGTCGCCCGCCCGTGATCGGAATTCGGTCATGCCGATCGTGCCCAGCACCTCACCGATGTGATCGAGCACCTGGACGGCGGTCGTCGGATCGTTCACGGCGGGTGACAGTGCACGATTGGCGATGTCGACCATGATTCGCAGGGCGAACGCTGGGTCCTGGTCGAAGGTCCGCTCGTCGCCGAGCGCGATCATCTCCTCGAGTTCGGTGGCCGCGAGGTCGCCGAACGTGCCTCCGTACACGCGGACCAGGACCGCTCCCGTCGGAACGAAGTCGCCCACGGGATGCGGGAGGACGAGTTCCGCCGAGTGGGCGCGCGCCCAGTTGACGAGGCCGTCGGGGTCGACGCCTTGCACGGCTCCACCATGGCCGGCGCGCACCTCCAGGGTCGGGTCGGGCAGGGTCGGGTCCGGACGAACGCTGCCGTCATCCCAGCGAATGTCGGTTCGACTGGCCAGGCGCACGGTCTGTTCGAACGTGGAGATCGCCGATCGAGCGACGTCGGCCGCGACCGCCACCGGCCGGAGCAGCCTGATGCACCGATCGAAGAAGACGAGGAAGAGCAGAAGCTGACCGACACGAGCAGGCCGGCCAGCGTGACGCCCAGGTCGGGAACGGAGTCATCATCGATCTGGCGGAGCACGGAGAACGAAAACGTCAATGTCCCGACGAGCACCGCCAGCGTCGCCTTGAGCAACGGGTCGCGATACCAGAGACGCAGCACCCGGGCCGAGAAGGTTCCCGTCGCCATCTGGATGACCAGCACCGTCACGGTGACGACGAAACCCGTGAGTGCCGCCGATGCCCCGACGATCGATGTCAACACCGCGCTGGCGGTCGACGGGCTGTACACGCGCAACGCGCGGGCATCGAGCTGGTCGTCCGGCACCGCGACGACGATGCCCGCGACCGCACCGAGCACGGCCGCCATCACCGGCATTGCCCACAGACCCTCGAGCGCGCTCTCGTGCCGACGAAACCGAGTCCGGAAGCTCATCCCATCCCGTTCTGCGAGCCGCTCGAGAGGCTCAGGTCGGTTCGATCTCGCCAGGCTGCCAGGTCTTGTCGAAGAACGACTGCAACGGGTTGTAGAGCCGGAGGATCGTCCACCAGCCCTTGCCGGGCACGGTTTGCAGCCAGTTGTTCTCCCTGCCCTCGGGTGCGGACGGGCCGAACCAGATGTCGGTCGAGCCGTCTGCGTTGGTCTCGACGGTGCCCGACTGGCTGCCGACCCGGGGGAATCGCTGGTCGGTCCGCAGCATCGAGCGAGTCTGGTTGTCGTACAGGATCAGCGACCAGAAGCGACTCTCGGGGATGTCGGGTGGCAGCGTCAAGCGATAGTTGCGGGCGCCGTCGAGGTAGTCGCCGGAGCTGTCGCGCATCGTGTAGACGTACTGCGAGCCGATCCCGGTGAGTCGCATGCACATGGCCGGTGTGATGCCGGTTGCCATGTAGAAGAAGTTCGTCCTCGAATCGAGCTTGCGGGCCCCGTCGCTCGGTTCGGGAACGGGGCCGTCGGCGGTGATTTCCGCCGGCGGGTCGAGGAACTCGTAGCCACCGACGAACAGAGCGCTCTCCCACGCCGAGTTCTCGTAGAAGCGGAACCCTTCGTCGGGCCGTGCCGCGAACGTCACCGTGCGGGCGGTGGCGTTGCCGACCACGACCGCCTCCTCGAGGATCTTGCGCATCCGGGCGTCCGGCTCGAAGGGCTGGCCATGCACGATTCCGACGGAGGCGAGCAGACCGATGAGTTCGGGATCGCCCGCCCCGGGTGGTTCTTGCTGGATCAGGTCGTGGACGAGTTCCCAGAACGAGAAGTCGTTCGGGAACAGCGTGTTGGCCGGCAGTCCGGTCACGTCCACGAAGCGGGTCTCGGGCGGAGCAACCGCGGCACCGAGCGGGGCGTCGCCGGCCAGGAAGCTGGCGACGGCGGTCCCGTGGGCCCCCTGCGTGTATCGGTGCACCTTGACGCCGTTGCGGATCGCCTCGACAGGGATCGTCGGGTCGTTGTCGATCATGAACGCTCGACCGATCAGGGTGACCCGGCGTGTGCGGGCATGGAACACGTGGTAGCCGCTGTCGGGCAGTGGACCGTCATAGTCGGGTCCGACCATCAGGTAGCGGCCGCCCTCTCCACGGTCAGGTCCGGGCAAGCCGACATCGGTGACCCACCGGAACCACATGTCGTCGATCGTGCCGAGGATCCCCGACGGCGGATCGATCCTCGGCACGTCGATCACCATCGGGCCGTCCGACAGGTCGAGGAACCCCCAGAAGTAGATGGTGTCGCAGTTGGCGGTCAGGAACAGCGACGTCGAATCCATCAGTTCGGGGAAGAACGAGAATGCGTTGTCCTCGATTCCGAGCGACAGCAGTCCGCGACGAACGGCGGCCAGCGATGCGCCTGGCAGTGCGCCCAGGAATGCCTCGACGCCGTGGACGAAGTCCAGATGGTCGTACACGAGCGCCGCGGTGGCCTCCGACGGTGCACCGTCGTTGAACTCCAACACCCCCAGCCGGCTCTCCACGCGGTCCGGTGTCGTGACCGACGTCAACTCGTCTGTCACAGGATGGGAATCGGCGATCGTCATGGCTACCCCTCTTGAATGAAACCGCCGGCACCGTCGTCGGCGACGATCCCATTGTCGATTCGGCAGCCGTCGCACACATCACATGGATCGTGTGATTCCGATGTCCGCATCGTCGACCGGGCGCGGCGTGACGGCGGGCACCGCCCGCTGTCAGAGGAAGGTGCCGGCCTGGAGGCCGTCGAGGATCGAGTCGATCGGTCCGGTGCCCACGGTGAGGGGTCCGCGCCATGGTGCGGTGATGCTGAACATGAGTGCCAGGCTGAGTCCGACGACGATGGCGAGGCCGAGCACCAACGACGAGGCGCGCCGGCTGCTCTGCACGCCGAGGGCGCCGGCCGTTCCGACAAGGGCGACTCCGCCGGCGATCAAGGTGATCACGTAGATGAGCGGGATGTTGCGCGTCGCGGCGTCCAGGCGGCTTCGTCGCTGCGAGGTCAACGAGTCCAGTGCGGTGAGGAGTTCGGTGGCCTGTGGTGTGCTCACCGTCGCGCTCGATGCCTGGGTGCGCACGACCCGTTCGAGGGTCGCCAGGGTGGCGGCGACATCGTCGTCTCCTGTTTCAGCATGGTCGCCGTCCCATTCCTTCGAGCGGGTGGCATCGAGGTAGGCCGTCAACGGCGTGTGGATTTCGGCGACCTGGATGCCGGGAGTGGTCGCGGCCCACGCCAGCCGCGACGCGGCTGCGGCTTCTGCGGACACGGTCTCCTGGGCGGTCTGCAGGGACCCCGCTTCGCTCGCCGCGGTGAGCGCCATCAGGATCCCGAACGCGGCGCCGAGGGCGGGCATCAGTGGCGCCGCCACCTGGTGCACGTGGTCGTGTTCGGCGTGTGGCACCAATGCACGCACCGCCACCCGTGCGGTCAATGCGACCGTCACCGTGATGGCCAGCCAGCCGATCACGGTGACGCCGGCCGGGAGCGAGGTCAGAAAGTCCATCAGCATCTTCGACGGTCCTCGAACAGCACGACGGTGACGCTAACCATCCCGTCGCACCGCCTGCTCGGAAGAAGGCGCTGGATCGAATCAGCCGGTCGCCAGTGCTTGACGCCCTCGACGATTCGTCGTGACGCGCGTTCGGTCTACGACACCGCGATCAGTGCGGCGTCCGGACGGCTCCGCTCGCAGACGTCGTGCCCGCGCGGCGGTGGCCACGGCCCCGGATGCTCGTCGATGATGAGGTCGGCGAGGTCCTCGTCGAGCGCCTCCAGCAACGATCCGGGATCACGGTCTCCATGCATTGCCGCGATGGCCAGCCGAGCAGGACCCGGGCGATCGACGAGGATGGCCCCCGCGAGACGACCGTCACGCTCGAGGACGACGCACGCGTACGCGTCCGAGTCGGATGAGTCCCAGCGCAGCGCCAACTCACCCGATTGACGCTCGACCCTGCCGATCGACGTGAGTTCGAGGCCGACGCCCTTCAGAACGGCGGCAGGAGGCGTCGGCTCGAACGTGGCCGCGAGGCCGAGGGCGGAACGGGCGGCGATCTCGGCCTGTGCGCTGGCCGTGGCCCAGAGCCCGACCACGCCACCATCGAACTCGGCCGCGTCACCCGCGGCGTAGATGCCCGCGGCGCTCGTGCGCATCGCCGCGTCGACGACGACGCCGCGCCCCACGGTGAGGCCTGCTTCGGCGGCGAGCTCGGTGTTCGGGGTGATACCGGCGCAGATCACCACGAGTTCGGCGTCGAGGTGTCCTTGGCCACCGAGGTCGATGCCGCTCACCGCTCCTTGGCCCTCGATGCGTTCGACTGTCACGCCACATCGCACGTCGATGCCCTCACGGGCGAAATGCGATGTGACGACGTCGGATCCACGGTCGTCGAGAAAGCGCGGGAGCAGGCGGGGCGCGCCCTCGAGAACGGTGGTGGGCAGCCCCAACTGGTGGATCGCATGGGCTGCCTCGAGCCCGAGCAGTCCGCCGCCGACGATCGCGGCACGACGCACGCCGTGTTCCTGCACGTAGCTGCGGAGCGCGAGCGCGTCGGTCGCCTCGCGCAGGACGAAGACGCCACCGAGGTCAGCGCCCGGAATGGGTGGCAGTGAGCTGCGGCTCCCGGTGGCCAGGATCAGACGGTCCCAGCCGAGCACCTCACCGGTCGCCAACTCGACGGTCCGCTTGCCGCGATTGATGCGGCGGACGTGGGTGTTGATCCAGCTCGTGACCCCCTGCTCGTCGTACCACGACTCTGGCTTCATGGCGAGACCGTTCATCGCGGTGCGTTCGTGCACCATCCGAGCGATGGCCATGCGGTTGTAGAACGGGAACACCTCGCGCCCGATCATGTGGATCTCGCAATCGGCGTGCAGGCGTCGCACCTCCTCCGCGGCGGTCACGCCGGCGACGCCATTGCCGACGATCACGACGGAGTCGAGAGCGACCGACGGCTCGTCGCCGGCACCGTCGAACGGCGTGTCCGTCGGGTCGGTCGAGACGACCACACCGCCATCTCCCGTGAACCGCGCCGAACAAGCGAGGCGGACGTGACTCGGCAGACCGAGCTGGCGCAGCGTCTGTGCCTCCGCATCGCCGAGCGGGGAGAGATGATCGCCGCCGGCGAGCACCGCGACCGGGTCGGCCCCACAGATCCCGGAGCGACACGATGCCGTGAGAGCCACCCCGCACCCCTCTGCCGCGTCGAGAATCGAAGCGCCGGCATCGGCGCCGGACGCGAGGTCGCAGTCCTCGAACCGAACGCCTTCCGGCACCGCCGCACGGTCGTTCGTCCGCACGTGTACGGCAACCGGCGACGCGACGGATCGAGTCGACTCCGTGGACCGACGGTGACGGCGCGCGGTTCGGCCGAGCCACACGGCGATCACGCCGACCAGCGCCAGCCTGAGCGGCCAGGTCGCTGTCGTGATGTCCGCGTCGACGAGGTGACCGACGCCCCGGAGCAACACCGGCGCGCCGAAGAAATAGAACACGCCGATGGCGGTTGCGGCGCCGATCGCCGGCAGCAGGCCGTGCAGGCGCGGGAGGACGCGGCCGATCACAGCGAACGCCAGCAGGCTCACGAGTGCCGCCGCTGCGAATGTCAGAAAGATCGACAGCGTGGACCCGTCCGGTGCCGTGAAGTACGCGACGACCACGCCGGGGAAGGCGGCGGCGAAGGCGCGGCGTGGCATGCGCCACCAGCGGTCGGGGTCGCGCATGTCGTTGCCGTACGCCGGGACCGGATCGGCGTCGTAGCAGTTCTTCGCGCAGCCGACGCACGGCGCGCAATGGTTGTTGCGCACGACCGCGAACGGGGTCTGGCCGTACAGCCGCTCGATCGGCAGCATGGGGCAGATGCTGCTGCACCAGCCGCTCTTGCCCTTGAAGAACAGGCCACCGATGAACGCCGCCAGCACGACCGCGATCAGCAGGGCCGCCGTCGCCGGACCCTGATGGTCGAACACCAGGCGCCGGGTCGGGATGATCGTCGCCAGCAGCGCGATCCCGACGAGGTAGCCGCGTTCGCGCATCCAGCGCGGTGGCTCGAGCGACCGGCTGAACCCGAGGACCCGCGGGAGTTGATTCGCCGCCGACACCGGACAGATGTTGCGCCACAACCCCAGTGCGGTGAGGAACAGCAACGGCAGGAGCGGTACCAACACCTGCCAGAAGATCACCAGCCCATCGGTTGGGTTGACGATCAGCGTGATCGCCAACGCGACGAGCAGGGCAAGGCTGGTGATCCGGACGGCGACCCATCGCAGAGGGACGCGTTCGTCGAACGAGTGACTCGTCGGCGGGACGAGCGGGCGAGACGGTGTGAGCATTGTCATGTGTGGGGGGCTCCGGTTGGGGAGAGCCGGTTCACGTTCAATGTCGGCCGCGTCACGCCCAGGCGACAGGCAACGAAATTGCGATCCGGAACGGTGGGGGAAGGATCGGACTGTGGATCGTTGGTCAGGTCGACCTTCGACCACCTTTGGACGACGACGGTTTCGTCATCCAGATGTCATAATCGCAATGGTACTGCAACATTTGGTGCGCCGCGGGTCAGCCTCCGTTTTCGAGCGCGTGCCAGGTCGAACGCGCTCCTCGCACCACCGTTCGTGGTGGTCTCGGTGGAGTGGCACAGTAGGGACGTTCGAATGCCGATCACCGGGAGGACGAACATGTCAGATCACGAGCCGGGGGCGAGTCGCAGTACCGAGCGATTCGAGGAGTGGTTCGAGTCGGAAGTGATCAACCCGATCGAGGACTTCAGGGATCCACGCCAGAAGTGGCGACGGCTCTTCGCCGAGCTGCTCGGGACGTTCTTCCTCGTCCTCGTGGCGGCCGGCGGCGGGATGATGGGCCACGCGTTCCCCGACACGATCGAACGGGCCGCCGCGGTGACGGCGCCGGGACTGATGGTGTTGGCGATCATCCTGTTCATGGGCAGGGTCTCCGGCGCTCACCTCAACCCGGTGGTCAGTCTGGCCTTCGCTGCTCGTGGTGACTTTCCATGGCGGCGCGTGCCCGCCTATGTCGTCGTCCAACTCATCGGCGCTGCGCTCGCTGCTTGGTTCCTGCAGGGCGTCATCGACGTGTCGGCGATCCACGGGTCGAACTACCCGGCCGCGGACTATTCGGCCTTCGCCGCCTTTCTCATGGAGGTGGTGCTGACACTCGGGTTGGTGAGCGTCATCCTCGGCACCGCCTCGGGGGCGCAGAACATCGGGATCATCGGTGCGTTCGGCGTGGGTTTCTACATCGTGCTCGCCGGTCTCTGGGCCAGCCCGATCTCGGGTACGTCGATGAACCCGGCCCGCACGTTCGGCCCCGACCTGGTCGGCGCGGACTTCACCGACTATTGGGTGTACGTCGCCGGACCGCTCGTCGGTGCCGCACTCGCGGTCGGCTTCGCGTTCGTGTTGCGCGGACCTGGTGGCGGAAGGGCCGGGTCGGCCGCCGCCCAGGGCGCGTTGCACACCAAGGTCAGGGATCCCGATCGGCCCTGAACGCTGCTGAGGTGCCATGGCGGATCGTGCCCGACGGCAGCGACGATCCGGTCGACACGGTGGTGGAGTCGATCGAGGCGTCGATCGGGCACCTCGGCATCGACGCCGAGGTCGACGTCCGCCACGACACGTCGACCGTCCCGGCCACCGAGCTGAATCGGTCGCCCGGCCCATTCAGACGGTGCAGGGACTCCGCGTCGTCTCGTGACGACGGCGTTGCCCCGACGTGACAGCATGGTTCCATGCCCGCAGATCAGGACGTCACGACGACACTCACCGATGACAGCGTCTCGGCGACGGGGATCGTCCCGGCGACGCCGGAAGCGGTCTTCGACTTCCTCCGCCGACCGGCGAACCACAGCGAACTCAGCGGCGACGGCACGGTCAAGGCCGCGAGGACGGGCGACGAAACGTTGGCGATGGGCAGCCAGTTCGGGATGAAGATGAAGGTCGGCGTGCCGTACCGGGTGTCGTCGAAGGTCGTCGAGTTCGAACCGGACCGGCTGATCGCGTGGTGTCACTTCGGCGGTCACCGCTGGCGGTGGGAGCTCGAGCCGGTCGACGGCGGCACGCAGGTGACCGAGACCTTCGACATGTCGACGGCGAAGTTCCCGCCGGCTCTCCGCTTCGCCGGGTATCCGAAGCGCCACCAGGACAACGTGGTCGGTTCGGTCCGCAACCTGATCGCGCACTTCGCGGGCTGACCGATCGCGGTGATCAGGCCGTCGCGTTTGATCAGGTCGGCCGATTGGTCGGTGGCGTCGCGCCGATGAAGCGGCTGGTGTACGAGGTGACGTTGCCGATGTAGTTGGCACGTTCGTAGGCGGCGGGGTCGGCGCACGCGTGCTCGGCTGACGCTGGCGCGCATCTCGTCGACGCTGGTGTAGCGGTGCTTGCGCATCCACTCGCACAGCTCGTCGGTGATGCCGGCGACGCGGCCCGGCCCGTGGTGGAGCAGCGCGGAGGTGGTCATCACGGCGTCGGCGCCGGCGAGCAGCAGCTTGACGGCGTCGGTGCCGGTGTGGACGCCGGTCGAACCGGCGATCGAGATCGAGAGGGAATCGCGGACGATGCCGATCCATCTCAGCGGCAGCCGTAGATCGCCCTGCGTGCTGAGCGAGATGCGCGGCTCGACGTCGAGCGTGTCGAGGTCGAGGTCGGGCAGGTAGAAGCGGTTGAACATGACGATCCCGCGGGCCCCGGCGTGCTGCAGACCCAGGGCGAACGCCGCGACCGAGGTGTAGAAGGGCGAGATCTTGACGGCGACCGGGATCGACACCTCGTCGCAGATGAGGGCGACGAGTTCGAGTTGCTCGGCTTCGATCGACGCCGCGGACCGGGACGGGTCGGCCGCGATCTCGTAGAGGTTGAGCTCCATGGCGTCGGCTCCCGCGTCCTCGAGCAGCCGGGCGTATCGCAGCCAGCCGCCGATGCCGGTGCCGTTCAGGCTGGCGATGACCGGCACGTCGACGCGGTCGCGCGCGGCCTCGATCAATGCCAGGTAGGCGTCGCTTGCGGACGTGAAACCGTCGGTGTCGGGCAGGAACGAGCTGGCTTCGCCGACGCCGTGATGGTGGACCGAGAAGAGGCGGTCGATCTCGCTCGTCTCGTGCTCGATCTGCTCCTGGAACAGCGACGGCAGCACGACCGCGCCGACGCCTGCCGCATCGAGCTCGACGAGCCCGTCGAGATGACCGGTCATCGGGCCGGGTGACGCGATGATCGGGGAGCGCAGTTGCAGCCCCAGGTATCGGGTGTTCAGGTCGATCATCGCCCGGGCACACCGCTCTCGACCAGTGATCTCCGCGCCCGGCAGATGCCACGGTGGAGACGGTGCACGCCGCGAACGGGTTCGAGGAACATCAGCGGGCAGGCGCCGCTGACGAGGCCGACCCCGTGGTCGCGGCAGATCTGCGCGGCAGCATCGCTGTAAGCGCCCTGCCCGACACCGCGGAACAACCACACCTGTGTGATCCCGGCCGCGATGCATTCCTGCACGGCCTGTTCGGCGGCTTCGGATGGCACCATGACGATGGCGCCGTCGATGGTTCCCTCGATGTCGTGGACCGACGCATGACTTGGTATGCGCCCGTCGATGAGGGGTCGGCGTGGATTCACCGGGACGACGTCGTAGCCGTGCCGCTCGAGCTCGGAGATCACGGTGCTGGAGAACGCACTGGGCGCCTCGCTGGCCCCGATCAGCGCGAACCGGTGTCCGCGGAGGAATCGGTCGACGTCGCTGCGATCCACGATCGGTTTCGTCGTGTTCATCACGTGCTCCTTTCGTGCCGTTACGTCCATCACACCTCACGCAGACGGCGCGCGGCTAGAGGCGAACGTCACGGAAGTCGACCGCGAAGATCAGGCGGCGGCCTTCGCGGGGTGCATGCTGCGGTCGAGGCGGCGGAGCTGGATCGTCTTGTCGATCCAGATGACCCCGGGTGAGATGGCCGACAGACCGATGCACAGGACCCACTGGGCGCCGGTGAGCGACTCCGTGAGCAGCATCCGCTGCAGCACGTTCAACTCCACCGCCAGCAACGTGAGTGTCCAGCCGAGCAGGATCCAACCGAGGTAGGGGAACACGGGCGTGGCCCAGACGGGCTCGCGCTCGCGGCGCATCACGAGGCCCATGTTGACGGCGCTGAGCGCGACGACCGTGAACGCCATCGTCATCGAGATCGACGGGAATTCGGTGCTCGGCTCGTCGGGTCCCCACATCAGGAGGGCGAGGGCGCTGAACGCGATGAGGAAACCGCTGATCAACCACCGGACGATCTGCGGATTGGTGACGATGCGGGTGCCGGGCTTGCGCGGCGGCCGCTGCATCACGCCGGGGTCGGGCACGTCGACGACGAAGCCGATCACGACGGTGACGACGACGAACAGCTTGCAGAACAGCAACATCATCGGGAACAGCGCGACACCTTCGTTGATGTCGAAGATGGTGGCCAGCAGCATCAGCTGCAGCACCGACGACAGGATCGTGAGCTGCAGCTTGATGTACGACGAGATCCGCCGGTAGATGTCGCGGCCGAGGTCGACGGCGTTCACGAGCGTGGCGAAGTTGTCGTCGGTCAGGATCATCTTGGCGGCCTGTTTCGTCACCTCGGATCCGCTGCCCATCGCGACGCCGACGTCGGCCTGCTTGAGCGCCGCCGCATCGTTGACCGCGTCGCCGGTCATCGCCACGACCTCGCCGGCCTCCTGCATCAGCCGGGCCAGGCGAACCTTGTCCTCCGGCGCGACGCGACCGAACACGTGCAACTGGGGCAGCGCCGCGACCACTTCCGCGTCGGTCATCGCGTTGAGTTCGGCTCCCGTCTTGACACCCGGGCCCAGACCGAGTTCGTTGGCGATCGCCCGGGCGGTGATCGTGTGGTCGCCGGTGATCATGCGGACGTCGACCCCGGCGGCCAGGGCCCGGGTGACGGCGTCCTTCGCCTCGGCGCGCAACGGGTCGATGATGCCGACCAGAGCCACGAACAGCAGGTCGTTCACGGCTCCCATCGGGTCGCCGATCGCCGTGGTCATCGTGTCGGCGTCGAGGCCACGCACGGCGAACGCCAGCACCCGCAGGCCCTGCTCCGACAGCCGCCGGTTCGCCGCGAGCAGGTCGTCGCGCCGATCGTCGATCGGTACCTGCTCGCCGTGCCACAGCACGTGGGTGCAGCGATCGAGCACCATGTCCGGCGCACCCTTCACCGTCGTGAAGTGGGGTTGATCGAGCACGCCGGCGGTCAGCCACTCCGGGCGGTCGTGGAACGTCGCCATGAACTTGTACTCGGAATCGAACGGCACCTCGGCCCGTCGCGGCAGCGTCCGCCTGGTTTCCTCCGCGTCGACGCCGAGCTTCGCCGCCAGGACCACGAATGCCGCTTCGGTCGGATCGCCGATCACCGATCCGTCGTCAGCGACGGTCGCGTCGGTGCACAGCGTCAGGCCGAGCGCCAGCTGGTGGAAATCGGGCGTCGGCTCGCCGGCGACGCTCAGGATGGCACCGGTCTTCGAGTAGCCGCCACCGTCGATCTTGAACCACGCGCCTCCCACGAGCATCGTGGTCGCCGTCATGGCGTTCATGGTCAGCGTGCCGGTCTTGTCGCTGTTGATCACCGTCGTGCCGCCGAGCGTCTCGACGTCGGTGAGCGTCTTGACGACCGCCTTGGCCTCGGCCAGTCGGCGGGCACCCGACGACAGGATCGTCTGCACGAACGTCGGGAGACCGGTCGGGATCGCCGAGATCGCCGTGGACACGCACAGCAGCGCGAGCGTCTCGAAGTCCTGGTCGCGCACCAGGCCGACGATCGCGATGATGCCGACGGCGAGCGCGGCCAGCAACCCGAAGATCTTCGTGAGGTCGTCGAGCTCCTGCTGGAGCGGTGACTTGGTGCGTTTGGTCGCCAACACCATGTCGGCGATGTGACCCATCTGGGTCGATTCGCCGGTCGAGGTGACCACCAACGACGCCGAGCCGCGGGTGACCTGCGTGTTCTGGAACACCATGTTCGTGCGGTCGCCGAGCGCGGTGTCACCGGCGGGAAGGACCGAACGGTCCTTGGCGACGGGGGCACTCTCGCCCGTGAGCGCCGCCTCCTGGGTCTCGAGCGTGGCGGACGTGAGGAGCCGTCCGTCCGCCGGAATCAGATCACCGGCCTCGACCAGCACGACGTCGCCGGGTACGACTCCGCTCGCGTCGATCTCCTGCACCTTGCCGTCACGGCGGACGCGGGCGTGGGACACCTGGAGTTGCTCCAGCGCCTCGACGCTGGCGAGCGCCTTCTTCTCCTGGTTCGTGCCCATGATCACGTTGAACGCCACGAGTGCCGTCACGATCACGCCGGTGAGGATCTGATCGATGCTGTAACTGACGGCGGCGACGGCGATCAGCATGAGGTTCATCGGGTTGCCGAGCTGCCCCTTGGCGATCGACCAGGTGCTCGGCGGCGGTTCGGTCGCCAGTTCGTTCGGTCCGTACTGGGCCAACCGGCGCTGCACCTCGTCGGTCGGACAGTCCTTCCTCGGCGTCGACGTTCAAGCGGGTGGCTGCATCGTCCGGGTGTCAGCGACCACCAGGCCGTGTCGGCGGTTCGGCTCATCTTGGGTCACGGTCATGCGAGTCCGATCAGGTTTGGAGCGTTCGGTGCGGTTCATGGTCTAGCCGACACGTGACCACTGTTTGCGCGTTCATGCGAGGCAGCTCGCGATCGCCGGTCCGCCGCCGGCACGGTGGTACCGTCCGAAACGAAAGTGACACCGTGAATGAAGTGACAATGTGCTCGGGGCGTCAAGGTCGAGGTCGAGAGGGCTAGCATGACAACTCTTCGTGCAGGTCATGGTGAACCGGCGCGCGTGTCGGCGCATTCGGCGATCAAGACTGCGCGTCCCCGCACTCCCGGCCTGCAACCTCACACGACCGCGGCTGATCGACCAGCTCGACGCCGCGGCACCCGACGGAACGTCGGGAGGGCTGGTGGTCGTGCACGGCCCTGCGGGCTCGGGCAAGACGAGCCTCGTCGCCGACTGGGCGTCGACCGTCGCGAGGCCTGTCTCGTGGTTCACGCTCGACGAGCGCGACCGCGTGGCCGTCGGAGTGCTGGACGAATCTGTTCGCCGCGATCGACCGGTTGCGACCCGGGAGTCTCGACGAACTCACCGCGCTGCTGCGCGAGGACGCTCGCATCCGACGTCCTCGCCGACGAACTCATCGTGGCGCTCGATCAGGGCGACCGGAGATCCGGCGGTCGCTCGTGCTCGACGATTTCCACGTCGTGGCCGATCGGCCCGAGTTGATCGGCATGTTCCGACACCTCGTCCGGCATCTGCCGCGTGGGTTGCAACTCGTCGTCATCTCCCGGTCGCTGCCGGCGTTGTCGCTCGATCGTGCACGGCTCGACGGTCGGCTCGCGACGATCGACTTCGACGATCTGCGGTTCGACCCGACCGAGGCCGCCGAGCTGCTCGGGTGCCTGACGCCCGATGCCGACGAGGCGTGGGTGAGCGAGACGATCGCCCGCGTCGATGGGTGGGCAGCGGGACTCCAGCTGTTCGCGCTCGGCGTCCGGAGTCGACGGAAGCGATGCAGATGCACGGCGGACTACCTGCGCGCCGAAGCGTTCCGCGACGAGCCGGACGAACTCGTCGAGCTGCTCCGGGAGATCACCGTCGTCGGTCGGGTCAACGTCCGGACCGCCCGGAACCTCAGCGGACGCGACGATGCCGACGTGCTCCTGCGCCGGGCGTTCGAGCGCGATCTGTTCCTCTCGCGACGCGGCGGGGACTGGTACGAACTGCATCCGCTCGTTCGCGAGGTGCTCCTGGCGCAGCTCGACGACGATCCCGCGCGCGCCCGGGAGCTGCACGCCCGCGCCGCCGCCAACTCGGAAGCCGATCGGTGAGTTCGTCGACGCGCTCGAGCACCTGGCGCTCGCCGGCCGCCATCGGGACGCGTTCCGGCTGCTGAGTGCGGTGCACCTCTCGCTCTACGACGCCGGCCGCCACGACGTCGTTCGGCAGCACGATCCAAGCCATGCCGGTCGACGCCTACGCGACCGACTTCGCGGCGACGTTGGAGTTCACCTGGTGTCAGGTGCTCGTCGACCGCGGTCGGTTCCTCGACGGTGTCGCTCGGCTCTCGTGGTGGGCGCAGCGGTCGCCCGTCAGCGGCGTGCTCGCAGCCCGGCTGACGCTGTTGCAATCGGTCGCCGCCACCGTGCGCGGCGACTGGGTCGACGGAGGCCGGTTGGCCCGCCAGTCGATGGCCGATGTCGGTCCGGAATGGATCCTCGACTCGTTCGGGCGATTCGGCTTCAACATGGTGGCCCGCGACGTGGCGCTGTCCGAGCGCTGGCACGACGACGACGACGACGTCCGCCGCGCCGATTTCGAACTCGTGCAGGATCCGGTCCGCCGGATGTCGTTCGAGGGCATCCGCGCGCTCGGCGAGGCGCTCGCCGGTCATCCGCTCGCCGCGCTCCAGACGGCGCGGCGGCGTGCGCGAGTTCGCCGACGTCACCAACATGGCGATCCTCGGCGACGAGCTCCGCCTCGCGGAACTGGTGGCGCGCCGCGAGGTCGGCGACGGTGACGGTGTCGTCGAAGCGCTCGAGGCGTTGGCCGCGACCGACGTCGCTCCGACGACCTACATCAGGGTCCGCGCCCTGGTCGAGCTCGTCGCGACCCATCTCGACAACGGCGCCATCGACTCGGCGCGGTCGACCCTCGACACGCTGCGGGGCTCGATCGATCGGACGATGTCCGGACCGGGCGTCCGCACGCTGGTGGCCCGGTGCGAAGCCGACGTCGCGCTGGCGACCGACGAGGTCGACGACGCCGAACGTTGGGTCGGCGAGATCGGTGACCCGTTCTGGCATCCCATCGGCCGCGCCAGGACGCGGCTCGTGCGTCTCGACCACGAGGCGGCACGCGTCGCGCTGGACGACGCCGTCCCGCGGTGCAGCCGGCACGACGTGGTGCTCGCACTGCTGCGCGCGGTGGCCGCCGAGCGAGCACGAGGAGGCGCTCAAGTACGCCACCACCGCGGTGGAGACCGCAGTGGCGCACGGCATGGTGCAGACCGTGGCGGCGCAGGGCCGCGCTGCGGTCGAACTCGTCGAACGCTGTGCCTGGCGTGCGCCGGCCGGATGGCTCGATCGTGTGCGACGGGCCTCCGTGCACGCGTTGGCGATCGAGCACGACAGCCGATGGGAGCAAGCCGCCGGGGTCGAACCGCTGACCGACCGCGAACGCGACGTCGTGCGGTTCCTGCCGAGCCGGCTCACGTTGCAGGAGATCGCGAACGAGCTCTACATCTCCATGAACACGCTGAAGTTCCATCTCAAGGTCATCTATCGCAAGCTCGGTGTCAGCTCGCGCGCCGAGGCCGCGGAAATCGCGCGGCAGCTGACCTCCACCCGCACGAGCTGACGAAGACGTGAAGGGAGACCATGACCGCCCCGAGTCCGATCGGACGAACCCGCGCCGACCGGCGCCCAACTCAACGTGCGGCAGGCCGCGTTCATCGGTGTCGGCGCGATGGTCGGCGCCGGGATCTTCTCGCTGCTCGGCGCGGCCGGCGAGGTCGCCGGCGCCGCGGTGTGGATCTCGTTCCTCCTCGCCGGCACGGTCGCCATGCTCCAGGGCTACTCGTTCGCCAAGTTCGGGTCCCGGTACCCGTCCGCCGGCGGCATGCTCGAGTACGTGCGCCAGGGCTTCGGCGACGGGCACGTCACCGGCGTCATCGCCTGGCTGCTGCTCGGCGCCAACGCGATCATCACCGGCATGGTCGCGGTGTCGTTCGGCAGCTACGCGAGCAGCGCCGCCACCGACGGCGACGAGAACTGGGCCAAGGTGTTCGCCGTCGGCGTCGTCGTGGTGATGACCGCGCTCAACGTCGTCGGATCGAAGGCCGTGGCGCGGGTCCAGACGCTCGTCGTGGTCGTGGTGATCGGCATTCTCAGCATCTTCGCCGTGTCGACGCTCGCGAACATCGACCCCGATCTCCTCGCACCGTCGAACTATCCGTCCGTCGCCGACATCATCGCCAGCATCGCGCTGACGTTCTTCGCGTTCCTGGGCTTCGGCGTGATCACGTTCACGGCGAAGGACCTCGTCGACCCCCGTCGTCAGCTCCCGCGGGCGATGTACCTGGCGCTCGGCATCGCCACGACGATCTACGTCGCGGTCGCCCTCGGCGTGTTCGGCACCCTCACCGTCGACGAGGTGATCGCCTCGGGTGGCACGGCCCTCGCCGTCGCCGCCGAGCCGACGCTCGGTCGGGCCGGCTACTGGATGATGACCGTGACCGCGCTCTTCGCCACGTCGGGCGCGACCAACGCCGGGTTGTACCCGGCGAAGGGTCTGTGCGAGGAGATGACCGACACGCGGCAGTTCCCGCCGGTGATGGGTTCGCGTGCTCGGTGGACGTGCCGCCTTCGGCCTCGTCGCCACGGCCGTCGCCGCGTCACTGCTCGCCGTGTTCTTCGACCTGAGCGCGATCGCCTCGATCGGCAGCGTGATCGCCCTGCTGGTGTTCACGCTGATCACCGCTCGGCCACATCCGGGTGCGTTCGGAAACCGGTGCGAACATCTTCGTGCTGGCGATCGCCGCGTTCGACGACCGTGTCGGTGCTCGTGGCGTTCGTGTTCACGAGTCTCGTCGACGAACCGGCGACGGCCGTGACCCTCGTCGCCATCACCGTCGGCAGCATCGCGATCGACGCGTGGTGGAAGCGTCGCCGTGACAGCGCCGATCGAACGGGTCCATCGCTGGCCGCTCGGATCTGACGGACGCCCTGCGGATCGCTGCCGACGACAGTCGCTTCCCGATCGCGATCCACATTTCGGGACGTGAACGGTCGCGACGTCTGCGACGGAACGGCGCCGCCACGCGCGCGGGCGCGCGCTCGACCGGCGAGCTCGTGAGCCAGTCCCTGGTCGACTCGGCGCCGGCGATCATGATGGTGCCGCACAGCACGCCGATGGCGACGGCGAAGATCGACGACACCGTCGCCACGAGGTCGCTCGTGCCGGCGTTCTGGACGTCGCCGGCGAGTTCCGTCAGCCCGATGAGACCGAGCGCTCCCGGCACGAGGAGCCAGAACCCTGGGAGGAACGACGCCCGGGCAGGCATCGCCGGCGGTCGACGGCCGACGAGGTACGCCACGGGCGTCATCGCCGCCGCACCCACGAACGCGCTCACGTATCCGCCGAGCACGATGTTGCCGATGAGCTGGCCGATCCACGCGGTGTACAGCACCACGAGCAGCGTCGGAAGCGCCCACTTCGGTGCCGAGTGGGCGGTGGTCACGCCGACGGCGAACACGAGCACGCCGAGCCAGGGTGCCCATTCGCCCAGCCGCTGTCCGCCGACGCTGAGCACCAGCGACGACGACACGCCCACGGCCTCGACACCGGCGAGGATGCCGAACGCGAGCAGGGCGAGCTGCACCGCTCCGGCGACCAGGCGGCTCGCCCCCGAGACGATCTGACCGGCGGCGAGTTCCAGGACGGCGGTGGTCAGCGTGGCACCGGGCAGGAACACGACGAGGGACGCGACCACGGCGCGGAGCGCCGGATCGATCCAGTCGTGGTCGACCGCCGTCGCGGCGAGCACGGAGACGACGAACGCGGCGAGCACCGGCATCAGGATCTGCAGGTTCGCCCGGGTCGAGGCGAGCGTGCGCAGGACACCGACGACGATCCCGAACACGGCCGCCGCCGCCACGTCGCTCCCCGTGGGATGCAGGATCAGACACAGTCCGACGGTGAGGACGCAGTAGCCGAGCACGCTCGCCGGTCGTCCGAACCGCGGTGCCGACGTGCGGATCTCCTCGAGCCGACGGAGCCCCACCTCGGCGTTGACGTCGCCGCGTTCGGCATCGCCGACGAGGCGGTCGATGGCCGCGAACTGGTCGAGGCGGAGTTGGGCACCGAACGACGTCGTGAGCTCGAGCACGACCGGCTCTCCCGAGCCCATCGACACCATGAAGTACGTCGGGAAGGCGCTCGACGCGAGCGGCGTCGATCCCGAAGGCGCGAGCCACCTTGACCAGCCGCTCCTGGACGATCGACGACGGCTCGCCCATCTCGCTCATCGCCGCCCCGAGCCGGACGATGAACGTCAGGACGTCCGGATCCTGCATTCGCTCGTTGCTCGGTCACCCGTCGTTCGACCACCGCAGCGCTCGCTGCTTCGCGCGGTCGAACTCCTCGCGGGTGAGGAGACCCTTGTCCATCAGTTCGACGAGGGCGTTGATCTGCGCCGCCGGATCGATGAACAGCGCGACGCCCGCCGTAGTCGAGCGCACGGAACGTCGACGGCGGACGCGACAGCAGGCCGGGCCGTTGCGCCCGGCGGGTCCGGCTCGGACACGTCAGCCGTCTCGTCGCGGACCTCGCACCGGCCGGGGCATGCGCGAGCGCGAGTTCGAAACGGTGCGCCGAGATCCGCTCGCCCGCGACGATCCGGCCACCGACCGCGCGTGCTGCCGCGTCGAGCGATGCGGCCCAACGATCCTCGGTGACGAGCACGAGACCGGCCGATCGCGGCGGCAGGGCGAGGGCGGCGAGACGGATGTCGTGGGCCGACAGCAGCTCGTGGTGCAGATGTACGAACGCGAACGAGGCCGGCCAGGCCGGGCACCGCATCGAGGCCGACCTCGTGGACGCCCCCGAGCTCGTCGGTGGTGACCGCGACGAGATCGAGGATGCGGATCGTCGAGTCGGCCGTGAGCGCGGTGAGGGCGGGACCGACCGACGACAACGAGTTCAGGTCGGGCACCTGGATCACCAGGTACTCGACCAGATCGGACATCACCGGGTCGTGATCATCGTGGTCTGGTTCGGTCAGCCACTCCGGGCCCGTCGAGGATCTCACTCGTCCAGCGTCGGTCGCGACGGATGCACGCAGCGGACCACCCTGCAGCGGGTGGACCGCGTCGACGCTCATCGGACGCCGGAAGTTCACCTGGGAACGGGCAACCACCCGGCGAGGGGTGGGTCCGGGCCACCTACCTCGTCCTTACCGTCGAGGCAGCAGCAACCAGCGGCACGAATGCTCGGAGGATCGACATGTTCAACCTGAGAAACCGGAGTTTCCTCAAGGAGATCGACTTCCGGCCGGACGAACTGCGGTACCTGCTGCGTCTCTCCGAGGCGCTGAAGACGGCGAAGTACGCGGGCTTCGAGGCGAAGCGTCTCGAGGGCAAGGAGATCGCCCTCATCTTCGAGAAGACCTCGACGCGGACCCGCGCCGGGTTCGAGGTGGCCGCGTTCGACCAGGGGGCCCACGTCACCTATCTCGATCCGTCCGGATCGCAGCTCGGACACAAGGAGTCCGTCGCCGACACCGCCCGGGTCCTCGGTCGCATGTACGACGCCATCGAGTTCCGGGGCAACGCGCAGGCCGACGTCGAGGAACTCGCGGCCAACGCCGGCGTGCCCGTCTACAACGGGCTGACGAACGAGTGGCACCCGACGCAGATGCTGGCCGACTTCCTCACGATGCACGAGGCGAGCGGCAAGCCGTACGACGCGCTGTCGTACGCGTTCGTCGGCGACTGCCGGTTCAACATGGGCCGTTCGCTCCTCGTGATGGGGGCGCTCATGGGAGCCGACGTCCGGCTCGGCGGGCCCACGCATCGCTGGCACCACCGGACGACGTCGTGCAGATCGCCCAGGACATCGCCGGGCGCACCGGTGCCCGCATCACGATCACCGACGACGCCGGGCAAGCCGTCGAAGGCGTGGATTTCGTCCACACCGACGTGTGGGTGTCGATGGGGGAGGCGAAGGATGTGTGGCACGACCGGGTCGGTCTCCTGCGGCCCTACCAGGTCAACTCCGAGCTGCTGGCGCGTACCGGCAACTCGCGGGCGAAGTTCATGCACTGCCTGCCCGCGTTCCACGACCCCAACACGATCGTGGGCCGGGAGATGATGGAAGCAGACCGGGATGGACACCGGGCTCGAGGTCACCGGCGAGGTCTTCGAATCCGGCGCGAGCATCGTGTTCGACCAGGCCGAGAACCGCCTGCACACGATCAAGGCGTTGCTGGTCGCGACGCTGGGGAGCTGAAGGATCAGCCGGCATGCGAGTTCTGGTCGCCCTCGGCGGCAACGCGCTGCTGAAGCGCGGGGAGCCGATGACGGAGGACGTCCAACGCGCCAACATCCGCGTCGCCGCCCGGGCGCTGGCACCCGTCGCCGAGCAGCACCAACTCGTGCTGTCGCACGGCAACGGGCCCCAGGTCGGCCTGCTCGCGCTGCAGGCCGCCGCCTACAAGGACGTCGAGCCGTACCCGCTCGACGTGCTCGGCGCGCAGACCGAGGGCATGATCGGCTACCTCATCGAGCAGGAGCTCGGCAACGCCCTGCCGGCCGAGGTGCCGCTGGCGACGCTGCTCACGATGATCGAGGTCGATGCCGACGATCCGGCGTTCGCCGATCCGACCAAGTTCGTCGGGCCCGATCTACGACGACGCATCCGCCGAGGCACTCGCGGCGGAGAAGGGATGGGTGTTCAAGCGCGACGGCGACACATCTCCGCCGCGTCGTGGCCTCGCCGGCACCGAAGCGGATCTTCGAGATCCGCCCGATCCGCTGGCTGCTCGACCAGGGCGTCGTCGTGATCTGCGCCGGAGGCGGCGGCATCCCCACGGTCGTGGACGCCCGGCGAGGAGCGCACGCTGCAGGGCGTCGAGGCGGTGATCGACAAGGACTTCGCGAGCGAGATGCTCGCCCGGGAGGTCGACGCCGACCTGTTCGTGATGGCCACCGACGTCGATGCCGTCTACGAAGGATGGGGCACCGCCGACCAACGGCGACTCGGCGAGGTGACCGTCGCCGAACTGCGGGCGCACGACGTTCGCCGCCGGGTCGATGGGCCCGAAGGTCGAGGCGGCGGCCCGGTTCGTCGAGGCGACCGGCAAGCGCGCCGCCATCGGCGCGCTCGAGGACATCGAAGCGATCGTCGCGGGCACGGCGGGCACGAACGTGGTCGCCGAACGCATGCGACCGGACAACAACGAGGAGGATGACATGACCGAATTCGGAGTGCACTCAGAGGTCGGCAAGCTGCGCAAGGTGATGGTCCACCGCCCGGACCTGAGCCTGCAGCGACTGACGCCGACGAACCACGACGACCTCCTCTTCGACGACGTGCTGTGGGTCGAGCGGGCCCAGCTCGAACACGATCGGTTCGTGGCGCAGATGCGCGGCCGCGGCGTGGAGGTGTTCCTCCTCCACGAGTTGCTGGCCGAGACGCTGGCGGCGAGCGAGCCCGCGCGGCAACGACTGATCGAGCTCGTCGTCTCGGAGTACACCGTCGGTCACTCGCTGGTCGACGCGGTGCGCGAGCTGCTCGGCGGGTTCCCGCCCGACGTGCTCGCCAAGCACCTCATCGGCGGGCTCACCGTCGGCGAGGCGGCGCTCGACCTGGAGACGCTCGCCGGGTCGTCGCTGATCGCCGCCGCGCTCGACGACCCGTCGACGTTCGTGCTGCCACCGCTCCCCAACACGTTGTTCACGCGGGACTCGTCGTGCTGGATCTACGGCGGCGTGTCGGTCAACCCGATGTTCTGGCCGGCTCGCCGGCGCGAGGCCTACAACGTGGCGGCGATCTACAAGGCCCACCCGATGTTCGCCGACGCCGACTTCGAGTTCTGGTATCCACACGAGCGGGCCGACGGCCGCTTGGAGACCACCGACTTCGGCCTCGCGTCGATGGAGGGTGGCGACGTGATGCCGATCGGCAACGGCACCGTGCTCATCGGCATGAGCGAGCGAACACAGGGCCGCATGATCGAACAGGTCGCGGCGGCGCTGTTCGAGAAGGGCGCCGCCGACCGGGTCATCGCCGCCGTGATGACGAAGGACCGCGCCCACATGCACCTCGACACCGTGTTCACGCTGCTCGATCGCGACAAGGCGACCGCCTACCCGAGCGTCGTCAACAACATCGGTGCCGTCAGCCTCCGACCGGGCACGAACGGCAAGCCGTTCCACGTGACCGTCGAGGACAACTTCCTCGGCGCCGTCGCCGACGCGCTCGGCGTGCCCAAGCTGCACGTGGTCGAGACCGGTGGCGACGCCTACCAGCAGGAGCGCGAGCAGTGGGACGACGGCAACAACGTCGTCGCCCTCGAGCCCGGCGTCGTGGTGGCCTACGAACGCAACACCTACACGATCGGCAAGATGCGCCAGGCCGGCGTGGAGGTGATCGAGATCGAGGGCTTCGAGCTCGGCAAGGGTCGCGGCGGCGGCCACTGCATGACCTGTCCGCTGCAGCGGGATCCGATCTGATGGACGCCCCGAGAGGAGACCGGCATGCCACAAGCCGGAGTCACCGGAAGCCGGGTCGTCGACGACGCGCTGGGTCCTGATCGCCGTGGTGGTGATCGCCCTCGTGCTGTTCCTCGCCTGGGCGCGGCGCAATCCCCCGTTCGACGATCGGGACCCCGGTCCCGACGACGCGGCGATCGCCCTCGTGGTCACCGCTGATCGAGGACCTGACGGAGGTGACGTCTGATGTCGAACGACACGGAAACGACCGAGGTGGCACCGCCCGCCGAGGAGAAGTCGAGGTTCTCGCTCCCGTCGGCCTACACGATCCTGTTCGCGCTGATCGTCATCACGGCCGCCGCCACCTGGATCATCCCGGCCGGGCAGTACGCCCTCGACGCCGAGGGCTCACCGATCCCCGGCACGTACGAGGAGGTCGACTCGAATCCGCAACGCATCCTCGTCGACTCGCTCGACGCTCCGATCAACGGCCTGTACGGCATCGAGGATCCGGCGACGGGCAACATCGACGTCTTCAACAGCGGCGAGCTGTTCGGCGCCATCGACGTCGCCCTGTTCATCCTCGTCATCGGCGGCTTCATCGGCATCACGATGAAGACCGGAGCCATCCAGGCCGGGATCGCGCTGCTCGTGCGACGGCTCCGCGGCAAGGAGCGCTGGATGATCCCGATCCTGATGACGGTGTTCGCCATCGGAGGCAGCACGTTCGGCATGGCCGAGGAGAGTCTCGCCTTCTACGTGCTGATCATCACCGTCATGATCGCCGCCGGCTACGACGCGATGGTCGGCGCGCGCGGTGATCCTGCTCGGGGCCGGCATCGGTGTGCTCGGTTCGACGGTCAATCCGTTCGCCACCGGGATCGCGTCCGGATTCGCCGACGTGCCGATCAGCGACGGCATCGTCGGGCGACTCGTGATCCTCGTCGTCGGCCTCGCCATGGGCATCTGGTTCGTCTCCCGCTACGCGGAACGGGTCCGCCAGGACGCATCCACAGTCGCTCGTCTACGACATGAAGGACGACAACGAGCGCCACTTCTCCGCGGCGACCGACGGCGACGCCGACGTCGAGATGACCCGGCAGCAGAAGATCGTGCTCGCGCTGTTCGCCGGAGCGTTCGTCGTGATGATCTACGGCGTCATCCCGTGGGAGGACCTCGACATCGGGCTGCCGACGCTGTGGTGGTGGTTCCCCGAGATGACCGCATCGTTCCTGTTCTTCGCGATCCTGATCGGCCTCGTCGCCCGGATGAAGGAGGGCGAGCTGACGTCGACGTTCGTCGACGGTGCACGCGACCTGCTCGGGGTCGCGCTGATCATCGGCATCGCCCGCGGCATCACCGTGGTGATGAACAACGGTCAGATCACCGACACGGTGCTGTACTGGGCCGAGAGCGCCCTCGGCGACGTCGGCGAAGCGGCGTTCGCGATCGTGATGTACGTGCTGTTCCTGCCGCTGTCGTTCCTGATCCCGTCGACGTCGGGTCTCGCAACGGTGGCCATGCCGATCATGGCGCCGCTCGCCGACTTCGCCGGCGTCAACCGGGCCCTGGTCGTGACCGCCTACCAGAGCGCGTCGGGACTGCTCAACCTGGTGACCCCGACATCGGCGGTCGTGATGGGCGGGCTGGCGATCGCCCGCGTGCCCTACGGCACCTTTCTGCGCTTCGTCTGGCCACTGCTGATCGGGCTCGCCGGTCTGACCGTCGTCGTGCTCGCCATCGGCACCGTGGCAACCTGACCCCATGACCTCGATCGACGAGACCGCCCCTCCATCCGCCTGGTACCGCAAGGGCGCCGACGAGACCGCCGCGCGAGTTCGGCGTCGACATCGAGTCGGGTCTCACGTCGCGGCGGCGTCAGCGAACGCCAGGCCCGCTACGGCGCCAACGTGCTCGCCGGCAAGGCGAAGGAGTCGCCGCTGCACGCCTTCCTGCGCCAGTACGAGGACCTGATGCAGATCATCCTCGTCGGCGCCGCGGTCGTGAACCAGGTGGTGACCGGCGAGGCCGGCACCACGATCGTGCTGCTCGGCCTCACCGTCTTCAACGCCGTGCTCGGCCTCCGCCAGGAGGCGAAGGCCGAGGCGAGCCTCGCCGCGCTCGAGAAGATGCTGAAGGACATCGCCCGCGTCCGCCGCGACGGCGTCGGTCATCGAGATCGACGCCGCCGAGCTCGTGCCGGGCGACATCGTGCTGTTCGAGGCGGGCAACCGCGTGCCCGCCGACGGGCGGCTGTTCGTCGCCGCCACGCTCGAGATCGAGGAGGCGGCGCTCACCGGCGAGAGCACGCCGGTGCTCAAGGACGTCGCGCCGATCGACGGCGACGACGTCGGCGCTCGGCGACCGGCTGTGCCTGGCGTTCATGAACACGTCGGTCACCCGCGGCCGCGGCGAGATGATCGTGACCGGGACCGGGATGGACACCGAGATCGGCAGCATCGCCGACGCTGCTCAACCAGACCGAGGCCGACAAGACGCCGCTGCAGAAGCAGCTCGACCGGCTGACCGTGATCATCGCCGGCCTCGCCGGGATCGCGTTCGTCGCGATGATCCTGCTCGGGCATCGCGCGACGACCAGGACTTCGACGAGCTCTTCCTCGCCGGCGTCGCGCTCGCCATCTCGGCCATCCCGACCGGCCTGCCGGCGGTCGTCACCACGCTGTACTCGATGGGCACGCGGGTGCTCGCCGCGCAGAACGCGATCGTCAAGCGATTGCCGTCGGTCGAGACGCTCGGGTCGGTGTCGGCGATCTGCTCGGACAAGACCGGCACGCTCACGCTGAACAAGATGACGGCCCGCGAGATGGTCGTGCCCGGCCAGAACCGGTTCACGATCAGCGGCGAGGGCTACGCCACCGAGGGCCAGATCCGCCACGAGGGCGGCGCGTCGATCGACCTGACCGACGCGCTCCTGCCGATGGCGCTGTGCGCCGACGCCCGCCTCGCCGACGGCGAGCTGATCGGCGATCCGACCGAGGGGGCGCTGATCGTGCTGGCCGCCAAGGGCGGCATCGACCTCGACGGCGCCCGCGAGCGCTACCCGCGGGTCGCCGAGGTGCCGTTCGACTCCGACTACAAGTTCATGGCCACGTTCCACCGGATGACCGACCGCGACGGGCAGCGACGTCATCCGCTGCTTCGTCAAGGGCGCCCCCGACGTGCTCATCGACCGCGCCGGCTCGTTCTGGACGCCCGACGGCGCCGTCCACGCCGATCGCCGACGAGCGCCGGCACGCGGCGCTCGCCGAGAACGACGCGGATGGCCGCGCACGGGCGAGCGGGTGATGGTGGTCGCCCGCCGCGACTTCGACCCGGCCACGTTCGACCCGGCCGCGCCGCACCTCGACGACGTCCACGACCTCGACGCTGCTGGCCATGGTCGGCATCGTCGACCCGCCCCGCGCCGAGGCGAAGGTGGCCATCGCGCAAGTGCCACCGCGCCGGCATCGAGGTCCGGATGATCACCGGCGACCACGCGGTGACCGCCGCCGCGATCGGCCACGAGCTCGGCATCACGGGCAAGGCGCTCACCGGCGCCGAGTTCGCCGCCATGAGCGACGAGGAGCTGATCGCCGAGCTCGCCGAGATCGGCGTGGTCGCCCGCGTGTCGCCGGAGGACAAGATCCGCCTGGTCGAGCACGCTCCAGGAGCAGTCCAACATCGTCGCCATGACCGGTGACGGCGTGAACGACGCGCCGGCGCTCAAGAAGGCCGACATCGGCGTGGCGATGGGCATCACCGGCACCGAGGTGTCGAAGGACGCCGCGGTGATGATCCTCACCGACGACAACTTCGCCACCATCGTGCGGGCCGTCGAGTACGGGCGCGAGCTCTACGACAACCTCTCCAAGTACATCCGCTTCCAGATGGCCGCGCTCGTGGCGCTTCATCGCCACCTTCCTCGGCGCCGCGCTCTTCTCAGATCGCCGACGGCATCCCGTTCTCGCCGCTCGCCGTGCTCTGGATCAACTTCGTCGTCCAGGTGCCGATCGCCCTCGCGCTCGGGTTCGACAAGCCCGTCGCGGGCCTGATGGACCAAGCCGCCGCGCCGCTCCGCCAGCCGGTGCTCTCACGTGCCGCAGTGGGTGCTTCGACATCGCGCTCGGCGATCGCTGATGGCGATCGAGACGCTCTGGGTGCTCGACGTGTTCGAGGACTGGGAGAACGCGCTCGTCGCCGCCTCGATGGCCGTCACCGTGTTCTCGCTGATGAACGTGGCGCTCGCCCTGAGCGCCCGCAGCGCCACCCAGACCGCGCTCGACCGCGACTCGATCAGCGGTCGCCGCCAGCTGATGCTCTACGGGCTGGCGCTGCTGTTCACGGTCCTGTCCACCGAGCTCGGCGTGCTGCAGCGGATCCTCGGCACCACGTCGCTGACCGGCGGCCAGTGGCTGCTGTGCATCGCGCTCGCCGCGGGTCTGCTCCTCGTCGGCGAGGTGATCAAGCTCGTGTTCCGCCTGCGCGGCTCCGACGCCCTCGCCAGCACCTGAGCACCACAATCAACGTTTGCGTCACGATTTCCGGGGGACAGGTCTCCGAAAATCCTGACGCAAACGATGATTTGAGCGGTTCAGTGACCGAGGACGAGGGTGAACCCGCCGACGACGATGCCGACCGCGGCGGTGACGCCGGCGAAGATCCACGCGGCGTGGGCCCGACCCGGTGCCCGTCGGGCCACCAGCACGCCGATCCCCACCAACTGTGCGAACGCGACGAGGATCGCCAGCGACCGCGCCGTGTCGGCGGTGGCCAGGGCCCCTCGGCCGATCAGGAGCACCACACCGGGCAGCACGGTGGCGAGCAGGATCGGGGAGCCGTCGATCATCGCCGCGTACACCTCGCGTCGGTGCAACGGTTCGAGTTCGACGACGTGCCGGCCCAGCAGCTCCGCGTAGAGGTGGGCGACCCACGTCGCGGCGCCGACGCCGAGCACGAGTTCTGCTGAGTACCCGAGCCCGACGTCGGACGCCGTGGTCACGCCGAGGGCGGCGATGACGAGCACCGTGCCGTAGGACGCGGCGCGGACGCGCTCGGCAAGGCGACTCGCGCTTTCGAACGGCGGATCGGTCACGTCGCCGTGGGGCTCGGACGGGGTCATGTCGTGGGTGCTGGAACGGTGGGGCGTCGTGCGTCGCCCGGCCGGTGCTCAGGTCGCGAGGATGCGCGCTTTCTGTTCGGCGAACTCCTGGTCGGTGAGGATCCCCTGATCGTGGAACTCGCCGAGCTTGCGGAGCTGCTCGTACTTGTCGGGCGCGGGAGCCGCGGGCGCAGGTGTCGGGGCCGGGGCCGGGGCTGGGGGTGGAGGGCGGCGCCGGCGCCACGTACGGGGGCTGCGCGTACTGCGGCTGTGTGTACTGGGGCTGGGCGTATTGCGGTTGCGCGTACTGGGGTGGTGGCGCGTACTGCGGCTGCGCGTATTGGGGTTGGGCGTACTGCGGCTGGGCGTACTGGGGTTGGCCGTACGCCGACTGGTCCTTCTTGCTCCACCGGTTCGCCTGCCGCCGCGACACGCGGTTGCCGACCGCCGTCCACGTGCCCGCGACCACGGCCGTGCGAGCAATCCCACCGATCAGACCCATCGTCGTGCTCCCGTTCCCATGTAGTGATCAGGTCCCATGTCGTGATCAGGCCTCATGCTCCGACCGCGTCGAGCGCGGCCACGATGTCCTCGGTATCGACGTGACCACGGGCGACGAGCTGCCCGCCCGCCTGCCGCGCGGCCGTCGCGAACGGCAGCGACCACAGGTTCTCGTAGACGATGAGCAGGCCGACGCTGTCGGGTGACAGCGTTGCGGCCGCCGTCGCCGCGTCGTCGTCGGACAGCAGGCCCGACGATGCACCCGCCAGTTCGCCGATCTCACCGATCTGCGTGGCGCCGAGCTGGTCGGTCGTCAGGGCGTCGAAATCCTCGTCGGTCCGCTTGATGATGACCAGCGCGTCGAGCACCCGGATGAGCCGCCGGTCCACCAGATCGAGCAGCGGCGGGACCAACGCACCATCGAGCTGTGTCCCCGGGGCCTCGATCAGCAACCAGTCGATCGTCCCGGTTTCTTCGATCTCGCTCATCCGCCTCACCTTCGGTCTCGGCCTACGACGGCCGAACGTTAGCGCACGCCCCGGTCGCCGAACCGGCCGCGACGCCCCGACACTTGATCGCCGCGAGCGGGCATTCCGTGCCATGATCGCAGCACAACCGGACCGACGAAGGGGCGTGCATGGACGAACAGGTACCCCCGCCGAGTGCCGGGGCCGACGCAGTGGACGGCAACCGACGACTCGCCGTGCTGTTGGCGATGGCGATGTTCGTGCTGGTGGTCGACACGTCGATCATGAACGTGTCGATCACGGCGGTCGCCTCCGACCTCGACACGTCGGTGAGCAGCATCCAGTCGGCGATCGCGCTCGAGGCGCTCGTGTCGGCGGCGTTCATCCTGATCAACAGCAAGCTCGGCGACATCATGGGGCGCAAGCGGGCGTACGTGCTCGGGCTCCTGGGCTACGCCGTCGGCGCCCTGGCGATGACGGTCACCCAGTCGATCACGACGATCGTGATCTTCTGGGCGCTGATCGGTGGCATCGGCGCATCCCTGCTCCTGCCGGCGATGCAATCGCTGATCCACGGCAACTTCCAGGGCGCGGCGCAGAAGCAGACCTACGCGCTCGTCGGTGCCGCGGCGGCCGTCGGCGCGGCCATCGGCCCGCTGCTCGGCGGGTTCGTCACCACCTACCTGTCGTGGCGGGTCGGCTTCGCGCTCGAGGTCGTGATCATCGCCATCGTCCTGTTCAACATCAAACTGATCCTCGACGTCCCGTACACCGGCGTCCGCAAGATCGACGTCGGTGGCGCGGTGCTCTCCGTGCTCGGCATGGGCGGCGTCGTGCTCGGCATCCTCGTGTGGCAGGAGGGCGGCGTGTACGTCGGCCTGCTCATGCTGATCGGCGTCGTCGGCCTCGGTGCCCTCGCCGTGTGGGTGACGCGCCGCAAGCGAGCGGACAAGGTGATCCTGCTCGACCCCGACCTGTTCGCGATCAAGAACTTCCGGGTCGGCGCGCTCGGGATGGTCCTCCAGCAGATCACGCTCGGCGGCGCGATGATCGCCCTGCCGCTGTTCCTCCAGGTGACGCTCGAGTACGACGCGATGCAGGCGGGACTGTCGCTCGCGCCGCTGTCGCTCACGATGTTCGTCGTCGCACTGGCGATGGGAAAGGTCGGCAAGGACCTCCGTGCGGCGAGGGTCATCCAGGTCGGGTTCGGACTCGCGCTCATCGGCATGATCGCCGTGATCGCGGTGATTCCCCGTGGCGACTCCGGATGGGCCCTGTTCGTCCCCCTGCTGATCGGCGGCGCCGGGCTCGGCCTGCTCGTCTCGCAGCTCAACAACTACATCCTCGGCCCGATCGAGGAGGAGCGGGTCAGCGAGGCGGCCGGGGTGAACTCGGCGGGTCAGTCGTTCGGGTTGTCGTTCGGCCTCGCGCTCGCCGGCGGCATCCTGCTCGCCACGCTGTCGTTCAGCTTCACCCAGATGACCAAGGACAGCACGGTGATCCCGGCCGGACCAACAGGAGCTGATCGCCACCGCCCTGGAGGACAACGCCGAACTCGTGAGCACCACGCAGCTCGAGGTCCTGCTCGACGGACGAACCCGAGGACATCTCGGACGAGATCATCCGCATCAACGGCGAGGCCGGCGACGTCGCACTCCAGGTGGCGATGCTCGTGCCGGTGCTCGCCTGCCTGCTCGGGTTCCTGAACTCGTTCCGCATGCTGCGGCTGCCGGACTTCAAGCCGTCCGCGGCCGCCGAAGGCCTACTGGGCGCTTGACGGCCGCCGAGTCGGCCGACGCGCCTGGCTTCTTGGCCTGCGTGACCCGTTGCTTGACACGCTCGGCATCGAGCTTCGCCCCGTTGACGACGAGTCCCACGACGTTCGGCCGCTTGGCCGGCGCGCTCGAACCGGTGGAACCAATGGAACTGCCGAGCGGATCCGGCACGCCGGGTTCCACGGGCACGTACACCTCGCCGTTGCGACGCCAACGCTCCACGAGGATCACCCCGGCGATCAGGCCGGACAACCAGAACACCAGATAGACCCTCATCGCCTTCATCGCCACACCATGCTTTCGGTCGCGTCGTCCGAACAGACCGTACTCGCTCGCCGGCGTCAGGTCAGCGGGTGCGCGGTTCGTGGGCATCGTGAGATCGTCCGGGATGCGCAGTGCGCGTCGCAGCAGGATGGCGCTCAGGACGATCAGCCAGATCGGGAACACGAGCCCGAGCCACGGCTGCAGGGATGCGCTGAGCAGCAGGAAGATGCCCACGAGGTAGCCGCTCCAGGCGAACCACGGTGGCAGCACGTGCGACGTGCGTCCGATCGTCGACGTGGTGATGACGAACATCGCCGCCATCCGGAGGGCGAAGACCAGGATCAGGGTGCTGCCGAACTGCGGGAACTGGTACGCCGCCAGAGCGTCGACGTCACCCTTCGAGAACTCGACGCTCGCCGCGAGCACCGAGGTCGACGCGGCTCCCGCGAACAGCAGCGCGATGTACAGGATCCCGGCGACCAGTTGGATGTTCGACAGCAGGATGTTGACCCGCAACGCGGTACCTGCCACCCACATCCGGAGCGCGACCACGAACCAGATGAAGGCGATCCCGGCGAACGGCATGAGGTACAGGCCGACGATCATCACGCGCCGCTGCCCGCTGCTCCGGTAGAACGCGGTGATCTCGGCGATCGACGCCGTCGGGCCTGGCCGGCTCGACAGCAACCAGTACGACAGCAGGAACAGGACGCCGTGGAGCGCGCCGACACCGGCGGTGAGGAGTGCGGCGTTGCGCAGGGAGCGGACGTGCTCGGGTGGGCTCGGAGGCTCGTTGTCGCCAGGGTCGGCTTGATCAGGGTCGAGGGCAGGATGATCGAGGATGCGGCCCACGGTATTGGTCGCCGATCCGACGAGCGGGGATCGTCGTCGGCGGGCGCTCAGGTCGATCGGCGGCCGAACCGTGGTCGGTGCCGGATCGGGGGTTCGTCGACGCCGCGGTCGGGTGCCGGTTCCGCGCGTTGCAACCATGCCGCGAGCGGTCGGGCGCTGACCCCGTGCGCGATGACGCTGAGCAGCACGGTGAGGACGATGGTGGACAGCACCGTCTGCACCCCGGGTTCGTCGGCCGGCAGCTCCTCGACGATCAGCAGCCCGAACACGACCGACGCGAGACCGCGTGGGCCGAACCAGCCGATGAACAGCGTCGAGGGCCGGCCGAACCCGGCGCCGAGCATGCGAGATCGCGACGGGCACCATGCGAATGACCGTCAGGCTGAGCACGGCGTAGAGCGCGATGCGCCAGTCGACGATCTCGAGGCCCTCGAGCACCAACTGGGCGCCGAAGGCGAACCACACAGCGAGGGCGAGCACCTGGCCGATCAACTCGGGGAGGGCGGTGACCTCCTTGTCGTCCTCGCCGATGCCGGCGCGGAACGCGATGCCGGCCACGAACGCGGCGACGAAGTAGTTCACCTCGATCTCCTCGGCCACGAGGAACGCCACGCCGGCGAGCATCAGGACGACGATGCGTTCGCCGCCCGAGGTGACCCAGCCGGCACCCCGCGCACTCGACAGGGCGCGGCCACCGACGTAGCCGGCCACCACGCCGACGGCCACGCCGCCGACCAGGTCGATCAAGCGCGCCGACGCCGTGGGTGGATGCGGTTTCGTCGATGGCGCCGACCCCGATCACCGTGGCCGAAGCGGCGATGAGGCTGGTGACCACGGGGGTGGCGATGCCGTCGTTGAGACCACTTTCGACGTTCAGCGAGCGGCGGATCGACTGCGGCAGCGACTCGTCGGACACGACGCTGGCGCTCAGCGCGGCGTCGGTGGGTGCAAGGGCCGCGCCGAGCAGTGCCGCGAGTTCCCATGGCAGGTCGCTGAACAACGCCGCAGCGAGCCCGAAACCGAGGGCGAACGTGATCGGCAGGCCGATGGAGAGCAGTCGGGTCGGCAGGCCGGCGGAGTGGCGGAGGTCGTCGGGGTCGACCCGTGCGGCGTCGGCGAACAGGAGCAGCGCGAGGGTGACCTCGGCCAGTCCGTGCACGGCACCCGACTCGATCGACAGGTCGATGACGGCCCAGGGGCCGTTGCACAGGAACAGCCCGGCGGCGACGAACACGATCGGACCGGTCACGTCGAGCCGCTCGAGCCGCCCCGACACCAGCGACCAGGCGAGCAGGAGCACGACGAAGGCGATCAGCGCGCCGGTGTTCATGCCGCTGCCTCCAGGTGGATCAAGCGGGCCGACTCCGGGTTCATCGCCGGGGGCTGGAGCCCGTGGCGGGCAAGTTGGCGCCCGGTCAGCCGAACGGGCTCGACGAGCCAGCGGCCACGGCCCAGCGGCAGATCGGCGATCTCGTACGAGCGGTCCGGGTCGAGGTCGGGGATCCGCAGCGGGTCGGGCAGCAGGCTCGCCGACGTCGTGAGCCGGGCCAGCGACACGATCGCGGCGGAGCGGTCGGGAGCCAGCACGCCGTGCGCGATCGTTCCGTCGTCGCCCCGGTCGATGCGGAGCACGTCACCGGTGTGCAGCAGCTCGCGGTGACGGCGGTGGAGCGCCACGATGTCGGCGACCCGGTCGAGTTCGGCGTCGTCGAGGTCGAGCAGGTTCCACTCGAGACCGAGATGGCCGAAGAACGCCGTGGCGGCGCGGAACGAGAGCGAGTGGGTGCGGCCGGTGGTGTGGCTGCGCGGCGGACCGATGTGCGCGCCCATCACCTCCGGTGGGATCAGCGTCGACGCCCACCGCTGGATGGTCTGGCGCTCGAGCGCGTCGTTGCAGTCGCTCGTCCACACCCGCTCGGTCCGTTCGAGGATGCCGAGATCGATCCGTCCCCCGCCGGAGGCGCAACTCTCGATCTCCACGTCGGGATGGTCGGCGCGGAGCAGATCGATGAGGCGGTACACGGCGAGCGTCTGGGCGTGGGTGGCGGCGCGGCCCGCGGCGTCGGCGGCCGCGACGTGCACCCGGTTCATGTCCCACTTGAGGAAGGCGATGTCGTGGTCGCAGCAGCAACCGATCGAGCCGACCGTGGACCGCGGCGAACGCGTCGGGTCGGGTCAGGTCGAGCACGAGTTGATGCCGTCCGAGCACCGGTTCGTACCCCGGCGCCTGGAGGACCCAGTCGGGGTGGGCGCGGTGGAGGTCGCTGTCGGGGCTGACCATCTCGGGCTCGACCCACAGGCCGAACTCCATGCCGAGCCCGCGGACGTGGTCGATCAGCGGAGCGAGTCCGTCCGGGTGGACGTCGGGTGACACCCACCAGTCGCCGAGTGCCGAGGTGTCGTCGCGGCGGCCGGCGAACCAACCGTCGTCGAGGACGAACCGCTCGGCTCCCACCCGGGCGGCTCGCGTGGCGAGTTCCCGCAGACGGTCGGGATCGTGATCGAAGTACACCGCCTCCCAGGTGTTCACCAGCACCGGGCGCGGCCGCGCCGGGTGCGCCGGCAGCGAGCGGGCGTACCGGTGGTAGGCCCGGCTCGCGTCGGTGAGCCCCGTCGGCGAGTAGGTGCCGAGCAGCGCCGGCGTCGAGTACGCCTGCCCCGGATCGAGGACGATCTCGCCCGGCCCGAGCAGTTCGCCGGCGGTCGCGACGCGTCGACCGTCGGGCAGCCGCTCGATGCGCAGGTGGGCGTTCCCGCTCCAGGCGAGGTGGATGCCCCAGACCTCGCCGTGTTGTTCGCCGAACCCGCGCTCGCCGGCCCAGGCGAGCGGCGGGTGCTCGTGGGAGGTGCGTCCCGTCCGGTTCTCCACGTCGACCGCACCGCTCGCGAGCGTCTGGCGGTGCGGGTGCAGCTCGCGGCACCAGCGTCCGTGGAACGTGATGACGTCGACGGCGTGGGCGGGGAGGGGGACGGTGAGCTCGAGGTGCCCGAGCGTGTACGGCGAGTCGCCGACGTTGGTGATCGTCGCTCCGGCGCGCAGGACGCCGCTGGCGTCGAGCTCCACACGGGTCTCGAGTTCGAGCCCGGCGACGTCGTCACGTCCGACGATCGCGACGCGACCCGTGTCGACCGTCGTGGAGACCTGCGTGAACCGTGGGGCCCAACCCGTCCCGTCGGATCGATGGCCGGCGAGCCCGGGCCGGCCGGGATGACCGGCACCGTGCTCGGGGACGAGCGATGCCGGTGCCTCCACGTCGAGCGCGCCGCCAGTGGGCGGCCGGCGCATCGCGAGACTGCATGGCGTCGAGGTCGACGGCGCCGAGCGGTGCGCCCCAGTACACGATCTCGGTACAGCCACCGGTCATTCCGATCACGATGCTGACGCGACCATCGGTCAGGTGGACGGGCGACGGCATCGGCGCGAACTGTAGGTCAACCGTCTGGCCCAACGTCTGACCCAATCGTCTGGCCCAAACGTCTGACACAGTGATCGCCCGTGGATCCGTTCCCGCTCAGCCGGTGGTTGACGCCCGAGGTGCAGTCGGTCGGCCGGGTCGAGATGGCCGCCGCCCGTGCGTCGCTCGTCGGACGCGGGCCGTGGGTCGTTGCCCTCGACGGCGCGTGGCGTTTCCGCCTGGCGGCGGACCCCGACGCGATCGACGACGACGACATCGTCGGCCCGACGGATGACTGGAGTTCCGTGGAGGTGCCGGGCAGCTGGGCGTTGCAGGGCCACGGCACCCCGGTGTACCTCAACATCCGGATGCCGTTCGCGCTCCACGCACCCGACGTGCCTGCCGACAACCCGACCGCCGTGTACCGCCGACGGTTCCGGCTGCCGGCCGGCTGGCGTGCCCGCCGGACCTTCGTGCGGATCGGTTCGGCGGACTCGATGGCGTGGGTGTGGGTGAACGGCTCGTTCGTCGGGATGGGCAAGGACAGCCGGCTGGCCTCGACGTTCGAGATCACCGACCAGGTGCGCCGCCGGCGACAACGAGATCGCGATCGTCGTGCCGCAGTGGAGCGACGCGAGCTGGATCGAGGATCAGGACCAGTGGTGGCTGCCCGGGCTCCACCGTTCGGTCGAGTTGCTGTCGGAGCCACCGGTGCGCCTCGCCGACTGCGCGCTCGTGCCCGGTCTCGCCGACGACGGCACGACGGGCCTGCTGGCGATCGACGTGCGCGTCGACGGGCACGATCCAGCGCCGACTGGATCACTCACCGTCGACGTGTCGGTCCGGGTCGGCCGGCGGACCGTCGGCACCGGACGTCAGCCGGTGCCCACGTATCCGTTCGATCGTCCCGACCGGGAGGCGGCGGCGAGCTACCTGTGGCCCGGCCCGCGCGTGCTGACGGCGCTCGAGGTCGCCGGCGTCGAACCGTGGACCCACGAGACGCCGGTGCGCTACGAGGCCACCGTCACGCTGCGGGACGGTGACACCGTGATCGACCAGCGGTCGGTGCAGGTGGGGTTCCGGCGCGTCGAGGTGACCGGCAATCAGCTGCTGATCAACGGCGTCGCCGTGGTGATCAACGGGGTGAACCGTCATGAGATCCATCCCGATCGCGGCCGGGCGATCACCGTCGACGACATCCGCACCGACCTGCTGCTGATGAAGCGCCATCACGTCAACGCCGTGCGCACGGCCCACTACCCGGACGCCGAGGAGTTCTACGACCTGTGTGACGAACTCGGCCTGTACGTGATCGACGAGGCGAACATCGAGAGCCACGCCCGTTGGGGATCGCTGGTGCACGATCGCCGGTACCTCGGTGCGCTGATGGAACGCGCCTCCAGGATGGTGATGCGCGACCGGTCACATCCGTGCGTGATCGCGTGGTCGCTCGGCAACGAGAGCGGCGACGGCGCGGCGCACGATGCGATGGCGGCCTGGGTCCGGCGCACCGATCCGTCCCGTCCGGTCCACTACGAGGGCGGGTTCACGTTCGACCTCCACGCGGCGTCGCCGGCGAGCGACATCGTGTGCCCCATGTACGCCCCGCCCGCGGCCATCGCGGCGTGGGCGGAGGATGGGCGCGACACGCGGCGTCCGCTGATCCTGTGCGAGTACAACCACGCGATGGGCCAGGCCGGTGGCCTGGCGGACTACTGGGCGCTGTTCGGCCGGCGCGGGCTGCAGGGCGGCTTCGTGTGGGAGTGGTGCGACCACGCGTTGCGCCGAGTCGATGCCGGCGGCGAGCGCGTGCTCGCCTACGGCGGCGACTTCGGCGAGACGAAGCACGACGGTGCCTTCGTGTGCGACGGTCTGGTGTCGGCCGATCGTGAGCCCCATCCACTGCTGGCCGAGCTCGCCGCGCTGACGCAGCCGGTCGATGTCGAGTGGGCCGGCGCGGGCTTCGTCAGCGTCACCAATCGTCGTTGGTTCACCTCGCTCGACGATCTCCGCGCCACGTGGGTGCTGGAGGTCGACGGTCGGCCCGTCGGCCGCGGGGTGCTCGACCTTCCGCCGATCGCGCCACAGCAGCAGTGCCGGATCGCGGGCCCGCCCCTGCCGGGCACGACGGGCGGGACGGTTGCCATCACGTTCACGTTCCGTTCCCGGCGGGCCACGGCATGGGCGGCGCGAGGCTCGATCGAGGCGGTTCGACAGCTCCTCATCGAGCCCGAGACGGCGGCAGACCGGCCACGAGCACCCGCCCGGCCAGGGCCTCGCATGCGGCAGCGCCGCGGCCGTCGACGAGGGCGACCGCCTGCAGATCGGACCGGTCGGGATCGTGCCGCCCGCGCTCTGCCTGTGGCGCCCGCCGACCGACAACGACGACCCGCCGGGCGAGTGGCACCGTCGCGAGTCGGCCGCCGATCGGTGGCGCGGATGGGGTCTCGATCGGCTCGAAGCGTCCGCCGTCGAACATCGACGCGAGCGGCACCGATCACGTCAGCACGACGACGTACGAGCTGGCCGTCGGGAACGTGATCCACCGCCAACGGCGCCGAGTGCTCGACGGCGCGATCGAGATCGTCGACGAGGTGACGATTCCCGAGGTGCTCGACGACCTGCCGCGGGTGGGCGTGCGGTTCGAGCTACCGGCCGGCTTCGACACCCTCGAGTGGTTCGGGTTCGGCCCGGGCGACAGCTACCCCGACCGGCGCGCGGCCACGACGCTCGGCCGCTGGCGTCAGGGACGTGCGGGACCAGGCGATGCCGTTCATCGTGCCGCAGGAGTACGGGCTGCACGTCGACACCCGCTGGTTCCGGATCGGCGACGGCGCGACGACGATCGAGGTGGCACCAGCGGTTCCGCTGGCGTTCTCGGCGTTGCCGTACCGGCCGAGGACCTGACGGCTGCCACCCACGCGCACCAGCTCCGACAGCGTCCGACGACGTTCGTCCATGTCGATGCCGCTCATCGGGGCCTGGGGACCGCGGCGTGCGGCCCCGACACCGCCGATCGGTGGAAGATCCGCGGTGGCACGTTCCGCTGGACCTGGCAGCTGCGTGGATGGACCAGCCGCTCGTCGACCAGCGGTCAGTCGACCAGCTCGTAGGACTCGGCGAGCCACGCCTTCACGTCGTCGGTCAGATCGTCGGGCGTGCGCAGGTTGACGACGTGGTACACACGCGAGCCGGTGTCGATCGGCTTGCGGGCGATCGCGGGATGGTCGATCCGCCGGCCGAGCGGGAACGACATCGCCACCCACTTCGTCATCGGGCGCAGCTCGACGAAGCTGCCGTGCTTCTTGAGGAAGATCCCGACCGACACCGGCTCGACGTGGATCGGGCCGAGCGACGTCAGGTACCGGTACACCGCGTCGAACACCGGACGTTCGTGGGGCGGCCCGGTCGAGAAGTACTCCTCGAGCGTCATCGCCGGCGAGCACTCGTGAGCCTGATGGGGCCGGGCGAACAGGCGGCCGCACTCGTGGCAGGTCCATCCGGTCATGGTCGACCGTTCGTCACACGATCTTGTTCGCCGCGTCGGTCCAGTACTGGTCGCGCAGCACCCGCTTGTACAGCTTGCCGGTCGGCAGGCGGGGGAGTTCGGCGAGGTAGTCGATCGAGCGCGGGCACTTCTGGCGCGACAGGTGCTCGCCGGCAGAACGCCAGCAGCTCCTCGGTGAGCGCTCCGTCGGCCGTCGACGTCGGGCATCGGCTGGACGACGGCCTTGACCTCCTCGCCGAGGTCGGGGTTGGGCACACCGAAGACCGCCGCGTCGGCCACCTTGGGATGGGTGATCAACAGGTTCTCGATCTCCTGCGGATAGATGTTGACGCCGCCCGAGATGATCATGAACGTCTTGCGGTCGGTGAGGTAGAGGAACCCGTCGTCGTCGACGTAGCCGACGTCGTTGACCGTCGTCATCGTGCCGTCGGGCGAGGTGACCTCGCGCGTCTTCTCGGCGTCGTTGTGGTACTCGAACGGCGTCGCCGTCTCGAACCAGATCGTGCCCGGCGCGCCCTTCGGCACCTCGTTCATGTCGTCGTCGAGGATGTGCAGCTCGCCGAGCATCACCTTGCCCGACGGTGCCCTTGTGGGCGAGCCACTCCTCGCTGTCGCACGCCGTGAAGCCCAGCCCTTCGGTGGCGCCGTAGTACTCGTGGATGATCGGGCCCCACCACTCGATCATCTCCTCCTTCACCGGTATCGGGCAGGGCGCGGCGGCGTGGACGACGATCTCGAGCGACGACAGGTCGTAGCGGGTGCGTTCCTCCTCGGGCAGCTTGAGCATGCGGCTGAACATCGTCGGCACGAGTTGGCTGTGGGTCACCTGGTAGCGCTCGACGAGGCGGCAGGTACTCGACGGGATCGAAGCGCTCCATGATGATCGACCGTGCCGCCGCTGCGGATCGTCAAGCCCACGGCGGCCTGCGGCGCCGAGTGGTACAGCGGCGCCGGCGACAGGTAGATCATGTCCTCGCGGTAGTGCCACAGGTCGTGGAGGAACGTGGAACAGCGCCAGCATCTCGCCGGGCGGCTGATCGGGCAAGCGGCCGGATGATGCCCTTCGGGCGACCGGTCGTGCCCGACGAGTAGAGCATCGCGATGCCCGACCCGCTCGTCGGGGATGGGCGACGTCGGATGGCCGGCGAGCGCCAGCGACGTAGTCGCGGACACGGTCGTCGCCGCTCGTGCCGTCGTCGTCGACGACGAGCACGTGCGTGACCGCGGGCATTGCGCGGCGATCGCCTCGAGCACGGTCGAGCGCTTGGCGAGCGAGGTGATCAGCGACCGTCGACTCGCTGTTGTCGACGATGTAGGCGAGTTCCTCGGCGGTGAGGTACGAGTTGACGCACGTGTAGTACAGACCCGGATCGTTCGCCGGCGCCGCACGACTCGAGGTAGCGATCGTTGTTCTCCATGAAGATCGAGTAGTGGTCGAGCCGTTGCAGGCCGATGCTCGCGGAACAGATGGGCGAGCCGGTTCGCCCGTGCCTCGTACTCGCGGTAGGTGACGGCCTCGCCCGTCGACGCCATGATGAACGCCGGCGCGGTCGGGATGGTCGTGTGCGAATTTCCCCGGATACATGCCAGCCCCCTGTGCCGCTCGACGCCCGGTGCGGACAGTACCCCGTCGTCGCTCGAGCGAACATCAGCGTCGAGCAGCCCGTGTCGAGTGGCCGAAGAAGGGCCGAAGGTCCCTGGTTGCCGGGCGAGGGCCCCGGCAGAGTCGGGAACGTGACACTTCTCGACGACCGTCCGGTGCAACGCACGACCCCCCACGACCCACCGCCGAGCTCCGCGCTCGAGCACCCTCGTGCTCGCCGCGATGGTCGGACTCATCACCGCCATCGTGCTCGGCCTCGTCGCGATCGGGATCGTCGCCGTCGTGGTCGACGAACCAGCCGCAACGGAAACGACCGCCACCGCCTCCACCACGCTGTCGGTGGAGCTGAGCGAGTTCGCCATCACCGGCAATCTGACCGCGCCCGCGGGCCAGGTCGTGATCGACGTGACCAACAGCGGCTCGGTCGAGCACAACATCGCGCTCGTCGATCCGAGCATCGAGGGCGGCGACCTCGCCGCCGGTGCCAGCGAGCAGCTCGATCTCGGCGTACTCGCCCCGGGGACCTACGAGCTGATCTGCACGATCCCGGGTCACGCCGGCAGCGGCATGACCGCGGAGCTCACGATCACCGACGGTGCCGGCGCCGCAACCGAGCCAGCTACGGACGCGGGCGACGCGGCCGACGCGGCTGCGACGGACGACAGTGCGATGGCCGGCATGGACCACAGCGAGATGACCGCCGAAGAGATGGACCAGATGATGGTCGACTCGATGCTCGCCTACCCGGCCGAGACCGAGGGCGTGGGCAACCAGTTGCTCGACTACACGACGCTGCCCGACGGCACGAAGCAGTTCGAGCTGACGGCCGCGGTCACCCCGTGGGAGGTCTCGCCCGGCAAGGTCGTCGACGCCTGGTCGTACAACGGCATGGTGCCCGGACCGATGATCAAGGTCGCTGTCGGCGACAAGGTGCGGGTCGTCCTGCACAACGAGACGCCGTTGGGCACCGACATCCACTGGCACGGCATCCACACGCCGAACGCGCAGGACGGCGTGTCGCCCTACACCCAGGAGGTCGTGTCGACGGGCGATTCGCACACCTACGAGTTCGTCGCCGACCAACCGGCGATCGGGATGTACCACGCCCACCTCCACGGCCAGACCTCGGTCGTCAACGGGATGTTCGCCAGCTTCATCGTCGGCGACAATCCGCTCCCGTACGGGAAGACCGTCAGCGGCGTCACGATCCCCGCGGACCTCGTGCCCGCCGTCGAGATGCCGATGGTCGTCAACGATGCCGGCGTGATCGGCCTGACGCTGAACGGCAAGAGCTTCCCGGCGACCGCTCCGGTGGTCGTCGACCAGGGCGACTGGGTCGCGGTGAACTACTACAACGAGGGCCTGATGGCGCATCCGATGCACCTCCACGCCTTCCCCCAGCTCGTTTACGCCAAGGACGGCATCCCGCTCGACGAGCCGTACTTCGCCGACACGATCAACATCGCCCCAGGCGAGCGGTACTCGGTGCTGTTCCAGGCGACCGACCCCGGAACGTGGGTGTGGCACTGCCACATCCTGACCCACGTCGAATCGGAGGATGGCATGTTCGGGATGGCCACTGCGGTGGTCGTGAACCCGACCGAGTGATCCGCCGTTCGCGTGATCAATCTGCGGCGCTGATGCGCAGATTGTTCACGCGAACGGGGCGGGGAGGCACGCGCAGCGTGTCGAGGCCCTTGGGCGAGAGGTTGACGTGGCCGCCATCGGCCGGCGCACTGGCGACGAAGAAGACGTGCTGGGCCGCGATGAATGCCGCGGTGGGATCGTCGATCGACTCGTAACTCTGGCTCACGTGATCACCGTAACGGCGCGTGCGGCGATCGCTTATCCCTGGCAGAAGCCCGCCCGTCGGCCTCCATACTGGTGGCCGACATGAGCGCACCGACCGAACGCCCCGCCGCTGCCAACTTCGTCCGTGACCTGGTGGCCGCCGACAACGAGCAGGGGACGTTCGGCGGCCGCGTCCAGACCCGGTTCCCGCCGGAGCCGAACGGCTACCTGCACATCGGCCACGCCAAGGCGATCACGCTCGACTTCGGCATCGCCGCCGAGTTCGGCGGCGCTTGCAACCTGCGCTTCGACGACACGAACCCCGACACCGAGGAGACGAGCTACGTCGACGGGATCATCGACGATCTCGCCTGGCTGGGCTTCGAGCCCGGTGGGCCGATCCTGTACGCCAGCGACTACTTCGAGCAGCTGTACGACTGGGCCGAACTGCTGATCACCGACGGCAAGGCGTACGTCGACGACCAGACGGCGAGACGATCTCCGCACAGCGCGGCGGCTACGGCAAGCCGGGCATCGAGAGTCCGTACCGCGATCGCCCGGTCGAGGAGAACCTCGACCTGTTCCGGCGGATGCGGGCCGGCGAGTTCGCCGAGGGCTCGCACGTGCTGCGGGCCAAGATCGACATGCAGCACGAGAACATGCAGCTGCGCGACCCGGTGATGTACCGGATCCGCGACGAGCACCACCATCGCACCGGCGACGCCTGGAAGATCTACCCGACCTACGACTGGGCGCACGGCCAGAGCGACGCGATCGAGGGCATCACCCACTCGCTGTGCACGCTCGAGTTCGACAGCCACCGGCCGCTGTACGACTGGTACCTCGAGCAGCTGCCGCTGCCGTTCGAGCGCCGCGGCAGACCGAGTTCGCCCGGCTCGAGCTGACCCACACGGTCACGTCGAAGCGCAAGCTGATGAAGCTCGTCGCTCGACGGCACCGTCGACGGCTGGGACGACCCGCGGATGCCGACGCTGCGCGGGCTGCGGCGGCGCGGCTACCCGGCCTCGGCGATCCGCGAGTTCTGCAACTTCATCGGCGTGGCCCGCACGAACAGCCGCCACGAGATCGAGCTGCTCGAATCGTTCGTGCGCACCGAGCTCAACCGCACGGCGCAGCGGCGGATGGCCGTGCTGCGGCCGCTCGAAGTTGGAGATCACGAACTGGCCGACCGACGCCGCCGGCGAGCCCGTCGTCGAGCACGTCGACATCGTCAACAACCCGGAGAACGCCGACGACGGCGTGCGATCGGTGCCGTTCTCGGGCCGGCTGTTCATCGAACAGGAGGACTTCATGGCCGAGCCGGCCGCCGAAGTACTTCCGGCTGTCGCCCGGCAAGCGAGGTGCGGCTGCGCGGCGCCTATCTTCGTCACCGCGACCGACTTCGACGTCGACGCCGACGGCAACGTCACGAAGGTGCTACGCCACCTACGACCCGGACGACGCGGGGCGGCAACGCGCCCGACGGGCGCAAGGTGAAGTCGACGATGCACTGGGTGTCGGCCGCCCACGCCGTCGACGCGACCGTCGCGCTGTACGAGCGGCTGTTCGCCGCGCCGAGGTGCCCGGTGAGCGCGACGGGCGACGCGTTCGACGATCTCGACCCCGACTCGCGCGAGCTGCTCACCGACTGCAAGGTCGAGCCCGCCCTCGGCCGACGCCGCACCGGGCCAGGTCGTGCAGTTCGAGCGACTCGGCTACTTCGCGGTCGACCCGAACGAGCCGATGTGTTCCATCGCACCGTCGGCCTCCGCGACGAGTGGGCCAACATCCAGAAGCGCTCCACCTGAGCCCGATCGGTTCGTTCGGGGCGACGGGTCCGGAACGAACCGAGCGCACCGGCGAGGAGGTGGGAACTACCCTCGACGGTCATGAACCGACGAACCCGTTGGGCGCTCGTCGCCGTCCTCGTCGCGGTCGGCCTGCCGCCGATCGCCTCCGTGGACTCCGGCACCGTCCAGGCAGCTGCCGCTTCGGTCGGCTGCGAGCCACTGCCCGCCGGCGGCGTCGCCACCGCTCCGGCACTCGAGAGCTACACCGCGATCAACCCGCTACGCCTCGTCGACACCCGCAACAACATCGGTGGCTGGGGCACGACCGTCGGTGCCGGCTGCACCATGCGGGTCAATCTCGCGTCGGACGTTCCCGCCAACGCCGCTGCGGTGTCGCTGTCGATGACGGCCATCTCCGCGACGCGGGACTACTTCACGGTGTACCCCTGCGCGAGCGGCCGGCCGGAGACGTCGAACCTCAACACCCGGCCCGGCGTCCCGACGCCGAACCTCGTGGTGGCGATCCCCGACGTCAACCGCGAGATCTGCATCTTCAGCCACGGCACGGCCCACCTCATCATCGACCTCGCGGGGTGGTGGTCGGATGGTCCCGACCGATTCGCGTCGATCCAGCCGACCCGCGTCTACGACACACGCCAGCCGGGTGGCGCACGGCTCGCCCGCTTCGTCACGCGTGAGGTCAAGATCCCGTCATCGGTGATCCCCGACGGCTCGACCGCCGCGGTGGTCAACCTCACGGTCGACCGCGCCGCTGCGGCCGGCTACCTCACCGCCTTTCCCTGTGGCCAGCCCGCGCCACCGTCCTCGAACCTCAACTTCGTCGCCGGCGAGGCCCGTGCCGTCGCGGCGATCGTCGGGCTGGTCTCGGCAGCACGATGTGCGTCCTGACCGACACTGCCGCAGACGTGATCGTCGATGTCACCGGGTACTACGCGCCCGCGCCGAGTTTCGGGCCGACCGCGCAACTGCAGCCCCTCAGCGGCACGCGCATCGTCGACACGCGCAACGGCATCGGCGGACCGCTCGCGCCGTTCCAGGCCGGCGAGACCCGACAGTTCGATCCTGTCGCATTCGTGCCCGGCGGGGCGGAGGCATCGTCCGTGATGCTCAACGTGATCGCCGCCAACCCGCAGGCCAACGGCTACCTGACGATCTACCCGTGCTCGTCCAGCCGGCCCGAGGTGTCGTCGCTCAACTACACCGCGCCCGCTGAGGCGACGAACCTCGCCACGGTCGAGCTGGCCTCCGACCGAACGATCTGCATCTACGCCTTCGCGGCGACCGATGTCATCGTCGACGTGTTCGGGGTGATGGCGGCCCCGGCTGGATCGCTGGCCGAACGGATCTCGTTCAACCAACACGTGTTCCCCGAGTTCACACCCGCAGGGGCGGACTACGCCGTGGCCTGCAACGCGGGGACGACGTCGCTGTCGATGCAACTCGAACTGCTGCCGCAGGTGACCGCCACACTCGACGGCGTCCCCGTGTCGTCCGGTCTGCTCACGCGGCAGGTCGTGACCGACCAGCTGCTGACGCTGACGCTGACGCGGGGCGGCCAGTCGATGAGCTACTTCTTCCGGTGCCTGCCCGCCGACTTCCCCGCGCTGACGGTCGACCGTCCCGGCAACCCGGCGCCGGGCTGGTACCTGACGACGTTCGGGGTGGCGAAGCTGCCAACGGATCCAGCGGGCTCATTCAGCGTGATCTTCGACAACCGCGGCGCGCCGGTCTGGTACAAGCGCACCCCGGTCCCGGTGCTCGACTTCAAGCGGCTCTCGAACGGCACGATGGTCTACGTGCCGCAGCTCGGCCAGGCGTTCGGCGTGCGACCCGGCGCGGGGCTACCTCAACACCAACCTGAACGGTTCGCTCGTCGCCGGGGTCAGCCCGACCGGCGAGATCCGCACCGTGAACCCCGACCAGTTCCCGACCGACCAGCACGACTACGTCGAACTCCCGGGTGGCGGCCGGGCGATGCTGAGCTATCCGCTGATCCCAGTCACGAAATCTGACAGCCGCTGAACGCCACGATCACCGGTGCGGCGTGCGCGCCACTCAACCCCGACACCTGCCCGTTCACCGCGACCGATCGCGTCGTCGACGGCGTGATCCAGGAGATCAACAGCGCGGGAACCGTGGTGTGGGACTGGCGTGCGCACCGAGCACATCCCCGACACCGATGCGACGTTCCCGAACCGCTTCACGAACATCCCGCTGTACAACACGCCGCCCCAGCCCGGCGTCGTCGACCTGCACCACCTCAACGCGCTGCAGCGAATCGAGGACGGCAGCGGTGACTATCTGCTCACCGCCCGCCACCTCGACGCCGCGTTCCGTGTCGACCGCGCGACCGAGAACATCGACTGGTACCTCGGCGGGGCTCACGCACTCTGTACGAGCGGTGCGCAGACGGACTGCCGGCTCGTCGACGATCGGCGATCCCTTCGGTGGCCCGAAGCGCCCGCACGATGCCCGGCTCGTCGGGAACGTGTTGACGATGATGGACAACCGCGCCGCGACCGGCCAGCCGTCCCGCGCCGTCGCGTACCGGATCAACGGCGACCGGCACGGCGACGATGCTCTGGCAGATCCTCGCACCGAGCGGTCAGAGCGGCGGCACGCTCGGCAGCACGCGGGTCCAGGCCGATGGCTCGATCCTCGTCGGCTGGGGTGCTCCGCTGCAGCCGATGTTCACCGAGCACGACGCCAACGGCAACCTCACGATGGCGATCACCAAGACGCCGAGCGGGTTCTCGTACCGCATCGTCAAGTATCCGGTCACCGACTTCGACGCCGGCCAACTCCGCGCCACCGCCGGCGGCACCGCCCAAGGCCACCCGTAACCAGCGAAGCGTGAGCCGACATGCGCGATTGCGCGCCGTCAGCTCACACGTCCCGGTCGGACGAGCGGATCAGTCGATCCAGGCGCAGCCGTAGTCCTCGGGGTTGCCCCACGACACGCTGTCGCGAGGCTCGAGGGTGGCCCGGTCGGAGAACTTCATCTGGTCGAGGCCGATCGTGACGAGCTCCGGGCCGATCACCATCGACCGCTGCAACGGGTTCCAGCAGCCGCTCTCACCCGGGCTCTCGTGGGTGATCACGCCCCGGGTCGACAGCTCACGGCCGTCGAGCTGGGCCACGATCGCGCCGCCGGCCGATCCCTGGATCGTGTCGGCGAGGCACAGCTGGTCCGGTTCGCAGCTGTTCCAACCAGGCGACACCGGCAGGACGATCGTGCCGTCCTCGGGCCAGTAGAGGAACGCCTTGTGGTCCCACTCGACCTCGCTCGACCCGCCGATCGGCAGCGTGTCGATCTGTTGCGGGTTGGTCGGATCACTCACGTCGAACAGGCTGAGCTGCGTGCCGAGTGTGCGGCCCTCCTCGGTGGCGTTCTGGCCGACGCCGAGCAGCAGACCGTCGCCGACCGGATGCAGGTAGGCCGAGTAGCCGGGGATCTTCAGCTCGCCGTCGAGGACCGGGTTGGCCGGATCCGACAGATCGATCACGTACAGCGGGTCGGTCTGACGGAACGTCACGACGTAGGCGGTGTCGTCGATGAACCGTACCGATCGGATCTGCTCGGTCTTGCCGAGCCCACCGACCGACGAGATCGTCTCGAGGTCCTCACCGTTCGGGCGCAGGACGGAGACGGCCGACTCGCTCTGCTCACCGAAGTTCCAGCCCTCGGTCGTGGTCGCCACCCGCAGATCGCCGTTGTGCTCGCTCATGGCGAACTGGTTGAGCAGCCGGCCCGGCACCGAGCCCGAGGCGACGTACGTGGCCGCCGTCCCCTCGCCGAGGTCGAACTGGTGGATCTGGGTCGGCGGGCGGTCCGTCGTCGACGACGTCGTCGGTGGTGACGCCGGAGTCGCCGGTCGTCCCCACGTCGACCGGCATCGGCCGGAACTGCCAGTCCCAGTTCTGGGTCGTGATGTACAGGTTCTCGGCCGAGGAGTACACGATGTCGCCGGTCGACACGACGCCGGCCGAGCCGACCGGTGTGGCGTCGCCGAGCAGGTCGACCGAGGCGATCCACGTCAGCCCGAGCCCGGCGAAGTCGTCCGGGGCGGCGACCGTGTTGCAGTCGAGGATCGGCTGCATCGGGCCGAACGTGCCGTCGCCCGCCTCGTCGAACCAGCGGGGGAGCCAGTCCTCGACCGAGGACTCGGCGATGATCTGCTGGTTGCGTTCGAGGGCCCGATCCTCGTCGAGGCCGAACTCGCTCGGCTGCACGAACGGGAGGCGGGTGTCGAAGCTCGTCGAGATCACGAGCCGGGCGACGTCGTCGACGGAGCGGGTGGCGAGCACCGAACCCTCGAGGTGTGAACGGCGCAGCAACGTGGCGTTCGCCGGGTCGGACACGTCGTACAGCGACACGATCGTGTCGGCCGACCCCGTCCCAGCTCGACGTGACGACGAGGAGCCGGTCGCCGTCGAGCAGGAGTTGGTGGCTGCCGTTCGGGAGTTCCGGCTGGCCGACGACCTGTGCATCGTCGACCCGCACGATGCGCAACCCGTCGTTGTTGGCGACGTAGACGTACTCGCCGTCGGTCTCGACGATGTCGCCCTCGTCGACGCCGATCTCCTGAGTGTTGGTCCCGGAGAACGTGTCGGCGGCGGGCGCCCCGGCCGGTGCCGGCGCCACGGTCGCCTGGGCGCTCCGCTCGATGTCAGCCGGCGCTGCGGCATCCTCGGCGGCCATCATCACGTCGCCGCCCATCGGAACGAACCCGCCGCCGCCGAGACCCCATGCGGTGACCCGCTCGGACGCCTCGGTCTGCATGTAGCCGAGCAGTGCGGGGCAGTCGCCGAAGAACGACAGGTGCCCTGCAGCGAACCCTTGCGGCTGGGGCTGCTGGTCGGTCGTCGACGGAGTTTCCGGGTCGGTCGCCGGGGTCGCGGTCGGCTCGGTGGTCGGCGTGCTGACGGTCGTGCCCGGCGACGCCTCGGTGTTCGGGGTCGACGCCTCGGGACCGTCCGACGAACACGCCCCGAGGGCGAGCGTGACGCCGAGGACCGTTCCGATCGACAGAGCCAGTGGGCTGAGCAGTTCACGCTTCATGCTGTGTTCGACGTCACGCCGACGTCGTTCTGGTTCCCGCAACGGTCGTGCATCGGTGCCAGGCACCGATGCACGACCTCAGGTCTCGAGGGGCAGGAGCGCCTGAGCGGCCTCACCGAGGTGTGCGACCCAGGCGTCGGCACCGCCGGGTTCGTCGAGCGGGAGCACCACGAACTTCGACGTGCCGACGTCGACGAAGCGCTTGATCGTGGCGATCAACGAGTCCCACGACGTGGCGACGAGATCGCCGACGTCGTCGATGTCTGGGCGACGCCTGGCGAACACGGCACGGAACTGATCGGGGATCGTCCCCGAACGTGTACGGGATGAGCACGCCGTAGTGGTCGTCCTCGATCTCGCGGTCGTGTTCGGCCGCGACCGCCTCGATCACGGCGCCGACCCGCTTCGACGTCGGCGGGCACGACGAACGACGGCAGCCAACCGTCCGCGAGCCGCCCGACCCGACGCAGCTCGGACGGCGCCTGCCCGCCGAGCCACACGTCCATCCGCTTCGGTGCCGGCCGCACACGCACCGCGTCGTAGTGGAAGCGATCGCCGTCATGGCTGAACCGCTCACCCGTCCAGGCCAACCGCATGACGGTGAGCATCTCGTCGAAGATCGCCGCCCGTTCGGATCGCTCGACACCGAATGCCTGCTGCTCGACGGGGTCGACCGCGCCGAGCCCGAAGGCGGGGAGGAGACGACCGCCCGACATCGTCGCCGAGCGTGGCCAGCTCCTTGGCGAGCACGACCGGATTCCGCCCGGGCAGGACCATCACCGACATTCCGAACTTCAGATCTGGTGGTGCGCCCGGCGCCGTAGGCCATCGCGACGAGCGGGTCGGGCGCCTCGCCGCTGATCCGCTCCGACAACCACAGCGAGTCGAAGTCGAGCCGCTCGAGTTCGTCGACGACCGCGCCGAACGAACCGTCGTTGAGATTGGTCCGCGTGCCGAGCCCGAACCCGATGCGGACCTTCATCGCGCTCAGCGTAAGGCGCTGACGGCGCTGTGGCGAACCCTGCGAGGCTGCACCCGCACGGTCTGCAGCCTGCCGGTCAGCGTCCAGCTCGACGGCGAACCCCACGACGATCACCGGGATCACGATGGTCGCCTGGGACACATCACCGGCGAGCGACATTCCGATCGCGAACACGGCCGCGGCGGTCGAGACCACGACGGCGAGCTTGATGATCGCGATCCAGGCGTCACGGCGGAGTTCCACGTCAGCGTTCATACACCTCGGGAGCGCGGCGAACGCGGTGAGATACGTCGTCGCGCGCATGTTGTCACGGAACTGTCTCGTTCGACACACGGTCGCGCGCTCCGCGTACTGTCGCTGTGGTGACCGACGCCACAGCCCTGCCCGAACCGCTCCATCCTCGGCGCGACCACAACCCACTCGATCGGTTCCGTCTCGACGACCGAGTCGCCATCGTGACCGGTGCCTCGTCCGGCCTCGGCGCGCACTTCGCCCGGATCCTCCACGCCGTCGGAGCGACGGTGGTCGTCACGGCCCGCCGGCTCGATCGCCTCGAACAGCTCTCGTCGGAGCTACCCGGTTCGTTCGCCGTCGCCGCGGACATCGCCGAGGAGGCGGACCGCGAGCGTCTCGTGGCGTCGACGCTCGATCGTTTCGGCGGCGTCGACGTGCTGATCAACAACGCCGGCATCGGGGAAGCGATGGCCGTCGCGGACGAACCGCTCGACCGGTTTCGCACCGCGATGGAGATCAACGTCACGGCGCGTGTGGCACCTGTCGAAGCTGTCGGCGCCGTCGATGATCGAACGGGGCGGCGGCGCGATCGTGAACATCGCCTCGATGCTCGGTCACGTCGGATCGACACCGGTCAAGCAGGCGCACTACTGCGCGAGCAAGGGCGCCGTCGTCAACCTCACCCGCGAGCTCGCCCTCCAGTGGGCGCGCAAGGGCATCACGGTCAACGCGCTGTGCCCTGGCTGGTTCCCGTCCGAGATGACCGCCGGCATGGAGTCCGACGAGGGCAGCCAGCAGTTCATCCGGGCGAACTCGCCGATCCCGCGCATGGGTGAACTCGCCGAACTCGACGGTGCGTTGTTGCTGCTCGCGTCGCCGGCCGGATCGTTCCTCACCGGCCAGAGCATCATCGTCGACGGGGGCTGGACCGCTCGTTGACGGCGTGACGAGCTGCGCTGCGAACAAGTCGGCGTGAATCGACACGCCGAAAGGCGCTTCAATAGGGCGATGATCCGCGGTCGCCTCGTCCTCGCCGCGCGGCGTGCACGATGACGCTCGCAGCGTGTGCGACCACCGGCGCGGCTGGACGTCGACCGCCGATCAGGTCGCGTTGGCGCCATTGCCGACGGTCGGCGGCGTCGGGGTTCTGCCCTCCACGGTGGCGCCGGAGCGCGAGCCGATCATCTCGGTCCCGGTGACCCGACCGGTGACGAGGACGGAACCACCGCGGAGTTGGTCGGCGACGAGGTCATCGACAATCGGCTCCTCGTGATCGGCGACTCGATCATGGCGTCGACCGCCACCCGCTACAGCGGGCTGATGTGCGACGAGCTCGTGCCGCTCGGGTGGGCGGTGGAGGTCGAGGCCGAGCCGAGCCGGTTCATCGATTTCGGCAATCGCGTGCTCGACCAGACGCTCGACCCGATGCGTCGGCACCGAGGACGACTGGGATGCCGCGGTCGTCTTCCTCGGGAGCAACTACGGCCGTGACCAGGCAGCGCTACGAGGACGAACTCCGGGTCATCCTCACCCGCCTGGCGCCGCGCCCGACGTTGCTGTACACGGTCACCGAGTACCGGCCGGCCTGGGCCGAGGTGAACGAGACCGTCCGCAAGCTCGCCGGGCGAGTTCGACAACGTCACCGTCGTCGACTGGGAGCAGACCGCTCGCGTATCCGGGCGTGTTGAGCGGCGACCGGCTGCATCCGACCGAACACGGGGCGGCGAGGTCCTGGTCGATCTCACGGCCGCCCAGCGCTCGGCCCGGCCACCGCTCGGCGTAGGGCGAGTGTCTCAAGTCGCAGTTCACCGACGATTCGGCGGTCGGCCGCGGGTCGAACTCGCCGGCGTCCAAGCCGACCGGCGGATCCGGCGGCGGTGGATCGGGCTCCGGGTCGACGGCGACCACCGCAGCGCCCCGTCCACCGACGGCCTCGACCGTGCCCGGCCCGTCGGGCGGTGGCGGCGACCACGGTGCCGAGCGGGCCCGCATCGACCGCGCCTCCCGACCACGGCGGCACCGGTCACGCCCGCCGCCGGCCACCACCGCGCCCGTCACCGCGCCGCCGACGACGCGCCGCCGCCCGCGACCGCCGTCACCGCGCCACCGCCCGACGGCCGCACCGCCCACCGTCGCGCCGCCCGGTGGCGACGGGACGACCGGTGCCGCGACGCCGCCGCGCCGGCGGATGACGGTCGCTGATCGCCGAGCGGCTGATCGTCAACCCCGCTTGCGCGTGACGCAAGGCCGGTTGACGCTTTCCGCCAACCCGTAGCCTGGACGGGTGCTCCAGGCCCAGGCGATCTCCGTGGAAGTGGGGGGACGACTCGTCGTCGACTCCGCCAGCTTCACCGTGATGCCGCGCGACAAGGTGGGCATCGTCGGCCGCAACGGGGCGGGCAAGACCAGCCTGTTCAAGGTCCTCGGCGGCGCGGCGGAACCGAAGGCCGGGCGCGTCGTGCGCAAGGGCGGGTTCGGTTACCTGCCGCAGGACCCGAAGATCGACACCGCCCTCGACGGTCGGAGTTGCGTCACGCACGTGCTGTCCGGCCGCGGCATCGACGACGAGATGGTCCGCATCGAGAAGCTGCGCATCGCGATGGAGGAGAACGCCCGACGAGCGCAACGTGTCGCGCTACCTCAACGCCGAGGAGACGTTCCGCACCAACGGCGGCTACGCGGCCGAGAGCGAGGCCCGGGCGATGGCGGCCGGCCTCGGCATCCCCGACGCCCGGCTCGACCAGCCGATCAGCACGCTGTCGGGCGGTCAGCGGCGCCGCGTCGAACTCGCCCGCATCCTGTTCGCCGGCTCCGACGTGCTGTGCCTCGACGAGCCGACGAACCACCTCGACGTCGACGCCAAGAACTGGCTGATGGGCTTCCTGCGCCAGTACAAGGGGGCGCTGCTCGTGATCAGCCACGACCTCGCACTGCTCGACGAATCGATCACCCGTGTCCTCCACCTCGACCGCCCGACCGAGACGTCGGTCGGCGAGGTGATCGAGTACCGCGGCACGTACACGCCAGTACCAGCGGTCGCGGGCCGAGGACGAGGCGCGGCGGGCCAAGAAGGCGGCGTTGCAGGCCAAGGAGATCGACCGGTTGCAGACCGTCGTCGACCGGTTCGGCGCCAAGGCGACGAAGGCCTCGATGGCGCACAGCATCGAGAAGCGCATCGCCCGCCTCGAGACCGACCGGATCGATGCGCCGCGAGCGACCAAGACGTTCAACGTGCGGTTCCCGCCTCCGCCGCCGTGCGGCGTCACGGTGATCGAGGCGAAGGATCTGTGCAAGGCCTACGGCGGCCCGACGGTGTTCGAGGACATCAGCTTCGACCTCGGCCGCGGCGAGCGACTCCTCGTGCTCGGCCTCAACGGCGCCGGCAAGACGAGCCTGCTGCGCATCCTCGCCGGCGAGACCGACGCCGATCTCGGCGACTTCGAGTTCGGCTACCAGGTCCACGCCGGCTACTACGCCCAGGAACACGACAACCTGCGGACCGACGAATCGTTGCTCGACCAACATCCGCGACGCGGTGCCCGCCGGGCATCGACCTGACCGAGACCCAACTGCGCGGCCTGCTCGGCATGTTCGGGCTGTCCGGCGACAAGGTGTTCCAGGACTCCGGGACGCTGTCGGGCGGGGAGAAGACGAAGCTGGCCCTGGCGATGCTGATGGTCGGGCGCAACAACCTGCTGCTGCTCGACGAGCCGACGAACAACCTCGACCCGCCGTCGCGTGATGCCGTCGCCGGCGCCCTCGTCGACTGGCCCGGCGCGATCATCCTCGTCAGTCACGACGAGGAGTTCGTCCGGGAACTCGCCCCGACGAAGGTGCTGCTGATGCCCGACGGCGACGTCGACTACTTCAGCGAGGACTGGCTCGACCTCGTGAGCATCGCTTGATCGTCACACTGTCGACGTGCGGTTCCGTTCGATCCCGGTCGACGGTCGGCGGCTCGTCGTCGCGGGATCGCTCCTTGCGGCGTGCGCGCCGGGTGTCGACGTGGCGGTCGAGGAGCGCGCCCGGATCACCGATCGCCGACCCGAACGCCGACCCGGCAACACCGACACGACCGACGGCGTCCGACAGCGATCCGTCCGGTCCGCCGTCCACCGATCCGGCCACCGACTCCGGCCGACGTCGATCGATCCGTCCACGCTCGCGTGGGGGCCGTGCACGACCTTCGGCATCCCGTCGCCGACGCTCCTCGGCACGACCCGCTGGGAATGCTCGACGCTCGACGTGCCGATGGACCCGTTCGATCCCGGCGCCGACCTCCCGCCGGTCACGCTCGCGCTGACGCGGCACCCGGCCACCGGCACGCGCCGGGGCACGCTCGTGATGAACCCGGGTGGCCCGGGCGGTTCGGGCCTCGACGCGGCGTGGGGGATCCGGCCGGGCATGCCGGCCGACATCCTGCGCGCCTACGACATCGTGAGCTGGGACCCGCGCGGGATCGGCGCGTCGATCCCTCCGATCGACTGCGGTGACGACCCCGATCTCGACAGCCCCGGAGTTCATGGCCGACTGCGCGCGGCAGCACGGGCGAACTGGCCGGCGTACCTGTCCGGCCCGTACTCGGCCGCCGACCTCGAGGCGATCCGCGTGGCGCTCGGCGAGGATCGGCTCGACTACCTCGGCTACAGCTACGGCACGATCATCGGGGCCACCTTCGCCGCCGACCACCCGGATCAGGTCGGCGCACTTCGTGCTCGACGGTGCGACCGATCCACTCGTCGGCGGGCCCGACGGCGTCACCGACGGACGGCTTCCCGTACTACGCCGACGACGGCGTCGACGCCGCCCTCGACCGGTTCATCGAGCTGTGCGATCAGAGCGACGCGTGCCCGATGGGTGACGACACCCGCTCGGCGCTCGACGAGCTGCGGTCGTCGGCCGAGGAGCTGCCGACCGACGACTTCGCCGGCGAGCCGACCGCGGTCGACGACGACACGTTCGACGGCGTCATCCAGAGCGCGCTCACGTACGCCGGCGACTGGCCGCTGCTGGCGACGGCACTCGGCGACGCGCGCGACGGCGACGCATCGGCGCTCGCGGCGCCTCGCCGCCGACGATCCGACCCTGCCGCCGGCGGACGAGGAAGCCGAATCGTCGCCCGGGACCGTCGTTCGAGGTCGCCAACCTGGTCATCTACTGCGCCGACTTCGCGGCGCAGATCGACGGGTCGGACTTCTGCGACGCCTTGCCCCGCAACGAACACACCATCGAACCGATCCGACCGATCGACGTCGACCGGCCGATCCTGGTGATCGGCACCGAGTTCGACCCGTTGACCCCGGGCTATCACGCCGCCGAGTTCGCCGACGCGCTCGGATGACGCGGTGCACGTGATCTGGGAGGGCGTGGGCCACACCGCCTTCCCGGCGTCGTCGTTCTGCATCGATCGGATCGTCACCGATCAGTTCCTCGACGGTCCGGTCGCCGAGGACGGTCAGCGCTGCCCGTTCGACGACGGCGTCACCGACGACGCCGAACTCGCCGACGACCTGTTCGTCCACGACCGTGGCATCGCGGCGAACTGGGTCGGCAACGTCCTCGAAATGCGGGGCGAGGACCCGCGACGTCGCCACCTGCGTGGGCACGCGAGATCGCCCGCACCGACGACCGCACGATCTCCCACGTCATCCTCGACGTCACCTCCGACGAGGCCACCGCCGCGCTCGCCGCCGCGCACGCCGCCTGCTGAGTCGACCCCGCGATCAGTTGATCGAGACGGGCATCGCGGCCCGGGCACGGACGTCGGCGTAGAAGTCGTGACCCTTGTCGTCGACGACGACGAACGCCGGGAAGTCCTCGACCTCGATCTTCCAGATCGCCTCCATGCCGAGTTCGGGGTACTCGAGCACGTCGACCTTGCGGATGTTGTCGAGCGCGAGTCGGGCGGCCGGCCCACCGATCGAGCCGAGGTAGAACCCGCCGTGCTGCCGCGCACGAGTCGGTCACCTGCTTGGACCGGTTGCCCTTGGCGAGCATCACCATCGAGCCGCCGGCGGCCTGGAACTGTTCCACGTAGCTGTCCATGCGCCCGGCGGTGGTCGGCCCGAACGAACCCGACGCATACCCGGCGGGCGTCTTCGCCGGCCCGGCGTAGTAGACGGCGTGGTCACGCAGGTATGCGGGCATCGGCTCGCCGGCGTCGAGGCGCTCCTTGATCTTGGCGTGGGCGATGTCGCGGGCGACGATCATCGGGCCGGTCAGCATCACCCGCGTGGTGACCGGGTAGCGTGGACAGCTCGGCGCGGATCTCGTCCATCGGCCGGTTGAGATCGATGTGCACGGCCTCGTCCTCGTCGTCGCCGAGGTGCTCCGTGCGGTGACCTCGGGCAGGAACCGGGCCGGGTCGGTCTCGAGCTGTTCGAGGAAGATGCCGTCCTTGGTGATCTTGCCGAGCGCCTGCCGGTCGGCCGAGCACGACACGGCGATGCCGACCGGGCACGACGCGCCGTGGCGGGGGAGCCGGATGATCCGCACGTCGTGGCAGAAGTACTTGCCGCCGAACTGGGCCCCGATGCCCGGTCGTCTGGGCGAGCTTCAGCACGGCCTTCTCGAGTTCGACGTCACGGAAGCCGTGCCCGCCGGCCGAACCCTCGGTCGGCAGCGAGTCGAGGTACTTGGTGGTGGCGAGCTTGGCCGTCTCGACGGCGAACTCGGCCGACGTGCCACCGATGACCACGGCGAGGTGGTACGGCGGGCAGGCCGACGTGCCGAGGCTCTGCATCTTGTCGAAGATCCACGGCAGCAGCGTCGCCTCGTTGAGCAGCGCCTTGGTCTCCTGGTAGAGGTAGCTCTTGTTCGCCGAGCCGCCGCCCTTGGCCATGAACAGGAACGTGTAGGCGTCGCCGTCGACCGCGGAGATCTTGATCTCGGCCGGCAGGTTCGTGCCGGTGTTCTTCTCGGTGTACATGTCGAGCGGCGCCATCTGGCTGTAGCGCAGGTTCGACGTCTGGTACGTGTCGAAGATGCCGTGGGCGATCGCCGCTTCGTCGCCGCCGCCGGTGAACACGAACTGGCCCTTCTTGCCCTTCACGATCGCGGTGCCGGTGTCCTGGCACATCGGCAGCACGCCGCCGGCGGCGATCGACGCGTTCTTCAGGAGGTCGAGGGCCACGAAGCGGTCGTTGTCGGACGCCTCGGGGTCGTCGAGGATGTTGCGCAGCTGCTGCAGGTGCGCCGAGCGGAGGTAGTGGGCGATGTCGTGCATCGCCTCGGCCGTGAGGCGGCGGATCGCCTCGGGATCGACCTTCAGGAACGTGCCCTCGGGCGTGTCGAACGTGGACACGCCCTCGGTCGAGATCAGCCGGTACTGCGTGTCGTCGTGGCTGCCGGGACCGTGCAGCGGGCAGCAGTTCGGTGTAGCTGAACTCGGGCTGGGCGGAGACATCGGCCATGGCCCGAGCCTACGGCCGGCCCCGTTCTCGTGAACAAGTTGCGGACTGGGTACGCAACAAGTTCACGAGATCACGTCAGCTCGCGCTCACTTCACCGCGTAGATCACGTCGTCGGGGATCGCCACGGCGGCGGGGTCGATCATCTCGCCGCCGCGGAAGATCGACTCGAGGAACGCGATGGCGAACGTGTTCTGCAGTTCGTGGGCCCGGTCGATCGGCATGTCGCCGGGCGAGCAGCCCTCCTCGGCGTAGGCGTTGATCGTGTCGATGATCAACGGCGGGACATCCGGCAGCAGCGGCACCGACTGCTGGTACGCGCAGATGTCGCTGAACGTCTGGTGCTGGCCGTCGACGAGGTCGACCCGGTAACTCGGGCTCACTGTTGGAGAGCTCCCACGGCCGCTCGACGTTGGGGTCGGCGGAGTGGTCTGGTCGTTCGTCCCGACCATCACGAGCGGCGGGAACCGTGATCGCCGCCAGGTCGTCGTCGGTCAGCAGCCGACCCGACACCGTCACCGGTCGCCGGTGCGAGCGGGATGATCGCGTCGACTCGCGGATCGGCCGCGAACGTGCCGAGCGAGTTCGTGTAGCCCGACGCCATCGCGTACGCCGTGAAGCCGCCGAACGAGTGGCCGGTGACGGCGATCTGCTCCGGATCGACGCTGGCGGCGAACCCGGCCGTCTCGGGATCGGCCGGGTCGGTCATCGCGTCGATCACCGCCGCGACGTCCTGCGGCCGGTTCAGCGCGATCACGTCGAAGTCGTCCTCGGTGTTGCTCAGCCGCTCGATCGCCGTGTTGCCGGTGTGGTCGGGCGCGGCGACGATGTACCCGTGGCTGGCGATCGCCTCGGTGTAGTTCGAGTCGAGGTAGCGCAGCCCGCCGCTGCCGTGGCGAGTAGACCACGAGCGGGAACGGTCCGCCGGAGGCGATCATGGTCGCGGTCGGCATCGACGGCGGTCGGCGACTCGTAGTAGACGCCGGGGAGGAGGGTGTACTGGTGGGCCGGCAGGCCGGTCGCGTCGTCGATCGGGAACCACACGTCCACCGTCAGCGGGCGGTTGCGCGACGCGTCGGTGATCGTGATCGTCTGCACGCCGACGTCGTACGGGCCCGGCTCGATCGTCTCGAACGGCGCGAGCGCGGCCTCGGTGACAGGCGGATCGGTGGCCGGCGGGTCGGTGGCCGGCGCCGTCGGTCGTCGGTGCGTCGGTCGTCGGACGCGTCGGCGGTCGTCAGGCACGGCGGTCGCCGGGATGGCGGTGTCGGTGACCGGCGGGTCGGTCGTCAGGTCGAGCCGGATTCGTCGGAACCGCTGCAGGCGGCGAGCGTCAGCGCCGGCGAGGCGGTCGACGCGGCGACCCAGCGCAGGGTCGACGTGGTGGAGCGGGTCGAGTCGGGCGGTCATCGGCGGGCACTCTGACACGATCCGATCGTCCACGCCCAGTCGAGGCAGTTCGAGCTCGACCGGTCAGCACTGCACCCGGCTGCACCGGGCGGCGAGCGCGAACTGCCCGGGCGGTGGCACCGTGAGGAACGTGGGCCGGTTGACCTCCGAGATGCGACCGTCCCACCGGTTGTTCGACAGGCCGATCATCCACTGGCCGCCGCTCACGTTGAACGGCACCCACGACGCGAAGTAGGTGTTGCACACGTTCGGGTCGCACTTCGGGTCCACGCGCACCCGGGCGTAGGTGGTCCACGGCCCCTGCGGCGGCGGGCGCCCGGTCGAGGAACACGGTCGTGCCGAACCAGTCGCCGACCTTCGTGACCGCCACGAACTCCGACCCGGTCCAGCGCACCTGGCTCGGGTTGACGCTGCGCCCGGTGGTGGGGATCACCGGCTCGGGCCCGTGATGCGTCGGGTTGCCAGGTCGTACCGTCCCAGTAGCGTCGGAGTTTGGAGGACCTGACCCTTCGGCACCCGAGCGACGGTCACGTTCGCCGAACACGACAGGTCGTGCGCGAGCAGGAGGATCGACGGCGACCAGCCGAACTGGCGGTGGCAGTGCGAGTACAGGTACGTCCAGGTCGCGTCGCTCGTGATCGAGAAGCCGTAGAGCGCGGCGCTGGCGTTCGGCGCGTGGCCCTCGGCCACCGGTGTCATCGTGGCGAGATCGACCGCGACGACGCGGGTGGCGATCGGTTCGGTGGTCGACAGGTACAGCGGGCCGCGTTCCACCATCTCGGCGACGAAGATGTACAGCCGACCGTCCTGCCCATCGTGGCGTCGAGCGGCCAGAACCAGTGGGAGAACGGTGCCGTCTCGGCGGGGAACAGCCAGGGGCGCGGATCGGCGTCGGTGCCGCTGCGGAGCAGGTCGAAGCACGTCCCGTTCTGGATGAGCGCGGCGTTGTGCACCAATCGGGTGGCGGGCAGCGCGGGCGGCGGTGGCGGCGATCCCGGCAGCGGGTGGCGGTCGTCGGTTCGGGCGGCGGCGGAGGAGGGGGCAGCGTGATCGACGCGTCCTGGAACAGCCAGAGCGTGCGTCCGTCGGGCAGCGGGACGGCGCGTTGGTAGTCGGCTGCGAACATGCCGCCGGGCGATTGGTCGAACAGGTTCGTCAATCCGGCCGCGTTGGTCGATCCGACACACGTCGAGCCGGCGCCGGGCGGTTCGGCGCGATCCGCACGCGGCGAGTACCGATCGCCGCGAGCAAGGTCACTGACCGCCGCCACGCCCATCGCCGCGCGCCCTGCCCGCCATGCTCCCAACATGAACTGCCGAGCGTAGAACGCCACGAGCGAACGTGCCCGCGAACTTCGTGCCGGCGCCGGCACCGAGTCAGATCAGCGGTCGCGGAGTCGCTTCGGGCTGGCGGTCGCCGGGTCGGCCGGCCACTGGTGCTTCGGGTAGCGGCCGGCCATCTCCTTGCGGACCTCCGCCCACGACCCGGCCCAGAACCCGGGCAGATCGGCCGTCACCTGGATCGGCCGGTCGGCCGGGGAGAGCAGGTGCAACACGATCGGACGGCCGCCGGCGCGCGGATGCTCCCGGACGCCGAACAGGTCCTGCACGCGCACCGCCGCGGTGGGCTGCGTCCGCCGAGTAGTCGATCGGCACCGAACGCCCGGTCGGCAGCTCGAGCGCGGCGGGGGCGAGCACGTCGAGGTCGGCGCCCGCCGGCCAGGGCAGCTGCGATCGCAACACCATCGCCAGGTCGACACGGTCGAGGTCGGCGCGACCGGTGATACCCGGCGTGTAGGGCGCGAGCCACTCGTCGACGGTCCGGGCCAACGTCGGCATCGACCAGTCGGGCCATGGCTCGCCGAGTACGCGATGGAGGTACTCGACCCGCTCGCGCAGCGCTCGGCTCGCCGCCCTCCAGGGCAGCAGCGCGAGATCGGACCGCCGCAGGTGATCCATCAATGCGGCGGTCGTTTCGGCGCCCGGCGTCGGCGCGGCCGTCGGTGCGGCCGAGCTGGATCGCGCCGAGCCGTCGCTCGACACGCTCGACGAGATCGCCTCGGTCGTCGTCCCACACGAGCGATCGCTGCTCGACGATGTCGCTCCCGAAGCCGGTGATCACGTCGACCGCGTCGAGGGCGGCAGCGAGCCGGATCCTCGACCGAGTCGCCCCGGCCGTCGAGGTCGGCGGCGACGACGAACGCCTCCGCGCCGAGCGGATCGTCGTCGGGCAGCCACGCCGCCTCGCCGGAACGGAGCTGGAACTGGCCCGGCCGGCGGCGGCCGGCGATCCGGTCGGGATAGGCCAGCAGGAGCGTGGCGCCGGTGCGGTCGACGTCGACCGAGTCGAGGTCGAACCGGATGCCGGCGCGGCGGGCGAGGTCGGCCGCACGGTCGCGCACGCGGAACACCGCGCCACGATCGGCGGCGTCGTGGGACGCCGAGCCCGGCGATCACGCCGACGCGCAACGACAGGTCGGCCGGGAGGTCGTCGGGTCGACCACGGAACACGTCGCGCTCGTCGACGAGCGAGGCGACGATGCAGGCCAGCGTCGACCGCTCGATCGCCACCATCCGTGCCAGTCGGGGATGGACCGGGAGCCCGAGCATCGATCGGCCGAGCGGGGTGATCGAGCCGTCCGTCGGGTCGATCGCGTGCAGGTCGACGAGCAGCGCCTGCGCCTGTTCGAGCGAGCGCGCCGGTGGCGCGTCGATGAATGCGAGGTCGCCCGCCTCGGTGCCCCACGCCGCCAATTCGAGGGCGAACCCGGCGAGGTCGGCCTGGGCGATCTCGGGTGACCGGTGGCGCGGCCGTGTGCCGTGCTCGATCTTGCTCCACAGCCGGTACGCCACGCCCGGCTCGGTGCGGCCGGCGCGGCCGGCGCGTTGATCGGCCGAGGCGCGGCTGGTGGTCACCGTCGTCAGCCGGCTGAGCCCGGTGCGCGCGTCGAAGCGCGGCTCGCGGGCGAGGCCGGCGTCGATCACGATCCGCACGCCGTCGACGGTCAGCGACGTCTCGGCGATGTCGGTCGACAACACGACCCGGCGACGCCCGGCGGGCGACGGCGCCAACGCCCGGTCCTGCTCCTCGAGCGAGAGTGCGCCGGCGAGCGCGTACACGTCGACGTGGCTCGGCAGGGCGCCGTCGAGGGCGCGTTCGACGCGTCGGATCTCGCCGATGCCCGGGAGGAACACGAGCACGTCGCCGTCGTCGGATGCGACCGCGCGCTGGACCGCGGCGACCACATCGGGCTCGATCGGTTGGTGCGCGGCGAGCCGGGGCGGCCGTCGCGGCCCCTTGCCGGAGCCACCGGTTCGGCCCGCCAGCGCGGGCCGTTGAGCGGGGCAGCCAGCGGATGTCGACGTCGAACATCCGCCCGTCGCTCGTGACGACGGGCGCGTCGAGCACGCGTTGCAGCCCCTCGATGTCGGGCGTCGCCGACATCGCCACGATCACGAGGTCGGGGCGGATGGTGGCGGCCACCTCGATGGTGAACGCCAGCCCGATGTCGGCGGTGAGGTTGCGCTCGTGGACCTCGTCGAAGATCACCGCCGCGACGCCGGGGAGCGCGGGGTCGTTCTGCAGCCGCCGGGTCAGCACGCCTTCGGTGACGACCTCGATCCGCGTCGCCGCGCCGATGTGGCGCTCGTCGCGGGTCTGGTAGCCGATCAGGTCGCCGACGGCGGTCCGGGTGGTGGCGGCCATGCGTCGCGCCGCCGCCCGGGTGGCGAGACGCCGGGGCTCGAGCATGACGATGCGACCGTCGCCGAGCCACGGTTCGGTCGAGCAGGGCGAGCGGGACGACGGTCGTCTTGCCGGCGCCGGGCGGCGCCACGATGATCGCCCGTCGGTGGTCGCGCAACGCCTGGCGGACGTCGTCGAGGGCGTCGACGATCGGCAGGTCGCGTGGAACGTCGGGAGGGATCGCGGGCGTCGGCCGATCGGCCACGCGTCCGTCGCCCGATCTCAGCCGAGCGCCGGCGAACCGCGGAACGGGCCCGGGTCGTTCGGGCCGGGCACCGTGATCGACGACCACCAGGTGGTCTCGGCGATGGCATCGGCGACCGCGCCCCATTCGTGCGGGCTTCCAACCCTGGGCGCAGGCGGCGACGACACCGTCGACACGGATGAACGCGAACGCGGGGAGTTCGCTGAGACCGATCGCCTTCACGGCGGTGCGATCGGCGTCGCAGAACACGAGGAAGCTGTCGGTGAGCGGGCCGAGGAAGGCCTTCGCATCGCTCGGGCCCGACGTGACGATCAGGTTGATGCGGGCATCCGAGCCGCGGAACGGTTCGAGGATGCGCGTCGCGGTCCGCAGGATCCAGCTGCTCTCGTTGGTGTACGGATCGAGGATCACCGAGGCGAGATGGAACGTGGTCAGCCAGTCCATCAGCGGGCGCGCCTGACCCGCCGCGCCATCGACCAGCGGTGTCAGGCTGAGGTCGCTGGGGAGCTGCTTGCCGATCGGCGCAGTGAGCGGGGAGGCGGTGTCGGCCACGGCTGGCGATCGTAGCGACCCCGACCGCGTCCCGCCCCACTCACGTCGCATGCGGCCAGGACGCCGCGCCGACGGACCGATCCGAGCGCCACGCGACCGGATTGCGGACTACCGTCGACTCGTGCATCCGATCGAGCACCTTCGCTACGTGGCTCGGGCCCAGGGCGCCGATCCGGCGTCGCTCGCCGAGGAGACGGCGCACGCGCTCGGGTCGCTCCGGGTCGATCCGTCCGGCCTCGTGGTGGCGTGCCGACGCATCGTCGAGCGGCATCCGTTCGTCGGGCCGTTGTGGTGGCTGTGCGCCAACGTCACGACGTCGGCCGAGCCGTTCGAGGCGGTGTGGGAGCTGGCCGACGAGATCCGCAACGACCGAACCGGTGCCGAACTCGGCGCCGCGCTCCCCGACGACGCCACGGTCGTGACGATCGGCGCGCCGGACGTGATCGGCGAGGGGTTGATCCGCCGGGGAGACGTCCGCGTGCTGGCGATGGACGTCGGCCACACCGCGACATCGTTCGTGCGCCGGCTCGAGCGCTACGACGTCGACTACGAGCCGGTCGATTCGGGCGCCGCCGGGGTCGCCTGCCGTGACGCCGACGTGGTGCTGATCGAGGCGATGGCCACGGATTCGCAGCGGGCGATCGTGCCGATCGGTTCGTCGACGATCGCCGCGTGCGCTCGCGCCGCCGGCACCCCCGTGTGGCTGGTCGCCGGTATCGGTCGACGGTTGCCGAGCGGATTCGTCGACGCGATGGTCGCAACGGATCGGCGCGTTGACCGAGGAGCGCGATCCGTGGGAACTCGACGTCGAGGTCCTCCCGACCTCGATGGTCACCGACGTCGTCGGACGCCACGGCCGTGTCCCGATGGGTCCCCCCGCCATCGTCGCCGAGTGCCCGATGGCCCACGAACTCCTCCGCCACAGCGCCATCTGACCCGTCCAACCCTCGTTTGCGTCACGATTTCTGTCGGACAGCCCCTCAGAAATCCCGACGCAAACGTCGAATTGACGGAGCGACGAGTTGACGGGCGACGAGGCGACGGGTTCAGGGGGCGACGGCGGCGGGGTCGGCGTAGTCGAGGAGACGGTCGCGGTCGACGGCGCAGCACGAAGCCCTGGTCGATGACGGTGTCGGCGCTCGCCGCGTACTGTTGCTCGTAGTCGGCCCGCGACGGATAGAGCTCGGCGATGCGCTCGGGCGTGAACGCGGTGGTCGTGCCGAACAGGATGCAGGCGAGCGCCGCGTCGGGCCCGGGTCGCCCGACAGCGTCGCCACCGGGACGTCGACGGGCGGCGTGCGGATCCCGCCGAGGGCGATCCCGTCGTCGTCGCGCGCGATCGCCGGTGACGCGTCGGCGGTCAGTTCGATCCGTGGTGCCTCGACGGGCGGCGTCCCGGTCTCGATCCACGTGACGAGCGAGCGGAACCCGGCCTTGGCGACCACGTCGAGCGGGCCGTTGTTGATCGGGTAGCCGCAGTCGATGTACTCGGCGCTCGCACCGAGCAGGTGCTGGTCGAAGTGTGCGGTGCCGGCGACCTCCCACAGCCGGAAGCGATCGTGGTCGGGCTGTCGGGCCACGTACGAGCCGAGGATGCCGGTGACGTCACCTTCGGTCTGGAGGTCGAACACGGGCGCGGGCTGGTCGTCCCGGAACGCCGAGGGTCCACCGCTGCCGATCGCGCTGGCCAGGTCGGCCGATTGGCCCGGTCCGACGAGACCCATCGCGACGCCACCCCGGCTGTGCACGAAGAACCCGTCGAACGCCTGGGTGAGCGGCTGCACGCCGTTGTAGTAGGTGACGAGCGCGAAGGCGGACTGCGACTCGCCGGCGGCGACGAGCACGTCGGGAGTCGGACCGTCGATCCCGGCCCCCGAGCGGATCGCCCGGGCCACCTGCGTGTAGATGTCGAACGCGAACCCGTCACCCGGGTGGTCGAGCGATCCCGTAGCGCTCGGGGTCGATCGCCCGCAGACCCAGCCCGGCGTTCTCCGACCCGGGCGAGTTCGTCCGCGTGAGGACCGGTCCGCCCATCACGCCGATCATCTGCGCCGACACGCCCACCCACGCGTGACCCTGGCGGATGACCTCCTCGTGGATGCCCGCCCACTCGGGGTTGGCGTCGGCCCCGCCACTCACGTTGAGCCACTCGAGCACGACCGTGCCGCTGAAGTCGTCAGGGTCGGCCGGCATCCGCACGAGGACGCGCGTGCGGTAGGGCGCCTCGCCATCGGGGGTGAACGTCCAGCGCCCGTCGCTCGTGCGCTCGCTCGACGTGTACGACGTCGCCGTGCCCGCGGCGACGTACTCGTGCTCGGTGTACCCGGCCGCGTCGAGGTCGGTGGTGAGGGGCTCGCCCATGAACACACCGGCGCCGCCGGTGAGCATCTCCGACATGTCGGCCGCCGGGCCATCCGGACGGGCGACGGTCGTGGGCGGTGCACCCGTCGGTGGTCGTCGGTCGCAGCGGTCGTCCGGAGTGGTGGAGTCGGGCATCGGAACCTCGCTTCGTCGTGTCGCCGGTTGTCGATTCGATCGGTCGGTTCGCGGTCGTCGTGTCGGTCGGTCGGGCGGACGTCGCCTCGTCGTCGGTGCCGGAGCAGGCGGCGACGAGCGCCATCACCATCGCGCACGCGATCGATCGTGTCCTGCTCATCGTGTCCGTCTGCACCGAGCCGATTGTGACGTCACCCTACGTTTGCGTCGCGATCGGAGGGCGACAGGTGCGCGGAAATCGTGACGCAAACGAGGATCTCAGGCGACCAGGCGGAGGCGTTGGAGGAGGGTGCGGGTGACGAAGAGCGGTCGTTCCGTGACGTCCTCCCACGTGTACTCGTACACGCGTCGACCGATGTCCTGGAGTTCGTTGCGGCGCTGGGCGTCGCGAGCGCGTTCGGCCGGACTCGAATGGCCGAGCCGCCCCGACACCTCCACGACCGCGCCGGCCTCGTCGAACAGGAAGTCGACCCGGGCGACGTGGCGACCGTTCTTGCGGTGGACCACCTGCGTGCGTGGCCGCGGGAGCCCCGCCCGGCGGACGATCTCGAGGAATCGTCGTTCGAGCATCGTGTGACCGCCCGAGTCGACGATCAACTGGTCGACGAGCCGACAGCCCCACCGGCCCGAGCCGCGCAGCGTCTCCAACCTGGTGGCGAGCACTTCGGGCGACGAGAGGCCGAGGCGCACCGCACTGTCGATGGCCGCCTCGACCCGCCGGATGTGGGCCCGGGCGTGGGCGAGGTCGATGATCGTCCGGGTGGCCGACATCGTGCGAAAGCCGTCGACCACGACGAAGTCGATCGGTTTCAGCATCGTCGTGGTGTGCACGGTGAACGGCAGCGCGCCGTCCGCCCAGTGGTCCGCCGGTTGCGGTCGACGGTGAACTCGACGGCGTCGGGATCCGAGCGGTCGAGCCCGTGCAGGGTCGCCGCGGCCTCGTAGCTCACCCAACTCCGTTCGCCGAGGGACAGCAGCCCGAGCCGGAGCCGGTAGCGGTGTGTCTCGGGCACGCCTCGGATCGCATAGACACGCGGCGCCACCCGGGTCAGCCAACCGGCCGTCAGTCGGCGCCGCTGCAATTCCGTGAGGTCGACCGACGCGAGCTGCGCCGCGCTGAGCAGCCCTTCCTGTCGCATCGCCATCGCCACGAGTTCGTCATGCATGCCCGAACGTGGGCGCCCATCCCCGCCAGACGGCAACAATCCTCGTTTGCGTCGGAGAAATCGGCGACCTGTCTCCCGAAAATTCTGACGCAAACGTGGATTGGGGCGGGCTGGACTGGACGGAGGCGTCAGATCGTGCGGTGGGCCGGGGGGATGCCGGTGACGTCGGCGATCAGCGATTCGGCGTCGGCCTTGCGGTCCTCGGTGACGAAGATCCGCGCCATCGCCTCGCGGTGATACATCGACGGATTCAGCCCGAAGTCCTCGGTCCACACCGCCGGGATCCCGGCGGCGACGAGTTCGTCGACGAGCATCGGGGCCTGCCACATCGGCACCCAACCGGCTTCCACGGTGCGTTCCGGATCGGGCGGTCGCGGCAGGTGTTTGCCGAAGATCCAGTGCCACGCGGAGCGGAACGTCGGCATCGCGGACAGTCTTGCAGGCGCTCGCTGTTTCCGGATCGTGAACGCTGCGTGCGAGCCGCGCACCGTCGGTTGTCCCGCTCCAGGTGTGTCACTATTGTCGGCCCTACCTGGCACAACCGGGTGCGGATCCACCCGGACGACCGATCACGAGGGACCTCATGGCGAACATCATCAGAGCCGCGTTGCTACAGACCGATTGGACGGGCGACAAGGAATCGATGATCGTCAAACACGAGGACGCGGCCCGCGAAGCCGCCGCCGACGGCGCCCAGATCATCTGCTTCCAGGAGCTGTTCTACGGCCCGTACTTCTGCCAGGTGCAGGACCCCGAGTACTACGAGTACACCGAGTACATCCCCGACGGCCCCACCACGAAGCGGTTCCAGGCGCTCGCCAAGGAGCTGCAGATGGTGATGGTGCTGCCGATGTACGAGATCGAGCAGCCCGGCGTCTACTACAACACCGCGGCGGTGATCGACGCCGACGGCACCTACCTCGGCAAGTTCCGCAAGCAGCACATCCCGCAGGTCAAGGGCTTCTGGGAGAAGTTCTACTTCCGGCCCGGCAACGGCGGCTACCCGATCTTCGACACCGCCGTCGGCAAGGTCGGCGTGTACATCTGCTACGACCGCCACTTCCCCGAGGGCTGGCGCATCCTCGGCCTGAACGGCGCCGAGATCGTGTTCAACCCGTCGGCCACGTCCCGCGGGCTGTCGGCCTACCTGTGGCAGCTCGAGCAGCCCGCCGCGGCGGCCGCGAACATGTACTACGTCGGCGCGATCAACCGTGTCGGCATCGAGGATCTCGGCGACAACGACTTCTACGGCCAGACCTACTTCGCCAACCCGCGGGGTCAGTTCGTCGGCGACGTCGCCGACACGTACAAGCCCGAACTCGTGATCCGTGACCTCGACCTCGACGCGCATCAGGGAGGTCCGCGACGGGTGGGCGTTCTACCGCGACCGCCGCCCCGACGCCTACGGCGAGATCGTGGAGGGGTGAGCCGATGAGCACCACGCTGATCTCCGGCGGCACCGTCGTCTCGGCCGTCGGCCGTCGCGAGGCCGACGTGCTGATCGACGGCGAGAAGATCGTCGCCATCCTCGCCCCCGGCCAGGCCGCCGGCGATGGGCATCGTGCGCCGATCGTGCCATCGACGCGACCGGCAAGTACGTCGTGCCGGGCGGCATCGACGTGCACACGCACATGCAGATGCCGTTCGGCGGCACCGAGGCGTCCGACACGTTCGAGACCGGCACCCGCGCCGCGGCGTGGGGCGGCGTCACGACGATCGTCGACTTCGCCGTGCAGAACACCGGCGGCAGCGTGCAGGACGCGCTCGGCGCGTGGCACGACAAGGCCGCCGGCGAGTGCGCGATCGACTACGCGTTCCACCAGATCATCGGTGGCGTCGACGAGGAGTCGCTGAAGGCGATGACGTACCTCGTCGACAACGAGGGCATCACGAGCTTCAAGCTGTTCATGGCCTACCCGGGCGTCCTCTACTCCGACGACGGCCAGATCCTGCGGGCGATGCAGAACGCCTCCGAGTCCGGGGCGATGATCATGATGCACGCCGAGAACGGCATCGCCATCGACGTGCTCGTCGCCCAGTCGATCGCCCGCGGCGACACCGATCCGAAGTTCCACTCGCTCACCCGGCCCGCCGAGTTGGAGGGCGAGGCGACGCACCGGGCGATCGAGCTCGCCAAGGTCGCCGGCAACGTGCCGCTCTACATCGTGCACATGTCGGCCTCGGAGGCGCTGGCCGAGGTCGCCGCCGCGCAGCACGCCGGCCTCAACGTGTTCGCCGAGACGTGCCCGCAGTACCTCTACCTCACGCTCGAGGACCAGCTCGGCGCCGCCCGGTTTCGAAGGCGCCAAGTGGGTGTGCTCCACGCCGCTGCGCACCAAGCACGCCCATCACCAGACCGACCTCTGGAAGGGCCTGCGGATGAACGAGCTGGCGATCATCTCGACCGACCACTGCCCGTTCTGCATGAAGGACCAGAAGGAGATGGGCATCGGCAACTTCGCCGCCATCCCCAACGGGATCGGCGGCGTCGAGCACCGGATGGAGCTGATCTACCAGGGCGTCGTCGCCGGCGAGATCAGCCTCGAGCGCTGGGTCGAGACCTGCTCGACCACCCCGGCGCGCATGTTCGGTCTGCCCGACAAGGGCGTCATCGAGCCCGGCGCCGACGCCGACATCCTCGTGTGGGACCCGAACGGCAAGACCACGATCGGCATCAACGACAAGCACCACATGAACATGGACTACTCGGCGTACGAGGGCTTCGAGATCGACGGCAAGGTCGACACGGTGATCAGCCGCGGCACCGTCGTCGTCGAGAACGACACCTACGTCGGCACCAAGGGCCACGGCAAGTACATCAAGCGCGGCCTGTCCACCTATCTGAAGTGAGAATGTCCGCCCGGGGTCTGTCCCCGGGCGGACATTCTCCCGAGGGAGAAGCTCATGAATCGCATTTCGCACTGGATCGACGGCAAGGTCGTCGAGTCCACCTCCGGCCGCTCGGCGGTCGTCTACAACCCGGCCACCGGCGAGCAGTCGGGCGCGGTCGATCTGGCATCGGTCGACGAGGTCGATGCCGCGGTCGCCGCGGCGAAGGCGGCGTTCCCGGAGTGGCGGGCCACGTCGCTGTCGCGGCGCGCCGAGGTGATGTTCCGCCTGCGCGAGCTCGTCGACGCGAACCGCAAGGAGATCGCGTCGATGCTCACCGCCGAGCACGGCAAGGTGCTCACCGACGCGCTCGGCGAGGTCGCCCGCGGTCTCGAGAACATCGAGTTCGCCTGCGGCATCCCGCAGCTCATCAAGGGCGAGTACTCCGAGCAGGCGGCGAGCGGCATCGACGTCTACTCGATCCGCCAGCCGCTCGGCGTCGTCGCCGGCATCACCCCGTTCAACTTCCCGGCGATGGTGCCGATGTGGATGTTCGCCAACGCGCTCGCCTGCGGCAACACGTTCGTGCTCAAGCCGAGCGAGAAGGACCCGTCGGTGTCGCTGCTACCTCGCCGAACTGCTCGCCCAGGCCGGTCTGCCGGCCGGCTGCTTCAACGTCGTGCAGGGCGACAAGGTCGCCGTCGACGCGACTCCTCGAACACCCCGACATCGCCGCGGTCAGCTTCGTCGGCTCCACCCCGATCGCCAGGTACATCTACGAGACCGGCACGCGCGAACGGCAAGCGGGTGCAGGCGCTCGGCGGCGCGAAGAACCACATGCTCGTGCTGAGCGACGCCGACGTCGACATGGCCGCCGACGCGGCGATCGGCGCCGGCTACGGCTCGGCCGGTGAGCGCTGCATGGCGGTCAGCGTGGTGCTCGCGTCGGAGAGCATCGCCGACGAGCTGGTGGCCAAGATCGCCGAACGCATCCCGCAGGTGAAGGTCGGCCCCGGCAACGAGGCCGGCAACGAGATGGGCCCGCTGATCACCGGCGAGCACCGCGACAAGGTGAGGGGCTACGTCGACGCGGCGCCCGCCGAGGGTGCCGCCGTCGTCGTCGACGGCCGCGAGGGCGTGCCCGAGGACGGCTTCTTCCTCAACCCGACCCTGCTCGATCACGTCACGCCCGACATGGCCTGCTACCGCGACGAGATCTTCGGCCCGGTCCTGTCGGTCGTCCGCGTCAGCGGCTACCAGGAGGGCATCGACACGATCAACGCCAACCCGTACGCCAACGGCACGGCGATCTTCACCCGCGACGGCGGTGCGGCCCGCCAGTTCCAGTTCGACGTGCAGGTCGGCATGGTCGGCGTCAACGTGCCCGTCCCGGTGCCGGTCAGCTACTACAGCTTCGGCGGTTGGAAGGCGAGCCTGTTCGGCGACACCCACATGTACGGACCCGAGGGCATCAACTTCTACACCCGGGCCAAGGTCGTCACCAGCCGCTGGCCCGACCCGGCCACGAGCACCATCGACCTCGGCTTCCCGGAGACGCGCTGAGCATGGACATCGGCCTCGTCCTGCAGACCACGCCGCCCGCGGCGCGGGTGATCGACCTGGCGAAGCGGGCGGAGACGTACGGGTTCAGCCACGTCTGGACGTTCGACTCGCACATCCTGTGGGAGGAGCCGTACGTCATCTACTCCCAGATCCTGAACGAGACGCGCAACATCGTCGTCGGGCCGATGGTCACCAATCCCGGCGACCCGCGACTGGACGGTCACGGCGTCGACGTTCGCCACGCTCAACGAGATGTACGGCAACCGCACGGTCTGCGGCATCGGCCGCGGCGACTCGGCCGTGCGCGTCACCAACGGCAAGCCGACCACGCTCGCCACGATGAGCGAGGCGATCCACGTGATCCGCGAGCTCGCCAACGGCCGCAGCGTCGACTACAAGGGCTCGACGATCACGCTGCCGTGGGCGACGAGGAGCGAACTCGAGGTCTGGGGTGCCGGCTACGGCCCCAAGGCGCTCAAGATGATCGGCGAGACGTGCGACGGGTTCATCCTCCAGCTCGCCGACCTGTCGATCGCCGAGTGGACGATCAGCGCCGTGCGCACCGCGGCGAGCGACGCCGGGCGCGACCCCGACGACATCACGATCTGCGTCGCCGCGCCCGCCTACGTCGGCCCGACCGAGAACCTGGCGTACATGCGCGACCAGTGCCGCTGGTTCGGCGGGATGGTCGGCAACCACGTCGCCGACATCGTCGAGCGCTACGGCGAGTCGTCGGCCGTGCCGACCGCGCTCACCGACTACATCAAGGGCCGCGACGCCTACGACTACAACCAGCACGGCCAGGCCGGCAACATCCACACCACGTTCGTGCCCGACGAGATCGTCGACCGGTTCTGCATCCTCGGGCCGGTCGAGGCGCAGCTCGACAAGCTGCACGCCCTGCAGGCGCTCGGCGTCGACCAGTTCGCGATCTACCTGCAACACGACGGCAAGGACCACACGCTCACCCAGTACGGCGAGCACGTGATCCCCGCCCTGCGCGAACAGGCGCTCGCCCGCTCGTGACCGGTCCGGGCTCATGATCGCGCGGGGTCTGACGGAGAGCCGCGGCTCTTCGTCGTCGCCCTGCTCTGCGTGGCTGCGCTGTGGGAGCTGTACAAGGCGACTCGGCCCGGAGGAGGGCGGCGAGATCCTCGGATGGCGCCTGATCCCGCGCACCAGCGACCGGGCGATGCCGCACACGTGGGAGATGTGGCAGCGGCTGTTCGATCCCGAGGTGCGCGGCAGGGACACGCCGATCTGGCGGGCGATCCTCGGGTACAGCTGGTACACGTTCCGGATGGCGCTCGTCGGCCTGCTGCTCGGCGGGATCTTCGGCGTGGCGCTCGCCGTCGTGATGGCGCGGTTCAAGGTGATCGAGCGGGGCCTGCTGCCGTACGTGATCGCGTCGCAGACGATCCCGCTGATCGCGCTCGCCCCGCAGGTCGCCGCGTTCGGCGGCAACTGGGACCTGCCGAAGTGGATGTGGGTGTCGACGCTCGGTGCCTTCCTCGCCTTCTTCCCGATCGCCGTCGCCACCCTGAAGGGGCTGAGTTCGGCGCCGGCCGCCTCGCTCGAGCTGATGGACAGCTACGCCGCGAGCTGGTGGAGCACGCTGCGTCAAGCTGCAAGTTCCCGGCCGCGATCCCGTCGATGGTGCCCGGCCTCAAGCTGGCCGCGACCGCGTCGGTGATCGGCGTGATCGTGTCGGAGATCTCGACGGGCGTCCGCGGCGTCGGGTTCGCCTCGCTCACGTACGGCCAGAAGGCCACGAGCGATCCGGCCCAGGTGTACACGGCGGTCTTCGGGGCGGCCGTCGCTCGGCCTCGTGATGTTCGGGTTCATCGTCGGCATCGAAGCCATCGCCATGCGCAACCGACCGCGGGAGGCCGTCGCATGACCGCGTCGTCCTCGAACAGTCGTCCACGTCGTCGTTGTCGACGTCGGCGGCGGTCATCGTCGACCGGCTGTCGATGGTCTTCAACGCCGGCAAGCCGAACCAGGTCGACGCGTTGGCCGACATCGAGTTGTCGATCCAGCGCGGGCGACTTCGTGTCGCTGATCGGGCCGTCCGGCTGCGGCAAGTCGACGCTGCTGCGGCTGATCGCCAACCTGATCGAGCCGACGGCGGGCAACGTGCTCGTCAACGGCAAGTCGGCCAAGCAGGCGCGCCTCGACCAGGACTACGGGATGGCGTTCCAGCAGTCGGGTCTGTTCGACTGGCGGACGGTCCGCAAGAACATCGAACTGCCGCTCGAACTGAAGGGCTGGAACAAGGCCAAGCGGCAACAGCGGGCCGACGAGATGCTCGAGCTCGTCCAGCTGTCGGACTTCGGGGCGCACATGCCGTGGCAGCTGTCGGGCGGCATGCAGCAGCGTGTCGCCATCGCCCGGGCGCTCGCCTCGCACCCGCCGCTGCTGCTGATGGACGAACCGTTCGGCGCGCTCGACGAGATGACCCGTGAGCACATGCAGGCCGAACTGCTGCGGATCTGCGCCGCGGCGCAGACGACCGTCGTGTTCGTCACGCACTCGATCCCCGAGGCGGTCTACCTGTCGAACCGCGTGGTCGTGATGTCGCCGCGGCCCGGCCGCATCACCGACATCATCGACGTGCACCTCGGCGACGACCGCGACGAGGACACCCGCGAGGACGACCGCTTCTACAAGAAGATCACCGAGGTCCGCGAGGCGCTGCGCCGTGTCGAAGGCCCGGACCCGACGAGGTGCTGCCCGGATCCAGCCGGTGCCCGCGGCATCGAGGATCGATGAGCGCCGGCGTCGACGGTCGGCAAGGTCGTCGTCCCGCCGCTCATCGTCGGCGGGCTGTTCCTCGGCGCGTGGGAGGTGGTCGTCCGGCTCTTCGACATCCAGCCGTTCCTGCTGCCCGCGCCGTCGGCGATCTGGTCGGCGCTCGTCGACAGCTGGTCGAAGGTGTGGGACGCGATGGTGGTCACCGGCGCAGAACGCGTTCGTCGGCCTGGTGCTCGGCGATCGTCGTCGGCGTCGCCCTGAGCTTCGTGCTGATGCGGTTCCGGGTGGCGCAACGAACTGGTCACGCCGCTCGCCGTCGCGCTGAACGCGATTCCGATCATCGTGCATCGTGCCGGTGCTCAACAACATGTTCGCCAGCACGACCGAGGTGCCCCGCCGCATCATGGTCACGACTGATCGTCTCGTTCATCGTGCTGGTGAACGTGGCCAAGGGCCTGCGTCAGGTCAGCGCCACCCACATCGAGCTGATGCGCTCGTACGCCGCGTCGCCGAGCGACGATCCTCGTCAAGACCCGCATCCCCAACGCCGTGCCGTACCTCTTCACCGCCGTCGAAGATCGCCGCGCCGGTCGCCGTGATCACCGCGTTCGTCGCCGAGTACTTCGGCGGCAGCCAGAACGGGCTCGGGTACGGCATCACGTCGAACGCCGCCAGCTCGCGAACCGCCGCCTCGTGGGCCTACGTGGTCGGTGCGTGCGCGGTCGGTCTCGCCTTCTACCTCGTCGCCGTCGCCGTCGAGCGGTTCGCCTCGCCGTCTCGCCAGGCCGCGCCGACGTCACGTTCTCCACACCACCAACCAACAACAAGCACGGGGCCTCACCCCCGGGGGAGCAACAGCATGAACAAGCAACGTGTCCGTCTGGCGACGGCAGGTGTCGTCGCCCTCTCACTGGTCGCGTGCCGCCTGCGGCAGCGACGACGATTCAGGGAGCGATGTCGACCGACGCCCCGGCAGGCAGCGAGGCGCCCGAGCGGCACCGAGGCGCCGGCGGGCACCGAGGCGCCGGCCGGCACCGAGGCGCCCGCCGGGAGCGAGGCGCCAGCCGGGACCGCCGGTGGCGACTGCGAGACGCCCGACCCGATCAGCCTGCAGCTGCAGTGGTTCACGCAGGCCCAGTTCGCCGGCTACTTCGCCGCGCAGGACCAGGGCTTACTACGAGGCGAGTGTCTCGACGTGACGATGGTGGAAGGCGGCGTCGAGATCGTGCCGCAGACGCAGCTGGCCAACGGCGACGTCGACTTCGCCATCGCGTGGGTGCCCAAGGCCCTCGCCAGCCGCGAGGCCGGTGCCGAGATCACCGACATCGCCCAGATCTTCCAGCGCTCCGGCACCCTGCAGGTGAGCCTGGCCGACGCCGGGATCACCTCGGTCGCCGACTTCGCCGGCAAGAACATCGGCAACTGGGGCTTCGGCAACGAGTACGAGGTCTTCGCCGCGCTCGCCGAGGAGGGCCTCGACCCGGCCACGGACGTCACCCTCGTCGGCCAGCAGTTCGACATGGTCGCCCTGCTCGACGGCTCGATCGACGCGGCCGAGGCGATGACGTACAACGAGTACGCCCAGGTGCTCGAGTCGGTCAACCCGGACACCGGCGAGCTGTACACGCCCGAGGAACTGAACGTCATCAGCTACGAGGACGTCGGCGTCGGCATGCTGCAGGACGCCATCTGGGCCGACGCCGACCGTCTCGCCGACGATCCGGAGTACCTGGATCAGGCCACCCGGTTCGTCGCCGCGTCGATCCAGGGTTGGGTGTACTGCCGTGACAATCCGGAGGAGTGCGCCGACATCGTCACGGCCGCCGGTTCGACGCTCGGCGCCACGCATCAGCTGTGGATGATGAACGAGATCAACAAGCTGATCTGGCCGTCGCCCGACGGCATCGGCTTCATCGACCAGGCCGCCTGGGACCGCACGGTCGAGATCAGCCAGAACACCCCGAACCTCGAGGGTGCGACCGTGCTGACCGCCCCGCCGACCGACGGCGCGTTCACGAACGACATCGTCGAGGCGGCCTGGGCGCTCCTCGGCGACGGCGCCGACCTGACCGGCGACGGCTTCGCGCCGATCGAGGTCACCCTCACCGAGGGCGGCGAGTAACCCCACCGACGGCGAACGTTCGTGAACAATGTGCGCACCTGTGGCGCACATGTTCACGCGTTGCGCCGCGAATGCCTCGCTCGGAGGTGCCGTCCGGGAATTGCTTCGACGCGGGGGTCGTCGGGTATGTTGCCTGCGCTCACGTCGCGGTGTTGGATCCCGCGTGAGTCACGACCGATGTCGTGGACTTCACGTCGGCACCGGCTGACGCGACCATCGCAGGAGGATTTCAGTGATCAATGGTGCGCTCGCGAGCGGAATGCTCGCTGCGGAAGGCGGCTATCAGGCATTCACGCTCGAGGGCGGTGAGATGCTCGTCCTGCTGCTGTCCGGCCTCTCGGCCGTGGTGGCGATCCTCGTCGGCCTGAACCTGATGCGCGACGTGCTCGCCGCCGATCAGGGAACGCCGAAGATGATCGAGATCGCGACGGCGATCCAGGTCGGCGCGGCGGCGTACCTGAAACGGCAGTTCAGGACGATCGCGGTGATCCTCGTGCCGTTGGCGGCGATCGTCTTCGTCACGTCGACGGAGGTGCTGAAGCCCTCCGGCGAGGTGGCGCTGACGTTCGTGCAGTCCGGCACGTTCCGCACGCTGGCGTTCATCGCCGGCGCGGTCCTGTCCGGTCTCACCGGCTACATCGGCATGACCTTGGCGACGCGCGGCAACGTTCGCACGGCGGCCGCGGCGAAGGCCGGCTCGCTCCCCGCCGCCCTCAAGGTGGCCTTCCGGACCGGCGGCATCGCCGGCATGTTCACCGTCGGCCTCGGCCTGCTCGGCGCGACGCTGATCATCATGATCTTCCAGAACACGAGCTCGGCGATCCTCATCGGGTTCGGCTTCGGTGGTTCGCTGCTCGCCCTGTTCCTGCGCGTCGGCGGCGGCATCTTCACCAAGGCCGCCGACGTCGGCGCCGACCTCGTCGGCAAGGTCGAGGCGGGCATCCCGGAGGACGACCCGCGCAACCCGGCCACGATCGCCGACAACGTCGGTGACAACGTCGGCGACTGCGCCGGCATGGCCGCCGACCTGTTCGAGTCGTACGAGGTGACGCTCGTCGCGGCGATCATCCTCGGCGTCCCGGCGTTCGCCGCGATCGGCGCCAACCCGGCGCTCGGCCTCGTGTTCCCGCTCGCCGCCCGCGCCGTCGGCGTGGTCGCCTCGATCGCCGGCGTCTACGCCGTGCGGGCGAAGGAGGGTGAGACCAACGCCCTGAAGCCGATCAACCGTGGCTTCCTGACGGCCGGCATCATCACCGTCATCGGCACGTTCCTGCTGGCGATGTTCTACGTCGGCAACGACATTCGACAACGAGGGGTGGCGCTGCTTCGGCGCCGTCGTCATCGGCCTCGTGCTGGCCCAGGCGGTGAGCCGCCTCACCGAGTACTTCACCGGCACCGAGTACACGCCGGTGCGTGAGATCGCCAAGGCGACACGCACCGGCCCCGCGACCACGGTGCTGTCGGGCACGGCATCGGGGCTCGAGTCGTCGGTCTACGCGATCATCGCCATCGCCATCGCCATCGGTGCGGCCCTCGCCCTCGGCGGCGGCAGCCTGCAGTTCTCCTTCTACCTCGTCGCCCTGACGGGCATGGGCATGCTCGCCACCACCGGCGTGATCGTCTCCGAGGACACGTTCGGCCCGGTCGCCGACAACGCCGCCGGCATCGCCGAGATGTCCGGCGAGTTCTCGGGCGAGGCCGAGAAGATCATGGTCAGCCTCGACGCCGTGGGCAACACGACCAAGGCCGTCACGAAGGGCTTCGCCATCGGCTCGGCCGTCATCGCCGCCGTGGCGTTGTTCGCCAGCTACATCGAGACCGCGGCGAACGAGACGCTGCCGGTCGAGGTCGTGGAAGGCCTGAACCAGACGGCCCGAGGCGTGTTCGACGCGATCCCGATCAACGTCGCCGACCCGAAGGTGTTCATCGGCCTGCTGCTCGGCGGCTCGATCAGCTTCCTGTTCTCGTCGCTCGCCATCCGCGCCGTCCAGCGCACCGCCGGCGTGGTCGTCCAGGAGGTCCGTGACCAGTTCGCCGACGGCAAGATCATGTCCGGCGAGCGTCTGCCCGACTACGCCCCGGTCATCGACATCTGCACCAAGGCGTCGCTGCGTGAACTCGTCACCCCGGCGCTGCTCGCCGTGCTGACGCCGGTGATCATCGGCTTCGGGATCGGCTACCTCGCCCTCGGTGCGTTCCTCGCCGCGGTGATCCTCACCGGCCAGTTGATGGCCAACTACCTGTCGAACGCGGGCGGTGCGTGGGACAACGCCAAGAAGTACATCGAGGACGGCAACGAGGGCGGCAAGGGATCGGACGCCCACAAGGCCGCCGTCATCGGCGACACCGTCGGCGACCCGTTCAAGGACACCGCCGGCCCGGCGCTCAACCCGCTGATCAAGGTGATGAACCTCGTGTCGCTGCTCATCCTGCCGGCGATCATCAGCCTGTCGAACATCGACGAGGACAACCCGGTCGTCTCGACCCCGACGGGTGCCGGGCTCGCCATCGCCGGCGTGTCGATCGTCGTGTTGATCGTCGCCGTGCTGTACTCCAAGCGCGACACCGAAGCGCTCATGGAAGCCGACCCCGTCGCCGCCGCCGAAGCGCTCACCTGACCACTGCGAGTCCGTTCTCGTGAACTTCTTGCGTACCCGCGTACGCAAGAAGTTCACGAGATCGCTTCAGTCGGCGCCGGTCAATCGGTGAGGGTGAGGGCGGCGTCGAGGATGGCGAGGCCCTCGCGCACGACGTCGTCGGGCGCGTTGCACGGCGGCACCACGTGGATGCGGTTGTCGGCGATCATCGGCCACATGCCGTTCGCCTTGCACTCGGCGGCGACCCGGCCGATCGTGGCCGCGTCGAGCGGAGCACGGGTCGCCCGATCGGCGACCAGCTCGACGGCCCAGAACACACCGAGCCCACGGACCTCGCCGATGCGTCGCGTGGCGTGACGCCATGTCGCGCAGCGCCGGGCCGATGACGTCGTTGCCGAGGTGGCGGGCATGTTCGAGCACGCCCTCCTCCTCGAAGATGCCGATGCTGGCGACGGCGGTGGCGCACGCCAGCGGATGGCCGGAGTAGGTGAGCCCACCCGGGATAGACCCGCTCGTCGTACGACGCGGCGATGTCGGCCGAGATCACCACACCGCCGAGCGGCACGTAGCCCGAGTTGACGCCCTTGGCGAACGCGATCAGGTCGGGTTGGGCGTCCCAGTTCTGCCAGGCGAACCACTGTCCGGCGCGACCGAACCCGGCCATCACCTCGTCGGTGATCATCACGATGCCGAACTCGTCGCACAGCGCCCGCACGCCTTCGAGGTAGCCGTCGGGCGGCACGAGGATGCCGTTCGTGCCGACGACCGACTCGAGGATGATCGCGGCGATCTTGTTGCCGCCCTCGAACACGATCGTGTCGCGGAGGTGCTGCAGCGCGCGCTCGCACTCCTGCTCGTCGGACTCGGAGTGGAAGGCCGACCGGTAGGCGTACGGCCCCCAGAACTTCACCAGGCCGGGGATCGACGGCTCGTTGTCGAGGCGTCGGCCCTCACCGGTGAGTCCGATCGCCGCGGCCGTACCGCCGTGGTAGCTGCGGTACGTCGACAGCACCTTCAGGCGGCCGGTGTACCCCTTCGCCAGCCGGATCGCGTTCTCGACCGCCTCGGCGCCGGCGTTGGTGAAGAACACCTTCTGGAAGTGGCCGTCCGCACGCGCCGCGCCGTCGCGTGCCGAGGTTGGCCTTCTCGACGATCAGCCGGCCGGCCTCGCTGCGATGCTCGTTGGCGAAGCTCGGCGCCACCATGCACAGCCGGTCGGCCTGGTCCTTGATCGCCTGGATCATCTTCGGGTGCTGATGACCGAGGTTCATGTTGACGAGTTGGCTCGAGAAGTCGATCCACTCGTGGCCGCTCTCGTCCCAGAACTTCGAGCCGAGCGCACCGGCGATCACGATCGGATCGAGCGCCCCCTGGGCCGACCAGGAGTGGAACACGTGCTCCCGGTCGTTCGTGTAGGCATCGGAGATCCGGGGCTCGAGGGCGGTCATCGCCCCAGGGTATGGCACGAGCGAAGGCAGCGTCTACGGTCGCGCTCAGTGTCATGGACACTCTCGGACCCGGACCGACGCCGAGCGATTGGCGTTGTGGCGCCCGGCGCACCTGGTCCATGCCTGGGCCCAGACCTTGGCCGCGCATGCCGGCCGATTCGACGACGAAGGCGGTCTCGCGGCGCGCCTCCCCGAAGGCCTGCTGGATGGGCTGCAGCGACGCTTCACGGCCGCGATCTCCGCTGTCTGATCGGGAGCGGAAATTCGGCGAGCGGGAGGTCACTAGGCTCGACTGGATGGGGATCGTCGACGAGCTGCTCGCGCGGCCGGGGCTGTACATCGGCACCGACACCGCAGTCGGCCGCGATCTGATCGGAGCGGCACGGATCGTGGTGGCACCGCTCCCGGGTGGTGCCGGCGTCAGTCTCGACTACGAGATCCTCAACGGTCTCGCTCCGGGGCCGGTGCTCGGGCACGTCGAGCACACCATGGTCGGGGTGGCCGACGACGGCACGACGATCATGGTGATCGCGCACACGCACGGGGCCGGAATCACGATCCTGCACGAGACCGACCCCGGGGTGTTCGAACCCGGCGACGGTCCGGTGCCGTATCCCATGAAGGTCGTGGTGTCGATGCCGGCACCGGGTCGTCTCCGCCACGCGTGGTGGTATGGCGCCGAGGGTGAGCAGCTGGAAGAGCGCGACATCGCGGAGCTCGAGGTCGTCACCCCGTAGCCCTCTCGGTCGCGAATCGGGACGTACCGTTCCGGCGGTGGGAGAACTCGTCGACTTTCCGAGCAACGGCGCCGGCGCGTCCGGCTATCTGGCGCTGCCCGAGGGCGGGTCCGGGCCCGGGCGTGATCGTCGTCCAGGAGTGGTGGGGCCTCGACTCGGGCATCAAGGAGATGGCCGATCGGCTGGCCGCCGAAGGGCTTCGTCGCGCTCGCGCCCGACCTCTACCACGGCGACCTCGCCGGGCACACCGAGATGGACAAGGCCGGCGAGCTGATGCAGGCGCTGCCGACCGATCGCGCCGGCGCGCGACATGAGCGGCGCCGTCGACTTCCTCGCCGACCACGCCGCGACCACGGGCGACGACATCGGCGTGATCGGGTTCTGCATGGGCGGGATGCTGACGTTCGTCCTCGCCGCGCTGCGTCCCGACAGGATCAAGGCGATCGTGCCGTTCTACGGGTTCCCGTCGGGCGACGACCAGCCCGACTACTCGAAGATCACCGCCGCGATCCAGGGCCACATGGCCGAGCAACGACGACTTCTTCGGACCCGACGCGGCGCGCGCGAACTCGAGTCGACGCTGCAGGCGCTCGGCAAGGACGTCACGATCACGGTGCACCCCGGAACGGGGCACGCGTTCATGGCGCCGCACAACGCGCTCGGCACCCGTGACGACGAGGCCTACGCCCGCATCTGGCCGCAGGCGGTCGGGTTCCTCCACGAGCACCTCGGCTGACCGCGGCCATGACTCGTCGATTCGATGCCCTCCTGTTCGACGCGGGCGGGGTGCTCGTCCTGCCCGATCCGACGGTGCTCGGGCCGCTCCTCGCCTACTACGGCGGCGATCCGTCGATCGATGCCCACCGCCGCGCGCACTACGCGGCGATGACGGCGAAGTCGACGTGCCGGCGCGATCGAGGCCGACTGGATCGTCTACGACGTGGCGTACGTCCGCTCGGTCGGCGTCGACGAGACCGACGTGGTCGAAGCGGCCGAGCTGCTCGGCATGACCCGCCACGCGCCGCTGTGGCGCTGGCCGATCCCCGAATCGCGGACCGCGCTCGATCGCCTCGCCGCGGCGGGCGTGCCGATGGGTGTCGTGTCGAACGCCAGCGGCCAGATCGAAGCGGTGCTGGCCCGCGAGATCGTGCCAGGTCGGCCCGGTCCGCACGTGGCGATGCGCGTGCATCGTCGACAGCCACGTCGTCGGCGTGCCGAAGCCCGACCCGGCGATCTTCGACCACGCCCTGCCGCACTTCGCCGAGTTCGACCGCGGTCGCGATCGCCTACGTCGGCGACTCGGTGACGATGGACATCGCGTCGGCGACGCGGCGCGGGGCTGCACCCGATCCTCGTCGACCCGTACGACGACCACCCCGACGCCGACTTCGAGCGGATCCGCTCGCTCACCCGACCTCGCCGACGAACTCACCGCCTGAGCGCACTGCCCGATCGTCCGCGTCAGCAGGTCTGGGTCACGTGGCGTTCGGAATCCGAGCGAAATGTGACCCAGACGTCCCGACGAGGTCGTTCAGGCGTTCGGCGAGGCGAGCTGGCGGGCGATCACCCGCAGGCAGAGCAGTTCGTCGGCGCCCTCGAAGATCGACAGCACGCGGGCGTCGACGAACAGCCGGCTGACCGGGAACTCCTCGGCGTAGCCCATGCCGCCGTGGATCTGCATCGCCTCGCGGGTGACCCACTCGGCGGCCTTGCAGACGTACGCCTTGACCATCGAGGCCTCCATCGCGCCCTCACCCTTGGCCATCAGCACCGCCACGGCGTAGGCGAACTGGCGGCCGGCCTGGATCAGCACGACCATGCGGCCGAGCTTGGCCCGCGTGAGCTGGTAGTCGATGATCGGCGTCGCCGAACACCTTGCGGTTCTGGGCGTAGTCGAGCGCCTGTTCGTAGGCCGCCTGCATCACGCCGACGGCGCGGGCCGCGGTCTGCAGCCGGCCGTTCTCGAAGCCCGGCCATCTGGAAGTAGAAGCCCTTGCCGAGGCCGTCGTCGCCGCCGATCAGGTTCTCGGCCGGCACCCACCAGTTGTCGAGCGCGATCTCGTAGGAGTGCATGCCGCGGTAGCCGATCGTGTCGATCGGGCGGCCCTCCATCTTGCCGACTGCGCCGCCGTCGTGCCGCCGGCATCCTGGGTGAGCTGGAACCCGTGGCTGTCGCCGCGTGGCTTCGGCACGATGAACAGCGACAGGCCGCGGTGGGTCTTGGTCCGGTCGGGATCGGTGCGGGCGAGCAGGGTGAGGGCGTCGGCGCGGGCGCCGAACGTGCACCAGGTCTTCACACCGTTGATCACCCAGCCGGGCTCGCCGTCGGGTCCGCGGCGCACGGGTGGCGGTGACGGTGATGCCGGCCACGTCGCTGCCGTAGTCGGGTTCGGTCACCGCGACCGCGGGCATCACCTCGGCCGATCGCGAGCTTCGGCAGCCACTTCAGCTTCTGCTCCTCGGTGCCACCCTTCACGAGGGCGCGGGTGAGGATCTCGGGCCGGGTGATCAGCGATCCGCCGATGCCGAGGCTGGCCCGCGAGAGCTCCTCGGTGGCGACGACCATCGCCATGTACTCGGCGTTGCCACCTTCGCTGAAGCCGCCGTACTCGGCCGGCACGCTGAGCCCGAACGCGCCGAGTTCGGCGAGGCCGGTCACGATCTCCTCGGGCACGTCGCCGTTGGTCCGGTGCACGTGCTCGGCGTGCGGGGCGATCACGTTGTGGGCGAACGACCCGGAACGAGTCGGCGACCATGTCCATCTCGCTGTCGAGATGGCGCGGGCCGGGCTGATCGGCGAGCGCGCCGAGGAAGTCGGGGTCGCGGAACTGCCGGACGAACGACGTGCACCGGCGCCAACGGATCGCGCTCGACCCCCCAGTCGTCCTCGCGCCCGAAGATCTTCGCCGACAGGTCGTGCAGCATGTCGGCGGTGAAGGCGCACGTGATCCGGGCCTCGAGGTCGCCCTTGGCGCCGTAGTCGAGCAGCGCCCTCGCGGTCGCGACGCCGGCCGCGGCGTGGGCCATGTCGTAGGCGAGCACCTGGGCGGCGTCGGGTCCACCGAGCTCGGCCAGGCGGCGGAATGCCTTGGTCACGATCCGGTCGGCGAGGTCGATCGCATCGGCGGCGGCGGGTACGTCGGGAGCGGCGAGCACCGTCTCGTGCTGCGCTACGTCGTTCTGCCGCGTCGTTCGTCGGTCATCGCGCCGACGTTACTGGCCGGTAATGGCGTGCTCCTTTTCCGGCCTTCCCCCTGCGACGATGTGGCGATGGCCAGCATCGCGCGTGTTCTGCGGATCGAACAACGGGAGTGACGATCGGTTCAGCGCGGCGGCCATCGAGCTCGGCACCCGCATCGCCGAGTGCGGGCACCGGCTGGTCTACGGCGGTGGCCAGGTCGGGCTGATGGGGGCCGTCGCCGACACGGCGCTCGCCGCCGGCGGCGAGGTGATCGGCGTGATCACCGAGCACCTCGTCGGCGCCGAGGTCGCGCACACCGGCGTGACCTCGCTCGAGGTCACCGGTTCGATGCACGAACGCAAGGCCCGGATGGCGGAGCTGTCCGACGGGGTGATCGTGCTGCCCGGCGGGTTCGGCACGCTCGACGAGTCGTTCGAGCTGCTCACGTGGAACCAACTCGGACTGCTGGCGATGCCGGTGGTGTTCTTCGACGTCGCCGGCTTCTTCGGCCCGTTGTTCGACTTCGTGGCCCATTCGGTCGAGGCGGGCTTCGTCCGCCCGCAGCATGCCGCGCTCGTCCAGCGTGCCACCACCGCCGCCGAGGCGATCGACCTGGCCACCGCACCCCCGCCCGCCTACCTCCCCAAGTGGGTCGACCGCTCCACCTGACGTTCGCGCCAATTGACGTTTGCGTCGGGAAAATTGTGCGCCGGGCCAGCGGAAATCTCGACGCAAACGTGAATTTGGGGCCCGGTGGCCGGTGCTGGTGGGACGGGGCGTCAGTCGACGTTGCGGCGCAGGAGGGCGTGGACGCGCTCCCAGTGCAGTTCCGACGCCGCCCGGTCGTATCGCGCGCCGGCCGGGGCGAACCCGTGCACGGCTCCCGTGATCGTGTCGATCGTGTAGTCGACGCCGGCGGCGTCGAGTGCGGCGGTCATCACCGGCACGGTCTCGGCCGGCGCGGTCGGGTCGCCGTCGACCCAGGCGAAGTACAACTCGGCCTGCACGGGGTCGAGACCCAGGTGCGGGGAATCGTCCGAGTCGCGCACCAGCCACGCACCGTGGATCGACGCCGCCGCTCGCGACACGGTCGGGCAGGGCGCGGGCGAGCGACACGACGAGGCCGCCGCTCATGCAGAAGCCGACCGCCCCGACGGGCCCGCCGCGCGCGGCCGGGTCGGCGTCGGCGACCGCCAGCAGCGCCCGGGCGTCGCCGACGATGTTGGTCGGCGTGACCGTGCCCATCAGGTCCTGGCGGGCGTGCATGTCCTCGTCGCTGGTGCCGAACTCGCGGAACGGTCCGCCGCGGTAGAAGAGGTACGGGAGCATCACGTAGTACCCGGCGGTGGCGAGGCGCGACGCCATGTCCTTCAGGGCCGGCCTGATGCTCGGTGCGTCCATCAGGTAGAGCACGACCGGGTGCGGCCCGCCGTGCTCGGGATGGAAGATGAACGTCGTCATCGTCCCGTCGTCGGTCGTCACGTCGATCTGCCGTTCGATCATGCCGGTGAGTCTCGCGCGGCCAGTTCGACGGACGGTTCGGGCGGCGGACTGCCGGGGACGCTGTACTAGTCACACGTTGACTATTGTTCCCGCCGTGACGAGAACGGCGGGCACCGCATCCCGCGAGCGGGTACCGGTACCGGTCCTCCTGCTCGCGATCGTCGCCGTCGCGTTCTTCGCCCTGCCCTTCATCGGCTTGCTGTGGCGGGCTGCCGTGGGGGTCGCTGGCCGACGTGGCGGGCGACGGCGACGTCCGCACCGCGCTGTGGCTGTCGATCCGCACATCGTTGACCGCCACCGGGCTCTCCGTCCTGTTCGGCGTGCCACTGGCCTGGGTGCTGGCCCGCGTCGTGTTTCCCGGCCGGTCGGCGGTCCGTGCCCTGTGCACCCTCTCGATGGTGTTGCCGCCGGTGGTCGGCGGCGTCGCGCTCTTCTTCTCGTTCGGCCGGCGCGGCCTGTTCGGCCAGTACCTCGATCGCTGGTTCGACTTCCGTCTGCCGTTCACGACGTGGGGCGTCGTGATGGCGCAGACGTTCGTGTCGATGCCGTTCCTCGTGATCACGGTCGAGGCCGCGCTCCGCCAGGTCGACCGTCGCTACGAGGATGCGGCCCGGACGCTCGGAGGGAGCCGGTGGTACGTGTTCCGTCGTGTCACGCGTGCCGACGATCAGGCCGGCGCTCGTCGCCGGCGCGGTGCTCGCGTGGGCGCGGGCGCTCGGCGAGTTCGGCGCCACGATCACCTTCGCCGGCAACTTCCCGGGCGTCACCCAGACGATGCCGTTGGCGACGTATCTCGCGCTCGAGACCGACCCGCAGGAGGCGGTGCTCCTCAGCCTGATCCTGATCGCCGTGTCGTTCGCGGTGCTCGCGAGCCTCCGCGATCGTTGGCTCGGCGGCGTCCGACCCGTGGTCGTATGACGCTCGAGGCCCGCTCGGCGTCGGCGTCGGGTCGTTCGACCTCGACGTCGAGTTCACGGTCGCCCGTGGCGAGGTGCTGGCGGTGCTCGGGCCGAACGGGTCGGGCAAGACGACGATGCTGCGGGCGATCGCCGGCCTGCTCGCGCTCGACCGGGGGCAGGTGCAGCTCGATGGCGAGGTGCTCGACGACCCCGTCGGCGGCGTGTTCGTCCCTGCCGAGCGCCGGCCGATCGGCGTCGTGTTCCAGCAGTACCTCCTGTTCGGCCACCTCACGGCGCTCGAGAACGTGGCGTTCGGGCTGCGGGCCCGTGGCATGGCGAAGGCCGAAGCGCGCCGCCGCGCCGCGGACCTGCTCTCGCGATTCGGGTTGTCGGAGTTCGCTCGGGCGCGACCCGGCGACCTGTCCGGCGGCCAGGCCCAGCGGGTCGCGTTGGCTCGGGCGCTCGCCATCGACCCGCTCGTGCTGCTGCTCGACGAGCCGCTCGCCGCGCTCGATGTGCGGACACGTCGGGAGGTGCGCCGCGACCTGCGCCAGCATCTCGCCTCGTTCGACGGCATGCGCCTGCTCGTGACGCACGATCCGGTCGACGCGTACGCACTCGCCGATCGGGTGGCCATCCTCGACGGCGGGCGGATCGTGCAGTCCGGCACGATCGCGGAGGTGACCGCCCATCCGCGGTCGCGATACGTCGCCGAACTGGTGGGCACCAACCTCGTCGCCGGAACGGTGGCCGACGGCGTCCTCACGAGCGACGGTGGGGCTCACGTGGTCGTCGCCGACGCCGATCCGGGCCGTTCGTTCGCCGTCATCCGCCCGCAGGCCGTCACGATCGCCCGCTCGATCACCGTCGGCACGAGCGTGCGCAACACGTGGCCCGGTGTGGTGGTCGACATCGATCGGTTGGGCGATCGGGTCCGCGTCAGCATCGACGGCCCGCTGCATCTCACCGCCGAGATCACCGCCGAGTCACTCGACGCGCTCGCGCTGCGGCCCGGCGATCCGGTGCACGCCTCGGTCAAGGCCACCGACATCGACGCCTACCCCGCCTGAACCGCACGTTGCGATGAGCGAACGGACCGAGGGGTGGACCGTTGGCTCATCGCCGAGGGTCGACCGCGTTGCGATGAGCGAACGGACCGAGGGGGTGGACCGCTGGCTCATCGCAAGGCGGCCGCGGCGATGGTGACCGGATCGGGCAGTAGCGTCCAATCGTGAGGCGAGTTTCGAGCGTGGCGGTGCTGGCGCCCGTGTTGGTGCTGTCGATGGGGCTGGCCGCGTGCTCGACGTCGTCGGGCGTGTCGTCGGTCGAGGCGAACCAGATCGACCCGACCGGCACCGACCCGACCGGCACCGACCCGACCGGCACGGACCCGACCGCGACCGACCGACACGGGCACGCTCGACTGGGGCGCCTGCGACGACGAGGCCCCGGACATCGGCGTCGGACCTCGAGTGCGCGACGCTCGAAGTGCCGCGCGACTACGACGAGCCGGACGGCGACGACGATCGAGATCGCCCTCGCCCGCGTGCCCGCCACCGATCCGGACGAGCGGATCGGTTCGCTCGTGTTCAATCCGGGCGGCCCCGGCGGATCGGGGATCGACTTCCTGCAGTCCGCCGCGCTCGCTCGTTCCCGACGGAGATCGCCGCGAGGTTCGACCTCGTCGGCTTCGACCCGCGCGGCGTGGGTGCGAGCACGGCCGTCGACTGCGACATCCAGATCGACGACAACATCGTGTTGCTCGACGAGGGTGACGACGAGGGATGGGCCGCACTGCGTCGACGAGGCGAACGGTCTCCCCGACACGTGTCCGGCGGCGACGCTCGACCTCGCGCCGCTCGTCGGCACGAACAACGCCGCCCGCGATCTCGACCAGATCCGAGAGGCGCTCGGTGACGACCAGCTCTCGCTACGTCGGGTTCTCCTACGGCACCCGGCTCGGCGCGACGTACGCCGAACTGTTCCCCGACCGGGTCCGGGCGCTCGTGCTCGACGGCGGCGTCAAGCCCACCGACGACTTCGCCGAACTCGACCGGGAGCAGGGCGCCGGGCTTCGACAAGGCGTTCGAGAACTTCGCCGCGGCCTGCGAGGCCGACGACGACTGTGTGCTGAACGAACTCGGCCCGGTGATCGACACGTACGAGGCGCTCGTCGCCGACATCGCGGCGGCCGGCAGCTACACCGACCGACGACCCCGATCGGGTGCTGACGCCGGGCGAACTCCAGCTGGGCGTCGTGGCGGCGCTGTACAGCAAGGACGCGTGGCCGTTCCTCGCCGAGGCGCTGTACATCGCCGTCGACCGACCAGGACGGCACGCTCCTGCAGGTGCTCGGCGACAGCCTCGTCGGGCGTCAACCCGACGGCTCCTACAACAACGAGCAGGAAGCGAACCTGTTCATCAACTGCGCCGACGACCCGAACCGCCCCGACGAGGCCACGGTGCGCGAACAGGCCGACGAGTCGGCGCCGGGATCGAAGTACTTCGACGAGTTCCTCCGGGCGAGCACCGGCTGCATCGGCACCCCCGATCCCGATCGATCCGCTGATCTTCGGGCCTGCCGACGGTGCCGCGCCGATCCTCGTGATCGGCAACAGCGGCGATCCCGCCACGCCGTACGACTGGTCGGTGGCCCTCGCCGACTCGCTGTCGTCGGCCGTGCTGTTCACGGTCGAGGCCGAGGGGCACACCGCGTTCCTCACGGTGGACTGCGTCGAACCGGTCGTCACCAGATATCTCGTCGACCTGGAGATGCCCGACGCCGGCGAGTCGTGTTCCGACAACGCCACCGCCGACTTCTTCCCGCCGCCCGGCGAGAGCGACGCCGATCTGATCATCGCGTTGTTCGACTGCCTGCGCGAGAACGGCGCCGACGTGCCGGAGCTGACCACCGCCGACGTGCTGGCCGACCCGACCGGCGAGACGATCTTCGGCGAACTCGACCTGACCGACCCGGCCTTCGCCGCCGCGGCGCTGCAGTGCCAGGACATCATCGGCGAGCTGTGAGTGTCCGGCGCGGTCTGCCGGCTCTGGGGCCCACTACCCACAGCCCGCCCACAGCACCGGCACCGTTGTCCACAAGATCGTCGCGAAAGTCACATCCAATCGGCACTGACGCTCCACAGGGTCGCTGGTTCATGATGTTCCCATGCTGCGAGGGAGTACTCCGGGGATCCGACGGGAGCGCCAGCACGGTGCCGTGCTCGAGCAATGCGACCGACGTGACCTCGAACGTGCCGGCTGGCGCACGACGCTCGACTACCGCGAGAACCTGATCCGGGCCCGGGACGGTCGCCTGCTTGCAGGTCGAACCGGTGTGGCACGCCGAAGCCGAGCGCTCGGATGCCGGCACGCTGGGGGAGCGCGGCGTCGGAACAGGGCGTCGACTTCATCACCGCGACGGCCGAAACGGTCGATGCGGTCTGGTCGCGGCTGCGTTTCGAGGCCGAACTCGCCGACGTCCGGCGTCCTTCCGGCACGTCGATCGAGACGCGGGCCCGCGCGTCGTGACGCGCGAGCGATCGTGTGAACGCCGCGCGTAGCGGCTGACCTGGGACGTCGCGAAAGTCTCGGATCGGTACTTGCGCGCGGCGAGTCACACTGCTGTAATTACGAGCCCGTCACCACGAGATGTGGGGGTGGGGGCGGACTGACCACACGATGTGGTGGTTGCGAACGGCAACAGCGAAGAACCAATCGGGGCAGGAACGTCGGGCATCTGCGCCGGCGCACGAACGAACGAACGAGCGACTTGGAGCATCTGGTGACACTGATCGACGGCAATGTGGGGGACCCGGCCACGGACACGAGCGACGACTCCGCGGCGGCGGAACGACCCTCGGAACAGCGCGCGGCGCCGGCCGCGCCGACGCTCACCGACACGTCCAAATCGTCGCCGGCGGCCGACCGCGGCGCCCAGTGTCGGGCGGCATGCGGGTGCGCAAGCGCAGCGGCGCGCTCGAACCGGTCGACGTCAACAAGATCGTCAACGCCATCGCCCGTGCGTCGGAGGGTCTGCTCGGTGTCGACCCGATGCGCGTCGCCACCCGCACCATCTCGGCGCTCGCCGACGGCGCCAGCACACGGGAACTCGACGACCTGTCGATCCGCACGGCCGCCGGCCTCATCGTCGAGGAGCCGAGCTACTCCAAGCTCGCCGTCGCGCCTGCTCGCCACGGTCATCGACAAGGAGGTGCGCAACCAGAACATCCCGTGGTTCTCCGAGTCGATCACGGTCGGCCACGCCGCAGGGCCTCGTCGCCGACAACGTGCTCGCCTTCGTCGAGGCCAACGCCCCGTCGCTCAACGCCGCGATCAACTCCGACCGCGACCGCTCGTTCGAGTTCTTCGGTCTGCGCACCGTGTACGACCGCTACCTGCTGCGCCACCCGCAGCGGCGCGAGGTGATCGAGACGCCGCAGTACTTCTTCCTGCGCGTCGCGTGCGGCCTCGTCGCCGAACCCGACGGCACCGGCGACATCGACGCGGCGGTCAAGTTCTACGACCTGATGTCGTCGCTCGCCTACCTCCCGTCGAGCCCGACGCTGTTCAACTCCGGCACCTCGCACTCGCAGATGTCGAGCTGCTACCTGCTCGACTCGCCCGAGGACAGCCTCGAGGGCATCTACAAGCGCTACACCGACATCGCCAAGCTGTCGAAGTTCGCCGGCGGCATCGGCGTCGCCTGGCACCGGGTGCGGGCCAAGGGCAGCCTGATCACCGGCACGAACGGCCTGTCGAACGGCATCGTGCCGTGGCTGCGCACGCTCGACTCGTCGGTCGCCGCGGTCAACCAGGGCGGCCGCCGCAAGGGCGCCGCCTGCGTCTACCTCGAGTCGTGGCACGCCGACATCGAGGACTTCCTCGAGCTGCGCGACAACACCGGCGACCACGCCCGCCGCACGCACAACCTCAACATCGCCAACTGGATCCCCGACCTGTTCATGGAGCGGGTCGAGAAGGACTGGCAGTGGTCGCTGTTCGACCCGAAGCGCGTGCCCGCACCTCACCGACCTGTACGGCGCCGAGTTCGAGCGGGCCTACCTCGCCGCCGAGGAGGCGGGCCTCTACGAGAAGCAGGTGTCGGCCCGCCAGCTCTACTCGAAGATGATGCGCACGCTCGCCCAGACCGGCAACGGCTGGATCACGTTCAAGGACGCGTCCAACGAGAAGTGCAACCAGACCGGTGCGCTCAACGACGACGGCTCGCCTCGTGTCGTGCACCTGTCGAACCTGTGCACCGAGATCCTCGAGATCACCGACCAGGACAACACCGCGGTCTGCAACCTCGGCTCGCTCAACCTCGGCGCCTTCGTCGGTGCGGACGGCCGGTTCGACTTCGCCCGCCTCGGCGACGTCGTCCGCCAGGTCGTGCCGTTCCTCGACCGGGTGATCGACATCAACTACTACCCGACCGCCCGAGGCCGAGTTCTCGAACAACAAGTGGCGACCGGTCGGCCTCGGCCTGATGGGTCTGCAGGACGTGTTCTTCAAGAAGGCGCTGCCGTTCGACTCGGCCGACGCCAAGGAGCTGTCGCAGCAGATCAGCGCCCACATCTACTTCCACGCGCTGTGGGCGTCGACCGAACTCGCCGAGGCCAACGGCCCGCACGAGGCCTACGAGGGCACCCGGGCCGCGCAGGGCAACCTGCAGTTCGACCTCTGGCAGCGTGACGGCAAGGCGGTCGTGCCGCCGGCCGAGCTCGACTGGGACGGCCTGCGGGCCCGCATCGCCGAGCACGGCCTGCGCAACAGCCTGCTCATCGCCATCGCCCCGACGGCCACGATCGCGTCGATCGTCGGCTGCTACGAGTGCATCGAGCCGCAGGTGTCGAACCTGTTCAAGCGCGAGACGCTGTCGGGCGAGTTCATGCAGATCAACCGCTACCTCGTCACCGAGCTGCAGCGCCGCGGCCTGTGGGACGAGGAGATGATCTCGGAGATCAAGAAGGCCGAGGGTTCGGTGCAGGACGTCGAGCGCATCCCGGCCGAGCTCAAGGAGATCTACCGCACGGCGTGGGAGGTGCCGCAGCGCTCGCTGATCGACATGGCCGCCGAGCGTGGCGCCTTCATCGACCAGAGCCAGTCGCTCAACCTGTTCATGGAGACGCCGACCATCGGCAAGCTCAGCTCGATGTACCTGCACGCGTGGAAGGCGGGCCTGAAGACCACGTACTACCTGCGCAGCCGTCCGGCCACCCGGATCAACCAGGCCACCACGTCGGGCGAGCGCGGCCCGGCGCCGACGCCGCCGACCGGTGGCGGCGAGCCGGCACCGGTCGACCGGACGAAGAAGTCGTTCACCGACGAAGAAGCGATCGCCTGCAGCCTCGCCAACCCCGAAGCCTGCGAAGCGTGCGACTGACATGGCCTTGATCGACCCCATCTCCGACTACGCCGACGCGCCGGCGATCGCGCCGATCGCCCCGGTCGGCGCCGCGAGCGCGTCGACCCGGCCGACGAACATCCTCGATCCCGGCTTCGACCTCACCCTGCGGCCGATGCGCTACCCGGTGTTCTTCGACATGTACAAGAACGCCATCAAGAACACCTGGACCGTCGACGAGATCGACTTCTCCGACGACCTCGTCGACCTCGACCGCAAGCTGATGCCGGCCGAGAAGCACCTCGTGTCGCGGCTCGTGGCGTTCTTCGCCACCGGCGACTCGATCGTGTCGAACAACCTGGTGCTCAACCTGTACCAGCACATCAACGCGCCCGAAGCCCGGATGTACCTGTCGCGGCAGCTCTACGAAGAGGCGCTGCACGTGCAGTTCTACCTCACGCTGCTCGACAACTACATCCCCGACATGGCCGAGCGCGAGGCCGCGTTCGCGGCGGTCGAGAACATCCCGTCGATCCGCGCCAAGGCCGAGTTCTGCTTCAAGTGGATCAACTCGATCCAGGGCCTCGACCGCATCGAGACGCCCGAGCAGCGCAAGCAGTTCCTGCTCAACCTGATCTGCTTCGCCACGCTGCATCGAGGGCCTGTTCTTCTTCGCCGCCTTCGCCTACGTGTACTTCCTGCGCTCGAAGGGCCTGCTCAACGGCCTCGCCGACGGCACCAACTGGGTGTTCCGCGACGAGAGCTGCCACATGAACTTCGCCCTCGAGGTGGTCGACACGGTGCGCAAGGAGCAGCCCGAGCTGTTCGACGCCGACCTCGAAGCCGTCGATCCGCGAGATGCTGCGCGAGGCCGTCGAGTGCGAGCACCTGTTCGCCGCCGACGTGCTCGGCGAGGGCGTGCCGGGCATGAGCCTCGCCGACACCCGCACGTACCTCGAGTACGTCGCCGACCAGCGCCTCGCCCAGCTCGGCTACGGCATCGAGTTCGGCTCGAAGAACCCGTTCAGCTTCATGGAGCTGCAGGACGTGCAGGGGCTGTCGAACTTCTTCGAGCGCACCGTCAGCTCGTACCAGACCGGCGTCGCCGGCGACGTCGCCTTCGACGAAGAGTTCTGATCCGATCTCGTGAACTTCTTGCGTACCCGCGTGCGCAACAAGTTCACGAGAACGCGGCGGACCACAGCAGGGCGGTGAGCGACAGGCCGTCGTTGATCCGGCCGGCGCGGATCTCGTCGCGCAGGCGCGGCCACGGCACCCACTCGATGCGTTCGGCCTCGTCGGGGTCCGACGGTTCGCCGACGTAGGTCGCGCTCGACGCGGGTAGAGGTGGAAGTGGGCGTCGGACGTGCCGTTGTGCGGCCGGTACGACGTGAGCTTGGTCAGCTCGCCCGCCCGCCAGCCCGTCTCCTCCAACGTCTCGCGCGCCGCGCACTCCTCGGGCGTCTCGCCCGGATCGACCCGACCGGCCGGCACCTCCCAGCCCCACGTGTCGCTGATGAACCGGTGGCGCCACAGCAGCAGCACACCACGTTCGGGATCGTCGACCACGACACCGGCCGCGTCGCACGGCATGCGCAGCACGTGGTGCTCGAAGCGCTTGCCGCTCGGCAGTTCGACGTCGACGAGCGACAGGTTCATCCACTCGCTCTCGTAGACCGAGCGTTCGCCGTGCACGGTCCACTCCATGCCGGCGAGCGTACCGCGAGACACCGACGAATGTGCCGCACTCGCGTCGGATCTGTCCACGACGACCGGACGATGTCTGCACGACGCGCAGGTCGGCGTCGGCGTGCGACGCTCGTGGAGCCAATCCGATCTGCTGCGATCCGAACTGCTGCGAGATGGAGGCATGACCGGCCTTCCGTCATCCGTGCTCGTCCGCGACGTCAGCCTGCGCGACGGGCTGCAGGACGAGGAGCCGATCAGCACCGAGGCCAAGATCGCCATCGCCGAAGCGCTCGTCGCCGCCGGGGTGCGCGAGCTCGAGCTCACGAGCTTCGTGCGGCCCGATCGCGTGCCGGCGATGGCCGACGCCGAGGCGCTGAGCGCGGCGACGCAGCATCTCGACGTCGTGCGCTGGGGCCTCGTGCTCAACCGCCGTGGCGCCGAGCGTGCGCTGGCCGCCGGGATCGACCATCTCCAGTACGTGGTGTCGGTCAGCGACACGCACAGCCGCCACAACGCCGGCGCCTCCACCGACGATGCGCTCGCCGAGTTCGCCGCCTTCGCGTCCGGCCTCGACGGCGCCGTGATCGAGATGACCCTGTCGACGTCGTTCGGGTGCCCGTACGAGGGTCCGATCGATCCGGCCGCCGTCGTCGAGGCGGCACGCCGCTCGGCCGACGCCGGAGCGTCCTCGATCGGTCTCGCCGACACGATCGGTGTCGGCGTGCCGACGGAGGTGGCCGCGCTGGTCGACGCGGTCGTCGATGCGGTCGACGTTCCGGTCGGGGTGCACCTGCACGACACCCGCGGGCTGGCGATCGCCAACGGGCTCGTCGCGATCGAGCACGGCGCGGTGCGGCTCGATGCGAGCGTCGGCGGGCTCGGCGGATGCCCGTTCGCTCCCGGCGCCAGCGGCAACGTGCCGATCGAGGACCTCGTCCACGCGCTCACGGCGATGGGCGTCGACACCGGCTGCTCGGTCGACGGCCTGATCGAGGCCGCGCGGCTCGCCTGCGATTCGGTCGGCCGCCCGGTCGGGAGTCACGTCGGGATCGCCGGTCCGAGGTTCGCCACGCCGGTACCGTCTCCCGGATGACGGACGCGGGCTGGCTGACGAGCACGCACGTCGCGGTCGTCGCCGGCAAGGGCGGCGTCGGATCGTCGACGGTGGCCGCGGCGTACGCGCTCGCCGCGGCTCGACAGGGTGCCGACGTGCTGTTCGTCGCCGTCGACGGGCGTCCCGGGATGGGCACGCTGCTCGGCGGCCGCCCGCTCGATCACAGCGATCGCATCCTGCAACGCGTCGAGGGTGGTGGCCAGGTGCGCGGTCGGACGATCCCGGCCGACCAGGCCTTCGGCGACTACCTCGATCTGCGGGGCGTCGGCGGGCTGCTGCGGCGCGCCGCGTCGGCCGCGTCGCTCCCGATGATCGCCGCCGCGACCCCCGGGCTCCAGCACCTCCTCGTGCTCGGCAAGATCAAGGAACTCGAACGCGAGCGGGCGGCCGACCTCATCGTCGTCGACGCCCCGCCCGCCGGTCACGCCGCCCCGTTCCTGCGGTCGGCCACCGGCCTGTCCGACGTCGTGCAGTCCGGCCCGATCCGCGAGCAGGCCGAGGAGGTGAACGCGATGCTCACCGACCCGGCGCGCTGCCGGGCGATGATCGTCACGCTGCCCGAGGTCACCCCCGTCACCGAGGGGCTCGAGCTCGCCCGGGAGGTCGGCGGTGAACTCGGCATCGACCTGCTGCCGCTCGTGGTCAACTCGTGCTGGCCGGATCGAGCCGGACTCGACCGGAGCCCGGCCGTCGCCGCCCGCGCCCAGGGCGTGAAGCTGTCGGCGGCCTCGAAGCGGGCGCTCGACTCCTCGGCTGCGTTCGGTCGGGCGCGACTCGACCAGCAGCGGGTGCAGATCGCTCGCTTGCGCGCTGCCGTCGACGCCGACGTGATCACGCTGCCCCGGTTGATCACCACCGACCTCGGTCGAGCGGAGCGTCAGCTCGCCGACGCTCGCCGGACGAACTGGCCGACCGATCGAGCACGGCCGGACGGGTCGCTCGCGGCGGCCGTGAACGAGGCGTCGTTGCTCGTCACCTGCGGGCCCGGTGGCGTCGGCAAGACGACCACCGCGGCGGCGCTCGGGGTCGCGGCGGCCCGCGCCGGACGCCGCGTCGTCGTCGTCACGGTCGATCCGGCGCGCCGGCTGGCCGAGGCACTCGGGCTCGAACTCGGTGCGGCGGCCGACGACCCGCACCACGTCACCGGCATCGGCGAGACCGGCGACGGCGAGCTGTGGGCGCTCATGCTCGACGCGGCCTCGACGTTCGACCGGCTGGTGCGCGAGCAGGCGTCGAGCCCGCAGCAGGCCGAGGCCCTGCTCGCCAACCCGGTGTACCGGGCGATCTCGGGGTCGCTGTCGGGCGCGCAGGAGTACATGGCGATCGAGCGGCTCCACGAACTGCACACGAGCGGCGAGTGGGATCTCGTGATCGTCGACACGCCGCCGTCGCGGCACGCCATCGACCTGCTCGAGGCGCCCGACCGGCTCGTCGGCTTCCTCAGCCACCCGGTGTACCGCGCCCTGACGATCGGCCAGCGGACGTTCGCCAAGGTGACCAACGCCGCCGCCTCGATGTTCCTGTGGGCGGTGCGCCGTCTCGCCGGACCGCAGATCGTCGAGGACACGATGGAGTTCTTCCGCTCGCTGGCCAACATCGAGCCCGGCCTGCGCCGCCGGGCGAGCGAGGTGTCGACGCTGCTGCGTTCCGACGAGGCGACGTTCGTGGTGGTGTCGAGTCCGCGGGCCGAGGCGATCGGCGAGGCCGAGCACCTGGTCGATGCGCTGCGCGCGGGACGCTTCCCGTTCGGCGGCGTCGTCATCAACCTGATCCATCCGTTGCCCGACGAACTCGACGACGCCGACGCTCGATCGATCTCCCGCCCGGCCCGCTCGCCGACCACGTCGCCTGGCACGACGACCTCCGCCGCCTCGCCCTGGCCGAACGGGCCGAGCTGGCCGCGCTCGTCGAACTCGCCGGCGCCGCTCCCGTGGTCGAGTTGGCGCTGCGGGCGGTCGACGTGCACGACGTCGACGGGCTGGGCGACCTCGCTGATCATCTCGTCGGCCATCGGCCAGGGATAACGTGATTCGCGTGATCACGTCGGAGCGTCGGATGCGCAGCTCGACGGGTTCTTCACCCGGCCGACCGACGAGGGCATCTCGCTCGCGGTGGTCGTGATGCAGCGCGGCGCGGTCGTGGCCGAGCAGTACGGCACCAAGCCGGCCAACGTCTTCGAGCCCGAGCAGGCCGTCGATGCCGACACGACGTTGATCTCCTGGAGCATGGCGAAGTCGATCACGCACGCGCTGGTCGGGCTGCTCGTCGTCGACGGACTCCTCGACGTCGCCTCGCCCGCGCCGGTGCCGGAGTGGAGCGGGCACCGACAAGGAGGCGATCACGATCCTCGACCTGCTCGAGATGCGATCGGGCCTCCACTTCGTCGAGGACTACGTCGACGACCAGACGTCGAACTGCATCGAGATGCTCTTCGGCGGCACCGACCCGAGCCACGCCGCCTACGCCGCCGCGCAGCCGCTCGATCACCCGCCCGGCGAGGTGTGGAGCTACTCGTCGGGGACCACCAACATCCTGTGCCGCATCGTCGGCGACGTGCTGACGGGCGCGTCGGGCGGCGATCCGGCGGCGCGGCGGCAGGCGGTCGAGCGTTACCTGGCCGAGCGGCTGTTCGGGCCCGTCGGCATGACGTCGGCGATCCCGAAGTTCGACGACGCCGGCGACTTCGTCGGCTCGTCGTACGTCTACGCCACCGCGCGCGACTTCGCCCGCTTCGGCGAGCTCTACCGGCACGACGGCGTCACCGACTCGGGCAGCGGGGCGCGCATCCTTCCCGAGGGATGGCTCGACCACGCCCGCACGAAGGTGGCCCACGACCCCGAGCAACGGATTCGACTACGGCCGTCACTGGTGGATGTGGCCGCAGTTCCCGGGCAGCCTGTCGTGCCACGGCTACCAGGGGCAGTTCACGATCGTCGTGCCCGACAAGGAGCTCGTGGTCGTCCACCTCGGGCTCACCCCGGTCGAGGTCGCGCCGGCGTTGCGGCGCCGCCTGAGCTGACCTCGTCGAGACGTACTGACCGGTATGGCTGACGGCATGGCCGACGCGTGACGGACTCGATGAGCGACTCGCGCGAGTCGCTACGACGCGACCCACGAGATGGATCGCGACGTGCTGCCGACCGGGGAGTTGCCGGCGCTCGTCAAGCCCGACGTCCCGCTCGCACCGCGGCGGATCCGGCCGTTGCGCTTCACGATCAAGGCGTTGCTGCTCATCGTCGTCGCGGTGTTCCTGCTGCCGCCGGTGCTGACCGGTTTCCGCCAGGCCGCCGACACGATCGGCAGCGTCAACCCGGCGATGATCGCGGCCGGGTTCGTCCTGCAGTTCATCGTCGCTCGCCTGCTACTCGTTCCTCACCCGCGCGTCGCTCGGCTCGGCCGGCGACGGGTTGTCGCACGCCCGGATCTTCCGCATCCAGCTGAGCACCAAGGCGCTGTCGAACATCGTCCCCGGCGGGAACGCGGCCGGCTCGGCGCTCGGCTACCGCCTGCTCACGCTGTCGGGGATCAGCGGCCCGGACGCCGGCTTCGCACTCGCCACCGCCGGCATCGGCTCGGCGGTCGTGTTGAACATCATCTTCTGGCTCGGGCTCGTCGTCTCGATCCCGATCCGTGGCGTCAACCCGCTGTACGGGCTCGCCGCGGTCGTCGGCGTGATCATCATGGGCATCGCGGCGATGCTCGTGATCGGACTGACCGACGGCCAGGGACGCGCCGAGAAGGCGGCGCGCTGGATCGCCCGCAAGCTGCAGCCTCAACGAGGACAAGTTCGCCGCCGTCCTGCGCCAGGTCGGCGAACGGGTCGAGGAGCTGGTCAGCGACCGCCAGCTGCTGCGGGTGGTCGTGTTCTGGGCGACGCTCAACTGGTTGTTCGACATGGCGTCGCTGTGGATGTTCCTGCGCGCCTTCGGCGGCACGCTCAGCGTCGACGCGCTGATCGTCGCGTTCGGCCTCGCCAACGTGATGGCTGCGATCCCGATCCTGCCCGGCGGGCTCGGCGTCGTGGAGGGCACGTACATCGCGGTGCTCGTCAGCTTCGGCGTTGCCGAAGCGTGTCGTCGCGCCGGCCATCGCCGCCTACCGGTCGGCGCAGTACCTGATGCCGATCGCGCTCGGCGCGCTCGCCTACGCGTCGCTGCGGGTCGGGCCGTGGAAGATCGAGAAGCGCGATCGACTGATCAGGCTGCGCGACCTGGCGCGTGTCGAAACGGCCAAGGGCGAGTCGCGGATCGACTTCGCGCTGCGCTTCCAGCGCGACCACGGTGACCCGACGATGCCGTCGACAGGGATCCGGACGATGACGCCGGCCGCACCGGCCGACGCCCGACGTGACGACTTTCCGGCCGGACGTGAGCGCCGGACGGTACCGTCGGCGCCATGACCACCCATGAGCGCCCGTTCGGCCGGTACCTCGAAGACTTCACGCCCGGCGACATCCTCCGCCACTGGCCCGGCAAGACGATCACCGAGTACGACGATCACCTGTTCTGCATGATCACGATGAACCACCATCCGTTGCACACCAACGACTGGTTCGCCGCCAACTCGGTGCAGGGCCGCAACGTGGTCGTCGGCAACCTCGTGTACAGCCTGGTGCTCGGCATGAGCGTGCCCGACGTGAGCGGCGCGGCGATCGCCAACCTCGAGGTCGAGACGCTGCAGCACAAGTTCCCGACGTTCCACGGCGACACGATCCACGCCGAGACCCGGGTGCTCGAGGTGAAGGAGTCGTCGTCGAAGCCCGACCGGGGCGTCGTGACCGTCGAGACGAAGGGCTTCAACCAGGACGGCAAGGAAGTCTGCTACTTCAAGCGCAAGGTGCTGATCTGGAAGCGCGAGTTCGCCCCCGACCGCACCCGCCCCTACGACGGCACCGACGTCTGGGACTGAGCGACCCTCAGCCGTCCGACCCACCCCGCCCTTCCTCCGAACGCGTGAACAATGTGCGCACCTGAGCCGCAGGATGATCACGCAGTCGTCGATGCGCCGTCGCGATCGATGCCGGCGCGGTGCTGGCGTGGGGGATGCCGCGGCTGCGCGACCTGCCGTGGCGACGCGTCCGTGATCCGTGGGCGATCCTCGTCGCCGAGGTGATGCTGCAGCAGACGCAGGCCCAGCGGGTGATCCCGAAGTGGGAGGCGTTCCTCGCGTCGTTCCCGACGCCGGCGGCCTGCGCCGACGCGTCGCTCGGTGACGTGCTGCGACTGTGGCACGGCCTCGGCTATCCCCGCCGGGCCCGCAATCTGCACCTCGCCGCGCGGGAGATCGTCGATCGGCACGGCGGCGTCGTGCCCGACTACGCTCGACGACCTGCTCGCCCTCCCGGGGATCGGCCCGTACACCGCCCGCGCCGTGCTCGCGTTCGCCTACGAACGGGACGTGGCGGTCGTCGACACCAACATCGCCCGCGTGCTCGCCCGCACGTCCGGGGCGAGGCTGACGCCGAAGGGCGCCCAGGCCGCCGCCGATGCGCTCGTGCCGCGCGGCGAGGGTTGGGCGTGGAACCAGATCCTGATGGACCTCGGTGCCACCACGTGCCGCCCGACGCCGGTCTGCGCGGAGTGTCCGGTCGAGTCGGTCGTGCCGGTGGCGACGGCAGGGCTGGCCGGCGCCCGACCCGGCGGTCGGATCGGCGGGGGTCAGCGGCACGCAGTCGCGCTTCGAGGGCAGCGACCGCCAGGCCCGCGGCCGGGTGCTGGCCGCGCTCGTCGGCGGACTCCGCCCCGGCGGCGAGCTTCGACGAGCGCATCCTGGCGAGCCTCGTCGCCGACGGCCTCGTCGCCCTCGACGCCGGCATCGCCTCCCTGCCGTAGCCGCCACACGACCGCGTCTGGGCGCGAATCCGTTCACCACCCGATCGGAATCGCGCCCAGAGCGTCGCGACGTCGGAGCGCGACGGCGTTCACGCCGAGAGAGGTTGCCAACGGTCGAGCACCGACCTGATGCGTTCGGCGGTCTTGGCCGGAGTGCGGCGTCACGGCTCGATACGTGAAGCGCACGACGATCCATCCGGCGGCGACGAGTTCGGCATCTCGCTGGCGGTCGCGCTCGAACTGCTCGTGCTGGAGTCCATGCGTGGCCCAGCCGTCGCACTCGATCACGATCGGCGTTCCGACGACCCAGAAGTCGACCTCCCATCCCTCGATGACCTTGTGGAATTCCACCGGTGGCAGGCCATACCTGGTCACCAGCGCGTGCATCGCCCGTTCGAGCAGGGAGTCGGCGGGACGGGTGTCGATCGCCCACGCGTCGATCGCAGCGCGCAGCGCGGTGATCCCGTTGCGGCCAGGACGAGCGTGCTGCTGCAACGCCACCTCGAGTGTGCGGAGCGACAGCATTCTTGCCCCGAGCGCGTGGCCGACCGCGTCGACGACACCAGCCGGGTCGACCGCACCGAGATCGCACAGCGTGCGCACGATGTTCGTGCATCGGATGTTCGTCTGACGCTGCGGTGACAGATGGCGAACATCGCGTGGCCGGTGGACGTGGACGCCCCGAGGGCTCCGGACGCCCTCGCGGTTCGTCACGATGACGTCGATCGGATCATCGGTCGGCCGAGGAACTCCCCACAGGAACGCCGACGAGCGATGGGAGGCCATCGCTCCGTGTCCGACGGCGAACACCGCGGCGATGATCCGCTGCTCGGGCGATGTCGCCGTCCCGACGAGCCGGGCGACTCCCGGATACAGCCGCACCAGCGTCCCGGTGCGGATGGCGCGCCGCCACGCCTGATCGCTCAGCGCCGTCATCGTCACGGGTGACGACGCCGTGGTGCCGGCGCGCGACGACGTCCAAGTTGATCGAGTCTCACCGAGAAATGTGGGCGCCGCCGTGGGCGCAACGGAACGGCAACGCCGACCCGTCGGCCGTCTGGGCGCGAATCCGTTCGCCACCCGATCGGAATCGCGCCCAGACGTGCGGGAGGCGCCTTGGGCGCCAGCCAGACCGAGATCGTGTTCGTCACCTTGGGGCGATTCGGGTGCGTTCTCGTACGGTTGCGGGCGATGCGCCCTCCGAAGGACTTCTTCCGACCGCTCGCCGTCGGCGCCCCCGAGCCCGTCCGCGAGATCCCGTTCCGGCCGCGCCGGGTGATCCACTTCTTCCCGCCGCGCAACGAGAAGATGCGTCGCCAAGGTGCCCGACATCGCGCCGACGGTCGACATCCTGCTCGCCAACCTCGAGGACGGCGTGCCGGCCGATCGAGAAGGAGGCCGCCCGCGCCGGCCTGATCGAGGTCGCGCAAGACGTGCGACTTCGGCGACACGCAGTTCTGGACCCGGGTCAACAGCCTCGACTCGCCGTGGGGGCTCGACGACCTGACCGCCGCCGTGACTCGAGGTCGGCGACGCGCTCGACGTGATCATGATCCCCAAGGTCGAGGGGCCCGAGGACATCCACTACGTCGACCGGCTGCTCGCCCAGCTCGAGGCGAAGGCCGGCCTCGACCGGCCGCTCCTCGTCCACGCCATCCTCGAGACCGCCCGGGGCGTGGCCAACGTCGAGGAGATCTGCGCGCGCCTCGCCGCGCATGCAGGGCCTGTCGCTCGGCCCGGCCGACCTCGCCGCCAACCGGCGGATGAAGACGACGCGCGTCGGCGGCGGCCACCCCGGCTACCTCGTGCGCGCCGACCCCGACCGGCGACGACCCCGACGCGCCGCGCGCCGACCTACCAGCAGGACCTGTGGCACTACACGATCGCCCGCATGGTCGACGCCTGCGTCACGCACGGCGATCCTGCCGTTCTACGGCCCGTTCGGCGACATCACCGACACCGTCGCCTGCGAGGACCAGTTCCGCAACGCCTACCTGCTCGGCTGCGTCGGCGCGTGGAGCCTGCACCCGGTCCAGATCGACATCGCCAAGCGGGTGTTCAGCCCCGACCCGGCCGACGTCGCCCACGCCCAGCGGGTGATCGAGGCGATGGGCGACGGCACCGGCGCGGTGATGCTCGACGGCAAGATGGAGGACGACGCCTCGGTCAAGCAGTGCCAGGTGATCGTCGCGCTGGCCCGCGCAGCTCGCCGCCCGCGATCCCGAGCTCGCCGCCGCCTACGGCTTCTGAGGCGTCGACGTGACCGACGACCTGCGCCCGCGCCGCTCGGTGCTGTACATGCCGGCGGCCAACGAGCGGGCGCTCGAGAAGGCGCAAGACGATCCCGGCCGACGCGATCATCTTCGACCTCGAGGACGCCGTCGCCCCCGACGCCAAGCCCGCCGCCCGCGCGAAGGCCGTCGCCGCCGTGCAGTCCGGCGCTGTACGGCGGCCGCGAGCTGACGATCCGCTGCAACGGGCTCGACACCGAGTGGGGCGCCGCCGACCTCGCCGCCGCCGGCGCGGCCGGACCGTCGGCGGTCGTGATCCCGAAGGTCGACTCGGTCGACGACGTCGACGCGGTCGCGGCGCAGCTCGACGCCGCCGGCGCGCCGGCGTCGGTGCGATCTGGGCGATGATCGAGACGCCGACGGCGATCTTCAACGTCCGCGCGATCGCCGCCCACCCGCGGGTCGCCGTGCTCGTGATGGGCACCAACGACCTCGCCAAGGAGCTCCGCGCCGCCGCTCGTGCCCGGCCGCGCACCCGCTCGTGCCGCACCTCGCCACGGCGCTGCTCGCCGCCCGCGAGGCCGGCAAGGTCGATCCTCGACGGCGTGTACAACGACGTGAAGGACGCCGACGGCTTCGCCGCCGAGTGCCGCCAGGGCATCGAGATGGGCTTCGACGGCAAGACGCTGATCCACCCGAGCCAGGTCGAGCCGGCCAACGACGTGTGGGCGCCGTCGCGCCGACGAGATCGAGCTACGCCGAGCGGGTGATCGCCGCCTTCGACGAGGCCGGTCGCCGACGGTCGGGGCGTCGTCACCGTCGACGGCCGGATGATCGAGAACCTCCACGTCGCCAACGCCCGCCGCGCGCTCGCCGTCGCCGACGCCATCGCCGCCCTCGGCCTGACGACCGCAGAATGTCCGTCCGGGGACAGTCCCCGGGCGGACGATGTCGTCAGAGCTCGGTGATGGCGGCGACGATCTCGTCGAAGGCGGCGTCGGCGTAGGCGCTCATCTCGTCGTCGGTGCGGTCCTGGATCGGGTGCGGCGTGAACACCCGGGCCACCGCCGGGAAGCCGAGCGACGTCGACTGGGCGATCGGCGGCCTCGACGAACTCGGTCGGAGGCGACGAACATCGCCGGGACGCCCCGCAGCTCGAGATCGCTGATGTCGTGCACACTGCACGACGTGCAACTGCCTCAATCGGCGAGCGCCTCGATCACGACATCGCACTGCGGTGGCGATCTCGTGGCGCAGGTCGACCGGCGCCGGCTTGGTGAACGTCGGCTTGCGGTAGCGCTTGCACCGTCGGCGCCGTGCTCGGCGAGGCGCGCGCTCGAGCTGGTCGAGGAACACGTCGCCGCGCGGCTTGGAGATGTCGAGCAGCCCGACGGTCAGCCCGGCGATCGACGCCGGCCGGGCGAGGCGCTGCGCGTGTCGCCGACCGTGCGCTCGCTCGGTCGGGTCGAGGATCGTAGCGCGTCATGCTCGGTCAGTATTGCACCTCTCTGGTGACGGGCTGTCGACCCGATCGTCCCCGTTGGCCCAGCCGCCGATGATCGCCGAGAACAGCCCGGCCCCGCCGCCGGCGTAGGCGAGCAGGAGGCCGCCGTCGCGGAACTTCGGCAGCGTCGGCGCGTCGGCGAACGCCTCGGGCACGCCCTCGGCGATGCCGCCGGCGCCGCGCACCAGCTCCGCGCCCGGGCGGTTGCAGGTGGGCGCCGATGCTCGGCCAGCACCTCGCTCGCGGCCCCAGCCGGCCTCGGCGAACACCCGGCGCGTGCTCGGGCCCGATCACGAGGATCGGCGTCGAAGCCGAGGACGAGCTTGGGGTGGTGCAGCGTCTGCAGGCACGGCGGCGAGCGAGCGGGCGAGCGAGTCCGGGCTCGCGCGACAGCTGGTCGACGACGCAGCGCGGCCCCTCGCCGGCGAACACGGTGACCGCGTCGGCGCCGGGCGTCGCTCCCGCGCTCGCCGGCGATCGTGCCGAACGGCGAGTCGGCGTCGTTCTCGGCGAAGCAGAACGCCGAGCTTGCCCGGGTTGCCGTGGGTGGCCCGGTCGACCTCGCCCGGCCGCCCGCCGCCGACGTTGCGGACGACGAGCTGCACGGCCCGGCCGATCGTCGAGTTGGCCCGGTTGCCCTGACCGAGCACGTTGCCGCCGGCGTTCATCCCGATCGCCCGCGTGCCCGGCCCGCTGCAGACGATCACCGGCCCGACCGGCATCGTCGTGGCGAGCACGCCGTGGATGTTGAACTCGTCGGTGCACGACCGCCTCGACCGCGGTGAGCACCCACGGCAGGTACTCGGGCTGGCAGCCGGCCATCACCGCGGCGATCGCGACCTTCTCGACGGTCGACGTCGACGAGGTCGGGCGGCACGGTGGCGACGACGTCGGACGGCGCGCGGGTCGTGCCCGTCGAGCATGCGCAGCACCCGCTCCTCGGTCGGCGGCACGACCGGCAGCCCGTCGGTCCAGCCGCGGTCGAACATCACCTCGATCTCGTCCTCGGCGTCGGCGAGCTCGATGCGCCGCGAGCGCGAGCACGCGCCGCCCCGAAGCGCACGCGCAGCTCGTCGACGAGATCGGGGTCGACGCTCAGCGATCCGCAGCCCGGGCGCATCACCGGGCAGGTCGTCGCCGAGCCCGGCGACGCCGGTGATCCGCTCCCACTCGGGCCGCGCCAGCCGACGGTGCGCTCGACCTCGACGCCGTCGACGACGCGGATGCAGCGTCGGCACGGTCTCGATCGTCGTGGTGCCAGCTGACGCCGAGATCGCCGTCGTCGACGGCGGACGGCGTGCCGGGGAAGTCCGGGTCGTCCTGCGTGTACACGGTGAGATCCAGCGCGGCATCGAGTCGCGCCGAGCACCGGCGCGACCATCCGGCACGTCTCGCACTCGCGCTTGACGACGACGACGAGCCCGTCGGGCAGCGCTGGTGCATCGCTCATAGCAGATCGACCGTAGTTCCGGGTGAGCGGCTGCCTGCGACGCGACGTCACGTCGGCCGGGCTTGTGTCGAACGACACGCGACCACGTATCGTGCGTTCATCGGGGGTTCACCTACATCACACGCCGCGACCGACGGGATGCGCGTCACGTTCCACGGCGTCCGTGGCTCGACGCCGTGCCACGGCGACGAGATCGCCCGCTACGGCGGCAACACGTCGTGCGTCGTCGGTCGACGTCCCGGGCCACGACCCGCTCCTGTTCGACCTCGGCACCGGGCTGCGCTACTTCGGCCAGCAGCTGCCCGCTCGACGAGCCGTTCGCGGCCACCTGCCTGCTGAGCCACCTCCACTGGGACCACATCCAGGGCCTGCCGTTCTTCACGCCGCTGCTGCGCGACGGCTCGCGACGTCTGCACGTCTACGCGCCGGCGCAGGACGGCGATCTCACCGTCGCGGACGTGTTCGCCGACACGATCAAGCCCGCCGCTGTTCCCGATCCACTTCGCGATGTTCCCCGGCATGATCGAGTTCCACGAGGTGTGGGACGACGAGTTCACGCTCGGCGACGACATCGAGGTGATGTCGCGGTCGATCCCGCACGTCGGCAACACCGTTCGGCTACCGGGTCGACGTGGGGCGGCACCGTCGGTCGCCTACATCAGCGACCACCAGCTGCCCGACCGACGGGAGCGTTCGCCGCCACGCCGGGTGCGCTCGAGCTGTGCCGGACGTCGACCTGCTGATCCACGACGCGCAGTACACGCCGGCGGAGTTCGCCGAGAAGAGCAACTGGGGCCACTGCACGGTCGAGTACGCGGTGTGGCTCGCCGCCGAGGTGCGGCGTCAAGCAGCTGGCGCTGTTCCACCACGACCCGGCGCACAACGACGACATGCTCGACCGTCCTCGCCGCCGCGGCGATCGACTGCGGCACGAAGATGGGTGTCGAGGTGTTCGCCGCCCGCGAGGGCCTCGTCCTCGAACTCTGACGCCGGCCTCGACGACGGTCGGCGGCGGGCACACTGATCGCCGATGGACACCGTCGCACTCGTCGCCTCGATCGTCGTCGGCGTGGCGTTCGTGGTGGCCGGCGGGTCGAAGATCGCGGCCGGTCGAGTCGTGGCCCGCGCAGGCCCGTGGTCTCGGCGCGCCGCCGTGGTCGATCCCGATCGTGCCGTGGGTCGAGCTCGTCGTCGGCGCGCTGCTGATCGCTCAGGCGGTGCCGCCGTGGCCCGCCGTCGCCGCGTTGGTCATGCTCGTCGCGTTCACGGCGTTGATCGTCAACTCGCTCGCCCACGGCCGGCACCCGCCGTGCGCGTGCTTCGGCGCGTGGTCGGCCAAACCGCTCGGCCCCGCCCACCTCGCCCGCAACGCCGTCCTCATCGCGCTCACGCTCCTCGCCCTGCTGTGAGTTGGTCGCGCGGGGTCTGACGCCGCGCACCGACTCACGGTCGTGGCGAGGATGAACGCGAGGGTGCGGGCCTCGTCGCGCCAGGCGTCGTAGCGGCCGGTCGGGCCGCCGTGGCCGGCGCCCATCTCGGTGCGCAGCAGGATCGGACGGTCGCGCCGTGTTCACCGCGCGGAGCCGGGCGACCCACTTGGCCGGCTCGTGGTACGCTGACCCGCGGGTCGTTGAGCCCGGCGGTGACGTAGATCGCCGGGTAGTCGGCGGGCACGGTGTTGTCGTACGGCGAGTAGGCTCGCATGTAGCGACGCGAACGGCTCGTGCGCGCGGGTCGCCCCACTCCTCCCACTCGGTGATCGTGAGCGGCAGCGTCGGGTCGCTCATCGTCGACACGACGTCGACGAACGGCACCTCGGCGACGGCGCTGGCGAACAGGTCGGGGCGCATCGTGATGCACGCGCCGACGAGCAGTCCGCCGGCCGCGCCGCCGCGGATGCGCGACCCGCCGCGGTCGGCGATCACCTGCGCGCGACGAGGTGCTCGACGCACGGCGATCGTGTCGGTGAACGTGTTGCGCTTGCTGAGCGAGCTTGCCGTCGAGGTACCACTGCCGGCCCGAGCTCGCCGCCGCCGCGCGGATGGACGAGCGCCCACACGAAGCCACGGTCGAGCAGCGACAGCCGGGCGACGGAGAACCACGGCGGCATCGACGCCTCGTAGGCCCCGTAGCCGTAGACGACGCCCGGCGCCGTGCCGTCGAGCGGCGTGTCGACGTGGCGCACGATGTCGACCGGCACCTGCGCGCCGTCGGCGGCCGTGGCCCACACGCGCGTCGACGCGGTACTGCGCCGAGGTCGACGTTCGGCGTGGGCGTCTGCTTGAGCAGCGTCCGCTCGCCGGTGCGCGACGTCCTCGTCGTACAGCGTCGGCGGCGTCGTAGCGACTGGTGCCGAACCGGAGCGACGTGGTGTCCCACTCCGGGTTGGCGCCGAGCTCGACGTCGTGCGGCTCGTCGCCGAGGTCGATGACGCCGCTCGCGCGCCGTCGCGGAACAGGATGCGCAGGCGCGGCTGGGCGTCGCCCCATTCGTGGATCACGAGGTGCTCGGCGAACGGGTCGGCGCCGGTGATCCGGCGGCCGGCCACGTGCGGCACCAGTTCGGTCCACGCCGCGGCGTCGGTCCAGTCGCTCGACGTCGGCGCGACCAGGAGCGCGGAAGTCGACGGCGTCGAGGTTCGTGAGCACGATCGAACCGGTCGCCCCAGTGGTCGACCGCGTACTCGACGTCGTCGCGCGCGCGGGGCGCACGAGGATCGGCTCGCCGGTCGGGTCGTCGGTCGGGACAGGAACCGCATCTCGCTGCTCGTCTTGCTCGCCGTCTGGATGATCACGAAGTCGTCGGACCGGGTCTCGCCGAGCGCCGACGAAGAAGCGCTCGTCGGTCTCCTCGAAGACGAGCGCGTCGTCGGCGCCGGCGGCCCGGCGCCGACCTCGTGCCGCCAGACGCGGTACGGCCGCTCCTGCTCGTCGGCGGTGACGTAGAAGAGGTACCGCCCGTCGCGCGACCAGGCGGTGCCGGCGTTGCACACGTCGACGATGTGCGTCGACGCAGGTCGTCGCCGGTCGCCGAGGTCGCGGACGCGCAGCGTGTAGTGCTCGTCGCCGTCGATGTCGCACGACCACGCCAGCAGCGTGTGGTCGTGCGACGACGTCGAACGCGCCGACGTCGAAGTAGTCGTGGCCCTCGGCTTCGACGTTCTCGTCGAGCAGGACCTCGCTCGGTCGCTTCGGCGGCGGTCGGTCCGCGGCAGTGGATCGGGTAGCTCGACCCTTCGATCGTGCTCGTGACGTACCACCAGCCGCCGGAGCGGCACCGGCACCGACATGTCGGTCTCCTGGATCCGCGACTTGATCTCCTCGAAGATCGTCTCGATCGAGTCGTTGCGTGGCGTCGAACCACGCGTCGGCGTAGGCGTTCTCGGCCGTCGAGGTAGGCGAGCAGCTCCGGGTCGTCGAGCGTCGCGCATCCAGGCCCACGGGTCGTCGACGTCGCCGGTCGGCCGGTGCCACGTGTGGGGCCGGGTGGGAGCGATCGGCGCGTCCGGCATGGCGGCCGGTGTCGGTGGCGGGCGGACGTTGCGGCAGCGGTTGGTTCAGTCACGGCCGAGCCAATGTAGACAGACGCGGTACCGTTCCGTCCACCATGCGCGTGTGGATCGACCAGGACCTGTGCACCGGCGACGGTCTGTGCGTCGATCACTGCCCCGACGTGTTCGTCCAGCTCGAGGACGGCATCGCCTACGTGGCCGAGGCGGGCCAGGCGCTCAACGATCCCGGGTGGGTCGGGCAGCGCTGGCCCAGGTGCCGCGCGCGACACGTCGATCGACGTGATCCACGCCGCCGAGGCGTGCCCGGGCGAGTGCATCTTCATCGAGGTCGACGTGCCGCTCGCCGAGCGTCGACCCGCTCGACGACGAGGCCGCCGCCTGACCGATCCGACGTCTCGCGAACTGCCTGCGACCGCGTGCGCAGAGTTCACGAGACGTCGGCGGGTGATCGCTGGCGGGAATTGTTACTATGGCGGTAGTGCAAATTATTCCCGCACACCTGCACGTAGGAGCACCCCGATGACTTCCTTCGATCTCGATCTCAGCAAGTACGACCTCGGCTGGAGCGACTCCGTCGAGTACGCCTTCACGCCCGAGAAGGGCATCAACCCCGGCGTCGTCGAGCAGATCTCGTGGTGGAAGGGCGAGCCGCGCTGGATGACGCAGATGCGCCAGCGGTCGCTGCGGCTGTTCGAGAAGAAGCCGATGGCCGAGTGGTTCGCCGTCAACATGCCCGACATCGACTTCCAGGACATCTACTACTACCTGCGCCCCGCCGGCGAGCAGGTCGACGAGTGGGACCAGCTCCCCGAAGAGATGATGCGCGACGTACGAGAAGCTCGGCATCCCCGAGGCCGAGCGCCAGTACCTCGCCGGCGTCACGGCGCAGTACGAGTCCGAGGTCGTCTACCACAAGAACCGTGACGACCTCGCCGAGCAGGGGATCCTGTTCTGCGACATGGACACGGCGCTGCGCGAGTACCCCGACCTGGTCAAGCAGTACTTCGGCACGATCATCCCGCCCGGCGACAACAAGTTCGCCGCGCTCAACACGTCGGTGTGGTCGGGCGGCTCGTTCATCTACGTGCCGCCGGGCGTCGAGGTCGAGATGCCGCTGCAGGCGTACTTCCGGATCAACTCCGAGAACGCCGGCCAGTTCGAGCGCACGCTGATCATCGCCGACGAGGGCTCGCAAGGTCCACTACATCGAGGGCTGCTCGGCGCCGGTGTACACGAGCGATTCGCTGCACTCGGCCGTCGTCGAGATCGTCGTCAAGCCGCACGCCCGGGTCACCTACACGACGATCCAGAACTGGTCGCCGAACGTCTACAACCTCGTCACCAAGCGGGCCCGGGTCGAGGCGTACGGCCACATGGAGTGGATCGACGGCAACATCGGCTCGAAGCTCACGATGAAGTACCCGTCGGTGTACCTCGTCGGCGAGGGCGCCACGGGTGAGGTGCTGTCGGTCGCCTACGCCGGCGCCGGCCAGCATCAGGACGCCGGGGCCAAGATGGTCCACGCCGCGCCGAACACGACCTCGAAGATCGTCTCGAAGTCGATCAGCAAGGACGGCGGCATCACCACCTACCGCGGCCTCGTGCGGATCGACGAAGGCGCGACCGGCGCGAAGAGCCACGTGCGAGTGCGACGCGCTGATCCTCGACGAGCAGTCGACGTCGAAGACGCTGCCCGTACATGGAGATCGGCGAGCGCGACGTCGCAGGTCGGCCACGAGGCGACGGTGTCGAAGATCGCCGACGAGCAGCTCTTCTACCTGATGAGCCGCGGCCTCTCCGAGGAGCAGGCGATGGGCATGATCGTCAACGGCTTCATCGAGCCGATCACCAAGACGCTGCCGATGGAGTACGCCGTCGAGTGGAGCCGCCTGATCGAGCTCCAGATGGACGGCTCCGTCGGCTGAACGCGAAAACGCCCGGGGTCAGACCCCGGGCGTTTCAGATCGACCGTTGCAGGCTGGCCGATGCAGGTCAGAGGTAGTAGCCGAAGACGTCGACGATGAACTGGGTGCTGCCGGCCTGATCGCCGCAGAACACCTTGATCTTACGGATCGGCGTCCAACTTGACCGTGATCGAGTTGGCGATCTGCGTGACTCCGAGGTTCCAGTTGAGCAGCGACGTCGACGTCGCCGTCGCATCGCCCGGCGCCACCGCCAGGAAGTTCCGGTCGGTCGGGTCCGCCGCCGTCAGGTTGATCTCCACCGCGGTCGCGCCGACCGGTACCGCGTCTGCGAGGGTGACCGCGCCGGCGGCGTTGTGGCCGTCGGCCACGCTCACGACGCGCGATGCGTTCGGCGCCAGCGGCCCGTTCGGCGTGTACGCGGCTGAGACGGGAGTCGTAGGCACGCTGGGGAGCGATGGCGTGGAACGCGCCGCTCGTCGGCGGTGCCGGCGAGCTGGACGAATCGCACGGCGTCGGCGCTGCCGTCGTGGGCGCCGGCACCGTGAACCACAGGGTGCCGTCCATGTCGACGTACAGCTCGCCGGCGACGTGCGACGCCGGGCGTCGGGCCGGCGACCGCGCCCGCGCGACGGACTCGGGCCAAGCAGGCACCTGCGCGCCGCCGGGCGGCGCTGTCGCTGAGCTGCGACGACGCCGAAGCCGGTCGCCACCGTGGTCGAGCCGTGCACGCCGTTCGGAATCGTGTCGTTGCCGTAGCCGCCGACGTCGGCGGCGAGCGTGCGTGGCCGCCGGCACGTACTCCGCCGACGCTGAGCGCGCTCGGACCCGTCGGTGAGCGGCGGTCGTCCGGCGTGACGTCGACGATCGTCGGCGACGTCGCCGTGTTGGTCGGCCGCCGATGCCGATGATCGAGTGCGGCCGCCGTCGATCGCCGGCCTCGGCGGTGCGGCCGAGGGCGACCGCGGCGACCGCGGCGCCGGCGCCGCCGATCGCCATCTTGCGCAGCATCGCCCGCCGATCCGTCTCGTTGGTCGTCGGTGACTCGTTCGTGTCGATGGTTTCGTCGAGTTGGGTCATTCGTTCCTCCGTTGGATCTTGCTGAGCTGGTTTGCCCGCGTGCTAGTACCCGTCCATTGCCGTCATCATTCTGCAACATTCGAATCGGCGGTATGGCGCGGCCATGCCTGATGTGAAATCGCATCGCGCCGTAGCATGGGGGCGTGCCGATGCGGACCGAATGCAAGAACTTCGAGAGCCGTTCGTACCCGAACGGCGACACCGTGCGGAAGTGCAATCTCGACCTGGCGCCCGACGCGCCATGGCGGTGCCCCGAGGCGTGCCCTGCGTTCGAACGCCGCCTCGCCGACGTCGCCTGGACCCACGGCTCGCTCGTCGTCCCGCCCACGCCGCCCGAGCCGGCCGGCCTCGACGACGGATCGGCCGCGGCCATCCTCGACGAAGCCGAGGACATCTTGAACAACGCCGGGTCCGACGATCCGGGCCGAGGTCGAGGCGGAACGTGCCAGACGGCGCCCGAACGTGTTCAAGCGCATGTTCGGCCGCAAGCGCTGACGGCGACGCAGCGCGTCCGGCGCCGTCGAATTTCTCCTACGGCCGTAGGGGAATTTCCCGACCCTCGCTCCGTAGAATTCGGGTCGTGTCTGCGTTCACTCCCGACGCAGTGCGAGCTGCCGGTGGCCCCTGGTCCGACTGGGCGGAGATCCGTCTGGCCGCTGCCGAGCGTTTCGTCGCTGCCTCCCTCCCCTCGCCCGACGAGGAGATCTGGCGGTACAGCCGGATCGATCAGCTCGACCTCGACCGGTTCCGGCCGGAGCGGGTCGACACCACGATCGAGGGCCCGTCGGACCTGCTCGCCGAACTGATCGTCGACGCCGAGCCCGAGCTGTTCCCCGACGACACACCCGACGTGTTCGCCGAGGTCAACCGCGCGTTCATGACGCCGACGGTCATCCGGGTCCCCGCCGGCCGGGTCATCACCGAGCCGATCGTCGTCACCCACACGATCGCCGGTTCGGGTGTCGCCGTGTTCCCGCGCCTCGTCGTCGACGCCGGCCCCGACAGCGAGGTCACCGTCGTCGAACGGTTCGTCGCCGCCGCCGGCGCGGAGGACGACCATGCGCTCGTCGTGCCCGTCCTGCAGGTCCGCGCCGGCCAGGCGGCCCGCGTGCGCTACCTCGCGATCAACGAGACGGGCACCGACACCTGGCAGATCGGCAACCAGCAGTCGGTCGGCGAGCGCGACTCGTCGACGCTGCTCGCCACCGTCACCCTCGGCGGCGACTACGTGCGGGCCCGCACCGAGGCGCGGCTCACCGGCAAGGGCGGCTCGACCAAGCAGGTGGCGCTGTACTTCGCCGGCGGCACCCAGATGCACGACTTCCGGACGATCCAGGACCACGACGCCCCGCACACGTCGAGCGACCTGTTGTTCAAGGGTGCGGTGCAGGACCACGCGGCCAGCGTCTACACCGGCCTGATCAAGATCCGCAAGCACGCCAACGGCACCACCGCCTACCAGACGAACCGCAACCTCACGCTGTCCGAGGGCGCCTGGGCCGAGAGCGTGCCGAACCTCGACATCGAGACCAACGACGTCAAGTGCAGCCACGCCTCGACGGTCGGGCCGATCGACGAGGAGCAGCGCTTCTACCTCGAGAGCCGCGGCATGCGCCCGGAGGTCGCCGAGCGGCTCGTGGTGCTCGGATTCTTCGACGAGGTGATCGCCCAGCTGCCGGTCGGCGAGCATCGCCGACGATCTGCGCCTCCGCGTGTCGAACAAGCTCGACCTCGGATCGGCGCTGTCGGCCACACCGGTGGAGCCTCGGCATGACCCGTCGTCTGCCCGTTCGACGAACTCGCCGACGGCACCGTCCGCGGGTTCGAGGTCGACGGCGTGCCCGTCGCCGTCGTGCGCATCGGCGACGAGGTCTACGCGATCGACGACATCTGCAGCCACGCCCACGTACTCGCTGTCGGGCGGCGAGGTGTGGTGCGACGAGCTCGAGATCGAGTGTCCGAAGCACGGCAGCATGTTCAGCCTCGTCACCGGCGCGCCGGTCACGCTGCCCGCCACGCAACCGATCGCCGTGCACCGACGCGTCGGTCGTCGACGGGGCGATCGTCGTCAGGTTGAACGCGTCGGCCGATCAAGGAGCACGCGTCGTGAGCACCCTCGAGATCAAGAACCTGCACGCCGCGGTCGGCGACAAGGAGATCCTCACGCGGCATCGACCTCACGGTCAGCTCCGGCGAGGTCCACGCGGTGATGGGTCCGAACGGCGCCGGCAAGAGCACGCTGTCGGGTGTCGTCATGGGCAAGCCCGGCTACAAGGTCACCGCCGGCATCGGTCACGCTCGATGGCGTCGACATGCTCGCCCTGCCGGCGTGGCAGCGCGCGGTCGCCGGGCTCCATCTCGTGATGCAGTACCCGACCGAGGTGCCCGGTGTGATGCTCGACGACGTGCTCACCGAGGCGTTGGCGAGCCGTGGCCGATCGTCCGCCGGTCTCGACGCGACTGCTGCGCGCGGAGGCCGGCCGCATCGGCTTCGACGAGCGGTTCCTCGACCGGCCGCTCAACGTCGACCTGTCGGGCGGCGAGAAGAAGCGCAACGAGACGCTGCAGCTCGCCATCCTCGCAGCCGCGGATCGCGATCCTCGACGAGCTCGACTCCGGTCTCGACATCGACGCGCTGCGCGACTGCGCCCGCCGGGTCGAGGCGATGAGCAACGACCGCAACGGCGACGCCGAACCGCTCGGCGTGCTGGCGATCACGCACTACAACCGCCTGCTCCACGAGCTGAAGCCCGATCACGTGCACATCCTCGCCCAGGGCCGGATCGTGGCGACCGGCGGACCCGAGCTCGCCGTGCAGCTCGAGACCGACGGCTACGCCGCGTTCGCCGACGAGGCCGAAGCCCCGGCCGACGGTGCGTCGGCCGGCGGCCTCGACGACCTGTTCGCCCTGTAGGTCGCGTCGTCGCCGAATCGGGCTGAGCGAGCCTCCTCTCGTAGCGTCGCGGCGATGAGGCCGGCCGACCGCTTTCCCGGTTGGCGCGTCGTCGCCGGATGCTTCATCGTCCTCACGACGGCGTCGGGGCTCGGGTTCTACGGGCTGGCGGTCTATCTCAACGCGTTCAGCAACGAGAAGGGTTGGCCGCTGGCGACGATCTCGCTCGCCACCACGCTGTTCTTCGTCGTCGGTGGCGTGGTCGGGGTGCTCGTGGCACGCATCATCGCCGTGTACGACGTCCGGTACGTGATCGTCGCGGGCGGCGTGATCGGCGGCGTCTCGCTCGCGCTGCTCGGCCAGGTCGAGGAGCAGTGGCAGCTGTTCGTCGACTACGCGTTCTTCGGCGTCGGATTCGCCGCCGCCGGTCTGGTGCCGGCGACCACCGTGGTCACCCGTTGGTTCCACGTCCGCCGCTCGGTGGCGCTGTCGGTCGCCTCGACGGGGCTGTCGGTCGGCGGCATCCTCATCACGCCGTTCGCCAAGCGGCTGCTCGACACGCAGGGCCTCGCCGCCGGCACGCCGTGGCTCGGGGTCGTGTTCGTCGTCGGCACGGTGCCGTTCGCGTGGTTGATGATCCGGGCCGATCCCGAGGTCGAGGGGTGGGCGCCCGACGGTGCACGGCTCGCCGAGGGCGAGATCGCCGCGCCGGCCACGGGCACGCGCTTCGACGTCGGCCGTGCGCACCCGGTTCTTCGTCGCCGTGACGATCGGGTACGTGTTCGCCCTCGGTTCACAGGTCGGTGGGATCCAGCAGCTCGTGAAGCTCGTCGAGGACCGCACCGACGCGAGCACCGCGCAGTTCGCGATCACGGTGCTCGCCGCGACGTCCGTCGTGGCACGGCTGATCGGCGGGCGCACGGTGCAGTTGATGCCGATGATGCGCTTCACCGTGATCCTCGCCGGGATGCAGGCGGTGGCGCTGGTGACGCTCGGCGTGGCGTCGACGACGTGGTTGATCTTCGCCGCGATCATCCTGTTCGGGCTGACGATCGGCAACATCCTGATGCTGCAGCCGTTGCTGATCGCGGAGCGGTTCGGGGTGCGTGACTACCCGCGGATCTTCGGCCGCTCGCAGCTCGTGTCGGTCGTCGGCACCGCGTTCGGCCCGCTGCTCGTCGGGTGGTTGTACGACGAGGCGGGCTCCTATCGGATCCCGTACGCGGCCGCGGCGACCTGTTCGCTGCTCGGCATGTTCATCTTCGCCGCTCGCCGGTCCCGCTACCGTCGCCGCCCATGAGTGAGACCGTGCACCGGAACGTACGACGGGTGATCGACGCCGGGCGGGCGGCCGGTGTCGACGTCGAACCGGTCCGCTTTCCCGGAGGGCACCAAGACCGCCGCCGACGCTGCGGCCGCGATCGGCTGCGACGTCGGCCAGATCGTGAAGAGCCTGATCTTCGCCGTCGACGGCGAGGTCGTGCTCGCCTACGTCAGCGGCTCGAACCAACTCGACGAGCAGAAGCTCGCGGCCGCGGCCGGCGGAGCGACGTGCTCGCGGGTCGACGCCGACGTCGTGCGCGAGCGCGACCGGATTCCCGATCGGCGGGGTGCCGCCGTTCGGGCACACGTCGGCGCTGCCGGTGTTCGTCGATCCCGACCTGCTGCAGTACGACGTGGTGTGGGCCGCCGCCGGCACCTGGAACGACGTGTTCTCGCTGTCGCCGGCCGACCTCGTGCGCGCCAGCGGCGGCGTCGTCACCGACCTCCGCCGCGCCTGATCACGCTGGGTTGGGTCTCCAATCACCGTTTGCGTCGCGATTTCGGGGCGCCGGTCCGACGGAAATCCCGACGCAAACGTGGATCGGGCGTGGATTTCGAACCAGTGAGGGCAACCGTCGGGGGACGTCAGGCGCCCACGGCCGATCTCGGCATCGTCGTACACTCGATCCATGGAGGACGAGCCGGCGGGCACCGAGGACGAGCGCGGGGTCGACGTCAGCCAGATTCGCCGGCAACTCCGAATGACGGTTCCCGAGCGCGTGCGGACCATGGTCGACGCGGCGAACACCATGCTCGCGATCCGGGAACACTCGCGTGAGTCGCGGCGCGGGGACGATTGATGTTCGACCCGGTCGGGATCTGTCGGATCCTGAACGAAGCGGGTGTCGAGTTCGTGGTCGTCGGCGGATTCGCCTCGGTGATTCACGGTTCGTCGCTCCCGACGCAGGACATCGACGTCGTACCGTCGAGGCAGTCGTCCAATCTCGATCGGCTGGCCGCAGCGTTGCGGCGGATGAACGCGATGATCCGCACGAGCGACGAGCCGGTGGCGGCCAGGATCGACGGCCGCTTCCTGGAGAATCTCCCGCTGATGCTCAACCTGGTGACGGATCTCGGCGACGTCGACCTGACGTTCGCTCCGTCGGGCGGGCTGGGTGGCTTCGTCGAGTGGGATGCCCACGCGCTGACGGTCGAGATCGCGCGACGGGGTGACCGTGCGGGTCGCGGCGCTCGACGACGTCATCCAGTCGAAGCGAGCCGCGAACCGGCCCAAGGATCAGGCCGCCCTGCCCTACCTCGAATCATTGCGTGACCAGCTGGAGTGAAGGCCCGAGTCACGTTTGCGTCGGGATTTCGGCGCACCGGTCCGACGGAAATCCCGACGCAAACGTGGATTGTGGACCGGCAGTTCGGGACGGACGCGCGACGTTCAGGCGCCGCGGCCGAACGTCTCGGGCAGGATGGCGATGAAGATCGCCCACGATCGGCAGTAGACGACCGGGTCGCCGGAGTCGTCCGTGCCGGTCAACTCCGCCGTCATGTACATCTTGCGGCCGTCGCGCTCGGTCAGGCGGGCCCGGCACTCGAGTGACACGTGCAACGGCACGCCGCGCTCGTAGCGGACGGTGAGCTCGCCGGTGAACGCGGGCTGCTCGTTGATGGTCAGCACGAAGCCGAACACGTCGTCGAACAGTGCTGCCACGATCCCGCCGTGAGACCGGCCGGGGGCGCCCTCGTGGGCGGAGTCGAGCGTGACCACGGCGACCGCTTCGTCGCCGTCGCGCACCACGTCGAGGTCGAGACCCCACGGCGACGAGCGTCCCGGAGAACGGCCGCTCGTCGTAGCTGAACATCGCCTCGCCGCTCGCCGGAGCCGGTCCCCAGTCGCCGGTGGGCCGTTCGATGACGCGCACCCGTTCGTCGTTGCCGGCGATCGCCGCCGCCTGGCGGTCGAGATCGTCGGTCAGCGCATCGAGCTGAGCGACCGTGGCGTGATGGCCGACGAGCTTGTGTCCGAGCCGTCGCAGCGCACGGCCGACGCGGGCGCGGGCTTCGGCCTGGTCGGGCGGGAGCGCCGAACGGTCCGGCGACACGACAGCGGCCGGAGCGTCGAGCGACTCGGGATCCGACACGGCGTCAGGAGGCGGCGGCTTCGTCGAGCGCCTGGTTCAACGTGTTCCAGCCGAGCACGGCGCACTTGATCCGCACCGGGAACTTCACGACACCCTGGAGCGCCTCGAGATCGCCGAGCGCCACCTCGTCGGCGCCCTCCTCGGGCTCGTTGCCCTCGATCGACATCATCGACTTGAAGCGTCGGATGAGCGCTCGCGCCTCGGTGACCGACTTGCCCTTGACGGCCTGCGACATCATCGACGCCGACGACTGCGAGATCGAGCAGCCCTGGCCGCTGATCTTGATGTCGCTCACGACTGCGTCGTCGCCGTCACCGTCGACGAGCAGGTACACGGTGATCTCGTCGCCGCACAGCGGGTTGTGTCCGTTGGACTCCACGGCGGGTGGCGACTCGAGCTCGCCACGATTCCGCGGAGTGCGGTAGTGGTCGAGAATGATCTCGCGGTAGAGGTCTTCGAGGCCAGGCATCAGGGTCCGAAGATATCCGTTGCACCGTCGAGCGCATCAGCGAGCGCATCGACATCGTCGCGGTCGTTGTAGAGGTACAGGCTCGCCCGGGTGGTGGCGTTGACGCCGAGCGTCTTCATCAGCGGCTTGGCGCAGTGGTGGCCGGCGCGCACGCAGACGTTGCGTTCGTCGAGCACCTGGCTCACGTCGTGGGGGTGCAGATCGCGGAAGGCGAAGCTGATCACGCCGCCGCGGTGCTCGACGTCGTCGGGTCCGTAGATCGTGATGTCGTCGCCGAAGCGGTCGTTGAGCGTGTCGAGCGCGTAGCGGGTGAGATCCATCTCGTGCTCGCGGACGGCGTCCATCCCGATCGCCTCGAGGAAGTCGACGGCGGCGCCGAGCCCGACCGCTTCGGCGATGGCCGGCGTGCCCGCTTCGTACTTCGCCGGCACGGGTGCCGTGGTGAAGCCCTCGAACGTGACGGTGTCGATCATGTTGCCGCCGCCGAGGAACGGCGGCATCGCGTCGAGCAGTTCCATGCGGCCCCACAGCATCCCGATGCCCGACGGCCCGCACATCTTGTGGCTGGAGAACGCGACGAAGTCGGCGTCCCACGCCTGGACGTCGGTGACGTTGTGCGGCACGAACTGGCAGGCGTCGACGATCGCCAGCGCACCGGCGTCGTGGGCGGCGGCGCACAGTTCGGCGACCGGCGGCAGCGTGCCGAGCACGTTGCTCATCGCCGTGAACGACAGCACCTTGGCGCCGTCGAGCAGGCGGCCGAGGTCGGCGGTGTCGAGGCGGCCGTCGGCGGTGAGCGGGATCCAGCGGATCTCGATGCCGCGCTCGGCCGCCAGCATGTGCCAGGGCACGATGTTGGCGTGGTGCTCCATCTCGGTGAGCACCACGACGTCGCCTGCCGTCAGGTTGGTCCGACCCCACGTTTGGGCGACGAGGTTGATCGACTCGGTGGCGTTCTTCGTGAACACGACCTCGTCGGCGCTCGGCGCGTTGATGAAGCGGGCGATCGACCGGCGGCCGTGCTCGTAGGCATCGGTGGCCTCACCGGCGAGGCGGTACGAGCTGCGGTTGATCGGCGCGTACGACTGCTCGAGGAACGTCGACATCGCGTCGATGACCTGCCGCGGCTTCTGCGACGTGTTGCCCGAGTCGAGGTAGACGATCGGGGCGCCGTCGATCTCGCGGTCGAGGATCGGGAACTCCTTGCGGATCGTGGCGACGTCGAGCGTCATCGTGCTCAGCTCCCCGCACCGTCGACCCGGACACCGTCGATCCGCCGGCGCTGGCACCGACCGGAGTGTCGCCGTCTGGATGTCGCCGGCCGTCGGGCGGAACGCGTCGTAGCCGTCGCGTTCGAGTTGCTCGGCGAGTTCCATGCCGCCGGTGGCGACGATGCGGCCGTCGACGAGGATGTGGATGTGGTCGGGGGTGACCTCGTCGAGCAGGCGCTGGTAGTGGGTGATCAGGACGACACCCATCGACGGCCGGTCGACGCGGACCTCGCGGATGCCCCGGGCGACGACGCGCAGGGCGTCGATGTCGAGGCCGGAGTCGGTCTCGTCGAGGATGGCGAGCTCGGGTTCGAGGATCGCCATCTGCATGATCTCGTTGCGCTTCTTCTCGCCGCCGGAGAATCCCTCGTTGAGGTAGCGGTCGACGAACGACGAGTCCATGCCGAGCCGCTTCATCCAGTCCATCGTGGCGAGGCGCAGTTCGAGCACCGACAGGTCGATGCCCTTGCGGGCCGACTGGGCCTGGCGGAGGAACTGGATGACCGAGACGCCGGCGATCTCCTGGGGGTACTGGAAGGCGAGGAACATGCCGGCCTTGGCCCGCTCGTCGGTCGGCCATTCGGTGACGTCGTCGCCCATGAACTCGATGGTGCCGGCGGTGACCTCGTACTCGGGCGAGCCCATCAGCGTGCTGCCGAGGGTCGACTTGCCCGAGCCGTTGGGGCCCATGATGGCGTGCACTTCGCCGGCGTTCACCGTGAGGTCGAGGCCCCGCAGGATCGCCGGCCGTTCGGCGGCCAGGTCGTTCGCGGCGGGCCGCACGTGCAACCCCTCGACCCGAAAGAGCGTGTTCACGTGGGCGATTCTACGCCACTTCCCGAATTACCCCTACCGCCATAGGAGAAATCAGTTGTTGCCCGGTCAACCTGTCGCGGGGGTCAGGCACAACGCAACAGGTTGCGCCACTCCCGCCGCCGTCACACCCGCTGTTCATCCTTGAGTCATGCCACGACCGCTTCGCCCCGACGTTCCCGATGGCTGGTACCACGTGATGAATCGTGGCGCCGACCGCCAGGACATCTTCAGCGACGACGTCGATCTCGTCCAGTTCGAGAGCTTGCTCGCCGACGCCGTCGACCGCTTCGGCGTCGAGATCCACGCGTACTGCCTGATGACGAACCACTTCCACCTGGTCGTGCACTGCCCGATCGGCGGACTCTCGCGTGCGATGCAGTCCGTCGAACGCCGGTACACGCAGTCCTACAACGAGCGCTACCGCCGTGACGGTCCGCTGTTCCGTGGACGGTTCCACTCGGTCGACGTCGACGACGAACGAGCAGCTGGCTCAGCTCACGCCGCTACGTCCACCGCAACCCCCTCGCCTTCGTCTCGACCGAGTCGCTGGCGGCCTATCGGTGGTCGAGCTACGGCGTCTACCTCGGGCGCCGCCGCCGCGCCGCCGTGGCTGACTCTCGGCGAGGTCGCCGCTGTCGTCGGGGCCGACGTCGAGGCGCATCGAGCCTTCGTCGAGACGCCGCAACCGACCGATGCGATCGACGCGGGCGCACTCGTGCAGCTGGGCCATCACCTGTCGATCGACGGACTGCTCGAGGTCGTCGGTGCCGTCGCCGGGGTCGAGCGTGGGATCGATCACATCGACGGCGCCCGGGCGATCGAATGCCGCGCGGACAGTGGCGCTCATGCTGGCGACCGAACTCCGCCTCGCGCCGACCACCGACCTCGCCGACCGGTTCCACCTTGCGACGGCGTCGAGCGTGCGGACCATTGCCCGTCGAGGTCGCGTCGCGGCCACCCGCGATCGAGGATTGTCGTCGCTGCACGGACGCGTGCTCGACGAGCTCGTTCGCCCAGCGCAACCTGTTGCGAAGTGCCTGACCCCGCGCGACAGGTTCAGGTGGCGAGGTCGATGTGTCTGGCGACGAGGTTTTCGAGTTGCTCTTGCTGGCCGCTGGCGCGGACGATCTTGGGGTCGTCGGCGAGGGCGCGCTCGTGGAGTGACGCCAGCGTCTGCTTGCCGTCGAGGATCGACTGGCCGAGGTCGCCCGACCAACCCGCGTAGCGCTCCTCGCGGCGGGCATCGAGCGTGCCGGTCTCGAGGATGTCGGCGGCGACCACGAGGGCGTGGGCCATCGTGTCGACGCCGCCGATGTGGGCGAGGAACAGGTCGTTGCGGTCGATCGACTGGCGGCGCAGCTTCGAGTCGAAGTTCAGCCCGCCCGTCGTGAACCCGCCACCGCGCAGGATCTCGAGCATCCCGAGCGTCATCTGCTCGACCGACACCGGGAACCGGTCGAGGTCCCAACCGAGGCGGTCGTCGCCGGCGTTGGCGTCGATCGATCCGAAGATCCCGTTGGCGAACGCCGCGGCCACCTCGTGGTGGAAGTCGTGCCCCGACAGCGTGGCGTGGTTCACCTCGATGTTGACCTTCACCTCGTTCTCGAGCCCGTAGCGGGTGAGGAACGAATGCACCGCGGCGACGTCGTAGTCGTACTGGTGCTTCGTCGGCTCGAACGGCTTGGGCTCGATCAGGATCGTGCCCTCGAACCCGATGGCGTACTTGTGCTCGACGACCATGTTGAAGAACCGGCCGAGCTGGTCGATCTCGCGCGGCATGTCGGTGTTGAGCAGCGTCTCGTAGCCCTCCCGCCCGCCCCACAGCACGTAGTTCGCGCCGCCCAGGCGATGCGTCGCGTTCATGCAGTGGGCGATCTGCGCGGCGGCGAACGCGAACAGCTCCGGGTCGGGATTCGTCGCCGCGCCGGCCTGGAAGCGGGGGTTGGAGAACAGGTTGGCGGTGCCCCACAGCAGCTTGACGCCGGTGCGTTCCTGGTGCTCGCCGGCGAGGTCGACCATCTCGTCGAGGTTGCGGCACGACTCGGCGAACGTCGCTCCCTCGGGCGCGATGTCGCGGTCGTGGAAGCAGTAGAACGGCACGCCGAGCTTCGACACGAACTCGAACGCGGCGTCCATCTTCGAGCGGGCGGCGACCAGCGGATCGACCGTCGGGTCGTTCGACGGCAGCCACGGCCGGTCGAGCGTGCCGGCGCCGAAGATGTCGAAGCCGTCCCAGTTGAACGAGTGCCAGTAGCACACCGCGAAGCGCAGGTGTTCGGCCATCGTGCGGCCGGCCACGACCCGGTCGGCGTCGTACCACCGGAAGGCGAGGGGATTGTCCGACTCGCGGCCTTCGAAGCGGATGGCGTCGACGTCGGGGAAGAATGGAGTGCTCATGTTGGTCCTCGGTCCTGTGATTTCTCAGGTGAGGGGCTCGGCGGACTGCCGGCATCCCCTCCGACGTGTTTGTTGACAACTATGACAAACTCAGGTCTACAGTGCAACCATGGTCGTGGCGGTCCGTGCATCGTCCGTGCGGCGGGCCAATCTCGCGGTCGTGCTCGACCAGCTGCGGCGCCACGGTCCGGCGTCGCGATCGCAGCTCGGTCGCCGCCACCGGCCTGACACGGAGTGCGATCGCCGGTCTCGTCGGCGAGCTCGAGGACGCTGCAGCTCGTGATCGAGGCAGCACCCGAATCCGACGGCAGCCCGGGGCGGCCGTCGCCGGTCGTGCGGATCGACGATCGCCACGTCGGCGCGCTGGCGATCGAGATCTTCGTCGACGAGATCGGCGTGGCGGTCGTGGCGCTCGACGGATCGATCGTCAGCTCGGTCCGGCGTGCTCGCCCGCGGGAGCGGGTCGCCGTCGCCGAGACCGTGAGCGACGTCGTCGGGCTCGTGCGCCGGGTGGCCACGTCGTCGTCGGTGAGCCGACGCCACTCGGTCGCCCGGCGGATCATCGGCGTCGGCGTGTCGGTGCCCGGGCTGATCCGTGAGTCCGACAACGTCGTCGTCGCTGCGCCGAACCTCGGTTGGACGCACACGCCGATCGCCTCGCTGCTCGACGACGCGCTCGAGCTCGGGCTGCCGTGCCTGGTCGGCAACGACGCCGATCTCGGCGCGCTCGCCGAGTCCCGGTTCGGTGCCGGGATCGGGTCGGACCACATGCTGTTCGTCACCGGCGAGGTCGGCGTCGGCGGCGGCTTCGTCACCGCCGGCCGGCCGGTGAGCGGTCACTCGGGTTTCGCCGGCGAGGTCGGGCACTTCCCGGTGAACCCGGCCGGCGAGGTCTGCCGGTGCGGCGCCATCGGCTGTTGGGAGACCGAGGTCGGCGAGCGGGCGCTGCTGCGCCGGGCCGGGCTCGACGAGGACGGCGGCGGGACGCGCCGTCGACGAGTTGGTCGCGCGGATCGCCGCTTGCGAACCGACGACGATCGTCGGCGCTCGACGTCGAGGCTCGGTGGCTGGCGACGGGCATCACCGGGCTGATCAACGTGTTCGACCCCGACACGGTCGTGCTCGGTGGCCTGTTCAGCCGCATCCTGCCGGCCATCCGCGATCGCTCGACGCCGAACTCGCGCAACTGCGCTACATGGGCATGCGCGCGCGACGTGCTCGTCGTCGGTGCGGCGCTCGGCCCGCAGGCGGTGACGGTCGGCGCGGCCGAGTTGGCCTTCCGCGACTCGTCGCCGACCCGGCCCGGGTGATGCGCGGCTGGCCGGCAGCGTGGCCTTCGGCTGATCGCCGTCGTCCATCACAGCGGTCCAGTGCTTGACATCGCCGACTGCGGTGAATCAAACTGCGAAGACGTTTGTCGATTCTGACTACAAACCGGGCGGACTCGTTCGCCCGGCGGCCTCGTCACCGCACGACAGCTGAACGGCTGAACACACTGCCGGGACCTACCCGGGCTCACACTCCAGAGGGGGAGACCGAACATGAAGAAGTCCACACGTCGGGCTGCATGCATCGTCGGAGCACTCGTGCTCGTCACGACGGCCTGCGGTAGCGACGACGACAGCGGTTCGACCGCAGACACGACCGCCGGATCGGCGGCACCCGCCGACAGCGCCGCACCGGCCGAAGGCAGCTGCACCGGCCGCCGGTGGCGGCGGCGAAGGTCGGGTTCATCCTGCCCGACTCCGCATCGTCGGTCCGCTGGGAATCGTTCGACCGTCCGCTCATCGAGGCGGCCTGCGCCGATGCCGGCATCGAGTGCGACATCCAGAACGCCGAAGGCGACAAGAACAACATGGCCACCATCGCCGATCAGATGATCGCCGACGGCGTGGGCGTGCTCGCCATCGTCAACCTCGACTCCGAGTCGGGTGCGGCGATCCAGGAGAAGGCTGCCGACGCCGGTGTCAAGAACATCGACTACGACCGCCTCACGCTCGGTGGCGCCGCTGACGTCTACGTGTCGTTCGACAACGTCGCCGTCGGTACCGCCCAGGGCGAAGGCATCATCGAGTGCCTCGGCGGCGCTGGCGACGTCGAAGGCAAGAGGATCATCCAGCTCCACGGTTCGCCGACCGACAACAACGCCACGCTGTTCAAGCAGGGCTACCAGGACGCCATCGCCGACAGCGGTATCGAGACCGTCGGCGAAGAAGCGGTGCCGGACTGGGACAACGCCGAAGGTGGCGTGATCTTCGAACAGCTCCTCACCGCTGCCGGTGGTGAGATCGACGGCGTGCTCGTCGCCAACGACGGTCTGTCGCTGGCTGCGCAGCAGGTGCTGGCCGACGCGGGCCTCACGGTTCCGACCACCGGCCAGGACGCCACGCTCGAAGGTCTGCGGGCCATCCTGCAGGGCACGCAGTGCAGGCGTTACCCCTTTCCGGCTTCTCTCAACCAAGCCTTAAGCCTCAGCCGGGGAGGAGAGGGTAATCCTCAGCCCCGGCCATTGCCGGTCGGGGTGGATTTCCGTTCCTCTGGGCCGCCTGCGCCTCGGCGAGCACGGCTCGCAATCGCGAGTGAGCGATAGTGCGATGATCGACAAGCCCGAGGCCCGCCGCTTTCCGCCGCCTTGGGCCGTCGAGGACAAGGCCGCCTGCTTCACGTGAAGAGGTCAGGATGGCAAGTCGCTGGTGTATCCGCCGCCCTCGGCGCGCCCCTGCGAAGGGTCAAACCGCCTCCAGCCTAATTACGTCGGCCCCTATTGCCTTCAACGTCGCCAATAAGAACGTTGCCGAAAACGTTGCCCGATTGATCTTATTCTCAATGCTGGCGTCAGTCTCCTTCAGCCCGTACTTTGTTAGTCGTTCCGCCAGTTCCCGGTATCCTATATCGGCGCGAGCCAATTCAACCTTCAGGAATTGCTTTACCCGGTACTCCCAAGGGGAGAGCGGGTAAGGTTTGGTTCCCATCGTCGTTCTCCCCGCTACTAAATAGACCCTGCCAATAATGCCAATCGACAATCGTCCGCCCGCAGTGTAATAATTCAACAGGCATGATCCCAGTCTGATCGTTTTTTCTCGGGAGTGTGCCTCGAAGGTCATAGCATCCGGGGGTGTCTTCGGCTATGTTCCGCATTATTGGCGGGGCACCCAGTCTGATCGTTTTTTCTTGGGGAGTGTGCCTCGAAGGTCACAGCATCCGGGGATGTCTTCGGCTATGTTCCGGCAGGGCTGGCTAGGGAAGGGAGGCGCGTATGAAGCGCGTTGCATTTGCTTTGGCGACGGGGCTGCTCTGTGGGCAGGCTCTCGCAGCTGATCTTCCCATGCCCGCCCCACCGCCTCGGGCGCCGGCTGCCTACATACCGGTCGCTCCGCCATTCAGTTGGACCGGCATCTATATTGGTGGAAACGCTGGCGCCGCGCGGAATTGGGCAGCTTTCCCGACGCCGCTGGCATCGGATTTACCCTTCCGACCAGCAATGCTGTCTTTACCGGCGGCGGCCAAGTTGGTGGCAATTGGCAGATGGGCGCCCTCGTCCTCGGCGTCGAAGGACAGTTCGATTGGCTTGCAAACCAGAACAACGCGAGTGCCGGAATTATTGCAGCTAACGGCGACACTCTTCAGGGCATCTCGACGAATAGATGGCTTACGACTTTGACTGGCCGCATCGGTTTCGCGGCAGACCATTGGCTCTTTTACGCCAAGGGGGCGGCGCTTGGGTGGGCAACCAAAGTTTCACGATCAACGAGACCGGGACGTTCCCCGGGTCTTTCACCAGTTCCAGTGGCGGCTGGAACACTGGTTGGACGGTTGGCGGAGGCGTTGAATGGGCTTTTGCCGGACCCTGGTCGGCGAAGATCGAATATGATTACATCAAGCTGTCCAGCAACAGCTTCACTGTCCCAACCCCGTCGCCCATAGCGGCGCTGACGCCTGGTGATGTGTTGTCCGACAACCGCCAACCGCAACATCCAGACCGTGCTGTTTGGGATCAACTACAGGTTTGGCGGCTGGTGAGGGTAAGCGATTCGTGGGATGACGATTGAGGAGCTACTTGGGGCACTCAAACCCTTCGATAATCTGCGCGGGTGGATACCAGTACGCTACGTCACCACGTTCCTGATGGTTGCCCTCGATGAGGGCAAGTGGCCTGGCGCCTACGCGCGGGGCGCCGGCATGGATCGTATCTCCATGTCCCGGTGCCTGCGCGATATCGGTGAGAGGTCACGCACTGGCGGTCCGGGACTAGGCCCAGTTAAAGCCGTACGGGACCCGTCCAATTTGCACCGGCGAAGGGTGTTGCTGACCGAGAAGGGGCGCGCTCTCCTGCTACTCGTCACGGGCTCTCTGGGTACCATCGAACCCGAACGGAACAACGTCGTCTGTACCGCAGGCGACGCAGAAACGTAACTTCATGGCTGCATAAAGTCATGATAGGCGCCTGCGCGGCTCGCCGAAAGGTTCTGTTAACTCGCGCCGGGGTTCAATGAGCCTGCCGGGGGGATGGGTTCCCGGCCACGCAGGGGAGGCCCCGGCATGTCCCGCTCCAGCCAAGCACTGCCGGGATCTCTCTCGTCTCAGGTTCCGATGATCGACAAGCCGAGGCCCGACGCTTCACGCCGCCCTAGGACGAAACTAACGAGCACGGAGCTGCCACAAACTCCCAGGCGGTGCCACAAGGACGGCTCAGGCGGCGAGTGGCTTGATCTCCACCGCGTAGCCAAGGTCGGTCAACCGTTTGACTAGGCGTTTTTTTTGCTGGTTAGTGGAACGGCGATCGAAGTGATTACAGCCGAGGTCCTGATACATCGTCCCGTCCTTGAGCATGTGGTAGATGGCGGTAAGGATGGAGGCGGCGACGGCCATGATCGCCTTCTTGGGGCCACGCCGAACTTTTATGCGTAGAATTGGGCTTGCAGGTAGCGGTTTTTCTTTTTTACCGCCGCCCACGCGCACTGCACCAGCGTGGTTTTGAGCCAAGGAACGCCCTTGCGCAGGCGATTGGATCGACGCTTGCCGGCACTCTCATCGTTGCCCGGACATACGCCAGCCCACGAGATGAGATGTGCGTCCGAAGGAAATCGGCTCATGTCGATTTCGATCTCGGAGATAATGACGTGAGCGCTGAGGTTCTTGATGCCCGGGATCGACATGATGAGGTCGACTGCGGTGCGAAAGGGCCCGAGGTTTGCCTCCACTTGCGCGTCGAGCGTGGCCATAGCAACATCGAGAGCGTCGATCTGATTGAGATGAAGGCACAGCAGGAAGCGATGGTGCTTCGTCACGCGGCCGCGAAGGGCCTCGCGGAGCTCCTCATGTGACGCCTTCACTCGCGGATCAGCAAGGCTGGCCAGTTTGGTGGGATTCGTTTCACCGGCAATCAGCGCCTTCATCATTGCGCGGCCGCTCTAGCCCATCAAGTCGGTGAGAACTGAGTTCAATTTGATGTTGGCGTCTTCGAGTGTCTTTTTGCACCCGGAGAACGTGGCTCGACTGCTCACGAACCAATTGTTTGCGCGTGCGCAGCAGGTTGCGCATCTCCTGGGTCTGCGTGTCCGGCACGAAGCTCGCCCGGATCAGACCGTGCGCCAACAGCTCGGCCAGCCACATCGCATCGTTGACGTCGGTCTTGCGGCCCGGCACGTTCTTTACATGCGCAGCATTCGCCAACACCAACTCAAACTCCCCATCATCCAAGATGTGCCACACCGGCTTCCAGTAGACGCCGGTTGCCTCCATTGCCACATGCGTGCACTCGTTTGCCGCCAACCACTCTGACAAACGTAGAAGCTCCGCCGTGGTCGTCTGGAAGGTGCGAACTTCGGTCGTGACCTGGCCATCGGATACAAGGCGCAGGCAGGCCACCACCGTCTCTTTGTGAACGTCGAGACTGCAACATCGTCGATGCAATAATTCCATCTCCTCCTCCTGGGTTGCGTCATCGGCGTAGGGCCCCGTAAAAAAGAACTCTAGGAAGCGTGCTCCGGGGCCGATGACGGCCCGTGGCGACAGTCTGAGGTGCTCCAGGAACCCCGGGTCCAACTTCAGATCGGGCTTATCTGACCAGGAATACCGACCTCGATGCCGACGATGCCGCAGAGTAGCAAAAGTTTCATGCACTGCAGGTCCGGCAAGTCCGATGGAAACTTCAAAGAAAGTACCCTGGCGCCACGTTAAGAATTTTCGCTAGGCGTTGGAGCCTAGCAAGGGTGGGCTTGCGGCGGCCGCTTTCCAAATGGCTGAGATAGGAGCGGTTCACGCCAGATTGCTTCGCAACGGCAGTTTGGGTCAACCCGGCCGCGATGCGCCAATGTCGCACGGATTTTGCCAAACGCGACACGCCGTTGTTCGAAGTGTGGCGCGGATTTTCTGCGATTTCGCAAAGCGCGTACCCGACATCATGGACTGTCGCGATGACAACGGGCGCTTTATTTGCAAGCAGCAATTCCCTGAGCATCGACATGTATTGGCGCAATAGGTGCCGGCTGGACCAATTACTTGCGCCCGATGACTTAAACAGCCGTCTATGGGGGACCGCTCGACCCAGGTTGTCGAGGAGACAGGCCATCAGTGCTAGCTGAGCTTGACCGCGCTGAACATTGACGCGCTGTCCGTTGATAAACAGGGCGAGCCTTCCGGAGTCCTCGCAGGATCGCAATACCGGGGGGATAGCGTTCGGTGTTTGAATCGGGACTTCTCATTTTTCGGGCAAGGAGCATTTCCGAAGTCGCAAGAAACGAACAAAATAGCCTAACAATGAGGTCCTTGATCTGCATTAAAGCCAGCGCTGCCAACATCGCCAAGCTGCCGGAGCGCAGATGATGGGATTTCAGTGCCGTGAACGACGCGAGGACGAAGAGGGATCTCTACTTAGCTACGAAGTCTCCGATGAGGCACTGGAGGCTGCGGCGGGAAACGAGGCACTGCCCACAGCAACGTTTATCTGCTCGGGCTTCTGTTGCCAGAGTTGAGCAGCCGAGAAGCGGCGCGGCCTGATCGGGGCGGCAGTGCTTGGTTGTGCAGAGGGGATGCGGCGGTTGGCGCGCTTAGACGGATGAGTACCGAAACACCAAGGGTGGCCGCAGGTCGCCTTCGTTGTCCCGACCCCGCCGCTGGCCGGAGGAACTGCCCTTGGTGTAGCTGTGCGAACCGATGTGAATTGTAGCTTCGGCCGCTATGAGTTGCCATAGCGGCGGCGCTTTATCCGCCGGCAGTCGTTCCAGGCAGCTACGGAAGCGCTGCCACGCGAGGGCAGCGGCCTTCACCGGATCGTCGGCGCATCTGCTCTTGGGCTGTGTGGCTCGGAGCCAGCCCCGGCAGACCGACAGGGGGTTGATAAGTTTCGCTCTCCGGCTCTCCGGCAGCGTCGCCCGCCACTTCTCGATGTCGGACAGGTTCTCATGCAGCCGGCAACACCAGTAGCGCGTTGCCTTCGGCATTGGTCGATTGCCGAAGTTCTGCTTGAGCCAGTCCGTCAGCGCCGCAGTGTAGTGGGCACCGTTCGGTGTATCGGCATTGCTGACGCGAAGCGCGTGGTTGCGTCCGATAACCAGGGCTGCGGCGATAGCCTTCCAGCGGGTGTAGGTCTCCCGCTCGGTCTGCGCTATTGCCGCCCAGGCGTCGCCTATGCGGTGTTCGGCAAACTTGGCAGCGGTTGCGGCCCGCTCGATGGCCTCGATGTCGATGTTGTCGAAGTCCAAGTTTCGGCAGCGTGACCGGAGCCGGCGGCCGGGTCCCGTCAAAGAGTTCGACCCCGAGCGGTTCAGCGCCATGGTTTCAACAAGGCCCACTAGTTCCGGGGGCGACCGGGCGGTCGGCAAAATCCGGCAAGTCGTCGTTGAAAGGTCTGAGAACGACACCTTTACCGGCGGCGGTGGGGGCACCTTGATCTTGCCGGTGACCATCTTCTTGCGCTTGCTGCGCAGTTCATCAATGGCGCGCACCGTTCGCATTAGCTTGCGGTGTAGAGCCTCAAGTTTTGCGTCTCGGACGTCCTGGATGGTTTGTTTGTTTATGTCACCCTCTCCATGAGAATGACACATCATAGCACAGTCGGTTTTTAGGTTTTTGTTTTGTCGAACAAACATCAATGACTTAGCGGAATCTAAAACTCGCATTGTTAGGAGTTGCGTGTAACAAAAGTTTACTTGCGGCAGTTTCGGCATTTCACGTCACCGTCCGTCTAGCCGGATTTCCAGCACGTCCATTTCAGCGAAGGCGGACGGCACCGTTCTGGTAGCGCGCTCGACCTTCGGGGAGACTGGCTGTGCGCCAGTGACGCGCGTGATGGTTCCATGCGCCGCGACGTTGTATCCCAACTCGGCGAGCTTCGCCGGCAACTCGGAGCCCTTCGGACTCTCGACCCGTAGCGGTTCCTGTTGCCCGGTACGGACGTAACCGCTCCGCCGTTGCGTCGAACAAACTCGTTGAGCGCCGCCCACCTTTCGCCCTGCTTCCGCTTCTCCTCGGTGCCGGCGTTGGCGGCGCGAGGCTTGTCACGCCACGAGGTCCAGTCACCCTTGAGTCTCGGATGACTCATTGCAAGCCCCTCGATGCGTCATGGTGGTAATAGGCTAGTACCCTGGCAATCGCTCGGCTCGGGTCGATACCTGCCGCGAGGGCTATTGTCCCGACGGCGTGGATGTCCGTTCCATAGTTCATCGGGTGGTTGACGTAGTCTGCTATCAGCTTATGCCACACGACTTCATCATCGAGCGGGTCGGAGCACGGCGTCATCTGATTACCCTATCGGGAGAATGTCCGTCGGGTTGCTCGATTGATTATTGCGAGGCTGCGCCCCCTGCCGGAACTCGTCGGAAAAATCTATCCAGAATGCGCCGGCCGTCCCGGGCTGAGCCATTGCCGACGATCTTCACGGCATTCGGGTCATGAGGTCAGGCCGCTCGGGGTTGTCCTCGACCCCCAGCTTGCGTGCAAGACGTAGCCGCCCAGCTTCATGTCGCCTTGCCCGAGGGCGGCAATCACGTTCTTTGGTACTCGATAGGCCCCCGGCGGTGCCATCCCGCGCACAGGCGGCATTTCATAGTAGGTCCGGCCCTGGTGCGCATGCTGCCCGACTAGCCCGCGCCATGCGCGGTTGACTTGGGCCAGTTCCTCCTCGGTGAGTTCGCTGTCATCGGCCATCGGGTGCTCCTAATTCTGCGGCGCGGACGCTGGGAAAGGAAACCAAACGTCCGCGCCGAGCCGGCAGGGGACAGGAGTGCCTACCGAGGGAAAGTCATCGCCGCTCCCCGTAGTCCCCGGCGGCTTTAGCCTGAGCCAGCTTCTGCTTCTGTCGCGCATATTCGACATCGCTAAGTGTCCGTCCGGAGAGTTCTTGAATCAAGTGAATCAGTTGTGATTCAAGAGTGGTGGCTTGATTCGAGGGGGCACCGATGTGGACGAGCAGGAATCGCGCGCGCTATGACCGCAGCAAGTTGCGCTATCCGAGCGATGTGACCGACGAGGAATGGGAGCTGATGGTACCGCTCATTCCGCCCGGCAAGTCTGGCGGAGGCAAACGGACGGTGATCATGCGCGAGGTGGTGAACGGTCTTATGTACGTTCTGTCGACCGGCTGTCAGTGGCGCGCAATCCCGAAAGACCTGCCCCCGAAAAGCACGGTCTACGACTATTTTGATCTGTGGACCTATGACGGCACATTGCAGCGCATCCACCACGCGCTTTATGACCAGTGTCGTGAACAAGCGCAACGGGAAGCCAGTCCGAGTGCCGCCATCATCGATAGCCAAAGCGTGAAAAGCGCCGAAAAAGGGGGGCCTGCATCGATGCGCCGGGTTACGACGCCGGCAAGAAAATCAAGGGCAAGAAGCGGCATGTTCTCGTCGATACATTAGGCCTGCTGCTTCACGCTGTTGTCCATCCTGCCAACGTCCAAGATCGAGATGGAGCCATTCTCGTCATGGCGACCCTGTTCGGGATGTTTCCCTTTCTTCAAAAGCTGTTCGCTGACGGTGGCTATCAGGGGCCGGAATTCAGCACCGCGCTAGCCAAAGTTCGCCCGCATCTGAACGTGGAAATCGTCAAGCGCTCTGATCGGGCCAAAGGGTTTGTTGTCTTGTCCAAACGCTGGATTGTCGAGCGCACGCTTGCCTGGCTCAATCGCTGCCGAAGGCTCGCCAAGGATTGGGAGAACCGCAATCGAAAAGCGCTTGCGTTCCTGCACCTCGCCTCAATTCGGCTCATGCTTAGAAAACTTTGTAATCCGGCCTAAAGTGTCCGGACAGAACTTCTAATGCCGGCGACCCTGGCGTATTCTTGTTCTTCTGCAGTCAGCCGGATCGTCCTCACCGGCCTCTGGCCAGTCTCACCTGACGGTGTTCCGCGCGATACCGGGGCCGAGTACATGCCGCTTCTGTCTGGTGCTGCCGGTGCCGGCGAGGGTGCCGGCCTAGGGGCGAAGAAAGCCGGCGCTGGTGCCGGCTGCTCTGCTGCTTGCAGGCGCTTGGCGAAACCCTCCTCGACGGCTTGGAAGAATTCGGGGCTATCCCGTTCAATGCCGGCGGCAAGAGCCTCTGCTGCTGCTTCGCTAGCCAACTGTTGGTTCGACATCGAGGACATGATGTCTTCGCGCGAGTTGAACCGACTCGGCCTCGGTTTTGGTCAGGCCTTGGGATTGCAGGAATTGAACACGCGTCTGCGGCTGCGCACGCTGTGACATCTGGACGGCGTGCTGGTGCATAGCGTACTGGCGCTGCAATTCCTCCGATTTCCGTAGGTCGGCTAGCTGCTTCTGGAGCGCCAGCGTGGCCTCATCGGTGGGTATCGCTGTGTCGATAGCGGCAACCGTGCCCTTGTCCGGGTCGCTCTTATCAATAAGCTCGACGTGGAGCTTTTCGGAGGGAGTTCGGGATATTCGGCGCGGGAGTTTCGACGGCGGGTTTTTCCCGATACGCGGATTTAATAGCCATGAAATCTCCCCTGAATTATTCAGCGGCGACTTTTTGCGGGGTATTATTGTTGTGCAAGTGCGCTGCGGCTGGGTGTTGCATAAAGCCGTCTTTTACGAGTCGTTCCAGAATCGCGACGCGACAATAAGCAGACGGTTTTACCACGGTGAAGTCCTCGACCAGCGCCAGAGCCGAGTTGATGGCGACTGTGACACCTATCATCCGCTCCCGTTTGATTTTAGCCATGGGTCTAACCTTCTATCTTCGTAGGTGGTCCCTGGGTGGTTGACTGGTGACGCCGGGGAAAGCGTCGCAGTCCTCCGCAGGGTCGTGTCACCGAATGATGCATAGCCATCAGGCTGCGTTCCTGTTCGTACTCGCTCTTTTCCGCCGGCTGGCGTCGAAGCTCAATGGTGGCGACGGTGATAGCGTGCCCGGTGGTGGCAGCGGTGTCGGTTCGTTCGTTGACCTTCTCGCACCGCAGGCCGAGTTTGTTGATTTCGGGAATAACCCGGCGGGTCTCGGCCAGCGGAATTTCGAATCGAAATGTCGCGCCTCGATTAGCTCGCCCCCAAGGTGGCGGATAAAGCGGCGAGCGCTTCCGGGTTGTCGGCGATGGTCATTTATTTGCTCTCCAGCCCGCGGGCGGATTTATATCCACCGAGGCCGGTCTAAGGTTGTTGTAGTCGTGAGAGGTAAAGCCCTTGCCGCATAGCGGGTCGTGTTCATGAGGTTGGCGAGGTCCGTGGCGTCCATTTCGAGGGGCCACGGGCCGCCGGGTCTCCTCGTGACGTAGGGCGCTCGATATGTGGTCCGCTCAAGCTCTGCCCGATACTGGCTGACCAGAGTGTCGCGCTGGCCCCGGAGCCTCGACGATCTGCTCATCGCGTCAGCGGCGCGTCGTCGTCGTGGTTATACAGGTGGGCATTGTAGTCGGAGGTCGCGGCTTGCTCTTCCAGTTGGAGCCGTTGTAGTTGCCGTTCGAGTACGCGTTCGACGTCCCGGCTCATGGCACGTTCCTCTCGGGCTTTCTGATAATCGCCGGGTCATGGCCGCTGCCCAAGTCGTCACCCTTGTCAGCGCGCCGATAGGACTGGCCCTTATCGAAGCCGGGTTTTGTCGTCGCATCCTCGCCGGCACCGCGAACCCAACCCGATGCGTCATTCGAATAACCGGGGCCGTGAAAGTCCTCTGGGTCCTGATTGCGATTGTTGCGCAGTGTCGGTGGGTTAGACTTGCGATCCGCCATGACTTGGGCTCCACAGTGTTTCCCAGTTGTCCCGCTGGAGCTTTGCCGAGTATTCTTGATTTTGGACCCGGTTTGTTCTACTGTCAACTAGCGCGATACTTGAGACCATCATGCCGCTATTCAGCTTCACCTTCTCGACGGGGGCGAACTCGACCACTCCGGGTGCCTCGCCGGCTGCGAACCTGAACTGGCTCGGCGGCAAGCCAACGTCGATTCAGCTTAGTTTTACCTCCTCGACTGCCAATAATGACGTGACCATCCAGTACACCATGGACGACCTTCAGCGCGTCGCCTCTACTTCGGTGCTCTGGGGGTTCGTGAGTAC